>NZ_SACR01000009.1 GCF_004016505.1 Rubrivivax rivuli | reverse complement strand
ACAGTGAAACGCCTTTGCGCCGATGATAGTGCGGGTTCCCGTGTGAAAGTAGGACATCGTCAGGCTATTTATTAAGCATCAGCCCCGATCGAGAGATCGGGGCTTTTTGCTTTGCGGGATTGAGTTCGTTGTGCCGTCGGGAGGCGATCTGGTTCTGGATGCTTCAGCAGGACCGTTTCAGTTTGCTCGCGCCTGAGAATTGGCCTGCACAGTGGCATTGCTGGGTCCATGACTCTTAGCGTTTGGCTGGCGGTCAGCAATCTGACTTCGATCTCCTTGACCCGTCCGAGGCGGCATGGTGGCGCGAGGTCCGGCATTCAGAGGCTGAAGCTCAAAAGGCTTCACAAGCGCCGAAAACGCGCTATACTGTGAGGCTCAGTTCCCCGATAGCTCAGTCGGTAGAGCGCCGGACTGTTAATCCGTAGGTCCCTGGTTCGAGCCCAGGTCGGGGAGCCAAAGTCAAGGGGAGCCTGTTTACCTAGTAAGCAGGCTCCCCATCAGACTAGGCTGATCGGGAGCTGTCGAGACTTCTCTGTCTTGAACCCCACGCTTCCGACTATACCGGCGGTGTCTTCCGCTGGTCAAACTTCACGTCTTGTCTCGATTCATTCCAGTGCTTGGAGTGCGTCTCGCATCGTCGCGAGGTTCGGGTGCACGTAGATGTAGGTCGTGTTGATCGACGTGTGACCTAGCTGCTCTTGGACCACCTTGAGGTTTGGTACCTTGTTGGCCAGGATCGTCGAAGTTGTGTGCCGAATCTTGTGGGCGCTGAGCCTCGGTGTGTCGACGGGCATCGCCTTCCGTAGCCGTTGAAAAAAGTTGTCGAGGTTGTCTGGCCGCATCACGTCGTGCCGAAACGCGCTTCTTCTTTCGCTGAACAGGGGCAGACAGAACACTTGCCGTGGACCAAGATGCTGGCGGCACACCTCAAGCGTTCTCCGCCTCAGGTCTAGTAAGTCGTTGACCAGCGGTTCAGGCAAAGGAACCTTCCAGCCGCGCCTAGTCTTCGACGACTCCGCTGACAAATGGATTGACCGCTCAACAAAGTCAATGTCGCTCCAGACAAGCCCAATCAGCTGTCGCTTCCGCATGCCGGTGAAGTAGAAGGTTCGCAGTACCGTGTACCAGAACCACTGTGGCTGAATGACATCTACGGCCCGACCATTCCGGTCGAGGCGCGTCGCAGTCTGCAGCCACTCAAGGTAGGCGTTCATACTGTCTTTCGTCAGCGCTTTTGGTGCACCCCGCGACACAGGCGCGTTTGATACTCTCCGCAGCGGGTTCGCCAGCATCAAGCCTTCTCGCACAGCGCAGTTGAACAGCACCGATAGGTGTCGTCTCTCGGTGTTGAACGACACCGGCTTCATGCGCGTCAGGCTCCAGGCCCGGAAATCCAGCATCACGTCGGGTGTGATCTGGTTCAGGTAGACGTCGCAGGCATGCGCCGTCGGCCCGCACAGGAACCGTGCGAGGTTCCTCGTCACTAGGTCGTACCGTGCCTCTGTCGGCTTCGCAAGCATGTTGACTCGCAAATGGCGCGCAAGAAGCTCTGCAAGGCTGACGGTCGGTTGTGCCGCGTCGTCCATGTTTTCCAAAGTCCGTACTGCACGACTGGTTCGTGCACCCTGCGCCCACGTGTTCGGCTGCGCAGAAGCCGAAGCCGAGAGCGCAGTCCAATATCGGCAGAGTACGTCTTGGGAAAAGAAGTTGGCGCACGTTACATATACTTTTTGTAGTAGGCACACTGCAGCCGCACCAGTATCGCGATACCAATTGCTGTTGGGATGATTGACCGAAGTGGATCCTCCACAGCAGGCGCTGCCAGATACAGCACATACCCAAGAATCGCAACAAAGCTGATGCCTAGCTTGGCCCGGTGGTAGATGCTCGCGGACTCGTGCCCCGCACAGGCCTTGCGCTTCGCGCGCGCCACCAGCCCGTCCGTCGCGCCCAGCAGGACACCCACCCCCAGCAGCGGCAGAGCGCACAGGTAGGTGGCTGTACGCACCGCGAACAGGCCTGTGTTAGCCACTGCTAGGTGCCACCCATTGCCAGCCTCGCGGATCTGCCGCAGGACGAACTCGCCCCCGGGGTCCGGGTCGTTTCTGATGCTGTCGCTGGAGGCGTTGCGACGCATGAAGCTCGGCCAGTTCATCAGCGAACGCGCGAACATCAGCGAGACATCGACGGCGCCGTCGTGGATCGTGTTGTTGATCCAGGTGGCCAGCGGCACCGGATCGAAGATGCCCGGCCGTAGCGCGGCCAGGTGCCCCAACTCGTTGCTCAGAACGTTTCGCGCGTACTCCACGCGCTCCTCCGGGGCGGCGCGATCGCGCGCCCAGTACCAGTGGATCGTGATGGCCCCGAACCACACGCTCAGACCGATGATGAACCACCACCACACCACGCGCAGAGGCCACTTCCACTGGCGGACCAGTACCCCGTGGTCGATTGAGGCGCTGCCGGAGCTAGAAGCCATTGCCTGAGCCCTCCACGGTCAGCCCCTCGTCGGGATTCATGGCAACGTAGTTCGCGTAGGTCAGACGCATCTCCGTCAACATGTCGCGCCAGGTGCCGGGCACGCCTTCCTCGCTGGCAGGCAAGGGCAGGGGGATGCGAATCTTCACGAGCTTGCCGCCCTCCAGCAGCGCAAAGGCCTGCCCCTTGGGCAGCTTCATGAGCCAGGCGGGGTCGAGCATCGGCACCTTCTCGGTGGCGATTCGGTCCTCGTTGCGCGAGGCGAAATCGGCCATCTCCGTGGGGTCGTTGGTGTCGGACACGCCGCTGGCCTGCAGCCGCGTGAAGACCCGCACCTGTTCCAGCTGATCCGTCACGCGCTCGGCCGTGGCGATGTTCTTCACCCGCAGCATCACGATGCTGTTGAGGTTGCCCCCAATCTGCTCGGCCTTCGCCGTAGAGCCGACTTTGGCCTCGATGTCCTGCGCCGTCTGGCTGTAGCCGGTGATGAACAACCCTGCACCGCCGCCCTTGTTGGCGGCCTGGACGAACTCAGGGCCGATCAGCTCGTTGAGCTCGTCGGCATGCAGCCGAATTCGACGCATGCCTTCGCCCGTGGACATGCCATAGGTGGAGCCGTGCTTGTAGATGCGGCCGAACACGGAGGTCAGGTCAGCCAGCATTGACGCGCTCACTGCCTCGGCCACGTCGCGGATCGTCAGGGCATCGAAGCCGCAGTAGACGATGCCACCGCGGTTGATGACGGACATCCAGTCCAGTAGCGGCCTGGGGTCCTCGGTGTTGTCGTACTCGGGGGAGATGAGGTCTGCCACCTTGCCGGTGGTGAGCTTCTCCAGCAGCGGGTACAGCGAGTTGACCAGCTTCTCGAAGTAGGTGCGGTCGTTGGCCAGCACCGAGGCGATCGCGTCAAAGATCGCGTCCTGGTAGCCGCTCGTCTTGAAGAACTGGGCCAGCAGCAGCAGCTCGATGTCCCGACCGTTCTTCTCCGCCTTCTGCACCAGGTCCTTCTGCTCCTTCGTGGGGAAGGGGTCGAACTTGTCCTTCCAGCCCGGGACGTTGCGGTCCAGCCAGTAGGTGAAGTAGCGCTTGGCCAGCGCATCGATGCTGACACCGTAGGCGTAGATCTTCCTGAAGTCCGGCCGCTCGCCAACGGCGGCCATCGCGCGTGCGATGACGTTCACATAGCGCCATGCGAAGGCCTTGAACGCTGCAGACTGGCCCTCGGCGGGCAGCGGGCCTGTGGCCCGCGTGGCCACCTCGGTGATCTGCTCAAAGTTGCCGATCGGGTTGTAGCGGCTGGAGATCTCGGGGAAGCCCAGGTGAAAGAGCTGGAACTCCGCGGCGCGGCCGTGCCGCACCGCGGACGCGTACATGCCCAGCAAGAGGTCCACGTCGCCCTTGGGATCGAACACGATCACCACATCGCCGCGAGCGATGTCCTGCTCGATGAGGATCTGCGCCAGCCGTGTCTTGCCCACTCGCGTAGTGCCGTAGACCATCATGTGGTTGTTCAGCTCGGCCAGCGCCGTGTGGATCTCCTCCTCGTCGATCTCCACGCCGTGCAGTGCAGGATTGCCACCAACAGGCGGCAAGGGACGCACGGGATTGAGGGGATGGTCCCGGGTGGTCCAGCGCGTCAGCCAGGCGGGCGCGTCGGGCTTGCGCTCCAGGCTCCGAGCCCACTTGTAGAGCCGCGTGGGCTCCCGTAGGTGCTCGTTCTCTGGCTGTGCCAGCAGCGTCATCCGCTGTGTGTGCCGCGCCGTCCAGTAGAACCCGCGGCCGAGGAACACCGAGGTCTTGGACCACGGCACTTCGGTTGGGCGCAAGGCGTAGGGCTCCAACTCGCGCACAGCGCGCCGGAAGCGCTGTACCCGGCGTGCCTGCAGCAGACGCCAGGAGGCCAGCAGCACCATGGCCACGGCCGCCGCGCACGCCTGCAGCGGCGTCATCAGGAACATCGCTGGCCTGGCCAGAACCGCGCCGGCCACCAGCAGGGCCGCCACCACTGTGGCCCACTCGTACGGCGGACGGAAGACGTTGTCGATCGGTCCGCTGCTCATGCCGCACTCCGTGTGTTAGCGCCCTTGCCAGTGCTGGAGCCAGCGGCGGCACCAGCCGGCAGGCTCATACGTTTGGGCCGAGGCGCCCGCGTGATGCGTTCGTTGGGCGCTGGCACTGGGTTCCAGAACAGCTCGGGCTTGCCCAACAGGCAGAACGAAGCGGTGCGCGACAGCGACTTGTCCGCCTTGACGAAGGCGTAGTAGTGCATGTTCTCGTCGCCGTTGCGCACGGTCCAGCCGCTCTTGGCGAGCTCGTTCTGCAGGCGGGCGAAGGCGCGGTCGCCGTGCGACTGGCGCAGGGCTGCGATAGGCCCGTCGCTGACGGCCTCGTGCTCGCTGAGAAAGCGCCGGAAGATCTCCGGAGACAGCAGGAGTGCTCCCTCGGGCACGAAGTGCACCAGGGCCCCATCCTCGTTGTACTTGAGCGCTCCAGACCCAACCGACTGCGCCACCCAGGCCATCAGGGCTGTGGCTGCCGGCGTCGGCAGCCGGCTGTTGCCTACCGCTGCGCCAGCCGGACGCTGACCGCGTTCGCGAGGTCGCAGCGGTGCCCCCAGCTCGGGCGTCTCGGTCACCGGGGCTCGTTCCTCTTTCATCCCCGCATGCGCTGACTCGCTGACTGAGAGCGTGTCGTCGTCGCCCGCGTCCTGCGGTGCAGGAGCGGTCGACGAAGGTGCTTCCACCTCCTGCGACACCGCGGCAACAGCGGCAGGGGCTTGCGCCTGGGCAACTGGCGCAGCCGTCTCGGCTGTCTCTAACGTTTGCGGCGCCTCCACATGTACTGCCGGCCGCACCTCGCCAATGGCCAGTGGCGCGACTGGCGCAGTGGCTTGCGGCTCCACTGGCAGGCGCTGCGCAGCCTCAGGCGCTACAGGCTGGGCGACCTGCGTCGCCTGAGCCAGCCTGGGGGCCTGCGGAGCCTCTGGCACCCGCAGAGGCGCTGGCGCGGCAACGGACGCTGCAGGTGTCGCTGCCGGGGCCGCTACGGGGGCGTTTGATGGTGTGCTCGGTGCCGCAGGGCCAGCAGCACTCTGTGCCAGCCAAACGCGGCCTTTCATCGGCGCCGGCCGCTGCGAGGCATCGGGGTACAGCTTGTCCACCGCGAAGCAAAGCACCGTGAAGGCGTCGGGCGGGGACCACCCCTCGCACTCGACGCGTACCCGCCAGACAGCACCCCCGTCTGGAGCAGTCTCAGCCGCACCGTACTCCTGCCAGGTGTCGAACAGCCGATCGTTCTTGTCCTTGCCTGGAACCCCTTGAAGGCTCTCATGCTGGGACAGGTAGTTGCGCACCTCGTCTGCGAGCCTGGCGCAGACGAAGTACACCTTGCCATCGTGAACCCAGCCGGCTGCGCCAGGGCGGTTCAAAGGCAGGCTGGCGCCCTCCACAAGCATGCGTCGCAATGCCTCCATCAGGCGTTCGATGAGTGGGCGGGCCCGCGCGGTCGCAAAGCGAGTGCGCGGGCTCGTCAGCAGGTTGCGGCGCACCGAGTCGCTGTCGGCGCGCTTGATGAGGCTGCCAAGCGCGCCGTCCTTGTCCTCCCCGGACAGGTAAGCCAGCAGCTGTGCCAGCACATCGCCTTCCTCGGCCAGCCAACGTGTGACGCGCGGCGGCACGAAGGTATGCAGCAACATGGCCCCTAGCTTCGCGTGGGCCTGGTAGTCCCGCTCTGTGGGGTCAGCAAAGGTCAGGCTGTACCAGTGCGCGCCGAAGGCCCGCATGGGACCCGCCAGGGGCGTCCATGCGCGCCCGTCGCGCGGGTCTTCGGTGTACAGGGTGACGCGAACATCTGTGACAGGCTTGCCCACGTCATGCAGCAGCGCAGCCACGAAGACCGCATAGGTCCAGCGGTGCTCCAGCCGCTTGCGCTCCTCTGTGCCGGCACCCGGTGGCAGCTCCATGCCGGCTCGGAAGGTCAGGGCGGCGTCGGCCACCTCCAGCAGGTGCTGCCAGAGGCCGCCGGGATGCGCGTGGTGGTGAGACTCGGATGCCGGGAGCATCTGGACGAACTCGGCCAGGCTTTCCAGCACCGGCTGGCAGTCCTTGGTGAAGTTCGCCTGAGACAAGCGCGTCTTGCGCTCCACGAGTTGCACGAGCTTAGCGGTGGAGGTAGCAGCCACGATGCCGTCGAAGCCGCGCACAGGGATGTGCGCGGGCGGGCGCGGCGCGGGCGCCGCGGCAGGCCGGCTCGGCCTGGGCACACCGTGGCCAGCCGAGCGCTGCCCGACCCGGTGAACCAAGACGGCACCGAAGACAAAGGCTGCCACTAGGGTTGCAGCCTGCAGGCCTTGCATCAGGTCCACGGTTGTGCGGTGGCTTAGTGGCCGGCGGTTGTCGATGAACTGCTGTCGAGCTTGCGCAGCACATCCATCTGCGCGACTTGTGCCGCCGCGGTGGCAACGGCTTGCGCAGCATCGTCAGCCGAGGATTGCAGTCTGCGAATTCGGCGCATGTCTTCGACGCAGAGCGGGCGACCCATGGCAGCAACCTCAGCAAGGTAGCGCTTGATCTGTGGGTACTGACCAGCCATTTCGACAGCTAGCGTGAACTGGAGGTCACTGAGCGGTCTGAGACGATCAAACAGGTGCGAGCCTTGGGACAAACGACGTGCCCAGATGTACAGGACAGCGATGACGTAGAGAGAGGCAAACGCCGCCTGAGTCTCCCAACCCCAGAGAGTTATCCGAGACATAGCGACTACCGCAACTGCCAAGGGGAGTACGGTCCACAGTAGGAGCAGCAAAAGCACATCGGCCAAGAGCAGTGATCTGATCCGCCGCAAGGCGGGCGGAAGGGCGTGCTTGACTGGCGTGTCCATAGAGTTTTCCTTGGGTCCGTTGCGCGTACTCGCGCGTCCTGGTGCGTTCACACCGTCAGCTGCTCGCGGGCATCCAGCCCTTCAGCAAGGTTCGTGAGGGACGTGCGGGTTCGCTGGATCTCCTGCAGGCACCACACGTCGTGCAGGAGCAGTGGCCGCCGCAGCAAGCGAAGTCGGCTGAGGTAGGTCCTGGCCTCCTCGCACTGGGCGGCCTGCGCATTCGCCCACCTGTGGGCCTGGTCATCAGCTCGGTCAAGCGCGGACCAGGCGCGGCTCCACGATCCGAGGGCCGCGAACGCCACGACGTACACCGTCAGCAGTGGCGACGCCAGCATCAGTGCCATGGGATCGAGGTCTAGATGCTTGCGGGCCATGGCCATCGGCGCCTGCTCCGCAGACTGCGTGGCTGCGAGCGTGGGCTTCGGCATCCGCGAGCTTTTCTGGTGCTCGGGCTGCAACGGGCCGACCTACCCGATGAACGGCAACGTGCCGGTGCACATCGGCGGCATCCAGGCCAGCTCGCTGCTGAACCACCGCATCCTGGCCAAGATGCACCGGCTGTTCATCTCCTGGCAGCAGCACGGCCCGTCAGCGGTGTGCAGCGGGCACCCCGCGCCGCTGATGGACAAGCGGGGCTACAAGACCCAGATGCTGTACCCGATCCCGATGACCTCGGGCACGGACGGCTCGGGCGCCAACCGCTGCTGCCAGCCCCTGGGCCGGACCACACAGATCTGGGGCATCGGACGTGAGTACCCCATCAAGGGCGAGGACTTCACGTACCAGGTCTTCCGCAAACGCAACTGCTGCATCTCGTGACCATGCGCTGCCACCTCATCACCCCGGCAGTGCTGCTGGCCTGCCTGTGCACCGCCGGCCTGGCACAGACGCAGGCCCCTGCAGTGCAGCCTTCACCGCCTGCAGCCGCACCCCGGATGCCCACCCAGGCCGAGCTTGACGCTGCCGCCCGCACGCTGCCATCGCGGGCGGAGCTGGAGCGTGCGATGCAGGCGCAGCAGCGCGCGTCAGGCGTGCGGCTCCCCGAGCAGCCCTCGAACGCCGCGCAGCAGGCCTTGCCTGACCTGTCGCGCCTGGCTGAGCAGTACGAGCAGATTCGCCGGGGACCCAGCGGCCCAGGCTCCGCGCAGGGCAACGACCGCGAGGCTGCCGGCCTCATCGTCTTCGTGAGTCTGGGCATGCCAGAGGCCAGCCTCAAGCGCCTGATCGCCGATGCCAGCCGGGTGAAGGGCACGTTGGTGCTGCGCGGTGTACGCGACCGCTCGATGAAGGCCACGACGAACCTGCTGGCCGACCTGATGCGCGAGCGTCAGGTGCCGTGGCAGATCGACCCGGTGCTGTTCAAGCGCTTCGACGTGAAGGCGGTGCCGGCAGTGGTTCTGGTCGATCCCAACCGGCCCGTGCTCGTGGACTGCGGCGCCAACCGATGCCAGGAGGCGGCCTACGCGAAGGTCAATGGTGACGTCACTCTGCGCTACGCGCTGCAGGTGATCGAGAAACAGGACCCGGCGCTGGCGGCACTCGCACGCCAGCTCGGCGCAGCGATCGATGGCCGGGGACGCGCGAGTGCTGGTCCTATGCAAATGAGTTCGCCTGCACGTCGGTGGCCAACACGTCGACGTGCGGCGGCGCGGCCTTCCAGACTTGCAGCCCGGCAGGCACGTCGGGCTGCAGGCTCTTCGACGACAACGGCCGCTGCATCCAGGCGAGCTTCAACTACGACTGCAAGGTCGCGGATGCCGTGTTCTCGCCGGCCGTGAACTGCGGCGCGACGACGTTCTGCGAAGGCGGCTCCTGCTGGGAGCGCAACAAGACAGCCAACGGGGACTTTGCGATGGCGGTCAGCCAGCTCGAAGCCCACATGCAGGCCGGCCTCGACATGGACGTGGACGGCTCCAACATCCAGATATTCAAGGGCGCCGATCGGCGCTGCCAGATCGCCAATCTGGGCATCGACAACTGCTGCAACGACGGCGGTTTCATCGAGCGCTGCAGCGCTGAGCAGCAGGAAACCTACCGGCTCAAGCAACAGGGCCGCTGCCACGAGCTCGGCGAGTACTGCTCGAACCGCAGCGCGCTGGGCATCTGCGTCGAGCGCACACGCACAGCGTGCTGTTTCAGCTCGATCCTGGCCCGTGTGATTCAGCAACAGGGCAGGGCGCAGCTGGCTCAGGCCTGGGGCGATGTCCGCACGCCCGACTGCACGGGCTTCACACCCGACGAACTGACGGCCCTGGACTGGTCCAGGTTTGACCTCAGCGAGTTCTACGCCTCCATCCAAACCACTCCGCTGGAGCAGTCGGCCACCCAGGGCGCTGCCCAGAACCGGCAATCGAGCTGCTACTACGGCCAAGGGAAGTGCTGACCATGCTGCTTCGCCCGACCTCCCTCTCGTTCTCCCTGCCGAGTCGCCTGGCCCTGCTCTGCAGCGTGGCCGCGGCTTTGATCGCTCAGCCTGTGGTGGCACAGGAAAGGGCCCAGGAAGGCGCACAAGCGGTCGCGCAGGCCAGTGCCACCGTTCCGGCCTCCGCGTCGCTGGACGGGGCTGCAGCGCGCCCTGATGCGCTCCTGGAGGCGCCCGTGGAGCCACGCTACTGGCGCCGATCGCGGGAAGGGTGGTTCTGGCAAAAAGACCCGCCACCGGTGGCCGTGCCCAAGCCGGCACCGGCAGCGCCCCGGGCGGCCAAGCCGCTCGATCCCGACGATCGCGACTTGGCTGAACTCGACGCCTTCAAGGTCAGGCTGGAGCGTGCGCTGAACGTGGCGACACAGAACCCGACCGAGGCGAATGTGATGCGCTACCTGGAGATGCTTACCCAGGCCCGCCAGAAAGCCTCGACCTTCGCCGACATGGCCCAGGCCGTGGCCGTGCGGATGCCGTGGATCGACCACACCCTCACGGGCGGCGGCAGACCTTCGCTGCCAGGCGCGCAGCGCGCCTACGACACGATCCGCATGCAGGATCGCGACCAGCTGCTGCGCGAGATGGCGCAGACACACGGTCTGTACTTCTTCTTCCGTCGCAACTGCGCCTACTGCCACGTGCAGGCGCCGATGCTCGCGCAGTTCCAGAAAAAGTACGGCTTCACCGTCTACGCGGTGACGCTCGACGGCGGCACCTTGCCAGACTTCCCGAACGCGGTGCCGGACCAAGGCCTGGCCGAGAAGGTGGCTGAGGCCATGGGCGTGCCGACCCAGCATTTCGTGGTGCCGGCGGTCGTGCTGGCCAAGCCGGCCACCCGCGAGGTCGTGCCTGTGGGCTTCGGTGCCATGACCATGGACGAGATGGCCGACCGGGTGGCCATGGTCGTCCGCGTGCGCGATGGCGGCGCCGGTCGCGGTTCGCGCCACGCGCTGGCCGCCCTGGTGGGTGTGGATGCCCAACCGCAGGGACCTGGCGCCGAGAGCGGCGACCCGTCCCTGCTGCGTGGGCTGCGCCCATGACGCCCTTGGAGCACACCATGGGAATGACGCGCAACGAGGCCTGGCTCGTGGCGCGCCAGTGCGCCCAGGCCTGCGGCACCTACGTCGTGCCCTTCGAGCCGCCCGAGTGGGCCCTGGTGGCCATCCAGGCCGCCGCCAACGGCGTGATCCCCGACCTACCTGCCAGCGAAGTCGAGAAGACCCTTCCCCTGGCGCCGCAGTGCGCCTCCGTCGACGTGGAGCTCTGAACCATGAAAACACGTGCAACCCTGCCTGCAGCCCGGAGCTTCGCAACGCGGGCATGCGATTGGCGCGCCGGTTGGTGAACAGATAGACATGGTGCGGCCGTGCTGCACCGAACACCGTGACCACCCGGGCCAATGCAGCTTCAGTTCCAGCGCGCATATCCAGCGTCTCCACGGCCATCCAAACCGCCTCAACCTTGATCATGGGCGCGGATCAAAGAAGCAGCTCTCGTGTCCAGGCTGCGAAGTCAGCTGCGGCCGCCACCGGCCACGTCACCTTCATCACCACCGCGCCGCGGCGCAGCTCAACGTCGATGGTCTGCTTGTCCGTCGACGGCACCGCGGTCGTCGCGACGGCCACCGGCAAGAACTGCTGCGACACAGTCACTGCACCTGCCTCGCGGGCAAGCTTGCACCAGCCATGCACGATGTTGGCGTTGATCCCGTGCGCCATTGCGACCTTGGCTACTGACGCGCCCGGCACGGCGCACTCGGCCAGGATCTGCGCCTTCAGCTCTGCGCTGTGGCGCCGGCGCTTACGACTGGTCTCCGTATCCATCGTGTCCAGCTATTCGTTAACTGGACAGGATCGTTGTCGCCGCGCAGCCCCAGTTCAAGATGAGTTCGCCGGACGCTTACCCTGCGATGCCGCACGAGGGCGCCGAAGAGGTCGAAATCGTGCCGCGCATGCGACGCGATTCGATCAACGGATCGAAAGATCCCGCATCACGACTTGCCAGCCGTAGGCGCGAGCCCGCCAGGCGTCGACGGCAGGGTTCTGCAGACCGTCCTTAGCGGCTGGCAGGAGGCAAAGGAGATGCCGTTAACTCACTCGGCGTTGCCTCGAGCAAAGACGCGTCGAACCATACATCTTCGAAGTCTTGCCCGTCTATCAAGAAGCGATACCCAGGAGGCAGATCAAGGTACTCGCCCACTTGGGGCAAGTAGTCGTGAATGTGTTCGATGTGCAGTGGTGCGAAGAAGTCGGGCTCCGAGGAAAGCTCGGTGCCGCACCAGATGTACCAGCCGTTTGTCGTTGTGGTTGGTGCACGTCGTAGGCCGTTGATGGGACGCTTGCCCAGCGACGCGAGCGCCAAGCCAACGTTCGTACGCGGGACTGGGGCAAGTGGAGTTGCTTTGGCCCAGTCGCAGACTAATTGAATCTTGGCGACGCGCATAGTGTGGTTTGTGCGGCCTAACGTTCGAGCTAACCCCGAGCGCGGAAGGAGGCGTAGTAAGCCCGGTGACCGATGATGCTACGAGCGACGGGCGCCGGGCTTACTACGCCTGCCGTAGCGGGTCGCGGGCTGAGCGAGGGATTCGGCCGCACTGGGAGTTGCGAAACCTGCGCTCTAGTCCCAGCACACCGAAAGAACGCTGTAGCCGTTGCTCGGCTCCGGCGCATTCTTGGGCTTTCCGTATGGCCATCCTTTGATGACTCCGTCGGTGTGCATGTCAGCCAGCCAGCTTTCGACGTCCGACGTTGACGCAGTGGTGAAGATATGCACGTTTTCTGCGGGAGGGAACGAGTCCGCATAGTGTTCATGGTCCCAGTCGAAATGAAGGCCTACCAAGATGCGCTCGACATCGCTTCTCTTTGCGATCTCTTGAAATCTCTTGTAGATGTCAGCGATAGCCGGCCTGCCGTCGCCCCTTTGATTTGTTGCGATGCTCTCCTCGTCAGTGTTGCCGTCAAAGAAGAGTACGTAGTCGACAGCGGGTGGCGTGTCTCCTTCGTGCCAAGCCGATGTGGAAAGGGCTTTGCGAAGTTGTTCGAGCATGGCAATTGTCGCGGTTGAGAAGCGGTGCTTTGTGCGGGGCGGATTCTCACGTGAAGTGCAACACCTTCGGGAAGGGGGAGCGGTGAGTGGAGACTTGCTGTTTTCTCTTCCGGCAAGAAGGGCTGCAGCATGGGATATCACCAACTCACCGCGAGGGAACGCTATCTGATCGTGGAGCACAAGTCCATGGGCGAGAGCCTGAGGAAGATAGCGAAGCACCTGTGCAGGAGCGTGTCGACGATCAGCCGGGAGCTCAAGCGCAACGCGTGCACGAGCGACGGGCGGTACCGAGTGGAGAAGGCACAGAGCTACGCGCAGGCCAGGCGCAGGCGGTGTCGCCGGGGAACGAAGTTTGACGCTGCCTGGGTAGCAGAGGTGCACCGCTTGGTGCAGAGGAAGTGGAGCCCGGAGCAGGTGAGTCGAAGGCTGCTCAAGGAGGGCCGGCTGAGCATAGGAACGGCGACGATCTACCGGTGGGTGGCCAAGGACAAGGCGCGGGGCGGGCGGAGCTGGCTGCAGACGAGGCAGCTGTCGCACCGGTACCGCAAGGGCTACCGGGTGGTAGATCGCAGAGGGAAGGTAGCTGGCAAGAGGCCGCTGAGCGAGAGGCCAGCGGGCGCCCGGGATCGGAGCGAGGCGGGGCACATCGAGGGCGACACGGTGATGGGCAAGGACGGGCGGCACTGCCTGCTGACGCTGGTGGACCGCAAGACACGCAAGACGAGGATCTTGAAGCTGCCAGCCAGACAGGCGTGGGAAGTGAACAAGGCGCTGGTCAGGGAGGTTAGGGCGGGGAGGCTGAAGATGAAGACCCTGACGCTGGACAACGGGACGGAGTTCCACGGATTCAAGCAGTTGGAAGAACAGCTTGGCATCCAGGTGTACTTCGCGCAGCCATATCACTCATGGGAGAGGGGCACGAACGAGAACACGAACGGACTGATCAGGCAGTACCTACCGAAAAGGACATGCTTTAAGAATCTAACTCAAAGACAATGCAACGAGATCGAGCGAGAGCTCAACGACAGGCCGAGGAAGGTTCTCGGGTTCAGCACGCCAAACGAGGCGTGGGCTGAAGAGTGTTGCACTTCGAATGGGAATCCGTGCTGCCTAACGTTCGAGCTAACCGGACCGCTGCGGCGGGACGGCTTGGCCCGGGCTGCGAAAATGTACCGCGTACCGCAGGCCGGGCCAAGACGGCCCGCCGTAGCGGGTCCGGTGGTTCAGCGAGGGGTTAGGCCGCATTCTTGCGCTTCGCCTTTGTGAGGGGTTGCTAGTACGCGCGTTGGTTCCAATTCGTTGGATAGTTGGCCTTAATGTAGGATAGAAACTGTATGCCGTTCTCAGTAATTTTGTATTCGTGCGAGTCTGAAGGGCCGGACTGCGAAACTACTCCGAAAGACACGAGGAAGCCCAAGTAGTCCCGGAGCTGATATTCGGTGCTGCTGGCTCTTTGCTGATGCTCGTCGTGAAACTGTGTTAGTGCGGATAGTTTTGTGGGAACATCGGCATTGGATTTTAGATACTCCAGCATCGTAATCTGAGTTCCGTAAATCCGCGTGAACAGACGTTCTGAGTGGTAGGCAAATAATACTCGTCTGTACTCCAGCAAAGTTTGCCCGGGATTTTCTTGAATATATCTGAGCGCGGCCGGAGCAGAGGGATCTTGGGCCAACTCTGGCGGCACCGCGGCGGGGTCCTGCCGCGCTTGAGGCTCTGCGGGCCTTACCGCGTTGTCGGCTGCTGTCGCAAGTCTGTCTTCTGTTGCTGAAGTTGCTGTCGACTGTTGCGCTGGAGGAATAGCCTTGAAAGCTTGACCGAAGATATTGCCTTCTACAACGCGCTTAAGAAAGTCATCTATCGCACTTCTAAAGCGCCAAATGAATAGCACTGCGATGACGAGCGCCATTGGCGGCCAACTTAGCAAGACCTTGGCGTACTCAAGCAGCATTGCCCAATCAACCGAACACATATGCGCTCCCATTGTTTTTGATGCGGCCTAACGTTCGAGCTAACCCCGACCGCGGAGGCAGGTGTTGTAAGCCCGGTTCGTGATGATGCTACCGCTGGCACGGACCGGGCTTACAACGCCTGCCGTAGTGGGTCGGGGGCTGAGCGAGGGGTTAGGCGTCACAGCGTGCTGTTGGCGTGCTGGGCATGAGTAGGGTAGTTGCTCTCTGCCGTGGTGGCGGGGCTTCAGGCGGCGCTGCCGAAATGCCGCCAAGCTAGCGAGATTAAGGTTTTCAGTTCGTTGAATCTCTGTCTGTGTCCTCTATGCCCAGAGCCCGGAGAAGTGGGGCTAGTACCCAGTACACAAGCGGTCCGGCGCAAATAAGCAGTGCTCCCGCCTGGACTAGCGTGTTGTGATGAGGAAAGTAGTGCCCGAAGAGCGAGATCATTCCTCGCCAAGCCGTGAAGAGAACGAGTGCCTTTGCAAGTGCAAAGAGGATCGGCTTTAGGGGGCGCTGAAATGGCGGCATCGTAGTGTCTTCGGGCACAGAGCGCTGATGCATAGTGAGTTGAAAACAGCGCCGCCATGTGCTTGCTTAGTGACGCCTAACGTTCGAGCTAACCCCGACCGCGGAGGCAGGGCGGCCTGCCGTAGTGGGTCGGGGGCTGAGCGAGGGGTTAGGCATCAGCGCGACTTTCGGCTCTGTGCTTGGATTCTCAACCTCACGGCCTTGGATAGGTTCCGTAGATCGAGATTGAGCCAGGCGCCGAGTGTTTGGGGGGCGCTGGATAAGTATTCAAGGGGCGGCCCTTTGGTATAGCGCTTCGCCCCAAGAAAGCCCGGCCTTGCTCGTGCCGCAATGGTGAACGCAGCAAAAGCGAGAAAGGCACCTGCTAGAAAGCTCCCCAGTACGAACCAGTTTTCGCGCCATGCGCTTCCAGTGATCTTGTCGCATGCAATGACGAATGCCGCTAGCCAAACAAGGCTCCCGAGGCGCAGCGACATATCTCGCCACGAATTGCTCTCCTGCGGCGTATTGTCGTCGGTGATCCGGATCATGATGATCCATGTCGCACCAAAGCTTGCGGAGAATATGAGGATTCCAGAGAGAAGGAGCATAGGCTAACCAACACACCTGAATCTGATGCCTAACGTTCGAGCTAACCCCGACCGCGGAGGCAGGTGGCGTAAGCCCGGTGACCGATGATGCTACGAACGGCGGGCGCCGGGCTTACGACGCCTGCCGTAGTGGGTCGGGGGCTGAGCGAGGGGTTAGGCGTCACCTTCCGAGCGTAAGGCTTAGCTGTACGACGAGAGCGAACTCCATGGTGCATGGCTTGCCGGAGCAGACAGCAGGTTTAAATGGCGTTCCGAGGACCACACGCGTAATGGCATTCGTTAGAAGTTCGTCAGGCGATTCGTAGATGTCGGCTTTTAAAGCACGTCCATTTTGGTCGATGAGGAAGTGAACGCGTAGACGACCCTCCGCTTCCCGCTTTTCAGACATCTGTCGCAAAGCCAGAATGATCTTCTTCATGCCGTCGCGTGGAAACGGGGGCTCATCGGTTTCGGGCATGCTCTCGTAGCCTGACCTAAGTCTTGCCTTCTCTTGCGGCGTCAACTCCTCATAGCGCTTATCCATAGGTATGAAGCCAAGGGCGGCGACGTCTCGAATTCGACTCCCCGAGGGTGGATCAGGCGCTCGGAGAATCTCTTGCGCGACAGACACGTTGCTCAAGGCGAAGAGCGCACTGAAGACCAGGAGTTGGAGTTTCATAGGTCTAGTTCGTAGTTTTAGGTGCGGCGCTCTCTGCGCATTTGGGTGACGCCTAACGTTCGAGCTAACCCCGACCGCGGAGGCAGGACGGCTTGCCCGTGCGGTGCAGCATAAACCAGCGCGCCGCACGGGCAAGCTGGCCTGCCGTAGCGGGTCGGGGGCTGAGCGAGGGGTTAGGCGGCACTCTGACATGTTTTGTTGATGATGGACGGAAGCAGCGCAACCCGGGAACGGAGAACATGATCCGGTGACGCGAGGGCGTGAACCTTGAGCCGAGCCAAGTCAGTTGGCTATTGACTTCTGTCTTTCATGATCGCTTCAAGGCGCTCCAAGATCTCGTTCGTTCTCTTCATCTCAACCAGTTGAGCCGAGGCAAGATCTTTCATGTCTTGAACATGCTGCTTGTAGTTGAGTGCGCCACCCTTCTTCATGAAGTAGAACCAAACAGCGACTAGAAGGATAAGTGGGCCCCAAGCGTAGAGAAAGTCGTGCACGAAAGGTTTCCCTTGCAGTTATGTTGTCGGATGTGCGCAAAGTGGGTGGCTTCTTGGCGGGGATGATCGCACGCCGTCTTTTGGTGCCGCCTAACGTTCGAGCTAACCCCGACCGCGGAGGCGGGACGGCTTGCCCGCGCGGTGCAGCATAGACCCGCGCGCTGCGCGGGCAAGACGGCCTGCCGTAGCGGGTCGGGGGCTGAGCGAGGGGTTAGGCCTCACGGCGTTGCGTTGGTTTGAACGTGTAGTTTGTCTTTACCACTGGCCTGAAGCTACCGACTTGTGTTGCAGTACGCCTCGCTGGCTGTCATGGCTTGGACGTTTGCAGGAGCCTCCCAGGCGGGTACAGGACAACAAGCGACGTCCACGCGCTGCTGGGGGCCCGGACGGTTACCTTCTGAAGGTGAAGTACGTCCATAGTGCCTCAAGCGCCGACAAGACTGCAAACGCTGCGATTGCGGGTACCAAGCTGCTTGTCATTAGAGACGTTAACGCTCCGAAGACAAAGATTCCGAGCGATGAAGCGTGCAGAAGAACTGCGACGAGCGGGTTCGAAAGTGGATTGCGGCGGCGCGGGGGCAGGAACTCCATAGTCGCAGGTAGCGGTGATGATGCGAGTTTGGTTTTGGTGAGGCCTAACGTTCGAGCTAACCCCGACCGCTACGGCAGGCCGGGGCGCGGAGCCCAGGCGGGCGGTGGTGCAGGCCGAAGAGGCCGCGAAGAAGCAGCCGGAGCGCGTGTCTTTGCGGCGACCGCCGCAAGGCGAGATGGAGGCAA
>NZ_SACR01000008.1 GCF_004016505.1 Rubrivivax rivuli | reverse complement strand
GAGTTCCGTGACTTTCGGCTGTGGGGCCTAACGTTCGAGCTAACCCCGACCGCGGAGGCAGGCGGCGTAAGCCCGGTGACCGATGATGCTACGAACGGCGGGCGCCGGGCTTACGACGCCTGCCGTAGTGGGTCGGGGGCTGAGCGAGGGGTTAGGCCGCACTGCGGTTACCCCAGTACATGGAACTGATCTCTGGCAGTAGGACGGATCTCCGCCCGGTGTTGAACAACGCAATGTCCGTTGTTGTCCTTGGTGGCCGCCCAATGCTTCTTGAGTTGAATCCTGGTTGATGTGAATAGATTAGGAGGGACTCGATTGCATTCAGCGTTTCTGGAGGGGGAACAGGATAATCCTCGTCTGGCCTTATATCACTCCACTTTTCAATGGGTGGGGAGATGGCGCCAAAATAGATCTCAGCGGGATCGGGGAGTTCTTCGATCCAACGATGCTCTGCGATCCGTTTTCCCGCAGACCTCTGGGTTTGGCCTATGTAAAGAAGAGTCGACTTTCCGTAGATCATGTGTGTGCCGCACACCATGTATAGAACATATGAATCATGTCGAGTCTGCTGAGCCTCTTTAAGGCTCATAGGCCCTCGCCAGTTCACATCGTAGAAGGTTGGGAGAAAGCGTTGCTCGGTATTCATGTCGAAGCACCTGATAAGGTGTTGTGTGCGGCCTAACGTTCGAGCTAACCCCGACCGCGGAGGCAGGGCGGCTTGCCCGCGTGGTGCAGCATAAACCAGCGCGCCGCGCGGGCAAGACGGCCTGCCGTAGCGGGTCGGGGGCTGAGCGAGGGGTTAGGCGTCAGCGTCATTTGGGCACGGGACTTCGTGTCGCTCGGCGAACGGCAGGTTCGTTCAGGTTCTGGCGATGTTCATCTGAGATGTCGGGCTCGTTCGGAAGCTCTCTGAACTGGCCCGAGGCCGGGTCGCGTTGCTTCTGTGTTCCGTACCACTGTGGCTTTCCGAGGCTGTGGAGGAGTCGGTCCCACGTTGCGGTCTGCAGCCAGCGGGCAAAGCGACTGTCCGGTTTCAGCGTTGCCGCAACGGTTGCCAAGGCGTGTGCGAGTCTGTAGTCGTTCGGCTGAGTGCCGTGCTGCATGATGAGAGCGGCATTCTCGTAGTCGAGTGACGTTCGAATTGAGCCTTGCTTCAGCATGGCGAGTACCTCAACGCGACGCTCAGCGTCTGCTTTGGCGGCGGCTGCCCAGCCCTCTGGCGTGATACCGCTGCGACGTACCTCTTGATCTGCCGCGACGAGCTGAGAAAGACGTTGATTCGGAAGATCTGAAGCGCTCGCAAGTGCGAAGTGAAGCAGCAGTGCAACGAGAGTGAGTGTCTTCATTTCTGACGCCTAACGTTTGAGCTAACCGCGACCCGCGCGGCAGGGCGCTTGGGCGGCGTGGCGCAGCATAAGCAAAGGCGCCACGACGCCCAAGCGGCTTGCCGTGTGGGGTCGCGGCTGAGCGAAGGGTTAGGCAGCACGCTGAGGTGAATGCCCAGGGCTTGGGGCGAGTGACCTCCGTTCCCCGGCGCCTTAGCGCCGGCTGAGACAGGGGCCAGAAGTTGATGAGCGCCGCGGCATTCCCAGAGCGGCCCGGCCTTAGACGGGCCGCGATGACGGGCAGCGGAGCGGAACCCAGGCGCGAGGTAGTGCAGGCCGAAGAAGCCGCGAAGAAGCAGCCGGAGCGCGTGTCTCTGCGGCGACTGCCGCAAGGCGAGGTGGAGGCCAACCAGCGACTTGGCTCGTGCTGCCTAACGTTCGAGCTAACCCCGACCGCGGAGGCAGGACGGCTTGCCCGTGCGGTGCAGCATAAGCCAGCGCGCCGCACGGGCAAGCTGGCGTGCTGTAGCGGGTCGGGGGCTGAGCGAGGGGTTAGGCCTCACCGCTCACCCAGCTGCTGTGACACAACGAAGACTTGGACACCGGACATCGAACACTCTTTGCTTGATGCGCTGTTGACGGTGATGACTTCAATCTTCCGTCCGGTTATCTCGGTGAAGGTCACGTGATGGACCTGTCGAAACAAGTCCTTTCCGATCTTCTCGGATGCGAGGCGAACCGTCTTTGTCTTCTTGAAGTCCACCTTGTCGTTGCCCGTCTGCTGGGCGTTCTTGAGATGTACGAACGCCATCGAGGTGGCCCAGCCCTCTGTACCCGAACAGTGGTCCGCGTTCGTGGCCGACATGCTTGCACTGCTTAAAGCGCCGCCCGCGAGAATGACAAGCGCTTGCAAAGTAGGTTTCATCGGGCTCAGACTGTGTGTATGAGAGGCGTGTCTGTGAGGCCTAACGTTCGAGGTAACCCCGACCGCGGAGGCAGGCGCTGTAAGCCTGGTGCGCGATGATGCACCGTGTGCCGCGGACCAGGCTTACAGCGCCTGCCGTAGCGGGTCGGGGGTTGACCGAGGGGTTAGGCCGCAGCTTCATGTGCGCAGGAGGCGATAAGCCACCAGAACCACGACGATGAGGACCCCGAAGAACGTGATGATGCGCGCCCAGTTGACGGAGCCGCGGGGAACCTCACCAGGCGCAAGCCCGGTCTTGCGAAATGTGGCTGGGTCAACAGCCTCACCTGCCAGTGCCTCCACAACAGCTTTGGCTTCCTTCAGGCCGAGGCCGGAGGCCTCCCGCATGAGTTTGATGGCGTCGATCTTGTCACCGCGCTTCAGCGCGGCCGCCACTTCTGCTGAGGGTGGTGCCAAGGGTTGTGGGATGCCGGGCACTCGGACAGAGTAGGCGCCAGACTCCAGGGCTTCCTTGGCCTCCTTTAATCCGAGGCCCGTTGCCTCGCGAAGCGCACGGATGGCGTCAATCTTGTCGCCACGATCCCAGGCGGCGTGGACCTCGGGCGGAATCTGCTGAGTGGTGGACATTTGAGAACCGAGGAGGTGGGTTCTGCGGCCTAACGTTCGAGCTAACCCCGACCGCTACGGCAGGACGGCTTGCCCGTGCGGTGCAGGATAACCCAGGCACCGCGCGGGCAAGGCGGCCTGCCGTAGCGGGTCGGGGTGTTCAGCGAGGGGTTAGGCAGCACGCTGCGGTGTAAGCCGACGGTTTGGGGCGAGTGACTTCCGTTCCCCGGCGCCTTAGCGCCGGCTGGGACGGGGGCCAGAGGTTGATGAGCCCCATGGTCTTCCCAGAGCGGCCTGGCCTTAGACAGGCCGCGATGACAGGCTGTGGCGCGGAGCCCAGGCGCGCGGTGGTGTAGGCCGAAGAGGCCGCGAAGAAGCAGCCGGAGCGCGTGTCTTTGCGGCGACCGCCGCAAGGCGAGGTGGAGGCAAGCCAACGGCTTGGCTCGTGCTGCCTAACGTTTGAGCTGACACCGACCGCGGAGGCAGGACGGCTTGCCCGTGCGGCGCAGCATAAACCAAGGCGCCGCGCGGGCAAGGCGGCCTGCCGTAGCGGGTCGGTGCCGAGCGAAGGGTTAGGCAGCACGCTGAGGTAGATGCCAAGGGCCAGGGGCGAGTGACCTCTGTTCCCCGGCGCCTTAGCGCCGGCTGGGACAGAGGGCAGAGGTTGATGAGCGCCGTGGCAGTTCCTGAGCGGCCTGGCCTTAGACAGGCCGCGATGACGGGCCGCGGCGCGGAGCCCAGGCGGGCGGTGGTGCAGGCCGAAGAGGCCTGCGAAGAAGCAGCCGGAGCGCGTGTCTGTGCGGCGACCGCCGCAAGGCGAGGTGTAGGCGAACCAACGACCTTACTCGTGCTGCCTAACGTTCGAGCTAACCCCGACCGCGGAGGCAGGGCGCGCCCGCCGCGGAGTGGAGCATAAACAAGCCCGCTTCGCGGCGGGCGTGGCCTGCCGTAGCGGGTCGGGGGCTGAGCGAGGGGTTAGGCCTCAATGTAGCCGGGCGCGAGATGAATGGGTACTGCTGAAACTGCGGGTCCTGTTTGCAGGAGACCTGAACCGATGCCGGCAGAAGTGGAGAACCTTCTGATCCAGTGCTCTCGACGAAGGTAGCGCGATTGATTGAGGGAGTCGGCTGCATCAGGAGAAGTACTTGAGCGGGACTCAGGTCTTTTCCCGCGCTCTTGTTTGCATGCGTGTGGCTACGCGTAGTAGGCCCCATGACACCGCCGCTGGAAGAGCACAAAGGAGCAGTGTCACAAGGGCTACTTTTGGAGCGGGTGCTTTCAACCAAGTGACAGCAAATGCAACGTACAACGTGCCGGCTAATGCGGTGAGCGAGGCGAGGAGGATTGCTAGTACTCGGAGGACAAGGCTGCGCATGCGGAGTGTTCTGTCTTTGAGGCCTAACGTTCGAGCTAACCCCGACCGCGGAGGCAGGTGTTGTAAGCCCGGTTCGTGATGATGCTACGAATGGCACGGACCGGGCTTACAACGGCTGCCGTAGCGGGTCGGGGGCTGAGCGAGGGGTTAGGCCTCACGTTGTTTCTCGCGGGTTCGCTGCTCGCGGACTTGTTGACGGTGGTCTCGACGTTGCTGGCGGGTTGGGCGGTCGTTTGTCTTCTTCTTCCAGTCGCAGTCCACACAGTCCAGGCAGTCGCAGAGCCCATCAAGGCAACGAGCGTCCTTCCCGTCGCAGGGTATGTCGCATGGAGGATCGCATGAGCCAAGCTGCGCTCTCCTCTTGGACGATATGGCCTTCCGTTCGGCGTGGCAGTCGGAACAGAGGGCCAGCCTTACGTTGAGGACATCCGCGCCGCCGAGCAGGCCATACCTGCGGATAGCTCTGTAGCCCAGCTCAGAACAACCGCTGCGCCCTGTATGAACACGGTACGCGCAGGAGAAGCCTTTGGTCGGAGAAATCCATCGCTGGTAAAGGCGGATGGCGAGTAGTGCGATGCGTGTCAAGAGTTGTATTCGTGAGGCCTAACGTTCGAGCTAACGCCGACCGCGGAGGTGGGACGGCTTGCCCGTGCGGTGCAGGATAAACCAAGGCGCCGCACGGGCAAGACGGCCCGCCGTAGCGGGTCGGCGCTGAGCGAGGGGTTAGGCCTCACACGAGTTACACGGGCGGTGGCGAGCCGACTTGAGGGAGCACGTGGCGCGCGTACGGTGCGGAGGCGTTGAAGCCGTGGGAACCCTTTGACTTGAAGTCGTGAACCTGGACGCAGCCGTAGAGCGTGAGACTTCGGTTATTGCGGCCTCCTGGCCGCTGCTTCGTGCCCCGCAGAGTCGCGGGAGGGCCGAGGTGGTTTGCTTGGAAGAACGCAGAGCTTTACATGCGCCGATGCCGATGCGTTGCGCGACCGCCCTATCGCTAGAGCGCAGCCGTAGCGCGTGGATGGCGCCGTATTGGCATTTGGGCTCGTGAGGCCTAACGTTCGAGCTAACCCCGACCGCGGAGGCAGGCGGCGTAAGCCCGGTGACCGATGATGCTACGAACGGCGGGCGCCGGGCTTACGACGCCTGCCGTAGCGGGTCGGGGGCTGAGCGAGGGGTTAGGCGGCACTCTCTTCGCCTCGCGTGATGACCGGTTCACTCAGGCAGCAGAACTGGTTGCAGGTGAGGGCGCCGGCGAGTCGCCCGGTGCGTAGGGCTCTCCTCGCTTGCACTTGCGGTTGCGCTCCTTCCAGTAAAGCGCGTTCCCAACCTGGACGACTGAGCCTGAGATGACGATGCTTGTTGCGGAGAAGGCAAGACCAGTAGCAAGGCTCAGAAGGCACGAGTCGTTGTCGCACGACTGAGCTACTCGGACATTGGTGACGTCCAGTTCCATGCGCTTGGCCATGATTTGGCACTCTTCGTCGTAGTACTTGACCACTTTCGGATACGCGCAGCCCTGCAATATGAGGACGCTAGAGAAAAGAGGCAGAAGCGGTAGGCGTAAGCGCATTGAGAAGATGGTTGAACTGAGGAAACTGGCTTTCGGTGCCGCCTAACGTTCGAGCTAACCCCGACCGCGGAGGCAGGCGCTGTAAGCCCGGTGCGCATGATGCTACTGCTGACGCGGACCGGGCTTACTGCGCCTGCCGTAGCGGGTCGGGGGGTTGAGCGAGGGGTTAGGCAGCACGGCGCCGCTGTCCGTTTGCACTAGCGAAACGTGACTACGTTATTGGCTTGATTGAACCGGACTTCTAGGCCGTTTCGGCGCCAAACCTGTGTATAGGATGTGGTCTCACTCGCGCGCCGCACGACTGCGCAGTCATCTAACTGACCGGGTCGGCTTATGCATCCGACTATCTCACGTTGTGACTCTGTTTGTGCTGTTGTGCCAGTTGGCATACCGAAGCGCTTATACAGCTCTTCCAGGACGGCGGTTCCGTTAGTTGCTTGAAACTCCATCCGCACAATCCGCCCTTTCGCGTCCAGACCAATATCGATCGGTCCGCGCGCCCAACTCGGCTGGGCCTGGCGGGAGTACCTAATCTGCTGTCTATCTTGGAAGTAGCAGACTGGGCCAAACTCCTCCACCATTCTCCGTTCAGTCCAGCAAGAGAGACCGCTAGGAGAGCATGCTCGCACGTTCTGAAACGATGAAGGGCATGTTGGAACCTTGAGCGGTGCATGCATTGTTATCCCAAAGAACGTCATACTGGCGAGGTACTCTTCCTCTTGAGCAGAGAGTGGGGCGCTGGGCGGCTTTGGTGGAATGGGCTGGGCCGTGACCCGCTGGGGTTGCTGTGTCGATGTCTGCGGATATCCGCGCGTAACCCGCGGTGCCTCGCAGCTCGTCAGGAACATAGCCAGGGCCACAATCAGAAGTGCCTTCAACGCTGATCTCCAAGTAGTGGTCATTCGGTGAACTAAGGCGCGTCAGAGAATCTTCCTCGGTATTGGGTCTGAAGGTCGGAAGCCGTTTGCGCAAAGCCTCATTGGCGGTCCCCTTGAGTGTGCTGCCTAACGTTCGAGGTGAGGCGGGGCCGACGGCAAGGCGCCCTGGCCGCGAGGCGGATGATAGCCCTGGACGCCTCGCGGCCAGGGCGCCTTGCCGTTGGGCCTCGCCTCTACCGAGGGGTTAGGCCTCGCTGCAGCCGACAAGACCTCCTGGTTCATTGGCGCAGGATCTTCTCCATCTCCCTTCCCTTGGCCAACTCATCAACGAGTTTGTCCAACTGGCGAATCTTCTTCATCAAAGGATCCGGCACCTGCTCCACACGTACCCCACACACTACGCCAGTGATCAGGTCGGTCTTCGGATGCATGGCGGGAGCTTGCGCGAAGAAGTCAGTGAAGCTGACTTTGTTGTCAATCTGCTGCTGGAGAGACTCTCGGTTGTACCCCGTAAGCCAGCAGATGATCTCGTCGACTTCTTGCCTCGTACGCCCCTTGCGTTCGGCCTTCTGAACGTACATTGGGTAGACCGCGGCGAACGGAGTGGCGAAGATGCGGTGCTCGGCCATGGGAACTTGCTGCGTTCTGGATGGTGCGGGTTCGGTTGCGAGGCCTAACGTTTGAGCTAACCGCGACCCGCGCGGCAAGGCGCTTGGGCGGCGCGGTGCAGCATAAGCCAAGGCGCCGCGCCGCCCAAGTGGCTTGCCGTGTGGGGTCGCGGCTGAGCGAAGGGTTAGGCAGCACGCTGAGGAAGACGCCAAAGGCTCGGGGCGAGTGACTTCTGTTCCCCGGCGCCTTAGCGCCGGCTGGGACCGGGGCCAGAGGTTGAAGAGCGCCGCGGCATTTCCAGAGCGGCCCGGCCTTAGACGGGCCGCGATGACGGGTAGCGGAGAGGAGCCCAGGTGTGCCACGGTGCAGGCCGGAGAAGCCGCAGAGGAGCAGCCGGAGCGCGTGTCTTTGCGGCGACAGCCGCAGGGCGAGGTGGAGGCCAACCAACGACCTTGCTCGTGCTGCCTAACGTTCGAGCTAACGCCGACCGCGGAGGTGGGACGGCTTGCCCGTGCGGTGCAGCATAAACCAAGGCGCCGCACGGGCAAGCTGGCCCGCCGTAGCGGGTCGGCGCTGAGCGAGGGGTTAGGCCTCACACGAGTTGCACGGGCGGTGGCGAGCCGACTTGAGGGAGCCCTTGGCGCGGGTAAGGTGCGCAGGCTCTGACGCCGTGCGAGCCCTGTGACTTGAAGTCGTGCGCCTGGGCACAGCCGAAGAGCGTGGGAGTTCGGTTATTGCGGCCTCCTGGCCGCTGCTTCGTGCGCCGCAGTGCTGCGAGAAGCCGCTGTAGCTTGCTTGGCGAAGCGCAGCGTCATGCGTGTGTTGGTGTGCAGGTCGTGGGCGATTGCCCGAGCGCTGAACTGCAGCCGAAGCGCGCAGATGGGGCCGTGATTGCATTTGGGCTGGTGAGGCCTAACGTTCGAGCTAACCCCGACCGCGTAGGCAGGTGTTGTAAGCCTGGTGCGTGACGATGCTACCGCTGGCACGGACCGGGCTTACAACGCCTGCCGTAGCGGGTCGGGGGCTGAGCGAGGGGTTAGGCCTCGCTCGGGGTAGGCTTGCGGCCCGCTCACTCTTGCGGGGGCTCACGGAAGAGACTTGAGATTCTTGCGGAGTACTCGTCCGGGTTCGCCTGCGCTCTGCCTGGTTCAGCATGCTTGACGATGTAGCCGGTGAAGTAGTGCATCAGGTCTTGAGCCTCGTCGCCGACGGCGGTCGCGTGACTTTCAAGTGCCTTCCATGCTTCGACAGATTCATCCTTCGGCCAACCGTTTTGGATGAACCATCTGTGAACGAGTAGGTGGCGATCCTCGATGTACTTTTCGAGCCTCGACTCGACGGTCGGATCGATGTTGCCTCTTGCCGACAGTTCTTTCACGATGTTTTTGAGCGGGTTCTTGTACGCCCCACCGGCCACATAGCCTCCGGTTTTCTGAAAGTACCCGGGTTGTACGTTCATCTTGAAGAACTCGTAGATGGGCGCGAGCGAGGCCTCGAAAACTTGGCACAGCCAGACTGCGCGGCCAACCGAAGCGAAGGCGGCGGTCATGTGATGGTTCATGCGAGGCCTAACGTTCGAGCTAACCCCGACCGCGGAGGCAGGCGGCGTAAGCCCGGTGACCGATGATGCTACGAACGGCGGGCGCCGGGCTTACGACGCCTGCCGTAGCGGGTCGGGGGCTGAGCGAGGGGTTAGGCAGCACTGCGATACACCGTGAGACGCTTACCGGCATGTTGAGTTACCTCGATTGCATGCCAGCCTGACCTTTGCAACAAAGACTCCGCAGTGCTGGTGCCGCAGTAGACATGCGGATACCCGAGGCGATGTGCATGCGTGAGCATTGCAGCGAGCAGACCAGCGCCGATGCCTTTGCCTCTGAGTTTTGGAGCCACGAATCCGGCTGAGGCCCAGGGTGACAGGTGCGCATGGCTCGGAATGGACTCCGCTTTTAAGGCGCAAGCTCCGACGGGCTTTCCGGCAAGGAATGCGACGAAGCCGATCGGAAGTGTAGTTTCTGAGGTAGCGAAGGCTCGGAGATCTTGGTCAATGTTGCCTTGGCCAGCGCTTCCGTACCACGCCGGCCACTCTGAGGCGAACCACTCGGCCAGAAGCGGAACAAGCGCGCGATGTCTGGCGAGGGGTTCAACGGTGAGCGCAGGAGACATCTCTTTGGTGCTGCCTAACGTTTGAGCTAACCGCGACCCGCGCGGCAAGGCGCTTGGGCGGCGTGGCGCAGCATAGACCAAGGCGGCACGACGCCCAAGCGGCTTGCCGTGTGGGGTCGCGGCTGAGCGAAGGGTTAGGCCGCACGCCGGACGCTGCGATGGCGGCGAACCGTGACCTTGGCTGAACCCTCAGCGCGGTGTAGCTGCGATGTGTAAGGCCTTCTTCGCCGCCGCTGAAGCCTTTCGTGGGCGGCACAGTTTGCTTCCCGGCGGCGAGACGACGAACTGGCTGACGCGAGGGCGAGGCAGCAAGAGGGCGAATCCCGCGCAGCGCTGACATGAACAGCGGAGTTCTTGGGCGCTCGCCGCGGAGCGCTTGGTGGCGTTGGCTTGCGTAAGCTTCGTGCGTTGACCGCTGGTCGGAGCGCGTATAAGCCGATGCCGGGATTTAAACGCGGCGGGCATCTCGGAACTCAGAGGTGGTTCGACTGCTCACGCCCGCTGTGTGCGGCCTAACGTTCGAGCTAACGCCGACCGCGGAGGTGGGACGGCTTGCCCGTGCGGTGCAGCATAAACCAAGGCGCCGCACGGGCAAGCTGGCCCGCCGTAGCGGGTCGGCGCTGAGCGAGGGGTTAGGCCTCACACGAGTTGCACGGGTGGTGGCGAGCCGACTTGAGGGAGCCCTTGGCGCGGGTACGGTGCGCAGGCTCTGACGCCGTGCGAGCCCTGTGACTTGAAGTCGTGCGCCTGGGCACAGCGGAAGAGCGTGGGAGTTCGGTTATTGCGGCCTCCAGGCCGCTGCTTCGTGCGGCGCATTGTTGCAAGAAGCTGCTGGAGCTTGCTTGGCGAAGCGAAGCGCAGCGCCGTGCGTGTGTTGGTGTGGAGGTCGTGGGCGATTGCCCGAGCGCTGAAGTGCAGCCGAAGCGCGCAGATGGGGCCGTGATTGCATTTGGGCTGGTGAGGCCTAACGTGTTTTCCACCCCACCCCCAAGTCCCCACCGGCATACACATGTGTGCAGCGGTGGACCGAGGTAGATGGATGCGTTGAACGCATGTATCTACTTTGCCACGATGCGTGCTTGCAGTTTCAGCAGATTCGCCAGCCTTTTGGGCATCAGCCACAGCCGTTGCCGGGCATCCCACTCTGCGCCCACGCGGCGTGCGAGATCTTGCAAGGCGAATTCTCTGGCGCCTATGCGCACATACACCCGGCGCTCCTGTCTCGCTTGAACCGGCGTCTTGCTGATCAGCAATTCCACCGTGGTGTAGCGAAAGCTGCCAGTGTCATCAATGCGGTGCCGCACGCAAACCAAAGCGTCGCCGAACTGTGCAGCCAGGCGCAGCGCACCGCGGGCGGTCACGGGCAATTTCTTGAGCACGCGCATCGACGCGGCTTCTGTGCCGGGCACCGGTTTCATCCGCTCGTTCCTCCCTGTCTAGCCGCCCGGCAATGGCGTGCGCTGCGCGCCGCGCGATGTCGCGGCCACCCCCACCCCCACCACCACCCCCAACGGCCACCGCCGAAGGCCCAGATCTCAAGCCAAGGCCCACTGGCGCAGTGGCCGTGGGGCGCTGCCGGCCGTGGCCGAGTTCGCGCGCCTGAGGTACAGCGCTCCAAGCGCACGCCACACCGCGCGTGAACCCAGGAACTGCGCAACACAGTCCCACCGCTGCCCACAAAAGCTGTATAAATATACAGCTTGCTGCCGATGAAGGCCAGGGCTCGCGGCGCAGACGGCCCCTCCCGCTGTCCCCCTCCGCTCTTCACCGCTCCCTTTTTTCCTCTGCACGCCAAGGTTCCAGGCGCCCGCCTGGTTTGGCCACCGCCACGGAGATGCCCATGCCCATGCCCCAGCCCCTGTCCAAGTCTTCCCGCAACCGGGCCCACGACGGCGGGATGCCAGGGCCCGCCAGGCACACCGCATCGCTCCAGCCGGCACCGCCCGCGGCGGCCATGCCGGCTTCGCGGCCGCCCGCACGGCCGCAGCCTCCCCTGGCCTGGCCCCCCGGCTTCCAAGCCGAGCAACCCCCCCGCCTGCTCGACGCCGTGCGCGCCCAGGTGCGCTACCGCCACTACAGCCTGCGCACCGAAGAGGTCTACGTGCGCTGGGTCCGCTCTTTCGTGCGTTTCCACGAGATGCGCCACCCGCTGGAACTGGCCCAACCCGAGATCGAGGCTTTCCTCGGCTGGCTCGCCACCGAGCGCAACGTCTCGCCCTCCACGCACCGGCAGGCGCTCTCGGCATTGCTTTTCCTGTACCAGAAGGTGCTCAACACGCCCGTGCCGTGGATGGACGACATCGGCCGGCCGCAGCAGCAGCGCCGTCTGCCCGTGGTGCTGGCGCAGGACGAGGTGCTGCGTGTGCTGGCGGTGCTTGACGAGATGCAGCACGCCGCGCCTTCCGGCGGCCCCGCCTTCTACGCCGCGCACGGTCTCTTCGGCCGGCTGCTCTACGGCACCGGCATGCGCCTGATGGAAGGGCTGCGTCTGCGCGTGAAGGACATCGATTTCCGCCAGCGCGCCATCATCGTGCGCGAAGGCAAGGGCGCGCACGACCGCCTCGTGATGCTGCCCGCCGCGCTGGAAGCGCCGCTGCGCGAGCAACTCGACCGCGTGCGCGCACTCTGGCAGGCCGACCGCGCCGCCGGCGCCGCCCCGGTGCAACTGCCCTACGCGCTGGATCGCAAGTACCCGCGCGCCGGCTTGTCTTGGTCTTGGTTCTGGGTCTTCCCGGGCGCGCAGCCTTCGCAAGACCCCCGCGGCGCCGGCGAGCGCCGTCACCATGTGCACGACCAGAGCTTCCAGCGCGTGTTCCGCCGCGCGCTGGATCAGGCCGGCATCGACAAGCCGGCCTCGCCGCACACGCTGCGCCACTCCTTCGCCACCCACCTGCTGCAGGCGGGCTACGACATCCGCACCGTGCAGGAACTGCTGGGTCACGCCGACGTCAGCACGACCATGATCTACACGCACGTGCTGCGCCTGGGCGGCGGCGCAGTGCGCAGCCCGCTGGATCATTTGGCGCCCACGGTTTTCAGCCCCGCGCCGGCATCGCCGCAGCCTGCGCCCCCGCGGGCGCGCGAGCCCGAGCCCTTCTACGCCCTGCCGTGTCTTCAAGCCCTGAGCCCAGCCCCCGCACGCCCCGCCGCAGCCCTCTGGCCGGCTTGAGCCTGCCCGGCTACGCCGAACTGCTGTGTCGCAGCAACTTCAGCTTCCTCGGTGGGGCTTCGCACCCCGAGGAACTGGTGGCACGCGCTCAGGCGTTGCGCTACACGGCACTGGCGATCACCGACGAATGCTCGCTGGCTGGCGCGGTGCGCGCCCACCTGGAGGCCGAGCGCCTGGGTCAGCCGCTGATCATCGGCAGCGACATCCGGCTGCAGCCCCAGGGCCGCCCGCCAACACCAACGCCAACACCAACACCCACGCGAACCTCAACGGCGGCGCCCGCCACCGCCACCTCCACCGATCAAGACGGCGATCCCGACGACCCGTTGCTCGCCTCCCCGCCCGAGCACCCGGCTGGCCCGCGCCTGGTGATGCTGGCGATGTCGCGCCGCGGTTACGCCAACCTCTCACACTGGATCACGCTGTGCCGGCGCCGCGCGCCCAAGGGCCAGTACCGCGCCGAGATGGGCGATCTGGAAGGCCGCGCGCCAGCCGCGCCCATGCTGGCCGGGCTGCCCGGCTGCCTGGCGCTGCTGGTGGTCACGGGCGCACTGCCGCAGCCGGCCGCCGAGAGCGCATCACCAGCGGCCGACCCTTTCCAGACTCTCTTCGCCCAGGCCCTGTGGCTCAAGACCTGGTTCGGCGACCGCGCCGCGCTGGCGGTACCGCTGCTGCTGCAGCCGCACGACGCGCTGCTCGTCGATGTCACGCAGCGCGTGGCCTCACTCACCGGCCTGCCGGTGGTGGCGGTGGGCGACGTGCGCATGCACGCGCGTTCGCGCAAGCCGCTGCTGGATGTGCTGCAGGCCACGCGGCTGCGCCGCACCGTGGCCCAGGCCGGCCTGGGCCTGGCGGCCAATGCCGAAGCCCACCTGCGGTCGCGCGCGCGCCTGGCGCGCCTGTACCCGGCCGAGTGGCTGCACAACACGCTGGCGCTGGCGGGGCGCTGTGCGTTTTCCTTGGGTGAACTCAAGTACGAATACCCGCGCGAGATCGTGCCCAGCGGGCACACGCCCACCACCTGGTTGCGTGCCTTGACGGAGCAGGGCGCCGCCAGCCGCTATCCGAACGGCGTGCCGCCGGCGGTGCGCGGCATGCTCGAGCACGAGCTCGCGCTCATCGGGCAGCTGCGGTACGAGGCCTACTTCCTCACCGTGGCCGACATCGTGCAGTGGGCGCGTGGCCAGGGCATCCTGTGCCAGGGGCGCGGCAGCGCCGCGAACTCGGCCGTCTGCTACTGCCTGGGCGTGACGGCGGTCGACCCCGAGGTGCACACGATGCTGCTCTTCGAGCGCTTCATCAGCGCCGAACGCGGTGAGCCGCCCGACATCGACATCGATTTCGAGCACCAGCGCCGCGAAGAGGTCATCCAGTACATCTACAAGAAGTACGGCCGCGAGCGCGCCGCGCTGACGGGCGTGATCATCAGCTACCGCCCGCGCAGCGCGCTGCGCGATGTGGGCCGCGCTTTGGGCATCGATCTCGAGCGCATCGAGGCCGTCTCGAAAAGCCAGCACTGGTTCGACGGCCGCGGCATCGCGCCCGAGCGCCTGCGCGAGAACGGCTTCGACCCCGAATCGCCCGTGTGCCGGCTGTGGATGGCGCTGACGCAGCAGCTCATCGGTTTTCCGCGCCACCTCTCGCAGCACCCGGGCGGTTTCGTCATCGCGCGCGACACGCTGTCGGAACTGGTGCCGGTGGAGAACGCCAGCATGCCCGGCCGTAGCGTCATCCAGTGGGACAAGGACGACCTGGATGCACTGCGCCTGATCAAGGTCGACATCCTCGCCTTGGGCATGCTCAGCGCCATCCGCCGCGCGCTCGATCTCGTGGGCGCCAAGCAGGGCCGGCCGCTGGCGCTGCACGAGATCCCGAAGGAAGACAAGGCGACTTACGACATGCTCAGCCGCGGCGACAGCCTGGGCACCTTCCAGGTGGAGAGCCGCGCGCAGATGGCCATGCTGCCGCGGCTGCGCCCCAAGGCGTTCTACGACCTCGTCATCGAGGTCGCCATCGTGCGGCCCGGGCCCATCCAGGGCGGCATGGTCCACCCCTACCTGCGGCGGCGCAACGGCGAAGAGCCGGTCGACTACCCGAGCGCCGAGGTGGAGAAGGCGCTGAAACGCACCCTGGGCGTGCCCATCTTCCAGGAACAGGTGATGCAGCTGGCCATCCTGGCGGCCGATTTCACGCCCGGCGAGGCCGACCAGTTGCGCCGCGCCATGGCCGCGTGGAAGCGCAAGGGCGGCCTCGGGCCTTTTCATGAACGGCTGGTGGGCCGCATGGTCGAGAAGGGCTACGAGCTGGCCTATGCCGAGCGCATCTTCAAGCAGATCGAGGGCTTCGGCGAGTACGGCTTCCCCGAGAGCCACGCCGCGAGCTTCGCGCTGCTGGTCTACGCCAGCGCCTGGCTGAAATGCCACCACCCCGATGCCTTTCTCGCCGCCTTGCTCAACAGCCAGCCCATGGGCTTCTACGCCCCGGCGCAGCTGGTGCGCGACGCGCGCGAGCACGGCGTGCGCGTGCTGCCGGTGGACGTGCGCCACAGCGCCTGGGCCAGCGGCCTGGAGCCCGAGGCCCCCTCGCCCGAAGCCCCCGGCGCGCACGGCGGCGGCCCGCTGCTGCGGCCGGTGCGCCTGGGGCTGAACCGCATCAGCGGGTTCGAAGAAGCCGCGGCAGCCCGCCTGGTGGCGGCGCGCGGCGAGGGCGCCTTCGCCAGCGCCGAAGACCTGGCGCGCCGCGCCCAGCTCGACGCCCACCAGCTCGCGCTGCTGGCCGAGGCCGATGCCTTGCGGGGCCTGGCCGGCCATCGTTTCGAGGCCGCCTGGGCCGTGGCCGGCGTGGACACGCGCGCCACGCCGCTGCTGCGCGAGACGCGCACGCAGGAGGCGGCAGCCACGCTCGCCGCGCCCGACCTCGCCACCACCGTGCTCAGCGACTACCGCCGACTGGGCCTGAGCCTCACGCAGCACCCGGTGGCGCTGCTGCGGCCGCAGCTGGCGGCTTTCAAGGTGCTGCCGGCTGAGGTGCTGCAACACTTTCCGCACGGCCGGCTGGCGCGGGCCAGCGGCATCGTCACGCACCGCCAGCGGCCCGAAACCGCGCGCGGTGTCGTCTTCGTGACGCTGGAAGACGACACCGGCAGCCTCAACGTCATCGTCTGGCCGCAGGTGGCCGAGCAGCAGCGCCGCGCCCTGCTGGGGGCCAGCCTGCTTACCGTCTTCGGCATCTGGCAGTGCCAGGGCGAGCCCGGGCACGAGGTGCGCCATCTGGTGGCCAAGACCCTGCTCGACCACACCCCGCTGCTGCAAGGCCTGGCCACGCACAGCCGCAACTTCCGCTAGGGCTGGCTCAACGCACGGGCGGCGGCGGCGGTGTCGTGGCTGCTGCTCAGCCGCAGCCGGCCCTGCTGCACGGCCTGCTGCGGCATCGCGCGCACCAGTGCGGCCAGCGTGGTGTGGGGCGTGTCGGGGCTGGCCTGCAGGCCCACCCAGGCGTTGCGGCCCAGGCGCTTGGCTGCCAGCAGGCCCATGTCGGCCACGTTGACGACGCCGTTCCAGTCCAGCGCCTGCGGGTGCTCGGCGATGAAGGGCCAGCAGGCGTGGCCGATCGAGACGCTCAGGCGCAGCGCGCGGCCATCGGGCAGGCGGAAGGGCGCCTCCGCCACGCCGGCGCGGATGCGCTCGGCCAGTTCGTCGGCGCGGGCGCGGTCGGTGTCGCGCGCCACCGCCAGGAACTCCTCGCCGCCCCAGCGCACGAGCTCGTCGCTCTCGCGCATCACCACCCGCAGGCGCTGCGCCAGCTGCACCAGCACGGCGTCGCCGGCCGCGTGGCCGTGTTCATCGTTCACGGCCTTGAAGTGGTCGACGTCGATCAGGAGGAACAGCGTGTCGGTGTCGGGGGCCGTGCGGTCCTCGCCCACATGGGTCTGGGCGCGGCGCAGGCTGGCGGCCAGCGCCGCCTCGATGTGCTCGGTGAGGAAGCGGCGGTTGTGCAGGCCCGTCAGCGGATCGCTGATGCTCGCGCGCTCGAGCACGCGCGATTTCTCCTCCAAGGCCCTGCTCTTCTCGCTGAGCGCCTGCGACAGGGCCTGCAGTTCCAGCGTGCGTTCGTGCACCAGGTGCTGCAACTGCACACGCCGCGTCTGCAGCAGCCGGGTGCGCGCATGCACCAGGCCGTAGACCAGGCCCAGCAATGCCAGCCCCGCCAGCAGCCGGAACCACAAGGTCTGGTGCCAGGCCGGTTCCACGCGCAGCAGCAGCGTGGCGGGCTGCTCGCTGAAGACGCCGTCGCGGTTGCTGCCGCGCATCTGCAGTCGGTACTCGCCCGGGGGCAGGTTGCTGTAGCTGGCCAGGCGGCGGCGGGCGTCGGTCTCCACCCAGTCCTTGTCCAGGCCCACCAGGCGGTGGGCATAGCGGTTGCGTTCGGGTGCCGAGTAATCCAGCGCCGCGTAGGCCACCTCCAGGCTGCGTGCGGGCGGCAACAGCACCAGCGGCTCGCCGGGGGGCGGCAGGGGCTGAGGCCGGCCGTCCACGCGCAGTTCGCTCACCACCACCGCGGGGCGGTGCCGCCAGGCCTGCAGCAGGTTCGGCCGCACCACCGACAAGCCGCCCGACGCGCCGAAAAGCAGTTCCCCGGCGGCCGTGCGCGTCGCGGCATTGGTCCAGAAAACGCCGTAGGCCACGCCCTCGGCACGGCGCAAGGCGCGCACGGCACCGGTCTCCGGGTCGACCACCGCCAGGCCGCTGTCGGTGCTGACCCAAAGCCGCCCCGCGTCGTCTTCCAGCAAGGCGTTGGTGTTGTCGTCGGGCAGGCCCTGGGCCATGCCCCAGCGGCGGAAGCGGGCTGGCGCCTGGCCATCGCCACCTTCCGTCAGCAGGTGCAGGCCGGCGCCGTAGGTGGCCACCCAGAGCCGGCCGCGGCGGTCGGTGTGCAGGGCGGCCACGAAGCCGCCAGCCAGGCCCTCGGCGGCACCGGCAGCGGCCGCGCTGGCCGCGATGCGCTGCACCTCGCCGGTGCCCGGGTCGTAGCGGTTCAGACCGTTGCGCGTGCCGATCCACAACGCGCCCTTCGGGCCCACGGCCAGTGCGCTGATGCGGTGGTCGGTGAGCTGCTGCTGGGGCTGCTTCAGCACGTGTTCCACACGGCCGCTGGCCAGGTCCATCGCCCAAAGGCCGTCGCTGAGCCCGCCTATCCACAGCCGCTGGCCCTGCCGCACCAGCGGGCCGATGCCGGCGTCGGCCGGGCGGCCCGGCCAGCGGATGCGCTGCAGATCGGGCACCTGGCCGGCGCGCGGCCGGGCGCGGTACAGGCCGCGGTAGTTGCCGATGTAGACGCTGCCGTCGGCGGCTTCCACCAGGCTCACGGTGGCGTCCAGCGGCAGCGCGTCCTCGGGGCGGCGTGCGTCGGGGCGCAGCACGCGCATGCGGCCGGTGTCGGGTTCGACCACCTCCACGCCCTGCGACAAGGTGCCCAGCCAGAGGCTGCCGTCGCTGTGCGCCATCAGCGCGGCGTAGTCAGCGCGGCCCGCCTGAGGTTCGGCCAGCGTCACGCGCGGTGTCACGTTCAGCACGGCGTCGCTGTTCGGGTCCAGGCGACCCAGGCCGCTGTAGGTGGCCGCCCACACCAGCCCTGAACTGTCGCGCAGCAGGGCGCGCACGTGGTCGTCGGGCAGGCTGGAGGGCAGCAGCGGCCGGTGCACCAGACGCCGCGTGCGGCCGCTGTCGGCGTGGATGACCACCACGCCCTGGCCCAGCGTGCCGGCCCAGATCTCGCCGGGCCGCGCCTCGATCAGCGTGACGACGCGGCGCGTCGCCAGCCCGCGGCCGTCGGCGTCGCGCTGGGTTTCCATCAGGGGCCGGAAGGCCTGGCCGTCGGCTTCCATCACGAAGACGCCGTGCCGGTTGGTGCCCACCCACAGGCGGCCTGCGCTGTCCTGCAGCAGGCTCTCGGGCCGTGGCGGCTGGGTCTGTTCGCGCGGGGTGCCGGGCGCCGCCAGCGCATCGGGCAGTGCCACCTCGCGGAAGGGGGCCTCGTCGCCGTCCTGCACGAAGAGCCCTTGCGTCGTGCCCACCCACAGGCGGTTGCGGCGATCGCGCAGCAGCGTCACGGCGCCGTCGCCACGCAGGCCGTTGGCCGCTGTCGGGCCCATGGGCACGCGCTGCACGCGGCCGCTGGCGATGTGGAGATGGTCCAGCCCGCCGTCGGTGGCCACCCACAGGCCTCCGCGGCCGTCATCGGACAGCGCCCGCACGCTGCCGTGGACCAGGCCCTGCGGTCCGACACCGATGCGCAGCGGCTGCGCTGCCCTGAGCCGCGGGTCGGGCAAGCCCACCAGGCCGGCGGCGTTGGTGCCGGCCCAGAGGCGGCCGCTGGCGTCGCGGAAGAGGGTCTGCACGACGTTGTCCGGCAGCAGCCCCGGGCTGCCGGGACGGTAGACGTGGCTGGTGAACTGGTAGCCGTCCCAGCGCGCCACGCCGCCCATCGTGCCGACCCAGAGGAAGCCCAGCGCGTCCTCGGCCAGCGCGATGCTCACGTCGTTGGGCAGGCCGTCACCCGGCCCCAGGTGCTTGAAGCCGTCGGCGGCCCAGGGCTGCCAGCGTTCCGAAGGCGGGGCGGCCGGGGCTGCAGCCTGGGGGGCCTGGGCCGCGGCGGTGGGTTGTGCCAGCGCTGTCAGCGCGCCCCACAGGCCCAGCAGGGCCAGCGCACGCCCCAGCGAGCGGACGCCCGCCTGCACGCTGCGGCGCTGCAGCAGGCGCGGGAAGGCGGGGCAGGGAGGCGGGGCGCGCATGACCGGCAGATTGTGTCGGAGCGCCCGCGGCCCCGAGACCCCGCGCCCCTGGCGCGCCCCGGTGCGCGGCGACAATGCGTGGCATGCAACACACCCTGGAATGGCTGCCCTCCGAAGGGCAGCCCGCACAACTGCTTTTGCTGCTGCACGGTTGGGGCGGCAACGGGGCCGACATGGCGCCGCTGGCGCAGGCCCTGCGCGCGGCCTTCCCGCAATCGGCCGGTCTGGCGCCCGATGCCCCGTTGCCGCATGAGGCGGCCGATGGCAGCCCCGGCACCGCCACCGCGCGCCAGTGGTACGCGGTGGCCGGCCTCACGCCCGAGAACTGGCCGCAGCGCGTGGACGCAGCCCTGCCCGGCCTGCACGATTGGGTGCGCGCGCAGCAGCAGCGCCTGGGCGTCTCGCCCGAAGCCACGGCGCTGGGCGGCTTCTCGCAGGGCGCGGTGCTGGCGCTGGCGCTGGCGATGCGGCACGACGGCCTCGCCGGCCGCGTGCTGGCCTTCTGCGGCTGCCTCACGCGCGTGCCCGCGGCCGCACCGCGGCTCACCACGCTGCACCTCTTCCACGGCGCCGACGACGAGGCCATCCCCGCCGAAGGCTCGCGCCAGGCGCTGGGGCATCTGGCAAAGCTGGACGGCGACGCCACGCTCGACATCGCCCAGGGCGTGGGCCACGTGCTGCACCCCGCGCTGATCGACTGCGCGCTGCACCGCCTGCGCAGCCACATCCCGCAGCGCACCTGGCGCGCGGCGATGGGTGCGGCGGCCGCTGCGCCTGACGCCTGACGACGACGCGCGCTGAACTCTCCCTCTCCCGCCCGCGCCGCCGGGTGCACGGCCTGCTTCCATGCTCTTCCTGCTCTCCCCCGCCAAGACCCTGGACTACGACACCCCGGTGCCCGCACCGCTGCGCCGCCGCGCCACCGAGCCGCTTTTCACCGCGCAGGCCGCGGGGCTGATCGAGGTGCTGCGCGGCCAGAGTGCCACGCAGGTGGCGGCGCTGATGGACCTCTCGGACAAGCTCGCCGCGCTGAACGTGGAGCGCTACGCCGCCTGGCAGCCGCAGGCCACGCCGGCCAACAGCAAGCCCGCGGTGCTGGCCTTTGCCGGTGACGTGTACGACGGGCTGCAGGCCGGCACCTTGGGCACGGCCGACCTCACCTGGGCGCAGCAGCACCTGGTCATCCTCTCGGGCCTGTACGGCGCGCTGCGCCCGCTGGACCTGCTGCAGCCCTACCGGCTGGAGATGGGCACGGCGCTGAAGACCGCCGTCGCGAAAGACCTCTATGGGTATTGGGGCGACACCGTGGCCGAGCACCTCAACGCGCTGCAGGCCGATGAAGACAAGCCGGTCGTCGTGAACCTGGCCTCGCAGGAGTACGCGCGCGCGGCCCTGCGCCCGGCGCTGCGCGCGCGTGTGGTGGAGTGCGTGTTCGAAGAGGTGCGCGACGGTGAGCCGCGCATCATCAGCTTCTTCGCGAAGAAGGCGCGCGGCCTGATGGCGCGTTACGCCATCGAGCAGCGCGTGCGCAGCGTGAAGGCGCTGCAGGCCTTCGACGCCGAGGGCTACGCTTTCGACAAGGCTGCGTCCTCTGCCGACCGGCTGGTGTTCCGCCGCAGCGCCTGAGCCCGTGCCCCTTCAGGCAGCGCCGGGCCTGAGCAAAAATAGCCGGATGTCGAGCACCGCCCCCCAGACCATCACCCCCGAGCTGCGCCAGTGGATCGTGGCGCAGGCCGAAGCCGGCTGCCGCCCCGACGACGTGCTGGCGGCCATGAAGGCCAGCGGCTGGGACGAAGACGTGGCCATCGAGGCCATGGAGATCACGCTGCGCCAGCGCCTGGACGAGCTGCACCCGCGCCCGCCCGACCCGCTGCTGCCGGTGCAGCCCGGGAAGCCCTTGCCCGAGCCGCGCCTGGAAGGCCGCACGGTGCTGAGCCTGAAGGACGGCCACCGCGTGCGCGTGCTGACGACGATGAAGCACCCGCGCGTGGTGGTCTTCGGCGGCCTGCTGACCGATGCCGAGTGCGAGACCTTGATGTCGCAGGCCAAGCCGCGCCTGCTGCGTTCGGAGACGGTGCAGAACGAAACCGGCGGCAGCGAGGTCAACGATTCACGCACCAGCGACGGCATGTTCTTCGAGCGCGGTGAAACGCCCCTGATCGACCGCGTGGAGAAGCGCATCGCCGAGCTGCTGCACTGGCCGCTGGACCACGGCGAAGGCCTGCAGGTGCTGCGCTACCGCCCGGGCGCCGAGTACAAGCCGCACCACGACTACTTCGACCCGGTGCACTCGGGCACGCCGCGCATCCTGGAGCGCGGCGGTCAGCGTGTGGGCACGCTGGTGGTCTACCTCAACACGCCCGAGGGCGGCGGCGCCACCACCTTCCCCGACGTGGGGCTGGAAGTGGCCCCGGTGCGCGGCAACGCCGTCTTCTTCAGCTACGACCGGCCGCACGTCAGCACCAAGACGCTGCACGGTGGCGCGCCGGTCACGGCCGGCGAGAAGTGGGTCGCCACCAAGTGGCTGCGCGAGGGCGTGTTCGTCTGAAGGCCTGATCAGCGCGTGATCAACGCCACGGCCAGCGCTGCGCCGGTGGACAGCGCGAGCGAGGCCCCGACCCCCAGCCCGTAGCGACGCCCGCCGGCCACGAAGGCCGTGAGCGTGCGGGTCAGGGCGTTCATGCCCACCGCCACCAGCGCCACCTGCTGCAGGGCGGCGGCGTCCACCGCGCCGCTGCCGTGGCGTGCTGCGGCAGCGGCCACGGGGGCGTGTGCATCGGCCAGCGCCGCCAGCGCGGTGCCCAGCAGCAGCCCGGTGTTGCCGAACTGGCGCTGCGCCCAGGCCACGCCCACGGCCACGGCGCCGAGCAGCGCGGCCACGGCCAGCGCCTCGCGCAGGCGCAAGGGGCCGTGCTCGTTGGCGCTGCTGGCGGCGGCCGCCTGCGGCAAGGCGCCGCCGGCCCAGGCGGCCCAGGCCGCCGTGCCAGCGGCCAGCAGCACGCCTGCCGCGGCGCTGGGCGCCACCGTGGCCAGCGCGGCCGGGGCCAGCGCCGTGCACAGCAGCGCCACCTGCACCCAGGTGGCGGCCGTGCTGAACAAGGCCCCGGCCAGGCAGGCGCGGGCCTGCGCCGGCTCGGTGCGCGCGCGGGCGCCCATCGAGGCGATGGTGGCCGTGCTGGAGACGAAACCCGAGAACAGCCCCGACAAGGCCAGCCCCGCGCGCGGCCCCAGCAGCCGCCAGGCCACGTGGCCGGCGGCCTGCAGCGCGAGGATGAGCACCACCGTCAGCATCAGCGTGCGTGGCGCCACGCCGCCCAGCCAGGGCAAGGGCGCGGCCGGCACCAGCGGCAGCAGCACCAGGGCCAGCGCGGCGAGCAGCAGCGCGTCGTGCAGTTCGGCCTGGCTCAGCAGCTCGGTGGCGAAGCGGTGCAGCTTCTCGCGTGCCGCCAGCAGCGCGGCCACCACCACCGCCGCTCCGGCGCCCAGGGCCGGCTGCTGCACCCCCAGCACGCCCACCAGGTAGGTGATGAAGAGCGCCAGCTCGGTGGTGAGGCCGGGGTCGGGCGCGGGCTGGCCGGGCGGGGCCTCTCGGCTCTTCCAGTAGGCCACGGCCGAGAGCAGCACCACCAGCAAGCCCCCCAGCGCCACCAGCAGCGGCTGGCCCAACGCCATGGCGATGCCGCCGCCCACCGCGGCCAGCGTGAAACTGCGGATGCCGGCGGCCGCGCGTGCGGCGCCGCGGCCCTTGCGCCGTTCACGCTCCAGCCCGATCAGCAGGCCGGCGCCCAGCGCCGCCGCCAGGCCGGTGGCGGTGCCGGCCGTGCTGCCAGCCACCGCCGCAAGCTCGGTGCTGTTCATGGCGCCCGGCCGGGGCTGCGCCTCACAGCGCCACGCAGGCGCCCAGCTCGGGCACCTCGGCGCGCCAGCCCAGTTGCTCTTGCACGGTGAAGCGCAGGCTGTCGGCGGCCTCGGGCTCGCCGTGCACCACCCAGGTCTGGCGGGGCGGGCGCGGCATCTGCTGCAACCAGGCCAGCAGCTCGGCGCGGTCGGCATGGCCGGAGAACCCTTCGAGCTGCTGCACCTCGGCGCGCACGGGCACGAGCTCGCCGTGGATCTTCAGTTCACGCTCGCCGGCCACCAGCTTGGCGCCGCGTGTGCCGCCGGCCTGGTGGCCGGCCAGCACGATGCTGTGGCGTGCGTCGGGCGCCAGGGCCTTCAGGTGGTGCAGCACGCGCCCGCCCGTGGCCATGCCGCTGGAGGCGATGATCACCGCCGGGTAGCGCGCGCCGGCCAGCCGCATCGACTGCTGGGCCGTCGTCACCGTGCGCACGCCGTCGCACAGCGACTGCACCTCGCGCCGGCTCAGGCGCAGCAGGGGGCCGAAACGGCGGTACAGCGCGGTCGCCTCGATGGCCATGGGGCTGTCGAGGAAGATGGGCAGTTGCGGCGGTATCGCGCCGCTGCGCTTGAGCCGCTGCAGCACCAGCAGCAGCGCCTGCGCGCGGCCCACCGCGAAGCTGGGGATCAGCACCGTGCCGCCGCGCTGCACGGTGCGCGTGACGATCTCGCCCAGGCGCAGCGGGCTGTCTTCGGGCGGGTGCACGCGGTTGCCGTAGGTCGATTCGACCAGCAGCACGTCGGCCTGCTGCGGCGGCTGCGGCGGCGGCATCAGCAGGTCGGTGGCGCGGCCCACGTCGCCCGAGAAACCCAGCACCGTGTGGCCGTCGTCCACGTTCACGGCGCAGGCGCCGAGCAGGTGCCCCACGGGCGTGAGGCGCACGCTGGCGCTGCCGATCTTCAGCGCACGCCCAGGCGGCAGCGGCACCAGCTGCGCCAACGCGCGCTGCGCATCGGCGCGGGTGTAGAGCGGCAGCGCTTTCTCGTGGCGGCTGTAGCCGTGGCGGTTGGCGCGGCGCGCGTCTTCTTCCTGCAGGTGGGCGCTGTCGAGCAGCAGCACCTTCAGCAGCTCGCAGGTTGCGGGGCTGGCGTAGACCGGGCCGCGGAAGCCGTGTTTCACCAAGGCCGGCAGCCAGCCGCTGTGGTCGAGGTGGGCATGGCTCAGCACCACGGCGTCCACACCCGGCAACTGCGGCGGCATCACCCAGTTGCGTTCGCGGTGCAGCTTGAAACCCTGGAAGAGGCCGCAGTCCAGCAGGATGCGGCGGTCGCCAGTTTCCACCAGGTGGCGCGAGCCGGTGACGCCGTCGGCGGCGCCGAGAAAATGCAGCTTCATGGGCGCTTGCCCTCCTGAGACCCTGCGTGATGCAGGCGGCCGTTGTCCAGCACCTGCACGCCGGCCGGGGCGGTGTGCAGTGCGTGCAGCAGCGCGCGGGCCACGGTCTCGCCGGCGATGGGCCGCCAGGCCGCGGGCAGCAGGCTTCCCAGTGGTGCCATCAGCGTCTGCGCCAGCGCTTCGGCGCGGCGCGGCGGCTGGCCCAAGGCGCTGCGATCACCGGTGAGCAGAGAGGGGCGCGCGATCAGCAGCGTCTCGAAGCCCAGGGCCGTGACGGCGGCTTCCATCTCGCCCTTCACGCGGTTGTAGAAGCCGCCGCTGCGGGCGCTGGCGCCCAGCGCCGACACCACCGCGAAGCGCCGCACGCCGCTGGCCTGCGCGGCGCGCGCGAAGGCCAGCACGGCGTCGAAATCCACCGCGCGGAAGGCGGCCTGCGAGCCCGCGGTCTTGATCGTCGTGCCCAGCGCGCAGAGCGCGGCATCGGCCGCGGGCAGGGCGGGCAGGGCGCTGAAGTCCACCACCAGCGGCTGCACGCCGGCGGGCGGTGCCGCCAGCGGCCGGCGCACCAGCGCGTGCAGCGTGCCCCCGGGCACCGCGGCTGCCCACTGCGCCATCACGGCTTGGCCGATGAGCCCGGTGGCGCCGGCCAGCAGCAGCCTCATGGGGCCAGCGCCGGGGAAGCCGGCTCGATCAGGTCCCAGGGGTTGCCCCAGCGGTCTTCGAAGACCACCACGCGGCCGTAGGCCTCTTGGCGTGGCGCTTCGCGCAGGCACACGCCGTGCTGGGCGAAGTGCGCCAGCTCGGCCGCGAAATCATCGGTGTGCAGGAAGAAGCCCACCCGGCCGCCCATCTGGCGGCCCACCAGCGCTTGCTGTTCGGGCGTGTTGGCGCGGGCCAGCAGCAAGCGGCCCCCGCCTTCGCGAGAGGGCGCCACCACCACCCAGCGTTTGCCCGGGGCCAGCGGCGTGTCTTGCAGCAGCTCGAAGCGCAGCGCCTGCGTGAACCAGGCGATGGCTTCGTCGTAAGCCTCTTCGTGCGCGGGCAGCAGCAGCGTGGTGAGGGCGAGGTGTCGGGCCATGGCCCGAGTGTGTCAGACCCCCAGCAAGCGGCGCGCGTTGTCTTTCAGGATCAGCGGCTTGACCTTGTCCTTGAAGCCGGCTTCGTCGAAATCCTTCATCCAGCGCTCGGGCGTGATGAGGGGGTAGTCGCTGCCGAAGAGCATGCGGTCCTTCAGCAGCGTGTTGGCGTACTGCACGAGCTGGGGCGGAAAGTACTTCGGGCTCCAACCGCTCAGGTCGATCCACACGTTGGGCTTGTGCAGCGCCAGGCTCAGCGCCTCGTCCTGCCAGGGCCAGCTGGGGTGGGCGATGACGATCTGCATGTCGGGGAAGTCGATGGCCACGTCTTCCAGCAGCATGGGGTTGCTGTTCTGCAGCCGCAGGCCGCCGCCGCAGCGCATGCCGCTGCCGATGCCCGAATGCCCGCTGTGGAAGATGGCCGGCAGCTTGTGCTCGGCAATCACCTCGTACAGCGGCCAGGCCATCTTGTCGTAGGGCAGGAAGCCCTGCACCGTGGGGTGGAACTTGAAGCCCTTGATGCCATGCTCGGCGATCAGGCGGCGCGCCTCGCGCGCACCCATCTTGCCTTTGTGCGGGTCGATGCTGCCGAAGGCGATCATCATGTCGCTGTTGGCCTGCGCGGCCTCGGCGATCTCTTCGTTGGGGATGCGGCGGCGGCCGAGCTGGCTCTCGCTGTCCACCGTGAACATCACCAGGCCGATCTTGCGCTCGCGGTAGTAGGCCACCGTCTCGGCGATGGTGGGCCGGCGGTTGCTGCCGAAGTACTTGTCGGCGGCGCGGTCGTACTCTTCGCCGTAGTTGTCGAAGGGGTTCCAGCAAGACACCTCGGCGTGCGTGTGGATGTCGATGGCGATGAGATCGTCGGCCTTCATGCGCTGTGTCCCGGCGGCGTGGAAATGGTTCGGCATCTTAACCATCTTGGGGGCGGTCGCGCTGAAGGCTTCCCCTGAGTACGGCGTTGGGGCGGCTGGCGATACTGCGGCGCCGCCCAAGACCCCGGAGCACCTTTTGCCCTCGAACCCCAGCACCACCGTCACCGTGCGCGAAGCCGTGCTTGCGCTGCTGCGCGGGTTCGGCATCCGCCACATCTTCGGCAACCCGGGTTCGACCGAACTGCCTCTGTTCCTCGATTTCCCGCCCGACTTCCACTACGTGCTGGGTTTGCAGGAAGGCGTGGTGGTGGGCATGGCCGACGGCTTCGCGCAGGCCACGCGCAACGCGAGTTTCGTGAACCTGCACTCGGCCGCGGGCGTGGGCCACGCCATGGGCAACATCTTCACGGCCTTCAAGAACCGCACGCCCATGGTCATCACGGCCGGCCAGCAGGCGCGCAGCATCCTGCCCTTCGACCCCTTCCTGCATTCGGCGCAGGCCGCCGAACTGCCCAAGCCCTACGTGAAGTGGAGCGTGGAGCCGGCGCGCGCCGAAGACGTGCCGCTGGCCATCGCCCGGGCCTACTACATCGCCATGCTGCCGCCGCGCGGGCCGGTGCTGGTGTCCATACCGGCCGACGATTGGGCGGTGCCAACTCAGCCAGTAGCCCCGCGCGCAGTGAGCACGGAACTGCGTGCCCAGCCCGCACTGCTGGCGCATCTCGGCGAGGCGCTGGACGCGGCGCAGCGCCCGGCCTTCGTCATCGGCGCTGCGGTCGACCGCGACGGCGCGTGGCACGAGGCCGTGGCCCTGGCCGAGCGCCACCGGGCGCGCGTGTTCGTGGCGCCGATGTCGGGGCGCTGCGGCTTTCCGGAAGACCACCCGCTGTTTGCCGGCTTCCTGCCGGCGATGCGCGAGCGCATCGTGCAGCGCCTGGCCGGGCACGATGTGGTGTTCGCCGTGGGCGCGGCGGCTTTCACCTACCACGTGGAAGGCTTCGGCCCGCACCTGCCCGAGGGCGCCACGCTGCTGCAGCTGACCGAAGACCCGCAGACGGCCGCCTGGGCGCCCACCGGCACCGCGGTGGTGGCCAGCGTGCGCAGCGGCCTGCAAGACCTGCTGGCGCGGCCGGTGCCCGCGGCCGTGCTGGCGCGTGAACAGCCTGCGCCACGCGCGCCGGTGCCGCGCGCCGAGCCGCCGCGCGAGGGTGAGCGCCTGGGCGTGGCCTGGGTGCTGCAGACCCTGGCCGCCCTGCGCCCGCGCGACAGCATCGTGGTGGAAGAAGCGCCCAGCGCACGGCCGGTGATGCACCAGCACCTGCCCATCCTCGAGCCCGAAACCTTCTACACGATGTGCAGCGGCGGCCTGGGCCACAGCCTGCCCGCGGCCGTGGGCGTGGCGCTGGCCGAGCAGCAGCGCGGCACGGGCCGGCGCGTGATTGCGCTCATCGGCGATGGTTCGGCCATGTACTGCATCCAGGCGCTGTGGAGCGCGGTGCAACTGCAGTTGCCCATCACCTTCGTGATCCTCAAGAACCGGCGCTACGCCGCGCTGCAGGAGTTCGCGCCGACCTTCGGCTTTGCACCCGGCGCGCCGCTGCAGGGTTGCGATCTGCCCGAGCTCGATTTCGTGGCGCTGGCGCAGGGCCACGGCTGCGCGGGTGTGCGCGTGGCGCGCGCCGAAGAACTGCAGCCGGCGCTGTCGGCTGCCCTGGCAGGCCCCCGCGCGGTGCTGCTGGAGGTGGAGGTGGCCTGAGGCCCCGCCATCGCATCTGGATTCCTCTTTCTTTCTCGAACCCAAGACTGGAGACAAGACGATGCAACGACAACACTTCCTGAAGGCCGCGGCCACGCTGCTGGCCACCTCGGCCCTGGGCCTGCCGCTCACGGCCTCGGCCCAGGGCGCGGGCCCCTGGCCCAACAAGCCGATCAAGCTGGTCGTGAACTTCCCCGCCGGCGGTTCGCCCGACACGGTGGCGCGTGCGGTGGCCACGCCGCTCTCAGCGGCACTGGGCGTGCCCGTGGTGGTGGAGAACCGCGCCGGTGCAGGCGGCATCGTGGGCGCCGACGCGGTGGCCAAGGCCGCGCCGGATGGCTACACCTTCCTGCTGTCCTCGGGCAGCGCGATGTCCATCGTGCCGCTGATCACGCCCAAGATGCCTTTCGACCCGAAGAAGGACCTCGTGCCCGTGGCTGCGGGCGCACGGCTGGAGCTTTTCCTGGTGGCCCGCGCCGACCTGCCTTTCACGAACTACGCCGACTTCGTCAAGTTCGTCAAGGCCAACCCGGGCAAGCTGACCTACGGTTCGCCGGGCAACGGCACCAGCCCGCACATCGCCGGCGAGATGCTGAAGTCGCAAGCCGGCTTCTTCAGCGTGCACATCCCCTACCGCGGTTCGGGCCAGGTGCTGCAAGACCTGCTGGGCGGGCAGATCGACTACACCTTCGACCCCGGCATCGCCTTCCAGCACATCAAGAGCGGCAAGCTGCGCCTGCTGGCCATGGGCAGCGCGCAACGCTCGCCGCTGTACCCGCAGACGCCCACGCTGGCCGAACTGGGATTGAAGGGCTTCGACACCGGCACCACGCACGGCTTCTGGGCGCCGGCCGGGACGCCGCAACCCATCGTCGACCGCGTGAACGCCGAGATCAACAAGGCGCTGCAGATGCCCGCCGTCGCCAAGGCCATCGAGGCGCTGGGCGCTGCGCCCACGCCCATGAGCCCGGCGCAGTTCGGGGCGGTGATCAAGGCCGATCTGGACCGCTACGCCGTGATCGTGAAGGAACGAAGAATCACTGCTGACTGATTGGTGCCCCCAAGCTCGCTGGCGCTCGCTACCCCCCGAGGGGGCCGTCCGCCAGCGGCCCGGCAAAGCCGGTTCCGCGGCGGGAAACTTGATAGGCCGCCTTTCGGGTTCAACCGGCTTGGATGGCCCGCCGGTAATCGCTGGGTGGCACGCCCAGGTGGGCGCGGAAGACGCGGCTGAAGTGGGCCATGCTCTGGAAGCCGTAGGCCAGCGCGATGTCGGTGATGCTGCGGCGCTCCTGCGCGCGGTCGCTCAGCGCCGCGCGGCAGGCCTCGATGCGGCGGCGCAGGATGTAGCCGGCCACGCCGTCGGGCTCTTCGGAGAAGGCGTTGTAGAGCTGGCGGCGGCTGCAGTTCAGTGCCAGGGCCAGGCCGTCGACGCTGAGTGCCGGGTCGCCCAGGCGCTCGGCCACGTGCTGCTTGATGCGCTCGCGCAGCGCCTCGCGCTGCGTGACGGCGGTGGTGTGGCCGGCCAGTTCCAGCATCGACAGGTGCACGAACTGCGTGATGGCGTCGCCAACGCCGGCCGCGGCGGCATCGCTCATCGTCGGCAGTTCGCGCCAGGCCGAGCGCATGGTTTCCAGCGCCATGCGCGAGACGCCGCCGCTGCCGCCCAGGCGGCGGGCCATCAGCGGGTCGATGGCCAGGCCGCGCTCCACCAGGCGCTGCTTGGGGATCATCACGATGAGGTGTTCCACGCGCACCGGGTTGGCCACGGCGTAGGTGTCGGTGGTGTCGTACACGCTCCACTGGTCGGGCGTGACCCAGGCCTCGCGGCCTTTCTGCTCCACGCCGGCACAGCCCACGTAGGGCGCCACGATCTTCAGGTAGGCGGCCTCGTTCTGGCGCGCCAGCGTGGCGTTGCGCATCACGCGGTGGCGGTTGGCTTCCAGGCGCGTGAGCACCACGTCGCCGGCGTGCAGGGTGCTCATGCGGCCGTCGAAGTCGGCATCGCCATACACATCGCTCTTCAGGCCATGGAAGACGCGTGCGATGCAATCGGCCCAGAAACCGCTGCGCTCGGCCGGCGCGACGGCGTCGGTTTCGGTGGTGAGGTCAGGGCGCAGCGGCATGGCGCGGGAGTGTCAGTCAATCGGGCCGGCCGTGGCAGGTGTGGGGGCGGGGGCTCCGGGAAAGTCCCAGGGCGGCTGCACAGATGAGCAAGTGCCGCTGCACGCGCGGACAAGCGGCGCCCGGGCCGGCTGCCCACAATGCCGCACCGGCCGGGCTGGCCGCCGCCAGGCCCACAGAGCCGCCCCGTTCACCCGTTGCAGGAGACAAGCCATGACCGACCGCGCAGACATCCCTGGCCTGAAGCGCCGCACGCTGGTTCAAGCCGCCGCCGCCGTGGCTGCTGCCCCGGCCGCCCTGGCCCTGCCCTCGCTGGCCCGCGCCCAGGCCGCGCCGGTGCGCGTGGGCTACGCCATCGCGCGCACCGGTCCGTGGACCACGGGCGCCCAGGTGAGCCAGGAGCCGAACTACCTGCTCTGGGCCGAGCAGCAGAACGCCGCAGGCGGCCTGAACGTGAAGGGCACCAAGCGCCCCATCGAGCTCATCAGCAGCGACGACCAGAGCAACATCGAAACCTGCGTGCGCACCTATGAAAAGCTCATGGGCAGCGACAAGGTCGACCTCATCCTGCCGCCCTGGGGCAGCAACGCGAACTTCGCCGTGGCACCGCTGGCCAACCGCTTCGGCTACCCCTTCCTGGCGCCCACGGCGCTGAGCCGCCGGCTGGCCGAGATGAAGCTGCCGTACTTCTTCCTGTTGCTGCAGCAGCCCAAGCCGATGATGGACGCGCTGGTGGACATGCTGAAGGCCAACGGCGTGAAGACCGTGGCCACCATCTACGTGGACGACCTTTTCGGCCTGGAGAACTACGCCGCGCTGAAGGTGGCCCTGGGCGGCAGCGGCATCCGCATAGTCGAGGACAAGAGCTACCCGCTGGGCGTGAAGGACCTCAGCCCGGTGCTGCGCAGCATCAAGGACAAGGCGCCCGACGCCTTCGTCGGCCTGACCTACCCGCCCGACACCATCCTCGCCAGCCGCCAGAGCAAGGAGATCGGCTTCAACCCGAAGTTCTTCTATGCGTCTGTGGGCACGGCTTTCCAGCTCTATCGCAACGTGATGCAGGCCGGTGCCGAGGGCGTGCTGGGTATGGGCAGCTGGAACAGCAAGACCAGCCCTGCGGCCAAGGCCTACTTCGACGCCCACGTGAAGAAGTTCGGCGCCGCGAAGGAACCCGACCGCTGGGCCAGCGGCGCCACCTGGGCAGGGCTGGAGATCCTCACCGCGGCGGTGGCCAAGGCGGGCCTGGACAAGAAGGCCATCCGCGACTACGTGGCCGGTACCGAGCACAACACCATCATCGGCAAGATCAAGTTCGCGGGCAGCGAGAACGTAGGCACGCCGGGAACGGTGGGGCAGTGGCAGAAGGGTGAGTTCGAGGTGGTGTGGCCGAAGGCGAATGCGACGGCGCCTTTGGTTCCCGTCAAGCCGAACTGGGTGTAAGGACTGCCGGGCACGCGGGCCTGCTGGTGTGCAGGCTCGGGCGTGCGGGGTGCCCTGCTGCGCTCATGTCCTCCGCCCCGGGCCTGCGGCCCAGGGCTCCCCCTTTACTTCGCTCCGCAGGGCACCCCACCCACCCGAGCCGCTGACAGGGTGGTGCGCCACCGTCACGCACCTGCGCTGCAGCTGGCCGCGGGTGCGGGGTGGCCCCTGGAGCGAAGTAAAGGAGGAGGGTCGGGCGCAGCCCGGCCCGGGGGACATGAGCGCAAGGGGCCACCCCGCGCCCGTGGCCCGCAAGGCAACACAACGGCAAGCCGACACGCTCACCAAGACCATCTCAAGCAGCAACCATGTCCTTCGGCTCCTGGCTAGAACTCATCGCCTCCGGTCTGATTACCGGCGGTGTCTACGCGCTCGTCGCCCTGGGCCTGAATCTGCAGTACGGCCTGATGCGCGTGCTGAACATCGCGCACGGCGAGTTCCTGATGGTGGGCGCCTTCCTCACGTGGACGGCGCACGTCACCCTCGGCATCTCGCCGCTGCTGATGGTGCCGATCTCCTTCGCGCTGCTGATGGCGCTGGGCATTGCCGTGCACCGGCTCACCTTCCGGCGCTTGACGCGCACCAGCCCCAACCTCGATGTCTTCGAGGCGCGCGGCCTGATGGTGAGTTTCGGCCTGATGTTCCTGGTGCAGAACTTCGCGCAACTCGTGTGGGGCGGTGACCTGCGCGGCTACGACTTCATGGCCGACCCGGTGGCCATCGGCGGTGCGCAGTTCAGCGCCAACAAGCTGCTGCTGCTGGCGCTGGCCCTGGCCTTCAGCGCGGCTTTGATCATCGTGCTGAAGAAAACGCTCTACGGCAAAGGCGTGCGCGCGCTGATGCAAAGCCCCACCGGCGCGCAGCTGGTGGGCATCGACACCGCGCGGCTGCACCCGTTGATGTTCGGCATCGGCATGGGCCTCTCGGGCGTGGCCGGCTGCCTGCTGAGCATGACTTACACCATCAGCCCCAGCATGGGCGAGCCCTACACCGTCACGGCGCTCATCGTCATCACGCTGGGCGGCTTCGGCAGCATGGCCGGGGCGCTGGTGGGCGGCCTCGCTTTGGGCGTGATCGAGGCCGTGGGCATGCACTTCACCAACCCCTCCCTCAAGTCGCTGCTGAGCTACGGCATCTTCATCGCCGTGCTGCTGTGGCGGCCCAACGGCCTCTTCACCCGCAAGTAAGGCTGTCGCCATGAAGTTCGAGATGAAGTCCTTCGAGATCGGGCCGCAGACCCGGCGCGACCTGCTGGTGCTGTTCGCGCTGGCCGGCTGGGCGCTGAGCGTGCCCTACTACGGCAGCGAGTTCATGGTCTCCATGGCGCTCACCTGCCTGATGTATGCGGCGCTGGCCAGCAGCTGGAGCCTCTTCTGCGGCACCACGCGCTACCTCAGCCTGGCCACCGCGGCCTTCTTCGGCATCGGCGCCTACGCCAGCGCCATCTGGATGGAGCAGACGGGTTGGTGGGGCGCCATCGCCCTGGGCGCCGGCATCGCGGCGCTGGTGGCGGTGGTGATGGGCGCGGCCGTGCTGCACCTGCGCGGCACCTATTTCGCGGTGCTGACCTTCGGCATGACGGAGCTCATCCGCCACGCCATCACCTACTGGGAGAAGCAGGTCACCGGCACCGTGGGCCGCGTGCTGGTGGTGGTGCCCGAGCGCGACACCATCTACCTCACGGTGCTGGGCCTGGCGGTGCTGGCCATCCTGACGAGCATCGTGGTGCGCCGCAACCGCTTCGGCCTGGCCATGGCGGGCATCGGCGCGGACGAGCAGCGTGCGCAGACGCTCGGCGTGAACACGCGGCTCATCAAGATCGCCGGTTTTGCGATGACAGCCGCCTTCGCGGGTGCGGTGGGCGCGGCGATGAGCGTGCGCTGGACCTACATCGACCCGGGTACCGTCTTCAACCCCTTCATCGGCTTCCAGACCGTGCTCATCGCGCTGATCGGCGGCGCCGCCACGCTCTGGGGCCCGCTGATCGCCGCGGTGGTGTTCAGCCTGCTGGCCGAGACCCTTCGGCTGCGGGCGCCGCAGGTCTACATGATGTCGTTGGGCCTGCTGCTCATCCTGTGCGTGCTCTACCTGCCGGGCGGGCTGGCCTCGCTGCGCTGGGCCACCTTCACGGGCTGGCGTGACGACATCCGCCAGGCCTGGCGCGACCTGTTCAGCACCAAGAAGCAGGAGGCCGCACGATGAACGGCCACCCCTTGCTGGAAGCGCGCGAGGTCTCGGTGCGTTTCGGCGGCCTGGTCGCCGTCGACCAGGTAAGTGCTGCTTTTGCGCCCGGTGAACTGGTGGGCATCATCGGCCCCAACGGCGCGGGCAAGACGACCTTCTTCAACGCGCTCTCGGGCGTGGTGGAGCCCACCGGTGGCGAGCTCTACGCCGGCGGCCAGCGCCTCACGGGCGCCAAGCCGCACCGCTACGCCCAGCACGGCGTGGCGCGCACATTCCAGACGCCGCGGGTGTTTGCCGAACTCAGCGTGGCCGCGAACATCGATTTCGGCCTGCAGTTCGCCGGCCGCCACCGCACGGCTTCCTGGCTGCTGAAAGACGAAGCCAGCATCCTCAACCTCATAGGCCTGCAGGCCCAGGCCGATTTGCCGGCCGCGGCCATCACGCCCAGCCAGCAGCGGCTGCTGGAAATCGGCATGGCGCTGGCCACGCGGCCCAAGCTGCTGCTGCTGGACGAGGTGGCCGCGGGCCTGACCGAAAGCGAGGTGGACGCGATGGCCCAGCTCATCCGCCGCCTGCGCGACGAACTCGACCTCACCGTGATCTGGATCGAACACGCCGTGACCACGCTGCTGCGCTACGTGGAGCGCGTGATCGTGCTGCACCAGGGCCGCAAGATCGCCGACGGCACGCCGGCCGAGGTGGTGCGCAACGCGGAAGTGATCGAGGCCTATCTCGGCGATGAGATGGTGGAGCCCGCATGAAAAACGACATCGAACTCGCGCTCGACCGGCCGCTGGCGCACCTGAAGATCGAAGGCTTGTCGGCGGGCTACGGCCCTTTCCTCGTGCTGCGTGATCTGGCGCTGGAAGCCCGGCCGGGCGTCACCGTCATCCTCGGCCCCAACGGCGCGGGCAAGACCACGCTGCTGAAGGCCATCGCGGGGCTCATCCCGCGCGGCGGCAAGCTGAAGCTCAACGGCGACGAGATTCCCACCGACGCCAAGGCCAGCGAGATCGTGCAGCGCGGGCTGGCGCTGGTGCCCGAGGGCCGGCAGCTCTTTCCGCAGATGACGGTGGCCGAGAACCTCGAACTCGGCGGCTGGCTGGTGAAGCCGGCCGAACGCGCCGCACGCATGGCCACGGCCTTCAAGGATTTCCCGAAACTCGCCGAACGCGCGCAGCAGCTGGCCGGCACCATGAGCGGCGGTGAACAGCAGATGGTGGCCGTGGCCCGCGCGATGATGAGCGCGCCGCGCCTGCTGATGCTGGACGAGCCCAGCCTGGGCCTGGCGCCGCGCATGGTGGACGAGTTGCTCGCCATCGCGCGCCGCATCGCCGATGCCGGCACCACGGTGCTGATGGTCGAGCAGAACGTGCGCAAGGCCCTCGCCATCGCCGACCGCGGCTACGTGCTGGAGCGCGGCCGGCTGGTCGCCAGCGGCCCGGCCTTCCTGCTCGCGCGCAGCAGCGTCATCCGCCAGGCCTACCTCGGCAAGGCCGCCACGCCCGCCACCGCATCCAAGACTTCCACGAACGCCAAGGAGACCCCCATGTCCGACCTCAGCATGCTCATCAACGGCTTGGCCGTGTCCGCCGAAGGCGGCGCCACCTTCGAGCGCCGCAACCCGCTGGACGGCAGCATCGCCACGCGCGCCCCGGCCGCCAGCGAGGCCGATGCCGTGGCCGCGGTCGAGTCCGCCGCAGAGGCCTTCAAGACCTGGAGCCAGACCGGCCCCACCGAGCGCCGCATGCTGCTGCTGAAGGCCGCCGACGCGCTGGAAGCCAAGACGCCGAAGTTCGTCGAGGCCGTGCCCGCCGAGACCGGCGCCACGGGCATGTGGGCCGGCTTCAACGTGATGCTCGCCGCCGGCATGATCCGCGAAGCGGCGGCGCTCACCACGCAGATCGCCGGCGAGATCATCCCCAGCGACGTGCCCGGCTCGCTGGCCATGGGCGTGCGCCAGCCCGCGGGCGTGGTGCTGGGCATCGCGCCCTGGAACGCGCCCATCATCCTGGGTGTGCGCGCCATCTGCGTGCCGCTGGCCTGCGGCAACACCGTGGTGCTCAAGGGCAGCGAAAACTGCCCGCGCACGCACCAGCTCATCGTCGAGGCCTTCCAGGACGCCGGCTTCCCGGCCGGCGTGGTGAACTACATCACCAACGCACCGGCCGACGCCGGCAAGGTGGTGGAAGCCATGGTGGCCCACCCCGCCGTGCGGCGCGTGAACTTCACCGGCAGCACGCGCGTGGGCAAGCTGATTGCGATGACCTGCGCGAAGTACCTCAAGCCCGTGGTGCTGGAACTCGGCGGCAAGGCACCGATGGTGGTGCTGGACGACGCCGACCTCGATGCTGCCGTCAACGCCGCCGCCTTCGGGGCGTTCGCCAACAGCGGCCAGATCTGCATGAGCACCGAGCGCTTCATCGTCGACGGCAAGATCGCCGACGACTTCGTCGCCAAGTTCGCGAAGAAGGCCAAGGGCCTGCCGCTGGGCGACCCGCGCAAGCCCGAGCCCGTGGTGCTGGGCAGCGTCATCGGCATGGGCACGGTGGAGCACTGCAACGCGCTGATCGACGACGCCCTCGCCAAGGGCGCCAAGCTGGTGTGCGGCGGCAAGGCGACCGACACGCTGATGCCGGCCACCATCCTCGACCACGTGACGCGCAAGATGCGCATCTACCACGAGGAAACCTTCGGCCCCGTGAAGTGCGTGGTGCGCGTGGACGGCGTGGACGCCGCGGTGGACTGCGCCAACGACAACGAGTACGGCCTCTCGGCCGCCGTCTTCGGCAAGGACATCGCGCGTGCCATGAACGTGGCGCGCCGCATCGAGAGCGGCATCTGCCACGTCAACGGCCCCACGGTGCACGACGAGGCGCAGATGCCCTTCGGCGGCGTGAAGGGCTCGGGCCTGGGCCGCTTCGGTGGCAAGGCCGGCGTGCACGAGTTCACCGAGCTGCGCTGGATCACCGTGCAGACGACCGAGCGGCACTACCCCTTCTGAGGCTGCGCGGGGCGCTCCGCAGGACGCCCCGCCTGCCGCCCCGCGCTGGCGCGGAACTCGCGCGGCGGCACGCCGTAGCGCCGCCGGAACTGCTCGCCGAAGTTCGACAGCGTCGGAAAGCCGCAGGCCTGCGCCACCTGCGCCACCGGCTCGCGGCCCTGCACCAGCTGCAGTGCCGCCCAGCCGCAGCGTGCGTCGTTGACGTACGCCGTGAACGACTTGCCCACCTCGCGCCTGAAAAAGCGCGCAAAAGCGGCCGGGCTCACGTGGGCCACGGCCGCCGCATCGTCGATGCACAGCGTCTGGCCGAGGTTCGCCTCTACCCAGTTCAGCACGCGGTCGATGCGGCGCATGCCGCCCCCGGCCGTGGCCTCCGCCGGCGGCGGCGCGGGCATGGAGCCCGAGAGGGCGCGCAAGTCGATGCGGCCTTCGTGCAGGCAACTCAGCACTTCGATGAACACCGCCACGCGGCGCGGGGCGCTGGCCCCGGGCAGCTGCGCGAGCAGGCGCTGCACCTGCTCGCGCGTGCGGCCCTGCACCTCCACGCCGGCCGCGGCCTGTGCCAGCAGCGGCGCCAGCGCCTGCAGTTCGGGCAGCCGGCAGCGCTGCAGCCAGTCGGGCGGGAACTGCAGCACCGTGGCCGCGCAGCCCAGGGGCGATGGCGCGCCCCGGGTGGCCCACAGGTGCGGGGTCTCGCTGCCCACGAGCACGAGGTCGCCATCGAAGAAGGGCTCCACGCTGTCTCCCACCCAGCGCAGCCCCTGCCCGCGCTCGATCCACGTCAGCTCGAAGTGGCCGTGGCGGTGCAGGCTGCCGCCGAAGGACGGCAGTGCCAGGTGCAGGCAGCGCAAGGACTCTTCGGCCTGGGGTATGGCTTCGCGGGTGATCCGCATCGTGCATGCCGGGTTGGGCAGGGCTCAGGGCAAGCCCTGGGCCCGAGGGTTTGAAAACCGTCAGTTCAGACGCGCGGACAGGCTGATCAGGCGCGAGAACCCCGCGAGACTAACGGTTTTCAGCCCAGGGTTCAGCCCAGGATTGCAGCCGATGAGCAGCGACTGGTGGCGCGGTGCCACCCTTTACCAGATCTACCCGCGCAGCTTTGCCGACGCCAACGGCGACGGCATTGGCGACCTCGCCGGCGTGACGGCCAGGCTGCCCTACGTGGCCGCGCTGGGGGTGGACGGCATCTGGCTCTCGCCCTTCTTCACGAGCCCGATGCGCGACTTCGGTTACGACGTGGCCGACCACCTCGGCGTCGACCCGATCTTCGGCACCGGTCAAGACTTCGATGCGCTGCTCGCCGAAGCCCACCGCCTGGGCCTGAAGGTGATCATCGACCAGGTGTGGAGCCACACCGCCGCCGAGCACCCCTGGTTCGAGGAGAGCCGCGCCAGCCGCAGCAACGCCAAGGCCGACTGGTACGTGTGGGCCGATGCCAAGCCCGACGGCAGCCCGCCCAACAACTGGCAAAGCTGGATGGGCGGGCCCGCCTGGCGCTGGGAACCTCGGCGCCAGCAGTACCACCTGCACAACTTCCTGCCGCAGATGCCCGACCTGAACTTCCACTGCCCCGCAGTGCAGGAGGCGGTGCTCGACATCGCCCGACACTGGCTGGAACGCGGCGTGGACGGCTTTCGCCTGGACACCGCCAACCTCTACTTCCACAGCCGCGGCCTGCAGGACAACCCGCCCATGCCCGAGGGCAGGCGGGGCGACGCCCCCGTGCTGATGCAGCAGCACCTGCACAACGCCGACCAGCCGGAGGCGCCGGCCTTCTTCGAGCGGCTGCGCCGCTTGATGGACGCTCACGGCGCGCCGATGGCGGTGGCGGAAATCGGCGGTGCCGAGCCGCTGGCCACGATGGTGGCCTACACGCAGGGTGCGCAGCGGCTGCACACGGCCTACTCCTTCGCCTTTCTGGGCGAGCGGCCCGATGCCGCCCAGGTGCTGCGCCACCTGGCACCGTGGACCGAAGGCGCGGGCCGCGAGGCCTGGCCGAGCTGGGCTTTCTCGAACCACGACGCGCCGCGCGTGGCCTCGCGCTGGGGCGCCGGTGCGGCCGGGGCCTTCGCCTTCGGCGGCCGCGCCGATGCCGGGCCGGCCGCGGCCGGCGCCACGCCCGTCACCTGGCTGGCGCTGCTGATGGCCTTGCGCGGCACGGTCTTTCTGTACCAGGGCGAGGAACTGGGCCTGCCGCAGAGCTCACTGGCCTATGAAGACATCCGTGACCCCTACGGCCTGGCGAATTGGCCGCTGAACCCGGGGCGGGATGGCTGCCGGACGCCATTTCCGTGGCGGGCCGATGCGCCGCAGCTCGGCTTCAGCACCGCGGCGCGCACCTGGCTGCCGGTGGACCCGGCCCACGCGCCGCTGGCCGTCGACCGGCAGCAGGCCGACCCCGCCTCAACCTTGCATGCCACGCGGCGCCTGCTGGCGCTGCGGCGCGCGCACCCGGCGCTGCGCCTGGGCGACCTGCAGGCGCTGGTGGCAGAAGGCGACGTGCTGGTGCTGCGCCGCGAACACGCCGGCGCGGACGGCACCGACACCTTGCTGCTGGCCTTCAACCTGGGCGCCAGCGCCGCGACGGTGCCGCTGCCCGGCGCCGGCGCGCCCTTGTTCACCCACGGCGGCGCCGCGCTGCACGGGGCGGAGCTGCAACTGCCCCCGGGGGCGGTGCTGTTCGCGCCGCTGGCCTGAACCCCGTTTCTCCTCCATTTGCCTGACACGAATCTCGCCATGCCAAGCACCACCACGCCGATGAACGACACCGCCCCCGACACCACGCTCTGGGCCGATCTCGACAGCCCCTATGCGCTGCAGCCCGCGCAGATCGAAGCCTTCCGCCGCGACGGCTGCATCAAGCTCCAGCAGGTGCTCTCGCCGGCCACACTGGCCCACTTCGGGCGCGAGATCACGCAGCTCACCATCGACCTTAATACCGAGAGCCGCCCGCTGGAAGAGCGCAGCACGTACGACCGCGCCTTCCTGCAGGTCATGAACCTGTGGGAGCAGAGCGCGCTGGTGGCGCGCTTCGTGATGGGGCAGCGGCTGGCGCGCATCGCGGCCGAGCTGCTGCAGGTGCGCGGCGTGCGGCTGTACCACGACCAGAGCCTCTACAAGGAACCCGGCGGCGGCATCACGCCGGCGCACGCCGACCAGTACTACTGGCCGCTGGCCAGCGACCGCACCATCACGGCGTGGATCCCGCTGCAGGCCGTGCCCGCCGAGATGGGTCCGCTGGGCTTCTACGCCGGCAGCCAGGGCGTGGCCTTTGGCCGCGACCTGGGCATCAGCGACGAGAGCGAAGCCAAGATCAGCGAGAACATGGCCCGCCACGGCTTTCCCTTCGAGGTGGGGCCTTTCGAGCTGGGCGAGGTGAGCTTCCACCTGGGCTGGACCTTCCACAAGGCCGGAGCGAACGTGAGCGACCGACCCCGTTCGGTGATGACCGTGATCTACATGGACGCCGACATGCGCCTGGTGCCCGCGCTCAACGCCATCCAGGCCAACGACCGCGACCAGTGGTGCCCCGGGGCGCGCGAAGGCGAGGTCATCGCCACGCGCAAGAACCCGGTGATCTGGTCGCGCTGAACACCGAGCCCATGGCTGTGCGCGACCTTCAAGGCCTGGCTGCCCTCGGTAACGGGCGGGGTGGTTTCGCCATCGAGCCGGTGGTGGTGCGCGCGCCCGCGGCCGGCGAAGTGCGCGTGCGCCTGACGGCCGCCGGCCTCTGCCACACCGACCACGCCTCGCTGCACTGGCCCGGCCCGCTGGTGCTGGGGCACGAGGGCGCGGGTGTCGTGGAAAGCGTGGGCCCAGGGGTCACCCACCTCGAGCCCGGCGCACCGGTGCTGTTGAACTGGGCCATCCCCTGCGGCCGTTGCCCGCAGTGCCAGCGCGGGCGGGGCTCGCTGTGCGAGCGCACGCACGGTGTGGACGCCACGCTGGGCAGCAGCGCGCCGGCCCCGGGCCACACGCTGTGGCGTGGGCAGCCGGTGGAGCGATCGTTCAGGCTGGGCACCTTCTCCGAGTACACCGTGGTGCGTGCCGAGGCGCTGAGCGCGCTGCCCGCGCAGTTGCCGGCGCGGCACGCCTGCATCCTGGGCTGCGGGGTGATGACGGGCGTGGGCGCGGCCCTCAACGTGGCCCAGGTGCAGCCTGGCGATACGGTGGCGGTGGTGGGTTGCGGCGGCGTCGGCCTGAGCGTGGTGCAGGGCGCGCGGCTGGCCGGTGCCGGCCGCATCATCGCCATCGACCGCCGGCCCACGGCCCTGCAGCGCGCGGTGGCCTTCGGCGCCACGCACACGCTGGAACCGCCACCTGAAGACGCGCAGGGCGATCAGCTCGCAGCCGCCGTGCGCGCCCTGACCGAGGGCCGCGGTGCCGACCACGCCTTCGAGGCCACGGGCGTGGCCGCGCTGGCCTTCCTGCCGCTGAAGCTGTGCCGCAACGGCGGCAATGCGGTGCAGCTCAGCGGCGCGCACGGCCCGGTGAGCGTGGAGATGCCGCAGTTCTGGTGGGACAAGCGCTACCTCGTGCCGCTGTACGGCGGCTGCCTGCCCGAACGAGACTTCCCGCGGCTCTTCGACTGGGCCGCGCGCGGCGCGCTGCAACTCGAAAGCCTGGTCACGCACACCTACCGCCTGGACGAACTCGGCCAGGCGCTGGACGACATGCTCGCCGGCCGCAGCGCCAAGGGTGTGATCCTCTTCGATTGAGCAGCAACACGAGCGCACCCCGATGTTCCGCACCCTCGAGATCTCCGACCCGGCCCTGGCGCCCGCGGGCCTGCATTTCGTCACCGTCAAGAGCGCGGCGCTGGGCCAGCGTGCCGACCTGCTGCTCTTCGTGCCGCCACAGGCCGCCGCGCTGCAAGACGTGCCGCTCGTGCTGCTGCTGCACGGCGTGTACGGCTCGCACTGGGCCTGGGCCTTCAAGGGTGGGGCGCACCTCACCGCCCAGCGGCTGATCGACGCGGGCGCCATCCCGCCGATGGTGCTGGCCATGCCCAGCGACGGCCTGTGGGGCGACGGCTCAGGCTACGTGCCCCATGCCGGGCAGGACTTCGAGCGCTGGATCGTCGACGAAGTGCCGGCCGCCGCGTGCCAGGTCTGCGGCGCGTGCAGCGCGGCATCGCCGCTTTTCGTTGCCGGGCTGAGCATGGGCGGCTTCGGCGCGCTGCGCCTGGCCGGCCGTTACCCGCAGCGTTTCCTGGCGGCGGCCGGGCATTCGTCGGTCACCGAGGCCATGCAGTTCGACCGACTGATCGAAGAGGCGCGCACCGGCTGGTCGTCCGAGCCTGTCGACCGCCGCGTGATCGACGCTTTGCGCAGTGCGCGCGGGCCGTTGCCGGCGCTGCGCTTCGACTGCGGCCGCGACGATCCCTTCATCGGCGCCAACCGCCAGCTGCACACCGACCTGCAGGCCGCCGGTATCTCGCACGAATACGCCGAGCATGACGGCAGCCACGGCTGGGGTTACTGGTCCCGGCACCTCGAAGACACGCTGCGCTTCTTCGGCGCGGCTCTCGAAACGCGGAGACAGCCATCGTGATTCTCAAGTCCATCGCCGCCACGCTGCTGGCGCTGCCGCTGCTTGCCGCCGCGGCTCCCGACTGCGCCGCCCTGGCCGGGCTGCGCCTGCCGCAGGCTGTCATCGACCTGGCAGTGGCCGTGGCCCAGGGCGAGAAGCTCGCGGTATGGCGCGGCGGTTCGCCGGTTCCGATGCCGCAGGCCTTCTGCCGCGTGCGCGGCGTCGCCATGCCGGTGCCCGGCTCGCGCATTGGTTTTGAGGTCTGGTTGCCCGAGCGTGCGCGCTGGAACGGCAAATTCATGCAGGCCGGGAACGGCGGCACGGCAGGCTCGGTGCCGCTAGGCTCGCTGATGGACGGTGTGCGGCGCGGCTACGCGGCCGCAGCGACAGACGGCGGGCACGAGTGGCCCGACGGGTTGGACTACGGCTGGGCCTGGCAGCAGCCCACCCGCGTGGTGGACTTTGGCTGGCGCGCCGTGCAGCAGACCAGCCAGGTCGCGCGACGCGTCATCGCCGCAGCCTACGCACGCGCGCCGCGGAAGTCGTACTTCGTTGGCTGCTCCAACGGCGGGCGCGACGCCATGATCGCAGCGCAGCGCTTTCCGAAGGAGTGGGACGGCATCGTGGCCGGGGCGCCGGCGATGGACTGGCTGGGTTTGATGATCGGCGGCGCGATGCTGCAACGCGAACTCACTCAGCCCGGTGCAGGGCTGCCGCCTGCCAAGCTGCCCGCGCTGCAGGCCGCGGCCTTGGCAGCCTGCGGCGAGGGCCAGAGCTATGTCGTGCGGCCTCAGCAATGCCGCTTCGATCCCGCAGTGCTGCGTTGCACAGGCGCTGAAACCGACGCATGTCTGACCGACGCGCAACTCGCCACCGTGCGCAAGGTGTACGGCGGCGTCACCGACGCCAGCGGCACCCGCATACCGGGTCAGTCGATGGGCGGCGAGGCTTCGCCCGGAAACTGGGACTTCTGGCTGCTGCGCCGGCCCAGCAACCCGCTCAGTGGCGAAGCCGCCGCGCCGGGTACGCCACCGCCCACCAGCATCAGCGAGAGCTTCTTCCGTTACCTGGTGCGCGAAGACGCGGCCTTCCAGCTGGGCGACCTGCGCGATGAGGACGTGCTGAAGGCACGCCAGCGCTGGAGCCGCGACCTGGATGCCACCGATCCCGACCTGCGCGCGTTCCGCGCCCGAGGCGGCAAGCTGCTGCACTACCACGGCTGGAACGATGGGGCCATCCCGCCGCAGATGAGCATCGATTACCGGCAGCGCGTGGCCGCCCGCCTGGGGAACGAGCCGGACGACTTCTACCGGCTGTTCCTGGTGCCCGGCATGAACCACTGCGGGGGTGGCGCCGGCCCGTGGCAGGTGGATTGGGTGGACGTGCTCGAACGCTGGGTCGAGCGGCATGAAGTGCCTGCAGCGCTCACCGCCTTGCATCCGCAGACTGGTGCCACGCAAATCCTGCGCCCCCAAGCCCCCGCCGAACGCCCCTGACCACCATGCCCAAGCCGATGCCCCTGCCTCTGCCGACACACTGGCCTGCCTCCGGGCCCCCGAACCGCCGCCACGCCCTGCAGGCCCTGGCCGTTGGCGCCGCCTGGCCTCTGGCTGCCTGCAGCCTGCAGGGCGACCCTTTGCCCCGGCTGTCGGCCGGTCGCATCGAACGCCTGTCCGCGCTGGCTTCGCGCCATGTCGACGCCCGCCACGTCGATGTCTGGCTGCCCGAGGGCTACGACGGCCGCACCCGCCACCCGGTGCTGTACATGCACGACGGCCAGGCGGTCTTCGACGGCGCCAGTTCCATGGCCAAGGTGGGCTGGCGCATGGACCGCAGCGCCAGCACCTGGGCCGTGCAGCACCGGTCCCCGGCGCCGATGGTGGTGGCGGTCTGGAACCACCCGACTCAGCGGCACCTGGAGTACTTCCCGCAGCCCATGCTGGACCGCCTGCCACGCGCCGCGCGCGAACGCATCTGGGAGAAGCTGCCGCTGACGATGCGGCCTTTCGCAGGCGAACTGGTGAAGGAGGGGCGATCGCGTTCCGAGGCCTACCTGAAGTTCCTGGCCGAGGAACTCAAGCCCCTGGTCGATGCACGTTTCGCCACCCGGCCCGGCCGGGACGACACGCTGGTGATGGGTTCGAGCATGGGCGGGCTCATCTCGGTCCACGCGCTGCTGTCCTACCCGCAGGTGTTCGGCGCAGCGGCCTCGTTGAGCACGCACTGGATCGGTCTGCTGGAGCGCAACGACGACATCTCCGACGCCGCGCTGGCCTGGCTGCGCGACGCCCTGCCCAGGCCGGCAGATACCCTTCGTCTGTACCTGGACCGCGGCACGCTCGACACCGATGCCCAGTACGCGCACGCGCAGGGCCAGGTCGATGCCCTGCTGCGCGAGCGCGGCCTGGCGCCGCCGCAGGTGGTGAGCCGCGTGTTCGAAGGCGCTGGCCACAACGAACGCGACTGGGCAGCGCGTGTACACGTGCCCCTGGAGTTCCTGCTGCGCCACACGCGCAACCTGGGCAGCGTGACACCCAGCCGGACGGCAGTGACATGAGCCGCGCGAACTGGTCCCGCCTCTGGGTGGGCTGCCTGCTGATCCTGGTCGGCGCTGCGTCCGCGGCGGCTGCCGGCCGCGGCGACCTCACGCGCCACGTCGACCCCTTCATCGGCACCGACGGCACGGGGCATGTGACGCCGGCGGCGATGGTGCCCTTCGGCATGGTGGCGCCCGGCCCCGACAACGCCGACCGCGGCTGGAGCTACAGCAGCGGCTACCAGTTCCGGGCGCCGCGTGTGCTGGGCTTCTCCAACACGCACATCAGTGGCGCCGGCATCCCGGAACTCGGCGACGTGCTGCTGATGCCCGCGGCCGGCACACGCTGGGATGCGCAGAGCACCGACTTCTCGGCCGTGCCCGACAAGAAGACCGAGAGCGCCCGCCCCGGCGTCTACCGTGTCACGCTGCCGGGCCATGGCGTGCGTGTGGAACTCACCGCCACGCAGCGCGTGGCCGTGCACCGCTACACCTTCACGCAGGCCGGCAGCGTGCAGGTGCTGGTGGACCTGCAGCACGGGCTGCTCTTCGGAGAGGGGCCACGGGTCACGCAGGCCACCTCCAGCGTGGACGCCGCGCGGGGCGAGCTCACCGGCACCACGCACGCGAAGAACTGGGTCGAGCGCGAGGCTTCGTTCATCGTGCGCTTCGACCGGCCCATCGCGCAGGTGACGACGCTGCCGCCACGCGAAGGCGAGCGCGCCGCCCGCTACGTGCTGGAGTTCGACCTGGGTACCGGCCGCGTGCTGCACGCGCGCGTGGCCCTGTCCACGGTGGACGTGGACGGCGCGCGCCGCAACCTGGCCGTCGACGAGGCCAGGCCTTTCGACACCGTGCGCGCCGCGGCCGATGCGCAGTGGCAGCGGCTGCTCTCGCGCATCGAGATCGACGCCAATGCGCGCTTCAAGAAGATCTTCTACTCGGCGCTCTACCGCACGCTGCTGCACCCCAGCGACATCGCCGACGCCGACGGCCGTGTGCGCGGCCCCACGGGCCAGGTGATGGCCGCTCCCGGCGGCGTGTACTACAGCACCCTGAGCCTGTGGGACACCTTCCGCGGCGTGCACCCGCTCTTCACGCTGCTGGTGCCCGAACGTGTGCCCGGCTTCGTGCAGACGATGCTGGCGCACCACCGCGCACAGGGCTACCTGCCGCTGTGGACGGCCTGGGGCCGCGAGACGCACACGATGATCGGCAACCCGGCGCTGCCGGTGATGGCCGACGCGGTGGCCAAGGGCTTCCACCGGCAGGGCACCGGTTTCGACCTGAACGCCGCCCTGCAGGCGATGGTGGAGACCTCCACGCTGCCGCGGCCGAACGCGCCCGCGTGGGCCCAGCGCGACTGGAGCGCCTACGAACAGTTCGGCTTCATCCCGCTGGACAGGATCGGCAACGAGTCGGTGAGCAAGACGCTGGAACTCGGCATCGGCGACGACGCCGTGGCCCGCGTGGCGCGGGCGGCAGGCCAGCCCGCGGTGGCCGAACGCTTCGCACGGCGCGCCCAGGGCTGGCGCCAGCTGTGGGATGCGCAGACGATGATGATGCGTGGCAAAGACAGCGCCGGCCACTGGCGCGAGCCTTTCGACCCGCTGGTGCCCACCAGCCCCATGAACAACCCGGGTGACTACACCGAGGCCAACGCCTGGCAGTACACCCTGACGCCCGCGCTGCACGACCCGGCGGGCCTGGTGGCGCAGATGGGCGGGCCGGCGGCCTTCGAGGCCTGGCTCGACCGCTTCTTCAGCGTGCAGGCGCCCGGCGCCAACAAGCACCTGGGGCAGGAAGCGCTGATCGGCCAGTACGCGCACGGCAACGAGCCCAGCCACCACATCGCCTACCTCTACGCCTGGACGCCGGCGCCCGAGAAAGGCCCGGCGCTGATCCGTCGCATCGCGCGCAGCTTCTACGGCAGCGGGCCCGACGGCATCACCGGCAACGACGACTGCGGGCAGATGAGCGCCTGGCTGGTGCTCTCCACGCTGGGCTTCTACCCTGTGGTGCCGGCCTCGGGCGAGTACGTGGCCGGTGCCACGCTGGTGCGCCGCGCCTGGCTGACGCGTGCCGATGGCACGCGGCTGCTGATCGAACCGGGACAGCGCCCGGGTGTGTGGCTGGATGGCCGACGCCTGCCGGCCACCGCCGTGCCGCACGCAGTGCTGCTGCAGGGCCGGCGCCTGCAGGTGGGCCCGGCGCGCTGAAGCGCCGCGGCCGCGCCGGGGCCTGCACCGGTGCCGCTACTGGAAGTGCCGCAGCAGCCGTTCCAGCGCCAGCGTGAAGGGCTGCTGCATCAGCGGCAGCGTGGCCAGCAGGCCGAGCAGGCCCACGCCCAGCGTGACGGGGAAGCCGATCGCGAAGATGTTGATCTGCGGCGCCACGCGCGAGATCGTGCCCAGCACCAGGTTCACGAAGAGCAGCATGGTCACCAGGGGCAGGGCGATCCACAGCCCGGTGCTGAAGATCTCGGCGCCCCATTGCTGGGGCTGCATCTGGCGCAGGAAGGCGAAAGGCTCGGGCCCCACCGGGAAGGCGTTGAAGCTCTGCACCAGCGCGCCGATGACGAGCAGGTGGCCGTTCATCACGATGAAGAGCCAGGCCACCATGGTGCCGAAGAAGCGGCTGGTGGCGGTGGCCGTGCTGGCCGAGATGGGGTCGAAGAAACCTGCGAAGTTCAGGCCCATCTGCAGGCCGATGATCTCGCCGGCGAACTCCACCGCGGCGAAGACGATGCGCACCGCGAAACCCAGGCTCAGGCCGATGACCACCTGCTGCGTGATCAGCAGCAGCATGGGCGGCGCGTCCAGCGGCAAGGTGGCAAGCTCGGGCGGCAGCGGCGGCAGGCTGCCTTGCGAGGCCAGCGCGATGAAGGCCGCCAGGCCGATGCGCACGCGCAGCGGCACCGCGCGCGTGCCCAGCACCGGCAGCGCCTGGAAGAGCGCCAGCGCGCGCAGGAAGGGCCAGAGCAGCGGCGTCAGCCAGGCGACGATCTGCGCTTCGGTGAAGGTGATCATGGGCGCTTGCCAGGCACCGGGCGCCGCGGCCTCAGCCCACCGCGGACGGTATGGCCTGCAGCGTGGCCTGGATGAACTCCACCAGCGTCGTCAGCATCCACGGCCCGGCGATGGCCAGCACGGCCACGGCGGCGATGACCTTGGGCACGAAGCTCAGCGTGGCCTCGTTGATCTGCGTGGCGGCCTGGAAGATGCTCACCACCAGGCCCACGATCAGCACCACCAGCAGCACCGGCGCACTCACGATAAGCAGCATCCACAGGCCGTGCTGGCCCGTGGTGAGAACTTGTTGGGCTTCCATCGTTCGGTCCTAGGTGGCAAATGAAGCGGCCAGCGAACCCAGCAAGAGGTTCCAGCCGTCGGCCAGCACGAAGAGCATCAGCTTGAAGGGCAGGGCCACCAGCACCGGGCTCAACATCATCATGCCCAGGCTCATCAGCATGCTCGCCACGATCATGTCGATGACGAGGAAAGGGATGAAGATCATGAAGCCGATCTGGAAGGCGCTTTTCAGCTCGCTCGTCACGAAGGCCGGCACCAGCACGCTGAGCGGCACGTCTTCGCCCTTCACGTCGGCCGGCAGCTTGGCCAGGCGCGAGAACAGCATCACGTCGCTCTGGCGCGTCTGCTTCAGCATCCATTCGCGGATGGGCACCACGCCTTCCCTCAGGGCCTGGTCCACCGCCATCTGGCCGGCGGCGTAGGGCGCGTAGGCCTTCTCGTAGACCTTGTCGAAGGTGGGTGCCATCACGAAGAAGGTGAGGAAGAGGCTCAGGCCCACGATCACCTGGTTGGGCGGCGCGGCCTGCGTGCCCAGCGCCTGGCGCAAGAGGCTCAGCACGATGACGATGCGCGTGAAGGCCGTCATCAGCAGCAGCACCGCCGGCAGGAAGCTGAGCGCGCTGAAGAAGAGCAGCGTCTGGATGGGCACCGAGTAGCTGTTGCCGCCGGGGCCCTGGCCGATGACCAGCGGCAGCGTGCCGCCCGGGCTGCTGCCTTGCGCCAGCGCGCCGCCAGCGGCCAGCAGCAGGGCGCCGGCCAGCGGCAGCTGGCGGCGGCCTAGCGCCGAAAGTGTGCGGTGGATGATGGGATCAGCGCGCACGGTCATCGCCCCCGGGTGGCTGGCCCTTCAGCCGCGTGAGCAACTGCGCGAAGGTGGCGGCCGGTGGCGCCGGCACGGTGGCGGCGGCCTCGGTGTTGTCGGCCTGTGCCGACATCGTGTGCAACGTGCGCACGCCCTGGGCACTGACGCCCAGCACCAGCCACAGGCGCTCTTCGCCCTGGCCCACTTCCACGGTGACGATCTTCTGCTGTGCCGACAGCGGCAGCACCGCCACCGTGCGCGGTGCGCCGGGCCGGCCGCCGGCGCCGCCCATGGGCGTGCGTTTCAGCAGCCACAGCGTCACCGGGATCAGGGCCACGATGGCCATGAACCACAGCAGCGAGGTGATGTTCAAGGGCATGTCAGGGCCTGCCCATCAGGTGCGTGAGAGGCGGCGCATGCGCTCGGAGGGCGTGACGATGTCGGTGAGGCGGATACCGAACTTGTCGTTCACCACCACCACCTCGCCCTGGGCGATGAGGTAGCCATTGACCAGCACGTCCATCGGTTCGCCGGCCAGGGTTTCCAGTTCCACCACGGAGCCTTGCGCCAGCTGCAGGATGTGCTTGATGGGGATGCGCGTGCGGCCCAGTTCCACGGTCAGCTGGACGGGGATGTCCAGGATCATGTTGATGTCGTTGCTCGTGCCCGTGTTCTGGGCCTGCACCGACTGGAAGTTCGCGAACTGCGCCGGGGCCACGGACTCGCTCGGCGCGGTCACCTCGTTGGCGACCTCGTTGCCGGCCGGCTTGGCCTCGGCCAGCGCGGCCGCCCATTCGGCGGCCATCTTGTCCTCTTCGGACATCTGCGATTCGGCTTCGGACATCTCAGTGTTCCCCGATCCAGGTCATGTTCGAACCCGTCAAGAGCTGGTCGATCTTGATGGCGTACTTGTTGTTGCTGGTGCCGTAGTGCGCGTCGAACACCGGCACGCCCGAGACCTTGACCTTGATCAGCGGGTCGAGGTCGAGCTCGATGAAATCGCCCGGCTTGAAGCTCAGCAGCTGTTCCACGGTGGCCGGGGCCTGCGCCAGTTCGGCGACCAGTTCCACCTCGGCGGCCTGGATCTGGTTCTTCATCAGGTTCACCCAGCGCCGGTCGGGCTCGGTGCTGTCGCCCTGGATGGTGCTGTAGAGCGTGTCGCGGATGGGCTCCAGCGTGCTGTAGGGCACGCAGAAGTGCACCGTGCCGCTGGTCTCGCCGATCTCCAGCGTGAAGCTGGTGGCCACGACGATCTCGCTGGGCGTGGCGATGCTCGCGAACTGCGGCTGCATCTCGCTGCGCTGGTACTCCAGCTCCACCGGGTAGATGCCGGTCCAGGCCTTCTTGTACTCGGCCGTGATCACCTCCACCAGGCGCAGGATCACGCGCAGCTCGGTGGGGCTGAAGTCGCGGCCTTCGATGCGCGTGTGGTACTTGCCGATGCCGCCGTAGAGCGAATCGATCACCGCGAAAACCAGGCTCGGGTCGCAGACGATGAGCCCGCTGCCGCGCAGCGGTTTCACGTTGACGATGTTGAAGTTGGTGGGCACCACGATCTCGCGCAGGAAGGCGCTGAACTTCTGCACCTTGATGCCGCCGATGGCGACCTCGGGGCTCTTGCGGATGAAGTTGAACAGGCCGATGCGGATGTTGCGGGCGAAGCGCTCGTTGATGACCTCCATCGTCGGCATGCGGCCGCGGACGATGCGCTCCTGGCTCGCCAGGTCGTAGTCGCGCACGCCGGTCTGCTGGACCTCTTCCTGCTCGAGCTTCTGGCTCTCGCCGGTGATGCCCTGCAGCAGCGCATCGACTTCGTCTTGCGAAAGGATCTGCTGGTTCATGCTCGCCCCGCAGGCAGGCTCATTGAATGATGAAGTTGGAGAAGTGGACGTTGTTGATCGGGAGCGGGGGGGGTGCGCGCTTCTTCTTCTTTTTCTTGGTCGTGCTGGCTTCTTCTTCCGGCTCTTCCTCTTCCTCGACCTCGAAGCCCAGGGCCTTGGAGGTCTCGCGCTTGACCTTCTCGGCCAGCGCGGCCTTGCCTTCGCGCGTGGCCAGGTCGGCCGCGGTCTTGTCGGCGATGGCCATCAGGATGTTGTTGCGGATGGCCGGCATGTAGACCTTGATGCGCTCGTTGAGCTGCGCGTCGCTGATCTCCAGCGTGATGCCCACCTGCGCATAGCGTTCGGCATCGCGGTCGGCCAGGTTGACCGTGAAGGGGTCCAGCGGCACGAAGATGGGCACCGCCTTGGGGTCGAACTTGGGCGCGGCGGGGGCGGCGGGCTTGGCGTGCGCGTCGGCAGCGCCCTCCTCTTCGGCGGGCGGCTTCTTGCCCATCATCAGGAAGGCCACGAGCGCGAGCACGACCACCAGCACGCCGCCCCCGGCCATGATGATGAGCTTCTTCTTGCCCTTGGCGGGGGGGGCAGCGTCGGTGGCGGTGGCGGTGGACATGCGGGGCTCTCCTGCGGTGGGGGCGTTGCGTGTCGCGATGGCGGCACCCTTCGACCCGTTGCAGACATTGTTGAGGGCCCCACCTCGCCCCTAAGCGCCAATAAGCGGCGTTGAAACTGCCTTTTCGTGGCCGGGCCGCCCCCGGCCCGTGGGCCCTGTGCCCGCGGCCGCGCCCGGGACCGGGACCGGCACCGTGACCGGGGTCAGGCCCGCTCAGGCCACCAGGTCGACCACGCCGCGGCGGCGGGCGCCCGCCATGCCGTTGCCGGTGGCGGCAGCGGCACCGGGCGCGGTGTCGCTGCCGCTTTCGCCTGTGCCTCCGCCGGTGCCGCTGCGGCCGTTGCCGCCGCTGCCAGGCTCGGCCTGGGCCTGCTGGCGCGGCTGCTCGAAGACGCCGCCGCCGCTGAGCGTGAGCCCGGCCTCACGCAGGCTGCCCGCCAGCGTGGGCAGGGCCTGTTCCAGCGCCTGCCGCGTGGCCGCGTGTTCCGCAGCGAAGCTCATGTGCGCGCTGCCGCCATCCAGCTGGATCTGCACCGTCACCGGGCCGAGTTCCAGGGGGTTCAGCTGCAGCTTGGCGTGCTGCACGCCCTCGCGCACGAAGGTGGTGATCTGGGTGCCCAGTTCCTCGGCAAAGGCGGGGTTGCCGGGTGCGTGGCTCAGGCGCGCCTCGGCCGGGTTGGCCGGGCTGCTGCCCGGCAGCGCCGTGGGGCCGATGGGGCTGGCGGCGGCCATGAGCAGCGCGCCGTTGTCGGCGGGGCGCAGGTCGGCGCCGAGCGTGGCGGGCGCGGCCAGCACCTGGGGGCTGGCGGCCCAGGCCGCCTTGGCGGTGTCGGCTTCGGGGCTGGCGGCCTGCGCCAGCAGCCCGGCGAAGGCCGGCCCGGCGCGGTGGCCCTCGTCGCCCGGCGCGATGGGTGCACCGCCCAGGCGTCGGCCGGTGGTGGTGGGGCCGGCGGTGGCCGGCAGGTCGCCGCCGCCGTCGGCCAGGCCGAGGCCGCCTTCGCGCGCCTCACCGGTGGCGGGCGCTCGGCCACGGGCGGTGGCCAGGGCGGCCTGGGGGCCCATCGTCCAGCCCAGGCTGGCCAGCAGGGCAGCAGCATCGGCCGGGGCGGTGGCCTCGCTGCCGGCTTCGGCGGCCGCTTCTTCCGGCGCGGCCGCGGTGGCCTGGCCGGCGGTGGCCTGCTCGGGAGCGTCTTCGGTGGGTTGCGAGGGGCGGGCCGGCGGCGCGGGCTGGGCCGTCGCGCGCTGCGGCGCTGGCGCGGCGGCCCGCGCGGGCGGGGCCGGTGTGGCGGTCGGCGTGGGGCTGTCGGCCTGTTCGTTCTGGCGGCGCGCGTCGGCGGCCTCGAGCAGGCGCGAGAAGCTGTCGGCACCGCCGGCCGTGGCACCGGGCAGGCCGCCGGCCAGGGCCGCGGGCGCGAGGCCGGGCGTGATGGAGGTCGGGTAGGCCGGGTTGGCGGCGGGCGACAGGGCGGCGGTCTGCATGGGCGGTGGTCTCCGGTCGGGCGGCGTTCAGTGCGGCAGGGGGGCGGCTTCGAAACCCAGGCGCCAGCCGCCGGCACCGCCGTCTTCGTTGCGGCGGCGGTGCTGGTGCATCGCGGTTTCGTCGCTGCGGCGCTGGTCCTGCCTTTCGGCCAGGTGGCGCGCCTGGGTGCCGCGGCGCTCGAGCAGCTTGCGCACCGAGGCCACGCGGGTCTCTTGCGCCACCAGCGCCTGGCGCAACTCGCCCACGCGCGCTTCGGTCTGCAGCAAGGCGTGCTGCTGTTGCTGCAGCGCCTGGTCGAGCCGCTGCATGAAGCCCTGGTGGCAGCGGATGAGCTCGATGCTGGCGCTGCGCCCGCCTTGCGCGGGGTGGCGTGCGCGGTAGTCTTCGCGGTAGGCGAGCAGCTGCTCCTGCTGTGCCAGCAGGCGGCGGTGGTGCTCCTCGGCCTGCAGCAAGGCCGAGACGGCCTCGTCGCGCTCACGTTCGGCATGTTCCAGCAGGGTGTGCAGGGCGGCGGTCATGGGCGTCTTTCGTTGGGGTCAGGGGGCAGGGCGGGGCTGTCAGTGCTGCATCAGGCGGCACAGCTGCGCGCGGCTCATGTCCAGCGCGGCGCGTTCGTGCATGTCCTGCTGCAGCAGCGAGGTCATCTGCGGCTGCAGCTTCACGGCGGTGTCGAGTTCGGCGTCGTGGCCGGGCTGGTAGGCGCCCAGCTGGATGAGATCGCGCGCCTTGTTCACCTTGGCCATCAGCTGGCGCATGCGGCGGGCGGCGAGCAGGTGCTCCTTCGGCGCCACGGCCGTCATCACGCGCGAGATGCTCTTTTCCACGTCGATGGCCGGGAAGTGGCCGCTCTCGGCCAGCTCGCGGCTCAGCACGATGTGGCCATCCAGGATGCCGCGCGCGGCGTCAGCGATCGGGTCTTGCTGGTCGTCGCCTTCGCTGAGCACCGTGTAGAAGGCGGTGATGCTGCCCTGGCCCGCCAGGCCGTTGCCGCTGCGTTCCACCAGCTGCGGCAGCTTGGCGAAGCAGCTCGGGGGGTAGCCCTTGGTGGCCGGCGGCTCGCCGATGGCCAGCGCGATCTCGCGCTGCGCCATCGCGTAGCGCGTCAGGCTGTCCATCAGCAGCAGCACGTGCAGGCCCTGGTCTCTGAAGTGCTCGGCAATGGCCGTGGCGTAGCCCGCGCCCTGCATGCGCAGCAGCGGCGGCGCATCGGCCGGGGCGGCCACCACCACGCTGCGCGCGCGGCCTTCCTCTTCCAGGATGTCTTCGATGAACTCCTTCACCTCGCGGCCGCGTTCACCGATCAGGCCCACGACGATGACGTCGGCCTGCGTGTAGCGCGCCATCATGCCCAGCAGCACCGACTTGCCCACGCCGGTGCCGGCGAACAGACCGATGCGCTGGCCGCGGCCCACGGTGAGCAGGGCGTTGATGGCGCGCACGCCGGTGTCCAGCGGCTTGCGCACGGGGTCGCGGTCCATCGCGTTGATGGGGCGGCGCACCAGGGGCTCGGTGTGCACGTCCTGCAGCGGGCCCAGGCGGTCGATGGGGTGGCCATGCGAATCGACCACGCGGCCCAGCAGGCCGGCGCCCATGGGCAGGTGCAGGCCGCGGTCTTCGCTGCGGCGCCAGGGGTGGTTCTCGGCGCCGAAGCGCGGCGGGCTCACCGGCGCCGGGCGCGGCACCACGCGCGCGCCGCTGGCCAGGCCGTGCAGCTCGCCCATGGGCATAAGGTAGGCGCGGTCGCCGCTGAAGCCCACCACCTCGGCCAGCACGGCCGGCTGGCCGGGGCACTGCACCTCGCACACGCTGCCCACGGGCACGCGCACGCCAGCGGCTTCCAGCACGAGGCCCGTCACGCGCAGCAGGGTGCCCACGGTCTCCAGCGGCTGCGCCACGGCGGCGTAGTCCTGCAGGTCGTGCAGGTAGCGGCCCCAGCGCTGGGCGCGGGCCTGCAACGCCGCCTGGGCCTGCGGGGGCAGGGCGGCCCGGGTGCCGGGTGCGGTTTCGGCCGCGGCCAGTTCTTCGTGCTCGTAGAGACTCGATTTCATGCGCGGTCTCCCGGCTCTGCGGTTTTCTCGTCGTCGAGCGGCAGCGTCGAGCCCAGCGCCGCAGCGGCCTGCGCCCAGCGCTGCGCGATGCGGGCGTCCACGGCGCCGACATCGCTTTCCACCATCACGCCGCCACGCGGCACGCCGGCATCGGCGTGCAGGCGTGCGCCGCGGGCCTGCAGCGCCTCGGCGGCGCCTTCGGCCACCAGCGGCAGGTCGTGCGGGTGCACGTGCACGGCGATGTGGCGGGCGCTGAGCATCACCGCGCCCACGGCCTCGGCGGCCACCTGGGCCACGACCTCGGGGCGCTGCTGCAGTTCGGTGCGCAGCACCTGGCGCGCCAGCTGCACGGCGGTGGCCGCCAGCGTGCGCGAGATTTCGCCGTCCAGCGCCGTGAGCTGTTCGTCGAAGCTCTGCAGCAGCGCACCGATCTGCGCCGTGGCCTGCTGCGCGAAGCTCTGCTTGAAGTTCTCCAGCGCGGCCATGCCGTCGCGGTAGCCGTCCTGGTAGCCGGCCTGGCGGGCCGCGGCGATGCGCGCTTCCCAATCGGCCGTGGTGGGCTCGGGCGGGGCGGCCGGCGCTGCGGCGGGGCCGCCGCCGAAAGTGCCCGGGCGCCAGCTCGCGAAGTCGCCGAGTTCCTCGCGCGGAATGAAGCGCTGGTAGGCCGTGCCGGCCTTGCTGCCCTGGGGGGGCGGCACGTTGGGGAAGCCGCCGAACTTCGGTTGGTTGCTCATTTAGACAAACTGCTCGTCGCCACCACCGGCCAGCACGATCTGGCCCTCGTCGACCAGGCGGCGCACGATCTTCAGCATTTCCTTCTGCTCGGCCTCCACCTCCGACAGCCGCACAGGGCCGCGCGACTCCAGGTCTTCCTTCAGCGTCTCGGCCGCGCGGCTGCTCATGTTCTTGAAGATCTTCTCGCGCAGGGCCGGCGTGGCGCCCTTCAGCGCGATCACGAGGCTGTCGCTCTGCACTTCCTTCATCAGGGCCTGGATGCCCTTGTCGTCGATCTTCTCGACGTCGTCGAAGGTGAACATGTTGTCCATGATCTTCTGCGCCAGGTCGTTGTCGGCCTCGCGCACGAAGTCGAGCACGCTGGTCTCCACCGCGGTGCCCAGCATGTTCAGGATCTCGGCGGCGGTCTTCACGCCGCCCAGGCTGCTCTTGCGGCTGCGGTCACCGCCGGCCAGCACCTTGCTCATCACCTCGTTGAGGTCGCGCAGTGCAGTGGGCTGGATGCCGTCCAGCGTGGCGATGCGCACCATCACCTCGTTGCGCTGGCGCTCGCTGAAGAGCTTCAGGATCTCGGCGGCCTGGTCGAACTCCAGGTGCACGAGGATGGCCGCGACGATCTGCGGGTGCTCGTTGCGCAGCAGCTCGGCCACCGAGGTGGGGTCCATCCACTTCAGGCTCTCGATGCCGGTGACGTCGCTGCCCTGCAGGATGCGGTCGATCAGCAGGTTGGCCTTGTCCTCCCCCAGCGCCTTGCGCAGCACGGCCTTCACGTACTCGTTGTTGTCGGCCACCAGCATGTGCTCGTTGGCCGCCAGCTGGGTGAAGCTGTCCATCACCTCGTCCACACGTTCGCGGGTGACGGCCTTCATGCGCGCGATGGTCTCGCCCAGGCGCTGCACTTCCTTGGGCGCGAGGTGGCGGAAGACCTCGGCGGCCTCTTCCTCGCCCAGGGTCATGAGCAGGATGGCGGCTTTTTCGAGCCCTTCGTCGTCCATCGAGGCGGCGGCCATGGGGTGTCCTGTTGCGGGTGGGTGCGGTGGGGCAGGGGGGCGGCGTCAGGCGGTTTCGCCGCTCACCCAGCCGCGCACGATGTTGGCCACGGCGGCCGGGTTGCTCTTGGCCAGGGCACGGGCCTGCTCGACGCGCTCGCTCTGCGTCACGGGCAGCAGCGGCGTGGGTGGCGGGGCCGGCGGCGGCTCTTCGGCCACCACCTCGTCGAGCTGGCTGCCCTTCTCGGGCGGCGGCGGCGGGGCCAGCATGGCGGTGAGCGCCGGGCGGATCAGCATGGTCACGATCAACAGCGCCACGAGGGCCAGCGCGCCTGGCGCGGCGGCGGTCTTCAGCAGGTCGAGCAGCCAGGGCTGCTGCCACAGCGGCAGCTCGTCCACCGGCGGCGGCACCTCGGTGCGGAAGGGCGCGTTGACGACCTTCACCACGTCGCCGCGCTCGGCATTGAAGCCGATGCCCTGCTGCACCAGTGCGGTGAGCTGCTCGATCTCCTTGTCGCTCAAGGGCGTGCTGGTGGGCTTGCCCTTGGGGTCGGTGCCGCTGCGGTGGTTCACCACCACGGCGGCGCTGAGGCGGCGCACCGTGCCCACGGCGTTGCGCGTGACGGTGACGGTCTTGTCCACCTCGTAGCGCGTGGCGGCTTCGCGGCGCGTGCTGGCACCGGCCGCGCCGGCGCCCTGCGCACCCTGCATGGCTTGCGCCTGGCCGTTGATGGGCGCCGCGGGCTGGGGCGGCGGCTGGTTGGTCTGCGCGCCGGGCACGCCGGCGGGCGTGGCCGAGCCGGGCTGCGTGCTCTCTTCGCTGCGCTGCTCGCGGATGGCCGGGTTGGCGCCTTCGCCCTGGTTGGGGCGGTAGGCCTCGGCGGTCTGCAGGACCTGGCTGAAGTCGATGTCGCCGGTGACGCTGACGCGCACGTTGTCGCCGCCCACCACCGGCTCCAGCAGCGCCATCACGCGCTTGGTGAGTCCGGCCTCCAGCTCGCGGCGGTATTGCAGCTGCTGCGAATCGAGCCCGGCGGCGTTGTCGTCGTCGTGGGCACCGGAGAGCAGGCCGCTGGCGCTGTCGATCACGCTCACGGCCTTGGGGTTGAGCTCGGGCACGCTGTTGCTGACCAGGCTGACGATGCCGGCCACCTGGTTGCGGTCGAGCGTGCGGCCCGGGTGCAAGGTGAGCGTCACGCTGGCGCTGGGCTTCTGCTGCTCGCGGAAGAAGCCGTTCTGCTGCGGCAGGGCCAGCATCACGCGGGCCGACTTCACCGATTCCAGGCTCTGGATGCTGGTGACGAGCTCGCCCTCGATGGCGCGCTTGAACTTCATGCGCTCCTGGCCCTGGGTCTGGCCGAAGCTGTCCTTGTCCAGCAGCTCGTAGCCGGCGCTGGCGTTGCGGCCCACGTTCAGGCCCGCGGCCGAGAGCTTCATGCGCAGCGCCGCCACCTGGCCGCTGGGCACCATCACCACGGTGCCGCCTTCGGCCACCTTGTAGGGCACGTTCATCTGCGTCAGGCGCTGGATGATCTCGCCGCCTTCCTTCTCGCTGATCTCGGCGTACAGGGGCCGGTAGTCGCTGCCGCTGGCGGTGAAGGCCATCACGGCCAGCACGGCCAGCAGCGCGGCCACGCCGAACATGGCGCTGAGCTGGGTGCGGATGGGCAGGGCCTGCCAACGGCCGGCGAGGCCCGGGGCGGCCGGGATCAGCGGGGTTGGGTTGGCGGTGGCGACAGCGTTGTCCATGGATGCGGCGGGCGGTGCGTAGGCGGGCCCGGAAGGGGCCGTTGCAGCGTCATTGTTCGCCGGGGGGTGCCGCCGCTTAAGCGTGAGAAGAGGCGGGAAGACGCGCCTGATCGCGCCTTGGCAACGGGGCCGCCGCGCCTACAGTGCAGGTGTGAAATGGGCTCTCGGCCCTTCCTCGCAACCGCCCCCTGCCATGTCCGACCTGCGCATCAAGCCCTTCGACTTCGCCGCCGCCGTGGCCAAGGCCGGCCTGCGCCCGGACGGCACCCCGCGCACCGACGCCACCGGTGCCGCGCCGGGCGGCTTCAAGGCCGCGATGAACACGGCGCTCCAGGAAGTGAGCGCCTCGCAGTTCGAGGCCCAGCGCCTGCAGCGCGAGCTGACCCTGGGCAACCCCACGGTGAGCCTGGAAGACACCGTGATGGCGATGCAGAAAGCGCAGATCGGCTTCCAGGCCACGCTGCAGGTGCGCAACCGGCTGGCACAGGCCTACAGCGACATCATGAACATGCAGGTGTGAACCTGCAGGGGCATGAGCGTCGCTGCCGGGTGAGGCACGACATCATGAACATGCAGGTGTGAACCTGC
>NZ_SACR01000007.1 GCF_004016505.1 Rubrivivax rivuli | reverse complement strand
GAGCGGGCCGACCGCGACTGCGTTTGGGCGCAGTACACCGTGTTCGTGCAGAACCGCGCGGCGGTGCAGGAGGCACTGAAGCAGCAGGGCATCCCGACGGCCGTTCATTACCCCAAGCCGCTGCACCGCCAGGTGGCCTATGCGGAGCACTGCTGCCCTGACTGCTGCCCGAACAGCGTGCAGGCCGGCGATCAGGTGATGAGCCTGCCGATGAGCCCCGACCTGACTGAGGCGCAGATGGACCGCGTGGTGGCGGCGCTGGCCCAGGCCGTGGCCGCACACGCCAACCCTCAGGCCTGAGCCCAGCGCACCAGTCCGCCCTCTTCCATCCGAGCAAGACCATGAATCTCAAAGGCAAGAAGGTCCTCGTCACCGGGGCCGACGGCTTCATCGGTTCGCACCTCACCGAGCACCTCGTTCGCATCGGTGCCGACGTGCGCGCCTTCGTTTACTACAACAGCTTCAACTCCTGGGGATGGCTGGACGAAGCGGGCGAAGACATCAAGCAATCGCTGGATGTCTTCGCGGGAGACATCCGCGACCCCCACGGCGTGCGCACGGCCATGAAGGACTGCGACGTCGTCATGCATCTCGCGGCGCTGATCGCCATTCCCTACTCGTACCACTCCCCGGACACCTACGTCGACACCAACGTCAAGGGCACCTTGAACGTGGTGCAGGCAGCACGGGAACTGGGCACCGAACGCGTGGTGCATACCTCCACCAGCGAGGTCTACGGCACGGCGCGGTTCGTCCCCATCACCGAGGCACACCCGCTGCAGGGCCAGTCGCCCTACTCCGCCAGCAAGATCGGCGCCGACCAGATGGCGCAGAGTTTCTTCGCCTCGTTCGGCACGCCCGTTGCCACCATCCGGCCCTTCAACACCTACGGGCCGCGCCAGTCGGCACGCGCGGTGATTCCGACCGTCATCACGCAGGTGGCATCGGGCGCGTGCGCGATCAAGCTGGGCGCCATGCACCCCACGCGCGATTTCAACTACGTGCAGGACACCGTGCGCGGCTTCGTGGCCGTTGCCGAATGCGATGCCGCCGTGGGCCAGGTGCTGAACGTGGGCAGCAACTACGAGATCACGGTGGGGGATACCGCCAGGCTGATCGCCGAACTGATGGGGCGCGAAGTCGAATTCACCAGCGATGAACAGCGCCTGCGCCCCGCAGGCAGCGAAGTCGAACGGCTGTGGGCCGACAACACCCTCGTGCGCGAACTGACGGGCTGGACGCCGCAGTACCCCGGCATCGAAGGGCTGCGCCGCGGGCTGCAGGAAACCATCGCCTGGTTCGGCAATCCCGACAACCTGCGCCGCTACAAGGCCGGTCTCTACAACATCTGAAGCCGGCCATGAACCCTTCTCCGTCGCTGGCCCAAGCCGTCACCGAGCGCGTACGCGCCGTCGTGGGCGCACAGCGTGTGGCACTGCACGAGCCCAGCTTCCAGGGCAACGAGTGGGCCTACGTCAAAGAATGCCTGGATACGGGCTGGGTGTCTTCGGTCGGCAGCTATGTAGACCGCTTCGAACGCGATCTGGCGGCTTACACCGGCGCTGCGCATGCCGTCGTCGTGAGCAACGGCACCTCGGGCTTGCAGGTGGCGCTGCAGTTGGCCGGTGTGATGCCAGGCGACGAAGTCGTGATCCCGGTCCTCTCATTCGTGGCCACCGCCAATGCCGTGCGGCACTGCGGCGCCTGGCCCCATTTTGCGGATGTCGATGGCGCCACCCTGGGCCTCGGGGTGCCGGCGCTGGCCGACCACCTGGACGCCGTGCTCGAGCAGCGAGATGGCGTCAGCATCAACCGGCACAGCGGGCGGCGCGTGGCCGCCATCGTGCCCATGCACACCTTCGGCCACCCAGTGGACATGCCGGCCCTGATGGCCCTGGCCGCACGCCATGGCATTGCGGTGGTGGAAGACGCCGCTGAATCACTGGGCAGCTTCATCGACGGCCGTCACACCGGCACCTACGGCGTGTGCGGCATGCTCAGCTTCAACGGCAACAAGATCGTCACCACGGGTGGCGGTGGCGCCCTCATCACCAACGACGCGCAACTGGCGCGGCGGGCGAAGCACCTCACCACCACGGCCAAGCAGCCGCACCCCTGGGCCTTCTTCCACGACGAGGTGGCCTACAACTACCGCATGCCCAACCTGAATGCAGCGCTGGGTTGCGCACAACTGGAGCAGTTGCCTAACTTCCTGCGGGCCAAGCGGGCGCTCACGCAGCGCTATGCCAGCGCCTTCGCCGACCTGCCGCAGGCGCGGCTGTTCCTGGAGCGCCCGGGCACCGAAGTGAACTACTGGCTGCAGACCCTGATCCTGGAACCAGGTGCGGCCCATGAGCGCGATGCCGTGCTGGCCGCGACCAACGAAGCAGGGCTGATGACGCGTCCGGTCTGGGAACTGCTGAACAGCCTGCCGATGTACCGCGACTGCCCGTCGATGCCACTGCCCGTGGCCACCGATCTGGCTGGGCGCATAGTCAACCTGCCCAGCAGCCCGCAACTGGTGCGAGAGCCGGCGTGAACATGCGCTCCAAGGTCGCGGTCGTCACCGGCAGCCGGGCCGAGTACGGGCTGCTGTACTGGGTCTTGCGCGAACTGCGCGATGCACCCGACCTCGAACTGCAGTTGCTGGTCACCGGCATGCATCTGGCACCCGAGTTCGGGCACACCGTGGCCGAGATCGAGCGTGACGGTTTTGCGATCGCTCAACGCGTGGAATGCCTGCTCTCGAGCGACACGCCAGGCGGTGTGGCGAAATCGATGGCGCTCGGCCTCATTGGCATGTCCGACGCCCTGGAGCGCCTGCGCCCGGATGTGGTGCTGGTGCTGGGCGACCGTTTCGAGATCATGGTGGCTGTGCAGGCTTGCCTGGTCCATGGCATTCCCGTGGCGCACATCGCCGGGGGCGACACCACCGAAGGCGCGTTCGACGAAGCGATCCGTCACGCCATCACGAAGATGTCGCACCTGCACTTCGTCACCAACGAGCAATCGGCGTGTCGTGTTCGCCAGTTGGGTGAAGACCCGCGTCGTGTACACGTTGTGGGCAATCCAGGGTTGGACCATCTCCGCCGCCTGCCCTTGCTGGACCACGAGGCCCTCGGCACAGCCCTGGGCGCGCCACTGGCGCCCCGCAACCTGCTGATCACTTTTCACCCGGTCACTCTGGAGCCGGGGGAGAGCGAACGCCAGTTCGGTGAGTTGCTGGCGGCACTGGACGGGCTGGGTGCCGACACGGCCCTCTGGTTCACGCGCCCCAACGCAGACACCGGTGGGCGGGGGCTGTCGGCTGCGCTGGACGCATGGGCCGCGCCGCGCGCCGGGCAGGTGCATGTGCACGCCTCGCTGGGGCAATTGCGCTACCTCAGCCTGATGGCACAGGTGGATGCCGTGGTCGGCAACTCTTCCAGCGGCCTTTACGAAGCGCCGTCGTTCCGCATTCCAACCGTCAACATTGGCGACCGCCAACGCGGCCGGCTGGCACCGGCCTCGGTGGTGCATTGCGCACCCGAGCGGGATGCCATCAGCGCCGCCTTGACGCGTGCGCTGGCCATGGACTGCAGCGCCGTCGTGAACCCGTTCGGCGATGGGCACGCTGCCACCCGCATCGTCGCGGCACTGCGGCAGATGCCGCCGCGGGCCGAACTCCTCAAGAAGCACTTCCACATGACCGGAGACGCCAATGGCTGAACGCACCTTCGTCATTGCCGAGGCCGGCGTGAACCACAACGGCTCGCTGGACCTGGCGCTGAAGCTGGTCGATGTGGCTGCCGCCGCGGGCGCGGATGCCGTCAAGTTCCAGACCTTCAAGGCGGCCAAGTTGGTCACAGCCGCTGCTGCCAAGGCCGAGTACCAGGTGGCCAACATGAAGGAAGGCGGCACGCAGTTCGCGATGCTGCAGCGCCTGGAGTTGTCGGAACAGGACCACCTGCGTCTCGTCGAACACTGCCGCGACGCGGGCATCCGCTTCATGTCGACGGCCTTCGATGCCGAAAGCCTGGCCTTCCTGGCAACGCTGGACATGCCGGCGATCAAGCTGCCTTCCGGCGACATTACCTGTGCGCCGCTGCTGCTGCAGGCCGCCCGGCTGAGAGCCCCGCTGATCGTTTCCACGGGCATGTCCACCCTGGCAGACATCGAAGACGCCCTCGGCGTCATTGCCTTCGGCCTCACCCAGGCGGGCGAGCCGACGGGGCGCGCGGACTTCCTGGCTGCCTACTGCAGTGATGCAGGTCGGCAGGCTCTGCAGCAGCACGTCAGCCTGCTGCACTGCGTGACCCAGTATCCGGCACCCCCGGCGTCGGTGAACCTGCGCGCCATGGACAGCATGGCCGCTTGCTTCGGCCTGCCGGTCGGCTACTCCGATCACACGCTGGGCACCGAAATCTCGCTGGCCGCCGTGGCACGCGGCGCCACCATCATCGAGAAGCACTTCACGCTCGACCGCAGCCTCCCCGGGCCGGACCATGCGGCCTCCCTGGAGCCCGGGGAACTCAGGCAACTCGTGCTCGGCATCCGCAACATCGAAAGTGCATTGGGAGCCCGTCTCAAGGCGCCAGCGGCCTCTGAGGCCGGCAACCGCCCCGTCGCACGGCGCAGCCTCGTTGCTGCGCGCCCCTTGCGCCGCGGTGAGCCCATCACCGCCGATGCGTTGGCCTGCAAGCGGCCAGGTCTGGGACTTTCTCCGATGGAGTTCTGGGACATGCTCGGCCGGCCCGCAGCGCGCGATTTCGCGGCCGACGAACTCATCGAGCGATGACGCACCCCGAGATCATCATCGTCGGAGCGGGCGGCCATGCGGCCGTGGTTGCGGACGCCTTGCTCGCGACCGGGATGCACGTGCTGGGCTTCGTCGACAATGACCTGGCCATGCGGGGCCGAGAACTCTGCGGGCTGCCGGTCTTGGGCGACGATGCCGTGCTGAGCACGCATGACCCCGGCCGGGTGGTGTTGGCCAATGGCATCGGGGGCACCAAGGGCGAGGGTCTGCGCGCCGCTGTTCAGTCGAGGCTGGAAACCGCGGGCTGGCACTTCGCGACGGTGCGTCACCCTGGTGCGGTGGTTTCACCTTTTGCGAAGCTCGGCCCTGGCGTGCAATTGATGGCCCACAGCGTGGTGCAACCGGGCGCCAGCCTGGGCGCAGGATGCATCGTCAATTCGGCAGCGGTGGTCGAGCACGACGTGAAACTGGGTGCGTTCGTTCATGTCGCTTGCAACGCCACGTTGTGCGGTGGGGTGAGCGTGGGCGAACACAGCCATGTCGGCGCTGCTGCGGTGGTCAAGCAGGGCGTGCGCCTGGGCAAGGGCACGGTCGTCGGTGCAGGTGCGGTGGTGGTGAGTGACTTCCAAGGTGGCGGCACGCTGACCGGCGTGCCCGCGCGCCCGATGAACAAGAGAGCAGCATGAAGACCTGGGAACGTGCGTTGGTAACGCCGGACATGACGCTTCGCGAGGCGTTGGGGTGCATCGACCGGGCAGGCAGCCAGATGGCGCTGGTGGTCGACGAGCGCAGGCGCCTGCTGGGCACACTGAGCGACGGCGACGCACGGCGCGGACTGCTGGGCGGCTTGAGCCTGGCGGACAAGGTTTCAGCGGCCATGCACCTGAACCCGACGGTCGCAAATGCCCGAGAGAGCCGGCATGCCATCCTCGCGACGATGCGGCAGCGCGGGCTGCACCAGATACCGGTGCTGGACGATGAGGGCATCGTGGTCGGCATGGAAGTGGTGGACGACTTCCTGACTGCACGCGAACGGGAGAACTGGGTCGTGATCATGGCCGGTGGCCTGGGTACGCGTCTGGCGCAACTGACGCGCGATACGCCCAAGCCCATGCTTCGTGTGGGCTCGCGGCCGTTGCTGGAAACCATCGTCATGGGCTATGCAGCGCAGGGTTTCCGGCGCTTCTATTTCGCCGTGAACTACAAGGCCGAGCAGATCGAGCAGCACTTCGGCGACGGCCGTGCATTCGGCGTGGAGGTCCGCTACCTGCACGAAGAGCAGCGGCTGGGTACTGCCGGCCCGCTGAGCCTGCTGCCCGAGCGGCCCAGCCACCCCATCGTGGTGACCAATGCAGACCTGCTGACCAAGGAAGATTTTGGCGAGATGGTCGACGGTCACATGGCGTCGGGCGCCGACGCCACGATGGCCGTCCGCGATTACGAGATGCAAGTCCCCTTCGGTGTGGTGCGCGAGCGTGATGGCTACATTGAGGCCATCGATGAAAAGCCCGTGCAGCGATACACCGTCAGCGCGGGCATCTACGTGCTGGCGCCGCATGTGCTCGACCTGGTCCCCCGGGACACGCAGTTCGACATGCCTGCTCTGTTCGAGGCCAGCGCGCGACAAGGTCTGCGCGCGCGCTGCCACCGCATCGAGGGCTACTGGCTGGACATCGGGCGGCTGCCCGACTACGAACGCGCCAACCTGGAATTCGACGAGGTGTTTCGGTGATCGAAGGCAAGAAAGTGCTCGCCCTCGTGCCCGCGCGACGCGGCTCGAAGGGACTTCCGCTGAAGAACATCCGCCCCCTGGGTGGCAAGCCGCTCTTGGCCTGGCCCATTGAAGCTGCACGCCAATCACGTCACGTTGATCGCGTGGTCATTTCGACCGAGGACGCGGAGTTCGCTGAAATCGCACGCCAGGCTGGCGCCGACGTGCCCTTTCTGCGACCTGCGGCCTTGGCCAGCGACACCTCACCGAGCATCGACTTCATGGTCCACGCCCTGGAGACGCTTGCGGCCGCGGGTGAGCACTACGATTACTTTGTACTGCTTGAACCCACCTCGCCACTCACCGAGGCCAGCGACGTCGACGCAGCCCTGCAGGCGCTTCACGCCAGGCAGGCCACCGCCGATTCCATCGTCGGGGTGAGCGCCCTGGTCACGGAGCATCCGGCCTTCGCCGTCCGCTTCAACCCAAGTGGCCTGATGGAACCCTATGCAGCAGCCAGCTTCGGCCAGTTGCCCCGTCGGCAGGACATTGAGCCGCTGTACAGCCTGGATGGCAGCCTCTACATCTCCAAGACAGAAGCCCTGCTCCGCGAGCGCGGCTTCTGCCACCAGCGCACGCTCCCCTATGTGACACCGCGCTGGAAATCCCTGGAAGTCGACGACATCGTCGACTTCGTCTGCATCGAAGCCGTGCTCGCCCACCGCGAGCTCATCCTCAGTTCTCAGGCCTGAGCCCAGCGCCAAGGCCACCCCGTACAGGAGCTTTCCCATGAAGCGTTGCACCCGCTGCCTGACCAAGGAAACGGTCGACACCATCACCTTCGACGAGTTCGGTGTCTGCAGTGTCTGCCGCCAGGTCGAGTTCAAGAAGGAGAAGATCGACTGGGCAGACCGCGGGCGCCAACTGCAGGAGATGATCGCCCGCCACAAGGGCAAGGGCCTGTACGACTGCGTGGTCCCCTACAGCGGCGGCAAGGACAGCGTGTTCCAGCTCTGGTACATCGTGAAGGAGTTGAAGCTCAAGCCGCTCGTGATCCGATTCAATCATTGGGGCTATCGCCCACTCGTTGAAGAGAACAACACCAAGGTTTTCAAACAGTTGGGTGTCGACGTGGTCGAGTTCACGCCCAACTTTCATGTCGTGCGCGAACTGATGCTCGAATCGCTGAAACGCCGCGGCGATTTCTGCTGGCATTGCCACACCGGCATCTATTCGGGTGTGATGCACATGGCAGTGCGCTTCGAGACCCCACTGATCTTCTGGGGCGAGTCAACCGCCGAGTACCACAGCTGGTACACCTTCGAGGAAATGGAGGAGGTCGACGAGAAGCGCTTCAACCGCCTGATGAACCAGGGCATGACGGCCGACGACATGTACGAATTCCTGCAGGGCCGCGTTGAACGTCGTGACCTGTGGATGTTCGACTACCCCAAGCGCAAGGACCTGATCAAGCTGAAGGTCGAGTCGATCTGCCTGGGCAACTACATCGAGTGGAACACCAAGGCCAACGTCGAGATCATCAAGCGCGAACTGGGCTGGAAGGGCCAGGCCGTCGAAGGCGTGCCCCCGCAGTACGACTACGAGAAGATCGAATGCACGTTCCAGGGCATGCGCGACTACGCCAAGTACGTCAAGCGCGGATACGGCCGAACCAACCACCTGGCCACCATCGACATCCGCAACGGCGCACTCGGGCGTGAAGAGGCCCTGGCGCTCGAAGAGCAGTACGACGGCAAGCGGCCGGCCTCGCTCGACTGGTTCCTGAACATCCTGCAGATCTCGGAAGCCGAGTTCTACGAGATCCTGGAAAAGCACCAGGTGCACCCGTGGAAGTTCGACCCCAGCCAGGTGCAGACCGGTGCGCCGCTGCCCGACATGCCGCTGTGGGACACGACGGCCATCGACAAGCCGCTCGGTCCGCCCAAGGACGAAGAAGGCCGCACCACCAAGTACGTCTGACGCCACCATGATCGCCATCGTCGATTACGGCATGGGCAACGTGCGCTCGTTGCAGAACGCCTTCGAGTACCTCGGGGCGGACGTGATCATCACGTCCGACATCGAAGAGCTCGAAGCCAGCGAGCGTCTGGTGCTGCCCGGGGTGGGCGCCTTCGGCGACGCCATGGAGGCCATCCGTCAACGTGGCCTGCAGGACACCCTCACGCGGCAGGCGATGGAATTGAAGAAGCCGGTGCTCGGCATCTGCCTGGGCATGCAGCTCTTTGCGCGTTCGAGTTGCGAGCACGGGCAGCACACCGGTCTGGGCTGGCTGGATGCAGACATCCGCCGGCTGGAGGTTCAGCGCCCGCTGAAGGTGCCGCACGTGGGCTGGAACGATCTGCACTTCCCGCCTGACGATTGGCTGTTCAAGGGCCTGCGCCCCGGCCACGCGAACTTCTACTTCGTGCACAGCTACCACATGGTGTGCCACGACGCGGGCAACCTGGTGGCCACTGCCGACTATGGCGGTCCGGTCACGGCCGTGGTGCGCGCTGGCAACCTGGTGGCGGCGCAGTTCCACCCCGAGAAAAGCCAGGACAACGGCCTGAAGATGCTCGAGAACTGGGTGGCCTGGAAGCCCTGATGCTGAAGAAACGAATCATCCCGAAGTTCCTGATCCGCCAGGGCCGGCTGGTCAAGGGTGTGCGCTTCCACGAGAACTTCCGCGAAGCAGGCAACCCCGTCTCCACCGCCAAGGTGTACGACGCCTACGGCGTCGACGAGTTGCTGTTCGTGGACATCGATGCCACGCCGCAGGGGCGGCCCGCGGTGGGCAGCATCATCGAGCGCGTCTCTGAAGAGGTCTTCATGCCCTTCACCGTGGGCGGCGGAATCCGCACGCTCGACCAGATCGCCGTGTTGCTGGCCAGCGGTGCCGACAAGGTTTGCATCACCACCGCCGCCATCGAGGACCCGGGGTTCGTGACGCGTGCAGCCTCGCGCTTCGGCGACCAGTGCATCGTGGTCGGCATCGACTACCAGCGCCAGCCTGACGGCTCGTTGCGCGTGGTGTCTCGCTGCGGCACGCAGCCCACAGAAATCGACCCGGTGACATGGGCCCAGCGCATGCAGGACGCCCATGCCGGCGAGATCATGCTCTGCTCGATCGACCGCGATGGCACCATGCAAGGCTACGACGTGGATCTGATCGCCCAGGTGTCCGAGCGCCTGGAAGTGCCGCTGATCGCCTCCAGCGGCGCAGGCACCTTGCAGCACTGCCGCGATGCGCTGGAAGCCGGCGCTTCGGCCATCACCATCAGCAGCATGTTCCTGTTCTCGGACCACAGCCCGATCAAGGTGCGCAGCTACCTTTCGACCAACGGCGTCAGCGTGCGCGCCCAGAAAGGGAGCCAGAGTTGAGCGCCCGGGTCGACAGCAGCCTGGGTGCCGACGGGCTGGCCGCGCTGGCGGCGCGGCAGCTCGATGCCTTCTTCCCAGACGGCCAGGCCGTGCACCCCGCCGATGTGGCGGTGGCCGTGCCCGGTGCGCTCGCGCGGCTGGAGCACTGCTTCAGCCACATCGGCAACAAGTACTTCTTCAATGGCAGCCAAGCGGTCTTCGACCACTTGCACGGCGACCAGTACGCCATGTGGCTGTACCTGCTGGCCAACGAACTGCACCGACGCGCCGGGCCGGCGCCGCTGTGCAAGAAGCTCTTTCTTCTGAACAAGGCGCTGCACGGCTGCGACATCTTCTACGAGGTGTCTCTGCCCTCTGTGTTTCTGCTGGTTCACCCGCTGGGTACTGTGCTCGGGCGTGGGCAGTACGCAGACTTTCTCATCGCCTACCAGCGTGTCGGCGTTGGCAGCAACCACGATGTCTACCCCACGCTCGGCCGTCATCTCACGCTGCACCCCGGCAGCGCCGTGCTCGGCCGTTCGACGGTGGGCGATCACTGCAGCATCGCCACCGAGTCGCTGTTGCTCGACAGCGACCTGCCAGCGAACAGCGTCTACATCGGCAACCCGCGCGACGCCCTGATCAAACCGCGCAAGCACAACCCTTCCATCTGGCGAACATGAGCAACACCGACACCGATTTCGAAGCATTGCGTGCACGTCTGCACCGGGCCATCCCGGGCGGTGCCCACACCTATTCGCGCGGCGACGACCAGTTCCCGGCCATCGCCCCGCCGCTGTTCGTGCGCGGCAAGGGCGCCTACGCCTGGGACAGCGCCGGCCAGCGCTACCTCGACTACGGCATGGCGCTGCGCGCCGTCACGCTGGGCTATGCCGATGCACGCGTGAACGCAGCCGCCGCTGCCGAGATGGAAAACGGCGTGAACCTCACACGCGCCACGATGACCGAGTTGTTGGCTGCCGAAGCGCTGATCGACCTCGTGCCCTCGGTCGAGATGGTGAAGTTCGGCAAGAACGGCTCGAACGTCACCACGGCTGCGGTGAAGATCGCCCGCGCCTACACGGGCCGCCGCTACATCTGCGTGCCGCGACAGCAGCCCTTCTTCTCCTTCGATGACTGGTTCATCGGGACCACGGCACTCAAGCGTGGCATTCCGGCCGAGCAGACGGCTTCGACACTGGTGTTCGACTACAACGACATCGGCTCGCTGAAGGCGCTGTTCGACGCGCACCCCGGCGAGATCGCGGCCGTGATGCTGGAGCCGGCCACGACGATGATCCCCTGCCCGCCCGCCTGCACCCGGCCGGCCGGCTGGCCGTCCACTGGCACCTGTGCCGGCTGCGACTGCAACGCCCAGAACTTCCTGCAGCAGGTGCAGACCCTGTGCCGCAAGGACGGAGCGCTCTTCATCCTGGACGAGATGATCACCGGCTTCCGCTGGCACCTGCAGGGCGCACAGACCTTCTTCGGCGTGCAGCCCGACATCACCACCTTCGGCAAGGGCATGGCCAACGGCTTCTCCGTGGCAGCCGTGGGCGGCCGGCGCGAGGTGATGGAGGTCGGCGCCATCAACCGCCCCGGCATGGAGCGCACCTTCCTGCTTTCCACGACGCACGGCGCCGAAATGACGGGCCTGGGGGCCTTCATCGCCACAGCGCAGATCTACCGGGACGAAGACGTCGTCGGTCATCTGTGGCGCTACGGCGCCTCGCTGCGCGACGGCATGACCCAGGTGGCCGCCAGGCACGGCTTGTCGGCGCACTTCCAGATGGACGGACCACCCGTGTCCTTGAACTACCTCACGCGCGACACTGGCGGACAGGTGTCTCTGTCGATGCGCACGCTGCTGTCGCAAGAATTGCTCAAGCGCGGCGTGATGATGCCTTGGGTGGCCATTTCCCAGTCTCACGGCCCGGCCGAGTTGCAACTCACGCTGGAGGCGCTGGACGGCGCCCTGGGCGTGTACGCGCAGGCCCTGGATGGCGGCGTCGAGAAGTTTCTGCAAGGCCCGGCCATCCGGCCTGTCTTCCGCTCGCACAACTGAACATGGCCCTGCCCTCCAAATTCGATCTCGGCGGCAAGGTGGCGCTGGTCACTGGCGGTGCTGGCATCCTGGGCCAGCACTTCTGCGAAGGCCTGCTCACCGCCGGCGCGCAGGTGGCGGTGGTGGATGTCGATGCCGCCGCTGCCGAGGCCGTGGCGGCGCGCCTGGGCGCTGGGGCAGCCGGTTTCGGGTGCGATGTCAGTCAGCCCGCCTCGGTGCAGGCCTGTGTGCAGGCCGTGCTGGCGCGCTTCGGCCGTATCGACGTGCTGCACAACAACGCTGCCACCAAGTCGCGCGACGTGCGCGCCTTCTTCACGCCTTTCGAGGACTATCCGCTCGACACCTGGCGCGAGGTCATGTCGGTCAACATCGACGGCATGTTCCTGATGGCGCAGGCCGTTGGGCGCCACATGGTGGCCCGCGGCGGCGGCGGCGCTGTCATCCAGACAGCCTCGATCTACGGCCTGGTAGGCCCCGATGCCCGCATTTATGAAGGGTCCGACTACCTGGGCGGCGCGATCAACACGCCGGCCGTGTACGCCGCTTCCAAGGCCGCCGTGGTCGGGCTCACCCGCTGGCTGGCCACCCACTGGGCCCAGCAGGGCATCCGCGTGAACTGCCTGGTGCCCGGCGGTGTTTCCAGCGGTCAGAACAGCACCTTCTCCGAGCGCTACTCGGAGCGCGTGCCCATGGGCCGCATGGCCCGTGCCGATGAGATGGTGCCGGCTCTGCTGTACCTCGCTTCCGATGCATCGAGCTACGTCACCGGCCAGGTACTGGCGGTGGACGGCGGCTGGACGGCCTGGTGAAGCTGTGAGCAAGCTGCGTCTGCTCGGCACCAACTCGGCCATCTACGCCGGGACCAGCTTGCTGCAGAAGGGTTCGGCCTTCCTGCTGTTGCCGCTGTACACGCTGTATCTCGATCCGCAGGCCTACGGCGTGCTGGCCATCGTCACGGCGGTCAACGGGCTCCTGAGCATCGTGTTCACGCTGGGGCTGACCGGCGCCGTCACGCGCTTCTACTTCGAGTTCCAGGACCAGCCAGCACAACTGGCCGAGTTCTGGGGCTCCATCCTCGTCTGCGTGCTGCTGCTGTCGGCAGCAGTCGGGGGCGCGCTGCTGGTGTTTGGCGAGACGATGCTGCGCCCGATCATCGGCGACGTGCCCTTTTGGCCCTATGTCGCCCTGGGCGTGATGGCCTGCTTCTTCCAACCCTTCCTAACCACCTTCCTTTCGGTGCTGCAGACGCGCAACCAGGCCGCGCGCTACGCGCTTGTGTCGCTGGCGCATTTCGCGCTCACCACCGTGCTCACGATCGTGCTGGTGGTCGTGCTTCACCAAGGCGTGCTGGGCGCGCTTCAGGCGACGCTGGCCGCTGCGGCCGTGTTCTTCGGCGTCTCGCTGTGGTTGCTGCGCAAGGACATCACGCCCTGCCTGCGCTGGCGCCACTTGCGTCCGGCCTTCGCTTACGGCCTGCCGCAGGTGCCGCACGCAGCGGCCAGCCAGGTGACCGCCACCACCGACCGGCTGATCCTGAACGCCCAGGTGGGCACCGCCACCGCGGGTGTGTACTCGGTCGGCGCCATGATGGCCTTGGTCGTGGAAGTGGCGGCCCAAAGCGTGAACCGTGCGTACATGCCGCTCAGCATGGCAGCCCTGAAGAGCGGTGCGCCGGCCGAACTGGCGCAGTTGCGTGCCCTTGGCGCGCTGGTGGTCGCAGGCTTCTGCCTGCTGGGCGCCGGCATCGGTCTGTTCGCGCGCGAGATGGTGTGGCTGTTTGCCAGCCCGGCCTTCGCCGCCGCTGCCGACGTCGTGCCCGTGCTCGCCTTCGGTGGAGTGGCCAGTGCCATCTACTACCTGCTGGTGAATGTGCTGTTCTTCGACCGCAGCGCCATCCGCTACCTGCCCTTGGGCACGCTGGCAGCTGCAGGGCTGAACGTCGGGCTGGCGCTGCTGCTGGTGCCGCGTTTCGGGCTGATGGGCGCAGCCTGGGCCACCTTGCTCGCACAGGTGCTGGCCACGGTGCTCATCGCCGTCATCGGCAGCCGCTTCGACCCCGTGCGCTGGGACCACGGTCGCTATGCCCTGGCATTCGGCGGCAGCCTGGCGCTCACGCTCGGCCTCGGCAGCTTCGAACTCGGCGGACTCGGCGCCGACATCGCAGCACGGGTGGCGGCGCTGGCCCTGCTGGGCGTGCTGCTTGGCGTGGTGCTCTGGAACCGGCCCCTGATCCTCGCCGAGGCCCTGATGCGCCTGCTGTCGCGCCAGCCGGCCGCGGCCGCGGCCCTCTTCGCAGGCGCCCACCGCACACAGGCATGAAGACGTCTTCGGAGATCATTGACGCGCTCAATACACTGGAACGTCAGTTCCCGGTGGCCCAGTGGCGTTCGGGTGACCTGCACCTGTGGCCCAGTTACCGCCTGCGGCTGTACGGCAACGCCATCGACCGCATGCTGCTGACGCAGGCACCGCCGCAGACCCTGGGGCGACTGGGCCGACTGGCCGACCGGGCGGCACGCGCCCTGTGGCGTGTGCCGCTGGCAGCCTGGCGTGACCACCGCGCGAACGCGCCCTGGCACCAGGATGCGCAGGCCGTGTTTTTCAGCGATGGCGTGTCCTTCACGCCGCTGAACGGCCAGTGGTTCGACCGCATCATCGATCCGGTGATGCAGGCGCTCGACCGGCGCGGGCTGCACAGCCTGAAGCTCACGCCTTTGGCCGAGGCCCACGTGCCGCGACAGCGCCCGTCCCGCTTCGTGCAGCCTGCCATCGACCGCATCAAGCTGCTGGCCTCCCGCGGCCGTCCCGCACTGGAAACACCGCAGTGGGAGACTTTCGAGCAGGCCGCTCAGGCCGCCTTCGGCGCCCCGGTGCCTTCACGCGAGTGGCTGCAGATGCAGACAGCACGGCTGGATGCGCTGGCGCGCTGGTTCGGTCACCGTCTGCAGGCCACGGGCGCACGTTGCGCCTTCGTGAACACCTACTACTCGCTGGAGGGGCAGGCCTTTGTGCAGGCTGCGCGCCGCCTGGGCTTGACCACCGTGGACGTGCAGCACGGCATGCAAGGCGAGCACCATGCCGCCTACGCACGCTGGCTGCAAGTGCCGGCAGGAGGCTACTCGACGCTGCCCGACGAGTTCTGGGTCTGGGGTGACACCGAGGCGCAAGCCATCGGCCGCTGGAACGCAGGGCTGGGCACCCACCGCCCCAGGGTCACCGGCAACCCCTGGCTGCAGCGCTGGGCGGATGACAGCGACCCCCTCATCGCCACCTGCCTGGCACAGGCCGGGGCATTGCGCCGGCCCGGAAAGAGGCAAGTCCTGGCCTGTCTGTCATGGGGCCTGGCCGACGAAGAGACCGGGAAGCTCATCGAAGCCGCGATCCAGTGCGGGCCCGACGTGGCGTGGTGGTGGCGGCTCCACCCTGTGGAATCCGGCAAGCGCACCGCCTTCGCCGCGCGCCTGCAGCAGCAGGGCCTGGACGGCAGTCAGGTGGGCGCAGCCACCGACCTGCCGCTGTATGCGCTGGTGCGCAGCGCCGATGTGGTGCTTGCGCACTCTTCCACCGTGATCCAGGAAGCCGCACAGCTGGGCGTGCCATCGGTCGTAAGTAGCGACTATGGTGCCGAATTCCACGCAGGCCTGGTGCACACGGGCCAGGCGCTGAAGGCCACCACTCCCGCGGCCATCGCCACCGCCGTGCGCGCGATGGCCGACCGCCCGCGAAACGAAAGTCCGCTCGTCGTGCAGGGCGACCTGCTGCAAGCGGCCGTCGACGACCTCTTCAAGACCGCGCCGCGGCTCCAGCCGCGCTCCGAACCCGCCCCTGCATGATCACCATCGTCGACTACCGGATGGGCAATCTCGGCTCCATCAGCAACATGCTGAAGAAGCTGGGCATCCCCTCCAAGATCACCGCCGACCCACAGGACATCGCCGTGGCGCGCAAGCTCATCCTGCCCGGCGTGGGAGCCTTCGACGCAGGCATGGACAACCTGCACCGCAGCGGTCTGCTGCCAGCGCTGAACGAACGTGTGCTCGGGGCCGGCGTGCCCGTGCTGGGCATCTGCCTGGGCATGCAACTGATGACGCGGCGCAGCGATGAAGGGCACCGGGAAGGCCTCGGCTGGATCGATGCCGAAGCGCTGCGCTTCCGCCCCGCAGACGCCGCGCTGAAAGTGCCGCACATGGGCTGGAACCTGGTGAACACCGTGCGCCCCTCGCCGCTCACCGAAGGCCTACCTGACGAGCCACGGTTCTACTTCGTTCACTCCTACCATGTGCGCTGCAGCTCACCCGAAGACGTGCTGCTCACCACACGCTACGGCGAAGAGTTCCACTCGGCTTTCCAGCACGGCACGGTGTCGGGCGTGCAGTTCCACCCCGAGAAGAGCCACAAGTTCGGCATGGCCCTGCTGCGCAACTTCGCCGAGAAGGTGAACTGATGCTGCAGACCCGCGTCATTCCCTGCCTGCTGCTGCTGGGCGAGGGCCTGGTGAAGACCACCCGCTTCAAGGACCCCGTCTACGTTGGTGATCCGATCAACGCCATCCGCATCTTCAACGACAAGGAAGTCGACGAGCTGATCTTCCTGGACATCACGGCCTCTCGCGAAGGCCGAGGTCCTGCCTTCCAGGCCATCCGCGATTTCGCCAGCGAGTGCTTCATGCCCGTGGGCTACGGCGGCGGCATACGTTCGCTCGAAGACGCGCGGCAGGTGCTCTCGATGGGCATCGAGAAGATCATCCTCAACACCATGGCACTGCGCCGGCCCGAACTGGTGTCGGAGATCGCGCGCGAGTTCGGCTCGCAGGCGGTGGTGGTGTCCATCGACGCCAAGAAGAAGTTGCTGGGCGGCTACGAGGTGATGGGCGCTGCCGGCACCGAGAAGACCGGTCTGAAGCCTGCGGCGCACGCCCAGCGCATGGTCGAGCTCGGTGCGGGCGAGATCTTCCTGAATTCGATAGACCGCGATGGCACGCAAGCCGGCTACGACCTGGCCCTCGTTCGCAGCGTGGCCAGCGCCGTCAGCGTGCCTGTCATCGCCTGCGGCGGTGCCGGCACGCCGGCTCACTTCACCGAAGCAGTGACCGAAGGGCATGCCTCGGCAGTTTCCGCAGGCAGCATGTTCGTCTTCCACGGCAAGCACCGCGCGGTGCTCATCAGCTACCCGACACGTGCCGAGCTCGATGCGGCACTTTCCAACCTGGCCCCCAAAAGCTCATGACCTCGCCGTACCGCATTTGCTGCCGCTGCATCATGGACACGACAGACCCTGACATCGTGTTCGATGCCACGGGTGCCTGCAACCACTGCGCTCGCTATGACACGCTCGCCCAGCAGAGGCTGATTCCGCCTGCCGAACGGCCAGCTCGGCTGCAGGCCCTGGTGGAGACGATCAAGCGGGAAGGTCACGGCAAGGACTACGACTGCGTCATCGGTGTCTCGGGCGGCGTCGACAGCACCTACGTGGCCTACCTCACCCACGAGTTGGGTCTGCGTCCGCTGGCCATCCACTTCGACAACGGCTGGAACTCGGAGCTGGCTGTAGCCAACATCGAAAAGGCGCTGAAGAAGCTGAACATCGACCTCTTCACCTACGTCGTGAACTGGCCGGAGTTCCGCGACCTGCAGTTGTCGTTCCTGAAGGCCTCCACACCCGACGGCGAAGTGCCCACCGACCATGCGATCGTGGCCCTGCTCTACCGAATGGCGGTGAAGTACGGCCTGAAGCACGTGCTGCTGGGCGTGAACGTCAACTCGGAAGCCGTGATGCCCCGCAAGTGGGGCTATGGCTACTCCGACTTCCGCTACATCAGCGCCGTCCATCGGCAGTTCGGCAAGGTGCCGCTGAAGACCTACCCGCACTACAGCCTGCCGCAGCTGTTCGGCTACATGTTCCTGCGCAAGATCCAACTGGTGCCGATCCTGGACTACATCGACTACCAGAAGGAAAGCGCCATGCAGACCATCCAGGACCAACTGGGCTGGGTCTACTACGGCGGCAAGCATTACGAGTCGATTTACACGCGCTTTTACCAGTCGTACATCCTGCCGCGCAAATTCAATATCGACAAACGGCGGGCCCACTACGCCAACCTGGTGCTGTCGGGGCAGATGACCAGAGAAGGCGCCCTGAGCGCGCTGGAAGCGCCGGTCTACCATGAGCAGGGCCTGGCCGACGACCGCAGCTATGCCATCAAGAAGCTGGGGCTCAGTGAAGGCGAGTTCGAGGCCATCATGGCCGCGCCGACGAAGACCTTCCTCGACTACCCCAACAGTTTCGAGCGCATCGAGACGGCCAAGAAGGCCGTGCGCTTCCTGCGCGGCCGCTGAGCCCGTTCACGGCAGGCCATGTACAAGTACCTCGTCGCACTGGTCCTGACCACGCCATGGATAGGCGTGTTCCTGCTCGAAGGCGGCGAGTACGGCGCGACCATCGGCATGTACGGGTACCCCAACGGGGCGACGATCGCCTACGGCTGCTATGCGGTGACCGTCGCGCTGGTAGCCTGGCTGGCCCGCGGCCGCCCGGGCCGGGCTAGGCCGGCGCTGCAGACTGACGCACGCAAGATCGATGCACGGCTGCAGGTCTTCGGCACCAACCTGCTCTTCGTCAACGCAGCCTTCCTGGTGGTGTTCCTGTTCGGCTTCGGTGCCATCCAGGTCTGGGCGGGCGCCGTCGGCAAAGGCGAGTTCCGGACCGAATTGGGTTCGTTCGGCGCCATCCCGAACCTGATGGCCAAGTTCATCCTGCCAGCGCTGCTGGCTTATGCCGCAGCGCTGTTCCGGCGATCATCGAAATCGACCCGGCTGCGCTGGCTGCTGGGGGCCAACTTCGCGCTGCTCTTCGTGATCGGGGCGTCGTGGGGCTTCAAGACAACAGCCTTGATCGTCCTGCTGCCAGCAATCTTGTTGATCTATTGGCGCGTCACGATCTTCCAGATGCTGCGTCTGGTTCTGCTCTTCGTGCTCGCCATCGTCGCCTTCTTCTACCAGTACGACGTCGACGTCGAGACCTACGCCGAGGTGCACACCTTCCTGCTGACGCGCATCACGGTGATCCAGGGCGACGTGTCCTGGCTGGTCTGGGACAAGTACATCAACGACGAAGAATTCCCCGCCTACGCGCCGACGCTGCTCGCGGCGGTCGGTGACAAGGTGCTCACGTTGTTCGGCCTTTCGCGCGGCGAGTTTTACGAGTGGATGCTCTTCCACTACGACCTGATGATCACCTACATCGCCGGTGTTCCGCTGGACCAGATCGCGGACGGGCACAGCATCACGGCCACGCCTTTCTCGGAGGGCCTGGTGGCCGGCGGCGTGGGCGGCGTGGCCTTCTTCGCGCTGCTGGGCGGTCTTCTCGTCGGTCGCATGTACGCCTTCATCGAGCGCTCGCTGCGGCAGGGGCACGAGGCACGCGCCGCAGTCGGTGCCAGCTATTTCTGCTTCTACATCTTCGCCTGGCTCAACGGCGGTGCGGTGGTGCAGCTAATCCATATCTCGGCCTGGGTGGCCCTGCTGGCCACACTGTTCGCCTTCAAGGCCATGCAGCTGCTCGGACGACGCACGCAGGCCCGCCCGATACCCCCTGCCGCGCCCGCGGCCGCCTGAACCATGCTCAAGGTCCTGTACCTGCACCCCTTCTCTGCCTACGGGGGTGCGACCAAGAGCCTGGCCGAACTGGTCAGGGCCTTTCCGAAAGGCGAAGTGGGCGGCCTTGCGCTGGCCCCCCCGGGACCGGCCGCGCAATCACTGCACCAGGCGGGCCTGGAGATACTGCCGGTGCGCGGTCTCTCGCAATGGGACGACACGCGCTTCGGCCACTATCGCGGTGCGCGCTGGCTCATCCTGCTGCGAGAACTGGCCTACTGGCCCGGCAGTCTGCTGGCGCTGCGTCGCGCGGCGGCACACGGTCCCTTCGACCTCGTGCATTGCAACGAAATCACCGCGCTGCTCGTCGGCGTGCTTGCCAAGCGCCTGCTGAAGGCTCCCCTGGTGGTGCATGTGCGCTCATTGCAGCGCGGGGTCTCGGGCGGATGGGTCACCCGGGCACTGCTGCGCCTGCTTCGCCACCACGCAGATGCCGTGGTGGCCATCGATGAAGCCGTGCGGCGAACCTTGCCTTCCGACCTGCCGGTGCAGGTCATCCACAACGGCATGCGGCCGCCCGAAGATCGCCCTGACCGCCCCATCGACGGTGCGGCGCCCTTCACCGTGGGCATCATCGGCGTGCTGCACCGGTCCAAGGGTGTCTATGAACTGATCGAGGCCGCGAGGCTGCTGCGTGACCGGGGTGTTCCAGTGCGCATCCTGGTGGCTGGTGCCAATGTCCACAAGTTGACCGGCCTGCGCGGCTGGCTGCTGCGCAAGCTCGATTTCGCGCGAGACGTGCGCGGCGACCTGGAGGCCACCGTGGATCGCCACCGGCTGCACGCGGAGGTCGAATTCTTGGGCTTCGTGTCGGATGTGCAGTCCGTGTACGAACGTCTGGATGCCGTCTGCTTCCCCTCGCACCTGGACGCACCCGGACGCCCGGTGTTCGAGGCGGCGCTGCACGGCCTGCCCACCGTGGTGGCCATGCGCCACCCCACCGAAGACGTGGTGGTGCCCGGCGAAACAGGCCTGTGCATCGACGAGCCCACACCCGAGGCCATCGCCGACGCGATCCAGTCGCTGGCGGCCGATCGCGACCGCACCCGCGGCATGGGGCGGCGCGCGCGGCAACTGGCGTTGGGTCGCTTCGACAGCCGACTGTGCGCGCAGAAAATGCTGGCCGTCTACCAGAAAACGGCTCCGCCCTCGCCAACCTGAGGGTGCCCTGAACATGAGAATCCTGGTCGTCAGCCAGTACTACTGGCCTGAGAGCTTTCGCATCAACGAGGTGGTCGACGTGCTGCGCAAGCAGGGGTGCGAGGTCACCGTCCTCACCGGCCAGCCCAACTACCCGGGCGGCACGGTCTACGAGGGCTACAGGGCCGCTGCCATGGGCACGCAGGCGCATGCCGGCTACGTCATCCACCGCGTGCCCATTGCGCCACGAGGGCAACGCAGCGCACTGCGCCTGGCGGCCAACTACCTTTCGTTCCTGGTAAGCGGCTCGCTACTCGGCCCCTGGCTGTTGCGCGGCCAGCGCTTCGATCTGATCTTCGTCTTCGGCATGTCGCCGATCCTGCAGATCCTGCCCGGCGTGGTGCTGAAATGGCTGAAGCGCGCGCCCCTGGTGACATGGGTCCAGGACCTTTGGCCACAGAGCCTGGAGGTCACGGGCTTCGTCACCAACCGGCGTGTGCTCGACGCGGTGGCCGTGGCGGTGCGCTGGCTCTACCGCCGCAACGACCTGCTGCTGGTGCAGTCCAGGGGTTTCATCGAGGAAGTCCAGCGCATGGCAGGCCGCACGCCGGTCGAATACCACCCGAACCCGGGCGAACTGGCCTTCGAGGCCCCACAGTCCGGACCCTCGCCGCTGACCCTGGACCCAGGCTTCAATGTCGTCTTTGCGGGCAACATGGGCACTGTCCAGGCCCTGGAGACGGTGGTCGAGGCCGCCCGCCTGCTGCAGCACGAGCCGGGCATCCGCTTCGTGCTGGTGGGCAGCGGCAGCCGCAGCGAATGGGTGCAAGCCGAGATCGGGCGGCTGGGCCTGCGCAACATCCAGTTGCCCGGGCGATTCAAGCCCGAGGCCATGCCCGGCATCCTGGCCCAGGCTTCCGTGCTGCTGGTGAGCCTGGCCCGGAGCCCGATCATGAGCCAGACCATCCCCAGCAAGGTGCAAGCCTACCTGGCGGCCGGCAAGCCGATAATTGCAAGTCTGGACGGCGAAGGCGCGCGCGTCGTGACCGAAGCCCAGGCGGGCTTGGCCTGCCCGGCCGAAGACGCTCCGGCCTTGGCCGCAGCCGTGAGTGCCCTGCACGCAGCCGGCGAAGCGCAGCTGCAGCAGATGGGGCTGAACAGCCGAGCCTGCTACGAAGCCCAGTTCCAGCCCGACCAGCTGGCTGCGCAACTCATCACACGCCTGGAGAAACTGCTTGATGATCGAAAGCGACCGCACAGCCGCGAGCCCGCCCGCCCACGGGGCCGCACGTCCGACGATGCCCGCTGAAGCGATCAAGGTCCTGGTGCTGGGCGCCTCCGGCATGCTCGGCAATGCCGTGCTGCGCTTCTTTGCCGGCAGCCCCGGATTCCAGGTCACGGGCTCGGCCCGCTCCGCGGCCGTGCTGCAGCGCCTGCCCGAGGCCTTGCGCGCCAGCGTGGTCTGCGGCGTGGACGTCGAGAACACCGACAGCCTGATGAGCCTGTTCGCCCGCGCCCGGCCCGACGTGGTGATCAACTGCATCGGCCTGGTCAAGCAGTTGGCCGAAGCCGACGACCCCCTGCAGGCCATCCCCATCAATGCGCTGCTGCCGCACCGCATCGCGCGGCTGTGCGAGGTGGCTGGGGCACGCTTCGTCCACGTCAGCACCGACTGCGTCTTCAGCGGCCGCCAAGGTCTCTACAAGGAAAGTGACGCCGCCGACGCGCAAGACCTGTACGGCCGGAGCAAGCATCTCGGTGAGGTGGACAGCCCCCACGCCATCACCCTACGGACCTCGATCATCGGGCACGAACTTGCAGGCGCCCACGGGCTGGTGGGCTGGTTCCTGTCGCAGCAAGGGCCGGTGCGCGGCTACACGCAGGCCATCTTCTCCGGGTTGCCCACCGTGGAACTGGCGCAGGTCATTCGCGACCATGTGCTGCCGAACCCCGCGCTGCAGGGCCTGTACCACGTGGCCGCGGCACCCATCGCCAAGCACGACCTGCTGCGGCTGGTGGCTGCCACCTATGGGCGCAGCAACGACATCGCACCCGACGACCGCCTGCGCATCGACCGCTCGCTCGACGCCACACGCTTCAACCAAGCCACAGGCTATGTGGCGCCGCCGTGGCCGGAACTGGTGCGGCGCATGCACGCGTTCGCCTGATCAACTCGCCCTGCGCTCCAAGAAGGATTCCCATGTTCAAGGACAAAGTCCTGCTCATCACCGGCGGTACCGGCTCTTTCGGCAACGCCGTGTTGTCGCACTTCCTGAATTCCGACTTCGCGGAGATCCGCGTCTTCAGCCGCGACGAAAAGAAGCAGGAAGACATGCGCCTGGCCTTCCGCAACGACAAGCTGAAGTTCCACATCGGTGACGTCCGCGACTACGACAGCGTTCACGACGCACTGCGGGGCGTGAACTACGTCTTTCATGCTGCGGCGCTGAAGCAGGTGCCGTCGTGCGAGTTCTATCCGATGGAGGCCATCAAGACCAACGTCATCGGGGCCGAGAACGTGATGCGTGCGTCCATCGACCATGGCGTGCAGCGATGCGTGGTGCTCAGCACCGACAAGGCGGTCTACCCGATCAACGCCATGGGCCTTTCGAAGGCGATGATGGAAAAGGTGATGGTGGCCAAGTCGCGCCTGTGCGACCCGCAGCGCACCGTGCTCTGTGCCACGCGCTATGGGAACGTGATGGCCTCGCGCGGCTCGGTGATCCCGTTGTTCATCTCGCAATTGCGGGAGGGCCGCCCGTTGACGCTGACCGACCCGTCGATGACGCGGTTCTTGATGTCGCTGACGGAGTCGGTGGAACTCGTGCTCTACGCCTTTGAGCATGCACGCCCGGGCGACATCTTCGTGCAGAAGGCACCGGCTTCCACGGTAGGCGACCTGGCCGAGGCACTGCGGCAGCTGCTGGAGCGCAACAACCCCGTCAAGGTCATCGGCACGCGCCACGGCGAGAAGCTCTACGAGTCGCTGGTCTCGCGCGAGGAGATGGCGCGCGCCGAAGACCTCGGCGGCTACTACCGCATCCCGGCAGACTCGCGCGACCTGAACTACGACAAGTACTTCGTCGAGGGCGAGACGCAGATCTCGAAGATCGACGATTACACCTCGCACAACACCCATCGCCTCGATGTGGCGCAGATCAAGGAACTGTTGATGACACTGCCCGAAGTGCGCGAGGTGGTCCGTGCTTAAGGTCATGACCGTGGTCGGCACGCGGCCGGAGATCATCCGGCTGTCGCGCACGATCGAGAAGCTGGACAGGCATTGCCAGCACGTGCTCGTGCACACCGGCCAGAACTACGACTACGAGCTCAACGAGGTGTTCTTCACCGACCTGGGCATACGCCGCCCGGACGCCTTCCTCGAAGCAGCGGGCGCCAACGCGGCAGAGACCATCGGCAAGGTCATCATGGCCGCCGACCGCGTGCTGGAAGAGCACCAGCCCGATGCACTGCTGCTGCTGGGCGACACGAACAGCGCACTTGCCGCCATTGCGGCCAAGCGCCGCAAGGTGCCGATCTTCCACATGGAGGCCGGCAACCGCTGCTTCGATTTCCGCGTGCCCGAGGAAATCAACCGCCGCATCGTCGACCACATCGCCGACATCAACCTCACCTACAGCCAGATCGCGCGCGAGTACCTGCTGCGCGAGGGCTTGCCGCCCGACCAAGTGATCTGCACGGGCAGTCCGATGCGCGAGGTGCTGAACCACTACCGCGCGGGCATCGAGGCTTCCGACGTGCTGCAGCGCCTGGGCCTGGCCGAACGCCAATACTTCCTCGTCAGCTCACACCGAGAGGAAAACGTCGACTCGCCGCAGAACCTGCAGCGCCTGTTCGACATGCTGAACATGCTGGTGCAGCGTCATGGGCTGCCCGTGATCGTCTCCACCCACCCCCGCACGCGCAAGCGCGTGGAGGCGCTGGGCCTGAAGGCCGACGAGCGCGTGCAGTTCTGCAAGCCCTTCGGCTTTCTCGACTACGTGCAGCTGCAGCGCCAGGCACGGGCCGTGCTGTCGGACAGCGGCACCATCTCCGAAGAGTCGTCGATCCTGAACTTCCCGGCGCTGAACCTGCGCGAGGTGCAAGAGCGGCCCGAAGCCTTCGAGGAAGGCGCCGTGATGTTCGTCGGGCTCGACGCCGCCCGCGTCGAGCAAGGCCTGGCGGTGCTGGCGGATCAGCCCCGTGGCGAAGATCGCCTGCTGCACATGGTGAACGACTACACGGCCGACAACGTGTCGGACAAGGTGCTGCGCATCATCATCAGCTACGTTGATTTCGTGAATCGGCGCGTCTGGCGCAAGCCCTCGTGAGCGCTGCTGCATGACGGTGTTGAATGTACTGGTCACCGGCGCCACGGGTTTCGTTGGCGGCGCGCTGCTCGAGCACCTGTCGAAGTGCGGTCACCGCGTGCGCGCCGCCGTGCGCGGGCGCGCCGCCCAACTGCCGGCAGCGGCCAGCATCGCACACGTGGGCGAACTGGCGCCGACCACCGACTGGAGCGCGGCCTTGGACGGCATGGATGTTGTCGTGCACTGCGCCGCCCGGGTCCACGTGCTCAAGGAGTCGGCGGCCGACCCACTGGCGGCGTTCCGGTTCGTCAACGTCGCTGCAACGCTTCACCTCGCCCGTCAGGCCGTAGCCGCGGGGGTGAAGCGCTTCGTCTTCATCAGTTCCATCGGTGTCAATGGCGCGGAGACCCACGGCCGGCCGTACACGGTGTCCGACCCTGCACGCCCGCACTCGCCTTACGCCGTCTCCAAGCACGAGGCCGAACTCGAGCTGCAGGCGCTGGCTGCCTCGTCGGGGCTGGAGGTGGTGATCATCCGCCCGCCGCTGGTCTTCGGCCCGAACGCCCCCGGCAACTTCCAGCGTCTCATGCAGGCCCTGCACCGGGGCATCCCCATGCCCCTGGGGGCGATCCACAACCGGCGCAGCCTGGTGGCGCTGGAAAACCTCGTCGATCTCATCGAGACCTGTGCACGGCACCCGGCCGCGGCGCAACAGACGTTTCTTGTCAGCGACGGCGAGGACGTGTCCACGACGGCGCTGCTGCGCCGCGTGGCCGCGGCGCTCGGCCGCCCGCCACGCCTGCTGCCGGTGCCAGGCGGCTTGCTGCGCGCCGTGGCCCAGGTCTTGGGCAAGGCCGATTTCGCACAGCGCCTGTGCGGCTCGCTGCAGGTCGACATAGCCCACACGCAGGCGCTGCTGGGCTGGAAACCCGTGGTGACGCTGGATGAAGCGCTGGCGCGCACCGCACGCCACTTCCTGACGCAGGCTGAACGATGACGGCATGGGTGGTGGGGGCCGCAACGCTCGGCCCCCTGGCTCTGGCGTGGCTCCTGACAGCCTGGGTACGGCGCTACGCGCTGGCCTCGGCCTTGCTGGACCATCCCAACGAACGCAGTTCGCACACGGTGGCGACGCCACGGGGGGGTGGCGTGGCCATCGTGGTTGCCTGCCTGGCGGCGACCGCTGCCCTGGCGGCGGCAGGTTGGCTGGAAGCACGCCTGGCGACAGCCGCGATCGCCGCAGGGGGCCTCGTGGCCACGCTCGGCTTCCTGGACGACCGCTACAACGTGGCCGCACGCTGGCGTTTCCTGGGCCACGCCGCGGCGGCGGCCTGGGTGGTCTACAGCCTGCAGCGCATCCCGTCGGTGGCCGTGGCGGGCCTGCCGCTCGATCTTCCGGTGCTGGGGCCCCTGCTTGCGGGCATCTTGATCGTCTGGATGATCAACCTGTTCAACTTCATGGACGGCATCGACGGCATCGCCAGCGTGGAGGCCGCCAGCGTCGCGCTGGGGGGCGCGCTGGTGTGGTGGCTGGCGGGCGACGGGTCGGGATGGTTGCTGGCCCTGGTGTTCGCCTTCTGCGTCCTCGGCTTCCTGGCCTGGAACTTCCCGCCGGCCAAGATCTTCATGGGCGACGCCGGCAGCGGCTTCCTCGGCCTGATGGTGGCGCTGTTGGCGCTGTGGTGCGGGCAATCGACGCCACACCTTTTCTGGGCCTGGTTCATCCTCACGGGCTGCTTCATGGTGGACGCCACCACGACGCTGGTGCGGCGTGTGCTCGCCGGCGAGCGCTTCTACCAGGCGCACCGCAACCATGCGTACCAGTACGCGTCACGCCGCCATCGCACGCACAAAGGCGTGACGCTGGCGTTCGGGTTCATCAATGTGGCGTGGCTGCTGCCCTGGGCGGTGGCGGTGGCGATGCAACTGGTCGACGGGGCCTTGGCCACGGCGCTGGCCTTTGCACCGCTGCTGGGCCTGGCCCTGTACTACAAGGCGGGGAACCGCGCGGCGCAAGCCGACTGAGCGGCTCGGTACAGGCCGGGCCGCGCCGGCGAAGCCGCCTGCAACGCGCGGCACAATAGCGCCTGAAGATGATGCCCCTGACCCCCATGTCTCTGATCCGCCGCTTGGCGCAGCTTTCGCCGCGCGCCAAGATGGTGGTCATGGTTGGCGGCGACGCGGTGTGCCTGCCCTTGTGCATGCTGCTGGCCGTGGCCCTGCGGCTGGGCTCCTGGGAAGACGCGCTGGAAACGGCGCTGCTGATGCAGGTCGGGCTGGCCCTGCTGGCGTTGCCCGTGATGGCCATCGCGGGTCTTTACCGGGCCGTGGTGCGCTACATCGACCTGAGCGTGCTGGCCGCGGCCAGCGCCGCCCTTGCCGTGGTCGTGCTCATCGTTTATGTGATCGCCGGGATGCTGCAGATGCAGGTGCTGCCGCGCAGCTCGCTGCTGATCTTCTGGTTCATCGCCTTCGCCTATGTCGTGAGTTCGCGCTTCTTTGCGCGCACCCTGCTGCGCCGGAGCATCCGGCCGGGCACGCGCGCTCGTGTCCGAACGGCGATCTACGGCGCCGGCGACGCCGGGGTGCAGTTGGCGCAGGCGATGCACTTCAGCACCGAATACAAGGCCGTCTGCTTCATCGACGACCGCCGCGACCGGCAGGCGATGACCATCGACAACCTGAAGGTGTATCCACCTTCGAGTATCGACGAGGCGGTGGTGCGCCACGACGTTTCGCAGATCGTGGTGGCCATTCCCTCCGCCAGCGCGAACCAGAAGCGGGCCATCATCGAACGCGTGGAAGCCACGGGCCTCCCCGTCAAAATCCTCCCAGGCCTCGTGGAGATGGTCGACGGCAACCCGGCCGTGGCCGACATCCGGCAGGTCGACGTGGCCGACCTGCTGGGTCGCGACGTGGTGGCTCCCGACCCGGGTCTCTTCGCGCGCAACATCGCTGGCAAGGTGGTGCTCGTCACGGGCGCCGGCGGCTCCATCGGCAGTGAGCTCTGCCGGCAGATCCTCTCGCAGCGGCCGCGCCGCCTGGTGCTGGTGGACCACTCGGAGTTCGCGCTGTACAGCATCGAACACGAGCTGCTGGCCAGCGCCCAGGGCGTGCCCTTGGTTCCCTGCCTGGGCTCGGTGCTCGACGCGACGCTGTTGATCGAGGTGATGAAGCGCGAAGGCGTGCAGACCGTCTACCACGCAGCCGCCTACAAGCACGTGCCCATCGTCGAGGCCAACGTGCAGCAAGGCCTGCGCAACAACGTCTTCGGCACCTACAACGTGGCCAAGGCGGCGCACGAAGCGCGCGTCGAGACCTGCGTGCTGATCTCCACCGACAAGGCCGTGCGCCCCACCAACGTGATGGGTGCCAGCAAGCGGGTGGCCGAGCTGGTTTTCCAGGCCGCGGCGCTGCGCGCGCCGGGCACGGTGTTCGCCATGGTGCGCTTCGGCAATGTGCTGGGCTCTTCGGGCTCGGTCGTGCCGCTGTTCCGGCGCCAGATCCAGGCCGGCGGCCCCATCACCATCACGCACCCGGACATCATCCGCTACTTCATGCTGATACCCGAGGCGGCGCAGTTGGTCATCCAGGCCGGCGCGATGGCGCGCGGGGGTGAGGTGTTCGTGCTCGATATGGGCGAGCCGGTGCGCATCGCCGACCTGGCGCGTTCGATGATCCGGCTGTCGGGCCTGAGCGAGAAGACGGCCGAGAACCCCGGCGGCGACATCGAGATCAAGGCCGTGGGCCTGCGCCCGGGCGAGAAGCTGTTTGAAGAGCTGCTGATCGGCGACAACGTGGTGCCCAGCGGCCACCCACGCATCCTCTGCGCGCGTGAACGCCACATCGACCCTTCGCTGCTCGACAAGATGCTGGGCGTGCTGCGTCAGGCCTGCGACGGCGGCGACACCGAAGCCATGCTGCGCCAGGTGCGCAACCTCGTGCCCGAGTTCCGGCCTGCCGATGAAGTGAACGCCGAGGTGGCCGGCTCGCTGGCGCGGCGCTGAGCCTTCGCGCGCCAGCGGTCCTCAGGCCGCTGTCTCAGCCCGTTTCGTCCACCTGCAGCGCGCCGCGCGGCGGCACTGTCATCACGGCCAGCCCGGTCTGGCGGGCGAGTTCCAGCACACGGCCCTGCTCTTCAGCCGTGGCCCCAGGCAAAGCCACGATGACGTGCGTGGCCCCGGCCAGCACGTGCGGCAGCGCCAGGTCGCCCAAGCCGCCCTCCACCCCCACACCGCCGATGCGCAGGCCCCACTTCGCACGGTCGTCGTCCAGCAGGGCCAGGATGACCCAGCCGTCGCGACGGTGCAGGGTGTTCACCACGCGCCGCCCCGCCTCGCCAGCGCCCAGCACGATGGCGCGGCGCTGCTCGAAGTCTTCACCGCTGGCGCAGGCCCGCGCGTGCTCCCAGAGCATGCGATAGCCCATGCGCAGCAGGCACAGCGCCAGCAGGCAGAACAGCGGGTGCAGCACCAGCACCGCGCGTGCCACGCCCACCAGCTGCGCCATCAGCACCGCCACCGCACTGACCAGCCCCGCGATGCCGCAGGCCATGGCGATGCGCTTGAAATCGTCGAAGCCGAAGAAGCGCCACAGCCCGCGCGGCACCCCCGTCAGCGCCATGGCCAGCAGGTAGGCTGCCACCACGCCGAAAGACACGTAGTCGTCGTACCAGGGCCGGCCGGGCTGCCAGCGTTCGAAGCCCAGGCGGAAGAGGTAGGTGATGTGCCAGCAGGCCAGCACCACGAGGCCGTCCACCGCGGTGGCGATGGCGCGGTTGCGCGGGCTCAGGGCCGACATCTTGCGGTCCAGCCAGGGCCAGAATGGACTGTCTTTCATGGGCAGCAAGCTCCAGGGCGAAGGCAGGCGGGGGGCGAAGACCGTGCGCAGTGTGAGGCCCAGCACACGCAGGTCGCTGGTCAGCGAAGGGTTCTCGACATAGCGCAGCGCGTAGTGCAGCTTGGCGGGCAGCACCACGTCGATGTACTCGCGCTCGGGGTTCTCGGCACGCGCGAGCAGTTCGTTCTCGTCGCGGTAGCGCACGGAGGCGAAGTCGGTGATGCCCGGGCGCACGCTCAGCAGCCGCTCGCGCCACGCGGGCGGGTAGTGCGCCACGTAGCGTGGCACCTCGGGGCGCGGGCCCACCAGGCTCATGGTGCCGCGCAGCACGTCGATGAGCTGCGGCAGTTCGTCGAGCTTCCAGCGCCGCAGCCAGGCGCCGGTGCGTGTGATGCGGGCATCGCCCGCCACCGTCACCTCGGGGCCGCCGGGCTGCTGCTGCACGGTCATCGTGCGGAACTTGAAGATGCGGAAGGGCTCGCCGTGGCGCCCCACGCGCCACTGGCGGAAGAACACCGGCCCCGGGCTGTCGAGCTTGATCAGCAGCGCCAGCAGCGCGAACAGCGGCGCCAGCGCCAGCAGCCCGGCGCCTGCGGCCAGCAGGTCGAAGGTTCGCTTGAGCACGGGGTTTCAATCACCCCGGGCTGCCGGGCCGGCCTGCATGGCAGACACCTCAGGCCAGCGCCACGCGCACCGCGCGGGCCACGCGTTCGACATCGGCGATATCCATGCGCGTGTACAGCGGCAGGCTCACCATGCGCTCGAAAGCACGCTGGCTGTGCGGGAACATCTCGGGCTTCAGGCCGTAGCGGTCGCGCCAGTAGCGGTGCAGGTGCAGCGGGATGTAGTGCACGCTGCAGCCCACGCCCTGCTCGAAGAGCTTCTCGATGAAGCGGTCGCGCTCGACGGCGGCACCTTCGGCCAGGCGCATCACGTACAGGTGCCATGCGTGCTGGCGGCCGGGCTGGCCCTTCGGCGGCAGCACCACGGGCAGGCCGGCCAGGGCTTCGTCATACGCAGCGGCCAGGCGGCAGCGCTGCTCGTAGAAAGCCTGCGCGCGCTTGAGCTGCTGGATGCCCAGGGCCGCAGCGATGTCGGTCAGGTTGTACTTGAAGCCCGGCGCCACCACCTCGTAGTACCAGCTCGGCACCTTGGCGGTGTAGCGGTCGAAGGCATCGCGGTTCATGCCGTGCAGGCGCATCAACTTGGCGCGCTTGGCCAGCGCGTCGTCGCGCGTCACCAGCATGCCGCCTTCGCCCGTGGTGATGGTCTTGTTGGCGTAGAAGCTGAAGACGGTGGCGTCGCTGTCCAGCGTGCCGACCAAGCGGCCCTCGCAGGTGGTGGGCAGGGCGTGCGCGGCGTCTTCCACCACCTTCAGGCCGTGCTTCCTGGCCAGGGCCAGCAGCGCCTGCATGTCGGCCGCCAGGCCCGCGTAGTGCACCGGCATGATCGCTTTGGTGCGCGGCGTGATGGCGGCTTCCACGGCCTTCGGGCAGATGTTCAGCGTGGCCGGGTCGATGTCGACCAGCTTCACGTCGGCACCCAGGTAGCGCACCACCTCGGCGGTGGCGGTGAAGGTGTGGGTGGTGGTGATGACCTCGTCGCCGGGGCCGATACCCAGGGCCTCCAGCGCCAGGTGCAGGCCCGCGGTGGCGCTGTTGACGGCGATGCAGTGCACGCGCCCGCCGCGCGTCTCGTCGCCCAGGAAGGCGGCGAAATCGCCTTCGAACTGGCGTGTCTTGGGGCCGGTGGTCACCCAGCCGCTGCGCAGCGCATCGACGACTTCGGCAATCTCTTCTTCACCGATCTCGGGCAGCGCAAAAGGCAGAAATGGCAGGGCGGGCGAGGTCTCGGCGGGCATGGTGAATTATCAGGGCGGCGCAGGCAGCAGGCGGGCGCAGGCGGCTCAGGGCTTGTGCACCCAGGCCAGCAGGTGTGTGCGCAGCAGCGGCATGCTGTTGAAGAGCGTGTAGAGGGCCGGGTGCCAGCGGCACACCACCCGCGCCAGCGGCGGTGCGAGCGTCACCCGATGCGCTGTAACGCGGCCGTTCGGAAAGAGTTGACGCACGCGGCGCAGGGGCACGCCGCGCACGTCGGGGTTGCGGGGGTTGTTCACGGTGAAGTCGTACCAGAGCACCGCACCGCCAGGCTTGAGCCAGCCCCACATCGTGTCGGCCAGGCGCTGCTGGAAGTTGTCGTCGAGCAGGCTGCTGAAGACGGTGCTCTGCAGCACCACGTCCTGGCTGGCCGGGGCCAGCAAGGTGGCGGGCGCCTGCAGCGCATCACCCAGCCACACGGCGGTGGCCTCGGGCAGCGCGCGGCGCGCGGCGGCATGGCGTTCGGGCAGCAGTTCCAGGCCCGTGAGCCGCGCCGGGTCGGCGCCCAGGCGCAGCAGTTCCAGCAGGTTGCCGCCGCTGCCGCAGCCCACCTCGGTGAAACGCAGCGTGGCCAGGTCGGTGCAGCCACGCGCGGCAAAGCCGCGCAGCATCACGCGCTGGCGTTCCTGCAGACCTTGCCAGACTTCGGGGCGCAAGGGGCTGTAGAGGCCGTTCGCCGCGCGCCGCGCATAGCGTTGCGCCACGGCATCGGGCTCGTTGGGCTGGCGCGGGCCGTTCACGACACAGCCTCGATGAAGCGCCGCGCCAGCACCGGGTAGGTGTGGTGCGCCTGCACGAAGGCACGGCCACGTTCGCCCATCGCCGCGCGTTCCGCCGCGGGCAGCGATGCCAGCCGCTGCAGGCCGGCGGCCACGGCGGCCGGGTCTTGCGGTGGCACCGTCAGCCCGCAGCCGGCTTCGGCCACGGGGTCGTTGCCGGCCTCCACGCTGTGCAGCACCGGGCGCGCGGCCATCATGTAGTCCATCAGCTTGTTCGGCGCGATGCCGAAGCGGTAGAGCGAGACGCGCTGCCAGCCGATGTAGGCGATGTCCACCTGCGCCAGAAAGCTGCGCACCTGGGCCTTGGGAATGGGCGGCAGCAGGGTCACGTTCGTCAGGCCTTCGGCCGCCACGCGCGCGGCCAGCCGGGCCTGCTCGTGCCCGCTGCCCACCAGCACGAAGCGGAAAGGGGCCTCGCGCAGCAGCGCCGCGGCGTCCAGCAGCACGTCCAGCGCGTTGGGCTCGCCCATGCTGCCGGCGTAGCCCACCACGGTGCCTCCTTCCGTGTGCAAGCGTGCGGCGGCCAGGGCCTGCGCTGCGTCGCTGCGCAGCGCCTCGGGCTCGCCTGCCCATTCGTCCAGCGTGATGCCGTTGGGCACGATGTGCAGCTTCTTCAGATCGAGCCCTCGGCTGGCCATGTAGCCGTGCACCTTGGGCAGCATGCTCACCACGACATCGGCATCGCGGTAGGCCGCGTCTTCCGCCGCCTGGCACAGCACGATGAAGGGGTGGCGGCGCGACATGCCCGAGAGCTCGATCGGGCTCAGCGGCCACAGATCGTGCACCTCGTAGACCAGCTTCGCCCCCGCACGCCGCGCGATGCGCCGCGCCACCCAGATGTCCATCGGGTAGGTGCTGCTGGCGATCACCACGTCGGGCCTGGCTTCGGCCAGCAGGCGCGGCGTGTCGGCCCACAGCCGGCGCAGGAAGGCCCAGATGTTCTTCACACGACCCAGGCCGTTGCCCTGGTACGCCGGTGTGGCGTAGTAGCGGTAGCGGATGCCCTCGACCACGCTGTCGCCCGGCGGCGGCTGCACCGCGCGCACGTGCGAGTGGTCGGCCGCGACGATCTGCACGCGGTGGCCGGCGCGCACCCACTCGCGCGCCAGGTAGTAGGGGCGGAACTCCATGCCCAGCGCCGGGCTGCCGGCGTAATGGTTGACGAGCAGGATGTTCACGGCGGGCCCGCGATCTTCAAGGCAGCAGTTGCGCGTACAGCGCGAGCAGTTCGCGCTCGGCCGCGGGCCAGTGGTAGGTGTGCAGCACCGCGCGGCGGCCGGCACGGCCGGCGGCGAACACGCGCGCGGGGTGCTCCACGTAGTCCAGCACCGCGCGGCCGATGGCGCGCGGGTCCGCCGGGTCCACGCACAGGCCGCAGCCGGTGGTTTCGACGATGCCCTGCCACAGCGGGAAATTCGAGGCGATGACGGGCAGCTCGGCCGACATGTACTCGAACATCTTGATGGGCCATGCATCAAGGTAGCTCGGCATCGGCAGCAGCGTCACCAGCCCCGCACTGCAGCGCGCCAGCACGCTGCGCACGGTGGCGCGGTCCACCTGCCCCAGGTACTGCACCTGCGCCCAGCCGGGCTCGGCGCGCATCTCGGCCTCGAAGGCGGCGTCTTCGAAGCGGCCGCACAGCACCAGCGTCACGCCCGGCGCGTGCGGCATGGCGCGCACCATCTGCAGCAGGCCGCGGGTGCGCATCAGGCCGCCCACGTAGCAGACGGCGCGCTCGCGCGGCACCGCCTCGGCCGGCGGCGCCAGCTCGTCCGTGCGCGGGAAGTTGCTCACGTTCACCGCGCGCCGCGCCACGTTCGAGAAGCGCGCGGCGATGTGCGGCGTGGCCGCGGCCACGGCCGACAGGCGCGCCGCCTGCCGGTTCTCGTACCACTCGAAGGCGGCCGAAACCGCACCGCGCAGTGCCCCCGGGATCCACTGCTTGGTGAGGATCTGCCGCGGCACGTCTTCGTGCGCGTCGTACACCACCGGCAAGCCGCGCCGTGCGAGCTGCACGCCCAGCGGCAGCAGTTCGGGGTCGTGGAAGTGCACCAGCGCCGGCTGTGCGTCCAGCACCGCCGCCAGCGCCGCGCGCGGCTGCTGGCGCATGCGTGCCAGGCGGCCGGCCGGCCGCGGGCCGATGTCGACGATGCGCACGCCATCGACCTCGGCATCGCCTTGCCCATCGCCCACCACCTGCGTCACGCGATAGCCGGAGCGCGCCAGCGAAACACACTCCTTGCGGAAGATGCGGATGTCATCGCGCGGGTGCACGGTGGTCACGTGCACCACGTGCTGGCCGCGGCCGCGCGGCGGTGCCGCCTGTTGCTCGAAGTGTTCGGTCACGGCAGGCCCGTTCATGCAGTCACCTGCAAGGGCATGCCGCGGCCCAGCAGGCGGCCGGGGCGGCCCGCTTCCTCGAAGAAGAGGCGGTGCCACACCGCCAGGTTCAGCAGGCGCAGGCGCTGGGGCAGCGGCGCCTGGGCGATCGACAGACCGGCCGAGGCAGCCGCCTGCTGCGCGAAAGCACTGCCTTGCAGTTGCTGCTGCAGCCAGGTCCCCAGCGGCGATGGCGCGCCTTCGAACCACGCCGGCTCGGGCACGGCCCAGCCCATCTTGTCGCGCCGCCAGGCCACATCCCGCGGCAGGCGTGCGTCCAAAGCCTGCCTCGCCAGCCACTTGGTCCAGCCGCCGTGGATCTTGTAGGCCGGCGGCACGGTGGCCAAAAACTCCACCAGCCGCACGTCCATGAAGGGCATGCGCGATTCCACGCTCCAGGCCATGGCGGTCTTGTCGCCGTAGAGCAGCAGGGTCTGCAGGTGGGTGTGGAAGTCCTGCGCCAGCGCCTCGTCCACCGTGCGCGCCGGGTCGCCGCCCATGCGCAGGCGCGCGGCCAGCGCGGCCACCGCGCCGCGCCCGGCCACGCGGCGCAGCAGTTGCCCGCCCAGCCCGATGGCGATGGCACTGCCAAAGCCTTGCAGCTTCATGAATGCACGCACTTCACCCGGCAGCGCGGCCAGCGGTGCGTGCACGAGGCGGTTGCGCACGTAGCGGCTGTAGCCGGCGAGCTGTTCGTCGGCGCCCTGCCCGTCCAGCGTGACGACCACGCCGCGGCGCGCCACCAGCGCGAAGGTGTGCCAGCTGCTCATCAGCGTGCCGGCCGGCGGGGTGTCCAGCGCCCAGACCATGTGTTCGTGGGCGCGCGGCACCTCGCTGGCCACGGGCTCGACGAGGTTGCTGCGCACGCCCAGTTGCTGCACCACGCGCTCGACGAAGGTGCTCTCGTCGGCACTGCGTACCGTCGCGCCGCGGTAGACGCTGGAGAAGGTCTCCTGCTTCTCGTCGCGGCCGGCGGCACGCAGCTGGGTGTTGACCAAGGCCGCGATGCTGCTGCTGTCCAGCCCGCCCGAGAGCGCCGTGCCCAGGCGCACGTCGGCGCGCAGGCGCAAGCGCACGGCGTCTTCCAGCAGCTCGGCATAGCGCCCGCACAGGGCTTGCGCGCGCTGGGGCGAGAAGGGCTCGTCGGTGTTGGCGGCAGGCGGGCGGTGCCAGAAGGCTCGCGGCTGCAGCGCGCCAGGTGCATCGAGTGAGAACTCGGCGAAGTGCCCGGCCGGGAAGCGCGTGATGCCGGCGAACTCGGTCTCTTCACGCCAGGCCTGCGGGCCGCGTTGCAGGTAGGCGGCGCACGCAGCCGTTGATGGCGCACTGCGCACCGCCGGGTGCTGCAGCAGCGCCTTGATCTCGCTGGCCAGCAGCAGCGCCCCGCCCTCCCCGCGCCACACGTACAGCGGCTTGACTCCGAAGCGGTCGCGCGCAATCAGCACCGTGCGGCGCTCGGTGTCCAGCAGCGCGAAGGCCCACATGCCGTTGCAGCGCGCCAGCGCGGCCTGCGGGCCCCAGGTGGCGATGGCGGCCAGCAGCACCTCGGTGTCGCTGTGCGTGAGGAAACGCTGGCCCAGCGCTTCGAGCTCGGCGCGCAGCTCGATGTGGTTGTAGATCTCGCCGTTGTAGACCACGTGCCAGCGCCCGGCCCGCACCATGGGCTGGTGGCCCCAGGGCGAGAGGTCGACGATGGCCAGCCGACGGTGGCCCATGGCCAGCGGCGCGGCAAGGCGCGGCTGTTCTTCGAGCCGGCCTTGCGGCTGCCAGGGCGTGTGGGCCTGCTGCACGGTCGCGGGCGTGTCGGCGCCGGCCAGCAGGCGCGGCGGGCCGAAGGCGGCATCGTGCGGGTGCCAGAGCAGATGGCCTTCGTCATCGGGCCCGCGGTGGCGCAGCGCCCCGGCCATGGCGGCCAGCGTGGCGGCCGTGGTGGGTGCAGCGGGGGTGTAGGCGAAGACGATGCCGCACATGGCGAGAGGCTAGAAGGCAGGCCGGCGCAGGGTGCGCAGGATCAACAGGTTGTACAGCGCGATGGCGACGATCTCGCACAGCCCCCAGAGCAGCAGGCCCAGGGCCAGGCTGCCTTGCTGCGCGCCGATCCACAGCGCCAGCGGGCGGTAGGCCAGCATCGCCACGCCGAACACAGGCGACCACTTCTGCAGCCCCAGCACGATCAAGGCGCCCGAGGTGGGCGAGCTCACGAGCATGGCGCACAGCATCGGCGCCAGCACCGCGGCCAGCGCACCGGCGCCGCTCCACTCGGCACCGAAGGCCCAGGCGAAGAGCGGCTCGCCGAAGGCCAGCAACAGCAGCGCCGGCGGCAGGCCGATGAAGGCAAAAGTTCGCCAGGTGCGCAGCAGCAACGCACGCGCCGCCGCGCGGTCTTGCGCGGCCAGGCGCGCAAAGCGTTCGTAGAACACCGTGCCCGCTGCGCCGGCCACCATCATCACCGGCACGGCCAGCACGCGCCAGGCCAGGCTGAAGGGCCCGGCCTCGGCCGTGCTGAACCAGGCCACGGCCAGCAGCATCGGCAGCTGCTGCGTCACGGCGTCGAGCATCGCCGAAGGCCACAGGTAGCGCGGCGCCTGCGGGTGGCGGCGCGCAGCCTCCAGGGCACCGACGGCAGCGGTGTCAGGCGAGGACTCGCCGCTCGCAGCGCGGCGCCACGGCGCCAGCAGCAAGGCCAGCGCAGCCAGCCCCAGCACGCCGCCGATCAGCTGGGCCAGCAGCAGACCACCGGCCACACCCGCGGCGCCGAAAGCGGTGCCCGCCAACGCAGCCCCCGCCGCCAGCGCGATGCGCGCACCCGTGATGGGCGGGTAGGCGCGGCGCCGGTTGCCCCAGGCCAGCAGCGCGGCAAACGCCGCCGCCAGGGCACCGGCCTGCACCGCCAGCGGCAGCCAGCCCCCCAGCGGCTGCAGACCCAGCGCAGCCTGCCAGGGCACCGGCAAAGCCCATGCGACGAGCGCCAGCAGCCCGCCGCCGCCCAGCGACAGCCCCAGGCAAAGCCGCAGCAGCCCGCGCGCCTCGCCCTCGGTCTTGGCGATGACGATGCAGGTGTCGTAGCGCAGCAGCAGCGCCATGGACACAACGGCCACCACCGAGGCCCACACACCGAACGCCGCGAACTCGGCCGCGCCGAACTGGCGCGACCACAGCGGCATCACGCCCAGCGTGATGAGCTGCGCCGCACCCAGGCCCGAGGCGAGCACGAGCGTGTCGCGTGCGAAACCACGTTCGGCCGGCGCGGCGGCTGGTAATGGCGTGTTCAAGGGCCAGCCCCCAGGCCTTCCAGCAGCGCGGCCACGCGCTCGCCCACTGCGGCGCGGCCGTAGCGGGCCACGGCCCGCTCGCGCAGCGTGGCCGGGGTCTCAATGACCCGTTCGCCCCGCACGAGCGCCTGCATCACTTCGGCCAACGCCGGCGCATCGTCCACCGCCACGAGCGCGCCATCGCCTGGGCCCACGATGTCCGCCGGCCCCCCACAGCGTGTGGCCAGCACCGGGCGCCCGGCCATCAGCGCTTCCACCAGCACGACGCCGAAGCTTTCGTGCCGCGAGGCCAGCACGAAAGCGTGGCACGCGGCCAGCGCTGCGGGCACCGCCGCGGGCGCCAGCGCACCCAGCCAGCGCACGCGCGACTGCAAGCCCAGGCTCGCGGCCAGCGCCTGCAAGGCCTCGCGCTCGGGGCCGTCGCCGCCGATGTGCAGTTGCACCGGCAGCGAAGGCGGCAGCAGGGCCAGCGCCTGCAGCAGCAGGTCCATGCCCTTGGCCGGCACCAGGGTGCCCAGCGTGAGGAAGACGAAGGGATCGGCGGCCGTGCGGGCCGGCGGCGTTGGCACCGCGGCAAAGCGGGTGTCGTCGACGACGTTGGGCACGACGGCATCGCAGCGCAGCCCGTGGGCGTGCAGCGTCTGCGCCAGCGCCTCGCTGACGGCCACCGTCGCGTCGGCCTGCTCGAAAGCCGCGCGCAGCGCCGGCTGCAGACCGCCGGCCGGCCCCCGCAGCGCGGGGAAGGGGAAGGGCCCCATGTGCTCGGTCAGCAGCACGGGCAGGCGCCGGCCCTGGCCGCGGGCCTCGGCGGCGAGGCGTGTGGCGATCCAGCCGGCAGGAAAGCCCACATGCGCATGCAGCACGGCCATGCGCCCGAAACGCGCCTCGGCCGCCCGCAGGTTGGCACGGCTGGCCGAGAGCAGGCCGCGCACACCGCCACCGGCCAGCGCCAGTGTCCAGCTCAGGCGCGGCGTGAGGTGTTCGTGCAGCAGGGCACCGCCCACATCCACGTCGCGCCAGCCCGCACGCGCACGCCAGCGCCAGGCCAGCGCTCTTGCATTCGCACGCAGGTCGCGCAGCGAGAGCGCGCCGTCGAGATGCCCCCAGCCGCCCACCGCCACGCGCCAGCCAGGCCGCACGGCGGCCACGGCTGCCGCCTGGTCGTGCGCGAACAGGCCCGCCATGGGCTGGCGGGCGCTGGGGTACCACGAGGGCAGCACGAAGACGTTCATGCGCATGCGGCTGCAGCGGCGTCGAGCGCAACAGCGCTCAGGCCCCGGCGCCCGGCTCGGGCAGCGCCACCACCATCGAGTGGAAGCCCGGCGCCAGCGAATCACAAGGCACGAACTGCAGCGTCTCGCCGAAACACAGGCGGCGCAGCAGATTGCCGACGCGCGAGCGCCCTGCCGGTGTGTGCACCAGCGTCCAGAAGCGCCGGTAACCGGCCTCGCGCAGCACGTCCAGCGTGGCCGAGCCACCGTCGGTGCGCAACTCGCTGGCCAGCTGTTCGAAAACCACCACCGGGCGCTCGCGCCGCAGCAACTGCAGGCCACCGCGAAGCGCCGCGGCCTCGTGGCCTTCGACGTCGATCTTCACCAGCGCAACACGCTCTTGCACCACGCCGGGCAGATCGTCCAGCCGCTGCAGCGTGCAGGCCACGGCCTGGCCGGCCGCGCCAGGCTGCAGCGTGGCCATGCCGATGTTGTCGGCCGGCACGTGCAGCGTGGCCGTTCCGGGCTCGTCGCTCAAGCCCACCGGGAAGACGCGAACGTTGGGCGCCAGCGCGGCGTTCAGCGCCAGCAAGGCACCGGTGCGCGGGTTGGGCTCGAAGGCCCACACCTCGCGCGCCAGCGGTGCGAAGAAGAGCGCGTGGTTGCCGATGTTGGCGCCGATGTCCAGCACCACACCCGGGTGCGGCCCGGCGGCAGGCCACAGGCCCTCGGCACGCAGGGCTTGCAGCAGCAGTTCCAGTTCGTCGCGCTCGTAGCGGCCCCACACGGCCACCGTGCGGCCCACGTGCTCGAAGCCGAACACGGCCAGCTGCGGCAGCCCCTCGGCATGGAAGCGCTGCGCGCGGCGCGCCAGCCAGCGGCCCACCCAGGCCGCCAGCATGCGGGCTGTGGTGTCGCGGTGGTGCCGCTGGTGCGTGCGGCCGGTCGCAGTCATCCGGCCGTGGCGGGCGCGGCCTGCGCCGAAGGGTCGGTCAACTGCATGGTCATCGTGCGAATGGGCAACCGTTGAAGCAGGGGCGAGTTGGAGGCCGCCTGCACAGCCTGGACGGGCGACGAACCGGCCCGCTGTCGCTGGTTGCGGCAGGCCGGGCTGGGCATCGCCAAGTCCGTGCGCACCACCCAGGCTGCACGGGCAGACAGCAGGGCAGCGCCGCAGCAACGGCGAATCGCGCATTTTACGGGTGCGCCTAAAATTCAAGCGGCACGCCTCCCCCGAGCCCACCCCGAGCAAAGCAGCCTCGCATGTCCGAAGACAACCAACTCATCGCCGAACGGCGCGAAAAGCTGCAGGCGATCCGCGCCCATGCAGCGCAGAACGGCACGGCCGCTTTCCCGAACGATTTCAAGCCGAAACACCACGCCGCGCCGCTGCATCAGCGCCACGGCGAAGTGCCCAACGAAGAGCTCGAAGCCCAGGCCATCGGCGTTTCGGTGGCGGGCCGCATGATGCTCAAGCGCGTGATGGGCAAGGCCTGTTTCGCGACGCTGCAAGACACCAGCGGCCGCATCCAGCTCTACATCACGCAAGACGCGGTGGGCCCGGAACTGCTGGCTTCGTTCAAGCACTGGGACCTGGGCGACATCGTCGGCTGCGAAGGCACGCTCTTCCGCACCAAGACCGGCGAGCTCAGCGTCAAGGCCACCAGCATCCGCCTGCTCACCAAGAGCCTGCGGCCGCTGCCCGACAAGTTCCACGGCATGGCCGACCAGGAGCAGAAGTACCGCCAGCGCTACGTCGACCTCATCACCGACGAGCAAGCGCGCGCCCGCTTCATGGCGCGCAGCAAGGCGGTGTCCAGCATCCGCGGCTACATGGTCGAGCACGGTTTCCTGGAAGTGGAAACGCCGATGCTGCACCCCATCCCCGGCGGCGCGAACGCCAAGCCCTTCGTCACCCACCACAACGCGCTGGACCAGGAGATGTTCCTGCGCATCGCGCCCGAGCTCTACCTGAAGCGGCTGCTGGTGGGCGGCTTCGAGCGTGTGTTCGAGATCAACCGCAACTTCCGCAACGAAGGCATCTCGGTCCGCCACAACCCCGAGTTCACGATGATGGAGTTCTATGCGGCCTACTGGACGCACCATGATCTGATGGACTTCACCGAGAACCTGCTGCGCCACGCCGCGCGTGCGGCCACCGGCAGCGCCGAGATCAGCTACGCCGGCAAGCCCGTGGCGCTGCACGAGCCCTTCGCGCGCCTGAGCGTGCGGCAGTCGCTGATCGAACACGCAGGCCTGAGCGAAGCCGAGGCCGACGACGACGCCGTGTTGCGCGCGCGCATCCAGGCCGCCGGTGAAGACGTGCCGGCGCACTGGGGCCTGGCGCAGCTGCAGTTCGGCCTGTTCGAGGCCGTGGTGGAAGAGAAGCTCTGGCAGCCCACCTTCATCATCGATTACCCGGTGGAGGTGTCGCCGCTGGCGCGTGCTTCCGACAAGAACCCGGCCATCACCGAGCGCTTCGAGCTCTTCATCACCGGCCGCGAGTTCGGCAACGGCTTTTCCGAGCTGAACGACGCCGAAGACCAAGCCGCGCGTTTCCATGCCCAGGTGGCCAACAAGGACGCCGGCGACGAGGAGGCGATGTTCTTCGACGCCGACTTCATCCGCGCGCTGGAGTACGGCATGCCGCCGGCCGGCGGCTGCGGCATCGGCATCGACCGGCTGATGATGCTGATCACCGACAGCCCGAGCATCCGCGACGTGATCTTGTTCCCTGCCCTGCGCCGGGAAGCCTGAAGCCACGGCCTTGGACGACCCACGGCGCCCCACCGAACTCGGCGCCGTGCAGACGGCCCTGTGGCAGGAGCTCACGCGCGCTCCGCACGACAAGCACCACGAGTGGCGCACGCCCGTGCTGGCCACGGTGGACGAGGACGGCCAGGCCGCCGACGCGCGCACCGTCGTGCTGCGCGAAGTGGATGCGGCGGCGTCCACCTTGGTCCTGTTCAGCGACGCCCGCGCGGCCAAGCTGGCGCAGCTGCAGGCGCACCCGGTGGGCACGCTGGTGTTCTGGTCCAAGCGCCTGGGCTGGCAGCTGCGGCTGCGCGTGCGGCTGCAGGCCCAGACGGAAGGCCTGGCCGTCAGCTCGCGCTGGGCGCGGCTGAAGCTGTCGCCCGCCGCGCAGGACTACCTGTCGCCGCTGGCGCCGGGTGCAGCGCTCGACGCGCCGGCGGCACCTTCCAGAGCCCCCGGCGCCGTCGAGCGCGGCCACTTTGCGCTGCTGCTGGCGCAGGTGCAGTCCACCGACTGGCTGGAACTGCACCGCGACGGGCACCGGCGCGCCCGCTTCGACGCCACTGGCGCGCGCTGGCTGGTGCCCTGAGAAGGCCAGCCTGAAAAGCCGCAGCGGGCCCTGGGCCCGCTGCAATGCATCGGCCGAAGCCGAAGGGCTTACTGCTTGCTGCTGGCGCTGCGCTCGGCCACCACCACCACCGGCTGCGCCTTCTCGGCTTCCACCAGGCTGGCGTAGAAGAAGGGGCCGACCGGCTCGCCACCCACGTTGGGCAGGAAGGGCGTGTTGCGGTTGCCGGCACGCACTTCGGCCATCACCTCGGCGCGGGTGCGCAGCGACCGGGCTTGCGCGGCGGGGTTGTAGTCGTTGCTGGCGGTGTCCACCGCGGGCAGGCGCTCGCCACGGATGATCACGGGCTTGAGCAGCTTCACGCCGGCCGGGCGGGCGGCTTCGGCAACCACGGTGGTGGCGGAAGCAGCTTTGCCAGTGACAGCGGCAGGCAGGGCGTGCGTTTGTCCGCTGCTGATGAAGTCGAAGTCCGCGCCTTCGCCGGCGGCGTGCGCGAGGGTGGCCGAAGCGAGGGCGAAGGCGGCGACGGCGGGGTACACGAAGTATTGGAGCTTGCGCATGATCATTCCTTGAAAGCATCCGAAAGGGTTGTGGGACCGGCTTCGGTGGATGCAGTACCGGGGTCGTCCTTGGGAATGAACTGTAGATACTTACCCTAGGAAGACAAACCAGCAGTCTGCGAACGCAACGTTTCAGTAATCGGAATGATCACGCGGCGACAGTGACACGCGAGCGGGGCGCGGGGCCCTGCCGGAGCGGCGTCAGCCGCGCTGGAAGACGGGCGGGCGCTTGGCCATGAAGGCAGCCATGCCCTCGATCTGGTCTGGGGTTCCGAAGAGGCTGTGGAAGACCTGCCGCTCGTAGGCCACGCCGTCGGCCAGGCCGCTCTCGAAAGCGCGGTTGACACAGTCCTTCGCCAGCGCCACGCTGGCCGCGCCGAGGGCACAGATCACCTCGCCTGCGGCCTGCGCCTCGGCCAGCAGCTTGTCTGCCGGCACCACGCGGCTCACGAGCCCGGCGCGCTCGGCCTCGGCGGCGTCCATCATGCGGCCGGTGAGCACCAGGTCCATGGCCTTGCTCTTGCCCACGGCGCGCGGCAGGCGCTGCGTGCCGCCCGCACCCGGGATGGTGCCGAGCTTGATCTCAGGCTGGCCGAACTTGGCCGTCTCGGCCGCGATGATGAAGTCGCACATCATCGCCAGTTCACAGCCACCGCCCAGCGCAAAACCGGCCACGGCGGCGATGACGGGCTTGCGCACGCGGCGGATGGTCTCCCAGTTGCGCGTGACGAACTGCTGGCGCTGCGCCTCGACGAAGGTCTTGGTGGCCATCACGCCGATGTCGGCGCCGGCCGCGAAAGCCTTCTCGTTGCCGGTGATGACGATGCAGCCCACGCCGTCGTCGGCGTCGAAAGCCAGCAAGGCCGCGCCCAGCTGGTCCATCAGTTCGTCGTTGAGGGCGTTGTACTGCTTGGGACGGTTCAGCGTGATCAGGCCGACCCGGCGATCGGCTTCGCCGAGCAGTGAGGTGAGGATCAGGGCGTCTGCCATCTCTGGGCTCCAGGGGTTTGAACAAGACCGAAGGGGGAGGCCGGGTCGCGCGCAACGGAAACTGGGCGCCCGGAGCCCCACATTCTCAGTCGCTTACACGTTGCACTCGTAAGGGCAAGGTAAGCTGCGCGGCTTCACTCCAGCCGTCGCAGGCCTGCCTGCGGCTCCGCATGCCAACACGCTTCCGCAAGACAGCCAAGGGCCTGGCCGAGATCGAGACCCGCGCGCACCGCCTCTCCCCGCGGCTGCGGGCGCTGTTGATCATGGTCGACGGCAAACGCGACCTCGCCGCGCTCGAGGCCCTGATGCCACAGCAGGCCGAGGCCGCGCTGGCCGAACTGACGAGCCAGGGCTTCATCGAAGCCAGCGGCGAATCGGCCGCGGCCGCCCCCACGCCCGCCACCGTGCCGGCGCAGCCCGCACCGCCGCCGCCCTCGCCCGCGGCGGATTTCGAGAAGCTGCGCCGCGAGGCCGTCCGTGCGCTGAACGACCTCGCCGGCCCGGCCGCCGAGACCGTGGCCCTGCGCATGGAGAAGGCCCGCAACACCGACGAACTGCGCCCGCTCATCGCCCAGGCCGCGCAGACCGTGGCCAACATGCGGGGCCGGGCCGCCGCCGAGGCTTACGCCGCGCGCTTCGCGCAGGTCTGAGCCAGCGCCCAGGGCCGCTCAGGAACCCGGGCGCGTTGCGGGCGCTGCCTGCTGCGGCAGGCGTTCCAGCGCCAGGTCGATCCAGTTCTCGCTGTCCTGCCGCACCTTGATGCGAACCGGCAGGTTCTGCAGGCTCGGGGCTACCCACATCTCGGCCGTGAAATCGCCGGGCCGCGCGGGCCGGCGCGGGCGCACGTGCACGGCCTCCAGCACGCCGGCTTCGGTGTACAGCGTCTCGGTGCCCACCACGTCGTAGGTCCACGGCTCCACGCGGCGCGGCAGCGCCAGCGGCATGTCGATGCTGTGGCCCGGCGTCAGCAGGGCCGGCTGCAGCGTGAACAGCCAGGTCATGTGCACGAACTGGCTCACGGCGTCCTGCAACCCGGCAGGCCGCGGCAAGGTCTCGCCAGCGGGCAGACGCACCGTGTCGGCGCCCATCTCGATGCGGGTGCGTCGCGCCGGGCGCAGCACCACCTTCATCTCCATCTCGTAGTGGCGCGGGCTGAGGCCTTCGGGCGTGATTTCGCCCTCGCTGGTTTCGCGGCGCGTCATCAAGGGGGCGAAGGCGGGGCCGACGCTGGCTTCCATCACCACCTGGTAGCGGCTGCCCTGGCGCAGCCACTCCACGCGCGCCTGGCCCTCCACCGGCCCGCGGGCATGGCCGGTGAGGCGGTAGCTCAGCCGTGTGGAAGGTGGCCATTCGAAGGCTGGCTGCGCGGGCGCGGAAGCTGCCGTGGCCACGGGCGTGGGCGCCGATGCCACCGGCCCGATGAAGGCGGCCACGGGAGGCAGTGCCACGATCGACGGTGCAACGATGGCGGGGGCCAGGGGCTCGCCAGCCAGGCTGGGCGCCGGTTCGGGGGCTGCGGGGCTGGCAGGCGCCGAGGCCGCGGCCGCCGGCGCGGAGGCTGCCGCGGCAGGGGCAGGCGCTGGGCGCACCAGCGACCGGGGTTCGGGCGTGGCCGGCCTCGCTGCACCGGCCGGGGGCACAGCGGGCTGCAACTCGTTCACGAAGGCCACTTCGAAACGCGCCAGCCCGCCATCGGCAGCGCCTTCGCCCAGGCGCGAGGGCCCGTACGTGGCCACCAGCCACAGGTGCACGCCCAGCACGGCGGCGCCCAGCGCCACCAGCCGGCCCGCGCGCCGCGCCTTCAGGTGCCGGCCGCGCCGATGAAGCAGCACAGCGCAGCCACGGCGCTGAGGCGGAAGCGCAGCGTGAGCCAGCGCGCCACGCCCTCGGCGGGGTACAGGCGCCGGTCGACCGCGTAACACACCAGCAGCAGGGCGCCGTGGATGACCAGGCCCGACCACGCCGGCATCAGCACCGCCGGCCAGGCCACGAGCGAGGGCACCACACCCCAGACCAGCAGTGCCGTGGGAGGCTGCTCATGGCGAAAGGCCAGGCCCCAGTGGATGCCGCCGAGGAAGCTGAGGATCAGCGCCGCATAGGCCGAGAGCGCCGCGGCGACGAAGCCATGGGCTTCCGGATCACGCACCAGCCACACCAGCAAGGCGCCGACGACGAAGGGAATGAGCCCGGCAGCGCCCAGGCGCCGTGCTTGCACGGGCAGGTCTTGCGGCGCGGGGGCGAGGGTGGCGGCGTTCATGGGGCCTTCACTTCTTCGCCGCGGCGGCGGTGAGCAGGCGCTCCACCGAGTCGGCCGAGATCGCGCCCGGCCGGCGCGTGCCGTCGGTGAAGAACACCGCCGGGGTGCCGTTGACGCGCTGCTTGGTACCGAACTCCAGCGTGCGCTCGATGGCGCTGGTGTCGCAATTCACGGCCTTGGCGGGCAGCACGCCGTCCAGCATCCACGCGCGCCAGGCCACCGCGGGGTCTTTCGCGCAGAGGATGTCGCGCGATTTCGCCATCGAGTCGGCACCCAGGATGGGCAGCAGGAAGGTGTAGATCGTCACGTCCTTCACCGTCGTGAGGTCGCGCTCGAAACGCTTGCAGTAGCCGCAGTTCGGATCGACGAACACGGCCATCTTCCGCGCGCCGGTGCCCTGCTTGATGGCGATGGCGTCCTTCAGCGGCATCTGCGCCCAGTCGATGGCCAGCAGCTTCTCGATGCGCGCCTGCGTCAGGTCGGTGCGCGTCTTGGTGTCCACCAGCGAGCCGTTGGCGAAGACGAAGTCGCCCTTGGCATCGCTGTAGATGATCTCGGTGCCGCCGTAGCGCACCTCCCACAGCCCTTCCACCGGCGAGCGCGTGATCTCGTCGATCTTGGGCAGGTTGGGCAGGCGCTCGCTCAGTGCCTTCCGGATGGTGGCTTGCACGGCGGCGTCGTTCTGCGAGCAGGCCGTGCCCGCCAGGGCGAGCAGCAGGATCGCGAGGAAGGGGCGGAAACGCAGGTTCATGGCGGGGGCTGGGAGGCGGATCAGGGGTGGCGAGCGGCAGGAGTTCAGGCACCCAGCGCGCGGCCGGTGAGCAGGCGCTTGAGCGGCGTGAGGCGGTTGGCGAGCGTGAGGCCCTGGTTGCGCAGCAGCTTGAGCGCGGGCTGCTCGCTCGCGAAGAGGTGCAGCAGGCCGTCGGTGACCTGCGCCATCGCGCGCACCGGCCCCAGGCGGGCGCGGGCATAACGGGCCAGCAGGCGCTCGTCACCCAGCGGCCGCCAGGCCTCGCGAGCGGCCAGCACCTCGGCCAGCGCCAGCACGTCGCCCAGGCCCAGGTTCAGGCCCTGGCCGGCCAGCGGGTGCACCACGTGCGCGGCATCGCCCACCAGCACCCAGCCCGGGCCACTGAACTGCTCGGCCTGCGCCAGCATCAGCGGCCACTGCGCGCGCGGGCCGGCCAGCTGCAGCGTGCCGGCGGCACCGGCCGTGGCGTCGTTGAGCAGCGTGGTGAAGGCGGCATCGTCCAGCGCCATGTGGGCGTCGCTCAGCGCATCGGGCAGCGACCACACCAGGGCCAGGCCGTGGCCGGTGCGGCCTTCGAGCAACGGCCGGTCCATGGGCAGCAGCGCCAGCACGTCAGGGCTGCGGAACCACTGCCGCGCGAGGCCGGCATGCGGCCGGTCGGACAGCAGCCGCGCGGCGATGGCGCGCTGGCCGTAGAGCTGGCGCGGCATCTTCACGCCCAGGGCCGCACGCGCGGCCGAGGCCTTGCCTTCGGCCAGCACCTGCAGCGCGGCCGGCACCTCGGCCGCCACCGGCGTGATGTGCGGGGCGAAGCGCACGGCGGCGCGCAAAGCGCGTTCAAGCTCGGCGGTGTCGACGATCCAGGCCAGCTCGGGCAGCGCCTGCTGCCAGGCCGAGAAATCGATGGCGGCGCCGGGAGCGTCGCCCTGCACGTGCATCTCGTGCACGGCGGTTCGGGCATCGGCCGGCAGGGCGTCCCACACGCGCAGCGTCTGCAGCAGTTGCACCGAGGCGGCGTTCAGCGCGTAGGCGCGCACATCGCCCTCGGCCGGCTCGGCCAATGCGCCCAGCAGCGCCACGCGCAAGCCCTGGCGCGACAAGGCCAGCGCCGTGCACAGGCCCACGGCCCCGGTGCCGCGCACCAGCACGTCGTAGGCGGCTTGCTCCTGCTTTTGCATCCAAGGATTGTAGGCAGCGGCCTGCCGGCACAATGCCGCGCCACCAGAGCCCCTGCCGCCCGCCGAGAACACCCATGAGCACCGACCTGACCGCCCTGCGCATCGCCGCGCTGGCCCTGCACCCGATCAAGAGCTGCGGCGGCATCGCGCTGAACGAAGCCCTGCTGGCCGAAACCGGCCTGGAGTTCGACCGCGCCTGGATGGTGGTGGACGAACACGGCGAGATGCTCACCCAGCGCGAGCTGCCCCGCATGGCGCTGATCCAGCCCACGCTGCGCGGCAGCGACATCGTGCTGCGCGCGCCCGGCATGCTGGCGCTGCACCTGCGCTTCGACACCGTGGAAGCCCCCACCCGCGTGCGCGTGTGGGACGACGTGGTCAAGGCCTACGACATGGGCGGGCTGGCGGCCCAGTGGTTCAGCGATTTCCTCGGCCAGAAGCTGCGCCTGGCGCGCTTCGACCCCGAGGAAAAGCGCCTCTCCGACCCGAAATGGACGGGCGCCCTGCAGGCCGAGAACCAGTTCGCCGACGGCTATCCGCTGCTGGTGGCCAACCAGGCTTCGCTGGACGAGCTGAACGGCCGCCTGCAGGCCCAGGGCCATGCGCCGGTGACGATGCAGCGCTTCCGCCCCAACCTCGTGCTGGCGGGCCTGCAGCCCTGGGACGAAGACCACCTCGACGAGATCGACATCAGCACCGCCGAGGGCGCGGTGACGCTGCGTTTCGTCAAGCCCTGCTCGCGCTGCAGCATCCCCAACGTCGACCCCGCCACGGCCGAGACCGGCACCGAGCCCGGCCGCACGCTGGCCGGCTACCGCAGCGACCCGCGCCTGAACGGCGCCATCACCTTCGGCATGAACGCCGTCATCGTGCAGGGCCTGGAGCACACGCTGCGCGTGGGCCAGGCGGTGAGTGCGCGCTACAAGTTCGACTGAGCGCGCGGGCCCTCAGCCCGGCCGGTGTTCGGGCAGCGGGATGAACTCGGCCTCGCCCGGCACCATCGTCATGCGCCCGGCCGCCCAGTCGTCGGCGGCCTGCACGATGCGCTCTTTGCGCGACGAGACGAAGTTCCACCACATGTGGCGGTGGCCCAGCGGCGCGCCGCCGATCATCACCACACGCGCTTCGCCCTCGGCACCGAGCATGGGCTCTTCGCCCGGGGCCAGCACCAGCAGCCGGCCTGTCGGCAAGACCTCGCCGTCGACGTGCACGCTGCCTTCGATGACGTAGAGCGCACGCTCTTCGGCCAGAGGCAGCGGGAAGGCATCGCCAGCGGACATTTCGATGTCGAGGTAGAGCGTGGGCGAGCGCACCGCCACCGGCGACACGGCCCCGAAAGCCTCGCCCACCAGCACGCGCAGGCGGGCGCCGCCGACCTCCAGCGCCGGGATGTTGGCCGCCGGCGTGTGGGCGAAGGCCGGTGCCATTTCCTCGTCTTCAGCCGGCAGGGCCACCCACAGCTGCAGGCCGTGGCTGCGGCGCGCCACGCCGCGCAGATCCTCGGGCGTGCGCTCGCTGTGCACGATGCCGCGGCCGGCCGTCATCCAGTTGATGGCGCCGGGCTCGATGCGCTGCACCACGCCCAGTGAATCGCGGTGCTGCATCGCACCCTCGAAGAGGTAGGTCACGGTGGCCAGGCCGATGTGCGGGTGGGCGCGCACGTCGTGGTTGTCGTCGGGGCCGGCCTGCACGGGGCCGAAGTGGTCGAAAAACAGGAAGGGGCCCACCGACTGCCGCGCTGCCGCCGGCAGGTAGCGGCGAACGGTGAAACCGCCGCCGAGGTCTTTGCTGTGCGCGGGCAGCGACAGGCGCGTGGAGGCAGGTGGGGTGCTCATCGCCGCAGTGTAGGAAAATCGTCGGTTACCCGCTGATCCAGAAAGCCCCCCCATGAGCCTCAAGTGCGGCATCGTCGGCCTGCCCAACGTCGGCAAGTCGACCCTCTTCAACGCGCTGACGAAAGCCGGCATCGCGGCCGAGAACTACCCCTTCTGCACCATCGAGCCCAACGTCGGCGTGGTGGAACTGCCCGACCCGCGCCTGGCCGCGCTGTCGGCCATCGTCAAGCCCGAGAAGATCGTGCCGGCCATCGTCGAGTTCGTCGACATCGCGGGCCTGGTGGCCGGGGCCAGCAAGGGTGAAGGCCTGGGCAACCAGTTCCTCAGTCACATCCGCGAAACAGATGCCATCGTCAACGTGGTGCGCTGCTTCGAAGACGAGAACGTCATCCACGTGGCCGGCCGCGTGGACCCCATCGCCGACATCGAGGTCATCCAGACCGAGCTCTGCCTGGCCGACCTGTCCACGGTGGAAAAGAGCCTGCACCGCTACTTGAAGGCCGCGCGCAGCGGCAACGACAAGGAAGCCGCCGCGCTGGTGAAGGTGCTGGAGAAGTGCCAGGCCGCGCTGGACCAGGCGCAGCCCGTGCGCAGCATCGCCTTCAGCAAGGAAGAGCTGGTCATCCTGAAGCCCTTGTGCCTGATCACGGCCAAGCCGGCGATGTTCGTGGGCAACGTCAGCGAGACCGGCTTCGAGAACAACCCCTTCCTCGACCGCCTGCGCGAGTTCGCGGCCAAGCAGAACGCGCCCGTGGTGGCCATCTGCGCCAAGACAGAGGCCGAACTCGCCGACATGGAGGACGAAGACCGCGCGCTGTTCCTGCAGGAAATGGGGCAGGACGAGCCCGGCCTGAACCGCCTGATCCGCGCCGCCTTCAAGTTGCTGGGTCTGCAGACCTACTTCACCGCCGGCGTGAAGGAAGTGCGCGCCTGGACCATCCACATCGGCGACACCGCGCCGCAGGCGGCCGGCGTGATCCACACCGACTTCGAGCGCGGCTTCATCCGCGCGCAGACCATCGCCTTCGACGACTTCATCGCCTTCAAGGGCGAGCAGGGCGCCAAGGACGCCGGCAAGATGCGCGCCGAGGGCAAGGAGTACGTCGTCAAGGACGGTGACGTGATGAACTTCCTGTTCAACGTCTGACATCCACGTTGAAGGGACAGGGCCGGCCGCGCCGGCTTAGAGTGGGGCCCATGGCCGACCGCCACCCTGCCCCGCCCGCTGCAGCAGCCCCCGCGACGGCTTCCGTCGCAGCCCCGCTCGAAACTGCGGCCGGCCCGGCCGTGGTGCTGGGCACCTTCATCGCCTATGCCCTGGCCGGCGGGCTGGCGCTGATGCTGGCGGGGCCGCCGAGCTACGCTTCGCCGCTCTACCCTGCCGCCGGCATCGCGCTGGCCGCGGTGCTGATGCATGGCCGCGTGGCGCTGCTGGGTGTGATGCTCGGTGCACTGGCCGTCAATGGCGGCCTGGCCAGCCTGCGTGGTGCCCCGGGTGTGGCCAGCCTGGTGCTGCCGCTGGTGATCTCGGTGGGCGCCACGCTGCAGGCTGCGGCTGCGGCGGCGCTGGTGCGCCGCCACGTCAGCCAGCCCCTGGTGCTGGATGCGCCGCGCGACATCCTGCGCTTCTCGCTGCTGGGCGCACTCGTGGGCAGCTGCGTGAGCGCCAGCATCGCCACCACTGCCCTGGTGCTGCTGGGTGAAATGCCGCTGGCCGCTGCGGCCACGACCTGGGGCACCTGGTGGGTGGGCGATGCCTTCGGGGTGCTGATCGGCGCGCCGCTGGCGCTCACGCTCATCGGTCGCCCGCGCGAAGACTGGCGCCCCCGTGCACGCACCCTGGCCGTGCCGACACTGGCGGCTGTGGCGCTGCTGGCGGCCGCGATGTACGAGCTGTCCGAACTCGACCGCCAGCGGAACCTGGTGGCTTTCGAACGCGATGCCGACCGCCTGGTGGCCACCGCCGAGGCCAGGCTGGCCGTGCCGGTCTACGCGCTGCAGGCCCTGCACAGCGCCGCGCTCGTGCAGGGCAGGCTGGACGATGCCGCACTCACGAACGCCGCAGACTGGTGGATACAGCAGCGCAGTTCGCCCCTGCGTGCGCTGGGCTACAGCGAACGGGTCAAGCTCGCGGACCTGGCCGCCTACGAAATGGCAGCGCGGCGTGACCTGGGCCCCACCTTCCGCGTCTTCGACCGCGACACCGGACAGGCCCGGGCTGCCGACGGCGAGGTGGTGGTGCTGCGGCGCATCGCGCCCCTGGCCAGCAACCGCACCGCGCTGGGCGTGAACGTGCTGTCCATCCCCGCGGCGCGGCAGGCACTGCAGGCCAGCCTGCGGGGCAACGCGCCTGCGGCCACCGGCGGCTTTCGCCTCACGCAGGCCGAGGGCGACGAGACCGGCGTCGTGCTGTACCACGCGCTGTTCCGCGGCCCCAGCGGCAGCGAGGCCGAGCGCCGAGCCAACTTCAGCGGTGTGGTGTTCGTCACCGTCTCCACCGAGCAGGCCATGGCCGGCCTGGCCGCAGCCGCGCGCACGCCACTGCGCTGGTGCCTGGTGGACACCACACCGGGCGTGGCGCGGCCGCGCCTGGCTGGCGCCAGCGGCTGCGAGGCGGCGGTGCCCAGCAGCGACCGGCCGATGACGCGGCGGACGCTGGCGCTCGGCGGGCGCACGCTGGAACTGCAGATCGAACCCGCCCCTGGCGGGTCAGGCTCCGAGCATGCCGCCGCCTGGCTGCTGTCGATGGGCGGCCTGGCCGCGGCCTCGCTGCTGGGGGCCCTGCTGCTCACCGTGACGGGCCACACCCGGCGCACCGAACGTGCGGTGCAGGCCGGCACCTCCGAACTGCGCCGCGAGATCCGTGAACGGGCTGCTGCCGAGGCTGCGCTGCGCGAGAGCGAGGAAAGGCTGCGCAGCATCCTCGACCATGTGCCGCTGGGCGTGATCTTCCTCGACCCGCAGGGACTCGTGATCGAAGGCAACGCGCGCTTCGCGGCGATGGTGGGCCAGCCCCCCGCAGCGATGCGGGGCGTGGCGGTGGCCGCGATGGTGCACGCCGACGACATACCGCGCCTGATCGCGCTGCGGCGCACGCTGTTCGAGGGCCAGAGCTCGCAGGTGGTCGAACCCGTGCGGCTGCAGAAAGCCGGCGGCGGCGAACTGCAGGTGCGCGTGATCGCCAACGCCTTGCGCGGGCCTGACGGTCGCCTGCTGCGCATGGTGGGCGTGGTGGAGGACATCACCGAACACCTGCGCCTGCTGGCCAGCGAGAACGCGCTGCAGCGCGCCGAAGCGGCCAACCGTGCCAAGAGCGAATTCCTCTCGCGCATGAGCCACGAACTGCGCACGCCGCTGAACGCGATGATCGGCTTCGCGCAGCTGCTGGGCCTGGACCGCGAGCACGGCCTGGCCGAACACCAGCGCGAGTGGACGCAGCAGATCCAGCGGGCTGGCTGGCACCTGCTGGAGATGATCAACGAAACGCTGGACCTGGCCCGCATCGAAAGCGGTGCGGTGAAGCTGCAGCTCGCCCCGCTGGCGCTCGAGCCCCTGGTGACGGCCTGCAGCGCGATGGTGGCCACGCCCGCGGCCCAGCGCGGCATCCGCCTCGGCCATGCGCTCGACCCCGGCGCCCGCGCCGTGCTGGCCGACCCGATGCGGCTGCGCCAGGTGCTGACGAACCTGCTGTCCAACGCCGTGAAATACAACGCCGACGGCGGCACCGTCAGCATCACCGCACAGCGCCTGACCTTGCCGGGTGGCGACATGGTGGAGCTGGCCGTCGCCGACACCGGCCTGGGCATGACGGCCGAGCAGCTTGGCGCCCTCTTCCAGCCCTACAACCGCCTCGGGCGTGAAGGCAGCGGCATCGAGGGCACGGGCATCGGCCTGGTGATCAGCCGGCGCCTGGCCGAGCTGATGGGGGGCACCCTGACGGCCAGCAGCGAAGCCGGCCGGGGTTCGGTGTTCACGCTCAGGCTGCCGGCCGCCGATGCCGACGAGACACCGCGCCCTGCCTACAGCGACACCTTGCCCGCGCCCTACCAGCAGCGCCTGGTGCACTACGTCGAAGACAACGAGACCAACATCGAGGTCATGCGCGGGGTGCTGGCGCAGCGCACGCAGATCCGGCTGCAGACCTCGCAGCTGGGCCTGGACGGCCTGGCCGCCATCCGCGCCGAGCAGCCCGACCTGATCCTGCTGGACATGCAGCTGCCCGACATCAGCGGCCAGGAACTGCTGCGCCACCTGAAGCAGGACGACAACGTTGCGCACATCCCGGTGGTGGTGGTGTCGGCCGACGCGACCACGCACGCCGCCGCGCAGGCGCTGACAGCCGGCGCCGCCCATTACGTGACGAAGCCGCTGGACGTGGCGCAGTTCCTGCAGATCGTCGACACCCTGCTGGAGAACGCCGACACCCGCTGGGGATGAGGGCTGGGCGGGCCCCGGTGCCTCAGACGGTGACGATCTGGCGCCCTTCGTTCAGCAGGGCGCGCAGGCTGGCATGGCCGCGATCGTCGCCCAGCAGCGGCAGGGCCGCTGCCTCGATGGCCTCCAGCACGCCGTAGCTCTTGGCGCAGTAGCGGCACACGCCGCGCACCTGCGCGCGCACGCTCTCGAACAGCGGATGCAGCGGATTGCCCGGATCGGCCAACGCCGCTGCGGCCACGCTGCCCGCGCCATCGAAGACGATGCAGACGTCGTCGCCGGCGCGCTGCAGCTCCTGGGCGAACATCATCTGGCGGTAGATGGCCGAGCGGCCACTGCCTTCGAGCTGGCTGTAGATGACGAGGGCGACTTTGTGCATGGAGGTCTCCGGTGGCGGTGGGAGCGGCTTCGTCGCGCAGGTCGCGTCGCCATGTCGGCCTGGGCAGGCAAGTTTTTTTCGCGCTGCCGCTGACAACTTTGGCGGCCTGCGCCGACAGACTTCGATAACACTCCCGCCCATGTCCATCGAATCCGAACTCGCGGCGCTGCACCCCTACCTGCTGCGCTTCGCCCAGATGCAGCTTCGCCACGACAGCCTGGCCGAGGACGTGGTGAGCGAAACCCTGCTGGCCATCCTGGAGAAGCCCGAGAACTTCGAAGGCCGCAGCTCGCTGCGCACCTATGCCACCGGCATCCTCAAGTTCAAGGTCATCGACGTGTTGCGCAAGCGCGGCCGCGAGGTGCACGTGGAAGTGCAGGACGACCAGAGCCTCGATGAAGCCCTGGAAGCGCTGTTCCAGAAGGATGGCCATTGGAAGGACCCGCCGGCCGCCTGGCAGCAGCCCGAGAGCTCGCTGGAGCAGCGGCAGTTCTTCGAGCAGTTGCAGGCCTGCGTGGACAAGCTGCCGCCGCGCACGGGCCGTGTGTTCATGATGCGCGAATGGCTGGAGCAGGAGGTGGACGAGATCTGCCAGGAACTGGGCATCAGTGCCAACAACTGCGGCGTCATCCTCTACCGCGCGCGCATGCAGCTGCGCGATTGTCTCGAGCGGCACTGGTTCGCGGGGCAGCGATGAAACTCAGCTTCGATTGCCACAAGGTCTCGCGCCTGCTGAGTGACGGGCAAGACCGCCACCTGCCCACGACCGACCGCGCCCGCATGCGCCTGCACCTGGTGATGTGCCAGTCTTGCCGCAACGTCGACGAGCAGATGCGCTTCCTGCGCGTGGCGCTGCGCAGCCTGCACGGGCCGGCGGCCACGCGGGGCGATGATCACGCCCCTGACCGAGACCTGCCCTGAACAACGATGTTTGACGAGAACGAAAACCTGGAGCGCGCGCTGGCGCGCAACGTGCGCGATGCGCTGGCCGAAGACATCGGCCGCGGCGACTGGACGGCGATGTTGGTGCCTGCCGGCCGCCGCGCCACCGGCCGCGTGGTGGCCAAAGAGGCCGCGGTGCTCTGCGGCCAGCCCTGGTTCGAAGCCTGCGTGCGCGCGCTGGACGCCAGCGCCCAGCTCACCTGGCACGTGGCCGAAGGCGCCGCGGTGGCCGCCGGCACCGAGGTCTGCCGCATCGAGGCCGACGCGCGCGCACTGCTGAGCGCCGAACGCTCGGCGCTGAACTTCCTGCAGATGCTCTCGGCCGTGGCCAGCAGCACCCGCCAGTACGTGGAGGCCATTGCCGGCCTCAGCCCCAACCCGCGCGGCTGTGCCGTGCTGGACACGCGCAAGACCCAGCCCGGCCTGCGCCAAGCGCAGAAGTACGCGGTGCGCGTGGGTGGTGGCCAGAACCAGCGTCTGGCGCTGTGGGACGGCATCCTCATCAAGGAGAACCACATCGCCGCGGCCGGCGGCATTGCGCCGGCCCTGCAGGCGGCGTTTGCGCTGAACAGCTGCGTGTCGGTGCAGATCGAGGTGGAAAGCCTGGCTGAACTGCGCGAGGCCCTGGCCTGCGGCGCGCAGAACGTGCTGCTGGATGACTTCAGCCTCGCCGACATGCACGCGGCTTACGCGCTGAACGCCGCCAGCCCGCGGCCGGCGGTGCTGGAGGTTTCGGGTGGGGTCGACCTCGACAGCATCCGCGACATCGCGAAGACCGGCGTGGACCGCATCTCCATCGGCAAGCTCACGAAGGACGTGCGCGCGGTCGACCTGTCGCTGCGCATCGACGCCGCGGCTTGAAGCTCAGCCCGACGGTGCGGCCAGCGAACGCAGGTCTTCTTCCCAGCCCTTGATCGTTTCCAGCGCACGCTGGCGCTGCGCTGGCGTGGTGGCGTTGTGCAGCCGCGCCGCGAAGGCGCAGTTGTAGGCCCCCAGGCGCTGCTGGTAGGCGCGGTACAAGGGGTCGGGCGAGGTCTCGGTGTGGGCCAGCAGCGCGCGCATCGCCGCCAGGCGCTGGTCGGCGTCGGCCTTCTCGGCCGCCAGCCGGCGCAAGGTGGCCAGCACCTCGCGCTGGCGGCGTTCCCGCTCCTGCAGCCACAGCGCGGGGTCGAAGGGCGAAGCCGCCACACCCTCGCGGATGACGCGCCGCTGCGGCTCGGCCAGGCGGCCGTACAGGCGTTCGGCGCGTTCGATCGCCCGCTCCACCGACTTTTCCTGCCGCTCGGCCAGGTCGGGCTGCAGGAAGTCGTCGCGCATCTCGTCCATGCCCTTGGCGTAGCGTTCGGCCAGGTGGCGGAACTGCGCCTCGCCCAGGCCGGCGCTCTGCTCGGCAGCCAGGCGCAGCAGGCGCTGCAGCGTCGGTTCCAGCACCTCGCGCCCCTGCGCCTGCCAGCGGCAGGCTTGGTCCGCCGTGGTGGGGGACAGCACCTCGGCCTGCGCGTTGCCGAGCAGCGCCACGAAGCTGGGGAGCTGCGTGCTGCGGTGCCAGGCGAAGAAGTCCTGCAGCCCCTGCTTCACGCGCGGCGCCTGCTCGCGGCTGAAGTCGACATAGCCGTCCACCCACCACCACGCGAGCTGGGCGCCGTTGCCGTAGGCCAGGCGCACGCTGCTGCAACCGCCCAGCAAGCCGAGCAGCAGCACCAGCACACCGATAATCAGCGTTTTGTTGCGAGATGGACGCATGGCACTCAACGTCGTGATCATGGCCGCGGGCAAGGGCACCCGCATGAAGTCGGCCTTGCCCAAGGTGCTGCACCGCCTGGGGGGCACCAGCCTATTGCAGCATGTTCTGAACGCCGCTGCTGGCGTGGGTGCCGATCGGACCGTGGTGGTGACGGGCCACGGCGCCGACGAGGTGGAAACAGCCGTGGCCGCCAGTGGCGCCGTCTTCGTGCGCCAGATGCCGCAACTGGGCACGGGCCACGCGGTGCAGATGGCCGCGCCGGCGCTGGACGACGCGCAGGCCGTCACCCTCATCCTGTACGGCGACGTGCCCTTGATCCGCCCCGATACCGTGCAGGCCCTGGTGCAGGCCTGCGCTGGCGAGCAGTTGGCGCTGCTCAGCTTCCAGCCGCAAGACCCGGCGCGCTACGGGCGCATCGTGCGTGACGCGCGTGGCGGCGTGCAGCGCATCGTCGAATACAAGGACGCCACGCCCGAAGAGCGCGCTATTCGTGAGGTCTACAGCGGCATCATGGCCGCGCCCACCGCCCTGCTGAAGCGCTGGGTGGCCGCGCTGAAGAACGACAACGCCCAGCAGGAGTACTACCTCACCGACGTGGTGGCCATGGCCGTGGCCGAAGGCGTGCCGGTGCAGGCGCAGGTGGTGGCCGACGAGGCCGAGGTGGCCGGCATCAACGACGCGCTGCAGCTCGCCGAGCTGGAGCGTGTGCTGCAGCGCCGCCACGCCCACGCGCTGATGGAGCAAGGCGTGCGCCTGGCCGACCCGGCGCGCCTGGACGTGCGCGGCACGCTGCGCTGCGGGCGCGACGTGCAGATCGACATCAACGCCGTCTTCGAAGGCGAGGTCGAGCTGGGCGACGACGTGCAGATCGGCGCGAACTGCGTGCTGCGCAACGCGCGTATCGGCGCCGGCACCGTGGTGCACCCCTTCAGCCACATCGAAGGCGCGGTGGTGGGCGCGGGCGCACTCATCGGCCCCTTCGCCCGGCTGCGGCCCGGTGCGGAGCTCGCCGACGAGGTGCACATCGGCAACTTCGTCGAGGTGAAAAACAGCACCATGGCGCGCGGCGCCAAGGCCAACCACCTGGCCTACCTGGGTGATGCCACGGTGGGCGAGCGCGTGAACTACGGCGCCGGCGCCATCACCGCCAACTACGACGGCGCGAACAAGCACCGCACCGTGATCGGCAACGACGTGCACGTGGGCAGCAACTGCGTGCTCATCGCGCCGGTGACGCTGGGCGACGGCGCCACCATCGGCGGTGGCAGCACCATCGCGAAGGATGCTCCTGCCGGGCAGCTGACCGTGGCGCGCGCGAAGCAAGCCACCCTGGCCGGCTGGACAAGGCCCACGAAGAAGCGCTAGACGGCGGCGCTGCCCTCGACGGTCTCTGCCGCCAGGCAGAGATCGTCCCAGGCCTTGGCCTTCTCGGGCAGGCTGCGCAGCAGGTAGGCGGGGTGGTAGGTCACCACCAGCGGCACGCCCTGGTAGCGGTGCACACGGCCGCGCAGGCGGCCGATGGGCTCGTCGCTGCGCAGGAGCGTCTGCACCGCGAAGCGGCCCATCGCCAGGATGATGCGGGGCTGCAGCAGCTCGATCTGCCGCACCAGGAAAGGCTCGCACTGCGCCAGTTCTTCCGCGCTGGGGTTGCGGTTGCGCGGCGGACGGCACTTCAGCGTGTTGGCGATGTAGACGCTGCGCTCGGGCGGGCCGTCGGCCGCGCGCGAGAGCTGCAGCGCGGCCAGCATGCGGTCGAGCAACTGGCCGGCTGCGCCGACGAAGGGCTCGCCCTGCAGGTCTTCGTTCTCGCCCGGCGCTTCGCCCACCACCATCCAGTGCGCCTGCGGGTGGCCGACGCCGAAGACCGTTTGCGTGCGGCTGCTGCACAGGCTGCAGGCCTGGCAGCCGGCCACGGCGCTGCGCAAGGCGGGCCAGTCCAGCCCCGCCAGGGCCGACGCCACAGCCGGCGCAGCCGCACGGGCTGGCGGGCTCGACACCGGGCGCGCCCTTGCGGGTGGGGCGGCGGGCACCGGGGCCGCCGGCGGCGCGGGCTCGGATGCAGGAGGCAGCACCGACCCGGCTTCTGCCGCGGGCTCGCGGTCGGGCTCGGCCCAGACCCGCAGCCCCATGGCCTGCAGCAGGGCCTGCTGGCGCTCAGTCCACGGCATGCGGGGCTCCGTCAGCGGCGGGCGGCGAGAGCGCCAGGCTCATCACCACCGCGTCTTCGCGGCGCACGGCGGCCGGGTAGTAGCCGCGCCGCAGGCCCACCTGCGTGTAGCCCAGGCCGCGGTAAAGCGCCTGCGCGCGCAGGTTGCTGGCACGCACTTCGAGCCACAGCGTGGCCGCCCGCTGGGCCAGGGCGTGCGCACGCAGCGAAGCCATCATCCGGCGACCCAGGCCCCGGCCCTGCTGCTCAGGCACGACGGTGATGTTCAGCAGGTGCAGTTCGTCCACACCCGCCATCGCCACCAGGTAGCCCAGCACCTCGCCATCGGCTTCGTCGAACCAGAGCTCGGCCAGGTAGCCGGCGGCGAGCGAATCGGTGAAGTTGCCGCGGCTCCAGGGGTGGCTGTAGGCGCGCTGCTCGATGGCGACCACGGCATCCAGGTCGCGCACCGTCATCGGCCGGCACGCCGGGCGGGGCTGCAGCACGGCGCTCATGGCGATGGCGCCGGCACGCCAGCGGCGGCGCGCACCGCCTCGCGCTCGGCCGTGGTCTGTGCCACCTTGTCTCGCAGGTACAGCGGCAGGGCCTCGGCGGGGTCGCTGCCCTCGCCCCGCGCTGCCGCCTGCACTGCCAGCCGCAGGAGCGCCGCCGCACGGCTGCTCTCGTGCAGCCAGGCGTCGGTGCCCTCGGGGCGGCGCAGGCGCTCGCCGAAGGCCGCCCACGCCGAGCCTGCCACCGCCTGCACCGGCTGCGCCAGGCAAACGGCCTGCCACGCCGGCAAGGTGTAAAGCGCAGGCGCCCGCAGCACCTGCCAGCAGCCAGCCTGCCAGTGGTAGAGCGCGCCGTAGATCTCGTCCATGCGGGCGTCCATGGCCACAGCCACAGCCCAAGATTCATCAGCGACCACGTCGCTCTGCCCACGCGCGTCCTCGGCCACGATGAGCAGGCTGTCGATAGGCAGCAAGCGCAAGTGCAGGCCGTAGGCCAGGCCCTGCGCCACGGCACAGGCTGTGCGCAGCCCTGTGAAGGCCCCGGGGCCCTGGCCGTAGGCGATGTGCTGCAGGCCCTGCCAGCCCAGCCCGGCTTGCGCCAGCAAGCTCTTCACTTGGGGCAGGAGGGTCGCCGAAGCCGCCGCGCCGCCTTCGGCATCGAGATGCCAGGGCCCGCCCGGGGCCTGCAAGGCGACGGCGAGCCGTTCGGTGGCGGTGTCCAGCGCCAGCACGCAGGGCAGCAAGGACGGCGATGCAGGCAGCGGCATGCAATCGGCAGCGGCGGGCGTGATCACGGGCGCAGGGCCTCGCTGCGGCCGGCGCTAGAAGGGGTTGCGCTGCGCCCGGTCCACCGCCAGAGAGGCCAGCTGCGAGTGGCCGCCCGGCGCGAGGTTCAGATCGTCCGACCACAGGTAGGCCCCGGGCACACCGTCGGTGACGAGCGTGGCCGTGGTGCACGTGGGCGGCGGCGCGCTGCAGACCGCGTCGGTCACGTTGCTGAGGTTGAAGGCCGGCGGGAAACGGTCGATGGACTGGAAGCGCAGCTGAGACTGCATCAGACCGACGAAACGGCCGTCCAGCAGCACGTTGGTGCCCAGCTGCTCGTTGAAGGCCGTGGTCAGCCGCGAGAGCAGGGCGGCACGTCCGCTGTTGCCGGCCAGCGCGCTCTGGGCACGTGCGAACGGCGTGACGCCAAGGTCAGGCACATCGGAGACGATGACCTTGGCGCCCAGGTCGACCAGGCGGTTGACCACCTGCGCCAGGCGCTGCCCGCGCGCGCGGGCCTCGGCGACGAGGCTGTCCTCGGCCAGGGCCGGGAAACGTGCGTAGAGCTCGAGGATGTCGTTGCGGCCCGCCAGCACGGTGGCCAGGTCTTTGTCGCGGAAGCCGCCTGCGGCCACCTGCGCCTCGACCTGGGCCACCACGTCGGCGACCTTGGAGCCCGGCACGGCCAGCATGCGCGCTCGGGTGTCGGGCTCGAAGGTCGGGTTGCACTCGGCGAACACGAAGCCGTAGACGCTGGCCAGCTGCTGCACCCAGATCGGGTTGCCGTTGCAATTGGCAGTGCCGTTCTCGCCGAGGGCATTGACGCTGTAGCTGCGTCCGTTGGGGTCGAGGTAGCTGTTCTCGTCACCGAAAACCAGCAGCCGCTTGGGGACGAAGGGGTCGTACTGCGAGGTGCCACCACCACAGGCGGCGAGCAGCCCCAGCGAAAGCGCTGCGGCCATGGCGGCCCAGCGGCCGGCCGATGGGCGCCAGCGTGCGAGGGCCTTGCTGCTGAAGATCATCTTTGCTCCGAAAACGGGTGCCCCGCGAGGGCCGGGGCTTCAGGCGGCAGCGCGCTGCAGGCGGTCGCGAACGCCATCCCAGGCCGGCCCGGGCGGTGGCCGCTCGACCCAGATGGCAGCAACGCCCGCGGTGTCGAACTCGCGCAAGACCGCGAACAATTCATGCGCCACCGCCGCCGCCTGTGCCGGCATGGGCCGGTGCAAGCAAGCGGCCTCCGTCGGCGGGACGGCCCGGGAATATACCCCGAGCCCCCGGCCCTGCCGGGCCAGGGCCTGCCAGGCCGCCGGGTCGGCCCAAGGCGGCTGGCCGGGTTCGAAGAGCCTGACCGGCGCCGCCGGCGCGTAGTGCGAAGCCAAGGTGCCCGAGGCGCGTGGCGAAGCCGCGTCGGGTGCGGCCAGGGGCGCGCCCAGCACGGCCTCGATGCGCGCACGCCCGAGTTGACCCGGCCGCAGCAGCGCCGCCTGCGCGCGCGTGCAATCGATGATGGTGGATTCGATGCCGACATCGCAATCGCCGCCGTCCAGCACGGCCAGGGCGGGCCCGAACTCGTCGACCACATGGCTGGCCCGCGTGGGGCTCACGCGGCCGAAGCGGTTGGCACTGGGCGCGGCCACGCCCGGCACACCCAGGGCGGCGGCTTCACGCAAGAGCGCCAGAGCCACCGGGTGCGCCGGCAGCCGCAGGCCCACGCTGGACTGCCCGCCCGCGGCAGCAGCCGCCACACCGGGCCGGCGCGGCACGATGACCGTCAGCGGCCCCGGCCAGAACGCGGCCATCAGGCGCTGCGCGGCCGGGCTGAGTTCGGCCGCGAAGTGCGCCGCTGCGGCCGCATCGGCCACGTGCACGATCAGCGGGTGGCCGGCAGGCCGGCCCTTGGCGCTGTAGATGGCGCCGACGGCCGCGTCGTCGTCGGCGCGAGCGCCGAGGCCGTAGACGGTTTCGGTGGCGAAGGCGACCAGTTCGCCTGCGGCCAGGCGCGCGGCGGCCTCGCGAACCGCGGCCGGGTCTCGCCCGGGGAGGACAGGCATGGCGGCGCCGCCCGCGTTCAGAAGGCCTGAAGGCCGAGCACCGCCGCGGCCCGCAGCGCGTTGGCCCGGGCCGTGCCGGCATCGGCCGCAGTGAAGGTCAGGTGGCCCATCTTGCGCCCGCGCCTCGCCTCGGCCTTGCCGTACAGGTGCAGGTGCGCGCCTGGCAGCGACAGCACCGCAGCCCAGTCGGGCGTGACGGGAGCGGCGTCGGCCGCGTCCTGCGGGAACCACAGGTCGCCCAGCAGGTTGAGCATCACGGCCGCGGAATGCAGGCGCGGCGCCACCAGGGGCAGGCCGGCCAGTGCGCGCAGTTGCAGGTCGAACTGCGAGACATCGCAGGCGTCGATGCTGTAGTGGCCCGAGTTGTGCGGGCGCGGCGCCATCTCGTTGGCCACCAGGCGGCCGTCTTGCAGCACGAAGAACTCGACGCAGAGCACGCCGACGTAATCCAGCGCCTGCGCCAGACGCCCGGCCAGTGCAATGGCCTGCTCGGCCAGCGCCGGCGGCACATCGGGGGCCGGCACCTGCGTCACTGCCAGGATGCCGCCACGGTGCAGGTTCTGCTGCACAGGCAGGTGCACCACGGCACCATCGGCCCCGCGCGCGACGATGACACTGATCTCCAGCCGCAGCGGCAGGCGCTGCTCCAGCACGCAGGGCACACCGCCCAGCGCCTGCCACGCGGCCGGCAGGTCGGCCAGCGTCATCACTGTGGCCTGGCCCTTGCCGTCGTAGCCGAGGCTGGCCGTCTTGAGGATGCCGGGCAGCAAAGGCGCCAGGGCTGCCGAAGCAGCGGTCTCGGCGCTGTCGATCACGGCATGCGGCGCGCAGGGCACGCCAGCCGCTGCGAACGCGGCCTTCTCGCGTGCGCGGTGCTGGCACACCTGCACCGCATCGGCCGGGGGCGAAACGCGCCGACGGGCGGCGAGCATGCGCAGCGCTTCGGCCGGCACGTTCTCGAACTCGGTGGTGATGGCCACGCAGGCGGCAGCAAGTTCGGACAAGGCCGCAGGCTCGGCATAGGGCGCCCGCAAGTGAGCATCGGCCGCAGCCCCAGCGGGACTGGCCGCATCGGGTTCGAGCACCATCACGCGGTAGCCGTGGGTCTGCGCAGCATGCACGAACATGCGGCCGAGCTGGCCGCCGCCGAGCACGCCGAGCATGCCTTGGCCAGGCAGGGTGGCCGCCTCAGTGGTGGGTGAGGCGCTCAACGCAGTTCCTGCGTCATCGCGCGTGCGGCCTCGGTCTGGCGCGCGCGGAAATCTTGCAGCTTCTGGCGCAGCGCGGCATCCTCGTTGGCCAGCATCGCAATGGCGAAGAGCGCTGCGTTGGCGGCACCCGCTGGCCCGATGGCGAAGGTGGCCACGGGGATGCCCTTGGGCATCTGCACGATGGAATACAGCGAATCGACGCCCTGCAGGTGCTTGCTGGCGACGGGCACGCCGAGCACCGGCACCACGGTCTTGGCGGCGAGCATGCCTGGCAGGTGTGCAGCGCCCCCAGCGCCCGCGATGATGGCCTTCAGGCCCCGCGCGGCAGCCCCCTCGGCGAAGGCGAACATGTCGTCAGGCATGCGGTGGGCCGAGACCACGCACTTTTCATAGGCGACGCCGAAGTCGTCGAGCAGGACTGCTGCGTGCTGGAGGGTTTCCCAGTCGCTGGAGGAGCCCATGGCTAGGGCGAGGGGTGGATTCATGACTTTGATCTTATGGGCTGGCGGCGAGTGCGGCTCTGCTTTCAAGCGCTCTGGCCGGGGCGCATTGGTCGGAACTCTTGCAGCTGGGAGCCAAGTGACTCGCAAACGAGGCTGTGGTCGTGGCAAGCGCGATTCGCTCGCTCGTGCCAAACCTGCGCTTCGTCGGGGGCGCCAGTTAGTGCAAAAGCCAACGCAGCCGACCTTGCCATGACGGCGGCGTCATCCGAAGGAATAGGCAGATCATCAGCCTCCGGAGTCACAAACTGAAGGAGCGCACGATTGGCCTCTGCTGTCTTGCCGACGCTTGCCAAGGCGAGTGCCAGATCCGCCTGCAAAAGACGCCTTTGTGCTGACCTCGAAGTTACCGCTGGGGTACCCAATAAGGCCTCAATCACGGGCAGTGCGTCGGAGTACTTGTGCTGGTACACCAACTGGCTGGCCCTGGTCGTCGCCAACAGGTGCTCCAACGACTTAAGGCGAGCCGCAGACTGGTAGTTGACTGCCGTATCAACGTCTATTCGAAGTAGCGTGCGATCGATCCCGGAATCCAGCCCTGCAACATCTTCAAAGCGAGCCCGTGCCACCCGGAGAGCGGCTCGGTTGTAAGTCATGGCACCCACTCCAGCGTGGTCATTTATCGCAATGGCATCCAATCGCGCCGATTCGTACCACTCTTGCGAAGCCTGAACTCGACCGACGATGAGATTGGCATCGCCCAGCGTCAAGGCAATCCGGCATCGAACTGACTCGACCCCATCGCTGAGTTGAGCTAAGGCTTGAATAGCCGTGTGTAACTCTCTGACCGCTGAATCGAAGCGCGCTTGATTCAGGTCGACATGCGCCAGCCACGCCGAAGTAAGCGCAATCAAATCAAGCGCGTTAAAAGACTTGCTCAGAAGATTGGCTCGCAACAGTCGATCACGCGCTGCCGGATCCAATCTTCCGTAGTAAGCCTGCAAGGCCTCCAGCACCATTACAAGAATCGAGACACGCGGACTTCGAGCGTTCGCAAACTCGTGTCGCAATGCTTGACGCTCTTGCTCAGCGGAGTGTTCCTCTCCGACCCGCGCCCAATAGCATGCAAGCTCGACTCGGAGCAATGCGCGTGCCTCAGGGTCTCGCTCTGTTCCGAGTTTGTCCAGAATTCGTTGCTCAAACGGCGAAGGCATCAGTCTTCTCCCGAAGCAGGAACCCGATTGGGCTGGTCGCAGAAAACACGCGCTCATTGCAATGGCACAACCGCGCCATCGTACTTCCAAAGAAAAAGAGCCTGGCTAGATGCCAGGCTCACAACCTTCACCTCTAATGCCCCGAATGAACGAGGACAACAGAGCAAGTCGCGCTTAGGGCTTGTTGCCGGTCGGGAAAGGCCAAGCAGCAGCAGGATTCAGCGCAGTCTTCGCCGGGGCGGCAGCAGGCGCAGGCGCAGGCGCAGGCGCGGCAGGTGCCGCAGCCTTCTTCGCAGCCTTCTTTGCGGCGGGCTTCTTGGCCGTCGGCTTTTTGGCAGCAGCAGCCTTCGGAGCCGCAGCCTTCTTCGCCGGAGCGGCCTTCTTGGCAGGCGCAGCCTTCTTCGCCGGCGCAGCCTTCTTCGCCGGTGCCGCCTTCTTGGCCGGCGCAGCCTTCTTAGCCGGTGCCGCCTTCTTGGCCGGAGCGGCCTTCTTCGCCGGGGCGGCCTTCTTCGCGGCAGCCTTCTTGGCCGGGGCAGCCTTCTTCGCCGGGGCGGCGGCCTTCTTGGCCGGGGCTGCCTTCTTCGCGGGAGCCTTCTTGGCCGGAGCGGCCTTCTTTGCAGTTGCCATAACGATCTCCTTGATCAAGTTACAAATGGCTCCGCGCTGCTAAGGTCGCAGCGCAGAGATCCACCGCCCGGTGGTCTGCTGGAAGGTTTGCACCCCCAGCGGTTGCCCCAGTGCGGTGAACGGGGAAGCGAGCTCGGCCTTTGTCTGCCGGTCTGTGCCTGCCTGGGCTCGCAATGCTTGATCCTTCATGCACGAACACCGGCCACGTCTGTGCGTGGGCCGGTGCTCGCAGTTTGCGGTGCGTGAAGCATGGGCTCCTGGTTCAGTCCCACGCCAGCGCGCCGCCGGTCTGGTAATCGATGACGCGCGTCTCGAAGAAGTTGCGCTCCTTCTTCAGATCGATCATCTCGCTCATCCACGGGAAGGGGTTCTCCTCGTTGGGGAACAAGGCTTCCAGGCCGATCTGCGTGGCGCGGCGGTTCGCGATGTAGCGCAGGTAGCCCTTGAACATGCTGGCGTTCATGCCGAGCACGCCGCGCGGCATGGTGTCTTCGGCGTAGCGATATTCCAGTTCCACGGCCTTCTCGAACAGCGCCTTGATCTCGGCCTTGAAGGCCGGCGTCCAGAGGTGCGGGTTCTCGAGCTTGATCTGGTTGATGACATCGATGCCGAAGTTGCAGTGCATCGACTCGTCGCGCAGGATGTACTGGTACTGCTCGGCAGCGCCCGTCATCTTGTTCTGGCGGCCGAGCGCGAGGATCTGCGTGAAGCCGACGTAGAAGAACAGGCCTTCCATCAGGCAAGCGAAGACGATCAGGCTCTTCAGCAGCTTCTGGTCGTTCTCGGGCGTGCCGGTGTGGAAGTTGGGGTCCATGATCGCCTCGATGAAGGGGATCAGGAACTCGTCCTTGTCGCGGATCGACTCGACCTCGTGGTAGGCGTTGAAGATCTCGCTCTCGTCCAGGCCCAGGCTCTCGACGATGTACTGGTAGGCGTGCGTGTGGATCGCTTCTTCGAAGGCCTGGCGCAGCAGGAACTGGCGGCACTCAGGCGCCGTGATGTGGCGGTAGCTGCCCAGCACGATGTTATTGGCGGCCAGCGAATCGGCCGTGACGAAGAAGCCCAGATTGCGCTTGACGATGCGGCGCTCGTCTTCGGTCAGGCCGTTGGGGTCTTTCCAAGTCGCGATGTCGCGCGACATGTTCACCTCCTGCGGCATCCAGTGGTTGGCGCAGGTGGCGAGGTACTTCTCCCAAGCCCACTTGTACTTGAACGGCACCAGCTGGTTGACGTCGGTCTGACCATTGATGATGCGCTTGTCAGCGGCGTTCACGCGACGCTGACTCACCACCGCCTTCACGGCCGTACCGATGGCGGGCACGCCAGGCGGCAAGGTGGCGGCCAGTGCTTGCGCCGCCGTGAGAGCCGGCGCGGCTTTGGCAGGGGCGGTGGCAGCGACCACGGCGATGGGTGTTGCCGCTGCAGGCATCACGGCTGGCATGGCCGCGGAAGCGATGGGCTTGGGTTCGAACGCAGGCGTCGGCAGGGCCGCGCTGTGCGCTTGATTCGGTGTGCTCTGAACGTCGTCTTCCCAGACCAGCATGTTGTGTGTGCTTCCAGCTCAATGCGAATTATCGGAGTGTTGTGCGCGAACACCAAGCACTGCTTGACATCGCGCACCTCTCGTTGTTGCAGCAGCGCATCGACCGTGTCGTCATCCACGCTCGATGCGCCCGCCGCGCGTTCGATGCGGGCTTACTGGCAGGCCTCGCAATCGGGGTTGTCGATGGAGCAGAACTTGATGTCGCTCGCGGGTTCTGCAGGCAGCGCTGCGGCTTCAGGCGCAGCCGCGGCCACACCACCGCTGTCGCCCATCGTCACCGCGTTCAGCTTGCCTGCAGCCACCGTGCTCTTCTCGGTGTAGGTGGCGCTGGTGGTGCGCAGGTAGTAGGTGGTCTTGAGGCCCCGCAGCCACGCGAGCTTGTAGGTCTCGTCGAGCTTGCGGCCCGAAGCACCGGCCATGTAGATGTTCAGGCTCTGCGCCTGGTCGATCCACTTCTGGCGGCGCGAGCCGGCTTCCACCAGCCACTGCGGCTCCACTTCAAAGGCCGTGGCGTAGAGGCGCTTCAGCTCTTCCGGTACGCGGTCGATGGGGCGCAGCGAACCATCGAAGTGCTTGAGGTCCATGACCATCACGTCGTCCCACAGACCGAGCTTCTTCAGGTCGCGCACGAGGTACTCGTTGATCACCGTGAACTCGCCCGAGAGGTTGCTCTTCACCGAGAGATTGCCGAAGCTCGGCTCGATGGAGGCGTCCACGCCGATGATGTTGCTGATGGTGGCCGTGGGGGCGATGGCCACGCAGTTGCTGTTGCGCATGCCGTGCTGGGCGATGTGGGCGCGCAGGCTGTCCCAGTCGAGCGTGCTGCTGCTGTCGACTTCCAGGTGCCCACCGCGCGCTTCGCGCAGCAGGGCCAGGCTGTCCTGCGGCAGGATGCCGCGGTCCCACAGGCTGCCGCGGTAGCTGCTGTAGCGGCCGCGCTCGGCAGCCAGTTCGCTGCTGGCGCGGTAGGCGTAGTAGCAGACGGCTTCCATGCTGCGGTCAGCGAACTCCACCGCCTCGGCGCTGGCGTAGGGCAGGCGCAGCTGATACAGGCAGTCCTGGAAGCCCATGATGCCCAGGCCCACCGGGCGGTGCTTCAGGTTGCTGTCGCGCGCCTTCTTCACCGCGTAGTAGTTGATGTCGATCACGTTGTCGAGCATGCGCATCGCGGTGGCGGTGGTGCGCTGCAGCTTTTCTTGATCGATGGCACCGTCCTTCAGGTGCTGCGCCAGGTTCACGCTGCCCAGGTTGCACACCGCGATCTCGGTGTCGGAGGTGTTCAGCGTGATCTCGGTGCAGAGGTTGGAGCTGTGCACCACGCCCACGTGCTGCTGCGGGCTGCGCACGTTGCAGGCGTCCTTGAAGGTGATCCAGGGGTGGCCGGTCTCGAACAGCATCGAGAGCATCTTGCGCCACAGGTCTTTCGCCGGCATGCGCTTGAAGAGCTTGAGCTCGCCGCGGTCGACCTTGGCCTCATAAGCGGTGTAGGCCTCTTCGAACGCCTTGCCGAACTTGTCATGCAGGTCGGGGCAGGTGCTGGGGCTGAACAGCGTCCAGGGGCCGCCTTCCATCACACGGCGCATGAACAGATCGGGGATCCAGTTCGCCGTGTTCATGTCGTGCGTGCGGCGGCGGTCGTCACCGGTGTTCTTGCGCAGTTCCAGGAACTCTTCCAGGTCGAGGTGCCAGGTCTCCAGATAGGCGCAGACCGCGCCCTTGCGCTTGCCCCCCTGGTTCACGGCCACGGCCGTGTCGTTCACCACCTTCAGGAAAGGCACCACACCCTGGCTCTTGCCGTTGGTGCCCTTGATGTAGCTGCCCAGGGCGCGCACGTTGGTCCAGTCGTTGCCCAGGCCGCCGGCGAACTTGCTCAGCAGCGCGTTTTCCTTCAGCGCTTCGTAGATGCCGTCGAGATCATCCGCCACCGTGGTGAGGTAGCAGCTGCTCAGCTGGCTGCGGCGCGTGCCGCTGTTGAACAGCGTGGGCGTGCTGCTCATGAAGTCGAAGCTGGAGAGCACGTTGTAGAACTCGATGGCGCGCGTCTCGCGGTCGATCTCGTTCAGTGCCAGGCCCATGGCCACGCGCATGAAAAAGGCCTGCGGCATCTCGATGCGCACTTCGTCGATGTGCAGGAAATAGCGGTCGTACAGCGTCTGCAGGCCGAGGTAGTCGAACTGCAGGTCGCGGCTGGCGTCGAGCGCGGCGCCCAGCTTGGCGAGGTCGAACTGCAGCAGCTTCTCGTCCAGCAGTTCGGCCTGCACGCCCTTCTTGATGAACTGCGGGAAGTACTCGGCGTAGCGCGTGGCCATCTGGCCCTGCGTGACGTTCTCGCCCAGGATCTCGCGGCGGATGGTGTGCAGCAGCAGGCGCGCGGTGGCGCGGGTGTAGCTCGGCTCCTTCTCGATGAGGGTGCGCGCGGCCATGATGGCGGCCTTGAACACTTCGTCCAGCGGCACGCCGTCGTAGAGGTTGCGGCGCGTCTCGGCCATGATGGGCTCGGCCTTGACGTCGGCGCCCAGGCCGGCACAGGCCGCTTCCACCAGTTCACGCAGCGCGGGCATGTCCAGCGGCACACGCTGACCGCCTTCGGTGACGAAGAGTTCGGGCGCTTGCGCCACCGCCGGTGCACCCTGGCGCGCACGTTCCTGCGCGCGGCGCTCGCGGTAGAGCACGTAGGCCCGCGCCACCTCGTGGTGGCCGCTGCGCATCAGCGCCAGTTCCACGTGGTCTTGCACGTCTTCGATATGGAACGTGCCACCGCCCGGGCGGCTGCGCAGCAGCGCGCGCACCACGCCTTCGGTCAGGCGCTCCACCGTCTCGCGCACGCTGGCCGAGGCGGCACCCTGGGTGCCGTGCACGGCCAGGAAGGCCTTCATCAGCGCCACCGAGATCTTGTCGGGCGCGAAAGAGACCACGGCACCATTGCGCCGGATGATCTGGTAGCCGGCATAGGCGGCACTCGCCGGCGCTGCCTGGCCGGTAGCCACCGGTCGGGTGGCGGTGGTGGTGCTGGGCGGGTTGGCGGTGGTGGTAGCAGCTTGCATGCGATCCCCTCTGGTCTGCGGTTCGTGTTTGTCGGTTCGGCACTGCGCGGTGGCGGCAGCACTGCCCTGCGCGGGCCAGGGCACTGCGCAAGGCGAAAAGAGCTTGGGTGTGCGGGTGTCGGTGTGAAAGTGGGTGCGGGCCCGTGACCCCGGACCCGACGGGCTCAAGGTGGGCAGCAGGCCCAGAACCCAGCCCTGCATGGCCTGCACAAGGCCTTGCAGCAACCTGGCCGAGCCCGGCCGCTCAACAGCCCGACGCGTTCACGAGATTATCACGCGAAGGCACTATATCTGGGGTGCCATGGGCTGCCAAGCCACTACGGCTAGTGTCCCGGACAGTGGTTTCCCGGTGGCGAGAGCTCACACGCCGCGCCCCACTTTCGCACCTGCGACACCCCGCCGCAGCGGCACCTGCGGTGCAGGCCGCGCCGCGGCTGCGCGGGGACCGGAACCCGCAGGATCCATGCGGCCTCGCGCCCGGAAAGGTCCGGAAAGGCGCGCCGCTTCTGGCGGCCGTGCCGTTCGGCGCAGGCCTCTCGGCGCCTCGACGGTGCAGGCCTCCGGACTCCGCAGCGGGTCGCGCCGCCGCCACACTGCGCACACGGGCCCGGGGCCCAGCCTGCCCGCCCGCCGGCCCGCCTTCAGTCGGCGTCGTTGTCGGCGGCTCCGACGCCCAGGCGCGCCATGCGGTAGCGCATCTGTCGCAGCGACAGGCCCAGGCTGGCGCCCGCGGCAGTGCGGTTGTAGCGGTGGCGCTCAAGCGCACGCTCCAGGATGTCGCGCTCGATGCTGTCGAGGTGGGCCGCCAGATCGGTGGGCAGGGCGGGGCCGCCGGCCGGGGCCGGGGCGCGCACCGGGCCCGCCAGTGGCTGCAGCGGTGCAGGCACCGTGTTGCTGTCCGGCTCGACCCCATCGCCCAGCACGGCCTCGGGCAGGCCGAGATCGGCCTGCCCGATGCGTGTGCCGTCGGCCAGGGCCAGTGCGCGGTGCAGGAGGTTTTCGAGCTCTCGCACATTGCCGGGGAAACCGTAGCGCACCAGGTGCTGCAGCGCTTCGGGCGCCAGCGTCGGCACAGGGCTCACGCCCGCATCTCGGGCGATGCGCTGCAGCACGCTGCCGCACAAGGCCGGCAGATCGCCCAGGCGCTCGCGCAAGGGCGGCACGGTGATGCGGATGACATTGAGGCGGTAGAACAGGTCTTGCCGGAAGCGCCCGGCCTGCACCTCGGCCGCCAGGTCCTTGTGGGTGGCACTGACGATGCGCACGTTGAACGGTGTCTCTGCGGTGGCCCCGAGCGGGCGCACCGCGCGCTCCTGTATCACGCGCAGCAGCTTGCTCTGCATGGGCAGCGGCAGGTCGCCGATCTCGTCCAGGAAGAGCGTGCCGCCCTGCGCGGCTTGGAAGAAGCCGTCGCGGTCTTCGTTCGCGCCCGTGAAGGCACCCTTGCGGTAGCCGAAGAATTCGGCCTCCAGCAGGTTCTCGGGGATGGCGCCGCAGTTCACGGCCACGAAAGGCAATGCGCCGCGTGGAGAGACCTCGTGCACCGCACGCGCCACCAGTTCCTTGCCGGTGCCCGACTCGCCGCACACCAGCACCGGTGCCATGCTCTGCGCCACGCGCTCCACCAGGCCGCGCACCTGCTGGATCGACGGCGCCTCGCCCACGATGCGGCGCAACGCCGGATGGAGCGCAGCGGGCATGCCGGCAGGGCCGGTTGCCGACGCCGCCCCCACCGCAGCCGGCGCGCGCGCAGGCGATGCCGGCACGGGCATGCGCCCCAGCGCCGAAGCCACCACGGCACGGAACTGCCGCAGATCCACGGGCTTGGTGAGGTAGTCGTAGGCGCCCGCCTTCAGCGCCTCCACGGCATTCTCGGGTGAGCCATAGGCGGTGATGACGATGGCCTTTTCGCTGCGCCCGGCGTTGTCCAGCCGGCGCAGCAGGTCCAGGCCGTTGCCGTCGGGCAGCCGCATGTCGGTGATGACGAGTTGGTAGTGCCCCGGGCCCTGCTCCTGCAGTCGCAGCCAGGCTTCTTCAACCGAGCCGGCGCTCTCGACGTCGTAACCCTCGCGCACCAGCGTCAGTTCGTAGAGTGTGCGCAGGTCAGGCTCGTCATCGACGACAAGCAGCCGGGCGCTGGGGGCCGAAGCGGCCTGGGCTTGTGGGCTCATGGGCTGGGTTCGCTGCAGGGCTGCTGAGGCGGCGGGGTTGCTGAAACGCGAGCTGTGGGCGGCTCAGCCGGAGCCCAGGGGCAGCGGCTGGCTCGCATCGGGCAGCACGGCCCGGCGCATGTGCACCACGAACTCGTTGCGCAGGCGCTCGGCGGCCGGGCGCGGGCGGTACTCGATGCTGGCGCCGTAACGCTCGCACAGCTCGCGGCAAATGTACAAGCCGAGGCCCGAGCCGCGGCTGCGCGTGCTGAAGAAAGGCTCGAAGAGATGGCGCTCCACCTCCGGCGGTATCGGGGGGCTGTCGCTGAGCACCGAGAGCTGTGCCCAGCCATCCTCACGCGCAGCCAGGCGCAAGAAGACCGCGCCGCGGCCCGCGCTGGCATGCCGGTGCGCGTTGTCCAGCAGGTTCACCAGCACGCGGCGCAGGTGCTCGGGGTCGAAGACCACGCCCAGCGGCACACCGGGCAGTTCGGCGCGCAGCCGGCTGTCGGGAGCCAGCGGCACGCCGGCCGTGCGCGCCCAGTCGGCCGCTGCTGCCGCCACCTCGGCATTGGCATCGATGGTGCGCAGATGAGGCTCGGCCCCGGGCGCCACCTCCATGACGTCGTCTACCAGCCGTTTCAGGCGTTCGACGTTGTCGGCCACCATCTGTGCCAGGCGCTGCTGCGCGGGCGGCAAAGCATCTTCCAGCAGCAGCGCATTGGCCTGCGAGATGGCCGCAAGCGGGTTGCGGATCTCGTGCGCAATGCCCGCCGACACGCGCCCCATCGCGGCCAGCTTCTCCTGCCGGATGCGCGCCTGCAGGGTGCGCAGGTCTTCCAGCAGGAGCACGGCAAAGGGCTCCACCGCGCCCGGCTCCTCGCGGCCCTCGGCCGCCCCGGGCTCGAGCCCGCGGCCGCGCATGAAACGCACCCGCATGCGCAGCGTTCGCGTGTGCCCCTGGCCGAAGCTGAGCATCACATCGCGCCCGGCCTCGGGCCATTCGCCTTCGACCAGGGCCTGGGCCACGGCCTGCATCAGCGCCGCCCAGGCCGGGTTGCGGTCGAGCACGAAGGGCGCGGGCGGGTGCAGGCCCTGGTCGACCAGCAAGGCACGCGCCGCCGGGTTGGCCGCGCGCACACGCAGGCGGCGGTCGACCACCAGCACGCCATCGACCATCTCCTCGATCACCAGCCGGTTCAGCTGTGCCTGCTGGCGGGCCAGTTCCAGGCTGCCGCGCGCAGCGAGTTCCTCCCGCGCCAGGCGACCCGCCAGTTCACCGGCCAGCAGCGCGATGGCAAACATGCCCAGGCCCACCAGCCCCGACTGCAGCATCAGCGGTGCCGTGCCGTCGAGCCCGAAGCCGCCGCGCCAGGCCGCGCCGAGCAGCACCAGCGACACCCCCGCCGCGGTGCCCAGGGCCAGCAGCCTGGAGGTCAGCACGCCCGCCATCAGCACCGGCAGCACCAGCAGCGCGGCGTAGTTCAGCGAGCTGCCCACCTCCAGGAAGTGCAGCACCGAGAAGGCCAGCAGGTCGATGCCGATGGTGGCCAGCCACTGCTGCCGGCGTCGCCCGGCCTGCGGCGGCGCCAGGCGGCCGAAACGGGGCAGCAGCCACCAGGTGATGGCCTGCACGCCATAGAGCAAGGAGACCAGCGTCAGCCACTCGACGGGCCGCAGCCCCATGAGGCTGCCCAGACCCTGCACGCCCACCAGGCCCAGGCCGATGACGGCGCGCGCCGCGGCGTAGGTGCGGTAGACACGTGCCAGGGCATCGTCCTGCGCATGCACGATGCGCCGCGCCTGGCGCAGCAGGAAGCGGCTGTCGGCGCTGGCTTCGCCCGAGGCCAGCCAGCCGGCATCGAAGAAGGAGTCGTCGCTGGTCTGTGAATCGCCGCCCACCGTGCCCAGCAGCGTGTCGTCGCGGCGCCGGCCGCCGCGGCGGCGGTCACCGCTGCGGCGTTCGGTGTCGCGACGGTCGGGGTCCGAGGGCGGGACAGGTGCGGCCATGCCGGCAGCCGGCCTTCAGCGCGGGCCGGCGGCGCGGTGGGCTTCGCCGCAGTAAGGCCGGCCGCTGGCGTCGGTCGTTGCGTCGGACTGCGGCAGGTGCACGCCGCAGTGGGCGCAGGCCACCATCACCAGGGGCTCGGTCGAGGGCGGGCGGGCGGCGGGCTTCGGGGGCGCCGGCGGTGGCTTGCTCGGCGGCTCGGCGCTGCGGCGCTTGAACCACCACAGAGCCAGGGCCGCGACGGCCAGCAGGAGCAGGTACTTCATCGTTGCGGCAGGCCGGAACCAGCGGCTGCGGTCATGCAGCCGCCGGGTTCAAGAGCACCTCGACCACGAAGCGCGAGCCCACGTAGCCCAGCAGCAGCAGCACCGCGCCCACGTAAAGCCAGCGCGTGGCCCGCTTGCCGCGCCAGCCCCGCAGGCGGCGCCCCAGCAAGAGCGCGGCGAACACCGCCCAGGCCAGCAGCGAGAACACCGCCTTGTGGTCGCCCCAGCGCCAGTGCACGGTGTTGACGAAACCCAGCACGAGGGTGGCTGTCAGCACCGCGAAGCCGGCCTCGACGAAGTGGAAGGTCACGCGCTCCAGTTGCAGCAGCGGCATGCCCATGGCCCCCGAGCCGAGCGCCTGCAGCCTGGCCCCGGGGCCGCTGGCGCGCAAGCGGCGCTCGGCGGCGTCCAGCATCAGCGCGTGCAGCACCGCCGCGCCGAAGAGACCGTAGGCGCCGACGCCCAGCACGAAGTGCAGCGGCGCCAGCGCCGAGGTGATGGGTCGAACCTCGCCCGGGAAGGATGCAGTCACGAGCACGGCCAGGGCTCCTGCCAGCGCCAGGCCCCGGCGCACCGCGAGCAGCGGCACGAAGCGGCTTTCGACGGCATAGACCGCGATCACCAGCCACACCGTGACCGACAACACCGGGGCGAACCCCAGCCGGGCACCGGGCGTGGGCAGGCCGATGCCGGCGATGTCGATCAACAGCAGCAGGCCGTGCAGCGCCCAGCCCCCCAGCAGCGCCGCCGCCGAGAAGCGGCTGAAGGCCGCCACCGGCGCGGCCGCCACCGCGTAGAGCAGCAGGGCCACGACCACCAGCAGCAGCCCGCCGCCAGGGGCCAGGGCCGGAGACGCGCTCGATAGAATCATGCAGACAGTGTACTGACCATGCGCCCCTGCCCGGGCGCCACCGAGACGCCATGGCTTCGACCCTCTCAGACCGCCTGTCCAAGCTGGTCAAGACCATGCGCGGGCAGGCCCGCATCACCGAAAGCAACGTGCAGGACATGCTGCGCGAAGTGCGCATGGCCCTGCTGGAAGCCGACGTGGCCCTGCCCGTGGTGCGCGACTTCATCGCCAGGGTCAAGGACAAGGCCCTGGGCACCGAGGTCGCCGGTTCGCTGAACCCCGGCCAGGCGCTGGTGGGCATCGTGCACAAGGAACTCGCCGCCACCATGGGCGAGGGCGTTTCCGACATCAACCTCGCGGCGCAGCCGCCGGCCGTCATCCTGATGGCGGGCCTGCAGGGCGCGGGCAAGACCACCACCACTGCCAAGCTCACCAAGCACCTCATCACCAAGCGCAAGAAGAAGGTGCTCACGGTCTCGGCCGACGTCTACCGGCCGGCGGCCATCGAACAGCTGAAGACCGTCACGGCGCAGGCTGGCGGCGAGTGGTTCCCCTCCGACCCGACGCAGAAGCCGCGCGAGATCGCGCTGGCCGCGCTGGACTACGCCAAGCGCCACTATTTCGACGTGCTGCTGGTCGACACCGCCGGCCGCCTGGGCATCGACGAAGCGCTGATGGCCGAGATCCGCGAGCTGCACGCGGCGCTGAACCCGGTGGAGACGCTCTTCGTCGTCGACGCCATGCAGGGCCAGGACGCGGTGAACACCGCCAAGGCCTTCAAGGACGCGCTGCCGCTGACCGGCGTGGTGCTCACCAAGCTCGACGGCGACAGCCGCGGCGGTGCGGCGCTCAGCGTGCGCCAGATCACCGGCGCGCCCATCAAGTTCGCGGGCGTCAGCGAGAAGATCGACGGCCTGGAGGTCTTCGACGCCGAACGCCACGCCGGCCGCGTGCTGGGCATGGGCGACATCGTCGCGCTCGTCGAAGAAGTGCAGAAGGGCGTCGACATGGACGCCGCACAGAAGTTCGCCGACAAGATGAAGTCGGGCGGCGGCTTCGACCTCAACGATTTCCTCGCCCAGATCAGCCAGATGAAGAAGATGGGCGGCCTGTCCAGCCTGATGGACAAGCTGCCCAGCCAGCTCACCGCCAAGGCCGCCGGCGCCGACATGGACAAGGCCGAGCGCGACGTGCGCCGCATGGAAGGCATCATCAACAGCATGACGCCGCTGGAGCGCCGCAAGCCCGAGCTGCTGAAGGCCAGCCGCAAGCGCCGCATCGCCGCCGGTGCCGGCGTGCATGTGCAAGAGGTCAACCGCCTGCTGAACCAGTTCGACCAGATGCAGGGGATGATGAAGAAGATGAAGGGCGGCGGCCTGATGAAGATGATGAAGCGCATGGGCGGCATGGGCGGCCCGGGTGGGGGCGGCTTCCCCGGCATGCCGCGCTGAGACCCCTGCTGGCCCGCCAGAGACCCGTGCGCCGCGGCAGATGCCGCGTTTCGCCCCGCCATCGGGGGCTGCCGATACGCATTGACACGTCTTTTGTCAGGCATACCGTTGATTGGCAGCCTGCTTCGGCCGATCTTCCGGGTTCGACCCTCACACCACCACGCCCGTGCAGCCACCCATGGACTCCTTGTTCCCGAACGCCTCCCTCGCCTTGCCGGCCACCGTGCTGTTGCTGCTGGCCTGGCTGGCGATGCGGGTGCGGCAGCGCCAGAACCAGCGCGGTCAGAACCGCGAGGCCCTGGATACCGTGGCTTCCTGGCCGCCCGAGGCCGCCCGCGTGCTGACCATCGCCGAGCGCCAGGCCTACGAGTTGCTGCGTCGCGCGATGCCCGGCTTCCTGGTGCTGGCACAGGTGCCGCTGTCGCGCTTCATCCGCGTGCCGGCGCGCCATTCCTACGCCGACTGGCTGCAGCGCGTGGGCTCGCTCAGCGCCGACTTGCTGCTGTGCGATGCCGGCTCGCGTGTGCTGGCCGTCATCGACATCCGCTCGCCCGGCGAGAGCGAGCGCTCGCGCCGCCGCCACGAACGCATGGCTCGCGTGCTGCGCAAGGCCGGCGTGCACGTCATCACCTGGAGCGAAGACGCGCTGCCCACGCTGGCCGAGGTGCGCCACGCGATGACGGCAGTGGTGGGCGGCTCGGCGGTGGCCGCTGCCGCCGCAAAGGCTGCGGCACCCGTCACTTCGCGCCCGATGCCGCTGATCCCGGTGCCCGACATCGCCGAGGTGCTGTCCGAAGGCGACCGCGCGGCCTTCGAGAATCAGTTCGATCCCGCGATGGAGCCCGTGCCCTCGGCCTTCTTCGAAGAGCTCGAACCCGAGCCCGCGCGCCGCTGAGGCGGGCGGCGCAGCCGGGCCGCTCAGCCCAGCAGCGCCTGCGCGAATTCCTGCGCCTTGAAGGTCTGCAGATCTTCCAGCTTTTCCCCGATGCCGACGAAGTAGACGGGCACCGGCCCGCCGGGCCGCTCGCTGCCCCAGCGCGCGATCGCCGCCAGCACACCGCCCTTGGCCGTGCCGTCGAGCTTGGTGACGATCAAGCCCGTGAGGCCGAGCGCGGCGTCGAAGGCCTTCACCTGCGCCAGCGCGTTCTGACCGGTGTTGCCATCCACCACCAGCAGCACTTCGTGCGGCGCACCCTCTTGCGCCTTGCCGATGGTGCGGCGGATCTTCTTCAGTTCTTCCATGAGGTGCGTCTGCGTGGGCAGGCGGCCCGCGGTGTCGGCGATGACGACATCGCAGCCCCGCGCCCGACCCGCGCTCACGGCGTCGAAGCTCACCGCAGCGGGGTCGCCGCCTTCCTGGCTGACGATCTCCACGCGGTTGCGATCGGCCCACACAGAAAGCTGCTCGCGCGCGGCAGCGCGGAAGGTGTCGGCCGCGGCCAGGAGCACCTTGCAGTCGGCCTCGGCGAGGTGGCGCGTGAGCTTGCCGATGCTGGTGGTCTTGCCAGCGCCGTTCACGCCAGTGACCATGATCACCGTGGGCGTGGCCGTGCCGATGCGCAGCTCGCGCTCCAGCGGCTGGAGCAGGTCGGTGATCACCGCGGCCAGCAGTTGCTTCACGGCCGCGGGCTCGGTGGCCTTGGTCTCCTTCACGCGGCGCTTCAGGTCGGCGAGCAGCTGCTCGGTGGCCGCCACGCCCGCGTCGGCCATCAGCAGTGCAGATTCGAGCTCCTCGAACAGCGCGTCGTCGATGCGCGTGCCGGTGAACACCTGCGCGATGCTGCTGCCGGTCTTGCGCAAACCCTGGGCCAGCCGGCCCAGCCAGCCGCCGCGTGCCTCAGGCCCGGGCGCTGCCGCCACCACCGCGGTCTCGGCCACGGCCGGCGCTGCAGCGGCTGGCGCAGGCGAAGCCGCAGCAGCAGCGGGTGCCGCGGGGGTCGGCGCAGGCGGCTTCTTCTTGAAGAAACTGAACATCGTGGGACCGGGAAACCGGCTTTGAAAAGACGCCAGAGCTTTGGCTATAATGCGCGGCTCACAAGGCGCTTTAGCTCAGCTGGTTAGAGCGACGGAATCATAATCCGCAGGTCCGGGGTTCAAATCCCTGAAGCGCCACCAAAATCTAAAATAGCTTCGCAGGTCAAAGACTTGCGAGGCTTTTTTCTTGGCTGGGGTATCCACCTAGGGTATCCACTTTTGGCCGCCAAGCCCGCTCGACTCGCCCGCAACCGACACGGCACCTTCACCTTTCGGTGGATCGTGCCGGTGCCTCTGCGCGAGCGCGTGGGCGCGCGCCGCGAGATCAGGGTCTCCCTTCGCACGAAGGACTGCCGGACAGCACGCATCCTCGCGCTCGAGCTCAACTTAGAACTCGAACGACTGCGCGCCACGATGTCCAAGGACCCAACTGCCGATCTCCGGCATCTGCTCAACCCGCTCACCCTGAAGCTGCCGGGCGGCATCGAAGCCGAGATCCAGAACGACAACGACCTGCGTCTGTTCCAGAGCTTCCTGACCCAGAACGGCGACCTGCGCGACGCGCTGATGCAGGCCATCCGGCGAGGCGAAGACCCGGGCAAAGCGATGGCCGGCCTGGTGCAGGACCTCAAGCAGGCCGCCAGCGGCGCTCACCGCGTCGCTCGCCCGACGCCGGTGGTCGATGCCATCCAGCAGTTCGTTGCTGCCACGAACGCGGGATCGGCGGCCGAGGTAACACGCGGCACCCGCAGCACGCCCGGCGAGAAGCTGCGCACGCTGACCATGCTGCTCGATGATCTGGCTGCGCAAGGCCGCGACCGCAAGGCCGTGTGCGTTCACGAAGTCACCCGGTCCGACGTTAAAGGCTTCGTCGATCGCTACGCCAAGCGTCCGTCGAAGGCCGCCAGGGTGGCCCTCGCAGACCGCAAGCGTGCGGCGACGTCGTCCGAAGACACCGCGGCCGAGCCGACCAAGGCCGAGCTGAAGACCCTCAACGCGCGCACGATCAAGAAAGCTCTTGGCCACCTCCAAGACTTTTTCGTGCAGGCGCTGGCCAACGACTGGATCGCCATCAACCCGATCGACGAGGCCTTCAACCGCGCCACCGCGCAGTACCGTGTGATCTCCAGCAAGGAGAAGAAGTCCAACCACTACGACCTCTTCGATGAAGCGGAGATCCAGGGCATCTTCGAACCGCGGCGCTATCTGCGCAACCTGAACGCGGCGGATGACTTCTGGGTGCCGCTGCTGGCGCTCTTCAGCGGCGCACGCGCGGGAGAACTCGTCGGCCTGCGCGTGGCCGACATCGTGCTCGACGCGCCATCGCAGCTGTGGGTGATCAACATCACAGAGGATCTCAACGACAGCGACGGGCCCAAGACTCAGAACTCCGTCCGCAGGATTCCCATCGCGTCGGCGCTCGTCGAACTCGGCTTCCTGAAGTACGCCGAGAAGCTGCGCCTGGCCGGCGCGCAGGCGCTGTTTCCGCATCGCCCGATGAACAAGACGCGGAAGAACGATCCCTCGAAGCACCTCTCCCGCGTGTATTCGAACCATCTGCGCGACTGCGACCTGAAGACCGCCAAGAAGGTGTTTCATTCGTTCCGGCACACCGCCATCACGCGCATGCACGTGCGCGGGGTGCCGGTCGGCGACGCTGAACTGATCGTCGGCCACGCATCGCAGGACACCGAGCTTCGGCTGCAGGCAGGGCGTGGCGCCGCTGGGAATCGCGGCAACGCGACGCACCTGGATACCTACGTCGATGCGGCGGCCTTTGCCGACAACGACAAGCCGCTGTTGTTGCGGCTGCGTGAGCACGTCGATCGCTGCCTCACCTTCGGCATCGACTTCGCGGGCCTGAAAGAGGCTGCGGCCATCGTCCAAGAACTCACTGTTTTGGAAGGGAAGCAGTGGAAGTCGGGCTGGCACGCCAACAGCCACAAGGTGGCGCAGACGATGACGGAGCGGGTCGCCGGCGCCTGCGGCCGACCGGCCGACGCCGATTCGCCGGCCCCAGCGGAACCCGGCGCCGCAAGGGCCTGATCCCGCATTTCAGCCTGCACGCCCCAGTCGCATTTCAGCACCACCACCACGCCGCATTAACAACCACATGAGCGCGCCTGAAATGCGAACCACACAACTCACACAAACGCGGGAGACGCAGAGCTTCTACAAGCGCGTGGTGGCCCGGCTCGAACGCCACGCCGCCAAGCTGCTGGCAGCGGGAGACATGGCCGAGATCCCGGATCGCAACGTGCGCGTGGCCATCGCCTACGCTTGCCTGGAACCCACCGTGACCGAGGCCACCGCACGCCTGTACCGCGCGGCCATCCTGCACCTGATCGAGTCCGAACCGGGTGAGCGGGACTGGGACGTGCTGAAGATCATCGACCCCGAACCTTCGGCGAGCGAGTCCGACCGCCAGGATGAGCTTCGAGCGCGGCGGGCGCAGAACCTGCAGACACTGCGCGGCGCGCAACAAAAGGCAAAGTGGCTGTCGATGGCTGATTGGACCAGGTTGGGCGAGGCGCTCGGCCGGTCCCGCAGCAACTGGGCCGGCCCGGCGCGCCACTGGATCACCGCCACCCTGCTGTCCGGCCTGCGTCCCTGCGAGTGGCGACGGGCAGAGCTCGACGGCGCGTCGCTGGTCGTCGTCAACGCCAAGGCCACGAACGGGCGCGCGCATTCGGCGACCCGGACCATCGGCCTGGCCAAGTGCGACCGCACTGAACTGGCGGTCGTCGCGTCTTTTCTGGAGTTGGTGCGCAGCTACGGCGAGGACGGCTACAAGTCGCTCTACGACGGCGTGCGCGATCTGATCTGTGACGTTGCCCGCGAGACCTTCCCGGGCCGGGACCGGTATCCGTCGCTGTACACGGCCAGGCATTGCTTCGCTGCGCGTGCCAAGGCGACTTACTCGAAGGTGGAAGTCGCCGCCTTGATGGGCCACGCCAGCACGGCGACGGCAGGCCGCAGCTACGCCCCGGCGCGCCACGCCCGAGGAGGCCGTCCCCTGGAGGCCGAGCCCAGCGCCAACGACATCGACGCCGTGCGCCGCGCCCAGAACGCCAGGAATCTGTTCAGCGAACCCAAAGACATGCCATGAAGCCAAGCTCTCGCGATGACCCGCCGGCCCGGCCCAACCTCGCCAACAACAGTGATGACAGGACGACATGCTGGCATGCCGGCAGTGATGCATCGAGGACGCCGCCATGCTGAAGATCGCCGTCTTCAGCCAGAAGGGCGGCGCCGGCAAGTCAACCCTCGCCGTGCATGTCGCTGTCGCGGCGGCGCGGTCGATGCAGGTGATCCTGATCGACGCCGATCCGCAAGGCACCGTCGTCAGCTGGGCCCAGGACCGCCAGGCCGTGGACCCCTTCGTCGCCCGTGTCGAGCCCTCGTCCATCACCCAGCTTCTGGAAGGCGCCACGTCGGAGGGCTTCGAGCTGGCGGTCATCGACTGCCCGCCGCACGCTGCACCAGGCACAACAGCCCTGCTGCGAGCCGCCGATCACGTCGTGATCCCCTGTCAGCCGACGATGCCCGACCTCTCGGCCACCGCCAGGTCGGTGGCGCTGGCCCGGTCGGCCGGCCGCGGCTATTCCTTCGTCGTGAACCGTGCGCCCGCCCGCGCACCTGAAGTCATGCAGGCCATCGAAGCGCTGGGCGGCGGCGGCCGGGTTGCGCCGATCGTGATCGGCGACCGCAGGGCGTACTCGCGCGCGCTGACCGACGGTCGAGCGGTAACGGAGTTCGCGCCCAGCGGCTCGAAGGCCGCCGACGAGATCAACGGCTACTGGGATTGGTTGTACGAACACGTGAAGGAACAAGCATGGCAAACGCAGCAAGCAGCCTGAAGAAGTTCGCCGTCAAGCCGGCGGACGAGGTGAGCGCCTCGGCAACCCCAGGCATCCTGCCCACGCGCGGAAAGAACAAGCGCGTTGGCATCGCCGTCCGCCTCAGCCCCGCGGACTGGCACCGCGCCGTTGAACTCGCCATGCGCGAACAGACGTCGTTGCAGCGCTTGCTGGTCGCAGGTGTGAGCGAATTGCTGCGCCAGCGCGGCCTTCCACCCCTGGCTGGGGACTGACCAGCGCGAGCGAAGTGATGACGTGGTGACATGCCACCACGTCACCGTGTCACCGTCCGTCGGTACCGTTCAACATCGCAAGCAGCGCGCTGCCTGCGCTCGGCACGACAAACCTCCGAGGTCTCGGCAGACTGCCGCCTTGTCGCAACCCCTGGTCAGTTCATGATCGATCCGCCAGAACCTCTCACCACCGCCGCACCGGCGCACGACGCAGCTCTGCATGCAGGCAGTGGTGCCGGCGCGCATCGCAGCGCTCGGCTTGACCAAGCGGTGCGCGGCGTTGCCCGAGCGGCGATGAAGCGCGGTGAGAAGGTGGTCCAGATCCGGACCACGATCAAGCTCGGCCAGGCCCGGCGCAGCGAGAAGCCGAAGGCGTCAGCGCCGACGGTGCTGCTGCTGGACCCCAGGCAGATCGACGTGTCGCGCTGGTCCAACCGGCACGACGAGAGCTACCGCAGCGACGCATTCCAAAACCTCAAAAGGAGCATTCAGCATGACGGTGAAAACCACGTCCCTGTCCTCGTCCGCGCCCTGCCCTCGGGCCGCAGCGGCATTGCGCAGCCACGCTACGAACTGGTCTACGGCCATCGACGCCGCCAAGCCTGCTTTGAGCTGGGCCTGCCGGTCAGGGCGATCGTCGAGATGCTCGCCGAAAGGGACCTGGTAAGGCGGATGCACGCGGAGAACTGCGAACGCGAGCCCTTGTCCGCCTACGAAGCCGGCCGCTTCTACCAGCAGTTGATGGACGCGCAACTGTATGGCAGCCAACGGCAGATGGCGCAGGCCCTGGGAATCGATCAGGCGGATGCGGGCCGCAAGATCTGGCTCGCCGGCCTGCCGGCTGACCTGATCGGGGTGTTTCGGAATCCGGCGGAAATCAGCTGCGATGACGTGAAACGGCTGCGTGGGGCCTGGACACACGATGCCGAAGGCATGCTGCGCGAGGCACGCCAGCTGTTGGAGGCCGACGGGCCGCTACCGGCCAAGCAAGCCGTCGCCAGGCTGGCGAGCCCGGGCGACCCACGGGGTGATGGAGGCTCCATCACCCGTGCCGAACAGAAGGCCCGGCCCGCCGCCAGCGCCCAAGCCAGGTCGATGGTCGAGATCCAGTCGTCGGGGCCCGATGCGGTGACGCTGCGGGTGAACACGGGCCTGTCCATGGCCGACCGCGAGGCACTGCTGTTGCAGGTCGAGCTGTTTCTATTGCAGCGCCGCGGCGCTCCACACGCGCCGGCCGCTCGCCGAGTCCGGTCGCCGGCACCGGCGCCTTTGCCCAGCGAAGTTCCGCTGCAACCGAATCCCTCCGATAACGAAGAAGGTTTCGTGCAGGCAGTTGATGTCGCCCGCTCCAGCGGCGGTGGCACCGTTGACGAAGCAGCTTCGTGCGCGAGCAGCCTCTTCGTGATCGACGCTCCTTCGTGATCGTTGCTCCTCGACGGCGAGGCCTGCTGCGTGCACGAAGACTTCGAAGACATGGCATCCGGCAGCGCGGCCTCCCACCCCTGACGGGGGACTGATCCGCGCCAGCGTGGTGGTGACGTGGTGACATGTCCGCATGTCACCACGTCATCGTCCGGCGACGCTGGCCGGCATCGCTAGCAGCACGTTGCCTGCGCTCGGCGCGACAAATCTAGGCGACCTCGGCAGACTGCCCACCTGTCGCAACACTTGGTCAGTTCATGATCGATCCGCCTGAACCTCTCATCACTGCCGCGCATGCGCCCGATGCAGCCCAGCATCCAGTGGCTGGTGCCGGCGGGCACCCGACAGCGCCGTGATCTACGTCGAGGACCACGGCAAGCCGATGGCGCCCAATGGCCTGAAGGGCAAGCTGACCGTGCTGACCGGCGCCGAGAAATCGGAAGCCGACCTGGTGGTGGCAGGTGACAAGCTCGAAGCCAAGGGCGTTAAGCTGGCCAAGGGTGCCAAGGTCGTGGCCGCACTGACCACATCGGCTGCCAAGGCGACTACCGTGCGATTCACTGTCAAGTAAATGGCCTTTTCCGCTCTAACCCTACCCGCCCTTCGGGGCGGGCTGCTCGCCCTGCTGGCTGCTGCACTGTTCGGCATTAGCACACCGCTGGTGCAGCAGTCTGGCGCGGGGATGGGCGCATTCAGCACAGCCGCACTGCTCTACGCCGGCGCCGCTGCCGTGGGCCTGCTCTCGCGACGAGGCATTGACCGCGAGGCCCGGCTGCAGGCTGCCGACCTGCCGCGGCTGCTGGCCATGGCAGCCTTTGGTGCGGTGATCGGGCCCGTGGCGCTGGCCTGGGGCCTGCAGCACACCAGCGGCACCAGCGCGTCGCTGATGCTGACGCTGGAAGCGCTCTTCACCGCTGTCCTGGCCTGGCGCCTGTACCGCGAGACCATGGACGGCCGGGTCTGGACGGCGATGGCCTTGCTGCTGGCCGGCGGCATGGTGTTGGTGCTGGACCAAGGTCGCAGCGGGGGGTGCGCAGCTGTGGGGACTGCTGGCCGTGCTGCTGGCCACCGCGGCCTGGGGCGTCGACAACACCTTGTCCCGTGCACTGGCCGAGCGCGACCCCGGGCAGGTGGTGCTGGCCAAGGCGCTGCTCGGCGTCACGGCCACCGTGCTGCTGGCCATGCTCTTCGGCGAGCCCTGGCCGTCGGCCGCTGCCGCGCTGGCCCTGTTCGCCATCGGCGCGACGGGCTACGGCTTGAGCCTGCGCTTCTACCTGCTGGCGCAACGGGCCTTTGGCGCCGCCCGCACGGGGTCGGTCTTCGCCTTCGCGCCCTTCATCGGCGCTGCGTTCGCGGTGGCCCTGGGCGACCGCTCGGCCAGCGGCCTGATGGCGCTGGGCAGCGGGCTGATGCTGGCTGGCGTGGTATTGCACCTGGCTGAGTCACATGGTCACGAGCACGCACACGAAGCGCTGGCGCACGAGCATGCCCATCGCCATGACGATGGACACCACGATCACATGCACGAGCCCATGCCCACGGGCGAGCACAGCCATCCACACCGGCACGAGCCGTTGCGACATGCCCATGCGCATGTGCCGGACGCGCACCACATGCATCCTCATTGACGCCGCAACGGTGCCCACAGCACTCGGCGCCAGTCGGTGTCCCGCGGCAGGTGATCGGGGTCGTCCACGCCCAGGTGCCCGGGGTTCTCGCCGGGCCGGTAGACGAGGGTGCCGAAAAGACGATCCCACACGGACAACACGGCGGCATAGTTGCCCTGCACCCCGACCGCATGATGCCAGCGGTGCAGTTCGGTACCCACCAGCAGGTGGTTGAACCATCCGGCGCGGCTGTCCACGTTGAAGTGCGACACCAGGCCCTGCACCGCAGTCACAACGTTGGCGACATACAAGGCCTCGGGTGAAACACCCAACAGCCAGGGCGGCACCGTCAGCAACAGCCGGACGATGACCGCGTTGATCGGATGGCCGACGACGTGCATCACCACGTAGACCTGCTGCGGCAGATGGTGCGCCATATGCACCCGCCAAAGCCAGGCACCCAGCCAGCCGCGCCCCTCGTGACTGGCCCGGTGCACGGCGTACCACAGGCCATCGGTCACCAGCAGCGTCAGGGCGGCGGCAGGCACGACGGGCAGGTCACGCAGCCAGGTGATCGGCGGTGTAAGACCGTGGTGCCAGATCAGCCAGGCAGCCGCGGCATTGGCGGTTGCAATCGTGGCGGCATTGATCAGCAGGTAGGGCATGTCACGCCGCACCAGCAACGCGCGGGTCATGCCCCAGCGCCGATCCAGCGGCCACAGGACTTCCAGCGACAACAGCACCGCAACCAGCACGACGATGAAGGCGCCATGCTGCCAGGCCGGTGGTGCACCTGCCTGGGACAAGACATGCCCGAGGTAAAGCAGGGTGCCGCCAGCCACGGCGGGGTAGGTCCAACGGCGAACCAGGTGGCGGGTCATGGGCAGGCTTTCGTGATTGGGTCATTCGGAGTTCCTGGACAATGCGTCCAGTTTCAACCGCCATGTCCAGCGGATGACGCCGCAATCTTGCGGGAATGGCGACGTGCCGCCGTGCACGCGGCGCGTCGCCGTGACCCGTACTGGACACCAGAGGAGTGCATGTGCAGAAAGACAAACCTGGGGCCACCCCAACGGCCTCCGGCGCATCGTCCAACGACAGGCGCGTGCGTCGTACCCGCGAAGCTCTGCGGGAGGCATTGCTGTCGCTCCTCGCCGAGGTGGGCTGGGATCAGATCGATGTGGCAACGCTGTGCGAGCGCGCCGATGTTGGCCGCTCGACCTTCTATTTGCACTACACCGACAAGACCGCCCTGTTGCGCGGCGCCTTCGATGACCTGCAGGCCCTCCTGCACCTCACCGCGTCCGACGCGGATCCGACCGCCCCCTATCCGTTCCTGCCAGGCCTGCTGGCGCATGTGCATGAGCAGCGGATCGTCTTCCGATCGCTGCTGGGTCGACGCTCCGGCCAGGTGGTGCGAGACCACTTCAGCGCGCTGTTGATTGACCTGTTCGCCCAGGCACACGACGGCAGCGCCCGACATCACCGCGCCCGACCCGGCGCTGACGACGCCAGGTCACACATGCTGGCGGGCTGCCTGTTCCAGCTGATGGTGTGGTGGATGGGCATGGCGCGGCCGGCACCGCCCCAGGACATCGCGAGCATGTTCCAGACCTTTGCAGTAGCCCGCGCCAGCGCGTGACCACGCGGAGACGAGCGTCAGGCCTGCGTCGAGACGGGCGTGCCGGCGCGGCGCCCCACCGCCTCGACCAGCGGGGCGATCGCCGAGGGCGGAAACGGCGACACGCTGCTGACGTTGATCTCGCACAGCACGAAGCGCTGGGCGCCGTCCGCGCCCGCCTCGCCATGCATGAAGTCGCAGTCCCACAGCAGGGGCAGCTGCTCGTACGCCAGGCCGACCCGTTCGCGCAGCAGGGTGATCCAGCCCGACGCCAGTCGCTGCGTCAGCCCCTGGAACTCGGCCAGATCGGGCCCGTGGTACAGCCGCGGCCCCGGCAGCGGCGCATCGGGATGCAGGGCGTTCACGGCCTGGACGCCAAAGCCCACCACGCGGTCTTCGACCAGGTAGGCGCGCACCATGCCCTCGGCCAAGCGAGGCTGCCAGGCCTGGTCAAGCATGTGGCCACCGGCTTCGCGCGCGAAGTACGGCGCCAACGTTGCCATCAAGCCTGCCAGGTCCAGGCGCTGCGGCGTGTGGCCGCGCTGGGCATGCTGCACGAGTAAATCACCGTCGCCGGACTGCTAGACACGCCACACACCGATGCCGCTGTGGCCACGGTGCTGCTTGAGCACGCGCGCGCCTTGACGCAGGCGCTGCGGCAGCTCGGACGCAAGCTGCGCCAGGCTGTCGACGCGGTGCACGTCGCTGCCGAACGGCAGATCGCGCGTCTCGAACAGAACGTCCTTGGTGCCCAGGCGCAGCACCGCGTCAGGGTGGGCGCTGACCAGCACGCCCGCCTGGGCCACCTCGCGCAACATCGCATCCAGCCGTTCGCGGCGGCGCCCGTCTTCGATGGGGTTGCACCACACCAGCACGGCCTGCACACCGCGCAACTGGGCCGCCACCTCGTCGGCAAAGTCGTCGTGGTAGACGGCGGGCTCGGCGCGCACACCCGCAGCCGCCAGGGCCTCGAAGAGCGCGGCGAAGCGGCTGGCCGCCGGATCGGCGCGGTCGCGCGCTGCCCGGTCTCCGGGGTACAGCAGCGCGACCCTCGGTGCCGGTGTGGTCATGTCGCTGACCCTGCCGCAGGCTTGTCGGCCAACGGCCGCCCTGCGGCCTGCCACGCGTCGATGCCGCCGCGCAGGTAGCGTGCATCCAGCCCCGCCGCGCGCAGGCGCATCGCGGTGACCCGACCGACCTCGTAGCCGTAGACGCAATAGACCACCAGGGCACGATCAGCAGGCACATTGCCAGACCAGTCGGCCACCGCAGACGGATCGCACCAGCGTGCCCCGGGCAGCACCGTGCTCGCCTGGTCGAACACACCGGCCCGGCGCACATCGAGCAGCAGCGCATCGCCAATGTCGTCCTGCGCGACACCAAAGGGCTCGCAGGCCGCGTGCACGGCCTGCTGGTAGCGCCCGTACACGGCGGCCCAGTCGATGTTGGCCATGAAGGCGTCGACGTAGGCGCCCGCAGCCGCGCCGAAGTCCAGGTGGTAGGCGTGTTCGTACATGTCCAGCGCCAGGATGCCCATCGCGGCCAGCACCCCGCTGACGCCAGGAAACGAGGCATGCAGCGTGTTCGGCGCGCAGATCGGGGCGAAGCGTTCCCACCTCGTCGTTGGCGTGCACCACGGACGCCAGCGCCGTGCCCGGGAACAGGGCCAGCCGCAGCGCTGCGGCGGACGTTTGATCGGGTCGGTCATGGCGCGCATCCAGACAGAAAATCCGGTGGTGATATGGATGTGGCCTGGATGTGGCCAGAATCATGCGCCAATCATTCTAACGTTCGTTAGAATGATTGGCATGAACAAGCGTGACCTCAAGGACTTGCTCTACGAGCAGGTCGCCCGTATCGGCAAGGCCCTGTCCAGCCCCAAGCGGCTGGAGATCTTGGAGATGCTGGCCCAGGGAGAGAAGGCCGTCGAGACCGTCGCCGCCGAGGTGGCGATCGACGTCAAGCTCGCCAGCGCGCACCTGAAGGCGCTGAAGGAAGCACGCCTGGTGCAGGCGCGCCGGGAAGGCAAGCGCATGATCTACCGGCTCAGCGGCAGCGATGTCGCCCAGCTCGGCGTGACGTTGCGCCATGTCGCCGAAGAGCATCTGCTCGAACTGCGCTTGGCCTTGCAACAGATGATGGCCGAGCCCGACCGGCTCACCCAGGTCAGCCGCAAGGATCTGCTGGCCCAGGCCAAGCGCGGCGAGGTCGTGGTGCTCGACGTTCGCCCGCCCGAAGAGTTCGACACCGCCCACCTGCCGTTCGCCCGGTCGGTGCCCCTGGCCGAGCTGGCGCACCGACTGGCCGAGCTTCCGCGCGACGTGGAGATCGTCGCCTACTGCCGCGGCCCCTTCTGCCTGATGTCTGACGAAGCCGTGAAGCTGCTGCGCGAGCATGGCTACCGCGCGCGCAAGAGCTTCGATGGCGTGACCGAGTGGCAGGCCGCCGGGCTGTCACTCGCGCGCCGGTGACACCATGTTCTTCCGCCAACGCTCCACGGCCAACGCCACGCTGTCGTACCTCTTCGGTTGCGCCGGCCACCAGGTGGCCATCGCTGTCGATGTGGTCGCCGGAGACGAAGCCTGGTTCGCTGCCGAAGCCGAGAGGGCAGGCGCACGCATCACCCAGGTCATCGACACCCATGTGCACGCCGATCACTACTCCGGCGGTCCCGAGCTCGCCCGGCGCGTTGGAGCCGCGTATGGCTTGCATGCGAGCAACCGAGGCCGCATGGCCTTCGCGTTCACGCCGCTGCACGACGGGCAGCGCATCACGGCCGGCAACGTGATTGTCGATGTCATCCACACGCCCGGGCACACGCCGGACAGCATCTGCCTGCTGGTGCGCGACCTGCGCCGGGGCGATGAGCCGTGGTTCGTGATCACCGGCGACACGCTCTTCGTCGGCGCCGTGGGGCGGCCGGACCTGGCGGGCCGCGAGCGAGAGATGGCCGCACAACTGCACGACACCTTGCACCAGAAACTGCTGTGCCTGCCCGCCGAGCTGGAGATCTACCCCGGCCACCAGGCGGGCAGCGCCTGCGGCGCGGGGCTCTCGGGCAAGCCGGCATCGACGATCGGATTCGAGAAGCGCTTCAACGCCATGCTGGCCATGGACAAGCAAGCCTTCGTCGACGCGTTGACGGCAGAGATCCCACCCGCGCCGACCGACATGGCCGCGATCATCGAAGCGAACCTGCGGGGCGTCACGCCCGGGGCCACACAGGCGTGAGCCCGATGCAGTTCGGCATCCGCGTCAACCTCCCCCAGTTCCTGCAGCAACTGCTGCAGGTGCTGCTGGTGGGCATGACCATCGGCATGATGCGCAACGTCGTACCGGCGCTGGCCGAAGGCGAGTTCGGCGTGCCCAGGGGGTCCTTCCTGCTGCTGGTGGCCTTCGTCGTCGCGTTCGGCTTCGTCAAAGGCTCGATGAATTTCGTGGCCGGGCGGCTGGCCGAACGGATCGGACGCAAGCGCGTGCTGCTGTTGGGCTGGCTGGTGGCGCTGCCGATCCCCGCGCTGATCTACTTTGCGCCGACCTGGTCATGGGTGGTCTTCGCCACGGTGCTGCTGGGCATCAACCAGGGGCTGACCTGGTCGATGACGCAGACGGCCAAGCTCGACTTCACCCGCGCCGACCAGCGCGGCCTGGTGATCGGACTGAACGAGTTCTCCGGCTATGTCGGCGTGGCGCTGGCCGGCGTTGTCACCGGCTACCTGGCGGCCTGGCTGGGCCCGCGGCAAGGCCTGTTGTGGTTCGGCGCGGCGGTCATCGGAATGGCGACGCTGCTGTCGTGGCTGGCCGTCAGCGAGACCTTGCCCTGGGCGCGCGACGAAGTGAAGCGCCACGGCGGCCCCTCGGCGTCGGCGTTGCGTCCGCGCTACCCCACCGGCGTGAGCGCGCACCCGTCCACGCGTGAGATGTTCGCCCTGATGAGCTGGGGCGACCGTCGCATGGCAGCGCTGTGCCAGGCCGGCCTGGTGGAGAAATTCGTCGATGCACTGGTCTGGGCCTTCTGGCCGGTCTATCTGCACCAGCGCGGCGTCGACCTGCCGGGCATCGGCTGGATCGTCGGCATCTACGGTTTCACCTGGGGCGCGGCGCAGTTCTTCACCGGCAAACTGTCGGACCGGCTGGGGCGGCACCTGCTGAACGCCTGGGGCATGTGGATCTGCGGAGCCGGTGTGGCGCTGGTGCCGCTGGGTTCGGGTGCGGTCTGGTGGAGCGTTTCGGCTGCCGTGGCGGGCCTGGGCATGGCGATGCTGTACCCCAATCTCAGCGCGGCGGTGGCCGACATCGCGCACCCGAACTGGCGCGCTTCGGCGATCGGCATCTACCGCTTCTGGCGCGACCTCGGCTACGGCATCGGCGCCCTCGGCCTGGGCGTTGCCGCAGCCCTCGGCGGCAGCCTGGAGACCGCCTTCTGGTTCGTCGCCGTGGCGATGCTGGCCTCGGGCGCGGTGCTGTTGCGCTGGGGTGAGGAGACGCATCCCAGGCTCAATCCTGCCAGCACCTGACTCGTGCAGCGCGGTCTGCCGACCTTCAAGGCGCCAGACGAATCAGAGCTTCGCGTCGCCGGTCTTCGGCCTCTCGCCATGGATGTTGCCCGCGCCAGACGCCATGTACTTCATGAACGAGCGCCCCGCATCGAGATCCACCAGTTGGCCGAATCCGGACGCCAGGATCTTGACCCCGTTCCTGTGCTGGGGCTGGTAGCTGACGCCGAAAGCTTTGCGGCAGGCGGGGTCGAGCCGGATCTTGTCACCGCTGCCGCTGCGGACGAACGGGAAGTCCAGGCACTGCCCTTCGAACAGCTCCGCGCCGTGGATGGCGGGGTCGCCTTGCTGCGGCGCGATGGTTCCGCCGTTCACGATCATGAAGGCGCTCTTGATGGGCGCGGTGTCCGCGTACTTGGCCTGCACGTCGGCCACCATCTTCTCGTAGGCATAGCGGCCGCTCGCGTCATCGCGCCAGACGGCCCAGACCTTCCCTTCGAAGACGAAGATCTTCACGAAATCGAAGTTCGACTTCGTTTCCGGATGCAGGTCGAACCGGATGCCCGCCTTCACCTTGGCACCGGTCGCCGGGCTGGTGAGCTCGTAGTCGGACTGCTTGAGATTGATCGGCCGGTCGTTGGCATCCTTGCTGCCCGGCGGGAAGCGTTTCCGGATGGCAGCCACGGCCTCGGCCTCGCTCATGCCCAACTTCACGCCGAGAAGGTCGTACGAGGTGATCACCCCCTTGGTGTCTTGCGGTTTGTAGATGGATGTGGCGTGCACGGCCCCGACGCTCAGGGCGGCGAGGAGCACGGCAGCGGTGAGGCCGCGATACGGACGGACGGTAGACAGCGTCATGTTGGTTTTATGGAAGAGAAGGATGTGGGCATGCGGCCGCGCGCCGGTCTGCATGCGCAGACCTCGCGGCCTTTGTCCGGGCTGATACGGTCAGCGCTGCGCCACAGCGCTGACCGCTTGCCAAGTCTCTTGAATGGAGCCGTTCAGTTCAGGATCGGAGTCCTTGCGCGCGGCTGTCGCGGCAGCAAGCAGGACCGCATCCGGAATGCCGGTCGCGGCCAGACGCGTATTGCTCCGTTCTGCCGGTCGCGCTTTGCTCTGACTGCGCGCCCCGGTCTCGGATGCATGCGCCTCAACGGCGCTCAACAAGCTCAATGCAACAGCGCCGATGGTTGCCACAAACGGGCGAGTCTTCATGTTCTTGGCCTCCCCAGGCGAAACGTGGAGCCGGTTCAACCGGCTCGATGGCGACCGTCTCGGCGATTGGCATGCGGACATGCGTGAGATCGGTTCAATTTCGCTTTGTACCATATATGCGGGTGCATATATGCGTCTAAATCCTCACCATTTCCGAGGATGCGTAAAGCCCAAGACGAACTGGTATTGCGAGCCGCCGCCGCTGAAATCAAAGCGCGTCGCGGCCGCATTGACATCAGCCAAGAGGAGTTGGCGCACCGCGCGGATGTCCACCGGTCCTTCATCGCGCGCGTGGAAGTGGCGCAGACGCAGCCCTCGCTGGCCGTCTTGGTCAGGATTGCTGACGCGTTGGAGGTGGACGCAGCTGAGCTCGTGCGCGCCATCGTTGAGCGCTGCAAACGCGAGGCATAGAGCAGGAAAGTCTCTGCAGCAGCAGGCGTTCCATATCCCGATCGCGAGGGCACATCTCGCGCCGTGCCATCAAGCCGCCGCTTGCCAGCCTTTCATGCGGGGAGGTACCGAGACAGTGCGTCGGCGCCCGCGTCATGAAGCCGTCACGAACTGACCAGACCATGTAGGCATCACATGCAAGCGTTGCGATCAGGTGAGGCTATCGGGTGCAGGATCAGGCTGGGCAGAGCGATGAAGACGATGCCGAGGACGCCGGGATACCGGTGGCCCAGTACGTTCGCATGTCCACGGAACATCAGAGGTACTCGACTGAAAATCAGTCCGTCACGATCAGCGAGTACGCAGCCCGCCACGGGATGCGCATCGTGCGGACGTACGAGGATTCCGGCAAGAGCGGGCTGAACCTCCGGGGCCGCAGTGGTCTGCAGGCCTTGCTTCACGACGTGAAGCAACCCAATCCGAAGTTCAGTTCCGTGCTGGTTTACGACGTCAGCCGCTGGGGCCGCTTCCCTGACCCCGACGAAGCCGCTGTCTATGAGCACGCGTGCAAGAGCCGCGGCATCCGGGTCATTTACTGCGCCGAGCCCTTCAACAACGACGGCTCATTGCCGTCCACTGTGTTCATCGGCATCAAGCGCAGCATGGCGGCCGAGTACAGCCGTGAGCTGTCAGTGAAGGTGTTCGCCGGCGCCAGCAACATCGTCCGGCACGGCTTTCGCCAAGGTGGCATCGCCGGGTTCGGGCTGCGGCGTCAGTTGGTCGACGAGCAACAGAACGTCAAGGGGCTGCTGTCGCGCGGCGAGAAGAAGAGCATCCAGACCGACCGCGTGGTGCTGGTGCCCGGCCCGCCCGAAGAGGTGGCGGTCGTGCATCGCATCTATCGGCTCTTTCTCGAAGACTGCATGCCGGAGCGCGTGATCGCCTCCGTGCTCAACCGGGAAGGCATCCCGTCGGACACGGGGCGCGCCTGGACGCGCGGCACGGTCCACCAGATCCTGACCAACGAGAAGTACATCGGCAACAACGTCTACAACCGCACGTCGTACAAACTCAAGGTCCGGCATGTGCGCAACCCGCCGGAAGAATGGGTGCGTCGCGACAGTGCGTTCGAAGCCATTGTTCCGATGCACATGTTCGTCCAAGCCCAGGCAATCATCGCCGCGCGCTCCCAGCATCTGGATGACGATCAGTTGCTGGATCTTCTCAGACGGACGCTGCAGAAGCACGGCGCTCTGTCCGGCATCGTCATCGACGAAGACGAGGACGCGCCGTCCAGCTCCACATATCGCAGCAGGTTCGGCTGCCTGCTGCGGGCCTACAGCCTCATCGGCTACACCCCGCGGCGCGACTATGCCTATCTGGAGATCAATCGGGCGCTACGCCGACACCATCCCGAACTGATCGATCAGATGGCGGCCAACCTCGTCAGCACAGGCGGCTGGACGGTGCGTGACCCCTTGACAGACCTGCTCACCGTCAACGGCGAGTTCACCGTGTCGCTGGTGATCGCGAGATCGAAACCGACACCCGCTGGATCACAACGGTGGCGGATCCGCTTCGACGCCAGCCTGCTGCCGGACATCACCGTCGTGGCGCGCATGGACCCCGGAAACCAGCGGGTCTTCGACTACTACGTTTTCCCAGCCATCGACTTCATTCCAGACACGTTGCCGACGCTGGAAGACAACGGCTTCACACTGGATGCCTACCGCACGGATTCGCTCGACTTCTTCTACCAAGTGGCGGGACGTGTTTCTCTGCAGGACGCCGCATGACCCAATCGTCCCCCCACATTGAAATGATCCCGATTGCCGACATCGCGGTGGTCAACCCACGTGTCCGCAACCCGAGGATCCACAAGACCATCACCGAGAGCATTGATCAGGTCGGTCTGAAGAGGCCGATCACCGTGCGGCGCGTACCGCCCGGGCAAGGTGGCGCGCCCTATGCGCTGATCTGCGGCCAAGGGCGTCTGGAGTCCTGCCGGATGCTGGGGCAGACCGAGATCGCCGCCTTGATCGTCGACGTCGACGAAGAGACCGGGCACGTGATGAGCATTGTGGAGAACGTTGCCCGGCGAACGCCCCGCGCCGTGGAGACGCTCGAGCATGTGCGTGTCCTCAAGCAGCGCGGCTACACCGATTCCGAAGTGGCGGCCAAACTCGGCTGCACGCCCTCGTGGGTCAACAACGTGGTGAACTTGCTGGAGCGCGGCGAGAAGCGATTGCTGGCGGCCACCGAAGCAGGCCATATACCGATCAACCTGGCTGTCAGCATCTCCCGCGCGAGCGGTGCCGACGCGCAGCAGCTGCTGATGGACGCCTACGAAAGCGGGGAGCTGACAGGACGAAAAATCACCGTGGTTCGCAAGATCCTTGAGCAACGCGAGCGCAGCGGCAAGAAGGGCACAAATTCGTTTGCCAGGGGGCCGACACGGCGCCAGATGAGCCCCGAGGACCTGGCGAAGCTGTACCAGCGCGACGTCGAGATGCACCGGCGGATCCAGAAGAAGGCCGAGTACACGCAAAAATCGCTGCTGCTGGCCCAGCAGATCTTCAAGGAACTGTTCGCGAGCAAGGAGTTCTGCGCCCTGCTACGTTCCGAGAAGCTGGTGAGCGTGCCGCAACCCTTGGCTGAATTGGTGCCGCGCGGGGGCCTGGTGCGATGAGCCAGAAGCCGCCAAAGTCGGTCCGGCTGGGGTTCGAGCGGAATTGCAAGGAGATCGCGCTCGACCTGCTCCAGCCAGGCATCCCCTTGCCGGCCGGCATCAAAGAGACCGTCAAATATCACCAGATTCGCACATCGGTGCAGGCCATCGGCCTTGTGGAGCCGATCGTGGTGGCGCACAGCCGCGAGACTGCCGGCACGTTCATAGTGCTCGACGGACGCATGCGCCTGGAGGCGCTGCGCGAATTGGCCGCGCAGAACGCACTCTGCCTCATCTCGACGGACGACGAGGCCTACACCTACAACAAGCGCGTCAACCGACTCTCGGTGGTGCAGGAGCACCGCATGATCGTCCGTGCCGCCGAGCGGGGCGTGTCCGTCCAGCAACTCGCCGATGTTCTGGCCGTATCCCCCGGCGCCATACGGCAGCAGTTCAAGCTGCTCGATGGCATCTGCAGCGAGGCGGTGTCACTGCTGGCCGACAAGCCTGCCACCCACGGCATGTTCAAGGTGCTGAAGCAGATGAAGCCGTTCCGGCAGATTGACGTGGCGCAGGCCATGATCAACCTCAACAACTACACCATCAAGTTGGCGCTGGCCATGCTGCAGGCCACACCGCCGGAACAACTGACGGAAGAGGCGACAGCAAAGGGTCAGCGCGCCGGCCCGACGGAGGCACTTCAGCGACTGCAGCGTGAACTGGCCGCCGTGCAGGCCGACACCAAGCTTCTGGAGGAAGGCTACGGGCCGGCCAACCTGCAGTTGGAGATCATCAAGACCTACGTTGGCAAGACGCTGCTCGAAAACGCCGCCGTGGTCCGTTGGCTGGCGAAGACACACGCCGAGTACCTGCAACAGCTTCAGCTGATTGCGGAGATCAAGCAACTGCCGACGCAGTAGCGCTGCAACCCGCCGGTTCAGATTCGGAGCACGTCCTCTGCCATGCCATCCAATCGCTGCTTGACGGCCTTCCAGCCCGGCAGGTGCCGGTCCAGCAGCCGATAGAACCGCGGGCTGTGGTCGTGGCTGGCCAGGTGACACAGCTCGTGCAGCACCACGTAGTCGATGCATTCGCGCGGCGCCCTGACCAGGCCGGGGTGCAAGGTGATGCGCCCAGTGGGGGAGCAACTGCCCCATTGCACGCGCATGGCCCGCAATCGCATCGGCGGCGATGCCTTCACCCAGCGAAGCCCCATCGCAACCGAATCCATCCGCTCACGAAGCACCTCTCGGGCACGTTGCCGATACCAATGGTCAAGCGCCTGCTGCACCGTTGCCGAAGCCGCTTCGCGCACGACCACTTCCAGGCAAGCACCCCGCAGCTTGCACGACGGCGTTGCCACTTCGTCGACGATGACCCGCAAGCGATACCGACGGCCCAGGTAGTGCACCGCCTCACCGCTGACGTATTCACGGGGGCGAACATGGGCCGTGCGCGCACGGGCAGCCTCTACGTGATCGAGGATCCATCGCGACCGTTTCTTCACGGCGACGATGACTGCTTCGTGTCCGACGCCTTCGGGTGCGTCCACGAGCACCCGCCCATCGGGCTCGACGTGGATCGCCACCTTCGATGGCTTTCGATCACGTTGCACCCGCACCGAAAACGAAATGACTTCGTCTCCGTAGCGGATGCTGAAGCGCCCTGCCCGGACCTCGGCACCGGCCATCACACTTTTCCAAGCCCCAGGCGCGTGATCTGCACGATCTGGTCCACGGCCTGTTTCGCGCCGTCCAGGCCCAGGGTCTTGAACAGCAGCGGCAGCAGCCCCTTGCGAATAGCCGCTTCGATGCTCTGCGGGCTCAGCGAGTTTTCGGCCACCGCATCACGCACCACCTGGTCGATGGCCAAGGCCTGCGCCACCACGGCATCGCGTGCAGGGACGTCCATGGCGGCCACGGCGTCATCGCCCATAACCAGGCGCAGCACGCCGAAGTAGGCCCGGGCATGGGGCTGGTCGGCTAGCGCGTCGGGCGTGCCGGGCGCCTGTCGGGCACCCAGCTTGTCCTCGAAGTCCTTGAACAGGGCGTACTGTTTCAGCGGGTGCTCGAACATGGCCTCGGCTTCGGCGATGGCCTGCCGCAGCAGCTCACCGAACACCTTCTGCGCGTACGGGTCTTCTGCCAACTCTTGCTCGATGGTCTTGCGCAGCCGCGTACGGATCAAGTCGGTCTCGTTGCGGGTCTTCTCCTCGGACCATTGCGCCGGGTCTTCGGGCTGGCCGAGCTGATGCACCAGGTACACGCCCTCGGGCTCACGCACTTCCTTGCCGATGACCTGCTTGTCCACCAGGCGGCGGATCTGGTCTTCGTAGACGCTGTAGTCCACCACCTCCATCGCGTCGCGACGTGCGGTCTGACGCAGCTCAGTAAAAAGGCGCAGGTCGGCCTTGTACTGCGCGATCAGACCTTCCGAAAAGCTCTTGTCCTCAAAGAAGCTGCGGCTGGCCAGCGCCGTCTGCAGGCACAAGCCGAAGGCCGTGACGGCCGCATAGAAGTCATCCCGCAGCTTCTGCCGTTCGTCGTACTCATCGCCTTCAGGGGCAGTGACGAACTTCGGCGTCAGCACCTGGCGGTACTGCTCGCGGTCACGCTTGTTGGCCACGCCCTTGAAGAAGGACCAAAGCTTGTCGTGCAGGGCCGGCAAGCGCTTGTACTCGGTGCTGACCTGCTGGTACAGGCCTTCCAGGTCGTTGAGATCGAAGCCGCCCTGCGTGCGTTCTTCCAGGTCCTGGTAAGCGCGGATCGCCGTGTCCAGCTCTTTCAGGATGCCGCGGTAGTCCACCAGCAGGCCGAAGCGCTTGGCATCGTGCAGCCGGTTGACCCGCGCCACGGCCTGGATCAGGTTGTGGCCCTTCAGGGGCTTGTCGATGTAGAGCACCGCGTTGCGCGGCTCGTCAAAGCCCGTCAGCAGCTTGTCGACGACGATCAGCAGGTCGGGCTCGCCATCGCTGCCGAAGTCGGCGATCAGCTGCTTCTCGTAGTCTTCCGGGTCCCGCCCGCTGGCCAGCACGGTCTGCTTCCACCACTTCTGAACCTCGGGCAATGTGTCCTCGTCGACCTCGGCATTGCCCTCGCGGGTGTCGGGCGCCGAGATCACGACGGCGCTGCTGACCAGGCCGGTGTCGTCCAGCGCCTTCTTGTAGCGGATGGCGTCCTGCTTGCTGTCGGTGGCGATCTGACCCTTCAGCCCCGCGCCCAGCTGCTTGAAGTTCTGGTCGAAGTGGCTGGCGATGTCCCAGGCAATCAGCTCGATGCGGCCGGCCGCGCCATAGATCGCCCCCTTCTTGGCGAACTTCTTCTTCAGGTCGGCGCGCTGCGCGTCGCTGAGGCTGGCCGTCAGCTTGTCGAACCAGCGGTTCACCGCCTCTTCGTTGATCGTCAGCTCGGGCACCCGCTCTTCGTACAGCAGCGGCGCCACGGTTTCATCTTCCACCGCCCGCTGCATGGTGTAGGCATGCACGATGGGGCCGAACTTGCTGGCTGTCTTCTCGTTCTTCAGCAACGGCGTGCCGGTGAAGGCCACGTAGGCCGCACGGGGCAGCGCCTGCTTCATGCGCTCGTGCGTCTCGCCACCGTGGCTGCGGTGGCCCTCGTCCACCAGCACGATCAGGTTGGGGGAGTCGTTGCGGCACTCCGGCAACTTGGACGCCGCGTTGAACTTGTGCACCAGCGTGAACGAGATGCGTTCCGTGCCACTACCGATACGCCGTGCCAAGTCACGGCCCGACAGCGCCCGGCACTTTTCACCGTCCTTCACCGAGGCCATGGCCGAACCAAAGGCGCCGCCTGACATGAAGTTGCGCGCCAGCTGGCTTTCCAAATCCACCCGGTCGGTCACCACCACCACGCGACACTCGGCCAGTGCCTCCACGAGCAACAGCGCCTTGGTGAGGAACACCATCGTGAAGCTTTTTCCCGATCCAGTGGTGTGCCAGATCACCCCGCCCTCGCGACCACCATCGGGCCGCAGCTGGCCCAGCCGCTGCAGCAGCGCGCGGATGCCGAAGAACTGCTGGTAGCGGGCGACGATCTTGCCCACCTTGCGGTCGAACAGCACATAGCCGCGCAGGAATTCGAGCAACCGGGCTGGCGTCAGCAGGCCGATCAGGAGCACGTCCTGTTCGGACGTGGCCATGGTCTCGGCCCACAGGCCCTCGAAGTAGGCCCGCAGCGCTGGCGGCTTGCCATCAAACAGGAGGTCGCGCACGTCGGTGGCGAGCGGCGCGTTCTTCAACGCCAGCCAGTGCGGCTCGCTGAATTCTTCGTCGCGCCAACGGGCCCAGAACTTGGCCGCCGTGCCGGTGGTGCCATAGCGGCCCTCGGTCTGGCTGATGGCCAGCAGCAACTGGGCGTAGGCAAACAACTGTGGAATCTCGTCCGGCCGCTGGTTGCGCAGGTGCTGGCTGACGCCCTCGGTCACCATGGACTTCGCAGCGTGCGAGCCCTCGGGCCGCTTGGCCTCGATCACAACCAGGGGCAGGCCGTTGACGTAGCCCACGATGTCGGGTGCGCGGTGGTGCGTGCCCTGGGCCGACAGCACCTGCAGCTCTTCCGTCACATCGAAGCGGTTCGCCGTCGGGTCGGGGTTGCACCAGTCGATGATCGCAATCGTCGGCTGGTGCTTCTTGCCGTCGGGCATGAACTCGGTGACCGTGATGCCCAGGGCCAGCTTGGCGTACAGCCGTTCGTTGGCCGGCAACAAGCCCTCGGCCAAGTTCAGAGCCGACAGCTCGCGCACGATCTGCTCGATGCCGCTGCTGGACAGTGGGTAGCGCTGCCCCTTGTAGTCGTAGCGCCGGGTCTGCAGCACCTCCACTAGGCGGTGCTCGAGGATCACCTCGCGCGTGCCACCGCGCAGCGCCAGCGCCTGGGCGGTAGACAGAAAGTTCCAGCCCAGATTGCACAGCAGGTGCAGCGCGGGGATGTGAGCGCTGTACTGTTCTCGGGGGTTCGGGGTGGTCATCGCGGTGCGCCCCGGCCAGGCAAGAAAAAGCCGCCAAGGTTGCGCATGCGTGGGCAGAGGCGTGGCGGCTGTGTTGACCGGAGTTTAGAAGACGCGAGCATCCGGGGGGCGATTGGATGAATCACGCAGCAACTCCTTCACGCTCCAGATGCACCCGGCGCTTGCCGGTCAGCAGGTCGGCCATCAGGGCGGCCTTCTCCTGAACGAGCCGGTCGACCATCTCTTTGGTGCCGTGAGCTACCTGCATGGCAGCATCAACGATGGCGACGATTCGCTCTTGCTCCGCCATCGGCACCAGTGGAATTGGCAAGGCCTTCAGCTGGGTCGAGTTGATGCTTGCCAAGTTCGTGCTGCGCTTGGCACAGCTGAGAAAGTAGCTGCGCCCGTGGTCGCTGGCGGCGATGGCGGCGATGAAGCCTGGGAGCACGCGGCCAAGCTTGGGACGCACCGCAAAGACATGGTTCTGGTGCAGGCAGGGATCGATCTCGCCCGACCACACCGTCCCGCGGCCGAGCTTGTCGAAGTCGCCGCCCTCGGTCATCAGAACATCTCCGGCCTGCAGCGCGTACCGGCTGACATGCTCGCGAGCCACCTCGATGAGCTTGACCTCTCTCAGGTCGAGCCTGCCGTCCTGGACATTGGCGACGCGGAGATACGGCACTTCGATCACGTCTCGCTGCCCGGTCTTGCCCATGGCCAGGCCTGTGCGCACGTCGGCAACTTCGGCCAGGGGGAAACGGGCGTGCTTCAGCGCAGTACCGATCAGCATCTCGCGGACTAGCCGAGCCTGCTCCATCCGTTTGGCCCAGAGCGCTCCAGCCACAGCAATCGCATCGTCCCAGGTGGCAAGGATGCTGGCGATGCGGCGTTGCTCTTCGAGCGGCGGAACAGGCACCGTCACAGCCTTCAGGATGCCGCCGCTGAGGTTCTGCTGAGTTCCGGCGTTGCCGAGCTCACGAATCGTCGTGTATTGCGAGGACAGGAAGTGAAAGTAGAAGTCCGGGCTGCATCCGTCGTGGAGATGGATCGCAGCACAAGCTTGGTTCGTAGCAGCCTCGATCCCGAGCTTGGCCACCTGCCCTCGAGTCTTGCCCTGTCCATACATCGCCATCAAAAGGGTGCCCGGCGAAAACAGCTTGGCCGATGAATTCTTCAGCCCGGCAGCGGTGATCTTCTCGGCTGTCTCGGTGATGGTGTTGAACTGGATTTCACCAGTGGTGACCCAGGGCACATCGCCACCCCAGTAGCTCGGCTCCGAGCGATCCGGTGTGCCGCCCGACGTGATACGCGCGATCTCGCCCAGCGTGCTACGACGCCATCCCTCAGGCAGCATCGCCAGGCTCCTGCTCTTCCTCGCCCTCTTCAACCCATCGCTGTGCGGCAGTCCCTCCCGCCCCCTGCACCAGCCGGTCAAAGTCACTCTGATAGAGCCGATCCTGCACGACGCGGTACTTCTCGAATTCGCTCTCGGCGTGCGCTCGCGCAATTTCGGCGGTGACCTTGCCCGCGTCCTGCAGCACCTCCCGGTCGGTCGCGACGATGAAGCGGTTCAGGCGCGTCTCCCAGTCCTGCATGGTCATGGGGATGTTGCGCAAGGCCATGTCTTCGGCCACATCGAGGTAAGCCGATACCAGGCGCTGCAGCTGCGCCATTTCGCTCTCGGTCAGGTAGTTCTTGGCCACCACCACGTCGAACTTCTGGATCTTTCCCTCGGGCGCGTCCTTCCACGAGGTCAGGCCCATGCGGTCCTTGCGCGCATCAGCGCGGCTGTGGATCACCTCGGCGGCGGTCTGGCCGTGGATGGCCCAGTGCAGCTTGTTCTGCACGGTGGCAAAAAAGCGCTGGGTGGACTGTGCTTGGCGGTCGTAGTCGATGGCCGTGGCGTAGATGTCGGTGATCTTTTGGTAGAACTTGCGCTCTGACAGGCGGATCTCGCGGACGCGCTGCAGCTGCTCCTCGAAATACTGCTTCGTGAACACCGTGCCGTCGTTCTTCAGCCGCTCGTCATCCATCGCGAAGCCCTTGATGGTGAAGGACTCGACGATGGCGCTGGCCCACTTGCGGAACTGCACCGCGCGCTCGGAATTGACCTTGTAGCCCACCGCGATGATGGCGCTCAGGTTGTAGTGCTGGGTGTCGTAGGTCTTGCCGTCACTGGCAGTTATCCGGAATTTCCGGATAACTGAATCTTCGGCCAGCTCTCGGTCCGAGAAGATCTTCTTGAGGTGCTCGCTGACCGTGCGGACGTTCACGTCATAGAGCTGGCCCATCATCTTTTGGGTCAGCCAGACGTTTTCATCGGCATAGAGGGCTTCCACACCCCCCTGGCCGGCGGCCGCAACAAAGGTCAGGTACTCGGCCGCCGATGAGCGCGTGATGCCGGGCGCCACCGTCAAGGCCCGGCTGCCAGGCTTGCTGCTCGCACCGCCGCCTTTGCCACCTTTGCCCCTTTCACTCATAGCCCAGCTCCTTCAAGTAGGCATCCATCTGGGTTTCCAGCCGCGCCAGGTCGGCCTTGAGTTCCAGGCGTTCGCGGCGCACCGCCATCAGGTCGATGGGAGCCTCTTCCTGAAAGGTGTCGACGTACCTGGGGATGTTCAGGTTGAAGTCGTTCTCAGCGATCTGAGCCTGTGTGGCCAGGTGGGCGTAGCGCGGCACCGCCTGGCGGGCGGCCACCGTGGCCTGGATGCGTTGCAGGTCGGCTTCGCGCAGCACGTTCTGGTTCTTGCCGGCCTCGAAGTCGCGGCTGGCGTCGATGAACAGGACGTGGTCATCGACCTTGTTTTTGCGCAGCAGCAGCACGGCGGCCGGGATGCCGGTGCCGTAAAACAGCTTCTCGGGCAGGCCGATGACCACGTCGAGCAGGTTTTCTTCAATCAGCTGCTGGCGGATGCGCCCCTCGGCCGCGCCGCGGAACAGCACGCCGTGCGGCACCACCACCGCCATGCGGCCAGTGCAGGGCTTCATGGTCTCGACCATGTGCAGGATGAAGGCGTAGTCGCCCTTGGTGCGCGGCGGCACGCCGCGGCGGAAACGGCTGAACTTGTCGGCATCTGCGCCTTCGAAGCCCCATTTCTCCAGGCTGAAGGGCGGGTTGGCCACCACGATGTCGAAGTGCTTCAGGCTGTTGGTGCCGTCCAGCAGCTTGGGGTTGCGGATGGTGTCGCCCCACTCGATGCGGTGGTTGTCCTCGCCGTGCAGGAACATGTTCATCTTGGCCAGGGCCCAGGTGCTGCCGATGGCCTCCTGCCCGTAGAGGGCGTATTTGCGGCTACCGGCGCCTTCGCGGATCAGCCGGCCGCACTTCATCAGCAGCGAGCCAGAGCCGCAGGTGGGGTCGCAGATCTCGTCGCCGGGCTGGGGCGCCATCAGCCGCGCCATCAGGGTGGACACCTCGGGCGGGGTGTAGAACTCGCCGGCCTTCTTGCCGCTGGTGGAGGCGAAGTTCTTGATGAGGAATTCGTAGGCGTTGCCGATCACGTCGAGGTTGCCAACGCGGCCCTCGCGCAAGTTCAGCGCGGGCTTGGCGAAGTCTTCCAGCAGGTGGCGCAGGATGTCGTTCTTCTGCTGCTCGTCGCCCAGCTTGTTGCTGTTGAAGCTGATGTCCTGGAACACGTCGCGCAGCTTCGACAGGTTAGCGTCTTCGATGGCGTGCAAGGCCTTGTCGATGCGCTCACCGTTGCCGGGCGTGTGGCGCAGCGCGTGCAGCGCGTAGAAGCTGGCGCTGGCGGGCAGCACAAAGCGCTCGTTCTTGAGCATTTCTGCGATCAGCTCAGGGTGGTCGCCGTACTGGGCCTTGTAGTTGTCGTAGTGGTCCTGCCAGACGTCGGACACGTATTTCAGGAACAGCATGGTCAGGACATAGTCCTTGTAGATGCTGGGGTCCACCGTGCCACGGAAGGTGTCGCAGGCGGCCCAGACGGCTGCGTTGATGTCGTCCTGGCTGACGGCAGCTTGGGCGAGTTGGGGCGTGGTGAGATCGTTCATGGGCGGGTGGTCTGTTGACTGCGCATGGAGGCCGCCGACAGGGCTTCAGCCAGCGCATGGAGTTGTTGTTCGCGGTTCTGGATGAGGCGGCGCAGCGTGGCCCGCTCAGCGCGGGCGGCGCGGTCCAGTGCAACGATGCGGCGCTGCTGCGGCATGGGAGGCACGGCCAGTGGCAGCGCCTCCAGCACCGGGCGGCGGATGCTGAGCTGGCCGCTGCCCTCGGCGCTCTGCATCAGCAGGCGCTGAAACGGTGGCTGGTTGATCTGCCAAGCCAAAAAGGCCGGCTCCACCGCGACGCCAGGCTGCACGCGCAGATGGAAGAAGGCCGGGCCGCAGACCGAGGGCATGGGCGGCGTATCCACCACTACCGCGTAGAAGCGCGCGCCTTTGGCGACAAAGAGCAGGTCGCCGGGCTGCAACCAGCTCGGCCCCTTGCGGCCAGGCAAGTGCGTGCGCAGCGCGCCCGCCCATGCAATGCCCGACTCGGGATCGACATCCTTCATCTGCAGCGCTATCACGCCGCCGTCTTGGGCACCCTCAATCGTGCCCCGGAACGGATAGCCCGACTGGACGGCAGCAGCCTGACTCAACGAGAAGAAGTTTGCATCAATCACAGTGGAGCATAATACGCGCCATCATGACGAGTGCAAAAACTATTTGCTTCAATTAGATTGGAGCAATCCACCGGAGCTCAGCAGTTCGTCATGAAGCCCGCAACACCCGACCGAGTGTGAGCAAGCAGCGCCTCACACCTTGGCCGGACGACCGTTGTTTGCGGCCGGCGAGCGCAGCAGGCTGGTCACCACCCGGCCAGCGCCCACAATGCGCAGCGGCACGTCGGTGGGGCGGAAGTCGAAGGGCAGCGAGCCGCGCAAGGTCGGCTCCAGGGGTAGGCCGATGCCAGGCGGCGGCAGGACCCGCTTGCCGCTGACGGTCTGTGTCGCCAGGGTTCGCCACGACTCTCGCTGTCGGCCGTCACGCCAGCGCCGGTGGCCGGCGGGCGACCGGTCCAGCGTCGCCTGGACGATGCGCTCCAGTGCGGCGTGCTGGCTGCCCGTCAACGCGCCGGTGATCATGGCCAGCATCGAATCCGCGCTCAGCCACGACCAGGCCCAGAAGTTGGCCAGCGCCTCTTCCAGCCAATCGTCCGTGCCACGCACGGCCGTGCACACCCGGGTTTGGTAGGGCAAGAACTTGGCATGCCCGGCCTGCAGCTCCATCCAGGTGAGCGCGGCTTCCACCTGGGCGTGAAACAGCACGTGCTCATAGACCAAGCCGACGCCGAGCTTGGCCGCCAGGGCATCACTGCCGCGGCCAAAGCCTTCGCGCTGCAGATCCAGTAGCAGACTGCTGATGAAGCCGTCCAGGTTCGCGGCGTCGAAGTAGATGCCCCAGGCGCTCTCGGCATGGGTGTGGTGCGGTTGGTACCAGGCGATGGCCTCGAACCCGACCTGGCCCTGCAGCGCCCGGATCCGATCAGCCGCAGCCTGCGGGTCTGGGAAGTCGAACACCGCTTCGCTGTCGAAGGCGCCGAGCCAGGCGGGGTCGGCGGGATCGAAGGGCCTGGCGTCGCGCACGATGCCGTCGTGACGGCCCACAGGCTGCAACGGTGGATGCGCGCCGGTCTGGCGTGGCGAGGCGAAGGCCCGTGGCAACCGACGCTCGGCCGCCGTACGGACTTCGCCATAAGACGGATCGCCGCGATGGGGCTGCCAGGTGACCACGGCCAGACGCCGGCCTGCGCCCGCGTCCACGATCAACGCCTGGTACTGGCCGTCACGCGGTGGCGGATGCGCAGGATCCGGCGCCGACAGGATGGCCTTGGCGATTGCCCGATCAGCCGAGGCCACCGAGGACTTGTTCAGCCGGACGGCAAAGCCGGGCGGCATCAGTTCCAGCAACGGTGTGATGTCGAGCGCCGGCCGCTCATGCGCCGCGCCCGCGGCACCCGGGCCCGGACTCGCCGAACCATCGATCTCATCGACTGCCCACCGCGCGGCAGCCTGCGCCTCCGCGGCCCGCTCTCGGGTCACGCAGACGATGGCCGCGTCGCGCACCGCCTTCGGCACCGCGCTGTCGCCCGGCACCAGCGATGCCACGACGGAGACCGTCCTGCGCGCGGCATCAACGGCCACCGAGTGGCAGTGGATTCGCAGGCCCTCATCGGTACCCACGGGGAGCGCACGGCGGGCAAGCAAGAGGCCAGTCAGCTGGCCAAGCAATGGTCGTTGCGCAGCCAACATCACCAGCGCAGCCTTTCCATCTCGCCCCTGGCGAGCTGCGACGACGGTGAGTTCACCATCGGCGATGAAGAAGGGCAGATCTGAATCAGAGACCGGAACGACTGCGACCAGCAGATCGGCGCTGGACTCCTGCACAACGGCGACCGTCTGCCAGATGCCCGCGCGAGGCGACTTCGAACCCGTAGACAACAACGCCGCCCCTCCTGATCTCCTGTTGCAAACCCCAGCCATTGTCCGTTCAGCTGGTCAACCGGGACCGCGGCGCCGTGTCACCACATCACCACATCACCACATCACCATGTCATCACGGTGGCACGGTGGCACGGTGGCACGGTGGCACGGTGGCACGGTGGCACGGTGGCACGGTGGCGAATGATCATGTCTTCAGCATGCCACCCCAACACCCGATGTCATCCGATCAGCTGCCCTGCGAAGCCCCTGGCCTCACATCCAGCAGGTGCCCCCACTTCCGGTGATGCGCATGCGCCGCACGCCCAGCGAGTGGAATGCCGTAGGCGCCTGCGCACAGCTTGGCCACTTCGTTCAGGTGCTTGCGAGAGTTCTTCAGCACGTTCCAGTCGTCGTCGTTGAGCACCGGGATCACCGCGACGACGTGCACATGGATGTGGCGCTTGTCGCCGTGCACCACCATCACGGTCGGGCGGTTCGGCGTCCAGCCGAAGAAGTCCAAGGCGTCGCGAGCCAGACGGTAGGCGTTCTGCGCACTCGAGGCCCACTGCGGCACATGGCGGTGCGGGTCTTGAGGCTCTTTCAGCATGCGGGCCGCCGCTGGCGCGAACGAGATGACGATGTGCACGTACCAGACCGGCGGGATCTGCACCCCTGCCTTGGCCGCTCGGCAGTAGCGGTCCATCTGCAGTGTCAACTGAGCTGCCGCTTCGGCAATCTCATCGTCATCGCCCCAGGGCATGGCCGTCAGCGCAAGTTTGTAAAGCTGTGGCGGCCCGAGAAGCCGCACATCCTTGCCGGACAAGGAATGCTGGGGCGAGAACAGGTAGCGAAACAGCCGCCGCAAGTCCGCGCGCCGGCGCGGCTGCTTGCGCCGGTGGTTGATGATCTTCAGGAGCACTGAATATCCTGAAGCAAGTTCGAGAGCCTCTTGCGCGCGTCGGCAACGGTGGCTGCGGCTTCCTGCATCGCCGTCGATGTGCGCTTCTTGCCCGCGTAGAGGACATCGAGCCCCATCACCGCTGCCATCAACACCTGCGACAGGGCGACCAGCTCAGGAGACGGCGACACGGTGTCCGGCTGCTGCAAGGCCGATGGCGACGTGGTTGGCCGCCAGACGCCGTCAGCCAGGCAGCGTTGCAAGCCGAGGACGATCAGCTCGGACCGGCTGCGGTGGTTCTGCTCGGCGGCAGCGTCCAGGGCCAGCAGATCCGCCTCCGACAACCGGAAGTTCACCCTGGCTTTGGCGGCCTTTGAGCGCGGGGCGGTGACGCGCCGCGGGCGAGCGGTCTTCTTGGTCGGACTGGTCATGGTGCGCACACTTGTTGTTCATTCTTGCTTGCGCATTTTGGAGTCATTCCGGTAGTGACCCAACGCGCCCGGTCGAAGGAGACGTTCATCGCCTCCGAAGCTTCGCCACCGTTGCAAGCAACGATCACGACACGTCGTTCAGCATTCGGTCCCAAGGCCTTCCGCGCCGTGCATCGCCGCCATGGCTGCCTCGCGCGCAGCCACGATCCGGGCGACGTCCTGCGCCCACTGCCAGACAGCGGGGCGTGTCCACGGGCGCAGCCGGTCGTCAAGCACGTACTCGCGCGCCCAAGGCGCCTCGTCCTCCAAGGCCCGCAGCGCGCGTGCCTGGTCACCGAGCGCGATGCAGACATCCAGCCGGGCTGCTCCGTGGAGCTGGTTCCCTTCCGCGGAGTCCAGCAAGGCGACCAGGAGGCCATGAGCGCCCACGCTGTGCAGCGCCACGACGGCTTCCTCCAGGCTGCGCTCCCTGTAGACGACAGCGATGCCGCAGGGGCTAAGGCCGAACAGCTGGCCATCGGGGGCCGGGCCCAGTTCGCCGGCCCGCCAGGCTTGGCACTCTTCGTCGTTGAGCGGCCGCCAGTCCTCCAGGTCCAACAGTTCCTGCTCCAGGGTCCGGCCATCCCAGGCCCGGCGAAGCGGCGCCGAGCTCATGCTCGGAACCCCATGGGCGCGCGCTCCACACGGCCGTCGGGCACATCGTCCGCGTGGACGGTCCAGCGCGACGCCTGGGCCGCGTTCCCGCACGCCCGTCGCAGCAGGCCACGCACGGCACGGGGCCCGTGCTGGGCCAGCTTGGCTGCGGCGTCCGAATCCAGATGGAAGCGCGCGAATACGGCCTCGGCCTGTGCGAGCTGTCGCAGCACCGAATGCACCACCTCGACAGCGCCCCCGGGGCCTGGCAGCTGGATGTCGAAGGGGTGCAAACGGCTCAGGATGGCCTCTGGCAACAGGCGGCGCTCATTGGACGTGGCCAGCCACACGATCGACGACGCATCCATCTGCAGCATCGGCACCGAGATGTCGCGGAAGGTTCGCGCCATGGCGGGCTCGAGCAGCGGGTACAGCGGCCCGACGGGCGAGAAGCGCTCGCCTGGATGCAGCATCGCCTTGTCCAGTTCGTCGAGCAGAATCACCGGGTTGGCAAACCGGCCGTTCACCAGCAGCTCGAAGACCTGCCCGGTCTGGCTGTTCGCCCAGGTGGCGGACGACCCGCCGAGCTGGGCGCCGGTTTCTGCAGAGCTCATCTGGATGCGCTGGAATCCGCCGGCCACGATCTTGGCGAGCTGCTCGGCGAAGGTCGATTTCCCGGTGCCTGGCACCCCATCGAGAAGCATCGGGTCGAGCTTGATCACGCCATCGTGCAGTTCCGCGAGCGCTCCCATGGCACGCACATGCCCCAGCACCTCACCGAAGTTGGAAAACGCACGCTCCAGCGCGTCGATGTCGGTTCGCCAGGCGTCTGGCAGGCGCCACAGCCGGCGAAACCGCCCGTCTGTTCGCCGCAGCGTGGCAAGGACGGCTGCGTTTCGTTTCCGAAGGTCTTCGTTACCGATGTCCATCGACACCGCAGCGGCCAGCTCGTCCACGGCTTCCCAGCTGCACAGCATGTGCCGCGGAGATTCGGATGCGCCCTTATCGGCTGCAGCCTCGCCCCCGGTTGGCGCGCAGAGCAGGTCCTCAATGCTTTCGTTGCGGACGACTTTCGAATCTGCGGTACATCTGCGCCGCAATCGGTCAGCTGGGCTCTCAGTTCCGTCTTGCGGTTCAGGGGAGGTGTTGTGGTGCGTCATGCGGCGATCCTGTTGACGGCACGGGCGTGCGCAGCCCTCATGGCGCGCACCGCGTGCAACAAGATCGCGACCGTGGGTCGCCACAGAACGGCTTGGCGTTCAGCTGAAAGTTGTGCTTACTGTATCCAGAACCGCGGTGAGGCGTGCGGGCGTCCCGATCACTTCGTCCTCGGCATCGGCACGTCCGGCACACCGAGCCGCACGTTCTGATGGACCATGAACCACACGATGTTGGCCTTGTAGGCCTGTTCATCGGCGGCGATGCGCTCCTCGGTCACATCCTCCGAACGACGGCGTTGACGCTCGCTGGCACGCGCACAGTTCAGGGCAAACCGCGTGGCGCTGACCTGCTGCAGCTTCTCGTCCAGCTCCCGGATGCGCTGCGTCAGCACCACGGTGTACCGCTCGAACGTGTCCTGGATGCTCTGCTGCCGCGACTGGGCCGTGCGGTAGTCCTGCTGGATCTGGGCCAGGCAGCCGGCCAGCTGCGCATTGCGACGCTCGAGGCTTTTGGCGTAGTCATGCCAGGCCTTCGCCGACGCCCGCGCTTCGTGTGCGTCTTCGAGGGCGTCAGACGCGGCTTGCTCCTGGCGGCGATGGACAAAGCCTTCCACGGCGGCCTCGAACCCGCCGACGGCCAGGTCAGTGAACTGCAGCGCATTGATCACTGCGTCACTCCCTGTGCCGAGGACGCATTGGCCGCCGAGGCCGACGCGAACTGCACCAGGCGCTGCCACGAGCCCAGCTGCGCTGCTGAGACGACGAACACCTCCCGGTACAGCAGGCTGCCGTGTTTGGCCATCGCAAGCGCCATTCGGGCCGCCTCAGTAACGCCGGCGTCAGCGGCTGCAGCGAATGCGCCGAAGGCAGCCTGCCAGTGGCAGCGTTCGTAGGCCTCCCAGGCGCCGGTGAGGTCCGAACCGCCAGCGACGGAAGCCTGAGGCGGCAGGCCGTCCACCAGGCGGCCATTGAGGTTTGGATCGCTGTCCCGCCGTGCGGCAGTCGCCGCATCAGACAGCAGCCCTGCCGACGACGTGCGGGGCACATCACCGACCGCACCTTTGACCGACGGATCCACATCTCGCCGGGCAGCTTCCGCAGCGGCTTGCATCGAATCAGCCGCGGCGGCCGCCGCCCCTTGAGCAGCCGGCCCCACCAGCAGTGCGCACACGAAAGCGGCGACAGCTTGGCCTCGACGGGAACGCGCGAGTTGCATGGTGCTCCTTGACCGTTGTTGGCAACCACCAGATCGGCCACCGGATGCAAGCAACTCTATCCGAAAGGGATTTTTTAACCGTGGTTTTTATGTATACACAATGAAAACCTGAGGTGCATGAATGAAGCCGCCAAACCTCTCAAAGCTGGCCGCCCGGCCGGCGCCACATCAGCAGACCCTGCGGTAGCCCGTGCGTTCGGCGAAGCCGTGGTCAACATGCGGCGGGAAGCCAAGATCTCGCAGGAGAACCTCGCCCTGCTGGCCGGCGTCGACCGCTCCTACATGGGCAAGCTGGAGCGCGGCCAGGGGGCGCCGAACATCGTGGCCGTTGTGCGCATTGCGGCGGCGCTGGGGTGCTCTGCTACCGAGCTGGTGCGGCGGTTTGAAGAGGTACTTCAAGCCGCAATGCGGCCAGCCAGTGAAGCGGCTGGCTTGGACTAAGTCAGTCTTGTGATGCGCCAGCAGAGGCCGGCTTATCTTCGCCGACCCGCCTCAAATGCCAATACTGCTGCAGCTCGCATTGATGGGGCGGATTCGTCGCCTGTCTCAGAGGGCGTACGCGCCGACCTCAGTGTCGCCAACTCAACAACACGCCCAGGTGCCGAGAAGTAGGTGGCCTCCAGCCCGCAGAGCTGAACCACATCATTGGTCGAGAACCCGAGGAACGGGGCAACACGATCAACGGGCAGGACGCTCTCGCGCACCAGCAGGTCCACGGTCCTTTTCAACAGTCGCGGCCTCTCCGGGACCCAGCCGTCATCGCCTGGCTCCGCTTTGGCGCCCCACCGAGCGGAGCGCCGCTTGAACAGCACGAGCTTCTCGTCATCATTGAGAAGCCCCAAGAAGTGCAACCGCATCAGCATCGCGCCAACGGAGGCGCCCCAGCGTTGCTTCAGGCTCAGCAAATTATCGAGATTGATCGGCACGCGAACGTCATTCGCAAACGTCTGTGCTGGGAGCAACAACGCACCAGCGAACTGGTGCGCCTGTCGCTCCATGAGGTTGTAGCGGACCTTGTCGTCAACCCGTTGCTCCACGTGTTTGTGCAGGATCAAGTGCCCGATCTCGTGCGCAAGATCGAATCGGCTGCGAAAACCATTGGCCTTATCAGCGGACAGGTGCACCAGGGGGCGCCCTTCCAGTTCACGACTCCAGCTGGACAAGCCCTCCACGACAGCAACATCGGTCTCCTCGCGGAACACGATGATCCCAGCCCCCTCGGCCGCGAGCATCAAGTCCTGCACCGGAGCACGTCCGAGCTGCCACAGGTCGCGGCACTCCTCGGCCGCCTCCTCTATGTCCGACTTCCGGATTTGATCGGGCTCGGTGAAGCTGCGCTCAGGCAGATTCAAGTCGGGATAGTCCACGTGCTCGGCCAGACGTGTAGCGACCTCCTGGCCCCACTCGGTACGTGCCCCCAACTTCGCCAACCCTGCCTTTAGCGCAGAAGAATTCTTCCTGTACAGCGGCGTCGCGATCGCCTTGAGAACAGGGCGCGTCAACCACTCGGCCTGCAAGTTAAGCACGCTCGCGATGCGCTCGAAGGTCTCCGCTTCGGGCGACTGATCACCCTTGCACCATTTGGTGACGGTAGACGCACTCACTCCCACGAGGCTGGCAAGCTGCCCCTTCGTCAAACTCCTTGCCGCTAGGGCCTGCTCCAACCTTGCAGGCTGGAGGTCACGAATTCCCATTGTCATCTTCAGTGCCAGTGTTTTTCTTTCGCTGCGAACCCTTGAGTTTGGGAACCGCGTTGTCTGCCTGCGAGTTGTTGGATGCACGGTCGTACACCTTCAAGAACTCCGTCATGGTCTTCAGGTATAGCCAGGAGCGCATATCGACGGCTGGAAGCGCCACCATGCACTGCGTAAGCTGAGCCAAGCCATTCGCGTCTTCGCCATCCATTACGCCCAAGACAAACAGCGTAGCCTCAGCAACAGCTCCCGCCTCCGCGAAGAAGTCCCCCTGGACGTACTTGCGTTGAATGTGCTCGTTGAGTTCAGCCAACGCCGCCCTAGTCGAACTGCGACGCAGATTCGTCCACTTGTGACCCGGCACGTTCAGTCGGACGATGTTGAAGATGCCAAGACGCCCGACAACCAGACTGGTCCCTCGAAGGGGAGACGGATTGGCACCGTGGGTCTGCAGTGCCTCGTGGAAGGTCTCGTTGTTGTAGAAGTGCTTGATGGAGCCGGCGGCAGACCGCTTGTGGCCTCGCGCAAATCCGCTGGCCTGAAGGCGCCCCTTCTTGTCTCCATCGAAGTAGGCGTCCTCAAGCGCCATGAACGCGTCGCGAGCGACATGCTGCGCTATGAGATCCTCAAGGGCTATTTGACCTTTGGTTTCAAACGAACTCATGGCGTCCTTTTCGCTCCGTCCAATTGCGTTGGACGAGAATTTACCACCAAAAACTTTCGTGTGAGGCGTTTTTTCAACACGACTTCACCCCTCGATCCACGATCAGTCACGACGGGATGCTGCTACAGCGGTTGACTCGACTCCACCGCTGCTGATGGGCGAGGGGTTTGGTGGCGAGCTGATGCAAGCCGGACCATCTGCCGAGCACTGCCAGGATGCCAGACCCAGACGTTTCGACTGTTGCGATTTTCGTTTGTTTCGAATATAATGGGGGTGTACAGAGATCTCCATGACGCAATCCCACACCTTCGAAGCTTCGCTCCCGCTCGCTCGGGAGGTCGCAGCAGCCAGCCAGGGCCAGCGGGCCTTGGCTGCCTACCTGTCCATGCAGCTCGACACCCAGCAGATCCAAATCTTCGACGAGAAGAACCAAGCCCATGCTGTGGAGTTGCCGACATCGGCCCTACGCCTGCTCGTCGACATCCTGTCCGAGCTGGCCGACGGCAACGCGGTGAAGGTGGTGCCCATCCATGCCGAGCTGACCACCCAGGAAGCCGCCGATCTCATCAATGTTTCGAGGCCGCACTTGGTCAAGCTGCTGGAGGCGGGCGATCTGCCGTTCCACAAGACCGGCAAGCATCGGCGCGTGCGCTTCTCCGACCTGATGGCCTACAAGGCAGCGCAAGAGCGAGCCAGCGCAGTCGCGATGGAGGAGCTCACCGCCCAGGCTCAGGCCCTGCAGTTGGGCTACGAATGAGGAGCTCGCCGTTCACGGCCGTCTTTGATTCGACAACCTGTTCGACCTAGACCAGGCCGCCGTGGTGGCCGCCGCCCAGAAGTAGCGCAGCACGCTGAAGAACCCGCCCATCGACGTGGACTGCTACCTCGCGATCCTGTCGAAGCAAGGCCTGTTGCGAACGGCGCGGAACTTGACTGGGTTCCGATCGGTGCTGTGACGTCGCCGCTGCCTGCCCGCACAGCCAATCAGGCTTGTCGCCAGTACCTGAGCTGCGAAATTCGCCTCGCGTTAACGGCGCCGGAGGCCTGCAGCCACCCGCAGACTGGGGTTACACTTTGGGGTGACGCTTTTGACAACCCTGGCCGAGTGTCGAGGTCGTCGTAAGTCTTTGATTTGCTTCGAAAGAAGCCGAGTATTTTAAGATCTTGGTGGTGGCTCCCTGAAGCGCCACCAGACACCCCAAGCCCGTGCACGCTCTCAAGCTGGCACGGGCTTTTTGCTGGCCGCCGCCTGGCGCGCCTGCTTGACGGCCTCTTCCAGTGCCGCCTGCAGGTGCGCGCGAAGTTCGTGCGCGTTCCAGGGCTTGCACAGGTAGCGGAAGACGCCGGCCTCGTTGATCGCGGCCTGTGCCGTGGCGAAATCGCTCGAGCCCGTGAGCAGCACACGCACCGCCTGCGGCTGCACGGCCGCCATCAGCGTGAGCAAGCCCACGCCGTCGAGATCGGGCATGCGCAGGTCAGACACCACCACGTCGTAGCGACAGCGGCGCGCCTGCGCCAGCGCCAGCAGCGGGTCGCTCAGCGCGTCCACGGCCACGTCGGGCCCGAGGGCGCCGCGCAGCACACGCTGCAGCGCCATCAGCACCGCGGGCTCGTCATCCACCAGCAGCACGCGCTTCATGCGGCCACCTTGGCGCGGGCCGGTGCCTGCACGTGGATGTCGAGGCTTGAACCCTCGCGCGCCTCGAATTCGCGGATGCGGTTGATCAGTGAAGGTGTCAGCACGTGGCCGGCGGTGAGCATGAGCAGTCCTTTCGCGGAGATGAGGTCGCGCGCCAGCACCATGCCGCCCTCGGCGGCTTCGCTCTTGAGCACCAGGGCCGTGGGCGGGGCAGGCTTGCGTTCGGGTTCAGTGATGTGCAGGAAGACGTCGAGCACCTCGGGGTCGAACTGCGTGCCGCGGCCGCGGCGCATCAGCGTGCGCGCTTCCTCGCGCGTGGCCGCGGGCGACACGAGGTGACCGTTGCAGAGCTCGTCGAAGGCGTCGGCCACGGCGAGGATGCGCGCACCCAGCGGGATGGCAGCGCCCGCCAGCTGGTCGGGGAAGCCGCCACCGTCCCAGCGTTCGTGGTGGCCGCGCACCAGCGGCAGCACGGGCAGCATTTCCTCCAGCGCCATCAGCGACTGCTCGCCCGCGGCCGGGTGCTGACGGTAGAGCGCCGCCTCCTCGGGGCTGTAGCGGGGCACCGGCCGCTGCAGCAGCCGGTCACCGGCGCCGATCAGGCCGAGGTCGTGCACCAGGCCGGCCACGAAGATGGGCATGCGCGCTTCTTCGGGCAGGGCCATCGCGGTGGCGATATCGCGCGCCATCTCGGCCACGCGGCGGCCGTGGCCGACGAGCGGCCCACCGCGCAGCTCCAGCAGGTTGGCGAAGACACGGATGCTGTTGAGGTAGCCGCGCTTGAGCTTGTCGTGCGCGGTGGCCAGTTCGGCCGTGCGCGCCTGCACGCGGGCTTCGAGCTCGCTGTTCAAGGCCTGCAGCTCGGCGTTCTGGCGCTGCGTCAGCGCCTGCAGGCGCTCGGTCTCGCGCAGCAGGGCCAGGCGCTCCAGGCCTTCGCGCACGGCGGCCCGCAGTTCCTGTTCGTTCCACGGCTTCTGCAGGTAGCGGAAGATGGCGCCCCGGTTGACGGCCGAGACGGCCGACTGCAGCTCGGCGTGGCCGGTGAGCAGGATGCGCACGGTCTGCGGCCAACGCTGGTGCAGCTGCTCGAGCAGTTGCACGCCGTTCATGCCCGGCATGCGCATGTCGCTGATCACCAGCTCGGCGGGCTGCACCTGCATCAGCGCCAGCGCTTCCTCACCGCCGCTGGCGCTGAGCACCGCCACGGGCAGACCCCGCAGCACCCGCTGCAGCGCGGACAGGATGTTGGGCTCGTCGTCCACGCACAGCACGGTGGGCACGGCAGCGGGCGCGGCACCTGCAAGGGCACCTTGCGCGCCCACGGCGAGCCCGGGGGCGTTCATGACAGCGCCGCGCCTTCCTGCCGCACCGGCAGGCTCACGCGGAAGGTGCTGCCCTGGCCCGGCAGGCTGCGCACCTCGATGTTGCCGTGGTGCTTCTGCACGATGCCGTAGCTCAGCGAGAGCCCCAGCCCCGTGCCTTGCCCCACCGGCTTGGTGGTGAAGAAGGGGTCGAAGATGCGCGGCAGCCGCTCGGGCGGGATGCCGCAGCCATCGTCGCTGATCTCCACCCACACCTGCGCGTCGTCGGTCACGCCGGTGCGGATGGTGATGGTGCCGCGCGCCTGCTCGATGGCGTGCGCCGCGTTCACCAGCAGGTTCATGAAGACCTGGTTGATCTCGGGCGCCAGGCACTGCACCTCGGGCAGCTGGCCGTACTCACGCACCACGTCGGCCTTGTACTTGAGCTCGTTGTTGACGATGTTCAGCGTGCTCTCCAGGCCGCGGTGCAAATCGGCCCATTCCCAATCCTTGCGCGCGTCGACGCGCGAAAAGTCCTTCAGGTCCTGCACGATCTTGCGCACGCGGCGCACGCCTTCCAGCGTCTCCGCCATCAGGTTGGGGATGTCGTCCTTCAGGTAGCCGAGTTCGATGGACTCGCGCAGCTCGGCCACCTCACGCCCGGCCGGCGTGCCGGCGATCTGAGGCTCCGCCGCCTCGTAGGCGGCCAGCATGCGGAAGAGATCGGCCAGGTAGCGCTCCAGCGTGCCGATGTTCGAGAAGATATAGCCCACCGGGTTGTTGATCTCGTGGGCCACGCCCGCAGCCAGCTGGCCGATGCTGGCCAGGCGTTCGGACTGCATCAGCTGCTGCTGCGCCTGCGACAGCTGCCGGCTCAGGTCCGAAGCATCGCCATCGGCCTGCGCCGGGCTGTGCCCCGCCACGACTGCGGCCAGGGTGGAAGGGCGTTCTTGTTGCTGCGTGTGCATGGCGGGGTCTCACAGTCCGAGGGCGGTGCAGGTGTCGGCCACGGCGGCCTCCACCTGCGTGAAGATCTCTTCGAAAGGCAGCCGCTCCAGCCCCACGCGCTGCCAGGCGCCTGGCGTTACGCGGGGCGGCTGCGGCGTCTCGTCGTGGCGGAAGCCCAGCGCATGGGCCAGTGCATCGGCCACGTGGATCACGTCCACCAGCGTGCAGGCCTCTGCCGTCTCGGGGGGGTGGTGGTGGCGGGCGATGACCACCACCACGGGGTTGGGCAGGTGCCAGTGCTCGGCGACGATGGCGCCGATCTCGGCGTGGTCGGTGCCGATCAGCTGCCGCTCGAGCCGCCGGCCGCCGCGGCCGGCAGCGCGGGTGGCCTGCAGCAGCGCGGCGTGTGCCTGCGGAAAGTGCGCCGCCAGCGCCAGCCGGCCCACGTCGTGCAGCAGCCCGGCGGTGTAGGCCATCTCTTCGTCGAGACCACGCGCCGCCGCCAGCGTGCGGGCGGCAAAGGCCGCGGCCACCGTGTGGCGCCAGAACACGCCCAGATCGAAACCACTGCTGCGCGGGCAAGCGAACTGCTGCGTGAGTGCAGCGGTGGCCACCAGCGAGCGCAGCGAACGCAAGCCGATCAGGTTGACGGCGTCATGCACCGAGGCCACACGGCCCGGAACGCCGTAGAAGGCCGAGTTGGCCAGGCGCAGCACGCGTGCGGTGAGGGCCTGGTCGCGCTGCAGCAGTTCGGCCACGTCATCCAGGCGGGCGCTGCCGCTGTCCAAGGTGGCCACCATGGCCAGCACGGCCTCGGGCAGGGGCGGCAACTGGGCGACGCGCGCCTGCAGCGCGGCGGTCGATACCGTCAGCGATGAGGCGGTGGCCGCCTCAGCCGCTGGCGGAACGGGTTCCGCCGGCGCGGGCTCGGTGTCGACCGGCCGCGAGAGCAAGTGCGGGCGGGCGCGCTGCAGCAAGGCGTCAATGGGCGACGGCAGGTGCGCGGCGGCATCGGCCTCCAGGGCCTCAGGCGGCGCGGCCAGCATGAGCGTGTTCACAGGGTCTCCTCGCCCAAGGGCGTCAACATCACGAGGCGGCCACCTTCCAGCCCGCCATGGCGCAGCGGGCGCACGCGCACGACGTGCTCATGGCCCCCCGCGCTGGCGTGGCACACGCCCTCGCCCATCTCGGTGAAGCCCATGCACGGCAGCGTCGCAGCGCTCTGCCCCAGCAGGCTGGCGGCCTCGGGCCAGCTGTGTTCGGCCTTGCGGTTGACGAAGGCCACCAAGCCTTCGGGGTCGATGCCGATCACGGCCGCAGGCAGTTCGTCCAGCACGTCGCGCAGGCTGCCGGCGATGAGGGCCATCAGATCGGCATGCTCGCGCTGCTGCGCGGCCGATTGCGCCAGCCGCGCGTTCACCGCGGCCAGGTCGGCGTTGGCGGTTTCCACCTGGCGCGCCAGGCGGCGGTTCTCGTCGACCATGTCCTTGTGGCGCACGGCCTCGGCCACGTGAGCGCGCAGGTGCTGGTCGTCCCAGGGCTTGGTGAGGAAGCGGTAGATCGCGCCCTCGTTCACCGCATCGATGATCGACTGCAGCTCGGTGTAGCCCGAAAGCACCATGCGCACCGTGTGCGGGTACAGCTCCTTCGCACGGCGCAGGAACTCCACGCCGCTCATGCCCGGCATGCGCTGGTCGGAGACGATGACGTCGACCTCGGTCTCGGCCAGGCGCTGCAGGCCTTCGGCGGCGCTGCTGGCGGTGAGGATGTGGTAGCCGTCGCGGCGCAGCAGTCGCTTGAGGGCCGAGAGGATGTTCTCCTCGTCGTCGACCAGCAGCACGGTGTGCCCGCGGCGCACGCGGGTGACGAAGCGCTCGGGCAGGCGGCGGCCTTCGCGCAGCATGCGCGCCACCTCGTCGGCGCTCACCGGCGGGCTGAACCAGCGGCCCTGGATCAGGTCGCAGGTGTTGGCCCCCAACAGGCTGAGCTGGCTCTCGGTTTCCACCCCCTCGGCCAGCACGCGCAGCTGCAGGCCGTGGGCCATGGTGATGATGGCGCGCGTGACCGAGACGTCGTGCGCAGCGCTGGTCACGTCCTGCACGAAGCTGCGGTCCACCTTCACCAGGTCCAGCGGCAGGCTGCGCAGTGCGCCCAGGCTGGAGTAGCCGGTGCCGAAGTCGTCCAGCGCGATCTCGATGCCTTGCGCGCGCAGCGCGCGCAGGACGGCCGAGGCATGGGACATGTCGGCGATGGCCAGTCCCTCGGTCAGCTCGAGCCCGAGCCCGGACGGGTCGGCGCCCGTGGCGCGCAGGATGCCCTGCACGTGCGCCGCCAGGTCGGGCCGCTGCAACTGGGCCGACGAGAGGTTCACGCACACGCGCACGCGAGGCAGCCCCGCGCGCTGCCAGGCTGCGGCCTGCGCGCAGGCGCGCCGCATCACGAACTCGCCAATGGCGCCGCTCAGCCCGGCACGTTCGGCCACGGGCAGGAACTCGGCCGGCGGCACGTCGCCCAGCACCGGGTCGTGCCAGCGCAGCAGCGCTTCCACGCCGCGGATGCGGCCGTCGCTCAGGTCGACCTGCGGTTGGTAGAGCAGTTGCAATTGGCCACCGGCCTCGGGGTCTTCCACCGCGCGGCGCAGGCCGGCTTCGAGCTGCAGCGCACGCACCACCTGGGCGCTGGATTCGGGCTCGAAGAATCCCAGGGGGGCCGCGGCATTGGTGCCCATGCGTGCGGTCTGCGCGCGTTCCAGCAGCACGGCCGGCTCGTCGGCGTCGTCCGGAAAGCGCGCGATGCCTACGCGGCTGCTGGGGAACACGTCGGTGGCCCCCAGTCGCACCGGTGCGTCCATCTGCAGGCACAGCGCCTCGGCGCGCGCGCGGAGGCTGGCAGGGTCGGGGCGCGCGGCGTGTTCCAGCATCAAGGCGAACTCGCCCTCGCCCAGGTGCGCCACCCACTCACCGGGGCCGCAGGCCGCGGCCAGGCGCGAGGCCAGCGCCATACTCAGGGTGTCGCCGGCACCGAAGCCCATGCTGGCCTTCACCTCGGCGATGCGCGGCACCTCCAGCGCCAGCACGCTGAAGCAGCCGGCGCTCCAACGCGCGGCATGGGCGGCGGCATCCAGGTGGTCGAGCAGCGCGGCGCGGTTCGGCAGGCCCGTGACCTCGTTGTGGTTCATGGCCTGCTGCAAGCGCTGCTCGGCCTCGCGCTGCGCGGTGATGTCCTGCAGCATCCCCACGCCGCGAAGCCGGCCGCTCTTGCCCGGCACCTCGTGCACCACGCCGCGGTGCAGCACCACCAGGCGGCGGCCGTCGGTGCACACGAGACGGTGCTCGAACTCGAAGGGTTCGTCGGGCGTGGCGCTGCGCCAGATCACCGCGACGTAGGCACGTTCGTCGGGCGACACCCACGACAGTGCATTGAGCCCGCCCTCGGGCGTTTGCTCGCCCTGCAGACCCACCAGTTCGCGCAGGCCGGCCGACATCATCAGCCGGCCCGAGGGCAGTTCGATCTCGAAACTGCCCGAGCGGCACAGCTTCTCCGTGCGCTCCAGCATCTGCGCGTTCCACAGCGGCTCCTGCTGCTGAGCCTGCATCGCATGCAACGCGCCGGGCGCGGTGTCGGGCGGAGGGGGCAACGCGGAGTCGGGCGAGGTCATGGGGCTTCCTGCGGCACACCGGGTGCCAAGGCCACCGGCTGCGCCAGCGGTTGAAGCATTTATATCGTTTTTATAACTTGAGAGATGAGCATTTTTGACGTTTAGAGCACTTGAGCGCCTGGAAGGCCCTGCCCCCATAGAATCGCAGCCCTCCCGGTGACGGCGCCGCCGTCCCACAGCCCCTGGATCCACACCATGAACCGCTGTGCTGCCGTGGTGGCCGCCTTGTGCGTGGCCGCCCTCGCCTGTCCTTCTCAGGCCCAAGCCCAAAGCCCCCGCAAGTTCACGGCGCAAACGCTGCGTGGCGAACTGATCGTCACCAACCCGCCCGAGGTGCTGCTGAACCGCCAGCCCGCCCGTCTGGCCCCGGGCGCGCGCATCCGCGGCGCCGACAACCTGCTGGTGCTCTCAGGCGCCCTGGTCGGCCGCAGCGCGGTGGTGCACTACACCTTCGACACGCAGGGCAACCTGCTCGACATCTGGGTGCTGAACGCCGCCGAGCGCAGCAACCACCCCTGGCCCGTGACGCTGCAGCAGGCGGCTGGCTGGGCCTTTAACCCCGACACGCAGACCTGGAGCCGCCCGTGAGCGACCTGACCCCGCCGCAGACCAAGAAGGTCTACATCCGCACCTTCGGCTGCCAGATGAACGAGTACGACTCGGACAAGATGGCCGACGTGCTGGGCGCCGCCCAGGGCTACGAGAAGACCGACGACCCCGAGGCCGCCGACCTCATCCTCTTCAACACCTGCAGCGTGCGCGAGAAGGCGCAGGAGAAGGTCTTCAGCGACCTCGGCCGCGTCAAGCACCTGAAGAAGAAGGGCGTGCTCATTGGCGTGGGCGGCTGCGTGGCCAGCCAGGAAGGTGCGGCCATCATCGAGCGCGCGCCATTCGTCGACCTGGTCTTCGGCCCGCAGACCCTGCACCGCCTGCCGCAGATGATCGAGGCGCGCGCCACCGAGCGCCGCGCGCAGGTGGACATCAGCTTCCCCGAGATCGAGAAGTTCGACCACCTGCCGCCGGCGCGCGTGGAGGGCGCTTCGGCCTTCGTGTCCATCATGGAAGGCTGCAGCAAGTACTGCAGCTACTGCGTGGTGCCCTACACGCGCGGCGAAGAGGTGCACCGCCCGCTGGACGACGTGCTGGCCGAGGTGGCCGGCCTGGCCAGCCAGGGCGTGAAGGAAGTGACGCTGCTGGGGCAGAACGTCAACGCCTACCGCGGCCCGATGGGCGACACCGCCGAGATCTGCGACTTCGCGCTGCTCATCGAGCTGGTGGCCGAGATCCCGGGCATCGAGCGCATCCGCTACACCACCAGCCACCCGAACGAGTTCACGCAGCGGCTGATCGACGTCTACGCGCGCGTGCCCAAGCTCGTGAACCACCTGCACCTGCCGGTGCAGCACGGCAGCGACCGCATCCTGATGGCGATGAAGCGCGGCTACACCGCGATGGAATACAAGAGCACCATCCGCAAGCTGCGCGCGGTGCGGCCCGACATCAGCATGAGCAGCGACTTCATCGTCGGCTTCCCGGGCGAGACCCAGGAAGACTTCGACAAGATGATGAAGCTCATCGAAGACGTGGGCTACGACAGCAGCTTCAGCTTCGTGTTCAGCAAGCGCCCGGGCACGCCCGCCGCCGCGCTGCACGACGACACGCCGCAAGACGTGAAGCTCAAGCGCCTGCAGCACCTGCAGGCCACCATCGAGCAGAACGTGCGACGCATCAGCGCCAGCCGCGTGGGCACGGTGCAGCGCATCCTGGTGGAAGGGCCCTCACGCAACAGCGGCAAGGCCGGCAAGCCGGGCAGCGGCAACACCGAGATGATGGGCCGCACCGAGTGCAACCGCATCGTCAACTTCGACGGCGGCCCGCTGGCTGCGCGCCTGGCGGGGCAGATGCTCGACGTGCGCATCACCGAAGCGCTGCCACACTCGCTGCGCGGCGAGGTGCTGGTGCGTGAAGGCAGCAGCGAGATCAGCGCCGACCCGGCCCGAAGCCCCGCCACCACAGCGTGAGCGCACACGCCAGCACCATGCCGGCGTACGTGGCCATCCTGCCGTCGCGGCCGAAGACCACCAGCCCGGCCAGCGTCACGGCTGCGGCGGCCAGCGCCGCCGGCAGGGCCAGGCGCTTGAAGCTGACAGGCGCGAGTTCCTTCCGCCACAGCAGCTTGGCCAGCGCCGCCGCCAACGCGCCCAGCGCCAGGCCGGGCAGGAAGAGGTTGCCCAGGTGCATCAAGGCGTCCAGCGGTCCCATCTTGCGTTCCCTCAAGTCCGTGCGTGTTCTTCTGCGTGCGGCCGCGGCCCCAGGGGCCCGAAACCTACAATTCTGACGTGAGCGTCTTTGCACTCGGGCTGAACCACACCACCGCGCCGCTGGACGTGCGCGGCAAGCTCGCGTTTTCGCCCGAGCAGATGGCCCCCGCGCTGCACGGCCTGCGTGAACGCCTGGTGCGCGCGGTGCCCGAGGCCGCGCTGGTGAGCACCTGCAACCGCACCGAGCTCTACGTGGCGGCCCCGGCCGAGAAGGCCACCGAACTCGTGCGCCCGGCCATCGACTGGCTGGCGGAACAAGGCGGCATCAGCGGCCAGCAGCTGCTGAGCCACAGCTACGTGATGGAAGACCGCCTGGCCGCGCGCCACGCCTTCCGCGTGGCCGCAGGCCTCGACAGCATGGTGCTGGGCGAGCCGCAGATCCTGGGCCAAATGAAGCAGGCCGTGCGCCTGGCCGACGAAGCCGGCACGCTGGGCACCACGCTGCACCAGCTCTTCCAGCGCAGCTTTGCCGTCGCCAAAGAGGTGCGCACCTCCACCGAGATCGGCGCGCACAGCATCAGCATGGCCGCCGCGGCGGTGCGCCTGGCCGGCCAGATCTTCGAAGACCTGAACAAGATCAAGGTGCTCTTCGTCGGCGCGGGCGAGATGATCGAACTCGTGGCCACACACTTCGAGGCCAAGGGCCCAAAGGCCATCGCGCTGGCCAACCGCACGCTGGAACGTGGTGAACGCCTGGCCAGCCGCTTCGGCGGCGAGGCGCTGCGCCTGTCGGACATCCCGGCGCGGCTGCACGAGTTCGACGCCGTCATCTCCTGCACCGCCAGCACGCTGCCCATCATCGGCCTGGGTGCGGTGGAGCGGGCGCTGAAGGCGCGCAAGCACCGGCCGATGTTCATGGTCGACCTGGCCGTGCCGCGCGACATCGAGCCCGAGGTGGGCGACCTGTCCGACGTCTACCTCTACACGGTGGACGATCTCTCCACGCTGGTGCAGACGGCGGGTGAGAAGCGCCAGGCCGCCGTGCAGCAGGCCGAGGCCATCATCGACGCCGGCGTGCAGAGCTTCGAGCACTGGCTCGACCAGCGCGCCGCAGTGCCCCTGATCCAGGCGCTGAACCGCCAGGCCGACGACTGGGGTGCGCTCGAACTCGCCCGCGCCCGCAAGGCGCTGGCGCGCGGCGAGAACCCCGAGCAGGTGCTGGAAGCGCTGGCACGCGGCATCACCAGCAAGATGCTGCACGGCACGCTGGCCGAACTGCACGCCGCCGACGGCGACGAGCGCGAGCGCCTGGCGCACACGGTGCAGCGGCTCTTCCTGCGCCAGGGTGGGCGGCCCGCCGGGGGTGGCGACCGTGGCAGCGAGCGCGGGCGTTAGCGGCGCAGACCTGCCGCCCTGCCCCGCTGCCGCACCCCGCGGCGCCCCCGTCAGCTCTCCGCCCCGCCCGCCCCATGAACCCGCAGCTGCGTGACCAATTCGAACGCCTGGCCCTGCGCCTGGCCGAACTCGACGCCACCCTGGCCGACCCGGCCGTGGCCGGTGACATCAAGCGCTGGCGCACCCTTTCGCGCGAGCAGGCCGAGGCCAGCGGCATCGTCGGCCGTTACCGGCAGTACCAGCAGCGCGAAGCCGATCTCGCGGCGGCGCGCGAGATGCTGTCAGACGCCGACATGGCCGAGATGGCACGCGAGGAGATCACCGCAGCCGGCGCCGATCTCGAACGCCTGCACGCCGAGCTGCAGACGGCGCTGATCCCGAAAGACCCCGACGACGCGCGCAACGCCTTCCTGGAAATCCGCGCCGGCACCGGCGGCGACGAGAGCGCGCTCTTCGCCGGCGACCTGGCGCGCATGTACCTGCGCCATTGCGAACGCCAGGGCTGGCGCACCGAGGTGATGAGCCAGAGCGAAAGCGAACTCGGCGGCTACAAGGAACTGGTGCTGCGCATCGAGGGTGAGGCGGCGAGCCAGGTGTATGGCCGGCTGCGCTTCGAAAGCGGCGGCCACCGGGTGCAGCGCGTGCCGGCCACCGAGAGCCAGGGCCGCATCCACACCAGCGCCTGCACCGTGGCCGTGATGCCCGAGCCCGACGAGGCCGAGGAGATCACGCTGAACCCGGCCGACCTGCGCATCGACACCTTCCGCGCCAGCGGCGCCGGTGGCCAGCACGTCAACAAGACCGACAGCGCCATCCGCATCACCCACCTGCCCACGGGCCTGGTGGCCGAGTGCCAGGACGACCGCAGCCAGCACCGCAACAAGGCCAAGGCCATGGCCGTGCTGCAGGCCCGCCTGCGCGACAAGGAAACCAGCGAACGCGCCGCGAAGGAAGCCGCCACGCGCAAGGGCCTGATCGGCAGCGGCGACCGCAGCGACCGCATCCGCACCTACAACTTCCCGCAGGGGCGGCTCACCGACCACCGCATCAACCTCACGCTCTACAAGCTGGGCCAGGTGATGGACGGCGACCTCGGCGATGTGCTCGATGCGCTGCAGGCCGCGCGGGCGGCCGAGCAGCTGGCCGCACTCGAAGGCGGCTCGCGCTGAAGGCGCGGCGAGTCCATGCACCCGCGATGAACACGCTGCCCTCGGTGCAAGAAGCGCTGGCGCAAGCCGCCGCTGCCGGCGTGGAGCGCCTGGACGCCCAGCGCCTGCTGCAGCACCTGCTGCAGCAAGGCCGCGCGTGGCTGCTGGCCCACGACGATGCGCTGCTGACCGCGCCCCAGGCTGTCGCCTGGCAAGCCTTGCTGGCCCGCTGCGCAGCCGGTGAACCGCTGGCTTACCTGACCGGCGAGCGTGAGTTCCACGGTCTGCCGCTGCAGGTGAGCCCGGCCGTGCTGGTGCCGCGCCCCGACACCGAAACCATGGTCGACTGGGCACTGGAACTGCTGGCCGGCCCGCTGGCGGCCGTTGAGCAACCCACCGTGGCCGACCTGGGCACCGGCAGCGGCGCCATTGCGCTGGCCGTGAAGCACCGCTGCCCACGCGCGCAGATGCGCGCCAGTGACGCGAGCGCGGCGGCACTCGCCGTGGCGCAGGGCAACGGCGAGCGCCTGGGCCTGGCCATCGGCTGGCACCTGGGCAGCTGGTGGGAACCCTTCGCCGGCCAGCGGCTGGCGCTGGTGCTGTCGAACCCGCCCTACATCGAAAGCGGCGACCCGCACCTGCCCGCGCTGCGCCACGAGCCGCTTTCGGCCCTGGTGCCGCCCGGTGGCGACGGCCTGGCCTCGCTGCGCGAGATCGTTGCCGGCGCCCCACAGCACCTGGCGCCCGGCGGCTGGCTGCTGCTGGAGCACGGCTTCGACCAGGCCGACGCTGTGGCGGGCCTGCTGCGCGAAGCCGGTTTCACCGAGGTGCAGCACCGCACGGACCTGGGCGGCCACCGCCGATGCACCGGCGGGCGCCGGCCCTGATATCGCCCGGTGCGGCCGGACTTGCATCACGCGCCGGGCGAGTCATCCCACAGACTGCTGCTGTTCAGCGGTGACACATCGGCCTAGGATGGGTTCACGAGCAGGCAGACACCGTTCTTCGGCACGCACCTGCACCCCAGCCCGTCCAGCGTAGGAGAGCCCGATGTCCCGCTTCCTGCTTGCCTGTGTTTCCCTGGGTCTGGCCACCGGCGCGGTGGCCCAGGAGGGTCTGAAACTCCCGTCGGAGCCGGTGCTCTCGCAGCGCCTCCAACTGGGTGCGGTGCAGGTGGGCCTGGCCGTCAGCGACCTGGGCCCCGCCCAGCGGGCCCAGTTCTTCGGCGACTACTACCTCACCGGCCCGGGTTTTGGCGATGGCACGGTGGCCGGCGGCCTGCGCCTGACCAGCGGCCTGGCCTTCGGCCCGCGCAACAGCACGCTGGGCCTGGCCCCGGCGCGCCTGGGCGAAGGCCCGCGCATGGCGCCGGGCTTGCGCATGGGCGCCGATGCCGACCCGACCCGGATCGCTCTGCCCTACCTGGGCCTGGGCTACACCAGCTTGTCGGCACGCGAGGGCTGGGGCTTCAGCGCCGACATCGGCCTGGGCGGCCTGCGCCCCGGTGAGCGCGTCAACCTGGGCCGCAGCGGCCCCACGGCAGCGCAGGTGGAGGGCGTGCTCAACAACCTGCGCCTGGCGCCGGTGCTGCAGCTGGGCGTGTCTTACGCCTTCTAGCGCCCGGCCGAGCGGCCCGCTCGGCGCTGGGGGCCGTCAATCGCAGGTACAGTGTCGGCCCTGCTGACAGCGAACCGCGACAACACCATGAGCAACGTGCACGAACGCATCGACCAACTCGTGAAGGGCCACCGTGTGGTGCTCTTCATGAAGGGCACGGCCCAGTTCCCGATGTGTGGCTTCTCCGGCCGCGCCATCCAGGTGCTGAAGGCGGCGGGCGCCCCCGAGCTCACCACCTTCAACGTGCTGGAAGACGAAGAAGTGCGCCAGGGCATCAAGGACTACGCCCAGTGGCCCACCATCCCCCAGCTCTACATCGACGGCGAGTTCGTCGGCGGCTCGGACATCATGATGGAGATGTACCAGTCGGGCGAACTGCAGGCCCTGCTCAACAAGGCCTGAAGCCCCCGCGCGGCGCGGCTCAGCCCGCGCCCTCCACGCGCCACTGGCGCCGCGCGCCGAACACCAGGTTCGGGTACTCCGCCCGGCCGCGGCTGCCGTTGTAGCGGCCCAGCGCGAGGAACAGGTCGCCCTTCTCGCGCTCAAGATAGTGGCGCAGGATGGTGCAGCCGAAACGCAGGTTGGTCTGCAGGTGGAAGAGGCGGCTCGGGTCGCCGTCGCCGATCACACGCGTCCAGAAGGGCATCACCTGCATATAGCCGCGCGCACCCGCGCTGCTGATCGCGTACTTGCGGAAGCCGCTTTCCACCTGCACCAGGCCCAGCACCAAGGCCGTCTCCAGGCCGGCGCGCCGGCTCTCGTACCAGAGCGTTTCCAGGAACTCCACGCGCGTGTGGTGCTCGGCCTTGCGGCGTTTCAGCCGCTCGCTTGCAGCGCCCAGCCAGCGCAGGTAGGCCAGGCGTGCTTCCATCGTGTCGAAGCTGGGCTTGGGTGGCGCACTCTCGGCCACCGCGGCCGAAAGCGCCGTGCGCACCGAATCGGCCAGCGGTTCTTCCACCTGCGCGCCGGCGCGCGCCGGCGGCGGCAGCCACAGCACGGGCGCGCCCGCTGCGCCCAGCAGCAGCGCGCGGCGTGCGAGTGTCATGCGGCGAGATGCCCCTTGACGCGCGCCACCACCTCGGCCATCGGCACGATGTCGGCCGTGGTGGCGCGGCGGCCCTGCATCTCCACCGTGCCGGCCTTCAGGCCGCGGTCGGAGAGCACCACGCGCAGCGGCACGCCGATCAGTTCCCAGTCGGCGAACATCGCGCCGGGTCGCTCGCCGCGGTCGTCGAGCAGCACGTCGATGCCCTCGGCGGCCAGCGCATCGTGCAGCTTGTCGGCCTCGGCCTGCACCTCGGGGCTGCGGTCGTAGCCGATGGGGCAGATCACCACCGCAAACGGCGCGATGGCCACCGGCCAGATCATCCCGCGCTCGTCGTGGTTCTGCTCGATGGCCGCACCCAGGATGCGCGTGACACCAATGCCGTAGCAACCCATCTCGAAGGGCTGGGCCTTGCCGTTCTCGTCGAGGAACTGCGCCTTCATCGGCGTGCTGTACTTCTTGGTGCCGAGGTAGAACACGTGGCCCACCTCGATGCCGCGCTGGATGGCCAGCACGCCCTTGCCGTCGGGGCTGGGGTCGCCGGCCACGACGTTGCGGATATCCGCCACCAGGTCGGGCTCGGGCAGGTCGCGGCCCCAGTTCACGCCCGTGAAGTGGAAGTCGGCCTCGTTGGCGCCGCAGACGAAATCGGCCATGTTCGCGACAGTGCGGTCGGCCACCACCTTCACCGGCTTCTTCAAGCCGATGGGGCCCAGGTAGCCGGGCTTGCAGCCGAAGTGCTCTTCGATCTCGGCCACGGTGGCGAAACGGAAGCCGTCCTTCAGGCCTTCGACCTTGCCGGCCTTGACCTCGTTCAGGTCGTGGTCGCCACGCACCAGCAGCAGCCACACCGTGCTCTTGACGATGTCGCCCTTGGCGTTGAGCTCGTCGGTGGCCAGCACCAGGCTCTTCACCGTCTGCGCCAGTGGCAGCTTCAGCAACTCGGCCACGTCGGCACAGGTGCTCTTGCCGGGCGTGGGCGTCTTGGCCAGCGCCTGCGAGGCCGCAGCGCGCGATGCCAGCAGCGGCAGCGCTTCGGCCAGCTCGATGTTGGCGGCGTACTCGCTGGTGGGGCAGTAGACGATGTCGTCTTCACCGGTGTCGGCGATCACCTGGAACTCGTGCGAGGCATCACCACCGATGGCACCGGTGTCGGCGGCCACCGCGCGGTACTGCAGGCCGAAGCGGTCGAAGATGCGCTTGTACGCATCGAACATGGTCTGGTAGCTCTTCAGCGCGCCGGCTTTGTCGCGGTCGAAGGAGTAGGCGTCCTTCATCGTGAACTCACGGCCGCGCATCACGCCGAAACGCGGGCGGCGCTCGTCGCGGAACTTGGTCTGGATGTGGAAGAAGTTGCGCGGCAGCTGCTTGTAGCTGCGCAGTTCCTGCCGGGCGATGTCGGTGATGACCTCTTCGCTGGTGGGCTGAATCACGAAATCGCGCTCATGGCGGTCTTTCACGCGCATGAGCTCGGGGCCGTAGGCCTGGAAGCGGCCGGTCTCCTGCCACAGCTCGGCCGGCTGCACGACGGGCATCAGCAGTTCCACGGCGCCGGCGCGCACCATCTCTTCGCGGATGATGGCTTCGACCTTGCGGATGACCCGCAGGCCCAGCGGCATGTAGTTGTAGATGCCCGCGCCCAGGCGCTTGATGAAGCCCGCGCGCATCATCAGCTTGTGGCTGACGACCTCGGCGTCGGCGGGCGCCTCTTTCTGCGTGGAGATGAAGGTGGCTGTGGCTTTCATGGGGCTCGGTGTCGGTGCAGATCGGGCACCGTCGCCCATCGAGCCGGGCCTCTGACAGGCCCCACTAGACGCATGCGGGTTAGCGAGAGTTCGCTGGGTGCACAGCGCCGGTGCAATAATGAAATCAGTCTAAGAATCGGGGTCTGATTATGCTCGACCGGGAAGGCTTCAGGCCCAACGTCGGCATCATCCTGCTCAACCCCAGAAACCAGGTTTTCTGGGGCAAGCGACTGCGCACCCACTCGTGGCAGTTCCCGCAAGGGGGCATCAAGCACGGCGAGTCGCCCGAGCAGGCGATGTACCGCGAACTGCATGAAGAAGTGGGCCTGCGCCCCGAGCACGTGCAGATCGTCGCGCGCACCCGCGACTGGCTGCGCTACGAGGTGCCCGAGCACTTCATCCGCAAGGACGCCCGCGGCCACTACCGGGGCCAGAAGCAGATCTGGTTCCTGCTGCGCCTGCTCGGCCACGACAGCGACCTCAACCTGCGCGCCACCGACCACCCCGAGTTCGACGCCTGGCGCTGGAACGAGTACTGGGTGCCGCTGGACCTGGTGATCGAGTTCAAGCGCGGTGTCTACGAGATGGCGCTCACCGAACTGGCGCGCTACCTGCCGCGCATGAACAACCACCACAACCGCTACCTGCGTGCGGGCCTGCGCGCACAGCGGCATGAACACGAGCACGGCCCCGAACACCGCCCGGGCCCCGCAGGGGGCGGCGCCAGCCACCACGGTGAGCACCCCGCCCATGCCACGCCCGGCGCTCCTGGCGAGAACGACGCCTGCGCGCCCAAGTGAAGGGGTGGCGCAGCGCGCCCGCCCACGGCCTCAGATCAGCACGAGGTTCGTGCGGTCGATCAATTCAGGCTCGTTGGCGTAGCCCAGCAGGGCTTCGATCTGGTGCGAGGGCTTGCGCGCGATGAGGCGGGCCTCGGCGGCAGAGTAGTTGGCCAGGCCGCGCGCGATCTCGTGGCCTGCGAGGGTGCGCACCGCGATCACATCGCCACGAGAGAAGTCGCCCTGCACCTCATGCACGCCGATGGGCAACAGGCTCTTGCCGTCGTCGCGCAACTTGGCCACGGCGCCATCGTCCACGGCCACGGCGCCCTTGAGTTGCAGGTGATCAAGCATCCACTGCTTGCGCGCGGCCAGCTTGGGCGTACCGGCCAGCAACGCCGTACCGATGGCTTCGCCACTGGCCAGACGCAGCAGGACATCGGGTTCACGCCCCCAGGCGATGACGGTGCTGGTGCCGCTGCCCGCCGCACGTTTGGCCGCGAGGATCTTCGTGAGCATGCCGCCGCGGCCGATGCTGCTGCCGGCGCCGCCGGCCATGGCCTCTAGCGCGGGGTCGCCGGCGGTGGCCTCGTCGATGAAGCGGGCCTGCGGGTCCTTGCGCGGGTCGGCGCTGTACAGGCCGCGCTGATCGGTGAGGATGACGTAGGCATCGGCATCGACGAGATTGGCCACCAGCGCGCCCAAGGTGTCGTTGTCGCCGAAGCGGATCTCGTCGGTGACGACGGTGTCGTTCTCGTTGATGACCGGGATCACCTTCAGCGCCAGAAGGGTGAGCAGCGTCGAACGTGCATTGAGGTAGCGCTCGCGGTCGGCCAGGTCGGCGTGCGTCAGCAGCACCTGGGCGCTGGCCATGCCGTGCTCGGAAAGCCGACTCTCGTACATCTGCACCAGGCCCATCTGACCCACGGCCGCTGCAGCCTGCAATTCGTGCAGTTCCTTCGGGCGCTGCGCCCAACCCAGGCGCTTCATGCCTTCGGCAATCGCGCCGCTGGAGACCATCACCAGTTCTCGCCCGGTGGCGGCCAGGGCGGCCAGTTGGCGCGACCAGTTGCCGATGGCAGCGGCGTCGACGCCGCGCCCTTCGTTGGTGACGAGGCTGGAGCCGACCTTGACGACGATGCGGCGCGCCCCGGAGAGCACGCTAGGCATCGGTGGCGGCAGGTGGTGCGGGTTCGGTGGGCGTGACGAATCGCAGGTCGGGCAGCGGCTTCTCGCGCTGCTCGGCCGCCACATGCGCGTGGATGGCTTCCAGCAGCGGCTGCAGGCCTTCGCGCGCCAGGGCCGAGATCGAGAAGACGGGGCCTTTCCAGCGCAGGCGGCGCACGTACTCTTTCACGCGCTTCTCGCGCTCTTCTTCGGGCACCATGTCGAGCTTGTTGAAGACCAGCCAGCGCGTCTTCGCGTGCAGCTTGGGGTCGTACTTCTTCAGCTCGGCAACGATGGCCTTGGCCTGCTGGACGGGGTCGACACCCTCGTCGAAAGGCGCTGCGTCGACGATGTGCAGCAGCAGCCGCGTGCGCTGCAGATGGCGCAGGAACTGGTGGCCCAGGCCGGCGCCTTCGGAGGCGCCTTCGATCAGGCCCGGGATGTCGGCCACCACGAAGCTGCGCTCGGGGCCGACGCGCACCACCCCCAGGTTCGGGTGCAGCGTGGTGAAGGGGTAATCGGCGATCTTCGGCCGTGCGTTGGAGACCGCGGCGATGAAAGTGCTCTTGCCCGCGTTCGGCATGCCCAGCAGGCCCACATCGGCCAGCACGCGGAGCTCCAGCTTGAGCTTCTTGGCTTCGCCGGGCCAGCCGGGTGTCTTCTGGCGCGGGCTGCGGTTGGTACTGGTCTTGAAGTGCAGGTTGCCGAAGCCGCCGTCACCGCCCTTGACCAGCAGCGCGCGTTGCCCGTGCTCCAGCAACTCGACCAACAGCTCGCCGGTTTCGGCGTCACTGATCATGGTGCCCACGGGCATGCGCAGCTCAATGTCGGGCGAAGCCGCGCCGAACTGGTCGGAGCCCCGGCCCGGCTCACCGTTGCGGGCCTCGTGGCGGCGCGCGTAGCGGTAATCGATGAGCGTGTTGATGTTGCGGTCGGCAATGGCCCACACGCTGCCGCCACGACCGCCATCGCCCCCGTTCGGCCCGCCGAAGGGGATGAACTTCTCGCGGCGAAAGCTCACGCAGCCCGCGCCGCCGTGGCCGGCGGACACGTCGATGGTGGCTTCGTCGACGAATTTCATGATCTGTTGATGGTAACGGGGGCTGTCAAAGAAAAAGCCCCGGCAAGCCGGGGCTTCGCTGCGGGCGCATGGAGCGCCTGCTCAGGCGGCCATCAGGCCGCAGCGGGGGTGACGAAAACCGTCTGGCGGTTCAGCGACCCCTTGGTGTCGAAGGACACCGAGCCGTCGACCAGCGCGAACAGCGTGTGGTCACGGCCCATGCCCACGCCGACGCCCGGGTGGAACTTGGTGCCGCGCTGGCGCACGATGATCGAGCCTGCCAGCACCTGCTGGCCGCCGAAGACCTTGACGCCGAGCATCTTCGGCTTCGAATCGCGGCCGTTGCGGGTTGAGCCGCCGCCCTTTTTCTGTGCCATGGTGCTTGCCCCTTAGCCGTTGATCGAGCTGATCTGCAGCTCGGTGAAGGTTTGGCGGTGGCCGCCGTGCTTCTGATAGTGCTTGCGGCGACGCATCTTGAAGATGCGCACCTTGTCGTGCTTGCCTTGGGCCAGAACCTTGGCCGTGACAGAGGCACCCGCGACCCAGGGAGCACCGACCTTCAGGTCCGCGCCGCTACCGACGGCGAGCACCTGTTCGATCACAACTTCCTGGCCTACGTCCGCAGCAATCTGTTCTACCTTGATCTTTTCGCCGGCAGCAACCCTGTATTGCTTGCCACCGGTTTTTATGACCGCGTACATGTGGAGACCTTTCAAAGAACCCTGCGCCACCGTGTGCCCATGCTTGTGCAGGCCAGGCTTCGCACCCACCCCGACGGATCGCCCCAAAAGGCACCCATGCACACTACGCAGAGCCTTTGAGTATAGCATGCAGCAACGGAGCGCAAGTGCTGGCTCAGGTGCGCGCCGCACGCTTCCTATAATTCCTACCGCCGTGCTCGAAACCTCCACGCCCCCCACCGCCGCCGAAGCGTCAGCACAGGCGATGCTGCGCGTGGATGCCGTCATTCGTGAGCGTCTGAGTTCAAGGGTGGCGCTGATCGATCAGATCGCCGCTTACATCATCGGCGCGGGCGGCAAGCGCATCCGCCCGCGGCTCGTGCTGCTCTTCGCGGAGGCACTCGGCTTCGAGGGACCCGAACGTTACGAGCTGGCCGCCATTGTCGAGTTCATCCACACCGCCACGCTGCTGCACGACGACGTGGTCGATGAATCGGCACTGCGCCGGGGCCGCGCCACGGCCAATGCGATGTTCGGCAACGCGGCCAGCGTGCTTGTGGGCGATTTCCTCTATTCGCGCGCCTTCCAGATGATGGTGTCGGTGAACCGCATGCGCGTGCTGGACGTGCTGGCCGACGCCACCAACGTCATCGCCGAGGGGGAAGTGCTGCAGTTGATGAACATGCACGACCCCGACCTGGCGGTGAAGGACTACCTCGAGGTCATCCGCTTCAAGACCGCCAAGCTCTTCGAGGCCAGCGCGCGCCTGGGTGCCGTGCTGGCCCATGCGAGCCCGGCGGTGGAAGAGGCCTGCGCCAGCTACGGGCGCTCGCTTGGCACGGCCTTCCAACTCGTCGACGATCTGCTCGACTACGAAGGCAACAGCGACGAGCTGGGCAAGAACGTTGGCGACGACCTCCGTGAAGGCAAGCCCACGCTGCCGCTGCTGGTGGCCATGGAGCGAGCCTCGGCCGAAGAACGCACCCTGATTCGCCACGCCATCGAGCACGGTGAGCTTGAAAAGCTGCCCGACATCTTGGCCATCGTGCGACGCACGGGTGCGCTGGACGCCACGCGAGAGAGCGCCCGAGCGGAAGCGGAACGCGCTCAGGAGGCCCTGTCCGTGCTGCCCGCAACGCCGGCCCGCGCGGCTCTGCTAGACTTATGTGCTCGATCGGTGCACAGGTCGTCTTGAGGACGACTTGAAGCTTCAACAAGACGCCGCGCGCCCCGCGCAGATGTCGAAGCAGATCACACACATCGGGGTGTAGCTTAGCCTGGTAGAGCGCTACGTTCGGGACGTAGAGGCCGGAGGTTCGAATCCTCTCACCCCGACCAGTCATCTGGTCACATTCGCATCCGTCGGTGAACCCTGGCGCGTCAAGTCGTTGCGGGCGCTGCGTTTACACCCCCTGGCACTTCGGCGATGATCCAGCGGATATGCAGTCCTTGAGCTGACCCCACGATGGCCGTCGAGACCCAGATTGAACCGCCGCCGTCCTCCCTGTCGGGTGTGGCCCGGGTGTTGGTCAATGCCGGCAAGCTGACGGCCAAGACGGCCGAAGAACTGACGAAGAGCGCGCGCGAGCGAAAGGCGAGTTTCATCTCGGCCCTCATTGCCGCTGGCGCCGTGAAGTCCGAAGAGCTGGCGCACACACTCTCATCGTCGCTGGCGCTGCCGTTGGTCGACCTGAACGCTCTCGACCTGCAGAAGCTGCCCCGCAACATCGTCGACCCGAAGATAGCCAGCCAGTACCAACTGATGGTGCTGGGCAAGCGCGGCAACCGGCTCTTCATCGGTGCGGCCGACCCGACCGATCAGGAAGCCGCCGAACGCATCAAGTTTGCGACCCAACTCACGCCCGAGTGGGTGATCGTCGAGTACGACAAGCTCGCGAAACAGCTGGAGACCCAAGGCGCCAGTGCCAACGAGCAGCTGGAAACGCTGGCCAGCGCCGATTTCGACTTCGACGTCACCGATGAAGACCCGGCCGCCGTCGAGACGGCCGAAGTCGCGACGGATGTCGAAGACGCGCCTGTGGTGCGCTTCCTGCAGAAGATGCTGATCGACGCCATCAACATGCGCGCGTCCGACCTGCACTTCGAGCCCTACGAGTACACCTACCGCGTGCGCTTCCGCATCGACGGCGAGCTGCGCGAGATCACACAGCCGCCGGTGGCGATCAAGGACAAGCTGGCCTCGCGCATCAAGGTCATCTCGCGCATGGATATCGCCGAGAAGCGGGTGCCGCAAGACGGCCGCATGAAGCTGAAGTTCGGCAGCAAGGCGATCGACTTCCGCGTCAGCACCCTGCCCACGCTGTTCGGCGAAAAGGTGGTGATCCGTATCCTCGACCCGTCCAGCGCCAAGCTCGGCATCGAGGCGCTGGGCTACGAAAAGGCCGAGAAGGACCGGCTGCTGGCCTGCATCAGCCGCCCCTATGGCATGGTGCTCGTCACCGGCCCCACCGGCAGCGGCAAGACCGTGTCGCTCTACACCTGCCTGAACATCCTGAACCAGCCGGGCGTGAACATCGCCACGGTGGAAGACCCTGCGGAAATCAACCTGCCCGGCATCAACCAGGTCAACGTGAACGACCGCGCGGGCCTGACCTTCGCGGCGGCGCTGAAGTCCTTCCTGCGCCAGGATCCGGACATCATCATGGTTGGCGAAATTCGCGACCTGGAAACCGCTGATATCGCCATCAAGGCCGCACAGACCGGCCACATGGTGATGAGCACTCTGCACACGAACGACGCGCCTACCACCTTGACGCGCCTGCTGAACATGGGCGTGGCGCCTTTCAACATCGCTTCCAGTGTGCTGCTCATCACGGCGCAGCGCCTGGCGCGCAAGCTGTGTGAAAACTGCAAGAAGCCGGCAGACTACCCGCGCGAGTCGCTGCTCAAGGCGGGGTTCAAACCCGAAGACCTGGACGGCAACTGGAAGCCCTACCGCGCCGTTGGCTGCTCTTCCTGCAACAACGGTTACAAAGGGCGGGTGGGCATCTACCAGGTGATGCCGATAACCGAAGCGATACAGCGCATCATCCTGTCGGAAGGAACGGCGCTCGACATCGCCAAGCAGGCCGAATCGGAAGGCGTGCGGGATCTGCGGCAGTCAGGGCTGCTGAAGGTGCGTGTCGGGGTGACCACGCTCGAAGAGGTCATCACCGTCACCAACGAGTGAAGCCGTCCCACCCCACCATCTGAGACCCAGCCCAGCACACATGGCCACAGCAGCAGCCGCCAAGGCACCCAAGGAAGTCATCTTCGAGTGGGAAGGCAAAGACCGCAACGGCAAGATCGTGCGCGGTGAGATGCGGGCCGGCGGCGAATCTGTCGTCAACGCCAGCCTGCGGCGCCAGGGCATTCTCGTCAGCAAGGTCAAGCAGCGCCGCACGAGCGGCGGCAAGGCCATCAAGCAGAAGGACATCGCCATCTTCACGCGCCAACTGGCGACGATGATGAAGGCCGGCGTGCCGCTGCTGCAGAGCTTCGACATCGTCGCGCGCGGCAGCACGAACCCGCGCATGACCAAGCTGCTCAACGAGATCCGCTCCGATGTCGAGACCGGTACCAGTCTGAGTTCGGCTTTCCGCAAGCATCCGCTGTACTTCGACGCGCTGTACTGCAACCTGGTCGAGGCCGGTGAAGCCGGCGGTATCCTGGAAGCGCTGCTCGATCGCCTGGCGATCTACCAAGAAAAGACGATGGCCATCAAGTCGAAGATCAAGTCGGCGCTGATGTACCCCATCGCGGTGATCGTGGTGGCCTTCGTCGTGCTGACGGTGATCATGATCTTCGTGATCCCGGCCTTCGAAGACGTCTTCAAGTCCTTCGGTGGCGAACTCCCTGCGCCCACGCTGGTGGTCATCGCGATGTCGAAGTTCTTCGTGAAGTGGTGGTGGGCCATCTTCGGCCTGCTGGGCGGCGGCCTCTACTTCTTCTTCGAGAGTTGGAAACGCTCCGAGAAGATGCAGATGAGCATGGACCGCCTGCTGCTGCGCGTGCCCATCTTCGGCGACCTGATCAACAAGTCGGTGATCGCGCGCTGGACACGCACACTGTCCACCATGTTCGCCGCCGGTGTTCCGTTGGTGGAGGCGCTCGATTCGGTGGGTGGCGCCTCTGGCAATGCGGTCTATGCGCTGGCCACCGAGCAGATCCAGAAGGACGTATCCACTGGCTCTGCACTGACCACCGCCATGACCACCACCGGCGTCTTCCCCACCATGGTGCTGCAGATGGCAGCCATTGGCGAGGAGTCGGGCTCGCTCGACCACATGCTCAGCAAAGCGGCGGAGTTCTACGAGGACGAGGTCGACGAGATGGTCAAGGGGCTGTCCAGCCTGATGGAGCCTTTCATCATCGTGATCCTGGGCACCTTGATCGGCGGCATCGTGGTCTCGATGTACCTGCCGATCTTCAAGCTGGGCGCGGTGGTCTAGCGTGCCGGGTTGGCTCGCAGGCCTGCCGCTTGAGATGCTGCTCTCGCCCGCCGCGCTGGCGGTGCTGGGGCTCATCGTCGGCAGCTTTCTCAACGTGGTGGTGCACCGCCTGCCGCTGATGCTGGAGCGTCAGTGGTGGGGCGATGTGGCCGCCCAGCTCGGCGACGCCGACTCGCACCGCCGGGTCTTCCAACACCCCGCCCCCGAGCGCCTGGCGCAAGCGGCCAGCCTGCTGGACAAGGCGCTGGAGGGCCTGGCCGCCTTGGGCCTGGCCCGTCCGGCCTCGCGTTGCCCGGCCTGCGGCCACCGCATCCGCTGGCACGAGAACATCCCCGTCGTGAGCTGGTTGGCGCTGCGCGGCAAGTGCTCGGCCTGCGGCACGCGCATATCGATGCGCTATCCGATGGTGGAGGTGGGGACGGCAGCGCTGTTCGCTGCTGCCGCCTGGCGCTTCGGCGCCCAGCCCGCGACCCTGATGTGGTGTGCCGTGCTGGCAGTGCTGCTGGCACTGGCGCTGATCGACTGGGACACCACGGTACTGCCCGACAACCTCACGCTGCCGCTTCTGTGGGCCGGGCTCATCGCGGCGGCCCTGGGTTGGCTGCCTGAACTCTCGATCACCACCTCGGTGTGGGGCGCGGTGGCCGGCTACCTGTCGCTCTACCTCGTTTACCTCTTCTTCAAGCTGGTCACCGGCAAGGAAGGCATGGGCTTCGGCGATTTCAAGCTGCTGGCCGCACTGGGCGCCTGGCTCGGCTGGCAGGCCATCCTGCCCATCGTGCTGATGGCCTCGGTGCTGGGCGCTGCGGTGGGCCTGGTGATGAAGGCGACCGGCTCCCTGCGCGAAGGGCGCTTCGTGCCTTTCGGCCCCTTCCTGGCAGGCGGCGGCGTGGTGGTGATGCTGGTCGGCCTGCCGACGGTACTGGGGTGGATAGGCCAGGCCTGACCCCGCCGCTGCGTGCCATCGGTCTGACAGGGGGCATCGGCAGCGGCAAGAGCACGGTGGCGCAAGCCCTGGTGGGGCTCGGGGCCCTCCTGGTGGACACCGATGCCATCGCAAGGGCGCTCACCTTGCCAGGCGGTGCAGCGATGCCCGCGATCGCTGAGGCTTTCGGGCCCGGCGCGCTGACGACCGAGGGCGCCCTCGATCGTGAACAGATGCGCCGTCTGGCCTTCAACGACGCGGGCGCCAAGCGCCGCCTGGAGGCCATCCTGCACCCCTTGATCGGCCTGGAGGCGCAGCGCCAGGCCGCAGCAGCAGGGCACCGGCCGGTGGTGTTCGACGTGCCCCTGCTCACCGAATCGAGTCACTGGCGCGCCCGCGTGCAACGCGTGCTGGTTGTCGATTGCCGTGAAGACACCCAGGCAGCCCGGGTGGCGCAGCGGCCAGGCTGGGACGAGGCCGCGGCGCGCCGCGTGATCAGCCAGCAGGCCACCCGCAGCGCAAGGCGTGCGATTGCAGACGCCGTGATCTTCAACGACGACATCGGCCTGGTGGCCCTGCAAGCCGAGGTTGCGGCCGTGTGGACGGCTTGGTGCGGCAGCGCTGCCCCAGGCGCCTGAACCCAGCGCACTGCGCGCATCAGCAAGCCCTGGCAGCGGCTGGCCGGGCAAGGCCTGTGGAACAATCCACGCGCCGTCGCCTCCCCCACGCCCTGCCGCCTGCCCCGAGCCCGCCTTGGTCCTGTACGAGTACCCGTTCAACGAAGGCATACGCACGATGCTGCGGCTCGAACACCTGTTCGACCGCCTCGGCCAGCTGGTGGCGCGCGACGCCGCGGTGGACCACCACTTCGCGCTGGCCACCATCTTCGAGATCATGGACGTGGCCTCGCGCGCCGATCTGAAGAGCGACGTGCTGAAGGAGATGGACCGGCACCGCGCCCAGTTGCAGGGCTTCCGCGGCCACCCGGGCATCAGCGAAGCAGCGCTCGACGGCGTCATCGGCCGCATCGAACACGCCTACAACGGGCTCAACCAACTGCAGGGCAAAGCCGGCCAGGCCCTGGCCGCCAACGACTGGCTGATGAGCGTGCGCAGCCGCATCAACATCCCCGGCGGCACCTGCGAATTCGACCTGCCGGCCTACTACGCCTGGCAGCAACTCAGCGCTGAGCGCCGCCGCGCCGACCTGAACGGCTGGATGACCACGCTCACGCCGCTGGCCGAAGCCCTGCAGGTGCTGCTGGGCCTGCTGCGCGACAGCGGCACGCCGCAGCGCATGGTGGCCCCGGCTGGGCAGTACCAGCAGAGCCTGCCGCAGGGCAAGACCTACCAGTTGCTGCGCGTGCGCATCCCGCCCGACACCGGCCTGGTGCCGGAGATCAGCGGCCACCGGCTGATGGTGTCGATCCGCTTCATGCGGCCTGATGCCGAAGGGCGGCTGCGCTCCTGCGGCGAAGACACGGCCTTCGAGCTCAGCCTGTGCCTGTGAGGGCGCGCACACCGATGGACCGGCCTGCCGTTCGCACCGTCACCTGCCCCAGTTGCAAGGGGCCTGCGGTGTTCGCCGAAAGCAACCGCTGGCGGCCCTTCTGCAGCGAACGTTGCCGCAGCGTGGACCTGGGCGCCTGGGCCAGCGAGCGCTTCCGGGTGCCCGCTGAGACGCCGCCGGGCGACGACGACCAAGCCCCGCCGACGCACTGAGCCACGCGGCCACGCGCCGCGCAACGGTGGCGCTCAAGGCGCCGGCGCTGGGCTGACGGTGGACAGGCTGCGCAAGAAGGCCAGCAGATCATCTGTTTGCTGCGGGCTGAGGCGCAAGGGGCGCAGGATGCGCTCACCATCGGTGTGCAGCCGCTCTTCATTCAGCTCGCTGTAGTGCCGCACGACATCGGGCAGCGTGCGCAGGCTGCCGTTGTGCATGTAGGGCGCGGTGTGCACCAGCTGCCGCAGCCCGGGCACGCGGAACTCGCCGAAGTTGCGGTGCTGCTGCACCACGTGGCGCGTGGCCACCGCCTGCGGGTCGGCCGGGCCGGCGTCGTTGTGCGACCCCAGCCGGTTCCAGGGGCTGGCCAGCAAGCGCTGCAGCCCACCATGCCGGCCGCTGTCCACGCCCCCCGGCACGAAGAAGGGCACACCGATATCCGCGAACTCGCCGTTGGTGAAGCCAGGCCCGGCATGGCACACGGTGCACCGGCCCTCGCCGATGAAGAGGCGCAGGCCGCGCTGCGCCGCCAGCGGGTAGCGTGCGGCGCCGCGGCGGTCACCGCGCGCCATTGCATCACGGAAGTCGTCGAAGGGCGTGCGGGGCGACACCAGGGTGGCCTGGTAGGCCGCCAGGGCCTTGCCCAGGTCCACCGGCAGCTGTGCGGGGTCGGCCGGCAGCGGCCGCCCGAAGGCTTGCGTGTAGGCGCGCTCGAGCGCAGGCCGGGCGCGCAGCCGCTGGGCCAGGTGCGCAGGCTTCGCGGCCATTTCACCGGCAGCCAGCAAGGGGGTGATGCTGGCGGCCCACAGGCTGTCGTGCGCGCCGTCCCACCCCAGCCATCGGTGGCCCGCGGCATCGAAGAGGCTGGGCGTGTTGCGCGGTCGTTCACCCGCGGGCAGCGCCACGGCGCGGCCGTCCTGGAAGGCGCGCGCCGGGATGTGGCAGCTGGCACAAGCCAGATCTCCCCGGGCCGAGAGCGAAGCGTCGAAAAACAGCTGCCGGCCGAAGGCCACGGCCGCGGGCTGCCCGACGAACCGGTTGGAGGCATCGCGGTGGCGCGGCGGCGGCCAGGGGCCGTGCGCCTGGATCTGCTGCAGCTCGGCTGGCGTGAAGGGCAAGATCCCGGCCTCGCGTTCGGGCTCGGTCTCGGGTTCGGCAGACTGCGCCTGCAGCGCAGCGGCCAGGGCCAACAGCAGCACCAGCAAGCGCCCTGCCCGTCCCAAGCCGACGACCCCATCGCGCTTCATCGCAGCTCCACCGCCTGGCGCAGGCTGTGGCGGGCCCCGGCCACTTCCACGTCGAAACGCAACTCCCAGGCGCCCGCCATGTGCCAGAGCATGCCGTCCACGCGCCAGCGGCCATCCCCCAGCGGGTGCAGGCTGGGGCGGTAGTTCATGCCGTGGCGATGCGCGGGCATGGTGGCGTCGACGGCCTTCAGCACGGCCGTTGCGGGGCACAGCCGCACCGCGAGCCCGAAGGGCTGGCCATTGCGGATCGGCAAGGGCTGGGCCTGCCAGGCCAATTGCACGCCGGCGGCCGAAAGCGGCTGCCCATCACCCTCCTGCAGCGTGCAGGCCGTCGCCCAGGGCACGCCGGCGGCAGCCAACGCTCCAGCAGCAGCGGCCCGCTGCCAGCGGCACCAGCGGCGGCTCACGGTCGCGCCCCGGCCAGCATCGTGGTGAACAAGGCCTCGCCGTTGCGCCACGCGATGCGCTCGGCCACGTCGGCGGGCAGGTCGGCCAGCCACTCGCGCGTCCAGCGCGCGTGTTCGCCCACGTAGTGCCAGCGCTCGGGCGTGAAGGTGTCGGTGCCGACCAGGAAGCGATCAGGGAAGGCGAGGAAGACGGCACGCCAGGCGGGATCGACCTTGCCGCCGCTCGCGTGGTCGCTGCGGAAGGCGAGGTCGCACCACAGGTTCTGGTGCTTGCGCAGCATCTCGGCCACCTTCTCGGGCGCATCGAATCCGGCATGCGCCCACAGGATGCGCGCCTGCGGGTCTTGCGCAAACTGGCGGTCGATGGCCTCGGCGTCGGAGTGCGAGTGCAGGAAGAGCCGGTGCTCGCGCGCCAGTTGCACCACACGGCGCATCACGGGCAGGTCGGCATCGGCGCCGAACACGTGGTACTCGCCGATGGCGACATACCGGAAGCGCCGCAGCCGGGATTCCAGGTGCGCGATGACGGAGCCGTCGCGCACCCAGGTGCCGATCTCGCCGCGGGTGCGGTAGGGGCGCAGCGAAGGCAGCACCAGATCAGGGGCTGCCGCGTACAGCTTCTGCGTGCCTTCGTCGCTGCTGCTGCTGACCATCGCCCGCTTCAGCCCGGCCTGGCGCAGCAAGGCGATGGCCTGGGCCGGCGGCAGGGGCTCCCAGGCGTCGTGGCTGTAGTGCAGGTGGGCGTCGAAGATGGGCAGGGGCGGCTTGGCAGCGGCCGGCGTTTGGGCGTGCGACGTCGAGAGCGCGCACAGCCCGAGGGCCGCGAACACCGATGCCGCGGCGACGCGGCCAACACGCCGGCGCGGCAAGACAGGCCGGAAAGGTGCGTCAATGCGTGGCATGCAAGGCTCCTTCGGCCGGGTTCGCCCGGCCGTGCCCGCGATGGTGCAGCATCCCGCCGCGGCGCGCGCATGATGCAAGCCTGGGCAAGGTGCATCGCGAGCGCACGCCTTGCGCATCCACCAGACGGCAGCCCGACCATGTTCATCTTCCGCCAGCTTTACGACGCGACCTCGTCCACCTACACCTACCTGCTGGCCGACGAGGGGCAGGCCGTGCTGATCGACCCGGTGTTCGAGCAGGCGCGGCGCGATGCGGCCCTGCTGCGCGAACTCGACCTGAGGCTGCTCTACACGCTCGACACCCACGTGCACGCCGACCACGTCACTGCAGCGTGGCTGTTGCAACGCCGCCTGGGCAGCCGCATCGCCTTGTCGGCCGCCTCGGGCGCGCAGGGCGCCGACCGCTTGCTGCAGCACGGCGACCGCGTCAGTTTCGGCCGCCGCCACCTGGAGGTGCGCGCCACGCCGGGCCACACCGACGGCTGCGTGAGCTACGTGCTCGACGATCAGCAGATGGCCTTCACGGGCGACACGCTGCTGATCCGCGGCTGCGGCCGCACCGACTTCCAGCAAGGCAGCGCCGAACGCCTGTTCCGCTCGGTGCACGGGCAGCTGTTCACCCTGCCGGCGGGCTGCCTGCTCTACCCCGGGCACGACTACCGTGGCATCACCGCCAGCAGCGTGGCCGAAGAGCGCCGCCACAACCCGCGGCTGGGCGGCGAAGCCGACCTGGGCGACTTCACGGGCTACATGCAGCACCTGGGCCTGCCGCACCCCAAGCTCATCGACCAGGCGGTGCCGGCCAACCTGCGCTGTGGCCGGCCGGCCGACGGGGCCCTGCCCCCGCCCGAGCCCGGCTGGGCGCCGCTGGCCTACACCTTTGCCGGGCTCTGGGAGATCGAGCCCGATGCGCTGGCAGAGAGCGCCGCCCGGGTGCAGATCGTCGATGTGCGAGAGGCTGCCGAACGCAACGACGCGCTCGGCCACATCCCCGGCTCGCTGGCCCTGCCGATGGCGGAGCTCGAGGCGCGCCGTGCGGAACTGGCCACCGACCGCCCCATCGTCACCGTCTGCCGCTCCGGCACGCGTTCGGCCCAGGCCTGCCTGCTGCTGCAGCGGGCCGGCCACACCCGGGTGGCCAACCTCTCGGGCGGCATGCTGCGCTGGCGCGCCCAGGCCCGCGCTGTGCACGGCGAAACCGCCTGAGCGCCGCCGCGCCACGCTGCGCCCGGGGCCAACCCCAGCCCTTGAACTGTCACCGGCCGCCCCTATAATCCTGCTGCTAGCACTCACCGAGCTTGAGTGCTAACGATCGACGAGGCGCTTCGCGCGCGCCGATCCCCGCATGTCAGCGAGCGCTGACTTTGTCAACGCACCGCAAAGTGCTTATCCGTACCCTGAAGGAGATGCTATGAAACTTCGTCCGTTGCACGATCGCGTGATCGTCAAGCGCCTGGAACAAGAGACCAAGACCGCTTCCGGCATCGTCATTCCCGACAACGCCGCCGAAAAGCCCGACCAGGGCGAAGTGCTGGCCGTCGGCCCGGGCAAGCGCAACGACAAGGGCGACTTCGTGGCCCTGAACATCAAGGTCGGCGACCGTGTCCTGTTCGGCAAGTACTCGGGCCAGACCGTCAAGGTCGACGGCGACGAGTTGCTGGTGATGCGCGAAGAAGACCTGTTTGCCGTCGTCGAGAAGTAATCCTTCCGACCACCGCAAACCCTCAACACTGAATCTCGGAGATACACAACATGGCAGCAAAAGACGTCATCTTTGGCGCTGACGCCCGTCACCGCATGGTCGAAGGCGTGAACATCCTGGCCAACGCGGTCAAGGTCACCCTGGGCCCCAAGGGCCGCAACGTCGTGCTCGAGCGCAGCTTCGGCGCCCCCACCGTCACCAAGGACGGTGTCTCGGTGGCCAAGGAAATCGAGCTGAAGGACAAGCTCCAGAACATGGGCGCGCAGATGGTCAAGGAAGTCGCTTCCAAGACCAGCGACAACGCCGGTGACGGCACCACCACCGCCACCGTGCTGGCCCAGAGCATCATCCGCGAAGGCATGAAGTTCGTCGCCGCCGGCATGAACCCCATGGACTTGAAGCGCGGCATCGACAAGGCCGTCCTGGCCCTGGTCGACGAGCTGAAGAAGGCCAGCAAGGCCACCACGACGAGCAAGGAAATCAGCCAGGTCGGCTCGATCTCAGCCAACTCCGACGAGTCCATCGGCGAAATCATCGCCAAGGCCATGGACAAGGTCGGCAAGGAAGGCGTCATCACCGTCGAAGACGGCAAGAGCCTGGACAACGAGCTCGACATCGTCGAGGGCATGCAGTTCGACCGCGGCTACCTGTCGCCCTACTTCATCAACAACCCCGAGAAGCAGAGCGCCACGCTGGACAACCCCTTCGTGCTGCTCTACGACAAGAAGATCAGCAACATCCGCGACCTGCTGCCCGTGCTGGAGCAGGTGGCCAAGAGCGGCCGCCCTCTGCTGATCATCGCCGAGGAAGTTGACGGCGAGGCCCTGGCCACGCTGGTGGTCAACACCATCCGCGGCATCCTGAAGGTCGTGGCCGTGAAGGCCCCTGGCTTCGGCGACCGCCGCAAGGCCATGCTGGAAGACATCGCCATCCTGACGGGCGGCAAGGTCATCGCCGAAGAAGTGGGCCTGACGCTCGAGAAGGCCACGCTGGCCGACCTGGGCCAGGCCAAGCGCGTCGAAGTGGCCAAGGAAAACACCACCATCATCGACGGCGCCGGCGCTGCGGCTGACATCGAAGCCCGCGTCAAGATGATCCGCGTGCAGATCGAAGAAGCCACCAGCGACTACGACCGCGAGAAGCTGCAAGAGCGCGTGGCCAAGCTGGCCGGCGGCGTGGCCGTCATCAAGGTCGGTGCTGCCACCGAAGTCGAGATGAAGGAGAAGAAGGCCCGCGTCGAAGACGCCCTGCACGCCACGCGCGCTGCGGTGGAAGAAGGCATCGTCGCCGGTGGCGGCGTGGCCCTGCTGCGTGCCCGCCAGGCCGCTGGCACCATCAAGGGTGACAACCCCGACCAGGAAGCCGGCATCAAGATCGTGCTGCGCGCCATCGAGCAGCCGCTGCGCGAGATCGTCGGCAACGCCGGCGACGAACCCAGCGTCGTGATCAACAAGGTGCTGGAAGGCAAGGGCAACTATGGCTACAACGCCGCGAATGCCACCTACGGCGACATGATCGAGATGGGCATCCTCGACCCGACCAAGGTCACCCGCACCGCGCTGCAGAACGCCGCCTCCGTGGCCGGCCTGATGCTGACGACCGAGTGCATGGTCGCCGAAGCGCCGAAGGAAGAAGCGGCCGGCGGCGGCATGCCGGGTGGCATGGGCGGCATGGGTGGCATGGGCGGCATGGATATGTAAGCCCCACGGGGGCCACGAATCCGCCACCGCGGGTTCGTGGCATCCGCACCGGGTTCCCACCCCAAGAAAAGGCCTGCAGGGTTTCTGCAGGCCTTTTTCATTGATGCCGCCACGGGCCTGACGGGATAATGGCACGCATGGTTCAACGGCCGCTCTCGCCCGCGATGCGCAGGTTCGTCGATGACGAGCTGTTGCGCGCGCCGTTGCTCTTCGACCAATTGCTCGACGGCACGCTCGACCACACCCGCAAGAGCCTGCCGACGATGGCCCCCCTGCAGCGCGCCACCACGGGCGAACTGATGCAGGCCATGCTCTCGCAGCGCCGTCGCCTCGGCGACTACTTCATGCGCTCGCTGCAGGAACAGGTGGACGCCGAACTGCAGAACCAGCCTCGGCACGGTGCAACCGCTTCGACCGCGCCGCGCCGGATGTCACTGGCCCTGGTGGACGAAGAAGTGGTCGCGATGGATGTCGAGCTCTCGCACATCATCGAAGCCATCAAGAGCAACGCCGAGTACGAGCTGCGCGAGTTGCAGACCTACATCTCGGCGCTGGTGGGCGACATGGACGTCAGCGTCGACCACAACCCTTTCCGCGCCGAAACCTACGCGCGCGCCACCTGGGCTGCCGCGCAGGCGCTGCCGCTGTCACGCGGCCACCAGCTCGCCTTCATGCGGTCTGCCGGGCCGGCGCTCGCGCAGCTGCTGCGGACGGCCTACGCCGCTTCAAGCTCGCGCCTGGACGCGATGGGCATCGAGCCCGCGGCGCACCGCACGGTGATCCTGCCTTCCGGCACACGCCGAGGCTCGCGCAGCAACGAGGTGACCTTCAGCCCCGACCTGCACAGCATCCGCGACACGATGCCAGGCCCGATCGACGCGCCCTTGAGCTACGAAGGTCAGGGGCGCCAACCGGGTGGGTCGGCCGCGTCCACGCCCGCCTTCAGGCCTGCGGGCGGCAGCACGGCCGCTGCCCCGGGCACACCGCGCGAGCACTGGACCGAGATTGCGCGCACCACCAGCAGCCGCGTGGACCGGCAGTCGATCGAACTCGTCAGCCGGCTCTTCGATGCCATGCTCACCGACGAGCGCGTGCCCGAAGACGTGCGCATGATCATCTCGCGCCTGCACGGGCCGGCCATGCGCCTGGCCCTTCGCGACAGCAGCCTGCTCGACCGCGACAAGCACCCCCTGTGGCGCTTCATCAACCGGATGGTCTTCGAGTGCGAGATGGCCCCCGACCCGAGCGACCCGGAACGCCGCCAGTTGCTGAAGACGGCGTTGGGCACTGCCGAGCAACTGGTGGCAGAACCCGAGCAGAACAACGCCCTCTACCGGTGGGCGCTCGACCGCTTCGAGAGTTATCTCCACAAGCGCCTGACACGCCGTCTGGCTGCTGCGGCCAGCCAGATCGGTGCCCTGCAGAAGCTCGAGGACAAACTCCTGTCCGGCCGCACCGACGCCCACAGCTCCTTCCACGGCATGCTCGACGTGGAAGCGCTGGACACCGTGCCCGCCGACCTGATGGAGCACAGCGCCCCGATCTCGCGCGCTGAAACCCCCACCGACACCTGGCTCGACGGCCTGCGGCCGGGTGACTGGGTGCGCATGTTCCTGCAGGGCCGCTGGGTGCAGGCACGGCTGTTGTGGCCAGGCGAGCGCGGCGAGGTCTTCCTGTTTGGCGATGGTGCTTCCGACACCACCTGGGCGGTACGGCGCGGCGCCCTGCTGGCCATGCACGCCGCGCGCCTGGCCAAGTCGCTCAAAGAGCGCTCCATCGTGGGCAGCGCCGCCGCCCGGGTGCAGGAGCAGATGGCCTCTGCCGCGGCCTGAACGGGCGCGCCTCGCGGTCCGCCACCGGCTCAGAGCAGGCCGGCGATCACCTCGGCCACACGGCCCGGCCGCTCATGCACCACCCAATGCGTCGCCCCCGGCTCGCGCAGCAACTGCAGCTGTGGCACCCATGAGTCCAGGCCGTCCAGCAACCCGGGTCGCAAGGCCACGTCACCCTCGCCCCACAGCACCGTGGTCGGCACCGGCACCGTGACCACGGTGTCGGGAAGCACCAGGGTGTACAAGGCATCGTCGGGCCCGGTGGCCGGGCGCAGCGGCGACGCGCGGTAGTAGTTCAGCGCGCCCTCGAGGCCCCGGCCCCCGTTGTGCCAGGCCTGCCGGTACCGGTCTCGCAGGGCCGGGGTGAGCCAGGCCGCATCGCCAAAAAATGGCCACAGGCGGGCGTAGTCACGCTCCGCCAGCAAGCGGGCGGCATCGGGCCGGCAGAGGAAGTTCATGTAGGCGCTGGCCGCCTGCTGCTCGGCGTTGTGCCTCAGTTCGCGCAGGAAGGTGGCCGGATGCGGCGAATTGACGATGAGCAGGCGCTTCATCAAGCCGGGATGGGCAGCCGCCAGGTTCCAGGCGAGCGCGCCGCCCCAGTCATGCGCCACCAGCAGGTCCAGCGGGCCGCCAGTGGTTTCGATGGCGGCCGCGATGTCGGCCACCAGGGGCCTGGCCTTGTAAGCCGCCACCTCGGTCGGCGCCGAAGACCCTTCGAAACCGCGCAGGTTGGGGGCCAAGCAGTCTGCACGGTCGGCCAGCAAGGCCATCACCTCATCCCAGACGAAGGCCGCTTCGGGGAACCCGTGCAACAGCATGACGCGGGGCGCCCCCAGCCGGCCCTCGGCGCGGCAGGCGAGTGTGATGCCGTGGGGCAGTGCGAGATCGAAACAGCGCGTCATCTCTCGCCGGGGGTGAGGGTCGGCGCGGGCACAGGCGCAGGCTCTGTGCTCTCGCCGGCCTCCGGTGCCTGCAAGGGCGCGTGAACCCAGCCGTACAGCGTCTCCGCCACGTCTTCCAGCCCCTGGCGCGAGAGCGCCGAGAACAGCGTCACGCCGATGTCGCTGTTCTCGGTGGAGATCGCGCCCAGTTCGTCCTGGGCCTTGCGCAGCGCCAACTGGCCCTCGCTGCGGTTGAGCTTGTCGGCCTTGGTCAGCAACGCCAGCAGGCGCACTTCGCCGTTGGCCAGGCGGGGCGCCATCAAGGCCAGCAGCCGCTTGTCGAGATCGGTGAACCCCAGGCGCGAGTCGACCATCAGCACCACGCCGTGCAGCGGGCGGCGCAACTGCAGGTAGTCGGCCATCACCTCCTGCCAGCGCAGCTTGGCCGACCGCTCCACCGCGGCGTAGCCGTAACCGGGCAGGTCGGCAAACAGCGCGTCGGCGGCGTCTTTCGGGCCGACCTCGAAGAGGTTGATGTGCTGCGTGCGACCCGGCGTTCGCGAAGCGAAGGCCAGGCGCTTCTGCTGCGCCAGCCGGTTGATCGCGGTGGACTTGCCGGCGTTGCTGCGGCCCACGAAGGCGATCTCGGGCGTCTCGCTCGCCGGCAGCTGCGAGAGCTGGCTGGCCGTGGTGAGGAAGCGCGCGCTGTGGGTCCAGGCCAGGGCCTGCCGGGCGGTGTCGGCGGGGGCGGCAGGGCGGCCGGGAAGCCCGTGAAAGCTGTTTGTCATGGGGCATTGTAAAATTCATGGCTTTGGTTCCCGCGCACTTCTCAACGAAGCCACCTGCGCACCCCCTTTGAAGGCACCTGCATGATGTCGCGAATGAAGTCGCTGGCCGTGTCGACCCTGTCGGCTGCCACCCTGGCCCTGCTGTCTGGCGCGGCCCTTGCCGCGGCCCCCGCCCCGGCGTTCAAGCCCGATCTGGCCAAGGGCCAGCAGCTTGCGGCCTCGTGCGGCGCCTGCCACACCAGCGATGGCTCGCGCGGCACGCCGGCCAACCCGATCCTGGCGGGCCAGCACCCCGAGTACCTGGTCAAGCAGCTCGTCGAGTTCAAGAGCGGCAAGCGCAAGAACGCCATCATGGCCGGCATGGCGGCCGGGCTGTCCGAAGAGGACATGAAGCACATCGCGGCCTACTACGCCTCGAAGAAGGCCAAGCCGGGCGCGGCGCGCGACCCCAAGACCGTGGCCTTGGGTGAACAGATCCACCGTGGCGGCATCATGGCCAAGGGCGTGCCCGCGTGCGCCGGCTGCCACAGCCCCAACGGCGCCGGCATCCCTGCGCAGTACCCACGCCTGCAAGGGCAACACGCCGAGTACACCGAAGCCCAGCTGCTGGCCTTCCGCTCGGGCGCCCGCGGCAACAGCGCCCAGATGATGGCCATCGCCGCGAAGATGAGCGACGCCGAGATCAAGGCCGTGTCCGATTACCTCGCCGGCCTGCGCTGACCCCCACGCGCCACAACACCCCCGACGGGCCGGTCTTTACCGGCCCGTTTTCATTGCAGCCGCACGGGCGATGTAAGGTGCAGGCGTCGGCCTCGACCGACAGGCACACCCCCGGAGCAGACATGCACTTCCTGAAGGACCACGGCTTCCAGCACCCCATCGCCTCGGAGATCACGCCGCGTGCGGTCTACCAGCAGCGTCGTCAGCTGTTGCAGGGGCTGGCCGCCGCCGGGGCGCTGGGCGCGCTGCCGGCCTTGCGCCCGGCCCAGGCACAGAGCCCCCGCCCGGGCAAGCTGGCGGCCTTGCCCGGCGCGCGCAGCGCGGTGGCCGGCGCCATGGCGCTGGACAAGCCCACGCCCTACAAGGACGTGACCAGCTACAACAACTTCTACGAGTTCGGCACCGACAAGGCCGACCCCGCCAAGTACGCCGGGTCCCTCAAGACCCGCCCCTGGACCGTCGCCGTGGAAGGCGAGGTCAGGAAGCCCGGCAACTACGACCTCGACACCTTGCTGAAGCTCGCGCCGATGGAGGAGCGCATCTACCGACTGCGCTGCGTGGAAGGCTGGTCGATGGTGGTGCCCTGGGTGGGCTGGTCGCTGGCCGAGCTGATCAGGAAAGTGGAGCCGACGGGCAACGCCAAGTTCGTACAGTTCATCACCTTGGCCGACCGCGCGCAGATGCCGGGCCTGAGCCAGGCCGTGCTCGACTGGCCCTACGTCGAGGGCCTGCGCATGGACGAAGCCCTGCACCCGCTCACGATGCTGGCCTTCGGCCTGTATGGCGAGGTGCTGCCCAACCAGAACGGTGCCCCGGTGCGCCTGGTGGTGCCCTGGAAGTACGGCTTCAAGAGCGGCAAGAGCATCGTCAAGATCCGCTTCGTCGAGAAACAGCCGCGCACCAGCTGGGAAGCCGCCATCCCCAGCGAGTACGGCTTCTATTCGAACGTGAACCCCAAGGTCGACCACCCGCGCTGGAGCCAGGCCACCGAGCGCCGCCTGGGCGAAGACGGCCTCTTCGCGAAGAAGCGGCCGACGCTGATGTTCAATGGCTACGAGCCGCAGGTGGGCCAGCTCTACGCCGGCATGGACCTCAAGAAGTTCTACTGAGGTGAACCGCCTGCTGCTGAAACCGGCGGTCAAGCCGCTGGTCTTCGCGCTGGCGCTGGTGCCGCTGGGCTTGCTGGTCTGGGGCGTCTTCGCCGACACGCTGGGGGCCAACCCCGCCGAGACGCTGATCCGCAGCACCGGCGACTGGACGCTGCGGCTGCTGTGCCTGACGCTGGCCGTGACGCCGTTGCGGCAGCTGACGGGCTGGCACGCACTGGCGCGGCTGCGCCGCATGCTCGGGCTCTTCACCTTCTTCTACGGCCTGCTGCACTTCCTGGCCTTCGCCTGGCTGGACATGGGGCTGGACCTGGCCGCCATCGTGGCCGACATCGCCAAGCGCCCCTTCATCCTGGTGGGCAGCGCTGCACTTCTGCTGATGCTGCCGCTGGCGCTGACCTCGTTCAACCGCGCCATCAAGGCCCTGGGTGCGGCCCGCTGGCAGGCGCTGCACCGCGCCGTCTACGCCGTGGCGGTGCTGGCGGTGCTGCACTTCCTGTGGATGCGCAGCGGCAAGAACGACCTGGCCGAGGTGGGCGTCTATGCCGCGGTGATCGGCAGCCTGCTGGGCTGGCGCGTCTGGCGGCTTCGGCAGAGTCGCTGAAGCGCGCCTCGCGCCAGGCCTCAGGCCACGCGGCCGAGCACAGGCGCCAGCGCACGCCCCGTGTGCGAACCACTGGCCACCACGGCCTCTGGCGCGCCGGCCACCACCACGCGGCCGCCGCCCGTGCCGCCTTCGGGGCCCAGGTCCACCACCCAGTCGGCTTCGGCGATGACATCGAGGTCGTGCTCGATCACCACCACGCTGTGGCCGCCTTCCACCAGGCGGTGCAGCACGCGGATCAGCCGCTCCACGTCGGCCATGTGCAGGCCCACGGTGGGCTCGTCCAGCACATACAGCGTCTTGGGCGGCTTCTGGCCGCGGCGCGTGACGTCGTCGCGCACCTTGCTGAGTTCGGTGACGAGCTTGATGCGCTGCGCCTCGCCGCCGCTGAGCGTGGGGCTGGGCTGGCCCAGCGTGAGATAGCCCAGGCCCACGTCCTTCAGCAACTGCAGCGGGTGCGCGATGGAAGGCATGCTGGCGAAGAACACCACTGCCTCGTCCACCTCCATCTGCAGCACGTCGCCGATGCTTTTGCCGCGCCAGGTGACGGCCAGCGTCTCGGGGTTGAAGCGCGCGCCGTGGCACACGTCGCAGGGCACCTTCACATCGGGCAGGAAGCTCATCTCGATGGTCTTCATGCCCTGCCCTTCACAGCCCGGGCAGCGCCCATCGCCGGTGTTGAAGGAGAAGCGCGCCGTGCCGTAGCCGCGGGCCTTGGCCTCCAGCGTCTCGGTGAAGAGCTTGCGGATGGCGTCCCAGAAGCCGATGTAGGTGGCCGGGCAGCTGCGCGGCGTCTTGCCGATGGGCGTCTGGTCGACCTCCAGCACGCGGTCGATGTGATGGAAGCCTTCCAGGGTCTCGCAGCCGGCCCATTTCCGGTTGCCGGTCAGCGCACTTTGAACGTTGGCCAGCAGCACGTCGCGCGCCAGCGTGCTCTTGCCGCTGCCGCTGACGCCGGTGATGGCCACCAGCCGCCCCAGCGGCACGCGCAGGTCCACACGCTGCAGGTTGTGCAGCGTGGCGCCGCGCAGCATCAGCGCCGGGGCTTCCCAGTCGATGGCGCGGCGCGCCACCAGCGGGTGCTGCAGCGGGTGCGCCAGCAGCCGGCCGGTGACGGAGTCGGGCTGCGCCGCCAAATCGGCCGCCGTGCCTTGGGCCACCAGATGGCCACCACGTTTGCCGGCGCCGGGACCGATGTCGATGATGTGCTCAGCGCGGCGGATGGTGTCTTCGTCGTGCTCCACCACCACCAGCGTGTTGCCGGCGCTGCCCAGCTTGGCCAACGCGTTGAGCAGGATGCCGTTGTCGCGCGGGTGCAGGCCGATGGTGGGCTCGTCCAGCACGTAGCACACGCCCTGCAGGTTGCTGCCCAGCTGCGCCGCCAGGCGGATGCGCTGCGCCTCGCCGCCTGACAGCGTGGGCGCGGCGCGGTCCAGCGTGAGGTAGCCCAGGCCTACGTCTTCCAGGAAAACGAGGCGGCTCTTGATCTCGCTGACCACGTCGCGCGCGATGTCGGCGTCGCGGCCGGTGAGCTGCAGGGTCTCGATCCACGCGCGGGTCTCGTGCACCGAGAGGCGGGCGATGTCGCTGATGGCCCGCTCTTCGAAGGTCACGCCGCGCGAGGCCTTGTTCAGCCGCGCGCCGCCGCAATCGCCGCAGGGCTCGTCGACCACGCCTTCGACCTCGGGCTCTTCGCTCGGGAAGCTCTGCTCTCGGCCCTTGTTGTCGTCGTCGCGCACGCTGTCGTCGTAAGCCTTGCGCTGCTCACGCGTCAGCTTCAAGCCCGTGCCCACGCAGCCGGTGCACCAGCCGTGTTTGCTGTTGTAGCTGAACATGCGCGGGTCCAGCTCGGGGTAGCTGGTCCCGCACACCGGGCAGGCGCGTTTGGTGCTGAAGACCTTCACCGTGCCGATGCCGCGGCCTTGCGTGCCGCCCTCGACCATGCTGTCGTCCAGCCCCGTCAGCGGGTGCAGCAGGTGCAGCACGCCCTTGCCCAGCTCCAGCGCCTTGCTCAGCATCTCGCGCAAAGCGGTTTCGTTCTCGGGCGTGACGATCAGGTCGCCCACCGGCAGCTCGATGGTGTGTTCCTTGAAGCGGTCGATGCGCGGGAAGGGACTCAGGCTCAGGAACTCGCCATCCACGCGCAGGTGGCTGTGGCCGCGCGCCTTGGCCCACTTGGCGAGGTCGGTGTAGACGCCCTTGCGGTTCACCACCAGCGGCGCCAGCAGGCCCACGTGCTCACCCTTGTGGTCGCGCAGCAGCTGCGCCGCGATGCTCTCGGCGCTTTGCGCCTTCACCGGCGCGCCGTCGTGCACGCAGTGCTGCAGGCCCAGCTTCACCCACAGCAGGCGCAGGAAGTGCCACACCTCGGTGGTGGTGGCCACCGTGCTCTTGCGGCCACCGCGGCTCAGGCGCTGTTCGATGGCCACCGTGGGCGGGATGCCGTAGACCGCATCCACCTCGGGCCGGCCCGCCGGCTGCACGATGCTGCGCGCGTAGGCGTTCAGGCTTTCGAGGTAACGCCGCTGCCCTTCGTTGAACAGGATGTCGAACGCCAGCGTGCTCTTGCCGGAACCACTCACGCCGGTGATGACGTTGAACTTGCCGCGCGGGATCTCCACGCTCAGACTCTTCAGGTTGTGTTCCTTGGCGTTGACGATGCGGATGCTGTCGTCCGCCGCTTGGCGCGCGCGGCGCGCCTCGCGCAGCACGGTCTGCAGCGCGCGGCTTTCTTCGGCCTGCGGCGTGCCGAAACCCAGGGCCTGCTCGTACTCGCGCAAGGCGAGCGCGGTGTGTGAGGTGGGGTGCAACTTCACATCGTCCGGCGTGCCTTCGCAGACCAGCTCACCGCCCGCCTCGCCGCCCTCGGGGCCAAGGTCGACGATCCAGTCGGCGGCGCGGATCACATCCAGGTTGTGCTCGATGACCAGCAGCGAATGCCCCGCGTCCTGCAGCTTGCGCAAGGCGCGCATCAGCTTGGCGATGTCGTCGAAGTGCAGGCCCGTGGTGGGCTCGTCGAAGAGAAACAGCGTGCCCTTCTTCGCCAGCCGTGAACTGGCGTAGCTGCTGGCCGAAGCCGCCGCTTCGGCCAGAAAGCCCGCCAGCTTCAGGCGCTGCGCCTCGCCGCCCGACAAGGTCGGCACGGGCTGGCCCAGGCGCACGTAATCGAGGCCCACGTCCACGATGGGCTGCAGCCGCGCCACCACCTCGCGGTCGTTCTGGAACCAGTGCGCGGCCTCGGCCACGGTGAGGTCCAGCACGTCGGCGATGCTCAATTGCATCGGGCCGCGCACCACCTTCACGTCGAGGATCTCGCTGCGGTAGCGGCGGCCGTCGCAATCCTGGCAGCGCAGGTAGACGTCGCTGAGGAACTGCATCTCCACGTGTTCAAAACCGCTGCCGCCGCAGGTGGGGCAGCGGCCGTCGCCGGCGTTGAAGCTGAAGGTGCCCGCGGTGTAGCTGCGCTCGCGCGCCAGCGGCGCCTCGGCAAAGATCTTGCGCAGTTCGTCGAAGGCGCCCACGTAGCTGGCCGGGTTGGAACGCGCGGTCTTGCCGATGGGGCTCTGGTCGACGAACACCGCGTCGGCCAGCGCGTCGGCGCCCAGCAGGCGGTCGTGCACGCCGGGCGTTTCGGTGGCCTTGCCGAAGTGGCGGGCCAGCGCGGGGTAGAGCACATCCTGGATCAAGGTGCTCTTGCCGCTGCCCGACACGCCCGTCACGCACACCAGGCGCTGCAGCGGGAAGGCCACGCTCACGTTCTGCAGGTTGTGTTCGCGCGCGCCTTCCAAGATGAGCTTGGGCGTGGCCTCGTTGACCAGCTTGCGGAAACCAGCGCCCACCTGCTTGCGGCCGCCGAGGTAGGCACCGGTCAGCGTGTTGGCGTTGCGCGCGGCCTCGGGCGTGCCGTCGAAGACGATCTGCCCGCCGCGTTCTCCCGGGCCCGGGCCCATGTCGATCAGGCGGTCGGCGGCCAACATCACGGCCGGGTCGTGCTCCACCACCACCAGCGTGTTGCCGGCGTCGCGCAGGCGCTGCATGGCCTGCACGATGCGGTTCATGTCGCGCGGGTGCAGGCCGATGCTGGGCTCGTCCAGCACGAACATGGTGTTCACGAGGCTGGTGCCGAGCGCCGTGGTGAGGTTGATGCGCTGCACCTCGCCGCCGCTGAGCGTGCGGCTCTGGCGGTCCAGCGTGAGGTAGCCCAGGCCCACGTCGCACAAGTACTTCAGGCGCGTGCGCACTTCATCCAACAGCAGCTTCAGCGCGTCGTCCAGCAGCGTGCTGGGCAGCGTGAGGCTGTCGAAGAAACGGCGCAGGCGCTCTATGCTCAGCTGCATCAGGTCGTGCAGGCTCAGGCCGGGCAGGGCTTCGAGCTGCGCGCGGCTCCACTGCGCGCCCACCGGCAAGTAACGCTTCTCGGCCGGCAGCACGGCATCGGCACCGGGCTTGTCGCCGATGCGCCAGAGCAAGGATTCGAGCTTCAGCCGCGCCCCGCCGCAGGCGCCGCAGGGCGTGTAGCTGCGGTACTTCGACAAGAGCACGCGGATGTGCATCTTGTAGGCCTTGCTCTCGAGATACTCGAAGAAGCGGCGCACGCCGTACCACTGCTTGTTCCAGTTGCCGCTCCAGTTCGGCGTGCCTTCCACCACCCAGTCGCGCTGTTGCGGGGTCAGCTGGCTCCAGGGCGTGTCGCGCGGGATGCCGGCCTCGCCGGCGTACTTCACCAGGTCGTCCTGGCAATCGGCCCAGGCCGGCGTCTGCATCGGCTTGATGGCGCCGTTGCGCAGCGTCTTGCGGTGGTCGGGGATGACCAGGCCCATGTCGACGCCGATCACGCGCCCGAAACCGCGGCAGGTTTCGCAGGCGCCGTAGGCGCTGTTGAAGCTGAACATCGCTGGCTGCGGGTCGGCGTAGCGGATGTCGCTCTCGGGGCAATGCAGGCCGGTGCTCCAGCGCCACAGTTGCGCTTCGCCTTCGGCCGGCTGCACGTGCACCTTCAGCCGGCCGCCGCCGCGCTTGAGCGCCAGTTCGATGGCGTCCATCGCCCTCACCTTCTCGGTGCCGGCGATGCGGAAGCGGTCGGCCACCACGTCCAGGATCTTGCGCGTGCCTTCCACACGCTCTTCCTGCACGCGGGTGAAGCCGCTGGCGGCGAGCCACTGCTCTTGCTGCTCGGCCGTGGTGTCGGCCGGCAGTTCCACAGGAAAGGTCAACACCAGCCGCGGGTCACCCAGGGCTTCGGCGCGCGCCCGCAGGTCGGCGTGGATGCTCTCGGCCGAGTCGTGCCGCACCGGCAGTGCGGTCTGCTTGTCGAAGAGCTGCGCGGCGCGCGCGAAGAGCAGCTTCAGGTGGTCGTTCAACTCGGTCATCGTGCCGACCGTGCTGCGGCTGGTGCGCACCGGGTTGGTCTGGTCGATGGCGATGGCCGGCGGCACGCCGTCCACGCGGTCGACCGCCGGACGGTCCATGCGGTCGAGGAACTGGCGCGCGTAGGCGCTGAAGGTCTCGACATAACGCCGCTGGCCCTCGGCGTAGAGCGTGTCGAAGACCAGGCTGCTCTTGCCGCTGCCGCTGGGGCCGGTGACGACCGTCAGCTCGCCGGTCTGGATGTCGAGATCGAGGTTCTTGAGGTTGTGCTGGCGCGCACCGCGGATTCGAATGACACCTGACGAGGACATGGAGGCCTTCGGGCTGGGGAAGGCGAAGGATTCTAGGGACGCGTGCCCAGCAAGGCGGGCTGGCGGGTCAAGCCCTGGCCCCACGCCCGCCCGCCGCCCGGCTCCTTCAAATTAGGGTGTCGGCTCGCTTGACACAAAGCACGCACAAAGCGCGGCGCGCGATCGCCGCCTGCCAATCAAACCGTTGAATTCATTAAGAAATTCTCGGATTGGCACAGATCATGCAGCGAGTTCCCAGAAACGCGGGACCCAGGAGCTCTGCCCACCAGCAGGCTCGAAGCAACCACCCGACGCCTGAGCGTCACCATCACGGAGCCTTACATGAAACTTTCGTCCATCGTGCGCCGCCTGAGCGCGGTCCTCGCCGCAGGCGTGATGTCACTCAGCAGCCATGCAGCGGTCACCACCCAACTGGGCTTCCTCGTCGACGCCTCGGGCAGCATCGGCACGACCAACTTCAACATCATGCGCGCCGGCTATGTCGCTGCGCTGAATGCGCTGCCGGTCGACGGCACCATCGAAGTGACGATGGTCAACTTCGCAAACAGCACGACGACGGTCATTGCGCCCCAGGTGCTGACGGCCGCGTCGCGCGCCACCATGATCACTGCCATCAACAGCTTCAGCTACATCGGTGGTGGTACGGACACGGCCGCTGGCATCAATGCCATCTCGGCTGCGATGGTGGCCTCAACCAACTACAACGCCGGCCTGCGCAGCATCATCAATCTGGCCACCGATGGCGTGCCCAACAATCAGGCTGCCGCCGAAGCTGCCGCGCTGGCCTCGCGCAACGCCGGTATCGACGCCCTCACGGCTGAAGCCATCGGCAGCTTCAACTCCGCGGGCCTGCTCCGGATGGTGTACTCGCCAGTGACGACGGCCGGTACCGTCGGCGGCGGTGTGCTGCTGGCCAGCGGCGCCACGCCTCCCAACCCGATGACCAGCCAGCCCTGGGTGCTGCCGGTGAACAGCTTCGACGACTTCCAGACTGCCATCGTCGCCAAGGTGCAGGCCATCACCCAGACCGTGCCCGAGCCCAGCGCCCTGGCCCTGGTCGGCCTGGCCCTGGTCGGCCTCGGCATGAGCCGTCGCCGTACCATCGCGGCCTGAGATTCAGGTTCCTGGTGCGCGCTTCGCGCACCAGACTGCAAAGACCGGCCTCTGGCCGGTCTTTGTTCTTGCAGAGGACACACCGATGAACAAGCCCTGGGTACGCATGCCGCTGTTGCAGGCGGCGCTTCTGCCTCTGGCGGCGGCGGCAGCACTGATGACCATCCACCCCGCCGCGCTGGCCGCGCCTGAAGCCGCCTGCACGGTGAAGAGCCGCAGCGACCGTGTGGTGGTGATGATCTGCCCCCCCTCTGCGACGCCCGCCGTGATGAAGGCCGCCGGTGAGGCCGCCTGCAAGGGCAAGACCGGCGGCTGCAATGCCTGGATCTGGGACGACGCCGCGAAAGCGCCCCCGAAGGCGCCGGCCATCGACACCGACATGCCCAAGACCACCACCGGTAACGCGCGCGCCGTCTGGCTGCACGACTCTCAAAACCTCATGGAAGTGCGCAAGGCCCGCTGAAACGCAGCGAGCCGGGCCCAGCCGGCGGGCGCGGCCAAGCAGGCCGCAGCCGGCCCGTGCGCTCAGTCCGGAATGCTCAGGGTGGTGGCCGTCACGCTGATGCGGTCGCCCGCCGCCGGCGTCGCCGCAATCGGCGGCACGTTGCTCGCCGTGATGGCGTTGGCCGCCCCCGGCGTGCCCCCGCGCGGCGTGGTGCGCACCACCTGGCTGCCGGGCAGCGCGGTGCCGTTCTTCAGGTGCGCCCACATCGCGTCCATCGCGCGGATGTAGTACAGGTGCAGCGGGATGTAGCGCGTGTCGTAGCCGGCGAAGGGCAGGAAGCTGTCGAAGTGCTGGCCGTTGGTCACTTCCACATAACGCAGCCGGCTGTTGGCGCCTTCCACCTGCTGGTTGCGCAGCACGTAGGGGCGCGAGCTGAAGTTCACCGGGATCAGCGTGTCGCTGCGGCCGTGCACGATGATCGCCGGCTTGCCGCGCAGGTTGGCGGTGGCCTGCACCTCGGCGATGCCCGCCTTCACGCGCGCGGCGTTGGCACCCGTGCCCGCCCACAGCTGGCGCAGGCAGTTGGCGCCGTCAAAGGCGAAGTCCAGCGTTGCCGTGCTGGCCGAAGTGGCCGCAGCGTGGTTCTTCGCGCCGCCCACGCTGTCGTTCCAGATGAGCTGGATCGCACCGCTGGGCGGCACGCCGTTGCCGGTGCCGAAGATGCCGTTCAGGGCGCCGGCCGCCAGGGCCGCCGGTGAGCCGGTGGCGTCCACCGCGCCGAAACTGAAGCCGCAGAGGTTGTCGCTGACGCGGAAGCGGCCGTAGGTGTTGGCATAGGTCACGGCGATGGCGGGGCTGGCGAAGAGCCAGTGGCTGGCGTGCAGCAGGTTGGCGTCGGGCTCCCAGCCGTAGGCCAGCAGCCGGGCCAGCGCGTCGTCGGCGCGGGCCTGCGTGGTGGCGCCCGTCACCAGGCCGGCGGTGGCCAATGCGGCACAGCGGTTGCCGGCCACGAAGGCCGTGCCGCCGGTGTAGGCGAAGGGGCCCCCCGCCGCTGCCGTGGCCAGCGCCGCGCAGGGCTGCAGCAGGTTGGCGTAGGTGAAGTAGTCGAAGAGCGGCCGGCTGCCCGCGGTGTAGGCCGGCAGGCTGCCGCGCTGGATGGTGCCCAGCGCCGTGGGCGTGGCCGGCGCGCTCTGGATGTTGGGCTCGCTGACGGCCACGCCGTCGATGAGACCGCCGGTGTCGCGCTCGGCCGCAGCCAGCGCCGCGCCGGCGCCGTTGCTCACGCTGCTGGCGATCACCAGCGTGTTGGCCGGCGTGATCACCTTGGTGCGCCGGCCGTCGGCCAGCTGCGCGCCGAAACGCTCGTTCAGCACCCAGAAGGCGAACTCCACCGCCTGGAGCGTGTGCGTGCCCCAGTCCTTCTCGGGGTTCTGCTCGCTGTGCGCGTGCTTCACGGCCACGCGGTTGGGCGTGGCGGTGTTGAAGGCGGTGCGTTCGGCGGCGGTGAGCCGGGCCGTGAAGTTGCTGGCCGTGCCCGCGGCCGTGGCGTCGCTGCGGCGGCCGTCGATCAGGTTCACGGTGTTCGCCTGCAGGTCGTGCACGCCGCTGCCGGTGCCCTTGTCGGTATAGGCCACGGCGCAGCCGCGCTTCAGGCCCCATTCGCCCGCACTGCCGATGGCGCCGTAGACGCCGCGCGAACCCGAAGAAGTGGCCGTCACGATGCAGGGCGCCGCCGCGCTGAAGCTGGCGGGCACCTGTACCATCATCGTCACGTTCTGGCGGCCCGTGCCGTCGTCGGCCACGGCGATGGTCTCGGTGCCGGCGATCTTGCCGTCGCCCGTGCCGGCCACGCCGTCGACGCTGACGTTGGGGCCGTAGAGCGTGCCGTAGCCGCCACCGGCGGTGGTGTCGACGATGGCGCGGTAGTTGGTGTGGATGGCCAGCTTGCGCAGCTCGGCCGCAGTGGGCGTGGCCGAGAGCGTGGGCGCCACGGCCGAGGCCAGGCCGGCGCGGCCGAGGCCGGCGGTGAGCAGGTCGTCGGTGCTGCCATCGTAGGTGGTGCTGGCGGGCGTGCCGGCCAAGAAGGCCGGGCGCACGTTGACCTCGTAGTCACCGCTGCCGAGGGTGGTCTTGTCGCTGCCCCCGCAGCCTGCAGCCAGGCCCGCCAGGGCCAGGGTGGCGGCGCGTGCAACGCAGGTCTTCCGTCGATTCATGGGGTCATCTCCTCGCTGGGGTTGTTCTTCGCTGGGAGCAGCCGCCGGCGGCGCTGCGCAGGTCACGATAGCCCTGCGCGCCCGGGTCAACATCGGGTTGATCCGCAGGTGCCGGCGGGCGGCATGGGGCTCCGCTACAGTCCGCCCCGCCATGCCCCAGGACCTCACCCTGCTGTTCACAGACATCGAAGGCAGCACGGCCGTCAATGCACGGCTGGGCGACGCCGCGATGTCGGCGCTGTGGGCGCTGCACGACCGCGGCTCGCGCGATCTGCTGCAGGCCTGGCGTGGGCGTGAGGTCGACCGCAGCGACGGCCTTGTGGCGCTGTTCGACAGCCCCGCCGACGCCGCCGGCTTTGCCACGGCCTACCACCGCATGCTCGCGGCCCTGCCCGAGCCGCTGCGCGCCCGTGCCGGCCTGCACACCGGCCCGCTGGACGTGCGCCAGAACGCGCCCGAAGACGTGGCCCTGGGCGCCAAGCCGGTGGAGGCCTTCGGCATCGGCAAGGCCGTCGGCGCCCGGCTGATGGCCCTGGCGCGCGGCGGTCAGACCCTGGCCAGCAGCGCCGCGGCGGCGCAGTTGCAGACGGCCGGCTGGCAGACGCTGAGCCACGGCCATTGGCGCATGAAAGGCCTGCCCGAACCACTGGAAGTGCACGAGGTGGGCGACGACAGCGCCCCTTGGCTGCCGCCGCCCGACGCCGAGAAGTCCCAGCGTGTGGTGTGGCACCGTGGCCAGTGGATGGGCGGCGACCAGGTGCCGCACAACCTGCCGGCCGAACGCGACCGTTTCGTCGGCCGGCAGGCCGACCTGCGCGCGCTGGCGCTGCTGCTGGAGGGGCCGGCGCGGCTGGTCACGCTGCACGGCACCGGCGGCATGGGCAAGACGCGGCTGGCGCTGCGCCACGCCTGGGCCTGGCGCGGCAACTTCCCCGGCGGCGTGTGGTTCTGCGATCTGGCCCAGGCGCGCAACCTCGACAGCGTGCTGCAGGCCGTGGCCGTGGCGCTGGACGTGCCGCTGGGTGCCGACCCCGTGGCGCAGCTGGGCCGGGCCATCGCCGGGCGCGAGCGCTGCCTGCTCATCCTCGACAACTTCGAGCAGGTCACGCGCCACGCGCCCGAGACCGTGGGCCGCTGGCTCGACATGGCGCCCCAGGCGCACTTCGTGGCCACCTCGCGTGAGGTGCTGGGCCTGCGCGGCGAACACACCCTGGCGCTGGACGCACTGAGCACCGACGAGGCCGCCGAGCTCTTCCACGAACGTGCCCAGGCCGCCCTGGCCGGTTACCAGCGCGATGCCGAGTCCGACCGCGCCGTGCGCCAGCTGGTGGAACTGCTGGACGGGCTGCCGCTGGCCATCGAGCTGGCTGCGCCCCGGGTGCGGGTGATGGCGCCGGCGCAGCTGCTGGCGCGCATGGGCGACCGCTTCCGGCTGCTGGCGGTGCAGGGCAGCACCGGCCGGCAAGACCGCCAGGCCACGCTGCAGAACGCGCTGCAGTGGTCGTGGGAGTTGATGAGCGCGCCCGAGCGCCGCACGCTGGCGCAGCTGGCGGTCTTCGAAGGCGGTTTCGACTGGCCGGCGGCCGAGGCCGTGGTCAGCCTGGACGACCTGCCCGAAGCGCCCTGGCTCGTCGACCTGCTGCAGGCCCTGGGCGACAAGTCGCTGCTGCGGCGGCTGCCGGGCACACGCTTCGGGCTGCTGCGCGCGGTGCAGGCCTTTGCACTGACCCACCTGTCTGCCGACGAGCAGGCTGCCGTGCGCACGCGCCATGCGCGTTACTACGCCGCGCTGGACGAGCAGAACGCCATCGCCCGCGGCGGTGTGGAGCTCGACAACCTCGTGCAAGCCTGCCGCCATGCGGTGGCCTGCAAGGACGCGGCCACGGCGGCAGCCAGCCTGGGCCTGGTCTGGCTGGTGCTGCGCCTGACCGGGCCCTTGCGGGCAGCTGCAGACCTGGCGCAAGAAGTACGTGCCGGGCTCGCACTGCAGGGGCGCGAGGCCGCGGCGGTGGGCTGGGTGGAAGGGGTTGCGCTCGTGGGCAGCGGCCGCACGGCCGAAGCGCAGGCGGTCATCACGGCCTCGCTGGCCACCCACCCGGCGCCCGGCGGCGACCTGCTGGGCGGCCGGCTGCACGGTGCGCTGGGCGACATCCTCTCGGCCGCGGGCGACACGGCCACGGCCACCCTGCACCTGCAGACCGCGCTGGCGACCGGCTTGCGCCTGCAGAACACGGGTTTGCAGTGCCAGGCCCTCAACGAGCTGGGCGCGATGGCCATGAATGCCGGTGACCACCCGCTGGCGCAATCGCACTTCACACGCGCCCTGCGCATCGCCACCGAGGCAGAAGACCGCCGCTGGCTGGGCGGCCTGCAGGGCAACCTGGGGGCCCTGAACTACGCGGTGGGCCGGTTTGCCGAAGCCCGAGAGGCCTACGAGCAGGCCCTGCGCCTGGCGCGCGATACCGGCGACCGCCGCTGGGAAGCCAACCACCTCTGCAACCTGGGCCTGGTGTACCTGCGCCTGGAAGACACCGGGCTGGCCGAGCAGGCGATGCGCGAATCGCTGGCGCTGGCGCGCGACATCGGCCACGCACGCATCGTGCCGGCGGCGCTGTGCAACCTCGGCCATGTGCTGGCCGCGGCCGGCAAGGCGCACGAGGCGCGCAGCGCCTTGCTCGAAGCGCAGGCCCTCGCCCGGGAGGCGAACGACCAGCGCCTCTTCGAGGAATGCCAGGGCACGCTGGACACCCTGCCGCCGGAAACGGCGGTGGAGGGCAGCCCGCTGCAGTTCATTCGCGACTGATCACGATCGGATCCCAGGTCTTGCACGGCGTCCAGCTCTTGGCGCCCTGGGCCTGGTACTCGAGGTACACGTCGTAGGCCGAGATGCGCGGCGGCCAGTCGCGCACCACGCGCTCCATCTGCACGAGTTGCGGCTGCGCCTGCTGCGGCACCCAGATCGGCTGCATCGGGCTGGCCGGTGCCGAAGCCGAGGCCGCCACGTACATGAGGTTGTCGATGAGGTGCACGCCGAAACCGGGCGGCTCACCCGCGGCGGCCTCGCGGAAGCGGTAGTTGAAGTTGGCATCGCCGGCGGTGAGTTGCCAGCGCAGGGTGTTCGTGGTGCGGGGCACGGAAACCGCCGCGTTCATGACCACGGTGCAGGCGTCGCCGCTGCCGCCCGCCGGTGCGGTGGCCGTGAGGCCGATGACGCACACCCCGGGCTGCGTGGCGGGGCAGTCGGTGACGGTGACGGTGTCGCCCGGCTGCAGGCCGCCCAGGATGACCGGCGGCGGCTTGGCTTCGGCCGGTGCCGGGGCCTTCTCCGGGGCCGCCTCCGGGGCCTTCTGGCAAGCCGCCAGCAAGGCCGTGCACAGCACGACCCAGGCACCCAGCGCCTGACGGAACCTGGGCGAAGCAGACTGCGTTCGGCGGGTGGGCATGGGGTTCTCCTGGTGGGATGCTGAAGCCGCGGATTCTGCGGTCGGGTCGCGCCGCCGGCAGGGCTGCGGCGCGTGGCGCATCGACCGACGGGAGGACAGGCCAGCGGGTAAGCCCTGCCTTGTGATGCCGTAATTACAGACTTATGCTGCCCGCCATGGCCGAACCCATCCCTCTGCGCGGCACCTCCCTGCACGACGGCGTGGCCGCGCGCTTGCGCGCCATGGTCTTCGACGGCGAACTGCTGCCCGGCGCCTTCATCGACGAAAAGGCCCTGGCCGCGGCCTGGCAGGTGAGCCGCACGCCGCTGCGCGAGGCGCTGAAGGTGCTGGCCGCCGAGGGCCTGGTGGAACTGGTGCCGCACCGCGGCTGCCGCGTCATCGAGCTGACGGACGGCGACGCCGACGCGCTGTTCCCGGTGATGGCGCTGCTGGAAGGCCGCTGCGCCTTTGAGGCCGCCAGCAAGGCCACCGCCGACGAGCTGCGCACGCTGCAGCACCTTCACGAAGCCCTGGAGCGCCACGCCGCAGCCCACGACATCGGCGGCTACTACCAGGCCAACCACGCCTTCCACAGCTTCGTGCAGGGGCTGGCGGCCAACCGCTGGCTCGACCGCGTGACGAGCGACCTGCGCCGCTTCATGCGCCTCATGCGCGGGCGCCAGCTGGCGCTGCCGGGGCGCATCGAGGCCTCGATCAACGAGCACCGCGTGCTCATCGACGCCTTCCAGCAGCGCGACGCGGCGCGCGCCGAACGCGCGATGCACGACCACCTGATGGCGCAGCTGGTGGCCCTGAAGAAGCTGCGCAGCCGCCAGGCCCGCAGCGCCAGCGGCCGTCGCAGCCCCTGAACCAGCCCGCCCCAGCGCCCGCCCGGGAGACCCCATGCTCGAAGACATCCGCCACGCCGCCGCCCGCCAGCGCAAGGCCCGCGCCGTGCGCCGCATGACGCTGGACTGCAAGCGCCTCTTGTCCGAGAAGGGCGAACTCGGCGGCCAGGCCGTGGCGGTGGACCTCATCGACCGCCTGGAGACGCTGGACGACGAAGACCTCGACGGCTTCTTCGACTACCTGGCCAACGACCTGAGCCCCGACCCGCAGGCCGTGCTGCAGGCCGCGCAGGCCTACGCCGCGGCCCCCGGCGCGGCCACGCTGGCGCCGCTCACGCACCTGGCCGAACCACCGCGGCAGGAGCTCTTCCGCCGGCTGAACCGCATGCCCGGCGGCACCTCGGCCGTGCTGCGCCTGCGCCGGGCGCTGATGCGGCGGCTGCGTGCGCGGCCCGAGCTGGCCGCCATCGAGGCCGACCTGCTGCACCTGCTGACGAGCTGGTTCAACCCCGGCTTCCTGCGCATGAAACGCGTGGACTGGAACTCGCCGGCGCAGCTGCTGGAGAAGATCATCCTGCACGAGGCCGTGCACGCCATCGACGGCTGGGACGACCTGCGCCGCCGCCTGCAGCCCGACCGCCGCTGCTTCGCGTTTTTCCACCCGCAGCTGCCCGACGAGCCGCTGATCTTCGTGGAGGTGGCCTTGCTGCCCGAGATGCCGGCGTCCATCGCGCCGCTGATCGACAAGGCCAGCACGCCCCTGCCGCCCGACCGTTTCCGCGTGGCGGCCTTCTACAGCATCAGCAACTGCGAGCCCGGCCTGCGCGGCGTGAGCCTGGGCAACTTCCTCATCAAGACCGTGGCCACGCAGCTGCAGCGAGAGCTGCCGCGGCTGAAGACCTTCTGCACGCTATCGCCGATTCCGGGCTTCGCGGGCTGGCTGCTCGGCGAGCCCGACTTCGCCACGCTGCCCGGCGCCAGGAAGGCGGCCGTGGCCGAACTGGAGGCCGCGCGCACGCTGCTGCGCCAGCGCTGCGGCGGCGATCTCGGCGCGCTGCAGGGCGCGCACGTGCACGAGCAGCTGGGGGCCGAAGGCAACGCTGCCCTGCAGCTGCTGTGCGGCGCCTACCTCACGCTGCTGTCGCCGCACCCCGGCGGCGACGCGGTGGCGCGCTTCCACCTCGACAACGGCGCCCGCCTGGAGCGGCTGAACCCGCGCGGCAACCTCAGTGCCCACGGGCTGCGCCAGAGTTTCGGGATGATGGTCAACTACCTCTACGACCTCGGCAAGGTGGAAGCCAGCCACACCAAGTTCCGCCAGGGCGAGGTGGCGCGCTCGCGCGCCATCGCGACCCCAGGCTGAGAATCACCCTCACCAACACAAGACGGAGACAAACCCCATGACGCACTCTTTCCGACCCACGCGCCGTTCGGCGCTGATCGCCGGCGCCGCCACCTTGGCCGCCCCCTGGGTGCACGCCCAGAGTGGCTGGCCCAGCAAGCCGGTCAACGTGATCGTGCCCTTCCCGCCCGGCGGCGGCACCGACGCCTTCGCGCGGCCGCTCTTCGCGATGATGAGCAAGAACACGGGCAAGCAATTCGTCATCGACAACAAGGGCGGCGCCGGCGGCACGCTGGGCGCCACCCTGGCGGCCAAGGCCGCGCCCGACGGCTACAACTTCTTCATGGGCGCCGTGCACCACGCCATCGCGCCCAGCATGTACCCGAAGCTCGACTACAACATCGAGACCGACTTCATCCCCGTGGGCCTGGTCTCCAGCGTGCCGCAGGTCATCGTCGTGAACCCGCAGAAGGTGCAGGCCACCAACCTGAAGGATCTGCTGGCCTTCATCCGCAGCAACCCCGGCCGGCTGAACTACGGCAGCGCCGGCAATGGCACCAGCCACCACCTGGCCGGCGAGCTCTTCAAGCTGCAGACCAAGACCTTCATCACCCACATTCCCTACCGCGGCGCGGGCCCGGCGCTGCAAGACCTCATCGCCGGGCAGGTGGACCTGATGTTCGACGGCCTGGGCAGCAGCGCCGCGCACATCAAGGGCGGCCGTCTGCGCGCCATCGCCGTGGCGGCCGACAAGCGCGCCCCGGGCTTCCCCGACGTGCCCACCGCCGCCGAAGCCGGCACGCCGGGCTACGCCGTGGCCACCTGGTACGGCATCTGGGCGCCCAAGGGCACGCCCAAGGAGCTGGTGGCCAGCATGCAGGCCGAGATGCGCAAGGCGCTCAACGGTGACGAACTGAAGGCGCAGTGGACCGGCCTGGGCACCGAAACGCCCAACCTCTGGGGCGACGACTTCGGCAAGTTCGTCGGCAGCGAGGTCAAGCGCTGGGCCCAGGTGGTGAAGAGCTCCGGGGCCAAGCTCGACTGACTGCCCTGAACATGCGCGCAGAAAACCACAACCTGTTCGCCGCGCTGCGCGCGGCCTTCCCGGCCGATCTCGACGCCACGGCCATCGAGACGGCCGACACGGCCACGCCGCTCTTCTACACCTGGCGCGATCTGGAGCGTGGCACGGCCATGCTGGCCAACCTGATCGACAGCCTGGCGCTGCCGCCGGCCTCGCGCATCGCGGTGCAGACGGAGAAGAGCGTCGAAGCGCTGATGCTCTACCTGGCCGTGCTGCGCGCCGGGCACGTGTTCCTGCCGCTGAACACGGCCTACCAGGCCAGCGAGATCGAGTACTTCATCGGCAACGCCGAGCCGGCGGTGGTGGTGTGCGCGGGAAAGAACTTCGGCTGGGTCAGCAAGATCGCCTTCGTGGCCGGCACGAAACACGTCTACACGCTCAACGACGACCGCACCGGCACCCTGCTCGACCGCGCGGCCTTCCACAGCGACCGGCACACGCCGGCCGTGCGCGCGGCCGACGACCTGGCCGCCATCCTCTACACCAGCGGCACCACCGGGCGCAGCAAAGGCGCCATGCTCACGCACGGCAACCTGCTGAGCAACGCGCAGGTGCTGCACCAGGCCTGGGGCTGGCAACAGAGCGACGTGCTGATCCACGCGCTGCCCATCTTCCACGTGCACGGCCTCTTCGTGGCCAGCCACGGCGCGCTGCTGGCCGGCGCGAAGATGGTGTGGTTCAGCCGCTTCGACCCGCGTGCCACGGCCGCGCGCCTGCCGCAGGCCACCGTGTTCATGGGCGTGCCCACGCTCTACGTACGCTTGCTGGGCGAGGCCGGCCTCACGCCAGAGGCCTGCAAAGGCATGCGCCTGTTCGTGAGCGGATCGGCGCCGCTGCTGCTGGAGACCTTCCGAAGCTGGCAGGAGCGCACCGGCCACAGCATCCTCGAGCGCTACGGCATGAGCGAAACCGTGATGCTCACCAGCAACCCCTACCGCCCCGAGAGCGCCCGCCGCGGTGGCACCGTGGGCCGCCCGCTGCCCGGCGTGGGCGTGCGCGTGCATGACGACCAGGGCCAGCCCCTGCCCGCCTGCGAGATCGGCGGCATCGAGGTGCGCGGGCCCAACGTCTTCAAGGGCTACTGGCGCATGCCCGAGAAGACGAAGGAAGAGTTCACCGCCGACGGCTGGTTCAAGACCGGCGACGTGGGCAAGATCGACGCCGAGGGTTACGTCACCATCGTCGGCCGCAGCAAGGACCTGATCATCAGCGGCGGCTACAACGTCTACCCGGCGGAGATCGAGGGCTACGTGAACGACATGCCCGGCGTGGCCGAGAGCGCGGTGATCGGCGTGCCCCACCCCGATTTCGGCGAGGCCGTGGTGGCCGTGGTGGTGGCCAAGCCCGGCGCCACGCTCGAAGGCGGGGCCATCAGCGCCGCGCTGAAGCAGCAGATCGCCAACTTCAAGGTGCCCAAGCAGGTGTACGTGGTGGCCGAGCTGCCGCGCAACACCATGGGCAAGGTGCAGAAGAACCTGCTGCGCGAGCAGCACAAGGGCTTGTTCGCGCGCTGAGGGCGGCTCAGCGCGCGAGCAGCGCGCTCAGCTGCGCCGGCAGGTGGCGCACGTCCAGCGGCTTGGGCCAGTGCGCGATGAAGCCGCGGGCCAGCGCGGCCTCGCGGTCGGCGGGCATGGCGTCGGCGGTGGCCATCACCGCCGGCACCGCTTCCAGCCCTGGCAAGGTGCGCAGGCGCGCCAGCAGCTCGTGGCCTTTCGCATCGGGCAGGTGGCCGTCGATCACCAGCAGTTCGGGCTGCCACTGCGCCGCGACCGCCAGGGCCATCTCGCCATTGCCGGCCACGCGCAACGCCAGGCCGGTGTGCGCGCGCAAGGCCTCGCCGAAGAGCAGCGCGCTCAGCGGGTCGTCTTCCACCAGCAGCACACGCCGCGGCGCCGTGTCAGCCAGCGCGGCCACCGCCGCAGGCGCGCCCGCCGGGGCTGCCGCCTGCGCAGGCAGGGTGCCCAGCCCTGGGGCCGCTGCGGCCGGCAGCCACAGCTGCACCTTGGTGCCCTGGGCCGGCTGGCTCTGCACGGTGATGCGCCCGCCCTGGGCCTCGACCAGCCTGAGCGCGATCACCAGGCCCAGCCCGGTGCCTTCGATGCCCGTGCGTTCCCGGCCCAGGCGCTCGAAGGGCTGGAACAGGCGGGCCAGCTGCAGCGCGCTCATGCCCATGCCGTCGTCGTGCAGGTGCAGCTCGTGGCCGGCCACACGGCCCTGCAGGGCCTCGGCCAGCAGCCAGCGCACGCCGCCGCCCGGCCGGTTGTACTTGATCGCGTTGGAGCCCAGGTTCAGCAGCACCTGCCGCAGGCGCTGCGGATCGGCCAGCACCCAGGCCGGGCCGCCGGGGGGCGGGCCGAGCTGCACCTGGCGGCTCTGCGCCAGCGGCTGCAGCATCGCCACCACTTCGGCCACCAGGGCCGTCAGCTCGACGGGCTGGCATTGCAGCGCCATCAGGCCCTGCTCGATCTGCTGCACGTCGAGCACGTCGTTGATGAGGTCCTGCAGGTGCATGCCGGCCACCAGCATGTGCTGGAGGTAGTCGTCCCGGTAGCGGCCCTGCTGCTGCAGCAGGCGCGCAAAACCCAGCAGCGCGTTCAGCGGCGTGCGCATTTCATGGCTCACGCGCGAGAGGAACTCGCTCTTGCTGCGGCTGGCCAGCTCGATGGCGCGCAGCTCGCGCGCAGCGGCCTCGGCCTCGCGCTCGTGCGAGATGTCGCTGTGCGTGCCCACGATGCGCAGCGCCCGCCCGTTGGCGTCACGCAGCACGGCCTTGCCGCGGTCGCGCACCCAGACGTAGTGCCCGTCGGCATGGCGCACGCGGTTCACGGCCTCGTAGAGCTCGCTGCGGCCTTCCACGTGGGCATGCAGCGCGGCGATGACCTGGGGTCGGTCGTCGGGGTGCATGAGTGACAGACGGCTGCGCCAGTCGGCGCCCAGCTGCGCCTGCGTGAGGCCGAGCATCTGCGCCGAACGTTCGCTGAAGTAGGTGCGGTCGGTGGCGGCGTCCCAGTCCCAGACGCCATCGCCCGCGCCTTCGAGCGCGAAGCGCCAGCGCAGTTCGGCATCCACCAGGGCCTGCTCGGCGCGCTTGCGCTCGGTGATGTCGAGGGACAGGTGCACCACGCTGCCATCGGCCAGGCGGCGGTCGACCACCAGCGCCCAGCCCTCGCGCCAGCGCAGCTCCTGCGCCACGGGGGCCTCGCTCACCAGGCCCAGCCGCCACGCCAGGAAGGCCTGCTCACGGCCGAGCGCGTCCGGGTAGTGACCCTGCGCCACGTGATGCGCCACTGTCTCGGCCCAGGTGTTGCAACCGGCCGGCAGCGTGGCGTCCATGTTGTCGCGCCAGGCGGCGTTGGCCAGCAGAACGCGGCCTTCGGCGTCGCTGATCATCACGCGGGCCGGCAGGCCGGCCAGGGTCTGCTCCAGCAGTTCGCGCGAACGGTTGGCCTCGCGGCGTATCGCGAGTTCTTCCGTCACCTCGCGGTTGGCACCGCGGTAGCCGCAGAAACGCCCGGCTTCGTCGAAGTGCGGGTTGCCGCTGATCGACACCGTGAGACGGCCGCGCGGCACGTCGCGGTCGACCAGCAGGTCGCGGAAGGGCTCGCGCGCGGCGCGCTTTTGCTGGTAGCGCGTCCAGCTCTCGCGGTGCTCGTCGCTGCGCGGCGTGTAGACCTGGCTCACCAGCCGGCCCAACTCGGCGCGCGTGGGTTCGCCAGTCAGCGGGTGCAGGGGCTCGCTGATCCACACGATGTGGCCCTCAGCGTCGGTTTCCCAGAGCCAGTCAGACGCGACGCGGCCGGCATCGCCGCGGCGCACGGCCTCCTGACGCCAGGCTTCGGCGCGGGCGTGGGCGTCGATCAGGGCCTGCGCCACCTGTGCCGCGAGGGCCAGCTGCGGGCCGCCGGGCTGCAGCACCCCGGTGGCCCGCAGGCCGAGGGGTTCGCTCCAGGGCTCGCGGCCCAGGCTGGTGGGCGGGGCGCCGGGGTCGGCGGGCTGCAGGCGCAGCAGCCACGGCGCGCTGCCGAAGGGCTGGCTGTTGTCGGGATGGCCGTCACCGGGCAGGAGCGCGCCGTCAGGCAGGCCGAGCGCAGCGATCACGGCACCCGGTTCGCCTTCGGCGAAGCCGGTGCCCTGCCACCACACGGCGTTCGCGCCGCAGGCGTCGCGCAGGGCCGGCAGCAGCGCTGCCAGCGCGGCCACTGCAGACGCTGGCAGGCGGCCTGGAGCCTGCCCGGGCCGGGCGGCGGCGCCCTCTGCTGCTGATCCGACTGCACCCATCGAAGAAAGACACCGGCTCGTGGCCCGACTGCTGGCGCAGGATGCGACAAATGATAGAACCCGGGCCCCAGGCCGAATGCCACGGAGATACCCCATGAACCTGCTCATCCTCGGCGGCACCCGCTTCCTGGGCCGCCACTTGGCAGAACTGGCGCTGCAGGCCGGTCACGAGGTCACGCTGCTGCACCGCGGCCGCAGCAACGCGCAGCTCTTTCCCGAGGCCGAGCACCGCATCGCCGACCGTGACGATGCCGCGGCCTTCGCGGCCGCCTTGGGCCGCGTGAGCGAAGGCGGCACCTGGGACGCCGCCATCGACACCAGCGCCTACTTCCCGCGCCAGGTGGCGCAGGCCGCGGCGCTGCTGGCCGACCGCGTGGGGCAGTACCAGCTGATCTCCAGCATCAGCGTCTATGCCAGCTTCGACGGCCTGGCCACCGACGAGAGCGCGCCGCGGCTCACCTTGCCCGGCGCCGAGCAGGCGCAGGCCGTCACGGGCGCGAACTACGGCGCGCTGAAGGCCTTGTGCGAAGACGCGGCGCTGGAAGGTTTCGGCGAGCGGGCGCTCATCGCCCGCCCGGGGCTGCTGGTGGGCCCGTGGGACCCCACCGGCCGATTCACCTGGTGGGCCGAGCGCCTGGCGCGTGCGGCCACCGAGCCCGACACCGAGATGCTGGCCCCCGGCGACCCGCTGGGCCCGGTGCAGTGCATCGACGCGCGCGACGCCGCGCTGTGGCTGCTGCACCAGGCCGAGGCCTGTACCGGCGGCGCCTGCAACCTCACCGGGCCCGAAGAGCCCCTGACCATGGCCGGTTTCCTGGCGGCTGGGCAGGCTGCGCTGGCGCCGCAGGCGCGCCTGCAATGGGTGGACGAAGACTTCGTGCTTGCGCAGGGCGTGGCGCCCTGGAGCGACCTGCCCGTGTGGCTGCCCGCCGTCAGCAGCGGCGTGCACCGCGCCGACATCGGCCGCGCCCTGGCCACGGGGCTGCAGTGCCGGCCGCTGGCACAGACCTTTGCCGACACCGCGGCCTGGGCCGCGCAGCACGGCGGCGGGCCGCAGCCCATCGCCGGCGGCCCGCCGCGCCCTGCCGTGGGCCTGGCGCCAGCGCGCGAGGCCGCGCTGCTGCGGGCCTGGCACGCGCGCGGCTGACACCGTTCATCGCCGGCATCTGCCGCTCGGCGCACGCCGCCTGCGACCTGTCGCAAGCGCGTGGCCGCGCGCCGGGGCGCTGCCTACAGTGCACCCATCGACACACCCGTCGGTGCCCGCCACAGCGCAAAGGAGCCCTTCATGAACACCGCCCGTCACACCACCAGCACTCCGCTCACTTTCGGCGTCAGCCGTCGCGAAATCGGCCACCGCGCCGCCTCGCTGGGCCTGGCCGCCGTGATGACGCTGGTGCTCATGGGCAGCATCGACAGCCTGGCCGTGGCGCCCGCGCCCAACAGCCTGCTGGCCCAGCAAGGCCCGGTGCTGCTGGCCGCCGCGCCGGCACCGCGCGCCTGAGCGCCCGGCTGTTCTCCCTTGCGACACGGGGCCCCGCGGTGCGGGGCCTTTTTCATGGGCGCAACGACAACCAGCCCATCGCCAGTGCCAGGCTCATCAGCGTCACCGGCAGACCGATGCGCAGGTGCTGCCGCCAGCCGATGGCGATGCCTTGCTGCTTCGCCAGATCGGCCACGATGAGGTTGGCGATGCTGCCCACCAGCAGCAGGTTGCCGGCGAAGGTGCTCACCAGCGCCAGCATCACGCCGGCCTGCTCACCCTGCAGGTGCGGCAGCAGCAGCATCACCGCGGGCACGTTGCTCACCAGGTTGGACAAGAGCACCCCCACCACCAGGAGCGGCCCGGGCTCGTGCAGATGCACACCCTGCGCCGCCAGGGCCTGCACCGCCTGCGCAGCCAGCCCCGTGCCTTCGAAGGCGTGGTTGACGATGAACAGGCCGATGAAGAGCAGCAGCAGCGGCCAGTCGATGAAGCCCAGCACCCGCGCCGAATGCAGGCGCCGGCTGAGCAGCAGCACCCCGGCCCCGACCAGCGCGCACACCTCGCGCGGCCAGTCGGTGACGAGAAAGATCAGCACCAACGCGCCGGCCACGAGCAGGCCCTTGGCGGTCTGGACGGTGTCGTAGGCCGGCTCATCGTCCACAGGCACCACCTCGGGCACGCCTGGGCCACCGCCCGCGCTGCGGCCCGGGCCTCCGGGGCGATACGCCAGCCACAGCCACAGCAGCAGCAGCGCGCCGGCCACGGGTGGCAGCGCGGCACGCACGTAGTCGGCGAAGTGCAGTTGCAGCACCGAGCCGATCAGCATGTTCTGCGGGTTGCCGATGAGCGTGGCCGCCGAGCCGATGTTGGCCGCGCAGGCCAGGCCCACGAGGAAGGGCACGGGGTCGGCGCGGCGCTGCAGGCACAGGCGCGCCACCACGGGTGTCATGGCCAGGCAGACCACGTCGTTGCTGAACACCGCCGAGAGCACGCCGGCCACGGCGATCAGCGCGCCGAGCAGGCCGGCCTCGCTCAGCGGCAGCGCCCCCACACGCCGCGTGACGGCGCCGTAGAAGCCGCCCAGGCGCAACTGCGCCGACACCACCATGAAGGCAAAGAGCAGCACAAGCGTGGGCAGGTCCACGCTGCGGGCAGCCTCTTCCACGCTCCAGCCCGCGAGCGCGATGGCGGCAATGGCGCCCAGCAGTGCCACGCCGGTGCGGTCGAGCTTCAGCCGCGGCAGGCCGCCGAGGAACATGCCGAGGTAGACCACCGCGAACACCGCGGCGATGCCCCAGGCTTGCAGTTCGGGGCTCAGGGACGCGGCGACCATGGCGCGCCTCCGCGTCAGCCGGCGCGGCCCGCGGGCAAGGGCAGCGGCGGACGCCGGTCACGCCGCACACACAGTTCCGCCCCCACGGCCACGGCCAGTGCGGCGCCCAGGCTCCAGGCGGCCGTGAGGCCCAGGTGCACCGCGCCCACGCCGGCCAGGCCGGCCAGCGCGGGCCAGGGGCCGAAGACCCAGGGGCTGGGCTTGGCCTGCAGCCGCCGGGCGCGCCACTGCGCCAACCAGGGCAAGGGCAGGCAGAGCAGCGCCACGAAGAGCACGAAGTCGCGGCTCGCGGCGCCACCCTGGTGGGTGAGGGCCAGCGCCAGTGCCGTGAGGCCGGCCCAGAGCAGCACGGCCTGGGCGCGCCAGCGCTGCTCCAGCCCGGCCATGCCCGGGCCGCGCGGGCAGCCCGGCAGCAGCAGCATCAAGGCCTGCTCGCGGCGGCGCGCCCACAGGCGTTCGAGCCGGCCGTTCAAGACCCCGGCCAGCATCGAGAACAGCCCGATGCAGATGCCCAGGCGCCCCGGCTCGGCCAGCATCGACCACGACACCTGCCGCGCCCAGAGCATCAAGCCCAGCACGGCAAAGATGCACACGCCCAGCCACAGCAAGGCAGGCATGGCGCCGCCCGTGCCGAGGGCCACCCCCAGCCGCGTGCCCATCGGCAGCCGCGGGCCTGCCGCAATGACCCGGCGGCGCCACACGCGCTGCGGCCAGTCGAAGCAGCGCGTGACGGCGCGGCCCAGCCGGCCCTGGTCCACCGCGGCCACGGTTTCGCCGCGCGACAGCGCGTCGATGGAGCGCTGCAGGCGGCGGTGGCGCCCGTCGAACCACAAGTGCCAGGCCCCGCCCTGGCCGGCGCAGGCGGCCAGCAGCAGCACCAGGCTGCCCAGCCCCAGCAGCTGCGCGCCCCAGGGCAGGCCGGCGAGCTGCTGCGTCCAGCGCGGCAGCTCGCCCAGCAGCGGCGAGAGCAGGCCGAAGGCGATCCAGCCCAGCGGCTCGCGCACCAGCCAGGCCAGCATCACCACCACCATCAGGCACAGCCACAGCCAGCGCAGCTGCGGGCTGCTGCCCAGGCTGATCAGCAGCACGGCCACGGCGGTGAATGCCAGCCCTTGCACCAGCAGGCTGAGTTGCAAGGCCTGCGCATGGCCGGGCACCAGCCGGGCCAGCACATGGCGGTTCTGCCGCAGCAGGCCGTCGACCTGCAGGTGCCACAAGATCACCAGCAGCACCAGCCCGCCCATCATCAGCACGCCGCCAGCCTTCAGGCGCAAGGCGGTGCTCAAGGCCAAGGCCACGCCCACCGCCAGCACCGGCACCAGCGACAGCGACAGCCAGCTGCGCCGGTTGCGCCGCGCCTGCCAGGGCTGGCGCAGCAGCGAGGCGTGCAGCGCCCAGGGGTTCAGGCGCGGGGCGGCGGCGCTCACGTCAACACCTCGAACAGGTCTTCCAGGCTGGCGCGCTGGGCCACCAGGCCGGCGGGCAGCGCGGCGCCCTCCGCCCGGCGCACCAGCCAGCGGCCGGGCTGGCGGGCCAGCACGTCGGCAGCCGGCAGCAGCGCCAGCTGCGCTTCGGCGCCCACCACGATCTGGCTCGTCTCCAGCAATTCGTCCAGCGCCGCCTGCAGCACGATGCGGCCTTCGCGCAGGAAGGCGACATTGAAGGCCACGCGCTCCAGGTCCGACAGGATGTGCGTGCTGAAGACCACCGTGGTGCCGCGGTCGAGCACCTGTTCCACCAGCTCACGCAGGAAGTCGCGGCGCACCAGCGGGTCGAGGCTGGCCACGGGTTCGTCCAGCACCAGCAGATCGGGCTCGTGCGCCAGCGCGCGGATGATGGACAGGCGCTGCTGCTGGCCGCCGCTCATGCGGGCGATGTCCAGGTCCAGCGGCACCTCCCAGCGCCGCAGCAGCTGCGCCACCTTCTCGCCGTTCCAGCGCGGGTAGAAGCCGCGGAAGTAGTCGAGCAGCTGCGGCGCGCGCAGCTCGCCGAAGAGGTCGTTGCTCTGCGGCACGTAGCCGATGCGTGCGCGCACCGCGTCGCTGGGCTTCGATGCCGGCTCGCCGAAAAGCTGCACGCTGCCGCCCTGCGCATCGCGCAGGCCCAGCAGGGCTTCCAGCAGCGTGGTCTTGCCGGCGCCGTTGCGGCCCAGCAGGCCCACCACCTGGCCGGGCTGCAGCGTCCAATCCAGGCCCTGCAGCACCGGCTGGCCGCGGTAGGCCACGCGCAGGCCGTTGATCTGCACGCTGGCGGGTGCGGCAGGCAGCGTGGCGGTCTGCAGCAGCAGCCCGGTGGGGGCCGCGCCGGCGGAAGACGAGGGGCTCAGGTTCATCAGAGGGCTCCGGTGTCAGGGGCGTCGAGCAGACGCTCGAAGAGGCGCAGGGCCTGGGCTTTCGGGATGTCGAGTTCACGCGCTTCGGCGGCGGCGCGCGCCAGCGCGGGGCGCAGGCTTTCCAGCCGGTCGCGCGCGGCGGCGGGCCGGGCGTGGCCGGCGGCAATCACCATGGGCAGGCCGCGCCGGCGCTCCAGCAGGCCTTCCAGCTCCAGCAGGCTGTAGGCCTTGGAGATGGTCATCGGGTGCACGGCCAGCTGCAGCGCCAGGTCACGCACCGAAGGCAGCTCCTGCCCCGCCACCCACTGCCCCGCGGCCACCCGGCGGCGCAGCTGGTCCATCAGTTGGCGGTAGATGGGCTCGGCGGAGCCGGTGTTGATCTGGAACAGGATCGGGGTGTCCATGTGGACTAGTGTACGGGTTCACTAGTACACCTTGTCAAGAGGTACATCGTGTAGGCTGGTTTGCATGCGCCGCCCCCGATCCGGCGCTTCAGGCTTGCAGCATGACCCACAGCGAGCGCATGGCACGGCATGCACAGCTCTCACAAACACTGGCACGGCTGAGCGAGCCGCAGATGGCGCAGCTGATGAGCAGGGCCGAGCCCCTGGGCTCGGGCATCGGCGGCGCCACGTTTTCGCTGGCGCTGGAAGGCCAACAGGTCTTCGTCAAGCGTGTGCGGCTGACCGACCTGGAGCGGCGCCCCGAAAACCGGCTGTCAACGGCCAACCTCTTTGGGCTGCCGACGTTTTGCCAGCGCAATGTCGGCTCGGTCGGCTTTGGGGTCTGGCGCGAGCTGGCCGCCCACACCATGACGACGGGCTGGGTGCTCGCGCAACAGCTGGAGAGTTTTCCCTTGATGCACCACTGGCGCGTGCTGGAAGACGCTGCGGCAGCGGGGGCCGGGCCGCTGCCCAGCGAGTTGATCGACATCGAGGCCGCTGTCGGCCACTGGGGTGGGGCCGAGGCCATGGGCCGACGCCTGCAGGCGCTGGCAGCGGCTTCGGCCAGCGTCATGATCTTCATGGAGCGCCTGCCCTGGACGCTGTCGGCATGGCTGAAGCAACAACTGGCGGCGGGCCCGGACGCGCTGGAGGCAGCGTGCGCCATGGTCGATCACGGCTTGACGGTCGATGTTCCCCGTATGAATGCGCTGGGCTTGCTGCACGGCGACGCCCACTTCGACAACATCCTGACCGATGGGCAAGGGCTCTGCTTTGCCGATCTCGGGCTGGCGATGTCCGAGAGCTTCGCGCTCTCGGCCGATGAGTTGGGCTACCTGCGCCACCACGCCAGCCTGGACCGCGCCTACGTCCTGGCCCGCTGGACGGCCTGGCTGGTCCAGGCCTTCGTGCCGGCAGCCGGCAGCGCGCAGGAACGCATGGCACTGGTTCGGGCCGTGGCGCAGGGAGAAGACCCGCACCGGCTGATGCCGGCCTTGCCTTCATGCGCCGCGGCCCTTCTCATCCGCCACGCGCCGACAGCCGCTGTCGTCGACGACTTCTACGTGAAGCTGCACCGCGAAGGCAGAGACGCACCTTACCCGCGTGAAGAGATCGAAGCCCTGCTTTCGGGGCTGCCGGCCGTGCCGGGTGCCGGTGGCCTCAGTACCGCAGCTGCGCGTACCAGGTCTTCTGCGCCGCCGCCCGCGCCTGACCGAGCGTGACGATGCCCTGCTGCGCCAGCAGCGGCAGCATGCGACGGAAGATCTCGGCCGTGACCAGCGCGTCGCCCAGCGCGGTGTGCCGGCCCTGCACGCTGACGCCGAAACGCTCGGCAATGGCCTCCAGCCGGTGCGAGGCCTGCGCGGGGTGCAGCACGGCCGAGAGCAGCAGGGTGTCGAGCACCGGCTGCTCGAAACGCAGGCCGGTGGCGGCTTCCTTCATCTGGAAGAAGCGCAGATCGAAGGCGGCGTTGTGCGCCACGAGCACGGTGTCGCGCGCGTAGGCGTGGAAGGCCGGCAGCACCGTGGTGATGGGCGGCTGACCGGCCACCATCGCTGGCGTGATGCCGTGGATGGCGATGCCCTCGGCGGGGATGCTGCGGCCCGGGTGCACCAGCTGGTCGAAGCTTTCACCCTTGAGCAGCCGACCGGCGAGCAGGCGCACGGCCCCGATCTGCAGGATCTCGTCGGTGGCCGGGTCCAGGCCCGTGGTCTCGGTGTCGAAGACGGTGTAGCTCAGTTCGGCCAAGGGCCGGTCGTCCAGCGCACGCTGGTGCTGGCTGGCGGCGAAGAGGTCGAAGCCCAGGTAGTCGGGGCGGCCTTCGTCGCCGGTGTCTGCGGCTTCCAGGGTTTCCAGCAGCGCCGTCTCGGCGGCCAGGGGCAGCACGAAGCGAAAGAAGGCCTCATGCCGCGTGCGTTCGCGCTCGAACCAGACGCTGCCGCCGTGGCGCTGCACGACCTCGCGCACGCTCAGGCTGGGCGGGCCGCCGGGGCCTGCGGCGGCGCCCGAGCGGGGCAGCGCATCGAGCTCCCAGCCCATCGCGGTTTCGGTGCTGAGGGCGGGGCCGGTCCAGAGCAGATCGAGCTGGGCGCGGCGCGGCCCTCCGCTGTCACCTTCGCCCTCAGGCCGCTCCTGCAGGCGCAGCTGCACCTGGCGCAAGCCCAGTTCCTCGTGCACACGCTCGGCCAGGCCGGCCAGCGCCAGCATCAGCGAGTAGCTGTCCACACGCAGCCACAGCGTTTCGTCCACCGTCCCCAGCGTGCAGGCCAGGCGCCCGCCGGCCTGGATGCGCGCCTGCGCCGCCTGCAGCACGTCGCTGCCGCGCATGTCTTCGAGCGGCCAGCGGGTGTTCTCGGCATCGGCCTCGAACTCGCGCGTGACGTTGTCGAGCAACAGCACGAAGCCCGCCAGCGTGGCGGGCCCAGCGCGGCCCTGCGGTGCTTCTCGCGCAGCCTTCTCTGCCACCGCACGCACCGGCGACAAGCGCACGCGCAGCAACTGCCCGCTGGGCGTGCTGGTGATGAACTGCGCGCTCGGCTGCTCGGCCCCGCGCTGCAGGCGCTGCTGCACCGAAGCCAGCGCGTGCGCCACGAGCTCGCGGTCGAAGACAGCGTGGATGCTGCGCCCCAGGCCCAGCAGCTCGGCACCACCGGCGGCGCCGGGCGCGCCGCTCAAGGCGCGGAACTGCAGGCGCGCGCGCCGGTTGTACAGCAGCACACGGCCGTCCAATGTGCAGACCACCACGCTCTGCGGCAGCTCGCTCATCAGCGCCGCCAGGCGCTGGCGCTCCTGCTCGATGTGGCGGCTGGCGCTGGCCACCTCGCCGGCGATGTCGGCGCGCAGGGCATCGCGCTGCGCGGCCAGCGCGTTGATGTGCGCCGCCAGCGCCTGCAAGGGCGCCGCGGCCCCGGGCAGCGTGAGGTTGCGCTGCACCTCGGGACCCAGCAGCACCTCGGCCTGCTCGGCCAGTTGCGCGGGGGCGGCCACCCAACGGCGGTGCAGCGGGCCGGCCGCGGCCGCGGCGGCCAGCACCACCCCCAGCGCCACGGCCACCAGCCACGGGCCGTTTGTCGCCAGCAGCCCTGGCACGGCCTGCAGCGCCGGGCGGTCTTCCGAGCCGGGGCCGCCCCACAGCAGCAGCGCGCTCAGGCCGGTGAAGAGCAGCAGCACCGCGGCCGCGGCGCCGGCCACGGCCACACGGGTGACGAGCAGGCTGCGGTCGCTGCGCCTCACAGCCGATCGAGGTGGAAATGCGAACGCAGCCAGTCGCGCCAGCGGCGCACGAGGGCCAGCGCGTCCTGCAGCGCCTGGCGCTCCAGGGTCGAGAGTTCGGCCGGGTGCACGGCGTTGTCGGGCAAGGCGCCCACGGCGTGGCCCGCATCCAGCTGCCGCAGCTGGTGCGCCGTGCGCAGGGCCATCAGCAGGTGCAGGGCTTCGGTGAGGTCGCGCGCGAAGGCCGCGTCGAGCACGCCCGCCCCAGCCAGCGCCTGCAGGCGCGCGGCCGTGCCGGGTTCCTGCAGGCCGTGCTGCAGCGACAGCGCGCGCACACCGTGCACCAGCGGGAAGAGGCCGAGCTTCTTCAGGTCGATGGGATGGGCGGCGGGGTCGGGCGCGAGATGGGCCAGGTGCGCCAGCTGCGCCAGCCAGGCGCTGGGTTCGTGGAAGCGGTCGGCCGGCTCGGCGAAGCGCGCCAGCCAAGTGTCGCGCCCCGTGAGCAGCCGGCCGAGATGCTCACGCGCGGCCTGCAGCAGGCCGGCATCGCCCGCCACGCAGCGGGCATCGAAGAACACCGCGAGGTTCAGCGGCCCCTCGGGCGCGGCGCCATGCGTCCAGTGCTGCAGCGTGGCCTTGAACGCCGAGATCGGCTGGCACCAGGGCGCGCGGCTCAGCATCACACCGCCCGGGCACGGCGGGTAGCCCAGCTGCGCCAGCGCGGCGCTGAAGTCCTGCGTGAGCCGGCTCACGGCCTCGGGCGTCACCCCCTCGGGCAGCACGTCGGGCAGCAGCAGCGCGTTGTCCTGGTCGGTCTTCAACAGCTGCTCGGCACGCCCTTCGCTGCCCATCACCAGCAGGCAGGCACGGGTGGCCAGCGACGGCGGCGCCAGCAGCGCCCACAGGCGTGCGAAGAGGCGCGCGTGCAGCTCGCCCACCAGCCGCGCCACGCGCTCCACGCGGATGCCCCCGGCCAGCAGGTGGCGCACGGTCTCGTCGATGCGCTGCGCGGCCGCCTGCAGTGCGGCCACGCTGGTGGCATCGTCGATCTGCAGCGCCACGGTGTGCGAGTGCCGCGCCATCTGGCTGACCACGTCCAGCTGGGCCAGCACGCCCAGCACCGGGGCCTGCGGCTGTGCGCCGTCGCGCACCACGAGGCGGTGCACGCGGTGGCGCACCATCAGCCAGAGGGCTTCGAAGAGATCGGCCTCGGCGTCGATGGACACGAGTTCGAAACGCGCCACCTCGCGCACCGCCAGCTGCGAAGGCGGCACCGGGTGCAGCAGCGCATCGCGCAGGTCGGTGGTGGTGAAGATGCCCAGGCGCTCGGGGCCGCCGCCGGGCGGCGTGTCGTGCACCAGCGCGTGCGTCAGGCCGTGCTGCGCCATCGCGGCGCACACGCTGACGATGCTGTCGGTGCCGGCCACGTCGCAGGGCCTGCGCAGGCCAGCGTCGCGCACGCGGCCCGTGAGCAGGCCGATCAGTTCGGACGGCGCTGGGTTGGCGAGGGCTTCGGGCACCGGTGGCTCCAGGAAAGGCGAGGCAGAAAAGGGACAGGGGCCGCGGCATCATGCCCGCGGCCCCTGCGATGGGGTGTGATCTGGCGCAAAACTGCGGCCCAGGCGCAGCACGAACGCGGCGCAGGCGCGGCAGCTCGGCCGGCCGCGCCACGCCGTGCGCAGGCCTCAGTGGCCGCTGGCCCCGGCGGCGCCGATGCCGGTTTCCGAACGCAGCTGCTGCATCGCGAAGCCGGCCTTGTCCTTGGCGGCGCGCTTGCTGTTGTCCAGCACGCTGAACAGCCAGATGCCGACGAAGCCGATGGTCATGCTGAAGAGCGCCGGGCTGGTGTACGGGAACAGCGCGCTGCCCTTGGGGTTGCCGAGCGTCGCTTCCCAGACCGCGGGCGACACCACCGTGAGGCCCACGCTGGAGATCAGCCCCAGGAAGCCGCCGATCACCGCGCCGCGCGTGGTGCAGCCCTTCCACAGCACGCTCATCAAGAGCACGGGGAAGTTGGCGCTGGCCGCGATGGCGAAGGCCAGGCTCACCATGAAGGCGATGTTCTGCTTCTCGAAGGCGATGCCCAGCACCACGGCGATGACGCCCAGGCACACGGTGGTGATCTTCGAGACGCGCAGTTCCTCGCGGCCGTTGGCCTTGCCCTTCTTGATGACGGTCGCGTAGAGGTCGTGGCTCACGGCGCTGGCGCCGCTGAGCGTGAGGCCGGCCACCACCGCCAGGATGGTGGCGAAGGCCACCGCCGAGATGAAGCCCAGGAACACGTTGCCGCCCACCGCGTTGGCCAGGTGGATGGCGGCCATGTTGCTGCCGCCGATCAGCCCACCCTTGGCATCGAGGAAGCTCGGGTTCGTCAGCACGAAGGTGATGGCGCCGAAGCCGATGATGAAGGTGAGGATGTAGAAGTAGCCGATCCAGGTGGTGGCCCACAGCACGCTCTTGCGCGCTTCCTTGGCATTCGGCACGGTGAAGAAGCGCATCAGGATGTGCGGCAGGCCGGCGGTGCCGAACATCAGCGCCATGCCGAAGCTGATGGCGCTGATCGGATCTTTCACGAAGCCGCCCGGGCCCATGATGCTGAAGCCGGCCTTGGCGGCGTCTTCCGGGCTCTTGCCGGCGGTCTGCGCGATGCCGGTCTTGATCTCCACGGCCTTGGCGAACATGGCCTCGGGGCTGAAGCCGAAGTGCCACAGCACCGCGCCGGCCATGAAGGTGGCGCCGGCCAGCAGCATCACGGCCTTGATGATCTGCACCCAGGTGGTGGCCGTCATGCCGCCGAAGAGCACGTAGACCATCATCAGCGCGCCGACGATCACCACCGCCACCCAGTACTCCAGCCCGAACAGCAGCTTGATGAGCTGGCCCGCACCGACCATCTGCGCGATGAGGTAGAAGGCCACCACCACCAGCGTGCCGCTGGCGGCGAACACGCGCACCGGCGTCTGCTCGAAGCGGAAGGCCGCCACGTCGGCGAAGGTGAACTTACCCAGGTTGCGCAGGCGCTCGGCCAGCAGGAAGGTGACGACGGGCCAGCCGACCAGGAAGCCGATGCTGTAGATCAGGCCGTCGAATCCGCTGGCCATCACCGCCGCGCTGATGCCCAGGAAGGACGCCGCGCTCATGTAGTCGCCGGCGATGGCCAGGCCGTTCTGGAAGCCGGTGATGCCACCGCCGGCCGTGTAGAAGTCAGCCGTGCTGCGCGTCTTGGCGGCGGCCCACTTGGTGATCCACAGCGTGAAGGCGACGAAGGCGCCGAACATGCCGATGGCCGTCCAGTTGGTGGCCTGCTTGGTGGCCTGGCCCAGGTCGGCCCCGGCGGCCAGCACGGCGGCCGAGGTGCCGAACAGCACGGCCAGCAAGGCGGCCTGGCGAAGGGTGTTGGAGGATTTCATGGCCGGCCTCACTTCAGCACCGAGGCGTTGACTTCGGCCGCCAGGCGGTCGTACTCGCCATTGGCACGGCGCACGTACAGCCCGGTGATCACGATGGTGAAGACGATCACGCCCAGGCCCAGCGGCATGCCCAGCGTCATCACGCCATCGCCCAGGCGCGTGGCCAGCAGCGGCTTGTTGAAGGCCACCAGCATGATGAAGCCGTAGTACACCAGCATCATGGCGGCGGTGAGCCACCAGCCGAAGCGGGTGCGATCGGCTCGAAGCTGCTGGTACGAGGGGTGCGCTGTGATGCGCTCGGCGAGTGAGGCGTCCATGGGGGTCTCCTTGGGGTCTTGCGGTTCTTGGCAGAGCCCCACCCGACGCTGGGGAGGCTTGACCCCACTGTGAGCAGGCCTACTGACCATGCTCTGACGCGAAACCAACGCGCGCTGACAGAAAGACCCCGCAAGCCGAAAACGCTGCGGGTTAACCCTTGGAAATCAGCCCCTCGCTCCAAAGAAAAAGGCCGCGGCTGCGCAGCCGCGGCCCGACGCAGGGCTTCAGTTGCTGCCGATCTTGCTGCCCTTGATGGCGAGGTCGCCGCTGCTCTTGGCGTTGATCCTGGCGCTGGCGTCGAGCGTGATGTCGCCGCCCTTGATGACGATGCTGCCGTCCTTCTTCATCGTGATGCTGGCGGCGCCGCAACGCAGCACGAGGCTGTCGCCAGCGGTGAGCACGAAATTCCGGCCCACGGTCTCCTGCTGGTGGCCCTGCACGGTGCTGACGGCATCGCGCCCCACCGAACGCACGCTGCTGCCGCCAACGCTGACGGTCTCGTTGACACCGACGCTGACGGTGAGGTGGCTGGGGTAGACCGGGTTCGGGTCGGCGGGCATGCGGGCTCCTGGAAGGTGAAGCCGCATGCTAGGCCGCGGGGCGCGGGGCGCGCCATCGTGCGTGCGGGGGGCGGCGCGCCGGCGCCGCGGGTGCCTCAAGCCCGGCGCACGCCCGGGCGCGGCGCGCCTTCGGCCTGCCACGCCGGGCCCTCGAACCAAGCGCCGCCGGCCAAGGCGTCGCGCAGCATGGGCAGCGCATCCAGGCCCCAGAAGAGTCGCCCCTCGTGCTCGAACGTCGGCACGCCGAAGATGCCGGCCGCGGCCGCCGCCTCGGTGTTGGTGCGCAACTCGGCCTTCACTTCGGCGCTGTTCGGGTCGCGCGCAGGGGCCAGGGCTTCGGTCAGCGCGGCCAGGCGCGCAGGGTCGTTGGCATCGCCGCCTTCGGCCCACACATGGCGGAACAGCGCTTCCACCACGCGCCGGTTGGGCCCGCAGGCCAGGGCCAGGCGCTGCAGCGCCAGCGGGTTGAAGGGGTGCTGCGCCGGCGTGACCAGCGGCACGCCCTGCTGCGCGGCCATCCAGTGCACGTGGCGGAAGGTCCAGGCGCGCTTGGGCTCCACCTCGGCCGGGCCTTTCTGGCCGAAGTGCTGCAGCAGGCCGGCCAAGAGCAGCGGGCGGTACTCGACCTCGTGACTCAGGCCCTCCAGCACCTGCGGCAGGCGCTGGAAGGCCAGCCAGGCGAAAGGTGAGAGGACATCGAAATGGAAGACGATGCGGTGCATGGCGGGCCCTTCAGGTTCAACGCGGCCGCGAGCGCGGCGGCTGCGGCGCGGGCAAGGTGCGGCCGCTGGCCAGCCAGGCCACGCGCCGCTCGGGCAGCGCGGCCAGCACGGCCTGACGGCGGGTCTCGTCCAGCGACGACCAGCGGGCGATCTCGTCCAACGTGCGCAGGCAGCCCCCGCACCAGCCGGTGGTGGCGTCCATCTGGCAGACGTTGATGCAGGGCGAGGCGGCGGGGGCGGTCATGGCGTGCTCACAGTTTGGACGACATCGGCCACCGGGGCCCCGGTCAAGCGCAGCAGTTCGTCGGGCGCGCAGCGGAACACCCCGTTGGGGTGCCCGGCAGCGGCCCAGATTTCGTCGAAGCGGAAGAGCTCGCGGTCGATCAGCGTCACCGGCCCTTGCAGGTGGGCCAGCGGCGCCACGCCGCCGATAGAAAAACCGGTGGTGGCCTTGACGAAATCGGCGTCGGCCCGGCCCAGCGGGCCGACCTGGGCAGCGACGCGCTTCTCGTCCACCCGCCGGTCGCCCGAGGTCACCACCAGCACGGCCACGCCGTCGCTCTGGCGGCGGAAGATCACGCTCTTGGCGATCTGGCCCAGCGTCACGCCCAGCACGTCGGCGGCCTCCTGTGCTGTGCGCGCCGCCACGTCCAGCCAACGCGGCGGGTGCGGGTGGCCGGCCCGGGCCAGTGCTGCGGCCACGCGCTGGAATCCTTCGGGACGTTCGGTCATGCCGCAGCCCCGGCCGCCGTTGCCACACGCTGGCGCCGCGTCAACAGCGCCTTGCCCGCACGAGAGGCGCTCGGCCGGCCCAGCACCTCGCTGATGTAGGCACCAGCGTCGACCAGTGCGTCGAGGTCGTGCCCGGTGGCGATGCCCATGCCCTGCAGCATGTAGACCACGTCTTCGGTGGCCACGTTGCCGGTGGCGCCCTTGGCATAGGGGCAGCCGCCCAGGCCGGCGATGCTGGTGTCGAAGACGTGCACGCCCAGTTCCAGGCTGGCCAGGATGTTGGCCAAGGCCTGGCCATAGGTATCGTGGAAGTGCCCGCTCACCTCGGCCAGCGGGTAGTGTTTCAGCGCGCGCTCCAGCGCCGCCTGCACCTTGCGCGGCGTGCCCACGCCGATGGTGTCGGCCACGCCGCAGTGGTCCACGCCGATGGCCTTCATCAGCAACACCACACGCTCCACCTCGTCGGGCGAGACCTCGCCCTGGTAGGGGCAGCCCAGGGCGCAGGAGATGGCCGCGCGCACCTTCAGCCCAGCCGCGTGCGCCGCGGCCACCACAGGGCGGAAGCGCTCGATGCTTTCTTCGATGCTGCAGTTGATGTTCTTCTGGCTGAAGGCCTCGCTGGCGGCGCCGAACACCACCACCTCGTGCACCTGGGTGGGCAGCGCGGCTTCCAGGCCCTTCATGTTGGGCGTGAGCACCGAATAGCGCACGCCCGGCTGGCGCGCAAGGCCGGCCAGCACCTCGGTGTTGTCGGCCATCTGCGGCACCCACTTCGGGCTGACGAAGCTGGTCACCTCGATCTCGCGGCAGCCCGCGGCCTGCAGGCGGTGCACCAGTTCGATCTTGTGCGCGGCGCTGACGGGCTGGGCCTCGTTCTGCAGGCCGTCGCGCGGGCCGACTTCGACCAGGGTGACTTCGGTGGGTCTCATGAGCTCATTTCCCTGTTTTTCTGGCGTAGCAGGTTACACGGGCACCGCCCGCATGGCGCCGGCCTTCGGCCTTCGTGGGGATGGCGCCGCCCCGTCGTCCAGCGCACACTGCCATGACCACCATGAACACGCGTCGTTGTCTGAAGGTTGCTGCCCGCATCCATGCGCTGCTGGTCCAGGAACTGGGCCAGGGCATCGAACCAGCGCGCATGCTGAGCGAGCCGTTGTACGCGCGTGACGTGCTGCTGGTCTGCGAGGGCCTGCCGGGCACCGAACTGCCCCAGCTGGCGTTCAAGTTCCGCCAGGCGCTGGCGGCGGTCGACCCCGAAGACGCCGCCCGCGCCGGCCAGACCTCGGGCTTCAGCCCCTCGCGCTTCCTGAACTCGCTGTTCGGCGCCACCACGGGCAGCCCGGCGAGCACGCTGGACACCCCGCCCGACAAGCCGCCGCGCAGCTGGTTCGGCCGCCTGCGCGACAGCATCAAGTAGCGGCCCTGGGCCTCAGCCCGCCGCGGGGGCCAGGCGCAGCAGTTCGCCGCCCTCGGCCACCTGGTCGCCCACGGCGTAGAGCAGCTCGCCCACCACACCGTCGCGCGGTGCGGTGAGCGTGTGCTCCATCTTCATGGCCTCCATCACGGCCACGGCCTGGCCGCGCTGCACGGCATCGCCGGCCTTCACGAAGAAACCCACCACCTTGCCCGGCATGGGCGCGCTCAGGCGGCCCTCGGCGCCAGCGCCGGCGCCGGCCTGGGCCAGCGGGTCGTGGTCGGCCAGCAGCGCGCTGCCCTCGGCGGTGAAGACGGCGTAGCGGCGGTCTTGCGGCGCACCATGAGCGTAGACGGTGGCCGTCAGGCGCCGGCCGGCCAGGTGCAGTTCGTGCCGGCCTTCGCCCAGGGCGCGTGCGCTGAAGGCCAGCGGCGCGGCGCCCGTGCCCACGCGCAGCTGCACGCCGCCGACGTGCGCACGCTCGATGCGCAGCGGCAGCGGCTGGCCCGCCAGTTCCAGGTGCAGCACACGCACCGCACCGCCGTGCAGGCGCCAGCCGTCGCGGCGCGACCAGGGGTCGGCGCCTTCCAGCGCCGCCTCGGCCTGCAGCACGTGCGCGGCCACGGCGGCGGCGGCCAGCTCGGGGGCCATCGCCGGGGCTTCGAACAGCGCCGCGCGTTCACGCTGGATCAGCGCGGTGTCGAGGTCGGCCGTCGCGAAGGCGTGCGTGCCCACCACGCGGCGCAGGAAGGCCACGTTGGTGGCCGGGCCCATCAGGTGCGTCTGCGCCAGCGCCGCGTCCAGCCGCGCCAGCGCCTGCTTGCGCGTTTCGCCCCACACGATGAGCTTGGCGATCATGCTGTCGTAGTGCGGGCTGATGGCATCGCCCTCGCGGATGCCGCTGTCCACGCGCGGCTGCTGTTCGCTGCGCGTGAAGGCCACGTGCGCCGGCCAGCGCGCGACATGCAGCGTGCCGGTGGCGGGCAGGAAATCGGCGTCGGGGTTCTCGGCGCAGATGCGGGCTTCGATGGCGTGGCCGCGCAGGTGCACCTGTTCCTGCGTCAGCGGCAGCGGTTCGCCGCTGGCGATGCGCAGCTGCCACTCCACGAGATCCAGGCCCGTGACGGCTTCCGTCACCGGGTGCTCGACCTGCAGCCGCGTGTTCATCTCCATGAAATAGGCGCGGATGTCACCGTCGTCGAGCTCTTCGGCAACGAACTCCACCGTGCCCGCGCCCACATAGCCCACCGCCTTCGCGGCGGCCACGGCCGCGGCCCCCATCTCGGCGCGGCGCGCGGCGCTCAGGCCCGGCGCCGGGCTTTCCTCCAGCACCTTCTGATGGCGGCGCTGCACCGAACAATCGCGCTCGCCGAGGTGGATGACGTGGCCCTGCGTGTCGCCGAAGACCTGGATCTCGATGTGCCGCGGCCGCGTGACGTAGCGCTCCACCAACACGTGCGCGTTGCCAAAGCTGGCCTGCGCCTCGCGCTGGCAGCTGGCAAGCGCGGCCTCGAAGTCTTCAGGCCGGTCGACACGCCGCATGCCCTTGCCGCCGCCGCCGGCGCTGGCCTTGATCAGCACCGGGTAGCCGATGAGCGCGGCCTGCTCGGCCAGGAAGGCCGGCTCGTTGTTGTCACCGTGGTAGCCCGGCACCAGCGGCACGCCGGCCTTCTCCATCAGCGCCTTGGCTGCGCTCTTGCTGCCCATGGCGGCGATGGCGCTGGCCGGCGGGCCGATGAACACCAGCCCGGCCGCGGCACAGGCCTGGGCGAAGTCTTCGTTCTCGCTGAGGAAACCGTAGCCGGGGTGGATGGCCTGGGCGCCGGTGGAAAGCGCCGCGTCGATGATGCGCTGCCACTGCAGGTAGCTCTCGCGCGGGGCGTTGCCACCGACGTGCACGGCCTCGTCGCAGGCGTGCACGTGGCGCGCGTCGGCATCGGCGTCGCTGTAGACGGCCACGGTGCGCACGCCCAGGCGGCGCGCAGTGGCCGCGACGCGGCAGGCAATCTCACCGCGGTTGGCGATCAGGATCTTCTTGAACATCGTCAGGCTTTCTTCAGGCCACCGAGGGCCGGGCCGGTGTGAACCGCCGCAGCAACTGCCGCAGGAACTTGAACAGCACGGCGATCAACACCAACGCCAGCACCACGGCCAGCGCCAGCACCCCGAGTGCGGCCACGGGGTAGGCCCAGGCCAGCCACAGCAGCCCGGGCACGGCCGCATCACCGGCCAGCGACAGGCCGATGTTGGAGAAGGGCTCGGGGCTCGTGTTGGCCGCTGCGCGCGTGGTGGCCTTGGCCGCGTGGGCCGTGGCCGCCAGCGTGCCCCCGGCGAGTGCAGCCGCGAGGGCCCAGGCACTGCCCCACTCGGGGCCCAGGCCGGCGAACACGCCCGCGGCCAGCGCCGCACCGGCGGGAATGCGGATGAAGGTGTGCAGCGCATCCCACAGCGAGTCCAGGCCCGGCACCTTGTCGGCCACGAACTCGGCGGTGAGCATCAGGCCGCTGGTGCCCAGCACCAGCGGGTGCTGCAGCAGCTGCAGGCCCGGCGGCAAAGGCACCCAACCGAAGAAGCCGGCGGCACCGGTGAGAAAGACCACCAGGTACAGGCGCATGCCGCTGGCCCAGCCCAGCGCAGCGGCCAGGGCCAGCAGCTGGGTGAGGTCGAGCGCGGGCAGCGGGTTCATGGCGGCGGCTGACGCAGCGTAGGGAGCCGGAGGCTCAGCCGGGCGCGCGCCAGGCCGGGTCGCGCTTGTTCAGGAAGGCCTGCACGCCTTCACGTCCTTCGGCGCTGGCGCGGATGTCGGCGATGCGGCGCGCGGTGTCGTCGCGCAGCGCGGCATCCAGGGGGCGGCCAGCCACGTCCTTCACCAGTTGCTTGCAGGCGCGCACCGCAGCCGGGCCATTGGCCACCAGCGCGGCCACGGTTTCGGCCACGTGGGCGTCGAGCGCCTCTGGCGCCACCACCTCGTGCACGAAACCCAGCGCCAGCGCACGTTGCGCGCTGAAACGTTCGGCGGTGGTGAAGTAACGGCGCGAGGCCTGTTCGCCCAGAGCCTTGACGACATACGGGCCGATGGTGGCCGGCAGCAGACCAAGCTTGGCTTCGCTCAGGCAGAAGTGCACGCCTTCGGCGGCGATGAGCACGTCGCACACGGCGGCCAGGCCCACGCCGCCGGCGTAACAGTCACCGTGGATGCGGCCCACCACAGGCACGGCGCAGCTGTAGACCGTCCACAGCATCTCCGCCAGCGCGCTGGCGTCGGCGTGGTTCTGCGCCCAGCTGTAGTCGGCCATGGCGCGCATCCACGAGAGGTCGGCGCCGGCGCAGAAGGCCTTGCCGTGGCCGCCCAGCACGATGGCGCGCAGCGCGCCGTCAGCCCCCAGCGTGCGGAAGGCGGCCGTCAGCTCGGCGATGACGCCGTCGTTGAAGGCGTTGCGCACCTCGGGCCGGTTCAGCCACACCTCGGCCACGAAGGGCGAGGGGCGGCGGATGTCCAGCGTGCCCGTCATGCCACCAGCAAGGTGCCCGCCAGCACCACCTGGCAGCCACCTTGTGCGGCCACCAGGAACAGCGCTGCGCCCAGGCGCAGGCCGAAGCCGCGCCAACGTTTCAACCAGCCGTCTTGTGTTGTCATGTGAGAACCTCCTTGGGTGGCCATGCCGTCGTACCGGGTCTGCCGCCCGGCTTCACATGCGGAAGACGCCGAACCGCGGCGCCTCGGGTATCGGTGCGTTCAGGCTCGCGCTCAGGCCGAGTGCCAGCACGCGGCGCGTGTCGGCGGGGTCGATGATGCCGTCATCCCACAGCCGCGCGGTGGCGTAGTAGGGGTGGGCCTGCTGCTCGAACTGCTGCTGGATGGGCGCCTTGAAGGCGGCCTCGTCTTCGGCGCTCCAGGTGCCGCCCTTGGCCTCGATGCCGTCGCGCCGCACGGTGGCCAGCACGCCAGCGGCCTGCTCGCCGCCCATCACGCTGATGCGCGCGTTCGGCCACATCCACAGGAAACGCGGGCTGTAGGCACGGCCGCACATCCCGTAGTTGCCGGCGCCGAAGCTGCCGCCGATGATGACGGTGAACTTGGGCACGGTGGCCGTGGCCACCGCCGTGACCATCTTCGCGCCGTGCTTGGCGATGCCTTCGTTCTCGGCCTTGCGGCCGACCATGAAGCCGGTGATGTTCTGCAGGAAGACGAGCGGGATCTTGCGCTGGCAGCACAGCTCGATGAAGTGCGCGCCCTTCTGCGCGCTCTCGCCGAAGAGGATGCCGTTGTTGGCGACGATGCCCACGGGCATGCCCTCGATGTGCGCGAAGCCCGTCACCAGCGTGGCGCCGTAGCGCGCCTTGAACTCGTCGAACTCGCTGCCGTCGACGATGCGGGCGATGATCTCGCGCACGTCGAAGGGTTTGCGCGGGTCGGTGGGGATCACGCCGTGAAGTTCAGCGGCATCGAAGGCCGGCGGGCGTGGCGGGCGCAGCGCCAGTTGCTCGGGCTTGCGCCAGTTCAGGTTGGCCACGCTGGCGCGGGCGATGGCCAGCGCGTGCAGGTCGCTCTCGGCCAGGTGGTCGGCCACGCCGCTCAGGCGCGTGTGCACGTCGCCGCCGCCCAGGTCTTCGGCGCTCACCACCTCGCCAGTGGCGGCCTTCACCAGCGGCGGGCCGCCCAGGAAGATGGTGCCCTGGTTCTTCACGATGATGGCTTCGTCGCTCATCGCCGGCACATAGGCGCCGCCGGCCGTGCAACTGCCCATCACCACCGCGATCTGCGGGATGCCCTGGGCGCTCATCTGCGCCTGGTTGTAGAAGATGCGGCCGAAGTGGTCGCGGTCGGGGAAGACCTCGTCCTGGTTGGGCAGGTTGGCGCCGCCGCTGTCCACGAGGTAGAGGCAAGGCAGGCGGTTCAGCTGTGCCACCTCCTGCGCCCGCAGGTGCTTCTTCACCGTCATCGGGTAGTAGGTGCCGCCCTTGACGGTGGCGTCGTTGCAGACGATGAGGCACTCCACCCCGCTCACGCGCCCGATGCCGGCAATGAGCCCGGCGCCAGGCGCGGCGTTGTCGTAGAGGTTCAGCGCCGCCAGCGGTGCCAGCTCGAGGAAGGGCGTGTCGGGGTCGAGCAGCATCTCCACGCGCTCGCGCGGCAGCAGCTTGCCGCGCGCGGTGTGCTTGGCCCGCGCCGCCTCGCCGCCGCCCTGGGCCACCTGCGCCAGCTTGGCGTTCAGGTCGGCCAGCAACTGCTGCATCCAGCCCGCGCTGGCCTTGAAGGCCTCGGAACGCGGGTTCAGCTGGGACGTGAGGACGGGCATCGGGTCTCCTGCTCGGGGGGCGGCCTGCGGTGGGCCGGCATGCAAGCGCGCGCCGGGTAGGCACGCGGTGCATTGACGTTAACGTCAATCAAAGAACATTCTAGGGTCGGCGGCTAGCATGGGGCGATGGGGCTGCTGCCATGGGTGCATCTGGGTCTGGCCTTGCTGGCGGTGGTGCTGGCACTGGCGCTGCGCCCATGGCGCGCCCTGCCGGCCGCGCCGCCCTGGCCGGCGCTGGCCTGGTGGGTGCTGCTGCCGGTGCTGTGGAGCGTGGACCTGCTCTCGGCCCAGCCCGTGATGCAGCCGCTGGCCGGCACGTGCCTGCTGCTGCTGATGCTGGGCTGGCCCATGGCGGTGCTGATGCTGCTGCCCGTGGCCGGGGCCGTGATGGGCCTGGCCGACGCCAGCGCGGCCGATGCGCTGCAACGCCTGGTGTGGCTGGGCCTGGTGCCGATGACGCTGGCACTCGCTCTGGGCGCGGCCTTGCGGCGCTGGCTGCCCAAGCACCTGTTCATCTACATCCTGGGCCGCGGCTTCCTTGCCACGGCCCTGGCCGTGGGCGCGGCCGGCGCCCTCTCGGCCTGGGTGCAGGGCGTGCCGCCCACCCTGGCGGTGGAAGACGTGGTGCTGGCGCGGGTGCTGGCGGCCTTCGGCGACGCCTTCATCACCGGCATGCTGGTGGCCGTCTTCGTCGCCTTCAGGCCGCAGTGGCTGGCCACCTACACCGACCGCCTCTACCTGCCCAAAACCTGAGGCCCTCAGCGCCGCCAGAACGCCGGGGTGAACAGCACCAGCACGCTGAGCAGCTCCAGCCGCCCCAGCATCATCGCGAAGGTGCAGACCCAGGTCTGGAAATCGCTCAGCCCGCCGAAGTTGTTGGCCGGCCCCACTTCGCCGAGGCCGGGGCCGATGTTGTTGGCGCAGGCGATGACGGCGGTGAAGGCGGTGACGACGTCCAGCCCCGTGAACACCAGCAGCATCGTGAAGCCGACCAGGATGGCGCCGTAGATCATCATGTAGGCGATCACGCTCTGCATCACGCGGTCGCTGATGGCCTGGCCGTTGAGCACCACCGGGTTGACCACGTTGGGGTGCACGATGCGCACGAGCTCGCGCCGGGCCTGCTTCAGCATCAGCAGCATGCGCACCATCTTGATGCCGCCGCCGGTGCTGCCGGCGCAGGTGGCGAAGCAGCCCAGCAGCAGCATCAGCAGCGGTGCGAACAGCGGCCACTGCCCGTAGTCCTGCGTCGCGAAACCGCCGGTGGTGGCCACCGAGACGACGTGGAAGGCGCTGTGCCGCAGCGCCACCAGCGGCTCGTTGTACTCGCCTCGCCACAGCAGGTAGGCAGCCACCACGCCCGTGCCTGCCAGCAGCACCATGTAGAAGGCGCGCACCTCGGTGTTGCGCCACAGGCCGCGAAGCGAGCGTGCCCGCCACACCGCGAAGTACAGCAGCAGGTTCACGCCCGCCAGCACCATGAAGACCATCGCGATGGCCTCGATCAGCGGCGAATCGAAATGCCCGAAGCTCGCGTCGTAGGACGAGAAGCCGCCCAGGCTGACGGTGCTGCACATGTGCATGAAGGCGTCGGCCCAGCCCATGCCGGCGGCCGCGAAGGCGAAGAAGCAGGCCACGCTCATCGCCAGGTAGGCCACCCAGATCACGCGCGCGGTGTCGGCGATGCGCGGCGTGAGCTTCTGGTCCTTCATCGGGCCGGCCACCTCGGCCTTGAAAAGCTGGCTGCCGCCCACGCCCAGCATCGGCAGGATGGCCACCGCCAGCACGATGATGCCCAGGCCGCCCACCCAGGTCATGAAGCAGCGCCACACGTTCACCGACAGCGGCAGCTTGTCCAGCCCGCTGAGCGCCGTGGCGCCCGTGGCGGTGAAGGCCGAGGTGGCCTCGAAGTAGGCGTCGGTCATGCTGAGGCCGGGCACCGCCAGCCACAGCGGCAGGGCGCCGAACAGCGGCAGCACGGCCCAGGTCATGCCCACCAGCAGGAAGCCGTCGCGCGGCTGCAGTTCGCGCCGGAAGCGGCGCGTCACCAGGCTCAGCAGCAGCCCGCAGACGGCGGTGGCGGTGGCGGCGGTGACGAAGGCCGGCTTGGCATCGTCGTCGCCCAGCAGCGCAAAGGCCAGCGGCACCAGCAGCAGCAGCGCGAACAGCAGCACCATGCGCCCGACCAGCGCGACGACAGGCAGGAAACCCATGTTCAGAACAGGAAGGTGGCGCTGACCTGGAAGAGCTTCTCGACCTCGCGCACCATGCGCTTGCGCGGCACGAAGACGATGACGTGGTCGTTGGGCTGCACCACGGTGTCGTGGTGGGCGATGATGACTTCGGGCTTGGCGTCTTCGCCGGCTTCGCTGCCGTCGGGCCGGTGCAGGCCGCGCACGATGGCCCCCACCGTCGCGCCCTTGGGCAGGCCCACCTCGTCGATGCGCCGGCCGGCGAAGCGGCAGGTCTTGCGGTCGCCGCGCACGATGGCCTCCAGCGCCTCGGCCGCGCCGCGGCGCAGGCTGTGCACGGCTTCCACATCGCCCCGCCGCACATAGGCCAGCAGTTCGCCCAGCACGGTGTGGCTGGGGCTGATGGCGATGTCGATGGTGGTGCCCTGCACCAGATCGGCGTAGGCGCGGCGGTTGATGACGGCCAGCACGCGCCGCGCGCCCAGGCGCTTGGCGAGCAGGCAGCTCATGATGTTGTCCTCGTCGTCGCTGGTCAGCGCGAGGAAGAGGTCCATCTGGTCGACGTTCTCGTCGCCGAGCAGGTCTTCGTCGGTGCTGTCGCCGTGGAGCACCAGCACGCCGGCGGGCAGCTCGGTGGCCAGGTAGTCACAGCGCGGTTTGAGCGGCTCGATGATCTTGAGCTGGTAATCCCCGTGGATCTCGCGCGCCAGGCGCAGCCCCACCTTGCCGCCGCCGGCCACCATCACGCGCTTGACGGGCTGGTCGCGCGTGCGCAGCGCGCCCAGCACGGTGCGGATGTGTTCGGTGGCGGCGAGCACGAAGACCTCGTCGCCGGGCTCGATCTGCGTGCGCCCGTCCAGGTCTGGCAGCACGGTGTCCTGCCGGTAGATGGCCATGATGCGCATGGGCGTGCCCGGCACCAGCTGCGGGATTTCCTCCAGCCTGTGGCGCACCAGCGGTCCGCCGGCCACCGCACGCACCGCGATCAGGCTCACCAGGCCGTGCGCGAACTCCAGCACCTGCAGCGCCTCGGGGTATTCGATGAGCTTGCGGATGTAGGCAGTGACGCTCTGCTCGGGGCAGATGACCTTGTCGACGCCGAAGCCGTTCTTGCCCAGCAGCGGGCTGTCGTCCTGGAACTCGGGGCTGCGCACGCGGGCGATGGTGGTCGGGACATTGAACATCTCCTTGGCCACCTTGCACGCGACGAGGTTGGTCTCGTCCTGCGGCGCGCAGGCGATGAGCATGTCGGTGTCCTGCACGCCGGCGTCCTGCAGCACGCTGGGCTGGATGCCGTTGCCCACCACGCCGCGCAGGTCCAGCCGGTCTTGCAGGAAACGCAGGCGCACCGGGTCGGTGTCGATGACGGTGATGTCGTTGCGCTCGCTGACCAGGCTCTCGGCCACGCTTTCACCGACGCGGCCGGCACCGAGGATCAGGATCTTCATGGCAGGCAGTCTAGAGCTTCAGGCGTGGCGCCCGGGGCCGCCCAGGGCCTGCACCAGGGTGTCGGCCAGCGGCGCCTGCAGGCTGAGCGCGAGCGCGGCGGCCTCGCCCGGGTTGGCGCAGGTCTTGCGCCGCGCGCGCCACAGCGTGGCCAGCTGGCCCTGGCGCGCGGCCAGCGCCGGGGCCAGGCGCTGCGCGGCTTCTTCGGGCGCGAGGCCGTGGGCGGCCCCCAGCGCGCGCTGCAGCAGGGTTTCGGTGAAACGGGTCAGCGCGGCTTCGTCCCAGGCCACGAAACTGCGGTCGGTGCCGCGCACCAGGTTCAGCCCGCGCGCCGCGCCGGCCGCGCCCAGGGCCCCGAGCAAACCGCCGGCCACCGCGCCCGCGCCCAGGGTGAGTCCGCCGCTGAGCAGGTCGGCCTTCAGCCCCACCAGCGCGCCGCTGAGCGCGCCGCCCACCAGGGCCGCGCGGCCTTCGCCAACGCGGGCGCGCAAGGCCGTGCCTTCGCCCGTGGCCGACCGCAGGGCCGCGCCCTCGCCGCCGGCGAGCACCGCGCTCTCGGCGGCACCCCACAGCAGCACCTGCAGGCGCTGCAGGTGGCCTTGCAGGCTGGTGTCCAGCCGCTGCTCCAGCCGCGTGCGCGCGGCCTCGGCCTCGCCACCGCGTGAGAGCAGGCTGCCTTCGTCGGCCAGGGCCTCGTGGGTGGTGGCCACTTCGGCCAGGGTGTCGGCCAGCTCGGCCACGAGGGCGTCGAAACGCGCGGCCTGCGCCGCCTGCCAGCTGGCGGTCAGGCGCTGCAGGCGCAGGTCGTCGTCCAGCGCCGCCGCCAGGGCTTGCAGAAGGCGGCCCTCGGGCAGCCATCCGTCGGCGCGCTGCCTGGCGGGTAGCGTGGTGGGGGCGGTGGCGTCAGGCTCCGCACTGTCTTCCAGCAGCACCACCACGGGCCGGCCCAGGCGCGCCAGCCACGCCGGGCGTTGTGCGCCAGCGCGCGTGTGCAGCAGCACGGCGGCCACCTGCTCGCGCAGCGCCGGCAAGGGGTCGGCCGCGGCGCGGCCACCTGCAAAGCCGAAGACCTGTGCCACCGTGGCCCACCAGGGCGTGCCGCCGGCCGCAGGCGCCTCCGCGGCGGCTTCCAGGCCCGGCGGCGCGCACAGCAGCTGCAATTCGTCGCCCAGCTCGCCGCGCAGCACGGTGAAGGGCTCGCCGGCCGCCGGTGCAGGCGCCCAGGGCACGCCGAAGAGCGCGGGCGCCGGCAGATCGGCGGGTGCCGCCACCCACAGCAGCCGCAGCACGTGCGGCCGGCCCGGGCGCATCAGCGGGTGCAGGGCTTCGAAGTAAGGCGTGTCCAGCTTCAGCGGGAACCGCCGCGCCTGCGCGCTGGCGCGGCGCGCGGCCCACAGCGCGAGAAGCGTACGCGGCAGCACCACGGCCAGGCCCAGCGTGGCGGCATAGAGGTGGATCCACGGTGCGGCGCTGGCTGCGGCGTCGGCCCCGGGCGCCAGCTGCAGCGGTGCCACTTCGGGCACGGCAATGCCCGTCAGCGCGCTGGCCGGCGCCAGCAGCCAGCCCAGGGCCTGCTGCACGGCCGTGGCGTCGAGAAAGGTGCTCTGCCAGCCCGCGCGGTAGTCGAGCACCAGGCCGCGCAGATAGAGCCCGGCCACCAGGCCGGCCGCCAGCGCGGCGGCACCGCTGTGCAGCACGAGCGCGGCGCGGTGGCGCATCAGCGGCGCGGCGTGTTCGGCCCACAAGGCACCGGCGCGGGCCGTGGCGCCATCACCACCGGGCACCCGCAGTCCCAGTTGCGCCAATGCCGCGCGCAGCCCACCGCCTGGCCAGTGGGGCAGCGGCAGCAGCAAGACGAGGTAGACCGCCAGGTTCCAGGCCACCACCGCCCACACGGCGGGGGCCAGCAGGTTCACGCGCTGGGGCGCGCCGAGTTGGTCGGCCAAGAGGCCCGCTGCGGCACCGAGCACCAGCGCCAGCAGCACCCAGGCCGGGTGCCAGCCGCGGCGCGCCAGCCAGCGCTGCAGGGCGGCATCACGCGGCAGCAGGCGTTGCAGCGCCATCTCGGCACGCGCCTTCACGAAGGCCGCGGGTGCCGCGCCCTCGCCCACCGCCGCCAGCGCCTGGCGCGTCGCCCAGGCGCTGTCGTCAGCGCCCCAGACTGGCCGCTGCCCCGGGGGCGTGGGCGCGGTCTCCAGCGCCTGCAGCAGCAGCACCTGGCGGGCTTCTTCTTCGGTCATCGGGGCGGAATGTAGCCGCCCTGCCCCGAGCCGGGGCCTTCACCTCGGGGCCGGCAGGCCCCGCAGGCATCACACCGCGTGCAGCAGCGCCACCAGCGCGGCCTGGCTGTTGGTACCGGTCTTCTCGTACATCTGGCCCACGTGCGTGCGCACGGTGCTGATCTTCACGCCCAGCTTCTCGGCAGCGCAGGTGGGGCGCATGCCTTCGCAGAGCATCTCGGCCAGGCGCGCCTGGGTGTGCGTGAAGCGGAAGCGGCGGCGCATGGCGTCGGTGCGCGTGAGTTGCACCTGCTCGATGGTGGCCAGCAGCCAGCCACCGGTCTGGCCGGTGCCTTCGCCAGCGGGCATGGCGCGCAGCGTGATCTGCATCGGCGCGTTGCCCTCGGCTTCCAGCGGCAGCACCATCTCGCCGCTGGCGACCACCTGGGCGTGCCAGCGCGACAGCGGCACCCAGCGGCCGGCCTGGCGCAGCGCCAGGCGGCCGCCGGCGTCGAGCCACAGGCCGTCGCGGCGCTCGATGCGGCGCGTGGCGGCGGGGTTGGCTTCGAGCACGGCACCGTCGGCATCGGCCACGATCAGCGGGGTTTCCAGGCGCTGCATCAGGCACTGGCCCAGGGCCGCCAGGCGCTGCGAGCGGGCGGGCTGCGGGGCGGCGGCACTGCCGTTGTAGGCGCCAGCGAAGCTGTGGTTGGCGGGGGTGCTGAAGGGGGTGTGGGTTTGCATCGGGAGCCTCCTGTTGTCGATGGAGGCATTGGGCCGCAGCCTGTCCTTCAGGAGAATGACACCAAGGTATCCCACCCCCGTGGGGGGAGTCAGGCCAGCGCCCTGCCGATCAATATCTTCTGCACCTCGCTCGTGCCCTCGTAGATCTGGCAGACGCGCACGTCGCGGTAGATGCGCTCCACCGGGAAGTCGCTCACGTAACCATAGCCGCCGTGCACCTGGATGGCGTCGCTGCACACGCGCTCGGCCATCTCGCTGGCGAAGAGCTTGGCCATGGCGGCTTCCTTCAGGCAAGGCTGGCCGGCGTCCTTCAGCGCGGCGGCGTGCCAGATCATCTGCCGCGCCACCTCGATCTGCGTGGCCATGTCGGCCAGCTTGAACTGCACCGCCTGGTGCTGGAAGATGGGCTGGCCGAAGCTCGTGCGGTCTTTGCTGTAGCGCAGCGCCGCCTCGAAGGCCGCGCGCGCCATGCCCAGGGCCTGGCTGGCGATGCCGATGCGCCCGCCTTCCAGCCCGCTGAGCGCGATCTTCAGGCCCATGCCTTCTTCGCCCAGCAGGTTCTCGGCCGGCACGCGGCAGTTCTCGAAGTTGATCTGCGCCGTGTCGCTGGCGTGCTGGCCGAGCTTGTCTTCCACGCGCGCCACGGTGTAGCCCGGCGTGCTGGTAGGCACGATGAAGGCGCTGATGCCCTTCTTGCCCGCGGCCTTGTCCGTCACCGCCATCACGATGGCCACATCGCCGTTCTTGCCGCTGGTGATGAACTGCTTCACGCCATTGAGCACGTAGTGGTCGCCGTCCTTCACCGCGGTGGTCTTCAGGCCGCCAGCTTCGCTGCCCACGTGGGGCTCGGTGAGGCAGAAGGCGCCGAGCATCTCGCCACGCGCCAGCGGCTTGAGCCAGCGCTCTTTCTGCGCCGCGTTGGCGTAGGCCATCAGGATGCTGCACACGGGGCAGTTGTTGACGCTGACGATGGTGCTGGTGGCGCCGTCGCCGGCGGCGACTTCTTCCAGGATGAGCGCCAGCGCCAGGTAATCGAGCCCCGCGCCGTCCCATTCGGCGGGCACGGCCACGCCGTAGCAGCCGAGGGCGGCCAGGCCCTTCAACGCCGCGGCCGGGAAGGTGTGGCCCTTGTCCCAGGCGGCGGCGTGCGGGGCCACTTCGGCCTGCACGAACTGGCGCACGGCGTCTTGCACGGCGCGGTGGTCTTCACTCAACTGCATGGTGGGCTCTTTCGGGCGTCGGGTTCAAGGGGTTCAAGGCCGCTGGTGCGGCGGCGCCACCGGGCGCGGCAGCGGCTGCTCGGCCAGCTGGCGCAGCAGGTGGTTGACGGCGGCGTCGAGTTGGGCGTCGCCGCCTTCGTGGGTGGCGCGCGGCGGGTTGTCGACATCGATGTCGGGCGTGACGCCGCGGCCTTCGATCAACCAGCCCCCGTCCAGCGCGTACTGGCCGGTCTCGGCGGCGCGCATGATGCCGCGGTCGAGCAGGCGGTTGCCGTCGCTCAGCCAGATGCCCGCGCCGGCGGTGCGGCGGCCGATCAGCGTGCCCAGCTGCAGGCGCTTGAAGCCTTCGGCGAAGGTCTCGCCGTCGGAGTAGGTGTCGGCGTCGATCAGCACCGCAATGCGCCCGCGGTAGGCCTGCTGCATGTTCGAGTAGGTCTCGGCGCCCTCCGGCGAACGCGGCTGCCACCAGGCCCAGGCGCGGCGCAGCAGCTGCGTGAGCACCCAGCTGTCGATGTTGCCGCCGTTGTTGTTGCGCACGTCGATGATGAGCGCCTCGCGGTCGAGCTGGGCGTAGAACTCGCGCGCGAAAGTGGCCATGTCGCCGCGGCCCATGGCCCGCAGGCGCAGGTAGCCCACGCGGCCCTGGCTGCGCTCGGCCGCGCGCTGCAGGCGGCCGTGCTCCCAGTCGCCCTCGCGCAGCGCGGCTTCGCGTTCGGCGTTGATGGGCAGCACCACCACGCGGCGCTCGGCGCCCGCGCTACCACTGGCAACTTCGGGCTTCACGGTCAGCAGCACCTGGCGGCCCACCTGGCCGCGCAGCAGCTCCGGCAGCGCCGCCACGCCAGCCAGCGAGCGGCCGTTGAGCGTGGTGATGATCTCGCCCACCTTCACGCCAGCTTGCACCAGCGGGCCGGCTTCGGTGGGCAGCTCGGGGTCGCTGCGGAAAAGCTGCTCGACGCGGAAGCCCTGCGCCACCTTGCTGAAGCGCGCACCCAGACCGGCCGCAGCGATGTCGTCGGGTCCGCGGCGCACGTCGCCGGCGGCCACCTGGCTGTGCAGCGCGCCCACCTCGGCCACCATCTGCGCCATCAGCTCGGCGAGTTCACGGCGCTCGCCCACACGCGGCAGCAAGGCGGCGTACTTGCGGCGCACGGCGGGCCAGTCGGTGCCGTGCATCTTGGCGTCGTAGAAGTGGTCGCGGTGCAGGCGCCAGGCGTCGTCGAAGAGCTGCCGCCATTCGGCGGCGGGCTCGGTCTGGATCTGCCAGTCGGCCCAGCGCACCTGCGTGCGCGCCAGCACGGCCGGCTCGGTGGGCGGCTTGGCGGCGGCGTCCATCAGCTGGATGTCGGCCGCCTGCTGCGGGCTGGCCGCGCGGCGCACCAGCAACAGGCGCTTGGCGTCGCCGCTCAGCTCGTAGTCGTTGACATCGGCGGCAAACAGTTCGGGCTGCGGGCCGGTGTTCTCGATGGCCAGCGTGCGCAGGCTGGTGCGGCGTTCCACCGTGGAATCGGCCTCCAGGAAATACAAACGCCGGCCGTCGGTGTGCAGGCGTGTGTAGTTGCCCGGGGGCAGCGGCACCTCGTGCAGGCGCTGCGCCAGGCCTTCGAGTTCCAGCGGCGCCACGGCGGCCGAACGCGCAGCGCCTGCAGCGCCGCCAGTGCGGGCCGGTGCAGTGCCGGCGGCCGAAGCGGCGGCAGCCGCCGGCGCAGGGGCTGCCGACGCCTCGCCTTCTGCCTGCAACTCGTCGCGCGGCTGGAAGGGGAAACGCGGCCCGCTGGCCTGCAGCGCCAGCGCGTAGATCTTGCTGCGGCGGTCGAAGTAGGGGCCCAGGTTGCGGTCGCCCCAGGGGCCGGCGTTCAGCGAGGCGAAATGCCGGTCGGAGAGGAAATAGAGCCAGCGCCCATCGGGTGTGAAGGCCGGGGCGCTGCTGCTGTAGCGGTCGCTCGTCAGCGCCACCGTGCGAGCCTGCGCCACGTGGTGCAGGAAGAGCCGCCCGCGGTTGGCATCGGCGCCGCCGCGCGTGAACACGAAGCTCTGGCTGTCAGGTGCCCACACCAGCTGGGCCGGCGCATTGCGCGCAGCCCCCGGCAGTTCCACGGCGCGGGTGGCGCCGGGCCCGTTGGGGGTCAAGGCCGTGAGCGACAACTTGCCGTTCTTGTCGGTGTGCGCCAGCCAGCGGCCATCGGGCGAGGGAAAGATCGCCAGCCGCCGCATCGTGGCCCCGCGCGTGATCTGCAGCGGCGCGCCGCTGCCATCGGCGTTGAAGCGCCACACCTCCAGTTCGGCCGGCGGCGCACCCGCGGCCACGGGCGCGGGCGCGATGTCGCACAGCGCGTACACATGGCGCCCGTCGTGCCCGAACACGCCATCGCGGCAGCGCGCGTCGGCCGGCACCGGCAACTCCGCGCGGCGCAGCGTGCCCGTGCCTTGCGTGGCGAGGCGGCCGCGCACGTTTAGCAGCGCGCGCTGGCCGTCGGGCGACACCCGCGCGCCGTCGAAGAAGCCCTGAGGCCGCTGCACCCAGCGCGCGCGCAGCGCATCGGCGTCGCCGCCCAGCGTGATGGCCAGGCGCTGGTCTTGCCCCGTTTCCAGGTCCACGAGGCGCAGGTCGGCGCCGAGCGCGTAGACCACGCGCGTGCCGTCGATGCTGGCGTGGCGGATGTCCCAGCCGCGGTGGCGCGTGTGCTGCTGCAGGTCACCGCCCTGCGCGTTGACGCTGTAGAGGTTGAACTGCCCGTCACGGTCGCTGAGGAAGGCGATGCGCTCGCCCAGGCTGCCGCGGTAGGGCATGGGGCGCTGGTCGTTGCCGGCCGGGCGGGCGCCCGCTGCAGGCACCGGCAACAGCGGCTGCGCCTCGGCCTGGCCGCGCAGGTCCAGCCGCCACAGCTGCGCCATGCCGCCGCCGCGGTAGGCGCGCACGTTGTCGCTGAGCAGACCCAGCCGCGTGAAGTAGAGGATGTGGCCGTCGGCGCTGAGCGCGCCGTCGCTGGCCTGGCCCACGGGCAGCACCCGCTGCGCCTGCGTGCGCGGGTCGATGGCGTAGAGCTGCGTCACCGGCTCGCCGCGCTGCGCGGGCGCCGTCACCAGCACCTCGCCGGCCGGCGTGTGCCCCCAGACGCGCGGGTTCTGGCCCTGCCAGGTCAGGCGTTGCGGCACGCCGCCGGCCAGCGGCAGCGTGTAGACCTCGGCCACGCCTTCGTAGGCGCCCACGAAGGCCAGCGTGCGGCCGTCGGGCGAGAGCGCGGCGCGCGCTTCCAGTTCGGGGTGGGTGGTGATGCGCTCGGCGCGGCCGCCCTGCAGGCCCACGCGCCAGAGGTCGCTGTCGGCGGTGAAGACGATCGTCTGCCCGCGCAATGTCGGGAAACGGTAGAAGCCTTCGCGCTCGCCCGTCGGCGTCGCACTTTGGGTGGCGGTTTGGGCCAGCGCCGCGGTGGGGCCGGCCACGGCTGCGCCCAGCAGCGCCGCAGCCAGGCATCGGGTCAGCAAGGAATGCATGCGTTTCACCACGCCAGCGGCGTGCCGTCGAAGTTGAAGAAGCCGCCGTGGCCTTCGGGGCCGAGGCTGGCGATGGTCTGGCGCATGCCGGCCACGCTGGTGGCGGCGTCGATGTCGGCCTCTGCGCCGCCCATGTCGGTGCGCACCCAGCCCGGGTGCAGCGCCAGGCACAGCGCGCGGCCCTGCAGCGTGAGCGCGGCGTCCTTCATCACCGAGTTCAGTGCCGCCTTGCTGGCGCGGTAGAGCCAGCCGCTCGCGTTGGCGCGCAGGCCGATGGAGCCCATGCGCGAAGACAGCACGGCGATGCGCGGCAGCCCGCCCGATGCACGCTCAGGTGCGGCCAGCGCCTCCGCCACCTGCGGCAAGAGACGCATGGGGCCGAGCACGTTGGTGTGCATCACGGCGTCGAACTCGGCTTCGGTGGGCGTCTGCAGGCCCTGCGTACGCGGCCCGTAGACACCGGCGTTGATCACCACCACGTCGAAGGCCGCGCCGTCCACCTGCCAGGCCAGGCCGGCGGCGCTGGCCGTGTCGGCCACATCCAGCGGCAACGCGGTGGCGCCCAGCGCGCGCAAACGCACCAGGCCGTCTTCAGACCGCGCCGTGGCCGTGACGGCCGCACCCGCGGCGCGGTACTGCGCCACGAACTCCAGCCCCAGCCCGCGCGAGGCCCCGATCACCAGCACCTGCATCGCTGTTCCCTTTCGATCAAACACCCAGGGGCCGCTCACGCAGCAGGCGCAGCGCCAGCGCCACGAAGAGCAGCCCGCCCAGCGTCTGCAGCCCGCGCGCCACCGCCGGCCGCGCCTGCAAGCGCCGCAGCCGGGCACACACGGCCACCAGCACCAGCAGGAACAGCAGCCCCTGCACCACGAACCACGCGCCGAGCAGCAGGAAAGACGCCGTGGCCGACCACGCGCCGGCCGGCACGAACTGCGGCAGGAAGGCCAGGAAAAACAGCGCCACCTTGGGGTTGAGCATGTTGGTCAAGAGCCCGGCACGGAAGTCGGCGCTCAGGCTGCGCGGCGCCACGGCAGCGGCAGTCGGCGGGGACGCGGCACCGCCCCGCCAGGCCTGGCGCAACATCCCCAGGCCCAGCCACACCAGGTAGGCCGCGCCCACCCACTGGATGAGCTGCAAAGCCTGCGGGTGCAGTGCCAGCAGCGCCGCCAGGCCGAAGGCCGCGGCCAGCGCGTGCACCACGCAACCGGCCGCGATGCCGCTGGCCGCGGCCACGCCCGCGCGCACGCCACCCTGCAGCGTGCGGCTGACGGTGAGCAGGAAATCCACGCCCGGCGTCGCGTTGAGGACGAACACGGCGCCGGCGAACACTGCCAGCTCGGCCGGGCCGGGGAGCAGACCCTGGCCTGCCATCAGCACATCTCGACCGCCATCGCGGTGGCCTCGCCACCACCGATGCACAAGGCCGCCACGCCGCGCTTCAGCCCCCGCTTCTTCAGCGCGCCCAGCAGCGTGACGACGATGCGCGCGCCGCTGGCGCCGATGGGGTGGCCCAGCGCACAGGCGCCGCCGTGCACGTTGACGATCTCGTGCGGCAGCTGGAACTCGGCCATCGCGGCCATGGTGACGGCGGCGAAGGCTTCGTTCACCTCCCAGAGGTTCACGCTCTTGGCGTCCCAGCCCGCCTTCTTCAAGGCCTTCTCGATGGCGCCGGCCGGCGCGGTGCTGAACCACTCGGGGGCCTGCGCATGCACGGCGTGCGCGGCGATGCGCGCGATGGGCTGCAGGCCGCGCGCGCGCGCCGTGCTCTCGCGCATCAGCACCAGGGCTGCGGCGCCATCGCTGATGCTGCTGGCGTTGGCGGCGGTGATGGTGCCGTCCTTCTTGAACGCGGGCTTCAGGCCCGGGATCTTGTCGACCTTGGCCTTGGCCGGCTGCTCGTCGGCCTTGACCACGACATCGCCGCCGCGGCCGCTGAGCGTGACAGGCGCAATCTCCCAGTCGAAGCTGCCGTCTTCGTTGGCCAGCTTGGCGCGCTGCGTGGAAGCGATGGCGTAGGCGTCTTGCGCCTCGCGCGTGAAGCCGTACTTGGCCACGCACTGTTCGGCGAACACGCCCATGGCCTTGCCGCGCTCGTAGGCGTCTTCCAGGCCGTCCATGGCCATGTGGTCGAACATCTGCGCGGCGCCGTACTTCACGCCCTTGCGCGCGAACATCAGGTGCGGCGCATTGGTCATGCTCTCCATGCCGCCGGCCACCACCACCTGCGCGCTGCCCGCGGCCAGCATGTCGTGACCAAACATCATGGCGCGCATGCCGCTGCCGCACATCTTGGAAAGCGTCACCGCGCCCGCGCTCTGCGGCAGGCCGGCCTTCAGCGCCGCCTGGCGCGCCGGGGCCTGGCCCTGGCCGGCCATCAAGCAGTTGCCCATCAGCACTTCATCCACCGCATCGCCGGGCACGCCGGCACGTTCGACGGCGGCCTTGATGGCCACACCGCCCAGTTCCCAGGCGGCGAGGCCGGCGAAATCACCCAGCAAGCCGCCGATGGGCGTGCGTGCGGCAGAAACGATGACGATGGGGTCGGACATGGGGTTCTCCTTGCGATGAAGCCAGCGGCGCGCTTCAGGCGCGGCCGGCGGTGAAACGTTTGGCGGGTTCGTAGGGAAAGACGTCGTGCACGTGGCCTTGCTGGATGCGCTCTTTGCAGCCCTGCCAGAAGGCGGCGTCCAGCAGGTCGGCGTGGTGGGCCATGAAGACCTCGCGCACCGCCGTGTTGCCCAGCAGGAAGGGGCCGAAGGTCTCGGGGAACACGTCCTTCGGGCCTACGGTGTACCAGACCTCGCCGCTCATCTCTTCTTCTTCGTTGCGCGGCGCGGGCACGCGGCGGAAGTTGCAGTCGGTGAGGTACTCGATCTCGTCGTAGTCGTAGAACACCACCTTGCCGTGGCGCGTGACGCCGAAGTTCTTCCACAGCATGTCGCCCGGGAAGATGTTCGCAGCCACCAGGTCCTTGATGGCGTTGCCGTACTCCACCACCGCATCGGCCACCTGCTCGGGCGCGGCCTCCTGCAGGTAGATGTTCAGCGGGATCATGCGGCGCTCGATGTAGACGTGCTTGATGACGAGCTGGTCGCCGTCTTCCTCCAGCAGGCTGGGGCAGAAGTGGCGCAGCTCGGCCACCAGCTCTTCCTCGAAGCGGTGGCGCGGGAAGGCGACGTTGCTGTACTCCAGCGTGTCGGCCATGCGGCCGACACGGTCGTGCTGCTTCACGAGAAGGTACTTGCCCTTGATGAGCTCGCGCGTGGTGTCCTTCTGCGGCGGGTAGAAGTCCTTGATGACCTTGAACACATACGGGAAGCTCGGCAGGTCGAAGACCAGCATCACCATGCCCTTGATGCCGGGCGCGATGCGGAACTTGTCGCTGCTGTGCCGCTGGTGCGCGAGGAAATCCCGGTAGAAGAGGTTCTTGCCGTGCTTCTGCAGGCCGATGGCGTTGTAGAGCTCGGCGCGCGGCTTGCGCGGCATCAGACCGCGCAGGAACTGCACGTAGGCCGACGGGATCTCCATGTCCACCATGAAGTAGGCCCGCGCGTAGCTGAAGATCATCAGCAGGTCGTCTTCGCCGAAGAGCGCGGCGTCGATCACCAGCTTGCCGCTGGGCCCGTGCAGGATGGGCAGCGCCAGCGGCGTCTCCTGGAAGCCGTTGATGATCTTGCCCACCAGGTAGGCGCCCTTGTTCCGGTAGAACAGGCTGGCCAGCACCTGGATCTGGAAGTTCGCACGCGGGCGGAAGCCGCCCAGCTCGGCCAGCATGGCTTCCACCACGTGCTCGACATCGCGGTCGAGATCCTCGAACTCGCGCTGCAGCTGGAAGTTGTGGACGATGCGCGCCCAGGTCTCGCGCAGGTTGTCCTTGTTCGGGTAGTAGGCGCGGTAGGTGGGCAGCGCGCCGGGCTCGTCGTCCTCGATGTATTCGGTGCTGACGGCCGGGCGCACGAAGATGAAGTCGTTGTTGAAGTAGGCGCGGTGCAGCAGCTTGGACGTGACCGAATTGAAGAAGGTCTCGGCCAGCTCGGGCTGGTGGTGGTCGGTCAGCAGGCCGATGAAGTGCAACTTGGCCTGCTGCCAGGTGTCCATGCTCAGCGCGTCGATGTTGAACGCCTGCCGCAGCTTGCCCACGGCCTCGTTCACGCGCTGGTCGTAGAACTCGATGCGCTGCGCCTGCGCCTGCTGCTGGCCGTGCCAGTCGGCCTGCTCGAAGCGCTTCTTCGCCAGCGCCGTGGTCTCGCGGAAGAGCCGGTAGTGGCGGTTGAAGCCGTCCAGCAGGGCCTGGGCGATGTCGAAGGCCAGCTGGTCGGTGAGGCGGTGCGGAAACATCGGCGATCCTTGCGCAGGGCCTACAGGCCGGCCGGCCCGAAGCGGGTATCGGGGCTCAGGTCTTCGTCGTCGGCAGCGCCTGCGGCCTCACCGCGCGGGTAGCGCTTGAGCGCCGCAGAGAACACCTCCACCACCTGCTCGGGCCGCTCCATCGTCACGCCCAGGTCCTTCAACAGGCCGTCCTTCAGGCCGTAGACCCAGCCGTGCACGCTGACCTGCTGGCCGCGCGCCCAGGCGTCCTGCATCACGGTGGACAGCGCCACGTTGCCCACCTGCTCGATGACGTTCATCTCGCACAGCACGTCTTCCTGCTGCTCGCGCGGCAGGTGGTCCAGGCGCTTGCGGTGGCGCAGGCGCACGTCCTGCACGTGGCGCAGCCAGTTGTCGGCCAGGCCCACGCGGATGCCGTGCATCGCCGCGCGCACGCCGGCGCAGCCGTAGTGGCCCACCACGAAGATGTGCTCCACCTTCAGGTGCTCCACCGCGAACTGGATGGTGCTCAGCGCGTTCAGGTCGGAGTGCACCACCACGTTGGCCACGTTGCGGTGCACGAAGACCTCACCCGGGTCCAGGCCCGTGATCTCGTTGGCCGGCACGCGACTGTCGGCGCAGCCTATCCACATGTAGCGCGGGTTCTGCTGCTGGGCCAGGCGCGTGAAGAAACCGGGGTCGCGCGCCTTGGTGGCGTCGGCCCAGCTGCGGTTGTTGTTCAGCAAACGGTGCGGCAAGGCGGCCTCACATCGTCTCGGCGAAGAGCTCGCGGCCGATCAGCATGCGGCGGATCTCGCTCGTGCCGGCGCCGATCTCGTAGAGCTTGGCATCGCGCCACAGACGGCCCAGCGGGTACTCGTTGATGTAGCCGTTGCCGCCGAAGATCTGAATGCCCTCGCCGGCCATCCACGTCGCCTTCTCGGCGCACCAGAGGATGACGCTGGCGCAGTCTTTGCGCACCTGGCGGACATGTTCGGCACCCAGCAGGTCGAGGTTCTTGCCCACCGTGTAGCAGAAGGCGCGGCCGGCCTGCAGCACGGTGTACATGTCGGCCACCTTGCCCTGGATGAGCTGGAACTCGCCGATGGATTGCCCGAACTGCTTGCGGTCGTGGATGTAGGGCACCACGTTGTCCATCACCGCCTGCATGATGCCGATCGGGCCGGCGGCCAGCACCGCGCGTTCGTAATCGAGCCCGCTCATCAGCACCTTGGCGCCGCCGTTGACATGGCCCAGCACGTTCTCGGCCGGCACCTCGACGTTGTTGAACACCATCTCGCCCGTGTGGCTGCCGCGCATGCCCAGCTTGTCGAGCTTCTGCGCCGTGCTGAAACCCTTCATGCCCTTCTCGACGATGAAGGCCGTGACGCCGCGCGCGCCCAGCTCGGGCTCGGTCTTGGCGTAGACCACCATGGTGTCGGCATCCGGGCCGTTGGTGATCCACATCTTCGTGCCGTTGAGCAGGTAGTGGTCGCCCTTGTTCTCGGCCTTGAGCTTCATGCTGATGACGTCGGAGCCGGCGCCGGGCTCGCTCATCGCCAGTGCGCCCACGTGTTCACCGCTGATGAGCTTGGGCAGGTACTTCTGCTTCTGCGCCTCGGTGCCGTTGCGCTTGAGCTGGTTCACGCACAGGTTGCTGTGCGCGCCATAGCTCAGGCCGATGCTGGCGCTGGCGCGGCTGATCTCCTCCATCGCAATCATGTGCGCCAGGTAGCCCATGTTGGCGCCGCCGTACTCCTCGCCCACGGTGATGCCCAGCACGCCCAGCTCGCCCATCTTGCGCCACAGGTGCATGGGGAACTGGTCGTTGCGGTCGGTTTCGGCGGCCAGCGGGGCAATCTCGGCTTGCGCGAACTCGCGCACCGCGTCGCGCAGCGCGTCGATGTCTTCACCAAGCTGGAAGTTCAGGCCGGGCAGGTTCATGGGTCTTGTCTCCGTTCGAAAAAGGTTCAGGGCTTGGCGCCGGGTGCGACGAGGCGCTGGCGCTCTTCGGTGGGCGGGTGGCTCGAAGCCCAGGGCGGCAGGCCGCCGCCGCCGCGTGCTTCTTCCTGTGCGAAGCGCTGCCACACCTCGGCCCACAGGCGTGGCGGCAGGCCGGCGCTGGCCATGAAGCGCAGCGCCCCGGCGTCGGCTTCACGCTCGGCGTCGCGGCTGTAGCTCAGGCCCTGCAGGCCGGCCATGCTGGCGGCGGCAATGGTGGAAAAGTCGCCCAGCGCCACGCCGGCCACCGCGAGCAGGCCCATCTGGCGCAGCAGGGCCTGCATGCCATGGCGTTCGCGCACGTGGGCGAGCTCGTGGCCCAGCACCACCATGAGCTGGTCGTCGGTGAGGGCTTCCACCAGACCATCCAGCAGCACGATCTGGCCATTGGGCAGCGCAAAGGCATTGAAGCCCGCACCCTCGGCCGTGCGCCGGCACAGCACCAGGGGCAGCTGGTTGCGGGCGTCGAAGGCCACGGCCGCGCGGTCGAAACGCTCGGCCAGTGCACGGCAACGGTCGGTGTGGCGCGAGGGCCTGAGCCACTGGCCGTCGATGCTGGCCCAGGCGCGGTTGCCGATCTCGCGGTCGACACGCTCGGGCACCAGCGGCAGCGCGGCCCGCGCCATCTGGCCGGCGCCCGAATGGCTGAACCAGCCCAGCAAGGCCACCAGCAGCAGCACGGCCACCAGCACCGCCGGCCAGCTGCCGATGGCCCGGGCCACGGGCCCCACGCCCCCGGCGGCCTGGCGCAGGGCCCGCGCGAGCGCGGTGTCGTCCACCCACAGCGTGCCGCCATCGGGCAGGCGCACAGGGCAGGCCGCCGCGCCGATCGCCTCGCCCACACGCAGTTGTGCGGCGGGGTAGCTGCGGGCGGGGGCGCTGGGGTCTGAGGCCTCCAGCACCAGCAGGGTGGGCGCCTCGAAGCGCAGCAGCACGGCCTGCGGGCGTGTGCTGCGGCCGTCGAAGGCGCGCGCAGGCACGCCGGCCGCAGGCATCGGCGCGGCGGGTTCCGGGGCCGGCATGTCGTGCGGCAGGGGCAGCGTGTCGTTCACCATCCGATGTCCAGACCGAAGAAGTCGGCCGCGCCGTCACCGGCCGCGCGGCCTTCGCGGGGGGCGGGGGCGGGGGCGTGCATCTCGGCCAGCGGCTCGTCGCTCAGCACCACGAGGCTCTGCACGCGGTAGCGCGCAATCGCCACCGCGGCAAAAGGCCACCACAGGCCGCAGGTGAGCAGCACGCCCAGCATGTGGCGCAGCACCAGGCCCCAGAGCGCGCCGCCGCGCATCTCACCGCGAAAACGCAGCCGGCCGAAGTGCGTGTGGCCCCACACGATCTGCTGCAGCCGGGCCGCGAACCAGGGCCAGGCCATCAGCCACATCAGCAGCGCGGCCAGCACGCCGGCCAGCAGCCCGAGCAAGGCCTGGCGCTGCTGTCGCTCCACGTTCAGGGCGTCGCCGGCGGCCTCGGCGGCAGCGGCCGTCTGGTAGCCCGCCCACACCGCCGCCAGCACGCCGGCGATGATGGCGCCCACCACCGCCAGGGCCACGCCCTTGGCGTAGAGGCCGTAGAACTCGGGTGCGCTGGGGTCGTAGCGGAAACGCTGGCCGCCGAACTCGGCGTGGCTGTGCTGCATCTGCTTCAGGCGCGCATGCGCCCAGGGCAGGCCCAGCACCGGCAGCAGGCCGGCGGCCACCAGGCCCCAGCCCTCGGCCCCCAGGGCCTGGGCCACCGTGCCGGCTGTCCACAGCAGCAGCATCGGCACGCACACCACATAGAGCTGGCGCCGCGGCACGTCGAAACCGAAGTGCAGTCCGCGCCAGCTGGTGTTGGCCAGCTTGAAGCGCTGCGCGCTGGCAAAGAGCAGCGGCCCCAGCACGCAGAACAGCCCCAGCACCGCCAGGCCCAGCCAGGTGGCGATGTCGAAGGCCCAGGTCCACGCCGCCAGCAGCGCCAGCGCCACCACGCGCCCGGCCAGGATGCGCCAGGGCTGGCCGTGGAAATCGAAACGGTCGCCGTCGAGCTCGGTGTGCTGCGCGAACCAGCGCGCCTTGCGCACCTTGGCCCAGGCCGAATACACGCCCAGGGTCAGCAGCGTCAGCAGCAGCTGCACCACCCAGACGCGGAAGTAGGCGCTGCCGGTGCCCGTGAAGCGCAGGCGGCGGTCGTGCGGGCTGGGGGGGCGCTCGGCCGGTTTGCGGTCGGGCGCGATGCCGAGTTCGCGGCGCAGCGGGCCGTCTTCCAGCTGTGCGGCCAGGCTGCCAGGAAGGGGCGCGACCGGGTTGGGCTCGGAGGGCTGCTGCATGGAGCGAGGTTCCATCAAGCCACCGCCGGCTTGCGCCGCGGGGCGGTGCGGGCCCGCGCGGGCGCCGTGGCTGTGGCCAGCAGACTGCGGCACCGCGCCTCGTGCTGGGCGATCTCGGCCAGCGTCACTTCCAGGTCTTCGCGCTGCTGCTCGAGCTGCCGGCGGTGCTCGGCCAGCACGGCCATGAAGGCGGTGAGCTGCTGCTGCGTGTCGGAGGGGCTGTCGTACATGTCGACCAGTTGCTTGATCTCCTGCAGGCTCAGGCCCAGGCGCTTGCCGCGCAGCGTGAGCTTCAGCCGCGTGCGATCGCGGTGGGTGTAGACACGGTTGCGGCCGCGGCGCTGCGGGCTGAGCAGGCCCATGTCTTCGTAGAAGCGGATGGCGCGGGCCGTGATGTCGAACTCGGCCGCCAGCTCGGTGATGGTGTACTGCCGCGCGCTGCCGCGGGCGGCGGCGCTCTCGGCAGCCGGGCTGGCAGTGCGGGTGGTGCGGGCAGACGGCAAGGCGGGCATGGTTAGACTGACGTTGACGTAAACGTAAACCCAGCCGCGAATATAGAACCATGGCCGAGCCCCGCCCAGGCCGCCCCGAGGCCGTCCTGCATCCGACGGCGGAGGCCGAGTTGCAGTACCCGCTGGGCACCGCCCTGCCCGCCCCCGGCCGCACGCTGGAAGTGGCCCCTGGCGTGCGCTGGCTGCGCATGGGCCTGCCGTTTGCGCTGAACCACATCAACCTGTGGCTGCTGCGCGACCGCATCGACGGCCGCGAGGGCTGGACGGTGGTGGACTGCGGCATCGACAACGCCGCCACGCGCGCGAACTGGGAGGCCGTGTTCGCCGAAGAACTGCAGGGCCTGCCGGTGCTGCGCTTGATCGTCACGCACATGCACCCCGACCACATCGGGCTGGCGCATTGGTTGTGCGAACGCTGGAGCGGGGACGGGCGCGCCGCCGCCGGGCCGCCCCAAGGCGGCGCGAGCCCCCTCGGGGGGTGGCGCAGCGGCGAAGCCGCAAGCCTGGGGGCCCATGAATGCCGGTTGTGGATCAGCGCCACCGACTGGAACGCCGCGCGCGTGGCCAGCAGCAGCACCACCGGCTTCGGCGGCGAAGAGGCCGCGCGTTTCTTCGCGCTGCACGGCCTGCGCGACGAGGCCTCGCTGGCCGGCGTGCGCGCCCGCGCCGGCTACTACGCGAGCCTGGTGCCGCAGGTGCCACGCCGCTACCGGCGGCTGATGGACGGGCAGGTGCTGCAGATCGGCGGCCAGGCCTGGCACTGCATCGCCGGCTACGGGCACGCGCCCGAGCACATCGCGCTGCACGCGCCGGGCCTGGGCGAGCACGGCGTGCTGATCTCGGGCGACATGGTGCTGCCGCGCATCTCCACCAACGTCAGCGTCATCGACCTCGAACCCGAAGCCAACCCGCTGCCGCTCTTCCTGCGCAGCGTGGCCGCGATGCGTGCGCTGCCGGCGCAGACGCTGGTGCTGCCTTCGCACGGCCAGCCCTTCACCGGCCTGCACACACGCATCGACCAGCTGCTGCAACACCACGAAGACCGCCTGGCCGAGCTGCTGCAGGCCTGCGCCGAGACAGCGCTGAGCGCCGCCGAGCTGCTGCCGGTGCTGTTCAAGCGCCCGCTCGACCTGCACCAGACCACCTTCGCCATGGGCGAGGCCATCGCTCACCTGCACCTGCTGGCCGAAGAAGGCCGGCTGCGACCGGTGAGGGGCGCCCATGGCGTGCAGCGCTGGCGCAGCGAGGCGCACCAGTCAGCCGCCAGCGCGGGGGCCTGAAACACGCGCGGCAGGCCAGGTCTGAACCTGCCTGCCGCGGTGCCCGGGCCTCCCAGCCCGGTCTTGCTGTGTACTGCCTGGTGATGACTGAGACGGCCCGCAGTATCAAGGCCGCACCGCCCTTGCACATCCACCCAAAGGTGGGTGAACGCGGCTCAGTCGAAGACCGGCAGCACCTCGTGGCGCAGCGAGCCGCGCGCCTGCTCGAAATCGGGCACGGCCGAACGCACCACTTCCCAGAAGGCGGGGCTGTGGTTCATCTCTCGCAGGTGGGCCAGTTCGTGGGCGACCACGTAGTCCACCACCGGCATCGCGAAGTGCACCAGGCGCCAGTTCAGGCGGATGCTGCCGTCGGCGCTGGCGCTGCCCCAGCGCGTGGCGGCCGAGCTCAGGCTCAGACGTTTCATGCGCACGCCCAGGCGTTGCGCGAAGAGCGCGCAACGCTCCTCGAAGATGCGCCGCGCCTGGCGCTGCAACCAGCTCTGCACGGCGTCGCGGATCTGCGCCGGCTCGGCCGTGTGCGGCAGGCCCAGGTGCAGCGTGAGGCGCGGCACACCGGGCAGGGTTTCGGGCGCCTCTTTCAGCTGTGCGCCGGTGGTGCGGGTGTCCAGCACGACGATGACGGTCTCACCCAGGAAGGGCAGCGTGGTGCCGTCGCGCCAGTCCACACGCGCGGCCTGCAGGCGTCGGCCGCGCTCGCGCTGCTCGTGCAGCTTGCGCAGGATCCACGCTGCCTTCTCACGCAGCGCAGCCTCGATCTCGCCCAGGCCCACCCAGCGTGGTGCGCTCACCGCCAGGCCTTCGGCGCCGACCACGAAACCGATGCTGCGCCGGCGCGCACGCCGCAGCGCATAGGCCACGCGGTGGCCGGCCAGCACGATCTCGCGATGGGCCTGGGGGTGCTGGAAAGGCAGGGCCGGCGCGGTGGCGGCAGCTTCGGCAACCGGCGGCATGGTCCACACAGGGGCGGGGACCGGTGCGGCAACCGGTGGCGCCGCTGATGAGCTCGCGTGCGCCGCGAAAGCAGGCGCAGACGGCGACACCTCGTCGAACAGCGACAGCTGCAGGGAGGGCGTGGCGGGCCGTTGCGGCATGGGCGCGGATTCTAGGGCGCCCACCCGTCGCAGCACCGCGACGGACTACTTCTCGGCCACCGCTTTCAGGCCAGCCAGGCCGGCCTCGAAATCCTTGCCCACCATGCCATCGGCAAACAGCGCGATCCAGCCGAACAACGGGTTGCGGCCCATGTTGCCCTCCATGGTCCAGCTCACACGCGTGGCGCTGCCTTCGGGCACCAGGCGCAGCTCGCCGCGCGAGGTGGTGCCGAAGTCGGGGAAGTAGAGGTCGTAGGCCAGCAGGCCGGGCGCCTCGGCGCGCGTGAAGCTCATGCGGCCGTCGCCTTCGGTGGCGCTGCGCCATGCCCACACGGCGCCCACGCCCGAAGGCGCGCCCGAGTAGGTGATGGCCATCGCCGGGTCGCGCTGGTTCCACACCGACCACTGCTTCCAGCCGCGCGGGTCGGCCACCAGCGGGTAGATCTTCTCTGGCGGTGCGTTCACGAGCAGGCTGCGCGTGACCTTGAAGTCGGAACCCAGCAACCAGCCGCCGCCCACCAGCACGGCCGCCAGCACCAGCACGACGCCCGCCATCCACTTCAGCACACGCATGTTCAGACCCTTTCGTGTTGCGGCGCCGCGGCGTGCGCCACGGCCCCGGGTGCATAGGCCTCGGGGTCGAGGCGGCGCATCTCGGCCTCGATCCAGGTCTCCACTTCCTTCATCAGCTCTTCCGGCTGGCGGCCGTCGCTGCTGATGGGCGCGCCGATGCTCACGTCCACCGTGCCCGGGCGCAGCAGGAAGCTCTTGCGCGGCCAGCACTTGGCACTGCTGGCGGCGATGGGCACGATGGGCACGCCGGTGGCGATGGCCAGGCGTGCGGCGCCGCTCTTGTAGGCGCCTTGGCCGCCGCGCGGCGTGCGCGTGCCTTCGGGGAACATAATGACCCAGATGCCCTCTGCCGCCAGGCGCTTGCCCTGCGCCGCCACCTTGTTCCAGGCCTCGGCGCGCTTGCTGCGGTCGATGTGGATCATGTCCAGCCGGCCCATCGCCCAGCCAAAGAACGGGATGTAGAGCAGCTCGCGCTTGAACACGTAGGCCAGCGGGTGCGGCATCAGCGTGGGAAAGGCAAAGGTCTCCCAGGTGCTCTGGTGCTTGGCCGCCAGCACCACCGCGCCATGGGCGTCGGCTGCGGTGGGCAGGTGGTGCATGCCGTGCACGCGGTAGTTGACGCCGCAGATCACGCGGGCACCCCAGATCGCCATGCGCAACCAGCGCATGGTGGGCCAGTACAGCCGGGTGCCGCGGACGAAGATCGACAGCCCCAGCATCAGCACCGCCCAGGGCACGACGGTGACGGTCATCCACAGGATGAACAGCGCGGAACGCAGCGCCCAGAACAGCTTCATCGGCCCAGCCCCCCGGCGGTGGAGTCGGCCGTTTCGCTGCGTGCGAGCAGGGCGTCGACGAAGGCGCCCAGGTGCGCGTGCACCTGCGCCCCGGGCGCCTGGTCCAGCAGCTGCTGCAGGGCTTCGCCGGTCAGGCCACTGGCGCGGCCGCTGAGCACCAGGTGCGGCTCGCAACCGGCGGCGCTGGCGGCCTGCAGATCGCGCAGGGTGTCGCCCACCACGGGCACGTTCTGCAACGCCAGGCCATAGCGCCGGCCGATGTCCTGCAACAGCCCGGGCTTGGGCTTGCGGCAGTCACACTGGTCTTCGGGCGTGTGCGGGCAGAAGAAGACGGCATCGATGCGGCCGCCCTGGGTCTGCAGCATCTGGTGCATGCGCGCGTGCACCGCGTTGACGGCGCTCATGTCGATCATGCCGCGGCCGATGCCGCTCTGGTTGGTGGCCACCACCACATGCCAGCCGGCATGGTTGAGCCGGGCCACGGCCTCCAGCGCGCCGGGCACAGGCACCCACTCCTCGGGCGCGGTGACGTGCCCCTCACGGAACTCGTTGAGCACGCCGTCGCGGCCGAGGATGACCAGAGGCACCGTGTGCATGTCAGCTGGCCAGGCGCGAGAGGTCGGCCACGCGGTTCATCGCGCGGTGCAGCTGGCCCAGCAGCGCCAGGCGGTTGCGGCGCAGCGCGGGGTCTTCGGCGTTGACCATCACGTCTTCGAAGAAACGGTCCACCGGCGCCTTCAGCACCGCCAGGGCCTGCAGCGAGGCGGCGTAGTCGCCACGCTCGAAGGCCTGGTCGGCCCCCGGCGTCGCCGCGGCCAGGGCTTCGGCGAGCGCGGCCTCGGCCGGCTCCTTCAGCAGCGTGGCGTCGGCGCTGTCGGCCGGGGCCTCTTCACTCTTCTTCAGGATGTTGCCCACGCGCTTGTTCGCCGCGGCCAGGGCCGGAGCCTCGGGCAGGCTCGCAAAGGCGCGCACGGCCGCCAGGCGGCGCGGCACTTCGCCCAGGCGCGGGGGCTGCAGCGCGAGCACGGCGTCCACCTCCTGCGCGCTGTAGCCCTGGTCGCGCAGGCTCACGGCCAGGCGGTCGCTGAAGAAGGCCAGCAGCGCGGCGCTGGGGTCGGTGATCAGCTCGCCGAAGGCGGGCAGCGCCTGCTGCACCAGCTCGGGCAGCTGCAGCGGCAGGTTCTTCTCCACCAGGATGCGGATCACACCCAATGCGTGGCGGCGCAGCGCAAACGGGTCTTTGTCACCGGTGGGCAGCTGGCCGATGCCGAACAGGCCCACCAGCGTCTCCAGCTTGTCGGCCAGCGCCAGCACGGTGCCGGTGTGGTTGCGCGGCAGCGCGTCGCCCGCGAAACGCGGCTTGTAGTGGTCTTCGATGGCGATGGCCACGCCGTCGCGCAGGCCCTCGTGGCGCGCGTAGTAGCCGCCCATGATGCCCTGCAGCTCCGGGAACTCGCCCACCATGTCGGTGAGCAGGTCGGTCTTGGCCAGGCGCGCGGCCTGCTGCACCTTGCTGTCGAGCACGGCGAACTCGTCCTGCGCCTCCACGGTGTAGGGCAGCGTGGCCATGCGCAGCTGGTTGACGATGGCGTGCGCGATGGCGCGCACGCGCTCGGCGCGCTCGCCCTGGCTGCCCAGCTTGCCGTGGTAGACCACCTGGGCCAGCTGCGGCACGCGGCTTTCCAGCGTGCGCTTGCGGTCCTGGTCGAAGAAGAACTTGGCGTCGGCCAGGCGCGGGCGCACCACGCGCTCGTTGCCGCCGATGACCTGGCTCGCATCGTCGGGGCGGATGTTGCTGACCACCAGGAACTGGTGCGTGAGCTTGCCTTGCGCATCCAGCAGCGGGAAGTACTTCTGGTTGGCCTTCATCGTGAGGATGAGGCACTCGGGCGGCACGGCCAGGAACTCGGGTTCGAACTGGCACAGCAGCACGTTGGGGCGCTCGACCAGGCCCGTCACCTCGTCGAGCAGCGCCTCGTCGTCGATGGGGCGCAGGCCCAGCGCGGCCGCGGCGTCCGAGAGCTGGCGCACGATCTCGGCACGCCGGCCCTCGAAGCTGGCGATGACGGCGCCTTCGTCGAGCAGCTGCTGGGCGTAGCTGTCGGCGTCGCGCAGCGTCACGGTGGCCTGCGGGGCCTCGAAGCGGTGGCCGCGCGTGCTGCGGCCGGCCTGCAGGCCCAGGGCCTCGACCGCCACCACCTCGCTGCCGTGCAGCGCCACCAGGCCGTGCGCCGGGCGCACGAAGTTCACGCTGGTCCAGCCGGGCTGGAAACCTTCGCCGCTGCCGCTGTGCAGCTGGTACTGCATGACCTTGGGGATGGGCAGCTGGGCCAGAGCATGATCCAGCGCTTCCTGAAGGCCACCGCGCAGCAGCGCACCGGGCACGAGGCGGTCAAGGAACAAGGCCTCGGCCTTGCCATCGGGCGCGCGCTGCAACTGCGGCAGCACGGCGGCGTCCAGGCCCATCGCGCCCAGCTTCTTCAGCAGTGCCGGCGTGGGCTGGCCCTCGGCCGTGAGCGCCACGGCCACCGGCATCAGCTTGATGCGCTGCGGCTTGTCGGCAGCCTGCGCCAGCACGTGGCTCACATGCACGGCCAGGCGGCGCGGCGAAGCAAAGGCCGCCACCAAAGCGTGCGCCGGGGCCAGGCCCTGCGCCTTGAGGCTGTCGGCCAGGCCCTGGGCAAAAGCGGCGCCGAGTTTCTTCAGCGCCTTCGGCGGCAGCTCTTCGACGAAGAGTTCAACAAGCAGGTTGCGATCGTCTTGCATGGTTCAGGCCGCCTTGCGTTGGGCGGCGGCAGCGGCTTCGGCCGCCAGCTGGGCCAGCACCTCGTCGGCCCAGGCGCGCGGGGCCAGCGGGAAACCCAGGCGCGCACGGCTGTCGAGGTAGCTCTGCGCGACGCTGCGCGCCAGGTTGCGGATGCGGCCGATGTAGGCGGCGCGCTCGGTCACGCTGATGGCGCCGCGGGCGTCCAGCAGGTTGAAGCTGTGTGCGGCCTTGAGCACCTGCTCGTAGGCCGGCAGCGCCAGGCTCTGCGTCATCAGGTGGCGCGCCTGCTTCTCGTGCGCGCCGAAGGCCTGCAGCAGGAACTCGACATCGCTGTGCTCGAAGTTGTAGGTGCTCTGCTCCACCTCGTTCTGGTGGTAGACGTCACCGTACTTCAGGCCGGGCGCGAAGGTCAGGTCGTAGACGTTGTCCACGCCCTGCAGGTACATGGCCAGGCGCTCCAGACCGTAGGTGATCTCGCCGGTGATAGGCTTGCAATCGATGCCGCCCACCTGCTGGAAGTAGGTGAACTGCGTGACTTCCATGCCGTTGAGCCAGACCTCCCAGCCCAGGCCCCAGGCGCCGAGCGTCGGGTTCTCCCAGTCGTCTTCGACGAAACGCACGTCGTTCTTCTTGAGGTCGAAGCCCAGCGCCTCCAGGCTGCCGAGATACAGCTCCAGGATGTTGGCCGGCGCGGGCTTGAGCACCACCTGGTACTGGTAGTAGTGCTGCAGGCGGTTGGGGTTGTTGCCGTAGCGGCCGTCCTTCGGGCGGCGGCTGGGCTGCACATAGGCGGCTTTCCAGGGCTCGGGGCCCAGGGCGCGCAGGAAGGTGGCGGTGTGGCTGGTGCCGGCGCCCACTTCCATGTCGTAGGGCTGCAGCAGCGCGCAGCCCTGGGCGTCCCAGTAGCTCTGCAGCTGAAGGATGATCTGCTGGAAGGTCAACATGGCGCGGTGGGCAAGGTCAGGTCTCGGGGGCTCTGGAGTTTACGGGCCGGGCCTGCGGCGGCCGGCCACCAATGCTGCAGCGCCCAGCAGCAGCGCCAGGCCCAGCAGCGGGGCCAGGCCCGAACGCGAGGCCCACCAGGCAAAGGGCGTGAGGCCCTCGCGCCCTTCAACCACGGCATCGAGCACGCCGCGCGTGTGCGGGGCCAGCTGCGCCGTCACACGGCCACGGTGGTCCACCACGGCCGTGGCGCCAGTGTTGGTGGCGCGCAGCATCGGCCGCTGAAGTTCCAGCGTGCGCAGGCGAGAGATGTTCAAGTGCTGGGGGATGGCGATGCTGTTGCCGAACCAGCCGATGTTGCTGAGGTTCGCCATCACCGTCGGTGCGGTGGCCGGGTCGGCAAAACGCTGCGCGAGTTCTTCGCCGAACAGGTCTTCGTAGCAGATGTTGGGCGCCACGCGCTGGCCGCGCACCGCAAACGAGGGCTGCTGCAGGCCGCCGCGCGAGAAGTCGCCCAGCGGGATGTTCATCATCTGCGTGAACCAGCGGAAGCCCGTGGGGATGAACTCGCCGAAGGGCACGAGGTGGTGCTTGTCGTAGCGGTACTCCGCTGCACCGGCCGGCCGCGCCGTGAGCCCGGCCACGCTGTTCGTGTAGCCGCGGTCGAAGTCGCCCAGCGGCACGCCCACCAGCGCGGCGCGCGGGCCGCCGCCCACGCCCGCACCGGTGGTGGCGAAATGCGCCTGCAGTTGCTGCCAGTAGCCAGGTGCGAACTCTTCCAGCTGCCCCGGCAGCAGGGGCACCGCGGTTTCGGGCGCCACCACCAGCTCGGCCCGGGCTTCCAGCAGGCCGCGGGCCACCCAGGCCAGGCTTTCGGGCAGGCGCTCGGCGGAAAACTTCTCGTCCTGCGCGACGTTGGTCTGCAGCAGCGCCACCTGCAACGGCCCTGTGGGCCGGGTGAATTCGGCCGGCGCCGCCACGGCGGCCAGCAGCACCCCCAGCGGCAGGGCCAGGGCCAGCGCGGCACTGCGCACGGGGGCCAGGCCGTGTGCCGCCCGCAACACGCCCCACAGCCCAGCGGCCAGCGCCGCCATCACCGCGCCCATGCCGTAGACCCCCAGCCACGGGGCCAGTGCGGCCAGCGGCGCGTCCACCAGCGCGTAGCCCGCGGCGACCCACGGGAAGCCCGTGAACAGCACGCCGCGCGCCAGCTCCGCCAGCAGCCACACAGAGGTGAAGAGCGCCACGTCCCACCCGGTGCCACGCCGCCAGCGCGCATAGGCGGCGCAGGCCAGCGCGAGGTACAGCGACAGCGCCGCCGAGAGCGCGAACACCGCCGCCGCCGCCAGCGGCGCGGGCAGCCCGCCATAGCGGTGCATGCTGATGAAGAGCCACCAGGTGCCGGCGGCCAGCCAAGCCGTGCCGTAGCACCAGCCCAGCAGTGCGGCCCGGCGCGGGGAGGCGGTGTCCAGCAGCGCCACCAGGCCCGCCAGCGCCAGCAGCGGCAGCGGCCACCACGCGGTGTGCACGAAGGCCAGGGTCTGCAGCGCGCCCAGCACAGCGGCGGCCGACGGCGCCAGCCACCGCCAGCGCCCGCGGCGCGGGGGTAGGGGTGGGGGTGGGCCGCCGAAACTCAATCGAGCTGGCCGTCGTCGGCCGTCACCGGCGCCGCCGGCACACGCGCCACGCGGAACCAGCGCACGGCGCCGCCGCGCGTCAGCATCACGGCAAAGCGCAGGCCGCCCACTTCCACGGCCTCGCCGCGGCGCGGCACGCGGCCGAGCTCTTGCGCCACCAGGCCGCCGATGGTGTCGAATTCCTCTTCGGGCAGTCGCGTGCCGAAGGCCTCGTTCACGGCACCGATGCCCACGTCGCCGGCCACCCGGTGCGTGCCGTCGGCCAGGGTGTAGATGCCGTTCTCCTGCTCCTGCTCGTCGAACTCGTCTTCGATCTCGCCAACGATCTCTTCCAGCACGTCTTCGATGGTGATGAGCCCGGCGGTGTTGCCGAACTCGTCGATGACGATGGCCAGGTGGTTGCGGTTGCTGCGGAAGTCGCGCAGCAGCTCGTTCAGGCGCTTGCTCTCGGGCACGAAGACGGCCGGACGCAGCAGCGTGCGCAGGTTCAGCTCGGGCGCGCGCTGCAGCTTGAGCAGGTCCTTCGCCATCAGGATGCCGATGATGTTGTCGCGCTCGCCGTCGTACACCGGGAAGCGCGAGTGCGCGGTGTCGATCACCACGCCCAGCAGCTCGTCGTAGTCGGCGTTGATGTCCAGCAGGTCCATGCGCGGCGTGGGCACCATCACGTCGCCGGCCGTCATGTCGGCCATGCGCAGCACGCCTTCGAGCATGAGCCGCGATTCGGGCTCGATCAGCTCGCGGTCTTCGGCCTCGGCCAGGGTTCTGAAGAGTTCGTCCTTGCTGTCAGGCCCCGGCGAGATGAACTCGACCAGGCGCTGGAAGAAGGGTCTGCGGTCCGCACGCGGGGCCACGGGGGCGGCGCGTGCGGACCGATGAGGGGCGGGGTCGGACACTGGAGCGGGGCCGTCAGTGTGGCTGTGCAGGAGGGACCGGAAGAATAACCGAGTGCAGGCGCCCGGCGCCGCCTGGCGGCTACCGGCTCAAGCGCAAGGCCGCCACAGCGGCGACAATCACGCCCCCGCTGCGCGACCCCGCCCCCGAATGAGCTCCTTCCTGCCCCCCCACCTGCGCTGGCCCGTGGCCGCCATGGCCGCCGTCATCGTGCTGTCCAACGTGCTGGTGCAGCACCCCATCAACGACTGGCTGACCTGGGGCGCCTTCAGCTACCCGCTGGTCTTCCTGGTCACCGACCTCACCAACCGCGGCCTGGGCCCGGCCGCGGCGCGCCGGGTGGCCTGGATCGGCTTTGCCGTGGCCGTGCTGGTGTCGCTGGCGCTGGCGCCCTGGCGCATCGCCGTGGCCTCGGGCGCTGCCTTCATCCTGGCCCAGGTGATGGACATCCTCGTCTTCAACCGCCTGCGCCAGGCCAGCTGGTGGAAAGCACCGCTGCTGGGCTCGCTGGCCGCCAGCGTGGTGGACACGGCCGTCTTCTTCTTCATCGCCTTCGCCGGCAGCGACATGCACTGGCTCATGCTCGCCAGCGGCGACCTCGCCGTGAAGGCGCTGATGGCCGCCGTGCTGCTGGCCCCCTACCGCGCCCTGCTGCCGCGCCTGGACCGCTGGGCAGCCCTGACGACCCCGGCTGCCGCTCCCCCGCCGGCAGCCTCCTGACCACGCACCGCCCTTTCTCTTCGAGAACACCCCATGTCGAACAGCCTCATCCCCGCCACCATCCTCACGGGCTTCCTGGGCTCGGGCAAGACCACGCTGCTCAAGCGTGTGCTCTCGGAAGCCCACGGCCAGAAGATCGCCGTCATCGAGAACGAATTCGGTGAAGAGAACATCGACAACGAGATCCTCGTCGCCGACACGCGCGAGCAGATCATCCAGATGAATAACGGCTGCGTCTGCTGCACCATCCGCGAAGACCTGCGCACCACGCTGAGCGACCTGGCCGAGAAACGCCGCAAAGGCGAGCTGCAGTTCGACCGCGTGGTGATCGAGACCACGGGTCTCGCCGACCCCGGCCCCGTGGCCCAGACCTTCTTCATGGACGACGAGATCGCCGAGAGCTACCTGCTCGACAGCATCCTCACGCTGGTGGACGCCAAGCACGGCGAGCAGCAGCTCAACGACCGCCAGGAAGCGCGCCGCCAGATCGGCTTTGCCGACCAGATCTTCCTGAGCAAGAGCGACCTGTGCACCGAGGCCGAGACCGCCGCGCTGCTGCACCGCATCAAGCACATGAACCCGCGCGCGCCGCAGCACAAGGTGCATTTCGGCGAAGTGCCGATCGCCGACGTCTTCGACCTCAAGGGCTTCAACCTCAACGCCAAGCTCGAGATCGACCCCGAGTTCCTGAACGCCGACAGCCATGGCCATGATCACCACGACCATGCGCACCACGACCATGAACACGGCGAACACTGCGACCACCCCCACCACCACGCCCACGACGACGATGTGAAGAGCTTCGTCTTCCGCAGCAACAAGGCCTTCAACCCGGCCAAGCTGGAAGACTTCCTCGGCGCCATCGTGCAGGTCTACGGCCCCAAGCTGCTGCGCTACAAGGGCGTGCTCTACATGAAGGGCAGCGACCGCAAGGTCATCTTCCAGGGCGTGCACCAGCTCATGGGCAGCGACCTGGGGCCCAAGTGGGCGCCGGGCGAGACCAAGCTCAGCAAGATGGTCTTCATCGGCATCGACCTGCCCAAGGACGTGCTGCTGCAGGGCCTGGAGCAGTGCCTGGTCTGAGCCGTGCCGCCCGATCGGGGCCCGCCAGGCCCTGAGGGAAAACCACCTGCCGAGCGCCGCAACGCCCCCGCTGGGGCCGTGGCTACAATCGCGCGCCTTGCAGACCCGGGGGCACCCCTCGGGCCGGGCAAGGCCCCGCCGCAAGCGGGGAGCGCGCGACGAGGGCCCTGCCTCTGGCATGGCCGATGAAACCCAAGCCCGACCAGGCGTGAATTCGACAGGCGAGGAGGTTCCCGTGAGCAAGCCACCGGCCAAGACTGCGGCCGCCAGCAAGGCCAAGACCGCAGGCGCGAGCCCCGAAGCGCCCAAGCAGGCGGCCAAGGCCGCCGCAAAACCGGCCGCCAAGGCGCCTGCGAAGGTGGCCGAGAAGCCCGTCGAGAAACCTGCTGCCAAGGCTGCCGCAAAACCCGATGCCAAGGCTGCTGCCAAGCCAGCCGCCAAGGCCACGCCCGCCCCCGCCCCCGCCCCGCTTCCAACCCCCGCACCAGCACCGGCCCCTGCCCTCGTGAAAGCACCTGCCCCCAAGAGCGCTGCCCAGAAGGCTGCGGCCAAGGCTGCGCCCCAGAACCAATTGCCCACCCCGGCGCCCGCACAGGCCGTGAACCGGTTCACCGACCGCTTCGCCCCGGCCGCGCCCGCCGCCCGACAGATGACCGAAACGGCCGACCTCCCCAAGAATGCCCGCCAGCGCGACCCCAAGCTGGCCAATGCCTGGAAGACCAAGCCCGGGCGCGAGCTCACCGTCGACGAGCTGCTGGCCATGCCCGACAGCGAGTACATGAACGACAAGCAGCTCGATTTCTTCCGCGCGCAGTTGCAGAAGCAGAAGGACGACCTGCTCAGCAACGCCGGCGAGACCACCGAGCACCTGCGTGAAGACACCAGCATCGTGCCCGACCCGGCCGACCGCGCCACCATCGAGGAAGAGCACGCGCTGGAGCTGCGCACGCGCGACCGCGAGCGCAAGCTGCTGAAGAAGATCGCGCAGTCGCTCAGCCGCCTGGACACGGGCGAGTACGGGTATTGCGACGAGACCGGCGAGCCCATCGGCCTGCAGCGCCTGCTGGCCCGTCCCACGGCCACGCTGTCGCTGGAAGCGCAGCAGCGCCGCGAGCTCAAGCAGAAGATGTTCGGCGACTGAAGTCATGGTCGCGGCGGGCGCGCAGCCCGCCGGTGGCCAGGGCCGCAAGCCCGCCACAGACCCTGGCGTACCATCCTGGCCCATGTCCGAGAACGAGAGTTTCTTCCGCAAGGTGGCGCGCTTCGTCGCGAACCCGACCACCGACTGGACCGATCTCAATTCCCGTCAGGAAGACACGCGCGAGCTCGAACTCGAGAAGTCCGAGCTCAAGGCCATGATCGAGCGCAAGCGGCGCAACGACTTCGTGCGCAAGCGCGAGTTCGACATGCTGCGCCGCGTGCGCCGCGAAGGGCTCTCGCCCGAGCAGTTGGCCTCGCTGGGCACCTCGTCGCGGCTGGACGACTCCGAAGCCCGCCTGCCGGACAACAACACCGCTCGCCCCGACGGCGTGAAGGCCAAGATCGACGAGATCGAGCAGCAGATGGTGGGCGACGCCGGCTTCAACGGCGGGCGGAGCAGCCGTCCCATGCCGATGAACAGCGGCATGCCCCCACCGCGCGAGATGCGCGACACCGTCCCGGTCTACGGGCCGCCGCCCCAGCTCCCTGCGACGCCAGCCCCCAGCCACGGCGCCGGCGCGCTGGGCACGGGCTTCAACCCGGGGCCGGCCGGGTCGGGCTTTGACGCGCCACCAGCCCCGCCGCCGCCCGCCCCACCACCGCTGCCCATGCTCGATCTGCCACCCGCGGCCGCGCCGGCGCCGGTGCAGATGGGCAAGGGTCTGCCGCCGCTCGCGCCGATGACGGCCGTGTCCTTCGAGGCCGCACTGGGGCCGCTGCCGCCCGCGTCCGACGACCGACCCCAGGCCCCACCGGCCAACACGGCCAGTGCGCTGAGCGACTTCAGCAGCCCCTTCGCTGTGGAAGTGAGCGAGGTCGTGCACGACCCCGAACTCGACGAGGCCGTGATCTCCTTCGCCAACGCCGATTTCACGCAATGCGAAGAAGCGCTGCAGCGCCTGACGGCCGACAGCGGCGCGCGCGGGCAGCATGCCGAGACCTGGCTGGTGCTCTTCGACCTGTACCGCGCCACCGGGCAGCAGCAGCGTTTCGAGAGCCTGGCGGTGGAGTACGCGCAGCAGTTCGGCTGGAGCGCGCCGCAGTGGTATTCGCTGCCCAAACTGGTGGCCGATGCCCAGGCCGACAGTCCCGAACTGCGCGAACCGGCGCCACCGCGCAACAGCGCCGGCGCCATGGACGTGGGTTGGCTCTCGCCCGAGCACCTGGACATCGAGGCCGTGGCGCGCCTGCGCTCGCAGGCGCTGCAGATGCCGCTGCCCTGGGTCTTCGACTGGCACCAGCTCAAGCTCATCGACGCCGAGGCGGCGATGCAGCTCTCCACGCTTTTCCGGCTGTGGAGCGGGCAGGCCATCGAGCTGCGCTGGATCGGCGGCGAGCGCCTCTTCCAGGTGCTGGCCGAAGCCGCGCCCACGGGCGTGCGCGACGCCGATCCGGCCTTCTGGCTGACGCGGCTGGATGCGCTGCGCCTGGCCAACCGGCCCGACCAGTTCGACGAAGCCGCCATCGACTACTGCGTGACCTACGAGGTGAGCCCGCCGAGCTGGGAGCCCACGCGGTGCAAGGTCCACATCAGCAGCGGCGGCGCGTCGACACGCCAGCCCGACCTCTCGCTGGTGAGCGATGTCTCCACCGGCTTCATGGAATCGAGCCTCTTCGACGAAGCCGGCCACCCGCCGGGGCAGGTGGAGGTGGCCAACGTCGAGCTCTCGGGCCAGCTCATCGGCGACATCGGGCCGACGCTCCAGAAGCTGCAGAACGAGCTGACGAACGCCCCCGTCATCAGCGTGAACTGCGGGCGCCTGATCCGCGTGGACTTCATCGCCGCTGGCGACCTGCTGAACTGGGTGCTTTCCAAGCGCACGGAAGGCCGCAGCGTGCAGTTCGTCGACACGCACCGGCTGGTGGCGCTGTTCTTCGGAGCCATGGGCATCAACGAGCACGCCAAGGTCCAGGTACGGAAGGTGTAGCCCCCCCGGGCTGGCAGTTGCCGCGCGTGTCCTTGATCTGGGCGGCTTCGCCCTCACGATAGGGACCTATGGAAACCTACCACGGCACCACCATCGTCAGCGTGCGTCGCGGGCCGCTCGTCGCCATCGGCGGCGACGGCCAGGTCACGTTGGGCCACATCGTCGTCAAGAGCAGCGCACGCAAGGTGCGCAAGCTCTACCGCGAGCAGGTGCTCGCCGGTTTTGCCGGCGCCACGGCCGACGCCTTCACGCTCTTCGAGCGCTTCGAGGCCAAGCTGGAGAAGCACCAGGGCCACCTGCAGCGCGCCGCCATCGAGCTGACCAAAGACTGGCGCACCGACCGCGTGCTGCGCCGCCTGGAAGCCATGCTGGCCGTGGCCGACCGCACGAGTTCCTTGATCATCACCGGCAACGGCGACGTGCTCGAGCCCGAACACGGCATCGTGGCCATCGGCTCGGGCGGCGCCTACGCGCAGGCGGCGGCGCGGGCCCTGGTGCAGCACACCGAGATGGGCCCGGCCGACATCGTCAAGCGCAGCCTGGAGATCGCGGGCGACATCTGCATCTACACCAACCACAACCACATCATCGAGACGCTGGCATGAGCATGACGCCGCAAGAGATCGTCAGCGAGCTCGACCATCACATCGTCGGGCAAAACGCCGCCAAGCGCGCCGTGGCCATCGCGCTGCGCAACCGCTGGCGGCGCCAGCAGGTGCCGGGCGCACTCCGCGCCGAGATCACGCCCAAGAACATCCTGATGATCGGCCCCACCGGCGTGGGCAAGACCGAGATCGCGCGCCGGCTGGCACGCCTGGCCGACGCGCCCTTCATCAAGGTGGAAGCGACCAAGTTCACCGAGGTGGGTTACGTCGGCAAGGACGTCGACACCATCGTGCGCGACCTGGTGGACGTGGCCATCAAGGAAGAGCGCGAGCGCCAGGTGCGCCGCAAGCGTGCCGCCGCGGAAGACGCGGCCGAAGATCGCATCCTCGATGTGCTGGTGCCGCCACCGCGCGAAGCGGCGCGCGTGGGCTTCGACACCGGCAGCAGCACACCCGCCGACAACACCGCGCGGCAGATCATGCGCAAGCGCCTGCGCGAGGGCACGCTGGACGACAAGGAGATCGAGATCGATCTCGCCGAGCCCAAACCGACGCTGGAGATCCTGGGCGCCGGCGGCATGCCCGGCATGGACGAGATGGCCGAGCAGTTGAAGGGCCTGTTCTCGCAGGCCGGCGTGGCCAAACGCAAGACGCGCAAGCTGAAGATCGGCCAAGCGCGCCAGCTGCTGGTGGACGAAGAAGCCGGCAAGCTCGTCAACGAGGACGAGATCCGCGCGGCGGCTCTGGCCAACGCCGAGGGCAACGGCATCGTCTTCATCGACGAGATCGACAAGGTGGCCAGCCGGCAAGAGCACGGTGGCGCCGAGGTCAGCCGCCAGGGCGTGCAGCGCGACCTGCTGCCGCTGGTGGAAGGCACCACCGTCAGCACCAAGTACGGGCCGGTGAAGACCGACCACATGCTCTTCATCGCCAGCGGCGCCTTCCATCTGGCCAAGCCCAGCGACCTGATCCCCGAGCTGCAGGGCCGCTTCCCCATCCGCGTGGAGCTGCAATCGCTGAGCGTGCAGGATTTCGAGGCCATCCTCACCAGCACCCACGCCAGCCTGATCAAGCAGTACCAGGCGCTGCTGGCCACCGAAGGCGTGACGCTGCAGGTGCAGCCCGAGGGCGTGCAGCGACTGGCGCAGATCGCCTTCGAGGTGAACGAGCGCACCGAGAACATTGGCGCACGGCGCCTGGCCACGGTGATGGAACGCCTGCTCGACGAGATCAGCTTCGACGCCCCCAACCGCAGCGGGGACACGGTGGTCATCGACGCCGCCGCCGTCGACGCGCGCCTGGCCGACCTGGCCCACGACGAAGACCTCTCGCGCTACATCCTGTGAGCCGCTGAGCCCCTGAAGCGCGTGGCAGCGCGGCCGCGGCGATGTGGCCACAATCGCGGTTTTTCATCCGCTGCCTCGTTGCCATGCGCCTTTCTGCCCAGCTCATCCGCCTGCCCCGCCTGCGCGCCACCACGCTGGCGGCCGTCACCTTCGGCCTGCTGCTGGGTGCGGCCCACGCCGAGTTCGACGACGACGAACTGCTGGCCGAAGCGGCGGCCGCTGCGGCCACTTCGGCGGCCGCCCAGACCGCCAGCCCGGCCGCCGACCCGAAGTACGTCTGGGACCTGAGCCCGCTCTTCGCCAACGACGCCGCCTGGGACGCCGAGCGCACCGCCTTGCTGGCCGAACTGCCCGCGCTCAAGGCCCTGCAGAAGGACTTCGGCAAGAGCCCCGCCAGCCTGCGCGCGGCGCTGGACAAGCTCTCGGCCGCGCAGCAGCGTCTGCGCCGTGTGGGCGTGTACGCCAGCGCCATCGCCAGCACCGACAACCGCAACCCGCGCAACCAGGAGCGCAGCGGCCAGGCGCGTTCGCTCTCGGGCCAGTTCGGCGCCGCGGTGGCCTGGGTAGACGGCGCCATCGCCGCCCTGGGCGAGAAGAAGATCAACGCCTGGCTGAAGGCCGAGCCCGGCCTGGCGCGCCACAGCGCCCGGCTGCAGGAGGTGCTGCGCGAGGCCAAGCACAAGCTGCACCCCGAGGCCGAAGCGGCACTCGCGGCCCTGGGCCCGGTGCTCGGCGGCCAGGCCAACACGCGCACGCTGCTGACCACGGTGGACATGGAGTGGCCCAGCATCACGGTGGACGGCAAGCCCGTGCGCGTGGACAACACCGGCTACAACCGCCTGCGCGCCCACCCCAACCGCCAGGTGCGCCAGCAGGCCTTCGAGGCCTTCTACCGCGCCAACGGCCGCTTCGAGAACACCATGGGCAGCACCCTGGCCCAGCGCGTGGAGGTGGGCGTGATCAATGCGCGCCTGCGCGGCCACCCCTCGGCGGTGGCGGCCAGCCTGTCTGACAACGCCATCCCCGAGAGCGTGTACCGCACGCTGGTGGCCGAAGCGCAGCGCGGCCTGCCCACGCTGCACCGCTACTTCAAGCTGCGCCAGAAGATGCTGGGCCTGCCCGACCTGGGCTACCACGACATCTACCCCGAGCTGGTGAAGACCACGCGCCGCTACACGCCCGAGGTGGCGGCCGAGCTCACGCTGGCCGCGGTGGCGCCGCTGGGCGCGCCCTACCAGGCGCAGCTGAAGAAGGCTTTGGGCGACCGGACCATGCACGTCTACCCTGCGGCCGGCAAGAGCCCGGGCGCCTACCAGAGCGGTGTGTACGGCATGACGCCGCTGATCTTCCTGAACCACCAGGACACCTTCGGCAGCGTCAGCACCTACGCGCACGAGTGGGGCCACGGCATGCACACCGTGCTGGCCGACAGCACCCAGCCGCCCGAGAAGGCCGGCTACCCGCTCTTCCTGGCCGAGATCGCGGCCTTCACGCACGAACTGCTGCTGCAAGGCCACGTGCTCAACACCGCCAAGAGCAGGGAAGAGCGCCTGTTCTACCTGGGCGAAGCGGTGGAGCGCCTGCGCAGCGCCTTCTTCCGCCAGACCATGTTTGCCGAGTTCGAACTGAAGGTGCACGACGCGCTCGAGCGCGGCGAAGCCGTCACCGGCAAACGCATGACGCAGATCTACTGCGGCCTGCTCAAGCAGTACCACGGCGCCGACACGGGCGTGATGAACATCGACCCGAACGTGTGCACCGAGTGGGCCATCATTCCCCACTTCTACCGGCCGTTCTATGTGTACCAGTACGCCACCTCGATGGCGGCGGCCCACCACTTCAGCACCCAGCTGCTGGCCGGCAACCCGGCCCAGCGCGACACCTACCTGAACGTGCTGAAGAGCGGCGGCTCGCGCCACCCGGTGCCGCTGCTGAAAGACGCCGGCCTGGACATGAACTCGCCCGCGCCCTACCGCGCCCTCATCGCGCAGATGGACAAGATGCTCGATGAGATGGAAAAGCTGCTGGCCGAAGGCGCCGCAGCTGCCGCCCCAGCCGCCACTGGGCAGCAGCCGGGTTGAAGCACGGGCTGGCCGGGGGCCGATAATTCAGCATGACGTCCTTGCCGCTTTTCATCGCCCCCACCCGCTTCGACAACCCCGAGGCCGCACTGGCCCAGGTGCAGGCCATCTACCGCAGCAGCACCGAGCACCTGCGCGAGAGCCTGCGCCGCTTCGTGGCCGGTGAAGACGACGGCCAGCCGGTGCGCGCCTGCTACCCCTACGTGCGCGTGCGCACCACCACGGTGGCGCGCGCCGATTCGCGGCTGAGCTACGGCTTCGTGGCCGGGCCGGGCAGCTACGAGATCACCGTCACGCGGCCCGATCTCTTCTCGAACTACTACCTCGAGCAGTTCCGCCTGCTGCTGAAGAACCACGGCGTGGCCATCGAGGTGGGCACCAGCGCGCAGCCGATTCCGGTGCACTTCTCGCTGGCCGAGCACGACCACCTGGAAGGCAGCCTGCCGCCCGAGCGGCGGCTGAAGATGCGCGACCTCTTCGACCTGCCCGACCTCGCGGCCATGGACGACGGCATCGCCAATGGCACGCACAACCCGGCGCCGGGCGAGCCGCAGCCGCTGGCGCTGTTCACGGCGCCGCGGGTCGACTACTCGCTGCACCGCCTGCGCCACTACACCGGCACCGCGCCCGAGCACTTCCAGAACTTCGTGCTCTTCACGAACTACCAGTTCTACATCGACGAGTTCATCAAGCTCGGCCACGCGCTCATGGCCGACGCGGCCAGCGAGTACGAGGCCTTCGTCGAGCCCGGCAACGTGATCACGCGCCGCACCGGCACCAGCGCGCGCCCGGGCGACGAGCTCGGCGCGCCGCCGCCGCGCCTGCCTCAGATGCCGGCCTACCACCTGCGCCGCGCCGACAACAGCGGCATCACGATGGTGAACATCGGCGTCGGCCCGGCCAATGCCAAGACCATCACCGACCACGTGGCGGTGCTGCGCCCGCACGCCTGGCTGATGCTCGGCCACTGCGCCGGCCTGCGCAACAGCCAGCAGCTGGGCGACTACGTGCTGGCTCACGCCTACATGCGCGAAGACCACGTGCTCGACGAAGACCTGCCGCTGTGGGTGCCCATCCCGGCGCTGGCCGAAGTGCAGGTGGCGCTGGAGCAGGCCGTGGCCGAGATCACGCAGCTGCAGGGCTACGAGCTCAAGCGCATCCTGCGCACGGGCACCGTGGCGAGCACCGACAACCGCAACTGGGAGCTGCTGCCCAGCCACGGCGGCAACAGCCCCGAGCGGCGCTTCAGCCAAAGCCGTGCGGTGGCGCTGGACATGGAGAGCGCGACCATCGCCGCCAACGGCTTCCGCTTCCGCGTGCCCTACGGCACCCTGCTGTGCGTGAGCGACAAGCCGCTGCACGGCGAGATCAAGCTGCCAGGCATGGCCAACACCTTCTACCGCGAGCGGGTCGACCAGCACCTGCGCATCGGCATGCGCGCAGTGGAATTGCTGCGGCAAGAGCGCCCCGGCAGCCTGCACAGCCGCAAGCTGCGCAGCTTTGCCGAGGTGGCGTTCCAGTAAGGGCGCCCGGGCCGGCCCTCAGCGCGGCGGCGGGGCCGCCCACAGCGGCCGCAGGGCCAGCAGGCCCAGCACCGGCCCCAGCGCCAGCCAGGGCAACAACGTGGCCAGGGGCTGGGTCGCCGAGAGGCGCACGAAGAGCTCGATGCTCAGCGCCGAGATGGCGAAGCCGATGCTGTTGGTCAGCGTGAGCACGCTGCCCACCGCCTCGCGCGGGGCGTTGGTGGCCGTCAGCGCGCTGAACTGCGGCGAATCACCGGACACCGTGATGCCCCACAGCACCAGCCAGGCCAGGAACAGCGGCAGGGGCGCCTGCAGCATCCAGGGCGCGGCCAGGCAGCACAGGCCGCTGGTGGCCAGCTGCGTGCCGGCCACGCGCGCGCTGCCGAAGCGCGGCGCCAGCAGCCCGCCCACCACGCAGCCCAGCGCGCCGGCGCCCAGGGCCACGAAGGCCCAGCCCGACACGGCCACCGCGCCCTGCAGGCGCGTGGCCAGCACCAGCGGCATCAGCACCCACACGGTGTAGAGCTCCCACATGTGGCCGAAGTAGCCGAAGACCGAGGCGCGGGTGCGCGCATCGCGCCACAGGCTGGCCAGCGCGCCCAGCCGCAGCGGCACGGCGCCAGGGCGCGCGGGCGGCTCAGGAATCAGCCGCACCACCGCCACGCCCGCCAGCACGGCCAGCGTGGCCACGGCGACGAACACGCTCTGCCAGGGCAGTGCGGCGCCCACGGCACGCAGCAGGTAGGGGCTGGCGCTGCCGAGCACCAGCGCGCCGAGCAGCCAGCCCAGCGCCGTGCCCAGGCCGCGCGGGAACCACTGCGATGCGATCTTCATGCCCACCGGGTAGATGCCGGCCAGGCAGAAGCCCGTGGCCACGCGCCACAGCAGCAGGCCGGTGTAGCTGTGCGCCATGACCGCGGCGGCCACGGTGCACAGGGCGGCGCTGCAGGTGCTGAGCAGGAAGAGCCGCCGTGCCGAGAAGCGGTCGGCCAGCGCCAGCAGGGCGAACAGCAGCGTGCCGGCGATGAAGCCCAGCTGCAGCGCCGAGCTCAGGGTGCCCACCGCAGCTTCGGTGTAGCCGTGGGCGCGCTGCAGTTCGGGCATCACCGCGTTGACGGCGAACCAGGGCGAGGTGCCGCCCAATTGCGCCAGCACCAGCGTGGGCAGCAGGTGGCGGGGTGGGACCGGCGCAGGCGTCGCGAAGGCGGTGGCGGCTGTGCTCAAGCGGGCTGCGTTCGGGGGTTCGTCCAAGCCACGGTAGCACGGCTTGCGAAGGCAGACGGTCTGCTCAGGACGCCCGCGATGCGTGCACTAAGCCGCAGCCTTCGCTTGGCGGTGGCTTCGGCATGGGCCTTGCGTTGTCAGGGCTGATCCAGGCTGCTTAACATCCCGCCTGTCGAAAGGGGAGTAGCACGCAGCGCCATGCTGCCGCGCCATCCCGTCAGTACGGCTGTCTTCCGCAGTGTCAGCCCGGGACCGCAGGGATCTCCTCCCGCAAGACCTTTCGGCGCGAACCCCTCTCAATCACAACCATTCACGGGAGTGTCCATGGACACCATCGCGCCGCTCTGGCTTTGGGTATTTTTCGTCTGCGCCGTGCTCGCTGCGCTCTTCATCGACTTCGTCGTGCTCAACAAGCAGGGCGCGCATGAAGTGACGGTGAAGGAGGCCATCAACTGGTCCATCGTCTGGGTGCTGCTCAGCTTCGCCTTCAACGGGCTGTTCTGGTTCGCGGTCTACCAAGACCACGGCACCGAGCTCGCCAACACGAAGAGCATGGAGTTCCTCACCGGCTATCTCATCGAGAAGAGCCTGGCGGTGGACAACATCTTCGTCTTCCTGATGATCTTCACCTACTTCGCGGTGCCGCCGGCCTACCAGAAGCGGGTGCTGATGATCGGCATCATCGGTGCCATCGTGCTGCGCACGGTGATGATCCTGGTGGGTGCCTGGCTGATCGCGAAGTTCCACTGGGTGCTGTACGTCTTCGGCGCCTTCCTCATCCTCACCGGCATCAAGATGTGGTGGGCGGCCGACAAGGAGCCCGACCTCGAAAGCAACCCGGCGCTGAAGCTGCTGCGCAAGGTGATGCCGGTGGGCAAGAACTTCGACGGCGAGAAGTTCTTCACCATCGAGAACGGCAAGAAGATCGCCACGCCGCTGTTCCTGGTGATCTGCCTGGTGGGCCTGACCGACGTGATCTTCGCGGTGGACAGCATCCCGGCCATCTTCGCCATCACGATGGACCCCTTCATCGTGCTGACGAGCAACATCTTCGCCATCCTCGGCCTGCGCGCGATGTACTTCCTGCTGGCCGCCGTGGCCGCCAAGTTCCACCTGCTGAGCTACGGCCTGGCGGTGGTGCTGGTGTTCATCGGCACGAAGATGATGCTGATCGACATCTACAAGATCCCGGTGGTGGTGTCGCTGGGTGTCGTCGTCGCCATCCTGGCCATCACCATGGTCTGGAGCGTGAAGACCGCGCCGAAGATCAAGGACAAGGCCGCCAGCTGAGGCCGGCCCGCGCGGGCGGGCTGAGAGCCCGCAGCGCCCACCACCGCTGAAGCCAGGCCCCCGCCTCAGCTGCAGCGCCCGCCAACGCCGCCACGCCCTTCGGGCTGGCGGCGTTGGGCTTTGTGGACGGGAGATCGGTGAGCGCGGCACGGATACAACATTGTTATTGCGAACCATTCGCATTCGCAATACGATGCGCTTCCTGTCGTTCGGGCCGCTGGCCCTCCCTGCACGATGTCTGCCCGCCCTGCGCCGCCCCTGGTGCACCCGATCACCCTCAGTCTGGCCCCGCGCCCGGGGGCACCGGCCCCGCCTGCGCCCGACTGGACGCAACTGCTGCGCCGCCCCGCCGAAACCCCATCGCGGCAAACGCGCGGGCTGATCGCCGGCGTGGCGGTGCTGCACCTGGCCGCTGGCTGGGCCCTGCTGCAGGTGCCCGCAGTGCGCTCGGCGATGCTGGAGGCCGCGCCCCTCGTCGTCGACCTGCTGGCCGCCCCCACCACCCCACAAGCCCCACAACCCAAGCCACCGCCGCCGAGCGCCGCGCCGCAGCCGCCCGTGCGCGTGGCGGCCCCCAGCACCGTGCTGGCGGCACCGAACCCGGCGCCGCCGCTGGCCGAGGCCTTCACCGCACCGGCGCCCACTCCGGCCCCTGCGGCCCCGGCCGCGGCCACGCCGAACCCGCTGGCGGCACCCGCTGCTGCGTCCGTCCCTGCACCCGCCCCTGTGCCGGCGGTTCGCAAACGGCTGCCTGCTGATGCCGTGGTTTACCTCGTGCAGCCGCCCGCCGAGCTGCCCCTGGCCGCGCGCCGCGCCGGCGAAAGCGGCGTGGTCTGGCTGCGCGTGGTGGTCGACGTGCGCGGCCTGCCGGCGCAGGTGACGCTGCAGCGCAGCTCAGGCCACGCGCGGCTCGACGCCCAGGCCCTGGGCGCGATGCGCCAGGCGCGTTTCCGCCCCTACACCGAAGACGGCGTGGCCCTCGAAGTCGAGGTCACCGCGCCCATTGAATATCCGCTGGAGTAAGCACTGACATGGAACTCACCGCCACCGCCACCCCCAGCCTGGGCTTCGCCCACCTGCTGGCCCAGAGCGACGCAGTTGGCAAGACGCTGCTGGCCGCGCTGCTGCTGATGAGCATCGCCTCCTGGGGGCTGATCGTCGTCAAGGGCTGGGCGCAATGGCAGCGCCGCCGCCGCGGCGACGCCTTCCTGCATTTCTTCTGGAACGCCCACACGATGGACGAGGTGCAGCACGAACTCACCACCCACGGCGCGCGCGACCCGTTTTCGCACCTCAGCGCCCACGCACTGCACGCCCAAGCGCACCACGCGCGCCACGGCGCCACGCGCCTGGCCGATGCCGGCAGCGCCAGCGACTACATCACGCGCACCCTCAAGAAGGTGCTGGATGAAGAGACCATGCGCCTGGAAAGCGGCCTCACCGTGCTGGCCACGGTGGGTGCGACGGCGCCCTTCGTGGGCCTGTTCGGTACCGTCTGGGGCGTGTACCACGCGCTGGTGGCCATCGGCCTGAGCGGCGCCGGCACGCTGGACAAGGTGGCCGGGCCGGTGGGCGAGGCGCTGATCATGACGGGCCTGGGCCTGGCCGTGGCCATCCCCGCGGTGATGGCCTACAACACCTTCACGCGCGGCAACCGCGTCCTCACGGGCCGGCTGGACGCCTTCGCCTTCGAGCTGCACAGCTTCCTCACGCTGGGCCAGGCGCCCGGCGCGGCCAGCCAGGCGACACCGGCTGGCGGCGCCCAGGTGCGCGCGCTGAAACCCGCGGCCTGAAGGAGCAGCACCGCCATGGCCTTCGCCTCCTTCGACCGCCAGCGCAGCGCCGCGCCGCTGGCCGAGATCAACATGGTGCCGCTCATCGACGTGATGCTGGTGCTGCTGGTGATCTTCATCGTCACGGCCCCGCTGCTCACCCACGCCGTGAAGCTGGACCTGCCCAAGGTCAGCACGCAGCCGAACACGCCACCGCCGGAGAAGATCGACTTCGCCATCGACGCCGCCGGCCAGCGCTACTGGAACGGTGAGCCCGTCACGCGCGCGGTGGCAGCCGAGCGCTTCAGCGCCGCCGGGCGCCTGCCCGTGCAGCCACAAGTGCACCTGCGCGCCGACCAGGTCGTGCCCTACCGCTTTGTTGCCGAGACGCTGGCCGATGCCACCCGCGCAGGGCTCACGCGCGTGGGCTTCGTCAGCGAGCCCGAGGCGCGCTGACGCGCAGCGTCCGTCGCCGCCCCCAACCCTTCTGCGCCCACCCCGCACGTCCGCGCCAGCCGCGGCCGGCAGGCCGCGCTTTGCCTGATCACACACCGAACGAGACTGCCATGCGCAACGCCTTCCGCCTGCCGACCCGCCCACCCCACGCCCTTCGAACCGCAGCCGCCGCAGCGTTGATGGCGCTGGGCACCACCACCACCCAGGCTCAGATCGCAGCGCCGGCCGGCGCTGCATCAGCCCCCGCCCCTGCCCCTGCCAGCACCGTGCTGCCCGTGGTGCGCGCCCGCGTGCAGGCAGAACCCGCCGGCAAGGACAGCGTGCAGGCCACCACCACCCGCATCGGCAAGGGCCAGCAGGAACTGCGCGACGTGCCGCAGAGCGTGACCGTGGTCACCGAGCGCCTCATCGACGACCGCAACCTCGACACGCTGAAAGACACGCTGAAGAACACCGCCGGCATCAGCTTCCTGGCGGCCGAGGGCGGCGAAGAAGACATCCGCCTGCGCGGCTTTTCATTGCAGGCCACGGGCGACATCTTTGTCGACGGCCTGCGCGACCCCGCCTTCTACGAACGCGACAGCTTCAACTGGGACCGCCTGGAGGTGCTGCGCGGCAGCGCCAGCATGCTCTTCGGCCGCGGCAGCACCGGCGGCGCCGTCAACCAGGTGAGCAAGCTGCCGACGCTGTTCGCGGGCAGCGAGGTGGGCGTGACGCTGGGCAACCAGGGATACCTGCGCGGCACGGCCGACCTCAACGTGAAGACGGGCGACAACGCCGCCTTGCGCGTCAACGGCATGGTCACCCTGGGCGACAACCACGGCGCCAAGATCGACAAGCACGGCATCGCGCCCAGCTTCCGCTGGGGCATCGGCACCAGCGATGAATTCCTGGTGAGCCTGTACCACCTGGAGAACAACAACGGCATCCACTACGGCCTGCCCTGGCTGAATGGCAAGGTGCTGCCTGTGGACCCGAGCAGCTACTACGGCGCCTTGAGCGACGTGAGCGCAGGCAGCGCCACGATGACGACGCTGGGCTACACCAAGCGTTTCGCCGACCGCAGCGAGTGGAAGACGACGCTGCGCGTGGGCCGCTACGAACGCGACCAGCGCGCCAGCGCCGTGCGCTTCGCGGCGGCGGCGCTGCAGCCGGGGGGCGTGGCCGTCAGCGAGGCCACCTTCGGCCCCGACACCGTGCTGCAGCGCTCGGGGGGCAACGGCACCCACGCCAAGATCCAGGACCTGGACGCCATCACCTTCCAGAGCGACTACGACAAGAAGTTCCAGGCCCTGGGCCTGAAGCACTCGGTGCAGGCGGGCGTGGATGTCACGAAGGACGCGTTCATCGGCTTCACGGCCGCCAACCCGGCCTCGGGCGCCTTGATCAAGCCCACCATCACCGTGGCGCAGAACCGCGGCGGCGGCTGGGTCGACGAATCGCTGCGCGTCATCCACAAGAACCGCGATTTCGAGAGCGAGGCGCTGGGCGCCTACGCGCAAGACCTGGTGCAGCTGAGCCCCGGCTGGAAGCTGCTGGCCGGCCTGCGCTGGGACCGCTTCGAAGGCCGCTACCGCACCTACAGCACCGCCACGGCCAACTTCGGCGCCGTCACCGGCGACCGCGGCCGCAGCGACTCGCTGTTCAGCGAACGCCTGGGCGCGCTGTGGCAGCCCACGCCGCTGACCAGCTTCCACTTCAGCTACGGCACCAGCTTCAACACCTCGGGCGACGCCTACCAGTTCGACGCGCTGGGCAGCAACACGCCGCCCGAGAAGAGCCGCAACTTCGAGCTCGGCGCCAAGATCGACAGCGAGAGCGGCAAGGCCACGCTGCGCCTGGCGCTCTTCCACGCCACCAAGTACAACGAACGCAACCGCGACGAAGAGTCGGTGAGCCCGACGAACTACGTGCTCTCGGGCCAGCGCCACGCGGCGGGCTTCGAGATCGACGTGGCCGGGCGCATCACACCGCAGTGGGAGGCCTTTGTCTCGCTGGCCTGGATCCCCGACGCCGAGGTGGACCGCGCCTCGTCGGTGCTGGGCACCACGCTCACGGGCGAAACCGTCGGCCAACGCCCGGGCCTGACGCCCAAGCTCTCCGGCACGGTGTGGAGCACCTACCAGCTCACCCCCAGGCTGCGCCTGGGCGGCGGGCTGAACGCACGCAGCAAGGACACGCCGCAGCAGAGCAGCATCGTGGCGCGCGGCTTCGTCACGGCCGATCTGATGGCCGAGTTCGACGCGGGCGGCGGCCTGCTCTTCAAGCTCAACGTCAGCAACCTCACCAACATGCTCTACGCCGAGACGCTCTACCGCGGCCACTACATCGCGGGCAAGCCGCGCACGGTGCAGCTGAGCTCGGTGTTCAAGTTCTGAGCGAGGCCGGCCCATGATCGCAAGACGCACAGCCCTGAAGGCCTTGCAGGCGCCCTGGCTGCCGCTGCTGGCGGGCACGGTGGCGAGGCCCGCCTGGGCGCAGGCCGACGAAGCCCCGGCACCGCCAGTGCTGCAGCGCATCGCCTCCGCCTGGCGCGTGGCCGGCGCCACCGCGCCCGACAGCGGCGACCGTGTCGGCCTGCTGCAGGTGCACTGGGCCGAAGGCCGCGTGCAGGTGCTGGCCGAACAGGCCGTGCCCAGCCGCGCCCACGGCCTGCTGCCGCTGGCCGACGGCGGCTTCCTCGCCGTGGCCAACCGGCCCGGCCGCTGGCTGATGCGCTGCGACGCGCAAGGCGCCGTGGTGCAACGCATCACCACCGACCACGAGCGCCCGGCGCGCACCTTCAATGGCCATGTCGAAACCAGCGCCGACAGCCAGTGGCTCTACACCACCGAAACCGACCCCGCCACCGGCGCCGGCTGGATCAGCGTGCGCGACCCGCAGACGCTGGCGCGCGTGGCCGAGTTCAGCAGCCACGGCATCGACCCGCACCAGCTGCTGCGCGGCCCGGGTGCGATGGCCGGCCGGCTGATGGTGGCCGTCGGCGGCATCGTGCGTGACCGCCTGGGCCGCAAGCTGGATGAACCCATGGAACCTGCGCTGGTGCAGCTGGACGCCAGCACTGGCGCGCTGCTGGGCCGCTGGACGCTGCCCGATGCGCAGCTCAGCCTGCGCCACATCGCCTGGGCGCAGCACCCGCTGCCGCGGCTGGGCGTGGCGCTGCAGGCCGAACACGCGCAGCCCGCGCTGCGCGGCGCGGCGCCCGTGCTGGCGGTGTGGGAAGCCGATGCACGCGGCGACGGCGGCCACCTGGCCCTGAGGGGCGACAGCGCCGCGGCGGTGGCGCAGAGCGGCGGCTACGCAGGCGACATCGCCGCCGGCCCAGGCGGGGGTTTTGTGCTCAGCGCGCAGAAGCAGGGCCGCGCGCTGTGGTGGCACCCGTCGCTTCCGGCCGACTACACCACGGTGGCGCAAGTCACCGAACCCTGCGGCCTGCTCACCCTGCCCGATGGCCGCGGCGTGGCGCTCAGCGCCGGCCGAGGGCTGGCACTGTGGCACCTGCGGGCCGCGCCGCGCATGCTGGCCTGGCCCGGCGTGCGGGTGCCTGACAACCACTGGGTGGCGCTGGGCCGGGCCTGAGGCAGGTGAAGGCGGATTTATCATCCGGCCCTCCATGCAAGCCAGCCCCCATGACCCTGCCCAGGTCCTCGCGCAGACGCGCCTGGACAACGCGCTGGCCCTCTTCGAAGAGTTCGTGCGCGCAACCGCACGCCACGCCGACGCCGCCACCCTGCGCGGCCTGGAGCGACGTTTCGCAGAACGCGTGCAGATCCAGCCCAGCTACTGGAGCCAGATCAAGAGCCGCAGTCGCCAGATCGGCGAACGCCTGGCGCGTCAGTTCGAGCACCTGTGCCAGAAGCCCAACGGCTGGATGGACGTGCCGCACGGGCCGGCCGCAGCCAGCGGTCTGGCAGCACGCAGTGCAGGGCTGGCCGCCCCCGACACGCCCCCCGCTGACGACGCCGCACCCCGCGACGACGACGAACGTTTCATCGTCGGCCTCGTGCTCACCTACTACCGGCGCCATCCACAGCGCGCCCGCACGCGGCTGCTCGATCTGCTCGGCGAAGTGCTGGCGCCCACGCCCGCCCCGCTGCCGGTTCAGCCCGCCCCCACGGCGCCTGCACGTGCGCTGGCGCCGGGCGTGCGGCGCCCGCCGCCGCCCGTGCCGCTGGCCCCGCAGGCCGAAGACGCCCATGCACTGTGGCTGCGCTCGCAAAGTGGCGTGGCTCCGCTGAAGCGCAAGAAGTAGCCTGCAGACTGCGCACCGCCGGGCGCAGGCAGACCAACACCCGGCATCCCTTGTTTGCAGGGATTCGTTGATCAAATCCCCTTGCTCTCTGATAACGGTATGTTTATCATCTGCGCAAGCCTGCAGTCGGCACCCGACCCTTCCGGTGCTTGCAGCCGATCCACCCACACCCGAGTCCCGATGAACCGAACCACCGCCTTCGCCAACCTGCCGGTGCGCCGCCCTGCGGCCAGCCCGGCACCGTCGGTGGCGGTGCGTGCGCAAGTTGCGGCTCAAGTTCAAGGCCCCCGACCCAGGGCGCCGGTGCGCTGACGGCATTTCAAGCCAGTCTGCTCACCACGGCCCGGGTTGCTGCCAGCACCCGGGCCGTTTTGTTTTCGAAGTCCGGGCTTGGCAGCCCCAGCAACGTTCCATGCCGCCGGCTGCGCCGGCTTCAACCGCCCCCCAAGGCCACCCAGGAGAGCCCCGATGAAGATGACCGTCAAAACCATCAAGCCGCGCAACCCCTTCGTGGCCGCCAGCCTGCGACGTGTCGCCGGCTCGCACGCCGCGAGCCCACGCGCCCGCCGCCAAGCCGAACAACGCCTGCTGCGCGCCGAACTCGAGCGCCTGAAACCCAGCCCCTGAGCCAAGACACCGCCGCCTCGCGCTTGCACAGCCGCCCCACACAGCGGCCCGGCGCGGCGGCAGACCCGGAGAACCGCCATGTCCCTGCATGAACTGTCCCTCGAAGCCGCAACGCCCGGCGAACGCCGTCTGCGCGATGTCGCTGCCGCCCTGCTGCGCCTGCTGAGCCACACGCTGGGCCTGCTGGCCGAGCGTGTGGCGCCGCCGCCCGCGGTCGCCCCCGTCGAGCCCCTGCTCGAATTCCACGCTGAAGCCGGCGCGCCCGAAGGGGCGCTGTACGTCAACGGCCAACTCGTCGGGCACCTGCCCGGCGTGCACCGCCTGTAATTCGCGCGGTGCCCCGGCAGGGGCGGTGCCCGGTGGGCCCGCCCCTGCCACCCCTCAATGCGCGCCTGCGGCCGTCGCGCGGGTGACAGCCCGGCCCCGCCGTGCCGCGCATGCTGCGGTGCCCCACAGGAGCACCGCATGCGCAGCGACACCGGCCACCGCCTCTTCCTCCAGCGCCAGCGCCTGGCCGCAGCGCGCATCGGCCCCGACCCCGACGCTCCTGCGCATCGCGCCCTTCAGCCCGGCCAGGCCCGGCTGGCCATCGAACACTTCGCCCTCACCGCCAACAACATCACCTACGCCGCCTTCGGCGAAGCGATGAAGTACTGGCACTTCTTCCCCGCCGCCGAGCCGGGTGAAGGCTGCCTGCCGGTGTGGGGCTTCGCCACGGTGGTGGAGTCGCTGGCCGAGGGCGTGGCAGTTGGCCGGCGCGTGTGGGGCTACTTCCCGGCCGGCAGCCACCTGGTGGTGACGCCGGGCCGCGTGAACGCGGGCGGCTTCGTGGATGCCGCACCGCACCGCGCCGACCTGGCGGCTGTCTACAACCACTGCGCCTGGTGCGATGCCGACCCTGGCTGGCAGCCCGCGCTGGAAGGCCTGCAGGCGGTGATGCGGCCGCTGTTCATCACCTCCTTCCTGATCGACGACTTCCTGGCCGAGGCGGCCTGCTTCGGCGCCGAGCAGGTGCTGCTGAGCAGTGCGTCGAGCAAGACGGCCTGCGCCACCGCCTTCTGCCTGGCACAGCGCCGCGGACAGCCGGGCGCGCCGCGGGTGCTGGGCCTGACCTCGCCGCGCAGCATGGGCTTCGTGCGTTCATTGGGTTGTTACGACGATGTGCTGGCGTACGACGCACTCACAGGCCTGGCCCCCGGCGTGCCCACGGTCTATGTCGACTTCGCCGGCAATGCTGCGCTGCGGCGCGCGGTGCACGAGCACTTTGCAGGCACGCTGAAGTACAGCGCCTCGATCGGCGGCACCCACTGGGACGCGCTGGCTGCCGCAGGCACCAGCGCCAGCCTGCCGGGGCCGCGCCCCACGCTGTTCTTCGCGCCCGCACAGGTGAAGAAGCGCAGTTCGCCGCCGCCCGAGGGCTGGGGCCGCGATGGGCTGGACAGGCGCCTGGCCCAGGCCTGGAACGCCTTCACCACGGCCGCCACGGGCCCTGAGCCGTGGGTGCAGATCAGCCACCGCAGCGGACCCGAGGCCGTGCTGGTCGCCTATGCCGAGGTTCTGAGCGGCCAGGCCGATGCCCGCCAGGGGCTGATGCTGTCCCTGGCCTGAGCCCAGCTCAAGGTGGTGGCCGGGCCGGCCGATAACCCGGGCAGCGACTTCGCCTTTGCCATGCTCAGCCCGCCGCCTTTCATCAGCCAAGCGCCGCGCGACCTCGCGGGCTGGTCCGCCTTGTTCGAGCATGCCGACCTGCCGGTGCTGGGCGAAACGGTCGACGCCTTGGCCGAACTGGCCGAGAACGAGGATGCGGTGGATGCCCGGCTCATTGCCGACGCGGTGGTCAGCGACCCGCTGATGACCATCAAGCTGCTGGCCCATGTGGCCGAGCTTCGCCGGGGCCGTGAAGGCAGTGACACCGAAACCGCGACCGAAGCGCTGGTGATGCTTGGCGTGCCGCCCTTTTTCCGTGCGTTCGCCGGGTTGACCGAGACCGCCGACTGGCTGGCCGGCCAGCCCGAGGCGCAGGTGGGTTTCCGCCGCGTGCTGCGCCGCAGCCGCCGTGCCGCACGCTACGCCATGGCCTTCGCGGTGCACCGCATGGACCACGACGCCGCCGTCATCCACGAGGCGGCGCTGCTGCACGACTTCGCCGAACTGCTGCTGTGGCTGCGCGCGCCGGCCCTGGCGCTGGCCATCCAGCAACGCCAGCAGGCCGACCCCGCGCTGCGCAGCGCGGTGGTGCAGCGCGAAATGCTGAACATCGAGCTCACCGAGCTGGAACACGCGCTGATGCTGAAGTGGCGGCTGCCGCGGCTGCTGGTGCAGATCACCGACGAGCATGCCCGCCAGGTGACGCCGCAGATGCGTAACGTGCAGTTGGCCATCCGCGTGGCGCGCCACAGCAGCCAGGGCTGGGACAACCCGGCGTTGCCGGACGATGCCCATGATGTGGCCGTGCTGCTGAACCTGTCGCACGAAGCCGCCTGGCGGCTGCTGCACGACATCGACGGGGTGGACGAAGGGCCGCCCCTGCCGCCACGCCCGAAGCCCCTCTAGACGGGCACGGCGGTGGTGCCTTTCAGGCGCCGCAGCATGAAGCTGGTCTTGCAGTCCTGCACCGCAGGGTGGCGCAGCAGCTGGTCCATCACGAAACGCGAGTAATGCGCCATGTCGTGCACCAGCACGCGCAGCAGGTAGTCCATCTCGCCGCTGAGCGCCACGCACTCCACCACCTCGGGCCAGGCCTGCACGGCGGCGGTGAAGGCGTCGATGGGGTTGCCGCCCTGGCCCAGGTGCTTGGCCAAGCGCACGTTGATGTAGGCGGTGAGGCCCAGGCCCACGCGCTCGGGTGCCAGCAGCGCCACGTAGCCGGTGATGACACCCTCCTCCTCCAGCCGCTTCACGCGGCGCAGGGTGGCGCTGGCCGACAAGCCGACGGCCAGCGCGAGCTCGTCATAGGTGCTGCGGCCTTGCTGTTGCAGCGCAGCAAGAATGCGCCTGTCGATGGCGTCGAGCGTGCTTGTGGTTTCCATGGCCTGGATTCTGCAGTTTTCCTGCGCAAGCCCGCACTGCTGCGCCACGCAACGCAAACAAGCTGCGCGCCAGCGCCCGTACAGTGCGGCCACCTTCCCCACCCGACGAGACGGCGCATGCAATTCACCCCCTGGGACAACCCGATGGGCACCGACGGCTTCGAGTTCATCGAGTACGCCGCGCCCGACCCCGTGGCCATTGGCGCGCTGTTCGAGCGCATGGGCTTCCAGGCGATTGCCAGGCACCGCCACAAGAACGTGCTGCTGTACCGCCAGGGCGAGATCAACTTCATCGTCAACGCCGAGCCCGACAGCTTTGCGCAGCGCTTCGCGCGCCTGCACGGGCCGAGCATCTGCGCCATCGCCTTCCGCGTGCAGGACGCCAGGCACGCCTTCGAGCGTGCCAAGGAACTGGGTGCCTGGGCCTACGCCGGCACGGCCGGCCCGGGCGAGCTGAACATCCCGGCCATCAAGGGCATCGGCGACAGCCTGATCTACCTGGTCGACAAGTGGCGCGGCAAGAACGGCGCGAAGGACGGCGACATCGGCAACATCGGCTTCTTCGACGTCGACTTCGTGCCCTTGCCCGGCGCCACGCTCAACCCGGTGGGCCACGGCCTGACCTACATCGACCACCTCACGCACAACGTGCACCGCGGGCGCATGGCCGAGTGGGCCGATTTCTACGAGCGCCTGTTCAACTTCCGCGAGGTGCGCTACTTCGACATCGAGGGCCAGGTCACGGGCGTGAAGAGCAAGGCCATGACCAGCCCCTGCGGCAAGATCCGCATCCCCATCAACGAAGAAGGCAACGAGAAGGCCGGCCAGATCCAGGAGTACCTGGACAAGTACCACGGCGAGGGCATCCAGCACATCGCCCTGGGCTCCGACGAACTGCTGGCCACGGTGGACGCCATGCGCGCCAGCGGCGTGAAGCTGCTCGACACCATCGACACCTACTACGAGCTGGTGGACAAGCGCATCCCGGGCCACGGGCAAGACGTGGGCGCGCTGCAGCAGCGCAAGATCCTCATCGACGGCAAGGCGGGCGAGCTGCTGCTGCAGATCTTCAGCGAGAACCAGCTCGGGCCCATCTTCTTCGAGTTCATCCAGCGCAAGGGCGACCAGGGCTTCGGCGAGGGCAACTTCAAGGCGCTGTTCGAGAGCATCGAGCTCGACCAGATGCGCCGCGGCGTGCTGGCCAAGACCTGAGCCCGGCAGCGCAGCGATGAGCGGCCCCGATTTCCACGACGGCGTGAACAAGGGCGTGGCCCCGGTGACCTACGGCACCGGCGACCGCCCGCCGCGCGGCGACTACGGTCGCGCCCGCAGCGACTACACCTGCGCGCAAGACTTCGCGCAGTACACCGAGGCCGACCACGTCACCTACCGGCGCCTGTATCAACGCCAGCTGCAGCAGCTGCCTGGGCTGGCCTGCGACGAGTTCATCAACGCCGTGCAGCAGCTGGGTGCGCCGGAGCGCATCCCGCGCTTCGACGACATCAGCGAGCGGCTGATGAAGGCCACCGGCTGGCAGATCGTGGGCGTGCCGGGGCTGATTCCGGAAGAGGCCTTCTTCGCCTTGCTGGCCGAACGCCGCTTTCCGGTGACGGACTGGATTCGCAAGCCCGAGGAGTTCGACTACGTCGTCGAGCCCGACATCTTCCACGACCTCTTCGGCCACGTGCCGCTGCTCTTCAACCCGGTCTTTGCCGACTACATGCAGGCCTACGGCGCCGGCGGCATGAAGGCCAGCCGGCTCGATGCCTGCGAGTTGCTGGCGCGCCTGTACTGGTACACGGTGGAGTTCGGCCTCATCCAGACGCCGCAGGGATTGCGGGCCTACGGCGCGGGCATCCTGAGTTCGGCGGGCGAGCTGCGCTACAGCGTCACTTCGCCCGAGCCTCAGCGCGTGGGCTTCGACCTGCAGCGGCTGATGCGCAGCCGTTACCGCATCGACACCTTCCAGGCCAGCTACTTCGTCATCGACAGCTTCCAGCAGCTCTTCGATGCGACCGCCCCAGACTTCACCCCTGTGTACGCACAGGTGCGCGAGCGCATCGCACACGAAGGCGAGATCGAAGCCGGCCAGGTGCTGGCCGGCGAGCGGCTCTACCTTGCCTTAGGCGCCTGAAGCAGGGCCTGCACGGCCTGCCAGGGCGCCGGGTGGTCGACCATGTGCACGTGTGCCACGCCGGGCAGGTGGCGGTTGTCGGCTCCCGGCAGCGTGGCGGTGGCGGCAGGGAAGACGATGTTGTCGCAGTGGCTGTAGAAGCAGGTGAAGCGGCGGTGGCGTCCCGCAGGCTCGTGCGAGGCCAGCGCGGCCAACCACGGTGAGTGGCGCCGCATCTCGCGCGCATTGGGCGTGGTACCCCACCGCGCCAGCCAGGTGCCCTGGTGCGGTGTGCCGATGGTGACCGCGTGATGCACGCGTGCATCGTCGCCGTGCTCGGCCCACCAGCGGCGCAAGGCGAGCCCGCCCATGCTGTGGCCGACGATCACTGGCGCCAGGCCGGTGCAGGCCTCGAGCCGGCGCATGCCAGCCTCGATGGCCGCCACGCCGGCATCGATGCTGCCGAAGGGCGGCTCCATGGTCACGGCGACCACCGGCACCCCCTGCTGACGCAGCCGCTGCAGCCAGCGGTTCCACAGGCCACGGTTGCAGACATAGCCATGCACCAGCAGCACGCCGCGGCGGCCCTGGGCGTTGGTGGGCAGGTGGTCGGGATACGCAGCGTGCCGGAAAGGCTGGCGCCAGCAGAACACCCTCGGGGCATGCAGCACCTCGCCCCACCAGGCGCCCAGCAGTTGGGCGGCACGGGCGCGCGGGGTCGGGTCGGCGCCATGAACGGCGGCCAGCAGCAGGAACTCGATGCCGAGCACGAACGCATGCCCGCCCAGCAGCGCCAAGGCGCCAAACAGTGCCCAGCCGGGCCGCCCTTGCTGCAGGCACACCCACAGCCAGATCACGACCCCGGTGAGGGCCCCCAGCGTCAGGATCTGTTGCAATCGTGCGAGCATGCCGGCTGCATTCTCGGGCAGGCTGGCAGGGCCCGCCGTGCCGGGGTTCCAAGGTTCGCTAGACGGCATTCGCGCCGCACATCGCAATGACATCTACAAGGGGCGGCACATGGCCCTGAATCCGGCGGGTGAAGAGATCCTCGACTGCCTGCGGCAGGTTGACGAGCAGCGGCAGTTGCGCCTGAGGGATGCCGGCCTGGGCGGGCAGGTGGCGGCTGTGAAGGCCTACCAGCACCAGCGCTTCGCACAGACCTATGCAGACCAACTGACCCACCCCAGGTTCGGCGACGCCGCCAGGTTTTTTCTCGAAGACCTGTACGGGCCGGACGATTTCAGCTTGCGCGACCAACAGTTCGCACGGGTGGTGCCCGCCTTGGTTCGCTTGTTTCCGCGTGACATCGTCGACACCGTGCTGTCCCTCGGCCGGCTGCATGCCTTGTCCGAGGTGCTCGACACGCAGATGGCGCGGTGCCTGCTGGCGCAGGCGCCAAAGCCTGCGCCCTGCAGCGGCGAGGCTTACGGGCGCTGCTGGCGCCTGGCAGGCACTCCCGCAGACCGCGAACGCCAGATTTCATTGATGCTGGCCGTGGGCCAGGCCCTCGACGGCTACACGCGCAACCCGCTGCTTCGCCACACCCTGCGCCTGATGCGTGGCCCGGCTCAGGCGGCAGGGCTTTCGGCGCTGCAGACCTTTCTGGAGCGGGGCTTTGACACCTTTCGCGCCATGAAAGGCGCCGAGGAGTTCCTTCGCACGATCGCCCAGCGCGAACGCGCGCTGGCCGCAGCCTTGTTTGCAGGTGGCGATGGGCCCGACCTCGCGCTGTCGCCTGGAGGACAAGGCGTCCTAGGACAAGCACCGAGGCTGTGACGGCGGCGGCACCGCCACCATAAACGGTTTGTTTCTGGTGGAGAGTAGGTCCCGTGCAGTCACCTTGGCTTGATCACTACCCCCCCGGCGTTCCGGCCGAGGCGGACGTCGGCGCTTACCGCAGCGTGGCCGAGCTGCTCGATTCGGCTTTCCGCCGCCATGCGCAGCACGACGCCTTGTGCTGCATGGACCAGCGCCTGCGATATCGCGACATCGATGAGATGTCTCAAGCGCTGGGCGCGTGGTTGCAAGGGCAGGGTCTGCAGCGCGGGGACCGTGTCGCCATCATGATGCCCAACGTGCCGCAGTACATGGTGGCGATCGCGGGGATCCTGCGGGCTGGCTTCGTGGTGGTGAACGTCAACCCGCTCTATACCGCCCGCGAGTTGCAGCACCAGCTCAAGGATTCCGGCGCGGTGGCCGCCATCGTTCTTGAGAACTTCGCGGTCACGCTGGAAGAGGTGATTGAGCAGACCGACGTGAAGCACGTGGTGCTGGCTGCGCTCGGTGATTTGCTGGGCTACTGGCAAGGCCGCTGGATCAACTTTGCTGTGCGGCACCTCAAGCGCATGGTGCCTGAGTTCAGCCTGCCGATGGACGGGGGCCGCACGGTCACACGCTTCAACGACATGCTGGTGGCGGGTGGCCGCCAAGCCCTGCGGCGGCCGGACATCGGGCCCGAGGACATCGCCTTCCTGCAGTACACCGGCGGCACCACCGGAGTGAGCAAGGGCGCAGTGCTGCTGCACCGCAACGTGGTGGCCAACCTGATGCAGGTGGATGCATGGTTCCGCCCCAAACTCGCGGAACTGGGGACAGCGCCATTGACGGTGGTATGCGCGCTGCCGCTGTATCACATCTTCGCCTTGACGATTTGCGCGCTGTTCGGCGCCCACATGGGGGCGATGAATTTGCTGATTCCGAACCCACGCGACATTCCCGGGTTCGTGCGGACACTGGCCAAGCACCGCTTCCACATGTTCCCAGCCGTGAACACCCTGTTCAACGCGCTGGCCAATGACCCCGACTTCGCGCGGCTCGATTTCTCGGGTTTGCGAGTTTCCAATGGCGGCGGCATGGCGGTGCAGCAAGCCACCGCGGAGAAGTGGTTCAAGGTCACCGGGTGCCCGGTGGTGGAAGGCTACGGCTTGTCAGAGACCTCGCCCGTGGCCACCTCGAACCGCCTGGACGTCAACGACTTCACCGGGACGATTGGCTTGCCGATCCCGTCGACCACGATCGCCATCCGTGACGATGACGGCAACGATTTGCCGATTGGCCAGCCCGGCGAGATCTGCATCCGCGGCCCGCAAGTGATGGCAGGGTATTGGAACCGCGCTGACGAAACCGCCAAGGTGATGACTGCCGACGGGTTCTTCAAATCGGGCGACGTCGGCATCATGGACGAGCGCGGCTACGTGCGCATCGTCGACCGGAAAAAGGACATGATTCTCGTGTCCGGTTTCAACGTGTATCCCACCGAGATCGAGCAGGTGGTGAACCTGCTGCCAGGGGTCTTGGAGTGCGCGGCGATTGGCATTCCTGACGGCAAGTCGGGCGAGGTTGTGAAGCTGTTTGTCGTGAAGGCAGACGCGACACTGTCTGAAGACGACGTGAGCGCCTATTGCCGCGACAATTTCACTGCCTACAAGCGGCCGAAGTACATTGAATTCCGCGATGAGCTGCCCAAGAGCAATGTGGGCAAGATCCTCAGGCGGGAGCTTCGCGCACCGAGCAGCTGATGACGGTGTCTGTAGACAAAGGCGGCCCGGCGGGCCGCCTTTTTTTGTGGCCGAGTTCCGGCGAGAGTATCTGTTTGGCCAAGCAATCTGCAGTTTCGTGAACTCAATCCCGCAAAGCAAAAAGCCCCGATCTCTCGATCGGGGCTGATGCTTAATAAATAGCCTGACGATGTCCTACTTTCACACGGGAACCCGCACTATCATCGGCGCAAAGGCGTTTCACTGT
>NZ_SACR01000006.1 GCF_004016505.1 Rubrivivax rivuli | reverse complement strand
CGGCAGCGGCGGCCAGCTGCTCTACAGCACCGGCCTGGGCCACGGCGACGCGCTGCACGTCGGCCAGCACGACCCCGCGCGGCCCGGCCGGCAGATCTTCATGGTGCACGAGAGCCCCAAGAGCTACGGCGAGCACGGCCTGTCGATGCACGACGCCGCCACCGGCGCGCTGCTGTGGAGCGCCCCGGGCCAGAACACCGACATCGGCCGCGGCCTGTGCCTGGACATCGACGCCGCGCACGCGGGCGTGGAGTGCTGGGCCTCGGTGGGTGGCCTGTACAACGCCCGCGGCCAGCTCATCGGCAGTGCCAAGCCCCGCGCGATGAACTTCGGCCTGTGGTGGGACGGCGACCTGCTGCGCGAGACGCTGGACGGCACCACCGTGGCCAAGTGGCTGCCCGAGAGCGGGCAACTGCAACCCCTGCTGCAGGGCCGCGCGTTCCGGCCCGTGGGCGCCGCCAGCAACAACGGCACCAAGGCCACGCCCGTGTTCAGCGCCGACATCCTGGGCGACTGGCGCGAAGAGGTGGTCTGGCGCAGCGCCGACAACACCGCGCTGCTGATCTTCACCACGCCCCACCCCACGCCGCACCGCCTGGTGACCTTGATGCACGACACGCAGTACCGCGCGCAGGTGGCGGCGCAGAACGCCGGCTACAACCAGCCGCCGCACCCTTCCTTCTTCCTCGGCGCCGGCATGGCCGTGCCGCCGCGCCCCTCGCTCGCCTTGCCTTGAAAGCCGTTCCGTCCTCCCCCCGCGCCTGGCGTCGTTTCCTCGGCGCCCACCTGGTCTCGCACATCGGTCTTTTCGGCGTGGCCGTCGGCCTGGTGCTCGCGCTGGCAGCCGTCACCGTGCTCGCGCAAGACCTGCCAGGGCAGACCAGCGCGCACGGCGCCGTGGGCAGCACGGCCGCGCCCGTGCAGGCCGCGCCGCGGGTGGCCGGGCCGGCGAAGGGCCAGCGCTTCCTGATCTCGGCCTTCGCCGCCACCTCGCAAAACCAGCTGAGCCTCTTCACCTCGAAAGACGGCAGCACCTACACCTCGCTGCATTCCGAGGTGTGGCAGCCGCCGCAAGGCCTGCTGCGCGACCCGAGCATCGTGCGCACCGCCGACGGCTGCTGGGCCATCGTCTACACCACGGGCTGGTCGGGCAGCACCTTCGGCGTGGCGCGCTCCTGCAAGCTCAACGACTGGCAGCATGTGGCCGATGTGCCGGTGGACCTGCCCGGCGTGAGCAACGTCTGGGCCCCGGAGTGGTTCCGCGATGACGACGGCAGCCTCAGCGTCATCGTCTCGCTGTCGAAGAACGGCCTCGGCGGCCCGTTTGCGGCCTACCGCCTGCAGCCCAGCAAGCCCGACTTCAGTGCCTTCGGCGCGCCACAGCTGCTGCGCGGGCTGGAGGCGCGCAACCCCATCGACACCTTCATCGTGAAGGAAGGCGGCCGCTACATCGCCTTCACCAAGCACGAGACCACGAAGCTCATCGAACGCGCCTGGGCTGACAAGCTCGAAGGTCCCTGGACCTACGACCGCACCGGCGACTGGGCCGGCTTCGGCGGCCCGCTGGAAGGCCAGGCGCTGGTGCGCATCGTCGACGCGCAGGGGCGCCCCGGCTGGCGGCTGCACGCCGACAGCTACATGGACAAGCGCTACGTCTACAGCGACAGCTTCGACGGCCTGAACACCTGGACGCCGCGGCGCGAGATCGTCGGCGCCTCGGGCTCGGCACGGCACTTCACGGTGCTGGCCGAAGACGCCGCGCACCTGGAAAAAGCCACCGCGCCCACCGGCACGCCGCGCCAGATCACCTGGGACCGGTACTCGCTGATGATCGACGGCCAGCGCCAGATGGTGTGGGCCGCGGAGTTCCAGCCCTTCCGCCTGCCCAGCCCCAGCCTGTGGCGCGACGTGCTGCAGAAGTACAAGGCCATCGGCCTGAACGGCGTGTCGCTCTACTTCGCCTGGGGCTACCACTCGCCGCACCCGGGCCACTACGACTTCACCGGCGTGCGCAACCTCGAGAAGCTGCTGCAGATCGCCAAGGAGGAGGGCCTCTACGTGATGGTGCGACCCGGGCCCTACGTGAACGCCGAACTCAGCATGGGCGGCTTCCCGGGCTGGGTGACCCGCCAGCGCGGCGAAGCGCGCACCGACGCGCCCGACTACCAGGCCGCGGCCGGCGAATGGCTCACGCAGGTCAACGCCATCATCGCGCGCTACCAGCTCACCACGGGCGGCGGCACCGTCATCGCCTACCAGCTGGAAAACGAGCAGTTCTCGGTGCAGCCCAAGAACGCGCGGCACATGCAGTTCCTGGCCGACAAGGCGCGGGCCGACGGCATCACCGTGCCGCTGTTCCACAACGCGGCCTCGCGCCTGCCCGACTGGACACCGAAGAACAGCACCGCGCCCTTCGCCAACCCGGGCCCGACGGACCTGTACGCCTTCGACGGCTACCCCGGCGGCGTGTGCGACGTGCACGGCCAGCCGGGCGCCCCCTCTGCCGTGCCCAACTGGGGCATCTACGGCAAGAACATTCCACGCGTGGGATCGCTGGCCTCGCCCCACACCCCGGGCTTCGGCGCCGAGATCGGCGCTGGCTGGTTCGACTATTGGGGCAGCAACGGCACCTACGGCTGCACAGCCCTCCGCCAGGGCGTGGGCTACCAGCGTCTGTTCTACGGCAGCAACCTCATCAACCGCATCGTCATTCACTCCATCTACATGGGCTTCGGCGGCACCACCTGGGGCTGGCAACCGGCGCCGGTGGTTTTCACCAGCTACGACTACGGCGCGCCCATCGACGAAGCGCGCGGGCTGCGCGACAAGGCCTACGGCCTGAAGGCGCTGGGCCGTTTCATCCAGGCTGCGCAGCCGGTGCTCGCGCAGATGGACATCGGCCCCTCCGTGGCCCCGAGCGATGCGCGCGTCAAGCTGTACCACAACGTCAACACGGCACTGCAAAGCCACGTGTTCTTTGCGATGCCCTTCCTGAACACAGGCATCGACTCCGACATCTTCAGCTTCAGCTTCGAGATCGACACCACCGACGGCCGCTACCGCGTGCCGCAGGCCGGCTCGTTGCAGATCCGCGGGCAGGACGCGAAGTTCATGCTCGCCGCGGTGGACCTGCAGCGCCAGCGGCTGGTCTACAGCACTTCGGAACTCTGGAGCCACCTGCGCCAGGGCGCGCACGACCTGCTGGTGCTGCACGGGCGCAAGGGCGAAGACGGCGAGACCGTGCTGCGTTACGCCAGCCGCCCGCGCTTGAAGGTGCTGGCCGGCAGCGTGCAGCAGCACTGGGATGCCGCGCGCGGCGACCTGCGCTTGAACCACGCGCACCAGGGGCTGATCGAGCTGGAGATCGACGGCGGCGGCCGCGCTCCGATGCGCCTGCTGATCGCCGACGAGCCCACCATCGCGCAGTTCTGGCAACTGCAAGCCGGTGCCGACACGGTGCTCGTGCAAAGCCCCGCGCTGCCGCGACAGGCGGCCCGCGATGGCGCCACGGTGGCCCTGCAAGGCGACACAGAGAGCCCGAGCGCGCTGCGCGTGTGGGCCGCCGCTGAAGTGAAGGCCCTGCGCTGGAACGGCCGGCCCGTGGCCGTGGCTGCCGCCGCGGGCGCCAGCCTGGCTGCCCGCAGCCCGCTGCCCGGCCCGCTGCAACCGGGCCGCGACTACACGCTGCCCGAGCTCAGCGCCCTGCCCTGGCTGCGCCGTGCCGATGTCGGCGAAGCGCAGCCCGCCTTCGACGACAGCCGCTGGCGCGCCGCCAACGCTTTCAGCTCGGCCGCGCAGGTGTGGAGCGCCAGCGAGCGCGGCGCGCCGGTGCTGGCGATGAGCGACTACGGCTTCCACCGCGGCGACATCTGGTACCGCGGCCGCTTCACGACCACCGAAAGCACCGCCGCAGCCGGCAAGCCGCTGGAACTGCAGCTCTACTACGGCGCCGGCGGTGCAGGCCTCATCCAGGTGTGGCTCAACGGCCAGTTCCTGGGCCAGCACGAGCTCGACGCCGGCCGCCCCTTCCCCGAAACCACCGACACCTTCCGCCTGCTGCTGCCCGCGCTGCCGGCGGGCGAACACGTGCTGGCGGTGAAGGTGCGCAACAACGGCCACAACTGGGATCTGTTCGCCGACGATGCGCACAAGGAGGCCCGCGGCCTGATCGCCGCATCGCTGGCACCACGCGCCGGCCGCCGCCACAGCCTGCCCATCACGTGGAAGCTGCGCGGCGCACCCGAGGCCATCGGCGACCTGACGCGCGGCCCCTACAACAACGGCGGCCTCGGCGGCGAGTTCCTCGGCTGGTACCTGCCCGCGGCCCCCGACCGCGACCTCAGCACCGGCTGGCAGCGCGTGAGCCCGCAGGCCGCGCCGCCCGGGCCCGGGCCCTACTGGCTGCGCACCAACTTCACGCTGAACCTGCCCGAAGACCACGACGTGCAGCTCGGCCTGGCCTTCGGCGACACCACGGTGCCGCGCTCGCCGAACGCGCAGTACCGCGTGCTGATCTTCGTCAACGGCTGGCACATGGGCCAGTTCATCGCCCACGTCGGCCCGCAGCGCGTGTTCGTGCTGCCGCCAGGCATCGTCAACCCGCGCGGCGAGAACACGCTGGCCCTGGTCGTCACCAGCGACGGCGAGCCCGCCAACGCGCTGGAAGACGTGAAGCTCGTGCAGCTGCGCAGCGCCCGCGGCGGCGTGCCCTTGCAGGTGCTGCCGCCGGCGCGTTACCTGCAGCGCTGAGACGCCGGCCCTCTTGCCCCACTCGCGCAACACTCGCGCCTGAAATCTTCTCGACACCGTTTGCCATGAACAACCAGGTTCTCGTCCCCACCCACCCCGAGCGCATCCACCCGCTGCTGGGCCACCACGTCGCCGGCCTCGGCGCCGACCGCGCCGATTGGCAAGACACCATCCGCCGCGTCATCCACAACCTCGTGAACATCAAGGACGTGGACGGCAGCTTCCTGCTCAAGCTGGAAGACGGGCGCGTCATCGACACCAAGAGCTGGCACGGCTTCGAGTGGACCCAGGGCATCGGCCTCTACGGTCTGTGGAAGGTGTGGCAGATGACGGGCGACGAAGCCGCCTGGGCCACCATGACGCAGTGGTTCACCGATCGTTTCGCCGAAGGTTCGCCCTCGCGCAACATCAACACGGTGGCGCCTTTCCTGACGCTGGCCAACCTGTTCGAGCGCACCGGCACGCCGGGCTACCAGCCTTACCTCGACGTGTGGGGCGAGTGGGTCTTCAAGCAGATGCCGCGCACCGAAGAAGGCGGCCTGCAGCACATCGTCTACAACAGCGTGAACCACCAGCAGCTGTGGGACGACACGCTGATGATGAGCGTGCTGCCGCTGGCCCGCATCGGCCAGGTGCTCAAGCGCCCGCACTACATCGAAGAAGCCAAGCGCCAGTTCATGGTGCACGTGAAGTACCTGGCCGACCCCGCCACCGGCCTGTGGTTCCACGGCTGGACCTTCGAGGGCCGCCACCACTTCGCACGCGCCCGCTGGGCGCGCGGCAACTCGTGGGTGACCATCGCCATCCCCGAGTTCATCGAGATGCTGGCCCTGCCCGAGGGCGATGCGCTGCGGATGTTTCTCACCGAAACCCTGCTCGCGCAGGTGAAGGCGCTGGCGCCGCTGCAGACCGAAAGCGGCATGTTCCGCACGCTGCTTGACGACCCCACTTCTTACGAGGAAGCAGCCGCCACCGCGGGCTTTGCCTACGGCATCCTGAAGGGCGTGCGCCTGGGCCTGCTGCCGGCCGAGTTCGAGGCCGTGGGCCGCCGCGCGGCGCTGGCCGTGCGCCGGCACATCAACAGCGCGGGTGAGCTCACGCAGGTGTCCTTCGGCACGCCGGTGTTCCACACGCTGCAGGAATACAAGGACATCCCGCTGACCAGCATGCCCTTCGGGCAAAGCATGGCGCTGCTGGCCCTGGTCGAATTCAACTACCGCTTCCTGTGAACATGGGCGCTGTGTCTGCCAGCGGCGCGCCGCCGCGCCAACCCACCTGGCGCAACTACTGGGGCTGGGGCTCGGGCGACATGCTCGGCGCCGGCGCACAGGCCGTCATCACCGGGTGGCTGTTCTACTTCTTCACCACCTTCTGCGGGCTCAGCGCCGTGGAGGCGGGCTTGATCCTGGGCCTGCCGCGGCTGATCGAGGCCGTGAGCTGCCCGGTCATCGGCTACCTCTCGGACAACCTGCGCCACAGCCGCATCGGCCGGCGCATCGGGCGGCGTCGGCTCTTCCTGCTGATCGTGCTGCCGCTGCTGCCCAGCTTCGCGCTGCTCTTCGTCACCGGCCACGGCTTCTGGTACTACCTGGCCGTCTTCATCTTCTTCGAGCTGCTGTACACGATGTTCCTCATCCCGTGGGAAACCATGGCCGCGGAGATGAGCAAGGACTACGCCGAGAAGGCCAAGTTCGCCGGCGCGCGCATGCTGGTGGCGCAGGGCTCGGCCATCCTGGCGAGCTACCTGCCCACGCTGCTGATCAACCAGTTCGGCGGCAAGGACTCGGCCGAGCCCTTCTTCTGGATGGCGGTGATCTTCGGCATCCTCTTCAGTCTGGTGGTGCTGATCGTGCTGCTGTCTTCGTGGGAGCGGCCCTACACCGAAGAAGAGCTGAAGCAGCCCGTGGCCACGCTGAATTGGGCCGAGGCGGTGCAGATCCCCGGCCGCATGTACCGCGACCTCTTCTCCACGCTGCGCATCCGCGCCTTCCGCCAGCATCTCAGCCTGTACCTGGGCGGCTACCTCTCGCAGGACATCTTCAACACCGCCTTCCCCATCTTCGTGGCCACGGTGCTGATGGGCACGCTGGGCGCCACGCTGGCCATCTCGCAGCTGATGACGGTGATGTACATCGCGCAGCTGGTGAGCGTGATGATCGCCATCCGCGTGGTCATCAAGGTGGGGCCGCTCTACGCCTACCGCGTGGCCATCACGCTCTTCATCAGCGCCACGCTGCTCTACGGCTGGCTCTACCTGCAGCAGCGTGGCGGCAACGCGGCACCGCCCTCGGCGCTGTGGTTGTTCGCGCCCATCATCCTGGCGGGCCTGGGCCGCGGCACGCTGAACTTCGTGCCCTGGTCGGTCTACAACTACCTGCCCGATGTCGACGAGGCCGTGACGGGCCAGCGCCGCGAGGGCATCTTCGCCGGCGTGATGACCATGGTGCGCAAGGTCGCGCAGAGCGCGGCCATCGTGGCCACGGGCTGGCTCATCGACCTGGGCGGCTATGTCTCGCCCAAGAGCCGCCCCGGCGAGGTGGTGGTGCAGACGCCCGAGGCCATCCAGGCGGTGACGCTGGTGATGATCCTCGGCCCCATCACCGCCATGCTGCTGGGCCTGTGGGCCGCGCGCAGCTTCCGCCTGAACGCGGCTTCGCACTGGGTGCTGGTCAACGAAGTGGAACGCCTGCGCCGCGGCGAGACCGAAGCCGAAAGCCCGGCCAGCCGGCGCATCGTCGAAGAGCTGACGGGCTGGCGTTTCGAAGACCTGTGGGGCCGTGGCGGCAAGAACCGCCGCCCGCCCGAAAAGCACTACGACTGAAGCCGCGATGCCCGAGCACCTTCCTCGTTTCAACCGGCGCCAGTTCGTCGGTGGTGGTGCGGCCCTCGGCCTGGCCGCCGCAGGCGGCGCTGCGACGGTGGCACCCGTGGCGGCCGCGCCCGCCAGCAGCGCCGTGCCTGCCGACCCGCTGGCCCTGCGCTGGCTGGACGGCAGCGCCCCCGCGCTGCACGCCGGCACCACCTGGGGCCTGCCCTGGGCCCGCGGGCAGGTGCGGCGCGGCCAGGCGCTGGTGCTGCGCGATGTGCAGGGCCAGGCCCACCCGCTGCAGAGCTGGCCGCTGGCCTATTGGCCCGATGGTTCCTTGAAGTGGACGGCCCATGCCATCGCGCCCGGCGTGAGCGTGGGCGAAGGCTGGCAGGTGCAGCCCCTGCCCGCGGGCCAGGCGGCCCCCAGCACGCCCAGCGTGGTGGTGAGCGTGGCCGAGGCCGCCGAGGCCTTCACCATCGACACCGGCACCGTGGTGGCGGTGGTGCCCAAGCGCGGGCCGCTGCTGGTGCGCAGCGTCACGCGCGGCGGCGTGGAGGTGATGCGCGGCGTGAAGCTGGTGGCGCAGAGCGATGGCCCACCCGAGGGCCAGACGACGGCCACCACTCACTTCGAAAGCCAGCTGGAGCAGGTGACGGTGGAACAGCGCGGCCCGCAGCGCGCGGTGCTGCGGCTGCAGGGCACGCACCGCGCCCTGGCGCCCGTCGGCCAGGTCGGCAAGGTCCGCACCTGGTTGCCCTTCGACCTTCGCTTGTACTTCTACGCCGGCGGCGACGCGCTGCGCGTGATGCACAGCTGGGTTTTCGACGGCGAGCCGCAGCGCGATTTCATCCGCGGCCTGGGCCTGCAGTTCGAGGTGCCGCTGCGCGACGCGCCGCACGACCGGCACGTGCGCTTCGCGGGTGAAGGCAACGGCTTGTGGGCCGAGGCCGTGCGCGGCCTCACCGGCCTGCGCCGCGACCCGGGTGCTGCCGTGCGCGCCGCGCAGCTGGCCGGCCAGCCCACGCCGCCCATGGACGGCTGGCACCCCTCGGTGCGCAAGTTCGTCGAACGCATCCCGGCCTGGGGCGATGTCACGCTCTCGCAGCTGGGCCCCGACAGCTTCCAGATCAAGAAGCGCACGCAGGCCGGCCACACCTGGGTGCACAGCGCCTGGGGCGGCCGCGCCGCGGGCCTGGGGTATGTGGGCGACACACGCGGCGGCGTGGCCTTCGGCCTGCGCGATTTCTGGCAACGCCACCCGGCGCAGCTGGACATCCGCAACGCCCACACAAGCACCGCGCAGGTGACCTGCTGGTTCTGGGCCCCCGAGGCCCCGGCCATGGACCTGCGGCCCTACCACGACGGCCTGGGGCAAGACACCTTCGAGAAGCAGCTCGAAGGCCTGGAAGTCACCTACGAAGACTGGGAGCCGGGCTTCGACACCGCCGTGGGCGCGGGCCGCAGCCACGAGCTCACGCTCTTCGCTCTGGCGGGCACGCCTTCGCGTGAACGGCTCGTGCAACTGGCCGGCCTGGTGCAGACGCCGCCCCTCTTGGTGGCCACCCCGCAGCGTTACCTGAACACCCGCGTCTTCGGCACGCTGTGGACGCTGCCCGACCGCAGCACGCCGCAGAAGGCGGCGCTGGAAGACCGTCTCGACTTCCTCGTCAACTTCTATCAGCGTGAAGCCGAGCAGCGGCGCTGGCTCGGCTTCTGGGACTACGGCGACGTGCGCCACACCTTCGACGCCGACCGCCACGAGTGGCGCTACGACGTCGGCGGCTACGCCTGGGACAACAGCGAACTCTCGCCCGACCTGTGGCTGTGGGGCATGTTCTTCCGCAGCGGCCGGGCCGATGTCTTCCGCTTCGCCGAAGCCATGGTGCGGCACACCACCGAGGTGGACACCTACCACCTGGGCCGCTTCAAGGGCCTGGGCACGCGTCACGGCGTGCTGCACTGGAGCGACAGCGCCAAGCAGCTGCGCATCAGCACCGCGGCCTACCGCCGCCAGTACCACTACCTCACGGCCGACGAGCGCGTGGGCGACGTGCTGCACATGTTGCGCGACGCCGACCGCCAGCTGATCGCGCTGAACCCCACGCGCAAGGTGAAGGACGCGCCCAAGCTGCCACCGGGCCAGGCCGTGATGGGCGTGGGCACCGACTGGGGCTCGATGCTCGCGAACTGGCTCACCGAATGGGAGCGCACGGGCGATGTGCGCTGGCGCGACAAGATCCGGCGCGGCATGACCTCGGTGGCCGGCATGAAACACGGCTTCTTCAGCGCCGCCAGCGCCGGCTACGACCCAGAGACCGGCGAGCTGCGCAGCCTGATCGGCGAGCGTGTGGCCGCCAGCCACCTGAGCGCGGTCTTCGGCCTGGTGGAGATGGTGGCCGAGTTGATCGAGCTGATCGACGTGCCCGGCTTCGAAAAGGCCTGGCTGCAGTACTGCCGCCTCTACAACGCGCCGGTGGAAGAACAGCGGCGTGAACTCGGCATGCCGCACGGCGGCACCAACGCGCTGACGGTGGGCCATTCGCGCCTGACGGCCTATGCCGCGATGCGCCTGAACGACCCCGCGCTCGCGCGCCGCGCCTGGGCCGAGTTCCACGGCGACCGCCGCCGCACGCAGCCGCCGCTGGGCACACGCCGCATCGAAGGCCCGGCCGTGCTGCGGCCGGTGGAGGTGGCACCGTGGATCAGTACGAACGACGCCGCGCAGTGGAGCCTGGCCGCGATGCAGAACCTGGCCTGGGTGGGTGCCCAGTTGCCTAAGGAGTGAAGGCCATGCGGTCGTTGTTGAGCACGTTCACGCTGGCCCTGGCGGCGCTGCTGCCGCTGGGCGCCGTGCACGCGCAAGCCCTCCCCAGCACGCCAGCCCTGCCCACCGCGCAAGCGCCCGCCACCGCAGGGCTGCAGCGCTTCCACTTCGGCAGCGGCCCTGCCCCGGCCGGCGCCGTGCGTGTGGCCGCCGACACACCCTACAGCGCCGAACGCGGCCACGGCTTCGAGCCGCTGGCCGCCGGCAGCGGCCACGCACGCTACTTCTCCGTGGCCTTGCCCGAAGGCAGCTACCGCGTCACCGCCACGCTGGGCGGCACGGCCGAAGCCGGCAACGCCACCCTCAAGGCCGAACTGCGCCGCCTGGTGCTGCCGAACGTGGCCACAGCGCCGCGCCGCACGGCGGAAGCCAGCTTCACCGTGCACGTGCGCAACGCCCAGATCAGCGCCGGCCCGAACCGCGCCGCCGGCCAGGTGGCGCTGCGCGTGCCGCGCGAAAGCGTCGACGAGGCCTGGAACTGGGACGGCAAGCTGACCCTGGAGGTTCACGGTGCGCAGGCGTTGCAGGCCCTGCGCATCGAGCCCGTGCAGGTGCCGCTGGTCTTCGTGCTGGGCGACAGCACGGTGGCCGACCAGTCGCGCGAGCCCTACGCCAGCTGGGGCCAGATGCTGCCGCGCTGGTTCGGCCCCGGCGCCGCGGTGGTGAGCCTGGCGCAGAGCGGCGAGACTTTCCGCGACAGCCTGCAGCGCCGCCGCCTCGACAAGATCCTGGCCCTGGCCCGCCCCGGCGACACCGTGCTGATGCAGTACGGCCACAACGACCAGAAGCAGCTGCGCGACGGCAGCGGCAGCGTGGCCAGCTACCAGGCCGAGATCCGCCAGCACCTCGCCGCGCTGCAGGCCGCGCGCCTGCAGCCGGTGCTGGTGACGCCGGTGGAGCGCCGCTTCTTCGAACCCGACGGTTCCTTGCGCGCCACGCTGGCCGAGCACGTGGCCGCCATGCGCGCCGTGGCCGCCGAGGCCCAGGTGCCGCTGATCGACCTGAATGCCGCCAGCCGCACGCTGTATGCCGCCTACGGCCCGGCCCAGGCGCCCGGGCTCTTCGCCACCGGCGCCGATGGCCGTGTGGACCCCACGCACCACAACAACCCCGGCGCCTGGCTGCTGGCCGGCCTGGTGGCGCAGGGCCTGCAAGACCTGAAGCTGCCGATCGCCGCGCAGCTGCGGCGCGACGCGCCGGTGGTGAACGCGGCACGGCCCCCGGCCCTGGCCGACATCGCCATCGCGGCCAGCCCGCTCACGACGCAGCAGCGGCCCGCGGGCGACACCGACACCGCCGCGAACACAGGCCCGCGGGCGCCCACCGGCGCGGGCGCTGCGCCGGTCTACCCCGAACGCATCACCCGCCTGCAGGCCGCGGTGCAGCGCGAGATCGACCAGGGTCGCCTGGCCGGCGCCGTCACCTACCTGGCGCGGCACGGCCAGCCGGTGTTCTTCCAGGCCCAGGGCCTGGCGCGCGTGGAAGAGAAAGAGGCCATGCGCCCCGACACGCTCTTCCGCCTGGCCAGCATGAGCAAGGCCGTCACCACGGTGGCGGCGATGATGCTGTACGAGGAAGGCCACTTCCTGCTGCGCGACCCCATCCACAAGTGGCTGCCGGCTTTTGCGAACGTGCAGGTGGCAGTGGCGCCGCCCGCAGGTTCGCCCCAGGGCACGCCGCCGCGCCTGGAGAAGCCCAGGCGCGCCATCACCGTGCGCGACCTGCTGCTGCACACCGCGGGCCTTACCTACGGCAGCGGCCCCGCGGCCGACGAATGGAAACGCGCCGGCTTCAACGACTGGTACCTGCTGCACCTGGACGAGAGCATCGCCCAGTGGACCGAACGCCTCGCCAAACTGCCGCTGCAGGGCCACCCGGGTGAGGCCTTCCAGTACGGCTACGCCACCGACGTGCTGGGCCGCCTGGTCGAGATCTGGTCGGGCCTGCCGCTGGAACGCTTCGTCGAGCAGCGCATCACGCAGCCGCTGCGCATGCCCGACACGCACTTCTTCCTGCCGCCGGAAAAGGCACCGCGCCTGGCGCACGTCTACGGCCTGGAAGGCGGGCGCCTCGTGCTGAAGGAAACGCCGGCCAACAGCGATTTCATCCGCGGGCCGCGCAAGCTCGCATCCGGCGGCGCGGGGCTGATCAGCAGCGCGCCCGACTACGCGCGTTTCCTGCAGATGCTGCTCAACGGCGGCGTTCTCGACGGTGTGCGCCTGCTCAACCCGGCCACCGTGGCGATGATGACGCGCGACCACCTGGGCGCGAAGTTCACGGGTGATGCCGAAGGCGCAGGCTTCGGCTTCTGGGTGGCCAGCAACCCCGGCACGCGCAGCGAGCTGGCCAGCCCGGGCACTTACGGCTGGGGCAGCGCCTACGTGCCGCAGTACATGGTCGACCCCGAGACGAAGAGCGTGTTCATCTTCCTGGCGCAGCTGCGCCCCGCGGGCGACAGCACCCTCAACCAGCGCGTGAAGGTGCTGGCCCGCCAGGCGCTGGCGGAATGAACCCGCGGCCGCTGCCCGGGCCGGCGCGCCGGCGTTGGCTGGCCCAGGCCCTGGCCACGGGCGCTGCCGCGTGGGGCCTGGGCGGGGCCGCTGCCCAACCTGCGGCCCCCGCGGCCCCCGCCGCCGAAGAGCCCGGCGGCGGCCTGCGCGGCGAGTTGGCCGCGCACGACCCCACGCTGTGGCTGGCCGCCGATGGCACGCAATGGGTCTTTGCCACTGGCGAGGGCCTGGCGCGCCTCTTCAGCCGCGACGGCCGGCAGTGGGAACGTCGCCCGCCCGTCTTCACGCCCACCAGCAAGCCCGCGTGGTGGGCGCAGCACGTGCCGGCACACCAGGGCCTGGACGTGTGGGCGCCCAAGCTCTTTGCGCACCGCGGCCGGCTGTGGGTGATGTACTCGATCTCCACCTTCGGCAAGCGCACCTCGGCCATCGGCCTGGCCAGTGCGCCGCTGACCGAAGGCGCGGGCGCCGCCACCTGGCGCGACGACGGCGTGCTGCTCACCAGCAGCGAAGCGCGCAGCGACGAGGGCTACAACGCCATCGACCCCGACTTCCACGCCGACGAAGACGGCCGCGTCTGGATGGCCTGGGGCTCGTGGTGGCAAGGCCTGCAGCTCACCGAACTCGACCCCGACACGCTGCGCCCGCGCGGGCCCGTCACGAACCTCGCGCGCCGCCGTGGCGGCATCGAGGCGCCCACGCTGCTGCGCCACGGCGGCCACATGTGGCTGTTCATGAGCTGGGGCCTGTGCTGCAAGGGCGTGGACAGCACCTACGAGATGCGCGTGGGCCGCGCGGCCAGCGTGCAAGGGCCGTTCGTCGACCGTGAAGGCCGCCTGCTCACGGAGGGCGGCGGCACGCTGTTGCTGGCCGGTGGCGCGCGCTTCAAGGGCCCGGGCCACCAGGATGTGATCACCACCCCGGCCGGCGCCGAGATGGTCTGGCACGCCTACGACGCCGAGGCCGCCGGCCAGCCGCGGCTGCGCCGCGCGCTGCTGCGCTGGGGCGCCGACGGCTGGCCTGCGCTGTGATGCACCGCCGCTTCTGCACCCACCACCGGCATCGGGTCTGCCGGCACGGCCTCGGGCGCCACGGCCACCACACGCACGCCCTGGCGCTCCAGCCACTGCACGGCGGCGTCGGGCACGCCGGTGTCGGTGATGACCGTGCTCACGCGGTCCAGGCCGCACAGCAGCAGGCCGCTGCGGCCCTCGAACTTGCTGCTGTCCACCAGCACGTACAGCTGCTCGGCCTGCTGCATCAGCCGGCGCTCGGCCTGCACCAGCAGCGGGTCGGCCTCCACCAGGCCGGCGGCCGAGATGCCGTGCACGCCCATGAACATGCGCGCGGCGTAGTGGTGCTGCGCGATGTCGTTCTCGAAGGGGCTGACGATGACGTTCTGCTCGCGGTAGACGCTGCCGCCGGGCAGGATGACCTGGTTCTCGCTGGTGTTCAGCAAACGCTCGGCGAGCAGGAAGCTGTTGGTCAGGATGCGCAGGCGCCTCGTCGCCAGGAACTCCGCCATCATGAAGGTGGTGGTGCCGCCGTTGATGATGACGGTCTCGTCCGGCAGGCACAGGCCCGCGGCGTAACGCGCAATCGCGCGTTTCTCCGCCGCGCGCTGGCCGATGTTGTGGCGGAAGGTCTGGCTGCGCAGCAGCCCGCCGCCGGCCTGCGGCAGGCGCTGCGCACCGCCGCGCCAGCGCACGAGCTGCTGGCGCGCCGCCAGCCAGGCCAGATCGCGCCGCACGGTGGCGGCCGAAGCGCTCAACCAGGCCATCAGTTCCTCGGTGCTGGCCTGCCCGTGTTCGTCGAGCAGCTTGAGCAGTTTCTTGTGGCGTTTGTGGTTGGTCATCGCGCAGCCCTTCCGTGTGCCCGCGCAGCGTATGCGCAGCCGCGCGCACGAACAATCAGCAAACACGCGCATAGCGCTCACGCGCAGCGCTTGGGTGCGCAGGCCGCGTGGCTGGGGGCCGGCCATGGCTGAACGCCGCGTGTTCACGCCGCAGGACTTCGGCGCCACGCCCGACGGCCCCGCGCCGTGCACGGCCGCGCTGCAGGCCGGCATCGCCGCCGCGGCGGCGGCGGGCGGCGTGCTGCGCCTGGGCACGGGGGTCTGGCGCAGCGGCGCGCTGTTCCTGCAGAGCGGCATGGCGCTGGAGATCGCCGAGGGCGCCACGCTGCGCGGCAGCACCGACATCGCCGACTACCCGCTCATCGACACCCGCGTGGCCGGCATCGAGATGCCCTGGCCCGCTGCGCTGATCAACCTCGTCGGCGTGCAGCGCTGCGCCTTGCGCGGCGCGGGCACGATCGACGGCGACGGCGCCGGCTTCTGGGCGCACTACTGGGCCCTGCGCGCGCAGTACGCGCCGCGCGGCCTGCGCTGGGCCAGCGACTACGACGCGCAGCGCCCGCGCCTGGTGCTGATGCAAGACGCGCAAGACGTCTTCGTGGGCGGCGGCCTGCAGCTGCGCCGCTCGGGCTTCTGGACGCTGCACCTCTGCTACAGCCGCCAGGTGCGCGTGCAGGACCTTGACATCCGCAACAACGACGATGGCCGCGGCCCTTCCACCGACGGCATCGACATCGACTCTTCAGAGCATGTGCTGGTGCGGCGCGTGCGCATCGCGGTGAACGACGACGCCATCGCCTTCAAGGCCGGGCGCGATGCCGACGGCCAGCGCGGGGCGCGCGCCCCGCGCGACGTGCTGGTGGCCGACATCGACGTGCACGACGGCGCCACCGGCGTGGCCTTCGGCAGCGAAACCTCGGGCGGCTTCGAGCGGGTGCGCGTGCGCCGGCTGCGTGTGCGGGCCCCCGTGCCCGTGGGCGTGCTGGTGAAGAGCGCGCGCACACGGGGCGGCTGGGCGCGCGACCTGCGCCTGACCGATGTGCGGCTGGACGGTGTGGCCGTGCCGCTGCGCATCACGCTGGACTGGAACCCGGCCTACAGCCGCGCGGTGCTGCCGCCGGCCGAAGCCGCGAACGCCCCCGCGCACTGGCACACGCTGGCTGCGCCGGTGCCGGCCGCAGAGGGCCTGATGCGCCTGCACGGCCTGCGGCTGCAGCGCCTGCACGCCAGCGGCGCCCACACCGCCTTCGAGGTGGACGCCGACGCGCTGGCGCCCATCGGCAGCCTGCACCTGCAGCACTGCGCCATCGCCGCAGCCCACGGCGGCCACCTGCTCGACGTGCAGGCCGTGCACTTCGAAGGCTGCCGCCTGCAGCTGGGCACACCCGTGGTGCTGCAGCGCGCCGGCGTCGCGCAAGGCCTGCCGGCGGCGCTGCAGACCATCGCCCCCGATCACCCCCGCCGCGATGTCTCGGCCCTGGCGCCGGAAGTGCAGGACGTGCAGTGAACCCCTTTCCCGGACGACACCACCCATGAGCCCCCAACCCAGCACCCACGCCTTCAAGATGCAGCTGCGCGCCGACTTTCCCGGCGTGGTGGCCGAGTACAGAAAACGCCACGACGAGATCTGGCCCGAGCTCGCGCAGGCGCTGCGCGAGGCCGGCATCTTCGACTACTCGATCTTTCTCGACGAGGCCACGCTCGCGCTCTTCGCGGTGCTCAAGCGCCGCCCGGGCGACGCCGCGGCCGACGCGCGTTTCGCGGCGCTGGACACGCTGCCCGTGATGCGCCGCTGGTGGGACCACATGGCCCCGCTGATGCGGGTGGAACCCGGCAACAAGCCACTGCAGTGGCCGCTGCCATCGATGTTCCACCTGCCCTGAAGACACCGATGGTCGGGCTGGCCCTGCTGCGCCGAAGTGCTGCCGCCGCCACGCTGGCCGGCGTGGCCGCCTGCGCCGGCGCTGCGCCCTCGCTGCTGGCCTGCGCGCCGGGGCAGGCGGCGCAGCGCGTGGACGGCGATACCTTCACGCAAGGCCTGGTGCGCTGGCGGCTGGAAGCCCAAGACCCGCGCGCCGTGGTGCAGGCCGAAGGCGGCGTGCTCGACGTGCAGACCCCCGCCGGCCTGAGCCTGTGGTGGCGCAGCGAACTGCAGGGCGATTTCGAACTGCGCTTCACCGCCACCGCCCTGCCCGCCCCGGCCACGGCCGGCGCGCTGGCCGGCCGCATCAGCGACCTCAACCTCTTCTGGCACGCCACCGAGCCCGACGGCCGCGAGCCCGCGCCGCGCAACGGCGCCTTCGCCAGCTACGACAGCCTGCGCCTCTACTACGCCGGCATCGGCGCCAACGGCAACGCCACCACGCGCCTGCGCCACTACAGCGGCACGGGCGCGCGCACGCTGCTCGACGGCTGGGCCGACGGCGCCGAAGCCACGCCGCAAGACCGCCGCGGCGCGATGACGCCGGCCACGCGCCTGGTGGCCGGGCAGCCGGTGCTGCTGCAGCTGCTCTCACGCGCCCCCACGCCCGCCGACCCGGTGCACGCCCGCCTGGTGAAAGACGGGCAGCCCCTCTTCACGCTGCAGGCCGGCGCCGACACGCCCGCACCGCTGCAACGCGGCTGGTTCGCGCTGCGCACCACGGCCAGCCGGCTGCAGCTGCGCGGCTTCGAACTCTGGCAATGTCGCGCCACCTGAAACCCCCTTCTTGCGAGCCACGCTGCATGTCGCCACACCCGAACCCCCCCCGCCCCCGCCGCGCCCTCGGCCCCGTGCTGCTGGCCGCCCTGCTGCTGGGCGCCTGTGCCAGCACGCCGCCGGTGCCGCCCAAGCCCTTCGTGCCCGAGAAGCTGCTGCCCGAGAACCGCAGCGCCGCCTTCGAAGAAGTGGCCAAGCTCATCCGCGAGGAGTACGTCGACCCGCGCCTGAACGGCGTCGACTGGGCCGAGATCACCACGCGCTACCGCAGCAAGGCGCTGAACGCAGCCGACGACGAGGCCTACTGGAAAGAGCTCAACCGCATGGTGGGCGAGCTGCGCGACGCGCACTCGCGCGTGGTCTCGCCGATGGAAGCCAAGGCCACGCGCGACCAGCGCGGCAACCACGGCCTGCGCGTGCAGCCGCACCAGGGGCGCTACCTGGTGATGGGCGTGGTCGGCAGCAGCCAGGCTTCGCTGCTCGGCCTGCGGCAGGGCAGCGAGCTGCTGGCGGTGGACGGCAAGCCCGTGGCCGACTGGTGGGCGCAGCAGGCCGCCGAGGTGCGCGGCAGCTCCACCGAACGTTCGCAGCAAGGCCTCATCAACCAGGCCTTGAACGCCGGCCCCGTGGGCAGCGTGCGTGTGCTGCGCGTGCGCGGCGCCGACGGTGCCGAGCGCGAGTTCACGTTGCGTCAAGACGTGCTGCAGCACCCCCTGGTGCGCAGCCACCACCTGGCCGACGGCACGGGCTACCTGCGTTTCGCGGGTTTCCAGCCGGCGGCCGCGGGCGAGCTCGGGCTGGCCTTGCGCCGCCTGGCCAGCACCGACCGCCTGGTTCTCGACCTGCGCGGCAACCCCGGCGGCCAGCTGAAGATGGCCCTGCAGCTGCTGGGCTGGCTGCTGCCGCCGGGCCAGGCCGGCAAGGTGGTCACGCGCGACAACAAACGCATCACCGCACTGGCCGGCCTGCTGGACGTGACGCCCACGCTGGAGATCACCGCGCAGCCGCTGCGCCTGGAGCAGGCCCTGGCCGTGCTGGTGGACGATGGCAGCGCCAGCGGCGCCGAGCTGACAGCAGCCGTTCTGCAAAGCCGCGGCCGCGCACGCGTGTTCGGTGCCACCACCTGCGGCTGCCTGCTGGCCGTGCGCCAGGGCCGCAACCTGCCCGGCGGCGGCCAGCTGCTGTTCAGCGAGGTGGACATGCTCATCGACGGCAGCAAGCGCATCGAAGGCGTGGGCGTGGTGCCCGAGGAGCCCGTCTTCGCCGACCCCTTGGCCCTGGTGCAGGGCCGCGACGCGGTGCTCGACGCCGCGCGCGCCTGGCTGGCCCGCCAAGCGGCCAAGCCGACACCCGCCCCGTCGCCCGCGCAGGCGCCGGTGTAGCCGCGGCCCAGAGAGCCCCATGACGCCTGATGCCCACCCCAAAGGCCCGCGCCGGCCCGGGCTCGACCCCGAAGCCCACCGCGTGTGGCTGCTGGCCGAAGGCCCGGCCAACACCCTCACCGGCCGCTGGCCCGACCGCGCCTACACGCAGGTGCTGCGGGCCGAGCTGCACAGCCACTTCGCCCCGGGTGCGGCCCGCGGCCGGGCGCTGCTGTGCGCCGGTGGCGGCTACCTGCAGCTGGTGCACGACAAGGAAGGCGTGGAAGTGGCACGCTGGCTCAACGGCCTGGGCCTGGACGCGCACGTGCTGGTGCACCGCCTGCCGGGGCAGGCCGATGGTGCCGGCGGGGTGTGGCCCTCCGACATCGCGCTGCAGGACGGCCTGCTCGCGCTGCGGCACCTGGCCACCGAGGCGGCCCTGCAGCCTGCCCTGCCCTTGCTGCTGATGGGCCTGTCGTCCGGCGGTCACCTGGCCGGCACCCTGGCCTGCCAGGGCGCGCCGGTGCAGGCCGCGAAGGCCTGCGGGCTGCTCATCGGCTATGCGCCGCTGAACGCCAACCACCGCCGCTACAAGGCCCCGGCCGGCAAGCCCGACTACCCGCCGCCCGAGAAGCAGGCCTTCTACGACGCCTGGCCCATCGGCCTGACGCAAGAGCCGCACGGCCTGCCGCCGCTGCCCGTGTTCATCAGCTGCGCGCTGCACGACCCGGTGGTGCCGGTGGACCACGCGCTGAATCTCGTGCGCGGCCTGCAGCAGGCCGGCGGCGATGTCGAAGCGCACATCTTCCCGCAGGCCCCGCACGGCTACGCGCTGCGCGAGCGCGCGGGCACCCACGCCCACTGGCCCGAACTGGCCGAACGATGGCTGCAGCGCGTGCTGCAGCCCTGAACCCCGGAGGAAACCACCGATGAAGAACTTGTCCACCGCCCGCACGCTGCTGGCCACGGCCGCCCTGGCCCTGGCCACCCTGACCCAGGCCGGCACGCTGGTGATCAACACCGACGCTTCCGACCCCGCGCCACGGGCCGCCTGGGAGCAGGTGGCCAAGAGCTTCATGAAGGCCCACCCCGACGTGACGGTGAAGATCAACACCTTCGACCACGAAGGCTTCAAGACCAGCATCCGCAACTTCCTCACCGCCGAGGCCCCCGATGTCGTGACCTGGTACGCCGGCAACCGCATGGCGCCCTTCGTGAAGGCCGGGCTCTTCGAAGACGTGTCGGACCTGTGGGCGAAGGAAGGCCTGGCCACGCAGCTGAAGTCGGCCCACGCCGCGATGACGCTGGACGGCAAGCAGTGGGGTGTGCCCTACACCTACTACCCCTGGGGCCTGTACTACCGCAAGGACCTCTTCGCGCGCCACGGCGTGGCGGTGCCACGCACCTGGCCCGAGCTGCTGGCCGCCAGCGCCAAGCTCAAGGCCGCGGGCATCACGCCGTTTGCCATCGGCAGCAAGGCGCTGTGGCCCACGGCGGGCTGGTTCGACTACCTGAACCTGCGCGTCAACGGCCACGCCTTCCACATGCAGCTGACCAACGGCCAGGTGCCCTACACCGATGCGCGCGTGCAGGCCGTCTTCGACCGCTGGGACGAGCTGGTCAAGCCCGGCTACTTCCTCGCCAACCACGCGGCCATGGACTGGCAGGACGCCGTGCCCGCCTTCGTGAAAGGACAGGCCGCGATGTACTTGATGGGCAACTTCGCGCTCGACCTGATGAAGAAGGGCGGCCTCACCGAAGCGCAGCTGGGCTTCATGCCCTTCCCGAAGATCAACGAGGTGCCGCAGGCCGAAGACGCGCCCACCGACACCGCGCACATCCCGGCGCGCGCCAAGAACAAGGCCGATGCACGGCGCTTCCTGGCCTACCTGGCCCGCGCCGACGTGCAGGCGCAGATGAACGCCACGCTGGGCCAGCTGCCCGTGAACCAGTCCGCCCCGGTGCCGGCCGACCCCTACCTGCGTGACGGCTTCGCGCTGCTGAACAAGGCGCAGGGCCTGGGCCAGTTTTACGACCGCGACGCACCGGCCGAGATGGCCAAGGCCGGCATGGAAGGCTTCCAGCGCTACATGCTCAAGCCCGAGATGCGCGGCGAGATCCTCAAGCGCCTGGAGAGCGTGCGCCAGCGCGCCTACAAGTGAAGGCCGCCGAGGCCGACAGCTGGTGGGTGCGCCACCAGCGCCAGCTCGCACCCTGGCTGTTTCTTGCGCCGGCTTTCGTGCTGTTCGTGCTGTACGTGGTGTGGCCCATCGGCCAATCGATACGCCTGAGCTTCTACGACTGGGACGGCCTGGGCACGCCGCGCTGGATAGGCCTGGGCAATTACGCCGAGTTGATCCACGACGCCGATTTCCGCACCGCGCTGTGGAACAACCTGCTGTGGCTGGTGGGCTTCATGCTGGCCGTGCCGCTGGGCCTGGCGCTGGCGCTCTTCCTGAACCAGACGGTGTTCGGCATCCGCGCCATCAAGTCGCTGTTCTTCTTCCCCTTCGTGATCTCGCAGGTGGTCATCGGCCTGGTGTTCACCTGGTTCTACAACCCGCAACTGGGCCTTGTGAACCATGTCTTCGGGCTCATCGGCCAGCCTGATCTGGCGGTGCTGGCCGATGAAGATTGGGTCACCTTCGCCATCGTCGCCGCGGGCCTGTACCCGCAGGTGGCCTACTGCATGATCCTGTACCTCACGGGCCTGAACAGCATCCGCCCCGACCTCATCGAGGCCGCGCGGCTGGAAGGCGCGCAAGGCTGGCCCATGCTGTGGCGCGTGGTGCTGCCGCAATTGCGCCCGGCCACCTTCATCGCCGTGGTGGTGACGGTGGTGGGCTCGCTGCGCAGCTTCGACATGGTGTCCATCATGACCGCCGGCGGGCCCTACGGCTCCTCGCGCGTGCTGGCGTACTACATGTACGAGCAGGCGCTGTCGGAGTACGGCTACCGCATGGGCTACGGCACGGCCATCGCCACGGTGCTGTTTGCGCTGATGCTGGTCTACATCCTCTTCGTGCTCTGGCGCATCTGGCGCCAGGAGAAGGACCTGGCCTGATGTTCCCCACGCCCATCGAACGCACGGGCCTGCCCGTGCGCACCCTCTACCGCGTGGCACTGCCCGTGGCCCTGGTGGTGTGGTTGCTGCCGTTGATTGCGGTGGCGCTGACCTCCGTGCGCGGGCCGGCCGACATCGTGGCCGGCAACTACTGGGGCTGGCCCACGCAATGGCAGACGGTCGCGAACTACACCGAGGTCTTCACGCAGACCCCGGTGCTGCGCTACATCGGCAACAGCTTTCTGGTGACGGTGCCCACCGTCATCGGCGCGGTGGGGCTGGCCTGCCTGGCCGGCTTTGCGCTCGGCGTCTACCGCTTCAAGGCCAACCTGCTGGTGTTCTTCATCTTCGTGGGCGGCAACTTCGTGCCCTTCCAGATCCTGATGGTGCCGGTGCGCGACCTCAGCCTGCAGCTGGGCCTGTACGACAGCATCACGGGCCTGGTGCTCTTCCACATCGCCTTCCAGACCGGCTTCTGCACCTTCTTCATGCGCAACTTCATCCGCGAGCTGCCGATGGAGCTGGTGGAAGCCGCCCGCCTCGAAGGCGCCACCGAGTGGCAGATCTTCCGCCGCGTGGTGCTGCCGCTCGTGCGCCCGGCGCTGGCTGCGCTGGCGGTGCTGGTCTTCACCTTCGTTTGGAACGACTACTTCTGGGCCACGGTGCTCATCCAGGGTGAACACGCCATGCCGGTGACCGGCGGCCTGAAGGCGCTGAACGGCGCCTGGGTCTCGCAGTGGCACCTGGTCTCGGCCGGTTCCATCGTCGCGGCACTGCCGCCGGTGCTGCTGTTCTTCGTGCTGCAGAAGCAGTTCGTCGCGGGGCTGACGATGGGGGCGACGAAGGGCTGAGCGGCTAGGCCGGGCTGTGGCTCTCGCCGCCCAGCTTGAACACCGCCACCGAGGCCACCAGCCGCTCGGCCTGCTGCCGCAGGCTTTCTGCCGCGGCGGCGCTTTCTTCCACCAGCGCGGCGTTCTGCTGCGTGGCCTGGTCGATCTGGCTCACCGCACCGCTGACCTGGCCCACGCCCGCGCTCTGCTGGCTGCTGGCCGCGCTGATCTCGCCCATGATGTCGGTCACGCGCTGGATGGACTGCACCACCTCGCTCATGGTGCTGCCGGCGCGGTCGGCCAGCAGGCTGCCCTGCTCCACGCGTTCCACACTGGCGCTGATCAGTCCCTTGATCTCCCTGGCCGCCGCGGCACTGCGCTGCGCCAGGCTGCGCACCTCGCTGGCCACCACGGCAAAACCCCGGCCCTGCTCGCCGGCCCGCGCGGCTTCCACCGCCGCATTCAGCGCCAGGATGTTGGTCTGGAAGGCGATGCCGTCGATGACACCGGTGATGTCGGCGATCTTGCGGCTGCTCTCGTTGATGCCCTTCATCGTGGCCACCACCTGGCCCACCACGTCGCCGCCCTGCACGGCCACGCTGCTGGCACTCAGCGCCAGCTGGTTGGCCTGGCGCGCGTTGTCGGCACTGGCCCTGACCGTGCTGCCCAGTTGCTCCATCGAGGCGGCGGTCTCCTGCAGCGCACTGGCCTGCCGTTCGGTGCGCTGGCTCAGGTCGAGGTTGCCGCTGGCGATCTCTGCACTGGCCGTGGCCACGCCGTCGCTGTTGTGGCGCACCGATTGCACGATCTCGCGCAGCCTCTCGCTCATGCGCGCCAGCGCGCCCAGCAGCTGCGCCGCCTCGTTGCTGCCGTGCACCGTGACGCGGCCACTCAGGTCGCCCTGGGCCACGGCCTGCGCCACGCGCAGGCTGCGCGTGAGTGCGCGCATCAGGTGCTGCGCCACGGTCCACAGCGCGGCCAGGCCCAGCAAGGCCAGCACGATGGCCCCGGCCGTGGCGCTGAGGGTCTGCACGAAGAACGTGTTCACGCTGGCGGCCCGCTGCTCGGCCTCTTTTTCGATGGTGCCCGACAGGGCCTCCAGCTCGGTTTCCAGCTCGTCGAAGGCCCGCTCGAAGGCCGGCCGCAGGGCCTGCGCCCGCGCGGTGTCGGTCAGCGCGGCCTCCACCAGCGCCGCCGCGGCAGCGCGGTAGGCCCCGGCCTTCTCGATGGCGGCCCGCTCCACCTGGCCGAGCTGGTCACCACGCTCCTTGCGCAGGATGTCGAGCTGCTCGGCCAAGGTCTTGCCGTTCTCGACCACGTCCTTGCGGATGGCCGCCGCCTCGGCGCCTTCGGCCTGCGGGCCGGCCAGCAGCGCCGCCAGCGCGTCCGAGCGCAAGGCGTCGTGCATCATGTCCACCATGCCTGCGGCGCGCGCCATGTGCACGTCGCGCACCAGCGCTTCGGCCAGCACCTTGCTGCGGTGGCTTTCATAGAGGCTGACCGCGCAGAGGCACAAGACCCCCATCGCGGCAGACAGCATGGCACCCCGCAGCAAGCGCCGCAGGGACGTGCGGTCCAGAAAGCTCGTTGTCTTCATCGCGTCACCTTCAAGCGTCGAAAGACAACTGCAGGCCAGGGCCCCGAAGCCCCGATTCACGCGCCGGCCTCCACGGCCGGCAGGCGGCGTACAGCGTCCGTCAGTGGGAAAGCATGACGACCAGCCCGCCGGGTTCCGCACCGGGAACACCGCTACAACCTTGAACTGCCCGCACCTTCGGGTTGTCGACCCCCGACCTCGGTTCTTGAGGGGGTTTCCGGGTCGTCCGGGGTCTTTGGCACGGCCGCCGATCAATCCGCGAAGCGCGCGGCAATCTCGTGGAACTGCGCCTCCACCGCCACGAAGGCGTCGACGATGTCGGGGTCGAAGTGGCGGTCGCGACCGGCCAGGATGATCTCGCGCGCCTGCTCGAAGCTGAAGGCGGGTTTGTAGACGCGGCGGCTGATCAGCGCGTCGTAGACGTCGGCCAGCGCCATCAGCCGCGCCGACACCGGGATCTGCTCGCCCGCCAGGCCCTGGGGGTAGCCGCTGCCGTCCCACTTCTCCTGGTGCGACAAGGCGATCTCCTTCGCGAAGCGCAGGAAGTCGAAGTCATGCCCCAGGCTCAGCTCGGCGCGGTGGATGGCTTCGTAGCCGAGCGTCGTGTGGGTCTTCATGACCTCGAACTCCTCGGCGGTGAGCTTGCCCGGCTTGAGCAGGATGGCGTCGGGGATGCCCACCTTGCCGATGTCGTGCATGGGCGCCGACTTGTACAGCAGCCGGATGGCCTCGGGCGTGAGCTCGCCCGCGAAGCGCGGGTGGTGCTGCAGCTGCGTGGCCAGGCACTTCACGTAGTGCTGCGTGCGGCGCAGGTGGTTGCCGGTTTCGTTGTCACGCGTCTCGCCCAGCGAGGCCATGGCCAGCACCACCACGTCCTGCAGCGATTCGTTCTCGCGCGTGCGGCGCGCCACCTCGGTCTCCAGCCAGGCGCCGCGGTCGCGCAGCAGGTCGTTGGCGACCTTCAGCCGCAGGTGCGTGGCGATGCGCGCCTCCACGATGGGTGGACTGATGGGCTTGGTGATGTAGTCCACCACGCCCATCGCCAGGCCCTGCGCCTCGTCGTCGACCTCGGCCTTGGCGGTGAGGAAGATCACCGGGATGGCGGCCGTTCCTGGCGCGGCCTTCAGGCGCCGGCAGACCTCGTAGCCGTCCATGCCCGGCATCATGATGTCGAGCAGGATCAGGTCGGGCTGCGGCGCCGCCGCGGCCAGCTCCAGCGCGCGCAGGCCGCTGTTGGCCACCTTGACGCGGTAGTGCGGGCGCAGCAGGCTGACCATCAGCGAGAGGTTGTCGGCCATGTCGTCCACGATGAGCAGCAGGGGCTGGGGCGCGGCGGAGGGTGCGGTCATGGACGGTTCTCCGAGAGGGCGGCTTGCAGGAGGGTCTGCGCTTCGGCGAAATCGAAGCGCCTGACCATCGCCAGCAGCAGGTGCAGGCGCGGGCCGAGCAGGGGCTGCAGCGCTGCGCCGTGGGTGTCTATCCAGGCCAGCGCATCGGGGTCGCCAGCCTCCAGCAATTGCAGCAGGGCCGCCACCGGCGCGGCAGCGGCCGGCGCGGCAGGTGCGGGGTCATCGGCCCCCGGCGCCAGGCGACCCGGCACGTCGCCGGCAGCCGCATGGGGCTGGAGCCAGCGCGCCAGTACGGCCTGCAGCTGCTCGGCCTCCACGGGCTTGGGCACGAAGTCGTTCATGCCGGCTTGCTCGCAGCGCTCGCGGTCCTCGTTCAGCACGTTGGCCGTCATCGCGATGACCGGCAGCGCCGCCCAGCGCGGGTCGGTGCGCAGCTGGCGCGTGGCGGTCAGGCCGTCCATCACCGGCATGTGAACGTCCATCAGCACGAGATCGAAGGCGGGCTCGCTGTCCAGCAGGGCCAGGGCCTGTTGCCCGTGGCGCGCGGTGGTGACCTGCAGGCCCAGGTCCTGCAGCATCTCGCGCGCGATCTGCTGGTTGATCTCGTTGTCCTCGACCACCAGCGCGCGGCCCGAGAAGGCCCGCAGCACGGCAGCGGGCGCCGTGCCGCCGGCGCGCGCTTCGGCAGCAGCCCCATGCAGCGACGCCTGGCTCAGCAGCAGGCTGTCGAGCAGCAGCGAGGCATTGACGGGCTTGACCATCACGGCGGCAAAGCCGGCGTCCTGCGCCTCGCGCAGCACCTCGTCGCGGCCACGGCCCGTGGCCAGCAGCAGGCGCGGCGGGTGCTCGAGCGCCAGGTCCTGGATGCGACGGCCAGCCTCGATGCCGTCCATCCGCGGCATGCCCCAGTCGAGCAGCACGAAGTCGTAGGGCTCGCCCGCCGCCGCGGCCTCGCGCACACGCTGCAGCGCCTGCTCGCCATCGCGCGCGCCGTCTCGCTGGGCCTCGCACACCAGGCCCAGGCTGCGCAGCAGGCGCTGCAGCACTTCCAGCGCGGCCTCGTTGTCGTCCACGGCCAGCACTCGCTGGCCGCGCAGCTGGGGCAGCTCGGGGGCCGGTGCGGGCGCGGTGCCCTCGGCCAGGGTCACCTCGAACCAGAAGACCGAGCCCTGCTGCGGCGCAGCCTGCACGCCGATCTCGCCGCCCATCAGGTGCACCAGGCGCCTGGAGATGGCCAGGCCGAGCCCGGTGCCACCGTGCAGGCGGCTGGTGGAGGCGTCGGCCTGGTGAAAGCTGGTGAAGAGCTGCGCGCCCTGCGCCGGGCTCAGGCCGGGCCCGGTGTCGCACACCTCGAAGCGCAGCGCCACGCCCGGCGCCGGCCCGGCTTCGGCGGCCCTGCGCTGCACGCGGACCACCACCTCGCCGCGTTCGGTGAACTTCACGGCGTTGCTGCCGAGGTTGATCAGCACCTGGCCCAGCCGCAGCGGGTCGCCCTGCAGGTAGGCGGGCACCTCGGGGTCGAGGTCGAGCACGAGCTCCAGGCCCTTCTGCGCCGCCTTGTCGCCGATCAGCGTGAACACGTTGTCCAGCACCGGCAGCAGCTGGAAATCGATGTGCTCCAGCGTCAGCTTGCCGGCCTCGATCTTGGAGAAATCGAGCACCTCGTTGATCACGCCCAGCAGGTGCTGCGACGAGCTCTGGATCTTGCGCAGGTAGTCGCGCTGCTGCGCGCTGAGCGCGGTGCGCAGGGCCAGGTGCGTCATGCCGATGATGGCGTTCATCGGCGTGCGGATCTCGTGGCTCATGTTGGCCAGGAAGCGGCTCTTGGCCACGTTGGCTGCGTCGGCCTGGGCCTTGGCGGCGGCCAGGCGCTCGCGCTCGCGCTCCAGCTCGGCCGTGCGCTGGGACACCGTGCTCTCCAGACTGGCATTCATCGCATGGATGCGGTCTTCGGCGCGGCGCCGCTCGGTGATGTCGCGCAGGATCACCGTCATGAAGGCATCGCCACCGATGCGGCTGCGCGAGATGGAGGCCTCGGCCGGGAACTCCTCGCCATCCCAGCGGCGGCCCGAGACCACCGAATGCGCGGCCATCTGCCGCGCGGTGACGCCGCTGTCGGCGAATTGGCGCATCTGCGCCGGGTGCTGCGCGCGGTAACGCTCGGGCAGCAGGCAGTCCAGCGTCTGGCCCAGCAGCCGGGCCTGCTCGACGCGGAACATCTGTTCGGCGGCGCGGTTGACCATCACGATGCGCAGTTCACCGTCCACCGAGATGATGGCGTCCATGGCCGATTCGACGAGCGAGCTGATGCGCGCGCGTGCCGACTCGGTCTCGTCGCGCGCCTGCTCGATCTGGCGCGCCATCTCGTTGAAGCGCCGCGCCAGCCGGCGGATCTCGCGCGGGCCCACCTCGGGCACCGGCTCGTCCAGGCGGCCGCGCTGCGCCAGCTCGCCACTGGCCCGCCCCAGCAGCTGCAACGGCCGCGTCACCTGGCGGTGCAGGATGAACATCAGCAGCAGCGCCACCACCAGCGTGCCCAGCGCCACGGGCAGCAGCTCCAGCCGCGCCACCTGCACCGCGCGCGCGCTTTCGTCGCGCGTGTCGAAGACCACCCACACCAGCCCGCGCTCCAGCGCACGCAGGCCGGCGGCGCCCGGCGGCGCTGGCTGCAGGTAAGACAGCGCCGTCACGAGGCGGTGTTCGCCGTGCGGCCACTGCTGGGGCTGGCGCGTGGCCTGGGCCAGGGCCGCACGCGCGGCGTCGTGCCCCGGCAGCAGCGCGGCCGTGGCAGCCTGGCCGTCCAGGACCGAGCGGTGGCCCACGCCGATGCGGCCCCCAGGCTCGATCAGCGCCACCGCCACGGCGCGCGCATCCGTGGCGGCCAGGGCCACGGCCGCCGCTGCCCGTTCGGCGCCATCGGCGCTGCCGTCTTCGGCCAGGCGGGCCAGCTGCTCGGCCACCACCAGCAGGTCGCGCGAAGCCCGCTCCTGCACGGCGCGGTGGTGGTGTTCGACCTGGTGCGTGTAGGTCACCCCGATCGCCAGCGTCAGCAGCAGCAGCAGCAGAGCCGGCAGCGCCACGCGCAGGCTGGGGGCGAAGGCCAGGGCCCGTGCGCTCATCGCTGCGGCCTCAAGGGGGCGCTGCCAACCAGCGCGTGTCGATCAAGGTGCTGACATCCACCGGACCGCCCAGCAGGCGAAGTTCGCGCATCAGGTTCACGAGGCCGGGCAGGCCGACGGCCACTGCACCGCCAGGGGCCAGCAGCTGCCGGCTCTCTTCAGGCGTGGGCAGGTGCAGGCCGCGAAAGGCCGACGGCACCTGCTCCACCGGGAGCTTCAGCCACGGCGCGAGTTCCGCCGCCAAGGCCTGCGGGTTGGCGCGGTAGGCCGCCAGCGCGCCGAAGTGAGCAGCCAGCAGGGCACGCAGCGCGCCGGCATGCGAGGCCCCCGACTCGCTGCGCACGGCCAGCACATCGACGATGCGGCCGGGCATCTCGCGGCTGTCGAACAGGCGGCGCGCGCCCAGGCTCTCCAGCGCCGTGACCCAGGGCTCGGCGGTGATGGCCAGATCGACACGGCCCGCGCTGTAGGCCTCGGCGGCCTGCGCCAGCCGCATCGGCACGGGCTGCACGTCGCCGGGCTTCAGGCCGGCCTTCTCCAGGAAGGCGCCGAGCACGAGGCCGCCCGTGGCGGTCGCCTCCACGCCGATGCGGCAGCCGCGGGCCTGGGCGGGCTCGGCGATGCTCGGGCGGGCCATGACGGCATCGGCGCCCTGCGAGCTGTCGAGCACGGCGATCACCTTCATGGGCACGCCTTCGTGCACGGCCGTGATCACTTCGTCCAGCGTGAGCGCCGCCGCCTCGATGCGGTGGGTGGACAAGGCACGCAGCGCGTCGGTGTTGGAGCGAAGCTCGTTGAGGCGCAGCCGCGAGGCGTCCAACCGGCCCAGGCGCTCGGCCAGGAAGAGAAAGGCGTAGCCCGCGAAGGCGATGGCCCCCACCCGCAAGGGCGCGGGGGGCGCGGTGCACGCGCCCAGCCCGAAAGACAGACCCGGCAAGGTCTTCAGCAAGAGGCGTCGGTGCATGATCGGTTTTGGGCCCCAGCGCTGCGCGCCATGCGGGCGCAGCCTCCATCATCGTTCATCCCTTATCGGCCGGCGCGGCGCCGACCTGAGCTCAGCGCGGCCGCCTCCAGGCCGGCGGCACGACCTGGCCGCGCCGGACCGCCAGGACCAGCATCACCACGCCGGTGGTGGTGCACAAGGCCAGCGCCAGCACCGAAGACTCCACCCCGAACTGGCCCCCGGTGAGCAGATCGGGACCGTTGACGGTGGACCGGATGAGGCCGGGCGCGGCGTCGTTCCCGGAGACGATGCTCGAGAAGACCGCCGATTGCGTGTAGTTCCAGGCCATGTGGAAGCCGATGCTCACCCACAGCCGGCGTGTCAGCATGAAGGCCGCGCCCAGCAGGATGCCGGCCTCCACCGCGATGAAGAGCGCCCCCACCAGCGTGGCCTGCGGGTTGAGCAGGTGCGACAGGCCGAACACCAGCGACGACACCGCCAGCGCCGCCCAGCTGCCCAGCCAGGTTTCCACCGAGCGGTACAGCACGCCGCGAAAGAGCAGTTCCTCGAAGACGCTGGAGCTCACGGCCATGGCGATGGCCGGCACGAGGAAGGACAGCGGGTTCAGGCCGGTGATGCGGTACAGGCCCAGGCCCATCAGCGCCAGCTCGCAGGCGGTGTAGAGGCCCGCGCCGATGAGCAGGCCGATGCCGAACTCGCGCCCCATGCCCTGCAGGCGCAGTTCATCGGCCTCGCGCTGCTCGACCAGGCGGGCATGGCCGATGTAGACCGCGAAGCCGGCCACGGCCAGCGCGAGGATGTGCTGCACCGACTTGACGGGCTGCCCGGCGTAGCTGGTCATGACGTCGGCGTTCAGGCCCATCATCATCAGCAGCACGAAACCGAGCAGCAGCACCCGCGCCGGGGGTGAGGCGAAGACCTGGCGCAGGAGGCCCGGCGGTGTGTCGGACGGTGGGTTCATCGGCGCACTGTCCGCCAGGGCGGTGGGGCGAGTCAAGGCGCCTGCGGCCCGCGCAGCGGCGCCGCAGGGCGCGCTTACTGCACGCGCACGAGCTTGTCGCGCAGGTTCGCCGGCACGTCCTGCAACAGCACGATGGAGATGCTGCCGTCGGTGGCCTTGTTGTTGTGCGCGGCCTTCTCGGCGGGCAAGGTGGCGGCCACGGCCTCGGGCGAGAGCGTGTACATGCTGCCGCTGAAGGGGTCGACGGCGAACCAGCCGATCAGCCCGCCGAAGACGAAGTTGCCCGCGATGTACCAGCCGTTGGCGCTGGCGGTGATGGGGATCACCTGCGTCTGGAAGCCGGGCTTGGAAATGGTGACGGTGAAGTTCTTCTTGCCCCAGTAGCGGCCAGTGCTCTTGTTGAGCGTGACCGATGTGGGCGTGTTGCCGGCGAAGACTTCGACGCCGGCTTCGTCGGCGATCACGACCTTGGCCTCGCTGGGCGTGCTGCTGATGGGCACCGTCTGCGTCGGCGTCCCCATGATGCTGGCGCAACCGCTGAGCGTGACGACGGCCGCGGCGGCGATGATGGACTTCATGAACAAGAGCTCCCTTTTCGATTTGGATGAACAACCGCCGCTCCTTGCGGCGGCCCCACCAAGTCTAGGAGCGGCGGCAGACCGGAACGCCCGACGCTCGGGCCTCATCCCCCAGGCGGGGGAGCCGGCACCGCTGGCAAGGGCAGCAGCAACGTGAAGGTGGCGCCCTGGCCGGGCACCGATTGCGCCCGCACCTCGCCGCCCATGGCCTGCGCCAGGCGCTGCACGATGGCCAGGCCCAGGCCCGTGCCGCCGTGCTGGCGCTGCAGGCCGGTGTCGGCCTGGCGGAAGGCTTCGAAGAGATGCGGCTGGAAGGCCGCCGGGATGCCCGGCCCCGTGTCGCGCACCGACAGTTCCACGCCGCCGGGCGCGGGCGCGGCGCTCAGCAGCACCTCGCCCTGTTCGGTGAACTTCAGCGCGTTGCCGATCAGATGGCCCAGCATCTGGCGCAGGCGCTGCGGGTCGGCCATCACCCAGGCGGGCAGCGAAGCGTGCGGCACCAGCTGCAAGGCCAGCCCCTTGCCGCGCGCCAGGGGCTCGTGCTGCTGCAGCACCGACTGCAGCAAGGGCAGCAGGGCCACGGCCTGGGGCCGCAGCTGCAGGCGCCCGGCCTCGATGGTGGCGAGGTCGAGCACATCGCTGACCACCGCCAGCAGCAGGCCGCCGCCCTCGCGCACATGGCCGACATAGCGGCGCTGCGTGGCGTCGAGCTGCGTGCGCTCCAGCAGCTGCGCCATGCCCAGCACGGCGTTCAGCGGCGTGCGCAGCTCGTGGCTCATCACGGCGAGGAACTCGCTCTTCATGCGGCTGGCCTGCAGCGCCTCGTCGCGCGCCCGCGTGAGCTCGGCCTCGTGCCCGGCGATGCGCGCCAGCAGCCGCCGCACGGCTTCGTCGATGGCCACGAGGTCGGGGTCGTGGTGCACACGCGGCTGCGCCGCCAGCGCTCCGGCGCTGGCCGTGTCGATGCCGTTCATCGCCGCCACCAGGCGCGCGACGGGCCGCGTGACCAGCTGCGACATCGCCAGCCAGAGCAGCACCAGCGCCACCACCAGCGTGGCCAGGCCCACGGCGGCGTGTGTGCGCAGCAGCGCAGCCTCGGCATCGTCCAGCAAGGCCTGCGGGAAGCCCACCACCACCTGCGCCACCGTGGTCTGCGTGAGATCGCGCACCGGCGCAGCCACGGCATGGCTGCCGTCGCTGAGCGCCGCAGGCCGCGGGCCGTGGCGGGCCAGAGCGGCCTGCACCTCGGCGACCACGCGGGCAGGCTCGCCCCCGGGCGCCACGGCCGCCAGCGGCGCGCCCGCAGGCCCCAGCACCAGCACGTAGGCCAGGCCCTGGTGGGCTTTCAGCGCTTCCAACCCCTGCGCCTCGAAGCCCTGGATCTCGTCGATGCGCAGGCCCAGCGCCAGGATGCGCTGCAGCTGCACCGCCAGACTCTCGGCGATGGCCTGCGCGCGGTCTTGCTGCGCCTGCCGCAGCTGGGCCGTGGCCAGCGCGCGGCTGGCCAGCGTGGAAGCCAGGATGGCCAGCACGAGCCCGAGGCCGGCCACCACCGCGATGCGCTGGCGCAGGCCCCAACGCCACACCGTCCAGGTCCGCGGGTCCAGGGCCTTCATCACCGGTGCGCTTCCCAGTCGTAGTGGCGGACGATCTGCGACTGCAGCAGTTGCGTGCTGCGCACCGTGATGCCCAGCGCCCGCGCGCGCTGCAGGCTGATGGCCGGCTGGCCTTTCGCGGTGGGCTGCATCGGCAGCGAAGCCGGCGCAGCGCCCTCCACCAGGATGGCGCGGGCCAGGCGGCCGGCGGCACGCCCCTGCTCGATCTCGGACACCGTCACCGAAGCCAGCGTGCCGTGATGCACGCGGTCCATCCAGAAGCTGGCATCGGGCAGCCGGCTGTTCTCCACCACCCAGCGCTGCACCGCCTGGTAAGGCACAGGGCGGCCGGCGGCGTCCACCAGCGCCAGGATGCCCAGGTGCAGCAGCGCGTCGGCCTGGCCCTGTGCCGCCGCCACGGCCTGGCAGTAGGCCTCGAATTGCTGCGTGCGCACCACCTGCGTCAGCGTCACGCCGCCGACCGCAGCCACGCCTTCCTGCACGCGGCGGATCACGGCGTCCCAGTAGGGCCCGTGGTCGGACAGCACCACCAGGCGGCGCCAGCCCGGCACCAGCTCGCGCAGCAGGCGCAGCGTCTCGGCCACGTGCTCGCGCTCGAGCACGCCGGTGACGTTGGAAGCGCGATCGAAGCCGAAGGCCCCAGGGTCGCGGTTCACGCCGCTGAAGACCAGCGGCAGGCGGCTGCCCAGGTAATGGCGCGTGACGTGCTGCTGCGCGTCGTCGTCGCTGGCGTAGAGCAGGTCGGGGCGGAAGCCGTCGACGAAGGCGCGCGCCAGCCGGCCGCGCTCGGCCTTGGCCTCTTCGCTGGCATGCCGCTTGGTGTCCATCTGGAAGATGGCGATCTCGGCGGCGGGCAGGCCCAGGCCTTCGCGGAAGCCTTCGAGCTGGCCATCGGTCCAGCGCCACGGCGAATCGAAGCTCATCACGTGGGCGATGCGCGGCGCGGCGCTCGCGCCTGCGCGCACCCGGCCCGTGCCGGCCAGCGCCAGTGCGGCCGCCACGCCCTGCAAGAGGCGGCGGCGTGGCCGTTGGGCCGGGTGTCCCGGCTCTTGGGAGGCCATGGAGTCTCCTTGGTCCTGGAGTCGTGCAGCGTTGCCGGGCTGGCTGCCCGGTCTGGGTCCCTGGTGGGCTTTTCGGCAGGCCCTGCCATGAAGGCGAGGCCGTCGCTTCGAACTATCGCCGCTGCGGTGCTGGGTGCTGCACGCCCAAGCGTGATCCAGGTCAACAAAAGGAAGGGCGCAGGCCGTCTGGCCGGGCCGGCGCCGACCTCAGGGCAGCGTCGGCTCGAAGCTGCGCGCCTGGCGCGCAACGGCCAGTGCTTCGTCGATCGCGCGCATCAGCTCACCGAGCCGGGCCATCTGCTCGCGGTAGGGCAGCACCGCCCCGGGCGGTGGGGCAAAGCTGATGACGGTGGCCACGCCCGGGGCCTGCTGGCTGCGCCGGGTGCGGCGCAGGCGGGGCCGGCGTGTGGCTTCCAGAGACTCTGCCGCCAGGGCCACGGCGGCGCCGGGCGTGGGCATTGGCGCGGGCGTGGGCGCGGGCGCCGACACCACGCGGAACACGCGCGCCGGCCGCGCTGCATCAGCTGCCGCGGCTTCGGCGGCCTCGCTGCCTGAGGCGGCCGAACGGTCTGCCAGGGCCTCCAGCGGCCGACCGCGCCGCACCACCACCGGCACCAGGCCGACCGCCGGCGCAGGCGCTTCAGCGGCTGGCGGGGCAGAGAAGGCGGCCTGGGCTTCCAGCCAGGCCGTGGACGGCGCGCTGCCGGGGCGGTGCTCGGAGGCGGGCCTTGGCCGGCCCGGTCTGGAATCGCGGTTCGTACGGGTGCGCATCGGATGGGGCCGTGCCGGCCTGGGCGCCGGGGGGCCCGGGGAAGTCAGTGAAGAAGAGCGTGGATTGTCCCTTGAAGCAGCTCAGTGCGCGCGAGCGGGCGGCCAGGCCGCCGGGTCCGAGCCCGGCGGCATCGATGGGCGCCGCCAGTGCGCCGGCGTGGCCGAGAACTGCGCCGCGTGGCGCAGGGTCTGCAGCCGGCCGAAGCCGCTGTCCAAGGTTTCGACATGAGGTGCCAGCGGCGGGCGCTCGGGCGCCACAGGCGGGGTGCGGCCCAAGCTGCGCAGCCAGCGGCCCACACCGGCCAGCGAAACCTGCACGTGCCAGCTGCCGCCCTCTTGCGCCTGCCGCAGCAGCGCGGCCTGCGCGCCGAAGGCCAGCAGGTAGCCGGCGGCATGGTCCAGCACCTGCAGCGGCAAGGCGCGGGGCTCGGCGCTGCCGAAGGCCTCGGCCTCGGCCGCGTTGAAGCCGGTGGCCGTCTGCACCAGTGAATCGAAACCGCGCCGCCCCGCCCAGGGCCCGCTGGGGCCATAGGCCGAGAGGCTGACGGCCACGATGCCCGGTGACAAGGCCGCCACGTCGGCCGGTGCAAAGCCGCGCGCCGCCAATGCGCCCGGCCGGTAGCCCTGCATGAAGACATCGGCCCCGCGGACCAGCTGCGCCAGGGCTGCCGGGCCGCCAGCTTCGTCCAGGTCGAGATGCGCGCTGAGCTTGCCGCAGCTGGTGGCGGCGATGGCCTCGATGTTGGGCAGGCGCGGCGAGTTCAACAGCAGCACGTCGGCGCCGTAGCCGGCCAGCGTGCGCCCGGCCACAGGCCCGGCCAGGATGCGCGTGAGGTCGAGCACGCGCAGGCCGTCCAGCGGCAGGCCGCCGGCCTGCCAAGGAGGCAAGGGGCGTGGCGGCGCGTCGCCGATGCGATCGATGGCCACCAGGGGCTGCGCCTGCAGCGCTGCGGCTTGCGGGTGCGCGTCCCACTCGGCGAAGCTGCGCACCGCCGCCACCACCAGGCCGGCCTCGGCGGCCTGGGCCTCGAAGTCCAGCGCGCGCCAGCCGGCCAGCGCCGCCTGCACACGCGCACGCTCGGTGCCGGCGCCCTCGGGCAAACCGAGCAGGCGCAGCACGCCGTCGCGGTGGTGGGCGAAGTTCGCGTGCACGCGCACGTGGCCGTCAGCGGTGCGGTACAGGCCGGAGAGCGGGTCCCACAGCGCAGGCTCGCGGCCGTCCACCGTGAACCAGCACAGGCTCTCCAGCACGGCATGCTCGGCGTCCACACGCACGCCTTGGGCCGGCCCGCCGCGCAGCCGGCCCCGCTGCACGGCCGCCAGCGCCGCAGCGCCCAGGCTGGCCTGCAAGGCCGGCGCGATGGCAAAGGAAGAAGCCAGCACCGGGCCCCGCGCGGGCAGCTCGATGTCACCCAGCGCCGCAGGCGCCAGGCCCGCGGCCTGCCACAGGGCCTGCAGCACCTGCGGTGCCGCAGCGGCCTCGCCCGGCCGCATCAGGGCTTCAGGCCCAGCAGCTCGGCGCTGCGGCGCGGGTTCACCAGCTGCACACGGCCCCGCGGCTCGGCGCCGCGAATGATGGCGTCCTTCACCTGCGCCACCGTGAGATCGGGCTTCAGCGCAAAGAGCTTGGCCGCCAGGTTGGCCACCTGCGGGCTGGCCATGCTGGTGCCGCTGAACTTCACGCGGTCGCCGCCAGGCAGCAGGCTTTCCACTTCGAAGCCGTTGGCGTGCACCACCACCGTCTTGCCGAAGGTGGAGAAGCTGGTCTCGTCGCCGGCCTTGTCGACCGCGCCCACCGTGATGAGGTTGGGCAGCTGCAGGCCGGCGGGGATGTACTCGGCGAAATCGGCGCTGTTGTCCTCGTTGCCCGAGCCCGCGACGAACAGGATCTCCGGCGCGCTGGCGATGGCCGCGCGCAGCGCCTCGCGCTCGATCGCGAAGAGCTTGCGCGCCATCTGCTTGCGCTCTTCCGGCGAAGCGCCCACGTTGTGCCAGGTGAGCGCGCCTTCGTGCGCCGAGACGCCGTAGCGCCAGCTCATGTTCACCACGCGCAGCTTCTGCGCCTTGAAGCCTTCGACGATGGCCTTGTATCCCTCGGCCCAGCGGCGCGAACGCTCCTCGGTGGGCAAGGTCGGCTCGCTGAGGTGGCTGTAGAGCATGGTGGCGGCGTAGACGCGCGCGAAGGGGTTGCCCTCCACCGCGATGCCGGCCACGTGCGTGCCGTGGGTGTAGACGCTGGCCAGGCTGAGGTCTTCCTGGAAGGCCTTGACCTGCTCGGGCTTGAGCGTGGAGACGGCCTGCTTCAGGCGGCGCGCGTCTTCGGTGTCCAGCGCGGCGCGCAGGTCCATGCTGCCCTTGACCAGCTGGCGCAGCTGCGGCCAGCGCGGTGCCGCCTCGCCCAGCGGGCGCAGCAGATCCGTGCGGTTGAGCGTGCCGTCGTCGTTCATCGCCAGGCCCGGCGCGGCCGTGGTCTGGAAGAGCTTCAGGTCCACGCCCGAATCCCAGATGCCCACGCCCACCGGGCTGGCCTTCGCGGTGGCGGGAATGGCGAACTGCCGCGGCGTCCAGATGTCGGGCTTGGCCGCGGTCTGCGCGGCCTGGCGGTCGATCACGGCCTGCAGGCCGCCCACCAGCGCGTCCTTCAACGGGAAGATCAGCTCGGCCTGCAGGCGCGCGCCGATGATGGAGCCGACCAGGCCCTCGGGCACCTTCAGGTTCATGTTGCGGGCCGCCACGTCCAGCTGCTGCTCGAAGGAGCCGCGCACCAGCGCCGGGTTCAGCAGCTCGAACTGGCCCTTGGTGCCCTTGATGAGATCGGCGGTATCGGCCCAATTCAGCGCGGCGTAGCGCTTCTCGACCTCGGCGCGCACCCAGGCCGCGTCCTTCTGGCCGGTCTGCTGTTCGGCCAGCAGCAGCGCCAGCACGCCCGTGGTGGCGCGCGGGCCGGGCTTGTCCTGCAGCTGGCGCAGCTGCGCCACCAGGCCGGGCACGGCCGCCCAGTCGCCCTTGAACTGCGCCAGCGTCAGCAGGGTGCCGACGTAGCTGCGCATCGTGGCGGCATCACGGATCTCGTAGGCGGCCAGGTCGGCCTTGGCGTTCTTCTCCAGCTGCTCGGCCAGGGCCAGCACCTCGGCGCGCGGCGCATTCAGGTACTGGCTGGGCAGCTTGTCGAGCTGCAGGGTGCGGCGGGGCAGCTGCTCCAGGCTGGTGATGACGGTCTTGGCCGGCGCAGGCGGGGTCTGCGCGAGGGCCGGCAGGGTGGCGGCGATGAGGGCGGCAAGCACGAGGGGGCGGGGCACAGGCACGAAAGGCTCCTGGGTTGATCGATGCCCGGCACTCTAGGCAGGCGCCACGGTGCCCGGGCGGCCGATGCGATGAACGGCAGGCTTCGGCGTTCGGGCGGCCGAAACCTGCGCATGAGCGCGGCCGCCGCAGGCTCAGGCGGCCGCCACGCCCCGCAGTTCGGCACGGGCTTGCGTGATGACGGCACGGGCCGCCGTGAGTGCCAGCACGCCCATCACGACGGCCACGGCCAGATCGGGCCAGGCGCTGCCGGTGCCGAAGACGCCCAGCGCGGCGGCCATCACGGCCAAGTTGCCGATGGCGTCGTTGCGGCTGCACAACCACACCGAGCGCATGTTCGCATCGCCATCGCGCCAGGCGTAGAGCATGGCGGCCACCGCCACGTTGGCCACCAGCGCCAGCGCGCCGATGGCCCCCATGGTCACCGCTTCGGGCACGGTGCCCTCGGCCAGCGTCCACGCCGCGCGCCCCAGCACGAAGACGCCGAAGGCGCCCATGCTCAGGCCCTTGAGCAGCGCGGCGCGCGCCCGCCAGGTGAGCGCCATGCCCAGCACCAGCAACGACAGCCCGTAGTTCACCGCATCGCCGAAGAAGTCGACCGCATCGGCCAGCAGCGACACCGAGCCGGCCTGCAGCCCGCCGACCAGTTCCACCACGAACATGCACGCGTTGATGACGAGCGCGGCCCACAACACGCGGCGGTAGCGCGGGCTCTGGCCGGAGGCGGGCGGCGTGCAGCCGTGGCTGTGGCAGGCGTGGCTCATGACGGGCTTCGCAGTGAATGTGGATCCATTGGAAACCCTGCAGCGGCTTCAGGGTCAAGGGCTATGCTGCGCGGCATGCGGGGGGACCTCCTCGCACCCGCAACCTTGCGACAGGACGAGCAGGCCCATGAAGATCGGCGAACTGGCCCAGGCGGCGAACACCCCGGTCGAGACCATCCGCTACTACGAGCGCGAGGGCCTGCTGCCGCCACCGCCGCGCAGCGAAGGCAACTACCGCCAGTACGGCCCGGCCCACCTGGCGCGGCTGGCTTTCGTGCGGCACTGCCGGCAGCTGGACATGAGCCTGGACGAGATCCGCGTGCTGCTGCGGCTGAAAGACGCGCCGCAGGCGGCCTGCGGTGAAGTCAATGCCCTGCTCGACGCCCACATCGGCCACGTCGCGCAGCGCCTGCGCGAACTGCGCCAACTGCAGCAGCAGCTGAAGGCCTTGCGCCAGCAGTGCGCCGGGCCGAACGACGCCGCGCACTGCGGCATCTTGAACGGCCTGGCGCAAGCCGATGCACAGAGCGGCCTGTCGCGGCTCAGCCCGTCGGCAGCGCACGCACCGCCACGCCCATGTCGCGCCACAGCGCCGGGTGGCAGGTGAAGAGCAGCACCTGGTGGCGCTGCGCGGCGTCGAAGAGCACGCGCTTCATCTGCGCCAGGCGCTCGGTGTCGCTGTGCACCAGCGCGTCGTCCAGGATCACCAGCGTCGGCCGGCCGGCTTCGCGCAGCAGGTCGGCGTAGGCCAGGCGGGCGAGCACGCCCATCTGCTCGCGCGCGCCGAAACTCAGCGTCTCGAAGTCGGCGGCCTCGGGCCCGCGCGGGCCGGGGCGGCTGAGCGCGCCAGGCACCAGGCGTTCGTCCACCGCCAGCGCGCTGCCGGCAAAGAGCAGCGGCAGGTAGTGGTTCAGGTGCTGCTGCAGTGGGGCCTGCAGGCGCTGCGTGAGGGCCTGGCGGCGGCTGTCGAGTTCGTGCAGCAGCAGGCTCAGCGCATCGGCACGGCGCTGCAGCTCTTCGGCACGGCGCGCAGCCAGCGCGTGCGCGCTGCGCTGGCGTTCCAATTCTTCTTCCAGGCCGTCGGCCCCGGCCCCGGCCAGCGCGGTTTCCAGCTGCACGATCTGGCGTTCGCGGGCGCGGTGCTGCTGCTCGGCTTCGTCAGCGCTGCGGCCGTAACGCTGCACGTCCTGGCGCAGGATGTCGGGGCGGGCGGCGGCGATGCGCTGCTCCACCTCGGCCAGCTCGCGCTGCTGCGTGGCGTGCAGCGCGGTGGCCTCCACCAGGTCACGCTGCCACTGCGCCTGCTGGGCCTGCCAGGCGGGGTCGGCCAACGTGGCCTGCAAGGCGCTGTGCTCGTGCACGGCGGCGTCGCGCTGGCCGGCGGCGCTGGCCTGGGCGTGGCGCGCGGCCTGCAGCGCGCGCGTGGCCTCTTCGGCCGCACCGCGCGCGGCTTCGTGGCGGCGTTCGGCTTCGGCCAGTGCGAGGCCGGGGGCGGTGTCGTTCTCGGGTGCAGGCGGCAGCTGCGCCAGCGCCGTGCGCGCTTCGGCCTCGCGCGCCTGCGCGGCGTGCAGATCGCTGCGCAGCGCGTCCAGGCCTTGCGGCACGAGGCTGTCGCGCAACTGCGCCGCGGCCGAGGCTTCGGCCACGCGCTGGGCGTGCTGCTGCGCGCGGGTTTCGGCCTCGGCCAGGCTGGCCAGGCCCAGGCGCTGCAGCAGGGCGGTGTGTTCGTCCTGCAGCGCGGCCTGCTGCTGGGCCAGCGCGGGCAGGTCGGGGCCGCCAGGGGCGATGTGCAGGCGGCCCAGGCCCGGCAGCGTGAGCACGGTGGGCGTGAGCAGCAGGCGCTCGGTGTCACCCGACAGCGTTTCGGCCGTGCCGCCGGCGGCGCCTTGCAGCTGCATTTGCGCGCCGGGCACCAGCTCGAGCTGCAGTCGCGTGGCCACCGCAGCCTGGCGGATCTGCAGCTCTTGCAGCCGGCCTTGCTGCTGGCGCAGCGTGGCCAGCTCCCGCGCGGGCAGCTGCAGCGCTGCGGCTTGCTGCTGCAGGCGCTGGGCCTGTTCGTGCGCCGCGCTGGCGCGCTGCAGCAGCGCGGCGAGTTCGGTGGCGCGCGCGCCGGCATCGGCCAGCTGGCGCGTGAGCACGCGGCGCGTGTCGGCTTGGCGCGCCGCGGCCAACGTGGCGCGCGCGGCCTGCAGCGCGGCCATGGCCGTGGCTTCCACACGCTGGGCCTGGGCCTCGCGTTCGGCGGCCTGCTCGAAACGCAGCTGCGCCGCCTGCATGGCCGCCTGGCGGGCCTGCAGGCCCTGCTGCTGGCGTTCGGCATCGGCCAGGCGCTGCGCGAGCAGGCTGCGCAGGCCCTCGGCCTGGCGCAGGCGTTCCTGCACCCGCGTGCGTTCGCTGGCCTGCGCTTCGGCGGCCTGCAGCGCCTGCTGCGCCGCGGCCTGCTGCTGGCGCAGCGCGGCCCAGGGCGCCGCGGCTTCGTCGGCGGCGTGGGCGGCGCGCAGTTCGCGCAGCTGGTCGACCTGGCTGCGGTAGCTGTGCACCGCGGTCTGCAAGGCCTCCACCTGCGCGGCCAGCGCGGCCGCGTCGTCGTGCGCCTTCTGCAGCACGGCCTTGGGGCGGCCGGTGCTGGTGAGCAGCTCGTCGCGCCAGGCGCGCACCTGGGCCACCACGTCGTCGCCGCCACTGGCGGCCACCTCGCCGAGGTGGGCTTCCAGCGCCTTGCGCAGGTGGTCGGCGGCGTGCAGCACGGCGCCCTGCACGGCCTGGGCCGCGCCCTGCTCGATCCACAACAGGCCAGGAATGCCCCAGTGCTCTTCGCGGCTGGCGCCCTTGGCCGCGAACTGGAAACCCAGCAATTCGGCCAGCGCGTCTTCGGCGGCCACGCCTTCCAGGCGCTGCGGGCCGATGAAGAGCTCGCAGCGCTTCTTGCCGAGGAAGCTCTTGCTCAGCCGGTAGGCGGTGCCGCCGAACGCGAAATCGAGTTCGATGCTGGGCGCAGCGGCACTGTCGCCGTAGGGCCGCAGGTCGTCCACGCTGGTGGAGCGGTGGCGCTCGAAGAAGGCCGCGCGCAGCGCGCGCACCAGCGTGCTCTTGCCGGCCTCGTTGGGGCCGCTGAAGAGGTTGAGGCCGGGCTGCAGCTCGCGCAGCTCGAAGGGCTCGCGGAAACGCCGCAGCTCGGCCACGCGCAGGCGGGTCAGCTGGAAACCTGCGTTCATGGCGCGGGCCTCCGCGCGGCCAACAGGCCCGTCAGGATCGCCAGCGCCTCCTGCGCGCTGCGCGCCTGCTCACCCGGGGTCTGGCGCAGCGCGTTGATCACCTCGCCCAGGTAGCCGTCGGCGTGCAGCGCCGCCAGGTCGGCTTCGGTGGGCGCGAGTTGCAGGGCCGCCAGGTCGCGGCGCAGGCAGCGCACGCGCGCCTCGGTCTCGTCCAGCGCCTGCAGCAGCCGCGTGTGGGCGGGCAGGTCCAGCGCGCCGCTGAGCGTGAGTTCGATGACGTCCTGCGCACCGGCCGCGGCCAGCCCGGCCAGCAGCGCATCCAGATCGCTGGGCACCTGCAGCGCGGCGCTGTGCTGCTGCCAGCGGAACTGCGCGCTGGCCAGCGCCTGCACCTGCGGCGGCGTGGCGGCCGCGGGGTCGTCGGGCAGGTCCACGCGCAGCACCTGCCCCGCATCGTTGTTGCGGAAACGGTCGGGCTCGGGCGTGCCGCTGTACCAGGTGCGGGCGTCGATGCGGCGCGTGCCGTGCCAATCGCCCAGGGCGAAGTAGCTCAGGCGCGCGCGCTCGGCACGGTCGGGCGCGATGGGGTTGGCCGCGTCGATGCCTTCGGCCAGCAGGCCCTGCACCGCGCCGTGCGCCAGGCCCACGCGGTGCCAGCCCGCGGGCGTGGCGGCGGTGTCGAACCAGGCCGTGAGGTCGCCGTGCGTGTGGCGCTGCGTCAGCGGCGCGCACAGGCAGGCCAGGCGCGCCTGCGGCAGCTCGATGACGCCCGGTGCCAGCGCCAGGTGCACGTTCGGTGGCACCGCGCCCAGGCGTTGCGCGTGCGTCCACACGCTCTCGGCGAGCGCGGCGTCGTGGTTGCCGGGGATCATCACCCACGGGCCGGCGTAGGCCTGCAGCGCGTTGAAGAGGCGGCGGATGCTGCGCGCCGAGACGGTCTGCGCATCGAACACGTCACCGGCCACCAGCACGGCGTCGACCTGCTCGGCCGTGGCGGTGGCGGCGATGCGTTCGACGGCGGCGAAACGCGCCTCGGCCAGCGGCACGGCGTCGTCGGGGTCGAAGCTGCCGTACTGGCGGCCGATCTGCCAGTCGGCGGTGTGGAGGAAGCGGGTCATGGGCGGCAGGTGCTCACAGCGTGGCGGCCAGGCCCGCCAGCATGCGCTGGCGGCGGAAGGTGGCGCGCTGCTGCAGGCGGCGCTCGAAGCTGGCGTTGGAGAATTTGCTGTCGCTCTGGCGGCCGCGGCAGAGCCAGTAGACCTCGCTGCCCTCGCACGCGAAATCGTCGAGGGTGGTTTTCAGCGTGTCCAGCGCCGCGGTGTGGGCCTCGTTCAAGGGCGCGCTCAGGAAGGCCACGTTCACCTCGCCTTCGGGCGGCACGGCGGCGCGGTGGGCGGTGGCGCGCTGCGCGATCTGCTGCAGTTGCGCGGGCGTGCGCAGGAAGACTTCCGAGCGGAAACCCAGCAGCGGCTCGAGGCCGTCTTCCAGCGTCTGCGCCAGGCGCGGCAGGCTGCGCGCACGCGTTTCGAAGATCACGTTGCCGCTGTTGATGTAGGTGCGAACGCCGGTGCAGCCCAGGGTCTCGAAGTGCGCCTGCAAGGTGGCCATCTTGAGAAAGCGGCCGCCGACATTGATGGCGCGGAGGAAGGCGATGGTGGTGGGCATGGCGCAGGTGTTCGGCGTGGGGCGAAGTATCCTGTGCCGGCGGTGCTGGCGCCCTGCCCCACCCTGCCCCAGATCCTTCATGCCATGCCCCTGAACCTGTCCTCCGCCCTGCGCCCCGGTCTGCTCGCCCTGGCCCTGCTGCTGTGCAGCGGCTGCGCCGTGATCGCCTACGACACCGCCGCGGCCGAGCAGCAGCGGCAGTGCGACCGCATGGTGTCGGCACCCGAGCGCCAGCTGTGCCTGGACCGTGTGCGCACCGCACGCAAGCAGGCCGACGAACAACGGCGCAAGCAGCGCGAATGAACACGCCCAGCGTGAGCACGCCAACCGCCACCCGCCCCGGCGTGGGCGTGGGCGTGCTCGTGGTGCACCAGGGCCTGCTGCTGCTGGGCAAACGCCGCGGTTCGCACGGCGCGGGCCACTGGGCGGCGCCGGGCGGGCGGCTGGAGTTCGGCGAAGCGCTGGAAGACTGCGCGCGCCGCGAGTTGCTGGAAGAGACCGGCCTGGTGGCCCGTCACCTGGAACTCGGGCCCTACACGAACGACGTGTTCGAAGAAGGCGGGCAGCACACCCAGCACTTCCTCACCGTCTACGTGGTGGCGCGCAGCCTGCAGGGCACGCCGCGCAACCTGGAGCCCGAGAAGTGCGAAGGCTGGGCCTGGTTCGCCTGGGACGCGCTGCCCACACCGCTGTTCCAGCCGCTGCAGAACCTGCTGCGCATCGGCTGGCGTCCGGGCGGCCTGTAGCCCTTCCCGCGCGCTTCAGCGCGGCGCCTGCCCCGCGCCGAAGAGGCCGCGCAGATCGGGGGGCGGCGCATCGCGGTCCACCACCAGCCAGCCGTCCTGCAGCTGCAGCTCGGCCACCTGGATGACGCTGCGCTGGTGGAAGCGCTCGTCGGCCTGCGCCTCGGGCTCGCCGCCCTGGTGCACGAAGTAGAAGAGGAAAGCCCGGTCACCGCGCACCACCACGTCGGGGTGCTGGCCCTTGGCGCGGTCGGTGGCGTGGCGGCCGGGCTCGGCGAGCAGGCGCGTGGGCTGTTCCTGCCAGGTGGCGGCATCGTCGCTGCGCATCACGAGCAGGCCGCGCCAGAGGTCGGCCACCAGCCACCAGCGGCCGGCGAAGAAGAAGACCTTGGCGCCCTCGCCGGCCTGCGTGGTGACGGGGCCGCGCACCGTCCAGCGGCGCAGGTTGGGGCTGTCGGCCTGGAAGAGGCGGCTGCCTTGCGCTTCGTCCTTGAACCACAGGCGCCAGCCGCCGCCCAGGGCCGGGGGCAGGCGCACCACGGCCGCGTCGATGGCGCGCGGGCTGCCGAGTTCCAGCCGCTCTTCGCAGCGCCAGGTGCGCAGGTCGGTGCTGGTGAGGTGCTGCAGGTGGCGCGTGCCCTGCCAGCGCGTGTGCGTGTCGGGATCGCCGGGCACCACGGTCAGCCACAGGTGGTAGGTGCCCTCGTGCTCGACGATCTCGGGCGCCCAGTCCGTGGGGCCGCTGCACTCGGGCGGGAACTGCGCCAGGCCCACGCTGCGCCAGTGCTGGCCGTCGTCGGTGGCGGCGATGCCGATGCGCGTGCCGTGCACCCAGCGCACGTCTTTCGCATCGGGCAGGCGCAGCGTGGCGCGGCGGTTCGTGGTGAACATCTCCCAGCGCTGGGTGCCGCGGTTGTAGACCAGCGCGGCATCGGCGGCGCCGTCGTGCAGCGGGTCGCGGTAGAGCGGGCGCGGCGCGGGTTGTGCGGCTTCGGCAGCCTGCGCCGCCGCGGGCCCCAGCACGCCCAGCACCGCGGCGATGAAAACCGCCCGCACGCGCTTCAACGCACCACGTCGGTGGGCGCGGGCACTTCGTTCTGCCAGGCCTCGGGCACGGCGATGACGACGATGTTCATCGCGCGGCCATCGGGCGCGAGCATCGCGCTCTGGATCTGGATGCGTTTGCCGTCGGGGCTGAAGGTGGGGTGCGGGTGGTCGCGTGCGGTGTCGCGGTGGCCGGTGCTCAAGAGCCGCATGCGGCCGTTGCGGCGGTCCACCAGCACCAGCCGGCGCGAGAAGTCGTCGCCCACGGCCCAGCGTCCATCGGGCGAGCCGTGCACGTGCCACAGGCCGCTGCCCGAAGGCGTCTGCGCCTCGATGCGCATCTCGCGCGTGCGCAGGTTCACGATGCCCAGGCCGGTGGGTTTCTCACGCGTGCCGCTCGGGCCCCAGGCGGCTTCCTGGCCCGGGTTGGCGCCCTGCCACGAGGTGCCGGCCGGGGCCGAAGCCGAGGGCAAGGCCGCCACCGGGCGGTGGCCCATGATGGCGAAGGCCACCTCGTCGCGCGTGATGATGGCCTCGTGCGTGACCCAGTCGTAGGGCGCCTCGGGGAAGAGCGGGCGCAGGCCCGTGCCGTCGCCCTTCACCGTCCAGGTGCGCTGCGGGCTCTTGCCGCCGGTTTCCCAGCTGAAGACGAGTTCGCCGGGCACCCAGGGGTTGGCCTGCACGTGGCCGATCTGGAAGCCCACGCTCACCACGTGCTGCACCTCGCCGGTCTGGCGGTGCACCCGCGCGATGCCGGTGGGCCCGGCGCCCATGTTGCGCGGGCCGAAGTTGGGTTCCACGCGCGTGCCCGCCGGCAGGCGGCGCGCCGCGGCTTCCTTGCCGATGCGGAAGTAGAGCCACTGGCCATCGGCATCGAGCGCGCTGTCGCCATCGGCCTGCAGTTCGGCCGGCAGGGTGGCGAACACGCGCTGGTAGCGCGCCTGGGCCTCGGGCTTCAGCGTGCCGGCGGCGCTGTCGGCGAAGAGGCGGTCGAGGTCCACTTCCACGGCCTGCATCGCACGCGGCGCGCCGCGCACGGCCGGGGCCGGCGCGCCCGGCACTTCGCGCAGGAAGACCAGCCGGTTGGCGCGCAGGTCGAGGTTGAGCATGCCGCTGTAGCCGCCCTCGGTCACCTGCACCATCACGCCGCTGGCCTCGTGCACGGCGATGGCCTCGCGGCCGGCGCGGTCGCTGCGGAAGACGAGCCACTGGCCGTCGGCCGTCCACTGCGGGTGCGAGGGGTAGATCTTCGAATCGCCGCGCGGCGCGGTGGTGAGGAAGACCAGCGGGATGCCGGTGACAGGGTCGGGCACGACGCGGCGCTCAGACGGGAAACGCTGGCCGATCTGCGCCCAGGCGCTGGTGTGCAGCAGCAGGGCCGTGGCCAGCGTGAGCAGCGCGAAGAGGCCGCGGCGGGAAGGCGATGGAAGAGGCGTGTGCATGGTGGCGCCGACTCTAGACACGCCGGCCGCGCACCGGCAGCGGGCCCACCCCGGGCTGGCGCCATCACTCACGAACTTGAGCGATGGCCGCCACCGGCCCGGCACGCCGTGCGCGGCGGCTTAGCCTTGCGGCCGTGCCGCGCAAGCCTGCCCCGCAGGCCCCCACCAGAACACAGCGCGGCCCTGCCCGGAGACCTCACAGCCATGCGCCACCGCCCTGCCCTGCCCGCCCGCCGCCTGTGGCTGCAAACCAGCGCCCTGTGGGGCGCCGGCCTGGCCGGTCTGGCGGCGGGCTGCAGCACGGCGAAACCGGCCGCGGCGCCAACGCCCGCCGCTGCGTCGGCAGCCCCGCCCGCCGCCGTCAACACCGACCCGCGCACGCCCCCGCTGACCCTGCCGGAGCCCGCCAACCCCGCCCTGCCCTCGCTGCTGCTGATCGGCGACAGCACGGTGCGCAACGGCCGCGACGACGGCCAGCGCCTGGGCCCCGTGGGCCAGTGGGGCTGGGGCCACGTGCTGGCGCGCTACCTGGATGCCACGCGCCTGAACACCGTCAACCGCGCCATCGGCGGCCTGAGCAGCCGCACCTACCGCACGGGCGGCCACTGGGCGCGCACGAAGGCCTTCATCAAGGCCGGCGACGTGGTGCTGATCCAGTTCGGCCACAACGACAGCGGCCCGATCAACGACACCCAACGCGCCCGCGGCACGCTGCGCGGCACGGGGCCCGAGCAGGAGACCATCGACAACCAGCTCACCGGCCAGCGCGAGACGGTGTTGACCTACGGCGCCTACCTGCGCGGCTACATCGAGGAGATCCGTGCCTTGGGTGCGCGGCCGGTGCTGTGCACGCCCATCCCGCGCAAGCGGCGCGACGAGCAGGGCCGCACCGAGCGCGGCACGGCTGCGCACGCCGGCTGGGCCACGGCCGTGGCGCGCGAGACCGGCGTGCCGCTGATCGACCTGGACACGCTGGTCAGCGAGCGCTACGACGCCCTGGGCCCGGTGGTGGTGGACATGCTCTTCCCGCGCACCACGCCCGAGGAGCGCGTGCACCCCAACTGGGCCGGCTCGGCGCTGAACGCGCAGCTGGTGCTCCAGGCGCTGCGGGCGCAGCAACTGCTGCCCGAGGCCGCCTTCCTGCCGCCCCCCGCCGCAGCGCCCGCCGACAACAACACCCCGGCTGCGGCGCCGCTGAACCCGCGCCTGCCGACGCTGTTTCTGGTGGGCGATTCCACCGTGCGCAGCGCGGGCCAGAACGGGCACTGGGGCTGGGGCGAGCGCCTGGCGCCCTGGCTCGATGCGCAGCAGATCCAGCTGGCCAACCACGCCATCGGCGGGCGCAGCACGCGCACCTTCCTGCGCGAGGGGCGTTGGGCGCGTGTGCGTGCGCAGTTCAAGCCGGGCGATGTGGTGCTGATCCAGTTCGGCCACAACGACGTGGCACGCGTGGGCGACCCCGCCGGCAAGCAGCGCGGCAGCCTGCCCGGCACCGGCCCCGAGCGCCAGGCCGAGACCCTGCCCGACGGCACGGTGGAACCCGTGCAGAGCTTCGGCGCCTACCTCACGCGCTACGTGCGCGAGGCCCTGGACGCGGGCGTGGTGCCGGTGGTGCTGTCGCCCATCCCGCACAAGGACCGCTGGCAGGAAGGCCGCGATTTCCCCGAACACGCGGCCTGGGGCCGCGAGGTCGCCGAGCGTGAAGGCGCGCTCTTCGTCGACCTGACGATGCGCGTGACCGCGCGCTACCAGCAGATCGGCGCGGCCGCCGTGGAAGGCCTGTTCTCCGATGCGCGCACGCACACCAACGACGCCGGGGCGAAGCTGAATGCCGAGTGCGTGGCCGAGATCCTGCGCGGCCTGCCGCAGGCGCTGCTGGCGCCCGCCATCAAGGCCAGCGCGGGCTGATCACCCAGCTTCAGCGATACGAACGCGCGGCGGCGGCCTGCAAGGCCTGCAGCAGCCGCTGCACATCGGCCTCTTCGTGCGCGGCCGACAGCGCGATGCGCAGCCGTGCCGTGCCTGCCGGCACCGTGGGCGGGCGGATGGCCGGCACCCACAGGCCCTGCTCGCGCAGCTGCGCCATCAAGGCGAGCGCGGCTTCTGCGCTGCCCACCACCAGCGGCTGGATGGCCGTGGCCGAGGGCATCAGGCGCCAGCCGGCGGCATCGAGTGCGGCATCGGCCCCGGGGGCCAGGCCCGCGCGCAGTTGGGCGATGCGTGCCTGCAGGCGCTGGCGCAAGGCCTCGCCTTCATCGCCGAGCACCACGCGCAGCGCGGCGCGCGCAGCCTCGGCCAGCAACGCGGGCGCGGCGGTGGCGTAGGTGTAGCTGCGCGTCTTCTGCAGCAGCCATTCGATCAGGCGATCAGTCCCGGCCACGAAGGCCCCGGCCACGCCGATGGCCTTGCTCAGCGTGGACATGTAGAGCACGCGGTTTGAAGCGCCGGGCCCCGTCAGCCCGGCGGCGGCCAGCGCGCCGCGGCCTTGCGGGCCGAGCACGCCGAAGCCGTGGGCGTCGTCCAGCAGCAGCAGCGCATCGTGCGCCTCGCACAGGGCCAGCAGCGCGCGCAGGTCGGCCACGTCGCCGTCCATGCTGAACACCGCGTCGCTGATGACGAGCTTGCGGCGTGCCGGGCTGGCCTGCAGCGCCGCGGCCAGCCCGGCGAGATCGGCATGCGCGTAGCGGTGCACCCCGGCCTTGGACAAACGCGCGCCGTCGATGAGGCAGGCGTGGTTCAGCGCATCGGAGAACACCGCATCGCCCGGGCCCACCAGCGCCGGCACGATGCTGGCGTTGGTGGCGTAGCCCGCGTAGAAGTACAGCGCGCGCGGCAGTTGCACGGCCTGTGCGAGCTCGGTTTCCAGCGCAGCGTTGGCCTCGCTGTGGCCGCTGACCATGGGCGAAGCGCCAGCGCCGACGCCATAGGTGTCCACGGCCGCATGCACGGCAGCCTTCAGCGCACCGGCCTGCGTGAGGCCGAGGTAGTCGTTGCTGCAGAAGGCCAGCAGCGGCACGCCGTCCACCACCATCGTGGCGCCCGGGCCGGGCCGCACGCGGCGGCGGGTGCGGCGCAGGGCCTGCGCGTCCAGCGCGGCCAGGCGCGTGTCGAACTCGTCCAGCCAGCTCAGCGCTCTTCTCCGGCTTTGTCAGCGCCCATTTCGGCGGCGATGGCCAGCAGCTGCTCGGCGCTGGGCTGGTCCCAGCCCGGGCCGTAGCTGGCGGCGCCGAAGTGGCGCAGCATCTCGTGGCGCACCATGGGGTGCTGCCAGCCGCTGGCGGCCAGGCGCTTGGTGAGCGAGGGGTGGGCCTTGCGGGCCTGCAGCGCGGCCATCAGGCTGGCCTCGAGCTCGCGCTGCGCCTCGGTGCTGAGCGCCTCGATGTCGGCGGCGCACTGCTCGTGGCGGCGGCGGGTCCATTCGGCCAGCCAGCGCGCCTGGCGCTTGGCCTGCAGGTCGCGGGCAGCCGGGCTTGGCGCCTCGGCGCGGCCGCCCTGCCCTGCCCCGGCGGCCTGGGCCTCGCTGGCGGCTTCGGCTTCGAGTTCGGCGCTGCGCTTCTGCGCGCGGGCGGCTTCACCGGGCATCAAGGCGCGCAGGTAGCGCGTGGGGTCGCGCAAGGGCTCGGGGTAGCTGCTGGCCATTCGCCGCTCCAGCGAATCGAGCCCGGCGCGGAAAGCGTCTTCTCCGTGCACGGCCACCATGTCTTCGGCGGCTTCGTCGCCCAAGCCCAGGCGCTGCGCGCGCGCCACCAGGGCCAGGTCCACCGGCTGCGGCGGCCGGGTAAGGGCCAGCGAAGCCTGGCGCTTGGGCGCGATGCGGAACTGGATCTCGTCGATGAATCGGCCCTGCTTGTGCTCGACGAGTTCGACCTCGATGTCGGTGATGGCGCTCACCTCGGCGATGGCGGGCTTGAGCGTGTCGCGCTTGAAGATGCGGTATTCCAGCTTGGCCAGTTTGTCGCTGGGCGGGTTGCCGCTGAGCACCGGGTACCACCAGCGCCAGGCCTGGCGCGCGGTGCGGCCGATGTCCTTGTAGCGCGTGCAGATCTCGTACAGCGCCACGCCGGCGTGGCTGCGCAGCTGGCTGATGATCTCCAGCCGCAGCCGCGCGAAGACCGTGGGCTCGAGCAGTTCCTGCTTCAGGTTGACGGCATAGGACCACTCCACCCACACCTGCCCGCCTTCCTTGCTGAGCTTGGCGTGGGCCAGCAGGCCGCTGACGTTCCAGGTGCTGCCCTCGCCCGTGGTGGGCGACTGCCATTCCACCGTGGTGGAGACCATGGCGCGCAGGTGCTTCTTGATGAGCGCGTGGTCGTGGCTGTCGAATTCCAGGCCCTTGATCAGGGTGTCGAGCGGGGCGCGGAAGACGTCGTGCTCCAGGCCTTGCTCCTGCGCCTGGTAGAGCAGGACGTTGTAGGTCTTGCGCCCCAGCGTGGTGATGCGCGCTGACTTCGGCACGATGGCCAGCGTGTTGACGGCCTTGAGCAGCAGCGCCGGGTCGTCGGGCTTGCCAGCCGCAGCGAGGCCGCGCGGCCGGGGCGGGGCAGCGTTCTCGGCCTCCGACGGGGCCGGTGGGGGCAAGCGGGCGTTCACGCCACGACTGTACGCGATAGGTGAGTTGGCTTCTCACATCAGGGGCGGCGGGCGCCAGGCGCTCGGAGCCCCCGAAAAGTCTCACGTGAATCGGACGATTCACTTCGCGCACGGCGCCTGGGCGGAGAGTTTTCGGGGCTTTGGGACCGGCAGGCAGCGACCCGTGTCTCGCCACAGGCCCGCCCAAGGGTCGGCGCTGGGCTGCCGGCTGCGCCGGTCGGCCCGGGCACGTCTGTTTGCCGCACCGGGCGGCGAACGGATGCCGACGCCTGCCGGGAGTGTGTCGCGCCCGCCCTGGGAGCTCCTGAAAACCCTCACATGAATCGCGGGCCAGCGCCCCTGCGGGCGCCCCGCTTGCACTCACGTGGGTTCCTGCGCGGCCTCCGGCGTGGCCTGCATGCACTCACCTGCGTTCCCGCAAAGTCTCCACCGTGTCCCGCATCTACTCACGTGAAGTGACGCAAGTGCTTGTCAGGGCAGCAGTTTTCGTCGGCTAAAGGAATTAAAGGCTTTGAAGGGTCTGAATCTCTTAAATTCCGAGGCACCTGAAGGAAGAAACGCAACACCTCAAAAGACGGCTGCTTGACGCTTCTTCGTTCAGCGAGCAGTTTTCCGTCAAGCGGGCGATAAACTCCAGGCTTCCCCGGAGAGCACCCATGACGAGCAAGAGTTTGCCGCAGCCCAGGCCGATCAGCCTGGCCGACATTGCCAACCAGGCCGAGCGCGCGGTGGCGATGATGGAACAGATCCGCTCGGCGATGTTGGCGCCTTCGGCGCGCAAGTCGCCGCCGACCTTCAGCCTGTCGCAGCTGGCCGCGGCACTGGACGTGGAGAAGGGATCGATCTCGCACCGCATGAGCAAGGGCGACCTGCCACCCGGACGGCTGAACGCGGCGGGCAGTCGGCGCGAGTTCACACTGGCCGAGGCCCGCCTGTGGGCACGCGACTACCGCAAGGACAAGCTGCGCCCGCCCGGCGCCGAGGCCGTCACCATCAGCATCGGCAACTTCAAGGGGGGTGTGTCGAAGACGACCACGGCGGTCACGCTGGCACAGGGCCTGTCCTTGCTCGGCCACCGCGTGCTGGTGATCGACACCGACCCGCAGGGCTCGCTGACCACGCTGTTCGGCATCCTTCCCGATACCGAGGTTGAAGAAGGCGACACCATCCTGCCGCTGGCCATGGGTACCGAGACTTCCATCCGCTACGCCATCCGGCCCACCTACTGGGACGGCATCGATCTGGTGGGTGCAGCGCCGGTGCTCTTCGGCGCCGAGTTCGCCCTGCCCGCGCGGCAGACGCAGGAGCCGGGTTTCGAGTTCTGGCGCGTGCTGGACCTGGGCATCGACGACGTGCGCGGCGAGTACGACGTGATCATCATCGACACGCCGCCGGCCCTGTCGTACACCACCATCAACGCCTTCATGGCGTCCAACGGCATCATCATGCCGCTGCCCCCCAACGCCCTGGACTTCGCCTCGGCCTCGCAGTTCTGGAGCCTGTTCTCCGACCTGGCCAACGAACTGCTGACACGGCGCGGCCTGGACAAGACCTTCGATTTCATCCATGTGCTGCTGGCGCGTGTGGACTCGGCCGATGCGGCGAGCAACGTGATCCGGCAGTGGATCGGCCAGACCTACGCCGAGAAGGTGTTGCCGGTGGAGATCCCGAAGACGGCGGTGACGGGCGTGACGAGCGCCGAGTTCGGCACGGTCTACGACGTCTCGAAGTACGACGGCAGCGCGCGCACCTTCAAGCGGGCGCGTGATGCCTATGACAGTTTCGTCGGCCACATCGAGGGGTCGATACGGGGTGTCTGGGCGCGGCAGACGGCAGCGTTGAACGGTTCAACACCCGAGGCGCGTGACGGCAAGGAGACCAAGCGATGAGCAAGAAGCTGGCGGCGAAGGCGAGCCTGATCCAGATGCCGCCGGTGGCGGCCGAACCCAGCCTGGGGGGTGCAGAACGCGTGGAGCGTGGCGACCGCGCGGACCTGGGCGACCCGCGGCCGAAGACGGCGCCGGGCTCCATGGCGCTGTTCATGGCTTCGCAATCGGCCGCGGTGAAGGAGGCCGAAGAACTGCGCGAGCGGCTCAAGGCCTTCGATGGCGCCCTGCCCGTGCGCGCGCTGGACGCGCAAGCCGTGCGCCCGTCGCGCTGGGCCAACCGGCACGAGCACTCTTTCGCCGACGAGGCCTTTGCAGAACTCAAGGCTGACATCGCCGCCGCTGGCACGAACGTGCAGCCGGTGGCGGTGCGTGCGCTGCCTCGGGTGTTGAACGGTTCAACACCCGAGGGCCAACCCGGCTACGAGTTGGTGTTCGGCCACCGCCGCCACCGCGCTTGCCTGGAGCTGGGGCTGCCGTTGCAGGCCATGGTGGCCGAGATGAGCGACCAGCAGCTCTTCGAGGCCATGGAGCGCGAGAACCGCGCGCGCAAGAACCTCAGCGCCTGGGAGCAGGGCGCGATGTACCGCCGTGCGCTGGACGAAGGCCTCTACCCCTCGCAGCGCCGCCTGGCCGAGGCCCTGGGCGTGGACGTGTCGCTGGTGTCCAAGAGCCTGTCGCTCGCGCGCCTGCCCGATGCCGTGGTGGCTGCTTTTCCCAGCCCGCTGGACATCCAGTTCCGCTGGGCACAGCCTCTGGCCGAAGCCCTGCAGAAAGACCCGGAGGGCGTGCTCGGCCGGGCAGGGCGCCTGAAGGCCAGCGGTGAAGTGCGCTCGGCCGCGCAGGTGCTGGCCGTGCTGGTGGGTGGCGCCGATGTCACGCTGTTGAACCGTTCAACACCCACGCACCGGGTCATCGAGGGCACGGCCGGCCGCCAGGCGCTGATGACGCGTGACACGCGGGGCCGCGTGGTGATCAAGTTCGCCGCTGGCGCCCTGGGCGAAGCGGCCGAAGCCGAACTCGCCGCCTACCTCGAGAAACTGCTCAGCCGCCGCTGAACCGCTGGGCAGGGCAGGGCAGGGCGCCGTTCGCCCTGAGGCCTGGCTTCACCCCTTGGCTGGCCCGAAGGCCGCTTGCACCGCACGGTGCCGCCGGCCCTTCTCGGCACGCACGTAGATCGAGGTGGTGGCCAGGCTCTCGTGGCCCAGGTTGGCCTGCAGCACGTCTTGCGGCACGCCCTGGGCGGCGGCGTGCGAGCCGTAGGTGTGGCGCAGCCAGTGCGTGGAGGCCGCCGCGATACGTTCGGCCGAGCGCCGGTCTTGCGTGGCGATGGCGGCCGCACAGCGCTCGAAGGCCGTCACCAGCACCTCGTAGATGCGGGCCGGTGTCAGCGGCGCTTCCTGCGCCAGGTGGGCGATCAGCGGGGTGGCCGAGGCATTGTCGAAGGGCTCGGGCGGCAGGCCCCGCGCCTTCAGGTACAGGCGCAGCGCGTGCATGGCAGCGTCGGGCAGGGGCACTTCGCGCCACTTGTTGCGCTTGCCCAGCACCATGATCGACCACGCCCACTCGCCGTCGTCGAGCTGCTCTTGGCGCAGCCAGCCCAGTTCGGCGGCGGCCAGTTCCGACAGGCGCATGCCGGTCATGTAGGCGAAATCGAGCATGAAGCGCAGGCGGTGCAGGGCAGGGGAGGGCGCCTGCGCCAACTGCTCTGCCAGCCAGCCCTGCACCAGGGCCCACTGCTTCTGCGACAGCGCGCGCAACTGCGGCATCGAGGGCGCATCCGCGCGCTGCGGAACGTCGTCCCAAGGGTTGCTGTCGAGGTAGTGGCGGCGCACCAGCCACTCGCAGAGCGAGCGCACGATGGTCAGCGCCGCCGCCTGCGAGCCCGGCGCCAGCGGGCCTTCGAAAGGCCGCCAGGCTTCAGACCAGCGCTGGGCGTTGCGCGGCCCCATCCACTCCGGCCCTGGGTTGGCCAGGAAATCGCGATAGGCCACGCAATCGTCGCCGTCCAGCGAAGACAGCGCCTTGCGCCTGTGCATCACAGCCCACAGCAGGAATCGTTCGCCTTCCTTGCGGTAGGCGCGCCAGGTGTGGCTGCCGGGCAGGCGCAACCGCAGCCAGGCCTGCAGCGCCTCATGGTCGTTGGCGGCGGCGATCTTGCAGCGCGCCAGTGGTGCCCGGTTCAGGCCGTGCGAGCCGTCGCGTTCGGCCGGGGGAATGAAGCGTTCCAGCGGCACGATGCCCACACGGGGCAAAGGCGTGAGCGCCCGCGTGTCCACCTGGCTCAGCGGCGCCAGGGCCGGGGAGGGCAGGGCTCCGAGCGTGGCCTCGTGCTCGCGCAGCCAGCGCACGATGCGGGCTGCGCCTTCCGGCCCCAGGCGCGGGATGCCGCGCTGCCAGTGGAAGCCCTTGCTGCGCACCCAGACCATCAAGTCCTGCAGCCGCCGGATGCCCACGGCGGCCAGGCGCTGCGCCACCTTGTCGTCCAGCCAGGCGTCGACGGCGTCGTCCGGTGCCGGGGCGCGCGCGACCAGACGTTCCAGCCATTGCAGCGCCTCCACCAGGCGCTGGCGCAGGCGCTGCTTGCGGCGGGCCGCGCTGCGGGCGTCGGCCTGGCCGTGTTCGGCCTGGTACAGCGCGATGAGCTCGGCTTCGGTGTAGTAGTCGGCCGGCTGCTGCGCGGCGAACTCCGCCAGCGTGGGGGCTGCCCGTGCGCTGTCCACCATCGCAGCGGGGTCACGGCGCAGCAGCGCTGCCAGCTCAGGCCGCCCGTGGGCACGCGCCAGGGCCCTCAGTTCGTCCAGCAGGCGCTGCAGTTCGCCGCGGGCCCGCCGGCCGTCGCCCACGCCATCGACATAGAGGTAGCGGTCCCAAGCGGCCACGAGATCCAGCCCTTCGGCCCAGCAGCGCACGAAGGCCAACTGGGGCGGGCCCAGGCGGCGCGGCGCGGCAGTGGAACGCGGTTTGGGCATCGGCGTGGACGGTTCGGCTGGGGCCGGTTGCGGCAAGTGCTTGTCAGGCTTGAACTTCTGCGTAGTGTGCCGCACACGGCCGCCGATTGTTGGCCATTTTTACCTACCTTGGTAATATGGATTATCAAGGTATATGTATGTGCGAAGGCCGATCAGGGCAGGGTGGCCACCCCGGTGGCGCCCAGCCGGCGGCGTGCGCTCCCGTGCCCAAGGGGGTGGATGTGGGGCCTGCCGCACGGTGAGCGCCGGGGCGCGGCATCATCCGGCGCACAACACAGCACACAGGGAGTCTTTGCGCATGCTGGTCAGCAATCTCGAAACCGCCCCCGGTCATCGCGTCACCGCGCACCTGGGCATCGCCCAGGGCAGCACGGTGCGCGCCAAGCACGCCGGCAAGGACATCTTGGCCGGCCTGAAGAACATCGTCGGCGGCGAACTTAAGGCCTACACCGACCTGATGCAGGAAGCCCGTGCCGAGGCCGTGGCGCGCATGACCGACGAAGCCCGGGCCTTGGGCGCCAACGCCGTGCTCAACGTGCGCTTCGTCACCACCAGCATCACGGCCGGTGCGGCGGAGATCCTCGCTTACGGTTCGGCCGTCACGGTCGAGCCCGTTTGAGCGCGCCACAGGCATGGACGCCGGCTTCTGGCTCGAGACCTTCAACCTGTGGCTGCTGCTGGGCCTGCTGCTGCTGGGCTACGGCGCCGGCCGCTGGCAAGAGCGGCGGCACTACCGCAGCCTGCGCCAGCGCGAAGAGGCGTTGCGCCACATCGTGGCCCTGAACACGCGCTACATCCCCGACGGCGTGGCGGCCACGGGCGCGGTGCTGGTCAGCGGGGGCGTGGTCATTTCCTCCGACTACTTCAAGACCTTCGTCGCCGGCTTCCGCGCCTTCTTCGGCGGGCGCTTCCGCGGCTACGAAACCTTGCTGGAGCGCGCCCGGCGCGAGGCTCTGCTGCGCCTGAAAGCCGAGGCCCAGGCCGCGGGCACCACGCTCGTGATCGGGGTGCGTTTCGAGAGCACCGCCATCGCCGGCTCGGCCACGCCCTCGGTGGAGGTGATGGCCTTCGGCACCGCGCTGCACCGCGCGCCCTGAAGCCGCCCGCTCGCGCATGACCCCGCCGCCGCCCCGGCTGGAGAACCGGCTGCCGCCGGAAGACCTGCTCGAGCGCGACGAACATCCGCTGCGCGAATTGGCCTGGCTGCTGGCAGCCAGCCTTTTTGCCTTGGCAGTGCTGGTGCTGGCCGCCGGCGTGGTGGCACGTTGGCTCGCACCGCACCTGCCCTTCCGGCATGAGGTGGCGCTGGCCGAACGCCTGTTCGACGAGGCCGCCCCTGCCGACCCCCAGGCCCGCGCCCGGCACGCGGCCCTGCAGGCCCTGGCCGACCGCGTGGCCGCCCGCATGGCCTTGCCCGCAGGCATGCAGGTGCGGGTGACCGACGACCCGTCGAACTTCGTCAACGCCTACGCCACGCTGGGCGGTCGCATCCGCGTCTTCCACGGCCTGCTGCGCAAGCTGGACAGTGAAGAAGCGCTGGCGGCCCTGCTGGCGCACGAGATCGCGCACGTGAAGCACCGGCACGTCGCCGCCAGCATGGGCCACGGCCTGGCGGTGGCGCTGGTGCTCTCGGTGGTGGCGCCCGAGGGTGCCGCGCAGGCGGCGCAGGGCCTGCTGGGCGGTGCCGCGCAACTGGCCCTGCTGGGCTATTCGCGCGACAACGAAAGGCTCGCCGACGAAGAGGCCCTGGCCGTCAGCATGGCCTTGTACGGGCACGCGGGCGGCATGGCGCAATTGTTCCGGGTGCTGCCGCAGGCCGATGCCCCGGCTGGCACGGCCTGGTTGCGCAGCCACCCCGACACCGCCGAACGCCTGGCGCGCGTGCGTGCCTCCGGGTCTCTAGCGCCTGCCCCGGCAGCCTTGACGCCGCTGCCAGCGGCCCTGCGCGAGCTGCCGCCTGAACGCTGAGCCGGCCGCGCCCACCGCGGCCGCTCACGCGGGCCGCCACTTGTGCGCTGACCGCTCAAGTTTCAGGGGCAAATGACTTCGGTATGGTGCGCGCCCCAAGGTCTGCCTTGGACGCCCTCAGCCCGGAACCCCATGGACGCTCTCAACCCCTACCACCTCCGGCCCTGGGTGGGTCAGTACGGCAGCCACATCAGCGCCGAACTGCCCACGCCGGCGCACCCCAGCCTCGCCGCCATGGCGAGCGCGGCCTGCACGCGTTTTGCAGCCCAGACCGCCTTCACCACCGTCATGCCCAACGGCATGTACGGCAGCCTGAGCTACGGGCAGGTGCAGGAAAAGAGCGATCACTTCGCGCGCTACCTCCGCCAGGTGCTGGGCCTGGCCGCCGGCGACCGCGTGGCGATCCAGATGCCCAACTGCCTGAGCTACCCGGTGGTGCTGCTGGGCGTGCTGAAGGCCGGCTGCGTGGCGGTGAACACCAACCCGCTGTACACCGCCAGCGAGATGGCGCACCAGTTCAAGGACAGCGGCGCCAAGGTGGTGGTCGTCGTCGACATGTTCGCCGACAAGCTGGAGCAGGCCCTGCCCGGCACCGACGTGAAACACGTCGTCATCACCCGCGTGCCCGAGTTCTTTCCGGCCCTGGTGGGCGGCATCGTGCATGCGGTGATGAAGTACTGGAACGAGCTGGTGCCCCGCCACGGCGTGCAGGCCACGGCACTGCCAGCGGCGCTGACGCAGGGGGCGGCGGCCGGCGGCGAGGTGGCCAGCTACAGCCAGGGCCTGAAGCACGACAGCCTGGCGCTGCTGCAGTACACCGGCGGCACCACCGGCGTGGCCAAGGGCGCCATGCTCACGCACGGCAACCTGCTCTGGAACATGGCGCAGATGCGCGCCATGTGCGCAAGCCACATCGACGAAGGCCAGGAGGTGGTGCTCACGGCGCTGCCGCTTTATCACATCTTCGCCTTCACGGTGAACTTCCTGTGCATGTTCGAGGCCGGCGCGCGCAACATCCTGGTGCCCAGCCCGCGGCCCATCCAGAACCTGCAGCGTGCCATCGAGAACTACAAGATCACCTGGATCACCGGCGTGAACACGCTCTACAACGCCTTGCTGGGCGAAGAATGGTTCACCGCCTTCCCGCCCAAGCACCTGAAGGCGGCCGGGGGCGGTGGCGCAGCCATGCACCACGCGGTGGTAGAGCGCTTCGAGCAGGTGACGGGCGCGCCGCTGGTCGAAGGCTACGGCCTCACCGAAAGCTCGCCCGTGGTCTGCTTCCAGCCGCTGAACGCGCAGCGCCAGAAAGACACCATCGGCGTTCCCGCACCCATGACCGATGTGGGCCTGGTCGATGACCACGGCCAGCCGGTGGCCGTGGGTCAGCCCGGAGAACTGGTGGTGCGCGGCCCGCAGGTCATGCAGGGCTACTGGCAGCGGCCCGAGGCCAGCGCCGAGGTGCTGAAGGACGGCTGGCTCTACACCGGCGACGTGGCGGTGATGGACGCCCACGGCACCTTCAAGATCGTCGACCGCAAGAAGGACATGATTCTGGTCAGCGGCTTCAACGTCTACCCGAACGAGATCGAAGACGCGCTCTCGCGCCACGACGGCGTGCTGGAGGCCGCCGTCATCGGCGTGCCCGACGACAAGACCGGCGAGGCCGTGCGCGCCTATGTGGTGAAGCGCGACGAGAGCCTCACCGCCGAGGCGCTGCAGGCCCACTGCCGCACGCTGCTGACGGGCTACAAGCTGCCCGCGCGCATCGAGTTCCGCGACGAACTGCCCAAGACCCCGGTGGGCAAGATCCTGCGCCGCGACCTGCGTGCCGAGGTTCTGGCCGCGCACAAGAAGACCAAGGGCTGAACGAGCATGCTTTCCGACTTCGAAACCAAGCTGCTGAGCGTGATGATGATCTTCATCATGCTGGGCATGGGCGCCAGCCTCACCTTCAAGGATTTCGTGCTGGCCCTGCGCAAGCCGGCCGGTGTGGGCATCGGCCTGGTGACCACCTATGTGCTCACACCGCTGGTCGGCGTGACCCTGGCCACCGTGCTGCAGCTGCCCCCCGCCTACGCGGTGGGCCTGATCCTGATGGCCTGCCTGCCCGGCGGCACCACCAGCAACATCTTCAACTACTTCAGCAAGGGCGTGCTGAGCCTGTCCATCCTGATGACGGTGGTGAGCACGCTGTTCGCGGTGCTGCTGGTGCCGCTGACGCTGGGCCTGCTCACGGCCAACATCGAGGGCGAATGGCGCGTGCCCCCGGCCAACGTGGCCCAGGTGCTGTTCGTGCTGCTGGTGCCCACCGTCATCGGCATGCTGCTGCGCAAGTGGAACGCCAACGTGGGCGCCGTCATCGAGATGCTGGGTGGCTTGCTGGGTGTGGTGGTGATCGTGTTCCTCATCGCCACCTGGGTGCCGCGCAACCACCAGCTGCTGGCCACCACGCCGTGGCAGGTGTACGTGGGCTCCATCGGCCTGGGGCTGTGCGGCTTCCTGGTGGGCTATGTCTTCGCACGCCTGGTGAAGCAGGACGGGCGCCGCGCGCGCACCATCGCGCTGGAAACCGGCATCCAGAACGGGCCGCTGGGCGTGCTGATCGTGCTGCTCACCTTCACGGGCACGCAGCAGCAGGAAGTGCTGCTGATCCCGGTGCTGTACTCGCTGTTCATCGTGCTGACCTCGGCGGCCGTGACGGTCTGGTTCCGCCGCATCACCACGCGCGAGGAACTGGCGCGCGACGCGGCCAAGATCGGTGCGCTCGCACGGGGCTGAGGCCACAGCTGCCCCAAGGTGAAGTGGCGCGCCGCGGGACGCGCCTGTGGAATGGGCGTCGGGTACGCCGGGCAGCCTGCCCGTGCGACCCCATCCCAGGCTCGCAGGATCTCCCGCATGACCACACCCGGAGTTTCGACGCGGTCAGACGCACCCCTTGGTGCGCTGGCTGCGGTGGTGCCCTCCGCATGGCGGGCCGTGATCGCGCTTTCAGCCGCTGGGCTCGTGCGCGCAGCCTGCGTCTGGAGCCTGTGCATGCTTTTGCAGGGCTGCGGCAGCGTGAGCTTGCTGCCGCAGCTTCCGCCCGAACTGGCGGCCGCGCAGCCGCTGGAGGTCAGCGGGCGGCATGGCTGGCGGGCGGACCGCCGGCCGCTGAGCTTCGGCGCGTATGCGACTTCGCCACGCCAGAACCAGCAGCAGACAGTGCGCCAGGGCTGCGCAGCCGGCTGCCAGGCTTTCAATCTGAGCCAGTTCGGCGCCAGCGTCGCGACGCGCCTGGAGACTGCCCAAAGCCATCTTCGCTTCACGCAGAACGGACCGTATGCGGCGCCCCTGGCCGTGCAGGCCTTCCAGACCCGCGACAACGCAGCGCGCGACTGGGCCTGGTCGGCATTCGGTGTGCGTATCTCGGGCAGCGAAGGCACACGCACCGAGCACCCGCTGGCTGGCACGCTGACACCACTGCAAGGCATGCTGCAGGCTGGCGCTTCCTGGTCAGCCGCCACGAAGGCGGCAAGGTCCAGATCGGCTGGGCCGAGAGCGAGGCCGGAAGGCGCATCGAGCTCGCTTCGTTGATGGCGCAGGCACCTGGCCCCACGCCCGCGCTGGCCGGGCTGCGCCTGCCGGTCGGCTTCGTGTTGTACAGCGATGGGCAAGCGCTGGCCGCGCTGAGCTTGTTCGGCGCCGGGCAGGGGAGGGTCTGGATGAACCCGCAGGCCGAACCCGACCTGCGCCAGGCCGCCGCCGCGTTGCTCAGCGTGCTGCTGCTGCGAGACGGTGCGTGATCACGCCAAGCCTGCTGCCTCCGCTTCGCTGCATGAAGTTCACGCTTCCCAGTGGAAGACCTTGGCAATGACTCTCCACTCGCCGTCCACATGGATGAGCGTCAGCAGATCGACGAAGGACTTCGGCCGGATCGAGCAGCGCAGCGTGGCCTGAAGTGCGCTTCCATGCGAAAGGATCAGGAGTTCGGTGGTGCCGCGGATCAGCTCGCTCTCCTGTTCTGGGGCCGCGCCTTCGCGCGTGGTCTGGATGTGGACGTCAGGCGTGGGCAGTTCCTTGAGTTTCAGAGAAGGGTGGATGGGTGCTGCTTGAGCAGGCCGGCAGCCCGCGGAACAAGATCGGCCACGACAGTGCCTGGCTCTTGCCCGGGTGGGCCGATCCATCGCGACCGTTCTCGTTGCTGTACCCCGCTGACAGCCACAAGCCCCTGCGCGTGCGCGTGCTGATCAACGACCTCGTGGCCCGTTTGTCGACACTCTGAGTGAGAGCTCTGCCCGCTTGCTGCGGCGGGGCCAGCACCTTAGGGCAAAGGCGCCTTCGACGCTGGCGATCCCCGCCACGCGTCCGCAGAATCTGCGTTCGCGTGCCGCGCCAAAGCGCCTGCGCACATCCACCGGCATGCCCCAGGGGGCGTGCCCGAACACGGCGCCCGCCTCTGGGCGCTGTGGCTCCGCGAACAGACCGATGCTTCAGAACCTGCTTCCGCCGCCGCCCAAGGGCGAGACCGACTCTCTGCGTGCCTGGGCGGTGCTGCGGGTGTGTCTGGCCCTGCTGATTGCCGCGCACGGCTGGGCGCGCTGGTGGGCCGGTGGTGTGTCGCCCTTCGGCGCCTTCCTGCAAAGCCAGGGCCTGCCGGCCGGATGGGTGCTGGCCACCGCCGTCACCGCGCTGGAGATCCTGGGCTCGGTGGCGCTGGCGCTGGGCTGGGGGGTGCGCCCCTTGTGCCTGGCCTTTGCGCTGGTCTACGGCACCGGCATCGCCCTGGTGCACGCGGCCCACGGGTGGTTTGTCGTCGGCCTGGGCCGCAACGGTTCCGAGTACTCGGTGCTGCTCATCGTCTGCCTGCTGCTGGTGGCGTGGCAATCGCCCGCTCGGGCCTCAGCCTCCGCTGCGTCTCCTCCAGATCAGCCCGACTGACGCGATCGCGATCCTTCCAGAGGCACATGGTGCCTCGACGTTCCCGCACAACGTCTCCATGACCACCCCCCTCTTGCTCGTGCTTCTGTTGACAGCGCCATGGTGCATGGCTGCGCTGCTTGCGCGCGTTCGTGGCAGATCCAGCGTCCCCGCTGCCGCTGGACGTTGGGGTCTCGTGCTCGCCTTTCTGTTCACAGCTTCTGGTCATTTCCTGATGACCGAGGCCATGGCCCTGATGCTGCCTGCATGGGTGCCGGGCCGCGTGCCCCTGGTGCTGGCAACGGGCGTCCTGGAGATTGCCATCGCGCTGGGTTTCCTCTGGCCCCACACCCAGCGATGGGCAGCCTGGACCGCGTTGGTGGTGCTGGTGGCGTTCTTCCCTGCGAATGTCTATGCCGCCTGGAAGGAAGTGCCGGTGGGCGGTCATGCCTGGGGCCTGGTTTACCTGTGGCTGCGAACACCGCTTCAGCTGCTGCTGGTCGCGTGGACCTGGCACTTCGGTCTCGGGCGTTCTCTCGCTGGACCACTGATGAAGCGCAGCCGCGACCACGATCGGGCCGTGCGCCTTTGACTTTCCTTTCGAACCTCTTTGCACCCAATGACGTCCTCCTCCCCCGCCACCACCGAAACTCGGCCGCCGTCGAGCGTTGCCACGCGCACGCCCTGGTGGCGCGGCGCCGTGATCTACCAGGTCTATCCCCGCTCCTTTGCCGACAGCAACGCGGACGGCATAGGCGATCTGCGCGGCCTGAGCGACCGTCTGGAATACATCGCCGGCCTGGGGGTGGATGGCCTCTGGATCTGCCCTTTCTTCCCCAGCCCGATGCGGGACTTCGGCTACGACGTGAGCGACCACCGCGGGGTCGACCCTCGCTTCGGCTCGCTCGCGGATTTCGACGCCCTCCTGGCACGGGCGCACGCCCTGGGGCTCCGCGTCCTCATCGACCAGGTGTGGAGCCACACGGCGCTGGAGCATCCCTGGTTCGCCGAGAGCCGAAGCAGCCGCGACAACGAGAAGGCCGATTGGTACGTCTGGGCGGATGCGCAGGAAGACGGCCGGCCGCCCAACAACTGGCAAAGCTGGATGGGCGGCCCCGCCTGGACCTGGGACCCGCGGCGCCGGCAGTACTACCTGCACAACTTCCTGCCGGAGATGCCGGACCTCAACTTCCACTGTGAAGCAGTCCAGGAGGCCATCCTCGCGATCGCTCGCTTCTGGCTGGACCGGGGCGTGGACGGGTTCCGGCTCGACACCGCCAACCTCTATTTCCACGACCCGCAGTTGCGCGACAACCCGCCGTTGCCGGAGCCGCTGCGCGGCGAATCGCCGGTGCTGATGCAGCGCCATCTGCACAACGCCGATCAGCCGCAGACGCTCGGTTTCCTGCGGCGTCTGCGTAGCTTGATGGACGGCATGGGTGGTGGCGATGGGGCGTCGCAGCGCATGGCCGTCGGCGAGATCGGCGGTTTCGATGGCACGCAGCGCATGATCGAATACACCGAGGGACAGGATCTGCTGCACACGGCCTACGCCTTCGGCTTCCTCGGTGCGCGCCCCAGCGCGGCGCAGGTGAAGGCACAGCTGGATCCCTGGGCTCCGGTTTCCGGGTGGCCGAGTTGGGCGTTCTCCAACCACGACAGCGCTCGCGTCGCCACCCGCTGGGGGCTGGGTGCCAACGCCAGCTTTGCTTTCGGGGGCGCCAGTGGCGAGGCCGATGGCAACGCCGCCAGTCCCATCACGTGGATGGCCTTGCTGCTGGCGTTGCGCGGTAGCGTGTTCCTGTACCAAGGCGAAGAGCTGGGCTTGCCGCAAAGCAAGTTGCGTCGCGAGGACCTGCAGGACCCCTTTGGCATCGCCCACTGGCCCTTGAGCGAGGGACGCGATGGCTGCCGAACGCCGATGCCCTGGCGGGCCGACGCGCCGAACGCCGGATTCAGCACCGCTCTTCCCTGGCTGCCTTGCGATCCTGCCCACCGTGCCCTGGCCGTGGACCTCCAGCAATCCGACCCGGACTCGATGCTGAACGCGACACGCGCGCTCATCGCGCTGCGGCGCGCGTCGCCTGCGCTTCGCTGGGGCGATCTCGAGCTTGTGCACGCTCAGGGGCCGGCTCTTCTGATACGCCGTCACTGGCAGGCCGAAGAAGTCTGGGCGGCCTTCAACCTGTCAGGTCAGGCCTTGGACCTGCCGGTGGTCGGGTCTGTGCCTGCACAACCCCGCTGGACGCACGGCGGTGCGCAGCGTTGCGATGCCGCGCTGCACTTGCCGCCCGGTGCGGTGTGGATCGCATGATGGTCTGCTGAGCCGACAGCCGAAACATTCTGGGCCGGCGGCCACCTGCCGTCGCGCGCCGTTCAGCTCCAACGTCAGACCCACACGAAAGGAGTTCAATCGTGATTCGCAGCCGTCGCCTCTCGGACAAAAGGGCACGCCGATTTCACCTCTGCTTCATGGCGGCAATTTCACTTGCCCTCAGTGCTTGTGGTGGAGGAGATCCCAGTGACCCACCCGAAGTCACTGTGTACAAAGCGACGGCATCTCTTCAATGCGGCCCCAATCTCACCACGCAGGAAAACCTCAACTCCACGGTCGCAGCGCTGCGGGCAGCCGGAGCTACGGTCAACACGGCCGCGTGTGGCAACACCGGGAACCCTTCGCCGGCAATTTGCGGCATCTCGAACGGAGATGTTTGGATCGTTTCAGTTCCAGAGCAGTCGCTCGGCGTAGCCCAATCTCAGGGCTTTGACCGTGCCATCGGCCTTCCAAATCTGAAGGCGATGGCATGCCGTCCGGCTGGGCCCTAGGCCTTTGCTGAACTGCCGGGCCTGCTACGGCGATCAGCCTTGGGCCGGTTCGGCCGTGGTCGGCTGCGGGCCTGTCTCGACGGCGCCGTCCCAGGCGACCCTGACGCAGATGCTGGTCACCGTGAGCGGCTTCGCCAGCCGCAGCCGCCCACGGCGTCACTACCGGGTCTGTGGCCATGGCGATGCGAATGCATGGGCGTTGGCCTGCATCAAGCCGCCCGCTGGTGGGCCTTGTCTCGCTGATAACGCAATTCGACGAAACGAGAAGTGAGCAGAGTGAAGTGGAGTCCGAGTTGGCGCAAGGCTTCGCCAGCACGGTCTTCCACCTCCTGCGCCGACAACGGGCCGCTGATGACGAATTCACCCGGCGGCAAGGCGCACCGCTGGCCGTTCAGCTGCACGTGCGTGCTGAAGCCCTCGGCTTGCAGGCGGCGGCAAACGCCCATGAAGCCGCTGGGCGTCCATGGCTCCACTTCCACCCGGATCAGAAAGTCGGCCATGTCGCGGGCGCTAGAAGCGCCACACCGCCGACATCGGCAGGTCCATGCCGTTGTCCAGCATGAGCAGGCCGCCGGCCGACTTGGCAAAGGACACCGCTGCAACGTTGGCGCGGGTCAGGGTCGTCGCGGGCACGTCCTTCTTGTTCGCAGTGGCCACGACGCGGAAACGAAACTCTCCCTCGGTGGGCTTGCGAGAGGTTCTCCAGTTGAAGTCGTGCATGCCCTTGTCTTTCGTGCCCAGGCTGAAGCTGTCGACCACGCGGCTGTTCTTGTCCAGCACTTCCACGATCACGTTGCTGGCGCGGCCCTCGAGGGAGAAAGTGCCCGAGGCCTTGCCGTTCTTCACGCTCAGTTCGTTGGTCTGCATCACGACGCTCTTGCCGATCATCGACGAGGCGGTGAAGGCCTCTGATCGCAGCTGGCTTGCGGTCAGCGCCTGGATGCTCTGGTTGAGCTGGTTGATGCCGGTGACGGTGTTGATCTGCGCCACCTGGCTGGTGACCTGCGCGTTGTCCAGCGGGTTCAGCGGGTCTTGGTTCTGCATCTGCACGCTGAGCAGGCGCATGAAACGCTGCGCGTCTTCGCTCACGCTGCCGGCCACGGGCTGGCGGCGGTTGAGGCTCTCGAAGGTGGCAGCCGTGCTGCCCTTGGTTTTGTCGACGCTGGACATGGGGGCCTCGGTGCGGTGAAGGGCTGGTTCGGGCTTGAGCATCACCAACACGCCCGGGTTTGGCGACTGCACCAAGGGGCAAGGTCGGCGCGCTCCGGTTGTCGATACTCGCCGGCCGTGCTTCGGGGTCTGTGCAGGGCCCCTTCTCCACCCAGACAAACCCATCGATGAAGAAGTCACACGCCTCGACCGCCCTCCTGTGTCTCCTGGCCCTCTGTGCCACCTGGGCCTCTGCCGCCAGCGACACCAGCAAGCCTGCGCCTGATCGGCCGCCTGCTGCTGCCGGGCAGCGTGGCCAGGGCCAGCCTTACGAATTGCCCAACACCGAGGTGTTCGATGTGGCCGACCCCGTGTCGGGGCGCCGCTATCAGGTGTTTGTAGGTCTGCCGCGGTCTTACCACCAGGAGGTCGGGCGACGTTATCCCGTGCTCTACGTGACCGATCCCGACTACGCCTTTCCCATCATCCGCCAGCTGGCCCGGCGCCTGAACTGCGACGGCCCGAAGCTGCAGGATTTCATCCTTGTGGGCCTGTCGTACGCGGTGGGCGAAGACGCCATGGGCAGCCGCCGCCGCGACTACACGCCCACGGCCAAAGGTGCGCACGATGCACCCCCGGGCAGCGTCCATGGCGGCAGTGCGCAGTACCGGGCCTACCTGCAGTCGGCTGTGTTCCCTTTCGTGGCTGGGCGTTACCGCACGAACGAGAGCCGCCGTCTTTTCCTGGGGCATTCGTACGGCGGCCTGTTGGGGCTGGACATCCTCTTCAACGCACCCGAGATGTTCGCTGGCTACATCGTCGGCAGCCCATCCATCTGGTACGACCAGCACGTGATCGAACAGGCCGAGAAGCGCCACGCCAAGGCCCGCCGCGACCTGCCTGCGGCGGTCTTCATGTACGTCGGCGCGTACGAGGACATGAAGCCGGGTGATCCGCGGTATGCCAAGCGCTACAACATGGTCTCGGACGCCCGCCGCATGAAGCAGTCGCTGCAGTCGCGGGCCTACCCCTCGCTGCGCCTGGAGCTGGCCATCCTGAACGACGAGGACCACCTGAGCGTCGCACCCCGCGGCTTCACCCAGGGGTTGAAGTTCCTGCTGGCCGAGCCGGCGGAACAACCCGCGCGAGCCAGGCGCTGATTCAGGCCCGGCGCACGAGGCGCCTGCCGGCCTGCTCGCCGCGCTGGCGGGCATCGGCCAGCCAGCGCTCGATGCGCTGGGGCGGCGCTGAGCGCACCGCCCCGTAGCTGGCGATGCGCACCGGCTTGAAGCCGCAGAACTCCAGCACGGTGCGGCGCATCTGCCAGTGGCCCGGCATGCGGTCGAACCAGCGGTAGTACCAGGGCGGCGCGTCCATCGTCACCAGCAGTTCGGCCGAGCGGCCCTGCAGCAGGCGGTCCCAGAGTGCCGAGCCCGAGCGGTACCGGTATGCGAAGCCCGACACGAAGACACGGTCGAGGAAGCCTTTCAGCAGCGCCGTCATGGTGCCCCACCACACCGGGTACACCCAGGCCACATGGCGCGCGGCCAGGATCGCCTGCTGCGCTTGGTGAAGATCGGGTTCAAGGGCTTGATCGCCCGCACGGGCGCTGCGCAGCACGGGGTCGAAACGCAGCAGCCCGAGGTCCATGCGGGTGACCTGCGCACCGGCGGCGCGGGCGACCTCGGCGTAGGCCTCGGCCAGTGCGGCACACAGGCTGTCGGGACGGGGGTGGCCCAGCACCACGAGCAGTTGTCGGTCTTCCATTGCGAAAACAGGAGAGGTGAACAAGCCACCACTGTCGGCCTGCCCCGCGGGTCAAAGTCAAGCCCCGCTGCCGCGCTCTGCCGGTTGCTGCATGCAGGCGGCCAGTGGTCGGGCCGCCTGGACACGGTCGCACGCGCGCAGTTCTGCCGCCACGGCCGCCAGATCGCGCTCCAGGGCCTGCAGCCGCTGGCGCTCGACCGCCAGCGCGGCCAGGCGCCGCTGCACGAGAGCCGCGAGCCGCGCCAAGTCCAGCGTGCCGTCGCCGCTGCGCGCGGCGGCGAGTTCACGCAGGCCGAAGCCGAAACCCTGCGCACGCCTGACCAGCCGCACCGAGTCCACGTGCGCGGCGTCGAAGGTGCGGTAGCGGCCGCGGCGGGGCACGGGGCCCAGCAGTCCCAGTCTTTCGTAGTGGCGAATGGCCTTAGGCGTGGTGCCCACCAGATCGGCGAGGGAGCGGATCAACATCGGTTCAAGGCCGTCGAAGCAAGCTCGCAGCATCGGCAGCAGGCCAGGCCCGGGCCACAGCACCAATGGGCAGCGGGCCGGTCTGCAGCGGGTGGGCCGCCGGTCGGCCCTGCCCTTTTGTGCAGGCCCCTTCGGTATCGCCGATGGCCATACTGAAAACATCCAAAACAGCGGCAGCTGCGCGGTGCCGATTTCGTTCCGGGCACAGCGAGAAGGTTGCCGTGCTTCCAACGAGGACATCGGGATCTTGAAAACGCACCGCCTGAATGCGCTGAGCGCAGCGCTCTTTCTGAGCTTCGGCTTCAGCGCCGCCACCCACGCGCAGACGCCTGCGGCCACCGCGGCCGATGCCCCCCAGCGCATCACCGTCACCGGCTCGAACATCAAGCGCATCTCGAAGGAAGGCACCTCGCCCATCGAGACGCTGGGCGCGAAGGAAATCGCCGAGAGCGGTGCGAAGACCGTGCAGGAACTGATGAAGCAGCTGCCGTCCATCGGCGCCGACGGCTTCAACGACACGCCCACGCAGAACGGCTTCTCGCGCAGCGTGGCCACGGCCTCCTTGCGTTCGCTGGGCTCCACCTCCACGCTGATCCTGCTCAACGGCCGGCGCATGACACCGGCGGCCTATGCCAACCCGAACAACGGCACGTCGACGCTGTACGACCTCAACGCCATTCCGATCTCGGCGCTGGAGCGGGTGGAGATCTTCAAGGACGGCGCCTCGGCGGTCTACGGCTCCGACGCCATCGGCGGCGTCATCAACTTCATCACCAAGAACGATTACCAGGGTCTCCAGGCCTCCCTGCGCGTCGGCTTCAACGACGACCGCGAGTTCCGCAAGGACACCGTCACGCTCACGGCCGGCTTCGGCAACTACGCCAGCGACGGCTACAACGTGCTGATCAGCGCCGACCTCACCAAGCGCGGCGCCACGTCCATGCGTGAGGGCTCCAACGACATCCAGGCCGACGACTACCGCGCCATCAACCTGCGCCTGAACCCCTTCTTCAGCAGCTTCTCCGCGCTGCCCTTCTTCACCAAGGAAGCCGCCCCGGGCAACCGGTCCTTCCCGCAGAACACGCCCACCTCGCGGGTTGTCAACGTCACGGCCGGTTGCGACCCGTCGCAACTCATCACCGGCAGCGCCGTGTATGGCGTCACCACCCTGCCGCTGCTCGGGCGCACCTTCTGCAACTTCGACGGCGACGCCTACACCGACGTGCAGAGCAAGGGCAGCGATGCCAACGTCATCTCGCGCGCCAGCCTGAAGCTCACGGCCGAGGCCATGGCCTTTGCGGAACTGGCCATCGGCCGCAGCGAGCGAACCATCCGCGGCGCGCCGCGCGCCATCAGTGGTCTGAACCCCACGCGCAACTTCCTGCTCGGCGGCGAGGCGCCCAGCTTCCAGGCCATCCTGGAAGTGGGCCACCCCGACAACCCCTTCAACAACGATGCGCAGCCTGGCCGCGCGGCGGTGGGCATCCGCTTCGGCAGCCTGCCTGCGGGTAACACCGAAAGCGACATCCGCCAGTACCGCGCGCTGGTCGGTGCACGCGGCAGCTGGCGCGACAGCGTGGATTGGGAAACCGCGGTGCTCTGGAACCGCACCGAGCGCGAGACCCGCGAGTTCGGTTTCCTCTACCTGCCGGTGCTGCGTCAGATGCTGGGCGCACCGGGGCCGAACAGCGGCCGCTCGCTGGCCTCCATCAACGCCGACCCGCAGCTCTCGGTGCCCTTGAAGAACGTGGCCTACGCCGAGATCGCGCAGGTCGACGCCAAGCTCTCCACCGAGTTCGGCAAGCTGCCGGGCGGTGCGGTGGGCTTTGCGGCAGGCATCGAACTGCGCCAGGAAAAGATCGACATCGACACCGACCCGAACATCGCCGCGGGTAACGTGCTGGGCCTGTCCAACACCTCGGTGGCCGGCAGCCGCAACGTGCGCTCGGCCTTCTTCGAGTTCCGCACGCCTTTCACCAAGTCCTTCGAGATGGACTTCGCGGGGCGCTTCGACAAGTACCCCACGCTGAAGACCAACTTCGTGCCGAAGATCGGCGCGAAATGGACGGTGAACGACGTGCTGGCCCTGCGCGGCACCTTCTCCAAGGGCTTCCGCGCACCGGCGGTTTCGCAGGTGAGCCCGGGCGGTGCGCAGTTCTTCGTCAACGGGCTGCGCGACCCGTTGCGCTGCGAGGAAGACGGCGTCACTCCCAAGCCGGGGGCCGCCGCATCCGACTGCGCCAAGAGCGTCTCTGGCGTGGGCACGGCCAACCCCGACCTGCGGCCCGAGAAGTCGCACAGCGCTTCGGTGGGCTTCATCTTCTCGCCCGTTCGCGGCTTCGATGTGCTGGTGGATGTCTACAAGATCCGCAAGATCGGCGAGGTGGCGCTCGGCTCCGCGCAGTCGGTCATCGACAACCCCAATCGTTACCCGCCCACGGCCCTGACCCGCGACACCAACCCCGCGCTGCTCCTCAACGGCGTGCCCGGCACCGGGCCGCTGCTGGCGGTGAGCCTGCCCTGGACCAACCAGGGCAGCACCGAAGTGGCGGGCGTCGATTTCGAGCTGCGTGGTTCGTTCACCGCCGAAGAGATCCGCTTCGGACCCTACCTGCGCGGCTCCTACGCCCTCACCTACCGGCGTGAAGAGCAGCCGGGCTACAAGACCTTCAACGTCGTGGGCACCAACGGTGGCATTGCAGACTGGGCCACCTCCGTGGGCGACATCCCGCGCATGAAGCTGCGCACCGGTGTGTCGATGAGCAAGGGCGCGCATGCGGTGAGCACGGCGGTGAACTACGTGGGCGGTGTGTCGTACAAACGCGAGTACGACGGCAGCCAGCAACCGCCCCGCGTGTATTCGGGCACCACCTGCCACTACGGCGGCCCGGCCAATGACACCCTCACCGGCCGCAACGTGCTGGGCGCGGCACCCACCGCCACCAACGGGCGCGACCTGTACATCAACCGCTACCCTGACTGCAAGATGTCCGACTGGGTCACCGTCGACCTGAACTACACCTACACCGGCATCAAGAACCTGAGCCTGTCGTTCAACATCGCCAACCTGGCCGACGAGGCCGCGCCCTACGCGCCGAACGCCACCGTCTCGCAGGGTTACAACAGCGGTCTGCACAACAACACCGGGCGGTATTTCTCGATCTCGGCGAGCTACCAGTTCAAGTGAGGGGTGGGGCGGGGTGCAGCCCGCGGGCTGCCCGCCGCACCGCCCCCCAGCAGCCGCCGACCCGGAACCCAGCCATGGACTTCACCCAGCGTTTTCTCGCTTTCCTCGACGCCTACGCCCGCAAGGACCTCGCGTTCATCACCGCCATGCTCGCGCCCGAGGTGCGCGTGTGCGACTGGAACCTGGCGCTGCAAGGCCACGCGGCCGCCGTGGCCTTCATGCGGCACAACTTCGAGCAGGCCGGCAGCCTGCAGATCGAGGTGCTGCACCTGCACACCAGCGAGAACGCCGTGGCGGGCGAGGTGCGCATCGTGGTCGACGGGCACATCGAGCTCTTCGTCGTGGACGTGATGGTGTTCGACAGCGAAGGCCGCGTGCGGGCGCTGCGCTCGTACAAGGGCGTCGACCCCGGCCAGCCCGCCTGAGCCCCGGGCCTGGCGCAAGCGCAGGCGCAGGCTGCCCCATCGTGCTGTAGCCGCCGCCAGGCTCGCCGGCTGCAATGCAGGCTTCCCGACAGCCTGAGGCACCTTTCCCATGAGCCGAACCACGGCCTTCCTGAGCGGTTGCGCGGCCAGCGCTGCGGCCATTGCCGCCATCGTCCTGCTGACCGGCGCCAAGGGCCCGCCGCCCAAGTTCGACGAGATCGACGTCGGGCGTATCAACATCCGCGAGCCCGACGGGACGCTGCGCATGGTCACGCCTGAAGGACAGCCCAGCATCCGCATGCTCAACGACAAGGGCGAGACCGCCAAGGTCATCGACCTCTCCTCGAAATGAAGGCGCCGAACCTCGAGGGAGCGTTGCGTCCGGCTCAGCCGGGGCGCAGGCGCCTGCTGCGCTGGGCGGCCGTTGGCGCGGCACTGGCCGGCACGGCCGGACTGGCAGGTTGCGCCAACAGCCAGGCTTCGATCGCCACGCGGCGCGCGCTGCTGCGGCATGCCTCCTTCCGCGGCATCGAGGCCAAGCTGATGGTGGGCAAGACCATCGACGAGGCGATCGCCAAGTACGGCCGTGCGGAGCGGGTGGTCAGCATCTCGGCAGACGACAAGCGCATCTACAAGGACGTGCCCATGGCCGGCAAGGACCTGTATGCGTTCGAGCGCGATCGCAGCGACTACACGCTGGACTTGCCCAGGGGCACCGAAGTTGCGCAGTCTTCGGCCGGGCCCGTGCAGGTCACCCGCTACGAGCGGGTGAACCGCACCACCATCTGCACGCTGGGCTTCATCGTGGACCCGGCCACCCGTCGCATCCTGGCCTACGACATCAGCGGCTCCTGCATCTGACGGCGCGGCCCGGCCGGGCTGCCTCTTGGTGCAGTGGTCGCAGCCGCGGGGGCTGCCTAGCATGCACTGCACGCAAACGCCGTTTCGCCACCTGCCTTGAACCTGGCCCTCGCCCCGCTTGACGAAGCTCCGCTGCCCCGCTCACCGGGGCTGCGGTTGCCGGACGCGCGCCCCGCTGCGGCCCCTGTGCGGCCGCTGCTGCCGGTGCTGGGCCAGGTGGACGCTGCCTGCGGCCAAATTGTGCAAGCGGCCCGCCTGGCGGGTTTGCAGCCCGTGATGTGCGTGCACCCCGAGCAGGCGCTGGAGCGTGCGCGCGCCGCACGGGCCGAGATGGTGCTGGTGCAGGAAGCCGCGCTGCAGAGCGACGCGGCCGCCACTCTGGCCTTGTTGCGCACGGCGGGGCCGTTGCGCGTGGTGCTGGTGGGGCCCGAGTTCGGCAGCTTCAACCACGGCCGCGCGTTGCGCCTGGGTTACGACGAGGTGTGGCCGGCCGACACCCCCGTGGCGCTGCTGGCGCTGATGCTGGGCAAGGCGCACGGGCGGGCGCCGGCCCAGGTGTCGCTGGCCACGCTGGCCTTGGCTGCGGTGGCGCCTTCGGCGGGCCCCCCGCCGACCGCGCGCACGCCCACCGCAGCGCCGGCCGCACCGCCCGCGCCGCCGCGCCTGCAGGTCGACTTGCGCACCGGCAGCTGCCGCTGGGGTGGCCAGGTGGTGCAGCTCACACGCGGCAGCGCGGCCCTGCTGCAGGGGCTGCAGCGTGCGCACCCCCAGGGTGTCACGCGCGCGCAGCTCGCGCAGGTGCTGATCGAGCTCTCAGGCAGCCAGGCCGCCGGCCTGTGCCCGGAGGGCCGGCAGCGCCGCGTCGACACCCAGGTCTCCCGGCTGCGGGCCGAATTGGCCGCCGGCGGGCTGGGTGCGCTGCGCATCGCGAGTGTGCGCTTCATGGGTTACCGCCTGGTGTTGCCGCCCTGACTTAGCGTCGCCCGCCGCGGCCACCTGCCCTTGCGGGCAGGTGTGACGACAGCACCACGCCGGGCTTGCCCCGTTGGCGCTGCACGTGGGTACAGTGGCCGGTTGCGCCGGCCTGACGCCGCGCCTTGAACGTTCGAGGCCCCCTGGGATGAAGTTGCTGCTCGTTGATGACCACCCGCTGTACGGCGTGGGTTTTGCGCACGCGCTGGGCGCGGTCGAACCCGGCATGCGGGTGCTGAACGCTTCTTCGCTGGAAGAAGGCCTGGCGCTCGCCGTCGCGCACCCTGACCTCGATGCCGTGCTGGTGGACTACCACCTCGGTGCGCTCAACGGCATCGAGGGCCTGCGCCGCTTCGGCCAGCAGCACCCGCAGGTGGCGCGTGTGCTGATCTCGGGTGACAACACGCCCTCGCTGATGGCCGCAGCCCGCGCTGCGGGGGCCAGCGGCTTTCTCAGCAAGTCGCAGACGCTGGCCGAGATGCGCGCGGCCCTGCGTGTGGTGGCCGACGGCGGGCTGGCCTTCGGCTTGCTGCCGCGCAGCGCGCTGCCCGAGGTGCAGGAGGGCGCAGCACCCCAGCCCACCGTGCGCCAGCTGGAGGTGCTGGCCCTGCTGGCGCACGGGCAGCCCAACAAGCGCATCGCTTCCATGCTGGGCATCGCCGAGCGCACCGTGAAGCTGCACATCACGGCCCTGCTCGCGCTCATGGGTGCGCGCAACCGCACGCAGCTGGTGGTGGTGGCGCGCGAACGCGGCCTGGTCTGAACCCCAGGTCGGCGCAGCCCAGCATGTCGGCCGGCACCGCCCCTGAAGTGCGGGCCCTGCCCGTGATGAACTGGCCGCTGTCGAGCGAGCAGCTCGATGCCATGGTGCGTGCCACCTGGCTGACCGTGTTCATGGGCTCGCTGTACGCGTTGCTGGTGGCGCTGCCTTTCGTCGGGCTGGTGCCCGACCGCGTGCTCGTGGTGTGGACCGCCCTCTTCGTGGCGGTGCGCGTCGCGCGCCTTGTGGCGGCCCGTCGCTGGCAGGCCACCCCTCCCGCCGGGCGCGACCTGCGCATGTGGTCGTGGTCCATGGCCCTCAACGCCGCGGCGCAGGCGGCGCTTTGGGGCTTCGGCAGCTGGTGGCTGATGGCGCCGCAGCAGCCCGCGGCCGAGGCCGCCCTGCACCTGGGCCTGAGCATCGTCACGCTGACGAACGTGCAGACGCTGGCGCGCACCTACCCGCTGCTGTTCTTCTACACCTTGCTGGTGATGGGACCGCTGGCCCTGCGCGACCTGTGGCTGGGCGGCTTGCACACCATGCTGGGTGGCATGGCGGTGCTGGTGGGCACCTACGCACTCGTCAGCGGCCTGCAGCACGCACGCGCCCACAACGAGACACTGCGCCAGCGACAGCGCAATGCCGAGCTCATCGCCGCACTTCAGCAGGAGGTGGAGGCCCGCACCGCTGCACAGGCGCGCGCCGAGCAGGCCCATGCGGAGAAGGCGCACTTCCTCGCCGCTGCAGGGCACGACCTGCGCCAGCCGCTGAACGCCATCGGCCTGCTGGCGCAAGCCCTGCCGCAAGAGCAAGCCGGCCCGCCGCTGGCCTTGGCCGCGCAGCGCATCTACGGTTGCGTGGAGCAGATGGGCGACATCGTCGACGGGCTGATGGAGCTTTCGCACCTGGACGCCGGCACGGTGCAGCCGCAGCTGGCCCCGCTGGACCTCGCCGGGCTGCTGCAGTCTCTGGCGGCGCAGCATGACGAGGCAGCGCGCCGCAAGGGCCTGCGACTGGAGCTGCAGCTGCACACCGACGCATCAGGCCTGCACACCGTCAGCGACGCGCGGCTGCTGCGCCGCGTGCTGGACAACCTGGTCTCCAACGCCGTGCGCTACACCGAAGCCGGTTCGGTGGTGCTGCGTGCCGTGGCCACGCAAGAGGCGGTGCGTGTGGAGGTGGTGGACACCGGCGTGGGCATTGCCGCCGCCGAGCTGGAACGCGTCTTCGAACCTTTCTACCAGACCGGCAACCCCGGGCGCGACCAGCGCCACGGCCACGGCCTGGGGCTGGCCATCGTGCAGCGGCTGGGGCGCCTGCTGGGCCTGGGCCTGCGCGTGAGCTCGGTGCCGGGCCAGGGCAGCTGCTTCACGCTGCACCTGCCGGCGGCCCGGCCCGCATCGCCCCAGGTTGCGAGCGCTCCCGCCCCCGCCCCTGACGCCGCCGATGTGCTGCACGGCCGGCGTGTGCTGGTGGTGGAAGACGACCCCGCCTCGGCCGAGGCGCTGACCTTGCTGCTGGGCCGCTGGGGCTGCCAGGTGCGGCAGGCGCAGTGCATGACCACCGCCCTGGCCGCCCTGCGGCCCGAATGGCAGCCCGAGTTCGTGGTGGCCGATCTGCGCCTGGCCGAAGGCGACGACGGCTGCCTCACCGCGCTGCAGTTGCGTGCCGCCGTCGGCGGTCATCTGCCCGCGGTGCTGGTGACCGGCGAACTGGGCCACGCCCGCGCCGAAGCGGCGCGCGCCGAAGGCTTCACCGTGCTGGGCAAGCCCTTGCGGCCTGCGCAGCTGCGGGCCTGCATGAACGACGCCTTCGCGCGCAGGCCTTGAAACGAAAAAGGGGCCGGCGTGGCCGGCCCCTCCCCCTGCGCGCTCAGCCAGCGCTCAGAAGCTCGCCCGCAGGCCCAGGTAGTAACGGCGGCCGATGGCGTCGTAGGTACCGGCATCGGTCTCGGTCCCCGTGACGCTGCTGGGCACGCCCGAAGGAATCAGCGGGGCCTTGGTGCCGGTGGCGTTGTCGATGCCCGCGTAGAGCTGCCACTGCTTGGTGACGCGGTAGCCGAACTGCAGGTCGAGGTAGGCCTTGGCCGGCACCGTCACGCTGCCAGCCGGCACGCGGCCGCGCGGCGCGAAGTTGGAGGCCAGGAACTGGTCGTCCACCGCCGACTTGCCGATGTAGGTGGTGGTGCTGCGGATGCTGAAGTTGCCGAACTCGTAGCCCAGGTCGAAGGCGAACTTGTGCTCCGGCGTGCCGATCTCGCCCGCGAACTTGTCGCGCGCGGCACCGATGGCGGGTATTTCGTAGCCCTCCTTCATCCAGGTGTAGGCCAGGCGCGTGCTCAGGCGGCCGGGGCCCAGCAGCAGGCTGTAGCTGGCCGTCAGGTCCAGGCCTTCCACGCCTTCGCCACCGCCGTTGCTGTCCTGGCTGTCGAGGAAGCTGATGGAGCCGGCGCTGTTGGGCCCCACGGCGTTGGCGCGGCGCGTGACCAGGCGGCAGAACGAGGCATCGCCGCTGTAGCACTGCGTGAGGATGAACTGTCGCGGTGTGGCCGTGATGGCGTCGGAGATGTCGATCTTGAAGTAGTCCAGCGTCACCGACAGGTTGCGCAACGCGGGCACGCCGCTGGGCGTGAACACGATGCCGGCGGTGAACGAACGGCCCTTCTCCTCCTGCAGCGCCGGGTTGCCGCGGTCGAAGCCGCTGATGCCCTGCAGGTCGGCCTGCGTCGCGCGGAAGCTGCCGTTGGCGGCGATGTTCGCGTTCACGCCCGGTGCGGCGCGGCAGCGCTCGGCCGTGACGCCGGTGCTGGTGGCCGTCACGCCGACGCAGGGGTCGGTCAGTCCGGCCGGGAAAGTCTGGCTCGGCGGTGCGAAGAGCTCGTTGATGTTGGGGGCACGGGTCGACTGCGTGCGCGAGAGCCGCACCTTCACGTCGCTGTTGACGGCCCACTCCAGGCCCGCGTTCCAGCTGGTGGTGTTGCCCACGGTGCTGTAGTCGCTGCCGCGAGCGGCCAGCACGCCGGTGAGCTGCTTGACGAAGGGCAGGTTCTTCAGCAGCGGCAGGCGCGTCTCGAAGAAGACCTCGCTCACGTCGAAGCTGCCGCGCGTGGCCGGGATGGCGTTGCCGGCGTTCAGTCCCGACTGCTGCAAGGCGTCGAACTCGCTGCGCGAATTTTCCTTGCGGTACTCCACGCCCGCGGCGTAGCCCACGGCGCCCGCCGGCAGCGTGAAGGCCTCGCCCGAGATGCTCAGGCCCGCCACGCGCTGCGAGGTGGAGGTGCTCAGCGAGCCCGGCGCCTGCACGTAGTTCAGGGCGGCGGGGCTCACGGCACCGCGGCCGAAGACGTTGATCGGCACGCAGCCCTGCGCGCGCGCATTGGCGTCACGGCAGATGGCCTCGGTACGGTTGCCGTCGCCGTCGATGTCGTTGGTGTCGGGCAGCGCGTCGAGCGCGTAGCGGAAGTTCAGCACGTTGACCTGGCCGCCGGAGGTCTGCGATTCCTTGGTCACGCCATAGCCCACGAAGGCCTCGTAGGCCAGGCTCGCGCCGAAGTCGCCCTTCACGCCGGTGACGAAGCGGAAGTTGTCGCGCTCGGCGCGGTTGCCGCGGTTGCCCACTTCCGACATGCGGCGGGTGAAGTAGTAGTCGGGAATGCCGTCGCCGTCGGTGTCGCTGATGTCGTTCCAGATGTGGTCGGGCACCAGCGGGTTGCGCACCAGCACGCCACCCACCAGCGCGCCGGCCGGCACCTGGCCGCCGCTGGCCGGCAGGATGTCGTCGGAACCCAGGGGATAGGGTTCCAGTTCGGTGCTGCTCCTGCTCTGCGCGTAGCTGCCGTCGAGGTAGACCGAGTGCGAAGGCGCGAACTCGTGTTCGGCCTTGGCGGCGAAGAGCGCGCGCTTGATGGGCAGCGCGATGGTGCGGAACTCGCTGCGGTTGAAGCCCGTGGCTTCGCCGCGCGTGCCGTTGGTGTCTTCACGCACCACCTGCCCGGCGCGGTTGTAGGTGAAGGCGTTGGTGCCGTTGTAGCTGTCGGTGAAGAAGTAGCCCTGCGGCACGAAGCTCGAGAAGAAGGGGCGCTGGGCCGTGAACAGGTCTTGGGGCCGGCGTGCGGTGGCGTCGCCGCGCGCGCCCACCGAGAACTGGTCGACCGCCGAAGGTGCGCGGTCGCGCGAGTACACCGCACCCTGCTCGCTGACGGCCAGGTGCCCCATCAGCGAGGTCTTGCCGTTGTTGCCCGTGGTGCCGAAGGTCAGCGAGAACTTCTTCTTGCGGTCGTCGCCCTCTTCGCTCTGGCCCACCTGCAGGTCGGCGGCCACGCCCTCGAAGCTGCGCTTGAAGACGATGTTCACCACGCCGGCCACCGCATCGGAGCCGTAGAGCGACGAGGCGCCACCGGTGAGGATCTCCACGCGTTCGATGAACTCGGTGGGGATGTTGTTCAGGTCCACCGCCGAGCTGCCCGGCACGCCGGCCACCGTGCGCTTGCCGTTGATGAGCACCAGCGTGCGCGATTCACCGAGGTTGCGCAGGTTCACCGTGGCCACGCCGGCGCTGGCGGTGGAGAAGTTCGAGTTGGTGCGGCTGATGGCCGGGCTGGCGGCGATGGGGTTCTTCAGCAGCAGGTCCTGGATGTTGACGGCACCCGACTTGGCGATGTCGTCCGACGAGATCACCTGCAGCGGCGAGGGCGACTCGGCGCTGAGCGAGCGGATGCGGCTGCCGGTGACCTCCACACGCTCGGCCGGTGCCGCCTGCGGGGAGCTCTGGGCCGAGGCAGTGCCAGCCAGGCCGAGCACCAACAGGGGGCCGAAGGCCGCAGAGGCGGCCAGCAGGTGAAGGGTTCGCTGCGTGCGCGTGGACAAGTGCTTCATGGTCTTGGGCAGCCGGTGCTGCGTAGTGGTGCGAGCCAGCAAGACTTCCAGCGCGCGCCCCCTGCGGCGATAGCCCGAAGGGGCAGTGTGGCGTGCCCAATGCAAGGCCGCAGCGTCTGCCCGAGAGGGCAGTGGCGATGACGCCGTCCCTCGCATCGAATGCCGGGCCCAGAGCGCCTGAACGCGCCCAGCCCCGGAACCACCTCGCATGTGCACGTCATGAATCTGCGGCAACTCAGGCAGCACTGGCGCCAGCGGCGCCTGGCGCGGCAGCTGCGAGGCCCGGCCCAGCAGTTGCGGCAGGCTCTGCAGGCCTTGCAGGCAACGACGCAGCCCTTCCCGGTGCTGGTGGTGGCCTACAACAACGGTGTGCATGTGGTGTCGATGGTGCGGCAGCTGCGCGAGCGCGGCCTTCGGCCCATCGTCATCGACAACGCCTCCGACGACCCTTTCACCGTGCACACCCTGCAAGGCCTGCATGCCCGCGGTGAGGCGTGGTGGGTGCGCTGTGCCCACAACCACGGCCACCAGGTCGGCTTTCTGCCGCCGCTGTATGCCGAGCTGCCCGCGCTCTTCGCCTACACCGATCCCGACCTGCAGCTCAACGCCGCGCTGCCGGCCGACTTCTTGCAGACCCTTTGCGAACTGACCGAGCGTTACCGCGTGTTCAAGGCGGGCTTTGCGCTGACACTGGAGACGCCGGTGCCCGCACCGCTGGTGCAGACGCGCCAGTGGCTGCAGACGCGGCGACCCATTCCCTACGAGGCCTGGCTCTCGGTGCCCGAGTGGGAGGCACCCTATTGGCGCTTCAAGCTGGAGGGCGAGCCCTGGCCGGTGTATGCCGCGCACGTGGACACCACCTTCGCGGTCTGCAACAAGTCCCACTACCGCGGGCACTTCACCGATGGGGTGCGCGTGGCTGGGCCGTTTGCTGCGGTGCACCTGCCTTGGTTCCCGAGCCTTGACCCGATGGACGCTGCCATGCGGCGGCGCTACCTGCGTCGCAACCGCTCGTCCACCTGGACATCCGCGGGGGTCGGCCCCGCGGCTTGACGCAGGCTGGCGCGCTCAGGCGCGCGAACGCATCCTGGTGGCGCGGGCCGCCACAGCCAGGCCCAGCACCGCCAGTGCCAGCGAGCCGGGCTCGGGCACCGGTTGGCTTTCGGCCATGCGCAGCACCAGGCGTTGCGGGCTGTTCAAGAGCCCGCCGCTGGCGCCCGGCTCGTCGTTGGACGTGGCGAAGAGATAGCCCTCACCCTGCACCGCCGCGCCCAGCGAGAAGTAGCCGTCGCCGGGCTGCGCCAGGCGGGCATTGAGGGCGCTGAGGGCCTGCGCGTTGAGCTCGAAGGCGAGGATGTCTTCGCCATCGCCTTGGACGACCTGGAAGCTGCCGTAGCTGGTGCCGCTGCCCAGGTCTTCGAAGATGCCCGGGCTGAAGAGGCCGTCGCGCGTGGCCGAGAGTTCAGCGGCCGTGGCGGTGGTGTCCCAGAAGCCCAGGTTCACCGTGCCTTGCTGCTGGTAGCGGCGAAGTTCGATCCGTGCGCCCAGCACGGTGCCGGTGAGCGACTGCAGACTGAAGGAGAAGAAGCTGCGGTACTCCTCGCCGGGCCCGAACAGCCCGGTGATGTGGTTGTCGTTGAAGGCATTCTCGTTGGCCGAGACCGAACTCAGCCAACCCTGGTTGTCCGCGCCGGGCCTGATCTGTGCCTGCGAGGTGGTGAGCACCACGGTGCTGGCCTGGGACCAGGCGCCAGCCAGGCCCAGGCTGATCAGGAGCATGCACTTGGGCACGGCGGTGCGCCAGGCGCGGGCGGTGAAACGGGGGGTGTGGAGGGACATGTCGGTGCTGCGGAAGTTGAAGAGACCCGGTGATCGGAGCGCGCCCTGCGCGCCCGAGCGCGGAGACCCATGGTGTCCCGCCGCAGCCCGGGGCGGAACAGCACTTCAGGACAGGATCGACCGCCCCTGCGGGGGCTGGGCAACAGGCTGCGGGGGCCTGCGTTCCGGCGCCATGCGGTGATGCCGGTGCGGGCCCGTCAGAATGGGCGGGACCCAGACCGACCGCAGCACACCATGGAGCCGATGTCATGACCTCTGTCGCAGGCCGGCGCGCGCCGGCCCGGGTGGGCGACCCCGTGGCCGCCATCGACACGCCGGCGCTCGTGATCGATCTCGACGCGATGGAGCGCAACCTGGCCGCGATGGCTGCCTTCGCGCACGCACAGGGCTTGCGGCTGCGCCCGCATGCCAAGACGCACAAGAGTGCGGCCATCGCTCAACTGCAGCGGGCCGCCGGTGCCGTGGGCGTGTGCGTGCAGAAGCTGAGCGAGGCCGAAGCCTTGGCCGAGCAGGGCGTGCCCGACCTCTACATCAGCAACGAGATCGTCGACCCAGCCAAGCTCGCGCGGGTGGCGGTGCTGGCAGGCCGTGTGCGGCTGGCGATCGCCGTCGATTCGCACCTTGGCATCGACCGCCTGGCGGCCGCGCTGAAGGCCGAAGGCACCGAGGTGGATGTCTTCGTGGAGATCGATGTCGGGCAGGGCCGATGCGGCGTCGCACCGGCCGATGCCGGCGCCTTGGCGCTGCGCGTGGTGTCACACGGCTTGCGGTGGGCGGGTTTGCAGGCCTACCACGGCGGTGCGCAGCACTTGCGATCGGCCGCTGAGCGCAAGGCCGCGATCGAACACGCCGCCGGGGCCGTGCGCGCCGCGAAGGCCAGCCTGGCGCTTGCGGGCCTGGCGTGCCCGTTGGTCACTGGCGCGGGGACCGGCACCTTTGCGCTCGAAGCCGCCAGTGGCCTGTGGGGTGAACTGCAATGCGGCAGCTATGTCTTCATGGACCGCGATTACGCCGACAACCACCTCGGCCCAGAGCCCCTGGGCGCGGCGCCGGTGGCCTTCGAGCACGCGCTGTTCGTCAAGTCGCAGGTGATCAGCGTCGGCGCGGCGCATGCCGTGGTGGATGCGGGGCACAAATCGCACGCGATCGATTCGGGCATGCCCAAGGTCTGGCAGGGCGGCTTCGAGTTCCGCAACGGCGGCGACGAGCACGGCATCCTGACCCCGGTGCTGCACACGGAGCCCGGCGCAGCTGCGCTGCCGTCGCTGGGCGACACCGTCTGGCTGATTCCCGGCCACTGCGACCCGACCGTGAACCTGCACGGCAGCTACGTCGGCGTGCGGGGCGGGCTGGCCCAGGGCGTCGTCGAGACGGTCTGGCCGGTGGATGCCCGCGGCTGCCTGACCTGAAAAGCAGGCGGGGTGGCAGTGCAGGCCGCAGCCGCGGTCACGCTGCGTCGGTGGCGAACGAAACCTCCAGCTCATCGATCAAGCGGCCGACGTACGCGACCGCGTCGCGGATGGGCTGCGGCGAACCGAGGTCGACGCCGGCCCACCGCATCAGTTCGAGCGGCGTGCGCGTGCCGCCGGCCTTCAACACCTGCAGCCAGCGTTGCAGCGCGGGGGCGCCTTCTTCCTGCACCCGCAGCGCCATGGCGGTGGAGGCCACGAGCCCCACCGAGTAGGTGTACGGATACAGCCCCATGTAGTAGTGCGGCTGGCGCATCCAGGTCATGCGCGCGCCGTCGTCGATCTGCACCGTGTCGCCCCAGAAGCCTTCCAGGATGCGGCCTTGGCAGTCGTCGAGCACCGAGGCCGTGATCGAGCCGCCCTGCTCGGCCCGGGCGTAGACCTGCCGCTGCAGTTCGGCTTCGAGCAGGTGGGTCACGAAGTTGTGGTGGTAGGTGCCCAGCACCTGCATGATCACCGTGCGCCGCAGGCGTTGTTCCTGGCTGCGGCCCAGGATGTGCTGCGCCAGCAGCATCTCGTTCATGATGGACGGCGCCTCGATGAAGGGCATCGCCGGGCGCGTGTTGACGAAGCGCTGGTGTTTCATGGCCAGCGCGAAGTGTCCGCCGTGCCCGAGTTCGTGCGCGAGCGTGAACACGTTGCGCATCGTGTTCGACCAGGTGATCAGGATGTAGGGGTGCACGCCGTAGGGCGACGAGCAGAAGGCCCCCGAGGACTTGCCCACGTTGTCGGCGCGGTCGACCCAGCGCTGGGTGAGTGCGCGCCGCACGAAGGCCAGGTAGTCCTCGCCCATCGGCGCCAGCGCGTCCAGCACCAGCTGGCAGGCCTCGTCCCAGGGCATGGGCGGGTTGTAGGCCGGGTCCAGCGGGGCCTTGATGTCGCAGTACAGCAGGCGGTCCAGGCCCAGCACGCGCTGGCGCAGCCGCGCGTAGCGCTGCATGTGCGGCGCGAGTTCGGCCTGGATGATGTCCAGGATGTTGCGGTAGAGCTGCTGCGGGATCTTGTGCGGCTGCAGCAGGTAGGCCTCGGCGCTGGCATGGCCGCGCAGCCGGGCGAGCGCGACGTTCTTGCTGACCTCGGTGGCGAAGGTGGCCGCGCTGGTGTGGTGGTGGGCCCGCAGCCCTGCGGTGAACGAGGCCCACGCGCCGCGCCGCACATCGACATCGGCATGGGTCTCGAAGCGCGATTCGTAGGCGTTGAACGAATTGGCGTGAACCTCTCCCCGCGCGTCGGTGAAGGGCGCGAAGCGCATGTCGCCGAACTTGCACCGACCGTAGACCATGTAGGGCGCATTCAGCACCTCGCCCAGCGCTGCCAGGGCTTGCTCCGTGGCGGGGGTGAGTTGATGGGGCCGCTGCGCCAGCAGGTCGTCCAGCGGCACGTCGAAGGCCGCCAGGCCCGGTTCGGCCTGCCGCAAGGCCTGCAGCCGCCCTTCGGGCAGCGCCAGGATCTCCGAGTCGATGAAGCTCGTCGCCGCATCCACGCGGGCTTGCAGCGCCGCCACACGCGCCGTCGCCGCCTGGTGCGGCGGGTGGGTCGCGTCCTGCGCGTTGCGCAGGTAGGCGAAGGTGCTCAGGCGCACCAGCCGGGCCCCCAGCGTCTCGGCGTCGGTCAGGCAGGCCAGCAAGGTGGCGCCGTCCTGTCCCAGCCGGCCCTCGTAGGCGGCCAGAGCGGCGCGCGCTGTCTCGATGGCTTCGAACTCGACCTCCCAGGCGGCTTCGCTGGCAAAGAGGTCCCGCAGGTCCCAGGTGGTTTCGACGGGGACTTCTGCGCGTGATGGTGTGGCGGGCATGGCTTGAGGGGCTGGGCGGGTGAGAGCAGAAAGGGGGGGTTGCCGGGCGGCGGGTCGCTGCAGCGCCAGCACGGGGCCCCGCAGACTCTAGCGCCCCCACACACGCCCGACCCGCCTTCGCGGGGGGCCAAGCCAGACGCACGGGCTGCGTCGTATGCTCGCGGGCATGGCCCTTGATCCGTCCGCCACCGAGGGCACTGTGTCGCGCGACCTGCTGTACCGCAGCCTCTTCGAGCATTCGCCGATGGAGGTGCACATCTGGCAGCTGGTCCGCGACGAGCAGGGCGCCCTCCTCACCTGGCGCCTCGTGGAAGCCAACGCTGCCGCGCTGAAGGCCTGGGGGCTCCGGCTCGAAGACGCGGTGGGCAGGACCGCGGGGGACCTCTTTCCTGACGCCGACACCGTGGCCACGCTGCGCCCGATGGTCGAGGAGATCATGGCCAGCGGGCAGCCCTTGCAGTGGGAGCGGGCCTTCGCGGGTGCGCAGCAGATCTTCCGCATGATGAGCATCCCGGTGGGCGACTGTTTCATCAGCACCGGCTTCGATGTCACGGCCGAGCGCCAGCGGCAGCAGGCGCTGGAGCATGCGCTGCAGAGCGTCACCCAGGCCACGCTGGCCGGTGGCGTCGGGCTGTGGGACTGGGACCTGCGCACCAACGAGGTTCACTACTCCGACGCCTGGAAGCGCCAGCTCGGCTACGCCCCCGACGAGGTGGCCGATTCCTTCGAGGAGTGGCGTGTTCGCGTGCATCCCGACGACCTGGAACCGACCCTGGCCGCGGCGCAGGCCAGCCTGGAAGACCCGGGCCAGCCCTATGACGTGATCGTGCGCATGCGGCACCGCGACGGTTCGTACCGCTGGATCCTCGGGCAGGCCTCGGTGCTGCGCGACGAGGCCGGGCGTCCGCGCCGCATGGTGGGCTCGCAGATCGACATCACCGAGCGGCGGCGGCTGGAAGACCGGGTGCGCGAGGCGCAGAAGCTCGAATCGCTGGGCACGCTGGCCGCGGGCATTGCGCACGATTTCAACAACCTGCTGACGGCGGTGCGCGGCAATGTCTCGCTGCTGCGCGCCATGCCGCTCGCGCCGCCCGAGGCGGACGGCCTGCTGAAGGTGCTGGAAGATGCCACCGGGCGCGCCGCTGCGCTCACCAAGCAGCTGCTGACCTTCGCCAAGGGCGGTGCGCCGGTGCGCGAGGTGGCGTCCATCGGCGAGTTGATCGTCGATTCAGCCACCTTCGTGGCCCGCGGCTCGAAGGCGCGGTGCGAATTCGCCATCGCCAGCGACCTGGCCGCCGTCCATGCCGATGTGGGTCAGCTCAGCCAGGTGATCGGCAACCTCGTCATCAACGCCATCCAGGCCATGCCGCAGGGCGGCGCCATCCGCATCGGGGCCGGCAACACGCGGCTGGGGGCCGAGCATGCGTCGGGCCTGCCGGCCGGGCCCTATGTGCAGATCACGGTGGCCGACGAGGGCGGCGGCATCTCGCCGGCCGACCTGCCGCACATCTTCGACCCTTTCTTCACCACCAAGCCCCAGGGCAGCGGCCTGGGGCTGTCGACTTCGTACGCCATCCTGGCGCGTCACGGCGGCCGCATCACGGTGGAGTCGACCCTGGGCCAGGGCAGCCTCTTCACCCTGTTCCTGCCCGCCACCGACGCGGTGCCGCGCGCGCCGGCGGTGCCGTGCGCCGTGGCCGGCACGGGCCGCATCCTGGTGATGGACGACGACGAGACCATCCGCGTCTTGGCCCAGCGCATGCTCGAACGCCTGGGTTATGCCGCCGATGCCTGCGGCCACGGCGAAGAGGCGCTGGCGCTGTACGGCCGGGCCCGGCAGGCGGGCCAGCCTTACGACGCCGTGATCCTCGACCTGACGATCCCCGGGCACGAAGGCGGCGCGCAGGTGCTGGCGCGGCTGCGCGCGCACGATCCGCAGGTGGTGGCCATTGTGGCCAGCGGCTATGCCGACGACGACGTGCTCGCCCACCATGAGGCCCACGGCTTCCGCGGCCGCCTGCAGAAGCCTTTCGACCTGACGACGCTCAGCGTCGAACTGGCGCGGGTGCTGGGGCTGGCGCCGTCCGGGGGCGCGCGCAGCACGGCTTGAAATCCTGAGGCAACATGGGGGTTCTAACCTCCATGTTGAACGTCCTCGCGGCCCGCGGCGGGCGTCACGGCCGCCGGCCCTCCCCCGGAAAGATCCACCGATGAACAAGTCTTCCTTCGCCCCCCTGGGCCTGGCCGCGCTGTTGCTGGCCTGCCTGCCCGCTTTCATGGGGTGCAGCGACCCCGCTGGTGCACAAGGCGGCCCGCAGGGCCCGGCGTCGGTGAGCGTGGTGCCGGTGGTGCAGCGCACCCTGGCCGACAGCGAAGAGTTCAGCGGGCGCATCGAAGCCGCCGAGTACGTGGAGATCCGCCCGCGCGTGGCCGGCGTCATCGACCGCGTGCACTTCACCGACGGCGCCCTGGTCGGGCGCGGCCAGCTGCTCTTCACCGTCGACCCGCGGCCCTACGCGGCCGAGGTGGCGCGGCTGGAGTCGCAGCTGGCGGCCGTGCGCACGCGCGCCGAGCTCGCCGCCGCCGAGCTGGCGCGGGCCGAGAAGCTGCTGGCCGCCAAGGCCGTGAGCCGCCAGGAACTCGACCAGCTCGCCGCCAGTGCGCGCACCGGCGCCTCTGACATTGCCGCGGCCGAGGCCGCGCTGCGCGTGGCCCGGCTGAACCTGGAGTTCACGGCCGTGCGCGCGCCCATCGCGGGCCGCGTTTCGCGCGCCCTCATCACGGCGGGCAACCTCGTCAACGAACAGGCCGTGCTCACCTCCATCGCCGGCGTGGCGCGCGTGCACGCCTACTTCGACGGCAGCGAGCAGGCCTTCCTGCGCATCCGCGCCGCGGGCGAGAAGGCGCCGGCCGTGCGCATGGCGCTGGCCAACGAAGAGGGTTACCCGCACGTGGGCAAGCTCGACTTCATCGACAACCGCCTGAACGCGCAGACCGGCGCCATCCGCCTGCGCGCCAGCTTCGACAACGCCAAGGGCCAGTTCGTGCCCGGGCTGGCGGCGCGGCTGGTGATGGCCACCAGCGCGCCCTACAGCGCCATCCTCGTGCCCGAGCGCGCCATCGGCACCGACCAGACCAAGAAGTTCGTCGTCGTGGTGGGCGCCGACGGCCAGCCGCAGTTCCGCGAAGTGCAGCTCGGCGCGCTGAAGGACGGCATGCGCGTGGTCGGCGGCGGCAAGCTCAAGCCGGGCGAGAACGTGGTGGTGGAAGGGCTGCAGCGCATCATCCCCGGCGTGCCGGTGGCGCCGCAGGTGCTGAAGGTCGACGAGCGCGGCCTGCCGCCGCCCGCGGCGCCGGCCCAGGCCGAGAAGAAGGCCTGAGGTCGCGCGCATGGACATCTCGCGCTTCTTCATCGACCGGCCGCGTTTCGCCGCCGTGCTGTCGATCTTCGTCTTCCTGCTCGGCCTGCTGGCCATCTTCCGCCTGCCGGTGTCGGAGTACCCCGAGGTCGCGCCGCCGCAGATCGTGGTGCGGGCGCAGTTCCCCGGCGCCAACCCGCGCGTCATCTCCGAGACGGTGGCCACGCCGCTGGAAGAGCAGATCAGCGGCATCGAGAACCTGCTGTATTTCGACTCGCAGGCCACCGCCGACGGCGGCATGACGCTGACCGTGACGTTCAAGATCGGCACCAGCCCCGAGGCGGCCGAAACCGCGGTGCAGAACCGCATCAACCGCGCGCTGCCGCGCCTGCCCGAGATCGTGCGGCAGATCGGCGTCACCACCGAGAAAAGCAGCCCGAACCTGACCCTGGTGGTGCACCTGGTCAGCCCCGACAACAGCCGCGACGCGCTGTACCTGCGCAACTACGGCCAGCTCAACGTGCGTGACGAGCTGCTGCGCATCCCCGGCATGGGTTCGGTGATCCTCTTCGGCGCCGGCGACTACGCCATGCGGGTGTGGCTCGATCCGACCAAGCTCGCTGCCCGCAACCTCACCACCGCCGAGGTGGTGGGCGCCATCCGCGAGCAGAACGCGCAGGTGGCCGCGGGCACCGTGGGCGCGCCGCCCGCGCCCAAGGGCACCGAGTTCCAGCTCGCGGTGAACACGCAGGGTCGCCTGAGCACCGAGCAGGAGTTCGCCGACATCATCGTGCGCGCCGACCCGGCCACGGGGGGCCTGATCCGCATCCGCGACATCGGCCGCGTCGAGCTCTCGGCCGGCAACTACGCGCTGCGCAGCCTGCTCAACAACAAGGAGGCTGCGGCCATCGCCATCTTCCAGGCCCCGGGCAGCAACGCGCTGGCGCTGAGCAACGACGTGCGCAAGGCCATGGAGCGGCTCAAGGCGGGCTTCCCGGTGGGCATGGACTACGACATCGTCTACGACCCCACGCGCTTCGTGCAGACCAGCATCGAGAAGGTGGTGGTCACGCTGATCGAAGCCGTGCTGCTGGTGGTGCTGGTGGTGATCGTCTTCCTGCAGACCTGGCGCGCCTCGATCATCCCGCTGCTGGCGGTGCCGGTCAGCATCGTGGGCACCTTCGCCTTCCTGCTGCTGCTGGGCTACTCGATCAACACGCTCACGCTCTTCGGCCTGGTGCTGGCCATCGGCATCGTGGTCGACGATGCCATCGTGGTGGTGGAGAACGTCGAGCGCAACATCGAGGCCGGGCTGAGCCCGCACGACGCGACGGTGAAGGCCATGCGCGAGGTCTCCGGGCCCATCATCGCCATCGCGCTGGTGCTGTGCGCGGTGTTCGTGCCGCTGGCTTTCGTGCCCGGGCTCACGGGGCAGTTCTACAAGCAGTTCGCGGTGACGATCGCCATCAGCACCGTCATCTCGGCCTTCAACTCGCTGACACTCAGCCCGGCGCTCAGCGCCATCCTGCTGCGCCCGCACGATGCGCCGAAAGACCGGCTGACGCGGGGCATCGATGCCGTGCTCGGCGGCTTCTTCCGCGTCTTCAACCGCTTCTTCCACCGCGCCAGCGAGGGCTACGGCAACGGCGTCACGCGGGTGGTGCGGCGCAAGAGCGTCTCGCTGCTCGTCTACGCGGTGCTGCTGGGCGCGGCCGGGCTGCTCTTCATGCGCATTCCCGGCGGCTTCGTGCCGGCGCCTGACAAGCAGTACCTGATCGGCATCGCGCAGCTGCCCGCCGGCGCCTCCATCGACCGCACCGAGGCCGTGATCCGCCAGATGAGCGACATCGCGCTGAAGGTGCCGGGCATCGTGGATTCGGTGGCCTTCCCGGGCCTGTCCATCGCCGGGTTCTCGGCGGCGCCGAACGAAGGCATCGTGTTCTTCGGCCTGGCTGATTTCGAGAAGCGCACCACGCCCGATCTCAGCAAGGGGGCGATCCTGGGGGCCGTGAACGGGGCCATCCAGCAGATCGAGGGCGCGCGCATGTTCGTCGTGCCGCCGCCGGCGGTGGACGGGCTGGGCAATGCCGGCGGCTTCAAGCTGCAGGTGCAAGACCGCGCCGGCCTCGGCGAGCAGGCCCTCTTCGGCGCGGTGTGGGGCACGCTGGGGCAGGTGTACGGCAACCCGAAGTCGAGCATCGGCACGCCCTTCTCGGGCTACGACATCAACGTGCCGCAGCTCTACGCCAACGTCGACCGCACCCGTGCCAAGCAGATGGGCATCCGCCTGTCGGACATCTACGACACGATGCAGGTGAACCTGGGCTCGCTCTACGTCAACGACTTCACCCAGTTCGGCAAGACCTACCAGGTGGTGGTGCAGGCCGATGCGCCCTTCCGCGCCGACGCCAGTGCCATCACCAACCTGAAAACGCGCAACGCGGCGGGCGAGATGGTGCCGCTGGGCGCGCTGATGACGGTGCAGCCCACCTTCGGGCCGACGCGCGTGACGCGCTACAACGGCTACCCCTCGGCCGACATCAACGGCGCGCCGAACCTGGGTTTCTCGTCGAGCCAGGCCGAAGCCGAGATCGAAACGCTGCTGCAGCGCACGTTGCCGCGCGGCATGAGCTACGAGTGGACGGAGCTGACCTACCAGGACCGCCTGACACGCGATTTCGCCATCCCCGGCACCACCTGGAAGGTGCCGGTGCTGGCGGCCGTGCTGGCCATCAGCGTGCTGCTGGTCATCCTGGTGCTGGCGGCGCAGTACGAGAGCTGGAGCCTGCCCATGGTCATCGTGCTGATCGTGCCGATGGGCATCCTCTCGGCGCTTTTCGGCGTGTGGGTGTCGAGCTTCCCGCCCTTCATGCAGCCGGGTGACCTGAACATCTTCACGCAGGTGGCGCTGGTGGTGCTGGTGGGGCTGGCCTGCAAGAACGCCATCCTCATCGTCGAGTTCGCCAAGGAACTGGAAGACCAGGGCGAGCAGATGCTGGACGCCGTCATCCACGCCTGCCGCATGCGGCTGCGGCCCATCCTGATGACGAGCATCGCGTTCTGCGCCGGCGTCATTCCGCTGATCCTGGGCAGCGGGGCGGGCAGCGAGATGCGGCGCGCGATGGGCATCGCCGTGTTCTCGGGCATGGTGGGCGTCACGCTCTTCGGCATCTTTCTCACGCCCGTGTTCTACGCGCTGCTGCGCGCCCGCCGTGCGGCGCGCCTGCAGGCGCCGCCAGACGTGCCGCCCGAGGCACCTCCCACCCTGGCCCAGGGAGACCGGCCATGAGCGCGCGCAAGTCCAACGCCCTGCCGCGCGCAGCGTTGCTGGCCCTGGCGGCCGCTGCGGTGGCCGGCTGCACGACCGTGGGCCCCGACTACCAGCGCCCGGCGCTGGCGCTGGACAGCGGCTTCGTCGGTGCCGGCACCCCCGCGCTCGATGCGCGGCAGCCGGCGGAAGACATCGCCACGTTTTGGCGCGGGTTCGGTGACCCCAAGCTCAACGCGCTGATCGAACGTGCCGTCGTCGCCAACGGCGACGTCCGCGTGGCGCAAGGCCGCCTGCTGGAAGCGCGCGCCGGGCAAGACGAGGCCGAGGCCGCGCTGCGGCCGGGCGTGGGCCTGGACAGCAGCGCCACGCGGGCCATCCGGCCGCTCACGCAGCAGCCCGGCACCCCGCGCAGCACGCGCACGGGCAGCACCTTCGACGCCAGCTTCCTGGCGCAGTGGGAGCTCGATCTCTTCGGCCGTCTGCGCCGGGGCAGCGAGGCCGCATCGGCCCTCTCGGCGGCCGGGCAGGCCCAGGTGCACGCGGCACAGACTTCGGTGGCCGCCGAGGTGGCGCGCAACTACCTGGAGCTGCGCGGCCTGCAACTGCGCCTGCAGGTCACCGTGGTGAGCCTGGCCAACCAGCGCGAGTCGCTGCGCATCACGCAGGCCCGCGTGGAGGCCGGTCGCGGCACGCAGCTCGACCTGGCGCGCGCGCAGTCGCTGGTGGCCAGCACCGAGGCCGCCTTGCCGGCCCTGCAGACCGCGGCCGAGCGCACCGTCTTCCGCCTGGCCACACTCACGGCGCAGGCGCCCCGCGCGCTGCTGGCCGAGCTGTCGCCGGCCACGCCCATGACCGCGCTGCCCGCCCTGCCCGTCACCGACCTCGCGAAGCTGCCCGTGGGCACGCCCGAACAATGGCTGCAGCGGCGGCCGGACGTGATCGCAGCCGAAAGGCAGCTCGCCGCGTCCACCGCGCTCATCGGCGTGGCGCGGGGCGAGCTCTACCCGCGCCTGTCGCTCTCGGGGCTGCTGGGGCTCAACGCGGCGTCGCTCTCCAGCCTGGGCCGGGGTGAAGCGGCCCGCTACTCGCTCGGCGCGGGCTTGAGCTGGACGCCCTTTGACCTGGGCGCTATCCGCTCGCGCATCCGCGCCAGCGAAGCGCGCGCGCAGCAGAGCCTGGCCGGCTTCGAGCAGGCCGTGGCTGTGGCGCTGGAGGAAACGGAAGGTGCCTTCAGCAGCTACACGCGCAGCGCGGAGCGGGCCGCCCAGCTCGAAGCGGCCGCCCGCAGCGCCGACGAGGCCGCCGGCCTGGCCCGTGCGCGCTACGAGGCCGGCGTGAGCGATTTCCTGCCCGTGCTCGACGCCGAGCGCGAAGCGCTGGGCTACCGAGACCAGTGGGTGCAGGCGCAGGTCGGCACGGCCACGTCGCTGGTGGCGGTGTACCGCGCCTTGGGCGGTGGCTGGCGGGCGGGGCAGGCGGCGAATTGAGCAGGCTTGGGGTGCTGTGCCGGCGCAGTGGCCCGCGTCGACAATCTGGCACCAACACTGCACAGACCGATGCCGCTCCATTTCGAAACCGCGGACTTGGCCGTTCGGGACATTCAGGCCGAGGGCGTGCCGGCCCTGCAGGCGCTGTTTGAAGCGAACCCGGACTACTTCGTCACGGTCAACGGCCGGCCCCCCGAGCCCGACGAGGCGCAGCGGGAGTTTGAAGAGTTTCCGCCCGCGCACCTGCCTTACGGCACCCGCTGGTTCGCCGGCGTGTTCGACCGCGCAGGGGCCTTGCGCGGCTCGCTGATCCTGGTGTCGGACCTGCCGGCCCGCGGCGTCTGGCACACGGCCTTGTTCTTCCTCGCGCAGGAACTCAGGGGCACCGGTGCGGCCCTGGCCTTGCACCAGGCGCTGGAAGCCAAGGCCCGCGAGGGCGGCGCGCACTGGCTGCGTCTGGCCGTGATCGAAGGCAACGGGCGCGCCGAACGCTTCTGGGCGCGGTGCGGCTACCAGGCCGTGCGCGTGCGCGACATCGTCGATGCGAGCGGCCAGCCCCGCAAGGCGCGCGTCATGGTCAAGCCGCTGCACGGCGGTTTGCTCGCCGACTACCTGCAGCGGGTGCCGCGTGACCACCCCGATTCGTCCCTCCCCTGAGGCGCGTCAGGCCCCGCGCGTGGGTGCGGGCCCCGGACGTGCAAACCTTCGGGCCACCCATGCGCCCACCGCAAGGTCAGCGGCCAGCACCACGCCGGCTTGCCGGGCGGCCTTGAAGGCCAAGCCCTGCCGCGCAGAGGCGTCCTGCGCTGATGCATGGGCCGAAATGCTGGGCAGCTTGCGCTGGACACCATCGCCCGGCCTTGCAGGGCACTCCTGCAGGGGTGCATCGATGCGCCCGCCTGCCCCTTGGCGCTGTGGCCTTCAAGCGGCACTTCGACGAAAACACGGGATGGTCTGTCAACCTCCGTGCACTGGCTGCTTCCAGCCCTCGAACCCGCGATGAATGATGTTCAGTCCGAGCTGGAACACGCAGAAGAAATGCTCAGAGCCGCCATGCTGGCGGCCGACGTCGAGAAGCTGGACGCGCTGATCGAGGAGGACCTGCTCTTCGTCGGCCCCACCGGCAGCTTGCTCTCCAAAGAGGCGGATCTCGGTCTCTACCGTTCAGGCGAGCAACGCATGAGCGCCATCGACCTGCAAGAGCGCCACTTTCGCATCGGTACGCAGGCCGCTGCGGTGAGCTCGCTGGCCTTTGTCGTTGGCAGCTTCAAGGGGCAGGGCTTTCAAGGGCACTTCCGCTACCTGCGCTTCTGGCATCGATCGACCACGGGCTGGAAGCTGGTTGCTGGCAGCGTTTCACAGGTGGACCGATAGCGCGCTGGCGGCTGCATGGGCCCGGCCCCGGGTGCGGCCCCTCGCTCGTTGCTGCAGATGCCGCCTGGTGCTGCTCGATCGGCCGCATCCGAGCCACACCGTCGAACGGCTGCTGGCCTTGATTCAGGACCGGGAGGCCCAGCCTGACGAACCGGCTGCGGTGCTGGCGCTGCCTTTGTCGGTCGCTTGAGGGCAGCCCTTCTGGGCAGTCTTGCCCTGCCTGCTCGGCCTTCCGATACCCAGGGAGTCACAAATCACCCCAGAGAGAAAACATGAAACTCAGCCTCAAGCTGCCGCTCGCCTTCGGCCTTGCGCTTCTGCTGGCACTCGGCGCTTCGCTCTACGGCGTCTACAGCCTGAACCAGTCCATCGCCCACTACGCCACCGAGGTTCGAGCCGCCAGTGCGGGTGCGTTCAGCGCGCGGCGGCTCGAGTCCTTGTTCAAGACCCAGGTGCAGGAGTGGAAGAACGTCCTCCTGCGTGGCAAGGATCCCCAAGCCCTCGACCGGCATTGGGGCGCCTTCGTGCAGTCCGAGCGTGATGTGACCGAGGCTGCGAAGGCGCTGCTGGCGGCCTTGCCCGAAGGCCCCGCGCGCAAGCGCCTGGCGCAGTTCACCGCAGCTCACGCCAGCATGGGCCAGGGCTACCGCCGTGCGTTCGATGCCTTCCTGGCCGCAGAGCGCGACCCCGTGGCGGGCGACGGTGCGGTGCGGGGCATGGACCGCGAGCCGGCCAAGCTGCTGGCCGAAGTGGGTGAGATGCTGGCTGCGTCCGGCGCGGCCACCGCGGCCCAGGCCCACGCGGACGGCCAGCGTGCCACCGTCATCAGCTTGACGCTGATGGGGGTGGTGGGTGTGGCGACCCTGCTGGGCGCGGTGGGCTTCAGCCGAACGATCACAAGCCGGCTGGGTGGCGAACCCGAAGCGGCTGCCGATCTGGCCCGTGCGGTGGCACAGGGTGACCTGACGGTGCACATCGACCTCCAGGCCGGCGACCGCAGCAGCCTGATGGCGCAGCTGAAGGCCATGCAGGAGGGTTTGGTGCGGGTGGTGAGCGACGTGCGCAGCAACGCCCAGAGCGTGGCCTGCGGCAGTGCGCAGATTGCCCAGGGCAATGCCGACCTGAGCCAGCGCACCGAAGCACAGTCCGGCGCGCTGCAGCAGACCGCCGCGACGATGGAGGAACTGGACACGACGGTGCGCAGGAACGCCGACCATGCACAACGGGCCAACCAGCTGGCGCAGTCCGCTTCGTGCGTGGCGGTGCGGGGCGGCGAGGTCGTGGGCCAGGTGGTCGAGACCATGCGGGACATCAGCGAACGCTCACGCAAGATCGCCGACATCATCGGCACCATCGATGGCATCGCCTTCCAGACCAACATCCTCGCGCTGAACGCGTCTGTGGAATCTGCGCGCGCTGGCGAGCAGGGGCGCGGCTTCGCGGTGGTGGCCAGCGAGGTGCGCAGCCTGGCCCAGCGCAGCGCAGCGGCGGCCAAGGAGATCAAGAGCCTGATCGGCGCCAGCGCCGAACGCGTGGAACAGGGCATGGCACTGGTCGACCAGGCGGGCCGGACCATGGGGGAGGTGGTGAGCTCGATACGCCGAGTGACCGACCTCGTGGGCGAGATCAGCGCGGCCTCGCAGGCGCAGAGCAGCGGTGTGGCGCAGGTGGGTCAGGCTGTCGGGCAGATGGACCGAAGCACCCAGCAGAACGCTGCGCTGGTGGAACAAAGCGCCGCCGCCGCCGAAAGCCTGAACAGCCAGGCGAGCAAGCTGGTGGAGGTGGTCAGCGTCTTCAAGCTGGCCCAAGACCGGCACGCTCTGGCGCCGGGCGGCGCCCATTCGCTCACTTGATGGTGAAGCGCACCGTCAGGGCCTTCTTGGCCGGTGTCGTCAAGGCGGCCACGGCCTTGGCGCCAGGCGGCAGCTTCACGCCCTTGGCTTCCAGCCTGTCGCCGGCCACCACCAGTTCGGCCTCCGATTTCTCGGTGCCCTTGAGCACGGTCAGCTTGCCGGTCATGCCGGTGGGCGCCAGGGGCTTGCCATGGTCATCGATGTAGATCGCAGCGCCGGCGGGCGTGCCCACCAGTTCGAAGTTCAGGTCGTTGGCCTTGGCCACCACCCCGCCATGCCGGGCCTTGGCTTCGCCGTGGGCCCAGGCCGCATTGAACGACAGCGCCGACAGCGCCAGCACCACACAGGTCAACCGCTTGTTCATCATCAATTCCGTTTCTCCAGGGGGCGCGGCGCACTCGAACAGGCGGCGCCGCCGGGCCTGATTTCAACTCAATAGGCTTCCTCGGCCGCTGCCTCGCCGGCCGGTGCGGGGTGCTCGGGCCGGGTCAGGCGCTGGGTCGCTTTCTCTCCGAACATCCAGAACAGCACCGGCGTCAGCAGCGTGTCCAGCAGCGTCGAGCTGACCAGGCCGCCGAAGATCACCACAGCCACCGGGTGCAGGATCTCCTTGCCCGGGGCATCGGCCGCCAGCAGCAGCGGCGTCAGCGCGAAAGCCGCCACCAGCGCCGTCATCAGCACCGGGGTCAGGCGCTCCAGCGAGCCGCGCACGATCATGGCCTGGCTGAAGCTCTCGCCCTCGAACTTGCAGAGGTTGATGTAGTGGCTGACCTTCAGGATGCCGTTGCGCGTGGCAATGCCGGCCAGCGTGATGAAGCCCACCATCGAGGCCACCGACAGCTGCACCCCGGCGACCCACATCGCCACCACCGAGCCGATCAGCGCCAGCGGGATGTTGGCCATGATGATGCCGGCCAGCACGGCCGACTGGTAGCGCGAGTACAGCACCAGGAAGATCATCGCCAGCGACACCAGCGACAGGCCGGCGATCAGGCGCGTGGCCTGCTCCTGCGCCTGGAACTGGCCTTCCAGGCTGATGAAGTTGCCGCTGGGCAGCGCCTGGCCCTGGATGATGCGGCGGATGTCGGCGATCACGCCGCCCATGTCGCTGCCATCGGTGTTGGCGTAGACGACGATGCGGCGGCGCCCGTTCTCGCGGCCGATCTGGTTCGGGCCGTCGCTCTCTTCCACGCTGGCGATGCTGGACACCGGCACGCGGCCGGCCGGGGTGTCGATGAGCGTGCGTGCCAGGTCCTGCGGGCTGCGCTGGTTGTCGGGCAGGCGCAGCACCAGTTCGTAGCGGCGCGGGCCGTCCACGATCTGGGCGCCGTGCGCGCCGTCGGTCAGCGCCTGCAGCACGCGGATGGCCTCGCCCGGCGCCAGGCCCGCCTGGGCCGCCTTGCGGTGGTCCAGGCGCACGGTGATCTGCGGGATGAGCACCTGCTTCTCGACCGTCAGGTCCACCAGCCCCGGCACCTGCGCGAGCTGCGCGCGCATCTGCTCGGCCAGGCCGCGCAGCGTGTCGGTGTCGTCGCCGTAGATCTTCACCGCGATCTGCGCGCGCACGCCCGACAGCAGGTGGTCGAGCCGGTGGCTGATGGGCTGGCCGATGGCCACCTGCGCCGGCAGTGTCGACAGCCGCGCACGGATGTCGGCCATGATGGCTTCGCGGTCGCGCGCTGACCGCTTCAGGTCGACGTCGATCTCCGACGAGTGCACGCCCTCGGCGTGTTCGTCGAGCTCGGCGCGGCCGGTGCGGCGGCCCACCTGCGTGACCTCGGGCACCTGGCGGATCAGCGCCTCGGCCACGGCCCCCACGCGGTTGGCCTCGGCCAGCGAGGTGCCGGGCTGCATGATCAGCCCCAGCACCAGCGAGCCCTCGTTGAACGCCGGCAGGAAGGCGCGCGGGAAGAAGGGCACCGTGGCCGCGGCGCCGGCCACCGCCAGCACGGCCAGGGCGATCAACAGCCTGGCGCGGCCGAAGGACCACTGCAGCAGCCGGGTGTCCTGGCGCTTGAGCCAGGCCACCAGGGGGCTGTCGCCGTGGTCCAGCCGCTTCATCGTCGGCAGCAGGTAGGTGCACATCACCGGCGTCACCGTCATCGACACCAGCATCGAGGCGCCGATCGAGACGATGTAGGCGATGCCCAGCGGCGTGAACAGGCGCCCTTCGATGCCGGGCAGCGCGAACAGCGGCACGAAAACCAGCACCACGATGACGGTGGCATAGACGATGCCCGAGCGCACCTCCACGCTGGCGCGGCGCACCACCTCCAGCACCGACAGCGGGTGGCCCGCGGCCCGGTTCTGCTTCAGTCGGCGCAGGATGTTCTCGACGTCCACCACCGCGTCGTCGACCAGCTCGCCGATGGCGATGGCCAGGCCGCCCAGCGTCATCACGTTGATCGATTGCCCGAGCAGCTGGAAGACCAGCGCGGTCACCGCCAGCGACAGCGGGATGGCCACCAGCGAGATCACCGTGGTGCGCGCCGACAGCAGGAAGGCGAACAGCACGATGGCGACCATGATCGCGCCATCGCGCAGCGCCTCGGCCACGTTGCCGGTGGAGGCCTTGATGAAGTCGGCCTGGCGGAACAGCACCCGGGGCTCGGCCATGCCGGGCGGCAGGCCCTGCTTCAGCTCGGCCAGTGCGGCCTCGACCTGCGCGCTCAGCTTCACGGTGTCGGCATCGGGCTGCTTCTGCACGCTGACGATGACCGCGGGCAGGCCGTTGTAGCCGGCGTCGCCCCGCTTCAGGCCGGCCGCGAAGGAGACGCTGGCCACCTGCTCGAGCAGGATCGCACGGCCCTCCTTCCAGGCCACGGCCACGCCGGCCAGGTCCTCGAGCCGGTTGCTGCGCCCGACGTGGCGGATCAGGTACTCGCGGCTGTTGAGGTCGATGAAGCCGCCACCGGCGTTACCGGCATAGCCCTGCAGCGCCTGCTCCAGCTGCGTGAGCGAGACGCCGAACTGCGCCATGCGCGCCGTGTCGGGCGCGACGCGCAGCGTGCGCACCTCACCGCCGATGGGGATGACCTGCGAGACCCCCGCGATGGACAGCAGGCGCGGGCGCAGCACGAAATCGGCGTACTCCCGCGCCTGCATGGGCGTGGCCGCCGAGGGCTTGCCGTCGCCGGGCACGTTCGCCGATGTCAAGGGCAGCGCCACCAGCATGATCTCGCCCATGATCGACGAGACCGGCCCCATCACCGGCGTGATGTCGCCCGGCATCTGCGTGCGCACCAGCGCCAGCCGCTCGGCCACCAGCTGCCGGTTGCGGTAGATGTCGGTGCCCCAGTCGAACTCGGCGTAGACGATGGACAGGCCCACGCCCGAGGTGCTGCGCACGCGCGTGACGCCCGGCATGCCGTTGAGCGCCGTCTCCAGCGGAATGGTGACGAGCTGCTCCACCTCTTGCGGCGCCATGCCGCCGGCTTCGGTGAGCACGGTGATGACGGGCTTGTTGAGATCGGGGAAGACGTCGACCGGCGTTCGCCAGGCCGTCATCGCGCCGTAGACCATCAGCAGCGCCGCGAAGGCCAGCACGAACAGGCGGTTGTGCAGGCTGGTGCGGACGATCCAGTTGAACATGTGGGGCGCTCCGGTTCAGCGGATCTGCGCGATCAGCGGCGCGCCCTGCACCACGACGCGGTTGTCCGCGCCGAGGCCCTGGGTGACCACCACCGTGCGCGCGTCCAGCGGGCGGAACTGCACCGGCTGCGGGATGAAGCGCTCGGCGCCGGACTTGATCCAGACGATGGGCTCGTTGGACGGGTTGCGCACCACGGCCTGCGCCGGGAGCACCACGCCCTGGATGCGCTCGCGCGTCTGTGCAACCACCGTCACCGGCTGGCCGATGGCCACAGGCAGGCCTGCGCCGGGCTTGGCGCTGGACACCGCGAAGCTCAGCGGCAGCACGCCGTCGCGCAGCGCGCGCGCGGCGCCGACCAGGCGCAGCTGCACGTCGGGCAGGCCTTGCAGCGTAGCGCCGGCCACGCGCGCGGCCAGCGTCGCGTCGGCCGTGGTGGCCTCCACCAGCATGCGTGCGGGGTCGACCACCTCGAAGAGCACGTCGCGGGGCTCCACGACCTGGCCCATCACGATGTCGGCCCGCGCGATGACGCCGCTGACGGGGGCCGTCAATGCCTCACGCGCCACGAGGCTGGCCCCGATGCTGCGCTCGCGTTCAGCCAGGCTCGCGGCTTCGTTGCGCGCGGCCTCGATGTCCTTGCGGGGCACCGTGCCTTGCAGGCCTTCGAGGCGCTGCACACGCTGCTCGGCCAGCTGGCGCTGGGCGCGCAGCTCGGCCAGCTGGGCCTGCTGGGTGCCCAAGGCGTAGGGCTCGGCGTGGTGGCGCACGTAGGCCAGCACGTCACCGCGCCGCACCGCCTGGCCGGCCACCGGCAGCCCTTGCGGGCCCGGCTCGATGCGGCCGCCGTGCGCGGCCTGCACACGGCCGCTGGCGTTCGGGTCCATGACCACCCGGCCGGGCAGCTCGACGGTGGCCGCGGCCTCGGCCAAGGGCGCCAGCACCGTGCGGATGGCCATGCGCCGCTGGGCCAGCTTGGGCACGTTGACGCTGCCGTCGGGCAGGCGCGCCAGGCCCGAGGCGTTGACGGCCGGGCCCGGTGCGTCGAGGTGCTCGCCGTTGGGGCCGTGCGCGCCGGGGCCGGCCCAGGCCCAGGAGACGCCGAGCAGGGCCGCGGTGGCCAAGAGGAGGTGCAGGCGCTGCTTCATCACAGGGCCCCCTTCGGCTGGGCGGCCGTGTGGCGGCGCCAGCGCCACCAGGCCAGGCTGCCGAGCAGGCCCAGCGCGGCAATGCCGCCGCCTGCCCAGGCCGCGCGTTCCAGGCCGTGGCCGTGCACGTGATCGTCGTGGCCGTGTGCGCTGGCGGTGCCGGTGCCGCCTGCGGCTGCCGCCAGCGTGCCGTCGAGCAGGTCGCTTTCCGAGCCTGCCACCAGCGTGAAGACCAGCCCGTGTTCGCCAGGCGCGGCCAGCGCCTTCAGCAGGGCTGCATCGGTGACGGCGTAGTCGCCTTCCTCGGGCCGGAAGGCCGCCACCGCCTTCACCCCGCCACTCTCCACTTCGAGCCGCGCCCCCAGCACGGGCTCGTTCGTCTCGTAGCGGTCGACGAGGACGACCAGTTCGGTGGCGCGCAGCTCGGCCACCAGTTCGAAGGTTTCCGACTTCGCCTCCAGGCGTGGCAGGGCCGCGGCGGCCAGCACGGTGGTGGGGGCGTCGAGGTGTTCACCGTTGGGCCCGTGCGCGCCGGGCCCGGCCCAGCTGGCGGGGGGCAGCGCGAGCGGCAGCATCAAGGCCAGCGCGGCCAACGGGTGCGGGGTGCGGCGGCTTGGGGAAGTCATCTTCATGGGAGGCGTCCGAGGGCTTGTTGGAGGCGCGCGCGGGCCAGGCCCAGCGCGGCGGTCTGGCGGGCGGCGGTGCTGTCGGCCTGGGCTGCGGCGGCCAGAGCGCGCAGCAGCTCGGGCAGCGGCGTTTCGCCGGCGCGGAAGGATTTGTCCAGCAGGGCTGCGCGCTCGCGCAGGAGGCGGGCGCGCTGGGCCTCGGCGTCGAGCTGGGCCTGGGCCGAGCGTTGCGCTTCACGCGCCATGGCGATGTCGCTGTCGAGCCGCTCGCGCAGCCGCTGTTCGTGGGTCTGCGCGATGTCGAGTTCGGCCAGGGCCGCTGCTTCGAGCGGCCGGTTGCGCTCGTCGGTGCCGAAGGGCAGGCGCAGGCCGACGGAGACGCTGCCGCGCGCAGCCTCGCCGCGGCCCGGCGTGTCTTGGCGCACCGCCACCGTAAGCTCGGGCGCGTCGCGGCGCGAGTGGCGCAGCAGCGCCACGCGCTGGCGCGCCAGCTCGGTGGTCTGGCTGGCGAGTTGCCATTCGGGGTGGGGGGCTGCACCGGCTGCGTCGTGCAGGGCAGGCTCAGGCTCGGCGGCGTCTTCCGGGGCTGGCGGCGCCGTGAGCCCGGTCAACAGCCGCCAGCGGGCGTGTGCGGCCTGCAGGCGCTGGCGGGCATCGGCGCGGGCCGCCGTTGCGGCCAGCGCCTCGGCCTGCGCCGCCAGGCTGTCGGCGGGCGCCAGGTCGCCCGCCTGCACGCGCCTGACGACATCCTCGGCCAGCTGCCGCAGTGACGTGGCCAGCGCTTCGGCCTGCTCAAGCTCGGCCTGCTGGCCGGCCACCTGCCATGCCGCTTCACGCACCTCACCGGCAAGGCGCCAGCGCGCCACCTGCTCTGCCAGCCGCGCCTGCGCCAGGCCGGCATCGGCCACGCCGGTGCGGGCGCCACGCTGCCCGGGCAGCCACAGCGGCACGGCCAGGCCCATCTCGGTCTCGCGGCTGCCGGCACGGCCGTGCAGGCGGTCGTTGCGGTGGCTCAGCTCCAGCGCCGGGGCACCGGCCCAGAGGCTGCCGGCGGCGACGCGTTCGGCGTCGGCGCGGCTGCGCTGACCCTCGGCCTCGCGTGAGGCCACGGCGCGCAGCCAGGCGGCGTCCAGCGCGGTGCGCAGGGAGGCGTGGGCCTGGGCGGTGGCCGGCGTTGCGGCGCTCGGCGCGGCCGGCGATGCAGCCGGCTGCGCCCACGCGGGCAAGCCGGCCAGGCCCCCTGCGAGTGCGCAGGCGGCAAGCCTTGGAAGAACTTTCACGGTGTTCCTGACGTGTCGGCAGCCGAAGGGCGCTCGCCGGCGATGGCCTGTGGTGCCCGACGCGCCGGGCGCTTCAGCAGTTCACCAAGGGCCGTGTGCGAGGGCCGAAGGGCGGGAGGCCGGGCACCCGAGACCGGGTGCCTGCCACTGCGGGCGGATCAGGCGCCGCAGCGGGGGGGCCTGAGCAGACCGTCGAGGAAGGGATCGGCCACGCGGTGGGGAAGCAGGCCACCGGGCTGCGACGACACACTCCGCGGGAAGTGGTGCGACACCGCCGGCAGCAAGGCGATGGTGCACGCCACGTGGTCGCTCAGCACATGAAAGCTCGACGAGGGCGAGTCATCGAGGTGGAAGGACCCATCGTCGTGATGGTGGTGGCTTTCTTCCAGCCAGTGCAGCGCCGCGTGTTCCAGGTCTGCCAGCACGTTGACCGACGATCCCGGGCGCGCCATGGCCACCGACTGCCAAAGCATGGCGGCGAGCATGAGGAACAGGACGGCTGAGCGGCGCATGGCGGGCGAGTGTAGCCAAGTGGTGGTGCCACTGGCGCCGGCCGGGCCGGCCCCTGCGCCGTGGGCGATCGGTGAGCAGCCCAGGCTGGCGCGCATGAAAAAAGGGGCGCCCGACTCGCGTCGAACGCCCCTCAGCAGGCTGGCTGACCCGTCACCCTTTCACGCACACCACCTGCTTCAGCGTGTGCACCACGTCGACCAGGTCGCGCTGGGCCTCCATCACGGCGTCGATGTCCTTGTAGGCCGCGGGCGTCTCGTCGATGACGTCCTTGTCCTTGCGGCACTCGACGCCTTCCGTGGCGGCGCGGTGGTCGGCCAGCGTGAAGCGGCGCTTGGCCTCGGTGCGGCTCATCACGCGGCCGGCGCCGTGGCTGCAGCTCTCGAAGCTGTCGGGGTGGCCCTTGCCACGCACGATGTAGCTGCGCGCGCCCATGCTGCCGGGGATGATGCCCAACTGCCCGGCCTTCGCGCTGACGGCGCCCTTGCGCGTGACGAACACGTCTTCGCCGAAGTGGTGTTCGCGGCTGACGTAGTTGTGGTGGCAGTTCACCGCCTCGATGTGGCTCTGGAAGTTCTTGTGGATCACGGCCTTGGCGGCCTCGATCACGCGCTTCATCATCACTTCGCGGTTGGTGGCCGCGAACTTCTGCGCCCAGCCCACGGCACGCACGTAGTCACCGAAGTAGCGGCTGCCTTCCTCGAAGTAGGCCAGGTCGCGATCAGGCAGGTTGGCGTTGTTCCGCAGCGCGTCCTGCTTGGCCAGTTCGATGAACATCGTGCCGATGAAGTTGCCCACGCCGCGCGAGCCGCTGTGCAGCATGAACCACACGAAGCCCGCTTCATCCAGGCAGACCTCGATGAAGTGGTTGCCCGTGCCCAGCGTGCCCAGGTGCTGGATGTGGTTGGTCTTCTCCAGCTTGGGGTAGCTGCGACACAGCTCGGTGAACTCGGGCTCCAGTTGGGCCCAGGCCGTGTTCACCGAACCCGGGGCCTTCTGCCAGGCGCCAGGGTCGCGGCTGCCCGGCTGGCGGCCGTGGGGCACCGCGCGTTCGATGGCCGAGCGCAGCGGCGCCAGGTTGTCAGGCAGGTCTTCCGCCTTCAGCGTGGTCTTGCAGGCCATCATGCCGCACCCGATGTCCACGCCCACCGCGGCCGGGATGATGGCGCGCAGCGTCGGGATCACCGAGCCCACGGTCGCGCCAATGCCGTAGTGCACATCGGGCATGGCCGCGATGTGGTGGTGCACGATGGGCAGGCGCGCGGCGTTGGTCAGCTGGCGCTTGGCGGCCTCTTCCACCGGCACGCCGCGGGTCCACATCTTCAGCGGCACACCGCCGCCCACGTCTTCGTGGATGCAGTTCGTTTCCATGAATCATTCTCCTTGCCCGGTGAGCCCGGGCCCAGGGGAGGCCGCCAACGCAGCCTCCCCCAACGCTCGACGCAGCGTCATGCATGCGTCGAGAACTTCCACGGCCGGTCTTCAGTTCAGCCGTGATCCTTTCGGCAGGCGCGCCGCCAGCCACTCATGCACGTCGGCACGGATGTGCCTGCCTGCCAGCAGAAAGTCTTCGAAGCGGCTGGGCACGTACGGCAGGTACAGCAGCCGCATGCCGGCTTCTTCCGGCGTGCGGCAGGCCTTGCGGCCGTTGCACGTGCCGCAGGCCGTGACCAGGTTCATCCAGGTCCAGCCACCGCCCCGCGCTTCCGGCACGATGTGTTCGCACTGCAGCTCGCGTTCACTGAAACGCTGCCCGCAGTAGGCGCAGGTCATGCGATCGCGCCTGAAGAGCTTTTGCTTGCTGAACGAGGGCACCACGTCGAACAGGTTGACCCTGGGCGCGCCGCGCAGCGCGACGATGGGAAACACCTCGATCAGCGACTGGCAGCCGCGCGCGACATTGAAGCCGCCACGCAGCGTGGCCAGCGGTCCGTCGCCGTCGACCCACGCCACCGAGCCCGAGGCCATGTGCGTGGCCGCCTGCTCGAGCGAGATCCACGCCTGGGGCGTGCCCTGGATGTCGAGTTGCAGCACGTGGCTGTGAGATGGCGGTTGCATGGGGGGCCTCCTTTCGTGGCCTGTGGTGCGGATTGGATGGATGGAACGTCCGGGTGGGCTCGAACCACCGGCCTCGGCCTTCGGAGGGCCGCGCTCTTGCCGCTGAGCTACGGACGTCTGGATGAGAGATGGCGGCGGCGCTGGGATTGCTCGCTGCGCTCGGCCTTGGCTGAAATGGCGCCTCGTGACCGATTCGAACGGCCGACCCGCCGGGTAGAAGCCGGCTGCTCTTGTCCGCTGAGCTAGCCAGGTATCCATCCGGTGACGGGTTCCGGCGCCGCCCTATCGTTGCGGCCGATTTCCACCCCGAGGCGCGAACTGCCCGGGGCTTCTGTTGACTGGCTTCCACTTCGGCTGTGCCCGAGCGCGAGCGTCCCGTCGGACGTGGTGTCTCGCTGCACGGGGCCTGATCAAGGGCCACGCACATCCCGCGCCGCCAACACCATGTCGCGCGGCTACGGAGTGCAAGGACACACCCGAAGTGGAGCGAATGACGGGTCTCGAACCCGTGTCCTGGCCACAAACGTGGCCGAGCTCTGCCTGTTGAGCTACATCCGCAAAAATCTGCAAGGCATGCCGTCGGCCTGATCCAGGTTCCCGAGGCTGCCTTGCGGCAACTTGTTAAAGAGCGTCCACCGCGAGCGGTGGTGCGATCCACTGATCGCTGGCCTGCGCCGATGCGCAGGCCGGTTGAAGCAGGAAATGAAAAGGGCCCGGATCCTTTCGGAATCCGGGCCCCTGTGAACAGAGCTTCGAGGGTGCGCAGCTAGGCGCTTCCCTTTCCCGGATGCACTCGACCCTCGCTCCGATCAAGCTGGTGCCAGCTTGTCGGGAGGAACTCGTGCGTGGCGGCGCCGCAGGCGCCCAGCGATCCCATCGCCACAGCACGTGCGAACGCGACCAGACCCTGCACGGGTCGGGTGGTTCTGAAGACGTGGCGGGATTTCACGATGGGGTCCTTGAACAAACTTTCGCTCGATGTGAGCGGCTTAAGGTACGACGAGGTGGACTGTAAATAGTCTTTACTCTGCCGTCAACCCCCTGAGAGAATGACGGATCGAAATCGTTGCATCAGGCCCAACAACAGTGGCAAACACCACCGTCACCCGAAGACTCAACGCGTTGGCTCTCTTCCAGGCCTACGCCGAAAAGGCGCTGGCCAGTGGTGCGTCACCCAAAGGTCTGGAGCAGGCTTTCGCCGCAGAGTTGGAGATCTCCCCCAGCATGTGGAGCCAGATCAAGTCGTCTCGACCGATAGGCGACAAGCTTGCGCGGCAGATCGAGCAACACCAAGGCAAGCCCGCGGGGTGGTTGGACGAGGTCCGCGAGGACACTTCACCCACGGCTGCAGAGAAGGCGTTGATGGAGTTGGCGCTCGCTGCCTGGCGCTCAACCAACAGCGCGGGGCGCAAGGCATTGCGGGCTCACCTTGAAGCTGTCGTCCAGGCGGGCCGCTGAGTCGGCCGAATGACTCCCGTGAGTCGCGCCCGCAGACACCACCATCACGTGTATGTGGTGGAACTGTCAGACCGCGTCTGGAGCGAGCCGTCCTTTCGCAAGGCCAATCCGGACTACCAGCTCAGCAAACCACTGGTCTACGTCGGCATGACCGGTCTCGATCCCGACCTGCGCTTTGATCGGCACAAGGCCGGGATCCAGGCGAACAGGTTCGTGCTCGTCTACGGCTTGCGTTTGCTGCCGCAGCTGTACGAGGTCTACAACCCCATGCCCTACGACGCTGCGCGAGACATGGAGGTCGAGCTTGCCATCGGCTTGCGTGAGGCCGGCTACGGCGTTTGGCAGGCCTAGAACTCAGACACTGCTCACCATGCGATGGGCAGGTTGGCGCTACTCGTAACCGCCCACCTTGAGGGCAACCGACAGCGCGCGCGCCGCGCCGGGGAACAGGAGGTCGGCGCTGTAGGCCTGTCCTGAATCCCGCCAGTAGCGGCGGTCAGCCACGTTGCGCACGCCGACGTCGAGGCTGATGGATGGGCCTGACGAAGGAAGTTTCCATGACAGGCCCAGGTCGATGACGGAGTAGCCGCTGACCCATACGGAGCCATCTGCATTGGCGGGCTTGGACGAACGCGCCGTCAACGCCGCGTTGTAGCTCAGCCCGGGCAGGCTGTTCAGTTGCCGCGCCAGCCGCAGATGCAAGGCCGTTCGCGGGATGTTCTGCAGTTGTCTGCCGTCCCAAGCGATCAGTTCCGATCCCCTGCCCTTGGCGTTGATGTAGGCGAAGCGCCCCTCCAGCCTGGCGCTCGCCTCGAAGGTCCACGCGAAGGCGGCTTCGACGCCTTCATGGCGCTGCCGGCCGCGCTGGACCCAGGCACCCCTGCCCGCCCAGGAACTGCCCACCGGCTCTACGAACTCCCAGGGCCGTTCCGTCTGGAACGCCGTCAGTCCGTATTGCCATGCATCACCGACACGGCTCTTCCAACCTGCCTCGACCTGCCGCGTCACGCGGGGCGCCAGCACTTCCCCCGCATTGGCGGCCGTGGCAGGCGCCTCAGAGCCGAATGCGAGCCCCCGGGCAACACTTGCGAACACCCTCATTGAGGGCCCGGGCTGCCAGCTCAGCGTCCAACGTGGCAGCAGGCGCCGCTCGTCCGGCAGGGTCCCTGGCGCATCGATCTCGGTCCACCGCAGACCGAGTACCGATCTCCAGGGCCCAAGGGTTGCCGCGTACCCGAGCGTCAGGGCCGATTGCGAACTGTTGCTGGGTGGGCGGTCGGCCCCGGGGGCCACCGGCCTGGCCAACACCGAGTCCGGCCGGTATATGTTGCCTGACAGGGCCAGGCCCGCAGCGTCATAGCTGGTTGCGTTGTACACGTCGCGTTGAAGCACCTTGCGGTCGATGCGCTCGAGCCCGGCCTGCAACTCGTGCTGGATGCCGGCCGCGCTGAACGGTTTGACTGCCGAGAACCGAGCGTGTGAGGTCGTCCGGGTTTCGCTGGCGTGGTAGTCGTACAGAACATAGTCGCCGTTGCTGCAGAAGAATTCGAAGGGCGGTGTGTTGCATCCGAAAGGGGTGGCCAGGTTGTCATCGATGCGGGCCTGCGCGCGAGACAGGCCGGCCTCCCACCTCATGCCGCCGGGCCCGCCGCCCTCGATGCGCAGCATGGCCAGATGTCCGTTGTTGGTGAAAGGCCGAGACCACGGCTGAGCGTTCAGGTTCACGCCTCGCACGGACAGATCGGGCGGCGTGCTGCCGCCCAGCAGCTGAAACCCCGGAACGACAGGCTGCGATCGGCGCTGGAGTGCGAGGTCGAGGAACAGCCGCACTCCGTCATGCGGCGCGGCATCCAAAGCCATGCCGATGAAGCTGCGGTGGCCGTCCGCACCCGGGAACGGAGGCCGCAGACGCGCATGCGAAGCCGTGGTGCGCCACGACCAAACCGCATGCGACCGCCCTCCATCGACGGCGAGCAGCGTCCCTGCCTGCGCATCGGACTCCAGGCGGGCGCGCAGCGGCGCACCCCCGCGAGGCGTGATCTGGTTGAGGCTGCCTCCTGCACCCACGAGCCCGCCGCTGCTGCCAGCCACCCCGGCGGCGACTTGCAGCGCCGCCGTGCCTTCCAAGGGAAACTGCCATTCGCCGGGAACCACCATGCCGTTGACGCGAAAGGCGCTGCCCATGTCCAGCGTGAAGCCGCGGATCGTGAAGTTCTCGTAGTAGCCCACGGCCGCAAAGTTCTCGCCAACCGAAGGCACCGCGGCCAGCACAGCTGCAAGCGAGCTGTTCCCGGGTGCTGTGAGCGCCTCAACTTCCAAGAGCGAAACCGTGCTGTCGGCCGGCTCCAGCCTGCCGTTGCGCGGTGACAGCAGACCGCCTGGCACGCGATCTGCCTGAACGACGACACGCTGCGCAGAAGGCTGCTGCGGGTCGCTTTTGCCCACTGGGGCCTGTGCCACCTGCGCCTGCGCGGACATGGCGGCCATGCAGATCAGGCTCACCAGGAGCTGCCGCGAGGCCCTGTGCGCGCGCGCGGCAGGCTTCAAGCAACAGCAGTTCGTCACGTCAGTTTCTCCACCACCTGGGCCACACGTTCGTCGACGCTGCCAGACACTTCGAGAAAGGGCAGCCTGCGGCGGCGCAGCAGCGCCCGCGTCATCTCATGCTGGGCAGCACGCCAGCTTGCATCCCGACGCGTGCCGTCTTGTTGGAACGCGATGTCTGGCCTGCAGAGAACGATGAGGTCGTAGCGCCTCCGTGACAGCGCAACGAGAGCGCGTGGCGGTCGGCCGTGGTCCAGCAAGGCGTAAATCAGCGTCGACAAGGGCGAGGTGTCGCAGACCAGGCAAGGTGGCGTGCTCTGCGCGGCCTGGATCTCGTGCGCCACCTGGGTTCGTGCCACGACTTCCAGTTCGTGAAGACTGAGGTCTTGCCCGGTTTGCTCCCAATAGGCCCTCCCGTACTCGGGCACCAGCGCCGCACCCAGCGTCCTTGCAAGTGCGCCGGCCAGCGTCGTCTTGCCGCTCGATTCGCCGCCCAGGATGCAGACGCGCCTCACCAGGTCAGCGTGCACCAGGGGGTCGACCCAAGCGCGCCACCGCGCCGGGTCTTCTCGGACATCGGTCCCTCGGACTGGGTACGTGGTCCGGCGCTGATCGACCAGGCAGTGCACGACGCCTGGGTGCGACACGGCCTCTTGCGCGAACTCGCGGGAGAGGAAGCCCGCAAAGCCTGCGCCGTAGGCTTCGCTTGTGAAGACCGCCTCGACATGAAGCTGCAGCAGGCGCTGGCAGATCCAAGCCACGAAGGCCCGGTGTTCGTCGTCCGTCGCGTCGTTGGCGGGCATGCAGCGTGGCACGACGCACCTGATCCGGCACAGCCGGGCCAGTTCTGCATCGTCCAGGACGACTGACGCGACGTCCGGAAAGAGGTGACGCAACCAGGCTCGACGCGACGCCGCATGGCAGTGCGCAAACTCGGGCTTGGAGTAGGAAAGCACCACGACCTCGTCGCAAGCGGCTTGGGCTGTCTTGATCAGGAACTCGTGTCCGTGGTGCAGCGGACTGAACTTGCCGACAACCAGGCCCCGACGAAAGCGAGTGTTCATGCGGCTTGCGCTGGCCGACGCTGCAGCTGGGCCAAGCGCTTCCAGTGCCTGAGCGCCAAGCCGGCATTGAGCAGGTAAGCCGTGTACAGGGCCGCGGTGATGTAGAGCTCCCGGCTGAAGAACAGCGGAACCGCCAGCAGATTGACCAGCAGCCAGAACCACCAGGTCTGGATCTGGCGTTTCATCAGCAGCAACTGCGCGACGATGCTGAAGGCCAGCACCAGTGAATCCAGGAACGGGGCAAAGGCGTCTGTCCATCGCGACAGGAGCCAGCCGTAAGCCATCGCGCCGAGCACACCGCACATCAGCAAAAGAAGCAAGCTGCGGTGATCTGCGCTGGTGATGGGCAGTTGCGGCTGGTGCTGCTGGACGCGCCATCGCCACCAACCCGCGGCGCTGGTGGCCACGAAGAAGGCCTGCAGCGTCACATCGGCGTACAGCTTGGCTTGTGTGAACAGGGCAGCAAAGAGCAGGCAGCCGGCGATGCCTGTCCACCAGGTGTGCACGCTGTTGCGAGCGGCCAGCAAGATGGAGACCGTCATCGCGCCGTTCGCCAAGACCTCGAGCCAGATCACCGAGCCCACCCTTCAGACCATGTTGTTGGCAGAATGCCAATATCTTAGCCAGAGTCTGGCAAACTGTCTCGTCATGGTCAGGCAGCTTTATCCGCTCGTTTCCGCTGACGTCGCGCTGTTCAGCGTCACAGACGACCGTCTGCAGGTGCTGCTGGTGCGGCGCGAGCAGGAGCCCGCAGCGGGCTTGTGGGCACTGCCGGGCGCCATCCTCCAGCCACAGGGTGATGCGGATCTCGAGGTCACCGCCCGAAGAGCGCTGCGCGAGAAGATCAGCGTGGAGGTGCCGTATCTGGCGCAGTTGCGAACCTTCGCGGGCGCAGCGCGCGATCCTCGTGGCTGGTCGTTGTCCGTTCTGCACTGCGCGCTGCTGCCACGTGACCAGGTGCAAGCGGTCGTGCGGTCCAGCGTAGACCGTGTGCAATGGTGTGATGCCGATGCGCCAGGCGAGCGCCTGGCCTTCGATCACGCACAGCAGATCCTCTGGGCACGGACTGCGCTAAGGCAGCGCATTCAAGACCACGCCTTGCCGCTGCACCTGATGCCCGAACGTTTCACCTTGACTCAACTGCAGCGGGTTTGCGAGGCGATCCTGTCGCCGGGCCCAGCGCAGCGGTTTCGTCTGGACAAAGGTGCGTTCCGCCGGCGCTTCGCCAAGAGCCCGGACATCGTGGAAGTACCTGGCGCCTTCGAGCATGGTGCGCAGCGACCGGCACAACTCTTCCAGGTGGCTCCGGGTTTCCGGTTCTGACGGTTGGCCGGTGGGGAGGAATGCGGCGACTTGGAGAGTTCGCCAAGCCCGAGAGCTGGCGGCCAGGCGCTTCAACCTATCGAGCAACTTCGCCCCTTCGCTTTGTGAGAGCGGCAGAACTTCGAAGGCGACCCACGTGCTCGTGGACTGGGAGAACATGCCGTGGCTACAGCGAACGAGTCTTGCTGCGAGCGGCTCTTCAGCGTCGCCACAGAGCCCAACGGTCACTTTCCGCTTAGCTGGGTTCGGTGACAACACAGACCTCGTCACAAACCTCGTCACAGAGGCCCAGAAACGCCGAAGCCCGCACGGAGCGGGCTTCGTAAGTGCCTGTCAGCACTCAAATTTCTTGGTTGCGGGGGCAAGATTTGAACTTGCGACCTTTGGGTTATGAGCCCAACGAGCTACCAGGCTGCTCCACCCCGCGACTGAGCTGCGCAGTATAGCCGACTTCGCGGCGGCCGGCCTTCGTTGGCCAGATCTGCCGCCCTAGGATCAGGCCCGTCGCACACTGCACCGCGAACCACGACAAGGAAACCTGCCATGCCTTCGCTGCCCACCACCACGCCCACCGTTCACGCACCCCTGCAAGGCCTGCGCGTGCTCGTCACGCAGGCCGATGCCTTCATGGGCCCGGCCTTGTGCGCGGTGCTGGCCGAGCAGGGCGCCACGGTGGTGGCCAGCACCGCGGCGCTGAGCGCGCCGCACGCGGCGGCCGAGGTGGTGGCTGCGGCCGGCCCCATCGATGTGCTGGTGGCCAACCTCGCGCTGCAGGCGCCCACCACGCCGGCCGCGGCGGTGGACGATGCCGAATGGCGCGAGGTCTTCGCCGCGCTCGTCGACCCCCTGCCCCGCCTGGTACGCGCCGCGGTGCCCGGCATGGTGCAGCGCGGCGGGGGCAAGGTGCTGGTGATGGGCAGCGCCTCGGCGCTGCGCGGCATGAAGCGCGCCAGCAGCTACAGCGCCGCGCGCGGTGCGCAGCTGGCCTATGTGCAGGCGGTGGGCGTGGAGCTCGCACCGCAGCGCGTGCAGGTCAATGCCATCGCTCAGAACTTCGTCGACAACCCCACCTACTTCCCGCCCGAGGTGCAGGCCAACCCGCGTTTCCAGGAGCGCCTGGCGCGCGAGGTGCCGCTGGGCCGCCTGGTGGCCGCGCGTGAAGACGCGATGTTCGCGGCCTACCTCTGCAGCCCCGCGGCGAACTGCTTCGTGGGGCAGGTGTTCCCGGTGTGCGGGGGCTGGGTGGCGCGCTGAGCCGCTCGCGCCTCAACCCGCCGTGCGTGGGTCTTCCAGCTTGTAGCCCAGGCCGCGCAGCGTGTGGATCAGCGGCACGGCCTGGCCGTCGTCGATCTTGCTGCGCAGGCGGCGGATGTAGACGTCGACGATGTTGGTCAGCGGGTCTTCGTGCGTGCCCCACACGTTGGCCAGGATGCGCTCGCGGCTGAAGAGCCGGCCGGGCGTGCTCATCAGCAGTTCCAGCAGCGCCAGCTCGCGCGCGGTGAGCGCCAGCGCATGGCCGCCGCGGCGCGCCTGCATGCGTTCGCGGTCGAGCTCCAGGTCGGCGACCTGCAGCAGCCGCGCCGGGGCCGGGCGGTGCTCGCGGCCACGCCGGCCCAGGGCCTCCAGCCGCGCCAGCAGTTCCTCGAACTCAAAGGGCTTGCACAGGTAATCGTCGGCGCCCAGGCGCAGGCCGCTCACGCGGTCTTCCAGCGTGCCCAGGGCCGTCAGCATCAGGATGGGCAGTTGCACCTGCTGCGCGCGCAGCGTCTGGCACACCTCCAGCCCGCTCAGGCCCGGCAGCATCACGTCCAGCACCATCACGGTGGGCTCGTCGGCCGCGCTGCCGCGCGCGGCTTCACGCGCGGCGTCTTGCGCCATCGCCAAGCCTTCGGGGCCGGTGGCGGCGCGCTGCACGCGGTGGCCTTCGGCACGCAGGCCGCGCAGCAGGAAATCAGCCACGCGGGCGTCGTCTTCAACCAGCAGGATGTTCATGGGGCCGTGGTGCGTGTGTCGGGCTGCGGCACGGTGGCCGCCAGCAGCGGCAGCAGCACCCGCGCGCGTGTGCCGCCGCCTTGGCGCGGCGTGAGTTCCAGGCGCCCGCCGTGGGCCAGCGCCAGTGTGCGTGCGATGGCCAGGCCCAGGCCGCTGCCGTCGGCGCGGTGGCGGCGTGCGGCGCTGCCGCGGAAGTGGCGCTCGAAGACCTGCGGCAGCTCTTGCGGCGGGATGCCGATGCCACGGTCGAGCACGTCCACCTGCAGCCAGTGCGGGCTGTCGGCGGGCTGTGGCTCAGGGGCTGCGGTTTCGGCCACCACCAGCGTCACCTCGCCCCCGGCGCTGGAGTAACGCACCGCGTTGTCCAGCAGCACCAGCAGCAGCTGGCGCAGGCGCTGCGCATCGCCCATCAGCTGCCAGCGGCCCGTGGGCAGCTCGGCCGGTGTCAGCTGCACCTGGCACTGCGCAGCCAGCGCGCCGGCTTGCGCCAGCGCCTCGGTCAGCGGGGCGGCGGGGTCGAGCGGCTGCTTCACGAGCGAAAGCGCGTCCAGGTCTTGCCGCGCCACGGCCAGCAGGTCGTCGATGACGTGGCCCAGATCGCGCGAGGTGTCGACGATGCGGCGCAGCGCGTTGCGGTACTCGTCGGCCGGGCGCTCGGGCCCGCGCAGCGTGATCTCGGCCTCGCCGCGGATGGCCGTGGTGGGCGTGCGCAGCTCGTGGCTGATGTCGGCCAGCAGCTGGCGCCGGCGGCCATCGGCCTGCTGCAAGGCGGCCAGCGCTTCCTGCAGCGCGGCGGTGCGCGCCTGCACCAGCGCTTCGAGTTCCTGGCGCTGCTGCGTCTCTTGCTGGCGGTGGTGCTGCAGCTCGGCGGCCAGCGTGTTGATGCTGCGCGCCACGGCGCTGAACTCGTCGCGGCCGCTCAGTGCGATGCGGTGTTCCAGCCGGCCTTGCTGCAGCGCCTCGGTGCCCTCGAGCAGGCGGCCGAGCGGGCCGCGCAGCGCGCGCGTGAAGTAGCCCGCCGCCAGCAGCGCCGCAGCGGCCAGCGTGCCGGCCATCAGCAGCCACAGGCTGCGCATCCAGGCCAGCGTGGTGTCGGCCGCTGCGCGTTCGCGCTGCACGGCTTCGGCCTCGCGGGCGATGTTTTCCGCGAGCAGCTGGCGCAGGTCGCGCCCCTGCGAGAGATCGAACACTGCCGAGAGCGCCTGCCAGGCCTGGCGCGCATCAGCACCCGGCAGCAATGGCCGGGCCTGCGCCACGGTGTTCTCCAGGTCGGCCAGGCTGCGCGTGAGCACGGCCAGGGCGTCTTGCCGGCGCAGGTGCTCGGCGCGGTTGTCGCTGCCGCCGCGGCCTTCGTCCAGTGCCAGGGCCAGCTCGGCCCATTGCTGCAGCTGCGCCAGCGTGGCCCGCATCTGTGCCTGCAGCTGGCTGCGCACGGCCGGGTCGGCGCCCGCCCCTTGCTGCAGCTGGGCCACCCAGGTGCGCAGCCGCTGCTTGTCTGCAGACAGCTCGACGAAGCCGCGCTGGATGTCGCTGGCCACGCGGCCGCGCTGCACCTGGCGTTCGGCCACGCGCAGCGCGGCCGCGGCGCCGATGCCTTCCACGACAACGGCGGCGGCCAGCAGGCTCAGCACCAGGCTCAGGCGACGACGGAACATGGGGCGGCATTGTGCGGCGCTGCCGGCGCCGGCCGGCGCATTCATCTGCCGTTCATGCGCCGCTCATCTGCGGCTCATGGGCGGTTCAGCGGCGGTTCAAGCGCGGGGTTTGCAATGCAGAACTGTTGCAGCGCTGCGGCCCACCGGGCGGGCGCCGACACCCCGGTTGTACCCCTCCCCTGCTTCCACTTCCTGGAGATTGACCATGACTGCCCGCCGCCTGATTCCCGTCTCTGCCACCCTGGTGCTGTCCCTGGCTGCCGCCACGGGCGCCATCGCCAAGACGCCTGCGGCACCTGCTGCCGCCACCGTCGTCAACCAGGCCATCAGCGAGGCCGAGGTCCTGGGCGCGCAGCGCGCCTGGTGCCAGGCCCTGGTGGACATCAGCACCACCCACGCCCGCAGCGGCCAGGCCGCAGCCAAGGCCCTGGCCGAGCGCGTGATCGACAGCGCCTACGGCTACCAGATGGGTGCCGTGCTCTTCAAGCCCACGCTGACCGTGGCGCCGCAGACCTTCCGCACCACGCGCGCTGGTGCTCTGGCCTACTTCGTGGGGGGCGACGCGGCCTTCCCGAAGGACACGGGTTTCGCGCTGAAGGGTTGGACAAACTGCGAAGTGGCCAACGCTGCGGTGTTCATCGCCGGTGACTCGGCCACCACCATGGGCAACGTGCGCATCACCAACAGCAAGGGCGATGTGACCACGGTCGACAAGACCTGGGGCTACGTGAAGGACGACGCCGGCCGCCTGCGCATCGTGCTGCACCACAGCTCGCTGCCGTTCAGCGGCAACTGAGTCCGAGGGCGGCGTACACCGCCGCCTTCCACTCGAACCAGAACGGGTTCCAGAAACCCATGTGGCGCTGCGTCATCAGCACCAGCGCCTGCCCCGTGGCCGGCACCAGCGCCCAGTGGGTGCCGGCCAGCCCGCCCCACTGCACTTCACCCACGGGCGTGTTGGGCTGAAGGTCGGAAGGCCCGCGCGTCACCGCGCCGGCCAGGCTGAAGCCCAGCGTGGGCCGCACGCCAGTGAACGGGAAGTTCACGCACAGCGCGGGCGGCAGCTGGTCGCGCAGCAGCTCGGCCAGCAGGGCGTCGTTCAGCGGCCCGCCGCGGCCGGGCCGCAGGCTTGTCAGCAGCGCCAGCATGTCGGCCTGCGTGGTGGCCAGGCCGCTGGCGCCGCCTTCGCGTGGCACGCGGGTGAGGTGGGCTTCGCGCCAGGGCACGCTGTCCAGGCGCTGCAGGCCCGGGGCCCGCGGATCGGCCACGTCGCCCACGTACAGCGCGGCCAGCCGCGGCTGCTGCGCGGGCTGCAGCACATAGGCCGTGTCGTGCAAACCCAGGGGCCCGAGCAGGCGCTGCTGCAGCAGCTGCGCAAAGGGCAGCCCGGTGGCGACTTCCATCACGCGGGCCAGCACGTCGGGCGCCATCGAGTACTGCCACGCCGTGCCGGGCTGGAAGCCCAGCGGCAGCTGCGGCAGCCGCCCGGCGATGTGCGCCATGTCCTTGTCGGGCAGGCGCAGGCCTTCGGCGCGGTAGGCGTCGAAAAGCAGCGTGCCGGGGTCGAACACGCCGTGGCTGAAGCCCGCGGTGTGCGTGAGCAGGTGGCGCAGCGTGATGTCGGCGCTGCGGGGTTCGGTGTCTTGCAGCGTGGGGGCGCCGGGCCGCAGCACGCGGGTGTTCGCGAAGCCAGTGATCCACGCGTGCACCGGCGCGTCCAGCGCCAGCCGGCCTTCCTGCACCAGCATCAGCGTCATCACGGCGGTGAAGAGCTTGGTGTTGGAGAAGGCGCGGTGGATGTGGTCGGGCCGCAGCGGCGTGCCGGCCTCGCGGTCGGCGTGGCCGAGGCACAGGCTGTCCACCACCTCGCTGCCGTCGAAGACCAGCGTGGACACACCCGCCAGGCGGCCGGCGGCATGGTGGTGGCGCAGCACCTCGTGGGCTGCGGCGAAACGCGGGTCTTGCATCGGGCTCAGTCGGGCGATGTGGGGAAGTGGGCCTGCAGCAGGGCTTCGATGAAGCCGGCCTCGCCCGCGATGGTGAGGTTCACGCTGTGCCAGCCCCCGGGCTCCTGCAGCGCCTGCAGCGCGTGGTGCCACAGGCCGCCTTCCTCGCGCGGGCCCTGGGCGCCCGGGTGCCGGGCCTCGCACCACGCCAGCAGCGCGGCCACCTCGGCCATCACGGCGGCGTGTTCGCCGGCGCGCGTGCTGGCCGCAGCTTCGAGCACGGCATCGCCGTCGTCGGTGAGGGCGAGGTCAGCGGTCAGGTAGCGCAGCGGCAGTGGGGGCATCGGTGCATTCTGGCGCCGCCTCGGCCGGCCACCACAGCGTGACGGTGGTGCCCTGGCCAGGCTGGCTGTCGATGTCGATGCGCCCGCCATGCAGGGCGAGGATTTCCTTGACCAGGCTCATGCCCAGGCCGGTGCCGGGCACCGCGCCCGACTGGTCGGCGCGGTAGAAGCGCTCGAACACGCGGGCCAGTTCTTCGGGCTGCATGCCGATGCCCTGGTCGGCCACGCGCAGGCCCCAGGCGGGGCGCTCGGCCACCGTGCCGGGCAGCACCTGCAGCGTGATCTCGCCCACGCCCTTGGAGTACTTGTAGGCGTTCGTCAGCACGTTCAGCAGCGCGCGGTGGAAGAGCTTGGCGTCCACGTGCAGCAGCGCCTGTGCAGGCACCGGCCCCAGCTGCAGCTGCCGGTTGTCGCCGGGGATGGACAGGCCCTGCACCGTGGTGCCAACCAGCGCGTCAAGCTCGTGCGGGCTGCGCGAGAGCGCGCGGGCACCGCCGTGTTCCAGGCGCGTCAGGTCGAGCAGCTCGTCCACCAGCGAAATCAGCAGTGACGATTGCCGGTGGATGATGTCCAGCATCTCGCGCTTGCGCTCTTCGCTGGCCGGGCGGCGCAGCATCAGCTCGGAGAAACCGAAGACGCTGACGATGGGCGTGCGCAGCTCGTGCGCGGCGGTGTGCAGGAACTCGCTCTTCAGGCGCTCGATTTCCGACTCGCGCGTGATGTCGCGCAGGTACAGCACGGCGCCGGCGGGTGTGCCGGTGGCGGCATCGGGCGCCGCCTTGTGCCGCAGCGCCCAGGCCAGCACGCGCGCTTGGGGCTGGGCCAGCTGCAGCACACCGGCCGGCGCGTTGCCCTGCCCGGGCAGCGCCTGCCGGTGGCGCGGCTCGGCGCAGGCGCCCAGCCAGGCCTGCAGGGCCGGCAGGTCCATGGCCAGCAGCTGCGGGCCCTGCAGCGCCAGCAGCTGCGCCGCGCAAGGGTTGCAGTAGGCCACGCGGGCCTCGCCGTCGAAGTAGACGAAGCCGTCGCTGCTGAGCGAGAAGATGTCTTCCAGCCGCGAGAGCGCTTCGCGCAGCGCGGCCTCGGCCGCGGCCTTCTGGCCCAGCAGCACCTGCAGCTGCTCGTGCTGCTCGCAGGCGCGGCAGGCCTGCGCCAGGCGCAGCAGCACCACGCCGATGGCCGCCAGCACGGGCGCGGGCACCGCGGCGCCCAGGCGCTCGATGTAGAGCCAGCCGGCCTCGCCCAGCGGCAGCGCGTGCAGGTGGTGGCCGGCCTGGATTTCGGTGTACTGCGGCCGAGGCTGCCCCGCCCGGGCCACGGCTTCGCGCCAGGCCTGCGCGGCCTCGCCCTCGGCCGTGGGCGCGAGGCTGCGCGCCGGGTAGGCCATGCGGCGCAGCTGGCCGGCTTCGTCGCGCCACCACAGCTGGCAGCTGAGCCCGCGCACGAACTGCAGGAGCGGGCGCATGAAGGCCCGCACCATGGGCTCCATCTCCAGCGACTCGCCCACGCTCATGGCGAGCTCGAACTTGATCGCAGCGAGGGTTTGCGCCTGGGTGTCAGGCATGGCCGTAGGCGCCGAGCACGAAGGTCTTGTTGTAGAAGTCCAGCACATGGGTGCCGTTGTTGGCGATCTCGCCCAGGCTCAGCACGCCGAAGAGCGGCGCCCCGGGGCCGGCGGCCTGCTGCAGGTGCGCGCTGGCGGCTTGCAGCTCTTCGCCGAAGCGCGGGCCCAGGAAGAGCACGCGGCTGATGCAGTCCACCAGCAGCGCGCCGGCGGGCGGGCGGCCGGTGGCCTGCAGCGCCTGCACGGCCTGCACCGTGCCCTGCTGGGCGGCGCTGATCAGTTCATCGGGCTGCCCGCGCAGGATGTAGACCATGCGCTGCACCGGTACCGCGCCCACGCACACGAGGTGCTCGCCGCGCATGACGATGGGGTCGCGCACGAGCAGCGAGCCGTCCACGCGCTCGATGCCGAAGGGGTGCCCCTTGGCGTGCTGGAAGAAGTTCTCGGGCGTGAGCGTCTCGCCCACGATGGGTTCCACGCACTCACGATAGACCTCGGCGGCGGGCCGGTAGTCGAGGCTGGTGATAGTGTTGCCTTCGGAGCCTGTCACGACGAAGGGCCCGCTGATCGACTGCCAGCCGTGGTGCACGCCGATGCCCAGCGGGCTGTCCAGCCCCACCACCAGGCCCACGCCGCTGCGCAGGCCGCCGGGCGTGAAGAGGCAGGGGCGCACCTCGAAGCTCAGCGAGCCGGCGCCGCCGCCCAGGAAGGACGCGCCGCCGCCGATCTGCTCGAACACGGCTTCGATGAAATCGGCGATGAAGGGCGCCAGCCCGTCCACCAGCACCAGCTGCATGCTGCTGGGGTGCGCTGCGGCCGCGGCCAGCGGGGCCTGGAAGTCGGTGCCGGGCGTGTCCAGGCCCTCCACCGTGGTGACCACCGCCTCGTTGCGCAGCGCCACCACGAGCAGCCCGGTCTCGGTGTGCGTGGTGCCGTGCAGCACCTGCGGGAAGACGCCGCCGAACACGGGCACCGGCAGGGCTTGCAGCAGGGGGTCGACCTCGGCTGCGGGCCAGGCCACGCCGTCGCCGGCCAGCACCAGCAGCGAACGCGCGCCGGCCCGCACGGCCTCTTGCAGCCGCTGCGCCAGCAGCGCCGGGCTGCCCAAGGGGTCGAAGTGAACTTGCAGGACTTGCATGGGGCACGGTCGTTGGAGCTCGGGAATATCATTTTGCGCAAAAGCCATTTCAATTCAATCACTTGAAGGCGACAATGGCAGCGTTCCGGCCGCCAGCGTGCAACCGTGCACGGAGGTCGGCCCCTACACTGCCGCCCTCGCAAACCGCACCGGCCACAGGGAGAAACCGCTTGGGTGAGGCAAGACAGAGGGGCCCGCGAGACGTGCGCGTGGCCGCATCGCAGCAGCGCGCCGCGGTGGCGCAGCAGGTGCCGGCGATGGCGTGCAACCAGTGTGGGCAGGCGCTGGCCGGCATCACGCCGGTGGACACCACCGGGCTGCGCGGCATCGAGCGCGCCTTCCAGGCCCATTGCGCGGCCTGCGACCAGGACACCTGGGCCGTGCGCGGCGACAGCGCCGCGGTGCGGGCCTTCTACGCCGCGCTGGAGAAGGCCGCCGGGCAGCAGGTGCAGTTGGGCAAGGCCGCCCCGCGCGACCCCGCTTGAGCGTGAGCGGCGATCTTTCGGCCGGGGCCGCGGCACCCCCCGGCTGGCAGGTGTGGCGGCTGGGCCCGGCCGATGGGCTGCACATCGAGGTCTGCGAGCTGGGCGCGCGCTGGATGTCATGCCGCGTGCCGCTGGCCGATGGCACGCTGCGCGAAACCCTGCTCGGCCACGTGGATGCCGCGGCCCACGCCACCGAGCCCGGCTACCTGGGCGCGGTGGTGGGCCGCTATGCCAACCGCCTGGCCGGTGCGGCCTACACGCTGGACGGCCAGCAGCACCGCTTGCGCCCCAACGAGGGCCCGCACCAGTTGCACGGCGGGCCGGAAGGTTTCGACCGCCGGCGCTGGCGGCCGGTGTCTTCGGGGCCCTTGCACCTGCGCCTGCAGCTGCTCTCGCCGGCTGGCGACCAGGGCCACCCGGGCGCGCTGCGTGCGGAGGTGGAGTACCGCGTCGACCCCACGGCTGCCGCGGTGACGGTGCACTTCAGCGCCGAGGTGGACGCGCCCTGCGCCGCCAGCCTGGCCAGCCACGCCTACTTCAACCTGGACGGCGACGCGCGCTCGGTGCTGGGGCACCGCCTGCAGGTGGCGGCCTCGCACCTGCTGCCGGTGGACGCCACGCTCATCCCCACGGGCGTGCTGGCGCCGGTGGAAGGCACGCCTTTCGATTGGCGCACGGCCCGCCCCATCGGCGCAGGCCTGGGCCAGGGCGAGCAGCAGGCGCTGGCGCACGGCTACGACCATTGCCTGGCGCTCGATGCCGCCGCCGCCCGTGGCGAGGTGCCTGCGGCCACGCTGCTGTCCACCGATGGCCGCCTGCAGATGCAGCTGCACACCAGCTACCCCGGCCTGCAGGTCTACAGCGGCAACTTCCTGCACGCCAGCCGCGGGCGCGACGGCCTGCCGCTGGCCCGCCACGCCGGCGTGGCGCTGGAGCCGCAGTTCTTTCCCAACGCACCCAACGTGCCGGCCTGGGCCGGCCAGGGCTGCATCGTGCGGCCCGGGGCGCCCTTGTCGCGCTGGATGCGGGTGGCTTTCGAAGCGGCCTGACCGCCGGGCCCGGCCGCCAGGGTGCAGCGCACAGAGCGGGGCGCGCGTGCGTGGCAGGATGCGGCCCCACACGCCCTTTTTGGATGACCGCCGTGCCCACAAGCTCCTTGGCCCGCCCCCTGACCCGGCCCCTCACCCGCCGCCTGACTTTCTTGGCCGCTGCACTGGCCCTGCCCGCCTGCGCCTGGGCCCAGGCCGCGGCTTCGGCTTCGGCGCCGGCCTCGGTACCGGCCGTGCAGGTCAGCACCGACCCGGCGCGTGCCGCCGCCGTCCTGAAGGCCGCCGCCGAGCTCAAGCTGCGCCCGCGGACCGCACCGGTGGCGCCGGTGCGTGCCCAAACCGCGGCCGGCTACAAGCTGCTGTCGGGCGGCGTCACCGCCGAAGACCGCGTGGCCATGCAGGCCGAGCGCGCGGGTTACAGCCTGTGGGTGACGACCGTGGCCAAGCCCTCGGGCGCCTTCCTGGCCGATGTGGACTTGCAGATCGAGCGCATCGCCCCGGCCAAGCCGGGCAGCAAGGCCACCACACGCACGCTGGTGCTGCAGCGCCAGCTGGAAGGCCCGTGGCTGCTGCTGGCGCTGCCGCCCGGCAGCTACGAGGTGACCGGCAACTTCCGCGACAGCGCCACGCAGCCTGTGCAGACGCTGCGCCAGCGCGTGACCATCGCCGCCAAGGGCCAGCGCGAGGTGGTGCTGCGCTTCAACTCCGAAGCCGATGTGGACAGCGCGGCGTCGGCGGCGGCTGCCGCTTCGGCCGCTGCGGCCGCGGCAGTCCGCCGCTGAAGCCCGGCCTTCAGGGCGGCGGCCCTGATGCCGGTGCCGGTGCAGGTGCCGAGCCTGCCGCCGGCGGCAGCAGGCCCATGCGGCGCAGCAGATCCTCGATGCGCGGGTTCATCTCGCGCGCCCGCGCCAGATCGCGCTCGCCGACCTCGGGGCTGCCCAGGCGCTGGTGCGCCAGGCCGCGGCCGTAGAGGGCCACGGCCGAGGCCTCCTTGCGCGTGGCGCGCTCGAAGCGGCGCAGCGCGGTGCGGGCTTCGCCCACGCGCAGCTGCGCCCAGCCTGCGATGTCCAGGTGGTGAGGCAGCGCGCTCTCGTTGTCGGCGGCGGCCTCGCAGTCCTTCACCGCCAGCGGCAGCGCCTCGTTCGTGCGCAGGCGCAGCAGGCAGCGCGCCAGCAGGGCCTCGGGCAGCCGCGCGTCGAGCGGGTGGGTGTCGATCCACAGGCCGAACTGGCGCGTCGCCTCGGGCGCAAGCTGCAGCGTGTCGTAGGTGCGGCCCATCTCCAGGCGCAGGTGGCTGCTGGGGGGCAGCTGCCCATCCAGCAGGGCCAGGTCTTGCAGCGCCGCGCTGCGGTCGCCGCGCGGCGACGCCAGGAAGCGCAGGCGCATCAGCCGCGCCTCTGGCAGCGCCGGGTTCAGGCGCAGGGCCTCGTCGAGATCGGCACGCGCCTCGGTGGGCTTGCGCTGGGCCAGGTGGATGCGCGCGCGGGTGAAGAAGTGCTCGGCCACCGTGGGGGCCAGCGTGGCGGCGCTGTTCAGGTCTTGCAGCGCGCTGTCCAGCTGGCCCGCGGCCAGCGAGGCGGCACCGCGCCGGGCCAGGGCGTCGGCGTCCTGCGGGTTGAGCGCACCGGGCAGTGCGGCCATGCTGGTGTCCAGCGAACCCACCGGCCCGCTGCCGGGCGGGAAGACGGGCTGCCCGTTCCAGGTGATGTAGAGCTTGTCTTCGCGCTGCGAGAGGTAGATGCGGTGCGCGAGGAAGTAGTCCAGCCCGAGGATCATGTCGTGGTCGGGGCTCTGGGTGTCCGTCACCTGGATGCGGCTGTTGTTCAGCCGCTGGGTGGCGATCTCCATGCGGTCCACCGGCGCCGACCACACCCGCGCCCGGCCCGAGCCCGCGCCGCCGGTGAAGCCGGCGCGCCGCATCTGGCTTTCTTCGATGCCGGCGCGCTGCGCGGCGCGCAGCTCGATGCTGGTGGTGGGTGCGCCGGTGTCCAGCAGCGCCGTGAGGTTCACGCCATTGACCTTCACGCGCACCAGCAGCGGGTTGTTGTTGCGCTTGCGGTCCTGCAGCTGCAGCGGCACCACGATCACCGGCGCCTCGCCGGCCCAGTGCGCGTAGTGCCCTTCTTCGCAATCGCCCTTCGGGAAACTGAGCCTCACCACGCCATGCGCGAGGTCGTACTCGGTGTCGCCGAACGAGAGGAAGTTGCGGCCGATGATGCCGTCGATGCCGGCGCCGATCTCGTTGCCGCCCACCAGGAACTCGATGTTGGCCAGCGTGGCGCCGAGCAGACCCACCTTCTCGACGCGGGCGCGTTTCATCTCGATGTCGCCCGTGAAGCCGCGCACCTGCACACCCATGGGCAGCGCGCGCAAGGGCAGCTGCAGCTGCGCGGCGGTGGCGTGGCTGATCACGCTGAAGAAGGCGCCGCTGTCCACCAGCATCTGCTTCTCGACGCCGTTGAGCGTGATCTGGGCCACGGGCCGCTGCTCCACCAGCCGCACCGGCATCTTCAGCTGCTGCAGCTTGCAGGGCTCGGCGGCGGTGGCCGGGGGGGCGGTGGTGAGGCCTGCAGCCAGGCAGGTGGCGATGCAGGCAGCCTTCAGCACGCGCCGCAGCGGGCCGGTGGGGGTGTGAGACATGGCGGTGGTTCTTCCCTGGAATGAAAGCGCCGCGCCGGCCGCCTTCTTGAACGGGAAGCCTGGAACCGCTGCGCCGGGGCCGACTGTAGCGGCAGGCGCGGCCGCTGCGGCAGCGCGCTAACGCGCCGTGCCGTTGAGGGCCTGGCAGCGCGCGATGTCGCAGGCCGTGGGCAGCAGCGCGCGGTACTCGGGCGCGCTCTTGTAAGAGCGGCCGTCGCGCGTGCTGCAGGTCTGGCCCGCGGCATCGGTGTAGTAGCTCATCACGTCGATGCAGCGGCGCGAGTGCGCCACGAGGCCGTAGAAGTGGCCGAGCTCGTGGCTCAGCGTCATCTGCAGCGTCTGCACCGCGGGGTGGGCCGGGTTGCGTTGCGCCAGCAGCGTGTACATGGCCGCGCTCAGGGCCAGGCGGCGGTGTGTCAGGTTGGCCAGCGCAAACTGGCCGCGGCTCTCGGCCTCGCTCCACAGCACCACCACGGGCGGCGTGGCTTCCAGCGTGGCGGCCTCTTCACCGATCACCTGCGCCGGGATGCCGCAGGCTGACCAGGCCCGCGCGGCACGCTGCAGCGCGGCCAGCACGGTGCCTTCGTCGAACTGGCGCGGCGCGCCGGCGTGGCGGTAGACGATGTTCACGGCGGCCACGCCGGCGGGGCGGTCGCGGCCGTCGGGCCACAGGCGCTGCTCGCCGGGCAGGCAGCTGGCGGCCTCCTGCGCACGCAGGCTGGCCACGGGCTCGGGGCCGCGCGCGGCCGTGTTGGCGCACAGCAGCGCGGCCAGCAGGGCCGCCAGCGCGGGGGTGCGGCGCGTGTGCACAGGGTTCGAGGTCATCGCCGCATGCTGCCAGCGCCGCGACAATGGCAATGCCCCGAAAACAGCCTTCCACACCCTCGAAACATGAGCTTGCCTGCCATTGCACCGGCCCCGGTTTGCATCGTCGGCGCCGGCGCCCTGGGCAGCCTGGTGGCCGCGCGGCTGGCGCTGGGCGGGCAGGCGGTGTGCCTGATCGGCCGCGCTGCGCAGGTGCAGGCCCTGGCGGCCGGGGGCCTGGAGCTGCAGGACGCCAGCGGCACCCACCGCGTACCCTTGCCTGCCAGCACCGATATCGCCACCGTCGCGCAGGCCGGTCTGGTGCTGCTGTGCGTGAAATCGGCCGACACCAAGGCCGCCGCCCATCAGATGGCGCCGCACCTGCGGCCGGGCGTGCCGCTGCTCAGCCTGCAGAACGGCGTGGCCAACGGCCCGCTGCTGGCGCGTCTGCTGCAGCGCCCGGTGCTGGTGGGCGCGGCCTACATCGCCGCGGCCCAGCCGGCGCCGGGCCAGGTGCGGCACGCGGGCGGGCTGGCCATCACCTGGGGCGCCCTGCCCGGCCCGCTAGGGGACGCTTTCGACGCGGACACGCTGGCCGCCGTGCAGCAGCGCCTGCAGGCCGGCGGCTTCGAGCTGCGCATGAGCGAAGCGCCGCTGGCCGAGCTGTGGCGCAAGCTGGTGGTGAACTGCGCGGTCAACGCCGTCTCGGCGCTGGCGCAGGCGCCCTACGGCGTGATGGCCGCGGTGCCGGCGGTGCGCGAACTGCAGGCCGCCGTGGTGCAGGAAGCCGTGGCCGTGGCGCAGGCCGAGGGGCAGGCGCTGAATGCCGCCGAGATGCAGGCCGCCGTGGCCGGCGTGATGCAGCGCATGCCGGCGCAGCGTTCGTCCACCGCTCAAGACCTGGCGCGCGGGCGCCGCAGCGAGATCGAGCAGCTCAACGGCGAGATCGTGCGCGCCGGTGCGCGCCACGGCATCCACACGCCCGTCAACCAGGCGCTGCTGGCGCTGGTGCAGTTGCAGGAAGCCGTGAACCTGGAGAAAGCCTGATGCCCGACGACCCGACGCAAGACGCAGCCCCGCTGCACCACGGTGCCTGCCTTTGCGGCCAGGTGCGCTTCACCGTGCGCGGCGCGCTGGCCGCGCCCTGGGCCTGCCACTGTTCGCAGTGCCGCAAGCAGAGCGGGCACTACTGGGCTTCCACCGAGGTGCCGCGCGAGCGCCTCACGCTGCAGGGCGAAGAGCACCTGCGCTGGTACCAGAGCTCGGCCAAGGTGCGCCGCGGCTTCTGCCAGCACTGCGGCAGCTTCCTGTTCTGGGACCCGCCGCACAAGGACTGGACCGCGGTGGCCATGGGCGCCTTCGACGGCCCCACGCAGACGCAGCTGGCTCGCCACATCTACGTGGCGAGCCAGGGCGACTACTACACGCTGAACGACGGCGTGCCGCAGAACGAGGCCTGAGCCACCGCCTGCATGGCCGCCTTTGCTCCAAAAGGCAGGTGCCCCAACGCCCCGGCCTGGGCAAGATGAGACGGCGCTGAACCTGCACCTGCACGCCGCCCGTGCGCGATGGCGTGGCAGCGATGCGGACCTGCCGGCCGCCTTGTGGCGGCCGCCGTTTTCATGCCCCTCACGGGGCTTCTGACCTCCCCATGCATCCATTCCTTCCTGGCTTGCTGGCGCTCTGCGCCGCGATCCCGGCCGCCGTGGCGGCCCCCAACGACGGCGTCGTCGGTGCCTACGCGCGCGTGGACGTCGGTCGCAGCCACTTCGCGCGCATGCCGTCGACGGTGCTGCAGGTCGCCGACTCTCAGGACCTGGCCGTCAAGTTCTACCTGGGCTACCGTTTCGATGAACGGTTGGGCTTGGAAGCCGGCCATGTGCGGCTCGGGTCTTTCAGCGAGGTCGACCGACAGGGCGATGCGGGCCCGCCTCTGGGCCGTTCTGCGCGGGCCTGGTTCGTGGCGGCAAGCGGTCGGCTGGCCGTCGCACCATCGCTGTTTCTGCAAGGCCGGCTCGGGCTTTCCGCAGGACGGGTGAGCGGCGCCACCCGTCCCAGCACCACCAGCACTCTGACGGGCGACCGCACCGCCGTGATGCTGGGGCTGGGCGCGGAGTACCGGCCCTCGCCCCGGCTCACCCTCACGCTCAACCATGACAGCTACGGGCGCGTCGCCGCCCACGTCAAGGCCCGGGCCCTGCTCTTCGGACTGCACATCACCCTGTGAGCGCCAGCGCGCGCAGGGTGGTGCGAAGGTTCAGGTCGCTCGGCGGGCGCATGAAGCGGGGCCCGAGATCGGGCTTAGGAGGACTAAAGCTTCATCTCCAGGTTCGCGCTGTAGAAGGCACGCCCTTCGCGCGTGGTGCGGCTGCTGTCGCCGCTGGTGAAGCTGGTGCGCGTGGCACTGTCCAGCGGCGCGATGTTGTTCACGCCCAGGCGCACCGACACCGTGCGGCTGAAGTTCCACAGCGCAAAGGCATCGAGCGAGCGCACGCGCGTCTGCTCCAGTGCCTGCACGCTGGTCTGCTGCGTGCGGTAGCCGGGCGTGTAGGCCAGGCTGCTGCCCACGCTGAGCGGCAGCGCCGCGAAGCGGTAGTCGAAGCCCAGGTTGCCCGACCAGGGCTGCTGGTTGTCGAGGCGGTTGTCGGGGCCCGGCACCGCGTCCACGCGCGAGCGGTAGTAGTTCAGCGAGGCGCGCAGGTTCAGCGCGGTCTTCGCATCGAAGAGGCTGGGCAGCAGTTCACCGGCGCGGCCCTTGATCTCGAACTCCAGGCCCGTGGTGCGCGCCTTGCTGAAGTTCACCGGCGTCGTCACGAAACGCGGCACGGTGGCCCAGGGCACCGTTTCCAGCGTGGTGACGCTGCGCACCAGGTCTTCCACGCTGCGGTGGAAGGCGCCGATGCTGAACATCGCGCCGCCGGTGAGGTACTTCTCATAGGCGATGTCCAGGCCCGTGGCCAGTTCGGGCTTGAGCGCGGGGTTGCCGCGCCGGTCGGGCGAGGCCTGGGTGTTGGGGCGCGTGGTGTCGGTGAACAGGCCGCTGAGCGAAGGCCGGGCCACCAGCGCGCTGAGCTCGGGCGCCTTGTAGCTGCGCGTGAGGCTGGCGCGGATGATGTCGCGCGCCTTGGGGTCGAGCTTGTAGGTCAGGTGCCAGAGCGGCGTGGTCACGCGGCTGATGTTGCGCACCGCGTCACCCGTGCCCTGGCTGCGCGTCTCGATGCGCTCGGTGCGCAGGCCCAGGTAGGTGGCCCACTGGGGCGAGATCTCCCACTCGTCCTGCACGAAGAAGGCCTGGCGCGAGATGCGCGCGCGGAAGGGCTGGCCTTCGAAATCCACCAGCTGCGGCGCGCCGTTCTCGGTGATGGTGCGGGTCTCGTCGCGCTGGCGCCATTCCAGTTCCCAGCCGGCCGAGAGCGTGTGGCTGTCGCCGATGAACTGGCCGTACTTGCCGCCTTGGGTGATGCTGCGGTCGCGGTTGTCGCCCACGGTGCGGCGCTGTGCGCTCGTCAGGCCGTCGAAGGTGTTCTTGCTGTGCTGCACGCCGGCCTTGAGCTCGATGCGCTGGCTTTCGCTGAAGCGGTTGTTCCACTGCAGGTTGGTGCGCAGGTTCTGCCAGGTGCCTTCGAAGAAGTTGCTGGCGTCCAGGGCGGGCTGACCCAGCAGCACCTGGTTGGTGTAGCTCTGGCGGTTGTTCCACTCGCCGCGCTGCGCGAAGAACTGCGCCGAGGCCGATTCGTCGTCGCTGATCTTCCAGTTGATGCGCGGCGAGGTGTTGATGCCCGTGCCCCAGCTGTCGTTGCGGCTTTGCTGCACGGCGGCCGAGGGCTGGCCGTTGCTGCCGGCGGTGAAGCGCTCGATCTCGCTGCGGTTCACGGCGCGCCACTGGAACAGCGACACCGGCAGCGAGAGCGAGAGCCCGCCCTGGCGCTCGCCATAGGTGAAGCTGGCCGAGGGCGTGGGCCGCACGGCGTTGTAGGCCAGGCCCAGGCGCAGGTCGCGCTGCGAGACCTTGGGCGCTTCCTTCAGGATGATGTTGATGGCGCCGGCCACGGCCTGCGCGCTCTGGTCGGCCGTGGGGCCGCGCGTGATCTCGATGCGCTCGATCTGATTCGGGTTGAGCTGGTCGAACTGGAAGCCCGGCGGCGCCGGGTCGCCGTTGATGAGGATGAGCGTGTAGCCCGAGCCCAGGCCGCGCATGCGCGGTGCGCCGCCCTGGATGTTGACGCCCGGCAGGCGCTTGAGCACGTCGGCCACGCTGGTGTCGCCGTACTTGTCGATCTCCTCGCGGCCGTAGATCTGCTTGGCCACGGGGGCGCGGCGGCGCAGGTCGGTGTCGGTCTGCGGGCGGGCGGTGATCTCGACACGCTCGATGCGCGCGCCCGGCCGCGGCGCGGGCGTGTCTTCGGCGCCGGGCGCGCCGCCCGGGGTGCCCTGGGCGGCCGCGAGGCCCGCGATGAGGCTCAGGCAGGCGGCGGTGATCGGGGCAGGCTTCAAGGTCTCTCCAAGGCTGGGGCGGTTCGGGGTGGACCTTAGGGCCTGCGGCCGGTGCGTGCCACCGGGCTGCGACGAAACGACGGAACTCGGCTGCGACTGGCTACCATCGGGTGGCGAGCGCCCCTGTCATCCGCCGCAGGGCGGCAGGGCGCCAGGCCATTCCAATGCGCCAGAGGGCTGACCATGAACGAACTGCTTGCGGCCTACCGCGCCGTCTCCAACAACTGGGCCCAGATCCAGGGCAGCAAGCTTTGCGGCTGCTGCAGCTGCGTGCAGCTGTTCCCGGCCGACGAGATCGTGGCCTGGACGGGGCTGGACATGCACAACGTCGACGACCCCAAGGCCGTCGACAACCAGACCGCCTTGTGCCCGCGCTGTGGCAGCGAGGCCGTGATCGGCGACAAGTCGGGCTACCCGATCAACGTGCAGTTCTTGAGCCGCATGAACGAGGCCTGGTTCCAGCGCACCATCATCCGCAAGCCCACGCCGAAGAAGTAGCGCCGCTTTTCAGCGGCCGCGGCGCTGGCGCACCGCGCCGGCCAGTTGCTGCAGCAAGGCCGCCGTGTCGTCCCAGCCGATGCAGGCATCGGTGATGGACACGCCCTCGCGCAGCGGCTGCCCAGGTTGCAGCTGCTGCTGGCCTTCGTTCAGGTGGCTTTCGATCATCACGCCGCTGATGCCCTGCTCGCCGGCGGCGATACGCTGCGCGATCTCTTGCGTGATCTGAATCTGGCGCCGGTGCTGCTTCTCGCTGTTGCCGTGCGAGACATCCACCATCACGTGCCCGCGCAGGCCGGCGGCTTGCAGGCTGTCGCAGGCCGCGGCCACCGATTCGGTGTCGTAGTTCGGCCGCTTGCCGCCGCGCAGGATGACGTGGCAGTCGGCGTTGCCGTGGGTCTCGAAGATGGCGGCCTGGCCCATCTTCGTCATGCCCATGAAGGCGTGCGGCGCGGCCGCCGCGACGATGGCGTCCACCGCCACCTTCACGCCGCCATCGGTGCCGTTCTTGAAGCCCACCGGGCAGCTCAGCCCTGAGGCCAGCTGGCGGTGGCTCTGGCTCTCGGTGGTGCGCGCGCCGATGGCGCCCCAGGCCACCAGATCGCTGATGAACTGCGGGCTCAGCAGGTCGAGGAATTCGGTGCCCACGGGCAGGCCGCGTTCGACGATGGCCAGCAGCAGGCGGCGCGCACGCTCCAGGCCTTCGTTGATGGCGAAGCTGCCGTCGAGGTGCGGGTCGTTGATGTAACCCTTCCAGCCCACCGTGGTGCGGGGCTTCTCGAAGTAGGTGCGCATCACCACCAGCAGCGCGTCGGCCAGCGGCGTGGCGGCGGCCTGCAGGCGTTCGGCATAGGCCAGGGCCTGGCCGTGGTCGTGGATGGAACAGGGGCCGACGATCATCAGCAGCCGGTCGTCGTGGCCGTCGAGCACGCGCGCGATCTCGGCGCGGTGGCGCTCCACCTGCAGGAGCGTGGCGTCGCTGGCGGGCAGCTTCTCCAGCAGCAGCGCCGGGGTGATGAGCGGGCGCACGGCGTCGATGCGGGTGTCGTCGGTGCGGGTGCTGTCGCGGGTGCTGGGGCGCGTATCGGTGCGGGTCGAGGTCATGCCGGGATTGTGGCAAGCCCTGCAAGGCACCGGGGCCGGCGCGGGCCGGCGGCACAATCGCGCCCCGCCGGGCCCGTGCCCGGCCGCAGAGCCCCCCAATGACCTTGAACGACGACTGGCGCCAACGCAGCCTGGCTGCGGTGTGGCACCCCTGCACGCAGATGCGCCTGCATGCGCCCGAGGGTGGCGCGCAGCCGCTGCTGCCCATCGCGCGCGCCGAAGGCGTGTGGCTGCACGATGCCGACGGTGCGCGTTATCTCGACGGCATCAGCAGCTGGTGGGTCAATCTCTTCGGCCACAACCACCCGCACATCCGCGCCGCGCTGGTGGACCAGCTGCAACGGCTGGACCACGTCATGCTCGCCGGCTTCACGCACGCGCCGGTGGTGGAGCTCAGCGAGAAGCTGGCGGCCCTCACCGGCCTGGGCCATGCCTTCTACGGCAGCGATGGCGCCTCGGCCACCGAGATCGCGCTCAAGATGAGCGCGCATTTCTGGCGCAACGCGGGGCGCCCGCGCAAGAGCCGTTTTGTCGGCGTGGCCGGCGGTTACCACGGCGAGACCGTGGGCGCGCTGGCCGTCACCGACATCGCGCTCTTCCGCGAGGCCTACGCGCCGCTGCTGCGCCTGGCTGCCACCGTGCCCAGCCCCGATGCACGCGGCGCAGCACCTGGCGAAGACGCGCAGGCCGTGGCCGAGCGCGCCGCCCAAGTGCTGGAAGACTGGCTGGCCGAGCACCACGAAGACACCGCCGCGGTGATCGCCGAGCCGCTGGTGCAGTGCGCCAGCGGCATGGCCATGCACCACCCGCACTACCTGCAGCGCCTGCGCGCGCTGTGCACACGTTTCGACGTGCACCTGGTGCTGGACGAGATTGCGGTGGGCTTCGGCCGTACGGGCACGATGTTCGCGCACCAGCAGGCCGGCATCCGCCCCGACTTCCTGTGCCTGAGCAAGGGCCTGACGGGCGGCACGATGGCGCTCTCGGCCGTGCTGTGCACCGATGCGGTGTATGCCGCCTTCTACGACGACGAGGTCGCGCGCGGCTTCCTGCATTCGCACAGCTACACCGGCAACCCGCTGGCCTGCCGTGCCGCGCTGGCCACGCTGGAACTCTTCGAGCAGACCAATGCGATCAACGCCAACCGCGCCACCGCGGCGCGCCTGGCGGCGCAGTTCGAAGGGCTGAACACCCATCCGCGTGTGCAGCACGTGCGCCAGTGCGGGCTGATCTTCGCGTGGGACGTGCCCAACCACCTGCCCGACTTTGCGCGGCGCTATGCGCGCCACGCGCTGGCGCAGGGCGTGGTGCTGCGGCCCATCGGCCACACGATCTATGCGATGCCGCCCTACGTCATCGACGAGGCCGAGGGCGAGCACCTCGCGCGCGGCGCGCTGGCCGCGCTGCAGGCCACGCTGAACGATGAACCCGCGGCCCCAGCGGCCGCTTTGTCCCGAGGCGAGATCCGTGATGGCGTCTGAAACCCTGACCCGCAGCCTCTTCATCACCGGCACCGACACCGGCGTCGGCAAGACCCACGCCAGCGCCGTGCTGCTGCACATGCTGGCGCGCCGCCATGCCCGCGTGGTGGGCATGAAGCCCGTGGCCGCCGGCCTGGTGCCACACGAAGGCCGCTGGGTGAGTGAAGACGCGATGGCGCTGCGCGCCGCCAGCAGCGTGGCCGTGCCTGACGATCTCGACAACCCCGTGCAACTGCCCGACCCGCTCTCGCCGCACCTGGCGGCCGAGCGCGCCGGCCGCCGCGTGAGCGTGGCCGAGTTGCAGGCGGCGCACACGGCACTGTGTGCGCACGCCGACGTGGTGCTGGTGGAAGGCGCCGGCGGCTGGCGCGTGCCGCTGAACGAGAGCGAATACCTCAGCGACCTGGCGCGTGCGCTGCAGGCGCCCGTGGTGCTGGTGGTGGGCCTGCGCCTGGGCTGCCTGAACCACGCGCTGCTGACGGCCGAGGCCATCCGCGCCGATGGCCTGCAACTGGCGGGCTGGGTGGCCAACCGCATCGACCCCGAAATGGCCTGCGCCGACGAGAACATCGCCACGCTGCAAGCCCGCCTGGGCGCGCCGCTGCTGGGCGTGCTGCCCTGGCAGGCCGTGCCCGATGCGCGGCAGGGCGCGCTGGCTTTGCCGGCGGGCTTCTAGCGTTCCTGCCTGGATGGCGGGCCGCACGACCAAACGGGCTGCCACCATGCGGCCACGGGTCGGTGACGGCAATCGGCCATGACCGGTTGGTCGGCCCGCGCGCCCAGTCGTGGCCTTGCCAAGCAAGTCTGACTCCGAAATGCGGCCGATGTCCCGAGCGAGCGCGAGAACTGCCTCGGGTATCCGCAGCCCGCTGCGACGACCCTCGCAACGACCGTCCTGGCCTTCGTGGCGGAGCACGGGCTCGCGGCCATGCCTCGGGCGGATCTGAAGACTGCCCCGCTGCCGGTGCCGTCGACGGACGCTCCGGGCGTCTGGACGCCGACGACGAGGAGGAAAGCGACGATTGGGACGACCAGCCGGATGCCGGGGCGCCTGCCGAAGCATCAGTTGCATCGGACCTGGCCCGCGATCAGTTGCTCGCCTCACCGTCGCGCGCTGGATGACCCTTGGCCCCGCCGGCAGCGCACCCGGTCCACCACGCCATCCCCGCTCAGGCGCAGGCCCGTCGATGCAGGGTTTCCCCATCGCGCCGGTCTTGACCGTCGCTAAGATTGGCAAGGTCGGCGATCGACGTGGTTGGAGGGAAACGATGCCCAAATTCGACAGAGTCGGCAAGACCGCGGCCGTGATGGAGGGCGTCGAGCAGGCCAACCGCTCCGACGGTGCGAAGACCCGGGCACTGCTCGCGGCCTACGACAACCTACCCGATCGGCAGCGCAAGGCGCTCAGCGAAGCCATGGGCCGGGGCAACTACACGAACCCGTCGCCGGGATTGCTCGTCCGGGGACAAGCCCGCATTGATGCCAATCTGGCCCACGAGAATGAAAAGACCTGCCGCAAATACCTTCGCGGCCTGATCTTTGTCTTCACGATGCGTTCGACGCAACCTTTCGACGCCGCACTGGCCAGCGCGATCGCCACCACCAACGAGATAGCCCGGGGCCTGACCTGGGACGGGGTTGCCATCGGCATCCTGGACGTGCGCCTCAAGCGCGAACTTGAGAACACGGATGCCCAGGTTGCCAGCATCAAGCAGACGATCAATGAAGTGGCCTGGGCGGGCTGGGACCGCAACAAATACCGCCCACTCATGGTCGGATGCGCCATTGGACAGCGGGGTGAAGCCGGGCCGGGCACCCTGGGCTGCTTCGTCGAACGCAATGGCGAGATATTCATTCTGTCGAATTACCACGTGCTGAAGCAGAGCGCGAAGTTCGGGTCAATGGGCGACAACGAGATCCTTCAGCCGGCTCACCTCGTCGGGGGGTCGTATCACGACGTCGTTGCCGACTACGTCGACGGCGAAAAGACCCTTGACGCGGCCATTGCCCGGGTTCGCCGCGGAATCGTGGTCGACAACCGCACGACCGGCCCCAATGCATTCAACATCAGCGGGCATTCGGTGAACGTCGCCGATGACATGCTGATCAAGAAACACGGCGCTTCAACCGGGTATCGCCTGGGCAAGATCAGCGATGCGACGGCGATCACCGCCCAGCGCACGGACATGGGCGGCGCGGCGGCAACGACTGTCAGCAACGTCAAGATCATTCGTGTTCCTGCCGACGCGCATCCGAACGTCGGGTTCCAAGTTCAAGGCGACTCGGGAACGGTCATCTGCAACATGGCCGACCAAGTCCTCGGGCTGATGAACGTCAAGCACGGGGACGGTTCGTCGCTCGCCACCTTGATCGATCCGATCCTCCGTCGTTTCAACGTGACGATCTTGCCGGCAGGTCAGCGGGTGTCTCCGGGCCGGATTGGGACCCTGATCAACTTCCGGACGAAACTGCTCCAGGCCAGCCCGAACGGCGGCATCAAGCACAAACTGCATTGGGACAGCGACACCAACGACCGGGCCGACCTCGGACATATCCAGATCCGCGAGCACGTGTCGTGGCCGACGCCTTCGCCTGCCGTGCTGCCTTACATCATCGACCCGCAACCGCTGGAGAACTACCGGGTGGCGGGGCAGCACTACGGCGTGGGAAATGCAGCCGTCACGCCCGGCACGGCCGACGAGGCCGAAGACAACCACGGCGCCACCGGGCTGTTCAAGCCCGCATTCGTCAACTATCGCGGTGCGGCGGATCTCGTCGTGACCTTCGATCAGGTCTACGAAATCAAGGTCGGAACCGCCGCATGGGTGGCCATCCCGAACAGCCGATACACCGTCGAGCGCAGAATCAGGGCGATGCCCAACAACAAGGTCCGCGTCATCCTGACGAAGACGAACGTGACGATCGCCGCTGACAGTATTTCGAACTGGGTCGAACTGTGAAGGGTCTTCCTGGCAAAGCCTGGAAGGGGAGTCTGCCTTGTTCATCCGCGATGTCGCCTTCACCACACCGACCAGTCACCCCGGGGCTTGCTCCTGAGCCCGTCACCTGAGGATTGGTTGGATTCGGTCTGCTGTCGGCTGCTGAGGCTCGCCGCCGCCAGGTTCGTCGAGCAGGTCTATGCCAGCAGCAGGGCGTCTGATGAAGCGCCTGCGCTCGGTTCCTGGACTTCATCCTCCTGCCGTGACTGGCACTGGCCAGGCCTCTCCCGCTCCTGCCGGCCGGCTTCCGACACCTCGCGCGCCGCGCGAACTTCTCGGCAGCCAACAGCATCGGACCGAGCTTGATCGAAGCCAGCGCGCGCTTGCGGATGCGCAGCACCGCGACGTCGCGATCGAGCCGCACTTTGCCGTGGAAGTGGCCCTCGAAGTGGTCGTCCTTCTTCAACCGGTAGCGCTTCTGCACCGCCGCCCACTCCAGGCCGCGTGGGAGGACCCCCGACGAGGCATGGTCGAGCGCGTTCATCAGCTCGAAGGGCGTCGTCTTGAACATGGGGTACCCGAACATCGCGTCCTCGACGTTGGCGCGTTGCGCCTCGCCGGACCGGCTGTTCGACCCTCGTCAAATCGAAAGGCCGCTGTTGTCGGCGTCCTTGAACTGGTCGTCCTGGCGAGGATCGGGTGCGCGTGAAGGGCAGCTTCGTGGCGTGTTTGGGTCTGCGGGCGTGAAGTGCATCAGTGTTGCAGCCGAGGACCTCTGCGCTTAATGTGGTGCCATGGGACTGTTCGATCTTTTCAGGCGCAGGAAAGTAGCGCATCCGCCCAGGAGCCAGAGCCGGATCGACTATCTGCTCACGGTGCTTCACGACCAGTTGGAGGCACCGAAAGACGCCTATGGGGGCGAAAACTTCCTCGCGATTGTCGAGCGGCAGCTGGTCGAAGGGCCGGTGGACCTGGCGCTCTGGAATATCGCCAGCCAGGTCAAGGACTGCTTCGAACTGGCCAATCTCTATTGGGGCCAGGGCGACACGGCCCGCGCCGAGAGCTACCTGCGCCAGACGCTGGAGCGGCATCGGCGGCTGTTGCGGGCGATGGCGGACCATGGTCAAGCCGCCACGGCCTACAACGGCATCGAGTACGCGAAGGCAGCCGCCTGTCTGCTCGGCAGTGCGGAGGAGGTCTTTCCGGCCGAGGGAGGGCCTGAGCACTGTTTCGAGCCATGGTTCATCAACACCGTACTCGATCGCTGCCTCGACACGGCACCGTTCGACATGGGCGCGTGGGTGGCCGCCTCGGATGCGTGGACGCGCAAGCGGCATCCGCGTTACCGGCTGGAGGAGTTCGGGTTCTACGTGAAGGCGCTGACAGGCGCATTTGTGTCAACCGACGAGATGCTGAGCGCCCACGAGCGCATGTTCACGGGCCGCGCAAACCGGACTGCCGATGCGAGCCTTCTGGCGGGATATCAGGACAACGAACTGATCATCGACTTCATCTTTGCCGCCGTTCTGCAGCGGATCGGCTGGGCCGGAACCTATCGCCACAGCTGGCCTGAAAGCGACGTGGTGGGCTCTGTACCGCGCACGGCGCGGGAGCCGGACCGTTATCTCGGCGTCGTGGCGGCTCCGCTGCCGAAGCCGGATGCCGATAGCGGAATCATTGAAGACGTCGTGGAAGCCCGTAGGTTCATCGACGCGACCTTGGCCAACCTGCCAAGGTTCGAGGATTTTCCGGCGGACGCAAGACGACCGGCGAAAGCGCGCAGCAAGGTTTCGGGCGAGCTTGCCAAGCTGGGATGGGACAAGGATCCGGCGTCGCTGGACCTGATGCGCGACTACCGGATGGACTGCATTCCCAACGGCAGTACCCATGTGTCGCTGTGTGACCCGCTGCGCGGTGCCGCGATCACATTGGGCGACTGGACGCAGTTGCTGGTGAATGATTTCGGCCTGCACCCGGAGTTCATCGCCATCGTCGGTAGCGAGGATCGGGCCGACTATGGCGACCCGCAAGGGCGGTGGTACGTTTACTGGAAGCGGGACAAGAGAATCTACGCGGTGGAGCGTGACGACTGGGACAGGCCCGACGTTGCCACGCAGGGGGCGGCAATGGGTCTCACGTGCTGGCCTTCGTACTGCAGTTTCGTGGCGTGGTGGATATCAGAGCATCTGCAGGCAACAAGGTGATGCAGGCGCACCCGCTCCAGTTTCCTTGGTCCCATGGCTCACCTGCAGCCGGTTCCACACGAAGGAACCACCCGACTGCCGGGCCTATGCCACCGCGCCCTGAGGGCGAACAGGAGTTTCAAGCGGCCTTTGGGTGGCGGCTGTGGATCCGGGCCCAGGTGGCTCAGGATCTTCTCGACCACCGGCCGCTCCGAGGAGGGCCGCGATGATCTTGAGCCCCCCGGTCGGCGCCGCCCGTGCTGCCTACTTCAACATCGTCTGGTTCATGAACAGCACCATGGCCCAGCTCAGCTTGAGGGTTGTGGCCCCAGGCCGTCTAGACCATCGGCGCCCGGCGGCGGCGCGTCAGGCTGCGCGTGAGCCCGCAGCCCAGCAACGCCAGCCCTGCCAGGCCGAAGGTGGCGGGCTCGGGGATCGGGTTCTGGGTGCAGCTGCCAGTGCCAACGGCCACGCAAGCGCCGGTGTATTGCAGGTTCAGCACCCCCGCAAAGCCGCTGGAGTCAAGGCGCCCCGTGACGAGGCGCTCAAGGTTCGGGTCGGCGCCGAAGTCGAGGTAGCTCACGCCATCGGCCAACCCTGTGAAGTCCAACAGCATCAGTGTGAAGCTGTCGCCCTGCAGGCCATCCAGTTCGAGATCGGTCAGGAACGAGGTCAGATCGCTGCCGATCTTGCTGTCGCTGGCATCGGAATCGAACCCGAACAGGGTGTTGGAGCCGCCCATCACCGCCGTTGCCGTAGACACGTCGATGCCACTCGAGCTCAGCGCGGCCGTGTTGAAGGCGACGTTCAGGTCGAAGCCGCTGACGATTTCATTGGCACTGTCCAGGCCGCTGATGACGATGGCGACTCTGATCGTGCCACCAATAGACACCTGATTCTGGGCCGGCACGATGGACAGCACAGGGGCAGCCCCTGCAGAACCCAGCCCGACAATGGCCAGGGTCATCGCGGCGGCTAGCGATTTCAGCTTCATGGGGCTACTCCTTCAGGGAACGGTTGTATGCGGCGCACGTCACTGAGCGCAGCTCGGGCGTGTGCAGCGCGCGGCACAGGTCCGGGTGTCGACGATGGTGATCTTCAGGTCGCCATTGGGGTCGCGCGGGTCGCCGGTGGCCACGCTCTGGCCGAGTGCGGCCCGGACCAAACCGATGTCGGCGCTGTCGACATCGCCATCGCGGTCGATGTCGCACACCAGATCAGGCTTGGTCAGCGTCAGGTCGAAAAGGATGGGCGTGTTGCCGGAGGTGTTGGCATTCAAGCGCGCCTGCACCTGAATGAAGCGCCCGGTCAGCCCGGGGTTGGCGCCGTTGGCCACCGGCACGAAGGGCAGGCTGCTCAGGTTGGCCTGCACATCGCTGGCACGCGCCGACACCACCACGCTGGCCCCAGCGGGCAAGGATTCCGTCCAGTTCACCTTCGTCCAAGACTGGCCGGCCACGCTGCTGTCGTTAACCACAGTCCACGTGCCTGTGGGCGTGGTGGTGTTGCGCGCGGCGAAGCCGGTGGCGTCGCTGTAGGTGTAGGGGTCGAAGCCGACGGGGAAAGTACCCAGCGGCGCGCAGTCGGTGCCGCGGTACTTCGCCACACTGTTGGTGAAGCGGTTGATCTGCCAGATGTTGTTGTCGGCATCGACGATGACGCCACGGGCCTCGATGGAACCTGCAAACTGGTTCGCGCCGCTGCACAACAGCGTGCCCGTGGTCTTGTCGTACTTGCGCACGCCGCCCGTGGTGTAGGGCCCGGTCCAGATGTTGCCGAAACCGTCCACCGAGATACCGGTGGACGAGAAGTTCTTCGAACCGCCCGGCGTGGCGAAGGTGTTGGACCCGGGCGTGAACTCGCGGTAGCCCAGATTGTTCAGCGAGGCCAGGTAGACCTTGCCGTTGCCCAGCGCGATGCCGTAATTCGTGCTGCTGTCGCTGAACGCCGTTGCGGTGGTGGCTGGGTTGGCAGCCGTCGTGTCCATGCGGCCCAGCACCCCACCGAGCGAGGCGCTCCACAGGATGCCGTTGCCGTCGACCAGGCAGCCGTACGGGCTCCAGGGCACGCTGTACGGGCCACCGATGATGGCGCCGTCGGTGGCGCGCAGCTTGTAGTAGCGGCGGGTATTGAACACGCCAACCCACAGATTGCCGTCGGTGCCGATGCACAGCGCACGCCCCAGCTGGCCGTTTTCGGTGGCCGGCAGCGTGCTGGTCCAGGCCACGCGCACGTCGCGGCTCTCGCAACTGGTGCCGTCGCAGTCGAAGTTGGCGCCGGTGCCGTTGATCACGTCCCGGGTCTCGGCGGCACTGATGGTGCCGCTGTTGTCCAGGTCGGTGGAGGTGCCGGTCTGCCCGGGGCGGACGATGGAGGCTTCGGCCAGCACCTTCATCACCATCGGAGGCCGACTGTCGAAGTGGCGGTTGGCGATGTAGGCGTTGCCTTCGATGTCCACGGCCGAGCGTGAAGGCGCGGGCCCGCTGAACGCGCCCTTGTTGCCGAACGGCCCGCTGCCGAAGAAGGTGCGGTAGCGGCCGAGTTCACGCCCGGTGTTGGTGTCGATCTTCGACAGCGTGTCTTCGCCCGCATTGGCAATCCACATCACGGGGAAGGTGGTGCCCACCAGGTTCAGCTGCAGCTGGTTGTTGTTCGGCGCGCTGAAGTTCACGCCCGACAGCACGCCCTGTGCGAAGTCGGCATCGTTGGTGTAGACCACCACGCCGGCTTGCGCAGCCATGGGCAGCGTGGCGGCCGCAACGGCCGCCACACCCAACCAGCGACGCCACAGGTGCGCTGGTGCGCGAAAGCCTGGTTCTTTGTCTTGCATGGTGTTCTCCTCGCCCTTGTTATGAGGGTTCATGGGTTGCGGGCCGCAGCCGCCACGGTGGTTGCGGCAGGCCGCCCTACCGGGAAGCCTTCTTGTGATGCTGATTTGGTCAGGCGCTGCAAACCCTGACCGTCCGCGCCGATGCGGTAGATCTGGCCGGGCCAGTCACGGAAGCTCATGAAATAGACGTACCGACCATCGTCGGACCAGCTGGCACCCATGTCGGCGTGTTCCCAGCGCGTGAGGTTCACGACGCCGGTGCCATCGGCGTTCATCACGTGCACGTTCATCGTGCTGCCTTGGCTGCTGGCGTTGCTGAGGAACAGCAGCTTGCTGCCGTCGGGCGAAAACTGCGGCTGGCTGTTGGTGTAGCCATCCTTCGTGAGTGCGACGGAGGTCTGGCTGCCCAGCTGCACCTTGCGCAGGTTCACGCCCTCGGTGCGGCTGCCGGAGTGCACGAAGACGAGGCTGCGCCCGTCGGGTGACCACACCGGCCCGAACTCGCCGCCCTTGCCTTCGGCAGCCGGCGTGATGGCGCCGGAAACGAGATCGAAGACGAACACGCGCAGCTTGCCGTTGACGTTCGCGTTGAAGGCGATCTTGGTCCCATCGGGCGACCAGGCCGGCGACCCCACTTCCGCCATGTCGGCGGCGATGAGGCGGTCGCCCGTACCGTCGGCCTTGATCAGCCGCAGTTCGGCACGGCCATCGGTCTCGCCGATGTAGGCGAGATGCTGGCCATCGGCCGACCAGGCAACGCTCTGCTCCAAGCCCGGCCTCGAGGTGAGCTGCCGCAGGTCGCCGCCCTGGGCGTCCATCGTGTAGATGTCACCGCCGCCAGAACGCGTGGAGACGAAGGCGATGCGCCCCTGCCGCGACCAGACCGGCTGCAGTTCGCTGTGCTGGCTTTGCGTGAGGCGGGTCTCGCGCGCGCCGTCGGCGTCGATGCGGAAGATCTGCGAACTGCCGGTGCGCAGCGAGGTGTAGATCAGGTCGCCGTGCGGGCCTGCCGCAGGCGACGCCGTTGATGCCACCTGGCCGGGGTTGGCCGCCACGGCCAGCTGGGCACTCCACGCCACGCAGAAAACGCTCAGCGCCTGGCCCACGGTGTGGAATCGGGACGCGTTCATCGGCGCCAACCCCTCAGCGTGTGGCGTGGAACAGGAGTTCAGGCGTGGCCGCGCTGCCATCGGCCAGAAGCAACTGCACGCGGTGCGCGCCGTCTTGCGCCACCACCAGCGTGTGCGTCAGGCTGCCGTCGGCCGCCACCACCACGGCGGCCATCGACACCGTGTCGCCAGGGGCGGTCACGCGGACGCTGATGAGCGCGCCGGGGTTGAATCCGCCCCCGGTCACGGCCACCGGCCGACCGACCGTGGCCACCGAAGGCACGCTGGCATGCGGCGCCGCCATGGCCGTTCCGCACACGAAGAGGGTAGCCCACACCACCCGGCGAAGTTTCAGAAAGCTCATAGCACCTACCTCCCGCGACTGAACAGCCACCCTTCCCGGAGAGACAATCTCTCCGGCGCAGTAATTTCTTGTTGCAAACCACGTTAGGCCTGCCCCCAGCTTTGAACAACCCCATGAGTCCGGGGGCCACTCTGAGCAGGTTAGGGGGCAGGCAAACCCGCGGTGCCCGGGGCCGCGCGCGGGTTGGCGGCGCGGCGCTGCGCTCGGCCGTTCCCGCACTCCGCAGCCGCTGGCACCGGGGCCCAGTGCACGGCCACAACGCCAGTCGCTGGCTTGTTCGCCGTCACGACCGGGGTCTGGGCAGACAGGAGTTTCCAACGCCCCCGCAAGGCCCGACGACTTGGCCGCGACCCCGAGGGCTCCTCTGGGCTTGACTTGCGGCCTCGGCCTCGCACTCGGCAGCCGATGCATCAACTCCAGCGGGCTCATCACCCGATGCAGCGGCACAGCTGCTTCAGCCGCTTGCGGTCGTGTCGTACCACCCGCGCTGCGGCATGCAGGCTGAACCCGTCGATGCAGACGCACAGTGGCTGGCGGGCCCGGTCCTCGCGTGGCACGCGCCTCGGAACGTCAGCACCTTCTGCCCGGCGCGGGTCGCAGGCGATGCTGTTGGCGATGGCCGCTGCCTGCTGCAGATGCCGCAGCGTGCGCGACGCCTGGCCATCGGCATCCTGCTCGGAAAGGTAGGTGTGGCCCGTGTCTTCGACCAGCACGGCCTGATGCGTGCGAATCTCCATGAGCCGGGCAATGCTGGAGTGCAGCAGCGTACCGAAGTCGTCGTCGGTCGGCGCACCGGCCTCGATGAAAGCAGGTGGCCATCGGCGCCGCATCGGGATCGGCAGCGACAGCATCCGCTGCGCCGTGGCTCGCACGGTGGGCTCCCGGTCGGGTGAGCCCGCACGGTCTCAAGCCGTGCTCCTTGCCTCAACCACCTTCGCTGCGGGCAACTGGCGTGTGCCTGCGTTGCGGGGCCTCCGGCGGCTGACTGCGAGGATGCCAGACTGGCAGCTTCAGGGCGACGAGATCGGGAGGACCTATGTCTCTTCTCGGTCAAGAGCGTGTTGCCGGCACCCGGCCTGCCCTCGGTACCACCACAAGCGATGGTTGGCGCCGCCCGTGCTGCCTATTTCAACATCGTCTGGTTCATGAACAGCACCATGGCCCAGCTCATGTAGTCGCTGTTCTCCTTGCGCGCGAAGCCGTGGCCTTCGTTCTCGCCGCGCAGGTACCACACCGGCGTGCCCAGTTCGCGCACCTTGGCCACGATCTGCTCGGCCTCGGTGTAGGGCACGCGCGGGTCGTTCTTGCCCTGTATGACGAAGAGCGGCTTCTTGATCTTGCTGGCGTTGGTCAGCGGCGAGATCTTTTCCAGGAAGGCCCGCATCTCCGGGATGCGCTCGTCGCCGTATTCCACGCGGCGCAGGTCGCGGCGGTAGCTCTCGGTGTTGTTGAGGAAGGTGACGAAGTGCGAGATGCCCACGATGTCGATGGCCCCGGCGATGCGGTCGCTGTAGTGCGTGGCCACCGCCAGGCTCATGTAGCCGCCGTAGCTGCCGCCTGAGACGATGACGCGCTCGGCGTCCAGGTCGGGCTGGGTCTTGATCCAGTCGAGCAAGGCCCCGATGTCCTTCACCGAGTCTTCGCGCTTGAAGCCGTTATCCAGCGTGACGAAGGTCTTGCCGAAGCCGGTGGAGCCGCGCACGTTGGGCTGGATGATGGTGATGCCCATCTCCTGGATGTAGTACTGCCAGCGCCCCATGAAGCCCACCGTGGCCTGCGCCTCGGGGCCGCCGTGGATGTTGATCAAGACCGGCCGCTTGCCCTTGAAACTGGCCGGCGGGCGGTTGATGAGGCCGCTGATGGTGCGGCCGTCGAAGCTCTTCCAGCGGATGATCTCGGTGTCGCTGAAGGTGCTGGTGTCGATGCTCGCGGGCACGGCCGCGCGGGTCCACTGCGCGCTGGCGCCGCGCTCGTTCAGCAGGTGGATCTGGCTCGGGCCCTGCGTGCTGTTCACGCTGTAGGCCAGCAGGGGCAGCTTGGGGTGGTACTGGGTGGTGCCCACCGACCCGGCGGCCAGTTTCGGGGTGGGCAGTTCCTTCCAGGTCTTGGTGTCGAGGAAGCGCACCTCGTCGCGCCCGTCGACGTTGGCCTGGATCACCATGGTCTTGCCGTCGGCACTGGTGCTGCCGCCGCCGATGTCCCAGGGAATGTGCGCCGTGATGCGCTGGAGATCCAGGGTCTTGAGGTCCAGCGTCATGACTTCGCGGAACTCGCCGAAGCGGTCGCTGGCCACCATCATCCAGCTGCCGTCCTTGCTGAAGGCGCCGCCGAAGTAGACGGCAGGGGCCTCCTGGCTGCCCGGCTTGGGCAAGAGCTGCACCGGCTTGCCGGCGTTGGCCCCTTCCAGGTCCATCAGGAAGAGCTGCGATTCGTTGACGCTGATGTAGCGCGTCAAGGCCATGCGCTGGCCGTCTTCGCTGATGGAGCCGCCGAACCAGCCGCCGCCTTCCAGCGTGGCGATCTTGCGCCGCTCGGCCAGCGGGTCCTTGGCCTCGGGGTTCACGGCCCAGAAGGTCGTCATCACCTGCGCCCGCGTGCCGCCCTGGGCCGTGCGGTCGATGGGCACGCTGCCGTACACCATCTCGCCCTGCGGCTTGCGCCAGCCGTTCAAGGCGTGGCGCTCGTCGGGCGGTGTCAGCCGCACGGCGGCGCTGCCGTCGAAGCCCTGGCGGTAGATCTGGGTGACCTCGTTGCCACCGCTGGCGCGGCTGAAGACGATGTAGCGGCCCTCCTTGGGTTCGTAGCTGCCACCGCCGGCCGGCTCAGGGCCTTGTGTCACGGGCTTGAGCTCGCCCAGGGCGGTGTCCAGCCGGAAGAGCTGTGCCGTGCTGGCGCCGGCAGCCCGGTGGCTGACCAGCATCTCGGCCTTGGTCGGGTGCCAGTCGGAGAAGCCGTGGCCCCGGAACTCGGTGTACGCCGCCATCTTGTCCACCAGGCTTTGCGGCACGGGCGGGATGTTCTGCACCAGCAGCGAGGCAGGAATGGGCGCGGTCGCAGCGGCGGGGGTCTGCGCCCTCACGCCTGTCGTCGCGTTCAAGCCCGTCAGGGCCACCAAAGCCAGGGCTTGTTGCGCAAAGGCGCGGCGTGAAGGCTGTGTCATGGGCAGAGCAGGAAGAGGGAAAGGACGTTCATTGTGGCGTGGCGGGGCCGTCGCGCGACGGGCCTTCAGCGGCCGAGGATGGCCTGCACCGTGGCAGCGCCCGCGGGTGTCCACGGGGCGATGAGTTCGAAGTGGCCGGCTTCGTCCAGGTTGAGCAGCTTCACGTCGTTCGCGCCGCGGTTCGTGGCGATCTGGTGGTAGCGGCGGGCATGGGCCGGGGGCACGACGGGGTCGTACACGCCCGAGACCAGGGTCACCGGCACGCCCAGCGGGCCGAGGGCTGCTGGCGAAGTGTCGGCCCAGGCGTCCTTGCCCCGCGCCTTCTCGTCGACCAGGCGGCCCGCAATCTCGGGGCTGCACACCGCGCCGATGAAGGGCGCGGCCCAAGCCAGATCGCCAACGCCGGCCACCGGTACCACCCGTTGCACGGGCAGCGGCTGCGCGCTGTGCAGCGGGCTGCTGGCAGGCAAGCGCGGGCGCGCGGCCAGCCACAGCGCCAGGTGGCCGCCGGCGCTGTGGCCGCTGGCGGTGATGCGGCCGAGATCGAGCGGGTGCTGCTTCGCGAGTTCGCGCAGGTGGTCGGCGCCGCGGGCCACGTCCTGGAAGGTGCCCGGGTAGCCGCCGCCCTCGTGCCCCACGCGGCGGTAGCTGATGCTCCACACGGCCATGCCCTGCTGGCGCAGGGCCTCGGCCTGCCAGGCCAGCAGCTCGGGCCCGGGCAGCTCGGCCATCCAGCAGCCGCCGTGCACCAGCAGCACCACCGGGTGCGGCCCGGCGCCATAGCGCTCGGCCGCCGGCAGCCACAGCTCGCCGAACTGCTGTGCAGCGCTGCCGTAGGCGATCTTGTGCTGCGGCTGTGGGCGCTCGGGCCGGTCGAGCACACGCTGGAAGTTCAGCAGCGGCGCGATGCGTGGCGTCGTGGCCGCGAGCGCTGCTGGCGCTTGCGCGTGGCCTGGGGCTGGCAGCAGGGCAGCGGTCAGTGCGATGGCGCCTGCGCTCAAGGCTTGGATGGCGTGGTGTGCGGGCATGTTGGGGATGCTCCTCCAAGCGCGAGTTTGCCGCCGACCCGCAGGGGCCGGGCTGCGCAGCGGCACCCGCTCACCTGCGCTGCTGGCTCGTGGAGCACGGGTCGAATCGCCCTGCGACGCCCCCTGGAGGCTTCGCTTGCGGACAATCGGCGTGGTGGCTCCCGGTTCCCGGCTGCTGGCCGCGCCGAAGGAGATGCCGATTGCTGACGCCCCCGAACCCGCCGACGACAAGCCGAGAGAAACGCAGCCCCGAGAACCGGTGCGCGCCCGCGGCACCTGCCAGCACGGCGAATCGCTGGGCGGCCCGGATGTGCCTGGCGGTCTCGATGGCGCTGCTGCTCGGCTGTTCAACCCCGAACGACGCCTTCGATCCCTCCAAGCCCCACCACCGACCGGGAGGCTTCGTCAACCTCCACCCAGCGGCCCAGGGTGAAGAGGCGCCCGGCTTCTGGCGCTGGCAGTGGGAACGCTGGCGCGCCGACCTGCCGCCCGACCGGCCAGACCGTGTGCGCAGCGCACAGCCCGACACCGCCTACCTGAAGGCCAACCGCGGCGACATCAGCTTCACCTGGCTCGGCCACTCGTCGGCGCTGTGGCAGCTGGGCGGCCTGAACATCCTCACCGACCCCCACCTCGGCGAGCGCGCCTCGCCGGTGTCGTTCGCCGGCCCCCGCCGGCTGACGCCCGCGCCCTTGCCGCTCGCGCAGCTGCCGCGCATCGATGTCGTGCTCATCAGCCACAACCACTACGACCACCTCGACGCCGAGACGGTGCGCGCCCTCGCCGCCCAGCCCGGCGGCTCACCGCTGTTCGTGGTGCCGCTGGGCGTGGAGAAGTGGCTGGCCGACGAAGGCATCACGCGCACGCGCCGCCTCGATTGGTGGGACCGCTTCGAACTCGAAGCGCCCGCGGGCCGTGTGACCGTGCACTTCGTGCCTGCGCACCATTGGTCCAGCCGCAGCCCTTGGGACCGCAGCGCCACGCTGTGGGGCGGCTTCGTGCTGCAGGCCGCGGGTGCTGGTGAGCCCTTCAGCCTCTACTACGTGGGCGATACGGGCTATGCGCCCGATTTCGCCGAGATCGGCCGGCGCTTCGGGGGTTTCGACGTGTCCATGATCCCGGTGGGCTGCTACCTGCCACGCTGGTTCATGCAGACCCAGCACGTCAACGAGGAAGAGGCCGTGAAGATCCACCGCGACGTGAAGAGCCGCCACTCCATCGGGGTGCACTGGGGCGCCTTCCGGCTCTGCGACGACCCCATCGACGCACCCGTGGACGGCCTGCCCGTGGCGCGCGAAAACCTGGGTGTGCCCGCCGAGGCCTTCGTGCTGCCCGTGCTCGGGCAGACGCGTGTGATCCGCCGCGCCGCGCCATGAACGGCGTGCTGGTGCCTGGCAAGCCGCGCCACCGCTGGTGCGACGGCCGCCCCGGCGCCTGAGGTCCTGGGGCCGTGGCGCGTTGGTTCAAGACACGCCGGAACCGGCCGCGCAGACTGCGCTGCTGTTCGTTCTGGAGAGTCTTCATGAACCTCAGCATCAATGGCCAGATCCGGGCCGTGCCGGTCGAATGGCAGGACGAGACCCTGCTGATGGTGTTGCGAGAACCCCTGGGCCTGGTGGGCGCCAAGTTCGGCTGCGGTGCGGGCCAATGCGGCGCCTGCACCGTGCTGGTCGATGGCGAGCCGGTGCGAAGCTGCGTGCTGCCGGCGCGGGCCGTGGGCGCGCGCGCGGTGCTCACGGTCGAAGGGCTGGCGAACGGGGGTGAACTCCACCCGGTCCAGGCCGCCTGGCTGGAGGCCTCGGTGCCCCAGTGCGGCTACTGCCAGGCCGGCCAGCTCATGGGCGCCGTGGCCTTGCTGCAGCGCGTGCCGCGCCCCAGCGGGGCGCAGATCGACGAAGCGCTGGCGGGTCACTTGTGCCGCTGCGGCACGCAGCAGCGCATCCGCCAGGCGGTGCAGCGCGCCGCGGAGAGGGCGCTGTGAGCGCCTGGCCCAACACCCCCGCCCCCGCCCCCGCCGCCGCTGCCCTGTCCCGCCGCAGCCTGCTGCGGGCCGCCGCCGCAGGCCTGAGCGTCAGCTTCGTGGCGGGCTGCAGCCTGCCCGTGATCCCGAAGCGGCCCCGGCCCGACGCCGAGCTCGCCCTCGGCTGGATCCGCCACGCCGCGGGGCGCTACACGCTCTTCATCCCGCGGGTCGAGATGGGCCAGAACATCCTCACCGCGCTCAAGCAGGTGGCCTGCGAAGAGCTGGGCATCGCCTGGCACCAGCTCGAAGCCCGCCTGCCCGACACGGGCCAGATCGCCCGCGTGCGCGCCACGGTGGGCAGCGAGTCCATCCAGGACTTCGCCTTGCCGCTGGCGCAGGCCTGCGCCACGCTGCGCGAGGCGCTCGCGGCCGGCCGGGGGCCCGGCGAGCTGCGGGCCGTGCGGCACCCCGTGCAGAGCCTGCGCTCCTTGTCGGCGTCCACCGGCTTGCAGCATGTCGGGCGCGCAGTGCGCATCGAGCAGGGCGCGGCGATCGTGCAGGGCCAGCCGCTCTTCGTGGCCGATGTGCGGCGGCCGGGCCAGCTCTACGGCCGGGTGCTGCGCGCGCCGGCCTCGCCCGAACTGCCCAGCCGGGCGATGGCCCTGAACGAGGCGGCTGCGCGAGCCGTGCCGGGCTTCGTGGCGCTGGTGCCCGACCCCTTGCTGCAGCACGGCGCCAGCCTGGGCGTGGGCATCGTGGCGCGCACGCCGGGCGCGCTGGACCGCATCGAGGCGGCGCTGTCGGTGCAGTGGCAGGTGGATGGCCGCTTCGAGCAGACCGACATCGAGGCCGCGGTGGACATCGACCGGCGCCTGGCCCTGAGCCGCCGGCGCGCCCACGGCATCGACGAAGACCGGATCGATGACGCAGGCCCCTGGGACGTGGACCTGCGCATCGACGTGCCGCTGGCCGCCCACGCGGCCATCGAGCCGCGCGCTGCGGTGGCGGCTTTCGAGGCCGACGGCCGCCTGCACTTGTGGGCAGGCACGCAGGACGTGTTCTACCAGCGCGATGTGATCGTCAAGCGCCTCGGGCTGGACGAAGACCGGGTGGTCGTGCATGCGCACCGCGTGGGCGGCGGTTTCGGTGGCAAGACCTTGTGCACGGTGGAACTCGAAGCGGCCGTGCTGGCGCGGGCCGTGCAGGCGCCCGTGAAGGTGCAGTGGACGCGCGCGCAGGAGTTCCGGTTCGGCTTCCACCGCCCGCCTTCCAGCCACCGCCTGCGCGCCCGCTTGAAGGCGGGCCGCATCGACACCTGGTGGCACAGCTTTGCCAGCAGCCACATCCTGTTCACCAACGCCGCACTGCCGCCCTGGCTGCAGCGCATCACCGATGTCATCGGCGACGACGGCGTGGCGCGCGGAGCACGCCTGCCCTACCGGGCCCGCGCCCGCCGCACCGAGTTCGACGTGGTGCGGCTGCCCGTCTTCACCGGGCCCTGGCGCGGCCTGGGGGCCGGCCCCAACGCTCTGGCCATCGAATCGGCGATTGACGAGTGCGCCCGCCGGGCCGGCGCCGATCCGCTGCAGTTCCGCCGCGACCACGCCGAGGATGCGCGCCTGGTGCGTGTGCTGGACCGCGTGGCGCTGGCCGCGGGCTGGGGCCCGGCGCCGCCGCCCCGGGCTGCTGGCGCAGGCCGCGGCGTGGCCTGCGGCCTCTACAAGGGCATGAGTTACGCGGCCGTGGTGGCCGATGTCGAGGTCGATCTCGCCGCCCGCCGCATCCGCGTCACCCGCCTGGTCTGCGCCCACGATTGCGGGCGCGTCATCAACCCCGACCAGGTGCGGGCGCAGTGCGAGGGCAACCTGGTCTGGGGGCTGGGCATGGCCCTGGTGGAGCGCTTGCCGGTGGCCGCCTCGCAGGTGGCGGCCACCGGCTTCGCCGATGCCCCGATCCCGCGCATCGGCGATGTGCCGGCGATGCAGGTGGTGCTTGTTGACGAAGGCGAGCCTCCGAGCGGCGCGGGCGAGACTGCCATCGTCGCCGCAGCCGCCGCCATCGCCAATGCCGTGCGCGATGCCCTGGGCGTGCGGCCTGGACGGCTGCCCATCGATGCCGAGGCCCTGGCGCTCGAGCGCGGGCGCGTGCTGCAGGCCGCCGTGGCCCCCGCATGAGCGACTTCGCCAGTGCCGCGATGCTGCGTGTGCTGGTGCAGGGCATGCGCGAACTGGGCCTGGACCCGGGCGACGCGCCCCCCGGCGATGGCGAGGCCCGCGTGCAACTGGGGCTGAAGCAAGGCCTCGTGCAACGGGCGGTGCTGCAAGGCGGCCTGGCCTGCCTGCCCTTGCTGGGGCGGGGGCTGCGCCGGCTGGCGCACGAACCCACGCACCAGGCCCTGGTGGCAGCGCACAGCGCGAGCGATCTGCTGGCGCGCTGGCAGCGCCTGGAGCGCTACGTCCACTCGCGCCACCGCTGTGTCGTCGAGCATTGCGACGACACGCAGGCCTGCGTGAGGCACGTGACCGTGACGGGCCAGGGCGCCCCGACGGCCGCCGAAGATTTCGTGGTCGCGGGCGTGCTGGCTGCCCTGCTTGAATCCATCGGCCTGCGTCGCGTCAGCCTGAGCTTTGGTGAGCAAGGCCTGTTCCCTGCCAGCGACCCCCAGGGCCTGGCACAGGCGGCGGCTGCCGGGGCGAGTGCGCTCTGGCAGTTCCATTGGCAGGGCCGACCGGCCCGTGGCAGCGCCCCCGTGCCGGGCCCGGCGGCCTGGGCCCAAGGCGCCGATCCGGCCTGGGCGGAGCCCGTGCGGCGGGCCTATCTGCACCTGGCCGCCGATCTGGCGCGGCCCTGGGGCTTGCCGGTGCTGGCCGGCGCCATGGGCCTGTCCACGCGCAGCCTGCAGCGCCAGCTGGCTGCGCAGGGCCTGAGCTATTCGCGGCTGCTGGCGGAAGCGCGCTGCCGCGTGGCGGCCTGGCGCCTGCTGTACACCGGCGACCCTGTCGCCGAGGTCGGCTTCCTGAGCGGCTTCTCCGACCAGCCCCACTTCACGCGCGAACTGCAGAAGCGGGTCGGCATGCCGCCGGCAGCCTACCGTCAGGCCTTCGCGGCGCGGCCGGTGCCGGGGCGCTGAAGACCCACTGGCCGGGCGGGCGGGTCGACGGCGCTGCTCATGCCAGCCCATGCCGCGCCCGCGCATGCAGGCACTGCGCGTCACCCGGCTGCACTTCGCGGCAGGTGCTGGAGCGTTGTGCGTACAGGGTGCAAGCCACGCCCTGCCCCACTTCGCCTTGCAGGCCCACGCAGCGCACGGGGTGGGCCTCGGTACCGGCCATGCAGCGGTGCCAGGCGCTGACCTGCCGCGTCAGCGCGGCGGGCACCGTGCCGCCGGGCGCGTCATCGGCCTCGGCCCAGTAGAACGAGACGCGGTAGGTGGCGCAGCAGGCGCCGCAGCGCTGGCAGTCGAGTTCGTTTGAGACGTTGGCGGCGGTGCTCACCCCGTACATTCTGCGCGGCAGGCTGCGGCCAGGGCCTGCGTCAGGCCATCGCCGGCAGCTTGAACACCGACACCGCCTGCGCCAGGCGCTCGGCCTGCTGTCGCATGGTGCCGGAGGCGGCCGCGGTCTGCTCCACCAGCGCGGCGTTCTGCTGCGTCATGCGGTCGAGGTCCTGGATGGCTTTGCCCACCTGGTCGATGCCCAGGGCCTGCTCTCGGGCCCCGGCGGCGATGTTGCGCAGCAGGTCTCCCACCTTGGCCGTGCTGCCCACGATGTCGTGGATGGTGCGGCCGGCATCGTTGACGATGCGCGTGCCCGTCTCCACCCGTTCGCCACTGGCGTGGATGAGCTGCTTGATCTCGCGCGCGGCGGCGGCGCTGCGCTGCGCCAGGCCGCGCACCTCGCTGGCCACCACCGCGAAGCCCCGCCCTTGTTCGCCGGCACGGGCGGCTTCCACGGCCGCGTTCAGCGCCAGGATGTTGGTCTGGAAGGCGATGCCGTCGATGGTGCCGATGATCTCGCCGATGCGGTGGCTGGAGCCCTGGATCTCGCCCATCGTGCCCACCACGTGGCCGATGACGCGGCCGCCCTCGTTGGCCAAGTCGACGTTCTGCGCCGCGACGCTGGCTGCCTGGGCGGCGCCATCGGTGGTGGCGGCCACGGTGGTGCTGATCTGCTCCATCGCCGAGGCCGTTTCCTCCAGGTTGGCCGCGGCCTGCTCGGTGCGCGCCGACAGGTCGAGGCTACCCGCTGCCACCTCGGCCGCCGAGTGGCCGATGGCATCGGCCGCCTGCCGCACCTCGGTCACGGTCTGGCGCAGCGCGCCCTGCATGTGGCCCAGCGCGCCGATGAGTTGCGCGATCTCGTCGCTGCCCTTGGGTTCGAGCCTGCCCGTCAGATCGCCTTGGGCCATCGCCTGCATGCGCACCATCAGCACCTGGATGCCCGCCTGCATCACGCGGTAGAAGCAGTAGAAGAAGTACAGGCCGGCCATCAGCAGCAACAGGGCGATGGCCGCGCCCGTCACGCTGTTCTGCACCAGGCGCTTCTCGCGCGATTCGAGCAGCGCATCGAGCCTTTGGGCTGTCTTGGCCTGCAGCGCGCCCAGATCGGCGATGGCCGCGCTGGCCTGCTTCACCACCGCTGCCGAGCCGCCGCTGAGCTGCGCCACTTGGGCGGGGTCGGCCGCCAGCAGCGCCTGCTGCTGCTTCACGAAGGCCTGGGCCGAGGCGAGCTGCTCCACCATCGCGGCGGTGTCCAGCTTCTCGTTGAAGCTGCGCGCGTGTTCGAAGTTCTCGACCAGGCGGCTGAGCGCTGCGGCATCCAGCGCCAGCCCCCCTGCGGCCTGTACCAGCGTGGTGCTGGAGGGCTTCTCGACGTAGGTTGCCACCGCCGCGCGCGTCAGCCCCATGTTTTCCATCAAGGCGGGCAGGTTGACGGTGCTGGCCAGCATCAGGTAGTAGCTGTCGCCCTCGGGGTCGAGCGCCAGGCCGCTGCCGTCCACCACGTACTCGATCAACGCCGCCAAGGCGTTGCTGATGGCCACGTAGGGCTTGCGCACCTCGGCTGCCGGCAGGCCCGCGCTGGGGCTGGCGGCGGCACGGCGGGCTTCCTCGATGCGTTGCCACACGGCACCCGTGTCGACGTTGAAGGTCTCCACCAGCGGCCGGCCTTCCTTCATCAGCCTGTCCATCGCGCTCGCGAAGCGTGCTTCCAGTTCGGGCAGCTCGGGGCGGGGCACGCCGTTGGCGCGGTCGACCAGAGCGCGGCGCAGCAGCTGCGTGGCATCGAGCGCCGGCATCACCAGCTGGATGGCCGCCACGCCGTGGCGCTCGGCACGGGTGCTCTGCCAGGCGGTCTGTCGGTCGCCGATCAGCACCACCAAGGTCGCCAGCAGCGGCAGCACCAGCAAGGCCAGGATGACGCTCGCCTTGGCCGTGAAGCGCATGTGTCGGAACCAGCGCACACCGGGCTGCGCCCAGGCAGGGGTGGGGCCGGCGGTCTTGCGAGCGGAGGAAGGGACAGGGTTCATGGGGCGGGTACTGCTTGGCACGGTGGTCGACGCAGGGGCGGCGGGCTTGGGCTAATCGATTGCACACACTCTCATAAATGGGCGCTCTTGGCTTTTCGGCGGGCCTCGGCGCGCCTTGAGGGAGAATTCGCTGTCACTGCCTGTTCGGGCAGGACGTTCTTTCACTCTGGAAAATTCGCCCATGGCAACCAAGAAGACCGCTCCCCAAGCTGCCCCCAAGGCCGCTGCCAAGCCCGCCGCCAAGAAGGCCGCCGCTGCTCCTGCCAAGGCCGTGAAGGCCGCTGCCCCGGCCAAGCCCGTGGCCGCCCCCAAGCCCATCAAGACCGCGCTGAACAAGACCGGCCTGGTGGCGCACCTGGCTGAACAGACCGGCGCCGAGCCCAAGCTCGTGAAGGCCGTTGTCGCCGCGCTGGAGAGCACCGTGCTGATGTCGGTGCACAAGAAGGGCCTGGGCGAGTTCACCATGCCCGGCCTGTTCAAGGTCAGCGTCGTCAACGTGCCGGCCAAGAAGAAGCGCACCGGCATCGACCCCTTCACCAAGCAGGAGCGTGTCTTCGCCGCCAAGCCCGCCACCGTGAAGATCAAGGTGCGTGCGCTGAAGAAGCTGAAGGACGCCGCTCTCTGAGCCCGGACGTGCGCCGCCTCGCGCGGCGCACCCTCTCGGCTGCGAGAAAAGCAGGCGCCCCGCGGGGCGCCTTTTTCATGCCGGAATCGATTGCGGGATCGGCGCTGCCGAGCTCAGGCCTCGCGGTACCAGTCTCGAAGGCTGCCGGTGGCCAGCGACCAGCCGGACAGCGGCGCCTGCAGCTTGTTGGCGAGGCCGGCCACCGCGGGCCTGAAGAGCAGCGGGATGACGTAGCCGTCGCGGCACACCAGGTCGTTCATCTGGATCATGAGGGCGGCCCGCTTCACGGGGTCGAGTTCGCCGTCGGCCTGCTTGTACAGGCGGTCGTACTCGTCGTTCTTCCAGCGCACGAGGTTGAGGCCCAGCCACTTGTTGGCCTTGCTGGAGATCTCCCAGGACACGAAGCGCTGCAGGTGGCGCGTGGGGTCGGGCCGCCCCTGGGTGACGTTGTACATCTGCATGTCGGCGTAGAACTTGCCGTAGGTGTCGACGTTGGCAACGTCCGAGGAGAAGAAGACGCTGGCGGTGACCGCCTTCAGCTCGAGCTCGATGCCGGCCTTCTGGCAGGCCTGCTTGATGACGGCCTGGCACTTCTGGCGCGAGGCATTGGTGCTCGTCTGGAACAGGAACTTCAGCTTGCGCCCGTTCTTCTCGCGCAGACCGCCGGCACCGCGGCGGTAGCCGGCTGCGTCGAGCACAGCGTTGGCCTTGTCGACGTTGAACTCGAACTTCAGGTTGGTGCTGCGGTAGCGCACCGGGTTGTTGATGAAGTTCGCCGTGGCCGTGCCGGCGCGCCCGAAGATGAAGTCCTGCAGTCCCTGCCGGTCGACGAGCAGGCCCATGGCCTGGCGCAGCGCGGCGTCCTGGAACAGCGGGTGGCGTGTGCCCGGGGCGGCACGCTCGCCGTCCACTTCGACGCCCGGGTCGGCATAGTTCAGGTACAGCGCCTCGACGTCGCCGCCGGGCAGGATCACCACACGGCCCTTGCCGCCGCCCTCCAGCCGCTTGAGCAGTTCGTCTTCCACCAGCAGGTTCCAGGCGTAGTCGTACTCGCCCGTCTGCAGCACGGCACGCGCTGCGGTGACGGCATCGCCGCCGCCCTTGATGTCGACCAGGTCGAAGTGCGGCTTGTTCGGCACGTGGTAGCCCGTGTGGATCTCGCCGCGCACCATGTCACCGGGCTTGAAGTCGGCGAACTTGTAGGGGCCGGTGCCGACGGGCCGCAGGTTGGCGGGGTTGTCGCGCGACTTGGCCCCGATGTAGGCGCTGAACAGGTGCCGAGGCACGAGCATGGAACTGCAATACAGGCCCGGCCAGAAAGGCGAGGCTTCCCGGAAGACGATGCGCACGGCGTGGCTGTCCACCTTCTCGATGCGCAGCACCTCCTGGTAGTTGCCGGCCGTGACGGCCGCGGTGGCCGGGTCGGTGGCGTACTGCCAGTTGAAGACCACGTCATCGGCGGTGAAGGGCTGGCCGTCGTGCCAGGTGACGCCGCGCTTGAGCTTCCACACCACGCTCTTCAGGTCGGCCGCCAGGCCGCCGTTCTCGCGGCTCGGGATCTCGGCGGCCAGCACGGGCTCCAGGTTGCCGTCGGCTGTCCAGCGGGCCAGGGGTTCGTAGAACACGGCGCAGCCCAGTTCGTCTTTCACGCCCGTGGCGAAGTGAGGGTTGAGCAGCGTGGGGCCCTGCCACAGCAGCAGGCGAACGGTGCCGCCGCCGCCTCGCCGCGTGGGCTTGTACTGGAAACCGCCGCTGCTTTGTGCCGCAACGGGCCCGGCGGCCATCAGCAGCGTGCCCACCATGGGCAGGGTCAGGCCCATGGCCAGCAGGCGGTCGATGAACTCCCGGCGCGGCAGGCGGCCCGACTGAACGCGTTGAAGGGACTCTCGCAGCGCTTGCTCGTTCACAGGGGCTCCTCGGTGGGTGCTGGGTGCTGATTTCCAGTCTAGTGAGCGCCTTCCGGGGCGTCCAGATGCCGGGGCCCCTCCGACCACGGCGGCATCCGCTGTCGGGATCAGGCATGCCTCGGAACGACCTGCGGCCCTGACCCGGCGGCGTTCAGGCCTCAGGCCCGGTGGGTGCCCCGGTTTCCATCAGGTGCGCTTCGAAAGCCCGCACGATGGGCGTTGCCTGGCGGCTGCGCGGCCGCACCAGGTGCCACTTCGATGCGATGGGGAACCCCTGCACCGGCAACACCACGACGCCCTGGTCTTGCGGCCGGGGCCCCAGCGCGTGGCGTGACAGCACGGACAAGCCCAGGTGCCCGGCCACCGAGGCGCGCAAGGCCTCGTTGCTGCCCAGTTCCATGCGCACCTGCGGCGTGAAGCGCTGGCGGCGGAAGTGCGCCTCCACGGCGATGCGCGTGCCCGAGCCACGCTCGCGCAACACGAAGGGCTCGTTCCTCAGGTCGGCCAGGCGCAGCCGGGCGCGTGTGCTGAGCGCGTGGCCCAGCGGCGCCACCACCACCAGCGGGTTGTCCATGAAGACGCGGTCTTCGAGGGGCAGGTCGGCCGGGGGCAGCGACATGATGTAGAGGTCGTCGAGCTTGTCGCGCAGCCTCGCGACGACGCCGTCGCGGTTGAGCACCTGCAGCGCCACATCGATGCCCGGGTGGCGCTCGCAGAAGCCGCCCAGCAGCCGCGGCATGAAGCTTTCGGCCGTGCTGACCACCGACACCGACAGCCGGCCGCGCGTCAGGCCGCGCATGGCGTCGATGCGCTGCGCGTAGGCCTGCCACTCGCCCAGCATCGCGCGCGCCGTGCGCGCGAGTTCCACCCCGGCTTCGGTGAGATGCACCCGCCGCGACACCACCTCGTACAGCGGCAGGCCCACGGCCTGCGTGACCTCGCGCAGCTGCATCGAGGCGGTGGGCTGCGTCACATGCATCACGCGCGCCGCGGCGCTGACGCTGCCGGTCTCGGCCAAGGCCAGGAAGAGCCGCAGCTGGCGGAAGGTGACATGCATCGACATTTATCTATGAACGCAAGCCGAAGAATCGATTTTACCAAGGCACCTGGCCTGCCTAGCATGCGCCACCTTTCCACGGCCACTGCCAGAAACACATGCAAAGCCTGCTCGATCCGGCCATCCTCTTCTTCGTGTTCGGTGTGCTGGCGGGTGCGCTGAAATCCAACCTCGAGGTGCCACCGGCGATCTCGAAGTTCCTTTCGCTCTACCTGCTGATGGCGCTGGGCATGAAGGGGGGATTCGCGCTTTCGCAGACGCCTTTCAGTGCGCAGCTCTTCGCCAGCCTGGGCGCGGCGCTGCTGATGGCCTTCGTGGTGCCGGCGCTCGGCTACCAGGTGCTCAGGCGCCACGTGGCCGGCTTCGACGCCGCGGCCATCGCGGCGGCCTACGGCTCGGTGAGCGCGGTGACCTTCGTCACCGCCACGCAGGTGATGGAAGCGCAGGGCATCACCGCGCCCGGCCACATGACGGTGGCCATGGTGCTGATGGAGTCGCCTGCCATCGTGATGGCCGTGCTGCTGGCCAGCCTGCTGCGGCATGGCAATGCGGCCCGCCCCGCCGGCGCGGGCGCTGCAGCGGCATTGCCGATGCGGCGTGTGCTGCACGAGGCCTTCACCGACGGCACGCACCTGCTGCTGCTGGGTTCGCTGGCGGTGGGCTACCTCGGCGGCGAGGCCGGCAAGGCCATGATGCAGCCCTTCACCGGCGACCTCTTCAAGGGCATGCTGGCCTTCTTCCTGCTGGACATGGGCCTGCTCGTGGCGCGCCACTTCCAGGCCGCGCGCCTGCAGTCGCCGGTGCTCATCGCCTACGCGGTGCTGGGGCCGCTGCTGCACGCGGCGCTGGCGCTGGGCCTGGCGGTGCTGCTGGCGCTGCCGGTGGCCGACACGGCGCTGCTGATGGTGCTGTCGGCCAGCGCGTCTTACATCGTGGTGCCGGCGGTGCTGCGCCACGCCATCCCCGAGGCCAACCCCTCGCTGTACTTCGGGCTGTCCCTGGGCATCACCTTCCCGATGAACATCCTGCTCGGCATTCCGCTGTATGTGCAGGTGGCGCAGTGGGTGCGCGGCTGAGGGGCACCTCCGAGGCCGGCGGCCTTTCGCTACAGTGCCGCCGATGAGCCGCCTGCACCAGGAATTCGCCCGTCTCTACCTGCCGGCCGCACCCACGGCCCCCGGCGCGCTGGCCGAGGCCACCGAACTGGCGGCGCTGGCACCGAGCGAAGATGCCTTCGGCCAGGTGCGCGCGCTGGTGATCGAGGTGGCGCGGCCGGCGCAGTGGGCGCCGTTGTCCGCGCTGTGGCGCGGCGTGCAGGCCGACTTCGGCTGGCCGGCACCGGCCATCGCCGTCAACGGTGTCGACGGCCTGCAGCTCTGGTTCTCCCTGGCCCAGCCTGTGCCGCACGGCCAGGCGCAGGCGTGTGTGGCGGGCCTGCGGCGCCGCTACCTGGCCGTGCTGCGGGACGGGCAGGTGGCGGCCTGGCCGCCCGCGGCAACGCTGGCACCGCCGCGCTGGCTTTCGGTGCCGGTGCTGCGCGAGGCCAGCGGGGCCTGGTCGGCCTTCGTCGCCCCCGACCTGGCGGCCATCTTCGAAGACACGCCCTGGCTCGACCTGCCTCCCGGGGCCGAGGGCCAGGCCAGCCTGCTGGCCCGCAGCGGCAGCATCGCCCCCGCGCAGTGGCAGGCGGCGATGGCCAGCCTGGCCGCCGAATTCAGCGAGTCGCCCATGCACGCAGCACCGCCGGGACTCGCGCCGGCGGCTGCGGCCGAAGGCACGGCCACCGACCGGCACAGCCCGGCGGCCACCCAGGCGCGCGCCTTCCTGCTGCGCGTGATGGAGGACGAGAGCCTGCCCTGGGCCCAGCGCATCGAGGCGGCCAAGGCGCTGCTCGCGGCGGGCTGAGGCCGGCCGCGCCGCGGCCCCGGTGTGGCCCCGGCCTCAGGTGGCGGCTTCAGGCGGCGGCGGCACTGGGCCAGCCCGCGCCCGGTGGCCGTTGGAAGGTGCCTGCGCGGGCCGGCAGCGGTGGCGGTGCAGCGGGCCTCGTGCGCGGTGTCGGCGCCGGCGGCGCGGGTGCGGCCTCGGCGGTGCGCGTGGCGGCCAGCACCTGCGTCAAGGTGGCCTGCCAGGGCAGCGCGTGCGCCACCCGGTTGGCCGAGACGATGGCATCCAGATCGTTCAGCGGCGCCAGCGCATGGTCGAGGAACTGAAGGTTCGTCGCGACGTAATTCGGGTCTTTCAGCATGAACACGCCGCGACGCAGTTCGATCCACTCCCAGCCCACGCCGACGATGGTGCCGCCCATCTGGCCCACCCACACCGTGTCGCCGTGGCGCAGCGCTTCCCTGCCCGCCGGGGCATGCGGGTTGACCGACGACTGCACGTGAACGAATGCCGGCCATTGCGCACAATCGTCCGGAATCTTCCACGGGCAAGTGGGCCACGAACACAATTGCCATGCGGTGATGCTCATGGGGAAGATCCTTTCGTCGTGGGGTCGGTTGTCTTGACAGGGGGTTGATCGTGCGCAGTGGGTCGGACGTCCGCAACCTACAAACCTTGGTGGCGGCCCGCGTCAGGGCCGCCGGCCCATGAGGCAGCAGGACTACATGGACGTGCGCGAGTCGGCCGACCGCGCCACGTTCGAGAGCCGCCTGATCCGCTTCGCGCAGGCGATGGACTTCGGCATCGTCACGGCCGCGCTGGCCATCGAGCGGCCGGGCCGCAGCGCCACCTTCGAGGTGGTGGGCAACGTGCCGCAGGGTTTCATCGATGCCTCGCGCAGCATGGAGCGCGTCGACCGTGACCCGGTGCACAAGCGCCTGAAGAGCTGGCATGTGCCCTTCAGCTACGACCAGAGCCTCTACGTCGAGGAAGATGCGGCCGACCTGTGGGAGAGCCAGGCGCCTTGGGGCTACCGCACCGGCATCGCGATGGCGCTGCACCTGCCCGGCGGGCGGCACTTCCTGCTGGGGGTGGACCGCCCCGAGCCGCTGCCCACCGACGATGCACAGCTCACGCGCATGGTGGCCGATCTGCAGCTGCTGGCTGTCTATGCGCAGGAGACTGCGAACCGCGTGCTGGTCGAGCCCGAAGCACCCGCCGAGCCGCTGGAAAAGCTGAGCCCGCGCGAGCGCGAAGTGCTGCAGTGGACGCGCGACGGCAAGTCTTCATGGGCCGTCGGGCAGATCCTCGGCCTCTCGGAGCACTCGGTGAACTTCCACCTGCGCAACGCCTGCCGCAAGCTGGGCGTGGCGGGCAAGCACATGGCGGTGCTCAAGGCCATTTCGCTGCGTTTGATTTGACGTAGCACTGCCGCTGGCCCGGTGTCAAGCTACAAGCCCAAGTAGCTTACGTCGCCAGAGGCCGCTTGCTTCAATGCCCTCAAGGTCACTTTTGACCGAGAGGCCAGTTGGAGCAACACCATGCAGGACACCTACGGCAGCGAATCCGGCAGCTTCCCCACCACCGGGGGATGGCTGACGTTTTTCAGCTGGTTCTTTGGCTGACGCAGGCGTGTGAAAACCCGGTAGGTCATCCGCCGGTCACACGCCCAGCCAGGCACCATCTCAGGGAGCAGGCCTGCCAGATCAGGCCGCCACCAGGGCGCAAAGATCGCCCTTCCAGGAACGCACCGTGGCAGCCGCTACGGTGCGTTTTTGTTTTCAGGGCGCGAACTCGACCAGCACCTCGCGTGTGCTGCTGGCGCCTTCGCTGTCCACCGCGGCCAGCGTGTAGCGGCCGGCGCCGGGCGGGCGCCAGCGCAGGTCTTGGCCCGGTGTGCTGCGGCCAAGAAAAGCCTCGTCGGCAAACCAGAACAGCGCGCCTTCGCGCCGCGTGTGCGCACGCAGGCTCAAGCCCGCTTCTTCGGCGCGACCCAGGCGCAGCACGTAGCGTGCGCCTTGCAAGGGCGAAGCGATCTGCGGCCCTTCATCACTCGGCAAGGCGGCGCCGCTGCCGGCGCTCTCGCCCAGGTCGCGCCCCGTGGCCGTGCTGCCGCAGCGCGGCGGCGCGGGCGGCATGCGGCGCGGCATGCCGGCCTGCGCGAAGAGCTGCAGCATGTCGGGGCCCCAGTGCTCGTAGACCTCGCGCTCCACGCCCGGCCCGGGGCCACAGACGGCGCGCCCGCTCGGCCGGTGCACCCAGAGCGCGCGGTGCAGCGTGCTCACGCGGATGGGCGAGACGCCGGGGATGAACCAGGTGGGCACGCGCTCGGGGCAGGCCTCGTTGGGCAGCTCGCCGCTGGCCTTGCACACCTGCACCTGCGCGAGGTTCAGGCCGCGCGGCTCGGCGCTCGCGGGCGGCGCCAGGCCCTGGTGGCGCAGGCTGTCGACGATCTGGAAAAACAGCGGCGCCGCCGTCTGCACGCCCACGAAGGCCGCGTTGCTGCGGCCGTCGAAATGCCCCACCCACACCACCAGCACCTGGCGGCCGAAGACCCCGGCCGTCCACGCATCACGAAAGCCCCAGGAGGTGCCTGTCTTCCAGGCCACGGGCGGGAAGGCGGGCTGGCCGGTGTCGGGCCGCGGGTTGCGCGCCAGCATCTGCAGCGTGATCCACGCGGCCTCGGGGCTGAGCAGGCGGCGCGGGGTGGCGCTGGTGTCGTCTGAGGCCAGCGTGCGCAGCGCCGGGTGCCCTGGGTGCTGGCCGCCGCGCGCCAGCAGCAGGTAGAGCTGCGCCAGCTCTTCCATGGTGACCTCACCGCCGCCCAGGGTGAGCGCCAGGCCGTAGTGCTGCTCGCTCGCCAGCCGCGCGACGCCGGCGGCTTTCAAGAAGCCGTGCAGCGTGGGCTGCTGCAGCCGCGCAGAAACGGCCACCGCCGGCACGTTGCGGCTGCGCACCAGCGCGTCTTGCGCGGTGATGGGCCCTTCGAACCGCCCGTCGAAGTTCTCGGGGTGGTAGGTGCCGAAGGCCGAGGGCGCGTCCTTCAGCACGGTGTGCGGGTGCAGCAGGCCTTGGTCGAGCCCCAGCGCGTAGAGGAAGGGCTTGAGCGTGGAGCCCGGCGAGCGTTTGGCGGTGGTGGCGTTGACCTGGCCGTCGATGGCCGCGTCGTGCCAGTCGGCCGAGCCCACCCAGGCGCGCACGGCGCGCGTTTCGGTGTCGACCAGCAGCGCCGCGGCATTGCTCACGCCCAGGCCGCGGCGGGTCTGGATGAACTGCGCGATCGCACGCTCCAGCACCGCCTGCGTGGGGCCGTGCAGCGTGAGCGTGGTCTCGGGGGCGGTGACGCGCTGCTGCATCAGCGTCTGCACCGCATGCGGCGCGGCAAAAGGCAATTGGCGCGGGCTGCGCAGCACGAGGGGCAGTGCCATCGCGGCGGCATCGGCGCTGTGGGCGGCCGCGGGATGCCGTTGTTGCCAGGTGGCCCACAAGCGCGCGCGTGCGGCGGCCAGGGCTTGCGGCCAGGGCGGGGCGGTGCTGTCGCCCTGCCCTGCACCCAAACTGCCGCGCCGGTTCGGGTTCTGCGGGATGACGGCCAGCGCCAAGGCCTCGGGCAGCAGCAGGTGCTGCGCGCGCTTGCCGAAGTAGACGAGGCTGGCTGCGCCCACGCCTTCGATGTTGCCGCCGTAGGGCGCGAGGTTGAGGTAGGCCTCCAGGATTTCGGCCTTGCCGTGGCGCAGTTCCAGCCAAGTGGCCGCGGCCACCTGCTGCAGCTTGCCGGCGGGGGTGCGTGTGTCCAGGCCATAGAGGCGCCGCGCCAGCTGCATGGTGAGCGTGCTGCCGCCGCGGCGCACAGGCCCGTGCCAGGTGCCCCAGGCCGCGCGCACCAGGCTCACGGGGTTGAAGCCGGGGTGCTGGTGGAACCAGCGGTCTTCGTAGAGCAGCACGGCCTGCACCAGCTTCGGGTCGATCTGCGCCAGCGGCGTCCACACGCGGTACTGCTCGTCGTGTGCCAGCGTCAGGCGCAGCAGCGCGCCATCGCTGCTGTAAAAGGCGCGCGAGGTGCTGGCGTGCTCGCGCAGCGGCGGGTGCGGCCAGGCGCGCAGCAGCAGCAGGGCCAGCGCCAACAAGGCCAGCACCGCCAGCACGCGGCGCGCGCGCGGCCCGGGCCGCGGCAGGGTCCGCAGCCGCGCGATCAAACCCGCATCAAGGCGCACCCACCGTCACCTTGCCGGCCAGCGAACGCGCCTGGCGCTGCGTTTCGTACAGGCCTTGCGCAGAGGCCGGCGGCACCGTGAACTCGCCCGCGTTGGTGGCGCGGATGCGGTAGGTGTAGGTCTGCACCTGGTTGCTGGCCGAGGCGTAGACCACGACGCGGTCTTCGCGCACCTCGGCATGCGCCAGCGCCGGGCCGGTGACCGTGCTGCTGCCGCCGGTTTCGTTGCGCTGCTGCACGGGCTCGAAGCCGCCGGGCAGCAGGTCGGTCAGCGCCACGGCCCCCACCTGCGCTGCGCCGCTGCCCTGCCCGTCCAAAGCCAGCGCGCGCAGGCTCAGGCGCACGGTGAGCTCGTCGCCCACCTTCACCGTGGTGGCTGGTTTGCCATCGGCGCCCACGTACTCGCGCAGCACCTCCAGCCCCGACTTCAGCACCGCGGTGGGCGGCACGCGGTCGAAGCCGCTTTGCGTGACGGCGTACCAGCCCACCGCATCACCCGCGTTCGCCAGCAGCAGCTTCACGGTGCCGCCGTCGAAAGCCACACGCGGCAGCAGGTTGGCCGGCAGCTTCAGCGGCGTGGCCTGGCCCTGGGCATTGACCTGCGCGGCGCTTAACTGGCCTTCGGCCTGCGGCCCGAGCTGCCGCGCCATGCCTTCGAAAGCGAGCACCGTCCACGCGGCCGAGAGCGTGTTCATGCCGCTGCTGCCCATAGGCACCACGTGACGCTGCAGCGCCTCCGGTGCCAGCGTCTTCAGCCGCGCCGGGAAATGGCGCGCCAGCAGGTAGAGCAGCTGGCCGCCGGCGATGCTGGGGTCGGTGTAGTCGGCATAGGCCTGCTTCGCCGGGCCGGCCTCGAAACGCTGCACCAGCGGCGTGATGAGCTCGGCCGCGGCGCGCTCTTGTTTCAGCAGCTGGTAGGTGGCGGCCATGAAGGCGGCGGTGGAATCCTGCTTCCACGTGGCGGCGTGCTTCTCGTCCAGCACCTGGCGCAGGCTGGCCAGCTGCGGCGTGCTGATGGCGCCCTGGCGCGTCAGTAGGTACAGGGCATAGGCGCGGTGGCGCGCCGCGGCCAGGTTGGCCGGCGGGCTGGCGGCCAGCTGCTGCAGGTAGCGCAGGCCTTGCTGCAGCAGATCGGCCGGCACGGTGGCGCCGGGCACCTCCAGTTCACGCGCTTCCAGCATCAGGTGCAGCGCGTAGACCGAGACGAACTCGTCGGCCTGCACCGAAGCGCCCCAGAGCCCGAAACCGCCCTGCGCGTTCTGCCGCGTGCGCAAGGTGCGCAGCGTGCTTTCCAGCGTGCGCGCAGCAGCGGCGGGCGTGCGCTCGGCCGAGAACTCGGGCCGGCGCGCCAGCACCAGCGCCGGCAGCGCGCGGCTCACCAGCTGTTCGGTGCAGGCGTGCTCGAACTCGTCGAGATAACGCATCAGCCCCGGCGCCACGGCCAGCGGCAGCACCGAGACGGCCAGCTCCTGGCGGCGGAACTCGGGCACCAGATCGCGCGGCGTGGGCACCTCGGTGCGGTTCTTGAAGTGGCCCAAGGCCAGCGTGGTGGCGCGCGGCGTGGCCGGGCGCACGCTCACGTCCATCCGCCTTGTGCTGTTGATCGCCGCGTTGGACCCCAGGCTGCTGGTGAACTGCAGCGTGGCCGAGCCCAGCGTGGCGCTGGCGGCGTCTTTCACCTTCAGCCGGTAGCGGGCCACACCTTCGCGGCCGGCGCCGATCTTCAGCGTTTGCGTGGCCGGGCCTTGCACCTCGAAAGTGGGCGCGGCTTTCAGCGTCAATTGCACCGGCGCATCAGCCCCTGAATTCGCCACGTTGTTGGCCACGCCCACCGAGACCTCGAACACATCGCCCGGCGCCACCGCCAGCGGCAGGTTGGGCGAGAGCACGAAGTCGCCGCGCACCAGCGCCTGTGCTTGCGCCACGCCCACGGCGCCGTCGTTCACGGCCACGGCCATCACGCGCATCGCGCCGTTGAAGTGCTCGGGCACGGTGTAGCTGAACTCGCGCTCGCCCTGCACGTCGACGATGCCCGACCAGTACACCGCCGGCGCCTCGCCGCGGCGCTTGAAGGGGTTGAGGAAACGCGCGTTGCCGCCGGCCTCGTCACCGCCGGGTGCGGCGGCCGCCATCAGGCGCTTGAACTCGGGCAGCAGCAGGTCGAGGATCTGCGCGCTGCGCACTTCCAGCGCGCGTTTCTGGAAGAAGAAGCCCAGCGGGTCGGCCGTCTGGTAGCGCGCCACCTGCAGGATGCCTTCGTCCACCGCGAACACCACGGCACGCGCCGGCTTGTTGCTGGCCAGGCGGAACTTCATCACCTGCCCGGGTTTGCCGAGGGCCGGCGCCTGCAGCTGCAGCGCCAGCGTGCGCGGCGCCAGGCTGGTGGCGAAGGGCACCACGCCGTAGCTGAGCGGGCTCATGAAGATCTCGTCGGACGTGGGGTCGCGCAGGAACTGCACGTTCACGTAGCCGTTGCCTTCAAAGTCTTTCGGCACGCGGATCTTCTGCACCGAGGCCGTGGTGCTGCTCTTGAACCAGGTCTGCGCGTAGACCTTGTCGCGCTCGATGGTGATGAGCCCGGCGCCCACGTAAGGCGCGCGGATGCTGAGCTCGATCTCCTCACCCGGCTGGTAGTCCTTCTTGTTCAGCGTGATCTGCAACTCGGCGTTGCGCTCCAGCGAACGCGAGACATTGCCCTGCCCTGCCACGCTGTAGTCGATGCGGTTGAGCTCCAGGCCTGCGGCGTCGCGCAGCACGTAGCTGTAGTTGCCGGGTGTGCGCGTGTCCAGCGCCAGCGCCAGGCCGGCGGCGGGCAGCGCCACGCGCTTTTCTTCCACCAGCGTGTCCTTGCGGCGCGATTCGTAGCGGTAGGTCTCGTTGGCCTGGCGCATGAGCACCGAGACCATCTTGCGTTCCACGCGCTGCAGCGTCAGGCCCTCGGCCGCCAGTGCCTTGCCGTTGGGCGCGATGGCCAGCAAGCGGCTGATGCGTGTGCTGCCGCGCGAAACGTAGCCCAGGTCGCCATCGTGCTTCACGCCCACCAGGAAGGGCAGCTCCGACACCAGCACGCCGGCCTCGGCCGCCACGCTGCGCCCGCCCTCGGGCTCGAACACCTGTGCCAGCAGGCCCAGGCGGTAGGTGGCGCGGGCGTAGCGCGCGAGCTTCAGGTCGAAGCTGGCGCGGCCTTGCGCGTCGGTGCGGCCGTCGGGCAGGGTTTCGTTGAAGCCCTCTTTGGCACGCTGCGGATCAAAGAACTGGTAACCCGGGTGTTGGCGGAAGCTGGGGGTGGCCGGGCTCAGCGTGAGCGCCACCGCCACGCGCCTGCCTTCGGCCGCGGTGCCGAAGAGGTTCATCGCCTCGATGCGCGCCTGCAGCTCGCGCGGGTGCACCCAGCCTTCGCCCACGGCAGGCACGGCCGCTTCACCGGCGCCCAGCAAGCGGGCCGACACTTTCATGCGGTCGGGTTGGAACTCCTGCACCTTCACGCTGGTGCTGCCGATCTGGCGCAGCGCCTGGCCGTCCTTCATCACGTGCAGGTTCACGGCGTAGGTGCCGGTGGGCGAGCTTTCCTGCGTGGTGTGGCTGATCTCGAAGAAGCCCCCCGCGCCCACGCGCACGCGCTCGCGCTTGACGGCCAGGCCGCGCGCGTCCAGCACCTCGGCTTCCAGCGGCACGCCGGCCAGCGGGCGCGCCCAGTCGGCGTTCTTGACGATCATGCCGATCTGCATGGTCTCGCCGGGGCGGTAGATGCCGCGGTCGGAGAACAGGTAGGCGCTGAGCTGTTCGGCCGAGCGCGCGTTGAGCGCACCGCCCACATCGAAGCGCGAGAAGTCGAGCTGGCGGTCGCCGCGGTTCAGCGGCATGAAGCTCATGTCGCCGCCCTTGCGTGCCAGCAGCAACAGCGGCGCACGTTCGCGCTGCAGTCCGTCGAGCTTTTCGAAGCGCGCGCGGCCGCTGGCATCGGTGGTTTGCGTGAAGAGGGTGCTGCCGTTCTTGGCCACCACGTCCACCGTCACGCCGGCCACGGGCTCGCCGCTGAAGAGCGACTGCACGTAGACATCGCGCGTGCCGTCGAGCGACTGCTTCACCAGCAGGCCGAGATCGGTGACGAGCAGCAGGCGGCGTTCCTGCAGCTGCGTGGGGTTGGTGACCTCGCCGCCGCTTTCGTTGTATTCGGGCTCGGCTTCGCTGCTCTCGGGCGCGGGCTGCACCGGGCGGTTGGGGTCCAGCGCGGCCAGGCGTTCGCGTTCGGCACGGGCTTCGGCCACCGGGTCGTAGCCTTGCACCTGCAGCAGGAACAGGCCGCGCCGCGGCTCGCCGGCTGGGGCGAGATAAGCGGCGAGATCCAGCGCTTCGTAATGCGGCTTGCCGCGCGCCAGCCCGGGCAGCGGGATGCGCTTCTCGAAACGCTCACTCAGGTTGTCGGGCCCGAAGCTGCCGAGGAACTCGGGGTTCGCAAAACTGCCCTGCGATTGCGAGACCAGGTGCTGCAATTGCGAGGGCTGCACACGCGCCAATTCCACGCGCAGGCCGGGCAAGTCACGCACCAGCACGGCCACCTTCTTCTCGCCGCTCATCGGCAGCAGCGCGCCCTGGCTCAGGATGCGCAACTCGGCCGGGTAAGGCGGCACGGCCACCAGCGCCTGCGCGTTCTCGCGCATCAGGTAGCCGCCGAAACTCTTGAGCTTGCCGTCCACGCGCAGGTAGACGGTGCGGCCCACCTCGGCGCGCAGCTTGAAGGCGTGGGCCTGCGTGTGTTCCTGCTCGGCCGGCACGGGCGCCAGCGGCAGTTTCGTCGCGAGCTTGAGCACCTGCTCCGTCACCTCGGCCGGGTCGGCCCAGGCATAGGGTTCTTCGCCCTGCTCTTCCTTGCGCACGGCCGGGTTCTGCAGCGGCAGCACCCAGGCGCTGAGCGCCTGCGCCATCTCGCGCTCGTGCACCAGCTGCGAGGTCTGCAGCGTCAGCACCTGCTCGGGCTCGTACTGCTCGTTGGTGACGATGGAGATGCCTTGCGCAGCCACGTTCAAGCTGTAGAGGCCCGGCACCTGCACGCTGCCTTTGAGCGCCGCCGCGCTGGGCGTGCCGCCGGCCTGTGCGGTGGCGCCCGCGGCGAGCGTGAGCTGCAGCGCGGTGGCTTCTTTCGGGATGGGCAGCGGCACCGAGTGCACGTAGGCATGGAGGTAGAGCTTGTCGTAGCTGACGGTGAAACGCGTGCTCTCGCGGCCCACGCCCAGCACGCCTTCGGACTGGCCGGCCAAACGCAATTCGAGCCGGCGTTCGAATTCGGCGGCGTTGACGGGGTGGCTGAAGCCGATCTCGAAGATGGCCTTCTTCAGCGCCGGGTTCAGCGGGTCTTGGTGGAAGCTGGCCGCCTTCAACTTCGGCACGAAGGCCGCGCTTTCGAATTCGAAAGCCTGGCGCGCCAGAGTGATCTGCGGCGCGATGGCCTGCGTGGGCAGCGTGACCTGGAAGCGCTGGCCCACGGGCCAATCGGCCTGCGGGCGGAACTCGAGCTGACGGTCGCTGGCCCAGCGCCAGGTGCCGGCGAGCGCGGGGCTCAGGGTGGGCAGCGCGGCCTGCGCGCCCGGCGCGGCGGGCGGCGCAGAGCCGGGTGCGGAGGCGGCGACCGCACCGGCCGTGGCCATCGCCTTCCCCACCAGTTCCAAAGGCGCCACCGATTGTTCGAACTGCAGCACCAGCGCCTGCGGCAGGCCCTGGTTGGCGAAGTCGGTGAGCGGCGGGTTGGTGACGCTGAAGTCCACCTGCACCGGCTGCGGCCGGGCTTGCCACCAGCGGTAGCCGGCGTAGGCCGCAGCGGCCACGGCCAGCAGGCCGATCAGCAGTGCCGCACTGGCGCACGGCTGGGCGCGCACGTGGCCGGCGAGTTGGGTGCTGCGGCCGTGCAGCGTGGTCATCAGCCAGCGCAGCCAGGGTGGGGCTGACCAGGTGCCGAGCAGGGCGGCGAAGAAGGCAGCGGCGCGCTGGCCGGCTGTGGCACGTGGTGCGGTGGAGGGCGGCGCGGGGGGCGTCGCGGGCGGGTCTTCAGGCGCGGGCGCTGCCGCCTTCGGCTGCGTTTCGGGGCCGGTGTCGGGGACCTCGCTCATCGCCTCTCCCTGCTGGTTGGAACCAGCTTGTGAGGAGGATGGTAGCGAAGCGCTGTGGCTCTTCGCGCTCGACCCAGGATCAGGGTTGCTGGGCCACCCAGTTCTCGCACAAGAGCCCGGGCACACGCTCGAACTCACCCAGGTTGTTGGAGACCAAGGTCAAGCCCAACACCTCGACCGGCCGACCTTTGACGACGTGATGTCGATGTTGGCGTCCAGCAGGTGCTTCAGCATCGCCAACCCCAGGCTCAGCAGCCTTCGCGCTCGGGTTGATGCTGCGCGGCGCGCTCGGCCATGAAATCGGCTGATGCTTGGAGGCCGCCCAGGAAGAAGCTGTCCCAGGTGTGACCGACGGGGCTGATGATGCGGTCCATGCCGCGTGCGCGCACCTGCACCTTTTTGACGCCCTCGGGCAGGCGTGCATCTGCGGGCAGACGAACGGCCTGCGAGCGGTTGTTCGTGAACACGGTGGTGATGCTCATCGCGTAGCGCCTTGGTTGGGATATGGCGCGAGGACATGCCGGTGGCCCTGGGGAAAGGGGCTGAAAGGGGGTGACAAGGGTCAGCCCTCCCGTGTTCCCTCCCGCGAAGCTGCCTTCCTGATAGGCCAGCAGCAGGGCCTTGTTTCGGTCGCCATTGCAGAGTTCCAGGCACTGGGCCCAGGTCTTCGCGCCGTTTCGCTGCAGCCGAGGCACCGCCTTGGCCTGGCAAAGCTCGAAGCTGGCCTGCGCGCGCATGCGGTCGGCGAATGCTCCATCGCCCAGGTAGATCTGCCCCCGCAGCGCCGACGCCCTGAACGATTCGTCGCCGGTTTGGCTTTGTCCGACAAGGCCTGCATAAACAGCCTGCGCTCGGCGCTGTTGGGCCCGTGTTTGCCGAGCTTGGCCCAGCAGGTGGCCGTACAGCCCATGGCTATCGAGCCAGCCCGGGGTGGGCACCTGACCGAGGTGCGCCTGGCAGCTGGACCAGCGCCAAGCGTCGGGCGCTTTCACCAAGCCCGCCGCAACCGGGTTGCGCTCCACATACCGGCACAGCGCCAGCAAGTAGGCGTCGCGGTCAACCAGGATCGCTTTTGACCGCCCCTAGAACAGATGTCCGACAAGGCCATGCCGGCGGTTGAAGGCCTGGGTGTAGACGCCGTTCAGAAGTTGCATCAACCGCGACAGGTTGCCCTGGCGCGTGTACAGCACCAAGTGATAGTGGTTGCCCATCTGGCAGTAGGCCAGCACCTCGGCGTCGAACCGGTCCATCGCTGTCGCCAGCACGTCCAGGTGCAGCAGGCGGTCGGCATCGTCGCGATGGATAGGCTCGCGTCGGTCACCCCGCGATGTGACGTGGTAGGCGGCGCCGGGGAACTCGATGCGGAGGGGGCGGCTCATGGCTGGTTATTGGGGTAAAGGGGAGACCTGACCCCGGAATCCTGGATCCCGGAATCCAGGAATCCCGGAATCCCGGAATCGCGGATTTGCCTGAGGCAATCGGTAAACAATAGCGCGATACGTTGTATATGCGTGGTGTTTCAACTTCAACGCCCCAAATGATTCAGCCCTGATCTGCCGTTGTTCGCAATGGCCTTTAGGCAAATCTTGCGTATGACTCTGTTTGGCCAGCATTTTCGATATCTGACGCGATGGGCTGTACAACCAATGAAAATTGAAATTCGTCAGATGGATGCCTAATCTGGTTGAGCCAGAAAATGGATTCAGGATAGAGGTAGCTCAAGGGGGCCCAGCATTCAATGGCGGGCTCATTCAGGGCGAAAGAACGCCGCGCATAACCCCGTCCACCCATATCTCGTTCGTTGTCGTTATCTCCACGTCAACGGTTCCAGCAGATCCAAGTTCAATCGAAAACGCCCGCGAGCTAGTCCGATGGAGCTGCTTGACTAGCATGCTTGTACACACCTGTTCGGTCAGCAGGCGAAAGCCCACTGGCCGTGCTCCCAGATCCGTTGATCCCAACACGACGAGGCCGCAGTACCTCATGCCACTCCGCTCCAACCCGTATTCACTGTCATGCTTTTGTGCCACGACCAACAAGCCCCCAATCTCCACTCGCTGCGACTCGCCCAGTGCCCACATTTCTTGAAGAGGCAGTGAGTGAATCGACTCGATGGAGTACTTTGGTTTTCGCTTAGGCGCATTCGCAGCGCCGGCGCCGGCGGTTAGCAATCCGACGAGGGCAACTAGGAGAAATCTGTTCATTGCCGTGGTTGAGTCGAGATGTGTATGTGAGTTCTGTGCGCTGCCGTCAGCTTTGGATCGTTTACGGCAACCGGTCCTTTATCTGCGTCTGAGCGTTTTTCCATGATGCTCGGGCCGAAGTTCTCACGGACATTCCTGTCGGACTGTGCAGCCTTTTGCACTCTTTCCCCGCCAGGGTTGTCCGCTCCAACCTGCTTGCCATCTATTCTGTTAATGTCCACTGCCCTGCCTGAGTGGTGGGCGCTAGTTTTCGAGTGGTCACCGCCTGTCGTGCTATTGATGTTGATTGAGTCGACATTGGCTTTCGCGATTACTGCCTCGACAGTTTTTGCAGTGTCTGTGGAAATTGGCTGATTTGTCGACGCGCCTTTGGGATTGTCATTGACGAAGGTGATCTTTGTTGTTCCGCCGTCTGCACGTTTGATTTCCGAGTCAATCGTGGAGGTTCTACAGTCTTTGTCGGCGCAGGATGCTCGTCCATCCGGATCGACAAACTTGTATGGGTTGTTTTCGGCATAGTTGTACCGGTTGAAGCTGCTTCCGGTGGACGAGTTGGTTGTCACAGGATCAACACTCAGGAATCTTCCTGCCAGAGGATCGTAATACCGCTGCTGCATATAAACCAGCCCAGTATCCGCGTCATTCACATGCCCCGTGAACCCGATGCCCGTCGGGTTGAAGCTGCCTGCCACGGTCGCGCCATAGGGTTCGTAGCGTGTGCGGTCCAGCAGCACATGGGGCCCGTTGGTGCGGGCCACTGGGCTGCCCAGGGCGTCGGTGTGGAAGTGGATGACCCTGCCGTCCTGCTTGTGTTCGGCGATCAGCTGGCTGCCCAGGTAGACATAGCGCACGCCACCCTGCACGCTGTGATTGCTGAAGCGCAGCTGTCCGGCCGCACCCAGCCCGGTATAGGCGTTGAGCTGCGTGCTGCCGTCTGCATTCACGGTCCAGCTGCGCCGCCCGTGGCCGTCGTAGTCGTAGTGGGCCTTGCCCCAGGCGGTGCGCAGGCGGTTGGCTTTGTCAAAGCTGAAGCTCTGCGCGCCACGCTGGGTCACATTGCCTTGACCGTCGTAGCCCATCAACACGCTCTGGCTGCCCGACAGGCTTGTCAGCCGGTTGGTCGCTGGGTCGATGTTGTGGTTCACGCTGCGCGCCCCCAGCTGGCTGTAGGTCAGGTTGTCCAGCGCGTCGTACTGGTACTGCCCGCTGCCCCAGGGGCCGTTCGCCGTGGTCAATCGGTCCAGCCCGTCGTAGCCCATGCTGCGCGTGTTCACCCCCTGCAGCACGTCCTGGATGCCGGTGACGTTGCCGTTGGCGTCATAGGTGTAGCTGTCATGCATGACCCCAGTGTCCTGCCACTGCGCGGGCAGGCCGCGGGTGTTGAGGCTGATGCTGCGCACCACGCCGGTGGCCAGCGTGTAGCCAGCCACCGCGCCGTTGGGGTGATAGCTCACACCGCCGACATAGCCAGACGCCTGCGTGGGCTCGCCCAGCGCATTGGGGGCGTAGGTCACCGGGCCCCAGGGGTCTGTCAGCGTGTGCAGGTGGCCGTGGCTGTCATGGGTGTACGAGAAGTTCCAGCCGGCACCAGGCGTCTGGTTCGGCACCGACAGCGCCTCTTGCGTCAGCAAGCGCCGGTTGTTGTAGCTGTAAGTCCATGTGAAGCTGCTGGAGACGGTCTGCTGCAGCAACCCATCGGGCGTGTAGCTGCGGCTGATGCCCGGCTGGCCGTCGCCGAAGGTGGTGCTCGTCAGGCGGTTGAGGGCGTCGTAGCCGAAGCTGATCTTGGCGGTGCCGCCCACGGCCGCTTGGTCACAACTGCCGGTGCCCGTGGCGCTTTGCCCGCTGGCCCGCCAGGCGATGTTGCTGGCCACGTCGTAGGCCTGAATGGTGGCGCCGGTCTCGGGTTCCACCGTCTTGCAAAGCCGCTGATGGGCGTCGTACACGTAGCTGCGCGTGGCGCTCACGCCGCTGCCGGCCCAGGTGCCGCTGCGGGTGATCGACAGGGCCTTGCCGAAGGCATCCCGCGGGATGGACACGCTCACGCCTTCGGGCGCGCCGATGCCGGTGATGCTGTCTTCGGAGGGTTGGTCGAAGACCTGGTAGCTGAAGGTGGTTGCGTGGCCGCGTGGGTTGGTGACGCGCTTCTGGAAGTTGTTCAGATACTCCGTGGTGCTGGTCAGCACGCCCAACTCGCTGTCCTGGCGTTGCACGGTCACGCGGTCCAGGGCATCGTGCTCCCAGCTCTGGCCCGGGCGGTAGGTGTCCACGTTGGCGAGGCTGCGCTGCGGGTAGCTCTCGAAGACCTTGCGCCCGTCGGCGTCGTAGCGCGTCTCCACCGTCCGCCCGGTGCCGGCCGGGTTGGTGGTGTCTTGCTGGTAACGCAGGCGCTCACGCCACATCCCGTCGAAGTAGCGGACGGTCTTGTTGTTGCCCGTCTGGGTCGTCTGGCGCCAGTGCCCGGCTGCCAGACCCCACTCGTCGTGTTGCACCTGCTCGTAGGTCTGCAGCGTCGCGTGATAGCCGCCCGTTGATTCAGGCGGATACACGATGGTGGCCAGGCGGCCTATGGCGTCGTAGCCGTAGTGCGTGGTCGTGCCGAATGCATTGGTGACCGCTGTCACCAGCCCAAGGTTGTTGACGTCAGCACGCTCTGAACTCCCATCGGGGTAGGTGACATTGCGCGGCACACCACGGTGGTAGTTCGTCATCACCGTGGGCGGATTGACGGCGTCGGCTTTGCTGCGCAGCGTGCCGTCTGGGTGATGATCGAGCCGCTGCTTCAGCAGGCCGAATGCGTAGCTTCGCGTGCGGAGTGCCGTGACGGGGTCGTACTCGTGCTGTTCAGGCACAAGACCCCATGGGGTGGTGACGCTGGCCACCTGCCCCAGCACCCACAGGCCGAGATGGTCGTGGTACGCCGTGGTCTCGGTACGCGTGTGCCCCAGGCTGCTGCTGCGCGTGACCTGTGTGGCACGGGCTTGCTGATCGAAGGCGTCGGCCTGCCAGATGAACGTGCTGCCTTGCTGCGAGACGGTGCGCTGGTCCGCCGGGGCATGGCGCGTGGCCTCGTTGTTGTCCATGCCCAGTTGCACGCTGTATCCCACAGGGTCCGGGTAGGGCCCCGCTGCAGGCGAGCGATACCGTGTTGCGACCGAGCGCATGACGGCGCCGGTGGCTGTCACTGTCTCCTCCAAGAGGAGCCGGCCCTCATCCACGCCGAACCGGGTGCCGAAGGTGCTGCGTGTCACCACGCCGGCTGGGTCGGTGACGCTGACGGTCTTGCGCGGGTTGCAGCCTGCGCCGCAGGGCGCCCAGCTGGCTGCCGGGGCGCTGTAGGCGTAAGCCCAGGTGGCCGTCGGCATGCCTGGGCCGCTGAGCGTCTTGCTGACGATGGAGCGGTCGGCAAAGTGGATGGGCGTGGCAGCACGCGAGGTGCCGCCCGCGTAGATGCACCGCTGCGGGACATCCGTGCGCCCGTGGTGGACCGACTGGATCGTGAACGCGCCCGATGCCCCTGAGGGGTGCACCATGGTCACCGTTTGAGGCGCGGTGATCAGCTCACCCGCTGTGGCGCAGCCGGGGTTGACGGCATAGGTGACGCCGACGTTCTTGAACGGGTCGGCATTGATGAATTGCCAGGCGCTGTTGTCGGGGCGAACCACGCGACTCAGCGTCGAGCCGGTGTACTCATAGGTCCAGGTTCGAGTGCCGTCAAACACCGTGCGGATGCGTTGGCTCGTGCCGTCGTGTGTGAACGAGAGGGTGCGGCCGTCGCTGCTGGTCACCGCAAGAAGGCGCCAAGGGTTGGCTGGGTCATAGCTGAAGGTCAGCGTGTTGCCGAAGCGGTCTACTGCCTGGGTAGGCAGCATCCAGAACTCGGCCCTCTCGAGGCGGTGGCCCATGGTCACCATGGGCTCGAAGATGGGCACCCGCCCGTCGCGTTCGGTTCGGGTGCCGCCCGTGGAGTCGGAGCCAGGTGCCGATGCCCCACCGGCACCGCCGGCCCCGCCAGAGCTCGAAGGTTTGGTGAGTGTGGTGGTGCGCCGTTGAACCAGATGGTCGAAGCGCCACCGGGTGCCATCGGGCGCCAAGGCCGAGAAGGCTTCGCCCTGGATGTGGCCTGCGCCCTGGTTGTTGGAGATCGAACCCAGGCACTGGATCTGCCACCCGCTCTTCGTGACCAGCGGGTAGCTGCCCGTGCTGGGCTGCAAGGTGTTGCCGGGCGCGCGCTGCAGGAGGGGTTGCGAGCCCTGCCCCGGCATGTAGAGGTTGGTGCCGAACCAGTATTCGTCGGGCTCCCAAACCAGGCCCGTCGAAATCATGGCGCGACCGACGGGAGGTGCGCTGAACTGGCTGCATCGCTTGTAGTAGTCAGGCGCGTAGTCACCCACAGCCCAACCGAAGTTCCGGCTTCCAACGGCGAAGATCCCTTGCAGCCGAGGGATCTCCAGATCCCAGTCGCCGAACATCCCTGCGTTGTTGATCAGGTCGCGGCCGGATGTCAGGCGCCGCGCGATGCCGACCGGCAATGTGTTGTTGCCCGGAATGTCCAGGTCCTGCTGCACGAATTCGATGCGGCCGCTGTACAGGGAGACCTGGTCTCCGAACAGGTTCGGACCCAAGGCATCGACATTGCTGCTGCCGCGCACCTTGCGGTGCTGTTCGCTGTACATCGACGTTTCGCCCTGGGCGAACGCCGACGTGGGCCACTGCAAGCTGCAGAGGAGCCCGGCAAGCACCGCGGCCCAGAAGGCTGCAGTTCGGTTGCGGTTCGTGCTGCGTGCGCTGTCTGCGCGATCCCCCGTCCCAAAGCCCATCGCCTTCCTCCCGTTGGCGCAGCCTTCTGCAGCTGCTGGCCATCGAAGGGTGGCGCAGGCAGGACCTGGAAATCGACTGTCAGGTCTTACAGGAGCCCCCTCGGAGGGCCCCCCGCGTTCCCTCTTTTGGGGGCTTGGCCGCCTCGTGCGCTCTCAGACCTGGGTCTGCTGCAGCAGCCTTTGCGCCAGCGCCGCCGCGTGCTGCCGCAACTCGGGGATGGCCGTGGCTTCCCAGTCGCGCGCCTTCAGCAGCGGGCCCACGTAGTGCAGCCAGTCGGCCGCCGTGCCGTTGCGGCCGATGACGCGGCCGTCGTCGTGCACTTGCAGGCCGAGTTCCAGTGCATCGGGCTGCACCAGGCCCTCGGCCAGCAGCGCTGCCACCAGCGCCGAAGGGCTGCGGGTCAAGCGCCCCGAAGGCGAAGTGCAATTGACGACGTGATCGATGCTGCGCTCGCGCAGCGCCGTGCTGCCGCGCGGCCGCAGCGCGAGCGTGTAGCCGCCAGTGGGCGCGGCCTGCAGCCCGTGGATGCGCCCGGCCTCAACGGTGAGCCGACCTTCGCGGCGCCAGCGTTCGAACACCGCGTGGGCCGCGGGCGCGCAGCGGTGGCGCAGGGTGTCCCAGTGCGGCTGCAGGTGGCGCAGGAAGCGGCGCCGCTCGGCTTCGTCAAGGGCTTGCCACCAGGCGCGCGTGTGCGGGCGCAGCGCGGCGATCCAGTCTCGCCAGTCGCCGCCTGCGGCCACGGCAGTTGCCACCGCTTCGCGCAGTGCGCGCAACTGGCTTCGCAGGTTCGTGCCCATGCCTTGCAAGAGGGCGTGCACGGCCTGCGCATCGGGGCCGGCGGGGCGGCCGCGGGCGGTGTCTTGATCACGGTGCGGCTGCGGCGCCAGGCCGCGGCGCGAGAGCATGTGCACCGGGCCGCGGTGGCCGGCGCGGTCCAGCGAGACCAGCATGTCCAGCGCCGTGAGGCCGGCGCCAACGAGCAGCACGCGGTCCGCAGGCTGCACGCGCTCGCTGATCGCCTGGCGCCAGGGGTCGGCGGTGTAGGCCGTGCCCAGCACAGCGCGCTGCGCTTCGGTGAGCGGGTGCTCGGGCGCCACGTGGCCGAAGGCCAGCACCACGTGGTCGGCCGGCAGTTCGCGGCCGTCTTCCAGCAGCACCCGGGCGCGGGTTGCGTCGGCAGCCAGGCCGGGCGGCAGCACACGCAGCGCCCGCCCCACCAGGCGCTGCAGCCGCGCACCCTGCGGCCCGGCTGTGCTCTCGGCCGCGGCCAGCAGCGATTCGAGGTAAGCCCCGTACAGCCGCCGCGGCACGAAGGAGCCGGCGTGCCAGCGGGCATCCACCCAGCGGCCGTAGCGCAGGAAGTTCTCGGGGTCGTCGGCCAGCGCGCTCATGTTGCCGGCGGGTACGTTGAGCACGTGGTCGAGGCTGTCGGTGCCGTAGGCCAGGCCGCGCGCCATGCGGCCCGATTCGTTGAGCAGCAGCACCTGCAGCGGTGCCCGTGCGCCGCGCAACAGCTGCACCGCGGTGGCCGTGCCGCTGAAGCCGGCGCCGACGATGAGAACGGTGGTGGGGGTGGTCGGCATGCGCCGGGCATTCTGGGCCTTCACCCTGCCTTCGTGGCCCCGAGTGTTTTGGAAGTCAGCAAACGGCAGAAGAAGGTTGCTTGAGACCGCCTTTTTGGTTAAGAGGCATGAGAAGGCGTTTGGCTGACACTTTGGTGATCTGTCTATAATCTTTTTATAGGCAGAAAAAGGGCGTTCGATGCGCTCAAAGTTGATTAAAGAGCGTATTCAGGGCGCTTGTGAAGACGTAAAGAGGGTCTTGGCGAATGATCACCCATCCGACGCTCGAAGAACTCGAGTTCAGCCTCGGCGAGCAGCTCAAGCGGCTGCGCCTCAACAAAAACCAGGACCAGAAGACGCTCGCGGCCCGCGCCGGGGTGAGCGTGCGTGCGCTGCGCAACCTGGAGGGCGGCAGTGGCTCCACCGTGAAGACGCTGCTGAGCGTGGTGCGTGCTTTGGGGCGTGAGGCGTGGCTGGAGACCGTGGCGCCCGTGCCCACCGTCAATGCGCTGACGCTCACGCGCCGCGCCGCCACGCGCCAGCGCGCCACCAGCCCTGCCGTGAAGGCCAAGGCGGCCCAGCGCCGCCTGCAAGCTGCCGCCACCCCGCCGGCCACCCCGTCCACCAGCAGCCCCCGCCATGGCGACGAAGCGGCCTAGCCCCGCCAGCAGCGGCACGGCCCGCACGCCACGCCCGGCACGCGGCTTCAGGCATGCCGACGTCGTCGAGGTGCATCTCTGGGGCGCGCACATCGGCTCGGTGACGCTGGATCCGGCCTACGGCTACTACGTCTTCAACTACACGCCCGAGTTCGTGCGCGGCGGCATCGAGCCCGCGCCGCTGCAGATGCCGCTGGCCGAAGATGGCTACCTCTTCACCGAGCTGCCCGAGGCCACCTACAAGCGCCTGCCCGCGCTGCTGAGCGACGCGCTGCCCGACGACTTCGGCAACGCGCTGATCAACCGCTACATGGCCGACCGCGGCGTGGCCGCCGCCGACGTCACGCCGCTGGACCGCCTGGCCTACATGGGCCCGCGCGCGATGGGCGCGCTCGTGTTCAAGCCCGCACGCGGCCCGGCCACGCGGCTGCCCTCGGCCATCGAGCTGGGCACGCTGGTGGCGCAGGCGCGCCAGGCCGTGCAGGGCCTGATGGACGACGACGACCACACCAGCGCCGCACTGCGCAGCATCATCGAGGTGGGCACCTCGGCCGGCGGCGCGCGCGCCAAGGCCGTGATCGCCTGGAACCCGCAAACCGACGAGATACGCACGGGCCAGCTGGATGCGCCGCCCGGCTTCGAGCACTGGCTGCTGAAGTTCGACGGCATGGGGGCCGACCAGGAACTCGGCGCCTCGCAGCACTACGGCCGCGTGGAGTACGCCTACCACCTGATGGCGCGTGCTGCGGGCATCGCGATGAGCGACTGCCGGCTGCTGCAGGAAAACGGCCGCGCCCATTTCATGACACGGCGCTTCGACCGCGAAGGCCCGCGCGGCCGCCACCACATGCAGACGCTGTGCGCCATGGCGCACCTCGACTACAAGAAGAAAGGCACCAACGCCTATTCGCAGCTGTTCTCCACCATGGCGCGGCTGCAGCTGCCGTATGAGCAGATGGAAGAGGCCTTCAGGCGCATGGTGTTCAACGTGATGGGCCGCAACTGCGACGACCACACGAAGAACTTCTCTTTCCTGCTGCGCGAAGGCAGCAGCACCTGGGCGCTGGCGCCGGCCTACGACATCACCTTCGCCCACAACCCGCGGGGCGAGTGGACGAACCAGCACCTGATGTCGGTGAACGGCAGGTTCAAGGGCATCACGGTGGCCGACCTGCTGGCCGAGGCCGACCGCTTCAAGATCGGCACCGCCCGGGGCGTTGTCGAGCAGGTGCGCAGCGCCTTGCGCCAGTGGCCGCAGTTCGCCGATGCGGCGGGGCTGCCCGAGGCCGAGATGGTCGAGCGTCAGCGGCAGCTGCGGTTGCTCGATTGAAGGCGGATTGGCTGGCTGCCGCGGGGCGCTGAAGCAGTTGCTCTGGCGCCTTGGCGCCGACGATCGCGCTGCGACGCCTGCACCAACGCGGGGCTGCAGACAGTGCCATCAACACCATCGTGGCCCAAAGCCCGCTGGTGGACTTCAGGCTTGCTTGCGCCGGCTCCAGCCCAAACCCAGCAGTGCAACTCCCACAAGGGCCAGGGATGCAGGTTCCGGCACGCTCGTCGCGCCGGCTGTGAAGCGAATGTTGTCGATGGACCAGTAGTCGCCGGAGTTCGCTTGCAGCGTGAACCTCTGGATCGACGCTGAACCAGCATTGATGCCGTAGAAGGCGCTGTATGGGAAGGGCATGGTGCTGACCTGGTTCGGGACAACGACGGTCTCGATCACCCCGTTGAAGGCGTTGTAGGCAGTCAGGTTCTGGCTGAAGTTTGTAGCGCCAATCTGCAACCCAAATGCCGTCATAGGATTCGAAAACGTGAACGTCAGGGCGCCTCCAGCGTTGATCAGGCAAGGCGCGCTATTCCCTGAGTAAACGCAATTGCCTGATGAATCAATGGTGAAGCCGCCCGTGATGGTGAGCGCACCGATCGTCAGGCTCGAGTAGGGCCCCCCTGTGATGCCCGTGAAGTTGACGAGTGTTGACCCTGCTAGAGCCGGGTCGCCGGCCGTCGTGATGGGAGTTGCGTAGGACGGACCTGCAGCGAGCAAGAGAGTTGCCAGCAATGCTTGGGTGAAGGGCTTCATAAGGTTCCAGACTCAGGGGTTTTGGGGGCAAAGGTTCAAAGCGCTTTTTACGTAGTCTCCCGATGCGCCGGGGAAATCACAAAACATGCCAGCCCACAGAAACTGAATAGTGACAGTGGTTTAGAGGTTCTACAGTGGGACGCAAGGAGGGGCGTGTAAACTGCGCCGACAGTACTGATCCCGTGGCGCTCAGGACGGCCCCTTAGCGAACCGAGATGCCTTCGTTGGTCTGCACGTGGCGCCCTACGGCATACACCAGGCATTTGGAAGTGGTGCACCAGCGAGGCGGCATCCCAGTGGTCACAAACTGCCGATTCGCTGTTCTCAAGTCCGGGCGAGGCACAGCCGAGCGTCGGGCGGCTTTGAAAGAGCCTGGCGGGCGCGAATGGGTCGACAGCATGCGTTGAACCACGAAATGGTGCTGCTGCAAAGCGGCCAGCGCTTGCGTAGCAGGCTGGGGCGCGAGCCCAGAAGACCTTTCTGGCATCGCGCCTCACCCCTCGGAACCCGCCCGGTCAGTTCCATCAGCACTTGCAGCCAGGTCAGCTGCAGAGGCAGCGCCTGCTCATTCGATTTCCGCATGAGCTAAGCCGATCTCCTTCGTTGGAAGCAGCACCCAGCCTGCCTAGAGTCGCGGCCTCTCGCCACCGCAAGCCTGGACCCCGCCCGTGCCTTCCCGTCGCCTTCTGCTGTCTGCCGCCGCCCTGCTGCTGTCGGCCACCGCCCCTGTCGCCTGGGCCCAGGCCCCCGCGCCGCAGACGCTGCTGAACGTCAGCTACGACGTGAGCCGCGAGTTCTACAAGGCCTACAACGAGGTCTTCGCCGCGCACTGGCTCAAGACCACCGGCCAGAAGGTCACGCTGAACCAGAGCCACGGCGGCAGCAGCCGCCAGGCGCGCAGCGTGGCCGACGGGCTGGAAGCCGATGTCATCACGATGAACCAGCACAACGACATCGACATCCTGCACACGCGCGGGGGCCTGGTGCCGGCGAACTGGGCGCAGCGCCTGCCGAACAACGCCTCGCCCACCACGAGCGTCAGCGTGATCCTCGTGCGCAAGGGCAACCCGAAGAACATCCGTGACTGGAGCGACCTCGGCCGAGCCGGCCTGGGCGTGATCATCCCCAACCCCAAGACCAGCGGCAACGGCCGCTATACCTACCTGGCGGCGTGGGGTGCGGCCGTGAAGGGCGGCGCCGGGCCCGAGGCTGCGCGGGCGCTGGTGACGCGCATCTTCGCCAACGTGCCGGTGCTCGACGGCGGGGGCCGCGGTGCCACCACCACCTTCGCGCAGCGGCAGCTGGGCGACGCGCTGGTCACCTTCGAGAGCGAGGTGCCGCTGATCGTGCGCGAGTTCGGCGACCACTTCGAAGTCGTCTACCCCAGCCGCACCATCCTGGCCGAGAACCCCGTGAGCGTGGTCGACAAGGTGGTCGACAAGAAGGGCACGCGCAAGCTGGCCGAGGCCTACCTGCAGTACCTGTACACCGAAACCGGCCAGACCATCGCTGCACAGTTCGCGCTGCGCCCGCGTTCGCCGCAGGTGCTGGCGAAGTTCGCCAAGAGCTTCCCCAAGCTCAACACCTTCACGGTGGACGAGGTCTTCGGGGGCTGGAGCCAGGCGCAGAAGGACCACTTCAACGACGGCGCGCTGTACGACCAGATCATCGCCGCGGCCAAGCCCCGCTGAGGCACGCAGGTCTGCCATGTTCCTGCGCCGGACACTGCTAAAGCGCCACAGCGTGCTGCCGGGTTTCGACCTGGCGCTCGGTTTCGCGCTGCTCTACATCAGCCTCATCGTGCTGATTCCGCTCTCGGCGGCCTTCCTCAAGACCTTCACGCTGACCTGGCAGCAGTTCCTGGATGCCACCACCACGCCGCGCGTGCTGGCCAGCTACCGGCTCACCTTCGGCGCCAGCTTCCTGGCGGCGCTGCTGAACGCGGTGTTCGGGCTCATCGTGGCCTGGGTGCTGGTGCGTTACGAGTTTCCGTTCAAGCGCGTGGTGGATGCGCTGGTCGACCTGCCTTTCGCGCTGCCCACCGCCGTGGCCGGCATTGCACTGACCGCGCTGTATGCCGGCAACGGCCTCATCGGCCAGTGGCTGCCCTTCAAGGTGAGCTTCACGCCGCTGGGCGTGTGGGTGGCGCTGGTCTTCATCGGCCTGCCCTTCGTGGTGCGCACGGTGCAGCCGGTGCTGGAAGACGTGAACCGCGAACTGGAAGAAGCCGCCGCCACGCTGGGCGCGAGCCGCTGGCTGACCTTCCGCCACGTGATCTTTCCCATCGTGATGCCGGCCCTGCTGACGGGTTTTGCGCTGGCCTTCGCGCGCGCCCTGGGCGAGTACGGCAGCGTCATCTTCATCGCCGGCAACATGCCCATGGTCAGTGAGATCACGCCGCTGCTCATCATCACCAAGCTGGAGCAGTACGACTACGCCGGTGCCACCGCCATTGCGGTGGTGATGCTGGTGGCGGCGTTTGCATTGCTGCTGTTGATCAACCTGCTGCAAAGCTGGGCGCGCAAGCGCCAGGGTGGTTTGGCATGAATGTGGAGCCCCCAAGCTCGCTGGCGCTCGCTACCCCCCAAGGGGGCCGTCCCTCGACGGACCGGCAGAGCCGGATCCGTGAGGGGAAGCTTGATCGTCCGCATCCTCCTCGCGCGTTGCGCAGCGCCACCGCCGAAGCGCCCTGGGTGCGCGTGCTGCTCATCACGCTGGCGCTGGCGTTCATGACGCTCTTCCTCTTCGTGCCGCTGGCCACGGTGTTCTACGAGGCGCTGAAGAAGGGTTGGGACGTCTACCTCGCCGCCATCACCGAGCCCGATGCGCTCAGTGCGATCAAGCTCACCCTGCTGGCGGCGGTGATCAGCGTGCCGCTGAACCTGGTGTTCGGCGTGGCCGCCGCGTGGGCGATCGCGAAGTTCGAGTTCCGCGGGAAGAACGTCCTGCTCACGCTGATCGACCTGCCCTTCTCCGTCAGCCCCGTGATCGCCGGCCTGATCTACGTGCTGGTGTTCGGGCTGCAGGGCTGGTTCGGCCACTGGCTGCAGGACAACGACCTGAAGGTCATCTTCGCGGTGCCGGGCATCGTGCTGGCCACGGTGTTCGTGACCTTCCCCTTCGTGGCACGCGAGCTCATCCCGCTGATGCAGGCCCAGGGCATCGAGCAGGAAGAGGCGGCGCGCGTGCTGGGTGCCAGCGGCTGGCAGATGTTCTGGCGCGTGACGCTGCCCAACGTGAAGTGGGCGCTGCTCTACGGCGTGATCCTGTGCAACGCCCGCGCCATGGGTGAGTTCGGCGCCGTCAGCGTGGTCTCTGGCCACATCCGCGGCCAGACCAACACGATGCCGCTGCACATCGAGATCGTCTACAACGAGTACCAGTTCGCGGCGGCCTTTGCCGTGGCCTCGCTGCTGGCGCTGCTGGCGCTGGTGACCCTGGTGCTGAAGTACGCGGTGGAGCAGCGCGTGAAGCACCAGATGCGCGGCAAGCACCAGGCCGACGAGTGAGAAAGCACCCATGAGCATTGAAGTCAGGAACCTGCAGAAGGCCTTCGGCAAGACGGTCGTCTGCGACCACCTCAACCTCGACATCCCGGCAGGTGAACTGGTGGCATTGCTCGGGCCCTCGGGCTCTGGCAAGACGACGCTGCTGCGCATCCTGGCGGGGCTGGAAGTGCCTGACGCTGGCAGCGTGCTCTTCCACGGCGAAGACGCCACCAGCACCGATGTGCGCGACCGCAATGTCGGCTTCGTCTTCCAGCATTACGCGCTCTTCGGCCACATGACGATCTTCGAGAACGTCGCCTTCGGCCTGCGTGTTCGGCCCAAGGCCACGCGCCCCAGCGAGGCCGAGATCAAGAGCAAGGTGACGCAGCTGCTCAAGCTGGTGCAGCTGGACTGGCTGGCCGACCGCTACCCGCACCAGTTGAGCGGCGGGCAGCGCCAGCGCATCGCCCTGGCCCGCGCCCTGGCCGTGGAGCCGAAAGTGCTGCTGCTCGACGAACCCTTTGGCGCGCTGGACGCCAAGGTGCGCAAGGAGCTGCGCCGCTGGCTGCGCCGCCTGCACGACGAAGTGCACGTCACCAGCGTCTTCGTCACGCACGACCAGGAAGAGGCCATGGAGGTGGCCGACCGCATCGTCGTGATGAACGAGGGCCGCATCGAGCAGGTGGGCACGCCCGACGAGGTCTACGACCACCCCGCCACGCCCTTCGTGCTGCAGTTCCTGGGCGACGTGAACCTCTTCCACGGGCGCACCGAGCACACGCCCGGTGGCGCCGCCGTGAAGGGCGAGACGGTCTACGTGCGTCCGCACGAGCTGGAGATCCTGGCCGAGGCGCCGGCCCCGGGCGAGGCGGGCGAAGCCTGGCCGGCCACGCTCTCGCAGACGCTCACCGTGGGCCCGCACACGCGCATCGAATTCCAGCGCGAGGGTAGCGGGGGCGAGGCGGGCAGCTACCTCGACGTGGAGCTGCCGCGCAGCGAGTACACCGCGCTGCGCGAGCGCTTGAGCCTGCAGCGCGGCAGCCGCGTGTGGCTGCGCGCGCGGCGTGTCACGCGCTTCGAGGTGGGGCAGCGCGCCGCCTGAGCAGCGCCGCCACGCCGGCCAGCATCAGCAGCGCGCTGGCGGGTTCGGGCACCGCGCTGACGCCGAAATCGAGCTGGTAGCTGGCCACGCCGGTGCCGGTGTCCTGCACCCAGAAGCTGTAGGTGCCTGCCGGCAGCGGCGACTGGAAGCCACTGGCGCCGAAACCGATGCCCATGAGGCCCAGGATGTCGGTGCCGATGTCGTTCGCACCGAAGTGCACCCAGCCCAGCAGCCCGGCAGGGCTGCCGCCCGTGGGGTTGACGGTGACCTGCGGGCCGGCCTGCACGCCGATGAAGCTCAAGCCCGAAACGCCGAGGAAGCTGCCGCCCACCACGGTGAGCGTGTCGAGCTGCCAGCCTGCGGGCAGCGTGAAGCTGAAGTAGTCGCGGTCGACCACGCTGTTCTGGCGGCCGGTGGTGCCGCGCACCGGGTTGCTGCCGAGTTCCAGCGTGATGGCGGTGGGCGTGGTGCCGAGGTTGGCAAAGTCGCCCTGCACGGCTTCGTCCCAGCCGCCGGCGGCGTGGGCGGCGTGGGCGGCGGGCAGCGTGGCGGCCAGCGCGCAGGCGGTCAGCAGCGTGCGTGCGGTGCGGGTGGGTTGGGTGGGCAGGCGCATGGCAACTCCAGGGGGCGCGGCGCGCCGATCGCCCCATGCTAGTGCGGGGGTGGTCCCGGCCGCACCACCGGCTCAGGCGGGTCCTACACTGGGGCATGGCCGCGCCAGACCAGTCCTTCCGCTACGCCTTCATGCCGATCTGGCGCCTGCAGACGACGATCTGCACCGCCGCCATCATGGCCGTGTGGGTGCTGCTCTCGGTGCTGCTCGACCGCCCCCTGACGCGGCCCGGCCTGCTCACCAGCCTGAGCACCTCGGCCTCTTGCGCGGTGGCGCTGGGAATGGTGATCGCGCTGGCGCGCTTCCGCGTCGGGCCCGAGGGCCTGCGCACCTTCAACAGCTTCGGCCGGTGGCGCTGCGTGCCCTGGGCGGCCATCGAGCGCGTGGAGCCGGCGCGCTACTACTTCCTGCCCCACCTGCGGCTCACCGTCGATGGCCACCGCACGAAACACTGGGTGCCGCTCTTCCTGCACGACATGGGCGGTTTCCGCCAGGCCGTGGCCCAGGCCGCGGGGGCCCGGCACCCGCTGGCCCGTGCGCTGCCGATACCCGCGTCAGCCGCCCACCGCGACGAGGCCCCTTGAGCACGGCCCTCGACATCCTGCTGCGCCCGGCCGCGCCCGACGACGCGCTCTGCCTCTCGGTGCTGGCCATGCAAGTGTTCCTGGACACCTACGCCACCGAAGGCATACGCCCGGCCCTCGCGCGCGAGGTGCTGGCCGGCTACAGCGCCGAGGTCTTTGCCGCTGACATGGCCGCCGCCAGCACCCGCATCACCGTGGCCGAGCGCGCGGGCCACCTCATCGGCTTCGCCCACCTGACGCTGGGCGCCACCGAGCCGCTGGCGCCCCCTGGCGTGCAGGCCGAACTGCTGCGCCTTTACGTGCAGGAGCGCTTCACCGCCCGCGGCGTGGGCACGGCCTTGCTGGCGCAGGCCGAGGCCCAGGCCGCAGCGGCCGGGGCCACGGTGCTGTGGCTCACGCCGTGGGTGCACAACCACCGCGCGCGGGGCTTCTACAGCGCCCGCGGCTACGCCGACTTCGGGGCCACCTGGTTCCGTTTCGAAGGCGAAGCCCACGAGAACCGCGTCGTCGCCAAACACCTGTTGCCCCAGGAGGCTTGAATGCTCGAAGGAAGCTGCCATTGCGGTCGTGTGCGCTGGGCCTGGCATCACCCGGTCTTGCCCGAAGGCGCCACCGCCTGCAACTGCACCGTGTGCCGCCGCTACGGCACGCTCTGGGCCTACGACCACGAAGGCGAAGGCATCACCGTCAGCGGCCCCACGCGCGCCTACATCCGTGGCGACTCGGTGGAGTTCCACTTCTGCCCCGAGTGCGGCTGCGTGGCCTTCTGGCGCGGGCAGCAACTGCAGGCCGATGGCCGAAGGCGCATCGCCGTGAACCTGCGCATGACCGAGCCCGGGCCCATCGCGCGCATTCCCATCGACCACTTCGACGGGCTGGACACCTTCGACGACCTGCCGCGCGACGGCCGCTGCGTGGCCGATGTCTGGTTCTAGCGGGCTGCGCTTGAAGACCTGGGCCGTCGTGCTGCTGGGCCTGTGCCTGGGCTGGGCCGTGCAGGCCCAGCCCTTCAACGCCGCCACCTACAACCTGCGCTTCAACACGGCCAGCGACGGCCCCAACGCCTGGCCCCACCGGCGTGATGCGGTGAAGGCCCTGGTCCGCCATCACGAGATCGACTTGCTGGGCACCCAAGAGGGCCTGATCGACCAGATCGAAGACCTCGAGGCCCTGCCCGGCCTGGCCCGCGTGGGCGTGGGCCGCGACGATGGCCGGCGCGCGGGCGAGCACTCGGCCCTCTTCTTCCGCACCGAGCGCTTCGCGCTGCTGGCCAACGGCGATTTCTGGCTCAGCCCCACGCCCGAGGTGCCTGGCAAGGGCTGGGACGCCCGCTGCTGCCACCGGCTGGCCACCTGGGCCCGGCTGCGCGACCGGGCCAACGGCCGCGTCTTCGTGGCCTTCTCGGTGCACTTCGACCACGAAGGCGTGGTGGCCCGGCGCGAATCGGCCCGGCTGATGCTGCGCAAGATGCGCGAGATCGCCGGCGACGCACCCGCGCTGCTGCTGGGCGACCTCAACGCCACGCCCGAATCCGAGCCGGTGCAGATCCTGCTCACCGGCCTGCGCGACGCCCGCAACCTGAGCGCGACACCCCCCGAGGGCCCGGTGGGCACCTTCAACGGCTTCAAGCCCGACGCGCCGCTGCTGGCGCGCATCGACTACGTGCTGCTGAGCCCGCAGTGGCGCGTGCTGCGCTACGCAGCCCTGGCCGATCGGGTCGAGGGCCGCTTTCCTTCGGACCACCTGCCCGTGGTGACCCGCCTGAGCCTCGAGTGAATGGGTTCCGCTAGCCTTGCCGGTTTCGAGCCTGCCGCCCGCCCCAGATGAGCACAGACGCCTCGCAGAAGAGTCCGGAAGCCGGCGCCCAGGATCCGCCCGGGGCGGCCTCGCCAGTAGCGGCCAGCCCTCCAGAAGCTGCAGCCGCAACGGCGCCCACCACGGTGCGCCTGGAAGGTCTGGCCGAGGCGCTGCAGCAGGCCCGCTCGGCGCTGGATTTCGTCGGCCCCGCCGGCCGCTTCCACGTCGCCAACCTGCGCATGGTGCTGCTGCGCAATGCACTCATCGTGCTGGCCATCGTGGCGGCGGCGGTGCTGCTGGGGGTGGTGGGTGTGCGCGAGGCCAGCCGCCCCACGCTGACCATCGCCGCCTTCGACGTGCCGCCCAGCCTGCAGGCGCGCGGCCTCTCGGGGCAGGTGCTGGCCAAGGCGCTGTTCGACGAGCTCATCCGCCGGCGCGAACTGGTCACCACGCTCGATGCGGGCGAACTCAAGGGCACCTGGGCCGAGAACCGGGTTGACGTGGCCATTCCGCAGGCCGGCTTCACGCTGCAGTCGGTGTTCCGCTACCTGCGCTACGCCACCGGCAACGAGACCTCGATCGACGGCGAAGTCGTGCTCGACGGCGACAACGCCACGCTCAAGGTGCGGGTGGCCGGGAAACCGCCCACGGTGGTTCAGGGCCCGCTGGCGGAGTGGGATCGGCTCGTCGGCGCCCTGGCTGGCGGTGTGCTGGAGGCCACGCATCCCGCAGTGCACGCCGCGTGGCTGGGGCAGAAGGCGCAAACACCCGCGGAGCTGGCCGCTTTGTCCCGGCACCTGCGTGCCATGCAGCGAGCCCATCCCCCGCACAGCAACGCCGTGATGTCGGTGGCCTACGACGCCTACGGCAGTGCGCTGAAGCTCCAGGGCCGCACCGACGATGCGATGGCGGCCTTTGGCGAGGCCATCGCGCTGGACCCCACGAATGGCTCGGCCGTCGTCAACATGGCCAGCGCGAAGTTCGGACTGCGTGAGTTCGAAGAGGCCGAGCGGCTGTACGCGCAGGCGCAAGCGATGCGCCTGCCAGACTTCGTGAAGCTGTCGGCACTGCGTTCACGCATCCATGGCGCCATCGACATCGGCGATTGCGACGCCGCGCGCCAGGCGCTGCGCGATGCGAAGGCTTCGCCCTTGTACGAGCCTTGGAGATTCATCAACAGCGAGGCCACCTTCATCCACCAGTGCGATCACGAAGAGGCGCGCGCGGTCGCCATGGTGGCCAGGGCATATGCGCTGCACCCTGAAGACGCCGCCTATGCGAACACCCTGTCGAAACTGAACTACGAGCGCCCCGAAGGCCGCTATCGCGAGCAAGGGTTCAAGGTCAGTCGCGAGGCGATCGCGGCGGGCATTGCGAGCGGTGCCATCTACGAGAACTTCAGGGCAGCACTGTTGGAGGCCGGTCGCTTCGACGAGGCAGCGGAGGTTCTGGCCAAGGAGGAACGTCTCTTCCGCGATCCCGCCCAGCTCGAGCTCTGGCGCAAAGGTGTGGCGGGCTGGGTTCACCTGAACCGTCGGGAATTCGCCAAGGCAGAAGAAGCCTGGGAGGCTTCGTTCGCCAAGCTTCCGCCCCGCGAGCAAGGGGAGTTCTCCGATTGGGCTCGGGTGCAGATCGGTCTGGGTCGGTTCGACCGCGCCCTGGCCATCTACCGCGACGGGCTCCAGCGCCTGCCCCGCAACTGCCGGCTCTGGCAGGAACTGGGCTCGGCCCAGGCCGCACGCGGCCGGCCCGAAGACATCACAGCGGCCTTGGCCACCTTCGACCAGGGCATCGCTGCCGTGCCCAAGTGCGGCCTGAGCTACAACGCTGCTGCGCGGCTGCTCATTGCGCAGGGCCGGCCGGCGGAAGCCAGGGCGAGGCTGGAGACCTTGATCCGACAGGCCCCGAACTCCGACGGCGCGGTGATTGCCAAGGAGTTGCTGGCCAGCCTGCCGGCCAAGCCCTGAACCTGCACGGTCTGCGGCGGGGCCGGCCCGCCCGGGCACCGGTGCATGCCCGCAAGCGCCTTGAAGGAGGACCCGCTGATGACCCCGAATCGCCGTTTCGTGTTGACTGCTCTCGCCGCGACACTGCCGAGCCTGGTGTGCGGCCCGGCCGCTGCCGCCGCCCCGCCCGGCACGCCAGCCCGCCTGGGGCAGGCGGTGAACGCCGCGCAGGCCCAGGGCTTCGCGGGCGAGGTGCTGGTGGCCGACGCCGACAGCGTGTGGTTCGAGCACGCCGTGGGCCTGGCCCGGCGCCAGCCGGATGTGGCGCACAAGACCGGCGCGGTGTGGCGCTGGGGCTCGGTGAGCAAGCAGGTGACGGTGACCATGGCCATGCAGTTGGTGGATGCCGGGCAGCTGAAGCTGGACGACACGCTCGCCGAGCGCTGGCCGGCGTTCCAGGCACCCAACGCCGCGCAGATCACCGTGCGGCACCTGATGCAGCACTTGTCTGGCCTGGCGCACCCCGACAACAGCCCCAGGGACCCCGATGGCGTGTGGTCCTTCTACCGCCGCAAGGGCCCGCCCTGGCAGCCCGACGCGCTGCGCTTCTGTGCCGGGCCGGCGACGGCCGTTCCGGGCGAGCGCTTCTACTACGGCGACTGCGACACACTGGTGCTCGCCGGCCTGCTCGAGCACCTCACTGGCCAGACCATCCCTCAGCTGATGCAGCAGCGCCTGGCGCAGCCGCTGAAGCTGCGCAGCCTGCGGCTGAACGAGGGCCGCACGCGGGCGATGGCGGTGGCGATGGACGCCCGCCGCCAGCCCGTGCCCCAGCCCGTGATGGCCACCTATGGCGCTGGCGGCGCGATGGAAGGCACGGCACGCGACCTGCTGGCCTTCAACCGCGCCCTGCTGGCCGGGCGCCTGGTCAGCGCGGCCTCGCGCCAGGCCATGTGGACCGGCGAGCCGAAGTGGGGCTATGCCGGCCTGGGGGTGTGGGCCTTCACCGCGCCCATCGCCGGCTGTGCCGAGCCCGTGGAACTGGTGGAGCGCCGCGGCTACGTGGGCGGCATCCAGGCGCGCAACATCATCGTGCCGGCGCGCGGCGTCTCGGTCGTGATGTTCAGCAACCAGGCCGACTTCGATTTCGGCGAGATCTGGCAAGGCAAGGGCTTCTCGCATGACGTTCTGGCTGCGGCGCTGTGTACTGCCGCCGAGGGCCCGGCGGCAACGCTGCCGCGGTGAGCCGAAACCCCCAGGCGCGCCGGGCGCGATACTGCGCGCCATCCTGAACCCCGGCTTCGCCCCCACCTTCCATGGAAAAGATCCTGGCCAGCATCGGCTCGCTGCTCTACGGCATGCGCTTCACGATGCTCTTCTTCTACGTCGGGCTGGTGGCCATCATCTTCGGCATCCTCGGCAAGTTCATCTTCGAGACCTACAAGCTGATGAACACGCTGCTCACGGGCAGCATCGAGAAGATCGACCTCATCATCAAGGTGCTGGAGCTGGTCGACATGACCATGGTGGCGCAGCTGGTGTGGGTGGTGGCGCTGGCGGGTGTGTCGCTGTTCGTGACCACCGGGCACTTCGACAGCAAGGACATCAAGAAACCCGACTGGCTGGACCACGTCAACACCTACAACCTCAAGCTGAAGCTGGCCTTTGCCATCATCTCGATCTCGGGCGTGCACGCGCTCAAGACCTACCTCAGCGGCGACCTGTCGCTGGAGAACACGAAGATCGTGGCCGTGATCGCGGTGATCCACTTCTCATTCGTGCTCGCGGCCATCGGCATCTCGTTCGCGGAGCGGCTCACGCGCGACCAGCACTAGTCGCACCCGGCGCGCGCCAGCTCAGATGCTGTGCGCCTCGGGCTGCGCGCCATCCAGCGCCGCCTGCACAGCCGCCCGCGTGAGCGTGGGCGCGAAGGTGCGGATGAAGTCGAAGACGTAGCCGCGCAGGTAGGCCCCGCGCTTGACGGCCACGCGCGTGGTGTTGGTGGCGAAGAGGTGGCGCGCGTCCAGCGCCACCAGGTGCCCGTCGCGCGCTTCGTCGAAGGCCACCGAGGCGATCACGCCCACGCCGATGCCGAGTTCGACATAGGTCTTGATGACGTCGGCGTCCATCGCCTGCAGCACGATGTCGGCCCGCAGACCTTCGCGCTGGAAGGCCTGGTCGATGTGGCTGCGGCCGGTGTAGCCGCTTTCGTAGGTGATCAGCGGGCACTGCGCCAGCCGCGCCAGCGTGAGCTTCTGCCCCGCCGCGGCCTCTTGCGCCAGCGCGTGGCCCGGTGGCACCACCACGGTGTGCGTCCAGCGGTAGCAGGGCAGCGTGACGAGATCGGGGAAGTCGGCCAGCGCCTCCGTGGCGATGCCCAGGTCGGCGTGGCCGTCCAGCACCATCTGCGCGATCTGCCGCGGTGAGCCCTGCTGCAGGTGCAGCACCACGCCACCGTGCTGCGCGCGGAAATCGCGCACCGCGGTGGGCAGCGCGTAGCGCGCCTGCGTGTGCGTGGCCGCCACCGTCAGCAGGCCCTGTTCGGCGCTGGCGAAGTCGGCCCCGGCGCGGCGCAGGTTCTCGGCCTCCTGCAGCAGGCGCTCGATGATGGGCAGCATGGCCTGGCCGGGTGGCGTCAGCCCCAGCAGGCGGCGTCCGGCGCGCACGAAGAGCTCGATGCCGAGTTCGTCCTCCAGCTCCTTGAGCTGGCGGCTCACGCCGGGCTGCGAGGTGTGCAGCGCCTCGGCCACCAGCGTGAGGTTGAAGCCCTGGCGCACCGTCTCGCGCACCGAGCGCAGTTGCTGGAAGTTCATGGGGTCGGTTTCATGGCAGCGCGCAACCTTCCATTATTCGGAAGCCGCGGCCGCTGCGGCCAGGAAGGTTTTCGAGTCAGCTGATGCGTTTTCCGCAGCAGGGCCCAGGCCCCACCACGGCGGCAGCAGCGCCACCACCTCGGGCCGTGTGTAGCGCTCGTCCAGCAGCCACAGCCAGCCGCGGTCTTCCGGCGTGCGCAGCACGCGGCCGGCGGCCTGCACCACCTTCTGCATCGCCGGCACGAGCTCGGGCGGACCCAGGGGCTCTGCGTCGTCGTCGGCCCCCAGCAACTGCTGCAGCCGCTCCTGCATCGCGTCTTGCTGCGGCGACACCGGCGGCAGTGCCAGCGTGGCGATGAAGGCGCCGATGAGCAGCGGGCCGGGCAGGTCCACGCCTTCGGCGAACACGCCGCCCAGCACCGCGAAGCCGATGCCCTGCCCCTGCGGCTGGAAGCGCGCCAGAAAGCCTTCGCGCGCGGCCGGGCCCATGCGGCGGTCTTGCCGCCATTGCGGGATGTCGGGCCGCAGCGCAGCCAGGCGCTCGGCGGCCTGCGCGAGGTAATCGAAGCTGCTGAAGAAGGCGAGGTAGTTGCCGGGGTGGGCATCGAACTGCCGCGCGAGCACGCCCACCAGGCGCTGCAGCGAGGCCGGGCGGTCGGCATAACGCGTGGACAGGCCCGCGGCCACGCGCACCTGCAGGTGTTCGGGCGGGAAGGCGGGCGGCACGTCGAGCCAGCCGGTGTTCTCGGGCAGGCCCAGCAGGCGCTGCGCGTAGGCCGGCGGGGCTATGGTGGCGGAGAACAGCACTGCGCTGTGCAGCGCTGCGAACCGCGGCCGCAGGAAGGGCGCCGGCGCCACGTTGTGCAGCACGATGGCAGCACGGCCGCCCTGCCCGTCGTGCGCGGTGTCAGGGTCGGTCTGCAGCGCCAGCAGCGTGTGCGGGCCCAGCGTCTCCAGCAGCCGGGCGTGGCGCTGCAGTTCGAAGTGGAAGTTCAGCAGCGGCCCGGTGGCCAGCGGCAGTTGCTGGAAGTGGTCGGCCAGCGCGCCGCTGGCCTGCTGCAGCGCCTGCACGTAATCGTCGGGCGGCTCCTTGCACACCTCGTAGGGTGTGCTGGCACTGGCCAGCCACTCGCGCGCGGCCGCGGCCAGCCGGCGCAGTGGCGCGCGCAGGGCGGCCGGGGCGGTGGCCGCGGTGTCCTGCAGCAGCGCCAGCGGCAGCTCCGCGCTGTACATCGCGCGGGTGCGCTCGACGAGGTTGTGCGCTTCGTCCACCAGCACCGCCAGCTTCCAGCCCAGGGCCTGCGCCAGGCCCCAGGCGTGGCCGTTGGGGTCGAAGAGGTGGTGCACATCGCCCACCAGCACGTCGGCCCAGCGCAGCAGCTCTTGCCCGAGGTAGTAGGGGCACAGGCCGTGGCGCAGCGCGATGCGGCGCTGCGCGGTGGCGTCCAGCCAGCCTTCTGCCACGGCCTCGGCGCGCGCGGCGGGCAGGCGGTCGTAGAAGCCCAGCGCCAGCGGGCAGGCCTGGCCGTGGCAGGCCTTGTCGGGGTGTTCGCAGGCCTGCTCTTTGGCCACCAGGCTCAGCACGCGCAGCGGCTGTGCCGGCATGGTCTCGCGCACGCTGCCCAGCGCTTCCAGCGCCGTCAGCCGCCCGGTGCCCTTGCAGGTGAGGAAGGCCAGCTTGTCCACGCCCTGCCCCGGCACGGCGCGCAGCAGCGGGAAGAGCGTGCCGATGGTCTTGCCGATGCCGGTGGGCGCCTGCGCCAGCAGCGCCTGGCCGCGCACGGTGTGGCGGTACACGGCTTCGGCCAGCAGGCGCTGACCGGGCCGCCAGCGGCCCGGTGGAAAGGACAGGGTGGCCAGTGCGGCATCACGCGCCTGGCGGTGCAGCGCTTCCTGTTCGGCCCAGGCCGCGAAGGCTGCGCAGCGTTGCTTGAAAAGCGCTTCCAGTTCGGCCGCACCAAACACCTGGCGCAGCTCGGTCTCGGTCTGCGTGAGGGTGTCGAAGTAGACGAGCGCCAGCGCCACTTCCTCGACAGCGCGCGTGCGGCAGAACAGCGCGCCATAGGTCTGCAGCTGCGCCCAGTGCAGCAGGCGGCGGTTGTCGGGGATGTCTTCGTGCCGCCCGCGCAGCGTCTTCACTTCTTCCAGCGTGCGGCGGCGCGGGTCGTAACCGTCGGCGCGGCCGCGAACGCGCAGGCCGCCTTCTTCGGCCTGCAGCGCGATTTCGGTCTCGTAGTCGGCCCCGCGCCGGCTGGCCACGGCCTGCTGGCCCTGCAGGCCTTCCAGCGCGGTGGCGCTGGGCGTGAAGCGGCGGTCGAGATCACCGTGCTTGGCCGTGAACTCGCAGAGTTCACGCACCGAGACGGTGTACCGCCAGGCGGGCGCGGGGGTTTCTTCCACCGGCATTCAGCCCCGCAGCCGCGCCTGCAGGCGCTGCAGTTCGTCACGCATGGCCTGCAAGGTGGCGGCCGGCAGGTCGCCAAAGAGCCGGGCCGCCACAGCCGCCTCGGCCTGCTCGAAGCGGCGGCAGGCCTGCAGCCCGGCCGCACTCGGGCGCAGGCAATGGCTGCGCTTGTCTTCGGGGTGGGGCTCGCGCAGCAGCAGACCCTGGTCCAGCAGCTCCTTGACGAGGCGCGCCACCTGGCCCTTGTCGCGCCCCGTGGCCTGCACCAGCGCCTGCTGCGTGAGCCCGGGCTGGCGCTGGCACAGCAGCAGCAGGCGCAAGGCCACGGGCGATCCGCTGGCCTCGGCCCCGCCGGTCAGCTCTTCACGGAAGGCCTGCTTCACGGCGCCGAACAGGCCCATCAGCTGTTGCAGCGCGGCGGTTTCGGCGGCGGGCGGCGGGGTGTTGTTGCGGGGTTTCGGCGGCTTCATGGCTGAATGGTTGACGTGGTCAACCAATCGGGCTAGATTGTTGACATTATCAACCACGCGATCACACATTGAACCCTGCAAGCTCCCTGCCGGCCCCCTCGGCCCCACCCGCCGCGGCCGATGACGCCTCGGCTTTCGTTCAGCGTGTGCGCCACGAACTCAAGCGCCGCGTGCTCACCGTCTTGCGTGTGCAGGCGCCCAGCCCGGCGGTGCGCAGCATCACGCTGGGCGGCAGCGATCTCGATGACTTCGTGAGCCTGTCCTTCGACGACCACGTCAAGCTCTTCGTGCCCCCCGCTGCCGGCATGCCTGCCGGCGCACCGCCGGTGATGCGCGACTACACCCCGCGCCACTTCGATGCCGCCGCGCGCGAACTCACCATCGACTTCGTGCTGCACGGCCACGGCCCCGCCGCCACCTGGGCGGCGCAAGCCGCGCCGGGGCAGACGGTGGCGGTGGGCGGCCCGCGCGGCTCGATGGTGCTGCGTGCCGCCCTGCCCTGGCAGTGGCTGGTGGGCGATGCCAGCGCACGCCCGGCCATCACCCGCCGGCTGGCGGAACTGCCGGCCGGCGCCGCGGCGACGGTGGTGCTCATCGAGCCCGACGCCGCCGAACGGCAGCCCCTGCCCACCGCGGCGGTGCTGCAGCTGCACTGGGTGGCCGATGCCGCTGCGGCACTGGCCCTGCTGCGCAGCCTGCCCGTGCCTGCCGGCGCGGGCTATGCGTGGTGTGCGGGCGAGGCCTCCGCCATGGCCGCTGTGCGCCAGGTTCTCGTGGCCGAGCGTGGGCTCGACACGCGTGCCGTGCGGGCCGCCGCCTACTGGAAACACGGGGCCGCGGCGCACCACGAGACGCTGCAGGCCTGAGTCGCGCCACAGCGCCCGTCCTCTGGCGGCAGCACCTGTGCAGGCATGGGCCGGCCACGCGGTCGCCGCGCCGTCGATCACAATGCCCCTCTTGCACCGCTCGCCTCCCCGCCTGATCACGCTGACGCTGCTGACCGCGTTGTCGGCGCTGACCCTGAACATGCTGCTGCCCTCGCTGCCGTCGATGGCACGCGACCTGGCGGCGCGCGAGGCGGTCACGGCGCTGGTGGTCTCGGGCTACATGCTGGCTTCGGCGGTGTGCCAACTGGTGCTGGGCCCGCTGTCCGACCGGCTCGGCCGCAGGCCGGTGATGCTGGGTGCGCTGGCGGCCTTCGCGCTGGCTTCGCTGGGCTGCATGCTGGCGCAGGACGTGGCCGTGCTGCTGGCCTGCCGCGTGATGCAGGCCGTGATCGTGGCCGGTGCGGTGGTGTCCAGCGCCACCATCCGCGATCAGCATTCGGCCGTCGATTCCGCCGCCAAGCTGAGCCTGATCGCCTCGGCCATGGCGGTGGCGCCGATGCTGGGCCCCTTGCTGGGCGGTGTGCTGGACGTCACCCTGGGTTGGCGCTCGGTGTTTGCGCTCTACGCGCTGATGGGCGCGGCCCTGTGGGTGCTGGTCTGGGCCGACATGGGCGAGACGCGCGCGCCGGGCCTGCCCGCGCCGCGCTGGGCCGACGCCGGGGCCTTGCTGCAGTCGCCACGCTACTGGGCCTACGTGCTGTGCACGGCCTTCTCGGTGGGGGCCTTCTACGTCTTCGTCACGGGCGTGCCCTACGTGGGCGCTGCGGCCTGGGGCCTGTCGCCCGCCGAGGTGGGCCTGGGCGTGGGCTCGATCACCGGTGGTTTCCTCGTGGGCGCCGCTTTCAGTGCGCGCCGTGCTCGCCGCCTTGGCACGGGCGTGCTGCTGATCTCGGGGCGGGTGGTGTCGGTGGTGGCGGTGGCGCTGGCCCTGGCCGTGTTCGCCGCCGGCATCTCGCACCCCGTGGCGCTGTTCGGGCTGACGGTTTTCGTCGGCCTGGGCAACGGGCTGACGCTGCCCAGCGCGAACGCCGGCACCCTGTCGGTGCGCCCGGCCCTGGCCGGCACGGCCGCCGGCCTGAGCGGCGCGCTGGCCATGGCGCTGGGCGCGGTGCTGAGCACGCTCACCGCCGTGGCGGTGGAGCGCTCGGCCACGCCGACGACGCTGCTGGTTTTGATCATGGGCTGCGTGCTGCTGTCGCTGGCGGCGGCGCTGGTGGCCACCCGCCTGGAGCGGGCGGCGGCGCGTGTCACGGCCTAGCAGCCCTGCCAGGACTGGGGCCGGTGCGGCGGCTCGCCGGGCCCGCCGGGGACAATCGGGTCCATGAGTGAACACATCGCCCACCGCCTGCGCAGCGCTGCCGCCGACCTGCCCGGTGAACGCGTGAGCGTGGCCACGCTGGCCGAGCTGCACGAGAGCTCCGCCAACGCCGGCTCGGCCCATGGCGCGCTGCTGCTGATGATGGCTGTGCCCTGTGTGCTGCCCATCCCCGGCACGGGCACGGTGCTGGGCCTCGGCCTGCTGGCGCTGGCCGTCGCCATCTGGCGCGGCGATCTGGCGGCCACCCTGCCGCGGCGCGTGGCCGAGTTCGAGATGTCGCGCGAGTGGGCGCAGAAGGTGCTGGGCGCGCTGGCCAGCGTCTACGGCCTGGCTTCGCGCTTTTCGCGTGAACGCCTGCAGCCGCTGGCCAGCGGTGGCGGCGGTGCGGTGCTGGCGGTGGCCGTGGCCTTGATGGCGGCGGTGCTGATCATGCCCATCCCGTTCGGCAACGTGCTGCCGGCGGTGGCGTTGGTGCTCATCGGCCTGGGGCTGGTGTTCCGCGACGGCCTGGCGGTGCTGCTGGGCCTGGGCACCGCTGCGCTCACGGTGGGCGGCCTGGTGCTGATCTCGGTGCTGGCCACCGATTGGGCGGCCAGCTGGCTGCCCCGCCTGTGGGCCTGATCGGGGCTGGAGACCGGCCTGAGCGGCCGTCGACCGCAGTGCCGAGCCGGGCTCAGCGCGCGTCGGCCGGATCGAGGTGCTCGCGCGCCGCGGCCATGCCGCGGTCGGCGGCCTCGCGCAGCCAGCGGTAGCCCTCGCGCCGGTTCTGGGGCACGCCCAGGCCGTGCTTGAGGGCCAGGCCGTAGCGCAGCATGCCGCCCCAGCGCCCGGCCTCGGCGGCCGTGCGGTTCCAGCGCGCGGCCTCGGGCAGGTCTTGCGGCACGGGGCCGCGCTCGTTGAAGAGCACGTCGCCCAGGTACTCGGCCGCCAGCACGGCGCCGGCCTGTGCGCCGGCGCGCAGCATGGCCACGCCGCGCGCGGCATCTTGTGGCACGCCCTCGCCCCACGTCAGCAGCGCGCCGTAAAGGCCCAGCGCGTCGCGCTGCTGCTGCGCGGCCGCGCGGGCCAGCCAGGTGGCGGCCTCGGCCTTGTCCTGCGGCAGGCCCGCTCCCTCGAAGAGCCGCGCGCCCAGCGCGTACTGCGCGTCGGCGTGGTTCAGGCGCCCGGCGGCGGCGCGCAACCAGGCGGTGGCCTGCGCGGGGTCGGCCGGGCCGCCTTCGCCGCGGTAGGCCATCAGCGCCGCGTTGGTCATCGCGCCGGGCTCGTCCAGGCCGGCCGCGGCCGTGAAGAGGCGCCGGGCTTCGGCCAGGTCGCGCGGGCCGCCTTCGCCCGCTGCGTGCATCTCGCCCAGTTCGGCCAGGGCCTGGGCCTGCTGCTGCGCAGCGGCCAGCGCCAGCAGGCGGCGGGCTTCGGCAGGGTCTTTCGGCCACAGGCCGCCTTGGCGGCGCTCGGAGCCGGCCAGCCACTGCGCGTGGCGTTCGCCGCCCTGCACGGCGGCATCCAGCCAGCGCCGGCCGGCGGCCGCGTCGGTGGCGATACCGCCCTCGCCCTTCAGCAGCGCCATGCCCCACTGCAATTGCGCGCGCGGCTCGCCGCCTTCGGCGCCCTTGCGCAGCCAGCGCAGGGCCTCGGCCGGCTGCGCGGGCACGCCGTGGCCGAAGAGCAGGGCTTCGCCCACCGCCGTGGCCGCGCCGGCATGCCCGGCTTCGGCCGCCTTGCGGAACCAGGCCAGCGCCTGCGCGTCGTTGCGCGCCACGCCGCCGTAGCCCCCGGTGTAGAGCAGGCGGCCGGCGTTCCACATCGCCTCGGCCTGGCCGGCGAGGGCTTCGGCGAGGATGCGCGCGGCGGTTTCGGCTTCGGTCTCGCGCACACGCACGGTGGTGGTGACACTGCTTTCGATGGCCGCCGGGCCGCCCTCGCCACCGCCGCCACCGCCGCTGAACCCCGACAAGGGGCTCACCGCGGCCCTGTCCGGGCGTGTGCTGCCGCTGGTGCTGCCGCCCGTGCTGGTGCTGCCGGGCGCGCTGTTGCGCTGGCGCAGCTCGTTCAGGCGTCGTTCGGTGCGGGCTGCGTCGTTGCGGAACTGCGTGGCCATGCGCTGGCGGTTGGCTTCGTCGGCGTCGCGCCGGTAGTAGCCGAGCCTGGACTGCGCCTGCGCTGCCAGCGGGGCGAGCAGGCTGCACACCACGCACAAGGCGCCCAGCTGCAGCAGGCGGGCGTGCCAGCCCGTCCCGAGGGCCCTTCTCATGGCCGCAGATCGGCTTCGAAGATCTGCGGCGCCACCTGGTGGAGGGGCAGGTTCAGCTCGCGCAGGATCATTTCGCGCCAGGCCCGGCCTTCCTTTTCGTCGGCCTGGTTGGCCTTGCGCACCCGGGCTGCGATCACCGTGCGCAGCTCGGGCGAAGGCTTGACGCCGAAGTCCATCATCCACACCACGTTGCCGCCCGCGCTGCCGTCGGCCGTGCGGTAGAGCGTGAAGGTGCCGCCGTTGATGCCGTCGTCCTTGTAGTTGGCCACGCGCAGCCGGCCGCCCGCGTTCTGCACGATGCGGTTGAAGGCCGCCATCACGTCCGTGGGCGAGCGGTAGCTGGCTTCGAGCAGGCGCTGCTTGGCGCCCTCGTGGCCGGCCACCATCGCGCGCACGCTCCAGTAGTGGGCCTCGTCGGGGTTCTTGGGCACGCCCTCCAGCCCCGTGGCATGGTGGCGGCCCAGGGCGTTCATCGCGAAGGCGCTGCCGCCCTTGGCCGCGCGTTGCCACCAGCGCATGGCTTCGGGCGCGTTGGCGGGTGTGGCGGTGCTGCCCGAGAAGTACATGTCACCGATCTGCGCGGCCGACCAGCTGTCGCCCTTGTCGGCGGCGCGGGTGTAGGCGGCCAGGGCCTTGGCGGCATCGGCCGTCACGCCCTCGCCCTTCTCGTACATCCAGCCGACCATGCGCACGGCCCACAGGTTGCCGGCGTCGGCCGCCTTCTCGAAGAGCGGCAGCGCGCGCGCCGGGTCCTTCTCGGCGCCATTGCCGGTGCGCAGGGCGTCGGCCAGCTCGGCCATGGCCTTGGCGTGGCCCTGGGCCACCAGCTCGTCGAGGATGGCGCGGGCTTGCGTGGTCTGGCCGGCCTTGCGCAGGGACAGGGCCTCGTCCAGGCGCTTGTCGAGCGCGGCGCTGCCCTGGGCCCAGACGGCGGGCAGCCAGAGCGCGACCGCCAGGGGGGCCAGGAGGCGGAAGAACGAGGCAGCGCGCGACGGTGCGCGCCGGGCGGCAGGCTGGGGGCTGTGCAGGCAGGTGGGCATGGCGGCGTTCTCCAAGGCAAGGGGTCCTCCCCTGCCTACGCCGCAAACGCCGCCGCCGCGTCTCACGCCCCGCACGGGCGGGGCTTCGGCAGAAGGCCGCTCAGTTCGTGCGGCCCACCGCCGCCTGGGTCAGGGGGCCGGGGGTGTAGCTGAGGAAGGTGCGCTGCACGTTCATCACCTGCACCCGGGCACCGGTGTGTGTGGCGTTCAGGCGGGGGCCCGTCCACTTCAGCACGCACTGGCCGCCGGGGCTGGTTTCGCAGCTCACGGTCTGCAGGCCCACCACGCTGGCGCCGGCATGCACCTGCAGGGTGGCCTGCACCAGTGCGCCGCCGACGTTGGCGCCGCTGGCGTCTTTCACCACCGCGGTGAACTGCGGCACCCAGTCGGCCGCGGTGGGCGCGCTGCGCACCATGCTGCCCGTGAGCGTGGCGATGCGCGCCACCGGCGCGGCCGGCCGCGCCACCTGCACGCTGCGCAGGCCGCCGCCGGTGTAGGCCAGCTCCGTGCCTTGCACGCCGGTGATGGCCAGGCCCAGCACCGGCGTCTGTGCCCAGTTCGCGGCGGCGCTGTTCAGCGCGCACAGCCCCTGGGCGTTGGTGGTGCAGGCGAACTCGCTGCTGCTGTTGGAGTAGCGCGCCGCGACGCGCGCGCCAGCCACGGGCTGGTTGTTCTGGTCCACCGCCTTCACGGTGACCGCGGCGCTCCAAAGGCCGATGGCCGGCACGCTGGTGGCCGAGACCAGGCTGCTCACCGACACGGTGCGCACGGTGGGTGCCGGGGTGGGCGTCGGCGTGGGGGTGGGCGTGCCACCCGCCGCAGCGCCATCCAGCCCGGCATACAGCAGGCCCCGTGCGGTGTTGGCCGGGGCGCCGCTCACGGCGTTGGCGGTGGCCTGGGCCAGCATCTGCTGGCGGATGGTGGCCGGGGCGGCCGCAGGGCTGGCCTGCAGCAGCAGCGCGGCGGCGCCGGCCGCGTGCGGCGCGGCCATCGAGGTGCCGTTCATCGTCACCACCGCGTTCGGCGCGGCGTGCCCGGCCGAGGCGATGCCCGCGCCCGGCGCCCACAGCGCCACGCAGGGGCCCCAGTTGGAGAAGCTGGCCTTCAGGTCGTTGCGGTCGCTGGCGGCCACGGTGACGAGGCCGGCCGCGCGCGCCGGCGATTGCGTGCAGGCGTCGACGTTGCTGTTGCCTGCCGCGGCCACCACGGTGTAGCCGGTGCTCACCAGGCGCTGCACCGCGGCGTCCAGCGTGGAGGAGGCGCTGCCACCCAGGCTGAGGTTGACCACGCCGGGCTTCACGCCGCGCGCGGCCACCCAGTCGATGCCGGCCAGGATGGCGCTGCCGCTGCCGTTGCCGCTGCAGTCCATCACGCGCACCGGCACCACGCGGGCGCCGGCGGCCACGCCCAGCGTGCTGCCGGCCGCGCTGCCGGCCACGTGCGTGCCGTGGCCGTTGCAGTCCAGCGTGCCGCGGCCGTCGTTGATGGTGCTGAAGCCGGCCACCAGGCGGCTGCCGAACTCGTTGTGCGGGCTCACGCCCGTGTCCATCACGTAGACGTTCACGCCGGCGCCGGTGAGCGTTTGGCGGAAGCTGTTGTCGAAGCTGCGTGTGCGCTGGTCGATGCGGTCCACGCCCCAGGCGCGGGCGTCGAGCGTGCGCACACCGGCGGTCTGGCCGGTCTTGAAGAGGCGGTCGGGCTCCACCGCGTCCACGCCCACGTCCTGCGCGAGCGCGTCGGCCACGGCCTGCGCCTGAGCCCAGGGCACGGTGATCACGAAACCTTCCACCGCGTGCGCGAACTGCTGGCGCACCACGGCGCCGGGCGCGGCCTGCAGCACCGAGCGCGCCATCACGGCCTGCGCGGTGCTGGCCACGGCGCTGGCCTTGGCGTTCAGGCGGGCTTCCTGCAGCGCGGCGGCGCTCGGGCTCTCGCCGGTGCTGCCGGCACCCAGCATCGTGGCGCGCTCGTTCACGGTCACCGAGGCCGGGTTCAGGCGCACGATCAGGCGCACCTCGCTGCCGTCGGCGGTGGGGTCGATCTGGCGCTGCTCGGCCTGCAGGCCGGCTTCTTCGGCCGGCGTCCACAGCGCGAAGCGGCGCATTTCGCTGCTGCCGGCCGCGCCTTGTTCGGTGGAGACAGCCACGTTGTCGGCGCCGCCACAGGCGGCCAGCAACAGCGCAGCCGCCAGGGCGGTGGACAGGCGCAGGGGGTGGGAAACAGCAGAAGTCATGGGCCGCACGCTCGCAAGGGGTCTGGGGGCGAGGGCCACGCTGGAACAGCCCTCGCGAGACCGCGGTCTCGCGCGCCGGGCAGGCCCGGCAGGCTGGCAACCCCGCTGCCATGGCACTTGCGTGCTTTAGGCCGGTGGCTTTGCGTCCCTGCCTTTCGGCAGGTTTGCCCTCAGTAGACGTGCCTGTTGCCGGGGTTCGCTCACCAGAGCCGAACCGCTGTAACAAGCAGTGACATATTGTGACTCGTTTTCGCCGGTGCCGGGTGTGCGCAATTGCCGCCGGAGCCCGCGCTTGGCGGGCGGGTGCCCTTCAGCGGTGCCGCCGCGGGACGAAGCCCGCCGCCCTCAGCCCTCGCCGCTGCCCATCAACCCAGGCAGCACGAATGCAAAGGTCGCACCGAGAGCCAGCAGCAGCAACGAGAAGCCATAGACCGCCAGCGACCAGCGCCGCGTGCGCAGGCAGGCGGCGCGAAGCTGCGGGTCCAGCGGACAGGGCGCCGTGCGGTTGCGCCACTGCAGCACGCCGCCGGCCGCCATCAGCACGCTGGCCGTGCCGAACACCCAGCCCTTGTGCTCGCTGAGCCACACGATCTGCGGCACCGCCGCCACCAGGCCCGACAGCGCTGCGCCCGCACCCAGCATCACCAGCAGCGCCGGGAGAGCGCAGCACACCAGCGTGCTGGAGCTCGCCAGCAGCGACAGCCAGGCCGACAGCGCCGATTGCCGCAGTTCGGCGCGCCCGTCGTCGCCGCGCGCGCGCGGGGCATTGGGGCCCGCTCCTGAGGGCTGCTTCACTTGCCCTTCATCTCGGCGCGGATCGCCGCCACCGTCTGCGGCACCGCCTGCGTGGAGGTGACCTCGTAGCCGGCCTCCACGATCTCGGCCTTGACCTTCGCGACGTCGATGCTCATGCCCGGCTTGGGCTGCACGGCCACCACCTTCTTGGCCAGGTTGATGTACAGCGGCCCGGTTTCGCTCATCTTGGTGAGGCGCTTCTCGATGCCCTGCGCGCAGAAGGCGCAGACCATGCCGTTGACGGCGAATTTGACGGTGCCCGCGTCGGCAGTGGGCGCGCCCGGCGCCGGGGTCTGGGCCGTCGCGGCCAGGGCGGCGGCGCCGAGAACGAGTGCGGTGAGGATCTTCTTCATGGGGTTCTTTCGGGATGGGGTCCGGGTTCAGTGGTTGAACATCAGGTTGAACATGCCGCCGTCTCGGTTGACGCCGATCTCGACGAACCAGCGGCGGTGGATGAAGCGCAGCATCGGTGTGAGCAGGGTGCTTTCCTGCATCGCGCCGGGGCTGTAGCGCGTGCGCTCGGCTTCGATCAGCAGCCACGGCTGTATGCCTTCGTACTCGGCCTCCCAGAACGAGAAGCCGGTGCGCAGGCGCGCCACGTCGTGGCGCAGCCGGCCCTCGCTGCGCAGCGCCTTGAGGCTGCCGCCGAAGTAGATGCGCGTGGTCTCGTAATCGGCCATGAAGGCTGCGGCGCCATAGGTGCCGCGGCCGCCGATCTGGCCGTGGCCGCCGGCGCGGCGCAGTTGCCCGGCCTCGCCTTGCAGCCACAGGTTGGCCTGCGCGTGCGGCAGGTTCCAGCGGTGCAGGCGGTGCGTGAGGCTCAGGCCCGCGCTTTCTCGCCGCAGGCTGGCGCCGTGGGCCACCGGCTCGTCCCAGCGGCGCAGCACGCCGCCGGGCGCCCAGGTTGGCACGAGGGCGTAGTTCGCGGCCAGGCTGCGCGTGGACGGTGTGCTGTCCACCATCAGCATCCAGCTCTCATAGGGGCCCATGGGCAGCGCCGTGGCCGGGCCGTGCAGCGCCAAGGTGGCCGCGGCCAGCAGCGCCGGCAAGCCGAGGCCGGCCAGCGCCCGGGGTAGGGAAAGGTTCATCGGGTTCCTGACGAAGGCAAAGGCAGATCACGCCGACGCAGGGCCTTGCCCCGCCGTCGGCGGCCAGGTTGCTTCGTCAGGCCCGGGGTGGACGTTCAGGCAGTGGCAGCACGGGCGGGCCGTGGCCTTGGGGCGCGGCCTCCGGGGCGCTGGTGGCGGCGCTGATGGGCCCGATGCCGGCCTCGGCCAGGCACAGGGCCGTGCCGTGGCACAGCGAGCACAGCGAGCAGCCGGTGCTCGACCCCTCGGGCGTGCTGCCCTCGTCGGCCGCCATCGCAGCGTGGCAGGGCGGCAGGACCAGTTCGCCCGCTTTGGCCAAGGGTGCAGCCGCCGCCAGGTGCATCGCCACCTCGGCCCAGCCGCGCAGAGGCAGCAGGGCCAGCAACACGCCCAGCAGCAAACCGCCCCACAGTTGGCGGCTCTGACGCAGGGTGGTGAACGACGGCATGTCTGTCTGTTCAGGGCGAGCGGCGGCAGTGTGCCCCGCTGCGGGCAGCCCTGCGCGGGCCGGGTGTTTGCAGCGGGACCGCGCCAGCAGCGCCCCTTCACGGCACCAGCGACAGGAAAAGAAAGGCCGCGAACAGCACCAGGTGCACCGCGCCCTGCATCACGTTCGTGCGGCCGGTGCCCAAAGTGATGGCGCCCACCAGGAAGGTCAGCGCCAGCAGCACCAGTTCCTTGGGCGGCAGGCCCAGCACCAGCGGCAGGTCCAGCAGCGTGGCTGTCACCACCACCGCCGGGATGGTCAGGCCGATGCTGGCCAGCGCCGAGCCCAGCGCCAGGTTCATGCTGGTCTGCAGGCGGTCGGCCAGCGCGGCGCGCACGGCGGCCCAGGTCTCGGGCAGCAGCACGAGCAGGGCGATGGCGATGCCGATCACCGTCTTGGGCGCACCGGCTGCGCTGACCGCGGCCTCGATCACCGGCGAGAGCTGCTTGGCCAGCCCCACCACCACCACCAGCGAGACCATCAGCAGCGCGAAGCTGGCCCAGGCCTGCCCGTTGCTGGGCGGCAGGGCGTGCACGTCTTCGTTGCTGGCGTTCTTCTGCGGCAGGAAGTAATCGCGGTGGCGCACGGTCTGCACGAACACGAACACCGCCCACAGCGCCAGCGACGACACCGCCACGAAGGCCAGCTGCGAGAAGGTGTAGGTGCCCACCGAAGAGCTGGTGGTGAAGGTGGGCAGCACCAGCGAGAGCCCGGCCAGGGCCACCAGCGCCGAGAGCGCCGAGTTCGTGCCCTCGAGCCGGAAGCTCTGCTCGTGGTGGCTCAGGCCGCCGGCCAGCAGGCACACGCCCACCACGCCCGTGCAGATGATCATCACCGCCGAATAGATGGTGTCGCGCGGCAGCGTGGCCTTGTCTTCGCCGCCGGCCAGCATCAGCGAGACGATGAGCGCCACCTCGATGACGGTGATGGCCACCGCCAGCACCAGCGTGCCGAAGGGCTCGCCCACGCGGTGGGCCACCACCTCGGCGTGGTGCACGGCGGCGATGACGGCGCCAATGAGCGCCACGCCGCACAGCGTGGCCAGCCAGGCGCTCAGTGGCAGGGCGAAAGTGGCGCCGAGCAAGGCGGCGCCGGCGGCAGGCAGGGCGATGAACCAGAGCGGCATGTGGGTGGGGCGGTCGTGGGACGATGGAGCGGCGCGGAATGGCCGGCCGGTGGTGATGCCGTGCCCGATCGTAGAGCGCCGTGCCGGAGCCCTTGGCGCGTCAGTGGCAACAACGCAGCGAGCGACTGTCGCTTGGGCGGGGCGGCCAGGGGCAAAGAACTGGGGTCACGCGCGTCACAGCGCAGCATGCATGCATCAAGCGCTGCCGCTGCGCGACCCGATGGCACACAACAGGGCCCCACTCAAGGCGAAAAGCAGGGCCGGAACCCAGCCCCATTGCGCAGCCACCACTGGCGCTGGCGCGACGAAGGTGACCACGGCGATGCGCGACAGCGCCGCCGCCGCCAGGGCTGAGTTGAGCGCGCCACCCATGAAGCCTTCGCGGCCCACCTGACCGAAGAACACGGCGGCCGAGAACGCACTCATCAAGCTGACGCCCCACGCCGCGCCGGCCAGGCCTTGCAGGGGCAGCATCGCCTCCAGCGAGGTGGCGTTCCAGACGCCTGCGCTGCACGCGGCGGCCGCCAGCACACCGCCAGCCATCACCGGCCAGGCGCCGAAACGTGTGACGGCCAGGCTCGCTGGCATCAGCGCCAGATTGAAGCCGACCCAGAACACCGGCAGCAGCATGGGCAGCATCGATGCGGGCGCAAGGCGCAGGTACAGCGGCGCGGCGAGCAGATGGGCATGCACCTGAGCGGCCGCCGCCGCCAGCAAGACGGCCGGCAGGAAGCCCAGGATCGGCGCCACGCCATCTCGTCGTGTGCGCGAAGCCGGCGGCGCCGCCGCGGTCTCGATCCCGGCCGCGCGCTCAGCAGCCTGGCGTTGGGCCAGCGCCCGCTCGGCCCACACCATGCCGGCCGTGATGGCGGCCAGCGACAACCCGGCCAGCGCGAAGGGCAGCCGCGGGTCCAGCCCCTTCAGCGTCAGGCCCAGGTACGGGCCGATGGCGGCAGCGATGCCGGTGCCCAGCAACACCAGGCTCACCAGCCAAGGGACGGCGGGCTTGGCCACGTAACGGCCGAGCAAGGTCAATGGCGGTGCCCGCAACGCCGCGCTGGTGGCTGCCCAGAGCGCGGTGATGGCCACGAACAGGCCCGGCGACCCACGCGGCGCCACCCAGGGCAGCACCAGGAAGGCCACGGTGGACAGCAGGGTGACGCCCAGCACCCCCCAGCCGATGCGACCGAGCACGCCCGCCGCCCGGTCTGACCAGACACCCACGGCCAGGTCGCAGGCAAGGAAGATCAATTGGTCCATGAGCAACAGCCACGGCACGGCCGACTTGGGCAGCCCGGCTTGCGCCGCCAGCGCCGGCAAATAGATCACATAGACGATCCAGCCGACCGCGAACAGGAACTGCACGCCAGCCAGGTACAGGCCGACGGCGGTGGGTGCCTTGGCGGATGGGCTCAACTTGTCGTTCAACGCGGTGTTGGGTGGTTCGGGGCTGGAGGGATTCTCAGGCTTGGCCCGAGGGGCTGCGTCCGTGCAACAGCGCCGGCTTCGGCGCATGGAGGCAGCCCGGGGCGACCCCGAACCTGTGATTGAACGCGCGGCAAGACGCAGCCTCGGCCGGCTCTGCTTGTCGCGCAGGGCGGCCAGCAACCCAAAGCCGCCTCGGGCGCCGAGCCCAACCAAGCCCGGCTTTGAAGCCGTGAGGCACCTCGAGTAGCCTTGCTCAGATGAATTCGCCGACGCCGTCCCCACCGCCCTGGCTGCACGAGGCGCGCGAGCAATGGCGCTGGCGCGGTCAGACGCGGCCGCCTTTTGCCGATGAGCCCGGGCGGGGCCAAACCTCGGTGTGGGACTTTCCACGTCCGCCGGTGTTGGCGCCCGAGCCGCGAGAGGTGCGCATCGTCTGGGGCGGCGTGCCGGTGGCGAGCACCACGCGTGCGGTGCGCGTCCTTGAGACTGCGCACCCGCCGACCTACTACGTTCCTTGGGCCGATGTCGCGCGCCATCTGCTTCATCCGACGCCAGGCGGCTCATTCTGCGAATGGAAAGGCCCGGCCCGCCACTGGAGCTTGATCGACGGCAAGCGCCAACTGCCCTCGCATGCCTGGAGTTACCCGCAGCCGCTGGCTGGAGCCGAGGCGCTGGCCGGATGTGTGGCTTTCTATGCGCGCGGCCTGGAGTGCACCGTTGGGGGCCTGCCGGCCACGCCGCAGCCTGGCAACTTCTACGGGGGTTGGGTCACGCCCGATCTGGCTGGGCCCTTCAAGGGCGAGGCGGGCAGCGAAACCTGGTGAGGGTGGGCGTCAGGCAAAGGCTGGAGGCACCGCGTCGCGACGCCCCCTCCATCCGCAGAGCTGTCGCTTCGAACGGGTGTTGCCAGATACCCGGCACCACCAGTTCTCAGTGCGCGCCGACTGGTGATCCGCATGGGCATGGTTTCAGGCATCCCTGCGCAATGCGGGGCGTACGGTCGGTGGGTAGCGAAACCATGACCAGGCGACAAGCGCACCGAACGCGGTGTAGACCGCTGCAAAGACCCAAAGCGGCGCCTCGTGGTACAGCAGCCGTTGCACCCAGTGTTCGATGAAGCTGCGCTCGTAGCCGAGTTGACCGGCTTGCTCGCGCAGCCTGGATTCCAATATGGTGAGCCCGCAGTACTGACCGAGCCACGCCTGAACAACGACCACCGTGATGGCGATCAGGTGAGCCAAGCGCCACCAGAGCTTTTTTGCCCAGGCCCACCCGCGCCAGTTGCCGATGAGGATGGCCGGCAACCCGAGCACGACAAAGATGACGACAGCGAAGTGAAGCAGCAGTACCGCGTTTGCGAGCGCTTGATAAGGCACGGTGAATGACTTGCGACGGCTAACTTTCGAGCCAAACGGGCGACGATGGCGAGACGCCCGGCCCGGGCTGGCAAAAACGTACCGTGTTCCGCCAGACCAGGCCCGGTGGCATGGCGTTGGCGCTTCGCCTGAGTGAGGGCTTGGTCGTCACTTTGGTTTTCTCTCTGTCGTTGGTACCTTGGCCGGATGCGAATTCCGTTGCTCGATGAGTGCCAGTTGCAGTTCGACGATCTTGTCCAATGGTGAGCGCAAAGCGCTTCGATCTGGAATGCCAAGAAATCGCTTCTTGGCTTGCTCGAAGAGGCCAAGGCGACGCTCGAGTTCGCCTGCGACCAGTGTCGCGGTGACGTACTCTTTGTCCTCGGGGGAGCGCTCCTTCAAGACTTGTTCATACCAGCGCAGCGCCTCTGTTGCGTAGGCGATGTATTGCTCTTGACCGCGAGCTTCCCAAGTCGCTCGCAAGAGCGTGGTTGCAATGCGCGCTGATGACTCCCGGGCCTCTATTTGAAGTCTGGAGGCCACGTAGTAATTCGTATGTGAATCGAGCAGGGCTCGATACCCTTCGCTTTGCACGTACTGGCCCAAGGTCTCCAACTCAGCCTTGGAGAAGTTCTGCTTGTAGATGATGAACCCGTTGTCTGGGCATTTTTCCAGCGGCCACGGCGCTGCAGTTGGACCGATGGGCTTCATGTCAAGCCACATGCCGAACTCTGTGCCCGACAAGACGGTGTTGACCTTGAACTTCTTTCCGTCGATCGGGCAGACAAGCTCAACGCTTCCAAACGTCAAGGCCTGCGCGGGCAGGATGAACGCTGAAACAGCGCAGCAGGCCATGGACAGTTTGTGTTTGAAGCGCACTTGGAGTCCTCTTGGAAGTGTTTGACGCCGTTTCGGCGTGCTGCATCTCCAGTGATGCACTTCCGGTTCGCCGATCTTGTCAGCAGTTGGACCGGATCGCCTTGCCTATTCTCTGCACTTCGGCCGGATCGCCTGCCTGAATGGGCGGCGTGAGTTCGCTTGCGCGTTTGTGCCACCAATCGTCGGACTTGGCCTCGTACAAGGATTTCAACACCTGCCACACCGCCACCGCCTCATTCCGGGTGAGCGAGTTATCGGACGGCCATTCCCAGCCGTGCAACGAGGCCAGCGCAGACTCGTCGCAGCGAAAGGCATCGCGGCGCAGGTACGGGAAGACCTCTGACATCACCTGTTCGCTGTGCGGGCCGACCATGAAGGCTAGTAGCAGATCGTTTGCGTCGCCCATCCGGCCCTCCGCCAATCCGCGGCGCAGGAGCGGCAGCCACTGTGTGCGGCTGAAGGCATCCAAGGCCTGGCACCGGCGACGTTCATTGTCTCGCCAGGCTTGCATTGCGAGCTCCAGCTCTCTGCTCATCAGGGCCTGGACTTCTGCCGAATGGATGCGCTCAGGCAACCCATCAAGAGCATCCATCGCGAAGCATCCCCCAATGGCTACCGCAGCGCGCGTGGCCAGTCCCGTTTCGTTGCCAGACAGTGCGGCTTGCACCAATTGCGCAAGCGCGGCAGGACTCTCAAGACTCGCCAGGAAAGCCGATTCCGACCAAGGGCTGTTTTCTCCGGTAGCGAGGGTTGCCGCGGAAGCTGTCCGTGCAGGTGACGGCGCACGCGTAGTCGGCTCTGGCAACGCATGGCCCGCATGATGATTGGCGGCGTGGCGCTCCGGTTCAGGCGCCAGCCATGGTGGGGTCGCCTCCTGGCGCTCCGACGCAAGTACTGCGATCCAGCCCAAGAAAGCGCCAGTGGCCGCCGCACCGGCAGCCAACTGGATCCACCTTTTGACGTGCGTCTGCATTGCGCAGCAGCATATCGTTTCAGCAGCGATCCTGGCACCACCGCCATTTGGCGGGGCATACCGTGCGACAGGTCGTGCTGGCAAAGTGGGGCCTGGGGCCGAAGCACTCGGGATGCCGATCAAGCTCGCTGGCGGTGGCTCTCCAGCACCGCCAGCATCTCGTCGCTGAGCAGGCTCTCGTCGGCTGGCGGGGGCGCACCGTCGGCCAGCAGCAGCCGCAGCACCTCCGCGTAATCGCCGCCAGGCACGGGCTCGTTGCAGCCGGCGTGCAGGCAACTGCCCAGAGCCGTGCCACCGTAGCCGTTGCGCTCTGACCAGCGCGCGCCGTGCTGCAGCAGCAGCGCCACCATCGCCGCATCACCACGGAAGGCAGCTTGGTTCAGTGCACTGGCCTGCCAGGGGCCGGGCACGTCCACCGGCCAGCCGATGTCGAGCATCAGTTGCACCGAGGCCATGGCGCCGCGCTGCGCCTGCTCGGGCAGCAGCGTGCGGTGCCAGGGCGGCAGTTCGCCGATCAGGCCCGGGTGTTCGGACAGCAGCGCCTGCGCGGTGGCGGCATCGGCCGCGGCGCAGGCCGCGAGAAAGCGTTCGTGCAGGCTGTCGGGCGGGCGCTGGCCCAGCGGCGCCAGCCAGGCCAGCACGTCGGCGCGGCCGGCGCGTGCGGCGTGCCAGGCCAGGCTGTGGCCGTGGCCATCCAGTGCCGCGACATCGGCGCCGTGCTGCACCAACAACTGCAGATGCGCGAGGCTGCGGCCGCGCTGCACCGCGTGGTGCAGCGGCCGCGTGTCGCCGTTGGGCGAAAGCTCGTTGGCATCGGCGCCCAGCTCCAGCGCCTGCTGCAGGTGCGGCAAGGAATCGAAGTCGAGCTGGCGGAAGAGCGCGTTGGTGCCGTGCCAGCGCCCGCCTGCGGCCACCACCGCGGCCAGGATGCGGCGGTCGTCCTGCTCCACCGCGTGGTACATCGATTCGTTGTCGTTGGGCTCGGCACCGGCCGCCAGCAGGCGCTGCGCCATGGCCGCGCTCTGCGCGCGTGCCACGGCCCCGTACAGCGCGGGCAGTGGGCGCTCTTCGGATTCGGGGTCGGGCAGGCCAGCGTTGGGGTTGGCGCCGGCGGCCAGCAGTTCATCGAGCGCGGCCAGCAGCGGCGCTTCCAGCCCGGCACGGGCCAGCGACGAGAAAGCCACCAACGCCAGCGGCGGTGCGCCCCAGGGCGGCAGCGGCGTGTGCGGATCGATGCCGGTGGCGTCGCCCTGCAGCAGGCGCAAGGCGGGCGGCAGCGGTCCGGGGCGCGACTGCAGCAAGGCCAGCGCCTGCGCCGGCCGCGGCGCGGCGTAGCCCCGGCCCAGTGCCAGGGCCAGCACCCGCTCGGTGTAGGCCGCTTCATCCAGCGCGTGCGCGCGGCGGCGTTCCACTTCGTCCAGCAAATGGGGCCAGCTGGCGAAACCGTGTTCTCGCGCGAGCACCAGCTGGGCTTGCACCAGCCGCGGCGGCGCCGGCAAGGCGTAGGGCGCGGCGCGGGCCAGGGCCTCGGGCTCGCCCTGCTGCCAGGCGCGCAGCAGCTCGCGCGCCTGGCGGCGCAGTTGGTCGGGGTGGGGGTGGGCGGGCAGCACGCGGGGCGTGCCGGGAGCAGGGTTGCTCATGAAAGATCCTCCATGCGATGAAGCCTGCGATCCGCGTGTTCAGGCCGCACAGGGGATGGGGATGCGGTGGGCATCGACACAGGCGGGCTCGGCCCTTTCCGCGGATCCGGCGGCGCCCTGCTTGCGCCGTGGGGCGCGATGTTGGCAGTGCGGGCTGTGCGGGTCAACCACCGCGCTCGCGCGGCCCATTCGAAGCGCTGAAAGCGCAGGCGGCACACGCGGACAGCCCACGCCCGCCTCGATCACGATGGGCGCACACGCCAGCCGCGTTCCGTGTCGCGGCGCGCCGTCCGGGCAACTTCAGCGCCGCGAACGGAGGATCAGCCAACCCACGCCGAGAACGGGTGCCAGGATGATCGTGTTGGAGATCAGCCCGGCGACGATGGCGTCGGTGAAGCTCACCGCCGGGTTGGGCATCGTCGCAGGGAGCATGACGGCCAGGAAAAGCACACCCAAGGCCAGTGGCAGAACCCGCCCCGTCACGGCAGCGGTTCTGTGCATCATGAACACGAGGCCGACGATCAGACCGATACGAAAGACGTCGGTCAATTGGGAAAGCACGAGATCGGTCAATGCAGCATCTCCTGGGTGACTTGCGTTGCGGGCCGGGGCCTCGTTTCCAGAGGCCCCGGCCCGACGGTCAGCAACGCTTCATCGATCGCTGTCGCCAGCGAAGATGTCCTTCTTGTGGGTGCCGCCGGGCACGAACAGCATGCCCACGACCACCGTCATGACGGCCACGACGATGGCGTACCACAGGCCCGAATAGATGTTGCCGGTCTGCGCCGATATCGCGAAGGCAGTCGCCGGCATCAGGCCACCGAACCAGCCGTTGCCGATGTGATAAGGCAAGGACAGGCCCGAATAGCGGATGCGGGTCGGGAACAACTCCACGAGCATGGCTGCAATGGGGCCGTAGACCATGGTCACCAGGATGACGAGGTAGGTCAGGATCAGGATGATCGTCAGCTTCTGCGCCGTGAAGATGTCGACGAAGTTCTGGGCCTTCGCAATGGTCTTGTTGTCGGCCGGCACCAGCGGATAACCCGCCTGCTTCAGCGCCGCGTTCAGCGTTGAATCGAAGGTGGCCTTGGCCTTCTTCAATTCATCGCCGGCCAACTTGCCCGCGTCATACGACTGGATGGTCGTTTCGCCCACCTTCACCACGGCCAGGGTGCCTGGCGCTGCGCCTTCCACGGTGGTGTAGTTCACCGAGGTCCGTGCCAATTGCGCTTTGGCGATGTCGCACGACGACGTGAATTTCGCCGTTCCCGTGGGGTTGAACTGGAACGAACAGTCTTCCTTGTTCACGGTCACCGAAACCTGAGTTTGGTGGGCCGCGTAGATGGCCGGGTTCGCAGTCTTGGTCAAGAAGCCGAAGACAGGCAGGAAGGTGACGGCAGCGAGCACGCAGCCTGCCAGGATGATGGGCTTGCGGCCGATGCGGTCGGACAGCGCGCCGAAGAACAGGAAGCCGCCCGTGCCCAGGATCAGCGACCAGGCCACCATCACGTTGGCCGTGAAGCTGTCGATCTTGATCACGTTCTGCATGAAGAACAGCGCGTAGAACTGGCCCGTGTACCAGACCACGGCCTGACCCGCGACGAGGCCGAGCAGCGCAACGACGGCGATCTTGCCGTTCTTCCAGTTGCCGAAGGCTTCGCTCAGCGGCGCCTTGGAGGTGCGGCCTTCTTCCTTCATCTTCTTGAAGGCCGGGCTTTCGTTCATCTGCAGCCGGATGTACAGCGAGATCGCGAGCAGGAAGATCGAGCCGATGAAGGGCACGCGCCAGCCCCAGGCATTGAACGCCTTGACCATCTGCGGTGTGCCGTCGGCCATGAGCACGGCAACGCCGTCTTTCATCAAGGCCACGTCGGGATAGTTGCCGTTGACATAGCCCTGCACCGACAGGATGACGATCAATGACAGCAGCAGGCCGAGCGTTGCCGTGGTCTGGATGAAGGCTGTGAAGTAACCGCGCTGGTTGGAGGGCGCGTGTTCGGCAACGTAGATCGCCGCACCACCGTACTCACCGCCGAGGGCCAGACCCTGCGCCATGCGCAGCAGGATCAGGATGATCGGAGCGGCAACGCCCCAGCTTTCGTAATTGGGCAGCACGCCGACGAGAAACGTCGACACGCCCATGATCACGATGGTCATCAGGAAGGTGTATTTCCGGCCGATCATGTCGCCCAGCATGCCGAACACCAGGGCGCCGAACGGGCGCACGATGAAGCCGGCTGCAAAGGCAAGCAGCGCAAACACATTGCGCGTGTTCTCGGGGAAAGCGGTGAAAAACTGGGCGCCGATGATGGCGGCCAGCGCACCGTACAGGTAGAAGTCGTACCACTCGAAGATGGTTCCCGCAGAAGAGGCTGCGATCACCTTCTTCTCTTCCCGTGTCATCGGGCGTGATCGCTCCCGCACGTTGTTGGTTGCGTCTGCTGTTGCCATTCTTGTTGTTCCTTGTGTGTCCGGCCTGATGACCAGACGGTTTCTTGTCCGCAGTGGGCCTGCGGATTGCCTTGCTCGTGGCCCTCAAGCAGCGCCTGAGGCGGTGCAGTCACGCAACGGGTGACTTCTTCAGGCGTTTCATGGCCTGTCTCGAATTCGAATGTGTTGGAGCTTGCTTACGGCCAAATTGCTGGCTGACGGATATCGCTCGAATGCAAGGGAAAGCCCCTAGCGAATTGGGGCCAAGCCTCGGGCGCGCAGCCCCGTTGAGGTGGGCATGGGCCCCGCGTCGCGTCTGGATCTCACGCGCCGGGCCTTCCGGTTGGTCACTGGCAACGGCGCGCCGTGCCGTGTTCGACGCTTCGCCGGGTGAATCGATGCCGACAGGCCTGCACCCAGCCTCAGGACGGTTTGCGCACTTGGGTGCCGCGCTTGTTCTGCGCCATCTCGGCGAAGAAGTCGTAGAGCTGCTGCGCTGCCGGCGCCAGCGTGCGGCCGTTGCGGCGGATCAGGCCCACGCGGCGCGTGACCACGGGTTCGTCCAGCGGCACGCTCACCAGCAGCGGGTGGTCGCGCCCGGGCATGGCCATGGCCGGCACCGCCGCCACGCCCAGGCCGGCTTCCACCATGCCCAGCAGCGTGGTGACGTGCTGGGCCTCGCACACCGCCACCGGGCGCCGCGCCACGCCGGCCAAGGCCTGGTCGAGCAGCAGGCGGTTCCCCGAGCTCTGCGTGACCGCGATGAAGTCGTGGTCGGCCAGGTCGGCCCAGGCCACGCGGCGCTTGCGCGCCAGCGGGTGGTCGCGCCGGCAGGCGGCGACGAAGCGGTCTTCGCGCAGCGGCATGAAGTGCAGGTCGGGCTCCTGGCTGCCGATGAAGTTCAGGCCGAAATCGGCCTCGCCGCGCACCACCACGCCAAGCACCTCGTTGGCGCTGGCGTCGTGCAGCTTCACGCGGATCTTGGGGTAGCGGTCGCGGAAACGCTGCACCACCTGCGCGGCGTAGTAGTAAACGGTGGAAGGCACGCAGGCCACGGTGACCTCGCCCATGCGGTGGCCGGCGATGCCCTGCATGGCCAGCAGCGTGCCGTCCAGGTCGTCCAGCAGCGTCTGCACCTTGCGCGCGAAGTCGCGCCCCACGGCGGTCAGGCTCACGCGGCGCGTGGTGCGGTCGAGCAGGCGCACGCCGAGGGCTTCTTCCAGCTTCTCGATGCGGCGGCTGAAGGCCGGCTGAGAGATGTGAACGGCCTCGGCCGCACGGCGGAAGTTGCCGAGTTCGGCCACCGCGCGGAAGGCCTGCAGGTCGTTCAGATCGAAGGCGATGGCCATGGAAAACCCTGAGGAACCCGACGTTTCGATTGATGCGCATTGTCGATCAATGCCTCAGAACTGTGCAATTCCGCTGCATGAGCCGAAGCGCCACCATCCCGGCCATGACATCGATGACCCTGCCTTGCGTCTTGATGCGTGCCGGCACCTCGCGCGGCCCGTTCTTCCTGCGCGAGTGGCTGCCGGCCGACGAGGATCTGCGCAACGAGGTGCTGGTGGGCGCCATCGGCGCGTCCGACCCGCTGGGCGTGGATGGGGTGGGCGGCGGCAGCACGCTCACCAGCAAGGTGGCCATCGTCTCGCGCTCGGCCGAGCCGGGCTGCGACGTGGACTACCTCTTCGCCCAGGTGGGCGTGGGCACGCGCTCGGTGGACACGCGGCCCAACTGCGGCAACATGCTCTCGGGCGTGGGCCCCTTCGCCATCGAGCAGGGTCTGGTGCCCGCGCAGGACGGCGAAACCAAGTTGCGTGTCTTCAACGTCAACACGCGTTCACGCATCGACGTGACCGTGCAGACCCCCGGGCGGCGGGTGCGCTACGACGGCAGCACGCGCATCGACGGTGTGGCCGGCACCGCGGCGCCGGTGCAACTGGAGTTCCTCGACGCCTGGGGCGCGGTGACGGGCTCGGTGTTCCCCACGGGCCGTCGCATCGACGTGATCGACGGCGTGCCCTTGAGTTGCATCGACGCGGCCATGCCGCTGATGATCGTGCGCGCCAGCGACCTGGCGCGTGATCTCGGCCAGTCTCTGAACGGCCGTGAGAGCCCCACCGAACTGGATGCGAACCTGCCGCTGCTCCATCGCCTGGAGATGCTGCGCCGCCTGGCCGGCGCTGCGATGGGCCTGGGCGATGTGAGCCACAGTGTCATTCCCAAGCCGGTGGTCGTGAGCGAGGGCGACACGCCCGAGGCCGTGACTTCCCGCTACTTCACGCCGCGGCGGTGCCATGCCTCGCATGCCGTCACCGGTGCCATCGGCGTGGCCGCCGCCTTCTCCCTGCCCGGCACGGTGGCCAGCGCAACGCGCTTGCGCCAGGGCCGCTACGCGGTGCAGGTGCTGCACCCGCAGGGTCGCATCGAGGTGGCCATGCACACCGAAGGCGGGGGTGAAGAGGCCCGCATCCAGGGTGCGGCGCTCGTGCGCACGGCCCGCAAGATCCTGCAGGGCGAGCTGCAGATTCCAGATTACGTGCTGTCCCGGCCCGCCCCGGCGACGGCCCCTGCCGAACCCGAAACCCATGATGGAGACAAGACCATGAAAGCGCTCATCGCGCCGCTCTTGGCGGCGACGCTGGCCGTGGCCGCACCGGCCCACGCGCAGGCCCCCTACCCCAGCAAGACCATCACCATCGTCGTGCCCACGGCCGCCGGCGGCGGCAATGACTCGATGGCGCGCGCCGTGGGCCAGAAGCTGGGCGCCCTGCTGGGGCAGACGGTGATCATCGACAACCGGGCCGGTGCCAACGGCTCCATCGCCAGCGAGTACGTGGCCCGTGCCGCGCCCGATGGCCACACCCTGATGTGGGGCTTCACCGCCACCCACACGCTGAACCCGGCGCTGCAGAAGCTGCGCTACGACCCGGTGGCCGACTTCGAGCCCATCAGCCTCACGGCCACCTCGCCCACGGTGATGGTCGCCACGGCCAATGTGCCGGTGAAGGACGTGAAGGACCTCGTGGCGCAGCTCAAGGCCAAGCCGGACAGGTACACCTACGCCTCGGCCGGCAGCGGTTCGGCGCCGCACTTCGCGGGCGAACTCTTCAAGCTGGCCACGGGCACCGTGATGCTGCACGTGCCCTACAAGGGCTCGGCGCCGGCCATCAACGACACCCTCGCGGGGCACGCGCAGTTCATGTTCCCGAGCCTGTTCACCGCGGCCTCGCACCTGAAGACCGGCAAGCTGCGGCCGATGGCCATTGCCGGCCCCAAGCGTGTGGCCACCCTGCCCGACGTGCCCACGCTGAAGGAGCTGGGGTACGACGTGGACGTTTCGCAGTGGTATGGCCTGTTCGCGCCGGCCAAGACCCCCAAGCCGATCATCGACAAGCTGCACCAGGCCGCGGTCCAGGCGCTGAACGACCCCGAGATCGTCAAGCGCATCGAAGCCGACGGCGCCGACGTGCAGTCGAGCACGCCCGAGCAGTTGGGTGCCCTGGTGAAGAACGAACTCGTCAAGTGGAAGGCCGTGGTCGCCAAGGCCAAGCTCACCGCCGACTGAATCTCTCAGGCCCCACCACCACGACAACACTCCGGAGACCTCCATGAAGCACTCGCTCAGGCCCGTTGCGGCCGCCCTGCTGGGCCTGTCCGCCGCAGCCCTGGCCCTGCCCGCTGCAGCCCAAAGCACCGTGCAGCTCAGCGGCATTGCCGACGCCGCCGCACGTTCCGTCAGCAACCAGGGCCGCGGCTCGGTGAAGAGCCTCGTCAGCGGCTCCAACAACACCAGCCGGCTGGTGGTGCGCGGCACCGAAGACCTGGGCGGCGGCCTTTCGGCCAGCTTCTGGCTGGAACACGGCATCGCGCTGGACACCGGCACATCCACGGCCGCCGGCTTCTGGGACCGCCGCTCCACTCTCAGCCTCAGCGGCAAGAGCCTGGGTGAGGTTCGCATGGGCCGCGACTACGTGCCCACCTACCTGAACTGGGTGCGTTTCGACCCCTTCAGCCACGTCGGTGTGGCGGGCAGCAACAACAGCGTCTCGGCCACGCCGCTGGGTCCCATCCGCAGTGCCTTTGGCAGCAATGCGAACACCACGGTGCGCGCCAACGACACGCTGCAATACCACCTGCCCGGTGGCCTGGGCGGCATCGATGGTCAGGTGATGCTGGGGGCGGGCGAAGGCGCCGGCAACAAGGTCATCGGTGCTCGTCTGGGCTACGTCGCAGGCCCGCTGAGCCTGAGTGCCGCGCGGGTGCAGACCGAGAACGCCAACACCAGCACCGGCAAGTTCATCGACACCGCCATCGGCGGCACCTGGAACCTGGGCTTCCTGCGCGCCAACGCGGTGTGGCGGCAGTTCAAGCAGAACCAGAGCAAGCAGACCAACCTGATGCTCTCGGGCACGGTGCCGGTGAGCACGGGCGAGGTGAAGTTCTCGATGATCCGCGTCGACCTCGACGGCCGCGTGGGCACCACCAGCATCGATCCCAACGGGTCCACCCACCTCGGACTGGGCTACGTGCACACGCTGTCCAAGCGCAGCGCGCTGTACGGCACCTGCTCGCGCATCAGCAACCGCGGTGCCGCCACCTACCAGGTGCCGGGCGGCCCGGCCGGCCTGGCCGGCGGTGGGCGCTCCACGGGCTACGAACTGGGCATGCGCCACAACTTCTGAGTCCGGGCGGGCGGCCGCGGGCTGCCACGCCGCCGGCCCCGCCCAGGTACAAAGACGACATGGACACTACCACGCTCGACGACCTGAAGGCCTGGGTGGGCCGCAGCGAGACCCTGCACGACACCCTGCACCCCACGCCCGCCGCGGCGCTGACGGCCACGCTGGACCACGCGCCCCAGGCCTGGGCCCCTGGCACGCCGCTGCCACCGCTGTGGCACTGGCTGTACTTCCTGCCGCAGCACCGCGCCAGCGAGATCGGGCCCGACGGCCACGCCCAGCGCGGCGGCTTCCTGCCGCCGGTGCCGCTGCCGCGGCGCATGTGGGCGGGCAGCCAGTTCAGCTTCCACGCGCCGCTGCGCATCGGCGAGGCCGTCACGCGGCGCAGCACCATCGCCGAGGTCACGCCCAAGCAGGGCCGCAGCGGCGCGCTGGTGTTCGTGAAGGTGCGGCACGAGGTCTCCGTGCAGGGCGCCGCCAGCCCCGCGCTGACCGAGTTCCACGACATCGTCTACCGCGAGGCGCGCCGCCCCGGCGATGTGGAGCCGCCGCCGCAAGCCGCCCCCTCTGGCGCCCCTTGGCAGCGCAGCCTGCGGCCCGACGACGTGCTGCTCTTCCGCTACAGCGCGCTCACCTTCAATGGCCACCGCATCCATTACGACCGCCGCTACGTCACCGAGGTCGAGGGCTACCCCGGCCTCATCGTGCACGGCCCGCTGATCGCCACGCTGCTGCTCGACCTGCTGCGCCGCGAACTGCCGCAGGCCGAGGTGGCGAGCTTCCAGTTCCGCGCGCTGCGCCCTACTTTCGACGGCGCCGAGATGCGCGTCAACGGCGCGCGTGAGGGCGACACCGTGCGCCTCTGGGCGCAAGACCACGCGGGCTGGCTGACCATGGACGCCACGGCCACGCTCAAGTCGGCGGGGCGCTGAAGCGATGCAGCCGCTGCAAGGCCTGACCGTGGTGACGCTGGAACATGCGATTGCCGCGCCCTTCGCCACGCGCCAGCTCGCCGACCTGGGCGCGCGTGTCATCAAGATCGAACGCCCCGGGGCGGGTGATTTCGCGCGCGGCTACGACCGCCGCGTGCGCGGCCTGGCCTCGCACTTCGTCTGGACCAACCGCAGCAAGGAGAGCCTCACGCTCGACCTCAAGCAACCCGCGGCGCTGGCGCTGTTGCTGCGCTTGATCGTCGAGAAGGCCGACGTGGTGGTGCAGAACCTTGCGCCGGGTGCGGCGGCGCGCATGGGCGTCTCGCACGCGGCGCTGCAGGCGCAGCGGCCCGACCTCATCGTCTGCGACATCTCGGGCTATGGCGACGACCCCGAGCACCCCGGCCCCTACCGCGACAAGAAGGCCTACGACCTGCTGATCCAGGCCGAGAGCGGCTTTGTCAGCACCACCGGCACGCCGGAAGAGCCTTGCAAGGCCGGCATCTCGATTGCCGACATCGCCGCCGGCATGTACGCCTACAGCAACATCCTGGCCGCCGTGCTGCAGCGCCAGCGCGACGGCCGCGGCCGCCGCATCGACCTGAGCATGCTCGAGGCCATGGGCGAGTGGATGGGCTACCCGCTCTACTACGCCTTCGACGGCGCGGCCCCGCCGCCGCGGGCCGGCGCGGCGCACGCCACCATCTACCCCTACGGCCCCTTCCCTTGCGGCGACGGCAAGCAGGTGATGCTGGGCCTGCAGAACGAACGCGAGTGGGCGCAGTTCTGTGCCGTGGTGCTGCAGCAGCCGGCGCTGGCGCAGGATGCGCGCTTCGCCGGCAACGCCCAGCGCAGCGCCCACCGCAGCGAACTGCGGCAGCTGATCGTCAGCACCTTCGCCACCCTCACGGCCGATCAGGTGCAGCAGCGGCTGGACGCGGCGCAGATCGCCAGCGCCGAGCTGCGCGAGATGGCGGGCCTGTGGCAGCACGAGCAGCTGGCCGCGCGCGGCCGCTGGCGCGAGGTGGGCACGCCCGCCGGCCCGGTGCCCACGCTGCTGCCGCCGGGCAGCTGGCAGGACGGCGACCCGCAGCTCGGCCCCGTGCCCGCCGTGGGCCAGCACACCGAAGCGCTGCTCGCCGAGCTGGGCGTGGATGCCGCCGGCGTGGCTGCGCTGCGCGCGGCCGGGGCGATCTGAGGCCCTTGCCCCGCATGTCTCCGACGCCCGTGCTGCCGCGCAGCTATCTCTTCGTGCCGGGCGACCGGCCCGAGCGTTTCGCCAAGGCCCTGGCCAGCGGCGCCGATGCCGTGGTGCTGGACCTCGAGGACGCGGTGGCGCCCAGCGTCAAGGCCGCCGCCCGCGCTGCGGCGGCGCAGGCGCTGGCCAGCGGCGACCCGCGCTGGGTGCTGCGCCTGAACGACGCCGCCTCGCCCGAGTTCGCTTTCGATCTGGCCTTGCTGCAGGCCGTGCCTGCGCCGGCGCTGATGCTGCCCAAGGCCGAAGACGCCGGCGTGATCGCGCGCCTGCACGCGGCCTGCCCGCAGGCCGCCTTGCTGCCGCTGGTGGAAAGTGCGCGCGGCGTGCTGGCCGCCGGGGCGCTGGCCGCTGCGCCCGGCGTGCAGCGCCTGGTGTTCGGCACGCTCGACTACGCGCTCGATCTCGGCCTGGAAGGCCCGCTGGCCGGCAGCCTGGGGCTGGACCTGCCCGCCGCGCTGCTGGCCCTGGCCTCACGCGCCGCGGGCATCGGCGCCCCGGTGGCCGGCGTCACGCCCGCGCTGGACGACGAAGCCCAGCTGCGCGCCGACTTCGACCGCGCCCGGGCGCTGGGCTACACCGCCAAGCTCTGCATCGACCCGCGCCAGGTGGCGCCCGTGCATGCCCTGCTGCAGCCCAGCGCCGAAGAGCAGGCCTGGGCGCAGCGCGTTGTGCAGGCCGCCGAAGCGGCGCACGCCACAGGCGCCGTGCAGCTCGACGGCCGCATGGTCGACCGCCCCGTCATCGAACGTGCGCGCCGCCTGCTGGCGCGCACGGTCCCGTGAACCCGACTCGAGAAAAACCGCCATGGCCGCCAGCATCATCGACAGCAGCATCTTCCAGGGCCTGTTCAGCAGCGACGCCATGCGCGCCGTGTGGAGCGACGAGAACCGCACCCGCAAGTACCTGGACGTCGAACGCGCACTGGCGCGCGTGCAGGGCCGGCTGGGGCTGATCCCGCAGGAAGCGGCCGACGAGATCGTCAGCCACTGCGAGCTCGAGCAGATCGACATGGCGCGCCTGCGCCAGCAGACCGAGCGCATCGGCTACCCCATCCTGGGCGTGGTGACGCAGGTCAACCAGCTGTGCCGCGACAAGCTGGGCGAGTACGTGCACTGGGGCGCCACCACGCAGGACATCACCGACACCGCCACCGTGCTGCAGATCCGCGAGGCGCTGGTGCTGGTGGACGACGAGCTCGCCGCCATCGCGCAGGCGCTGGCGAAGCTGGCGCGTGAACACCGGCTCACGCCCGTCATTGGCCGCAGCAACCTGCAGCAGGCCATCCCCGTGACCTTCGGCTACAAGATGGCGGGGCTGCTGAGCGCGGTGCTGCGCCACCGCGAGCGCATCGCGCAGCTGCGTGAACGTGTGCTGGTGGGCGAGTTCGCCGGCGCCGCCGGCACGCTGGCCAGCCTGCAGACGGGCGCGATGGAAACGCAGGCCGCGCTGTGCGCCGAGCTGGGGCTGCAGCAGCCTGTGATTGCGTGGCACACCATCCGCGACAACATCGCCGAGGTGGGCGCGGTGCTGGGCCTGATCGGCGGCACGCTGGGCAAGCTGAGCACCGACGTGAAGCTGATGATGCAGACCGAGGTGGCCGAGGTCTTCGAGCCCTTCCACCCGGGCCGCGGCAGCAGCAGCACCATGCCGCAGAAGCGCAACCCCATCGCCAGCTGCTACATCCACGCCGCCATCAGCGTGGTGCGCCAGCACGCTGCGGCGCTGATGGACGCGATGGTGGCCGACCACGAACGCAGCACCGGGCCCTGGGAGATCGAATGGATCGTGCTGCCCGAGGCCTTCTGCCTGATGGCCGGCGCGCTGAAACACAGCCGCGCGGTGCTGGAAGGCCTGGAGGTCGACCCCGAAGCCATGCGCCGCAACATCGACATGACCCACGGCCTGGTGATGAGCGAGGCGGTGATGATGGGCCTGGGCCACCACCTGGGCCGCGAGTACGCGCACGACCTCGTGTACGAGCTCTGCCGCGAGGCGCTGAAACAGCGCCGCCCGCTGCTGGACCTGCTTTGCGAGAACGCCGAGATCATGCGGCACGTGAACCGCGAGCAGCTGGCCGCGATGTGCGAGCCCGACAACTACCTGGGCCAGAGCGGGGTGATGGTCGACCGCGTGCTCGCGCAGATGGCGGCCCGCGGCGCTTGACCGCGCGCCCGGGCTGCACGCCCGGGGCTTAGCATCGGTCGCACCCTTGGTGTTGCGAGCGAAGCCCATGCCCGAAGACGTGCCGCGTTTCTGGTTCGAGGAGATCCAGCCCGCCCCAGGGTGGCGCAGGCCCGAGGGTCGTCTGGCCGAGGCGATCGTGCTCGACCCGGTTTCGCCCTGGCGCCCGCGCGGCACGCCCAGGGCCCGCCTGCAGCAGCCGGGTTCCAGCCTCTGAGATGGCAGCCCTGCAGATCGTCGAGCACCGCGCCGCCTGGGCCGGTGAGTTCGAGGCGCTGCGCCAGCGGCTGCAGGCCGCGCTGGGGCCGCTGGCGCTGCGCATCGATCACATCGGCTCCACCGCGGTGCCGGGCCTGTGCGCGAAAGATGTGATCGACGTGCAGGTGACCGTGGCCACGCTCGACGGCGAGGCCGGCGCGGCCGTGGCCACCGGCCTGCAGGCGGCCGGCTTCGTGCTGCACGCCGGCGCCACGGCCGACCACGTGCCGCCCGGGGCCGAAGCCCACCCCGCGGCCTGGCGCAAGCAGCTGTTCAAGAACCCGCCCGAGCTGCGCCGTGCGCACATCCACGTGCGCGTGCGGGGCGCGGCGAACCAGCGCTATGCCCTGCTGTGCCGCGATTTCCTGCGCGCGCACCCGCCCACGGCGCAGGCCTACGGCGAGCTCAAGCGCCGGCTGGCCGCAGCGCTGGCAGACCCCGCGGCCTACCCCGAGGTCAAGGACCCGGCGGTGGACCTCGTCGTGCTGGCCGCCGAGGCGTGGGCCGCGCAGCGCGGGTGGTCGGGCGCTGGCTGAGGGTCGGCCGGGGCCGGGCCTCGCTGCCAGCCCTCAGGCTGTGGGATGCACCGCACCGGGCCCGCCGCTAGTCTGCCGCTCGCCGAAGTCCGGCACAGAAAGGAAGGGCCATGGCCGCCACACTCAAGCCTGCCGACACGCGGGCCGCCCTCGACAGCGTGGGAACCCCTGCGGCCAAGGCCGTGTCGCAGGACGCCGAGCTCACCGGGCTGCTGACCGACATCCTCAACGGCACGCTGGCCGCGTCTGAAGGCAAGCTCGGCGCGGCGCTGGGCTTTGCCGACAAGTACGCCGCCTTGGCCGACTTCGCAGGCAAGTCGCGGCAGAACCAGACCGTGCGCGCCTTTGCCACCTCCAGCCAGATCCTCACCCAGACCTTGGGGCTGCTGAAGCTCGGCAGCAACGCTTCGCCCGGCATGGTGCTCGCCACCGTGGGGGCCATGTTCACGAAGAAGGTGGCCCTGGCTTTCGGCCTGGTGGAAAACGACAAGCAGGCCAAGCTGGTGGCGGCCACGGCCGATTTCGCCTCGGCGGCCTTGACGGTGGGCGTTGCCGCCGCCGGCCTCAGCAACCCCGTGGGCTGGGTGCTGATGGCCGGGGCGCTGGCGCAGCTGGGGGCCACAACCTTCAAGGGTTACGCCGCGTACACGGAGTGAAGGCCGGCCCGCCGGCTTAAGCTGGGCTTCATCTCCGGCAGGCGCAATGGGCGGATGCCGTTGCCGTTCTCGCTGCCTGCCTCGCTGTCGTCCTTGCTGTCCCGACCCGGGCGTCCGCGGCCAGCTGCCGCCCTGGGTTCAGCCGCCTCGGCAGCCCCGCCCCCCGCCAGCCCCTGGCGACCCAGCCTCAGCACGCACGGGCTGGTGGTGCTGGCGGCGCTGTACTTCACCGCCACGGCCAACCTGCCTTTCCTGGCCCGCGCACTGGCCGACCGCAGCGCCGCCGACCCCGCCGCCTGGGGCTTCGGCGCGGCGCTGGCACTGGGCGTGACGGCGCTGCAGGTGCTGCTGCTGGGCCTGCTGTGCACCCGCTGGACCGCCAAGCCCGTGCTGGCGGTGCTGCTGGTGGTGGCGGCCGTGGCCAGCCACTACAGCGCCGTCTACGGCACCTATCTCGATCCTTCGATGGTGCGCAACCTGCTGCGCACCCACCCGGCCGAGGCCGTGGAGCTGCTGAGCCCGGCGCTGGCGCTGCAGGTGCTGCTGCAGGCCGGCCTGCCGCTGTGGCTGTTGTGGCGGCTGCGCCTGCGCCCGCAGCCTTGGCCGCGTGCGCTGGGACGGCGGGCGGCCCTGCTGGTGGGGGCGGTGCTCGTGATGCTGCTGGCGGTGCTGGCGGTGTTCCAGCCGCTGTCGTCCCTGATGCGCAACCAGCGTGAACTGCGCTACCTCATCGCCCCCGTGAACGTGCTGTGGTCCGCCGGCGCGGTGCTGGTGCGCGACACCCGCACGGCCGCGCGGCCCCGCCAGCCCATCGGCCTGGACGCGCAAGCCGGCCCGAGCTGGGCCACGCGCAAGCGCCCGCTGCTGGTGGTGATGGTGGTCGGCGAAACCGCCCGCGCCGCAGACTGGGGGCTCAACCCGGGCAGCACCGCCAACACCACGCCCGAGCTCGCGCGCTGGCAGGGCTCCGGCGGTCTGGTGAACTTTCCATCCGTGAAGACCTGCGGCACCGACACCGAGACCTCGCTGCCCTGCATGTTCGCGCCCGTGGGCCGGCGCGATTACGACGAAGGCCGCATCCGCGGCCAGCAGAGCCTGCTGCACGTGCTGGCGCGGGCCGGCGTGGCGGTGCACTGGCGCGACAACCAAAGTGGCTGCAAGGGCGTGTGCGAAGGCCTGAGCAACGAGACGCTGGCCGCCGCCAACACGCCGGCCCTCTGCCCCGAGGGCCGCTGCCTGGATGAAGCGCTGCTGGCCGACCTGCCGCAGCGCCTGCAGCAGGCCCAGGGCACGCAGCTGCTGGTGCTGCACATGCTGGGCAGCCACGGGCCTTCCTACTACCGCCGCTACCCGCCGGCTTTCGCGGCGAACCTGCCCGACTGTCGCCACGACGAGTTGCGCCGCTGCAGCGTGGAAAAGGTGCACAACGCCTACCTCAACAGCCTGCGCTACACCGACCACGTGCTGGCGCAGGCGCTGCAGATGCTGAAGGCGCAGGAAGACCGCGTGGACACGGCGCTGGTCTACGTCTCAGACCACGGTGAATCGCTGGGCGAGCACGGCCTGTTCCTGCACGGCATGCCCTACGCCATCGCCCCCGAGGGGCAGACACGCGTGCCCATGGTGGCCTGGGCCAGCGCCGGGCTGGCGCCGGCCATCGGCGTGCAGCCCGCGTGCCTGCAGGGCGCGTGGCAGGCGGCGGCCCAGGCCGGGGGTGTGGCGCACGACCACCTCTTCCACACGCTGCTGGGCCTGCTGGACGTGCGCACCGCGCTGCACGCGCCGGCCTGGGACCTGACGCAGGCTTGCCGCCCCGCGGCGGGCACGGCCCCGGCCACGCCGTGAGCCTGCTGCGGGTGTGGGCTGCGGGCCCGAGGGCTGCGGCCCGTTCGCCGCGGGCACGGCTGCTGATCGGCCTGCTGCTGGCGCTCGTGTTGCTGCTGGCCTGGGATGCCAGCGGCGCCGATCTTGCCGTGGCCGGCTGGTTTGCCGATGCCACGGGCTTCCGATGGCGCGATGCGTGGTGGACACGCGGCCTGCTGCACGAAGGCGGGCGGGTGGCCGGCCTGCTGGCGCTGGCGGCGCTGGCCGCGCATGCCTTCTGGCCGACCGCTGCGACGTCGGCCGCAGCTCAGCCCACGCGCGCAGAGCGCCTCTACGCGCTGGTGGTGGTGCTGTTGGTGGCCGGGGCCGTGCCCGCCCTCAAGCGCCTGAGCCTGAGCAGCTGCCCCTGGGACCTGGCCCTGTTCGGCGGCGTGGCGCAGCACGTCTCGCACTGGCGCCTGGGCGTGCCGGACGGCGGGCCGGGCCGCTGCTTCCCCTCGGGCCACGCCGTCACCGCCTTTGCGTTGTGGGGCGCGGTGCTGCCCTGGCGCCACCACCGCCCGCGCCGGGCCTGGGCCATCGCCGTGGGGGTGGCTGCTGCGGGCCTGCTGCTGGGCGCGGGGCAGGTGCTGCGCGGCGCGCACTACCCGAGCCATGTGCTCTGGTCGGCCTGGCTGTGCGCGGCGTTGGTGGTGGCTGCGGCCCTGGTGCAGCTCTGGCTCTTCGAACGGCTGCGCCTGCGGGGCCGGCCGCTACCATGAGCGGCATGCGTTTGCTTGTTCTGGAAGACGACCCCGACCTCGGCGAGGCCCTGTCCACCGGCCTGCGCCAGCGCGGCCACGTCATCGACTGGTTCCGTGAAGGCCAGAGCGCCGATGCCGCCATCAGCAGCACGCCGTACGACGCCGTGGTGCTCGACCTCGGCCTGCCCGGCACCGATGGCCTGGTGTGGCTGCAGCGCTGGCGCGCGCGCGGCGTGAGCCTGCCGGTGCTGGTGCTCACCGCGCGCGACGGCCTGGACGAACGCGTGACGGGCCTGGACAGCGGCGCCGACGATTACCTCATCAAGCCCATCGCCACCGAAGAGCTGGCCGCCCGCCTGCGCGCGCTGCTGCGCCGCAGCGCCGGCCGTGCGCAATCGGCCTGGACGCACGGTGCGCTCAGCTTCGACCCGGCCACCAAGCAGGTGCAATGGCAAGGCCAGACGGTGGAGCTCACCGGGCGCGAGCTGGCGCTGCTGGAAGCGCTGCTGAAGCAGCCGCAGCGCGTGCTGTCGAAAGCCCAGCTGCAGGAGCGCCTGTACGACTGGAGCGGCGGCGAGCCCGAGAGCAACACGCTGGAAGTGCACGTGCACCACCTGCGCCGCAAGATCGACCCCGGCATCGTGCGCACGGTGCGCGGCGTGGGCTATGCGCTCGGCGCGCCCGTGGAGCCCTCCACGCCGGAAGGCATGGCGTGAGCCTGCAACGCCGCTTGCTCGTCTACCTGCTGCTGTGCGCACCGCTGGTGTGGGCGGTGGCGCTGCTGGCCTCGGCCGACCGTGCCCGCGCCGAGGTGAATGAGCTCTTCGACACCGAGATCATCCGGCTGGCCCGCCAGGTGCAGGTGACGCTGGACGGCCTGCCCAGCCAGCCTGCCGCTGGCCGTGTGGTGGCGCCAGCGCGATCCAGCGGCGCAGCCGATCTCGACGACCTCGCGCTGGCCGTGTGGAACCGCCAGGGCCAGCTGCTGCTGGTCGACCGCGAAGGCGTGCAGCTCCCGCACCGGCCGCAGGCGGCCGGGTTCGTCGATCTCGTGCTGGGCGGCGAGGAGTGGCGTGCCTATTACCTGCAGGCACCCGAAGGCGAGTGGCTGGTGGCCGCCGGCCAGCGCCTGCACGAGCGCGACGAGCTGGTGTGGGACCTCATCGGCAGCCAGCTGCTGCCCTGGGTGCTGGTGCTGCCGGTGCTGCTGGCGGCCATGGCCTGGGCCGTGCGCCAGGCCCTGGCACCGGTGCGCGTGCTGGCCGAAGACCTGCAGCGCCGCGGCGCCGACGACCTGCGCCCCGTGCCCGAGGCGCAGGCCCCCACCGAGCTGCGCCCGCTGCTGGGCGCGATGAACGGCCTGTTCACGCGCATCGAAACCACGCTGGCCCGTGAGCGCCGCTTCACCGCCGACGCCGCCCACGAGCTGCGCACGCCGCTGGCCGTGCTGCGTGCGCAGTGGGACGTGCAGCGACATGCCGCCAGCGAGGCCGAGCGCCGCCACGCCGAAGCCAAGCTCGGCGCGGGCCTGGACCGGCTGGACCGCCTGGTCTCGCAGATGCTGCTGCTCAGCCGCGTGGACGCCAGCGAGCGCCTGGCCCGCACCGAGCCCGTCGATTGGGCCGCCGTGGTGGAACAGGCCGTCAGCGACGTGCTGCCGCTGGCTGAGCGCCGCCGCATCGAACTGGGTGTGGACTGGCCGCCGGAGGGCAGCGCGCCTTTCCCGGTGCAGGGCGATGCAGCGCTGCTGGGCGTGCTGCTGCGCAACCTGCTCGACAACGCCGTGCGCTACGCCCCCGAGGCCAGCGCGGTGACGCTGCGTTTCAGTGCCGAAACGCTGGCCGTGGAAAACGCCGGCCCGGCGCTGACACCCGAGGCGCTGGCCCGCCTGGGCGAGCGTTTCCACCGCACCGAGGGCCAGGCCGAGACCGGCAGCGGCCTGGGCGTGTCCATCGCGCAGCGCGTGGCGGCGCTGCACGGGCTGCGGCTGCGGCACGGGCCCGGGGCCGGGGGGCAGGGCGTGGTGGCCACGCTGATGCGCGGCGCTGACGTCGCCTGACGCGTCCGGCCAGGCCCGGGCGGCCGGCTTGCCGGCGAAGCCGGTGGTCCAATGCGACGCAGCATGTCCGCACCGCCAGCCCCGCCTGCCGCCCCACCGCCGCCGCCCCCACCGGCAGGCACGGCGGTGCGCGCCGCCACCGTGCCCGAAGGCCGCACGCGGCGCCTGCTGCACTTCGGCCGCGCGGTGGGCGAGATGGCCGCAGGCGCCGCGGCCGAGGGCGTGGCGCAGCTGGCGCGGGGGCAGCGGCCGGCGCTGGCGCAGCTGATGCTCACGCCGGCCAACGCGCGGCGGCTGGCCGAGCGCCTCTCGCAGATGCGTGGGGCGGTGATGAAGGTGGGTCAGCTGCTCTCGATGGACGGCCACGGCGTGCTGCCGCCGCACTTCGCCGAGCTGCTGGGCGGCCTGCGCGACCAGGCCCACGTGATGCCCGCCACCCAGCTGGCCGAGGTGCTGGAACGTGAATACGGCCCCGGCTGGCACCGCCGCTTCAAGCGCCTGAGCTTCGAACCCGTGGCCGCGGCCTCCATCGGCCAGGTGCACCGCGCCGAGACCCACGACGGCCGCGTGCTGGCGCTGAAGATCCAGTACCCCGGCGTGCGGCGCAGCATCGGCAGTGACATGGCCAACCTGGCGCTGCTGCTGCGCACGCCCGGCCTGGTGCCGGCAGGTCTTGATCCGGGCGCGATGCCGGCACTGCTGGCGCGTGTGCAGGCGCAGCTGGAACACGAGACCGACTACCTTGCCGAGGTGCGCGCCGCCAAGGCTTACCGCGAGAAGCTGGGCGACGACCCGGTGCTCACCGTGCCCGCGGTGGACGAAGAACACTGCACCGGCCACATCATCGCCACCGCCTTTGCGCCCGGTGTACCGGTCGACCGCCTGGCCGCGCCAGGCGTGCCGCAGGCGCAGCGCAACCACGTGGCGATGGCACTCAGCCGCCTGGCGGTGCATGAGTTCTTCCGCATGCGCCTGGTGCAGACCGACCCGAATTTCGGCAACTACCTGTTCGATGCCGACACCGGGCGCATCGCGCTCATCGACTTCGGCGCGACGGAGCTCGTCACGGACGAGCGCGTGGAACAGCTGCGCGAGCTCGGCCGCGCGCTGCGCGCCGATGACGTGCCACGCCTGCAGGCCGCGGCCCAGGCCGCCGGCTTCACGGCGCGCGAAGACCCGCCCGCGCAGAGCGCCGGTGTCATCGGCCTGATGCGCCTGGCCGGCGAGCCGCTGCGCCATGCCGGCGCCTACGACTTCGGCGTCTCCACGCTCTTCGCGCGCAGCTTCGAGCAAGGCCGCGCACAGTTCTTTGGCGACGGTTATGCGCGCACGCCACCGCCCGACCTGCTGTTCCTGCAGCGCAAGTTTGCCGGCACCTTCATGCTGTGCACGCGGCTGCGCGCGCAGATCGACCTCGCCGACGTCTTCGGCGCGGAGCTGTGAGCAGGGCCGGGCCCGGCGCCGGCTCAGCGCCCGCGCCGGCCGGCGATGCCCAGCCCGGCCAGCGCCAGGCCCACCAGCGCCAGCGTGGCCGGCTCCGGTACCCGGCTTTCCTGCGTGGCGGCGACGAAGTCGACCCGCAGGTTGTCGAACGAGGCGTTGCGGTTCAGGCCGTTGTCGGGGGCGGTGATCCTGAAGCCCAGGCTCTCACCCAGGTCGGCCGAGCCCGACGCGATCTCGTAGCGCAGCGTCCAGGTGCGCACGGTGCCCTGGGCAGGGGTGGGGGTGCTGGCGCTCAGCGGGCTGAGGACATCGCCGCCTGCGGTGAGGCCTGCGGTGAACTCGGCGAAGGGCGCGTTCACGAAACTGCCGACATCGAAGGTGACGGTGTAGGTGCCGGCGGCCAGCGACAAGCCGGTGAAGGTCTTGGTGGCGACCCGCCCGCCGATGTTCTGGATGTGCAGGTACTGGTGGCCCGCCGTCGGGGCCGTGCCGCAGCAGGCCAGCAGGAAGTGGATGGGGTTGCCGGTGAGGGCCCAGCCGTCGTTGGTCTGGACCGGATCGTTGACGATCAACGAGGCCGAGGCCGGCAAGGAAAGCAGCAGGGCCGTGCCCAGAACGGCAGCCTGGCGCTGCGGCGCCTGGAAGAGTTTTCGGAAAGACGGCATGGCGGCGGTGTCCGTTCGGTGCGGGTGCTCAGGTGAGAGCAAGGTTCGCGCCGCGGTGAGAAATCGCCGCAGATTCAGGGGCTTGCCGGCGGGCGTGACGGTCCGTTGTCAAGCGGGCCGACAGCCTGCCGGCTCGCCCTGCCGCTAACGCGCAGCCGGCGCCGCGCCCTGCCCCGGCAGCCCGGGTACCGCGATGGGCTTGCCGTTGACCAGCGCCGCGCCCTCGCGCAGCTCGAATTTCGCGCTGATGCTGTCGCCCGTGCGCACGATGAAGCCCTGCCCTTCGGCCTGCGCCAGCTGCTGGTCGATCAGCTCGGGCGGCAGCGGCTGGCCCAGGGCCTCGCCCAGCTTCGGCAGCAGCGCCACCGGGGCCTCCACACCCATGCGCAGGGCCATCTTCTGCATCAGCGCCGGCATCAGCGCGGCGCCTTCGGTCTCTGCGGCCGTGATGCCGTTGAAGCCCAGCTGGTAGCTCATCTTCGCGGTCTGGCCGCCCAGGGTCACGCTCAGCTCGTCCATGCTGATCTGCGGGTTCTGCGGCAGCAGCTCCTTCAGCGGCGCGAGCATCGGCTGGAGTGCCGCCATGGGGTCGGCGGCCGGGTCCTTGGACGGGCAGCCGGTGTTCATCAAGGCGCCCATCAGCGCCGCGTAGCTCTGAGCGTGCAGCTGCTTGAGGCTGAACTTCATCGTCACCGCGTCCAGCGGCAGGCTGCCGATCTGGCCTTGCGCCTGCAGGCTGCCACTGGCCTGGTAGAGGCCGCCGGCAATGCCGCCGTCCTGCGTGTACTTCATGTTCTTCAGGGTGAACATCGGCTTGCGCTGGCCGTCGGCGGCCACGGTCTCGAAGTTCATCGCGGCCATGCTGCCGCTGCCCTTGCCGCTCAAGGCCCACCACATCGGCGCGTAGCCCTCGCCTTGCAGCTTGGCGTCGGTGACGACGAAGCGCATGCCCGGCGCCGGCCCCTGGCCCGGGGCGCTGACGGCATAGCTGGGCAGCGAAGCTTCGTAGCGCGCGCCGCCATCGGCACGCACCTGCACCCAGGCGCTGGCGCCCTTGAATTCGAAATCGCCGCCTTCGGGCGACTTGATGCGCAGCGCGGGCACCTCCAGCTGCGTCTTGTAGCCGCCGTTGTAGGCCACCAGGGTGCGCAGGCTCAGCTGCGTCTGGGCATCGCCCAGCAGCTTCTTCAGCTGCGCCTGCTGTTCGGCGCTGAGCACGAGGCTGCTGTCGATGCGCGCGGCGCCGAAGCCGGCAAAGCCCGGCAGCGGGCCGTGGCGGATGTCGTCGCGCCAGGTCAAGGGCGTGGTCTCGGCCCCGCAGCCGATGGCCAGCGTGAGCGTGCGCGTGGCGCCGAGCAGGCCCGCGCGGTACTGCACGTCGGTGACGCGGAAGGCGGGCTGCGGCTGCCCCGGCTGTGCCTTCCAGCCTTCGGCCTGCGCCACCAGCGCGGTCTTGAGCTTCTGGCCGGTGACGTAGGTGGCCCCGGCCCAGCCGGCCACCACCACGGCGCCCAAGGCGGCCGCGAGGACGGTTTTCTTGTTCATGCGTGACTCCCTGTTTTTTCGTGCCGGCCGGCAACGCGCCGGGGCGGCGCATTGTGGCGGCGGCCGCGCGCCGCAGGCCCCCGCCTTCAGGGGAGCGCAGCGGCTGGATGCACGCCCGCGCGCTGGGGCCATAGCCCGGCCCGCGCTTGGGTTAGCCTCCCGGGTGCACCTCTTCCTGCCCCGACACGCCAAGCCCCCCCGCACCCATGGCCGAATTCAAGAAGCGCCTGCGCCGGTGGCTGCCCACCGCGCAGGCGCTGGAGCAAACCCGGGGCTTTGCATGGCTGGGCCACTACCTGCGCGAGCACCCGCGCCTGTGGGTGCTGCACCGCCGCGGCTTTGCGCTGGGCGTGGCGCTGGGCATCGGCATCGGCGTGTTCCCGCTGCCGCTGCAGATGCCGGCGGCCATGCTCGCGGCCGTGGCGCTGCGCGCCAACGTGGCGGCCGCTGCAGCGGCCACCTGGCTGACCAACCCCTTCACGATGGCGCCGATCTGGGCGCTGTCGGCTTTTCTCGGTTCCTTCGTCGTGCCCAAGGCCGTGGCCGGGCCCAGCGCGCCGCCGCCGGTGGATTGGCAGTGGTCGGCGCCGCTCACCTGGCCCGCGGCGCTGTGGGAGCAGGTCACCTCCTGGGGGCCGGCGCTGCTGGCGGGTTTTCCGCTGGCCGGCGCGGTGCTGGGCCTCACGGCCTACCTGCTGGTGTACTGGGGCTGGGCGGTCTTGATCCGCCAGGAAAGGCGGCGGCGCCTGCGGCGCCGCGCCCTCAAGACTTCGGCTTGATCTTCGCCAGCAGCGCGCGCGCTTCTTCGCGGCGGCCGGTGTCGGCGATCTGGCGGCCCGGGCGGCCCGGCGCGGTGAGCACCTTCTCCAGGTAGGGCACGGCCTCGTCGGCGTGGTCGGTCTCGACGAGGAACTCGCCATAGAAGTAGTTGGCGTCGATGCCCTGCGGACTCAGCGCCAGGCCCTTCTGCAGCATGGCCTTGGCCTTGGCCTTGTCGCCGAAGGCCAGCGGCCAGCCCGGCACCTTGTAGTAGAGGACGCCCAGGCTGTTGTAGGCGCTGCCGTCCAGCGCGTTGGCATCGATCTGCATCGCCTGCTCGTACAAGGCCTTGGCCTGCTTCACCAGGCCCAGCGCGCCCAGGCCGCCCTTCTCGCCGGCCAGCGAGCTGACGACGATGCCTTCCCAGATCAGCGGTTCGCTGCGGCCCGGGAAGGCCTCGGTGGTCTGGTGCGCCTTGGCCACCAGCGCCTCGTAGCGCTTCTCGCGTTCGGCGGCGGGGGTCTGGTAGCGCACCACCTCCCAGCCGCGCTGGAGTTCCTGCACGGCGTCGTCCACGGGCGCGGCGTTGGCGGTGAATGCGCCCAGCGGCAGCAGGGCGGCGGCGGCCAGCAGGCGCACCAGGGTGCTCTTGACAGGGGTGTTCATCGGTGTGTTCACGTCGGTCTCCTCAAGGGGTGGAAGGGGTGGAAGGCGCGGTGGGCTGGGCGCTGCCGACCTGCCCGGGCAGGCTGCGGCGGTGGGCGGCGAAGCTGCCGTCGAGCAGCGCGCCGAGCAGGCCGTTCAGGCGCACGGCCAGGCGTTCGGGCCAGCCGATGAAGCGTTCGGCGGCGCCGCTTTCGATGAGCCCGCGCAGCGCGCGGGCCACGGTCTCGGGGCTGTCGCTGGCGGTGCCGGTGGCGGCGTGGTGGGCCTGCACCTCGGCACTGTTGAAGCTGGTGCGGGTGGCCCGCGGCGCCAGCGTCTGCACGCGCACCGGGCCGCCGGCCAGTTCACGGCGCAGGGCTTCTGCGAAGCCGTGCAGGCCTGCCTTGCTGGCGCCGTAGACGCTGTAGCCCGGCACGCCGATGCGGCCCAGCGCCGAGCCGACGAAGACGATCTGCGCCGCCGGCAGGCGATGCAGATGCGGCAGCAGCGCCTGCACCAGCAGCAGGGGCGCGAGCAGGTTGCTGTGCAGCACCGCCGCGGCCTCGGCGCCGGGCACCTGCGCGAAGGCGCCGAAACACGGCTGCCCGGCCGCCAGCACCACCACGTTGCAGCGGTGCGTGGCCGCGGCGCGGGCCACGGCCAGCACGCCCTCGGGCGTGTTCAGGTCGGCCTGCACCCAGGCGTCGAAGGCCGCCGGTTCGGGCGCGCTGGCCCCGCGGCCCACGCCCACCACCTGCGCCCCGGCGGCGCGCAGTTCGGCAGCGGCGGCGCGGCCGATGCCGCCGCTGGCCCCCGTCATCAACACCCGGGCGTCGGCGGCCTTCATGCCAGGGCCTCGGCGGGCTGGGCCGGCGCGGCGGCGGGGCTGGCCACCGGCTGCGGCAGCGGCAAGCCCCGGAAGACATCGCCGTACAGCCGGAAGAAGGCCCGTGCGGCGTGCACGATGTCGGCCTGGTCTTGCGGCTGCTCGATGGCGTCCATCAGCGTGGCGAAGTGCGCCGTGTGCTCCACGTCCAGCGTGCCGTGCGAACGCAGGTAGCTGAAGGCGCTGTCGGGCAGGTGCAGCGGCTTCTGGATGGCGTCGGCCGCCATCAGCGCCAGCGAGACGCTGGTGCCTTCCAGCACGTGCACCATGCCGAAGAAGCCCAGCGGATTGCCGCGTGCGATGGTGTCGTAGGCGTAGGCCACCATCACCTCGGTGGCGTGGCCCGGGCGGCCGTGGCGCACGGCCTCGGCATCACCGCCGCAGGCGGCGATGTCGTCGAGGATCCACTCGTCGTGGCCGGCTTCTTCTTCGATGTACTCGTCCACCGCCGGGGCCAGCCAGGCGTGGTGGGCCGGCAGCGCGGCGCGCAGCGCCTGCAGCAGCGGCACCGTGTGGCGCACGTGGTGGTAGGCCTCGGTGAGGAAGGCGATGTAGCTCGGCAGCGAAACCTGGCCGCGCAGCGCGCCCTGGATGATGGGCGTGGCCAGCAGGCCCTGGCGCGCGGCGGCGGTGTCTTGCAGCAGACGTTGGTGGAAGGACATGGACAACTCCGGAGTGGAAAGGGCGTCGCGGTGGGCGGCGAAGATGGCGGCGCGCTGCGGCCGGCCGTTGGCGGTGGCCAGGCCGGTGCTGGCATCGAAGGCGGCGCGGCCGCGCACCCAGCGCTGGATGCGGGCGTAGTCGGGCAAGGTGGCGTTGGCGGCATCCACCGCCTGTTGCAAGGCGTCATCCGGCAGGCCGGCCTGCGTGGGCCAGAGCACGGCCGAGAGGGCAGGCTCGCCGTCGCCGAACACCACCGCCTGCAGCACGGCGGGGTGGCCCTTCAGCGCGGTCTCCACCCACTCGGGGCTGAGGTTGCGGCCGTAGGAGGTGATGAGCACGTGTTTCTTGCGGCCGTGGATGAAGACGCGGCCGGCTTCATCCACGCGGCCGAGATCGCCGGTGGGCCACCAGGCGGGCACGGGCGTGGGGTCACCGAGATAGCCGCTGAAGAGCGCGCCGGCCACGAGGATCTCGCCGTCCTCGGCCACGCGCAGCTGCGCGTGCGGCAGCGCGCGGCCCACGCTGCCGGCACTGTCCGGCGCGGGCGGGCACAGTCGGCCCTCGGCATCCAGCGCCGGCAGGTTGAGCGTCTGCACCGAGCCAGCTTCCGAGAGGCCGTAGCCCTCGGCCACCGGCAGCCCCAGCGCCCAGGCCGCGCGCACCAGCGGCGCCCCGGCGGCGGCTCCGCCCACGGCCACCAGCTTCAAGCCGGCCGGCGCGCGCTGGCCGCTGGCCATGAGGTGCCCCACCCAGGCGCGCAGCATCTGCGGCAGCAGGATCAGGCTGTGCGGCGCGTGCTCGCGCACCGCGGCGTCGAAGCGCGCGGCGTCGAAGCGGGACGAGCCCTGCAGGCCCAGGCTGGCCAGCGGTGGCGCGATGACGGTGGCGCCCTGCAGGCGCGGCGCCATCAGGCCGGCGATGTTCTCCAGCAGCACGCCGAAGGGCAGCGCGCAGAGGTGGCGCTGGATCTGCAGCGGCGCCAGGGCCTGCACCAGCGAGCCGGCGACCGCCTGCAGCGCTTCGCCACCCAGGCAAACGCCCTTGGGCGTGCCGGTGGTGCCCGAGGTGAAGGTGATCTTGGCCGTGCCTGCCGGCAGGGGCACGGCGGCGAACGGCAGGCGGGCCTGCACCAAGGCGCCCGTGGGCAGCACGGCGGCCATGGGCGGCAGCGCCGCGAAGCGCAGGCCCGGTGTGGCCTCGGCCCACAGCGCCGCGTGCGGCGCCGTGAGGACCAGCGTGTCCACACCCGCGGCCTGCAGCGCGTGCTGCATCTGCGCCGGCGTGAAGAAGGGCGGCAGCGGCACGTGCACCACGCCTGCGGCACTGGCGGCTTCGTCGAGCACGACGAAGGGTGCGCCGTTGTCCAGCACGGTGGCCAGCACGCGCGTGCCCTGTTCTTGCAGCTGCCGGGCCATCGCGGCCACGGCTTGCGCCAGCTGCGGCGCGCTGAAGGCCTGCTGGCCGTCGAAAAGCGCGGTGGCGGGGTTCATCTGGGCGGGGCTCATGCCTCGGTCCTCGGGGCCAGGCCGCGGCGGGCCAGGGCTTTCAGCGCCAGTTCGATCTGCCCGGCCAGCACCACGGGGTGGTGGTCGTAGTAGCTGCCCCAGTGCGCGGCGCCCTCGCCCAGCAGCGCGGGGTCGGCCGCCCCCAGGCTCAGCGGCGCGATGCCCAGGCGCAGGAAGAGGTGGCGCAGTTCTTCGGTGAGCGTGCTCACCACCCAGCGGTAGCCCTCGGCCGCGAGGTGCGGCCCCAGCAGCAGGATGAGGCGGCGGCCTTCGCCCGCACGGGCGGCGGCGAGGTGCCCCACCTCGGCGATGTGCGCCCGCGCCGGCGCCGGGACGCCGGTGGCTGCCAGCATCTGCTCGGCCGGCGCGCCGAGGTAACGCTCCAGGAACAGCGGGCCGCCATCGGCGCTGCGGTAGCCGGCGGCCGCCACGATCTCGCCCTCGGCGTCGCGCAGGCTCACGAGCACGGGCGCGAAGCTGCGCACGTCGGCGCCGTAGCGTTCGGCGAACACGCGGTGGATGAAGGCTTCCACCGCCTCGCGGCCGGCGTCTTGCGGGCCGTGCACACGCAGGGACGGGGCCGCGCGGTGCGGGAGCGGAGCGGGGGGCGCGGAGGTGATCAGGCTGAGCATCGCTGGGTCCATGCAGACCGGGGGTCCGGTCTGTCGATGGAAGGGATGCTCGGCCTGGCGGATTAAGGGCGCCTTAAGCCACGGGGCTTCAGCCCGTCATCGCCACTGGATCACCGCCGTGTCCCGCTCATCGGCGGAAGAAGTCACGGGCCACAAGGTGCGGTCGCCGAACGGGATCGCCAGACTGCCCACCAGTTCGCTCGCTTCCAGCCGGATCAGCGCAGGCGCAGGCTGGTTGCGCACATCGCCCGCCCCTGGGTCGAACAGCGCCAGCACGGCATGCCCGGTGGCCGGCGTTCTGGGGTCGCCCGTGAGGGACGCGAAATCGCTGCCGGGGATCGTCCAGCGCCCGCCTGCGGCCACCACCCCGAATGGCCACTGTTCGCGCAGGCGCGGGGGCAGGGGCACGAGCGCGGCCTGGGCCGATGCCAAGGTTTCGGGCACGCCCACGGGCGCGCCGTCGGCACCCAGGCGCCAGGCGCGTGCCAGGCCATCGTCGGCCCGCCAGGCCAACCAGCGCGCGGCGCCGTCCACGATGAGCCGCACCATCGGCACGCTGCGGTCGCTGACCTGGTAGGCGCGGTCGTTGCGCACCGTGCCGTCGTTGCCCAGCGTGCGCACACGAACGCGCTCGGGCTCCTGCACACCGCCTTCGCGCAGCACCAGCACCAGCTCATCCGGCAAGGCCTCGACCTGCGGTGTGCCTCCAAACGTCCCCGTGGGCAGGGCCCATTGCAGCCGTGCGCCCAGGGGCTGCCCATTGGCGTCGAAGCGCTGCACCACCAGGTACCGGATGGTCAAGCCGTTGCCCTGGTCGATGGCCTCGATGTAGGACATCCAGATCACCGGCGAGGCGCGGTGCGAAGCCAGCGTGACGAAGCTCGGCGTGCTCAGGATGAAGCCGTCACCGCTTTGCACCGGCAGGGTGCCCAGGCGTGCGCCCAGCAGCCGCCCGTTGGCGTCCAGTGCGTCGAGATTGAAGCGGTCGGTGACGGAAAAGCGCGCCAGCGTGGCGACCCGCAGACCCGCCGACGTGGGCAGCAGGCGGGCGGCGTAGGGCTCTTCGGGGGCGCGCACGATGCTGCCGCTGGCCACCTGCTTGCCGCTGCGGTCGGCAACGATGGTCTCGGTGTTGTTCAGCGTGACGTAGCCGTCCTCCAGCACCGCACGCGCCGACAGCGTGCCCACGGCGCTGGTGGTGACGGCGCCAAAGCCGCGCCCACCGCCATCGAAACCCACCAGACGGTCGTCGCTTTCGGTCGCCGTGCGCGTGGCGTCGGTCCACTCGACACTGCGCACCACGCCGATGTCGGGCGCGTACCAGGTGCTGGCGTACAGCTGCGTCGTTTGCGTGCCATTGCGCAGCGTGGCGCGGTCGTCGACGCGCAGCGCGCGCACCGGGTTCGGCGAGGCGGGCACCAGCACGTCTTCGAAGCCCGCCACGACACGCCAGAACGCGATGTCGATGCCGTCGGTGCGGGCGTCGTACACCGTGAACTGCTGCCCCGCGCGCAGTTCGCGCGGCAACTCGACACCGCTGATGGTGAGCGAGCGCCCCGCGCCCAAGGGCACGCTGATGCTGCCGATGGTCTGGCCCTCGGCGTTGCGGAAGAGCTCGGTGTCGGCCAGGCTGGTGTCGCTGCTGCGCTCGATCACCCGGCCGGCGGTGCCTGCCAGCATCGTCACACGCGTGCGGCTGGGGCCGATGAAGGGCGTGAACTGCCGGTACTGCCAGGACAAGCCCACCGACAGCGGCCGCAGTGGGGCACTGTCGCTCACCAGCACCTGGCCGGCCGCCGGCGCAACGGGCACGAGCCCGGTGCTGCCGCCCGTGGCCGGCGAGTTGACGGTGCCACCGCCCGTGCCCCCGCCGGCGGCCGGTACACCGTCGCCCCCTCCCCCGCCGCCGCAAGCCACCAGCATGGCAGCCACCAGGGTGATCCCTCCGAGGGTGCCGATCCACCGTCTGCTCGCCATGAGGCCGTCCATCCTGCTGCCGAAACCGAAGGCCATGCTATCGGGCGCCCATGTCCTTGGCAGGGCCTGGTGCTCGGCGGCCCTGCCTCCCTTGAATGGGTGGTGCCGCGCCACTGCTGCTCTCAGGGGCACTGCATCAACTGTCATTTATGGGCATCATCTCGGAACGTTCATCTGATCGAGGAACCGACATGCAAACCTGCAGCCTCTTCACTCGCACTGGTTTGTCTGGCATGGCCCTGGCCGCCGTGGCCCTGCTCGGCAGTGGCAGCGCCCAGGCCGTCAGCATCACCGACCCCGTCGGCGACTTCCTGCCCACCTTCGCAGGCAGCGTGCTGAGCGCCGATCTCGACGTGATCGACGCCACCGTCACCTACAACCCCACGACGAACATCTTCACGCTCAGCAGCACGCAGGCGGGGGCCGTGGGCCTCACGCCCACCGGCACCTACATCTGGGGCGTGAACCGCGGGGCTGGCGTGGCCACCTTCGCCAGCATCGGCATCACCGGCGTGCGTTTCGACGCCACCGTGCGCCTGAACCCCAACGGCACGGGCTCCATCGGCGCCACCGCGCTGCCGCCGGGCGCTGTCACCGTCTCGGGCAACGTCATCTCCGCCAGCTTCAGCGGCAGCCTGCTGCCCAGCACCGGTTTCAACCTGATCGACTACACCTGGAACCTCTGGCCGCGCGACACCGCCTTCACTGGCACGGCGGCCATTTCCGACTTCGCGCCGAACAACGCCAACTTCACCGTCACCGTGGTGCCCGAGCCGGCCACCGCTTTGCTGATGCTGGGTGGCGTGGCGGCGCTGATGCTGCGCCGCCGCTCGACAGCGGCGCGCTGAGCGCAGCCTCTACAACCGGGCTTGCCGAACTCGCGCGGCCAGTTTCTCGGCCTCTTCGCGCCTTTCGCTGTAGCGGTCCACGAGGTAGGGCGCCACCTCGCGCGTGAGCAGCGTGAACTTCATCAGCTCTTCCATCACGTCGACCACACGTTCGTAGTAGGCCGAGGGCTTCATGCGCCCGGCGTCGTCGAACTGCTCGTAGGCCTTGGCCACCGACGACTGGTTCGGGATGGTGAGCATGCGCATCCAGCGCCCCAGCACGCGCATCTGGTTGACGGCGTTGAAGGACTGCGAGCCGCCACTGACCTGCATCACCGCCAGCGTCTTGCCCTGCGTCGGGCGGATGGCGCCGAGGTTCAACGGCAGCCAGTCGATCTGCGCCTTCAGGACGGCCGTCATCGCGCCGTGGCGCTCGGGCGAGGTCCAGACCATGCCTTCGGCCCAGGCGCAGGCCTCGCGCAGTTCCTGCATCTTGGGGTGGGTGTCGGGCGCGCCGTCGGGCAGGGGCAGGCCGTCGGCGTGGAACACGCGCACCTCGCCGCCCAGCGCCGTGAGCAGGCGCGCGGCTTCCAGCGTCAGAAAGCGGCTGTAGCTGCGTTCACGCAGCGAGCCATACAGCAGCAGGAAGCGCGGTGCGTGTGCAGCCGCCAGCGGCGGGCGCAAGGCCGCCAGGTCGGGCAGCGCGAAGTGCGCGGGGTCGAGGTTCGGCAGGTCGTCGATGTTCATGAGGTGCTGGGTTCGGCCGTGCCGAACCAGTGTTGCGTGCGGTTGGCCAGCGCCACCAGCGAGAGCATCACCGGCACTTCCACCAGCACGCCCACCACGGTGGCCAGGGCCGCGCCGGATTGCAGGCCGAACAGCGAGATGGCCACGGCCACGGCAAGTTCGAAGAAGTTGGACGTGCCGATGAGGCTGGCCGGCGCCGCCAGGTTGTAGGGCAGGCGCAGGCGCTGCGCCGCGAAGTAGGTGATGGCGAAGATGCCGTAGCTCTGCAGCACCAGCGGCACGGCGATCAGCACGATGTGCAGCGGCCGGCTCACGAGCGTGGGCGCCTGCAGGCCGAAGAGCAGCACGACGGTGGCAATCAGCCCGGCCACCGCGGCCGGCTTGAGCGCCGCCACGCGCTGAGCCAGCAGCGCCGCCCCGCCCTGCCCCAGCCACAGCCGGCGCAGCACGGCGCCAGCCAGCAACGGCAGCACCACGTAGAGCACCGTCGACAGCAGCAGCGTCGACCAGGGCACCACCACTTCCGTCACGCCCAGCAGGAAGGCCGCGATCGGCGCGAAGGCCAGCACCATCACGAGGTCGTTCACCGAGACCTGCACCAGCGTGTAGGCGGCGTCGCCCTTGGTGAGTTGGCTCCAGACGAACACCATCGCCGTGCAGGGCGCCACGCCCAGCAGGATCATCCCGGCGATGTACTCGCTGGCGGTGGCGGGGTCGACCCAGGGCGCGAACACGTGCTCGAAGAACAGCACCGCCAGCGCCGCCATCGTGAAGGGCTTGATGAGCCAGTTGACCACCAGCGTCAGCACCAGGCCGCGCGGCTTGCGGCCCACGGCGCGGACCGACGCGAAGTCGATCTGCACCATCATCGGCACGATCATCACCCAGATGAACACGGCCACCACGAGGTTGACCTGCGCGAACTCCAGCGCCGCGAGGGCCTGGAAGAGGCCTGGTGTGGCCAGGCCCAGCCCCACGCCGGCCGCCATGCCCAGGCCGACCCAGACGGTGAGGTAACGCTCGAAGACGCCCATGCGAGGTGCCGCGACCGTGCGCTTCAGCGCGTGCCGATCTCGCGCACTTCTCGCTGCAGCGAGAGGCGGTCGAGACTGGCCATGGGCAGCGCGAGCATCAGCTCGATGCGGCGCTTGAGCGTGGTGGCCACCGAGAGGAAGGCCCGTGCTTTCTCTTCATCGCTGCCGCCGAGGGCCCCGGGGTCGGGCACGCCCCAGTGCGCCGTCATCGGCTGGCCGGGCCACACGGGGCAGACCTCGCCGGCGGCGTTGTCGCAGACGGTGAAGACGAAATCCATGACCGGTGCGCCGGGCTGCGCGAACTCCGCCCAGTCCTTGCTGCGGTAGCCCTCGGTGGGCAGGTACCACTGCGCCAGCGTCGCCAGGGCCAGCGGGTGCACCTGACCGCTGGGCTGGCTGCCGGCCGAGTGCGCGACGAAGCGGCCGCGGCCGAGGTGGTTCATCAAGGCCTCGGCCAGGATGGAGCGGGCCGAGTTGTGGGTGCAGATGAAGAGCACGTGGTGCAGGCTCATGGGGGTCTCCATGCAAGGGATCTTCGGGTGTTCAGCAGCTCGTGCAGGCGCCGTTGCCGGTGGCGGCGGGCGCGTCCACACCGCAGGGCTGGCCGCCGCAGCAGTGCGCCACCAGGTAATCGGTGAGCGCGTTCATGCGCGCCAGCTCGGGCCGGTAGATGAGGTGGCGGCCGTCGCGCTGCTGCGTCACCAGGCCGGCGTGCACCAGCTCCTTCAGGTGGAAGGACAGTGTGCTGCTGCTCACGCCCAAGGTGGCGGCCAGCACGCCGGGCGTGAGGCCCTGCGGCCCGGCGCCCACCAGCGCGCGGAACACGCGCAGGCGCATGCCCTGGGCCAGCGCGGCCAGGGCGGTGACGGCGGTGTGTTCGTCCATGCGGGTCTCCTTCAGGCCGGCGCGGTGAGTGCGCGCCGCGTGGGCAGGTTCAGCGTCAAGGCCCAGCACAGCACCAGCATGACGCCCGAGCCGATGAGCGCGCCGGCCAGGCCGAAGCCCTGGTACAGCAGGCCCGACATCAGCGTGCCGAAGAAGCGCCCCAACGCGTTGGCCGCGTAGTAGAAGCCCACGTCCTCGGCCGCCTTCTCGCTGCCCGCATAGGCCAGGACCAGGTAGCTGTGCACCGACGAATTCACGGCGAAGGCCACGCCGAAGAGGCCCAGGCCCGCCACCACCACCCATTCCAGCGGCGGCAGCTGCGGCAGGTCGGCCAGCACCAGGCCCGCCAGCACCAGCGGCACCAGTGCCAGCACGGCCGACCAGCCGCGCGCGGCGGGCACCTCGGTGCTCAGGCCGTCTTCGCTGCGGCTCACGATCTGCGGCGCCAGGCCCTGCACCACGCCGTAGCCGATGGTCCACAGCGCGAGGAAGGCGCCCACCATCGTGAAGGTCCAGCCCACCGAGTACAGGAAGACCGGCACGCCCACCACGAACCACACGTCGCGCGCGCCGAAGAGCATCACGCGCGCCGCGGCCAGCAGGTTGATGCCGCGGTTCTTGGCGAACAGCTCCTTGGCCGACTTCGAAGCCTTGGCCTTGCCCATGAGAGGCGGCACGAAGAACAGCACACCGCCCAGCACCAGCGCCAGCAGCCCGGCCATCAGCCACAGCGCATGCTGGAAGCCCAGGCCCTGCAGCAGCACACCGCCGAGGAAGAAGCCCACGCCCTTCATCGCGTTCTTGCTGCCGGTGAAAAACGCCACCCACTTGAAGAGCTGGCCCGAGGCCGTGCCTGCGGTCAGCTTGATGGCCGATTTGCTGGCGGTCTTGGTGAGGTCTTTGGCGACACCGCACACCCCTTGCGCCAGCACCACCCAAGCCACCGACATCACCGCCGTCCAGCTGGGCGACAAGGCCGAGAGCAGCAGGAAGCCCGTGATCTGCGTGGCCAGCCCCACCACCAGCATGCGCTGGATGCCGTAGCGCGTGGCCAGCCAGCCGCCCACGAGGTTGGCCACCACGCCCATGGCCTCGTACAGCAGGAACAGGAAAGCCAGCGTGAAGGGCGAGTAGCCCAGGCGGTAGAAGTGCAGCAGCACCAGCATGCGCAGCGCGCCGTCGCTGAGCGTGAAGCCCCAGTAGGCCGCCGTGACGATGGCGTAGTTGCGCGTGCCGGTGTTCATCGCATGCACCCTGCGCTCACAGGCCTTGCGCGTCGATGTGGCAGGCCAGGTCCACCATGCGGCAGGCGTAGCCCATCTCGTTGTCGTACCAGGCGTAGACCTTCAGCAGCGTGCCGTCGGTCACCATGGTGGACAGGGCGTCGACGATGCTGCTGCGGGTGTCGCGCGCGTAGTCGGCGCTGACCAGCGGGCGCGTCTCGTAGCCCAGGATGCCGGCCAGCGGGCCTTGGGCCGCCGCCTCGAACAGCGCGTTCACTTCTTCCACCGTCGTCTCGCGCTTGAGCTCGAAAACGCAGTCGGTTAATGAAGCATTGAGCACCGGCACGCGCACCGCGTGGCCGTTGAGCTTGCCCTTGAGCTCGGGGTAGATCAGCGCGATGGCCGTGGCGCTGCCCGTGGTGGTAGGCGCCAGGCTGGTGAGCGCGCTGCGCGCGCGGCGCAGGTCCTTGTGCGGCGCATCGACCACGACGTTGGTGTTGGTGGGGTCGTGCAGCGTGGTGATCTGCCCGTGGCGGATGCCCAGGGCCTCGTGCACCACCTTCACCACCGGCGCCAGGCAGTTGGTGGTGCAGCTGGCGGCGGTGACGATGCGGTCGCGGGCGGGCTGGTAGAGGTGTTCGTTGACGCCCACCACCACGTTGAGCACACCGCCGGTCTTCACCGGCGCGGCCACGATCACGCGCTTGGCGCCACGGTCGAGGTGGCCCTGCAGCACCTCGGGCGTCAGGAACTTGCCGGTGCACTCCAGCACCAGGTCCACACCCAGCTCGCCCCAGGGGATGTCGGCCGGCTGCGCGTGCGCGCTGAAACGCAAGGCGCGGCCGTTGATCTGCAGGCCGTCTTCGCCCGTGGCGCCGATGTCGGCGCGCCAGCGGCCCTGCACGCTGTCGAACTGCAGCAGGTGCGCGGTGGCCGCGGCGCCGCCCTTGATCTCGTTGCAGTGCACCACCTCCAGGCGGTTGCCGCCGCGGGGGTCATCGTGCGGGCGCTCGGCCGCGCCCATCGCAGCGCGCAGCGCCAGGCGGCCGATGCGGCCCATGCCGTTGATGCCGACTCTCATCAGGGATCTCCTTGGAGGTTCTTCCATATTTTGATGAATGTCGAAATATACGCCCGGTCGATGACGTCGGCGTGACACTGGCGGCCGCCCAGTGGACGCTGCACGGCTGCTGTTGTGCAATGTCGCGGATGGTGTGGTTCGTTTCGTGGTGCAGGTTGGTGTGCGGCTGGGCGGTGGCCTGGAGCCTGGCAGCCTTCGCGGGGTTCGCAGCGGCCGCGGGCATTGCGCCACCCACCCCCACTGAGGCGGGCTGGCGCCTGGTGCAGCAGGCTCAAGCCGAGGCGCAGGCCCAGCGCTGGCCGAAGGCCACGGCCCTGCTGACCAAGGCCGTGGCGCAGCTGCCGCAAGCCGCCCATCCGCGCGAGTTGCTGATGCGCAGCCTGGCGAAGCAGGGTCGTTACGCGGAAGCCGCGCAGGAGGGCCAGGCCGCCCTGGCCCTGTCCAGCGACCTGGCGCTGGTGCTGTATGTGACCCGGTTGCACATGCTGCTGGGCGACTGGGGCCAGGCAAAGGCCCTGTTCGCGTTGGCCGTGCACCGCGACCCGCTGGCCCCCATCCTGCCCATGCGCCAGGCCGAGGTGGCGTTGGCCACGGGCGATCGCGCTGCGGCGCGCCGCTACTACGCGCAGGCGCTGCCGCTGATGGAAGACGACAGCGCGCTGGACGAGGCCCCGGAGGCTGAGCGCGCCTGGCTGCGGCAGGCCTACACGGCGGGCCGCGCCCACCGGGCCGCCTGGCGCGCGTGGCTGGCCGCCTTGAAGCAACCCAGCCCGGCGCGCTGGCAGCAGGCCCTGGCCCAGGTGCGGGTGGCCTTCGGGCCGCAGCACCTGATGGTGGCCCAGGTGCTCTACGACCAGGCCCGCACCGCCCGGACACCGGCCGAACATCAGGAGGCCCTGCGCTTGCTGAACCAATCACTGGCCCTCAGCGAACAGGCACTGGGCGCGAACCACCCGCTGGTCTTGGCCTGCCGCGAGCAGATGGCCTTCGTGCTGAACATGCTGGGCCGGCACGCGGAGGCGCTCAGCCATGCCGCCGCGGCCGTGGTGGGCTACGACCGTGTGCTGCGGCCGGGCGACCTGAAGGTGCTGGGGCCCCTGGGCACGCTCGCCACGGCGGCGCACTTCCTGGGCCATGCCGTGTTGGCCGGGGCCGCGTGGCAACGTCGCGATGCGCTGGCGCACGCGCAACGCGGGCCCTTCAGTGCCCTGGCCCTGGGCACACGCATCGATCTTGCCCAGCATCACGCGAACCTGGGCGATCTGGCGCGCGCCGACCGTCTGGTGCGCGAGGTCGAGGCGCGGCTGCCCGAGGCTGCGCAAGACGCCGATCTGGCCCCTGCCCTGCGCAGCCTGGCCGCCCTGCTCGGCGGCTGGGGCGAGGCCCAGAAGGCCGCAGCCTTGCTCGGACAGGCCAGCCGCCTGCAGCCCAATCCGGCCCTCGCCGGGTTCGCCACGGAACAGCTGCAGGTCCAGCGTGCGCAAGAGCAGCTGGCGTCTGGCAACCACGACGCGGCGCTGGCCGCGCTGCGCGCGCTGCAGCAGCAGGCCGAGCGCGAGCACGGCGCCCAGAGCCGGGAGGCCCTGAGAGCCGAAGGCCGCGTGCTGGACGCCCTGACGCAGGCGGAGCGGAACGACGAGGCCCTGGCCCTGGCGCGGCTTCGCCTGCCGCGTCTGCAGCGCCTGGCCCCCGAAGCCTGGCCGCTGCGTTGGTCGAACGCGCTGTACATCGCGCTGCACAGCCCCGACCCGGGCGAGCGCCGCGACACGCTGCGCTGGATGCAGGCCGTGGCGCTGGCCGCTCCCATCGCCGCCACCTCCCGGCGTGAACTGCACTGGCACCTGGCCAGGATGCTGCCGGACCACCAGGCGCCCGCCACCGGCTTGCTGCACGGGCGCGTGGCCGTGGCGCTGACCGACACCACCCGCGCCGACCTGGCGGCCGCGGGCGCGGGCGCGGGCCGGGCCTTCGCCGTCAGCAGCCACGAGAAGTACCGCGACCTCGTGGTCGCGCTCCTGCGGCAGGGCCGCCACGCCGAGGCCGAGGCCGTGCTGCAGCGCATGCGCAGCGACGGCCTGGCCGAGCTGGCGGGCAGCGACGCCAGCCCCTCGGCACTGAGCTGCGTGCAGGACGAATGCCGCTGGCTGGCGCAGCTGACCGACATGGGCCGGCAGCTGCTGGCCCTGGAGCGGGCCGAGCCGCATGTGCGTCTGGCCCAGACGCCAGCGCTGAGCGCCGAGTGGGAGCGCCTCACCCGCGAGTTCGAAACCAGCCAGCGTGAAGCGGCCCAGCGTGCCGGCCTCACCAGCACCGAGCTCACGGCCGGCCTGCCCCCGGGCGCGGTGCTGCTGCGGGTGCTGGTCGACTGGGGCGTCGTCTGGCTGTGGGGTCACGCCCCCGGGGCGCGCGATGCGGCCGACCGGCACTTCGTCATCAGCGTTCCGCTTCCCAAGCAACCCCTGGACGAACTGCTGCAGGACCTGCGTTCGAAGCTCGGCGATGCCAAGAGCGACCTGCCCGCCCTGCGCCAGCAGCTGCAGGGCCTGCATGGGCTGCTGATCGCGCCGCTGCAGCCCTGGCTCGACCGTGTGACCGCCGGCGTGCCCGTGCCGCTGCTGCTGGTGGCGCCCGACCAGGCGCTGGCGCAACTGTCCTTCGCAGCCCTGTTCGATGGTCGGCGCTACCTGGTGGAGCGCTACGCGGTGGGCTATTTCAACGATGGCGCGCGTGCCCACATGGCCGCGGCACCCACGCTGCGCCGGCAGGCGGCCTTCGGCCTGACGGAGGGGTTGCGCGGCTACCGCCCGCTGCTACACACCCAGGCCGAGGTGGTGACGCTGGCGCAGCGCGTCCCGGGCCTGCCGCCCCGCCTGGACGGTGCCTTCACGCGGCCGGCCTTCGAGGCGGTGCTGCAGGCCAACCGCCAGGGTGGCCCCGAACGCACGCCCATCGTGCACGTGGCCAGCCACTTCGAGTTCGGGCCCGCCGAAGACCCCGACAAGGGCCTGCTGCTGGGCGATGGCAGCCTGTGGCCCTTGAGCGAGCTGCGCCGTGTGGACTTCACGGGGACCGAGCTGCTGACGCTCTCGGCCTGCCAGACCGCCGAATCGCGTGGCCTCTTGCGCCGGCGCTGGCTGGAGGTGGACGGTTTCGCGCAGCTGGCGCTGAAGAACGGCGCGCATGCCGTGATGGCGACCCTGTGGCCTGCCTACGATTGGGCGGCTGCGCCTTTGATGGGCCGCTTCTATGCGCAGTGGGGCCGGCCTGCCGAAAGCGACGCGTTGTTGAGCAAGCCACACGCTCTGCGCCAGGCCCAACTCGACCTGATGAAAGGCCAGGCCGACGGGCAGCCGCTGCGTTCCGCGCGGGGCCGCCTGCTGCAGGCGCGCCACCCGGCCGAGTGGGCGCCGTTCGTGGTGCTGGGCAACTGGCGTTGAGAGGTGCTGGGCCGCCGTGGGGCGGCCCGCACGGGCGCCCGGGGCGCACTGAAGTTGTTGCTCTGGCGCTTGTTCCCCGTCCAGGACTCCAGGGGCAGGTGGCGCTATCGAGTGCGCCCTCAACAACTACACCGTCGCGATTGTTGTCTTCGCGGGCGATTGTCGATCGTATGAATCTCTGGATTTGGGCCGAACTCAATTCGGCCAACTTCAGAATCCGCGGAGGTGGTCGATGGCTTCGGATCCTCGACTGAATGCCGCCGAGTGGGTCCTGTTCCAGTTGGAACTGGTCAACCTCATCTATCACCGGGATGAACTGGTCATGCCGGCTTCGTCTATCGACTGGCCGGCCTGCGAGCAGGCCTGAGGTCCCAGTGAGAATTTAGTCCAGCGCATGCACCAAAGTCGGATTGGTCGCACTTCAGCGGCGAGCGCTGCTTTCGGCACGAATGGTTGCAGCGGAGGAAGCGCGCATCGAACTGCGGCACAACTGTGCGCGGGTGGGTAAGGCCGCCGACGCCTAGGTATTGGGCTTCATGAGATCACTCTTGTTCGGGATGCTGCACATGGCCGGCGAGGTCAACGGTGTGCTCAAGGCAGGCAGCGACCCCACTCTCATGCATTCGAAGACCTCGGTTCCGCAGGAGTGCAACGGACTCGGGGGCAGCGCTGGCGACGTGACCCACGCGGTGCTCTGCGCCGCTGCGTACAACCTGCAGCTGACCCTGACACGTCTGCGGGTGCTTCGCTGAGTCCTACGCTCGCTGATCCCATCCAGGCGTATCGGCAACGCGGTGCTGCTCGGATTGCCAAGGGAGAATCCAGCTACCGAGGAGGTTCGGCATCCTGACGAGCCGCGCGCACGTTGCAGTACGTGCCCAGTGACTTCCAGAACGTCTCGACTCTGAGTGCAACCATTGAGTCGAGAGCTGCCGGATTGAGTTCAGTGCAGCCCACGTAGATCCAATTGAAGATCGTTGCTTGAGGCTCGCGATTGAGCCGTCACGCCTTGGAAGGCAGCCGCTCCTCTCCAGTGGCAGCCGCTTGCCAGACCCTCATGGCTTACCCCCCGCTGTCAGCGCGGCGTCTTGCCCGAAGTGCTGGATGACGGGAGACTGGGTCGAGCCAGTGGCATCCAGGGTACGCTGGCGAGCCCAGGGCCCCAGAGTCATGACGCTGATCTGGCCCTGGGCAGTCTTGGGGGCCGCACCGCGCAGGCCTTCGAGCAATTGCGCTGTAAAGACCCCGTTGGTGCCCGGACGACCGTCCTGGGCCTGTTCGGTAGCCTGAGCGCTGGCATAGAGGTGCAGCCCCATATTGCGGGCCAGCAGGCTGACACGGGCGTCATACAGACCACTCAACTTGTTGTCCAAACCACCGGCGTGGCACGTGTCGAGCACCACGAGCTGGCGCATGGCCTTGATCTTCTTGCTGGCCTCCAGGATCTCGTTGCTGGTTATGTGGCCTGAGATCTCCGTGCAACTGGTATTGAGGCACTGGGTGTCATGCGCCACGATGCCGAACAGACTGTTGGCGTCCATGAGACCGTGACTAGCCACGAACCACACGAAGGTGTCGCCCGGGCGCGCCTGAGCGGACACCTTATCCAGACTCTGCAGGATGGCAGCCTTGGTGGCGGCGCCATCGAGCAGCACATCCACGACACGGATGTTCTCTGGCTGGAACAACGTGCCGGCACGGCCATCCTCGGCGCAAGGCTGACCGCTCGCGGCCAAAGCGGTGCGGCCTGCGTAGGTGCAAGCGAAGTCGAGAGCATCCTTGCGAGCGTTCTTGAGCGCGCTAATGCCCTTGAACTGGTCGATGCCCACGCTCAACAACCACAACCGCGACGGCTCAGGCGGCAGTGTGGAGCGAAAGCTCACGCTGGCGGGCAGGCTCTGAACGGTGTTGTCTCGGTTGAAGGCAACCACAGTAATGGTGTTCTCCGCGCCAGGGATGACGTCTATCTCCAGCGTACCGCTACAAGGGTCGCCAGGTTCGCCTGGCCTGCATCTCTTTTCTGGGGCAGCGCGAACCACGCTTTCGGCTGGTCCGGCCTGGGAACTGGATGCCGGCACAAAGGCACTGGCATTACGCCGGGCCTGTGCGAAACGAGCGGCGGCCGTGCTGGAGCCTTCCAGCGGAGCGTAGGTGAGGCCTTGCGCGTCGCGGTAGCTGCCATCGCTGGCGATGAGCTTGCCGTTGTGGAAAGCGCGGACCTCGGCTACGCCGCCACCGTCGGGGCGAACTGCAAAACGCACCGTCTGCCTCGTGCCGGCCACGGTGCCCTGAGGACCCTGCAACGTCACTACCGGAGGCGGGTTACGCAAAGCCTGGACGATGGCATCGGTTCTGGCTTCAGGTACCAGACCACGGCCCTCGACTACTGCTTCCACCAAGTCAGGACGGTAGAACACATCCCAGAAAAGATTCAACGGATCCAGGCGCTCGCCGTGCGCCAGGCTTAGGTCAGAAATGGCCGATGGGTGGCTAACGGTGAAGAATCCCGAGTCCGACAGCACGGTGGCCGACTGCCCATGGCCGAGCGCAAGCAGGTGCGAGGAGCGCCCGTCTCGCACGTGTACGAACTCAAGATAAGCGGCGTCGCCAACCAACACAGCACGCTCGCCGTCAGCTGACACCAGCACACGCGAGATTTCTGAGTGCGCTCGCGACTCGCGAGCTTCAGAAACTCGGCCCTGAGCGTCAACCCAACGCCAGCGGCCATTACCATCGGACACGATAACGTCACCGCGCTCGAGGTTGCCACCCCGCGCTTGCGCTTCGCCCAACGGCACGCCCACAAGGAAGAACTGGAAGTCACAACTGCCCGGCTTCGGGGCCTTGAGCGCGCTGAGTTTATAGCCGAAGACAGGCTGGTCGGGCCAGATCATCTGCCGCTTGTTGACTCCCCTGTCTGACTTGAAGAACCAGTGGATGTCGAGTTCCCGGCCTTGCTCCCACTTGCACAGCACACGGCCCGAGCGCATGTCCACCTTCAACATCGCCCTCTCAAATGAGGCATCGCGAAACAAGCCCCCAGGCACGTATCGACTACCCCAGGCGTACACGAACCGCCCCTCGTCAAACACCGCGTCCTGCAGGACCCAGTCGTCGGCAACGGCCGTTACCACCGGCGGAGATGAGAGCGCGAAACCCACACGGCTCCAGCGCCCGCCAGTAGTCGTGAAGTGCAGACTATCGGCCCCTACACCAACGGCCGTGACCGTGGACGGCTGGACCTGCACTTGAGCGGTTAGCCGTACACCCTTCGCTTCTACCGCATACAGCCGCCGACCCAGACCGACTGCGAACACCGTGCCCTCAGCATTGCTCGCGGCCACTGCCGTCTGCGGATCCACCTCGACATCACCGAGTGCGCCCAGTGCGGTGCTGGCCAAAACGCGACCGCTACGCAGATCCAGGACGTAAAACCAAGCTGAGGAGTCAAGTACGTACACCCGATCGGAGCCGCGCACCTTTTGAGCCAGCACCACCCGTGCGCTGGCACCCTGCAGCCCTTGACGCAGCGAGCGATTCTCGAGCCCTGAGATAACACCATCCTCAAACAAGAATTCGTCACCGACGCGGGCACGAATAGGCGAACTGCTCTCCACGCGGCTCAGCGTACTACCAGCACGAGCCAGCTTCAGCAAGACCTTGCCGGACTGTACGAGCACTCCTCCGTCGGCCTCATCAAAAAACAGGCCAAGGCCGAGGGGCACGCCACGTGGACCGGGAAAGTAGGAACTGAGGTCAACTTCGCGGCGGCCACGCTCATCTGACACCAGTAGTGCAGCGCCACCACCCCGCTGGTACTCCAGCGCGGCGCGGCGCTGACCGTCGCTGGACTGGGCGAGCGCACGGTAGGCCACAGTTGGCTCGAAAGGTTGCGTGCTGCGGCGCTGACCGTCGCTAGGCTTGGCGAGCGCCCTTTTGTTGGCCGCAGCCGAGTCGAAAACAAACGTATGGCGCGCGGAATCGAGATCCAACGAGACGATGCGAAGCGGCCCGTTGCCATGGAAGGCGCATTCGTAGAGGAAGCGCCCTCGGTCGGTGACGAGGATGGGGCTGTTCCTCCAGAAGCCGCCCCAATTGTCGACGGCTGGGCACAAAAGCGCCGAGGCGAGCACCTCCTGTGTGCTTCCGTCAATCTTGTACGCCCGGTACTCATTCGCGGCCAGAATCGTGCGCCCATCGACGTGCCAGCGCGCAGTCTTTAGCCTACTGTTCGAAGCGGGTCCTGTGGTGCCCCAGGCAGACAGTGGCCACCCGATTTCGGCGAGCACCCGCCCACCCACAATATCGTAGGTGACCAGTCTTCTCGGCGTAACGACTAGAGCGCGCGTGCCGAGCACATCCACCGCCAGAGTGTCTTCGATAGCGAAACGGCGATAACGGCGCGTACCACGCGCTTCCACGAAGGACACCTCGCTCTGGGAGAACAGCGCCAGAAAGCGATCAGGGCGCGACGAAGACACGATGCCAGCCTCGATGGATTGGCTCGTGTGACCAACCAGTCGCCATGTCGGATTCGCCGGGGCGCCAAAGGCAGAGCTGAAGGAGCCAAATAGAATAAGGCTCACTAAGGCGAACGAAAACAAAGACATGGAGCCACGCATAGTCATGTCGATTTATAAGTACTGTTGGCCGGCGGATGAGGAAATAGGTCCAGCTAGCGGATAAATCCTACGTTCCAAACAAAACAAATCCAGCCCAGAAACGGGGATCGGACAGTCGAGGAAGTTTACGGAATGCTCGCTTGGTTTCGCTCAAGGCTTCAGCGTGGGTTGCCCCGCCTACGACCTCAGCGAAGAACAACTCCATGAACTTAGCAGTAGCGTCATCGTCAACAGGCCAAAGGGTCAACAAGGTGTTCGTGTTGCCTGCGACAAACAGGGCGTAAGGCAGACCCGCCACAGCATCGCCAGGCACTGCGCGACCGACCGCCGTATCGCAGGCGCTCAAGACGACCAGATCGCTGCGCATGTCGAGAACCGGCCATTCGGCCGCGGTAACGTATCCGTCTACTCCCTGTGGGTTGCCCCGCTGGCTGAGCACAAGGGCTGAATCCGAAGGGCGGTTCGAGACGTGTCCATGGCCACTGAACAGCAGATACTTGAACTGCCGAAGTTTTCCAGACTCGCTCAAGCGTCGAAGTGTCAACTCGCTGGCTGCCAGGCCGCTGAAGATCTCGATCAGGCTCTTTTGTCCGGGTGCAGCATTGCTGAACCGCTTAGCAACTGCGTTCACCTCCGTTGCGGTACCTGGTAGGTTTTCCCAGAAGATCTGCGGACGGTCAACAGAACCGGTGGGTTCGGTGATTGCTATTGAGGCAGGAGACGAAAACTGAGTGGCATTGCGCTGCTCTGCAACAGTACCAGGACTTTGCAGGCGGGCCGGTCGCCTATCCGGCCATCCATCGTTGTAGAACGCATTGCCAAAGGCAAGCAACTGCATGTTGCGAACGATTCGTTCGTACTGCCTTTCCCGAGCCTTGAGAGAAGCCAGGACGCCGAAGCTCTGAATCAGAGAAAGGGTGTGCGTTTCAACCAAATACTTCCTCTGCCCGGCGTCGAGTGCATGCATGAAGAGCGCATCAAAGGGCAGGAGTGCCAACTCCCGGTCCGGACTGATGATCCACCGTTGGTCTCGCTGTAGCTCAGGACGCAGCGGCTCGACCAGTCTCTCCTGCCAGTAAGCCTGAAGCAAGGCTGCAGCCTCTTCCCGCGTCCCTGCAGCAACTTTGCCCCCAAAGGGCATCTCTTCATTCAGTTGCTTCCACGCGAATCCTCCACCGAGCAATGTGATCAGCTGATGCCTTGGCGCGCCCTCGGCTTGTGATCCGAGCACTTCGCGCGTGGCGGCGACCGTGTGCTCGAAGTTGAGCAACCCTCCGAGTTGAATCCGCCGAACAGGATCATCGCGACGGACGAGATAAGCGTATGCGCGGCCATTCCGACGGACGCTGATACTGACGAAAACCTCATTGGGCCGGAGCATTGTCTTCGCGCTCTTCACCGACACCGGAGGCTGCAGCTCGCTCACTCGCGCGAAGTTTGGAGATTGCTTCCTGAGCATCGTCAAGAGCGCCGCAGAAGTTTCCTTGGCAGATTGCCATTCCGCTTGGGCTGCGCTGAGTTGCTGCGGCGTAGATCTGGATGTCAGCGCCTCATCCAACAAGAGACGAGCTTTTCTCTCGGCGCTAACGGCACCATCGAGTCGAAACCTGTCCTGTTGCGCCAGAGACGCCGCGGCAGAAGCACTGCGGATTTCATCGACCAGCCCCCGAGCTTTCGTGAGATCTACAAGGTCGAAGGACTTCTCCAGATCGTCGGTCTCAGCCAGCCATCCAGCAAACTCAAGATAGGTCTCTATCTGGGCGGCGAGGTAACTGGCGCGCGCACCATCCCACAGAACAGGGGTAGCGCGAACTCTCTCCGTTGCGGCGACGAATTCAAGTGCCAATGAGACAGCCTCTTTACTCTGCCCGGCCTTCCAGAGTGCAGAGGCAAGCGCTTGCAACGTTTCCAGCGTGCTGGTGTGTTGTTCGCCCAAGTGGCGCCGCTTGGCTGCATGTATCTCGCGAAGAAGTGAGGCCGCTGCTGTGGACTCACCCTGGCTCGTGAGCATCGCAGCGAGGTTATGCCGAGCGACCAATGTGTCCGGGTGCAAGTCACCGAGCAGGTTCTGCAGGCGAGCGATAACCTTTCGTTGCGCAGATACCGCCTCACCGGTCAAGCCGGTTGCCAGATAGCTGGCGGCCAACTCGCCTGCCGCGTTCACGACATCCCGCGCATCAGCACTTGCAAGAGCCTCGGGGTTGTCGAGTACTCGGTTGTATGCGCGGATCGCGTCGAAATGCCTGTCCAGAGCGGCGTAGGTCTGCGCCAGTCCGATCTGACTCACAAAAGTCTGTCGATGAGCGGGCCCCCAGCGTTTCATTTGCAGCGAAGCGGTCTCCTCCTGCAGTTTCAGCGCCAAGTCCTTCGATCCCAGTTGCCGATAGTACTTGGCCAAGTTGATGCGCCAACCTAAGGTGGACAGCGAGTCCAGACCCTGGGCCTCCCCCGACAAGGCCACGGCTTCCTCGCCCAACTCGACGGCTTTACCCAATTCACCGCTCTGGCTGTACGCTTCAGCAAGGTTGCCGAGAGCGCTGATGGTGCCCAGATGCCTGCGTCCCTGCGCTTTTGCCAAGCCTTCAACCTGGCGTCTGCGCAGTTCGAGGGCCTGAATGACGAGACCCTGCGCCGAATAAATCGAAGCCAGATTTCCCATGGCGAGCATGGTCTCGCGATGGGCATCACCCAGGCTCGCGGATCTTCGGCTCAGAACCCGCTCCTGGAGACTGCGTGCCTCCTGCAGGCGACCCAGGCGAAGGTACATTGCCGCAACACCGTTCATGCTGCTCAGTGTTTCATCATGATTCTCGCCATGCTTGTTGGTGTAATGCATCAACACCCGTTCATGAACATCCAGCGCGTCTTTGGTGCGGCCCAGTTGATAAAAGGTATTTGCGAGATTTCGGGCTCTGAACATTGCCAAGTCACTTGCGTCACCGAATAGCCGCTTCGTTAGCTCGACAGAAGCGGCTTGGTGGTCCAGCGCAAGTTCATACTGACCAAGCATGTAGCGCTGCGCGCCAATGTTGGATTGCAATCTGGCCGTCATTGGGGACTCAGAACTCCCTTGCTTACGGAGGATTCCAAGCGCAATCGAGAAAGATCCGATAGCCTCGCTATGCCTCCCAGCGGCACCCTTCTCGTTTCCAAGGCGTTCATGCTCGACCGCAAGCGGCAGCCCATCTTGCCCGAGAACGAGTGCAAGTGCGTCAATGACTTGCTGGCGCAGCTCTTTCGTCTTGTCAAACGAACTGTCAGCTCCGGCTTCGCGCTCAAGTTGGATGCGAATGCTGGCAACATCACGCCACCTCTGATTCCACTCTTTTTCCAACCAGCTCAAGCGGCGCGCTTTGAGCTGCTGCCGCTGAAGACGATGAGAAGGCGAAACGTCCAAAAAGTGCGCCAGCTCGTTTCGACGCTTCGAGTATTCGCCCGGATCCTCAATGCCAGCCAAGGCCCAGCGCAAGTATTTGTCTGCCGCGTTGGCATCACCAAGTAGGTCTGCCGAAATGCCAGCGAAGAACGCCGCATCACTCTCGGCAGGATTGTCCTTGTAGATGGCCAAACAAGTCGATAACGAATCCGCGGGATCTTGAGTCAAGACTGAGATCCGGCACTTCGCCCGTAGCACGCCTTCGTCGTGAGGGAATCGCTTCAGCCCAGCCGCAATGGCGGCTCGTGCATCGCCGAATCGCCCGGTATCTGCGAAGATGCCAGCCAGCCTCTGGTAGTCGCTTCCAGCTGCCGTTTCGGAGGCGATGAGCTCTCTTGTCAACGCTTCCGCTTGGTTCCTATCGCCGTTCGCCAGCAACTCACGCGCTTTCGCACGTCTATCGGTGTCGGCGTGAGTCGGTCCTGCTGTCACAGAGAGAAGCAGAATGGTGCAGACAAGCCATGCGCCCAGTCGGCAACCCAATCGACCCGCCATTCGACAATTCCCTATCACTTCTGCCGATTCAATTCACGCATCAGTTGCAGCCCATCAGCCACCCCGCCCGCCGTGGACCGGCCTACAGCCACAGGCAAGTCGGCCATCCGTACTTGGCGCGCGGGAGCTTGCGTGGGCGTGGCCGACTGAGGACATCTTTGTATGTCATGAGCTCACTCATCAGTTGAGAGGTGAGACTGATCCTTTCGCTGACTGAACTTTTGGCCAACGCTGTCGGCAAATCGGCCTACGTCATCTGGTAAACACAAACGGCATCACGCCCGACGATCTTCCTGCTGCGTCAAATGCCTCAATCTGCGCTGCGAAAGTTCCACGCAACGCAGGAGCCCACAAGCTGGTGCATACGCAAGTCACGCGGTCGCTGCCGCTACAGGTGAACTGGAACGACCGCCCCGGTATCCGCAAGGTCGCCCGACTTGCTGCGGGCCGGACATCGAAGACGATGACTGGCGAGCCTGCTGCATTGACGGTGATGTTTGAGATGACAGGTCCCGACGATGCGGGCACGGGTACTGGTTGCGCTGGACTGGGTGGCGTCATGCCGACTGGGGGCACGGGTAATGGCTGGATTGGCTGTGGTGTCGCCATCTGAACCGTGTACTTGCCTCGCTGCGTCACGACCGATCCATTGGTGCTCGTCAAGCGAATCTCGAAAGGCCGGTCGATCCCTGCCTGCGAAATCGGCCTGCTGCGTGCCCACTGGTTTGGCCCGATTTGCGTCATGGGCTCGGGTGGTGCGCCGGCATCCAGAAACACAACCTCAGCCTTGGCTAGCAGATTGGGGTTGGCAACCGATACGCTGAAGGTGATTGGCTGTCCTGCCAGGCTCAGAGAGGGATTAGCGGCTATCTGCTGAATGGCCAGCAACGACGCTGGCCCCAATGGTGGTGCGGACTGTGTCGAGTTGCCTTGCTTGGCTGCAAGCAGTGAGTGTGCCCGCACCAATACTGCCTCAGATTCACTTGCGGACAACTGTCGGTCAGGGAACGCATTGATCCCTGCCGCCAGTTCGTTAGCCTGTCCTTGCACGATTCCATGCGCTGACAGCACCCCCAGCAGCGTTGCGACTTCGCCGAATGGGGCATCAGCAAACGTGAGCGCAGATTGGGGCGCGCGTGGCAGCCCAGGCGACAGCAAAGTCAGCGTGCGGCCGAGCAGCAAGAACGCTTCGCCACGCGTGATCGCGCGATTGGGCTCGCTGAGGTTGCTTCCTTGAATGATTCCGGTTGCGACCGGGTCCACTGGCGTTCGCACTGCAGACAAAAGCTTCTGCAAGAACGCCTGACGCGTGACACGCTGCCCCGCTGGTATCAAGTTTGGGTCTAATGTGACCGCACCAGCGCCTGGCGCATGGTAGCCAGCATAGCTAGCGCGAGCGGTCAAGTTTGTGTGTGACACACGAGTGATCGGCGGGCAGGCTGAGGTAAACGCCAATTCGTTACCGTGACCTGCCACTTCGGTCGCTGAGATCTTGACCGCGACATGACCATAGGCGCCGAACCGATAGAAGATCAGCGCACCAATCGGTGCGGTCTCGAACCCAGCGGTGCTTGCGCGGCCCTGATCCAGCAAGTTATCGAAAGCGTCATTTGCGCTGCCCATTGCGGGCAAGCCTACAGCCTGGCGTGCGAACCGATAGCAGTAGGTTCCGCGCTTGCCTGCACCCGCTTCCCAGCAGTCCGTCCATCGCGCCCGCCCCTCGAGGTAGTTGTTGACAAATGCGAGCGACGATTGTTGCCAGGGTTGAAGCACGGCAGGTACAGGGCTCAAGGGTGTGGGCTGCGGTTGCTGGCCAACTGTCGAAGCGACGGTGTAGCTTCCGGACTTGGTGATCCACACTCCGCTGCGTGTCTGGAGTCGGACTTCAACCGGGCGATTGACGCCGGCTTGTGTGATGGGCCGGCTGCGGCTCCATTGCGCAGGTCCGGTCTGAACCAGCGGTTCCGCCACACCGCCCGCGTCGACAAAAATCAGTTCACCCCGAACCACTTCTGCCGCCCGATCGAGCAGAGCGGTGAATGTGAGATTCTGTCCGGACTGCGCAGGTTGTGGCGTTATCGACAACTGAACGATGATCGGGGCTGGGGAGGCAGATGGCGGTGGCGCCAAGTTGGGCGTTGGCGTGAGGACGGGCGGGACTGCAGGCGTCGGCGACGGCACCGCCTGCGCTACCAGCGGTTCGATCCGCAACGGCAAAGGCGCCGACAGTGCGCTGCGGCCATCCGCCGATTGCACCTGAGCGATCAAGAAGTAATCGCCGGGCTTCAGAGCCGGACTCACTGGTGCAGAGTACTGCCACGGCTCGGTGCTGCCAGCCGCGGCCAACTTCAGGTTGAACGGCGCCTGAAACACCGTGGCGCCGCGGAGGTCGTTGACAACGAGTGACGGGACCAGTCCGGCAGCGGCCGATGTTTCTGCCCGCACCGTGAGCAGACCGTCCGGCCGTGAAACTGTGTTCGCGGTGAGCAAACGGACCGCCAGCGCGGCCTGCGCTGCGCGTTGAACGGTCAGCCCCTCCAGCGCTGACCACGCGCCCTTGTTGTCCATACCTACCACCACAGCCCGCAGACTGTAGGGGCCTTCAGGTACACGGACGAAGGCGGTACCTACCGATAGATCTAGGCTCCATTGCTCAGCGCCATGGCCAAACGCCGCTGTCTGGGCCATGGGCGCGGCAGCTACGATCTGCCCAGCCGGACTCAGCAATTGCAAAGTCACTCCTTGATTGGGCAGGCTTGCCCTGACCCTGACCGGAAATGCAGCAATGCCGTTCCAAGTATTGGTGGCCGGGCGCTCCAGCGTCGCAGTTGGTGGGGGCCCTGTGTGGGCCGCTGTCTCAAACCGAACGCCGGCATACTGGTCAACTGCCGGCGGACTTGCCATCAGCGCGCGCGCTCCGCTGCGCACGTTCTCCCAGTAAGTCGACTGCACCAAGCGAAGTACATCACCCGCCCAGCCATCCCACCAGTTGCTGTGCAGGGATGCGACGCCGCTATGCCCGACGCCGTATCGCGCGGCGATCCGCGTCACGGCTTTGCTTATCCGCAAGTCCTTTGAGGTCGCCAGGACAGTCCGTTCGTCGACAGCCAGCCCATACGTCCTGAAAGTCGGCTCCCAGCCGCCCAAGCGCAACACTTCACCCATTACGACGCGGGCTCCATCAATGGTGCTGGCTTGGTACTGTTCCTTGCTAGCTTGAAACAAGGCCATTGAGTAGCCCATGATTTCGGCCAAGCGAGTGTTCACGTAATCGTTGAGCTTGGAGACGCAATTGAGCGACGCAGCACTGACCTCGCCCGGGCGCAGGGAAGCCACCGCCATCTCCGCGCCTTTGCAGGCCGTCCACGTAGCGGTGGCATGGCCCAGGATCTCAACGGCGTTCTGAACGCCAGTGGGAAGATCACTCGCCGTACGGAAGAATTTGCCGGTAAGACTGCTCAGCGCCGTTTCGACGAGCGCCCCACTGGCGGCCAATGCTGAGCCCATGTTGCCGCTCGTGGCGGCACGACCGAGGTCAACTGAACTGCCGACCCAGGCGGCCAGGAACTGCGCCCACTGCTGCAGCCGGCTTGAATCCGACGGCTGCCCCGACAGGGACCGAACCAGGTCGAACAACTTGGCTGTCGAACGGACCGCGTCTGCGCACTTGACCACGTTGCGCTCTGCACATGCGGGCACCTGCGCTACGAGCTTGAGCGACTCCGCCACGAACGTGTAGGTGCTTTCCGTCGCAGGACTACAGGCTGAGCCGTTGCTGCAGAAGAGCCGCGAGGCAAAGACCGCTCCCTCTTTGAGCACACCTGCCGCGGCTTTGCTCAGCGCCTTACCTGACTCGCCCCTGGCCAGTTCAACGTTGTAGGCGGCCTTGGCGACCAGCAGATCGACACCAGCCTTAACTAGACTGCTCTTGACTGCCAAGTCTGCTGCTTCGCGACCCCATCGCTCGCCATTGACAGTCCAGGGTCCTGCGCGGGCAGCACTGGCGTCATGCTCCATTTGTCGGGCAGTGCGGCCAAAGAATGCCAGCGCGCGCTGGCGCCCAGCACAGTCCAGGCCCTGTGAGCGAGTCGAGACCTCGCCAAGATTGGTTGCAGCCACCGTGAAGTGTGGGACCGTGCAGTCCGCCGAAACCGGCGCAGTCGCAGAAGTTTGGGCGTATGTTGTGCTCGCGCCGAACATCAGCAAGCCGACTGCGATACCGGTAGCCCAGTGCCGCGCTTGCAGAATGAGTATTGGGAAAAACAGCTTGGACTGCAAGTGGCAATGAATCAACATCACTCGCCACGCACTGTCAGCAACCAGGCGCCATAGCCCACGAATGGGCTGTGGTTTGTTGGTGTCACATCTTTGCTTGGAACGAATGCCGTTGCATTACGGAGTGCTCCGCAGGGCCCAGAACCGAGCGTGAAGGGGGTGGCGTTGCGCTGCCCTTCTGCCGCGCAGGCAATGCTCTGGCTGATCGCGGCGCTGAGAGCAACTTTGTGCCCGGCTTTCGCGTCATTCAAGACGGCTGTCCAATTCACTGGCTCCCGGGTGTAAAGAACCAGAAAGCGATTGTCGCCCGCAGGTTCAGTAATCGTGGTCGGACCGAGCAGCGTAGTGCTGGATGGACGGACGGGATGATTGCTGAGCAGAGCCTGAATGTCCTTACGGTCCGAGCCAACGTAAAGCACACTCAGGAAGCCAGGGTTGCGCACTGAGTAGTGCAGTTCAACTGGCTGTCCCAGAGCCACACGTTGACGCGAGAACCACGCACTGGCACCAAGATTCGGGTTGGAGTTGCTGGCTACCTGCTCAAAGACCCTTTCGACTCGCTCGGCTTCGCTCACAGACGAAGAGCCCGGCGCCGCACTGATCCTGACGTTAGCCAATGCCTTGTGCACATTGCTATACACCTCTACATTGTGCGGCCGGTGTGCCGAAGTGATCGTCGGTACCAGCGAGTTGATTCGCTGCTGTGCGCAGCGGCGCAGCTCGTCTACGTTCACGATGCCGGTGCCGCTGATGTTGCTCACGCCATCCCGTGCACATTGCAACAAGGCGGTGGTCGCCAGTCCACCTTGATTCTCAAGATCGAGCGCCTCCTCATCTTCGCGAGCGGCGGCTACGAAGGTGAAGTTTCTGCTCAATGACAAGCCCATCCCTCGGGCCGACGAATCTCCGGCGGGAGCAAACGCCTTGAACGAGGATCTGTTGGCAACGTTTAGGCAATGCTCTCCGCCGCGAATAGGTACCGACTTCCCGGTCAGACCGGGTGTCCCCACCTGCTGCAAGCCGCTTCGTGCGGAGGTACCGCTGGAGGCGACCAGATCCCGCAATCCGCCTGCGTGGCAGGCGTCGAAGAAGACGAATGCGTCGGAGAGCTTGTCGCGAACACCGTCCAGCGCCTTGATCAGATCGGAAGTACGTACCAAGCCAGGTACACCCAGCGCAGAACCTGCGTCCTGCGGCACCAGCGCCTCGGCGCAACCTCCAACGACCGGAAAGCTGGCTCCATGGCCCGAGTAGTACAGGAAGAGACGATCACCTTCGCGTACTTGCCCTGTAAGTGCAGTGACTGCGCGCAGTATTCCGTCTCCGGCCAACTCGGCATTCGATAGCGAACGTGCCTGCCGGGTGTCGTAGCCCAACAGCCGCGCTAGTTCGAGTGCGTTTTCGCGGTCATGTCGAACTCCAGGGAGAGGCTTGACGTGGCTGTAGTCGCTGATCGTCAACACCAGCACATGGTCCGCAGCACATGCCCAACTCGGCAACAAAATCAAGCCAAATAGACTGCAAGCCGAAAACAGAATTGAATATGCGCGGTGACGCAGGCGGACGCCATTCATGCTGATTTTCATAGACGACGGAAATGACGCACAGTGATGTCATGCACGATCACTTGGCCTGGTGCAAAGTCTTTACCCGTGCCAAGCACACCTACATTGGTGTTTCCGGAGGTCGCCGGGACAGTCAGCGTCAACCCGCGTACGGCAGCGCTGCTTGCTAATGCGCCACGCGCGCCAGTGATGAGCTTTTCGCAACGCGGCAGCTTGCCGCGAAACGGCAATAGGTTGGCTTGCATGGCAATAGCTTCAGGCAGGCATGGTTCGTACTCGATACGCAAGATCTCGTCGCCAGGGTTGTTGTCGACCTGAATGCCCCCGCGACGCTCACGAGGCAAGCGGTTGCTGCCCCCCGGCTCGACGACATACGTGTCTAGCACCTGCGAGCGCGTTGCGTCGATGCTCGTCAGCCGTACCAAGCCAGGCGTGGTCGGTATGAAGTAGAGCGCAAATACATCTCCTGAGTAAACGGTCAGGCTCAACGGCTGACCCTCACGCGACATCAAAGGTACCTCTGGCTCGGTTGGGCGAGGCAGCGCGTCTGCTTGCGGACCATTCAGGAAAACGGCCTTCATGCCCAACATCGGTTGCTCAACTGCGAGTTGAACGCCGTATGCCTGCTGATCCGCGCTGGGAAATGTCTGGGGCGGGCCGCCGGCAGGGTCGCTGATCGTCATCGCGCCCGCTGGTTGGTACGGTACTGCTTGTGCCGGTAGGGTCGAGTAACTTGGCGACGCAGCTCCTGAGGGAGATCCTGGCGGCTGCACCTTGCCGAATAGCCAGTTGAACCAGCTAGCCGAAGAACTGGTCACGCTGTAGTAGAACTGTTGTTTCAAAGCCAGCAAGAGCAGTGCACCCAGTCCCTTGCTCCCTGCGTCCTCGCCCGCAGGCCTTGCTGCCACAGCGCTGGATTGAGGCGGTACCGCGTTACCCGCGTCTTGTGCATGCAAGGCGGAGGAAGCGAATACTGTCACGATCGCCAGCGACAGCAGTCCTGCTGGAAGCAGCAGCCTGCGCTGTGATTTGCGATTTTCGATCAGAGCCTTCATACACAGCCTTCACGTTAATGGTCCGAAAGGGTTGCCGGTCTTTGTATGCCACTTCGACAATCCAGCTCCTGATACGGATCGTCCAATGATTGACGCGCTGGTTGCAGTTGCGGCTTGTACTGATTCGGGCGCCAGTTCTTCCCTTTGCGATCCACTTGAGGAGCGAACTCGCGGACGTTGCCGGGGTCGACCCAACACACGCCTTCCGTCAACTCCGAAAACAAGTTTGTGCGAGCCGAGCGACAAGTCACCTTGCAACAGAGAGGGACTTGGTAGCCTGCACGCTTGGATGCTCAAGCTAGCATCTCGCTTGTCCATTCCGTTGGACAACCTCGCGGCGGCCTTCGTCCATTGATCCCGCATTTGCAGGGGTAGGGGCTAGCAGCTCATCCGTTTGTCAAGCCGCGCTACCCCTCAGCCCTCACCTGTAAGTGGTCCACGATTTCTGGAGGAGTAGCGCTGTTTGAATGCTTTGGGACGGTACCTTCGGGATCGCTGCAAGGAACTGGGGCTGACCAGCAGTGAGCTGGCACGTCGTTCAGGCAAGAGCAGGCAGACGATCCTCAGTGCAGGGACTCATGGTGGCGGCCTACCCGCAATCGAGACCTTGGTTCAGCTTGCATTGGTGCTCAAGGTCCACCCGTTGCGGCTGATGCAGCTGGTGTTTGAAGATCTGGAGCTTCCAGCACGTCAGCAACAGGCCTATCGTCAACGCGGCGACAAGAGCGCGTTCGTTGCTGACGTCACCATCCCAGACGGCCACCCGGTGATGGTTGGCAGTACCTTTACCAAGACTTGGGCCGTGCAGAACGTAGGGTCGGTGCCATGGGAGGACCGCTATCTGAACTGCATGGACGATGAACTGCTCGTCATGACGAAGAGCGGCGAGAGGCTCGTTGTCGCGCAGCGGCTGCGGCCAACGGTCCAACAGGTTGCGGTGCCATACACAGCACCCGGTGCGATCGTGGAACTTTCTGTTGACTTCCGAGCGCCAGACGCTCCCGGCACTTGCGTCTCGTACTGGAAGAGCCATCACGCGGACGGCCGTCTCTGTTTTCCGAAGGCGGTAGGTCTGAGTTGCTGTGTGAGCGTGATCAGTTCGCGCGCCGCAGGTGACGAGCTGGGCTGATGCGGCCGGCTGGATGCGAGCTCTCTGCATCATTGCGCTTAGCTGATCGCAAGGCCTGAAAGGATGCAACACACTGGCGCGTCGGAATTTCAAGCTTGATGGGGACATCCATCGCTGTGGCTGCCACCAACCAAGGTGGTGTCACGACTGGGTGCGCTGCGCCTCCGGTGGACTGACGTTGAGCTGCGCCCTGCGGCACCCATCGTTCAGTCGAATTCTTGCGACGTGCGTCGCGACTGACCCGGCGCACGGTCTCATCCGGTCTTGGGAGCCGGGCCGTCAGCGCCGCCGCTGCAGCGCCTCGCGGAAGCGGCGCATCTCGTCTTCGCTGGGTGCGGAGAAGATGTCCTCCATCTTGCTGCCGCGCTGGCCGCGCTTGACGGCGCTGACGATGAAGAACTTCGGCTTGGCCACGGTGTCGGCGATGACGGCCTTCTTCGTGGACGGATCGATCTTCAGCGACATGCCGCCCACCACCTGGTTGCCCAGGGTGGCACTGGCCGACGCGGTGGCGTCGGTCTCGAAGGTCTCGCGCCCGTAGATCAGGCCCCGCACCACCAGCACGGTCTGGGTCTCGTCGCCCAGCAGCGCTTCCTTGCAGGCTGCGCTGGTCTTGAAGTGGCGTTCCAGCGCCTGCGGGCTGAGCAGCACCTGGCGGGTGTCGGCGATGCCGTACTGCAGGGTCTGCTTCTGGCTGCCGGCCACGCTGAACATCTTCAGCTTTTCCAGCGCCAGGCCGATCAGCGGGAGGTTCAGGCTGCCCGAGGTTGCCTGCACCTCGGTGTACATCGGCACTTCACGGATGAGCTGCTCTTCGGGCAGCGCGGCCTTGGGCACGACGCAGGAGGTGTCCTGGTCGGCCTGGTTGGCCGGGTCGAGATCGACGATGGTGCCGATGGCCGGCACCACGCCCCACACGAGTTCGAGCTGGTAGCTCGGCCTTGCCGCCTGCTTCAGCACCTGGTCCCGGAAGAACCTCATGTGCTCGCGCAGCGCCTGTTCGTAAGCTTGCGCGGCGCTGATGTTGCCCTGCACCGCGGTCTGCGTCGGGGTGGCGGTGCTGGCCCCGGCCGGGCTGGTGGCCATGGCCAGCGCCAGACCCGCAGCCAGTGCCGGCGCCCATGCCTGTGCCCGCAAAGTGGCCGAGGGTCCCGCCAGCCGGCGCTTCGCGGCTGAGGATCGGGTGCTGGGCGTGCGGACGGCAGGGAGGTTCGAGATCATGTGCAAAGCAGCGCTGCGTGCGCCTGGTCTTGGCTCAGTGGAAGAAGGCATAGCCCACGAGGATGGCGCCCACCACGCCCACGAAATCGGCGAAGAGGCCGCAGCTCAACGCGTAGCGCGTCTTGCGGATGTTGACGCTGCCGAAGTAGACCGCCAGCACGTAGAAGGTGGTTTCGGTAGAGCCCTGGATGATGGCCGCCAGCTTGCCCTGGAAGGAATCGACGCCGTAGGTCGTCATCACGTCCACCATCAGGCCGCGCGCGCCGCTGCCCGACAGCGTCTTCATCAGCCCCACCGGCAGCGCCGGCACGAAGTCGGCGTTCATGCCCAGGGCCACCACGGCCGCGCCGATGCCACCCACGATGAAGTCCATGCAGCCCGTCGTGCGGAAGACCGAGATCGCCACCAGGATGGCGATGAGGTAGGGAATGATGGTGATGGCCACGCCGAAGCCTTCTTTCGCGCCTTCGACGAAAGACTCGTAGACGTTGATGCGCCGCGCCGCGCCCACGCCGACGAAGAGCACGATCACGCCGAAGATCACCAGGCTGCCGATGAGCCCGATGGTGGCGCTCATCTCGGCCGGCGGCAGGCCGCGCAGGCCCAGGTACATCAGCCCCATCAGCGCCGCGAAGCCGCCGAAGAAGGCCACGATGGGCCACTGCAGCAGCTTGATGCGCTGCACGTAGGCCACCGCGATCAGCCCCGCCGCGAAGGAGATGAAGGTGCCGATCAACGTGGGCAGGAAGATGTCGGCGGCGTTGAAGTTGGTCAGCCCCTGGCTGGCGGCCATGCTCTGGCGGATGGCGATCACCGAGGTGGGGATCAGCGTGATGCCCGCGGTGTTGAGCACCAGGAACATGATCATCGGGTTGCTGGCGACCTCCTTGTTGGGGTTGATCTCCTGCAGCTCGCGCATGGCCTTCAGGCCCAGCGGCGTGGCCGCGTTGTCCAGCCCCAGCATGTTGGCGCTGAAGTTCATCACGATGCTGCCGCCGGCCGGGTGCGCGCGAGGTATCTCGGGGAAGATGCGGCGGAACAGCGGGTCCAGGCCCTTGGCGAAGAGCGTGATCATCCCGGCGTGCTCGCCGATCTTCATGATGCCCAGCCACAGGCTCATCACGCCCACCAGGCCCAGCGAGATGTCGAAGCCGGTCTTCGCGGTGTCGAAGAGGCCGGTCATGATCTTCGTGAAGATCAGCATGTCGCCCTGGGCCAGCTTGACCAGGGCCACGAGGAAGCCGATGAGGATGAACCCCACCCAGATGATGTTCAGGACCATCGTGCGACTTTAGCGGCCCCGCAGGCCCGCGTTGGCTGGCGCCGGCGGGCCGGCTAGCGCCCGCTGCGCCGCACGAAGCAACTCTTCTTCTGGCCGTAGGCCGGGTCGTCGCCGAAGGTGTTCACGTCGCAGGGCATGCCGTTGTTCGCGCGGCGCACGATGAACTTGCCGTTGACGCCGTAGCGCACCTCACCCGGGCCGTTGAAGCTGCAGTAGCCGCCTTCGGAGCCGCAGTACTCCCAGCCGCTGCCGTGGTTCACGCTGCCGTAGCCGCCGCCGGTGGGCATGTACTCGCAGGTCTTGTGCACGCCGTAGGCCGGGTCGCCGAAGATCTTGTACGAGCACTGGATGCCGCCCGTGACGTTGCGGTACTCGTAGCGGTTGTCGGCACCGTAGCGCACGCGCGCCGTGCCATTGACCTTGCAGTACTGGTCTTCGCTGGCGCAGCGGGTCCAGCCGGCGCCGTCGTTGAACTGCCGGTAGCTCGATTGCTGCCGGCGCTCTTCCACGCCCTTGTTGTAGCCGTCGCTGTATTCGCTGCCGCTGCCGCGGCTGTGGTAGCTGTTGTTGTAGAGCCCGTCGCGGTAGCCGCGCTCGAAATCGGCGGTTTGCTGCTCGTTGTAGTCGCGGTCGTCGCGGTGGTGCGATTTGTGGGCCAGCGCGGCGATGCCCAGCAGCGCGGCAGCGCCCACGGCCACCTTGGCGCCGTCGCTCATGCCGCCTTCCTTCCTGGTCTGCCCGCAGTCCGAAGCGTCGGCATCGGCCAGGGCCTGGTAGCGGCCTTCGCGCGTGGTCACGCGGATGCAGCTGCGCTTGCCGTTGTGCCACCAGTAGCTGAAGGCTGCGTTGCTCGACTTGCTGGTGTCGATGTGGGTGTAGCCGCGGCGCTCCAGCTCGGCCTCGCCGCCGGCGCCCCTGGCGCCGACGAGGTCGCGCAGTTCGTCAGCGGGGCCGGCCCAGGCGCTGGCCGAGGGCAGGCTCAAGGCCACGGCCAGCAGGCCAGAGACGGTGCGAAGGGTGCGTCGGGGCTGCATCGGGGGTCTCCTGCGGGCCGGTGGATCTGGGGCGCCCCGGCGCCAGCCGCGTTGCCGGAGACGGATTCATTCTTGCCGCCGCCCCGGGCCCCGTCCACCCCCGGCCGCTGGCTGCAGGCCTGCAAATCCCTAGGCCCCTGCCGCCTGCTCGCGCCTAGCATGCAGCCATCCCGATCGCCTGGAGCCCGCATGCCCGCCTTGCAGACCGACTACCTCGTCATTGGCGCCGGTGCCACCGGCCTGGCCTTTGCCGACACCCTGCTGGCGCACAGCGACGCGCACATCACCTTCGTTGACCGCCGCGCCCTGCCCGGCGGGCACTGGAACGACGCCTACCCCTTCGTCACGCTGCACCAGCCTTCGGCCTTCTACGGCGTCAACTCGCTGCCGCTGGGCAGCGGCCGCAAGGACACGCTGGGCCCCAACGCCGGCCTCTACGAGCAGGCCACCGGCGCCGAGGTCTGCAGCTACTTCCAGCAGGTGATGCAGCGCCGGCTGCTGCCCAGCGGGCGTGTGCACTTCCTGCCGCTGCACGAATGCCGGGGCCAGCCGGGCGAGCGCGCGCAGGCGGTGTCGTTGCTGAGTGGCGCCGTCACCGAGATCACCGTGCGCCGCCGAGTGGTGGACGCCGCGCACTTCATGCCCGAGGTGCCCGCCACTACGCCGCCGGCCTACCACGTGGCCGCGGGGGTGCGCCTGCTCTCACCCACGCAGCTGGCGCAGATCGGCCACCCCGCCCAGGCCGCCGAGCCCCCCGCCGGCTACTGCATCGTGGGCGCCGGCAAGACGGCGATGGACACGGGCGTTTGGCTGCTGTCGCAGGGCGTGCCGCCCGAGCGCATCCACTGGGTGGTGCCGCGCGACTCGTGGCTCGTCAACCGCCTGACCACGCAGCCCGGGGCCGAGTTCTTCATGGCCTCGATGGGCGGGATGCTGGATCAGATGCGCGCCTTTGCGGCGGCGCGCGACGTGCAAGACCTCTTCCTGCGGCTGGAATCCACCGGGCAGATGCTGCGCATCGACCCCACGCAGACGCCGCGCATGTTCCATTACGCCACGCTGGCCGAGGCCGAGGTGCGGCTGCTGCGGCAGATCACGCAGGTCATCCGCCGCGGCCGCGTGCAGGCCATCGAGCCCGACGCGCTGGTGATGGCGCAGGGCCGCGTGGCCATGCCGCCGGGCCTGGTGTACGTGAACTGCACCGCCTCGGCGGTGCGTGCGCGCCGCAACGAACCCATCTTCCAGCCCGGCCGCATCGTGCCGCAGCTGGTGCGGGTGCCGCTGGTCACCTTCAGTGCCGCGGTGTGCGCCTACGTCGAGGCGAACTACCCGGATGACGCCACGCGCAACGCGCTGTGCCGGCCGGCGCCTTTCCCGAGCGGGGTGGAGGGCTACATCGCCGCCACGCTGGTGAGCCAGATGAACCAGCACGCCTGGAACCAGGACAAGGCGCTGCGCGACTGGATGCGCGGCACGCGGCTGGATGGCTTCGGCCAGCTGGCGGCCGAGGTGAGCCGCGACGATGCCGAGAAAATGGCGGTGCTGGGCGAACTGCGCCAGACCCTGGCCCCGGCCATGGCCAACGCACAGCGGCTGCTGGCCGGACTGCAGGCCCCGGCCTGAAGGGGCGTGGGCGTGCGGCCTGCAGCCCTTGCCCCGGACCCACCCCGATTCCCGATTCCAGATTCCCGACACCCGCTTCCTGCATGCCGACACTTTTCGACCCCTTGCCGATGGGCGCGCTGACGCTGCCCAACCGCATCGTCATGGCCCCGCTGACGCGCACCCGCGCGGGCCGCAGCCACATCGCCAACGCCTTGATGGCCGAGCACTATGCGCAGCGCGCCAGCGCCGGCCTGCTGATCGCCGAGGCCACCATGGTGGCGGCCGATGGCTGCGCCTTCACCGGCGAGCCCGGCATCTTCGATGAAGCCTGCGTGCAGGGCTGGCGCAGGGTGACGGACGCGGTGCATGCCGCCGGCGGGCGCATCCAGCTGCAGATCTGGCACCCGGGCCGCTCGGCGCACAGCAGCCTGAACGGCGGCGTGCAACCCATCAGCAGCGGCGAGCGTGCCATCCAGGGCCTCATCAACACGCCCAGTGGCAAGCAGCCCTACGAAACCCCACGCCGCCTGCGTGACGACGAACTGCCGGGCATCGTCGAACTCTTCCGCCAGGCCACGCGCCGCGCACTGCAGGCCGGCTTCGACGGCGTGCAGCTGCACGGGGCTCACGGCTACCTGCTCGACCAGTTCCTGCGAGACGGCGTGAACGACCGCCGCGGCCCGGGCTTCGAGCGTTACGGCGGCAGCCTCGAGAACCGCGCCTGCCTCTTGCTGGAATGCGCCGATGCCGCCATTGCCGAGGCGGGGGCCGACCGCGTGGGCGTGCGTCTGTCGCCGCTGGCCGGCAGCAACGATCTGCAGGACAGCGACCCCGAGGCGCTGGTGGCGCACCTGGCGCAGCAACTGGGCCGGCGGCGCATCGCCTGCCTGGAACTGCGCCACATGGACCCGGCGCTGGCGAGCGAGCGCCGCATCGCGGCGGTGGCACGCCAGCACTTTCCCGGCGTGCTCCTGCGCAATGGCGGCTTCACTGCCGCCACGGCGCAGGCGGCGCTGGATGAAGGCAGCGCCGATGCCGTCGCCTTCGGCCGCGCCTACATCGCCAACCCCGACCTCGTGGAACGCCTGCGCGCCGGCGCCGCCTTGAACGAGCCCGACCCCAGGACTTACTATGGCCTGGGCGCCGCGGGCTACACCGATTACCCGCGGCTGAATGCGGCCGCGGCCGCCGGCAGCGAACAGGAGCCTTGCGCATGAAACGCGTCACCGGCATCGGCGGCATCTTCTTCAAGGCGCAGGACCCGCAGGCCCTGGGCGCCTGGTACCGGCAGCACCTGGGCATCGCCGTGGAGGACTGGGGCGGCGCCGCCTTCCGCTGGGCCTCGCCCGACAACCCCACGGGCACCGGCACCACGGTGTGGAGCCCCTTCAAGGCCGACACCGCCTACTTCGCGCCCAGCACGGCCAGCTTCATGATCAACTACCGCGTCGACGACCTGCACGCGCTGCTGGCCCAGTTGCGGCTGGAAGGCTGCCAGGTCGACGACAAGGTCGAAGCTTCGGAGTTCGGCAAGTTCGGCTGGGTGTTCGACCCCGAAGGCAACAAGATCGAGCTTTGGGAGCCGCCGGCAGGGCAGTGAGCCAGGCCAGCAGGGTGCGCGCCGGGCCAGGGCCCGGGCCGCAGACTTCCTCAAGCGCCGCGCGCCGCTGCCGAAATTCCCAACATGCGACCCGGCCTGCAAGGATTCTTCGTCAGGCAGCCCTTGTGGGTGTCCATTCCGCTGATCGTGGCGCTGAGCGTGGCGTCGTCGGTCGGGGCGCTCTTCCTGCTGACCGAACTGATGGGCCTGCCCTATGGCCCCAGCTTCAGGCGCAGCCTCACCGTGGCGATCACCGCCCCGGTGCTGGTGTCGGCGCCCATCGGGGGCTGGATCGTGCACCTGCTGCGCGAGGTGGAACTCGCGCGCCAGCAGGCGCAGGCCCTGGCCTGGAACGACGAGCTCACGGCGCTGATGAACCGGCGCCGTTTCACCGAGATCGGCCAGCGTGAGCTGGCGCTGTCGCAGCGCGCCGGGCGCCAGCTGGTGGCGATGCTGCTCGACATCGACGACTTCAAGCGCATCAACGACGAACACGGCCACAGCGGCGGCGATGCCGTGCTGCAGGCGATGGGTGTCACGCTGCCCCGCGAACTGCGCCGCACCGACCTGGTGGCACGCTGGGGCGGGGAGGAGTTCGCGCTGATGCTGCCGGACACCACGCTGGCCGATGCCGCCGTGCTGGCCGAGCGCGTGCGCAAGGCCGTGGAGCAGATGGACGCGCGGCTGCCCGGCGGCCGGCGGCTGCGTTGCACCGTGTCCATCGGCCTGAGCGAGGCGGCGGCTGCCGACAGCTTCGACACCCTGATCGCCCGCGCCGACAAGGCCATGTACCTGGCCAAGGCGGGCGGCAAGAACCGTGTGGTGGTGCAGGCGGGCTGAGCCGCGCTAGAAGCACCCTGGCGGGTGCTGGCTCACTGCCCGGCCACGAGGTGCGGAAACATCGCGCGGCGCGCCTCGTCGTCCATCTCGGTCTTGAAGCTGTGCTTGTCCTTCAAGGCGGCCGCGCGCTGCGCTGCGGGGCGCTCTGTCACGGCGTCGAGCAGGCGCTTGACGTTCGGCAGTTGCGCCCAGGCCTCGGGCCCCAGCGCGAAGGGCACCGCGCGGGCCCAGCCCCACACGGCCATGTCCAGCACGCTGTAGCTGTCGCCCAGCATCCAGGTTCGGCGGGCGAGGTGGGCTTCGAGAATCTTCCAGTGCCGCCAGGCCTCGAACTCGTAACGCTGCAGCGCGTAGGGCAGCTTCTCGGGCGCGTAATGCTTGAAGTGCACGCACTGGCCCGTGAAGGGGCCGATGCCCGAGGCCACGAACATCATCCACGAGAGCAGCGCGCCCCGGTCTTGCGCGGCGGGCAGGAACTGGCCGGTCTTCTCGGCCAGGTACAGCAGGATGGCCGAGCTGTCGAAGACCGTGGTGTCACCGTCCACGATGACGGGCACCTTGGCGTTCGGGTTCAGCGCGGTGAAGGCCGGCAGGTGCTGCTCGCCTTTGCGCGTGTCCACCGGAATGGCCTCGTAAGGCAGGCCGGCTTCTTCCAGGAACAGCGCCACCTTCATGGGGTTGGGGGCGAGCGAGAAATAGAACTTCAGCATGGCGGCAGCCTTCGTCGAAGGGCGATGGTTTGGTGGAGCTTCATTCTGTCGCCTCGCGCAGCGCATGGTCCAGCAGATGCAGGGCCAGCGCCACTTCGTCTTCACTGATGTTCAGTGCCGGCATCAGCCGCAGCAGGTTGGGGCGCGGTGCGTTCAGCAGCAAGCCGTGCGGTTGCAAGTCGCGCGCAGCGCCCACCACCGCGTCGGCGCGGGCCGTGGGCAGCACCAGCGCCCGCAGCAGGCCGGCGCCGCGTTCGGCCACGAGGCCGTGCGCCTGCACCAAGGCTTGCAGGCCCACACTCAGTTGCCGAGCGCGGGCGCGCACCTGCGCCAGGAAGTCTTCGCGGCAGACCTCGTTCACCACCGCCAGCCCCACCGCGGCCATCAGCGGGTTGCCGCAGTAGGTGCCGCCCTGGTCGCCGGGCTCGAAGCAGTTCAGGCGCTCCTGGCACAGCAGGGCCGCCAGCGGCACGCCGCCGCCCAGGCCTTTGGCCAGCGTCATCACGTCGGGCTCGATGCCGTAGAGCCCGTGCGCGAAGGCCACGCCGCAGCGGCCGATGCCGGTCTGCACCTCGTCCACGATGAGCAGCAGCCCGCGCGCCTGCGTGAGCGCACGCAGCTCGCGCACGAAGCCGGGGTCGGCGATGTTCACGCCGGCTTCGCCCTGCACGAGTTCGATCATCACGGCCACCGTGGCCGGCGTGATGGCGGCTTCCACCGAGCGCAGGTCGTTGAAGCGCGCCTTGGCAAAACCCGTGGGCATGGGCGGGTAGCGCGTGTCCCAGCCGGGCTTGCCCGAAGCCGCCATCATCGCCAGCGTGCGGCCGTGGAAGCCGCCTTCGAAGCCGATGATCTCGTGCGCGCCGCCGCGCATCTTCTGGCCCCAGCGCCGCGCCAGCTTCACGGCGCCTTCGTTGGCCTCGGCACCCGAGCTGGCGAGGAACACGCGGCTGAAGCAGCCCAGGCCCGCCAGCCGCTCGGCCAGCGCCAGCATCGGCCGGTTGTGGAAGGCCGGGCCGGGGTTCACCAGGCGCTGCGCCTGCGCAGCCAGCGCCTGGGCCACCACCGCCGGGCTGTGGCCCAGGCTGTTGACGGCCCAGCCCTGCACCAGATCGAGGTAGCGGCGCCCGCGCTCGTCCACGAGCCACGAGCCCTGCCCTTCCACGAACACGGCCGCGGGCCGCTGCGTGATGGTGATCAGGGCCTGCCCCGGGTCTTGCGCGGTGAGGTTCATGGCTTGCCTGCTCCAGTCGAAATCCATCTGCTGCACAGCGCACTGTGCCGAAACACCACCGTGGCGACCATGACGCTGTTCCCACCTTTTCCGCCATGGCAGTAGCTTCCGCAGCGCGGCATCATCCCGCCCATGGCCTGTCGCATCACCTTCGTGCTCTTCCCCGGTTTCCAGCAGCTCGATCTGGCCGGGCCCATGGCCGTGTTCGAGGTGGCCGTGCTGCAGCGCCCGGGCAGCTACCGCTGGCGCCTGGTGGCCAGTGCGCCGCCGCAGGCGCGCAGTTCGGCCGGTGTGGCCTGGCCGGTGCAGGGCTTGCCGCGGCAGCTGGGCGAAGGCGACCTGGTGATGGTGATCGGCGGTGACGGTGTCGATGCCGCCTGCGCCGATGCGCGGCTGCTCGCCTGGCTGCAGCGCGCCGGCCGTTCGGGCGCGCGCATCGCCAGCATCTGCAGCGGCAGCCTGGTGCTGGCGGCCGCCGGCTTGCTGGACGAGCGCGGTGCCACCACGCACTGGTCGCGCAGCCGGCAGTTCGCCTGCGACTTTCCGGCGGTGCAGCTGCAGCCCGACCGCGTCTACGTGCGCGAGCCCGCCCGCCGCCGCCGCGGTGCCACGGCGCCCGCCCTGCCCGAGATCTGGACCAGCGCCGGCATGACCGCCGGCATCGACCTCTGCCTGGCGCTGCTGGCGCACGACCACGGCGAAGACCTCGCGCGTGAGGCCGCGCGGCAGCTGGTGGTGGAGCGGCGGCGGCCGGGCGGGCAATCGCAGTTCTCGCCGCTGCTCGAGCTGCAGCGGCCCGAGGGCCGCTTCGGCACGCTGCTGGAGCAGGTGCGCCACCGGCTGCATGAAGATCTCAGCGTCGAGGCCTTGGCCGCGATGGCCTGCATGAGCCCGCGCCACTTCGCGCGCTGCTTCCGCGCCGAGACCGGCACCACGCCGGCCCACGCCATCGAACGCCTGCGCGTGGACGCCGCGCGCGCTGCGCTGGAAGGTGGCGAGCCCTCGGTGCAGCGCGTGGCCACCGGCTGCGGCTTTGGCAGCACCGAGCGCATGCGCCGATCTTTCCAGCGGCTGCTAGGCCGCCCGCCGGCGGCGTTCAGGAAGGGGCTGTCAGCGGCCTGAGGGCGGCTGCGCAGATCCGGCGGCACCCGGCGTGCAGGGGCCTCTCACTTCGGCAGGCAGGCCAGCATCTGCTGGATGCGTTCCGGCGTGTAGGCCGCGGCGGCGGCGGCCATCGACTGCAGCGAAACCTCTTCCTGCACCGCCATGCCTTTGCGCGGCAGCGTGGCCTGGCCCAGGATCACGTAGTCGAGCACGGCGTCGATGCCCTGGTAGGCGCGCACGTCTGACGGCGTCGTTGGCGTGCGGCCCGGCCGGCAGCGGTCGGCGCTGCCGCCGCCGGGGCGCGAGACGAACGGGGGCTTCAGGGCCAGTTCGCCCGGCCCGCAGCGCTGCTCGCGCGGGATGGGGCCCGGCTTCTGCGGTGTGACGGTGCCGGTGCGCAGCAGCTGGTGCAGCGCGATCGACCCTTCGCCGAAGGCCGGGCCGCGGTCGCCGATGAGGGCGAGGGCCGGCTGAAAGCCCGCGCCGCCCACCCACACCAGCTTGCCCATGTACTCGCGCGCCGGCGCCACGGCGATGGGCAGCGCCTCGGCGTCCAGGTAGCGCGTCTCGCCGGCTACGCGGTGCGTGACGGACGTCATCGAGCGGTAGGTCTGCACCGGCTGGCCCGCGAGGCCCTCCACCACCGGACCGGGCTTGGGCTTGCCCAGGCCGTTGCCCACCACCCACTTGCCCGCCCCGCAGGCCGTGCGGCTGCCGCCTGCGGTGAAGGGCTCGACCTCGATGGCATAGACGCAGAAGGCCGGCGAGCCGGCACCGAAGCCCATCTGCTCGGCCTTCAGGAAATCGGGGCGGCAGCCGCCGGCCTGGCAGCTGGTGGTCTTGCCGTCGGCCCAGCGGTCCAGGCCGTTGGCGATGTAGGTGAACCCGGCGTCACCGGCGGTGTACGACGCAGCGCCCCCATCGGGGTTGACCGCCAGCCGTGCGCGCACGGCCACCGAACCATCCGCGAACACGCGCGTGGCGGTCTGGGTGGTGCCCTTGCCGTCGGCCGTCTTCACGGTCATGGTGCCGGGCGTGCCGCAATCGGGCTGGGCGCCGGCCTGCAGGGGCACCAGCAGCGGGGGCAGCAGCGCCAGCAGCGCGGCCACCACTGGGCGGGCGGTAGGGAGCGGATGGCTTGCTGGCATGCGTGTCTCCTGGAGGCGGTTGGTCGGCCGAGTGTGGCAGCACGGGCTCGCGGGGACCATCCCGCTGTCGGCGCGCCTCCATCGTCGGGACGAGGCGCGGTCTTCACGCCGGAAGGCCGGCAACTTGGGGCAGAGGACGGCCGCCTGGTACCGGCCCGGCCACCTGTTCGAGCCCGAACGCAACCCGGTCGGCCGCGCGCCTGGATCCACGTGTCGCCGAAGGAGAACTGGGGCATCGCGGGGGCAGCGCCGCGGTTTTAGGTTTTTTTCGGACGGCTGCAGAGGCGCTCGGCAGCATGGGTGCATCAACGCTTCCAGCGCCGCCTGCCGAGGACCTTGCCCATGACCGCCCTGCGCCCGCCTGTGTGGATCCACCTTGCCTCCGTGTGGGGTGCCTTGATTGCAGGTCCTGCCGTTGCGGCAGAGACGCCTGCGCAGGGCCTGGCTGCCCTCGCGGCCCATGGGAGCCCCCGGTGAACGCGGCCTCGATCGACGCGCAGTCTCCTGCCCCCACAGCCCCAGCGTCAGCGCAGGCCATCGCTGGCAGCCAGCGCAGCCTCTGGCGCAGCCGCTACCTGTTCGTGCTCACCTGGGCTTTCACGCTTCTGAATTCGGCCCGCGTGCTGTCTTACCTGCCCACGCTCTGGGCCTTGGTCAGCAGCGGCGATTCGAGCCAGCACTCGCTGTGGACCTGGGGCCTGTGGATGTGCGCAAACATCACCATGGCCGCGTGGTTGTACGAGCAGCAGGGCCAGCGCTGGAACCGTGCGGTGGCGGTCAACCTCGTGAACGCCTCGATGTGCGCGGCCACCTTCATGGTCATTGCGGCGCTGCGGATGTGAGCAGCGCCGGGCCGTCGGCCAGCGCCAGCGCCGCAGCGAACACGGCGGGCGCTGCATCTTGTGCGCGGCCTTCGGCCCGCAGTGCCGTGTGCAAGGCTTCGCCGAGCGCCGCGCGCAACGCCGCCTCCACCGCGGACACCACCCGCGTCTCCAGGGCCTGCCTGGTGTCGTTCTGGCGCGTGTAGGCGGCATCGGCCAAGCCGAGCAGGCGTGCTGCGGTGCGGGGCCGGCCCTCTTGCCAGGCCAGCAGCGCGAGGTGGTCGGCCCACCATGCATCGGCATCCAGGCCGCGAGCCTGGGGCCAGCCTTCTGCGGCGGCCGCGCGGGCGCCGGGCAGGTCGCCCAAGGCCAAGCGGGCCGCCACCAGCGAAGGCAGCAAGTAGGCATGCAGGGCTTCGCGGTCTGCCTGGCGGCGGGCCATCTCCACAGCCTGCTGCAGGCGTGGCAGTGCGGCGGCCGCCTCGCCGCTGAGCAGTTCGTCATGCGCCAGTGAGTGCAGCGCGCGCACGAGCTCGAGCTCTGACTCCCCGTACTGGCGCGCCAGCCGCAGGTGTTCACGCCAGGCCGTGATCGCCCTCGGCAGGTCGCCCGCCGACCCCGCGACCAGGCCTTCGGCATACCAGCGCAGGCGCTGGCGGCCCGGGGGCGAGGCCGGATCGTCGAGCTCGCGCACCCGCTGCAGCACGGCCTCGGCCTCGGCCAGCCGGCCGGCGAATGCGTGGGTCTCGGCCAAGGAGGCCAGCGCGCGGAGTTCGCCCGCCAGATCGCCTGCGTTGTGCCACGCGGCCACCGAGCGCTGCAGCATCGCCAGCTTGGCGCCCCAGTCCGAGTGCCGGACCAAGGTGGTGGCCGTCAGCAGCAGCCGGCCCTGCAGCGCTGCGGACAGTCCGGCCTCATCGGCGCGCTCGCTCGCCGCCTGCGCCCAGCGCAGGCGCTCGGCCACGGGGTGTCTCTTGGCGATGGTGTGCACCAGGCAGCACATCCGGGCGAGCACCGTGGCCGAAGCCAGCCCCGGCGCCTGCAAGGCCGCTTCAAACGCGGCCGCGATGTCGGCCGGCCCGGGCATGGCGGCGCGCAGCGCAGGCTCATCGGGCGGCGGGCGCTCCCCCCGCCACAGGGCGGCGTGCCACTGATCGCCCAGGGGCGCCAGCGCCCGTGCCAGCCGGGCCAGCACGAGCGCCCGTTCGCCCGCGGCGGCCAGTTGCTCCAGGGCCAGCGCTCGGGGTGCTTCCAGCAGCCGGTAGCGAGGCGCGTCCTCAGGCGCCGCATCGGGTGCCGGTGCGCACTGCACGAGGGAACGGTCGACAAGGTCGGCCAGGGCCGTCGTCACGGCGTCGATCGCATCGGGCTCTTCGCTGTCGGCGGCCAGGCCCTGCACCAAGGCGAGTGGCAGCGGCCCCTGCGCGATGGCCAGGCGCCGGAACACCCGTTGTGCGGCCGGACCGAGCAGGTCGTGCGACCAGCTCAGCGCCGAACGCAGCACGTTGGCGGCGGGGTCGACCGCCGCCTCCTCGGGGCCCGTGTGGGCGCGGGCCAGCCGCGACCGCACGGCAGCCAGCGGCATCTGACCCAGCAGCGCTGCGGCCAGTTGCACGCCCAGCGCCGAGCCACCCAGGCTGGCGCAGATGGCCGCCACGTCTTCCACCTGCGCATCTTCAAGGCGGAAGCGCCGGTCGGCCTGCCGAGCCTGGGCCACGAAAAGCGCCACCGCCGCGTGGCGCAGCGCTTCAGCCGCGCTGCACGGCGCCGGCGGCACCGACAGGCCCCGGAGCGCATGCACCGTCTCGCCTGCACCATGCAGCGGTGCCTGGCTCGTCACGAGCAGCCGCACCCCGGGCGCTTCACGCCGCAGTACGGCGGTGAGATCGGCCACGGCCTGCAGCACGTGCTCGGCGTTGTCCAGCACCAGCAGCAGCCGTGCATCGCGCAGTGCCTGCGCCAGCTTCAGGGCCTGACGCGGCGGGCCGGGCACCTGGGCGGCCAGCGCCACCGCCGGCACCACCGCGTCGGGCCGGTTGACTTCCAGCAGGTCGACCCAGACCGGCGCCCGGCCGTCGACCAGGCCGCTGCGCGCAGCGACGTGCCGGGCCAGCAGCGTCTTGCCGCTGCCGCCCGCGCCCGTGATGGTGACGAAGCCGCCCTGCGTGGGGTGCGCCAGCGCTTGGGCCACGCGGGCGAGGTCGTCGTCGCGGCCCAGCAGCGGCGTGAGCGCGGCGAAGGCCGGCACGGCGCTGTCTGCGCCGGTGCTGCTGGGCGCAGGCAGCGCGCGGCCGCCCTGCAGCGGCAGCACGAACTGGTAGCCGCGGCCGGGCACCGTGGCGATGGCCTCGCGGCCGATGGCCTTGCGCAGCGCGGTCATCTGCACGTGCAGGTTGGCTTCTTCGACGATCACGTCGGGCCACACCCGGTCCATCAGTTCGGTCTTGGTGACCATGCGCCCGGCGCTTTGCACCAGCACGCACAGCAGGTCGAAGGCACGGGCGCCCAGCTCGACGGGCGCACCACCTTGTTCGAGTCTGCGCTCGTTCGCGTCGAGCCTGAAATTGGCGAACAGGATCGGCAGCATGCTCACATCGCCCCCCTGCCCGAAAGCATACGGGACCGGTGGCGCCTCAATCGCACATCAGCTCGGTCACCAGCTTGCGCACCAGCGGCAGCGCCGGTGGCTCGGCCCGGCGGGCGAGCGTGACGATGCCGAAGCGCGCCGTGGCGTTCAAGGCCGGGCGCAGGGGCAGCTCCACCAGGTCGGGCGCGGCGGCGCGGATGGCGATGAGCACCGCGTCGCTGTGGCGCACCACCTCCACCAGACTGGGGATCTCCTCGCAGCGCAGGGTCACGCATTCGGTCGGGTGGGCGCCGGGCCCGTATCGCTCGACCAGCGTGCGCGCCACCTCCTCGCTCAGCGGTGTGGAAGCGATGGGGTACTGGCGCAGCGTGTCGAAGCGCAACGTGCCTTTCCAGCGCGCGAGCGGATGGCCCTCGCGCACCAGGAAGGCGCCGCGCATCTCGACCAGGCTGCTCACGCGCAGGTCGCCAGCGGGCGCCAGGGAGCGCGCATCCACCACCAGGGCATCGAGCTCGCGCTCACGCAGGCGGCGGATCAGCGCGTCGGTGTGGCCACGCGCAATCTCCAGGTGCACCCCCGGGTGCGACCGGGCCATCGTCATCAGCAGCGGCGTCATCAGCATCGCGCCCGGTCCCGAACCCAGGCCGATGCGCACCGTGCCCGAGCGGCCCTCGCGCATCTGCCGGCCGCTGCCGGCCAGCTCGTCGGCGTCGAAGACGAGTTGCCGGGCGCGCCGCAACGCCTCCTCGCCGAAAGGCGTGAGCACGCTGCGCCGGCCCACGCGGTCGAACAGCGGCTGCCCGAGCTCGTCTTCCAGCGCGCGGATGCTGCGGCTGAGCGCGGGCTGCGTCAGGAACAGCGCCTCGGCCGACTTGGTGAACGAGCCGCTCTGCGCGAGCGAGATCAGGTGGCGGAGCTGAACCAGGGTCATGGGGTCAACCCGGAAAATGCATGAGATGAACTCATCATATAGAACCGAAGAATGCATTGGACGTTGTATCCGGCGGCTCCTACATTGGCTGCACACCCCAACCACCCGGCCCTGAAGGAGATGTCATGACGAGGTTCCAACGGTCACTGTCCCTGCTGGCGGGCTTGCTGCTCAGCGCCGGCGCCGTGATGGCGCAAAGCTGGCCGGCCAAGCCGGTCAACCTGATGGTTCCCTACCCAGCAGGCGGCCCGTCGGATGCCATCGCGCGCATCTTTTTCAACCCCCTGGGCAAAGAGCTCGGCCAGCAGGTGCTGGTGGAGAACCTCGGCGGCGTCAGCGGCGCGCTGGCGGCGCAGAAGGTGCTGGCCGCGCCGGCCGATGGCCACTTCGTCTTCCAGGGTTCGCCCAACGAGGTGATCCTCTCGCCGCTGGCCAACGCCGCGGTGAAGCTGAAGACGGAGGACTTCCGCCTCGTGCATCCGGTGGCCGATGCGGTGATGGTCTTCGTCACGCGCAAGGACCTGCCGGTGAGCAACGTCGACGAGCTCATTGCGCTGGCCCGCAAGTCGGCCGACAGGCCGCTCACCTACGGCAGCGTGGGCGTGGGCTCGCTCTACCACCTGATCCTCGAGAACGTGCAGGCGCAGACCGGCGTGAAGCTGGCCCACGTGCCCTACAAGGGCAACGCGCCGCTGCTGCAGGACATCGGTGGCGGCCAGGTCGACTTCGCCGTGCTGGTGTACAGCGCCGCGATGGGCGCGCTGGCCGACCAGGGGCGGCTGAAGGTCATCGGCCAGCTCGGTGCGCAGCGCTCGGAGCTGCTGAAGAACGTGCCGACGGCCGGCGAGAGCCAGGCGCTGAAGAACTTCTCGTACAAGATCTGGACCGGCTTCATGGTGCCGCGCAGCACGCCGGAAGACGTGGTGGTGCGCCTGCACGCGGCCATCGGCAAGACCCTGAAGGACCCGACGGTGCGTGCGCAGCTGGCGGCACAAACACAGGTGGCCGCAGCCCCGATGACGCTGGCTGAGTCGGCCCGCTTCTTCGAGACCGAGACGGCGCGCTACCGCGCCATCGCCCGGCAGATCAACCTGCAGCCGCAATGAGCCGGCAGTGACCTACCTCCTGCAGGCGCTGCAGGCGCGGGCCGGTGAATTCATCAGCCTGCGCCGCGACATCCACCAGCACCCGGAACTGGCCTTCCAGGAGCACCGCACCGCGGCCCTGGTGGCCGACAAGCTCGAAGCCTGGGGCTACGAGGTGCACCGCGGCATCGGTGGCACCGGCGTGGTGGGCACCCTGGTGCGTGGCACGGGCACCCGGCGCCTGGGCCTGCGCGCCGACATGGACGCCCTGCCCATCGCCGAGGCCAGCGGCCAGGCCTGGGCCAGCGTGCATGCCGGCGTGATGCACGCCTGCGGCCACGACGGCCACACCGCCATGCTGCTGGCGGCGGCGCGCCACCTGGCCGAGCACGGCCGCTTCGAGGGCACGCTGCACCTGATCTTCCAGCCCGCCGAAGAAGGCGGTGGCGGCGCGCTGCGCATGATGGCCGACGGCCTGTTCGAGCGTTTTCCTTGCGACGCGGTCTTCGCCATGCACAACATGCCGGGCGTGGCACCGGGGCACTTCGTGCTGCGCGAAGGCGCGGCCATGGCTTCTTCCGATTACGCCACCCTCACGCTGCACGGCACCGGCGGGCACGGCGCCATGCCGCACCGTGCGGCGGACCCCATCGTGGCCGCGGCCAGCATCGTGATGGCGCTGCAGACCGTGGTCTCGCGCAACATCGACCCGCTGCAGGCGGCCGTGGTGACGGTGGGCGCGCTGCACAGCGGCCAGGCCAACAACGTGATCCCGGCCAGCGCCACGCTGGAACTCAGCGTGCGCGCGCTCGACCGCGAGGTGCGCGCCACGGTGGAGCGCCGCATCCGGGCGCTGGTGGCGGCGCAGGCCGAGAGCTTCGGCGTGCGGGCCCAGCTGGATTGGCGGCCGGGCTATGCGGTGCTCGTCAACGCACCGGCCGAGACCGCCTTCGCGCGCGAGGTGGCCACCGAACTGGTGGGCGCGGCGCGCGTGACGCCGCAAGGCCCGCCGCTGACCGGCAGCGAAGACTTTGCCTTCATGCTGGAGCGTGTGCCCGGCAGCTACGTGCTCATCGGCAACGGCACCGACGCCAGCCCCGGCGCGGGCGGCTGCATGGTGCACAACCCCGGCTACGACTTCAACGACGACAACATCGCCACGGGCAGCGCCTACTGGGCGCTGCTGGCCGAGCGCTTTCTCGCACCCCAGGAGGCCGCCACGGCCGCATGACCCCTTGATCTTCCGCAGGAGAGCGCCCCGGCCGCGGCCGGGGCCACCGAAGGCGCAATCTCCCATGAACGCTCAGGTCCCGTACTGCACCACACCAACGCCGTCTGGAGAGCCGTCACCCGCGTGACGCACCGAAGGAGCAAGGCCCGGGCAGGCGCCCGCGCTGAATCTCTCAGGTACCGAGGACAGGGGGAGCGGCACACCACCCGGCCCGTTGCACGGCCGGGCGGGCCACCCTTCCTTCGGAGCTCTTCATGCAAGTCATCGTTCTCGGCGCCGGGCTGCTCGGCATCACCACCGCCTACTTCCTGCGCCAGCAGGGGCACGAGGTCACCGTCATCGACCGCCAGGCCGCCGCGGCGGCCGAGACCAGCTTCGCCAACGGCGGGCAGATCTCGGTCAGCCACGCCGAGCCCTGGGCCAACCCGGGCGCGCCGCTGAAAGTTCTGAAGTGGCTGGGCCGCGAAGACGCGCCGCTGCTCTTCCGCCTGCGCGCCGACATGCGGCAGTGGCTGTGGGGCCTGCAGTTCCTGCGCGAGTGCACGCCGGCCCGCACGCGACACAACATTGAACAGATCGTGCGCCTGGGCACCTACAGCCGCCAGACGCTGCAGGCCCTGCGCAGCGAGCTCGGCCTGGCCTACGACCAGCGCACCCAGGGCATCCTGCACTTCTACACGAGCACGCAGGAGTTCGACAGCGCCGAGGCCCCGGCCGCGCAGATGCGCGAGCTGGGCTGCGACCGGCGCGTGATCTCGGCCGACGAGGCCGTGCGGCTCGAACCCGCGCTGCGCCACATCCGCCCGCAGCTGGCCGGCGCCACCTACACCGCCGAAGACGAATCGGGCGATGCCCAGCGCTTCACGCGCGAACTGGCTGCACGCTGCCGCGCCGAAGGCGTGCAGTTCCTGATGAGCCACAACGTCACCGCGCTGCGCGAGGCCGGCGGCGAGATCGACCACGTGGAAGTCACCGATGACGAGGGCCGATTCCGTCGCTTCAAGGCCGACGCCTACGTGCTGGCCATGGGCAGCTTCAGCCCGCTGCTGGCCGCGCCGCTGGGCATCCGGCTGCCCATCTACCCGGCCAAGGGCTATTCGGTGACGATGCCGGTGAAAGACTCCTCGATGGCGCACCAGGTCTCGCTGACCGACGACGAGCTCAAGCTCGTCTTCTCGCGCCTGACCACGCCGCCTTCGGCAAACGGCCCCGGCACCGACCGGCTGCGCATCGCCGGCACCGCCGAGCTGAACGGCTACGACCGCGACCTCAACCGCGTGCGCTGCGAGGCCATCGTCAAGCGCACCGAGGCGCTCTTCCCTGGCGCGGGCGACACGGCACAGGCGCAGTTCTGGACCGGCCTGCGCCCGGCCACGCCGTCGAACGTGCCGATCATCGGCCGCTCGAAGGTCGGGCGCCTGTTCCTGAACACCGGCCACGGCACGCTGGGCTGGACCCACGCCTGCGGCTCGGGCAAGAGCCTGGCGCGCATCGTCAGCGGGCTGGCGCCGGAGGTCGATTTCGCCTTCACCGGCCTGCCCGCACGCCGGGTGGCCCCCCGGGGCGGCGCGGTGGTGGGGGCGCCGAGCTGAGCGCCCGCGCCGCGCGGTGGCGCACGGGGGCGGCCCGGACCGACGCCGCTTAAAGTGCAGCGCTGGCCGGGCTCAGCCACCCGATCCGCCGGCGTGTATCGACCAGCCCGCATGCCCGCCGGCGCGCTGTACCGTCGGGCTGGGTCCGTCAAGGGGGGTGTGACATGCCGGTGTCTTTGCGCCGATTGAATGCCGTGAACGCCGGGCAGCTGGAAGACCTGGCCGAAGTGCTGCACGACTGCGTGCACGGCGGCGCTTCGGTAAGCTTCATGCTGCCTTTCAGCCTGGACGAAGCCCGCGCCTTCTGGCGCGGCGTGGCCGAGGGCGTGGCGCGCGGCGAGCGGGCGCTGGTGGTGGCCGAGGTGGACGGCCGCCTCCGCGGCACGGTGCAGCTGGTGCTGGCGCAGCCGCCCAACCAGCCGCACCGCGCCGACCTGGCCAAGATGCTGGTGCACCGCCAAGCACGCCGGCTGGGGCTGGGTGCCTTGCTGCTGGCCGAGGCCGAACGCTTAGCCCGGGCCGAGGGCAAGACGCTCTTGGTGCTGGACACCGCCAGCCCCGAGGCCGAGCGCCTGTACACGCGCGGCGGCTGGGTGCCGGCCGGCGTGGTGCCGGGTTACGCGCTGCTGCCACAGGGCGGGCTGTGCGACACGCGCTACTTCTACAAGGCCTTGGCCTGAGCGGCGCTCAGGCCTGCGGCCCGCGCACGGCCTGCGCCACGGTGTAGGCCGGCCCGCGCTGGATGCGGGCGAAGTAGGAGGCGTGCGCGTCGCTGCCCGCGGGCCACTGGCGCAGGAACTCGGCTTGCGCCACCGCAGCGTCGGTCTCCACGGCCAGCGCGTCGACATGCACCGCGCCACCGCCGGTCTGCAGCACCACGCCGAAGCGGCGGGTTTCGGCCGCGCTGGGCGTGAGCGCCAAACGTGTCAGCAACCCCGCCGCATCCCCCGCGAAGTTGGGCATGCCGGTGGCGCCGTTGTTGAAGACCCACCACGGCCTTCCTTCGCCCTCTGCAAAGTGCTGGAAGACGGGCAGGCAGGTGTGCGTGCAGGCGAAGGCGTCGACACCCGAGCGCGCGAACCAGCCGCGCACCGCTTCGCGGTGTGCCGCTTCCTGCAAGTGTTCTTGCGCAAAGCCCCAGCCGGCCAGCGAGCAGGCGTCGCCGTGCACGATGCCCAGCTGCAGGCCGCCCACCTCGGCGCGCAGCCACATCGGCAGCGCTGCGAGTTCGGCGCGCTGCGCGGACGTGGTGGCGCGGCGCAGCGTGGCCAGGATGCGGTTGCTGCGGCTCACCACCTCGTCGCCCACCCAATCGGGGTAGGCACAGCCGCAGCCCGCATCTTCATCATCGCCACTCACTTCGGCGGCCAGCTCGGTCTCGACGTTGCCGCGCAGCGCGGTGTGCGCCAGCACGCCCTGCTGCACGGCGGCGAAGACGGCAGGGTCGGCGTCGAACCAGTGGAAGTCGCCGTTGAAGACCAGGCGCTTGCGGCCACGCTCGGCCTCGAACATCGCCAGCACCCGCTGCAGCGCCAGCAGGTTGCCGTAGAGGCCGCCCACCACGTACAGCACCTCCAGGCCTTGCAGTTCGGGTGCGGGTGGCGCGCGGAAGACCTCGGGCGCGTAGCGGTAGTGCAGCGGGCAGCTGCGGCCGGGGGCCGTGTCTTCGGCGGTGGGTTGAGGTTCAGGGTTGTGCATGGGCCAGCGTGTGTGGTGTGGGGTGAACTGGGCTGTGCGTGGCGGGCCCGGCCGCTGCGCCGGCGGGCGTGGTGTACAGCGCCTGCAGCGCGGCCTCGCTCACGGCGGCTGCGGGCAGGTCCCACTGCAGGCGGCCTTGTGCCAGGCCCAGCACGCGGGTGGCCAGGGCGGGCAACAGCTGCAGGTCGTGCACCACCGTCACCAGCGCCTGGCCCGGGCCGGCAGCAGCAGCGCACAGCGCGGCGCAGGCCTGCTGCGTGGCGCTGGGGTCCAAGGCCGAGGTGGGCTCGTCGGCCAGCACAAGGCGCGGGCGCTGCAGGCGCAGGCGGGCCAGGCTCACCTTCTGGCGCTCGCCGCCGGAGAGGCGCTCGGCCCGCACGTGGGCCAGGTCTTGCAGGCCGAGGACGGCCAGCGCGGTATCGGCCTCGGCTTGCAAGGCTTTCGGGAACACGCGCGCCCAGCTCAGCAGCGCGGCCCGGCCCTGCAGCCGCGCCAGCGCGCCGATGAGCACGTTCTCGCGCGCGCTCAGGCGCGGCACGAGGTGCAGGCCCTGCATGACGAGGCCGACTTCGCTGCGCAGCGTGCGCCACTGCGCGCGTGTGAGTGGCGCGGTCGCTGCAGGGCCGATCTCGCGTGCCAGCACCCGCACCTGCCCGGCCACATGCACGGGGCCGGCCAGCCCGGCCAACACACGCAGCAGCGTGCTCTTGCCAGCGCCATTGGGGCCCACGATGGCCACGCGCTCGCCGGCGTTGATTTGCAGCGCCGGCACCTGCAGCAGCGTGCGCGGGCCGGCCGTCACGGCCAGGGCCTGCACCTGCACGAGTGGCACGGGCGCCTGCATCACAGCAAGGCCACGCGGATGCGCCGCGAGAGCGCGTCGAAAGCCATCACCAGCGCAATCACCACCAGCAGCAGCGTGGCCAGCCGGCTCCACTGGAACAGGCTGACCGCCTCGCTGATCAAGAGGCCCAGCCCACCGGCGCCGATGAGGCCGAGGATGGTGGAGTCGCGGATGTTGAACTCCCACACGTAGAGGTGGTTGCTGACGAACTGCGGCAGCACCGAGGGCCACACCGCGTGGAAGAACACCTGCGTGGGCGTGGCGCCGGTGGCGCGCACGGCCTCCACCGCCGACATGTCCAGGGTCTCGATGCTTTCGGCGTAGAGCTTGCCGTAAGTGCCCATGGCGTGCAGCGCGATGGCCAGGATGCCCGCGGTGGGCCCGAGGCCGACGATGCCCACCAGCACCAGCCCGAACACCAGCGTGTGCACGGCACGCGCCACGTCCAGCACGCCCTTGGCGGCCCAGGCCAGCGGGCGCGGGGCGCGCAGGTTGCGCGCCGTCAGCACGCCCAGCGGCAGCGCCAGCAGCGCGGCCAGCAAAGAGCCCAGCGTGGCGATCTGGAAGGTCACCCAGGTGGCGCGGCCCAGGGCGGCGAGGAAGTTCGCCTCCACCTCGCGGCGGTTCTCCACGCGCAGCAGCGTGCCGTCGTCGCTGCGGTACTCCAGGCGTTCGGGGCCGAACCACACGTCCAGGAAACTCGGCCGCGCAAAGTCGCCCAGCGACTTCAGCAGGTTCTCCCAGGGGTTGCGCCCGAAGCTCAGGTCGCCCGCGGCCAGCAGCGTGAAGAGGCAGGCCGCCACCAGCAGCGCGTAGGCCGCCACCAGGGCCGCGAAGCCGCGGCGGCCCTGGTTCAGCACGCGCAGGCCCTGCAGCCGGCCCTGGCCGGGGGCGGTGGCGCCGTTCACTTCGCGGCCAGCTTGCCGGTGGCCAGGCCGGCGTCGCGGATGGGCTTGTAGAAGCTATTGCCCGCGGCCACGAAGCCCGTGTAGTTGGCCGGCAGCAGCGCGGGCTGCGTCTTCAGCAGCGGGCCGACCTCCACCAGCGCGGCCTGCAGGCGCTGCACAAACGCGGTGTCCTTGAACAGCGCCTCGCGCACGGCCACGGCGTCGTTGGGCAGCGGGGCCGATTGCCAGATGATCTTGCTGCGCTCGGCCTTGATGAGGCCCTGTTCGATCATCGCCGTGCGGTTGCGGTTGTAGTCGGCGCCGGCGTCGAGCTGGCCCGCTGTCACCTGCGTCTGGATGGCCTGGTGCTTGGTGTAGAGCACGCGGGCGAAATGCTTCTCAGGGTCGATGCCGCGCTGCTGGAAAAGGTGGAAGGGGATGAGGTAGCCCGAGGTCGAGCCCTTGTCGCCGAAGGCGAAGCTGCGGCCGCGGCCCTTGGGGCCGAGCAGGTCGTCGATGCTCTCCAGCCCCGAGCCCGGGTGCGTGACGATCATCGCGAAGTACTCGGGCTTGCCCTGGTAGAGGATGGTGGCCACGGCCTGCGCGCCGGCGTGGTGGTTCGCCAGCACATAGCCCCAGGGGCCCATCAGCGCGATGTCGGTTTCGCCGTTGGCCAGGCTCTTGGCCAGGCCTTCCCAGCTGTCCACGGTGCGCAGCGCCACGGGGCGGCCCAGGCGCTGTTGCAGGTGTTGGGCCAGCGGGCGGTAGGTGGCGTCGTTCTTCTCGCGGTCGGGCTGGAACATGCCGACGCCGAAGTTCAGCGTGGCGCCTTGGGCGTGCACGGTGGGGGCGCCCAGGGTGCTGGCGGTGATCGCAGTGACCGTGGTGTGGGCCAGCAACTGGCGGCGGGTGAGGCTCATGCGGGGTCTCCAGGTTCGACGATGGCGGGTGATGGCGCGCAGGGCGCGAAGCGGCGGATGAAGCCGCGGTCGATGCGGTCTTTCCAGCGCCAGGCCCAGGCGCCTTCCAGGCCGAAGCGCCCGCGCGAGGCGATGGCACGGCCGTCGGCCGTGGCCAGCAGCGCCAGGAAGTGGTGTTGCGGCGTGTAGCGCCGGGGCTCGCCCTGGCCGAGGGCCGCGCGCAGGTTCTTCGTGAGCACCGGGCCCATGCGCACGGCGTACACGCCGGCCTTGGGCAAAGGTTGGGCCCAGGCGGCGCAGTCGCCCACGGCCAGCACCTGCGGGTGCGAGACCGAGCGCAGTTGCGTGTCCACACGCACGAAGCCACCTTCGTCCACGGCCAGCGCGCCGCGGCGCTGCGGGTCGCGCTGCCAGGCTTGGGCCTGGGCGCCGGTGGCCCAGAGCAGCAGGTCGGTGTGCGCTTCGGCTTCGCTCGAGGGCCAGCCCTGGCCCAGCTGCACCTGCACGCCGGCCCGCTGCAGCGCAGCCCCCGCCGCACGCCGCGCCGCGGGGGCGATACCCGGCAGCAGTTGCGCGCCGCGGCTGACGAGCCGGGCGCGGATCTCGCGGCCCGGTTGTGAGGCGCGCAGACGCGCCAACACGGCCAGCAGCGATTCAAAGCCCGCGGCGCCACCGCCCACGGCGGTGACCTCAAACGCACTGCCGGCGGCCGGCGCGGTGCTGTCGGCCCAGGCCTGCAGCAGCGCGGCATAGCACGCGTGCAGCGCTGACAGGGGCCGCAGCGGCAGCACCGTGGCCCCGGGGCACACGGGTTCGTCGAGCGTGGAGCCCACGTTCAGCGAGAGCAGGTCGTAGGGCAGCTCTTCACCGGTGCTCAAGCGCACGCGGCGGCGCGGTGCATCCAGGCTATGCAATTCGGCCGCCACCCAGCGCGCACCCGCACGGGCGCAGAGCGCGGGGAAGTCGATGACGATCTCGTCGAAGCGATAGGCCCCCGCCAGCCAGCCCGGCACCATGCCCGAGTAAGGCGCCTGCGCCTGTGGCGACACCACCACCAACTGCACGCCCGGCACGGGCGCGCGCGCCCAATCCAGCAGCACCTGCGCGTGGGCGTGGCCGGCGCCCATCAGCAGCAGCTGTTTCATGCGCGCTGCGCTCGTTCGGGCCAGCCGGCGGGCAGGTGCACCAGGTCTTGCGGCAGGTCGATGTCGGGCACCGCAGGCAGCTCGGCCCAGCGCAGGCCAGCGGCACGGGCGCGTTCGCGGGTCTGCGCCATCACGGCCTCGGTGCTCCAGGCGATGCCTTCGAAGAGCTGCGGCGCAGGGCGCGACAGGCCCACCAGCGCATAGCCGCCGTCCAGCGCGGGCACGAAGACAGCATCGTGGTCGGCCAGCGCGGCACTGGCCGCATGCAGCACGGCGGCATCGAGCGAGGGCGCATCGGTGCCGATCAAGAGCGCCGGTCCTGCCGTGGCCAGCGCGGCGTACAGGCGGCGCTGCATGCGGGCGCCAAGGTCGCCTTCGCCCTGCAGCGTCAGCGTCCACATCGCGTGGGGCTGCTGCGCAAGCGCCTGGAAAGCCGGGTGCGTGGTGTCGGGGCTGACGCACAGCTCCAGCGCCCGGAAGCCCGCCGCTTCGGCCGTGGCCAGCGTGTGCTGCAGCAGGCGCGCGGCCAGCGCGGCGGCGCCGGTCGCACCCAGGGCCGGGATGAGCCGTGTCTTGGCCTGCCCGGCCACGGGGGCCTTCGCAAAGACGATCAGGCGTGCAGCCGGCCCCTTCATCCACGCTCCCAGGCGTGGAACTTGGCCACCCAGCGCAGCAGGCCTTGCGGCGCGTGGGCGCGTTTCCATTCGCCGGCCGCGTACTTGTTGGCCTCGGCCAGCGTGGGGTAGGTGTGGATGGTGCCGAGGATCTTGTTCAGGCCCAGGCCGTGTTTCATCGCCAGCACGTACTCGGCCAGCAGGTCGCCCGCGTGTTCGCCGACGATGGTGACGCCGAGGATCTTGTCCTGGCCCGGCACGGTGAGCACCTTCACGAAGCCGTGCGCGGTGCCGTCCGCGATGGCGCGGTCGAGGTCGTCGATGCCGTAGCGCGTGACTTCGAAGGCGATGCCCTGCTCCTTCGCGTCGGTCTCGCTCAGGCCCACGCGGGCCACTTCGGGGTCGGTGAAGGTGGCCCAGGGAATGACGCGGTAGTCGGCCTTGAACTTCTTGAAGCGGCCGAAGAGGGCGTTGACGGCCGCGTACCAGGCCTGATGGGCCGCGGTGTGCGTGAACTGGAAAGGCCCGGCCACGTCGCCCACGGCGTAGATGTTGGGGTAAAGCGTCTGCAGGTAGGCGTTGGTCTCGATGGTCTTCTTTGGCGTGAGCGGGATGCCGAGTACTTCCAGGCCGTAGCCGGTGACACGCGGGCTGCGGCCCACGGCGCAAAGCAGCTCGTCGAAGGGCAGCGCGATCTCCGCACCAGCGTGCTGGACGATGAGGCGCTTCTCGCCATCACCCTGCTCCACGCGCACGGCCTGGTGGCCGGTGAGCAGCGTCACACCGTCGGCCCGCAGCGAGGCCGCCACGAGTTCCGACACTTCCGGGTCTTCACGCGACATCACGCGCGGGCCCATCTCCACCTGCGTGACCTGGCTGCCCAGGCGCGCGAAGCTCTGCGCCAGCTCACTGCCGATGGGCCCGCCGCCCAGCACCACCAGGCGGCGCGGCAGCGTGCGCAGGCCCCAGACGGTGTCGCTGGTGAGGCAGCCCACCTCCTTCAGGCCCGGGATGGGCGGCACGAAGGGGCTGGCCCCCGCGGCGATGACGATGTTGCGTGTGCTCAGCGTGCGCTTCTCGCCGCCCGGCAGCGTGACTTCCACGTGGAAGGGGCTGGTGATGCGCGCGTGGCCTTGCAGCACCTCCACGCCCAGGCCGGTGTAGCGCTCGACAGAATCGTGCGGCTCGATGTCGGCGATGACGCGGTGGATGCGGTCCATCACGGCGCCGAAATCCACCTCGCCGCTGGCCTGGCTGAAGCCCAGGGTGTGGGCTTGTTTCAGCTGCTTGGCCATCTTGGCCGAACGGATGAGCGCCTTGCTGGGCACGCAGCCGTAGTTCAGGCAATCGCCGCCCATCTTGTGGCCTTCGACCAGCGTGACCTTGGCTTTCACCGCCGCCGCGATGTAGGCCGAGACCAGACCCCCCGCGCCGGCGCCGATGACGACGAGGTTGCGGTCGAAGCTGGCGGGCTGTGGCCACTTCGCGTAGACCTTGCGCCGCTGCAGCCAGCCCACGCCGGCCTTGGCCAGCAGCGGGAACAGCCCCAGCAGCACGAAGCTGCCCAGCAGGCCCGGCGAGACGATGTCGCCCGCCGACTGGATGGCCGCCAGCTGCGTGCCGGCGTTCACGTACACCGCCGTGCCGGCCAGCATGCCGATCTGGCTGACGACGTAGAAGCGCCCGGCGCCGATGGGTGTGAGGCCCATCAGCAGGTTCACCAGCCAGAACGGAAACACGGGCACCAGGCGCAGCGTGAGCAGGTAGAAGACGCCGTCTTTCTGCACGCCCTCGTTGATGGGGGCCAGACGCGGGCCGAAGCGGCGCTGGATGCCATCACGCAGCAGGTAGCGCGAAGCCAGGAAGGCTAGCAAGGCGCCCAGGCTGGAGGCGAAGGACACGATCAGCAGGCCCAGGCCGAGGCCGAACATCGCGCCCCCGGCCAGGGTGAGGATGAGCGCGCCGGGGATGGAGAGTGCGGCGGCGGCCACGTACACGACGAAGAACAGCCCCACGGTGGCCAGCGGTTGAGCCTGGTAGGCGCCCACCAGCGCGTCGCGGCTGGCTTTCAGGCGATCGAAGGTGAGCAAGCCGCCCAGGTCGTAGTGGCGGTACAGCAGCACGGCCACGACTGCCAGCAGGGCCAGGGCAGGCCACAGCCAGCGGGGGCGTGTCGAGGCGGGGGTGGTGTTCATGGAGGGCGGTGGTGCCGGCGGGCTGTGCTTGAGTCGGTGGGCGAGCGCCAACCTTACACGGGCGCCCCGCTGGGGCTCAGGCGAGGTCGGCGGGGCGCAGCAGGATGCGCCGGTAGCGCGCCATCACCGAGGGGTCGCTGACGCCCAGCCACTGCTCGAGTTCGGCCTCTGGCGTGCCGCGGCGCAACTGGCGCAGGGCGAAGGTGTGGCGCAGGCGGTAGCTGCCGCCCGCGGTGCTGCCCTCCCCTGCGGTGGCGATGCCGGCGGCCAGCAAGACGGCAGCGGTGGCTTGGTAGTGCGACACCTTGCTCCAGACCTTGCCGCCCGTGCGCGTGCCGGGAAAGAGTGCCGTGCCGGTGATGCCAGCCTCGGAGCGCACCTGCAGCCAATGGCGCAGCACCTGAGCGGCCCAGCGGGCCAGTGGGGTTTCGCGCTCCGGGGTGAGCCCGTCGCTGGCGATGTGGAGTTTCCAGGGCAGGCCGGATGTGGCGGCTTCGGGGCGGGGGGCCGGCAGCACATCGGTGCAACGCAGGGCGCGCACCTCGCCCGGGGCCAGGCCGGCACCGAGCATCAGGGCCACCGAGGCGCGGTTGCGCACTTCTTGCCAGGGCAAGGTGTCGCCGGGTGGTCGGGCTCGCCGACGCGGACGCAGCGCCGAGAGGTGGGCGACGAGCCGCCGGGCGTCTGCCGGCTGCAGGTAGGCGGGCAGGTCGTCACGCTGCACGGCATTGGCGTGGCGGATGTCGGCGTGCGTGTCCAGCAAGGCCGGCACGGCCGCGTTGCGGCTGCGCTGCCGCTGTCGCGCGTGGGTGGCCAGCACGCGGTCGACCAGCGCCAGCAGGCGCCAGGCGTAGCGCGGCGTCAGCGTCTCGGCGGCACCGCTGCGGCTTTGCAGGTAGGCGTGGAGGTCGGTGGCCTGCAGCCGCACCAGCGCGATGCCCTGCCCCACCGACCAGGTGGCCAGGGCTTCCCACATGTGCTGGTAGACCTGGACCGTGGTGGCACGGCGGATGCGGCCGGCATGGCGGGCTTCGGCCAGCCAGAGGGCGAATGCTGCTTGGTAGTCGGCCCAACGTGCCGCCCGGGATGACGATGCAGCCATGATTCAAAAATGAACTAACGCCATTCCGCAAGTCTACTCGCCATAATCGATGCACCCTGACGCGCCACGAAGCACCCAGGAAGGGTGCCTGCCGTTCACCCAAACTGGCGTTAGTTCATTTTCTGCAGGCGGTGGCGACCATGCACCCACATTGCCGTGGCCCATCTCGCCGCCCACGCGGCACGGGCACGGGCACCTTCACCGCCCTGGCGGCGAGAATGCCCCCATGCCCGTCTCCCTGCCCTGGCGCCACTTCCTGCTGGCCGTTGCGGTGGTGGCCATCTGGGGCAGCAACTTCGTCGTCATCAAGCTCGCGCTCGCGCAGCTGCCGCCGCTGCTGCTGGCCACGCTGCGCTACACCTTCGCCCTGCTGCCGGCCGTGTTCTTCCTGCGCCGTCCGGCGGTGCCCTGGCGCAACCTGGCCACCTACGGCGTGCTCATCGGCGCCGGTCAGTTCGGGCTGCTCTTCATCGCGATGAACGGGCACATCTCACCCGGCCTCGCCTCGCTGGTCATCCAGACGCAGGTCTTCTTCACCATCGGCCTGGCCATGCGCAGCGCCGGTGAAAAGCTGCAGGCCGTGCAGTGGGTGGCGCTGGGCATCGCGGCCGTGGGTCTGGGCACCATCGCCACCCACACCGATGGCAGCACCACGGTGCTGGGCCTGGCGATGGTGCTGATGGCCGCCTTCAGCTGGGCCGCCGGCAACATGACCAGCCGCGCCGCCGGCCGCGTGGACATGCTGGCCTACGTGGTGTGGGCCAGCGCCTTCGCGATACCGCCGCTGCTGCTGATGTCGCTGCTGCTCGAAGGCCCGGCGCGCATCGGCCACGCGCTGGCCCATGCCGATGCCGTGGCCTGGGGCGCGGTGCTGTGGCAGGCCGTGGGCAACACGCTCTTCGGCTATGCGGCCTGGGGCTGGCTGCTGGCGCGCCACCCGGCGGCCACCATCACGCCCATGGCGCTGCTGGTGCCGGTGTTCGGCCTCACCAGTGCCGCGTGGTGGCTGGGCGAGCCGCTGCCGGCCTGGAAGCTGCTCGCCGCCGCGCTGGTGCTGGGCGCACTCGCGCTGAACCTGCTGTGGCCGCGCTGGCGGTTGCGGCGGGCCGCGCGCACGGGCTGAACACCCGCCCGCGCACCGCGCGGTCCGGCATCAAGCCAGCTGGAAAGGCAGCTGCCGCAGCGGCTTGCCCGTCAGCTGGGCGATGGCGTTGGCAAACGCCGGTGCCAGCGGCGGCAGGCCGGGCTCGCCCATGCCGGTGGGCGGCTCGGCGCTGGGCACGGTGTGCACGCTGATCTGCGGCATCTGGTGGATGCGCGGCAGCGCGAAGTCGCCGAAGTTGCGCTGCTCCACCACGCCCTCCTTCAGCGTGATGGCGTGGCCCGGCAGGCAGGTGGCCAGGCCCATCAGAACCGAGCCCTGCACCTGGGCCTCCACGGTCTTGGGGTTGATGACGACGTTGCAGTGCACGCCGGCCGTCACGCGGTGCAGCATGGGTTGGCCATCTTTCAACGAGGCCTCCACCACATAGGCCACCACGCTGTCGAAGCTCTCGTGCACCGCCACGCCCCAGGCGCGGCCGGCCGGCAGCTTCTTCTTGCCGTAGCCGCTCTGGTCCACGGCCAGCTGCAGCGCCGCGCGGTGGCGCGGGTGCTTGTCGCCGATGAGCTTCATGCGGTAGGCCACGGGGTCTTGTTTCGTGGCCCGCGCGATGTCGTCGATCAGCGTCTCCATGACATAGGCCGTGTGCGTGCTGCCCACGCTGCGCCACCACAGCACCGGCACGTTCTGCCTGGGGTGGTGCACGCTCAGGCGCATGGGCAGCGGGTAAGGCGCGCGCATGCCTTCCACGGCCGTCTGGTCGACGCCGTTCTTCACCATGCCGCCTTCGAAGGGCGAGCCGGTGACGATGGACTGGCCCACGATCACATGGTCCCAGGCCAGCACCTGGCCCTGCGCATTGAAGCCGATGCGCGCGGTGTGCAGGTGCATGGGGCGGTAGTAGCCACCGGCGATGTCGTCCTCGCGGCTCCACACCGTGCGCACTGGCGCGTTCAGGCCGGCCGCGCGCGCGGCCTTGGCGATGCCGCAGGCCTCCACCACGTAGTCGCTGGTGGGGATGGCACGGCGGCCGAAGCCGCCACCGGCCATCTGCACATGCACCTTCACCTGCTCGGGCTTCAGGCCCAGTACCGCGGCGGCGGCCATGCCGTCCAGGCCCGGCATCTGCGAACCCACCCACAGCTGCGCGCCCTCGGCGCCGATCTGCACCGTGCAGTTCAGCGGCTCCATGGGCGCGTGCGCCAGGTAGGGGAAGACGAACTCGGCGTCGATCTTCAGCGGCGCGGCAGCAAGAGGCGCCATGTCGGCGTCGAAGTGGCGCGCGCCGGGCTGCTTGGCCAGCTCACGGTAAGCCACCAGTTGCCGGGCGCTGTCGACCTTCTCCACCGCGTCGGTGGCCCACTGCAGCTTCAGCGCCTCGCGGCCTTGGCGCGCCGGCCAGTAACCGGTGGCGATGACCGCCACGCCCTCGGCGCCGCGGTCCAGCGGCACGCGCAGCACGGCCTTCACGCCGGGAATGGCACGCGCCGCGCTGTCGTCCACGGAAGCCAGCTTCGCGCCGAAGACAGGCGGGCGCGCCACCAGCGCCGTCAGCTGCCCCGGCAGCGCCATGTCGATGCCGAAGTTCTGCCGGCCGCTGCTCTTGGCCTGGGCGTCCAGCCGGCCGGTGGCCTTGCCGATGAGGCGGAAGTTCTTCGGGTCCTTCAGCGTCACCTGCTCGGGCACGGGCAGGGCCATCGCGGCCTCGGCCAGCGCGCCGTAGCCCAGCTTGCGGCCGTCGGGCGCGACCACGAAGCCGGCCTGCGTGCGCAGCACCGCAGGCTCCAGCTTCCACTGCGCGGCAGCGGCGTTCACCAGCATGGCGCGGGTGCGCGCACCGAGTTCGCGGTACTGCGTGTAGCTGTGCTTGATGGCCGTGCTGCCGCCGGTGAGGTGCATGCCCCAGAGCGGGTCAACGTAGGCGCCGTCGTTGCTGCCGTGGCGGCTGCGCACCAGGGCCCAGTCGGCATCCAGCTCTTCGGCCAGGATCATCGGCAGCGCGGTCTGCACACCCTGGCCGAAGTCGAGCCGGTTGACGACCACGGTGACTTCGCCGTTCTTCGCGATCTGCACGAAGGCCAGCGGCTGCTGTGTCGGTTTCAGGCCCGCGGCCGCGGCGGGCGCCCCCTGGGCCAGCGCGGCGGCCGGGAAGGCGCCGAGCGCAAAGCCGCCCAGGCCGCTGGCGCCCGCCAGCTTCAGGAAGCTGCGGCGCGGCAGGGCTGCGGCCTCGGCGGGCGCGTCACGCATCAGCATCTTCTGCAGCGCGTGCGGCAGTTCGTCGGTGTGGGGGGAGTAGTGGGGCAGCATGTCGGCTCCTTCAGGCCAGGGCGCGCGCGGCATCGGCCACGGCAGCGCGGATGCGGGCATAGGTGCCACAGCGGCAGAGGTTGCCGGCCATGGCGGCGTCGATCTCTGCGGCCGTGGGCTGCTTGCCCTTGGGCAAGGTCTTGAGGAAGGCCGTGGCGCTCATGATCTGGCCGCTCTGGCAGTAGCCGCACTGGGCCACGTCGTGTTTCACCCAGGCCGCGTGCACGGCCTTGCCGATGCGGTCCGACCCGGCCGTCACGGCCTCGATGGTGGTGATCTTCTGGCCCGCGGCTGCCGAGATCGGCGTCACGCAAGAGCGGATGGCCTGGCCGTTCAGGTGCACGGTGCAGGCGCCACACAGCGCCGCGCCGCAGCCGAACTTGGTGCCGGTGAGGCCCAGGTTGTCGCGCAGGGCCCAGAGGATGGGCGTGCCGGGGTCGGCGTCCAGGGCCTGTGGGCGGCCGTTCACGTTCAAGGGGGTCATGGCAGGGGCATGGAGGCGATGAAGGCCCGCAGTGTGGCGCGCCCGGGGCGCCGCGCGTTAGCCTGATCTTGCGGTTTGCTTGCCTGATCCTCTGGCCGTGTGGGCAGGACCGGCAGGCTTTGGCTAGCATCCGCCGCATGCCCTCGCCTTTGCTCCCGCCACCGCCGGCCGATGCCCTGGCCGCCACGCGCAGCGCCCTCGCCACGCGGCTGCTGCGGCAGGCCCCCGGCGAAGGCCTGCACACGCTGGAGGCCCTGCCCGGTCTGATGATCTACCGCGCCGACCAGCTCAGCGGCAGCGTCTGCGGCGTCTACGAGCCCTGCGTGGCCGTGGTGGTGCAAGGCAGCAAGCGTGTGGTGCTGGGCAGCGACACGCTGGTCTACGACAGCACGCGTTACCTGCTCACCTCGCTGAACCTGCCCACGGTGGCCACCATCCTGGAGGCCAGCCCCGAGCAGCCCTACCTGGCGCTGGTGCTGAAGCTCGACCTGCGCGAAGTGGCCACGCTCATGCTCAGCGGCACCGTGCCCGCCGCACCACCGCCCCCGCGCGAGCCCGAAAGCCAGGAGCACCGCGCCATGGGCACCGGCCTGCTGACGCTGCCGCTGCTGCAGGCCTTCGAGCGCCTGCTCGACATCGCAGCGCAGCCCGAACACGCGCCGGTGCTGGCCCCGCTGGTGCTGCGCGAGATCCACTACCGGCTGCTGGTGGGCGAACAAGGCGGCCGGCTGCGGCAGATTGCCGCCGTGGGCAGCCAGGGCCACCAGATTGCGCGGGCCATCGACTGGCTCAGGAGCCACTACGCCGAACCCCTGCGCGTTGAAGACCTGGCGCGCGAGGTGCGCATGGGGCTCTCCACCTTCCACCACCAGTTCAAGGCGCTCACGGCGATGAGCCCGTTGCAGTACCAGAAGCAGATCCGCCTGAACGAAGCGCGCCGGCTGATGCTGGTCTACGACCTCGACGCCGCCACCGCGGCCTACCGCGTGGGCTACGAGAGCCCCTCGCAGTTCAGCCGCGAGTACAGCCGCCAGTTCGGCGCGCCGCCAGTGCGCGACATCAGCCAGTTGCGCCAGGCCCCGCCCGCCCTGCTGGGGGCCTGAGCGGGCCGGGCGGCCGGGTCCAGAATCACACCGTGCCCAGCGCCCTGCCCGCCCCCACGCCCACCGCCCGTGCCCCTGGCCGCCGGCGCCGCATGGCGGCGCTGGCGCTGCTGTTGGCGCTGGGGGTGCCCGGCGGCCCGCTGCTGGCCCAGGGCGCGCGGCCCAAACCCTTGCCGGCGGCTGCGCCGCCAGCGGCCGATCCGGCACCGGCCCCGGCCGCCGCAGCCGCCTTGCGCTGGCCGGCCACGGCCCCGCTCATCGACGCCCGCGCCGAGGCCATGCCGCCGGGCACGCACGCCACGCCCGAAGCCCTGGCGCTGGCCCTCACCGCAGGCCTGACGCAGGACGTTGAGAAGCTCTACGCGCTGTACCGCTGGGTGACACGCCACATCCGCTACGACACCGTCTCCTACTTCGCCGGCGACCTGCGGAACGCCGCCGGCTCGGCCAACGCCTTCAGCCGCGGCCAGGCCGTGTGTGACGGCTTTGCCGAGCTGATGCAGGTGATGGCGGGCGCGGTAGGGCTGAAGCTGGAAAAGGTGGTGGGCTATGGCAAGGGCCTGGGCCACGGCGACGGCCGCATGCCCGAGCAGACCAACCATGCCTGGAACGCCGTGCAGCTGGGCGGCCGCTGGTACCTGATGGACGCCACCTGGGACGCCGGCAGCGTGCACCCCGGCACGCAGCAGTTCACGCGCAACGAGAAGGGCTTCCGCTACTTCCTGGCCGACCCCGAGTACTTCAGCACCAGCCATTTCCCGGCCGAAGAGCGCTGGCAGCTGCAGCGCGAGAAGATGGACTTCGGCCGTTTCCTGCAGCTGGCCCGGATCCGGCCCGACATCGGTGTCTTCTCGCTCGACGTGCGCGCCTACCGCGAGCGCCAGCAGGGCGGTGGCGCGGCGCCGCTGGCCTTCGATTTCGGTCCGGCGGTGCAACACCTCACGGCCCACGTGGCGCAGGGTGGCCGCCGGCTGGAAGGCCCGTGGACGCTGTTGCAGCGCGGCCCCGAGGGCCCGCGCCTGCTGGTGGCCGCACCGGCCCCCGGCGACTACGAGCTGACGGTGTTCGCGCCCCGCCAGCCGGCCGACACGGTGCTGGAGCAGGTGCTCGAGTACCGCGTGGCCCTTGGCAACCCCGGCCCCTATGCCCAAGGCTTCGCGGCCGCCTTCCGCGAGTACAACCAGCGCCCCGTGGAACTGCAGGCCCCGCTGCAGGGCGTGCTGCCGGCCGGCAAGCCGGTGGGCTTCGCGTTGCGTGTGCCCGAGGCGGTGGAGGTCTTCCTCATCCACGGCAACCAGGTCTACACCCCGCTGCCGGCGCTGGGCGAGGGCCGTTTTGGCGGCGAGCTGCAGCTGGGCGCCGGCCTGGCCACGATCTATGCCCGCTTCGACCCGCAAAGCCGCACCGGGCAGGCGCTGCTGCGCTACCGCGTCGAGTGAGCGGCGGCGGGTGCGAAACCCCAACCCGCACCGCCATCCCGCTCAGCCGGCCGCACGCATCAAGGTCACCACCAGCACCACCACGCCCAGCGCCAGGTTGACCGAGACCCAGGTGCGGACCTGACCCAGGGCGGCGGCGCCCGCGGGCCAATCGGCAGCGACCACGGCGCGGTCGAGCCGCTTGTACAGCGCGAAGCGGATGTGCATGAAGATGGCCACCATGGCCACGCCCAGCACGGCCATCACCGTCCAGGCCAGGGGCATCTCGAAGCTGCCGCCCGACTGCACCACCTGCTTGGCCACCCGGCCCAACATCCACACGCCGCTGCCCAGGGTCAGCAGCGAGGCCACCAGCACGGCCTTGAAGAAGCGGCCCAGCACCTCGTGCATCAGGCGCAGCCGCTGCGGCGGCTCCAGCTGAGCCAGCGCGGGCCGCAGGAAGAAGTGGGCGAACACCATGCCACCGAGCCACACCACGATGGCCAGCACATGCAGGGTCTTGAGGGTCGCGTACAGCATGGCGGCGTTCCAGGCCTGCCGTTCAGGCCGCGTGGCGCTGCGCCCGGCGCGCGTGGGGCATGGCCTCTTCGCCATCCACCAGCTGCCAGTGGCGCCGCGCCGCGTCGACCACGCAGGTCTCGCCTTCGGCCAGGTGGCCGTCGGCGCGTGCCGCGGCCAGGCACAGGCGCAAGACCTTGCGCTGCAGCCCGGGGTCGGAGATCTCGGCCATCAGGGCCGCGAGGGTGGCGTCATCCACCTGGCCCGCCAGCGAGCCCGCCTGGTGCCCGCTCATCAGCAGTTCTTCGCACAGGGTGTGCACGATGTGCGGCAAGAGCTGCGGCTCCAGCCCGAGTTCGCGCTCGGCGCCCAGCTGCCTGAGGATGTCGAACTCGGAGCTGCACACATGGCCGTCGGCGATGAGCACCAGGGCAACGATGCGGGCGGCGGCTTCCGGGCTGTTGTGGGGGTAGCTGCGCATGGGGATCAGGCTTTCTCGAGGGGCGGGCGTTGGCTCCAGGCGAGGAGCAGCCCCGAACTGTGCGCGCGCGTGGCTTTCGAGAAAATCGAATATTTCTACGACTTCATTCAGATAAAACCGAAGTCAGTCCGAGGCCACCTGTTTCACGCGTAGTGCAGCAGGTCGCCAAAGACGGTGTGCCCGCCTTCGCGCCGGTCGGCGCCCGGCGCGTCGTACAGCACCAGCCAGCGGGCCTGGCCACCGGCCAGCTCTGGGGGCAGCGCGCACAGGGCCTCCGCACGGTTGGTGCCGCGACCGTGGGGCAAGGGCACCGAGGCGGTGAGTGCCGCTTCGAAGCGCACCGGCTCCCGGCTGGCGGCCAGCAGTGGCCGGGCACCCGGCCACTTGAAGACGCGGATGTCGCCGTTGAGCACCATCGTCGGCCCGGCCAGGATGTAGAGCTCATCGCCCGAGAAATGCAGGTCGCGGATGCCCAGGCCGTCGAGCTGCAGGAAGTGCTTGCGGATCAGCGTGCCGCTGTCGTCCAGCGGCACCAGGCGCAGCTGCTCACCCCGGGCTTCGACCTCGATCTCCAGCAGTGCCGACCAGCCACGCAGCACCGGGCCGCGCAGGCCCAGCAGAAGGCGCTGGCCGTCCACGGCCAGGCCCTCGATGTCGAAGCCGTTGTCCTTGCCGGGGATGGCCAGGAATGGCCCGAAGTGGGGGTCGTCGGCCAGCGCACGGGTGAGCGGGTTCGACAGCGCGTCGCCCTTCAGGCGCTGGGCCTGGCGGCCGTCTTGCGCCCGCCGCACCAGGCAGGGCTCGCCCTGCGCGTTGTTTTCAATGGGCAGGCGCGCCAGCAGCCGGCGGTTGCCGTCGAGGGACACCTTGGCGAGCCGCTTCGCGTTCTCGGCATGGTCGCGCCCGGGCTTGGCGTTCTTGCGCTTCAGGCCGTGCGAGCCCACCACCCAGAGGTAGCCGTCGGCCACCGCCATGCCTTCGAGATCGGCCTCTTCGTCGGCCGCGCCGGGCAGGTCGAGCAGATCGGCCAGCGGGAAATCGCGCACCTGGCCGTAGCGCAGGGCCTCGCGGCCCACGGGATCGAGCCGGCGCAGGCGGTCGACGCCACAGGCCTCGTCGCCGGCCACCCACAGCCAGTCGCCCGTGAAGGCCGCGCCGGAGAGGTTGGTCTGCACGAGGGAGTCGGTCGAGAACTCCAGACGGACGGCCAGGGCCGTGCGGGCATTCGGCATCAGCTTGCTCCCTCAGATCCAGCCCAGCATAAACGCCGGCCTTCCCGGCCCGGGGTGGATGAGCACAGGCCCGGCAAGGTTGCCGCAGCCGATGACGCCACTGTCCAGCGCCGCAGCGGGCGGGTCGCGCACCGGCAGGGCGCACCGCAGGGAGAGAAAGCCGCCGAAAGTGCCCCCACGCTTCGGGAATCTTGCCCAGGACAAGGCCTGCCGCCCAGCCCGCTGATGGCCACACGGGCAGCGCCTCATGGGTCGAAGAAAGCGGGCTGGGACCGCCAAAACGGTCTCTGCATGTCCAAGACACCACTCCATATGGTGTCATTTCGATCATTTAACATGCCAAAACTATCGCTTAAGTCGTCCGGCCTGCTTCCGATAGGCAAGCCGTGATGCGCCCCAAGCCGGTGGCGCCACCCTTTGAAAGATGCGCAGTGATGCAGTTCCACAGCCTTGGCCTGAGCGGCCGCCTCTACGCCATCGTGGCGCTCGTCCTGACGGCCCTGGCCAGCGTGCTGGTCTTCGCCTGGCTCAAGCTCGGGGCCGTGGCCGAAGCCGCGAGCGACACCGCGGAGGTGCGCGTGCCCCAGCTTGGCCGCATCGCTGCCATCGAGCTGAACATCACGCGGGTGTCACTGCAGGTGCGCCACGCCATGCTGTCGCGCTCGCCCGAGGAACTGGCCGCCACGCTGGCGGACATCGGCGAGAAGCGCCGGCAGATCGAGCAGCTGATGGCCGACTACGAGCGCGCCATCACCACCGGGAAAGGGCGCAAGCTCTTCCGCCAGCTGGAACCCGCCATCGCAGGCTTTTGGCAGACGGGCGGCGCCAACCTGAAGTTGGTGCAGGACGGCCAACGGGCCGAGGCCTTCGCCTTCCTGGTCGAGAAAACCATCCCGGCCCGCAACCTCGTGCTGCAGCAGGCCGAGGCCATGGTGCAGTACCAGCGCGGCATGCTCGAAGACGAGCTGGCCGGCGTCAGCCGCGAAGGCGCGGCCACCTTGCGCGTGCTGGCGGTCCTGGTCGCTGCGGCCATGGTGGGGTTGACGTTGTTCGCGTGGCGCTTCGTGGCGCTGCTGCAGCGCCGCCTGGCCGCCAGCCGCGCGGTGGCCGACCGTGTGCGCGATGGCGACCTCACGCAGCCCGTGCTCGACACGGCGCGCGACGAATTCAGCCCCTTGCTGAACGCCCTGCAGCAGATGCAGGACAGCCTGGCCCACGTGGTCGGCACGGTGCGCCAGAGCGCCGATGGCGTGGCCACGGCCAGCACCGAGATCAGCACCGGCAACCACGACCTCAGCCGCCGCACCGAGCAGCAGGCCAGCAGCCTGCAACAGACGGCGGCCTCGATGGAGCAGCTCGGTGGCACGGTGCGCCAGAACGCCGACAACGCGAGACAGGCCAACCAGCTGGCACAAGGTGCCTCCCGCGTGGCCCTGGAGGGGGGCCAGGTGGTGGCCGAGGTGGTGGGCACCATGAAGGGCATCCACGACAGCAGCCACCGCATCGCCGACATCATCGGCACCATCGACGGCATCGCCTTCCAGACCAACATCCTGGCGCTGAACGCCGCGGTGGAGGCGGCACGTGCGGGCGACCAGGGCCGAGGTTTTGCCGTGGTGGCCGGCGAGGTGCGCACGCTGGCGCAGCGCAGCGCCGAGGCGGCGCGCGAGATCAAGGGCCTGATCACGGCCAGCGTGGAGCAGGTGGCCCATGGCAACACGCTGGCCGAGCGCGCCGGCGGCACCATGGACCAGGTGGTGGCGGCCATCCAGCGCGTGACCGACATCATGGGCGAGATCAGCGCCGCCAGCACCGAGCAGAGCTCGGGCGTCAACCAGGTGGGCGCGGCGGTGACGCAGATGGACCAGGTGACGCAGCAGAACGCCGCGCTGGTGGAGCAGTCGGCCGCCGCCGCTGAAAGCCTGAAGCAGCAGGCGACCCAGCTCGTTCAGGCCGTGGCGGTGTTCAAGCTCGGGCGGGCCTGAACACGAGCCTGGCTGCGCGGCCCATCGATGCGCGGCAGGCCGGCGCAGAATGGGGTGACTTCATGCCGTGCGGGGCGGGTGGCAGGCTGGCGCCGAACCCGCCCAAGCCCAGGCGCCACCGGCGCAGCCCCGCAGCCCTGCCCTTCCGGAGAACCCCACCATGCCCCAGCGCCCCCTGCCCAGCGCCGTTGTCTTCGCGAAGGACGTGCCGCGCCTGGCGAGCTTCTACGCCCACGTCATCGGCATGACCGAGGTGGCCAGCGATGACCACCACGTGGTGCTCGGCGCCGAAGGCTTCCAGCTCGTGGTGCACGGCATCCCGGCGGCGATCGCGCGGCAGATCGAGATCACCAGCCCGCCCGAGCTGCGCGAAGACACGGCGCTGAAGATCTGCCTGCCGGTGGAGAGCATCGCAGCCGCCCGCGCACAGGCCGCCGCGCTGGGCGGTGGCGTGAAGGCGCCGCGCGCCGAATGGACAGCGCGCGGCTTCCGCGCCTGCGACGGGCACGACCCCGAGGGCAACGTCTTCCAGGTGCGCGAAGCGGCCGGCTGAAGCCGCCCGGGCTCAGGCAGGCGCCAGCGCGCGCCGCAGCAGCGTGGGCAGGTCGCCGTCGTGCACGAAGCCGGCGGCCTCGGCGGCCGGGGTGCGCAGCGGCGGAAAGCGCCCGAACAGCGCTTCGGTGCGCGCATCGGGCGCCCAGCGCACCAGCGCCTGCGCGGGCACACCGTGCACCTGCGCCACCGCGTCCACCATCTCGCCCAGGCTGAAGTGCAGCGTGGGCGGTGTCAGCGCACGGCCTGCGGGCCAGGCCGCGGCCGGCGTGCTGGCGGCATGCAGCAGTTGCGCCAGCACGCAGGGCAGCGATGAAGCCCAGGTGCGTGCCTGCGGCGATGTGGGGCAGACGCAGGGCCGGCCGGCGGCCAGCTCGCGCGGCAGATCACTGAGAAAGGCCGAGAGCTGCCCCGTGGGCGCCGGCGGGCGCGCCAGCACGCCGGGCAGGCGCAGGCTGCGCCCGCACACGGCGCCGCGGCGCGTGAAGTCGGCCACCAGCAGCTCGCCCACCACCTTGTGCATGCCGTAGCTCAGCACGGGTTGCAGCGGGGTGTGGTCGTCCACCGCCGCCGGCAGCGCGCCGAACACGGCGATGGAGCTGGCGAACACGAACACCGGCACCGGCCCGCCGGCCTGCACCTGGGCCTGCGCCGCTTCCAGCAGCACGGCGGTGGCGTCGATGTTCACGCGGCGCGCCAGCGCCACCTGCTGCTCGGCCAGGCCGCCGGGGATGCTGGCCAGGTGGAAGACCACGTCCACCGGCGCGGCGGCCAGGCGCGCGGCCAGGGCCTGCTGCGCGGCGGGGTCGGCCAGGTCGCAGGGCCAGGCCTGCACTTCGGGGGCCGGGTCGGCCCGCACGGGCTCGGGCGCGGTCAGCGCCAGGTCGAGCAAGCTCAGGCGCGTGACCGCGCGGCCGCCTACCGCGGGCGCTTGCTGCAAGCGCTGCGCCAGCGCACGCCCGACGAACCCGGCCGCGCCGGTGATCAACACATGCATGACGCGCTCAGCCCGCCGCTGGTGCGGCCACCACGCGCTGGTCGATCACGCCGAAGGGCCCCGGCCGGCCGTCTTCGAAGACCGCCTGCATGCGCACGCGGTCGCCGTACTGCATGAAGCCGGTGCGGATGTCGCCGAGGTCGATCTTCTCGATGACGCGCCGCTCGGCGATGCACGCGCTGCCGGCCGAGCGTGCGGCGTTGCTCACCGTGCCACTGCCCACGATGCACCCGGCCGTGAGCCGGCGCGTGCGCGCCGCGTGGGCGATGAGCTGGCCGAAATGGAAACCCATCTCGCCGCCGTGCGGTTCACCGAAACGCTCGCCGTTCCATTGCACCTGCAGGCGCAGTTGCACGCGGCCCTCGCGCCAGGCGCTGCCCAGTTCGTCGGGCGTCACGGCCACGGGCGCGAAGGCCGTGGACGGCTTGGCCTGCAGGAAGCCGAAACCCGTCTTCATCTCGTGCGGGCCCAGCGCGCGCAGGCTCCAGTCGTTGATCTGCACCAGCAGGCGGATGCAGCCCAGCGCCGCTTCGGGCGACACGCCCATCGGCACCGGCCCGGTGACGACACCGAACTCGCCTTCGAAATCGATGCCGTCGGCCGGGTTGGGCAGCGGCACGTCGTCGTGCGGGCCGAGGAAGTCGTCGCTGGCACCCTGGTACATCACCGGCACGGTGTCGAAGTGCGGGATGGGCGGCGTGCCGAAGGCCTGCTCCATCAGACGGCCGTGGTTGAGGAAGGCCGAGCCGTCCAGCCATTGCGGGCTGCGCGGCAGCGGGGCGGCGCAGGCCACGGGGTCGAAGGCGAAGCTGTCCGCGGGTGCGGGGCCGGCGCTGAGCGTGTCGTACGCGGCTTGCAGCGCGCCCTGCACGGCGGGCCAGCGCTGCAGCGCATCGAGCAGGCTGGGCGCGATGTGCGGCACGGCCAGCGCGCGCTGCAGGTCGCGCGAGACCACGAGCAGCCGGCCGTCCAGGCTGCCGTCTTTCAGGGTGGCGAATTTCATCGGGTGGGGGCTCAGTTGCGCACGGCGTCAGGGAAGGCGCGCAGCAAGGCCATGTAGCGCGCGGCTTCCCGCGGGTAGAAGGCCTGGGCTTCGGCCAGGGGCAGCACGGGCACCGGGTTGCTGCCGGTGCTGCGCGCCCAAGTCAGGAACTCGGGCTCGCTCAGCGTCGCGGCCAGCACCTGGTGCAGGCGCTGCAGCACGGCCGGGGGCGTCTCGCGGCGCGCGAAGACGCCGCCCCAGACATCGAAATCGAAGCCTTCGAAGCTGCGGTGGCCCGCAGCCAGCGGCGGCAGCTGCGGCAGCAGCACCGAGGGCCGCACCGTGCTGAGGCCCAAGGCGCGCAGCTTGCCTTGCTCCAGCTGCGCGGCGGTGCCGCCGGCCAGCGGCACGAAGGCCAGGTCGAGCTGCCCGCCCATCACGTCTTGCACCATGGGCGGCACGCCGCGGTAGGGCACGTGCGTGAGCGTCAGGCCGGCGGTCTTCTCGAACTGCAGGCTCATCAGGTGGATCAGCGAGCCGGGGCCGATGTTGCCGATGGACAGCGGGCGGCCGCCCTGCCCCTTGGTGGCCAGCACCTCGGCCAGCGTCTTCTGCGGCAAGGTGCTGCGGCAGCACAGCACATAGGGCACGCGGCCGAAGTGCGCCAGCAGCGTGAAGTCTTCGGCCTTGTAGCGCACGGCCGGGATCGTCAGCGGGCTCAGCACCAGCTCGGTGGGTGTGCCCACCAGCAGCGTGTGGCCGTCGGCGGCCTGCGCCATGGCCTTGGCCACGCCCAGCGTGCCGCCGGCACCGCCGAGGTTGTCCACCACCACCGGCTGGCCCAGGGCCTGCTGCAGCCCGGGCTGCAGCTTGCGGGCGATGGCATCCGAGGGTGCGCCTGCCGGCCAGGGCACCATCAAGGTCAGCGGCCGGGTCGGGAAGGCGGGCTGCGCCTGCGCCACGCGGGCGGCGGGAAAGGCCAGCGCCGCGGCACCAGCGGCCAGGGTGTGCAGAAGCCAGCGGCGGTGTGTCATGAGGGCGTACCTTCGCGGTGGTGCAAGGCTTGGGCGATGGCCGGCTCGTAGGCGCCGTCGACCAGCACGAAGAGCATGCGGCAGGGCCGCCCCGAGCGGTTGGCCCAGGCGTGGTTGGTGCCGCGCTGCACCACCACGCTGCCGGGCCGCAACAGCACCTCGCTGTCGTCGAGCACCAGCGTCATCTCGCCTTCGATGACCACGCCATAGTCCACCGATTCGGTGCGGTGCATCAGCGGGTGCGGCGAATGGGCCTTCACGGTCGAGGCCTGCTCGTCGCCGATCTGTGCGAAGGCGTCTTTCATCTTCGCGGCACCGTGGGCGAGGAACTCGGCCGTGTCGGGCGGGATGTCGACGAAGCGGATGCGCGTGCCGTGTTTCGGGGGCGGCAGCTTCAGCGCGCCGAGCGTGGGGTCGGCGCCGTTGTCGACACTGGCCGGCGCGCCGGCCGTGCTCCACACCTCGTGGAAAACGGTGCCGGGAATCGCGGCGATCTCCACCACGCTGGGCAGCGGCCCTTCGCTGGCAATGATCGCGCGGCCGTCGGCCGCATGGCCGGTGACGACACGGTGGATGGCTGGAAAGCTCATGCGATGGCTCCGTCTTCGAAGATGGCCACGGCCCGCGTCCAGCCGGCGCTGGCGCCGCGGATCTTGTGCGGGAAGCAGCTGATGGTGAAGCCGTGCGGCGGCAGGGCTTCCAGGTTGTGCAGCTTCTCCAGGTGGCAGTAGCCGATGTCGCGGCCGGCCTTGTGGCCTTCCCAGATCAGCGCCTTGTTGCCGGTTTCGGCGACCTTCTTCGCGGTGTACGAGAACGGCGCGTCCCAGCTCCAGGCGTCGGTGCCGGTCAGGCGCACGCCGCGCTCCAGCAGGTACATGGTGGCTTCGTAGCCCATGCCGCAGCCGGCGCCGAGATAGTCTGGGTGGCCGTAGCGGCTGCCGGCGCGCGTGTTCACCACCACGATGTCCAGCGGCTGCAGCGTGTGGCCGATGCGGGTCAGTTCACTTTCAACGTCAGCGGCGGTGGCCACATAACCGTCGGGGAAGTGGCGGAAGTCGAGCTTCACGCCGTTCTGGAAACACCACTCCAGCGGCACCTCGTCGATGGTGATGCTGGGGCGGCTGCCGCCGTTCTTGGCGTCTTGCGTGGAATGGAAGTGCCAGGGCGCGTCCAGGTGCGTGCCGTTGTGCGTGGTCAGCGTCACCCACTCGGCGGCGGCGGCTTCGCCCTCGGGGTAATCCTCGGGTCGGGTGCCCGGCAGCATGGCCATGAACTCGGGCAGCGTGTCGGCGTGCTTCTGGTAGGTGATCTTGGGCGCCAGCGGGGGCGGGTCGCTGAGCACGTCGTTTTCGAGATAGATCGAAAGGTCGACGAAGCGGCGGCGCGGCTTGGGCAGGCTCATGCCAGGGCCTCCTGCCGCGGTGCGACGGCGGTCTGTGCCGGGATGCGCGAGAAACAGAACACCGCCAGCGCGGCGATGAAGAGCGCCGCCAAGCCCAGGCTGCCGTAGCCGTGGGCCTTGACCAGCGTGCCGCCCAGGATGGGGCCGATGGCCGCGCCGATCATCACCATGGCCGGCGTGGCCGCCATGGCGCGCCCGCTGGTGTCCAGCCGCGCCAGCAGGCCGAAGGCGAAGGTGTGGGTGAAGATCATCACCGCCGCGAACAACGAAGCCGCCACCGCGTACGGCACAAAGGCCGTGGCGTTCATGATCGTGGCCACCAGCAGCGCCTGCAGCACCGGCCCCACCAGCAGCACCGTGCGCGCGGCCCAGCGTTTTTCCAGCAGCGCGGCGAGCACCGCGGGAAACAGGTTCACGAAGCCCAGCGCGATGAGCACGCCGGTGACGGCCTGCGGCCCGAAGCCGCGGTCGGCGCCCACGCGCTCCAGGAAGCTGAAGGTCATGCTTTGCACGAGGCCCATACCCGCGATGCCGGCGATGCCGAACCACACGGCGGCCGGGATGCCGCCCTGCCCGCCCCCGCCCGCGCCCGCGCCCGCGCCGGCCGGCGCGGCATCGGGCGCCGGAAAGGCCAGCAGCGAGACCAGCGTGGCCACGCCCATCACCCCCGCGAACACGACAAAGAGCGCCGGCCCGCCCACGCTCGCCACCACCTGCGGCGTGGCCCCGAGAAAGACGATGGCGAACACGCCCAGCGCCATGCCCACGATGGCAAACAGCCGGTGCGGGTTGGCGCTGCGCGCGATGGTGCCGTGCGTGACGCTGAGCGCCGCGCCCGCGGCCACGCCCGAGAGCGCGTGCAGCAGCGCCATGGTGCCGAAATCGGCCGTGCGGCTGACGGCGAAGAAACCGGCGCCGGCCAGGCCGAAGCCCAGCGTGGCCACGGTGCGCCCGGGCAGGCGGTGGAACAGCGGCGCCAGCACCACGCTGGCAAGCACGGCGCCCACCAGGAACAGCGTGGCCAGCAGGCCGGCCTGCTGCGGATCCAGCCTGTAACGGCTGATGAGCGTGCCCACCCAGACGGGCAGGGCCACGAGGTCGACCATGCCGGCGCAGTGCGCCACCATCAGGGCAATGCGGCCGCGGGCGGAATCGGTGCGGATCATGGGCACGTCCTCCGCTTCAGATGGGCTGGGCCAGCGCCATCAGGGAGGCGCGCATGATCTTCGCGTGCTCCTCCTTGTCGCCGCCGGCGACCTCGATCTCGCCGAGCCGCGCCGAGTTCTCCACGACCATGCGGCAACGCTCCCAGCGGCGTTCTTCGAAGGCAGCCAGAGCGGGCGCGATGTCATCGCTGCGGCCCAGTTCCTCGGCCAGCACCAGCGCGTCTTCGATGCCGATGCAGGCCCCGCTGGCCAGGTGCGGCGTGGTGGCATGCACGGCGTCGCCGATCAGCACCACACGCCCCTGCGACCAGGGCCGCGGCATCAGCAGGCCTTCCAGCGGGCGGAAGACGATCTGCGCGTGTTCGTCGATCTGTTCGCGCAGGGCGCGCAACGTGGGCGCCGGGAAGTCGGCCAGCAGTTCGCGCAGCCGCGCAGCGAAGGTGGCCGGGTCGACGTGCTCGTTGCTCGGCCGCGGTTCGGTGACGAAGAGGTAGAGGTGCGTCTTCGAGACCGGGTTCACGCCCGGCTTCACGCGCGGGCCCATCCACATCGTGCAGGTCTCGATCTCGGGCGGGCGCGGCAGCACGGCACGCCACACGGCCTGGCCGCTGTAGCGGGGCTTGGGCGCGTTGGGGAACACGGCCTCGCGTGTTTTCGAGTACAGGCCGTCGGCGCCGATGACGAGGTCGTAGCGGCGGCGCTGGCCGTCGGTGAAACCCACCTCCACGCCCTCGGCGTCTGGCTCGAGGTGGGTGAAGCTGCAGCCCAGGCGCACCACGGTGCCGGCGGCCCGTGTGGCCTCGGCCAGGATCTGCGCCAGCACCGGCCGCAGGATGGCGCCGCCGCCGGGCACCTCGGCCCCGGCGATGCGCGGCGTGGGCAGCTCGGCCACCTGCGGGCCGTGCGGCAGGCAGATCTTCACGCCATCGCTCGCGGCACCGCGTTCGAGAAAGGTGTCCAGGATGCCCAGCGTGCGGAAGGCACGCAGCGTGGCCCCGCCCAGGCTGATGCCGGCGCCGTAGCTGCGCCAGCCGGGGTCGATCTCGACGAGCTCGACCGCATGGCCCTGCTTGCGCAGCTGGATGGCGGCCGCCATGCCGGAAAAGCCGCCGCCGATGATGAGGATGCGGCGTGGGGTCGGGTTCATGCGGGGGTCTCCTGGAAGGTGTCGTCGGCGAGGTGGACCTCGCCGCTGGGGTGCACGGTGATGGGCATGGCCTGCAGATGCTCACCCAGGCAGGGGCCGAGGGTGCACAGGCCGGTGTCGATTTCGAAGAGCGCGCCGTGCGCCGCGCAGACGATGCGGTCGCGCGCGGCGTTCAGGTAGGCGTGCTGGCGCCAGGCCAGGGGCGTGCCGTGGTGCGGGCAGGCGTCGCGCCAGGCGTGCACACGCGCACCCTGGCGCACGAGCAGCAGGCTGTGCTGCCCGCTGTGCAGCGGGTCGAAGCCGCGGGCTTCGCCCTCGGGCAGTTCGCTGAGGTGGCACAGGCGCATGGCGGGGTGCTCAGGCCTTGGCTCAGACGCCCGGGGGCTTTCCACCCGCCCCCGGCGGCGGGCCGGAAGGCGCCCACTTCTCGCGGTGCTGGAAGAGGAAGAGCTGCGAGGCATCGGCGCCCATCGGCACCTCGCGCGCGGCCCAGGCGTCGTCATGCAGGTCCATGTCGGCGTCGTACTCCACGTGGCAGCCCAGCGGGCTGTTGAAGTACCAGAACCAGTTGCTGCCGAACTTGTGGCGGCCGGGGCCCCAGAAGCTCTGGTAGCCCTTCTCCACAAAACGCGAGCCGGCCAGCAGCACCTCGGTGGGGCCGCCCATGTGGAAGGTGAAGTGCTCGCAGCCTTTCATGAACGGCGGCGTCTGAATGAAGAACAGCGTGTGGTGGTCGGGGGTGCCGGCCGGGCGCAGGAAGGGGCCCACGCCGGTGAAGCGGTCGGTGCAGACGAAACCCAGGCGCGTGTAGAAGGCCTCGGCCTTGGCGCTGTCGGGCACGAAGTAGACAACGTGCGAAAGCGTGCGCGGCAGCGCCGGCATGTCGGGCGTGAAGGCCAGCTGGTTGGGCCCGCGCTGTGGCGCGGCGCCGGGGGCGTTCACGGTTTCGGCCGGCAGGCTGAGCGGGCGGCGCACCGTCACCTGGAAGGCCAGCGCGAAGCCCATGTCGTCGACCACGCGCAGCACGCCCGCTTCGCGGTGCACGGCGCGGTCGCGCTGGAGCTCGGCCTCGATGGCGTCCAGCGTGGCCGCGTCGGCCACGCCGTAGACGGTTTCGCGCAGCAGGCTGGCCGTGCCCAGGGCGGGCGGCAGGCTGGCGTCGTCCTGGTGCTTGATGACGACGGCGGTGCCGTCCAGCGCTTCGTAGCGGCCTTGCCCCACGTCCTTCAGGCCGTAGTCGCTGAGGTACTGACCGCAGGCGGCGAGGTCGTCCACGCCGAAGACGAGGGCGTCGGGTCCGATGATGTTCATGGGGTGTTCGTCCTCCTGAGGGTTTCAGAGCGCCGTGCGTGCGCCCAAGGTCTCGGCGACCCAGTCGGCGATGTAGTGCCCGGCATTGATGCTGTTGTCGAAGCTGCTGTGCTGCACGCCGCCTTCACGCTCGGTGAAGACCTTGAGCTCGCGCTTCGGGCTGTTGACGAGTTGCTCGTAGGTGCGCTCGGCCCACTTCAGCGGGATCTGGCTGTCCTTCGAGCCGTGCGTGACGAGGAAGGGCACGCGGATCTTCTCGACCACACCGTCCAGGTGCACGTTCTCGGCGATGCGCATGAACTCGTCCATGTCCTTCGCGCCCCAGACCCACATCACGTGCGCCCAGTAGTGCGGCACGGGGAAGTTGCCTTCCTTCTCCAGGCGGCGCTTCTGCACGTCGCGCCAGTCGTGGTTGGCGCCCCAGCACACACCGGCGGCAAAACGCGGCTCGAAGGCCACGGCGCGCGGGCAGTAGTAGCCGCCCAAGGAAACGCCTTCCAGGCCGATGCGCTGCGGGTCGACATCGGCGCGTGTTTCCAGCCAGTCCACCACGCGGCTGGCCCAGTGTTCGCTGTCAAAGCGTGCCTTCAGGTTGTGCAGGCGCAGGGCTTCGCCGGTGCCGGGCTGGTCGACGATCAGCGAAGACACGCCACGTTTCGCCAACCATGCCGGCAGGCCCACCAGGTACTTCATCTCCTTGGTCGAGTCCAGGCCGTTGACCTGCACCAGCAGCGGCGCGCGTTCGCCGGGCTTCAAGCCCTGCGCGGGCAGGTACAGCGCCGAGAGGTGCGTGCCTTCGTAGGGAATCTCCACGCGCTGCACACCGTCGCCGAGCAGCCGCGAACCTTCCAGGAACAGGGCCAGTTCGCGCTCGTAGAGCGCACGGCGGCCAGGGCTGTCGTGCGCCTGCAGGCGCTCGGCGGTGATGAGGTAGCTGCTGGCGCGGCGCAGCTTCTCGCCGGCCGAGAAGAACCGGCCGCGGCCGCGGTCTTCTTCGGCCAGCACGCACAGCTGGTCGGCCATCTGCACCCAGGTTTCTCGGAAGGCTTTGGTGCCGGCGGCATCGGGCGCCTTGGCAGCTTCCTGCAGCGGGGCGCACATGGCCTCGATCTCGCCGATGCGAGCGCCCATCTCGATGGCCAGGTCGACCGAGAGATTCCAGACGTAGTTGGTGGGGAAGTACTTGAACATGCAGGTCGCTTTCAGCGGGCCGAAGGAAGAGGGGCGGCCACCGCCGACGCCACCGGCGCCGGCGCGGCAGGCCGCAGGAGGAAGTGCGCCAGCGCGGGCAGCAGCACGAGGGCGCCCAACATGTTCCAGAGGAACATGAAGGCCAGCAGCAGGCCCATGTCGGCCTGGAACTTGATGGGGCTGGCCACCCAGGTGATGACGCCGATGGCCAGCGTCACGCCCGTGAGCATCACCACCTTGCCGGTGAAGAGCAGCGCGCGGTAGTAGGCCTCCGACAGGCTCTTGCCCTCGCGCAGCTGCGCCATCGTCACGCTCAGGATGTAGAGCGCGTAGTCCACGCCGATGCCCACGCCCAGGGCGATGACGGGCAGCGTGGCCACCTTCACGCCCATGCCCAGGGCCACCATCAGCGCCTCGGCCAGGAAAGAGGTGACGACCAGCGGCAGCACCGCCACCACCACCGCGCGCCAGCTGCGGAAGGTGATGAAACACAGCAGCACCACGGCGCCGTAGACCATCACCAGCATCAGCCGCCAGGCGTCGTGCACGACGATGTTGGTGGCGGCCTCGATGCCGGCGCTGCCGGCGGCCAGCAGGAACTGCACCTCGGCCGTGTTGTTGGCCTGCGCGAAGGCCTCGACGTGCTGCACCACGCGCGTGAGCGTCTCGGCCTTGTGGTCGCGCAGGTAGGCGTAGACCGTGAGCAGGTTGCAGGCGTCGTTGTACAGGCCGCGCGGCGCGCTGGCCGTCACGGTGTTGAGCATGTCCTGGTTGGGCAAGAACTCGTACCAGCGCGGGTTGCCCTCGTTCAGGCCCGAGAGCACACGCCGGTTCAGCAGCGCCAGCGTGTTGGTGTTCTCCACGCCGTCGATCTGGCGCAGCTGCCACTCCAGCGCGTCCACCTTGTTCAGCGTCTCGTAGGCCGAGCACTGGCCGTCGGGCGTCTTCACCATCACCGCCAGCACGTCGCTGCCGGCGCCGTAGGCGGCGTTCATGAAGGCCACGTCGCGGTTGTAGCGGCTGTCGGCGCGCAGCTCGGGCGCGCCGGGGTCGAGGTCGCCGATCTTCAGCTGCAGGCTGGCCGCGAAGCCGCCCACGCCCATCAGCAAGCCCGCCACCACGGCCGCGGTGGCCCAGCGCCGCTGCGTGAAGCGGTCGAGCAGGCGCCACAGCGGGTGGCGCGCGGCGCCGCTGGCGTCTTGCTGTTCGTCGCGCAGGCTGCGCTGCGCGGCGCGTGCGCTCACGCCGGTGTAGCTCAGCAGCACCGGCAGCAGGATGAGGTTGGTGAAGATCAGCACCGCCACGCCGATGGAGGCGGCAATGGCCAGCTCGCGGATGACCTGGATGTCGATGACGAGCAGCACCGCGAAGCCCACCGCGTCGGCCAGCAGCGCCGTCAGGCCCGCGAGAAACAGGCGCCGGAAGGTGAAGCGCGCGGCGACGAGCTTCTGCACGCCGCGGCCCACGTCCTGCATGATGCCGTTCATCTTCTGCGCGCCGTGGCTCATGCCGATGGCGAACACGAGGAAGGGCACGAGGATGGAATACGGGTCGAGCGCGTAGCCCAAGAGCGGCAGCAGCCCGAGCTGCCACACCACCGCCACCAGCGAGGCCAGCACCACCAGCAGCGTGCTGCGCACGCAGCGTGTGTAGGCGAAGACCATCACCGTGGCGATGACCACCGCCAGCGCAAAGAACACCAGCACCGCGCGCACGCCGTCGATGAGGTCGCCCACGATCTTCGCGAAGCCGGTGATGTGCACCGACACGCCTTCGGCCTGGTACTTGCTGCGCAGGGCCTCCAGCTGGCCCGAGAGCGCGGCGTAGTCGATGGCGCGGCCTTCGGCGTCACGCGCCAGCAGGGGCACGAAGATCACGCTCGATTTGCCGTCGCGCGCCACCAGCTGCCCGATCTCGCCCGAGCGCGCCACGTTGGCCTGCAGCTGCTGCAGCTTGGGCGGGCTGCCGTCGTAGCCGTCGGGAATGACGGGGCCGCCTTCCAGGCCGTCTTCCGTCACGCCCACCCAGCGCGTGCTGGGGGTCCACAGCGACTTCATGCGCGCGCGGTCCACGCCCGGCAGCAGGAACACTTCGTCGGACAGGCGGCGCAGCGTGTCCAGGTACTTCGCGTCGTAGATGCCACCCTGCGGCGCGGCCACCGCGATGCGCACCGCGTTGCCCAGCCCGCTGAGCTCGGCCTGGTGCTGCAGGAAGTTCTGGATGTAGGGGTGCCCCGTGGGGATGGTTTTCTCGAAGCTGGCGTTGAGCTGCAGGCGCGTGGCCTGCCAGCCCAGCAGCACCGTCACCAGCGCGCACAGCAGCAGCACCACCCAGCGGTGGTTGAAGAGCGCGCGTTCGATCAGCGAGCCGGAGCGCGGGTCGAAGGGCGCGGCCGCGTCCAGGGCGGCCGGAGAGTGCATCGGGTTCACGGGCGGGCTTCTTCGAGAGCGGGCAAGGTCAGCGTGCTGGCGCCGGCCAGGCCCAGCGCGAGCAGGCGGCCTTCGGCCAGCGGCAGCAGCGCGGCCGGCAGCGTCAGCGGCGGGGTCTTCAGGGGCAGCAGGCGTTCGCCTTGCAGGCGCATCAGCACGCCGGCCTGGCTGGCCAGCAACAGGCCGCCATCGGGCAGCGTGCTCATGGCCGTGACGGTGGCCGGCACGGGGTTGGCCAGCGCGGACCAGGTGGCGCCGGCATCGGTGCTGCGCCACACGTTGCCGCGCAGGCCGGCCAGCACGGTGCTGCCATCGGCGCGCAGCTCGCCGGTGAACCAGCTGCCCTTGTAGGGCGAGGCCAGCGCGCGGAAGCTGCGGCCGCCGTCGTCGCTGCGCGCCAGCAGGCCTTGTTCACCGGCCAGCAGCAGCGTCTCGCCCTGGCGGCGCGCCACGTACCAGTGCAGGCCCTTGGGGTTGGGCAGGCGGGCCATCCAGGGCTGCCAGGTCTGGCCGCCGTCTTCGCTGTAGACGGCCAGGCCGAAGGCGCCCACGGCCAGCAGGCGGCGTGCGTCCCACAGCAGCACGTCCAGCAGCGGCTTGTCGGGGCCGTCGGCCAGCAGGCGCTCGGCCTCGCGCTGGGCCTCGGGCGTGGTGGCGGCGTCGCGCGCCAGTGCGGCCAGGCGGCGGCCGTCCAGGCGCAGCTGCCAGCTGGCACCCGCGTCCTGCGTGGTCAGCACCGTGCCGCCGTGGCCGACGGCCACACCTTGTTTGTCATCGGCGAAACGCACGGTGGTCAGCGTCACGCTCACCGGGCTGGGCGCCTGGCGCCATGTGCGGCCGCCGTCATCGCTCAGCGCCACCAGCCCGCGCTCGCCCACCGCCACGATGCGCGCGCCGGCCTGCGCCGCCGAGAGCAGCGCGGCGCGCTGCGGCGCCTTCACCGTGAGCGCCGGGCGCTGCAGGGCTTCGGCCACGGGCGCGGCGTGGGCCGGCAGGCCCAGCGCTGCGCCCGCCAAGGCCACCAAGCAGACGCCGCGGAACCGGCTCCGCCGGGCCGCTGGGGTCGCTCCCCCGGGGGGGAGGCGCCGCAGGCGCTTCGGGGGGGATCTCACCTGACGCCCTCACCCGCCATCGCGTCAGGCGTGAAGAAGCTGTCGCTGCGCCGCGGCACGATGCGGTAGTGCGTGGGGCGCTCGTTGACCACGCCGCTGGCGTACCAGGCGCCGGAGATGAGGTCGTTGAAGCCCCACTGCTGCTGCGGCGTGGTGGCCGGCAGGTCGGGCATCACCACCGGGTGCGCCCAGATGGTCTTCCACAGCTGGCCCTTGGCGTCCCAGCGGTCGCCCAGCACCGCCACCCAGGTGTCTTCGTCGATGTAGTAGCGGCTCTTCGGCGCCTGGTGGCGCTGGCCGGGCTTGAGCGTGGCTTCCACCACCCACACGCGGTGCAGTTCCCAGCGCACGTGGTCGGGGTTCAGGTGGTGGGCCAGCAGCACATCGCTGTCTTTCGTGGGCGTGTGCAGGCGGTTGCTGTTGTAGGGGATCAGCATCTCCTGCTTGCCGACGATCTTCCAGTTGAAGCGGTCGTTGCGGCCCGCGAAGACGTCGATCTCGTCGAAGCTGGCCACGCCCGCGGTGGCCGGCGTGGGCGTGTCGCAGCAGGCGTTGGGCAGCTTGCGCACGCGGCGCTGGCCGGTCAGGTAGACCCAGGTGGCGCTCTTGTCGGCGTCCAGGTTCAGGCGGCCGGTGATGGCCTCGCCGGCACGCACCGGCGGGCCGCTGTTGACCAGGCGGATGAGCCAGTAGTCGCCCGCGAACTTGGCCTCCTGGCCCTGGGCGTAGTACGGCATCTGCCACTCGCCCGTGCCTTCCACCGACAGCACGCGCTGGCCGCTGGCCGTGCCGAGATAACCGCGGAAGTCGTTCTGCCAGGCCTCGCCGCGCCAGTGCTGTTCGTGGTTGGCCATGACCTCTTCACCCGTCTTCGGGATGGGGAAGGGGATGCCGCCGTAGGCGCCCTTGATCTCGGCGCCATCGAGCCTGGCGCTGGTGGCGTTCTTGAAGGTGTTGTCGTACACCCACTGCGGCGCGGCCGCGGTGCGGTGCGTCTTGTAGACATCGACGCGGAAGCTCTGCGGGTACTTCTTCAGCATCGCCTGCGTGCCTTCGCTCAGCTTGGCGGCGTGCTGCGCCATGTTGGCCGCGGTGATGCTGTACAGCGGTTTCTCGTTGGCGAAGGGGTCGGCACGGCGGCCCCCGTTCTTGAAGCCGGGGATGGGCGTGGTGTAGCCGCCCGTCCAGGGCGGGATGCTGCCGTCGGCGTTGCCGGCCTTCTCGGCGCCCAGCGGCGTGAGCGTGGTCTTGAGCTTGGCCGCTTCTTCGGCGGTGACGGCGGCATGGGCCAGCTGCAGCAGGCCGGCGCCGGCCATGGCAGAGACGATCAGCGCACGCGCGAAGGCGGTGCGGCGGGGGGTGGTGGGCATGGTGCTTGTCTCCAGGTCTCAGAAGGTGGTGCGCAGCGAGAAGGTCACGAAGTTGCGGTCCTTCAGCGCCTGCTTGAACTGGGCGTTGTTGCTGTTGTCCAGGGTCGGGCCCTCGGGGCCGAGGTAGCGAACGAAGTTCAGGTTCGCGTTCCAGCTGCCCAGGTAGACGGCGCCCAGGCCCAGGCTGAAATCGCCGCCCTTGTCCACGCCGAAGGCGGGGCCCACGGCGGCAGACTTGCCCCAGGCGTAGCCCAGGCCCACGCTGGGGCTCAGGTCCAGGCCGGGCAGCACCTGGCGGTAGCTGGGCGAGAACACCATGCGCAGCGCCGTGGCCGTCTTGTCGGCGTTCGGGTTGAGCATCTGCGGGTTCTTGGTCACCTTGGCGCGCTGGTTCCAGGCGATCTCGCCGACGAAGCTGGCCTCCTTCGACAGGAAGCTCGGCCCCAGGCTCGCGATCCACGACAACTGCAGGTGCGCCGTCTCGCCCACGGCGTAGCCCGGGTTGTCTCGGTTGTCGAAGGCCACGCCCACGCCGATGGCCGGGATGACCGATTGCCCCGAGCTCGCCAGCGGCGTGTTGCGCCGGTACGAGGCTTCACCGGCCAGGCCCCACTCGCCCACCGTCTTGGCGAAGCTCACCCCGTAGGCCTCGATGCCCTCGTGGTAGACCCAGCGGTAACTGTTGGCCGTGACGGCCGGCGGGCGGCCGTTGAGCGTGTTCCAGATGTTGCTGGGGCCGGTGGCGTGGTAGCGGATGGCGTAGAAGCCGAGGTCGGTGTCCAGCGCGTCCACGCGCCAGCGCAGCTGCACGCCGCCCTGGCCGCTGTTGCTGGCTTCCAGGTCGGGCTGGCGCTGGAACACGCCCGTGGGGCCGGCGTTGATGCGCTGCGCACCCGGGCCCAGGGTGTCGCTGCCCGAGAGGTAGGCGCCGGCGGGCATCAGCCGCGTCTTCTGCCACTCGTAGGCGAGGTAAGCGCCCAGCGTGAGCTCGGGCGTGAGCTGCACCTGGCCCGAGAGCTTGCCCGTGGGCCGCGCCACTTCCTTGAAGGTGGCGTTGGGCACCGACTGCAGCTTGATGAGGTCCAGTGGCGCCATGCCGCCGGCGATGCCGTTGGCGCCGAAGAACAGGCTCTCGCCCCACAGCAGCGAGTGGCGGCCCAGGCGCACCGTGGCGGGCTTGTCGCCCAGCTCGAAGCGGCCGAAGACGAAGGCGTCCAGGAACTCGGCCTTGCGGCCCATGAGCTGGCGCGTCTCGGGCGCGAACTCGTTGCGCGGCGTGTTGTTGGCGCTGGTGGTCTGGTTCTGGTTGCCGCGGTTGTAGACGGCGTCGTACCAGGCCGCGGCACTCACGCGGGCGCCGAAGTTGCCGTAGGCGGCGTCCAGCTCGCTCAGCAGGTCGAGCCGGTTGCTGACGATGCCGCGGCTGAAGTTGTTGTTGCCGTCGTCCTGGTTGCCGTTGTTCGGGCCCACCACGCCAGTGGGGCCGAACACCGTGCGCGAGAGCCCGGGCGAGGCTTTCTCCAGCCGCGCCATGCTGCTGTACTTGACGGTGTTGTCCCAGCGCAGCTTCAGGCCGCTGTCGCCGGTGTCGATCTCGAAAGCCTGGGCCTGGCAGGCGGCCAGCGCGGCCACAGCCAGCAAGGTGCGCCGGCGGGCGGCGGGTTTCAGCAAGGTGTTCATCGGTCTCCTTCGGGGTTGTTGTTCAGGCTCGGGCTGGGGCTGGGGCCGGGGTTCAGGCCGGCTCGGCCACCAGCGGTTGCAGGGTCTCGGCGAGCGCGCGCAGGTCGGTGCCGGCTTCGGGCTGGAGCTGCCAGCGCGCGGCCTGCAGCGCCACCTGCAGCACCTGTTGCACGCGCGGCTGGCGGCGCGCCATGAAGGCCGGGCCCAGTGCGCGTGCCGCCAGGCCGCTGCGCAGCAGCGCGCCCAGCACGCAGGCGTCCTCCACGGCCTGCGCGGCGCCCTGGCCGAAGTGCGGCGGCAGGCGGTGCGCACTGCGGCCGATGCGCAGCGCCGCGCCGGCGTACCAGCGGCCGGGCAGCAGGCCCGCGGACACACGGCGCGTGTGCACGGGCGTGCCGTCGTGCAGCTGCGCACCCAGGCCGCGCAGCAGCGCGCACTCACCGGCCAGCCGTGCGCGCAAGGCAGCCGGGTGGGTCTCGGCCTCGGCCGGCAGCAACAGCGCCAGCCCCACGCGGCGCGCGTCCACCGGCACCAGCGCGGCGCGCATCAGCCCGCCGACCGCGCGGCACAGCACCCACGCGGCACCGGCCAGGGTCACGGGGCGCGGCAGCAGGCAGTGGCACCACTGCTGGGGCAGCGTTTCGGCCGGCACTGGCGCGGTGGCGCGGCCGGCCATCGTGGGCAGGCCGTTGCCGGCCGCCACGATGCCCAGGTCGAAAGCGTGGCAGCGGCCGTCTTCGGTGTGCACGGTGGCATCGCCGTCCACGGCGCGCACCGGGCGGCCCAGGTGCAGCTGCACCCCCAGCGCCAGCGCGGCATCGCGCAACAGGGCCAGCAGGTCAGCCAGCACCAGCCCCAGCGTGGGCGGCCAGGGCGGGCCGGCCAGGTGCGGGGCGGGCAGTTCGTCGCGCTGGCGGCCTTCGCTGTCGATGAGCACGCAGCTGTGGAAGGGGAAGCCCTGGCGCACGCAGGCCTCGGCCAGGCCCAGGCCGGCCAGTTCACGCAGCAGGTTGGGCACCACGTCGATGTGCGCGGCCGGCTGGGCGATCTGCGCCCGGGCCTCGAACACCTGCACCTGGCAGCCCGCGCGTGCCGCGGCCACGGCCGCAGCCAGCCCGGTGAGGCCGGCGCCGACGATGCCCACACGCTGCACGGCGGCCATGTTTCAGGCCACCCGCAGCGGGGTTTGAGAAATCGCGGGCGTGAGTTCGCCTGAGGCTTGGCGCGGGGCCATTCCTTGTCTCCGTAGGTGTGTGGGGATCGGGTAAGCCAGAGACTACGGAGATCCAAGCCTCATGAAAAATGGCTTGTATCCATTCGACGATTCGATGCCGTGAAGACTTTTCGGGTTAACCCCCAAGCCTCCGGGCGAACCCCATGCGCTTCAACCGCCTTGACCTGAACCTGCTGGTGGCGCTGGACGCCCTGCTCACCGAGTGCAGCATCACCAAGGCGGCCGAGCGCCTGAACCTGAGCCCCTCGGCCACCAGCAATGCGCTGGCGCGGCTGCGCGAGTACTTCGACGACGAACTGCTCGTGCAGGTGGGCCGCCGCATGGAGCCCACGCCGCGCGCGCAGGGCCTGCATGAAGCGGTGCGCGACGTGCTGGTGCGCGTGGACAGCGCCATCGCCATCCAGCCCGAGTTCCAGCCGGCGCAATCCGACCGTGTCTTCCGCGTCTTCGTCTCCGACTACACGCAGATGGTCTTCGTGCCGCACGTGCTGGCCCTGGCCCAGGCCGAACGCTGCAGCGCGCGTTTCGAGTTCCTGCCGCAGGTGAGCAACCCGCAGCGCAGCCTGGAGCGCGGCGAGGCCGACCTGCTCATCATTCCGCGCGGCTTCGTCTCGCCCGACCACCCGGAAGAGAAGCTCTACGACGAAGAGTTCACCTGCGTGGTGTGGCGCGACAGCGCCCTGGCGCGCGGCGAACTCAGCTTCGATCGCTACGTGGCCGCGCGGCACGTGGTGATGCAGCCCCCGGGCTCGGTGGGCGATTCCTTCGAGGCCTGGTTCGTCAAGCGCTACGGCATCACGCGCCAGGTGGCCGTGACGAGCTACGGCTTCTCGTCCTTGCCGCCGATGGTGGTGGGCACCGATTTCATCGCCACCGTGCACAAGCGCCTGGCGCTGCAGATGCAGGCGGCCTTCCCGATCGAGCTGCGGGCGCCGCCGCTGCCCATGCCGGCCATGGAGCAGGGCCTGCAGTGGCACAAGTACCGCACGCAGGACCCCGGCCTGGTGTGGCTGCGCAAGCTGCTGCACCGCGCTGCCCGTGCGATGGATGGGGAGGCCGGCTGAGCCGCTATCCTGCGCGGCCCACCCCTCACCCCTTTCGAGCAGTACCCCCGATGCGCAACCTCACGCTGCGTGGCCTGCGTGTCTTCGAAGCCGCCGCCACCACCGGCAGCTTCTCGCGCGCCGGTGAACTGATGGGCATGACGCAGAGCGCGGTGTCGCAGCAGATCCGCCAGCTGGAAGACGAGCTCGGCACGCGGCTCTTCGACACCCAGGCCCGCCCCATCCGCTTGAGTGACGCCGGTGCCGAGCTGCTGCGCCACTGCCGCGTGATCCTGGCGCAGGTGAGCGTGGCCGAGGATGCACTGAGCACGCTGCAGGGCCAGTTCCGCGGCCAGCTGCACGTGGGCGTGGTCTCGCCCGGGCAGTACTTCGTGCCGCGGCTGCTGGCCGCCTTCCGGCGCCAGCACCCCGAGCTGCGCCTGAAGCTCAGCCAGGGCCGGCGCGACCACCTGCTGATGATGCTGGCCGAGCGCCAGATCGACCTGCTGATCGGCGGCTACCCGCCGGCCGAGGCCGAGGTGGAGGCCGAGGTCTTTGCGCGCCACCCGCACTGCGTCATCGCCGCGCCCGACCACCGGCTGGCCGGCCAGCACGCCCTGCCCTGGGCCGCGCTGCGCGACGACACCTTCATCCTGCGCGAGGCCGGCTCGGCCACGCGCGCCTTCCTGGAACACCTGCTGCAGATGCAGCGCCTGCAGGTGCGCGCCGACGTCGAGCTGCAGGGCCCCGAGGCCATCAAGGCCGCGGTGATGGCCGGCATGGGCATCAGCTTCGCCTCGGCCCACACCTTCCAGAGCGAGCTGGCCGCCGGCCGCCTGGTGGTGCTGGACGTGGTGGAAACGCCCAAGCAGCTCGACTGGTGCGTGCTCACGCGCCGCGACACGCCGCTCTCGGCCACGCAGCGCCTGCTGCGCGACCACATCCTGGCCCACGGCACGCAGGCCGCGGCCTGCCAGCTGGGGCCCTTCTCGGCCTGAGAATCCCTGGCACCACGGCGCAACCGCGCCGCCACCCTGGAGACGACGAACGATGTTTTCGCACCTGATGATCGGCACCAACGACCTGCCCAAGGCCAAGGCCTTCTACGACAGCCTGCTCGGCACCCTGGGCGTGAAGCCGGGCTTCGTCGACCGCCATCGCGTCTTCTGGCGCACGCCCACGGGCATCTTCTCGGTGACGCAGCCCATCAACGGCGAACCGGCCACCGTGGCCAACGGCAGCACCATCGGCTTTGCCGCGCAGTCCGAAGCCGAGGTGCAGGCCTGGCACGCGGCCGGCATCGCGGCCGGCGGCACGACCTGCGAAGACCCGCCCGGCGTGCGCGAAGGCACGGCCGGCAAGCTGTATCTCGCCTACCTGCGCGACCTGGACGGACACAAGCTCTGCGCGATGTACCGGCTGCCGAAGGCCTGAAGATCCCTGCCCACCCCCGGAGCCCGACCATGCACCTGGAAACCCAGCCCCCTGGGCCGCAGCACCGCCGGCCCTGGCGCCTGATGGCCTGGGGCAGCGCAGCCCTGCTGTTGCTGCTGCCAGCCGTGTTGATGCAGTTCACCGCCGAGATTCGCTGGGACGCAGCCGACTTCCTCGCCTTCGGCACCATGCTGCTGGTGGCGGGCCTGGCCGGTGAGGCGGTGGCGCGCTGGGTGCGCAGCCCGAAGCACCGCCTGATGCTGGGCGGTGCCATCGTGCTGGCTTTCCTGCTGGTGTGGGTGGAAGCGGCTGTGGGCATCTTCCACTGAGCGGAGCCGGGGCCGCGGTGGGGACGCTCAGTCGCGTCCGCGGCCCAGCAAGGCGTCGCGCAAGCCGCTGTCCACCGGATCCTTGCCGAACCAGATGCCCAGCACGAGGCGGAAGAACTCGTCGTCGCCCACCGGCGCGCCCTGGGCCTGGCCCTGAATGTAGAAGGTGGTGCCCTTGCCGGGCTCGAAATCCATGGCGAAGGTCTCGCCCGGCATCATCTTCGCCCGGCCCGAGAACACGTCGATCAGGCGTGTGCTGGCCAGCGTGTGGCGGTTCATCTGCTGCGGCGTGGCGTTGTCACTCATGCCGCGCAGGAAGAGGCGGCCGAGCTCGGTGCCCGGCAGCTCGCGCTGGGCGATGAAGAACAGCCGCTTGGGGCCCGGCAGCGCCAGCAGCGCTTCGGGCGTGGTCACCTTCTGCGCGGTGTACAGCGCCATTTCGTAGACCCTGAAACCGAAACGCGTGCGCAGGCCGCGGCCGTGCAGCAGCAGCGCAGTGCCGCCGACCGTGGCCGCGGGCTCGATGCTGGCGGCCGCCGCCGGGCGCAGGGCACCGGGCACACCGAAGGCCAGGCCGAGAGTGACGAGCAAGGCGCGGCGGGCGGCCACGGCGGGGCGTGCGGGGTGGGGCAAGGCGAACTCCTCCAGCGTTGTTGTGGGCCGCGGGCGCGGCTTCTTCGGGTGCACTGAAACGATAGCAAGGCCGCGCCAGCGATCAGGGCCTGTGCGTGACCCCAAGAAGGGTGAGCCGCCGCTACTGCAGCAAGGCCACCGACTTCACCTGCAGCCACGCGCGCTGCCCCGCCTGCAGGCCCAGCGCGTCGGCCGCGCGCGCGGTCACGCGGGCCAGCAGCAAGCTCTGGGCGCCGCCCGCGTCCACCTGCGCCTGCACCAGCACTTGCGACGGGTGGCTGTCGGGGCCCATGGCGGCGATCACGCAGGGCAGCTGGTTCTGGATGCTGGTGCCCTGCGGCGGCTCGGTGGCCAGGCTCACATCGCGCGCCAGCACACGCAGCCGCACGCGCCGGCCCACGGGCAGGCCGGCATCGCGCAGCCACAGGCTGCCACCGGCAAAGTCCACGCGCGCCAGATGCCAGCGCTCATCGCGCTCCGCGATCTCGCCCGGCAGCAGCGTGCTGGTTTCGTCGCCCGTCAGCACCGGGCTGTCCAGCGCGGCCAGCACCGCGGCCGCCGGCCCCTGGGCCTGCACGCGGCCCGCTTCGAGCAGCACCACGTGGTCGGCCAGGCGCGCCAGCTCGTCGGCCGAGTGCGTGACGTAGAGCATGGGCGTGCGCAGCTCGTCGCGCAGGCGCTCCAGCCAGGGCAGGATCTCGCGCTTGCGGGCGTGGTCCAGCGCCGCGAGCGGCTCGTCCAGCAGCAGCAGGCGGGGCTGCGTGGCCAGCGCCCGCGCGATGGCCACGCGCTGGCGCTCACCGCCTGACAGCTGCGCCGGTGCACGGCCCAGCAGCGCCTCGATGCCGAGCAGGCGCACGGCCTCGGCCAGCACACGCGCGCCCTCGGGCGAACGGCTGCGGCGCAGGCCGAACTGCAGGTTCTGCTGCACGCTCAGATGCTCGAAGAGAGAAGCTTCCTGGAACACATAGCCCAGCGGTCTTTGCCAGGTGGGCAGCCAGCGGCGCGTGGCGCTGTCCTGCCAGGCCTCGCTGCCGATCTGCACGCGGCCCAGCGGCGCGCGCTCCAGCCCCGCCACGCAGCGCAGCACCGTGGTCTTGCCCGAACCCGAGGCGCCGAAGAGCACCGTGATGCCGCGGCCGGGCAGCTGCAGGTCGACATCCAGCGTGAAGCCGGCGCGCGGCAGCTGCAGGCGGATGTGCAGCGCGTCTTCGCCCGGCGTGCTCATGGCAGCACCCGGCCCACGCGGCGTTTCATCAGCGCCAGCGCCAGCAGCACCGCGAAGGACAGCACCACCATGCCGGCGGCCAGCACATGGGCCTGCGCGTACTCCATCGCTTCCACATGGCCGTAGATCTGCGTGGAGACCACCCGCGTCTGCCCGGGGATGTTGCCGCCGATCATCAGCACCACGCCGAACTCGCCCACGGTGTGCGCAAAGCTCAGGATGGCGGCGGTGAGCAGCCCCGGCCGCGCCAGCGGCAGCGCCACGCTGAAGAAGGCATCGAGCGGCCGCGCGCGCAGCGTGGCCGCCACTTCCATCGGCCGCGGGCCGATGGCCTCGAAGGCGTGCTGGATGGGCTGCACCGCAAAGGGCAGCGAGAAGACGATGGAGCCGATCAGCAGGCCCGTGAAGCTGAAGTTCAGCGTGCCCCAGCCCAGCGCGGTGGTAAGGCGGCCCACCGCGCCATCGGGCCCCATCAGCACCAGCAGGTAGAAGCCCAGCACCGTGGGCGGCAGCACCAGCGGCAGGGTGACGAACGCGTTCACCGGCGCGCGCCAGCGCGAGCGGGTGTTGGCCAGCCACCAGGCCAGCGGCGTGCTGATCAGCAGCAGCAGCAGCGTGGTGGCGGTGGCCAGTTCGAGCGTCAGGCGGATGGCCTGTGCGGCTTCAGGGCTCAGGGGCATGCGATCGCGGGTGACGAAGGCGCGTCAGAGGTCGTAGCCGAAGCTGCGGATGATGTCGCGGGCCTTCTCGCCCTTCAGGTAGGCCAGCAGCGCGGTGGCCGCGGGGTTGCTCTGGCCGGCCTTGAGCAGCAGCGCGTCCTGCTTGATCGGCGTGTGCATCGAGGCCGGCACCACCCAGGCCGAGCCGCGCGTGAGCTTGCCTTCGGCGTACACCTGTGCCATCGCGACGAAGCCCAGTTCGGCACTGCCCGTCTCGGTGAACTGGAAGGCCTGCGCGATGTTCTGGCCGAGCGCGAAGCGCGGTGCCAAGCTTGCCGCCAGCCCCAGCCCCTGCAGCACCTCCATCGCCGCGGCTCCATAGGGTGCGAGCTTGGGCTCTGCGAGCGCGAGGCGGCGGAAGCTGCCGCCCTTCAGCACCGCGCCCTGCGCATCGACCCGGCCTTCGTCGCGGCTCCAAAGCACCAGCCGGCCGATGGCGTAGGTGAACTGCGAGGCCGCCACACCCGAACCTTCGCGCACCAGGCGCGCAGGCGTTTCGTCGTCGGCCGACAGCAGCACCTGGAAGGGCGCACCGTTCTTGATCTGCGCGTAGAACTTGCCCGTGGCGCCGAAGGACAGCACCGCGCGGTGCCCGGTGTCGCGCTCGAACTCGGCGGCGATCTTCTGCATCGGCGCGGTGAAGTTCGAGGCCACGGCCACGTTCACCTCGGCCGCCTGTGCGGCGCCCAGCAGCAGACCGAACACCAGCCCCAGCAACGGCCTCATGCCAGACCTCGCTATTCCTTCGATGAATAGCGAAAGTGTAGCCCGCAGGCCGCCCGGCCTGCTTAGCATCGGTGCCATGCCCAGCCGTTCATCCACCTCACGCCACCGCCCGGCCCTGGCCGAAGTGCTGGGCCAGGCCAGCACCGACAAGCGCATCGACATCCTGCGCCGCCTGGGCGAATGCGGCTCCATCTCCGAGGCCGCACGCCAGGCCGGGGTGAGCTACAAGGCCGCGTGGCAGGCGCTGGAGACGCTGTCCAACCTGGCCGGCACGCCGCTGGTGGCCAAGGCGGTGGGCGGCAGCGGCGGGGGCGGTGCGCAGCTCACGGCGGCGGGCCTGCAGGTCTTGCAGGCCGCGGCGCAGCTGGACGCGGCGCGCACGCAGGTGCTGGCCGCGCTGGCCCCGGGCGAATCACGCAGCGGGCCCGGCCTGGCGGCCCTGGCGCTGCGCACCAGCTTGCGCAACCAGCTGCCCTGCGCCGTGAGTGCCTTGCGCCAGACGGCCGGCCAGGTGCGCGTGGCGCTGGCGCTGCGCGACGGGCAGCTGCTGCACGCCCGCATCACGCGCGAGAGTGCGCAACTGTTGCAGCTGGCCCCGGGGCTGGCAGTGCTGGCGCTGTGCAAGGCCACGGCCGTGCGTGTGGCGCCCACACTGGCCGCCGCCGATGGCCGCAACCTGCTGCAGGGCACGGTGTCGCGCGCCTCGCGTGCGGCGACGGGGGGCGAGGTGGCACTGCAGCTGCCCGGGCCGCTGAGCCTGGTGGGCTTCAGCACGGGCACCGCCGGGCTGCGGGCGGGGCAGCCGGCCATGGCGGCCATCGACGAAGCAGGCGTCGTCATCGCCAGCACCGGCTGAAGGCGGGCGCAGGCGCCGACAAGCTAGGGGCCAGCGCTGGTTCCAGCCCGCGAACTGGCGTAGCCTGCCGCCACCTCCAAGCCGGACCGAGGAAGAGCCATGATCCCGCCCCTGAACTGCGTGCGCTACCTCGGCAGGCCGGAATTCGATGCAGGGGTTGCACGAATCGTCGTCGACGCCTTGCGAGACCACCTCAGCAGCAACCCGGCGGCTTCCACGCTGTCGGCCGACTGCGTGAAGATGCACGAGTACATGGACCGCTACCTGCGCATCATGTACCGCGAGCCCGACCAGGGCCTGCAGGTGGAGACCGTGGCCGCCCTCACCAAGCGCTGGATCAGCGTGGCCTGGGGCGGTGACCTGATGTCCGACCCGCGCAGCGGTGCCCCCTTCAAGTGGAAAGTGAGCGAGAAGGCCTTCGACTACGGCAACCGCGAACGCATCCTGCCGCCCGCCGAAGCCACGCAAGACGCAGGGCGCTTCGCCGAGTACCGGCCTTACGGCTCCATCCCCGGCACGATGCGCCTCTTCAAGGGCAAGACCATGTGGTGGGTGACGAACAACGGCACCCACGGCAGCGTGGCCGATTGCCGCAGCGCCGATTGGTGGGTGTGGCCGATGTCGTCGGCCAACTGGTTCCGATGGACCGTCACGGGCGCCACGGCCGCCAGCGGGCCGGGGGCGCAAGGCGTGGCCGTGCCGCTGCCGGCCGACCTCTCGCTGAAGCTCTCGCCGCGCGAGCTGAAGGTGCTCAGCCTGATGCGCGCCAACCACGACAACGCCATGGACGACAGCCACTTCACGTCGGTGCAGTTGTGGCACGACGCCGGCGTGATGCTGGCCTGAGCGCGGCCCGCGCCCGGGCCGCGCTCAGGTGCCGCAGAAGGTCTGGTAGGCCGCGGTCTCTGCCAGCGGCGCCGGCACGGCGTAGGGCGCCAGCGCCGGGTCGCTGTCGAAGGGCCGCTGCAGCGCGGCCAGCAGCGTGTGGAAGGGCGCCATGTCGCCCGCCGTGGCCGCGGCGAGTGCGGCTTCCACCTGGTGGTTGCGCGGGATGACCCAGGGGCTCACGCGGCGCATGGCCGCAGCGCGTTCGGCGGGCGGCAGGGGCAATGCGGCGTGGTCTTGCGCCAGGCGCTGCTGCCAGCGCTGCAGCCACGCATCGAGCGCAGCGCGGTCGCGGAACTGGTCGCGCAGCGGCTCGGGCCGGCCTTCGGCTGCGTCGGCCAGCAGCCGCCACGCGAGCGTGAAATCCACCGCCTGGTTTTGCAGCAGCGCGAGCCAGGCATCGACGAGGCGGCCGTCTTCTTCGTCATCGGCCGTGGCCTGCAGGCCGAGCTTGGCGCGCTGCCCTTGCAGCAGCGCCTGCGCGCACCAGACCGGGAAGCCGTCGATCACCGCCGTGGCCTCGGCCACCACGCGCTGCACGGCGGCTTCGTCGTTTTCGTCGGCCACCAGCGGCAGCAGGGTCTCGGCCAGGCGCGCCAGGTTCCAGCGCGCGATGCCGGGCTGGTTGCCGTAGGCGTAACGGCCGCCGTGGTCGATGCTGCTGAAGACGGTGTCGGGGCTGTAGGCCTCCATGAAGGCGCAGGGGCCGTAATCGATGGTCTCGCCCGAGATCGTCATGTTGTCGGTGTTCATCACGCCGTGGATGAAGCCCACGTTCATCCATTGCGCGATCAGCCGCGCCTGGCGCTGCGCCACCGCGCGCAGGAAGGCCATTTCGCGGCCGGGCGTGCCGGCCAGTGCGGGGTCGTGCCGGGCGATGGCGTAATCGAGCAGCTGGCGCAGCCTGGGCAAGTCGCCCTCGGCCAGGAAAAACTGGAAGGTGCCCACACGCAGGTGGCTGGCGGCCACGCGCGTCAGCACGGCGCCGGGCCAGGGCCTCTCACGCAGCACACGCTCGCCCGTGGCGGCCACGGCCAAGGCGCGCGTGGTGGGGATGCCCAGGGCGTGCATGGCTTCGCCGATCAGCACCTCGCGCAGCATCGGGCCCACCGCGGCCTTGCCGTCGCCGCCGCGGGAGTAGGGCGTGCGGCCCGAGCCCTTGAGCGCGATGTCGCGGCGTTGGCCGTGGCTGTCGATCACCTCGCCCAGCAGCAGCGCGCGGCCATCGCCCAGGCGCGGCGAAAAGCCGCCGAACTGGTGGCCGGCGTAGGCCTGCGCGAGCGGCTCGGCGCCCTCGGGCACCACGTTGCCAGCGAACACCGCCGCGCCGGCCTCGCCCTGCAGCGCGGTGGCGTCCAGGCCCAGCTCTTCGGCCAGCGCGGCGTTGAAGTACAGCGGCTGCGGCGCCGGCACGCGCGCGGGCTGCCACGCGGTGTAGAAGCCAGGCAGCTCGCGGGCGTAGGTGTTGTCGAAGCGGAAGGCGGGCATGGGCAGACCGGGCCTGAGGAAGACGGCCCCGCAGTGTGCCCGCAAGGCGCGGCGCGCGTGCGCTCCCGCGCCGGCCGTTCAATCCACGGAGACGGCCGCGTCGCCTGCGTGACGCTCGGGCTCGGTGGTGCGGAGGATCTCGTCCAGCACCACGGTGGCGTAGGCGCCTGCCGGAAGGGTGAAGGCCAGCACCAGCTGGTCGGGCAGCGGCCAGGCCCAGCTCAGCTCGGCCGGCTTCACCACCAGCGCGCGGCGCTCCTGGTCCAGGCCGGCGTGCTCCATGCCGTCGCAGAGGACGGCGTGGCGCCCGGCCACGGCGTTCTCCAGGGCCTGCGCCTGCTCGGTGGTGGCCACCCGGCCGCGCCCCCACAGCGGGCCGGTGGGGTGGCCGGCATCGTCCAGCACATCACCGGGCAGGGTCTGGCCCCACAGCCCCTGCTGGATGCGCTGTGCCAACACCTCGTTGAAGACGAAGGAGCGCACCGCCGAGAGGTACAGGCCCTTCTTCTTCGGGTTGCGCACACGGATCTCGCGCGCCAGCATGGCCCGGCCCTGCTCGACGTTGCCACCGTCGAAACCGAAGCGCTGCGCGCCGAAGTAGTTGGGCACGCCCTGCGCTGCGATGGCCTGGAGATTGGCCTCCACCGCGGCGCGCTCACCCACCACCTTGCGCAGCACGATGCGGAAGCGGTTGCCCTGCAGGTCGCCGGGGCGCAGCTTCTTCACATGGCGGCTTTGCGCGAGAACCTTGAACTCCGGGTGCTGCAGCTGCTTCAGGTCGGGTGTCTCGCCCTTCGGCAGGTAGAGGCTGAACCATTGGCGCGTGAGGGCGTGGCGGTCCTTGAGGCCGGCATAACCCACGTCCCTGTCCTCCACGCCAGCAGCAGCGGCCAGCTGCTGCGCGACGAAGGCCGTGTTGGCGCCGTTCTTCTCGACATCCAGCCACACATGTTCGCCCTCACCGGCGGGCAGCTGCATCGGCAGCTCGGTGACGACGAAATCCTCGTGGAGGTGTTTGAGGGTGGCGTGGGCGCCGCTGGCCGGGTAGGCGTGGGGCCACTTCGGCAAGGTCGTGGGAGGGACGTCGGTCATGAGGAAACTGACGGCGGCAGCGGTGGGTGGGGACGGGATGTCCAGCCAGCGCGTGGCTCGCTCGGGCGGTGATTGTCGTTCGGCCTGCGTGGAAGGCCGTCTCCAAACCTCACGCGCCGTCTTGAACGCTCGTTTCGCTGCTTGCGATGCGTGTCAGCGCCGACAGCCGCTGCCGCTGCCGCCCTGCCTCATCAAAGTTCGCTGGCCGGAGCCAGGTCTCGTAAGCCCGCTGCAGCGCTGGCCATTCCTCATCAAGGATCGAGAACCAGCTCGTGTCGCGGCTGCGGCCCTTGACCACGGCGGCCCGGCGAAAGTGGCCTTCATAGACAAACCCGAAGCGCAACGCCGCGGCACGCGATGGCGCATTCAGCGCGTTGCACTTCCATTCGTAGCGACGGTAGCCAAGTTCGAACGCGTACTTCATGAACAGGTACTGCGCCTCGGTCGAGATGCGCGAACGGGACATCTCCGGGCCCCAGTAGATGCTGCCAATCTCGATGACGCGGTGGGTCGGTTCGATGCGCATGAGCGCTTGACGGCCGAGAGCCCGACCACGGGTCGCGTCGATGACCGTGAAGAACAACGGGTCCTGGCTCTTCGCCTTGTCGGTCATCCAGGCGTGCATCTCCGCCACCGATCGGGGAGGCTCTTCCGACAGGTAAAGGAAGCGTGCGCCCGCGTCTGGGGGCGTGCAGGCCTGAAAGAGACCCTCTGCGTGGCGCGAAGCATCAAAGGGCTCCAGGCGGCAGTAGCGTCCTTCCAGCGTGATGCGCTCAGGCCGCGGCGCGGGCCCGGTCGCGACAAGCCGGGGCCCGATGGGCAAGCCGCTTGCGACATCGGTTTCACGGGGAATCTGCGGGTCGAAGTGCATGTCAAAGTCGGTCATGTCGGTGCCGCCGGCCAAAGTGGCGCTAAGCGGCCGCCCCCGATGCTGGCTCTACCGGGCCTGCACCGGCCTGCGGCCGACGCCTGGGTGTCTGGCGATGACCCACTCGGCAACGCCAAGGTTGATGAGCCAACCAGCGGCCATGCAAAGGGCTCGCAAGGTCTCGCCGTGCCATGCTGGAAACAAGAGCCAAGGCAGGTGCGTGAGAACCTGCGTGCCGGCCCCGAGCGCGAGCGCGTAGGCGCGCAGCATCCAGCGCCGGTGCTGCGCCAGCCGGCGTTGCACTGCGGCGCGATACCCGAGCCACAGCGTCAGCACCATGCCAAACCCAACACAGAGCCTGATGACCTGCAGCGCAGGACCATCGAAGTTCATCGTTGCCGGCGGATAGAACTGGGTCATCCACAGGCCGGACAGTGCCGACAGCATCCCGAAAGCCACCAGCATGCGCCCAAGCATGCGATGCAAGGCGGGGCGGCTTTGGCGCAGAGACGGAAGAAGCTGCAGCGCGCCCCCCACGCCAAACGCCAGCGACCCCACGATGTGAAGTACCACCGGCCAGGGCGAAGCGAAGAAACGCGCGTTCTCAGGCGTGACGGCCCCGCCGACGTACAACTGCACGAGGCGGGCCACTCCTGCCACGGCAGGCACCAGACAAAGCGTTATCAGGCCAGCCAGCACCAGCCCTTCTGCAGTGCTTGTGGCCGATCCCCCTTGCACCGGGGTCGCCGCAGGGCCGGGCGAAGCAGCGTCAGCGCTCTGAGGCGTTTTGCCACGCGCTGTGTGGGATGGAGCGTTCATGTCTTTCACAGCGTGAAGTGGAGCCCAAAGGCCCAGGACTCGGCCTTGACCGCGTTCGCAAGCTCGCCGCAGTGGTCGAAGTTCAAGGTCAGCGCCAGAGCTCGCCGGCCCGGCCCCGGTCATCGGAAGAGCAGCGCGTGGCGGGGCCGGCCAAGGCGAACCTGCTGATGCCAAGCTCGGCTCGAACGTAGGCGCCGAAGATGCCGTCATTCGGGCTTGCTTGTGCTGCAGGAAGCTCGATGAAGAGCATCAACAAGAGCGCAAAGCAGCGTGATGGCACGGAAACTGGAGCGGTCTGACGGCATGTCGAATCCATGCGAATCAGTCTATCTGTGCATCAATGAATATGATTCGGTCACAATTTGCCAACTGATATGCAAACTCGCATGGATTGGCGGGCCGTCAAATTCGACTGGAACCGGGCCCGGGCGTTTCTCGTCACGGCAGAGCAGGGCTCCCTGTCGGCCGCGGCCAAGGCCTTGGCAGTGGCCCAGCCCACCCTGGGCCGCCAAGTGGCAGCACTGGAGCGGGAACTCGGCCTGAAGCTGTTCGAGCGGCGGGGCCGGGGCCTGGTGCTGACACCCAGTGGCGCGGCACTCGTCGACCATGTGCGCGCGATGGGCGAGGCAGCCGGTCGGCTCTCGCTGGCTGCCGCGGGCAGGGCGGACGACATTCAAGGCAGTGTGCGTGTCAGCGCCAGCGAAGTCATGGCCACCTACCGGTTGCCGGAGATCGTCGCTGCACTGGGCCAGCAGTTCCCCGCGCTCAGCGTGAGCATCGTCGCGTCCAACACGGCCAGCGACTTGAAGGGACGCGAAGCTGACATCGCCATCCGGCTGTTCGAGCCAACGCAACCCGATCTGATCGTGAAGCGCGTGGGCGAGTTGGTCGCCCACTTCTACGCGACGCCAAGCTACCTGAAGAGCATCGGGAACCCGTCTCGGCTCGCCGATCTGCAACACGCTCGCTTCATTGGCGCCGAAGCCAACGACGGTTTCATCGCCTTGATGAAGGCCGAGGGCCTGCACCTGTCCGCGCCGAACTTCACGCTGACGTCGGACAGCCGCATCGTTCAATGGGAGATGGTCAAGCGCGGGCTGGGGATCACGGTCATGCCGGACTTCGTCGGCGACGCCGAGCCGCGCGTTCAGCGCTTGGGCGTGAGCGTCGATCGGCTGCGAGGCCCGATGTGGCTGGTGGCCCATGGAGAGTTGCGCGGCAGCCGCCGCATCCGCACCGTGTTCGACTTCATCGCGCAAGCGCTGGCGTCTTGATGCCCGTGTTTCCACGCAAGTGGCGCACCCGCTGCCTGCAGGCCACCCGCACCAGCCGGCAGCAGGCCCTCAGCTCACGGTGTCCGCTACCAGCCCCTGCGCATGCGCGCACCAGCGCGCATGCAACGCCGTCAGCGCCGCGCCGCCCAGCGGCACCGCCGGCTGTGTGGCCGGGCTGGTGACCGCAGGCTCGGTCCAGTGCGCCAGCATCCAGGCGCCGCGGGCCGTGCCTTCCAGCGGGTCGGCGCTCACCATCAGCGCCTCGCGCGGCAGCAGCGCCGCCAGCACGCCGGTGTAGACCGGGTTGCGCGAGAAGGGGCCTTCCACGATGGTGGGGCCCAGGCCACCCAGGCGTTCGATGATCCAGGCCGTCACTTGCGCGGCGTACATCGCGGCCAGCGTGGCGCGTTCGCTGGGGCTCAGGGCCTGCAGGGCGATCTCGCCTTGAGCGTCGACCACGGTGCCCGCCCGCTGGCGGAAGGGGCCGCCCTGGGTCTCGAAGCCTGGCCAGGCCATCACGCCGCGCTGCAGCAGGCGCTGCAGGTCGGCTTCGTTCGCGAGCTCGGGCTCGGCGCCGGCGCACAGCTGCTGCAGTTCACGCCCGCCCATGAAGCGGCCGGTGGGCACCCGCTCGTGCCGCACCGAGACATTGCCCAGCAGGTCGAGTTCGGCATCCAGCCGCCGCTCGGGCGCGCCCGGGGCCATCACCACGATCCAGGTGCCCGTGGTCACCAGCGTCATGCGCGGGTGGCTGCGCAGGTAGCGCGCCAGGCAGGCGTTGCTGTCGTGCGCGCCGGTGTGCACGCGCAGCGATGGCGGCAGACCCAGGCGCTGCGCCAGCGCCGGGCGCACAGGGCCCAGCACCTCCCAGGCGCGGCGCACAGGCGCCAGGCGCCCGGCCCAGCCGCGCCGCTGCGCCAGCAGCGAAGGCTGGCCGCTGGTGGGGTTCCACAAATGCGTGTGGCAGCCCAGCGAACTGGCCTCGCTGGCGGCCACGCCGCTGAGCCACCAGGCCCAGTACTGCGCATAAGGCAGCAGCTGGCCGCGCGCGAAGGTTGCGGGCGCGTGGCGCTCCAGCCAGTCGAACTGCGTGGCAGCGTTCAGGCCGCGCGGCAGGTCGGGGCTCTGCGTTTCGGTGAAGGCGCCGATCTGCTGCGGCCAGTCGGCCGGGCGCTCGTCGAAACCCTCGAACTCGTAGTCGGGCACGGGCCAGCAAAGGCCTTGGTCGTCCACCGCGGCGAAGGCCGCGCCGTGCGCGCTGGTGACCACGCGGGCCAGTCGCTGGCGCAGCGGGCCCAGGGCTTCCATCGCCCCGTGCAACCAGGCTTCGATGCCGGGGGTGTCCAGCGCGCCCCACGGGCAGGCCGCGCTGGCCGGCAAGGCGCCGCTGGCGTGGTCGGCCTGGGCCACCACCTGGCCGGCCCGGTCCAGCACCAGCAGCTTGCTGCGGGTCTTGCCGATGTCGAGCATCAGGTCCAGCGGACCCTGGCCCCCACCCAGGGCCGCCTGTCTAGACAATGCCGCCCCCACCGCCGGCGCGCGCCGGGCGTGCGGCGCCCACGCGGGCGCGGTAGCCGCTGGCGCGGTAGGTGGCGATGGGGTCCACCGCCGCCCCCGCGCGCAGGCGCACCTGCTGCAGGAGGGGCTGCACGTCGGTCTGGAAGGCGCGCTTGAGCAGCTTGGTGGCGGCCAGCGCGTCGTTGGCCTGCTGCGCGGCATCCAGCGCGGCGCGGTCGACCAGCAAGGCCTGCGCATAGGTGCGCTGCACCTGCTCGGCGCTGTCGATCAGGCTCTCGATGGGGTCGGTGACGTTGTGGCTCTGGTCCAGCATGTAGGCCGGGTTGAAGCCGGCCACGCCCTCGTGCGCCGCGGCCACCAGTTCGTTGAACACGAGGAAGAGGCGGTAGGGGCTGACGCTGCCGGCATCGAGGTCGTCGTCGCCGTACTTGCTGTCGTTGAAGTGGAAGCCGGCGAGCTTGTTCGCCGCGATCAGGCGCGCCACGATGAGCTCGATGTTGACGTTGGGCGCGTGGTGGCCCAGGTCGACCAGGCACTGCACCTGCGGGCCCAAGGCGGTGGCAGCCAGGTAGCTGCTGCCCCAGTCCTGGATGACGGTGCTGTAGAAGGCCGGCTCGCAGATCTTGTGCTCGAGGAACATGCGCCAGTCAGCCGGCAGCGCGGCCACGATCTGGCGTGTGCTGTCGAGGTAACGGTCGAAAGCGCGGCGGAAGTGCTGCTGGCCGGGGAAGTTGCTGCCGTCGCCCACCCACACCGTCAGCGCCTGGCTGCCCAGGGCCTTGCCGATCTCGATGCACTCGATGTTGTGCGCCACCGCCTGCGCGCGCGTGCCGGCGTCGGTGTGCGTGAGGCTGCCGAACTTGTAGCTGTGCGGCTGGCCCGCCTGGTCGCTGAAGGTGTTGCTGTTCATCGCGTCGAAGCCCAGGCCGTAGGCCTGCGCCTGGCCGCGCAGCTCGCTGTAGTCGCTGCACTTGTCCCAGGGGATGTGCAGGCTCACCGTGGGCGTGGCGCGGCCCAGCTGATGGATGACGGCGCAATCCTGCAGCTTGTCGAACACGTCGCGCGGCTCGCCGGCGCCGGGAAAGCGCGCGAAGCGCGTGCCGCCCGTGCCCACGCCCCAGCTGGGGATGGCCACGCCGAAGGCCGCCACCTGCGCGGCGATGCGCTCGATATCGACGTCGCGCCGGGCCAGCTGCTCGCCCAGGTGTTCGTAGTCGTTGCGCACATGGCGTTCCAAGCGCGCGTTCTGGTCCGCAATCAGCTGCGGATCGATGGGCAGTGAGGTCATCATGGGCTTACCTCGTGAACGCGGGCAGGTTGCCGGCGTCGACGTTGAGGATGTTGCCGGTGCACTTGCCCGACAACTGCTCGGCGGCGAAGAAGTACACGCCTTCGGCGATGTCTTCCGGGTAGACGCTGCGCTTGAGCATGCTGCGCTCGCGGTAGAAGGTCTCCAGGTCGCCTTCGTCGATCTTGTTGGCCGCGGCGCGCTCGGCGCTCCACTGCCCCGTCCAGATCTTGCTGCCGCGGATGACGGCGTCGGGGTTCACCACGTTGCTGCGGATGCCCAGCGGTGCGCCCTCCAGCGCGAAGCTGCGGCTCAACTGGATCTCGGCCGCCTTGGCCGCGCAGTAGGCCGTGGCCTGGTTGCTGGCCACCATGCCGTTCTTGCTGGCCACGACGATGATGTTGCCGCCCGTGCGCTGGCGCTTCATCACGCGGAAGGCCTCGCGGCCCACCAGGAAGTAGCCTGTGGCCAGGATGCTCTGGTTGCGGTTCCACAGCGCGAGGCTCGTGTCTTCCAGCGGCGCCGCGCTCGCGATGCCGGCGTTGCTGACGAGGATGTCGACACCGCCGAATTCCAGGCTGGTGGTGTCGAAGGCGGCAATGACGCTCGCCTCGTCGGTCACGTCGCACCTCACGCCGCGCACGTGGTCCTTGCCGTGGGCCTTGGCCAGCTCGGCGCTCACGCTGGCCAGGGCCTCGGTGTCGATGTCGGCCAGCACCACGCAGGCCCCTTCGGCCAGCATGCGCCGCGCAATGGCCTGGCCGATGCCGCCGGCACCGCCCGTCACCAGCGCCACCTTGCCCACCAGGGGTTTCGGCTTGGGCATGCGCTGCAGCTTGGCTTCTTCCAGCAGCCAGTACTCGATGTCGAAGGCCTCCTGCTCGGGCAGGCCCACGTACTGGTCGACCGCGTTGGCCTCGCGCATCACGTTGATGGCGTTGACGTAGAACTCGCCGGCGATGCGCGCCGTGGCCTTGTCGGCGGCCACTGTCACCATGCCGATGCGCGGCAGCAGCAGCACCACCGGGTTGGGGTCGCGCAGCGCGGGGCTGTTGGCGCGCTTGCAGCGCTCGTAGTAGGCGGCGTAGTCGGCGCGGTAGGCGGCCAGCAGTTGATCGAGCTTGGCCTTGAGCGCGTCACCGTCCAGGCGCCAGACCTCTTCGTGGATGACCAGCGGGCGGATCTTGGTGCGCAGGAAGTGGTCGGGGCAGCTCGTGCCCAGCGCCGCCAGCGGTTCGAGGTCGGCCGAGTTCACGAACTCCATCACCTCGGGTGACGTGTTGACGTGCAGCAGCTTGGGCTTGCCCGCCGAAGCCACGCCGCGGATCACGGGCAGCACACGCGCCAGCACGCTGCGGCGCTCTTCATCGGCCAGCGCGTCGAAGCGCGCGCCGCCGAACACCACCGCCTTCTTCGCCGCGCGCTCCTGCGCCAGCCAGGCCTGCGCACGCTCGATCAGCGAGACGGTGTTCTCGTAGCAGCTCTGCGAGGTCTCGCCCCAGCTGAAGAGGCCGTGGCCCCCGAGCACGATGCCGCGCAGGCCCGGGTTCGCTGCGTTGTAGGCCTTCAGACGGCAGCCGAGCTCGTAGCCGGGGCGCATCCAGGGCATCCAGCCGACCGTGCCCTCGAAGACCTTCTGGGTGATCTCTTCGGAGTTGGCCATCGCGGCGATCGCGATCACCGCATCGGGGTGCATGTGGTCCACGTGCGCATAGGGCAGCTGCGAATGCAGCGGCGTGTCGATGCTGGCGGCGCGCGGGTTCAGGTTGAAGGTGCAGTGCGGCAGGTAGCCGACCATCTCGTCTTCGTGTTCGAGGCCGCGGTACAGGCCCTGCAGCGCGTGCAGCTTGTCGAGGTAGAGCGTGGAGAAGCCGTCGCGCTTCATCGAGCCGATGTCGCCGCCCGAGCCCTTGACCCAGAGCACGTCGACCATCTGCCCGGTGAGCGGGTCTTGCTGCTTCACCTTGGCCGAGGTGTTGCCGCCGCCGTAGTTGGTGATGCGCAGGTCGGAGCCGAGCAGGTTGCTGCGGTAGAGCAGCAGGCCGGGTTCATCCAGGCCGGCGGCGTGTTCGGCATTCCAGAGTGGGAAGGGGCGGTGGTCGGTCATGTTCGGGGTGCGGCGCGGGGCCGGCGGCAGGGGCAGGAGGAGGCACTGACAGGGGCACCCGGGAAGAAGGCGCGAGCCGCTGTTGCCGGGGCGACTGTAGGCACCGGGACCCCTCCTCACAATCCGCGTCGGCTACTTCGCAGGATTAGCTTTGCTTATCGAAGCCCTTGGCGATGCTGCGCGGCCCAGCGCAGCACCCGGACTGTTCAAGGCAGGGCGCCGCGGGACAGGCCGCACGAGATGCAGGCAAACCCCTAGAGGCGAGTGCGCCGCACGGCCCATGGCGCGGTGCAGCAAGCTGCGCGACACCGCGGGCATCTCCGCTTCGTGAAGACAGCGCCCCTGCATGAACATTTCCGGGCGACGAGAGGGCGACGCCGAGCGGGCGTCGACACACCCCGCACCGGATGCCGCGGCCTGACGCCGCGCCGGCGGGACAGCGATTCATCCACCACCGGCGGAGCCCACCGCCGCGACCGCATCGGAGACACGTTCATGCACCACCACGCCAGCGCTGCGCGCACCCCGCGGCCCCATTGCATCGCCCTGGCCGTGAGCAGCCTGCTCATCGGCGCCACGGCCTTCGCGCAGACCGCCGCCCCACGGCCGGCCGCTGCGGCCTCTGCACCGGCCGCCGCTGCCCGCCCGGCCGCAGCCGCAGCACCGGCTGCCGGTGCGCAGCAGGTGGTGGTGACCGGCACGCGGGCCTCGATCCAGGGCTCGATCGCGCGCAAGCGCACCGCCGCCACGGTGTCCGACAGCATCGTGGCTGAGGACATCGACCAGTTCCCCGACAAGAACGTGGGCGAGGCCCTGTCACGCGTGTCGGGGGTGCAGCTGACGCGCGAGTTCGGTGAAGGCTCGCAGGTGTCCATCCGTGGCGTGGAGCCCGACCTCAACCGCGTGGAGATCAACGGTGCGTCGGTGCTCTCCACCAACGGCAGTGCCGGCCGCGGCGCCGAGCTGCGCGAACTCGCGGCCGAGCTGATCAAGTCCATCGACGTGATCAAGGGCAGCACCGCCGACCTCACGGAAGGCGGTGTCGGCGGCACGGTGCAGATCAGCACGCGCAAGCCGCTGGACTTCAACAAGACCACCGTCGCCGTGAGCCTGGCCGCCGAGCAGAGCACCTCGCGCACCGGCACGCAGCCGCGCGCCACGCTGCTGCTGGCCGACCGCTTCTTCGGCAACAAGCTGGGCCTGATGGCCAACATCGTCTACGACGAGGTGCACACCCGCAACGACTACTCGCGCAACACCTCCTGGAACTTCCTGCGCGACTGGGACCTCTCGCCCGAGAAGACCGTGGTCAGCCTGAACCCGGCCTTCGCCGCGGTGCAGACCTTCGCCGGTTGCGCCACGGCCTTCGCCGGCACGGCCAACGCGACCAACCGCACCAACTGCGAACGCCAGTGGTTCGACTATGCGCCGCGCATCGCGCGCTACGGCATCTGGGAGCGCGACCACAAGCGCTCGTCGGCCGAGTTCACGCTGCAGTACGAGTTCAGCAAGGGCTTCGACGCCTACATCAGCCACCAGGTCAACACGCAGAAGCAGCGTCTGAACGACATGAACTTCGGCACCGACTTGCTGGCCATCTCGCGCCTGGACGCAGCCGGTACGCTGCCCACCTACAACGCCAGCGGCGTGCCCTCCGGCGGCACCTGCCCGAGCGTGAGCGCCACCGCCACGCCCGCGGGCATGGTGCTGGAGAACCACCACGTCACGCGCTACGTGGTGGGCACCTGCGCCGCGCTGGCCAACCGCGGCGGCCAGGCTGCCTTCAGCACGGCCGCGCGCAACTTCGCGCTGGACATCGATTCCACCTACACCACGGCCGGCTTCAACTTCCGCAACGAGCGCTGGCGTGTCGATGGCCTGCTGGTCGACTCCAAGTCGGACTACGTGGCGCAGAGCAACAACATCGTGCTGACGCAGAACGCGCCCGGCCTGATCGTGCAGCTCGACAGCCAGCGCCTGCCGCGCTTCACCTTCCCCACGGGCTTCAGCCCCGACGACGCCAGCTCCTACGTGCAGGCCCAGCTGCAATGGCGACCGAGCTCCACCGCCAACACCGAACGCCAGGGCAAGCTCGACTTCCAGTACACGCTGGGTGACGGCTTCTTCAACCGCCTGCGGTTCGGCGCCCAGGGCCGCGAAGGCAGCTCGGTGCAGTACGGTGGCGGCGGCTACCTGGCCAGCGGCGGCGCCAACCTGGCCAGCACGGCCGACGACGTGAATGTGCGCGGCGCCAACGTCAACCAGACGATCGTGTACGACCCCTTCTACACCGGCACCGCCCAGCGCCCGAACGACGCGCAGAGCTTCATCAACGGCGCCTTCCGCACCAGCTATGTCAACGGCGCCACGATGCGCCAGCTGATCGAGTCGGTGCGCACCCGCTCGCCAGGCACCTTCTTCGGCGGCTACAACGGCATCAGCGGCCTGCCCTCGAGCTGGACGGCGCCGAGCTACGACGCCGCCTTCAAATCGGGCGCCTTCGACACCAGCGCCTTCAACTACGACAACGTCTACAGCGCCATCGGCAGCGACGGCAACGTGTACCCGCAGATCCCGGTCTTCGACATCAAGGAGCGCATCCAGGCGGGCTACATGCGCCTGGACTTCGGCACCGAGATCGCCGGGCTGCCGCTGGACGGCAACCTGGGCATCCGCTACGCCCGCACCAACGTCACCAGCTCCGGCCTGTTCAGTGACCGCGTGCGCGAGGCCAGCTCGCCGGGCAGCAGCACCTTCACCGACCGCGTGCGCGCCAACACCATCGTCTCCATCGACAACACCTACTCCGACGTGTTGCCGAGCCTGAACGGCACGCTCCAGATGATGGGCGGCCGTCTGCTGCTGCGCAGTGGCTATGCGAAGGTGATGTCGCGGCCAGCGCTGAACCTGCTGGCCCCGAACGTCACCTGCACCCAGGGCAGCGGGCTGGCACAGTTCGGCGGCGACGGCGTGGACGACTGCACCGCCGGCAACCCCGACCTGAAGCCCTACCGCGCCACGAAGTACGACCTGAGCCTGGAGTTCTACCCGAGCCGCGACACCCAGCTCAGCGCCGCCGTTTTCCGCACCGACATCGACACCTACGTGCGCACCGGCATCCGCCGCCCGGGCATCGACTTCTTCGGTGACGGACGCCTGTACGACGTGACGCAGCCCATCAACGGCGAAGGCGCGCAGACCACGGGCGTCGAGATCGCCGGCCGCACGGCCTTCACCTTCCTGCCGGGCTGGCTGAAGGGCTTCGGCGTGGACGTGAACTTCACGCGCATGAACTTCAAGTACGCGCAGGGCAACGAGCTGCTGAACCCGCTGGACGACAGCGTGCTGCCCTACCCGGGCCTCTCGCGCAACGCGTACAACGTGGGCCTGTGGTACGACCAGGGCATGGTCAACGCCCGCATCGCCTACCACCACCGCGACAAGTACTACACGGGTGCCAACGACATCTCCGGCAACCCCAACTTCCGCGACGCCACGGGCTACCTCGACGCCAAGCTGCAGCTGCGCCTGACGAAGAACTTCACGCTGTCCTTCGAAGGCAAGAACCTCACCGACCAGGCCGAACTGACCTACGCCGGTGAACTCAGCCGGCCCAACGAGCTGGCGTGGTCGGGCCGCCGCTACTACGTGAGCGTGTCCTACAAGCTCTGAGCGCCAGAGGCCCCGTGCGCAACGCCCCCCCTCCCGCTGGCCGCTGGTCTGCGGCCCCCGCAGGCCGCAGCGGGCAGGGGTGGCTGGCGCCGGGCTGCATGGCCATCGCGGTGCTGGTGGGGGCCGGCTGCACGACACCGCGGGCGCCAGAGGGCGAAGCCCCCTCGGCGGTGCCCCCGCGCAGCACCTCCGCGGCACCGCCCGCACGCCAGGCCGAGCGCCTGGACCGCGGCGCCGTGGCCCTGCCCGCGGCCGGCGGGCGCCTGCTCACCTGGCGAGCCCTGGGCACCGACGCGTCCGACCTGCTGTTCCACGTCGAGCGCGACGGCCGGCGGCTCACCACGCAGCCTCAGGCGCTGACCCAGTTCCTCGACACCGAAACGCTGCCGGCGGGCAGCGCGCCGGCCTACCGCATCACAACCGTGACGGCCGGCGGCCGCAGCGCCGCACCCGAGGCCGCCCTGTGGCTGCCCGAAGGCGCGCTGCGCCTGCCGCTGCAGACGCCGCCCCCGCACGTCGGCGCCGATGGCGTGCCCGTGCCCTACGAAGCCAATGACGGCGCCCCGGCCGACCTGGACGGCGACGGCCGCTACGAGATCGTGCTGAAGTGGCAGCCCGCGAACGCCAAGGACAACTCGCAGGCCGGCCACACCGCGCCCACACTGATCGACGCCTACCGCCTCGACGGCACGCGCCTGTGGCGCATCGACCTTGGCCCCAACATCCGCTCGGGCGCGCACTACACGCCCTTCGCGGTGTACGACTTCGACGGCGACGGCCGTGCCGAGCTGATGGTGCGCACGGCCGACGGCACCGTCGACGGCACCGGCCGCGTGCTGGGCCAGGCGGGCGTGGACCACCGCAACGAACGCGGCTATGTGCTGCGCGGCAACGAGTTCCTCAGCGTCTTCGACGGTCGCAACGGCGCCGTGCTGGCCAGCGCGCCCTACACCCCGGCACGCGGCGATGTGGGGGCCTGGGGCGACACCTACGGCAACCGCGTCGACCGCTTCCTGGCCGGCGTGGCCTACCTCGACGGCCAGCGGCCCAGCGCCGTCTTCAGCCGCGGCTACTACACCCGCGCCGTCATCGCCGCGTGGGACTGGCGCGGCGGCCAACTCTCGCAGCGCTGGGTGCACGACAGCGCCGCCGACACGCCCGCCGGGCGCGACGCGCAAGGACGCACCGCCTTCGGCCAGGGGGCGCACTGGTTTGCGGTCAGCGACGTGGACGGCGATGGCCGCGACGACATCGTCTACGGCGCCGCCACCCTCGGCAGCGGCGGCCAGCTGCTCTACAGCACCGGCCTGGGCCACGGCGACGCGCTGCACGTCGGCCAGCACGACCCCGCGCGGCCCGGCCGGCAGATCTTCATGGTGCACGAGAGCCCCAAGAGCTAC
>NZ_SACR01000005.1 GCF_004016505.1 Rubrivivax rivuli | reverse complement strand
GCGCGAACGTGCTGCCCGATGCGGGCACCGTCAGCGTCGTCAACGGCGCCACGCTCAGCCTCGGCGGCAACGACAGCGTCGCCACGCTCACGCTGGGCGGCACGCTGGCCGGCGCCAGCACCCTCACCGCCGACACCACGCTCGCCAGCGGCGCGCTGGTGCAGGCCAACCTGGGCGGCAGCAACCTCACGGTCAGCGGCAACGCCACGCTGCAGGGCACCGCCGCGGCCACCACGGTGCAGATCGATGGCGGCACGCTCACGCTCGCCAGCGCCAGCCGGCTGGCCTCCACGGCCAGCGTCACGGTGGCCGGCCCCGCCACGCTGGCCCTGGGCGGCAACCAGACCCTCGCGGCCGTGCTCGGCACCGGCACCGTCAACCTCGCCAGCCACACCCTCACCCTCGCCTCCAGCGCCAACCTCGTCTACGCAGGCTCACTCACCGGCACTGGCGGGCTGGTGAAGACCGGCACCGGCAGCTACACGCTCACCGGCGCGCAGGCCTACGGTGGCAGCACCTTGGTCGCCCAAGGCAACCTCGTGTTGCAGGGCGACAACCGCCTGCCCGATGGCAGCGCGGTCACGGTGGCCAGCGGCGCCACGCTCACGCTGGGGGGCGCCGACACGGTCGGCAGCCTGGCCTTGAGCGGCACGCTGGCAGGCACCGGCGCACTGACCGCCGCCAGCTACGCGCTGGCCGCAGGCTCGGCCACGCTGGCGGGCGCCGACCTGGGCGCCGGTGTGCTCAACGTCGCCGGCAACAGCAGCCTGGGCGGCGCCGCCGGTGCGGGCACGGTCAACGTCAACGGCGGCATCCTCTCGTTGGGCAGCGCCGACCGGCTGGCAGACAACGCCGCGGTCAGCGTGGCCAGTGGCGCGACGCTGGCCCTGGCCGGCAACGACACCGTGGCCACGCTGGCCCTGGCCGGCACGCTGGCCGGCAGCACACAGACACTCACGGCCACCACCACCACGCTGCAGACCGGTGCCAGCGTGGACGCCAACCTGGCCGGCACCACGCTGCGCGTGACGGGCAACGCCACGCTCAGCGGCACCGCCGCCAACGCGGTGGTGAACGTCGAAGGCGGCGTCTTCACGCTGGCTGTTGCCGAGCGCCTGGCCGACACCGCCGCACTCACCGTGGCCGGCGGCAGCAGCCTGCTGCTGGGCGGCACCGAGACCGTGGGCACGCTCACGCTGGCCGGCACGCTGGGCAGCGCCGGGCGCACGCTCGCCGCCACCACCTACACCCTGCAAGCTGGCGCCACGGCCCTGGCCAACCTGGGGGCCGGCACCTTGACGAGCACCGGCAACGCCACGCTCGCGGGAACCTCCGCCGCCGACACCGTCAACGTCAACGGGGGCACGCTCACCCTGGGCGCGGCCAACCGGCTGTCGGACAACGCCGCCGTCACGGTGGTCGGGGGCGCCACGCTGCGCTTGAACGGCGACGACACCGTGCGCCTGCTGGCGCTGTCGGGCACCCTCGATGGCACCGGCACGCTCTCGGCCGGCACCTACACCCTCACCGGCGGCACCTACGACACGCCGCTGGGCGCCGGCGATCTCACGGTCAGCGGCAACAGCACGCTGAACGCCACCAGCGCGGCCGCCACCGTCACCATCAACACCGGCACGCTCACGCTGGGCGCACCCAGCCGCTTCAGCGCCAGCCCCGCGCTCACCATCAACACCGGCGCCGGCCTCACCTTGGCCGGCGCCGAAACCTTCGGCTCGGTGGCCGGCAGCGGCAACGTGGCCCTGGGCGGCGCGACGCTCACCCATGCGGGCCTGGCCGACTCGGTCTTCGGCGGTGCCTTCAGCGGCAGCGGTGGTGTCGTCAAGGCGGGCAACAGCAGCTTCACGTTGAACGGCGCCCAGGCCTACACCGGCACCACGCGGGTGGAAGGGGGCACGCTGCGCGTGGGCGGCACGCTGGCCTCGGCCATGGTGCAGGTGGCAGGCGGCACGCTGGTGCTGGACGGCGCCAACCGGCTGGCCGACACCGCCACGCTCAACGTCGCCAGCGGCGCCCGGCTCACGCTGGCCGGCGACGACACCGTCGCCAGCCTGGCCCTGGCCGGCACGCTGGAAGGCAGCGGCACGCTGACGGCCGCCACCGTCGACCTGAACGGCGGTCGCGTCGATGCCAACCTGGGCGCCGGCACGCTGCGCAGCACAGGCAGCAGCCAGTTGAACGGCAGTTCGGCGGCCACATCCCTGGCGGTCGACGGCGGCACGCTGAGCCTGAGTGCCGCCAACCGCCTGACCGCATCACCCGTCACCACGCTGGCCGGCGGCGCCACCCTGGTGCTGCAAGGCGATCACACGCTCGGCGCTCTGGCCGGCACTGGCAATGTCACCCTGGGCAGCTTCGTGCTGACGACGGGCGGGGCCGGCGACAGCACCTACAGCGGCACCCTCAGCGGCAGCGGTGGCCTCGTCAAGCAAGGCAACGGCAACTTCACGCTGGGCGGCAGCCAGCTCTACACCGGCGCCACGCGCGTGCTCGCAGGGCGCCTGCTCACCGCTGCCGCCGATGTGCTGCCCGACGGCAGCGCCCTCGACGTGGCCAGCGGCGCCACCCTCACGCTGGGCGGCAACGACAGCGTGGCCAGCCTCACGCTGGCCGGCACGCTGGGGGGCAGCGGCACATTGAGCGCCAGCACCTACGCGCTGTCGGGCGCCACGGTCGGGGCGGCGCTGGGCGCCGGTGCCCTCACCAGCAGCGGCAACACCCAGCTGAACGCCAACAGCGCCGCCACCACGGTGCAGGTGACCGGCGGCACGCTCACCCTGGGCGGCGCCAACCGCCTGGCCGATGGCGCAGCGCTGACGGTGGCCGCAGGCGCCACGCTGGCGCTCGGCGGCAGCGACACTGTCGGCAGTCTGGCCCTGGCCGGCACCCTGGCTGGCAACGGCACGCTCACAGCGACGACCTACACGCTGGCCGGCGCCAGCGTCAACGCCAACCTCGGCGCGGGCACGCTGCTCAGCAGTGGCAGCAGCACCCTCACCGGCACCGCCGCGGCGCTGCAGGTGCAGGTGCTCGGCGGCACGCTCACACTGGCTGCCGCCGACCGCCTGGCCGACGCCGCGCAGCTGAGCGTGGCCAGCGGCGCCACCCTGAGCCTGACCGGCGACGACACCGTCGCGGCGCTGGCCCTGGCCGGCACGCTGCAGGGCGCCGGCACACTCACCGCCGCCAGCTACGCACTCGATGGCGCCACGGTGGCGGCTAACCTGGGCGCCGGGGTGCTCGGCAGCACCGGCCTCAGCACGCTCAGCGGGCGCAGCGCAGCCGGCAGCCTGCTTGTCAACGGGGGCACGCTCACCCTGGCCAGCGCCGGGCGTCTGAGCGCCACCCCGGCCACCAGCGTTGCCGCCGGCGCCTCGCTGCGCCTGGGCGGCGACGAAACGCTGGGCACGCTGGCCGGCGCGGGCGCGGTCGACCTGGCGTCCTTCACGCTCAACACCGGCAGCGGCGGCGACAGCCGCTACGACGGCACGCTCACCGGCACGGGCGGCCTCGTGAAGACGGGCCCCGGCAGCTTCACGCTGGGCGGTGCCAACACCTACACCGGCAGCACGCAGGTGCTGGCCGGCACGCTGGGCACGGCAGCGGCCGATGTGCTGCCCGATGCCAGCGCGCTGACGGTGGCCAGCGGCGCCACGCTGGCGCCCGGCGGCAACGACCGCGTTGCCAGCCTCGTGCTGGCCGGCACGCTGCAGGGCAGCGCAACGCTCACCGCCGCCACCTACACGCTGGCCAGCGGTACCGTGGTCGCCGATCTCGGCACCGGTCGCCTCGTCAGCACCGGCAGCAGCCGCCTGCAGGGCGCCAGCGCCGCCACCGACGTGGCGGTGGACAGCGGCACGCTCACGCTGGGCGCCGCCGACAGGCTGGCCAACGGCGCGGCCGTGGCCGTGGCCAGCGGCGCCACGCTGCAGATGGCCGGCGACGACACCATCGGGCAACTCAGCCTGGCCGGCACGCTGGCCGGCAGCGGCCGCCTCACGGCCACGAGCGCCGCGCTCCAGGGCGGGCGCGCCGACGCTGCACTGGCCGTCGGCAGTTTCAGCAGCACCGGCAGCAGCACGCTCAACGGCACGCTGCTGGCCAACAGCGTCTTGCTGGACAGCGGCACCCTCAGCCTGGGCAGCGCGCAACGCCTGGCTGGCCCGGCGGCCGTCACGCTGAACCCCGGCACGAGTCTTCGGCTGGCCGGCGACGAGACGCTGGGCACCCTCGCCGGCGGCGGCGACATCGCGCTGGGCAGCGCCACGCTGCGCACCGGCAGCGGGGGCAGCAGCAGCTACGCTGGCGTGCTCAGCGGCACCGGCGCACTGGTCAAGCAGGGTGGCGGCAGCTTCACGCTGGGCGCGGCGCAGGGCTACACCGGGCGCACCACGGTGGAAGGCGGCACGCTCACGGTGCAAGGCAGCCTGGCCTCGGCCGCGCTGCAGGTCGACGCCGGCACGCTGGTGCTCACTGCGGCAGACCGCCTGGCCGACACCGCCACCGTCGCGGTGGCCAGCGGCGCCACCCTCACGCTGAACGGCAACGACGCCGTGGCCAGCCTCACGCTGGCCGGCACGTTGGGCGGCAGCGGCACCTTCACGGCGGCCACCGTCGCGCTCGACGGCGGCACCGCCAGCGCCGCCTTGGGCGCCGGCACCCTGCGGTCCACCGGGAACAGCCGCCTGGAAAGCACCACCGCCGCCAGCACGGTGCAGGTGGACAGCGGCACGCTCACCCTGGCCGCGGCCGACCGTCTGGTGGCGCTGCCGGCCGTCACCGTGGCCACTGGCGCCACGCTGGCGCTGGGCGGTGACCAGCGCCTGGGCACGCTGGCCGGCGCGGGCCGCGTGGCCCTGGCCAGCCACACGCTGCGCAGCGGCCTGGGCGGCGACAGCCGCTTCGACGGCCAGTTGGAAGGCACAGGCGATCTCGTCAAGCAGGGCCCCTCGGTGTTCACGCTGGGGGGCAGCAACAGCCACAGCGGCAGCACGCGGGTGGAGGCCGGCACGCTGGCCCTGGCCGCGGCAGAACGCCTGGCCGACAACAGCGCCGTGCGCGTGGACCGCTTCGCGATCTTGCAACTCAATGGCGACGAGACCGTGGCCAGCCTCACGCTGGCCGGTGGCACGGTGGGCGGCACGGGCCAGCTCACGGCCACCCGCTACGCCCTCGAAGGTGGCACCGTGAACACGCCACTGGGCGCCGGCAGCCTCAGCAGCCGTGGCGACAGCGTGCTCAACAGCATCTCGGCCGCCAGCCTGGTGGAAGTGCTGGACGGCACGCTCACGCTTGCCGGCGCCGAGCGCCTGCCGGCCCTGCCGGCCGTCAACCTCAGCGCAGGCGCGAGCCTCGCGTTCGGGGGCGACCAGGGCTTGGGCACCCTGACCGGCGGCGGCAACGTGGCGCTGGGCAGCTTCACGCTGCGCACCGGCAGTGGCGGCGACAGCAGCTACGCCGGGACGCTCAGCGGCACCGGCGGACTCGTCAAGACCGGCAGCAGCAGCTTCACGCTGGCCGGCAACCAGGCCTACACCGGCAGCACGCGCGTGCAGGCCGGCACCCTGGTGGCCGCGGGCACGCTCGCCTCCTCGGCGCTGCAGGTGGACGCCGGCACGCTGGTGCTCGGCAGCGCCGATCGCCTGGCCGACACCGCCACCGTGGCCGTGGCCCGCGGGGCCACGCTCACGCTGGCCGGCAACGACACCGCGGCCAGCCTCACGCTGGCAGGCACCCTGAACGGCAGTGGCGTCCTCAGCGGCGCCAGCTACACCCTCGACGGCGCCACCGTGGTGGCCGATCTCGGCACCGGCACACTGCGCAGCACCGGCAACACGCGGCTGGATGGCCGCGCGGGTGCCGGCAGCCTGTTCATCGATGGCGGCAGCTTCACGCTGGGCAGCGCCGACCGCCTGAGCGACAGCGCGGCCCTCGGCGTGGCCAGCGGCGCGACGCTGGTGCTGGCGGCGACCGACACCATCGGCAGCCTCGCGCTGGCGGGCACCTACACCGGCGGCGGCACGCTGACGGCCGCCACCTACCTGGTGGACGGCGGGCGGGCCGAAGCGAACTTCGGCGCCGGCAGCCTGGTTGCGCGGGGCAACAGCACGCTGGCGGGCACGGCTGCGGTGTCGTCGGTGCTCGTCGAGAGCGGCACGCTTGCGCTGGCGGCCGCCCAACGCCTGCCCGCACTGCCTGCGGTGCAGGTGGCCGCCGGCGGGGCTCTCGCCTTTGCCGGCGACCAGAACCTCGGCAGCCTGGCCGGCGCCGGCAACCTGAGCCTGGGCAGCTTCACGCTCAGCACCGGCACGGGTGGCGACAGCAGCTTCGCCGGTGTCATCAGCGGCAGCGGCGGCCTGGTCAAGCAGGGCAGCAGCAGCGTCTTCACGCTCACGGGCACGAACACCTACACCGGCCTCACACGCGTGGCCGCCGGCACCTTGCGGGTGGGCGACGGGGGCAGCACGGGCAGCCTGGCCACCAGCGCCTTCGAGCTCACGGGCCTGCTGAGCCTGGCGCGCAGCGACACGCACACGCTGGCCCAACCCATCAGCGGCAGCGGCGCGGTGGAGCAGGCCGGCACGGGCCGCTTGCTCTTCAGCGGCAACAACAAGAGCTACACCGGCGCCACCACCGTGACACGTGGAGAACTCGCCACCGCCAGCGCCGACGAGTTGCCCGACGGCAGCGACCTGCGCGTGCTGGCCGCAGGCCGGCTGGCGCTGGGCGGGCGCGAAGCCGTGCGCACGGTGGAGGCCGATGGCAGCGTGGCGCTGGGCAGCGAACTCGTCACCACCGGCGACCTGCTGCTGCGCGGCGCCGTCAGCGCGCCGGCAGCCCTGCGCCTGAGCGGGCAGCGCATCGAGGCGCCGAACGCCGGCAACCGTTTCGGCGGCACGGTGTCCATCGACGCGCGCGGGGCGCTGACGCTGTCCAGCGGCACCGAGGGCAACGTGCCCCGCAGCCTGGTGCTGGGCACCGTGAACGCGGCCGACGGCGGGCGCATCGACAGCGGCGCCTTGTCGCTGACCGGCGTGACCACCGTGTCAGGCGGCACGCTGTCGCTGGTGGCAGCGGCACCGCTGGCGGTGCTGGCCCCGGGCGAAGAGCTGGCCAACCGCCAGGCCACGTCGCTGCCCATCGCCTTCGCGGCCGACGCGGTGTCGGCCGAGACCGGCAGCCGCATCAGCGTCGCTTCCGGCGCGAGCTTGCGCGTGCTGGCCCCCAACGGTGGCTCGGTGCAGTTGCTGCAGGCGGCCAACAGCTTCCTCGGCGAGCTCTCGGTGCTGAGCGGCGCGCTGAACTCGCCCTGGTCGGCCAACAGCACCGCGCTCAGCTTCAACGGCGTGACCGCCAACTACGCGGTGCAGAGCCGCGTTCGCATCGAGGGCGGCACGGTGAACATCGGCGGCGACGGCGTGCTGGCCGATGTGGTGAGCCTGCGTGCCGACCGGCTGAGCACGGTGGGCAACGCCGCCACCATCGTGGCGCGCCTGCCCTTCGACAGCACGGCCGGCACGGTCACCTCGCTGCCGGCGCTGACGCTCGAACTCACGCCGGCTGCCTTCGAACTGAGCTTCCCCTTCGGCGCACCGGGCAACGAGGGCGGCCTGCGCGTCGACGTGGGCAGCCGAGCCTACGGCAACCGCACGCTGCCGCTGGACGCCGGCTTCGTGACCGTGCTGCCGCGCAACGGTGCGCGCGGGGCCACCGCGGTGCTGCTGCGCGGCCCGGTGGTCAACCCCTCCGGCGGTTACCGCTTCTTCTTCGACGGTGCCGGCAACCAGGCGCAGATCCCGGTCTTCTACAACGGCGTGCTGCCCACCACGCCGCAGGTGGAGAACTCGATCTCGGCCACGGTGGCGGTGTCCGAAGGCGCCCGCAAGGCCGGCTTCGACGACGCGGTGCGCACCGAGAACGTGGCCGTGCGCCTGCGGGCCGGCGTGATCGCCGAAGTGGGCCCGGCCCCTGCGGCCACCCAGGGCACCGAGGGCTTGCGCGTGCCCAGCGGCTGCGCACCTGCGGCCGGGGCACTGCTGTGCGGCCCTGCCAACTGACTGATCGAGAGACGAGCCCGAGCCCGCCGCATGAAGAACAAAGCACCGTTGCCTTCCCTGCCCCTGGCCGCCCGTGACCCGGCCCTGGCGCGGCGCCGCTGGCTGCAATGGGCCGGCGCGGTGGCTGCAGCCACGCAGGGCGCGGCCTTCAGCGCGCCCGCGCTGGCGCAGGCCCCGGCCCCCGTGCGCAGCGGTGAGCCGCCGCGCATGGCGCTGCTGATCGGCAACCGCGACTACCCCGAGGGCGAAGACCTGCCGCCCATCCACAAGAACGTGCGCGATCTGCGTGCCGTGCTGGAGCGGCGCGGCTTCGAGGTCACGCAGGGGCTCGACCTCGATCTGGCCTCCGCGCGCGCTGCCACGGCCGCTTTTGCCGCCAAGGTGCGCGCGGCACCGCCAGACGCCACGGTGCTGTTCTACTTCTCGGGCCACGGCGCACAGGTCGACGCCGAGAACCTGCTGGTTTCGGCGCGCATCAGCCCCAAGGCCCGGCCCGAGGCCCTGGCACGCGGCAGCATGACGCTCACGCGTGACGTGATCGGCGAACTGCCCCAGCGCCCCAACGGACTGACGATCGCGATCATCGACGCCTGCCGCACCTCCTTGCGCGACGTGGCCGGCGGCGACGGTCTGAACCAGGTGGAAGCGCCACGCGGCTGCCTGATCGCCTTCGCCACCGGGGCCGGCAAACCCGCCATCGCACCGGCCGACGACACGCGCAACACCTTCTACACGGCCTCGCTCGTGAAGCTGCTGGAGAACGCTTCCGACGAGATCAGTTTTTCCGACCTGTTCCGCCTGGTGAAGCTGGACGTGCAGAACGTCATGCTCAACCACCCGGTGCCGCTGCTGCGCCAGTTCGCGCAGTTTCCCTTCATTGCCGAGAACACGCAGATCTCGCGCCGCCTGGCGCCGCTGCCACCGCCCGAGGCCGTCGCCACCAGCGCACCGGCACCCGCTCGCTTTGCCAGCCGAGACGAAGCCGCCGACTGGGCCCAGCTCGAGGCGGCCGTGTGGCCGGCCGAGATCGCACGGCTGGCCGCCGAGTTCCTCAAGAACCACCCGGGCAGCCGCCTGGCCGGCAGTGCCGAGGTGGCACGCGCCGGAGCCAACGAAGCGGCGGCCATCCTGCGCAGGCGCGACGTGCGCCTCTTCCGCACCGCCTTCCAGCCAGGGCCCGAGGTGCCCGAGGCCGAACTGGTGAAGGCCGGTCGCGGCGACAAGGACGCGGCCGCCCGCCTGGCCCGCGCCTATGGACGCGACGGTCAACGCTTCGATGCAAGCCGCTACGAAGGCTGGCTGCAGTTCGCGGCGGCGCTGGGCAACGGTATCGCCAGCTACGAGCTGGCGCTGCACTACCGCCGCGTCGGGCAGCCGCTGCTGGCGGCGCAGTTCGAGGCGCGCGCACGGGAGCTCGGCTACACCCCGCCGCCCTCCTTGGACAACTCGCGCAAATGAGCGCTGGCTGGGGCCCGCGTGGCGCAGCGCGCCGGGCGCGGGCTCAGCCCCAGGGGCCGGGCTGCAGGGCGGTTTCGAGTTCGGCCTCCACGCGCCGCAGGTAGCGGTGCATCTCGTAGACCAGCCAGGCCATGCCGGTGGCGAACAAGGCCATGCCGGTGGCCGGTTCGATCAGCCCCGCCACCACCGCCAGCAGCCCCAGCAACACCGCGGGCGGCACCACGGCGATGGCCAGTGCGGCGCGACGCGCCTGCGCCTCGGCGCCCGCACTCGGCGCCGTGCCCGTGCCCCCTTCTGCGGGCCGGGCCGCTGCGAAGGCGGGCGGGGGCAGCAGTTCGGTGTCGGCGAAGGCGGACGGGCTGGCGAGGTGGGACATGGCACGCTCCGGCAAGACGGACTGAGGCAGGCTCGGTGTCTGCACCATAGGGCGCTGGGCCGCGGCGCCAAGCGCGGACGAAACGGGCTTTCACCGTGCATTTCGGCGGCCAGCACGCCTGCGCGCCACCAGACGTCGGGTCTGGCCGAGAATGCGCGGGCCCGCCAGCCCACCACCCTTGCCGCCCGCCGTGCCCGCGACACCCCCTTCCGAGATGCCCGGCGTCACGCTGCTGGAGCGCGGCTGGCTGTCTTCCAACAGCATCCTGCTGCACGGTGCGGGCGAAGGCGCCGTGCTGATCGACGCGGGCCACTGCGTGCATGCTGGACAAACCGTGGCGCTGGTACAGCACGCGTTGCAAGGCGAAGCGTTACGCGCCCTGGTGAACACCCACCTGCACTCCGATCACTGCGGCGGCAACGCCGCCGTGCAGCGTCACTTCGGCTGCACCCTGCACATGCCCCCGGGCGACTGGGACGCGGTGCAGGCCTGGGATGAAAGCCGCCTCAGTTACCGCGCCACCGGCCAGCGCTGCGAGCCTTTCGTGCCCGATGGCCGCATGCGGCCAGGCGACAGCTTGCGCGTGGCGGGTCGCACCTGGAAGGCGCTGGCCGCGCCCGGGCACGACCCGCACTCGCTGATCTTCTTCGACGACCAGGACGGCATCGTCATCACCGCCGATGCCCTGTGGGAGCACGGCTTCGGCATCGTCTTCCCCGAGCTGGACGGCGCCGCAGCCTTCGACGAGGTGGCAGCCACGCTGGACCTGATCGAATCACTCGGCGCGCGCAGGGCCCTCCCCGGGCATGGGGCGGCCTTCAGCGATGTGCAGGGCGCGCTGGTCCGGGCGCGCCAGCGCCTGGCGGCCTTCCGCGCCGACCCGCAGCGGCATGCACGCCACGCGATGAAGGCCCTGATCAGTTTCCACGTGATGGAGGTCGGCCACGAGCCCTTGCACGCCCTGCAGACGTGGCTGCTGGCGGCGCCGCTCTACGGCCAGGTGTGGGAGCGGCTGGGCGCACCGGGGGGCAGCCTGGCCGCCTACGGGCAGACGCTGGTGGAAGACCTGTGCAAGGCGGGCGTGCTGCAGCGGCGCGAGGGCGAGATCTTCAGCGCATGATCGGGCCGGAGCGGCAGTTGCCGCTCACGACCAGATCTGCCACAGCCCGTAGACGACGTGGCCCCAGACGAGCAGGTTGAAGCCGAGTAGGGCGAACACGCGCGAGATGTTCCACAGCGCCTGCGCACGGCGCAGGCAGGCGTCTTCGCCGGTGGCGGCATAGAGCCCCATGTAGAGCACCGAAGGCACCAGCGTGCCCACGATGAGCACACCCATCACCCAGTAGAAAACGGTCATGGTCAGGAACCCTGTGGTCCGAAACGTCGGCGGCGAGCCGGGCTGGCTTCTCACCCCGCCGGCCTGCAACGAGAGCCGGGAGCACCCGCCATCAAGACAAAAGGGTTAGCACGCCTGGCGTGCTAACCCTCGTCAATTTTTGGTGCGGCTGGCAGGAATCGAACCCACGACCCCTTGGTTCGTAGCCAAGTACTCTATCCAGCTGAGCTACAGCCGCATCAAGCCTTGCAGTATAGCACGCGTTCTGAAAATCTCTCAAGGCCTGCCAGGCCTGGACACAAAAATGCTGCAGCGCTCAATCGAGCAGCGCAGCGGCGCGCTCGCACTGCACCGCGCGGCTCTCGTCGCCCTCCTGGCGCGCCAGGGCGGCCAGTTCGCGCCAGGCCGTGCGACGCGTGGCAGCCGACAGACCCGGTGCCGCTGCGGCCTGCTCCAGCAGGCGGCGTGCCTTGCCCCAAAGCTGGCGCTCGGCGAAGACCATGCCGACGGCGGCCACCACCGCGCCTTCATGGGCGTAGGCCTGGGCGGCGGCTTCCAGGCGAGGCAGCCAGTCGCTGCCGATGCCGCGGCGCGCCTCGATGAGCGCCAGCGCCACCAGCTCGCGGTCTTCGCGAGAGAGCTCCGACAGCCGCTCCCAGAAGGGCTTGAGCCACAGGCGCGCATCGTCCGCCGCCTCCAACTGCACGGCGCGCAGGGCGGCGCGTGCGCTCACTGCGGGATCGCGACGGTCGGCGGTGTCGAACTGGCCCCACAGGCGGCGCAACTGCTGCGCGTCGTGCGCCCCTTCCAGCGTCTCGCCGGCCAGTGAACGCAGCAGGCTCTGCGCGACCACGGGCGAGAAGGCCTGGTGGTTGGCGAGCAGGCGCGCGGTCTGCAACGCGGCCAGCGGCTGGCGCGCCATGCGCAGGGCCTGCAGTTTCAGGCGCAGCGCGTGGGTGCGCCGGCCCACGCCCGGCGCCAGGGCTTCGAGCGACTCCAGCGCGCGCGGGGCGTCGCGGTCGTCCAGCGCCCATTCGGCGGCCAGCAGCCGCGCAGCCTCTTCGGCATTGCGCCCACCCGTGCGCAGGGCCTTGCCGCCGCGCGCGGTCTTGAGCGCGCGGCGCAGCGTCTCGTCACGCCGGCTGCGATCTTGCAGGCGGTGCAGGCTGCCGGCTGCCAGCAGCTGCGCCAGCACCAGGAACTCGGCATCGGCCGAGAGCGCCGGCGTGTCGTCGGCAATGAGCAGCGCGCGCTCGGCGGCCTTGCGTGCACGGCCATAACGGGCACCGAAGTACTCCACCAGCGCCTCTCGCAACGCCGCCTGGGCCGCGCGCTCGCGGCGCAGCGCCCGCCACTCGCCGGCACGCCGCGGCAGGCTGACCAGCGCGCCCAGGGCCTGCACCGAGGCCATCAGCACCGCGCAGGCGCCCAGCAGCACGATGACGAACAGGTTGAGCGAAAAATCGCTGCGCCAGCCGGCCCAGTAGATGCTGACCAGGCCGTCGTTGCTGCCCAGCGTGGTGGCCGCCACCACGGCCACCACGAAGATCAGGACGAGGACGATGACGCTGCGCATGGCTTCGGCGTGTCAGGAGCAGTGCAGCGCCGGCACACCGGCTCAGCGCCCGGCCGAGGCCGTGGCGATGGCAGCCAGCGTGGCGTCAGGCCGGGGCACGGTGACCAGGCGCGCCTGGCCCGTGACGCCGCGCACCAGTTCGCTGGCGGCCACCACGCGGCGGTGCTCCCGGTCGAAATAGGTCTCGAGTGCGCGCTGCGCCTCGCGCAGGTCGCTCTGCGCGGTGTCGAACTGGCGCGAAAGCAAGGCCAGGCGTGCATTCAGCAGCCGCAGCTTGAGGTTCTCTCGCAGGAAGAAGGCCTGCTCGGGGGCCACCAGCATCGCCTCGGGCTGGTCGATGCGGGTCACGCGCACGAGGCTCTTCACCTCCTGCCAGAACACCGAGGCGACGCTGGCCCAGCGCTGCCCGATCAGGCCTCCCAGGCCCGAACCGCTGGCCGCCGAAGCCGGCACGGCCGCGGCCGTGGCGGCCGCTTCGGCGCTGCGCGCAGCGGCGCGCCGCTCGGGGGCCGACACCAGCGGCAGTTCGTCCACCTGCCGGATCACCTCGTCCAGCCGGATGGTGAGCACGGTGATGTCGGTGACGCCCGCGCTGCGCGTGCGCTCCAGGTCCTGGGCCAGCGCGCGGCGCACTCGCTCCAGGCGCGGCTGGTTGAAACGCGCCAAGCGCTCGTCGGCCTGCTTGAGCGTGACGACCAGTGGCTCGGCGCTGCCGGTGATGGCCGACTGCTGAAGCGCCACGCGCAGCGCCGCGTCGACATCGGCCAGCACGTTTTCATCGCGCGATCGGGCCAGGCTCTGGATCAGTTCTTCGAGTTGGCTGCGCTGCAGCGAGGTCTCGGCCACGCGGGCTTCCAGCAGCGCCAGCTTGGCGGCGGCTTCGCGGGCGGTGATCTCCGCCTGGCGGGCCAGCGTGCGCGCCTCGGTGGCTTGGCTGCCACTGTCGGCCTGGCGCTTGACGAGTTCGGCTTCCAGCGACTTCACACGCTGCTGCGTGTTCCAGGCAAGAACCGTGGCGCCCGTGGCCAGGGCGGCAAGGACAGCGGCACCGGCAGCGATCCAGCGGCCATGACCGGGCGGGTGCGACACCAGCGCTGCAGGCGCGGGCCCGGCGGCGGCCGGGGCCGGCGTGAGGGCGGGCGCGGGATCGGGCAAGGGGGCGGTGTTCTCGCTCAAATCTCGCTCAGAAAGGCTGCTTCAGGGCTGTGTCACTGCGAGGCCGATTGTATCGGCGCGCACCTCTGTGCCCAGGCAGTCACGGCCGCAGGCGTGGGGGCGGGCAGCAGTTCGACCCTGCCAAAGCCTGCCTCGCGTGCGGCCTGGGCGATGCGGGGGTGCGAGGCCAGCGCACAGGCGCCCTGCCAGCGCGCCGCGGGCACCAGCGCACGCAGGTGCGCCACGGCCTCGCTGCTGCTGAACACCCAGCCGTGAGCCGCCGGCTCGGCCTGCGCCCTGGCGAGCAGCGCTTGGCCGGCAGCATCCAGCACCGGCGGGCAGCGCCGGTAGGCGGCCACGAAGGCCACGTCTGCACCGCGCTCGCGCAAGGTGTCGGCCAACCAGTCGCGGCCCTCTTCACCGCGCACCACCAGCACCTGCCGGCCGGCCCAGGGCTCGGCCTCGAGCTGTGCCCACAGGCCTTCAGAGTCCAGGCCGGCGCCCGGGGCCGGCTGCACCACCGCCGCCGCTGGCACGCCGGCGGCCTGCAAGGCCGCGGCCGTGCCCGGGCCGGTGCAGCCGGCGCGCACGCCGGCCGGCCAGCCCGCGCCGGCGGGCGCCAGCGCGAAGAAGTGCTGCACGGCGTTGGCGCTGACGAACATCACCAGGGCCCGCGAAGGCAAGCGCTCCCAGGCTGCCCGCACGGGTGTGGGGTCGGTGGGCGGGGCGATGTCGATCAGCGGCAACGCAGACGCCGCCGCCCCGAGGGCGTGCAGGGCCGCTACCCAGTCGGCCGCCTGCGCGGCGGGACGGGTGACGATGCAGTGCAGTGCCATCTCGGCCCCGCAGGCGGGCGCTGCCGCGGCGCTCAGGCGGCGGGCAGGTAGCTGCCGGCGCCGGCGGCGCGCAGCTGTGCGGCCGCTTCGTTGCCCAGCGCGCGGGCGCCGGCCTCGTCGGTGACGACGGCGGCCAGGCGCGTGCGCAGCAGCGGGCGCGTGAGTTCGTTGGCATCGCCCAGCGCGGCGTCGATGCGCAGGGTGTCGCCTTCCCACACCGCGTGCGCAGCCAGCGGCATGCTGCAGCTGCCGCCGAGCGAACGCGACACCGCGCGTTCGGCGTGGCAGGCCAGGAAGGTGGGCTGGTGCAGGGTCTGCGCCAGCAGTTCGCGCAGCGCGGTGTTGTCCTCGCGCACCTCGATGCCCAGGGCGCCCTGGCCGGCGGCCGGGATCATCACCTCGGGGTCGAAGGTGCCGCGGATGCGCGAGGCCAGACCCAGGCGCTTCAAGCCGGCGGCGGCCAGCACGATGGCGTGGAAGCCGCCTTCGTCGAGCTTGCGCAGGCGGGTGTCGAGGTTGCCGCGCAGCGGCTCGATCTGCAGGTCGGGTCGGCGCGCCAGCAGCTGCACCACGCGGCGCAGGCTGCTCGTGCCGACCACGGCGCCCTGCGGCAGCGCGTCGACGTTGTCGTACTGGTTGGAGACGAAGGCGTCGCGCGGGTCCTCACGTTCCCAGATGGCCGCGAGCGCGAAGCCCTCGGGCAGCTCCATCGGCACGTCCTTCAGCGAATGCACGGCCAGATGGGCGCGGCCTTCTTCGAGTGCCGTCTCCAGCTCCTTCACGAAGAGGCCCTTGCCGCCGACCTTGGACAGCGCGCGGTCGAGGATCTGGTCGCCGCGGGTCGTCATGCCCAGCAGCTCGACCGGCAGGCCAAAACGGGCCATGAGCGTGTCGCGCACGTGTTCGGCCTGCCAGAGGGCCAGGCGGCTTTCGCGCGTGGCGATGACGGTGGGTGCATTCATGCGCCAGATGATAGCCAGCGCCCTGCCCGCAGCCGCCGGCGGCAGCGGGCAGGCGGGCAGGCACGCGGATTGCGCGAGAATTGGTAACTCGGTTACAGCTCAGGAGCCCAAGATGCCGCGCCCCGCCCCCGCTCGCACCAAGCCGGTGAAAACCACCAGGACCAGCACCACAAAGTTCAAAAACACGCCCTCTGACGATGCGGCCTCGAAAAACAAGCCGCTGGTGGAAGACATCCGGTTACTGGGCCGCATCCTGGGTGACGTGATCCGCGAGCAGGAAGGCACGGCCGCTTTCGAACTCATCGAGCGTGTGCGCCAGCTCAGCGTGGCCTACCGGCTGAAGGCCGACGCCAGCGCCGGGCGTGTGCTCGACCGGCTGCTGAAGAACCTGAGCGCCGACCAGACCGTCACCGTCATCCGCGCCTTCAGCTACTTCAGCCACCTGGCCAACATCGCCGAAGACCGCCACCACGTGCGCCGCCGCAGCGTGCACGAGAAGGCCGGCGATCTGCAGGAAGGCTCGCTCGCGCTGAGCTTCGAGCGCCTGCAGCGCGCCGACCACCGCGCCGCCGACATCGCCGCCACGCTGCATGGCGCCTACATCAGCCCGGTGCTCACGGCCCACCCCACCGAGGTGCAGCGCAAGAGCATCCTGGACGCCGAGCGCGCCGTGGCCGAACTGCTGGAGCAGCGCGACGAGCTGCCCACCGAAGAGCGCCGCGCCGACAACGAGGCGCTGATGCGCGCCCGCGTCACCCAGCTGTGGCAGACACGCATGCTGCGCACCGCCAAGCTGACGGTGGCCGACGAGATCGAGAACGCGCTCAGCTACTACGGCACCACCTTCCTGCGCGAGATTCCGCGGCTGTACCGCGACGTCGAGCGGGCCCTGCCCGGCCACGCCGTGGGCAACTTCCTGCGCATGGGCCACTGGATCGGCGGCGACCGCGACGGCAACCCGAACGTGACCGCCGCCACGCTGGCCCATGCGCTGAAGCGACAGGCCGAGGTGGCGCTGCGTTTTTACCTGACCGAGGTGCACGAGCTCGGCGCCGAGCTCTCCATCAGCGGCACGCTGGCGCCGGTTTCGCCCGAGATGCTGGCGCTGGCCGCCGCCTCGCCCGACAGCAACCCGCACCGGCTGGACGAACCCTACCGCCGTGCGCTGATCGGCATGTACTCGCGCCTGGCGGCCACGCTGCAGGCGCTGACCGGCACCGAAGCCCTGCGCCATGCCGTGGCGCCGCAGAACCCCTACCCGGGCCCCGAGGCCTTCCTCGCCGACCTGCGCACCATCGAGCGCAGCCTGTGCAGCCACCACGCGCAGGCCCTGGTGGGCCCGCGCCTGGCGCCGCTGATGCGCGCGGTGCAGGTGTTCGGCTTTCACCTTGCCACGCTCGACCTGCGCCAGAGCAGCGACAAGCACGAGGCCGTGGTGGCCGAGCTGCTGCGCGTGGCGCGCATCGAACCCGACTACAGCGCGCTGGGCGAGACCGAGCGCCGCACCTGCCTGCTGGCGCTGCTGAACGACGCCCGCCCGCTGCGCGTGCACGGCACGGCCTACAGCCCCTTGACGCAGGACGAGCTGGCCATCTTCGAGACCGCGCGCGAGGCGCTCACGCGCTACGGCGCGCAGACACTGCGCCACTGCATCATCAGCCACACCGAAGAGGTGAGCGACCTGCTGGAAGTGCTGCTGCTGCAGAAGGAGGCCGGCCTGCTCACGGGCACGCTGGACCAGCCGGGCGCCAAGGCAGCGCTGATCACGGTGCCGCTGTTCGAGACCATCGGCGACCTGCGCCGCAGCGAACCCATCATGCGCGAGTTCTACGCGCTGCCCGGGGTGCACGCGCTGGTGCTGGCCAGTGGCGCCGAGCAGGACGTGATGCTGGGCTACAGCGACAGCAACAAGGACGGCGGCAGCTTCACCAGCCACTGGGAGCTGTTCCGCGCCGAAACGGCGCTGGCCGCGCTGTTCGCCGAGCTGAACGCCGCGCACGCCGGCAGCAGGCCCATCACGCTGCGCCTCTTCCACGGCCGCGGCGGCACGGTGGGCCGCGGCGGCGGGCCCAGCTACCAGGCCATCCTGGCGCAGCCGCCGGGCACGGTGAACGGGCAGATCCGCCTCACCGAGCAGGGCGAGGTGATCGCCAGCAAGTACGCCAACCCCGAGATCGGCCGCCGCAACCTGGAAACCCTGGTGGCCGCCACCCTGGAGGCGACGATGCTGCACCCGACCAAGCCGGCGCCCAAGGCCTTCCTGGACGCCGCGGCCGAGATCAGCGAAGCCAGTTTCCAGGCCTACCGCCAGCTGGTCTACGGCACGCCGGGCTTCACCGACTACTTCTTTGCCGCCACGCCCATCCGCGAGATCGCCGAGTTGAATATCGGCAGCCGCCCGGCCAGCCGCAAGGCCACGCGCGCCATCGAAGACCTGCGCGCCATCCCCTGGAGCTTCAGCTGGGGCCAGTGCCGCATGGCGCTGCCAGGCTGGTGCGGCTTCGGCAGCGCCATCGAGGCCTTCCTGGCCCAGGGCGACCGCGCCGAACGCGCCGCGCTGCTGCAGCGCATGCACAAGCAGTGGCCCTTCTTCCGCACGCTGCTGAGCAACCTGGACATGGTGCTGGCCAAGAGCGACCTGCGCATCGCCGCCCGCTACGTGGAGCTGGTGGAAGACAAGAAGGTGGCCAAGCGCATCTTCGGCCTGCTGAAGGCCGAGTGGCAGCGTGCGAGCGAGGCGCTGACGCTCATCACCGGCCAGCAGCAGCCGCTGCAAGGCAACCCGGCGCTGGCGCGCAGCATCGCGCACCGCTTCCCCTACCTGGACCCGCTGAACCACCTGCAGGTGGAGCTGATGCGCCGCTACCGCACGCGGCGCGAGGGGCAGGAAGGGGTGGAGCGGCTGCAGCGCGGCATCCACCTCAGCATCAACGGCATTGCCGCGGGGCTGCGCAACACGGGCTGAGACTCCCGCGTTTGCGGGGGGCAGGCTGGCTAGACGGGGCGGCGGCGCATCCGCCGCGGCCTGGGGTGCGTAGGGCTGAGGGTCGGTGGCGTGGGCCCGTGTGCGGGCCGCGTTGCCGGCGCCACAGCAACCTTCAGGAGTCACCTTCATGCAAACCCGCACCCGCCTGCTGAGCGCTGCCGCGCTGGCCTGCCTGGCCGCCAGCGCCCAGGCGCAGATGCTCGTCGGCATCACCAGCGCCAACGAGATCGCGCGCTTCGACGCCGCCAACCCCGGCATGGCCACGCGCACCGCCATCACCGGCCTGGACGCCGGCGACCGCTTCGTCGGCATCGACCTGCGCCCGAGCAACAACACGATCTACGGCCTGACGCTCAGCAACCGCCTCTACACGCTGAACGAGAGCACGGGCGCGGCCACCTTCGTGGCGGCCCTGTCCACCACCGTGGTCAACGGCGCGCAGGGCTGGGGCCTGGACTTCAACCCCGTGGCCGATTTCGCCGGCGCCACCTCGCTGCGCGTGGTGGGCTCGATGGGTGGCAACTTCGCGATCAACGCCGTCTCCGGCGCCGTGACCACGGCCACGCCCATCGCCAGCGGCCACAGCGGCGTGGCCTACACCAACAGCAACCCGGCGGGCGCCCCCACCACCACGGGCCTGTACTACATCAACGGTGCCACCGACACCCTGGCCTTCGCCGCCAGCGGTTTCAACAACCCGACCATCACCACCGTCGGCGCACTGGGCCTGGACGTGCTGAACGCCAACGGCTTCGAGATCCTGGCCAACGGCATGGCCTACGCGGCGCTGAACCGCGACGGCGGCACGCTAGGCACGGGGCTTTACGGCATCAACCTGATGACGGGCGCGGCCACGATGGTGGGGGAGTTCAACGGCACGCTGACGGGGCTGACCGTCTCGGCCGTGCCCGAGCCGGGGACCTGGGCCTTGATGCTGGCGGGCATCGGCGTGGCGGTGGGCGCGGCGCGGCGCCGGCGCCACACCTGAGCCCGTTCAACGCGGTCCGGCCCTTGCCTTGTCAGCAGGGGCCGCCAGCCGACGGAAGGCAGCCACCTCGCCGTGAACCGCCAGATCAAGGAGTTGCTTCCGCGTGCGCTCCACATTTGCGCAAGCCAGGGGGTCTGCATGAGCTGGCAGCACCTGCCCGGCAGCCAGAGTCAAGGTTTGGACGCTCTCGTGCACCGCGTCCTGGCGCTGCTTCGGCCATCCGTGTACCTCGCCGATACGGCGCGACAGCGCCAGGCCGAGCAGGCTGGGTGAGCGCCTTTCAAGCGTTTCCGCGGCGGCACGGCAATGGAGAGCGCCGATTCTGTCGAGCCCGGGCGAACGGCAGTGCTTTGTGATGACGGCTAGCCCTTGGTTCAGGGCCCCGTCACGCGCGACGTCCAACCCGTGGGCCTGCAGCAGCAGGAGCACATGCAGATACGGCGGCAGATCGGCAGGCAGCACCGATGCCACCCACGGTGTCACGGGTGGGGCTGGGCTGAATCGCGATGACAGTTGCATGCCCGCAACTGCACGCTCGGCCTGCGCAGGCTCCGCACCGGCCCACAACAGCCAATGTGCCGCGTCGGAGATGAATTCCTCAGGCGCGCGCTCCATCCAGCCAGCCGGCGAGAGATGCTGACACGCCGCCGGCGAGGCCGCGATCTGGCAAGTCGACCACGCCCACCAGAACACAGCCGGGTCGGGGCTGCTCAGGGCCAAGGCCGCCAGCGCCGAGCGCGGGTCCTCGGCGGCGGGCAGAGGCTGCCCGCGGGTCTGTGCGTCGAAGTGGCGAAGCTCAAAACGAAGCACCAGCGCCGCTGCACGCGCGCGCTCGGCCGGATCTTGCGCGAGGGCAGCCAGCACACGCGGCCACGCGGCTTGTACCGCGTGCTGGAAGAGGTGCGGCGGCTCGGCGCCCCGAGAGATCTGGCCCACGCCGCACAGTTCGGCCAGGCCGGACGAAGTGCTGGGCCCTGAGGCACGTGCCTCCGGACCCGGCGCTGCACCAGCAACGGCCAACGCCGTGGGTGCTGAGGCAGGGCCCGCTGCGCCGGGTGGGGCGTCGGAACCTGCAGGGGCTGCTGCGGAGGACGGCACGGCACCGGCAGGGCCAAGGGAGCGCACGGCAGACGGCCGCTCATTCGCGGCCTCGTGGTCCGGCCCACGCTGCTCCCACCACCACCATGATCCCCCCAGGACTGCCAGCAACAGCGCCTTGGCCCCCAGAGCCCACAAGCCCACACGCTGCCGCTGCCGCGCGACCGCAGGATCGTCGAAGCCGCCGTTCACGCCCTACCCGCCAAAGCCGCCCGCACCGCCGCCAACTGCCGCCGCGAGACCGACAGCCACTCGTCCAGCGGTGCCACGCGCACGGCCCAGCCGCCCGCTTCGTCACCGCTTTCTTCGCCGGGCTCGCCGCCTTCTCGCAGCGCCAGTTCGCGGATGGCGTGGCGCGCCACCAGCGCGTTGCGGTGGATGCGCAGGTGATTGCCGCCCAGTGCGGCCAGGCGCTGCTCCAGTTCCGACAGCGAGTCGTCCAGCACGTACTCGTGCCCCGGCGTGCGCAGCGTCACGTACTTCTGCCCGGCCTTGAGCACCAGCACCTCGGGCAGCGGCAGGCGCAGCACGCGGCCGCGGTCGCTCACCACCAGGGCCGGGGCTTCCTGCAGCACGGCCTGCATCGTGCTGAGCGGCTGCAGGCGCTGCTGCACGCGCTGCAGCGCGTTGCGCAGGCGCTCGGTGCGCACGGGCTTGGTGAGGTAGTCCACCGCCTCCAGCTCGAAGGCCTTGAGCGCATGCTCGGCGTGCGCGCTGACGAAGATGACCGCCGGCGGCTGCGGCATCGCGCGCAGCCGCGCGGCCAGGTGCAGGCCCTCGTGCGGCGTGAGGCCGGGCATGCGGATGTCCAGCAGCACGGCGTCCACCATGTGGGTGTTCAGCTGCGCCAGCGCCTGCGCGGCGTCACCGGCCTCACCCACCACGTTGACATCGAACTCCGGCAGCGCCTGCAGCAGCGCGCGCAGGCGCAGCCGGGCGAGGTCTTCGTCGTCGACGATGAGCACGTTCATGGCGTCAGCGTCTCCCCTTCAAGGCAAGGGCAGCACGATGCGGGCGTGGAACAGGTCGGGCAGGCCGCTGCCGGCCGCCGCAGGCTCGCGCCACACGTCGCACTGCGCGCCCACGTCGTGCAGCAGGCGCAGGCGCTCGCGCACGTTGTGCAGCGCCATGCCGTGGCCGGGCATGCCAGGCTCCGGGCCGAGGGTGTTGATCACCGTCACCACCGCCTGCCCGCGCTGCACGGCGGCACGCACCGTCACACGCCCGCCGCCGGCGGCGGGCTCGATGCCGTGACGCACGGCGTTCTCCACCAGCGGCTGCAGCACCAGCGAAGGCACGCGCGCGGCGTGCACGCGCGGGTCGACCTCCCACTGCACGTCGAGCCGGTGGCCGAAGCGCACCTGCTCGATGGCCAGGTAGTGCCGCGCCAGCGCCATCTCTTCCTCCAGCGTGACGGTGGCGCCCACCTCGGCCAGCGCGGCGCGGAAGAGCTCGCTCAGGTCTTCCAGCACGGCCTCGGCGCGGGCCGGGTCCACGCGCACCAGCGCAAGCGCGGTGTTCAAGGCGTTGAAGAGGAAGTGCGGGCGGATGCGGCTCTGCAGTTCGGCCAGGCGCGCGCTGGCGTCGGCCGGGTGCCAGATGCGGGCGCGCAAATCGAGCCAGGCCCACAGCATCGCCGCGAAACACACGCCGCCCAGGCCCACGGCGGCCACGCGCAAGGCGTGCAACTCGCCGCCCAGCCCGGCCCACAGCAGCGGCCACCAGGCCAGCCCCGCCGCCACCGCGCCCAGGCCCAGCACCAGCACCGCGCGCGGCAGGCTGGGCAGCGCCATCAGCGGCCGCTTCAGCGCGCAGAGGCCCACCAGCCACAGCAGGCTGCCGGCCACGCCAGCAAAGGCCAGCACGGCCTGGCGCGTGCCCCATTCGGCCGCACTGCTGGCCGTGGCCAAGGCCAGCACGGCCAGCACCGCCTGCACCAGCACCACGGCCCGCAGGGCCAGCGCCGGATGGCAGACATCGAAACTCGCGGCCGTGATGGCCATCACGCGGCTGCGCTCGTCAGCCAAGGGGTCGAAGCGGCTCTGCGCGAAGCCGGTGCTGCGCGTGGACGGCGCCGCTGACGGCGGTGCGGGCGGTGAAGGCGGTGGAGGGCTCATCGAGGGGGCGGCCGGATAATACGGAGTGTGCCCGCCGCCGCCCCTGTGCCGCGGCCCTGACGGCGCCCACCCCAGCTCCCTGCACCCCATGTCGAACCAGCCCGCCCAGCAACCTTCCGCCGACCCCCTGGCCAACAAGCACCAGGCCTGGTCGGCCCTGTTCAGCGAACCGATGAGCGAGCTGGTGCAGCGCTACACCGCCAGCGTGAACTTCGACAAGCGCCTGTGGCAGGCCGACATCGCCGGCAGCCTGGCGCATGCCGAGATGCTGGCGGCGCAGCACATCATCGGCGCGCACGACCTGGCCGACATCCAGCGCGGCATGGCGCAGATCCGCGCAGAGATCGAGGAAGGCCGCTTCGAATGGAAGCTGGCGCTGGAAGACGTGCACCTGAACATCGAGGCCCGCCTCACCGCGCTGGTGGGCGATGCCGGCAAGCGCCTGCACACCGGCCGCAGCCGCAACGACCAGGTGGCCACCGACGTGCGCCTGTGGCTGCGCGGCGAGATCGACAAGCTGGTGCAGCTGATGGCCGCGATGCAGGCCGCACTGGTGGAACTGGCCGCGCAGCACACCGAGACCGTGATGCCCGGCTACACGCACATGCAGGTGGCACAGCCGGTGAGTTTTGCGCACCACCTGCTGGCCTATGTGGAGATGTTCGCGCGTGATGCCGAACGCCTGGCCGATGTGAGGAAGCGCGTGAACGTGCTGCCCCTGGGCGCCGCCGCGCTGGCGGGCACCAGCTACCCGCTGGACCGCGAGCGCGTGGCCCGGACGCTGGGCTTCGACGGCGTCTGCCAGAACAGCCTCGACGCCGTGAGCGACCGTGATTTCGCGATGGAGTTCACCGCCGCGGCCAGCATCTGCATGGTGCACGTTTCGCGGCTGGCCGAAGAGATCGTGCTGTGGATGAGCCAGAACTTCGGCTTCATCGACCTGGCCGACCGCTACTGCACCGGCTCTTCCATCATGCCGCAGAAGCGCAACCCCGACGTGGCCGAACTGGCTCGCGGAAAGAGCGGCCGCGTGGTGGGGCACCTGATGGCGCTCATCACGCTGATGAAGGGCCAGCCGCTGACCTACAACAAGGACAACCAGGAAGACAAGGAGCCGCTCTTCGACACCGTGGACACGCTGGCCGACACGCTGCGCATCATGGCCGAGATGGTGGGTGGCATCACGGTGAAGAAAGAGGCGATGGAGCGCGCTGCGCTCAAGGGCTACGCCACCGCCACCGACCTCGCCGACTACCTGGTGAAGAAGGGCCTGCCCTTCCGCGATGCGCACGAGGTGGTGGCGCACGCCGTGAAGAGCGCCATCGCGCGCGGCATCGATCTGGCCGAGCTGCCGCTGGCCGAGTTGCAGGCCTTGAACCCGGCCGTGACGGCCGATGTGGCCGAAGTGCTGACGCTGCGCGGCTCCCTCAACGCGCGCCGTGTGCTGGGCGGCACCGCGCCGGTGCAGGTGCAGGCGCAGGTGGAACGGCACCAGCGGCGACTTGCCGCCGGCTGAGCCTTCCGGCCTTCCACGTCAGGCGTCAGCGCAGCCGGATGCGCGTGGCCTCCAGCGTGCGGCGGTCGCTGCCCAGCACGCCCTGCACTTCCACCGTGCGGCCCACCCGCAGGTCGGCCAGCGTGCCGTTGTCGATGCGCAGGTCGCTGCGCCGCGTGCTCACCGTGACGCCGCGCACCTGCAGCGTGCCGGCTGTGCTGTCCACTGCGACGATGGCCCCGGTCACCTCGAAACCGCGCTCTTCTTCCTGCCGGTCGCTGCGCACCTGCACGCTGGTGGCGCGCAACTGGCCGCCCTGCACGCGGCCTTCCACTTCCACGCGCGCGCCCAGCACCAGCGCGTTGCGGCCGTCGGGAATCTGCGCAGTGCTCAGGTCCACCGGCTGGCCGTTGACGCGGATCGCGGTGAGCGCCGCACCCCCCTGCACCGGCACCAGGCCCGTGATCAGTCCCTTGAGCTTGGCCTCTTCGCCATCGGGCAGCGTGCGCTGCGTCTCGCCGAAGGAAAGCACCGTCCAGCGCACCGGGTTGGTGGCGGCCGCCAGGCGCAGGCGCACCACCTGGCCGGCGGCCAGGCCGGCCGGCACGCCACTGGCGCCGGCATAGCTGTAGCTCGTGGTGCCGATGCGCAGCGTCTGCGCCGCGCTGTCCACGGCGGCCAGCAGGCCGCGCAGGCGCAGCGGCGCGGCGCTGGCGGCCACCTCCACCCGGGTGGCGCGGTAGCGCTCGGCAGCCGCGTCCCAGGCGCCGTGCACGGCCACGCTGCGGCCGGTGGCCAGGGCGGCCACGCCACCGGCCAGCGCATCGTCGAAGACGGTGGCGGCGTCCACCGTCACGCGCTGGCCGAGCAGCGTGAAGGCACTGCCGGCGGCGTCCACCAGCCCCACCGGGCCCACCAGTTCAGGCTCGTAGCGGATGCGGCTGGCGGTCGCGGCCGGCCCGCTGCTGCCGGTGGCAATGGCCGAGCTCTCGATCTCCACGCTCATGCCCAGGCGCAGGTCGTCGCGGCTGCGTCGCGTGCCGTCGGCGTCTTCCACCGCCGCCGTGCTGTCGTCGAAGCGCACGCCGTTGACGATGACCGAGCCGAAGCCCTGCACGGGCCCCGACGCGAAACTGCCCGTGCCGCCGCTGCCGACGCCGCCGCCGCAGCCGCCCAGCACGGCGGCCAGCACCACGGCAGTGCCTGCCAAGGCGGCCATCCATCGGGCCGTGGCGCGCGGGGAGTTCGGGGTCTGCTTCATGGTTCAGCCTTTGCGGCGGGCACGGGCCCGCACGGGTTCAAGAGGTGGGACGGGCGGCTCGGCCGCGGCCCCTTCCTGGTAGGTGTAGAGGCCCACGCGCAGGCGGCCTTGCGGGGGCGGGTCGAGCGCGCCGTCGTGTTCGACGTGGGCTTCGAGCAGGGGCACCAGCGCCTGCAACAGCGCCTGCCACTGCGCCCGCACCACGGGCCGCACCGAAGCCACCGAGGCTGCCGACAGGCCCGAGGCGAAGACCGCCTGCTCGAAGTGCTGGCGGTTGTCGCCGCCCAGCACGTTCTGCACCGCGGCTCGCAAGTGGTCACCCACGTTGTCGCCGAGGAAAGCCAGGCTCTGCGTCTCGTCGTTACCAGGCACGAAGCCCTCGCGCACCACGGCCACGGTGTCGGCCTGCACGTCCCAGCGCGCCACGCCCAGGCGGCAGAGTTCGTCGAGCAGGCTGCGTGCGTGCACGTTGCGCGTGACGGCCTGAGCCAGGGCCTCGAAGCTGGGCGCCGGGCCCAGGCGCGGCAAGACGCAGGGCTCGCCATCGGCGCCGCGGAAGGGCGGCTGCGTGCGCCAGTGCGTGAACACCTCGCTGGCCAGCGAGCGCGCGCGCGGGCGCGGCGCCTCGGCGGCCGGCTCGGCCAGCAGTTGCACGAGGCGCGCCACTTCGCGCCGGTGCAGGCCCGTGGTGGTGCTGATGCGGCTGACCTTGCGGTGTTCGGGCAGGCCGGGGTGGGCTTGTGCGGCGCGCCGCACGTAGGCCTGGCGCAGCAGTTCCTCCACCTCGGCCACGGGCACGCCACGCGCCACGCCGAGTTGCGCCACCGAGTCCAGCAACCCGGCCAGGGCCTGCTGCAGGGCCTGGCGTTCGGGCGCGGGCGCATCGGGGGCGGTATCGGCGGGGGCTGGGGCGGGGTTGCTCATCGTGCGGGCGGGCCGGCCGCACTGTAGCGGCCGGCCCGTGCGCCGAGGGGCGCTGCGTGGCCGGCTTTACTTGAACTCGACGCGACGCGCTTCCAGGCGCGTGCGGTCGGTGCTGAGCACGCCGCGCACTTCCACCCGGCGGCCGTTGGCCAGCGTGGCCTCGGTGCCGTCCCGGTACTCCACCGTGCCGCCGTACCAGACGGTCACGCCGCGCAGCGCGAAGGTCTTGTCGGTGGTGTTGAGGTTGCCGACTTCGCCGCGCAGTTCCAGCGGGCGGACGCCTTGCGTGCGGCGCTCCTCGATCTCGACCTTGGTCGCCACCAGCACCCCGTCCACCACCTGGCCCGACACTTCCACGCGCGCGCCCAGCACCACGCCGGCCGTGCCGTCGGGGAAGGTGGCGCCGCTGGCGTTGATGGCCAGGCCGTTGACGGTGAAGCTGGTGGTCGAGGTGAAGGCCGTGATCACGCCTTCGACCTTCGCGTCGGGCAGCGTGGGAGGCAGACGCAGGCCGCCACGCACCGCCGTGGCCACCCACTGGCCGTTCACCTGCGTGGTATTCAGCAGCACGCGCACGATCTGCCCATTGGCCAGGTTGGCCGGCACGTTGGCCGCGGGCACGCTGGCGTAGTTGATGACCTGGCCGTTGATGGTGAAGGTCTTGGCCGTGGTGTCCAGCGCCGCGATGGCACCGCGCAGCTTGTACGCGGTGACGCTGTCTTCCGCCTCGATGCGCGTGGCCACGATACGGGCGTTGGAGGGGTCGAGGATGCCGTAGACCTCCACCACCTTGCCGGCCGTCAGCGCGGCCAGGCCGCCGGTGAGGCTGTCGTCGAAGACGGTGCTGGTGGTCACGAGCACCGTCTGGCCGAGCACCGTGACGGTGGAGGCCGCGGTGTCCACCGTGCCCACGGGGCCGACGATTTCGTTGCCCAGGCGGATGCGCAGCGCCAGTGCACTGGCGTTGGCACGGTCGACGTTGCCGGCATCCACCTGCAGCGTCATGCCCAGGCGGAACTCGCGGCTGCTGCGGGCGTTGCCGTCGTCGTCGGTGACGGTGGCGGTGCTGTCGTCGTAGCGCACGCCGCCCACGATCACCGAACCGAAGCCGGTGATGGCGCCCTGGGCATAACTGCTGGCCGCGGCCGCCGCGGGCGTGGCGGGTGTGCTGCTGGCGGGGCTGGCGCTGTCGCCACCGCCACCGCCGCAGCCGGGCAGGAAGGCGGCCGACAGCAGCGCGGTGCCGGCGGTGAGGGCGGTGCGGCGCGTGGCCAGGGTCGGGGCTGGGGTGTTCTCGGGGCGCATGGCAGGGTCTCCGGCAGGGACGGCAACCTGGGTGGCGCCGCTGACCGCAGTGTAAATGCGCTTTTTGCGCATTTCAGTGTCGAGTTGTTGCAGACCGCACACAAGCGCAACGCGCCCGGCGCGCGGGCCCGGTGCGGCGGCGCGCTACGCTCGCCGGCCCATGAACCCCGTGCCGCCGCGCCGCTGGATCGCCCATCTCGACATGGACGCCTTCTATGCGTCCGTCGAGTTGCTGCGCTACCCCGAGTTGCAAGGCCAGGCGGTGGTGATCGGTGGCGGGCGGCGCCACCAGCCGACGCTCCTGCCCGATGGCACGCGGCAGTTCTCCACGCTGGCCGGCTACGCGGGCCGCGGCGTGGTGACCACCGCCACCTACGCCGCACGTGATTTCGGCGTGCACAGCGGCATGGGCCTGATGAAGGCCGCGGCGCTGGCGCCGCAGGCCGTGCTGCTGCCCACCGACTTCGAGCAGTACCGCGCGATGTCGCGCCGCTTCAAGGCCGCCGTGGCCGAGGTGGCGCCGCTGATCGAAGACCGCGGCATCGACGAGATCTACATCGACCTCACGCACCTGCCCGGCGCGCAGGAGGCCGTGGGCCACGACCCTTTCGGTGGCGTGCGCGCCCTCGCGCAGGACATCCGCAACAACGTGCGCCGCGCCACGGGGCTCACCTGCTCCATCGGTGTGACGCCGAACAAGCTGCTGGCCAAGATCGCGAGCGAGCTGGACAAGCCCGACGGCCTGACCGTGCTGACGCACGACGACCTACCCACGCGCGTCTGGCCCATGGGCGTGCGGCGCATCAACGGCATCGGCCCGAAGGCCGCGGCCAAGCTGGCCGCCTTGGGCCTGCAGACCATCGGCCAGCTGGCTGCAGCCGAGCCCCGCTGGCTGGTGGAGCACTTCGGCCGCAGCTACGGCCGCTGGCTGCACGAAGCCGCCCAAGGCCGCGACGACAGGCCGGTGGAAACACGTGGCGAGCCGGTGTCGATGAGCCGCGAAACCACTTTCGAAAACGACCTGCACGCCGTGCGCGACCGCGACGAACTCGGCGCCATCTTCACGCGCCTGGCCACGCAGGTGGCCACCGACCTGCAGCGCAAGGGTTACGCCGGCCGCACCATCGGCATCAAGCTGCGCTTCGAGGATTTCAAGACCGTCACGCGCGACCTCACGCTGCCGCAGCCGGTGGCCGACGCCGGCGCCATCCGCCACGCCGCGGGGCTGTGCCTGAAGCGCGTGGACCTGCAGCGGCGCATCCGCCTGCTGGGGGTGCGCGCGGGTTCGCTGGTGAAGCTGTAGCGCCCCGAGCCGCGCTGCCTGGCAAGCGCTCGCCACGCTGAGCGCGCAGCGGCGGCCCCGCCGTTAGCATCGACGGCGAGGAGACAAGCCGCATGACCGTCATCACCACCATCGAAGACCTGCGCGTGCTGGCGCAGAAGCGCGTGCCGCGCATGTTCTACGACTACGCCGACAGCGGCAGCTGGACCGAGAGCACCTACCGCGCCAACACCACCGATTTCCACAAGATCAAGCTGCGCCAGCGCGTGGCCGTGAACATGGAAGGCCGCAGCACCGCCACCAAGATGGTGGGCGTGGACGTGAAGATGCCTGTGGTCATCGCGCCCACGGGCCTGACGGGCATGCAGCACGCCGACGGCGAGATCCTCGCGGCGCAGGCGGCCGAGGCCTTCGGCACGCGCTTCACGCTCAGCACCATGAGCATCTGCAGCATCGAGGACATCGCCGCGCACACGAAGCAGCCCTTCTGGTTCCAGCTCTACGTGATGCGCGACCGCGATTTCATCGAGCGCCTGATCGACCGCGCCAAGGCCGCCAAGTGCGATGCGCTGGTGCTCACGCTCGACCTGCAGATCCTCGGCCAGCGCCACAAGGACCTGAAGAACGGCCTCTCGGCGCCGCCCAAGCTCACCATCGCCAACATCGTGAACATGATGACCAAGCCACGCTGGTGCATGGGCATGCTGGGCACGAAGCGGCGGCAGTTCGGCAACATCGTCGGGCATGTGAAGGGCGTCACCGACATGGCCAACCTGGGCGCCTGGACGGCGCAGCAGTTCGACCCGCGCCTGAACTGGGGCGATGTCGAGTGGATCAAGAAGCGCTGGGGCGGCAAGCTCATCCTGAAAGGCATTCAAGACGTGGAAGACGCGCGCCTGGCCGTGGCCAGCGGCGCCGATGCGCTGATCGTCAGCAACCACGGTGGCCGCCAGTTGGATGGCGCGCAGACCAGCATCGAGGCGCTGCCGGCCATCGTGGCCGAAGTCGGCTCCCAGATCGAGGTGCACATGGACAGCGGCATCCGCAGCGGGCAAGACGTGCTGAAGGCCATTGCGCTGGGTGCCAAGGGCACCTACATCGGACGTGCCTTCCTCTACGGCCTGGGCGCCATGGGCCGCGAAGGTGTGGCCAAGGCGCTGGAGATCATCCACAAGGAACTCGACCTGACCATGGCCTTCTGCGGCCGCACGCAGATTCGGGACGTGGACACCGGCATCCTGCTGCCGGGCACCTTCCCCAAGCCCTGAGGTCGGGGGGGCTCTACCTCACGCCCAGCTTGAAAGCGATCATCGCGCGCAGCTTGTTCGGCAGCACGGGCTTGATGAGCAAGTGGTAGTCGTGAGTGACGGCCTCGTCCTCGTGGCCGCCCAGGCTGCTGCCGGTGATGACGATGGCCGGCAGGCGCCGGCCGGCCCAGCGCGCGCGCAGCGCCACCAGCGCGTCGATGCCGGTGCGGCCCTGCGGCAGCCGGTAGTCCACCAGCTGCAGGTCGGGCGGCTCGGCGCCAGGTGAGGCCAGCCAGGCTTCCAGCGCCTCCACGGTGTCGAAGGCGGCCACGCGCGCGCCCCAGGCCTGCAGCAGCACCACCAGGCCCTCTCGCACCGCGGCCTCGTCTTCCACCACCACGATGAAGCGGCCCTCCAAGGTCAGGCCGATGGGCATCTTGGGCCCGGCCGGCGCGGCCTCGATGCTGCCGCGAGGCGCCTTGCCCACCGGCACCTCCAGGCTGAAGACCGTGCCATGCCCCTGGCGCGAGCGCACGCTGATCGGTGCTTCCATCAACACCGACAGGCGCTTGACGATGGCCAGCCCCAGGCCCAGGCCCTTGCGCTGGTGCGCCTCCAGCGGGCGGTTGCTCTGCGCCTGGAAGAACTCTTCCCAGATGCGCGGCAGGCTGGCTTCGCTGATGCCGATGCCCGAATCCCACACCTGCACCAGGAGGCGCGGGCCCTCGGGGCGCTGGCGCAGGCGGGCGCTGACGAGCACGCCGCCGTCGTCGGTGTAGCGGATGGCATTGCTCACCAGGTTGCGCAGCACGCGTTCCAACAGCACCGGGTCGGCGTGCGCTACCAGGCCCTCGCCGCGGAAGCTGAGCATCAGGCCCTTCTCGAAGGCCACCGGCTCGAAGTGCAGGCGCAGGCGCTGGAAGAGTTCGCGCAGGCGTACCGGCGCCGGGTTCACGTCGACGCCGCCGGTGTCGATGCGGGTGATGTCGAGCAGCTCGCCGAACAGGCCTTCCAGCGCGTCGACGCTTTCGTTGATGCTGTTGACGAGGCTGGCCACCTCGGGGTCGTGGCTGCGCTGGCGCAGCGCCTCGGCGAACAGGCCCATGGCGTGCAACGGCTGGCGCAGGTCGTGGCTGGCGGCGGCGAAGAACTGCGTCTTGGCGCGGTTGGCGGCCTCGGCGGCCCGGCGCGCCTCGTCGGCCAGGCGGCGCGCTTCTTCGGCGGCCAGCATCTCGGTGCGCAGGCGGCCAGCCAACTCGTCGGTGCGGGTCTTCAGCGTGATGGCCTGGCCCAGCGCGCTGCCGTAGGTGCGCGCCATCAGCACCGTGATGCAGAACAGCAGCGTCAGGATGATGGCCAGTTGCAGGTGCCAGGCCTGGCTGGTGTCGCTGGCAATGCGCACGATGGTGGGCGTGAGCACCAGACTGATGAAGGCCAGGAAGACGCGACTTTGCGTGGCCAGCAACTGCACCGAGCCCAGGCAGTAGCTGTAGACGATGAGGATCAGCGCCACCACGTGGTAATGCGTGCCCAGGCCCCAGAAGAGCCACACCGCCGTGCCCCACAGCGCGCCCTGGCACAGCACCAGGGCCATCCAGCTGCGCCGCCACAGGCGCAGTTGCTCGCCGTCGGCGTCTTGCTGCCGGCGGAAACGCACGTAATGCGCCAGGCGCAGCAACCACAGCGTGGCGCCCACCGCCAGCCAGCCGAAGAGCCGCCCGGGTGGCGCCAGGCTCCAGAACATCGAGGCCATCAGGGCCATGCCGATGAGGTTGCCGGTCAGCGTGGCCGGCGTCTGCACATACAGCGCGCGGATGTGATCGACGCGCCCGCCCGGTCCGCCCGCGACGGCCGGCGCGGGTGCAGCCGGCGGTACAGCGCCAGCGATGGCCGGCAACCCGGCGGCGTCAGCGGGCATGTCGCAGCAGCTCGGGGTTCAGCGCGGCGGCAGCCGCCAGGCGAAGGAGCCGCCCTGCCCTTGCGTCATCTGGCTCACGGCCAGCACGGCCTGGGTGCGCGAGCTCACGCCCAAGGCGCGCAGCACGGCGGCCACGTGATCCTTCACGGTTTCGACCGAGAGGTTCAGCTGCCGCGCGATCAGCTTGTTGGGCAGGCCCTGCAGCAGCAGCGAGAGCACCTCGCTCTGGCGCGGCGTGAGGCCCACGTCGGCCAACGTGGGCACCTTCTGGTGCGGCTCGGGGCGGGCGGCGGGGCCCAGCGGGGCGGTGTCGGCGGCCATGAAGCCGCTGTCGGGGCCGCTGCGCATCACGCCGGGCACGGTGTCGCCCATGTGCACGGCGCGGCTGAAGTCGAGGCCCAGCATCGAGGGCGGCACGTACATCGCGCCCGTCATCACCATGCGCAGCGCCTCGTGCAGTTCACCGTGCGAGCTGCGCTTGGGCACGAACCCCATGGCGCCGCTGTCGATGGCGCGGATGACGTCGCTGGCGCGGTCGGAGGCCGAGACCACCACCACCGGCACCGCGGGGTAGGCGGCGCGGAACTCCACCAGCACGTCGAAGCCGTCGGCATCGCCCAGGGCCAGGTCGAGCAGCACGAGGTCGTAGTCGCTGTCCTGCGCCAGCGCGGCGCGGGCGGCGGCGGCGCTGTCCACGCCCATCACCGTGGTGCCGCTGCCCACACGCTGGATGACCTGCTGCAGCGCCGACAGCACGAGGGGGTGATCGTCGACCAACAGCACTTTCATGGCAGCTCCGGGAACCAGGACCGGGGCATTTTGGCCCCGCGTTTGCAGCCCCCTGCCTCCCCACGATGGGGGAAGCTGGCCCGCCCGCGCTAGGTGTACCGGCGCGAGACGGTCTCGGCCACGCAGGCCGGTTTGGACGAGCCTTCGAGCTCGATGGTGACCTGCACCGTCAGCTGGGCGCCGCCAGGCAGCGGCTCGTAGGCCAGCAGCTTGAACTGCCCGCGCACCCGCCCGCCGGCCGGCACCGGCGCGGTGAAGCGCACGCGGTTCAGGCCGTAGTTGACGCCCATCTTCACGTCGGCGATGGCAAAGCCGCTGTCGAAGAGCAGCGGCACCAGGCTCAGCGTGAGGAAGCCGTGGGCCACCGTCGTGCCGAAGGGGCCGGCGGCGGCGCGCACCGGGTCGACGTGGATCCACTGGTGGTCGCCGGTGGCCTGCGCGAACTGGTCGATGCGGGCCTGGTCGATGGTGACCCAGTCGCTGGTGCCGATGTCCTGGCCCACCAGGGGCTGCAGGCTGGCGAGGGTGTCGTAGTGCTTCAAGCGCTTGCTTTCCAGGTTCAGGCGATCCAGGCCGACAGCGGACCCCACTGCGCCAGATCGCGTTCGACGCGGCTGGGCGCCACGTCCCACAGCGTCAGGCCGCGGGCGGCCAGCTGCACGTAGTTCTGCGTGTCGCGCAGCCAGGCCACCACGGGCAGCGGCAAGGTGCTCAGGTAGTGGTGCAGCTGCTCGTTGGCGCGGGTGTGCTCGCGCACGCGCATGCCCACCAGGCCCATCTTCACCTCGTGCCCGCGCTTGTGGGCGCGCAGCTCCTGCACGAAGGCATGCGTGGCCTGGATGTCGAAGAGACTGGGCTGCAGCGGGATCAGCAGCCGGTCGGCGATCTTCATCACCGCGTCCAGGCGCTTGCCGTGCAGGCCGGCCGGGGTGTCCAGCACCACGTGCGTGCTGCCCTTGGGCGGGCGCACCACGTTGTCGTGCGCCACGTCCCAACCGCTGATGGCCGGCAGGCCGGGCGCACTGCGCCGGCGCTGCGCCAGCCACTGGCGGCTGCTCTGCTGGCGGTCGACATCGCCCAGCATCACGGCATGCCCGGCCGCCGCCAGGCACCCGGCCACGTTGGTGGCCAGCGTGCTCTTGCCAACGCCTCCCTTGGGGTTGGCGATCACGATCACGGGCATGGGCGGTCTCCTGCGGCAGTGGCGGTGTCGGGGGGTGGGCAGCTCCGGGCCTGGGGTATGGTAGCGGCGCCCCCAGCGGGGACTGCCCGCGCCGCCCACCATGCCCGACATCCTGATCATCGCCGCCCACCCGCAGCTGGAGCACTCGCGCGTCACGCGGCGCCTGCTCGACGCGGCCGAGCGCGCCGCCCGGGCCGAGCCCGAACGCCTGGCCGTGCACGACCTCTACCGCCGCTACCCCGATTACTTCATCGACGTGGCCGCCGAGCAGGCCGCGCTGCAGGCCGCGAAACTGGTGGTGTGGCTGCACCCGGTGCAGTGGTATTCGATGCCGGCGCTGATGAAGCTGTGGCTGGACGAGGTCTTCGCCTTCGGCTGGGCCTACGGCCCGGGCGGTGAAGCGCTGCGCGGCAAGGACCTCTGGCTGGCCGCCAGCACCGGCGGCCCCAGCAGCAGCTACCGGCCCGACGGCCACAACCGCTACTTCTTCGACGCTTTCCTGCACCCGCACGAGCAGACCGCCGCGCTCTGCGGCATGCGCTGGCTGCCGCCACTGGTGCTGCACGGCGCGCACCGCGCCGACGAAGCCACACTCGACGCCCACGCCGCGCTGTTCATCGAGCGGCTGCTGAGCCACCCGCGCTGGCCCGAGCTCGACGATCTCGAGCCCGCCCCCGAATGCGCCGTGCCCGCCGACGCGCGGCCGGCTGAAGGCTGACACCGCATGGACCTGCCGAGCTGGCTGCACGCCACCGTCGTCTACCTGGGGGCCGCCGTGCTGGCGGTGCCGCTGGCCCGCCTGCTGGGGCTGGGTTCGATCATCGGCTACCTGGCAGCGGGCGTCGTCATCGGGCCCTGGGGCCTGAAGGCCGTGACCGACACCGCGACCATCCTGCAGTTCGCCGAGTTCGGCGTGGTGCTGATGCTCTTCCTGGTGGGGCTGGAACTGGAACCCAAGCGGCTGTGGTCGCTGCGCCGGCCCATCTTCGGCTGGGGCAGCGTGCAGCTCTTCGGCAGCACGGCGCTGGTAGGCGCGGTGGCGCTGGCTGCCGGCCTGACGCCGCTGCTGGCGCTGGTGGCGGGGCTGGCTCTGGCGCAGTCGTCCACCGCCATCGCCTTGGGCACGGTGGCCGAACGCAACCTCATGCCCACCAGCGGCGGGCGCAGCATCTTGAGCGTCTCGCTGTTCCAGGACATCGGCGGCATCGCCATCCTCACGCTGCTGCCCATGCTGGCCATGCGCCCGGCGGGCACCGGTGGGCCCTGGCTCGGCCTCGCGCAGGGCGTGGGCATGGTGCTGGCCATCGTCCTCGGCGGGCGGTTGCTGGTGCGGCCGGCGCTGCGCTGGATTGCGCGCAGCGGCTCGCCCGAGATCTTCACCGCCGCCAGCCTGCTGCTGGTGGTGAGCACCGCGGCGCTGATGCATGCGGTGGGGCTGAGCATGGCGCTGGGCGCCTTCCTCGCCGGCGTGCTGCTGGCCGAGAGCGAATACCGCCGCCAGCTGGAAACCGACCTCGAGCCCTTCAAGGGCCTGCTGCTGGGCCTGTTCTTCATCGCCGTGGGCATGAGCATCGACTTCGCCGTGGTGCTGACGCAGCCGCTGCTGATGGCGGCGGTGGTGACCGGCTTCGTGCTGCTCAAGGGCCTGCTGCTGGTGGCGATGGCACGCCTGATGGACATGCCGCTCGCCGAACGCCCGGTGTTCGTGGTGATGCTGGCCCAGGGCGGCGAGTTCGGTTTCGTGGTGCTGCAGACGGCGGGCAGCGCGGGGCTGGTGGCGGCGGGGCCGTCGTCCTTCCTGCTCGCGGCCATCGCCCTGTCGATGCTGGTGACGCCGCTGCTGATGCTGCTGGTGGACCGCGTGATCGCGCCGCGCCTGGCCGCGCGCGGCAGCGGGCCGGCGCTGGACGAGATTGCCGAAGACCAGGCCGCGCCCATCCTCATCCTCGGCTTCGGCCGCTACGGCCAGGTGGTGGGCCGGCTGATCAACGCCAACGGCCTGAGCGCCACGGTGCTGGACCACGACGCCGAGCAGGTGGCCACGGTGCGCCGTTTCGGCTGGCCGGCCTTCTACGGCGACGCCACGCGGCTGGACCTGCTGCGCATCGCCGGCGCCGCCACGGCCCGCGTCATCGTGGTGGCCATCGACGACACCGCGCAAAGCCTGGCGGTGGTGGACCTGCTGCGCGAGCATTTCCCGCAGGCCACGCTGGTGGCGCGCGCGCGCAACGCCACGCACTGGTACGGCCTGCACGAGCGCGGCGTGCAGCACATCGAACGCGAGACCTTCGACGCGGCACTCCTCAGCGGCCGCACCGTGCTGGAACTGATGGGCTGGCAGCCCCACACGGCTCGCCAGCAGGCGCTGCGCTTCAAGCGCCACACGCTGGAGCTGATGCAGGCCATGGCCCCCCACCAGGGCAACGAGAAGGAACTCATCGCGCTGGCCAAGCAGGGCCGCCAGCAGCTGGAAGAGCTCTGGGCCCAGGAGCGTGCCGAGCGCGAAACCTCGCGGCAGCGGCGCAATGCCGGCTTTTCAGCGCAACACGACGAAGGCGACGACTGAAGCGGCCTGCGATGACCGCTGCGGTCTCGGGGCCTGGGCGGGGTACGCGGGCCAGGGGCGACAATTCCGCGATGTTCCAGCCCTCCCAGTCCGACGTGCGGCGCTTCTTCTGCGCCGCCTACGCCAAGCAGCGCGACGGCCGCCCGCTCGACCCCATGGAAGACATCGCCGCGCGCTGGATCGCCGAGCACCCCGAATACCACGCCGACCTTTCCGACGAGGCCGCAGCGCTGGCCGCGCAGTACACCGTGGAAGACGGCCGCAGCAACCCCTTCCTGCACCTGAGCATGCACCTCAGCATCCACGAGCAGGCGGCCATCGACCAGCCCACCGGCATCCGCCAGGCGGTGCAGTTGCTCGCGGCCCGGCGGAACTCGCTGCACGAGGCCCACCACGAGGTGATGGAGTGCCTGGGCGAGATGATCTGGGCCAGCCAGCGCAGCGGCTTGCCGCCCGACGGGCCGGCCTACATCGAGGCCGTGCGCCGCCGCGCGACGCGCTGACCCTGATTCAGCGCAGCGCTGGCTTCACTTCACCGTGACCCAGGCCACTTCCAGCCAGTTGTCGGCGCGGTGCACCACCTCCACGTTGCTGCGTGCCGCCCAGGGGATGACCTGGCGGTGCAACGGGATCAGGTGCACCTGGTCACGGTACTCGCGCAACGCCGCCTTGATCAGGCCTTCACGCTTCTTCGGGTCGGGCTCGATGCTCGAGGCCGCGGCCAGTTGCTCGAACTTCTCGTTTTTCACGCGGCCCCAGTTGTAATAGCCCTGGCCCTGCGGGCCTGGCACGCGCATCACCGGCGTGATCGTGGTTTCGGCATCGGTCACGGCACCACCCCAGCCCAGGATGAACAGGCTGGTCTCGCCACGCTCCATCTTCGGGAACCACAGCGCGCGCGGCTGGGCGTTGACGCGCAGCTTGACCTTGATCTGCGCCCACATCGAGGCCAGCGAGATGCAGATCTCCTCGTCGTTGACGTAACGGTTGTTCGGGCAGTCCATCGTGACCTCGAAGCCCTCGGCGTAGCCGGCCTCGGCCATCAGCGCGCGGGCGCGCGCGACATCGAAGGGCAGCCGCTTCTCGAACTCAGGGTCGTTGTAATGGCCCAGCGGGCTCGGCAGCGGGCTGCCCGTGGGCACGGCCAGGCCGTTCATCAGCTTGGTGCGCAAGGTCTCGATGTCGATGGCGTGGTACAGCGCCTGGCGCACACGGATGTCCTTGAAGGGGTTCTTGCCCTTCACGCTGCTGTAGAGCAGTTCGTCGCGCGACTGGTCCATGCCGATGAACAGTGCGCGGTTCTCCGGGCCCTCGATCACCTTCACGCCGGCGGTGCGGCGCAGGCGCGGCACGTCGCGCGGCGCCGGGTCGATGACGAAGTCGATCTCGCCCGAAACCAGCGCCGCCAGCCGCGTGGCGTCGTTGGCGATGCTGTTGAAGACGATCTCCTGCACGTTGCCCGTGCGACGGCCTTCGCGCTCGCCCCACCAGCCCGCAAAGCGCTTGTAGGTGGTGCGCGTGCCGGGCTGGCGCTTGTCGAGCATGAAGGGCCCGGTGCCGTTGGCGTTGAAGGAAGCGTGGCTCTCCTCCCGGTTCTTGAAGTCCAGCGGCTTGGCCACGCGGTGCTTCTCGCACCAGGCCTTGTTCATGATGAAGATGGTGCCCAGCTGCTGCAAGAAGACCGGGTTCACGCGCGGCGTGCGGAACTCCACCGTCAGCGGGCCCACGGCCTTGGGCTCGCCCAGGGCGTTGGCATACACCGCCACGTTGGAGGTGGGCAACTGCGCACGCTGGATCGAGAAGACCACGTCTTCGGCCGTGAAGGGTGCGCCGTCGTGGAACTTCACGCCGCTGCGCAGCGTGAAGCGCCACGTCAGCGGGCCGGTCTGCTGCCAGGCCGTGGCCAGGCCGGGCACGAGGTTGAGCTGGCGGTCGCGCACCACCAGCGTCTCGTAGACCTGCCCGTTCATGCTGTTGGTCAGGGTCTCGTTCTGCGAATGCGGGTCCATCGTCATCGCATCGCCCTGGCTGGCCCAGCGCAGGGTCTGGGCCGAGGCGGGCAGCGCTGCCAGCAGGGGCAGCAGCAAGGCCAGCGTTCGTAGGGATCTCATCTCTCGTCCTCGTCAACGGTTGGGCGCCGAGCGCCTTCGGTGGCGAGTGTAGAGAAGGGCCTGCGCCGAGGCCGCTGCAGGGCTGGGCTGCGCCTGCGAGGCTTCAGCGACCGCGGCGGCGCAGCGTCTCGGGGTCGGCCCAGAGCTCGTCCAGGCCCGGGAAGTTGCCAGCTTCCTGAGGCTCGCGGCCGACGATGCGATCGGCGCAACCCGGCCGCGCCAGATCGATGCGCTCGGGCGTGATGCGCATCTGCGACTTCGTCGAGTAGAAGGTCTTGACCACCGGCGCCACCAGCTTGCCCGCGTTCTGCTCCACCACCACGGCCAGCTTGCCAGAGTGCAGGCGCACCAGCGAGCCGGTCGGATAGATGCCCAGGCTCTGCACGAAGGCGGCAAACAGGACCTCGTCGAACTGGCCCTTCCAGGAAGCCATCTGAGCGATCGACTCGGCCGGGTCCCAGCCTGACTTGTAGGGGCGGTTCGAGGTGATGGCGTCGTAGACGTCGCAGATCGCGCCCATGCGCGCCACGCTGCTGAGCTGGTCGCCGCTCAGCCGGTGCGGGTAGCCTCTGCCATCCGGGCGCTCGTGGTGGTGCAGCACCACGTCCAGCATCTCCGGCGTGGCGCCTCGGCCTTCCAGCAGCATCTCGTGCCCGCGCACGGGGTGCGAACGCATGATGGTGAATTCTTCGTCGGTCAGGCGCGCCGGCTTGTTCAGCACTTCCAGTGGCATGAGGGCCTTGCCGATGTCGTGCATCAGCCCGGCCAGCCCGATGATGCGGCACTCGTCGTCGGACATGCCGATCTGGCGGCCCAGCGCAACCATCAGTGCGCACACCGCCACCGAGTGCATGTAGCTGTAGTCGTCCCTCGACTTCAGGCGGGCCAGGCTCACCAGGGCACCCGGGTTGCGCAGCACCGACCCCGAGATCTCGTCCACCAGGGGCAGGCAGCCCTCGGCGTCCACCGCCCGGCCCATGCGCGCTTCGTTGAACATCGCCACCACGGCCTCGCGGCCTTTGTCGCAGATCGCGGCCGCCTGGCGGATCTCGTCCTTCATCGCGCGCGGGCCCGTATCGACCGGTGCCGGCGCGCGGGCGATGACCGGCACCGGCCCAGGCGCCGAGCTCAAGCCGGGCGTGGGCGTCGGCGGGGTGTCGTCGTCGACAGGCACGGCCACGTCCAGGCCTTGTGCCGTGTCGATCCAGCACTCACGCACCGGGCTCGAGCGAAGCAGCGCCAGGTCGTCGGCGCTCGTCAGCACGAAGCGCGTCTTCCAGAAGGGGTGATCCATCCACCGGCCTTCCAGCTTGTGCAGGTGCATGCCCAGGCGCAGCTGGTCGACAGCAATCTTCTTGAGCATGGGCTGGGTGGCGGCGGCGCGGTGGGTGGACGACCGGCGATTGCCGACCGTCAAGTGCTGGATATCGACGCAAACCCGGCCCGCTTGAGCGGGCTCTGCAACGCGCCCGCCCCTGGCGCGCCTCAAGCAAAGAAAAAGCCGCCGAGGCGCTAACCCCAGGCGGCTTTCAAAGACTTGGCGGAGTGGACGGGACTCGAACCCGCGACCCCCGGCGTGACAGGCCGGTATTCTAACCAACTGAACTACCACTCCACGCGGTAAGCAGCGTTGCGGTCTTGCGACCCAAGCCCTGCCAGGCTTGCCGAACTTGCGTTCGGGGCCAACCGAAGTTGGCGTCCCCTAGGGGATTCGAACCCCTGTTACAACCGTGAAAGGGTCGTGTCCTAGGCCTCTAGACGAAGGGGACGTGAACCTTGGTGTTGCCACCTTCCCTCTTGAACAGCGCTTGATTGGTGGAGGTAAGCGGGATCGAACCGCTGACCTCTTGCATGCCATGCAAGCGCTCTCCCAGCTGAGCTATACCCCCGTAACCTCTGCTTTGCTGCAGTTTTTGCTGCTGCGCTGCTCAGTCTTCAGTGCTGTTCAAGCGAGTCTTAGATTCTAGAACACTTTTCAAAGACTCTGCAAGCGCTCTCGCACAACTTCTCTGGGGAAGAGCGCCAGCACGGCGTCCACCGACGGCGTCTGTGCGCGACCGCACACCAGCACGCGCACGGCCGGCGCGAACTGCGGCATCTTCAGCTGGTGCGCGGCCAGGGCTTCCTTCATCGCGGCGGCGATGCCCGCCTTGTCCCAGGCCGCGGTGGCCAGCTTGTCTGCAAACGTGGCCAGTGCCGGCTTCACGGCGTCGGTGAGGTGGGTGGCCAGATCCTCGGCTGTGGGTGACACCGGCCCGAAGAGCATCGCCGCCCAGTCGGCCAGTTCAACCACGGTGCTGCAGCGGTCCTTGAACAAGGCAGACGCACGGGCCAGTAGCGGCAGGTCGTCGGTGGCGATGCCGCGGCGCGCCAGCTGGCCTTGCAGCAGGCCGGCCAGGCGTTCGTCGGCCGCGGTCTTCAGGTAGTGCGCGTTGACCCAGGCGAGCTTGGCAGGGTCCCATTGCGCGGGGCTCTTGGCGAGGTGGCTGCCGTCGAACCACTGCACCATCTGTTCGCGGCTGAAGAGCTCGTCGTCGCCGTGGCTCCAGCCCAGGCGGGCCAGGTAGTTCAGCATGGCCTCGGGCAGGTAGCCGGCTTCTTCGTAAGCCGTGACGCTGACGGCACCGCGGCGCTTGCTGAGCTTCAAGCCATCGTCGCCCAGGATGATGGGGCAATGGCCGTAGCGCGGCAGCGGCGCCTCGCCCGCGATGGCGCGCCAGATGTTGATCTGCCAGGGCGTGTTGTTGATGTGCTCGTCGCCGCGGAAGACGTGGCTGATGCGCATGTCGAAGTCGTCGACCACCACCGCGAAGTTGTAGGTGGGTACCCCATCGGGGCGCAGGATGATGAGATCGTCGATCTCTTCGTTGCTGATGCTGATGGGGCCCTTCACCAGGTCGTCCCACTGCACGTGGCCGTAGGCCGGGTTGGCGAAGCGCACGACGGGTTTCACGCCCTCGGGCACGGCCGGCAGCACCTTGCCGGGCGCGGGGCGCCAGCGGCCGTCGTAGCGCGTCTTCTCGCCGCGCGCACGCTGGGCCTCGCGCATGGCGTCGAGTTCCTCGGGCGAGGCATAACAGCGGTAGGCGGTGCCGGCTGCGATCATCTGCTCGACCACCGCGTGGTAGCGCTCCAAGCGCTGCATCTGGTAGATCGGGCCTTCGTCGTACTGCAGGCCCAGCCAGGCCATGCTGGCAAGGATCTGCTGCACGCTGTCTTCCGTGGAGCGCGCGACGTCGGTGTCTTCGATGCGCAGCACGAACTCGCCGCCGTGGTGGCGCGCATAGGCCCACGAATACAGCGCGGTACGCGCCGTGCCCAGATGCAGGAAGCCGGTGGGCGAAGGCGCGATGCGGGTGCGGACAGTGGAGGTAGGGGCGTGGGTCATGCGAGCTGGGACAGACCTGCGAGCAGGTCGTTCTGGAGGTCTTGCACGTCTTCCAGCCCCACGGCCACACGCAGCAGGCCCTGCGTGATGCCGGCGGCCTGGCGCTGTTCTTCCGACAGCCGGCCGTGCGAGGTGGTGGAAGGGTGCGTGAGGGTGGTCTTGGTGTCGCCCAGGTTGGAGGTGACCGAGCAGATGCGCGTGGCGTCCGACACCGCCCAGGCGCCTTCGCGGCCGCCCTTCACGGTGAAGGACAGCACCGCACCGCCCAGGCCCCGCTGCTGGCGCATGGCGAGTTCGTGCTGCGGGTGCGAGGCCAGGCCGGGGTAGTAGACACGTTCCACCGCGGGCTGCTGTTCGAGCCACTGCGCCAGCTTCAGGGCGCGGGCGCTTTGCGCTTCCATGCGGATGGACAGCGTCTCCATCCCCTTGAGCACCACCCAGGCGTTGAAGGGCGAGAGGCTCAGCCCGGCGCTGCGCATCACCGGCACGAACTTGCCGTTGATGAGTGCCTCGCTGCCGCACAAGGCGCCAGCGATCACGCGACCTTGTCCGTCGAGGTATTTGGTGCCGCTGTGCATCACCAGATCGGCGCCCATCTCGGCCGGGCGCTGCAGCGCGGGACTGCAGAAGCAGTTGTCCACCGCCAGCAGCGCGCCGGCCTCGTGCGCGATGTCGGCCAGCGCGCGGATGTCGCACACCTCGGTCAGCGGGTTGGTGGGACTCTCGGCGAAGAGCAGTTTGGTTTCAGGCCGCACGGCGGCCTTCCAGGCCGCGACGTCGGTCTGCGAGACGAAGCTGGTCGTCACGCCGTACTTCGCAAAGTCCTGGAAGAGCTTGATCGTGGAGCCGAAGGTGCTCTGCGAGCACACCACGTGGTCGCCGGCCTTGAGCAGGCCGAGGATGATCATCGTGATGGCCGCCATGCCGCTGGCCGTGCCGATGCAGGCCTCGGTGCCTTCCAGCGCCGCCAGCCGGCGCTCCATCATCGTGACGGTGGGGTTGCTGAAACGGCTGTAGACGAAGGCCTCTTCTTCGTTGGCGAAGCGCCGCGCGGCGGTGGCCGCGTCGGGGTGCACGAAAGAGCTGGTGAGGAAGAGCGCCTCGCTGTTTTCGCCCCAGGGCGTGGGCGGCAGGCCCTCGCGCACCGCCAGGGTGTCGAGCCGGGCGTCGGCCGGCAGGTTCACGCGCGGGATGCTCATCGCGGGGCCTCTTCGCCCTGCAGCGCCAGGCGCGAGCGGCTGCTGTCTTCTTCGTCGAACTGCAGCTTGCGCTGCGCCTGCATGGTGGCGAAGTCTTCGGCAGTCACATCGCCGGTGATGTAGGTGCCGTCGAAGCAGCTGGCCTCGAAGGTCTTGATCTTCGGGTTGAGCGCCGCCACCACGCGCTTCATCGCATCCACGTCCTGGTAGATCAGCGCGTCGGCGCCGATGTACTGGCGGATCTCTTCCACGCTGCGGCCGTGCGCGATGAGTTCTTCCTTCGTCGGCATGTCGATGCCGTAGACGTTCGGGAAGCGCACCGGCGGCGCGGCACTGGCCATGTAGACCTTGCGGGCGCCGGCCTCGCGGGCCATCTGCACGATCTCCTTGCTGGTGGTGCCGCGCACGATGCTGTCGTCCACCAGCATCACGTTGCGGCCCTTGAACTCCATGCCGATGGCGTTGAGTTTCTGGCGCACGCTCTTCTTGCGCACGCCCTGCCCCGGCATGATGAAGGTGCGGCCCACGTAGCGGTTCTTCACGAAGCCCTCGCGGTAGGGCTTGCCGATGCGGTGCGCCAGCTGCATGGCGCTGGGGCGGCTGCTCTCGGGGATGGGGATGACGACGTCGATGTCGGTGGGCGGCATCGCGTTGATCACGCGCTGCGCCAACGTCTCGCCCAGGTTCAGGCGCGCGTGGTAGACCGAGACACCGTCCATCACCGAATCGGGCCGCGCGAGGTAGACGTACTCGAAGATGCAGGGGTTCAACGTCGGGTGCTCGGCGCACTGGCGGGCGTGGATGTGGCCTTCCAGGTCGATGAAGATGGCCTCGCCAGGCGCGACATCACGCGTGAGCGTGTGGCCGGTGCCGTCCAGCGCCACCGATTCACTCGCCACCATCACGTCACGCTGGCCTTCGTTGTTCAGGCCCTCGCCGAAACACAGCGGGCGGATGCCATACGGGTCACGGAAAGCCAGCAGCCCATGGCCGGCAATCAGCGCGATGACGGCGTAGCTGCCCTTGATGCGCTTGTGCACCGCGCCCACGGCCTTGAAGACCAGATCGGGCGTGAGCGGCAGCGAGCCGCCGCTGGAGCGCAGCGCCACCTGCTCGAGTTCGTGCGCCAGCACGTTGATCAGCACCTCGGTGTCGCTCTCGGTGTTGATGTGACGGCGGTCGACGTCGAAAAGCTCGGCCTTCAGCGCCTGCGCGTTGGTGAGGTTGCCGTTGTGCACCAGCACGATGCCGTAGGGCGCGTTCACGTAGAAGGGCTGGGCCTCTTCTTCGCTGTAGGCGTTGCCGGCCGTGGGGTAGCGCACCTGGCCCAGGCCCACGCTGCCGGGCAGTGCTCGCATGTTGCGGGTGCGGAAGACGTCGCGCACCATGCCGCGCGCCTTGTGCATGAAGCACTTGGTGCCGAGCATGGTGACGATGCCGGCTGCGTCCTGCCCGCGGTGCTGCAGCAGCAGCAGCGCGTCGTAGATCAGCTGGTTGACGGGGTTGCGCGAGATGACGCCGACGATGCCGCACATGGTGTTGGGTGTCCTGGGCTAGCGGGGTAGCAGGGGTAGCGGAGTTGGGGGCGTTCAGGCTGGCAGCAAGCGCGCCGCCGCTTCCGGCAGCAGCGGCTTGAGCCACAGCAAGCCCTGCGACAGCCAGGGCCCGCCGTGCGATGCACGCCAAGCTTGCGATTGTGCGGCCGGCGTCAGCATCACCACCGTCGCCAGCGCCAGCAAAAGCACGCCACCGCGCAGTGCGCCGAAGCCGGCGCCGAGCAGGCGGTCGGGCACCGAAAGGGGCGTGGCATGGATCAGCATGCGCAGCAGCCGCGCCAGCAGCGCCCAGACGACGAGCGCGCCCACGAAGGCCAGCAGGAAAGCCGCCCCCAGGTTGAGCGCCGAGCCCGGTGTGCCCACGGGCAACTGCACCGCCAGGTGCGGCGCGCCCCACTGGGCCGCGAACCAGGCCACCACCCAGCCGGCCAGCGAGAGGCATTCGAAGACGAAGCCGCGCACGAGCCCGATGACGATGGACACGGCCAGCACGGCCAGCAGCACCCAGTCGACCCAGGCCAGGGCGTCCAGCGCGGCCATCACAAGGCCAGAATGTTGGCCGGCAGCCCCGCGCGCTTGAGCTTGGCCGCCGCCGCCTCGGCCTCGTCACGCGTGGCGTAGGGGCCCAGGCGCACGCGCGTGCGCTTGCCGGCGACGTTCTCCACCACCTGCGTGTAGGTCTGCAGGCCGAGCTTCTCGACCTTGCTGCGGGTTTCCTTCAGCATGCGCGCGTCGGTGTAGGCCCCCACCTGCACCACGAAACGCCCAGACGCCGCCGGTGCGCTGGCCGCGCCCGCCAGCAAGGCGGCGGCGCGGGCGCCGTCGGCCGTGGTGGCCACGGGCCGGGCGGCCGTCGGGCTGGGAGCGGAGGCGGCGGGCCGCGCAGGGACGGCCGCGGTGGTCGTGGCCCTCGCAGACGCCGCCACGGCCGGCGCCGAAGCGCGCGGCAGCACCGCAGGCGGGTTGGCGGCCGGCGGCACCGGCAGCGGCGCTGCTGCCACCACTGGCGATGAAGCCGCCGCCGTCACCACCGCACGCGCCGCAGCGGCACTGGCCGCCGGGTCGACCACGGCGATCTCGCTGCCGGCATCGGGCGGCAGCGCCGTCACCGGCAGGGGTCGCAGCCCGGGGGCCGCAGCGCCAACGGGCGCCGGCGCCATCTCGCCGGCCGGCATGCGGATGGGGATGTCCACCGGCAGCGGCCGCGGCTGGGTCTCGAAGAGCAAGGGAAAACCCACCACGCCCACCGCCAGCAGCACCAGCGCGCCCACCAGCCGCTGGCGGGCGCGCGTGCGGGCCTGGGCCACGTCGGCCGAGGCGGCCTCGGCAGGGGGCGCGCTGCGGGCGCGATCGCTGCGCGCCCGGGCCGGGCTGGCAGCGTCGGCCTCAGGTTTGGCGCGAAGGAAGGGCAGGCGCATGCGGCGTCAGTCCCGTTCAGGCCACATGGGCCGCGCCCAGTCGGGGCAGGCCGTCCTTCAGCACACCGCCCACGGTGTAGAAGGAACCGAAGACCACGATCCTGTCGGCGGGGTCGGCCGCCGCAGCCGCAGCGCGCAGGCCTTCGGACGGGCTGGCGTGGGTGTGCACCTCCACCGCCGCACCGGCGCGGCCTGCGCTGGCCTCGCGCACGCTGGCAGCCAGCTCTTCAGCCGTGGCAGCGCGGGCCGTGGGCAAGGTGCAGCAGTGCCACACGTCCACCAGCGGCGCCAGCTTGGCCAGCAGGCCGGGGATGTCCTTGTCGCGCATGGCGCCGAACACGGCGTGGGTGCGCGGGAAGAAACCCATCGCGTCGAGGTTGAGCGCCAGCGCAGCCACGGCCTGCGGGTTGTGGGCCACGTCCAGCACCAGCGCCGGCTGGCCGGGCACCACCTGGAAACGGCCGGGCAATTCCACCAGCGCCAGCCCGGTGCGGATGGCCTGGGCGTTGACCGGCAGCCGCTCGCGCAGGGCCTCGAAAGCGGCGATGGCACCGGCCGCGTTCAACAACTGGTTGGCGCCGCGCAGCGCGGGGTAGCTCATGCCGTGGTAACGGCGGCCGCGGCCAGCCCAGCCCCACTGCTGGCGGTCGCCGCTGTGGTTGAAGTCGCGGCCCACCAGCCACAGGTCGGCGCCGATGCTTTCGCCGTGTTTCACCACGCTGGCCGGGGGCAGCGGGTCGCTCACCACGCAGGGCTTGCCGGGCCGCATGATCTGCGCCTTCTCCAGGCCGATGCTCTCGCGGTCGGGGCCCAGCCACTCCATGTGGTCGAGGTCGATGCTGGTGATGACGGCGCAGTCGGTGTCGAAGGCGTTGACGCTGTCGTAGCGCCCGCCCAGGCCCACCTCGAGAATGATCACGTCCACCTCGGCCATCGAGAGCAGGCGCACGATGGCCAGCGTGCTGAACTCGAACTGCGTGAGCGTGATGTCGCCGCGTGCCGCCTCCACCGCCGCGAAGTGCGGCACCAGACCGTCGGCCGCCACCGGCGCGCCGTTCAGGCGGCAGCGCTCTTCGAAATGGACGAGCTCGGGCTTCTGGTACAGCCCGGTGCGGTAGCCGGCGTGGCGCGCGATGCTCTCCAGCATCGCGCAGGTGCTGCCCTTGCCGTTGGTACCGGCCACGGTGATGACGGGCACGGAGAAGCGGATGTCGAGCCGGCGCGCCACCTCGGCGGTGCGCTCCAGCGACAGGTCCATGGTCTTGGGGTGCATGGCCGCGCAATGCGCGAGCCAGTCCCCCAGCGTCACCGGGGAACTCAAGCGACGGCGTCAGCGCTCTGGCGCTGCAACAGGGCCAGCAGCCGCGCCACGGTGGCCCGCATCTGGCGGCGGTCGATGATCATGTCCAGCGCCCCCTTGTCGCGCAGGAACTCGGCGCGCTGGAAGCCCTCGGGCAGCTTCTCGCGCACGGTGTTCTCGATCACGCGCGGGCCGGCAAAGCCGATCAGGGCCTTGGGCTCGGCGATGACCACGTCACCCACGAAGGCGAAGCTGGCCGAAACGCCGCCCATGGTGGGGTCGGTCAGCACGCTGATGTAGGGCAGTTTCGCCTTGGCCAGGCGCGTGAGCGCGGCGTTGGTCTTGGCCATCTGCAGCAGGCTCAGCAGGCCCTCCTGCATGCGTGCACCGCCCGTGGCCGTGAAACTCACGAAAGGCACCTTCTGCTCGAGCGCGGCTTCCACGCCGCGGGCGAACCGCTCGCCCACCACGCTGCCCATGCTGCCGCCCATGAACTCGAACTCGAAGCACGCAGCCACCACCGGCACGCTCATCACCGCGCCGCCCACCACCACCAGCGCGTCGGTCTCGCCGGTGGCTTCCAGCGCGGCCTTCAGGCGCTGCGGGTACTTCTTGCTGTCCTTGAACTTCAGCGCGTCGACGGGCATCACCTCCTGCCCGATCTCCCAGCGGCCCTCGGGGTCGAGGAAGGCGTCCAGCCGTGCGCGCGCGCCGATGCGGTGGTGGTGGTCGCACTTGGGGCAGACGTTGAGGTTCTGCTCCAGGTCGGTCTTGTAGAGCACCGTCTCGCACGAGGGGCACTTGATCCACAGCCCCTCGGGCACGACACGGCGCTCGGCCGGGTCGGTGGGCTGGATCTTCGGGGGCAGCAGTTTCTCAAGCCAACTCATGCGGGCAGCTCCTTAAACGTCCAGGGCGGCGCGGATCTCCGCCATGAAGGCGCGCGCTGCCAGGGGCGCATTGTCGCGCGTCTGGGTTTCCAGAATCTGGATCAGCCGCGAGCCGATCACCACCGCGTCGGCCACCGCGCCCACGGCCTTCGCGGTGGCGGCGTCGCGGATGCCGAAACCCACGCCCACGGGCACGCTGACGTGGCGGCGGATGCGCGGCAGCATCTCTGCCACGGCGTCGGTGTCCAGGTGGCCGGCGCCCGTCACGCCCTTGAGCGACACGTAGTACACGTAGCCGCTGGCGATGCGGCCCACCTGGGCCATGCGGTCTTCGGTGCTGGTGGGCGCCAGCAGGAAGATCAGGTCCAGGCCGGCGGCCTTCAGCTGCGCGGCGAAGCCCTCGCACTCCTCGGGCGGGTAGTCCACCACCAGCAGGCCGTCGACGCCGGCCTCGCGTGCATCGGTGATGAAGCGGCCGGGCCCATGGCGGTGGTCGTAGGCCTCCACCGGGTTGGCGTAGCCCATCAGCACCACGGGCGTGGTGCTGTTGCTGCGGCGGAAGGTGCGCACCATGTCCAGCACCTGCGTGGCACCGATGCCGCGGGCGAGCGCGCGCTCGCTGGCCTTCTGGATGACGGGGCCGTCGGCCATCGGGTCGCTGAAGGGCACACCCAGCTCGATGATGTCGGCGCCGCCTTCGGCCAGCGCCAGCATGATCTCGGGCGTGAGGTCGACGTAGGGGTCGCCGGCGGTGACGTAGGGGATGAGCGCCGGGCGGCCCTGGGCCTTCAAAGCGGCCATGACTTCCGGGATGCGGCTCATGCGACACCGCCCTTCACGCTCTGGCCGCGGCAACTGGGGCGGCAGTAGAACTCGGCGCCGGTGAGGTCGGCCACGGTGCCGATGTCCTTGTCGCCACGGCCGCTCAGGTTCACGAGCAGGTGCTGGTCGGGGCGCATCGTGGCGGCCAGCTTCATCGCGTGGGCCACGGCATGGCTGCTTTCCAGCGCGGGGATGATGCCTTCGCTGCGGCACAGGCGGTGGAAGGCCGAGAGCGCCTCGGTGTCCGTCACTCCCACGTACTCGGCGCGGCCGATGTCCTTCAGGTAGGCGTGTTCGGGGCCGACGCCGGGGTAATCCAGGCCAGCGCTGATGCTGTGCGTTTCGGTGATCTGGCCGTTGGCGTCTTGCAGCAAATAGGTGCGGTTGCCGTGCAGCACACCCGGCGTGCCGGCCGAGAGGCTGGCGGCGTGTTTGCCGCTGGCGATGCCCTCGCCCGCCGCTTCCACGCCGATCAGGCGCGTGCCTTCGTGCGGGATGTAGGGGTAGAACATGCCCATGGCGTTGCTGCCGCCACCCACGCAGGCGATGACGGCATCGGGCTGCCGGCCGATCTGCTCGGGCATCTGCGTCAGGCACTCGTCGCCAATCACGCTCTGGAAATCGCGCACCATCATCGGGTAGGGATGCGGGCCGGCCACGGTGCCGATGATGTAGAACGTGTTCTCCACGTTCGTCACCCAGTCGCGCAGCGCTTCGTTCAGCGCGTCCTTCAGCGTCTTGCTGCCCGATTCAACGGGCACCACCTTGGCACCCAGCAGGTGCATGCGGTAGACGTTGGGGCTCTGGCGCTTGACGTCTTCGCTGCCCATGTAGACCACGCATTCCATGCCGTAGCGCGCGCAGATGGTGGCCGTGGCCACGCCGTGCTGCCCGGCACCGGTTTCGGCGATCACGCGCGGCTTGCCCATGCGGCGTGCCAGCAGCGCCTGGCCGATGGTGTTGTTCACCTTGTGCGCGCCGGTGTGGTTGAGGTCTTCGCGCTTGAGGTGGATCTGCGCGCCGCCGATCTCGCGGCTCAAACGGGCCGCGTGGTAGATCGGGCTCGGCCGGCCGACGAAGTGCTTCAGCTCGTGGCGAAACTCGGCGACGAACTCGGGGTCTTCGCGGTACTTCGCGTAGGCCTGCTCCAGTTCACGCAGCGCGTGGATGAGCGTCTCGGAGACGAAGGTGCCGCCGTAGTAGTTGCTGGTGGCCGGGCCCGCGACGGGGCCGAAACGCCCGCGGGCATCGGGCTGCTGGTAGTTCAACATGGGGTGATTCCTTGGCAGTGGCCGCAGCGCGCGTCGCGCTGCGGCGGGTCAGGTGCCGAGCCGGTCGTCGGCTTCGCGCACCGCCTTGCAGAACCGGCGCATCAGCGGGCCGCTCTTGACGCCCTTGCTGATCTCCACGCCGGTGCTCACGTCAACGGCCCAAGGCCGGACGCTCAACACCCCATCGGTCACGTTGGCAGGATTCAACCCACCAGACAAAACGACCGGAAGGGGCACGCTTGGTGGAATCTGTGACCAATCGAAGACCTTCCCGCCCCCACCGAAACCCTCGACGTGGGCGTCGAGCAGCAGGGCCTGTGCGCTGGAAAACAGCTGCGCGAAGTCTAGCAAAGCGGTCTGCGCCCTGCCCTCGTGGGGGTGGGCCACCAGGCCGTCGGGGCCCATGCGCGCGGCACGCAGGTAGGGCACGCCCGCGGCCTCGCACTGCGCGGGCGTTTCGTCGCCGTGGAACTGCAGCAGCGCCTGCGGCAGCGCCTCGGTGGCCAGGCGCACGTCGTGCGGCGAGGCGTTCACCAGCAGCAGCACGGGCGTGACGAAAGGGGGCATGCGGGCCGCCAGTTCCGCAGCGCGCGCCAGCGTCACATGGCGGGCGCTTTTCGGGTACAGCACGAAGCCCAGCGCGTCCGCGCCGGCCTCCAGGGCCTCGTCGACATCGGCCTCGCGCGTGAGGCCACAGATCTTGATGCGGGTGCGGGGCACGGCTTCCTTCAGGGCAGCCAATCGGCTGCCGGCGTGTGCGCGGGGATGCGCAGCGCCTCATCGTAGTACGGCCCCACGAAGTACAGCCCGTCCGGGGGGAAGGTGGGCGCGGCGGCGTGACGGCTGCGCGCGGCCAGCACCTCGGCCATCCAGCCCGGGCTCTGGCGGCCCTGCCCCACCGCCACCAGGCACCCCATGATGTTGCGCACCATGTGGTACAGGAAAGCGTTCGCGTCGAACTCGAAGGACCAGTAGGCGCCACGCCGGCGGATCTCGATGGCGCGCAAGGTCTTCACCGGCGTCGGGCTCTGGCAGTTGGCGGCGCGGAAACTGGTGAAGTCGTGTTCGCCAATCAGGGCGGCGGCGGCCTGCCGCATGGCCTCACCGTCCAACGGCCGGAAGACCCAGCCCACCAGGCCTTGCTCCAGCGCCGGGCGCACGGGCGATTCCAGCAGCACGAAGCGGTAGCGCCGGCCGCGCGCGCTGTTGCGGGCGTGGAAGCTGTCGGGCACCCGCTGCGCCCACTGCACGGCGATGTCGGCCGGCAGGTAGCGGTTGGTGCCGCGCACCCACGAGAACGCCGGGCGCTCGATGTCGGTGTCGAGGTGCACCACCTGGTTCAGGCCGTGCACGCCGGCGTCGGTGCGGCCGGCGCACACGGTGCTGATGGGGCGCGTGACGAAGGCCGAAAGCGCCAGCTCCAGCTCGTCTTGCACGGTGCGGCCGTCGGGCTGCGACTGCCAGCCGTGGTAGCCCTGGCCGCGGTAGCCGATGCCGAGTGCGACGCGCATCAGCCCGCGCCCCCGCGTGCGCGGAGGCGCCTGCTCACATCAGCTTGTCGAGCATGCCCTGGGCCTTGGCCTGCAGAGGCCCAGCGCCCTTGGCGACCACCTCTTCGAGCAGGTCGCGCGCGCCTTCCAGGTCGCCGATCTGGCGGAACTCTTCGGCCAGTTCCAGCTTGCGGGCCAGCGGGTCGTTGGGGTCGTCTGCGCCGGCTGCCGACGCATCAGGCGCCGTGAGAGCTTCGCCGCCGATGGAGAACTCGCCGAAGTCCAGGCCGCCATCGGCCGGCGCCGCGGCCGGCGGCTTGACGGCGATGGTGACGGGTTCGTTGCTCAAGGCGCCGAGGTCGAAATCGAGGCCCTCGTCGGCCGGCGGGGGCGGCGGCACGTTGCGCGGCACCGGCACGGTCTTGGGCTCGTCGGCGGGCTCGAGGTTGAAGTCGAGCGCGTCGTCACCCACCATCTGTGCCGCCGTGGTGAAGGGCTGCGTGGTTTCGGTGATGGGCGTCGGGGCCGGCGCCGGCGTGTCGGGCAGGTCGAAGCCGAGGTCGAGGTCGAGACCGGCACTGGTGTCCAGGCGCGAATCGAGCCGCGAATCGAGCGTGGCGTCCACCGCCGGCTCGAAGGCCGGTGGCGTGGGCGGCGCGGTGTAGGGCTGCGTGGAGGCGCCGAGGGCGTCGGGCATCATGACGCCGCCAGACGCGCGCACCTCTTCGGGCACGCCGCCGGGAGCGTAGAGCGGGTTCTCCGGGTCGATGCCGCGGCCCAGTTCCTGGGCCTTCTGCCAGTCTTCACCCTCGCCGTGCGTCAGGTTGAAGAGCTGCGTGGCGAGCAACTCGAAAGCCTTGATGTCGCGGCGCTTGGCGTAGACCTCCAGCAGCTTGCTGCGGATGGCCATGCGCTCCGGCGTGGCGCGCATGGCTTCCTTGAGGATCTCCTCGGCCTGCAGGTCGCGGCCGTAGGCGAGGTACACGTCTGCCTCGGCCACCGGGTCCACGTCGCCAATCGCGTCGAGTTGGCTGAGCGAGTAGCTCATCGACGAGTTCGAAGTGGCCGCCGCATCGCGCGTGTCGATGCGCTGGCCGCCGCTGGCACCGAAGAACGAGTCGGGCTGCAGGCGGCTCTCCAGGAAGGAGGTTTCGCCGGCCGGCTTGCGGCGCGAACGCAGGCGGTACAGGCCCAGGCCTGCCAGCAACACCACCAGCACGCCAGCACCCGGCAGCAGCAGCGAGTTGTCGAGCAGGCTGTCGAGGAAGCCGCCGCCCTCTTCAGGCGCTGGCGTAGGGGCAGGAGCCGGCGCAGGCGCGGCCGCGGGCTTGGGGGCCGGTGCCGGCGTCGGGGCCGCGGCGGGCGCGGGGGCCGGCGGCGTGGCCGCCGTGACGGTTGGCGCAGGCACGGCAGCGGGTGCGGGTACTGGCGCAGCCGCAGGAGCCGCTGGCTTGGGGCCGGTGGTGGCGGCCGTGCCTTGCTGCAGGCGCTTGAGTTCCTCGACGTTGCGCGCCAGTTCGGCCAGGCGCGCGGCTTCATCGCGCTTCTGCGTCTCGGTGGACGCACGCACCTCGGGGGCCGAGGCCTTCACGCCGCCCTGGCTGAGCTTCAGGCGGTCGGGCGTGGGGGCGGCGGCGGTCTTGCGGTCGTCCACCTGCGCCTGCACCTGACCGCGGGCCTGGCGGCCGGCGGCGGCGTCGGCCTCCGTGGTGGTGCCGCTGGCCAGGCGCTGGCGGTAGGCCGCGAAATCAGCACTCTGCGCCTGGATGACCTCGCGCGCTTCGGCGGCGGTGATGGCCTTGGCTTGATCGGTGGACGGCACCGAGAGCACCGCACCCGACTTCAGCCGGTTCATGTTGTCGCCGGCGAAGGCCTGGGGATTGCCGCGGAACAGCGAGACCAGCATCTGGTCGAGCGAGACCCCCGGCCGCTGCGTGCGCGAAGCGATGCGGGAAAGCGAATCGCCTGCACGCACCTTCACTTCGTTGGGCCCCGCGACGGCAGGTGCGGCACCGGCCACGGGAGGCCGTGGCGGCTCCACCGGCGCGGCGGCGGTGGCCGGGGCGGGAGCGCGAGGCGTGATGCGCACGGGCGGGGTGCCGGTGGTCTGCGGCGCAGGGGCCGCCGCCGCTTGAGGAGCGGGGGCGGGCTGCGGCGCCGGGGTCATCACCGGGGCGGTGGTGGGGGCGGCCGGCGCCTGCTGCGCAACCCGCGCGCTGGGCGGGTCGAAGAGCATCGTGTACTCGCGCACCAGGCGGCCGCTGCTCCATGAGGCTTCGATGATCACGTCGACGAAGGGTTCGAGCACCGCTCGGTCGCTGGTGATGCGCACCACCGAGCGGCCGTCGGGCCGGCGCACAAGCTGCACCGAGGCCGAGGGCAGCACGGCGTTGTAGTCGACACCGGCGGCACGGAAGGCCTCGGCCGGCGCCACGCGCAGCTGCAGCGAGGCCGCCTCCTCGGGCGTGATGCTCGTGACTTCGATCTCCGCCCGCAGCGTTTCACCCAACGCGGACGTGACGCTCAGCCGCCCCAGCCCCAGGGCAGAGGCCTGCGTGGCCCACAGGCAGGCAGCGGCCAGCGCCACCCCACGGAGCGCAAACCGCGCGGCTTTCGTCGGACTTTGATTCAAGGCATTCCCCCACGCAGGACGGTCACGGCTCACGCGGAAGCCGACCGCTGTCCCTTCAGGTCAGACGGATCCGGGCCCCGGATGGGCCCGCCGTGTGACAGAAATCGCAACAGTATCAAGCATATACGCGCGCAAGCTCACGCAGAGGCTGATGAACTGCGGGCGAAATGCTTTGTTTCGGCGGCCGTTGCACCTTGTTGCCAAGGGGCAACGGCCCGCCGCGCAGGGGCGGCGCGGCGGACGTCGGGCCCAGGATCAGGCGTCGAGCAGGATGCGCAGCATGCGGCGCAGCGGCTCGGCCGCGCCCCAGAGCAGCTGGTCGCCGATGGTGAAGGCGCCCACGTACTCGGGGCCCATCGCCAGCTTGCGGATGCGGCCGACGGGGATGGTCATGGTGCCCGTCACGGCCACGGGCGTGAGGTGCTGCAGCGTGGCCTCGCGCGTGTTCGGCACCACCTGCACCCAGGCGTTGTCGGCGGCGATCAGGGCCTCGATGTCGGCCACGGGCACGTCCTTCTTCAGCTTCAGCGTCAGCGCCTGGCTGTGGCAGCGCATGGCGCCCACGCGCACGCAGAAGCCGTCCACCGGCACTGCCGGCGCGCTGAAGCCTTCGCCCTGGCCGAGGATCTTGTTCGTCTCGGCCATGCCCTTCCACTCTTCCTTGCTCATCCCGTTGCCCAGATCCTTGTCGATCCAGGGAATGAGCGAGCCGCCCAAGGGCACGCCGAAGTTGGCGGTTTCGTCAGCAGAGAGCGAACGTTGCTTGGCGATGACCTGGCGGTCGATCTCCAGGATGGCGCTCTTGGGGTCGTCCAGCAGCGGCTTGACCGCTGCGTTGAGCGTGCCGTACTGCGTGAGCAACTCGCGCATGTGCTGCGCGCCACCGCCGCTGGCGGCCTGGTAGGTCTGCGTGCTCATCCACTCCACGAGGCCCGCCTTGTAGAGCGCGCCCACACCCATCAGCATGCAGCTGACGGTGCAGTTGCCACCGATCCAGTTGCGGCCGCCCGCAGCCAACGCGTTCTTGATGACAGGCAGGTTCACCGGGTCGAGCACGATGACGGCGTCGCTGTTCATGCGCAGCGTGCTGGCGGCGTCGATCCAGTGGCCGTTCCAGCCTGCGGCGCGCAGCTTCGGGTAGACCGCGCTGGTGTAGTCGCCGCCCTGGCAGGTGAGCACGATGTCGCAGCGCTTGAGCGCTTCGATGTCGTGTGCATCTTGCAGCTTCGTCTCGTTCTTCGCCTGCGCGGGGGCTGCGCCGCCTGCGTTGCTGGTGCTGAAGAACACCGGTTCGATAAGCGCGAAGTCGCCCTCGGCCTGCATGCGGTCCATCAGCACGCTGCCGACCATGCCGCGCCAGCCAACCAATCCTACGAGTGCCATCTCAGTCTTGCCTTTCCACTAACCAGGTTGTCCGGACCCCTGCTGCTGCCCCGGCCGTATCGCCGGGGTCCAGAGTGGGGGCGAGACGATCCGAGAGCTTCAGCTCTTGGTAATGGTGGTGATGGTTTTGCCAGTGAGGGCCGCGATGACCGCGTCGCCCATGGCCTGCGTGCCCACTTTCGTGGTGCCTTCGCTCCAGATGTCGCCGGTGCGCAGGCCGGCGCTCAGCACGGCCTGCACGGCGGCTTCCACGCGCTCGGCGGCGGCGGGTTGCTGGAGGGTGTAGCGCAGCATCATGGCAAGGCTCAGGATTGTAGCCAGCGGGTTGGCCACGCCCTTGCCCGCGATGTCGGGTGCGCTGCCGTGGCTGGGTTCGTAGAGGCCCTTGTTGTTCTTGTCCAGCGATGCGCTCGGCAGCATGCCGATGCTGCCGGTGAGCATGGCGGCCTCGTCGCTGAGGATGTCGCCGAACATGTTGCCGGTGAAGACCACGTCGAAGGCCTTGGGCGCCTTCACGAGCTGCATGGCAGCGTTGTCCACGTACATGTGCTGCAACTCGACATCGGGGTAGTGCGCAGCGTGCACCTCGGTGACCACGTCTTTCCAGAACTGGAAGGTCTCCAGCACGTTGGCCTTGTCGACACTGGTCACCTTGTTGCTGCGTTTGCGCGCGGCCTGGAAAGCGACGTGCGCGATGCGCTCGATCTCCGGCCGGCTGTAGCGCATGGTGTCGAAAGCTTCTTCGGCGCCGGGGAATTGCCCGTCCACCGCGGTGCGGCGGCCACGCGGCTGGCCGAAGTAGATGTCGCCGGTCAGCTCGCGAATGATCAGGATGTCCAGGCCCGCCACGAGTTCGGGCTTCAGGCTCGATGCGTGTGTGAGCTGCGGGTAGCACAGCGCCGGCCGGAAGTTGGCGAACAGCCCGAGGTGCTTGCGCAGGCCCAGGATGGCCTGCTCGGGGCGCAGCGCGCGCTCCAGCTTGTCGTACTTCCAGTCGCCCACGGCGCCGAAGAGGATGGCGTCGGCGTCCTTGGCCAGCTGCAGCGTGCTCTCGGGCAGCGGGTGGCCGTGGGCCTCGTAGGCGGCACCACCGACGAGCGCGGTTTCGGTCTCGAAGCGCAGGTCCAGCACCTGCATCACCTTCACGGCCTCGGCCACGATCTCGGTGCCGATGCCGTCGCCCGGCAGGATGGCGATCTTCATGCTCATGGTGATTGCTCTCGTTCAGAGGCCGGTGTGAGCCAGCCAGGGCATCTTGGCCAGGCGCTCGGCTTCAAACGCTTTGATCTTGTCTTGATGCCGCAGCGTCAGACCGATGTCGTCGAAGCCGTTGATCAGGCAGTACTTGCGGAAGGGCGCCACCTCGAAAGGCAGCTCGCTGCCATCGGGCTTCACCACCACCTGGCGCGGCAGGTCGATGGTGAGCTGGTAGCCGGGGAAGGCCGCCACTTCGTCGAAGAGCCGGTCCATCTGTGCCTCGCTCAGCACGATGGGCAGCAAGCCGTTCTTGAAGCAGTTGTTGAAGAAGATGTCGGCAAAGCTCGGCGCCAGGATGGTGCGGAAGCCGTACTGCTGCAGCGCCCAGGGCGCGTGCTCGCGGCTGCTGCCGCAGCCGAAGTTCTGGCGCGCCAGCAGCACGCTGGCGCCCTGGTACCGCGGCTGGTTCAGCACGAAATCAGGGTTCGGCTTGCGGCTGGCCGGGTCTTGGCCCGGTTCACCCGGGTCGAGGTAACGCCACTCATCGAACAAGTTAGGCCCGAAGCCACTGCGCGCGATGCTCTTCAGGAACTGCTTGGGGATGATGGCGTCGGTGTCGACGTTGGCGCGGTCCATCGGGGCCACCAGGCCCGTGTGCAGGGTGAAGGCATCCATCAAGCAATCCTCCGGACATCGACGAAGTGGCCGTTCAGCGCGGCCGCGGCGGCCATCGCGGGGCTGACGAGGTGGGTGCGCCCCCCTGCGCCCTGGCGGCCTTCGAAATTGCGGTTGCTGGTGCTGGCGCAGCGTTCGCCGGGCTCCAGGCGGTCGGCGTTCATCGCCAGGCACATGCTGCAGCCAGGCTCGCGCCATTCAAAGCCGGCGGCCTTGAAGATCTCGTGCAGGCCCTCGGCTTCGGCCTGCGCCTTCACCTGGCCCGAGCCGGGCACCACCAGCGCCAGCTTCACGTTGCCAGCCACCTTCTGGCCCACACGCTTGACCACGGCCGCGGCCTCGCGCAGGTCTTCGATGCGGCTGTTGGTGCAGCTGCCGATGAAGACCTTGTCGATGCGGATGTCGGTGATGGCCTTGTTGGGCTGCAGGCCCATGTAGACCAGCGCACGTTCGATGGCGCTGCGCTTGGTGGCGTCTTTTTCCTTGTCGGGGTCGGGCACGCGGCCGTCCACGGGAAGCACCATCTCGGGGCTGGTACCCCAGGTCACCTGCGGCTGGATCTGTGCGGCGTCGAGTTCCACCACGGCATCGAAGTGCGCACCCGGGTCGCTGTGCAGCGTGCGCCAATGCGCCACGGCCTGCTCCCATTCCACGCCCTTGGGCGAAAACGGCCGGCCCTGGCAGTAGGCAATCGTCTTGTCGTCCACCGCCACCAGGCCCGCCCGCGCGCCGGCCTCGATGGCCATGTTGCACACCGTCATGCGGCCTTCCATGCTCAGGCTGCGGATGGCGCTGCCGCCGAACTCGATGGTGTAGCCGGTGCCACCGGCGGTGCCGATCTTGCCGATGATGGCCAGCACCACGTCCTTGGCGGTGACGCCACGGCCCAGCGTGCCTTCCACCTTCACGAGCATGTTCTTGGCCTTCTTCGCCAGCAGCGTTTGCGTCGCCATCACGTGCTCGACCTCGCTGGTGCCGATGCCGTGCGCCAGCGCACCGAAGGCGCCGTGCGTGCTGGTGTGGCTGTCGCCGCACACCACCGTCATGCCCGGCAGCGTGGCGCCGTTCTCGGGGCCGATCACGTGCACGATGCCTTGGCGCTTGTCCATGAACGGGAAGTAAGCCGCCGCCCCCGTGGCGCGGATGTTCGCGTCCAGCGTGGTGATCTGCAGCTTGCTCACCGTGTCGGTGATGCCGGCCAGGCCCAGCTCCCAGCCCGTGGTGGGCGTGTTGTGGTCGGCCGTGGCCACGATGCTGCTCACGCGCCACACCTTGCGCCCGGCCAGGCGCAGGCCCTCGAAGGCTTGCGGGCTCGTCACCTCGTGCACGAGGTGGCGGTCGATGTAGAGCACGGCGGTGCCGTCTTCTTCGGTGTGGACGACGTGTTCGTCCCACAGCTTGTCGTAGAGCGTCCTGGCGGTCATGGCTGGGGGTCTCCTGAAGAAGAAAGTGGGGCGGGGCACAGCGCGTCGACAAAACGCTGTACCACCGTGGGCAGCACCTCCTGCCGGCGCACGCCCAGCAGGTAGCTGCGCTGCGCCCAGGCGTCGCGCATGGGCAGCACCTGCACGCGGAAAAGCTGCGCAAAACGCTGCGCCACGGCAGCGGGCATCACGGCCACGCCCAGGCCGGCTTCCACCAGCTGCGCGATGGCGTCGAAGCCGCGCACCTGCAGCCGCGCCTTCAGCGCACGGCCCTGGCCCTCGGCCTCGGCGCGCATCAGCTCGTGCACGGCGGCACCCTGGTGCAGGCCGACGATGTCGTGGTCGAGCAGGTCGTCGAAGGCCACCTCGCTGCGCGTGGCCAGCACGTGGCCGGCCGGCACCATCGCGGCCAAGGCGCCGTGGCGGTAGGTGCGCGTGTCGAGGCGGTTGTCGAGCACCGGCGCCACGAAGATACCCACGTCGGCCCGGCCTTCGGCCACGGCGGCCTGGATGTCGGCGCTGGTGAGGTCTTCCAGGCTGATGCGGATCTTGGGGTGGGCCTGTGAAAACGCCGCCAGATCAGGCGGCAGGCATTCGCTGATGGCGCCGGCATTGGCCGCGATGCGCAGGTGGCCCTGGATGCCACGTGAGAACTCCACCACCTCGCTTTCCAGCGCGTGCAGGCTGGCATGCAGGCTGCGCACGTGGCGCACCAGCGCACGGCCGGCTTCGGTCGGCAGCACGCCGCGCGCGTGGCGCTCGAACAGCGGCACGCCGAAGCGGGCTTCGAGATCGCTCAGGCGCTTGCTGGCCGCGGCCAGCGCCAGATGCTCACGCTCGGCGCCGCGCGTGATGCTGCGGGTGTCGGCGATGGCGAGCACGAGGTTGAGCGTGGTGAGGTCGAAGCGCATGGGGCGCAGTGCGCCAAAGGGCGGGGTTGCAGGGTGCCGCCGCCGGGGCTGCCCCTCACACCGGTGGGCGTGGGGGCCGCGGGCTCGGCGCCGGCCGGTGAGCCAGACACCGAAGGCACCCTGCAGTGCAGAGCTTAGCCTTCGTGGCTGGCGTCATGTTCCGGCGATTATCAACCGAGGCTTCGCCTGAAGTGAAGCCTCAAGCCGTCACCCAGCGCAGCAGCAGGTTGTTGGCCGGCATGTCGCGGCGTTCGGCCAAGCGCAGGCCGGCGGCCAGCGCCTCGGCCTGCACGTCGGGCAGCGAACGCAGCCCCCAGCGGGCGTCGCGCGAGCGCAGGTCGGCGTCGAAGGCGGCGTTGCTGGGCGCCAGCGGCTCGCCCGGCACCACGAAGGGACCGTAGACGGCCACGCAGCCGCCGGGGCGCAAGGCCCGCGCCGCACCGCGGAAGAAGGCCGCCGTGGCCGGCCAGGGCGAGATGTGCAGCAGGTTGGCCACCATCACCGCGTCGAAGGCGGCGGCGGGCACAGGCCAGGACGGCGCCATCACGTCCAGCACCTGCGGGGCCTGCACGTTGGGCATGCCGGCGCAGCGCGCCTGCAGCACGGGCAAGGCCGCGGCCTGCGCTTCGGTGGGCCACCAGCGCCACTGCGGCTGCGCCTGCGCGAAGTGCTGCGCATGCTGGCCCGTGCCGCTGGCGATCTCCAGCACCTCGGCCGCCGGTGGCAGCCAGGCCTGCAGCACGTGCAGGATGTGCGGCGCGTTGCGCTCGGCGGCAGGGCTGAAGGGCAGATCGGCCGGCGCGGGTGCAACGACGGCAGGGGCGACGGTAGGGGGTGTGCCAGAGCGCGTCATGGCCTACATTGTCCGCGCCCCATGGACACCCCCACCGCCGCCACCCTGGCAGCCTCCGCCCCCTTGCCGGCCGAGGCGGTGGATCTCAGCATCGCCTTCACCTGGCTGGGCATCGTGGTGATGGTCCTGGCCCAGCTGAGCGCGCCCTGGGTGCTGCGCCTGTACCGGCGCCGCTTGCGCAACTTCATGATGGCGCCGGCCGCCGCCCCGCCGGCCTCGGCCACGGCGCCGCTGCAGGGTCGCGCGCTGCTGCATGCCATCGAGCGCCAGCGCCGGCGGGTGCTGGGCGTGCTGCTGGGGGTGCTGACGCTGTACTCGGCGATGGCCGCCACGGCCTTCTTCTACCGCTTCGACAGCGGCAGCGACGGCCTGCTGTCCTGGGGCATCTCCTTCTTCATGTTCGCGGCCTTCTGCGGGCCGGTGGTGCTGCTGGGCGTGTCGGCGGCGCGCTTCGGGCGGCTGTTCTGGGTGTACTTCGCGCCGGCCACCTTTGCAGCCTTCGCGATGCAGGCCATCGTCACCTCGCTGGGCGGCAGCGGCGGCCGGCAGGCCTCGCTGCTGGCGCTGGGCGGCGTGGTGCTGCTCACGGCCGCCGCGGTGCTGCTGCGCGCCTGGGCGCCCACGGCCTGGGGGCGCCGCCTGCAGGCGATGGCGGTGCTGTGGGGCTGGAAGTTCAAGCTGCCGGCCGTGCTGGTGGTGCTGGGCACACTGCTGGTGGCGCTGAACGTGGTGCAGCACCCGGTGCTGCTGAAGCTGCTGTCTTCCTGCTTCATCGCGCTGGTGGCCATCGGCCTGTGTTTCCTGACCATGGTCGACCGCATCAAGCGCACGCTGGTGCCGCTGCTGGGTGCGGCGCTGCTCACCATCTTCGTGGTGGCGCTGGGCGCCGGGGCGCTGGCCTGGGACCTGCTGCAGCCCGAGGACACGTTCACGCGCAGCCTCATCCTCGGCTGTGCGCTGGGCCTGGGTGCATTGGCGGCGTTTTTCATGCTGAGCTGGATCGGCCTGGCCTACGCGCAGAAGCTCTTCAGCGACGCGCAGTTCCAGGTCTTCAGCTGGATGCTGGCGGTCTCGGGCGTGGCCATGGCCATCGAGACCATGTTCCAGGGCGCCTCGCTCATCGACCCCAGCAACCTGCAGCTGGCCGGCGCCAGCGCACTGGCGCTGCTGGTGTACTGGCTGGTCACGCGCTACGGCCTGCAGCCGCTGGCCAGCAACCGCCGCCTGCTGGTGCTGCGCGTGTTCGCGCAAGACAGCCGTGGCGAGCGCCTGATGGACGAGCTGGAGTACCGCTGGCGCTTCATCGGCCCCATCGTGCTGATCGGCGGCACCGACATGGCCGCGCACACCATCGACCCGGCCAAGGCCGCCGCCTTCCTGCGCGGGCGCCTGCGCGACAGCTTCATCGCCGACAGCGCCACGCTGCGCCGCCGCATCTCCACCTTGGACGATCAGCCCGACCCCGACGGCCGCTACCGCGTCAACGAGTACTTCTGTTTCGCCGACATGTGGCAAGAGGCCGTGAAAGGCCTGCTGCAGGGCTGCGATGCCGTGGTGGTGGACCTGCGCGGCTTCAACACCGAACGACGCGGTACCGCCTGGGAGCTGGCGCAACTGCGCGACACCGGCGCCCTGTCGCGCACCGTCTTCCTGGTGGACGGCCAGACCGACCACGCCGCCGTGCACGGCACGCTGGGCACCCAGCCCGGCCAGCCGCTGCCCGCGGCCCACGTGATGGCCGTGGACCGCGGCATGAACGGCGACGAGCTGGTGGAGGCGCTGGTGAGTTGCCTCAGCACCGTGCGGCCGGCCAGCCCGGCGGCGGTGCCGCTGCGCAGCGCGGCCTGAGCAGTGGTGGGCCGGCGGCCCTTCACACCGCCGCGGCGCGCGCTTCCAGGTCGGCTTTCAGCGTGGGGGCCAGGCGCAGCTCGCGCGCCAGCGCGTCGAGGTAGGCGCGCTCCATGGTGGTGGTCTGGTCGACCATCAGCACGCTGGCCAGGTACATCTCGGCCGCCATCTCGGGCCCGGTGGCGGCAGCGGCCACTTCGGCGGGCTCCACCGGGCGCGCGAGTTCGGCGTCCACCCAGGCGCGCGTGGCTGCGTCGGCCTCGATGCGCTGCAGCTCGGCGTGCACCAGGCCGCGCTCGCGCTGGTCCATGTGGCCATCGGCCTTGGCTGCTGCGATCAGCGCCTTGAGCATGGCCTGGCTGTGCGCTTCCAGTTGCGGCGCGGGCAGCGCGGCAAAGCTGGCGGGCGCGGCATAGGCCGGTGGCGTGATATCGACCGGCGCGCGGGCCGGCGCTGGCGCGGTGGCGGCTGCCTGCTTGGCCTGGTGGTCCTGATAGACCTTCCAGGCCAGCGCGCCCAGGGCCGCGACGCTGCCGTACTTCAGCGCCGTGCCGCCCATGCTGCGGCCGCGCTTGCTGCCCATCAGCAGGCCCAGAACGCCGCCCACGGCGGCACCGCCGGCGTACTTGCCGAGATCGCTGCGCTGCGGGCTGCCCGCGGCGGGCATGCCGGACTTCAGCAGTTGTTCGAGCAGAGAGAAGGCGCTCATGGGCAGGTCCTGTTCATCAAGAAAACCAAGGAACCAGCACTCTAGCGAAGGGAAAACCCCAGGCGCTGAGACCGCACCCGGGGTCGGGCCTCAGGACAGGGTCGTGAGCTCGAGGTTGTCGATCAGCCGCGTGCGGCCCAAGCGCGCCGCGGCCAGCACCACCAGCGCCTCGCCGGCGCCGGGCTGCGGCTCGCCCAGGTCGGCCTGGCGGCGCAGCGCCACGTAGTCGGGCGCCCAGCCGCGCTCACTCAGGCGGTCCATGGCCTCGGTCTCCAGCGCGTGCACGTCGCGCCGGCCGGCCTGCACCGCGGCGGCCAGCGTGCGCAGCGCCTGCGCCAGTGCGGGCGCCTCGGCGCGCTCTGCGGGCGAGAGGTAGCCGTTGCGCGAGCTGAGCGCCAGGCCGTCGTCGGCCCGCGCCGTCTCGCCAGCCAGCACCTGCACCGGCAAAGCCAGCTGGCGCACCATGTGGCGGATGACCATCAACTGCTGCATGTCCTTCTTGCCGAAGACGGCCACGCCCGGCTGCACGGCGTTGAAGAGCTTCAGCACCACCGTGCACACACCGACGAAGAAGCCGGGGCGGAAGGCGCCTTCCAGCACGTCGGCCAGCGCCGCGGGCGGGTGCACCTTCACGGTCTGCGGTTCGGGGTAGAGCTCGGCCTCGTCGGGCGCGAAGACGAGATCGCAGCCTTCTTGTTGCAGCAGCGCGCAGTCGCGTTCGAAGGTGCGCGGGTAGCTGTCGAAGTCCTCGTGCGGCGCGAACTGCAGGCGGTTGACGAAGATGCTGGCCACCACCGGCACCTGTGGGCCCACGGCCGCACGCGCCTGGCGCACCAGGGCCAGGTGGCCGTCGTGCAGGTTGCCCATCGTGGGCACGAAGGCCGGCGCCGGCCCGGGCTGCAGCGCTTCGCGCAGCGCCGCGATGCTCTTGACCACCTGCATCACTGGTACCCGTGCAAAACGGCGTCGGGGAAGCTGCCGTCCTTCACGGCCGCCACGTAGCGGCGAACGGCCTCCTGCACCGGGTTGTCGGTGGGCCCGACGTCGGCGATGAAGTTGCGCACGAAGCGCGGCACGTTCTGGCCGTTGAGGCCCAGCATGTCGTGCAGCACCAGCACCTGCCCCGCCGTGCCGGGCCCGGCGCCGATGCCGATCATCGGGATGTTCACGGCCTGCTGCACCCGCGCGGCCAGTGCGCTGGGCACCAGTTCCAGCACCATCATCGCGGCGCCGGCTTCGGCCAGGGCCTGCGCATCGGCCAGCAGCTGCGCGGCCGCCGCTTCGTCGCGGCCCTGCACGCGCCAGCCGCCCAGGGCGTGCACCGACTGCGGCGTCAGGCCCAGGTGCGCGCACACCGGGATGCCGCGCTCCACCAGCGCGGCCACCACCGGCACCGTCCAGCCGCCGCCCTCCAGCTTGACCATCTGCGCGCCGGCCTGCATCAGCGCCACGGCGCTCTCGATGGCCTGCGCCGTGCTCTGCTGGTAGCTGCCGAAGGGCAGATCGGCCACCAGCCAGGCGCTGCGGCGGCCACGCGCCACGCAGGCCGTGTGGTAGGCCATCTCGGGCACGGTGACGGGCAGCGTGCTGTCGCGGCCCTGCAGCACCATGCCCAGCGAATCGCCCACCAGCAGGATGTCCACGCCGGCTGCATCCAGCACGCCGGCGAAGGCCGCGTCGTAGCAGGTCAGCATGGCCAGCTTCTCGCCGGCGGCGTGCATCGCGCGCAGGCGGTGCAGCGTGAGGGGTTTGCGGTCGCTCATGATCGCCAAGGTGCTGCGGCCGGGGCCGCGGGGGCGCGAAGCATAAGCCGGCACGGTGACACCCCGTGCGGCTGCGGTTGGAGTGCGGTGCCTAGATGGGCCCGCGGCTGACAAGGTCAGCCCAGGGCAGCGATGACCTCGGCCGGCGCCTGTACCAGCTCGATGAGCACGCCTTCGCCGCCGATGGGGAAATCGTCGCTGGCTTTCGGGTGGATGAAGCAGATGTCATGGCCCGCGGCGCCCTTGCGGATGCCGCCCGGGGCGAAGCGCACGCCGTTGGCCGTCATCCATTCGACGGCCTTGGGCAGGTCGTCCACCCACAGGCCCACGTGGTTCAGTGGCGTGGTGTGCACGGCTGGCTTTCTCTCGGGGTCCAGCGGCTGCATCAGGTCGACCTCCACCGCGTGCGGGCCCTGCCCCAAGGCGCAGATGTCCTCGTCGACGTTCTCGCGTTCGCTGACGAAGGTGCTTTTCACCTGCAGGCCGAAGATCTCGACCCACAGCTTCTGCAGGCGCTGCTTGTCAGGGCCGCCGATGGCGATCTGCTGCACCCCGAGGATGCGGAAGGGCTTGGGCGTGCTCATGAGGAGGCTCAGCCCTTGGCGGCGACCACCTGCCCGGTGGTCTTCAGGTCCAGGCGTTGCAGCAGCGCGCGGTCGCCTTCGGCATCGGGGTTGCCGGTGACGAGCAGTTTGTCGCCGTAGAAGATGCTGTTGGCGCCGGCCATGAAACACAGGGCCTGGATGCCATCGCCCAGCTCGCGCCGGCCGGCCGACAGGCGCACGCGCGAGCCCGGCATGGTGATGCGGGCGGCGGCGATCACGCGCACCACTTCGAACGGATCGAGCGGCGGCGTCTCCTTCAGTTCCCCAGCGAGCGGCGTGCCTTCCACGCGCACCAGGTCGTTGACGGGCACCGATTCCGGCGGCGGGTTCAGGTTGGCGAGTTCGGCCACGAGGCCGGCGCGCTGCTCGCGCGTTTCGCCCATGCCGACGATGCCGCCGCAGCACACGTGGATGCCGGCGTCGCGCACGTTCTTCAGCGTGTCGAGCCGGTCCTGGTACTGCCGTGTGCCGATGATGGTGGGGTAGAAGTCGGGCGCGCTGTCGAGGTTGTGGTTGTAGTAGTCCAGGCCCGCCTCGGCCAGCGTGCCGGCCTGCGAAGGCGACAGCATGCCGAGCGTGGCGCAGGTCTGCAGGCCCAGGCCGCGCACGCCGCGCACGAGCTCGGCCACCTTCTCCACGTCGCGGTCGTTGGGGCTGCGCCAGGCCGCGCCCATGCAGAAGCGCGTGGCACCGGCTTCCTGCGCGGCGCGCGCGGCTTCCAGCACCGCGTCGGGCGCCATCAGCTTGCTCGCGTCGACGCCGGTGTCGTAGTGCACGCTCTGCGGGCAGTAGCCGCAATCTTCGGGGCAGCCGCCGGTCTTCACGCTCAGCAGGCTGGCCAGTTCGATGTCGCCATCGGGCCAGTGCTCGCGGTGCACGGCGTGGGCCTGCTGCACCAGTTCCATGAAGGGCTTCTCCATCAGCGCCAGCACGGCTTCGCGGGTCCACGGCCCGGCCGCGGGTGCGACGGGCTTGGCCGGGCGGTGCAGTTGGATGGGAGATTCGGTGACGGCTGCGTTCATGGCAGGCAGGCTTTCAATCAGGGCAAGAGTTCTTCAGCGGAAGCTGAGGATGGGCTGGTCGACGGCGAGGCTCTCGCCCTTCTTCGCCAGCAACTCGGCCACCACGCCGTCTTGCGTGGCGGTGAGGATGTTCTCCATTTTCATCGCTTCGATGACGGCCAGCCTTTCACCGGCCAGCACCTTCTGGCCGGGCTGAACGGCCACGTCCACCAGCGGGCCGGGCATGGGCGAGAGGAGGAACTTGCTCATGTCGGCCGGTGCCTTGAAGGGCATCAGCCGCATCAGCTCGGCCGCGCGCGGGCTCATCACCTGCGCTTCGATGCGGGTGCCATTGTGTTCCACGCGCAGCCACAGGCCCTGGCGTTCCATCTGCGCGGTGAAGGGCTGGCCGTTGCACAGCCCCTGTGCGCGGATGCCGCCGAAGCGCCATTGCAGTTGCAGCGCGTAGGTCTGGCCGCCCAGCACCACCTGCACGCCAGCCTCGGCCAAGGCCACGCGCGCCGGCACGTGCAGGTGCTGGCCGGCAGCGCCTTTGACGACCACCACCGCGTCTTCGCCCACGCTCACGCCATGCCCATCCAGCTGGCCGCTGATGCCGACCGCACGCTCGCGGTACAGGCGCCAGGCCGCCGCCGCCAGCGCATGCAGGAAGCCGGGGTCGGCGTGCGGCACGTCTTCGGCCTTGAAGCCCTGCGCGTAGTGCTCGGCGATGAAACCGGTGTTGAAGTCGCCGCTGACGAACTTCGGGTGCGCCAGCAGCGCCGCCTGGAAGGGGATGTTGCTGTTGACGCCGCGGATGACGAAGCCGTTGAGCGCCTCGCGCATCTTCGCGATGGCCTCGCCCCGCGTGGCCCCGTGCACGATGAGCTTGGCGATCATCGAGTCGTAGTGCATCGGGATCTCGCCGCCTTCATAGACGCCGGTGTCCACACGCACGCCGCCAGCTTCCGGCATCGGCAGCGCCGCTTCCATCGTGGTCGGTGGCGGCTGGTAGCGCACCAGCCGGCCGGTGGAAGGCAGGAAGCCGCGGAAGGGGTCTTCCGCGTTGATGCGGCACTCGATGGCCCAGCCGCGGCGCGGAATCTGCTCCTGTGTGAAAGGCAGCTTCTCGCCCGCGGCCACGCGGATCATCATCTCGACGAGGTCGATGCCGGTGATGCTCTCGGTGACCGGGTGCTCCACCTGCAGCCGCGTGTTCATCTCCAGGAAATAGAAGCTCTGGTCCTTACCGACCACGAACTCCACCGTGCCCGCGCTCTGGTAGTTCACGGCCTTGGCCAGGGCCACGGCCTGCGCGCCCATGGCCGCGCGGGTGGCTTCGCTGATGAAGGGCGACGGCGCTTCTTCGATCACCTTCTGGTGGCGGCGCTGGATGGAGCACTCGCGCTCGTGCAGGAAGACGACGTGGCCGTGCGCATCGCCCAGCACCTGGATCTCGATGTGGCGCGGGCTCTCGACGAACTTCTCGATGAAGACGCGGTCGTCGCCGAAGCTGTTGCGGGCTTCGTTGCGGCAGCTGCTGAAGCCTTCGAAAGCTTCCTTGTCGTTGAAGGCCACGCGCAGGCCCTTGCCACCGCCGCCGGCGCTGGCCTTGATCATCACCGGGTAGCCGATGTCCTGCGCGATCTTCACCGCCTGCTCGGGCGTCTCGATGGGCGCGTTCCAGCCGGGGATGGTGTTGACCTTCGCCTCGCCGGCCAGCTTCTTCGAGGCGATCTTGTCGCCCATGGCCGCGATGCTGGCGTGCTTGGGGCCGATGAAGACCAGGCCTTCTTCCTCCACGCGGCGCGCGAAGTCTTCGTTCTCGCTGAGGAAGCCGTAACCCGGGTGGATGGCCTGCGCGCCCGTGGCTTTGGCGGCGGCGATGATCTTGTCGGCGACGAGGTAGCTCTCGCGGCTGGGGGCGGGGCCCAGACGCACGGCTTCGTCGGCCAGTTCGACGTGGCGCGCGTCGCGGTCGGCATCGGAGTACACCGCCACGGTGGCGATGCCCATCCGCTTCGCGGTCTTGATGACGCGGCAGGCGATCTCGCCGCGGTTGGCAATGAGGATCTTTTTAAACATGGCGCTGGCTTTCGAAGCTCTGAGGTTGGACCAAGTCCCATGCGCGGAACCGGCTCTGCCGGGCCGCTGCATGAGCCCCCTCGGGGGGTAGCGACCGGAGGGAGCTTGGGGGCCTCATAGCGGGATGTTGCCGTGCTTGCGCCACGGGTTGTCCAGCTTCTTGTCTTTCAACATTGCCAGCGAACGGCAGATGCGCTTGCGCGTCTCGTGCGGCTGGATCACGTCGTCGATGTAGCCGCGTGCGCCGGCCACGAACGGGTTCGCGAAGCGGGCCTTGTATTCCGCTTCCTTGGCCGCGAGCTTGGCCGGGTCGCCCTTGTCTTCGCGGAAGATGATCTCCACCGCGCCCTTGGCGCCCATGACCGCGATCTCGGCGTTCGGCCAGGAGAAGTTCACGTCACCGCGCAGGTGCTTGGAGCTCATCACGTCGTACGCGCCGCCGTAAGCCTTGCGGGTGATGACTGTGACCTTGGGCACCGTGCATTCGGCGTACGCGTACAGCAACTTCGCACCGTGTTTGATGATGCCGCCGTACTCCTGCGAAGTGCCGGGCATGAAGCCGGGCACGTCGACGAAGGTCACCACGGGGATGTTGAAGGCGTCGCAGAAGCGCACGAAGCGCGCGGCCTTGATGCTGCTCTTGATGTCCAGGCAGCCGGCCAGCACCATGGGGTTGTTGGCGACGATGCCCACGGGGCGCCCGTCCATGCGGCCGAAGCCGATGACGATGTTCTTCGCGTGCTCGGGCTGCAGCTCGAAGAAGTCGCCATCGTCCACCACCTTGAAGATCAGCTCCTTGATGTCATAGGGCTGGTTCGGGTTGTCGGGCACCAGGGTGTCCAGGCTGAGGTCGGTGCGGTCGGCGGCGTCAACGCTCGGCCGCACCGGCGGCTTCTCGCGGTTGTTCAGCGGCAGGTAGTTGAAGAAGCGGCGCAGCATCGCAATCGCTTCCACGTCGTTCTCGAAGGCCAGGTCGGCCACGCCGCTCTTGCTGGTGTGCGTGAGCGCGCCGCCCAGCTCTTCGGCCGTCACTTCCTCGTGCGTCACCGTCTTCACCACCTCGGGGCCGGTGACGAACATGTAGCTGCTGTCCTTCACCATGAAGATGAAGTCGGTCATCGCGGGCGAGTACACCGCGCCGCCGGCACAAGGGCCCATGATCAGGCTGATCTGCGGCACCACGCCGCTGGCCAGCACGTTGCGCTGGAAGACCTCGGCATAACCGCCCAGCGAGGCCACGCCCTCCTGGATGCGTGCACCGCCGCTGTCGTTCAGGCCGATGACGGGGGCGCCCACCTTCATCGCCTGGTCCATCACCTTGCAGATCTTCTCGGCGTGGGCTTCGCTCAAGGCGCCGCCGAAGACGGTGAAGTCCTGGCTGAACACGAAGACCAGGCGGCCGTTGATCATGCCGTAGCCGGTGACGACACCGTCGCCCGGCGGCCGGTTGTCGGCCATGCCGAATTCGACGCAGCGGTGCTCGACGAACATGTCCCACTCTTCGAAGCTGCCCTCGTCCAGCAGCAGCTCCAGCCGCTCGCGCGCCGTGAGCTTGCCCTTGGCGTGCTGCGCGGCGATGCGTTTCTCGCCGCCGCCCAGGCGCGCGGCGGCGCGCTTCTTCTCCAGCTGTTCGATGATGTCGTGCATGGGGAATGTCTCCTCGGTCAATTCAAAGATTCAGTTCAACAGGTCGAGCAGGCGGCGCGCGGCCACGCTGGCGGCCAGGCGCCCGGCGCGCACCTCGTCGGCCAGCGCCGGCAGTTGCGCGCGCACGCCCGGGTGTTGTTTGAAGCGTTGGCGCAGGCCGGCCTCGATGCGTTCCCACATCCAGGCTTCGTCCTGCGCGCGGCGGCGCTCGGCGAGCGCGCCGCTGGCCCGGCGTTCATCGCGGAAGGCCGTCACGGCGGCCCAGAACTCGGGCAGGCCCAGGCCCTGCAGCGCGCTGAGCTGCAGCACCTGCGCGCCGTGCTGCGCGTGCGGGCCAAAGAAGCGCAAGGCGCTCGTGATCTGCGCCCGTGCCCGCGTGGCGGCGTTCTCGTCCAGATCGGCCTTGTTGATGAGCACCAGGTCGGCCAGCTCCATCACGCCCTTCTTGATGGCCTGCAGGTCGTCGCCGGCGTTGGGCAACTGCATCAGCACGAAGAGGTCGGTCATGCCGGCCACGGCGGTCTCAGACTGGCCCACGCCCACGGTCTCGACGATCACGATGTCGTGGCCCGCCGCCTCGCAGACCAGCATGGCCTCGCGCGTTTTCTCGGCCACGCCGCCCAGGGTGCCACTGCTGGGGCTGGGGCGGATGTAGGCGCGCTCGTGCACGGAGAGGCGCTCCATGCGCGTCTTGTCGCCCAGGATGCTGCCGCCGCCCACGCTGCTGCTCGGGTCCACGGCCAACACGGCCACGCGGTGGCCGCGTTCGATGAGGAAGAGGCCCAGGCCTTCGATGAAGGTGCTCTTGCCCACGCCCGGCACGCCGCTGATGCCCAGGCGCAAGGCCCCGCCGCTGTGCGGCAGCAGCGCGTTCAGCAGCGCATCGGCGCGCTGGCGGTGGTCGGCGCGCGTGCTCTCCAGCAACGTGATGCTCTTGGCCAGTGCGCGCCGCTGCGCCGCGCCAGGGGCGCCCAGCACGGCCTCGGCCAGCGCCTGCTCGGCCGGGGGAAGGCTCGCCAGCGTGTTCAAGGCCGCTGCGCCCTCGGGTCGTCTTGCGGGTTGCAAGGCTGCAGCCCGGCAAAGGCCGCGGGCGTGCGCCAGGCTGGCGGGGCTTCCACCGTGGCCCAGTACTCGTCCACCGCGGTGATGCGGCCCTCGTCCACGCGGCAGAGCGTGGTGGCGAAGAACACGCCGGGCGGGTGGTCCACCCGCACCAGCGCCAGCACGCGGCCGTCGGCCAGGCGCACCAGTTCTTTCAATTGGATCGTCCAGCCTTCCGGGTACGCGGCCTGCATCGCGATGTAGCCGTCGGCGTTGGTGTAGCGCTCGCCGCTGCTCCACCAGGTGCTGCTGAAGTCGTCGCTCAGCAGCGCCCGCGCGCCGGCGAAATCACGCGCCTGCAAGGCCTGCCAGAAGCGGCGCACCAGCTGCAGCGTGGGCGTCTGCGGCGGGCGCAGGTAGTCGATGTCCCAGGGCCCTTCGCCGGTAGCGACGAAACCGTGGCGTTGGTAGAAGCGGTTGGCCGGGCTGCCCTTGAGCGCCACCAGCTCCAGCGGCAGCTGCAGTTCATCGGCCTGCGCCAGCACGCCGCGCAGCACGGTGCTGCCGATGCCGCGGCGCGAAAACGGCGGGTCGATGTAGAAGTGGTTCAGGCGCAGCGCGTGGCTCAGCTTGCGCAGCACCATGAAACCCACGCGCTGGCCGTCCACCACGATGTGCTGCGTGTGCGCGGGCACGAAACCTTCGGCCAGCCGCTCGCGCGAGCGCTGCTCGTCGTAGCGGCCCAGGTGCTCCAGGCTCGGCCGCATCGCGCGCAGGCGCAGCATATGCAGCGCTTCGAAGTCTTCCGCGCGGGCCTCCTCCAGTGTGTAGGCCACGGCGAAGCCCGCCGGGCGGGGCTCAGTCACGCCGCCACCGCCTTGCGGATCTGCTCCAGCACGTCCTTCGCGCTCACGGGGATGGGCGTGCCCGGGCCGTAGATGCCCTTGACGCCCGCGTCGTAAAGGAAGTCGTAGTCCTGCTGCGGGATCACGCCGCCGACGAAGACGATGATGTCATCGGCGCCCTGGTCCTTCAGCGCCTGGATGATGGCCGGCACCAGCGTCTTGTGGCCCGCCGCCAGCGTGCTGACGCCCACCGCGTGCACGTCGTTCTCGATGGCCTGGCGCGCGCACTCTTCGGGTGTCTGGAAGAGCGGGCCCATGTCGACGTCGAAGCCCAGGTCGGCGAAGGCCGTGGCCACCACCTTGGCGCCGCGGTCGTGGCCGTCCTGCCCCAGCTTGGCGATCATCACGCGCGGGCGGCGGCCTTGTTCCTCACCGAAAGCGGCGATCTCGGCCTTGAGCTTCTCCCAGCCTTCGGCCGAGTCATAAGCGGCTGCGTACACACCGGTCACCTTCTGGATGTCGGCGCGGTGGCGCCCGTAAACCTTCTCCAGCGCCTCGCTCACCTCGCCCACCGTGGCGCGCAGGCGCATGGCCTCGATGCTGAGCGCCAGCAGGTTGCCCTGGCCGCTTTCGGCCGCGGCCGTCAGCGCATCCAGCGCCGCCTGCACCTTGGCACCGTCGCGCGTGGCGCGGATCTGCTGCAGACGCGCGATCTGGCCTTCGCGCACCTTCACGTTGTCGACCTCGCGGATCTCGATCGGATCCTCTTTCGCCAGCTTGTACTTGTTGACGCCGACGATCACGTCCTTGCCGCTGTCGATGCGCGCCTGCTTCTCGGCCGCACTGGCCTCGATCTTCAGCTTGGCCCAGCCGCTGTCCACGGCCTGCGTCATGCCGCCCTGGGCCTCGACCTCTTCGATGATGGCCCAGGCCTTGGCCGCCATCTCCTGGGTCAGGCTCTCCATCATGTAGCTGCCGGCCCAGGGGTCGACGACGCTGGTGATGTGCGTCTCCTCCTGGATGATCAGCTGCGTGTTGCGCGCGATGCGGCTGCTGGTTTCGGTGGGCAGCGCGATGGCTTCGTCGAAGCTGTTGGTGTGCAGGCTCTGCGTGCCGCCGAACACCGCGGCCATGGCCTCGATGGTGGTGCGCACCACGTTGTTGTACGGGTCTTGCTCGGTCAGGCTCCAGCCGCTGGTCTGGCAGTGTGTGCGCAGCATCAGGCTCTTGGGCTTCTTCGCGCCGAAGCCCTTCATGATGCGTGTCCACAGCAGGCGGGCCGCGCGCATCTTCGCGATCTCGAGATAGAAGTTCATCCCGATGGCCCAGAAGAAGCTCAGGCGCCCGGCGAACTCGTCGACATCGAGGCCTTTGGCGATGGCCGTCTTCACGTACTCCTGGCCATCGGCCAAGGTGAAGGCGAGTTCCAAAGCCTGGTTGGCCCCGGCCTCCTGCATGTGGTAGCCGCTGATGCTGATCGAGTTGAACTTCGGCATCTGCCGCGCCGTGTACTCGATGATGTCGGCAATGATGCGCATCGAGGGCTTGGGCGGGTAGATGTAGGTGTTGCGGACCATGAACTCCTTGAGGATGTCGTTCTGGATGGTGCCGCTCAGTTGCTCTTGCGTGACCCCCTGCTCCTCCGCCGCCACCACGTAGCCCGCCAGCACCGGCAGCACGGCGCCGTTCATCGTCATGCTCACGCTCACCTGGTCGAGCGGGATGCCGTCGAAGAGGATCTTCATGTCCTCCACGCTGTCGATGGCCACGCCGGCCTTGCCGACGTCGCCCGTCACGCGCGGGTGGTCGCTGTCGTAGCCGCGGTGCGTGGCCAGGTCGAAGGCCACGCTCACGCCCTGCCCACCGGCCGCCAGGGCCTGGCGGTAGAAAGCGTTGCTTTCTTCGGCGGTGGAAAAACCCGCGTATTGGCGGATGGTCCACGGCCGCACCGCGTACATCGTGGCCTGCGGCCCGCGGATGTAGGGCTCGAAGCCGGGCAACGTGTGCGCGAGTTCGGGCTGCGGCAAGGCCGCCAGGTCATCGGCGGTGTACAGCGGCTTGACGGCGATGCCCTCGGGCGTGTGCCAGTACAGCGCCTGGAGGTCGCCCCCAGGCGCCGACTTCGCCGCGGCCTGCTGCCACTGGGCCAGCGTGGCGGGCTTGAACTCGGGGCTGGACGGCTGGGCTGGGTTCATCAAGGCATCCTCGGGATCTTGGGCGGCGTGGTCAACACCGGCCGCCGAAGTCATAATTATGAATTCAAAACCTGCGTGCGGCTGACAAAGCCCTGCACCCCAGCCCGCCCCGCACCCTGCCCGAGCTTTGTGAGCACCTTGGCCCCACCTGCTGCGCCAGCCCCGCCGCTGGCCCCCCGCGCCCTCTACCTGGACGTGGCCGAACGCCTGCGCCAGCAGATCTTCGCGCGCACGCTGGAGCCGGGCAGCTGGATCGACGAGATGAAGCTCGCCACCGAGTTCGGCATCAGCCGCACACCGCTGCGCGAGGCGCTGAAGGTCCTGGCCACCGAGGGCCTGGTGACGATGAAGGTGCGGCGCGGCGCCTACGTCACCGAGGTCTCGCGCGACGATGTGGCGCAGGTCTACCACCTGCTCGGCCTGCTGGAGAGCGATGCCGCGGCCACCGTGGCGGCGCAAGCCACGCCGGCGCAGCGCAGCGAACTGGCCGCGCTGCACGCGCGGCTGGAAAAGCAGGTGCGCCAGCGCGACGCCTTCTTCGCCACCAACGAGGCCTTCCACCTGGCACTGCTGCAGATCGCCGGCAACCGCTGGGCGCTGCAGACCGCGCTGGACCTGCGCAAGGTGATGAAGCTCAATCGCCACCACTCGCTGTTCAAGCAGGGGCGGCTGGCCGAATCGCTGGCCGAGCACCGCGCGCTGATGCAGGCCATCGATGCGCACGACGCCGCGGCGGCAGCGCGCCTGATGCGCGAGCACTTCGCCAGCGGGTTGCAAGCGGCGGCCTGAAAGAGAAAAGCCGCCCATGGGCGGCCTGGAAAAAGAAAAGCCGCCCGTGGGCGGCTTGTCCATCTGCAGCGCCTTGCGGCGCAGCCAGATTACTTGCTGGCGGCAGCAGCGGGGGCGCTGGCAGCGGCGGCGGCCGGGGCGCTGGCGGCGTCCGAAGCGGCGGGAGCGGGAGCCGGAGCCGGGGCAGCCACGGGGGCCGGGGCAGGAGCCGGAGCCTCTTCCTTCTTGCCGCAAGCGGCCAGGGCAACGGCAGCAACCAGGGAAGCGAGGACGAGCGACTTGTTCATGTGTGGACCTAAAGGGATGTTGTCGAGGTTGGAAACAGAGCTACTAAAGCGAGCATGACGCTGTGGCACCGGCCCGCTTTCGGGAAGCGATTTCGGGAAGGAAACACAGAGATCACTCAGACCCGGGAGCTCTCCGCCCCGCGTCTAGCCCACAAGTATAGCCTGAATAGGGGCTATCCCTAGAGCCCGAGTGGACGCACCGCCCAAGTGCGTTCCGAGCGTTGTATCGCCGCATCGATCTCTTCGCACCACTGCCGTGCGCGGCGGACCTCGCGTTCGGCCCGTCCGCGGCCCGTTTCCGCATCGAGCAGGTGCACGCTGACCGAGCCGTCGCTCACCAGCAGGCTGGGCGGCTCGGCCCAGGCGGCCTCGTCGGGCAGGGCCCAGGCTTCGATGGCGTGCATCCAGTCGGCGCGCCAACGCTCCAGGCGCGGGCAACGCACCGAGAGGCGGTCGAAGCCCCGCCCCACCAGCACCAGCCGGCGCTGCGGCCGCTTCAGCCAGCCGGCCAGGGCCTGGTGCAAGCCGGCGTCGTCCAGCATCGGCCACGCAGCCCAATCGCGGTCGACACAAACGATGCGCCGCGCGCCCTCGGCCATCGCCGCATCGAAACCCCAGCGCAGCGCCGCCTGCGCCGAAGCGCGGCTGTCGATGACGGGCGGCGCGGGCTCAGCGTCGCCGGGCGTGGGTGTGCTCATGCCGCTTGCTCGTGGGCCCAGCCGGCGCCCAGCCAGTCGCCCAGCAGTTCTGCAGCGCCCTCGCTGAGCAGGGCCCGGTCGCGGGCGCTGAGCGTGCGGGTGTCGGCAAACTGCCGCATCAGGCGCGCGTCGCGCCCACCCGCCACGAAAGACTCGCCGTTGATGAAGACGTGGCGCGCGTCGTAGGCCATGCGCGTGCGTGCATCGAGCACCACGCTGCCACGGCCTGCCGCATCTCGGCCTTCGAACCACACCTGTGGCTTGGGCTCGGTGAGGATCTCGCCCAGCGCGCGCGGCAGCGCCTGCGGGTCGGCCAGGTGGCGCAGCAGCGCGCGCTGCGCGAACTGCAGCAGCGCAGGCGGCAGTTCGCCGGGCTGCGCGGTGGCGGCCTGCCGCGGATCGCGGTAAAGGCCCGGTGCGCCTTCGTCGTCCGACAGGCGCAGCAGCAGTTCACGCGCGAGTTCGCCCGCCGACGGCGAGCGGAAGCCGATGGAGCAGGTCATGCAGTCGCCCCCCACCGCGGTGCCGTCGTGGCCCCAGCCGGGGGGCAGGTAGAGCATGTCGCCGGGCTCCAGCACCCAGGTTTCGGTGGGTGAGAAGTCGCGCAGTTGCTTCAGCGGCGCCCCCTCCACCCAGGCCGGCTCGCCCCGGCCCGCCGGGGGCGCGATGCGCCACTCGCGCCGGCCTTGCACCTGCAGCAGGAAGACGTCGTAGCTGTCGACGTGCGCACCCACGCCGCCGCCGGGGCTGGCCCACGAGACCATGAGGTCGTCGAGTCGCACATCGGGCACGAAGCGGAAGCGCTCGAGCAGCGCACGCGCGGCCGGCACGTGCAGATCGAGGCCCTGCACCAGCAGCGTCCAGCCCGGACGCGCCACCGGCGGCAAGGCGCGGCGCGGCAGCGGGCCTTGGCGCACGCGCCAGTCGGTGGCACCCGGGCCGGTGCGCTGCACGAGGCGCGACTCCACCCCTTCCTGTTCCGCCAGGCTGAACAGCGCGGGCCGGGGCAGCGGCGGCTGCACGCCCGCGAGCGCCTGCCGCACGAGCAGCGGCTTCTTCTGCCAATGCCGGCGCATGAAGGTGGCGGGGCTCAGGCCGCCCAGCAGCGGGGTCTTCAGGTTCACGTCCATCGGGGCATTCTGGCCGATGGCCCGCGCCGGTCGGCCCCGCGCAGGGGCTGTGACATCATCCTGCGCATGCAGATTTCAGACCCTTGCGTCGTGAGCCTGACCTGGCAGCTCACCGACGGGCAGAACCGCCCCATCGACGAGTTGAACCAGCCGGTCGAGTTCTTTTTCGGCGGCGACGACCTGCTGGCCAAGGTGGAAGAAGCCCTGGCCGGCCACGGCATCGGTGCCGAGTTGCAGTTGCACCTCGAACCCGAGCACGCCTTCGGCGACTACAAGCCCGAGCTGGTGTGCTTTGAAGACCGCGCGCTTTTCCCCGAGAAGCTGGAAACCGGCATGGCCTTCGAAGGCCTGCCCGAGGGCCACGCCACGGCCGACATGCCCGCCGATGTGATCTACCTGGTCACCGAGATCTACCCGTCGCACGTGGTGCTGGACGGCAACCACCCGCTGGCGGGCATGTCACTGCGCATGCACATCCAGGTGCGCGATGTGCGCGAGGCCACGCCGGAAGAGATCGAATCACGCACCGTGGGCGGCGAACCCGTCACGGTGCTGGCCGGCGGCGCCGCCAAGCCCGACGGGCACCTGCACTGAATCGCTGATCGGCCGGCTCAGGCGCGCCCGGTGCTGCCGAAACCGCCGGCGCCACGCGCGCTGCTCTCGAAGCTGTCCACCACGCGGAAGGCCGCCTGCACCACCGGCACGATGACCATCTGCGCGATGCGCTCCATCGGCTGCACCGTGTAGGCCACGCTGCCGCGGTTCCAGCAGCTCACCATCAGCGGGCCCTGGTAGTCGCTGTCGATCAGCCCCACCAGGTTGCCCAGCACGATGCCGTGCTTGTGGCCCAGGCCCGAGCGCGGCAGCAGCATCGCGGCCAGGTTCGGGTCGCCGATGTGCACGGCCAGGCCGGTGGGGATGAGCGCAGCCGCACCCGGCTGCAGTTCCAGCGGGGCATCGAGACAGGCGCGCAGATCCAGGCCGGCGCTGCCGGGGGTGGCGTAGGCCGGCAGGGCTTCGGCCATGCGGGGGTCGAGCAGCTTGACTTCGACAGTGGTCATCTCGGCAATCGCAGGCAAAGGGGAACTCAGGCACGCCGCGGCGCCAGGCGCGCCACTTCGGCCACCAGCTGGCGCGCCAGCGTCAGCTTGTCGGCGGCGGGCAGTTCGGTCTCGCCGCCTTCGTGCACCAGCACGAGGGCGTTGTGGTCCTGGCCGAAGGTCGACGGCCCGTGGTTGGCCACGATGAGCGGGATGCCCTTGCGCAGGCGTTTGGCACGCGCGTGCTCGAGCACCTTCTCGCTCTCGGCAGCGAAGCCCACGCACCAAGGGCGCTGGGCCTCGGGCAGGCGCGCCACGGCCGCCAGGATGTCGGGGTTCTCGGTCATCTCGAAGGCCGGCACGCGTCCGCTGCCGTCCTTCTTGAGCTTCTGCTCGGCCACGGCCGCCGGGCGCCAATCGGCCACGGCGGCAGTGGCGATGAAGAGCTCGTGCGCGGGCGCCAGCGGCAGCACGGCGTCGAACATCTGCTGCGCGCTGCGCACGTTCAGGCGCTGCACGCCGCGCGGTGTGGGCAGGTGCACGGGGCCGGCCACCAGCGTCACCTGCGCGCCGGCCTCGGCCGCGGCGTGGGCGATGGCAAAACCCATCTTGCCGCTGCTCAGGTTGGTGAGGCCGCGCACGGGGTCCAGCGCCTCGAAGGTGGGGCCGGCCGTCACCAGCACGCGCCGGCCGGCCAGGAGCTTGGGCTGGAAGAAGGCGATGAGTTCGTCGCGCAGCTCTGCAGCTTCGAGCATGCGGCCGTCGCCCACCTCGCCGCAGGCCTGGTCGCCCGGGGCCGGGCCGAGCACGGTGGCGCCGTCGGCGCGCACCTGGGCCACGTTGCGCTGCGTGGCGGGGTGGGCCCACATCTCGCGGTTCATGGCCGGGGCCAGCAGCAGCGGGCAGCGCTCGATGGGGCGGGCCAGGCACAGCAAGGCCAGCAGTTCTCCCGCTCGACCCTGCGCCAGTTGGGCGATGAAGTCGGCACTGGCCGGCGCCACCAGCACGGCATCGGCCTGGCGGGTGAGGTTGATGTGCGGCATGTGGTTGGGCTCGCGGCCGTCCCACTGGTTCGTGTAGACCGGGCGCCCGCTCAGGGCCTGCATCGTGGCCACGGTGATGAACTGCAGCGCGGCCTCGGTCATCACCACCTGCACGGTGGCGCCGGCCTTGGTGAGCTCGCGTGTCAGCTCGGCGGCCTTGTAGCAGGCCACGCCGCCCGACAGCCCCAGCACGATGTGTTTGCCCTGCAGGGCGGCGGCTTCCAGCATGGGGCGCGACTCTAGCAGCCGCACGACACGAGCCAACCCGCGACAAAGGCCACGTTGGCGGGGAGTGCATCGCCGCCTGAATTTTCAGGAATTACTGAACTTTCACTAGACTCAGGCTCCTCCGAAATCGGCCGATAAGCTCTCATGTCGCAACTCTCGCCCCTCGTCAGCGCCTTCGTCGGCCATTTCGGCGAAATGGGCAGCCGCTGGGGCATCAACCGCACCGTCGGTCAGATCTATGCGCTGATCTTCGTCGCGCCCGAGCCGGTGCACGCCGACGAGATCGCCGAGAAGCTGGAGTTCAGCCGCAGCAACGTGAGCATGGGCCTGAAGGAACTGCAGGCCTGGCGGCTGGTGAAGCTGCGCCACTTTCCAGGTGACCGGCGCGAGTACTTCGAAGCGCCCAGCGACGCCTGGGAGATCTTCCAGACCCTGGCCGCCGAGCGCCGCCGTCGCGAGATCGAACCCACGCTGTCGATGCTGCGCAACGCGCTGCTGGAGCACCCCGCCACCGAGGCCGACCGCATCGCCCAGGAGCGCATGAAGGGCATGCACGACCTGATCGAACTCATGACCACCTGGTTCGACGATGTGCAGCGCCTGGACCAGCAGACCCTCTCGCAACTGATGAAGATGGGCTCGAAGGTGCAGCGCCTGCTCGAGTTCACCGGCAAGCTCAAGCCCACCCCCACCAAGGACATCGCCTGATGGACGCCCTGATCCTGGCCCGCATGCAGTTCGCGGCCAACATCACCTTCCACATCCTCTTCCCGACGATCACGATCGCACTGGGGTGGACGCTGCTCTTCTTCCGCCTGCGCTGGCTGAGGACCCGCGACGACGCCTGGCTGATGGCCTACCGCTTCTGGACCAAGGTGTTCGCGCTCAGCTTTGCGCTGGGCGTGGTCAGCGGCATCACCATGAGCTTCCAGTTCGGCACCAACTGGCCGGGCTTCATGGAGCGCGTGGGCAACGTGGCCGGGCCGCTGCTGGGCTACGAGGTGCTGACGGCATTCTTCCTGGAAGCCACCTTCCTGGGTGTGATGTTGTTCGGCCACGGCAAGGTGAGCGAGCGCGTGCACCTCATCGCCACCTTCCTGGTGGCTTTCGGCACGACGATGAGCGCCTTCTGGATCCTGGCGCTGAACTCGTGGATGCACACGCCTGCGGGCTACGAGATCCGCGGCGGCGAGTTCTTCGTCACCTCCTGGCTGGAGGTGATCTTCAACCCCAGCTTCCCCTACCGCCTGGTGCACGTGCTGCTGGCCTCGGGCCTGACGGTGGCCTTCGTGCTGGCCGGGGTGAGCGCCTGGCAACTGCTCAAGGGCAAGGCCAACGCCAGCACCCCCAAGGTGCTGCGCGCCGGGCTCACGCTGGGCGCGGTGCTGATCCCGCTGCAGATCCTGGCCGGCGACTTCCACGGCCTGAACACGCTGAAGCACCAGCCGCAGAAGGTGGCGGCCATGGAAGGCGTGTGGGAAACCGAGAAAGGCGCCCCGCTGCTGCTCTTCGCCGTGCCCGATGAAACCACGCGCAGCAACCACTTGGAGATCGGCATCCCGAAGCTGGCCTCGCTGATCCTCACGCACGAGCTCGATGGCGAGATCAAGGGCTTGAACGACTTCAAGTCGACCGACACCGCCAAGGGCTACAACCACCCGCCCGTGGCGCCGGTGTTCTACGGCTTCCGCGTGATGGTGGGCGCCGGCCTGCTGATGCTGGCCTTCAGCTGGGTGGGCCTGTGGCTCTACCGCCGCCGCGCCTGGGTGGCTGAAAAGCTGCCGCGGCCGCTGCTGTGGGGCCTGGCGGGCATGACCTTTTCCGGCTGGGTGGCCACGGTGGCCGGCTGGTACGTCACCGAGATCGGCCGCCAGCCCTACATGGTCTACGGCCTGCTGCGTGTGGACGAGGTGGTGGCCAGCGTGCCCAGCCCGATGATCGCGCTGACGCTGGCGCTCTACGTCACCGTCTACCTCGGCCTCATCGTGGCCTACGTGGGCGTGGTCAAGTACATGGCCGAGAAGCCGGTGGAGATGCCCGGCAGCCCCGCCGCCCAGCCCGCGGCGACTTTGGGGGCCGCATGAGCTGGGGCGAAGCCCTGCCGGTCGTCTTTCTGGCCCTGATGGGCCTGTCGATGCTGGCCTACGTGGTCCTCGACGGCTACGACCTCGGTGTGGGCCTGCTGCTGCACCGCGCCACCGACGACCAGAAGGACACCATGATCTCCAGCATCGGCCCCTTCTGGGACGCCAACGAAACCTGGCTGGTGCTGGGCGTGGGCATCCTGCTCATCGCCTTCCCGAAGGCGCACGGCATGGTGCTGACGGCGCTGTACCTGCCGGTGGCGCTGATGCTGGTGGGGCTGATCCTGCGCGGCGTGGCCTTCGATTTCCGTGTCAAGGCGCAGGCGGTTCACAAGCCGCTGTGGAACTTCGCCTTCTTCGCCGGCTCGGGCCTGGCGGCGGTGTCGCAGGGCTGGATGCTCGGGCGCTACATCACCGGGCTGCAGGAGGGCTGGCCGTTCATGTTGTTCGCGGGCGTGATCGCCCTGCTGCTGCCGGCGGCCTATGTGCTGCTGGGCGCGGGCTGGCTGATCATGAAGACCGAAGGTGAACTGCAGCAGCACGCGGTGAAGTGGGCCAAGCTGGCCTGGGCACCCGTGGTGGCGGGCATGGGCCTGATCAGCCTGGCCACGCCCGTGGTGAGCGAGACCGTGCGCTCGCGCTGGTTCACGATGCCCGAGTTCATCGCACTGCTGCCCATCCCGCTGATGACGCTGGCCGCGCTGGTGGCCGCGCGCGCGGTGCTCAACAGCAAGCAGGTGCTGGGCCGGCTGTGCTGGGCGCCCTTCGTGGCCGTGGTGTCGGTCTTCCTGCTCGGGGCCATCGGGCTGGCCTACAGCCTCTTCCCCTACGTGGTGATCGACCGCCTGACCATCTGGCAAGCCGCCAGCGCCACCGAGAGCCTGGCCGTCATCGCCATCGGCTGTGCCATCACGGTGCCGGCGATCGTGGGCTACACGATCTTCAGCTACCGGGTCTTCTGGGGCAAGGCGCGCGAGCTTTCCTACGCCTGAGCGCGTTTCCGGTTGCGGCGGCTCACGCCGCCGCGCCGTGGCACTTCTTGAATTTCTTGCCGCTGCCGCAGTGGCAAGGGTCGTTGCGGCCGGGCGTGGCCTCCACGCGCCGCGTCTCGGTCTTGGGTGCGAAATCCACCCAGAACAGGCGCAGGTCCTGCACCGACATGCAGGCCTCGGCGAGCAGGTCGTCACGCGTGGGCTCGCCTTCGCCGGCCTTGGGATAGTGCTCGGCCACGTGGGCCTTCCACTCCTCGCTGCCCGGCGGCATCAGCAGCGCCGCGATCTGGTCGAAGGCCTGCTTGAAGAGCACCGAGGCGTCTTCGTGCGGCGGCTCTTCCCACAGCGCCGGGAAAGCCGCCACGCCGTCGAAGAAGCCTTCGGCCCACAGCCCGCCGGTCTGCACCGCCTGGGCTTCTTCGGCCGAAAGCGCGCCTTCGTCGACCAGGCGCTGGCGGTCTTCGTCGCTCACCTCGCCGATCAGCGGGTCCAGGCGCAGCTGGTCGGGGTCGTCGAGCAGCGCCTCGGGGTCGAGCTGGTCGCACAGCACCTTCAGACGCGCTGCGAGCGCGGCCTGCGCCGGTTCGGCCGATGCGGGGTCGGCGAAAGCGCGCTCGAAAGCATCACCGCACATCGCGGGCAGCCACGCTTCCACCGCAGGCAGGCGCGGCGCGGCGGCGATGGCGGCAAGGAAGCCGTCCACCCACTCGAAGCTGATCTCGGGGTTGAAGCCGGCCAGGGCCTCGACGGTCTTGTCGAAGGCCTCAAGTTCGGCAGGGCTGCTCTGGCGGGGGGGCCTGGGGTTCATGGTGCGGGCGAGGGTTCTTGGGAAGGGAGTGACAGCGCGGGCGGGCGCGGGTGCAGCCGCGCCATCGCGTGGACGTCGGCGTAGACGCCGTCGCGCAGCGCGTAGGCACGGTGCGTGCCTTCGTGGCGGAAGCCGAAACGTTCGTACAGCCGGATGGCACGCGCGTTGTCGGTGAAGACGGTCAGTTCGATGCGCAGGATCTGCGCCCAGCCATCGGCGTAATCGCACAGCGCTTGCATCAGGGCACTGCCGACGCCGCAGCCCTGGGCCGCGGGCACCACGCTGATACCCAGCATGGCAGCGTGGCGCCGGCGCAGTTGCGGCATGGGGTGCAGGCCGGCGCTGCCCACCACCACGCCGGCCTGCTCCGCCACCAGCTGCAGGTCGGGCCGGTCGGGGTCGGCTGCCGCTTCCAGGCGCTTGCGCCACAGCGCCTCGCTGGGCAGTGGCAGCTGCATCAGGTTGGCGTAGACACCCGGCTCACCCATCATGCGGGCGAAATCCGCGGCGTCGTCGGGCCGGGCGCGGCGCACATGGATGGGGGGGATTTCTGGCATGAAGCGCGGGCAATGCGTGGCGAAAACGCCACCCGGAGTGTCCCACGCCACGTCTTGTCACGAAAATGGAACGTCTTGCGAGGACCATGCCGGGGCACGCTTCTTGCGAACCGGCGCAGCACAGCCGGGCGGCAACGTCAAGGCGGATTTCTTCGGACGAGCGAGCGCACCGGCCACCGCGCCGGAAGCGGCGAGTTCGTCGCATAGTTGTTTCACACGATCGCGACCCGCCTGCAGCGGGTCTCCTTTCATTTCAGAGGGCTGACTACACATGAACAACCGGGACTGGATGGGCTTTTCACGCACCGCCTTGGCCGCCGCCGTGGCCATCGTTGCCGCGGCACCCGCCTTTGCACAGAACACGACGGCCAGCCTGGGCGGCCTGATCGTCGGTGGCGACGGCAAACCGGTGGCCGGTGCCACCGTCGTCATCGTGCACGTGGAGTCGGGTTCGACCAACACGGTCACCACCGATGCCGCCGGCCGCTACGGCGCCCGCGGTCTGCGTGCAGGCGGCCCCTACACCGTGACCATCACCAAGGGCAGCCAGACCGAGAAACGCGAAAACGTCTTCCTGAACCTGGCGGAAACCGGCTCGCTGAACGCCACGCTGGGCGGCACGCAGACCATCGTGGTCACGGGCCGCGGCGTGAACGAGCGCTTCAACAGCAGCGCGATGGGCTCGGGCACCAACCTGGGCAGCCGCGAACTGGCGGCCCTGGCCTCCATCCAGCGCAACCTGCAGGACTACGCCCGCACCGACCCGCGCCTGGCCCAAACCGACAAGGAACGCGGCGAGATCAGCGCCGCCGGCCAGAACACGCGCTTCAACAGCATCACGATCGACGGCGTCACCACCAACGACACCTTCGGCCTGGAAGCCAACAACCTGCCGACGATCAAGCAGCCCATCTCCATCGATGCCATCCAGTCGGTGCAGGTGAACCTGAGCAACTACGACGTCACGCAGAAGGGCTACACCGGCGCAAACATCAACGCCGTCACCAAGAGCGGTACGAACGACTTCAAGGGCAGCGTCTACTACGTGTGGCGTGACGACGGCCTGGTGGGCAAGCGGTACAACCGCAGCACCGACACCTACTTCGACGCCCCGGCCTTCGAAGAAAGCACCATCGGCTTCACGCTCGGCGGCCCGATCATCAAGGACAAGCTCTTCTTCTTCGCCAGCTACGAAGAGCTGAAGAGCTCGCGCTCGCGGCCCACCAACGGCCCCATTGGCAGCGCCAGCACCAACGTCGGCATCACGCAGTCGGCCATCGACCAAGCCATCGCCATCGCGCGCAACACCTGGAACTTCGACGCCGGCACCTCCACCGTGCCCGACGGCCTCGAAGTCTCGGTGAAGGACACGCTGCTGAAGCTGGACTGGAACATCAACGACAACCACCGCGCCAACATCCGCTACACGAAGACCGAGCAGCTCGAGCCCAACCTCGTGGGCTTCAGCGGCACGGGTCTGTCGCTGAGCAGCTGGTGGTACAACCAGGCGAAGACGATCGAGAGCGTGGTGGGCCAGTGGTTCGCCGACTGGACGCCCGACCTCAGCACCGAGCTGAAGATCTCGCAGCGCAACTACGACAGCGCGCCCACGCCCGTCAACGGCGTGCGCCTGCCGGCCATCGGCCTGCGTTTCAACGGCCCCGCGGGCGCTGGCGAGACCTTCAACACCGGCAACCGTTTCCTGAACATGGGCACGGAGCTGAGCCGCCACTTCAACGTGCTGGGCACCGAGACCACAGACATCTACGCCGGTGCCGTGTGGAACCTGGGCAAGCACGAGCTGAAGTTCGGCCTGGACTACGCCAACAACGAGGTCTACAACGCCTTCCTGCAGAACGTCAACGGCAACTACACCTTCGCCTGCGAACCCGGTGCCTACAGTTTCGGCACCGTGACGGCCTGCGGCAGCGGCACCGCCGCCGGCAGCTATCGCCCCACGGGCGCACTGCCCACCAGCACGCCGATCGACATGACGGCGGCGCAGCGTGAACTGACCGTGCTGGAGAACTTCCAGCGTGGCACGCCATCGGCCTACAGCGTGCAACTGCCGCTGGCCGGCCGCACCCTTGCCGACGGCGTGGCCACCTGGAGCTACGCCAACACCGGCCTGTTCGTGCAGGACACCTTCAAGGTCACCGACAAGCTGAACATCATGTTCGGCATCCGTGTCGACCAGAGCAGCGTGCCGGAGACCCCGCTGTTCAACAGCACCGTCGCCCAGCCTCTGGTGGCCGGCAGCGTGACGGGCGCAAACACCGTGACGCGCAACACCGGCGGCTTCGGCGAGCGCAACGACCGCACGCTGGACGGTACCAACCTCGTGCAGCCGCGCTTCGGCTTCAACTGGAATCTGGGCACCGCCGAAACCCGCATGCAGCTGCGCGGCGGTTTCGGCCTGTTCCAGGGTGCCGCTGCCAACGTGTGGCTGAGCAACCCGTTCAGCAACACCGGCATGGCCGTGGGCACCTACAGCTGCACCTCGTTCACGAACTGCGCCACCGCCAACGCCCGCTTCAACCCGAACCCGGCCGCCCAGCCGGCGCTGACGGGTCAGCCGCCGGCGCCCAACGTCGACCTGATCTCCAGCGACCTCGAGCAGCCGTCTGTGGTGAAGGTCAACTTCGCGTTTGACGCCGAACTGCCCCCGCTGCCGGTGGTGGGCCGCTTGACGGTGGGCGCCGAAGTGCTGCGCATCCAGAACAAGGCCGGCATCTACTACCAGCACCTGAACCTGGGCGGCCAGACCGCCACGGGCTCTGACGGCCGCAAGCTGTTCTACACGCCGCAGACCTACAGCTCGGCCTGCTGGAGCGGCAGCAACTTCAGCACCACGGGCGCCTGCGCGGGCTCGCGCAATCGCGCCCTCAGCAACGCTGCCTTCAACAACGTCATCATCGCCCGCAAGACCGACCAGGGTTACAGCGAAGCCGTGACGCTGTCGGTCGGCCAACCGACGAACCTGGGCTTCGGCTGGAACCTGGCCTACACGAAGACGACGGCCAAGGAAGTGAGCCCGCTCACCTCCTCGACCTCGAATTCGAACTGGAACGGCAAGAACAGCTTCGACCCCAACGAAGAGGTGCTGCAGAACAGCAACTACCTCGTCAAGGACCGCGTGAGCGCCAGCTTGACCTGGGCCAAGGCCTTCGTCGGCAACTACCGCACCTCGGTGGGCGTGTTCTACGAGGGCCGCCGCGGCAAGCCCTACAGCTGGACCTACATCAACGACCTGAACGGCGACGGCATCAACGGCAACGACCTGATGTACATCCCGTCGGCCCCGGGTTCGGGTGAAGTGGTGTTCCGCGGTGGTGCCACCGAAGAAGCGCGTTTCTGGGAGATCGTGAACGCCAACAGCGCCCTGGCTGCAGCCAAGGGTGGCGTGGTGGGCCGCAACAACAGCTTCGCGCCCTGGGTGAACAACTTCGACGTGCGCTTCAGCCAGGAGATGCCGGGCTTCATGAAGGGCCACAAGACGACCTTCACGCTCGACATCCTGAACTTCGGCAACCTGCTGAACAAGAGGTGGGGTCGCATCGACGAGATCGGCTTCCCGTCGAACCGGAGCTTCGTGAACTTCAACGGTCTGGACAACGGCCGCTACGTCTACAGCCTGGGCACGCTGGAAGACTTCGTCACGCGCCAGCAGGCCGGCGAATCGCAGTGGGCCGTGCAAGCCACGCTGCGCTACGAATTCTGAGATCCGGGTCTCGGGATGACACAAGGGGCCTTCGGGCCCCTTTTTCATGGCCGCCGCGCGCGCACGGCTGGCGCGTATCCTCCGCGCCGATGAACGCGACCCCCACCACCGCAGCCGCCTGGGTGCAGGCCGGTTTCCAGGCCCAGCAGCAGGGCTTCCTCGAACAGGCCGAGGCGGCTTACCAGCAGGCACTGCAGCTGCAGCCCGAGCACCCCGCGGCGCTGCAACTGCTGGGCGGCTTGCGGCGCCGGCAGGGCGATGTCGTTCAGGCCGAAGCCCTGCTGCGCCGCTCGCTGCAGGCCGACGCCCGCCAGCCGCATGTGTGGAACAACCTCGGCAACCTGCTGCTGGCCACCCAACGCCCCGAGGAAGCCCTGGCCGCCTATGCCCAGGCCCTGGCACTGCAGCCGGTTTATGCCGACGCGCACTACAACCGCGCCCGCGCCCTGCACAGCCTGGCGCGCCTGCCCGAGGCCGCCGAGAGCCTGAACGCCGCGCTGGCCGCCGCGTCGCAGCCCACGCTGGCGATGCTGCAGCTGCACGCACAGATCGAAGGAGATGCCGGGCATCTCGATTCGGCCCTGCGCACACTGGACAAAGCCCTGGCCGCCGCGCCCGAGCACCTGGGCCTGCTGCACAACCGCGCCGTGCTCTTGCAGCGCCAGCACCGCCATGCCGAGGCCCTGGCCACGCACGACCGTGCCGCCACGCTGGGCCTGGACGCCGCCGACGCGCACTACAACCGCGGCAACTCGCTGCAGAGCCTGGGCCGGCATGGCGAGGCCTTGGCGGCCTACCGGCAGGCGCTCTCGCGCGAGCCTGCACACGCGCTGGCGCTTTACGACTTGGCCCGCCTGCGCTGGCGCCTGGGCGAAACCGACTTCGATGCCGAGCTGCGCGCGGCGCAGACCGCGCCCGCCGCCCCGCCCGCGCTGGCCGGCGTGCACGGCCACCTGCTCTGGCGCGCCGAACGCCACGCCGAGGCCGCCGAGGCCTACGCCCGCGCCGCCACCGCCCTGCCCCAGGCCGCCGGCCTGCAGGACGGCCTGGCGCGCTGCCTGGTGCGCCTGGGCGAGGTGGAGGCCGGCCTGGCCGCGCACGCCCGCGCGGTCGCCCTGGCGCCGCAAGACGCCGAGCTGCACACCAACCACGCCGCCAGCCTGCTGGTGGCCGGTCGGCCCGACGCCGCGCTGGCCGCGGCCGAGGCCGCCTGCACCCACAACCCCGCCCACCAGCATGCCCAGGCCCTGCGTGTGCTGGCCTGGCGGCTCCTGGGCGGCCTGCACGCGGCCCGCGCCGACTGGGCCGACGACCCGCAGCGCCTGGTGCAGGCCTTCGACCTCGAAGCGCCGCCGGGATTTGCCGACATGGCGAGCTTCAATGCCGCGCTGGCGGCCGAGCTGCAGCGCCTGCATGCAGACCGCCAGGCGCCCATCGACCAGACGCTGCGCGGCGGCACGCAGACCGTGGGCAACCTCTTCGACCAGCAACATCCGCTGGTGGAGGCGCTGAAGGCCCGCATCAGCGAGGCCGTGCAGCGCTACATCGAAGGCCTGCCGTCCGATGCACAACACCCTTTCCTCTCGCGCCGGCCGTCGGCGGCGAGCCACTGGCGCTACACCGATTCGTGGTCATCGAAGCTGCGCAGCCAGGGCTTCCACACCGACCACGTGCACCCGCACGGCTGGGTGAGTTCGGCCTACTACGTGAGCGTGCCCCCGGCGTGCCGCAACAGCAGCACACGCGAAGGCTGGCTGCGTTTCGGCCGGCCCGATCTGCCGCTGCCCGGGGTGAACAGCGACAGCCTCGTGCAGCGCGAGCTGCAGCCGCAGCCCGGCCGGCTGGTGCTGTTCCCGTCGATGACCTGGCACGGCACCCGGCCCTTCGAGGACGCGGCCGAGCGGCTCACCATCGCCTTCGACGTGATGCCGGTCTGAGCGGGCCGCGCTGATCGCCCAAAGCACAACGGGCGCCGTGGCGCCCGTTGTCATGGGTGCGGCGTGCCGCCTGCGATCAGAGCTTGCCGGCCACCCAGCCCGCCACGCTGGCCAGCGCCGCCGGCAGCGCCGCGGCGTCGGTGCCACCGGCCATGGCCAGGTCGGGCTTGCCGCCGCCCTTGCCGCCCACCTGCTGGGCGACGAAGTTCACCAGTTCGCCGGCCTTCACCTTGGCCGTGCTGTCGGCCGTCACGCCAGCAGCCAGCTGCACCTTGCCGCCGTCCACCACGGCCAGCACGATGGCGGCGGTCTTGAGCTTGTCCTTGAGCTTGTCCAGCGTCTCGCGCAGGGTCTTGGCGTCGGCGCCTTCCAGCACGGCGGCCAGCACCTTCAGGCCCCGGATCTCGACGGCCTGCGCCATGAGCTCGTCGCCCTGCGAAGAAGCCAGCTTGCTCTTCAGCGCGGTGACTTCCTTCTCCAGCGCGCGCAGCTGCTCCAGCACCGTGGCCACGCGGCCCGGCACCTCGGCCGGCGTGGCCTTCAGCAGCGTGGCCACCTGGGCCAGGTTCTTCTCGGTCTCGCCGATGTAGGCCAGCGCGTTGTCGCCCGTCACCGCTTCCACGCGGCGGATGCCGGCGGCCACGCCGCCTTCGGCGACGATCTTGAACACGCCGATGTCGCCCGTGCGCTGCACATGCGTGCCGCCGCAGAGCTCGCGGCTGCTGCCGATGTCGAGCACACGCACCTCGTCACCGTATTTCTCGCCGAAGAGCATCATCGCGCCGGTCTTCTGCGCTTCTTCCAGCGGCAGCACACGCGCCTGCGTGGCGGCGTTGGCGAGGATCTCGTCGTTGACGATCTTCTCGATCTGCGCCACCTGCTCGTCAGACACCGGCGCGTTGTGCGCGAAGTCGAAGCGCGTGCGCTCGGCGTTCACCAAGCTGCCCTTCTGCTGCACGTGCGCGCCCAGCACCTCGCGCAGCGCCTTGTGCATCAGGTGCGTGACGCTGTGGTTGCGCATGGTCTTGGCGCGCTGCGCGGCGTCCACGCGGGCCACGAAGGTGTCACCCACTTCCAGCTCACCTTCCAGCACGCGGCCCTGGTGGCCGTGCACGCTGGCCGTCACCTTCACGGTGTCTTCCACAGCCACGCGGCTGCGCGTGTTGCGCAGCTCGCCGGTGTCGCCCACCTGGCCGCCGCTTTCGGCATAGAAAGGCGTGTGGTCGAGCACGATGACCACGTCGTCACCGGCGCGCGCCTTCAGCACCTGCGTGCCTTCGACGTAGATCGCCACCACCTTGCTGTGCTCGCACACCAGGTGCTCGTAGCCGTGGAAAGCCGTGGCCGCACCGTCGTAGGCCAGGCCCGCGGCCACCTTGAACTTGGCGGCGGCGCGTGCGTTTTCGCGCTGGCGGTTCATGGCGGCGTTGAAGCCGGCTTCGTCGACCTTCACACCGCGCTCGCGGCACACGTCGGCCGTCAGGTCGAGCGGGAAGCCGAAGGTGTCGTGCAGCTTGAAGGCCGTGTCGCCGTCGATCACCGGCGCCTTGGCGAGGGCATCTTCCAGCATCTGCATGCCGTTGGCGATGGTCTGGAAGAAGCGCTCTTCCTCGACCTTCAGCACCTCGGTCACGCGCAGCGCGTCGCGCTTCAGTTCGGGGTAGGCCTCGCCCATCTCGGCGGCCAGCGGGGCCACCAGGGTGTGGAAAAAGGGCTTGCGCGCGCCCAGCTTGTAGCCGTGGCGGATGGCGCGGCGCGCGATGCGGCGCAGCACGTAGCCGCGGCCTTCGTTGCCGGGGATCACGCCGTCCACCACCGTGAAGCTGCAGGCGCGGATGTGGTCGGCAATCACCTTCAGGCTGGGGCTGCTGGCGTCGCAGTCGTTGCCGGCGGCGCCACTGCGGTCCACGGCCTGCTTGGCCGCAGCCAGCATGGCCTGGAAGAGGTCGATCTCGTAGTTGCTGTGCACGTGCTGCAGCACCGCTGCCAGGCGCTCCAGGCCCATGCCGGTGTCCACGCTGGGCTTGGGCAGCTTGTGCATCACACCGTCTTCGGTGCGGTTGAACTGCATGAAGACGTTGTTCCAGATCTCGATGTAGCGGTCGCCGTCTTGTTCGGCGCTGCCGGGCGGGCCGCCAGCGACCTCGGGCCCGTGGTCGTAGAAGATCTCGCTGCACGGGCCGCACGGGCCGGTGTCGCCCATCATCCAGAAGTTGTCACTCATGTAGCGGCCGCCCTTGTTGTCGCCGATGCGCACGATGCGCTCGGCGGGCAGGCCGATGTCCTTCAACCAGATGTCGTAGGCCTCGTCGTCTTCGGCGTAGACCGTGGCCCAGAGCTTCTCTTTCGGCAGCTTGAAGTGCACCGTCAGCAGTTCCCAGGCGTAGGCGATCGCGTCCTTCTTGAAGTAGTCGCCGAAGCTGAAATTGCCCAGCATCTCGAAGAAGGTGTGGTGGCGCGCGGTGTAGCCGACGTTGTCCAGGTCGTTGTGCTTGCCGCCGGCGCGGATGCACTTCTGGCTGGTGGTGGCGCGCGTGTAGCTGCGCTTGTCGAAGCCCAGGAACACGTCCTTGAACTGGTTCATGCCCGCGTTGGTGAACAGCAGCGTCGGGTCGTCGCCCGGCACCACGGGGCTGCTGGCCACGATGGTGTGGCCCTTGCTCTCGAAGAACTTCAGGAAGGTGGAGCGGATCTCGGAGGCTTTCATGGCGCGCGGTGCCGTCTGAAGGAAAGAGGCGAATTCTAGGGTTGCCGCCCGTCACAGCCCTGCGCGCCGCCAAGCGCCAGAATGGGCCCCATGGACACCCCCACCTCCCCGCTGGCCCTGCTCGAAGACCCGGGCCTGCTCAAGACCGAAGCCCTCATCGGCGGCGCCTGGGTCACCGGCCAGGACGTGCAGGCGCGTTTTGCCGTCACCGACCCCGCCACCGGCGCCGAACTGGCCCAGGTGGCCAAGCTGGGGCCGGTGGACTGCGCCGCCGCCATCTCGGCCGCCGAGAAGGCCTGGCCGGCCTGGCGCGCGCGCACCGCGAAGGAACGCGCCGCGGTGATGATGAAGTGGTTCCAGCTGCTGCACCGCCACGCCGACGACCTGGCCCGCATCATGACGGCCGAGCAGGGCAAGCCCCTGGCCGAGGCGCGCAGCGAGGTGATCTACGGCGCCAGCTTCATCGAGTGGTTTGCCGAAGAAGCGCGCCGCGTCTACGGCGAGACCATCCCCACCACCGACAACAACAAGCGCTACCTGGTGCTGAAGCAGCCCGTGGGCGTGTGCGCGGCCATCACCCCGTGGAACTTCCCCATCGCGATGATCACGCGCAAGGTGGCACCGGCTTTGGCCGCGGGCTGCCCGGTGATCATCAAGCCGGCCGAACAGACGCCGCTGAGTGCCTTGGCCGTGGCCGAACTCGCGCAGCGCGCGGGCATGCCGGCGGGCGTGCTGAACGTCATCACCGCCGATGCCGAGAACAGCATCGAGATCGGCAAGGTGCTGTGCAGCTCGGACGTGGTGCGCCACCTGTCCTTCACCGGCAGCACCGAGGTGGGCCGCATCCTCGCGCGGCAGAGCGCCGGCACCGTCAAGAAGCTGAGCCTGGAGCTGGGCGGCAACGCGCCCTTCATCGTCTTCGACGACGCCGATCTCGACAGCGCCGTGGACGGCGCGCTGGCCAGCAAGTACCGCAACGCAGGCCAGACCTGCGTGTGTGCCAACCGCATCTATGCGCAGGCGGGCATCCACGACGCCTTCGTCGAGAAGCTCGCAGCCAGGGCCGCGGCCATCACCGTCGGCAACGGCTTCACGGCCGGCGTGATGCAGGGCCCGCTGATCGACGACGCGGCCATTGCCAAGGTGGAAGCCCACGTGGCCGACGCGCTGGCCAAGGGCGGCCGGCTGGTGCTGGGCGGTGAACGCGACGCCACGCTCGGCGGGCGCTTCTTCACGCCCACGGTGATTGCCGGCGTGACGGACGAGATGCTCTGCGCCCGCGAAGAGACCTTCGGCCCCGTGGCGCCGGTGTTCCGCTTCGAGACCGAGGCCGAGGTGATTGCCGCGGCCAATGCCACCGAATTCGGCCTGGCCAGCTACTTCTACAGCCGCGACATCGGCCGCATCTTCCGCGTGGCCGAGGCGCTGGAGTACGGCATGGTGGGCATCAACACCGGGCTCATCAGCACGGCCGAGGTGCCCTTCGGCGGCGTGAAGCAGAGCGGCCTGGGGCGCGAAGGCGCTCGCCAGGGCATCGACGATTACGTCGAGCTGAAATACCTCTGCCTGGGCGACATCCTGAAGTGAGGCGGCGCTGCCTCAGGCCCGGGCCTCAGGCGTCTTCGTCGTTGGCCGCGGCGGCCGGGCCACGCTCGGTGCGCACCGCATAGCCTTCGCGGCCCACGGTGCCCACCGAGTTCGCCTGCGCGATGGCGCGCTGCAGCAGGCTCTGCGCGTCCTTGCCATGGGCCGGGAAGAGCGCGATGCCCACGCTGGCCTGCACCGGGCAGGGCTGCCCTGCCACCACCAGCGGCTGCTGCAGCGTGCGCAGCAGCTTGGCGGCCACGCGCTCCCCATCGGCCTGCGCTTCCAGGTGGCCCAGCAGCACGCCGAAGGCATCGGGGCCCACCGCGGCCACCACGTCGCCCGCACGCAGGCCGGTGCGCAGGCGCACGGCCACCTTGCGGCGCAGCACGTTGGCGGCCTCGGCGCCCAGGCGCGTGGCGGCGGCGGCATAACCCTCCACACGCAGCACAAGCAGCACCATGGGCGCGGGCACACGCTCACGCAGCGCGAGCAGCTGCGTCATGTGTTCGAGCAGTTGCGCCTGATGCGGCAGGCCGGTGGCCAGATCGGTGGCATAGGCGTTGCGGGCCTGGCGCTCGTGGCGCTTGCGCAGCACGGCCTGGCGCACGGCGCGCGGCAAGGCGGCTTCATCGGCCGGCAACAGCGCTTCAACGCCCAGGCTGAGCAGGGTGTCTTCGGCCGCGGTGTCGACCGGGGTGCCTGCGGGGCCGAGCACGACCAGGGCGTGGTCGAAGGCCAAGGGGGGCAGGTCGCTGCGACGCAGCAGCGCAGCCAGCGCAGCGGCATCGGGGGCCCACAGCAGCACGGCATCGGCGCCGTGGGCCGGGCTGCCCTCGGGGCGCTGCGAGACGTCGAAGCCCGCGGCCTGCAGTGCGCTCACGCAGCCCGGCGCCGAAGGGCCGAGCACCAGCACGCTGAGCGGGGCGAGGGACATGGAGCGGGTGAAGGGAATCAAAACCTGGTGGGGAATGTGGCGAGTTGCCGTTCTGGCGCCGCACGACACCCGCTTTCAGATGGACTTTACCGCACGGTGCGCCAGGTCCATGGCACGGCACAGCCTGCTTTCGACGTCCTGGTCGCATCCAAGGCAGTTGGCACACGCCCCTGCACGTGGCCGGCGTGTGCACGAGGCCGACCGCAGGCGCATCGCGAGCCGGCAGCGCAGCACCTGGACGGCATCAACTACCGCGCTCACCAGAAAAAAGCTGAGCCGCTGCGCCCGCTGGCGCCTCCAGACTGAAGCCTCGCCCATCAAACACGCCACGAGGGCAGGCGTTCAGCCCTGCCGATGTGGCGTTGATGTTGCGCCGGGGCCCGGGCGGGCACCGGCTCGGAGACCCGGCGTCAGGCGCGGCGGCGGCGGCCGGCGAGTCCGATGCCCGCCAGAGCCAAGCCCACCAGGGCCAGCGAGCCCGGTTCCGGCACCGCATTGCCTTCGTACTCGATCACGGAACCCCAGCGCCAAGCGCTCGCCGTGGCATCGTTCCACTTGCCCTTCTGGGAGAACTGGAAGAAGTGCAGGGCCGACGGCGTCGGGTCGAAATTGGGCTCGCCTGGGTTCCAGTTGGTGTAGCTGAAGGCTTCGCCAGTCACCCACTCGAAATTGGAGTTCGGCGACGACTTCGAAGCACCCAACCAGAAGCCGAACTGCGAGCCCGAACCGAAGGCCAGGTTCGACAGGTTCTGCTCCAGAAAGCTCTGCTCGGCCTGCGAAGTGATGGTCACCAGGTGACCTCGCTTGCCGTTGTATGTCATGGCCTCGGCCGCGGCCTTGGCGTCAGCCCAGTTCAACAGCGTGGTGTTGATGTCGTAGTAGTGGCCGTTGGCGGGGTTGAAAATGGGCGCGGCTTGCGCGCCGCTGGCCGCGAGGCCCGCCACCACCAATGCCGCTTGGGCCGCCGCACGCACGATCTTCTGAACCGGTGTCATTGTCTTGTTCCTGACCGGCTGCACCCAACGTGCAACCACGCAGGCTGCTCAGCAATGCCCGTGCCCAAGCGGCAAACCGCTTTAAAAACAATCGCTTATAGGTGCGCGCCACGAATCAAGGCGCCGGATGTAAACGCGTCCGACAGCGCCGCGCTTCCAGCGCAGCCAAGGCGCGCGCTCCGTGGCGCCGGCCCCAGAAAAACAAATGGGACCTGAAGAGGTCCCTGGTGGGCGGCCTGCGCCGGCGTGACACGACCCGATCGGGGGTCGGTGGAGCGGGTGAAGGGAATCGAACCCTCGTATGAAGCTTGGGAAGCTGCCGTTCTACCATTGAACTACACCCGCAGCGCCGCGCAGTTTAACGCGAAGGCGGGGCCGCCCTTGGGGCGGCCCCGCGGGCGCTTCAAGCGCCCACCCGCCTCACTTCGGCACCGACACCGGCGCGGCCGGCAGCACCGCACCGCCCGGGCCGGCGCTGAAGGTGAGCGGGCTCACGGCCGCCTGCTGGCCCACGCCCGGCTTGCTCCAGTCGCACACGCCGGTGCTGAACACGGCCTGCAGGCGCGCCCACTGCGCGTCGCTGAAGGTGCCGGCGGCGTAGTCGGTGCGCACCAGCGGCTTGAGCTGGCACTTGAGCACGTCTTCAGCACGCGGCCCGCCTGCGATCTGGCGCGGCGAGAAGGTCGGCTTCAGGTAGGGGTCGGCATCGCAGGTAGCGGCGTTGGTCACCTTCACCGTCTGCGTGGCGTCGCTCGGCAGGATGCAGAAGTCGGCCGCGCCGGCCGGCTTGGCGCTGCGCACCTTGGCCTCGATGGAGGCCGCGCTGGTGTCGGCCTTCAGCGTGGTGAGCCACTGGTCCATCGTGAGGAAGGCGTCGAAGGCCATCGTGCCCGGGGGCGTGAGGCCCGTGCGTGCGAAGCGCCAGAGCGCCTGGTTGTTCGCGTTGCCGGCCTCGGCCACGATGCGGTCGCGGATGCCGAAGCTGAACCACTGGTGGTGGATGGGGATCTGGTTCGGCGTGTAGCCCGGCGGCAGGTTCTCGGCGATGTTGCTGTCATCCCAGCCACGCATGTCGATGATGGCGGTCTTGGCCAGTTGGCGGCCGCTGGCCACGATGCCCGAGCGGTAGGCGATGGGCAGCGCATCCGCATCGGCCACGCTGCGCTCGGCGCGCGGGGTGCTGTCGCGGTCGATGCCGCCGACGAGTTCGTTGATGGTGACGAACTCCTCGGCGCTGATGGCGCCGGTCTGCAGCGCCTTCAGGCCGTACTGCACGCCGACGTTGTCGCGCGTGTCCTTCGCGGCCGGCGAACCCGTGACCTTGCCCCAGATCGACTCGCCCCAGCTCCACGCGTTGCAGCGCGGCAGGTTGGCGGTTTCGGTCGGGCGGGCCGGGTCGTAGACCGCGCTGTTGGGCAGCTCGCAGTTGTTGGTGGCCGTGGGCTGCTGGAAGATGGCCCCGGTGACGTTGTTGGCCACCAGGCGCTGGTTGTAGAGCCCGGCGCGGCCGTTGCTGCCGAAGGCGTTGTACCAGGCGTGGCACGCGCTCTGGTCGGGGTGGCCGTTGATGGCCGCCTTGCGCGCGTTTATCTGCGCCTGCGTCAGGCCGGCCTGCAGCGCCAGCCAGCCCGGCTTCTGGTAGGCCTCGACCAGCACCACGCAATCGCCCACTTCCATCGAGGTGGTCTCGGAGTCGGGGTAGGTGCAGGTGGTGGTCACGCCGTCCAGCAGGCCCGGCATGATGGAAGCGGCCATGTTGGAGTTGATCGAGCCGCCAGAGCAGCCGCTGCCGATGGTGAACTTCACCGGGCCGTAGGTGTCGGTGATGTGCTCCTTCATCATCATCACCGTCTCGCTCATCATCACGCGATTGGAATTGCGTGCCGAGTCGGTCATGCTGTTGGCCACCACCATCACGCCACGGCGCAGCTGCAGGTCGCTGCCTGTCCAGGCGGTGGCAGGGCGGGCCTGGCGGCGCGGTTGGCCGGTGCTGGCGCCGAAGTTGAAGACGACCTTGCCGTTCCAGCCGGCCTGCGGGGCCAGCGCGTTCCAGCCCTGGGCCGGGTTGTGCAGCACGGCGATGTCGTAGATGCCGCGGTTCATGGTGCCGCGCTCCACGCGCACGATGTAGGGCACGGTGACACCGGCGTCGGTGGTGGTAGTGGCCATGTCGGCCGGCGTGGTGCCTGCCGTGTAGGGCTTGAAGCACAGATTGGCCGGCGGTGTGGGGTTGGCCGGCACGGTGGTGGCCGTGGGCGCCATGGCCGCGGTGGCATCGGGCAGGCCCAGGCTGCAGCCGGCGGTGGTGCTGCGGTAATAGAGCTTGAATTCCGTGGCGATGTTGCAGTTGGCGTCGGGCGCACCGCTCAGGCCGCTGGCGTTGCTGGCCGGCACGATGCCATTGACCACCTGCTGCACAGGCGTGGCGCAGTAGAAGGGCTTGATCTGCGCGCCAGAGAACACGGGGCCGTGGCGCGGTGCGTTGGTCACCGTCAGCGCAGCGGGGCGCGTGTTCAACGTGGCGGCGGTGATGACGTTGGCGCCATCGGCCAGGCCCGTGACCACGCCGCGGTAGGTGCCGTCGGCCTGCAGTTGGAAGGCGCTGGTGACATCACGCCCACCCACGTCCACGCGCAGGCCGTCGGTGCGGCCGCCGGCCGGCAGCACGATCTGCAGGGTGACGTCGCCGCCGCTGACCATGTCGGCGCGGTTGCTGGTGGCGCGGATCTCGACCGGGTCGGCTTCGTAGTCGCTGTTGCAACCGGCCAGCGTGAGCGCAGCCGCCGCGGCCACGCAGGAAAGAACCGGCCAACCACGATGGCGCCCGGGGGTGGGGGTGTGCATGTCTTGTCTCCAGCTTGTTGTGGGTACAGCGCGCGGTGGCATGTGCAGGTGGCACACGGCCGCGTGAGCCCTGCGGGGAACACCGCAGCGGCGCGGCCCATGCTATGCAGCCGCCGCCGGTGCGTGATGCGGCACAACCCGCAGTCCCCAAGGTGACACGGCCGCACGCGCCGCACGGGCCGCGCCACTAAACTCGCGCCCCCATGCTGCCCCCAGACGCCCCTCAAGACTCGACCCCGCCGGACGCGGAAGACACCCCCAGCCCGAAGCACCGCCCGCTGCGCAGCTTCGTGCTGCGCGCCGGGCGCATGGGCACAGGGCAGCTGCGCGCGCTGGAGACCCTGGGCCCGCGTTTCCTGCTGCCCTACCGCGCCGAGTTGCTGGACCTCGACGCCACCTTCGGCCGCCGTGCGCCGCGCGTGCTGGAGATCGGCTTCGGCATGGGCGACGCCACCGCGCAGGTGGCCGCGGCGATGCCGGGCACCGACTTCATCGGCGTGGAAGTGCACGCGCCCGGCGTGGGCGCGCTGCTCAAGCACATCGGCGAGAGAAATCTGCAGAACCTGCGCCTGCTGCAGCACGATGCGGTGGAGGTGATGACCCACATGCTGCCGCCGGCCAGCCTGGCAGGCGTGCACATCTGGTTCCCGGACCCGTGGCACAAGAAGCGCCACAACAAGCGCCGGCTCATCCAGCCGGCGTTCATCCAGCAGCTCGTCACGCGCATCGCCCCGGGCGGCTACCTGCACTGCGCCACCGACTGGCAAGACTATGCCGAGCGGATGCTGGCCGTGCTGGGCGCCGAACCGGCGCTGCAGAACACCGCAGACGCTGGCGGCCCGGGCTACGCGCCGCGGCCCGACTGGCGGCCGCTGACCAAGTTCGAGAACCGCGGCCTCAAGCTCGGCCACGGCGTGTGGGACCTGGTCTACACACGCCGCGGCTGACGCGGCGGCAGCCTCAGACGATCCAGTGCGCGCGGAACTCGCGCGCGTAGGCGGCGAAGCTGCGCGGGGCGCGGCCGGTGATGCGCTGCACCGCGTCGGTCTGGCGCTCTGAGTAGCCCGCAGCGAAGAAGCCCAGGATCATCACCAGGAACTCGGCATAGGGCCCGGGAAGGCCGGCGCCCAGCAGGCCCTGCAGCATGGCCTCGGGCGGGATCTCCTGGTAGCGGATGTCGCGGCCGGTCTCGCGCGCCAGCACCGCGGCCACTTCGTCGTGGTTCAGGGTTTCGCCGCCGGTCAGGTCGAAAGCCTGGTTGGCGTGGGCATCACCCAGCAGCAACTCGGCCGCCACGTCGGCGATGTCGCGCGCGTCGATGAAGCTGCCGCGCGCCGTGCCGGTGGGCAGCAGGATGCGGCCCTGCTCGCGCAGGCCGTGCAGCCAGAAGGTGTGGAAGTTCTGCATGAACCAGTTCGGCCGCACCGTGTTCCAGGCGATCCCGGAGGCTTCCAGCGCCAGCTCGGCCTTGCGCAGCGGCGTGTCGGGCGCGGCGTCGGCGCCCATGGCCGTCATCAGCACCACCTTCTGCACGCCGGCGGCCTTGGCCTGCGCGATCAGCGGCAGCAGCAGGTGGTCTTGCGGCACGTAGCCCGGCGGCGCCATCAGGAAAGCGCGCTGCACGCCTTCGAAGGCGGCGGCCAGGCCCTGGCCTTTCAGCACGTCGATCTGCACCTGGTCGGCGTGGGCGGGCGCGCGGCTGGTGGCCTGGCGCACGGTCTGGCCGCGCGCCTGCAGGTTCTGCACGAGCGCGCTGCCGACCGTGCCGCTGGCGCCGATGACGAGGTTCTGGTGGTTCATGGTGGGGGTTCCCGTGGAGAAGATTGGACAGGGCGCCAGCTTAGGCAGCGCCCATCTGAACCAGAATGCCTGCTGATTCAGCTTTCATGTTCAGAAGTACAATTCATTGAACCCAAGAACCTGAAATCTTCATGGACTTGCTCAGCGACATCCTCCAGCAGGCCGGCCTGCGCCGCCGCCTGCTGGATGCCCACGCGCTGCCGGCCACCGGCGCGCTGCAGTTCCCTTGCGAGCGCAGCATCGGCTTCCATGTCGTGACGCAAGGGCCGGTCTTCATCCACACCATGCCGGGCGACACCCCGCTGCGGCTGGACAGCGGCGACATCGCGCTGATGGCCCGCGGCTGCCGCCACCTGCTGGCCTGCACCGAGACGCTGCCGGCCTCAGCCGCCCCGCAGGTGGTGGCCGTGCCGCCGGTGCTGGCCGGCCCGCCGGTGGTGGCCACGGGGCCGGCGGTCGTCAGCGGTGCCTGGCAGTTGTGGAACGACCCGCTGCACCCGCTGTTCGCCGAACTGCCGGCCTGGCACGTGCTGCGCGCCGAGGTGCTGCCGCGGCTGAGCCCGCTGGCCTTGACCGTGGCCCTGTTGACGGCCGAGGTGCGCGAGCGCGGGCTGGGCTCGCAATCGGTCATCCACGGCCTCTTCGACGCCGCCTTCGCCTTGCTGCTGCGCGAGGTGGTGGCCGAACTCGGCCGCAGCGGGCAGGGCTTCAGCCACGCGCTGGCCGACCCGCGCGTGCGCCAGGCGGTGGAACTGCTGCACACCGACACGCGCCGGCCGTGGACGCTGGACAGCCTGGCGCGCGCGGTGGGCCTCTCGCGCACGGCGCTGGCCGAGAAGTTCCGCAGCGCGATGGGCGACACGCCGCTGAACTACCTGCGCGGCCTGCGCATGCAGCAGGCCATGCGCCTGCTCAGCGACAGCAACCGCCCGCTGGAGGCGGTGGCCGCCGAGGTGGGCTACCAGGACGCCTTCAGCTTCTCGAAGGTGTTCAAGCGCACCGTCGGCCTGGCCCCGCGCGACTTCCGGCGGCAGGACACCGCACTGGCGTTCTGAGAACGCCGGGGCCTCAGGCGGCCCAGGTCACCACGCCGGTGTAGGCCGTGGCCAGCACGATGAGGCCGAAGACGATGCGGTACCACGCGAAGATGGTGAAGTCGTGCGTGGAGACATAGCGGATCAGCCAGCGGATGCACAGCAGCGCGCTGAAGAAGGCCATCACCAGGCCCACCGCGAACATGGGCAGGTCGGCCATGCTCAGCAGGTGGCGCTGCTTCAGCACCGAGTAGGCGCCGGCGGCCATCAGCGTGGGGATGCCGAGATAGAAGCTGAACTCGGTGGCGCACTTGCGCGAGAAGCCCAGCACCATGCCGCCGATGATGGTGGCGCCCGAACGGCTGGTGCCCGGGATCAGCGCCAGGCACTGGATGAGGCCGATCTTCAGGGCGTCCATCGTGCTCATGTCGTCCACCGTCTCGACGCGGGCGCGGCGCGCGCCTTCGAGATCGCGGTCACCGTACTTCTGCCGGTGCCAGCGTTCCACCCAAAGGATGATCAGCCCGCCGACGATGAAGGCCATGGCCACCGGCACGGGCTTGAACAGGTGGGCCTTGACCATGGAGCCCAGCAGCAGCCCGAAAACCGCAGCGGGGATGAAGGCGACGACCACGTTGCGCGCGAAGCGCTGAGCCACGGGGTCGTGGGTGATGCCACGCACGGTGCCCAGCAGGCGCACGCGGTACTCCCAGATCACCGCGAACATGGCGCCGGTCTGGATGGCCACGTCGAAGACCTTGACGGTCTCGCCGGTGAAGTTCAGCAGCGAGCCGGTGAGGATCAGGTGCCCGGTCGACGAGATCGGCAGGAACTCGGTGAGCCCCTCCACCACGCCCATGATGGCGGCCTTGATGAGCAGCAGAAGATCCAAGGGGTGGGCTCCGGAGGGCGGGTAAGCGCGAGGGGCGCGATGATAGCCAGCGCCCCGGCGGGAATCGGCGTTTCAGCGCGCTGGCAGGGGCTTGAGCCGCACTTCCAGGCCCTCGGCCGTGACGGCCACCGCATCCGGCACCACCCCCAGGCGCTGCAGCCGGGCGGCCTGCTCGCCTTCCAGCCGGTACAGCGTGCTGTCTTCCAGCATGCGCCGGGCCAGGGCAGCGCCCAGCCGCTCCACGGCGGCGGCGCTCAGGGCCGAGGGCTCGTCGGCGCGCAGTTCCTGCACCTGCACCTGGGCCAGGCGCACGGTCTGGTCGGCCGGCTCCCAGCGCAGCGCTGCCTCGAAACGCAGGCGGCCCTGCCAACGGCCCGAAAGCAGGCGCTCACGCACGCGCAACGGCACTTCGGCGGCCACGCGGTTGCGCTCGGCCAGCAGCTGCAGGCGCGGCACCTCGGCCGTGACGTCGAACACCTCCAGCAGCGTGCGTTGCTGCGGGAACTGGCGCGCGACCAAGGCTTGCACCTCGGCCTGGCTGAAACTCAAGCTGCGGGGCGCGGGCAGCAGCGCGCAGGCACCCAGCCCTGCACCCAGCCCCAGGACAGCAGCGCCTGCGGTGACCAGCAAGAAACGACGGTTCATGGCACGGAGTTTAGGTGGGCACCCCGCGCAGCCCGCGACACGGGGCGCACCGGCCCGGGGCGCTCCGCCTTGACCGGGCCGGGAGCGGCGCGTAGCATTACTGACCGATCAGTCATTAAATGAAAACCAAAGCCCCGGCCGAGCCCGCCACCCGCCAGCGCCGCAAGGAGGCGCGCCCGCAGGAACTGCTGCAGGCGGCGCTGGAGCTCTTCGTGGAGAAGGGGTTCGCCGCCACGCGCTCGGAAGAAGTGGCGCAGCGTGCCGGCGTCAGCAAGGGCACGCTCTACCTCTACTACCCCAGCAAGGAAGAGCTCTTCAAGGCGGTGGTGCGGCAGAACCTGTCGAACCTGATCGCCGAGGGCCAGGAGATGGCGGGCCAGTTCGAGGGCAGCAGTTCCGAGTTGCTGGGCTGCCTCTTGCAGACCTGGTGGGACCGCTTCGGCAGCACGCCGGCGGCCGGCATCCACAAGATCGTGCTCGCCGAGGTTCGCAATTTCCCGGAACTGGCGCAGTTCTACACCGACGAGGTCATCCTGCCCGCCGATGCGCTGTTCAGCGGCTGCGTGCAGCGCGGCATCGCCCGCGGCGAGTTCCGGCCCATGCCGGTGCACGAGGTGGCCCAGGCCTTGATCGCACCGATGATCTTCATGGCCGTGCACCGCCATTCCTTCGGCTGCTGCCCGGTCAACGGCGGCGTCGACATCGACCCGGCCGCGGTGCTGAAAACGCACTTGAACCTGGTGCTGCAGGGCCTGGAAGTGCGCGGGGCGCCCGCATGAGCCGCCGCGCCTGGGTGCTGGGGGCTGCGGTGGCCCTGCTGGCCGCCGCCGCAGCCGTGATTGGGGTGAAGCGGCCTGCAGGCACGGCGCCGGCTGCAGCAAGCGCTGCCGCCAAGGCGGCCTCAGCCCCGGCCATGCTGCTGGCTGCTGGTGACGTGGCCCGCGCAGACCGCGCAGAACTGGGCACCTTGCTGCAACTCTCCGGCGGCCTGCGGGCGGTGGACAGCGCGATGGTCAAGGCCAAGGTGGCCGCCGAGGTGAGACAGCTGAACGTGCGCGAAGGCGACCGCGTGCAGGCCGGCCAGTTGCTGGGCCGGCTGGACGCCACCGAGGTGCAACTGCGCCTGCGCCAGGCGCAGGACAACGTGGCCGCCGCGCAGGCACAGGTGGACACCGCGCAGCGCAGCTTCGAGAACAACCGCGCGCTGGTGGGGCAGGGCTTCATCTCGCGCAACGCGCTCGACACCTCGGCCAACACCCTGGCCGGCGCGCAGGCCTCGTTGCAAGCCGCGCGCGCCGCGGCCGACCTGGCGAAGAAGGCCGTGGCCGACACCGAGATCCGCGCACCCATCGGCGGGCTGGTGGCGCAGCGCCTCGTGCAGCCGGGCGAACGCATCGCCATCGACGGGCGCCTGGTGGAGATCGTCGACCTCGGCCGCATCGAACTGGAAGCCGCCGTCGCGCCCGAAGACGTGCTGCACCTGCGCGTGGGCCAGGCGGCGCGTGTGTTCATCGACGGCCTGCCCGAGCCCGTGGCCGCGCGCGTGGCCCGCATCAACCCCAGCGCGGTGACCGGCACGCGTTCGGTGCTGGCCTACCTGGCCCTGGCCCCAACCGAGGGGCTGCGCCAGGGCCTGTTCGCGCGCGCCACCGTGCAGATGCAGAGCCGCACGGCGCTGGTGGTGCCGGCCTCGGCCGTGCGCGACGACCAGGCCCGGCCCTACGTGCTGGCGGTGGAGGGGGGCCTGGCCGTGGCCCGCACCGTGAAGCTGGGCGCGCGCGGCGAGGTGCTGCTGGCCGGCCAGCGCGAAAACGCGGTGGAGGTGCTGGAGGGCCTGGCCCCGGGCACCGTGGTGCTGCGCGGCACCGTGGGCGCCTTGCGCGCCGGCACGCGCGTGCAGTTGCCGGCCCCTGCCGCATCGGCCAACGCAACCCGCTGAACGCACCGCGCCATGTGGTTCACGCGCGTCTCCATCCAGAACCCCGTGATGGCGGTGATGGTGATGCTCGCCTTCGTGGTGCTGGGCCTCTTCAGCTACCAGCGCCTGAGCCTGGACCAGTTCCCGAACATCGATGTGCCCACCGTCGTGGTGAGCATGGACTACCCCGGCGCCAGCCCCGAGATCGTCGAGAGCGAGGTCACCAAGCGCATCGAGGAGGCCGTCAACACGGTGGCCGGCATCAGCGCCTTGAGCTCGCGCAGCTACGAAGGCACGGCGCTGGTCATCATCGAGTTCAACCTCGACGTCGACGGCCGCAAGGCCGCCGAAGACGTGCGCGAGAAGGTGGCGCTGGTCAAGCCGCTGCTGCGCGACGAGGTGAAGGACGCGCGCGTCTACCGCTTCGACCCCGCCTCGCAGCCCATCTTCAACGTGGCCGTGCTGGCCAACGACGCCACCACCACGCCGCAGGAGCTCACCACCTGGGCCAGGCAGGTGCTGCAGAAGCGGCTGGAGAACGTGCGCGGCGTGGGCGCCGTCACGCTGGTGGGCGGGGTCGACCGGCAGGTCAACATCCAGCTCAAGCCCGAGGCCATGGAAGCCCTGGGCATCAGCACCGAGCAGGTGGCCGCCGCGCTGCGCAGCGAGAACCAGGAGCTGCCGCTGGGCAACCTGCGCTCGGCCGAGCTCGACCGGGTGGTGCAGATCAACGCGCGGCTGAAGACGCCGCGCGAGTTCCGCGACATCGTCGTCGCGCGCAAGGCCGGCGGCAGCGTCGTCAAGCTCTGGCAGGTGGCCGACGTGGTGGACGGCCCGCAGGAGCTGGAGAGCCTGGCGCTCTACAACGGCCAGCGCACGGTGCTTCTGAGCGTGCAGAAGAGCCAGGGCGAGAACACCATCGCCGTTGTCGACGGCCTGGTGGCGGCGCTCAAGGGCGCGGCCGATGTGACGCCGGCCAACATCCGCACCGAGGTCAACCGCGACAACTCGCGCGCCATCCGCGTGAGCGTGGCCAACGTGCAGCGCACGCTGATCGAAGGCGCGGTGCTCACGGTGCTGATCGTCTTCCTGTTCCTCAACAGCTGGCGCAGCACCGTCATCACCGGCCTGACGCTGCCGATCGCGCTGATCGGCACCTTCCTGTTCATGTACGCCTTCGGCTTCACGATCAACACCATCACGCTGATGGCGCTGAGCCTGTGCGTGGGCCTGCTGATCGACGACGCCATCGTCGTGCGCGAGAACATCGTGCGCCACGTGCAGATGGGCAAGAGCCCGCGCCAGGCGGCGCTGGACGGCACGCAGGAGATCGGCCTGGCGGTGCTGGCCACCACGCTCAGCATCGTGGCGGTGTTCCTGCCCATCGGCTTCATGGGCGGCATCGTCGGCAAGTTCTTCCACGAGTTCGGCCTCACCATCGTGGTGGCTGTGCTCATCAGCATGTTCGTGAGCTTCACGCTCGACCCCATGCTCAGCAGCGTGTGGCACGACCCGGCCGCCCACGGCCGCCGCGCCGGGCCGCCGGTGACGCTGTACGACAAGACCCTGGGGCGCGTGACGGGCTGGTTCGACCGCTTCACCGAGAGCCTCTCCGGCGGCTACCAGGCGCTGCTGGCCTGGGCCCTGGTGCACCGCGTGAAGACGGTGCTGGCCGCGATGGGCACCTTTGTGCTGGCCCTCGTGCTGCTGGGCGCGGTGGGCAAGGAGTTCGTGCCCAAAGCCGATTTCAGCGAGACGCAGATCAACTTCTACACCCCCGTGGGCAGCAGCCTGGAGGTGACGGAGATGCGCGCCAAGCAGATCGACGAACTGTTGCGCACGCTGCCCGAGGTGCGCCACACCGTCACCACCGTCAACAGCGGTTTCGCGCAGGGCAAGATCTACGGCAGCGTCTACGTGCGCCTGGTCGACCGCAAGCAGCGCAACCGCAGCGTGGCCGAGCTCGCCACGCCCATGCGCGAGCTGATGAACCGCGTGCCCGGCATCACCGTCACCAACATCGGCGCGGTCGATCTGGGCGGCAGCAAGAGCATCGTCTTCAGCATCCAGGGGCCCGACCTGGGTGAGCTGGAGCGCCTGTCGGGCCAGATCCTGCCGCGGCTGGCGCAGATACCGGGCCTGGTGGACCTGGACAGCACGCTCAAGCCCGACAAGCCCACCATCGCCGTGGACGTGAAGCGCGAAGCGGCGGCCGACCTGGGGCTGAACGTCAACACGCTGGCGAACACGCTGCGCACGATGGTGGCGGGCGTTTCGGTGGGCAACTGGCGCGCCGCCGACGGCGAGAACTACGACGTGCGCCTGCGCCTGGCGCCCGGCAGCCGCGACAGCCTGGCCGACCTGCAGAACCTGCCGCTGGTCATCGGCAGCAACGCCGACGGCACGGCGCGCGTGGTGCGCCTGTCGCAGGTGGCCGAGGTGCGCGCCGGCACCGGCCCGAACCAGATCAACCGCCGCGACATGACGCGCGAGATCAACGTCGACGCCAACCCGCTGGGCCGCAGCACCGGCGAGGTGACGACCGACATCCGCGCCGTGCTCGACAGCATCGCCTGGCCGCCGGGCTACCGCTACAGCTTCGGCGGCAGCACGAAGAACATGCAGGAGTCCTTCACCTACGCCGTGGGCGCGCTGGCGCTGGCCATCGTGTTCATCTACATGATCCTGGCCAGCCAGTTCAAGAGCTTCCTGCAGCCGCTGGCGCTGATGAGCAGCCTGCCGCTCACGCTGATCGGCGTGGTGCTGGCGCTGCTGGCCTTCCGCAGCACGCTGAACATGTTCAGCATCATCGGCATCGTGATGCTGATGGGGCTGGTGACGAAAAACGCCATCCTGCTGGTGGACTTCGCGATCCGCGCACGAGAGGGCGGCATGGAGCGCACCGCCGCGCTGCTGGAAGCCGCCAAGGTGCGGCTGCGCCCCATCCTGATGACGACGCTGGCCATGGTCTTCGGCATGGTGCCGCTGGCCTTCGCGCTCACCGAGGGCAGCGAGCAGCGTGCGCCCATGGGCCAGGCCGTGATCGGCGGCGTCATCACCAGTTCGCTGCTGACCTTGGTCGTCGTGCCGGTCATCTACTGCTGGCTCGACGACCTGGCCGCCTGGGCCCGCCGCGGCTTCCGCCGCCAGGCCCTGGCGCAGCCCTTGAACGAACACACCGCCGCCTAGAATTTCGGGTTTTCCTGTACCGCCCCACCGTTCCTTGCAGAGCATCGCCATGAATACCGAACTCGCCCGCTTCAACATGATCGAGCAACAGATCCGCCCCTGGGAGGTGCTCGACCAGGCCGTGCTGTCGCTGCTGGCGACAGTGCGTCGCGAAGACTTCGTGCCGCCCGCGATGAAGGCGCTGGCCTTCGTCGACACGCAGGTGCCGCTGGGTGAAGGCCAGGCCATGCTGGAGCCCAAGGTCGAGGCGCGCCTGCTGCAGGAACTGCAGGTGCAGCGCCACGAGCGTGTGCTGGAGATCGGCACCGGCAGCGGCTTCATGGCCGCGCTGCTGGCCCACCGCGCGATGCAGGTCTACAGCCTCGAATGCCGCCCGGCGCTGGCCACCGCCGCACGCGCCAGCCTGGCCCGCAACGGCATCGGCAACGTGCAGGTGGTGGACGTGAGCGCCGCCGCCGGCGCGCAGGGCCTGCCGGGCGAGGCCCCGTTCGACGTGATAGTGCTCTCGGGCTCGGTGGCGGCGCTGCCGCGCGCGCTGCTGGCTCAGTTGAAGGTGGGGGGTCGCCTGGTGGCCGTGGTGGGTGAAGAGCCCATCATGCGGGCCCGCCTGTTCACCCGCGCCGGCGAGGCGGCCTACACCGAGACCGATCTGTTCGACACCGTGGCGCCGCGCCTGGAGGGCTTTGCCGAGCCCACGCGCTTCCACTTCTGAAGCACACCACCGGCCCTGCCCTTGTCACGCCGCCTGCCATCCGTCGCGGCTTTCGGGCCGCACGGCGCCCGCCGCGTGCAGGTCGTCGCATCGGGGCTGCCGGTGGCCCCCACCCACCCCTATAACCCCGGCTGCCTCCACGCCGCCGGGGCCGGCCGCCACGCCGGCGGCTGAAACCCACAAGGAAAACGCATGCGCCCGACCCCCTCCCGCCGCGCCCCTGGCCGCCTCACGGCCCGCAGCAAGGCAGGCTTCACGCGCCTGGCCGCAGCCTTCACGCTGGCCCTGCCCGCCCTGGCCTCGGCGCAGAGCCTGCAAGAGCTGTACGACGCTGCACGCGCCTTCGACGCCACCTACCTGGCGGCCAAGGCCAGCGTGGCCTCGGTGGAGTTCCGCGCCGCGCAGGCCGACGCGCTGGCGCGCCCCGCCGTGAACGCCACCGCCGGCGCCACCGCGCGCCAGGACGACCCGGCCAACGGCGGCCGCGTCGGCACCAACACGCTGTCGGCCGCGGTGAACGGCCGCTACCCGCTGTTCAACCGCGCCAACGGCCTCACCATCGAGCAGGCGCGCAAGTCGCTGCTGGTGGCCCAGGCCGACCTGGAAACCGCCGAGCAGGACCTCATCATCCGCGTGGCCCAGGCCTACTTCGACGTGCTGGGCGCGCAGGACACGCTGGCCACCACGCGCGCCAACAAGACCGCCATCACCGAGGTGCTGGCCTCGGCCAAGCGCAACTTCGAGGTCGGCACCGCCACCATCACCGACACGCGCGAGGCGCAGGCGCGCTTCGACCTCGCCACCGCGCAGGAGATCGCGGCCGAGAACGACCTGCGCATCAAGCGCCTGGCGCTCGACACCCTGGTGGGCCGCACCGGCGTGGCGCCCAAGCCGCTGCTGGCGCCCGTGGTGCTGCCCAATCCCGTGCCGGCCAACGCCGAGGAGTGGGTGACGTTGGCCGACCAGGGCCACCCCAGCGTGCGCCGCGCGCGCATCGGCCTGGAAGTGGCACAGCTTGAAACCGGCAAGGCCCGCGCGGGTGAACTGCCCACGGTGGACGCCGTGGCCAGCATTGGCACGGCGGACAGCCGCGGCAGCGCGCCCAACCTCAGCCGCAGCGCCGGCACCGCCAGCAACGCCAGCGTGGGCGTGCAGATGACCTGGCCGCTGTACACCGGCGGCGCCACACAGAACCGCATCAAGGAAACGCTGTCGCTGGAAGAGAAGTCGCGCAACGACCTCGAGGCCGCGCGCCGCGGCGTCGCCCAGGGCACGCGCTCGGCCTACTTCGGCGTGCAGTCGGGCCTGTCGCAGGTGAAGGCGCTGGAAGCCGCCGAAAGCTCGTCGAAGCTGGCGCTGGAGGCCACGCAGCTGGGCTACAAGGTCGGCGTGCGCGTGAACCTGGACGTGCTCAACGCCCAGACCCAGCTCTTCCAGACCCAGCGCGACCTGGCCAAGGCCCGCTACGACGTGCTGGTGGGCAGCCTGCGCCTGCGCCAGGCCTCGGGCCAGCTCGCGCCCACCGACGTGGACGCCATCAACCGCCTGCTGGCGAAGTAGCCCGGGCGCGGCACGGCGGCCTTGCCGGCTGCCGTGCCTCACGTTTCTTCACCTCCCGCACACGCGGCGTAGCGGGGTCTGCGCCAAACTCCCCGGCATGACGACCCCGGAGTGCGCTGCATGACGCCCGACACCCTCTCCACCCCGCTGCAGGCCGCCGCCATCGCGGCCCACCGCTTCGGCCTCGGCGAGGCCCAGCTGGCCCCCATCGGCAGCGATGCCCGGGGCTGGTTGCTCGCCCAGTTGCACGCCGCCGAGCCGCAGCGCGGCAGCGGCCTGGTGAACGCGGCCGAGGGCGTGCGCCGTTACGCGCTGTTCCTCCAGCAGCAGCGTGAGCCGCGCCGGGCTGCCGCCATGGCGGTGGCGGCCAACGGGCAGGACATGGCCGGCAACGTGATGGCCGCCAGCGGCATGGCCGAAGGCCCGATGGCGGGCGCCGCGACCACGCCGCCCCGCCCGGGGGCACCGGCCAACGTGGTGCCTTTCGAACCGCTGCGCCTGGCGGTGCAGGCCGACACCCGCGCCCGCCTGGCCACGGCCGCGGCGAGCGCGCAGCCGCTGACCGAACGCCTGGTGCTGTTCTGGGCCAACCACTTCACGGTCTCGCTGGCCAAGAACAGCACGCGTGGCCTGGTGGGCGCCTTCGAGCGCGAGGCCATCCGGCCGCACATCGCCGGCCCCTTCGCCGAGATGCTGCAGGCCGCGGTGCGCCACCCGGCCATGCTGCGCTACCTCGACAACGAACAGTCGGCCGGCCCCGATTCGGCGGTGGTCAAGCGCCAGCAGCGCCGGCCGCGCGACGAGGCCGAACGCGGCCCGCGCATCACCGGCCTGAACGAGAACCTGGCGCGCGAGGTGCTGGAGCTGCACACCCTGGGCGTGGCGGGTGGCGGCGCGGCCTACGGCGGCTGGGGCGGCTACACGCAGGCCGACGTGACCGAGTTCGCCAAGGTGCTGACGGGCTGGCGCGTGCCCGTGCGCGAGCTGGCGCAGGGCGCCGACATCCCGCCCACGCGCTTCGAGCCGGCCTTCCACCAGCCGGGCGTGAAAACCGTGCTCGGCCGGCGCTATGAAGAGGGCCAGCTCGCCCTGCGCGAGCTGCTGGACCACCTGGCGCAGCACCCCTCCACCGCGCGCTTCGTCTGCACCAAGCTCGCGCGGCACTTCGTCGCCGACGACCCACCGCCCGCCCTGGTGGCGCGCATGGAAAGCACCTGGCGCCGCAGCGACGGCCACCTGGCCCAGGTGATGCGCACGCTGATCGAATCGCCCGAAGCCTGGGCACCGCAACCGGTGAAGCTCAAGACCCCCGAAGAGTTCGTCATCAGCAGCGTGCGCCTGCTCGGCCTGGGCGAAACGCCCTTCGAACGCAACGCCGATGGCGGCATCGCCGCCCTGGGCCAGCGGGTGCAGTCTGCGCCCTCGCCGGCCGGCTGGCCCGACCGCGCCGACGAGTGGCTGGGTCCCGACGCCGTGTGGAAACGCGTGGAATGGGCCACGCGCGCTGCGGCGCGGATGGGCCGCCAGGTCGACGCACGCGCGCTGGCGCAGGCCAGCCTGGGCCCGCGGCTGCAGGAGGGCACCGCGCGCCAGATCGAACGCGCGGCCGACGGCCCGCAGGCCCTGGCGCTGCTGCTGCTGGCGCCCGAATTCCAGCGTCGCTGAGCGCCACCCTTCCCAGGAGCACCCCATGAACCACCCCCTCCACCGCCGCCACCTGCTGGGCGCCGCCCTCGCCGCCTCGCTGGCGCCCTTCACGCGCCTGAGCGTGGCCGCGCCGGCCGTGGCGGCTGCCGACGCGAACCGTTTTGTCTTCGTCATCCTGCGCGGCGGCATGGACGGCCTGACCGCCGTGCCTGCCATCGGCGACCCGGCCTTTGCCGAGGCCCGCGGCGCGCTGGCGCAGTTCGCCGGCGAGCCGCTGCGCCTGGACGACACCTTCGCGCTCAACCCGCTGCTGCCGCAGTTGCACACGATGTACGGCCAGGGCGAGGCGCTGGTGCTGCACGGTGTGGGCCTGCCCTACCGCGAGCGCAGCCACTTCGACGCCCAGCAGGTGCTGGAGAGCGGCGGCAGCCGCCCCTACGAGCTGAACACCGGCTGGATCGGCCGCGCCCTGCCCGGCACGCCGCTGCGCGCGGTGGCGCTGGAAACCGCCGTGCCGCTGGTGCTGCGCGGGCCGGCCGATGTCGACACCTGGGCGCCGAGCGCGCTGCCCGAGCCCTCGGCCGACCTCGTGACGCGGCTGGAGAGCCTGTACCGCGGCGACCCTGCCCTGGCCCAGGCCCTGGCCCGTGCCAAGGGCCTGCGCGAGATGCCGGGCATGGCCGCCAACCCGGCGGCGATGGCCGGCACCCCCGCACCGGGCTTCAATGCCGCGCGCGCCGGCAGCGTGGCGCTGGCGCGCAAGGCGGCCGAGTTCCTGCAGCGCGGCTCGCAGGTGGCCGTGCTCGAACTGGGCGGCTGGGATTCGCACATCAACCAGGCGCAGCCGCAGGGGGCCTTGTCGAACAACCTGCGCGTGCTCGACGCCCTGCTGGCCGCGCTGCGCGAAGGCCTGCAGCCCGGCGGCGCCTGGGCCCGCACCGCGGTGCTGGTGGCCACCGAGTTCGGCCGCGAGATCGCGCCCAACGGCACGATGGGCACCGACCACGGCAGCGGCGGTGCCGCCTTCCTGCTGGGCGGCGCGGTGCGCGGCGGGCGCGTGCTGGCCGACTGGCCGGGCGTGGCCAAGGCGCAGCGTTTCGAGGGCCGCGACCTGCGCATCACCACCGACCTGCGCGCCGTGATGCGCAGCCTGCTGGCCGACCACCTGCAGGTGGCGCGCCGCAGGCTGGACGGCGAGGTGCTGCCGGGCAGCGCCGGGCTGCCGGCGCTGGCCCTGCTGCGCGCCTGAGCCGCAGAGCCGGGGTCCGGGCCGGGGCCTGCGGCCCGGCCGGCGAGGCGGTCAGAAATCACTCAAGGTCGGTCCGTCCAGGACGAAAACCCTGCGAAGCCTGACACGGCATCGGACATCCCGATGCCCCGACCCGGAGTTCCCGTCCATGAAGTTCCTTCACAGCCTCAGCCTGGCGCGCCGGCTCGCCCTCATCGTGGGCAGCGCCTTGCTCGGGGTGGCCCTGATCGCCGTGCTGGCACTGGCCGCCGAGCGGCGCACCGTGCTGGAAGAGCGCAAGTCGGCCGTGCGCCAGACGGTGGAGATCGCGCACAAGCTCATCGCCCACTACCACGAGGAAGCCGTGCGCGGCACCTACCCCGTGGCCGAAGCACAGGCGCGCGCCAAGGCGGCCGTGAAGTCGCTGCGCTACAGCGGCGACGAGTACTTCTGGATCAACGACATGCACCCGCGCATGGTGATGCACGCCATCAAGCCGGCGCTGGATGGCAAGGACCTCACCGAAAACAAGGACCCCACCGGCAAGGCGCTGTTCGTGGAGTTCGTCAAGACGGTGCGCGCCAGCCCCACGGGCAGCGGTTTCGTCTCGTACATGTGGCCCAAGCCGGGGCATGACGAACCGGTGGAGAAGCTGTCCTACGTCAAGGGCTTCGAGCCCTGGGGCTGGGTGCTCGGCTCGGGCGTCTACATCGACAGCGTGGATGCCACCATCGCCGCCGCGGCGCTGGGCACGGGCCTGCAGACGCTGGTGCTGATGGGCGTGCTGCTGGCGCTGGGCGTGGCGGTGTCGCGCAGCCTGCTGCAGCAGATCGGCGGCGAGCCCGTCTACGCCAGCGCCGTGGCGGCACGCATCGCGGCGGGCGATCTGAGCACCGACGTGCAGGTTCGCCCGGGCGACACACAAAGCATGCTGTACGCGCTGCGCACCATGCGCGACGGCCTCGCCGGCCTGGTGCACGGCGTGCGCCAGGGCTCCGAATCGGTAGCCACGGCCAGCAGCGAAATCGCCCAGGGCAATCAAGACCTCAGCCAGCGCACGGAACGCCAGGCTTCGGCGCTGCAGCAGACCGCCGCCTCGATGGAGCAACTCGGCACCACCGTGAAGCACACCGCCGACAACGCCCGCCAGGCCAGCCAGCTGGCGCAGGCCGCCTCCACCGTGGCCACGCAAGGCGGCGAGGTGGTGGCCCAGGTGGTGCAGACCATGAGCGGCATCCACGGCAGCAGCCAGAAGATCGCCGACATCATCGGCGTGGTCGACGGCATCGCCTTCCAGACCAACATCCTGGCGCTGAACGCCGCCGTGGAAGCCGCCCGCGCCGGCGAGCAGGGCCGCGGCTTTGCCGTGGTGGCGGCCGAGGTGCGCACGCTGGCTGGCCGCTCGGCCACGGCCGCCAAGGAGATCAAGCAGCTCATCCAGGCCAGCGTGGAGCAGGTCGACCACGGCACGGCGCTGGTGGGCCGCGCCCGCGACACCATGGAAGAAGTCGTCAGCGCGATCCGACGCGCCACCGACGTGATGGGCGAGATCAGCGCGGCCAGCGTCGAGCAGAGCCAGGGCGTGGCGCAGATCAGCGCTGCCGTCACCGAGATGGACCAGGCCACGCAGCAGAACGCGGCGCTGGTGGAAGAAGGCGCCGCGGCCGCCGAGAGCCTGCGCCAGCAGGCGTCGCAGTTGGTGAACGCCGTCTCGGTCTTCAAGTTGCAGGCCCACGGCAGGATGGCTTGATCCCCGGCCCGCGAAGAACTGAGGCGCCGCGCCACATCACGCTGACCTGGAGGGCAACGGCCCCGCGCCTGAAGGCCCGCACAGTGACACAGCCCGGCCCGCAGCCCGTATGCTCGGCGCATTCACCACGACCTCGGGGTCCCCATGAAGGCCATCCCAGCACTCACACTGGCCGCGGCGCTCATGCTGCTGGCGGCTTGCGAACACACACCACCCACCAAGATCCAGGCGCCTTCCTACGCCGGCAAGCAGGTGGCCAGCGCCGAGACGGGCAACACGCCCGGCGTCATCTGCACACGCGAGGTCCCTACCGGCTTGCGAGTGGCCGTCACCAAGTGCCGTGACAGCGCCGAGGTCGACAAGCGCCGCGAGCTCGACCAGGAGTGGGCCAAGAGCATCCCGGCCGAGTTGCCCAAGGAGCGCTGAGCGCTCAGCGCGGCGCCGGCTTCTGCACCGCCAGCACGGCGGCGGCCATGCGTGCCGCGGCGCCGCGGTGTGCCGCGGCAAAGCGGCGGGCGCGGACGACCATGACCTCGCGATCGGCTGCACCCGCGGCGGCCAGCAGCGCACAGCCCCGGGCCACCGCCGAGGGCAGGTCGGGCAGACGCTCGGCCGCGCCGGCAGCCAGCGCGTCTTCAGCCGCCTGCGCGAAGTTGAAGGTGTGCGGGCCCATCAGCAGCGGGCAGCCACAGGCCGCGGCCTCGATGAGGTTCTGCCCGCCCAGTGGCGCGAAGCTGCCGCCCAGCAATGCCACGTCGGCGCAGGCGTAGTACTGCGCCATCTCGCCCAGGCTGTCGCCCAGCCAGACCTCGGCACGAACGGCCTCCGGCGCTGGTGATGTGCCCCACGCGCTGCGCCGCTGCAGGCTGAAGCCGGCCTCCGCGACGAGCGCGGCCACTTCGTCGAAACGCTGCGGATGGCGCGGCACGATCAGCAGCAGCGGCCGCCCTGCCGCGGGGAGCGCCGCCCACGCCGCCAGCAGCAGCGCCTCTTCGCCTTCACGCGTGACGGCGGCCAGCACCACCGGCCGGCCCAGCAGCTGGCGCCAGGCCTGGCCGCGCGCCAGCAGTTCGGGCCGGGGCGTGATGTCGAACTTCAGGTTGCCCATCACCTGCACCTTGCGCGCGCCGGCCTCGGCCAGGCGTTGGGCATCGGCGTCGGTCTGCGCCAGTGCGGTGCTCAAGCGCGCGGCAGCGCCGTGCAGCAGCGTGGCCAGGCGCCGGCCCTTGCGCGCGCTGCGCGCCGAAAGCCGGGCGTTGGCCAGCACCACGGGCACGCCCTCGGCCTGCGCCGCGTGCAGCAGCACGGGCCAGATCTCGGTTTCCATCAGCACGCCCCCGCTGGGCCGGTGCGCGCGCAGGAAGCGCCGCACCGCGCCGGGCGTGTCGTAGGGCAGCCAGGCCTGGGCGTCGCCGGGCTGCAGCAGCTTCGCGCCGGCTTCACGCCCGGTGGCGGTGCTGTGCGTCAGCAGGAACTGCAAGCCGGGCCGCTGCTCGCGCAGCGCCTGCACGAGCGGGGCCGCGGCCAGCGTTTCCCCCAAGGACACCGCGTGCAGCCACAGCCGCCCAGGCACCGGCGGCGTGCCGGCTGCGGGCCAGCCCAGGCGCTCGCGCCAGTGGCTGCGGTAGGCCGGCTCGCGCCGGCCGCGCCACCACAGGCGCGCCAGGTACAGCGGCGTGGCCAGGCGCAACAGCAGCGCGTAGAGCGCGCGCGCCAGCGGCTCGCTCATCGGTGGGCGCGCGTGGCGGCCGTCGGTGGGTGTCAGTGCGCGGCGGCAGCCACCTGCGCGTCGGGCTTCACCTCGCGCAGCGCGGCCATGAACTGGGCCTCGATGCGGTGCAGGGCCTCGTCGGTGTGGCCTTCGAACCGCAGCACCAGCACCGGCGTGGTGTTGCTGGCGCGGATGAGGCCGAAGCCGTCGGCAAAGTCCACCCGCAGGCCGTCGATGGTGCCGACCTCGCCTCCTTCGAACTTCATGCGGCCATCGGCCACGCGCGCCAGCAGCTCGGCCACCACGCTGTGGTGCTCGCCCTCGGCGCACGGCACGTTCAGCTCGGGCGTGCTGAAGCTGGTGGGCAGCGCATCGAGGAAGGCGCTGGGGTTCTTCTGCTTGGCCAGGATCTCCAGCAGGCGCGCCGCGGTGTACATCGCGTCGTCGAAGCCATACCAGCGCTCACCGAAGAAGAGGTGGCCGCTCATCTCGCCGGCGAAGGGCGCGCCGATCTCCTTGAGCTTGGCCTTGATCAGCGAGTGGCCGGTCTTCCACATCAGCGGCTTGCCGCCCGCCTTCTTGATGGCCACGGGCAGGCGCTGGCTGCACTTCACGTCGTAGATGATGGTGCCGCCCTTGTTGCGCGAGAGGATGTCGCGCGCGAACAGCATGATCTGGCGGTCGGGGTAGATGATGTTGCCGGTGGCCGTGACCACGCCCAGGCGGTCGCCGTCGCCGTCGAAGGCCAGGCCGATCTCGGCGCCGGTGGCGCGCACGACCGTCTTCAAGACCTCCAGGTTCTCGGGCTTGCTGGGGTCGGGGTGGTGGTTGGGGAAGTCGCCGTCCACGGTGCTGTAGAGGTCGATGACCTCGCAACCCAGGGCGCGCAGGATGCCGGGCGCGCTGGCGCCGGGAATGCCGTTGCCGCTGTCCACCACCACCTTCATGGAGCGCGCCAGCTTCACGTCGCCGACGATGCGCTGCGTGTACTCGGCCAGTACGTCCATCTTGGCGCTGCGGCCGCGCTTCGTGGTGTAGATCTCGGTCTCGATGCGCTGCTTCAGCTTCTGGATGTCGTCGCCGTAGATGGCCCGGCCGCCCATCACCATCTTGAAGCCGTTGTAGTCCTTCGGGTTGTGGCTGCCCGTGACCTGGATGCCGCTGGTGCAGCCGTGCGCGGCCCGCGTGGCGGCCACGTAGTACAGCATGGGCGTGGTCACCATGCCGATGTCCACCACGTCCAGGCCCGTGCTCTTCAGGCCGCGGATCAGCGCTGCCGCCAGACCGGGGCCCGACAGGCGCCCGTCGCGGCCCACCGCCACGGCCTTCTCGCCCGCGGCCAGGGCCTCGCTGCCGAAGGCGCGGCCCAGGTGCTCGGCGAAGGTCTCGTCGATGTTCTTGCCGACGATGCCGCGGATGTCGTAGGCCTTGAAGACGGTGGGATCGATGTGCATGGCTGAGGATCTTGGAGCTTGGGAGGTCGCGCGATTGTAGGAAGGCCGGCGTGGCCGGCGGTCTGGCGGCCCGGCTGTCGATCCGTCGCGCCGGCGCGGCGCCGCGGCACGGCCTGCCTAGACTGCGGGGCCATGCAGAACTTCATCGCCACCCTGCGCCTGGCCCGCCAGGACTTCTTCAAGCTCAAGCGCCGCCATGCCGCGCCCGAGTGGGCGCTGTGGGTGATGACGGGCCTGGTGGCGCTGTGCTGGGGCGGCGCGCTCTCGCTGGTGGCGCTGGTGGCCAGCCGGCGGGTGCCCACGCTCACTCAGGTTTACGAGGTGGCGCTGCCACTGATGCTGACCTCGCTGATCATCGGCGTGGTCTTCCACATCGTCTACACGGCCATCGAGCGGCTGGCTTCCGACCGGTTCCTGGTCTGGGTCAATGGCGAGCCCGGCGTGCTGGTGGGCCTGTTCTACGGCGTCACCTCGATGGCCTGCGTCGGGCTGGGTTTCCTGCTGGCCTACCTGCTGCTGGGGCAGGTGCCGGGCATGGGCCGCGTGGACTGGGCGCCGCGCAGCAGCTGGATCTCGGTCTCGATCTTCGCCGTCTTCGCCAGCGTGGTGTGGGGCCTGTGGGCCTGGCAGCAGTGGCACGAAGAACAGCTCAAGCGCCAGGCGCAAGAGGCACAGCTGCGGCTGCTGCAGGCGCAGATCGAACCGCACTTCCTCTTCAACACCTTGGCCAACGTGCAGAGCCTGATGGACCACGACCTGCCCAAGGCCAAGCAGATGCTGGGCAGCTTCACCGACTACCTTCGCGCCAGCCTGGGCCAGATGCGCAGCGAGCACAGCACCGTGGGGCAGGAACTGGAGCTGGCGCAGCGCTACCTGCAGCTGCTGCAGGGTCGCATGGAAGACCGGCTGCGCTTCGAGATCAGCGCCGACGAGGCCGCGCGCGCGCAGCGGCTGCCGCCGCTGCTGCTGCAGCCGCTGGTGGAGAACGCCGTGATGCACGGCCTGGAGCCCAGCATCGAAGGCGGCACCGTGCAGGTGCGCGCCCAGCTGCAGGGCGGCACGCTGCGGCTGGAGGTGCAGGACGACGGCCTGGGCCTGAACGCGCCAGCCCGCCCGGGCGCGCGCCGCGGCAACGGCGTGGCCCTCAGCAACATCCGCGAACGCCTGCAGGCGCGTTTCGGCCCCGAGGCGCGGCTGGAACTGCAGGCCGCTGCACCGCAGGGCACGCTGGCCCGCATCACCATCCCGCTGCACCCGGAGCTTGCCGCCCCATGAACACCTGCCTGATCGCCGACGACGAACCGCACCTGGCCCGCGCCTTGGCCACCGAGCTGCAGCGGCTGTGGCCGGCGCTGCAGATCGTGCACACCGCGCGCAACGGCGTGGAGGCGGCCGAGCGCATCGCCGCGCTGCAGCCCGACGTGGCCTTCCTCGACATCCAGATGCCCGGCCTCACGGGGCTGGAAGTGGCCCAGGGCATCGAGGGCCGCACGCGCGTGGTCTTCGTCACCGCCTACGACGAATACGCCGTGCAGGCCTTCGAGAACGAGGCACTGGACTACGTGCTCAAGCCCGTGGGCACCGAACGCCTGCAGCGCACGGTGGAGCGCGTGCAGCGCGCGCTGGCCGCGCCCGCCGAGGCTGTAGGCATCGACGAGAGCCAGCGCCTGCTGGCCGCACTGCAGCGGCTGATGCCGGCCGCCCAGGGCACGCCGCCCCACCAGCGCCTGCGCTGGGTGCGCGCCAGTGCCGGCGACCTGACGCACCAGGTGGCGGTGGAAGAGGTGCTGTTCTTCCGCGCCGACGACAAGTACACCTGCGTGCACACGGCCACGGCCGAGCACCTGATCCGTACGCCCATCACCGAGCTCGCACAGCAGCTCGACCCCGAACAGTTCGTGCAGGTTCACCGCAGCACCATCGTCAACCTGGCCTTCCTGGCCGGCACGCGGCGCGACGAGACGAGCCGGCTCTTCCTGCGCATCAAGGGCCACGCGCACGAGCTGCCCGTGAGCCGGGCCTACGTGCACCTGTTCAAGGCGATGTAGGCCCGCGCGCGGCGGCCGAACGCGCCGCGGCGGCACGCAGCTTGTCCTTGCGGCTGGGGCGCAGGCCCTTCACGCCACCCTGGCCACCGTTGCCCTCGTTCGCAGGCGGCAGCTGCGCGACGGCAGCGGCCCGATCCGCGGCCGGCAAGACCGGCTCGAAGCCGGGCACCACCTCGCGCGGCACGCGCTGCCCCTGGCGTTTCTCGATCAGGCGGAAGTGGCGCTCGCTGCCCGGCGCATCGGCCAGCACGAAGCTCAGCGCCAGGCCCTCGGCGCCGGCGCGGGCGGCGCGCCCGACACGGTGCACGTGGTCGGCCGGCGAGCGCGGCAGGTCGTAGTTCACCACCGCCTGCAGGCCCGGCAGGTCGAGCCCGCGCGCGGCCACGTCGGTAGCCACGACCACGCGAAAGCGCCCGCTCTGCAGGCCCTGCAGCGCCTCGCTGCGCCGCCCCGGGCTGAGCTGGGCGTGGAAGGCGGTGGCCGCCACGCCGGCGCGCGCCAGCTTGCCGGCCACGTGCTCGCAGGCGTGCTGCGTGGCCACGAAGACCAGCGTGCGCGCCCAGCCTTCGGTGTGCAGCAGGTGGCGCAGCAAGGGCGTGCGCTGGGGCGTGTCGACGACCAAAGCGCGCTGGCGCAGCTTGGCCGGCAGGGCCACTGGGCCGGTGTCGTCGGGGGCATCGGCTGCTGCTACGGCCGCTTCGTCAGGTGCGTCATCAGCCGCTTCATCGGCCAGCTGCAGCACCAGCGCATCGCGCTGCACCGCCGCGGCCAGTGTCTGCACGGCCTCGGGCATCGTGGCGCTGAACAGCAGGGTCTGGCGCTGGCGCGGCAGCAGCTGCAGCACGCGCCGCGTTTCGTCGGCGAAGGCGGGCTCCAGCAGGCGGTCGGCCTCGTCCAGCACCAGCACAGCCAGCTCGTTCAGGCGCACGGCGTTCTGGCGGCTCAGGTCCAGCAGGCGGCCCGGCGTGGCCACGAGCAGGTGGGCGCCGCCGCGCAGCGCCATCATCTGCGGGTTGATCGACAGGCCGCCCACCGCGGCCACGGTCTTGAAGGCCGGCGCCAGCGCCATCGCCGCGGCGGCGGTCTGCACCGCGAGGTCGCGCGTGGGCGCCAGCACCAGCGCGTGCAGGCGGCGCGGGCGGGCCTCGGCGGTGGCGGGGTCGGCCATCAGCTGGGCCAGCAGCGGCAACAGGAAGGCGCCGGTCTTGCCGGCGCCCGTGGGGGCCTGCACCTGCAGGTCGCGCCCGGCCAGCACGGCGGGCAGGGCCGCGGCCTGGACACGGCTGGGCTGGCGCCAGCCCGCCGCGGCGGCGGCGCGCACCAGCGGGGCGGGCAGGCCCAGGGCGGCAAAGCCGGCAGTGGCAGGCGCGGGGGTGGTGCTGGAGGTCTCGGTCATCCGGGCAGCATAGCCGCCGGCCGTGCCAAGCCGGCTGGACTTCACGGGGCCAGCCCTTGAATCCGCCCGCCGCATCCCGATGTATCCAGGCATGAGCACCGACACCCGCCACCCCCTGCCCGCCCGCCTGCACACCCTGGCCGCGATGGCCGGCCTGCTGGAACGCCTGGAAGCCGCGCCCAGCTCGGCCAGCGCCGAGCAGTACCGCAGCGTGGCGCAGCGCGTGCGTGAGCTGCTGGTGGACGTGAGCCCCGACGAACACCTGCATCGCCTGCTGCAGGCCGCGCCGCACACGGCCGAGGTCTACGAGAACCTGCGCTACGAGCTCGCCGGCCTGTGCCTGCACCCGCTGGACACCGCACTGGCCGCCGAGCAGGCCGCCGCCGGCGCCATCGCGCGGGCCCGCGCCCTGCGCTGAGGCCGGCGAAGGCCTCAGGCAGGTTCTGATCGACAGGTCCGAAAACGGCCAGCCAGGGCCCATGCGCTGCCTATGATGGCCGCATGGTCCTGGACACCGACGCCGCCTACCTCGCCCTGAAAGCGCGCGACGCCCGTTTCGACGGGCGTCTGTTCGTCGGCGTCACCAGCACGGGCATCTACTGCCGCCCGGTCTGCCGCGTGCGCACGCCGCGGCGCGAGAACTGCCGCTTCTTCGGCAGCCGCGCGCAGGCCGAGGCCGCGGCCTTTCGGCCCTGCATGAAGTGCCGGCCCGAGATCGCGCCCGGGCTGTCGCTGATGGACTCGTCGCGCAGCCTGGCCGACAGCGCGGCCCGCCTCATCGAAGACGCCGTGCACAGCGGCCAGGCCCTGCCGCTGCCGCGGCTGGCCGCGCGCCTGGGCGTGACCGACCGCCACCTGCGGCGCATCTTCCAGGCCGCGCACGGCGTGGGCCCGCTGGCCTACCTGGGCACGCAGCGCCTGCTGCTGGCCAAGCAACTGCTCACCGACACCGAGCTGCCCGTCACGCAGGTGGCGCTGGCCAGCGGTTTTGCCAGCCTGCGTCGCTTCAACGCCGCCTTTGCCGAGCACTACCGCTTCAGCCCGAGCCGGCTGCGCCATGAAGGCAGCAACCACGCGCCCGCCACGCGCAGCGAAGGCCTGCGCCTGGCGTGGCGGCCGCCCTGCGACGTGGAGGCCCTGCTCGGCCACTTCGCGCGGCGCCAGCTGCAGGGCGTGGAAGAGGTCGACGGCCTGGTGCTGCGGCGCACGCTGAGCTGGCCGCACCAGGGCCGGCGCCTGCAGGGCTGGCTGAGCGTGCGCTTCGTGCCCGAGCGGCACGAGTTGGTGCTCAGCACCTCGCCCAGCCTGGTGCCGGTGCTGGGCGCGCTGATGCAGCGCGTGCGCCAGACCTTCGACCTCGACGCCGACCCCGCGCGCATCGACCCCGTGATGGCGCTGCTGCCGCTGCCGCTGCGCCCCGGCGCGCGCCTGCCCGGGGCGATGGACGGCTTCGAGGCCGCCGTGCGCATCGTGCTGGGCCAGCAGGTCACCGTGAAGGCCGCGCGGACGCTGACGCAGCGCCTCGTCGACCGCCTGGGCACGCCGCTGGAAACACCGTTTCCGGCGCTGCACCGCCTCTTCCCCGACGCCCCCACGCTGGCCGCTGCCGACCCCGAGGTGCTGGGCCAGCTCGGCATCGTGCGCCAGCGCGTGAAGGCCCTGCAGGCCCTGGCCACGGCGGTGGCCAGCGGCGCCATCGAACTGCACCGCGGCGCGCCGCTGCAGGCCACGCTGGACGCCCTGCGTGCCCTGCCCGGCATCGGCGACTGGACCGCGCAGCTCATCGCGCTGCGCGCGCTGGCCTGGCCCGACGCCTGGCCGGCCAGCGACATCGGCCTGATGAACGCGCTGGGCTCGCGCGACCCGAAACACATCACCGCGCTGGCCGAGCCCTGGCGGCCCTGGCGCGCCTACGCCGTGATGCGCCTGTGGCACCACGTCGAAACCCTGGAAGCCCCCCGATGAAACACCCGCTCGAGGCGCAGATGCGCCTGCCCAGCCCCCTGGGCCCACTGACCCTGGCCGCCACCGCGCGCGGCCTGGCGCTGGTGTGGTTCGACGGCCAGGCCCACCGCTCCGACGCGGTGGACGCGCCCGAAGACCCGCGGCACCCGCACCTGCAGCAGGCCGCGCGCGAACTGAAGGCCTACTGGCAGGCGCCCCGCCAGCCCTTCACCGTGCCGCTGGACCCGGCCGGCACGCCCTTCCAGCAGGCCGTGTGGCAGGTGCTGCGCGGCATCAAGCCCGGCGCGCTGCTGAGCTACGGGGCGGTCGCGCAGGCCCTCGGCAAGCCGACCGCGGTGCGGGCGGTGGGCGCGGCCATCGGGCGCAACCCGCTGGGCATCGTGGTGCCCTGCCACCGCGTGGTGGGCGCCGATGGCGGCTTGACGGGTTATGCCGGCGGGCTGCACCGCAAGCAGGCGCTGCTGGTGCTGGAAGGGGCGCTGCTCGCATGAAAGGCGCCCGATGAAGGGCCGCGACCGGCTGGAACTGCTGCTGCTGGGGGCCATCTGGGGCGGCTCCTTCCTCTTCATGCGCCTGGGCGCGGCCGACTTCGGCGCGCTGGCGCTGTCGCTGCTGCGCGTGGCGGGGGCCGGCCTGCTGCTGCTGCCGCTGCTGGCTTGGCGCGGTGAACTGCCGGCGCTGCGCCGGCACTGGCGTGCGATTGCGGTGGTGGGGCTGATCAATTCGGCCTTGCCCTTCGTGATGTTCAGCCTGGCGGCGCTGGTGCTGGGCGCGGGCCTGATGGCGGTGTTCAACGCCACGGCGCCGCTCTGGGGCGCGTTTTTCGCGTGGGTGTGGCTGGGCGAGAAGCTCGACCGCGCACGCCTGCTGGGCCTGGCCATCGGCGTGGCGGGCGTGGTGGGCCTGGCCTGGGGCAAGGCGGGGCTGCAGGTGGGCGCCAGCGGCATGAGCCCGGCGCTGGGCATGGCGGCCTGCGTGGCGGCCGCGGTGCTGTATGGCCTGGCGGCGAACTACACGCGTCGGCGCCTGGCTGGCGTGGCACCGATGGCCCTGGCCGCCGGCAGCCAGCTGAGCGCGGCGGCCGTGCTGCTGCTGCCGGCACTGTGGGCCTGGCCCGCGGTGTCGCCTTCGGCCACGGCCTGGGGTGCGGCGGCCCTGCTCTCGCTGCTGTGCACCGGGCTGGCCTACGTGCTGTACTTCCGGCTCATCGCCAATGCCGGGGCGACGAATGCGATCTCGGTGACCTTCCTCGTGCCGGGTTTCGCCATGCTCTGGGGCTGGCTCTTCATGGGCGAGCGGCCCACGCCCGCGATGCTGCTGGGCTGCGGCGTCATCCTGCTGGGCACGGCCCTGGCCACTGGGCTGCTGAAGCTGCCGGCCCGCGCGCCCGCGGCAGCGCCATGAAAAAAGCCGCCGGGCGCGGGCCGGGCGGCTTCGTTCGGGACGCTGTGCTTCAGCGGAACTTGGGCTGCGGCACGGTGCGCAGTTCGCCCGGCAGCGAGCCGATGTACTGCGCCATGGCCTTCAGCTCGGCCGGCTTGAACTGCTTGACCTGGCCGGCCATGATGGCGTTGCTGCGGCCCACCTGAGGGTTGCCGGTGACGGTGTAGGCGCGCAGCGCCACGTTCAGGTAGTCGGCGTGCTGGCCGGCGATCTTGGGGTAGCCCGGGTCGATGGGCTTGCTGAAGTTCGCGCCATGGCAGGAGGCGCAGGCGCCCTTGGCCAGCAGGGCCGCCACTTCGGCGGAGGGTGCCACCGCCGGGGTGTCGGCCACCGGCTTGATCATCGAGGCGCCGTGCTTCTCGTAGAAGGCGCCCAGATCGGCCATGTCGGCGTCGGTCAGGGTGATCGCGATGCCACGCATGGTGGGGTGCTTGCGCTCGCCCTTCTTGTAGGCCTGCAGCGAAGCGACGATGTACTTGGCGTTCTGGCCCGAGATCATCGGCACCTTGTGCACCTCGGGGAAACTGGCCTGGTAGCCCTTGATGCCGTGGCAGCCGATGCACATCGCAGCCTTCTTCTCGCCAGCGGCGGCGTCTTGGGCCTGGGCTGCGGTCATGAAGGACAGGGCGCCGGCCAGGGCCGCGAGGAAGGTGATCGCTTTGCTCATCGTCTGGAGGGGTGAGTACATCGGAACAGCATCGGCTCGAGGCAAAGCCCCGCCGCGCAGCAGCCGCTGATTATAGGGGGCCCCTTATACTGAAACCGCCCCCTCTGCAGCGCCCCGCGTCGAACACCGGAGCCACCCCCGACGATGAAATTCCAAGGCTCCCGCCAGTACGTCGCCACGCAAGACCTGATGCTGGCGGTGAACGCCGCCGCCACGCTCAAGCGCCCGCTGCTCGTCAAGGGCGAACCCGGCACCGGCAAGACCATGCTGGCCGAGGAAGTGGCCAGCGCCCTGGGCCTGCCGCTGCTGCAGTGGCACATCAAGAGCACCACCAAGGCGCAGCAGGGCCTGTACGAATACGACGCTGTGAGCCGCCTGCGCGACAGCCAGCTGGGTGACGAGAAGGTCAAGGACATCCACAACTACATCGTCAAGGGTGTGCTGTGGCAGGCCTTCACGGCCGAGCAGCCGGTGGCGCTGCTGATCGACGAGATCGACAAGGCCGACATCGAGTTCCCGAACGACCTGCTGCGCGAGATCGACCGCATGGAGTTCTACGTCTACGAGACGCGTGAACTCGTCAAGGCCAAGCACCGGCCGCTGGTCTTCATCACCAGCAACAACGAGAAGGAGCTGCCCGACGCCTTCCTGCGCCGCTGTTTCTTCCACTACATCAAGTTCCCCGATGCCGACACCATGCGGCAGATCGTGGACGTGCACTTCCCGCAGCTCAAGAAGGAACTGCTGGCCGCCGCGCTGAAGACCTTCTACGACGTGCGCAACCTGCCGGGCATCAAGAAGAAGCCCTCCACCAGCGAACTGCTCGACTGGCTGAAACTGCTGGTGGCCGAAGACATCCCGCTCGAAGCCCTGCAGAGCCAGGACGACAAGGTGGCCGTGCCGCCGCTGGTGGGCGCCTTGCTGAAGAACGAGCAGGACGTCACGCTGTTCGAAAAGCTCGTCTTCATGCAGCGCCACAACCGCTAGAGATGGTGCCCCCAAGCTCGCTCACGCTCGCTACCCCCCGAGGGGGCCGTCCGCCAGCGGCCCGGCAGAGCCGGTTCCGCGGCGGGAAACTTGGTCTTGGCCTCTGATCGTGCAGCGATGGCCTGAGCCTGTTGAACTGGCTGGCCCGCACGTGCGGCTGCTGCCGCTGCACGAAAGCCACCAAGACGGCCTGTGCGAGGCGGCGCGCGATGGCGAGTTGTGGAAGCTCTGGTACACCGCCGTGCCCTCGCCCGAGGGCATGGCCGCAGAGATCCAGCGCCGGCTGGCGCTGCAAGCCTCAGGCAGCATGCTGCCCTTCACGGTGCTCGATGCCGAAGGCCGCATCGCCGGCATGACGACCTACATGCACCTCGACGCCGTGCACCGCCGGGTGGAAATCGGCAGCACCTGGTACGCGCGCTCGGCGCAGCGCACGCCGCTGAACACCAACGCCAAGCGCCTGCTGCTGGGCCATGCCTTCGAGCAGCTGCAGTGCATCGCAGTGGAGTTCCGCACCCACCGGCTGAACACGCAGAGCCGCCGCGCCATCGAACGCCTGGGCGCGCAGCTCGATGGCGTGCTGCGCGCGCACCAGCGCCTGGCCGATGGCAGCCTGCGCGACACCGCCGTTTACAGCATCACCGCCGCCGAATGGCCGGCGGTGCGCAACCATCTCGACTGGCAACTGAACAAGCCGCGCAGCGCCTGAGGCGCACGGCACACACCAAGGAGGCAAGCCCGTGGCACGCAAACAGAACATCAGCGTCGAAGCACTGTGGCAGATCGAACGGCTGGGCGCGCCCAGCCTCGCCCCCGACGGCGCGCAGGCCGTGGCCTCGCTCACACGCTACTCGATGGAAGAGAACAAGGGCAGCAGCTCGCTGTGGCTGCTGTCCACGCTGGGCGGCGAGCCGCGGCGCCTGACGAGCGCCGGCGACAAGGACGGCACGCCGCGCTGGAGCCCGCGCGGTGATCTCATCGCCTTCACCGCCAAGCGTGAACAGGAAGGCAGCAAAGACGCCGAGGCCCAGCTCTACGTCATCGCGCCCGATGGCGGCGAAGCGCGCCGCGCGGCCGAGGTGGCCACCGGTGTGGAAGGCTTCCGCTGGAGCCCGGACGGCAAGCGCCTGGTCTTCATCAGCTGGGTGTGGCCCGAATTGAAGGGCCCCAAGGCGCAGGCCGCGAAGCTCAAGGAGTTCAAGGACCGCAAGGAAAGCGGCTACGTCACCAGCGAGGCGCAGTACCGCTACTGGGACCGCAACCTGCCCATGGGCCGCGTGGCCCACCTGCACCTGCTGACGCTGGGCAAGGACGGTGCGCCCGGCAAGGTGCAAGACCTCTTCGAAGGCACGCCCTACGAGCTGAGCCGCGCCGACCCCAGCGCCGAGCACTTCGACATCTCGCCCGACGGCAAGCGCCTGGTCTTCGCCTTCGACCCCGCGGCTGAGAAACGCCCCGACGGCCGCTGCGCGCTGGCCGAGATGGACCTCAAGAGCGGCCAGATCAAGGTCATCGTGCAGGACGCCGAGTTCGACCTCGGCACGCCGCGCTACAGCCCCGACGGCAACCGCATCGCCTTCACGGCCAGCCACCAGGCCATCAAGCACACCATGCCTTCGCAGCTGGCGGTGTGGGAACGGCACGAGAACAGCTGGGACGTGGTCAGCCACGAGTGGGACCACGACGTGCACGCCCCGCTGCTGTGGGAAGAAGACGGCCAGGCCGTGCTTTTCCTGGCCGAGCAGAAGGGCCGCACGCACCTGTGGCGCTTTGACTTGCCAGACCGCCGCGCCGAGATCGTGTTCGAGGGCGGCTGGCTGAACGGCTACGACAAGGCCGCCGGCACGCTGGTGACCGTGGCCGACTGCGCACTGCACCCGGCGCGCGCCCTGGCCCACCTGCCGGGCCAGCCGGCGCGGCGCATCGAGCGTTTCAACGACGCGCTGATGGACACGCTGCAGTTCGGCAAGGTGGAAGAGGTCTGGATCGAAGGCGCCAAGTCCGATGCGGCGTCCCCGAACGGCGACCCGGTGCAGATGTGGGTGGTCTACCCGCCGGGCTTCGACGCGAAGAAGAAGTACCCGGTGATGCACAGCATCCACGGCGGCCCGCACACCGGCCCGGGCGACAACTGGCACTACCGCTGGAACCTGCAGGTCTTCGCGGCGCAGGGCTATGTGGTGGCCAGCGTGAACTACCACGGCAGCAGCGGCTTCGGCTACGCCTTCCTCGACAGCATCACGCACCGCTGGGGCGAACTGGAACTGCAGGACGTGGAAGCCGGCACCGACTGGCTCCTGAAGCACAAGTGGGCCGACCCGAAACGCGTCTTCGCCACGGGCGGCAGCTATGGCGGCTACATGGTGGCCTGGATGAACGCGCACGTGGAAGCCGGGCGCTACCAGGCCTATGTGTGCCATGCCGGCTGCTACGACTGGGTGGGCATGTTCGCCGACGACGCCTACACCTGGCATGCCAAGGAACTGGGCAGCTGGTACTGGGACGACATGGCCCGCGTGCACAGCCAGAGCCCGCACGCCTACGCCGGCACCATGAGCACACCCACGCTGGTGGTGCATGGCGCGCTCGACTACCGCGTGCCCGATGCGCAAGGCCTGGCTTACTACAACACGCTGAAGGCGCGCGGCGTGGATGCGCGGCTGCTGTGGTACCCCGACGAGAACCACTGGATCCTCAAGCCTCGCAACAGCCGGCTGTGGTTCAGCGAGTTCTTCGCTTGGCTGCAGCGGCACGACCCGGCCGTGAAGAAGGGTGCAGGCAAGGCCCAGTCCCAAACCCAGGGCAAGGCAGGCTCACCCCGCCGCGGGTCGGGCGGCTGAGCCAAGGCGACAATACGGGGCAACCCTCGCTCCTGTCCCCCAAGCCGCCGTCGGGCCGCCCATGCTGATCGACTTCTTCTACACGCTGCGCGCCGCCAAGCTGAAGGTCAGCGTCAAGGAGTACCTGACGCTGCTGGAAGCCCTGCAGGCCGGCGTGATCGACGACGAAGGCGGCCCCACGGTCGACAAGTTCTACTACCTCGCCCGCACCGCGCTGGTGAAGGACGAGGCGCAGTACGACAAGTTCGACCGCGCCTTCGCCGCCTACTTCAAGGGCGTGGAACTGCTCACCGACTTCACGCAGGACGTGCCGCTGGACTGGCTGCGCAAGACGCTGGAGCTGGAGCTCACGCCCGAGCAGAAGGCCGCCATCGAGAAGATGGGCTGGGACGAACTGATGGAGACGCTGAAGAAGCGTTTCGAAGAGCAGAAAGAGCGCCACGAGGGCGGCAACCGCATGATCGGCACCGGCGGCACCAGCCCCTTCGGCGCCTACGGCTACAACCCGCAGGGCATCCGCATCGGGCAGGACAAGGGCCGCAACAAGAGCGCCGTGAAGGTGTGGGACCAGCGCGCCTACAAAGACTACGACGACACCAAGGAACTCGGCACGCGCAACATCAAGGTCGCGCTGCGCCGGCTGCGGCGCTTCGCGCGCGAGGGCGCGGCCGACGAACTCGACCTGGACGACACCATCCACAGCACCGCGGCCAACGCCGGCATGCTGGACATCAAGATGGTCCCCGAGCGCCACAACAAGGTGAAGGTGCTGCTGCTGATGGACGTGGGCGGCACGATGGACGAGCACATCCACCGCGTCGAGGAACTCTTTTCGGCGGCGAAGACCGAATTCAAGCACCTCGAGTTCTATTACTTCCACAACTGCGTCTACGACTTCATGTGGAAGAACAACCGGCGCCGCTTCAGCGAGAAGCACGCCACTTTCGACCTCATCCGCAAGTACAACCAGGACTACAAGCTGATCTTCGTGGGCGACGCCACCATGAGCCCCTACGAGATCCTGCAGCCCGGCGGCAGCGTCGAATACAACAACGAAGAACCCGGCGCCGTGTGGCTGCAGCGGCTGACGAACGCCTTCCCGAAGTTCGCGTGGATCAACCCCGAACCGCAGGGCGTGTGGCAGTACCGGCAGAGCATCTCCATCGTCCAGCAGCTGATGAACCAGCGCATGTTCCCGCTGAGCCTGGCGGGGCTGGAAGGTGCGATGCGCCTGCTGAGCCGATGACCTGGCGCCGCGCCGCCACCGCGCTGGCCCTGGCCGCGTTGGGCGGGCTGGGTGCGGGCTGCGCCAGCCTGGGCGCCGGTCGCGGCGGTGAGGCCGCCACGCCGCCGGCCGCGGCGGCCTCGGGTGCGGCAGAAGGATTCCTGCTCGTCACCCCGCAAGAGTACGAACAGCAGTCGCCGACCCTGGGCGTGGTGATCGAGATCGACGCCCCCAGCGCGCTGAAGGCGCTGCTGGAGAAGCACCTCGACTTGGTGCGCCTGGGCCGCATCAACCGCGACGAGGTGGAAGACAGCGAGTGGGCGCGCCTGATCGACGCCTCGCCCGCGCAGGTGCGCGAGCTGCTGCAGACCGAGGGCTACTTCGCGCCGCAGGTCAGCATCGAACGCAGCGCCGGCCGCGCGCAGGGGCAGCCCGACCGCGTGCGCCTGAAGGTCGAGCCCGGCGAACGCGCGCGCATCGGCCGCGTCACGCTGGAAGCCGAGGGCGCACTGGAACGCGGCCATGCCGCCGGCGAGGCCTACGCGCGCGAGACCCTGGCCGCCTGGCTGGCGGCCTGGCCGCTGGCCCAGGGCAGCGAGTTCCGCAACGCGGCGTGGAGCGATGCCAAGGCCAGCGCGCTGGCGCGCCTGCGCGCCGCCGGCTACGCCACCGCCACCTGGGTGGGCACGGGCGCGCAGGTCGACCCCGAGACCAACACCGTGCGCCTGTTCCTGGTGGCCGACAGCGGGCCGCTCTTCAGGCTGGGCTCGGTGGAGATCGAAGGCCTGGTGCGGCACGACAGCGAAACGCTGCTGAACCTCTCGGGGGTGCCGCGCGGCACCCCGGTGTCCGAAGCCTTCCTGCTCGACTACCAGGAGCGCATCCAGAAGGCCGGCCTCTTCGAGAACGTCAGCGTCACGCTCGACCCCGACGCCACGCAGGCCGAGCGCGCCCGCGTGCTGGTGCGCCTGCGCGAAGCGCCGCTGCAGGTCTACACCACCGGCCTGGGTGTCAGTGCCAACACCGGCCCGCGCGCTTCGGTGGAACACACCTGGCGGCGCGTGTTCGGCTTCGCCGCATCGTCGCGCAACAAGGTCGAGTGGGGCCAGAAGCGCCAGTTCTGGGAAGGCGAGATCAGCACCCACCCGGCCGAGAAGCAGTACCGCAACCTCATCGGCGGCACGGTGGAGAACCTCGAGTCCGACTCCGACACCGTGCTCTCGCAGCGCCTGCGCCTGGGCCGCACGCAAGACACGCAGCGCATCGAGCGCCTGTACTTCGTCGAAGGGGAACGCTCGCGCCGCACCACCAACCTGGGCGTGCGCAGCAGCGCGCTGGCGCTTTCGCTGAACTACCACGGCGTCTGGCGCGACCTCGACAGCGTGGTGCTGCCCACGCAGGGCTTCACCTTTGCCGGCCAGGGCGGCGTGGGGCGCTCGCGCGGCACCAATGCGGAAGACGGCAACTTCGGCCGCGCCTACCTGCGCTTGACGGGCTATCTGCCGCTGGGGCGGGCCTGGTACGGGCAGGCCCGCGTCGAGGCCGGGCAGGTCTTCCTGGGTGACAACGCCGTGGTGCCCGATTCGCTGAAGTTCCGCGCCGGTGGCGACGACTCCGTGCGCGGCTACAGCTTCCGCAGCCTGGGGCCGCAGGTCAACGGCGCCGTGGGCAGCGGCAATGTGATGTACACGGCCAGCGTGGAGCTGGCGCGGCCCTTCCTGGCCAGCATGCCGGCGCTGTGGGGCGCGGTCTTCGTCGATGCCGGCAATGCTGCCGACAGCTTCAGTGCGCTCAAGCCCGCATTGGGGCTGGGCGTGGGTGTGCGTTGGCGCAGTCCGGTGGGGCCCTTGCGCATCGACTGGGCCTATGGCCGCGAGGTGCGCCAGGCGCGCCTGCACTTCAGCGTGGGCATCGCGTTCTGATGGCCGCCGACGAAGCCCCGCGCAGCCCTGCTGCGGCCCTGACTGGGGCAGAGCCGCACGCACCGGCCCGGCCGGTGCGCACGGGCCTCTCGCTGTGCGTGCCGGTCTTCGCGGTAGCGCTCCTGCTGCTGCTGCTGGTGGGGGCCGTGGCCGGCGGCCTGCGCTGGATGCTGGCCACCGAAACCGGCACCACCTGGCTGCTGCAGCAACTGGGCGGCACCGTGCAGGCGCAGGGCTGGCGCGGCGCGCTGCTGGGCAGTGGCTGGCAGGCCGAGCGGCTGCGGGTGCAGTGGGACGGTGGCCGTCAATCGGTGCTGATCGAAGACCTGAAGGCCGAGGGGCTGCAGTGGCAATGGCGGCCACAGCCGCAGGCCTGGGTGGGCCTGCGCGTGGGTTCGTTGGCTGCGCGCAGCGTGACGCTGGACACCGGCCCCAAGAAAGCTGACAGCCCACCGCCGAAGCTGCCCGCCGCACTGCAGCAGCCCCTGCGCCTGCAGGTGGACCGGCTCGCGCTGCAACGTTTCGTGCTCGGCCCCACCACCCCAGCAGCGGCGGCCGCCAACGCCGAGATGCCGCCGCTGCTGCAAGACCTGCTGGCCAGCGGCCTGCACTTCCGCCCCGAACCGGGCGCGCTGCATGCCATCGAGCAGCTTCAGTTGCAAAGCCACGGCGTGGCACTGCAGGGCAGCGCCAGCCTGGCCAACGCGCAGCCTTACACGCTGAAGGCGCGCGCCACCGCCCGGCCGGTGTTCGGTGAAGACAGCCCGGCCTGGGCCGCCGTGGCGCAGGCCGAGGGCCCGCTGGAGACCCTGGCCATGCGCGCCACGCTGCGCGGCCGTGCGCCGCCGCGCGGCGAGGCTCCGGCCCTGGACCTGCAGGCGCAGCTGAAGCCGCTGCAGGCCTGGCTGCTGGCCGGGCTGGACCTGCGCACCGAAGCCCTGGACCTCGCCGCCATCACCCCGCAGGCCCCGGCCACGCGCCTGAGCGGCAGCGCCACGCTGCAGGGCGGCGCCGCAGGCCAGCCGCTGCTGGCGCGCGTGAACCTCGACAACGGCCTGCCCGGCCGCTGGAATGAAGGCCGCCTGCCACTGCGGCGTGTGCAGTTGGAAGCCGCCGGTTCGTTGCAGCAGCCCGGGCGCGTGGCACTGCCCCGCTTCGAGCTGCTGCTGGCCGACGCCACGGCCAGCGCCGGCCGGTACAGCGGCAGTGCCGTGTGGCAAGGCACCACGCTGACGCTTGAATCGCAGCTGCAGGACCTGGCGCCGCAGCGCATCGACAGCCGCGCCGCGGCCATGACACTCACCGGCCCGCTGGCGCTGACGCTGCGCGGGCTGCCCTCGCCCGATCCGCGCGCAGCACCCCCAGCCGCGGGCGACAAGACTGCCGGCCCCGGCATCACCTGGAAGCTCGACCTGCAGGGCCGGCTGGAGGCCTCGCCGCTGCCGGTGCAAGTGCAGCTGGAAGGCAGTGCCGACGACCAGCGCCTGGTGCTGCGGCGCGCCACAGCGCAAGCCGGCCGCGCCGAAGCCTCGCTCACCGCCACGCTGCAGCGCCTGCCGGCGGGCGACTGGCAGCTCGCCACCAGCGGCAGCGTCACCGACTTCGACCCCGTGCCCTGGTGGCCCGGCGAGGCCGGCAGCGCCTGGCGGCAAGGGCCGCACCGCCTCTCGGGCGGCTGGCAGTTCGACGTGCGCCTGCCGCGCAAGGCGGAGACGCTCAAGCCACTGGTGCTGGCGCAGCGCCTGGCCGGCAACGGCGCGCTGCGCGTGCGTGAATCGATGATTGCCGGCGTGGCGATGTCGGCCGACGTGAGCCTGGGCTACACCCAGGCTGCGGCGCCCGTGCCCGCGGTTTTGCGTGCCGAGCTGCAGCTGGGCGGCAACGCCCTGCGCCTGGAAGCCCGCGGCGACCCGCTGGGCGAAGGCGCCAGCGACCGCTGGAGCGCCGAGATCGATGCCGCGTCGCTGGGCACGCTGGGGCCCCTGGCGCGCCTGGTGCCGGCGCTGGCCGCCTGGGCGCCCACGGGCGGCAGCATCGCGGCCAAGGCCTCGGCCGACGGGCGCTGGCCGGCCATGCGCACCGAGGGGCAGGCGAGCCTGCAGCGCCTGCAGCTGGGCGCACTTTCGGTGGCCCGGGGCGCGGCCACCTGGCAGCTGGCCTCGGAGGGCTCTCAGGCCTTGTCGCTGCAGGCCGAGCTGGCCGACATCCGACGCGGCACGCAGCGCGCCGACCTGCTGCGCGCCAAGCTCAGCGGCACGCTGGCCGACCACAAGTTGCAGGTGCTGGGCGCCGTGCCGCTGATGCCGCCGCGCTGGGCCGAGCAGATGCTGGCCCTGCCCCAGCGCCAGGGCACCCAGGCGCAGCTTCAAGGCAGCGGCCAGTGGGCACCGGCGGCCGAAGGCGGCGGCACCTGGCGCGGCCGGCTCGACCGCTTGACGCTGGGCGCCTGGGACGGCCAGGCGAACGAAGCCGCACCGGCCGCGCCCGCGGCGGCGTGGCTCGACACCAGCAACCTGCGCGCCGAACTCGGCTTTGCACCGGGCGGCAGCCTGGTGGCGGTGAAGCTGAGCCCGGGCCGCGTGCGCCTGGGCGACAGCGTGGCGCTGCGCTGGGACGAGGTGCGTGCCGACCTGCGCGGCGACCTGCCGCAAGTGCAGCTCAGCGCCGACATCGAGCCCTTCACGCTGGCACCCTTGCTGGCGCGGTTGCAACCGGCGATGGGGTGGCAGGGCGACCTCAAGCTCGGCGCCCGCGTGAACATCCGTGCCGCCGAGAAGATGGACGCCGACCTCGTGTTCGAGCGCAGCGAGGGCGATCTGCACCTGGCCGGCAGCGAAGGCACGCAACTGCTCGGGCTCACCGACTTCCGCGTCTCGCTCACCGCGCACGAGGGGCAGTGGCAGCTGGTGCCGGTGTTCAAGGGCCGCAGCCTGGGCGAACTCTCGGGCCGCGTCACGGCGCAGACCACGCCCCAGGCGCGCTGGCCGGGGCCGCAGGCCCAGTTGGGCGGCGAGTTGCGTGCGCGCGTGGCCGATGTCGGCATCTGGGGCGCGTGGGTGCCGCCGGGTTGGCGCCTGGCCGGTCAGATCGAGACCACCGCGAAGCTGGGCGGCACCGTGGGCCAGCCCAGCTATGACGGCGAACTCACGGCCCAGGGCCTGGCGGTGCGCAACCTGCTGGCGGGCGTGAACGTCAGCGAAGGCCAGGTGCGCGTGAAGCTGGCGGGCGACGCTGCCACCATCGAGCGCTTCACACTCAAGGCGGGTGACGGCACCGCCACGATCACGGGCGGCGCCACGCTGGGCAGCAGCTTCAAGGTGCTGCGCGCGGGGCTGAAGCTCAAGGCCGAGCGCCTGCGCGTGCTGGGCCGGGTGGACCGCCAGCTCATCGCCAGTGGCGAGGCCGCGGCCACCATGGAAGGCGAGCGCCTCCAGCTCGACGGCAAGTTCCGCATCGACGAGGGCCTGTTCGACCTGAGCCGCAGCGACGCGCCCTCGCTCGACGAGGACGTCACCGTCCGCCGCGCCGACGCGCCCGAAGAGACGCGCACCGCCACAGAAGAAACCAAGGTGCGCCGCAACTTCGCGCTGGGCGTCGATGTCGACCTGGGCGAGAAGCTGCGGGTGCGCGGCCGCGGCCTGGACGCCGGCCTGCGCGGCCAGCTGCGCCTGACCACGCCGGGCGGGCGCCTGGCCGTCAACGGCACCATCACCACCGAAGGCGGCACCTACGCCGCCTACGGCCAGAAACTCGACATCGAGCGCGGCATCCTGGCCTTCAGTGGCGGCTACGACAACCCACGCCTGGACGTGCTGGCCTTGCGCCCGAACATCGACCAGCGCGTGGGCGTGGCCATCACCGGCAACGTGCTCACGCCCCGCGTTCGCCTCTACGCAGAGCCGGAGCTGAGCGATTCGGAGAAGCTCTCGTGGCTGGTGCTGGGCCGTGCGCCCGACGGCCTGGCCCGCAACGACACCGCGCTGCTGCAGCGCGCGGCGGTGGCGCTGCTGTCGGGCGAGGGCGAGGCGCCCACCGATGCGCTGATGCGCAGCCTGGGCATCGACGAGGTGAGCCTGCGCCAGAGCGACGGCGACGTGCGCGAGACCGTCATCACCGTGGGCAAGCAGCTCAGCCGGCGCTGGTACCTCGGCTACGAACGCGGCGTGAACGCCACCACCGGCACCTGGCAGCTGATCTACCGCATCGCGCAGCGCTTCACCCTGCGCGCGCAGAGCGGCGAAGAGAGCGCGCTGGACATCATCTGGACCTGGCGCATGCAGGAAACGCCGGCCGATGCCGGCATGAGAAAATCGACGGTCACCCCGCCGTAGTTCAATGGATAGAACGGGCGCCTCCTAAGCGCCAGATACAGGTTCGATTCCTGTCGGAGGGACCATTCGCCGAGGGCCCCCAAGGTCCCTGCGGACCTTGGGGCGGCGAATGGAGGTTCGCGCTTGCAAGCGCGAACCCAGCCGTGGGCCCTAGACGCCTTGCGGCCTGCAAGCGCGAAGCGGATGCAGGCCAGCACGGAGCTGCAAGCGCGGGCCCCGCCGTGGCCTCTAGCCCTCTGCCGGCGCCCGCAACGCCCGGCTCAGCATCACCACCGGAATCAGCCCCACCGCCACGATGGCCAGCGAGGGCAGCGCGGCTTCGGCCAAGCGCTCGTCACGCGCGAAGTTGTAGGCCACCACGGCCAGCGTATCGCTGCCAAAGGGGCGCAACACCAGCGTGGCCGGCAGCTCCTTCATCACGTCGACGAACACCAGAAGTGCTGCCGCCAGCGCCGAGCGCTGCAGCAGCGGCAGGTGCAGGCGCGTAAAGAGGCGCAGCGGCCCGCTGCCGAGCATGCGCGCGGTCTCGTCGATCGCTGCCGGCACCCGCGCGTAGCCGGCTTCCACCGACTGCAGCGCCACCGCCGAGAAACGCACGAGATAGGCGTAGAGCAGGCCGAAGGCCGTGCCGGTGACCAGCGCCGCCACGCCCGCCTCGGGCCAGCGCGCCTGCACCCAGCCGGCAGGGATGAGGATGCCCACGGCGATGACGGCGCCGGGCACCGCGTAGCCCAGCGAGAGCACACGCGCCGCCGGCTGCAGCACGGCCGCGCCCACGCCGCCGCGCTGGCGCAGCGCAAAACCCAGCGCCAGCGCCAGCAGCGTGGCGGCCAGCGCCGCCGTGCCGGCCAGGCGAAAGCTGGCCCAGGCCCACTCGGCAAAACGCGCCAGCGGCAGGCCGAAGTCGCTGTAGTGCGCTTCTTGCCAGAGCATGCGGCCCAGCCACAGCACCGGCAGCACGAAGCCCAGCAGCACCGGCAGGCCGCACACCGCCCAGGCCGCCACCGCACCGCCGCCGCGCAGCACCGTGGGCCGCGCCTCGGCGCTGGTGATGCCGGCACGGCTGGTGGCAAAACGCAGCTGGCGCTGCGCCGCGCGTTCAGCCAGCAGCAATCCGCCCACCACCAGCAGCAGCACGGCTGCGAGCTGCGCCGCCGCGATGCGGTCGTTCATCACCAGCCAGGCCTTGTAGATGCCGGTGCTGAAGGTGGACAGGCCGAAGTAGGCCCCCACGCCGTAGTCGGCCAGCGTCTCCATCAGCGCCAGCGCCACGCCGGCGGCCAGCGCCGGGCGTGCCATCGGCAGTGCCACCTGCAGCACGCGGCGGCGCATCGGCGCGCCCAGCAGCCGCGCGGCCTCCATCAAGCGCACGGCGCGTTCGCCCAGGGCCGCGCGCACCAGCAGGTAGACGTAGGGGTAGAGGCACAGCACGAAGAGCAGCACCGCGCCCCAGAAGCTGCGCACGTCGGGCCACAGCGCGCCGCGCCAGCCGAAGGCCTCGCGCAGCACCGTCTGCAGCGGGCCGCTGAACTGCAGCGCGTCGGTCCAGGCGTAGGCCAGCACGTAGGCCGGCATGGCCAGCGGCAGCAGCAGCGCCCATTCGAAGACACGCCGGCCGCGGAACTCGAACAGCGTCACCAGCGCCGCCGTCGCCGAGCCCAGCGCCATCACCCCCACGCCCACGCACAGCGCCAGGCCCGCGGACTGCAGCGCGTACTCGGGCAGCACGGTCTGCCACTGGTGCGCCAGCACCGCCAGCGCGGCTTCGTCCAGCGTCGCCCAGGCGCCCAGCACGCCCAGCACAGGCAGCGCGAGCAACAGGCACAGCGGTGTCAACAGGAGGTTCAGGGCACCGCGCATGGGGCGATTGGAATGCGAACAATGCTCATTCAGGGGCCGCGATTATCATCCGGCCATGTTCCTGAGCCTGGAATCGGTGGGGGTGCGCTACACGCGCGCCAGCGGTGGCCGCGCCGCGGTGGACGGCATCACGCTGGGCCTGGCCGCGGGCCAGGTGGGGGTGCTGATCGGCCCTTCGGGCTGCGGCAAGACCTCGCTGCTGCGCGCCGTGGCCGGGCTGGAGCGCTGCGCCGCCGGGCGGGTGCTGATCGATGGCGACGTGCTGTCAGACGCCGCCAGCGGCGTGCACCTGGCGCCCGAGCAGCGCCGCATCGGCATGGTCTTCCAAGACTATGCGCTGTTCCCGCACCTGAGCGTGGCCGACAACATCGCCTTCGGCATCGGCGCCCTGCCACGCGCCGAGCGCCAGGCGCGCGTGCAGCAGATGCTCGACCTGGTGGGCCTGGGCCACGCCGCCAAGCGCGCGCCGCACCAGCTCTCGGGCGGGCAGCAGCAGCGCGTGGCGCTGGCCCGTGCGCTGGCGCCCCAGCCGCGCCTGCTGCTGCTGGACGAGCCCTTCAGCAGCCTGGACGTCGACCTGCGCGAGCGCCTGGCGCAGGAGGTGCGCAGCATCCTCAAGGAAAGCGGCACCACGGCGCTGCTGGTCACGCACGACCAGCTGGAAGCCTTCGCCGTGGGCGACGTCATCGGCGTGATGAACCAGGGTCACCTGGAACAGTGGGACGACGCCTACACGCTCTACCACCGCCCGGCCAGCCGCTTCGTGGCCGGCTTCATCGGGCACGGCGTGTTCGCCCCCGCACAGATCGTGGCCTGCGCCGCCGGCCCCTGCGTGCAGACGCCGCTGGGCGAGCTGCACGACATGGAGAACTGCCCGCTGCCCGAGGCCTTCCCGCTGGGCGAATGCGACGTGTTGCTGCGCGCCGACGACATCGTCCACGACGACGCCAGCACCGTGCGGGCGCGCATCGAGCGCAAGGCTTTCCGCGGCAGCGAGTTTCTTTACACGCTGCGCCTGGAGAGCGGCGAGCAGGTGCTGGCCCACGTGCCCTCGCACCACGACCACCACGTGGGCGAGTGGATCGGCATCCGCGCCGAGGTGGACCACGTGGTCACCTTCCCGCGCGTGGCCGCGGTGCGCTGAGCCCGCGGCGGGCCGAAGCAGCGCGCACAGCTGCACACACCCGGGCCCACGCGGGGTGCAACTTTCCCGGGGGTGGCATGCTCAGAACAGGGGCCGGTCCTATACTGGGTTGGTGACCGCACGCCTCGCGTGCGCTCCATGAAAGGTGCGTTCCATGGGTTCGAAGATGAAGCTGGTAGGCATCCTGGCCGTTGGCGCGGTGGCAGGGGCTCTCACCACCATGCAGTTGCAGGCCGTGGCCCGCAACGCGCTGGCGCCGCTGCCGCTGGAAGAGGTGCAGCAGCTCGCCGCCGTCTTCGACCGCGTCAAGGCCGAGTACGTCGAGCCGGTGGACGAGAAGAAGCTCATCTCCGACGCCATCGCCGGCATGGTGGCCGGCCTCGACCCGCACAGCCAGTACTTCGACAAGAAAAGCTTCAAGGATTTCCGCGAGAACACCGGCGGCAAGTTCGTCGGCATCGGCATCGAGATGGCGATGGAAGAAGGCCTCGTGAAGGTGGTCTCGCCCATCGAAGGCAGCCCGGCCTTCCGCGTCGGTCTGAAGCCCGGTGACCTGATCACCCGCATCGACGACAGCCCGGTCAAGGGCCTCACGGTCGACCAGGCCGTGAAGAAGATGCGCGGCGAGCCCAACACCAAGGTCGTGCTCACGGTCTTCCGCAAGGCCGAGAGCCGCAGCTTCCCGGTCACCATCATCCGCGAAGAGATCCGCATGCAGAGCGTGCGCGCGAAGATGGTCGAGCCCGGCTACGGATGGATCCGCGTGAGCCAGTTCCAGGAGCGCACGGTGGAGGACTTCGTGCGCAAGGCCGAAGAGCTCTACAAGCAAGACCCCAAGCTCAAGGGTCTGGTGCTCGACCTGCGCAACGACCCGGGCGGCCTGCTCGACGGCGCGGTGGCGCTCTCGGCCGCCTTCCTGCCGGATGACGTGGTGGTCGTCACCACCAACGGCCAGCTGCCTGAAAGCCGCGCCACCTTCCGCGCCAGCCCCGAGTACTACGTCCGCCGCGGCGCCGCCGACCCGCTGCGCAAGCTGCCGGCAGCCATGAAGAGCGTGCCGCTGGTGGTGCTGGTGAACGAAGGCTCGGCCTCGGCCAGCGAAATCGTGGCCGGCGCGCTGCAAGACCACAAGCGCGCCACCATCATGGGCGCGCAGACCTTCGGCAAGGGTTCGGTGCAGACCATCCGCCCGCTGCCGTCGGACACGGCGCTGAAGATCACCACCGCGCGCTACTACACGCCGGCCGGCAAGAGCATCCAGGCCAAGGGCATCGTGCCCGACATCTGGCTCGACGAAACCGCCGAGGGCAATGTCTACGCCGCGTTGCGCATGCGCGAAGCCGATCTCGAACGCCACCTGACGGGCGCCGACGAGAAGAAGGACGCCGAACGCGAGAAGGCCCGCGAAGAAGCCCGCAAGAAGCTCGAGGAACAGCAGGCCAAGACGAAGGAGCCGCCCAAGCCGCTGCCCGAGTTCGGCACGCCGGAAGACTTCCCGCTGCAGCAGGCGCTGAACCAGTTGCGCGGCCTGCCGGTGCTGGCCAGCAAGACGGCCCCGGCCGAGCAGCGCGCCGAAGCGCCGGCCGAGAAGAAGTAAGCCGACGCGCACCGCGAGAAGCCCGCCGCCGGCGGGCTTCTTCATTTCCACCGCCGCCCCGTTTCCCGACGCCGCCATGGACGACGCCCAACTGCTGCGCTACGCACGCCACATCCTGCTCGACGGCCTGGGCATCGAAGGCCAGCAGCGCCTGCTGGACGCCCATGCCCTCGTCATCGGCGCGGGCGGCCTGGGTTGCCCGGCGGTGCTGTACCTGGCGGCCTCGGGCGTGGGCCGCATCACCGTGGTCGACCACGACACGGTGGAACTCAGCAACCTGCAGCGTCAGATCGGCCACGGTACCGCACGCCTGGGCCAGCCCAAGGCCGATTCGCTGCGCCACAGCGCGCGGGCGCTGAACCCCGGCGTGCAGATCCACGCGATCACGCAGCGCGCGGATGCCGCGCTGCTGGCCGAACGGGTGCCGCTGGCCGACGTGGTGCTCGATTGCAGCGACAACTTCCGCACCCGCCAGGCCGTGAACGCGGCCTGCGTGGCCGCGGGCCGGCCACTGGTTTCGGGTGCCGCCGTGGGCTGGGACGCGCAGGTCAGCGTCTACGACACCCGCCCGCGCGCCGACGGCACGCCGGCCGGGCCCTGCTACGCCTGCCTCTTCCCGCCCGAGGCGGCGCACGAAGACGTGGCCTGCAACACCATGGGCGTGCTGGCGCCGCTGGTGGGCCTGATCGGCAGCCTGCAGGCCGCCGAGGCGATCAAGCTGCTGGCGCACGGCGGCGAGCCCTTGGCTGGCAGGCTGCTGATGCTGGACGCGCGCCGCATGGCCTTCGACAGCATCACGCTGCAGCGCCAGGCGCACTGCCGCGTGTGCGGCCAGCCCGGGCACGGCCACGGCCCTGTCTGAAACCGCGCGACGGCGTCGGTTGCAGGACAGCAGCCGCCACGGCAGTGCCGCGCAGGCAGGCTAAGCTCGGCAGATGACCGACAAGCACGCCCCCCACGCCGCGTTCAGCGGCCGCAACTTTCCCAGCGCCGAAGAAGAAGCCAGCACGCTGGCCCGCATCGAACGCTACGCCGGGCCCGAGAGCGCCTACCGCCTGGCCTTCACCGACACCGACTTCCTGCTGCGCGAAGAGCTGCGCCCGGTGCGCATGCAGCTGGAACTGCTCAAGCCCGAACTGGTGCAGCAGGAACAGGGCATCACCGCCACCATCGTCATCTTCGGCAGCGCCCGCATCAAGCCGCCCGAGGTGGCGCAGCAGCTGCTCGAACAGGCTCAGGCTGGCGACGACCGCCAGGCGCTCAAGCGCGCCGAAACCGCGCTGGGCATGAGCCACTTCTACGAAGAGGCCCGGCGCTTCGCCGCGATCGTCACCGAGCGCTCCAAGGCGCTGGAGACACCGATCTACGTCGTCACTGGCGGCGGCCCCGGCATCATGGAAGCCGGCAACCGCGGCGCCCATGACGTGGGCGGCAAGAGCATCGGCCTGAACATCGTGCTGCCGCACGAGCAGGCGCCCAACGCCTACATCACGCCGGAGCTGTGTTTCCAGTTCCACTACTTCGCGCTGCGCAAGATGCACTTCCTGATGCGCAGCATCGCGCTGGTGTGCTTCCCGGGCGGCTTCGGCACGCTGGACGAGCTCTTCGAGACCGTCACGCTGGTGCAGACCGGCAAGAGCCGCCGCCGGCCCATCCTGCTGTTCGGGCGCGCGTTCTGGGAAAAGCTGCTGAACCTCGAGCACCTGGTCGACACCGGGATGATCAGCCCGGGCGACATCGGCCTCTTCAACTTCGTCGAGACCGCCGAAGAGGCCTGGGCCGTGCTGGCCGAGCACTACGGCTTCGACCTGCCCGAGACTGAAACCGGCCGCTTCGCCGAAGACATCTGAAGGAACCGCGATGAACCGAAAAGTCAGCCTCATCGGCGCCCCCACCGACATCGGCGCCGGCGCGCGCGGCGCGAGCATGGGCCCCGAGGCGCTGCGCGTGGCCAACATCCAAAGCATGCTGGAAGCGCACGGCCTGGAAGTGGCCGACCGTGGCAACCTCAGCGGCCCGGCCAACCCCTGGCTGCCGCCGGTGGACGGCTACCGCCATCTCAAGGAAGTGGTGGCCTGGAACCGCGCCGTGCACGAAGCCATGTACGCCGAGCTGGCCTTGGGCCGCCTGCCCATCCTGCTGGGCGGCGACCACTGCCTGGGCCTGGGCAGCATCAGCGCCGTGGCGCGCCATTGCCGCGAAGCGGGCAAGAAGCTGCGCGTGCTCTGGCTCGACGCCCACGCCGACTTCAACACCAGCGTGCTCACCCCCAGCGGCAACATCCACGGCATGCCGGTGGCCTGCCTGTGCGGGCACGGGCCGCAGGAGCTCATCGAGATCGGCGGCACGGTGCCCGCCATCAGCCCGAAGGTGGTGCGCCAGATCGGCATCCGCAGCGTCGACCCCGGCGAGAAGCGCTTCGTGCACGAGATGGGCCTGGAGGTCTTCGACATGCGCTACATCGACGAGATGGGCATGCGCCACACCATGGAACTGGCGCTGGCCACGCTGGACGAGAAGACCCACCTGCACGTGAGCTTCGACGTCGACTTCCTCGACCCCGACATCGCGCCCGGCGTGGGCACCACGGTGCCCGGCGGCCCCACCTACCGCGAGGCGCAGCTGTGCATGGAGATGATCGCCGACACCGGCCGCCTGGCCAGCCTGGACGTGATGGAGCTGAACCCGGCGCTGGACATCCGCAACAAGACGGCCGAGCTGGCGGTAGACCTCATCGAGAGCCTGTTCGGCAAGAGCACGCTGATGCGGGCATGAGGGCGCTGCGGTTCTGGTTCGGCGCCGCTGCGCTGCTGTGGCCCGTGCTGGCGGGGGCGCAGGCGCCGGCCCTGGAAGTGCTGTCGCCCCGGCCGGGCGAGCCTGCCAGCACCACGCGCGAGTTCGTCAACGTGCTCGGCCGCACCACGCCGGGCAGCACGGTGCGCGTGGGCGGCGAAACGGTCACGGTCTTCAGCACCGGCGTCTTCGCGCGCGACCGCGTGCCGCTGCAGCCGGGCGCGAACACCATCGAGATCGAAGCCCGCGCGCCGGGCAGCAGCCAGTGGCAGCGCCTGCCGCTGCAGGTGGAGCGCAGCGCGCCGCCCACGCCCGTGGCCTGGCCCACGGCCGCGCTGTGGCTGGACGGCAGCAGCCTGCGCCCGGCCGAGCCCGTGGTGCTGGCCCCCGGCGAGGGCGTGGAAGTGGCCGTGCGCGCCACGCCCGGTGCGCGTGTGGAGGCGCGGCTGCCCGGCCAGAAGGCCTGGCAACCCTTGACCGAACGCGGCAACGGCCGCTACCGCGCACTGCTGGCCTTCGAAGCCGGTGGCGACATCACCGCGGGGCCCGTGCAATTGCGCGTGATGGCGGCCGGCACGGCGCCAACATCGGCGCCCGCGCCCGCCGGCAAAGGCAAGGCCCGCGCAAAGCCGAACCGCGCGCTGACGACCGAGGCCCCCGGCACCGTAGGTCAGTGGCGTGACGACCCCGAACGCCTCTACACCGTGGGTGCCGAAGGCGCCGAGCTGCTGCACGGCCTGCACGAGGTGCGCCTGGGCGGGCCCTTCCTGGCCGAACTGCCGGCCGGCACGCTGCTGGCGGCCACCGGCCGGCGCGGCGACTTCCTGCGTGTGCAGCTGGCGCCTGACACCAGCGCCTGGGTGCAGGAGAAGAACCTGCAGCCCGCCGACGCCGCCACGCCGGCGCCGCAGGCCGTGTTCACCAGCGTCTCGCTCAGCGGCGAAGGCGAACACGACCTGCTCAGCGTGCCGCTGGCCGCGCGCGTGCCTTACCGCGTGCACGCCAGCGCGGGGCCCGACGGCCGCGAGTTCCTGGACATCGAGATCTACAACGCGCAGCTCGCCACCACCTGGGTGAGCCACCGCGCCAGCGCGAAGCTGGTGCGCCAGGTGCTGGTGGAGCAGGCCGGCCCGGGCCGCGTGCGCCTGCGCCTGCTGCCGCAGGCGACCAGGCTCTGGGGCTGGCGCGCCGAGCGCACGCCCACAGGGCTGCGCGTGCTGGTGCGCGCGGCGCCACGCATCGAAGCCAGTGCCGCCTCGCCGCTGGCCGGGCTGCGCGTGGCGGTGGAGGCCGGCCACGGCAGCAGCGCCAACCTGGGCGCGGTGGGCGCCACCGGCGTGCCCGAGAAAGACATCAACCGCTGGACGGCCGACGCGCTGCAGGCCGAGCTGCAGGCCGCCGGCGCGCAGGTGGTCGTCATCCGCGAAGGCGACGAGAACCCACCGCTGCGCGAACGCGCGCGCCGCGTGGCCGAATCGCAGGCGCACCTCTTCGTCAGCGTGCACGCCAATTCGACCGACACCGGCGCGGGCTTCCTGCGTGTTTCAGGCACCTCGCACTTCTACAAACACGCGCCGCACCACGCGCTGGCCGCAGCCGTGCACCAGCGCGTGCTGGCGGCCACCGGTCTGCCCGACTTCGGGCTGGTGGGCAATTTCAACTACACGCCGGTGCGCCTGAGCACCTGGGCCCCGGCCGTGCTGGTGGAGCAGGCCTTCGTGTCGCACCCGGGCGACGAGGCGCAGTTGCTCGACCCCGCCTTCCGCGCGCGTCTGGCGCAGGCGGTGCGCGCGGGGTTGGAAGACTTCCTGAGAACGCGCTAAGCCGTCACTGGACCGGCGGCAGTCCCGCAAGGACTTGCGGGGGCCGCATAAGATGCGGCGATGCAACATCCCGGCCCCTGGGCCTCGCCTTGGCCTCGCGTGGCCGCTTTCGTCGCGGCGCTGCTGCTGCCGCCCTTCGGCCCGGCCTTGGCCGCCAGCACCACCGCCCCGGCCGCGGCGCCGGCCCCGTTGGCCGCCAGCGCACCGAACGCCTCGGCCCCCACCGGCGCCGGCCAGCGCATCTACGAACGCATCCGCCCGCAGTTGCTGCAGGTGCGCACGTTGCTCAAGACGCAGGACAGCCAGTCGTCCGTGGGCTCGGGTTTCCTCGTCGACGAGGCCGGCCACCTCGTCACCAATTACCACGTGGTCAGCCAGTACGCGCTGCAGCCGGCGCGCCACCGGCTGGTGTATGCCACGGTCGATGGCCAGCAAGGTGCGCTCCAGCTGCTGGCCTTCGATGTGGTGAACGACCTCGCGCTGCTCAAGCCGGTGGACCCCGCGCCGCTGGCCGGCCGCGGCAGCGTGGCGCTGCGCCCGGCCAGCGAGCCGCTGCCGCGCGGTGCGCGCATCTACTCGATGGGCAACCCGCTGGATGTGGGCTTTGCCGTCGCCGAGGGCAGCTACAACGGCCCGGTGGAGCGCAGCTTCCTCGAAACGCTCTTCTTCGGCGGCAGCCTCAGCGGCGGCATGAGCGGCGGCCCCGCGCTCGACGAGCAGGGCCGCCTGGTGGGCGTGAACGTGGCCGCGCGCCGCGATGGCGAGCAGGTGAGCTTTCTCGTGCCGTCCGCCCCGGTGCGGGTGCTGATCGAGCGCGGCCGGGGCGCCACGCCCATCACCACGCCGGCCTGGGCCGCGGTCACGAAGCAGCTGCTCGCCCACGAGGCGCGCCTGACGGAACGATTCATCGGCCAGCCCTGGCGCAACGCCGGGCATCCGCGCTACACCATCCCGGTGCCGCAGGAGACCTTCCTGCGCTGCTGGGGCCGCGGCTCGCCGCAGGCCGTGCGCGGGCTGCAGTTCGAGCGCAGCGACTGCGAGATGGACAACCGCATCTTCGTCAACGGCGCGCTGCTCACCGGCTTTCTCACGGTGCGGCACGAGGCCTACGACGGCAGCAAGCTCGGCGCGCTGCGTTTCGCCGAGCGCTACAGCAGCAGCTTCCGCAACGAGTTCATGGGCCGCGACGACCGGCAGCGCACCGCGCCGCGCTGCGTTGAACGCCAGGTGCGCAGCGGCCCCGCGGGCGCGCCAGGCACCGACCAGGCCGAGCCGCTGCCGCTGAAGGCCGTGATCTGCCTGCGCGCCTACAAGAAGCTCGAGGGCCTGCACGACCTCTCGGTGCTGGTGGCCACGCTCGACGGCAGCGTGCAGGGCGTGCAGGGCCGGCTCGACGCCTACGGCGTCAGCGCCGCCAGCGCCCAGCGCCTGGCGCAACACTACCTGGACGGCTACGCATGGAACGCCCCGAAGAACGCGTCGCGCTGATCGAGTGGCTCGACCGCGACGGCCACGTGCAGCGCGGGGCCGACGTGCTGCGCTGGCCGCTGAGCCTGGGCCGTGCGCTCGACAACACCGTGGTGCTCGACGACCCGCACGTGGCCGCCCACCATGCCGTGCTCGATCTCGATGCCGAAGGCCGGCTGCAACTGCAGGCCCTGCCCTCCCTCAACGGCGTGCTGCTCGACGGGCAGGCCGTGGCCGGGTGCGCCGCGCTGCCGCCTGCCGAGGCCGTGCTGCAGCTCGGCGCCACGCGCCTGCGCCTGCGCATGCGCACGGCCGGTGAGGCCGCTGCTGCGCTGGCGCCCGAGCGTGCGCTGCAGCGCGCGCGCCCGGCCTCGGGGCGCCGCACGCTGGCCGCCGGCCTGGGTGTGCTGGCGCTGACGCTGGGCGAAACCTGGCTGGGCCTGGACCCCGGGGCCGACTACAGCGCCTGGCTGCCGCTAATGCTGGGCCTGCCGCTGGCGCTGGCGCTGTGGTGCGGGGTGTGGGCGCTGCTGTCCAAGCTGTTCCAGCACCGCTTCGATTTCACCGGCCACCTGCGCATCGCCCTGCCCTGGCTGCTGGCCGCCACGCTGGTGGACCAGCTCTGGCCCGTGCTCACCGCGGCGCTGGCCCTGCCTGCGCTGTGGATGGCCGGCTCGGCACTGCAGAGCCTGCTGCTCGTGCTGATGCTGCACGCGCACCTGCGGCACACGCTGCCCTTGCACCAGCGCGCGGTGACGGTGGCCGTGGCGGCGATGGCGATCACCGGCCTGGGCTTCACCACGGCGCTGACCTGGCGCGGGCACGACAGCCTGGTGGCCACGCCCTACATGAGCACGCTGCCGATGCCGGCGCTGCGCGTGGCCGGCACCGTGCCCAGCGCCACGCTGGTGGAAGACATGGTGCCGCTGGCCCGGCAACTGGCGCAGCGGGTGGCCGAAGCCCGCAAGGACGAGGAAGAAGCCGGTGGGTCCGCCGACGATGAGTGAGGCCGGGCCGGTGCTGCGGGTTCAGCCGGCAGCGCGGCGCGCACGCGCGGCGAGGTTCAGCATGCGGTCGAGCTCGGCCAGGGTCTGCGCCAGGTCGAGCGGCTTGGTCCAGTAGCCGACGAAGCCTGCGGCCAGCGCCCGCTGCCGCTCCTCGGCATGGGCCGAGGCCGACACCACCACCGCCGGCACCTGCTGCAGCCCGGGCAGGCCGCGCAAGGCGCGCAGCAAGGTGTAGCCGTCGCCATCGGGCAGGTGCAGGTCGAGCAGCACCAGATCGGGCGGTGTCTCGCGCGCGGCCACCAGGGCGCCGGCCATGTCGGGCACCACCTGCATCTGCAAGGCCGGGCGCAGCGCCACGATGGCCTGCATCAGCAGCGCGTTGACTTCGTTGTCTTCCACGTACAGCAGCCGGCCCGGCGGCGCCCCGGCCGCAGGCGGCTCCGCACAGCCCGGCCCGGGCGCATCGGCGGCCGGCACTGCAGCGGACCGCGCCGGTTCCAGCGGGGCCATGGGCAGCCACACGGCGAAGTCCGAACCGGCCCCGGTGGCGCTGCGCACCTGCAGATGCCCGCCCATCAGGCCCACCAGGCCGCGCGCAATCACCAGGCCCAGGCCCGAGCCCGGCGTGGCGGTGCGCTCGGCGCCCAGCCGGTTGAAGGGCTCGAAAAGGGCCGCCTGCTGCGCCGCGCTGAGGCCGATGCCGGTGTCGGCCACGGTGAACAGAACGCCCTTGTCTGCAGCGCTCAGCCGCAGCGCCACGCTGCCACCGGCCGGCGTGTACTTCACGGCGTTGGACAGCAGCGCGCCCAGCACCTGCAGCAGGCGCCGGGCGTCGGCCTGCACATGCCAGCCCGGGTCGGCGTCGGGCTGGGGGGCTGGCAGCTCGGGGCCGCTCAAGGTCAGGCCCGCCTTCGCGGCCGCAGGGCCGGCCATGGCCACGGCCTGCGCTGCCACCTCCAGCGCGGCCACGCGGGCCGGCGTCACCTTGAACTGGCCACTGTCGATGGCGTTGAGGTCCAGCACCTCGTCCACCAGTTCCAGCAGCGTGCGCCCGGCCGATTCGATGGTGTGCACGCGGCGGCGCTGCACCTCGCTCAGGCGGTCGGCTTCCTCGTGCGCAAGCAGCTGCGCAAACCCGAGGATGCCGTTGAGCGGGGTGCGCAGCTCGTGGCTCACGCGCGCCAGGAAGGCGCTGCGCGCCCGCGCCGCGCCTTCGGCCGCATGCTGCTGCGCCATGGCTTCCTCCAGCGCGACGCGCGCGGTGATGTCGCCCACGTGGCCATGCCAGAGGGTCTGCCCGTCGGCCAGCCCGCGCGGGCTGGCGTTGAGCTCGTGCCACACCGCGGCTGCAGCCGCCGGCGCCTGCACGCGGTAGCGCACCTGCCAGGGCACCATGCCGGCCACTGCCGCCTGCAGGGTGGACTGCACGCGGCCTTGATCGTCGGGGTGGACATGCCGGAAGACGTTCTCGGCGCTCAGCGCCGCCGCCTCCGCCGATTCACCGTACAGCCAGCGTATGGCTTCGCTGGCATACGGGAACCGCGCCTGCCGCACATCGGGCGGCACCCACAGCTGGAAGATCATGTAGGGCGATAGGTCGGCCGCCCGCCGCACGCGCAGCGTCTCCTCTTCCAGCTGCCTTCGCTGGCGCACGGGCACCAGCACGGCATCGCAGGCCACGCCGGCATCGCCCGGCCGGCGGCGCGCATACATGAGCACGTGCACCGGGGCGCCCTGGGCGTCCAGAAGCGCCAAGGTCACTTCGTCGGCATGTCCGTTCAGACGCAGCAGCGGCAGCACGCGGCTCTGGAAGATCACGCGCGAGGGCACGGTCAGCAGTGCATCGGCCGGCTGGCCTTGCAACGCTTCTTCGGGCCGGCCCAGCCACTCGCACAGCAGCGCGTTCACCGCTGCCACGCGCCCGCCCGTGTCCAGGCGCAGCACCGCGCAAGGCAGCTGCTCCAGGGTGGGCAGCGCAGGCAGCATGCGGATGGCCATCGGCATGGTGGGGCACGGCCTGCCGGGTCGTTGGCGCCAGCCCCGCTCAGCCACCCAGGTGGCGGCGCAGGGTCTCGATGGTCAGGGCGGGGTCGGTGAGGTGCGGGCAGTGGCCCACCGTGTCGGTCACGACCAGCGTGCTGTGCGGCAGGTGCGCATGCATGAACTGGCCAACCGCGGGTGGCGCGATGGCATCGGTGCCGGCCTGCAGGATGAGGCTGGGCACGGTGCACTGCGGCAGCACATGGCGGTGGTCGGCCAGGAAGACGGCCTGCGCGAAGCGCCGGGTGATGTAGGGGTCGCTGGCGCAGAAGCTGGCCCTGAGCTCGTCGGTCAGATCGGCCGGGCTCTCAGCGCCCATCACCGCCGGCGCGAGGAAACTGGCCCAACCCTGGGGACTGCTTTCCATCAGGTCGAAGAGGCCGTCGATGTCGGCGCGGCTGAAGCCCCCGGCGTAGCCGGGCGGGTCGTCCAGATACCGTGGCGAGGGGCAGATCAGCACCAGCTGTGCAAAGCGCTCCGGCTTCGCGATGGCCGCCAGCACGCCGATCATCGCGCTGACCGAATGGCCGACGAAGACGACATCGTGCAGGTCCAGCGAATCCAGCAGTGCGTTGACATCCTGGGCGTAACCTTCGATGCGCGCGTGCCGCACCTCGTCGTAGGCCGTGATGTCGGCCCGGCCGCAGCCGATGTGATCGAAGACGATGACGCGGTGGTCGGCCTCGAAGGCCGGTGCGACGAAGCGCCACATCTGCTGGTCGCAGCCGAAACCGTGCGAGAAGACCATGGGACGCCGACCCTGGCCGCGCTGGACCACGTGGTGCCGGTGGATGATGTCTGCCATCTCGACTGCTCCTCGTTGGACGCCCTGGCTCTCCTTCAGAGCCCAGGTCCGGCCGGCCTGCGGCCCGCGCGAGCCGGACAATACACGCAACCATATCGACACGAGCCCGAAAACCATGCGCCTGAGCGCCCTGCCCTGCTTCGTCTTTGGCCTGCTGCTGTGCACTGCCGCACAGAACTCGGCCGCCCAGGCGGCCTCGCCAGCCGGCCCGCAACTGCGCGTGGCCAGCGCCTTCGACGCGCAGACCATGGACCCGCACGCCATCGCGCTGCTTTACCACTCGCGCGTCAGCACGCAGATCTACGAAGGCCTGGTCAACCGCGACGAGAAGTACAAGCTCGAACCGGCGCTGGCCTTGTCGTGGCAAATGACGGCACCGACCACCTGGCGCTTCAAGCTGCGCCCCAACGTCACTTTCCACGACGGCTCGCCCTTCAGCGCCGATGACGTCGTATTCTCGTTGCAGCGCGCCACCACGCCGCCTTCGCAGCGCGCTTTCCAGCTGAGCGGCATCGCGGCGGTGAAGAAGGTCGATGCGCTGACCGTCGACGTGCAACTGCAGACGCCCGATGCGGTGCTGCCGGAGAAGCTCAGCTTCGTCGGCATGATGAGCAAGGCCTGGGCCGACAGGCACGGCCTGCAGCGCGCGCAGGACTTCAACGCCAAGCAGGAGACCCACGCCGTGCGCAACGCCAACGGCACGGGCCCCTACAAGCTGGAACGCTACGAGCCCGACGTGCGCACCGTGCTGCGCCGCCACGCGGGCTGGTGGGGCTGGGCCGACAAGCGCAGCGGCAACGTGCAGCAGGTCAGCTTCGTCGTCATCAAGAGCGACGCCACGCGCCTGGCGGCCCTGGCCTCGGGCGAGGTGGACGTGGTGCTCGACCCGCCCTACCAGGACATCCGCCGCCTGCAGGCCGACCCGCGCATCACGCTGAAGCAGACGGCCGACATCGGCCAGCAGTACCTCGGCTTCGACCAGAGCCGCCCCGAGCTGGAAGGCAGCGACGTGAAGGGCCGCAACCCCTTCAAGGACCTGCGCGTGCGCCAGGCCGTCTACCACGCCATCAACGTGCCGCTGATCGTCGACAAGGTGCTGCGCGGCCAGGCCCAACCCACGGGGGCCTTCCTCTCGACCCTGGTGGACGGCAGCCCGGCCGATCTCGACAAGCGCCTGCGTTACGACCCGGCGCGCGCACGCCAGCTGCTGGGCGAGGCCGGCTACCCCAACGGCTTCAGCGTGCCTTTGGACTGCGTGAACGTGGCCTGGCGCGAAAACGTCTGCCAGGCCGTGGCTGCCATGCTCACGCAGGTGGGCATCCGCACGCAGCTGCGCAGCGCGCCCAGCACGCAGTTCTTCCCCAAGCTGACGGCGGGCAACACGCCCTTCTTCGAGGTGGGTTGGACACCGCTGCCGGATGCCTGGAACTCGCTCAACGGCCTGATGCGCAGCTACAGCCGCGAAGGCCAGGGCACCTTCAACGCCGGCCGCTACAGCAACCCGCAGCTCGACAAGCTCATCGACGACCTGCGCGTGGAGCCCGACCTCACGCGCCGCCGCGCGATGGTCACCACGGCCTTGCGCCTGGCCGCCGACGACCTGCCGCTGATCCCGCTGTACCGCCGCACGCTCACCTGGGCCATGGCGCGCAACGTCAGCCTAGTGCAGTGGCCCAGCGACGCGGTGGAGCTACGCTGGGCGCGCGTGGGCACGGCGGGGGCGAAGTGAGCGCGCTCACCGAAGCACCGGAACGCACGGCGCCGCTGCTCATCGGCGTCTCGGCCCGCATCCACTACCCGGGCAGCCCCGGCATGCCGGCCGGCGGCGTGTGGAGCAAGACCGTCCACTACCTCGAACAGAGCATGGCGCACTGGCTGCTGGCCGGCGGCGCCTGCGCGGTGATGGTGCCGGCGGTGGACGCGCAAAGCCTCGTGCAGCGCAGCGAACTGCACCTGAACGACTACGCCGCCGCGCTGGACGGCCTGGTGCTGCAAGGCGGTAACGACGTGGCGCCCGAAAGCTATGGCGAGGCCCCGCTGCACGAAGACTGGCGCGGCGACCCCGTGCGCGACCGCTACGAGCGCGACCTCATCCAGGCCTTCGTCGACGCCGGCAAGCCCGTGCTGGGCATCTGCCGAGGCCTGCAGCTGCTGAACGTGCATTTCGGTGGCACGCTGATGCAGGACATCGAGCACCAGCACCCGCAGGCCCACGTGCACCGCGTGCTGGGCCGCTACGAGCACCACCACCACGCCGTGGATTTCGTGCCCGGCACGCGGCTGGCGAGCCTGTTCCCGGGCGTGGCGCGCGCCACCACCAACAGCATCCACCACCAGGCCATCAAGGACGTCGCACCGGGCTTCGTGGTGGAAGCACGCTGCCCGGAAGACGGCGTCATCGAAGCCGTGCGCTGGCAGGGCCCCAGCTTCGTGGCCGGTGTGCAGTGGCACCCCGAGTTCCACGACCCGGCCCACCCGCACACGCTGGACGACCGGCCGCTGCTGCAGGATTTTCTGGCGGCGGCGCGGGCGGTGAAGCGCTGACAGGCTAGCGGCAGGGCCCGCGGTCGCGCCTGAAGTCGGCCGGGTAGACGGCCCCGCCGCCGGCATGCAGCCCGCGCGTGAGCGATTGCGCCATGCGCTCGTGCTTCACGAAGGGCCCGCGGCCGTTGCGACCGCGCACGCTCCAGGCGTGCCCGTCTTCCACCAGGCGCTGGCTGATGTTCAGGCCATCCACCGTGAGCACGCCCACGGTGCGTGCGCCATCGCGCCCCGTGGTGCGCAGGGTGGCCGGCTTGTTGAGTGCCAGTTCGATGAGCGCCTTGCGCGCCTCGGGGCCCCAGGGCTGGCAGAGCTCGGGGGCGTCGATGCTGGCCAGGCGCAGGTCGATGGCGGGCTGGCCGGGCACGCTGAAGCGCACGGTGTCACCGTCGATGACCTGCGTCACGGCGCCCTGCAGCGGGGCCGGGGCGGCCGGCTTGGCGGCGCCGGCATCGGGGCTGCCGGCGGCCAGCAGCCAGGCCAGCAGGAGGGCGGTCAGGCGGGTCGGGGGCATGGAACGGCTTCCTGGCTGGGGATGATCGAAGTTCGACGGCATCGCCTTATCGGCAGACGCGGCCCGTTTCACAGGCGGCCCGCCTCACCCGCATGCACGGGCTGGTAGACGATGCCCACCTGTTCACGCGCCGGGCTCTTGTCGCTGCGCGCCTGGTAGGACGATTTCAGCTCGATCAGCGTGTCGCCCACGCGCCAGCGCGCCACCGCGCTGTGCAGGCCGCCGTCGGTGTCGACGTGCGTGGTCTCGGGGTTGCCGTAGCGCTGCACCAGCAGCTGGCGCAGGCGGCGGTGCTTGTCGCTCCAGCCGGTGTCGCTGGCGGTGGCCTGCGCGGCCTCGCCGGCCCAAGCCAGCGCCACGCGCACCAGCTGGCGCTGCGCGGCGTCCACATGCAGGTGCAGGCGGAAGGGCACGCCGGCCACGTCGTAGGGCGCCAATGTCGGGTGGTCGCAGGCCTCGCGCGCCGGGCCCACGGCCGGCGGCGTGCCCTTGGGCAGCGGCGGGCACTCGGCCAGCTTCAGCGCGGCACCGAAACGCTGCGCCATCTGCAGCTCGGTGGCGCCCCAGGGCAGCCCCTGGAAGGCCCCGGGCCGCGGCGGCAGCGCCTCGCAGGGCGTGCGCTGCATCGGGAAATCGATGCCGGCGGGCGCCCCGCCGCGCCGGCCCTCGATGCGCGCGCGCAGCCGGCCGCCTTCTTCCAGGCGGTAGATCACGCGCTGCGGGAAATCGTTGCCCGCGTTCTCGAACACCGCCTCCAGCGGTGCGCCGGGCAGCAGCGTGAAGAGCGTCTCGTTGCGGCCGTTGGGCAGGGCCGCGAAGACGACGCTGCCGTCGGGCTGCTGGCGGATCTGCATGAACTCGTAGCCCACCGTGACCCCGCCGCGCACGGTGCGGCTGGCGCCCAGCAGCGTCTGCCCCGCCAGCGGCAGCCACTGCTCGCCCGAGCCCGCTTCGCCGCCTTCGCTGCGCCAGCAGCCGGAAAGCCAGGCCAGGCGTTCGACGCTGGGCGCGGTGGCCGATGAGATCAAGGAAACGGGCGGGCCCACCAGCGCCGGGGCGCCGTTCTGGGCTTGCGCCCCCGCGTGCGCCAGCAGGGCCAGGGGCGCACAGAGCCACAGCCCCCGGATGAAGGTGGCGCGGCGGTTGGCAGACAGGTCGGCACGGGGCATGGCCCTCATCGTAGCGGGCCCCTGTGCCGGGCTGCGCTAGCCTCGGCAGCGCAGCCACGCCGATGTCCACCACCTTGCCGACCTCTCCCCTGCGCCCGCCCCCACGCCGCCCAGGCCGCCCAAGGCGGTGGCGCCGGGCCATCGCGGGCCTGCTGTTGGTGCTGCTGGGCCTGGGACTCTGGCTGATGGGGCCCGCAGATCCCGAGCCGCCAACGCCGGCCCGGCTGGCAGCCCCTGCCCCAGCGGCCACGGCAGCACCCACCGTGACAACCGCCCCGCCGCCCCAAAGCGCGAGGCCGGCCGCGCCGGCACCGGCCACGGCACCCGCCAGCGCTGCCACTGACGCCTGGCAACAGGCGCTGCTGCGCGTGCGGCAGGACCCGCTGCGCGTGGTGGTGCAGCGCGCCGCCGTGAGCGGCCATCTGCTGGACGTCGCGGCTGCACATCTGGCTTACCGGCGCTGCTTCACCGCCACGGCGGGCATCGGCACCGGCTTGACCAGCGTGCCGCCCCCGACCGTGCCGATGGACGCCGCACGCCGCGAACACCTGGCCACCGTGCAGCAGGCCTGCGAGGGGCAGATGGACCGCCAGCCCTCGACCCTGGCCCTGCGCGACGATGCCGGCTGGGGCACGCTGGCAGGCCCTTTGCTGGCGGCCTTGAGCCATCGCAAGCCCGCCGACGAGGCCCAACACCAGGCCTTGCTGGCGGCGCTGCGGGCCACGGGTTCCGCCGAACTGCTGAGCGCCACCGCCGACATCTGGCGGCCCAGGGACCTGGCTGCGTTGGGCCTGCCGCCGGGACCGCCGATGGTGCTGCCCGAGGCCGTTCGCGAGATCCTGGCCGAAAAGCTGCCCGATCTGGACCTGAGCCGCCTGCGCCTGGGCAGCGACACGATGTCGGACGCCGCGATGTTCCAGCTCGCCCTGCAGATCGAGGCCTGCCGGCGCGGCGGCTATTGCATCCCTGCGGCGCTGGAGATGTTCCATTGCGCGCTGGGGCGCCTGTGCGTGGACGATCTGCAGCAGATGCCGGCCCGGCACATCCTGCACGGCGCAGCGACGCCCTCCTTCGTCTACGGCGGTGACACCCTGAGCCCCTCCGAACGGCAGGCGCGCTGGCAGGCCCTGGAGGCGCTGGTGCAGCGCCTGCTGCCCCCGCGGACCCCTCGCTGACGGTTCATGCCTTGGGGCGCAGCGCACGCCGCCGCCGCACCGGCGGTGGTGCGAGCACGGCCTCGGACGCCGCCAGCAGCCGATCCAGCCGGTCCTTCAGCTTCTCGGTGCTGAGCTGCTCGCGCAGCCGCTCCACCAGCAGCGGCAGCGCAAAGGGGCTGGGCGCCTGCAGCACCACGCGCTGCAGCGGCAGCGCGGCCAGGCGCTGCAGCGTGGCCTGCAGGCGGCCCACCTCCAGCTCTTGCGAGAGCACCTCGCGCTCGGCCTGGCCCAGCAGGCGGTTGCCGGCGTCGTACTTGCGGAAGACCTCGAAGAACAGGCTGCTGCTGGCCTGCAGCTGGCGCAGGCTCTTGGGCGCGCCCGGGAAGCCGCCGAAGACGAGCCCGGCCACGCGCGCGATCTCGCGGAAACGCCGCTGTGCAAGTTCGCCCGAGTTCAGGCTGGCCAGCACGTCGGCCAGCAAGTCGGCACCGCTGAAGAGCGCGGCCGGGTCGAGCGCGGCTTCGTCCACGGGCTGCGCGGCCAGGATCTCCAGGCCGTAGTCGTTGACGCTGAGCGAGAAGGTGTTGGGCGCGTGTTTCGCCAGCCGCCAGGCCAGCAGCTGCGCCAGGCCGATGTGCACGTTGCGCCCCGCGAAGGGGTAGAAGAACAGGTGATGGCCTTCGCGCGAGTGCAGTTGCTCCAGCAGCAGCGCGCCACGCTCGGGCAGGCGCGACATCTGCGCCTGGGCCTGCAGCATGGGCCGCGCGGCTTCGAGTTCGGGGTCGGTGAATGGCGGGGCCGGGGCCGCGCCTTGCAGCGCCACTGCGGTGTGGTCCAGCAGGCCCTGCACGGCGGCGGCCAGTTCGCTGCTCAGCGGCATCTTGCCGCCGGCCCACGCAGGCACCACGCCCTTCTTCTTGCTGCCGGCACGCACGTAGGCGGCCATGTCCTGCGTGCGCACGTACTCCAGCACGCGGCCGGCGAAGACGAAGTGGTCGCCCTTGTTCAGGCGCGCGATGAAACCTTCTTCGATGCTGCCTATCGTGCCGCCGCTCATCCACTTCACCGCCATCGCCGCATCGCTGACGATGGTGCCCACCTGCAGCCGGTGGCGGCGCGCGATGCCGCGGTCGGGCACGCGCCAGCGGCCGTCCACGAGCTGCACGCGGTGGTACTCGGGGTAGGCCGTCAGGCTCTCGCCGCCGCGTTCGACGAAGGCCAGGGCCCAGTCGAATTCTTCGCGGCTCAGCGTGCGGTAGGCGTGCGTGCTGCGCACCTCGTCGAACAGCTCGTCGGCGGTGTAGCCGGTGGTCGGCGCGCCTTGGGTGTCAACGTCGCCGCCCAGGGCCACCGTCACCAGGTGCTGCACCAGCACGTCCAGCGGCTTGTCCAGGCCCGTGCGCGCTTCCACCTGGCCGGCCTGCGCGGCGGCGCGCGCGGCAGCGGCTTCCACCAGCTCCAGCGTGTTGGTGGGCACCAGCGTCACGCGGCTCTCGCGGCCCGGCGCGTGGCCGCTGCGGCCGGCGCGCTGCAGCAGCCGCGCCACGCCCTTGGCGCTGCCGATCTGCAGCACACGCTCCACGGGCAGGAAGTCGACGCCCAGGTCCAGGCTGGAGGTGGCCACCACGGCCTTCAACTGCCCGGCCTTGAGCCCTGCTTCGACCCAGGCACGCACTTCCTTGTCGAGGCTGCCATGGTGCAGCGCCACGATGCCGGCCCAGTCGGGCCGCGCCTGCAGCAGCAGCTGGTACCAGATCTCGGCCTGGCTGCGCGTGTTGGTGAAGACCAGCGCGGTGCTGCTCCGCTCGATCTCGTCCACCACCGGCTGCAGCATCTGCGCGCCCAGGTGCCCGCCCCAGCTGAAGCGGCCGGGGTCCTGCGGCAGCAGGGTGTCGATGCGCAAGGCCTTGTCGACGCGGCCCTGCACGCGCTGGCCGCCTTCGCCGCACAGCGTGGCCATGGCTTCGTCGACATTGCCCAGCGTTGCCGACAGGCCCCACACCACCAGCGCCGGGTTCCAACGTTTCAGCCGCGCCAGCGCCAGCTGCACCTGCACGCCGCGTTTGTTGGCGATGAGCTCGTGCCACTCGTCCACCACCACGGTGTGCACGCCGCCCAGCTCTTCGAAGGCCCGTTCGCGCGTCAGCATCAGGCTCAACGATTCGGGCGTGGTCACCAGGGCCTGCGGCAGGCGGCGGTCTTGGCGTGCGCGTTCGGCACTCGGCGTGTCGCCGCTGCGCGTGCCCACGGCCCAGGCCGGGGCCATCTCGGGCAAGGGTTGCTGCAAGGCGCGTGCGGTGTCGGCGGCGAGTGCACGCATCGGCGTGATCCACAGCACCTGCAGCCCGGGCGAGGCTTTCACCGGACGCGCGCGCTGCAGCGCACCCATCCACACCGCGTAGGTCTTGCCACTGCCGGTGGTGGCGTGCAGCAGGCCGCTGCGGCCGGCGGCCATGGCGGCCCACACCTCGCGCTGGAAGGCGAAGGGCTGCCAGCCGCGCGCGGCGAACCAGGCCTCGGCCGGCGCGTTCATGTGGGCGCGGTGGCGATCCAGCCTTCCACCGCGTCCAGCTGCGCCGGCAGGCCGTAACCCGGCTGCTGCAGCGCCCAGGCGGCCTGCGCCAGGCACAGCGCGGCGTCGAGCCGGTCGCCGCTGGCGTCGTCCACCAAGGCGTCGCGCTGCGCGTGCGTGAGCTTCAGGCGCAGGCCCAGGCGGGTGCGGCCTTGCTCCAGCGCCTCGACGATGTCCTTGCGGGCGATGAGCCGGTCGGCCTCTTCGCTGTTCTTGTAGGAGCGGCGGCCGACCAGCTCGAAGGCCAGCAGTCCGGGGTAGGCCTCCAGCGCCACACGCTGCGCATCGCCTTCGTGCTGGCGCGGCAGGCTCACGCCGGCACGGACCAAACGCGAGAGGCCCTCGTAGTACATGAAGCCCACGGGCACATACCGCGTCTGCAGCGGGCTGCTGCTGCTGATGCCGGGCATGGCGCCGTCGCACACGCGGTGCAGCAGGCGCTGGCCGGCGGGGCGGGTGTTACCCCAGGCGTCCACCAACGCGCGGAAGTCCATGCGCGTGGGGCAGCGGCGCTGCAGTTCGGTGATGACCTCGGCCGTGGTGTTGCCCAGGCCTTGCGCGTCGACGAAGGCGCGTGGCAGGCCGAAGGGGAAATCGAAACCGCCGCACCAGGGGCCGGCTTCGGCCAGCAGGGCCTCGAAGCCCGCCATGGTCGGCAGTTCGTCCAGCGCGTTCAGGCGCAGCACCGCGCCCACGAGCTGGCCGCGGGCCACGGTGATGGGCTTGCGGCGCGTGGGCGCGCTGCTGAAATCGACGCCGATCAGTTGCATCGGCGGATTGTGTCGGCACCGTCGGGCCACGCCGGCCCTGGCGGGCTCACAGGTGGCGGCTCACCCGCACGGCGGCGGCCGAGCCGCTGCCAACCACCGCAGCCCACAGGCGTGCCGCCACGCCGGCCGGCGCGGCGCCGCGGCGCGCCCTGGCATCGTCGCGGTGGGCCACCTCGTCGAGGCGGCAGGTTTCCAGCAGCTGGCGCAGCGCGGGCAGGCTCGCGCCCGGCTGGGTTTCGGAGGCCGGCAGTGCATCGATCATCGCCACCTGGTCGGCATAGTGCGTGTCGACAAAGGTTTCCACCGCCTCGATGGTGGCGTAGACGGCGCGCGGGCCGAAGAGCGCCGGCAGCGCGCCCGTCACCCAACCGGCCGCCAGCCACAGCGGCAGCAGGCGGCTGCGTTGCGAACGCGGCACCACGGCCTCGATGAGCGCCAAATGTTGCTGCTCGGTCTGCAGGTGGTGCTGGGCGAAGGCGCGAACTTCGGCGTCACGCGCCAGCGCCAGCACGCCGCGGTAGATCATGACGGCGCCGGCTTCGCCGGCATGGTCGGTGCGCAGTTCGCGGCGCAAGGCCAAGGGCAAGGCCAGCCACGCGGCCGGCAAGGGCCGCGGGCGCCACAGCGGGCGAACGGCGAGGAAACCGCGGTAGAGCATTTCCATCGCCCACACCGCGCCCGGCACGCGCGCCAGCAAAGCCAGGCCGCGGAAGGCCGGCAGCCGCTGCCAGATGGCGACAAACGCCGCCGCGCCGCTGAGCAGGCGGCCGTCGGGCAGGCGCACGTGCAGGCGGGCCAGCGCGTCTTCACGCGGCAGCGCCGCGCCCAGCGCGGGGGCCGGGCAGACGGCGGCGTCCACCCACTGCAGCTGGTCACCGCCCTGTGCGCGCTGGTAGGTGGCGATCTCCCGTGAGCACAGCGGGCAGGCGCCGTCGTAGTAGACGCAGGGGGCCTCGGCAGCAGCCGGGGCGGTGGGGGTGATGTCGGCGGCGGAGCTCACGGCGGCGAAGTCTGCGCGAGCCCGCCCCACGCCGCTGGCCCCGCCGCGCAAAGCCTTGCAGGGCGCTGGCACAAGGCCGGGCCGGCCCCCGCCCGGCGCGCTTTCAGCGCAAGGCTTCGATGGGCTGCAGCTTCAGCGCCTGCCGCAGGTGCCGCGCCAGGGCCAGCCCGGTGACGAGCGTGGTGGCCAGCAGCGCCAGCACCACCGGCACGGCCACGCCGGCGGCCAGATCGATGCGGTCCTCAAAGCCATCGAGGTAGAGCGCCCCGCCCGCGGCGGCCAGCGGCAAAGCTACCAGTGCCGCGATGCCGGCCGGCCAGGCGCATTCGGCCAGCACGGCGCGCGCCATCGCGGCCGGGCCGGCGCCGTGCAGGCGGCGCAAGACCAGCTCGGTGCGGCGGCGGCGCAGCGTGTCGGCCACCAGCGCGTAGGCGCCGGCCAGGGCCACCGCCACGGCCAGCAGCGCCACCAGGCCCAGCAGCGCGGTGAGCTGCGCTTCCTGCGCATACACCGCGGCCAGCTGCGAGGTGGCGCTGCGCACCTGGTGCGGCACGGGCGGGCCGGCCTGGCGCCACACCTCGTCGAGCGCGGCCCGCAGCGCCACGGGGTCGGGGCCGTGGACGTTCAGATCCCACTGCGGCGCTTCGTTCAGCAAGAAGCCCTGGGGCCGCGCTTCGCTGCGCGCCGATTCGAGCTTCACGTCGGCCACCACCGCCACCACGCGGCGCGGCTCGTTGCCGGCCTGCATGAAGCCGCCGCCACCGCGCAGCACGGCGCCCACCGCGGCCTGGGGCGTGGCGAAGCCCAAGGCGCGCGCGGCCTTGGCGTCGATGACCATGCGGGTTTCGCCCGCGGCGGGTGCCGAAGTCGCAGCGGCAGGCGCTGCCGGGGCTGCTGCCGGCACCTTCACTTCACCAGCGAGCACGCGCATGCCGTAAGTGCCGAAGAAGCCCGAGGACACCGTGCTCAGCCGCAGCACCTGCTGCTGGTTGCCAGCGCCGGTGTGCAGCTCCAGCCGGCCGCGTGTGGCCTGGGCCGGGGGGCTGTCGCTCCAGGCCCAGTGCGAGATGGCCGGGTGCTGGGCCACGGCGCGCGCGAGGCCCTCCATCGGCGGCAGCTCGGCGGGGTTGACCATCAGGCCCAGCCAGTAGCGGCCTTCGGTCTGGAACCCACGTTCGGCCTGCAGCAGGTGCTGCTGCTGCAGCGCCAGCACGCCGGCCAGCGACAAGAGCAGCAGGGCACCACCCAGCTGCAGCCCCAGCAGCGCCTGGCGCGTGCGCCGGCCCCAGGGCCCTTCGCTGGCGGTGCGGCCCTGCAGGGCCGGCGCCGGCGGGCGGTGCAGCGCCTGCCAGGCGGGCAGCAGCGAACACAGCGGCCACAGCAGCGCCACCACGGCGCCCAGGCCCGCCAAGGCCTGCCAGGGCACCGGGTCGGCCAGCGGCTGGCGCGGTGAGAAGCCCAGCGCCGGGCCCACCACCGGCGCCAGCATCCACGCCGCCAGCAGCGCCAGCCCCGCGGCCAGCAGCAGCGGCAGCAGGCCCTCCAGCGCCCACAGGCGCAGCAACGCGCCGCCGTCGGCGCCCAGGCTGCGGCGCAGCGCCGTTTCGCGCTGGCGCTGCAGCAGCGCCGCGGCCTGCAGGTTCATGTGGTTGAAGGCCGCCATCACCAGCAGCAGCGTGCAGGCCGCGGCCAGGGCGGTGATGAGGCCCCAGTACTCCTCGTTCGGCCCGGCGTAGGGCAGCTCGGTGAGCGGCAAACCGCGGAAGTAGGCGGGCTCGCGGCCGCCTGCGGTCCACTCGGCGGGCAGCGCTGCGTAGCCGGGGCTGGCCTTCACCGCTTCGCGCATCCAGCCACCCACGTCAGCGGCGCGCGCGCCGGGTTGCAGGCGTGCGAAGACGCGGCCGTTGGCCATGAAGATCGCGTCGCGCTCTTCCTGCGTCCAGCGGTTGCCTTGGGTGTCCCAGCCCACCATCGCCATCGCGTCGCCCACCATGGGGCTGGCGGGCCAGAAAGGCGTGCGCGGGTCGGTGTTGGGCAGCACCGCGGCCACGGTGTAGCGGCGGTTCTGCGCCACCAGCGTGCGGCCCAGGGCCTGCGCGGGCGTGGCCCCCGGCCACAGCGTCTGCAACAAGCCCTGGCTGATGGCGATGCCGTCGCGCTGCACCAGCGCCGCGCCCAGGTCGCCGGCCAGCGCGCGCAGGCCCAGCAGCGGCACCGCCGTGGGGTCGGCCATGATCAGGTAGGCCGGCTGCAGGCGGCCCTGGTGCTGGATGTCCAGCCCATCGAAAGCCACGCGCGTGATCTGCTCCAGCGGCACCGCGCGCTGCTGCAGCAGCGTGCCGATGGCCACCGGGCCGCCGGTGAGCCACGGCGTCGGCGCCTGCGGCGCGTTGCCCTTGAAATCGAGCAGCACCACGCGCTCGGGCTCGCGGATGCTCGGGTCCAGCGCCGACAGCGTCAGCGCGATGAAGGCCAGCAGCAGCCCGGCCGTGAGCGCCAGCGCCAGGCCGACGATGGCCACGCTGCTGGCCGCGGGCTGGCGGCGCAGGCTGCGCAGCGCTTCGTGCAGCAGCTTCATGCCGCCACCTCGGCCACGGCGTCCACCAGCACACGCCCATCGAGCAGGCGCACGGTGCGCGAGGCCAGCGCGGCGTGCTCGGCGCTGTGCGTCACCACCACCAGGGTCGTGCCTTCCTGGTTCAGCTCGCGCAGCAGCTGCATCACCTCGTGGCCGTGGTGGCTGTCGAGGTTGCCGGTGGGCTCGTCGGCCAGCAGCAGCGCCGGCCGCGCGGCGATGGCGCGTGCAATCGCCACGCGCTGCTGCTGCCCGCCGCTGAGCTGGCTGGGGTGGTGCCCGGCGCGGTGGGCGAGGCCCAGGCGCTGCAGCACCTCCTCCACCCGCGCGCGCTGCGCCTTCTCGGGCAGCGGGCCGTAGCGCAGCGCGAGCTGCACGTTCTCACGCACGCTGAGGTCGTCCACCAGGTTGAAGCTCTGGAAGACGAAACCGATGCGCCCGCGCCGCAGCGCCGCGCGTTCGCGCGCGCCCAGGGCCTGCACGTCCTGGCCCTCCAGCAGGTAGCGGCCGCTGCTGGGTTCGTCCAGCAGGCCCAGCAGGCCCAGCAGCGTGCTCTTGCCGCAGCCGCTGGGGCCGGTGATGGCGAGGTACTCGCCGGCTTCGATGTGCAGGTTGATGGCGTCGAGCGCGGTGGTCTCGACGTCACCGCTGCGGTGGCGTTTGCTCAAGGCTTGCAGTTCGATCATGGCAGTCGCAGCCGGGGGCTGTCGGTAGGGGGGTTGGAGATGAGCACTTCGTCGCCGGCCTGCAGGCCGGCCAGCACTTCCACGCGGCCAGCGGCGCGCCGGCCCAGGCGCACGCTGCGGCGCTGCAGTTCGCGGCCCTGGCGCACGTAGAGCTGTTCGCGCACGCCGGGGCCTTCGGCCAGCAGCAGCGCGGGCATCGGGGCGCTGAGTTGCAGCGCCAGCTCCACGGCCTGGCCGGCGCGCAGGCCCGGCGGCGTGCCGCCCTCGGGCCAGCGCAACTGCACGCGCACGAGGCCGCCGCGCACCTGGGGCAGGGTCTGCGCCAGCGTCAAGCTGCCCTGGGCGCTGGTGGCCACCAGGCCCGGCTGCAGGCGCGGCAGGTGGAATTCGTCGACATCGGCCACCAGCTGCAGACCGCCCGTGGGGTCGTCGATGCGGCCCAGGCGCTCGCCGGCGCGCAGCTGCATGCCCACCTGCAGCTGCCAGCCGCTGAGCTGGCCGGCCATGGTCGCGCGAGGGGCCAGGCGCTCGCGTGCGGTGGCCAGCCCCTGCAAGCCGGCCTGCAGGCCGGCCACGGCCTGGCCCAACTCGGCCAGGGCCTGGGCGCGGGTCTGGGCCTCCAGTGCGTGGTCTTGTTCGGCCTGCTGCAGCAGGCGCTGGGCCAGGGCCTGCTGGCGCTGCGCCTGCTCCAGCGCCGCGGGGGCCACGAAGCCAGCCTCGGCCAGGCGCTGGGTGCGCGCGGCCTCGGCCTCGGCCTGCTGCAGCGCGGCCTGCATCTGCGCACGTTCGCGCCGGTGCAGCGCCAGGCTGGCGGCCTGCGCGCTGCGCTCGGCCGAGAGGTTGGCCGTCTGCTGCGCCACCTCGGCACGGCGCTGCAGGGCCTGCTGTTCGTGCTCCGGGCTGTAGAGGCGGTAGAGCAGCGTGCCGGCGGCGAGGTGCTGGCCGTCCTGCACCAGCACGGCTTCCACGCGGCCGCTCTCGGCGGCGTCCAGCGTCACCGAGCGCAGCGGCTCGGCGCGGGCGCGCAGCAGCAGCTCGTCGCGGAACTCGCCGGCCTGCACGGTGGCCAGCTGGGCTTGCGGCACCAAGGGGGCACGGCCCCAGGCCTGCCAGGCCGCCAGGCCGAGCGCCGCGGTGAGCAAGCACGCCGCCGCAGCCCAGGGCAACGCACGGCGCCAGCGCGGGCGCGGCGGCAGGGCGCGGTCCATGGCCGCGCCGCTGGGGGGCGGGGGCAGCAGGGGCTTGGGCTCGTGTTTCATCGGCAGGCCGCCAGCATCGCGGCGCGGGCCGGGCTTGGGCAGGGGCTTGTCCGCTTTCGCACACCACCGGGCTGCGGGTGTCCGCTTCCGGACGGCCCCCTCGCAGCACCGCGCCCCGCGCTGCGACACTCGCGGGCCTGCCTGTGCCCGCCGCCGTGTCTGCCGCCCTGCCTTCCTCTGTGTCTTCTGCGCCGCGCCTGCTGCTGCTCGACGACGACCCCGATGTCGGCCTGGCCGCGCAGCTGCTGCTGCAGCGCCGCGTGGGCCCCGTCACCTGCCTGCGCCGCCCGGCCGAGCTGCCCGCGGCGCTGGACCGCCTGCAGCCCGCGCTGCTGCTGCTGGACCTCAACTTCGGCCCCGGCCGCACCGACGGCAGCCAGGGCCTGCGCCTGCTCGATGAACTGCGCCAGCGCCCCGCCCCGCCGCCCGTGGTGGTGATGACGGCCTACGCCGACATCGAACGTGCCGTGCAGGCCGTGCGCCGCGGCGCCTGGGACTTCGTCACCAAGCCCTGGGACAACGCGCGCCTCGTGGCCACCTGCCTGGAAGCGCTGCAGCGGCCCGCAGGTGCCGCGATGGCCGAGCCCACACCCGCCCCGAACTTGGTCCCCAGTGCCGCGGTGCAGCCCCTGGCCACGCAAGAGCGCGCCGCGTTGATGGCCGCGATGGCCGAGGCCCAGGGCAACCTGAGCGCGGCAGCGCGCGCCTTGGGCCTGTCGCGCGCGGCGCTGTACCGCCGGCTGGAAAAGCACGGCCTGTGAGCACGCTACCCGCACGCCAAACGGTCATTGCCGCACTGGGCACCGCAGCCCGCGTAGCGGCCGCGCTGCTGCTGGCCGCTGCGGCGGGCGCGCTGGCTTCGCAGGGCAGCGCGCGGGCGCTCGTCGGCGCCGCGGCCGTGGTGGCCCTGGCCGCAGCACTCTTGGCGCCGCTGGTGCGCGCGCACTGGCGCAGCCAGGCACGCGCCGGTATCTCGGCAACATCGCAGCCTGCGCCCTCGCCCACGGCCGAAGAACGCCAGGCCCAGCGCGTGGCCACGCTGCAGGCGCAGTTCGAGCACCTGCCCGTGGCCGTGTGGGCGCACCACCCCGAGGCCCCGGCCGACGACCCCGCCCACCCGCGCCTGCAGCCCCTGAGCAGCCGCGCACGCCGGCTGGAAGCCCCGGGCGGCGTGCGCGACCGCGCGGCGCTGCACCGCCTGCTGGCCAGCAAGGCCGCGCCCGGCCCCGTGCTGCTGGACACCGAGCGCGGCGCCGAGCGCTGGCAGCTGCAGCGCCAGCCGCTGGCCCTGGTCGGCCAGGCGCGGGTGCTGCTCGCGCTGGTGCCACTGGAGAACGAGCTGGAGGCCGAATCGCTGCGCGCCTGGCAGGAGCTGGTGACCGTGCTCACGCACGAGATCATGAATTCGCTGACGCCGCTGCAGAGCCTGAGCCAGACCGCCATCGGCCTGCTGGACGAGCCCGACGACCCCGCCGCGCAAGCCGACTTGCGCACCGCGCTGCAGGCCATCCAGCAGCGCGCGCAAGGGCTGGCGCGTTTTGTCGCCACCTACCGCCGCGCCAGCCACTGGCCGGCGCCGCAGCTGGCGCCGGTGGCGCTGCAGGCCCTCTTCGCGCGGCTGCAGCAGGCCACCGCGCCGGCCTGGGCGGCGCGCGGCGGCGAAGCGCTGTTCGAATTGGCCAGCCCCACGCTGTGCTTGCAGGCCGATGAAGCGCAGCTGGAGCAGGCCTTGCTGGCTCTGGTGCACAACGCCGCGCAGGCCACGGCAGAGACGCCTGTGCCGCGCTTGTGGGTCACGGCGCGACAAGGCCGCGGCGGGCGCCTGCAGCTGAGCGTGCGCGACAACGGCCCGGGCGTGGCGCCAGGGCTGGAGCGGCAGATCTTCCTGCCCTTCTTCACCACGCGCGAAGGCGGCCAGGGCGTGGGGCTGACGGTGGTGCGCCAGCTGGTGCACGGCATGGGCGGGCGCGTGCGGCATGTGCGGCCGCTGGAAGGTGGTGCGGCGTTTGTCTTGAGCTTTTGACGCCTACCAGGCCAGCGCCATCACCCCGCCCGCGATGCACGCCGCACCCAGCAGCCGCAGCGCCCGGTCGCCTTCACCCAGCAGCCGGCCGCCGATGAAGGCGGCGATCAGCATCGAGACCTCGCGCGCCGGCGCCACGTGCGACAGCGGCGCCAGCTGCACCGCGTGCAGCACCATGATGTAGCCGGCCGGGCCCAGCGCCGCCACCACCAGCGCCGGCCGCCACTGCGTGCGCAGCGCTGCGCGCAGGCCAGCGCCATCGCGCCACACCAGCGGCAGCATCATCGGCAGGCGCAGCGCGTTGCACATGAAGTCGAAGAGCAGCGGCGCCATCAGCAGCACCTTCACGCCGTAGCCGTCCACCACCGTGTAGCAGGCGATGAGCGAACCGGTCAGCGCGCCCCAGCGCAGGCCCCGCAGCAGGCGCTGGCGCGCGGCGGGGTCGGCGCCCGCCGCACGGGCGCGCCACAGGCCCGGCCCGCCGGCGATGAGGAAGACACCGCCGCACACCGCCAGCACGCCGAAGGCGCCCGCGGTGCTGAGCGTCTCGCCCAAGAGCAGCACCGCGGCGGCAGCCGTCAGCAGCGGGCCACTGCCCCGCGCCACGGGGTAGACCACCGTGAGGTCGGCCTCGCGATAACCGCGCAGCAGCGTGAGGAAATAGACCACGTGCAAGGCCGCGCTCACCGAGACCACCACCCAGGCCTGCCAGCCCCAGCGCGGCAGTTCGGCCGGGGCCGACCACAGCGCCAGCGGTGCCCACAGCAGCACCGACATCAACACCGTGAGGAAGGCGAAACGGTGGTCGCCGCCAGCACGTTTGGCGGCAATGTTCCACAAGGCGTGCAGAGTCGCCGCGGCCAGCACGAGCAAGAGGGCTTGAAGCGGCATCGCGGCATTCTGCAGTGGGGGGCCGCAGGCTAAAGTCACCGCCATGACAGCCCATCCCGTTTTGGCCGAAGCCCTGCGCGGCGGCATCGTCGAATCGGCGCACCGCGGCGCCGTGGCCGTGATCGATGCCGGCGGCACTGTGCACAGCGCCTGGGGCGACATCGACCGCCCCATCTTCCCGCGCAGCGCCGTCAAGGTGCTGCAAGCCCTGCCGCTGGTGGAAAGCGGCGCCGCCGAACGTTTCGGCCTCAGCGACGAAGAGCTGGCGCTCGCCTGCGCCAGCCATGGCGGCGAGAGTTTTCACACCGCCACCGCGGCCTCGATGCTGGCCAAGGCCGGCGTGGACGTACAGGCGCTGGAATGCGGCACCCACTGGCCTTACCACGATGGCGCCATCAAGGCCCTGGCCGCCGCCGGCGAGCAGCCCAGCGCGCTGAACAACAACTGCTCGGGCAAACACGCCGGTTTCGTGTGCCTCGGCTGCCTGATGGCGGAAGGCGATGACCGCCGCGCCTTCCTGCGCGGCTACGTGAAGCCCGAGCACCCGGTAATGCGCGAGGTCACGGCCGCGCTGCAGGCCAGCACGGGCTACGACCTCTCGAAAGCCGCGGTGGGCACCGACGGCTGCAGCATCCCTACCTACGCCATCCCGCTGCGCCACCTGGCCCACGCCTTCGCGCGCGTGGCCACCGGCCAGGGCCTGCGCCCGGGCCATGCCGCCGCCGCACAGCGCCTGCGCCAGGCCGTGGCGCGCGCGCCGCAGATGGTGGCCGGCACTGGCCGGCTCGATACGCGCCTGATGCAGCGCCTGGGCGAACGGGTGTTCTGCAAGGTGGGCGCCGAGGGCGTGTACTGCGCCGCGCTGCCCACGCTGGGCCTGGGCGTGGCCGTGAAGATGGACGACGGCAACAACGCCCGCGCCTGCGAGGTGGTGCTGGCCGCGCTGCTGGTGCGGCTGCTGCCGCTGGGAGGCGACGAAGCCGCCTTCGTGCACGGCCTAGCCGATGTGCCGCTGGTGAACTGGAACGGCATCGAGGTGGGCAGCCTGCGCGCCAGCGCCGAACTGCTGCCGGCCTGAGCCTGCTGCCCATGTCCGACACCGACAGCCCCCAGACCTGGGACCACCCCACGGTGCGCCTGAAACAGGGCGAGCTCACCCTCGTGCAGAGCCTTGGAGCGACCGGCCTGCGCCAACCTTGCCTGGTGCAGTACAGCGGCGAGGCGCCCGGCCAGCGACATGCGCTGCCCGAGGGCACGCTGAGCCTGGGCCGTGCGCCCGATTGCGCGGTGCAGCTCGACAGCCCCGGCGTCAGCCGCCGCCATGCCGAGCTGGTGGTGCAGGGCGACACCGTGCGCTTCAACGACGCCGGCTCCGTCAACGGCAGCTGGGTCAACGACAAGCGCGTGCGCGCCCCGGTGCTCTTGAACGACGGCGACCTGCTGCGCCTGGGTGAGCTGGTGCTGAAGTTCTACGGCCGCAACAGTGTGGACGCGCTGCTGCACGACCACATCTACCGCATGGCGACGGTGGACGCCGGCACCGAGGTCTTCACCAAGCGCTACGTGATGGACACGCTGGCGCGCGAGATGCGGCGCGCGCGGCGCCACAAGCGGCCGCTGTCGCTGCTGTGCATCGACCTCGACCACTTCAAGAGCGTCAACGACCGCTGGGGCCACAACGCCGGCGACACCGTGCTGCGCGAGGCCGCGGCCACCGCCCACGGCGCGCTGCGCAACACCGACGTGCTGGGTCGATGCGGTGGCGAGGAGTTCGTGGCCGTGCTGCCCGAGACGACGCTGGAAGAGGCCCGCACGCTGGCCGAGCGCGTGCGCTCGGCGCTGGCGGCGCGCAGCATCGCCCTGCAGGGCGAGGACGGTGCCGACCTCCGCCACGTGCAGACGGCCTCCATCGGCGTGGCCACCTTCACGGCGACGCTGACCACCGCGCGCGACCTGCTGGGCGAGGCCGACGCGCGCATGTACGAAGCCAAGCGGGACGGGCGCAACCGCGTGGCGGGCTGACGCCGCCTGCGGGCCCGAACAGCGGCATCAGGCACAGCACGCCGCTCAGCGCACCACGCCCGGTGCCAGCCACTGCGCCCACACCGAGAGCACCACGCCGCCGCGGCCGAGACCCGGGCAAGCCTGGAATGCGGCCTGCAAGGCTGCGGTGTCGGTGCTGCGCGCGAACATCACCTCGGCCACCGGCCCGTGGCCCAGCGTGTACCAGGCGCCGACGGTGCCGCGGTCCGCCAGCCCCTGCAGCCAGGCGTGGCGGGCCGCGGTGGTGGCGGCCTCTTCGGAAGCATCGCCGCGGCTCAGGTGCAGGATGCGCAGCTCTTCCACGCGGCTGGCGTCGATGCCCTCGGTGTGCAAAGCACGCTGCGCGGTGGCGGGCACGGCGTTGAGCGTCATGTAGCCCTCGCGCACGTAGTCGTCGGGCTGGAAGTAGCCGCGCAGTTCGTCCAGCGTCTGCGCACGCACGGTGACGAAGCCGCGCTTGTGGCCGGCCGGGTCACGCATCGGCCCGGCGGCGAAGAGCCGGCCCGCGGCGAAGAGGCGCTTGAAGTTCTCGATGTGGCCGCGCTGCATGGCGGCCACGGCGGCCCGGTCGGGCGGCGTGGGGCGGCCGCTCTCGAGGAAGACGAACCAGTCGGGGGCGTCCAGCGGCACGCGCGGGGCGGGCGGGGCGGGCGGGCTTTCGGCCGCCCGCAACCGGCTGGGTGCAGCGAGGGCGGCGCAGGCGGCCAGCCCGGTGGTGAAGTGGCGGCGTTGCATGGCGCGGTGTCCTCCAGGCCCGGGGCTGGGGTGCGGGCGTTCAGCGCCCACGCAGGAACAGGGCGTCCAGTTCCTTCATCGTCACCTGCCGCCAGGTGGGCCGGCCGTGGTTGCAGGTGTCGGCGCGTTCGGTCGCTTCCATCTCGCGCAGCAGCGCGTTCATCTCTTCCAGCGTGAGGCGGCGGTTGGCGCGCACGGCACCGTGGCAGGCCATGGTGGCGAGGATGTCGTCGCGCGCGCGCTGCACCACGCGGGTGGCACCGGCCTCGGCCAGCTCGGCCAGCACCGAGCGTGTGAGTTCGGCCAGGTCGGCGTTGCCGCGCGCCAGCAGCGCCGCCGGGCCGCTGCGCAGCACCAGCGTGCCGGCGCTGAGCACGCCCACGTCCAGGCCCAGGGCCAGCAGCGCCTCTTGCTCGGCCTCGGCCGTGGCGATCTCGGCGGGCGTGGCCGCCAGCGTCTGCGGGATGAGCAGCGGCTGCGCCGGCAGGTGCTGGCCACCCACCGCCGAGCGCTTCAGCCCTTCGTAGACGATGCGTTCGTGCGCCGCGTGCATGTCCACCACCACCAGGCCGTGGGCGTTTTCGGCCAGCACATAGGCGCCGCCGATCTGCGCGATGGCGCGGCCCAGCGGCCAGGCCGTGGGCTCGTCCTCACCGGGGGGCGCCCCGGGGGTGGGGCGGTCGACCTCGGCGCGCAAGGCGGCCCAGGTGGCCAAACCGCCGCTGCCTTGCGGCGTGCGCCAGGGGCCGGGGGTCTCTTGCGCAGCGGGCCAGGCCGGCGCGGCGGTGGCGGGCGTCTCGGCCGGCGTCCAGGCCAGTGAGGGCTGCCAGCCGCCGAGTGGCGCGGCTGCGGCCGCGGGTGCGGGCACCGCATCGGCCGTGGGCGGCGCGGGCACGGCCGCCTCGTTCGTGCCGGCCCGCGTGGGCGCCAGCGCATCTTCCACCGCCGCGCGCACCGCCTGGTGCACGGCCCTTCCGTCGCGGAAGCGCACCTCGATCTTGGTCGGGTGCACGTTCACGTCCACCAGCTCGGGGGCGATCTGCAGGAAGAGCAGGTAGGCCGGCTGGCGGCTGCCGTGGAGCTGGTCTTCATAGGCCGCGCGCACGGCGTGGGCGAGCAGGCGGTCGCGCACGTAGCGGCCGTTGACGAAGACGTACTGCAGGTCGGCGCGCGAACGGGCCGCCTCGGGCTGGCCGGCACGGCCTTGCAGCGCCAGCGGGCCGCGCTCGGCCTGCACGCCGCGGCTGGCGGCGATGAAGTCGGCGCCCAGCACGTCGGCCCAGCGCTGCGCGGGCGCGGCGGCGCGCCACTGCGCGGCCAGGCGCGCTTCATGCCAGACGGCAAAACCCACATCGGGCCGCGCCAGCGCGTGGCGGCGCACGGCCTCCAGCGCGTGCGCGAACTCGGTGGCGTCGGTCTTCAGGAACTTGCGCCGCGCCGGCGTGCTGAAGAAGAGCTCGTTGACCTCCACCGTGGTGCCCGTGCCGCGCGCCGCGGGTGCGAGTTCACCGCTGCGCGCCTGCAGGCGCCAGGCGTGCGGCATCTCGGCGGTGCGGGTGGTGAGCGTCATCTCGGCCACCGAGGCGATGGCGGCCAGGGCCTCGCCGCGGAAACCCATGGTGGCCACCGATTCCAGCTCGGCCAGGCTCGCGATCTTGCTGGTGGCGTGGCGCTTCAGCGCCAGCGGCAGGTCTTCGCGCGCGATGCCGCCGCCGTCGTCTTCCACCACGATGCTGCGCACCCCGCCGGCCACCAGGCGCACGGTGATCTGCCTGGCGCCGGCGTCCAGCGCGTTGTCGACCAGCTCGCGCACCACGGAGGCGGGGCGTTCCACCACCTCGCCGGCGGCGATCTGGCTCACCAGCTCGTCGGGCAGTTCGCGGATGCGGCGGCCGGGGGCGGGCGCCTGCATCGCGCTCGTCGGCAACACGGCGTTCATCGCCGGGATTGTAGGAGCCCCCCCTGGCAGGCAGGGCGGTTGCAGCGGCTTGCCCGCGCTGCGCTCATTCCACCGGCAGGACCGAGCCGCAGTGCTGGCAGAAACGCGCACCCGCCGGCACGGCGGTGCCGCAGTGCGTGCAGAAGCGTGCCACGCGGCGGGGAGCCGCCGCGGCAGCGGCCGGTGCAGGCACCTCGGGCTCGCGCGGGCGCGGGCGCACCGCAGCCGCAGCCGCAACGGCCGCCGAGGGCATGGCGGCCGGGGCCGCCTTGCGCGCCAGCTCTTGCACGGTCTGCAGCCAGGCCGTGGCGCCTGCGCGGTGGGCGACCAGCGCCAGCATCACCCGGCTGCCGGCGGTGTGGGGCGCTGCGGCATAGAACATCGAGCGCAGCACCGCCACGCGGCCCCGCAAATGCCAGCCCTGCGTGCGTGCGCCGCCTTCGTCGCGGCCGCGCTGCGCCTCGGGCGCGCGGACCCAGGTGCCCTGCAGGTCCAGCCAGGTGAGGGTGGAGACCACCTCCACGCGGCTCCAGAGCAGGTGCCCGATGCGCAAGGCATAGCCCCCCACGGCCAGCGCCGCCATGCCGCTGGCCGCCGGCACCCAAGAGGCCGCAGGGTTGAGCATGTGGGTGGTGGCCAGCCACAGCCAGGCCATGCTGCCGCCCAGGCTCCAGAGCAGGCCGGTGACGTTGAGTGCCAGCAGGGCGCCGCGGCGCGGCGCTTCGGTGGGCGCTGGTGGAACCGGCGTCGCGGCGGCCGCCGCAGCGCGGCCCGGCGCCGGGCCGGCACGCGCCGCCAGCGGCGCGGTGGCCACCAGCGGTTGCGACTCTTCCAGCACCAGCGCCTGGAAGCTGCCAGTCTCGGCGCCACGCGGCAGCTGCGGGCTCAGCCAGCCGTAACGGCGGTTGGGAATGCCCTCGGTCCACTGGCGGTGCAATTCCAGGTCGACGTCGCGCATCAGCTGCTCGGGGTCGGCCTCCTGCTCCGCGTCCTGCGTCTCGGGCGCCACCGCCGGCAGCCAGGGCGCCTGCAGTTGCGCGCGGGCAGCGAGCACGCCCAGGCTCTCGAAGAGCAGCACGCTGAACAGCATCACCAGCGCCGCCAGCGGCAGGCCCAGGCGCGGCAACGACGCCGAGCGCGGCAAGGCCTCCGCGAACACGCCCAGCAGCCCTGCGAGCACGCCCGCCAGCAGCACCAGCAAGCCCACCAGCCAGGGCGACAGGGCCCGGTGTTCGGGGTGCAGCGCGCGCAGAGCCAGCACACCGGCGCACACCAGCAAGGGCACCAGCGCCGCCGCGCCCTGCGCAGGCGCCTCGCGGAAGGCCAGGAAAGACACCAGCAGCACCAGACCCAGGCCGAGTGCCAGGCCAAGGTGCGAGAAGCGCACGCGCAGGTGGTCGTGCAAGGTGGTGGGGGCGTGCGCGAGATCGGGGCCGAGCAGGCGCAAGGCCGAGGCATAGCGGCCCTCGACGGCCGCCGGGCGGTGCTCGCCCACCTCGAGCAGCCGCTGCAGCGCGGCAGCACCTGGGCTGAGGCCCGAGCCCTCGCGCGGCACATCGGGCATCAACGAGGCCGGCTGGCCCGGCGCCAGCAGCAACTGTCGCTGGGCCGAGGCCTTCCAGAGGTCGCGCGCGCCCAGCATCAGCAGCAGCATGGCCGCCACCAGGTGGGGCACGGCACTGGCCGGCTCGGGCAGCTTTTCCAGCGTCACGGTGACTTCAGGCGCCTCGCCACCGACGAAGGACACCACCGCGGCGATCAGCACCGCCAGCGCGATCAGCGCATAGCCCCGCGCCACCAGGAACCGGTTCTCGGTGCCATAGGGGGAGGGGAATTCGAAGGCAGGCCCTTCCAGGCTCCACCGGTACGCCATGCATGCTCCAGACAACGGGTCGCGGCCGATTCTGCATGAAGGCCCGCCAGCGGGCCGAGGGCATCAGGCAGGGCTTCCCGGGGCACTTCTCAGGGCCGGACCCCGGTGCGCGCGGGCGACGGCCGCAGCCTCGCGGGCCAGTGCGGCGCGCAGCGCAGGCGGCGCCAGCACCTCGACCTCCGTGCCCAGGCGCAAGAGCTGGCGCGCGGCGTACGCCTCGGCCTCTGTGGGAATCTCAGCCTGCACCCACCCCGGCCGCGCCGCCTTGCGTTGCGTGCGCAGAGCCTCGTCGGCCGCCGCCGGCAGGACGCTGCGCAGGATGCGCAGACCCTCGTCCGAGATCAGCACGGTGGCCCGGCCCTGCATGAGCCGGGCCTCGAAATCGGCCACCGACACCGGCCAATGCGCCGCCAGCACGAAGCCGGCCGGCCGCCGTGCCGGCAACTTCAGCACGCGCAGGCGCTGGATGCCGCTGACGCGGTAGGTGCGTGGCCCGGCCGCCGCGCCGCGGCCCCCCGCGCTGGCCGCCAGGTACCAGAGGCCGCCCTTGAGCACCAGGCCCAGCGGCGACAGCGTGCGCTCGACCGCGCCCGACCAGCTCTCGTACCCGATGCGCACGCGCAGACCCTGCCAGACCGCACCCGCCAGCGCAGGCAGCAGGGGCAGGGGCTCGGCACGGTGGTACCAGGGCAAGGGATCGACATGGAAACGCTCGGCGATGCGTCCGGCATCGGCGGCCGCGTCGGGCGGCAGGCTGGCCAGCAGCTTGAGCTGCACATCGGCCGCCTCACCGGCCAGCCCGAGGTCACGCGCGGCCCCGGCCAGCCCGGCCAGCGGCACGCTGCGCGCCTCCAGCGCGGTCAGCCCCGTCAGCTCGGTGCGCCAGCCGGGCGGCAGCACGATGCCCCCACCCCGGCCGCGGTCGGCGCGCAGCGGCACACCGGCGGCACTGAGCGCATCGAGATCGCGGTAGACCGTGCGCACGGCCACCTCGAACTCCCGTGCAAGTTCGGCCGCCGTCACGCGGCCACGCAGCTGCAGGCGCAGCAGGATGGACAACAGACGGCTCGAACGCATGGCTGCAGATTAGCTGACATCGGGTGTCAGGTTCACGGGCGCAAGATGCTGCCATGCCCTACGCAAGCCGCCGCCGATTCCTGGCCAGCGCCGCCTGGCTGGCGACGCAGCCCGTCCACCCCTTCACCACCACCGCCCCGCCCACCGCCATGCTCGACGACTCGATGATCGAGGCCGACACCCCGCGCTTCGACCCCGTGCCCGCCCTCCCTGCCACCGCCACGCCGGGCCGACCCGGCGACTTCGCCTTCCTCGACGGCCGCTGGCGCATCCGCCACCTCAAGCGCCGCGGCGAGGCCTGGGACCGTTTCGAGGGCGAAGCACGGTGCTGGAGCATCCTGGGCGGCATCGGCAGCGTCGAGGAACTCCTGATCCCGGCGCGCGACTTCAGCGGTCTGGGGCTGCGCATGCTCGACGTCGCACAGCGGCAGTGGTCCGACCACTGGGTCAACGCGAAGAGCGGCGTCGTCACCGCGCCCGGCCAGACCGGCAGCTTCGAGAACGGCGCCGGGCTCTTCGCCAGCAGCTACGAGGACCAGGGCAAGCCCATGCGATCGATGGGCATCTGGGACTGCATCGGCGACGGCGTCTGCCGCTGGCGGCAGGTCTACTCGGCCGACGGCGGACAGACCTGGGCGCACGACTGGGTGATGCACTGGCGCCGCATCGGCTGAACGGCCTGCACCGGCGGCGCACGGCCGCGTGAAACGCGTCACGCCCTCGCCCCTCAAGCCGTGCCCAGGGCACGCCGAAACTCCGGAACGAATCTCTGGAGTTTCGGCATGCGCATGGCGGTTTGGATGGCCCTGGTCTGGGTCGTACCGGGTTGGGTAGGCGCGCAGGCCTTCGAAGCGCCACCGCCACCGCAGCCGGCCTCTCTCCCGGCCGAACTGGCGATGGGCGATGCGGCAGCCCTGCGCAAGGTCTTCGAGCAGGCGGTGTGGCCCAGCGACATCGTGCGCGCCGCGGATGCCTACCTGCGCCTGCACCCGGGCGCCAGCGACGTGGTGGCGCAGCGCGCTGCCGCGGCCGAGGTCATGCAACTGCTGCGCGCCAAGGACGTGCTGGTCTTCCGCAGCAGCTTCACCGAGGCCGGCCCGGCCCTGCAGCGCGACCTGCGCCTGGCCGCCCTGGGCGACCGTGCCGCCGCCGTGCGCCTGGCCGAGGCCAGCCGCGCGCATGACGAAGCGCACGGCACGCGCCGCTACGTGGGTTGGATGCAGCTGGCCGCACTGCTGCGCGACCCCGAAGCCAGCTACCAGCTGGCGCTGCACTACCGCCGCACCGGCCAGCCGGCGCTGGCGGCGCGCTACGAGACCCTGGCCAGCGACCTGGGCCACATCCCGCTGCCCTCGCTGGACAACAGCCGCAAATAGCGGGCGCCGGCGCGCGGCGCCGCGCCGCCTCACATGCTGCGGCGGTACTGCCCGCCCACCTCGAACAGCGCGTGGGTGATCTGGCCCAGGCTGCACACGCGCACCGCATCCATCAGCACCGCGAAGACGTTGTCGTTCGCCATCACCGCCTGCTGCAGGCGATGCAACATGGCCGGCGCCTGCGCGGCGTGGCGTTCGTGGAAGGCCTGCAGGCGCTGCAGCTGGCTGCGCTTTTCTTCTTCGGTGCTGCGCGCGAGCTCGATGCTCTCGGGCACCGGGTCGCCATGCGGCGAACGGAAGGTGTTCACGCCGATGATGGGCAACTCGCCGGTGTGCTTGAGCATCTCGTAGTGCATGCTCTCTTCCTGGATCTTGCTGCGCTGGTAGCCGGTTTCCATCGCGCCCAGCACACCGCCGCGTTCGGCGATCTTCTCGAACTCGGCCAGCACCGCCTCTTCCACCAGTTCGGTGAGCTCGTCGATGACGAAGGCGCCCTGGTTGGGGTTCTCGTTCTTCGCCAGGCCCCACTCGCGGTTGATGATGAGCTGGATGGCCATGGCGCGGCGCACGCTGTCTTCGGTGGGCGTGGTGATGGCCTCGTCGAACGCATTCGTGTGCAGCGAATTGCAGTTGTCGTAGATCGCGATCAGCGCCTGCAGCGTGGTGCGGATGTCGTTGAACTGGATCTCCTGCGCGTGCAGTGAACGGCCACTCGTCTGCACGTGGTACTTCAGCTTCTGGCTGCGTTCGTTGGCGCCATAACGCTCGCGCATCGCCACCGCCCAGATGCGGCGCGCCACGCGGCCGAGCACCGTGTACTCGGGGTCCATGCCGTTGCTGAAGAAGAAGCTCAGGTTGGGCGCGAAGTCGTCGATGTGCATGCCGCGCGCGAGGTAGGCCTCCACAAACGTGAAGCCGTTGCTCAGCGTGAAGGCCAGCTGGCTGATCGGGTTGGCGCCCGCCTCGGCGATGTGGTAACCGCTGATGCTCACCGAGTAGAAGTTGCGCACGTCGTGCTGCACGAACCACTGCGCGATGTCGCCCATCACCTTGAGGCTGAACTCGGTGCTGAAGATGCAGGTGTTCTGGCCCTGGTCTTCCTTCAGGATGTCGGCCTGCACCGTGCCGCGCACGTTGGCCAGCGTCCAGGCGCGGATCTTCTGGGCTTCGTCGTCCGTCGGCTCGCGGCCGTTGTCGACCTTGAACTTGTCGAGGTTCTGGTCGATGGCGGTGTTCATGAACATCGCCAGGATGGTGGGCGCCGGGCCGTTGATCGTCATGCTGACCGACGTGGCCGGGTGCGTGAGGTCGAAGCCGCCGTAGAGCACCTTCATGTCGTCCAGCGTCGCGATGCTCACGCCGCTGTTGCCCACCTTGCCGTAGATGTCGGGCCTCGGGTCGGGGTCGTTGCCGTAGAGCGTGACGCTGTCGAAGGCCGTGGACAGGCGCTTGGCCGGCATGCCCTCGCTCAGCAGCTTGAAGCGGCGGTTGGTGCGGAAGGCGTCGCCTTCGCCGGCGAACATGCGCGTCGGGTCTTCGCCCTCGCGCTTGAAGGCGAAGGTGCCGGCGGTGTACGGGAAGCTGCCGGGCACGTTGTCGAGCATCAGCCACTTCAGCACTTCACCGTCGCACTCGTACTTCGGCAGCGCCACCTTGCGGATCTTGCTGCCGGACAGCGTGGTGTGCGTCAGCGCGGTGAGGATCTCCTTGTCGCGGATCTTCACCACGTACTCGTCGCCGGCGTAGGCTCGTCTCATCTCGGGCCACATCGCCAGCAGCTTCTTCGCCTGCGGGTCGAGCAGGGCCTCGCGCTGCACGGCCAGGTCGTCCACGGCCTCCACGGCGCGGTGGCGGCCGGGCTTGTCGGTGAGCAGCATCTTCGCGGTGGCGCGCAACTGCTGGATCTCGCGCGCCAGCCGGCTTTGCGCAAGCGCCTTGCGCTTGTAGCCGCGCACGGTGTCGCTGATGTCGGCCAGGTAGCGCACGCGCGCGCCCGGCACGATGGGCACCTGGTGCGTGCTGTGGCGCGTGGCCACCATCGGCAGGCGGCCTTCGGCGGTCTTCAGCCCCAGCGCGGCCAACCGCGGGCGCAAGGCCTGGTAAAGCGCCGTGACGCCGTCGTCGTTGAAGCGGCTGGCCATGGTGCCGAAGACCGGCATTTCCTCGGTCTTCGTGCCCCAGGCTTCCTTGTTGCGCTGCACCTGCTTGGCCACGTCGCGCAGCGCGTCGGCCGCGCCCTTGCGGTCGAACTTGTTGATGGCCACGAACTCGGCGAAGTCGAGCATGTCGATCTTCTCCAGCTGGCTGGCGGCGCCGAACTCGGGCGTCATCACGTAGAGCGGCACGTCCACCAGCGGCACGATGGCGGCGTCGCCCTGGCCGATGCCCGAGGTCTCCACCACGATGAGGTCGAAACCCGCGGCCTTGCAGGCCAGCAGCACGTCGGGCAGGGCCTGGCTGATCTCGCTGCCGAAATCGCGCGTGGCCAAGCTGCGCATGAACACACGCGGCCCCTGGCTCCAGGGCGAGATGGCGTTCATGCGGATGCGGTCGCCCAGCAGCGCACCACCGCTCTTGCGCCGGCTGGGGTCGATGCTGATGACGGCGATGCGCAGCGCGTCGCCCTGGTCCAAGCGGATGCGTCGGATGAGTTCGTCGGTGAGGCTGCTCTTGCCCGCGCCGCCCGTGCCGGTGATGCCCAGCACCGGCACCTTCGCGCCCTGCGCGGCCTTGGCGAGTTCGGCCTTGAAGCCGGCGTCGGCCTGGCCGTTCTCCAGCGCCGTGAGGGCCTGGGCCAGCGCACGCCAGGCGGCGTCGGTGTGGCCCTGCAGCGCTGCCACCTGCTGCGGCGCATGCGCCGAGAGGTCGTGGTCGCAGCGCATGACCATCTCGCCGATCATGCCCTGCAGCCCCATGCGCTGGCCGTCTTCCGGGCTGTAGATGCGCGCCACGCCATAGGCCTGCAGCTCGCGGATCTCGGCCGGCACGATGACGCCACCGCCACCGCCGAACACCTGGATGTGCGCGCCGCCGCGGGCCTTCAGCAGGTCGACCATGTACTTGAAGTACTCGACGTGCCCGCCCTGGTAGCTGCTGATGGCGATACCCTGCACGTCTTCCTGCAGCGCGGCCGTGACCACCTCGTCGACGCTGCGGTTGTGGCCGAGGTGGATGACCTCGGCGCCCATGCCCTGCAGGATGCGCCGCATGATGTTGATGGCCGCGTCGTGCCCGTCGAAGAGGCTGGCGGCGGTGACGAAACGCACCTTGTTCGTGGGCCGGTAGTTGGCCAGGGCGCGGGCTTCGGCGGAGAGATCGGTCATGGCATGTCACCTTGCTTGACGTTGACGTAAACGTCAATTCGGCATGATGCCATGGGCGTCTGCCTCGGCGGCACTGCTAACCTCCCGGCCTCTTTCGCCGCCACTGCCCCGGGCCGACGCCGCCCGCGCCCGCCCATGAGCTTTCTGGCCATCGACATCGGCAACACCCGCCTGAAGTGGGCGCTGTACGCCAGCCCCCAGCCCGGCGCCACCTTGCTGCACCACGGCGCGGTGTTCCTGGAGACCATCGACGACCTGGCCGAGACGCAGTGGCGCGACCTGCCCGCGCCGCACAGCATGCTGGGCTGCGCCGTGGCCGGCGAGGCCATCCGCCGCCGCGTGGAAGAGCAGCTCGAACTCTGGGACATCAACCCGCACTGGGTGGTGCCCACGGCCTCCGAAGCCGGCGTGAAGAACGGGTACGACCACCCCACCCGCCTGGGCGCCGACCGCTGGGTGGCGCTGGCCGGCGCCCGCCACCGCGTGCTGCAGGAGGTGGCGCGAGGCGGCACTGCCCGCCCGGCGATGGTGGTGATGGTGGGCACGGCCGTGACGGTGGACGCGCTCGACCCCGACGGCCACTTCCTCGGCGGCCTCATCCTGCCGGGCTTCGGCCTGATGCAACGGGCGCTGGAGATGGGCACGGCAGGCCTGAAGGTGCCCACGGGCGAGGTGGTGGACTTCCCCACCAACACCAGCGACGCGCTGATGAGCGGCGGCGCCAACGCCATCGCCGGCGCGGTGGAACGCCAGGCGCGGCGGCTGCAGGCGCGCACCGGCCAGGCCCCGCTGCTGCTGATGGGCGGTGGCGGCGCGCCCAAGCTGGTGGCCATCACCGACCTGCCCTTCGAGACCGTCGAGACGCTGATCTTCGACGGCCTGCTGGCGATGCAGAGCCAGCGCCTGGCGCTCTGAGCCCGAGGGCGGGCCCGCCCCTCAGGAGTGGATGTAGCTTTCCAGCTGCGCGATGGTGCTCTCGTGGTCGGCGATGATGTCGTCGAGCACGTCGCGGATGGAGATCATCCCCAGCACCGTGCTGCCATCGAGCACCGGGAGGTGGCGCACCTTGCGCGCGCTCATCAGCTGCATGGCCACGCGCGTGCCGGTGTTCGGCGTCACGGTGAGCACCTGCCGCGTCATGATGTCCGAGACTGGCGTGGTCTTGGAGTTGCGGCCCTGCAGCGCGATCTTGCGCGTGTAGTCGCGCTCGGAGAACACGCCCACCAGGCGCCCGCCCTCCATCACCATCAGCGCCCCCACCTCGTACTGCGCCAGCAGTTCCAGGGCTTCGTAGACGCTGCAATCGGGCCGCACGTGCCACAGCGTGCCCTCGCGCTTCTTCAGCAGTTCTGACACCGGCTTCATCGGATCTCTCCCAGGCCAAGCAGACGCCTTGCAGCCTACACAAACGGCCGCTGGCGGCAAGGGTGGCAGCCCCAGGGGCCACGCCACATCGCCGGCCGTGCCAACATGCGGGTATGCCCGCAGCAACGACCCCTGTCCGCTCCCCCGTGCCACCGCGCCGGCCTTGGCGCAGCCTGCTGGCCCTGTGCGTGACCGGCGCCGCCGGCGTGGCTGTTCTGGGCGGCTGTGCGGTGCTGGACGAGCAGCAACGCAAGTGGATCTTCCAGCCGAGCGAGCGCACCTGGTGGGGCGGGCAGGCCGCCGCCGAGGGCATGCAGGACGTGTGGATCGAGTTCCGCTCCCGTGCAGCACAGGAAGACGTGAAGCTCCACGGCCTGTGGCTGCGCCAGGCCCAGCCTGGCGCCCCCGTGCTGCTCTACCTGCACGGCGCACGCTGGGACGTGCGCGGCAGCGCCCCCCGCATGCGCCGCATGCACGAGCTCGGTTTCTCGGTGCTGGGCATCGACTACCGCGGCTTCGGCCGCAGCACGGCCGGTTTGCCTTCGGAAGCCCTGGCCGGCGAAGACGCCCGCGCCGCCTGGCAGTGGCTGGCCGCGCAGGCCCCTGGCGCGCCGCGCATCGTGTTCGGCCATTCGCTGGGCGGTGCGCTGGCCGTGCAGCTGGCCGCCAGCGTGGGCGACGAGGCCGGGCTCATCGTCGAGAACACCTTCACCTCCATCCCGGAGGTGGTGCGCACCTTCAAGTGGGGCTGGCTGCCGGTGGCGCCGCTGATCACGCAGCGGCTCGACGCCGCCTCGCGCATCGCCGAGGTGGGCGCGCCGGTGCTGGTGGTGCACGGCAGCGCCGACACCCTGATCCGCCCCGAGCTGGGCCGCGCGCTCTTCGACAAGGCCGTGGAGCCCAAGCGCTTTCTGCTGGTGGAGGGCGGCACCCACCACAACACCAACTCGCTGGCGCAGGCGCGCTACCGCGAGGTGCTGGGCGAGTTCTTCAAGCTGCAGGCGATGGCACCGGCGGCGGCAGCACCGCCGTGACCTCGATCTCCACCAAGGCGCGGTCTTCCATCAGCGCGCTGACCTGCACCGCCGACATCGCCACCGCGTAGTCGCCGATCAGCTCGCGGTAGGCAGCACCGATCTCGCGGCCGCGCGCCAGGTACTCGCGCTTGTCGGTGAGGTACCAGGTCATGCGGCAGATGTGCGCGGGCGCGGCGCCGGCCTCGGCCAGCACCGCGCGCACGTTGGCCAGGGTCTGGCGCACCTGGGCCACGAGGTCGTCGCTCTCGAACTGCTGCTGCGCGTTCCAGCCGATCTGGCCGGCCACGAACACCTGTGTGCCGGCGCCCACGGCCACGCCGTTGGCGTAGCCGCGCGGCGGTGTCCAGCCGGCAGGTTGCAGCACTTGCTTGTTCATGCGGGGTTCTCCGGGGTCGGCACCTCGGCCATCACGTAAGGCAGCAAGGCCTGGCGCACGTCGTCGGGCAGGGCCTGCGGGCGGTGCGTTTCCAGGCTGGTGCACACCAGCACCTGGCGCGCGCGGTAGCGCAGCTCGCCGGTGGCATCCGGCCCCGCGTGGCAGCGCACGGCCAGCGTCAGCGAGCTGCGGCCGAGCTTCTCCACGGCGCCAGTGAAGGTGATGAGGTCGCCGTGCCGGCTGACGGCCGTGAAGTCGACCTCCAGCCGCACCGTGGGCAGCCCGGTGCGGCGCGCGCCGATGAGGCCGGCGTAGGAGATGCGCAGCCCCTCGTCGAACCACTGCTCGACGAAGGTGTTGAGCATCACCAGGTATTGCGGGAAGAAGACGATGCCGGCGGGGTCGCACTCGGCGAAGCGCACGGTGCGGGTGGCGGTGAAGTGCATGGCGGGTTCAGTCCAGGTGCTTGAGCTTGAAGCGCTGGAGCTTGCCGGTTTCGGTGCGCGGCAGCTCGCTGCGGAAGACGAGCACGCGAGGGTACTTGTAAGGCGCGATGGTCTGCTTGACGAAGTCTTGCAGCGCCTGCGCCAGCGCCGGGCCGGGCTCGTGCCCGGGCTTGGGCACCACGAAGGCCTTCACCACCATGCCGCGCGCCTCATCGGCCACGCCCACCACGCCGCATTCGGCCACCGCGGGGTGCAGCAGCAGCGCGGCCTCCACCTCGGGGCCGGCGATGTTGTAGCCGCCGCTGACGATCATGTCGTCGGTGCGCGCCTGGTAGACGAACTGGCCGTCCACGGGGTCGACGAGGTAGGCGTCGCCGGTGAGGTTCCAGCCGTTCTGCACATAGGTGGCCTGGCGCGGGTCGTCGAGGTATTTGCAGCCGGTGGGGCCCTGGATGGCCAGGCGGCCCACCTGACCCGGTGGCAGCTCGCGGCCCTGCTCGTCGAGGATGGCGGCGCGGTAACCGGGCACCGGCAGGCCCGTGGCGCCGGGGCGCGCCGTGGCTTCGTCGGCCGAGATGAAGATGTGCAGCAGCTCGGTGGAGCCGATGCCGTCGATGAGCGTCAGGTTGGTCGCCTGCTGCCACAGCGCGCGCGTGGCCGCGGGCAGGGCCTCGCCGGCCGAGACGCACTTGCGCAGCGTCGTCAACGAGGGTGCCGCCTCGCCGCGTTCACGCGCAGCGATCTGCGCCATCGCCATGGCGCGGTAGGCCGTGGGCGCGGTGAAGCACACGGTGGCGCCGTAGCCCTGCACGGCGGCCGGCAGCGTGTCGGGCGTGGCCTTTTCCAGCAGCACGGTGCTGGCGCCCACCGACAGCGGGAAGAGCAGCAGCCCGCCCAGCCCGAAGGTGAAGGCCAGCGGCGGGCTGCCGATGAACACGTCGTCAGAACGCGGGCGCAGCACGTGCGGCGGCCAGCAGGCGCAGGCGGCCATCACGTCGCGGTGGCTGTGCATCGTGCCTTTGGGCACACCCGTGGTGCCGGAGGTGAAGGCCATCAGGCAGATGTCTTCGGCGGCAGTGTCGATGTTCTCGAACTGCGCGGGCATGCAGACTGCCGCGGCTTCGAGTTCCTGTGCCTCGCCACCGAAATGCAGCACCTGCTGCAGCGTGGGGCAGCCGGCGCGTGCCAACGCCAGTTCTTCGGCCAGGCGCGCGTCGCACAGCGCGTGGCTGATCTGCGCCTTGTCGACGATGGCCGCCAGCTCGCGCGCCCGCAGCATCGGCATGCTGCCCACCGCAATGCCGCCGGCCTTGACCACCGCGAACCAGCAGGCCGCCAGCCAGGGCGTGTTGGCCCCACGCAGCAGCACGCGCTGGCCGGGCACCAGGCCCGTCTGCCGCACCAGCACGTGGGCGATGCGGTTCGCGGTGGCCTGGAACTCGGCGTAGGTCCAGCGCACGGTGGCACCCTGCACGCAGAGTCGCTGCCCTTTGCCTTCTTCGACCCAGCGGTCCAGCAGGCGCGCGGCGCAGTTCAGGCGCGGCGGGAACTGCAGCTCGGGCAGCTCGAACAACAGTGCAGGCAGTTGCTCGGGCGGCGGCAGGCGGTCGCGCGCGAAGGTGTCCACGTGCGCGGTGGCGGCAGGCGTGAGCGGGGGGCCCGGCAGCGTCATGCGGCGCATTCTTGGAGCGAGATACTTTAGTTGTCAACTAAATTGCACGCGGCGATATCATCGATCGCATGGCTGCCGCACCGTCCCCACCAAGCCCCCGTCAGACGCTGTGGGACATCTCGCCCCCAGTGCAGCCCGGCTCGCCGGTGTTCCCGGGTGATGCGCCCTTCAGCCTGCAGTGGGCCGCGCGCATCGGCCCGAACTGCCCGGTGAACCTGAGCACCCTCACCCTCTCGCCGCACACCGGCGCGCACGCCGACGCCCCCTTGCACTACGGCGACGAAGGTGCGCCCATCGGCGAAGTGGCGCTGGAGCCCTACCTCGGCCCCTGCCGTGTCATCCACGCCATCGGCTGCGGGCCGCTGGTGCGGTGGCAGCACCTGGTGCATGCCATCCCCGACCCTGCCGCCCTGCCGCCGCGGGTGCTGGTGCGCACCTACGCGCGCATGCCGCAAGACCGCTGGGACGACGACCTGCCCGCCTACGCCCCCGAGACGTTGGAGCGCCTGGCCGAGTTGGGCGTGCTGCTGGTGGGCATCGACAGCGCCAGCGTCGACCCCGCCACCAGCAAGACGCTGGACAGCCACCAGGTGCTGCGCCGCCGCGGCCTGCACGTGCTGGAAAACCTGCTGCTCGACGAAGTGCGGGAAGGCGACTACGAACTCATCGCGTTGCCCTTGCGGCTGAGCACCGCCTGCGCCTCCCCCGTGCGCGCCGTGTTGCGCGCGCTCGCCTGAACCTTCTGCCGGACCCGACCATGAGCACCCGAGAACAAGCCCTGGCGCTGGACGCCCAAGACCCGCTGGCGCCGCTGCGCGAGCAGTTCAGCCTGCCCGAGGGCGTGCTCTACCTCGACGGCAACTCGCTGGGCGTGCTGCCCCGGGCCACGCCCGCGCGTGTGCAGCAGGTGGTGCAGGACGAATGGGGCACGGGCCTGATCCGCAGCTGGAACAGCGCCGGCTGGATCACGCTGCCGCAGCGTGTGGGCAACAAGATCGCGCGCCTGGTGGGGGCGGGTGCCGACGAACTGGTGGTGGCCGATTCCACCAGCGTCAACCTCTTCAAGGTGCTGAGTGCCGCGCTCAGCATCACCGTGGCCGATGCCCCGCAGCGCAAGACCATCGTCAGCGAGCGCAGCAACTTCCCCACCGACCTCTACATCGCCGAGGCGCTGTGCCGCGAGCGTGGCTTCGAGCTGGTGCTGTCCGAGCCCGACGAGCTGCCCACGCTGCTGAACGGGCGCACCGCGGTGCTCATGCTCACGCACGTGAACTACCGCACCGGCCGCATGCACGACATGGCCGCGCTCACCGCCGCGGCCCACGCCGCCGGCGCGCTGACGGTGTGGGACCTGGCGCACAGCGCCGGCGCCGTGCCCGTCGATCTGCACGCCGCGAACGCCGACTTTGCCATCGGCTGCGGCTACAAATACCTCAACGGCGGCCCCGGTGCACCGGCCTTCGTGTGGGCGCACCCGCGCCACGCCAGCCGCTTCTGGCAGCCGCTGGCGGGCTGGATGGGCCACGCCGCGCCCTTCGAGTTCACGCCCGGCTACCGGCCGGCCGAGGGCATCTCGCGCTACCTCTGCGGCACGCCGGCGCTGCTGAGCCTGGCAGCGCTGGAGTGCGGCGTCGACACCGTGCTGGCCGCCGAGCCGCACGGCGGCATGGCCGCCCTGCGCGCCAAGAGCCTGGCGCTGACGCGCCTGTTCGCCGCGAAGGTGCAGGCCGATTGCCCGGCGCTGCGCCTGGTGTCGCCCACGAGCGATGTGCAACGCGGCAGCCAGGTCTGCTTCGCGCACGACGAGATGGCCTACGCGGTGGTGCAGGCGCTGATCGGCCGCGGCGTCATCGGCGATTTCCGTGCGCCGGACGTGCTGCGCTTCGGCTTCACGCCGCTGTACCTGCGCCACGTCGACGCCTGGGATGCCGCCGAACACCTGCGCCAGGTGCTGCACACGGGCGAATGGCGCGAGCCGCGTTTCCAGCAGCGCCACGCGGTGACCTGAGGCCGGAGCCCCTTCGATGAGCAGTTGCCCCTTCAACCACGGCGCCCCGGGTCAGCCCGGCACACCCGAGCCCACGGGTGACACCCGCGAGCCGCTGGCCGATTTCTTCGGCGCCCAGCTCGATTTCAGCGCCGACATGAGCTACAGCGACTACCTGCAGCTCGACCAGGTGCTCACCGCGCAGAAGCCGCTGTCGCCCTGCCACGACGAGATGCTCTTCATCGTGCAGCACCAGACCAGCGAGCTGTGGATGAAGCTGATGCTGCACGAGCTGCACGCGGCCACCGCCGACATCGCGGCCGACCGGCTGCCGCCGGCCTTCAAGGCGCTGGCGCGCGTCTCGAAGATCATGGAGCAGCTGGTTCACGCCTGGGACGTGCTGGCCACGATGACGCCGCCCGAGTACAGCGCGCTGCGGCCCTACCTCGCCAAGAGCAGCGGCTTCCAGAGCTGGCAGTACCGCTGCATCGAGTTCAGCCTGGGCAACAAGAACGCGGCCATGCTGCGCCCGCACGCCCACCGCCCCGACCTGCTGGCGCATGTGGAAGCCGCATGGCGCGCGCCCTCGCTCTACGACGAAGCGCTTCGCCTGCTGGCGCGCCGCGGCCTGGCCGTGCCCGAAAGCCACACCCAGCGCGACTGGACCGCTCCCTACACCGAGAGCACGGCCGTGCGTGAGGCCTGGCTGCAGGTCTACCGCGCGCCCGAGCAGCACTGGGACCTGTACCAGCTGGGCGAAGAACTCACCGATCTGGAAGACGCCTTCAGGCTCTGGCGCTTCCGCCACGTCACCACGGTGGAACGCGTGATCGGCTTCAAGCGCGGCACCGGCGGCACCGGCGGCGTGAGCTACCTGCGCAAGATGCTGGACGTGGTGCTCTTCCCCGAGATCTGGACCCTGCGCACCGAGCTTTGAACGGCCGTGAAGGATTTGGCTGTCGGCAGAGCTGACAGCCCGCTGCGCGCCCCCGCGCAAACCCTCGGCCCCGCTGCGCCACGGCGCCAATTCGTTCACGAAGCGCCTGCGCGCGCGGGCAGGAAATCACGCCGCAACGCCCGTGGCACGAAGCCTGCTGCGAACCCTGCACACGGCCCTGCGGCATGACCGCAAGCCCGCAGCACCCCCGGGTGCTGCGGTCCCGAGGCCGAAGTTGGGAACCAGGAAACAGACGTGAACATGCCCGCCACCGCCCGCTCGGTTGCCGCCACCTTGGGCCTCGCCAGCGCGCTGGTGCTGAGCGCCACCGCGCATGCAGCGCCCACCAGCATCACCTACACCAGCAAGTTCGCCGTCTTCCACAACACGGCCACCGGTGAACTGGTCAGCGCGCAGCGCGTGCAGGACGGCACCAGCAGCAGCTTCAGCGTGGAGGCCTTCGACGGCTCGCTCGGCACGCTGCTGGCGGTGGACCTCAGCTACAACGCACGCTGGACCACCAACGCCAGCCTGATGGGCTACGCCGGCACCAGCGGCTGCGGCGCCGCCTGCCTGCGCGAGGCGCCCGAGGCCGACGTCGCCGTGCTGGGCCGCAACGCGGCCCTGTTCGCGCTGTTCATGAGCGGCCCGGGCGCGGCCGAGACGCTGTGGCAACGCACCGTCAACTCCAGCCTGCTGAGCTGCGAGGCCACCGCCGCGGGCGAGGCCGAGTGCCAGGCCTGGTCGACCAGCCAGGGCACCGGCTGGGGCGGCGCCAGCAGCAGCAACCGCCGCAGCTTCACGCTGGCTCGCTTCGTCCAGAGCGAAAGCGTGCAGCACATCGATTTCACGGCGCGGACGACCGGCACCGTCGACATCCAGGCCTGCAGCCTGGGCACCAGCCCGGTGGTGGCCTACTGCCGGGGCCAGTCAGCCGGCTGGCTGAACGGCACGCTGAGCATCACCTACACCTTCGAGGCTGCGCAGCAGGCCGTGCCGCTGCCCTCCACGCTGGCCCTGCTGCTGGCCGCCGGCGGCCTGCTGGCCTGGCAGCGCCGCCGCGCTGCCTGAAGACTGCGATCACCGGTCGCGCGGCTACAGCAGCGCCAGCAAGGCGCGCTCGAAGCTGGCCACGGTGCGGTCGACGTTCTTGAGCTTGTCCAGCCCGAAGAGGCCGATGCGGAAGCTGCGGAAATCGGCCGGCTCGTCGCAGGCCAGGGGCACGCCGGCGGCGATCTGCAGGCCCTGCTGCGCAAAGGCCTTGGTGTTCTGCCAGTCGGCGTGGTCGGTGTAGCTGACCACGACGCCCGGCGCCTGGAACCCCGGCGCGGCCACGCTGGGGATGCCCTTGCTCTCGAGCAGCACCCGCACGCGGCGGCCGAGTTCCTGCTGCGCTGCCTTGGCGGTGTCGAAGCCGAAGGCTGCGGTCTCGGCCATCACGTCGCGCAGCTGCGCCAGGCCGTCGGTGGGCAGCGTGGCGTGGTAGGCGTTGGTGCCCTTCTCGTGCGCTTCCATGATGGCCAGCCACTTCTTGAGATCGAGCGCGAAGCTCGAGCTGGTGGTGCGCTCCATCTGCGCCCGCGCGCGCTCACCCAGCATCACCAGGCCCGCGCAGGGCGTGCTGCTCCAGCCCTTCTGCGGCGCGGTGACGATGACGTCCACGCCCGTGGCCTGCATGTCCACCCAGATGGCGCCGCTGGCCACGCAGTCCAGCACGAAGAGGCCGCCGTGTTCGTGCACGGCATCGGCCACGGCCTTCAGGTAACTGTCGGGCAGCAGCATGCCGGCGGAGGTTTCGACGTGCGGGGCGAACACCACCTCGGGCTTTTGAGCGCGAATGGTCGCCACGGCCTCGTCGAGCGGCACCGGCGCAAACGGTGACTTCGGGGCCGTGCCGGTCAGGCGCGCCTTCAGCACCGTGGTTTCCTTCGGGATGCGACCCATCTCGAAGATCTGGCTCCAGCGGTAGCTGAACCAGCCGTTGCGGATGACGAGCACACGGCGGTCGGTGGCGAACTGGCGCGCCACGGCCTCCATGCCCACGCTGCCGCTGCCGGGCACCACGATGGCCGCGCTGGCGCCGTAGACCTGCTTGAGCGTGGCGCTGACGTCCTGCATGACACGGTGGAAGCGCTGCGCCATGTGGTTGAGCGCACGGTCGGTGTAGACCACCGAATACTCGAGCAGGCCGTCGGGATCGGGGTGGGGCAGCAGTCCGGGCATCTCGGCCTCCGGGGTGAACAGCAGGGCGGGTCAGCTTAGCAGCCGGGGCCCGGCCCTGCCTGAGGGTTGCACCGGGGGGTGCGGCCGCCCCTGCAGAAGGCGCATGAAGCGCCCCTGCCACCTAGAATTCCGCGCTTTCCGCCCGCCTTTGCTGGAGCATCGCCCCCATGGACACCCGCACCTCCCCCGTCCGCCTGCGCATCACGCAGCTGCGCGAAGAAATGGCCCGGCAAGGCGTGCACGCGCTGCTGATGCCCAGCGCCGACCCCCACCTCAGCGAGTACCTGCCCGAGCGCTGGCAGGGCCGTCAGTGGCTCAGCGGCTTCACGGGCAGCATGGCCACGCTGGTGGTGACGGTGGAGCGCGCCGCGCTTTTCGCCGACAGCCGCTACTGGGTGCAGGCCGAGGCCGAACTCGCCGGCACCGGCATCGATCTCGTGAAGATCGCCACCGGCACCAGTGCCGACCACATCCACTGGCTGGCGCGCGAAACGCCGCGCGGCGCGGTGGTGGCCGTGGATGGCCAGGTGCTGGGCCTGGCCGCCGCGCAGGCGCTGAGGGCCGCGCTGGACGCCGCGGGCGTGCTGCTGCGCACCGACCTCGATCTGCTCGACGCCATCTGGCCCGAACGCCCCGCCCTGCCCGCGCAGCCGGTCTACGAGCACGCCGCGCCGCACGCGCCGCTGCCACGTGCGGCCAAGCTCGCGCAGGTGCGCCAGGCGATGGCCGCGCAGGGTGCCAGCCACCACTTCATCAGCACCGTCGACGACATCGCCTGGCTCACCAACCTGCGCGGCAGCGACGTCACCTACAACCCGGTGTTCCTGGGCCACGTGCTGATGGACCTGCAGGGCGCCACGCTGTTCGTGGGCGAGGGCAAGGTCGGCGCCGAACTCGCGGCCAGGCTGGCCGCCGACGGCCTGCGCGTGGCGCCTTACGCCGATGCCGGCGCGGCCCTGGCCGCGCTGGGCGGCGAGGCGAAGCTGCTCATCGACCCCAAGCGCGTGACGCTGGGCTTCCGCCAGCGCGTGAGCTGCCCGGTCGTCGAGGCCATCAACCCGAGCACGCTGCTGAAGAGCCGCAAGGGCGCGCAGGAAGCCGGGTTCGTGCGCGAGGCCATGGCCGAAGACGGCGCGGCGATGTGCGAGTTCTACGCCTGGTTCGAGGCCGCCCTGGCGCGCGGCGAGCGCATCACGGAACTCACCATCGACGAGAAGCTCAGCGCCCAGCGCGCCCTGCGCGCCGGCTTCGTGGGCCTGAGCTTCAACACCATCGCCGGCTACAACGCCAACGGCGCCATGCCGCACTACCGCGCCACCGAGGAGTCCCACGCAGTCATCGAAGGCGATGGCCTGCTCCTCATCGACAGCGGCGGGCAGTACCTCGGCGGCACCACCGACATCACGCGCGTGTGGCCCATCGGCACCGTCAGCGCGGCGATGAAGCGCGACTACACACTGGTGCTCAAGGGCACGATGAACCTGAGCCGCACGCGCTTTCCGCGCGGCACGCTCAGCCCCATGCTCGACGCGCTGGCGCGCGCGCCGCTGTGGGAGCACGGCATCGATTTCGGCCACGGCACCGGCCACGGCGTGGGTTACTTCCTCAACGTGCACGAAGGCCCGCAGAGCATCAGCAAGGCCATCGCCCACGCCGACATGGCGATGCAGCCCGGCATGATCACCAGCATCGAGCCCGGCGTGTACCGGCCCGGCCAGTGGGGCGTGCGCATCGAGAACCTGGTGCTCAACGTGCCGGCCACCACGGCCGAAGGCAGCACCTTCGACGAGTTCCTCGAGTTCGAGACGCTCACGCTCTGCCCCATCGACACGCGCTGCATCGACAAGAGCCTGCTGCGCGCCGACGAGGTGGCCTGGCTCAACGCCTACCACGCCACCGTGCGCGAACGCCTGGCGCCGCGCGTGCAGGGCGCCGCCCTGGTCTGGCTGAACGAGCGCACCGCGCCGATCTGAAGGCCCCCGGCCCGCCGCGCGCGCCGGCCGGCGCGCGCGTCGGGCTGGCGTGCCTCAGCCGCGCGTGTGCTTGGCGATCAGCGCCTTGGCGCTGTCGAGCAGGGCCTTGCCCTTGAAGCCGCGCTTGTCCATGTCGGCCACCCAGGCGTCGTCGATGGCGGCGCTGAGCTGGATGAACTCCTGCGTCTCGGCGGCCGTGAAGGTGTGGATGGCGTTCTTGCGGTCGGTGGCGCTCTTGCGGCCGATGGGGTCGTTGCTTTCCTGCGTCTTGCCCAGCCAGGCGCTGGTGGCCATGCCGCTGTTGTTGTCGATGACCTTCTTGAGGTCGGGCGCCAGGCCCTCGTAGCGCGCCTTGTTCATCGCCATCACGAAGGTGGTGGTGTAGAGCGCAGGGCCGCTGGTCGGGAACTCGCTGTGGAACTTGCTGAGTTCATGCACCTTCACCGAGGGCACCACCTCCCAGGGGATGACGCAGGCCTCGATGGTGCCCTTGCTCAAGGCATCGGGAATGCCCGGCAGCGGCATGCCCACGGGGATGGCGCCCAGCGAGCGCAGCATGTTCGTCACCTGGCGCGTGGGGCCGCGCACCTTCATGCCCTTCAGGTCGGCGGCCTTGGTGATGGGCTTGCTGGCGCTGTGGAAGACCCCGGGGCCGTGCACCTGCACGGCGATGACATGGGTGTCCTTGAACTCGTCGGCGCACTGGGTCTGGAAGTACTCCCAGTAGGCCTTGGAGGTGGCCTCGGCGTTGGTCATCATGAAGGGCAGCTCGAACACTTCCACGCGCGGGAAGCGGCCGGCGGTGTTGCCCGGCAGCGTCCAGACGACGTCGACGACACCGTCCTTGGCCTGGTCGTACAGCTGCACCGGCGTGCCGCCCAGCTGCATGGCCGGGTAGGCCTCGAACTTGATGCGGCCGCCCGATTCCTTCTCCACCTTCTCCATCCACGGCTTGTGCATGGTGAGCCACACGTTGCTCATGGGCTGCATGAAGGTGTGGAACTTCAGCGTCACGCTCTGCTGGGCCAGACCGGCCAGGTGCGGCACGCCCAGGGCGGCGGCAGCGGCACCTTGCACGAAGGAACGGCGTTTCATGGGCAGGGATCTCCGTCAGGTGGATGGGCAGGGCTGCGAAGGTAACGGCGCCGCCGCGGCCCGGCCTTCAAGACTTACCCTGATCCACGGTCACCCTGAGCCAGAATGCGCCGGCGCGCCAGCCCCGTCACGCAGGCCCCACGACCACCACCGCAGCTTGCTCCGCACCACGCCCGGCTTGAAACGCATGACCCTCGCCCTGCTGCTCCTGCTGGCCCTGCTGGGCGGCGGCTGGCTGTGGACGCCCGACCTGCCGCGCGCCGAACTGGAAGCGCGCTATGCCGGCCCCGGCAGCGAGTTCGTCGAGTTGATGGGCCTGCGCCTGCATGTCCGCGACAGCGCCCCCCAGGCCGGCTCCGAGCGCCCGGTGGTGCTGATGCTGCACGGTTTCGGCAGCAGCCTGCACACCTGGGAGGCCTGGGCCACGGGCCTGGCGGCCACGCACCGCGTGATCCGCATCGACCTGCCCGGCGCCGGCCTCACCGGCGCCGACCCCAACGGCGATTACAGCGACGAGCGCGGCATCGCGCTGCTCTCGGCCCTGCTCACGCAGCGCGGCGTGGCGCGCGCCACGGTGCTGGGGCACTCGATGGGCGGGCGCCTGGCCTGGCGCTACGCGGCGGCAGAGCCTGCCCGGGTCGATCGGCTGGTGCTCGTGGCCCCAGACGGCTTCGCCAGCCCGGGTTTCGAGTACGGCAAGGCGCCGGAGGTGGGTGTGGTGGCCAAGGCCATGCAGTTCGCGCTGCCCAAGGCCGTGCTGCGCTGGAGCCTGGCGCCGGCCTACGCCGACCCCGACGCGGTGATGAGCGAAGCGCTCGTCACGCGCTACCACGCGCTGATGCTGGCCCCCGGCGTGCGGCCGGCCATCATCGCGCGGCTGCAGCAGCTGAACCTGCTGCCCCCACCGCCGCTGCTGCGCACCATCCCCGCGCCCACGCTGCTGCTGTGGGGCGAGGCCGATCGCATGATCCCCGTGGCCAACGCGCAAGACTACCTGCGCGATCTGCCCCAGGCCCGCCTGGTGGTGCTGCCCGGCGTGGGCCACGTGCCTCACGAAGAAGCCCCTGCGGCAGGGCTGGCCGCGGTGCAGGCCTTCCTGGCCGAGGCGCGCTGAAAGGCAGTGGTCGGATGGCACGGTTGACGGCCCCGGTGCGGCCCGAGGCCCACCGCCTCTGGCCCGGGCTGCTGGTGTGGGTGCTGGCCGCGGCCCTGATGGTGGCGCTGGACGGCCAGGCCGAACTGGCGCAGCTGGCCCTGGTGCCGGTGCTCGCGGCCGCGGTGGCCGCGCTGTGGCTGCCGCTGTGGCTGGCCCTGGCTGCGGCGCTGCTGGCGGTGGTGGGCTTCAATGTCGGCTTCGTGCCGCCGCGCGGCAGCTTCGATGTCGACCTGCGTGCGCACTGGCTGCTGCTGTTGACGCTGGGCGTGGTGAGCACGGTGGTCACGCTGCTGATGGACCGCCAGCGACGCCTGGCCACGGCCGAACGCGCCCATGCGCAGCGCGCGCAAGACCTGCTGCAGCTGGGGGAACGCCTGCGCGATGCCGACGACCCGCTGCAGGCCGCGCCCGCGCTGCGCGAGCTGCTGGGGCGGCTGAGCCCGGCCCACGCGGCCGACGCCTCCCACACAGCCGGCGAGGCCCTCACGGCGCTGCTGCTCGCTGCGCCCGGCAGCGCCGGGCCGCAAGACGGCAGCTTGCTGGGCGAGGCCGATGCCGACGAGCGCACCGGCCTGTGGTTGTGTCTCAGCCGCGGGCAGGCCATGGGCCCGGGCAGCGGCAAGCACGAAGAGCAACCGGCCTGGTACCTGCCCTTGCGCGGCCGCGGTGGCCATGCGCCGGCCGGCAGCCTGGGCGCGGCGCTGCTGCGCCAGCCCCCGCAGCCGCCCGAAGAAGCCGCCACGGCCCGCGCGCACGCCCAGGCGCTGTGCGACCAGTTCGGCCTGGCGCTGGCCCGCGCCCGCGCGCACGCCGCCGCCACGGCCGCCGCCGAGGAAGCGCAGGCCCAGCAGTTGCGCAACACGCTGCTGGCCGGCATCTCGCACGACTACCGCACCCCGCTGGCCACGGTGCTGGGCGCGGCCTCTTCGCTGCAGGCGCAGGACGAACGACTGAGCCCCGCCCAGCGCCAGCGCCTGGCCGCTCGCATCGTCGACGAGGTGGGCCACCTCACGCGCCTGACCAACAACACGCTGCAGCTGGCCCGCCTGGGCCCGCCCGGCCCACCGGGCCGCACGCTGCCGGCCGACTGGCAGGCCTGGGAATCGGTGGAAGAACTCGCCGGCAGCGTGGTGCAGCGCCTGCGCCAGCAGCACCCGTCGCTGGTGCTGAAGCTGCGCGTGGAACCGGGCCTGCCACTGCTGCGCTGCAGTGCCGAGCTGCTGGTGCAGTTGCTCGACAACCTGGTCTTCAACGCGCTCACGCACGGTCGCAACAGCGAGGGCGTGGCCGAGGTGGAGCTGCGTGTGCACCGCGAGGCGGCCACCGCTGCAGAGCCCGAGCTGGTGCTGGCCGTGCGCGACCGGGGCCCCGGCGTGCCGCCGGCCGAACGCGAACGCATCTTCCAGGCCTTCGAACGCGGCACGGGCCCGGAGGCACCGGCCGCAGACGCCCCGTCGCGCCGCGGTGCCGGCGTGGGCCTGGCGCTGTGCCGCGCCATCGCCCAGGCCCATGGCGGCACGCTGCGCTACCGCGCCCGCGCCCACGGTGGCGCCAGCTTCGAGTGCGTGCTGCCGTTGCCGCCGGCACCTCGCTGGCCCCCGGCACCGCCCACCCCAGACGAAGCCGCCCCATGAGCCTGCGTGTGCTGCTGGTGGAAGACGATCGCGAACTGCGCCGCACGCTGCGCGAGGCGCTGGAGGTGGAAGGCCACCGTGTGGCGGCTGCCGCCAGCCTGGCCGATGCGCGCGCGCTGCTGGCCCACGCCACGGCCGAGGCCGCGCCGCAGATCGTGCTGCTGGACCTCGGTCTGCCCGATGGCGAAGGCGCCACGCTGCTGGCCGAACTGCGGCGCGGCAGCACGCTGCCGATCATCGTGATCTCGGCGCGCGAGGGCGAGGTGCAGAAGATCGGCCTGCTGGACGCCGGCGCCGACGACTACCTCGTCAAGCCCTTCAGCATCGGCGAACTGCTGGCGCGCATGCGCGTGGCGCTGCGGCACGGCGGGTTGGCGCTGCGCCCGGCCGTCACGCATTACGCCCACGGCGCGCTGCTGGTGGACCTGGCCGCCCACCGCGTGCAACGCGAAGGGCAGGAAGTGCACCTCACGCCGACCGAGTTCAAGCTGCTGGCGCGCCTGGTGCGCAGTGCTGGGCAGGTGGTGACGCACCGCACGCTGCTGGCCGAGGTGTGGGGGCCCGAGTTCACCGAGCACACGCACTACCTGCGCCTGTACATGGGCCAGCTGCGCGCCAAGCTCGAAGCGGTGCCGGCCGAACCGCAGCTGCTGCTCACCGAACCGGGCGTGGGTTACCGGCTGGCGCCGCCGCCAGGCTGAGCGGCCGGGCCGGGCGCCGGGGGCTGGGCTCCTTATGCGTTCCTGATGCCACCCCCGGCACGCTGCAGGCTCCTTCACTGCCTGCGGCCTGCCCATGCAAAGCCCCGCTTCCTCAGCTTCATCGGCCGACACCCCGGCCAACCCCGGCCTGCAGCGCCAGGGCACCGCCGCACTGACGCTGGCCGCCATCGGCGTGGTGTACGGCGACATCGGCACCAGCCCGCTCTACACGATGAAGGAGGTCTTCGGCCCGGCTACCGGCGTGCCGCTGGACACGCCGCACCTCATCGGCGCGGTGTCGGTGATCTTCTGGGCGCTGATGCTGGTGGTGACGCTGAAGTACGTGCTGCTCATCCTGCGCGCCGACAACCGCGGCGAAGGCGGCGGCCTGGCGCTCACCGCCCTGGCCGCCCAGGCCACGCGCGGCCAGCCGCGCTTGCGCCACGCGCTGCTGCTGCTGGGCGTGGCCGGGGCCACGCTGTTCTACGGCGACAGCGTCATCACGCCGGCCATCTCGGTGCTGGGCGCGATGGAAGGCATGGAGGTGCTGACCCCGGCGCTCAAGCCCTGGGTGGTGCCGGCCACCGTGGCCATCGTGGTGGCGCTGTTCGCGGTGCAGCGCGTGGGCACGCGCGTGGTGGGCCGCTTCTTCGGGCCCATCATCGTGCTGTGGTTCAGCACGCTGGGCGTGATCGGCGTGGTGCACATCGTGCAGCAGCCGGCCATCCTGGCGGCGCTGAACCCGCTGCACGCCTACGAGTTCATGGCCGACCGCGGCTGGCACGTGTGGGCCGCACTCGGCGCCATCGTGCTGGCACTCACCGGCGCCGAGGCGCTGTACGCCGACATGGGGCACTTCGGCCGCCGGCCCATCCAGATCGCTTGGACGGGCCTCGTGCTGCCCGGCCTGGCGCTGAACTACATGGGCCAGGGCGCGCTGCTGATGGGCGACCCGACGGCGCTGCAGAACCCCTTCTACCGGCTGTTCCCCGAGGCGCTGCTGGTGCCGGCGCTGGTGCTGGCCACGCTGGCGGCCATCATCGCCTCGCAGGCCGTGATTTCGGGCGCCTACTCGCTCACGCAGCAGGCCATGCAGCTCGGCTTCCTGCCGCGCCTGACGGTGCGCTACACCTCGGCCACCGAGCGCGGGCAGATCTACATGCCGGCCGTCAACTGGGCGCTGCTGGCCGGCGTGGTGGCCGCGGTGCTGTTCTTCGGCAGCAGCTCGGCGCTGGCTGGGGCCTACGGCATCGCGGTCACGCTGACGATGCTGATCACCACGCTGCTGACCTGGTTCGTGGTGCGCCATGGCTGGGGCCTGCCGGCGCCGCTGGTGGCTGCAGCCACGGTGTTCTTCGTGGCCATCGACCTGGCGCTGGTGGCCGGCTGCGCGCTGAAGTTCTTTGACGGTGGCTGGATGCCGCTGGCCCTGGGCGCCGTGCTGTTCATCGGCATGGCCACCTGGGCGCGCGGCCGCCGGCTGCAGCTGGCCGCCACCCGGCGCGACGGCGTGCCGCTGGCCGACTTCCTGCAGAGCCTGGACCCGCGCAGCCTGCCGCGCGCCGAGCGCACCGCCATCTACCCCGTGGCCGACCCCGAAACCACGCCGCAGGCCCTGCTGCACAACCTGAAGCACAACCAGGTGCTGCACGCCTGCAACGTGGTGCTGACGGTGCGCTTCGCCGAGCAGCCCTGGGTGCCGATGGCCGAACGTGCCGTGGTGGAGGCCCTGGGCCACGGCTTCTGGCGCGTGACGCTGCACTTCGGGTTCATGCAGGCGCCCGACGTGCCGCGTGCGCTGGCCCTGGCCGAAGCGCAGGGCCTGCGCGTGCCGGCCTTCGAGAGCAGCTACTTCCTCAGCCGCGAGGCGGTGGTGCCGCCGCCCGGGCCCTGGTGGCGCACGGGCCGCGAACGCCTCTTTGCAGTGATGAGCCGCAATGCCGGCGGCGTGGCCGGCTTCTTCAGGCTGCCGCCGGGCGCGGTGGTGGAGCTGGGCTCGCGCGTGCAGCTGTAGCTGCGCGCTGCGACCGCCGGGGTCAGGCCTCGCCAGGCCAGGCGCGGGGGTCGTCGGCGCCGCTGCCCTCGGGCGGCAGCGAGGGCGACGCGGGGCGCTGCACGGCACCGGCCCGCGCCATCCAGAGTGCCAGGTCGCCCGTCAGCAAATGCAGGCGGTCGGCGAGTTGCAGCGCGATGTTGTGCAGCAGCTTGGCAGCCAGCTGCGGCCGCTCGGCCTGCCACAGCACCAGCGCGGCGGCGGGCAGGCGCAGCGCGACGACCTCGGTCTCGGCGATGGCATCAACCGTGCGATGTCCCTGGCCCAACACCGCGATCTCGCCCAGACTCACGCCCGGCGCCAGCGAGGCCAGCCGGCGCGTGCCGCCGGGCACGTGCAGGCCGATGTCGCCGGCCAGGCTGAGGTAGATGGCGTCGCCGGCCTCGCCGCGGCGGAACAGCCACTCCCCCTGTCTGAAACGCACTTCGGTGGTGGCGGCCTGCAGGCAGGCGATCTCTTCCGCATCGAGGCCGCGCGCCAGCGCAGTGGCCTGCAGTTGCAAGGCCTGCGCGCCTGACGGCACCGTGCCCAGCTGCGCCAGCAGTTCGTCTTCGGCGCGCTCCAGTGCACGGTCAGCCTGCTCTTCGAAGTGCAGGGACGAGCGCGCCCGTGCGTCAGCCACGGCCTGCAGCGCCTGGCGGCGCGGATCGGTGGCGTCCCACTCGGCCAGGATGAGGCGCTTGCCGGCGGCCGCCCAGTCTTGCGTGCATTCGTAGAGGATGCGGGCACCGGTGACATCGACCTCGTGCACGCGGCGCAGGTCCAGCACCACACGCTCGGTGTCAACGCTCAGCCCGTGAAGCCGCGTGCGCAGCGCGTCGGCGGTGCCGAAGAAGAGGGGGCCCTCCAACTCCATCAGCGCGATGCGTGCGCCTTGCGCCCGCAGCGCCTGAATGTGCGCGGCTGGCCGTACCTTCAGTGATTGCCTTTCGTTGCCGCGCCACACGCCACGCACCACGTCGCGCAGGTTGGCGCGTACGAAGAGCAGCACCGCGAGCGCAGCGCCGATCAGCAGCGCCGGCCCCACACCGAGCAGCAGCGCGGCCAGTGCCACCGCCAGCGCCACCACCCAGTGCCCCCACAGGAGCGCCTGCGGCGCCGTCTCGGCCGGGCCTGCCGTGACAACGCTGCGCCGGCGCAAGGCCTGGCGGCCCAGCCGCCAGGGGGTTGTCAGCAGGGCCGGCGCCACCATGGCCAGCCCCTGGCCGAAGAGCACACCGCCCAAGGCGCTGAGCGGCAGGAAGGCCAGCACCCAGGGCGCCGCCAGCGCCGCGCCCAGCATCACAAGCGCGTAGGCCAGCACTCCCATGCGGCCCGAGCTTGCACCCGGGGCCGCCTCGCCCAGCAGGCTGAGCGAGCGCGGCACCGAGGGCGAGGACGGCTGCGCACCCGCCGCTGCGCCCGCCAGTTGGCCCAGGCCCTGCGCGACGAGCTCGCGGTCGGCGTCGCGCCAGACACGGCGCTGGCCGTCGACGAGCGAAGTCGCCAGCAGGGTGTCCAGGCTGGCCAGCGCCGACACGGTGAGCGCGTAGCCGAACAGCAACTCGGCCGTCGCCATCCAGGGCAAGGGGTCGGCGGGCAGCGCCAACCCACCCAGCCAGAACTGCACGGCACCCCAGCTCAGGCTGGGTGCACCGGCCAAGGAGCCCAGCGCCATCGACGGCCAGAAAAGATGCAGCAGGCCATACAGCACCACGCCCGCCAGCAGGCCCGCCAGCAAAGCAGGCACCGGCCAGCGGCGCCACGCGGCCAAGCCCGTGATGCCGGCCGCCAGGGCGCCGACGGCCAGGGTCCAGGGCTGGAAGTGAGGCAGCGCCGGTACCGCGCCACCGCCTGGGGCGGCCAGGCCCATGCCGGTCATCAGCGGCCACGCGCTCAGCGCCAGCAGCAGACCGATGCCGCTGGTCAGGCCCAGGCGCACCGGGTACGGCATGTACTTCACCAGGCTGCCCAGGCGCAGCAGACCGTAGCCCACCTGCAGCAGACCGGCCAGCGCCACACCTGCGGCCACGAGGGCCAGGATCAGCGCGGTGTCGGTGGCAGCCTGCCCGCTCTGCCACAGCGGCAGCAACGACTGGATCAGCGCCGCCGTCAGAAGCGCCAGGGCGGCGCGCGGCCCGCCCACCAGGTGCCCGCCACCCAGCATCGAAGCCAGGGCGTTGGCTGCCACGGCGGCCAGCAGCGCCAGCGACATCGCCACCGGCCCGAAGGCCACCCCCAGTGGCGCGAAGGCCATCAAGCCGTAGGCCGCGTTTTCGGGCGCATGGGTCAGCACGGCCGCCAGCAGCCGCGCGGCCTGAGGGCGGCGGCCGGGTGCGGCGGTGGTGGTGTCGGCGGGCAAGAGGCGGGGCGGAGTAGAGAGCGAAATCCGCAAAACTTTTCATCGTGCGCGGCTTGCGTGACAGTTCGATGAAAACCGGCAGGCACGGCCGCATGCGGCGCCCCGAGGCCCCGAAGGCACCGCAGTGGTGCAAGACCGCCCCAGGGTGCAGGCCTCGCGCACGGCGGTTGACCGCATCCCGCCCCGCCTTGAGGCGCCCGCGCGCACGAAGCTTGCATACCAACCGGGCATGAGCCCCCCGCGCCCCGAGGCCCCGACCTTCCCCATCCAGGCCTACCTGCAGAAGCTGCACCGCACGCTGAGCGCCGAGTTCTCGGGCCAGGCCGCCAGCTACATCCCCGAACTCGCCAAGGCCGACCCGGCCTGGTTCGGCATCGTCATCACCACCGTGGACGGCCAGGTCTACGAGGTGGGCGACAGCCGCCAGCCCTTCACGATGCAGAGCGTGAGCAAGGCGCTGGTCTACGGCGTGGCGCTGGAAGACGCGGGTGCCGAGCGCGTGCGCCGCACGGTGGGCGTGGAGCCCTCGGGCGAAGCCTTCAACAGCATCAGCCTGGAGCCCGGCACCGGCCGGCCGCTGAACCCGATGATCAACGCCGGCGCCATCGCCGCCACCTCGCTGGTGGGCGGGGCGGGGCCGCAGGAGCGGCTGGCGCGCATCGTCTCGGCGCTGTCGCGCTACGCCGGGCGGCCGCTGGCCATCGACGAGGCGGTGTTCGAGAGCGAGCGCGACACCGGCCACCGCAACCGCGCCATCGGCCACCTGCTGCGCAGCTTCGGCATCCTCGACACCGACCCCGAAGCCACGCTGGATCTGTACTTCCGCCAGTGCTCGCTGCTGGTGGACGCGCACGCGCTGGCCATGATGGCCGCCACGCTGGCCAACGGCGGCGTGAACCCGGCCACCGGCGAACGCGCGGTGCAGGCGGAACTGGTGGGCCCCATCCTCAGCGTGATGACGACCTGCGGCGTCTACGACTTCACCGGCGAGTGGGTCTACCGCGTCGGCCTGCCGGCCAAGAGCGGCGTGGGCGGCGGCATCATGGCCGTGCTGCCGGGGCAGCTGGGCATCGGCGTGTTCTCGCCGCTGCTCGACGAACGCGGCAACAGCGTGCGCGGCGTGAAGGTGTGCGAAGCGCTCTCGCGCGACCTCGGGCTGCACTTCCTGCGGCCGCCGCGGCTGGTGGCCAGCACCGTGCGCACACGCTACACGCTGGCGCAGATGCGCTCCAAGCGCCAGCGCACGGCCGAGGAACGCCAGCGCCTGGCCGAACACGGCCACACCGCGCAGGTGCTGGAGCTGCAGGGCGACCTGCGTTTCTCCACACTGGAACCGGTGCTGCGCGAGGTGGAACAGGCTGGCGACACGCTGGCGCTGGTGATGCTCGATTTCCGCCGCGTCACCGGTATCGACCCCGCCGCCACACGGCTGCTGGCCGCCCTGGTGAACACCTGCGCCGCGCGCGGCCAGGAGGTGGTGCTCAGCCGCGTGCGGCGCGGCGACCTGCAAGACGACTTCCAGGCCGAGGTGCACCCGCGCCACCAGACGGCCGTGCTCTTCCAGCCACAGCTCGACCTGGGCCTGGAATGGTGCGAACGCCGGCTGCTCGAACGCCACACCCCCGCCCGCCCGCGCACCGAGCCGATGCCGCTCTCGGCGCACCCTTTGTGCGCCGGGGCGCCTGACCGTGATCTTGCGTGGCTGGAAGCCCATGCACCGCGTCAGACCTGGGAGCCGGGCAGCTGGGTGCTGCGCCGCGGCGATGCCGCCGACAGCCTGTACCTGCTTTTGCGCGGCGAGGTGAGCGTGCTCATCGGCCTGCCCAAGGGCGGCAGCCAGCGCTTGTCGACGCTGAGCGCGGGCGCCAGCTTCGGCGAAGCGGCGCTGCTCGACGCCGCGGTGCGCGGCGCCGACGTGCGCGCCGACGTGGAGGTGGAGTGCGCCGTGCTCTCGGTGGCTGCGCTGCGCCTGGCCGAGCAGGAACACCCGGCCCTGGCCCTGCGCATCTTCAAGGGCCTGCTGCGCAGCGCCGCAGCCACCACGGCGCGCCTCACTGGCGAGGTGGAAGTGCTGGAAGGCTGAGACGGGCGCTGCGGACCCCTGCGCCCAAGGGCCCATGCGAGGGCTGCCGGGCGCCTCTAGACTCGCGGGTTTGGCTGGGCGCGCCACCGGTGTGCGCCGCGTTCCACCACCCTGCTCCTGGAGACCGATGTCTGAAGTCCGCGCCTTGCTGATCACCGACGTCGTCGGCAGCACCGAGCTGACCGAACGCATCGGTGACGAAGCCGTGGCCCGGCTCTGGGAAGCCCACGACCGCTGCGCGCGCGATCTGCTGCCTGCGCACCGCGGGCGCGAGATCGACAAGACCGACGGCATGCTGCTGATGTTCGAGCAGGCGGCCGACGCCGTGGCCTACGCCGCGGCCTACCACCAGGCGCTGCAGCGGCTGAGCACGCCGCTGCACGCGCGGGCCGGCTTGCACGTGGGCCCGGTGGTGCTGCGCGAAAACCTGCCCGACGACGTGGCCCGCGGCGCCAAGCCCCTGGAGGTGGACGGCCTGGCCAAGCCCATCGCGGCGCGCGTGGTCTCGGTGGCCGGCGGCGGGCAGACGCTGCTCACGCCCGAGGCGATGGCCGCCTTGGGCGCGCTGCCCGCCGGCTGGCGCAGCGTCTCGCACGGGCACTGGCTGCTCAAGGGCGTGAGCGAGCCGGTGGAGCTGTTCGAGATCGGCAGTGCCGAACGCCCCATGCCCTGCCCGCCCGATGCCGAGAAGGCCTGGCGCGTGGTGCAGGTGCAGGGGCAGTGGCGCCCGGTGCGCGAGATCGCCAACAACCTGCCGCTGCAGGCCACCTCCTTCATCGGCCGCGAACGCGAGCGCGCCGAGCTGCGCGCGCTGATGTCGAAGTCGCGGCTGGTCACGCTGCTGGGCATGGGCGGGCTGGGCAAGACGCGGCTCTCGCTGCAGGTGGCGGGCGAGCTGATGGCGCAGTTCCCTGACGGCGTGTGGTTCATCGACCTCGCGCCCATCCGCGACGCAGCGCTGGTGGTGGGCGAGCTCGCGCAGGTGCTGGGCGTTCGCGAAGAGCCCGGCCGCCCCTTGCTGCAAAGCGTCTGCGCCCACCTGCGCGGCCACCGCGCGCTGCTGGTGGTGGACAACTGCGAACAGGTGGTGCAGGCCTGCGCCACCATGGTAGCCGCGCTGATGAAGGCCGCGCCCGAGGTGCGCCTGATCACCAGCAGCCGCGAGGCGCTGCACGTGCCGGGCGAACAGGCCTACCCCATCCTGCCGCTGCCGGTGCCGCAGCGCGGCGACAGTGTCGAGCAGCTCGCCAGGCTCACCGCGGTGCGGCTCTTCGTCGAACGCGCGCAGCAGCACAAGCCGGCCTTCACGCTGAGCGAACGCGAGGCACCGGCAGTGGCCGAGCTGGTGGCGCGCCTGGAAGGCATACCGCTGGCGCTGGAACTGGCTGCGGCGCGCGTGCGCTCGCTCAGCGTGGCCGACATCAACCTGCGCCTGAACGACCGCTACCGCCTGCTCACGGGCGGCAGCCGCGTGCTGCAGGAACGCCAGCAGACCCTGCGCGCGCTCGTGGACTGGAGCTACGACATCCTCGACGAACGCGAGCAGTGCCTGCTGCAGCGCCTGTCGGTCTTCCGCGGCGGCTTCGACCTGGAATCTGCCGAGCAGGTGTGCGGCATCGAGCCCATCGACAGCCTGGACGTGCTGGACCTGCTGGGCTCGCTGGTGGAGAAATCGCTCGTGATGAACGACGAGCGCAGCGAGCCGCCGCGCTACCGCATGCTGGAAACCATCAGCGACTACGCGCGCGAGAAGCTGCAGCAGGCCGGCGGTTCTGCCGCAGTGGCGGCACGGCACTGCGAGTTCTACTTCTCGCTGGCCAAGAGCACCAACCGCGGCCTGCAAGGCCCCGAGCAGGCCGAGTGGGTGCGCCGCATGGAAACCGAGCTGGACAACACCCGCGCGGCGCTGGCGCTCGCCCTGGCCGGCGGCGTGGACGCCTTCATCGCGGTGAAGATCGCCGTGGCCATGCAGGGTTTCTGGACCCTGCGCGGCTACCTCTCCGAGGGCCGCGCCGCCGTGCGCGCCGCACTGGCCTTGCCCGACGTGCAGGCCTCGCCGATGGCGCAGGCCCACGCGCTGTACGTCGGCGCGGCGCTGGCGGCCAGCCAGAGCGACTACGCCGAGGCCGAAAGCATGCTCGAGACCTGCCTGGCCCTGCGGCGCGAACTCGGCGCAGAGACCGAGATCGCGGCCACCTTGTCGACGCTGGCGCTGGCACGTTTCGGCCGCGGCGATGCGCCCGGTGCGCTGGCTGGCGAGCAGGAAGCGCTGGCCTTGTTCCGGCGCAGCGGCCATGAGGTGGGCCAGGCGGTGGCACTGCTGCACCTGGGGCAGTTCCACCTGCGGCTGGCCCATGCCGAAGCCGCTCGCCAGCACCTGCAGGAGGGCCTGAGTCTGGCCCGGCGCATCAGCCACCAGGAAGTGGAAGCCGAGTGTGAGCTCGTGCTGGGCCAACTGGCCTTGCAGCAAGGCCAGCCCCTGGAGGCCGCGCAGCGCTTCGCGCGTTCTCAGGCGGTGTGCGAGGCCTCGGGGGACCGGCAGGGCGAAGCCTCGGCGCACTGGTGGCAGGGACGGCTGGCGCTGCGCGCCGGTGCGCTGGAAGAAGCGCAGCCTGCCCTGGCGCTGGCGCTGCAGGCCTTCATCGCCGCAGGCCGCCGCCTGGAGGCCCTGTGGTGCTTGCGCGACCTGGCGCAATGGCAGGCGCGCAGCGGGGCCACGGCGCTGGCGGTACGCCTGATGTCGGCGGCTGAAAGCGGGCTGGCCTTGATCGGCGCGGCCCTGCCCGCCGAAGAAACGGCGGCCTGGGCCCCCGAGAGAGACGCCTTGCGCGCACAGCTGGCCGATGACAGCCAGTGGACGGCGCTGTGGGAAGCCGCGCACGACCTGGGCCTGGAAGCCGCCGCGCGGCTCGCCCTGGCGCCGGCAGAGGCCGCTGCGCCCGTGTGAGACAGGCGCCGGAGCGGCGCCAGGCCAGTTTCAGGCCGCCGGCAGCGCGCGCGGCAACCCGATGCGACGGCGTGCCGCCACACCGGCCGCACCCAGGGCCAGCAGCGCCAGGGCCAGCGAGCCAGGCTCCGGCACCGCGAAGATGGTCTGGCCGATCTCCAGGCGGGTGGCCGCCACCACCTGCGCTGCGGTCGAGGTGGTGTCGACGACGAAGCGCCGTTCGGTGACAGGCTCGGTGGCGGTGGTGAAGGGCGTGAGGAAAGAGGCGTTGTCCCGGCGGTACTTGAGCTTCGGATCGGCGCCGGGCAGGTCGAGCCTGAAGTCGTACCGGAAGCCGTCGGCAAACACGATGCTGCTGCCCTGGATGTCTGAATCGGCCGGGGTCACCAGGGACATGATGGAGCCGTTCGGCCCCAGCTGGAGCTCGCCGACGATGAATTCGCCGAAGGAATTGCGGTTGAAGCGCAGCACGTCGACGATGACGTTCGTGCTGTAGTTGTAGATGCCGACTTCAGCGCTGAGGATGCGGAACGCCGTGGTGGGCGTCGCGGTGTTGCAGCCGAAACTGAAACCCAGCAGGTTGACGATGGTCAGCGCTTGCGTGCCGACAGCGCAGGCCGGGTCGACGCTGACGTTCACGGTGGCCGTCCAGCCGTAGTTGCCGAACGACGAGGGGAGCTTGGGGTCCCAGTTGCCGGTGACGATCGCCGCGGAGGCCAGCGGCGCCAGGGCGAGGGCTGCCAGGCCCAGCGTGGCGGCTCGGGCGAGCGGGCGGACGTGCTTGATCATGGGGATTTCCTGAGGGTGCTGCGATGGTGTAACCGCGTGCAAATTGTCGGCCAGCGCCCGCGCCGTGGATACCGCCCACCTCGGTGGCGCGTCATGCGTCGGGAGGATCGGCGGGTCGCCCGGCCCTAGCCCACGTACTTCACCAGCCAGAGGCTGAGCGGCGGGAAGAACAGCAGCAGCAGCGTTCGCACGGTGTCGCTCAGCAGGAAGGGCATCACGCCCTTGTAGCTTTCGGCGATGGGCACGTCGCGCGCCATGCCGTTGACGACGTAGACGTTCAAGCCCACCGGCGGCGCCAGCATGCCGAAGCCCACCGTCATCAGCACCATGATGCCGAACCACAGCGCCACGCTCTCGCGCGGCAGGCCGAAATCCAGGCCCATCACCACCGGGAAGAAGATGGGGATGGTGAGCAGGATCATGCTCAGCTCGTCCATCACCGCACCCAGCACCACGTAGAAGAGCAGGATGGCGCCCACCACGGCCAGCGGCGGCAGGCCCCAGCCCTGCACCACGCCGGCCAGTTGGCCGGGCACCTGCGTGAGCGCCAGTGCCGAGTTCATCAGGTCGGCACCCAGGAAGATCATGAAGATCATGGCCGAGGTCTCGGCCGTGGCCAGGAAACACTGCTTGAAGCCGGCCCAGGTGATCTCACGCTTGAGCAGCGCCGCCACGAAGGTGGCCGCCGCGCCCACGGCCGCACCTTCGGTGGGCGTGAACTTGCCGCTGTAGATGCCGCCGAAGACGATGAGGAAGACCAGCGCGATGGGCACGATGCCCGACAGCGCCTGCAGCGTGAGCTTGGGCACCTCTTCATGCTCGGGCGCGTGGCCCGGCACCAGGCGCACGTACACCGCGATGGCGATGAGGTAGCCCAGCACCGCGATCAGCCCCGGCACCATGGCTGCGGCGAAGAGCTTGGCGATATTCTGCTCGGTGAGGATGGCGTAGATGACCAGCGGCACCGAGGGCGGGATCAGGATGCCCAGCGTGCCGCCGGCGGCCAGCGCGCCGGTGGACAGGCGCCCGCTGTAGCCATGCCGGCGCATCTCGGGCAGCGCCACCTGCGTGATGGTGGCCGCCGTGGCCACGCTGCTGCCGCAGATGGCGCCGAAGGCCCCGCAGGCCAGCACGGAAGCCATGGCCAGCCCGCCCTTGAAACGGGCCATCACCGCCGCCGCGAACTGGAACAGCGCCCGCGAAAGGCCACCCTGCGTGGCGAAGTTGCCCATCAGGATGAAGAGCGGGATCACGCTCAGGTCGTAGCTCGCGAAACGCGCGAAGGCCTGCGTGTTGAGGAAGTTCGCCAGCGGCAGCCAGCCGGCCTGCAGCACATAGCCGGTGCAGCCGGCGGCGAACATCGCAATGGCGATGGGCGTGCGCAGCGCCATCAGCACCAGCATCACCGCGAAGATCATCAAGGCCAGGGTGATGGGGCTCATGCCACAGCCCCTTCCTCGTCAAAGCCGCGCAGCGCCTGCAGCAGCGCGATCAGCGCCGTCAGCGCCAGCGGCGGCACCATGCCGGCGTAGACGATCCACTCGGGCAGGCCCATCATCATCGTGGTCGACTGCGTGTTCCACGCGTTCAGCCCGCCCAGCGTGGTGCGCCAGGCCAGCAGCGCCATCACAAGGCCCAGCAGCAGCGCACCAACGCGGTCCAGCGCGCTCTGCGTGGCGGCGCTGGCGCGCGAGGTGAAGAAGTCCACCAGGATGTGCCCGCGCCGCACCTGGCACCAGGGCATGAACAGCGCGATGGCCGCGCCCGCCGCGGCGCCGCTGAGTTCGAAGTCGCCCACCAGCGTCCAGCCGGTGGTGTTGCGGCCGATGAGGCTGGCGCAGGTCATCAGCGTGATGACCGTCAGCAGCACACCGGCCAGCACGGCACACAGCCGCGCCAGGGTGGAGAGCAAACGCATGGGGCGGCGGCTTTCGGGGGGGGTCAGTACTGGGTGGCGGGCATGCGGGCTTGCAGCCCGTCGAGCGCGGTGCTCAGGCGGATCTGGCACGACAGCCGGCTGCCCGGCTCCAGCGGGGCGGCAGTCATCTCCAGCATCGCCAGTTCATCGGCGGCGGGCTCGGGCAACTGCTCGGCCCAGGCCGGCGCCACGATGACGTGGCAGGTGGCGCAGCTGAGGCTGCCGCCGCAGTCGGCCGCCATGCCGTCGAGCCCGGAGTCGACGGCCGCGTGCATCAGGCTGCGGCCCACGCGGGCCTGCACGGTGTGCAGGGTCCCGTCCTTGTCCTGCAAGTGGAGTTGGATCTTGGTCATGTCGTTGTTGTGGGCCCGTTGACGGCCTCAGGATCTGGCGAAGTATTCCCTGCGTTCCCACTCGGTCTTGTCCGTAGCAGCCGCATGGCGCGCCAGTTCCTGCCGGCGCACCGCGGCGTAGACCGCGGCCATGGGCGCGCCCAGGCCCTGCATCAGCACAGGGTCGGCTTCCAACGCCACGAGGGCTTCGTCGAGCGTGGCCGGCAGCGCAGGGTGCGCGGGGTCGTAGGGCGCCTCACTGCCGGCCGGGGCTGGCAGTGCGATGCGCAGGCCGTGCAGGCCGGCGAACACCTGCCCGGCCAGCATGAGGTAGGGGTTGGCCAAGGGCTCGGCCAGGCGGTTCTCGACGCGCGTGGCGGTGTCGGTCTCGTCGGCGGCGTCGTTGCCCACCACGCGCAGCATCGCGCCGCGGTTGTCGCGGCCCCAGACCGCCGCGCGCGGCGCCATCACGCCGCCCTGGTAGCGCGCATAGGCCGGGATGCTGGGCGCACACAGCGCCGTGAGGCCGCGTACGTGCGCCAGCAGCCCGGCCAGCCAGTGCGCGCCGGTGGCCGAGAGCCAGCGCTGGGCGTCGTGGGCCGGCCGTTCGGCGCGCCCGCCTGCCAGCGGCATGAAGGCGTTGCGGCCTTGTGCGTCCACCAGCGACTGATGCAGGTGCCAGCCGCTGCCCACGCTGCCGGCCAGCGGCGGCTTGCAGGCGAAACTGGCGTGGTAGCCAACGCGCCGCAGCGCCTGGCGCAGGCCGTTGCGAAAGGCCAGGGCCTGGTCGGCCGCGGTGAGCGCATCGGTGGGTGCGAAGACGGCCTCGAACTGGCTCGGGCCCATCTCGATTTCCAGCGAACGCAGCGGCAGGCCCAGGCCGAGTGCGGTGCGCTGCACGGTCTGCAGCACCTCGTCGCAGGCGTCGGTGTGCGCTTCGCTCAGCAGCTGCCAGCCCGGGTGGGTGTGGCGCAGCGCGGGCGCTTCGGCCGGCCAGGCGCCGGCGGACGGGCCGTCAGCCGTGAGGCTGTCGTCGGTCATGCGGTGGACATGGAACTCCAGCTCCAACCCGCAGCGCAGCGTGCAGCCCCTGCCCTCGAAAGCCGCCAACTCGGCCAGCGCCTGCTGCAGCACGCGCCGCGGGTCGGCAGCCACGGGGCGGCCGTCGGGCCACCAGGGCTCGGCCCGCAGCCAGCCCACCTGCGGCGCCCAGGGCAGCACGGTGAAGCTCTCGGGCGCCGGCAGCAACAGCACGTTGTTGGCCGCGCCGTAGCCCGCCAGGCCGGGCACGGCGGCCAGCGCGCCGGCCTCGAACACCGGCAGCGCGGTGCGGTCGCTGCTGTCCTTCAGCAGCAAGGTGCTGACCATGCCGATGCCACCCTGCAGCGCCGCGGCCAGCGCGGCTTGGCCATCGGCACCGGCCACCGGCAGGGTCTTGCAGCGGTGCTGGCCCTGCAGGTCGGCCCAGGCCACGCGCACCTGCTGCAGGCCCGCATCGCGCACCTGCTGCAGCACGCTGGCGCAGGCCGCCTCGCGCGCCGGGCCGTGCGCGCCGCAACGCTGGGCGAGGCTCATGCGGGCTGCTGTTCGGCGGCCGCAGCGGTCGCATCCGCCAGCCAAGCCGCCCCGGCCCGCTTGGCTGCCGCGGCAGCCTGCCAATGCGCGGCCCAGCCTTCGGTGGGCGCGATGCAGTCGATGGTGTCGGGGCCTTGCAGCCCCGCGGCCTGCTCGGCCGCCAGCACCATCGGCGGCGTGCCGCCGGCTTCCACAGTGTCGATGGCCTTCATCAAGGTGCGCCGGTTCGCCATGATCACCTTGTCGCTCGTGCCCAGGTGCTCGCGCGTGCGGTCCTGGATCGGGCCCATGCTCTCCACGGCCCATTGGTCGTGCAGGTTGATGTCTTCTTCGCCCATGCCGAGGTAGGTGCGCGAGCGCTGCTCTTCGGGGTTGAAGTTCCACTGGTTGTGGCGGCCGTTCTTGGGCACGTAGTCGGGCAGGCTGATGTGCGCCAGGCGCTGCGCGCGCATGGTGGCCTGGTCCAGCGGGCCGGCAAAGCTGGTGAAGAAGCTGTACCAGTAGGTGTGGGTGTCGTCCACCGGCACGTGCAGCTGCGTGATGGTGAGCGTTTCGCTCAAGGGGATGACGAAGGTGTGCGGGAAGGCGGCGTGCGTCACGCGCACGTGCGTGAGCTCGTCGTTCAGGCGCCGCAGCGCCGTCAGCCGCGTGAGGCCGGGGGCCACCTCGGCGTGCTGGATCTCGGGGCTGCAGAACTCACGCATCACGCGCGTCATGGGCCAGCGTTCGCCGGCCACCTCGCCGGCGCTGGCGGCGCGGAACTGGCGGCCGTAGGCGCGCGCCGGGTCGGCGTCTTCGTCTTCCAGGTAGCGGTGCAGGAAGCTCGGGTGCGCGGGGTCGATGCCCACTTCGAAGGCCTGCAGCCAGTTGGCGTGCCACAGGCCCTTGAAGGCGAAGCGGTGCGAGGCCGGTGCGGTGAAGGCATCGAAGGCCGGCAGCGCGGGCAGCGGCTGGTCTTCGGGCCCCAAGTAGGCGAAGAGCACGCCGGCCACCTGGCGCAGCGGGTAGCTGCGCTGGCGCACGCGCTGGCACAGTGTGCTGGGCTGGCCGTTCACCGGCGGCTCGGCGGGCGTTTCCAGGCAGCGGCCGCTGGCGTCGAACTTCCAGCCGTGGAAGGGGCAGCGGAGGCCGTCGCCCTCGTGGCGCGCATAGGCGAGGTCGGCACCGCGGTGCGGGCAGTCGCGGTCGAGCAGGCCCCAGCGCCCGGCCTCGTCGCGGAAGAGCACCAGGTCTTGCCCGAGCAGGCGCACGGCCTTCAGCGGGCGCACGGCCATGCGCGGGTCGAGCGCGGGGTCGAACTCGTCGAGCAGCGCCACGGGCTGCCAGTAGCGGCGCATCAGCTCTCCACAGGGCGTGCCGGGGCCGATGCGGGTGAGGCGTTCGTTGAGGGCGGCTTGCATCGTGCGCGGCAGTCTAGGCAGGCCACCCAGCGGCCACAAGCTGCGGCAAACGTGGAGGCCCGGCCGCGTCAGCTGGCGGTGAGGCCCGGGGCGAAGACCACGCGGTTGCGCCCCGCGCGTTTGGCCTCGTAGAGCGCGGCATCGGCCGCGCGCAGGGCCGCGGCCCAAGCATCGGGCCCGGCGAAGGGCGCCGAGACGCCGATGCTCACCGTACAGGCCAGCGTTCCCTGCTCGCCAAGGCCCGCGGATTGCACCCGGGCGCGCAGCCTTTCGGCCAGAGCCTGCACCGCCCCAGGCTCGCCGGCCTGGCCGACGACGAGAAACTCTTCACCGCCCCAGCGCGCCACGAGGTCACCGCCGCGCACGCCCTCGGCCAGTGTCTTGGCGATGTCGCGCAGCACCACATCACCCGTGGCGTGGCCCTGCTGGTCGTTGACTTGCTTGAAGTGGTCGATGTCCACCAGCATGGCCACCAGCAGCGGCGACGGGCGCTGCGCGTGCAGGCGCAGCAGGCCCTCGTCGAGTCCACGACGGTTGAGCGCGCCAGTCAGCGCGTCGTGCGTGGCGAGTTCGCCCAGCCGCATGTTCAGGCGCAGGAACACCATCCACAGCAGCGTGGGGCACAGCAGCACCGTCACGGCCACGCTGTAGCCGTAGTAGGCCTGGGCCAGCGCACCTTCGAACACCGCCGTCAGCCCCAGCGCCAGGATCACCAGCCCACGCGCGGCCGTCACCAGCCCCAGCACCCCCACCAGGCCGGCCAGCAGGCGCAGTGGCGTGCGCAGCAGCGGCACCTCGCGGCGGGTCGCCCGCAGCGCCACCAGGCCCAGCAGCACGTAACCCAGGCCCAGCGCCAGGTTCAGCACCACATGGCGCCCCACCCCACCGGCCAGCAGCAGGGCACCCAGCGCCACTGCGGCATAAACCGCCACCACGGCGGCCAGACGACCCCGGCCCAGAGGGGCGCGCCCTGTGAACTGGCGCAGCCCGTTGGCGAAGCTGAGCGTCGCGAAGATCATGCCGACATCCGGCAGCAGCCCCAGCGCCGAGCCCGAGCCCAAGCCGAGTTGCAGGCGCAGCAGATAGCTGAAGCCGAAGACCAGCGCCCCGGTGCCGAAATCGCGCAGCCCCGCTGGGTCGGGCATGCGCCCTGCAATCAGGAGCAGCAGGCCACCCACGCACAACAGGTTCAGTGCCAGCAGGGTGACGGTGGTGTTCGGATCCACGGCGGCGCCTTCAGGCCCGGGTCTGCGCGGCGGGCGCGGCGCCCTCGGGCTCGGTCGGCTTCGCGACCGGCAGGGGTGCAGGCTCGCGGCCGGGGCGCAGATCGAGCACCGCGGTGTGCGCGGCCTTGTCGTGCAGGCCTTGGTGGTTGGGGTCCCAAAGCACCTGCAGGAAGCCCAGCCCGCCCGTGGCCAGCCCGGCCGCATAGCCGCCGTAGCGCTTGAGCGAGCGCATCACGGTGATGGGCTTGCCGGTGAGCTCCACCACGCGCAGGCGCAGCAGCTTCTTGCCCACCGTCTGCCCGCCCCACCACGCCGGCAGCAGCGAGAAGTAGACGATGCCCCAGCCCAGACCCGCACCGAGTTCGTCCAGGAAGTGCGAGACCTGCTCGCGCAGCCCGGTGGGGCGTTCGGCCAGCGCGCGCTGGGCGTCGCGGGCCTCTTTTTCGGCGGCCTGCAGGCGCGCCTGCAGGCTGGCGATGCGTTCGGCATCGGTGGGGGCGCTGGCCGAAGACGCCGCGGCACTCGCGGCCAGAGCCGGCCCGCTGGCGGCTGCTGAAGCGGCCGCCCAAGCCGCCGTGGCTGCGCTGTCAGGCTCGTCATCGTCAGGCGCTGCAGCTGCCTGCACCGCCGCGGCTGCGGTGGGCTCGCGCCATTCACGCCACTGGTTGCCCGCCTCTTCCAGCGCCAGCCAGGCGATGAAGGCCGCCGCCACCCAGCCCACCCACTGGCGCCGGCTGGCCGGGGCGAAGCGAGGCCGGTTGCGCAACTGCAGCAGCACCAGCGCCAGGCCCGCCCACAGCCAGGCCCCGCTGACGCCGGTGAGCAGGCCCACCACCGCCAGGTCCACCCCCATCGCCAGCGCACGGCGCCAGGGCGTGCCCAGGGGCTGGCCGGCCAGGTCGGGCGCCAGGTTCAGGGACTCGGGCGTGAGCCAGCGCTGCTTCTGGCGCAGCGTGTCGGGCAGCGAAGGGGTCATCGGGGAGCGTTGGCAGGCCGGCGTGCGCCGCGGCTACATCAACACGATGTCGTACTGCTCGGGGTTCATCGTCGGCTCGGCGCTCAGCGAGATCGGCTTGCCGATGAATTCGCTCAGCCCGGCCAGGTGCACGCTCTCTTCGTCCAGCAGCATCTCCACCACCGCCGCCGAGGCGATGACGCGGAACTCCTTGGGCGCGAACTGCCGCGCCTCGCGCAGGATCTCGCGCAGGATGTCGTAACACACGCTGCGCGCCGTCTTCACCTGGCCGCGGCCCTGGCAGGTGGGGCAGGGCTCGCACAGCATGTGCGCCAGGCTTTCGCGGGTGCGCTTGCGCGTCATCTCCACCAGGCCCAGCTGCGTGAAGCCGCTCACCGTGGTGCGCGTGCGGTCGCGGGCGAGCTGCTTGCGCAGCTCGGCCAGCACCGCCTCCTGGTGCTCGGGCCGCGTCATGTCGATGAAGTCGGCGATGATGATGCCGCCCAGGTTGCGCAGCCGCAGCTGCCGCGCGATGGCGCCGGCGGCCTCGAGGTTGGTCTTGAAGATGGTGTCGTCGAAGTTGCGCGCGCCGACGAAGCCGCCGGTGTTCACGTCGATGGTGGTCAGCGCCTCGGTCTGGTCGACGATGAGGTAGCCGCCGCTCTTGAGCTCCACGCGCCGCGCCAGGGCGCGCGCGATCTCCTCCTCGATGCCGAAGAGGTCGAAGATCGGCCGCTCGCCCTTGTAGTGCTCGAGCTTGTTCACAGCGCCGGGCATGTAGGTTTCGCCGAAGCGGTGCAGCGCCTCGCGCTGCAGCTTGCTGTCGATGCGGATGCTGTGCGTGTGTTCGTTGGCCAGGTCGCGCAGCACGCGTTCGGCCAGGCTCAGGTCCTGGTGCAGCAGGCTGCCCGGCGGCAGCTTCTGGCTGCGTTCGCGGATCAGCGCCCAGGCCCGCCGCAGGTAGGCGATGTCGTCCGCCAGCTCGGCATCGGTGGCCTCTTCGGCGTTGGTGCGCAGGATGAAGCCGCCCCCGCCCTCGCCCGCCAGCGCCTGCATGCGCGCGCGCAGGGCTTCGCGCAGTTCGTGGCTGCCGATCTTCTGGCTGATGCCGATGTGCTTGTCGTGCGGCAGGAAGACCAGCATGCGCCCGGCGATGCTGATCTGCGTGGACAGGCGCGCGCCCTTGGTGCCGATGGCGTCCTTGATGACCTGCACCGTCAGCGTCTGGCCCTCGAAGACCTGCTTCTCGATGGGCACCAGCGCGGCGTCGTTGCGGCCCTCGTGGCGCGGCGGGCCACCGAGCAGGTCGGCCACGTGCAGGAAGGCCGCGCGCTCCAGGCCGATGTCGATGAAGGCGCTCTGCATGCCCGGCAGCACGCGCACCACCTTGCCCAGGTAGACGTTGCCCACCTGCCCGCGCTCGAGCGTGCGCTCGATGTGCAGTTCCTGCACGGCGCCGTTTTCCACCACGGCCACGCGCGTTTCCTGCGGGCTCCAGTTGATCAGGATGTCTTGCGTGGCCATGACGGTTCAGAGTTCCAGCCGCACGCGTGCGCGCGCCAGCAGTTGGGTGGTTTCGAACAGCGGCAGGCCCATGATGCCGCTGTGGCTGCCCTCGATGTGCGCGATCCAGGCCGCGATGCAGCCCTGGATGGCATAGGCACCGGCCTTGCCCATCGGTTCACCGCTGTCGATGTAGCGGCGGATGGTGGTCTCCGAAAGGTCGGCAAAACGCACCCGCGAGACCTGCGTCAGCGTGTGCGCCTGGTTGCCGGCCTGCACCGCCACGCAGGTCATCACGCGGTGCGTGCGGCCCGACAGCAGGTGCAGCATCTCGGCGGCCTCGGCCGCATCGGCCGGCTTGCCCAGGATGCGGCGGCCCACCGCCACGGTGGTGTCGGCGCAGAGGATGGGCGCTGCCGGCAGGCCGCGGCGGCGCAGCCGCCGGCGCGCGGCCTCTAGCTTCAGGCGGGTGACGCGCTGCACGTAATCCAGTGGCAGCTCGCCGGTGCGCTCGGCCTCCAGGGCTTCGGCGTCTTCACCGGCATCAGGCAGCAGCGGGCGGTGCTTCACGCCCAGTTGGTCCAGCAATTGCGCGCGGCGCGGGCTCTGCGAGGCGAGGTAGACGAAATCGTGCGGTGTCATGGGCCCCATTCTCCACAGGGCGCTGGCCAGGCCAAGCCCGGCACGGCCGCACGCAAGCGCAGCGGGCCGCGTGCGGCTTCACTCGCGGTGGTAGGGGTGGCCGCTGGCCAGCGTCCAGGCGCGGTACAGCGCCTCGGCCAGCAGCACACGCGCAAAGGCGTGCGGCAAGGTCAGGTCGCTCAGCCGCAGGGTTTCGTCGGCCGTGGTCTTGAGTTCCGGTGCCAGGCCGTCGGGGCCACCGATCAGCAGCGCCACGTCGCGCCCTTCGCTGCGCCACAAGGGCAGGCGCTCGGCCAACTGTGCCGTGGTGCGGCGCGTGCCGTGTTCGTCCAGCACCACGCGGCGGCAGCCCTTGGGCAGGGCGGCCTCGAAACGCGCGGCCTCGGCCGCCATGCATTGCGCGGCCGTCTTGCCGCCGCTGCGCGGCTCGGCCTTCAGCGCCTTGAGTTCCAGGCGCATCTCGGGCGGAAAGCGCTTGGCGAAATCGCCCCAGGCTTCGTCGGCCCAACCGGGCTGGCGCTGGCCCACGGCCACCACGAGCAGCTTCATGGCCAGCGGCCGGCTTCAGCCCGCAGGAACGCGGCGTGCGCTCAGGCGCTCTTCTTGCGCGCCGGCGCCTTGCGGGCGGCCGGGGCGGCGGCAGCGCCGGCCGTCTTGGCCGAGGGGCGGCGGGCGCCCACGCGCTGGTAGGCCGCGCTCTTGTTCGCGGCCTTCTTGGCCACGGTCTTGGCCGCCGTCTTCTTGGCGGCAGACTTGGGCTGCGGCGCCACGATGGTCTTCACCGGCGTCTTGCCAGCCGTCTTGCTGGCGGCCTTGCGCGGGGCGCTGGACGCCTTCGCGGGTGCGGCCTTGGCCGCGGTCTTCTTGGGCGCAGCCTTCTTTGCAGGCGCCGCGGCAGCACCGCCAGCCTTGCGCGCTGGCTTCTTCGCGGGGGCTTCGTCTTCGTCGGGCTCGCTGGCCTTCACCAGGCCGGTCTTCACCGCGCCCAGCTTCATCTTCACGGCCTTGCCGCCCCAGATCTCCTCGAGGTGGTAGTACTCGCGGATGGCCGGCTGCATGATGTGCGCCACCGCGGCGCCGCAGTCGACGATGATCCACTCGCCGTTGTCCTCGCCCTCGGTGCTCATCACCTGGAAGCCTTGGCCGCGCACGCTGTCGCGCACGCTGGCGGCCAGGGCCTTGGTCTGCCGGTTGCTGGTGCCCGACGCGATGATCACGCGCTCGAACATGGAGCTCAGGTGCTCGGTGTTGAAGACGGCGATGTGCTGGGCCTTCACGTCTTCCAGACCGTCGACGATGGCGCGTTGCAGCTTGCGGATGTCCAGATTCAGCTCCCTGGGGGTGTGGGCTCGCGGGTGGCGAGGGCCTGATACAGGCCGTGGGTTTCAATATAGCGCGCCACTTCGGGCGGCACCAGTTGCGAGATGTCCTGCCCCGCAGCGAGGCGGGCGCGGATGTCGGTGGCGCTGATGTCCAGCATCGGCAGCGGCACGGCGCGGTGCGGGTGGGCCAGCACTTCGGGTGAAGGCGCGAGGTCGGTGCCCGGCCGGTTGGCCACGGCCAGCGTCACCAGGCTCAGCAACACCGGCCAGTCGCGCCAGGTGTGCAGCCGGGCGTATTGGTCTTGCCCAATGATCAGCACCCACTCGTGGCCCGGCTCGGCCGCATGCAGCGCGCGCACGGTGTCCAGCGTGTAGCTCGGGCCGGCGCGGTCGATCTCGATGCGGCTGAGCACGAAGCGCGGCTCGTCGCCCATGGCCAGGCGCACCATGGCCGCGCGGTGCTCGGCACTGGCGGCGCGGTGGTGCTTCTGCCACGAGTGGCCGGTGGGCACCCAGCGCACCTCGTCGAGCTGCAGGCCGCGCAGCGCAGCATGAGCCAGCGCCACGTGCGCCCGGTGCACGGGGTCGAAGGTGCCGCCGAAGAGGCCGACGCGTTTATTCACGCAGCGCCATTCCTTCGGCCTTCATTCGTTCAGCCAATCGCGCGGGCGCAGGAAGTCGCTGTAGAGGCGCGCTTCTTCGCTGCCGGCCTCGGGCTTCCAGTCGTAGCGCCACTTCACGATGGGCGGCATGCTCATCAGGATGCTCTCGGTGCGGCCGCCGCCGTGCAGGCCGAAGTGCGTGCCGCGGTCCCACACGAGGTTGAATTCGACATAGCGGCCGCGCCGGTAGGCCTGGAAATCGCGCTGCGTCTCGCCGTAAGGCGTCTCGCGGCGGCGCTGCACGATGGGCAGGTAGGCCGGGATGAAGGCATCGCCCACGGCGCGCATCATCGCGAAGCCTTCCTCGAAGCTGCCTTCGTTGAAGTCGTCGAAGAACACGCCGCCCACGCCGCGCGGCTCGTTGCGGTGCTTGAGGAAGAAGTACTCGTCGCACCAGGCCTTGAAGCGCGGGTACTTGTCGGCGCCGAAGGGCGCCAGCGCGTCGGCGTTCACACGGTGGAAGTGGCGCGCATCGTCCTCGAAGCCGTAGTAGGGGGTGAGGTCCATGCCGCCGCCGAACCACGTGACGGCCGGCTTGCCTTCCGGGAAGGCCGCCAGCAGCCGCACGTTCATGTGCACCGTGGGCACGTAAGGGTTGCGCGGGTGCATCACCAGGCTCACGCCCAGGGCCTCGAAGGGCGCGCCGGCCAGCTCGCTGCGGTGCTGCGTGGCACTCGGCGGCAGGCTGGCGCCCTTGACGTGGCTGAAGTTGCAGCCGCCACGCTCCAGCAGGCCGCCCTCTTCCACCAGCTGCGAGAGGCCGTCGCCTTCCAGCTTGCCGCCGGCCGGGCGCTGCCAGCCGTCGCGCAGGAAGGTCTTGCCGTCTTCGGCCTGCAGCGTGCTGACGATGTGCTCCTGCAGGCCCAGCAGGTAGGTGCGGACGGCGGCGGTGTCGATCATGGGCGGTTCTCGTTCGGCGGGGACAAGGGTCGCACGGGCGAGGCCTGCTCGCGGCGCAGGCCGCGGCCGGACGACAGGCGCCGGGCGAAGAGTTCGAAATCGGTGGCCAGCACGCCGCTGCAGCGCCAATAGCTGTCGAAGGTGATCTTGCGCTGCGCGTAGTCGAGCCGGATCAGGCCCAGCGGCACCGCGGCCTGCGTGGTGACGCGGTAGAAACCCGTGCGCCAGCCCTCGGTGCGGGCGCGTGTGCCCTCGGGCGCCAGCGCCAGCCACATGAAACGGCCTTCGGCACGCGCCTGCGCCAGGGCCTGCACCATCTGGCCCACTTGGCCGTGCGGGCGGTCGCGCAGCACCGGCACACCGCCCAGGTAGCGCACCCAGCGGCCGAACAGCGGCACGCGGAACAGGGTGTCCTTGCCCCAGAAGCTGACCCGGATGCCAACGGCCCATTTGGCCAGCAGGCCGACGACGAAGTCCCAGTTGCTGGTGTGCGGGTAGACGATCAACACGCCTTGCGCCGCCGGCAGGCCGTCGAAGTGCACCTGCCAGCGGCCCAGGCGCAGCAACCAGCGCGCGAGCGCGCTGCCCTGCAACTGCACCGGGCGCTGCCGCAGTTCCTGCGGCAGGCCAGACGGGCTCGGCACGGTGGCCAGGGTGTCGCTCAAGCGGGCCGGCTCAGTGGCGGATGGCGCAGTGGCCGATGTCGTTGCGCCACTGCGCACCATCGAACTGGATCTGCCGCACCGCGGTCAGCGCCGCCTGCTGCGCCAGGCGCACCGAATCGCCCAAGGCGGTGACGCAGAGCACACGGCCGCCGCTGGTCTGGAGCACGCCGCCATCCAGCGTGGTGCCGGCGTGGAAGACCTGCAGGTCGGCCGTGCCGGCGGGGAGGCCGCTGATCGCGTCGCCCTTGCGCGGCGCGGCCGGGTAGCCGTGCGCGGCCATCACCACGCCCAGGGCGCTGCGGCGGTCCCATTGCAGCTCGACCTGGTCGAGCGTGCCGTCGGTGGCGTGCATCAGCACCTCGAAGAGATCGCTCTTCAGGCGCATCAGGATGACCTGCGCCTCGGGGTCGCCGAGGCGGCAGTTGAACTCTACCGTGCGCGGGTGGCCTTGCGCGTCGATCATCAAGCCGGCATAGAGGAAGCCGGTGTACTGCACGCCGTCTTTCGCCATGCCGGCGATGGTGGGGTGCACGATCTCGCGCATCACACGGGCATGCACATCGGGCGTGACCACGGGGGCCGGCGAGTAGGCGCCCATGCCGCCGGTGTTGGGGCCGGTGTCGCCTTCACCGATGCGCTTGTGGTCCTGGCTGGTGGCCAGCGTGAGCACGTTCTTGCCGTCGCACAGCACGATGAAGCTGGCTTCTTCGCCCTGCATGAACTCTTCGATGACGACGCGCGCGCCCTCGACGTTGTGCTGCACGCCCAAGGTGTTGGCGACCAGCATGTCGTCGATGGCGGCATGGGCCTCGGCCAGCGTCATGGCCACCACCACGCCCTTGCCGGCGGCCAGGCCGTCGGCCTTGATGACGATGGGCGCGCCGTGTTTGTCGACGTGCGCGTGCGCCTCGGCGGCGCTGGTGAAGGTGGCGTACAGCGCGGTAGGGATGCCGTGGCGCTGCATGAACTCCTTCGCGTAGGCCTTGCTGCTTTCCAGCTGGGCCGCGGCGCGCGTGGGGCCGAAGATGCGCAGGCCGCGGGCGCGGAACACGTCCACCACGCCGGCGGCGAGAGGCGCCTCGGGGCCCACCACGGTGAGCGCGATCTTCTCGGCCTGCGCGAAATCGGCCAGCTCGTGCGGCGTGTGCAGCGGCAGGTTGTGCAGCGCGGGGTCGGTGGCGGTGCCGCCGTTGCCGGGGGCCACGTAGACGCGCTGCACACGTTCGCTCTGGGCCAGCTTCCAGGCCAGGGCGTGCTCGCGGCCGCCGCCGCCGATGACGAGGACCTTCATGCGCCGGTCACTCGGACAGAACCGCGTTGTGGAAGACGTCCTGCACGTCGTCCAGGTCTTCGATGACGTCGAGCAGCTTCTGCATGCGCACCGCGTCTTCGCCAGTCACCTCCACGGTGTTCTCGGCGCGCCAGGTCACTTCGGCGATTTCGGCCTTCAGGCCGGCCGCTTCCAGCGCGGCCTTCACGGCTTCGAACTCGGCGGGCGGGCACAGCACTTCCACGCTGCCGTCGTCGCCGGTGATCACGTCGTCGGCGCCGGCTTCCAGCGCCACTTCCATCACCTTGTCTTCGCTCGTGCCGGGCGCAAACACCAGCTGGCCGCAGTGCTTGAACTGGAAGGCGACGCTGCCTTCGGTGCCCATGTTGCCGCCGTGCTTGCTGAAGGCGTGGCGCACCTCGGCCACGGTGCGCACGCGGTTGTCGGTCATGCAATCGACGATGAGCGCGGCGCCACCGATGCCGTAGCCCTCGTAGCGGATTTCCTCGTAGCTCACGCCTTCGAGGTTGCCGGTGGCCTTGTCGATGTTGCGCTTGACGGTGTCGACGGGCAGGTTCACCGCCTTGGCCTTCTCGATGGCCAGGCGCAGGCGCGGGTTGGCGGCGGGGTCGCCACCGCCCAGGCGGGCCGCGACCATGATTTCGCGGATCACGCGCGTCCACGCCTTGCCGCGTTTTTCATCCTGGCGGCCCTTGCGATGCTGGATGTTCGCCCACTTGGAATGACCGGCCATGAGATGCAGAGCTCCTGAAAGACAGCCCGTGATTTTAGCCGCCGGGGCCGCGGGCGCGGGACTGGGGGCTGGTCAGGCACCCGAAGGGCCCCTAAGGTATCGCCCCCAGCCACCGCCGACACAGCCGCGCCATGGACTTCGACACCTTTCTCGACCAGGCCTGGAACGAGCACGCCACGCATCCCGCCCGGGTGGCGGCCCGCCTGCAGCCCGAGGGTCTGGCCCTGGTGCAGACCGACGAGCAGGTGGCGCAGCTCGCCTTCCTCGCCCAGCACGTGCAGGGTCTGCACCTGGGCCGGTGGGGCGAGGCCCTGGCGCTGCAGCAGGCGCTGGCGGCCCTGCCCGTGGTGGCCGCTGACGGCAGCACCGCGCAGGCGCTGCAGCGCCATCGCACGGCACTGCGCCTGGCAGCCGGCGAACCAGGCGTCCTGCCTGCCGACACACCGCCCGCGGAGCGCGCCCGCTTCGACGCCCAGGTGGGCGCCCTGCTCACCTTCACCGACGCGCCCCGTGCCAGCGCCCTGCTGCTGCAGGCCGAAGCCGCCTGCGCCGCCCTGCCCGATGCCGACCCGGCCGTGCGCGCGCTGGCCGTCAGCGCCAACAACACCGCGGGCCACCTGCACGACGAAACCACGCTCAGCCCCGCGCAGGTGGCGCTGATGCTGCAGGCCGCCCACCAGGCCCGCCGCGCCTGGGCGCGTGCCGGCACCTGGCTGGAGGTGGAACGGGCCGACTACCGCCTGGCGCTGAGCTGCGCCCGCGCCGGCGCCTTGGGCGAGGCCCGCGCCCACGCGCAGGCCTGCCTGGCCGCAGTGCAGGCGCAGGAACCGCCGGCGCCGGCGCTGGAGTTCTTCTTCGCCTGGGAAGCCCTGGCCCGCGTGGCCGCCGCCGCGGGCGACGAAACCGGCCGGGCCACCGCCGTGGCCGCTGCGGCGGCCGCCTTCCCGCAGCTCAGCGAGGCCGACCGGGGCTGGTGTGCCGCGACGCTGAAGGCGCTTCAAACGCCACCGGCAGCCGCCGAGGGGGCAAAGACAGGCCCTTAGACTGCAGGGCGTCACCTTGCGGAGTGCGCCCATGCCCGAACCCATCCTCGTTGCCCAGCACGGCGACGTGCAGTGCCACCTGCTGCCCGCCCTGGCCAACCGCCACGGCCTCATCACCGGCGCCACCGGCACCGGCAAGACCATCACGCTGCAGACCCTGGCCGAGAGCTTCAGCAAGATCGGCGTGCCGGTCTTCATGGCCGACGTGAAGGGCGACCTCACCGGCATCACGCAGCGCGGCACGCTCAGCCCCAAGGTGGCCGGCATCCTGAAGGAACGCGGCCTGCCCGAGCCCGAACCCTTCCAGTGCCCGGCCACGCTGTGGGACGTGTTCGGCAAGGACGGCCACCCCGTGCGCGCCACCGTCAGCGACATGGGCCCGCTGCTGCTGGCGCGCATGCTGGCGCTGAACGAAACGCAGGCCGGCGTGCTGAACCTCGTGTTCAAGATCTGCGACGACAACGGCCTGCTGATCCTGGACATGAAGGACCTGCGCGCCGCGCTGCAGTACGTGGGCGACAACGCCAAGAACTTCACCACCGAGTACGGGAACATCAGCGCCGCCAGCGTGGGCGCCATCCAGCGCGGCCTGCTGCAGATCGAGGAACAGGGCGGCGACAAGTTCTTCGGCGAGCCCATGCTCGACATCAGCGACTTCATGCAGACCGTCGATGGCAAGGGCGTCATCAACGTGCTGGCGGCCGACCAGCTGATGAACTCGCCGCGCCTGTACGCCACCTTCCTGCTGTGGATGCTGTCGGAGCTTTTTGAGCTGCTCCCCGAGGTGGGCGACCTGGACAAGCCCAAGCTCGTCTTCTTCTTCGACGAGGCCCACCTGCTGTTCAAGGACGCGCCGCCGGCGCTCACCGAGCGCATCGAACTCGTGGTGCGCCTGGTGCGCAGCAAGGGCGTGGGCGTGTACTTCGTGACGCAGAACCCGCTGGACGTGCCCGACACCGTGCTCGCGCAGCTGGGCAACCGCGTGCAGCACGCACTGCGCGCCTTCACCCCGCGCGACCAGAAGGCCGTGAAGAGCGCGGCCGAGACCATGCGCGCCAACCCCCAGATCGGCGACATGGCCACCGCCATCCAAGAGCTGGCGGTGGGCGAGGCGCTGGTGAGCTTCCTCGATGCCAAGGGCCGGCCCAGCGTGACCGAACGTGTGTTCGTGCTGCCGCCGGGCAGCCAGATCGGGCCGATCACGCCGCAGCAGCGGCAGGCGCTGATCGCGGGTTCGCTGGTGGCCGGCACCTACGAGAAGACGGTGGACCGCGAATCGGCCTACGAGAAGATCCGCGGCCGTGCCGACGCCGGCCCGGGCGCGGCCCAGGCCCCGGCCGCCGGCGGCGCCCCGCTGCCCGGCAGCCCGGCCGGCACCGCGCCCGCGGCCGACGACGGCGGCCTGATGGGCGGCCTGAAAGACGTGCTCTTCGGCAGCACCGGCCCGCGCGGCGGGCGCCGGCCCGGCTTGATGGAAGCAGCCGCCGGCTCGGCGGTGCGCAGCATCGGCACCGCGGTGGGCAAGGAAATCATCCGCGGCGTGCTGGGCTCGCTGCTCGGCGGCAGCAAGCGCCGCTGAGGCGGCCTCATCGGAAAGCACGCATGACCCGTTGGCTTCTCATCATCGTCGCCGCGCTGGGCGGCCTGGCCTTGCTGGGCATCGCCGCCGGCCGCCTGGGCCTGCTCGCGGGCAGCCCGCCGGCCGACCTGGGCGTGCGCGAAGGCAAGCTCAAAGCGCCTTCCACGCGCCCCAACAGCGTCAGCAGCCAGACGGCGCTGTGGCCCGGCCACCCGCGTGCGGCCTATGCGCAGATCGCGCCGCTGGCGCTGGTGGGCGGCAGCGGGCCGGCCACGCTGGCCAGGATCCGCCAGCTGGTGGAAAGCACGCCCGGCGCGCGCGTGGTGCAGGGCGAAGGCGACTACCTGCGCTGCGAGTTCAGCACGCCGCTGATGCGCTACACCGACGATGTGGAGTTCTGGTTCGACCCCGTCGCGCAGGTGGTGCAGGTGCGCTCGGCCTCGCGCCTGGGCTACAGCGACCGCGGCGCCAACCGCGCGCGCATCGAAGCGCTGCGCGCGCGGCTGGCCGCCGGCTGAACACGGCGAGCGGCCGGCGTCAGGCCGCCGGCTCGCGCTGCAGCTCGGCGTAGACGACGTTGCGGTGGGGATCGTGGAAAGTCACGGTGTGCGCGGCACCCGCGGCTTCGGCCAGGGTGCGCATGGCGGCTTCGTTGCGCAGCACCAGCGTCCAGTCCATGAACAGCTCCATGTAGCCGCGGCCCGTGCCGCCGGGCACGAAGTTGGCCAGCAGCAGCCGCCCGCCCGGCCGCAGCAGGCTCAGCAGCCGCTGCGTGAGGCGGCGCGCCAGCACGTCGGGCAGGTAGTCGTAGAGGCCGGCCGAGTAGATGAGGTCGAAGTGGCCCAGCGTCGCGGCCAGCGGCCCGCTGACGAGATCGCGCACGCCGTGGTTGACCACGCGCACGCGGTGCGCGGCATGCACACGCGCCACCTCCGCGCACGACAGCGGGTCCTGGTCCAGCGCGACGAATTCGCCGGCGAAGTGCGGCGTTTCGGCCAGGCTGCCTTCCAGCTCGCGGCAGTGGCCCGAGGCCACGCTCAGCAGCCGCGGCGCGGCGTGGCTCACCACGGTGTCGTCGATCAGGCTCTTGAGCAACTGCCGGCGGTAACGCACCGACAGGCCCATGCCCGCGCAGGTGGTGGCGTTGAAGATCTCTGCGCCCTGCGCGGTGGTGCCGGCCGGCGGCCGGCCGGTGTAGATGAAGTCCATCATCACCGCGTCACCCGCATAACCACGCGGCTTGCTGGCGGCGCGGTGCGTGAAGGGGTCTTGCTGCACCAGCGCGTGCAGCGGGTGCGCGCGGCACCAGGCCAGCATCTCTTCATCGCGCCCGGTGGCGCGCGCCTCCGACCACAGCGCCGACAGCGGCGGCGTGAGCAGCCGGAAGGCCTCCACGGCGCGGCCCGCCTGGATCAGCGTGCAGGCACGGTCGAGCAGCGCGATGGTGTTCACGTGCAGCGAGACCGCGACGGCGCTGCGCTCTGGCATGGAGGTGGCATTGCGGCTGGCAAGCAAGGTCATGGGGGGCTCCTGGCGGTGGTGTTGAAGAGGGCCCCAGCGTAGGCAGGGCCTGGCCCGAATTCGCCCCCATCGCTGGGGGCGGCGCGCGTGCCCCGTCGCCAGGGCTGCGGATGCAAGCACCTCGGCCGCTGGCCAGACTGCGGCCCACGATGAAAACCACCCGAGCCCTGGCCGCGCTGCGCGCGCTGTGCGCCCTGCAGCTGCGCCCTGAAGTGCTGGTGCCCGCGCTGCTGGAAGCACTGCACACGCTGGTGCCCAGCCAGCGCAATCTCTTCGACTGGACCGACGCCCAGGGCCGCCTGGTGCGCTACTTCATCGAAGGGCCGGTGGATGCCGAGATCGCACGCCTGTACTTCACCGAGTTCCACAACCGCCGCGAGGCCGAGGCCATGCCGCGCTTCGACACGCTGCGCAGCCTGCCCGCCGGCGTGCGCAGCGCCGAAGAGCTGAACCACCCCGGCTTCTTCCGCAGCGCGCTCTACAACGAGATCTGGCGCCCGCAGGGTCTGCACACGCGGCTGGAAGGCGTGCTACGCAGTCGTTGCGGCACGCTGCTCGGCTCACTCGTGCTCTACCGCGGCCCCGGCGAGCGGCCCTTCAACCCGCGCGACGAGCAACTGCTGGCCGCCGTGCTGCCGGCCTTTGCGGCGGCCCTGCAGGCCCACGGCGTGGCGCAGGCCGATGACCGGCATGTCCCCAGCCCCGACGCCCCCGAGTCGCTGCTGCTCACGCTCGACGGCGCGCTTTGCCACGCCAGCCCCGGCGCCGAGCGCTTGCTGCTGCTGGCCGATGGCGGCCTCACCCCCGACCGCCTGGCCCATCCGCTGCCGGTGGTGCGCGTGCCGTTGATGGCCTGGCTGCTGGCGAGGCTGCGCGAGCGTGCCGCAGCGGGCGCGGCCGAAGTGCTGGCACCGCCGCCCTCGCTGGTGCACGAAAACGGCGCAGGGCAGTTCGTGGCCAGCGGCACGCTGCTGCGCGCGCGCAGCCCCGGCGAAGCGCCGCTGGCACAGGTGACGCTGCGCCGGCTCGAGCCCCACCGCGTGGCGCTGGAACGCTGCCTGCGCGGCCTGCCGCTGACGCCCGGGCAGCTGGCGGTGTGCCGCGGTCTCTTCGAGGGCCAGACACACGGGCAGATCGGCCAGCAGCTGGGCGTGGCCACGGCCACCATCATCGACCACGTGCGCAAGATCCACGACGCGCTCGACCTGCGCTCCAGCGACGAGCTGCGCCAGCTGCTGAGCCAGCGCATGGCCGTGGCCTGACACCGCCGGCGCCTGCCGGGCGCCGCTTCGCGACGGCAGTTGCCGCTTCGTCGCCGCCGCGGCAACAAGGCGCTGGGTGGCACCGACAATGCCGCCATGCCGACGACCGAGCCGCCCCGCGTCACGCCCACCGCGCCCACAGCGCCGACCGCCCCCGCCACGGCGGTGCAGGTGGCCCTGCACCGCCTGCGCAAGGAAGGCCCTCGCACGGCGTTGATCCTGGCCGGGTTGTCGCTGGGCATCGCGCTCTTCCTCACCGCGCTGGACGGCCGGGGCTTCTGGCCCAAGCTCATCTACTCGGCCTGCATCGGCATCACCTGCACCGCAATCGTCGACGGCACCCGGGTGGCCTGGTGCTGGGTGGTCGACCGCATCCGCACCGCCCGCGGCCAGCCGCTGGACGAGCCGCATGCCGTCAACGGCTGGCGCGGCGTGGTGCCCGGCGGCCTGCTGGCGGTGCTGCTGGGCCCTTCCAGCGGCATGTGGCTGGGCGACCAGTTCACCGGCCTGCATTCGCCCAGCCTGCTGAACTTCGGGCCGAGCTCGCGCATCACGCTGGTCATCACCCTGCTGGCCACCATCTTCACCATGGTCTTCATCGGCACGCTGGAGCGCCTGTCCAGCGCCCGTGCCCAGGCCGAGGCCGCCCAGCGCCAGGCCGCCGAGAACCAGCTGCGCCTGCTGCAGAGCCAGCTGGAACCGCACATGCTCTTCAACACGCTGGCCAACCTGCGCGTGCTCATCGGCCTGGACCCGCAGCGCGCGCAGGCCATGCTCGACCGGCTGATCGGCTTTCTGCGGGCCACGCTGGCGGCCTCGCGCCAGGCGCTGCACCCGCTGGCCGAGGAGTTCCGCCACACCGACGACTACCTCGCGCTGATGGCCGTGCGCATGGGCCCGCGCCTGCAGGTGAACCTGCAACTGCCGCCCGAGCTGGCCGCGCTGCCGCTGCCGCCGCTGCTGCTGCAGCCGCTGGTGGAGAACGCCATCAAGCACGGGCTGGAACCCAAGGTGGACGGCGGCCGGCTGGACGTGAGCGCCCGCCGCGAAGCCGGGCCGCAAGGCGCGCAACTGGTGCTGCAGGTGCGTGACACCGGCGTGGGCCTGGGCCACGCGCCAGACACCGCCGCGCCCGGCTCGGGCTTCGGCCTGGAGCAGGTGCGCACCCGGCTGCGCACGCTCTACGGCGCAGCCGCCAGCCTCACCCTCAGCCCGGCCGTCGATGCCGAAGGCGGCGCGCTGGTGACGCTGGTGTTGCCGATCCCGAACCCTGAAACCCTCGGAAGCCCTGACCGATGAACACGCCCGCCGCCCGCGCGCTGATCGCCGAAGACGAACCCCTGCTGGCCGCCGGCCTGCGCGCCGAACTCGCCACGCTGTGGCCCACGCTGGACGTGGTGGCGATGGTGGGCGACGGCCATCGCGCCGCCGAGCAGACCCTGGCGCTGCAACCCGACGTCTGTTTCTTCGACATCCGCATGCCCGGCAGCACCGGCCTGGAAGCCGCGCAGGCGCTGGCCGAAGACTGGCCCGAGCCGGCGGCCGACGGCAGCGGCGCGCCTTTCCCGCTGCTGGTCTTCGTGACGGCCTACGACGACTACGCCGTGCAGGCCTTCGAGGCGCAGGCGGTGGACTACCTCGTCAAGCCAGTGGACCGCCAGCGCCTGGCGGCCTGCATCGCGCGACTTCAGGCACGCCTGGCCCAGCGCGGCGCGCCGGCCGCTGCAGCGCCGGCGGCCGTGCCGGCCGATGCCTTGCAGGCCGCGGTGGCGCAGCTGCGCGCGCTCTTGGGCAGCGGCAGCGCGGTGGGCGGCAACACCCCCTCGGCGCCGCGGCTGGAAGTCATCCAGGCGCAGGTGGGCAACCTCGTGCACCTGGTGCCCGTCAACGAGGTGCTGTATTTCGAGGCCGCCGACAAGTACGTGCGCGTGGTCACGGCGCAGCGTGAACACCTGGTGCGCGCCTCGCTGAAGGAACTGCTGCCGCAGCTGGACCCGGCCGTGTTCTGGCAGGTGCACCGCGGCACCGTGGTGCAGGCGCGCGCGGTGGTGACGGCGCGGCGCGAAGAATCGGGCAAGGTCACGCTCACGCTGCGCGGCAGGCCCGAGACGCTGACGGTCAGCCGGCTCTACGCCCACCTCTTCAAGGGCATGTAGCCCTGCCGCGCCGGCCGGGGCTGGGCCCGGCCGCGCCGTGGGGTCAGTCGGCCGCCGGCCCGGCCAGCAGCGACACCGAACCTTCGCTGCCCGCACCCAGCAGCCCGGTGGCGCTGTAGATGCCGAGCTTGGCGCGCGTGTCCTGGATGTCGAGGTTGCGCATGGTCAGCTGGCCGATGCGGTCGGCCGGCGTGAAGGCGCCTTCCACCTTCTCCATGCTCAGGCGCTCGGGCGCGTAGGTGAGGTTGGGGCTTTCGGTGTTGAGGATGCTGTAGTCGTTGCCGCGGCGCAGCTCCAGCGTCACCTCGCCGGTGATGGCGCGCGCGACCCAGCGCTGCGCCGTTTCGCGCAGCATCAGGCACTGCGGGTCGAACCAGCGGCCCTGGTACAGCAGCTTGCCCAGTACACGCCCGTTGGCGCGGTACTGGCCGATGGTGTCTTCGTTGTGGATGCCGGTGACCAGGCGCTCGTAGGCGATGTGCAGCAGCGCCATGCCCGGGGCTTCGTAAATGCCGCGGCTCTTGGCTTCGATGATGCGGTTCTCGATCTGGTCGCACATGCCCAGGCCGTGGCGGCCGCCAATGGCGTTGGCCTCGGCGAACAGCTCCACCGCGTTGGCGAAAGTGCGGCCGTTCAACGCCACGGGCACGCCTTCTTCGAAGCGCACGCTCACGGTCTCGCGCTTCACCTCGACGTCATCACGCCAGAAGGCCACGCCCATGATGGGCTTGACGATGTGCATGCCGCTGTTCAGGAACTCGAGGTCTTTCGCCTCGTGCGTGGCGCCGAGCATGTTGCTGTCGGTGCTGTAGGCCTTCTCCACCGACATCTTGTAGTCGAAGCCGTGCGCGATGAGGTACTCGCTCATCTCCTTGCGACCGCCCAGTTCGTCGATGAAGGTCTGGTCGAGCCAGGGCTTGTAGACCTTGAGCGCCGGGTTGGCCAGCAGGCCGTAGCGGTAGAAGCGCTCGATGTCGTTGCCCTTGTAGGTGCTGCCGTCGCCCCAGATGTTGACGCCGTCGTCGCGCATGGCCACCACCAGCGCGGTGCCGGTGACGGCGCGGCCCAGCGGCGTGGTGTTGAAGTAGGTCTGGCCGCCGGTGCTGATGTGGAAGGCGCTGCACTGGATGGCAGCGATGCCCTCGGCCACCAGCTGGGCGCGGCAGTCGATGAGCCGGGCAATGTCGGCGCCGTAGGCCTTGGCCTTGCGCGGGATCTCGTCGTAGTCGCTCTCGTCGGGCTGGCCGAGGTGGGCGGTGTAGGCGCAGGGAATGGCGCCCTTGGCGCGCATCCAGTGCACGGCGGCGGAGGTGTCGAGGCCGCCCGAGAAGGCGATGCCGACACGTTGGCCGGCGGGCAGGTTCTGAAGGATGTGGGTCACGGCGGGGGTTCTCCTGAGCCTGTGATTGTCGCAAGACCCGCGCCCGGGGCGCCGCCGGCCCATACTCGGCCCGCACCTGCACCGCAGGCGACATCACCCACCCGGCCCGCCGGGCGCCCATGCCCGGCTACCGCACGCAGCAAGGCCGCATCGCCATCACCGGCGCCGCCGACCTGCACATCCGCTGCCTGCTCGACCGCCAGCAGTTCAGCGACCCGCAAGGGGCCGCCGAGGCGCTGGGCATCTCTTCCGCCGCCTGGCCGCTGTTCGGGCTGGTGTGGCCCTCGGCGCTGCACCTGGCCGCGTGCCTGGCCCTGCACCCGCTGCAGCCGGGGCAGCGCGTGCTGGAGATCGGCTGCGGCCTGGCGCTGGCCAGCCTGGTGGCGCACCGCCGCGGCATGGACGTGACGGCCAGCGACAAGCACCCGCTGGCCGCGGCCTTCCTCGCGCACAACCTGCGCCTGAACGCGCTGCCGCCCATGGCCTACCGCCACGGCGAATGGGCGCTGCCGGCGCGCGCCGGGCCGCTGGACGGTGCACGCTGGACCGGCGCCGTGCACGGCCGCTACGGCCTGCTGGTGGCCAGCGACGTGCTCTACGAACGCGAGGCCGGCGTGCTGCTGGCCGGCTTCATCGGCCGCCACGCGCTGCCCGCGGCCGAGGTGTGGGTGGTGGACCCCGACCGCGGCAACCGCGGCCCGCTGCAGCGCGGGCTGGCGGCGCTGGGTTTCGCCGCGGTGGCCGAAGAGAAGCTGGGCGTGCCGGGCGGCGGCTACAAAGGGCGGCTGCTGCGCTTCACGCGGGCCTGAAGCCGGCCCGCGGCCTCAGGCGGGGTCGAGCTCGGCGCGCAGTTGCACGCTGTCGCCAGCGGCGGCCGCGGGCGGCCCCAGCTGCGCGATGGGCACGCCGCGCGAGAGCAGATGCGCCCGCACCGCCGTGGCGCGCTGCACGGCCAGCGCGGGGCTCCCGCCAGGGTCAGCGGGCGCTGACATCAGCGGGAGCACGGCGCGCGTGCGGCGCAGGCTCTGCGCCAGCTTGTCCAGCACGGCGGCCAGGGCCGGTTTCACGGTGGCGCGGCGCGGCTCGAAGCTGAAGGCCAGCGGCACCTGCACGCTCAAGGGGCCATCGCCACGCTGCTCGATGACCACCGGCGTGCCTTCGAACCAGGCGCGCAGCCAGTCGCGCTCGACACTCAGCGACGGCGGCTTGGCCGCGCTGGCGTTGCCGGCACCGCCCGGGTTGGCGGCGGGGTTGCCCGTCGTTCGGGCTGCGGCAGGCGCCGCGCTGCCGCCGGGCTGCCCGGCCGGCCCGCCCGCGCAGGCGCCGAGCGTGAGCAGACCGAGCGCCGCCCCGGTGTGCAGGCACAGGCGGCGTGTGGGGTGGGGGCCGAGCTGCATGGGTCCATCCTAGGCGCGGAACCCCCGGCCCCGGCTGTAGCAGACGTCAGCAGCTGTTTCAGCCCCCGCGCGCTGCGCCGGTGGAGGTCACACCGGTGTCCACAGCACCGGCAGGCCTTCCAGCCCGCGCAGCACCTGCGCCAGCCGGCCGCTGCGCACCAGCGCGCTGGCGGTGGCGATGTCGGGCGCGAGGTAGCGGTCTTCCATCATCGGCGGGCAGGTGGCGCGCAGCAGCGCGTGCGCCTGCTCCAGCGGCGGCGAACTCTGCAAAGGGCGCAGGAAATCCACGCCCTGCGCCGCGGCCAGCAGCTCGATGCCGAGGATGTGGGCCACGTTCTCGATCATGGGCTGCAGCCGCCGCGCCGCGAAGGTGGCCATGCTGACGTGGTCTTCCTGGTTCGCGCTGGTGGGCAGGCTGTCCACGCTGGCCGGGTGGGCCAGGCTCTTGTTTTCGCTGGCCAGGCTGGCGGCGGTGACGTGCGCGATCATGAAACCGCTGTTCAGCCCCGCGTTGGGCGTGAGGAAAGGCGGCAGGCGTGACACGCCGCTGTCGATCAGCATGGCGATGCGTCGCTCGGCGATGGCGCCCACTTCGGCAATGGCGTTGGCCATCGCATCCGCAGCCAGTGCCACGGGCTCGGCGTGGAAGTTGCCGCCGCTGATCATCGCCCCGTCTTCGAAGAACACGAGCGGGTTGTCGGTCACCGCGTTGGCTTCCCGCAGCAGCACCAGGGCGGCGTGGCGCAGCTGGTCGAGGCAGGCGCCCACCACCTGCGGCTGGCAGCGCAGGCAGTAGGGGTCTTGCACGCGGTCGTCGCCCTCTTCGTGGCTCTTGCGGATGGCGCTGCCGGCCAGCAGCTGGCGGTAGTACTGCGCCACGTCGATCTGCCCCGGCTGGCCGCGCAGCGCGTGGATGCGCGGGTCGAAGGGGCCGTCGCTGCCGCGCGCGGCGTCCACCGTCAGCGCGCCCACCACCAGCGCGGCTTCCAGCACAGGCTCGAAGCTGAAGAGCGCGTGCAGCGCCAGCGCGGCGCTGGTCTGCGTGCCGTTGATCAGCGCCAGGCCTTCCTTGGCCTGCAGTTGCAGCGGGGCGATGCCGTGTTCGCGCAGCACCTCGGCGGCCGGGCGGCGGGTGTTGCCCACCACGAACTCGCCTTCGCCCATCAGCGCCAGCGTCATGTGTGACAACGGCGCCAGGTCGCCACTCGCGCCCACGCTGCCTTGACTCGGCACGTAAGGCACCAAGCCCGCGTTGTGCACGGCCAGCAAGGTGTCGATAACCACCGGTCGCACACCGCTGTGCCCCCGCGCCAAGCTTGCTGCTTTCATCGCCAGCATCAGGCGCAGCACCGGCGCCGAGAGCGGCTCGCCCACGCCCACGCTGTGGCTGCGGATCAGGTTCCACTGCAGCGTGGCGAGGTCGGCCTCGCTGATGCGCGTGCTGGCCAGCTTGCCGAAGCCGGTGTTGACGCCGTAGACGGCCTCGCTGCCTTCGGCGGCGCGGCGTACCACGGCGGCGCTGGCCTGGATGGCAGGCAGGGCCGCCGGGTCCATCAACAGGGGTTGCGGGCGCTCGTGTCCGAGGCCGTGGATGGCCTGCAGTTCTTCGAGCGAAAGTTGTCCGGGGCGCAGCAGCATGGCGTTCAGGCCTTCGTGATCATGGGCAGGTTCAAGCCTTGTTCTTGGGCGCAGGCGACCGCGCTTTCATAGCCGGCATCGGCATGGCGCATCACACCCGTGGCCGGGTCGTTCCACAGCACGCGCTCGATCCGCTGCGCGGCTTCGTCGGTGCCGTCGCAGACGATCACCACGCCGCTGTGCTGGCTGTAGCCCATGCCCACGCCACCGCCGTGGTGCAGGCTCACCCAGGTGGCGCCGCCGGCGGTGTTCAGCAGGGCGTTGAGCAGCGGCCAGTCGCTCACGGCGTCGCTGCCGTCCTGCATGGCCTCGGTCTCGCGGTTGGGGCTGGCGACGCTGCCGCTGTCCAGGTGGTCACGCCCGATCACGATGGGCGCCTTCAGCTCGCCGCTCTTCACCATCTCGTTGAAAGCCAGGCCGGCGCGGTGGCGCTCGCCCAGGCCGATCCAGCAGATGCGCGCCGGCAGGCCCTGGAAGGCGATGCGCTCGCCGGCCATGTCCAGCCAGCGGTGCAGGTGCGCGTCTTGCGGGAATAGCTCCTTCATCTTCGCGTCGGTCTTGCGGATGTCTTCCGGGTCGCCGCTCAGTGCCACCCAGCGGAAGGGGCCCTTGCCGCGGCAGAAGAGCGGCCGCACGTAGGCGGGCACGAAGCCAGGGAAGGCAAACGCGTTCTTCACGCCGGCATCCAGCGCCACCTGGCGGATGTTGTTGCCGTAGTCGACCGTGGGCACGCCCATGGCCTGGAAGTCGAGCATGGCCTGCACGTGCACGGCGCAGCCCTGGGCGGCGGCGGCGCGCAGCGCGGCGTGCTGGGCGGGGTCGGCCGCGGCCGCCTTCCATTGCGCGACGCTCCAGCCGGCGGGCAGGTAGCCGTTGACGAGGTCGTGCGCGCTGGTCTGGTCGGTGACGAGGTCGGGTTTCACGCCGCGCCGCACCAGTTCGGGCAGCACTTCGGCCGCGTTGCCCAGCAGCGCAATGCTCACGGCCTTCTTCTCGGCGGTGTACTTCTGGATGCGCGCCAGCGCGTCGTCGAGATCGGTGGCCTGCTCGTCGACGTAGCGGCTGCGCAGGCGGAAATCGATGCGGCTCTGCTGGCATTCGATGGTCAGGCTGCTCGCGCCCGCGAAACTGGCCGCCAGCGGCTGCGCGCCGCCCATGCCGCCCAGGCCGGCGGTGAGGATCCAGCGGCCCGAAAGATCACCACCGTAATGCTGCACGCCGGCTTCCACGAAGGTCTCGTAGGTGCCCTGCACGATGCCCTGGCTGCCGATGTAGATCCAGCTGCCGGCCGTCATCTGGCCGTACATCATCAAACCCTTGCGGTCGAGCTCGCTGAAGTGTTCCCAGGTCGCCCACTTGGGCACCAGGTTGCTGTTGGCCAGCAGCACACGCGGCGCGTTCTCGTGCGTGCGGAACACGCCCACCGGCTTGCCGCTCTGGATGAGCAGGGTCTCGTCGGGCTTCAGCTGCTTCAGGCTCTGGACGATGGCGTCGAAGCAGGCCCAGTTGCGCGCCGCCTTGCCGATGCCGCCGTAGACCACCAGGGCGTCGGGGTTCTCGGCCACCTCTGGGTCGAGGTTGTTCTGCAGCATGCGCAGCGCGGCTTCGATCAGCCAGTTGGCGCAGCTGATCTCGGCGCCGCGCGGGGCGCGCACCGTGCGCGGGCCGGCCGGGGTACCTCCGGCAGGGCCGGCAAGGTGGGCAAGGTTGGACAGGTCGGTCATGGCGGGCCTCCAGGAAGTGGGCGCACTGTACTTGTCTAGACAAGCCTAGGCAAGTAGCATGCAGCCATGGCCGACACCCTCGCCACCCCGACCTTGACGCAGGCGCCCTATGCCCGCGTCAAGCAGCACCTGAAAGACGGTCTGGCCAGCGGGCGCTGGCCGCCGGGCGCGCTGATGCCGTCTGAAACCGAGCTGGTGGCCGAGTTCGGCGTCAGCCGCATGACGGTGAACCGCGCGCTGCGCGAGCTGCAGGCCGAGGGCCTGGTGCAGCGCAGCCAGGGCGTGGGCACCTTCGCCGCGCCACTGCACCGCGTGAGCAGCACGCTCACCATCCACGACCTGCACGACGAGATCGTCGCCCGCGGCCACGTGCACCGCGCGGTGGTACACCTGCAGCAGGCCGAGGCCGCCCCCGCCGCGCTGGCCGCGCAGCTGGGCCTGGCGCCGGGGGCCGAGGTCTTCCACACCCTCATCGTCCATCTGGAGAACGGCCAGCCGCTGCAGTGCGAAGACCGCTACGTCAACCCGGCCGAGGCGCCGGGCTACCTGCAGGCCGACTTCAGCACCACCACGCCCACGCATTACCTCTTCCAGCACACCGCGCTGTGGCGCGCGCAGTACACGGTGGAGGCGCAGCAGCCCACCGCCCAGGAAGCGCGGCTGCTGGGCATCGCCAAAGACGCGCCATGTCTGGTGATGCTGCGCCGCACTTTCAGCCGTCGCGGGCCCATCACGCTGGCGCGGCTGGTGCACCCGGGCGCGCTCTACAGCCTGCAGGGCGAGTTCCAGCCATGAAGGCACTGGTGACCCTGGCCGAGGTGCCCGCAGTGCCGTGGAAGAACGGCGGCGGGCTCACGCGCGAGCTGCTGTTGTGGCCGCCGGGTTCCACGGCGCAGGATTGGCAACTGCGCATCAGCGTGGCCGAGATCGCCCGCAGCGGCCCTTTCAGTGCCTACCCCGGCATCGCGCGCTGGTTCTGCGTGCTGCAGGGCGCGGGCGTGGCACTCGGTTTCCCCGACGGCCCGCGGGTGCTTACGCCCGACAGCCCGCCGCTGCACTTCGACGGCGCGCTGGCGCCCGGCTGCACGCTGCTGGCCGGCACCACGCTCGACCTCAACCTGATGGCGCGGCAGGACGCCGGCCGCGCCGAGATGGGCCGCGCGGTGGCCGGTGTGCCCTGGGTCTCGCGCGCGCCCCTGCGCGCCTGCTTCACCATCGGCGGTGCCAGGCTGGCTTGCGGTGCAGCCTCCCCGCAGGCGCTGCCCTCTGGCAGCCTGTGGTGGCGCGACAGCGACGACACCGAGGCCGAAGCCTGGCAGCTGACCGGCGCCGGCGACAGCGGCTGGTGGCTGGCCTTCGAACCCCTGACGCACTTCTCACGATGAGACCCGCCCCCCCCCGATCCACGCTCTGGCGCCACGCGCGCCTGGCCAGCTTCCAGGCCGGCACGGCCTGGGGCTGGATCGAAGACGCGGCGCTGTGGGTCGAGGGCGACACGCTGCGCTGGGTGGGGCCTGACTCGGCGCTGCCGGCCGGTCTGCCGGCAGGCCTGCAGGTCCAAGACCTGCAGAGCGCGCTGGTCACCCCGGGCCTCATCGATGCCCACACCCACCTCGTCTACGGCGGCGACCGCGCGGCCGAGTTCGAGCAACGCCTGCAGGGCGCGAGCTACGAAGACATCGCCCGCGCCGGCGGCGGCATCCGCAGCACGGTGGCGGCCACCCGCGCCGCGAGCGACGAAGCGCTGTTCCAGGCCGCCGCCCGGCGCGCCCGTGCGCTGATGGCCGAGGGCGTGACCACGGTGGAGATCAAGTCGGGCTACGGCCTCACGCAAGCCGACGAAGCGCGCTGCCTCGCCGTGGCGCGGCGCCTGGGCCGTGAACTGCCGCTCACCGTGCGCACCACCTCGCTGGCCGCGCACGCGCTGCCGCCCGAGTTCGCCGGCCGCGCCGACGACTACATCGATGCGGCCATCACCTGGCTCGCCGGCCAGCACGCCGCCGGCCTGGTGGACGCGGTCGACGCCTTCTGCGACACCATCGGCTTCACCCCCGCGCAGACCGAGCGCGTCTTCCAAGCCGCCCAGGCGCTGGGGCTGCCCGTGAAACTGCACGCCGAGCAGTTGTCAGACCAGAACGGCGCCGCCCTTGCTGCCCGCCACTGCGCGCTGAGCTGCGACCACCTGGAGCACCTCAGCCCCGCCGGCATCCACGCGATGGCCCAGGCCGGCACGGTGGCGGTGCTGCTGCCCGGCGCCTTCTACTTCCTGCGCGAAACGAAGCGGCCGCCGGTTCAGGCGCTGCGCGACGCCGGCGTGCCCATCGCCATCGCCACCGACCACAACCCCGGCAGCTCGCCCTGCCTGAGCCTGCTGCTGATGCTGAACATGGCCTGCACGTTCTTCCGCCTGACGCCGGAGGAAGCCTGGCGCGGCGTGACGGTGAACGCCGCGCGCGCACTGGGCCTGGCCGACCGCGGTGTGCTGGCCGCCGGCCAACGCGCCGACTTCGCCGTCTGGGACGCCGAGCACCCGCGCGAGCTGGCCTACCGTTTCGGCCAAGGCCCCCGCCCGCGGGTGGTGCAAGGCGGCCGGGAGATCATCACGCCATGAGCACCGCCACCCACACCCTGCACCTCGGCACGCAGCCGCTGCTGATCAGCATGCCGCACGTGGGCACGCAGATACCGCCGCAGCAGCGTGCGCGCTACACCGAGCGAGCGCTGGACGTCGAAGACACCGACTGGTTCCTCGACCGCCTCTACGCCTTCGCCGAGCCGCTGGGCGCCAGCGTGCTGGTGCCGGTGCACAGCCGCTACCTCATCGACCTGAACCGCGCCAGCGACAACCGGCCCATGTACCCGGGCCAGAACAACACCGAGCTCTGCCCCACGCGCCACTTCACCGGCGAGCCGCTCTACCGCGAAGGCCAGGCGCCCGACGAGGCCGAGGTGCGCCGGCGCGTCTTCGCCTACTGGCAGCCCTACCACCAGGCGCTGCACGACGAGCTGGCGCGCCTGCGTGCCGCCCACGGCCACGCCGTGCTGCTGGACGCGCACAGCATCAAGAGCGAGCTGCCCTGGCTGTTCGAGGGCACGTTGCCGCACATGAACATCGGCACCGTGAACGGCGCGAGCTGCGCGCCTTCGCTGCGCGCGCAGGTGCAGGCCGTGTTCGCTGCGCAAGACCGCTACAGCCACGTGATGGACGGCCGCTTCAAGGGCGGCCACATCACGCGCGAGCACGGCCGCCCAGCCGAGGGCGTGCACGCCGTGCAGCTGGAGATGTGCTGGCGCGCCTACATGGACGAAACACCATCGGCCTGGAACGACGCGCGTGCCGAGGAAGTGCGCCCGCTGCTGCAGGCGCTGGTGCAGGCGCTGATCGCCTGGCGGCCGGGCGCATGAGCACAGCCGCCACACGCTGGTGGGCGCCCGCGGCCTGGGTGAACGGCGCCTGGGCCGCCGACGTGCTGCTGCAGGCCGACACCCACGGCCACTGGGCCGCGGTGACGCCCGGCACGCCGGCCCCCAGCGACGCCGAGCACCTGCCCGGGCGGGTGCTGCCGGCGCTCGTCAACGCGCACAGCCACGCCTTCCAGCGCGCCTTCATCGGCTTGGCCGAGCAGCGCGACAGCGAGCGTGACGATTTCTGGAGCTGGCGCGACCGCATGTACGGCGTGGCCCTGCGCCTCACGCCCGAGCAGCTGTTCGACGTGGCCCAGCACCTCTACACCGAGCTGCTGGCCGGCGGCTACACGCACACCTGCGAGTTCCATTACCTGCACCACGCGCCCGACGGCCGGCGCTACGGCGAACACGGCGGTGACGATCTGGCCATGGCCCGCGCGCTGGCCGAGGCCGCGCAGGCCACCGGCATGGGCCTCACGCTGCTGCCGGTGCTCTACGAACGCGCCGGTTTCGCCCAGCCGGCGCTGCGCGACGACCAGCGCCGTTTCGCCACCGACCTGCACACCGTGCTGCGCTGGCGCGAGGCCCTCCGCGGCTGGGCGCTGCCGCAGGTGAGCGCCGGCCTGGCGCTGCATTCGCTGCGCGCCGCGCGGCCCGCGTCGCTGCGCGAACTGGCCGTGTTGAACGCCGGCGACCCCGGCCCCGTGCACATCCACGTGGCCGAGCAGACGGCCGAGGTCGACGACTGCCTGGCCCACACCGGCCACCGCCCCATCGCCTGGCTGCTGCACGAAGGTCTGCTCGACACCCGCTGGCAGCTGGTACACGCCACCCACGCCACGCCGGCCGAGATCGACGGCGTGGCGGCCAGCGGCGCCGGGGTGGTGCTGTGCCCGGGCACCGAGGCCAACCTCGGCGATGGTTTTTGCGACCTGCCACGCTGGCTGGCCGCCGGCGTGCCGCTGAGCCTGGGCAGCGACAGCCAGGTCACGCGCACCTGGCCGGAAGAGCTGCGTTGGCTGGAGTACGGCCAGCGGCTGGTGCGGCGACAGCGCAACGTGGCCGCGGCCCCCGGCCGCCAGCCGGCCACCGCGGCGCGGTTGTTCGAGACCGTGCGGGCCGGCGGCGCGGCCGCCGCGGGTCTCGGCGCATGGGGCCTGCAGGCTGGCGCGCGGGCCGACTTCGTCGTGCTGGACACCGCAGACCCCGCGCTCATCGGCCTGCCCGCTGCAAGGCTGCTCGACGCGACTGTCTTCGCAGCGCCCACAAGGCCTTTCGCGGCCGTCTACAGCGCCGGTCGCCGCCGCACGCCCCCACCGACCGCGGCCGAACGCTTCAGGGCCACGCTGCAAGGGCTGTGGCCCGGCTGAGCTTCTTCGATGCCACCGGGGTGCCTCGGGTACATTGGCGCCGCCGACTTGCAGACACCGTGGCCGACCTCCCCCCGCTCCCCGACGAAACCGAACGCCTCGCCGCCCTGCAGCGCTACGAGGTGCTCGACACCGGGCCCGAGCAGGACTTCGACGACATCGCGCAACTGGCCGCGTCGATGCTGGGCACGCCCATCGCGCTGGTGAGCCTGGTGGACACCGGCCGACAGTGGTTCAAGGCCCGTGTCGGCACGGCGCTGGAGAGCACCCCCCGCAGCGAGGCCTTCTGCGACCACGCGCTGCGCCGGCCCGGCGAGGTGATGGTGGTCAACGACGCCAGCACCGACCCGCGGTTCACCGACAACCGGCTGGTGCAGGGTGCCGATCACATCCGCTTCTACGCCGGGGCACCGCTGCTCAGCCCCGAAGGCCACGCCTTGGGCACGCTGTGCGTGCTGGACCACGCGCCGCGCCAGATCACGCCCGCCCAGTCGCAGGCCCTGGCCGCGCTGTCGCGCCAGGTCATGACGCAGCTGGAGTTGCGCCGGCAGCGCCGAGAGCTGCAGCAGACCGTGGCCCAGCGCAACGCCGACATCGCCCAGCAGCAGGCGCTGCAGGCCGCCCTGGCAGAGCGCGAGCAGCGACTGAGCCGCATCGCGGCGCAGGTGCCGGGCGTCGTCTACCAGTTCGTGCTGCGGCCCGACGGCAGCTCGTTCTTCAGCTATGCCAGCGATCGCCTGCGCGAAATCTATGGCCTCAGCCCCGAGAGCGTGCGCGAAGACGCGTCCGCAGCCTTCGCCATCGGACACCCCGATGACCTGCCCCGGGTGGTGCAGAGCATCCAGGCCTCTGCGCAGTCGCTGGCGATCTGGGACTGCGAGTACCGGGTGATCGTCCCCGGCGAGGCGCCGAAGTGGCTGCACGGGCGGGCCATGCCCGAGCGCCTGCCCGACGGCAGCACGGTCTGGAGCGGCTTCATCAGCGACATCACGCAGCGCAAGCAGGCCGAGCACCAGCTGCGCGAGCGCGACACCGTGCTGCAGCAGGCGCAGCGCCTGGCGCACCTGGGCAGCTGGCGCTGGGACGCCGCCTCGCGCCAGAGCGTGTGGTCGGACGAGACCTGCCGGCTCTTCGGCGTGCCCACGTCGGAGAACGTGGTGCCCGACGCCGAGTTCATGCGCTATGTGCACCCCGAAGACGCCGAGAAGGTCGTTCAACACCACCTCGAGGCCCTGCAGGGCACGGGTCCCTATGACGTGCAGTACCGCGCCCTCACGCGCGAAGGCCAGCTTCGCACCCTGCACGCCCGTGCAGAGCTGGTGCGCGACCCGGCCACGGGCGTTCCGCTCAGCATGGTGGGCACGCTGCTGGACGTGACCGAGCGCGTGGCCGCCGAGCAGGAGCTGCAACGCCACCGCGACGAGCTCGAACGCCTGGTGGAGGAGCGCACGCACGAGCTCATCGCCGCGCGCGACCTGGCCGAGCAGGCCAGCCGCGCCAAGGGCGAGTTCCTCAGCAGCATGAGCCACGAGCTGCGCACGCCGATGAACGCCATCCTGGGCTTCTCGCAGCTGCTGCAGCTCGACCGCCATCTCGATGCACGCAGTGCCGGCTACGTGCACGAGATCCTGCGTGCCGGGCACCACCTGCTGACGCTGATCAACGAGGTGCTCGACCTCGCACGCATCGAATCGGGCCGGCTGAGCCTCTCACCCGAGCCGCTGCCCCTGGCCGACCTGGTGCGCGAGACGCACGCGCTGGTGCAGCCGCTGGCGCAGCAGCGCGAGGTCACGCTCGGCGTGGCGCCGCTGCAGGGCCTGGTGGTGCGCGCCGACCGCCTGCGCCTGAAGCAGGTGCTGCTCAACCTGCTGAGCAACGCCGTCAAGTACAACCGCGCCGGCGGCACGGTGCAGGTGGAAGCGCAGGTGCAGGACATGTTCACCGTGCGCATCCGCGTGCGCGACAGCGGCATCGGCATCGCGGCGCACAGCCTGCCGCAGCTCTTCCAGCCCTTCAGCCGCGTCAGCGGCAGCACGGCCGAGGGCACCGGCATCGGCCTGAGCATCAGCCAGCGCCTGGTGGCGATGATGGGCGGGCGCATCGGCGTGCACAGCACCCCTGGCGTGGGCAGCGAGTTCTGGGTGGAGCTGCCCAGCGACCAGCTCGCCGACCCGCCCCCGCCGCTGCTGACGCCGGGCGTGGCCGCACCGCCGCCGCGGCCGGGCCGCCGCGGGCGGGTGCTCTACGTCGAGGACAACCCGGCCAACCTGAAGCTGGTGGAACAGATCGTGGCGCGCCACGTCGGCGTGGAGCTGCTGATGGCGCCCTCGGGCAGCCTGGGCCTGGACCTGGCGCGTTCGCACCAGCCCGACCTGCTGCTGCTCGACATCCACCTGCCCGATCTCGACGGCTTCCAGGTGCTGGCACGGCTGCGTGCCGACGAGTCCACGCGCCGCATGCCGGTGGTGGCCGTGACGGCGCAGGCCATGGCCGACGACGTGAAGCGCGTGCTGGCCGCCGGCTTCGACGGCTACATCGCCAAACCCCTGGACCTGGCGCGCTTCGACGAGCTGCTGCAGCGCATGCTGGACGCCGGCGAACCCGAGGCGCCACCGCCGCCGGCCTGAGCGGCCCGCGTTCAGCCGCCTTCGCGCCGGCGCTCGCGGTCGCGCTGACGCAGCACGTCGATCATCACGTTGAAGGTGCGGCCCAGCTGGCCCAGCTCATCGCGGCGCTTCACCTCCACGCCGGCGGCCTCGTACTGGCCTTCCTTCAGCGCCGCCGCGGCCTGCGTCAGCGCGCGCACCGGGCGCACGATGCTGCGCGCGAAGCGCAGCGCCAGGCCGGTGAAGAGCAGGCCGACCAGCAGCACGCTCCACAAGAGCTGGGTGTTCAGCGGCTGCAGCGGCGCCTCGAAGTCGGTGCGGCTCTTGGCCACGCCCACCACCCAGTCGTGCGCCGCCACCGGGGCGTAGCCGGCGATCTCTTCACGCCCGTGCACGGCCGAGCGGTAGGCCACATGGCCGGTGCGCTGCGCCCCCAGCACGGCCGCGGCCAGTGCGGTCTCGTCCAGGCTCTCGATGCGCTCGCGCCGAAAACGCTGCTCGGCCGCCAGCGCGGCCTGGCGCTCGGGGGGCAGGGGCACCAGGCTGCGGTAGACCAGGTCTTCCTGCAGGTGGTGCAGCACCACGCCATCGCGGTCGAGCAGGAAAGGCGTGAGCGAGGCGTCGTTGCGCACCTCGTCCACGATGGTGACCAGCGAGCTGCCGCGAACGCGCAGCGCCAGCACACCGGCCACCGTGCCGTCGGCCGCGGCCACCGGCTGCGCGAGCACCATGCCGGGCAGCGTCTCGTCACGGCCCAGGGCGAGGTCGCCCGTGTGGGCGCGGCCCTGCACGGCTTCACGGAACCACGCGGCCTGCGCGACATCGGCCCCCAGCAGCGCGGCGTCGCTGCTGGCCCGCACCAGGCCGCGGGCATCGGCCAGCCAGACGCGCTCGAGGTCGGGGTTGGCCCGCACGAAGCGGCCGAACTTCTCGTCCACCGCCGGCGCGGCGGGCGCCGATGCCGAGGCGGCCGGCGCCGAGGCCACGGCCTGCAGCAACTCGCCTTCGCTGGCCAGCACCCGCGCGAGATGCCGGTGGTCGGTGATGAACTGCGAGATGCGCCCGGCCGAGCTCAGCGCGATTTGCTCGACGAAGCGCAACTCGCCCGCCGTCAGCGCGTCCTGCGCGGCGCGCAGGTTGTAGACGGCCGTCACGCCCATGGGCAGCAGCGCCGTGGCCACCATCGCCAGCGTCATCTTCAGCGCCAGCGGCCACGAGGGCGGGTGCAGCAGCGTGTCGAAGAAACGCCGCAGCCGCGTGCGCAGGCGCTCGCGCAGCGGGCGGTGGGCTTCGTCGGGCTGGGTGTCGCCGTCGCGCAGGGCCTCCTGCAGGTCGAGGCTGGCCACGTGGTCGGTGCACAACGCACGGCGCAGCGCGGCCACGCTCTGCGGGCGCTCGGCCACCTCCACCGTCAGCGCCCAGTCGATGGCCTGCAGGAAGGCCTGGCCGTAGACCACGCCGCCAGCAGCGGCAGCGCCGGCCTCCAGGGCGGGCGTGTGGCTGCGCGGGTTCGCCATGCGCAGCTCGGCGTCGGGCGGCTTGCGGCCCGTCACGGCCCAGTAGAGCGTGGCGCCCAGCGCATACAGATCGGTCCAGGCGCCCTGGCGGCCGAAGCCGTACTGCTCCAGCGGCGCGTAGCCCGGCGTCACCACCACGGCACCCTGCCCGGCGACGGCCACGGTCTGGCCCGCGCTGCCGAAGTCCAGCAGTACCAGGCGGCCATCGGCGGCGCGCACCTGGATGTTGTCGGGCTTGATGTCGCGGTGCAGGAAGCCGGCTTCGTGCACCGCGGCCAGGCCGTCCAGCAGCGGCAGCAGCAGTTCGATCAGGCCGGCCTCGCCGAGGTGGCGGTTCTCGGGCCACCAGGTCTTGAAGGGCTGGCCCTGCTCGTACTCCAGCACCATGTAGGCGGTGCGGTGGGCCTCGAAGAAGCGCGCCACGCGCACGATGGCGGGGTGGCGGAAGGTGGCCAGCGTGCGCGCCTCCACCAGGAAGCTCTCCAGCCCCTCGCGGTAGCGGTCGCGGTGCTGGGTGGCGTTGGGGCTGATGCTGCGGTCGCCGGTGCGGAAGGCGATCTCCTCCGGCAGGTACTCCTTGATGGCCACCTGGCTGTTCAGGTGCACGTCGGTGGCCAGGTAGGTGATGCCGAAGCCGCCCTGGCCCAGCACGCGCTCGATGCGGTACTCGTGCAGCCGGAAGCCGGGCGCCAGCGCCAGCGCCAGCGGCAGCTGGCGCGGCTCGGGCAGGCGCACGGCAGGCGCCGCGCCGGGGCGCAGGATCACGGTGGCGTCGGGGTCCACCGGGGCCGTGCGCGGCTTCACCACCGTGGCATCGGGGTCGAGGCTGGGGTCGGGGCCGAGGTGGGCGCGCGGCGGCAGCGCCTGCGTGCGCGTGATGGTGCTGCCCGCGCGCGGCCGCACGACGGTGGCGTCGGGATCGTCTTCGGCAGACCCGGAAGCAGGCATGGCGGCCTTGTGGCGAGGGCAGGCGGATGGGGCCGCGCCATGCTACGCGGCCCGCCTGCCGGCGGGGCCGTGCCTTGTGACGCCCGGCCCAAGTATGTATAGTTGATGCATACCGGGTTTGTCAGACAACCCGGCTTCACCGAGAAAGGCCGTGCATGGAAGCCACCGTTGCCGAACGCGGGCAGATCACCCTGCCCAAGGCCGTGCGTGATGCCTTGGGCCTGACGAAAGGCACCAAGCTCAAGATCGAGCTCGAAGGCGGCCGCATCGTGCTGCGCAAGGACGTGTCGGTCGCCCTGGCCCAGCTGCGCGGCCGCTACAAGTTGGCCGAGGGCTTCAGAAGCACCGACGAAGCCATGCGGGCGCTGCGCGGTCGCGCCCCCGGCGACCCCTTCCCGCCGCCCGAGGAGGGCGGGTCTTGATCGCCGTCGATTCGTCGGTGCTGCTGGACGTGCTCACCGACGACCCCCGCTTCGCCGCCGCCTCGGCCGATGCCATCGGCGACGCGCTGGCCCAGGGCGACGTGGTGGTCTGTGACGCGGTCATTGCCGAAGTGCAGACCATGCTCGACACGCGCGAGACGGCGATGGACCCGCTGGCCACCTTTGGCGTGCGCTACCTGGCCACCAGCGAACAGGCCGCCGTGCGCGCGGGCCACATGCAGCGGCGCTTCCGCGACCGCGGCGGCCGTCGCGAGCGCGTGGTGGCCGACTTCCTCATCGGCGCCCACGCCCTGCTGCAGTGCCAGGGCCTCATCACCCGTGACGCGGGCTTCTACCGCGACTACTTCAAGGGCCTCAAGCTCATCGTGCCGCAGGCCTGATGACGCGCTGACCCCGCCACTCCCCACTTTCTTCCGGAGCCGTACCCCATGCTGCAAGCCTACCGCCAACATGCCGCCGAACGCGCCGCGCTCGGCATCCCGCCGCTGCCGCTCGACGCCAAGCAGGTGGCCGCCCTCATCGAGCTGATCAAGGCCCCGCCCGCCGGTGAAGAGGCGTTCCTGCTGGACCTGCTCACGCACCGCGTGCCCCCGGGCGTGGACGACGCCGCCAAGGTGAAGGCCAGCTTCCTGGCCGCCGTGGCGCACGGCGACATCGCCGTGGCGCTGATCAGCAAGACCAAGGCCACCGAGTTGCTGGGCACCATGGTCGGCGGCTACAACGTCCACCCGCTGATCGAACTGCTGGACGACGCCGAAGTGGCCGGCGTCGCGGCCGAAGGCCTGAAGAAGACCTTGCTGATGTTCGACTTCTTCAACGACGTGGCCGCCAAGGCGAAGGCCGGCAACGCCAAGGCACAGGAAGTGATGAAGAGCTGGGCCGAGGCCGAGTGGTTCACCACCCGCCCCGAGGTGCCGCAGACGATCACCGTCACCGTCTTCAAGGTGCCGGGCGAGACCAACACCGACGACCTGAGCCCGGCACCCGACGCCTGGAGCCGCCCCGACATCCCGCTGCACTACCTGGCGATGCTGAAGAACACGCGTCCCGGCGCGGCCTTCAAGCCCGAGGAAGACGGCAAGCGCGGGCCGATGCAGTTCATCGAAGACCTGAAGAAGAAGGGCCACCTCGTGGCCTACGTCGGCGACGTGGTGGGCACCGGCAGCAGCCGCAAGAGCGCCACCAACAGCGTGATCTGGGCCACGGGGCAGGACATCCCCTTCGTGCCGAACAAGCGCTTCGGCGGCGTCACTTTAGGCGGCAAGATCGCCCCGATCTTCTTCAACACGCAGGAAGACAGCGGCGCGCTGCCCATCGAGCTGGACGTGACGGCGCTGGAGATGGGCGACGTCATCGACATCCACCCCTACGCCGGCAAGATCACCAAGGGTGGCCAGACCGTCACCGAGTTCAAGCTGCGCAGCGACGTGCTCTTCGACGAGGTGCGCGCCGGCGGCCGCATCAACCTGATCATCGGCCGCAGCCTCACGGCCAAGGCGCGCGAGTTCCTGGGCCTGCCGGCCAGCACCGTGTTCCGCCTGCCCCAGGCCCCGGCCGCCACGAAGGCCGGGTACACGCTGGCGCAGAAGATGGTGGGCCGCGCCTGCGGCCTGCCCGAAGGCACCGGCATGCGCCCCGGCACCTACTGCGAACCCAAGATGACCAGCGTGGGCAGCCAGGACACCACCGGCCCGATGACACGCGACGAGTTGAAGGACCTGGCCTGCCTGGGCTTCAGCGCCGACCTCGTGATGCAGAGCTTCTGCCACACCGCGGCCTACCCGAAGCCCGTGGACGTGAAGACGCACCGCGAGCTGCCGGCCTTCATCAGCAACCGCGGCGGCATCAGCCTGCGCCCGGGCGACGGCGTCATCCACAGCTGGCTCAACCGCATGCTGCTGCCCGACACCGTGGGCACCGGCGGCGACAGCCACACGCGTTTCCCCATCGGCATCAGCTTCCCGGCCGGCTCGGGCCTGGTGGCCTTCGGCGCGGCCACCGGCGTGATGCCGCTGGACATGCCCGAGAGCGTGCTGGTGCGCTTCAAGGGCACCATGCAGCCCGGCATCACGCTGCGCGACCTGGTGCACGCGATTCCGCTGTTTGCCATCAAGCAGGGCCTGCTGACGGTGGCCAAGGCCGGCAAGGTCAACGAGTTCTCGGGCCGCATCCTGGAAATCGAAGGCCTGCCCAACCTGAAGGTGGAACAGGCTTTTGAACTCAGCGACGCCAGCGCCGAGCGCAGCGCCGCCGGCTGCACCATCAAGCTGAACAAGGAACCGATCATCGAGTACCTCAACAGCAACATCGTGCTGCTGAAGAACATGATCGCGGGCGGCTACCAGGACCGCCGCAGCCTGGAGCGCCGCATCGAGAAGATGGAAGCCTGGCTGGCCGCGCCCACGCTGCTGGAGGCCGATGCCGACGCCGAGTACGCGCACGTCATCGAGATCGACATGGACACCATCAAGGAGCCCATCCTCTGCTGCCCCAACGACCCCGACGACGCGAAGTTCCTGTCGGACGTGGCGGGCACCAAGATCGACGAGGCCTTCATCGGCAGCTGCATGACCAACATCGGCCACTTCCGCGCCGCCAGCACCCTGCTGGCCGGCAAGCGCGACATCCCGGTCAAGCTGTGGGTGGCCCCGCCCACCAAGATGGACCAGGACGAGCTGATCAAGGAAGGCCACTACGCCAACTTCGGCAGCGCCGGTGCACGCACCGAGATGCCGGGCTGCAGCCTGTGCATGGGCAACCAGGCCCAGGTGCGTGAAGGCGCCACGGTGGTCAGCACCAGCACGCGCAACTTCCCCAACCGCCTGGGCAAGAACACCAACGTGTTCCTGGCCTCGGCCGAACTGGCGGCCATCGCCTCCAAGCTGGGCCGCCTGCCCACGGTGGCCGAGTACCACGCCGACATGGGCGTGATCAACAAGGACGGCGAGAAGGTCTACCGCTACATGAACTTCGACCAGATCGAGGAGTACGCGGAGACCGCGCGAACGCTGGCACCGGCGGCCAGCTGCTGACAGGGCCACTGTCCAGGACCTGCGCGTCCTGCCCCTGAAGAGCAAAGGCGGCCCGCGGGCCGCCTTTTTCTCGACCCGGCGCGCTTCAGCGCGCCGGCCTCAGAACGATTCCCACTCGTCGGTCGTGCCCGTGCGCGCGGCCGGTTCGGGCGTGGCCGCCGGGCTGGGCGCGGCCGCGGCGGGCTTGCGGCTGCCGAAGTCAGGGCGTGTCACGTTGGTGGCGCGGTTCGGGCCGCGGCGCTCCACCTTCAAGGCAGCGGCTGGCAGGCTGGTGGGGCTGGTGAATGCAGGCGTGGCGTGCTTCAGCGCCGGCAGAGGCGCGTTCGCGGCCCCGCCGTGCGCGCCACCTTCGCTGCCCAGCTTGAACACCGCCACGGCCGAAACCAGTTGCTGCGCCTGCTGTTTCAGGCTGTCGGCCGCGGCGGCGCTTTGCTCCACCAGCGCGGCGTTCTGCTGCGTCACCTGGTCCATCTGGCCCACGGCCTCGCTGACCTGGTTCACGCCCTGGCTCTGCTCGGTGCTGGCGCTGCTGATCTCGCCCATGATGTCGGTCACGCGGCGGATGGAATTCACCACTTCTTCCATCGTGCTGCCCGCACGGTCCACCAGCACGGTGCCCTGCTCCACGCGCTCGACGCTGGCGGTGATCAGGCTCTTGATCTCCTTGGCCGCATCGGCACTGCGCTGCGCCAGGCTGCGCACTTCGGAAGCCACCACCGCGAAGCCGCGGCCCTGCTCGCCAGCGCGCGCCGCTTCCACCGCGGCATTCAGCGCCAGGATGTTGGTCTGGAAGGCGATGCCGTCGATGACGCTGATGATGTCGGCGATCTTGCGGCTGCTTTCGTTGATGCCCTTCATGGTGTCGACCACCTGGCCGACCACCTCGCCCCCCTGCACGGCCACGCTGCTGGCGCTCTGGGCCAGCTGGTTGGCCTGACGGGCGTTGTCGGCGTTCTGTTTGACGGTGCTGCCCAGCTGCTCCATCGAGGCCGCGGTCTGCTCCAGCGCGCTGGCCTGCTCTTCGGTGCGCTGGCTCAGGTCGGCATTGCCGCTGGCGATCTCGGCGCTGCCGGTGGCGATGCTGTCGCTGCTGTTGCGCACCGTGCTGACGATGCGCACCAGCGCTTCGTTCATGCGCTTCAGCGCGGCCAGCAGGCGGGCCGTCTCGTCGTTGCCATGGGCCTCGATGCGCGAACCCAGGTCGCCGTCGGCCACGCGCTCGGCCACGTTCACCGCCGCCAGGATGGGCCCGGTGATGGAGCGTGTGATCCACCAGCCGAGCAGGCCACCGAGGGCCGCCATGGCCACCAGCAGGCCCAGCATCAGCGCACGGGCCTTGGCGTACTGCGCTTCGCCGGCGCGCGCCGCGTCGTTGATCAACCCGATCTGCAGTTCTTCCAGCTTGTCCAGCGCCGCGATGTAGGCCAGCTGGGCCGGGCGCAGCTCGGTGTCGAGCATCACGATGGCGCTTTCCTTGTCGCCCCGCACGGTCTCGATGAAACGCTGCTGCTTCGGCATGTAGGCCTCGCGTGCCGCCATCACCGCGGCCAGGACCTGCTTGCCTTCGTCGCTGGTGATGGTGGGCGCCAGAGCCGACAGCGTCTTGGCGATGTTCTCGGTGGCGGCCGCCGCTGCATCGATGGCAGCGCTGGTCTTCTGCGCCTCGCTGAAGATGATGGCGTTGCGCAACTCGCGGGCGACGAGGTTCATGTCGTCGGTGACTGCCGTCACCTGCTGCACTTTGGGCACGCGGTCGGTGCCGATCAGCGTGAGTTCGTCGGTCACCGTCCCCAGGCGGTTGATGCCGATGCCGACCACCACCGCCGCCAGGCCGATGACAGCGGCGAAGGCCACGCCCAGGCGCGGACCGAGATTCAGTTTGTTCAAGGCGTTCACTGCAGGCACTCCAGAAGTGCCCTCCGTGCGGCCAGCAGACCCTGCAACGTGCTCGGGTACTGCTGAGCTGTGCCGAAGGCCTCGATACGGGGCACGACGGCGCTTGAGGGCGATGATTTATTGTCGGCAGCACTTCCTGGACGCTTGAGTGGAATTACATGTCGGTGCACCCGCATCTTCGATGCACCGTGCAGTCTGCCCAGCCTGCAGCCCTCAAGTTTTGCCACACCGGCGCCCGATAGAATCCGGCGCCTCCGTTGCCCCGGCGAACGCATGGCCTCCGACCCGAAAAAATCCGTCCCCAGCGCCGCCGCGGTGGCCAAGCCCAGCAACTTCCTGCGCGGCATCATCGAGCGCGATCTGGAAGCGGGCACTTACCAAGGCCGCCGTTTCGCCGGCACGCCGGGCGACGCCGCCCACCACGCCGCCGGCCCGCTGGACGCCGCCAAGGTCCGCACCCGCTTCCCGCCCGAGCCCAACGGCTACCTGCACGTCGGCCACGCCAAGAGCATCTGCCTGAACTTCGGGCTGGCGCGCGACTACGGCGGCGTGTGCCACCTGCGCTTCGACGACACCAACCCCGAGAAGGAAGAGCAGGAGTACGTCGACGCCATCAAGGAAGCCGTGCATTGGCTGGGTTTCGACTGGAACGCCGAAGTCGGCGGCCAGACCACCAGCCACCTTTTCTACGCCAGCCACTACTTCGATTTCATGTACCGCGCCGCCGAGGCGCTGGTGACGGCCGGCCTGGCCTACGTGGACGAGCAGAGCGCCGAGGAGATGCGCGCCAACCGCGGCGACTTCACCACGCCGGGCACGCCCAGCGTCTACCGCAGCCGCACGCCCGAAGAGAACCTGGCCCGGCTGCGCCAGATGCGCGATGGCGAACTTGCTGACGGCGCCGCCGTGCTGCGCGCCAAGATCGACCTCGCCTCGCCCAACATCAACCTGCGCGACCCCACGCTCTACCGCATCAAGCGCGCCACCCACCACAACACCGGCGACCGGTGGTGCATCTACCCGATGTACACCTACGCGCACCCCATCGAAGACGCGCTGGAGCAGATCACCCACAGCATCTGCACGCTGGAATTCGAAGACCAGCGCCCCTTCTACGACTGGCTGCTCGAGAACCTGGCCACGCTCGGCCTGCTGGCCCACCCGCTGCCCCGGCAGCACGAGTTCGGCCGCCTGAACCTGAGCTACGTGGTCACCAGCAAGCGCAAGCTGCGCCAGCTGGTGGAAGAAGGGCACGTGGCCGGCTGGGACGACCCGCGCATGCCCACGCTCTTCGGCATGCGCCGGCGCGGCTACACGCCGGCGGCCATCCGCGCCATGGCCGACGGCAGCGGTGCCAGCAAGAGCAACATCTGGCTCGACTACAGCGTGCTCGACGGCTGCCTGCGCAACGACCTGGAAGGCCAGGCGCCGCGGGCGATGGCCGTGCTCGACCCGCTCAAGTTGGTGCTCACCAACTGGGCCGAGGTCTACGGCAGCGATGAACACCTGGAGCCCTGCACCGCCCCCGCACACCCGGCCCGGCCGGAACTGGGCGAGCGCCGCTTCATGCTCGGCAAGGAGCTGTGGATCGAGCGCGACGACTTCGAAATGGAGCCGCCCAAGGGCTTCTTCCGCCTCTTCCCGCCGCGCCTGCTGCCCGATGGCGACGTCACCCCCGGCAACCGCGTGCGCCTGAAGTACGGCTTGGTCATCGAGTGCACGGGCTACGAGATCAACCAGCACACCGGCGAGATCTACAACGTGCTGGCCCGCGTGGTGCCCGACACCCGCAGCGGCACGCCGGGCGCCGATGCCGTGAAGGTCAAGGGCACCATCACCTGGGTGGCCGCGGCCGACGGCGTGCCGGCCACGCTGAACCTCTACGACCGGCTCTACAGCGAGCCGCAGCCCGAGGCCGGCGGCCGAGACCACCTGACGGTGCTGAACCCGAAGAGCAAGGTCGTCACCCAGGGCTGGCTGGAGCCTTCGCTGGCCGGTGCGCCGAGGGAAGCGCGTTACCAGTTCGAGCGCCACGGCTACTTCATCAGCGACCGCATCGACCATTCGGCCGAGGCGCCGGTCTTCAATCGCATCACCACCCTCAGGGACAGCTGGGCGGCGTAGAGTGAGCGCCATCGTCACTGCGATGGAGCCAACCATGACCGGATGCACCTTCTGGACGAAGCCGCGCGCGGCCTGCACCGCCGCGCTGCTGGCCGCTGCCGCCTGCGCCACCCCTGCCGCGCACGCCGCGGGCAAGGTGGTGGTGAACTACCAGCAGCCCGAGCAGTTCGCCGACATCGGCCGCAGCACCTGGGACCGCGAACGCGTGCTGAAGACACTGAGCACCCAGTTCGAGACCCTGGCGGCACGCCTGCCCGACGGGCAGACCCTGCGCATCGACGTCACCGACGTCGACCTCGCCGGCGAGATCCGCCCCTGGGGCTGGCACGAACTGCGCGTGATGCGCGGCACCGTCGACTGGCCCGTGCTCACCCTGCGCTACACGCTGCAGGACGGCGAGCGCACGGTCAAGACCGGCGAAGAGCGCCTGGTCGACATGAACTACCTGCACCGCTCGCTGCAAGCGCGCGACAGCGCCGATGGCGAGATGGCCTACGAACGCCGGCTGGTGCGGCGCTGGTTCGAAGCCACCTTCATCCCTGCGCCTTGAGCGCAACCCCTGTCCCCCCCTGGAGAACCCGCCTTGTTCCACGCTTCACCCCGCCCCCGCTTGCTGGCCTTGGCCGGCGCCCTGGCCCTCTGCCTGAGCCTGGGCACGGCTGCTTGGGCCCAGACCGCCGACCCGCTGAAGAAGGCGGCCGCAGAAAAGGGGGCCGTGGTCAGCGACTCCGGCCTCATTTACCTGTCGCTGCGTGAAGGCCAGGGCGCCAGCCCCGCCGCCACCGACACCGTCAAGGTGCACTACCGCGGCACCTTCACCGACGGGCGCGAGTTCGACAGCAGCTACTCGCGCGGCGAGCCTGCCAGCTTCCCGCTGAACCGCGTCATCAAGTGCTGGACCGAAGGCGTGCAGAAGCTCAAGGTCGGCGGCAAGGCCAAGCTCACCTGCCCCTCGGCCATCGCCTACGGCCCGAACGGCCGCGGGCCCATCCCGGGCGGCGCGACGCTGGTGTTCGAGGTGGAACTGCTGGGCATCAACGACAAGTGATGCCCTGAGGGAAGCGCCGCCGGCCCTCAGGCCGAGGCGGCCTTCTTGCCACGCAGCTTCTGGAAGGCCGTGAACACGGCCACGATCACGCCACCGGCCACCACGCCCGTGGCGCCTTCGGCCAGCGTGCCGGCCAGCCACTTCACCGCGCCCGGCAGGCCGGCGATGGCATGTTCGATGCCGTGGTGCAGCGGCGGCACACCGTGCACCAGGATGCCGCCGCCCACCAGGAACATCGCGGCCGTGCCGACGATGCCCAGCGTCTTCATCAGCAGCGGCGCGGCGGCCAGCACGCCCCGGCCCACGGCCTGCGCAGCGCCGCCCGGGCGGCGGCTGAGCCACAGGCCCAGATCGTCCAGCTTCACGATGCCCGCCACCAAGCCGTAGACACCGGCGGTGATGGCGATGGCCACGCTGGTCAGCACCAGCGCCTGCGTGGTGAAGGGCGCCGCGGCGGCCGCGCCGAGCGTGATGGCGATGATCTCGGCCGAGAGGATGAAGTCGGTGCGCACGGCGCCCTTGATCTTGTCGCGCTCGAAGGCCACCAGGTCGACCTGCGGGTCTTGCAAGGCGGCGCTCAGCGCGGCGCGGTGGGCCTCGTCTTCTTCCTGGCTGTGCAGGAAGCGGTGGGCGAGCTTCTCGAAGCCCTCGAAACACAGGAAGGCGCCGCCCAGCATCAGCAAAGGCGTGATCAGCCAGGGCGCAAAAGCCCCGATGGCCAGCGCCGCCGGCACGAGGATGGCCTTGTTGACGAAGGAGCCCTTGGCCACCGCCCACACCACGGGCAGTTCGCGGTCGGCACTGACGCCAGTGACCTGCTGCGCGTTGAGTGCGAGGTCATCGCCCAGAACGCCGGCCGACTTCTTGGCCGCCACCTTGCTGAGGATGGCGACATCGTCCAGCACGGTAGCGATGTCGTCGAGGAGTGCGAGAAGACTGCTGGCCATGGCGCCGATTCTGCATGAGCGCCCCGGGTGAGAAGATGGCGGCACCATGCCAGCACCGACGCCCGAACAGATGCGCGAGCACTTCCTGCTCGACCCCACCGTCCACTTCCTCAACCATGGCAGCTTCGGCGCCTGCCCCAAGCCCGTGTTCGAGGCGCTGCAGCAGTGGCAGCTGGCGATGGAACGCAACCCGGTGGAGTTTCTCGGTCGTCGTTCGGCCGCGCTGCTGCGCACGGCCCGCGAGCGGCTGGCGGCCCACCTGGGCGCGCAGGCCGACGACCTGGTTTTCGTACCCAACGCCACCACCGGCGTGAACACGGTGGCGCAGTCACTCGCGCTGCAGCCGGGCGACGAGATCCTCACCACCGACCACGAGTACGGTGCCTGCGACGCCACCTGGCACCACGTCTGCCAGCGCACGGGCGCGGTCTACCGGCGCGTGGAGATACCGCTGCCTTTCGAGGCCAGCGAGTTCGCCGATCGCCTGATGGCCGCGGTGACGCCGCGCACGCGGTTGATCTTCGTGAGCCACCTCACCTCGACCACGGCGCTGGTCTTCCCACTGGCGGCACTGTGCGCCGCGGCGCGGGAACGCGGCATTGCGACCTTGGTGGACGGCGCCCATGCGCCCGGGCAGATCGACCTGCACCTCGACACGCTGGGCGCGGACTTCTACACCGGCAACTGCCACAAGTGGCTGTGCGCGCCGAAGGGCGCGGCTTTCCTGCACGTGCGGCCCGAACGCCAGCGCGAGGTGCACGCGCCGGTGGTGAGCTGGGGCTATGTGGCGGGTGAAGACGGTGCGGGCAGCACCGGCGGCCACACGGGTTTCGACGCCTACGTCGGCAGCACGCTGCTGGAGCGCCGCCTGCAATGGCAGGGCACGCGCGACATCGCGGCCTGGCTCAGCGTGCCGGCGGCACTGGACTTCCTGGCCGCGAACCACTGGCCGGCGCACCGCAGCGCGAGCCACCAGCGCGCGCTGGCCCTGCAGGCGCGCGTGCTGGCGCGCAACGGGCTGCAGCCCATCGCCCACGGCACCGATTTCGGCCAGATGGTGCCCATTCCCGTGCGCAGCAGCGACCCAGCAGGCCTGCGCGCCTGGCTGTTCGACCAGCACCGCATCGAGGTGCCGGTGACGCAACACGCCGGCCAGGTGTTCGTGCGTGTGTCCGTGCAGGCCTACACGCTGGACAGCGAACTGCAGGCCCTGGAAAACGCGCTGGCCGCGGCGGGCGTCTGACCCCTTGAGGTCGACCCGGCGCGGCCAGCGTGGGAGGTCTGAAGAGATTCAGGCGCGGCGGCGCTTCACCATCACGCCCAGGGCCAGCAGGCCGGCCATGAACATCCACACGGTGCCGGCCTCGGGCACGGCACTCAGCATCGCACCGGCCAGCAGGCCCTGGGCGTAGGCCGTGGGGTGGATGGCGTCCCAGAACAGCGCGCTGGCGGCATCGCAGTTGTTGCCGCTGAAGCCGCAGGCCTGGGTGACGTTGGTGAAGCCGAAGGCCCCCGGGTTGGCCACGTAGCTGCCGACCAGACCGGCCAGGTCGAAGATCTGCGCGCCGCTGCCGGCCAGGGCGCTGTTCAGCGCGCTGTTGTAGGCGCCGGTGATGAAGCTCGCCGCCCCAACCGCACCCGCCCCGCCGGCCAGGGCCGCGGGCGATTTGCTGAGATCGGGCGTGTTCCACACCACGATGTTGCTGGCACCCGCGGCGCGCAGCGTGCCCACCATCTGGGCCGTGGCCGTGGCGTAGGCTGTGGCACCCGCAGTGGTCAGCGCCACGATGTTGGCGGGGTTGGCGGCCACGGCTTCGGCGGTGGCGCGGGCGTCGTTGCCGCCGCCGGCAATGACGTACAGCGCGGTGGACGACACCGGGGTGGTGGCGAGGTGGCTGTTCAGCTGCGTCTGCAGGCTGGCCGGAAACGGTGCGGGAATGAATGGCGGCACGCCCGTGCCGTCGACCGTAGTGCGCGCGCCGCCGAAGGCGTAGTTGCCTCCACCGGCCAGTGAAGGCTGGGCAAAACCAGCCAGGCCCAGGCCGGCGGCGAAGCTGTTGAACCAGACCGGGCCGTTGCTGTAGGTGGGCCGCTGGCCCGGGGCCGACGCGTAAGGCAGCGAAGGGATGAAGGTGGCGCTGGTCGGGTTGGGGCCGGTGAGGCCGCCGAAGACGAGGTTGTTGTTGCCGCCGTCGGAGAGGCTGTCGCCGAACACGTAGACGGCCGTGAAGGGCGTCGGGACGGCAACGCCAGTACTGCTCTGGGCCAGCGCGGGCGCGGCACCCATGGCGAGGAAGGAGGCCAAGGCCACCAAGGCGGGGAGACGGCGTGTGTTCAAGGCGGGCACCTTCGGGCAATGCGTATCAGGGGCCGAGAAAGTACCACCGCGCCCACGGCCGGCCATCGCGGGATGCCCGGGGTGCAGCACCTTGTCCCCGCGAGTGAGGGGGCCTCGGGAACCCGCAGCCCGCAGGCTCAGCGCGGCTTGCGGCGCGTGCCGGTGGGCTTGGCTGCCGGCGCAGCGCCGGTCTCACGCGGCGGCAGGCCCGTGTGCTGCGTGAGCAGCCGGCCCTGCGTGACGGCCGAGGTGCGTGCGCCGGCCGGTGTGCTGTTCTTGCGGCGTGCGCTCACGTAACCGGTGCCGGCCGCAGGCTGGAAGCTGGGGATCAGGTGGTGCTTGCCGTTGCCGATGAGGTCGGCGCGGCCCATCTTCTTGAGCGCCTCGCGCAGCAGCGGCCAGTTGTTGGGGTCGTGCCAGCGCAGGAAGGCCTTGTGCAGGCGGCGGCGCTTCTCGCCGCGCACGATGTCCACCTTCTCGGCGCGCGCGCCGGGGCCTTCGGTGTGGCGGCTGATGCCCTTCAGCGGGTTCAGGTCGGTGTGGTACATCGCCGTCGCCGTGGCCATGGGCGAAGGGTAGAAGGTCTGCACCTGGTCGGCCTTGAAGCCGTTGCGCTTGAGCCAGATGGCCAGGTTCATCATGTCCTCGTCGCTGGTGCCCGGGTGCGCCGCGATGAAGTACGGGATGAGGTACTGCTTCTTGCCCGCCTCGGCGCTGTACTGCTCGAACATCTGCTTGAAGCGGTCGTAGCTGCCGATGCCGGGCTTCATCATCTTCGACAGCGGCCCGCCTTCGGTGTGCTCGGGCGCGATCTTGAGATAGCCGCCCACGTGGTGCTGCACCAGCTCCTTCACGTACTCGGGGCTCTGCACCGCCAGGTCGTAGCGCAGGCCGCTGCCGATCAAGATCTTCTTGATGCCGCGCAGCTGCCGCGCGCGGCGGTACATCTTCACCAGCGGGCCGTGGTCGGTGTTCAGGTTCGGGCAGATGCCGGGGTACACGCAGCTCGGCTTGCGGCAGGCGGCCTCGATCTCGCGGCTCTTGCAGCCGATGCGGTACATGTTGGCCGTGGGGCCGCCCAGGTCGCTGATGACGCCGGTGAAGCCCTTGACCTTGTCGCGGATCTCCTCGATCTCGCGGATCACGCTGTCTTCGCTGCGGCTCTGGATGATGCGGCCTTCGTGCTCGGTGATGCTGCAGAAGGTGCAGCCGCCGAAGCAGCCCCGCATGATGTTCACGCTGAAGCGGATCATCTCCCAGGCCGGGATCTTGGTCGGGCCGTCGTGCCCGCCGTTCTCGTCGGCGTAGGCCGGGTGCGGGCTGCGCGCGTAGGGGAGATCGAAGACGAGGTCCATCTCGCTGGTGCTGAGCGGAATGGGCGGCGGGTTGACCCACACGTCGCGGTCGCCATGCCGCTGCACCAGTGCGCGTGCGTTGCCGGGGTTGGTTTCCAGGTGCAGCACGCGGTTGGCGTGGGCGTAGAGCACGGGGTCGCTCTTGACCTGCTCGTACGAAGGCAGGCGCACCACGGTCTTCTCGCGCGGCGGCAGCTTGAGGTTGCCGGTCTTGCGGCTGACCGGCATGGCGATGGTGGCCACCGCGGGCACGGCGGGCGCGGCCGCGGCCACCTCGCCACTGCCTTCCTGCTTGGCGCAGGTTTCGCCCACCGAGGCCGCGGCCTCTTCGGTCGTCAGGTAGGGGTTGATGTGCTCGTCGACGCGGCCCGGGCGGTCGACCTCGGTGCTGTCGAGCTCGAACCACTCGGCGCCGAAGCGTTGCCCGTTCGCATCGGGCGTGGTGCGCACCATGAAGGCGGTGCCGCGGATGTCGGTCAGGCTCTCCACCGGCTTGCGCTGGGCCAGGCGGTGCGCCACCTCGATGATGGCGCGCTCGGCGTTGCCGTAGAGCAGCAGGTCGGCCTTGCTGTCGACCAGGATGCTGCGGCGCACCTTGTCCTGCCAGTAGTCGTAGTGCGCGATGCGGCGCAGCGAAGCCTCGATGCCGCCGATGATCACCGGCACCTCGCTCCAGGCCTCCTTGCAGCGCTGCGTGTAGACCAGCGTGGCGCGGTCGGGCCGCTTGCCGCCCACGCCGCCGGGCGTGTAGGCGTCGTCGCTGCGGATCTTCCGGTCGGCCGTGTAGCGGTTGATCATCGAATCCATGTTCCCGGCGGCCACGCCGAAGAACAGGTTCGGTTTGCCCAAGGCCTTGAAGGCATCGGCGCTCTGCCAATCGGGCTGGGCGATGATGCCGACGCGGAAGCCCTGGGCCTCCAGGGTGCGGCCGATCACGGCCATGCCGAAGCTGGGGTGGTCGACGTAGGCGTCGCCGGTGACGATGACGATGTCGCAGCTGTCCCAGCCGAGCTGCTCCATCTCGGCGCGGCTCATGGGCAGGAAAGGCGCGGTGCCGAAACGCTTGGCCCAGAAGGGCCGGTAGCTGGCCAGGGGCTTGGCCTCGGCAGGGGCCTTGTCGGCAGGGCGGGTGGGGGTGGGGGCCAGGGCGGGCACGGGGCGCTCCGTCTCGTGTAGGCGTCGGCTGGGCCGGACAACCCGCAATTGTCGGCCCTGGCGGGCTCAAGCACCGGACGGCATGGCCGAAAACCCCGTGATGGAAGCCTTCTTCAGCTGGGTTGGCGCCGCCCTGGGTGCGCTCTTCGCCGTCGCCGTGCTTGTGGCCTGGTGGGAACACCTGGTGCGCAACACCCGGCACCCCGCCGCCCCGCCCGAGACGCCGCCCCCGCGTGCGGTGACGGTGGACGTGCCGCTGGACACGCTGACCGCCCCCCCGCCCGGCGACACCGCCGAGCGTCAGGCGGCGCTGGACGGCGCCTTGCAGCGCATGGCCAGCCCAGCCCCGGCGGCCGCGCCCGGTGCCGAAGCCAGCGCGTGGGTCGAGACCGAACCGATGGTGCTGAGCGCCGCCACGGCGCCGGCGGCCGAAGCGAAGGCCGTCAGCCCGCCGTGACCGGGGCGGGCGTGCCGTCTTCGTCGAGTTCTTCGCCGAGGAAACCACCGCTCTGGTGTTCCCACAGCCGGGCGTAGATGCCGCCGGCGGCCAGCAAAGTGGCGTGGTCGCCCACCTCGACGATGCGGCCCTGGTCCATCACCACCAGGCGGTCCATGGCCGCGATGGTGCTCAAGCGGTGCGCAATCGCCACCACCGTCTTGCCCTCCATCAGCCGGTAAAGGCTTTCCTGGATGGCGGCTTCCACCTCGCTGTCGAGCGCGCTGGTGGCTTCGTCGAGCAGCAGGATGGGTGCATCCTTCAGCATCACCCGCGCGATGGCGATGCGCTGGCGCTGCCCGCCGCTGAGCTTGACGCCGCGCTCGCCGACATGGGCGTCGTAGCCCTTGCGGCCCTTGGCGTCGCTCAGGCCGGCGATGAAGTCGGCGGCTTCGGCGCGTTCGGCGGCGCGCACCATCTCGGCCTCGGTGGCGTCAGGCCGGCCGTAGACGATGTTGTCGCGCACGCTGCGGTGCAGCAGCGAGGTGTCCTGGGTCACCATGCCCACGTGCCGGCGCAGGCTGGCCTGGGTGACACCGGCGATGTCCTGCCCGTCCACGAGGATGCGGCCCGATTCCAGGTCGTACAGGCGCAGCAGCAGGTTCACCACCGTGCTCTTGCCCGCGCCCGAGCGGCCCACCAGACCGATCTTCTCGCCCGGGCGGATGTGCAGGTTCAGGCCGTCGACCACGCGCTTCTTGCCGCCGTAGGCGAAAACCACGTTCTCGAACACCACCTCGCCGCGCGGCACGACCAGCGCCTTCGCATCGGGCTTGTCCACCACGCTCTGCACGCGCGAGAGCGTGGCCATGCCGTCCTGCACGGTGCCGATGTGCTCGAACAATGTGGCCAGTTCCCACATCACCCAGTGCGAGATGCCGTTCAGGCGGAAAGCCATGGCCGTGGCCGCGGCCACCGCGCCCACGCCCACCAGCGAACCCGACCACAGCGCCAGGCTCACGAAGGCCGTGGCGGCGATCAGGCCCACGCTGAGGATCTGGTTGACCGTCTCGAAGCCCGTCACCAGCCGCATCTGCGCGTAGGCGGTGCTCATGAACTCCTGCATCGCGCCGCGCGCGAACTGCGCCTCGCGCTGCGCGTGGCTGAAGAGCTTGACGGTGGCGATGTTGGTGTAGGCGTCGGTGATGCGGCCCGTCATCAGGCTCCGCGCGTCGGCCTGCGCCTGCGCCACCTGGCCGAGGCGTGGCACGAAGTACCACAGCGCCGCGACGTACAGCACCAGCCAGCCCAGGAAAGGCGCCACCAGCCAGAGGTCGAAGGCACCCACCACCGCCAGCAGCGTGACGAAGTAGATCACCACGTAGACCATGATGTCGGTGACGATCAGCCAGGTGTCGCGCACGGCCAGCGAGGTCTGCATCACCTTGGTGGCGATGCGGCCGGCGAACTCGTCCTGGTAGAAGCCCATGCTCTGCTCGAGCATCAGGCGGTGGAAGTTCCAGCGCAGGCGCATCGGGAAGTTGCCGAACACGCCCTGGTACTTGAACAGGGCCTGCAGCGCCGCGAAGACCACGCTGGCGCCCAGCACCACCGCCAGCAGCGTGAGCGTGCGGCCGTGCTCGGCCCACAGCTGCGTGGGCTGCACCTTGGCAAGCAGGTCCACCACGTGGGCCATCATGCTGAAGAGCAGCGCCTCGAAGGCGCCGATGGCCGCGGTGAACAGCGTCACCATCAGCAGCCAGGGGCGCACGCCCTTGGAGCAAGTCCACAAGAAGGCGAAGAAGCTGCGCGGCGGCGGGGGCGGCAGGGCATCCGGGTAGGGATGCACGAGCTTTTCGAATCGTCCGAACACGGGTGAAGGCTCCCAGGCGCGGCAGGGCGCCGGCGCAAAGCGGCGGATTATCGAGGCGGGGCCGGGCTAGAGGCACCCCACCAATTCGGGCAGGGGCCGCTGGCTATGATGAATCGAGGAGACCCCCAGACCCCATGTTCGACTACATCATCGTCGGCGGCGGCGCCGCCGGATCGGTGCTCGCCGCACGGCTGAGCGAAGACCCGCAGACCAGCGTCTGCCTCGTGGAAGCAGGCCCCGTGGACCGCAGCGCCTTCATCCACTGCCCTGCCGGCTTCGCGCTGATGGCGCAGACGGGCGTGGCCAACTGGTCTTTCGAAAGCGTGCCGCAACCCGGCCTGAATGGCCGCCGCGGCTACCAGCCACGCGGCAAGGTGCTGGGCGGCTCGAGCTCGATCAACGCGATGATCTACATCCGGGGCCAGCGCGAAGACTTCGACCACTGGGCCGAACTCGGCAACCCCGGCTGGGGCTGGAGCGAGGTGCTGCCCTACTTCCTTCGCGCCGAGCACAACGAACGCGGGGCCGATGCCTGGCATGGTCGTGGCGGCCCGCTGAACGTGGCCGACCTGATGCAGCCCAACCGGGTGTCGTCGCTCTTCGTGCAGGCCGGACAGCAGGCCGGCTATCCAGGCAACCCCGACTTCAATGCTGAAGTGCAGGAAGGCGTGGGCCTGTACCAGGTGATGCAGAAAGGTGGCGAGCGCATGAGCGCCGCCAAGGCTTACCTCACGCCCGCACTGGGCCGCAGCAACCTGCAGGTGGTCACCGATGCCACGGTGGCGCGTGTCACCTTCGAGGGCCGCCGCGCCACGGGCATCGAACTCGTGCAGGGCGCCGCCACGCGCACGCTGCAGGCGCGCCGCGAGGTGCTGCTCTGCGCCGGCGCGCTGCAGAGCCCGCAGATCCTGCTGCGTTCGGGCGTGGGCGATGGCGCCGAACTGCAGCAGCACGGCGTCACCACGCTGCACCACTTGCCGGGCGTGGGCCGCCACCTGCACGACCACATCGACGTGACGCAGGTGCATGCCGCCCCGCGTGCGAAGGACCTTTTCGGCCTCTCGCTCACCGGCGCCTGGCACGCGCTGCAGGGCCTGTGGCAGTGGCGCACGGCGCGCCGCGGCATCCTCACCACCAACTTCGGCGAGGCCGGCGGCTTCATCAAGAGCAGCCCCGAAGAGGCCACGCCGGACCTGCAGTTCCACTTCGTCATCGGCAAGCTGGTCGACCACGGCCGCAAGACGGTGTTCGGGCATGGTTTCTCATGCCATGTATGCCTGCTGCGCCCCGTCAGCCGCGGCCGCCTCACGCTGGCCAGCGCCGACGTGCACGCGCCGCCGGCCATCGATCTGGGCTTCCTCACCGAGCGTGACGATGTCGATCGCCTGGTGCGCGGCTTCAAGCTGATGCGCAGCATCCTCGCGCAGCCGGCGCTGGCCGCCCTGGGCGGGCGCGAGCTGCCGGCCAGCGCCGCGGCGCAGACCGACGCGCAGATCGAGCAGTTCGTGCGCAACCACGCCGACACCATCTACCACCCGGTGGGCAGCTGCCGCATGGGCCCGGGGCCTGACGACGTGGTGGATGCGCAACTGCGTGTGCACGGCTTGCAAGGCCTGCGCGTGGTGGACGCATCCATCATGCCGCGCATCGTCTCGGGCAACACCACCGCGCCTACGGTGATGATCGCGGAGAAGGCGGCCGACCTCATCAAGGCCGCCGCCTGAACACCGGCGCCCGGGCTCGGGCGCCCGGCCTCAGTTCGGCATCAACCCCGCGACGATCCGCTCCACGCGTTGCGTGACAGCGGCGTCCATCGTGATGGTGCGGCCCCACTCGCGCGGGGTTTCGCCGGGCCACTTGTTGGTGGCATCCAGCCCCATCTTGCCGCCCAGGCCGCTGACGGGGCTGGCGAAATCGAGGTAGTCGATGGGCGTGTGCTCCACCAGCGTGGTGTCGCGCACCGGGTCCATGCGCGTGGTGATGGCCCAGATCACTTCCTGCCAGTTGCGGATGTCGACGTCGTCGTCCGTCACCACGATGAACTTCGTGTACATGAACTGCCGCAGGAAGCTCCAAAGCCCGAACATCACGCGCTTGGCGTGGCCCGGGTAGGCCTTCTTGATCGAGATGATCGCCATGCGGTAGCTGCAGCCCTCGGGCGGCAGGTAGAAGTCGACGATCTCCGGGAACTGCTTCTGCAGGATGGGCACGAACACCTCGTTCAGCGCCACGCCCAGGATGGCCGGCTCGTCGGGCGGCTTGCCGGTGTAGGTGGAGTGGTAGATCGGGTCGCGGCGGTGCGTGATGCGGTCGATGCGGAAGACGGGGAACCAGTCCTGTTCGTTGTAGTAGCCCGTGTGGTCGCCGAAGGGGCCTTCCAGCGCGTGCAGGTAGCCGCCCTTTTCCTTCAGCTTCACACCCAGGTCTGACACGCCTTCAAAACCGGCGGGCGCGGGCGGGATGTGGCCCTCGAACACGATCTCGGCGCTGGACGGCACGTTGAGCTTGAGCGCGCCCTCGCCCACTTGGGTGGCCACCAGCTCGGTGCGGCTGCCGCGCAGCAGGCCGGCGAACTGGTACTCGCCGAGCGTGTCAGGCACGGGCGTCACCGCGCCCAGGATGGTGGCCGGGTCGGCCCCCAGTGCCACCGCCATCGGGAAAGGCTGGCCGGGGTTGGCGCGCGCGAACTCGCGGAAGTCCAGCGCGCCGCCGCGGTGGGCGAGCCAACGCATGATCACCTCGTTGCGGCCGATCACCTGCTGGCGGTAGATGCCCAGGTTCTGGCGGCTGCGCGGGTTGGCCAAGCCTTGCGGGCCGCGCGTGACCACCAGGCCCCAGGTGATGAGCGGGCCGGCGTCGCCCGGCCAGCAGGTCTGCACCGGCAGCGTGGCCAGGTTGACGTCACTGCCCTCCAGCACCACGTCCTGGCAGGGCGCGCTGCGCTGCACCGAGGGCTTCATGTCCCACAGCGCCTTGCCCATGGCCAGCAGCTTGCCCGCGTCCTTCAGGCCCTTGGGTGGCTCCGGCTCCTTCAGCCCGGCCAGCAGCCGGCCCACGTCGCGCAGGTCGCCCAGGCTCTCGGCGCCCATGCCCAAAGCCACCCTCCGGGGGGTGCCGAAGAGGTTGATCAGACAAGGAATCTTGTAACCGGCGGGCTGGGTGCACAGCACGGCGGGGCCACCGGCTCGCAGCAGCTTGTCGCCAATTGCCGTCATTTCCAGATGTGGAGACACCGGTTCGGCCAGTTTTCGCAGCTCGCCCAGGCGTTCGAGCTGTTGGATGAAGTCGCGGAGGTCTCGGTATTTCATGGGTTCTGGTTATTAGAGACCTGTTTCATATTCTTGACCGGGTATGAGGGCGTTCCTAGAATCCGCCCAGATCCAAACCTTAAGGGTTAACCCGCGGCGCTTGCCCAGCGCACACAGCCCGCGCGTTGACACCGTCCCGCCCCTGCCCGGCAGCCACTTTCCGACCTTCGTCGCGGCTGCCCCCAGGCCCGAACCCCGGGGCGGCTGATTATTCACCGGGGCCCCGGCCCGCCGATGTTGCGGGCCCTTGTCCCCCGGTCGACTGGAGATACGACGATGCGAGCTTCAGAGATGCTGCGCCAGACGCCGCGTGCCGCTGCCCGATCGGTGAAGTTGTTTGCTGGCGATGTGGGCCGCGGCCTGCTGGAGATCAGCCACAACACCTTGGCCCTGGTGGGCCTGGTGGCCATCGCCGCCGCGGTGTTCGCCCTCGGCCGGGCCGATGTGCGCAGCCAGTTGGAAGTGGTGGCCCTGGAGTGGCTGCAGACGCGCCACGAGGCGCGCGAACACGCCAGCGGTAACCTGCTGGCTGCCGTGGCCGAGCCCGAAGCCGTGAACCGCGCCACGGCCGCCGACCTGACCGAGCTGACCCGGCAGCAAGCCACCCTGGCCACGTGGATCTCGCGCCGATACAAGGTGGCCCCCGAGCCGGTGGGCGCACTCGTGCAGGAAGCCTGGGAGATCGGCCGCCGCGCCAGCCTGGACCCCACGCTCATCCTCGCGATCATGGCCGTGGAGTCGAGCTTCAACCCCTTCGCGCAGAGCCCGGTGGGCGCCCAGGGCCTGATGCAGGTGCTGACGCGCGTGCATGACGACAAGTACGAGAGCTTCGGCGGCAAGCACGCGGCCTTCGACCCCATCAGCAACCTGCGTGTGGGCGTGCAGGTGCTGCAGGAGTGCATCCGCCGCGCCGGCAGCCTGGAGGAAGGCCTGAAGTTCTACGTGGGCGCCGCCCTGCTGGACACCGACGGCGGCTACGTCGGCCGCGTGCTGCTGGAGCAGACCCACATGCGCAGCGTGGTGCAGGGCCGCAACGTGCCGGTGAACGTGAGCAACATCCCGGCGTCGTCCGCATCACCCAAGGAAGGCGAGATCGCCACCACGCCAGCCAAGCCTGCCGCCGACGAGCAGGTGGCGCTGCTGCGCTGAACGCTGCCGGGTTTTCCCGGCCAACGCTACACTGCCGGCTCTGCGCGACTGGCGATAGGCACCGGCACCTTGCCGGCGGCTGAGGTGGACGACCACCGGGAAGCGCAGGCTGCAGGCCCTGTGCCGCAGTGCACGCCGTGCGCCTGGGCAGCCCTCGACCGCAGCACATCCGGCCGGCCCGGGTGCCGTCTGTGGCTCTCGATGGCCCACCAACACGGGACCCCCCCGCCACAGGACCGCCATGTTCGACCGTTCCACCTCCACCCTCGCCCTCGTCGACCCCGAACTCTGGGCGGCCGTGCAAGCCGAGAACCACCGGCAGGAAGAGCACATCGAGCTCATCGCGAGCGAGAACTACACCAGCCCCGCCGTCATGCAGGCGCAGGGCAGCCAACTGACCAACAAGTACGCCGAGGGCTACCCCGGCAAGCGCTACTACGGCGGCTGCGAGAACGTCGACGTGGCCGAGACCCTGGCCATCGAGCGCGCCAAGCAGCTCTTCGGCGCCAACTTCGCGAACGTGCAAGCCAACAGCGGCAGCCAGGCCAACCAGGCCGTGTTCTTCGGCCTGCTGCAGCCCGGCGACACCATCATGGGCATGAGCCTGGCCGAAGGCGGCCACCTCACGCACGGCATGCCCTTGAACATGAGCGGCAAGTGGTTCAAGGTGGTGAGCTACGGCCTGGATGCGAACGAAGCCATCGACTACGAGGCGATGGAGCGTCTGGCTCACGAGCACAAGCCCAAGATCATCATCGCCGGCGCCAGCGCCTACAGCCTGCGCATCGATTTCGAGCGCTTCGCCAAGGTGGCCAAGGCCGTGGGGGCCTACTTCATGGTGGACATGGCGCACTACGCCGGGCTGATCGCCGCAGGCGTCTACCCCAACCCGCTGCCGCACGCCGACGTCGTCACCAGCACCACGCACAAGAGCCTGCGCGGCCCGCGCGGCGGCATCATCCTGATGAACGACGAGGCCATCGCGAAGAAGATCAACAGCGCCATCTTCCCCGGCATCCAGGGCGGGCCGCTGATGCATGTGATCGCCGGCAAGGCGGTGGCTTTCAAGGAAGCGCTGACGCCCGAATTCAAGGCCTACCAGGCGCAGGTGATCACCAACGCCAAGGTGCTGGCCGAGACGCTGATCGAGCGCGGCCTGCGCATCGTCAGCGGCCGCACCGAAAGCCACGTGATGCTGGTCGACCTGCGCCCCAAGGGCCTGACGGGCAAGGAAGCCGAGGCCATCCTGGGCAGCGCGCACATGACGTGCAACAAGAACGGCATTCCCAACGACCCGCAGAAGCCCATGGTGACGAGCGGCATCCGCCTGGGCACGCCAGCCATGACCACGCGCGGCTTCAAGGAAGAACAGGCGCGCCAGACCGCGCACCTGATCGCGGACGTTCTGGACAATCCGCACGACGAAGCCAACCTCGCCACCGTGCGCGCCAAAGTGGCCGCGCTCGCGCGCGACTTCCCGGTCTACCGCTGAAGCCCGGCAGCGCCTGAGGCCCCATGCGCTGCCCGTTCTGCAGCCACGACGAGACCCAGGTCGTCGAAACCCGCGAGAGCGACGAAGGCGACGTCATCCGTCGCCGTCGTCGCTGCCTCGCTTGCGAGAAGCGCTTCACCACCTACGAACGCAGCGAGATCGCGATGCCGGCCGTGGTGAAGAAGGACGGCGCGCGCGTGGAGTTCGACCCCGCCAAGGTGCGGGCCAGCATGATGCTGGCGCTGCGCAAGCGCCCCGTGAGCGTGGAACAGGTGGATGCGGCGCTGGAGCGCATCCAGGACAAGCTGCTGGCCAGCGGTGCGCGTGAACTGCCCAGCACCCGGCTGGGGGAGTTGGTGATGCGCGAACTCAAGCGCATCGACAAGGTGGCCTACGTGCGCTTCGCCTCGGTCTACCGCGAGTTCGAGGATGTGGATGCCTTCCGACAGTTGATCCGGGACATCTGAGGCAGGACCCCCGGCGGGGGGAGGGGCCTGAAACCACGGCCTGGGGGCCCACTCCAGGGGCCCGGGCCAGGCACACCGCATGGGGACGCGCGACGGTGCGGCGGTTTCTAGAGTGCGCGGCATGTCCAAACGCCCTGGAGCCGCCATGAACCCTCGCACCGCCCCGCAGCGCCAGCGCAACCGTGGCCTGTCGCTCATCGAATCGCTCATGGCCGTGGCCATCGCAGCCGTGATCACAGGGGCCACGCTACCCGGCTTTCGTGACGCGCTCGAGTTGCGTCGCCTGGACGGCGCGGCGGCCCAGCTGCACACCGACTTGCAGCTGGCGCGCAGCGAAGCCGTGGCGCGCAACCGGAGCCTGCGCATCAGCTACGCGCAACAGGCCGAGACCAGTTGCTACGTGGTGCACACCGGCCCCGCAGGCGCCTGCACCTGCACCGCCGGGACTGCGCCTGTCTGCACAGGCACCGCGGAAGCCCTGCGGAGCGTTCAGTTTCACGCGGGTGATGGCATTCGGCTGCGAAGCAACGTGGCCTCCATGGTGCTGGACCCCACCAAGGGCACGGTGTCTCCCACCGGCACGCTGCGCCTGCAGGGCAGCGAAGGGCGGGCCGTGCACATGGTGGTCAACATCATGGGGCGTGCAAGGACCTGCAGCCCTGCGGGCACCGTCCGGGGTCATCCGGTCTGCTGAGCCGCGAGATTCGCGGCGGAGGGCTGCCCCCCCGTTCGCGGGACGCTCGACGAGCGGCGGCCGAGAAGAGACGAGCGGTGCGCCCCAGGGCAACGGACGATTTCAGAATATCGCCATGACGATTGCGCCCTTCCAAGCCCGCAGCAAGACGCAAGGCTTCACGTTGATCGAACTGATGATCGCGGTGGCCATCGTCGCCATCATCACGGCGATCGCCCTGCCTGCTTACCAGGCCTCCATCACCAAGAGCCGCCGCGCTGACGCGATGACGGCGTTTTCCAGCGTGCAGCAGGCCCAGGAGCGCTGGCGCGGAAACAACCCGGCCTACAGCACCAGCCTCACGGACCTGGGGGTCACCTCTCCCGCGCTCTACACCCTGAGCCTGTCGGTGCCCAATTCAACCGCCGGCAGCATCGCCCGCGGCTACATCGTCACCGCCGTGGGCCAGGGGCGGCAGGCCAGCGACGCCCAGTGCGCGCGCATGGCCATCCGCCTGCTCGAGGGGAACCTGCGCTTTGCAGGCTGTGGCACCTGCAGCAGCTTTGCCGACGCGGACTTTGCGGCCACCCATCCCTGCTTCAACCGATGATGCGGCACAGCGGCAACGCCCGCCCGAACGGGCTGACCTTGATCGAGCTGATGATCGTCCTGGCGGTCGCCGCCACGCTGGTCGTGCTCACCGCGCCGCCGTTCAAGCGGATGATCGAGATGCAGCGTCTGCGCAGCATCAACGCCACGCTGGTCACGGATCTGCAGTTCGCGCGCAGCGAGGCGGCCAGCCGCAACCAGAACGTGCTCGTCCGCTTCGACACCACCACCAGCGCCAACGGCAGCCCCTTGACCTGCTACGTCATCCTGGTCGGCAGCAACACCAACTGCAACTGTCGCAACACGCCGGCCTGCACGGGGACGTTCACGCGTGAAATCCGCACCGTGCAGGTTCAGCGTTCGCTGGGGCCTGTGATCCAGGTGCCCAGCGGGCAGGCACAGCGCACCGTCGGCTTCGACCCAGCCACGGGCCGGATCTCGGTGTACACGGCCGACGTCCCCACACCCCCCTCGGCACCGTTCAAGGTCGAGGTCACCTTGCCGGGCGTCGGGGCCCTCGTGACTTCCCTGGAAGCCACCGGCCGCCCGACCGTGTGCTCGCCTTCAGGGCGGATCTCCGGAGTGCCCGCATGCACTTGACCACCCCAAGGCGCCCACCGCGCCGCCTCTCGCGAGGCTTGTCGCTGGTCGAGTTGATGGTCGGCGTGGCCGTGAGCCTGTTCGTGGTGGCAGCCGCGGCATTGCTGGTCAGCACCCAGCTCACGGACAACCGTCGTCTCTTGCTGGAGACCCAGCTGCAACAAGACCTGCGCGCCACGGCGGACATCATCACCCGCGAACTGCGGCGCAGTGGCTATTGGCAGAGTGCGGAATCCCAGGTGCCGTCACAGAGCAACAGCGCGGTCTCCCCGAACGGCTACCTGGCCCTGGCGGTCGACCCGGCCGCGTCTGCTGCCGTCAATTACCGCTATCGCCGGTCTTCCGGCAGCGAATCCTTCGGCTTCAAGCTGCAAGACGGCGTCATCAAGGCCTGCCAGGGTGAAACCGCCGTGAACTGCGAGGCGGCCTGGCAGGACCTGACCGACGCCGCAACGGTGAGCATCACCGACTTCACCATCAGCACCGTCAGGGAGGGCCTGCGCGCCCGAACTGCCAACGGCGCCGCCATGACACTGCCTTGTCCCAGCCTCTGTGCCGATGGCACCACCGATTGCTGGCCGCGCGTTGGTGTGCGCGAGTTGACGGTCACGATCACTGGGGCCTCGCGCACCGACCCGGCCATCAGTCGCACCCTCACCACCAGCGTCCGGGTCCGCAACGATGCCGTGGCGCTGTCGAGCGAAGCACCCGGCAATCGCTCGTGCCCGATCAGTTGAGCGGAGGCACTCCATGACTCGCAAGCCTCTCAAGCACCGAGCCCGCCACCAACGCGGCGCGGCAGCGCTCATCGTCGTGATGCTGCTGTTTTTCGTCATCTCGCTGGTGGCGGCCTACACGAGCCGCAACCTGATCTTCGAGCAGCGAACCGCCAGCAATCAGTACCGGTCGACCCAGGCGCTGGAAGCGGCAGAGGCCGGGCTTGAATGGGCCGTCGCGCAGTTGAACGCGGGCCGCGTGGATGCCAGTTGCACACCCAGCACCTCGGACACGGAAGCAACCCACCTCAGCTTCCGAGAGCGTCACCTCACCGTTGACGCAGGAACCGGCACCCTGACGCCCAGGCTGGCGGATGTGGCCATGCTGGAGGCCGTTCGCGCAGGCTGCGTGTTCAACGGGACGCGCTGGACATGCGCCTGCTCGCTGCCCAACCAGACCGCCACCGCGCTGCCCACCGTCACCGCGTCGGGCGTCAAGCCGGCCTTCATCGTGCAGTTCCAGCAACCGACGGCCCTGGCTGCAGGCCGGCCCCAGGTGGTCGAACTGCAGTCCAACAGTTGCACGCGGGCGGATCCCGACCCCAGCGGCTGCCTGCAGTTCAGCGTTCTGCGGGGCGCAACGGGCGATGGTGTCGCTGCGGTTCGCACCTTGGTGACGCTGCGCAACGCCATCACTTCCGTGCCGGCGGCCACGCTCACGCTGGGCGGCACCCTGTCTGCGTTGCCCAGTGGGGCAACGCTGACCCTCCGCAACCTCGACACGGCCAGCAATGGCGTGACGCTGCACACCGCCGGCGCCGCCGGCAGCGTGCCGAGCACGGGCGTGGTGCGCGTGGGTCTGCCGGGGGTGCGCCCGGCGAACACCATGGTGGCAGGCGACGCCACGCTGGCCCCCGCCGCGCAGGGCGACTTCACCGCCGACGACCGGCGCTTCGCCCTCTTTTTCGGCATGCGTCCTTCGACCTACTTCCGGCAACCGGGTCTTCCCACGCTCGACTGCACCTCCGGTTGCAACGCGAGCGCGATCAACTCGCTGCTGCTGCGCAACCCCGGCAGGGCCGTGTGGCTGCGCGGCGCCGGCACGGTGACGCTCGATGCCAACGTCGGTGCTGCCGGCACGCCGGCACTGCTCATCGTCGACGGTGACATCGAACTGGCCTCGGGCGTGACGGTGCAGGGCCTCATCTACCAACGCGCCAAGGCGGGCGGCGCAGCCTCGAACTGGGCGCTGTCGGGCAACTCCACCGTGGAAGGTGCCGTGGTGGTCGAGGGCGATCTCAGCCTCGGCACCAGTTCGGGCGGACTCACCTTGAACTACGCCCCGGCCTTGCTGCGCCAGTTGCAGGTGAGTTACGGCACCTACGTCAAGGTACCCGGTGCCTGGAGGGACTTCTGATGCGACTTTCCAACCGCAGGCTGCAGCGGGGCGTTTCGCTGATCGAGGCCTTGGTCTCCTTCGGTGTGATGTCTTTCGGGATGTTGGCGGTGGTGGGCATGCAGGCCACCTTGCGCAGCAACGGCGACCTGGCCCGCCAGCGTGCAGAGGCCGTGCGCATCGCCCAGGACGCCATCGAGGAATGGCGAGGCTTCACCACCTTGGTCACCACCGCCAACCGAACCGCCTACGCAGACATCACCACGCAACCCGATCTCACGGTATCGCCCGCCGGTGCCAACGCCACCTACGTGCTGAAGCGATCGGTCTCCCTGGAGTCGGGCGTGACGGGAACGGTCACGCCGGCCCGCCGGCAGTTGACCGTGGATGTGGACTGGGTCGACAGGCGGGGCGATACCCAATCGGTGCGGCTGGTCTCCAGCATCGCGGGCATCGAGCCGGAACTCTCGGCCTCTCTGGTGCTGGGTGCCGTGCCGGAGAGAGCCCTGCAGCCGCTGGGCAGGCACCGCGCCATTCCGCCGAGCGCAGTGCCGGTGGGCGTGGGGCGCAGCGCCTACCTGCCGCCCGGGCAGAACGGGCAGGCAGACTCGCGCGTGGCCTGGGTCTTCAACAACACCACCGGCGTGCTGCAACTGTGCAGCACGTCGGCCACCAGTTCGAGCGGCATCACGCTCAGCAGCGTGGGCGTGAGCGGCAACACTTCCTGCAACGGCGGGACGGCGTTGCTGGTCAGCGGCACGGTGCGATTTGCCACCACCGGCAACCCTGCGGCTTCCAGCACTTCGATGGCCGACCCGACAGGGCCTGGGGTAGGCGACTTCGAACTGATCATCGAGCAGACGGCAGGGGCCAACCCCAACAGCGAAATCCAGTGTTTCCTGCAACCCCTGGTCGACTACCAGGTGCAGTACGAGTGCGCCGTCCGCATCACCGCCGACGCGCCGAGCTGGGGTGGCTATTTCCGCTTCGACGACTTCGACATCGCCGACAGCACCAACGAAGCCGACGACGACGAATACAAGGTCTGCCGCTACCACGAGCGTGCCACCTACACCGGCGTCACGGGTGCGCTGCTGAACCAGAACTTCGTCATCATCCGGGCGGGCGACGGTTCCACTGCCTACCAGTGCCCGGAAACAGGCGCGCCGCGCACCTGGCCGCACCAGCCCGCCCCTTGAGCACCGCACCCGGCGCGGCACCCACGCCGCTGGATCGCCAGCGGCTCGGCGAAGCGCTGGCGCTGGCCACCACGGCCATCGGCCGAACCGACCCCAACCCCCGGGTCGGCTGCGTCATCGGCTGGGCCGACGGCCGTGTCGCGGGCCGGGGCGCCACCCAGCCGCCTGGAGCAGCCCACGCCGAAGTGATGGCACTTCGTGACGCCGAAGCCACCGGGCAGAGCGTGCGCGGCGCCACGGCCTGGGTCACCCTGGAACCTTGCGCCCACCGGGGGCGCACCGGCCCCTGCGCCGAGGCCCTGGTTGAAGCCGGCATCGCCCGATGCGTCGTCACCCTGCGCGATCCCTTTCCCGCGGTGGCGGGGGCGGGCCTGGCGCGGATGCGCGCGGCCGGCATCGACGTGCTGCTGCTGGATGCGGCAGACCCGCTGGCACGCGAAGCCCACGAACTGAACATCGGCTTCTTCAGCCGCATCGAGCGGGGCCTGCCTTGGGTGCGCGCGAAGTCGGCCGTGACGCTGGATGGTCGGGTGGCCCTGCCCGACGGCAGGTCGAAGTGGATCACGGGCCCTGCCGCCCGCACAGACGGCCAGCACTGGCGGCGCCGGGCTTCGGCCGTGCTCACCGGCATCGGCACCGTGCTGGCCGACGACCCACAGATGAACGTCCGCCTCGAATCCACGGAGCGGCAACCGCTGCGCATCGTGCTCGACCGCCAACTCCGGATGCCGCTGGAAGCCACCCTGTTGCGCACCGCGGGCCCCGTGCTGGTCGTGGCGGGCCCCGAGACCGGGTTGGGGGTGGCAGCCGCCGCCCTGCGCGAACGCGGGGTCGAGGTCTGGTTCGATGGGCAGGACAACCACCCGCCCGGCTTGACGGCCTTGTTGCGCCGCCTGGCCGCACGAGGCATCAACGAACTCCACCTCGAGGCCGGCCCCACGCTCACCGGTGCGTTCTGGGCTGACGACCTGATCGACGAGTGGCTGGTCTACATGGCGCCGATGCTGCTGGGCCCGGGCATGCCCATGGCGGCCGGGCCTGCGCTGGCCGATCTGGAGGCAGCCACACGCTATCGCTGGCATGACATGCAGCAGGTGGGCGAGGATCTGCGGTTGAGGATCAGGCGCTCGGCCGGCTGGCCGGAATCGGCCTGCGCGGCGCCCTGAAAGAGCTGTCGACTCGCTTTACAACGATGCCCATCACCGAGAGAGACACGCTCACCTAAGTGCCCGCCACACCAAGAGAATTCGGCGCGGGTCTGGATCTTGCTCAGTCATGTTCCAAAGGCTACTTCATGTTGGGGATTCGTCCATGAGATTTCACTTGCCAAGCGCTGTCCTGGCTTTGAGCTTGGTGTCAGCGGTCGCTGCGCAGGCCGCGCCCACGCCGTCGCAGATCTACCGGCTGGAGGATCCGATGCCGTTCACGGGTGGCGTGCTCGACTCGCCGCTGGTGTTCGCAGAGCGTCAGCGCTTCCTGAACAACTTCAACGTCACCCTGTCGTCCTTCGGCTTCGAAGTGCCGCGGGTGAATGGCGAACTGGGCGACCCTCCTGTACAGGCCGTCTTCAGCGGCTCGAACAACACCACCATCACCGCAGGCCTGAGCACTTCGGGCCAGGTGTACGTGGGCGAACAGAGCGGCCGCTTCAACACCACCACGAACGGTCAGCAGCACCTGCGCGTCAACTCCGACAACGCCGGCACGCTCACGCTGAACTTCAGCCGCGCCATTTCGGCCTTTGGCTTCTTCGGCACCGACATCGGTGACTTCGGCGGCAGCCTGAGCCTGCTGCTGCGCACCGAATCCGGCGCCACCGAGACCCTGCTCGTGCGTGCTGGCGACGGCAAGAAGAACGAAGACGCTGGCGGCAACCTGCTGTTCTTCGGCTTCGCTGGCGCCAACCTGCGCTACACCAGCATCAGCTTCCAGTCGGTGGGCGACGTCGAGACCGGCGACTACTTCGGCTTCGACGACTTCTTCGTCGCCGACGCCGGCCAGTTCAACACGCCGACCGGCATGCCCGAGCCGGGCTCGCTGGCCCTGGCAGGGCTGGCCCTGCTGGCTGCCGGCATCGCGCGCAAGGGCCGTCGCCGCGCCTGAGTGGCTCTGCAACCCGCGCACCCCCGAAACCGGCCCCAGGGCCGGTTTTTTCATGTCGCGGCCCCGAGCCGTGCCGCGCAAGGCCGGCACCTACAATCCCCCCATGCCGATTTCCCCCATTCCCGAGCTCGTCGCCGAGCTGGCCGCGGGCCGCATGGTCATCCTCGTCGACGAGGAAGACCGTGAAAACGAAGGCGATCTGGTGCTGGCGGCCGAGCACGTCACGCCCGAGGCCATCAACTTCATGGCGCGTTTTGCGCGCGGGCTGATCTGCCTGACGCTCACGCGCGAGCGCTGCGAACACCTGCAGCTGCCGCCCATGGCCAGCCGCAACGGCACCAAGCACGGCACGGCCTTCACGGTGTCCATCGAGGCGGCCACCGGCGTCACCACCGGCATCTCGGCGGCCGACCGCGCGCGCACGGTGCAGGTGGCCGTGGCGCGCGGCACCACGGCAGCCGATCTGGTGCAGCCGGGCCACATCTTCCCGCTGCAGGCGCAGGATGGTGGCGTGCTCATGCGCGCCGGCCACACCGAAGCCGGTTGCGACCTCGCGGGCATGGCCGGCCTCACGCCCGCTGCCGTCATCTGCGAGATCATGAAGGACGACGGCACGATGGCGCGCCTGCCCGACTTGCAGGTCTTTGCGCAGCAGCACGGCCTGAAGATCGGCACCATCGCCGACCTCATCGGCTACCGCAGCCGCAACGAGACGCTCATCGAGCGCATCGGCTCGCGCACGCTCACCACGCCCCAGGGCGAGTTCCACTGCAGCGCCTTCCACGACAAGAGCGGCGGCCTGCACCTGGCGCTGACCCACGGGCGCTGGGAACCCGGCACCGAAGTGCCCGTGCGCGTGCACGAGCCCTTCACCGCACTCGACCTGCTCGACGCCAGTGGCGGCCACCACTCCTGGCCGCTTCCCGCCGCGCTGTCGGCGCTGAAGGCCCAGCCCTGCGGCGTGGCCGTGCTGCTGAACTGCTCGGGCGATGCCGCCAGCCTGCTGCCGCAGGTGCTGCCGGAGCGCCGCGCCGCCGCCCCCGCCCGCGCGCAGATGGACCTGCGCACCTACGGCGTGGGCGCGCAGATCCTGCGCCAGCTGGGCGTGCAACGCATGCGCCTGCTGGGCAACCCGCGCCGCATGCCCAGCATGACGGGCTACGGCCTGGAAATCACCGGTTTCACCTCGGCGCCGGCCTGAGAGACAGCGCCACACCCACCCGGGTCCACCCACGCAGCCTGGAACGGCCCCAAGGACATTCCCCATGAAAGACGCCGATCAAGGCGATGCCGGTGAACTGCTGGGCGAAGGCCTGCGCATCGGCATCGTGCAGGCCCGCTTCAACGACGCACTGACCCGCAAGCTGGCCCAGGCCTGCCTGACCGAGCTGGAGCGGCTCGACGTCGACAGCGGCGACATCACCCACGTCACCGTGCCGGGCGCGCTGGAGATTCCGGTGGCGCTGAAGGCCATGGCCGGAAGCGGCGAGTTCGACGCCCTCGTGGCGCTGGGCTGCATCATCCGCGGCGAGACCTACCACTTCGAACTGGTGGCCAACGAGAGCGGCGCGGGTGTCACGCGCGTCAGCCTCGACCACCAGATTCCCATCGCCAACGCCATCCTCACCGTCGAGAACGAAGCCCAGGCCTGGGCCCGCGCCGAAGACAAGGGCCGCGACGCCGCCCGCGTGGCCGTGGAGATGGCCAACCTGCTGGAAGACCTGTCATGACCACGCCCCAGGCCGACCCGGCCCCCGAGGCCCAGCCTGCCGCCAAACCGGCGGCCAAGCGCGCTGCCCCGAAGTCGGCGCGCCGCCGCTCGCGAGAGTTCGCGCTGCAGGGCCTGTACCGCTGGCTGATCGCCGGGGGCGATGGCGCCGCTGCCGAAGCCGACGTGCGCGAGCAAGACGGCTTCGAGAAGATGGACCGCGCGCACTTCGACGCGCTGCTGCACGGCGGTATCGAGCAAGCTTCGGCGCTGGACGCCGTGCTCTCGCGCCACGTCGACCGCAAGACGACGATGCTCAGCCCCATCGAGCATGCGGTGCTGATGATCGGCGTCTACGAGCTGATGCACTGCCTGGACATCCCCTACCGCGTGGCCATCAACGAGGCCGTGGAACTGGCCAAGTCCTTCGGCGGCACCGACGGCCACAAGTACGTCAACGGCGTGCTCGATAAGTGCGCCGCCGAGCTGCGCCCGAACGAAGCGCGCCCGGCGCGGCGTTGAGCCCGCCGCCCGCCGGCATGCCCGCCGCCACTTGCCCGATCCGCACCGCCAGCCGCCTGGCGCAGATCGAACCCTTCTGGGTGATGGAGTGCGCCAAGGCTGCCGACGCCATCGCGCGCAGCCCGGCCTGCGACCCCGCGCTTGGCGGCGAGCCGATGATCTACCTGAACATCGGCGAGCCCGACTTCACCGCCGTGCCCGGCGTGCAGCGCGCAGCCACGGCCGCCATCGAACGCGGTCGCACGCAGTACACGCACGCCACCGGGCTGCAGACCCTGCGCGAGCGCATCGCCGGCTGGTACGGCAGCCGTTTCGGCGTGGCCGTGGCCCCCAGCCGCATCGTCGTGACGGCCGGCGCCTCGGCGGCCCTGCAACTCGCCACGCTGGCGCTCTTCGAGCCCGGCGACGAGGTGCTGATGCCCGACCCCAGCTACCCTTGCAACCGCCACTTCGTCACGGCGGCGGGAGCAAAGCCGGTGCTGCTGCCCACCACGGCGGCGGCGCGCTTCCAGCTGGAGGCCGCCTCGGTGGCCGCGGCCTGGGGGCCGAACACGCGCGGCGTGCTGCTGGCTTCACCCAGCAACCCCACGGGCACCTCGATCAGCGCCAGCGAGATGGGGGCGATCGCCGCCACCGTGCGTGAACGCGGCGGCGTGAGCATCGTCGACGAGATCTATCTCGGGCTCAGCTACGAGCCGGCCTTCGGCCACAGCGCGCTGGCCTTGGCCGATGCGCTGGGCGAACAGATCGTCAGCGTCAACAGTTTCAGCAAGTACTTCGGCATGACGGGCTGGCGCCTGGGCTGGATGGTGCTGCCGCCCGAACTGGTGGCGCCGGTGGAGAAGCTGGCGCAGAACCTCTACATCTGCCCCAGCACCATCGCCCAGCATGCGGCGCTGGCCTGCTTCGAGCCCGAGGCGCTGGAAGCCTTCGAGCAGCGGCGCGAAGAGTTCCGCCGCCGGCGCGACTTCATCGTGCCCGCCCTGGAGGCCCTGGGCTTGAAGGTGCCCGTGCAGCCCGATGGCGCCTTCTACGTCTGGTTCGACTGCTCGCGCTACAGCGCCAGCAGCTGGGATTTCTGCTTCGAGCTGATGCACAGCGCCCATGTGGCCTTGACGCCCGGGCGCGATTTCGGCCCCGCACAGGCCGAGCGTTATGTGCGCCTGTCCTTTGCCAGCGCCCTGCCCCAGCTCGAAGCCGCCGTGGCCCGGCTGCAGCGCGTGCTGCGGGCCTGAAAAAGGCCCCCGCAGGTGTGACAGCGCGGTAACACGCGCGAAAACCGGGCCTTATCGGGGCAGTGCCACGGCCGAAGGTGCTTAAGCTGCCGCTCCGTGGCCTACAACCTCTTTCAGCGGCGCGCCCCTGGCGAACCGGTGGTTTCGGAGTTTGCCGCGACGGTGCAATCCGGGCCCCCCGAGCCCGAACTGCCACCGCCGGCGGCACCGCAACGGGGTTCGGATCTCGCCGATCTGGACTCGCGGCCCCCCGACACCAACGGCGTGTCCCCCCCCAGCGACCTGGGCGGCGACAGCCTGCCCGCGCCCGCCGACGCCCATATCGAGCAGCAGCCCACGCTCTCGCACATCGGACGCTACGCCTTGAAGGGCCTGCTCGGCCACGGCGGCCTGGGCCAGGTGCACGAGGCCTGGGACCCGCTGCTCTCGCGCACGGTGGCCGTCAAGACGCTGCAGTTCGACGTGGCCACGCCCGAGCGCGTGGCCCTGGACGGCCTGTTCCTGAACGAGGCCCGCGCCGTAGCCGGGCTCTCGCACCCCAACATCGTGACGGTGCACGACGCCGGGCTGAGCGCCCAGGGCGTCTACATCGCCATGGAGCGCCTGCACGGCTGCGACCTGCGCCAGCGCCTGGCCGGCGGCTGGCAGCCCACGCCGGGCGAGGCCGCGCAACTCGTGCGCCGCGTCGCCGAGGCCCTGGCCTACGCGCACACGCGCGGCGTGGTGCATTGCGACATCAAGCCGGCCAACATCTTCCTGAACCACCGCGACAAGCCCAAGGTGCTGGATTTCGGCATTGCGCGCGTGGCGCATGGCGCCGCGCCCGAGGCCCTGGAAGGCGCCGTGGCCGGCTCGCCGCACTACCTGGCGCCCGAGCAGCTCACGGGCGGCGCCGTCGACGCGCGCACCGACGTGCACGCCCTGGGCGTGGTGTTCTACGAACTGCTCACGCTGCGCAAGGCCTACACCGGCGACAGCGTCGAGCAGATCACCACGGCCGTGCTCACCAACCACCCCGCGCCGGCGCACGAGCTGCGCAGCGGCGTGCCGCGCACGTTGTCGGCCATCGCGGCCAAGGCGATGGCGCGCGAGCCGGCCGAGCGCTACGCCAGCGCCGCCGAGATGGCGCTGGAACTGCGCCGCTGGATCGACCGCCACAGCAGCCAGGACATGGTGCCGGCACCCGCGCCCGGCCCCGACCCCGGGCACACACGCCCGCAACGCAAGGGCAGTGCCGGTGCGCCCCGCTCGGCCCTGGTGCTGCTGTTGCTGGCCGTGATCGTGGGCACGGCCGCGCTCACGCTGGCGCTCAGCCGCTCGGGTGCAGAGGCGGTGCCCGGCCCGGCCCCCGTGGCTGCGGCACCGGCCGCCCCAGCGGCGGTTGTGCCGCCGGTGGTCGCGCCCCCGCCCGAGGCCGAAGCCGCGGCATCGGCCGCGCTCGCAAGCCCCTCGGCCGCCGCCGATGTGCCTGCCGCCAGCCCGCCCGCAGCGGCCCAGCGCCCCGCGCCGGCACGCCCCCGGCCGAACAACGGCGCAGCTGCCAAGGACCGCAGCGCTCCAGCCGCCCCGGCTGCCGCACCCGCGCCCCCGGTGACCGGCACCGTGCAACTCGCCATCAGCCCCTGGGGCCAGGTGGAGGTGAACGGCCAGCCGGCCGGCACCGCGCCGCCGCTGACCCGGCTGACCCTGAACGAAGGCACGCACAGCATCACCGTGCGCAACGAAGACTTCCCGCCCCACACCGTCACCGTGCAGGTGCTGGCCGACAAGCCGGTCGTGGTGCGGCATCGCTTTGGACAATGAAGATGAAGCCCACCAGCGCCCTTCGTTCGCGCCTCCACCGGGCGGCTGCCCTGACTGCGGCCGCGCTGATCACCGCCTGCGCCGCCCCGCCCGCCCCGCCCCCCCCGCCCACCGGCGGCCTCGCTGAATTGATGGAACGACCGGGCGAGCGCCTGCTCTTCGAAGGCATCCGCGCCTACGACGACGGCCAGTACCCGCAGGCCGAAGCCGCGCTGCGCAAGGCGCTGGAAGCCGGCCTGCGCAGCGGGCGCGACCAGGCCAGCGCGCACAAGCTGCTGGCCTTCATCACCTGCACCAGCGAGCGTTTGGCCGAGTGCGAAGCGGCCTTCCGCGCCGCCCGCGCGGCCGACCCGGCCTTCGTGCTCAGCCGCTCGGAAGCCGGCCATCCGCTCTGGGGCCCGGTCTACCGCAAGACGCTGCCCTGAGGGCGCGCGGCGGGGCGGCAGGCGGGCGACATAATCGCCGCCGATGCCGCCCTCCCCTTCCAACACGCCGGTTGCGGCCCCCTTCGAACACAGCTTGCGTGTGTACTGGGAAGACACCGACGCCGGCGGCGTGGTGTTCTACGCCAACTACCTGAAGTTCTTCGAGCGCGCGCGCACCGAGTGGCTGCGCAGCCTGGGCGTGGGCCAGCAGGCGCTGCGCGAGGCCACCGGCGCCATCTTCATCGTCGCCGAGACGCAGCTCCGTTACATCGCGCCCGCCCGGCTGGACGATGCTCTGCGCGTGACGGTGCACCTGCAGCAGCGCGGCCACGCCTCGCTGCACATCCAGCAGCAGGCCTGGCGCGGCGACACGCTGCTGTGCGAAGGCCGCATCCGCATCGGCTGTGTCGATGAGGGAACCTTCCGCCCCCGCCGCATTCCGAACGAAGTCCTCTCCACGCTGACATGAGCCAAGACCTCTCCATCACCGCCCTCATCCTGCAGGCCAGCCTCGTCGTGCAACTGGTGATGGCCGGCCTGGCCCTCACCTCGCTGGCGAGCTGGACGGTCATCTTTGGCAAGGTCTTCGGGCTGAAGCGCGTGCGCAACAGCAACGAGGAGTTCGAGCGCGAGTTCTGGAGCGGCCGCAGCCTCACCGAGCTGAACACCGCCGTGGCGGGCAAGGCCGAGACGGCGCCCATGGAGCGCATCTTCGCCAGCGGCATGCGCGAGTTCCTGAAGCTGCGCGAGAAGCGCCTGGACCCCGGCGCGCAGCTCGACGGCGCGCGCCGCGCCATGCGCGCGAGCTTCCAGCGCGAGCTCGACGTGATCGAGAGCAACCTCAGCTTCCTGGCCAGCGTGGGCTCGGTCTCGCCGTACGTGGGCCTCTTCGGCACGGTGTGGGGGATCATGCACGCCTTCGTCGGGCTGTCGAACATGACGCAGGTGACGCTGGCCACCGTGGCACCCGGCATCGCGGAAGCGCTGGTGGCCACGGCCATCGGCCTGTTCGCGGCCATTCCCGCGGTGGTGGCCTACAACCGCTTCGCGCGCGACATCGACCGCATCGCCATCCAGCTGGAAACCTTCATCGAGGAGTTCAGCAACATCCTGCAGCGCAACGCGGGACAGAGCGGCGCCACCACCACCATCGCTGGCAGCGGGCAGCGCTGACATGCAGCCCCTTGCTCACTTCGTTCGCGTCCCCCGAGGGGATGTTCAGCGCCTTCGGGCGGCCGGGCGGCGCTGATGCCCGGCGTCGTGCAACGCAACGGCGGCCGCGGGCGCCGCTCGATGAACGAGATCAACATGGTCCCGTTCATCGACGTGATGCTGGTGCTGCTGATCATCTTCATGGTCACCGCGCCGCTCATCACCACCGGCGTGGTCGACCTGCCCAGCGTGGGCAAGAGCCAGCAGCGCGTGGGCAGCGTGATCGAGGTCATCGTCGGCACCGACGAGAAGCTGCGCCTGCGTGTGGACCAGCAAGACCCGGTGGGCGTGGCGCTGCCGCAGCTGGCCGCGCGCGTGCGGGAAAAGCAAGCAGGCAATGCCGAGGTGCCGGTGGTCATCAGCGCCGACAAGAGCGTGCGCTACGAAAGCGTGGTGCGCGTGATGGACACGCTGCAGCGCGCCGGCGTCAAGCGCGTGGGCCTGTCGGTGAAGCAGGGGTCCAGCTGAGGCGATGAGCGCCGCCGCTCTCGGTAACGGCCCGGGCCCCGGCCGCAGCCACGACGACCTGCTGCCCCGCCCGCCTGGCGGCACGGGCAGCGGCGCAGCGCTGGCCCTGCTGGTGCATGCCGGCCTGGTGGCGGCGCTGACCGTCAGCGTCGACTGGCGCGCCAAGCCGCCCGAGGTGGTGAGCGCCGAACTCTGGGCGAGCGTGCCGCAGATCGCCGCCCCCGCGGCTGAAGCGCCGGCCCCAGCCCCCCCGCCCGCGCCGGTGCCCGAGCCCACGCCGGCACCGCCGCCGCCAGCCCCGGTACCCGCCCCGTCGCCGCCACCGCCGGCCGCAGCCCCCAAGCCGGCCGAGCCCGACATCGCCACCGAGCGCGCCGAGCGCCGCCGTGCCGAAGAAACCAAGCGCAAGGCCGAACTGGCCGCCGAGAAGGAACGCGAGAAGAAGGAACGCGAGCGCAAGCAGGCCGCCGAAGAGGACAAGAAGCGCCTGGCCGCCGAGCGCCGCAAGGCCGACGAAGAGAAGAAGAAGCGCGAACTGGCCGAGGCCGAGGCGCGCGAGGCCAAGGCCGCCGAGGAGCGCCTGGCCAAGCAGCGCGAAGAGAACCTGCGGCGCATGATGGCCCAGGCCGGCGGCACGGGGCCGGCCACGTCCACCGGCACCGCCGCGCAGAGCGCCGCGCCTTCGGCGGCCTACACGGGCCGGCTGGTGGCGCTGATCCGCGGCAACCTGGTCTTCACCGGCACCACGCCCGACAACAACGCGGCCGAGGTCGAGGTCACGGCCGGGGCCGGCGGCGCCATCATCTCGCGCACGCTCGTCAAGAGCAGCGGCCACAAGGAATGGGACGAGGCCGTGCTGCGCGCCATCGACCGCACCGCGCGGCTGCCGCGCGATGCCGACGGGCGCGTGCCTTCGCGGCTGATCATCAACTTCCGCCCGCGCGAGTGAGGCGCGGGGGCTGAAGCCGGCCGTGCCGGCTCAGGGTGCCGCGAAACGCAGCGCCGTGACGTGCGCCACCGAACGGCCGCCGGTGTTGTCGGCGTCGGCGCCCACCAGCACGGCCACCAGCGGCGGCAAGGTGGGGATCTCCGCACCGAAGGCGCGCTGGAAATCGGCCGCGATGTCGCGCGATTCGTCGAACCAGCGCTCGCCCGCCTCGGGCGCGTTGCGCAGCACCAGGTAGCGCACGCGGCGCGAGTAGGCGTTGTCGATCACGCTGCCCACGGCCTCGGGCCCGCCCCACACCCAGCACAGCGTGGCCGCCGGCAGGTCTTGCCCGGTGCGTGAACGCGCGATGCGCAGCAGCGTGCGTTCTCCAAAGGGCACCTGGGCCAGGGGCGCATCGAAGCTGAGGCAGACCTTGGCCGCCACGTCGTCGCCCGTCTTGCTGCGCAGCGCGGTGCCCGCATTGGGTTCAGCCACGCGCCACGACCAGGCCAGCCGCGCCGGCGCCACCACGCCGGGCAGGGCGTGCAGCAGGTTGCCGTAGGAGCCCTGGGCTTCCAGGCGCAGCACCAGCCTGTCGCCCAGGGTCTCGGCGCTGTAGCGCGTGGGCGGCGGTTTCTGGTCGGGCAGGTTGGCCACCTGCCAGCCGGCGCCGATCTTGCCGGCGGCCACCAGCGGCGGCAGCGGCGGTGCTGGCGCAGCGCCCTGCGCGGCCGCCGGCCCGGTCAGGGCGGCGGCCCCAGCCAGCCCGAACGCCGCAGCCACTCCAGCCCCCCAGCACCTGCCGCGGTCGCCCACCGGCCTGGGACGGTTCAAAGCTTCTCCTGCGTGGTGACCTGCACCGCGGTTTCGCTCACGGGCACGAGATCGCGCTTGCCGCTGTCGTCCACGAAACGCAGCCGCAGCTGGTAGCTGCCCGGCGCCAGGAACAGCGCCACCTGCGTGGCACCGTGGGCGAGGTCGAGCGCCTGCACCACGCGGCCATCGGCGGCACGCACGTCGAGCAGGAAGTGGCCCAGCCCCGGGCCGCCGTGGCCCTTGGGCGCCACGCCGAAGCCGTCCACCGCCAGGCGCACGGTGAAGGGGCTGCTCACGGGCTCGCCATCGCGCAGGTTGGCGATCAGCGCGCGCTGCCCTTCGGGCCGGGGGCGCGACAGCTCGTCCTGGTACCAGGCCTTGCAGCTCGCGGCGAGGTCGCCCGGGTTGATGCGCAGCGGCGGGCCTTCGCGCGGGCCGGTCACGGTGATGCGCAGTTCGGGGCTGAACACGTAATAGGGCCGGTGGTCGTGGTCCGCGAAGAGCAGGCGCAGCGTGTGCTTGCCCGGCGGCAGCGCCAGCACGGCGCCGGTCTGCCCCTTGCCGAAGTGGCGGTGGAAGTCGTTGAAGGGGATCTTCTCGCCCGGCACCAGCGGCAGCGGCGTGTTGAGCAGCATGTGGTGGTGGCCGGCCTTGGGGTGGGCCTTGCCCGCCGGGATGACGCCCATGCCGCGGATCGCGAAATCCACGCGGAAGGGCGAACGAACGACATCCCCGTCACGCAGGTTCACCACTTCCACCGCGGTGGGCTCGTTCAGCCGCACCTGCGTGCGTTCGCGCGTGTGCTGCAGCCAGCAGGCGCGCTCGCGCTCGTCGCGCGGCAGCGGCTCGCCCTGCGCCCGGGCCGGCGCCGGGGCGCCCCCGGCGGTGATCAACACGAGGGCCAGCGGCAGCGCACGGACCGGGAGCAAAGACTTCGACAACATCAAGAGGCTATCAAGAGACAAGACACCCTGGGCAGCCGCCAGGCCAGCGCCGCGCATTCTGGCAGTCAGCACGGCGGGCACAGCGCCGCTGCGGGCAGGGCCATCACCGCCACGAGCAGCCGCTGCTGCAGCGCGGCGATCAGCCAGGCCTCGAAGTCGAAACCCTCGCCGGCAGCCTGCAAGGCCGTGGCCAGCGTCTGCCCCGCCAGCACCGCCCCCACGAAAGCGGCTTCCGCGGGTGGCAGCCGCTGCAGGCGCGGCGCCCAGCCCTGGCGCGTGAGCAGGCCCTGCTCACCGCGCCCCTCGGCCAGGGCCTGGCGCACCAGCGCGAAGGCGGCGTCGCGGTCCGCCGCGCGGTGGGCCTGCCAGAGGCTGAAGACCGGCCAGCGCGAGGCTTGCAGCGTGCTGCCCGGGGGCAGGCACAGGCGCAGTGCCGCCGGTTCGTCCGTGGCCAGCAGGCCCAGGCCCGGCGGGGTGCCTTGGGGGTCGGGCGGCGGGGCGTCGGGGGCCGTCTGCAGGCGGTGCAGCGCCCATTCCAGCCGGGCCATGTCGGGCAGGTAGGGCTCGTCGGCCAGGGTGGGCGCCTGCACGATGAAGCCGGCCAGCCCCTCGCCCCAGCAGGCCAAGTCGCCGCCCTCGGGCGGCTGCCGGCGCCAGAAGTCGCGCGCCATCAGCGCGAAGCTCTCTTCGCCCAACAGCTGCTGCACGGTGGGGAAGGCCGCGGCCAGCGCGCGCTCGGCCAGGGCGCTGGCGTGGGCGCGGTAGGCAGCCAGGCCGCGGTTCACGTCGGGCCCGCCGGGCACCGTGCGCAGCCAGCCGGCCACCACGCCGGGGCGGGCGTCGCCCAGCAGGGTGCGCAACAGCATCTGCTGGCGCAGGGCTTCCTTGGCGTGGGCGTCCATGGGCCGCGCTTCAGGCAGCCTGCACCGGGCCGGCCACCTCGGCCCAGGCCGCGTCGGCGGCGGCCGCCTCGGCCAGCAGCACAGGCAGCGCCGGCAGGTCGGTGTCCCATTCCACCAGCGTGGGCCGCCAGCCCAGGCGCCGCAGGGCGTGGCGGTAGGCCTGCCACACCGGCGCGTGCACGCGGCTGCCGTGGTCGTCGATGACGATGCCCTCGGCCACGGCATAACCCGCGAGGTGGATCTCGCCCACGATGCCGGGCGTGAGCGCGTCCACCCAGCGGCAGGCCGCCTCGGCGGCACCCGCTTCGTCCAGGCCCTGGTTCAGCGCGTTGACGACGAGGTTGTTCACGTCCAGCAGCATGCCGCAGCCGGTGCGGCGCGCCAGTTCGTTGAAGAACTCGGGCTCGGCCAGGGTGTCATCGGCCCAGTGCACGTAGGCCGAGAGGTTCTCCAGCAGCAGCGGCCGGCGCAGCGCGTCCTGCGCCTGCTGCACGTTGGCCGCCAGGAGGGCCAGCGAGCCGGCGTTGAAGGCGATGGGCAGCAGGTCGTTGCCGTGCACCACGGGCCCGCCAGACCGGCGCGGCGCGCGGGCGAAGCAGGCGTGCTCGCTGACCAGCACGGGCTCGAAGCGCCGCACCAGCGCGGCCAGCTGCTGCAGGTGCGCGGCATCCAGCCCGGCGGCCGAGCCCAGCCCCAGCCCCACGCCATGCAGGCTGAGCGGCCAGCGCTCGCGGGCGGCCTGCAACTGGGCCAAGGCCGCACCGCCCGCGCCGAAATAGTTCTCGGCGTGCACTTCCACGAAACCCAGCGGCGGCGGGGCCTCGAGCAGCGCGGTGCCGTGCGGCTGGCGCAGGCCGATGCCGCTGCGGGCCGGCGCGGTCATCCGGGCCGGCTTACTTCTTGGCCTTGAACTTCGCCTTGGCCTCTGCTTCCGTCAGGCCCTTGAGGTTCTTGCAGGTGCCCTTGGCCACGTACTTCCACTCGCCCGGGTCGTTGTCGACCTTGCTCAGGCCGGCGCAGCCGTGCGTGCCCGCGAGGTTGGCGCAGTCGTTCTGCCCGGCCTTGGCGATGCCGTAGCAACGTTCCTGGTTGGGGCCGCCTTCGTGGGCCAGGGCAGGCCCGGCCGCGGCCAGGGCCGCAGCAAGGGCAGACGAGACGATCAGACGCTGGTTCATGGGGTGAATCTCCAAAAGGGGGCGGCAGCGCCCGGCCGACACCGGCGGGCCTGCATGGGTCGGCGGGGGCCTGCTGGAGATTACAGCGCGGAAATGACGGCTTCCCGGCCGCCTTTTCGCGGCACCGCACAGGCGCGCGGCCTGCCAGCATGCCGGCGCGCCCCCATGAACGCCCCGACCACCCCCCACCTCACGGCAGAAGCCACGGCCAACGCTGCGCAGCGCCGCGACAAGCTGCGCCTGGGCGACGTGCTGGTGCAGCAGAAGCTGCTCAGCGAAGACCAGCTCGCGCAGGCCCTGGACGAGCAGCGCAGCACCGGCAAGCGCCTGGGGCGCGTGCTCATCGACGCCGGCGTCATCACCGAAGAGGCGCTTGCCCACGCCCTGGCCCGCCAGCTGCGCGTGGCCATGGTCAACCTCAAGACCTTCCCGCTGAAGAGCGAGACGGTGCGCCTGCTGCCCGAGAGCGTGGCGCGCCGCCACCGCGCCGTGGTGCTGGAAGAACGCGGCGAAGCGCTGCTGGTCGGCTTCGTCGACCCGCTGGACCTCTTCGCCTACGACGAGATCTCGCGCCGCCTGAAGCGCCAGGTGCAGCTGGCCGTGGTGGCCGAGAGCCAGTTCGCGCCGGCGCTGGACAAGCACTACCGCCGCCACGAAGAGATCTCCGGCCTGGCCAAGGCGCTGGAAAAGGACATCGGCGACACCGTCGACTTCGGCACCCTGCAGGCCAGCGTGGGCCAGGAAGGCGCGCCCGTGGTGCGCCTGCTGCAGAGCGTGTTCGAAGACGCGCTGCAGGCCGGCGCCTCCGACGTGCACATCGAGCCGCAGGAAAACGGCCTGGCCATCCGCAGCCGCGTGGACGGCCTGCTGCAGACCCAGACCCAGGCCGACAAGCGCATCGCCCCGGCGCTGACGCAGCGCCTGAAGCTGATGGCCGGCCTGGACATCGCCGAGAAGCGCCTGCCGCAGGACGGCCGCTTCTCGCTGCGCCTGCGCGAGCGCACGCTCGACGTGCGCATCAGCACCATGCCCACGCACTACGGCGAATCGGTGGTGATGCGCCTGCTCGGCCAGGGCGAGGCCATGCGCCGGCTGGATGAAATCGGCATGCCGCGCGACATGCTGCTGCGCTTCCGCGAGATCCTCAACCGCCACTCGGGCATGGTGCTCGTCACCGGGCCCACGGGCTCGGGCAAGACCACCACGCTGTACGCCGCGCTGTCGGAGCTGGACGCCGAGCAGCAGAAGATCATCACGGTGGAAGACCCCATCGAGTACCGCCTGCCCGGCCTGACGCAGGTGCAGGTCAACGACAAGATCGAGCTCGATTTCGCCCGCGTGCTGCGCGCCACGCTGCGGCAGGACCCCGACGTCATCCTGGTGGGCGAGATCCGCGACGCCGAGACCGCCGAGATCGGCCTGCGCGCGGCCATCACCGGCCACATGGTGCTGAGCTCGCTGCACACGCGCGACGCGATGAGCGCACCCTTCCGCCTGCTCGACATGGGCGCGCCGCCCTTCATGGTGGCCAGCGCGCTGCAGGCGGTGATCGCGCAGCGCCTGGTGCGGACCAACTGCGAGCACTGCGCCGCCCCGCACACGCCCAGCCCGCAAGAGGCGGCGTGGATGGAGGCCGTGGGCGGCCCCGCCGCCCTGGCCACGCCGCCCATGCGCGGACGCGGCTGCCCGCAGTGCAACGGCAGCGGCCACAGCGGCCGGCTGGGCGTGTACGAGATGCTGGAGATGGACGCCGGCCTCGCGCACGACACCCTGCAGGCCGACCCCGGCGCCTTCACGCTGAAGGCGCGCCAGCAGCTGGCCCAGCGCTCGATGGCGCACCGCGCGCTGCAGCTGGTGCAGACCGGCCGCGTGAACGTGGCCGAGGCCATGCGCCTGGCCAACGACCTGGCATGAACGCCGGCATCCGCCCATGAGCACCTGGGCCTGGCGCGGCCGCAACCGCCGCGGTGAACAGATCAGCGGCGTGATCGAGGCCGACAGCCCCGCGGCCGTGGCCGACCAGCTGCTGGCCGGCGGCGTGACGCCGGTGCAGATCGACCCTGGCCACACCCCCGGCGCCGGCCCGGCCACCCCGCGCAGCGTGTGGCAGGTGCTGGGCAGTTCGCCGGTGACAGGCGAAGACGTGCTGCTCTTCGCGCGCCAGATGCACACCTTGCAGAAGGCCGGCGTGCCCATCCTGCGCGCGCTGGCAGGCCTGCAGGCCAGCACGCAGAAGCCCGCGCTCGTGGCGCTGCTGGCCGATGTGCGCGCCAGCCTCGACCAGGGCCGCGAGCTGGCCACCGCACTGGCCCGCCACCCTTCGGTGTTCGACAACTTCTTCATCGCGATGGTGCGCGTGGGCGAGATGACCGGCCGCCTGACCGAGAGCTTCCAGCGCCTGGCCCAGCACGTGGAGTTCGAGCTCGACGTGCGCGCCCGCGTGAAGCAGGCGCTGCGTTACCCCACCATGGTGGTGGGCGCCATCGTGGTGGCCATGGTCATCGTCAACATCTTCGTGATCCCGGCCTTTGCCGGCGTCTTCGCGAACTACAAGGTCGAGCTGCCGCTGATGACGCGCGTGCTGCTGGGCGTCTCGGCCTTCACCGTGGCCTGGTGGGAACTGCTGCTGGCCGCCGCCGTGGCGGCGCTGTGGGGCGTGCGCGCGGTGCTGGCCACGCCGGCCGGCCGCTACCGCTGGGACCGCCTCAAGCTGCGCCTGCCCGTGGTGGGCTCCATCGTGCTGAAGGCCACGCTGGGGCGCTTTGCACGCAGCTTCGCCATCGCCTACGGCAGCGGCGTGCCCATCAGCCGTGCGATGACGGTGGTGGCGCAGACCGCCAACAACGCCTACATGGCCGAACGCATCGAGCAGATGCGCGACGGCATCGAACGCGGCGAGACGCTCTCGCGCTGCGCCGCCGCGGCCGGCATCTTCACCCCCGTGGTGCTGCAGATGGTGGCCGTGGGCGAGGAAACCGGCGCGCTCGACACCCTGCTGCTGGAAGTGGCCGAGATGTACGAACGCGAGACCGACTACGCCATCAAGGGCCTGTCGGCGCACATCGAGCCGCTGCTGCTGGCCGTCATCGGCAGCATGGTGCTGGTGCTGGCGCTGGGCGTTTTCCTGCCGCTGTGGGACCTGGGCCAGGCCGCGAGGGCCGGGGCGTGACTTCCTTGCCATGCCGCGGCCGCACCCCTCAAGTTCCTGGTCAGGGGCCCGATAAGCACCTGAAATCACCTCCGCGCCCACAAGTGGGCTCACGCCAACCCTGTCTGCCTATCCACCTTTGAGGACACCATGCAAAGACGTCAAGCGGGCTTCACGCTCATCGAACTGGTGATGGTCATCGTGATCATCGGTGTGCTGGCGGCCGTGGCGCTGCCCAAGTTCTACAACCTGAACACCGAGGCCAACGCGGCCGCCACGCAAGGCGTGGCCGGCGCGCTGAGCTCGGCGGCGGCCACCAACTACGCGGCGCGCAAGGCCAACTCGGCCAACGGCACGGCCGTGGACAACTGCAACGACGCCGCAGCCCTGCTGCAAGGCGGCGTGCTGCCGGCCGGCTACAGCATCGCCGCCGCGGCCGTCACGGCCGAGAACAACGCCACCTGCGTGCTCACCGGCCCGGGTTCGGCCTCGGCCCCCTTCACCATCATCGGCATCAACTGAGCCCGGCCATGGGCGGCCGCCGCCAGCACGCCGGCTTCACGCTGGTGGAGCTGGTGATGGTCATCCTGGTCGTCGGCGCGCTGGCCGTGGTGGCGCTGCCCCGCCTGCTGGACCTGGGCGCCTGGCGCCTGCAGGCCTACGGCGATGAACTGGCCAGCGAGATGGCCGCCATGCAGCGCCTGGCGCTGCAGCAGCGCCGGCCCATCGTGGCCACGATCAACACCACCGGCGTGGTCTTCGCCTACGCCAGCGGCGGCACCTTGCGCAGCCTGGCCTGCCCGGCCACGGCCAGCCCCTGCCTGGCCGAAAGCGGCCCGCGCAGCATCACCTTCAACAGCGGCAACAGCGGCCGCGCCGTCAGCAGCAGCGGCGCCGCACTGCCGGTGACCGTGTCGCACGGCGGCAGCAGCCGCGGCTTCGTGATCGAACACGAAACAGGCCTGTTTCGCCCCGCTCCTTGAGCCTTTGCCCGGGGCCGGGCCTGCCTAGGATCGTGCACGCCGCTCGATCATCTCTCACGAGCGGCGGCGTCTTGTGGCCGACATGCTCACACCACCCCCGCTGAACACCGCTGCTGTCCAGGCTGCCCGCTGCGCCGAACGCGCCGCGGTACGGGCGCGCACGCGCGGGCTCACGCTCATCGAGCTGCTGATGTTCATCGTGGTGGTCAGCGCGGCGCTGGCCGGGCTGCTGCGCGTCTTCATGCAAAGCAGCGCCAGCAGTGCCGACCCCCTGCTGCGCCGCCAGGCGCTGGCCATCGCGGAATCGCTGCTGGAAGAGGTGACGCTGATGCCCTACACCTGGTGCGACGGCGACGACGCCAACGTCAGCACCACCAGCAGCGCCAGCGGCTGCGCGGGCGCCGCCGACGCCATCGGCCCCGAGGCGGGCGAAAGCCGCACCGGCGTGCCCAGCTTCGACAACGTCAACGACTACAACGGCCTGGCGATGAACGGCATCACCGACATCAGCGGCAGCGCCGTAGCAGGGCTGGCGGGCTACAGCGCCAATGTCAGCGTGGCGGCGGCGGCGCTGAACGACATCACCAGCGGCAGCGGCGACGCGCTGCGCATCACCGTCACCGTGAACGCGCCGGGCGGCGTGAGCGTGGTGCTCGACGGCTACCGGACACGCCATGCGCCGAACGCCTCGCTTTGACGCCCTGCGCCCGCGCAGCCTGCGGCGCTGCAGCGGCTTCACGCTCATCGAGGCGGTGATGGTCATCGCGCTCACCGGCGGGCTGGCCGCGGTGGTGGCGCAGTTCATCGTGCCGCCGGTGCGGGCCTACCTGGCCGTGAAGGCGCGCGGCGAGCTCGTGGACAACGCCGACCTCGCGCTGCGCCGCATCGGCCGCGACCTGCGCGGCGCGCTGCCCAACAGCGTGCGCGTCTCGGCCGACGGGCAGACGCTGGAGCTCATCCCCACCACCGCTGCCGCGCGCTACGCCACCGAGGGCAGCGGCGCGCTGAGCTTCGGCGAGGTGGACACCAGCTTCGGCATCGTGGGCCCGCCCTTGCAGATGAACGCGGCACAGCAGCTCGTCTTCTACAACCTCGGGCCCGGGGTGGACGGCGCCGATGCCTATGCCACCAACGACAGCGCGCTGACGCAGGCCGGTGCCAACCGCCGACTGGCCACCAATGCCGCCGGTGCGGCCAGCACCGTGACGATCAGCTCGCTGGCCGGGCTGCCCGTGGGCAACTTCGCGCCGCCCTACCGCGTGTACGCGGTGGACAGCCCCGTGAGCTACCGCTGCGACCTCGGCAGCGGCCGCCTCGTGCGCCACCAGGGCTACGGCTTCCAGGCCAGCCAGCCGCTGCCGCCCAGCGGTGGCAGCAGCGCGGTGCTGGCCACTGGCGTGAGTGCCTGCCAATTCAGCCACGACGGCACGGTGGTGGCCGCCCGCGCGGCGCTGGTCAGCCTGCGCCTGGCACTGTCTACCCTCACTTCGGCGGGTAGCGAAACCGTGACGCTGCACCACGCGGTGCACGTCTCGAACCTGCCCTGAGGGCACGCCATGGCTCGCGGCTTCACGCTCGTCTCGGTGGTCTTCATCCTCGTGGTGCTGACGGCGCTGGGCGCGGCCCTGGCCACGATGAGCCAGCGCCAGCACCTGGGCTCGGCCGGCGAGCTGGACGCCGCGCGCGCGCTGCAGGCGGCACGCGCCGGCCTGGAGTGGGCCGCCTTCCAGGTGCTGCGCAACCCGGCACCGCCGGCCGCGGCGCCAGCCTGCCCGGCCACCACCAGCTTCGTGCCGGCGGGGCTGGGCGGCCTCACCGTCACCGTGCGCTGCACGCTCAGCACGGCCAGCGACGGCGCCACCGCCCTGAGCTTCTACGACATGGTGGCCAACGCCTGCAACGCGCCGACGGCCGGCAACTGCCCGACCACGGCCACGCCCCCGGCCGGCTACGTGGAACGCCAGCTCAGCTGGCGCCTGGTGCGATGAAACACGGGTTGCGCGCCGGCTGGCTGCGGGGTCTGGCGGGCTTGCTGATGCTGGCCTCGGGGCCGGTGCTGGCCGCGAACTACAGCTTTCCCGGGGCGCTGCCCCCGGGTTGCACGGCCAGCGGCAGCAACTACACCTGCAGCGGCAACCTGGCCCTGGGCTTCGGCGACACCGTCACGATCGGCGGCACCAGGCCGGCGCGCATCACCATCAACGGCAACCTCAGCACCAGCAACGCGCAGATCAACGTCGGCGGCACGGCCAACGACCTGCTGGTGGTCGTCAACGGCACGGTGACGCTGGGCTACCAGGCGCAGATCAAGGCCCATGCCATCGCCAACGCCTTCAACGGCACCGATGCGACCGAGGTGCAGATCACCGGCTCGCTCACCGCGCTCACCGGCGACATCACCCTGGCCTACCGCACGGTGATCAACGGCTCCTTGCGCACCGTGGCCGGGCAGGTGAGCACCGGCACCGAAGTCACCATCAACGGGTCCATCACCAGCAACACCGGGGCGGTGTCGCTGGCCTACCAGACACAGGTCACCGGCGACATCACCACCGCCGGCAGCGTGACCGCGGCCGACGCGGTGGTGCTGGGCGGCCGCGTCAACGGCGCCGCCGGCAACCTGAGCCTGGGCTACGGCAGCAGCGTGCAAGGGGCCGTCACCAGCACCAGCGGCAGCATCGCGCTGGGCGGCACGGCGGAGGCAGCGGCCTGCGTGCGCAGCACCAACTCGGCAGCCATCACGCTGGGCTACGAAAGCGTGGTGCAAAGCGTGTGCTGCGGCGCCACCTGCGGCACGGCCTGCGTCACCAACAACAGCAGCTATGCCATGCCCGCAGCCTGCAGCGCCGGCATCGTGCACATCGGCAGCGCCAGCAGCATCAACGGCAGCGCCACGAGCGACATCCTCACGCTCACGCGCCCGGGCAGCGTGGCCGCGGGCGACCTGATGATCGCCTGGGTGTCGCAGCGCACCAGCGACCTGCCGCTGGACACCCAGGTCAGGAGCGTGCCCGCCGGCTGGACGGTGGTGCTGACGCGCGACAACACCAGCAGCTTCGGCACCACGGTCTACTACAAGGTGGCGGGGGCTTCGGAGGCCAGCAGCTACAGCTGGCGCTTCGACCGCAATGGCCGTGGCGCGGGCGGCCTCATGGTCTTCCGTGGCGTGGACAGCAGCACACCACTGGAAGCCCACAGCGGCCAGCTCAACGCCGCCAGCGCCAACCACGCCACCCCCAGCCTCACCACGACCAGCGCCAACGCCATGCTGGTGGCGCTGTTCGCGGTGCCCAGTGGCGAGATCCCCATCGCCACGCCCAGCGGCCTGTCGCCAGCCCCCGGCGGCCAGAGCGGTGGCGGCACCGACGGCATCTCCGTCGGCATGGCCTTCGGCCTGCAGGCCAGCGCGGGCAGCACCGGCAGCAAGACCTCCAGCGGCAACGTCTCGCTGCAGAGCGTGGGCGTGCTGCTGGCCCTGAAGCCCGCGCCCGCCTCTGTGCCCGTGACGCTGCCGCTCTACCTGCGCGCCACCGGCGTGCCCGACAGCAGCCTCAGCGGCACCGCCCCCACCGCCACCACGCTGGCCAACCACGACGCGGGGCGCGACAACTTCGCGGGCCTCTTGCTGTCCAAGGGCGGCATCGGTGCCGCCGAGACCGACACCACGAAGTACCAGCGCTGGCTCAGCGCCACGGGCGGCATCACGCTGAACAGCGCACTGGAACTGCGCCTGTGGACGGCGATGAAGGACTTCAACACCGCCAAGGGCGGGCGCCTGAACGCCTACCTGCGCTCGTGCAGCAGCACGGGCACGGATTGCCAGTCTTTCGCGAGCAGCTCGATCAGCGTCAGCCCCTGGGCCGGTGGCAGCAGCACCTGGGTGCAGCGCACGCTGAACTTCGGCACGCCGAACACCACGCTGGCCAGCGACCGTCGGCTGGAACTGAAGATCGTGGTGGACAGCAACAGCGAAGACGACATGTGGCTGGCCTATGACAGCACCGGCCAGGCCAGCGTGCTGGGCCCGCCGGTCGCGCCTGCCGTGCACCACTACCAGGTGGTGCTGCCTGCCAGCAGCGTGAGCTGCGCCGCCAGCACCGTCACCGTGACGGCCTGCGCCGACGCGAGCAGCCCCTGCACCAACGCCGCCACGGGCCTGGCCGGGCAGACGGCCACCCTGGCCACCAGCGCCGGCACGCTGGCCAGCACGGCCTTGAGCTTCAACAGCGCGGGCGTGGCCAGCACCACGCTCAGCCACCCCGGCGCGAGCAACGGCGCCAGTGTCAGCGTCACGCTCTCGGCCGAGAGCACGGCCGCCAGCAACCCCCGCCAGTGCTGCCCCGATGGTGCCAGCTGCAGCAACGCCAACAGCTGCGCCACCACCTTCAGCACCGCCGGCTTCCTGTTCGCCGCCACGGCGGGCGGCGCCAGCACCACGCTGCCGGCGCAGACCGCCGGCACGGCGTCGGCCACCTACTTCCTGCGCGCGGTGCGCACCGGCACCAGCACCCAGGCCTGCGAAGCCGCACTCACCGGCGCGCAGAGCGTGGACTGGGGCTACGAGTGCCTGAACCCCGGCACCTGCGCCACCAGCAACCTGCTGCAGGTCAACGGCGGCACGGCCACCACGGTGGCACGCAACAACAGCGGCAGCAGCAGCAGCCGCACCGCCGTGGCGATGACCTTCGACAGCGCCGGCAACGCGCCCTTCACCTTCACGCACGCCGATGTGGGCCAGCTGCGCCTGCATGCCAGCCGGGCCGTGGGCGGCGCCACGCTCAGCGGCAGCAGCAACAGCCTGGTCGTGAAGCCGGCGCGCTTTGCGCTGAGCAACATCCGCCAGACGGCCAGCCCCAACACCGCCAACCCGGGCGCCAGCAACGCCAGCGGCGCACGTTTCATCGCCGCCGGCGAGGCCTTCAGCGCCACCGTCACCGCACAGACCAGCGCCGGCGCCACCGCGCCCAGCTTCGGCCGCGAGAGCCCGGCCGAGGGCGTGACGCTCAGCGCCACGCTGGTGCAACCCGGCGGCGGCACGCCGGGCACGCTGAGCAACGCCACGGTCGCAGGCGCCAGCTTCAGCAGCGGGGTGGCCACCGCCACCACGCTGGCCTACAGCGAGGTGGGCATCGTCACGCTCACGCCCGCGGTGGCCGACGGCGACTACCTCGGCGCCGGCGCGGTCAGCGGCACCGCCAGCGGCAACGTGGGGCGCTTCGTGCCGGCGCGCTTCGCGGTCAGCGGCGGCGGCGTCACGCACCGCAGCGGGCTGGCCTGCAGCCCGGCCTCGGCCTTCAGCTACCTGGGCGAGAACTTCCGCCTGGCGGCCACGCTGACGGCACAGAACAGCAGCGGCGGCACCACCACCAACTACACCGGCAGCTACGCCAAGTTCGACGCCACCAGCGCCAGCGCCTGGAACCTGGCCGGCGTGAGCGGCAGCACCGCCTTCAACACCGGCAACGGCCGCCTGGCGCTGGGCACGGCCAGCGGCACCTGGACGGCTGGCGTGCTGACGGCCACGCTCACCGCCCAGGTCACGCGTGCCAGCAGCCCCGACGGGCCGCACGCCGCGCGCTTCGGCATCGCCCCGAGCGACAGCGACGGCGTGGCCACCGCGGGCCTGGATCTCGCCACCACCTCGCCCTTCAGCAGCAACGACCGCGCCGAGCTCGCCACCGTGGCGCTGCGCCACGGCCGCCTGCGCCTGAGCAGCCACATCGGCCCGGCCGACCGCGTGCTGGCCCTGCCCCTGGCCGCGCAGCACTGGGACGGCAGCGCCTGGGCGCCCAACACGCTGGACAGCTGCACCGCGGTGCCCGTGGCCGCGCTGAGCTTCGGCGGCCTGAGCGGCACGCTGACCACCGCCGACACCGCCGCGGCCGGCGGCGCCAGCAGCGTCACGCTCAACCAGGGCCGCGGCCAGCTGCGCCTGGCCGCCCCCACGGGCGGCCGCCGCGGCAGCTACAGCGTGGCCATCAGCCTGGGCAGCAGCGCCACCGACGCCTCGTGCCTGCAGCCCTGGGCCCCCGGCAGCGGCGACAGCGCCAGCGCGGGCGCCCAGCTCGCGCACCTGCGCGGGGCCTGGTGCGGCAGCGCCACCGACAAGGACCCCGCCGCGCGCGCCAGCTTCGGCCGCGCCAGCGGGGCCGAGCACCTCGTCTACCGTCAGGAGAACCCATGAGACGCTGGCCCTGGCAACGCGCGGCCGCACAGCGCGGCACGCTGGCCTGCACGGTCGATGGCGACACCCTGGCCTGGGTGCATGCCGAAGGCGCACCCGGCAAGCCAGGCCGCGTGCTTGGCGCCGGCCTCGCCACCTTGACGGCCGACGGCGACCCCGGTCCGCTGCGCGGCCGGCCGGCGGCCACGCTGATCGCCGTGATGCCCCTGAACGCCAGCCAGCTGCTGCAGGTGGAGGCCCCGGCCGTGCCCCCTGAAGAGCTGCGCGCCGCCGCCCGCTGGCGCATCAAGGACCTGGTGGAAGGCGCGCTGGACGACTACACCATCGACGTCATGCCCGTGGGCAGCGGCCCGGCCCGCGGCGCCAAGGCGCTGTTCGTGGCGGCCGCTCGCAACGCCGCGGTGCGGCGCACCACCGAGTGGGCACAGGAGGCCGACCTGCCCCTGGCCGTGGTGGATGTGGCCGAGACCACGCAGCGCAACCTGCAGACCGCCGCGGCCGCCGCCGAAGGCCTGACCGGCCGCGCCACCGCAGCCCTGCTGCGCCACGGCACGCAATGCCTGCTGACGCTGTGCGTGGACGGCGATCTCTTCGAGGCGCGCCGCCTTGCCGCCGAGTTGCTGGACGACACCGCGGCCGGCCTCGGCGGCGGCAGCGGCCCCTTGGTGGACGACCCCGCAGCGCCGCTGCCGGCCGACTGGGACTACGTCGACTACGGCGCCGTGCCGGATGCCGGCGCGACGGTGCAGACGCACGAGCGCCTGCTCGGCGAGCTGCAGCGCTCCTTCGACGTCTGGGAACGCAGCCACCCCACCCAGCCGCTGGCCGCGCTGTGGCTGGCCACCGGCCCGGGCACCGAGGCGCTGTGCCAGGCGCTCGCGCCGGCCCTGGGCCTGCGCGTGCTGCCGTTGCAGCCCGAGACCCTGCTGCCCGGCCTGGCCGCGGCCGCGCCCGATGCCGAGTTGCAGACGAGCCTGCTGCCGCTGCTGGGCGCGCTGCTGCGCGACGACAGCCCGACCGCCTGACGCCTGCCACCGCCGCCCCACCCACCGCCCACCCTGCCATGCCGCACCAGGTCAACCTCTACAGCCCCATCCTGCTGGCGCCGCGCCGGCACTTCTCGGCCGCGGCCATGGCCCGCGCGCTGGCCGTGCTGGTGCTGGGAGTGGGCGCGCTGTGCGCCTGGCTGATGCTGCGCAGCGAACAGCAGCGCGCCGAACTGCAGGCCAGCGAGGCCTTCACCCGCACCGAGAGCCAGCGCCTGAACACGCTGCTGGCCGGCCGCCGGGTGTTGCCGCAGGACGGCGCCGCGCTGCAGCAGGAACTGGCGCGCGAAGAAGCGCTGCTTGCGCAAGCCCGCCTGGAACACGAGGCTGCGCAACGCGGCCGGGTTCGCGAAGGACGCAGCCCGGCCGCGCTGCTGCAGCTGCTGGCGCGCACCGTGCCCGCACCGGTGTGGCTGAGCTCGGTGCACATCGATGACGGCGCCCTGCGCTTCAGCGGCCACACCCTGCAACCCGAGGCCCTGCGCCCCTGGCTCGCCCAGCTGGGCGCGCACCCGCTCACCGCCCCGCAGCAGCTGGGCGTGGCGCGCGTCGAGAAGCAGGCTGCGGCACCGGCCGGCAGCGGCGCGGCCGCGGGCGCCGAGCGCTGGCAGTTCAGCGTGACCCCGGCGCAGGGCACCAGCGCCGAACCGGCGCGCACCGAGGGAAGGCCATGAAGCAGCACCTGCAGGCCCTGGCACGCCGCATCGACGCGCTGTCGCTGCGCGAGCGGGTCTTTCTGTTCCTGTCGGCCGCCATCGTGGTGGTGGCGGTGGCCGACACGCTGGTGATCTCGCCGCAGCTCGCCCTGCAGCGCGAGCGCGCTGCGCTGCTCGGAAGGCAGAACGCCGAACTCGCGCAGCTGCGCGCGCAGCTGGCCAGCGCCACCGCGCCGGCAGGGGCGGACAGCCCCGTCGCGCGCCTGCAGGCGGCCGTGCAGGCGGCGCACCAAGAGCGCCTGCGGCTGGCCGCGCAAGCCCACAGCCCGGCGGCTTCCGGCGCGCGCAGCGCCCAGGCCAGCCCACCGCCGGCACGCCTGGCCGACCTGCTGCCCCGGGTGCTGCGCCGCCACGAGGGGCTGAGCCTCGTGCGCCTGGCCGTTGCGCCCGCCGACACGGGCCCTGCAGCACCGCAGGCCGGCACCGCGCTGCCGCGCCCCGACGTGCAGGCCGTGGACCTCGTGCTCGCCGGCCCCTACCTGGCGCTGGCGGCCTACCTGGCCGAGATCGAAGCCACGCTGCCGGGCCTGCGCTGGGGCCCGGTGCGGCTGGAGGGCAGCGGCGAAGCCGAAGCCGAAGCCCAGGCCGGCAAAGCGGGCCCGAAGCTCGCCACGCTGACCCTGCAGCTCTGGCTGCCCAGCGAAGTGCGCTGACCGGAGCAACCACGATGCAAGCCCCCCTTGTCCAGCGCCGCCGCCCCGTTCCAGCCGCCCTCTTTCTGGCGCTGGCTGGCGCTCTGGCCGGCCCGGCCGGCCCGGCCGTGGCCCAGCGCGACCCTCTGCAGCCACCGCCCGAGGCCCGCGCCACGGCGTCCGACGCCACACCGGGTGCCAGCGCCAACGCCGGCACGCCGGCCAGCCCGCGCCAGCTGATGAGCGTGGACGGCCGCCGCTACGTCGTCTTCGGCACGCGCCGCCACGGCGTGGGTGAGCTGCTCGGCAGCGCCCGCATCGAACGCATCGACGACAGCGCTGTGTGGGTGCGCGAAGGCGGCACGCTGACGCGACTGCCCGTGCACGGACCCGTGCGCCGCGTGCCCGCGATCGAAGACGCGGCCAGTGCCGCTGCAGCGTCGGCCTCGGCCGCCCCTGCCCCGCAACGCCCCGGCCGCGAACGCCCGCGCGCTGCCCCCAATTCCCGCCCCGCCCCCCGAGGTGCCCCGTGATGAAGCCCCACCGCCCCACCCTGGCCCGACCGGCCCGCTTGCTGACGGGCCTGCCCGCCAGCCTGTGCGCCGCCCTGGCCCTGAGCGGCTGCGCCCTGCCGCCGCTGCTGCGCCACGGCCCCGCCGTGCAGGACGTGCGCGCCGAGCTGCTGGCACAGCGCCAGGCCGCCACCCCCGCGCGGCCCACCGCGCCGGCGGCTGCCGCCCCGGCCACGGCACCGGCGGCCTCGGCAGCGCCCGCCCCTGCACGGCCGGCGGCCAACGTGCCCGCCGCGCCGCCCGAACCGCGCTTCGACCTCATCGTCAACGGCGCCAACGCCCGCGACGTGTTCCTGTCGATGGTGGCGGAAACGCGCTACAGCATGCTGATGCACCCCGACGTGGCGGGCACGCTCTCGGTCACGCTGCGCGGCGTGACGCTGCGCGAGGCGCTGGAGTCCATCCGCGAGGTCTACGGCTACGACCACCGCATCGACGGCCGGCGCATCACCATCTACCCGCCTTCACTGCAGACGCGCATCTTCAGCGTGAACTACCTGCAGACGCGCCGCCAGGGCCGCAGCGAGGTGCGCGTCAGCGGCAGCGGCGCGCCGGCCCAGAACAACAACGGCAACGGCAGCAACAACGGCAACAACACCACGGGCCCTGCGCAGGTGAACACGCTGGGCGACAGCAGCCAGATCACCACCACGAGCCAGAACGACATCTGGAGCGAGACGGCCGAGGCGCTGCGCCTGCTGCTGGGCAAGGGCGAGGGCCGGCAGGTCATCGTGAGCCCGCAGGCCAGCACCATCGCCGTGCGCGCCATGCCCGACGAACTGCGCCACGTGGAGCAGTTCCTGCGCGCCTCGCGCCTGGCGGTGGAACGCCAGGTGATGCTGGAGGCCAAGATCGTGGAGGTGGAACTGCGCGAGGGCTTCCAGAGCGGCATCGACTGGTCGGTGCTGGGCTCGCGCGGCACCGGCGGCCAGACCAGCGGCTACGCCGGCAACCCGCTGCTGGGCAATGGCAACGGCCTGCCCACGCTGGAGCAGGCCGCCGCGGCGGTGCTGCTGGACAGCGTTTCGCTGCCGGCCGCCGCCGGCGGCACGCTGGGCCTGAGCCTGGCCACCAAGGGCTTCCAGGCGGTGCTGGGCTTCCTGGAGAGCCAGGGCGAGCTGCAGATCCTCTCCAGCCCGCGCGTGGCCACGCTGAACAACCAGAAGGCGGTGCTGAAGGTGGGCGTGGACGAGTACTTCGTCACCAACGTCTCCGGCGGCAGCGTCACCAACAGCGGCGGCAGCAATGGCGGCACCACCACGCTGCCGGCGCTGACGCTCACGCCCTTCTTCAGCGGCATCGCGCTGGACGTGACGCCGCAGATCGACGAGGCCAACACCATCACGCTGCACATCCGGCCCTCGGTGACCTCGGTGACCGAGCGCACCAAGCAGATCGACCTGGGCACCATCGGCAACTACCGGCTGCCGCTGGCCAGCAGCACCGTCAACGAGACCGACACCGTGGTGCGCGTGACCGACGGCAACATCGTCGCCATCGGCGGGCTGATGTCGGCCGAGAGCCGCCGCAGCAGCTCGGGCCTGCCCGGCGCCAGCAGCAACGCCGTGGGCCGCGTGGTGGCCAGCAACCGCGGCGACAGCGCGCGCAAGAAGGAGCTGGTGGTGCTGATCAAGCCCACCATCATCCGCAGCGAAGACGACTGGCAGCGCGCCAATGCCGGCGCCCTGGGCACGGCCGACGAGGTGGAAGGCCCGCGCCGCGTGATCACGCTGGGGCCGACCACGGGCCGCGCCGTGGCCGCGGTGCCGCCGCTGTCGTCCATTCCGCGCGAGATGCGGCGCTGAAGGCTCGACCGTGCCCGCCGGCCGCCAGCGCGAGCCGGCCAGCGCTGCGCATGGGGTGCAGGCCTGTCGGGATTCGTTACAAGCCTCCCCCGCACGGAGGGTGCTGCCGCCGCATCTCCCTGATGCACAAGGCTTTTCGGCAAGTGGCCCGAGGTTTGCTCCAGCAGCCGTGTCAGCAGCGCAAGTGCCCCGCCGGGTCTGTTGCGCCAGCCCACCTTCCCTTTGTGCCATCACCCTGAGAGGCAAGCCTTGAACATCCACCACCGCATGACCACCCGCACCAAGGCAGCCATGCCCGGCTCCAAGGTCGCCCTGCTGGCCTTCGCTGCCGCCGCGGCCCTCTTCTCCGCGAACGCGCAAGCCACCGTGGTGGTGGGCTGGAACTTCGAGAACGCTTCGCTGGGCGCCCAGAACATCGCAGCCTCGACTGTGGCGCCGGGGGTGACGGCCGCCAACTTCAACACCGGCAACAACGGTGTCGAGAACTGCTGCGGCGCCAACGGCCAGTTGTCGATGACGCGGACCTTCGGCGCGACGGTCTTTCCGTCCTTGACCTTCACGCTGGCGTCGGCCTTCACCGGCTCGTTCTCGTTCAACCACTATCACAACCACAACCCGGGCTTCCCGACCACGCCGAGCTACCAGTTCGACGTGCAGCTGAGCAGCGACGGCGGCACCACCTGGACCGACATCGGGTCTGACTTCATCGCCAGCGCAGCCACCAACACGCAGCAGGTGACGCTGAACAGCATCAGCCTGGCCGCCGGCACGAACATGATCCGCTGGGTGGGCAACACCTTTGCCTTCGGCAACAACTCCGGTTCCGAGTACTTCGGTCTGGACAACGTGCAGCTGGTGGCGCCCACCACGCAGGGCGTGCCCGAACCCGCCACGCTGGCGCTGGCAGCGCTGGGCCTGCTGGGTGCCGGGCTGGCCCGCCGCCGCACGCGCTGAGCGCCCCTTCGCGACGCTCAGTTGAGCGTGCCGCCAGCCACGCGCAGGTCTTGCGCGTGGGTCAGCGCCGCCTGCAGCGCCAGGCGCACGCCTTCGATCTGCAGCGGCAATGCCAGGCTGGGCTGGCCATGGGTGCGTGCCACCTGCTCGGGCAGCAAAGGCACGTGCATGAAGCCGCCCCGGACGCCGGGGCGGTGCTGCAGCGCGTGCATGAGCCCGTAGAAGACATGGTTGCAGACGAAGGTGCCCGCCGTCTGCGACACGGATGCCGGCACCCCGGCCGAGCGCAGCATCGAAACCATCGCCTTGATGGGCAAGGTGCTGAAGTAGGCCGCAGGGCCGCCGGGCACCACGGGCTGGTCGACGGGCTGCGCGCCGGCGTTGTCGGCGATGCGCGCGTCGTCGACGTTGATGGCCACGCGCTCGGGCGTGAGTTCACATCGGCCCGCCGCCTGCCCCAGCGACAGCACGAGATGCGGGCGGTGCTCCCGCAGCGCCGCTTCCAGCGCCTGCAGCGCGGTACCGAACACGCAGGGCAGCACCACAGCCTCCACCCGCGCCAGCATGCCGCCGGCTTGCAGCACCTGGCCGTGCAGCGCCTGCGCGACCTGCGCTGAAGGGTTCACGGCTTCGCCGCCGAAGGGCTCGAAGCCGGTGAGCAGGACAATGGGCGTGTTCATGCGGCGCAGTGTGCCAGCGCGCCTAGACTCGCGAGGCACTTCCACGCACGGAGCCCTTTTCCCGATGGCCGGCATCTTCATCAGCTACCGCCGCGACGACGACCGCTACGCCGCCGGCCGCCTGGCCGATGACCTCGCCGGGGTGTTCGGGCCAGAGAACCTGTTCCGTGACATCGAGAGCATCGCGCCGGGGCAGGATTTCGAAGTGGCCCTGAACACCGCGCTGACGTCCTGCGCGGTGATGCTGGTGGTCATCGGCCCGCGCTGGCTCGGCATCACCGACGCCCAGGGGCGGCGCAGGCTGGAACAGGATGGCGACTGGGTGCGCACCGAGGTGGCCACGGCGCTGCAGCGCGGCATCCCCGTGATCCCTGTGCTGCTGCAGGGCACGGTGCTGCCCCTGCCCGAGCAGTTGCCTGCAGACCTGCAGGCCTTGCCGAAGCGGCGCTTCCTGGAATTGGCCGACACGCGCTGGCCGCGCGACGTGGAAGAGATCGTCCACGCCTTGCTCAAGGTGCCCGGGCTGCAACGGGCAGCCGCCCCGACGCCGCCGCCCCCCACCCCCGCGAAACCCGCACCGAAGAAGAAGGCGGTCCCCGCACGCGAGGCCAGCGCCGGGGCCGCCGCGAAAACCAGCCCGACCGCAGCAGCCCCCACCGCGCCCCCCCACGGCGGCAAGCGGTGGGGCGGTGCGTTGACCGTGCTGGGCGGGGTGACCGTGCTGGTCGCGTTGAACTGGAGCGCGTTGCGCGAGCTCTTCGCGCCAGAGCCGCAGAAACCGGCCCCCGTGCTGGTGCTGGGCACCCCCGTCCCTGCGCCGCCGGCCGCGTCGGCGGCCAGTTCGCCAGCGGGCGCGCGCACCGTGCCGCTGGGGGTGGTGCTCGGCAAGCCCGTCGCCGTGCCCGCCACGCTGGCGGCCAGCGGCTTGTCGGGCCGCTGGGCCTGGCGCAAGAGCAACGCAGAAACCCTCACCGTCGTGCTGCGCCAGCAGGGTGGGCGCATTGAGGGTGATCTGCTCCAGGACGGCCAGGTCGCAGGCCGCGTGACGGGCACCCATGCCGGTAGCGTGGCAACGGTGGAAGTGCAGCGGCATCTCGCGCTCAACCTGCAGGCCAAGGCGCAATGCACGCTGAGCTTCGACCCTCAGGCCGCCGCGCTGGCCGGCCCTTGCAACTGGGGCAGCCGGCAGGAAGACACCCGCTGGACGCGGGCCGCGCGCTGAAGCCAGCGCGCCGGCTGCGGCTGCGCTTCTTCAGCCAACCGCGCCACACCCCCCGCCGCCCGGCGTCTCCACCACGAACACATCGCCCGGCGCCATCTCGGCGCTGCCGATGTGGCCGAGCAGTTCCACGCGCCCGTCGGCGCGCTCGATGCGGTTGATGCCCAGGGCGCCCGGCTGTCCGCCGCCGATGCCGAAGGCCGGCACCGTGCGGCCGTTGCTCAGGATGCTGGCGGTCATGGCCTCCAGGAAGCGCATGCGGCGCACGCCGCCGTCGCCGCCCCGCCAGCGGCCCGCGCCGCCGCTGCCGCTGCGCAGTGCGTAGCTCTCCAGGCGCACGGGGAAGCGGAACTCCAGCACCTCGGGGTCGGTGAGGCGGGAATTGGTCATGTGCGTCTGCACGACGCTGGTGCCCGCGAAGCCGCCCGTGACGTGGCCCGCCGCGTCCAGCGTGTAGCCGGCGCCGCTGCCGCCACTGATGGTCTCGTAGTACTGGTGGCGCGCGTTGCCGAAGGTGAAGTTGTTCATCGTGCACTGGCCCGCCGCCATCACGCCCAGGGCGCCGTAGAGCGCGTTGGTGACGCAGGTGCTGGTCTCCACGTTGCCCGCCACCACCGCCGCCGGCGGCCGCGGGTTGAGCATGCAGCCCTCGGGCACGATCACGCGCAGCGGCTTCAGGCAGCCGGCGTTGAGCGGGATGTCGTCGTCCACCAGCGTGCGGAAGACGTAGAGCACCGCGGCCATCGTCACCGCCTTGGGGGCGTTGAAGTTGTTGGGCAGCTGCGCGCTGGTGCCGGTGAAATCGATGGTGGCTTCGCGCGCGGCGGCGTGCACGGTCACCTTCACCGAGATCTGCGCGCCGTTGTCCAGCGGCAGCGTGTAGTGCCCGTCTTTCAGCGCCGTGATCACGCGGCGCACGCTCTCCTCGGCGTTGTCCTGCACATGCTGCATGTAGGCCGCCACGGTGCCGCGGCCGAACTGCGCCACCATGGCCGCGAGCTCTTCCACGCCCTTCTGGTTGGCGGCGATCTGCGCGCGCAGGTCGGCGATGGTCTGCTCGGGGTTGCGCGCCGGGTAGGGGCCGGAAGACAGCGCGGCGCGAAGCTCGACCTCGCGCAGCACGCCGCCGCGCACGAGCAGGAAGTTGTCGAGCAGCACGCCCTCTTCGGCGATGCTCTGGCTGAAGGGCGGCATGCTGCCGGGCGTGATGCCGCCGATGTCGGCGTGGTGGCCGCGGCTGGCCACGTAGAACGACGGGGCTGCGTCGGCATCGCCGTCGAGATAGACCGGGGTCACGACCGTCACATCGGGCAGGTGCGTGCCGCCGTGGTACGGGTCGTTCAGCACATACACATCGCCGCGCTGCATCGCCGGGTTGCGCGCGATCACGGTCTTGATGCTCTCGCTCATCGACCCGAGGTGCACCGGCATGTGCGGCGCGTTGGCGATGAGTTCGCCCGCGGCGCTGAAGAGCGCGCAGCTGAAATCCAGCCGCTCCTTGATGTTCACGCTGTAGGCCGTGTTCTGCAGCCGCAGGCCCATCTGCTCGGCGATGTTCATGAAGAGGTTGTTGAAGACCTCCAGCATCACCGGGTCGGCCTCGGTACCGATGGCGTGCTGCGTGGCGCGCGCCTGCACACGCTGCAACTCCAGCGTGCCGGCGGGCATCAGCACGGCCTGCCAGCCCGGCTCGACCACCGTGGTGGCGTTCTTCTCGGCCACGATGGCGGGGCCGGCCAGCGTGGCGCCGGGCTGCAGGCTTTCGCGCACGTGCAGCGCGGCTTCGTGCCACTGGCCGCCGCTGTAGAGGCGCACGTTGGCGGCAGGCGCGGGCGTGTGCGCCGGCGCGGCGGTCGCTGCGTCGGCCGGGGTGTCGTGCCGTTCGCCTTCGCCCACGGCTTCCACCGACACGGCTTCGATGACCAGCGCGCGCCCCGGCATCAGGAAGGCGAAACGCTGGCGGTAGGCGGCCTCGAATGCCGCGGTCAATTCGGCGATGGCGTCCGGGCCGCTCGCCAGCGGCACCACCAGCGCGGTGTCGGTGCCCTGGTAACGCAGGTGCACCTTGCGGCGCAGTTGCACCGCCGCGCGCGGCACGCCCTGCGCCACCAGTTCTTCCGCGGCCGTCTCGGCCAGCGCGTGCAGGCGTGTTTCGGCCTCGGCCAGGCCGGCCGCGTGCAGCGGCTGCTCGATGGACGCCTCGCGCATCGCGATCTGGTCGGCCAGGCCCATGCCGTAGGCACTCAGCACACCGGCCAGCGGGTGCACGAACACGCGCTGCATGCCCAAGGCGTCGGCCACCAGGCAGGCGTGCTGGCCACCCGCGCCACCGAAACACTGCAGCGTGTACTGCGTGACGTCGTAACCCCGCGCCACGCTGATGCGCTTGATGGCGTTGGCCATGTTCTGCACGGCGATCTGCAGGAATCCTTCGGCCAGGCTCTCGGGCGTGGTGGGGCGGCCCGTGGCCTGCTGCACCTGCGCGGCCAGGGTGCCGAACTTCTGCGCCACGCCGTCGGCGTCCAGCGCCTCGTCGGCCTTGGGGCCGAAGACCTTCGGGAACCACGCCGGCTGGATCTTGCCCAGCAGCACGTTGGCATCCGTCGTGGCCAGCGGGCCACCGCGGCGGTAGCTGGCCGGGCCGGGGTTGGCGCCCGCGCTCTGCGGGCCCACGCGCAAACGCGCACCGTCGAACTGCAGCAGGCTGCCGCCGCCGGCGGCCACGGTGTGGATGCTCATCATCGGCGCGCGCATGCGCACGCCGGCCACCTGGGTCTCGAAAGCGCGTTCGAACTCGCCGGCGTAGTGGCTGACGTCGGTGCTGGTGCCGCCCATGTCGAAGCCGATGACCTTGGCGTGCCCCGCCACAGTGGCCGTGCGCACCATGCCGACGATGCCGCCGGCCGGGCCGCTCAGGATGGCGTCCTTGCCCTGGAAGCGCTGCGCTTCCGTCAAGCCGCCGCTGCTCTGCATGAAGAAGAGCCGCACGCCGGGCATCTGCGCGGCCACCTGCTCCACGTAGCGGCGCAGGATGGGGCTGAGGTAGGCGTCCACCACGGTGGTGTCGCCGCGCGAGACCAGCTTCATCAGCGGGCTGACCTCGTGGCTGGCGCTCACCTGCGTGAAGCCGAGTTCGCGCGCGATGCGCGCCGCCGCCTTCTCGTGCGCGGTGTGGCGGTAGCCGTGCATGAACACCACGGCCACGGCGCGGATGCCGGCGTCGAAGGCGGCCCACAGGCGTTCACGCAGGTGGGCTTCGTCCAGCGGCTGCAGCACGGTGCCGTCCACGGCCACGCGTTCCTGTGCCTCGATCACCCTTTCGTACAGCAGCTCGGGCAGCTGGATGTGGCGCTCGAAGAGCTTGGGCCGCGCCTGGTAGGCGATGCGCAGCGCGTCGCGGAAGCCGCGCGTGGTGACGAGCAGCGTGCGTTCGCCCTGGCGCTCCAGCAGCGCGTTGGTGGCCACCGTGGTGCCCATCTTCACGCAGTCCACCAGTTCGGCCGTGATGGGCGCGCCGGCGGGCAGCTGCAGCAGGCGGCGGATGCCCTCGACCGCGGCGTCGCGGTACTGCTCGGGGTTCTCGCTCAGCAGCTTCAGCGTGTGCAGGGCGCCATCGGGCGCGCGGCCCACCACGTCGGTGAAGGTGCCGCCGCGGTCGATCCAGAACTGCCAGCGGGGGTCTTGTCGAGCATTCACGGGGTCTCTCCGGTTCAATCAAGCGGACGCCGCGGAACCGGCTTCGCCGGGCCGCTGGGGTCGCCCCCTTGAGGGGGAGCGGCGCAGCCGCTTCGGGGGTGGGTCACAGCGACGTTGCAGCGCGCGCCGCCTGGTCGTACATGCCCGACATCGTGCGCAGCAGGCGGGCCAGCTCGCCGATGTCGGCGTTGAGTTCGGTGTCCAGGCTCTGCACCAGGCAGTTCTCGCGCACGGCGCGGTACTGCTGCACCAGGGCTTCGCCCTCGGGCGTGGGGCTGTAGAAGACCTCCTTGCCCTGCCTGGCCGCCTGGGCCAGGCCGGCGGCCACCAGCTTCTTCAGGCCGTAGGCCACGACGTGCGTGTCTTCGTAGTTCAGCACGAAGCAGATGTCGGCCAGCTTCTTCTCGCGCGCCCGGTGGCACAGGTGGTGCAACAGCACCACGTCGGTGAAGCCCAGCTCGGCGCCGCCGGCCGCAGCCATGCAGCGCACGCACCAGCGCGAGAAGGCATGCCAGGCCACGATGAGGCCGAACTCGAACTCCGAGAGCTCCATGGCCTTCGGCGAAACCAGGTGAGACGACGAGACGATGCCAGCGCCACGGGGCGCCGCGCGGCGCCGCCGGCCGCCGGTCTTGGAAGCTGCCGCGTCTGCCGAATCCGCCTGCCCCGAGCCTGCACGCACCATCGTCTTCATTTCATTGAGGTTTTATCGACGTTTTACTTTAATCCCATTCGCCGCAAGTGGGCCGGCGGGTGAACCCGGGGGCACCGCTCGGCGGGCCGGACGACGAGATCAAGCGCCCCAAAGCGGTGCTTATCGGGGCTTCAAGGCCGCCACCGCTGCCTAAGCTGCCACCACCAGGAAGGGCTGTGGCCTGACGCCACCGCGCCTGGGACCAACCGCAACCGGTGCATGCCGTGTCCGACCTCTCGCAGCCGCCCCTGTCCGCGCTGAACTTCGAGTTCAGCCCCTTCGCCTGGCCGACGCCGGCGTTGGCCGCCTACCCGGCGCCCACGCTGCCGCTGGCCGCGCCGCCCTGCGTGCTGGAAGGCCTGAACGGCAAGCTGATCGAGGGCTACCTCAGCCTCTTCGACCTGGAGCGCGGCGTGCTGCAGCTGCGCATGCCCGGCCAGCGCAAGGCGCTGCCGCTGCGGCTGGACCAGTTCAGGCGCCTGCAACTGCTGGATCTGCTGGCCCCAGCCGACCTGGGCGCCATGGCTGGCGAGCTGCCGCGCCTGCCCTTCAGCATCCAGATCAAGGGTCGCGAGCCCTGGAGCGGCATCACCATCGGCCAATGCGAAGACGCGGCCGGCCTCTTTCTCTTCGAACCCGTGGGCGACACCGGGCAATTGCGGCGCTGGTTCGTGCCCCGTTCGGCCTACGACAGCGCAGAAATCGGCCCGCGCATCGGTGAAGCGCTGGTGGAGCAGCACTCGGCCACGCCCGACCAGATCCGCGAGGCGCTGGCCGAGCAGGAAGCGCTGCGCGGCCGCAAGCTCGGCGACATGCTGGTGGTGCGCCAGATCATCACCCGCGAGGAACTCGCCGCGGCGGTGGAAGCCCAGGCCCGCATGCCCATGGTGCGCATCGGCGAGGCGCTCACCGCCCTGGGCTTCATCACCCAGGCCCAGCTCGACGAAGCCCTGGTGCTGCAGCGCGAAGACCGCACCGTGCCGCTGGGCGAGATGCTGGTGCGCAAAGGCATGGTCACGCGCGCCGACCTGCAGACTGCCCTGGCCCGCAAGATGGGCTACCCGCTGGTGGACGTGCTGCAGTTCCCGGCCGACGCCGAGGCCGTGACGCGCGTGCCCTACCCCGTGGCCGTGCGGCTGCTCGCCATGCCGCTGATGATGCGCGCCGGCCGCCTCGTGGTGGCGATGGAAGACCCCAGCGACCGCCAGCGCATCGACGAGCTGGAGTTCGCCGCGCAGTGCAAGCTGGTGCCGGTGCTCTCACGCGCCGGCGTGCTGCTGGGCGCCATCGACCGCACCTACGAGAAGGTGGGCGCCGCCGAATTCGCCCCGGGCCGCTACTACGACCCCGACAAGCCCATCGATTTCGATGCCGGCGACGCCAGCAAGCTGCTCGCGTCGATGGAGAAGGTGGAAGCGCCGCAGGAAGAGAGCGAAGAGAAGCCGCTGGAGCAGAGCGACAACACGCTCGTGCGGCTGATCAACCAGATGATCCTGGAAGCGCACACGCAGGGCGTCTCGGACATCCATGTCGAGTGCGCGCCGGGCAAGGAGAAAGTGCGCATCCGCTTCCGCAAGGACGGCATGCTGCGCAACTACCTGGAGCTGCCGCACACCTACCGCAGCGCGCTGCTGGCGCGGTTGAAGATCATGTGCGACCTCGACATCAGCGAGCGCCGCAAGCCGCAGGACGGCAAGATCAATTTCTCGAAGTTCGCGCAGGGCGTGAAGCTGGAACTGCGCGTGGCCACCATCCCCACGCAGAACAACCTCGAAGACGCGGTGCTGCGCCTGCTGACCAGCACCAAGCCGCTGCCGCTGGAAGCCCTGGGCCTGACGCCGCTGAACCTGCAGCGCCTGCAGGCGGCCTCACGCCGGCCCTACGGCATGCTGCTGTGCGTGGGCCCCACGGGCAGCGGCAAGACGACGACGCTGCACTCGGTGCTGGCCGCCATCAACACACCGGAGCGCAAGATCTGGACGGCCGAAGACCCGGTGGAAATCACCCAGGCCGGCCTGCGCCAGGTGCAGGTGAACCCGCGCATCGAGTGGACCTTTGCCAAGGCGCTGCGCGCCTTCCTGCGCGCCGACCCCGACGTCATCATGGTCGGCGAGATCCGCGACAGCGAAACCGCGCAGGTGGCCATCGAGGCCAGCCTCACGGGCCACCTGGTGATGAGCACGCTGCACACCAACAGCGCGCCCGAGACCGTGACACGCCTGCTCGACATGGGCATGGACCCCTTCAACTTTGCCGACGCCCTGCTGGGCGTGCTGGCGCAGCGACTGGTACGCCGCTTGTGCAAGCACTGCACCACCACCCGGCCGGCCAGCAGCGAAGAAGAAGAGGAACTGCTGCACGACTACCTGCACGCCTTCGGCCCCATGGAGCCGCGCCCGCTGGCCGAAGACGTGCTGGCCGACTGGCGCCAGCGCTTCGGCACGAACGGCAAGCTGATGCATTGCCAGGCTGCCGGCTGCGAGAAATGCGGCGGCACCGGCTTCCGCGGCCGCGCGGCCTTGCACGAACTGATGATCGTGAGCCGCTCGCTGCGCAGCCTGATCCAGAACGGCCAGCGTGCCGACGACCTGCAGCGCCAGGCGCTCAGCGAAGGCATGCGCACGCTGCGCCAGGACGGCATCGAGAAGGTGCTGGCCGGTGTGACCGTGATCGAGGAAGTGCGGGCCAATTCCTGAGCGACCGGCGCGCCGGGCCGGCCACCTGCCCTTTTGTCCAGGACCGCTCCGGACAAAGGCGAACAGGGCGGGCTCAAGTGTCCAGAAATCCTGCCGACAACAAATCCGCGGTCAGCGAATTCGTTGCGACCGCACCCTAGATTGTCGGAGACCTCCATGCGTACCAAACACGGGCTGACCGTTCTCAGCCTGACTTTGCTGGCTGCGGCCAGCCAGCAAGCCCTGGCCTCGGGGCCAGACTTCCGCGTCAGCGGATTCGGCACCGTCGGGGTCGTCCAGGTGGACCAGCCGGGCATCGAGTTCCGCCAGGTCGGCCAGACCAGCGGCGCCGGCGAGTCGGCCTCGTTCAAGCCTGACAGCCGCCTGGGCGTGCAGTTCGACGGCAGCGTCAACCCCACCTTCTCGGCCACGCTGCAGCTGCTGGCCAAGCACAGCGGCCAGGGCGACGACCAGCCGCGCGTCGAATGGGCCTTCGGCAAGGCCAAGCTGGGCGGCGGCTTCACCGTGCGCGCCGGCCGCATCGGCGCACCGTACTTCGCCGTCTCCGACTTCCGTGAAGTGGGCTACGCCAACACCTGGCTGCGCACGCCCTCGGACGTCTACGGCCAGGTCTTCTTCCGCAGCTTCGACGGCGCCGACCTGCTTTACGCGGGCGACGTGGCCGGCGTGCCCGTCACCGCGCAGGTGCTGGTGGGCAAGACCACGCTCGCCTACGAGCGCACCGACATCGACTTCAAGAACCAGGTCGGCGTGAACCTCACGGCCGAGCTGGCCGACGGCGTCACGCTGCGCCTGGGCCACATCAGCGGCAAGCTCACGGTGCAGAGCAGCACGATGAAGCAGCTGGTGGGGGTGCTGGGCGCCACGCCCTTCGCCAGCGTGGGCCAGCAGATCGACTGCACCGACCGCAAGGCCAGCTTCACCGGCGTGGGTCTGAGCGTGGAGAAGGGCAACTGGGTCGGTGCCACCGAGTACACCCAGCGCAAGACCAGTTGCTACGTGCCCGACACCACCGGCTGGCACGTGATGGCCGGCTACCGCTTCGGCAGCTTCACGCCCTACGCGGTGGTGTCCGAGCTGCGCCTGAACGACCGCAACGTCGTCAACAACATCCCGCGTAACGTCAACGTGCAGCTCACGACGCTGGCACTCACGGTCGACGGGCTGATGGACGGCGTGAACATCACCCAGGCCACGACGGCCGTGGGTGTGCGCTGGGACGCCTACCGCAACGTGGCGGTGAAGGCGCAGTACGAGCGCGTGGACACCAAGGGGGGCTACGGCCTGTTCCGCAACGTCGGCGGGCCGCGCCCGGCCGACCCGGTGCAGGTGCTGTCGCTGGCCGTGGACTTCGTCTTCTGAGGAGGCCCACAGCATGAACATCCGCACACTGCTGGCCGCCGCCAGCTTCGCACTCGCCGGCCTGGCCAACGCCCAGGACATGGTCGTCGTCGGCCACCCCAGCGCCGCCGCCTTGAGCAAGGACCAGGTGGCCGATCTCTTCCTCGGCAAGAGCCAGGCGCTCACGCCGCTGGACCTGAACGACAGCTCGCCGCTGTACGCGGCCTTCTACCGCAAGGCCACCGGCCGCGAGGTGGCGCAGGTCAAGTCGACGTGGTCGCGCGTGGTCTTCACCGGCAAAGGCCAGCCGCCCAAGCAGTTGCCCGATGCCGCCGCGGTGAAGAAGGCCGTGGCCGCCGACCCCAAGGCCGTGGGCTACATCGAGAAGTCGGCCGTCGACGGCAGCGTCAAGGTCCTCCTGGCCCTGGATTGAACCCCTGAAGGGGCCGCCCCGGCCCCGAAGAAAGCAGTCTCATGAACTTCCGCCACAAGATCTGGATGCTGCCCCTGGCAGCGGCAGCGGTGTTCCTGGTTGGCATCGCGGTGAGCTTCATCGTCGGTGCCCGAACCTCGGGCGCGCTGGGCCAACTGGGCCAGATCGACACCCCGGCCCGCGAACAGGTGCAGCGCCTGGACCGCGGCGTCGAGGCCTTCCGCCTGCTGCTGCAATCGGCCGTCGTCGAAGGCGACGCCGAGAAGCTGAAGGACGTGCAGGCCGAGGTGGACAAGACGCGGGCCGTCATCGCCAAGCTCGCCGCCATTTCCACCCAGCAGGCGCGTGCCACCGAACTGGGCCAGGCCTTCGAGGCCTACCAGGGCGCCGCCCTCGGCGCCACGCGCGCCATGCTGGAAAAGGGCGACCTGGGCGACTCCGTCAAGCGCATGCAGGACACGCAAGCCGCGATGGAGAAGCTGCTCAACACGACGCTGGAAGCCACGGCCAAGGCCACGGCCGCCTCGCAGGCGGCCGCCGAAGCCGGCATCCGGCAGGCCCAGTGGGTGACGCTCGCCACCGGGCTGGTGGTGCTGGCCGTGCTGGGCCTGGCCTCGTGGCTGATCGTCAACTCGGTCTGGCGCGACCTGGGTGAAGAACCCAGCCGCCTGAAGGCCGCCGTGCAGGCCATCGCCGAGGGCAACCTGCAGGTGCAACTGCGCCCGCAGGCGGGCGACCACAGCTCGCTCAACGCCACGCTGCTGCAGATGGCCAACAGCCTGAGCCAGACGGTGGGCACCATCCGGCAGGCGGCCGATTCGATCGCCACCTCGGCCAACGAAATCGCCGCTGGCAGCCAGGACCTGAGCAGCCGCACCGAGCTCACCGCCTCCAACCTGCAGGCCACGGCCAGCTCGGTGGTGCAACTCAACGACAGCGTGCGCCTGAGCGCCGAGTCGGCGCAGCAGGCCAACGGCCTGGCCGGCAACGCCGCCGAGGCGGCCCGCCGCGGTGGCGACATCGTGCAGCAGGTGGTGGCCAGCATGAGCGAGATCGATGCCGCCTCGCGGCGCATCAACGAGATCATCGGCACCATCGACGGCATCGCCTTCCAGACCAACATCCTGGCGCTGAACGCCGCGGTGGAAGCGGCTCGGGCCGGCGAGCAGGGCCGGGGCTTTGCGGTGGTGGCCGCCGAGGTGCGCAGCCTGGCGCAGCGCAGCGCCGGCGCGGCCCGCGAGATCAAGAGCCTGATCGGCGCTTCGTCGGAGAAGGTGGAGTCGGGCGCGCGCCTGGTGCAGGACGCCGGCGGCGCCATGTCGGAGATCGTCAGTGGCGTCAAGCGCGTCACCGATGTCATCGGCGAGATCAGCGGTGCGGCCGCCGAGCAGAGCAACGGCATCGGCGAGGTCAACACCGCCGTGACGGAACTCGACCACATGACGCAGCAGAACGCCGCGCTGGTGGAGCAGAGCGCCGCGGCCGCTGCCAGCATGCGCGAGCAATCGGCACGCCTGGCACAGGCGGTGGCCGCCTTCCGGCTGGCCGGGGCGCACTGAGCCCGGCAGACCGGCGGACCGGCAGACGGGCTGCAACCCGGACCTTGCAACGCGGCCCCACCCGGGGCCGTGTTAACTTGCGGGCCGCTCATGCCCGCCCCGCCCTCCGCCCTGCCCTCAGCCCTGCCGACGCTGCCCCTTGCGGCCGCCGGCAGTGCCCTGCGCCAGGACGAAGCCCACCGGCTGACCATCGCGCAGTCGCACGCCCGCAGTGCGGCGCTGGGCGTGCGCCCGGGTGCGGCGCCCGAACACACGCCGCTGCCCGCTGCCGACCTGGCTATCGCGCGCGAGCGCAACCGGCGCCTCTTCGACCATGCCGCGCCGGTCATGGAGATGCTCTACGAACACGTGGTGCACTCGCAGAGCATGGTGGTGCTGACCGATGCGGCGGGCGTGGTGATCCATTCCATCGGCGACGACAGCTTCCTGCAGCGCGCCGCGCGCGTGGCGCTGCAGCCCGGCGCGCTGTGGTCCGAGGCCGCCAAGGGCACCAACGCCATCGGCACGGCGCTGGTGGAAGAGGCGCCGGTGCTCGTGCACGCCCACGAGCACTACGTGCGGGCCAACCACTTCCTCACCTGCACGGCGGCGCCCATCCTCGACGCGCGCGGCCAGGTGCTGGGCGTGCTGGACTGTTCGGGCGAGCACCGCAGCTACCACCCGCACACGATGGCGCTGGTGAAGATGTCGGCCCGCATGGTGGAGAACGCCTGGCTCGCCGACGACCCGCGCCACGTGCTGCGCCTGCACCTGCACCCGCGCGCCGAGCTCATCGGCAGCCTGATGGAGGGCATCGTCGCGGTGGCGGCCGATGGGCGCATCGCCGGCGCCAACCGCGCGGCGCTGGAACTGCTGCGCCTGACCGGCCCGGCCCTGCGCCGGCACACGCTGGGCTCGCTGTTCGGGCTGACGCTGGGGCAACTGGCCGACCACTTCCGCTCACCCCTGGCCACGCCGCTGGGCCTGCACACCGCCCAAGCGGCGGCCGAAGCGCCGGCCCCACTGTTCGCGGTGGCGCGCTTCAACGCGCGCGGCTGGGCCCAGGGGCTGGCCGAGCCGGCGGAACCGGCTGCGGCGCCGCCGCAGGTCACGGCCCCGGTGCAGAGCCTGGATGCGCTGACCAGCGCCGCCGTGCGCGAAGCCCTGGCCCAGGCCGGCGGCAACGTCACGCAGGCCGCGCGCTTGCTGGGCATCAGCCGCAGCACGCTCTACCGCAAGCTGCGCGACACGCCCGGCGCCTGATCAGGGCGGCGTCTTCGGGCCGCGCGCATTCAGGCGCGCGATGCCCGAGGTGTTGCGCTGCACTGCCGGGTTGCCGAAGTAGTCCACCGTGCCGACACCCGACACCGTCACGGCCAGTTCCTGCACCGCCCAGACCTTCACGTCGGCCAGGCCGCTGACGCGCACGCGCGCACGCTGCGCCATCAGGTCGGCGCCGCGGAAGTCGCTGCGGCCGGAGACACGCACGTCCAGTTGCTCCACCTGGCCGGCCATCTGGCCGTCGCCCGAGCCCGAGACATGGAAGCTCAGCTGCTCGGCCTTGAGCTGGTCGAAGCGCGCCAGCCCGGCGCCGGAGATGCTGATCTGCAGCTGGCCCAGCGCCACCGGCAGCGTGGCCAGGAGGTCGGCAGCGCCGGAGATGCTCACGCGCTTCAGGTCACGCGCCGTCACGTTCACCTGGATGCGGCGGGAGGTCCAGAACTTCCAGCTGCCGGCCGGGCGGATGAAGAGCTGGCCGCCGCGCACCTCCACCGTCACGGCCTTCTGCGCGGCCTCGTCGCCTTCGACGAAGACGCTCTCGCTTTCGCCCTGGCGGAAGCGCACGTGCGCGGCGCCGCTGATCTCGATGGCATCGAAGTCGCCCGGCGTGTAGGCGCGGCCTTCCACCGCCGGAGGCTCGGCCGCGGCGGCGGGCCACGCCGGCGCGGCAGGGGCCGCCGGCGCTGCCGGGGCGGCCGGTGCGGCCGACGTCGGCGGGCTGGGTGGCGGGGTTTGCGCGGTGGCAGGCGCCAGCGCCACGCCCAAAGCGCACAGCAGCAGGCCGGCCCAGGCCGCGGGTTCAAAAGCAAGGGTGCTCATATCGAATCGGCCCTCAGTTGCTTGCTCACCTCGCGGCTGGCGGTGACGCGGGTGCCATCGCGCAACTGCACGATGAACTGCGAGCTGTCGTCGGGCGTCATGGTCTCGACGAAGTCGAGGTTCACGATGCACGAGCGGTTCACCTTCAGGAAACGGCCCGGGTCCAGCCGCTTCTCGAAGCTGGTGATGGGCAGGCGCACCAGGTAGCTGCGGCCCTTGCTGGTGATGGCCGTGTACTTGGTGTCGGAGCGCAGGTGCTCGATGGCGTCGACATGCAGCGGGAAGATCTTGCCCTGGTCGCGCACCAGCACGCGCGTGAGCGGCTCGTTGCTGCCGGGCTCGGCGGCCCGGGCGGCTTCTTCCACAGGCGGCACGTCGCCGCCGCCCAGCAGGCCGATGGCGTGCTCCACGGCTTCGACGAAACGCTCGTGCGCGAAGGGCTTGAGCAGGTAGTCCACCGCATGCAGTTCGAAGGCTGCGAGCGCGTGCTCGTCGTAGGCGGTGGTGAAGATCACGGCCGGCATCGCGGTGCGTTCGCTGCCACGCTCGGCGGCCAGCGCGCGCAGCACCTGCAGGCCCGTGAGGCCGGGCATCTGGATGTCCATCAGCACCAGCGCGGGCGCGTGCTCGCGGATGCCCGCGAGTGCGCTTTCCCCGTCAGGGCAGCAGGCCACCAGCTCCAGTTGCGGCAGCGCACGCACCCAGTCGGCCAGGCCGTCGCGGGCCAGCGGTTCGTCTTCGGCGATGAGGGTCTTGTGACGTTTCATCGGACAGGCTCTTCGTGGAAGGAACAGCGGCCGCTCAGGCGTGCAGCTCGCTGCAGGGGATGAGGATCTCGACGCGGAAGCCGGCGCCCGGGGCCGACTGCACGGCCAGGCGGGCCCGGCCGCCGAAGTCGAGTTCGAAACGGCGCCGCAGCGCACTCAGGCCCACGCCGCTGCGCGGCACGGTGCCAGGCGGCGGTGGCCAGGTGCAGCCGGCGCCATCGTCGGCCACGCGCAGGGCCAGGTGGGCCTCGTTGCCCCCTTGCGCCGGCACGCGCAGGGCCTCGATGCGCACCGTGCCGCCGGCACGCTGCGGCGCGATGCCGTGCACGATGCAGTTCTCCACCAGCGGCTGCAGCGTCAGCGGCGGGATGGGCTCGTTCAAGAGCGCGGGGTCGACCTGCCAGTCGACACGCAGGCGCTCACCCAGGCGCAGGGCTTCGAGCTCGAGGTAGTCGCGCACGAAATCCAGCTCTTCCTGCAGCGTCACGCGGTCGGCGGCGCCGCGGTGCGTCTCCAGCACGTAGCGCATCATGCGGCTGAAGCGCAGCAGGGTCTGCTCGGCCGCGGCGGCGTCACGGCGCGTCAGCATCAGCAGCGAGTTCAGCGTGTTGAAGAGGAAGTGCGGGTTGAGCTTGCCGCTGATGGCCGCGAGTTCGGCCCGCACCAGCGCCGCCTCGGCGCGGGCGGCGGCCAGCGCGGCGCGGTGCGCGCTGCGTGCGGCCAGTGCGCCGCCAAAGCCCAGCACCAGCGCCACGTAGATGAACACGCCCCACGCTGCACGCCAGAGCACGCGCTGCTCGAAGGTGGCCTGCGCGTGCTCGATGCCGAAGAAGAACCAGGCGCCCGCGAAGTCCAGCAGCTGCCACCCGGCCACGAAGAGCAGCGCGCCCAGCACGTGCCAGCCGAAGGCCGCCAGCGGCCCGGCGCGGCGCGCCGCCAGCCACCGCGCCCAGGGCAGCCCGGCCAGACCCAGCACCATGGGCGGGCCCAGGTTCCAGGTGGCCTCGTAGGCGCCTTCCAGCCAGCGCCAGTCGCCGCGCTGGGCCTCGCCACCGGCCACGGCATAAAGCAGCCAGCTCAACAGGCACAGGCCGGCGTAGACCCCCCAGAGCCGGCCTTCGCCCGGGCCGGCCGCCGCACCGGCGACGTGGGGCGCTGCGGGGTGTGCGGAGGTGGGGGCGGCAGCCATGGCCGGCATGCTAGGGCCGGCCACGCCAGCCCTGGGGCGCGGGGTGACGAAGTGCGGCGGCGGCGCCGCGAAGTGCCGCCACCGGCCGGGTGCGTTGCACCAAAACGCGACAGTCGCGGGCCGGGCCGGGGCCGGACGGGGCTTTCAACCCGCCTTTCGGGCCCGCGGCTACGGGAAAGTTCCTAGGTGTTTGCGGCAGCACGCCAAAGCCGGCGCGGCTGCCTAGCATGCGCCGTTCTCTGCCTTTTTCCGCTGTGCTTGCGGGCGCTGCCGGCGCCACGCCAACAACCCCAAGGAGACTCCATGCCCACCATCACCCTGAAGGTCAACGGCAGCGAGGTGTCGCGCGAGGTGCCCCCTCAGACCCTGCTGGTCGAATTCATCCGCGAAGGCCTGCGCCTGACCGGCACCCACCAGGGCTGCGACACCGGCCAGTGCGGCGCCTGCACGGTGCACCTGAACGGCCGCGCGGTGAAGGCCTGCTCGGTGCTGGCCGTTTCGGCCGCCGGCATGGAACTCACCACCATCGAGGGTCTGGCCGGCGCCGACGGCACCCTGCACCCGATGCAGACCGCGTTCAACCAGTGCCACGGCCTGCAGTGCGGCTTCTGCACGCCCGGCATGGTGATGAGCGCCGTGGACCTGGTGAAGCACCACGCCCACGGCAGCGAAGCCCAGATCCGCGAGGGCCTGGAAGGCAACCTCTGCCGCTGCACCGGCTACCAGAACATCGTCAAGGCCGTGCAGCAGGGTGCTGCCGCCATGACCGCCACCGCCTGAGCCCGGAGACACACGCATGAACGCAAGACAAGGTTTCATCGGCCAGAGCGTCGTCCGCCGTGAAGACGGGCGCTTCCTCACCGGCCGCGGCCAGTACACCGACGACATCACGCTGCAGGGCCAGACCTACGGCGTCTTCCTGCGCAGCCCGCACGCGCACGCCACCATCAAGAGCCTGGACACCAGCGCCGCCGCCAAGGCGCCGGGCGTGCTGGGCATCTTCACCGGCGAGCACTTCAAGGCCGTGGGTGGCCTGCCCTGCGGCTGGCTGATCAACAACATCGACGGCACGCCGATGAAGGAGCCCAAGCACCCGGTGCTGGCCGACGGCAAGGTGCGCTACGTCGGTGACCGCGTGGCCCTGGTGGTGGCCGAGACGCAGGCCCAGGCCGAAGCGGCGATGGCGCTGATCGAGGTCGACTACGACGTGCTGCCGGCCTACATCGACATGGCCCAGCCCGCCGCAGCCGCGCTGCACGCCGAGGCGCCCGACAACCGCTGCTACCAGTGGCACATCGGCGACGCCGCCGGCGTGGACGAGGCGCTGAAGAACGCGGCCCACGTCGTGACCCTGAGCTTCCGCAACAACCGCCTGGTGCCCAACGCCATCGAGCCGCGTGCCGCCAACGCCAGCTACAACCCGAGCAGCGAGGAGTACACGCTCTACGTCAGCAACCAGAACCCGCACGTCGAGCGGCTGCTGATGTGCGCCTTCGTGCTGGGCATCCCCGAGCACAAGATGCGCGTGGTCGCGCCCGACGTGGGCGGCGGCTTCGGCAGCAAGATCTTCCTCTACGGCGAAGAGACGGCGCTGGTGTGGGCCAGCAAGCAGATCAAGCGCCCCATCAAGTGGACGGCCAGTCGTTCCGAGGCCTTCCTGTCCGACGCCCACGGCCGCGACCACCTCACCACCGCCAAGCTGGCGCTGGACAAGGACTACAAGTTCATCGGCTTCAAGATCGACACCACGGCCAACCTGGGCGCCTACCTGTCGACCTTTGCCAGCGCGGTGCCCACCATCCTCTACGCCACGCTGCTGGCCGGCCAGTACGCCACGCCCAAGATCAGCTGCACGGTGACGGCGATGTTCACCAACACCGCGCCGGTGGACGCCTACCGCGGCGCCGGCCGGCCCGAGGCCACCTACACGGTGGAGCGCATCGTCGAGACCGCCGCGCGTGAACTCGGCATCGACCCGGGTGAGCTGCGCCGCAAGAACTTCATCCGCAGCTTCCCCTACGCCACGCCCGTGGGCCTGACCTACGACATCGGCGACTACGACGCCACGATGAACCGCGCCGAAGAGCTGGCCGACGTGAAGGGCTTCGCCGCGCGCAAGGCGGCGAGTGAAGCCAAGGGCCTGAAGCGCGGCATCGGCTACAGCGCCTACATCGAGGCCTGCGGCATCGCGCCGTCTTCGGTGGCGGGTGCGCTGGGCGCGCGCGCGGGCCTGTTCGAAGCCGGCGAGGTGCGTGTGCACCCCACCGGCAAGGTCACCATCTTCACCGGCAGCCACAGCCACGGCCAGGGCCACGAGACGACCTTCGCGCAGGTGGTGGCCGACAAGCTGGGCATCCCGCTGGAAGACGTGAACATCGAGCACGGCGACACCGGCAAGGTGCTCTTCGGCATGGGCACCTACGGCAGCCGCTCGCTGGCGGTGGGCGGCACGGCCATCGTGAAGGCGCTGGACAAGGTCATCGCCAAGGGCAAGAAGATCGCCGCCCACCTGATGGAAGCGGCCGACACCGACGTGGTCTTCGAGAACGGCGTGTTCAAGGTGGAAGGCACCGACAAGAGCGTGCCGTTCGCCAGCGTCAGCCTCACGGCCTACGTGCCGCACAACTTCCCGCACGACAAGCTGGAGCCGGGCCTCAACGAAAACGCCTTCTACGACCCCAGCAACTTCACCTACCCCGCCGGCACCTACATCTGCGAGGTGGAGGTCGACCCCGCCACGGGCGTGGTGCGCATCGACCGCTTCACCGCCTGCGACGACTTCGGCAACGTCATCAACCCGATGATCGTCGAGGGCCAGGTGCACGGCGGTCTGGCGCAAGGCATCGGCCAGGCGCTGCGCGAAGACTGCGTCTACGACCCCGAGAGCGGCCAGTTGCTCACCGGCAGCTACATGGATTACGCCATGCCGCGCGCCGACGACTTCTGCCAGTTCACGGTGGAGACGGTGAAGGGCACGCCCTGCACGCACAACCCGCTGGGCGTGAAGGGCTGCGGCGAGGCCGGCGCCATCGGCAGCCCGCCGGCGCTGATCAACGCCATCTGCCACGCCATCGGCGTGAAGGACGTGCCCATGCCGGCCAGCCCGCACAATGTGTGGAAAGCCATCCAGGCCAGCCGCTGATCGAGGAGAAGACACCATGCAAGCTTTCGCCTACAACACCCCCGGCAGCGTGGCCGATGCGGTCAAGGCCGCGGCCCTGGAAGACAGCAAGTACATCGCCGGCGGCCAGACGCTGCTGCAGTCGATGAAGCTCGGGCTGATCGCGCCTTCGGCCCTGATCGACCTGGGCGCCATCGCCGACATGAAGGGCATCTGCCGCGACGGCAACGCCATCGTCATCGGCGCCGGCACCACGCACGCCGACGTGGCGGCCTCGAAAGAGGTGCAGCAGGCCATCCCCGCGCTGGCCGATCTGGCCGGCCACATCGGCGACCGCCAGGTGCGCAACCGCGGCACGCTGGGTGGCAGCCTGGCCAACAACGACCCGGCGGCCTGCTACCCCGCGGCCGTGCTGGGCCTGGGTGCCACCGTGCACACCAACCAGCGCAAGATCGCGGCCGACGACTTCTTCGTGGGCGTCTACACCACGGCGCTGAACGACGGCGAGATCATCACCGGTGTGAGCTTTCCCATCCCCGAGAAGGCGGGCTGGCAGAAGTTCAAGCAGCCAGCCAGCCGCTTCAGCCTGGTGGGCGTGTTCGTGGCCAAGACGGCCGGGGGCGTGCGCGTGGCCGTCACGGGCGCCGGTGCCAATGGCGTGTTCCGCGCCAGCGGCCTGGAAGCGCTGCTGGCTGCCAACTACAGCGCCGCCGCGCTGACCGGCGCCACCGTGCCGGCCGACGAGCTGAACAGCGACCTGCACGGCAGCGCCGAGTACCGCGCCGCGCTGATCCCGGTGCTGGCGGCCCGCGCCGTGGGCTGAGGCGCCCGCAGCGCCGCGAACGCCGCACCTTTGCGTGCGGCGTTCCTGTTTCTACAGTCCCACTTTCCTGCCTTTCTCGGACCCGCCCCTTGAGCACCACCGACCTGCCCACCAGCATCGACGACACCGCGGCGCGCCTGCTGGCGCTGGACTACGTGCCCGAGCGCGCGCTGGCCACCACCGTCTTTCTTGCGCTGAAGCTGCAGCGCCCGCTTTTCCTGGAAGGCGAACCCGGCACCGGCAAGACCGAGATCGCCAAGACGCTGGCGGCCATGCTGGGCCGGCCGCTCATCCGCCTGCAGTGCCACGAAGGCCTGGACCTCGCCGGCGCGGCCTACGAGTGGAACTACGCGCGGCAGATGCTGGAGATCCGCATGGCCGAGGGCAGCGGCGCCCAGCGCGACGAACTGGCCCGGCAGCTCTTCAGCGACCGCTTCCTCATCCGCCGCGCGCTGCTGCAGGCCATCGACCCCGCGCAGCCGGTGCCGCCGGTGCTGCTGATCGACGAACTCGACCGCGCCGACGAACCTTTCGAGGCCTTTCTGCTGGAAGTGCTCTCCGACTTCCAGATCACCATCCCCGAGTACGGCACCGTGAAGGCCGTGCAGCCGCCCATCGTGGTGCTGACGAGCAACCGCACGCGCGAGATCCACGATGCCGTCAAGCGCCGCTGCCTCTACCACTGGGTGGGCTTCCCAGACACCAAGCGCGAGGCCGAGATCCTCGCGCGCCGCGTGCCCGGCGCGCCGCAGAAGCTGGCAGCCGAGATCGTGGCCTTCGTGCAGAAGCTGCGCGCCATCGAGCTCTACAAGCTGCCCGGCATCGCCGAGACCATCGAGTGGACGCGCGCGCTGATGGAGCTGGACGCGCTGGTGCTCGACCCCGAGACCATCAACCACACCTTGGGCGTGCTGCTGAAGTACCAGGACGACATCGCCAAGGTGCAGGGCAGCGAGGCGGCGCGGCTGCTCGCGCAACTGCGCAGCGAGGCGCAGCCCGGCCGCTGACGCTGCAGGCCCGGCGCGGCGCGGTCTCCGGGCAAGCCACAGCCCCGGCAAGGCCGGCACGGGTGCAACAATCCCGCGCGTTTCTGTGGCCTGCGCGCCTTCTTCAATGCCCAGCTCTCCTCCCCGTCGCGGCAAGGCCGGCCCGGCACCGTCCACCACGCCGGGCGGCGAGGCGGCCGTCACGCTGCACCAGGTGGCCCAGGCCGCCGGTGTCTCTGCCAGCACGGTGTCGCGCATCCTCAATGGCACGGCCAAGGTGCACGCCGACAAGATGCAGGCCGTGCAGGCGGCCATCGTCGCGCTGGGCTTCCGGCCCAACCCCGTGGCGCGCGGCCTGGCCGGCGGGCGCACGCTGAGCATCGGCGTCGTCACGCAGACCATCAGCAGCCCCTTCTACGGCGAGGCGCTGCACGGCATCGAAGACGAACTCGAGCGTGCGGGCTACATCCCCATCTTCGTCAGCGGCCACTGGCACGAGGCCGGCGAGCGCAAGGCGCTGGAAGCGCTGCTCTCGCGCCGCGTGGACGGCATCATCGTGCTCGCTGGCCGCCTGCCCGACGCGGAACTGCAGGCCCACGCCCAGCAGGTGCCCATGGTGGTGGTGGGCCGCGAACTGGGCGGGCCGCGCCTGTTCAGCCTGAACTTCGACAACCTCACCGGCGCCCTGCTGGCCACGCGGCACCTCATCGAGTGCGGGCACCGGCGCATCGCCTTCATCGCCGGCGACCCGGCCCATCAAGACGCGCTGGACCGCCAGGCCGGCTACCGCCGTGCGCTGGAGGAAGCCGGCATCGCCTACGACCCGGCGCTGGTGATGCCGGCCGACTTCACCGAATCGAGCGGCCTGCTGGCGGTGAACCGGCTGCTCGACAGCCGGCTGGCCTTCACCGCCATCTTCGCGGCCAACGACCAGACCGCCATCGGCGCTGCGCTGGGCCTGTACCGCCGCAACGTGCGCGTGCCCGACGACGTGTCGCTGGTGGGTTTCGACGACCTGGCCCCGGCCAAGTTCTCGGTGCCGCCGCTCACCACCGTGCGGCAGTCGGTGTACGAGATGGGCAGCCAGTCGGCCGTGGCGATGCTGCAGATGCTGCGTGGCGAAGCGCCCCAGGTGGTGCTGCCGGCACCGCAGCTGGTGCCGCGCGAATCCACGCGGCGCCTGCAGCGCTGAGCCCGGCGTTCCGCTGAGCCCGGCGTTCCTGCGGCCCGGCCCGGGCCCCTTCGGCGCTGCAGCGCAGCAGATCATGAAACCGGTTTCTTTCGCCCTGGGCTGAGGCCGCCAGCCGGGCGCCGAACGCCTTGTTCGTAGGCGAAGAACCACGCTGTGCGCACGAGACCAGCCGTTTCCGGGTTTCCTCTGAATCGGCTGAGGGTCCGGAATCCGCAGAATCAAGAAACCGCTTTCAAGCGGGCTGGGCACCCAGTGCCTGCGCACACCAAAACACACCGGAGACAGTGATGCACAGCCGAAATTCCACGCACCGCTCGAACATCGCGCGCCCTGGCTGGGGCTTGCGCCCTGTCGCCGCCGCCTGCGCGCTGCTGGCCGCCGCCGGTGGCGTGCAGGCGCAGCAGGCGCCCGCGCCGGCTGCAGCGGCTTCTGCCGCCGCCGTCAAGGAAACCATCGTGGTCACCGGCCTGCGGCGCTCCATCGAGTCGTCCATCGCCACCAAGCGCAGTTCCGACAGCATCGTCGAAGCCGTGTCGTCGGAAGACATCGGCAAGCTGCCCGACGCCAGCATCGCCGAATCGCTGGCGCGCCTGCCCGGCCTGACCGGCCAGCGCGGCACCGACGGCCGCGTCAACGTCATCTCCATCCGCGGCCTTTCGCCGGCGTTCTCGGGCGCGCTGCTCAACGGCCGCGAGATCGTCAGCTCCAACGACGGCCGCGCGGTGGAGTACGACCAGTTCCCGTCCGAACTCATCGGCTCGGCCACGGTCTACAAGACGCCCAGCGCCAGCCTCATCGGCCAGGGCCTCTCGGGCACGGTCGACCTGATGTCGCGCCGCCCGCTCGACACGCGCGGGCGTGAGATGGCGCTGAACCTGCGCCTGGAGCGCAACTCGCTGGACACCCAGGTGCCCGGCGTGGCCAGCCCCACCGGCAAGCGCTTCAGCTTCTCCTTCGTCGACCAGTTCGCCGACAACACGCTCGGCCTGGCGGTCGGTTTCGCGCGCTTGGAATCGACCACGCAATCCCGCGTGACGGAGCTCGACCAGTACGGCGACTACGCGGTCTACGACCTGCCCGTCACGGGCATCCCGCGCTCGCTGTTCCAGGCCCCCAGCGTGAGCTGGGGCCCGGAGAGCAAGGCGCTGCTGCCGATGTTCTGGACCGGCTCGCAAACCACGAAGAAGAACGTGCGCGACGGCCTGCTCGCGGTGCTGGAATACAAGCCGAACAAGGACCTGCGCAGCCAACTGGACCTGTACTACTCGAAGTTCGACACCCACGAGGTCGGCGGCAAGCTCACCTCCAACCTCTTCGCCAGCTGGGGCCAGGTCTTCGGCGTGGGCGTGCCGAGTTCGGTGTCCAACGTCGGCACCACGCAGGTGGGCCAGAACACCTACGCCACCAGCGGCACCTTCAGCGCGCTGCCCACCACCACCACGAACTGGGACACCACGCGCCGCGACAAGATCGCCGCCATCGGCTGGAACACCTCGCTGCGCATGGGCGAGAACTGGACGGCCATCGCCGACCTGAGCTACTCCAAGAACTCGCGTGACGAGGTCTACCAGGAGGTCTACGCCGGCCCCTGGAACAACGCCACCAACAACTGGGCCTACGGCCCCTACCGCTGGAACGTGCCGGTGGACGGCAGCGCACAGTCGTTCACGCCGGTGCAGTCGGGCTTCCTGGCCAATGCCGCGAACCTGCGCTTCGGCGACGTGGCCGGCTTCGACTACGTGCCCGGCGAGCCGCGCTGGACGGGCGTGATCCGCGACCCGAAGGCCAAGGACGAGATCAAGACCCTGCGCCTGAGCGCCAAGCGGCCGATGGACCTCTTCGGCATCTTCAGCAACTTCACCGGCGGCCTGAACTACACGCAACGCGACAAGAGCATCGAGAAGAACGAGACGCGCCTGGTGATGCCGCTGGACGCCGGCGGCAACCCCATCCGAACCATCCCGCAGGCCTCGGTGCGCGCACCGCTGAACATGTCGTGGATGGGCGTGGACCAGTTCATGCGCCTGGACGTGCCTTCGCTCGTGAGCTCTGGCGCGCTGGGGCGCAAGGCGGCCGAGTTCCAGCTCAAGAGCAACGACGCTTTCGTGGGCGAGAAGATCACCACCGCCTTCGTGCAGCTCGACATCGACAGCCAGCTGGCCGGCGTGCCGCTGCGCGGCAACTTCGGCGTGCAGGCCATACGCTCAGAGCAGCGCTCGGAGGGCTACGAGTACCTGGGGCTGGACAACAACAACCCCAACCTCAACCTGCTGTTCCGCCGCACGGGCGGCGCCAGCTACACCGACGTGCTGCCGAGCCTGAACCTGGCGGCCGAACTGCGGCCCGACCTCATCGCGCGTTTCGGCCTGGGCATGGCCACGGCCCGCCCGAACATCAACGACATGCGCGCCGGCGGCAGCACGCCGCGCCTGAACACCGACCCCGGCCCCAACCAGGGCACCTGGCAGACCACCTACGCGGGCAACCCCGAGCTCAAGCCCTGGAAATCGAGCGCCATCGATTTCTCGATGGAGAAGTACTTCGGCAAGCGCAGCTATGTCTCGTTCGCGGCCTTCCGCAAGAACCTGCTGAGCTACGTGCTCTCGTCGGAACAGGCGGTGGACCGTTCGACCACGCCGCTGCCCCCGGGCTTCACCCCGGCACCCGGCGTGACGGTGCAACGGCTGGGCGGGGAGATCAAGCCGCGCAACGGCAACGGCGGGCGCGTGGAGGGCTTCGAGTTCGCGGCCTCGCTGGAGGCTTCGCTGCTGCACCCGGCGCTGGAAGGTTTCGGCGTGGTGTTCAGCGCCTCCAAGCTCAACAGCTCCATCAGCGACCAGAAGGTCGACCAGAACAGCAACCTCGTGGTGCTGAACTCCAAGACCTCCATCAACGGGCTGTCGGGCCGCTCGAACAACCTCACGGTCTACTACGAGCAAAACGGCTTCTCGGCACGGGTGAGCCAGCGCTACCGCTCGGCCTTCACGGCCACCACGCGCGACATCTTCTTCCGGCCGACCACGCGTTCGCAAGGCTCGGACAAGGTGGTGGACATGCAGCTGGGCTACGCCTTCTCCGACAACGGGCCGCTGAAGGGCTTGTCGCTGCTGCTGCAGGTGAACAACCTCACCGACACCTACACCCGCAACTACAAGACGCCGGGCAACGTGGACGTGCCCGACGCGGCGCAACTGGTGCCGAACTACACCTACCAGTTCGGCCGCCAGACGCTGCTGGGCGCGGCCTACAAGTTCTGAAGCCCGGCGGGGGGCCATCATGGCCCCCCGCCACTTCACCGGCAGTTCCCCATGAGCCTCGAACCGGTACGCAACATCGTCATCGTCGGCGGCGGCACCGCCGGCTGGATGGCGGCCGCAGCGCTGTCCAAGGTGCTGGAAGGCCACCACCAGATCCGGCTGGTGGAGTCCGACGAGATCGGCATCATCGGCGTGGGCGAGGCCACCATCCCGCACATCGGCGAGTTCAACAGCGCCTTGGGCATCGACGAAGACGAGTTCCTGCGCGCCACGCAGGGCACCTTCAAGCTCGGCATCGAGTTCGTGAACTGGGGCGCCATCGGCGACCGCTACGTGCACGGCTTCGGCTTCGTCGGGCAGGCCACGCAGGCCCTGCCCTTCCACCATTTCTGGCTGCGCATGGCGCAGCTGGGCCGCGCGCTGCCGCTGGAGGCCTACTCCATCAACACCGCCGCGCCGCGTGCGGGCAAGTTCATGCGGGCGCGCAAGGACATGCCCGGCTCGCCCGTGGCCGACATCTCGCACGCCTTCCACTTCGACGCCGGGCTCTACGCGCGTTTCCTGCGCCGCCTGGCCGAAGGGCGCGGCGTGCGGCGCACCGAAGGCAAGATCGCCCGCGTCTCGCAGCGCGAACCCGACGGCTTCATCGACGCCGTGGTGATGGAAAGCGGTGAACGCATCGAGGGCGACTTCTTCATCGACTGCTCGGGCATGCGCGGCCTGCTCATCGAGCAGACGCTGAAGTCTGGCTTCGAGGACTGGTCGCACTGGCTGCCGGTGGACCGCGCGCTGGCCGTGCCCTGCGCCTCGGCCGGGCCGCTGCTGCCGATGACCCGCTCCACCGCGCACCCCGCCGGCTGGCAGTGGCGCATCCCGCTGCAGCACCGCACGGGCAACGGCCACATCTACTGCAGCAGCTTCATGGGGCAGGACGAAGCCACCGACATCCTGCTGAAGCACCTGGACGGCGAGCCCCTGGCCGACCCGCGCCCGCTGAAGTTCACCACCGGCCGGCGCCGCCAGTTCTGGAACCGCAACTGCGTGGCGGTGGGCCTGTCCAGCGGCTTCCTGGAGCCGCTGGAGTCGACCAGCATCCACCTCATCCACACCGCCATCTCGCGCATCATCAGCTTCTTCCCGCACGCCGGCTTCGACGCGGCCGACATCGCCGAATACAACGCGCAGACGCACTGGGAGTACGAGCGCATCCGCGATTTCCTGGTGCTGCACTACAAGGCCACCGAGCGCGACGACTCGGAGTTCTGGAACTACTGCCGCACGATGCCGGTGCCCGAGACGCTGCAGCGCAAGATGGATCTCTTCCGCAGCAACGGGCGCGTGCAACGCGATGGGCTGGAGCTCTTCGCCGAATCGAGCTGGCTGCAGGTGATGGTGGGGCAGCGCCTCATGCCCAAGGCCCACCACCCCTTCGCCGACCTGCGCAGCGAAGACGAGGTGGCGGCCTACGTGCAGCACGTGGCGGTGGTCATCGACAAGTGCGTGAAGGCCATGCCGACGCAGGCCGAGTTCATCGCGCAGCACTGCAGAGCGTGAAGCCCCCCAACTCGCTGAAGCGGCGCAAGCTGCTGATTGCAGGCGCCGCGGCGGCGCTGCCCTGGCGCGCACGCGCCCGGGCCCGCACCACGCTGACCGTGGCCGCCTTCCCGCTGGTGGACGCCATCGTCAAGGCCGCGCTGCCGGCGTGGCAGCAGCGCCACCCTGATGTCGCCGTGCAGGTGGTCAGCCGGCCCTATGCCGACCACCACACGGCCATGACCACGGCGCTGTCGACCTCGGTCTACCTGCCCGACGTGATGACGCTGGAGGCCAGCTACGTGGGCCGCTACGCCCAGGGCCGCGGCCTGGCCGACCTGGCGCAGCCGCCCTTCGACGGGCTGCGCCTGCGGCCGCGTTTCGTGCCCTACGCCTTCGAGCAGGCGATCAACCGCCGCAACGAACTGCTGGCCCTGCCCACCGACATCGGCCCCGGCACCCTGATGTACCGCACCGACCTCTTCGCCCAGGCCGGCCTCGGTGAAGCCGATCTCACGCCCAGCTGGGAGGCCTATGTCGACGCCGGCATCCGGCTGAAGGCCGCCACCGGCGCCTACCTCGTCAGCAACGCGCAGACCGTCAAGGACATCGTCATCCGCAGCGGCCTGAAGCCGGGCGAGGGCCTGTACTTCGACAGTGAATCGCGCGTGCTGGTGAACTCGCCGCGCTTCGTGCGCGCCTTCGAGCTGGCGCGCAAGGTGCGCCAGCACAAGCTGGATGCACGCGTGGCCGCCTGGTCGAACGACTGGGCCGAGGCCTTCCGCCGCGGCACGCTGGCCACCGACCTGACGGGCGCGTGGATGGTGGGCCAGATGGCCAACTGGGTGGCGCCCGGCACCAGCGGGCGATGGCGCGTGGCACAGCTGCCCGAGAACACCTTCGTCAGCTACGGCGGCAGCTACTACGCGCTGCCGCGCCAGGCCAAGCCCGAGAACCGCGCGCTGGCCTGGGAGCTGGTGCAACTGCTCACGCTGAACCGCGAGCTGCAGTTCGCAGCCTTCAAGTCGCAAGACGCCTTCCCGGCGCTGCTGGAGACCTTCGACGACCCCTTCTTCGAGCAGCCCCTGCCCTTTCTGGGCGGCCAGCGCGCGCGCACGCTGTGGCGCGATGCCGCCCGGCGCATCACCGCCACGCAGGTACACAAGCAGGCCAACTTCGCCGACGAGGTGGTGGGCACCGAGCTTGACAACGTGCTCGACCGTGGCAAGCCCATCGCCGCGGCGCTGGCCGATGCGGCGCGGCTGCTGGAACGCCGCGCATTCAGGTGAACATGATGCGCTGGCCCACCTCGCTCCGCCTGTCGCCCCAGTGGGCCCCCTATGTGCTCATCAGCCCCTTCCTGGTGCTGTTCGCGGTGTTCGGCGTCTTCCCGCTGGGCTTCTCGCTGTATCTGGCCTTCCAGTCGTGGGAACCGACCAGCGGCCTGGGCGCGATGGAGTGGGTGGGCCTGGCCAACTTCACCTTCGCCCTGGGCGACGAGTGGTTCTGGAAGTCGCTGAAGAACACGCTGTGGCTGGCGGTGGCCGCCGGCGCGCCGCAGCACCTGGTGGCCATCCCGCTGGCGGTGTTCATCCACACGCGCTTCATCCGCTTCCGTGATGCGGCGGTGGGGGCGTACTTTCTGCCCTACATCACCTCCACGGTGGCGGTGGCCATCATGTTCAGCTCGCTCTTCTCCACCGATTTCGGGCTCGTCAACGCGGGCCTGCACAGCCTCTTCGGCATGGAGAAGATCGACTGGCTGAACCGGCCCGAGCACATCAAGCCGGCCATCGCGCTGATCGTGTTCTGGCGCTACGTGGGCTTCAACGTGGTGCTGTACCTGGCCGCACTGCAGACCATCCCGAAAGACCTGTACGAGGCCGCCACCATGGACGGCGCCAGCCGCTGGCAGCAGTTCTGGTGCATCACGCTGCCGCAGCTGCGGCCGATGATCTTCTTCGGCGTCACGCTCAGCGTCATCGGCGGGCTGCAGCTCTTCGAGGAGCCCTTCATCCTCACCGGCGGCAAAGGCGGCGCCGACCAGAGCGCCATGACCTCGGCCGTGTACCTCTACCGCATGGCCTTCGATTTCAATGATTTCGGCGGCGCCAGCGCCATGTCATGGCTGCTGTTCATCGTGGTGGCGCTGCTGACCTGGCTGACCAACCGCGCCTTCAAGCCACGCGGGGGCAGCGCATGAACGCGCCCAAGACCATCGGCACCTGGGCGGCCTACGCCACCGTCGGCGCAGGCGCGCTGGTGATGCTGGCGCCCTTCTATTTCATGTTCGTCTTCGCGACGCAGTCGCGCAGCGAGATCTACAGCCTGCCGCCGCCGCTGTGGTTCGGCGACGACCTGCTGCTGAACCTGCAGATCCTCACCGAGCGCCTGCCCTTCTGGCGCAACCTGGGCTGGAGCGTGTACGTCGCGCTCGCGTCCACGGCGCTCACGCTGCTGTTCTGCTCGATGGCCGGCTACGCCTTCGCGCTGATGGAGTTCCGCTTCAAGAACGCGCTGTTCACGCTGGTGATGGCCACCATGCTGCTGCCCTCGTTCATGAACATGATCCCCACCTTCCTGATCATGGACGCCCTGGGCTGGATCGACCAGCACCGCGCGCTCTACATCCCCGGCGCAGCCAGCGCCTTCGGCATCTTCCTGATGCGGCAGTTCGCGGCGGCCTCGGTGCCGAAAGACCTGATCGAGGCCGCGCGCCTGGACGGCTGCGGCGAATTCGGCATCTACTGGCGCATCGTGCTGCCGCTGATGAAGCCGGCGCTGGGCACGCTGGGCCTGGTGAGCTTCATCGCGAGCTGGAACAACTTCATCGGCCCGCTGGTGGTGATGCGCAACGCCGACAACTACACCCTGCCGCTGGCCCTGCGCAGCCTGCAGAGCCCCGTGAACACCGAATGGGGCGCGCTGATGACGGGCTCGGCCATCGCCACGCTGCCGCTGCTGGTGCTCTTCGTGCTGTGCTCGCGCCAGCTGATCGCCGGCCTCACCAGCGGCGCGGTGAAGTGAGCCTCACGCCTGTTGCCTTCTCCGTCGCCAAGACACCATGAACCCTGACGCCGACCTGCCCCGCCAGTTCCCGCCCGACTTCGTGTGGGGCGTGGCCACCAGCGCCTTCCAGATCGAGGGCGCCGCCCGCGAAGACGGCAAGGGCGAATCGATCTGGGACCGCTTCTGCCGCCAGCCCGGCACCATCGCCGATGCCAGCAACGGCGACACCGCCTGCGACCACTACCACCGGCTGGAGAGCGACCTCGACCTCATCGCCTCGCTGGGTGTGGACGCCTACCGCTTTTCCATCTCATGGCCGCGCGTGCAGCCGCTGGGGCACGGCGCCTGGAACGAAGCCGGCCTGGCTTTCTACGAACGCCTGGTGGACGGCTTGCTGCGGCGCGGCGTGCAGCCCCACCTCACGCTCAACCACTGGGACCTGCCGCAGGCCCTGCAAGACCAGGGCGGCTGGGCTGCGCGCAGCACGGTGCACCACTTCGTGGCGTACGCGCGGGGCATCCACCGCCGCCTGGGCAGCCGCCTGGCCACCCTCACCACGCACAACGAGCCCTGGGTGATGGCCGTCCTCGGCCACGAGAAGGGCCAGTTCGCCCCCGGCGTGAAGAACCGGCAGACGGCCAGCCAGGTGGCCCACCACCTGCTGCTGAGCCACGGCCTGGCGCTGCAGGCCCTGCGGGCCGACGGCTGCCGCACGAAGCTGGGCATCGTGCTCAACCTGGGCCACCACGAGCCCGCCACCGGCAGCCCCGAAGACGCCGCGCTGGCGCGCCTGGAAGACGCGCGCGGCCGCCGCTGGTATGCCGACCCGCTGTTCCTCGGCCGCTACCCGCAGGAGGTGCTGGACGAGCTGGGCCCCGACGCGCCCGTGGTGCAGCCCGGCGACATGGACCACATCGCCACGCCGCTGGACTACCTGGGCATCAACTACTACTCGCGCACCGTCTCCAGCGCGGCCGGGCCCTTCGACGTGACGAAGAGCGGCCTGAAGCTCACCGAGATGGGCTGGGAGATCTACCCGCGCGGCCTCACCGAGGTGCTGCTGACGCTGCACCGCGACTACACGCTGCCGCCGGTCTACATCACCGAGAACGGCGGCGCCTTCCCCGATGCGGTGGTGAACGGCCAGGTGCACGACGCCGACCGCACCGACTACCTGCGCACGCACATCGCCGCCACCGCCGCGGCGCTGGCGCAGGGCGTGCCGATGGCGGGCTACATGGTGTGGAGCCTGATGGACAACTTCGAGTGGGCCAGCGGCTACGCCAAGCGCTTCGGCATCGTGCACGTGGACTACGCCACGCTGCAGCGCACGCCCAAGGACAGCGCGCACTGGTACCGCAGCTTCGTGGCGCAGTGCCATGCGCTGCGCACATCCGCCGCGTGCGCGGCCGGGGGCTGAGGCGATGGGCGCGCTCAGCCTGCGCGGTGTGCACAAGCGCTTCGGCGCGGTGTCGGTCATCCGCGGCATCGACCTCGAAGTCAACGATGGCGAGTTCCTTGTCTTCGTCGGCCCTTCGGGCTGCGGCAAGTCGACGCTGCTGCGGTTGATCGCGGGGCTGGAAGACTTCAGCGAAGGCGATCTCTTCATCGACGGCCAGCGCGCGAACGAAGTGCGCCCGGCCGACCGCGGCACGGCCATGGTGTTCCAGAGCTACGCGCTCTACCCGCACATGACCGTGGCCGAGAACATGGGCTTCGCGCTGAAGATGGCCGGCGTGCCCCGCGCGCAGCGCGAGCAGCAGGTGCAGCGCGCGGCCGAGGTGCTGCGCATCTCGGAACTGCTGGGCCGCACGCCGAAAGAGCTGTCGGGCGGCCAGCGCCAGCGGGTGGCCATCGGCCGCGCCATCGTGCGCAAGCCCAAGGTCTTTCTCTTCGACGAGCCGCTGTCCAACCTGGACGCGGCGCTGCGCGTGAACATGCGCATCGAGCTCATGCGCCTGCACGCCGAGCTGGGCACGACGATGATCTACGTCACCCACGACCAGGTCGAGGCCATGACCATGGGCACGCGCATCGCCGTGTTCAACGGCGGCCGCATCGAGCAGCTGGGCGCGCCGCTGACGCTGTACGAGCAGCCGGCCAACGAGTTCGTGGCCGGCTTTCTGGGCGCGCCGCGCATCAACCTCGTGCCGCGCCCGGCCGAGGGCGCCAGCGCGGCGCACCGCGCGCTGTGGGACGCGCTGGCCACCCCCACCACGGCGCAGCCCGAGGTGCAGCGCATCGGCCTGCGCGCCGAGCACCTGCACCTGCTGCCGGCCGGCCAGGGCGTGCCGGCGCGCCTGCTGATGGCCGAGCACCTGGGCGACACCTCGGTGCTGCACCTGCAGGTGGAAGGCCTGGCGGAGCCGCTGCACGCCAAGCTCGGGGCCGGCCACGGCCACCTGGCGGCGGGGGTGCCCGTGGGCCTGCGCGCCGACGCCGCCTGGGCGCTGGCTTTCGGCGCGGACGGGCGGCGCATCGGCTGAACCCGCGAGAATGCAGCCACGATGCTGCGCGCCCCGAACGTCAACGCCCTGCCGGGCCGACTGGCCGAAAACGTCATGCACTTCGGCCGTGTGCTGCGCACGGCCGGCATGCCGGTGCCCACCGACCGCATCCAGCTCGCGCTGAACGCGCTGCAGGTGGGCGGGCTGGAAAGCCGCACCGACTTCCACGCCACGCTGCAGGCCTGCCTGCTCGACCGCATCGAACACCGCGAGCTCTTCGACCAGGCCTTCACGCTGTTCTGGCGCGACCCCGACATCACCGGCCGCATGATGGCCATGCTGCTGCCGCGGGTGCAGACCAAGACCGAGCAGCCCTCGGTGCCCGAAAACCGGCGCCTGGGCGAAGCCCTCTTCCCGCACCAGCCGAACCAACCCAACCCGCCGCCGCCGCCCGAGAAGATCGAGGTCGACGCCACGCTCACGTGGAACGAGCGCGAGCTGCTGCAGAAGGCCGATTTCGAGACCATGACGGCCGACGAGTGGCGCGCCGCGCAGCGCCTGCTGCGGCAGCTGGCGCCGCTGTTCGAGCCTCTCACCACCCGCCGCACCGAACGCGCCAGCGGCCCCGGCGCCGGCGCGCGCGTGGACGGCCGCGCCACGCTGCAAGCGCTGGCCCGCACCGGCGGTGACCTGATGCAGCTGCGCTGGCGCCGCCCGCGTGTGCAGCCCGCGCCGCTGGTGGTGCTGGCCGACATCTCCGGCAGCATGAGCCGCTACTCGCGCATGCTGCTGCACTTCACGCACACGCTGGGCCATGCCGATGCGCGCGTGGAGAGCTTTGTCTTCGGCACGCGGCTCACGCGCACCACGCGCGCGCTGCGCCAGCGCGACCCCGATCTCGCCGTCTCGCGCGTGGTGCAGGCGGTGCAAGACTGGTCGGGCGGCACGCGCATCAGCGCCTGCCTGCACCAGTTCAACCAGCAGTGGGCGCGGCGTGTGTTGAGCGGCCGCGCCACCGTGCTGCTGATCAGCGACGGCCTGGAGCACGGCACGCCCGACGACCCGCGCTGCGAGACGCTGCGCTTCGAGATGGAGCGCCTGCACAAGAGCTGCCGGCGGCTGATCTGGCTGAACCCGCTCCTGCGCTTCGAGCAGTTCCAGCCGCGCGCGGCGGGCATCCGCGCGATGCTGCCTTCGGTGGACGAGTTCCTGCCCGCGCACAACCTGCAGAGCCTGGCCGAACTGGCGCAGGTGCTGGCCGGCGCGGGCCGGCCGAAGCGGCTGCAGCCGCGCGCCTGAGCCTCAGCCGGCCGGCAGCGCCAGCGGCACGCTGCGGCCCTGCAGCCCGCGCCACACGGTCTCAGCCGTGAGCGGCATCTGCAGCGCTTCGGCGCCGCGCCCGTGGCCGGCCCGCGCCAGCGCATCCACCACCGCGTTCACCACCGCCGGCGTGGCGCCGATGGTGCCCAGCTCGCCCACGCCCTTGGCGCCCAGACGGTTGGTCAGGCAGGGCATGCGCTCGTCGAAGGCGGTCTTGAAGCCGAGGAAACCGTCCACCTTGGGCAGCGCGTAGTCCATGAAGCTGGCGCTCAGCAGCTGGCCTTGCGCGTCGTAGACCACCTGCTCGCACAGCGCCTGACCGATGCCCTGCACCGCGCCGCCCTCGATCTGCCCGCGCACGATGACGGGGCTGACGATGCGGCCGATGTCGTTGACGCTCGCGTAGGCCACCACGGCGGTGTGGCCGGTGGCGGGGTCGACCTCCACCTCGCAGATGTGGCAGCCGTTGGGCCAGCTCGGCGCGCTGGCCTTGGCGCCGCCTTCGGCGCGCAGCACGGCACCGGGCTGGCGCTGCGCCAGCTCGAAAAGGCCAATGCCAAGGTCGGTGCCGGCCACGGTGTAGCGGCCGGCGGCGTACTCGATGTCGCCCACGCCGGCTTCCAGCGCTTCGGCCGCCAGCGGCTTGCCGGCCTCCACCGCCTGCTGCGCGGCCACGAAGGCCGCGGCACCGCCGGTGAAGAGGCTGCGGCTGCCGGCGCTGCCGAAGCCGTTGGCGCGGTCGGTGTCGCCCTGCAGGATGCGGATGCGTTCGATGGGAACACCGAACACGTCCACCGCCAGTTGCGCGTAGCTGGTGGCGATGCCCTGGCCCATGGGCATGGTGGCGCTGGTGATCTCGATGAACCCATCGCCGGTGATGCGCACCTGCGCGTTTTCTTCCAGCGCGTTGCCGCCCGTCCATTCCAGGAAGGTGGCGATGCCGCGGCCGCGCAGCCGGCCGCGCGCGGCGCTCTCGGCGCGGCGGGCCTCGAAGCCGGCCCAGTCGGCCAGGGCCAGGCCCTGGTCGAGCAGCTGTTCGAAGTGGCCGCTGTCGTAGGTCTGCCCCATGGGGTTGCTGTAGGGCAGCTGCGCCGGCCGGATCATGTTGCGACGGCGGATCTCGGCCGGGTCCAGCTGCAGTTCACGCGCGGCGGCATCGAAGAGGCGCTCCAGCGTGTAGATGGCCTCGGGCCGGCCCGCGCCGCGGTAGGCGCCGGTGGCCGCGGTGTGCGTGAGCACGGCACTCAGCTGCAGGTGGATGGTGCGGATGTCGTAGATGCTCGTCGTCACCCACGGCCCCACCAGCAGCTGGATGGCCACGCCCGCGCCCGTGGGCAGCGCGCCCACGTTGGCCCAGGAGCGGATGCGCAGCGCGAGCACCTTGCCGTCGGCATCCAGTGCCATCTCGGCGCGGCTCAGCAGGTCGCGGCCGTGCACGGCGGTGAGGAACTCTTCCACGCGCTCGGCCTGCCACTTCACCGGACGGCCCAGGGCCAGCGCGGCGTAGGCCGTGGCCACGTCTTCGGGGTAGAGCGCGGTTTTCATGCCGAAGCCGCCGCCGACATCACCCACCAGCACGCGCACGTTCTCGTTGGTGCGCGAGGCCGGCGCATCGGCCAAGGCCCCCAGGCAGTGCACCAGGCCGCCCCGCACGCCGGTGGGCATCTGGCTGCTCAGGCGCACGTTCAGGCGGCCGTCTTCCATCTGCGCCAGCACCGAGCGCGGCTCCAGCGGGCTGGGTGCCAGGCGCTGGTTGCCGATGGGCAGGCTGATGCGGTGCGCGGCACCGGCAAAGGCTGCGGCCGTGGCCGCGGCATCGCCATGCTGCATTTCGGCCAGCACGTTGCCGGGGGCGCCTTCCCACACCTGCGGCGCGCCTTCGGCCAGCGCGGCCACGGCATCGGCCACGGCGGGCAGCGGCTCGATGTCCACGCCCACCGCGTCGGCGGCAGCGCGTGCGGCCTCGCGGCTCTCGGCCACCACGGCGGCCACGGCTTCACCGACGAAGCGCACCACGTCCACCGCCAGCGCGTGCTTGGGCGGCGGGCTCATGGGCTGGCCGTCGGGCCGCTTGAAGCCACCGGCCGGAGCCAGGGGCTTGACGCCCGCGGCCACCAGATCGGCCCCGGTGTAGACCGCCACCACGCCGGGCATGGCCCGCGCGGTGGCGGTGTCGATGGCGGTGATGCGGCCATGCGCATGAGGGCTGCGCACGAAGCGGATGAAGAGTTGGCCGGCCGGCTGCACGTCATCGGTGAAACGGCCCTGGCCTTGCACCAGCGCCGGGTCTTCGATGCGGCGCACGGCGTGGCCGCTGCCGAAGCGGGCGGCGGCGAAGGGCGAATCCGGCGCGTTCATGCGGCCTCCTGCTGCAGCGTGCGTGCGGCCTGCTGCACGGCCGCGACGATGTTGACGTAGCCGGTGCAACGGCAGAGGTTGCCTTCCAGCGCGTGCACGATCTCGGCCTCGGTGGGCGCCGGGTTCTCGGCCAGCAGCGCGGTGGCGCTCATCACCATGCCCGGGGTGCAGAAGCCGCACTGCAGGCCGTGGCAGGCGATGAAGGCGTCCTGCACCGCGTGCAGGACGCCGCCGGGGGCGGCCAGGCCTTCGACGGTGGTGACGCTGCGGCCTGCGGCCTGCACCGCCAGCACGCTGCAGCTCTTGACGGCCTGCCCGTCCACCAGCACGGTGCAGGCGCCGCACTGCGCGGTGTCGCAGCCGACGTGGGTGCCAGTCAGGCCCAGTTCATCGCGCAGCCAGTGCACGAGCAGGGTGGAAGGCGAGGACGGCCGCGTCTGGGCGCGACCGTTGACGGTGGTGTCGGGGCTCTCGGGCATGGGAAGCAAAGGCAGTGAGCGCAGTGGGGGCAGGCCTGGATGATGCCTGCCTTGCCGCCACCGCGCACAGGCCGCTCCGGCGCCGCGTGCCGGGGCGCGGGGTCTGCGGCGCGTGCCGGCGGCGCGAGCCGTCCGGTCTTCAGGCTCTCGGCACCCGGCGGCTTCCTGGGGATGCCCAGCGCGGGGTAGCCAGCGCATGATGCGCTGCATCTTCGCTGCACCCGCCCGAACATGCCCACCGACACCCCCAAGCCGCTGCCCACGGGCGAGCGCCTGCCCATCGTCGACGTGCTGCGCGGCTTTGCGCTGATGGGCATCCTGATCATGAACATGCCCGGCTTCAGCTACAGCGGCTGGCACGAGGCCGATGGCTCGCACTACTGGCCGCTGCTTTGGGACCAGCGCGCGGAGCAGATCCGCGACGCGCTCTTCTCCGGCAAGTTCAACAGCCTCTTCAGCGTGCTCTTCGGCCTGGGCTTCACGATCCAGTACGCGCGCATGCAGCAGGCCGACCCGCAGCACGCCGACCGCCTGTACCTGCAGCGGCTGCTGGTGCTGCTGGCCATCGGCCTGTTGCATGCCAACCTCTTCTGGTTCGGCGACGTGCTGCACGTCTACGCCATCCTCGGCATCGTGCTGCTGTTGGGGCTGCGCCGCGTCAGCGACCGCGGCCTGCTGTGGATCATGGCCGGCTGCATCGTCTACCCGTTGGTGGCGAGCCTGCTGCGCGTGGCCTTCGTGACCCCGGAGTTCACCGCCAGCCGCGTGGCCCTGGGCAAGGCCTTCGCAATCACCAACGACACCGCTTTCGGCAGCGGCAGCTTCCTCGACACGGCGTGGGAGAACATGCGCATCATGGCCCACGAGTACGGCGACCTGTACTCGCTGTGGGGCAGCTTCGGCTGGTACGTGAGCATGACGCTCACCATGCTGCTCGGCGTGCTGGCCGGGCGCCGCCGCTGGGCCGAGCGCATCCCCGAGCTGATGCCGCAGATACGGCGCCTCACCTGGGTGATGCTGGTGGCGGGGCTGGCACTGTCGGCCACGGCCATCACCCTGTGGGAACTCCATCGCACACCGGGCCCCAGCCTCGTGAAGACCTTCGCCGGGCTTTGCTACAACGTCTCGCGGCCGATGGTGATGGTGTTCTACGTGCTGGCCATCGTGCAGTTGTTCGAGAAGCCGGCGCTGCGCCCGCTCTTCAGGCCCTTCGAGGCCGCGGGTCGCATGCCGCTGACCAACTACCTGATGCAGACCGCCCTGTGCACCACGCTCTTCTACGGCTGGGGCTTCGGCCTGTGGGCCCAGGTGGGTCCGGCCTGGGGCTTCGTGCTCTCGCTGGCGATCTTCTTCGGCATTCAGGTGCCCTGGAGCCTTTGGTGGCTGAAGCACCACGAACGGGGCCCGATGGAGACCCTGTGGGCGCGCCTGACCTATGGGCGCAAGCGGCCCGCGTCTGCCAGGGCCAGCGCCCAGACGCCCTCAGCCTGAGGCGCTACAGGTCGCAGGGCGCAGGCTGCGCTGCGGCCGGCCAGCCGTCGCGCCGCGCCGCGCCGGCCGCACGCAGCGCCTGCACCTGCTGCACCACGGCGGCAGGCGACCACAGTGCGGCCGTGTGCAGCACCCAATCCACGTCCATCGCCCAGCGCCGCGGCGCGGCCGTGGGCGGCAGCAGCCCGCCCGGCGAGAACCACAGGCTCAGGTTCAGCGACATCGCCTCCACCGGCAGATGGCGGCCGGTGTGGCTGGCGATCAGGCGACCGTCCAGGTACTGGCGCACCGCGCCCGGCTCGCTCTGCACCACCAGCACGCGCCAGCCGGCATGGCCGCCGGGCTCGGCGTGGGTGCTGTTCCAGGCCTGCCAGGGTTCGAGGCGCACCGTCTGCCAGCTGATGGCGTACAGCCGCGTCTCGGGGCTGCCCCAGCCGCCGTTGGGCAGGTACTCGATGTCGACCTCGCTGAACTGCGGGTCGAGGTCGTGGCGCAGCGGGCCGATGGCGTAGAAGGCCTGGATGACGGGGTCGCCATCGGCGCCTTGCAGCGGCGCATCGGTGAAGCGCACGCGCGCAGCCCAGGTGCCGTGCAGCAGCCGGCGCTGGTGACAGGCCTGGGCCTGCACGGTGCCGGCCGGCGTGCCGTCGGTCTGCGCCTGCAAGCGCAGCAGGCGGTTGCCAGCCTGGGCCGGGTCGGGCTGCAGGCTCAAGGCCTCGGGCGCCCAGCGCGCGCCGGGCACGCCGGGGTGGCCGGCGCGGTCGCGCAGCGTCCAGCCCTGGGCGCGCAGCGTGGCGGTGTCGGGCTGCGAGAAGTCGTCGAAGAAGATCGGCCCGGCCGGCTGCGCACCGGCGAGCGTTGACGCCAACAGCGCCGCCGCGGCGATGCGCTTCACGGCTGCGCAGGCGCGTCGGCCGCCGGCCAGCGCACCCACCACAGCAGCAGCAGCACCGGCAGGCCGGCCACCACGGTCCAGAAGAAGAAGCCGCTGTAACCCATCTGCAGTTGCAGGCTGCCGCTGATGAACTTGCTGAAGATGAAGCCCAGCTGCATCACGCCGGTGCCTAAAGCGTAGTGCGCGGTCTGGAAAGGCCCGGGGGCCACCACCTGCATGATGAAGAGGATCATGCCGACGAAGCCGAAGCCGTAGAAGAAGGACTCCAGCGCGATGGCCGCGCCCACGGTCCACAGGCTCTCGGGCAGGTGCACGCTGAGCTGCCAGAACACGAGGTTGGGCACCACCATCGCCGCGATCAGCAGCGGCATGGCGCGCTTCAAACCCAGCCACGCCGTGAAGCTGCCACCGAGGATGCTGCCCAGCAGGAATGCCGCCGTGCCGGCGATGCCGTAGAGATCACCCACCTGCCCCGTCGTCAGGCCCAGGCCGCCCTGCGCGCGCGGCTCGATGAGGAAGAGCGGGCCGATGGTCTGCACCTGGCCTTCGCCGAAGCGGAAGAGCACGATGAAGGCCACGGCCAGCGCGATCTGCGGCTTGGCCAGGAAGCCCAGCAGCACGGCCTTCTGCGTGGCCGCCACTTCGCGCCAGGGGCTGCCCGCGGCTGTGCTGAGCAGCGGCGAGACGGGGTCGGGCAAGGCGCGCGCGTTCCAGGTCGCCAGCGCGGCCAGCAAGGCGCCCAGCAGCAGGAAGATCAGCGTCCAGGCCTGCGTGACACCCACACCCACCTCCAGCCAGCCGGCCAGCTTCATCAGCCCGCCCAGGGCCAGGAACTTCGAGGCGTTGAAAAACGCGCCCTGCCAGCCGACGTACAGGGCCTGTGCGCGGCTGTCCAGCGCGGCCATGTAGAGGCCGTCGCAGGCGATGTCGTGCGTGGCCGAGGTGAAGGCGAAGACGAACATCGCGCCCATCAGCAGCGCGAACCAGAAGGGGAACTGCAACGCCAGCGCCGCCAGCGCCAGCAGCGCCGCGCCGGTGTACTGCATGGCCACCACCACGGCCTTCTTGCGCCGCGCCAGTTCCAGGAAGGGGCTCCACAGCGGCTTGAAGGCCCAGGCCAGCCCGAGGGCCGCCGTCCAGGCCGCGATGCGGTCGTTGGCCACGCCCTGGTTCTTCAGCATCAGCGCCAGGATGAGGTTGACGACGAAGAACTGCAGGCCCTGCACGAAGTAGAGCGTGGGCACCCAGCGCAGCGGGCGCAGGGCCGGCACGGCAGCCGGGGCGGCGGTGGTGGCGGTGTTCATGGCTTGCGGTTCTCCACGGCCCGCGGCTGCAGGCTGGCGGGCGCACGGCCCGTGGCCACCACGCGGCCTTCCAGCCAGGCCCGCACCGCCGCCAGCGCGCCGGCGGCGTGGCCCCAGGCCAGCAGCGTGGGCGCCGGTGTGTCCAGCGCCTGGAAGGGGTTCCACAGCAGCAGCAGCAGGTCGGGCTGCCAGCCGCCGGGCAGCGGGCCGTGGCGGTCGCGGCGGGTGGAGACCAGCACGTTCAGGCGGCCGTCGGCGGGCAACGCCGTGCCGTCGAAGGCGGCGAGGTCGGGCACCACCAGCGGCTGCACGTCGGCGAAGCCGGCGAACATCGCCAGCACGGCAGCCGCCTCGGGGCCGGCCTCGGAAACCTGGTCGGTGGGCACGGCGGCTTGCACGACCACGCGCAGCGCCTGACCGAGCGCAGGGGCCGTGGCCCCCAGCAGCGTGGCGAGGCCCGAGGTCCAGGCCTGCTGCATGAGCCCTTCGTCGGCCTGGCGGCGGACCGGGTCGTACACACCGGGGGTGGCCGGGAAACGCACCGCCAGGCGGTTCAGGCGCGCGGCCGCACGTGCCCCCGAAGCCAAGGCCAGGCGACCATCGGCGAACGCGGCCTGCAGGGCGTCCAGCGTGGCCTGCTGCTCTTCCCGGCTGCCCTGGGCCAGCACGAGATCGGCGCCCGCCTGCAGCGCCATCACCGCGGCCCTGGCGTGGCCCCAGCGCGCGGCCACGGCCTGCATCATCAGCGCGTCGGTGATGACCACGCCGTCGTAGCCCCACTCGTCGCGCAGGATGCCTTGCAGGATGGCCGGCGAGAGCGTCGCCGGGCGCTCGGCGTCGAGCTGCGGGTAGACGATGTGGGCCGTCATCACCGCCGGCGCCTCGGGGCACAGCGCGCGAAAAGGCGCGAGTTCCAGCGCGTAGAGCTCGGCGCGGCTCTTGTGCACCACGGGCAGCGCGTGGTGCGAATCGGTCTGCGTGTCGCCGTGCCCCGGAAAGTGCTTCACGCAGCAGGCCACGCCTTCGGCCAGCGAGCCGCGCATCCAGGCCCCGGCCAGACGCTCGACCGTGGCCGCGTCGTCGCCGAAGGCACGCTCGGCGATCACCGGGTTGGCCGGGTTGCTGTTGATGTCGAGCACCGGCGCGAAATTCCAGTTGATGCCCAGGCCCTTGAGCCCACGCGCCACGGCGGCGCCAACGGCCTGGGCCAGCGCCGGGCTGTCGGCCGCGCCCAGGGCCATGGCCGCCGGCGGCGGGGGCAGGAAGGTGGCCCGCACCACGGCGCCGCCCTCCTGGTCGATGCCGATCAGCGCGCCGGGGCCCATCACCTCGCGCAGCGCGGCGGTGAGGGTGCGCACCTCGGCCTCGGTGCCCAGGTTCTTGCGGAAGAGGCACACGCCGCCGATGTGGTGGCGCGCCAGGAAATCGGCGGTGTCGGCATCGAGCCGTGTGCCGGGAATGTCCACCATCACCAGGCGGCCAGGGGGGAAGGAGGTCATGGGCACGGGGACTCGGTCGGTTCGGGAAAGGCGCGAGGCCTCAGTGGGTCTTGGTGACCTTGGCCAGGTAAGGCGGCTGGTCGGGGTTGCGGCCGCGTGCGCGGGAGAGCGCTTCGACCAGCGGGTAGAAGCTCTGCACGGCGGCGAGGGCGTCGAGGTCTTCGTGGCCCGTCAGGGCCAGCGGCAGCGTCAGCAAGCCCGGGGCGGCGGCTTCGGCCGCAGCGCGCTGCGCTTCGGGCAGCGCCAGCATCACGTGCGCGTTGCGGGCCTGCAGCCGCGTGGCCAGGTCCAGCAGCCCGGCCTGCGCCGGCCCGCGCGGGGCCAGCACCAGCACCGGCCAGCCCGCACCCACCAGCGCCATGGGGCCGTGCTGCACCTCGGCGCCCGAAAAGGCCTCGGCCTGCATGCCGCAGGTTTCCTTGAACTTCAGCGCCGCCTCCTGGGCCACGGCCAAGCCCGGGCCGCGGCCGATGACGAACAGCTGGCTCGCGCCCTGCAGCACGGGCAGCGCGGACTGCCAGTCTTGCGCGGCGGCGCGGGCCAGCGCTTCGGGCAACGCCGCCACCGCGGCCTGCAGCACGGCGTCTTGCTGCCAGTGCGCCACCAGGCGCGCGCCGGCCACCAGCTGCGCGATGTAGCTCTTGGTGGCGGCCACGCTGCGCTCGGGCCCGGCGTGCAGCGGCAGCACGAATTCGGCCGCAGCGGCCAGCGGCGAGGCGGTGTCGTTGACCAGGGCCACAGTGCCGGCACCGCCCGCACGCAGGGCGCGCGTGGGCTCCACCAGATCGGGGCTCTGGCCCGATTGCGAGAAGGCGAAGCTGTGCAGCGACCCCGCCGGCAGCCGGGCGCCGTAGAGCGTGAGCAGCGACATCGGCAGCGAGGTCACCAGACGCCCCAGCCGCGCCATCACCAGGTAGGCCAGGTGCTGCGCCGCGTGGTCGGAGCTGCCGCGCGCCAGCGTCAGCAACGCATCGGCCGGGCGCGCGCGCAGCCGGGTAGCGAGGGCTTCGTAGACCGCGGCATCGTGGTCGAGCAGCACGGCCACGCGCTCGGGCGAGGACAGCGCCTCCTGCAGCATCAGGGTGCGGGTTTCGATCATGGCTTCACTCCCGCCGCATTTCCGCCACGAAGTCGTAGTAGTCGCTGCGGCAATACGAGTGCGTGAGCTCCACCGCCTTGCCACTGGCGGCATAACCCACGCGCGTGATGTAGAGCACCGCAGCACCCGTGGGCACCTCCAGCAGGCCGGCGAGCTTGGCGTCGGTGTTGAGCGCGCGGATGTGCTGCAGGGCGCGCACCGGCGCGTGGCCGTGCGTGCCCAGGTGGCTGTAGAGCGAGGCGCTCACGGCCTCGGGGTCGGGCAGCACCGAAGCGGGCAGCACGCTCAGTTCGTAGGCCATCACGGTGGTGTCGGCCAGGCGCAGGCGCTCCAGGCGCGCCACGCGTTCGCCGCTCTTGAGTTCGAGCGAGAGCTGCTCATCGGGCGCCGCGGTGGCAAAGCCCCGCGACAGCCAGCGCGAGCCCGGGATGAAGCCGCGCTGGTGCAGTTCTTCCGAGAAGCCCGACAGGCGCGTCAAAGGCTGCTCCAGCCGCGGTGCGATGTAGTTGCCCGAGCCGCGCTTGCGGATGATCAGCCCCTGCTCCACCAGCCTTTCGATGGCGTTGCGCGCCGTCACGCGCGAGACCTGCAGCGCCTCGGCCAGCACGCGCTCCGAGGGCAGGGCCTCGTCGGCCTGGTACAGGCCTTCGGCGATGGCCTTGGACAGCGCCTGCGCCAGCTGCAGGTACAGCGGCGAGGCGGCCGAGGTGTCGGGCTTGAAGCGGAAGGGCAGCGCTGGCGTGGGGCTCATGGCAGTTTCGGGCTGGAGGTGGGGAAGGCGGCACGCAGCCATTGCAGCGCGCCGGCAGGGGCATCGGCCAGCGCGGGCTGGCAGCGCGCCCGAGTGTCGCTGTGCAGGCGGGGCTGCAGGTGCCGCGCGACGCTGCCGGCCAGCACCACGGGGAGGCGGCCGCTGGGGTCGGCGGCCTGCACCAGGGCCTCGAGTTCACGCGCAGCCTGTGCGAGCAGCGCCTCGGCGGCGGGGTCGCCCTGCGCGGCCGCCTGCGTGACCCACGGGGCCAGCGCGGCCAGATCGCCCTGCCGGGCGCGGTCGCCATAGGCCTGCAGGGCCGCGGCCGGCGATGCAGCGTCGCCCACGGCGCCGGCCCCGCCAGCCTGGCAGGGCACCGCCGCCTGCACCGCAGCCAGCACGGCGCGCGCCAGCGCACCGCAGACGGCGCGCCCGTCCACCGCACGCTGTGCGTGCGCCAGGGCCTGCCGGCCCAGCCAGGCGCCGCTGCCTTCGTCGCCGCAGCGCCAGCCCCAGCCGCCGACGGTGGCCCGCTGGCCATCGGCACGGCGCACCTCGCAGACCGAGCCGGTGCCCGCGATCAGCAGCACACCCGGTCCGCCCGCGAAGGCGGCCTGCAGCGCGGCTTCGCCGTCGCTGGCCAGCAGCAAGGCGGCGCAGCCAGGGTCGGCCTCGCGGAAGGCCTGGGCCCAGCCGGCGACGCCGGCGCCCGAGAGCCCGGCGGCCAGCGCGCAGTCGGCCCAGGCCGGCGGCGGCAGGCCCGCCTGCGCTGCGGCGCTGGCGAGGGCGGCTTCCATGGCGCCCCAGGCCGCGGCAGCCCCTTGCCCCAGGGCCGAGGGGCCGGCCTGGCCTTCGGCGCGCACGCGCCCGCCGGCCTCGGCCAGGCGCAGGCGGGTGTGCGTGCCGCCGCCGTCCACCGCCAGCCACCAGCGCGGCGCCGGGGCGCCCGGCCTCAGAATCGGTGCCGGCCAGCCCGGCGCCCGCACCGGCGCCCCAGTCGCCCCGAAGGCGCTGGGCGGAAGCACGGCGGTAGAGAGAAGCGCCTGAGGGGTATCGGTCTGCATGACAAATACCACTCTAAGACCACGAGGAGCGATCGTCAATTGGTATTAGAGTGGAGAGATACCAATTGAAGCCCCAGCCCGACGACACCGCATGAAGCCGCCCCACCCGCCCACCGCAGACCCCTGCAGCGACCGGCTGGCCGTCGCGCTGGCCCGTCTGCACCGCGTGGCCGCGCGCCACCCGGCGGCGGCCGAGCGCCAACTGCTCGCGCTGGAAGCCGCGCTGCGGGCCCAGGGCCACACCGCGGCGGCACTGGACACGCTGGCCCAGCGCTTCCGCCTGCTGGAGCGCAGCGGCCGGGCGCTGGCGCTGCGCGAGACGCTGCAGGCCGCCGCACGCCAGGCCGAGGCCGCCGCGCTGCCGGCACAGGCGGCGCAGATGGCCGAGGCGCTGGGCCGCATCGCCTACCAGCAGGGCCTTTACCTCGAAGCCACCGAGCAGTGGTCGCGCGCGCTCGACCGCGCCGAAGCCGCCGGCGCCTGGCGCGAGGGTGTGGCCGCGCGCATCGGCCTGGGCCAGATCCACTACGCCATGGGCGCCTGGACCACGGGGCTGCGTTTCCACCGCGACGCGCTGGCGCGCCTGGGGCCGCAGGGCGACAGCTACCTGGCGGCCAAGGTGGCGCTGAACATCGGCGTGGGCCATTTCGAGACCGGCCAGCTCGAAGACGCGGAGCGCCACTTCGCCCACGGCCTGGCCGCGGCGCGGCGCGGCAGCCACCGCGAGTTCGAGGCCGAGGCGCACTGGCACCTGGCGCGCGCCGCACTGGCCCGCGGCCAGCTGCCCTGGGCCACGGCCGATTGCCGCCTGGCGCTGGGCCTGGCCGCGCGGCTGGGCCACCACTGGCTGGAGGCCGCCGCCAGCCGCACCTGGACCGAGATCGCGCTGGCCCGCGGCGACGAAGCCGGCGCCGTGCGCAGCACGCTGCACGGCCTGGCCCTGGCCGAGCGCATCCAGTCGCGCCCGCAGCAGAGCCAGGCGCACCGGCAGTTGGCGCAACTGCTGGAGAAGCAGGGCGACCTGCAGGGCGCCTTGGCCCACCTGTGGCGCCATGTCGAGCTGCAGGCCGAGGTGGAGCGGCAAACGCCCAGCGGCCCGACCACGCTCTACGCGGCGCCAGAGCCGGGCGAAGCCCCGGAGGCCCACCCCCGCACGCTGAACCCCAGCGCGCGCTGAGCCCGCTGGCGGCCCGCCGGTTGGCGGTGTGCGGCCCACGCCAGCCGATGCAGACCCAGGAGCCCCTCACGCGGGCCGCCTGGTCGCGCTCGGGTCGACCTCAGCCCATAAGATACCAATCAAATACCAATCGGAGAGACTGTCGCATTTTTGCGATGACCCCCTGCCACTCTCTGAACGCGGGGAAGAACGACCATCTCCCTGGGTGAAACAAAGGCTCGGCAGTCACCCACCCGGGAAACCACCGAGACAAGTGGTATTTCATTGGTTCTTCAAGTGGCATAAAGTGGTTTGCATGGCGGGCGCTGGTGCTGAACTGGTCTGCACGGACCGCCTGCCCATGTCCCCTACACCGACCCTGCTGCCCTTCCGAGGACCCGCCATGAAGCTCCACACCACCCCGGTTGCCCGCGCCGTCTCGGCGCTGCTGTTCGGCGCCGCCGCCCTGGGCGCTGCGCCCGCGGGGGCCCAGACCACACCCGCCCCGGCCGCCAAGCCCGCCGCCGCCCCCGCCGAAGCCCAGCGCATCGTCGTCACCGGCATCCGCGCCTCGCTGGAATCGGCGCTGCGCCAGAAGCGCGGCCTGGACAGCGTGGCCGAGGTCATCACCGCCGAAGACATCGGCAAGATGCCCGACAAGAACATCGCCGATTCGCTGCAGCGCGTGCCCGGCGTGGCCATCAGCTCGGCCAGCGCCAGCGAAGGCGGTTTCGACGAGAACGACCGCGTCAGCCTGCGCGGCACCAACCCCAGCCTGACCCAGACGCTGATCAACGGCCACGGCATCGGCTCGGGCGACTGGTTCGTGCTCAACCAGACCGGCACCGTGGGCCGCAGCGTCAGCTACTCGCTGCTGCCGAGCGAACTGGTCAAGCAGGTGGTGGTGCGCAAGAGCGCGCAGGCCGACCTGGTGGAAGGCGGCGTGGCCGGCGCGGTGGACATCCAGACGCGCAAGCCGCTGGAGTTCCGCCAGGCCCTGACGCTGGAAGCCAGCGTGGGCGCGGTCTATGCCGACCTGCCGCGCAAGACCGACCCCCAGCTCAGCGCACTGATCAACTGGAAGGGCGAGACCGTGGGCGTGATGGCGCAGGTGTTCTCGCAGAAGCGCAGCCTGCGCCGCGACGGCATCGAGACGCTGGGCTACAGCCGCATCTCGGCCACCAGCCCCATCGCGCAGACCAACCCCGATCTGGCCGGCGTGGCCTACCCGAATGCCGTGGGCTCGGCGCTCTTCGAGCAGACGCGTGAACGCACCGGCGGCCTCATCACCGTGCAGGTGCAGCCCACCAAGGAACTGGGCTTCGACCTCACGGCCTTCACCTCGGAGATGAAGGCGCGCAACTACAACCGCAACTACCTCGTGTGGGGCAGCCGCATCCTGGGCGGCGGCGGCAACCAGGCACCGCAGGCCCCCGACGCCGGCTACGTGGTGAAGGACGGCACGCTGGTGAAGGCCAGCTTCACGCCCATCCCCGGCAACCAGTACGTCATCGTCGACAACATCCTGCGGCCCGACGCACGCTCGGAAACCGGCTTCGTCAACCTCGACGGCCAGTTCAAGACCGGCAACCTGACGGTGAGCGGCAAGCTCGGCAGCAGCCGCGGCAAGGGCGAGACGCCGAGCCAGGCCGTCTTCGAAGGCGACGTCTTCAACACCGGCGCGAGCTGGACGCTCAACGGCATCGACCGGGCGCCCGATTCCGGCGTGCGCGCTGGCAACCCGGCGGTGTTCACCGGCACGCGGCTGGACTGGATCTTCGGCGCCAGCCCCGCGCGCACGAAGGACAACGAAGACTGGGCGCAGCTCGATGGCGAATGGCGCTTCACCGAGGGCCTGTTCAGCAGCGTGAAGACCGGCCTGCGCAGCACCAAGCACGAGCGCGACAGCCAGTTCGTGGCCCAGGGCCCGAAGTGGAGCGCCGACCCCTTCAACGTGGCCAACCTGCCGGCCTGGAACGGGCAGACCTACCCGTCTGATTTCGGCAAGGGCCTGAGCGGCAACTTCCTGCGCAACGTGTGGCAGCTCGACCCCGGTGTGCTCGAAGCCTGGGGCAACCGCTTCTCCAACCGCGACCCGCTGGAACGCCAGTACTTCCCCGGCGAATTCGCGATGGAGGAGAAGAACCTGGCCGCCTACGTGATGGGCAACTTCCTCGGCGAGGGCTGGTCGGGCAACGTCGGCGTGCGCGTGGTGCAGAGCAAGGTGGGCGTGCTGACCAACGTGGCCATCCCGGGCAGCGTGTGCGCGGTTCAAGCGCCTTGCGCGGTGCCCGGCGCCATCACCACCTCGGCCTTCGGCTCGTTCTACCGCAAGCTGGTGGAGAACACGCACACCGACGTGCTGCCCAGCCTGAACCTGAAGTGGGACCTGAGCCCGAACCTCGTGGGCCGCTTCGCACTGGCCAAGACGCTGGCGCGGCCTGACTTCAGCGCCCTGGGCGGCTCGGTGAGTCTGGACGACACCAACCGCACCGGCAGCGGCGGCAACCCGAACCTGGAGCCCATCCGCTCGACGAACCTCGACGCCTCGCTGGAGTGGTACTTCGCGCCACGCTCGGTGCTCTCGGCCGGGCTCTTCGTGATGGACCTGAAGAACTACGTCGGCTTCGGCGTGAGCGATGGCGTCTACTTCAACGAACAGAACCGCCGCTTCGACACCTACCGCATCAGTTCGCCTGTCAACAGCAAGGGCCGCGTGAAGGGGCTGGAGTTCGGCTGGCAGCAGAGCTTTGGCGCGGGCTTCGGTGCCAACCTGAACTACACCTACGCCGACGGTGAAGAGCAAGGCGGCCGCCCGCTGGTGGGCAACAGCAAGCACACCTGGAACGCCGGCGCCTGGTTCGAGAACGACACCTTCAACGCCCGTGTGGCCTACAACTTCCGCTCGAAGTTCTTCAACGGGCTGGACCGCGCCTCGGCGCAGAACCAGGCCGACACGGCCACGCTCTCGGCGAGCCTGGGCTGGAAGATCAACGAGCGCTTCACGCTCAGCCTGGACGGCATGAACCTCAACAACCCGGTGCTCAAGTACTACGCCGACAACACCAGCCAGCCCACCGCCGTCTACAACAACGGGCGCCAGTACTACCTGACGCTGCGCGTGAAGCTGTGAGTGCGCGTGGGGCGCTGCGGCGCGGGCTGGCGGCGGCGCTGCTGTTCGCCTGCGGCGCCGCGGGCGCGCAAGCCTCCGCACCCCCGCCTTCGCCCTGGGCCGGCCCTTACCAAGACCTGAGCCAGGGCCCCGCCCCGGCCTGGCGGCTGCCGCCAGCGCCAGGGCGCGTGATCACCTGGGCCTTTGCCACCGGCGCATGCGGGCAGGAACGCTGGAGCCTGCACGCCGATGCGGCCGAAGAGGCGCGCGAGATGCAGCGCCGCATCGCCGAGGCCGTGGCCGAGGGCCGCGACCACGCCGTCTCCACGGGCGGCGAGGTCGGCATCTTCACCTGCAGCACACAGGCCGGCATGCGCCGCTTCGTGGAACGCCACCTCTCGCCGCGCCTGGTGGGGCTGGATTTCGACATCGAGGGGAAGCAGACCGCCGAACAGATCGACGCGCTGGTGCAGCAGGTGGCCTGGGCCGCGCAGCAGTGGCCGCAACTGCGCCTGAGCTTCACGCTCGCCACGCACGCCAGCGCCGACGGCCGCGGCCTGAACGCCACCGGCGAAAACGTCATGCGCGCCGTGGCCACGCACGGCCTGCGCAGCCGCGCGGTGATCAACCTGATGGTGATGAACTACGGCCCGGCCGACGCGCGCTGGTGCGTGCTGAAAGCAGGCCGCTGCGACATGGCCGCCTCGGCGCTGCAGGCCGCGCACAACCTGCACCGTGCGCACGGCGTGCCCTATGCGCAGATCGCGCTGACGCTGATGGCCGGCGAAAACGACGTGGCTGGCAATGTCACGGGCGTGGACGATGCAGCGGCTGTGGCAGCCGCTGCGCAGCGCCTGGGCCTGGCTGGCGTGCACCACTGGTCGCTGCACCGCGACCAAGCCTGCGCCGCGGGCAGCCCGCGCGTCTCGCCGCGCTGCCACGCGTTGCCGGGCGTGGCGCCCGGAAGCTTCGGCGCCACACTGGACGCCGCGCGCCCGCGCTGAGGCCGAGCCGCCGCGTTACAGCGCGCAGCTGCGGAAGCCGCAGAACAGCGTGTCGTCTTCGACCGCGGCGAACCGCCGCGCCTTCGGCAGCCGCCAGCGCGTGCGCGTGACGAAGCTCGCCCCGCGCAGCACGCCCTGCCCTTCGGCCGGCGCTGCATCGGGCGAGCCCGGTGCGGGCTTGCCGGCGCCGGGCCAAAGGCGCGCGCTGCCGGCCACCCATTCCCAGACCTCGCCCCACACGAAGCCGCGGCCGGCGCCCTGGCTGGCGGCGAGTTCCCATTCGGGTTCGGTGGGCAGGCGGCGGCCGGCCCAGCGGCACCAGGCCTCGGCCTCGTGCCGGCTGACGTGCATCACCGGCTGGTGCAGCGCCACGCGGCGCAAGCCGGCGCTGGCGCCATGGCCGCGCGCCACCAGCACGCCATCGTGCATCTGCTCCACCTGGCCCGGGGCGCGGCGGCCGTCGCGCTGCAGCCAGTTCCAGCCGGCTTCGCTCCAGAACTCGGGGCGGTCGTAGCCGCCATCGCTGGCGAACTCGAGATAGGCGGCCCAGTCCACCGCCTGCGCGTCGATCTCGAATTCGGGCACCGCCACCTCGTGGGCCCAGCGCTCGGGGTGGGGCACGAAACCACCGGGTGCCGAGCCCAGCATCCAGCGCTGCGCCGGCAGCCACAGCGCGGGGCGGGCGGGGCGCGCCGCCGGGGCCCCGGGGCGCAGGCGCTGCGCCAGGGTCTCGCCCAGTCGGTCTTCGTGCAGCAGGCTGCAGCGGTAGAAGTGCAGCGCGGCGTCGTCTTCGGCGGCTTCGCCAGGGGCGGCCAGCAGGTCGAGCGTGAGCTCCAGCGTGTCGGCGAGGTAAGCGCGCACGGTCTCGGGCGTGGGCAGCGGGCCCTCGGGCTGCAGCCAGCCGTCCACCGCCGGCTCGATGCCGGCCAGGCGCAGCCCGGCCGGGTCGCAGGCCTCGCCGCGCGAACGCTGCACGTGGCGCGAGAGCCAGTGCTCCTGGTACCAGCCCGCACGCACCGCCAGGCGCAGCGCGTCGGGGCTTTCATCCTGCGCCAGGCGTTGCAGCAGGTGGTTGCGGCTGTCCAGCAGCGCCAGAGACAGCAGCTCGCGCCCGGCGCGGCGCATGCCCGCCGCGTCGTCCAGCGCCTTTTCGGCGCCGCGCGCGCTACTGCCCGACGAGCCCGTTGCGGATGGCATAGACCGTGAGCTCGGCGTTGTTGGCCAGGGCCAGCTTCTCCAGCACGCGGGCCCGGTAGACCGAGACCGTCTTCGGGCTCAGCGTCAGCTCTTCGGCGATGTCGGCCAGGCGCTTGCCGCTGGCGATCATCACCAGCGTCTGCAGTTCGCGGTCGCTCAGCTTGTTGTGCGGGTTCTCGGTGGCCGGCGCGGTGAGGCTCTCCACCAGCATCTGCGCGATCTCGGGCGTGACGTACTTGCGCCCCTGCGAGACGGTGCGCACGGCCTGCACCAGCAGCTGCGGGTCGCCACCCTTGTTGACGTAGCCGTAGGCCCCGGCGCGCAAAGCGCGGATGGCGTACTGGTCTTCCGGGTACATGCTGACCACCAGCACCTTCACCGGGCTGCCCTCTTCCTTCAGCGCGTGCAGGGCGTCCAGCCCGCTGCGGCCGGGCAGGTTGATGTCGAGCACCAGCACGTCACAGGGCTTGCCGGCCTCGCGCCCGGTTTCCTGGCCCAGCGTGCGCATCAGGCCGCGCAGCTCGCCGTAGTCACCGGCCTCGCCCACCACGCGGATGTCGGGCGCATCGCTTAGCGTGTCGCGGATGCCGCGCCGGATGAGCGCGTGGTCGTCGCACAAGATCACTTCGATCATGGGTGTGGGCAGCTGCGGTGGTGGTCGATCAAGGCCTTGCGCGGAACCGGCTCTGCCGGGCCGCAGCAAGAGCCCCCTTGGGGGGTGGCGAAGGCGCGTAGCGACAAGCCTGGGGGCCTCACAACACTGTCCAGGCTGAGTTTTCGGCGTCGTCGGGGTCGGTGTTGTCGCTCCGGCCGGCCGGAGCGGTGCCGGGGGGCGTCAGGGGCACCGAGAGGATCAGCGAGGTGCCCGTGGGCCCGCTGCTGAGGTCGACCCAGCCGCCCACGGTGGAGGCGCGCTCGTGCAGGCCCCGGATGCCGAAGCTGCGCGCCTTGGCCAGGTCGGCCTGCCCGAGGCCGCGGCCGTTGTCGCTGACCTCCAGGCTCAGCACGCCGCCGGTGAGCGAGAGGTCCACCACCACGCGCGAAGCTTGAGAGTGTTTGCTCACGTTCGTGAGCGCCTCCTGGGCGGTGCGGTAGGCCACCAGGGGCACGCCGGGCGGCAGCGCGGGCGGCTCGCGGGTGTCGCCGGCGTGGGTGCGGAACTCGCACTCGATGCCCAGGCGCTTCTCGAACTGGCTCGTCATCCACTGCAGCGCGGCCACCAGGCCCTGCTCCAGGATGGCCGGGCGCAGGTTCTGCATGATGCGCTGGCTGCTTTCGATGGCGTGCGTCACCGTCTCCAGCGCCGCCAACGCGCGCTGCTGCATCGCCGGGTTCTCGGCATGGCGGCGGATCCAGTCGAGTTCGAACTTCAGCGCCGTCAGCGAGCCACCGACATCGTCGTGGATCTCGCGCGCGATGGCCTGGCGCTCGGCCTCCACGCTGGTCTGCAGGTGTTGCGCCAGTTCCGACAGCCGCCGGCGCGACACCTCCAGTTCGCGGTCGGCCGCCTCGCGCGCGCGGCGCATGCGGGCGCCGGCGACGGCGTGTTCCACCGCCGGGGCCAGGCGCGCCAGGTTGTTCTTCAGCAGGTAGTCGGCCGCGCCGTTGCGCATGGCTTCCACCGCGGTGTCTTCGCCGATCTGGCCTGACACCAGGATGAAAGGCAGCGCCGGAGCCCCCGGGCCGCTGCGCTCGCACAGCATCTGCAGCGCGTCCAGACCGGTGAAGCCGGGCAGGTGGTAATCAGACAGCACCACGTCCCAGGGCTCATCGAGTGCGGCCAGGAACTCGGCGCGGGTCTCCACCCGGCGCGCCTGCACGCGGGTGCCGCCCCGCTGCAGGCAGGCGATGGCCAGCGCATGGTCGGGCTCGCTGTCTTCCAGGTGCAGCACGCGGTAGGGGCGGGTGTCGCCGGGCCGGGCGCGCGCCGGGCTGCCGGCAATGGCGGGCGCGTCGGTGTCGGGGGATGGGCCCGCAGGCGTGCCATTCATGCCGTCCAGTATCGCAAAGGCGCTGCCCGCACTGGTGCAGGCCCGGCAGTGCGCGGCCGCAATGCTCAGAAATGACGCCGTTAGGGCTTCATCTTCTGCTCAATGTTCGGCCACCCGCTGCCGAAAATGGGTTGGAAGCCAGGCCTCCCGGCCCGCCCAGCGCCCCGTGCCCCGGCGGCCAGGTCGGCCCGGCAGGCCCCCATACCGACCAACACCTTGGAGCCCCGATGCTCGCTCAGGACGCCCCGACGCCGTCGAACGCCCCGCCCGATGCCTTTCAGGCTGCCGGCGCGATGCCCCTGATGGCCGCTGCCGATTTGCAGGACCACCTGATGGTGGCCAGCAACGACATGGATCGCCTGCAGCGCCTTCTGGGCGACGCATGTGAGTCCTTGCTCACACACTTCTACGGCGCCACGGGCGAGCTCAAGCAATTGCTGCACCGCGTGGCCGAGCACCCCGAGATCGAGGCGCCCGAACTGCACAACGCGATGCAGCACATGGCCGGCGCGATCACCGCGATGCAGTTCCAGGACATGGCTTCGCAACTGGTGGACCACACCACCCGCCGCCTGCGCAACTGCGCCGACCGGCTGGCCCGCGACACCATGGGCGACGACGAGGACGGTGAAGCCCTCGTCGCCGAAGCCCCGCTGCGCCCCAACCCCGTGACCCAGGACGAGATGGACGCTGGCTCCGTCGAGCTGTTCTGACCCCGCCCGCCGCCCCCCTCACACCCGCACTTTCAAAAAGCACCTCCGGAGAGCCTTCCATGCACTCGATCCTTGCCGTTGACGACAGCGCTTCCATGCGCCAAATGGTTTCCTTCACCCTGAAGAACGCGGGCTTCAACGTCGTCGAGGCCGTGGACGGGCAGGACGCCTTCGAGAAGGCCAACAGCCGCGACTTCAACCTCGTGCTGACCGACCAGAACATGCCCCGCATGGACGGCATCAGCCTGACCAAGAAGCTGCGCGAGAACCCGAAGTTCAAGAGCACGCCCATCCTGATCCTCACCACCGAGAGCAGCGACCAGATGAAGCAGGCCGGCCGCGCTGCCGGTGCCACGGGCTGGCTGGTCAAGCCCTTCGACCCGGCCAAGCTGGTGGAAGTCATCGGCAAGGTGATCCGCTGAAGCCTCGGCGGCGCTTTCCCACGAATCTGCAGGAGTCACCGCGATGGGTGAAATGACCAACGACGCCAGCGCCACCGCCGGCATCGACCTCAGCCAGTTCTTCCAGGTCTTTTTCGAAGAGGCCGGTGAGAACCTCGATTCCATGGAGCAGATGCTGCTCGCGCTGGACATCGAGAACCCCGACGACGAAGAGCTCAACGCCATCTTCCGCTGCGCGCACTCGGTCAAGGGGGGCGCAGCCACCTTCGGTTTCTCCGATGTGGCCGAGCTCACGCACCAGATGGAAACGCTGCTGGACAAGCTGCGCCGCCACGAGCTGACGCCGAACGCCGCGATGGTGGACGTGCTGCTCGCTTCTGGCGATGCGCTGAAGGCCCAGCTGGCGCGCCACCAGGGCAACGGCGCCGAGCCGATCGACACCACCGAGCTGCTCTTCACCATCCGCCGCCATGTGGAAGGCGAAGCCGTGACCGCCGGCGTGCCGCGCGCGGCCGCGGCCCCGGCACCCGCGCCCAAGCCAGCCCCCGTGGCAGCGGCACCGCAAGCGCCGGCCAAGCCCGGCCAACGCGTTCTGGAGCTCACCGTCGGCCCGCTGCCCGACCCGGGCCTGGCCGAGAACCTGGTGGAACTGTTCAAGGAGATCACCGACCTGGGCACCATCGAGCCGCTGGACGCCGGCCGCGCCGCCGACGGCATGCGCCGCTTCAAGGTGACCACGGGCTCCAGCGACAACGACCTCATCGACCTCTTCGGCTTCCACATCGCGCGTGAGCACATCGCGCTGAAGCCGCTGAGCTCGGGCTATGGCTTCCACGAAGGCGCCCCGGGCGCCCCGGCAGCCGAGGCCGCACCGCAGGCCGACCTGGGCTACGGCTTCTTCGATGACGCGCCGGGCGCGCCGAATGCCGCCGCCCCCGCCGCGGCGGCCAGCACCCCTGCCGCGGCCGCGCCCGCAGCCCTGGCACCGGCCAAGGCTGCCGCGCCGAAGGCCGAAAAGGCTGCCTCGGCCGAGAGCAGCACGCTGCGCGTCAGCGTCGACAAGGTCGACCAGCTCATCAACCTGGTGGGCGAGCTCGTCATCACGCAGGCCATGCTGGCGCAGAACGGCAAGGGCGTGGACGCCGCGCTCTACCAGCAGCTGGCCGCCGGTCTGGCCGACCTGGAGCGCAACACCCGCGACCTGCAGGAAGCGGTGATGTCGATCCGGATGATTCCGATGTCGATGGTCTTCAACCGCTTCCCGCGCATGCTGCGCGACCTGGCGGCCAAGCTCGGCAAGAAGGTCGAGATGGTGCAGGTGGGCGAGGCCACCGAGCTCGACAAGGGCCTGGTGGAGAAGATCACCGACCCGCTGACGCACCTGGTGCGCAACAGCTGCGACCACGGCATCGAGATGCCGGCCGAGCGCCTGGCCAAGGGCAAGCCCGAGCACGGCACCATCACGCTGATCGCCAGCCACCAGGGCGGCAGCATCGTCATCGAGGTGCGCGACGACGGCAAGGGCCTGAACCGCGCCAAGCTGTTGAGCAAGGCCCGCGAGCGCGGCATCGACGCGCCCGACACCATGACCGACAGCGAGGTCTACGGCCTCATCTTCGCGCCGGGCTTCAGCACGGCCGAGGTCGTCACCGACGTCTCGGGCCGCGGCGTCGGCATGGACGTGGTGAAGAAGAACATCACGGCGCTGGGCGGCACGGTGGAGATCGACAGCGCCGAGGGCTACGGCATGACGGTGCGCGTGCGCCTGCCGCTCACGCTGGCCATCATGGACGGCATGAGCGTGGGCGTGGGCGAAGAGGTCTACATCCTGCCGCTGTCCAGCGTGGTGGAAAGCTTCCAGGTGCAGGCCAACACCATCAAGACCATCGGCGGCAGCGGCCGCGTGGTGGAAGTGCGCGACGAGTACATGCCGGTCGTCGACCTCGAACGCGTGTTCCAGGTGCCGCGCTTCGACTTCGAGCACGTCAGCAACATCATGGTGGTGGTGGAAGCCGAGGGCGGCCGCGTCGCCCTGCTGGTGGACGAACTGCTCGGCCAGCAGCAGGTGGTGGTGAAGAACCTCGAGAGCAACTACCGCAAGGTGGATGACGTCTCGGGCGCCACGATCATGGGCGACGGCCGCGTGGCGCTGATCCTCGACATCGGCTCGCTGGTGCGCCGCTCGCGCCACTGAAGCGGCAAGCGCAACCAGCCCTCCGCTCCTCCACCAGCCCAGCTGCGAAAGGCGAAGCCCCTGCAAAGATCCCCGCAGTCGGCAACACGCTTCCCAGTACCCAAGGAATCCCGGCGATGAAGCTTGTGCTCAACACCCTGCGGCAATTCTCGATCCGCACACGCATGTGGGGTGCCATCGCGATGGTGCTCGGCATGTTCGCGCTGATCGGGATGGTGGGCACCGCAGGGGGGTGGAAGATCAAGTCGCTGAACGAAGACTTCATGTCGCACTCGATCCACGAGGTCGAGACCGTGAGTGAACTGCGCCAGCACATCTCTCGCGTGCGTCTGCTGGAAAAGCAGATGGTCATCGACTACGAAGACCCTGCGGCGGTGGAGAAGCATCTCGTGGCCTGGCGCACCGAGGTGGCCTCCACCGCCAAGACCATGAAGTCGCTGCTGGAAGGCGAAGAGGACGAGGACAACAAGCTCGCCCGCGAAGCCCTGGAACGCCTGACCGCCTACGCCGAGCGCAGCGAGCCGGTGCTGAAGAACATCCAGGGCGGCGGCTACGACACCGGTCGCGTGGCCGACCGCATGCTCGAACGTGCCAAGGCCGAGGTGGCCGTGGTCGAGAAGAACATCGACGCCATCGCCCAGATCACGCGCAACGAAGCGCGCGCCACGCAGGACGAGTTCCTGCTCGCCATGAAGCACGTGCTGTGGGCCTTCCTGGCCACGCTGGCCATCGTGGTGCTGGTGGTGTGGCCGCTGACGCTGCTGAACTCGCACTCCATCACCAGCCCCATCGCCTACGCCGCCACGGTGGCGCAGGCCATCGCCGAGGGCGACCTGCGGCGCCCCATCCGCCTGGAAGGCCGCGACGAGGCCAGCGACCTGCTCACCGCGCTGAGCCGCATGCAGGAGAGCCTGCGCACGGTGGTGAGCCAGGTGCACGCCTCGTCGCAGATCATCCAACTGGCCAGCGCCGAGGTGGCCAGCGGCAACGGCGATCTGAGCCAGCGCACCGAGAACGCGGCGGGCTCGCTGCAGCAGACCGCCAGCAGCATGGAGCAGCTCACGGCCACCGTGCGCCAGAGTGCAGACGCAGCGCGCCAGGCCAGCGAGCTGGCGCAGTCAGCCTCCAGCGTCGCGCAGCACGGTGGCGAAGCCGTCGCGCAGGTGGTGGCCACGATGGAAGACATCAACACCAGCAGCCGGCGCATCGGCGACATCATCGGCACCATCGATGGCATCGCCTTCCAGACCAACATCCTCGCGCTGAACGCGGCCGTCGAAGCGGCACGCGCCGGTGAACAAGGCCGCGGCTTCGCCGTGGTGGCCAGCGAGGTGCGCAGCCTGGCGCAACGCAGCGCCGCAGCCGCGCGCGAGATCAAGAGCCTCATCGGCGCCAGCGTGGAGCGGGTGGAGACCGGCACGCGCCAGGTGGCCGACGCCGGCCGCACCATGGGCGACATCGTCGCGAGCGTGCAGCGCGTGAACCAGATCATCGGCGAGATCAGCGCCGCCGCCGCCGACCAGAGCCAGGGCATCGGCCAGGTCAACGGCGCGGTGACGCAACTCGACCAGTCCACCCAGCAGAACGCGGCGCTCGTGGAAGAGAGCGCGGCAGCCGCCGAATCGCTGCGCGAGGAAGCAGAGCGCCTGGCCAAGCTGGTGGGCACCTTCCGCCTGCAAGCCGCCTGAGCCGCCCGAGGGCCGACAGCCCCCCAAGCAGTACCGCCATGAACTTCCAACAGCTCCGCATCACCACCCGCCTGTGGCTCTTCGTCGGCTTCATCATCGCCACGCAGCTGGCGGTGGTGATCTATGCCGCCTGGCGGTCGGCCAACGTGACGGCGCGCTCCGAAGCGGTGATGCAGCCGGTGGAAGCCAAGCAGCAGGCGGCGGCGCGCTGGTCGGCGCTGCTCTCCACCAACATCGCGCGCGTGCAGGCCACGGCCGTGGGCAGCGACGCCGAGGTCGAGGCCCTGTTCAAGCCGCTGATTGCCAGCACCATCGAAGACATCAGCCGGGTGCAGAAGTCCATCGAGGCGCTGCCGCTGACCGCGGCCGATCAGGCGCTGATGGCGCGCATCGCCAGCGAGCGCAAGGCCGTGCTCGACTCGCTGGCGCGCGTGCGCGCCGCCAAGGCCGCCGGCGATGCCGAGGCGGCCCGCACCGAAGCGCTGAAGGTGTTCAACCCCGCCGCCGATGTCTACCTCGCCTCGCTGCGCGAGTTCGTCACGCTGCAGGACACCCAAGCCACGGCCTTGAAGCAGGGTTTCATCGCCGAACGCCAGTTCACGATCAAGGTGGCGGCACTGGGCGTGCTGTTCATCCTGGTGGCTCTGGTCAGCGGCGCGCTGTGGCTGGGCCGCTCGATCCAGCGGCCGCTGACGGCCGCCATCCAGGCCGCCGAGCGCATCGCGCAGGGCGACCTCACGACCCAGATCGCGGTCGACCGCGCCGACGAGTTCGGCGATCTGGCGCGCGCGCTGCAGGGCATGAACCGCTCTTTGGCCGGCCTGATCGGCCAGGTGCGTCTGGCCACCGACAGCATCGGCACCGCCTCCAGCGAGATCGCCACCGGCAACATCGACTTGAGCGGCCGCACCGAGCAGACGGCCAGCAACCTGCAGCAGGCAGCCAGCTCGATGGAGCAGCTCACCGGCACCGTGCGGCAGACCGCCGATTCGGCCCGCACCGCCGACCAGCTGGCGCAATCGGCCGCCACCGTCGCGCAGCGCGGCGGCCAGGTGGTGGCGCAGGTGGTCTCGACGATGGAAGACATCAACGCCAGCAGCCGCAAGATCAGCGACATCATCGGCACCATCGACGGCATCGCCTTCCAGACCAACATCCTGGCGCTGAACGCCGCGGTGGAAGCCGCACGTGCCGGTGAGCAGGGCCGCGGCTTCGCGGTGGTGGCCTCCGAGGTGCGCAGCCTCGCGCAGCGCAGCGCCGAGGCGGCACGCGAGATCAAGAGCCTGATCGGCGCCAGCGTCGACAAGGTGGAATCGGGCACGCGCCTGGTGGCCGACGCCGGCAGCACCATGACCGAGATCGTGGCCAGCGTGCAGCGTGTCAACGACATCATCAGCGAGATCAGCGCCGCCGCGGCCGAGCAGAGCAGCGGCCTGGGCCAGGTCAACGGCGCCGTGGCCGATCTCGACCGCATGACGCAGCAGAACGCTGCGCTGGTGGAGCAGAGCACCGCCGCCGCCGAAAGTCTGAAGGCCCAAGCCAGCCGCCTCGGCGATTTGGTGGCCACCTTCCGTTTGCAACGAAGTTGAACCCCGGGGCCAGCCCGTGGCGGCCCCTGATGACCAAGGAACCCCCATGAGCGCCCTGAACGACAACGACAAGAGCATGCTGCTCGCCACCGCCGCACTGCTGGCGGCGGCGCTGGCCTACGGTGCGGCCAACGCCGGCGTGGGCCTTCCGCTGCTCGTGGGCGGGGGCTTGATGGCCGCCGCCATCGGGGTGGCACTCACGGGCCAGGGCGGCCGCTGGAGCCAGATCGGCCTGCCTGCGCTGGGCATGGCCATGGTGGCCCTGCTCATCCACGCCGCGCGCGGCCACGCCGAGGCGCACTTCGCGGTGTTCGCCTTTCTTGCCTGCACGGTGGTCTACCGCCACGCGCTGCCCGTCATCGTGGCCGCGGCCACCATCGCGGTGCACCACCTCAGCTTCAACTACTTCCAGCAATGGGGCTGGGGCCCGGTCTGCTTCACGGAGCCGGGTCTGGGCAAGGTGCTCGAGCACGCGGGCTACGTGGTGGCCGAATCGGTGCTGCTGGTGATGCTGGCGCTGCGCGCACGCCGCGACTTTGCAGCGGGCGAGTTGCTGGCCGGCATGGCCCAGCGGCTGGTGCGCGCCGACGGCAGCGTCGACTTCAGCGCCGTGCACGTGCAGACCGACAACGCGCAGGCGCAGAAGCTGGTGAGCGCGCTGCAGCAGATCGAGCGCTCGATTTCCGAGGTGCGGCTCAGCGCCGAGTCCATCGGCACCGCGGCGCAGGAGATCGCGGCCGGCAACAGCGACCTCAGCCAGCGCACCGAACAAGGCGCGGGCGCCCTTCAGCAGACCGCCAGCTCGATGGTGCAGATCAGCGCCACCGTGCGGCAGACCGCCGATTCGGCCCGCACCGCCGACCAGCTGGCGCAATCGGCCGCCACCGTCGCGCAGCGCGGGGGCCAGGTGGTGGCGCAGGTGGTCTCGACGATGGAAGACATCAACGCCAGCAGCCGCAAGATCAGCGACATCATCGGCACCATCGACGGCATCGCCTTCCAGACCAACATCCTGGCGCTGAACGCCGCCGTGGAAGCCGCACGTGCCGGTGAGCAGGGCCGCGGCTTCGCGGTGGTGGCTTCCGAGGTGCGCAGCCTCGCGCAGCGCAGCGCCGAGGCGGCACGCGAGATCAAGAGCCTGATCGGCGCCAGCGTCGACAAGGTGGAATCGGGCACGCGCCTGGTGGCCGACGCCGGCAGCACCATGACCGAGATCGTGGCCAGCGTGCAGCGTGTCAACGACATCATCAGCGAGATCAGCGCCGCCGCGGCCGAGCAGAGCAACGGCCTGGGCCAGGTCAACGGCGCCGTGGCCGATCTCGACCGCATGACGCAGCAGAACGCCGCGCTGGTGGAAGAGAGCGCCGCCGCGGCGGAGAGCCTCAAGGACCAGGCTGGCCGCCTGGGCGGCCTGGTGGCCACCTTCCGGCTGCGTGCCGCATAAATCACTGTTTCCGGCAGCGCCCAGCCTACAGGTCCGCTCGTAGCCACCGATAACCCAGTACAGCCCCCACACCCTTAGGAAGCACCATGGAGATGATCGCCGAAGCCAGCCACGTGGCACGCCACGAAGCCGAACGTGCCACCGCCTCGGCCGCCGTCAGCGCGGCGCTGGCCGGCCGCAACTCGCAGGGCGGCGAGTACCTCACGTTCCGCCTCGGCGCCGAGGAGTACGGCATCGACATCCTGCGCGTGCAGGAGATCCGCTCCTACGAACAACCCACACGCATCGCGAACTCGCCCTCCTTCATCAAGGGCGTGGTGAACCTGCGCGGTGTCATCGTGCCCATCATCGACCTGCGCCTGAAGCTGGGTTGCGACAGTGCCGAGTACAACACCTTCACCGTGGTGGTGGTGCTCAACGTGCGAGGCCGCGTGGTGGGCGCGGTGGTGGACTCGGTGTCGGACGTGCTGGAACTGAAGAAGGACGAGATCAAGCCGGCGCCCGAGCTCAGCTCCAGCATCGACGCCAGCTTCATCACGGGCATCGGCACCGTGAAGAACGGCAGCGGCGAGAAGGAAGTCGACCGCATGCTGATCCTGATGGACATCGAAGGCCTGATGAGCAGCGCCGACATGGGCCTCATCAACGACTGACGCGGCACCCCCTGCGCGCCCCTCACGAACCCCGGAGACCCTGAACATGCGCAAGATCCTTGCATGCACGCTGCTGGCCCTGTGCCTGGCCCCCGGCGGCGCCCACGCCAGCGATGCCACGAAGGCCGACGCCGTGGCGATGGTGAAGAAGGGCATCGCCTTCATCAAGGCGAACGGCACCGAGAAGGGCTACGCCGAGATCAGCAACAAGAAGGGCCAGTTCATCGACCGCGACCTCTATCTCGTGGTCTACGGCCTGGACGGCAAGTGCCTGGCGCACGGCGCCAACGAGAAGCAGATCGGGCGCGATCTCATCGACCTGACCGACATCGACGGCAAGTACTTCGTCAAGGAACGCGTGGCCATGGTGAAGGCCAAGCCCACGGGCGCGTGGCAGGAGTACAAGTTCACCAACCCGGTGAGCAAGAAGGTCGAGCCCAAGGTGATGTACTGCGAGAAGCTCGGCGAGACCGCCGTCTGCGGGGGCGTGTACCCCTGATCCTGTAGCCAGCGCGAGACCGACATGAAACTGGGTTCCAAGCTCCTTCTCGCGCCGCTGATCACCGCCGCTGTGGCGCTGGGCGCCGGTGGTCTTTACGTTGCCATCGACTGGCACCAGCGTGATGCGCTGCACCAGGCCAGCTTGGCCGACATCGACAACCTGAAGACCGTTGGCCACGCCACGGAGCAACTGTCGCAGGTGCGGGCGGATGTGTTCCGCACCCTGGCGCTGATCGCGTCGATGAGCGAGGACGAGGTCAAGGCCAAACGCACCGAGCTCGGCCAGCAGGTGACTGGCGTGCAGCGGGTCATCGAGGCCATGCCCGCCAATGACGGCAGCGACGCCACGCTGACCGAGAGCGTCAAGGCCGCAGCACCACTGCTGCAGCAGTATTTAAAGCAGACCGACAAGGCCATCGACCTCAGCGGGGTCGACCCCAACATCGGCATCGGCGCCATGCGCGCGGCAGAGAACACCTACGCCGAACTCGGCAAGGTCATGCAGACCCTGGTGGCACGCAACGAGACCTTGCAAGAGGCTAGAGGCGAAGCTGCGCGCGCCGCCAACCTGCGGCTCACGATCGGCCTGGGCCTGCTGATGCTTTTGGCCACCGGCGGCGCACTCTTTGCCGCGTGGAAGCTGCAACGCCGCGTGGTCGCTGAGCTCTCAGGCGCCGTGCGCCTCAGCGAGAGCGTGGCGGCCGGCCGGCTGGACACCCGCATGCACAGCGATGCCCAGGACGAGATCGGCGATCTCGTGCGCAGCCTGGGGCAGATGGTGGACAAGCTGCGCGGCTCGCTGCTGACCGTGCGCACCGCCACCGACCACATCGGCACCGCCGCCCGCGAGATTGCGAGCGGCAACACCGACCTCAGCCACCGCACCGAACAGGCCGCCAGCCGCGTGCAGCAGAGCGCCAGCTCGATGGAGCAACTCACCGGCACCGTGCGCCAGACGGCCGACGCCGCACGCACCGCCAACCAGCTGGCCGGCTCGGCCAGCACGGTGGCGCAGCGCGGCGGCGAGGTGGTCTCACAGGTCGTGGCCACGATGGAAGACATCAACGCCAGCAGCCGCAAGATCAGCGACATCATCGGCACCATCGACGGCATCGCCTTCCAGACCAACATCCTGGCGCTGAACGCCGCGGTGGAAGCCGCACGCGCCGGTGAGCAGGGCCGCGGATTCGCGGTGGTGGCTTCCGAGGTGCGCAGCCTCGCCCAGCGCAGCGCCGAGGCGGCCAAGGAGATCAAGAGCCTGATCGGCGCCAGCGTCGACAAGGTGGAATCGGGCACGCGCCTGGTGGCCGACGCCGGCAGCACCATGACCGAGATCGTGGCCAGCGTGCAGCGCGTGACCGACATCATTGGCGAGATCAGCGCCGCCACCAACGAGCAGAGCGGCGGCCTGGGCCAGATCAACGGCGCGGTGGCCGATCTCGACCGCATGACGCAGCAGAACGCTGCGCTGGTGGAGGAAAGTGCCGCCGCCGCGGAGAGCCTGCGCGAGCAGGCGCAGAAACTGGCGGCGGTGGTCGGGGGCTTCGCGCTGGGCAACGGTTCGGAGCCGGCCTCCGCAGCCCCGGCCTTGGCTGCTTCGGCGGCACCGGCAGCCCCCGCTGCCCCTGCGGTGAGGTCCCCCGCCGTGCAAGCGGCCGCGACCGCCCCCGCAGCAGCGCCAGCCCCCGCGGCCCCCGCTGCACTGGCGCGTGCGGTGGTGAAGCAGGCCCAGGCGAAAAGCGCCGCGCTGCAGACCGCTGCCCCCCTCGCCCCGGCCGCCGTCAAGGCAGCGCCCAAGGCGCCCGCTGCGGCACCGGCCCCGGCACCCGCGTCGCGCGCCGACACCGCTCACGACGGCGACTGGGAAACCTTCTGAGCCGGCCCCGGCAGGCCGGGCCCGTTCACACCGCGCCAGCGCGGCGCAAGGTTTCCAGCACCGGCCGGCGCAGCACTTCGCGCAAGCCCCACCAGCCAGCCATCAGGGCCAGCACTGCGCCCGCGGCAGTGCCGATCAAGGGCACCCAGGGCGAGGGCGTCCAGGCGAACTGGAAGGCGAATTTCGCCAGTGCCCAGCCCAGCACCATCGCCACCAGCGAGGCCAGCAGCCCGGCCAGCGCACCCACCCCCAGCAGTTCGGTGCGCTGCACCTGCGCCAGCAGGCGCCCGCCGGCCCCCATCGCCCGCATGATGGCGAACTCGCGCGAGCGCGCCTCGCGCGTGGCCGAGATGGCCGAGAACAGCACCACCAGGCCCGCCACCAGCGTGAAGCCGAAGAGAAACTCCACCGCGCGCACCACCTGGTCGAGCACGCGCTGCACCTGCGCGATGCTGGCCGAGACATCGACGTTGGTGATGTTCGGGAAATCGCGGCTCAGGCGGCTGTCGAAGTTGGGGCCGGCGGGTGCCGAGGCCGGCGCCGCGGGAGCCGCCGCGGCCGGCGCGCGGAAGGCGCTGATGTAGGTCAGCGGCACGTCGTCCATGCGGCCCTGCGGGAACATCACGAAGAAGTTGACCCGCATCGAACCCCAGTCGACCTTGCGCAGGCTGGTGATGCGGCCCTCGCGGAACTGGCCGGCGATGTCGAAGCGCAGCGTGTCGCCCAGCTTCAGGCCCAGCTGCTGCGCCAGGCCCTCCTCCACGCTCAGGCCGCCGGCTTCGTCGGGCACCCAGCGGCCGGCCACCACGGCATTGCCGGCCGGCGCCTGCGCGCTGTGGCTCAGGTTGAACTCGCGCTCCACCAGGCGCGCAGCGCGTTCGTCGGCGTAGTCGTCGGCCTTGGTCGGCTTGCCGTTGATGGCCACCAGCCGGCCGCGGATCATCGGGTACCAGTCGTAGTTCTTCACGCCCGCGCCGTCCAGCGTGCCGCGGAAGGCCTCGGCCTGGTCGGGTTGGATGTTGATGACGAAGCGGTTGGGCGCGTCGGGCGGTGTGGCCTGGCGCCAGCTGGCGATCAGGTCGGTGCGCAGCAGCACCAGCAGCATCAGCGCCAGCAGGCCCACGGCCAGGGCCGAGACCTGCAGCACCGCAAAGGCCGGCCGCGCCGCGATCTGCCGCGTGGCCAGCACCAGCCAGCGCGGTGCGCGGCTCTCGGGCACCGAGCGCTTGAGCAACAGCACCGCGCCCCAGGACATCACCGCGAACAGACCGATGGCCAGCGCGAAGCCGCCCACCGCGATGGCGCCGAGCTTGAGGTCGGACGACACCGCCATCAGCAGCGCGACGAAACCCAAGGCGCCCGCGGCCAGCACGCCGGCCGACGAGGCATTGAGCGAACCCACGTCGCGGCGGATCACGCGCAGCGGCGGCACCTGGGCCAGCTGCAGCACCGGCGGCAGGCCGAAGCCCAGCAGCAGCGTCATGCCCACGCCCAGCCCGAAGAGCGCCGGCCCGAGGCCCGGCGGCGGCAGCGCGGCCGAGACCAGGCCGGCCAGCAGCCAGACGAAGACGTTGTGCACCAGCAGCCCGATGAGCACGCCGGCCACGCTGGCCAGCAGCCCGACGAAGGCGAACTCCAGCGTGTAGGCGGTGGCGATGCGGCGCTGGCTCAGGCCCAGCACGCGCAGCATGGCGCAGTCGTCCAGGTGGCGCGAGGCGAAATCGCGCGCGGCGATGCCCACGGCCACCGCGGCCAGCAACGCGGCCAGCAGCGCCACGAGGTTGAGGAACTTCTCGGCGCGGTCCAGCGTCTGCTGCATCTCGGGGCGGCCGCTGTCGATGCTCTCCACACGCAGGCCGCGCAGCGTCTGCGCCTGGATCTGCTGCTCCACCCAGGCCACGTACTCGCGCACCACGGCTTCGCCGCGCGCGCCGGCCATCGCGGGCGGTGCGGCCACCGCCAGGCGGTAGTTCAGGCGGCTGGCCGGCTGGACCAGGCCGGTGGCGGCGAGGTCGGCCTCGGCCAGCATCACGCGCGGCGAGAAGCTCGTGAAGCCGGCGCCGCGGTCGGGCTCCACCACGATCAGGCGCGCCACGGTCAGGGCCGAATCGCCCAGCAGCAGCTTGTCACCCACCTCGATCTGCAGCGCGTCCAGCAGGCTGGCGTCCACCCACACCGTGCCGGGCGCGGGCGCGGCGGCCACGGTCTGCACGGCGGCGCTGGGGCTGTCCTTCAGCTGCAGCTTGCCGCGCAGCGGGTAGGCCGGGCTCACGGCCTTCACGGCCACCAGGCGCGTGGCGCCGCCGCGTTCGTCGGGCGCGCGCGCCATGCTCGGGAAGACGACGCTGGGCGCCACCTGCAGGCCCATCTGCTGCGCCTTGGCCACCAGCGCCGGCGGCGTGGCGCGGTCGCTGCCCACCACGGCATCGCCCCCCAGCAGCTGGCGCGCGTCGCGCTGCAGGCCGTTGCTCAGGCGGTCGGCGAAGAAGCCCACCGCCGTGAGGGCAGCCACCGCCAGCGTCACGGCGACGGCCAGCAGGCGCAACTCGCCGGCGCGGAAGTCGCGCAGGGTCTGGCGCCAGGCCAGCGCGGCGGCCGAGGGGGGTCTCAGGGTTTGTTCCATGCCGACACGGTAGCCGAAAGGCCACGGCCCCGTCCGTCATCGGTGCACCGACACCCGGCAAGGCCAAGGCGCGCTGCGCTAGGCTGCGGGTTTTCCAGTCCACTCTCCGCCTGCCATGCACATCGCCATCTGGCTGCTTGCCGCCTTCGTCCTTGCGCTGTGGTCGCTGCTGGCCTGGGCGGTGGGCGCGCTGCTGGGCCTGGACCCAAGCTGGGTCACCGACATCGGCACATTGGCCGGTCAGGTGCCTTTCGGCGCGCTGATCGAGGCCTGGATCCCGGGTTGGCAGGCGCTGCTGACCGCCACGCTGGAGTTCACGCGCACCGCTCTAGGCTGGCTGGGCGGCTTCAGCCAGGTGCTGGTGTGGGTGCTGTGGGCCGTGGGCGCGGTGGTGATCGTGCTCTGCGCCGGGCTGCTGAGCCTGCTGGTGGCGGTGGTCCGCCGCAACATGCCCAAGCCTCCCAGCTCGCCGCCCAACACGCCCGCGGCGGCCTGATCAGGCCACCTCAGGCCTCGGCGAACACCGCGTCCAGCGCTGCGACCCAGCGCTGCTTCGTTTCGGCCGGCACGAAGCTGGCTTGGAAGCTGTTGCGCGCCAGCGTGTAGGCGTGGTCGCGGCCCAGCTGCGGCAGCGCCGCGAAGGTCTCGACGAAGTTCTGGTTGATGTAGCCGCCGAAGTAGGCCGGGTCGTCGCTGTTGACGGTGGCGCACAGGCCGGCTGCCAGCAGTGCGGGCAGTTGGTGCTCGGCCATCGTGCGGTAGACGCAGAGCTTGACGTTGGACAGCGGGCACACCGTCAGAGGCATGCGCAGCGCGGCCAGGCGCTGCACGAGCGCCGGGCTTTCCACGCAGCGCACGCCGTGGTCGATGCGCTCGACCTTCAACACGTCCAGCGCGCTCTCGATGTAGGCCGGCGGGCCTTCTTCGCCGGCATGCGCCACCACATGCAGGCCGAGTTCGCGGCAGCGCGCAAACACGCGTGCGAACTTCTCCGGCGGGTGACCGCGCTCGCTGCTGTCCAGGCCCACGCCGGTGAAGTGCTGGCGGTAGGGCAGCGCAGCTTCCAGGGTCTCGAAGGCGGCCTCTTCGCTGAGGTGCCGAAGGAAGCACAGGATCAGCGCGCTGCTCACGCCCAGCTCGCGCTGCGCGCGTTCGCAGGCACTCACGAGGCCTTGCACCACGGTGCCCATCGCCACGCCGCGTTCGGTGTGGGTCTGCGGGTCGAAGAAGAGTTCGGCATGCACCACGTGGTCGGCCGCAGCGCGCTGGAAGTAGGCCCAGGCCATGTCGTGGAAGTCTTGTTCGTGCAGCAGCACGCTGGCGCCGGCGTAGTAGATGTCGAGAAAGCTCTGCAGGTCGGTGAAGGCGTAGGCCGCACGCAGCGCCTCCACGTTGGCATAGGGCAAGGCCACACCGTTGCGCTGCGCCAGCGCGAAGATCAGCTCGGGCTCCAGCGAACCTTCGATGTGGATGTGCAGCTCGGCCTTGGGCATGCGGCACAGCAGGGCCTGCAGCGCGGGGTCGAGGGTGGCGTGAACGGCGGCGGCGGGCGTGGTCATGGCAGGGCTCTCAGAAAGCGGGCGGCGCGCGGCCGCAAGGTCCTGAAGATACCCTGCCCTTTCGCCCGCCCCCAAAGCCTGCGTCGGCGCCGGCTGCGGTACAACGCGGCCCGATGTCCTCGCCTTCCAGTTCCCCACCGCCCTCCGCCGCGCAGCCGGCCAGCCCGCCACCCTCGCACCGGCAGACCACGCTGCTCGGCCTGCTGCTGCTGGGGCTGGTGCTCCTGTTCGCCTGGCAGTCGTGGCGTGCCGATCGCGAAGACCAGCTGCAGAACCTGCGCACCGTGGCCGAACTGGCCGAGCGCGGCACCGACCGCTACTTCCAGCAGCAGCAACGCTCGCTCAGCGAACTGGCGCTGCTGCTGATGCAGGGCGGGCGCCTGGCCGAGCCGGCCCAGTTGCACGAACGCCTGCGGGCCTACAAGGAGCGGCATGACGAGTTGCAGGGCGTGCACCTGCTGGCGCTCGACGGCAGCTACCTCGGCAGTTCCACCACACCCGACGTGACGCAGTTGCCGAGCGTGCAGAGCCAGCGCAACTTCCCGCAGATCGTGGCGAGCCTGCGGCCCGGGCAGCCGATGGAACTGGCGCGGCCCTTGCGCGGCCCGGTGAGCCAGCGCTGGATCCTGCCCCTGCGCCTGGTGGTGCGCGACAACCAGGGCCAGCCCTTGGCCTTTCTCGTTGCAGCGGCGCCCGTGGAACTGGTGCAGACCTTCTGGAGCGACGCCCCGGTGGTGCGCGACGCCGCGCTGGCGCTGTTGCGCGATGACGGCTACCTCATCAACCGCTACCCCCTGCCCGAAGGTGTGAGCGACGACGAGGCCTATGGCGCACCGCGCACCGGTGCGCTCGTCGAGCACCTGCGCGCCCAAGGCTTTCCGCGGCGCGGGACGGTGGAAGGCCGCAGTTCCCTGGCCGGCCAGGACAACGCCACCGTCTACGTGCGCCTGGGCAGCTTCCCGGTGACCATGCTGGTGACGATGCCCCACCAGCGCATGCTGCTGAACTGGTGGGACCGCGCCGCCGGCCCGCTGCTGCTGATGGCCACGCTGGCCGCACTGGGCCTGCTGATCTTCCACCACCTGCGCCAGCGCGAGCACGAGTGGGGCCACGAGCGCGAGATGACCGAGCGGCGCCTGCGCGAGAGCGAGGCGCTGCTGCAGCGCACCGGGCAGGTGGCGCGCATCGGGGGCTGGCGCATCGATGCGAGCGCCCGCAGCGTCACGGCTTCGGCCGGGCTCTTCCGCATCCTGGAGATCGGCGAGGACGAAGCGCTGGACATCACCCGGGTCCTTGGATTCTTCCCCGAGCAGGCGCGGGCCGAGGTGGCGGCGGCGCTGGAACGCTCGCTGGCCGACGGCAGCAGCATCGACATGGAGCTGCCCTTCGTCAGCGCCAGCGGGCGGCCTCTGTGGGTGCGACTGGTGGGCGAAGGCGAGTTCGAGGCAGGGGTGCCGGTGCGCCTGGTGGGCGCGCTGCAGGACGTGTCGGAGTACCGCCAGCGCCGCGTGGAACTGCAGCAGGAACAGGCGCTGCGCCAGCGGGCCGAGCAGCAGGCCCGCGAGCTCGACGAGTTGCTCGCCGAACGCGGCGAGATGCTGGACGTGCTGGCGCACGAGGTGCGCCAGCCGCTGAACAACGCCTCGGCCGCGATGCAGAGCGCCAGCGCGGCGCTGAAGGAGGTGGGCAACGTGGCGGTGGCTTCACGCCTGGCACGGGCGCACGCGGTGATGAGCCAGGTCACCGGCAGCATCGACAACACGCTGGCCGTGGCCACGCAGCTTGCGCGGCCCGGGCCCATACGCCGCGAAGACACCGACATCGACATGCTGCTGGCCACCGCCATCACCGACGTGCCGGTGGAGCAACGGGGCCGCGTGAGCATTGAACGCCAGACCGCCACGCGCACCGTGCTGGCCGACATGAGCCTGGCCCGGCTGGCGCTGCGCAACCTGCTCGTCAACGCCCTGCGCCACGGGCCGGGCAGCACGCCAGTGACGGTGCGGGTGTCGGACTCCGACGAACCGCTGGCGCTGATGATCGACGTGGTGGACCGCGGCCCGGGCATAGAGCCGGGCATGGAAGCGCGGCTCTTCGAGCGCGGCAGCCGCGGCAGTGGCAGCGCCGGCCACGGCCTGGGCCTCTTCATCGTGCGCCGCGTGATGGAGCAGCACGGTGGCAACGTGCTGCTGCTGCAGAACCGGCCCGGCGAGGTGGTGTTCCGCCTCGTGCTGGAGCAGGCCGCCGGCGACTGACGGCCTGCGCACCGGGCCTCAGGCGGTGGCGGTCACGCCGGCGGCGTGGGCCTGCTGGTCGGCGTGGTAGCTGCTGCGCACCATCGCACCGACGGCGGCGTGCGTGAAGCCCATCTTCTGCGCCTCGGCTTCGAACATCTTGAAGGTGTCGGGGTGCACGTAGCGCCGCACCGGCAGGTGGTGGCCGCTGGGCGCGAGGTACTGCCCGATGGTGAGCATGTCGATGTCGTGCGCGCGCATGTCGCGCATGGTCTGCAGGATCTCCTCGTCGGTCTCGCCCAGGCCCACCATCAGGCCGCTCTTGGTGGGCACGCCCGGCACCTGCTGCTTGAACTTCTTCAGCAGGTTCAGGCTGAACTGGTAGTCGGAGCCCGGCCGCGCTTCCTTGTACAGGCGCGGGATGGTCTCGAGGTTGTGGTTCATCACGTCGGGCGGGGCCTCGCGCAGGATGGACAGCGCGCGGTCGTCTCGGCCGCGGAAATCGGGCACCAGCACCTCGATCTGCGTGGCCGGGCTGAGCGCGCGCGTCTGGCGGATGCACTCGACGAAATGGCCGGCGCCGCCGTCGCGCAGGTCGTCGCGGTCGACGCTGGTGATGACCACGTACTTCAGCTTCAGCGCCGCGATGGTCTTGGCCAGGTTCAGCGGCTCGTCCACATCCAGCGGGTCGGGGCGGCCGTGGCCCACATCGCAGAAGGGGCAGCGGCGCGTGCACTTGTCGCCCATGATCATGAACGTGGCCGTGCCCTTGCCGAAGCACTCGCCGATGTTCGGGCAGCTGGCTTCCTCGCACACGGTGTGCAGCTTGTGCTCGCGCAGGATCTGCTTGATCTCGTAGAAGCGCGTGCTGGGGCTGCCGGCCTTGACGCGGATCCACTCGGGCTTCTTCAGTACCTCGGCAGGCACCACCTTGATGGGAATGCGCGAGGTCTTGGCCTGCGACTTCTGCTTGGCGCTGGGGTCGTAGGCGGGGGCCGCAGGGGGCGTCAAAGGGGTGCTCATGCCGCCAATTTTAGCGGCGGGGGTCCGGCGCGAGCCTTCAAGGCTGCGGCTGCAGCCGGCGCGCCAGTTGCTCGGCGAGCAGCACAGCCATGTCGTCCCAGGACGCGGCCACGCCAAGCGCGCGCAGGTCCACCGTGCGCAAGCCTGCGTAGCCGCAGGGGTTGATGCGGTCGAAGGGTTCGAGGTCCATGGCCACGTTCAGCGCCACGCCGTGGTAACTGCGGTGCTGGCTCACCTTGATGCCCAGCGCCGCGATCTTGCCCAGGCCCCGGAAGGGATCCAGGCTCTCGGTGTGCAGCTGCGCGTGGCTGTGCGGGTCGGCCAGGCGCACATAGATCCCGGGCGCGCCGCGCACGCGGTGGCCGACCACGCCGGCGCCGGCCCACAGCGTCTCGATCACGGCCTCTTCGAGGCGGAAGACGTATTCCTTGACGTAGATGCCGATGCGGCGCAGGTCCAGCAGCGGATAAGCCACCACCTGCCCCGGGCCGTGGTACGTCACCTGGCCGCCGCGGTCGGTGCGCACCACCGGGATGCCGCCCGCCGCCAGGACGTGGTCATCGCGGCCGGCCAGGCCCTGCGTGAACACCGGGTCATGCTCCACGAGCCAGAGCTCGTCTTCGGTCTCGGCGCCGCGCGCGGCGGTGAAGGTGCGCATCGCGGCTTCGGTCTCGGCATAGGGGCGGCGGCCCAGTTTCAGCATGCGCATGGCTGCAATTCTGACGTGGAGCAGCCGGGCAAGCGGCGTACGTCGCGCGAGCCGCCTTTTCATTATTCCTGTTACCGAAACGTTGCGTTCGCAGACTGCTGGTTTGTCTTCCTAGGGTAAGTATCTACAGTTCATTCCCAAGGACGACCCCGGTACTGCATCCACCGAAGCCGGTCCCACAACCCTTTCGGATGCTTTCAAGGAATGATCATGCGCAAGCTCCAATACTTCGTGTACCCCGCCGTCGCCGCCTTCGCCCTCGCTTCGGCCACCCTCGCTCACGCCGCCGGTGAAGGCGCTGACTTCGACTTCGTCAGCAGCGGCCAGACGCACGCGCTGCCCGCCGCCCTCAGCGGGAAGGCCGCTCCGGCCCCCACCGTGGCCGCCGACGCCACCCGCCCTGCCGGCGTGAAGCTGCTCAAGCCCGTGATCATCCGTGGCGAGCGCCTGCCCGCGGTGGACACCGCCAGCAACGACTACAACCCCGCCGCGCAAGCCCGGTCGCTGCGCACCCGCGCCGAAGTGATGGCCGAAGTGCGCGCCGGCAACCGCAACACGCCCTTCCTGCCCAACGTGGGCGGCGAGCCGGTCGGCCCCTTCTTCTACGCCAGCCTGGTGGAAGCCGAAGCCGTCAAGCCGGTGGTGGTGGCCGAGCGCCGCGTCGGCAGCAAGCAGTAAACGTTCAGCTGTCCGCGCCTTCGGGCGCAGTCCGCCCCGCCCGGCCCTGGTGCCGCGCGGGGCGTTTTCTTGTGTGGCTTCCGTGCGCAGGCTTGACCTGGCGCAAGGGCCTCGGGCCCGCATCGGCGGAGAGTCATGGCGAACTTCCGAAGGAGCCCGCAATGAAACTCGCACAGGGCCAGCCGGCCTGCACGAGCCCCAACAACCAGCCTGACACCTGCTGCGCAGCGGCACGGCCGCCGCGCACCAGCCGCGCCCGCCGTGCCGCCCGCGAAGGCTTCGACTTGCTCGACGAAACCCATCGCGCCGCCCGCGCGATGCTCGGCCAGCTGAACCGCCTGGTGGCCCACCTGGACGAGCAGGGCCTGGACGTGGCGGCCGAAGCCCTGGCCCAGGGCGTGCTGGATTTCTTCGACGGCCCGGGCAAGCGCCACCATGCCGACGAAGAGCGCCTGGTCTTTCCGGAGCTTGACGCGCTGGAAAACGCCGAACTCGACGCCCTGGTGCGCCGCCTGCGCCAGGACCACCACTGGATCGAACTCGACTGGCGCGAGCTCGGGCCCCACGTGCGCGCCGTGGCCGAAGGCTTCAACGGCTACGAACTGCCGTTGCTGCAGGCCGCGGTGCCGGTCTTCGAAGCGCTCTACCTCGACCACATGGCGCTGGAAGAGGCCGTGGTCTACCCCGCTGCGCAACGCGCCCGCGCGCAGCGGGCCGCGGGCGAACTGGCCGCGAGCTGCAGCTGACCCTCAGCCGGGCGGCTGCAGGCGCAGGCCCTGCCCCTGCAGCCAGCCCAGCATGCGCGGCCAGAGCACCGCGCCCACCTGCGGGCGGAAGTAGCCCATGTGGCCGATCTCGCGCAGGCCTTCGGCGCGGGGATCGATGTCGATGGCCTGCACGGGCGCGTTGCGGTAGCCGGCGAAGAAGGCATCGCGCGAGCGCGGCAGCGCCCACCAGTCGTCCAGCGCATTGGCCGCCGCAATCGGCAGGGTGACGTCACCGAAGCCGCGCACCAGCTCGCCAGCCTCGGGGTCGTCGAAGAAGTAGCGCGGGTAGCCGCACCAGCGTTTCCATTGCCGGTAGACGCTGGCAGGCAGGTCTTCGCCGATGCCCATCATCTTGAGGGGCTGGTAGCCGAGCAGCCGCGTGGCCACCGGGCCCACCACATGCCAGAGCAACTGCACCTTCAGGCGTTCGCCGCGCGGCATCCAGCCGTGCCAGCCGGCGCCGCCGGCCACCACGTAGGCGGCACGCACGGCGTCGCGCTGCGCCGGCGGCAGCAGGCCCAGCGCGTGGCCGCCATAGCTGTGCCCCACCCAGTAAACCGGCCCGCGCGCAGCGGCATGGGCCACGGCAGCGGCGAGGTCCTGCCGCGCCCAGTCGGCGTAATCGGGCGCGTAGCCGCGCAGGCGCGCCGGGCGCGAGCCGCCGATGCCGCGGTAGTCCAGCGTCAGCACGTTCACGCCGCGGGCTTGCGTGTGCTCGGCGAAGCGGCGGTAGAAGCCGCGCGGCACGGCCGTGGCACCGCCCAGCACCAGCCAATCCGGCCCCGTTGCGGGGTAGACGGTGGCGGCCAGGCGCGTGCCGTCGGCGGTCACCAGAGGCAGGTCCTGGCCACCCGTTGTCACAGGCCCAGGAGACGGAGCGAAGACGGAATTCATGCCGCCATGCTAGCTCTGTGTAGACCGGTCTGTCTAGTCCGATACCCAGATGGGCAAGGCCTATCATTCCCCGTGTGAGCCCCAGCCGCCGCAGCACCGCCCCGGAAACCGACACGCGCACGCGCATCCTGCGCGCGGCGCTGCGGCTGTTCCGCCGGCACGGTTACCACGGCGTGGGCATCAACGACATCCTGGCCGAGGCGCAGGCGCCCAAGGGCTCGATGTACCACCACTTCCCGGGCGGCAAGGAAGAGATCGCCGCCGCCGTGGTGGGCCTGATCACCGAGGGCCTGCTGGAGGTGGTGGCTGCGCAGGAGGCCACGCTCCCGCCGCAGCAACTGGTGGCGCGCGTGGGCACGCTGCTCGGTGAGACGGTGGTGCGCACGCGGCACGAGCTGTGCGCGCTGTTCGCCGCCTTCGTGGCCGAGAAGAGTTCGTCGCCGCGCCTGGGTGAAGCCGTGGCCGCGGCTTATGCCGCCATCGCCGGCACGCTGGAAGCGCGCCTGGCCGGCGCCGGCTTCACGCCCGCGCAAGCGCGTGACCGCGCGCTGCTGGTGGTGATGCTGCTCGAAGGCGGCAGCCTGCTGGCCGCCGCGCGCGGCGACCTGGCGCCCTTCACGCTGGCGGTGAAGCAGGCCGCGGCGCTGTGCGCGCGCGAGCCCGCGCGCTGACTCAGCGGCAGGTCTTCGCCACCGTCCAGTCGATCACGGGCAGCCGGCCGGCCACGATGTCGGCCTTGGCGGCCTCCACCCGGGCGCGCATGGCAGGCGTCACCAGCTTGGCGTTGTGCTCGTCGAAGGCGAGGTCCAGCCCGCCTTCCTTCAGCCCCAGCGTCGTCACGCCCGGCTGCACGCCCTGGAAGGCCTGGAACACCGCCACGTCGGTGCGCTTGAGCATGGACGTGAGCATGCGGCCCGGGTGCAGGCCGTTCTGGTTGCTGTCGACGCCGATGCCCAGCAGGCCCAGGTCGGCCGCGGCCTGCAGCACGCCCAGGCCGGTGGTGCCGGCGGCGGCGAAGATGACGTCGGCGCCCTGGGCGGCCTGCGTGCGCGTGAGCTCGGCGCCGCGTGCGGGGTCGGTCCAGGCGGCGTTGGTGGTGCCCGTCATGGCCCACAGCACCTGCGCCTTGGGGTTGGCGTAACGCGCGCCCTGCTCGTAGCCGCACAGCACCTTGCGCACGAGCGGGATGTCCTGCCCGCCCACGAAACCCAGCTTGCCTGTCTTGCTGGCCAACGCGCCCAGCAGGCCCACCAGAAAGGCGCCCTCGTGCTCGCGGTAGACGAAGCTCTGCACGTTGGGCAGCGCCACCACGCTGTCGACGATGGCAAAACGCGTGTTCGGAAACTCGCGCGCCACCGCCTCGATGCTGCTGGCCTGGGGGAAGCCGACACCCACGATGGGGTTGGCCCCGCGCTGCGCGAAGCGCCGCGCGGCCTGCTCGCGCTGCGCGGCGTTGGCGATCTCGAACTCGAGGTAGGGCTTGCCGCTCTGCTTCTTCCATCGCTCGGCGCCTTCCCAGGCGGCCTGGCCGAAGCTCTTGTCGTTCTTGCCGCCCAGCTCGAAGATGAGCGCCGGCTGGGCCTGGGCCCAGGTCGCAAGACCTAGGGCCGAGGCTGCCAGCCAGGCGCTGAAGCGCTTGCGCGCAGTCACCTTCAGAAGTTCGCCTTGAACGACACGCCGAAGGTGCGGGGCTCGTTGATGAAGCCCGTGAGGTTGTTGAAGTCGATGCCCCCCACCACGCGGATCTGGTTGGTGAGGTTGCGCACGAAGGCCGTGGCTTCGTACTTGCCGGCGCCGAAGCTGTAGCCGGCGCGCAGGCCCACTTCGGTGAGCGCCTTGCCCGTGAACTCGCGGCTCTCGTACAGGAAGAAGTTGATCTTGCTGCGGTAGGCCACGTCGGTGAGCACGAAGAAGTCGCCACCGGCCACGGGCATGGTGTAGCGCGCGGTGAAGTTCAGCGTGGTCTCGGGCGCCTGCGGCAGCGGGTTGCCGTCGATCAGGGCCAGCGTGGTGCCGTTGCGCACCACGGTCGGGTCAGTCACCGTGCAACCACCGCCGCAGGGCGCCACGGCGAGGCCGCCGTCACGGATCTTGGTCTTGTTGTAGCTGCCGCCCATGGTGAGCATCAGGTTGTCGGTGACGAGCGCCTGCAGGTCGAGCTCGAAGCCCTGGCCGGTGCTCTTGGCCGCGTTGATCAGCTGGTTGAAGTTGGCGGCACCACCCACGGCCGTGAGTTGCTGGTCCTTCAAGGTGTAGCTGAACACGCTGAAGGCGGCACGGGCGCGCTTGTTGAACAGGTCGGCCTTCACGCCGGCTTCGTAGCTCGTGACCTTCTCGCTCTTGGCCACCGACAGCGTGTCGCCAAAGAGCAGGCGGCCCTGGATGGAAGGCGCGCGGAAACCCGTGGCCACGCGGGCGTAGACGTTGGTGTCCTTGTCCAGCGCGTAGGTGGCGCTGAAGTCGCCGCTGGTGTTGGTGGCGCTGGTACTGGCGGTGCGGCGGCCGATGAAGGTGGGGCTGAAGGGCGGCGCCTGGATGCGGTCGGCGAAGAAGTCCTTCTCGTCCTTGGTGTAGCGCAGGCCGCCGCGCAGCTTGAGCTGCGGGCTCACGTCGAGGTTCACGCTGCCGAAGATGGCGTAGGCCTTGTTGTCCTGGTCCTGCGTGGCGTAGCCGTTCTGCACGTTGCCGCCGATGCTGCTGTAGTTGAAGCTGTCGATCTTCAGCTGCTCGTCGAAGTAGTACACGCCCGCCAGCCACTGCAGCGCGCCCTTGCCGGTGCTCTCCACGCGCACTTCCTGGGTGAACTGCTTGTGCTTGGGCAGGCCGTCGGCGCTTTCGGCGTCGAAGGGGATGAAGCCCGGGCCGAAGTTGCCCGCACCCAGGAAGCCGGCGCCGAAGCCGCCGTCGATGTCACCGCGGCTGAGCGAATCCACCGTCTCGTAGCCAGTGATGCTGTTCAGCGCCATGCCGTTGCCCAGGTCCCAGCGCACGCGCAGGCTGCCGCCGGTGTTGCTGACCTTCTGGCTATTGATGCCATCCTGGAAGACCTTGGTCTCGTCGAAGCCCGGGGCCAGGTTGTTGGTGCCGGGCTGGATGATGTTGGCGCGAAAGACGCGGGCGCTGCCCTTCAGGTCGCGCGTGTGCACGTTCAGCAGCGCGCTGAAATCCTTGTTCGGGCTGAACAGCATCTGCAGACGGGCGGCGTTGTCGTTGTAGCCCTCCAGCTCGCGGGTGGGGCCGCGCGAGTTGCCGTTGCTGACCCAGTCGTCACGGTTCTGCGATTGCGCGGCCACGCGCAACGCCAGCGTGGGCGACAGCGGCACGTTCACCGCGCCTTCGAAGTTCAGTGCGCTGTAGCGGCCGATGCTGGCCAGCGCATAGCCCTCGAAGGCCTTGGTGGAGGGCTTGGCGCTCTCGAACTTCACCACGCCGGCCGGGCTGTTGCGGCCGAAGAGCGTGCCCTGGGGGCCGCGCAGCACCTCGATGCGCTCCATGTCGAAGATGGGGAAGCCCTTGAGGATGGGGTTCTCCTGCACGACATCGTCGTACACCAGGCTCACGGGCTGGCTGGCGTTGAGGTCGAAGTCGGTGTTGCCGATGCCGCGGATGTAGAAGCGCGGGAAGGCGCGGCCGAAGCTGCTTTCGATGTTCAGGCTGGGCACGCGGGCGGCCAGCAGGCGGATGTCTTGCCCGCCGCTGTTCAGCACTTCAAGAATCTCGCCCTGCAGCGCGCTCACCGAGCTGGGCACGTCGCGGATGTTCTCCAGGCGGCGTTCGGCGGTGACGGTGATGGTCTGCAGCTGGCCGGCGGGCGCGGGCGCCGCGGTCTGCGCCTGGCTGCCGGTGCTCAGCAGGGCCAGCGCGGCGGCAGCCAAGGCATGGGGCATGGGACGGAAGGGGCGGTTCGCAGGCATGGGGCGGGCTCCGGAGGATGAGAAAACCAAGTGTCGGGGGCGCGGTGCAGGGCCTTCGGAGGCCCCAAGCGCCGGTAGCATCCGATGATGCCGTTGCACCCTGCGGAACTTGGTGAAAACCAGAACGACGGTGCGCCTGCGAGCCCCCAATCGACGCCTGCACGCAACACATGCTGAACCCCACCGACCTGGCCACCTGGCAGCAAGAAGGCTGCCTGGTGCTGCCCGGCTTCAAGAGCGCGGCCGAGGTGGCCGCCGTCTGCCAGCGTGCCCGCGAGCTGGTGGACGCCTTCACCCCCAGCGCCCAGACCAGCCGTTTCTCCACCCGCGACCGCAGCCAGGTGGCCGACGCCGCGTTGCTGGCCAGCGCCGAGGCGGTGCACTGCTTCTTCGAGGAAGAGGCGCTCGATGCCGAAGGCCGGCTGCGCGTGCCCAAGGACCGCAGCATCAACAAGATCGGCCACGCGCTGCACGACCTCGACCCCGTCTTCCAGGCCTTCTCGCACGGTCCGGCACTGGCCGAGCTGGGGCGCGATCTGGGCCTGCTGCAGCCGCAGGTGTGGCAGAGCCAGGTGATCTTCAAGCAGCCGCACATCGGCGGCGAGGTCGGATGGCACCAGGACGCCAGCTTCTTCGTCACCACGCCGCAGACGGTGACGACCTTCTGGTTCGCGCTGGAAGACGCCACGCTGGACAACGGCTGCCTGTGGGTGATGCCCGGCGGCCACCAAGGCCGCCACGGCGTGCTGCGCGAGCAGTACGTGTGCGACCACGCCACCGGCACGCTGCGCATGCAGCCGCTGAACGCCACACCCTGGCCCACCACGGCCGAGGCGCGCGCGCTGCCGGTGGAAGCCGGCACGCTCATCGTCTTCCACGGTCTGCTGCCGCACTACAGCGCCCCCAACCGCAGCGCCAAGAGCCGGCTGGCCTACACGCTGCACGTCACCGACGCCAGCGCCACCTACGCGCCCGAGAACTGGCTGCAGCGCAGCGCGCGGCTGCCGGTCGGCGGGCTGGCCTGAAGCCGCAGCAGACAGCCCCAATTCCATGAGCACCCTGCCCGCCCTGCTGCTCACCGACCTGGTGGACAGCGCCGCGCTCACCCAGCAGATGGGCGACGAGGCCTACGCCCAGCTCTCGGCCCGCCACGACCGCCTGGCGCGCGACCTGCTGCGCCAGTGGCACGGGCAGGAGATCGACAAGACCGACGGCTTCCTGTTCATCTTCCAGCAGCCGGCCGATGCGTTGGGCTACGCGCTGGCCTACCACCGCGCGCTGGCCACGCTGCCGGTGCCCATGAAGGCCCGCGCCGGCCTGCACGTGGGCCAGGTGGTGATGCGCGAGGCCACGCCCGAAGACGTGGCCCTGGGTGCCAAGCCGGTGGAGGTGGACGGCGTCAGCAAGCCCATCGCCGCGCGCGTGATGTCCACGGCCCTGGGCGGGCAGACGCTGCTCACGCAAGCCGCCATCGACGCCATCGGCCCCACGACGCACCGCGTGGTGTCGCACGGGCACTGGCAGGTCAAGGGCCTGCCCGTGCCCATCGAGCTCTTCGAGGTGGGCGAGCCTGACGCGCCCTTCACGCCGCCGCCCGATTCGGTGAAGGTCTGGCGCGTGGTGCGCCACGGCGACAAGAACGCAGGGCTCTGGCTGCCGCTGCGCGAGCTGCCGCACAGCCTGCCGGCCGAGCGCGACGCCTTCGTCGGCCGCCGCCGCACGCTGCAAGACCTGGCGCAGCGCTTCGATGCCGGGGCGCGGCTGGTCTCGCTGCTGGGCATCGGCGGTGGCGGCAAAACGCGCGTGGCCACGCGCTACGGCTGGGCCTGGATGGGCGAGTACCCCGGCGGCGTGTGGTTCTGCGATCTGGCGCCCGCACGCAGCATCGAAGGCATCGCCAGCGCCGTGGCGCAAGGCCTGCAGGTGCCGCTGGGGCCGGAAGACCCGGTGGTGCAGCTGGGCCACGCCATCGCCGGGCGCGGCACCTGCCTCGTCATCCTCGACAACTTCGAGCACCTGGCGCGCCATGCCGAGGCCACGCTGGGCCGCTGGCTCGACCGCGCGATGGACGCGCGTTTCCTCGTCACCACGCGCGAGGTGCTGGGCATCCCGGGCGAAGAGACGCTGGCGCTGGCGCCGATGCAGGGCGACGACGCGCAGGCGCTTTTCATGCGCCGCGCCGAGGCTGCAAGGCGCGACTTCAAGCCCGGCCCCGACGACGCCGAGGCCATCGCCACCTTGGTGGGGCTGCTCGACGGCCTGCCGCTGGCCATCGAGCTGGCCGCTGCGCGCACGCGCACGCTGGCCCCGCGTGCGCTGCTGGCGCGCATGAGCGAGCGATTCAAGCTGCTGGCCAGCAGCGGCGGCCGGCTCGACCGCCAGGCCACGCTGCGCGCCACCTTCGACTGGAGCTGGGGCCTGCTGCCCACGGCCGAGAAGTCGGCGCTGGCGCAGCTGTCGGTCTTCGAGGGCGGCTTCACGCTGGAAGCGGCCGAGGCGGTGATCGACCTCTCGGCCCTGGAAGACCCGCCATGGACGCTGGACGTGCTGCAGGCCTTGGTGGACAAGAGCTTCGTGCGCACGCTGGGGCAAGAGCGCTACGACCTGCTGGGCAGCGTGCAGGCCTACGCCGCAGAGCATCTGGGCACCGAGGGCCGCTACACCGGCAGCGGGCCGGCGGCGCGGCTGGCGGCCGAGGGGCGACACGGCGCGTGGTTCGCCGGGCTGGACAACGCGGCGGCCAGCGCCGGGCGCGGCATCGAGCTCGACAACCTCGTGGTGGCCTGCCGCCGCGCGGTGGCGCGGGCTGACACCCACCAGGCGGCCGGCGCGCTGGAAGGCGGCTGGGCGGCGCTGAACCTGCGCGGCCCCTTCAAGGCCGGCGCCGACCTGGCCGAACTGGTGCTGGGCATGCCTGGATTGGAGGGCCGCGAAGCGGCGCGGGCGCATGCGGTCTCGGGCATGGCGCTGGAAGCAGCCGGGCAGCGGCAGGCGGCGTTGGCGCGGTATGCGCGTGCCACCGAGCTGGCGGTGGCGGCCGGCGATCGGGGCTGCCAGGCGATGGTGGCCATCCGCAGGGCTGCGCTGCTGGCCCGCGCCGGGCAGGTGGACACGGCCCGGCTCGACCTGCAACAGGCCCTGCAGCTGGCACAGGAAGATGGCGACAAGGCCCTGAAGTGCGCAGCCCTGAACGTGCTGGGCGTGCTGGCCTTCGAGGGCGGCGCAGCGGCGGAGGCGCGCGCGCACTACAGCGCCGCGCTGAGCCTGGCGCGAGCGTGTGGCGAAAGGCGAGTGGAGGGCGCCGTGCTCGGCAACCTCGGCAACCTCGAGGCCACGGCCGGCCAGACGCAAGCTGCGCGCGCGCACGCAGAGGCCGCGCTGGAGGTGCTGCGCGAACTCGGCGACCGCACACGCGAGGCGATGACGCTCGTCAACCTGGGCATGCTGCGCTTCTTCTCGGGCGATGTCGGCGACGCCGCCAACGTGCTGCAGCGGGGCCTGGTGGCAGCCCGCGAGCTGGGCCACCGGCGGCTGGAGTGCATCGCGCTGGGCAACCTGGGTCTCGTGCTCGATGGCGCCGGCCGGCACGCGGAAGCGGTGGAACGTTACGACGCGGCACTGGCCTTGGCCGGCCAGTTGGGGGACCGGCGGACCGAAGGGCAGTTCATGGGGCACCGCGCAGTTGCCCTCGCGCGCAGCGACCGCTTTGCCGAAGCCCAGGCCTGCATTGAGCAGGCCACGAGCCTGTTGCAACCTCAAGGTGACCCGATCAGCCTGGGCTTGCTGGCGGTGCAACGCGCCGAAGTCGCCTGGCGCGCCGGCCGGCACGCAGAGGTGCAGCCCGCGATGGACAACGCGCTGGCCCTGGCCGCTGCAGCCGAGGCCGGCCCGGAGTCCGAGCTCGGCAAAGCCATCGCCCGCTTGCGCGAAACGGTGGCAGGCTGATCAGTCGAGCGAGATGTAGACATTCGGCTGCGGCATCGCCGTCAGTCGTCCGTCCTCGCCCCGCAGCGCGATGCTGTAGTCGTAGCGGCCCCTCGAGGCGCCGCTGGACACACAGCGGATCGCCTGCCCTTCGGCGAAGGTGCTGCAGCTGAAAGGTGCGCTGCTGTCGCTGAAGCGGATGCTGCTCGACGCAAAGCGCCAGCCTTCGGTGCCGATCTGCCAGGTCACCACCGTCTGCGAGCCCGACAGCGTGTAGCCCTCGGCCGAGAGGCGCAGCGCGCCGTCGACCACCTCCACCACGATGGGCGGCGCCATCGAGCGTGTGCTCTGCGCAGGTGCCATCAGGTGGGCGCCCAGCAGCAGGGCGGCAAGCAGGGTGTGCTTCATTCGGGTTCCCCTCGGAGCTTCTGGCTCTGGTCTTGGTCGGTGCGGCGTCGGTCGTCCGCGTGGCCTTGATTCTCGGGAAACCAAAGGTAAGTGTCACGCACAAGCTCATCCCGAGGGCGGATGTGTCGTTCTGGCGTATCTTCCGCCTCTTTCCCGCCACTTCTCCGCCACCGACCCTGCGGCAGCACCCGCTGCGGCCACCGCCCCATGGACAGCCCCACCCCCCCGGCGGCCACCCGCCACATCCGCCTGACCTCGCACCCCGGCCAGGGCACCGACAGCGCGCCCGCGCTGCGCTGGGGCGCGGCCGATCCGCACGAGCGCGGCCCCGTCGTCGGCAGCACCGGCAACCGCAGCCAGCGCAACGTGATCGGCACGCACAGCGGCAGCTATGGCGTCTACCGCGCGCTGGCCGTGGCCGCGGGCAACCTCACCAAGGGCCACCGCGCCGACCTCACCAACACCGCGCCCACCGACGCCGTGGGCCCCTACCCGGTGTGGGGCGACGCGCACAAGATGGTGAGCATCGACCCCTGGGGCGCCAGCGTGCAGACGGTGTATGCCGATTACCTGGAGCGCGGCTACGACATCCGCCCCACCATCGCGGTGACCAAGGCCCACATCCACCTGCCCGAGATCAAGCAGGCCCTGGCCTTCCAGCGCCTGCAGGTGGACGGCAAGATCCTGCTGGAAGACGCCAGCGCCACCGTCACCAAGATCGCCGTGGAGCCGGTGTGGTGGCTGCCCGGCGTGGCCGAGCGCTTCAAGGTGAGCGAAGCCGACCTGCGCCGCGCGCTGTTCGAAGAGACGGGCGGCATGTACCCCGAACTCGTCACGCGCAGCGACCTGGAGGTGTTCCTGCCGCCCATCGGCGGGCAGACGCTGTATGTCTTCGGCGACGTGCGCGACCTGGCCAACCCGAACGTCACGCTCACCGCGCGCGTGCACGACGAGTGCAACGGCAGCGACGTCTTCGGCAGCGACATCTGCACCTGCAGGCCCTACCTCACGCACGCCATCGAAGAGTGCATCCGCGGCGCGCAGGCCGGCGGCGTGGGCCTCATCGCCTACAGCCGCAAGGAAGGCCGCGCCCTGGGCGAGGTGACGAAGTTCCTCGTCTACAACGCGCGCAAGCGACAGGTCGGCGGCGACCGCGCCGACAAGTACTTCCTGCGCACCGAGTGCGTGGCCGGCGTGCAGGACATGCGCTTCCAGGAACTGATGCCCGACGTGCTGCACTGGCTGGGCATCACCAAGATCCACCGCCTGGTGAGCATGAGCAACGACAAGTTCGACGCCATCACCGGCAGCGGCATCGAGGTGGGCGAGCGCGTGAAGATCCCTGACGAACTGATCCCGGCCGATGCCAAGGTGGAGATCGAGGCCAAGGTGGCCGCCGGTTACTTCACCGACGGCCGGGTGCCGACCGCCGACGACCTGGCCCAGGTGAAGGGGCGCGGCCTTGAGTGAACAACGTGAAAGCCGCCCCGTGCCCGAGACCCGTGAATCCACCGCCGCCGAACGCCGCGCCCTGCTGAGCACCGCGCCCGACGCGCGCCACCCGCTGGCCGCGCTGCGCGACCCCGGCACCATCCGCGCGCGCTGCGCGGCGGTGCTGCGCTCGGTGGAGGCCGATGTCAGCGAGCATTTCCGCCTCGACCGCGGCCGCCTGCCGGCCGTGGCCGAGCGTGTGGCGGCGCTGACGCTGAAGCGTTTTCCAGACCTGGTGATCCCGTACCACAGCCGCTGGCGCCACTTCGAGGCCGGCGGCGCCGACCGCAAGGCCGCGCTGGACGAGCGCCTGGCCCCGCGCGGTGCGCTGGCCACAGCGCGCGCGCACTTCGACCTGACGGTGGTGAGCGTGCTGCTGGACGCCGGCGCCGGCCCCACCTGGCGCTACACGGAAGCCGGCACGGGGCAGGTGCTGCAGCGATCCGAAGGCCTGGGCGTGGCCAGCTTCCACGCCTTCATGAACGGCATCTTTTCCGGCACGGCCGAAGACCCGCAGCGCGTGGACGCCGCGGCGCTGCAGCGCCTGGACGCCAGCGGCCTGCGCGCCGTGTTCCAGAGCAGCCCCTCCAACCCCGTGGTGGGCCTGGAAGGCCGCGCCGGCCTGCTGCAGCGCCTGGGCGCGGCGCTGCAGGACGAGGCCACGCGCGGCGGCGGTGAAGCCCGCCCGGCCTTGCTGTTCGACCGCCTCACGGCCGGCGGCACGCGCACCAGCGTGAGCGCCGCCGAGGTGCTGGGCGAGGTGCTGCGCGTGCTGGGCCCCATCTGGACCAGCGGCAGCCGCGTGCAGGGCCTGCTGGCCGGCGACGTGTGGCCGCACCGCTGGGCCGGCGACGCCACGGGCGATGGCGCCGGCTCGGGCACGGGCGCCCTGGGCCCGCGCAAGGACCCCACCACCGGCGGCTGGGTGCCCTTCCACAAGCTGAGCCAGTGGCTGAGCTACTCGCTGCTGGAGCCGCTGCAGTGGGCCGGCGTCACCGTCACCGGCCTGGACGCGCTGACCGGCCTGCCCGAGTACCGCAACGGCGGCCTGCTGCTCGACGCCGGCGTGCTGGTACCACGCGACCCGCGCGCCTTGAACAAGCCTTGGAAGCCGCAGGATGACTTCATCATCGAATGGCGCGCCTTGACGGTGGCGCTGCTCGACGAGGTGGCCGTGCTCGTGCGCGAACGCCTGGGCAAGACCGCCCAAGAGTTGCCGCTGGCCTGCGTGCTGGAAGGCGGCACCTGGGCCGCCGGCCGCGAGATCGCGAAAGAGCTGCGCCCCGACGGCGCACCGCCGCTGAAGATCGAGAGCGACGGCACCATTTTCTGACCCTGCCGTGGCACGCCACTTGCCTGAGGCCTGCAACATGAACACACCCGCCCCCGTCACCGTCGTCAGCCACCCGCTGGTGCAGCACAAGCTCACGCTGCTGCGCCAGAAGGACCTGTCCACCAACAGCTTCCGCCGCCTGCTGCACGAGATCAGCATGCTGATGGCCTACGAGGTCACGCGCGACATGCCGACGCAGCTGATCGACATCGAGACACCGCTGGAGGCCATGCGCTCACCGGTGATCGAAGGCCGCAAGACGGTCTTCGTGGTGGTGATGCGCGCCGGCAGCGGTTTCCTCGACGGCATGCTGGAGGTGGTGCCGGGCGCGCGCGTGGGGCACATCGGCCTGTACCGCGACCCGAAGACGCTGGTGGCCGTGGAGTACTACTTCAAGATGCCGCACAGCATGCACGAGCGCGACGCCATCGTGCTGGACCCCATGCTGGCCACCGGCAACAGCGCCGTGGCCGCGGTGGACCGGCTGAAGGAAACGAAGCCGCGGTCCATCCGCTTCGTCAGCCTGGTGGCCGCGCCCGAGGGCGTGGCCCACATGCAGCAGCACCACCCGGATGTGCCCATCTACACCGCGGCCATCGACCGCGAGCTGAACGACCACGGCTACATCGTGCCAGGGCTGGGCGACGCCGGGGACCGCTTGTTCGGAACGAAGTGAGTGGCAGTCAGCGCTGGTAGGGATCGGCGTAACCGAGGCCGGTGACGATCTCGCTTTCCAGCGCTTCCATCTCGGCCGCGTCGTCTTCGGCCTCGTGGTCGTAACCCTGGGCGTGCAGGGTGCCGTGCACCAGCAGGTGCGCGTAGTGGGCTTCCAGCGTGAGGCCCTGCGCCTGGGCCTCGGCCTGCACCACCGGGGCGCACAGCACCAGGTCGGCCACCATGGGGCCGGTGTCTTCGCCGCCGTGTTCGTAGTCGAAGGTCAGCACGTTGGTGGCGTAGTCTTTCCCGCGGTACTCGCGGTTCAGCGCCTGGCCTTCTTCGGCACCGACGATGCGCACCGTGATCTCGCCCGGGCCCTGCAGCGCGGCGCGGATCCACTTCGCCACGCGGTGGCGCGGCAGGTGGGCGCGGTGGGCCGGGTCGGCGAACTGCAGCGAGAGCTGCAGCGGAAACTTCACCGCACGCGCGTTCACCGATCTTCCTCGTCGGCACGGGCGCGGTCGTAGGCATCGACGATGCGCGCCACCAGCGGGTGGCGCACCACGTCACCCGCGGTGAACTCGGTGAGCGCGATGCCGTCCACGCCGCGCAGCACGCGGTGCGCATCGATCAGCCCGCTGGGCACGCCGCGCGGCAGGTCGATCTGGCTGATGTCGCCCGTCACCACGCAGCGGCTGCCGAAGCCCAGCCGCGTGAGGAACATCTTCATCTGCTCGCGCGTGGTGTTCTGCGCTTCATCGAGGATGACAAACGCGTGGTTGAGCGTGCGCCCGCGCATGAAGGCCAGCGGCGCGATCTCGATCAGGCCCTTGTCGAAGGCCTTGGCCACGCGGTCGAAGCCCATCAGGTCGTAGAGCGCGTCGTACAGCGGGCGCAGGTAGGGGTCGACCTTCTGCGCCAGGTCGCCGGGCAGGAAGCCCAGGCGCTCGCCGGCTTCCACCGCCGGGCGCGTGAGCACGATGCGCTGCACACCATGGCGCTCCAGCGCGTCCACCGCGCAGGCCACGGCCAGGAAGGTCTTGCCAGTGCCGGCGGGGCCGATGCCGAAGGTGATGTCCGCGCTCAGCATCTGCTGCAGGTACTGCACCTGGTTGGGCGTGCGGCCGCGCAGGTCGGTGTGGCGCGTGTGCAGGACCACATCACCCTCAGCGCCATCGCCGGCGAGCACGGTGGGCGCCTGCGGCGCGCCGGGCACGGTGGCGGCGTACTTCATCAGCGCCAGCTGCAGCGCCCGTTCACCAATGGGCGCGGCGGCGCTGGCGTACAGCGCGTCCAGCAGGCGCACGCAACGCTCCACGCCGTCGCGCGGGCCGTCGATGCGGAAGCTGGCGTCGCGCCGGGCCAGCACCACGCCGAGCGCGGCCTCGATGCTGCGCAGGTGCGCGTCCAGCGGGCCGCACAGGTGGGCCAGGCGGCGGTTGTCAGCGTCTTCGAAGGTGTGGCGTCGGATCACGGGCGGGTGTGGAGCGTGTCTGCACCGTCCCCCAGCGGGGCCCCGGCGCACGGGGGCGCATTGTCGCCGCTGCCCGGTGCGGCGGCGGGCCCGGGGCACGCAGGCAGAATCGGCCCCCGATGCCACCCGCCCTGCCCCGCCCGCGCCCTGCCCTGGCCCTGCGTTGGGCGGCCCTGCTGGGCGCCTGCCTGGTGGCCTTGCTGATCATGGGCCTGGCCCCGTCCACCGCCGGGGCACACAACCCGCCGCCGCCGATGCTGCACATCGACACCGCGCTGCGCGCCCAGGGCATCGGCAACCAGTTCCCGTCACAGGCCCCGGCCACCACCGTGCGCCTGCCCGACGAATGGGCGCGCACGCGCGGCGGGCTGGCCAGCCCGGCCTGGTACCGCGTGCAACTGCCGCCGCTGGGCTCGCCGGGGGAAGACGGGCTGTACGCGCTGTTCGTGGCGCACGTGTGCAGCAACCTCGAGGTCTACCTCAACGGCGAGCGCGTGCACAGCGGCGGCCGCATGAGCCCCCCCTACACGCACAACTGCAACCACCCGCAGTTGGTGCCGCTGCCCTCGGTGCTGCTGAACCGCGAGGTCAACACGGTCGACCTGCGCGTGGTGGGCTACCCGCTGGCCGAAGTGGGCTCGCGCCAGCGCGCCGGGGCCTTGTCGGGCCTGGTGGTGGGGCCGCAGTCGGAGCTGGAAGCGCGCCACGCCCAGCTGACGGCGCTGCAGGTTCACGCACCGCAGGCCGTGAGCGCCACGCTGCTGCTGATGGGCGGCTTCATGTTCGTGCTGGGCTTCATCAACCGGCGCGAAAGCCACCTGGCCTACTTCGGTGCGCTCTCGGTCGGCTGGGCGCTGGTGGACAGCCGCCTGTGGCTGCGCCAGATGCCGCTGGGGCACTCGGCCACCGAATTCCTGGTCTGCGCGATGCTGGGTTTCATCACCTGGGCGGCGGTGCAGTTCCTGCTGCGCTACGCCGGCGTGCGCCACCGCACCGTGGACATCGCCCTGCCGGTGCAGTGCGCGCTGCTGGCGGTGTCGCTGGTGGTGGCCGGGCCGCAGCGGCTGTACGAGGTGGCCAGCCTCTGGTACCTGGTGCTGGCGCTGGAGGTGGTGGCCGCAGCCCTGTGGCACCTGCAACACCAGCGCCACGTGCGCAGCGTGTGGGTGATGGGCTCGCTGCTCTCGGTGGCGGCGGTGGCAGGCTTCACCGAGTTCGCGGCGCAGTGGTCGGGCACACGCCCGCTGGCCGCGCACGTGGCGCAGCTGGTGATGCCGGTGGTCTTCGTGCTCGTGGGCCTGCGCCTGGTGCAGCAGCACGGCCGCGCGCTGCACCACGCGGTGCAGGACAAGACGCTGCTGGAACAGCGCGTGCGCGAGGCCACGGCCGAAATCGAGCGCAACTTCCGCCAGATGGCCGAGTTGCGCGTGGAGCAGGTGACGGAACGCGAGCGCAAGCGCATCGCCGCCGACCTGCACGACGACCTGGGCGCCAAGCTGCTGACCATCGTGCACACCAGCGACAGCGAACGCATCAGCACGCTGGCGCGCGAGGCGCTGGAAGAGATGCGCCTGAGCGTGCGCGGCCTGAGCGGCCGCCCCGTGCGCCTGGCCGATGCCCTGGGCGACTGGCGCGCCGAGGTGGTGTCGCGCCTGGGCCAGGCCGGCATCGAGGGCGAGTGGGAAGCGCCGGAAGACCTGCCGCAGACGCTGAGCGCTCGCGCCTACGTGCAGACCACGCGCATCCTGCGCGAAGCCACCAGCAACGTCATCAAGCACAGCGGGGCGAGCCACTGCATGGTCACGGCGGCCATCACCGAGGGCGACCTGCTCTTCGTGGTGCAGGACAACGGCGAGGGCATCGGCGCCGAGATCGACGGCCGCATGGACCGCGGCCACGGTCTGGCCAGCATGAAAAACCGTGCCAAGCAGCTCAACGGCCAATGTCTGGTGGAATCCGGTCCGGGCTACGGAACCGTGATACGGCTCACGGTTCCACTCGAAAGCGCCACCCAGCCTTCGTGACCGGCCCGCCCGCCCGATACCATCGGGTTCGCCCTCAGTGCTGCCACCTCATGAAGACCATTCTGCTGTTGGAAGACCTGCCCGAGATCCGGGCCTGGATGCGCAAGCTGGTGCTGCAGGTGTTTCCCGGTGCCACCATCTCCGAGAGCGCCCGGGTGCACGACGCCATGGAACTGGCCGGCAGCGTGAAGTTCGACCTCGCCCTCATCGACCTGGGCCTGCCCGACGGCAGCGGTGTCGATGTCGTCACGCGCCTGCGCGACAAGCAGCCCGAGGCGCAGAGCGTGGTCGTCACCATCCACGACGACGACGAGCACCTCTTCCCGGCGCTGCAGGCCGGCGCCTTCGGCTACATCCTGAAGGAGCAGGCGCGCGAGCTCATCACCGAGCAGCTGCAGCGCATCAGCCAGGGTGAACCGCCGCTGAGCCCGAGCATCGCGCGCCGCGTGATGGCCTACTTCCAGAGCAAGGCCAAGCCCACGCAGCAGGCGCACCTGATGCCGGCCGTGAACCTGACCGACCGCGAGAGCGAAGTGCTGCTGCGCGTGGCCAAGGGCTACACGCTGCCCGAGATCGGCGTGCAGCTGGGCCTGAGCCGCCACACCATCGCCGACTACGTGAAGCAGATCTACCGCAAGCTCAACGTGAGCTCGCGTGCCGAGGCGGCGCTGGAGGCGCAGCGCCTCGGTCTGTTCCGCTGATGCAGGGCCGCGGCGCCTGCGCCGCCGGCCGGATCGCAGGTCGGGTCAACGCTCCCTGAATGCTTCCTGCGACTTGATCATCGGCCGCAGCATGTAGTTCAGCACGCTGCGCTGGCCGGTGCGGATCTCCACCGAACCCGTCATGCCCGGCAGCACGCTCAGCGGCTTGCCGTTCTTCTGCAGGCCGGCGGGGTCGGCGCGCACCATCGCCCGATACCAGGTGCCCTCGGGCAGCGTGGCCTTGTCGGGGTCGCCCATGGCGTCGGGGCTGATCGAGACCACGGTGCCTTCCAGGGCGCCGTAGATGGTGAAGTCGTAGGCGCTGAGCTTGACCTGCACCGTCTGCCCCGTGCGCACGAAGCCGATGTCGGCCGGCTTCACGCGCGCCTCCACCAGCACGCGCGGGCCCAGCGGCAGGATCTCCATCACCGGCGCACCGGCCTGCACCACGCCGCCCACGGTGTTGCTGCGGATGGTCTTGACCACGCCACGCACCGGGCTCACCAGCGTGGTGCGGCGCAGCGCGTCGTCGCGCACCACCATCTGTTCTTCGATCAGCGTCAGCTCGTTGCGCACCCGCACCATCTCGGCCGCGGCGTCCTGGCGGAAGCGGTTGGTGCGCTCCTGCGTCTGCAACTGCAGGTCGTTCAGCTGGCGGCGCACGCGCATCACCTCCACCTCGCTCATCAGGCCGCGCGCCGACATGGCCTGCGCCATGCCCAGCTCGCGCTGCAGCAGCGCGGCGCTGCGGTTGGTGGTCTCCACGGCCTCGTTCAGCGCGCGCTGGCGGGCTTCGTAGCTTTCGGTCTCGGCGGCCTGAACGGCCTCGGGGATGTCTTCCGCAAACTTCAAGGGCTTGCCGTTGGCTTCGGCCTGCAGCCGCGTGAGCGTGCCTTGCAGCGCCAGGCGGCGCGCGGTGCCTTCGGCCTGCTGCGATTCGAATCGCGTGGGGTCCAGCATCGCCAGGGCCTGGCCTTCGGTGACTTCCTGCCCTTCGCGAACGAGCAGCTCGCGCAGGATGCCGCCTTCCAGGCTGGCGATGACCTGCTCGCGCCCGTCGGGCACCACACGCCCGTTGGCCTTGGCCACGATGTCCACCTGCGCAAACCCCGCCCAGGCGATGGCCAGCGCGATGGCGGCCAACATCAGGTAGACGGCCCACATCGCCGCCGGCGCCGGGTCGAGCACGTGCGCGGCCTGCACGGCGCCGATGTAGGGCGTGTCGCCGCGCTGCAGTTCGGGCGTGCGCTTGCGTTCGGAGAAGATGGACACCGCGTGCGCCCCTTACACCGAGGCTTCGCGCTCGACGGGCCGTGCCGTCGGGTGCATGTGCAGGTTGCTCGGCGGCCCGCCCGGGGCCTGCGGCGCGGCGGCCGGGCGCTGGCCGCTCAGGGCGGCCAGCACCTGGGCCTTGGGGCCGTCCATCACCAGGCGGCCGGCGTCGATGACGAGCACGCGGTCCACCAGTTCCAGCAGCGCCGGGCGGTGCGTCACCACCAGCAGCGTGCAGTCGCCGCAGGCGTCTTTCAGCTGGCGCAGGAAGAGCGCTTCGCTCTGCGCGTCCATGCTGCTGGTGGGCTCGTCCATCAGCAGGATCCTGGGCTGCGTCACCAGGCAGCGCGCCAGCGCCACCAGCTGGCGCTGGCCGCCGGAGAGCAGCGCGCCGGCCTCGCCCACGGGCAGCTCCCAGCCTTGCGGGTGGCTCTGGATGAGGCGGTCCAGCCCCGTGAGGCGGGCCACATCGGCCAGGCGACCGGGGTCGGCGGTGGCGCGGTCGAGCAGCACGTTGTCGCGCAGCGTGCCGTGGAAAAGGCGCGGGTCTTGCGAGACGAAGCCCACGCGGGCGCGGTAGTCGGCGGGGTCGATCTGGCGCAGGTCGATGCCGTCGACATCCACATAACCTTCGGTGGGCTGGTAGAGCCCCGCCAGCAGGCGCAGCACCGTGCTCTTGCCGCTGCCGATGCGGCCGAGGATGGCCACGCGCTCGCCCGGCTCGAACTTCAGCGTCACGCCCTTCAGCACCTTCGGGCCTTCACCGCCGGCCACGGCACCGGCCACGCTGGCGGGCACGGGGTAGGCGAAGCCCACCTCGTGCAGGCCCAGCCGGCCACTGAGTTCACGCCGCGGCACGTAGGTCTTGCCGGGCTCGCGGTCCACCGGCTGCTGCATCACGTGGTTCAGCGAATTCATCGCCGCGCGTGCGCCCTGGTAGCGCGTGGCCAGGCTCGTCACGCTGGCCAGCGGCGCCACCGCACGCGAGGCCAGCATCACCGCGCCGAAGAGCGCGCCGCCGGTGATGACCTGGGCGTCGATCAGGTAGACCCCCCAGACCAGCATGATCATCGTCACCAGCTGCTGCGCGATGCCCGAGAGGTTCATTGTCCAGCTGGTGATGCTGCGTGACTTCAGCGCGGCAGCCGCTGCGGCCGCGGTGGCTTCTTCGTAGCGCCGCAGGAAGCGGCCTTGCGCGCCCGCGGCCTTGAGGTCTTCCATGCCGTCCACGGCTTCCACCACCACGCCGTGCAGGTCGGCCTGCTGCTGCATGTTGGCGTTCATCGCGCGGCGCAGCGAGTTCTGGATGGCGATGGAGACGATCACCAGGATGGGGATCGCGATCACCAGCACCCAGCCCAGCGGCCCGCCGATGACGAAGACCATGGCCACGAAGATCAGGATGAAGGGCAGGTCCGACACCGCGCTCAGCGTGGCCGAGGCGAAGAAGTCGCGCATCATCTCCACCTGGGCAATGATGTGCGCGTAGGCGCCGGCCGAGGCCGGCCGGTTCTCCATGCGCAGCGCCAGCGTCTGGCGGAAGAGCAGGCTGCCGATGATGAGGTCGGTCTTGCGGCCGGCCATGTCGATGAGATAGGCACGCAGCTGCCGCGCCATCATGTCGAAGCCCAGCGCCAGGGCGCAGCCGGCCGCAATCGCCCACAGCGTGACGTAGGCCTGGTGCGGAATCACCTTGTCGTAGATGACGCTGGTGGCCAGGCCCGTCACCAGCATCAGCACGTTGCTGAGCATGGCGGCGATGAGCGCGCCACGGTAGTAGGGCACAAAGCGCCGCAGCGTGCCCCAGAGCCAGTGGCTGCCTTGTGCCGCCAGCAGCGGCACCTGGCCCGTGCCCTGCGCGCTGGCGCTTTGCGGCACGGGCGTGCAGACGAGCGCGAAGCCGGTGTACTCGGATTGCAGTTCTTCCAGCGTGGCCGTGCAGGCGTGGTGCTGGCGGCCGGGCATGACGATGTCGTACACGCCGTCGGGGTGGCGCGCCACCACCACGCAGGCGTCGCCGCCCTGCAGCAGCAGCACGGCGGGCAGCAGCAGCTCGTGCAGCTCGGCCACCGGGCGCTGTATGACGCCGGCGCTGTAGCCGGCCTCGCGCAGAGCGCGCACAGCCTCATCGGGCCCCAGGCGGCTGGCCACCGGCATCTGCGCCAGCAGCGATTCGGGCGTGCGTTCACGCCCGTGGTGGCGCGTCAGCCACGAGAGCGCGTGCGCGAGCGCGTCGTTCTCGAGGTCGACCCCCGAGACCGCTGCCGGCGGCGCAGGGCCGCCAGCCAGTGCTGCGCTGTGCTCGTCCATCGCGGGTCAGGCCGGGCGGTTCATCGCCATCATGGGGTGCGTGCCGCGAGCGCCAGGCGCTCGAACTCGGTCTCGATGTCGCGCACGATCTGCGGCAGGTCGAAGAGCGGGCTGCTGCGGCCGTGCTCATGGAGGTAACGACGGATGGACTTCACGCGCGCCGGGTTGCGGCCCAGCGTGACGGCGAGCTTCTCGTAGTCGGCCAGGTTCTCGGTGACGAGGTCGGGCAGGCCGATGGCGTTCAGCAGGCTGCCGGCCATGCGGCTGATGTAGGTGCGGCCGGCGCGCGTGACCATGGGCGTGCCCATCCACAGCGCATCGCTCGCCGTGGTGCCGGCGTTGAAGGGGAAGGTGTCCAGCATCAGGTCGATGAGCTGGAAGCGCGCCAGGTACTCGGCCGGTGCCACGCGCGGCGCGAAGTGCAGGCGCTCGGGCGCCAGGCCCGCGGCCGCGGCGGCGGCCTGCATGTTGGCGCGCGCGGTGTCGTTGTCGGCCAGCAGCCAGAGCAGGCTGTTCGGCACCTGCGCCAGGATGCGCATCCAGGCGCCGAACATCTCGGGCGTGAACTTGTGGTTGTTGTTGAAGCTGGCAAAGACGAAGGCGTCTTCCGGCAGCCCGTACTGCGCGCGCGTGGGCATGGGCGCCACCTCGCGCTGGCGGTCACTCACCTGGTAGCAGTGCGGCAGGTAGATGGGCTTCTCGGTGCAGTAGGGCAGCAGCTCGGGCGGCATCACGAAACGGTCGGCCAGCATCCAGTCCACGCCCGGCAGCGCGCTGGTGCCGGGCAGACCGAGGTAGCTCACCTGCACGGGGGCGGCGCGGTGGCCCAGGATGGCCGGGCGCGCGCCGGCCGTGAGCCCCTGCAGGTCCACCAGCACGTCGATGCCGGCCTGCGCGATGAGCTTGGCCGCGGTGTTGTCGTCCACACCGCCCAGGCGCACCACGTGGTCCATGGCCTTCAGGATGCGCTGGCGCTGGCGCTGGAAGACGGGCTGGGCCGACTCGGGCGTCCAGCAGAAGGCCCACACCTCGAAGCGGCTGCGGTCGTGCAGCTCGAAGAGCTCGGGCGTCAGCAGGCCCACGGCGTGCATGTGCAGGTCGCCGCTGAGGTAGCCCACCTTGATCTTGCCGGTGCGCGGCGGCGTCTGCCTGTGCAGCGGCACGGCCGGGGGTTTGGGCACCTTTTCGTGCACGAAACGCACGCTGCTCAGCAGTTGCAGCGCCGGGTCGTCGCTCAGGCCCATGGTGGCCAGCAGCGAGGTGCCCATCAGCAGCTGGTTCGGCGTGACGGCACCCACCGGCAGGTAGTGCGGCCAGGCGCACTGCTTCTGGCGGATGTGCACGTAATGCTGGATGACGTCGTTCTGCTCGGCCTTGATCTCTAGGCTGCGGCGCATCAGCGCCTCGGCCTCGGGGTAGCGGCGCTGCACTTCCAGCAGCCGCGCGCTGTTGTTCAGGGCGTGCAGCAGGTGCTCCTGCGGCGGCGCGGGCGTGGCCTCGAACACGGCACGCCAGTTCGCCAGCGCGGCTTCCACGTCGCCGCGGCGCTCGCACAGGTGGCCCAGGTTCAGGTGCGCGGGGGCGAAGCCGGGCAGCGACTGCAAGGCCATGCGGTAGGCGGATTCGGCCTGCTCGCTGCGGCCCAGCTGCGACAGCACCGCGCCCCAGTTGAAGGCGGCGATGTGGCGCAGCGCACCCTGGCCGTGGGCCAGCCAGGCGTCGTAGAGCGCGGCGGCGGCTTCCGGCTTGCTGGCGGCCTGCAGCGCATTGGCCTGCTGCAGCAGTTCGGGCAGGGGCAGCGTGCCCTGGCGCGCGGCATGCAGCAGCTCCTCGTGCGGGTCGGGCACGTAGAGCGTCAGTGCCGGCGCAGCGGCGGCGGCAGGGGTGGGGGCAAGGCTGGAGTCCATGCGGCTCCTCTTTATGGGCTTCCTTGCGATGCTAGGCAGCACCGCGCCCGCCTTGACCCCGATCAGCAGGCCGGAACGCCCTCAGTTCCGGCCTTCGGGGCGCGCCCCCGGCGCCTCAGGGCTTCAGCGCCGCCACCGAGCCGAGCATGGCCGCTTCCAGCGCCGCCACGCCGACATCGTTGAAGTGTTCGCCGGCCGAGGTGGCCATGAACTTGGCATAGGCCTCCAGCGCGTCGTCGGGCAAGCCCTGGTAGGCGATGGCGAAGCCCGCCAGCGTGATGATCTCGAAGGCCTGCGTGAGCTGGGCCCGCTGGTCTTCCAGCGTGGCGCGCAGCTGGGCCTCTTCGATGGGCTGCGGCGGCGGCACCAGGCGGGCCAGCGCCAGCGGCAGCTGCACGCCCAGGCTGATGATGATGTCGGCGCCGGCCCGCGGCGCGCGCGTCACCTCCACCAGTCGCACCAGCAGCTGCTGGCGCTTCGGCGAGGCCGCCTGCACCAGCGCCATGCCGCGCTGGGTGCGCGCCTTCATGTCATTGTCGGCCCGGGCGGTGTCTTCCACCTCGGCTTGGGTGATGCGGCGCGCCACCGGGCTTTCGTACCAGCGCATCAGCGCGGCCAGGTGCTCGGTGCGGGTGTTCTCGGCCACGCTGCGCTGCGCCAGCTGGCGCGCACGCTCCACCGTGAAGGCCTGCGCGGCCGCGGCCTTCACCTTGGCCTGCAAGGCCTCGGAGGGCGGGTTCGTGTCCTTGCCCAGGCCTTCGAGCAGGCCGCTGCGCATCTGTTCGCTCAGCGATTCCAGCTGCGCCCACTGGCCCGACAGGCGCATCAGCGCCTCGGCCTGGCTGTCGCTGATCTGGGCCTGGGCGCTGGCGGCCAGCAGCAGCGCGCCCAGCAAGGCGGCCGTGCGCCGCAACATCGTCTTCATGCTTGTGGTCTCCCTGTCTCGCGGCGACACCCTGCCCCCGCGCCGATCCACTGTATCGCGCTCAGGCGGCCGGGTTGAGGGCCAGCAGCGTGGCCAGGGTGTCGGCCTCGTGCAGCGGCTTGTCGGGCCGCAGCCGCAGCATGCGCGGGAAGCGCACCGCCACGCCGCTCTTGTGGCGCGGGCTGCGCTGCAGGCCCTCGAAGCCGATCTCGAAGACGAGGCTGGGCACCACGCTGCGCACGGGGCCGAACTTCTCCAGCGTGGTGGCGCGGATCACGCGGTCGACGGCGGCGAACTCGGCGTCGCTCAGGCCCGAGTAGGCCTTGGCGAAGGGCAGCAGCTGCAGCGCCGGGCTGTCGCGCGGCGGCGCGGGCTCCTTGCGCGCGATGGCCTCCACCACGGCGCGGGCCTCGTCGGCGTCGGCCGGCGCGCGGCTCCACACCGCGAAGGTGTAGTCGGTATAGACGCTCGCGCGGCGGCCGTGGCCGGCCTGGGCGTAGACCAGCACGGCGTCCACCGCCAGCGGTGCCAGCTTCCACTTCCACCAGGTGCCCTCGCTCTTGGTGCGGCCGCTGCCGTAGGCGCTGCGGCGCTGCTTGAGCATGAAACCTTCGACGCCGCGTTCGCGCGCGCCTTCGCGCAACGCGGCCAGCGCGGGCCAACTGTCAGCCGTGACTTCGGGCGACACGCGCAAAGGCGCCTCGGCCGGCAAGGCCGCGGCCAGCGCCAGCAGTGCGGCGCGGCGTTCGTGCTGCGGGCGTTCACGCTGGTCTTGCCCATCGGCCTCCAGCAGGTCGTAGGCCAGCAGCACCACGGGGGCGTCGGCCAGCAGCTTCTTGGGCAGCGTCTTGCGTGTGATGCGCGGCTGCAGCTGCGCGAACGAGGCCGGCTGTGCGGCGCCGGCCGGCCACACCAGCAACTCGCCGTCGAGCACCGTGCCGTCGGGCCAGGCCGCAGCCGCAGCCACCACCTCGGGGAAACGTTCGGTGACCAGCTCTTCGCCGCGCGACCAGATCCACACCTGCCCCCCGCGCTTGACCACCTGGGCGCGGATGCCGTCGTACTTCCACTCCACCAGCCAATCGGCCGGCGGCCCGAGCTGGGTGTCGAAATCGGCCAGCTCGGCCTGCAGCGCGTGGGCCAGGAAGAAGGGATAGGGCTGGCCATCGGGCGCAGCCTGCGTGCCCGGCGGCGCCAGCAGCGCCAGGTAACGCTCGGCGCTCGGCGTGCGGCGGGCCTCGGTCCAGCCCACCAGGCGCTGTGCCATCAGCTTGGCGTCGAGACCTGCCACCTCGCCCAGCGCACGCTGCACCAGCAGCTTGCTCACCCCCACGCGGAAGCCGCCGCCAATCAGCTTGACGAGCAGGAAGCGCCCCGCCGCGTCCAGCTGCTGCCAGGCCGCGGCCAAGCGCGCACCCTGCTCGGCCGGCGCCAGCCCGCGCAGGGGCAGCAGCCGCTCTTCCACCCAGTGCGCCAGGCCCGCGTCATTGGCCGGTGCGCCGGGCGCCGCGGGTGGCAGCACATGGGCGATGGTCTCGGCCAGGTCGCCCACGGCCTGGTAGCAGGCCTCGAAGAGCCAGTCGTCGATGCCGGCCTGCTGGCAGGCCAGTTCGCGCAGCAGCGCCGTGGGCACCACCTGGCGCGGCTTGCCGCCGGCCAGGAAGTACACCGCCCACGCGGCATCGGCCGGCGGCGCACTCTGGAAATAGGCGCGCAGGGCCCCCACCTTGTCTTGGGTGGCGGTGCTGGCGTCCAGGGCCTGGTAAAGCTCGGCAAAACGGCGCATGTCGGCATCATGCACACCGCGCCGCGTTCGGCCCGCACAGGCACAATGCACCGACGTCCTCGAAGGGAGCCCCATGAGACAGCCCGCTGTTCCGCGTTCCAAGCCCCTGGCCCTGCCACAGCCGGCGCTGCGCCTGACGCTGGCCCTGCTGCTGGGTGCCACGCTGGCCACGGTGGCCGCCACTGCAGCGCGTGCCGCCCCTGGCGACCAGCCCGTGGTGAAGCCGCCGCCAAGTCAGCTGGTGGAGCAGAAGGACAAGTCGCGCACGGTCTCCCTCCCGGCCAAGGGCCTGTTCAAGGGCGACCAGCTCACCGACAGCGCCAAGGCCCAGCTCACCGACCTCATCGTCAATGCCCTGGGCCTGCAGGTGGAAGTGGCGCTGCTCATCCCCGTGGGCCCGTGGAACATCGACGGCACCGGCCACGCAGGTGAACGCGACCTGACGCCGGCGCGGCTGCAGGCGCTGCGCAAGTACCTCAGCGACCGCGGTGTCGACCCGAAGCGCATCTTCGTGGAGAGCCGCACCGATGCGAAGGTGAAAGAACCGCGCCTGGACGTGCAGCTCGTAGGTCAGCCGGCGAACGACTGATCTGCCGCTTCGCTGGCGGCAACAGGCGCCGCCAGCATGGCCGGCGCCTCGCCATCGTCGGCGCCGAACTCGGTGCGGAAGCTGCCCGCTTCCAGCCCTTGCTGCTGCAACCAGCGCACCATCACGGCTTCGTAGCCATGCGTGACGATCACGCGGCTGGCGCCCGTGGCGGCGATGGCCTGCTGCAGGCCGGGCCAGTCGGCGTGGTCTGAGAGCACGAAACCTCGGTCCACGCCCTGGCGGCGCCTTGCGCCGCGCAGCTGCATCCAGCCGCTGGCGAAGGCGTCGCTGTGCTCGCCGAGCTTGCGCGCCCAGGCGCTGCCCAGCACGGCCGGGGGTGCGACCACCAGCGCGCGCTGCAGCAGGGCCTTGTCCTTCACCGCTTCCAGCCGCAACGTGGGCGGCAGCGCCACGCCGGCGGCACGGTAGGCCTCGTTCAGCGGCTCCACCGCGCCGTGCACGACGATGGGGCCGATGGAAGCGTCCACCCCCGCCAGCAGGCGCTGCGCCTTGCCGAAGCTGTAGCCCAGCAGCAGGCTGGCACGGCCGGCGGCGGCGTTGGCGGCCCACCAGGCGTTGATCTCGGCCATCAGCTCGGCCTGCGGGCGCCAGCGGTAGATCGGCAGGCCGAAGGTGCTCTCGGTGATGAAGCAATGGCAGCGCACCGGCTCGAAGGGCACGCAGGTGGTGTTGGTGTCGTGGGTGTGGCCGCTGGTGAAGTAGTCGCCCGAGGCCACCCACACCTGGCCGGCGTGCTCCACCCGCACCTGCGCCGAGCCCAGCACGTGCCCGGCCGGGTGCAGCGAGACACGCACGCCGTTGATGAGCACCGCCTCGCCATAAGCCAGGCCCTGCAGCGTGATCGGCCCCAAGCGCGAACGCAGCACACCTTCGCTGATGGCCGTGGCCAGGTAGGCGCCGTGGCCGCGGCGCGCGTGGTCGGCGTGCGCGTGGGTGATGACGGCACGCGCCACCGGGCGCCAGGGGTCGATGTGGAAATCGCCGGCCGGGCAGTAGAGGCCCTCGGGCCGCTGCACGATGAGGTCTTCAGCCACGGCGCGGGGCGAGGAAGGTGCTGAGGTCCAGGGTCGAGCGCTGGCCGACATCGCGGCGGTGGGCGGTGAGCCAGCGCTCGGCGGCGGCGCGCCCCAGGCGGTGCAGCGCCTCCAGGAAGCTGCGCTCGGTGTTGAGCTTGCTCGAGGGGTGCAGCGGCGCCAGGCCTTCGTCGTCGGCCACCATGTGTAGGCGCAGGCCCTTGTAGCGCCCCGGTTCAAGCCGGCCCTCGGCCACCAGGCGCTGCACGAAACCGATGGCGCGCAGCTCGCCCACCAGCCCGGCGTTGAAGGTGATCTCGTTGACGCGGTCGGCGATTTCCGCCGGCGTGTCGGGCACGCCCTCGCGCAACAGCGGGTTGATCTTCACCAGCAGCACGTCGAGCGTGGGCGTTTCATAGATCAATGGCCAGAGCGCGGGGTTGCCGCTGTAGCCGCCGTCCCAGTAGGCCTCGCCCTCAATCTGCACCGCGCGGAAGAGCTGCGGCAGGCAGGCGCTGGCCAGCAGCGCATCGAGGCCGATGTCGCTGCCCAGGGCCTCGCGCCCGAAGACACGCGGCTGCCCGGTGCGCACCGAGGTGGCGGTGACGAAAACCGACAGCGGCCCCTCGCGCAGCGCCGCCGGCCGCACGTGGCGCTGCACGATGGCGCGCAGCGGGTCCTTGCCCAGCGGGTTGAACTGGTAGGGGCTGAAGAGCTTCAACCATTGCTGGCTGATGACGTAGAACGGGTTCCAGTCGAGGTTGTAGGCCGCCAGCCCGGGAGGCGCCAAGGAGGAAGCGCCCGCGGCGCCACCGAAACAGGCGCTGCCGGCCGGTGTGGCCACGTCGTGCCAGAAGGCGGCCAGTGCGGCGCGCGCACCGGCCCGGCCGCCCTCGGCCCAGCCGGTGGCCAGCACCGCGGCGTTCAGCGCACCGGCGCTGGTGCCGGAGACGCCATCGACACCGAGGCTCTCGTCTTCCAGCAGCCGGTCGAGCACGCCCCAGGTGAAGGCGCCGTGCGAGCCGCCGCCCTGCAGGGCCAGATCGATGGTGGCCTCGCGCCCACGGCGCGGTGGGCGGGGGCGCGGGGCCCGGCGGGCAGGGCGTGCCGGTGCTTCAGGTGCGGGCATGCGCCGAGCGTAACCGGCCGCGCCACACCGCGCCGGCCAGCAGCCCGGCCAGCAGCAGCAGCGCGCTGGCGGGCTCGGGCACCGGCGTCATCAGGTAGGCGCGCACCTGCCCGTTGTAGACCGCGGTGCCGGCGATGCTGCCGTCGTCGGCGATGGCCAGCGCCGAGCTGCTGGTGTTGGTGCTGATGTCCCAGCCCGAGTTGGCCGGCAGCAGGCTCTGCAGCGTGTAGGTGCTGCCATCGGCATAGAGGAAGGGCACCGCGAAGGCGCTGCTGGCCGTGCCCACCACCCAGCCGCTGCTGTTGACGCCGCGCGCGCTGGCCTGGCTGGTGCCGGCGGGCAGCGGGATGGCCGTCATGCCACCGCTGGCCGTCCACACGAAGGGCTGGCCCGCGCCTTGGTTGAACATGCTGCTGCCCACCACGTGGCCCCCATTGCCCACGCCGAAGTTCAAGGCGCCGTTGGCCGCGGGCAGCGCGCCCACGCTGCGCATCACGCCGCTGACGCTGTCATAGACCATGCCCACGTTCACGGCGGCGTTGGCCGGGTCGATGCCCGTGCCCACCACGAGGCCGGCGTCGTTGATGCCGAAGGCCACCGTCATGTAGCTGCCGTTGGCCGTGGTGGCGGTGATGACGCTGCCGACGCCGCTGCTGTTGTAGATCGCCCCGCGCTGGCCCACGCCCGAGCCCACCGCGCCCACCACCACGCCCGCGGCGTTCACGCCGTTGGCCTGGCCCACGGTGTAGCCGCTGGGCATGGTGAGCGCGCTCAGCACCCCGTTGTTCCACACCACCGGCAACGCACCCGCGCCGAAGGCGGTGGTGGTGCTGCTGCCCACGGCCAGCCCGGCGTTGTTGACGTCGTTGGCCACCGCGAAGTTGCGGCCGGCGAGGTTGGGCAAGGCCTGCAGGCCGCCAGCGGCCGTCCACAGCGTGGCGCTGGTGGGGTTGCCCAGCGAACGGCCCACCACCGCGCGGCCGTCGGTGGACATGCCGAAGGCCTGCGAGGCGGTGCTGCCGCCCACCACGCCGAGGTCGATGATGGTGTAGGCCGGGGCCTGGGCCAGCGCGGCAGGCGCCACGCCGGCACCGATGCCGAGGGCCAGGGCCGCGCCGAGCAAGCCACGGCGTGCGAAGTGATGGACGACAGCCATGGGGCATCCCTCCTGGGGTGTTGTGCGTGTGCCGCCAGCATGGGCCGCGGCGCGCCACTTGTCGAGCACCCGAGCCGGGTGCCGCGCCCTCAATACCGGCCGGTGATGCCCGCCACGCGCAGGTAGAGGTTGGCCGCCCAGGCCACCGCGCCGCGGTGCAGCCAGCGGCGCCAGCCGGTGCGTTCGGGCACGCCACTCACTTCGAGCGACAGCGCCAAGGCCCGCTCCAGGCTGGCGCGCAGGCTGGCCGCGAACTCGGCGTCGCGCACCACCACGTTGGCTTCCAGGTTCAGCAGCAGGCTCAAGGGGTCGATGTTGCTGCTGCCCACCGTGGCCCAGTCGTCGTCGACCACGGCCACCTTGGCGTGCAGGAAGGCGGGCGTGTACTCGAAGATGCGCACGCCGTTGGCACGCAGCTCGTCGTAGAGCGCGCGCGCGGCGAGTGCGGCGATGCGGTAGTCCACCTTGCCTTGCAGCAGCAGCCGCACCTGCACGCCGCGCCGCGCCGCGTGGCGCAGCGCGCGGCGGAAGGCGCGGCCCGGGTAGAAGTAGGGCACGGCCAGCTCCACGCGGTGCTGGGCGCGGCGGATGGCCTCGACATAGCTGCGTTCGATGATGCGGCGCTGGCGCAGGTTGTCGCGCACCAAGAAGGCAGCGCGCATGGGCGCGGGGTCGCGCGCGGCCTCGGCAGCGGCGGCCTGGCCTTCGGGGCTGCGCGCGCGCAGCTGGCGCACCAGGCTCACGGCGTCCTTCACCGGCCGGCCGCCGCGGGCCAGCGCGCGCACCTCGTCGCGCCAATCGCGCCACAGGTGGGCGCGGGCCCACATCGCGCGCGTGGTGGCGTGCACCTGGGCCACCAGCGGGCCCTGCACCTGCACGGCGTAGTCGAGCCGCGGCGTGTCGGTCCAGCCGTGGTTCATGTCGTGGCGGTCGTCGATGAGGTTGATGCCGCCGACGAAGGCCGTGCTGTCGTCGCACACGCACAGTTTCTGGTGCAGGCGACGCAGCTGGCCGGGCTGCAGCCAGCTGTACCAGCGGTCGAGCGGGCGGAAGACCTCCAGCTTCACGCCGCTGTCGGCAAACAGCGCGCGCACGCCTTCCAGGGTCTTGATGCTGCCGAAACCGTCCACCACCACGTGCACGGCCACGCCGCGGCCGGCGGCCTCTTTCAGCGCCACGGCCAGCGCGGTGGCGGCGGGGTCGTCGTGGAAGATGTAGGTGGCCAGCCAGACCTCGCGCTGTGCCGCGGCGATGGCCTGGCGCATGCGCGGGAAGAGCGCGTCACCGCCCTGCAGCAGCTCGACCCGGTTGCCGCCGGCAAAACGCGGCGCCGGCACCACCGTCCAGCTGCGCAGGCGGCCGAGGTCCAGGCCGGGCATCAGCCAGCCACCCCCGGCGCGGCCATGAGCTCGGCCACCAAGGGCAGGTGGTCGGACATGCGCGCCCAGTTGCTGCCGCGCGGCACCAGCATCGAGCGGCAGGCCAGGCCGCGCAGGTAGAAGCGGTCGAGCCCGAACACGGGGGCCAGCGAGGGGAAGGTCAGGCTGTCGCCCCGGCGCGCACCCGGGGCGCTGGCGCGGTGCAGCCCCAGCTCGGCCATGGGACCGTCGAGCCGTTCGCCCCAATCGTTGAAGTCACCGGCCACCACCAGCATCTCGCCGGCCGGCACCTCGGCCTCGATGAAACGCGCCAGCCGCTGCACCTGGCGCACGCGGCTGCGGTGCACCAGTCCGAAGTGCACCACCACCGCGTGCACCGTGCCGCCCGCCCAGGCCACGGGCACGTGCAGCAGGCCGCGCTGCTCGAAGCGGTGGTCGCTGACATCGTGGTGGCCCACGTCACCCATGGGCCAGCGCGAGAGCAGCGCGTTGCCATGCTCGCCGTGCCGCGTGATGGCGTTGCTGCGGTAGGCGGCCTCGTAGCCTTCGGGCGCCAGGAACTCGGCCTGGCCTTCTTCGGGCCAGCCGAAATGCGTGCGGTCGAAGCGCCGCGCCTCGCGCGTGTGGAAGGCACGCACCTCCTGCAGGAAGATCAGGTCGGCGTCGAAGGCCTCCATGGCCTGGCCGAGGTTGTGGATCTCCAGCCGCTTGCGCGGGCCCAGGCCGCGCACGCCCTTGTGGATGTTGTAGGTGGCCACGCGCAAGGTGCCGCCGTCGTGCGGCACGGCCGCCGGCAGCAAGGATGACTGCAGCGGCTTGAGCTTCATGCCGCGCGGCCCGCCACGCGTTGCGGCAGTTGGCGCAAGGCCTCGGCATTGCTGGGCGAGAAACACCGCGCGGCGGCTTCGTCCCAAGGCAGCCAGGCGTGCGCCAGGTGCTCACGCGGGGCCAGCACCACGGGCGTGCTGCGCGGCACGCACAGGCTGAACACGTGCTCGGTGTTGTGCGTGACACCCGGCGCGTAGCGGTGGCGCCAGGTGTGGAAGATCTCGTAGACGTTCTCTTGATGCCAATCGGTGAGCACGCCGCCCACGGCATCGATGTCGATGCCGGTTTCCTCCAGCACCTCGCGCCGTGCGGTGGCGTCCAGCGGCTCGTCTTCGGCATCGAGGCTGCCGGTGACGCTTTGCCAGTAGCCCGGGCGGTCGGCGCGCTCGATCAGCAGCACCTCCAGCGCCGGGCTGTGGATGAGCACCAGCACCGAGCGCGGGATCTTGGGCGGGCGGGGCTGGTTCAAGGGGGGGGCACCTGGAATGAGAGAAGGGGCGCAAAAAAGGGCGCCACAGGGCGCCCTTTCATTCTGCAGCAGGGGGCGATGCCCCCACCGCTCAGGCCGCAGGCGTGGGGTTGCGCAGGCGGATGTGCAGTTCGCGCAGCTGCGCCTCGTCCACGAAGCTCGGCGCCCCGGTCAGCAGGCACTGCGCGCGCTGCGTCTTCGGGAAGGCGATCACGTCGCGGATGCTCTCGGCGCCCGTCATCAGCGTGGCGATGCGGTCCAGGCCGAAGGCCAGGCCGCCGTGCGGCGGCGCGCCGTACTGCAGCGCGTCGAGCAGGAAGCCGAACTTCACCTTCTGCTCTTCGGGCGTGATGTTCAGCGCCTCGAACACGCGGGCCTGCACGTCGGCGCGGTGGATGCGCACGCTGCCGCCGCCGATCTCCCAGCCGTTGAGCACCATGTCGTAGGCCTTGGCGATGCAGGCGCCAGGGTCGGTCTTCATCAGCTCGTCGTGGCCGTCCTTCGGCGCCGTGAAGGGGTGATGCACGGCGTTCCAGCGCTTGCTGTCGTCGTCGTACTCGAACATCGGGAAGTCCACCACCCACAGCGGCTTCCAGGTGTCTTCGAAGAGGCCGTGGTTGCGGCCGAACTCGCTGTGGCCGATCTTAATGCGCAGCGCGCCGATGGCGTCGTTGACGACCTTGGCCTTGTCGGCGCCGAAGAAGATCAGGTCGCCGTTGCGCGCGCCGGTGCGCGCGATGACCTCGGCGATGGCCGCGTCGTGCAGGTTCTTGACGATGGGGCTCTGCAGGCCGTCGCGGCCCTTGCCGGCATCGTTCACCTTGATCCAGGCCAGGCCCTTGGCGCCGTAGATCTTCACGAACTCGGTGTAGGCGTCGATCTCTCCGCGGCTCATCTCGCCACCGCCGGGCACGCGCAGCGCAACCACGCGGCCGCCCGGCGTGGTGGCCGGGCCGCTGAAGACCTTGAAATCCACCGTCTTCATCACCTCGGTGAGTTCGGTGAACTCCAGCTTCACGCGCAGGTCGGGCTTGTCGCTGCCGTACTTGTGCATGGCCTCGCCGTAGGTCATCTGCGCGTAGACCGGCAGTTCCAGACCCATCGTCTTGCGGAAGACGGTGCGGATCATGGCCTCGGTGATGGCGCGGATCTCCTCCTCGTTGAGGAAGCTGGTCTCGATATCGATCTGCGTGAACTCGGGCTGGCGGTCGGCGCGCAGGTCTTCGTCGCGGAAGCACTTGGTGATTTGGTAGTAGCGATCGAAGCCGGCCACCATCAAGAGCTGCTTGAAGAGCTGCGGGCTCTGCGGCAGCGCGAAGAACATGCCGTCGTGCACGCGGCTGGGCACGAGGTAGTCGCGCGCGCCTTCGGGCGTGCTCTTCGTGAGCATGGGCGTCTCGATGTCGATGAAGCCCTGCTCGTCGAGGAACTTGCGCACCTCGATGGCCACGCGGTAGCGCAGCATCAGGTTCTTCTGCATCTGCGGGCGGCGCAGGTCGAGCACACGGTGCGTCAGGCGCACGGTCTCGCTGAGGTTGTCGTCGTCCAGCGGGAAGGGCGGCGTGACGCTGGGGTTCAGCACTTCCAGCTCGTGGCACAGCACTTCCACCTTGCCGCTGGTGAGCGCGGCGTTTTCGGTGCCGGCCGGGCGCGCACGCACCTTGCCCACCACCTTCAGGCAGAACTCGTTGCGCACGCCTTCGGCGGTCTTGAACATGTCGGCGCGGTCGGGGTCGCAGACGATCTGCACCAGGCCTTCGCGGTCGCGCAGGTCGATGAAGATGACGCCGCCGTGGTCACGGCGGCGATGGGCCCAGCCCATCAGCGTGACGGTTTGGTCCATCAGCGTTTCGCTGACGAGGCCGCAGTAAGTGGTTCTCATGCTGTCGCTCCAGATTCGGGAGATTTCAAGGAATGCTTGGGTCCAAGTAGGCTTGCTGGCGCTCGTGCGGGCGGCGGCACCGCGCTGCGGTGCGGCCCGTCAGGGCTGGCCGGCTGCCGGGCCGTGCCAGCCCGGTCAATTTCGGGCGGTGCCGGCTGCCGGCAGCGGCTCGGCACCCGGGCCCACGACACCCATCGAGATGACGTACTTCAGCGCCTCGTCGACGCTCATCTTCAGCTCCAGCACGTCGGAGCGCGGCATCATCAGGAAGAAGCCCGAGGTCGGGTTGGGCGTGGTCGGCACGTAGACGCTGACGTAATCGCCCGGCAGGCGTTCGGCCACCTCGCCGCCGGGCTTGCCGGTGACGAAGGCGATGGTCCACGAGCCCTGGCGCGGGTACTGCACCAGCACCGCCTCGCGGAAGGCGTTGCCGTTGCTGCTGAAGAGCGTGTCGGAAACCTGCTTGACCGAGTTGTAGATGCTCTTGACGATGGGAATCTTGCCCATCAGCCGGTCGTACTGGCGCAGCCACCACTGGCCCACGATGTTGGCGGCGAACACGCCGGTCAGCAGCAGCGCCGCCAGCACCGCCACCACGCCCAGGCCCGGCACGTGGCGCAGGCGCTCCAGGCTGGCGTGGGCCGATTCCGGCAGCAGCGCCTGGCTGGCCGAGAGCACGGCCGCGAACAGGCCGTCGAGCGAACCCAGCAGCCACGACAGCAGCCAGATGGTGACCGCCAGCGGCAGCCACACCAGCAAGCCGGCGACGAGGTATTTCTTCAAGGCGTGGGCCTGCGGGCGGGGGCGGCGGGAGGGGGCGTGAAGCGGCAGCGCGGCATCAGGCAGCCGAACCGCTGCTGGACGACGGTGCCGGGGCCGGAGCCGCGGGAGCAGCGGCCGGCTTGCTGTCGGTGCTGGCCGCCGCCGGCGCAGGGGTGGCCACGGCCGGCGCACTGGTGCCGGGCACGCCCTCGGCCTTGGCCTCGGGTTTGGCCGCGCCGTTGTTGCCGCCGCGGAAATCGGTCACGTACCAGCCCGAACCCTTGAGCTGGAAGCCCGCGGCCGTCACTTGCTTGGCATAGGTGGCCGCACCACAGGCCGGGCACACGGTGAGCACCGGGTCCGACATCTTCTGCAGCACGTCCTGCGCGTGGCCGCAGCTGCTGCAGCGGTAGGCGTAGATGGGCATGGCTAAGCCGTTGATTCAAAAGGGGCGAATTGTAGTCGGCCGGGCCACGGCCGGCAGGCGCCGGGCCTCGGCCCGTTCAGCCGTGCCAGAGCGTGAAAAGCCGCACGACCAGGGCACCCGCCACGAAGCCGGCACCGGCCCACAGCACGGTCTGCAGCAGGCGGTTGGTGCGGCGCTGCTCGGCCAGCAAGGCGGCCAGCGTGGCGTTTTCGGTGGGGTCGGCGGCGTGCTGCAAGGCCTGGTGCACCAGGCGCGGCAGCTGCGGCAGCAGCTTGGTGTAGCCCGGCACCTCGCGCTCCAGCCGGCGCAGCAGGCCGCGCCAGCCCACCTGCTCGTTCATCCAGCGCTCCAGGAAGGGCTTGGCCGTCGTCCAGAGGTCGAGATCGGGGTCGAGGTCGCGGCCCAGGCCCTCGATGTTCAGCAGCGTCTTCTGCAGCAGCACCAGCTGCGGCTGGATCTGCACGTTGAAGCGGCGCGAGGTCTGGAACAGCCGCAGCAGCACCTGGCCCAGCGAGATCTCGCGCAGAGGGCGGTCGAACATCGGCTCGCAGACGGTGCGGATGGCGGCCTCCAGCGCATCCACGCGCGTCTCGCGCGGGACCCAGCCGCTTTCGATGTGCAACTCGGCGACTCGCTTGTAATCCCGTCTGAAGAAGGCAATGAAGTTGTAGGCCAGGTATTCCTTGTCGGTGTCGGTGAGCGTGCCGACGATGCCGAAGTCCAGCGCGATGTAGCGGCCGAAGGTGGAAGGGTCCAGGCTGACCTGGATGTTGCCCGGGTGCATGTCGGCGTGGAAGAAGCCGTCGCGGAAGACCTGGGTGAAGAAGATCGTGACGCCATCGCGCGCGAGCTTGGGGATGTCGACCCCGGCGGCGCGGATGCGCTCGATCTGGCTGATGGGCACGCCCTTCATGCGCTCCATCACCAGCACGCTGGCGGTGCACAGCTCCCACACCATCTCGGGCACCAGCACGAGATTCAGGCCCTTCATGTTGGTGCGCAGCTGGCTGGCGTTGGCGGCCTCGCGCACGAGGTCGAGCTCGTCGTGCAGGTGGCCGTCGAACTCGGCCACCACCTCGCGCAGCTTCAGGCGCCGCGCGTCGTGCGAGAGGCGCTCCACCCAGCGCGCCAGCAGGTGCAGCAGCGAGAGGTCCTGGTCGATGACCTTGAGCATGCCCGGGCGCAGCACCTTCACGGCCACCTCGCGGCCGTCCTTCAGCACCGCGAAGTGCACCTGCGCGATGGAGGCGCTGGCCACGGGCTCGACCTCGAAGCTGGCGAAGATCTCGTCGATGCGGCGGTTGAAGGCCTTTTCCACCAGCGCGCGCGAAGCCGCCGCCGGGAAAGGCGGCACGCGGTCCTGCAGGCGCGCCAGCTGGTCGGCCACGTCCAGCGGGATCAGGTCGCGCCGGGTGGACAGCACCTGGCCGAACTTGACGAAGATGGGGCCCAGGCGCTCCAGGCCCTGGCGCAGGCGTTCGCCGCGCGGCGCGTCGAGCCGGCGACCGATGGTGACGATACGCACCAGCGCGCGCACCCAGCGCTGGCGAAAGACCGAGAGCGCGACCTCGTCGAGCCCGAAACGCAGGACGGTGACCACGATGGTCACCAGCCGACCGAACTGCTTCATCGCTGCGGGTGCCGGGGGTTCAAGGGCCGCGCGAGCGCAGGCGCTGGCCGAGCTCGGCCAGGCTTTTCAGCCCGGTGCGCAAGGCGGCGGCCAGGCTGGTGCCGGCCTGCTGCAGGGTCTGCGCCGGCCCGGCGCCGAAGAGGCGCTCCAGGTCGGCTGCAACATCCCATCGCAAGTTCTGCAACAACCAGTTCACGTCGCCGGCCAGTTGCGCATCGCCTTCGATCTGCACTGGCGGCGGCGTGCCGCCCACGGTGCGGGCCAGCAGCAGCGCCGGGTTGGAGGCATCCAGGCGCACATGCAGGTCGGCCTGGGGCGCGCCTTCGAGGCCGCACCATTCCAGCAAGCCGGCCGGCGTGACGCGCCAAGCCAGGGCTGGCGCTGGCGGCAGCAGGCTGGGCCAGTTCTCCAGCGTCAGGCTGAGGGTGCGGCCGGCGTGCGGCCGCAACTTGTCGGTGGCCACGCTCTCGGCGCTGAGCACGTGGTTGAAGACCAGCGTGAGCCGTTCGACGAGGGCGGGCGCGAGCAGCGCTTGCAGACTGTGAAGCATTGCGCGATTGTAGGCAGGCCCCCCTGTTCACAGGGCGGCGCGGGCCCCGGCGCAGCCCGGGCGGCTCCGGGGCTTTGGGCCAGAATCCAACGATTGACGGATGGCGTTCCGCTGGCGCGGCGCCGGGGCCCCTGCTTTCATCCAGGGCCCCAGTCTGGCCCGCCCGGGCCCGGCGCCACCCGGCCCCCGGCCTCCCTGTCTGCCCCCCGATGTTCGAAGAACGAGGCTACAAGAGAACCTTCTACAGCGCGCCGCAGTCGGTGACATCGCTGGTCGCGGCCTTCCTCGAGCCGACGATCACCGTCGTCGTCTTCCTGCTCGTGTCGGCCTGGTTCGAGATCCCGATCGGGCGCTCGGACCTCACGCTGTGCCTGCTGGTCTTCGCCCTGACCTTTCCGGGCCGCAACCGTTTCTGGGACCGGCCGCTGAACTTCGCGGTCGACATCAGCACGTCGTGGATCAGCCTGCTCTCCATCCTGGCCCTGTGCGGCTACGCCACGCGAAGCCTGGGGCTGTTCGAGCCCGAGGTGCTGTTGTGGTGGGGGCTGATCACGCCGGCGCTGCAGTGGGTGGCTTTCTTCGTCGGCCGCAAGCTCCTGCGCCGCGCCGCCGCGCAGCCGCAGAACCGCCGAGCGGCCGTGGTGGTGGGCGCCGGTGCCCTGGGGGTGAAGGTCTCGCGCGCCTTCCAGGCCCGGGGCGACATCGGCCTGGCCTTCATGGGCTATTTCGACGACCGCGCCGACGACCGCGTCGACCCCGAAGCCGCCGGCCTGCGCCTGGGCACGCTCAAGCAGGTGGCACCCTACATCCGCGAGCACGGCGTGCACGAGGTCTACATCACGCTGCCGCTGGGCAGCCAGCCGCGCATCGTGGCACTGCTGGAAGAGGTGCAGGGCACCACGGCCAGCGTGTTCTTCGTGCCCGATGTCTTCGGCATCAGCATCATCCAGGGCCGGCTGCAGGACATGAACGGCGTGCCCGTGGTGGGCTTGTGCGAGACGCCCTTCACGGGCACCAACCGGCTGGTCAAGCGCCTGTCCGATGTGGTGCTGTCAGCCTTGATCCTGGTGCTGATCGCCCCGCTGCTGGGCCTGATCGCCATCGGCGTGAAGCTCAGTTCACCCGGGCCGGTCATCTTCCGCCAGCGGCGCAACGGGCTGGATGGCGAGGAGATCATCGTCTACAAGTTCCGCAGCATGCGCACGCAGGACAACGGCGCGGTGGTGCCCCAGGCCACCAAGGACGACCCGCGCATCACGCCCTTCGGTGCCTTCCTGCGCCGCAGTTCGCTGGACGAACTGCCGCAGTTCGTCAACGTGCTGCAGGGCCGCATGAGCATCGTCGGCCCGCGGCCGCATGCGGTGGCGCACAACGAGCAGTACCGCCAGCTCATCAAGGCCTACATGGTGCGCCACAAGGTCAAGCCCGGCATCACGGGCTGGGCACAAATCCACGGCCACCGCGGCGAGACCGACACCATCGAAAAGATGCAGGCCCGCGTGGAATACGATCTCGAATACCTGCGCAACTGGTCGCTCGGGCTCGATCTGCAGATCATTGCGCGCACCATCAAGCTGGTGTTCTTCGACCGCAACGCCTACTAGAAGACGGGCCCGCCGACTCGTGCTGCCAGCCGAGACACCGCGTGCACCACGACCCCACGGCCTTCGAGGCCAGGAGCGCCACCCCCGATGACCTGCCGCCGACATCAGCACCCCTCCGCGCCCGCGCCGCTGGCCGCTGCGCTGGCGCTGGTGCTGCCCTTGTGCTGCGGCAGCGCAGCGGCGCAGAACAGCCCCTGGTTCATCGGCGGCTCGCACAGCGTCACGCAGCAGGACAACGTCCTGGAGCTTGCGATAGGCCAGAACCCGCCGCCGGGCTTCGAGAAGGAAGACACCGTCTCGACCACCTCGCTGCTGGCCGGCTTCGACCAGCGCTTCGGGCGGCAGCGGGCCTACGGCAACGTGGCCCTGCGGGACACCCGCTACGACAACAACACCGTCTTCAACAACCGCGGCTACAGCGGCCGGGCCGGGCTCGACTGGTCGACGGCCGAACGCATCTCGGGTTCGGTCTCGGCCAACGCCTCGCGCAGCCTGCAGCGCTTCAATCCCTTCGAGATCGGCTTTCTCGGCGACAAGAACCTGGAGACCGTGCGGGCCGTCAACACGCGGGTCTCGGTGGGCCTGGTGACCACCTGGAGCTTCGAACTCAATGGCGGTCGCACCGAGGTGAAGAACTCGCTGGACCGGCGCGACGTGCAGTCCCGCAACTTCCTGCAAGACTCGGCTTCTCTGGGCCTGCAGTGGCGCCCGAGCAGCATCACCTTGCTGGGCGTGGCGGTGGGCGCATCGCGCGGGCGCTACCCGCAGTTCCGCGTGACGGCCGAGGGCTTCCAGGCCGACCGCTTCAGGCGCGACGACCTGCAGCTGACCGCGGCCTACCGCCCCTCCGGCGCCAGTTCTCTGGACTTGCGCCTGAGCAGCGGCAAGACGCGCTACGACCTCAACGAACGGCGTGACTTCTCGGGCGTCACCGGCAACGCCTCGTGGTCGTGGCAGCCCACCGGCAAGCTCTTCGTGCAGACGAGCTTCACGCGCGACACCGGCCAGGACAGCTACGCCACGGCCGTCTTCTTCCTGCCGGCCACGGCCGACTACAGCCGCAGCAACCGCACCTGGCGCGTGCAGGCCGACTATGCCGCCACGGGCAAGATCACGGTGACCACCTCGGTCATGCGCCACAGCCGCGACCTGGTGCGCACGACCGAGAACCCCTTCCTGCCCCTGACCGCGCGCGGCAAGGACGACATCGACTACTTCAACCTCGGCGTGCGCTGGTCGCCGCTGCGCAATGTGCAACTGGCCTGTGACCACGGCCAGGAGAAGCGCCGCGGTGTTGGTGAACTCGTGACCAATCTCGACATGCGCAGCTTCGGCTGCTCTGCCCAACTGCTGCTGCAATGAAACCTGCCGTTCTGCTGACGGGTGCCACCGGCTACATCGCCTCGCACACCTGGCTGGCCCTGCTGAAGGCCGGTTTCGACGTCGTCGGCGTCGACGATTTCTCCAACAGTTCGCCCGAGGTGCTGAAACGCCTGGAGGAACTGTCGGGCACGCGCCCGGTGTTCGAGCGGGCTGATGTCTGCGATGCTGCCGCGCTGGAGGCCGTCTTCCAGCGCCACCGCATCGACGCCACCGTGCACTTCGCGGCCTTCAAGGCCGTGGGCGAATCGACGCAGAAGCCGCTGGCCTACTACGCCAACAACATCGGCGGCCTGCTGAACGTGTGCCGCGTGATGCAGCAGCACGGCGTGCACCGCTTCGTCTTCAGCAGCAGTGCCACGGTCTACGGCGACCCGGCTTCGCTGCCCATCACCGAGAGCTTTCCGCTGTCGGCCACCAACCCCTACGGCCAGACCAAGCTGATTGGCGAAACCATCCTGCGCGACCTGGGTGCCGCCAACCCAGCCTGGCAGACGGGCTGCCTGCGCTACTTCAACCCCGTGGGTGCGCACGAAAGCGGCCGCATCGGCGAAGACCCGCGCGGCATCCCGAACAACCTCATGCCCTACGTGGCGCAGGTGGCGGTGGGCAGGCGCCCTTTCCTGCAGGTCTTCGGCAACGACTACCCCACGCCCGACGGCACCGGCGTGCGCGACTACATCCACGTCGACGATCTCGCCGCAGGCCACGTGGCTGCGCTGCGCCGCCTGCTGCAAGCGCCCGGCAGCTTCACGGTGAACCTGGGCACCGGGCGCGGCTACAGCGTGCTGGAAGTGCTGCAGGCCTACGCAAGGGCCTGCGGTCGCGATCTGGCGCACGAGGTGGTACCGCGCCGACCCGGCGACGTGGCCGCCTGCTATGCCGACCCCACACTCGCGCGTGAACTGCTGGGCTGGGAGGCCCGGCACGGCCTGGACCGCATGTGCGCCGACAGCTGGCGCTGGCAATCGATGAACCCGCAAGGATTTGAAGCATGAGCAAGATCAACGTTCAACCGGTGGTGATGGCTGGTGGCTCGGGCACGCGGCTGTGGCCGCTGTCGCGCGCCGGGTTCCCGAAGCAGTTCCTTGTGCTCTCTGGCAACACCAGCCTCTTCCAGCAGGCCGTGGCGCGGCTGGACGGGCTGGCCAACGACGCGCTGGCGGTGTCGTCGCCGGTGATCGTGGGCAACGAGGAACACCGCTTCCTCGTGCTGGACCAGTTGCGCGAGCTCAAGAGCGAGCCCGGCGCCGTGCTGCTGGAGCCTGCCGGCCGCAACACCGCACCGGCCGTGACGCTGGCCGCCCTGCAGGCGCTGGAAAGTGGCCTCGACCCCGTGCTGGTGGTGGCCTCGGCCGACCAGACCGTGACCGATGGCGAGGCCTACACCGCCGCCCTGCGCAGCGCCGTGGCCATGGCCGCCGAGGGCGCGATCACGGTGCTGGGCATCACGCCCGACCGGCCCGAAACCGGCTATGGCTACATCCGCGCTGAATCGCAAGTTGGTGGCGCGAGAGTGGCGCAGTTCGTCGAGAAACCCGACCTGGCCACCGCCGAGAAGTACGTCGCCAGCGGCGCCTACTTCTGGAATGCCGGCATGTTCGTGCTGAAGGCATCGGTGTGGATGGCGGCGCTGGACAAGTTCCGCCCCGACATCGCCAGCGCCTGCCGTGCGGCCTGGGCGGTGCGCAGCACCGACGCCAAGTTCGTGCGCCCGGGCAAGGCCGAGTTCCTGGCCGTGCCCAGCGAATCGGTGGACTACGCGGTGATGGAGAAGTGCCCCGGCGTGCTCGACATCCGCATGCAGGCCCTGGACGCCGGCTGGAACGACCTCGGCGCCTGGGAAGCCGTGTGGCAGGTGGCCCCGAAAGACGCCGCCGGCAATGCGCAAGTGGGCGACGCGATGGTCAGCGACAGCCGCAACACGCTGGTGCACGCCACCAGCCGGCTGGTGAGCGTGGTGGGCCTGGACGACGTGGTGGTGGTGGAGACACCCGACGCCGTGCTCGTGGCCAGCCGCGAGAAGAGCCAGGACGTCAAGAACATCGTCAACCAGCTCGGCCGCGAGCAGCGCGGCGAGCAGGTGCTGCACCGCAAGGTGCATCGCCCCTGGGGCTGGTACGACAGCATCGACCACGGCCCGCGCCACCAGGTCAAGCGCATCATGGTCAAGCCCGGCGCCAGCTTGAGCCTGCAGATGCACCACCACCGCGCCGAGCACTGGATCGTGGTCAGCGGCACCGCCGAGGTGACCAACGGCGAGAAGGTGATCATGCTCACCGAGAACCAGAGCACTTACATCCCGCTCGGCCAGACCCACCGCCTGGCCAACCCGGGCAAGGTGCCGCTGGAGATCATCGAGGTGCAGAGCGGCAGCTACCTGGGCGAAGACGACATCGTTCGGTTTGAAGACACTTACGGAAGGGTGGCGAGGTGACCCTCCTCGTCACCGGCGGTGCCGGCTTCATCGGCAGCAACTTCGTGCTGGACTGGCTCGGCCAGAGCGACGAGCGCGTGGTCAACCTCGACGCCCTCACCTACGCCGGCAACCTGCAGAACCTGGCCTCGCTGCAAGGCGATGCGCGCCATGTGTTCGTGCACGGCGACATCACCGACCGCGCGCTGATCGACCGCCTGCTGGCCGAGCACCGGCCGCGCGCCCTCGTGCACTTCGCGGCCGAGAGCCACGTCGACCGCAGCATCCACGGCCCCGGCGCCTTCATGAAGACCAACGTCGAGGGCACCTTCACGCTGCTGGAGGCGGCACGTGCGCACTGGAACGCGCTGCAGGGTGACGAGCAGTCGGCTTTCCGCTTCCACCACGTCAGCACCGACGAGGTCTACGGCAGCTTGGCGCCCGACGCGCCGGCCTTCACCGAAACGCACCCCTACGAGCCCAACAGCCCGTACAGCGCCAGCAAGGCCGCCAGCGACCACCTGGTGCGCGCCTGGCACCACACCTACGGCCTGCCGGTGCTCACCACCAACTGCAGCAACAACTACGGGCCCTACCATTTCCCGGAGAAGCTGATCCCGCTGATGATCGTCAACGCGCTGGCCGGCAAGCCGCTGCCCGTGTACGGCGACGGCCGGCAGATCCGCGACTGGCTCTACGTGGGCGACCACTGCAGCGCCATCCGAGCCGTGCTGGCTGGCGGCCGCGTCGGCGAGGTCTACAACATCGGTGGCTGGAACGAGCAGGCCAACATCGACATCGTGAACATCGTCTGTGGCCTGCTCGACGAGTTGCGCCCCGACCCGGCCGGCCCCTACGCGCGCCTGATCACCTACGTGAAAGACCGCCCCGGCCACGACCGCCGCTACGCCATCGACGCGCGCAAGATCGAGCGTGAACTGGGCTGGCGCCCGGCGGAAACCTTCGCCACCGGCATCCGCAAGACCGTGCAGTGGTACCTGGCGCATGCCGACTGGGTGGCCAACGTGCAAAGCGGCAGCTATCGCGACTGGCTCTCGCAGAACTACGCCGCGCGATGAAGCCGCAGACCGAGCGCCGGGCCGCCCCAAGCCGGTCTGCATCCCCTCGGGGGATCGTCCGGCGTACCCGTCGGAAGAGGGGCTGACATGAACATCCTGCTGCTGGGCAAGAACGGCCAGGTCGGCTGGGAACTGCAGCGTTCCCTCGCGCCGCTGGGCGATGTCGTGGCCTGTGACTTCGACAGCCCGGGCGACCTGAAGGCCGACTTCTCGCAACCCGAGAGCCTGCGCGCGCTGGTGCGTGCGGTGCGGCCGCAGATCATCGTCAACGCCGCGGCGCACACGGCCGTGGACAAGGCCGAGAGCGAGCCCGAGCTGGCACGCGCGCTCAACGCCACCGCGCCCGGCGTGGTGGCCGAAGAAGCCGCCGCGCTGGGTGCCACGCTGGTGCACTACAGCACCGACTACGTCTTCGACGGCAGCGGCACTGAGCCACGTGACGAAAGCGCCCCCACGGCGCCGCTCAGCGTCTACGGCCGCACCAAGCTGGAGGGTGAAGAACTGGTTCGCCAGAGCGGCTGCACCCACCTGATCCTGCGCACGAGCTGGGTGTACGCCGCGCGCGGCGGCAACTTCGCCCGCACCATGCTGCGCCTGGCGGCTGAGCGCGAGAGCCTGAAGGTCATCAGCGACCAGATCGGCGCGCCCACCGGAGCCGACCTGCTCGCAGACGTCACGGCACTGGCCTTGCAACGCCTGCAGGCAGACCCCGAGTTGGCAGGCACCTACCACTGCGTGGCCGGCGGCGAGACCAGCTGGCACGGCTATGCGCGGCACGTCATCGCTTGGGCGCACGCGCATGGGCAAGCGCTGAAGACGCTGCCCGAAGCCGTGCACGCCATCCCCACCAGCGAGTACCCCACGCCGGCGCAGCGCCCGTTGAATTCGCGCCTGTCCACCGCGCGCCTGAAGGCGGCCTTCGGCCTGCACCTGCCGCACTGGCAAGCAGGCGTGGACCGCATGCTGACCGAGATCAGCGGTCGCTGAGAATGCCGCGGGCCGCCCGCGCGGCCTCCTGAGGAGACTTCATGCAACGCAAGGGCATCATCCTGGCCGGCGGCTCCGGCACCCGGCTGCACCCGGCCACGCTGGCCATCAGCAAACAGCTGCTGCCGGTGTACGACAAGCCGATGGTCTACTACCCGCTCAGCACTTTGATGCTGGCCGGCATGCGCGAAGTGCTGGTCATCAGCACGCCGCAGGACACGCCGCGTTTCCAGGCGCTGCTGGGCGACGGCAGCCGCTGGGGCATGCAGCTGAGCTACTGCGTGCAGCCCAGCCCCGACGGCCTGGCGCAGGCCTTCATCCTGGGCCGCGAGTTCCTGGCCGGTGCCCCCAGCGCGCTGGTGCTGGGCGACAACATCTTCTACGGCCATGACTTCGCCCCGCTGCTGGCGCGCGCCCACGCGCGCACCGAGGGCGCCACCGTCTTCGCCTACCACGTGCACGACCCCGAGCGTTACGGCGTGGTGGAGTTCGATGCCCACAAGCGTGCGCTGAGCATCGAGGAGAAGCCCAAGGTCCCGAAGAGCAACTACGCCGTCACGGGCCTGTACTTCTACGACGCACAGGTCTGCGACATCGCCGCGTCCATCCAGCCCAGCGCACGCGGCGAACTCGAGATCACCACCGTCAACGAGCGCTACCTGCAGCAAGGCCAGCTCGACGTGGAGATCATGGGCCGGGGCTACGCCTGGCTGGACACCGGCACCCACGACAGCCTGATGGAAGCCGGCCAGTTCATCGCCACGCTGGAGAAGCGCCAGGGCCTGAAGGTGGCTTGCCCTGAAGAGATCGCCTACCGCAGCGGCTGGATCGACGCCGCGCAGCTCGAAGCGCTGGCCGCGCCGATGCTGAAGAACAGCTACGGCCAGTACCTCATGCGCGTGCTGCGCGAGAAGGTGTTCTGACGATGAAGCTCATCCCTACCGACCTGCCCGGCGTCGTCATCGTCGAGCCGGCCGTCTTCACCGACGAACGCGGCTGGTTCAGCGAGAGCTTCAACGAACCGCGTTTCCACGCCGCGCTGGCGGGCCTGGGCCTGCCGGCGCCCCGCGCCTTCTTGCAGGACAACCACTCGTGCAGCCACGCTGGCGTGCTGCGCGGCCTGCACTACCAGCTGCCTCCGCATGCGCAGGGCAAGCTGGTGCGCGTGGTGAAGGGGGCCGCCTTTGACGTGGCGGTGGACATCCGCGCAGGCTCGCCCCACTTCGGCCGCTGGACCGGCGTGCTGCTGAACGCCGAGAACAAGCGCCAGCTCTGGGTGCCCGAGGGTTTTGCGCACGGCTTCGTCTCATTGGAAGACGACACGCACTTCCTCTACAAGACCACCGACGTCTACGCCAAGGACTGCGAGCGCAGCATCCGCTACGACGACCCGGCCATCGGCGTGCAGTGGCCGCTGCCGCCCGGGGTGGCAGCCGCGCTGTTGGCGGCCAAGGACGCGGCCGCGCCGCTGTTGGCCCAGGCCGACCTGCCCCCTTTGCGCTGACACGCGGAAAGCAGCGCCCTGAAACGAAAAAACCGCAGCCAAGGCTGCGGTTTCTCAGGGGGCCGAGGTCCGGTCGATCAGATCGACTTGATGCCAGCGGCCTGGGGGCCCTTCTGGCCTTGCTTCACTTCGAATTCCACTTTCTGGCCTTCGGCCAGGCTGCGGAAGCCGCCAGTGCTCTGGATTTCGCTGAAGTGGGCGAAGAGATCCTTGCCACCACCGTCGGGGGTGATGAAGCCGAAGCCCTTGCCGTCGTCGAACCACTTCACGATGCCGGTTTGCGTAGTCATGCTGAATTTCCTTTCACGGTTGCTGCGCAGCACACGCTGACGCAGTGCAGATGCGGCCAAGAAGATCACCGATCAAGAAATCCGCCGAAACCTGCATCGCCTGTGAAGGCTGTTCAGGGCACACCGAACACTGTCTCAAAAAACTGTCTTGCTCAAATCTACCGGGCTAATGTAACCCCAATCGGACAATCACCCCCGAACCCCCTTCGAACGCGAGATGCGCGAAGCGCTGGCGGTGATATCTTCCCGCGTCCTCTCGCGGCCCGCCCCGGGCCCCACACCGCCTCACTCCCTGTCCTCGCGCATGACCAAGATCGCACTCATCACCGGCGTCACCGGCCAGGACGGCGCCTACCTCGCCGAGTTGCTGCTCTCCAAGGGCTACGAGGTGCACGGCATCAAGCGCCGCTCGTCCCTGTTCAACACCGACCGTGTCGATCACCTCTACCAGGACCCCCACGTCGACAACGCCCGCTTCAAGCTGCACTACGGCGATCTCACCGACAGCACCAACCTCATCCGCATCGTGCAGGAGGTGCAGCCCGACGAGATCTACAACCTCGGCGCGATGAGCCACGTGGCGGTGAGCTTCGAGCAGCCCGAGTACACCGCCGACGCCGACGGCCTGGGCACGCTGCGCCTGCTGGAGGCCATCCGCATCCTGGGCCTGCAGAAGAAGACCCGCTTCTACCAGGCCAGCACCTCCGAGCTCTACGGCCTGGTGCAGGAGATCCCTCAGAAGGAGACCACGCCCTTCTACCCGCGCAGCCCCTACGCGGTGGCCAAGCTGTACGCCTACTGGATCACGGTGAACTACCGCGAGGCCTACGGCATGTACGCCTGCAACGGCGTGCTCTTCAACCACGAGAGCCCGCTGCGCGGCGAGACCTTTGTCACGCGCAAGATCACGCGCGCCATCGCGCGCATCGCGCTTGGCCTGCAGGACTGCCTGTACCTGGGCAACCTCTCGGCCCTGCGCGACTGGGGCCATGCGCGCGATTACGTCGAGATGCAGTGGCTGATGCTGCAGCAAGAGGTGGCTGAAGACTTCGTCATCGCCACCGGCGTGCAGTACAGCGTGCGCCAGTTCGTCGAGTTCGCGGCGGCCGAGCTCGGCATCACGCTGGCCTTCAGCGGCGAAGGCGACCAGGAGATCGCCACCGTGGTGAAGGTGGCGGGCAACCGCGCCAAGTGCAAGCCGGGTGAGGTGATCGTGCGCGTGGACCCGCGCTACTACCGCCCCACCGAGGTGGAGACGCTGCTGGGCGACCCCACCAAGGCCAAAGACAAGCTCGGCTGGGTGCCCAAGACCACGCTGCCCGAGCTGGTGAAGGAGATGGTGGAGGCCGACTACACCAGCGCCAAGCGCGACAGCCTCGTGAAGCTGGCCGGCTTCCAGGCCTACGACCACCACGAGTGAGCGGGCCGATGCAGAAAGATGCCCGCATCTACGTGGCCGGCCACCGCGGCCTGGTCGGCAGCGCCATCGTGCGCCGGCTGCAGGCCGCCGGCCACACCGGCCTGATCCTGCGCACGCACGCCGAGCTCGACCTCACCGACGAGGCCGCCACGCGCGCCTTCTTCGAGAAGGAGCAACCCGAATACGTGTTCCTGGCGGCGGCCAAGGTGGGCGGCATCGTCGCCAACAACAGCTACCCGGCGCAGTTCATCCGCGAGAACCTGGCCATCCAGACGAACGTGATCCACAGCGCCTACCTCAGCGGCGTGCAGCGCCTGCTCTTCCTGGGCAGCAGCTGCATCTACCCGAAGCTGGCGCCGCAGCCCATGCGCGAGCGCGACCTGCTCACCGGCCCGCTGGAGCCGACGAACCGGCCCTACGCGCTGGCAAAGATCGCCGGTGTGGAGATGTGCTGGAGCTACAACCGGCAGTACGGCACGAAGTACCTGGCGGCCATGCCCACCAACCTGTACGGCCCAGGCGACAACTACCACCCGACCAACAGCCACGTCATCCCGGCGCTGCTGCGCAAGTTCCACGAGGCCAAGGCCCATGGCGCGCCGCAGGTCACGGTGTGGGGCACGGGCACGCCGCGGCGCGAGTTCCTCTTCAGCGACGACATGGCCGACGCCTGCGTCTACCTGATGCAGTTGCCCGACGAGCGCTACACCGCGCTGCTGGGCAGCGACGAGAGCGTCACGGGCCGCTTCGAGCCGCCGCTGGTGAACATCGGCGTGGGTGAAGACGTGACCATCGCCGAACTCGCGGCGCTGGTGGCCAAGGTGGTGGGCTATGCCGGCGGCATCGTCTACGACACCAGCAAGCCCGACGGCACGCCGCGCAAGCTGATGGACGTGGGCCTGATGAAGGCCGCCGGCTGGCAGGCACGCACGCCACTGGAAGACGGACTGCGCGTCGCCTACGCCGAGTTCGCAGCGCAGAACCCGGCCGGCTGACCCCCGACGGATGGCCCTGCCCTTGGAGCCTGCCCTGCGCGCCGAAGCAGGCCGCCAGCGGCGCCCCGTGCTGGGGGCGCCCATCGACGTGGTCAGCGCTGCCGCGGCACGCGCGCGCATCGCCACCTGGGCGGCGCAGCGCGAGAGCCGCGTGGTCTGCATCTGCAACGTGCACTCGGTGGTGACCGCGCGCCAAGACCCGGCCTTTCACGCCGCCATCGAACAGGCCGACCTGGCCACACCCGACGGCGCGCCGGTGGCCTGGATGCTGCGCCAGCTGGGTGCCGCGGGCCAGGCGCGCGTGAGCGGCCCCGACCTCATGGCCGACTACCTGCACGAAGCCGCCGCGCGCGGCGAGGCCGTGTTCCTCTACGGCAGCACCGAGGCCACCTTGCAGGCGCTGCAGAAGTTGCTGCCCCTGCGCCACCCCGGCCTGCGCATCGCCGGGGCGATCTCGCCGCCCTTCCGGCCGCTCACGCCCGAGGAAGACGAAGCCCACGTGCGCGCCATCAACGCCAGCGGCGCCGGCACCGTGTGGGTGAGCCTGGGCTGCCCGAAGCAAGAGCTGTGGATGGCCGCGCACCGCGGCCGTGTGCAGGCGGTGATGCTGGGCGTGGGCGCGGCCTTCGATTTCCACGCCGGCACCGTGGCCCGCGCCCCGGCCTGGATGCGTGAGCACGGCCTCGAGTGGCTGCACCGCCTGGCCAGCGAGCCGCGCCGCCTGTGGCGCCGCTACCTGGTGACGAACACGCTCTTCGTGTGGGGGGCGCTGCGCCAGTTGCTCGGCGCGCGGGCATGAGGGACCACGCAAGCACACCACCAGCACGCGTGCTGCTGGTGCACAACGCCTACCAGCAGCGGGGCGGCGAAGACGCGGTGGTGGAGGCCGAAGCCGCGCTGCTGCGCGAAAACGGCCACGAGGTCACGCTCTACAGCCGCCACAACGACGAGGTGGCCGGCCTCTCGCGCCTGGCACTGGCCCGCGACACGCTGTGGTCGCCACGCACCGGGTGCGACCTGCAGGCGCTCATCGGCCAGCACCGGCCCGAGGTCGTGCACGTGCACAACAGCTTTCCGCTGGTCTCGCCCTCGGTCTACTGGGCCGCGGCACGCGCCGGGCTGCCGGTGGTGCAGACGCTGCACAACTTCCGCCTGCTCTGCCCGCAGGCGCTGCTGCTGCGCGAAGGGCGCATCTGCGAAGACTGCGTCGGCCGCGTACCCTGGCGCGCGGTGCAGCACGGCTGCTACCGCGGCTCGGCCGTGCAGAGCGCGGCCGTGGCCGGCATGCTGCAGTTGCACCGCGGGCTGGGCACCTGGCAGCGAAAGGTCACGCTCTACATCGCGCTCAACGCCTTCTGCCGCGACAAGTTCATCGAAGGTGGCCTGCCGGCCGAGCGCATCCGCATCAAGCCGAACTTCGTCGACCTGCCGGCGCCGGCACCGCAGCCGCGCGAGGGCTTTCTGTTCGTCGGCCGCTTCTCGCTGGAGAAGGGCCTGGCCGTGCTGGCGCAGGCCCTCGCGCTGGCGCCGCCCGGCACTGCCGTGCACGCGGCCGGCAGCGGCCCCGACGCCCACCTGCTCGAAGGCGCCCCCGGCGTGCACCCGCTGGGGCCGCTGCCACCGGCCGCGGTGTACGCGCAGATGGCGCGGCGGCGTGCGCTGGTGCTGCCCAGCATCTGGTACGAGAACTTCCCCCGCACGCTGGTGGAGGCTTTTGCCAACGGCCTGCCCGTCATCGCCAGCCGGCTGGGCGCGATGGCCACGCTGGTGGATGACGGCGTCACGGGCCTGCTGTTCCAGCCCGGTGATGCGGCCGACCTGGCCGCCAAGCTGGCCTGGGCCGACGCCCACCCGGCCGAGATGCAGCGCATGGGCGACAACGCCCGCCGCCACTACGAGGCCGAACTCACCGGCCCGGCCAACCTGCGGCAGCTGCGGGCGCTGTACGGCGAAGCCATCGCGCTGCGGGGCTCAGACCCGCCCGCGCCAGGCAAGCCGTAACAGCGCGAGCGCTGTGCTTACAACTCGCCCTTCAGGCACGGGGCGCGGCGGCCGAAGATCCCCTTGATCCTTCGAGCCTGGGAACGGCGCCTCTTCAGAGCGCCCGCCCCGCGCGCCCTTCCGAGCCCGGCCCGAGGCCCACTGCCTTGCGCGACCCTGCACCCCCCGCATGAAACGCACGCCCTCCCAGCGCCGCCCTGTCCTCATCCTGTGCTGCACCGCCGCACTGGTCCTCGCTGGCTGCGGCGGCGGTGGCGGTGGCGCCGACACCGGCCAGGAACGCAGCGGCATCGCCGGCACGCCGGCCCCGCTGGCGCCCATGCCCGCACCGGCGCCCGCGCCCGCGGCCCCCGACCCCGCAGACGCGCCCTACCTGCGACGCGTCACCGTCGACCCCAGCCACACGAACGCCAGCGACACCGGCGCCGGCACCGCGGCCCAGCCCTACCGCAGCATCGGTGCAGCGCTGGCCCGCCTGCAGCCGGGCGACGACATCGTCATCGCCGCCGGCACCTACCGCGAGGCCATCGTGGTGCCCACGCTCACCGGCGCCACCGCCCCCACGCGCTTGCGAGCCGCCACGCCACGCAGCGTCACGGTCAAGGGCTCGGTCGAGGTGAGCGGCTGGGCGCTGGTGAGCCCCGGCGTCTACGCCGTGCCCTGGGCGGGTGAAGAGCCGCAGCAGGTCTTCCTGGCCGGCCAGGCGCTGCAGCAGATCGGCGGCACCGTGTTCGGTGGCTACCCCACCACGCCGCCGCCCGATCTGGCCGGCCTGCACGCCTCGGAAGGCGGCATCTGGCCGGGCCGCGTGCCCGGTGGGGTGGCGCAACTCGTGCCCAACAGCTTCACCTACGACGCCACCGGCCGGCGCATCGTCGTGCGCGTGAGCCAGGCATTGACCAGCACGCAGGCGCTGGAAGTGAGCACGCTGCGCCACGTGTTCCAGGCGGAAGCCGCGGCCCGGCTCACGGTGGAAGGGCTGGACTTCGCGCATGCCAACACCAGCACCACCTACCGCCAGGGCGCGGTGAAGCTGCAGGGCCAGACGAGTGCTTTGCGCGACATCCGCGTGCGTGACATGGACGGCGCCTGCGTGCAACTCGTCGGCAACGACCTGGGCCTGCACGATTCGGTGGTCGATGGCTGCGGGCAGGTTGGCCTGTCGGGCCGCGGCGAACGCATGGTGGTGCAAGGCAACCGCATCACGCGCGCCAACCTGCGCGGCTTCAACAAGTGGTGGGAAGCCGGCGGCATGAAGCTGATCGGCACCGGCGACGTGCGCGACGCCGTCATCCGCAACAACGTCGTCGTCCACAACGAAGGTGACGGCATCTGGATCGACTGGAAGAACAGCGGCAACCTCATCGAGGCCAACACGGTGGCCTACAACACCGGCTTCGGCATCCACTACGAGGCCAGCCGCACGGGCACCATCCGGGGCAACGTGGTCTACGGCAACGGCCTGCGCGGCATCTACCTGATGGAGTCTTCGGGCAGCACGGTGCAGGGCAATGCGGTGTTCGGCAACACGATGGAAGGCATCGCAGTGGTGGACGGCACGCGCTCGGCCACCGACCCCGAGCTCTCGCCGCTGAACAACCGCGTGACGGGCAACGCCGTGGCCTGGAACGACGACCAGCGCAACTGGGTGCAGCTGGTGCTGCCGGGCCTGCGCTACGGCTCGGTGTCCGACGGCAACGTGTTCAAGAGCGAGCAACTGGGTCCGCGCATGGCGATGGGCTTCCCGAGCGCCACCGCACCGGCCTACGAGAGCCTGCAAGACTGGCGCAATGCCACGCAGCAAGACCTGGCTTCGGTGGCCGAGCGTGTGGCTCTGCCCGAGGCCTTGCGCAGCGCGCTTCAGGCCCGCCGGCTGCTGGACAGCACCGAACTGCCGGCCTTCCTGCGCAACCCCGGCCAGCCCTGAGGCCGCGCCGCGGCTACATCGCGCGCGCGGGCATCAGGTCGGCCCGCACGAGGATGCAGTCGATCTCCACCAGCCGCGGAAAGTGCCCGGCGTTGTTGGGCACGAAGGCGCTGAGCTCGAAACCCAGGTCTTCGTAGGTGCGCAGCGCGTCGCGGTAGTCGACCGAGTTGTCGTAGAGCTTGCGCACCGCCAGTTCGCTCTGCATGCCCACGAAGCGCTGCAGGCCCTGCCGCCCGGCAGCGCTGACGATGCGCACGTCCATGCCCTGGGTGTCGAGCTTGAGGAAGGGGCGCTGGAAGCCCAGCGCCGCCTGCAGCCGGGCCAGCGCCTCGAGCACCGTTTCCGTGCGCACCGGCACCTGGCGCTGCACGCGGTTGTCGCGCTCGAAACCCTGCACGTCGTCATGGCGCGGCGCGCTGAGCGAGCTGAACTGCGTGTCGGCCATGATGTTGAAAATCTGCTCGCCCGTGGTGTCGGACAGCGCCAGTTCCTCCACCTGCCACAGCGGGTCGCCCTGTGCCAGGCGGCGCACGGCCGCAGCGGCCTCGGGGATGGGCTCGAAGGACACGATGCGCCCCCGGTAGCCGGCCTGCTGGCGCAGCATCCGGGCGTACTGCCCCTGGTTGGCGCCGACATCGAACACGCAGTCCACCTGCAGGGCCGCGAGCAGCTTCTTCAGGTGCGTCTGCTCCCACACCTCGTAGAAGCGGCGTTGGTCGACCCAGCGCCCGTGTTTCAGGCGCCGCAGCGGTTCTTTCCAGTCCCACATCCTTGCTGTCCTTCTTGATACTCGATCGTCGCGTCGCGCCGCGCCTCAGGCGGCACGGCCGCGCAGGGCCTGGAAATCGGCCCGCAGGCGGCCGGGCCCCCACATCAGGCCGGCAAAGGCCGCCAGGAACAACGGTGCGCCCCACCACAGCGGCTGCCCCGCCAGCCACAGCCCCGAGGCCAGGGGCAGGCCCACGGCCAAGGCCAGGCCCAGCGGCCGCGTCATCACCTGCACCGCCAGTGGTGCCCCTGCACCACCACCGGCAGCCGGCAAGGCCAGCAGGTACATGAGCAGCATCTGCAGCAGCACATAGGCGGCGTACGAGGCCACCATGGCCTGCAGGCCGAGCCGGGGCGCCAGCCCGAAGGCCAGCGCCAGCGAGACCAGCGCGTTGGTACAGGCGCCCAGGGCCAGCAGCCGCGTCTGCCCGCGCGACATCGCGAAGGACATGACGATGGTGTAGTGCAGGGCCAGCAGGCTCAGCAGCCAAAACGCCAGCGGCAGGGCCAGCGTGCGGTAGGCGCTGCCCACGTACAGCTCCAGCAACTGCGCGCTGCCAAAGGCCAGGGGCACCAGCACCACCACATGGCCGGCCAGCAGCACGCGGCTGCCCTGTTGCAGCACCAGGCGCAGGCGCGCGTGGTCGGCGGCAGCGTCGAGCCGCGCCACCGCCGGGTAGGCCACGTTCATCGCGCCCGTGAGCATGAGCGTGGCGAAGCCCGCCACCTGCTGCATGACGCGGAAGTCGGTCACCGTCTCCAGGCCGTCGGCGCGGGCCAGGAGGATGGGGCGGAAGTGGTTGGCAGCCATGTCGGCCAGCGTCATCAGCAGCAGCCACAGCGTGCCGCCCAGCAGCGGGCTGAAGAGGGCCCAGTCGCGGGAGAGCCCGAAGCCCAGGCCGGGCACCAGCTGGCAGGCGCGGCGCGCGCGCAGCCACATCGGCAGCAGCGGCGGCACCAGCACCAGCGCGAAGTAGGTGACGAGGTCCAGCCGAAACCACAGCGTGGCGCCCAGCACCAGCAGCGTGCCCGCGGTGGCCAGCAGGTTGTAGGCCTCGTCGCGCCCCACCTGCTGCGAGGCGTGCAGCACCTGCCGGTAGACCGTGCCCGCCCAGGTGAGCAGGCTGGAGACACCCAGGCTCAGCATCATCCAGAAGAAGGCCTGCGCCTGCGCGGCCTCCAGCTTGAACCAGCGCTCTGCAAACACCCCCACGATCAGCACCGCGGCCAGGTTGAGCAGCCCGATGCCGACATACACCGAAGTGGCCACGCGCGCCAGGCGCAGCACCGCGCCGGTGTCGCCGGCCACGAGGTGGTCGCTGAAGCGCCGCACGACGTTGGCGCTGATGCTGAAGTCGGCCAGCGTGAGAAAGACGTGCAGCGAGAAGGCCAGCGCCATCAGGCCGAAGTCTTCACGGCCGAAGTAGCCCAGCACGATGGGCACGGTGAGGAAACGCACCCCGCCTTCGATGAGGCGGCTGGCGGTCACGAGGATGAAATTGCGGGCGACCGTGCGCATCAGCGCGGCAGTGCAGGCGGGGCGGGCGGGGCCGGCAGACTCAGCGCGGGCAGCGCGGTCTGCAGCAGTTCACGCAAGGCCTGCGGGCGCAGCAGGCGCTGCTCGCGCAGGGCCGCCAGCAGCGCCGCCGGCGGTGGCGCCACGAGCTCGCGCGACTGCAGGTCGAAGCCGCTGCGCTGCCGCCAGCTGGCCAGCCCGCGGGCGGGGCGGTTGGTGAGGCCCGACCAGCCCTGCACGAGCGCCGGCGCGCGCTCGGCCAGGAACAGGTTGCCTTCGCTGTGGTTGTTCATCTCGGGCAGCGCGAGCATCAGCTCGATGTCCTTGTTCCAGCCCACCACGTTGCCGGTGACGCGGTTGTTGCGCGGCTTCATCTGCGGCCGCTGGGCCGAACGCTCGCCATCGGCCACGACGATGCCTTCCAGCCCGTTGGCCACCACCACGTTGCCTTCCACGCGCGTGTCGGAACTCTCGAAGACGTAGATGCCGCGCTGGCCGTTGCCGTAGGACGCATTGCCGTCGATCCAGCCCGTGCTGGACGCTTCGTAGTGGATGCCGAAGCCGGTGTTGAAGGCCGCCGTGTTGCCGCTGATGCGGATGCCGGTGTTCTCCCAGTCGATCCAGAGGCCGTCGCCGCGGTTGAAGGCCACCACGTTGTCGCGGAACACCGAATCGTGCAGACCGTCGTCGCCGATGATCTTGATGCCGCCGGCCTCCCACCACTTGTTGAAGCCGCGCAGGTTGTTGTTCAGGATGCTGTTGCGCGCGATGGTGAGCTGTCGGCCGCGGGCGTTCAGGCCCATCTGGCCGCTGTCCTCGATCACCGAATCCAGCAATTGGCTGCCGGTGCCGAAGAGCTGCAGGCCCACGGCGTCCATGCGCCGGATGTGCAGGCCCTGCAGCACGTTGTGGTTGCCGAAGACCTTCACCGCGCCCTGGCGCGCCAGGCTGGAGGTGTTGGCGTTTTCGAAGCGCAGGCCCTCCACGCGCAGCCGGTGGGCGGCCTCGGCCAAGAAGACATAGGGGCGGGTGCTCACCTCCACCGCCGTGGCCGGCGTGTTGCCGGGGGCCTGGCCTTCAGCCAGGCGCAGGTGCAGCGTCTGGGTGGCGGCTTCGTAGAAAAAATCGCCAGGCTGCAGGCTGCGCAGGTCGCCTGGCACGCGGCCCAGCCAGATGCCGCCTTCGCTGCGGTGCGTGTCGGCCAGTTCGTGGCCGGGGCGCTCGGGGTAGCCGCCGAACACCGTGCCGGCAATCTGCCGCAGCGGCCGGCCTCCGAAGTAGACCTGCGAGGGCTCCGTCCGCCCCCGCCAATCCACACTGAAGCGCCCGGCACCGCCGGGGCGCCAGCCCTCGATGGGGTCGGCGCCGCTGATCACGGCCCGCCCAGGCTCGCGGGCGCGGATCACCGTCACCAGCTCACCGCCGGGCGGCAGGCGCGGCACCACCACCAGTTCGCGGTAGACACCCTCGCCCACCACGACCTCGTCGCCGGGCTTCAGGCGCCGCATCGCTTCACCCAGGGTCTTCAGCGGTGCGCCGGCGTGGCCGGCATTGCGGTCGTGGGCCGTGGGCGCCTGCGCCTCCACCACCCACACCGCCGCTCTGGCGGGCCCGCAGGCCCAGGCCCAGCAGGCCGCGCCGATGCAGGCCGCAGCCCGCAGCCAGCCGGCCCCAGTTGCCGGCTTCACTTCGTGATCTCCAGCGCCTGCAGCCAGGGCTTGCAGGCCGCGGGCACGCTGGCGGTGTAGCCGCCGCTGGCCGCCTTCAGGCTCCAGCGCAGGCCGCGAGCGGCCGCACGCAGCGGCCAGCGCGGCAGGGCGGCCAGGGTCGGTGCCTCGCGTTGGCGCAGGGCCTCGTCTTCCTTGCGGCCGGCCGGCTTGAGGGCGCGTGTCTTCTGCTCGGGGTAGTAGCGCATGCAGCTCAGGTACTGCGCCACGTGGTGCGGCCGGCTGACGCGCGCGAAACGCAGCCAGAGGTCGGCATCCATCGCCAGGTTCCAGTCGCGCTGCAGGCCGCCCACGCGCTCGTACAGCGATCGGCGCCAGAACACCGAGGGCTGCGCGAGGTAGTTGTGGTCGAAGAGAAAGACGGTGCGGCTCCAGCCCATCTCCTTCTTGGCGCGCAGCGGCAGGCCCTGCGCGTCGATCCAGAGCGCATCGCCGTAGAGCCAGTCGACCTCGGGGTGTCGGGCGAAGAAGTCGGCCACGGTGTCCAGCGCGCCGGGCAGCAGCAGGTCGTCAGAGCACAACCAGCCCTGGATGTCGCCCGTGCTGCGCGCAAAACCCTTGATGAGCGCATCGGTCTGGCCGCGGTCGCGTTCGCTCACCCACCAGGCCAGCCGGTCGGCGTGGGCCGCGATCAGTTCGGCAGAACCGTCGGTGGAAGCGCCGTCGACGACGATGTACTCCAGCGCCGGGTAGCCCTGCTCCAGCACCGAGCGCATCGTGGCGCCGAGAAAGCGCCCCTGCTGGTAGGAGCAGGTGACGAGGCTGATGCGCGGCAGCGCGCCCATCAGGCGGCCCTGCGGCGGCGCGCAGCCGCCATCAGCCAACGCCAGCCCGCCCGCAGCAGCGCCCAGCGCGAGAACTGCAGGTGCCGCGGCACGAGGTGCTGCACCGGCGCGGGGGCGGCCAGCGGCGCCACGAGCTGGCGGTGCAGCGCCCACATCACGCCAGCGGCCCCCCACATCCAGTAGGCGTGCACCGGGTTGATCATGGGCGGGTTGACGGCATAGGTGATCAAGGCGCCCAGCTGCACGAGCCCCAGCACGAAGAGCCAGCGCCAGGCCCGGTTGGGGTCGCCCGCGGGTGCTGCTGCGAGCTGGCGTGCCGCCGCCATCGAGATGCTGAACAGCCGCCACACCGTCAGCCCCCACAGCGTGAAGGCGATCAGGCCGCCGTGGGCGAGCAGGTCGAGGATGTCGCTGTGCGTGGGCAGCGTCTGCACGCGCGTGGCCACGCGGTAGAGCTCGAAATACACCACCGAAGAATCGGTGAAACCGGTGCCCCAGAGCGGAGACTCGAGAAAGCGGCGCCAGGCGATGCCGTACATCTCGGTGCGGTACTGCACGTTGCCCGAGGGCAGTTCGGTGCGGTTGGTCCACCACAGCCAGAACAGCGCGGCCACGCCGAGCAGCAGCACGGGCAGCAGGAAGTACACCGCCGCCACCACGCCCATGCGGTTGTGGCGCCGCAGCAGGCGCTGGATCCACACCAGGCCGCAGCAGGCCAGCACCGCCAGCAGGATCAGGAAGGTGGTGTTCTTGAACGAGAACAGGCAGGCGAACATGGCCGCGAAGCCGAGCAGCAGACGCCACAGCTTCACGGGGCGCGCCACCAGCAGGTAGGCGCCCAGCGGCACGGCCACGAAGATCTCTTCGTGGAACACGTGCAGGTCGGCGAACAGCACCACCATCATGCCCAGCACGGTGAGCACGTGCGCCGCCGCCAGCCCCTGCATGAAGCCCACCGGGTGCCGGCTGGCACGCACGGCCACGGCCAGCAGCGGCAGGAAGAACATGCCCAGGCCCATGCCCAGGAAGCTCTCGCGGATGCTGTCGGCAAAACGTGCGTAGGCGCTGCCCAGGGTGATGAAGAAGGCCAGCAGGATGATCGGCCACCAGTCGTGCAGCACCTCCGAGAAGGCCAGGCGCAGGCGCCGCGGATCGGTGAGCGCACGCCCCACGAGGTGGAAGGCCAGGCTGCCGAACCCCAGCGCGATCAGCGGCCACTTCGCGATGGTGGCCTTGGTCAACGCGCCGCCGAAGAAGGGGTCGATCAGCAGGAAGCCGGCGAAGGTGGTGGCCAGGACGATGATGGTTTCGGTCATGCCGGGCTCCGGGGGGCGGTCAGCAGTTGGCGGTAGAGGTCGACATGGCGCTGGGCCTGGCGCCCGAGCTCCAGCTGGTCTTCGGCGTGGCGGCGTGCACGCTCGCACAGCGCGTGCCAGCGGCCTGCGGTCTCGTCCAGGCACCAGGCGATGCCGGCGGCCAGGTCGGCGGTGTCGAAGGGCCGGGCCAGCCAGCCGTGCTGCTGGTGCGCGATGAGATCGGGCATGCCGCCGATGTCGAAGGCCACGCAGGGCACGCCGCAGGCCAGCGCCTCGGCCACGGTGTTGGGCAGGTTCTCCTGGCGGCTGGGCGCCACGAAGACATCGCAGGCGGCGTACAGCAGCGCCAGGGCCACGTCGTCGTGCAGGTGGCCGAAGTGGTAGGCCGGCAGCCCGTGCAGCGTTTCCTGGCGCGGCGGGTTCGAGCCGAAGACCACCAGCGCCAGCGAGTCCTGCTGGCCGGGCTGCGCGGCCAGACGCGCCAGCGCTTCCTGCAGCAGGTCGTAGCCCTTGCGGCGGTCGCTGCCCGGGTTCAGCGCCCCGAACAGCACCAGCCGGCGGTCGGCCGGCAGGCCCAGCGCGTGCCGCGCGAAGGCCCGGTCCAACGGCTTGTAGCGCTGCAGGTCCAGGCCGTTGGCCAGCACCTCGATGCGGCGGCTGGCGAACAGGCGGCTGCGGCGGGCTTCGGCGGCCATCCAGCGGCTGGGTGCGATGACGGTGAGATCCAGCCCCTGCCACTGCCGTTGCTTGGCGGCGTGCCGGCGCGCAGACAGGTCGCCGGGCCCGCGCTGTTGCAGCAGCGGGCAGTTGCCGCAACCCTGGGTGTGACGGCCGCAGCCCTCGTCATACTGGCAGCCGCCGGTGAAGGCCCACATGTCGTGCAGCGTCCACACCACCGGCATGCGCAGCGCACCGACATCGGCCACGCTCAGGAAGCCGGCGTTGGTCCAGTGCAGGTGGGTGATGTCGGGCGTGCCCGCCGCCGCCATCGTCGGCCAGCGGCGTGGCAACCAGCTGGCCGAGAACTTCTCGGGCGAGCCGCCGGCGCGCCGCACGGGCAGGCTGTCCAGGCCGCTGCGCACGCGGCTGAAGCTGCGCTGCGCCGCGCCCTCCGGGCCCACCGTGGCCGGGTGCGGCAGGCTCTGCGTCTGCACGAAAAGGCGCGCGTCATGTCCCAGGCCGCGCAGCCCGTCGCGCAGGCGCGAGGCGGCCACGGCCGCGCCACCAGTGCGGTCGTGGGCGCTGGCCAAGGTCAGGCGCAAGGCGGCTTCCATGACCCCCCCTCAAGCCGCCAGCGCGGCGCGGCGCGAGGCGTGTGCCTGCACCACGCCCTGCAACTCGGCGAGCAGCGCCTCGACCTTGCCCGCCCACGAGAAGCGCGCGGCCACCAGGTCCAGCGCCTGCCGGGCCTGCTGCTCGCGCAGCGCCGGCTGCTGCAGCAACTGCACCACGGCGTCGGCGAAGGCCTGCGGCTCATCGGCGATGCGCATGTGCACGCCGTCGACCGCGTGCAGCCCCTCGCTGCCCACGCGCGTGGCCACCACCGGACAACCCTGGGCCATGGCCTCCAGGGCCTTGATCTTGATGCCACCGCCGAAGCGGTAGGGCACCAGCGAAAGCGCCGCGGACGACAGCCAGGGCCGCAGGTCTTCGACATAGCCCACGGCCTGCACACCGGCCTGCTCGTCACTGGCGAAGCCTGCGGGCAGGTTGCGGCCGATGACCTGCAAACGCGCCTGCGGGCAACGCGCCCGCACGCGCGGCCACACCTCGGCCAGCAGCCAGCGCAGGCCGTCGGCGTTGGGGGCGTGGGCGAAGTTGCCCATGAAGACCACCGGCGCCTGCGCCGCCGACGTGCCTGTGCCGGGCGCCGCGGCCGTTTCCCAGGCGGCCCCGCTCAGGAAGGCCGGCACTTCGGGCACGAAGGCACGCAGCACGCCGAGATCGGTGTCGCTCAGGGCCATCAGGCCTTGCGCCTGCCGGTAGCAGCGCCGCTCGTGCCGCGCCCAGGCCCACCAGCTGTGCAGGCGGCGCCAGCGGCGCAGGCGGCCACCCGTGCTGGCCTGCCACTCGCGGTAGCGCGAGACCATGCAGGCGTCCTGCACGTCGATGACAACGGGCCGGCCGGGCAGCGCGTCGACGTACTGCGCCATGTGCGGGAACTGCAGCAGCACGGCATGCACCCGCTCGCGCACCGCCACTTCGGCCAGGCGGCTGCGCATGGTGGCGCTGCGCAGGCCGCGCACCTCGCGCGGCAGGCCCGTGGCCAGTTGCTGCAGCGCCCCGAGCGCCCCGCCCCGCGCAGTGGGCGGCTCGACTTTCAGCACGCTGCGCGCCACGGTCTGCAGCGCCTGCAGCGCCTCGTCATCGGCCTGCGCGGCACCAGGGCCGGCGCCGAAACCCACGAAGTGCACTTCGGCGTACGGCGCCAGGTGCCGCAAGAGATCGAAACACAGCACGCCGCCGCCGTTGCCGCAGCGCGGGTGGTAGAGCATGGGCGCCGCCACCAGCAGGCGCAGCGGTTCGGAGGTCTGGAAGGCGCTCATCACCGTGAAGGGGTGCGGCCGGCGGTGGGCGGGAAACCGCCCCCGCTCAGGCCGCCTTGGCGCCGAAGTAACGGCTCTGCAGCTCAGGCGGCAGCGCCGCCAGCAGGTCGTTCAGGAACACTTCCTGAAGGCCGAATGCGACCGCAGGATCCGGCGTCAGGCTGGAGACGCGAATCAGCATGCCGTCCGGGATCTGTCCACGCAGGCCCAGCATGATCTGCTCGACCTTGCGCGAGAAACCCGGCAGCACGGCGCGGTCGTTCAGCGTGACCCAGTAGGTGATGGGCTCGCGGCGCGACTGCAGCTGACCGACGAGCCGGCGCACGGTGAGGTTGCGCCCGCCCAGGCCCAGCACAGCCGTGCCCATCGAGGCGACCGAGAAGCCTTGCGCCGTGTAGCAGAACTCGGGGCGGTGGGCCGCGGTGGCATCGGTGCCCTGGTCTTCGCCGTAGGCGATGGACAGCATCACACGCTGGCCATTGCTGCGGTTGATGTAGGTGCGCGCCAGCACCTGGCCGTAGATCTGGTCGAGCGCGGCCTGCAGCGAAGGATCGGGCAGCACCGGCACCAGCGTCTTGTCGATGGTCCAGGGGCCGAAGCTGCCCGGCACCTGCTGCTCCAGCTGGATGGGCGGAAAATCCTTGGACGCGCGGCGCCGCGGCTTCATGGCCAGCGCGGTGGCCGAGGCGGCCACTGCGGCCCCGGCAAACAGCACGGCGCGCCGCTTCATGCAGCACTCCCGGGGCCCGGGGCGGCGGCCGGCGCCGGCGCCTCCTTGAACCAGCGGCCCAGCAGCTTGTCGGTGGCCAGCATCAGCGTCAAGGCCACGGCGAACAGCACCATGCCCGCGAAGCCGTGCACGAAGCCTTGCCCGGCTTCATCGCCCAGGTAGTAGGTGACGAGCACGAGGATGATCACGCGGATGACGTTGGCGATGAAGGCGATGGGAATCACCAGGATGGCCAGCGCCGTGTTGCGCGCCACCGACTTGTAGCCCATCAGGTTCATGTAGAGCAGGCCCAGCGCCTCCAGCGTGAACATCGAGTTCAGGCCGGCGCAGGCATCGGCCACCAGCAGCTGGTACTGGCCGACGTAGAGGATGACGCCGGTGCGCGCCACCGGGTAGTCGCCCAGGTGCAGCAGCCATTCGGCGGCATAGCTGACGACGATCTTCAGCGGCGTGGTCATGGCCTGCACGATCAGGCCCGGCAGCGGCACCATGAAGAGCAGGAAGAACAGGAAGAACAGGCCCCAGCGCAAACCGGCCCAGCCGCGCGTGAGCAGCAGCGCCGAGGCCAGCAGGGGGATGTGCGCGCCGATCTCGATGGTGTCCACGCCCTGCGAACGCCCCACCACGTAGAGCACCAGGCCCACGGCCAGGGTCACGCTGCCCGCCAGCAGGGCCGGCGCATCGGGCAGGTCGAACAGCGCTTGCCGCCGCTGCCAGGCCAGCCACAGCGTGACCCCCAGGATGATGGGACCGTGGCCCTGCTCGTCGGTGACCCACACCCGGTCGGCCAGCATCACGTAGCTGGGCACCAGCAGCAGCAGCAGCGCCGCGCCGATCAACAGCGCCGGCCAGCTGGAAGCCGGCGGCAGAGCGAAGGATTGACCGCGGTTCAACAGCATGGGCACGGGCGGAACTTCAGTGCTCGTTGATCACCACACCGGCCACCTTGGCCGGGCTGCCTGCGAGGCTGCCCACCAGCTCCTGCAGGCTGGCCAGGCGGCTGGCGTGACGGCGGCCGACGACCACCGCGGCGCCGCAGCGCGCGGCCACCACGCTGCCATCGGAGCCCAGCGCCGCGGCAGGGGTGTCGACGATGACGTAGTCGAACTTGGCCGCCAGCTCGCGCATGAGCAGGCCGAAGGCGGGACGCTCCAGCAGCTCCAGCGGGTTCGGCGGGGTCGTGCCCACCGGCAGCACGAAGAGGCTGGGCACCGCAGGCACCTGCTGGATGACCTGCTTGTCGGCGCGGCCGGAGAGGATGCTGGACAGGCCCGCCCGGTTGGACAGGCTGAAGACCTCGTGCAGGCGCGGCGAGCGCATGTCGGCATCGACCACCAGCGTGCGCCCGCCCAGCTGGGCCAGCGACACGGCCAGGTTGGCCGCACAGTAGGTCTTGCCGTCGCCACTGTCGGGGCTGATGACCGCCAGGGCCTGGCCCCGGCGCTGATCGGTGTCGCCCAGCACCCGCATCATCAGCTGGGTGCGCAAGGCGCGGAAGTACTCGGCACGCGGCGAGAAGGGCTCGTTCAATGTCACCAGCTCGGAGCTGACCGTGCGCTTCTCTTCCGAGGCATAGGGGTAGTGGAACTGCTGCGCCAGCGCGAACAGCACGTCGTCCTTGCTGGCCAGGCCCAGGGCCACCGCCGCCTCGCCGAAGCGCACGCCGTCCTTGCGCTGCAGCTGCAGCACCTTCTCCACCTGCTCGGCGCTGAGCTGGCGCAGTTCGGCCAGGATGTCGCCGATGGATCGTTCGTTGGCCGGGTCGGCCGCCACGTCGGGCGCGGCACCCTCGCCGGGCAAGGGTCCGTCCAGCACGGCGTCGACAGGGGCGTTATCGCGGAACTTGGCCATCACGCAGACTTTCCGGGGGGAGGCAGGGGCGCCAGCAGGCGCTCTTGGGTCAAGGTGGCCTGAAGGCGGCGCAGACCGAGCTTGGCGCCAGGCCCGGGCATCACGCCAATGACCGGCAGGTCCAGCGCCGTGGCGACGTCGTCGACGGTGCGCAGGCGGCGGTCGAGCAGTTCGAGCACCAGCGCGGCACCCACGGCGAGCAGCAGGCCCGCAAAGGCGGCGATGGCGGTGTTCAGCACCACACGCGGAGAGGCCGGGTACAGCGGCACTTCGGCCTGCGACAGCGGGTTGATGTTGCTCTGCGTGGCCTGGCCCTCCAGGCTGGTCTGCGTCAGGCGCTGCAGGATGGCGTCGTAGGTGCGCTGGGCGTTGTCGACCTCCCGCAGCAGCACCATGCCCTCGTCGCGCACCTGCTTGAGTTGCAGCACCTTGGCACGCTGCGCATCGAGCGAGCGGCGGATCTCGCTTTCGCGCTGGCGGTTGATGTTGTTGCCCACGCCCACGCTGCTGGTGACCTTGCGGGTCTCGGCTTCAAGGCGCTGGCGCAGCTCGGCGATGTTCGCGCGCGACTCCTGCACCGCGGGGTGGTTGTCGCCCAGGCGCGTGTTCAGTTCCTGCAGGCGGGCCTCGCTGCGCGAGAGCTCGGCCTTCAGGCCGCCCACCAGGGCGTTGTTCAGCACCTCGGCCATGCGCTCGCCCTGGCCCGATTGCGCCTGGGCCTGGCGGCTGCCCGACTCGGCAGAGATCGCCTGCACCTGCGTGAGCTGGCTCGACAGCTCGTTCAGGCGTGCGTTCTCGACATCCAGGCGCTCGTCGCTGGCAACGATGCCCTTCTCGCGCTGGAAGGTGCTGAGCTTGGTCTGCGCGGCCTCCAGGGCCTCGCGCGCCTCTTTGGCGCGGCCCTCGAAGAAGCTGGAGTAGCGGCGCGCGGGGTCGACACGCAGGTCGATGGCCGTGTCGGTGTAGGCCGCAACGAAGGCGTTGGCCAGGGCCGCGGCAAACCGCGGGTCGGGCGCCAGGTAGCTGATCTCGATGACGCTGCTCTCGCGCGAGGGCAGCACTTCCATCTGGCGCTGGAACACCGTGCCCAGCCAGCTCTCGATGCTGCCCTGGCCACCGGTCTCGTCCTGCCATTGCTGGCGGATCTGCGGGTTCTCGTTGAGCTTGAGGTTGCGCACCACGCGCTGCGCGACGCGGTCGCTCTTGATGATGTCGACCTGGGTGGCCATGAAGGCCGGCGACTGCATCCCGCCCAGCATCACGGCCGAGAGCGGATCGGGCTTGAAGTCGGCCACGACGCTGGCCGTGGCCTTGTACTGCTTGGGCATCAGCAGGTTCACTGCCAAGGTGCCCAGCACCGTGACAGCCAGCACCGCCACGGCAACCACCCAGCGCGCGCGCAGGATGGCAAGGAACTGACCGAAGGTCATGCAAGCACTCCGTGGGGAATCAGAACAGGCTCTCGCGGACGAAGACGACATCGCCCTCGCGCAGCTTGTCGGTCATGCCGGGCGTGAGCACCGTCACGCTGCCGTCGGCAGACTTGCGGTGCACGCGCACGCCCTTCTCGGTGCCGCGCAGGGTCAGGCCGCCGCCGGTGGCCAGCGCCTGCAACAGCGTCATCTCGCGCTCAAGGCGCATCGGGCCCGGGCGCTGCACTTCGCCGTAGATGTAGACGATGGGCTGACGGTCGACCCACACGGTGTCGCCGTTGAGCACCGGCAGGTCTTTCTCGCCGCCGGCCGCTGCGAACAGCGTCGGCAGGTCGATCTCGGCGCGGAAGGGCTTGCCTTCGCGCTGGCCGCTGAGCACCACGAGGTCGGAGCCCGAAGGCGCCACGCCGCCAGCCGTGGCCAGCACTTCCGTCAGGCGCATGTTGGCCGTTTCCAGCGGGTAGCGGCCGGGGCGGTTGACCTGGCCCAGCACGCTCACCTGGTGCGCGCGCACCTGCAGCAGAGCCACCGTCACCTGGGGCTGGCGCACGAAGTTGCCGTTGCGCAGGCCATCGGCGATGAGCCGCTCGAGATCGTTGATGGTGAGCCCGGACACCCGCAGGCTGCCCAGCAGCGGGTAGCTGACGAGACCTGCATCGGTGACGCGCGTTTCCAGCTGCAGGTCGGGGTTCTGGTAGACCACCACGCGCAGCACGTCGCCCGGGCCGATGCGGTACTCGGCGGCAGGTGCTGCGGCCGGGGCCGGCGCGGGCTGCGCCAGCGCTGCAGGGGCCCACGCCAGCAGCGCCGCAACGCCGAAGGCCAGGCCGGCCAGCCGCTTCATCAGGGCAGGCTTCATCACTTCAGGCCCATGCCCTTGGAGATGTCGGTGGCCGACAGGCCGGTGCTGGCCGCAGGGGCTGCCGGCGCGGCACCGGCAGGCGCCGAGGCGGCCGCTTCGGCGAACTTGCCGACGTACTCGATCTTGGCAGCGGCACGCAGGGCCTTGAGCTCGTCTTCGACCAGCTTGCGCTTGCGCTCGTTGAGCAGGTAGGCCTCGATGGCCGGGCGGGCCTGGTCTTCGCCCACGGGCTGGTTGCGCGAACCGGCCAGCACGATCACCTGCACGCCATTGGCGCCCGGCACGAGCATGGCCTGGCCGTCCTTCATGCGGGCGAAGGTGTCCAGGCTGTTCAGAGGCAGCTGCTCGGCCGCACGCACCGCCTGGTTGCCGTTGAAGCGGTATTCCTTGGCCTTGAGGTACTCGACGAACTCGTTGATGTTCTTCGCACCGGCGAGTTGCTCGCGCAACTCGTTCACCTGTTCGGGGCGGGCCTCGATGGTGATCTCCTGGATGCTGTAGATGCGACGCTCGCGGAAGAGCGCAGGCTTCTCGTCGTAGTACTTCTTGATTTCCTCGGGCGTGGGCTTGGGCGCGGCTTCGCCAACCTTCTCGAGGTAGGCACGGGACAGGATCTCGCGGCGCGCCGCCTCCAGCTGCTGCACCACGCGCGGGTCGCGGTCGATCTTCTGGTCTTCGCCCTTCTGCAGCGTGAGCTGCTGGTCGACCAGGCGCTCGAGGATCTGGCGGCTGGCGGCATCGGCCTGCTCGGGCTTGAGGCCCCGCTGCTGCTGCAGCACGAAGTTGATCTGGTGGACGGTGATCTCGTCCTTGTTCACCTTGGCCGCCGTCTGGCTGGCGGCCTTGTCCTTCTTCTCGCCGCAACCGGCCACCATCACGGCGGCACTGGCGAGCAGGGTGAGGGCGAGCACGCGGGTGCCGCGCTGGGCCAGCGAGGGGGTCTTGAACATCTTCAGCCTCATGCGATCTGTCCTTGGGTGTTGCGGACGCCGCCCGCCCAAGGGTCGGGGGGCGTTCTCAGGCAGCCTGCCCGGCATCGAGCGGCCGGTGCGACCCCTCGAAAAGCGGGCCAGTGTAACCGCTGCCCCCTGCGGAAAATGGGCCTGGGAGACCCCCTGTACGGGGCCCTCGGATGGCACAAGTTCACGTCGCGCGCGGTCACCGGGAACGACCTTTTCGCAACGGACCGGCGGTGCGTGGCGCGGGCCACGGCGACCTCAGGAAAGCGACTGCACCCGGGCCAGCTTCCAGCCTGGCCCGGCCGCCTTCACGTTGGCCAGCATCCACAGCTCGCGGAAGGGCGCGGCCTCGTGGGCCTGGTGCTCGCGTATCAGGCCGGTGAACTCCACACTGGCCAGCATGGCTTCATGCAGGTCGTCCAGCGAGAGCAGGCGGGCCTGCAACTGCAGCACCTCGGTGTGGTTGGGCCCGGGGCCGCGTTGCGCGAGTTGATCGCGCAACTCGTCCAGGAGCTGGCGGGTGGCCAGTTCGCCCAGGGCGTGGAGATCGGCGGTGTCCCAGGCCAGCTGCAGCCGCACGAAGCTCAGGCGGGCCAACTGCAGCAGTTCGTCGACCTGCGTTTGCCGCGCACGCGCTTCCCGCTGCGCGGCCCGCGCCCGCCGCCAAGGCGCAGCGCTCTTGAGGCGCCGCAGCCGGTTCAGCACTTGATGCCCGCGTGCAGCGCGACGATGCCGCCGGCCAGGTTGTGCACGTCGACATGGCCGAAGCCTGCATCCTTCATCAGGCCCTTGAGCGTGGCCTGGTCAGGGTGCATGCGGATGCTCTCGGCCAGATACCGGTAGCTCTGCTCGTCCTTCGCCACCAGCTTGCCCATCAGGGGCATGAAGCTGAACGAGTACCAGTCGTAGGGCTTCTGCAGCAGCGGCGCGGGCTTGCTGAACTCAAGCACCAGCAGCCGGCCGCCGGGCTTGAGCACGCGGGCCATCTCGGCCAGCGCGCGGTCTTTGTGGGTCATGTTGCGCAGGCCGAAGGCCACGCTCACCAGGTCGAAGCTCTCGTTCGCGAAGGGCAGGTGCTCGGCGTCGCAGGCGGCCGTGGGCAGCACCAGGCCTTCATCGAGCAGCCGGTCGCGGCCCACGCGCAGCATGGCTTCGTTGATGTCGGTCAGCACCACGCGGCCCGTGGGCCCCGCAGCCTTGGCGAAGGCGCGCGCCAGATCGCCCGTGCCACCGGCGATGTCGAGCACCTGCATGCCCGGGCGCACGGCGGCCACGGCCACCGTGTAGGCCTTCCAGGCGCGGTGCAGGCCCATCGAGAGCACGTCGTTCATCAGGTCGTACTTGGAGGCGACCGAGTCGAACACACCGCGAACGTGGCGGGCCTTTTCGGTCTCGTCGACCGTCTGGTAACCGAAGTGGGTCTGCGCCATGGCTGTGCTCTTCAGGTTCAGTGGCTGCTGCAGGCGCTGCCGCCAGCCTTGCCAGGCATGGGTGCGTCGCGGTCGACGCCGGCGGCCTTCAGGCGCGCCTCGTAGTCGGCCCAGCGCTGGTCTTGCTCAGCGCCCAGCTGGTAGAGGTAGGTCCAGCTGAACAGGCCGCTGTCGTGGCCGTCGCTGAACACCGGCTTCACCGCGTAGTGGCCCACGGTGCTGATGTCGACGATGTTCACTTCGCGCTTGCCGGTCTGCAGCACTTCCTGGCCGGGGCCGTGGCCCTGCACCTCGGCCGAGGGCGAGTACACGCGCAGCAGCTCGAAGGGCAGGCGGAAGGTGCAGCCGTCGTCGAAGCCCACCTCCAGCACGCGCGAGGTCTGGTGCAGGGTCAGGTGGGTGGGCTGGGGGCTGGTACTGCTCATGCGTCGATTAGACCAGCACGCGTTCGATGCCGCCGGCATTGGCCTTGGCCACGTAGGCCTGTAGCCAGTCTTCGCCCAGCATCAGGCGCGCCATCTCGACGACGATGTAGTCGGCCTCCAGCAGGCCGCTGTTCATGTCGTCTTCATAACGCTTCAGGCCCTGCAGGCAGCTCGGGCAACTGGTGAGGATCTTCACGTTGGCCTGCGCCGCCGTGCTGAGCCCTGGCGTGGCCGCCATCATCTCGCGCAGCGCGGTCTCGCCCTTCTTCAGCTCTTCTTCCTTGCGGAAGCGCACCTGCGTGCTGATGTCCGGCCGCGTCACGCCCAGCGTGCCGCTCTCGCCGCAGCAGCGCTCGTTCTTGAGCACGTTCGGGCCCACCAACGCCTTCACCGTCTTCATCGGCTCCTGCTGCTTCATGGGGCTGTGGCAGGGGTCGTGGTAGAGGTAGCCGGCCTGCTGGTCGGCGTTCAGCGTGATGCCCTTTTCCAGCAGGTATTCGTGGATGTCGACGATGCGGCAGCCGGGGAAGATCTCCTCGAACTTGTAGCCCTGCAGCTGGTCGTAGCAGGTGCCGCAGCTCACCACCACGGTCTTGATGTCCAGGTAGTTCAGCGTGTTGGCCACGCGGTGGAAGAGCACGCGGTTGTCGGTGATCAGCTTCTCGGCCTTGTCGGCCTGGCCCGCACCGCGCTGCGGGTAGCCGCAGCACAGGTAGCCGGGCGGCAGCACCGTCTGCACGCCGGCGTGCCACAGCATGGCCTGCGTGGCCAGGCCCACCTGGCTGAACAAACGTTCACTGCCGCAGCCCGGGAAATAGAACACGGCCTCCGTCTCGGCCGTGGTGGCGGCCGGGTTGCGGATGATGGGCACGTAGTCCTTGTCCTCGATGTCGAGCAAGGCGCGCGCGCTGCGCTTGGGCAGGCCGCCGGGCATCTTCTTGTTGATGAAGTGGATGACCTGTTCCTTGATCGGTGCGCGGCCCAGCGTGGCCGGCGGCGCCGAGGTCTGCTGGCGCGCCAGCGGCTTGAGCAGGCCGTTCATGAAACGCTGGGCCTTGAAGCCCACGTCGACCATCGCGCTGCGCATGAACTTGATGGTCTGCGGGTTGGTCGCGTTCAGGAAGGTCATGGCCGCGGCCTTGCCGGGCCGGAAGCTCTGCTTGCCCATCTTGCGCAGCAGGTTGCGCATGGCCATGGTGACGTCGCCGAAGTCGATCTTCACCGGGCACGGGCTCTCGCACTTGTGGCACACCGTGCAGTGGTCGGAGACGTCCTCGAAGTCTTCCCAGTGCTTGACGCTGACGCCGCGGCGCGTCTGCTCCTCGTAGAGGAAGGCCTCGATCAACAGCGAAGTCGCCAGGATCTTGTTGCGCGGGCTGTACAGCAGGTTGGCGCGCGGCACGTGCGTGGCGCAGACCGGCTTGCACTTGCCGCAGCGCAGGCAGTCCTTGATGCTCTCGCTGATGGCGCCGATGTCGCTCTGCTGCATGATCAGCGACTCGTGCCCCATCAGCCCGAAGCTGGGCGTGTAAGCCGCGCTCAGGTCGGCGCGGCGCGGTGCGCCGCCGGCGATGTCGGCCTCGCCGCCGGGCAGGCGCAGCAGCTTGCCGCGGTTGAAGCGGCCTTCCGGGTCCACACGCTGCTTGTAGTCGGCAAAGGGCGCCAACTCGTCGTCGCTCAGGAACTCGAGCTTGGTGATGCCGATGCCGTGCTCGCCGCTGATCACACCGCCCAGGCGCCGCGCCAGCGCCATCACGCGCGCCACGGCCTCGTGGGCCGTCTGCAGCATCGCGTAGTTGTCGCTGTTGACGGGGATGTTGGTGTGCACGTTGCCGTCGCCGGCGTGCATGTGCAGCGCGATCCACACGCGGCCGCGCAGCACGTCTTTGTGGAGGCGGCGGCATTCGTCGAGCAGCGGCTTGAAGGCATCGCCCGCGAACAGCGCCTGCAGCGGCTTCAGGATCTGCGTCTTCCAGCTCGCGCGCCAGCGCCAGTCCTGCAGCATCTGGAAGCAGGTCTGGCCCTCGGCGCCGCTGCCCTCGCCCTGCACCACGTCCAGTTCATCCAGCCAGTGCTGCCACAGCGCACGCACCTCGGCCAGCAGCGCCAGGGCCTGCTGCACGCGGTCTTCGAGCAGCTCGGCGCCGGGGATCTCGCCGGCATCGTCGCTTCTTCCCAGCGGCAGCGCGCCACGCTGGAAGAAGTTCTGCAGCGCCCCCACCAGCTCCAGCTTGTTGCGCAGGCTGAGCTCAACGTTGATGCGCTCCACGCCCTCGGTGTACTCGCCCATGCGCGGCAGCGGGATCACCACGTCTTCGTTGATCTTGAAGGCGTTGGTGTGCTTGGCGATGGCCGCCGTGCGCTTGCGGTCGAGCCAGAACTTCTTGCGGGCATCGGCGCTCACGGCCGTGAAGCCCTCGCCGCCGCGCGAGTTGGCGATGCGCACCACCTCGCTGGCGGCGCGCGCCACGGCGTTGTCGTCGTCGCCGACGATGTCGCCGATCAGCACCATCTTCGGCAAACCGCTGCCCTGCAGCGCGCGCTTGCTCTTGGTGGCGTAGCCCACGGCCTTGAGGTAGCGGTCGTCCAGGTGCTCCAGGCCCGCGAGCAGGACCCCCTGGTCCTTCAGGCCGAAGAGGTAGTCCTTGATCTCGACGATGCTCGGCACCGCGTCCTTCGGGTTGCCAAAGAACTCCAGGCACACGGTGCGCGTGTGCGCCGGCATGCGGTGCAGCACCCAGCGCGCGCTGGTGATGAGGCCGTCGCAGCCTTCCTTCTGGATGCCCGGCAAGCCGGCGAGGAACTTGTCGGTGACGTCCTTGCCCAGGCCTTCCTTGCGGAAGACGCGGCCGGGGATGTCCAGCCGCTCGGTGCGCTGCAGCACCTGGCCGCTGGCGTCGAAGTACTTCAGCTCGAAGCTGGCCACCTCGGCATCGTGGATCTTGCCGAGGTTGTGGTTCAGCCGAGTGACCTCCAGCCACTGCGCCTGCGGCGTCACCATGCGCCAGCTGGCGAGGTTGTCGAGCGCGGTGCCCCACAGCACGGCCTTCTTGCCGCCGGCGTTCATGGCGATGTTGCCGCCGATGCAGCTGGCCTCGGCGCTGGTGGGGTCCACCGCGAACACGAAGCCGGCCTTCTCGGCCGCATCGGCCACGCGCTGCGTGACGACACCGGCCTCGCTGGTGATGGTGGCCACCGGCTCGCGCAGGCCCGGCAGCAGCTTCATCTCCACCGCGCCCAGGGCTTCGAGCTTCTCGGTGTTGATGACCGCGCTCTTCCACGTCAAGGGCACGGCGCCACCGTTGTAGCCGGTGCCGCCGCCGCGCGGGATGATGGTCAGGCCCAGCTCGATGCAGCCCTTCACCAGCGCTGCCATCTCGGCCTCGGTGTCGGGCGTCAGCACGACGAAGGGGTACTCCACGCGCCAGTCGGTGGCGTCGGTCACGTGGCTGACGCGCGAGAGGCCGTCGAACTTGATGTTGTCCTTGGCCGTGGCGCGGCCCAGGGCGCGGCGCGTGGCCTTGCGCAGGTCCCACACGGCACGGAAGTGCGCGGCGAAGGCCTCCACCGCACCGCGGGCGGCGGTGAGCAGCTCGCCCACCAAGGCATCGCGCTGCGGGTCGCTGTCAGCGCCAGCGGCCGAGGCCGCGGCATCGCGGCGCTTGGCCACTTCGGTCAGGCGGTGGTTCAGCGCCTCGATCAGCATCGCGCGGCGCTTGGGGTTGTCGAGCAGGTCGTCTTCGAGGTACGGGTTGCGCTGCACCACCCAGATGTCGCCCAGCACCTCGTAGAGCATGCGTGCGCTGCGGCCGGTGCGGCGCTCTTGCCGCAGCAGGTTCAGGATCTCCCAGGCGCGCGTGCCGAGCAGCCGCAGCACGATCTCGCGGTCGGAGAACGAGGTGTAGTTGTAAGGAATCTCGCGCAGGCGGGCGGCACCCGCCACCGATGCCTCACCGTCTTGGGGCAGGCCCGCCGGGGCGGCGTGCAGGGGCGCAGACAAGGGCAGCGGTGCGTTCATGGAGCTTTCGAGAGGGCGGGCGCGACAGCAGCGCAAACGAGGCGCAGGCGACACCCGCCTGGGGCAGACGCTCGGATTCTCCCAAAACCTGCCGCCGGCGCCCGGGCGCCCGCTGCAAACCCACGCAGGCCGGCCGCCCGCTGACCCGGGCCCGGCGCGAGAATGCCGTCATGCCCCCCTGGCCCTATCCCCGCTGGCTGGCGCACCGAGGCGCCGGCAAGCTGGCGCCCGAGAACACGCTGGCCGCCTTCCGGCTGGGCGCGGCCCACGGCTACCGTGCCTTCGAATGCGACGTGAAGCTCAGCGCCGATGGCGTGCCCTTCCTGCTGCATGACGCGACGCTGGAGCGCACCACCAACGGCCAGGGTCGGGCTGGCGACCGCCCTTGGGGCGAACTGGCCCTGCTGGATGCCGGCCGCTGGCACGGCCCCTACTTTGCCGGTGAGCGCCTGCCCAGGCTGGCCGAGGTGGCCGCCTGGGTGCAAGCGCAAGGGTGCGCGCTCAACGTCGAGATCAAGCCCACGCCGGGCACCGAAGCCACCACCGGCGCGGCCGTGGCCGCCGCCTGCGCCAAGTTGTGGGCCGGTGCCGCCGTGCCGCCCCTGCTGAGTTCGTTCTCCGAGGTGGCCCTGCAGGCCGCGCAAGCCACCAGTCCCGCCCTGCCTCGCGCGCTGCTGCTCGACACCCTGCCCAAGGAGCCGGTGGCACGCGCGCAGGCGCTGGCTTGCGTCGCCGTGGTGACCCAGCACCGCTTGATGGATGGCGCCCTGTGCACCGCACTGCACGCGGCCGGCCTGCGTGCGCTTTGCTACACGGTGAACGAAGACGCCGATGTGCAGCGCCTCCAGGCGCTGGGCGTGGACGGGTTGATCACCGACGCCGTCGACCGGCATCACCCCGACGAGCCGCTGCTCCCCGGCCGCTGACCCACGCCAGCCGCGCCGCGCTCAATCCGGCCGGCGCACCTCGGCCTCCAGCCCCAGCCACTCCGATTCACGCTCCTGCTCGGGCAGGGCTTTCAGTTCTCGGATGAGCGGCATGCGCCAGGCCACCAGCACCAGCAGCATCGAGACACCGCCGGCGAAGGCCAGTGCGGCACGCAGCCCGAAGTGATCGCCCAGCCAGCCACCCAGCAAAGCACCGGGGGCCGCCGCCAGCAGCGTGATCCAGCGCATCGTGCTCGTCATGCGGCCGAGCAGGGGCTCGGGCGTCACTGCCTGGCGCAAGGCCAGGAAGTTGATGAAGATGAACACGGCACCGGTGGTGAAGCTCATCAGCATCAGCGCAAACGCCGCCACCCCCCAGGCGTTGGCCGGCGCCACCGCCAGCAGCAACCAGCCCAGGCCGCAGATGGCGTAGCCCACCACCAGGCAAGGCCCGGGGCCGATGCGGTCGCTCACACGCCGGCCCAGCACGCTGCCGGTGATGGTGCCCACGCCCATACCCATGTAGCACAGGCCCACCGCGTGTTCGCTCAGGCCCAGCGTGCGCGTCGCGAAGAGGATCTGCACCGTCACCGCGGCGTAGTGGCACATCTGCCAGACGGCCATCAGCACGCCCAGCGTCAGCAGCAGCCGCGTGCCGGTGACGAAGCGCAGGCCCACGGCCAGGTCGCGCCAGAAGTGGCCCGGCGGGCGCGGCTCGCGCCGTTCGGTGATCGCGATGCCACGCAGGATGAGCGCCGAACTCAACAGCAGCACCGCGTTCACCAGCAGCGCCAGCGGCGCGCCGAAGATGCGGATCAGCGCACCGGCCAGGCCCGGGCCCACCACCTCGGCCCCCGAGGTGGCGAGCGCGTTCTTGGCGTGGGCCTCCACCAGGCGGTCGCGCGCCACCACTTGCGTCAGCACCACCTGCGCGGCCGTGCCGGCCACCGTGTGCACGGCGCCCAGCATGAAGCCCACCACATAGAGCCAGCCCATGTTCAGCCAGCCCAGCCACCAGGCCAGGGGCACGCTGGCCGCGGCCAAGGCAATGGCGCTTTCTCCTGCCACATAGACCGGCAGCTTGCGCACGCGGTCCAGCCACACCCCGCTGGGCAGCGAGAACAGCAGGAAAGGCAGCAGCTCGATGGCCGTCAGCAGCCCCATCTGCGTGGGGGTGGCCTGCAGCAGCACCGCCGCGGTCAGCGGCAGCGCGAGCATCATCACCTGGTTGCCGAAGGAACTGGTGACGATGGACAGCCACAGACGCCGGTAGGTGGCGTCGCGCAGCAGGTCGCCTTCCGGCAGCTTCGGGATCCAGGGCAGGGGCAGCCCCTCAGGCCACCGCCGCCAGGGCGGAGGGCGTCATGAACGGTAGTCGGCGTTGATGCTCACGTAGTCGTGAGACAGGTCGCAGGTCCACACCGTGGCCTCGGCCGGGCCGCGGTGCAGGTGCACGCGCACCGTGATCTCGGCCTGCTTCATCACGCGCTGGCCGTCTTCTTCGCGGTAGGCCGGATGCCGACCGCCCTGGGTCACGACGTGCACGTCGTCCAGGTGCAAATCGATCAGGCCCTGGTCGAGATCGCCGATGCCGGCATAGCCCACCGCGGCCAGGATGCGCCCGAGGTTGGGATCGCTGGCGAAGAACGCGGTCTTGACCAAGGGGCTGTGCGCGATGGCGTAGGCGGCCAACTTGCACTCGGCCGCGTCGCGGCCGCCTTGCACCTGCACCGTGATGAACTTGGTCGCGCCCTCGCCATCGCGCACGATGGCCTGGGCCAGCTCTTGCGACAGCGACACCACGGCGGCAGCCAGGGCCTGCCCATCCGCCGAATCCAGGGAGGTGATGCACGCGTGGCCGGCCTGCTGCGTGGCCATCAGCACGAAGCTGTCGTTCGTGGAGGTGTCGCCGTCGATGGTGATGCGGTTGAAGCTGGCATCGGCGGCGTGGCGGGCCAGGGCCTGCAGCGTGGCGGCATCGATCACCGCGTCCATGGCCAGGAAGCCCAGCATCGTGGCCATGTTCGGGCGGATCATGCCCGCGCCCTTGCTGATGCCGGTGAGGGTGACCGTACGCCCGCCCACCTGCACCTGACGCGAGGCGGCCTTGGGCAGGGTGTCGGTGGTCATGATGCCGGCGGCGGCCTCGCCCCAGGCAGAAGCGCTGAGCGCGGCCAGCGCGGCCGGCAGACCGGCCTCGATGCGTTCGACCGGCAGCGTTTCCATGATCACGCCAGTGGAGAACGGCAGCACCTGCGCCGGTTGCAGGCCCATCAAGCCTGCCAGCGCGGTGCAGGTGCGGCGCGCGCGCTGCAGGCCGTCCGCGCCCGTGCCGGCGTTGGCGTTGCCGGTGTTCACGACCAGTGCGCGCACCGCGGGCGACGCCGCGAGGTGCTCGCGACACAGTTGCACGGGGGCCGCGCAGAAGCGGTTGCTCGTGAAGACGCCGGCCACCACGCTGCCCTCTTCCAGCGCGAACACGACCAGGTCTCGCCGGTTGACCTTGCGCACACCCGCCATGGCGACGCCGATGCGCACGCCAGGCACGGGCAACAGGCTTTGGGGATCGGGGGCCGACAGGTTCACAGGCATGGTGTTTGGCAGCGCGCTGCAGCGGTCAAGGGCCGCAGATTGTAGTGAGGGCCCCCGCCTGAAGCCGCCTTGGCCCGGCCATTATCGGATGGCTGAACTATGGCCAGAACGAAGGTGAACTATTGGCCCGCGCCCGAGAGGGAGAGCAGGTGAACTCAACAACCAAGCAGGGAGGCTCAGGTGGTTCATCGGTGCCTTGTGTCTCTCGGCATTATGGAAGCAAAGGCTTGGCGCAGGCAGCCGCGCGCCCCTTTCCTTCCTTGGTTGTAGAGACCTTCGCAGGCCGCTGACCTTTCGACAACCGCTTCGTCGTTCGCCCGGAACGACGCCGCCGCATCAGTCGCTTCGAGGCTTCAGCAGCTCGTACGGCTGAACCCCCAGCGCGACGGCAAGCCGTTCCACGTTGTCCAGCGAGATGTTGCGCGACAACCTCTCGACGTGAGCGACAAAGGTTCGATGCAGTCCGCACTCGAACGCCAAGACCTCCTGCGACCAGCCCTTCTCGTGCCTGAGAGCGACGATGTTCGCCGCCAGTGCTTCCCGTGCGCTGGCGTGCTTCGTTGACTGGTTTGCAGCTCCTGGAGACATCGAGGTTCAGTCTCCCGGCGCGCTGCTTTTGAGTCAGCCGCGTTTAAGTCACAATTCTGGGACCGAGGGCGCGCGCCGCCTGCGCAGAGCCGTCGGAGCCCCCTCTCGTCGACCCTGGAGGAAGCAAGGATGTCGAGGAACAAGCTGCTGTTCGTCGCGGTTCTGGCCGCGTCCGTCTACACATGGCCAGGCGTTGCAGCCGCCGATCTGGCCGCCGGACTTTCTGCGTACCGGAGTGGTGACTACGCGACAGCGCTGAAGGAGCTGAAGCCGCTGGTCGATGCCGGAGATGTCGGCGCGACCAATACCCTCGCTGTCATGTATGCGCATGGGCGCGGCGTTCCGAAGGACGCCACCAAGGCCATCAGGCTCTACCAGTTCGCCGCAGAGGCCGGCAACATCGATGCTCAGTTCAATCTGGCAACGATGTATTCGAGCGGCACCGGTGTGGCCAAGAGCCTGGAGACAGCAGCCATCTGGTTCAGTAAGGCGGCTGACGGCGGCGACGCTGCGTCCCAGCGCATGCTCGGCATCATGTACTTCGATGGCCTCGGGGTCGGCAAGGATCGAGCGGCTGCGGCGCGGTGGTTCCGCAAGGGCGCCGACGGTGGCGACACAGCCTCTCAGCGGCGACTGGGCGAAATGTTTGCCTACGGACAGGGCATCGAAAAGGACGAAGTGGCCGGCGCCGCACAGCTCGGCAAGGCCGCAGCCGGCGGCGACGCAATGGCCCAGTTCGAGTACGGCTGGATGTTGGCCAACGGGATCGGTGTCGCCAAGGACCAGACTGCCTCAGTCTCGTGGTGGCGCAAGTCATCCGAACAGGGCAACGCTGGCGCGCGGTTCGGCATGGGTACCCTCTACGAGTACGGCACTGGCGTTGAGAGGGACGCGAAGGAGGCAGCCCAGTGGTACCGCCTGGCAGCCGACCAGGGACACGCAACAGCACAGAACAACCTCGGGACGCTCTACGAACGGGGTCTCGGCGTGCGCCAGGACCCGCTGGAAGCAGCTCGGCTCTACGAGTTGTCAGCGCGGCAGGGCGACGGTGATGGGCAGCGCAACCTCGCCCGTCTCTACAGGGACGGCGTCGGCGTGCTGGCCGATGCCGTCGTGGCCTACGCCTGGCTGAACCTGGCGGCGTCAGCCGACGAGCCGAACAAACACGCGTTGGCCGAACGCGAGCAGATCGCGGCACGTCTCAGCCGGGACCAGGTCGTCGAGGGACAACGACTCTCACGCGAGTGGAAGCCCGGCCAAGCCATGGGCAGGTCCAAGCTCAAGCCGGTGCTCATGGCCGAACAGGCGCCACCTTCGATGCAACTGACGCAGGCCTCATTCACCGGCCGCTTCCCGGCTCGACCTGCTGCCCAGGCAGGGGTCACCACCTGCAACACTCGGTGCGAGAACAGCACCTGCTACCGCACCTACGACAGCGGCAAGCAGGTGGAGTACCAGGCGCGGCAGAAGTGGAACCCGGTAACGAACCGATTCGACTGGGACGCAGGCACCTGCTGAACTGCGGGGTGGGCATCGTCCAGCGGCCGACGGCGATGGTCAGGCGTCGGCTATCTCGCCGAGACGGAGCGCCTTTCGCAGACTGAGGACGGCATCAGCCTCGTTCTCGTCGAACGCCTCAGCTCGTGCCAGGACACGAGCCAGCGCCTCTGCGGTTTTGTGGGACATCAGTACCTCAACCCACACCTTACCCTCGACCACACCTGACCTTTGGTGCCCATCGTCGCTGCAGCGGACGTGAGCACCTTCAAGCCAAGAGGGGTCTTGCTTTCGGACGAACTCCAGGAACTCCTTCAGGGCGAAGCCGTGAAGGTCGACAGTGTGGCCTGCTCGCTCTGTCATTCGTGCCTCCAGTGTTGAGTGAGCGCCCGGCGAAACCTTCGGCGATGGCCTTGACTTGCCTGAGCCTGCCTTCCGGAAGAGCTGCGAGCGGCGTGTCCCGTCATACGGGCCTTTGCCTTCATTGAGAAGGTGCCACTCGCTGCCTGAGTTTCCAGTTTCCCGGCAGCCCACGCTATCCGGCGCCTGAACTCACTTTCCACCAGCAGAAGGCTTGGATCAATCCTCACGGTGGGAATCATGCACTCAGCTAAAAGCAGCCGGCGTGGCAACTCGCAGCGATGGTGAAGGTCGGTCATGCGACTAATGCTACCGGCCAGTCAATCGCATCGCCACCATGTCAAAGAAGCTGCCAGATGGATAACGCCGCTGACGGCACCCCGTCGATGCCGCGGCGAGCGCGCAGCGAAGCTTTTCGATTGTTATAGGCGGATCGCTTGGAAAATCAGTGCCTTGAACTCCAACGAAGGGACCCACAGTGAAAGCCATTCGAGTCGTCGCAGTCGGGCTGCTGGCAGCCGCAGTGATCATGTCGCAACTCTCCGTCGACTTCTTCCGCGAGTGGATGGCGTCCGCGCCCATCAATTCGTTCGTCCTCGCAATGAAGGCGATTTCGCCCGAGGCCTTCTCTGGCACTGGGATGGGGGCAACGGCCGTGATCGTTCTGGCCTTTGCCTCCGCTGGCCTGGGGCTCTTCCTCTCTGCTGTCTTGTACTCACCGCTTGATGACCTTCTTGCTGGTTTGCTTCGAGGCCGGCTCGTGGTGCGGTCAGCCGACCCAACAAGCAGTTCGGAGACCTGCACGCCTGCTCGTGCAGCAGGCTGAGAGCTAAGTATTCGCGAGCATCGGCGCCTTCGGTGGCACCGCCCCTTGTGGCGTTGTGAGCCAAACGTCTTGCACTATCCTGGCCGAGATCGAGCGGCTGGATCGGCAGGCCTTACACACAGGCGAAATCAATGGGCATGCCCTCATATCCAGACGCTGATCCCCTCACGGTTTCAATGCTGAAGGCAACGCCCGTCTCCGGATCTGTATGAAAGTGAATCTGATTGGAATGATCCTCAACAACGCTGGACGACAGTGTTTTGACGGATTTGTTGTCGACGACGACGGGAAGTTGCTGCCGGCAGCTGACTCGCTTCACGCGCTCATTATGGAATACGCCAAGGTCGTCAATGGCGGGACCTCCGGCATGGTCGTTGCATCTTCGGAGGTGCTTATGTCACCCGGTACGGCTGAATCCGCTGAAGGCGTCGATTCCAGGCCGCGGACCGTAGATCAAGATGCCGGTGCCCACGACAGGGTTCAGTGGGATTGGTTTTCTTTGGTCGAGCAGCTGATGACGCAGTTGAAAATCACCCAAGACAAGCAACTGGCGGAAGTCATCGGCGTCGTACCAAGCCAGATCACGAATTGGAGAAAAGGGAGAAGCGAGCTGGGGCCGGTTACGAAGCTCGTGATACTCGACAAGCTTCGCTTCGATTTTGCTGGCCATGCCCTACGCGCAATTGTCCCCGCCTTAGGCGCAAGGTCCGCCGCGCAGGTGTGAATTTTCCGAATCAGAAAGGGTGAAACACAGAGCCGCCTGGCCGCGGGCGCAGCAGTCGCCAGGCATCTGAACTAGGCTTTTCACAAATGGTCCTGGCGTCCTGGCTAGGGCCGCCAGCACTCGACGGGTTGTCAAAGGCCCCTCGTGTGCCCAGCCGAGCTTCTTGGCCACTTGGTGGGCCAGCCACTCGTCGCCGTACATGATGGTGGGCTCCCCGTGTTCGCGGAGGACCGCCGCTGCGGCGTCGCAGGCCCGCATGCGCCGGCTCCTTTCCGCACGCTTGTCAGTTTTCTCAGCTTGCGCACCCATAGTCACTTCCACACGTTATTTCGCAGAGCCCATAAATGGTTCCCTCGCCGCAGTACGGACAGATGCCCCCTAGCGGGCGACTCCGATTTTGCAGGCTGCTATCTATAACAAGCGGCGACTAGGTTGGAACTGAATCGGCTGGGGCAAACGCCGCAGCAGAGTATCCGAGGCGGTGGGACCGAGTCCAGAGTCCATGATCCTCAGAAAGAAAAATCCCCGGCTCAACTGTCGTTGAACGCGGGGATTTGGGGCAAGGGCTTTGCAAGTAGGCTAGCGCCGTGTCGCCTTGAGGTCGGCAATGGCCTTTCGGTCCTTGTGAACCAGCGCTGCATGTTCTGCCGGATCTACGAAGATCGGAGCGAACTCCTCGGTGTGCGGGAAATCGATCAGCTGGAGCATGCGGAACTTCAGGGGCGTGGGAACCGGTCGCTTCTCGTTTACCCAGTCGGACAACTGCTGCTTGGACAGGCCAAATACATAGGCTAGGTCCAAGTCATAGATTAGTCCGTGAGCCTCCTTAAAGCGATCTATGAGTTGTCGGTTGTTCATGGTTCACGCGCGCTTGCGGTTCGAATGCTCTTGTGCCTTCTTCAGGCGCGCAATCGCTTTTCGGTCTTGAAGCACCATTTGAGCAAGCTCCGTTGGATCAACGAACAGAGAAGCGAACTGCGCCGTGTTCGGAAACTCGATCAGCTGGAGTAGGCGGAACTTCTTTGGCACGGGCATCGGTCGCCTTCCGCTAATCCAGTCGCTGATCACTGGGCGTGCGACTTCGAGCACTTCAGCGACGTCAAGGTCGTGCGACAGTTGGAACTTTGCCTTAAAGGCATCGATGAGTTGTCGGTTGTTCATGGTCTTTCGTGCAGGCAACGTCGGCGACGTTTCTTACCTTGCGGACAGCAATGCCCTACGAGAGCGAACAACTCGGTCTGAACTGTTCGTGGCTTCCGCTTGGTCAGAGGCTTCCTGCTTCAAGCCCATGCCCATGGCAAGATCGTTTCGCCTTGCTCATGATGCTGCGAGCCGAACGCCTTCAGGAAGGACGAACATCAGTTCTCCACCCACTACGACGACATCTGCTGCCTCGGCAGCTTCGTCGGCTATCGGCATGCCCCGGGCCGCCGTGAACTTCAGGTAAGGACGTGCGCTGCCGTTTCCTATGAGCTTGTAGCCTCCGGCCGCCACCTTGCGCGCACGGATCGCCATGTCAGTGCGATCAATGAGCAGCTCGATGCGATCGTGCCCAGGCACCCAGCCTGCGCGCTCAACCAGATCGTCCGAGAATCGGAAGACCGTCTGCGGTCGCTGACGCTCGCTGAACTCGGATTTCACGATCACGCGAGCGGCCTTCATCGATGCGCGCTTCAGACCAACGCGAGCCAGGTCGTCGAAAGATTCGAAGGCCATGGTCAGTCTCCCTTCTTGGCTGGTTCAACGCGAACCAGCCTTCGGCCGTGCTCAGTCTCAGGGCCCAGCTCGAAGCCCAACTCACGCAGTCGGCCTTCGTAGTCGAGCGGCCCCAGGCCCACCTGCCGCAGCTTGGCATCGAACTGGTTCAGCATCTCGTGGAGCGCCTCGGACAAGGCCTCCTGCTTCGACATGCCGAGAGCACTCAGGCTGACCTCGAACCTCGCCTGCAGCAGAGGGTCGATCCGGAAGCAGATGTTCTTCATCCCGATCGCCTCCGCCTGCTCGGGATCGCGTTCCAGCAAAAGGTTGCCGAAGCCGCTGCTGGCCCGGCCGCTGATGTCGGCCTTGAACATCAGGGCCTTCATCGTCAGAAGCTCGTCGAACTCCATGTGGATGTCGTTCATGTGTTTGCCTTGCGTTTGCATGCATTAGCGCATGGATTGCATGGTAGAGGCCGAGTCGCATGGTGTCAACCGATTCCCAATGTTTTGCATGCAGCGCGAGCCAGATTGCATGCATGGTCCCCTCCGACGCTTAGGTTTGATTTCGAAACGAAATCAAGACTGAGGCGCTTCAGCCGATAGCAGTGGTAGTCGGGAACGCGCAGCCTTCCGCGGCGCTCCAACCTCGCTCCGTCGAGTTGGTTGTCCCTTCCTCCGTCACCTGCTATAAGGGAAGAATGGCTGAACGGCCCATGCATCTTCAGATGAACTACGCGTTCTCTCTGAACCCTCGTCGCGAGCCAAAGGGCTCCCAGGACGAGGGAGACACTCGTCGTGTCGAGGCGGTCGTGGTGGCGCTCATCCCGGAGTACCACCAGGTCAAGGTTCGCGATGGTGACGGGCACCTGTATGCGCTCACGCGCAAGACCCAGGGTGTCGATCTGGCCTCACTGCATGAGGGTCAGCGAGTCGTCTGCACTGTGACGCGAAAGCTTCCCCGAGTCCTGAACGCCGCAGCCGTTGCCTAGTACGGTTCTCCCTCCGTCGACTCAAGCGGGGGGTGTAGTTGCGCCGCTGCGCGAGCCGCTCGTTCCTGTGGCATGGCCTGGCACCTACGTGCCCAACATCAGCGACTGGCGCGAGGGCGACATCGTCCTCGTACATCGGTCAGCGGATGCCGCTGGGTTCGCGATTCAGGCGTCGCAGGCCATGAGCTTGAGCGCCGTGACTCGTGCTGGTGCCATCTGCTCCCACGCGGCGATCTACATCGGCGGGGGCATGGTCGTCGATGCAACGCGAGGCGCCGGTGTCTCCGCTCAGTCGGTCTGGAATTACTGCCAGCACCGAGCGATCCAGGTTCGTCGCCTCTCCGATCCCACGATTTCCATGGCCGACATCGCTGACATCTCTGTGATGGCCCAGCAGCACATCGGCGAGCCGTACTCCGTCATCCAGGTCATCATCTCCAAGCTGTTCCCTGGGACTGTCCCCATCCCCGATGCGCTGTACTGCAGCACGCTGGTGGGCTTGGTCGTTACCGACGCCACTGGCGTCGACCTCAGCTCGGACCCGGCGCATCAGCCACTGCATCCAGGCACCCTGGCTGCCCATCCCGAGCTGACCGACGTGCTGCTGGAGTGGCGTCACCTCTAGACGCCGCTCGGACTCAGGGCCGGTTCGTCTATCTTTGATGAACCGTGCGTGCTAGGCTTGATTTCGTCACGAAATCATGCGTACCGAACCGACCAGACCCCGCCACGGGGGCACCCGCGAGGGTGCCGGCCGCAAGGCTGCCTACGGCGAGCCCACCAAGACGGTCCGGGTGCCGCAGAGCCTCGTCCCCGTTGTGGTGGGCTACCTGAATGAGGTCAAGCGCACAGCGCAGGCGCAAAGTGAGACCGCCGGGATGAGGCCCGTCGCCTCGATACGTGCCGCGACCTCCGTGCCTGCTCTGGGCCGCCGCGTGCGCGCCGGCAAACCCACGTCAGGCGACAACTACCAAGACGAAGCCGTCGATCTAGGCAAGCACCTGGTTCGCGATCCGAGCAGCACCTTCGTCATGAGGGTCGCCGGCTGGTCCATGCGCGATGCGGGCATCGCTGATGGCGACGAACTGGTCGTCGATCAGGGCGTAGCGCCTGAGGACGGCCGGATCGTGATCGCCGATGTCGATGGTGAGCTGACCGTCAAACGCCTGAAGCGCACGTCCACTGGTTGGGTGCTGCAGGCCGCGAACCCGGACTTCGCCGACGTCCTGGTCGGCGACAAGAACGAGCTGAACATCTGGGGCGTCGTGACGCGCGTGCTGCGCGCTGTCTAGGCGGCCGAACTGACTTTGAAGAAACAGGAGGTCCTCATGTCGCAATCAAGCCGGATCGAATGGACCGAGGCAACTTGGAATCCGACCGTGGGCTGCACCAAGATTTCGCCGGGGTGCAAGCACTGCTACGCCGAGTCGATGGCGAAGCGGCTCAAGGCCATGGGCACACCTGGGTATGAAAACGGGTTCAAGCTGACCATCCTGCCGGACCGCCTAGCGGAACCGCTCGCTCGAAAGAAGCCGACGGTTTACTTCGTCAACTCGATGTCCGACCTCTTCCACAAAGGTGTGGATGACAACTACATCGCCCAGGTCTTCGATGTGATCCGGCAATGCCCTCAGCACACATTCCAGGTGCTGACCAAGCGCGCCGATCGAATGGCCACCTTCTTCAAGACACACGAGGTGCCCACGAACGCATGGATGGGCGTTTCCGTAGAGGACCGGAGGTACGGCGTGCCGCGCATCGACGGCCTTCGCAAGGTCGACGCCCGCATTCGCTTTCTCTCCGTGGAACCGTTGCTCGAAGATGTCGGCGAACTCGACCTAACCGACATTCACTGGGTGATCGTCGGCGGAGAATCCGGTCCTAAGGCCCGGCCGATGCATCTCGATTGGGTCGAGAATGTCCGCCAACAGTGCGAGGACCAGGGAGTGCAGTTCTTCTTCAAGCAGTGGGGAGGCTGGGGAGCAGACGGCAAACGTCGCTCCAAGAAGGCCAACGGCCGCTTGCTTGGAGGCAGGACCTGGGACGACATGCCGGCACTTTCCGCCCACGTCTGAAGGAACGCATGACGCTGAAACAGTACAACTGGAAAGACGGCCCCGACCTCATCCAGCAGCACAGCGTCGCCAAGCACCGCATCCTTCAGGCATACCTCGCCGCCTACTTCCGCACCCTTGTCAGCTCGCCGAACCAGGATGTGCTGCGGTTGACCCTCGTAGATGGGTTCGCAGGGGGCGGGCTTTACGTTCACAACGACACGCGAGAGACGGTCAAGGGCTCGCCCTTCATCTTCCTCGAAGCCACGCGCGAAGCCGAGTTCGTGATCAACAAGGACCGGCGCAAACCCGTTCAACTCCAGGTCGACTACTTCTTCACCGAGGCCGACCACCACGCGCACCTGCACCTCGATAAGGTGCTGAGAGAGGCCGGCTACGGTGCTCGATTTGGTAATGGCATCTACCTGGAGCACGCTCGATTCCAGGACAAGGCTGACGCGATCATCGCGTTCATCAAGAAGAAGAGCCCAAAGAACGGGCGCTCGATCTTCGCGCTTGACCAGTACGGCTACAAGGAAGTGCCGACACAGCTCCTGCGCAAGATTTTCGATGCGCTGCCGAGCGCAGAGGTGATCCTGACATTTGGCGTCGACTCGTTCATGAACTTCGCCAACGATGGCGATCAGATTAAGGATCTGCTCGACGGCCTAGGCATCCCAGACATCTTCGGTGGCCGTTCGGTCGATGAGATCAAGTCGTCGGACCGTGACTGGCGGTTGTTCCTGCAGAGCACCCTCTACCGGCGTCTGGTCGAGAACTGCGGTGCCCGACACTTCACTCCCTTCTTCATCCGCAATCGCGGTGGCCACGGCGACTATTGGCTGATCCACATGTCCCAGCACCATCGTGCACGGGACGTGATGACGGAAGTGCACTGGGCCAACAACAACCAGTTCATCCATTACGGCGGCCCCGGCCTCGACATGTTCCAGATGGTCGGCTACGACCCGATCCATGACGCCGCCTTCTTAGGGCAATCGGGCCTGGGGTTCGAGTTCGACGATGTAGCTCGCCGCGCAAGCATCTCGGCACTCGGCGAGCAGATTCCGCGACTCGTGTACGCAGACGACGCTGGCATCAGCTTCGGCGAGTTGTTCGCCACCACATGCAACAGCTCGCCAGCCTCGGCGCAAATCTACCGAGAGTCAGTTGGAAAGCTGCTGGACGAGAAGGTGGTCGAGATCGTCGGAGCCGACGGCACGAGGCGGAGGTCTTCCGCGCAGATCAAGGACACTGACCAGATCATGCCTCCCCCGCAGCGTGATCTGTTCCTTGTCGGGTGAATCACAGACATCCAGATCAGGAGACCGTAGCGTGGCCACGTCAATTATTCCGGAGACCTACGAAGGCCGCGAGCAAGCCATGGTGAAGCATGCGCTGCTGAAGAGCTACCTGGAGAAGCTGGTCCTGATCATCGGCATGAGCGCAAAGAAGGCACGCCGAACCGAAATCTGCTTTGTGGATTGCTTCGCAGGGCCGTGGGGCGCACCAAGCGAGGACTTGGACGGCACGTCGATTTCGCTGTCGCTCAAGACGCTGGCCGCTTGCAAAGAGAAACTCGCAACGCTCGGGGTCGACGCAACGATGCGCGCTCTGTACATCGAGAAGGACAAGACCGCGTTCGACCGGCTGTCTGCATTCCTCTCGACGAAGGCGCCGCCCACAGTTGCCCATGCATGTCTGCGCGGTGATTTCGTGGACCTTCGGGACGGCATTCTGACGTGGTGCGGAACCACTGCATTCACCTTCTTCTTCATTGATCCGAAGGGGTGGAAGGACATCGTCATCGCGACGATGAGGCCATTACTCCAACGCCCACGATCAGAGTTCCTGATCAACTTCGCCTACAACTTCATCAACCGCACGGCGTCGATGGCCGACTGGCAGGATGCGATGACGAAGCTGCTCGGTTCGTCGGTCAACCTCGATGGTCTTCAGCCTTCTGAGCGTGAGCAGGCTCTCGTCAACGCGTATCGCACAAGTCTCAAGGGGTGCGTCCCAACCAGTCGTCCCGAGTACCGCCCGAGGTCTGCCTACGTCACCGTGCTTGATCCGCTGCATCAACGCACAAAGTACCACCTCGTGTATGTGACCTGCCATCCAACGGGCATCGTCGAGTTCATGGACATCTCTGAGCGCGTTGACCTGGTCCAAAGGCAGGTTCGTGCCGCGAAGCAGATCGACGCCCGCCAGCAAAAGACCGGCGTCACGGACATGTTCGGCGCTGACCCGAAGCCCGAGCAGAACGACGGTCGCCGCAGCCCCGATGAGGTCGATGCCTTCTGGCGGCGGTATCTTTCAACCGGTGAACGGCGGATCGCTACGTCCGATTTTGCAGAAATCCTTGAGACCACAAACTGGCTTCCAGGTGACCTGCAAAGCTCGCTGGTGCGCCTCGTGAAGGCTGGGGCGGTGCGCAACCTGGATGCCGATGCTTCGAAGAGGCGATCGAAACCGCTGCACTTCGACAAGGCCGAGCGCCTGCAACTCACATAGCGCAGACCCATCCATGCCATCAACCCGAACACTTGCATCGCTTGCCCAACTGCTTTTTCTGTTCCCAAGCCAGACGGCAGTGGTCCTTCTATCGAAGCACGGACTGCGAATCAGCATCGAAACCGGCAGGGAACTGTTCGACATCAACAACGCGCTCCGCGACCAGGCTCAACTCGCCGGCTGCCTCTCTGTTCTAGACGAGGTCGTGCGCACGAACGGCGATTTGTCGAACCAAGTCAAGCCACGCTACAGATTCACCGAACGGTACGACGACTTGAAGCGCTGTCTACTGCTCGATGGCTTCTTGATTCGTGAGCGAGAGTTGGTTCCCATCGATCCTTCAATTTCGGATTCGGCGCCGATAGAAGACGATCTGGTCGCTGGAATCAAATCGACAGACCTCGATCCTGGTGGCGACATCGTCAGCAAGTTGAACGACTCTGCCGAATCGTTCCGTCGCAATCCACCCGACTACAACGCCTGCCTGACCAATGCTCGGGTCGCGCTGGAGGCGATCGCTCGCGAGATCGCTTGTCGCCGCTTCCATTCCGATCCGTTGGCGTATGACCCAACAAAATGGGGCTCAATTGTTGCGCACCTTCGGAAGCAGGACTTCTTCACCGCAGAGGAAGAGCGCGGGCTGGCCGGCGTCTATGCGTTTCTGAGCCCCGGCGCGCACAGACCCATCGGCCTCACTGAGGAGGAGGCATGCAGGCTTGGGCGATCTATGGCGCTGAGCATGTGCTGGTACCTGATGAAGCGATACGCTGATCACGAGAGCACGCTGTAGGACGAGCCAATGCCACCAAGCTTCCCACTTCATCCCGGCTACCTTTCTGCACATGCTGCATCGCAGCAGCGGCCCGGGTTAATCTCAGTTTCTGACCTCAAGGTCGGAGATGTCCTGTTGTGCTGGCCAGAGCACCCTGACTTTGCGCAGCGTCGCATCCAATCAGCCACTGGCAGCAAATACGTCCACGCGGCGATCTTGATGTCAGAGACGCCCGCGTACGCTGCCGAGGTCGGCTTCGGACTGGACATGTTGACGAAGAAGTCGCTGCGGCGCACTGCGATCTCTGACCTCGTCGCACGCTATGGCCACGTTACCGTACTCAGGCACCCAGACGCTTGGCAGGATTCGTCGGTTCTCCGACTTCGGCGGTTCATTGCACGACAACTTGGCAGAACGCGGTATCGAGCATTCAAGGCTCTGCGGGTGGAGAAACGCGGTCGTGCCAGGGAGAAAAATCAGCTGGCACTTTTGGACGGCTACTTCGCGGGATCGTCCAAGCCGCGAGCCTCGAAATCGGCCTACTTTTGCTCAGAGTTTGTCATCCAGTGTTTCATGGAGGGAGGCTATCTCCACGAGTCTGCTGCGGTTATCTATTGCGCCGAGGACACCTCGCCGGGCAGGCTTGCCCGGGACAACACTTTTGGGTTCCCCGTGGGATACCTGACGAACACGAATGCGTACGTCGTTCCTGATGCTGATCCCTACCGTTGTCAGACGCGATTCGGCGTCATGTTCCCGTCGATGAAGTCCAGGCGGGGCTTGCGTCGGGCGAAGTTGGTGCGCTGCCGGCTGGTTCGAGAAACTGGCCCAAGTAGTACCTGATGGCTCTATCGAATAAGCGCTTCGCCGCGGCTTCATCATTCACAACAAATGCCGGCCCTGGCTCCAAGTTAGGCCTCGTCATCGTCCGCAGTGAGAAGCGATGTCCGGGCCACCGTCAAGCGGGGCGCTCGTAGATACCGGCTGGCTACGCGGTCAACAAACGACCGTTTCTTGATCGTCCGGCCAGTACCCGCGAAATCGCCGCTGGAGCCTTGTTTCAACGGCGAAGAACCCGTACAGTAATCAACGTACTTCAAAGGTACGTTTGATGATCATCGGATACGCCCGAGTCAGCACCCAAGACCAGAACCCGCAACTCCAGCTCGACGCGCTCACCACCGCTGGCTGCGAAGAGGTGTTCCATGAGAAGGCGACAGGCGTGGTGCGTGAGCGACCCGAACTGACCGCGTGCCTGCGCACGCTGCGCAAGGGCGACACCCTGGTGGTGTGGAAGCTCGATCGGCTGGCGAGGTCACTGAAGGACCTGGTCGAGATCGTCCACGACCTTGAGAGCCGGCATGTGGGCTTCAAGTCGCTCACTGAGTCGATCGACACCACCAGCTCTGGCGGCCGGCTCGTCTTCCACATCTTCGGCGCCCTCGCGGAGTTCGAGCACAGCCTGATCCGCGAGCGCACCGTCGCTGGCCTGGCCGCTGCCCGTGCACGTGGACGCAAGGGTGGCCGCAAGCCTCAGCTCACGACGGCCGACGTACGGAAGGCCGCGGCGATGCTGTCGGACCCGAACATCACCAAGACAGAAGTAGCACGCCACTTCGGCGTCACCCGCGCAACGCTGAACGCCGCGTTCGAACGCGCCGGCATCCAAGACCCACTGCTCGCCGGCGCCAAGCCCGAGCAGGCCTAAGAACCAGAGGGAGCACATGACGAACGAAGAACTGAAGAGGACACTCTGGGACGCCGCGAACAAGCTGCGCGGCTCGGTGTCGGCGGCCGAGTACAAATACCCCGTGCTCGGCCTCGTGTTCCTGAAGTACGTGTCCGACATGTTCGACGCGCAAGCAGCTGTGATCCGGCGCCGCCTCGCAGATCCGAAGTCGGACCTGTACGTCGACGACGCAGCAACGCGCGCCGAGATCGAGCCCACCTTCACGGCTGACAAGACCTTCTACGACCAGGACAACGTGTTCTGGGTCCCGCCCACAGCTCACTTCTCCGCCCTTCTCAAGCAAGCAACCGATGTCGAGCTTCCTCAGAAGCTGGATGTGGCGATGGGAGAGATCGAGGCCGAGAACGCGTCGCTGAAGGGTGTCCTTTACCGCGAGTTCTCGCGGCTTGCGCTGGCCGAGGGAAAGCTCGGTGAGCTGATGGGCATCGTGGCTCGGCTCAAGTTCGACCCAGAGCAGCATGGCAGCCTTGACGTCTTCGGCGAGGTCTACGAATACTTCCTTGGCGAGTTCGCGTTGACCGAAGGTGCTAAGGCCGGCGAGTTCTACACCCCCAAGAGCGTCGTCAACCTGCTGGTCGAGATCCTCGCGCCGTTCAAGGGAACCATCTACGACCCGGCCTGTGGCTCTGGCGGCATGTTCGTACAGTCGGCCCGCTTCAAAGATGCGCACCAGAAGACGCTGGGTAAGAAGGGCGACCTCGCTATCCACGGCCAAGAGCTGATGGCCCAGACCCGGCGCCTGTGTCTCATGAACCTCGCGGTGCACGGCCTGGACGGCGACATCGGCCAGACCTACGGGTCGACCTTCACCAACGACCAGCACAAGACCCTACGCGCCGACTACATCCTGGCCAACCCGCCATTCAACATCAAGGATTGGGATGGGGACAAGCTGAAGGGTGACCCCCGCTGGGTGTACGGCCCTCCCCCGGAGGGCAATGCGAACTTCGCGTGGCTGCAGCACATGCTCGCTCGACTATCGAGCCGCGGGCGAGCTGGCATCGTGCTGGCAAACGGCTCGATGTCTTCGCAGCAGTCAGGAGAAGGGGACATTCGCAAGGCCATGGTCGAGGCTGATGTAGTGGAGTGCATGGTTGCGCTTCCGCCTCAGTTGTTCTCTAACACCCAGATTCCCGCCTGCCTGTGGTTCCTGGCCGCTACCAAGCGTGCCGGCGTGGGGGGATCGATCGATCGCCGAAAGCAGGTCCTCTTCATAGACGCCCGAAAGGCAGTGTCCGGACGGATTTCCCGCACGCAGGTCGAGTTCACCGATGCAGACCTTCACAAGATCGCACTTACCTATCACCGGTGGCGAGGCTCGGATTTCTCCGACGGCGGGGCCTACACGGATGAAGCCGGGTTCTGCAAATCGGTGAGGCTGGAGGAGATTCGGCAGCACGCCCACGTCATGACGCCTGGCCGCTATGTAGGCGCTCAGGTTGCGGACGATGACGAGGAGGCGTTTACTGAGAAGATGGATCGGCTGACTGCTCTTCTGGCCGAGCAGTTGGCAAGAGGTGCCGAGTTGGACGCCAAGATCCGCGAGAAGCTGGGGGCGCTGGGCTATGCCGTCTGACATGCAGCCACTCGGTGATGTAGTTACCCTCGTATCGGGGAGCACTCCGTCGAAGGCGAACCAGGACTTTTGGGGCGGAACCACGCCTTGGATCTCCGCAAAGGACATGGGAGATTTCTGGATCGAAGATTCAGAGGACCATCTGACTGAGGCTGGATTGGCAGCAGCTTCCCGCCTTGTGCCTGAAGGAACGATCCTCCTTCTGGCTCGTGGCATGACTCTCCACAAGCGCGTGCCCATCTGCAGGGTCACACGCCCCAGCACCTTCAATCAGGACGTGAAGGCGGTGCTTCCGAAGAACGGACTGTCGCCAAGGTTCCTGCCGTACTTGCTCATAGGTAATCACGACAGGTTGCACGAGCGAGTGGACTCGGCAGGGCACGGCACCGGGCGGCTAAATAGCGACGCACTGCTTGCGTTCCCCGTGCGCGTCCCTAGTCCCGTGGAGCAGGAAAGCATCGCGGACATCGGTGAGGGCATAGATGATCGACTTCGATTGCTGCGCCAAGCCAATGCAACGCTCGAAGCGATCGCGACAACCCTCTTCAAGAGTTGGTTCATCGACCATAAGCCCGTGCGCGCAAAGGCCGAAGGCCGTGAGCCGGAGAGCATGGACGAGACTACTGGAACGCTGTTTCCTGCGAGCTTCGAGGGCTCTGCCATTGGCCCAATCCCAGTTGGTTGGAGGGTCGGCAAGCTAGGAGATGTCTGCGCAAATCCTCGCGGGCAAGCCAAGCCAGGCGACATGCCTCCGGATACACCGTACATCGGCCTCGAACACATGCCGAGGAAGTGCATTGCGCTCGACAGCGCCGGCACTGCCGCGGGACTGGAGAGCGGAAAGTTCTGGTTCGAACGGAACGACGTGCTGTTCGGAAAGCTGCGCCCGTATTTCCATAAGGTTGGACTGGCCCCCTTCCGCGGCGTCTGCTCGACGGACATCCTTGTGCTTCGTCCCACCGAGCCAAAGTGGCTTGGGTTTGTCGCGATGCACGCCTCAAGCGACGAGCTCATCAGCTACACCACGCAGCTATCGAACGGTGCGCGCATGCCGCGCACGAGTTGGCACGACGTGGCAGCGTTTAGGGTTGCGATACCTAGCGACGACATTGCCAACGCATTCAATGATCTGGTCAGCCCGTTGTTCCAACGAATCTACGCGAACATCGCGACTGCGAAGTTGCTCGCGGAAGTCAGGGACACCCTGCTTCCCCGACTGATCAACGGCAAGCTGCGGCTGCCAGAATGCAAAGAAGAATTGAGGGAGATGATCGCGTGAAGCCGTCCATCCAGACACTCGGCCAGATCCTGTACTCGCCGAGTCAGTACGTCATACCAGTCTTCCAGCGCAACTACCGCTGGGACCGGGCGCAGTGGCAGAAGCTCTGGAGCAGCATCATCGACCTGACCGGTCCTACCAAGATCGGCAACCACTTCATGGGGTTCCTGGTGTTCGTGCCAGGCCTTGCGCAGCCTGGGCAGCACACCCGCTTCCACATGGTCGACGGCCAGCAGCGGCTAACCACAAGTTCGATCATGTTGATCGCGCTGCGGAACATCGCGCGATCTGTGGGTCAGACGGAACTGGCCGACGAGATCAACGGCGACTACCTCGTCCACGGGCGGAAGAAGGGCGAGGAGCACTTCAGGCTGCTTCCGAAGGCGAAGGACCAGAAGAACTACGTCGCCATCGTGACGGGCAAGGGCGAGCCATCCGGGCGTATGGCCGATGCCCTCGACTACTTCGAGGAGCGCTTCAAGGAGCTTGTAGAAGCCGACGCCAACGGCCTGCGCTCGATCTTCGACCTGGTGTGCCAGCGCCTGGAGTTCATGTGCGCGACGCTGGAGGCCGAGAACGCTTACAACATCTTCAAGAGCCTGAACTCCACAGGCGTGCCGCTCGGCCCTTCCGATCTGATCCGCAACTTCGTGTTCATGCACGTCAAGCCGGACGACCAGGACGAGTTCGACTCGGACAGATGGGCGCCGCTGGAAGCACGCTTCACGACCGCCGACGGGCGACTGGACGAAGAGGCCTTTTCGCGCTTCTTCCGCGACGTGCTGATGATGGACGGCAAGTACGTCCAGCCGAAGGACACCTTCACAACCTTCGAGGCCAGGTACGAGGCCACTGGGTTCTCGCCGCAGGCGTTGACCGATGAACTGCTGGCTCACGCCAGGCACTACGCTGCCATCGGCGGCAAGCAGGCAGACACGAACTCAGATGTCACGTCGGCTCTTGCTGGGCTCAACGCTCTGGAAAGCTCCACCACCTATCCGCTGCTGCTCTCGCTGTTCAAGAAGCGGGCTGACGGGGTAATCGACTCGGCCGCGCTCGCCAGAGCGATCACCATGCTGCGGGGTTTCATCATCCGCAGGTTCATCTGTTCTGAGAGTTCACGCGGCTACGGCCAGATGTTCGTCCGTGCCATCGATACGGCCGCCAAGGACCCTGTTCAGGCCCTCGAAACCTACCTGCTCCACCGTGGCTGGCCAGATGACGCCCGCTTCGAGGCGGCCTTCGCCAGCTTCCCGCTCTACCAACGGGGCTACACGAAGACGGTACTGGAGACCATCGAGCGCCAGCGTGGCCACAAAGAGCAAGCAGCACTGGCCGCTGCGCAGGTCGAGCACATCATGCCGCAGACGCTCAACGAGGGATGGCTGGCAGACCTTGGCGAAGACGCGAAGCGCGTTCACGCCGAGTGGTTGCATCGGCCTGGCAACCTCACGTTGAGCGCCTACAACCAGGAACTATGGAACCACCCGTTCAGCGTCAAGCGTCAGGAGTACCTGAACAGCAACATCGGCATCACGCGCGAGCTGGCCAATCAAACGGCCTGGGGCGAACAGCAGATGAAGGATCGTGGCCAGGCGCTCGCCAAGGAGGCGGCAGCCATCTGGACCGGTCCGAAGGTGCCCTACGTGCAGCCCAAGGAGAAGGCGGCGCCTGAGGCGGCTGGCGAGGATGGCAGCGCCTTCCGCCTGAGGTTCTGGAACGGGCTCATCGACTTCCTCGCCCAGGAGCACGCGGACCTTCCGCAGTTCGATTCGCGCGCCGCGATGACGATCCGCCTGCAATCAGGGGTCCGTCACATCGGCTTCGAGCTTCGGCACCTATTGCGCCCCGCCGCGGTCGCGCTCGACGTGTACTTCTGGCGGGAAGCATCGTTCCCCGTGTGGGAGACGTTGAAGGCCGATCCCACGGAAGCCAACGAGCTGATCGGCGCCGAGTGGTCGTTCGGTCAGACGGATGATGGGAAGCTGCGCTGGATGAACATCAAGCTGCCGATGACCAGCTCTGACGAGTCGGAGTGGCCGGCGGCATACGCATGGTTCGGGGACAAGCTGGCCTTGCTCTACACCTCAGTCGCACCGAAACTGCGCGACGAGATGACAGCGGGTACCCAAGCATGAAGGCCGTCGACGAATCCATCGTCGAACAGGCCACGCTCGAATGGCTTGCCGGACTGGGCTTCTCGACGATTCATGGTGACGACCTATCGCCCGGGGCTGATGACGATGCGCCCCGGCGCCGCTACTCGGATGTCGTACTCAAGCCGCGCCTTCGCGATGCGGTAGTACGGCTCAACCCCAGTCTGACGCCGAAGGAAGTCGAAACCGCCACCGTGGCAGTCTCCACCTACGCCTCGCAGTCGGTAGTCGATGGGAACAAGGAGTTGTACGACTGGCTGCGGAACGGCGTGCCTGTCGACCGTGTCGAGTCCGACGGACGCAGGACTGTAGTCCGCGCCCGCGTGATCGACTTCGAGGGCGGCAACGACCTCTTGGCTGTCCAGCAGTTCACCGTTCACGGGCAGAAGATCCGCCGACCGGATGTCGTGCTGTTCGTCAACGGCCTGCCCTTGGTTGTGATCGAACTGAAGAACCCGGCCGACATCAACGCCGACATCGAGGCGGCCTACAACCAGATCCAGACCTACAAGGTCGACATCCCGCAGCTCTTCTTCTTCAACCTGCTCAACGTCATCTCGGACGGCACAGTGGCTCGGTATGGGTCGGTGACTGCCGACTTGAGCCGTCACTCACGCTGGCGACTGCTCGACGGCAAAAAGGTCGGGAAGGGCCAGCTTGAGCTGGAGGTTCTGATCCGAGGGCTCATGGACGAGGCGACCCTCTTGAGCTTCTTCCGGGGCTTCGTGGCCTTCGGAGGTGCCAACGGAGGTGCCACGTACAAGATCATCGCGCAGTGGCACCAGTACCACGGTGTCCTGCGTGCCGTGGAGCGTGCTCTCTCCGCGCTCGACAAGCGCGACGGCAAGGGCGGCGTCATCTGGTTCACCCAGGGCTCGGGCAAGTCCTTGCTCGCCCTGTTCTACGTCATGGCCCTGCGCGATCGGCCTGAGTTCGAGAACCCGACCATCGTGCTCGTGACAGACCGGAAGGACCTGGACGGGCAGTTGTTCGAGACCTTCGCTGACTGCGCGGTGTCTCTGCGGGCGACAGCGCAGCAGGCTACGGACCGCGACGACCTGCGCGACAAGCTCTCGTCCATCGAGGCTGGCGGGGTGTTCTTCACGACGATCAACAAGTTCGCGCCCGACCCGGGTCAGAACAACGTTCCGGAGCTGTGCCCGAGGTCGAACGTCATCGTGATCGCAGACGAAGCCCACCGGACCCAGTACGGCTTCAAGGCAACTCTCGACACCAAGACCGGAAAGACCAAGTACGGCCTGGCCAAGTATATGCACCAGGCACTGCCGAACGCCATCTACCTGGGCATGACCGGCACGCCGATCAGTCTCGATGACCGTGACACTGAGGGCGTGTTCGGCACCTACGTCGACGTGTACGACATGATCGCCGCGCAGGAAGACGAGGCGGTCGTCCCGGTCAGCTACGAGTCCCGGATCATCGAGCTGCGCTTCAACGAGGCCGAGAAGCAGGCCCTGATGGATGAGTTCCTAGACGCCACCGATGACGAGGACGAGTCGGCGCAGTCTAAGACGGCTTCACGGCTCACCCGGCTTGAAGCGATCGCCATGGCTGAAGGCCGCCTGGAAACGCTGGCCAAGGACTTCGTGGCGCACTGGGAGACGCGCAAGGAGTCCATCGCTGGCAAGGCCATGATCGTGGCCATCTCCCGCGAGGCGTGCGTCCGCCTGTACGACGAGATCGTGAAGTTGCGGCCGGAGTGGCACAGCACCGATGTGCTGGCCGGCCGAATCAAGATCGTCATGACGGCGGTCTCGTCCGATCCGCCGCAATACCAGCCTCACCGCCTGGACCCCAAGCAGTTCAAGCAGATCGAGAAGCGTTTCAAGGACGCCGACGATCCCCTGGAGATCGTCATCGTCCGCGACATGTGGCTCACCGGCTTCGACGCCCCCCCGGTGAACACGCTGTACGTGGACAAGCCGATGCAGGGGCACGGTCTCATGCAGGCCATCGCACGCACCAACCGGGTCTGGCGCGACAAGCCCGGAGGCTTGATCGTCGACTACATCGGCATCGGGGAGGAACTGAAGAAGGCGATCAAGCAGTACACCCGCGACGCCAACAACGACAAGGAGCCAGTCGACACCTCAGGCCAGGCGCTGAAGATCCTTCTGGACACCGTCGATGTGATCCGCAAGGAGTTCTTCCACGGCTTCGACTACACCGGGTTCCAGAACCCGAAGGTTGCGCTCAGCCTTCTCGGTCCTGCCATGGAGCACCTGCTACTGGTCGACCCGGAGACCGACGAGAAGGGACGCAACCGCGGCGTGCGCTCGTTCCTGGACCAGGTGGCTAAGCTCACCAAGGCTCAGGCGCTGGCAGGCACGCTCGACGCCGCCATGGCGCTACGGGAGGAGATCGCGTTCTTCCAGGCCCTGCGGGTGTCTCTGATCAAGCTGACTCGCGCCGGCGAGTGGCGGTCCAAGGTCGAGAAGGAAGCTGCCCTGCGACAGCTCGTCGCCAAGGGCGTGCTGGTCGAGGGGGTCAACGACATCTTCGCGACCCTCGGCCTTGGCAAGCCCGATATCTCGGTACTCGATGAGGCGTTTCTGGCCCAGATCCAAGCGATGCCGACCAAGAACCTGGCGGCCGAACTCCTGGAACGTCTGATCGCCGACCAAGTGAAGGCCCGGGGGCGGAAGAACGCGATCCAGGGGAAGGAGTTCACCGCCAAGCTCGAAGAGGCCATCACCAAGTACCAGAACCGGGCGCTGACGACGGTCGAGGTCATCGAGGAGCTGATCAAGCTCGCCAAGGAGATCAACGGGTCCAAGCCGCCAGAGGAGATGTCGGAGGAGGAGTTCGCCTTCTACCAGGCCCTCATCGAGAACGAGTCGGCCGTTCGCGAACTCGGACACCCGGTTCTGCGCGCATTGGCGCACGAGCTGACGGACAAGCTGCGGAAGTCGGCGACGATCAACTGGCAGAACCGCAAGTCGGCTCGCGCCAAGATGATCGCCATGGTCAAGGTGCTGCTGGCCAAGCACAAGTACCCCCCTGACAAGGCCGCAGAGGCAACCGAGAAGGTCATCGCGCAGGCCGAACTGCTCGCGGACACCTGGGCCTTCGAGCAGCCCTGACCGCCGTGGCGATCCTCTGCTACGAGATCACGGGCTCGTCGCAGCCCAACGCGCGCAGCACGACTGGCGCCGAGGACGGGCACATCGGCGCTGTCCTAAAGGGCGACCACCAGGAGGCAAGCGCTCAGCTGTACTCAGAGCTTGCCGCCAACAGGCTGGCGATGTTTCTGGGCATCCCGGTCGTCGTCGGCGTGCCAGCCAGGCGCGGTTCGGAGGATGTCGCGATGCGCTTCGCGGCGCTGCGTGCCGCAGAGGCCGGTATGGACATCTACGACTTCACCGAGGAAGACCGTGGAGAGAACGAAGAGGACGATGACGATGCCGAGGTTCCTCAAGGCGTGTATCGGAACACCGGGCACGTTCGCGCGATGTCCGCGCTTTGCCAGAAGTACCCGTTCGAGGCAGCCGCGATCGCCGTCTTCGACCTCTGGATCGGCAACGAAGACCGGGCGCTGAACTTCAAAGGTCAGATACGCGGCGAGGAACGCGGTGTCATCTTCGCTCTGGACCAGGGCTCGTCCCTGCTGGCATGCAGGTCGACGATCGACAACTCACTTGAGGAGCTGTCTGACTCAGCCTACCCCTCGTTCCACCCCTTCCAGAAGCTCGTAAACGCCCGCTACTGCGGCGCAATGGTCGAGAGGGTGCAGAGCATGCCAGACTGGGCGATCGAGGCCGCTACGGTCTATCAGGATACGGTGGGCAATGTCATCCTGCCCGACCAGTACCAGTGCTACGAGGCTCTACGCGAACGTAAGAAGATCCTGGGTGGCTTGGTCGACCGGGTGCTGTTCTGACCAGATGCGGGCGAGCGTAAGCTTGCGCTCCGTGCCGACCCCCTTGACCTGCCGTTCGATCTTCATGGCCTCGCGCTTGTTCGGGAACAGCTTGGCGGCCAGCAGGCGCTGAGGGGGATCGAGACGCGTAAACAGCGCGCCCTTGCCAGTCTGATGCGCCTTGATTCGGTGGTCCAGAACCGGCGTGACGCCGGTGTAGACGCGCCCAGATCGGCACTGCAACATGTAGACGAACCAGGGTTCGCCGCTACTCGGTTCCATCGTCCTGAGTTCCAGCGGTGCCCATGATGTGCTTGTTGCGCTCCTTCACGAACTCAGCCGGCAGGGTGCGGTGCAGATCAGCAGACAGCAGACGCTCAAGCTTTTGGATGGTGGCGATTGATACGCCCATCGTTTCGACAAGCGTGACACGGTCTCGGTGGCCAGCGCGCATCGCAGCGTAGATAGCAGAAGCACGAAGCACCCTGGCGTTATGCCCCAAGGTCCGTTTGACAAAGGCATGAACCTTCGGGATGGTCGTGAGGAACAGCGACATGTGCGAACGCGCTTCCAGCGTGGCATCGCGCCATCCAGGGAAGAGCTGCTCGATGTTTCGTTCGAAGATGGCAGCAACACTCTTGGGCACCAACACCCAGACCCTTGCCGGCCTGACGGCCAGCCTCCCGGCTTCGTTGACCTCGAACTTGTCGAGCGTGATGTCATAGGCCGCCTGCGCGGTCAGGCCCATCTTGCAGATCAGCCACGCAAGCAGGTACTCGGGCTCAGTGTTCTCAGACTGCACGCGATCCAGAATCTGCTTCAGTTCCTCTGGCATGAGGACCTCGTGCGGTGGGCTTGACTGCCCGACGCCCGACTTTCTCTTGGCACCCTTGCGATGCACGGTTGATGCTGAAGAGAAAGGCCTGTCCTCTTCCAAGAACCGCAGAAAGCGCTCCACCGATGTGCGCAGAACGGCGGGGTTCTTCGCCATGAACGACACCACGTCTCGCCTTTTCATGCTTAGCCAAGAGGTGTGCCCCTCCGCAGCCAGGTAGATGGCCAGCCTCCGCGGCTCAGACATCAGCCGTGCGATGTAGGTGTACGAACGGGTGTGGCCCTTCTCGGTCAGCCGGTCGGATCGGCGTTCAAGCTTCGCCTCGTACTGCAGCAGCTTGTCCCTCATTTGCTCCGGGATCGATTCCGGTATCTGCACCTGCCTGCGTTCTTGCCTTGGCTCCTGGACATCGGCCTGCTTGAGCAATGCCGATACGCGAGCCTGCAACGCCGGCACGGCCGAACGCACAAGTTCATAGGTCTGTTCTGGGGTCAGCGTGCGCAGGTAGCGGATGACGGCTGCATCGCCACCGTCGATGACTTTCCCGAGGCCTTTGAGTACCGTCAGGCGCACCTCGAAGCGAGCAGCTGTCGTCCTGCGAGCCGCAAGCGATTGGGCGCACAAGGCCAGGCCGCTGCCTTCTTGCAGCGCCCAGCATTCTGCCGGCCGGACAGCCGCTGACTGGAAGCAGTGGCGGTGTTCGTGCCAATTGGTCCACTGCAGGGTGTGCTCGCACAGCGCGCACACGCCGCTGCGTGGATCAGGACTTTGACTTGACCTTGTTGGCATTCAGATGCGTCACCTTCGGACCTGCCAGGTCATCGAGGCTCTTCTCGGCCAGGCGTGGCTTTGGCCGTGCCGCTGGTGTTGGTGTTGGTGTTGCAGGCGACGCCACTGCCGGTGGCACTGCGGCCTCTTGCGCGGGTGCCGGGGCATCGCTCGCGGCACCGGGTTTCGCAAGCCTCAACGTACCGTACCGGAACGGTTGCAGGCGAGACCGGAGGTCGTCGACGAACTCCGCAGGCGCGTCGCTCACGTTGGTCTCAAAAAGGTCACCCGGGAGGCACTGCAGCTCGTTGCACAGTGCTTCGATGAGCGACAACGGCAGCTGCACGTCTTCGTCCTTGAACTTCCGGCTCAATGGCGTGCGAGTGATCTTGTAGCCCTGCTTTTCGGTCAGGCGCTGCGCCATCTCTTCGATGGACTTCACGCCCGAGTCGCGCATCAGAACCTCCAGGCGATTTCGCAGCTTGATCTTCATCGTCATGTCAGTCCTCTTCCTCATCGTCGAACAGCTGAGCGGCGCTGTTGACCTCGTTGGCCGCACCCAGTGGCGTCGGGTGGTAGTAGTACAGCGTGGTGTGCAGATGCTTGTGCCGCATGTACTTCTGCGCGATCTCCGGCGAGTACAGCGGGACCATCAGCGTGCAGCCAGTGTGCCGCAGCGTGTGTGGCGTGAGCTTGCGCCGCAGGACGCCAGATTTCATGGCGATGTCCGCGAGCCGTTTGCGGAAGCCATTGGGGCAGACCACGCCACCCCGCTCGCTCGGGAACATCAGGTCACTCACACTCACCATCTGGCCCTTGATCTCACGGCGCCCATCATCTTCAGTCTTGGACTTGCGCCTGAGCAGGATCTTCTGCCGCACACTGTTCGTGTACCACTCGATCAGACCATGCACGCTGGGGTCGCGCATGGGGACTGACCCAGTGACATCGCCCTTGCCGGTGACGGTCAGCACCCCCCACTTCCCGAAGTGCTGAAGGTCCGCGTCCAAGCTGGCACAGAAACTGGACACTCGCAGTTCGGTCAGTTCCGAGATGCGCAGGGCGAAGTGAATTCCCACATGGAACATGACGCGGTCACGCAGCAATGGCAGCAGCGACTTCGAATGCTCGCGAGCAGCGCGTGCGATTTCTGACCTGAAGGTCTCATCGATCGCGTCGATCTCCAGGTCGGTCAGTGCCCACCCTTTGGGTACCCAGTTGAGCTTGTGGCGCTTGACGGCGATCGAGTTGTCATCGTCGACGAACGCCTTCGGCCGGACGTTGAACTCGGAGAAAAGCTCGTTGACGCGCTCGGCCGTCAACATGTAGTTCTGGAAACCTCTCCAGGCAGCGCAATACGTGCCCACGGTAGCAGGCGCCAGCATCTGGCCGGTCTCTTGGTTCACGCGCGATTCGAAGTAGCGCGTGACGTGATCCTTCTGCAGTTCCCACGGTGCGACGCGTGCGTGGTTGAGCAGCCGCAACAGGTTGTCGCGGTGCAGCTTTGCGCTGCCGGGCTTCAGACCTTGGTAGTGGAGGAGGTCGGCGTGCCAGTCGCGAACGAGGTTCGACGCGTAGGCCAGCTTCGTGCCGTGAAGGAAGCTCAGGCTGGAATCGCTCCCCGCTTCGGGGTGTGATTTCCCCTGCGGTTCACTATTGAGCGTGCCCGAAAGCTTCAGAACGGCCATCTTGTGCACAGCATAGCACGATGAAAGCCGAACGTGCAAGAGTTGCACGTTTCGCACTGAGTCTGGCTACCCGGTTTTGAGCCAAACCCGCACTTTGAGTCTAAACGTGCAAGTTCTGCACGCTGATAGTGTCTATATTTCAGTAAAGAAAAAACCCCGCCGAAGCGGGGTTCGAATGGGTGCCGTGGGCCGGCAGGCAGCCCCGCGTGAGCAGGGCCGTCAGCCCAGCGCCCAACTACCAGCCGATGTCCTGGAACAGCCTGAAGGTCAGGTCGATCGGCGGCAGCACCGATTGCGTGAGGTCCGGGTTGATCGCCGGCTCCATCAGCTGGTTGCGGAACATCGACGAATCAAAATGCGAAACCGACGAACCGCCCTGGAAAGGGTTGGGCGCAAACATCAAGGCGCGGCCGAGTGGATCGGCACCGGTGTACTGCGTACCGACCACCGTGAAGCTGGCCGTCACGCCAGAGCGCGCCCGCGAGCGGGTGTTCAAAGCCGACTTGATGATCGTGCCGTCGGCCTGCGTCATGCCCAGCACCGGGATGGTGACCGTGGCATCCGAGCCGCCCGGTGCGAGCGCGCCCGTGGTGTTGTTGACGATGATGACGCCAATGGCACCGGCGTTCTGCGCGTTCTTGGCCTTGATGGCGAAACCGCAGATGCCCCGGTCGATGAGGGCGATGCGCCCATTCACGGCGCGCGTGTTGGCGTCGTTGAAGGGCAGGCAGCCTGCACCGGTGCCGGTGCCCTGCTCCACCACCGGCATGATTTGCCCGCTGATGGAAGGGCCGAGAACGGCCGGGCCCAGCGTCGAATCACCGGCGATGTAGGTGCCGACGGCGCTGCCCGCACCAGCACCTGAGACGACGATCGCCGCCTGCCCCATGCGGAGCACGCTGGGCAGGGCCGCATTCACGTTCGCGCCCGTCCAGACCAGGCCGTTGACGCTGATGGCCGAAGCCGCGCGCTCGGCGTTCGTCATGTCCTTCCACAGCTTGCCGGCGGCCGTGCCGAACAGGAAGTGGTCCCAGATCGCCGGGAAGCCGCCGTTCTGCGCGCCCGAGGAGCCGTTGGTGAAGGTCTGGAAACCCAGGCCGTGGGCCATCTCGTGCTGCAGGACGGCCACGAAATCGATCAGCGTCCCTTCGTTGCTGTCCAACCCGTAGTACCAGCCCGAAGCCTGCAGGCATCCGGTGGTGCCCAGGTTGGAGTTGAAGTTCGAGTTGATCTGGGGCGCCGGGGGTGCACCCAGGTCGGCGCCCGCCAGCTTGTTGGCCAGCGCGTAGTTGAACCAGGTGGCCGGCTTCGTGGCGCCCGCGAAGTCTCGGAAGATCTGCGTCGCGCCCGCGCTGCCCAGCACACCACTCGTCGCACTGCAGGTCAGCGGCGTGAACTGCGCGTTGATGACGATGGGCACGTTGCTCGTGAGCGTGGCGCCCCAGATGTTGGCGGCGTAGGTGAAGGCGATCAGGCGCTGCTGCCCCACCGTGGTGCCGGTGTTGCCGCCCACCGGCGTGGCCGGCGTCGGGTCGTTGAAGCCAACACCCGGCGCGTTGATGTTGTTGATGATGATCGTGGCCGCGGCATGGGCCTGGCCGGTCGTCACCAGGGCACCGGCGAAGGCCGCGGCGCCAAGCAGTGCCTTGAGGCTGAAGCGCTTACTTGCTGACATGGCTCTGCTCCCTCGAGAGTTGGCTCACGCGCTTGGCGAAGGCCGGGGCCTTCAGCGCTTTGTCGGCGGCTTCGGCACCATTGACGCAGACCATCTCCAAGACGCCATCGGCGTTGATGCGGGCCACCGAGTACACCATGGTGGTGGCGTCCAACTCCTGGGCCACGCCGCCACCGGCCAGCTTCTGCGGCTGCGGGTTCAGCTTGCCGGTGATCATGCCCACCTTCTGGCCGCGGGCAGCCGCCTTCATCGAGGCGGCCATCGCGGCGCGCGCCTGGGCTGCGCCGTCGGAGCGGACTTCAGCCTGCTGGGCCTGCGCGGCAGTGCCCATGGCCAGGGCCGCAGCAGCGACCCCGATCGAACCTACGAACGTGCGTTTCATGTGTGGAGGCCCTTCAAGCAGTGACACGGCGGCGGAGCAGCAAGCCCGCCACGCCCAGACCCATCAACAACCAGGTCCCGGGTTCCGGGATGGCCGACGTCACGACGACATCGTCGATGCCCACGTAGTTGCCGGCGATCGCCACGTTGTCGACGACGTAGCGAAATGCCAGCCGGCCCGTGGTGGGCACCGCCACGCTGCCCAGCGTGTAGCTCAAGCCAACCCAGCCGGTGTCGGTCGAGGCCTGGAAACTGCCGATCAGCGAGGAGAAGTCGGCCACGTTGGTGCTGGCCCCGTTGGTGCTGAGACGCACCTCCACCTTGTCGAGGAAGCCATCGCCCGCGGCGCGGAACATGAAGCTGAGCACGCTGCTGCTGTCCAGCGCGATCTCAGGGGTGATCAGCCAGTTGCTGATCGCGCCGGTGGTGCTGCCGGTGCTCAGGAAGTTGGCCGCGATGTAGGCGTTGGGGGCGCCCGAGGCGGCCGTGAAGATGCCCGCATTGCCCTGGAACCAGGGCTGGCCGACCGGCGCGGTGCTCAGGTTGATCTGTGCCCAGCCTGACGCGGGCAAGGTGGCCACGTTGTCAAAGCTTTCGGACAGGACGGTGTTGGCCTGGGCCGCGTTGGCCACAACTGCCAGCAGCAGCGCGCTGGCTGTTCGTCGAATCGTCACGTCACACCTCCAGGAATGGAAAGGCAATGGATGACGATAGGCAGCGCCCCCAGCGGTCACAACCCGCAGCTGCGGGGGGTGGTTAACCCTGAAAACGCACGGGGCCCCGAAACGCCCCGCCGGAGCTCGGGGGCCCGCAGCGCGGCACCCCGGCCTTCCGCCCCCTCAGGCCAGGCGGCCGTGGCAGGCTTTGTACTTCTTGCCGCTGCCGCAGGGGCAAGGGTCGTTGCGTCCCACCTTCGGCACGTCCTGCGCCAGGGTGGCAGGGTCGGTTTCCCGGGAAACGCTGCCGTCCTCGTTGGGGTGGGTGTAGGTCACGTTGGCCAGCTGGCTGGCCTGGGCTTCCATCACCTGGGCGGCCTCGGCCACCTGGTCCTGGCTCTGGATGCGCACCGTCATGAGGATGCGCGTGACTTCCATCTTCACCACATCGAGCAGCTGGCTGAAGAGCTCGAAGGCCTCGCGTTTGTACTCCTGCTTCGGGTTCTTCTGGGCATAGCCGCGCAGGTGGATGCCCTGGCGCAGGTAATCCAGCGCCGCGAGGTGTTCGCGCCAGTGGCTGTCGATGCTCTGCAGCAGCACCATGCGCATGAAGGGCGTGAACTGTTCGGCGCCGACGATCTCGACCTTGGCCCGAAACTGCGCGTTGGCGGCCGCCACGACGCGCTCGACGATGTCCTCGTCGGTGGTGGAGTCGCTCTTCTCGACCTCGGCCTTCAACGGCAGCTCGAGCTGCCACTCGTCGCGCAGCACACGCTCCAGGCCGTCCAGGTCCCATTGCTCTTCCAGCGACTGTGGCGGCACATGGGCATGCACCACCGCGGTCATGGCGCTCTCGCGCAAGCTGGTGATCTGTTCGTCGAGGTTCTGCGCTTCCAGGATCTCGTTGCGCTGCTGGTAGATCACCTTGCGCTGGTCGTTGCTGACGTCGTCGTACTCCAGCAGCTGCTTGCGCACGTCGAAGTTGCGGGCCTCCACCTTGCGCTGGGCGCTTTCGATGCTGCGGTTGACGATTCCGGCCTCGATGGCCTCGCCCTCGGGCATCTTCAGGCGGTCCATGATGGCGCGCACGCGGTCGCCCGCGAAGATGCGCATCAGCGGGTCGTCCAGGCTCAGGTAGAAGCGGCTGGCGCCCGGGTCGCCCTGGCGGCCCGAACGGCCGCGAAGCTGGTTGTCGATGCGCCGGCTCTCGTGGCGCTCGGTCGCCACGATGCGCAGACCGCCAGCGGCCTTGACCTGCTCGTGCAGCGCCTGCCATTCGTCCTTCAGCTTCTGGGCACGCGCGGCCTTCTCTTCGGGCGAGAGGCTGGCGTCTTCCTCCAGGAACTGGATCTGCTTCTCGACGTTGCCGCCCAGCACGATGTCGGTGCCGCGGCCCGCCATGTTGGTGGCGATGGTGATCACGCCCGGCCGGCCGGCCTGAGCCACGATCTCGGCCTCCTTGGCGTGCTGCTTGGCGTTCAGCACCTGGTGCGGGAGCTTGGCCTTCTTCAGCAGTTCGCTGATGAGTTCGCTGTTCTCGATGCTGGTGGTGCCTACCAGCACCGGCTGGCCGCGCTCGTGGCAGTCGCGGATGTCCCGCGTGACGGCGTCGTACTTCTCCTTGGCCGTCTTGTAGATGAGGTCGTTGTCGTCCTTGCGGATGGTGGGCCGGTTCGGCGGGATCACCACCGTCTCCAGACCGTAGATCTCCTGGAACTCGTAGGCCTCGGTGTCGGCCGTGCCCGTCATGCCGCCGAGCTTGCCGTACATGCGGAAGTAGTTCTGGAAGGTGACCGAGGCGAGGGTCTGGTTCTCGCTCTGGATCTGCACGCCTTCCTTGGCCTCCACCGCCTGGTGCAGGCCGTCGCTCCAGCGCCGGCCCGTCATCAGGCGGCCGGTGAACTCGTCGACGATCACCACCTCGCCGTTCTGCACGACGTAGTGCTGATCGCGGTTGTAGAGGTGGTTTGCACGCAGCGCGGCGTAGACGTGGTGCATCAGCGCGATGTTGGCGGGGTCGTAGAGGCTCGCGCCCTCTGCCAACAGCCCGGCCTGCAGCAACAGCTGCTCGGCTTTTTCGTGACCCGACTCCGTCAGGAACACCTGATGCGTCTTCTCGTCGACCGTGAAGTCACCGGCCTCGATGACGCCTTCGCCGGTGCGCACGTCGGCCTCGCCGATCTGCTTCTTCAGCGCCGGGATGATGGCGTTGATGCGCACATACATCTCGGTGTGGTCTTCGGCCTGGCCACTGATGATCAGCGGCGTGCGGGCTTCGTCGATCAGGATGGAGTCGACCTCGTCCACGATGGCGTAGTTCAAGCCGCGGGCGACACGGTCGCGCGTGTCCATCACCATGTTGTCGCGCAGGTAGTCGAAGCCGAACTCGTTGTTCGTGCCGTAGGTGACATCGGCTGCGTAGGCGGCCTGCTTCTCCTCGCGGCCCATGCCAGGCACGTTCACGCCCACGGTCAGGCCGAGGAAGTTGTACAGGCGCCCCATCCACTCGGCGTCGCGGCGGGCAAGGTAGTCGTTGACCGTCACCACGTGCACGCCCTTGCCTGCCAGGGCGTTGAGGTAGACCGGCAAGGTCGCCATCAGCGTCTTGCCCTCGCCCGTGCGCATCTCTGCGATCTTGCCCTGGTGCAGGGTCATGCCGCCGATCAGTTGCACGTCGAAGTGGCGCATCTTCAGCGCACGCTTGCCGCCTTCGCGCACGACGGCAAAGGCTTCCGGCAGGATGTCATCGAGGCTGGTTCCGCTGGCCACGCGCTGGCGGAACTCGTCGGTCTTGGCGCGAAGCTCGGCGTCGCCCAGCTTCTCGAACTGCGGCTCCATCGCGTTGATCTTGTCCACCAGGCGCCGGTAGGTCTTCAGGAGGCGCTCGTTCCGGCTGCCGAAAATCTGGGTCAGGATCTTGGGAAACATGCGGCGTCGGGTTCTCGTGTTGCGGTGGCCGCCGCCGCGTGGCCCTGTTGTCGGGGCGCACGGACGTGGCGATGTGAAGGCTGCGGCCAGGCTATCTGGGGCCACGCGGGCCGCTTGCAAGCGCAGGTCAGGGAAGCGCCTGCTTGCCGGAGCGCTGCAGGCCCGCCCGCGATTCGCGCGCTTCGAGCAAAGCGGGGCAGTTTATCACCCACCCCACAGCGCCCCGAGATCGTTGTGGCTGCCCGGTTCTGGCGCCGCAGGCGGGGCGATAGACTCGGAACACGATGGCTCAATCCGGTTCCACCTCCGCGCTGGCCCTGGCTTCTGCCCTGCACAGCAACGAGACGCTGGGCGGGCTGCTGCAGCGCGTACGCGCGAGCCAGGCGTTGCTGGCGCTGGCTGCAGAGGTGCTGCCCGCCGGTCTGCGCGATGCGGTGCGGTCAGGGCCGCTGGACGACGAGGGCTGGGTGCTGCTGGTGGCCAACGCCGCGGCAGCCGCGAAGTTGCGGCAGGTGCTGCCGGCTGTCGAAGCCCTGCTGCGCCAGCATGGGCACCGCATGGCCGTGAAGGTGAAAGTGCTGCCCCGACAGGCGTGACGTGCAATTTCTGAAAGCACGGTGGCGGCTGGTGCCGGCTTTCGGAATCGAACCGAAGACCTTCCGCTTACAAGGCGGGTGCTCTACCAACTGAGCTAAGCCGGCACGCTGAAATTCTAGGGTGCACGCCACATGCGGCATTGTTGAAGCCCGGCGGGCTTCGGGTACCTACTTGATGCGCTTGAGCGCCGGGCGACCGCCTGGCGTAGGACCGGCAGGTTCAGGTGGGCCTGCCGGCGGTGGCGTGTCGACGCTGGATGCGACGGGCGCCGGGGCCGCTTCACCCGCCTCTTCGGTGTCGCTGCTCGCCAAGCGCAAGCCACGCGGGGCGGCCGGCTCGGAACTCGTCTCGCCGGCGCGTGCCCCGGCGTCGGTGGGGACGGGGAAAGCCATGCCCTGACCGTTCTCGCGGGCGTAGATGGCCACGACGTGGTCCACCGGCACGCGAATCTCGCGCGAGACGCCGCCAAACCGCGCCTTGAACTCGATGAACTCGTTGCCCAGCTGCAAGCTCGAGGTGGCCTCGAACCCGACGTTGAGCACGATCTCGTTGTTCTTGACGTACTCCATCGGCACCTGCACGCCAGGGCCGACGAAGACCGCGATGTAGGGCGTGAAGCCGTTGTCGGTGCACCAGTCGTGCAGGGCGCGCAACAGATAGGGGCGGGTCGAGGTGCCCTGGTTGTCAGGTGTGACGGCCATCTCGGCAGCTTTCAGCCGCGCATCACTTGCGCATGACCTTTTCAGAAGGCGTCAGCGCTTCGATGTAGGCCGGGCGCGAGAAGATGCGCTCAGCGTACTTCAGCAGGGGCACGGCGTTCTTGCTGAGGTCGATGCCGTAGTAGTCCAGGCGCCACAGCAGAGGCGCGATGGCGACATCGAGCATGCTGAAGTCGTCACCCAGCATGTACTTGTTCTTCAGGAAGATGGGCGCCAGCTGCGTGAGGCGGTCGCGGATCTGCTCGCGCGCCTTCTCCAGCTGCTTCTCCGTGGCCTTGACGCCACGGCCTTCGAGCAGGTTCACATTGCTGAACAGTTCCTTCTCGAAGTTGAAGAGGAACAGGCGCACGCGGGCGCGGGCCACCGGGTCGCCGGGCATCAGCTGCGGGTGGGGGAAACGCTCGTCGATGTACTCGTTGATGATGTGGCTCTCGTATAGGATGAGGTCGCGCTCCACCAGGATGGGCACCTCGTTGTACGGGTTCATCAGCGCGATGTCTTCGGGCTTGGCAAAGATGTCCACATCGCGGATCTCGAAATCCATGCCCTTCTCGAACAGCACGAAGCGGCAGCGGTGCGAATAGGGGCAGGTCGTTCCGGAGTACAGCACCATCATGGCGTGGGGCCTTTCGTTATCTCTTCAAAAAACAAAAACGCAGTGGGTGCATTTTGCCCCCACTGCGCTGCAGGCCCTGCCGGGACGGCCGGGCCTGGCGGATCGCGCTACTTGATGTCCTTCCAGTACGCGGCGTTCAGGCGCCACGCGATGACGGTGAAACCCGCCAGGAAGATCAGCACCCACACGCCCAGGCGCACGCGGCTGCTTTGCACCGGCTCGCCCATCCACTGAAGGTAGGCCACCAGGTCGGCCACGGCGTTGTTGTAGTCGGCCGTGTTCATGGTGCCGGCCGTGATGGGCTCGAAGCCCTTGAGCACCTGCACGGTCTTGGTGGCGTCGTGCGGGTCTTTCTGCTCGACGTACACCGCACGCTGCTGACCCTGCAGTTCCCACAGCACGTGCGGCATGCCCACGCCCGGGAAGGCAGCGTTGTTCCAACCCGTGGCCTTGGTCTCGTCGCGGTAGTAGGTGCGCAGGTAGGTGTAGATGTAGTCGGCACCCGTGCCCTTGCCGGCAGCCGAACGCGAACGAGCGATCAGCGTCAGGTCGGGCGGAACACCACCGAACCACTCCTTCGCGTCCTTGGGCTGCAGCGCCACGTGCATGACGTCACCGACCTTGGCGCCAGTGAAGATCAGGTTGTCCTTGATCTGCTCTTCGGTCAGGCCGATGTCGCGCAGCCGGTTGTAGCGCATGAACCCGGCAGCGTGGCAGTTCAGGCAGTAGTTGGAAAACAGCTTGGCGCCGTTCTGAAGCGCTGCCATGTCATTGACGCGCTTGGACGGGAACTTGTCCCACTCGATGCCACCGCCTGCGGCTTGCGCCGAGCCGATGAGGACGAGCGTGGCGGCCAGGGCCCGCAACAGCGTTTGGATGAGGTTCTTCATCATGGTGTTCTTCTGGATGCCGCGCGGTCAGTGAGGCTGGAAGGTCACGCGGTCGGGCACCGCCTTGAATTCGCCGATGCGGCTCCACCAGGGCATGAGCAGGAAGAAGCCGAAATAGAACAGCGTGCCGGCCTGCGACACCAGGGTGCCGATCTCCGAAGGCGGCTTGATGCCCAGGTAGCCCAGGACGAAGAAATTGATCACGAACACGGCGTAGAGCCACTTGTTCCAGTTCGGACGGTAGCGGATGCTGCGCACCGGGCTGCGGTCCAGCCAGGGCAGCGGGAACATGATCAGCACGGCCACGCCCATGACCACCACGCCCCAGAACTTGGCGTCGAAGGTCTTGAGAAGCACGGCGCCAACGATCGCGGCACCCAGCGGAACCCACTTCCAGATGCCTGTGAAGCCACCCTTCAGGAAGGCCAGCACGCCAGCCAGGGCGGTCAGGCCGGCCAGGACGTTGACCATGTCATCCGTCACGGCGCGCAGCATCGAGTAGTAGGGTGTGAAGTACCACACCGGGGCGATGTGTGCCGGCGTCTTCAGCGGGTCGGCCGGGATGAAGTTGTTGTACTCCAGGAAGTAGCCACCCATCTCCGGGGCGAAGAAGATCACCGCCGTGAAGAGCATCAGGAACACCGACACGCCCATGATGTCGTGCACGGTGTAGTAGGGGTGGAAAGGAATCCCGTCGAGGGGGATGCCGGTCTTCGGGTCTTTCTTGGCCTTGATCTCCACGCCGTCGGGGTTGTTCGAACCCACGTCGTGCAGCGCCAGCAGGTGCGCCACCACCAGGCCCAGCAGCACCAGCGGCACCGCGATCACGTGGAAAGCGAAGAAGCGGTTCAGCGTGGCATCGCCGACGACGAAGTCGCCGCGGATCAGCAGCGAGAGGTCTTCACCGACGAAGGGGATGGCCGCGAACAGATTGATGATCACCTGCGCGCCCCAGTACGACATCTGGCCCCAGGGCAGCAGGTAGCCCATGAAGGCTTCGGCCATCAGGCACAGGAAGATGGCGCAGCCGAAGATCCAGACCAGTTCGCGCGGCTTCTTGTAGCTGCCATAGATCAGCCCGCGGAACATGTGCAGGTAGACGCAGACGAAGAAAGCACTGGCACCCGTGCTGTGCATGTAGCGCACCAGCCAGCCCCAGGGCACGTCACGCATGATGTACTCGACCGACTCGAAGGCCTTGGCCGCGTCGGGCTTGTAGTGCATGACGAGGAAGATGCCCGTCACGATCTGGATCACCAGCACCAGCAGCGAGAGGCTGCCGAAGAAGTACCAGAAGTTGAAGTTCTTCGGTGCGTAGTACTCCGACAAGTGCTGCTTGTAGCCGGCAAAGGCCGTCGGAAAACGGTTTTCGAGCCACACCGTCGTCTGTGTCAGCGGCGACGATCCAGCCGGCGCTTCCTTGAATTCAGCCATCTTGACCTCGGTCTTCAGGGGTTACTGCGGGGTGCGCGGGCCACTCAGGCCTTCTTGTCCTCGCCGATCAACAGCGTGGTGTCCGACAGGTACATGTGCGGCGGCACCTCCAGGTTGTCGGGCGCGGGCTTGTTCTTGAACACGCGGCCGGCCAGATCGAAGGTGGAACCGTGGCAGGGGCAGAGGAAGCCGCCAGCCCAGTTGTCGGGCAGCGAAGGCTGCGGGCCGGCCTGGAACTTGTCGGAAGGCGAGCAGCCCAGGTGAGAGCAGATGCCCACGCCCACGAAGAACTCGGGCTTGATGGAGCGGTGCTGGTTCTTCGCGTAGGCCGGCGTCGGGTAGGCCTTGCGGTCACTCTTGGGGTCGGCGAGTTCGCCTTCCACCTTGGCCAGCGTGGCCAGCTGCTCCGGCGTGCGGCGGATGATCCACACGGGCTTGCCACGCCATTCAACGGTGATCTTCTCACCGGGCTGCATGGCGCTGATGTCCACTTGCACGGGCGCGCCGGCTGCTCGGGCGCGCTCGGACGGGGCGAAGGTGCTCACGAAGGGCACGGCCACTGCCGCGCCGCCGACGGCGCCGGCCCCGCAGGTGATGGCGATCCAGGTCCGGCGACCCTTGTCGACGGTCGGGCCCACGGTGTTTTCGACGGTGGCGTCGCTCATGAAGTTCCTCGGTGCAGCTGCTGGGTTCAGATCAACCATCCATTCTAGCCGAGCGGCCTTCGCCGGGCTGACGCGCCGCCAATGCCGAGCGCGCACCCCGGCCATTCAGAAAGCGCTCCAGGTGCCGAAAGATGTACCGAGTGGCAACCATCGGTGACGCCATGACGACAACGCCCTGCGGCAGGGCCCTGCGCCGCCCGCGACTTCAGGACCGATGCCGCATACTTGACGGTTGCTCTGTGGCCCGCACGCAGACCTCCGCCAACCCCTGATGAAGCCCAACCCCATTCACCGCCTGCCCGCGCCGCTGGAGGCGGCCGTGCAGCGCCTGAAACTGGCGGCGCGCGAGGCTGCCGAACGCACGATCGAGAGCCTGGGCCTGGCCGCGCTGGCCGCCAGCAATGCCTACCAGCGCGATGGCCTGCTGGGCGCGCAGTTCGAGCTCAACCGGAAGTCGGCGATGTTCGCGCTGGTCTTCAACGACGCCCTGGACGAGCGCGTGCTGCGCGAGCTGGGCCCCGCCGCCACGCGCGAAGGCGGCCTGGAAACCCGCACTCGGGGCAGCACGCACACCCCCTCGCTGTCGGGCCAGACGGACTGGGCGTCCCTGAGCCTGGTCGAAGACAAGGAAGTCGAGGCGCAGATCTCTGCCGAGCGCTTCGGCATGGATGTCTCGGCCGCCTGCGAGTGGGAACTTCGCGAGCTCGACGGCTATGTCAGCGCGATGATCGGCGACGCCGGCGGCGAACGCGACCGCAATCCGCTCAAGCCCGACCTCGTCGGCCACGCGATGCTGCGCGGCATCGAGACGGTTTCCGACCGCGCCGATGTGCGCAAGGTGCTCACCACCGAGATCAGCCGTTCGCTGGGCGGTCTGCTGCGCGCGTGCTACGGCGACATCCTGACCGAACTGCGCCGGGCCGGCGTGCAGCCCGTGGGCCTGACCGTCCGCAACCGCACGCCTCGCGCGGCCGGTGGCGCCGCCTTCTCCGGCACCGACCCGGGCGCCGAAGCCGAATCCAGCCGCCCGAGCGGCCTGGGCGGGCGGCCGGACAGCGGCCAGCGCACGGGCGGCTTCGGCAGTTCCACACGCTCCGGCATCTACCCCGGCCGCGGCGGTGCATCACCCGCCCCGCGAGGCGGCATGTTCGGCCACGTCGACCCCGGCATGATGACGCTGATACGGCGGCTGGCCTACGTCGAAGGCCCGGCCGCCAGCGGCGCCTATGTCAGCGACTATGGCGACGTGCCGGTCGACGGCGGCGAATACGCACAGCCCGCCAACCTGATCCGCGCCCACCGCGACGAACTGCGCGGCGCCTCCAAGGGTGCGCTCGATCACATGGTGATCGACGTCATCGGCTTTCTCTTCGACCAGATCCTCGCCGACCCGAAGGTGCCGCCGCAGATGGCCCGCCAGATCGCGCGGCTGCAACTGCCGGTGCTGCGCGCGGCGCTGGGCGACCCGAGCTTCTTCTCGTCGCGCAAGCACCCGGTGCGGCGCTTCATCAACCGCATTGCCTCGCTGGGTGCGGCCTTCGAAGACTTCGGTGACGAGGGCGCCAAGCAGTTTCTGGCCAAGGTGAAGGCGCTGGTCCACGAGGTGGTTGACGGCGACTTCGAGCAGATCGACGTCTACGAGCAGAAGCTCGCCGAACTGGAGGCCTTCACCGCCGAACTGGCCCGCCAGGCCGGCCCCGACCAGGCGGCCGCCGCGTTGCTGACCGAGAAGGAAGAGCAGCAGCGCCTGCGCCAGCTCTACGCGCAGCGCCTGCAGGGCGAACTGAAGGACGTGCAGGCCCCCGCCTTCCTTCGCGACTTCATCAGCAAGGTCTGGAGCCAGGTGCTGCTGCGCGCCGCCGAGCAAGGCGGCACCGACGGCGCCTTGGCACAGCGCCTGCGCACCGTGGCGCGCGATCTTTTCCTGAGCGTGCAACCCAAGGCCACGCCGGCCCTGCGCAAGGCCTTCCTGACCCAGCTGCCCAAGCTGATGCAGGACCTGACCGAGGGCATGAACCTCATCGGCTGGCCCGAGGAAGCGCGGCGCGATTTCTTCGGCCAGCTGATGCCGGCCCACGCCAACGCCCTGAAGCACGCGCCGACCAGCCAGCTCGACATCAACCTGATGGCGCACGAGGTCGACCGCGCGCTCAAGCGGCCGCCGCCCTCGCGCGACGAGCTCTCGGCCAGCGCCCACCTGCCGGTGCTGACGGAAGAGATGCCGCAGGCCTTGAGCAGCGAGGAAGCGCAGCGCGTGGGCCTGGTCAGTGAGGCCGCGGTGAACTGGTCGGGTCAGGTCGACATCGACCTGAGCGCCGAGCCCGAAACCCCGCCCGACAACCGCCCGCTGGCGCCCGGCCTGCCGGCTGCCGACGCCGAGGAAACCCCGCAAGGCGCGGCGCTGGTGAACCACCTGGAGATAGGCTTTGCCTACCAGATGCACCTGGACGGCGAATGGAAGAAGGTGCGCCTGTCCCACGTGAGCCCCGCCAAGACCTTCTACATCTTCAGCCACGGCGGACGCCACCGCAAGACGATCTCGCTCACTCAGCGCATGCTCATGCGCCTGTGCGAGACGGGGCGGCTCAAGGCCTTCGAGAGCGCCTACCTGATCGAGCGCGCCACGGCACGCGCAAGGCGCCAGCTCTCGGCACTGAGCAGCGCCGCGCCGGCCACGCGCTGATCAGGCCGCGTTGGCCGCCAGCCGCCGCGCCATCTGCACCGCCGCCCGCAGGCTGCTGGCATCGGCCCGGCCCTGGCCGGCGATGTCGAAGGCGGTGCCATGGTCGGGGCTGGTGCGCACGAAAGGCAGGCCGAGCGTGACATTGACGCCCTGCTCCACGCCCAGGTACTTCACCGGGATGAGGCCGTGGTCGTGCGTCATCGCCACCACGAGGTCGAACTCGCCGCGCCGCGCGCGCATGAAGACGGTGTCGGGCGCATAGGGGCCGCTGGCGACGATGCCTTCGGCCGCCGCGGCCTGCACCGCGGGCGCGATGGTGGTGATCTCTTCATCACCGAACAGCCCGCCCTCGCCGGCATGCGGGTTCAAGCCCGCCACCGCGATGCGCGGCCGGGCGGTGCCCCAGGCGGCCGCGCTGCGGTGGGCGATGCGCAAGGTGTCGAGCACGGCGTCGTAGGTGACGGCGTCCAGCGCACGTCGCAGCGAAAGGTGGATGGTCACCAGCACCACGCGCAGCTCTTCGTTGGCCAGCATCATGCGCACCGGCGGCAGCGGCTGGCCGGGCGCCGCCGCCAGGGCCTGCAGCATTTCGGTATGCCCTGGATAGGGCACGCCAGCGGTGGCCAGGGCCTCTTTGTGGATGGGCGCGGTCACCAGGGCGCCGCCAAAGCCCGCCTGCAGCAGTGCGACGGCGTGTTCGATGCAACGCGCCGCAGCCACGCCGTTGCGCGCGTCGATCTGCCCCAGCGGCAGCGCCGCCAGGCCCGCCGGCAGACCGGGCGGGCGCAGCACCGGCAGGCAGCCCGGCGGCACGGCAGCCAGGTCGGCCGGGCTGTCGATCAACGCCGTCATCGGGCTGCCGGCCCGGCGCAGCACCTCTGGGCAGCCAAGCACCACGGCATCGGACAACGCGCCCTCGCGGAAAGCCCTGGCGATGATCTCCGGGCCGATGCCGGCCGCATCGCCCATGCTGACGAGCAGCGGCTTCATGCCGGCCCTTCCAGAGTTCGGGCCCGGCAGGCAGCGCGCACCAGCGCGCAGGCGCAGTTGCACGTCCTCATGCCGGGTTGTCGATCTCGATGAAACGATGCGGCACGCCGAAGTGCGCCGCGACCTGTGCCGCCACGGCCGGGGCCCCGTAGCGCTCGGTGGCATGGTGGCCGCAGGCGATGAAGGCCACGCCGGTCTCGCGCGCCAGGTGGGCCTGGGGCTCGGAGATCTCGCCCGTGATGAAGGCATCGGCGCCGGCCGCGATGGCGTTCTCGAAGTAGCCTTGCGCGCCGCCCGTGCACCAGGCCACGCGCCGCAGCGTGCGGCCATCACCGCTGACCGCGACCGGCTCACGGCCCAGCACACCCCGCGCGGCCTGCACCAGGGCGGGGAAGGTGCAAAGCGCAGCAGGTGCCGGGCCGATGAAGCCCAGCATCTGCTCGCCGAAGCGGCCGTCGGCCTGCAGGCCCAGTTGCAAACCCAGCTGGGCGTTGTTGCCCAGCTCGGGGTGTGCGTCCAGCGGCAGGTGGTAGGCAAAGAGGTTCACGCCGGCCGTCATCAGCCGCCGCACGCGTGCGCCCAGCCAGCCGGTGAGCCGGCCGTCCTGCCCGCGCCAGAAGAGGCCGTGGTGCACGATGAGCGTGTCGGCACCGTCAGCGATGGCCGCGTCGATGAAGGCCAGGCTGGCGGTGACGCCCGAGGCGATGCGGCGCACCTCGGGAGAACCCTCGACCTGCAGACCGTTCGGCCCATAATCCTTGAAGGCTTGTGGCTGCAGCAGCTGCTGCAGGTATTCATCGATTTCGACCCGATTCGCCATGGCGCGCATTGTCGGGCACGCGTGAGAACCTACCCTCGATGTGGCGCAGAACCTGGCTCGTCTTTTCGCAGGCCGTGACGGTGGCGGTGGCCGTGCTTTTCGTGCTGCTCACGCTCAAGCCCGACTGGCTGCCCGGCGGCGCTGGCGGTGTGGCCGGGGCGATGCTGCCCAGCCCCACGCTCTTCCAGGTGGCGCGGCCGGCCGGCCCGGCGGCCAGCAGCAGCGGTGGCTACGCGATGGCCGCGCGCCTGGCAGCCCCCGCGGTGGTGAGCATCAGCGCCACCAAGATGGCGCGCAACAACCCGCACACCGATCCGCGCTTCCGCTTCTTCTTCGGTGACGGCCCGGCCACACCGCAGGTGGGTCTGGGTTCGGGCGTCATCGTCTCGCCCGAGGGCTACCTGCTCACCAACCACCACGTGGTGGAAGACGCCAGCGAGATCGAGGTTCAGCTGGCCGACGGCCGCCAGACGCGCGCGCGCCTGGTGGGCAGCGACCCCGAAACCGACATCGCCGTGCTGAAGATCGAACTCGGCGAGTTGCCCGTGATGGCGCTGGGCGATGTGCGCGCGCTGCAGGTGGGCGACGCCGTCCTGGCCATCGGCAACCCCTTCAACGTCGGGCAGACGGTGACGGCCGGCATCGTCAGCGCGCTCGACCGCAGCGACGCCGGCAGCTCGCGCTTCCAGAACTTCATCCAGACCGACGCCGCCATCAACCCCGGCAACTCGGGCGGTGCGCTGGTGGACGCCAGCGGCGCTTTGGTGGGCATCAACACCGCCATCTTCAGCCGCAGCGGCGGCAGCCTGGGCATCGGCTTTGCCGTGCCGGTGGACACCGCGCGCCAGGTGATGGAGCAACTGCTGCGCGACGGCAAGGTGCGCCGCGGCTGGATCGGCGTGGAGCCGCGCGACCTGACGGCCGAACTCGCCGAGAGCCTGAACCTGCCCGTGCGTCAGGGCGTGCTGATCACCGGCGTGCTGCAGAACGGCCCGGCGGCGCTGGGCGGCCTGCGCCCGGGCGACGTGGTGGTGCAAGTGGGCGAGCGTGCCGTGCGCAACGTGGGCGACCTCTTCGCGGCCGTGGCGGCGCTGCCGCCCGAGCAGGACACCACGCTCAAGGTGCAGCGCGGCGCCGAGGCGCTGACGCTGAAGATCAAGGTGGGTGAACGCCGCAGCGCAGTCCAGGCCAGCGGGCGCTGAGCCAGGCCGGCGCCGGCCTCAGAGCACCAGCGCCAGCCGCTCCAGGATCAGCACGGCGAAGAAGCCGCAGGCGGCCAGCACCGTCCACTTCACGATGACGATGCCGCGGCGGCGCCACGCCGCCTGCCCGGTGCCGATGTACATCGCGAAGCACAGCAGCCCGCATACCAGCAGCAGGCCGAAGACGAGTCTGAAGAGCAGCATGGCGGCGCCTTACCAGGCCGGCGCCAGTTCGGCGAAGCCGCGCGGCGCATCGGCCTCGCGCTCGAAGCTCACCACCTCGTAGGCGCTGGGGTCGGCCAGCAGCTTGCGCAGCAGCTTGTTGTTCAAGGCGTGACCGCTCTTGTAGGCCACGTAGCTGGCCAGCAGCGGCTTGCCGGCGATGTGCAGGTCGCCGATTGCATCGAGGATCTTGTGCTTCACGAACTCGTCGTCGTAGCGCAGGCCCTCGGCGTTGAGCACCTTCACGTCGTCGATGACGATCACGTTGTCCATGTTGCCGCCAAGGCCCAGGCCGCGCGAGCGCATCAGCTCCACGTCCTTCGTGAAGCCGAAGGTGCGGGCGCGGGCGATGTCGCGCTTGTACTGGCCGCCGGAAAAATCGAACTCCACGCGCCGGCCGGTGGCGTCGACGGCGGGGTGGTTGAACTCGATCTCGAAGCTGAGCTTGTAGCCGTGGAAGGGCTCCAGGCGCGCCCACTTGAGGCTGGGGCCCTCGCCTTCACGGATCTCCACCGGCTTGAGCACCTTCAGGAAGCGCTTGGGCGCATCCTGCAGCTGGATGCCGGCGCTCTGCAGCAGGAAGACGAAGCTGGCAGCGCTGCCGTCGAGGATGGGCACCTCTTCGGCGGTGATGTCGACGATGAGGTTGTCCAGGCCCAGGCCCGCGCAGGCCGACATCAGGTGCTCGATGGTCTGCACCTTGGGCGCGTCGGGGTTGCCGCCGGGGCTGATGGTGCTGGCCATGCGGGTGTCGCTGACGGCGAAAGCGTCCACAGGGATGTCCACGGGCTCGGGCAGGTCGACACGGCGGAACACCACGCCGGTGTCTGGCGGGGCGGGGCGCAGCGTGAGTTCGACCTTCTGGCCGCTGTGCACGCCGACACCGACGGCGCGGGTCAAGGCCTTCAAGGTGCGCTGCTGGATCATGGCGTGATTGTCGGCCATTGGTCGGCTGCGCTTCAGTCGGGGCTCGCCAAACGGTCCGGCGTGCCTGGGCCTGGGTTTGGCGTGGCGCTTTCGACGCAGGCCGCAGGCCCCAACTGGCGGGCCGATGCGAAGCTGTGGCCTAATCGCGGGTTCGACCCCAATTTCCTTGAAAGCCGATCATGGCCCAGAAGATCCGTACCGAAGCCGACAAGCGCGCCACGCCCCGCCCCCCCGCCCCCGCTGGCGTGACCGTGACGGTGCACCGCGGCCAGAAGAGCAGCCTCGAGCGCGGTTCGCACACCCGCAGCAAGAAGAACCCCGGCAAGCGCCCCAAGAAGGGCGGCTGAAGCCCACGGCGCCTGGCCTCCCTGTGCAGGCCGGGCCGGGCTGGAGGCCCGTCCACTCTGACGGCGGGCCGGGTGCGGCACACGGCATCCCATGCTGCGCATCACTGAACTTCGACTGCCGCTCGACCACGCGGAGGCCGTGCTGCGCGCGGCCGTTCTCGCACGTCTGGGCATCCCCGATGCCGCGCTGAAGGCCTTCACGGTCTTCAAGCGCGCCTGGGACGCGCGGAAGAAGACCGCCATCGTGCTGAGCTACACCGTCGACTGCGAGGTCGAGGGTGAAGCGGCCGTGCTCGCGCGCTTCAAGGGTGACCCGCACGTGCGGGTGTCGCCGGACACCGGCTACAAGTTCGTCGGCCACGCGCCGGCTGACTTTGCCGCCCGCGGCCGGCCGCGGCCGGTGGTCATCGGCTTCGGCCCTTGCGGCATCTTCGCGGCGCTGATCCTGGCCCAGATGGGCCTGCGTCCGCTGGTGCTGGAGCGTGGCAAGGAAGTGCGTGAACGCACCAAGGACACCTGGGGCCTGTGGCGCAAGAGCGTGCTGAACCCCGAGTCGAACGTGCAGTTCGGCGAAGGCGGGGCCGGCACCTTCAGCGACGGCAAGCTCTGGAGCCAGATCTCCGACCCGCGCCACCTCACGCGCAAGGTGCTGACCGAGTTCGTGAAGGCCGGTGCGCCGGAGGAGATCCTCTATGTCGCCAAGCCGCACATCGGCACCTTCCGCCTGGTGGGCATGGTGGAAAAGCTGCGCGCCGACATCGAGGCGCTGGGCGGCGAGATCCGCTTCCAGCAGCACGTGACCGACCTGCACATCGAGGATGGCCAGGTGCGGGGGCTGACCCTGGCCAGCGGCGAGCAGATCGAAGCCGAGCACGTGGTGCTGGCCCTGGGCCACAGCGCGCGCGACACCTTCGCGATGCTGCACCAGCGCGGCGTCTACCTGGAGGCCAAGCCCTTCTCGGTGGGCTTCCGCATCGAGCACCCGCAGGGCGTGATCGACCGCGCGCGCTTCGGGCCCAACGCCGGCAACCCCATCCTCGGCGCGGCCGACTACAAGCTGGTGCACCACGCCAGCAACGGCCGCAGCGTCTACAGCTTCTGCATGTGCCCGGGTGGCACGGTGGTGGCCGCCACCTCGGAGCCGAACCGCGTCGTCACCAACGGCATGAGCCAGTACAGCCGCAACGAACGCAACGCCAACGCCGGCATCGTGGTGGGCATCAACCCGCAGGACTACCGGCAAGACGGCAAGACCGAGGGCCCGGTGAACCCGCTGGACGGCGTGGCCTTCCAGCGCATCTGGGAAAGCCGCGCTTTCGAGCTCGGTAACGGCAACTACCTCGCCCCGGGGCAATTGGTGGGTGACTTCATCAAGCGCCAGAAGAGTGCCGCGTTCGGCGATGTGCTGCCCAGCTACAAACCCGGCGTGCACCTCACCAACCTGGCCGACCCCAAGCAGCCCAGCCTGCCCGTGTACGTGCTGGACGCCATCCGCGAAGCCCTGCCCGCCTTCGAGCGGCAGATCAAGGGCTTCTCGATGCCCGACGCCGTGCTCACGGGCGTGGAAACGCGCACCAGCTCGCCGCTGCGCATCACGCGCGGGCGCGACCACCAAAGCCTGAACACGCGCGGCCTGTACCCGGCGGGTGAAGGTGCGGGCTACGCCGGCGGCATCATGTCGGCGGGGGTGGACGGCATCGAGGTGGCCGAATCGGTGGGCCGGGCGATGCTGGGGCTGAAGGCTGCCTGAGGGCCGCCACAGCGGGCTTCAGCCCGGCGCGGCGTCGGCCGTTTCGCTCTCGTGCCAGCCGGCGAGCGCCCAGCGTGACAGGCCGGCCATCAAGGCAAACAGCAGCACGCCGGCCACCGCGATCAAGGCCAGCGCCGCGAACATGCGCGGGATGTTGAGCTGGTAGCCGGCGTGCAGGATCTGGAACGCCAGCCCAGTGCCGGTGCCGCCCGTGCCGGCCACGAACTCGGCCACCACGGCGCCGATCAGCGCCAGCCCGCTGCTGATGCGCAGACCGCCGAAGAAATAGGGCAGCGCCGATGGGATGCGCAGCCGCCGCAGCGTCTGCCAGCGCGTCGCACCTTGCAGGCGGAAGTAGGCCAGCAGCCCGGGGTCGACACTGCGCAGCCCCAGCGTGGTGTTGCTGATGATGGGAAACAGCGCCACCAGCGCCGCGCACACCACGAGCGAGGCCGTCGGGTCTTTCACCCAGATGATGATGAGCGGCGCGATGGCGACGATGGGCGTCACCTGCAAGAGCACCGCGTAGGGGAAAAACGCCGTCTCGATGGCCCGGCTTTGCACGAACGCGAAGGCGATCAGCGTGCCCAGCAGCACCGCCAGGGCGAAGGCCAGCACCGTGATCCACAGCGTGTTCAGCAGTGCGGCGAAGAGCAGCCCGGCGTCTTCCGCCAGCGCCTGCGCCACGCGCAGCGGCGAGGGCAGCAGGAAAACCGGCACCTCGAAAACCACCACCGCCCCCTGCCACAGCGCCAGCAGCAGCACCGCCACGGCCAACGGCCACACCACCTTGCGCAGGCCCTCGTTCATGCGGTGCTGGCCCCCAGCAGGCCACGCTGCAGGCGTGCGGCGTGTTCGGCGAAGGCGGTGCTCACGCGGAACTCGGCTTGGCGCGGGTAGGGCTCGTCGATGCTCACCTCCTCGACCACGCGCCCGGGTCGCGCCGCCATCACCAGCACGCGCTGGCTCAGGAACACCGCCTCGTGGATGGAGTGGGTGACGAAGATCACCGTCAGCCCCTGCTGCTGCCACAGCTGCAGCAGGTCGCTGTCGAGCCGGTAGCGCGTGATCTCGTCCAGCGCCCCGAATGGCTCGTCCATCAGCAGCAGGCGGGGCCGCGTCACCAGGCAGCGCGCCAGCGAGGCCCGCATCTTCATGCCGCCGCTCAGCTCACGCGGCAGGCTCTTCTCGAAGCCCTGCAGGCCCACCAGCGCCAGCGCCGACTGCACACGCCCATCGGCTTCACCGCGCGGCACGCCCGCCAGATCGAGCGGCAGGCGCACGTTGTCGGCCACGCGGGCCCAGGGCATCAGCGTGGGCTCCTGGAACACGAAACCCAGCTCAGGCCCGGCTGCAGCCCCCGGCACCACGGGCTGGCCCCAGCGCCGCAGCTCGCCGCCGCTGGGGGCCAGCAGGCCGGCCACCATCTTCAGCAGCGTGCTCTTGCCGCAGCCGCTGGGGCCCAGCAGCGTGAGGAACTCGCCCGGCGCCACGCGCAGCTGCACCGGCAGCAGCGCCTGGGTGCCGCTGGCATAGGTTTTCGCGGCGCCCAGCGCCTCGACGGCGGGGGCGGCCTGGGCCGTGGCAGCGGTCACGCCGGCCCCGTCAGGGCATCACCTTGAGGTCCTTCACGAACTGCGTCGTGTAGGTGCGCTGCACGTCCACCTTCTTCGGGTCGACCTGCTTGAGCTGCACCATGAAGTCGAAGGTCTTCTGCATGCGCGCCGCCGTGACGATGCCGGCACCCTGCGTGGCCGCATCGCCGCCGAAGACCATGCCGCTTTCCTTGAGCAGGCGGATGCCCACGGCCAGGCGGTCGTCGGTCATGGTGGGGTTGTCGCGTTTGATGAGCGCGTTGCCCGGCTTCGGGTCGCCCTGCAGGTAGCTCTTGTAGCCCAGCATCGTGGCCTTCACGAAGGCGGCCACGGCCTGCGGGCGCTCTTTCACGGTCTTCTCCATGCACACGATGGTCTGGCTGTAGGGCGGCCAGCCGTGGTCGCTGAGCAGGATGGCCTTGGGCTTGAAGCCCGCTTCCTTCTCGATGGCGTAGGGCTCGCTGCTCAGGTAGCCCTGCTGCACGACGTTCTTGTCGGCAATGAAGGGCTGGATGCTGAAGTTGTAGGGCCGGCGCTGGCGGTCATCGAGCCCGTACTTCTCTTTCAGCCAGGGCCACTGCACCGTGAAGCCGGCCGGCGAGATGAGGATGGTCTTGCCCTTGAGGTCTTCCAGGCGCTGGAAGTTCTCGGGGTGGCCGATGAGCACCAGCGGGTCTTTCTGGAAGGTGGCGGCCACCGTCACCGCGTTCACGCCTTGCTGCCAGGCCGCGAGCGTCTGCATGTCGTAGCCCATCACGCAATCGGTCTGGCCGGCCGCCAGCAACTGCATGATGTTGACCTGCGGGCCGCCCATCTTCAGCGTGACGTCCAGGCCTTCCTTCTTGTACAGCCCCGACGCCAGCGCCTGGTAGAAGCCGCCGTGTTCGGCCTGGGCGTACCAGTTGGTGGTGAAGTGGATCTTCTGCTGGGCCAGGGCCGGCAGGCTGGCACACAGGGCCGCCAGCACCAGGGCGCGGGCGCCGGTCTTCAGGCATGAGGGCATACGGGGCTCCAGGCGTCTTCGTGGGAGGGCTGTCGCCGATGGTAGCGAGAGCCACCCGGCGCTTCAGAACACGGCGTGATCGCCCCGTTCCAGCACGGCCTGGCCAGCCAGCAGCCGCGCCTGGTAGTCGATGAGCGTCTGCGTGCCTGTGGACGGCGTGGCGTCGGCGTCGTAACGGCCGCGCTCGGCGTCCCACACCAGCATCGATTCGGTGGCGTAGTAGTGGCCGATGCGGGCGAGTTCGCCTTTCGCGGCCGCGGCCGGCCACACACGCCCCGCCCAGCCCAGGCCGGTGGCGATGCCCAGCAGCAGCCCCGGCGGCACCTGCTTGAAACGCGGCGGCCGGCCCATCAGGCGGAACAGCGCCTCGCCTTGCTCACGCGGGGTCATCGCCGGGCCCGGGCCCCCGATGGGCAGCACGCGGTCGGCCTGGGCCGGGTCGTGCAGGCAGTCGCACAGGTAGGCCGCAAGGTCTTCATCGCCGATGGGCTTGCAAGCCGTCAGGCGGCCGTCGCCGAAGACGAGGAAAGGCTTGCCCTGCTGCAGCCGCGCCACCTGGCCCGAGAGCGACTTGAAAAAGGCCGTGGGCCGCACGATGGACCAGCGCAGGCCCGAGGCCATCAACGCCCGTTCATAGGCCAACTTGGCCTGCTGGAAGGCCAGGCGCGGCTTCTGCACGCACAAGGCCGAGAGCTGCACCACCTGCGTGACGCCGGCCTCGCGCGCGGCGGCCAGCGCCTGCACATGCGCCCGGTGGTCGATGGCCCAGGCGTCGGCCGGCACGCCCGTGCGCGAAGCCAGGCAAGACAGCAGCACGTCGAAGCGCTCGCCGCGCAAGCCCTGCTGCCGCAGCGAGGCCGCGTCCTGCACCTCGCCAACTCGCCACTCGGCGCCGGGCAGGCGCTGCGCCCACTGGGTGGGCCCCAGCGTGCCACCCACGCCGGCCCGCGGGCGCACGAAACACACCACCTCGTGGCCGCGGCGCACGAGCTCGCGCACCGTGGCCTGGCCGATGGTGCCGGTGGCGCCCAGCACGAACACCCGCCGGGGCGGGTGTTCGGTGGCCGGCGGCGCCCGGCCTGCCGTGTCGCCGGACAAACCGGGGATCAGTCGGCCTGCTTGCGCAGGAAGGCCGGGATCTCGATCTCGTCCATGCCGTTGCTGGCCAGCGCGTCCACCTTGGCCGCGGCCTGGCTGCGTGCGCTGCGCCACACGCTGGGCGTGTTCATCGTGTCGTAGCTGGTGGCCGAAGGCGCCTGCATCTGCACCGACGGGCCGGGCTGGGCCACGTGGTTCAGGATGGGCAGGTTGTCGGTGCCGGTGCGCAGCACGGGCTGGGCCGGGGCCAGCTGCGGCTGCTGCACCACCGTCAGCGGCGGCTGCACGGCGGCCTTGCGGGCGCTGCTGAGGCCCGTGGCGATGACGGTCACGCGCAGCTGGTCGCCCAGGCTCTCGTCGTAGGCGGCGCCGAAGATCACGTGCGCGTCATCGGCCGCGTAGCACTTGATGGCGTTCATCGCGTTGCGGCTCTCGGCCAGCTTAAACGTGCTCTTGCTCGCGGCAATCAGCACCAGCACGCCGCGCGCGCCGCGCAGGTCGATGCCTTCCAGCAGCGGACAGGCCATCGCGGCTTCGGCGGCCTTATTGGCGCGGTCGGGGCCGCTGGCCACGGCGGTGCCCATCATGGCCTTGCCGGGCTCGCTCATCACGGTCTTGACGTCTTCGAAGTCGACGTTGACCTGCGCATCCATGTGGATGATGTCGCTGATGCCGCCCACGGCGTTCTTCAGCACGTCGTTGGCGTGCGCGAAGGCCTGCTCCTGCGTGATGTCGTCGCCCATCACCTCCAGCAGCTTCTCGTTCAGCACCACGATCAGGCTGTCGACGTTGGCTTCGAGTTCGGCCACGCCGTCTTCGGCCTGCTTGCCGCGGCGCTTGCCTTCGAAGTCGAAAGGCTTGGTGACCACGCCCACGGTCAGGATGCCCATCTCCTTGGCCACGCGCGCGATCACGGGCGCCGCGCCGGTGCCGGTGCCACCGCCCATGCCGGCGGTGATGAAGAGCATGTGGCTGCCCTCGATGGCCTGACGGATGCTCTCCACCGCGTCTTCGGCGGCCACGCGGCCGGCCTCGGGCTTGCTGCCGGCGCCCAGGCCGGTCTTGCCCAGTTGCACCAGCGTGCCGGCGGCGCTGCGGTGCAGCGCCTGCGCGTCGGTGTTGGCGCAGATGAACTCCACGCCCTGCACGCCCTGCGCGATCATGTGTTCGACAGCGTTGCCGCCGCCGCCACCGACACCGATCACCTTGATCTGCGTGCCTTCGTCGAATTCGTCGATCATTTCGATGGGCATGTGAGCCTCCTAGCTTTGAGTGAGTTGCAGTTGCCGTTGCGTTGCGAAAACGAGGTGCTGTGGGTTCGCCGATCTATGCCGTGTCATGCATGCACCCCTCCTAGAAATTCCCGAGAAACCAATCTTTGGCGCGGCCGACCAGGTTCTTCACCGAGCCGGCCTGTGCCGCCGCCTTGAAGCCGCGTGCGCGGGCCACGCGGGCTTCTTCCAACAAGCCCATCACGGTGGCGCTGCGTGGGTTGGCCACCATGTCGAAGAGCGCGCCGTGGTACTGCGGCAGGCCCTTGCGCACGGGCTTGAGGAAGATGTCTTCGCCCAGTTCCACCATGCCCGGCATCACGGCGCTGCCGCCGGTGATGACGATGCCGCTGCTGAGCAGTTCTTCGTAGCCGCTTTCGCGGATGACCTGGTGCACCAGGCTGAAGATCTCTTCCACGCGCGGCTCGATCACGCCGGCCAGCGCCTGGCGTGACAGCAGCCGCGGCGCGCGGTCGCCCAGGCCCGGCACCTCGATCTGGTCGCCGGGGTCGGCCAGCAGCTGCTTGGCGGCGCCGTGTTCGACCTTGATCTCTTCCGCATCTTTCGTGGGCGTGCGCAGCGCCATCGCGATGTCGCTGGTGATGAGGTCGCCGGCGATGGGGATGACGGCCGTGTGGCGCACGCTGCCATCGGTGTAGATCTGCACGTCGGTGGTGCCGGCGCCGATGTCGACCACGGCCACGCCCAAAGACTTCTCGTCGTCGGTGAGCACGGCCGCGGCGCTGGCGCTGGGGTTCAGCACCAGGCGCTCCACCTCCAGGCCGCAGCGGCGCACGCACTTCAGGATGTTCTCGGCGGCGCTCTGCGCGCCGGTGACGATGTGCACCTTCACCTCGAGCCGGCTGCCGCTCATGCCGATGGGCTCTTTGACCTCGTGCCCGTCGATCACGAACTCTTGCGGCTCCACCAGCAGCAGGCGCTGGTCGTTGGGGATGCTGATGGCCTTGGCCGTCTCGACCACGCGCGCCACGTCGGTGGGCGTGACCTCGCGGTTGTCGCGCACGATCACCATGCCGGTGCTGTTCTGCCCGCGGATGTGGCTGCCGGTGATGCCGGTGTAGACGCTGGTGATCTTGCAGGCGGCCATCATCTCGGCCTCTTTCAGCGCCTGCTGGATGCTCTGCACGGTGGCGTCGATGTTGACGACCACGCCGCGCTTCAGGCCGTGCGTGGGTGCCACGCCCAGGCCGGCCACGCGCAGTTCGCCGCCCGGCAGCACCTCGGCTGCGACGACCATCACCTTGGCGGTGCCGATGTCCAGGGCGAACACCATGTCCTTGAATTCCTTGGCCATGTGCTGTCCTCTAGTTGTTCTTGACCGCGCCAGGAGGCGTTGAGCCTTTGGGCGGGGTGGTGCTGACGCCGCGCAAGCGCACGGCATAACCGTCGGCGTGGCGCAGGTCGGCGTATTCCAGCGGCTGCTGCCAGCGCGCGGCCACTTGCGTGTAGGTGCGCACGAAACGCTCGCTGCGCGCCACGAGTTCTTCTTCGCTGCCGCGGCCCAGTTCCAGCGCCGCACCGCTGTCGAGCTCCATGCGCCAGCTGCCGCGGCCGCTGAGCTGCACGCGCACCACGTTCATCTCCAGCCGCGCCAGCGTGGGCTGCACGCGGCGCAGCAGCGCCAGCATGGCCGCGGCGCTGCCTTCGGGGCCGGCCAGCACGGGCAGGCTGTCGTCTTCCACGTCGCCGACGTTGGCCTCGAAGACCTCGCCGAAGCTGTTGACCAGGCGCTCGGCACCGGCGCCTTCTTCACCGCCCTGCCCTTCCCACAGGGCTGCGGCGCGGTGTTCTTCCAGGTTCACCGCCAGCACGTCGGGCCAGACACGGCGCACCACCGCGCGGCGCACCCAGGGCACGGTCTCGAAGGCTTTGCGCCCGGCCTGCAGGTCGACGCTGAAGAAGTTGCCCGCCAGCTGCGGCGCGGCGTTGGCGCGGATGGTGGGCACACTGTTGCGCTGCAGGTCGCCATCGAGCTGGATGGCGCGGATCGGAAAGAAGGGGCTGCGCACCAGCCACAGCACACCCACCGCCACCATGCCCAGCGCAGCCAGCACGAAGATGACACTGGCCAGCCCGTTCATCAGGCGCACGTCCACCGGCAGCGCCAGCGGGGCGGCGGCGGTGGGGTGGCGGAGGGTGGCGCTGCGCGGCATGGTTTCTGGCGTCAGGCCTGGGCGGGCTTGGCCGGCGTGTCCAGCGTGGCCGCCTGCAGCAGCTGCACGCAGAGCTGTTCGTAGCTGATGCCGGCAGCGCGCGCCGACATCGGCACCAGCGAGTGGCCGGTCATGCCCGGGCTGGTGTTCATCTCCAGCAGGAAGGGCTTGCGGTCGCGCGCGCGCAACATCAGGTCGGCACGGCCCCAGCCGCGGCAACCCAGCGTGCGGTAGGCGGCCAGCGTGAGGCGCTGCACTTCGGCCTCTTCTTCCGGCGCGAGGCCGCTGGGCACGCGGTACTGCACGACGTCGGTGTAGTACTTGTTCTGGAAGTCGTACTTGCCTTCCGGCGCCTCGATGGCGATGACCGGCAGTGCGCGTGCGCTGGGGCCCTCGCCCAGCACCGGGCAGGTGAGCTCGATGCCCTCGATGAACTCTTCGCAGAGCACGTCGGGGTCGTACTGGGCGGCCAGGCTCACGGCGTCTTGCATCTGGCTGTAGCCGCTGACCTTGCTGATGCCGATGCTGCTGCCTTCGCGCGGCGGCTTCACGATCAGCGGCAGGCCGATGGCGTCGGGCACGGCCATCACGTCCTCGCGCGCCTGGCGCTCGGGCGCCAGCCATTGCCAGCGCGGCGTGGGCAGGCCCTCGGCCACCCACACGCGCTTGGTCATCACCTTGTCCATGGCGATGGCGCTGGCCATCACGCCGCTGCCGGTGTAGGGGATGCCCAGCAGCTCCAGCGCGCCCTGCACCGTGCCGTCTTCGCCGTGGCGGCCGTGCAGCGCGATGAAGACGCGCTGGAAACCTTCGCGCTTGAGTTCGTTCAGCTCGCGCTCGGCGGGGTCGAAGGCGTGGGCGTCCACGCCCTGGCTGCGAAGCGCGGCCAGCACGCCGCCGCCCGACATCAGCGAGACCTCGCGTTCGGCGCTGCGGCCGCCCATCAGGACAGCGACCTTGCCCAAGGATTGGATCTCGGCCTTCATGCTGCGGCCCCCTCTTGCATCAGTTGTCGCGGCAGGCCGCCGATGGAGCCGGCGCCCATGGTGATGAGCACGTCGCCGCCGCGCAGCGTGGCGCGCAGCGCGGCGGGCAGTGCGGTGATGTCGCCGACGCTCTGCGCACGCGGCACCGACGCAGCCAGCGACTGGCTGCTGATGCCAGGGATGGGCGCCTCGCCGGCGGCGTAGATGTCGCTGAGCAGCACAGCATCGAAGCCCTGCAGCACGGCGGCGAAATCGGCAAAGCAGTCGCGCGTGCGGGTGTGGCGGTGCGGCTGGAAGGCCAGCACCAGGCGGCGGCCCGGGAAGGCGCCGCGTGCGGCAGACAGCACGGCGGCCATCTCCACCGGGTGGTGGCCGTAGTCGTCGATCAGCAGCGCGCGGCCACCGTCGGCGGTGGCCAGCTCGCCATGGCGCTGGAAGCGGCGGCCGACGCCGGCGAACTGCGCCAGCGCGGCGACGATGGGTGCACCGGGCACTTCGAGTTCACGCGCCACGGCGATGGCCGCCAGCGCGTTGCGCACGTTGTGCAGGCCGGCGAGATTCAGAGTCACGGCCAGGTCGGCATGGCCGGCCTGCTTCGCGGTGAAAGACATCTGGCCGCCAGCCAGCGCCTGCACATCCACCGCGCGCAGCTCGGCGCCTTCGTCGGTGCCGTAGGTCAGCACCGGGCGCTGCAGCCGCGGCAGGATGGCGCGCACGCCCGCGTCGTCGCTGCACAGCACGGCGCGGCCGTAGAAGGGCAGGCGGTGCAGGAAGTCGACGAAGGCCGTGTGCAGCCGCTCCAGGCTGTGGCCGTAGGTCTCCATGTGGTCGGCGTCGATGTTGGTGACGACGCTGATCACGGGGTTCAGGAAGAGGAAGCTGGCGTCGCTTTCGTCGGCTTCGACGACGATGAACTCGCCCGTGCCGAGTTTCGAGTTCGAGCCCGCGGCCAGCAGCTGCCCGCCGATGACGAAGGTGGGGTCCAACCCGCCCTCGGCCAGCACGCTGGCGGTGAGCGAGGTGGTGGTGGTCTTGCCGTGGGTGCCGGCGATGGCGATGCCCTGCTTCAGGCGCATCAGCTCGGCCAGCAGCACGGCGCGCGGCACCACGGGTACACGGGCATCGCGGGCGGCCAACACCTCGGGGTTGTCGGTCTTCACAGCCGTGCTGGTGACAACGGCCTGCGCGCCGGCAATGTGGGCCGCGGCGTGGCCGATGTGCACCTGCACGCCCAGCGTGGCCAGCCGACGAGTGACGCTGCTCTCGGCCTGGTCGGAGCCGCTGACGCGGTAGCCCTGCTGGTGCAGCACCTCGGCGATGGCGCTCATGCCGGCGCCGCCGATGCCGACGAAGTGGATGTGCTTGAGGGCGTGCTTCATGCGCGCACTCCCGGCTTCTTCACCAGGGCCTCGATCTGATCGGCCACGCGCGCGGCGGCGCGCGGCTGGGCCAGCGAACGGGCCTTCTCGGCCATGGCCAGCAGGCCTTCGCGCGAAAGGCCGCGCAGCGTGTCGGCCAGCGCCTGCGGGCTCAGCTCGGCTTGCGGCAGGTGCACGGCCGCGCCCTGGCCGGCCATCCACGTGGCGTTGTCGCGTTGATGGGCGGTGGTGCTGGCGATCAGCGGCACCAGCACCGCCGGCACACCGGCTGCGCAAAGCTCGCTCACGGTCACCGCGCCGGCGCGGCACACCATCACATCGCAGGCGGCCAGCTGCGCCGGCATGTCGTCGATGAAGGGCCGCACCTCGGCGGGTACGCCGTGCTGCGCGTAGGCGGCGCGCACTTCGGCTTCTTGCGCCGTGCCGGTCTGGTGCACCACCTGCGGCCGCTGCTCGGCCGGCAGCAGCGCCAGCGCCGCGGGCAGCGTGCGGTTGAGCACCTGCGCGCCCAGGCTGCCGCCCACCACCAGCAGGCGCAGCGGGCCGCTGCGGCCGGCCCAGCGTACGGCGGGCGCGGGCAGGGCTTCGATCTCGGCGCGCACGGCATTGCCCGTCACCACCGCGTTCTTCACGCCCTGTACCGCCGGGCCGCTGAAGCCGAAGGCCACGCGGTCGGCCACGGGCAGCAGGCTGCGGTTGCTGAGCAGCAGCGAGGCGTCGGCGTTCACCAGCACCAGCGGCTTGTTCAGCAGGCTGGCCATCAAGCCGCCCGGAAAGCACACATAACCGCCCATGCCCAGCACCGCGTGGGCACCACGGCGGCGCAGGATGCCGAAGCAGTCGAAGAAGGCCTTGAGCAGTCGCAGCCCGCCCGTGGCGGTGTGCAGCAGGCCCTTGCCGCGCAGGCCGCTGAAGGTGATGGTGTCCATCGCCAGACCCGAGGGCGGCACGAGCTTGTTCTCCATGCCGTGCGAGGTGCCCAGCCAGCTGACGGTCCAGCCGCGGCTCTGCATTTCGCGCGCGATGGCCAGCCCGGGGATGATGTGCCCGCCCGTGCCGGCTGCCATGACGACGAGATGGCTCATGCGCGACCCCCACGCATCAGCGCACGGTTCTCGATGTCCACCCGCAGCACCATCGCCAGCGCCACCATGTTCATCAGGATGGCGCTGCCGCCGTAGCTCATGAGCGGCAGCGTCAGGCCCTTGGTCGGCAGCACACCCAGATTCACGCCCATGTTGATGAAGGCCTGGAAACCCATCCAGATGCCGATGCCCTGGCACATCAGGCCGGCGAACACGCGGTCCAGCGCGATGGCCTGGCGGCCGATGTGGAAGATGCGCCGCGTCATCCAGAAGAACATCAGGATGACCGTGGCCACGCCGACGAAACCCAGCTCTTCGCCGATGACGGCGAGCAGGAAATCGGTGTGCGCCTCGGGCAGGTAGTGCAGCTTCTCGACGCTGGCGCCCAGGCCCTGGCCGAAGATCTCGCCGCGGCCCATGGCGATCAGGCTGTGCGTGAGCTGGTAGCCCTTGCCCTGCGCGTACAGCGGGTTCCAGGGGTCCAGGTAGGCCAGGATGCGTTCGCGCCGCAGGTCGTCGAAGTAGAGGTAGAGCGCAACGGTGCAGATGATCACCGCGGCCATCAGGAAGAACATGCGTGCGTTCACGCCGCCCAGGAAGAGGATGCCCAAGGCGATGGTGGCGATGACGATGAAGGCGCCCATGTCGGGCTGGCGCATCAGCAGCACGCCCACGAAGGCCACGGCCATCACCATGGGCGTGACTGCGCGGAAGAAGTTCTCGCGCGCGTCCATGCGCCGCACCATGTAGTTGGCGGCGTAGAGCGCGATGGCCAGCTTGGCGAGTTCGCTCGGCTGGAAGTTCATGAAGCCCAGCGGGATCCAGCGGCGCGAGAAGTTCACCACCTTGCCGATGAAGGGCACCAGCACGATGACGAGCAGGATCAGCGCGATGAGGAAGATCACCGGCGCCTGCTTCTCCCACACGCTCATGGGCACCTGCACCACCACCAGCGCGGCGACACAGGCGATGCCCAGCGACATCACGTGCCGGCGCAGGAAGAAGGTTTCGGTGTAGTTCGCGAACTTGGGGTTGTCGGGCAAGGCCACGCTGGCCGAATAGACCATCACCACGCCCAAGGCGATGAGCGCGAAGACCACGGCCACCAAGGTCTGGTCGAAGGCCATCAGGCGTACCGGGCGGTCGCCGCCGACGTGGATGCTGTCACGCACGGGCAGCGCGCCCGTGCCATCGCCGCGCGGGGCGAACCAGCCCTTCACGGTGGCGAGCGTGGCCGACATCGCGTTCACACCAGCGCCCCCCGCTCGGCCGCCAGTGCCTGCACCGCGGCCACGAAGACCTCGGCGCGGTGGGCGTAGTTGCGGAACATGTCCAGGCTGGCGCAGGCCGGGCTCAGCAGCACGGCATCGCCAGGTTGGGCCTGCTCGAAGCACCAGGCCACGGCGGCTTCCAGCGTCGCGTGGCGCTGCACCGGCACGGGGCCGAGGTGGCCGAGCAGCGCTTCTTCGATGGCCCCGGCGTCGCGGCCTAGCGTGGCCACGGCGCGCGCGTGCTGCGCCAGCGGGGTGCGCAGCGGCGTGAAGTCCTGCCCCTTGCCGTCGCCGCCCAGGATGACGACCAGCCGGCCCGGCGCCTTGTCGGCACCCAGGCCGTTGAGCGCTGCGACCGTGGCGCCGACGTTGGTGCCCTTGCTGTCGTCGAAGGCTTCGACCTCGCCGCTGCCGTGAACGCCCTCCACCGGCACGCGGGCCACGAACTCCACGCGGTGCGGCTCACCGGCGTATTCACGCAGGCCGTGCAGCATGGGTGCCAGCGGGCAGCCGATGGCCGTGGCCAGCGCCAGCGCGGCCAGCGCGTTGGCGGCGTTGTGGCGGCCGCGCACGCGCAGCGCGTCGGCCGGCATCAGGCGCTGCAGGTGGATCTCGTCGACCTCGCCCTTCTTGCGCTTGACGCCTTCTTCGGCCGGCAGCGCGCGCACCAGCCAGGCCATGCCGTTTTCTTCGACCAGGCCGAAATCGCCCGGCTGCTGCGGTGCGTTCAGGCCGAAGCGGCAGACGTTGCGCTGCACGGGCTTCGGCTTCGGCGCGAGCTTGGCCTTGCCCTTGGCGGGCACCACCGGCTGCGGCACCAGGGCCTCCACCAGCGGGTCGTCGCGGTTGATCACCATCATCGCCTGCTGGCCGAAAACGCGCGCCTTGGCGGCGCTGTAGGCGGCCATGCTGCCGTGCCAGTCGAGGTGGTCTTGCGTGAGGTTCAGCACCGTGCCCGCGGCCGGTTCGAAGCCGCGCACACCGGTGCCGCCGCCTTCGAGCTGGAAGCTGCTGAGCTCCAGCACCCACACCCGCGGCAATGCGTCGGCGGGGCCGGGCTCGGGCTCGGCCGGGCCGGCGGGCAGCAGTTGCGCCAGCACCTCGGCCACGGGCACGTCGTCGTCGGGCAGCGGGGCGGGGGCGGTGTCGGCAACGGTTTCGGGTTGCGCTGCGGGCTCGGTCTCCTCGGCTGCATCGGCCACAACGGCGTTGGCCTCCGCGGCTTCCACGGGCTCGGCTTCGGGAGCCTCTTCGGCCACGGCCACCGGCGCCTCGGGCAGTTCGGCCAGCTGTTCGCTCAGCGTGCCCAGCAGCGTCGGGCCGATGTTGCCGGCCATCGCCACGCGGCGGCCGGCGCGCGCCACCAGCAGCGCGGTCATGGCCGTGGTGGTGGTCTTGCCGTTGGTGCCGGTGATGGCCAGCAGTTTGGGCGCATAGCCCCAGGCGGCCCTCAGGTCGGCCAGCGCGCGCGCGAACAGATCCAGCTCGCCCAGCACCGCGATGCCGATGGCACGGGCTTCGTCCAGCAGCGGCGCCACGCGCGCATCGTTAGGCGCCAGGCCCGGGCTCTTCAGCACGAGCTGCACACCATTCAACTGCGCGGGCAGCAACTCGCCGCGCAGTCGCTGCACGGCAGGCCACTCGGTGGCCAGCGCGGCATCGCCGGCGGTCTGCTCGCGCGAATCCCACACCGTCACCTTGGCACCGCAGCGTGCGCACCAGCGCGCCATGGCCAGGCCGCTGTCGCCGAGGCCCAGCACGAGCACGGGGAGGTCTTTCAGGAAGAACATGGCCGCCCGGTCACCGCAGCTTCAGGCTGGCCAGGCCCACCAGGCACAGCAGCATGGTGATGATCCAGAAACGCACCACCACCTGCGTCTCGGCCCAGCCCTTCTTCTCGAAGTGGTGGTGCAGCGGCGCCATGAGGAAGATGCGCCGGCCCTCGCCGTACTTCTTCTTCGTGTACTTGAACCAGCCCACCTGGATCATCACGCTCAGCGCCTCGGCCACGAAGATGCCGCCCATGATGCCGAGCACGATCTCCTGCCGCGTGATGACGGCGATGGTGCCCAAAGCCCCGCCCAGCGAGAGCGCACCCACGTCGCCCATGAACACCTGCGCCGGGCTGGTGTTGAACCACAGGAAGGCCAGGCCCGCGCCGGCCATGGCGGCGCAGAAGATCAGCAACTCGCCCGCACCCGGGATGTAGGGGAAGAGCAGGTAGCGGCTGAAGTTGACGTTGCCCACCACGTAGGCGAACACACCCAGGGCGCTGCCCACCATCACCACCGGCATGATGGCCAGGCCGTCCAGCCCGTCGGTGAAGTTCACCGCATTGCTGCAGCCCACGATGACGAACCAGCTCAGGAAGATGAAGCCGAAAACGCCCAGCGGGTAGCTCACCGTCTTGAAGAAGGGCACCATCAAGTCGGCCTTGGGCGGCAGCGTGTTGCTGAAGCCGCTGGCCACCCAGTCGAAGAAGAGCTGCAGCGTGCGCAGCGCATTCGTCTCGCTCACGCTGAAGGCCAGGTACAGCGCGGCAATCAGGCCGATCAGGCTCTGCCAGAAGAACTTCTCGCGGCTGCGCATGCCTTCCGGGTCCTTGTTGACGACCTTGCGGTAGTCGTCCACCCAGCCGATGGCGCCGAAGCCGAAGGTGACCAGCATCACCACCCACACGAAGCGGTTGCTCCAGTCGAACCACAGCAGCGTGCTCACGCCGATGCCGATCAGCACCAGCACGCCACCCATCGTGGGCGTGCCCTTCTTGCCCAGGTGGGCCTGCACGCCGTACTCGCGGATGGGCTGGCCGATCTTCATCTCGGTCAGCTTGCGGATCACCCAGGGCCCGAAGGCCAGGCCGATGAGCAGCGAGGTCATCGCCGCCAGCACCGCGCGGAAGGTGATGTACTGGAAGACACGCAGGAACCCGAGGTGCTCGGGGTAGGCCTGCATCAGCCACTGGCTCAGGCTCATCAGCATGCCCGCTTCTCCTGCCCCGGCGCTGCCGAGGAATGCGCCGCAGAGATTTGCTGCAGTGCCTGCACGACCTGCTCCATCTTCATGAACCGTGAACCCTTGACCAGCACCGAGGCCGCCGCCGGGCGTTCTGCGGGCAGCGCGCTCAGCAACTCGGCCGCGCTGCCGAAATGACGATGAGCGCCGGCATGTGCACAAGCCGCACCGGCCGCCCAGAAAAACTCGATGCCCGCTGCGCGCGCCGCAGCGCCCACCTCGGCGTGGAAACGCGGGCCTTGGTCGCCCACCTCGCCCATGTCGCCCAGCACCAGCCATCGCGGGCCCGGCAGTTCGGCCAGCACGCGGATGGCGGCCAGCACCGAATCGGGGTTGGCGTTGTAGCTGTCGTTGACCAGCGTGACGGCCTGGCCGTCCAGGCGCAGACGCAGCAGTTGCGAGCGGCCGTTGACGGCGGCAAAACCCGCCAGCCCCTGGCCCACCGCCAGCAGCGGCACGCCGGCCGCGATGGCGCAGGCCGCGGCGGCCGCGGCGTTCAAGACGTTGTGGCGGCCGGCGAGTGCCAACGTGGTGTCGATGCCGCCGCGCGGGGTGTGCAGCTGCAGCTGCCAGTGCGGGGCGTCGGCCTGCGCGCCGCCTTCGGCTTGCCAGGTGGCTTGCGCCCACACGTGCTGCGCGGGGTCGCCAGCGCCCTGCAGACCGAAAGTCATCACGCGGCGGGTGCCGGCCATGCTGCGCCACAGCGGTGTGTAGGTGTCGTCGGCGGGAATGACCACCGCGCCCTCGGCCGGCAGCGCGTCGATCACGCTGCCGTTTTCGCGCGCCACGGCCTCCACCGTGGCCATGAACTCCTGGTGCTCACGCTGCGCGTTGTTCACCAGCGCCACGGTGGGCTGGGCGATGCCGGCCAGCAGCGCGATCTCGCCCGGGTGGTTCATGCCCAGTTCCACCACCGCGGCGCGGTGGCTGACCCGCAGGCGCAGCAGCGTCAGCGGCACGCCGATGTGGTTGTTCAGGTTGCCGGCGGTGGCCAGGGCGCCTTCACCATGCGCGGCGCGCAGCATCGCGGCCACCATCTGCGTGACAGTGGTCTTGCCGTTGCTGCCCGTCACCGCCACCAGCGGCAGCGTGTGGGCGGCGCGCCAGCCGCGGGCCAGTTGCTGCAGTGCGGCCAGGGTATCGGCCACCAGCAGGCCGGGCAGGCCGGCTTCGGCCAGGCCGTGCTCGGCGATGGCCGCCACGGCACCGGCCTCGCGCGCCGCAGCGAGGTGGGCATGCCCATCGAAACGTTCGCCGCGCAGCGCCACGAAGCAATCGCCCGCCTGCGTGCTGCGTGTGTCGGTGTGCACACGTTGCAGCGGCGTGGCTCCGTCACCCACCAGGGTGCTGCCGGGCAGCAGCGCGTGGGCCTGGGCCAGGGTCATCAGCAGGGGCGCGTTCATGCAGCCACCCCCACGGCAACCCGCGCGCGCAGCGCCGCTTCGGCTTCGGCGAGATCGGAATACGGCAGGTGCTCGGCACCGACGATCTGGTAATCCTCGTGGCCCTTGCCCGCCAGCAGCACCACGTCGTGCGGGCCGGCTTCGGCCACGGCCTGGGCCACGGCGGCGCGGCGGTCCACCAGCGCGCTGACGTGGGCCGCGTCGGCCGCACCGGCCAGCACCTGATCGACGATGGCCTGCGGCTCTTCGAAACGCGGGTTGTCGCTGGTGACGATCACGCGGTCGGCCGCAGCCGCGGCGATGCCGCCCATCAGTGGGCGCTTGGTGGCGTCGCGGTTGCCACCGCAGCCGAACACGCACCACAGCCGGCCGCCGCGCGCCGTGGCCAGCGGGCGCAGCGCGCGCAGCACTTGCGAAAGTGCGTCGGGCGTGTGGGCGTAGTCCACCACCACTTCGACACCGGCCCCGCCCACGGCCGGCACGCGCTGCAGGCGGCCGGGCACGGGCGTCAGCTGTGCGGCCACGGCGGCGGCCTCGGCCAGCGGCACGCCCAAGGCGCGCAGGCCGCCCAGCACCACCAGCAGGTTGCTGGCGTTGAACTCGCCCACCAGCTGCGTGTGCACCTCGGCTTGCGCGGCGCCTTCGGCCAGCGTGAAGGCCAGGCCCGCCGGCTCGTAGTGCAGGCCCAGGGCCTGCAAGCGCGCCGGGCCTTGCAGCGAGACGGTCCACACGTCCAGCGTGCCGGCCTGCTGCAGCTCGGCGGCGAGCTGGGCGCCCCAGGCGTCGTCGACGTTGATCACCGCCGCGCGCAGCCCCGGCCAGCTGAAGAGGCGACGCTTGGCTTCGCCGTACGCGGCCATGCTGCCGTGGTAATCGAGGTGGTCTTGCGTGAGGTTGGTGAACAGCGCCACGTCGATGCGCGCGGCGTTCAGGCGCTGCTCCACCAGGCCGATGCTGGACGCCTCCAGCGCGCAGGCCGAGAAGCCGAGGTCGACAAAACCGCGGAAGGCCTGGTGCAGCGTCACCGGATCCGGCGTGGTCAGGCCGGTCGATGACACTTTGTCGGGCTCGCCCACGCCGAGCGTGCCGATGACGCCGCAGCGCCGGCCCAGCCGCGTGAGCGCCTGCGCCGTCCACCAGGCGGTGCTGGTCTTGCCGTTGGTGCCGGTGGTGGCCACCACGTCGAGCACGGCGCTGGGCTGGGCCATGCACAGGTCGGCGATCTCGCCGGTGGCGGCCTTCAGGCCCGGCAGCGTGGCGATGCGCGCATCGTTCAAGCCGAAAGCGTCCACACCCTCGGCTTCCACCAGGCAGGCGGCGGCGCCGGCGGCCAGGGCCTGGGCCACGAACTTGCGGCCGTCGGTGGCCTGGCCCGGCCAGGCGATGAAGGCATCACCCGGCTGCACGGCGCGGCTGTCGCAGCGCAGGCGGGCGCCGCCTTGCAGCGCCACGCGTGCGGCCAGCCACGCGGCGGCGTCTTGCGGGGTGGTGAGCACGGTGAGCATCAGAAGCTCTCCGTTTCGCTGGGCACGGGCTTGGCGCTGATCTGCGCCTTCACGTCGATGTCGGGCGCCACGTTCATCATGCGCAGCGTCTGCTGCACCACCTGGCTGAACACCGGCGCGGCCACTTCGCCGCCGTAGTAGACGCCCTTGCCCGGCTCGTCGACCATCACCGCCACCACGATGCGCGGGTTGCCCACGGGCGCCAGGCCCACGAACCACGAGCGGTACTTGTTGCCGTAGCCCTTGCCCTCTTGCTTGCGCGCGGTGCCGCTCTTGCCGCCCACCGAGTAGCCGATGGCCTGGGCCTTGGTACCCGTGCCGCCGGCGCTGGTGGCCATCAGCAGCATCTGGCGCACCTGTTGCGCGGTCTTGGCGCTCATGACGCGCTGGCCGCCGGTGGGCGTGTCGGTGCGCTGGATGGTCACCGGGATCAGCTCGCCGTCGCGCGCAAACACGGTGTAGGCGCGCGCCAGCTGGAACAGGCTGGCCGAGAGCCCGTAGCCGTAGCTCATCGTCGCGTGCTCGATGGGCCGCCAGGTCTTGTAGGGGCGCAGCCGGCCCGTCACCGCGCCGGGGAAATCGATGCGCGGCTTCTGGCCCAGGCCGATGGCGGTGTACATCTCCCACAGCTCGCGCGCGGGCATGGCCAGCGCCAGCTTCACGGTGCCGACGTTGCTGCTCTTCTGGATGACCTGCGCCACCGTCAGCACGCCGTGCGGGTGGGCGTCGTTGATGGTGCTGCCGGTGATGGTGATGCGGCCCGGCGCGGTGTTGATGGGGGTGTCCGGCGTCACGCGGCCGGTCTCCAGCGCCAGGGCGGCCACGAAGGGCTTCATCGTCGAGCCGGGCTCGAAGATGTCGGTCAGCGCGCGGTTGCGCAGCTGCGCGCCACTGAGGTTCTTGCGGTTGGCAGGGTCGTAGCTCGGGTAGTTGGCCAGCGCCAGCACCTCGCCGGTCTGCGTGTCCAGCACCACCACGCTGCCGGCCTTGGCCTTGTGTTCGAAGACGGCGTCGCGCACGCGCTGGTAGGCGAAGAACTGCACCTTGCTGTCGATGGACAGCGTGATGTCCTGGCCGTGCACCGGGTTGGCCTGGTCGCCGATGTCTTCCACCACGCGGCCCAGGCGGTCGCGCACCACCTGGCGCTGGCCAGCCTGGCCCAGCAGCTGGGTCTGGAAACCGAGCTCGATGCCTTCCTGCCCCTTGCCGTCGATGTTGGTGAAGCCCACCACGTGCGCAGCGGCCTCGCCCTCGGGGTAGCGGCGCTTGTACTCGCGCACTTCCTGCACGCCCTTCAGGCCCATGGCCTTGATGTCCTGCCAGGCGGCTTCTTCCACGTGGCGGCGCAGCACCACGGCGCCGCTGTTCACGCCGTCCAGCCGCTCGTTCAGCTCGGACAGCGGCATCTCCAGCTTCTGCGCCAGGGCCTTGCGCTGCGCGGTGTCGGCGCTGAAGGTCTTGGCGTCCACCTGCACCGAAGGCAGGGCCACGCTGGTGGCCAGCACGAGGCCGTTGCGGTCGAGGATGCGCCCGCGGCTGGCCGGCAGCGGCTGCTTGTGCACGAAGCGCTTCTCGCCCTGCGCCTGGTAGAAATCGGTGGCGATGATCTGCAGGTGCACCGCGCGCCCCAGCAGCACCAGGAAGGCCAGGCCCACCAGCAGCACGACGAAACGCGAGCGCCAGGGCGGCGTCTTGCTAGCCAGCAGCGGGCTGGTGGCGTAGTTGACGCTGCGCACGGTGGTGGGCGTGCTCATCGGCTGGCCCCCGGGGTTGCCGCAGCGGCGCTGGCGGCGGTTGCCAGCGGGTCCACCACGTAGGCCGTCACGCCCGGCGTGGCGGTGCGCATCAGCAGCTTTTCGCGCGCGGTGCGCTCCACGCGCAGGTGCGTGCCCTGGGCCTGGGCCTCGGCGTCCAGGCGCTTGTATTCGGCGTCGAGCTGGCGCTGCTCGGCGCGCGCGGCGTCCAGCTGCGCGAAGAGCTGGCGCGATTCATAGCTGGTCTTCACCAGCACCAGGCAGCTGGCGAGCAAGGCCGCCACGAGCAGCAGGTTGAGCTTCAGGCCCATGCCGTGTGCCCTGCCTTCAGGCCGCCAGCGTGCGTTCGGCCACGCGCATCACGGCCGAACGCGCGCGCGGGTTGGCGCTGATCTCTTCGGCGCTGGGCTTGATGCGCGCCAGCGCGTTCAGCCGCATCGCCTTGGCCGGCGCGAAGGGCGCGCGGCGGTCCACCACCTCGCGGCTTTCGCCGGCGATGAAGGTCTTCACGATGCGGTCTTCCAGCGAGTGGAAGCTGATGACCACCAGGCGCCCACCCGGCGCCAGCAGCGCCAGCGCCGCCTTCAGCCCTTGTTGCAGCGCCTCAAGCTCGGCGTTGACGTGAATCCGTAGAGCTTGAAACGTGCGCGTTGCAGGGTCCTGGCCTTGCTCGCGGGTTTTGACGGTGCGAGCCACGAGCGCGGAAAGCTCGCCGGTGCGCAAGACGGGATGGCCGCTTTCGCGGCGAGCGACAAGCGCCTTTGCAATCGGAGCAGCAAACCGTTCTTCGCCATAGTCACGTATCACCTCCGTGATCTCACGCACGTCGGCACGTGCCAGGAATTCAGCCGCCGTCTCGCCGCGCGTGGTGTCCATGCGCATGTCCAGCGGGGCGTCAAACCGAAAGCTGAAGCCGCGCTCGCCGTTGTCGATCTGCGGCGAGCTGATGCCCAGGTCGAGCAGCACGCCCGCCACCTGGGTGATGCCGCGCGCGGCCAGCTCCTCGGCCATGCTGTCGAAGCTGGCGTGGCAGATGGCGAAACGCGGGTCGGTGATGGCTTGCGCCGCGGCGATGGCCTCGGGGTCCTTGTCGAAGGCCAGCAGGCGGCCCGCCGGCCCCAGCAGCGCCAGCACGGCGCGGCTGTGCCCGCCGCGGCCGAAGGTGCCGTCCACGTAAAGGCCATCGGGCTGCGTCACCAGGGCCTCGACGGCCTCGTTCAGCAGCACGGTGGTGTGGCGCCATGCAGGGGCCGTGTTCACCGGATGACCAGGTTGCGCAGCGCTTCGGGCCGGCCTTGGGCCAGGGCCTCGGCCTCGCGGGCCTCGTGGCGGGCGCTGTCCCAGAGCTCAAAATGCGAGCCCACGCCCATGAACTTGACCTTCTCCACCAGGCCGGCCCATTCCCGCAGCTCAGGCGGGATCAGCACGCGCGCGGCGCCGTCGAGTTCCACCTCGGTGGCGCTGCCGATGAAGAAGCGACGCCAGGCGTCGTTCTCGGTGGCCAGCGAGAGCACGCTGTTCTCGAAGTTCTCCCACACGGGTAGCGGGTACAGCGAGAGGCAGCCATCGGGGTTCTTGGCCACGACCATCTGGCCCTGCACGGTGGCCATGAGCACGTCACGCCAACGGCTGGGCACGGTGATGCGCCCCTTGCCGTCCAACGTCAGTACCGGACCCCCGCGGAACACCATGACAGCCACTTTCCCCCACTAAACACCACGAACTCCCACTTTAACTGAGCACCAGGGCCCGGGTCAATGCGACGCGCCCCAAAAAATCAATCAAATCAAGCACTTAGACGCCGAAGTGGAAGTCGACGGAGGGAGAAAGTTGTTCTGAATGAAGGACTTGGAAGGGTGACTGAAAGTCGTTTCTGAGAACTTCAGACCCCACGGGCCGACAGGTGCGAGCCCGCCGAACTGGCCCGCACGGCGCGAAGAAAGCAAAAAGCCCGGGCTGGACCCGGGCTCTGGAGGTGGCTCGCCGCTGCGCGGCGGGCTGGAAGCGCGCCGATCAGGCCTGCGCGTTGCGGCGCGAGTTGCGCAGCAGCAGTGCGCCCACGCCCAGGGCCATCATCAGCCAGGTGCCGGGCTCGGGAATGGCCGCCACGCCCACCGTCAGGTTGCCCATGCCGGCATAAACGCCCGCGGTCGAGGCGATGGTCATCGAAGTGATGCCGAGGGTGGTGGTGAAACCACGGAAGCTGCCCGTTGTCTCACTGACCGGGGTGAAGGTGGTGGTCGTGCCGTCGCTCAGCGTGAGCGTGACCGGCACCGGCTGGAACACGTCACTGATGTTGGTGGCCCAGAAGTTGCCGCCGATGGCGGTGACAGTGGCGCCAGAGAAGGTGACGGTCAGTGTCTCGGTGGGCAGGTTGGTGCCGATGAGGGTGCCGTTGCCGTACACGCCGCCGGGGGCCGACACGGTGTAGGTGAACCCATTGCCCGTGAAGGTGGCCGAGGGTTCTCCGCTGAAGAACGGGTCGGCGAAGCCTTCGGTGTAGGAGCCCGGCGCCACGTTGGCCAGGAAAGTGGCCGCGCTGGTGTAGGTGGTGGTCTGGGCGGAGGCAGCGGCAGATACGGCCAACAACGCGGCAGCCAGAGCGACGTGCGTAACCTTCATGGGTGCGAACTCCTGATGAGGGGTGACGGGCGGCACAGGCGCCATGCCCGTGAAACTTGCACACCCATGATCGTCTGCACAGACCTGTCGCGAACCCCTCATTCCCAGGGGCGCAAGGCCTCCGGAGGGGTGGTCGACCCTCCAAGTGCCTTGCAACTTAGGGGGGGGGCCGGGCGCGGCGCTGTGCGGCGCCGGCTCAGGGCCGCGGCAGCACCTCGAACGCCAGCGTGATGAAGCGGCTGTCCCATGCGTCGGCCTGCTTCTCGGCAGCGCGAAGCTCCACGCCCCGCAGGACCCAGCGCGCGGCCAAGGGCACCGGGATGTTCACGCGGCCCTCGGCGTCGGTCTGGCGCCAAACACCCAAGGGGCTGAGGTCGCTGCGCAGTTCCAGTGGCAAGCCGGCCAGAGGCTGGCCGTCGCGCAGCAACTGAGCGCGCAGCGTATCGCCGGCACGCAGCGGCAGCGGGCTTTCCAGCCGCAAGTCGATGGGGAGGCCCGCGATGGCCTCGGGCACGGTGGCGGCGACGGCCGCGGCCTCCAGGGCGTTCACCTCGATGCGCGAGACCTTGGTGTAACTCTCCTGCCAGCGCACGCCGCGCGCACGCAGCGCTGCCCAGCGCTCGCGCACGGCCGGCAGGGCGCTCACCTCCTGGAGGTAGACCTCCACGGTGGCATCGTCGATGTCGATGGCGATGGGGTGCAGCTGCGCCCAGCAGGTCAGTGCAGCACCGGCCGGCACCGGCCTGGCTGAACGCAGCACCAGCGCCGTGGGCCGGTCGGCCACCCAGCGCATGGGCGCGGCGCGCTGGCCCGGGCCCTGGCAGCCGTGGCTGCGCAACTGCGTCAGCGGGATGGTGACTTCCTGCACCGGGAACTGGTTGCCCGTGCCGAAGGCGAACACCACCTCACCGCGGTCGGTGCGCGGCAGCGGCGCGAACCAGCTGTCGTGGGCACTGGCGGTCGCGCCGGCGCCCGCCAGCAGGGCTGCCAGCGCGGCTTGAGCAGCAGCGCGGCGCATCAGAAGCTCACCTGCAGCGTCAGACGCAGGTTGCGCGGCTCGGCGGGGTGCACGTGGCGGTCGCCCACGGGCGCGGCCTCGCCGGGCAGCTGCGATTCGTAGAAGTACTGGATGTCGTTGACGCGGCGGTCGAAAAGGTTGAAGACGTCCAGCGTCACGCTGGCCGGGTGACCCACCAGCTTGCCCAGCGCCTTGGTCACGCGCAGGTTGAAGGTGGAGGCCGGGATCGAGCGCACGCTGTTGTCTTCGGCCAGCGCGCCCGGGCCGAGGTAGCGCCACTGCAGGCTGGCGGTCCAGCCGTCGAGATCCTTCACGGTGCCGGCCACGCTGGCCACGCGGTCGATGGCATTGGGGATGCGGCTGCCGTCCTTCAGGCGCGCATGGCTGAAGGCCAGGTCGGCATCGAACAGGAACCAGGGCACCGGCTGCCAGCGGTTGCTGAACTCGATGCCGTGGCGGCGGCTGCCCAGGCTGGCTTCGGTGGCGCCGGCGTCGCCGATGTAGACCAGCTCGCTGGCCGAGCGCAGGCCCCACACCGACACCGAGCTCTGCAGCCCGCGCACGGCCTCGGTGCGCAGGCCGATCTCGGCGCCCGTCACCGGCACCAGAGCCGGCACGGGGTCGGCCGGATCGCCGGTCTTGGGATCGAATCGCGCCGTCATGCCGCGCGCATCGTTGCTGTGGAAGCCGCGGCCGGCGTTGAAGAAGAGCTCGGTGCGCGGCGTCGCTGCCCACACCACGGTGAGCTTGGGCGAGAGTTGCGTGTCGGTGGCACTGCCGCCATTGGCCGGCAGCGTGAGCGCATCCACGCGCGCCTGCAGGCGGTCGGCCCGCAGCCCCAGCACGGCCCGCCACTCGGGCGTGAACTCCACGGAGGTCTGGGCGTAGGCGCCAAGCTGCGTCTGCCGCACGCGGTCTTCACGCACGGTGTTCGTGATGCGACGCGCCACGCTGTCGTACAGGCCCACGCGGATGCGGTCGTGGCGCAGTTGCACGCCGGCCAGGGTGCGCGCCGCAAAGGGCCCGAGGTCGTGGCTGACGATGTGCTCGGCGTCCAAGCCGTAGACCGTGCGCTTGTCGGTCTGCTTGAACTGGTCGCCATCGGCCGGACGCTCCAGCGCGTAGCTGAAGTTCGAGTTCAGGTCGAGGTCGTAGTGGATGAAGTAGCCCGAGACCGTCGTGCGCCCCGCAGCGCCGTCGTTGTGCCACTGCGCCGACAGGCTGCTGCGCTGGCTGTCGCCCCCGGTGGTGGGGTCCAGGCTGTCGTAACGGCCGAAGGGGCGGCCCTGGTAGGTGCCGGCGTCGATCAGGCGTTGCGGCACCTGGTCGGTGGCCGTCCAGCGCGAGCGGTAGGCCATGGCCGTGGCGTGCCAGCCCTGGGCGCGCGTGCCGCCGCTGAGCATGAACACGCCATTGAGCTTGCGCACGCGCTCCGGCACGGTCCAGGGGCCGTCGGTGTTCATCAACTCCACCGCGCCCAGCGCCGTGAGGCCCGGCGCCATCGCGCCCGAGGCGCCGGTCACGCCGCGGCGGTAGCCGTTTTCGCCCAGCGTGAGTTGCGCAAAGGGCGCGGCCACGCTGTGCAGGTACTCGATGTCGGCCGAGCCCGCGGCCGCGAAATCGCCCACGGCCGCGAAGTACGGGCCCTTGCGGTACTCCACCCGATCCACCAGTTCGGGCAGGAGCCAGTTCATGTCGCTGTAGCCCTGGCCGTGGCCGTGCGTGGGCATGTTCACCGGCATGCCGTTGATGCGGGTGGCGAAGTCGGTGCCGTGGTCGAGGTTGAAGCCGCGCAGGAAGTACTGGTTGGCCTTGCCGTCGCCCGAATGCTGCGTGACGATGACCCCGGGCACGAACTCCAGCACCTCGCCGGGGCGCTGCGCGGGCCGGCTCTGCAGCAGCGCGCGGCGGATGGTGCCGGCCGAGGCGGCGTCCTGCGTGCCCACGGCGTTGTCGTAGTGGCTGCCCTGCACGATGATGGTCTGCGGCGCGCCCGTCACGGGGCCGCCGTGGTTGGCCAGGGCGGGCAGCCCCCAAGTGGCGCCGGCAGCCAGGGCCAAGGGGGAAAGGCGGGAAACGAAGGACAGGCGCATGGGTTCTCGGGTGGCTTCAAGGAGCCCGGCAGGCCCGGGCAGGTGCAGGGTTGTACGACAAACCCGGGGCGCTCGGATGCAGCCGGGTTGCCGGCAGGCCGCCAGCCTGGGCAGGCAAGTTTGAAACAATCAAGGCCCTGACCCTCACCCCGCACCTGGCGCCATGTCCTACCAAGACCCCTTGTGGAAACTGCGCCACGCCCTGGCCGGCGTGGCGCTGGCCCTGGTGTTGGCCGTGCTGGCGGCGGCCTTCGCAGGCCGGGTGCTGGGGGATTTGTTCGTGGGCAGCTATGGCGCGCGCGTGGCCTTCTACGGCGCGCTGCTGCTCTACGTGGTGGTGGGCGCCGGGGTGCTCTTCGCCAAGGTGGCGCAGCACGAGACCCGGCCACTTTCGGCCGGCCGCGTGGCCTTGTGGTTCGCGAGCCTGTGGCTGTGGCCGGTGCTGCTGTTCGCGCGGCGCGGCGGTGCCGGGCCCGGGCCCGGGCCTGGGCAGCCCTAGTCAGTCCGACTGCAGGATGCGGCGGCCCGAGGCCGATTGCACCGGGCGCGCGTTCATCGGGTAGATGCGCGAGAAGATGCCGATCTGCTCGGCCGTGAGCGACTGCGGCGCACGCATCACCACCCACTGCACGCCCTCGGAACAGGGCGGCGTGGTCAGCGAGCCCATGTAGGTGTAGTAGCGGCGGTCGTCGGGCAGCAGCTCGGTCAGCGCGAGCGGCTGGCGTGCCGGCCGTGCGTCGCCACGCTCCAGCGGCAGGTTGTTCCACACCTCCTGCACCACGGCGTTGGCCGGGCCTTCGTCGAAGAGCAGCGCCACCACGGCCAGGCGGCCCTGCTCGTCCTTGTGCACGAGGTGCAGCGACATCTCGAACTGGCGTCCGTCGATGCGTTCTTCAGACGGCCGGTGGAAATGGAACTGCTGCAGTTCGAACTTCCGCCCGCCGATGTCGATGGTGTTGCCGGGTTGCAGTTGCACCTGCACGGTGTGCCCGTTGTCGACGACGCTGAACTTGCTGTCCTGGTAATTGAACTTCACCGGCTCCAGGTTCACGGCCAGACCGCCGCGGATGTCGATGGGGCTCTGCCGCTGGCCGGTCTTGCACAGCCCGAACTCCGGCCTTAGCGATGCCCAGCCAGCCGGGCCATGCTCGCCTTCGTAACCCCAGTGCACGGCACCCGCACCCGGGCCGTGGGCCACCTTGCCCCCGCGGGCCCGGCTGGGTGCGGCGCCGTGGGCCGCCGCCGCGCTGGGCGGCTGCAGCCCGCTGCGGGTGCTGATGCGCACGTCGAAGGAGCCGCTGGCGGTGGCGCCCTTGGGTGCCACGAGCCGATCGGCCAGGCGCTGGCGCAGGTGCTCCAGGGGGTCGGTGCTGGCGGCGGCGGTGTCGGCCGGCAAGGGCACGTCATCGGGCACCGGGGCCGGGGCGGGAGCAGCGGCACGGCGAGTGGCCGGCGCCACGATGGTGGCGGGCGATCGGCCGGCTGCCGCGTTGGGCGGCGCCGAGCGGGTGGCCGGCGCCGCCTTGGCCGCGCCGTGCGCAGCGCCTTCAGCCCAGGCGCTGCCGGCCCCGGCCCAGGCCAGGGCACAGGCCAGCCCGAGATGCCCCCAGGTGGGCCACGGGCGTGCAGGGTTCAGTTTGGGCGTCATGGTCATAGCTCCTCGGCTTCATATCGGCCGCAGGCAGCTTTGACTTGATGGCCCCCCGGGGAAGCCCATTGCACGGCTGAGCCTGATGCCCGCAGCACCCGGCGGCGCAGCGCCGAAACAAAAAGACCTCCGCCCGGCGAACCGGGCGGAGGTCTGGGCGGCCCGCGGGCCCTGGCCGGGCCCGCGTCTCAGCGCTGCGTCAGCTGCAGCGCACGCCCACCGTGGCGCGGTTGGCCACATAGGCGAGGTCGCGCACGTCGATGACGCCGTCGTTGTTGAAGTCGGCACGGGCGTCGAAGCCGGGGTCGCCGACCCGCTTGCCGATGAGCGACCTCATGATCGCCAGATCGGCGCAATCGACCTGACCGTCGCCCGTGAGGTCGGCACGCAGCACCACCGTGAGGTTGGTGTTGGAGATGTCGAAGAACACGTTGTCAACCGCCTCGACCTTGATGCGCGCGGCCGTGGCGTTCACCAGCGGCACCGTCACCTTCTGCGAGCCGTCGTTCGGCGTGCTGGCGGCCATCACGTACGGGAAAGTCAGGCCGCCGTCCACCGACATCGAGATCTTCACGTTTGCGGTGCCGATGGGCGCGGCGCTGGTGCCAGCCACGTCCCACGTCACGGTGACGGGCGAGCCGGCTTCCAGCGTGGCGGCGGCATTCGGGAAGGTGACGAGGAAGGGGCCGGTGCCCGGAGCGAGGGTCAGCACCGTGTTGGCGCTGTTCACGCCACCGCGACCGTCGCGCGCCGTGAGGCGGAAGTTCAGGCGCGCCGGGCTGGCGTTCACGCCGGCGAAACCGGTGTAGCTGGCGGTCGGCAGGAACTCGGAGAAGCAGTCGACCTGGGCGTTGCCTGTGAAGGCCGCGCAAGTGCCCGTCTCGGCGTTGGTGACGTTGGCCAGGATCTGCGGCAGGTCGGGGAAGACGCGCGTCGGGTCGGTCGTGGTCTGGTTCTGGCCCGGCGGCGCGTAGATGTTGGCGTTGAAGACCGCACGCGTGCCGAACTGGCGGAAGAGCGGGCCGTCCACCTTGGTGTTGTTGGTCAGCGCGGTGGCCGCCGTGCCGCCTCGATCGTTCTGCTCCCACATGTAGGTGACGGCGTCGCCGTCGGGGTCGGTGGCGCTGCCGGTCAGCGCGAAGGGCGTGCGCAGGGGGATCGTGAAGGCAGCCGGCGCCGTGACCACCGGGGCCGAGTTGCCCGTGGCGATGACGGTGCTGCCGCCGCGGGTGCTGATGCCGCCCTTGACGATTTCACCCACGTAGCCCGTGCAACCACCCGTGCAGCCCACCAGTTCCAGGTTGGCCGCATTCACGCCAGCCAGCGCACCACCGAAACCGATGGTGAAACCCGTGTCCGTGAGCCCGCTGATCGACACCGTGCCACCGGCCGGCCAGCCGGCGATGGCCTGCACCGCGGCCTGGATGCCTGCCGTGGTGAAGTTGGTGCCGCGCACGATGGGCGCCGAATCGGCGCCGTTGTAACGCAGCACGAACTGCTGGCCGTTGGTGTTGTAGCTGGTCAGCGCGGCCTGCTGCACTTCCGTGAGCGACTGCTCTGCCGCACCGATGTGCGTGGTGATCTCGTCGAAGCTGCGCTGCGAGAAGTAAGGGTCGCTGTTGGCCTGCGTGTTGTCGGTGCCGCAGATGCCGGCGTAGGCCATGATCGAGGTGCCGCTGCCCGGCTCCACCGAGTTGGCCGCGCTGCGGTTGCCGGCGCAGACCGAACTGTTGAAGGTGTGGTTGCCGGCAAACTGGTGACCGATCTCGTGGGCCACGTAGTCGATGGCGAAGGCGTCGCCATCGGGCGAAGGCAGGCCGGTGCAGCCCTGCGCCTTGCCAGCCAGGCCCACCACGCCGAGGCTGGCGATGCCGCCGCCGCCCGCGCCCACGGCGATGTGGCCGACGTCGAAGTTGCTGGCCCCGATCAGCAGGCCGATGACGGTGCGCGTGCGCGTGAGCGTGGCGCTGGAGCAGCTGACCACCGCGGTGGAGTAGCAAGCGGTGCCGCCGCAGGGCCCGTTGGCCCCCGAGAACTGCGCTGCCGTGTTCAGGTTGAGCACGTCGTTGTTGGCCACGAGGACCATGCGCACCGACAGCTCGTCTTCGTAGACCTGGTTGACCCGGTTCATCAGCTGAACCTTGGCCGCCGTGACGTTGGCCGCGCCGAAGAAGGTGGCATAGGCTGGGTCGGTGACCATGGCCATGCGGTAGCTGCGCAGTTGGTTGCCCACCGAGGCCATCAGCGGCGCACCGTCGGCCACCACCTCGTACACGCTGGTGGTGGTGCTGCGGCCGTCGGAGATGGTGACTTCGTAGCTGCCGGTGGCGCGGTAGGGGTCGGCCTTGAAGCTGGCGGTGAGCGTGCCGTCTTCGCTGGCGGTGGCGTAGACGGTCTGGCGGGCTGACTGTTCGCCGGCCAGGCGCACGCTGAGCGTGACGGTGCTGTTGGGCACGAAACCCATGCCGTTGACCAGCACGTCGTTGCCGGCGTGGTACTTGCCGCGCGACAGCGACACCTGCGCCACGCGCAGCAGGCCTTCACTGAAGTTCGTCACGCGGGCCGGCAGATCGGCGCGGGCGTAGCTGGCGTAGACGCTCTGGTCGCCGCGGAAGTAGGGCTCCACGTACCACGCGCCCTTGGCAGAGCGCACCGACGCCTGGACGCCCAGCTGCGTGACGCTGAGCCGCAGCGAGGCGCTCGGGTCGTCGATGCCGCGGCCGCTGTAGGTCTTGATGTGCGGGTGCTTGGCGGCCAGGCCTGGTTCCATGATCGGCGAGTCGACCACGCTGAAGCGCTGGAAGCCACCGGCCGGGTCGGGCAGCACCATCACCAGCGGCGCCTGGCGCGCGGCCGCGCTGAACTCCGCCGGGGCACCCTGGAGCAGGCCGCCGAGGCTGGCACGGTCGAGCGTGACGGAACGGAACTTCGTGGCCTTCACGGCCACCTCGGCACCCCGCGCAGAAGCGGCCACGCCGCGCACGTCTTGCCAGAAGGCGCGCGACGGATGCGCCGCCGCCGGGGCCGCCGCCACGGGCGTTGCGCGGCTGTTGGCGGCCGTGCCCCGCGCCTGGGCGCTCGCGTCCTGCGGCGCAGCGACGCCCAGCGCCAAGACGGCGGCCGAAGCCAATGCGCCCAAGGGCATGACGGACTTGCGTGACATCTTCATCGGGGATCCTCTGCGGGGCCTGCAGCAACCTGGGCCCTCCTGGAGGCCGGATGCCGGGCGGTTGGAAAGTACGGCCACTCAGCCTTGCGGCGCATGGCGGAGGTGGAATCCTGCGTTGCGGGCAGCTCCGTACCTTTTCGGGGTAATGCCGCAATCGCAGTGGATGCCGAAGGCGCACACTGCACCTCGGTCTCCACCCATTCACTATGACGCGCAGCGCCTCCAACATCTACGCTCTCGACACCATCCCCCCCTTATTCGGGGGTCGCGTTTGCACGGCGAGCGCGAGGTTTCGCGCCGCCCTGGGGGTGTGCGTGATGCTGCTGTGCAGCGCAACGGCCTGCGCCCTGACGCCGCCCCAAGCACCCGCCGCCGAAGGCCGCACAGCCACGATGCCGAACACGCCAGCCCGCACCGCACCGGCCGCCGCACCCAGCGCAGCGAGCATCCAGCACGTGACCCTGGAGCGCGATTGCCACGGCTGCCCCAGCGGACTGCGGCTTGAACTGCCCCGCGGCGGCCCCGCCGTGAGCCACCGCATCGGCAAGGCCCGGCACCGCACCGCCGACGGCAGCGCCCGCGCCGCCCTGCCTGCCGCCGAGTTCGACGCGCTGACGAAGGCGCTCGTGGCGGCCGGCTTCTTCACCATGGCTGCGACCTACGAAGACGAAACCTTGGCCGACGGCGCCTGGATGCGCCTGACGGTGCGGCACACGGGCGGTGAGCACAGCGTCTTCCAGCGCGAGGACGCCGGCCCCGAGGGATTGAAGGCGCTGGAAGCCCGGCTCGACGCCCTGGTGGCAAGGCTGCTCTTCGTGCCAGACGCGCGTTAGCCTCATCCCCTGAATGCGGGGTTCAGGGGCTGCAGCCTGCGACAGCAGACGGCAGAGATGACACCATCCAACACCGATATCGGGCGAAGGGCCGCCAAGCCTTGCGCCACCACACCCAGACAGCCACGCAGGGAGCCCCGCGGATGAACATGGTGAAGCTGAGCAAACAAACGCTGCTTGCAGCTGCTCTCGGGCTGGCCGCCTGGGGCAGTGCCCAGGCGCAGGCCACGGTGTCGTTGAGCGCCACGCCCAACCCGGTCAACGTCGGCAGCACGCTGCAGGTGTCGGTGAACATCACCGGCGCGCTGGACCTGTACGCCTACCAGTTCTCGTTGCTCTTCAACCCGGCCGTGCTGCAGGCCACCAGCAGCAGCGATGGCAGCTTTCTGTCGGGTGGCGGCACCGTGTTCTTCGTGCCCGGCACGATCAACAACACCACCGGCAGCATCAGCTTCACGGCGGGCTCGCTGCTGGGTCTGCTGCCGGGCGTCAATGGCAACGGCACGCTGGCCACGCTCAACTTCAACGTCACGGGCCTGGGCGCCAGTGCGCTGAACTTCACCGACGGCGTGCTGGTCAATTCGGAACTGGCCGACCTGCCCTCCCAGTTCGTCAACGCAACGGTGCTGGCCGTGCCCGAGCCCGGCACCTGGCTGATGCTGGGCTTAGGCCTGGCGACCGTGGCCGGTGCCGCGCGCCGCCGCAGCGCCTGAAGGCACGGCAGCCCTGAAGAGCCGGCCTTTCGAGGCCGGTTTTTTTGTGTCTGGCCGGCGGTGGCGTCGGGCTGGCCTAGTCGCTGCCCTGCGGCAGGCGCGGCTTGACCCAGACCCAGGCGACGATGCCAATGGCCATCAAGGCCAGCGAGGTGAGCGCCAGCGCCACTGGGCTGTGCATCACCAGCGGCACCAGCAAGCCCGCCACGGCCGCGTTGGCCAGGCTGCCGATGCACGACTGCACCGATGAAGCCATCCCGCGGCGCTCGGGCACCTGGTCCAGGGTCATCAGCGTGACCACCGGCACCATCAACGACCAGCCGAAGGAGAACACCGCCACTGGCAGCATGGCCCAAGCCCAGTGCGGCTCGAACAGCAGGTTCAGCACCACGTTCACCAACGAGGTGACGAGCATGATCACGAAGCCGTGGCGGATCTGGTGGCGCGGCTTGATGCGCCCGGCCAGCCGGCCCGAGAGCGCCGCGCCGCCCATGATGCCGCCGATGGTGAGCACGAAGAACCAGAAGAACTGCGTCGGCCCCAGCGCCAGGTGCTCGCCCAGGAAAACGGGCGCGGCCAGCACATAGAGGAACATGCCGTTGAAGGGGATGCCGCTGGCCAGCACCAGCGCCATGAACTGCGGGCTCTTGGCCATCTGCCAGTAGCCGCGCATCAGGTGGCCCGCCTCGAAGGGCTGGCGCGCCTGCACGTGCAGCGTCTCGGGCAGCCAGCGCCACATGCTGGCCAGCAGCACCGCGCCCAGCAGCACCAGCAGCCAGAAGATGGCGTGCCAGTCGGTGTGGGCGTAGAGAAAGCCGCCGATCATCGGCGCCACCGCCGGCGCGATGCCGAAGTAGATGGTCACCTGCGACATCACCCGCTGCGCGTCGGCCGGCGGGAACATGTCGCGGATGATGGCGCGCGAGACCACCATGCCCGCCCCGGCCGACATGCCCTGTAGCGCGCGGAAGAACACCAGCTGGCCGATGGTCTGGCTGAGCGCGCAGCCGAGCGAAGCCAGCGTGAACAGCGCCACCCCGGCCAGCACCACGGGCCGGCGGCCCAGGCTGTCGGACAGCGCGCCGTGGAACAGGTTCATCACCGCGAAGCCCAGCAGGTAACTGGACAGCGTCTGCTGCATCTGCACCGGGGTGGCGCCCAGCGAAGTGGCGATGCCCGAGAAAGCCGGCAGGTAGGTGTCGATCGAGAACGGCCCCAGCATGCCCAGGCAGGCCAGCAACAGGGCCAGCGTCCAGCGGGGGCCGGGCCACAGGAGCTTGGCGTCGGGGTTCATCGGGGCGGGGTCAAACGGGGCAGTTTAGGCGCGGGCCGCGCTTTCGGTGCTTCAATCCGCGCCATGCCCATCGAACACCATCCCCGCCGCCGTGCCGTGCTGATGGCCGCGGCGGCCACAGCCCTGGCCGGGCCGGCCTTGGCTTCGTCGCGCCGCGCCCTGGCCGAGATGACCGAGGGCCCCTTCTACCCACCGCGCGCCTGGCGTGAGGCCTGGCCCGACCAGGACGCCGACCTCTCTCGCGTGCGCATCGGCGAGCAGTTGCTGCAGGCGCAGGGCGAACACCTGGGCCTGGAACTGGCGGTGACCGACACCGCAGGCCGGCTGATCGACCAGGCCGAGATCGAGATCTGGCAGTGCGACGCGCTGGCCCACTACCGCCACCCGCGGGTGAAGGCCGAACCCGGCCGCTTCGACCCCGGCTTCCAGGGCTTCGGTGCCACGCGCAGCGGGGCACAGGGGCTGGCGCGGCTGCGCACCATCAAGCCCGTGCCCTACCCCGGGCGCACGCCGCACATCCACTTCAAGCTGCGGCACGCGAGCTTTGGCGAGCTGACCTCGCAGCTCTTCGTGTCGGCCGACCCCGGCAACGAGGGCGACTTCTTGTGGCGCCGCCTGAAGACCGCCGATCGACCCGGCCTGACGATGGTGCTGCAGCCCGCCACGCTGGACAACGGCCTGCGCTGGATGGCCCGCCACACGCTGGTGGTGCCGGCCTGAAGCCCGGGCCGCCGCGCGAGGCGGCGCACCGGCAAAAGTGTGAAGTCAGCCGATAGGCCGGATTCTGTGCAGCCGGCCTTCTTGCGAAAGCCGGCCGTGACCGCCATTCCTCTGGGCCGGAAGTCGCCTTCCGGCTCGGTGCTACCTACCCGCACACTCCTCGGGCCGAGTCAACGTGTGCCTACTTGGTATTGCTGCGCGTAGAGATTGCCCGTTTCACCCGAACTGAATCGGCTCGTCTCTGTTGCTCTGATCCTCACCTCGCGGTGGACAGCCGTTGGCTGCTACGCCGCCCTGTGCAGTCCGGACCTTCCTCCAGTGCCGTGTTTCCACGCTTGCACCAGCGGCGGTCTGGCTGACTTCACGCGGCGGATTATCCGTCCCGCGCGCCTACACTCCCGGCGCTTCGATAGCCCTGGTTGTTGTAGGACCATTTGCGCATGAACCCGACCTCCCTCGCCGCCGCGCCCGCCACCCCCCGCTGGCGCTGGCTGCCGCCGATGAACAGCCCGCGCTACTACGTGATGCTGGCGCTGCTGGGCATCTTCATCCTCGGCCCGCTGGGCGGGGTGACGGCCTCGTACATGAACTTCAGCATCGGCTTCTTCGTCGGCGGCCAAGTGCTGGCGGGCATCCTGGGCTCCACCGTCACGCTGGGCTACGGCCCCGAAGGCAAACACGGCGCCAACTACATGCAGACGGCGGCCGCCTCGGTGGCCGGCATGGCCGGCATGGGCGTGCTGATCCAGGCCATGGTGTGGATGGGCCTGCCGCAGCCGCCGCTGTGGCAGCTGATGCTGTTCATGGGCGCCATCGGCATGTTCGGCGCGGGCGTGGGCATGCTCTACACGCCCATCCTCGTCGATCGGCTGCAGCTCACGTTTCCCTCGGGCCTGGCGGTGGCCAACATCCTGCGTGCGCTCACCGACCCCGTGCTGCTTCGCCGCTCCATCGCGCGCCTGGGCTCGGGCATGGGCCTGGGCGTGATCGGTGGTCTGGGCGCGGCCAAGCTGGCCTTCCTTGGGGCCATCGAACTGTCGACCTCGACCCTGGGCGCCGGCCTGCTGGTGGGCGCGCGCATCGGCGTGGCGGCGCTGGTGGCCGGGCTCACGGGCACGCTGCTGATCCCTTACTTCATCAGCATCGGGTGGCTGCAGGCCGGCGAGCCCTTCCGCAAGATCACCTTCCTGATCGGCCTGGGCCTGATCATGGGTGCGGCGCTGCTCGACATCGGGCAGATCCTGGCGCAGGCCTGGCGGCAATGGCGCAGCCCGCCGGCCGAGCGCGTGGCCGTGCCGCCGCAGCCCGACTGGCAGCGCACGCACTTCGGCCGGCTCGTCGCCTGGATCATCTTCTGGGGCGCGGTGCTGGTGTGGGTGGGCTCCAGTGTGCTGAACCAGCCGGTGTTCTTCATGGCCTTCGCGATGGTGCTGGTCTTCCTGTTCGCGATGGTCAACGGCATCTCGCTGGGCATCAGCGACAGCAACCCCATCAGCTCGGCTTTCGTCACCGCGGTGGTGCTGATGGCCGCACTCGGCCTGAAGGACCCGACCGTGGGCCTGATGGCCGGCGGCATCCTGCTGGTGGCCTGCAGCGTGGCCGGCGACATGCAGCAAGACCGCAGCACCGGCTGGCGCCTGGGCACGCCGCGCACCATCCAGTTCCGCTTCCAGGTGCTGGGGCTGGTGGTGGGCGCGGTGATGACGGTGGCCTTCGCGCAGCTGTTCATGACGGCCTACCCCGTGCTGTCGCTGGACCAGACGGTGATGAAGGCCGACGAGCAACCCTCGCAATGGGTCTCGGCCATGACCTACAAGTTCGTCGGCGCGCTGCGCAGCCTGACCGACGACAAGCCCTACCAGCGCTGGGCCATCGCCCTCGGCGTGGCCATCGGCCTGGGCGTGCAGATCGTGCGCAAGATGGTCTTCGGCAGCGCGGCCTACCAAAGCTGGGCGCAGCGCAATGCAGGCACACGCGCGGCCGATTTCGCGCTCGACGCCATCGTGCTGCCCAGCCCCTACGCCTATTCCTTCGGCACCTTCCTGGGCCTGGCCACCTCGGCCTGGTTCGCCCTGGGCGGCGTGATCGCGAGCACCGTGGACACGCTGCGCCACCGCGGCGGCCAGAAGACGGAAGACGACGCGCTGCCAGCCGACATGAGCACGGTGTCGCTGGTGGGCGGCGGCTTGATCGCAGGCGATGCGCTGGCGGCGCTGGGCTTGGGCCTGGTGGGGCTGCTGGCGATGGTGGCGGGCTGAAGCGCCAGCCCGGCCCTCAGGCCATGGCCGTGAGGGCTTGCATCGCGAGCGCCGCGGGGGCGTAGGTCGCCGAAGGCATGCGCAGTGCCCCGGTCACTGGCGGCACCTGCGCCGCCAGCAGCAGCAGGCCTTCGACGCTGCGCGTGCCCAGCTTGGCGCGAATGGACGAGATCTGGGTGCGCACCGTGCTGAGGGCCACGGCATGCTCGCGGGCGATCTCGATCGGCCGGGCCTCGCGCATCAGGGCGGCCAGCACGCGGCGCTCGGCCAGCGTCAGGCCGTAGCTGCTGGCCAGCATCTCGAGGCCCAGGTCTGAACAGGGCTGGCGCCGGCCCAGCACCAGCAGGGCCAGGGGCTCCTCCGCGTCAGGCAGCGCCAGCGGCAGCACCGACACCATCAACTGGTCGCCCGCGGCGGCCAGGCGCACCATGCCGCGGCGGCCACGCTGCAGGGCCAGCCGCAGGGCGCCGTCCAGATCACCGCTGGCGCCCGGCGCGCGGTGCAAGGTGTCGCTTTGGCGTTGCAGCAGGTGCTGGCTGGCCAGTTCCTGCCCGGCCGCATGGTTGGCGAAATGAATGGCGCCGCGCTCGTCGCAGACGATAAGGCCGCACTCGATCTGGTCGAACAGCGCCAGCGGCAGTTGGGCACGAAAGGCGGACGCAGGCTCAGGGCGGCGGGCGGCGTGGGCGGCGTGGGCGGCGGGGTACTCGATCTGCAGGTTCATGCACAACTCCTGGGTGGTTGTTCGACCCACCGGTTTGGCAGGTTCGCGGGCTGGCGAATGTTTCGCGCTGCCCTGCTGTGCACTGTGTCGAAGCGCCCGCGGCAAGTCCTTTAGTCGCAAGCCCGTGAGCTTTAAGCCTTGCTAAGACTTCCTAAAGACGCCGCCCGGCTGCGCCGCGTGGTAGCGCGGCGACGCGTCAGATCGACATCTTCTGCCGCACGCCTTCGGCTTCCATGTCGGCGCCGCGACCGCGCTGCACGATCTCGCCTCGCTCCATCACCAGGTACTGGTCGGCCAGTTCGGCGGCGAAGTCGTAGTACTGCTCCACCAGCACGATGGCCATCGTCTTGCGGTCGGCCAGCATGCGGATGACGCGGCCGATGTCCTTGATGATGCTGGGCTGGATGCCCTCGGTGGGCTCGTCCAGCATCAGCAGCTGCGGGCCGGCGGCCAGCGCACGCGCAATGGCCAGCTGCTGCTGCTGCCCGCCCGAGAGATCACCGCCACGGCGGTGCAGGAACTGCTTGAGGATGGGAAACAGCTCGAAGAGCTCGGCCGGGATGGCCGTGCCGCCCGACTTGACGGCCAGGCCCATGCGCAGGTTCTCTTCCACCGTGAGGCGGCCGAAGATTTCGCGGCCCTGGGGCACGTAGCCGATGCCGCGCTTCACGCGTTCGTAGCTGGGGGCCTTGGTGATGTCGTGGCCGGAAAGCTTCACGCTGCCCGTCTTCACGGGCACCACGCCCATCAGGCTCTTCAGCAGCGTGGTCTTGCCCACGCCGTTGCGGCCCAGCACCACGGTCACCTCGCCCAGCCGCGCCTCGAACCCGAGGTTGCGCAGGATGTGGCTGCCGCCGTAGTACTGGTTCAGGCCCTCGACCTGGAGCACCGGGCTGGAAGTGTCAGCGGCCAAGGTACACCTCAACGACCTTTTCGTTGGCCTGCACGTCGCTCAGCAGGCCTTCGGCCAGCACGCTGCCTTCGTGCAGCACCGTCACCTTCTTGCGCCCTTGCGTCAGCTGGTCGACGAACTTCATGTCGTGCTCCACCACCACCAGGCTGTGCTTCCCCTCCAGCGTGAGGAAGAGCTCGGCGGTGCGTTCGGTCTCCTCGTCGGTCATGCCGGCCACGGGTTCGTCCAGCAGCAGCAGTTTCGGGTCTTGCATCAGCAGCATGCCGATCTCCAGCCACTGCTTCTGGCCGTGGCTGAGCAGTCCCGCGGTGCGCTGCACCTCGCCTTGCAAATGGATGAGCTTCAGCACCTCTTCGATGCGGCCGAGCTGCTCGCTGCCGAGCCGGTGGAACAGCGCGGCGCGCACGCCGCGGTCGGCCTTCAGCGCGAGTTCCAGGTTCTCGAAGACGCTCAATTGCTCGTAGACCGTGGGCTTCTGGAACTTGCGGCCCACGCCGATCTGCGCGATCTGCGGTTCACTCAGGCGCAGCAGGTCGACGTTGCTGCCGAAGAAGACGGTGCCGCTGTCGGGCCGCGTCTTGCCGGTGATGCAATCCATCATCGTGGTCTTGCCCGCGCCGTTGGGGCCGATGATGCAGCGCAGTTCGCCCACGTCGATGGTCAGGCTCAGCTTGTTCAGCGCGCGGAAGCCGTCGAAGCTGACGGTGATCTCGTCCACGTATAGCGCCACACCCTGGCCGAAGTAGACCTGCTCGCCCTCGACGACGCTGGTGGTCTTGCTGCGGTGGCGGGCCAGGCGCTCGGCGCCGTCGGCCATCAGGTCGGGCGTCATGCGCGGTCCTCCGGCTTGCGGCCGCGCAGCTTGGCAAAGAGGCCGATCAAACCTTGCGGCAAAAAGAGCGTCACCGCGATGAACAGCGCCCCCAGGAAAAACAGCCAGTACTCGGGGAAGGCCACCGTGAACCAGCTCTTCGCGCCGTTGACGAAAAACGCGCCGAGGATGGGCCCGATGAGCGTGGCGCGCCCGCCCACGGCGGCCCAGATGGCGATCTCGATGCTGGCCGCCGGGCTCATCTCGCCGGGGTTGATGATGCCCACCTGCGGCACGTACAGCGCGCCGGCCACGCCGCACATCACGGCGCTCAGCGTCCAGATGCTGAGTTTGTAGGCCACGGGGTTGTAGCCGGTGAACATCACGCGCGTCTCGGCATCACGGATGGCCTGCAGCACGCGCCCGTACTTGCTCTGCACGATGAAACGCGCCATCAGGAAGAAACCGATGAGCACCAGGCCGGTGATGACGCACAGCGTCACGCGCATGCCGGCGGTGGTGATGGGCACGTCGAGGATGCGCTTGAAATCGGTGAAGCCGTTGTTGCCGCCGAAGCCGGTTTCATTGCGGAAGAACAGCAGCATGGCCGCGAAGGTGAGCGCCTGCGTGATGATGCTGAAGTACACGCCCTTGATGCGGCTGCGGAAGGCGAAGTAGCCGAACACGAAAGCCAGCAGGCCCGGCACCAGCACCACCAGCAGCATCTGCGCGACGAAGCTGTCACTGAAGGCCCAGTGCCACGGGAATTCCTTCCAGTTCAGGAAGACCATGAAGTCGGGCATCTCGCTCTTGTACTGGCCGTCGGTGCCGATCTGGCGCATGAGGTACATGCCCATCGCGTAGCCGCCCAGGGCGAAGAAGAGGCCGTGACCCAGACTCAGGATGCCGGTGTAGCCCCAGATCAGGTCCATGGCCAGCGCACAGATGGCATAGCAGAGGATCTTGCCCAGCAGCGTGACGTAGAAGTCGCTCAGGTGCAGCGCACTGCCTTCAGGCACCATCAGGTTGAGCACCGGCACCAGCACCGTGATCACCACCACGGCCGCCAGCACCGCGGCCCAGCCCTTGGCGCCCAGCAGCGAGTTCTTCGGCGCGAAAGTCGCGTCAGGCAGCGCACTCATTCAGCGCTCCGGCCCTTGAGGGCGAAGATGCCTTGCGGCCGTTTCTGGATGAAGGCCACGATGAAGAGCAGCACCATGATCTTGGCCAGCACCGCGCCCTGCCAGCCTTCGAGCACCTTGTTCATCAGCCCCAGGCCCAGGCCCGCGTAGACGGTGCCGGCGATCTGCCCCACACCGCCCAGCACCACGACCATGAAGCTGTCGACGATGTAGCCCTGGCCGAGGTCGGGCCCCACGTTGCCCACCTGGCTGAGCGCGCAGCCCGCCAGGCCCGCGATGCCCGCACCCAGGGCGAAGGCGTAGGTGTCCACACGCGCCGTGTTCACGCCCACGCAGGCGGCCATGCGGCGGTTCTGCGTGACGCCGCGCACGAAGAGGCCCAGACGCGTCTTGCCGATCAGCAGCGCCATGCCCAGCAGCACCAGCGCGGCGAAGGCCAGGATGGCCAGGCGGTTGTAGGGCAGCACCAGGTTCGGCAGCACCTGCACGCCGCCACTGAGCCAGCTCGGGTTCTCGACGCCCACGTTCTGCGCGCCGAAGAGGCTGCGCACGCACTGCATCAGGATGAGGCTGATGCCCCAGGTGGCCAGCAGCGTTTCCAGCGGCCGGCCGTAGAGGAAGCGGATGACGCTGCGCTCCATGGCCGCGCCCACCAGCGCGCTGGCGAGGAAGCTCAAAGGAATCGCGGCGAGGACGTAGGCGTCGAAGTAGGCCGGCAGGTAATGCCGGAAGAGGTTCTGCACGCCCCAGGTGGCGTAGGCGCCGATCATGATCAGTTCGCCATGCGCCATGTTGATGACGCCCATCAGCCCGTAGGTGATGGCCAGGCCCAGGGCCGCCAGCAGCAGGATGGAGCCCAGGCTCACGCCGGTGAACAGCAGGCCCAGGCGTTCGCCCCAGGCCAGGCGGCCGTTGACGGTGTCCAGCGTGCGCTGCAGCGCGGCCTTGACCTCGCCGTCTTCTTCGGCAGCCAGGCGCTCGATGAGCAGGCCCTTGACGGAAGGCTGGTCGCTCTCGGCCAGCAGTTGCGCGGCGGCCAGGCGCTGCGCCTTGTCGCTGCTGGCAATCAACGCGGTCGCCTTCAGCATCGCCAGCGCGGCGCGGATCTCGGGGTCGGTTTCGCTCTTCGCGGCTTTCTCGAAGAGCGCGAGCTTGCCTTCGTCGGCCTGCTCTTTCAGCTCACCCACCGCCTTCAAGCGCACGGCGCGGTCGGGCGAGAAGAGGTTCAGCGCCGAGAGCGCCGCTTCGAGCTCGCGGCGCACGCGGTTGGGGTTGACCACGTCTTCGGCATCGGCCGGCAGCGTGGCCGCGGCACCGGTGGCCGCGTCGGTCACCTGATCGCCGCGCACGACGAAAGCCTTGCCGCCGGCGAGTTTCACCTCGTCGGCCAGCAGGGCCTGCACGTAGGCACTGAGCGCCGGGTCGGCGGCCAGCACCACTTCGTTCAGCGCAGCGATGCGGTCGTCACTCTCGCCCTGCGCGATGCGCAAGGCCTGATCGGGGCTCAGCGCCAGCGCCGAGCCCGCGAACAGGCAACACCACAGCGCTGCGCACAGCGTGCGCAGCAGCTTCACGGGCTTACTTCTTGGCAGCGACGACCGGCTCGTCCTTCTTGCCCTTGTTCTCGGGGATGAAGGGGCTCCACGGCTGGGCCTTCACGGGGCCCTTGGTCTTCCACACCACGTTGAACTGGCCGTCGGCCTTGATCTCGCCGATGAACACGCTCTTGTGCAGGTGGTGGTTCTTCTCGTCCATCTTGCTGACGATGCCCGAGGGCGCCTTCACCGTCTGGCCGGCCATGGCGGCGATGACCTTGTCGGTGTCGGTGCTCTTGGCCTTGGTGACGGCCTGCGCCCACATGCGGAAGCCGATGACGCTGGCTTCCATCGGGTCGTTCGTCAGCGGGCGGTCCTTGTGGCCGGGGATGTTCTTGGCCTTGGCGTAGGCGCTCCACTGCTTGATGAACTCGTCGTTGGTCGGGTTCTTGATCGACATGAAGTAGTTCCACGCCGCCAGGTGGCCCACCAGCGGCTTGGTGTCCACGCCGCGCAGTTCTTCTTCACCCACCGAGAAGGCCACAACCGGCACGTCGGTCGCCTTCAGGCCCTGGTTGCCCAGTTCCTTGTAGAAGGGCACGTTGCTGTCGCCGTTGATGGTGGAGACCACGGCGGTCTTCTTGCCTTCGGCCGAGAACTTCTTGATCTTGGCGATGATGCTCTGGTAGTCAGAGTGACCGAAGGGGGTGTACTCCTCCATGATGTCGCTGTCGGGGATGCCCTTGCTCTTCAGGAAGGCGCGCAGGATCTTGTTAGTGGTGCGCGGGTACACGTAGTCGGTGCCCAGCAGCACGAAGCGCTTGGCGCTGCCGCCGTCCTTGCTCATCAGGTACTCCACGGCGGGAATGGCCTGCTGGTTGGGCGCGGCACCCGTGTAGAACACGTTCTTGCTGAGTTCTTCGCCTTCGTACTGCACGGGGTAGAACAACAGGCCGTTGAGTTCTTCAACGACGGGCAGCACGCTCTTGCGCGAGACGCTGGTCCAGCAGCCGAAGATGACGGCGACCTTGTCCTTGCTGATGAGCTGGCGGGTCTTCTCGGCGAACAGCGGCCAGTTCGAGGCCGGGTCCACCACCACGGGTTCGAGCTTCTTGCCCAGCAGGCCGCCCTTGGCGTTGATGGCCTCGATCTCCATCAGGATGGTGTCCTTGAGCACCGTCTCGCTGATGGCCATGGTGCCCGACAGCGAGTGCAGCACGCCGACCTTGATGGTCTCCTGCGCGAAGGCGCTGGTGCTGAGGCCGAAGGTGGCTGCGGCGGCGGCCGCGGCGATGAGGGTCTTGCCGACGTGGCGGCGGGTGGTGCTGCTGGGCTTGTTCACGGTCTCTCGCTCCTGGCTGTGGGTGGGGTGTCGAATGCCCAGGAGGATGCGGGGCCGGCCCCGCGCGAGAAATACGCCGGACGGCGTATGGGCGGGGCCGCCAGGCCCGGCCTTCAGGCCTCGGCCGGGTTGCCCGCCTTCGTGGCGTTCGCGGCCTGCACGGCCTGCATCGCCTGGGCCAGCCCCCAGTCCATGCTCTGCGCGTGAACCGGGAACCACTGCGCCAGCGCGGGCACCAGCGCGCCCACCACGGCCACGTCGCCCTGCTGCAACAGCCGGCGCTGCACCTCGTGCACCAGCTCCAGCACCTGCCGGTGCTCCTTGCCGTGGCAGTGGTCAGCGCCGAAACCGATCTCCTGCAGCCAGCGCTCTTCCTGCGCGAAATGCGCTTCGGTGTGCTGCACGAAGGCCTCCAGCGCGGCGGCCAGCTGGGTGGCGTCGCTGCCCAAGGCCGCTTCAACGCCAGCCAGGCGATCGACGAACTCGCGGTGCGTGTCGTCGATCTCGGGTTGCTGCAGGGCAAGGGCGTCGGACCAGGTGAGCGCGGGCATCGTCGTCAATGGAAGGCGCGGCCAGGAGCGTGCCGCCGCCGCATTCTGCCCAGGTCGCGCCGGCTAAGCTCGCGGCCCATGTCCATGCCCATCCACAGGCCCCCGGCCCCGCCGCAAGCCGGCCTGCTGCGCACCCTGTCGGCCCGTTTTGACCTGCAAGCGCTGGCGCCCCCGCTGCCACTGGCCGAGCCCGCGCTGCAGGCGGCCCAGGCACACGCGGCGTGGCCCGGCCTGCTGGCCTGGTGCCACCAGCCTGCGCACTGGGCCGTGCACACCCTGCCCGGCGACACCGGCCTGGCCGGCGAGGCCGGCGCCGACCTGGCCCACGCCCTGTGCCTGGTGGTGGACGGCAGCCTGCAGCTGCGCGCCTGCCGCGGTGCCGCCGCCCGGCTGGCCCTGCGCCTGCGCACCAAGTTCAACGATGTGGCGGTGTGGCGCCCCCGCCAGCCCGCCGACCCCTGGGACGCCGGCTGGCTGCGCCCCGGCAGCGCCGGCCTGCAGGCCCTGGCGCGGTTCACGCCCCGCCGGCCCACGCTGCTGGTGGCCGGGCCGGCGCTCGGCAGGGCTCATCAGCAGGAGGCCGAGGCTTTGCTGTTCGCGCGGCAGGCGCAGGCGCCGCAACCGGGGCGGCTGCTGGTGCTGCAGGCCTGAGCGCGGCGGCGGCTCAGGCCGCCAGGTCGACGGCCGGTGCACCGGCCAGCACCACCTGGTCACGCCCGCGGCGCTTGGCCTCGTAGAGCGCCGCGTCGGCGGCGCGCAGCCAGGCTTCCACGTCGCGCACGGCGGCCAAGGCGCTGACGCCGATGCTCACCGTCAAGGGCTCTGCCCCCAGCAAGCCGCTGGCGGCCACGCGCTGGCGCAGCGCTTCGGCCACCTGCAGCGCGTCGGCCTCGGAGGCGCGCGGCAGCAAGAGCATGAACTCTTCGCCGCCGGTGCGGAACAGCAGGTCGCCCAGGCGCTGCCGCGTGCCGATCAGGCGCACCAGGTCCTGCAGCACCTCGTCGCCGCGGCCGTGACCGTGGCGGTCGTTGATGCGCTTGAAGTGGTCGACGTCGATGGCCAGCAGCACCGGGCCGGGGCCCGCCGCGGCCTGCGCGGGCAGGCTCAGGGTGTCCAGCTGCATCTGCAGGTGGCGGCGGTTGTAGCAGCCGGTCAGCGGGTCGGTGATGGCCTGCTGCATCAGCGTCTGCTGCAGTTGGCCGATGAGGCGCAGCACCATCAGGATCATCAGCAGCACGAAGGCCAGCGAGAACAGCACCCGCAGCGCGAGCCCGGTGCCCAGCGTCAGTTGTGCCATCACGCAAACTGGCACCACCAGCAGGCCGCAGAACAGCAGCGCCTTGCGGTGCGGCAGGGCGAAGAACAGCAGGAAGAGCATCGGGTAGGACCACAGCAACCCTGGCATGCCCTGCAGGTAGGTGGAGGTGAGGATGGCCGCGATGAGCAGCATCGCCAGCAGCTCGAAGGGCACCAGCGGCACCTGCGCAGCACGCAGCCGGGCCGCGTTGCGCAGCAGCAGCAGCGACACCGCTGCATTCAGCAGGCCCATCGCCAGGTTGCCCTGCAGCAGGTGCACCACGCCCGTGGCGACGATGGCCCAGCCGCCGAGGCGACAGAAACGCGCGACCAGGCTGCCGCGCTGCTCGGCGAGCACGTCATGGTCGATCTGGAACGTCTGCGCCCAAGCGCGCCAAGGCCTCATCGCAGCGTTTTCGGCCGGGCGCCGGAATTCTGTAAACGCGGCGGCTCAGCTGCGCGAGAGTTCGCGCACCCGCTGCAGGGCCATGGCGGCCGCGGCCGTGCGCGTCTCAACACCCAGCTTTTCATAGACGCGTTCCAGGTGTTTCTTGACGGTGGCCGGGCTGCTGCCCAGGATGTCGCCGATGTCGCGGTTGGTCTTGCCCTTGGCCACCCAGTAGAGCACTTCGCTCTCGCGCAGCGTCAGACCGAAGGCCTGCATGGTGGCTTCCACGGTGGCGGCGTCGCTCACTTCGCGCAGCACCAACAGCCAGTCTTCGTCCACCGTGCGACCCTGCAGGGTGGCCACGAGCTGGCGCGCGCCGCGTGCCGTGCTGAGTGGTCGGGCCTCGCGGCCGGCGGCGGCCTCCTGCAGCCAGAGGTGCAGCGGGGCGGGCAACTGGTCGGGCGCCACGTCGAAGTACAGCGGCAGCCACTGGCGCGCCAGCGGCGTCTGCCACACCAGGCGCGGCGCTTCGGCGGGCGTGGCGCCCAGGCGCACCGCGATGGTGGCGTGGCCGTAGGCGTCGAGCGCGTTGCGGGCCTGGCGGGCCTGGCGCGCGGTCTGCATGTGCACCGCCATGCGCGCCAGCACCTCGGGGGCGCGGATGGGCTTGGTGACGTAATCCACCCCGCCGGCCTCGAAAGCGGCCAGCACGTGCTCGGTCTCGGTCAGGCCGGTCATGAAGACGATGGGGATGTGGGCCGTCTCGGGCCCGGCCTTCAGGCGCCGCGCGACCTCGAAGCCGTCGATGCCCGGCATCACGGCGTCCAGCAGCACGATGTCGGGGTCGGCCTGCGCGGCACGCTGCAGGGCGCGCGCACCGTCGGTGGCCACCAGCACGGTGTAGCCGGCGGCGTCCAGGGCGTCGTGCAAGACGGCCAGGTTGTCGGGCACATCGTCCACGATCAAGACCACGCCGGCGCTGCGCGCACGGCCCAGGGGATCGGCGGCGGCGCTGCTGTGGTCGGGCAGGGTCTCAGGCGGGTTCGGCACGGGCGAGAGCTTGGTCGATCAGGGCTTGCACGCCCTCGAACTGGAAGGATTGCGCCAGCGCGCGCAGCGGCGCCAGCCAGGCCGCGCATTCTGGCCGCTCGCTCTCGATGCGCGCCAGCGCCTGCTGCACGCCGCGTGGGTAGCCCAGACGCACCATCTCCTGCAAGGCCAGCAGCTGCGCGCGCGTGGGCAGCGGGGCGTCGGCGGGCGGGGTGGCGGGTGGGGGCGGCGGAGGCACTGGCGCCGACAGCCACACGAGCCCGAGCTGCCGGCCCAGCCAATCCAGCAGTTCGTCGAAGCGCACGGGCTTGGTGATGAAGTCGGCCGCGGTGATGCCGCAGTCGTTCTCCAGGCCCTTGTCGAAGGCGTTGGCCGAGACGATGGCCACCGGCGCCTGGCTCAGGCCCTGGGCGCGCAGCGTGCGGATGGTCTGCCAGCCGTCGATGCCAGGCATGGCCAGGTCCATCAGGATGGCGTGCACCGGCGCTGGCGGCTCGGCGCACTGGGCCTTCTGTGCCTCCTGCAGCAGCGCCAGCGCGGCCTGGCCCGAGCCGGCTTCGAGCACGTCGAAACCCAGGGCCTGCAGCCGGCGCGCCAGCAGCGTGCGGTCGACCTCTTCGTTGTCCACCACCAGCAGGCGGCGGCGCGCACCCTCGTAGCCGCGGCGGGCCGGGCGCGGCGCGGGCACGCGCTGGCCCCGCAACTCGGGCAGGAAGAGGCGCACGCGGAAGACCGTGCCCTCGCCCAGCTTCGTGCTCACGGTGAGCTCGCCGCCCATCAGGTCGGTGAGCATCTTCGCGATGGTCAGGCCCAGACCCGTGCCGCCACCCGGGGCCGCACCTGCGCTGCCGGCCGGGCCGCCGCGCGAGAAGGGCTCGAAGATGCGCTCCAGGTCTTCGGCCGCGATGCCGGGCCCGGTGTCCTCGATCTCGAACACGGCCATGTCGCGCAGGTGCGCGGCGCGGAAGGCCACGCGCCCGCGCTGCGTAAACTTCACCGCGTTGCCCAGCACGTTGATGAGGATCTGCGTGAGCCGCCGCTCGTCGGCACGCACCAGCGCCGGCGCGCCTTCGATGTCGTGCTCGAAGCGCAGGCCCTTGCTCAGCGCCTGCAGCTCGAACATCTGCACGATCTGCTGCAGGCTCTCGCGCAGGCGCATGGGCTTGGGCTCCAGCGTGAGCTTGCCGCCTTCGATGCGCGCGATGTCCAGCGTGCCTTCGATCAGCCCCAGCAGGTGTTCCCCGCCACGGCGGATGACGCCCACGGCCTGCTTGCGGTGCACCGGCAGCGTGGGGTCTTCGTCCAGCAGCTGCGCGTAGCCGAGGATGCTGTTCAGCGGCGTGCGCAGCTCGTGGCTGATGGCGCTGATGTATCGCGTCTTGGCCTGGTTGGCGCCCTCGGCCTGGCGGCGCGCGGCTTCGGCGGCCAGCCGGGCGCGCTGCAGCTCTTCGTCGGTGCGGGCATGGCTGTCGATCTCGCGCACCAGAGCTTCGGTCTGGCGGTTGCTCTCTTCCTGCGCCACGCGGCGGCTGATCTGGGTGAGTACCAGCCACCAGGCGATCACGCCCGACAGCAGCAGCAGCGCGCAATAGGCCTTGATGAAGGCCGTGCGCAGCGCCGGCGCGGCGGCAGCCGCGGCCTCGGTGCCAGTGGCGGCCAGGGCGCGCACCTCGGCTTCGTGCAGAAGGTAGAGCAGCGCGGCCAGCGCAGGCGCCACCACCGCCATCACCAGCAGGTAGCGGCCCAGGCCGGTCTCCAGCTGGGGCCACCAGCGCTGGGGCGTCAGGCGGCGCAGCGCGGCTGTCAGCTGCACGCCGGCGCGCGCGGCCTCGGGCTTGCAGAGGTCGTGGCAGCGGGCGTCCAGGCTGCAGCACAGGCTGCAGATGGGGCCGCCGTAGGCCGGGCAGCCGGCCATGTCTTCGCCTTCGTACTCGCGTTCGCAGATGACGCACTGGCGCAGCGCCTGCAAGCCGCCGCGTTGGGCCAGGTAGCCGCCGCCGGTGGCACCCTCGGCCTGCGGCCCGCGCGCCAGGTAGTAGCGCCCGCGCGTGGCCCAGGCGATCAAGGGCGCGGCCACGAAGGCCACGGCCATCGCGATCACCGCCGAGAAGGCCTCGGCCATCGGCCCGAAGGCGCCCAGGTGCGCGGTGATGGAGATGACGGAGGCCAGCCCCATGGCGCCCACGCCCACGGGGTTGATGTCGTAGAGGTGGGCGCGCTTGAACTCGATGCCCTTGGGGCTCAGGCCCAGCGGCTTGTTCACCACCAGGTCGGCCACCACCGCCATGAGCCAGCTGATGGCGATGTTGCTGTACAGGCCCAGCACGCCGCCGATGGCCTGGAAGACCTCCAGTTCCATCAGCATCAGGGCGATCAGCGTGTTGAACACCATCCACACCACGCGGCCGGGGTGGCTGTGCGTGACGCGAGCGAAGAAGTTGCTCCAAGCCAGGCTGCCGGCGTAGGCGTTGGTGACGTTGATCTTGAGCTGGCTCACCACCACGAACAAGGCCGTGGCCGCCACCGCCCAGCCGTAGTGGTTGAAGACGATCTCGTAGGCGGCCAGGTACATCTGGTTGGGGTCGACGGCGCGGTCGGCGGGCACCGCCAGCTTCAGCGCCAGCAGCGCCAGCAGCGCGCCGCCGAACATCTTCAGCACGCCCGGCAGCACCCAGCCCGGCCCGCCCAGCAGCACCGCGCCCCACCAGCGCCAGCGGTTGGCGCGGGTCTTTTCGGGCATGAAGCGCAGGTAGTCGACCTGCTCGCCCATCTGCGTGATGAGGGCCACGCCCACGGTGAGCGCGCTGCCGAAGAGCAGCGGGTTGAAGGCGCCGCCCTGGCCGTCGAGGCCGGCGTAGGCGCGCAGGTCGCTGGCCAGCGTGGGGTGGGCCTGGAAGACGTAGATGTAGGGCAGCACCAGCAGCACGAGCCACACCGGCAGCGTCCACATCTGCAGTTGGCTGACCCGCGTGACGCCGTGCGTGACCAGCGGGATGACCACCAGCGCACACACCAGGTAACCCCAGGCCGGCGGCAGGCCGAAGGCGAGCTCCAGCGCGTAGGCCATGATGGCCGCCTCCAGCGCGAAGAAGATGAAGGTGAAGCTGGCGTAGATGAGGCTGGTGATGGTGCTGCCGATGTAGCCGAAGCCGGCGCCGCGGGTGAGCAGGTCCATGTCCAGCCCGTGGCGCGCGGCGTAGACGCTGATGGGCAGCCCCGCGGCAAAGATGATCGCCGCCGTGGCCAGGATGGCCAGCGCCGCGTTGACGAAGCCGAACTGCAGCAGCAGCGTGGCGCCCAGCGCCTCCAGCACCAGGAAGCTGGCCGCGCCGCCCACCGCGGTGTGGGCCACGCGCCAGGGGCTCCACTTGCGGAAAGACCGCGGCGTGAAACGCAGCGCGTAGTCTTCCAGCGTCTCGCTGGCCACCCAGGCGTTGTAGTCGCGCCGGACCTTGATGACGCGCTGCTGCGGGGCGGGGGTGGGCGGCGCACTCATCAGGGGCTGCGGGTTTGCACGTTGCGGGCCAAGCGCGTGGGCGGGCTTACATTGGCACCCAATGTGCTGACGAGGGGCCCATGGACCTGACGCCAAGAGAGAAAGACAAGCTGCTCATCTTCACCGCCGCGCTGCTGGCCGAGCGCCGCAAGGCGCGCGGCTTGAAGCTGAACGTGCCGGAAGCCATCGCCCTGATCACCGCCGCCATCATGGAAGGCGCGCGCGATGGCAAGACCGTGGCACAGCTGATGAGCGAAGGCAAGACCGTGCTCACGCGCGACGAGGTGATGGAGGGCGTGCCCGAGATCGTCACCGAGATTCAGGTCGAGGCCACCTTTCCTGACGGCACCAAATTGGTGACCGTGCACCAACCCATTGCATGAAGCCGAGAGCACGCCCCATGAAGATCACCCTGCAACGTTGCCTTCCGGCCGTGGCCGCCGCCACGCTGAGCTTCGCCGCCCAGGCCCACGAAGGCCACGGCATCCCCGGCAGCCACCACTGGCACGCGCAGGACGTGCTGATGCTGCTGGGCCTGGCCGCGGCCGTGCTCGGCGTGGCCTGGTACATCCGCCGCAAGTGAAGCAGGAGCCGAAGCGATGACACCCGGCGAGTTGCTGATCGACGGGGGCGAGCACGAGCTCAACCCTGGCCGCGACAAGTTCACGCTGCTGGTGGCCAACACCGGCGACCGGCCCATCCAGGTGGGCAGCCACTACCACTTCGCCGAAACCAACGCGGCGCTGCAGTTCGACCGCCAGGCCGCCAGGGGCTACCGGCTGAACATCGCCAGCGGCACCGCGGTGCGCTTCGAGCCCGGGCAGGAGCGCACCGTCACGCTGGTGGCCTTCGGCGGCCGGCGGCAGGTGTGGGGCTTCCGCGGCTTGACGAACGGAGGCCTCTGATGAGCCGCACCATCGGCCGGCGCGCCTATGCCGAGATGTACGGCCCCACCGTGGGCGACCGCCTGCGCCTGGCCGACACGGGCCTCGTCATCGAGGTGGAACAAGACTTCACGCTGAAAGCCGGCGGCTACGGTGAAGAGGTCAAGTTCGGCGGCGGCAAGACCATCCGCGACGGCATGGGCCAGAGCCAGACCGTCAACGGCCCCGGCGTGCACGAGGCGCACGACTGCGTGATCACCAACGCGCTGATCATCGACCACTGGGGCATCGTCAAGGCCGACATCGGCATCAAGGGCTGCCGCATCGCCGCCATCGGCAAGGCCGGCAACCCCGACGTGCAGCCGGGCGTGGACATCGTCATCGGGCCGGGCACCGAGATCATTGCCGGCGAGGGGATGATCGTCACCGCCGGCGGCATCGACAGCCACATCCACTTCATCTGCCCGCAGCAGATCGAAGAGGCGCTGATGAGCGGCGTCACCACCATGCTGGGCGGCGGCACCGGGCCGGCCACCGGCACCTTCGCCACCACCTGCACGCCCGGCCCCGAGAACCTGCACCGCATGCTGATGGCGGCCGAGGCTTTCCCGATGAACCTGGGTTTCCTGGGCAAGGGCAACGCCGCGCGGCCCGAGGCCCTCAGCCAGCAGATCGCCGCCGGCGCCATCGGCATGAAGCTGCACGAAGACTGGGGCAGCACGCCCGCGGCCATCAGCAACTGCCTGGACGTGGCCGAGGTGACGGACACCCAGGTCAGCCTGCACAGCGACACGCTCAACGAGAGCGGCTTCGTCGAGGACACCATCGCCGCCACGCGCGGCAGGAGCCTCTGCGCCTTCCACACCGAAGGCGCCGGCGGCGGGCATGCGCCCGACATACTGAAGGTGGTCGGCGAGGCCAACTTCCTGCCCAGCAGCACCAACCCCACCATGCCCTACACCGTGAACACGGTGGACGAGCACCTGGACATGCTGATGGTCTGCCACCACCTGGATGCCAGCATCGCCGAAGACCTGGCCTTCGCCGAGAGCCGCATCCGCCGCGAGACCATCGCCGCCGAGGACGTGCTGCACGACCTGGGCGCCATCAGCATGATGAGCAGCGACAGCCAGGCCATGGGCCGTGTGGGCGAGGTCATCATCCGCACCTGGCAGACGGCGCACAAGATGAAGGGCCAGCGCGGCAGCCTGGGCCCCGACACGGCGCGCCACGACAACTTCCGCGTCAAGCGCTACATCGCCAAGTACACCATCAACCCGGCGCTGGCCAACGGCATCGGCCACGAGGTGGGCAGCATCGAGGTCGGCAAGTGGGCCGACTTGGTGCTGTGGCGGCCCGCGTTTTTTGGCGTCAAGCCCAGCCTCATCCTCAAGGGCGGTTTCATTGCCGCAGCGCTGATGGGCGATGCCAACGCCAGCATCCCCACGCCGCAGCCGGTGCACTACCGGCCGATGTTCGGCAGCTACGGGCGCACGCTTCAGGCGACCTCGCTGACCTTCGTGAGCCACACCGCGCTGGAAGCCGACATCGGCCGGCGGCTGGGGCTGCAGCGCCCGCTGTCGGCGGTGAAGGGCTGCCGCAGCGTGAAGAAGACCGACATGGTGCACAACGCCTGGCTGCCGAAGATGGAGATCGACGCGCAGACCTACCGCGTGCGGGCCGATGGGGAACTGCTGACCTGCGACCCGGCGACGAAGCTGCCGCTGGCGCAGAAGTACTTCTTGTTCTGAGGGCGCTGTTGCGGGCGTGTCAGGCGCGGGGGGCGCTTTGGGTGCGCAGCCAGGCCGCGAAGGCGGCTTCGTCCGTCGAGCCGGCGGCGACGGCGAGCATGGTGAGCACGCACGCGCCGTCGTCGGCCGTCAGTTCCAGACCGTTGAGGGCCAGGAAAAGCTCCACCACAACGAAGGCCGTGCGCTTGTTGCCGTCAACGAAGGGGTGGTTGCGCGCGATGCCACAGCCGTACGCCGCGGCCAGCGCGGCGGCATCGGGCTCGCCGTAGAGCGCCAGGTTGCGAGGGCTCGCGAGTGCCGATTCGAAGAGCCCCAGGTCGCGGGTGCCGGGCGCACCACCGTGCTCGGCGAGTTGCTCTTCGTGCACCGCCAGCAGCACACGCGGGTCGATCCAGACCCAGGTGTCGGTGCTCACTTGGCCAGTTCACGCAGCACGTCACGCCGCTTCTTCATGATGCCGCGGGCCAGCAACATCTGTTCTTCGAACGCGGGGTTGTAGGGCGTGAGCTTGATGCCGTCGGCCGCATCGGTGACGAACACCGTGTCCCCCTTCTCCAGCTTCAAGCGCGCCAGCACTTCCTTGGGCAGGATGACGCCGACCGAGTTGCCGATCTGGGTGAGCTTCAGTGCGGTCATGGTCCAACCTCCGTTATAACGAACGTTATACTAACCGCCCCACCCTGCCCCCGCAATACGCTTCGCCCAAGGTCCCCATGATCACCGTCAACAAGCTCATCCCCCAGGGCCGCGGCCTGGCTCCCGTGCTCGTGAAACGCGCCGCCGCGCTGGCACTGGACTGGGACACGCGGCAGAAGAGCCGCTTCGACGCCGAAGACAGCCAGGGCCGCACGCTGGCCGTCTTCCTGCCGCGCGGCAGCGTGGTGCGCGGCGGCGACGTGCTGGTGGCCGAAGACGGCTCGCTGGTGGCGGTGCAGGCCGCGCCGCAGCCGGTGATGGTGGTGCGGCCCTGCGCGGAACACGGCCAGCCTTTCGACCTGCTGCGTGCCGCCTACCACCTGGGCAACCGCCACGTGCCGGTGGACCTGCGCGCCGACCGCCTGCAGTTCGAGCCCGACCCCGTGCTGGCCGAGATGCTGCGCCGCATGCACCTGACGGTGACGGAAGAGCAGGCCGGCTTCGAGCCCGAGGGCGGGGCTTACCAGGCGGGGGGACACGCGCACGGGCACGATCCCGGCCACCAGCACGATCATTCGCACGATCACTCACACGATCACTCGCACGCCCATGACCATGCGCACGGCCACGCCCCCGCGCCGGCCCGCGGCAAGCCCATCGGTATCGCCGTCAGCGCCGCCCCGGCACCGCACGTGCACGGCCCGGGCTGCGGCCACGACCATGGCCATGACCACAAGCACTGACACGCCTTCCGTGGCCGCCCCGGCCGCCACGCTGCTGCAGCTGATGTGGCTGGCCTCGCCGGCCCTGCCGGTGGGCGGCTTCAGCTATTCCGAGGGCCTGGAAGCCGCGGTCGAAGCCGGCCGCGTCAGCAGTGAAGCGCAGGCGGCCGACTGGCTCTCGGCCCAACTGCAGCTGACACTGGCGCGCAGCGACCTGCCCGCGCTGGCCCAGGCCCACGCCGCCTGGGCGGCGCACGATGGCACGCAGGCGCAGGCCGTCAACGACTGGCTGCGCTGCACACGCGAAAGCGCCGAGTTCCGCGCCCAGGCCGAGCAGATGGGCCGCAGCCTGCTCGACTGGCTGAAGAACAGCCCCCACGCCGCCGACCCCCGCCTGGCGCAGCTGGCCGCGCTGCCGCCCGCGCCACTGTGGCCCACGGCCTTCGCACTGGCCGCTGTGCTGGCACAGGCGCCGGTGCGCGACAGCCTGCTGGCCTTCGGCTGGGGCTGGGCCGAGAACATGGCCCAGGCCGCGATGAAAGCCGTGCCGCTGGGCCAGGCAGCCGCACAGCGGCTGTTGCAACGCCTGGCAGCCGAACTGCCCGAGGCGGTGGACCAGGCCTTGTCGCTGCCGCCCGCCCAGCGCCAGGCCTACAGCCCCATGCTCGCCATCCTGAGCGCGCAGCACGAGGCGCAGTACTCGCGGCTGTTCCGCAGCTGAACGACGAGGGCGCGGCGCCTGCAGCGAACGCGCCACGCGTTCACAGATCTTTGCCGGTTCGGGCCACCGCGGCGGCGCCCGCCGTTGCATGATCAACCCCCTGCCCTGCCTCGCACCCCGGAAGGACACGACCATGGCCACGCAGTTCTCGATGCCCGCGGTTGCCGCCCTGGCGCTGGTCGCGCTGATGGCGCTCGGCCCGGCACCGGCCCAGGCCGGTGTCGACGTTTCCATCGGCCTGAACATCCCCATCGCCGGCCACGGCCACCGCGGCTGGGGCCCGGGCTACGGCCACGTGTACGGCAGCCTGCCGCGCGGCGCGGTCAGCGTCGTCATCGGCGGCGGGCGCTACTGGCGCCATGGCGGGCGCTACTACCAGCCCTGGGGCAGCAGCTGGATGCTGGTGGCCCCGCCCATCGTGCTGGCCGCGCCGCTGGTGGTGGAGGCCGCACGCCCCGCGCCCGTGCCAGCCGCTGAGACCCTGCCGGTACCCGCCAGCCGGCCCGACCCCGTCATCTACCCGCGCAACGGCCAGAGCGCCGAGCAGACCGAGGCCGACCGCCAGGCGTGCAACCGCTGGGCCACCACGCAGCCGGCCGCGATGGCCGATGCCAGCGTCTTCCACCGCGCGGTGGAAGGCTGCATGGATGGCCGCGGCTACACGATGAAGTGAACGCCCCAGCGTTCACGCGATGAAGTGAACGCCGCGCCGGGGCCTTGCACGCTTCGTGCATCATGCCCCGCATGAACTCCACCAAGCTCCACCACATCCCCGGCCGCACCAAGAAACTGCCCCCGCTGCGCGTGGGCGTCGGCGGGCCGGTGGGCTCGGGCAAGACGACACTGGTCGAGATGCTGTGCAAGACCATGCGCGAGCGCTGGGACCTCGTCGTCGTCACCAACGACATCTACACCAAGGAAGACCAGCGCCTGCTCACCGTGGCCGGCGCATTGGCGCCGGAGCGCATCGTCGGCGTGGAAACGGGCGGCTGCCCGCACACGGCCATCCGCGAAGACGCGTCCATCAACCTGGAGGCGGTGGACCGGCTGCTGGAGCAGTTTCCCGAAGCCGATATCGTCTTCATCGAAAGCGGCGGCGACAACCTCGCGGCCACCTTCAGCCCCGAGCTGAGCGACCTGACGATCTACGTCATCGACGTGGCCGCCGGCGAGAAGATCCCGCGCAAGGGCGGCCCCGGCATCACCAAGAGCGACCTCTTCGTCATCAACAAGACCGACCTCGCGCCCTACGTCGGCGCCGACCTCGGCGTGATGGAAGCCGACACGAAACGCATGCGGCCCGACCACGCCGGCCGCCGGCCTTACGTGATGACCAACCTGCGCACTCAACAAGGTCTGGCCGAGGTGGTGGCCTTCATCGAGAAGCGCGGCTTGCTGGTGGCCTGAGGCCAGCCGACAGCCGGGTAGAGTCCCGGACGTGAGCAAGCTTTACTTCCGCTACGCGGCCATGAACGCCGGCAAGAGCACCAACCTGCTGCAGGCCGCCTACAACTACGAAGAGCGCGGCATGCGCGTGCGCCTGTTCACCGCGGCGCTGGACAACCGCACCGGCGTGGGCGTGATCGGCTCGCGCCTGGGCCTGCAGCGCCAGGTGGAGACCTTCGGCCCCGAGACCGAGTTCAGCCTCGAAGGCCTGGGCGAGGGCATCGCCTGCGTGCTGATCGACGAGGCCCAGTTCCTCACGCACGAGCAGGTGCAGCAGCTGCACCGCCTGGCCCACCGCGGCGGGCCGCCCGTCCTCTGCTACGGGCTGCGCAGCGATTTCCGCGGCGCGGCCTTCCCGGGCTCGGCCGCGCTGCTGACGCTGGCCGACGACCTGGAAGAGATGAAGACCATCTGCGCCTGCGCGCGCAAGGCCAGCATGAACCTGCGCGTGGATGGCGAAGGCCGGCGCGTGAAGGAAGGCGAGCAGGTCGTCATCGGCGGCAACGAACGCTACCGCGCCGTGTGCCCCAGCTGCTTCTACGCCGAGGACGACGACGAGGTGCCGGCGCCCGGGCTCTTCGGCTGAGAGCCCGCGGCGCCTGAAGGCGCGCCGCGCGTGGCCAGCCAGATGCTGGGCAGGATGAGCGCCGCGCCCACCGCGTGGTACCAGCCGGGCACCTCGCCCAGCAGCCACCAGGCCAGCACCGCCGCGTACAGCGGCGAGAGGTAGAGCATCATCGCCGTGCGCGAGGCTCCCAGTTCGCGTTGCAGCAGCGAGTAGGCGCCGTAGGAGAGCACCCCCGGCAGCAGCGCCCCCAGCACCACAAGCCCGGTGGCGCCCCAGCCCCAGGCCGGGCCCGGGGCCAGCACCGCTTCCAGCAGCGCCGCCGGCAACAGCACCACCAGCCCGCCGGCAATGACGGCCACCAGCCGCGCCAGCGGCGGCAGCGCCGAGGGCCAGCGCTTGAGCAGCACCGAATAGGCCGTCCAGCTGAGGGCGCAGGCGGTGATCCACGCATCCCCCGCCACGAACTGCACCGCCAGCAGCCGTGCAGGTTCGCCGCGCGCGATGACGAAGAGCAGCCCCGCCAGCGCCAACCCCACGCCCAGCCACTGCGCCGGCCGCATGCGCTCGCCCAGCGTCCAGGCGCTGGCCGCGGCGATGGCCATGGGCGTGATGGCGTAGACCAGCGCGATGTTGGTGCTGCTGGTGCTGCGCCCAGCCTGGTAGACCCACGCGCCGCAGATGTACATGCCGAAGAAGCCCAGCACCAGCAGCTGGCCCGCCTCACGCCGCAGCGCTGCGCGGTGCTGCCACAGCACGGCCGCCACGAAGGGCAGCAGCACCAGCGCGGCCAGCAGCCAGCGCCCGGCGGCCAGCGCATGCGGCGCGATCACGCCATCGGCGGCGCGCGCGATGATGTAGTTGCTGCTCCACAGCGCCGGCACCGTCCACAGCAGCAGCCGCGCGCGGCGGCTGGGGGCTGCCGGCATCAGGGCGCCGTGGCGTGCGTGGCCATCACTTGGCCCAGGCGCACCGGCGCGCCCGGGGCCCAGGCCGGGTTGAAGCGCAAGCCGGGTGATTTCGGGAACAGCAGCACCACGGTGCTGCCCAGCAGGAAGCGACCCATCTCGGCGCCTTGCTCGAGGCGGATGTCCTGGTCGGCATACCGCCAGTCGCGCACGGTGCCGGGGCGCGGCGGGTTCACCACGCCGTGCCACACGGTCGCCATGCTGCCCACGATGGTGGCGCCCACCAGCACGTTGACCCAGAGGCCCTGCGGGCCGTCGAACACACACACCACACGCTCGTTGCGCGCGAACAGGCCGTGCACGCCGCGCGCGGTGGCCGGGTTCACGCTGAACAGTTCGCCCGGCACGTGGATCATGCGCAGCAGCCGCCCGGCGCAGGGCATGTGGATGCGGTGGTAGTCCTTGGGGCTGAGGTAGATGGTGGCGAAATGGCCGCCGTGGAAGTGCGCGGCCAGCGCGCTGTCGCCACCCAGCAGCGCCGTGGCGCTGTAGCGGTGGCCCTTGGCCTGGAAGATCTGCTCGCCGTCGATGGCGCCGAACTGGCTGATCGCGCCGTCCACCGGGCACACCAGGTCGGCCGCGGCCAGCGGGCGCGCGCCGGGTTTCAGCGGGCGCGTGAAGAACTCGTTGAAGCTGGCGTAGCTGGCCGGGTCGGGGTTGGCGGCCTCGGCCATGTTCACGCCGTAACGCCGGATGAAGCGGCGGATGATGGCCGTGGTGAGCGCGCCATCCTGGCGCTGCGCCACGGCGCCGGCGAACTGCGTGAGCAGCTGCTTGGGCAGCAGGTGCTGCGCGGCGACGGCCAGGCGTTCGCCCAGGGGGCGATCGGCATCGGGCGGGGTGGGCACCAGCGCGCTCATTTCACCACCGGCATTTCACGCAGCGCCTTCACGGCGCCCGCCCCGATGCTGGCACCGAAGCGTTTGGCCAGGCGCTCGGCCACGTTTTCCTGCGGGGTGTAGTCGATCACCTCTTCGGCCTTGACCACTTCGCGCGCCACGAAATCGAGGTTGCCCAAACCGTCGGCCAGACCCAGCTTCACGGCCTCTTCGCCGTTCCAGAACAGGCCCGAGAAGGTGTCGGGGGTTTCCTTCAGACGCTCGCCGCGGCCCTGCTTGACCACGGTGATGAACTGCTGATGGATCTGGTCAAGCATGGCCTGCGCCATCGCCGTCTGTTGCGGGTTGGCGGGGCTGAAGGGGTCGAGCATGGCCTTGTTGCTGCCGGCGGTGAGCAGGCGCCGCTCGACGCCCAACTTTTCCATGGCGCCCGTGAAGCCGAAGCCGTCCATCAGCACGCCGATGCTGCCCACGATGCTGGCCTTGTCGACGTAGATCTCGTCGGCCGCCGCGGCGATGTAATAGGCACCCGAGGCACACACCTCTTCCACCACGGCGTAGACCTTCTTGTTGTGCTTGGCCTTCAGGCGGCGGATCTCGTCGTTGACGATGCCGCTCTGCACCGGGCTGCCGCCAGGCGAGTTGATGCGCAGCACCACGGCCTGCGCGCCCGGGTCTTCGAAGGCACTCTTGATGGCGGACACCAGGCGCTCGGCGCTGGCTTCGCTGTCGACCGCGATCTCGCCACGCACCTCCACCAGCGCCGTGTGCGGCGTGCTGTGGGTCGGCGCGCTGCCGCGCTGGAAGAAGCTGAGCCACAGCACCACCGCCACCAGGCCCAGCCAGGCGAGGCGGAAGAACACGCGCCAGCGGCGCTCGCTGCGCTGCTGGCGCAGCACTTCCATGGCCACGCGCTCCAGGCTGCTTTCCAGCGCCGGCTTGGCGGCGGCTGGTGCAGGCGATGGCGCGGCGGCCACGGCCGGTGCCGGCACAGCGGGCGGCGGGGGTTCGAAGGGGGGCTCCACCGGGCCGCCAGGCGGGGTGGTGTCAGGGCTGCTCATGGGGGGCTTTCTGGGGCCGCGGGGGCTGCAGGGGCGGCGGTGGGGCCGTCCTGGCCGGGGGCGGGGGGCTCGTCGAAGGGCACGGGCACGATGTCGCGGGAAGGATACCAATACACCTGGCCGTCGCGCTCGGCCACGGCCACGGGGGTGAGGCGGCCACGGCCGCAGGGCCCGCCGATGCAGCGTCCGCCGTGCGGTTCATAGGCCGCGCCGTGCAGGCTGCACAGGATGTAGCGCTTCTCGATGTCGAGAAACTCGCCGGGCTGCCAGTCCATCTGCGTGGGCACGTGCACGCAACGGTTCAGGTAGGCGCGCAGCTGGCCCTCGAAGCGCATCACGAAGGCCACCTCGTTGCGGCCGTACTGCCGCACGTCCCAGAGGAAGGCGCGGCCCTTCTCCTCCAGCGTGTGCGAGGCGCACAGCGGCAGGCCGGCGTCAGGCGCGGTGGCGTCGGTGGGGGCGGCGTCCATGGCGGCGCGTCAGGCGTTGTCGAGCAGCCAGGCGTGCAGCTCCTGCGTGCTGTGCGCGATGAAGAGCGGGCCGTGCCCTTCGAAGGCCTCGGGCTCGTGCGCGCCGAAGCTCACGGCCACACGCGCCGTGCCGGCGTTGGCGGCCAGCTGCAGGTCGTGCGTGGTGTCGCCGATCATCAGCGTGCGCTCGGGCGGCACGTCCAGCTCGGCCATCAGCTCCTGCAGCATCAGCGGGTGCGGCTTGCTGGCGGTTTCATCCGCCGTGCGCGTCGCGTCGAACAGGCCCTGCAGCTGCGCGAACTGCAGCGCGTCGTCCAGCCCGCGGCGGTTCTTGCCGGTGGCCACGGCCAGGAAGTGCTGGCGCGCCTTCAGCGCATGCAGCATCTCCAGCGTGCCCGGGAAGAGCACCAGGCTGTCCTTCTCGGCCCAGTAGTGGTGGCGGTAGCGCAGGCCCAGTTCGGGGTAACGCTCGGCCGGCAGCCCGGGCACGGCGTGCTGCAGCGCGTCGTGCAGGCCCAGGCCGATGACGTAGGCCGCGGCCTCGTCGGTGGGCACGGGCACGCCCAGGTCGCGGCAGGCGTTCTGGATGCAGCGCACGATGAGCATCGTGCTGTCGTAGAGCGTGCCGTCCCAGTCGAAGGCAATCAGATCGAAACGGCGACGGCGGGCGGGTGTGTTCATGGGTGCAAAAGTGTCTCGCAGTCGGCGGGCAGCGGCGCCACCAAGGTGATGCGCTCGGCCGTGGCGGGGTGATCGAAGGCCAGCTGGCGGGCATGCAGGAACATGCGTTCGAAGCGCGTGGCCCGCGCGAAAGCCTTGTTGCGGGCGAAATCGCCGTACTTGGGGTCGCCGACGATGGCGCAGCCGTTGCTGGCCAGGTGCACGCGGATCTGGTGCGTGCGGCCGGTCTTGAGCGTCACGTCCAGCAGGCTGAGCGTCTCGCCGCCGGCCTGCAGCCGCTGCGCCACCTTCACCAGCGTGATGCTGCGGCGGCCGTCGGCGTGGTCGGCGGCCACCACGCGCACGTGGCGCTCGCCTTGGGCGTCCAGGCCCTTGTGCAGCGCCTGGTCGATAACCTTGAGCTTGTCGGGCCAGGCGCCGAAGACGAGTGCGGCGTAGGTCTTGCCGGTGTCTCGGCTGCGGAACTGGTCTTGCAGGGCGGTGAGTGCGCTGCGCTTCTTGGCCAGCAGCAGCACACCCGAGGTCTCTTTGTCCAGCCGGTGCACCAGCTCCAGGAAGCGCGCCGTGGGGCGCGAAGAGCGCAGTTGTTCGATCACGCCCGAGCTGACGCCGCTGCCGCCGTGCACCGCCACGCCGGCGGGTTTGGCGATGGCCAGCAGGTGCTCGTCTTCCAGCAGCACGGGAAATTCGCGCGCTGGGGCCGGCGGGGCGGTGCTGGGCTCGGGCAGGCGCACCGGCGGCACGCGCACCTCGTCGCCTTCGGCCACGCGGGTGTCGGCGCTGGCGCGGCCCTTGTTCACGCGCACCTCGCCCGAGCGGATGACGCGGTAGACATGCGTCTTGGGCACGCCCTTGAGCACCCGCATCAGGAAGTTGTCCAGCCGCTGCCCGGCCGACTCGGCGTCCACGGTCAGGTGGCGCACCGCCGGTGCTTCATGGTCGGCCGAGGGCCGGGCTTTGGCCCCTATAATCCGCGGCTCCACGTTTGCGCTGTAAGTGCTTGATTTATCGGAGTTTACCCGGGCCTTGCCGGTGTTAACGTGGACAGCGGGGCGGACCTTGTGTCGGGCCGCCCGCAAAAGAAGGTGATGCAACGCCAGCAACTGGTGTGCGGGCCGGGGCCCCAGGAGGCGCCCGGCGGTACACGGCAGCCGGCGGCAGAAGAACGAAGAAGAACCCGCTGGGTCCGACGAGACCCGGCATCCGTGAACAACCCCGGTGGCAGCCGGCCTCGCAAGAGTGGCTGCCACCCGCGCCCGGTGCGCAAAGCTGCAGCCCATGCACTCCCCGTCTCCCGCCAACCCCCACATGCGCCTGACAGCGCCGCGGCCCTGCGCCGCCGGCCTGGGTGCGGGGGCATCGCCGCGCGATCCGCGGCGGTCAGGGCCGACGCCGCATGCCGCCGCAGCCGCGCCCGAAGCGCACGCGCCAACGCTGCGCCGCTGACCGCCCTCACCCGGCGGCATCAACGCAGTCCAGGGCATTTCGCGCCGCCGGTTTTTCCGCGTTTTTCGTGCATCGATGTGAGAACGGGCGCCCCCGCCTGAAGGGTGGCGCCACGCAGGAGTGCACATGAAACGCATGCTGATCAACGCCACGCAGCCGGAAGAGCGGCGCCTGGCCATCGTCGACGGGCAAAAACTGCTCGACTTCGAAACCGAAATCGAAGGGCGCGAACAGCGCAAGGGCAACATCTACAAGGCGGTCATCACCCGCGTGGAGCCCAGCCTCGAAGCCTGCTTCGTCGATTACGGCGAAGACCGCCACGGCTTCCTGCCCTTCAAGGAAATCAGCCGCAACTACTTCCGCGATGGCGCCGACGTCAAGAACGCGCGCATCCAGGACGCGGTGAAGGAAGGCGACAGCCTGCTCGTGCAGGTGGAAAAAGAAGAGCGCGGCAACAAAGGCGCCGCACTCACCACCTTCGTCAGCCTGGCTGGCCGCTACCTGGTGCTGATGCCCAACAACCCGCGCGGTGGTGGCGTCAGCCGCCGCATCGAGGGCGAGCAGCGTGAAGAGCTGAAGGAAAACCTCGACCAGCTCGACTACCCCAAGGGCATGAGCCTGATCGCGCGCACCGCCGGCATCGGCCGCAGCGCCGAAGAGCTGCAGTGGGACCTGAACTACATGCTCAAGCTCTGGGACGCCATCGACGGCGCTTCCAAGGGCGGCAAGGGCGCCTACCTGATCTACCAGGAGAGCAGCCTCGTCATCCGCGCCATCCGCGACTACTTCACCGCGGACATCGGCGAGATCCTGATCGACACCGACGACATCTACGACCAGGCGCTGCAGTTCATGACGCACGTGATGCCCGAGACGGCACACCGCGTGAAGCGCTACCGCGATGACGCGGCCCTGTTCAGCCGCTTCCAGATCGAGCACCAGATCGAGACGGCCTTCAGCCGCACGGTGAACCTGCCCTCGGGCGGCGCCATCGTCATCGACCACACCGAAGCGCTGGTCAGCGTGGACGTGAACAGCGCGCGCGCCACGCGCGGCAGCGACATCGAGGAAACCGCGACGCGCACCAACCTGGAGGCCGCCGACGAGGTGGCGCGCCAGATGCGCCTGCGCGACCTGGGAGGCCTCATCGTCGTCGACTTCATCGACATGGAAGAGAGCAAGAACCGCCGCGAGGTCGAACAGCGCCTGCGCGACGCGCTGCGCTCCGACCGTGCGCGTGTGCAGTTCAGCAGCATCAGCAAGTTCGGCCTGCTCGAACTCAGCCGCCAGCGCCTGCGCCCCGCCCTGAGCGAGGGCAACCACATCACCTGCCCGCGCTGCAACGGCACCGGCCACATCCGCGACACCGAGAGCTCGGCGCTGCAGATCCTGCGCATCATTCAAGAAGAAGCGCTGAAGGAAAACACCGCCGCCGTGCACGTGCAGGTACCGGTGGAAGTGACCAGCTTCCTGCTCAACGAGAAGCGCAGCGAGATCACCAAGATCGAACTCAAGCAGCGCGTGACCGTGCTGCTGGTGCCCAACAGGCACCTGGAGACGCCGAACTACAAGCTCGAGCGCCTGCGCCACGACGATCCGCGCCTGGAAGGGCTGCAGGCCAGCTACACGATGATCGAGGAGCCGAGCGACGAGGTCGGCATCACCCGCCGCGAAAAGGCCAAGCCCAAGCAGGAACCGCTGATCAAGGGCGTGCTGCCCGACCAGCCGGCCCCGCCCGCGCCGGCCCCGGCGCCCGTGCCCGCACCGGCCCCGGTGGCCGCGCCCGTGGCCGCCCCGGTGGTGGCCGCGCCTGCGCCGGCACCGGCGGCCGGCGGTGGTTTCTTCGCCTGGGTGGGCCGCCTCTTCGGTGGCAGCCCGGCCCCCGCCCCGGCACCGGCCCCTGTGGCCGCGCCGGTGGTGACGCCGGCCACAGCCCCCGCGCCCGAGAAGCGCGAGGGTGGCCGTGACGGCCGCCGTGGCGAACGCGGCGGCCGCGGTGGTGAGCGCAACGAGCGCCAGGCCGAGCGCGGTGGTGAACGTGGCGGTGAACGCGGCGGCCGTGGCTCCCGCGACCGCAACGAACAAGGCGGCCGCCGTGAAGGGCGTGAGGGCCGCGAAGGCCGCGACAACCGCGCGCCGCGCCCCGAGGCGCTGGCCACTGAAGGCAGCGCCGCACCGGCCCGCGAAGAGCGCGCACCGCGTGGCGAGCGTGGTGAACGCAACGGCGAACGCGGTGAGCGCAACGGCGAACGCCGCGGCCCGCGCCCCGAGCGCACTGCCGCGGCCGTGGCCGCCGACGAGGCCTTGCTGGCCGCCGTGTCAGCCAGCCCAGCTGCGGGCGCCGAAGCCCTGCCCGGCGCTGAAACCCCCGCCGGTGCCGAAGGCGAACGCGAAGGCGGCCGCCGCCGCCGCCGCCGTGGGGGCCGCGACCGTGACGGCCGCGCCGAGAACGGTGCCGAGACCACCACCGAAGGCCACAACGAAGACGGCAGCCCCGCGGCCCTCAACGTCGCAGCACCGGCCGATGGCGAGCCCAGTGCTGTGGCCGAAGCCGGCACCGACGGCGCTCCCGCAACCGAAGAAGGTGGCGACAACGGCGAACGCGGTGAACGCAGCCGCCGCCGCCGCGGTGGCCGCGGCCGCGACCGCCAGCGCGAAGTTGGGAACGGCGCCGACGGCAGCGTGCGCGAAGACGGCGAGGTCGAACCCGCCGCCACCGCGCTGATGCCGGCGATGCACGACGATGGCGAAGCCGCACCGGCCGCTGCCATCGCCACGCCGGATGCCGAGGCACCATTGGCCGCACCCGCACCTGCGCCTGCACCGCGCCCCAGCGCCCCGGCACCCGTGGCCGCCGCCCCGGCCCCCATGCCCGTGCGTGTGGAACCCTTCGTGCTGCCGCTGGCCGACCTGCACGCCCTGGCCGAACAAGCCGGCCTGCAGTGGGTGGGCAGCGACGCGGACAAGGTGGCTGCCGCCCAGGCCGCCATCGCTGCCGAGCCGAAGCCCATCCACGTGCCGCGCGAGCCCAAGCCGCCGGTGGTGGTGGACGAAGGCCCGCTGGTGCTGGTGGAGACGCGCAAGGATCTCTCGCAGCTCAAGCTGCCGTTCGACCAGACGCCCGCGGCCTGAGGCCGAGGTCACACCAGCCCTGCGGGCTGGTGACTGCATGAAGGCCCCGCCCGGCGGGGCCTTTCTTCTTGGGCCCGGCGCCTTCAGCCGGCGAGCAGCCAGCGCCCCAGCCGGGGCCAGGGGGTGTGGCGCAATAGCGCCATGCGCCGCAGTTCGCGCCACATCGCCCAGGCCTGCGGCGGGCCGCCGTGGGGCGCGGTGGCGAGCAGGGCCGCCACCGTGCCGCCCTCGGCACGTGCCAGTGCCAGCGCGACAAAGGCCTCGGTGGCATTCAGCAAGGGGCGCATCCACGGGTCGGGCGTCCACTCGTGGCAACGTTGCAGCGCGGCTTGCAATGCCGGCAGATCACCGGCCCGCGCGTGCAACAGCAGTTGCCACAGGCGCATGTCTTCCTGCTCCGGCAGGCGCTGCAAGGTTTGCTGCACGGCCGCCTGCAGGGCATCCCACTGCCGCAGCACGACCAGGCTGCCGCCCAGGTTGGCCATCGCATAGGCCGGCGCTCTCTCGCGCTGCGGCCAGTCGTGCAGCCAGCGCACCACGGCGCGGAACTCGTGCAGGCTGCACAGCGCATAGCTGGCTTCGCCCCAGCAGCGGTCGTCGGCACGCAAGCGGTTCTCGCAACGGCGCAACACCCAACCCAGCAACTGCGCTTGTTCGCGCACGGCCAGCCAGCGCATCAGGCCCAGCAGCAGGTGCGGGCCTTCGGCGCCTTGCTGCCACTGCAGCGCGCGGCGCGTCACGCGGGCCGCGGTGATGAAGCCTTCGCCCAGCCCCGAGCGCGCTGCCTCTTGATCGAGCGCGTCGAGCACCAGGCCCACCGGCCCGCCGCCGCGCATCACCTGGGCCTGTTGCAGCGGCGCGAGCGTGTCGCCCCAGCCGGCTTCGCGCCAGCAACGCAGTGCTTCGCGCGTGCGATCGATGTCGAAATCGTCCAGTTCGAACAGACGTTGCAGCCAGGCCTGGGCACGCTCGGGCCGGCGCGCGGCCACGGCGAGTTCGATGCCGTCGCAGGCGGTGCCCACGTCTTCCATGTGCGGCCACAGGGCCTGCAGCGCAGGCTCTGCCAGATCGGGCGCCGCGGCCGCGCGCGCCGCCTGCGCGAGCTGGCGCGCGGCGAACACATAGCCCGGCGCCAGTTCCAGCGCCCGCTGCAAGGGCAGCAGCGCCTCGGCCCAGCGCTGCAGCTTCACCAGCGCATGGCCACGGTAGCCATGCGATCGCGCCTCCAGCGGGGCCAGGGCGCACAGCGCCTCGGCCTGGGCGAGATAGCCGTGGTGATCACCACGTTCGTCCAGCCAGTCGGCCAGCATCACGCACAGGGCCTCGTCGTTCGGCGCTTCGGCGCACAAGGCCCGCAAGGCAGCGACGGCCGCGTCGTGTTCGGCGCGCTCCCATGCCAGCCGCGGGCCCCAGGCGCGCAGCGCCACCGGTGCGGCGTCGGGCCAGGGCAGTTGCTGCAGCGCGGTGCCGATCTCGTCCAGCCGCCCCAGGCGCAGCAGCCGCTCGAAGCGCGCCTGCCAGGCGGCTTCCTGCCGCGGCTGCAGCGCCAGCGCCTGCTCCGCGGCCTGCAGCGCCTGCAGGTCATCGCGGCTGCGCTCGGCCCGCACCAGCCAGGCGGCAGCGTCGCCCGGCCGGCTGGCCACCACCTCGTCGATGACGGCGTCGAAGGCGGCCGGCGTCTCGGCCGCATCGCACAGGCGGCGCACCAGGGCCCACACCCAGTTCTGCGCCGGGTCCAGGCGCAACGCACGCCGCGCTGCGGCCATGGAGTCCACCGCACGCTTCTGGCCTTCATGCACCCAGGCCAGCAGCCCGGTGAGGTCGGCATCGGCCCAACCATCGCGGGTCTGCAGCGCACGCTGCAGCAGGGCTTCGGCCTCGTCCCATTTCAGCGCGTGCTTGCACAGCAGGTCGGTCTGCAGGCGCAGGGCGCGGTTCCAGCCCGGGCTGATGGCGATGGCCTGGGCGTTGGCCTGCAGCGCCTCATCGATGCGACCGGCCAGGCGCAGCGCCTCGGCACGCTCCAGGTGCACACGCGGCAGCAGCGGGAAGCGCTCGGCCGCGCTGGCGAGCAAGTCCAGGGCCTCGTCCAGGCGCTGCATCTGCATCAGCTGCCTGGCCACGGCCACGGGCCCGTGCCACAGCCCCGGCCAGCGGAGCTGCTGGGCCTGCAGCAAGGCCAGCACCTGCGCAGGGGGCCAGGCCTGCCCCGCCTCGGACTGGAAGATGAGCAGGCCGTCGCCCAGCAGCATCTGCTGGCCGATCTGCTCGGCCACGAAATCGGTGGCGTTGCGCTGCGCCTGGGCATCCGGGGCCTGCAGCAGGCGGTACAGCGCGGCCTCGGTTTCGATGTCGCGGCGCAGCGCCTCGTGCAGCAGCGGCAGCGCTGCGGCATAGCCGTCACGGCGCTGCACGCAGTAGGCCAGCACGTCATGCGCCATGGGTGCCGATGGCGCATGTTCCAGCGCCGTCCGCGCCAGCGCCACGGCCTCGTCATGCCGCCCCTGGCGCGAGGCCTGCACGGCGCGTTCGCGTTGCAGCCAGGGCAGGCCTGGGTGCACCCGGTGCATGGCATCCAGCTGCTGCCAAACGGCCTGCGCTTCGTCGGGCAGCGCGTCGTACAGCAGGCGCTGCAGGCCCACGTGGGCGGGATGGGCGTCGGCCCGAGGGCGCCACAGCGCCAGGGCCTGCGCATCGCCATGCTGGCGGCGCAACAGGCGCAGCAGCAGGCGGTGGTGGGGCAGGTGCAGCGGCTCCAGCGCCACGGCCTCTTCGGCCGCTGCCAGTGCGGGCGCGAGGGCACCCCGCGCTTCCTGCAGCAGTGCGCGCAGGCGCAGCAGTGCAGGAGCATGGGCGTCGGCCTCGGCGCAGGCGGCCAGCAGCGTCTCGGCTTCATCCAGCCGGTTGGCGTAGAGCGCCCGCTCGGCCAAGGCCAGGCGCAAAGGGGTGTCGGTGGGGCGGCGTTGCAGCGCTGCAGCCAGCGCGGCTTCGGCCTCCAGGTCGCGCTGCTGCGCGTCCAGCTCTTCGGCCAGGGTCAGCGCGGGCCGCCCGGAGCGGTCACCCCAGATGCGCTCGCGCTCGCGCAGCCACGCCAGGCCTTCCTCGGTACGACCGGCCACGCGGCAGGCGCGGGCGTAGGCGGCCGCGGCCCACTCTTCGGTGGGCATGAGCGTGCTGCAGATGCGCGCGGGCTCGCAGGCCTGCACGGCCCCCGCTGCCGAGCCCAGGGCCGCCCAGTGCAGATCGGCCAGCTCGCTCCAGGCGCGGCCGTTGTTCCCGTCGCGCCGCAACGCGCGTCGCACTGCCGTGAAGGCCTGCTGCAGGCGGCGACCGTCCTGTGCCAGGCGTGCAGCCCAGCGAGCGAGCAGCAGGGGGTCGGGCCAGGGCCGCGCCACCAGCTCGGCCATGTAGGCCTCGCCAGCAGCCTGGCCGTGCACCTCGAACAGGCTGCTCAGCCGGCTGAGCTGCAGGCTGCTGTCGTTCGGGTAGCGCGCCAGCAGTTTTTCGGTGGCGGCCAGGATGCGGGGCTCGTCGCCGTCGTAGATGGCGATATGGCGCTGCGCGCGCCAGGCGCTGTCGCTGTCGGGCGCCTGCGCCTGCAGCGCTGTGAGCGCAGCGGCTGCCGCCGGACGGTCGTGGCGCTGCAAGCCCGCCAGCACGGCGTGCCCCAGGTCCCACAGCGGCGCCTCGGGCAGCTCGATGCCCTCCAGGCGCGGCAACTCTTCGGGTGGCAGCATCACCATGGCCCGCGGGCCGGCGGCCTGCTGGGCGTCGAAAAGTTTCTCGGCCTCGTACTCGGCATGCAGCGGCAGGCTGGGGTCGCGCACCAGCAGGGTCTTGCGCAGCAGGTCGCAGCCCACCACGGCCTGCAGATGGCCGCTGCCCACGTGTTGCGTGGCCAGCGCGAAGGGCACGCCGGCGTGCACCAGGGCGCAGGCGGTGGGCCAGTCGAGCTTGCACTCGCGCACCCAGAAACCTTGTGCCACGGCCCACTCGCGTTCGGAGGCCTGGGGCGTGCCGTCGTAGCAGATGGCCTGCGCCACCTCCAGGTGGTCGGCCTCGCGCCCCCAGTGGCGGGCCAGGGCCGTCAGCGTGGCCGGGGCGCAGGTCATCCAGTGCTGGGTGACGATGGCCAGGGGGATGAGCGTGCGCTGCGGCGCGGTGCTGCCCAGGGCCTCGGACGGGAAGTCGGCCAGGCGCTCGGCCAGCCGCGGGTAGAAGCCGGTGCCGCCCACCTGCGCAGCCGCTTCGCGCGCGGCCGCCACATCGCCCAGGTTGAGCCAGGCGTCGGCGCGGCGCGCGGCGAGCACGGCGCGCCAGGGTTTGTCGGCCAGCGGCAGCGCGGCTTCGGTGCGGGCCACCAGCGTCAGCGCGCGCGTGTCCTGCTGCGCGTCTTGCGCCATGCCGTGCAGGGCCCAGGCGTAGGCGGCGCTCTCGGCGCCGGCCAGGGCCGCCTCCAGCAGCGCGGTGGCCTCGTCGAGGCGGCCGAGTTGCTGCAGCACGCGCGCGGTCTGCAGCGTGCCCGTGCGGTGGCCGGGGCACAGGTGCAGGGCCTGCTGTGCCGCTTCGAGCGCGGCCTCGCGGCGGTCGATCTGCGTCAGCGTGTAGCTGTGCTCCACCCACAGCCAGGGGTCGGCGGGCTGCAGGGCCAGGGCTTCGCGCTGGCAGGCCAGGGCGGCCTCGTCATCGCGCAGGCCGCCCAGCCACAGCCCGCGCAGGCTGAGGCGGCCGGCGTGTTCGCTGGGGGCCTCCCATCGGGGCTGCACGGGGCGCTGGGTCAGCCGCCAGTAGAGGTAGGCGCCCTGGTTCGACAGCGCCGTGCGCCATTGCGCCAGCACGGCCTCGGCGTGGCGCGGATGGCGGCGGCCCAGGCGCAGGGCCAGCGCATCGCTTTCGCGCTCGGCACCCAGCTGCCGCAGCGCCCGCACCAGCACGAGGCCGGCATCGGCACCGTCGGGTGCGGCGGCGGCTGCTCGCAGCGCCTCCAGGTGCGGCAGCACACGCTGCGCCTGGCCCACGTCGAGCCAGGCATGCAGGGCGGCGAAGTCCAGCAAGTCGGCCTGCAGCGCGCCGCGCCTCAGGGCAGGCGTTCCAGCGCACGCTGGTAGACGGCGTCGTGCATCAGCGCGTCCCAGTCGAGCGGCGGGCTCTGCGGCAGCAGCGACAGGCGGCGCAGCTCGCTGTCCGGATCGGGGTGCCAGAGGCCGCGCGCGGCGCCCTCGGTCAGGTGCTGCAGCAGGGCGTCGATGCCGGCACCGCCTTCCACCAGCGACTGGTTGCACAGCAGCACCAGGTCGCAGCCGGCATTCAGCGCCAGCATCGCAGCCTCAGAGGGCGTGAGCAGCGAACCCTGCAACCAGCGCGCGCCTTCCATGCTGAGGTCGTCGGTGAAGACCGCGCCGGTGTAGCCGAAACGGGCGCGCAGCACGTCCTTCAGCCAGCGCTCGGAGTAGGTGGCCGGGCGCGGGTCGACCTTGGGGTAGACCACGTGCGCCGACATCACGGCCGTCAGCGTGGCCGAGAGCCACTGGTAAGGCTGGGCATCGTCGGCGAGGACGGCCTTCAGGCCGCGCTTGTCCACGGGCACGGCCACGTGGCTGTCGGCGGTGGCATAACCGTGGCCGGGGAAGTGCTTGCCGCAATGCGCCATGCCGGCGCGCAGCATGCCGTGGGCCACGCTCTTGGCCAGCAGCGCCACCACGCGCGGGTCGCGGTGGAAGGCGCGTGCGCCGATGACGCTGCTGCCGCCGTGGTCGAGATCGAGCACGGGCGCGAAGCTGAAGTCGACGCCGCAGGCGCGCAGCTCGGCGGCCAGCACATAGCCCAGGGCGCTGGCGGCGTCGGTGGCGGCCATCGCATCGCGCATCCACAGCTCGCCCAGCGTGCGCATGGCCGGCAGCGCGGTGAAGCCGTCGCTCACGAAGCGCTGCACGCGGCCGCCCTCGTTGTCGACGCAGATCAGCACATCCGGCCGCAGGCGCTTGATGTCGGCCGTCAGTGCGGTGAGCTGCAGTCGGCTTTCGAAGTGGCGGGCGAAGAGCACCACGCCGCCCGTCAGCGGGTGCTTGAGGCGGCGGCGGTCGTGCTTGTCGAGCGTGGTGCCGGCGATGTCGAGCACGACGGGCGCGTGGGTCAGGTTCATGGCGGGGGGCTGCGGGTTTCGACGACGACGAAGGACGCGGCGTAATCGGTTTCGTCGGTGACGGTGACGTGCCCCACGAGGCCGCGTTCATCGAACCAAGCGGCGAGCGCGCCGCTGAGCTTCAGCACGGGCTGGCCGCTGGGCAGGTTGAGGATCTGGCAATCGCGCCAGGTCATGGGGCTGCGGATGCCCAGGCCGATGGCTTTGGAAAAGGCTTCCTTCGCGCTGAAGCGCGTGGCGAGAAAACGCAGGCCGCGCGATTCGACGCGCGCGCGGCGGGCATGGAAGACTTGCAGTTCCTCGGGCCCGAGCACCCGCTCGGCAAACCGGTCGCCGCCGCGGCGTGCCACGGTGGCGGCGACGCGGCGGATGTCGCAGACATCGGTGCCGATGCCGAAGATCATGGGCGCGGCTGGGCTGCTTCGATGCAGGCCAGGTAGCGGCGCACGGTCTCGGGCAGGCCGAACTCGAGCGCGTCGCCGATCAGCGCGTGGCCGATGGAGACCTCGCTGACGCCGGGCACGCCGCGCAGGAAATCGGCCAGGTTGTCGCGGTTCAGATCATGGCCGGCGTTGACCTCGAGGCCCGCCGCTTGTGCGGCCCGGGCGGCAGCCGCAAAGCGCGCAATCTGCGCGGCCTGGGCATCCCGGCCCCACGAACCGGCATACGGCTCGGTGTAGAGCTCGATGCGATCGGCCCCCGCCGCGCGGGCCAGCGCCATCTGCGCCGGCTCGGCGTCCATGAAGAGGCTCACGCGCACGCCCAGGGCGTGGCATTCGTCGATCAGGGGCTTCAGGCGTTCGCCGTCCAACGCCAGGTTCCAGCCATGGTCGCTGGTGAACTGGTCTTCGCTGTCGGGCACGAAGGTGGCCTGGTGCGGCTTCACGGCGCGGATGAAGCCCATCAGGTTCTGGAAGGGGTTGCCTTCGATGCTGTATTCGGCCTGCGGCCAGTCTTTCAGCAGCGCGGCCAGGTCGTGCACGTCGTGGGCGCGGATGTGGCGCTCGTCGGGCCGCGGGTGCACGGTGATGCCCTGGCAGCCGGCCTGCAGGCACAGCGTGGCGGCGCGCTGCACGCTGGGGATGCCCAGGTGCCGCGTGTTGCGCAGTTGGGCCACCTTGTTGACGTTGACCGACAGCGCGGTGGCCGCGTGGCGCGGGGTGTCGGAAGCGACGAGTGGGTTCATGGTGTCAGCGCGGGGCCGCCAGGCGCTGCAGGCCGCGCCAGACCTCGCGCGTGCGCAAAGGCAAGGGGCCCAGATGATAGTGAAGCAGGCTGCGCAGGGGCCCGCGCAGGGCCGGGGCCACGGGCGTGCACGCTTCGCGCAGCGCGGCCATGCCGCCGCCCGCGCCCGGGTGGGCTTGCGCCATCTCGGCCGCCACGTCCAGCGCGAGTTCCAGCGCGCGCCAGGTGGCCCCGGGCAGGCCCTCGGGCTGGGCCAGCAGGCCTGCATCGGCGCGCAGGGTGTAGAGGCCGTCGTCTTGCAGCGGCTCGGCGGTGAGGGTGTCGGTGTCCAGTTCGGGCAGCCAGCCCAGTTCACGCAGCAGCACCAGCTCGAAGGCGCGCAGCGCCGGCGCTTCTTCGGCCCCGGTGGCCAGCGCCGCCAGCGTGTCGGCATAGGCGTCGAACAGCGCCGGGTGCGGGTCTTGCCGCGCCAGCAGCTTCAGCAGCAGCTCATTCGCGTAGAAGGCCGGGAACATCGCGGCTGCAGCCAGCAGCGGCCGGCCGCCGGCGAACTCGGCGCTGCGCAGGTTGTAGATCTCGGCCGCGTCGTCGGCCGGCGCCTTGCCCAGCGCCACCAGCAGCGGCTGGAAGGGCAGCAGCACGGCGCGGAAGTTGGAGGTGGGCCGCTTGGCCCCCTTGGCCGCCACCACCACGCGGCCCTGGCCGCGGGTGAAGAGCTCGACGATGAGGCTGGTCTCGCTCCAGTCGTGCTGGTGCAGCACGTAAGCCTGGAGCGGAGAGCTCCCTCTACTCGTAGCCATACGAGCGCAGGTGGGCCTCGTCGTCGGCCCAGCCGGAACGCACCTTCACCCACAGCTCAAGAAAGACCTTGGCGTCCCACAGGCGCTCCAGCTCCTGGCGCGCTTCGCTGCCGATGCGCTTGAGCCGCTCGCCACCGTCGCCGATGACCATGCCCTTGTGCGCATCACGCTCCACCACGATGGTGGCGGCGATGCGGCGCAGCGCGCCCTCTTCCTGGAACTTGTCGATGACCACCGTGCAGCTGTAGGGCAGCTCGTCGCCGGTCAGGCGGAAGAGCTTCTCGCGGATCATCTCGGCGGCCATGAAACGCTCGCTGCGGTCGGTGAGCGCGTCTTCCTCGTAGAACCAGGGCTGCTCGGGCAGGTAGGGCTGCACGATGCCGAGCAGGCGCTCGATGTCGGCCGCGCGCGTGGCCTGCATGGGCACGAACTCGGCAAAGGCATGGCGCTCCTGCATCTGCTTCAGCCAGGGCAGCACGTCCTGCCGGCGCGCCAGCGCGTCCAGCTTGTTGGCGATCAGCAGCACCGGCTTGCCCTGCATGCTCTCGGCCTGCAGCAGCGACAGCACCTTGGCATCGGGCAGGCCGAAGCGCCCGGCCTCCACCACGAAGAGCACCACGTCCACATCGCCCAGCGAGCTGAGCACGGTGCGGTTGAGCGTGCGGTTCAGCGCCGTGGCGTGCTTGTCCTGGAAGCCCGGCGTGTCGACGAAGACGAACTGGGCCTCGCCCACCGTGCGGATGCCCGTGATGCGGTGGCGCGTGGTCTGCGCCTTGTTGCTGGTGATGCTGATCTTCTGCCCCACCAGGGCGTTGAGAAGCGTGCTCTTGCCAACGTTGGGGCGGCCGACGATGGCCACCAGGCCGCAGCGCTGGGCAGAGAGTTCGGACTCGGTGTCGGGTGCGGGGTCGGTATCGGTGTTCATGAACGCAGGGCGCTTCCGGGTCGGTCGTTGGCCTTCAGGATGTCCAGCAGGCGCCGGGCCGCTTCCTGTTCGGCATTGCGGCGCGACTTGCCTTCGCCCCGTTCGGTGAGGCCGAGCGCGGCCACGGCGCACTCCACCTCGAAGGTCTGGTTGTGCGCCTGGCCCCGCGTGGCGGTGATGCGGTAGGCCGGCACCGGCACCTTGCGGGCCTGCAGCCACTCTTGCAGTTCGGTCTTGGCGTCCTTGGTCCAGCTTTCCACCTCGGTGGCCTGGATCACCTCACCGAAGAGGCGCTGCACCAGGCCCTGCGCGGCGTCGTAGCCGCCATCGAGGAAGGTGGCGCCGATCACCGCCTCCAGCGCATCGGCCAGCAGCGACGGGCGCTGTGCCCCGCCCCCGCGCAGCTCGCCTTCGGACATGCGCAGCACCTCGGGGATGCCCAGCTGCAGCGCCACGCGGTGCAGGCTGTCTTCGCGCACGAGGTGGGCGCGCACGCGCGTGAGGTCGCCTTCGTCGCTGCCGCCGTGGCGCTCATAGAGCAGGCGCGAGATGGCCAGGCTCAGCACCGCGTCGCCCAGGAATTCGAGGCGCTCGTTGTGTTCGGCGCCCCAGCTGCGGTGCGTGAGCGCTCGGCGCAGCAGCTCGGGCTGGGAGTAGGCATGGCCCAGCCGCTTCTGCAGCGCGGCCAGGGCTCCGCCCGGCCCGGGCAGGCTCACTTGGAGCGGCCCTCGTACTTGACGAGAATGTAGACCGAGCCGTAGATCGGGATGAGCTTGTCGTAGGCGAAGCCCACCACCACACGGTCGTTCTCTTTCGTCACCTCCAGGTCCTTGCCGGAGATGGAGGTGATGGAGTACTCCACTTCCTTCTGGCGGTCGAAGGCGGCGCGCACCTCGGCCACGGTGGGCGGCTGCTGCGCGGCGATCTTCTCGACCGTGCTCTTGATCGTGAGGTACTCGTTGACCGTCGGGAAGACGCGGATGACGAGGTAGGCGCCGAAACCGATGGCCAGCGCCCAGAACAGCAGCCCGAAGAGCGTGAGACCCCGCTGTCGCGTGCGGCCACGCAGGGCTGCGCGTGCGTAGCCTGCGGAGTGCGTGCGCTTACCTGCCGTCATCGCCTGTCTGCTCCCGTTGTCGGCGCCCGCAGACCCCAGGGAAGGAGCCCGCTCAATGGAAGGCGCCGATGCGCCCCAGGTTGCCGAAGTTCATCCACACGAAAAATGCCTTGCCGACGATATTCTCGTCGGGCACAAAACCCCAGAAACGCGAGTCTTGCGAATTGTCGCGGTTGTCGCCAAGCGCAAAGTAGTGGCCGGGCGGGACCTTGCAAACCACGCCCTCGGGGCTGTATCGGCAGTTCTGCGCAAAAGGAAAGGTCTTGGGCTCGGGGCCGTAGTAGGCACCGCGACGCGGGTCGACACGGATCTGGTGCTCCACGTCGCCCAGCTTCTCGGTGAACAGCGGCGCGTAGCTCAGGCTGTCGTCGTCGTAGTGCTCACCCTGGGCCACGGTGGTTACCGGCTGGCCGTTGATGCTGAGCTTCTGGTTCAGGTAGGCCACCTCGTCGCCCGGGATGGCCACGATGCGCTTGATGTAGTCGAGCCGCGGGTCGGCCGGGTAGCGGAAGACCATCACGTCGCCGCGCTGCACCGGGTTGTTGTCGATGATCTTCTTGTTGATCACCGGCAGCCGCACGCCGTAGTGGAACTTGTTCACCAGGATCAGGTCGCCCACCAGCAGCGTGGGCACCATCGAACCCGACGGGATCTTGAAGGGTTCGAAGAGAAAGCTGCGCAGCACGAACACGATCAGGATCACCGGGAACAGGCCCGCCGTCCAGTCCAGCCACCAGGGCTGCATCAGCAGCTTGGCCTTGGCTTCCTGCACGTCGCCGTCCACGCGCTGGATGCCCATCCTGGCCAGTTCGGCCCGGCGCTGAGCGTCCTGCGCTTCCAGTGCCACGGCGGCGGCTTCGCGCTGCGGCTTGAAGCGGAAGCGCTCGGCCAGCCAGTAGACCAGCGTCACCACCGTCAGCATGAACAGCAGCAGCGAGAAGTTGCCAGTCCAGAAACCGAGGAACCAACCGCCCAGGTACGCGACGAGAGCGCCGTAGAGCACGGCCGTGAGGGAACTCATCGCATTCATCAATCGTCCACCTGGAGTATGGCGAGGAAGGCTTCCTGAGGCACTTCCACAGAGCCGATCTGCTTCATGCGCTTCTTGCCCGCCTTCTGCTTTTCGAGCAGCTTCTTCTTGCGCGTGATGTCACCGCCGTAGCATTTTGCCAGCACGTTCTTGCGCAAGGCCTTCACGTCCTCGCGCGCAATGACGTTGGCACCGATGGAGGCCTGGATGGCTACGTCGTACATCTGGCGCGGGATCTGCTGGCGCATCTTGGCAGCCACCGCACGGCCGCGGAACACGCTCTGCGCCTTGTGCACGATGATGCTGAGCGCGTCGACGCGGTCGCCGTTGATCATCAGGTCGACCTTCACGACGTCGCTGGCGCGGTACTCCTTGAACTCGTAGTCCATGCTGGCGTAGCCGCGGCTCACGCTCTTGAGCTTGTCGAAGAAGTCCAGCACGATCTCGGCCAGCGGCAGCTCGTAGGTCAGCATCACCTGGCGGCCGTGGTAGGCCATGTTCATCTGCACGCCGCGCTTCTGGTTGGCCAGCGTCATCACCGGGCCCACGCTGTCCTGCGGCATGTACAGGTGCACGGTGACGATGGGCTCGCGGATCTCGCGGATGCGGCCCAGGTCGGGCATCTTGCTCGGGTTCTCGACCTCGATCACCGTGCCGTCGTTCAGCTCCACCTCGTACACCACGCTGGGCGCGGTGGTGATGAGGTCCTGGTCGAACTCGCGCTCCAGCCGTTCCTGCACGATCTCCATGTGCAGCAGGCCCAGGAAGCCGCAGCGGAAGCCGAAGCCCAGGGCCTGGCTCACCTCGGGTTCGTAGCGCAGGCTGCTGTCGTTGAGCTTGAGCTTCTCCAGCGCATCGCGCAGCTGGTCGTACTCGCTGGCCTCGGTGGGGTAGAGGCCGGCAAACACCTGCGGCTGGATCTCCTTGAAGCCCGGCAGCGGCTCGGCGGCGGGACCGGCGTTGTTGGGCAGCTTCTTGTCGAGCGTGAGCGTGTCGCCCACCTTGGCCGCCTGCAGCTCCTTGATGCCGCAGATGACGAAACCCACCTCACCGGCCTTGAGCATTTCACGCGGCAGGCTCTTGGGCGTGAACACGCCCATGTGCTCAATGTTGTAGACGGCGCCCGTGGCCATCATGCGGATGCGCTCGCCCTTGCTCAGGCTGCCGTCGACCACGCGCACCAGCATCACCACGCCGACGTAGTTGTCGAACCAGCTGTCGATGATCATGGCCCGCGGCGGCCCTTCGGGATCGCCCTTGGGCGGGGGCATGCGCGCGATCACCGCTTCGATGATGTCGTCCAGGCCCATGCCGGTCTTGGCGCTGCAGGGAATGGCGTCGGTGGCATCGATGCCGATCACGTCCTCGATCTCCGCCTTGGCGTTGTCGGGGTCGGCCTGCGGCAGGTCCATCTTGTTGAGCACCGGCACCACGGTCACGCCCAGGTCCAGCGCGGTGTAGCAGTTGGCCACGGTCTGGGCCTCGACGCCCTGCGAGGCGTCCACCACCAGCAGCGCGCCTTCGCAGGCGCTCAAGGACCGGCTCACTTCATATGAGAAGTCGACATGGCCCGGCGTGTCGATCAGGTTGAGCTGGTACACCTGGCCGTCGCGCGCCTTGTACTCAAGTGCCGCGGTCTGGGCCTTGATGGTGATGCCGCGCTCGCGCTCGATGTCCATCGAATCGAGCACCTGCGCTTCCATCTCGCGGTCGCTCAGACCGCCACAGCGCTGGATGATGCGATCGGCCAGCGTGCTCTTGCCGTGGTCGATGTGGGCAATGATGGAGAAGTTGCGGATGTGCTTCATCGAGGCGGATTGCATCGCGGCGGAGCCGCGTTCGGTGCCGTGGCGCGGCGAACGCGCGGCCCGGTGGGGTGGTCTGCAGCGGGGTGCGGCGGGTGGCGCCACGCACCGGCAGAACAGCTAAAAAAAAGGCGCGTCCAAATTGGTGACGCGCCTTCCAACAGAACGTTTGGCAACTGCTTGTTGGGCATTCATTGTAGCCAAAACAACCGGCCGGGAACCCGCGTCATTGCTTGATTTCCGGCCGTTGCAACGATCAGACACGCGATACTTTTGCACAGTTTATCCACAGTCTGTGAACTGCCTGTGGATGCGTTCAGGATCGCGCGCTTCAGGCTGGCCCGGCGGGTAAATGACCCAGCCACGGCCCGAATTCTAGACGCGCCCCGGGCTAATCGCCGGCCCCGGGATATTGAAGTGAGAGACCACTAACTTCGAACCGACGCTGCGGGCGGTCGGCTGTCACCCGGCGCTCAGAAATGCTCCCGCCATGCGAAAAGACCCGGCGCCGAGCTCAACTTGCTCGCGCGCCGGGCCGGTCCTGATCAGCGCGTGGGGCGGATCACGAGGTAGTTCGTCCACTCGCCGCGGCGCACCATCACGCTGACGGCGCGCGACTTCTCGGCCTTGGCGCCGACGGTGGCGAACTGCTTGCTGTCGGTGATCTCGGTGTTGTCCATCGACAGGATCACGTCGCCTTCGCGCACGCCGGCCCGGGCGGCCGCGCCTTCCACCGCCTCCACCTTCACGCCGCCACGGATGCGCAGCTCGCGCTTCTGCGCGTCGGTCAGATCGGACACCGTCATGCCGAGCACGGCCTTGGCCACGGGTGCGGGGCCGCCCTGTTCGGGGCCGCCAGCGCGGCGCGTCGGACGGTCGGCCTCGAACTCGGCCACGGTGACACCGATGTCGCGCGTGGCGCCGCGGCGGAAGACCTGCAGCGTGCTCTTGCTGCCCGGCTTGATGCCGCCCACCAGGCGCGGCAGATCGCCCGACTTCTCGACCGCCTTGTTGTCGACCTTGACGATGATGTCGCCGGCCTCCAGGCCTGCCTTGTCGGCAGGGCCGTCCTTCTCGACGCTGACCACCAGCGCGCCGCGCGGCTGGCCCAGGCCGATGCTCTCGGCCACTTCCTTGGTGACGGCGCCGATCTGCACGCCGATGCGGCCGCGGATGACCCGGCCGCTCGTGCGCAGTTGCTCCGCCACACGCTGCGCTTCGTCGATGGGGATCGCGAAGCTGATGCCCATGAAGCCGCCGCTGCGGCTGTAGATCTGCGAGTTGATGCCCACCACCTCACCGCGCAGGTTCAGCAGCGGGCCGCCGCTGTTGCCGGGGTTGATGGCCACGTCGGTCTGGATCAGCGGCAGCAGATCGCCGGTGTCGCGCTGCTTGGCGCTGACGATGCCGGCGGTGACGGTGTTGTCCAGGCCGAAGGGCGAGCCGATGGCCATCACCCATTCGCCCACCTTCAGGCGGTTGACGTCGCCGATCTTCACCGGCGCCAGGCCCGTGGCCTCGATCTTCACCACCGCCACGTCAGAGCGCCGATCAGCGCCGACGATGCGCGCCTTGAACTCGCGCTTGTCGGTCAGCGTGACGATCACCTCGTCGGCACCGTCTACCACGTGCGCGTTGGTCATGATGAAGCCGTCGGCCGAGAGCACGAAGCCCGAGCCCACGCCGCGCTGCTGAGGTTCTTCTTCCTGGTTGCGCGGGTTGCCACGGCGGTCGGGCTGGCTGGGGATGGGCACACCGAAGCGACGGAAGAACTCTTCCATGTTCGGGTCCATCAGGCCGCCCGGCCGGTCGGCGCTGGTGCGGCGCTCGGTGGTGCGGATGTTGACGACGGAGGGGCCGACGCGTTCGGCCAGATCGGTGAAGTCGGGCAACTGCACGGTCGGCGTGGCCTGGGCCTGCGAAGGCCGCGAATGCAAAGCGGTGGCCGAAACCGACAAGACGACGAGGCCGAGGGCCAGGCGGCCGGCCCAGGTGCGAACGAAGGACATGGTGCGCGCTTTCATGCGATGCAGACAGGAATGGCTTGGGGCATGGAGAAGGGAAAAAAGTTCAGCCTGTCGCAACAGGCAGGCTCGGGCGGCGACGCAAGCCCCCTGCGTTGCAGCCGGGCGGCCGACCGTTCAGCGCGCGCGACGCTCCAGCGCGTTGGCGAAGAGCTTCAGCGTTGCCGGCGGCACATCGCCCACGACCGTGATCCAGTGCTCTCCCCTGCGCAGCATCACGGTGCCCGTGGCTCCTTGCTGGGCCTGCAGTTCGCTGCGGTGGCGCTCGGGCTGGAAGGGTTCGGCAAACAACGAGACATGGGTGAGCCCGTCGGAGAACACGGCCTGCAGCACCTGTGCGCTGCCGCCGGCTTCCATGCCGCGGCGCACACAGCCCACCAGGCGGAAGCCTGCCACCGGCCGCGCCAGGGCCCAGCCCTCGGCTTCCAGTTCGGTGCGTTGCTGCTGGGGTCGCACGACGCGGTAGCCGTCCAGGCCGCGTGGGTTGCGCAACACCTGCAGCACGGCATCGGGCTGCGGGCGCACGCCGATGTTGATCTCCGAGAAGGCCGTCGATTCCAGGATGCCGCGCTCCTGTCCCGGTGCCGCCAGCGCCATCACGTCGGCGCGCAGCATCAGGCCGGTGGCGCGGTCGGCCCACAGGCGCTGCGCGTAGCGCAGCATGTCACGCGGCTCCAGCAGCAGCACCGTGGCGTCGCGACCGGCGATGCGCGCTTCACCCTCGCGCCGCAGTTCGTAGTGGTCGAGCGCCTGCGGGTCCACCTCTTGCGGCGTGGTGGACCAGGCGCCGCGCGTCTCGCGCTTTTCGATGACGGCCACCTTGGCCTGCGGCCACAACGTGTGCACGGCATCGTTGTGGCGCAGGATGCGTTGCTGGCGGCCGTCCAGCGCCTCCAGCAGCTCGTAGGTCTGGTCGCCGACGGCGTAGTGGCCCACGCGCGAACTGGAGAAGGTGCCGCTGACGCTGAACACCATCGTGCCCTGGTAGTTGCCCGTGCTGGCTGCCGCGCGTATGCGGTTGAGCAGGGCCTTGGCCTCGGCCGGGGGCAGCGTGGTGGCTTCGGCAGCCATCACGGGCGGCAGCAGGCAGGTCATGAGTGCCAGCAGCGGCACCCAACGTACAGCGGGTGGGATCATCAGCGTGGGGCTTGGGCAGGCACGGCCAGGTCGACACGGCGCAGCGCGGAACTCGGCGCGGTGATCGTGGCGCCGCCGCGGGCGATCTGGTGGGCGCGCAGGTATTCGTCGAGCCGCTCGTCGCGGAGCACGGCTTCGCCGTCGGCCTGCCCCACCGACACGGGGCGGGTCACGCCGTTGGCCACCGGCACCACGGCCACGGCCGGGTTGCCCGCACCCGCAAAGCCGGCCGGGGCGTCGACCGCGCCCCCCGGCAAGCCCACACGGGCCACCACCAGCACACCCGCCACCACCGCAAAGCCGGCCGCCGCCGCCACCGGCATCAGCCAAGCCTGCCGGCGGCGCGCCGAGACCACGGCGCTCGGTGCCGCGGCCGGCACGGGCTCGGGCGCCAGCACCACGGGCTCGGCGGCCAGGCGCTCACGCAGCCCTGCAAGGAAAGCGGCATCGCCAGCCGCCGGGCGGGCCAGGTCTTCGGAGCGCATCACGTCGCCGATGAGCTGGTAGGCGTGCCAGGTGCGCCGCGCTTCGGCGTCCTGCCGCCAGGCGGCACAGGCGGGTTCGGTCGCATCGGCCTCACCGTCGGCCAGGGCCGAGAGCCAGCTGCGGGCTTCTTCGGCGGACAGGTTCGGGCTGGGGCGTAGCGGCTCGGCGTTCATGGCATGGCGGGCGGGGATAGGCGGGGTGCGTGCGGAAGGCGAGGCTGGTCGGTCAACGGCACTGGCGGCGTCACCAGCGTTCGCCGTCGCGCGTGTCGAGCAGGGGGCGCAGGCGCGTGGCGATGGCCTCGCGAGCGCGGAAGATGCGTGAGCGAACGGTTCCGATGGGGCAGTTCATCATCTCGGCAATCTCTTCGTAGCTCAGGCCTTCGATCTCGCGCAGCGTGATGGCCTGGCGGAGGTCTTCCGACAAGGCCTGGATCGCGGCGTTCACCGCCGCGGCCACTTCCTTGCTGGCCATCAGGGCTTCGGGTGTCTCGCCGTCGCTTAGTTCATTCTCGGCGCGTGAAGTTTCCTCACCTTCTTCGCCCTGGTGGCGCGAAGACTCCAGCACCAGCGGGTCGCGCTTCATGTCCATCAGCGCCTTCTTGGCGGTGTTGACGGCGATGCGGTACAGCCAGGTATAGAAGGCGCTCTCGCCGCGGAACTGCGGCAGCGCCCGGTAGGCGCGGATGAAGGTCTCCTGGGCGATGTCCTGCACGAGGTCGACATCGCGAACCATGCGGCCGATCAGCCGCTCGACGCGACGCTGGTACTTGACCACCAGCATCTCGAAGGCCCGCACGTCGCCCCGCTTGACGCGTTCCACCAGCAGGGCATCGGCATCCGCGTCAGACATTCAATCGGGGCTTCGTTCGGGGGACAGCACGCGGGGGGTGGCGCGAGGCGGGCGCGAATATACCGCGCAGCGCAGGGCGTGCCAGGCCGCACCGGCCTCGCCGGCGCCGATGGCCAGCCAGCGGGTGCCCCCACCTTCGGCGTGCAGGCGCAGCACGAGCACAGGCCCCAAATCCAGCATCAGCTGCAAGGTGCCGGCGGTGCCGTCGGCCGTCCAGCGCTGGCCGTCCCACTGCAGCGCCACACAGGGCTCAGCGCGCCATCGGCGCCACTGCCAAAGCAGCGCGGCGCAAGCCGCCAGGGCGCCGGCTGCAGCGGTGCTCGCGCCACCAGCGTCCGCGTGCGCAGACCCCCAAGCCGCCAATGCAGCAGCAGCGCAGGCCGGCAAACCCATGCTCAAGGCAGCCCACAGCGGACCGCCCCGCCCTTGCACGGCCACCGCAGGCGCGGCGCGCATGCGCGTCAGACCCGCCGGAAAACCAGCGTGCCGTTGGTGCCGCCGAAACCGAAGTTGTTCTTCACGGCGACGTCGATCCTCATCTGCCGCGCCTCGTTGGCGCAGTAGTCCAGGTCGCACTCGGGATCCTGGTTGAAGATGTTGATGGTGGGTGGCGACACCTGGTGGTGCACCGCCAGCACGCTGAACACCGACTCGATGCCGCCAGCACCACCCAGCAGGTGGCCAGTCATCGACTTCGTCGAGTTCACCACCATGTTCTTGGCGTGCTCACCGAAGGCCAGCTTGATGGCGTTGGTCTCGTTCAAGTCGCCCAGCGGGGTGCTGGTGCCGTGCGCGTTGAGGTACTGCACCTGGTCGGCGTTGATGCCGGCGTTGCGCAGCGCCGCCTTCATGCTGCGCTTGGGGCCGTCGACATTGGGTGCCGTCATGTGGAAGGCATCCGCCCCCATGCCGAAGCCGGCCAGCTCGGCGTAGATCTTCGCGCCGCGCCGCTTGGCGTGTTCGTACTCTTCCAGCACCAGCACGCCAGCGCCTTCACCGAGCACGAAACCGTCGCGGTCCTTGTCCCAGGGGCGGGACGCGGTCTTCGGGTCGTCGTTGCGCGTGGACAGCGCACGCGCTGCCGCGAAGCCGCCAATGCCCAGCGGGCTGACGGTGCTCTCGGCGCCGCCGGCCACCATCACATCGGCATCGCCGTACTCGATCAGGCGGCCGGCCTCACCGATGCAGTGCAGGCCGGTGGTGCAGGCCGTCACGATGGCGAGGTTGGGGCCGGTGAAGCCGTACTGGATGGAGACGTGGCCCGAGATCATGTTGATGATCGAGGCGGGCACGAAAAACGGCGAGATGCGGCGAGGGCCGCGTTCGCGGTAGTCGCCATCGGTCTGCTCGATCATCGGCAAGCCGCCGATACCCGAACCGACCAGGCAGCCGATGCGCTCGGCCGCTTCTTCCGTCAAGGCATCGCCCGTGGGCAGGCCGGCATCGCGCACGGCCTGCATGGAAGCCGCCATCCCGTAGTGAATGAAGGTGTCCATGTGCCGGGCTTCCTTGGCGGAGATGTACTCCTCGATCTGGAAACCCTTGACCTCGCCAGCGAACCTGCAGGCAAACCCAGAGGCATCGAACTTCGTGATGAGGTCGATGCCACTCTTGCCTGCCACCAGGTTCGACCAGCCTTCAGCCACGGTATTGCCCACCGGGCTGACGAGCCCGAGGCCGGTGACGACGACGCGACGCCGAGACATGCGGATGTCAGGCCTTCTGGTGGCCGGTGGCGTAGTCGATCGCCAGCTGCACGGTGGTGATCTTCTCGGCTTCTTCGTCCGGGATCTCGATGCCGAACTCGTCTTCGAGGGCCATCACCAGCTCCACGGTGTCGAGCGAGTCGGCGCCGAGGTCGGCCACGAAGGCCTTCTCGTTCGTGACGTCGGACTCAGGGACGCCGAGTTGTTCGGCAATGATCTTCTTGACGCGTGCTTCGATATCGCTCATGACTCCTCCGGGAGTGGGGTCGGTTCAAACAGCCCGCGATTCTACCGGCGGGGCCCGTACCGGATTTCTGGCCCGCAGGCCATCGCCCGCGGGAGGGAAAAGAAAGTGCTGCTCGCCAGGCCTCAGCCCATGTGCATGCCGCCGTTGACGTGCAGTTCGGTGCCGGTGATGTAGGCCGCGCCGGGGCCTGCGAGGAAGGCCACCGCCTGCGCGATCTCGTCGGCAGCGCCCAGGCGGCCCAGCGGGATCTGCGCCAGCAACGCGGCCTTGGCGGCTTCGGGCAGGCCGTGGGTCATGTCGGTGTCGATGAAACCCGGCGCCACGCAGTTGACCGTGACATTGCGGCTGCCGAGTTCACGCGCCAGCGCCCGCGTGAGGCCTGCCACGCCGGCCTTGGCCGCGGCGTAGTTGGCCTGGCCGGCGTTGCCGATGGCGCCCACCACCGAGGTGATGTTGATGATGCGGCCGTAGCGCTGCTTCATCATCGGCCGCGTGGCCGCCCGGCAGGCGCGGAACACGGCCTTGAGGTTGGTGTCGTGCACGGCGTCCCACTCGTCGTCCTTCATGCGCATCGAGAGCATGTCGCGCGTGATGCCGGCGTTGTTGACGAGCACGTGCAGGCCGCCCTGGGTCTTGACCAGCGTGTCGATGGCGGCGTCCAGCGCCGGGCCGTCGGTGACGTTGAGCACGATGCCCTGCCCGCTCAGCGGCGCCAGCGCCTCGCTGATGGCGGCAGCGCCAGCCTCGGTGGTGGCGGTGCCCGTGACGCGGAAGCCGGCCTTGGCCAGCGTCATCGCAATGGCGCGGCCGATGCCGCGCGAGGCGCCGGTGACCAGGGCCACCCGGCCGGCTGCGTTGGGGGTGTCGCTCATGCCAGCAGTTCCTGCACGGCCTTCAAACCAGCCGGCGTGTTGAGGGAGGCGGAGACGATCTCGGCGTCCACGCGCTTGACCAGGCCCGCGAGCACCGTGCCCGGGCCGCACTCGATGATGTGCGTGAGGCCGCGCGCTTTCAGCGCCTGCGTCACTTCCACCCAGCGCACCGGGCCGAAGGCCTGGCGGTAGAGCGCTTCGCGGAGGGCATCGGGCTCGGTCTGCACAGCCACGTCGATGTTGTTGACCACGGGGAAGCGCGGGCTCTTCAGCGCGACGATGGCCAGCTTCTCGCGCAACGCCTCGGCCGCTGGCTTCATCAGCGACGAGTGGAAAGGCGCCGACACCGGCAGCAGCAGCGCGCGCTTGGCACCCGCTGCCTTGAGTTCGGCGCAGGCAGCGTCGACGCCGGCTTTGCTGCCCGCGATGACGGTCTGCTTCGGGTCGTTGAAATTCGCGGGCTCGACCGGCTCGCCACTGTCGGCGGCGACCCTGGTGCAGACCTCGGCCACGCGGGCCGCATCCAAGCCCAGGATGGCGGCCATCGCACCCGCGCCCACCGGCACGGCCTGCTGCATGGCCTGCGCGCGGAAGCGCACCAGCGGCAGCGCATCGGCCAGGCTCAAGGCCTCGGCAGCCACCAGCGCGCTGTATTCGCCCAGCGAATGCCCGGCCACGGCAGCCGGCTCGGCGCCCCCTTCGGCGCGCCAGGCGCGGTAGCAGGCGATGGCGGCGGCCAGCATCACGGGCTGGGTGTTGGTGGTGAGGCCCAGGGCCTCGGCCGGGCCTTCGTGGATCAGGCGGCCGAGGTCTTCACCCAGTGCCGCGGAAGCTTCTTCCAGCGTCTGGCGCACCGCGGGGTGGTCGCCCCAGGCATCGAGCATGCCGACCGTCTGGGAGCCCTGGCCGGGGAACACGAAAGCAAAAGCAGGCATCGGGAGTCTCTGATCTTGTTCTTGGAAATCTTCAGTGCGGCCTGCGGCGGGCGCGCTCAGAAATCGAGCAGCACGGCACCCCAGGTGAAACCACCGCCCACGCCTTCAAGCATGACGGTGTCGCCGCGTTTCACGCGGCCGCTGCGCACGGCACTGTCCAGCGCCAGTGGCACCGAGGCCGCCGAGGTGTTGCCGTGTTCGTCGACCGTCACCACGAGCTTGTCGAGCGGCATCTTCAGCTTCTTGGCCGTGCCCTGCATGATGCGGATGTTGGCCTGGTGCGGGATGAGCCAGTCGAGGTCGGCCTCGGTGCGGCCAGCTTTCTCCAGCACGGTGCGGGCGGCGCTCTCCAGCACGCCCACCGCCAGCTTGAAGACCGCCTGGCCGTCCATCTTGAGCAGCGGATCGCCCAGCACCGAGCCGCCGGACACCGTGCCCGGCACGCAGAGGATGCCCACGTGCTTGCCATCGGCATGCAGGTCGGTGGCCAGGATGCCCGGCTCGCTGCTGGCTTCCAGCACCACGGCGCCGGCGCCATCGCCGAAGAGCACGCAGGTCGTGCGGTCGTTGAAATCGAGGATGCGCGAGAACACCTCGGCGCCCACCACCAGCGCACACTTGGCGGCGCCGGCACGGATCATCGAATCGGCCACGGTCAGCGCGTAGACAAAACCCGAGCAGACGGCCTGCAGGTCAAAGGCCGCGCAGCCGTTGGCACCCAGCTTGTGCTGCAGGATGCAGGCCGTGGACGGGAAGACCATGTCCGGCGTGGACGTGGCCACGATGATCAGGTCGACATCGTCGGCGGTGCGGCCGGCGGCCTGCAGCGCGGCCTGGGCGGCCGGCAAGGCCAGATCGCTGGCGTTGACGCCGTCGGCCGCGAAATGGCGCGCGCGGATACCGGTGCGCTCGACGATCCACTCGTCACTGGTTTCCAGCCCGCGCTCGGCCAGCAGGGCGGCCATGTCGGCGTTGCTCAGCCGGCGCGGCGGCAGGTGGCTGCCGGTGCCGGTGATGCGGGCGTAGCGTGTGCCGGAAACAGCTTGGGCAGAAGGCGATGACGGAGGGTTCATGCAGCGGTTTCCGGCGCGATGTCGCCCGTGGGCGGCGCGGCGAGACCGGCCTGCAGGGTGTCGCCGATGCGGTCTTGCACGCGGTCGAGCAGCCGGTTCCGCGCGGCATCATACGCCCGGGCCAGGGCCTGCTCGAAGGCGTAGGCGTCGGCCGAACCGTGGCTCTTGAAGACCAGGCCACGCAGACCCAAAAGCGCTGCGCCGTTGTAGCGGCGGTGGTCCACGCGGTGCTTGAAACGCTGCAGCACGGGCATCGCCACCAGGGCCACCAGCTTGCTCAGCGGCGTGCGGGTGAATTCCTGCTTGATGAAGTCGCCCAGCATCGAGGCCAAGCCCTCGCTGGTCTTGAGCAGCACGTTGCCGACGAAACCATCACAGACGACGATGTCGACCGTGCCCTTGAAGATGTCGTTGCCCTCCACGTTGCCGTGGAAGTTGATGTGGCCGCCCTCGCCCGCCGCGCGCAACAGTTCGCCCGCGCGCTTGATGGTCTCGCTGCCCTTGATGGCTTCTTCGCCGATGTTCAGCAAGCCCACGCTGGGCTCGGCCTTGCCATCCACGGCCGCGACCAGGGCACTGCCCAGCACGGCGAACTGCAGCAGGTGCTCGGGTTGGCAGTCGACGTTGGCGCCGAGGTCGAGCACCGTGGTGTAGCCGTCCAGCCGGTTGGGCATGACGGTGGCGATGGCGGGGCGGTCCACACCGTCCAGCGTCTTCAGCAGGTAGCGCGACACCGCCATGAGCGCGCCGGTATTGCCGGCGGAAACGCAGACGTGCGCGCCGGCCTTCAACTGCTGGATGGCCACGCGCATCGAGGAATCGCGTTTCCTGCGCAGCGCCACCTCCACGGAGTCGTCCATGGTGACGACTTCGGTGGCAAGGACGGGCGTGCAGCGAGCCCAACCGCGGGCCCCTTCGAGCGCAGCCGCCGTGCCCACCAGCACCAGTTCGGCGTCAGGATGGCTCTGCAGGAAAGCCTGGCAGGCGGGCAGCGTGATGCTCACGCCGTGGTCGCCGCCCATGCAGTCGACGGACAGGCGCACCAAAGGCAGCGGCGTGAAGGCGCTGTGGGTGGACACGGCAGGATTCAGGGCTTCAGCCAAGCCGGCGCGTCACCAAAGACACGCCCAGGCCAGCCGTTGCAAGCCGCGCCGCATGATCGGCATGCGCGCGGTGCGGTGCAGACCGATGCACGGCCTGCATCCGGAATCAGGCGTCGGCCTTGGTCTTCAGGACCTTGCGGCCGCGGTAGAAGCCGGTCGGGCTGATGTGGTGGCGCAGGTGCACTTCACCGGTGGTGGGCTCGACGGCGGTGCCAGGGGCGGCAACGGCGTTGTGCGAGCGGTGCATGCCGCGCTTGGAAGGCGACTTCTTGTTCTGCTGAACGGCCATGGAATTCTCCTGGGGGCAACACGTCAGGCAGCCGGAACTGCAAGAACGTGCGCCGATGCGCTGAAAGTGGCGTGGCGGTGGCGCCTCAGGGCGCTGGCGCTGTGGCCAGTAGGCCGCAGGGCGCCGGTGAAACAGGCCGCCGGTGGAACGCTGAAACGGTAGCTTTGCAGATGCTGCAACCCAGCCCGCAAGGGCCAAGCGCTTTCCGCAAAGCCCGCGAGTATAGCACCGGCCGACGCATCTGTAGCAGTCCTCAGCCTCCGCCGCCCTGCCCGCCCCGGCCGCGCAAGGCCGCCAACGCGGCGAAGGGGTGCGGCGCCGGCTCGTCTTCTTCCACCGGGTCTGCGGCCGGCATGGGCAGCGGTTCGGGGCAGACCTCGTGCCGCGGCACGATGGGCTGCGCGAGGATGAGCTCGTCTTCCAGCAGTTCGTGCAGGTCCAGGCGCGCCGGCAGCACCAGCACGTCGTCCTCGCTCTCCTCGTCCAGGCGCAGAGCCTCGTCCTCGCTGCGCACGAAACGGAAGCGGCGCTCCACATCCAGCCCTTGCGTCATGGCCTGCAGGCAGCGCTGGCACAGCAGGGACACGTCGGCCCTGGCTTCCAGTTCCAGCCACATCTCGGGCTCGCCGCCGGCCACGGGCACGAGGGTGCCGGTGGCCGACCAGACCGCAGCACCATCCGAGGCGGCGCTGAAGCCGGCGGCCAGGCGCTCCATGCCCATCAGCGGCCACTGGCCTTCAAGCCGGGCGCCGGCCTTGCACAGGGCGGGCACGTCCAGCGCGCGGGGGTCGAAGGCTCGTTCTTTCATCTCGGGGCAAGCGCGGGCAGGCGCAGCAGGCGGCCCACAGGCCGGCGCGGCAGTGTAGCGAGGGGCCGCCGGCCGCGAGCAGGCTCCGCCGACAATCAGCGCATGCCCAGCCTGTCAGCCAGCCCCCCGCTCATCCTCGGCTCCACCTCGCGCTACCGCCGCGAGCTGCTGGACCGCCTGCGCCTGCCCTACACCTGTGTGGCGCCCCAGGTCGACGAAACCCCGCAGCCCGGCGAAACCCCGGCCGCGCTGGCCTTGCGCCTGGCGCTGGCCAAGGCCCAGGCGGTGGCGGCACAGCACCCGGAAGCGTTGGTGATCGGCGCCGACCAGGTGGCCGACCTGCACGGTGAAGCCATCGGCAAACCCGGCACCCATGAACGTGCCGTGCTGCAGCTGCAGCGCCTGAGCGGGCAGCGGGTGGTGTTCCAGACGGCGCTGGCCGTGGTGCGCGCCAGCACCGGCCACGCCGAAGCCCAGCTGGCCGCCGTGACGGTGCAGTTTCGCCCGCTGGCCCGGGCGGAGATCGAGCACTACCTGCGCTTGGACCAGCCCTACGACTGCGCCGGCAGCGCCAAGTGCGAGACCCTGGGCATTGCCCTGCTCGACGCCATCGAGAGCGACGACCCCACGGCCTTGATCGGCCTGCCGCTGATCCGCACCTGCCAGATGCTGCGCCGCGCGGGCTTGGACCCGCTGCTGCCATGACAGCGCCCCCGTCAACAGGGCGCCTGCTGCTGGTGCCCAACACCCTGGACCTGGGTGCCGACGAGGTGGACCTGCGCGAGGTGCTGCCCGAAGGCGTGATCCGCCAGGCGGCGGCCCTGACGTACTGGGCCGCCGAAGACGCCCGCAGCACGCGCGCCTTTCTCAAACGCGTTGGCGCACTGGTGCCGCTGGCTGCGCCGCTGCAGGCCTTGCACATCACCGAACTGCCCCGCCCCCGCAAGGGCAGCCGCGAGACCGTGCCTGCGGCCGAGTGGCGCACCCTGCTGCAGCCGGCGCTGGCCGGGCACGACCTGGGGCTGCTCTCGGAAGCCGGCCTGCCCGCCGTGGCCGACCCGGGTGCCGCACTGGTGCAGGCGGCTCATGAGGCCGGTGTGCCGGTGCTGCCGCTGGCCGGCGCCAGTTCGCTGCTGCTGGCCCTGGCGGCCAGCGGGCTGAACGGGCAGAGCTTCGCGTTTGTTGGCTACCTGCCGCAAGACGCCGGCCCGCGGGCCACACGCATCAAGGAACTGGAGGCCCTCTCACGCCGCCAGCAGCAGACGCAGCTGATGATCGAGACGCCCTACCGCAACGCTGCGTTGCTGGCCGCCTTGCTGGCCGCGCTGCAGCCGGGCACCCGTGTCAGCATCGCCTGCGGCCTGACACTGGCTGGGGGCTGGTGCAGAACCGAGACCGTGGCGCGCTGGCGGCAGCAGCCGCCACAGATGCCCGAGCGCTGGCCCGCCGTGTTCGCCTTGCTGGCCGGCTGAAGTGCCGGCCGACGGCGAGGGAGATCAGCGGCTGCCGCCGAGCAGCGCTGCCACTTTCTTCTTCGGCCGGATGTTGGGCGACAGACCCGGCCCCGGGCGCAGGGTGGCAGGCACCGCGGCCTTGGGGGCGACCTCCCAGGCGGGCGGCTCGCTGCGCGCGGGGGGTTCGTAGGGCTTGTCGAAGAAGGGGTCGCGTGACGCAGGCGCCGGGCGCCGCGGGGCTTCGGTGCGGGGCACAGCCGTCGGCGCCTCAGCCTGCTCGCGGGGGGCTCGCTCTTCGCTGTCGTCGCGGCGTGGCCGGCGCACGCGGTCGTCTTCCAACTCGAATGGCTCGATGTCGAGCCGCTTCTTGATCAGCTTTTCGATCTCGCCCACCTGGCGCGTGTCGTCGCGCGTGACGAGCGTGACGGCCAGACCCGAAGCACCGGCACGGCCGGTTCGGCCGATGCGATGAACGTAGTCCTCCGCGTGGAAGGGCACATCGAAGTTGAAGACGGCCGGCAGGTCCGTGATGTCCAGGCCGCGCGCAGCCACGTCGGTAGCCACCAGCAGGTCGACCTCGCCCGCCTTGAAGGCCGCCAGGGCCTTCAGGCGTTCGTCCTGGCTCTTGTCGCCATGCAGCGCCTGGGTGCGCAAGCCGTCGCGTTCGAAGGAACGCGCCAAACGCGCGGCGCCCAGCTTCGAATTCACGAAGACGATGGCCTGCGTGAGCGCGCGCTGGCGGATGATCTGGCGGATGACGGCGCGCTTGTCGTCGTCGTTGGTGGCGTAAAAACGCTGCTCGACCGTGGAGGCCGTGGCGTTGGGCCGCGCCACCTCCACCAGCACCGGGTCTTGCAAATAGCTGTTGGCCAGCTTCTTGATCTCGGGCGAGAAGGTGGCCGAGAACAACAGCGTCTGCCGGCCGGCCTTCGGCAGGTAGGACAGGATGCGCTGCAGGTCGGGCAGGAAGCCGATGTCGAGCATGCGGTCGGCTTCGTCGAGCACCACGTACTCGACCTGGTTGAGCACGGCGCTCTTGGCCTCGATGTGGTCGAGCAGGCGGCCGGGGGTGGCGATCAGCACCTCGACGCCGGCTTTCAGCTGCAGCGTCTGCGGCTTCATGTCGACGCCGCCGAACACCACCGCCGAGCGCAGGTTGGTGTGCTTGGCGTAGTTCTTGACGTTGTTGGCCACCTGGTCCGCCAGCTCACGCGTGGGCGCCAGCACCAGCGCCCGCACGGGGTGGCGGGCCGGCGACATGCTGGCGTTTTCGTGCCGCAGCATCTTCTGCAGCAGCGGGATGGTGAAGGCTGCGGTCTTGCCGGTGCCCGTCTGCGCCGCCCCCATCACGTCCCGGCCTTCCAGCACGATGGGGATGGCCTTGGCCTGGATGGGCGTCATAGCCACGTAGCCGCTGTCGGCCACGGCTCGGAGGAGCTTGGGGTCGAGGGGGAGGGTGTTGAACAGCGCCGGCGTGGCTTGGCCGGCGGCCTCGCCGTCGCCCACCGATGCAGAAGGGGTCGTCATGAGCTGCATTATCAGGGCTGCCGCATGTCGTGCCAGCGTGGCTGGCGCCTCAGGCCCCGGGCTCCCAGGGTGGCAAGCCGCTTCAGCTACCATCTCGGGCTGCACTCGAACGGGCACGCGCTTCCACGACGGCGCTCGTGATCATCGTCCGCACGCTGGCGCCCGACACCCCATGACAGCTTCCTTCTCTTGCCGCTCATACGGCTTGTTAACCATCCCTTTCGCGTTGGTGCTGCTGGCGGCGCTTTTGCTGCCGCACAGTGTCCACGCCGCTCAGGCCGACTCGGGCACCTTGGTTGTGCCTGGCAGCCGGGAGACTGCAGCCAAGGCTGGCGCCGCAACCGGCGCTCCTGGCACTGCGCCGCCGGCTTCGCGCCGCTCGGACGCGGAACGGTCTGAGCCGCCAAGCCCGGCACGCTCGACGCCGGCGTCCGAGGTTGGCACGACGCAACGCCAGCCAACCCAGACGCCTGCGATGCGCAGCGAGTTTCAGCGTTTCGTAGAGATCGCAACGGGCCGGCAGCTCCCGGTGTTCGGCTCGAACTTCTTCGCAGAAGCAGCGGACTCCTTCGCTCCCGTGGACAACGTGCCTGTCAGCGCCGACTATGTGGTTTCGACGGGTGATGAGATTGTCATCAGGGCCTGGGGGTCCATCGAGCTGGACTACCGCGCCACGGTTGACCGCAACGGACTTCTGAACCTCCCGAGGGTGGGGAGCTTCTCGGTGGCCGGCGTCAAGGCTTCGGCGCTCGAGAACCATCTTCGTGCGCAGATCGGTCGCCTATTCAAGAACTTCAGCCTCAACGTGGCGCTGGGCCAGTTGCGTGGCATCAAGGTGTTCGTCGTGGGTCCGACCGTCAAGCCCGGCGTCTACACGTTGCCCAGCCAAGCGAGCTTGTTGTCCGCTGTCGTGGCCGCGGGGGGACCTTCGAGCGCGGGGTCGATGCGCAAGATCAGCCTCAGGCGCGACGGCCGGATCGTGACGGTGCTCGACGTCTACGACTTCCTGGTGAACGGCGACAAATCCCGAGACCTCCAGTTGGTAGCCGGCGACGTCGTGGTCTTCCATCCGGTGGGCCCGCGTGTGGCCCTGACCGGCGCTACCGACAGTGCGGCCATCTTCGAGCTCAAGTCTGCACAGGAAACGGTTCGCGACGTGCTGGCCTACTCGGGGGGTGCCTCGGTCTTGGCCAACCGTCAGCGCGTGCACCTGGAACGCATCGATCCCCGCCAGGCGCGCGCCAAGCGCTTCGTCGAAGAGTTCAAGCTGGACGAGGAAGGGCTCCAGAAACCACTCCGCGACGGAGACGTGCTCGCCCTGCTGGCCATTTCGCCGGAATTCGCGAATGCGGTCACGCTCAAGGGCCATGTGGCGCAACCCCTGCGTTTTCCATGGCGGGCTGGCATGCGCATCCTGGATCTGATCCCGGACAAGGATGCGCTCATCACGCCGGATTTCTACCGCCGCAAGAACCTCCTTGTGCAGTTGCTCGAGGTCGAGCAGGGGCACGCATCGTCTTCGACCAAGGTGGCGCCCGCCGCGCTCTTCGATGAGCTGAACTGGAGTTATGCCGTCATCGAGCGGCTGAACCAGCGCGACCTGACGACCCAGGTGATCCCGTTCAATCTGGGCGCCGCGGTGCTGCAGCGGGACGCCGCCCAGAATATTGAACTGCTGGCAGGCGACGTGGTCACGGTCTACAGCCAGAAAGAAATCCGTGTCCCGTTGGCCCGCCAAACCCGGCTGGTATCGGTAGAGGGTGAAGTGGCAGCGCCTGGGGTGTACCAACTCCTGCCAGGTGAGACTCTGAAGGAGCTGATTGCGCGCACAGGCGGTTTCACGCCGCAGGCCTACATCTACGGGCTGGAACTCAGCCGTGAGCAGACCCGCCAGCAGCAGAGAGACAACCTCACGGCGGCGCTGGCACGTTTGGAGTCTCTGGCGGCGACGCAGGCCGCCAGGGCGTCTGCCAACCGCAGAGATGACAGCAGCGCCGCCAACGATCTGGCCGTCAGCAACGCGGCGACGCAGGCCCAGATCTCTCGGTTGACTCGCATCCAGCCCAACGGCCGCATCGCTCTCGAACTCGCCCCTTCGGTGGCGAAGCTGGATGAACTGCCGGAGGTGCCGTTGGAGCATGGCGACCGCGTGGTGATCCCGTCTCGCCCCGGCTTCGTCACCGTGGCGGGTGCGGTGGTCAACAACAACGCCTTCCTGTGGAAGCCCGGGCGCACGGCGGGCGACTACATCAAGCTGGCCGGTCTTGATGAAGGCGCCGAGATATCGAACATGTTCATCCTGCGCGCCGACGGTACGGTCACCCATGCCAACGACCAGCGCGGCCTCTTCGGTCTCGGGGGCGGGCTGCAGTCGCAACCGCTGTACCCAGGCGATGCAGTGGTGGTGCCGAACCAACTCGATTTCGAGACCTGGGGACGGGCGCTCGTGCGGAATCTCAAGGACTGGTCGCAGATCTTCTCGCAGTTCGGTCTTGGCGCAGCAGCCATCCAGACCTTGCGTCGCTGACCTTCCGCCGAAGAAGCCATGACTACCTCCCCACACCCGCTGGCCGCGGCGCAGGCGCTTGAAGCAGACGGCGACGAGGGCGCCTCTATGAGCTTCATCGACGTCCTGACCTGGCTCGGTGAAGGCAAGTTCCTGATCGCAGGCGCCACGCTTGCCGTCGCGGCGGCTGCGCTGATCTACGCCTTGTTGCTTCCGCCCGTCTTTTCGGCACGAACGAGCCTTTTGCCCCCGACATCACAGCAATCCAGCGGCTCGGCCGCTGCCCTCGCGGCGCTGGGTTCGCTGGGCGGTCTGGCAGGCGGTCTTGGCGCCAAATCCTCGGAAGAGCTTTATGTCGCGTTGCTGAAGAGCGAGAGCGTGACCCGGGCACTGGATGAACGCTTTGGTCTGAAGGCCCGGTACGAGGTGCCCACCAACGAGATCCTTCGCAGGGTGCTGCCGCAATACGTGCGCGTGAGCTCCGACAAGAAAACGGGCGTCATCACCGTGGAGGTAGACGACAAAGATGCGAAGTTCGCGGCGGAACTTGCGAATGCCCACGTGGGGGAATTGTCCAAGGTCCTCGCCAGACTCGCCATCAGCGAGGCACAGCAGCGCAGAGTTTTCTTCGAACAGCAACTCAAGGAATCGAAGGAAAACCTCGTCAAGGCCGAAGCTGAATTGCAGCGCGTGCAGAAGCAGTCTGGCGTGTTCGTGTTGGACAAGCAGGCCGAGGCCCTGGTGACGGGCGCCTCGCAGATACGCGGGTTGATCGGCGAGCGCGAAGTGCAACTCAGAGTGCTGCGCAACAGTTCGACCGAGCAGAACCCCGAAGTGATCCGGCTGAACGCCGAGATCAATGCGCTGCGGGCCGAACTTGCCCGCCTGGAAAGCTCACGGAGCCAGGCCGCGTCGGGTCCACTGGACATGACCATGAGCAAGATTCCCGATGCGGCCCTCGCCTACGTTCGGGCCAGGCGCGAACTGAAGATCCAGGAGACGCTGCTGGAAGCCATGGTTCGCCAGTTCGAGTTGGCGAAACTGGACGAAGCCAAGGAAGGCCCACTGCTGCAGCAGATCGACACCGCCGTGCCCCCCGATTACAAGTCGAAGCCATCCCGGGCAAGGATCGTTCTCGGCGCGACACTGGCAGCGCTGCTGGTCTCGACGCTGTTCGTCATCGGTCGCCGATACATCCTGCTCGACCAGGACCAGGGCGCCGAGTCACGCACGGCGTGGGCAGCCTTGCGGCAGGCGTGGCGCTTGAAGCCACGGGCAACCGCGAACTGACAGCGACCACTTGCCGCGGCAGGGCTCCCCGTGAGACACTCTGCGTTCAATGAATGAACAAGGACCGGTCGAAAAGACTTCCGTTCAAGAGTCCATCGGCAGCAGCGCAGACGCTCACCTGGCGCTGCTGCGGCTTTTGGAGCGCCACCCAGAGTATTCCCAGCGCGAACTGGCCGCCGTACTCGATGTCAGTCTGGGGAAAACCCACTACCTCCTGAAGGCGCTGCTGGAGAAAGGGTGGGTCAAGGTGAACAACTTCCGCCGCAGCGGCAACAAGCTGGCCTATGCCTACCTGCTGACGCCTGCCGGGCTGAAAGCCAAGATTCAATTGACACGCAGTTTCCTGTCGCGCCGAGAAGCTGAGTTCGAACGGCTCCAGCGCGAGATTGCCGAACTCAAGCAAGAACTTTCGGGGAGACCCGACACACCCTGAACGACCTGCTGCTCTCGATGGTGCAGTTGCCCCCGCGTGCCGGCGCTGGCCGTGCGGGGTCGGGTGGCAGCCGTTCGAACCGATGTCGCTCCAGGCCCACGACGAATCCGACTCCGTCGGCATCAGCCGCTTCCACTCCTGCCCATCACCATGCACCTCACACGTCCACCCATCACCGACCGCAAGGTCCGCTTTGCGGTCATTGGTTGCGGCCGCATTGCGCAGAACCACTTCGAGTCCATCACGAAGCACTCGGAGCGGTCCGAGCTGGTTGCGATTTGCGACACCGACCCTGCGGCGC
>NZ_SACR01000004.1 GCF_004016505.1 Rubrivivax rivuli | reverse complement strand
CTGCTTTTTTGCTGATTCGCTTTGCTTGCAATCCATCCGAACCGCAGCACCAAACTTCGTCAGCAGAGCCAAAGATTATGACACGCTTTTTTCAGCACCGTCAAGCCTCTTCAGCCCGCCTTCACCGCACACATCCACCGCGTCAAAAAGCAGCTTAGCGAACAGCGAAGCCTTCGACTGTAGCACATGCGCGCGTCGACCAGCTAGTCATTACCAGCGCGCCTGGTCAAACTGCCTCAGGACTCACCTCGCCACGCTGGCGCGTTCCCGATGCCGCCATCGATGCGACGCGAGCCTGGGCCACAGCGGAGGCGTGCCACTGCTGAGATGCCCTCAGTTGGTCGTGTACCAATGGCTCGCACAGCCAGCGCATCCATGTCGCAGGCGATCTGCCAACCGCATTGACCACGCTCTGGTTCCGCCCAGGCTGGCTTGCAAGGCTGACTGCAGTTCGGCCCCTTAAACTGAGGTGCGGCGTTCAGCCGGCTCTGCGCTGAGCCCCACGCTCTCGCTGCCGTCCCCTCTCCACCAGGCACCGTCCCGACCTTGCAGTCCCTCCAAAACGAAGGCTTCGCCGAACAACATCCGTCCCAGGCGGGCTGGGTGCTGCAGACCGAGGGCTTGGCCGTGCAACGTGGCGATCGCACCCTGATTGCCAACCTGGCGATCGAACTCGCGCCTGGGTCCGTCACGTGGCTGCGCGGCCGCAATGGACGCGGCAAGACCAGCCTGCTGCGCCTGCTCGCAGGTCTCTCGACGCCTGCCGCCGGTGCAATCCGGATTGCGGGGCGTTCACCGCACGAAGGCGGCGCAGCCTGGCGACGCCATCTGGTCTACATCGGCCACCAGAACGCTCTGAAGGACGACCTCAGCGTGACGGAGGCCCTGCGCTTCCTCGCGCAGTTGCACGGCCTCCCTTCTGCGGAGGCGCCTTTGCACCTGGCCCTGCAGCGCATGGGTATCGCCGACCGTCGGTACGCTCCCGTGCGCACCCTCAGCCAGGGCCAGCGCCGCCGCGTGGCCTTGGCACGGCTGGCTCTTCATCGAGACAGCCCCTTGTGGCTGCTGGACGAGCCCTTCGACGCACTGGACGTCGAGGGCATTGCCGCACTGAACTCGGTGATCAGCGAGCACGCTGCCCGCGGCGGCTGCGTGCTGCTCACCAGCCACCAGGCGCTTAGCCTTACCAGCCCTGTGCCTGCAGTGCTCGATCTCGACGCGGCCGTGCCGCGGCGCCGGCCTGCCTGATCCGGGAAGTCGAGATGACGCCACCCGCCTCACCGTTGTCCGCCCTGGCGCCTGCAGCCCAGGAAGTCTCAGCCCGCGCGGTGTTCACGGCCGTGCTCTTGCGCGATCTGAAGCTGGCTTCTCGCCGCCGCGTCGATGCCCTGCTGCCCCTGGCCTTCTTCATGGTGGCCATCAGCCTTTTTCCTTTGGGCGTAGGTCCTGAGCCAGGCATGCTGCGCAACATCGCGCCAGGCATCGTGTGGGTGTGCGCGCTGCTCGCCAGCATGCTGTCGGTGGGCTCGCTTTTTGCGGCTGACCACGCCGACGGCTCGCTGGAACAGATGCTGCTGGCACCCACATCGGCCCTCGCCGTGGCCGCAGCCAAGTGCGGCGCCCACTGGCTGCTGACGGGGCTGCCGCTCATCGTCGCGACGCCGCTCGTCGGCCTGCTTTTCGGCATGTCGGCCGACGCGGTGCTGGCTTTGCTGGCGGGCCTCGCGCTGGGCACGCCCATCCTGAGCCTGCTTGGCGGTCTCGGCGCGGCACTGACGCTGGGCCTGCGCAGCGGCGGCATGCTGCTCATCCTGATCGTGCTGCCGCTGGCCATACCGGCGCTCATCTTCGGCGCAGGTGCGGTGGGCATGGTGGAAGCCGGCATGTCGGCCCGCGGACACTTCTCCTTGCTGGCCGCCCTGCTGATCACCACGGCAGTGGGCGCCCCGATGGCCATCGCTGCGGCGCTGCGCATTTCCACCGAATGAGACCCTTCTGTACGAGGATTCGAGCGTGACCGACGCCCCTGCCCCCAAAAGCGCCCCCGGCTTTCGCTTCTTCACCTTCGCCGCCCCGTCGCGCTTCTATGCGCTGGCAGGTTGGCTCGTGCCGTTGTGCTGGGTGGTCTGCATCGGTTTTGCCGCTGCCGGCCTGTACGTGGGCTTCTTCGTCGCTCCCACAGACGCCACCCAGGGTGACGCCTACCGGATCATCTACATCCACGTGCCTGCAGCCTGGATGTCGATGGTGCTCTACCTCGTGATGGCCTTCTGGGCCGGCATCGGCTGGGCCTTCAACGCCCGCATGGCCTCGGTGCTGGCGCGTGCGATAGCCCCCACGGGCGCGATGTTCACGTTTCTTGCACTATGGACCGGCGCGGTCTGGGGCAAACCTACATGGGGCACTTACTGGGTGTGGGATGCCCGCCTGACCACCGAGTTGATCCTGCTGTTCCTCTATCTGGGCTACATCGCCCTCGTCAATGCCATCGACGACGTGCGCCGCGCAGACCAGGCCGGCGCGCTGCTGGCCCTGGTGGGCAGCATCAACGTGCCCATCATCTATTTCTCGGTGAAGTGGTGGAACACGCTGCACCAGGGCGCCACCATCAGCATGACCGCCGCGCCGAAGATGGCCAGCACCATGCTCACGGGCATGCTGCTGATGACGGTGGCCTGCTGGGCCTATGCCTTTGCGGTGGTGTTCATGCGGGCGCGGGCGATGACGCTGGAGCGTGAAGCCCATGCCGGATGGGTGGCCGCCCTCGCCCGGGGGAGAATCGCACGATGAACTGGAACAGCGCCGCCGAGTTCTTCCACATGGGCGGCTACGGATTTTTCGTCTGGACAAGCTATGCGGTGTGCGCCGTGTGCATGCTGGCCGAGCCCCTGCTGGCGCGCGCGCGCCACCGGCAAGCGCTGCGCGACGCCGAGCGCGCGGCCACCGAGACCGAGGAGATGACATGAAACCCCGCCACAAGAAGCTGGCCGCGATCGGCGGCCTGGTCTCCGCCGCCGGCATCGTCGTGGCCCTGGTGCTCAACGCCTTCGAGAGCAACCTCGTGTTCTTCTATTCGCCCACGCAGGTGGCCGCGAAAGAGGCACCGACGGCACGCACCTTCCGCGTGGGCGGCCTGGTCGAAGAAGGCTCGGTCAAGGTGGACGGCACCCTGGTGCAGTTCGTCATCACCGACACCGCGCAAAAGGTGCCCGTGCGCTACACCGGCATCCTGCCTGACCTGTTCAAGGAAGGCAAAGGCGTGGTGGCCCAAGGCCAACTGCGCGAGGGCGTGTTCGAGGCGCGCGAGGTGCTGGCCAAGCACGACGAAAACTACATGCCGCCCGAAGCCGCCGAGGCCCTGAAGAACGCGCAGACCGGCGACCACAAGCAGATGAGCCAGACGCTCTACAAGGGCGCCAACCCCGGCAGCGGCAGCCAGACGCAGGGCCAGACGACCTACGGAAAGGGAGCCCCGCAATGATTCCGGAACTCGGCCACTTCGTCCTGTGGCTGGCGCTGGGGCTGTCGCTGGTGATCGGCACCGTGCCGCTGGTCGGGGCGCAGAAGGGCCGCAACGACTGGATGGCTCTCGCGCGGCCGGCCACGCAATGGCTGTTCCTGCTGGTGCTGCTGCCCTATCTGGCGCTGACCTGGGCCTTTGTCGAGCACGATTTCTCGGTGCTCTATGTCGCGCAGAACTCCAACAGCGAACTGCCCCTGCACTTCCGCATGGCCGCCGTGTGGGGCGGCCATGAAGGATCGATGCTGCTGTGGCTGGTGATGCAGGTCGGCTGGATGCTCGCGGTGGCCCAGTTCAGCGAGCGCCTGCCACTGCCCGTGCTGGCTCGCATCCTGGCCGTGATGGGCTGGCTGACGGTGGGCTTCCTGCTCTTCACGCTGGTCACTTCCAACCCCTTCGATCGGCTGAACCCGGCACCACCTGACGGCCGCGACCTGAACCCGCTGCTGCAGGACCCGGGCATGATCTTCCACCCGCCCATGCTCTACATGGGCTACGTGGGCTTCTCGGTGGCCTTCGCCTTCGCCGTGGCGGCGCTGATCGGCGGCAACCTCGATGCGCAATGGGCGCGCTGGACGAGGCCCTGGACCACCGCCGCCTGGATCTTCCTCACGCTGGGCATCGCGCTGGGCAGCTGGTGGGCCTATTACGAGCTCGGCTGGGGTGGCTGGTGGTTCTGGGATCCGGTGGAAAATGCCAGCTTCATGCCCTGGCTGGTGGGCACGGCGCTGATCCACTCGCTGGCCGTGACGGAAAAGCGCGGCGCCTTCAAGGCGTGGACGGTGCTGCTGGCGATCTCGGCCTTCTCGCTGAGCCTGCTGGGCACCTTCCTTGTGCGCTCGGGGGTGCTGTCCTCGGTGCACGCCTTCGCCACCGACCCCAAGCGCGGCCTCTTCATCCTGGCCTTCCTGGCGGTGGTGATCGGTGCCTCGCTGGCGCTTTACGCCTGGCGTGCGCCCAAGGTGGGCCTGGGCGCGCGCTTCGCCCCGGTCTCGCGTGAAGGCTTTCTGCTCGCCAACAACGTGCTGCTCGTGGTGGCCACGGCCGCGGTGCTGCTTGGCACGCTCTACCCATTGCTGCTGGACGCGCTGAACCTCGGCAAAATCTCGGTCGGCCCGCCCTACTTCGACACCGTGTTCGTGCCGCTGATGGCGCCGCTGGTGTTCCTGATGGGCGTGGGCACCCTCGCCCGCTGGAAGAACGCCGAACTGCCCGACCTCGCCAAGCGCCTGCGCTGGGCGGCCGTGGTGGCCGTGCTGTGCGCGGTGGGGGCCGAACTCGCCGAAGGCCGCATCTCCTGGCTGGGCGGACTGGGCCTGGTGATGGGCTTCTGGGTCTTCGCTTCGGTGGCCACCGACCTCTGGGAGCGGGTGCGCCCGGCGGGTGGCGTGCAAGGGTCGCTGCTGCACCGCTTCAACCAGATCCCGCGGGCGATGAAGGGCATGATGCTGGCGCACCTGGGCATCGGCGTCTTCATCATCGGCGTCACCATGGTGCGCACCTACGAGGTGGAGCGCGACCTGAACATGGACGTCGGGCAAAGCGCCGAGATCGCCGGCTACACCTTCACCTTCCAGGGGGTGCGTGATGTCGAAGGCCCGAACTACCGGGCCGCACAGGGCCTCGTCGTGCTCAGCAAGAACGGCAAGGAACTGGCGCAGTTGCGCCCGGAGAAGCGTGTCTATCGCGTGCAGCAGAACCCCATGACCGAAGCCGCCATCCGCAGCCGGCCGATGGGCGACATCTACGTCTCGCTGGGCCAGGCCACACAGGGCACAGCCTGGGTGGTGCGGCTCTACTACAAGCCCTTCGTCACCTGGATCTGGGGTGGATGCGTGCTGATGGCCCTGGGCGGCGTGCTGGCCGCGGCCGACCGCCGCTACCGCACGGCACGCCGCGAGCAGACCGCAGGCGCGCCAGCCGCCGGGGCGGCCTCGGCATGAAGCGTTGGCACTACCTGGCACCGCTGGGCGCCTTCGTCGTGCTGCTGGGCTTCCTGGGGGTCGGCCTGAGCTTGAATCCGCGCGAGGTGCCTTCGCCGCTGATCGGCAAGCCCGCGCCCGACTTCACCCTGCCGCGGCTGGACGACGCCAAGCAGGCCTTGAGCCGCCAGGATCTGGCCGGCAAGGTGTGGGTGCTCAACGTCTGGGCCTCGTGGTGCGTGCCCTGCCGTGAAGAGCACCCGTTGCTGGTGGAGTTCGCGCGGCAGCGCGTGGTGCCGCTCTACGGCCTGAACTACAAGGACAAGCCCGGCGACGCCATCGCCTGGCTGGGCCGCTATGGCAACCCCTACACGGCGACCGTGAGCGACCTGCAGGGCAAGGTGGGCATCGACTGGGGCGTCTACGGCGTGCCTGAAACCTTCGTCATCGACAAGCAGGGCGTGGTGCGCTTCAAGCACATCGGGCCGCTCACGCCGCAGGTGCTGCGCGAGCGCATCCTGCCGCTGGTCAAGGAACTCAATGCGTAAGTGGATGCAGGCGGCCCTCGGGGCCGCCACCCTGGTGGCGGCGTGCCTGGGGCCCGCCGCCACCGCGCTGGCGCAGCCGTCCGCGGGCCCTGCGCCGGGCAAGCTCGCGCAAGAGGCCAGCGCAGACCCTGCACTGGAGAAGCGCGTGCTGGCCATCGCCGCGGAACTGCGCTGCCTCGTGTGCCAGAACGAGACAATCGCCGCCAGCCATGCCGATCTGGCCGTGGACCTGCGCAACCAGGTGCGAGAGATGTTGCGCCAGGGCCGCAGCGAGCGCGAGATCCTCGATTACATGACCGCGCGCTACGGCGACTTCGTGCTGTACCGCCCGCCGGTCAAGCCCACCACGGCCCTGCTCTGGTTCGGCCCTGCCGTGCTGCTGGTGGGCGGCCTGATGGGCCTGTGGCTGGTGCTGCGCCACCGCGCCCGCCTGGCACCCGAGGCCTTCGAGGCCGATGAAGACGACCCCGACGCCGCGCCCAAGGCGCGCTCCTGATGAACGCACCGATCGACACCCTTCGCCAGCGCTTGCAACAGCTCAAGACGCTGCACGACGAGGGCACACTCAGCGCCGAGGCCTATGCCGAGGCCCGCACCCCGCTGGAGCGCCAGCTGCTCGATCACGTGATGGTGGCCGGCCCAGCGCCCGAGCGCCCTTCGCGCCGGCTGGTGGGCGGTAGCGTGGCGGCTGTGCTGGCGCTGGCGGTGGCGGGCTATGCCGTGTTCGGCTCGCCCGGCCTGCCCAGCGCGGGTGCGCCGGGGTCGGCCAGCCCCGCAGCGGCCGCGGCCCCGCAGCTCACTGAACAGGAATTCATCGCCGCGGTCGACAAGCTCGCCGCGCGCATGAAAGAGGAACCCGGCAACGCCGAAGGCTGGGGCCTGCTGGCACGCTCCTACGTGCGCCTGGGGCGCCATGCCGATGCCGTACCGGCCTTTGCCAAGGCGGTGGCCATCGTCGGCGACGACCCCAGCCTGCTGGTGGACTGGGCCGACGCGCTGGCCATGAGCAACGGCCGCGTGCTCGAAGGCGAGCCGCTCGCGCTGGTGGAGCGGGCACTGAAGTCCGACCCCGACAACGGCAAGGGTCTCGCGCTTTCGGGCACGGCCGCCTTCAACCGCAAGGACTACAAGCTCGCGGTGCAGCGCTGGGAGCGGCTGGCCAGCGTGTCGCCGCCCGACAGCAGCTTCCTGCCGCAGTTGCAGAGCAGCATCGACGAGGCGCGCAGCCTGGCCGGCCTGCCGCCTGGCCCACGGGTCGCCGCGGCGGCTGCGCCTGCCCCAGGCATCGCTGCGGCCACGCCAGGTTCGGCTTCGGCAGCAGCCTCCGGCGCCGTGATCACGGGCACCGTGAGGCTGGCACCCGCCCTGGCCGCGCAAGCGCGCCCCGAGGATGTCGTCTTCGTCTTCGCGCGCCCGGCGGAGGGTGCGCGCATGCCGCTGGCCATTCTGCGCTACCAGGTGAAGGACCTGCCGGTCAGCTTCCGGCTCGACGACAGCCTGGCGATGTCGCCGGCGATGAAGCTCTCGGCCTTTGCGCAGGTGGTGGTGACCGCCCGGGTCAGCAAAAGCGGCCAGGCCGCACCCGCGCCGGGCGACCTGAGCGGCCAGTCGCCTGCTGTCGCCAACCAGACGCAAGGGCTCGTGGTCGAGATCAACGAGGTCGTGAAGCCCTGAGGCCGCACGGCAGCCCGAGGCCTTCGGCCCGTTTCAGGGCGGCAGGTCTTCCACGTCGGCCTGCGCCGCGGCGGCCCATTCCTCTTCGCTGAAGACACGCACGCCAGCGGACAGCAAGGCGGCCGTGGTGACACCCGGCAAAGGCACGCGCGCGCCGCTGAAGCTGCCGTCGTAGGTCCAGGCACTGCCGCAGGAGGGGCTGCCCGCCTTCAGCACCGCCACGCGCACGCCGTGCTGCCGCACGAGGGCCAGCGCGGCCTCTGCGCCGCGTTCGAAGGCCGCCGTGACATCGCCACCACGGAGGTCGCGCACGCGTGCCACACCGGCCCGCACGGCAGCCCCGCCGGCGCTGGCCTCGATCTCGGCAGGCAGCCGCGGCACGGGCAGCCCGCCAGCGACTTCGGGGCACAGGGGCAGCACGCGGCCTTGCTGCCGCCAGGCCTGCAACACCGGATGGTCGCTGCCCTTGTCGCTTCCGTCGTGGCGCACCGCCTGCCCCAGCAGGCAGGCGCTGACCAGCACGGGCGGGCGCGCTGGCTTCATCGGCCGGCGCACCGCTTCATGCAATGCGGCGGAAGTGCTGGTGCCGCAGCACCGTCCAGCCCACCGCGAAGGCCACGAAGACACCCAGGCCGAGCAGGAAGAGCTGCTTGTCCAGCACGGGGGCCTGCGGCGAACCCAGGTGAGCCGCCACCACGCGCCAGAACACGAAACACATGAAAACCGACAGCGCCGTTGCGAACACCGCCGCATGCGCTTCGAGGTAGGCCACGGTCGCGTTGCGGCGAGGCTCTGCGTACCAGTGCTCGGGGTTGGGAATGCGCGTGCGCGACAGGCGCGAGTTGCGCATCTGGAGCAAGGCAGTCACCGTCGGCATCACCGAGGCCAACAACAGCATCAAGCCGATGAAGGTCTCGCGCGACATCCAACTGACCACCACGCCCTGGCTGTCGAAGCGCGAAGCCACCTGGGCCGGCAGCATCTGCCCCGACCACCAGACGAAAGCGGCACTGGCCAGGGCCACGAAGGCAAGCAGCAGACGGAACATGGCAAGCGGTGCGCGCTGTGGCGAAAGTGGCAGAAAGAGGCTGCATTTTGCTTGCAACCCTGCATCCAGACAGCACGGCCTCACGTATCACGGGGGCGTACCGATGCAGCCGATGACGACGCCCACGCACCCACGATGGAGACCCACCCCACCATGACCCTGACGCCCCACCGCCGCACCGCGCCCCTGCGCGCCCGCCGCCTGGCCCTCGGCTCGGTCTGCGCCGCCGCCACCGCCGCACTCCTGGCCGGTCCGGCGCAAGCCGGCACCGGCAAGCTGCTGCTGACCGGCGGGGTCAGTTCCGTGGAGGGCGCCGCCGGCGGCGGGCTTTCGCCGTGGGCGCTCATCGGCACGCAGGCCACCGAAGGAGAGATCGGCGCCAGCGCCTTTGTCAGCCGCGCGGTCACGCACGACTACGCGCTCACGGCCGGCGGTGCCGCTTTCGCATGGAACAACCGGATCGAGCTCTCGGTGGCGCAGCAAGCCCTGAGCACCGGCGTCACCGGTCGCGCGCTGGGCCTGCCGGGCCTGCGCCTGCGCCAGAACATCGTCGGCCTGAAGGTCCGCGTGGCCGGCGACGCCGTGCTCGACAGCGACACCTGGCGGCCGCAGGTCGCCGTGGGCCTGCTGGCCAAGGAGTTACAGGACAGCGGCCTCAGCGGCACGCTGCGTGCCCTGGGCGCGCGGCCACGCGACACCGAGGCCTACATCAGCGCCAGCAAGCTCTTCCTGGCGCAAGGCCTGCTGGTGAACGCCACGCTGCGCCTGACGCGTGCGAACCAGGGCGGGCTGCTGGGCCATGGCGGCCACATCGCCGGGGCGGTGGACGAGCTCAGCTACAGCCTGCAGCCCGAAGTCTCGGTGGCGTGGCTGCTGAACCGGCGGGTGGCGGTGGGCGCCGAGTGGCGCCGCATGCCCGACAAGTTGCGCCGCGCCGGCGAGGCGGCCGGCCTGGGCAGTGGCCTTCGCGCCAAAGACTGGACCGACGTCTTCGTCGCGTGGGCCCCGAGCCCGCACCTCTCTCTCACGGCGGCTTGGGTGAACCTGGGCCCTGTCGTGCCCGCCACCACCGAGCAGCGCCGCCAGACCGGCGCCTACCTCTCTGCGCAGATTGCGTTCTGACCCACCTCGAGACTCCACCATGCCGCAACGCATCTCCCTCCTCCGCTGCCTCAGCGCGGCGGCGCTCGTCTCGGCCACGGCCGCCGCGCTGGCCCAGCCCGCACCGGGCCAGGGCAGGCCCCCCACCTCGGGCACGGGCGCCGACCGCGCCACCGCTTACCCCGTGGCGCCGGCCCCGGGCCTGTACCAGGCCCTGGGCGAGCGTGCCGGCCTGCAGGCCTTGATGACCGACTTCGTGGCGCGGCTGCGTGCCGACAGGCGCATCGGCCACCAATTCAAGGACACCAACGCCAAGGAACTCGCGGCCCGGCTCACCGAGCAGCTGTGCCTGCTCAGCGGCGGCCCCTGCCGCTACGAGGGCGCCTCCATGAAGGACGCACACGCCGACCTCCAGATCACGCGTGCCGACTTCAACGCGCTGGTGGAAGTGCTGCAGCAGGCCCTCGACGCAAGAGGCGTCCCCTTCACGCGGCAGAACCAGTTGCTGGCGCTGCTGGCGCCGATGCACCGCGACATCGTCGCACCATCAACCGCGCCCGCACCATGAAGGCGGTCGTCCTCCAAAGCCTGGTCATGGCTGCAGCGGCCCTGCTGGCCTTGCCCGCGGCCTGGGCTGCCACGCTGCAGATCAGCGTGCTGGCCGCCGACGGCCAGCCCCTGGCCGATGCCGTGGTGGTGCTGGAGTTGCCACCCGGCAGCCCGGTGCCCAAGCCCACGCCCGTGCGCACCACGGTCCAGCAGGAGCGCCTGCGCTTCCAGCCTGCATTGCTGGTGGTGCCCGTGGGCTCGGCGGTACGCTTCACGAACATCGACCCCTTCGACCACCATGTGCGCGGCCGCCCGGCCGCCGACGGGCTCTCAGCCCCGGCGTCGGCAGGCTTCGAGCTGCGCCTGGCCGGTGCGGCCGAGGGCCGCACCGGCGGCAGCCAGGAGGTGGTGATGGGCCAGGCAGGCCCGGTGGAACTGGGTTGCCACCTGCACAGCCGCATGCGCGGCCACATCTACGTGGCCGATTCGCCCTGGGTCGTGAAGACCGATGGCAACGGGCAGGCCATCCTCGGCGACGTCCCCGATGGCGCGGCCCGGCTGAAGGTCTGGCACCCTGACCAACTGGTGCCTGCCACGCCGATGGCCGTGACGGTGCGGGGCGACGCCGCGGTGCGCATGAGCACCGGCATCACGCCGCGCCAACGCAGGCGCTGAACGAACACCACAGCCCGCCGCAGGCAACGGGGCTCAGGGCTCTGCGACGCTCCTGCCATACCGGGCTGCGGCAGCCGCCAGCCGGCTGCGCACGGCCTGCACCAGTTCGGGCGGGGCCAGCACCTGCACCTGCTCGCCCTGGCGCAGCACGTCCATCACCACCTCGGTGTCGTCCACGTAGGGCAAGCGCAGCTCGAAGCGACCGTCGTCGAGCCAGCGGCCCTCTTGCTGCGGGTGCCACTCTTCGCGGCTGGCCCACTGCGCGGCCTGCACGTCGAAGACCAGCACCGCCCAGCGCGGGGTGGCGCCGGCGAAGATGCCGTAGCCGGCGTCCATCTCCGCCTGCACGCGTTTCAGCGCGATCTCTCGCGCGGGCTTGGCCTCCAGCACGGTGGCTTCCTGCACCGCGTCCAGCGCAAAACGGCGCAGCGCCTCGCTGCGGTGGCACCACGCGTCCAGGTACCAGGTGTGGCGGTAGTGCACCAGGCGCTGCGGCGAGACCTCGCGCTCGCTCAGCTCACGCCGCGTGCGCGCCAGGTAGTGCAGGTGCAGCCGCTTGCGCGCCAGCAGCGCGGTGCTCACGCGTTCGAAGAAGCGGCTGGGCACCGGGCGGCGCAGCGCGCTGACGATCTTCACGCGCTGCATCAGGCGCTCGGCCGCGGCTTCGTCGCCTTCGGCAGAGCCGCTCTTGAGCAGTTCGCGGATGCGGTCCAGCAGCGGCTGCAGGTGGCGGCTGAGCAGGCCGTCGCTGTCCAGCCCGGCCAGCAGTTGCTGCGCCATCAGCAGCGAGTAGAGCTCGGCCTCGTCGAACCACAGGCCCGGCAGCTCGTGTTTCGGCCCGGCGTAGGGGCTGGTGCCGAAGCGGTAGCCGTTGACATCGCGGTCGTACTCGATGGGCGCGCCCAGTCGGCTGCGCAGGTACTCCAGGTCGCGCTTCAGCGTGGCGCGGCTGACCTCCAGCTCTTCGAGCAGCGTCTGGAAGCTGACGTGCCCGCGCGCCCGGATCAGCGATTCGATGCGGTACAGGCGCGCGGTGTTGTTGGCCAATCGCTGCCTCGCGCGCTCAGCTCAGGCCGATGATCTGGCCGGCTTCGTCCAGGTCGATGTGCTCGGCCGCCGGCACCTTGGGCAGGCCGGGCATGGTCATGATGTCGCCGCAGACCATCACCACGAACTCGGCACCGGCGGCCAGGCGCACCTCGCGGATGTCGAGCACGTGGCCGCTGGGCGCGCCGCGCTGGCTGGGGTCGGTGCTGAAGCTCACCTGCGTCTTGGCCACGCACACGGGCAGGTGGCCGTAGCCGGCCTCCTGCAAGGCGGCGATCTGCTTGCGCACGGCACTGCTGGCGCTGATGTCGGCGGCGCCGTAGGTGCGCGTGGCGAGCTTGCGCACCTTCTCCCACAGCGGGTCGGCGTCGTCGTAGGCGAAACGCAAGGTGCTCGGCTGTTCGCAAGCCGCCACCACCGCCCGGGCCACATCGGCCGCGCCCGGCCCGCCTTCGGCCCAGTGGCGTGCCGTCAGCACCGGCACGCTGCCGCCCGTGAAGGCCCCCAGGCGCTCGCGCAGCAAGATGTGTTCGGCTTCGGTGTCGGCACTGAAATGGTTGATGGACACGACGCAGGGCAGGCCGAAGACCTCGCGCAGGTTGTGCAGGTGGCGCTGGATGTTGGCCAGCCCGCGCTCCAGTGCGCCCAGGTCTTCTCGGCCGAGGTCGGGCACGGCCACGCCGCCGTGGAACTTCAGCGCGCGGATGGTGGCCACCAGCACGGCGGCTGATGGCGCCAGCCCGGCCTTGCGGCACTTGATGTCGATGAACTTCTCGGCCCCCAGATCGGCGCCGAAGCCGGCTTCCGTCACGACGTAGTCGGCCAGCTTCAGCGCGGTGCGCGTGGCCATCACGCTGTTGCAGCCGTGCGCGATGTTGGCGAAGGGGCCGCCGTGCAGCAGCGCGGGGTTGTTCTCGATGGTCTGCACGAGGTTGGGCGCCAGCGCGTCCTTCAGCAGCACGGCCATGGCGCCGTGCACCTTCAGGTCGGCCGCGGTCACGGGCTTGCGGCCGCGGGTTTCGGCCACCACGATGCGGCCCAGCCGCGCCTTCAGGTCGGCCAGGCTGGTGCTCAGGCAAAGGATGGCCATCACCTCGCTGGCCACCACGATGTCGAAACCGTCCTGCCGCGGGAAGCCATTGCCCGGCCCGCCCAGGCCCACGGTGATGTCGCGCAAGGCGCGGTCGTTCATGTCGACCACGCGCTTCCACACGATGCGGCGCACATCGATGTCCAGCGCGTTGCCATGGTGGATGTGGTTGTCCAGGCAGGCGGAGAGCAGGTTGTGCGCCAGCGCGATGGCCTGGAAGTCGCCCGTGAAGTGCAGGTTGATGTCGTCCATCGGCACCACCTGCGCGCGACCGCCGCCCGTGGCCCCGCCCTTCAGGCCGAACACCGGCCCGAGGCTGGGTTCGCGCAGCGCGATCAGCGCCTTCTTGCCGATGTGGTTCAGCGCATCGCCCAGGCCCACGGTGGTGGTGGTCTTGCCCTCGCCGGCCGGTGTGGGGCTGATGGCCGTCACCAGGATGAGCTTGCCGTCGGGCCGCCCTTCCAGGCCGTGGATGTAGGGCAGCGCGAGCTTGGCCTTGTGGTGGCCGTAGGGCACCAGGTGTTCGTCGGGGATGCCCAGGCGGTCTTGGGCCAGGTCGGTGATGCGGCGCAGGCGGGCCTGGCGGGCGATCTCGATGTCGCTGAGGGGCAAGGGTGTCTCCTGGTCGCCGCACGGCAGTGGCGGCTTGGCGCTTCATTGTGCCGGCCTGGGCGCACGGGTGTCGGCGCGCCAGAATGCCGGGCCATGGCCCAAGCTGCGCTTTTCGATGCCGATCTGCCTCCAGCCAGCGGTGGCGTGCAGCCGGCGGCAGTCGGTGCCGAGTTGCGCGCCCTGGCCGCGCGGCTGCACCAGCGCTTTGGCGGGCGGCTGCACCTGGGCACCTCGTCGTGGCACTTCCCAGGCTGGGCCGGGCAGGTGTACGGCCGTGCCTACCCCGAGGCGCGCCTCTCGCGCGAGGGCCTGGCCGCCTACGCCCAGCACCCCTTGCTGAACACCGTCAGCCTCGACCGCGCCTTCTACAGGCCGCTGGACCCCGGCACCTACCGTGCGCTGGCCGCGCAGGTGCCTGCGAGCTTCCGCTTCGTTGTCAAGGCACCGGCACTCCTGAGCGACGCCACCGAGCGCGACGCCGCCACCGGTGCCGCGCTGCGCGAGAACCCGCAGTTCCTGGATGCCGATGCCGCCGTGGCACTGTGCGCGCGGCCGGCGGCCGAAGGCCTGTGCGACCGGCTCGGCGTGCTGGTTTGGCAGCTTTCGCCCCTGCCGCGGCGCTGGCTGGAGGACGAGCCCGCCTTGCTGCGGCGCCTGGGGCGCTTGTGGCAGGCCGTGGAAGCAGTGCTGCCGCGGCAGGCCCAGCAGGCGCTGGAACTGCGCGATCCCTCGCTGCTGACACCCACCCTCGCCGCCACGCTGAAGTTCCATGGCGTGCGCCCGGTGCTCGGCCTGCACGACCGCATGCCCGCGGCCGAGGCGCAATTGCCGCTGCTGCGCGCCACCTGGCCAGGCGACCTGGTGTGCCGATGGAACCTGCAGCGCGGCCAGCGCTACGCCCAGGCGCGGGACGCGTGGGCGCCCTTCGATCGCCTGCAGTCCGAAGACCTGGCCACGCGCCAGACCCTGGTGAAGGTGGTGATCGCCACCCTGCAGGCCGGCCGCGCCGCCTTCATCACCATCAACAACAAGGCCGAGGGCTGCGCCCCGGCTTCGGTGCTGGCCTTGGCCCAGGCCCTGGACAGGGCCGCCTGAATCAGCCGAAAGACATCAGCCGAAAGATGCCTGCGAGAAAGCGCGCGCAAAGCAAAACGGGCCCTGAGAAAACTCAGGGCCCGTCTGCTTCTTGGGGCTTGGCGGAGTCGGAGGGATTCGAACCCTCGATGCAGGTTTTGCCCACATACTCCCTTAGCAGGGGAGCACCTTCGGCCACTCGGTCACGACTCCAGCGAAGGATCCGCATTCTAGCCTGAACTTCGGACCGCCCTTCGCGGCGCGCCCGAAGTTTCAGCTTCAAGCCGAGGGCTGGTCGAGGTCGAAAGCCTTGTGCAGCGCACGCACCGCGAGCTCCATGTACTTCTCGTCGATCACCACGCTGGTCTTGATCTCGCTGGTGGTGATCATCTGGATGTTGATGCCCTCTTCCGAGAGCGTGCGGAACATCGTGCTGGCCACCCCCACGTGGCTGCGCATGCCGATGCCGACGATGCTCACCTTGCAGATCTTGGCGTCGCCGATCACGCGGGCGGCACCGGTGGCCGGCAGCACGGTGTTCTCGAGCACGGCCATCGTGCGCGCGTAGTCGTTGCGGTGCACGGTGAAGCTGAAGTCGGTGCGACCGTCGTGCGAGACGTTCTGGATGATGACGTCGATGTCGATGTTGGCATCGGCCACCGGGCCCAGGATCTGGTACGCGATGCCCGGCTTGTCGGGCACGCCGATGACGCTGATCTTTGCTTCGTCGCGGTTGAACGCGATGCCGGCCACGACGGCTTGTTCCATCTTCTCGTCTTCCTCAAAGGTGATCAGGGTGCCCGAGCGGGCCTCTTCGTCCAGCGGAATGTCCCAGGGCGTGAAGCTGCTCAGCACCCGCGTGGGCACGCGGTACTTGCCCGCGAACTCGACGCTGCGGATCTGCAGCACCTTGCTGCCCAGGCTGGCCATCTCGAGCATCTCTTCGAAGCTCACGGTGGACAGGCGGCGCGCCTCGGGCACGACACGCGGGTCGGTGGTGTAGACGCCGTCGACGTCGGTGTAGATCAGGCACTCGTCGGCCTTCAGGGCCGCGGCCACGGCCACGGCCGAGGTGTCGCTGCCGCCCCGGCCCAGCGTGGTGACGTTGCCCTGGCTGTCGATGCCCTGGAAGCCGGTGATGATGACCACCTTGCCGGCGGCCAGATCGGCGCGCACGCGGGTGTCGTCGATGCTTTCGATGCGGGCCTTGGTGAAAGCCGAGTCGGTCTTGATGGGCACCTGCCAGCCGCCGTAGCTGACGGCCGGCACGCCCTGCGCCTGCAGCGCCAGGGCCAGCAGGCCCACGCTGACCTGCTCACCGGTGGCGGCCAGGGCATCGAGCTCGCGCCGCGCCTCGTCGGTGCTGGCCACGGCCGCGTCGGGCACCAGTTCCTTGGCCAGGCCGAGCAGCCGGTTGGTCTCGCCGGACATGGCCGAGGGCACGACCACGAGCTGGTGGCCGGCGCGCACCCACTTGGCCACGCGCTGCGCCACGCTGCGGATGCGTTCGGTCGACCCCATGGAGGTGCCGCCGTACTTGTGAACGATCAATGCCATCGCTGATTGCCGCGCGCGGCGGCGGGAGTGTCGAGCCGGTGTCGTTGCCGCAGCGCCTCAAGGGCGGGGTCTGCGTGCAACAAAACCCGGCATTTTAGCCGCCGGGCTGACGCGGCCCTGGCGCATCCGGGCACCAGCGCAAGGCGCGCTGCGGCTCGCCGCGCGCCGCCCGCAGCGTGGCGTCGACGCCCAGGCCGGGCGCGTAGAGCAGCCGGCCATCGGCCAGCCAGAGCAGCGGGCCCTGGCGCGCCCAGGCCGGCACGCCGGCGGCCTGGTACTGCTTCTTCAGCGAGCGGGCCAGGCCGCGGGCGGCCAGGTGGAAACGTTCACCGCCGGTGCGCGGCGCCACACGCACGGCCTGCAGCAGCGCAGGCGAAACGCCGTCGTGCGTGCTGTCGCTGACCTCGAAACGCCCGCCCCAGCCGGGCAGGGCGACGAAGCCCGGGGTGGAGAGGTCGAGCGCCGGCAAGGGCGCAGCCAGCACTGGCGGGCTGGGCGCGGGCACGCAGCGCAGGCGCCCGCGGTACAGGCGCAGCACGGCCTCCGGTGCCGGCCACTGGCCGCCGCGGCGGCCGGGCAGTTCGTCGATCAGGCGGTCCAGCAGGGTCTGCGGCCAGCGGCCGGGCAGCGCCCCCGTCAGCCAGGCCTGCAGGGCATTGCGGCGGCGCGCCGGCGGCAAGGCGGCCCAGGGCGCCAGCAGCAGCGCTCCGTCTTCGCACAATGGCGGCAGGTCGACGGCTGCCACCTCCGCGGCCAGGGCCGCAGCCTGCGCGGCGTGGCGCGCGGCCTGCACGAGCGTGGCCTCGGTGTCGTCGAAGGCCGCGTTGAGCACCGGCCACACCCGCTGTCGCAGGCGGCTGCGCGCATAGCGCCCGTCGGCGTTGCTCGGGTCTTCCACGTGGCGCAGGCGGTGGCGCTGCACATAGGCCTGCACCGCCTCGTGCGGCTGCTGCAGCCAGGGGCGCGCCCAGGTGATCTGGCGGCGCTGCGCCAGCGCGGGCATGGCCGCCAGGCCCGCCGGACCGCCGCCGCGCAGGGCCTGCAGCAGGAAGGTCTCGGCCTGGTCGCGCCGGTGGTGGCCAAGCAGCAACAAGGAGCACTGGGCCTCGCCCGCCATGTCGGCCAGCGCACGGTAGCGTTCACGCCGGGCCCAGGCCTCGACGCTGTCACCCGCTTCGGGCGCACCCGTCAGGCGCCGGCTCAGGAAGGCGGCGCCCCAACGCCGCGCCTGCAGGCGCACCTGCTGCTCCCAGGCGTCGGCCTCGGCCTGCAGCCCGTGGTGCACGTGCAGCGCCCACACCTGCAGGCCCAGCGGCAAGGCTGCACGCAGCGTGGCGTGCAGCAGCGCCGTCGAATCGCGGCCGCCGCTGACGGCCACGGCAACGCGCCCGCTCGCGGTGTTCAACGTTCCTTGGTGTCGGTGTAGCGGCCGTAGCTGCGCAGGCGCTCGTAGCGCTGCTGCAGCAGGGCGGCGGGCTTGAGGTCGGCGGTGTGGCGCAGCGCATCGGCCAGCGCGCGCTTGAGCTGCGCGGCCATCCAGGGCACGTCGCGGTGGGCACCGCCCACGGGCTCGTTGACGATCTTGTCGATCACGCCCAGCGCCTTCAGGCGGTGCGCGGTGATGCCCAGGGCCTCGGCCGCCTCGGAGGCCCGCTCGGCCGTCTTCCAGAGAATGGACGCACAGCCCTCGGGCGAGATCACCGAGTACACGCTGAACTGCAGCATCAGCACCTGGTCGGCCACGCTGATGGCCAGCGCACCGCCGCTGCCACCCTCGCCGATGATGGTGCTGATGATGGGCACCTCCAGTTGCGCCATCTCGAAGATGTTGCGGCCGATGGCCTCGCTCTGGCCCCGCTCTTCGGCGCCGATGCCGGGGTAGGCGCCGGGGGTGTCGACGAAGGTGAAGACCGGCATGCCGAACTTCTCGGCCAGCTTCATGAGGCGCAGCGCCTTGCGGTAGCCCTCGGGGCGGCTCATGCCGAAGTTGCGCAGCGTGCGCTCCTTCGTGTCGCGGCCCTTCTGGTGGCCTAGCACCATGCAGGCCTGGCCGTTGAAGCGCGCCAGGCCGCCGACGATGCTGAGGTCGTCGGCGTAGTGCCGGTCGCCGTGCAGTTCCTGGAAGTCGGTGAAGATCTCGTTGACGTAGTCCAGCGTGTAGGGCCGCTGCGGGTGGCGCGCGATCTGCGTCACCTGCCAGGGCGTGAGCTGGCTGTAGATGTCGCGCGTCAGCTGCTGGCTCTTCGCGGCCAGGCGTTCGATCTCGTCGCTGATGTCGACGGCCGACTCGTTGTGCACGTAGCGCAGCTCGTCGATCTTCGACTCCAGGTCGGCGATCGGCTGCTCAAACTCCAGAAAGTGCCTTTTGCTCAAGGTCAGTACTCCACGGGGAGAGGGTCCAGGCTGCGCCAAATGTACCAAGTGGCGACCGAGCGGAACGGCGCCCAGGCTTCACCCACCTCGCGCGCCTCGGCGCGGGAGACGGGCTCGCCGCTGAAATAGTTCAGGCTGATGCCCTTGAGGAGGCCCAGGTCGTCCAGCGGCAGCACGTTCGGGCGCAGCAGGTGGAAGATGAGGAACATCTCCGCCGTCCAGCGCCCGATGCCGCGGATGGCCACCAGCTCGGTGATGATGGTCTCGTCGTCCATGCCTTCCCACTGCGCGGGATGAACCTGGCCGTCACGGAAGTGGCGCGCGAGGTCGAGCAGGTACTCGCACTTTCGCGCAGAGAGGCCGGCCTCGCGCAAGCGGGGCGTGTCCACCGCCAGCACTTCGGCGGGCTGCAGCCGCGTGGCGGGGCTGCCGACGGCCAGCGCGAAGCGCTCCCAGACGCTCTGCGCGGCCTTCACGCTGATCTGCTGACCGACGATGCTGCGCGCCAGCGTGGTGAAGGCGTCGCCGCGGCTTTGCAGGCAGGCCTCGCCGAACTTCGGGATCAGCTTCTTCATCACCCGGTCGCGCTTGGCCAGGTGCTTGCGCGCCTCTTCCCAGTAAGCCGGCAGCATGGCAGCCGGCACCGCGGCGGTCTGGGCCATGCTCAAGCCTTGACCCAGGTCGTGCCTTGCGGCCCGTCCTTGAGCTCGATGCCTTGCGCCAGCAGTTCGGCGCGGATGCGATCGGCCAGCGCGAAATCGCGGGCCTGTTTGGCCGCGGCGCGCGCGGCAATGCGTTCGGTGATGGCCGCTTCATCCAGCCCGCTGCCGCCCTGCAGGTAGGCCTGCGGCGCCTGCTGCAGCAGGCCCAGCACACCGCCCAGGGCCTGCAGCAGCGGCGCGTCGGCATGCTCGCCACGGTTCACGCTGCCTGCCAGGTCGAAGAGCACGGCCACGGCGCCGGGGGTGTTGAAGTCGTCGTCCATGGCCGCCTTGAAGGCGGCGGCGCGCGGCTCGGCCCAGTCGATGGCGGCCAGCGCCGGCTGCGGCCCGGCCGCCTGCAGCGCGGTGTACAGGCGCTTGAGCGCCGTACGCGTTTCGTCCAGCAGCTGGTCGCTGAAGTTGAAGGGGCTGCGGTAATGCGTGCGCAGCATGAAAAAGCGCAGCGTCTCGCCGTCGTAGCGCTTCAGCACGTCGGCGATGGTGAAGAAGTTGCCCAGCGACTTCGACATCTTGGTGTCGTCGACGTTGAGGAAGCCGTTGTGCATCCATGTGCGCACGAAGGGCTGGCCGCTGGCCCCTTCGCTCTGCGCGATCTCGTTCTCGTGGTGCGGGAACTGCAGGTCCATGCCACCGCCGTGGATGTCGAAGGGCTCGCCCAGCAGCGCGCAGCTCATCGCCGAGCACTCGATGTGCCAGCCTGGCCGGCCCGGGCCCCAGGGGCTGGGCCAGACGGCATCGGCCGGCTCGTCGGGCTTGGCGTGCTTCCAGAGCACGAAATCCAGCGGGTCTTCCTTGTCGTCCTGCACGGCCACGCGCTCGCCCGCACGAAGTTCGTCCAGGCTCTTGCCACTGAGCTTGCCGTAGCCTGGAAAGCGGCGCACCGCATAGTTCACATCACCGCCCTGGGCCTGGTAGGCAAGACCGCGTTGCTGCAACTGGCCGATGATCGACAGCATCTGCGGCACGTAGTCGGTGGCACGCGGCTCGTGCGTGGGCGGCAGCGCGCCCAGTGCGGCGAAATCGCTGTGCATGGCCGCGATCATCTCGTCGGTGAGCTGGCGGATGCCGATGCCGCGCTCGAGTGCGCGGCGGATGATCTTGTCCTCGATGTCGGTGATGTTGCGCACGTAGGTGACGCGCCAGCCGCTGGCCAGCAGCCAGCGGTAGGCCGTGTCGAAAGACAGGATCATGCGGGCGTGGCCCAGGTGGCACAGGTCGTAGACCGTGATGCCGCAGACGTACATCCGCACGTGGCCGGGCTCGATCGGCTCGAAGGCTTCGAGCTGGCGTGTCAGGGTGTTGTGGATGTGCAGGGTCATGGACGCGGATGGGGCCGAGGGGCTGGGCGGCCGGCTTCCCCAGGTCACCGGCCCAGGTCGCCGGTGCGACCTGCGCCCGTGCACCGCGGGCCGCCCGTTCGCCTTGCAGAGGCAGCACGGCCCGCGTGAAGCGGGCCGGCGCAAGGTGAGAACGGGGTGGAAACGGGGTGGAAGCGGGTCGATAGAATCCATTTCAGTATAGCGGCCATGCCCGGCGCCCCGCCCCGCCCCCGCAACCCCAGACGGAGGCTCGGTGCCCGCCTTGAACGACCTGCCCATGCTGCCCGCGCCCCTGATGTCGCCAAGCCCTCTGCGCCGTCGCCGCCTGCTGCGCCCATGGGCCGGCGGCGTCTGGCTGTTCGCCTGGGTGGTCTGTGCCCCGTTTGCGTGGGCCGACGAGCAGGCAGAGGTGCGCAGCCTGCTGGCGCGTGGCGAACCGGCGGCCGCGCTGAAGCGCGCGGAAGCCGGCGTGGCCGCGCAGCCGCGCGATGCACAGTTGCGCTTTCTGCTGGGCGTGGCCTTGATGGACCTCGGGCGCGACGACGAAGCGCTGGCGCACTTCACGCGCATGGCGCAGGACTACCCAGAACTGCCCGACCCCCACAACAACATCGCGCTGCTCCACGCCCGCGCGGGCCGCCTGGAGGTGGCGCGCCAGTCGCTCGAGACCGCGCTGCGCAACGACCCCGGGCACCGCACGGCACGCATCAACCTCGGCCAGGTGCACCTGATGCTGGCAGTGCAGGCCTTCGAGGCCGCCAGTGCTGACGGTCCGCTGGACGCGCGCCTGCTGCGCCGCCTGGAAGCCGTGCGGGCCCTGTTGGCAGAAGCCCTGCCTGGGGCCCGCTAGACTCGCGCGCCGTCGGCTTCCCGAACTTCCCTTGCCCCCTCGTGTGGAGACATCGCCTTGAAACTGTTGCTGCGCCTGTTCGTCCTTGCCCTGCTGGCCTTCGGCCTCTCGGCCCACGCCCAGAAGGTGCGCCTGGCCACCTCTGAAGGCGACATCGTGGTCGTGCTCGACGCCGAGAAGGCCCCGAAGACCGTGGCCAACTTCGTGCAGTACGTGAAGGCCGGCCACTACGACGGCGTGATCTTCCACCGCATCATCGACGGCTTCATGGTGCAGACCGGTGGCTACAAGCGCGACCTGAGCGAGAAGCCCACGCGCAAGGCCATCCCGCTGGAAGCCGGCAATGGCCTGTCCAACGTGCGCGGCAGCCTGGCGATGGCGCGCACCAGCGACCCCAACTCCGCCACCTCGCAGTTTTTCATCAACGTCGTCGACAACCCGCGCCTGGACACCGCCGGCGGCGGCTACGCCGTCTTCGGCCAGGTCGTCGAGGGCATGGAAGTCGTCGACAAGATCAAGGCCGTGCCCACCCAGGAGCAAGGCGTTTTCAAGAACCTGCCGGTCACGCCCGTGACCATCCGCAAAGCCACGATGGAGAAATGACATGAGCAAATTCGTACAGATGGACACCAGCGCCGGCACCCTGCGCATCGAACTCGACGACGAGAAGGCGCCGCTGTCCACCGCCAACTTCCTGGAGTACGTGAAGGCCGGCCACTACGACGGCACCGTCTTCCACCGCGTCATCAAGGGCTTCATGGTGCAGGGCGGCGGCTTTGAAGTGGGCATGAAGCAGAAGGGCACGCTCGCGCCCATCCGCAACGAAGCCAACAACGGCCTGAAGAACAAGAAGTACACGCTGGCCATGGCACGCACCAACGACCCGCACTCGGCCACCGCACAGTTCTTCATCAACGCCACCGACAACGGCTTCCTCGACTTCACGGCCGAGAACGGCAGCGGCTGGGGCTACGCCGTCTTCGGCCGCGTTGTGGAAGGCACCGAGGTGGTGGACGCCATCGAGAAGGTGCGCACCGGCCGCAAGGGCTTCCACGACGACGTGCCGCTGGAAGACGTGGTGATCACGCGCGCCGTCGCGGTCGACTGAGCCCCGCACTGGCGATGAACGACGAGGCGCGGAACGGCGCGTTCCCGCCCTTCTATGAATTCCCCGTGCCGCCCGCGTGGCGCGCGGTGGACTTCATCTCCGACCTGCACCTGTGCGAGACCATGCCCGCCACCTTCGAGGCGTGGGCCCACCACCTGCAGCACACCACCGCCGACGCCGTGTTCATGCTCGGTGACCTGTTCGAGGTGTGGGTGGGCGACGATGCGCGCCACCGTGCCTTCGAACGCCGATGCGTCGAGACCATGGCCGAGGCGGCCAGCCACCGGCTGCTGGGCTTCATGGCCGGCAACCGCGATTTCCTGGTCGGGCCCGCACTGCTGAAGGACGCCGGCCTGCTGGCCTTGCCCGACCCCACCGTGCTGCTGGCCTGGGGTCAGCCCGTGCTGCTGACGCACGGCGACGCGCTGTGCCTGTCCGACAAGCCCTACCAGGCCTTCCGCGAGCAGGTGCGCGGCGCCGCCTGGCAGGCGGATTTCCTCGCGCGGCCGCTGGCCGAACGCCTGGCCCTGGCTGCCGAGATGCGCCGCGCCAGCGCCGCGCGCTGGCAGATGGATGGCGACGCCAGCACCGATGTCGACCCGGCCGCCGCCGTACGCTGGATGCACGCACTGGGATCCGCCGAGATGGTGCACGGCCACACCCACCGGCCCGGCAGCAACGCACTGGCACCCGGCTTCAAGCGCCACGTGCTCAGCGACTGGGATCTCGATGGCAGAGCCCCCCGCGCCGAGGTGCTGCGCCTGAGCCGCCGCGGCTTCGAGCGCCTGCCGCCGGCCGGCCGCTGAGGCCGCCGTGCTGGCACGGCTGTGGCGGCAATGGCAGCGCCGGCGCGAAGACGCCGCCGTGCAGCGCCGCGCCATCCCTGACGACCTGTGGAAGCGCACGCTGGTGCGCTACCCCTTCCTGCAGCGGCGCGACCCGCAAGACGCCGCCGAGTTGCGCCGGCTGAGCAGCCTCTTCCTCGACCGCAAGGAGTTCCACGCCGCCGGCGGCCTGAAGCTCACCGACGCGGTGGTGGTCTCCATCGCCGCGCAGGCCGTGCTGCCGGTGCTGCGCCTGGGGTTGTCGGCCTACGACGGCTTTGTCGGCATCGTGGTGCACCCCGACCAGGTGCTGGCCCGCCGCGAGGTGGCCGACGAAGATGGCATCGTGCACGCCTACGACGAGCCGCTGGCCGGCGAGGCCATGGACGGTGGCCCGGTGATGCTTTCGTGGCGGGACGTGCGCGCGGCCGGTGTGGTGCCGGGCCCGGGCGGCGAGGCGGGCGGTGCCTACAACGTCGTCATCCACGAATTCGCGCATGTGCTGGACATGGCCGACGGCGTGGCCGATGGCGTGCCGCTGCTGCCGCCCGACCTGCCGCGCGCCGAATGGCTGAACGCGCTGCAATCCGAGTTCGAGGCCTTCGTGCAGCGCGTGGAAGCCGATGATCCCACCACGCTGGACCCCTACGGCGCCAACGGCGAAGAAGAGTTCTTCGCGGTCGCCAGCGAGGCCTTCTTCGTCAACGCCGAGCCCATGAAAAAAGAGCACCCCGTGCTCTACGGGATGCTCTCTCGCTTCTACCGCCAGGACCCGGCGGTGCAGGTGCCGCCAGCGCGCCGGGCGCGCTGAGGTCACTCAGGCCGGGGTGGCCTCGGCGCGCGGCTTGTCGCCGCTCTTGCGCGCGGGCTGGATGTCGAGCTGCACCTCGTCCTTGTCGTCGATGTCCACGCTCAGGCGGCCGCCATCCACCAGGCGGCCGAACAGCAGTTCGTCGGCCAACGCGCGGCGGATGGTGTCCTGGATCAGGCGCTGCATCGGGCGTGCGCCCATCAGCGGGTCGAAGCCCTTCTTCGCCAGGTGCTTGCGCAGCGCGTCGCTGAAGGTGACCTCGACCTTCTTCTCGGTGAGCTGGCTTTCCAGCTGCAGCAGGAACTTGTCCACCACGCGCAGGATGATGTCTTCGTCGAGCGCGCGGAAGTTGACGATGGCGTCCAGGCGGTTGCGGAACTCGGGCGTGAACAGGCGCTTGATGTCGCCCATCTCGTCACCCTGCTCGCGCTTGTTGGTGAAGCCGATGGTCGCCTTGTTCATGGTCTCGGCACCCGCGTTGGTCGTCATGATGATCATGACGTTGCGGAAGTCGGCCTTGCGCCCGTTGTTGTCGGTGAGTGAACCGTGGTCCATCACCTGCAGCAGCACGTTGAAGACATCGGGGTGCGCCTTCTCGATTTCGTCGAGCAGCAGCACCGAATGCGGCTTCTTCGTCACGGCCTCGGTAAGCAGGCCACCCTGGTCGAAGCCCACGTAGCCCGGGGGCGCGCCGATCAGGCGGCTCACGGCATGGCGCTCCATGTACTCGCTCATGTCGAAGCGGATGAGGTCGATGCCGAGCACATAGGCCAGTTGCTTGGCGACCTCGGTCTTGCCCACGCCCGTGGGGCCGCTGAACAGGAAGCTGCCGATGGGCTTGTCGGCCTTGCCCAGGCCGCTGCGCGCCATCTTGATGCTGGCGGCCAGCGCGTCGATGGCGGGGTCTTGCCCGAAGACCACGCTCTTCAAATCGCGGTCCAGCGTCTTGAGCTTGCTGCGGTCGTCACTGCTCACGGTGGCCGGCGGGATCCGTGCGATCTTCGCGACGATCTCTTCCACCTCGTTGCGCGTGATGGTCTTCTTGCGCTTGCTCGGCGGCAGGATGCGCTGCGCGGCACCGGCTTCGTCGATGACGTCGATGGCCTTGTCGGGCAGGTGGCGGTCGTTGATGAACTTGGCCGAGAGTTCGGCGGCCGCCTGCAGCGCGCCCACGGCGTACTTCACGCTGTGGTGCTCTTCGAAGCGGCTCTTCAGGCCCTTCAGGATCTCGACGGTCTGCTCGACGCTGGGCTCGACTACATCCACCTTCTGGAAGCGCCGCGACAGCGCGGCGTCCTTCTCGAAGATGCCGCGGTACTCGGTGAAGGTGGTGGCGCCGATGCACTTCATCGCACCGCTGCTCAGCGCGGGCTTGAGCAGGTTGCTCGCGTCCAGCGTGCCGCCCGAAGCCGCACCAGCGCCGATCAGCGTGTGGATCTCGTCGATGAACAGGATGGCGTTGGGCTGGTCCTTCAGCTGCTTGAGCACGCCCTTCAGGCGCTGCTCGAAATCGCCGCGGTACTTGGTGCCGGCCAGCAGCGCGCCCATGTCCAGGCTGTAGACGGTGGCGTCGGCCAGCACTTCGGGCACGTCTTTTTCGGTGATGCGCCAGGCCAGGCCTTCGGCAATCGCGGTCTTGCCGACCCCGGCTTCACCCACCAGCAGCGGGTTGTTCTTGCGGCGGCGGCACAGCACCTGGATCACGCGCTCGACTTCGTGCTCGCGCCCGATCAATGGGTCGATCTTGCCCTGCAGCGCGTGCTGGTTCAGGTTCTGCGTGAACTGCTCCAGCGGCGAGCCCTTGCCGTCGCCACCGCCCTCTTCCTTCTCGGCTTCGTTGCCTTGCGGGCCCTCGTTGCCCTTGGCAGGCTCGGGCGGGTCGCTCTTCTTGATGCCGTGGGCGATGAAGTTGACGACGTCCAGGCGCGTCACGCCCTGCTGGTGCAGGTAGTAGACGGCGTGGCTGTCCTTCTCGCCGAAGATGGCCACGAGCACGTTGGCGCCGGTCACTTCCTTCTTGCCGCTGCCCGTGCTCTGCACGTGCATGATGGCGCGCTGGATCACGCGCTGGAAGCCCAGCGTGGGTTGCGTGTCCACCTCTTCGGTACCGCCCACGGTGGGCGTGTTTTCCTTGATGAAGGTGGCCAGGCTCTTGCGCAGATCGTCGATGTTGGCGGCGCAGGCCCGCAGCACTTCAGCAGCGCTGGGGTTGTCCAACAGCGCCATCAGCAGGTGCTCCACCGTGATGAATTCGTGCCGCTGCTGGCGCGCCTCGACGAACGCCATGTGCAGGCTGACTTCCAGTTCTTGCGCAATCATGCGGCCTCCATAATGCATTGCAGCGGGTGCCCCTCGCGGCGGGCCGCGGTGAGCACCAGTTCGACTTTCGTCGCGGCGACGTCTTTCGTGTAGACGCCGCAGATGCCGCGCCCTTCGTGGTGAATCTTCAGCATGATCAACGTGGCCGAATCGGGATCACGCTGAAAGTAGTGTTGCAGCACCATCACGACGAACTCCATCGGGGTGTAGTCGTCGTTGAGCATCACCACTTGGTAGAGCTGGGGCGGCTTCGTGCGGGCCGCCTTGCGCTCTGCCACCACGGCACCCTGCCCACCCTCACGGCGCGCGGGCGCGGGCGGCTTCGGTGGCGGTGCTGGCGGCGGCGTTTCGTCGGGCATGAGCCATTCTATCGAGTTGGTCTTGCTTGGCAGCGGGCGCTCGGACACCCCTGCCAGCTTGTCTCATATTGACCGAAGTGGCCGCGATTCAAGGGCCAAGCTGTGCCGGAAATCGGGCTTTCCTCTTTCGGACGACAGCCAGCCAGCCTGCCTGCCTCGCGCGCGGGGTTCTGGCGATGTGTCATCTTTTATTGACAACTCAAGTGAAAACTTAACTTGACACTTTGACCGCCCGAGCGCAAGAATTTCCCCGTAGCAGCCCCCAAGGGGAAAGTCCATGGCGTACGGTACGGTCAAATGGTTCAACGACGCCAAGGGCTTTGGCTTCATAGAACCCGAAGGAGGTGGTGCGGACGTCTTCGCCCATTTCTCCGCAGTGCAGATCGAGGGCTTCCGCACCCTCAAGCAGGGTGGTCGCGTCCGATACGAACTGGTGCAGGGCCCGAAGGGCGACCTCGCGCAGGACATCCATCCGGTGGATGCCGAGGGCCGGCCCAGCAGCCCCGTGCCCGAAGCGCAGCACGCCAACGCTGGCTGAGGCCGCGCCAGCACCCGCTGCGGTGCTCAGGCGTCGTAGTGGTAACCGACGCCGTAAACCGAGCGGATGCGTTCACTGCCGGCGCCCGCCTGTTCCAGCTTGCGCCTGAGGTTCTTCACGTGGCTGTCCACGGCCCGCTCGGTGGCTGCACGCGCGTCACCGTGCAACAGTTCGAGCAACTGCGCCCTCGGGTACACGCGCCCGGGCTGTGAGGCCAGCGTCCGCAGCAGGCGGAACTCGATGGGCGTGAGATCCAGCGCATGCCCCAGCCACCATGCCCGCTGGCTGTCCTCGTCCACCCGCAGGGCCGGTGCCGCCACGGCGCTGGCCGTGCTGACGCGGCTGCGCCGCAAGACGGCCTTCACGCGGGCCATCACCTCGCGCGGGCTGAAGGGGTTCTTGGCAATGTAGTCGTCGGCGCCGAGTTCCAGGCCGGCCAAGCGGTCGCTCTCGTCGGCACGCGCCGTGAGCATCACGATGGGCACCGCACTCTGCGCACGCAACTGCCGGCACAGTTGCAGACCGTCCAGACCCGGCAGCATCAGATCCAGCAGCACGAGGTCGTGCCGACGAGCCTGCCATGCCTGCCAGGCCAGCAGCCCATCGGCGACGCACTCGGCTTCGTGGCCGGCGGCGCGCAGGTAGTCGGCCAGCAGCGCCGCGAGCTTGGGTTCGTCCTCCACCACGAGCACGCGGGCCGGGCCGGGCTCCAGGCTCAGCGGGGGCACCGGCTCAGCCAAGGGCCGGCAACTCCACGCGCAGCCACAGGCCGCCCAGCGGCGACGGCCGGGCCTCGATGCGCCCCTCGTGCGCCTGCACGATGCGCTGGCAGATCGACAACCCCAGCCCGGCGCCTCCGCTGGCGCGGCTGCGCGATGCCTCTGCGCGGAAGAAACGCTCGAACAGGCGCGGCAACTGGTCGCTGCGCACGCCCGGGGCGCTGTCGTGCAGGTCGATCAGCATCTGGCGGCCCTCGAGCCGGGCCTGCAGGCGCAGGGCACCCCCGGCATCGGTGTAGCGGCAGCTGTTCTCCAGCAGGTTGGCGAAAAGCTGGCGCAGGCGGCGCGCGTCGCCGAAGGCGGGCAGAGGCCCGGGCGGCAATTCCAGCTGCAGCGCCAGGCCGCTGCTGCGCAAGCGCTCGCCGAAGGCCCCGGCGGTGTCGTCGATGATCTCGCGCAGATCGAGCTCGGCCTTGCGGTAGGACAGGGCCCCCACGTCGGCCAACGAGAGCTCGTAGAGATCGTCCACCAGCTTGTGCAGCGTGGTCACCTCGGCCTTCAACGAGCGCAAGGCTTGCGCGTCGAGTTGCCTGACGCCGTCTTCCAGTGCCTCCAGTTCGCCGTGCAGCACCCCGAGCGGCGTGCGCAGTTCGTGCGAGACGTCGGCCATGAACTCGCGCCGCATGGCCTCGTTGCGCTGCAGCGTCAGGGCGAGCTGGTTGAAATCGCGCGCCAGGCGGCCGATCTCGTCGTCCTTGTCACTTTCGGGCACGCGGGTGGCGTGGTCGCCGGCGGCCAGGCGGTGGGTGGCATCGGCCACCTGGCGCACAGGCTTGAGCAAACGGCGCGAAGCCCACAAGGCCACGGCCGCCGCCAGCAGCACGGCAGCGCCGCCCACCACCCAACCGGTGCGCGCCTGCGCGTCCGCGAAGCGCTTCTCGGCGCCGTAGCTCACCGATTCGAAGGGCGTCAGGACCAGCCAGCCGACCGTGAGCCCGTCGACGACGATGGCACGCTCGACGGCGTTGTCGGCCGGGCTCGAGAAACCGACGATGCGGCGGCGCTCGGCGTCCAGCAGCGTGAAGCGGCGCGACGCGCCGGTCAGCTCGGCCGGCGTGGCCGATGCGGGCGCGCGCTCGGTCAGGGGCACGCGGCTGTCGTCGGGCGCTGGGCGCAGCAGTCGGAACCAGAGGTCGGGCCGCTCCCGCAGGAAGTCCCAACTGCCCTGCTGCCGGTAGCCGGCGGTGACGCTGGGCACGGCCAGGTCGAGCCGGCTGACGGCCTGCTCGTTGAGATAGCCGAGGAAGTCCCGGTTCAGGTTGAGGTGCGCGCCCACGCCCATGGCCACGGCCACCACCACCGCGGTGCTGAGCACGGCAGCGAACAGGCGCGTGGCGAGGTTCAGTTTCATTGCGGCCCCGGGTGTACACCAACTTGCGCGGCCTTGGCAGCGGCAACGCCTCGTGGCCATCAAGGCCACAGGCTCTTCAAGTTCTCTCCACATTGTGTGGGCAGCATCAGCGCGTGCAGAAATCCGCCCCCACCCCCCGCCTCACCTCGAACACTTTCTCGGCCGCGGCCACCGCGCTGCTGTGCGCGGCACTGCTGGCTGGCTGCCAGGACAAGCCGGCCGCCACGCCCGCCGCGCGGCCAGCGCCCGAGGTGGGTGTGATCACCGTCAGCGCCCAGGACGCTCCGCTGGGCCTGGAACTGCCCGGCCGCCTGAGCGCGAGCCAGCGCGCCGAGATCCGCCCGCAGGTGGGCGGCCTGGTGCAGAAGCGGCTGTTCACCGAAGGCGGCCGTGTGGCTGCTGGCCAGCCGCTTTACCAGCTGGATGCCGCCAGCTTCGAGGCCGAGCGGGCCCGCACCGCCGCCGCGCTGCAGCGTGCCGAGGCCACGCTGGGCGCCGCCCGCGTGAAGGCCGCACGCGACGCCGAGCTGCTCAAGGCCGACGCCATCAGCCGCCAGGCCGCCGACGACAGTGCCGCCGCACTCAAGCAGGCCGAGGCCGACGTGGCCGTGGCCAAGGCCGCCCTGGACGCCGCCCAGGTGCAACTTCAGCGCGCGCGCATCGTGGCGCCGATCAGCGGTCGTATCGAGGTGTCCACCGTCACTCCGGGCGCGCTGGTCACGGCCAACCAGACCCAGGCGCTCACCACCATCCAGCAGCTCGACCCGATGCACGTGGACATCGTGCAGAGCAGCGCCGAACTGCTCTCGCTGCGCAAGCAGTTGCAGGGCCAGAGCGGCAGCCGCCAGGTGCAGCTGGTGCTTGAAGACGGCAGCGTGCACCCGCAGCCCGCCACGCTGCAGTTCAGCGGCGTGACGGTCGACCCCGCCACCGGCAGCGTGACGCTGCGCGCGGTGGTGCCCAACCCGCAGGGCACTTTGCTGCCCGGCATGGTGGTGCAGGCCCGCCTGGTGGCGGGTGTGGACCGTGGCGTGCTGCTGGTGCCGCAGCAAGGCGTGAGCCGCACCGCGACGGGCGACGCCACCGCGCTGGTGGTGGGTGAAGGCAACAAGGTTGAACGCCGCAGGCTCACGCTGGAGCGCGCCGTGGGCAACCAGTGGCTGGTGACCAGTGGCCTGAAGGTGGGCGACAAGCTGATCGTCGAAGGCCTGCAGCGCGCACGCCCCGAGATGGTGGTGACGCCCGTGGCCGCGGGCTCGAAGCCCGCCGGCGGCAAGGGCGGCGGCAAAGGCGGTGGCAAGCCGGAAGGCACGGCCTCTGCGCCTGCAGGCGGCGGCAGCGCCGCCCGCAGCGCCTCGGCCCCGCGCTGAGCGCCGGCAGGAGCCCCGCCATGGCCTCTTTCTTCATCGACCGCCCCATCTTCGCGTGGGTGCTGGCCATCGTCATCATGCTGGCCGGCGGCGCCGCCACGCTGACGCTGCCGCTGGAGCGCTACCCCGACATCGCGCCCACCCGCGTGAGCATCAACACCAGCTACCCGGGCGCCTCGGCGCAGACCATCGAAGACTCGGTGACGCAGATCATCGAGCAGAGCCTCAAGGGCATCGACGGCCTGCTGTCCATCGAAAGCACCAGCAGCGCCGCCGGCAACGCCAGCACGCAGCTCACCTTCGAGGCCGGCACCAACCCCGACACCGCGCAGGTGCAGGTGCAGAACAAGGTGCAGAGCGTCATCAGCCGGCTGCCACAGGCGGTGCAGGCCCAGGGCGTGCGCGTCACCAAGGCGAGCACCGAGTTCCTGATGGTGGCGATGCTCACCAGCGACGACCCGAACGTCACCTCGGGCGACCTGGGCGATTACCTCAACAGCACCCTGATCGACATCATCAGCCGCGTCGAGGGCGTGGGCGACGTCAACGCCTTCGGCTCGGGCTATGCCATGCGCATCTGGCTCGACCCGGCCAAGCTGCAGCGCTACAACCTCGTGCCCGCCGACATCCGCACCGCGCTGCTGCAGCAGAACACCGAGGTCTCGGCCGGCCAGATCGGCGCGCTGCCCGCGCCCGAGGGCCAGCGCCTGTCGGCCATCATCACCGCGCGTTCGCGCCTGACCACGGCCGAGCAGTTCCGCAACGTGGTGCTGCGCGTGCAGGCCGACGGCTCCTCGCTGCGCCTGGGCGACGTGGCCCGCGTGGAACTGGGCCGCGACAGCTACACCACCAACGTGCGCAGCAGCGGCCGCACGGCCGCGGGCATGGCCATCTTCCCGGCCAGCGGCGCCAACGCGCTGACCACGGGTGATGCCATCAAGGCCAAGCTGAAAGAACTGGAGCCCTTCTTCCCGGCCGGCTACAAGGTGACCATCACCTACGACACCACGCCTTTCGTGCGCGTGTCGATCAACGGCGTGGTGAAGACGCTGATCGAGGCCATGGTGCTGGTCGTGGTGATCATGTACCTGTTCATGCAGAACCTGCGCGCCACGCTGGTGCCGGCGATTGCCGTGCCGGTGGTGATGCTGGGCACCATGGGCATCCTGGCGGTGGCGGGTTTCTCGATCAACACGCTGACGATGTTCGGCCTGGTGCTGGCCATCGGCCTGCTGGTGGACGACGCCATCGTGGTGGTGGAGAACGTCGAACGCCTGATGCGCGAAGAGGGCCTGAGCCCCTACGACGCCACCAGGAAGAGCATGCAGGAGATCAGCGGCGCGCTGGTCGGCATTGCCGTGGTGCTGAGCGCGGTGTTCATCCCCATGGCCTTTTTCGGCGGCAGCACGGGCGTGATCTACCGGCAGTTCAGCATCACGGTGGTGAGCGCGATGGTGCTGTCGGTGTTGGTGGCGATGACGCTCTCGCCGGCGCTGTGCGCCACGCTGCTCAAGCCCGTGAAACCCGGTGAACACGCCAGCCACGGCGGGCCTTTCGGCAAGCTGCTCGACCGCTTCTTCGGCGGTTTCAACCGCGGCTTCGACCGCTTCACCGAGCGTTATGTGCGCGGCGTGGGCTGGATGGGCCGACGCGGCGCGCGCAGCTTCATCGTCTTCCTGCTGCTGGTGGGCGCCACGGCCTGGCTCTACAAGGACTTGCCCACCTCCTTCCTGCCCGATGAAGACCAGGGCGGCCTGCAACTGCAGGTGCGCATGGCCCCGGGTGCCACGGCCGAGCGCATGGAACTCGTGGCCACGCAGGTGGAGGCCTACCTCGCCGACCAGCCCGAGGTGCTGTACTACAACGTGGTGCGTGGCGCCGGCGGCGACCAGGGCTCGGGCCAGGGTTTCATCCGCCTGATCGACTGGTCGCAGCGCCCGGCCGCCAACCAGGGCGCGGGCGCGCTGGCCGAGCGCTTCAGCCGCGAACTGGGCCGCCGTGTGCGCGACGCGCAGGTCTTCGTGGTGCAGCCGCCCACGGTGCGCGGCCTGGGCGGCAGCTCGGGCATCCAGCTCTTCCTGCAGGACTTGGGCGGCCTGGGCCAGCAGCAGCTGATCGCGGCGCGCGAGCAGCTCATCAGCCTGGGCAACCAGCGCCCTGAGCTGGCACGCACGCGCACACAAAGCCTGGCCGAGACGCCGCAGCTCAAGATCACCATCGACGACCAGAAGGCCGGCGTGCTGGGCGTGCAGCCGAGTGTCATCAACGACACGCTGTCCATCGCCCTGGGCAGCAGCTATGTCAACGACTTCATAGACCGCGGCCGCGTCAAGCGTGTGCTGGTGCAGGGCGAGGCGGCCTACCGCGCCAGCCCCGACAACCTGAAGCATTGGTACGTGCGCAGCACCAACGGGCAGATGGTCTCGATGGCCGCCTTCGCCACCAGCAGCTGGAGCACCGCGCCGCGCCAGCTGGTGCGCTACAACGGCAGCCCGGCCTTCGAGATCCAGGCCGACGTGCCGCCGGGCGTGAGCTCGGGCGCCGCGATGGCGGCGATGGAAGCGGCGCTGAAGGAGATGCCCCCGGGCATCGGCTACGAGTGGTCTGGCCGCAGCTACCAGGAGCGGCTCTCGGGCTCGCAGGCGCCGCTGCTGTACGCCGTGTCGGTGCTCTTCATCTTCCTGTGCCTGGCAGCGCTGTACGAGAGCTGGAGCGTGCCCTTCAGCGTGATGCTGGTGGTGCCGCTGGGCATCCTGGGCGCGCTCATCGCCAGCCACCTGGGCGGGCAGAACAACGACGTGTTCTTCCAGGTCGGCCTGCTCACCACCGTGGGCTTGAGCGCGAAGAACGCCATCCTCATCGTCGAGTTCGCGGAGACGCTGCGCCTGCAGGGCCTGGGCCTGATGGACGCCGTGCTCAAGGCCTGCCGGCAGCGCCTGCGCCCCATCCTGATGACCTCGCTGGCCTTCGGCATGGGCGTGCTGCCCCTGGCCCTGGCCAGCGGCGCCGGTTCGGGCTCGCAGAAGGCCATCGGTTTCGGCGTGCTGGGCGGGATGATCAGCGCCACCGTGCTGGGCATCTTCTTCGTGCCGCTGTTCTACCTGTGGGTGAAGTCGCTGTTCTCGCGCAAGGGGCCCGCACACGCGGCCGCCGTGAAGCCGGAGGTGTCGGCATGAAGCGCCTGACACGCACACCGCTGGCACCCGCCACGCTGGCCACGCTGCTGCTGGGCGGCTGCGGCAGCCTGGTGCCGCCGGCGGGCCAGCCCGAAGCCCCGCTGCGCGACAGTTTCCGCGTCAGCGCGCCCACGGCCGACGCGCCGCTGAGCGCCGAAGCCTCGGCCGAGGCCGCCCGCGAGTGGGACGGCTTCTTCGTCGACGAACGCCTGCGCCGCGTGGTGGCGCTGGCTTTGGCCGGCAACCGCAGCCTGCGCGCCAGCGTGGCCGCGGTGGAGCGCTCGCGCGCGCAACTCGGCATCACCGAATCGAACCGTTTCCCCGACCTGCGCGCCGGCGTCTCGGCCAACGAACAAGGCAATGACAACGGCGGCCGCAGCAGCACCTACACGGCCAGCCTGGGCATCAGCGCCTGGGAGATCGACCTCTTCAACCGCGTCGGCAGCCTGCAGGGCGCGGCGCTGGCGCGTTACCTTGCGCAGCAGGAAACCCAGCGCAGCGCACGCCTGAGCCTGGTGGCGCAGGTGGCGGACGCCTGGCTCACGCTCTCGGCCGAAGGCCAGCGCCAGCAGCTGGCCGAGGCACTGCACGAAAGCCAGCAGAAGACGCTGGACCTGAACGAACGCCAGTACCGCCTGGGCGCCGCCTCGGGCCTGCAGCGCGCACGCGCGCAGACGGCCTTCGAGGCCGCGCGGGGCGAAGCCGCGCGCAGCGCCGCGGCCGTGCGCCAGGCCCGCCTGGCGCTGGAACTGCTGGCCGGCCAGCCCCTGCCCGATGCGTTGCTGCCGCTGGGCCAGGCGGCGCAAGCCACGGCCCTGCCTGAGCTGCCCGCCGGCCTGCCGGCCACGGTGCTGCTGCAGCGGCCTGACCTTCGAGCGGCCGAACAGCAGCTGCAGGCCGCCGCCTTCGACGTGGGCGCCACCCGCGCCGCGCGCTTTCCGCGGCTGACGCTGACGGCCAGCGCCGGCCTGCGCAGCCCCGAGCTCGACGGCCTGTTCCGCAGCGGCAGCGGCTTCTGGAGCCTGCTGCCCAGCCTGGACATTCCGCTGCTGGACGCGGGCGCGCGCAAGGCCCAGGTCGCGGTGAGCGAGGCCACGCAGCGCGAGGTGCTGGCCAACTACGAGGCGGCGCTGCAAGCTGCCTTCCGCGAGGTGGCCGACGCCCTGGCCGTGCGCGACAGCCTGGCCGAACGCCTGGCCGCGCAGCAAGCCCAGGTGGCCGCGGCCGAGCGCAGCCTGCAGCTGGCCGAGCAGAGCTACCGGCTGGGCGCCTCCAGCCAGCTGGAGCTGCTGGACGCCCAGCGCCAGCTCGCCACCGCCCAGCAGGGGCTGGTGACGCTGCGGCAGACCGAGCAGGCCAACCGCGTGGTGCTGCTGCGCGCGCTCGGCGGGCGCTGGCAAGCCGCCAGCTGACCGGCCCGCGCGCACCGCCGGCGCGCGCTTTGGCGACATCCGTCACGCACTCGCGCGCCACGCGCGCCCGCCCCCCGAAGCGCGGGCTGGGCGCCTGCGGGCGCCACCGACCACACTGTCACAAAACGTAAACAGGTGGCCGTTGGGTGAGGGTGGAACAGGGTTCTGCACCGCGTCAGGGGCTGCTGTCCTGCCGCACCCCCCTGCCCCTGCACTGTGCCTGCGTTCTTCCCCCTGCTGCTGCGCTGCGCTGGTCTTGCTCTTGGTTTGCTGGCCCTCCTCGGTCTCGGCCTGCCGCTGAAGGCCGCGGCCCAGCCGGCCCCGCTGCAAGGCCTGCAGCTGCAAGACCACCGCGGCCAGGCGCTGGCCGCGCAGCAGTTCACCGGCCGCCCGGTGCTGCTGCACTTCGTGTTCGCCGGCTGCTCGCGCGTTTGCCCCGTGCAGGTGCAGGAACTCAAGCAACTGCACGCCGCCTTGCCGGGCCCGGTGCGCGAGCGTGTGGTCTTCCTGTCGGTGACCGTGGACCCGCTGAGCGACACCCCCGCCGCGCTGGCCGCCTATGCCCAACGCCAGGACGCTGACCGCCCCGGCTGGCGCTTCGTCAGCGGCGCGCCGGCGCAGGTCCACCGCCTGCTCGACCGGCTGCAGGTCTTCGACCCCCGCGTGGCGCAGCCCGTGCCCGACGACCACCGCAACGCGATCTATCTCTACGCCCCTGACGGCCAGCTGCTGCAGCGTTTCCGCGGTGAACCCGTGGACCGCAACCGCCTCGCCGACGAACTGACGCGCCTCACACGCACCGACCGCACCGCCTCATGAAGACGCCGCACGCCACCCCCCGTACCGCCCGCCAGCCCCAACAGCGCCCGGCCGCCACCGCCGTGGCGGTGACGCTCGCTGCCCTGCTGCTGGCCAGCTGCGGCGGCCAGGGCGACGAACCCTCGGCCGAGAAACCAGCACCGGCCGTGATGGACCGCGCCCGCATGCTGGCGGCCACCACGCGCCTGGCCGTGGCCCTGCCCAACCCGGCCGACCCGCTGATGAGCGGCCTGACCATCCCCGCCGACGCGGCCACGCGCGGCATGTGGGGCGCGGTACAGAACTGGCCCATGAACGCCATCCACGCCGCGCTGCTGCCCGACGGCAAGGTGCTGAGCTACGGCGCCCCGCAGAACGCCGACGCGCAGGACGGCCGCACCTTCAGCGTCTGGACCCCCGCGCTCGGCTTTGGCACCAACGCCCACGCCGTCTCTTTCGAGGAAGGCCGCGTCAACAGCTTCTGCAGCACCGCCGCCTGGCTGGGCACCGGGCAGTTGCTGATCAGCGGCGGCAACACACCGCGCGGCAGCTCGCTCTTCACCACGGCCACGCTCACCGGCGTGAACGACACCGCGCAGCTGGCCGACGACCGCTGGTACGCCACCATGCTGACCCTGCCCGACGGCCGCGCCGTGATGCTGGGCGGCATCGACCCCTACACCGAGGGCATGTACCAGAACCCCGATGCCGCGATTGCAGCCGGGCAGGTGTCGATGACGCCCGAGGTCTACACCCCGGGCACCGGCTGGCGCAGCCTGAGCGGTGCCAGCAGCCGCCTGGCTTTCGGCCCCGACAACCTGCGCGCCAGCTACCCGCGCGCCTGGGTGGCGCCGAACGGCGAGGTCTTCGGCATCAGCGCCGACCAGATGTGGTGGCTCGACATCAACGCCAACGGCGGCAACGGTGCCCTGCGCTCGGCCGGCAACTTCAAGACCGGCCCCAGCGCCACCGCCCCGGTGAACACCGGCGCCACCAACAGCGCGGTGATGTTCGCGCCCGGGCGCATCCTGCAACTGGGCGGCAATGGCGGCTTCAACGGCGACGGTTTCCCGGCCAGCGACATGGCCACCATCGTCGACATCAACGGCGCTTCGCCGGTGCTCAGCGAAACCGCCCGCATGGCAGCGCCGCGCCGCTTCCCCAGCGCCACCGTGCTGCCCGACGGGCAGGTGCTCGTGACCGGCGGCACACGCCGCGGCAACAACGGCGGTGCCGACGCCGTCTATGCCGCCGAGCGTTGGAACCCGGCCACGGGCACCTGGTCGACGTTGGCCAGCGCCGCGCGCATCCGCGTCTACCACTCGGGCGCGCTGCTGCTGCCCAACGCGGCGGTGCTGTCGCTCGGCGGTGGCACGCCGGGCCCGGTGTTCAACCAGAACGTCGAGGTCTACTACCCGCCCTACCTCTTCCGCAGCACGGGCACGGCCTCGGTGCTGGCAACGCGGCCGGTGATGACGGGCGTGAACGCGCTCACGCACCGCCCCGGTGGCACGCTGCTCGTGGAAATGCAGGACAGCAATGCCATCAGCCGGCTGGTGCTGGTCAAGGGCGGCACCGTCACGCACTCGTTCAACAACGGCCAGCGTTTCGTGGAGCTGGCCTTCACGCAGAACGCCGACCTGCTGAGCGCCACGCTGCCGGCCAGCGGCAACACGCTGCCGCCGGGGGTGTGGCAGCTGTTCGCGCTGGATGCCAACGGCGTGCCTTCTCAAGCCGCGCTGCTGCGCATCAACCCCGCCGACGCCACGCTGCCGCAGAACCTGCCGCTGGCCCTGGCCGCCACGCACGTGGCCGATGCCGCGCTGGCCGTGGATGGCGCCAACCTCGGCGTGCTGGGCGCCCTGCCCGGCCTGCCCAGCGAAGCGCAGCGCAATGCCGCACGCTGGCTGGTGCGCCCGGGCCTCGCCGACGCGGCCTGTGTCTCGCTGGAGCATGCCGCCAACCCTGGCCGCTGGCTGCGCCACGCCGGCTACCGCCTGCAGACGGCCGTCAACGACGGCACCGCACTCTTCGCCGGCGACGCCACCTTCTGCCCCGAGCCAGGGCTGGCCGGGCATTCGCTGACGCTGCGCTCGAAGAACTTCCCCACCTACGTGGTGCGTGAACGCGAAGGCCAGCTGTGGATCGACCCCCAGGCCGACGACACCCGCTTCCGCAACAGCGCCACCTTCACCGTGCGGCAGCTGCCGCTGGTGGCGGCCACGCCGCTGCCCGCCCTGCCGGCCCTGCCAGCGGCTCCGCAGGCCGTGGGCGCGGGCGCCATCGCCTACACGCCGGGCCTGGATGCGCCGGGCCTGAGCTTCAGCTGGAGCTTCGGCGACGGCAGCGCCGCCACCGCCTTCGGCCCGGCCAGCGCCACCAGCAAGACCTGGGATCAGGCCGGCGTCTACACCGTCACGCTGACCGTGCGCAACGAAGCCGGCGAGACACGCAGCACGAGCTTCGTGCAGGCCGTCTACAACGCCCCCACGGCCAACGCACCGCGCAGTTCGTCGATGCTGATGCTGGAGCCGCGCAGCGGCCAAAGCGCGCGCCTGTGGGTGCTGAACCCCGACCAGGACAGCGTGGCCGTCTTCGACACCGCCACCATGGCCCGCACCGCGCTCATCGACGTGGGCGTGGCGCCGCGCAGCATCGCGCAAGCGCCCGACGGCAGCGTGTGGGTGCTCAACCGCGACAGCGCCAGCCTCAGCGTCATCAGCCCCACCACGCTGGCCGTCACGCGCACCGTGGCGCTGCCGCGCGCCTCGCAGCCGCAGGGCCTGGTGTTCGCGCCCAACGGCAGCGCGGCCTGGGTCACGCTGGGCGCGGCGCAGCGCCTGCTGAGGCTGGACGCTGGCACCGGCGCGCAGACCGGCGCCTGGGCCACCGGCGCCGAGCCGCGCGGCCTGGCCATCAGCGGTGATTCGGCACGCCTGCTGGTCTCGCGCTTCATCACGGGCGCACTGCCGGGCGAAGGCACGGCCAGCGTCACCACCACGGGCAACGTGGGCGGCGAGGTCTGGGTCTACAACACCGCCACGATGGCCGCGCCGGCCACCACCTGGCTGCGCCACAGCGACAAGACCGACACCGAGATCCAGGGCAGCGGCATCCCCAACTACCTGGGAGCTGCCGCCATCTCGCCCGACGGCCGCTCGGCCTGGGTGCCCTCGAAGCAGGACAACGTCAAGCGCGGCACGCTGCGCAATGGCGTGAACCTCGACTTCCAGAACACCGTGCGCGCCATCAGCTCGCGCATCGACCTCACCGCGGCCACGCCGGCCGAGGTGGCCGCGCAGCGTGTCGACCACGACAACAGCAGCCTGGCCACCGCCGCCGTGCACCACCCGACCGGCGCCTACCTCTTCGTGGCGCTGGAAACCTCGCGCCAGGTGGCAGTGCTGGATGCCGCGCGCGGCACCGAGCTCGTGCGGCTGGAAACGCAGCTGGCGCCGCAGGCGTTGCTGATGTCGGCCGACGGCCGGCGGCTCTATGTGCTGAACTTCATGTCGCGCAGCGTCAGCGCCATCGACCTCGGCCCGCTGCTGGACAACGGCAGCTTCGCGCTGCCCGCACCGAGCGTAGCCGCCACCATCGCCACCGAAAAGCTCAGCGCCACCGTGCTGCGCGGCAAGCAGTTCTTCTACGACGCGCGTGATCCGCGCCTGGCCCGCGACGCCTACATGAGCTGCGCCACCTGCCATGCCGACGGCACGCACGACGGCCGCACCTGGGACCTGACGGGCCACGGTGAAGGCCTGCGCAACACCGCCAGCCTGCGCGGCCGCGCCGGGCTGGGCCAGGGCCGCCTGCACTGGACGCAGAACTTCGACGAAGTACAAGACTTCGAGACCCAGATCCGCACCCTGGCCGGCGGCACCGGGCTGATGGCCGACGCCGCCTACTTCAGCGGCACACGCGCGCAGCCCCTGGGCACGGCCAAGGCTGGCCAGAGCGCCGACCTCGACGCGCTGGCGGCCTACGTCGGCTCGCTCAACGCCTTCGCGCCCAGCGCAGCCCGTACCAGCACCGGCGCGCTGAGCAGCGTGGCTGCGGCGGGCCGCACGGTCTTCATCAACCAGCAGTGCGCCGCGTGCCACAGCGGCACGGCCTACACCGGCAGTGCGGCCGACAACCGCTTCGACATCGGCACGCTCAAGGCCAGCAGCGGCCGCCGCCTGAACGGCACGCTGGACGGCATCGACGTCCCCACGCTGCGCGACGTGGCGCTCACCGGGCCCTACCTGCACGACGGCTCGGCGGCCACGCTGGAGGCGGCCATCACGGCCCACGCCGGCCTGGCCATCGCGGCGGCCGACCTCACCAACCTGGCGCAGTACCTGCGCGAGATCGGCAACGAAGAAGCCAGCGCCCCGGCCCTGGCCACCAGCGGTGCCGGCCTGCGCGGCGACTACCACCTGGGCGCGGCCAGCTTCAGCGGCCGGCTGCTCGTGTCACGCACCGAGGCGGTCGACTTCGACTGGGGCACCAACCGCCCCGCGGTGGGCGTGCCGGCCGACGGCTACTCCGTGCGCTGGAGCGGCACCGTCACCGTGCCGACCACGGGCAGCTACACCTTCCGCACCGTCTCCGACGACGGCGTGCGCTTGTGGGTGGGCGGCACCCAGCGCATCAACAACTGGACCGACCACGGCACCACCACCAACACCAGCGGCAGCTTCCGCCTCACCGCCGGCCAGCGCGTGGCCGTGGTGCTGGAGTACTACGACCGCAGTGGCGGCGCCACCATGCGCCTGCAGTGGCGCGTGCCGGGCAGCAGCAGCTTCGTGGCGGTGCCCGCCAGCCGCCTGAACCACCCCTGAACCCAGGGCCCGGCATCTCCACGGCGGCCGGGGGTGGGCCGCCACAATGGGCCGCGATGAACACCACCCCCCTGCCCACGGCGCCTGCCCCCACCGCCCCACCCGGCGGCACCTGGTTCGGCCACCCCAAGGGCCTGGCCGTGCTCTTCATGGCCGAGATGTGGGAGCGCACCAGCTACTACGGCATGCGCGCCCTGCTCGTGCTGTACATGGTGGACCACCTCTTCAAGCGCCCGGACGCCGACACCGCGGTGCTGGGCCTGGAGCCGCTGAGCGGCCTGCTCACCGCGGCCCACGGGCCCATGCAGGTGCAGGCGCTGGCCTCGCTGGTGTATGGCCTCTACACCGGCTTCGTCTACCTCTCGCCGCTGTTCGGCGGCCTGCTGGCCGACCGCGTGCTGGGCCGGCGCCGCACCGTCATCGTCGGCGGCCTGCTGATGGCGCTGGGCCACTTCCTCATGGCCAGCGAGGCGATGTTCTTCGTCGCCCTGCTCTTCCTCATCGCCGGCAACGGCTGCTTCAAGCCCAACCTCTGCGCGCAGGTGGGCGAGCTCTACGCGCCGGGCGACCCGCGGCGCGACCGCGCCTACTCCGTCTACTACCTTGGCGTGAACGTGGGCGCCTTCATCGCACCGCTGATCTGCGGCACGCTGGGGCAGACGGTGGGCTGGCATGCCGGCTTCGGCGCCGCCGGCGTGGGCATGCTGCTGGGGCTGGTGTTCTACGTGCTGAACATGGACAAGCTGCCGCCCGAAGCCGAGCGCCCGCCTTCGGTGCTGGCTGCAAAACCCGGCCTCGGCGTGCTGGCCTATGTGCTGGCCATCCCGGCCTGCGTGGGCCTGATGCTGGGCCTGCTGGCGCTGCCGGGCTGGCTGCAGGCCGGCCTGGCCGTGGGCGTGGCGGTGGCCGCCGTGGCCTGGCTGCGCGGCCTGCCCGGCGACGAGCGCCCGCGGGTGATGGCGCTGTGCGCCGCCTGCGCGGTGACGGCACTGTTCTGGGCCGTCTACGAACAGCAGGGCAATACCTTGCAGCTCTGGGCCGACCAGCAGACGGTGTGGCCCACCATCGCCGGCTTCACCATCCCTTCGAGCTGGTACCAGAGCTTCAACCCTTTCATGATCTTTCTCTTCGTGCCGCTGCTGAACTTCTGGTGGGCACGACAGGCCGCGCGCGGCACCGAGCCCGGCAGCCTGGCCAAGCTGGCCATCGGCTGCGCGCTCTGCGGGCTGGGCTTCGCGGTGATGATCGCCGGCGAGCTGAGCGCCACGCCGGGCCAGAAGCAGAGCCTGCTGTGGCTCACCGCCGCCACGGCGGTCTTCACGCTGGGCGAGCTCTACCTCTCGCCCATCGGCTTGTCTTTCGTCTCGAAGGTGGCGCCGCTGCGCCTGGTGTCCACGTTGATGGGCGTGTGGTTCCTCGCGAACTTCTTTGGCAACTACGGCGCCGGCTGGCTGGGCACCTTCTACGAGAAGCTGCCGCGCGAAGGCTTCTTCGGCCTGATGCTGGCCATCGGCCTGGCCGGTGGCGCGCTGCTGTGGGCGCTGCACCGGCCGCTGCAGCGGGCGCTGGGGCAGCGGGTCTAGCGCCGCCATGAAAAACCCCCGGGCTCTGGGGCAGAGGCCGGGGGCAGGTTATCGCAGCGCGCCCGCGCGGGGCGCGATGCACAGGCTTCACATGTGGTCGATCATCACCTGACCGAAACCGCTGCAGCTGACCTGCGTGGCACCTTCCATCAGGCGCGCGAAGTCGTAGGTCACCTTCTTGCTGGCGATCGACTTCTCCATGCTGCTGATGATGAGGTCGGCGGCCTCGAACCAGCCCATGTGGCGCAGCATCATCTCGGCGCTGAGGATCTCGGAACCCGGGTTCACGTAGTCCTTGCCGGCGTACTTGGGCGCGGTGCCGTGCGTGGCTTCGAACATGGCCACGCTGTCGCTCAGGTTGGCGCCCGGGGCGATGCCGATGCCACCCACCTGGGCGGCCAGCGCGTCAGAGACGTAGTCGCCGTTCAGGTTCAGCGTGGCAATGACGCTGTACTCGGCCGGGCGCAGCAGGATCTGCTGCAGGAAGGCGTCGGCGATGCTGTCCTTGACGACGATGTCCTTGCCCGTCTTCGGGTTCTTGAACTTGCACCACGGGCCGCCGTCGATGAGCTGCGCGCCGAATTCCTTCTGCGCCAGCGCGTAGGCCCAGTCACGGAAGCCACCTTCGGTGAACTTCATGATGTTGCCCTTGTGCACGATGGTCACGCTGGGCTTGTCGTTGTCGATGGCGTACTGCAGCGCCTTGCGCACCAGGCGTTCGGTGCCTTCGCGGCTGACCGGCTTGACGCCGATGCCCGAGGTGTTCGGGAAGCGGATCTTCTTCACGCCCATCTCGTCCTGCAGGAACTTGATGAGCTTCTTGGCCTTGTCGCTCTCGGCCTCGAACTCGATGCCGGCGTAGATGTCTTCCGAGTTCTCGCGGAAGATGACCATGTTGGTCTTCTCGGGCTCCTTCACGGGGCTGGGCACGCCCTTGAAGTACTGGATGGGCCGCAGGCAGACGTAGAGGTCGAGTTCCTGGCGCAGCGCCACGTTCAGGCTGCGGATGCCGCCGCCCACGGGCGTGGTCAGCGGGCCCTTGATGCTGACGACGTACTCGCGCACCACGTCCAGGGTCTCTTGCGGCAGCCACACGTCGGGCCCGTAGACCTTGGTGCTCTTCTCGCCGGCATAGACCTCCATCCAGTGGATCTTCTTCTTGCCGCCGTAGGCCTTGGCCACCGCGGCATCCACCACCTTCAGCATCACCGGCGTGATGTCCAGACCGGTGCCGTCGCCCTCGATGTACGGAATGATCGGCTGATCGGGAACGTTGAGCGAGAAGTCCGCATTGACGGTGATCTTCTGGCCACCTTCGGGCACCTTGATGTGCTGGTACATGTGTGGGGGTCTCCGCAGGGCCGGCGCAACACTGCCGGCATAGGTGTAAGTGACTCTCAAATTCTAAGGCACGGGCCCTGTCGGGCCCCTGACGTCCAGCCCTGGTTCAGGCCAGGCCGCAGAAGGCCGCCACCTCGTGCCAGACGCCGTGGCCCAGCGCCCAGGCCGCTGCCGCCACCAGCATGAGGCCGGCTGCGCGCACGGCGAGGCGCTCACGCGCCGCCGCGTTCTGGCCGCGCAGCAGGCGCTGCAAGAGCCAGGGGCCGAAGAGGAGGCCCGGCGCTGAAGCCAGCGCAAAACCGGCCATGGCGGCTGCGCCCGTGGCCGCGCTGCTGCCCAGGGCGGCCACCAGCAGCGCCGACTGCAGCAAGCCGCACGGCCAGGCCACCCACAGCGCGCCAGCAGCGCCGGCTTGGGCCGGGCCTTGCAGGCGCTGCCAGCCGGGGGCCGGCGCAGCGCCGCCCGATGGGCCCGCCGCCACGGTCAGGCCGCCCTCGGCCGCGGGCACGCGCCCCAGGCGCTCCATCCAGGCCGGCTGGCGGGCCTGGATCAACAGCCACAGGCCCAGCGCCAGGGCGCCGGCGTGCAGCAGCACCCACAGCGGGCGCAGTGCCGGGCTCAGTGCCGACCACGCCGCCAGCGCGGCCACGCTCGAAGCCACCACGGCGCCGCCGAGCGCATAGCTGCCCACGCGGGCGAGATGGAACACGAGGCTGTGCCGCGGCTGCCGGCCGGTGGCGGCGGCGCAGGGCGCGCTGCACATCGCGGCGCAGTGCGGCGCGCCGGCCAGACCCAGCAGCGTGGCGCTGACGACGAGGGGGACTTCCACCCTCAGATGATGCGCGAGAAACGCTCGCGCACGCGGTCGGCCTGCAGGTGGCGGTCGAAGACCATGGCCACCGCCCGCACGAAGAACCAGCCGGTGGCCGTGACCTGGATCTCGCGCTCGCCCAGCTCCACCAGGCCCAGGGCCTGCAGCGGCTGCAGCTGCTCGAGCTCGGGGGCGAACACCTCGCGCATCTTCACCAGGTGCGCGAGCTCGATGCTCTCGAACTCCACGCGCCCCTGGCACATCAGCGCCATGATGACGGCGCGGCGGATGAGGTCGTCGCGCGTCAGCGCCAGTCCGCGCACGATGGGGAAGTTGCCCTGGGCCAACGCGTCGTGGTACTCGGGCAGGGTCTTGGCGTTCTGGCTGTAGGTGGCGCCGATGCGGCCGATGGCCGAGACGCCCAGGCTCACCAGGTCGCAGTCGGGCTGCGTGGTGTAGCCCTGGAAGTTGCGGTGCAGGCGCCCCTGGCGCTTGGCGATGGCCAGCGCGTCGCCCGGCAGCGCGAAGTGGTCCATGCCGATGTAGGTGTAGCCGTTGGCCACGAAGCCGGCGAGGCCGGCGCGCAGCATCTGGATGCGCTGCTCGGCCGTGGGCAGCGCGTGGTCGTCGATGCGGCGCTGCGGCTTGAAGCGCTGCGGCAGGTGGGCATAGGCGTACATGGCCACGCGCGTGGGGCGCAGCTCGGCCACCTGTGCGATGGTGCGGCGGAAGGATTCCGGCGTCTGCTTGGGCAGGCCGTAGATGAGGTCGGCGTTGATCGACTCGAAGCGCAGCGCCCGCGCCTCGGCCACCAGCTCGCGCACGCTGTCGAAGCTCTGCACGCGGTGCACGGCCACCTGCACCTCGGGGTCGAAGTCCTGGATGCCGAAGCTCACGCGGTTGAAGCCCATCGCAGCCAGGTTGCGCAGGCGCTCGCGCGTGGCGGTGCGCGGGTCGACCTCGATGCTGATCTCGGCTTCGGGCTGCAGCTTGAAGGCGGCGCGCAGCATCGCCATCAGCTGAGCGAGTTCTTCGTCGCTCAGGAAGGTGGGCGAACCGCCCCCCAGGTGCAGCTGCGAGACCGGCTGGCCGCGCCCCAGCTCGGCCGCGTGCAGCTCGATCTCGCGCTGCAGGTCGAGCAGGTACTCCGCCCCGCGGCTCTTGTGCTTGGTGATGATCTTGTTGCAGGCGCAGTAGTAGCAGAGCTGCTCGCAGAACGGGATGTGCACGTAGATCGACAGCGGCTGCGCGCCGCCGACCACGGCCCCCTGCGCGCGCTGGCGCAGCGCCTGGCGGTAGGCCTCGGCGCCGAAGGCCTCGACGAAGCGGTCGGCCGTGGGGTAGCTGGTGTAGCGCGGCCCGGGCACGTCCAGCCTGCGCAGCAGGTCGTCGGTCAGCAGCGTGTCCACGGGGGCGGTGTCCAGGATGTTCATGAACCCACTGTGCCAAAGCGCCAGCCGGCCGCATTGATCCTGCTCAAGCCCGGGGCTCGGCAGCGCCCGCGGCGCGCCGCTGCGTTGCGGGCGGGGTTTTGGCATGCGCCATACTGGTGGCTCACCAGCTGTACGCCCTGCCATGCAAACCACCCTGCCGCCTGTCCGCCTGGAGCCTTTCAAGGTCGCCTGTTCCAGCTGCAACCTGCGCGAACTGTGTCTGCCCGTGGGCATCGGCGAGGCGCAGATGGAGCGGCTGGACGCCATCGTCGCCACCCGCCGCAGCGTGCCGCGCGGCGACGCGCTGTTCCGCAGCGGCGAGGCCTTCACTTCGCTCTACGCGGTACGCACGGGCTTCTTCAAGACCTGCCTCTCGTCGGAAGACGGGCGCGATCAGGTCACGGGCTTCCAGATGGCCGGCGAGTTGCTGGGCCTGGATGGCATCGGCACCGACCGCCACACCTGCGACGCCGTGGCGCTGGAAGACTCGCAGGTCTGCGTGATCCCGTACCACCAGCTCGAAGACCTCTCGCGCGAGATCAGCGACCTGCAGCGCCACTTCCACAAGATCATGAGCCGCGAGATCGTGCGCGACCACGGCGTGATGCTGCTGCTGGGCAGCATGCGCGCCGAAGAGCGACTGGCGGCTTTCCTGCTGAACCTGACGCAGCGGCTGCGCACGCGCGGCTTCTCGGCCAGCAGCCTGGTGCTGCGCATGACGCGCGAGGAAATCGGCAGCTATCTCGGCCTGAAGCTGGAGACCGTGAGCCGGGCGTTCAGCAAGTTCCAGGACGAGGGCATCCTCGACGTGAAACAGCGCCAGATCACGGTGCTCAACCCCGAGGCGCTGCAGGCGCTGGTCAACGGCAGCCCCTGCTGAGGGGCCGGGCGCTCAGCGCTCCGGCGTGGCCGCGTGGTTGCGGCCCTGCACGGCCGGTTGTTCGGCCTTGCTGTGGGCCTTGGGCGTGGCCAGCACCGGGTCGGGGTGGCGGAGGGCCAGCGCCAGCGTGATGAAGCTGGCCACCACCACGAGCAGCGGCCCGCCGATCACCAGCCACATCATCGGTTCGCGCCACCAGCGGCGCGTGGTGGCACCGCCCGGGGGCAGTGGGTGGCCGGTCTGCAATGTGCTTGTGGTCATGGTGGTCTCCTGCGGTGCCGTCAACGCGGCACCATGAAAGTGGATTTTTCGACGAGCAGGTGGGCACCCTCGCCGGCCTCGGGCAGGCGCTCGATGCTGAACCTCAGCCCGTGCGCGCCCGTGCCGACCTGCTGCGCCACCTCGGGCGGCACGCGCACGGCCACCGGCACCCAACGGGCCTGGGCGGGTTGCACCATCAGTTCAGCCGGCACCTCGATCTTCAACTGTGCCAGGCCTTCGGCACTGACGCGGTAGCGCTGCGTGCGCTCGGTGGCGTTCATGATCTGCAGGCGGTAGACGTTCTCGACCCAGCCGTCGTCCACCATGCGCGCCAACGCGCCGCGGTCGCGCACCACGTCCACGCGGAAAGGCGCGCGCATCAGCAGGCTGGCGAACAGCGCCACACAGATCAAAAGCAACACCGCCGAGTAGCCCAGCACACGCGGCCGCAGCACGCGCTTCAGCACCTGGCTGCGCGTCAGGTGCTGCTGCAGCCCGTTCTGCGTGTCGTAGCGGATCAGCCCGCGCGGCGTGTGCATCTTGTCCATCACACCGTTGCACACGTCGATGCAGGCCGCGCAGCCGATGCACTCGTACTGCAGGCCCTGGCGGATGTCGATGCCGGTGGGGCACACCTGCACGCACAGGCCGCAGTCGATGCAGTCGCCCTGCTTCTTCGCGGCCTGGGCGGCGGCCTCGCTGCCGCGTTTGGCGCGCACGCCGCCGCGCGGTTCGCCTCGCGCCTCGTCGTAGCTGATGATGAGCGTGTCCTTGTCGAACATCACGCTCTGGAAGCGCGCGTAGGGGCACATGTACTTGCACACCTGCTCGCGCATCCAGCCGGCGTTGCCGTAGGTGGCGAAACCGTAGAACAGCACCCAGAAGGTCTCCCACGGCCCGAGGTTGAAGCTCAACACCTCGCTGCCCAGCAGCTGGATGGGCGTGAAGTAGCCGACGAAGGTGAAACCCGTCCACAGGCCGATGGCGATCCAGGCCGCCTGTTTGGCGCTCTTGCGCCAGAGCTTCTCGAAGGTCCACGGGCCCTGGTCGAGCTTCATGCGGCGCATGCGGTCGCCTTCGATGCGGCGCTCCACCCACATGAAGATCTCGGTGTACACCGTCTGCGGGCAGGCGTAGCCGCACCACAGCCGCCCGGCCACGGTGGTGAAGAGGAAGAGCGCGTAGGCGCTGACGATGAGCAAGCCCGTCAGGTAAATGAAGTCCTGCGGGTAGAGCACCAGCTCGAAGATGTAGAAGCGGCGCGCGCCCAGGTCGAAGAGCACGGCCTGGCGGCCGTTCCAGTTCAACCAGGGCAGGCCGTAGAAGAGCAGCTGCGTGGCCCACACCAGGGCCCAGCGCCAGCGCACGAACCAGCCCGAGACGGCGCGGGCGTAGATCTTGTCCTGCGCCTTGTACAGCGAGACGATCTGTTCCTTCATGTCGCCCGAGGGGGCCTCGGGCGACGTGCCTGGCGATGCGCCGGCCGGCAACTCACTGGGCAGCGACACGGGTGCCTTGCGAGAGGCTCCAGACGTAGGCGCCGAGCACATGCACCTGTTCCGGCGTCAGCAGCCGGCCCTGGGCGGGCATGGCGTTGTTCTTGCCGTTGGTGATGATGTTGACGATAGCCTGCTCGCCCCAGCCGTGCAGCCAGATCTTGTCGGTGAGGTTGGGCGCACCGAGCGCAGCGTTGCCCTTGCCATCGGCGCCGTGGCAGCCGGCACAGGTGCCGAACTTGGCCTTGCCCATCTCCGCCGCGATGTTGTTGTGGGCGCTGCCCGAGAGGCTGAGCACATAGTTCGCCACGTTGCGCACGTCTTCGGCACTGCCCACGGCCGCGGCCATGGGCGGCATCATGCCGACGCGGCCCTGCACGATCACCTGCTTGACGTAATCGTGCGTGCCGGCGCCCAGCCAGTCGGTGTCGGCCAGGTTCGGGAAGCCCTTGCTGCCCCGCGCATCGCTGCCATGGCACTGCGCGCAGTTGTTCAGGTACAGGCGCTGGCCGATGCCCATGGCGGCAGTGTCGCGGGCCAGTTGCTCGGCCGTCATCGGCGCGAACTTGGCGTACACCGGCGCCAGCGCGGCTTCGGCCTTCTTCTGCTCGGCCTCGTACTGGCCGGTGCTGCTCCACTTCAGCGTGCCGGGGTGGCTGCCCAGACCCGGGTAGAAGGCCAGGTAGACGGCTGCGAAGACCACGGTGATGACGAACAGCCACATCCACCAGCGCGGCAGCGGGTTGTTCAACTCGCGCAGGTCTTCGTCCCACACGTGGCCGGTGGTGTTGTCGTCGGCCATCACCTTGCGGCGGCTGGCAATGGCCAGCAGCACCAGGCAGAGCACCAACCCCAGCACGGTGGTGGCGGCCACGAAGAGGGCCCAGCCACTGTTGATGAAATCACTCACGACTGCACTCCTCGTTGTTCTGCGCGGGCGGCCGGGTTCTCGGCCTGGTCTTCCAGGAAGGGCAGCTGCGCCGCGGCCTGGTGTTCGCTGCGGTTGCGGCTGCTCCAGGTGCGCACCACCAGCACCAGGAAGAGCACGAAGCCGCTGAGCGTGACGATCACGCGAAGGTCATTGACGTCCATGAACGCTCCTTGAACTGACGTTCACTTGCGCGCGGTGCCCAGCACCTGCAGGTAGGCGATGAGCGCATCCATCTCGGTGCGGCCCTTCACGTCTTCGGCGGCCTTGGCGATCTCGGCATCGCTGTAGGGCACGCCGGCCGTGCGCAGCGCCTTCATGCGCGGGGCCATGCTCTCGGGCTCGACCGTGGCCTTCAGCAGCCAGGGGTAGGCCGGCATGTTCGATTCGGGCACCAGGTCGCGCGGGTTGTAGAGGTGGATGAGGTGCCACTCGTCGCTGTACTTGCCGCCCACGCGGTGCAGGTCAGGGCCCGTGCGCTTGCTGCCCCACTGGAAGGGGTGGTCGTAGACGAACTCGCCGGCCTGCGAGAGCTGCCCGTAGCGCAGCGCCTCGGCGCGGAAGGGGCGCACCATCTGCGAGTGGCAGTTGTAGCAACCCTCGCGCAGGTAGATGTCGCGGCCAGCGAGCTGCAGCGCGGTGTAGGGCTTCACGCCCTCCAGCGGCTGCGTGGTCGAGCGCTGGAAGAACAGCGGGACGATCTCGACCATGCCGCCGACGGCCACTGCCAGCAGGATGAGCACGATCATCAGGAAGTTGCTGGTCTCGATCTTCTCGTGACCGGCAGGGGTGTGGTTCTGAGCCATGGTGTTGTTGCCTCTGGTCGGTTTCAGGCGTGGGCCGGCGACACCGTGGGGATGCGCACTTCGGCCGGACGGCCGCCGCGCACCGTCATCACCGTGTTCCAGGCCATGATCAGCATGCCGCCCAGGTAGAGCGCACCGCCCAGCAGGCGCACCACGTAGTACGGGTAGGTGGCCTTCACGCTCTCGACGAAGCTGTAGACGAGCGTGCCGTCAGGGTTCACGGCGCGCCACATCAGGCCCTGCATCACACCGGCGATCCACATCGCGGCGATGTAGAGCACGATGCCCACGGTGGCGATCCAGAAGTGCGCCTCGATGGCCTTCACGCTGTACATCTGCTTCTGGCCGAAGAGGCGCGGAATCAGGTAGTACAGGCTGCCCATGCTGATCAGGCCCACCCAGCCCAGGGCGCCGCTGTGCACGTGGCCCACCGTCCAGTCGGTGTAGTGGCTGAGGGCGTTGACGGTCTTGATGGACATCATCGGGCCCTCGAAGGTACTCATGCCGTAGAAGCTGAGCGACACGATGAGGAACTTCAGGATCGGGTCCTCGCGCAGCTTGTGCCAGGCACCGCTGAGCGTCATGATCCCGTTGATCATCCCGCCCCAGCTGGGCGCCAGCAGCACCAGGCTGAAGACCATGCCCACGCTCTGCGCCCAGTCGGGCAGCGCGGTGTAGTGCAGGTGGTGGGGGCCGGCCCACATGTAGGTGAAGATCAGCGCCCAGAAGTGCACGATGCTCAGGCGGTAGCTGTACACCGGGCGCTCGGCCTGCTTCGGGATGAAGTAATACATCATCCCCAGGAAGCCGGCGGTGAGGAAGAAGCCCACCGCGTTGTGGCCGTACCACCACTGGATCATCGCGTCCTGCACGCCGGCGTAGGCGCTGTAGCTCTTGAACAGGCCCGCGGGGATGGCCGCGCTGTTGACGATGTGCAGCAGCGCCACCGCGATGATGAAAGCACCGAAGAACCAGTTGGCCACGTAGATGTGGCGCACCTTGCGCGTGCCGATGGTGCCGAAGAACACGATGGCGTAGCTGACCCACACCACCGCGATCAGCAGGTCGATGGGCCACTCAAGCTCGGCGTATTCCTTGCCTTGCGTCATGCCCAGCGGCAGCGTGATGGCCGCGGCCAGGATCACCAGCTGCCAGCCCCAGAAGGTGAAGAGCGCCAGCTTGGGCAGGAAAAGACGCGTCTGGCAGGTGCGCTGCACCACGTGGTACGAACACGCGAAGAGCGTGCAGCCACCGAAGGCGAAGATCACCGCGTTGGTGTGCAGCGGGCGCAAGCGCCCGTAGCTCAGCCAGGGGATGCCGAAGTTCAGTTCGGGCCAGGCCAGCTGGGCGGCGATGACCACGCCCACCAGCATGCCCACCACACCCCACAACACAGCGGCCAGCGAGAACAACCGGACGGTGGTGTCGCTGTAGACGCTGCTGCCGGGGCGGGCAGCGACGTTGCTTGATGCCATTGAACTTCTCCTCTTCGGTGTGACTGATACGACGCTCAGGATTCTTCGCCCGGGGTCGGTTTCTGGCCTTGACGGCTGTCAAGCGCAGGCGCTTCGTCGGTCAGGATGCGTTCAGCTTCGGCATCGATGTCCTCGAACTGGCCGCGGTGCAGCGCCCAGCCGAACACGGCAATGATCCCGAGCACCAGCAGCGCCGACAGCGGGATCAGCAGGTAGAGGCTTTCCATGGCTTGCAGCGCTGTGCGAGGCTTTCAGCGCGCCGCGCGCAGCGCGTTGCCGATGACGAGCAGCGAGCTCAGCGCCATGCCCAGGCCCGCGGCCCAGGGCGGCAGCCAGCCCATCAGCGCCAGCGGGATGCTGGTGGCGTTGTAGGCGGCGGCCCAGACCATGTTCTGGCGCACGATGCGCACCGCATGCAGCGCGCGCTGGCGGGCGTGCACGAGGTCGCCCAGGTCGTTGGAGGTGATCACGGCATCGGCCTGGCTGCGCGCGACCAAGGCGCCCTGCCCCATGGCCAGCGAGACATCGGCACGCGCCAGCACGGGGGCGTCGTTGACGCCGTCGCCCACCATGGCCACCGTGCGGCCTTGCTGCTGCGCCTGCGCCACGGCCGCCAGCTTGTCTTCGGGCGTGGCGCGGGCGCGCACGTCTTGCAGGCCCAGGCGTTGCGCCAGGGCCTGCGCGCGCGCCTGAGCGTCGCCCGTCAGAAGCGTGAGCTGCACGCCGGCGGACTGCAGCGCCTGCACGGCGGCCACCGCGCCGGGGCGCAGGGCTTCGTCCAGGCTGAAGAGCGCCAGCAGTTCGCCTTCACAGGCCAGCGCCACCTGCGAGGCGGCAGCAGCGTCATCCGCCAGCGGCACGCCTGCCGCCCAGGCGGCCTGGCCCAGGCGCCATGTGCGGCCCTGCGCGTCCTGGGCCTGCACGCCCTGCCCGGCCACTTCGGCCACCTGCTGCCAGGCCAGCCCGTCGTGGCCCGGTGTGGATCGCTCGGCCTGCGCCGCCACCAGCGCCTGCGATGCGGGGTGGCGCGACCACGCCGCCAGCGCCGCCGCCGTGGCCAGCGCCGCAGCGTCATCCGCCCAGTGCACGCGGCCCGCGGCCGTGCGCGTGATGGCCGTGAGCTGCAGCGCTTCTTCGGTCAGCGTGCCGGTCTTGTCGAAGAAGACCTGCTGCACGCGGGCCAGGCGCTCCAGCGCGTCCAGCCGCTGCAGCAGCACGCCGTGGCGCGCCAGGCCGCGGGCAGCGGCCACCAGCGTGGCTGGCACCGCCAATGACAGCGCACAAGGGCAGGTGACGATGAGCACCGAAACCGCCACCCACACCGCGCGGCTGGGGTCGATCACGCTCCAAGCGGCCGCACCAGCCGCGGCCAGCAGCAGCACCGTCCAGAGGAAGGGCGCGGCCCAGCGGTCGGCCAGCAGCGCCGCGGCGGGGCGCTGCGCCGAGGCGCTGCGCATCATCGCCACGATGGTCTCCAGCCGCGTGTCGCCACCCACGCGCTGCACGCGCATGAGCACCGGCGCACCCAGGTTGGTGCTGCCGGCCACGACCGGCGCGCCTTCGGGCTTGGGCACGGGGGCGCTTTCGCCGGTGAGCAGCGCTTCGTCGGCCTGCGTGTGGCCTTGCGCCAGCACGCCGTCGGCCGGGAAGGCCTGGCCCAGCGGCACGCGCAGCAGGTCGCCGGGCCGCAGGCGCTGCAGGCTCACGGCCTCGACGCTGCCATCCGGCCCCACGCGCCACGCCGTCTCGGGCAGGCAGGCCAGCTGGCTCTCCAGCGCCTCGGCAGCACGGTGGCGAGCCCGCAGCTCCAGGTAGCGCGCACCGAGCAGGAAGCTGACGAACATCGTCAGCGAATCGAAGTAAACCTCGTGCCCGAACACGCCATCCGGCGAGAAGGTGGCGCCGCTGCTGGCGACAAACGCGATGGCCACGCCCAGGGCCACCGGCACGTCCATGCCGATGCGGCGCTGCCGCAGCGCCAGCCAGGCGCCGCGGAAGAAGGGGCCGGCCGAAAAGGCCAGCACGGGCAGCGAGAGCAGCCAGCTGCCCCAGTTCAGCAGCTGCCGCAGGTCGGGCTCGAGTTCGCCGGGCCCGGCCACGTAGCTGGGGGTGGCCAGCATCATCACCTGCATGGCGCAGAAGGCCGCCACGAACAGGCGCCACAGTGCCTGGCGGTGCGCCTGCCGGCGCAGGGCACGGGCCGGCGCGGCGGCGTCGGGCACGGCGCCATAGCCCGCGCTGCGCACGGCCTGGATCAAGGCCGAAGGCCGCGTGCGCGCCGGGTCCCAGCGCACGGTGGCGCGTTCGCTGGCCGCGCTGACGCTGGCGGCCAGCACGCCGTCCACACCGAACAAGGCTGCTTCGATCAAGCCGCTGCAGGCGGCACAGTGCATGCCCGAGAGCTGCAGCGAGGTTTCGGCGATGCGCGGGCCCTGCGCCCCTGCGCTGCCCTGCACCCACCGGGTGCCGTGGCCGAACTCGACCGGGTCGTCCAGCACGGCGATGCGCGCCTGTGCCTCGGCAGTGGGGTCGGATGGAGCGGCAGGGAGGGTGGCGGCTGGGGCTGGGGACATCGGCTTCGGCGCCAGGGATGCCCATAATCTAGGTGCGTCAACGCCGCCCTTCCATGATCTCCATCAAGCCCACTCAATTCCTTGCCGCCCTCTTGGGAGCGCTGCTGGTGTCTGGCCTCGCCCACGCGCAGAACGGGCCGCAGCCCAAGCTGAAGACCATCGAGCTCACCGCCGGCATGCACGTCATCCAGACCGAGCTGGCCCTCACGCCCGAGCAGCAGCAGATCGGCATGATGTTCCGCCGCAGCATGGGCACCAACGAGGCCATGCTCTTCGTCGAAGAGACACCCGGCGTGCGCTGCTTCTGGATGCGCAACACCTACGTGCCGCTGAGCATCGCCTTCATTGCGGACGACGGCACCATCGTCAACATCGCCGACATGAAGCCGCTGTCGGATGAGTCGCACTGCTCGGCCAAACCCGTGCGCTTTGCGCTGGAAATGAACCAGGGCTGGTTCGCCAAGCGCGGCATCAAGCCGGGCAGCCGCATCCGCGGCGCACCGTTCAGCAAGTAGGCGCACCATGCAAAACGGGCCCCGCGGGGCCCGTTTCTGATGGCGCTGCCGGTATTCAGCCGGCGCCCGCACTCAGGCGAAGTTGGCTTCCGCGAAGCCCCAGTTCACCAGCTTGTCGAGGAAGGTCTCGACGAACTTCGGGCGCATGTTGCGGTAGTCGATGTAGTAGGCGTGTTCCCACACGTCCACGGTCAGCAGCGCCTTGTCGGCGGTGGTCAGCGGCGTGCCGGCGGCACCGGTGTTGACGATGTCGACGCTGCCGTCGGCCTTCTTCACCAGCCAGGTCCAGCCGCTGCCGAAGTTGCCCACGGCGCTCTTGATGAAGGCCTCTCGGAAGGCGGCGTAGCTGCCCCACTTGGCATTGATGGCCGCGGCCAGGGCGCCGGTGGGCTCACCGCCGCCGGCGGGCTTCATGCAGTTCCAGAAGAAGGTGTGGTTCCAGATCTGCGCGGCGTTGTTGTAGATGCCACCGCTGCTCTTCTTGACGATTTCTTCCAGCGAGAGGCTCTCGAACTCGGTGCCCTTCTGCAGGTTGTTCAGGTTCACCACGTAAGCGTTGTGGTGCTTGCCGTGGTGGAACTCCAGCGTTTCCTTGCTGTAGTGCGGGGCCAGGGCGTCGATCGCGTACGGCAGGGCGGGCAGGGTGTGTTCCATGGTGCTGATCCTCTGTCGGTGATGGGGGCCGGGCGGATGCCCAAAGCGGCACGCATTGTAGGCAGCGGGCCTCAGCCAGCCGGGGGCAGGGCTTCCGGCGGCATGCCGCGCTCGTCCACGGGCCGCGGCAGCACCTGGCGCACCTCGGCCAGGGCCTGGCCGTCGGCCCACACGGCCCGCACCGGCTGCCCGGCCTGCAAGGCGTGCACGCTCACCACCGGCCGGCCGTCGGCCGACTCGACCCAGGCATAACCGCGCTGCAGCACGCGGTGCGGGTCGTGCGCCTGTAGGGCCTGCTCGGCGCTGAGCACGCGCTGCCGTTCACCGGCCAGGCGCTGCTGCACGGCGCGCTGCAGCCGCTCCTGCAGCCGCGCGGGCGCGTCGCCCAGGCGCTGCTGGCGCAAAGCCACCGCACGCTGCAGGCGGCCGGCCAGCGCGTCCAGGCGTTGCGCCTGCCCCTGCAGGCGGCGGGCGGGCTGACCCAGGCGCAGGGCCAGGGTGTCCAGGCGCTGCGCGCGCTGCTGCAGGCCGCGCTCCAGCACCCGCAGCAGATTCAGCTGTTGACCTTGCAGGGCATTCAGCGCCTCCTCGCGGGCGGGTGCGGCCATCTCGGCAGCGGCTGTGGGTGTGGGGGCGCGCAGGTCGGCCACGAGGTCGGCAAGGGTCACGTCGGTCTCATGGCCCACACCGCACACCACCGGCAATGCACAGGCGGCAATGGCCTGCACCACGCGTTCATCGTTGAAGGCCCACAGGTCTTCCAGCGAGCCCCCGCCGCGCACGAGCAGCACGGCATCCACCTCGCGGCGTTCGCCAGCCCGCTGCAGCGCGGCCACCAGCGCCGCCGGCGCCTCGGCCCCCTGCACGAGGCTGGGGTAGACCACCAGGCGCACGTGCGGCGCGCGGCGCTGCAGCGTTGTCAGCACGTCGTGCAGCGCAGCAGCCCCCAGCGAGGTGACAATGCCCAAAGCCTGTGGAAACGCCGGCAGTGGCCGCTTGCGCGCTGCCTCGAAAAGCCCCAGCGCCTGCAGGCGGGCGCGCCTGCGCAGGAACTCCTCGTAGAGCGTGCCCGTGCCAAGGCGCTGCAACGACTCGACCACCATCTGCAACTCGCCACGCGCTTCGTAGATCCCGAGCCGCCCGCGCACCTCGACCTGTTGACCGTCTGCCGGCGCAAAGTCGACCAGCACTGCTGCGCGGCGGAACATCGCGCAGCGCAGCAGCGCCGGGGCGCCGTCGGTGTCTTTCAGCGCGAAGTAGCAGTGGCCGCTGCCGGCGCGCGAAAAACCCGAAAGCTCACCCCGCACGGTCACGGCGCCGAAGCGGGCCGCCAAGGCATCGCTGGTGGCGAGCAGCAGCGAGGCCACGCCCCAGGGCAGGCGTGCGCCAGGCTGGCTGCCAGCGCCCGCACCGCCGGCTGCAGGCCGCTCAAACACCTGCGCAGCCCCGGCTGACGCGGGTCAGGATGCCCACAGCCGCGCCAATGCACGCCAAACGGGCCGACATCACCGTCATGGCACAGTCACAATCGTGCAAGTGCTTGATTCGCATGAAGAATTTCTTGCACAAAAAAAAGGCAGCGCCCGATCGAGCCCGGCGCATCGCCATGTCCGTCGGTTGTGCCGGCATTTGCCCACAGAGATATCCACAACTTCGGTGGAGATCCCGATCGGGCCTGTTGTGGAAGGGAAAGCAGGCGCAACGTGCCTTGGCCTGCAGGGTGCATCAGCGATAATCGCCCGCGCGCTGCTGGTCTGTCGCCAGCCCCCGGCCGAGCCGATCTAGCCCCCCAGGACCCCCTTGCTGTCGATCATACAAGCGGCCGGTTGGCCCATCTGGCCCCTCATCCTCTGCTCCATCGTCGCCCTGGCGCTCATCATCGAGCGGCTCTACCACCTTCGGCCCTCTTTGGTGGCACCCGCTACCTTGCTGGATGAGGTCGTGGGCGTCACGCGGGCCAACCTGCCCGCGGCCGACGTCGTCAACAAGCTCGCCGACAACTCGGTGCTGGGCTCGGTGCTGGCTGCCGGGCTGCGCAGCGTGATTGCCGAGCCGCGCATCAGCGAGGCCGCCCTGCGCCAGGCCTTCGAGAACGCCGGCCGTGCCGCGGTGCACCAGCTGGAGCGCTACCTCAACACCCTGGGCACCATCGCCGCGGCAGCGCCGCTGCTCGGCCTGTTCGGCACGGTGGTCGGCATGATCGAGATCTTCGGCTCGCAGGCGCCCACCACCGGTGGCACGGGGGGCAACCCGCAGCAGCTGGCGCACGGCATCTCCATCGCGCTCTACAACACCGCCTTCGGGCTGATGGTGGCCATCCCGGCCCTGATGTTCTACCGCTACTTCCGCGGCCGCGTCGACGAATTCCAGCTCGGCATGGAACTCGCCGCCGAACGCATGGTGCCGCACCTGATGCGCTTTGCCGTGCGCGCACCAGCCTGAGCACGCGCACGCGATGAACTTCAAGCGCCGCAAGCTCGAAGAGCCCGAGATCAACCTCATCCCGTTCATCGACGTGCTGCTGGTGGTGCTGATCTTCCTGATGCTCAGCACGACCTATTCGCGCTTCACCGAGCTGCAGATCAACCTGCCCGCGGCCGACGCCGAGAAGCTGCGCGAGCGTCCGGCCGAAGTGCTGGTGGCCGTGGCCGCCGACGGCCGCTACGCCGTCAACAAGAAGCCTGTGGACGGCCGCAGCATCGAGCTGCTGACCGCCGAACTGGTGGCCGCCTCCGGCGGACGCAGCGATACCGTGGTGATCATCTCGGCCGACGCCACGGCGGCGCACCAGGCCGTGGTCAACGTGCTCGATGCCGCGAGGCGTGCGGGCCTGGCGCGGCTGACCTTCGCGGCGCAATCGGGCGGCGCCGCGCCCCGATGACGGCTCCCCGGCCGCGGGGCCTGGCGGCAAGCATCGAGGCCCGGCTGCAACGCAGCTGGTGGCGCCCGCGCCCGGACGCGCTGGCCTGCCTGCTCTGGCCGGCCACGCTGCCCTACCGCCTGCTCGCAGCCCTGGTGAAGCTGCGCACGCCCGCGGCGCGCGTGCTCCCGGTGCCGGTGCTGGTGGTCGGCAACCACGTGGTGGGTGGCGCGGGCAAGACACCCACTGTGATGGCGCTGGTGCAGGCCCTGCAGGCGCGCGGCCACCGGCCCGGTGTCATCTCGCGCGGCCACGGCCGCAGCGGTGCAGCCCCGATGGCTGTGAACGCTGGCGCCGAGGTCTCCGAGGTGGGCGACGAGCCGCTGCTCATCCAGCGCCAATGCGGCGTGCCGGTGTGGGTGGGCCGCCAGCGGGACGTGGCCGCTATGGCCTTGTGTGCTGCGCACCCCGAAGTGGACGTGCTGGTCTCCGACGATGGCCTGCAGCACCTGGCGCTGGCCCGGCAAGCCGAACTGGTGGTCTTCGATGAACGCGGCATCGGCAACGGCCTGCTGCTGCCCGCAGGGCCGCTGCGCGAGCCCGTGCCAGAGGCCACGCCCGGGAACCGTCGCGTGCTTTACACCGCCGGCCGCGCCAGCACCCGCTTGCCAGGTGCGCTGGCCCAACGGCAACTGCAGTTGGCCTGGCCCCTGGAGGCGTGGCGCACTGGCAAGCGCGAAGCCGCCCTGCCCTTGTCCGCCTTGCGGGGCCGGCCCCTGCTGGCTGCCGCCGGTCTGGCCGCACCCGGCAAGTTCTTTGGCATGCTTGGCGCTGCCGGGCTGCAGTTCACGCCGCTGCCCCTGCCCGACCACCACCCCTACGCCACCCTGCCCTGGCCCGCCGACACGGCAGACGTGCTGGTCACCGAGAAGGACGCCGTGAAGCTGCTGGCCCGGCCGCTGGGTGCCACGCGCGTGTGGGTGCTGCCGCTAGACTTCCAGGTGCCCGAGAGTCTGGTCGCGGACTTGTCGGCCCTGCTCTTCCCTCCCCAACGCCCGAAGCCCACCGCCCCATGAGCCTGGACCACCGCCTGATCGACCTGCTGGTATGCCCGGTGTGCAAGGGCCCCCTGGACATGCAGCGTGACGCGGAGCAGCGCCCGACGGCGCTGGTCTGCCCCGCCGACCGGCTGGCCTTTCCGCTGCGTGATGGCATCCCGGTGATGCTGGAAAGCGAAGCACGCCCCCTCGACGGCCCGGCCGCGGCATGAGCCCGGCCTTCACCGTGCTGGTGCCGGCACGGCTGGCTTCCACACGGCTGCCCAACAAACCCCTGGCCGACATTGCCGGCCTGCCGATGGTGGTGCGCGTGGCGCAACGCGCTGCGGCCAGCGGCGCCGTGCGCGTGGTGGTGGCCGCCGACAGCCCCGCCATCCTCGAAGCCTGTGCCGCACACGGCGTGCAGGCCGTGCTGACACGTGCCGACCACCCCAGCGGCAGCGACCGCCTGGCCGAGGCCTGCAGCCTGCTGGGCCTGGACGGCGACGACTGTGTCGTCAACGTGCAGGGCGACGAGCCCCTCATCGACCCGGCGCTCGTACGGCGCTGCGCCGAGCTGCTGGCCGAGCGCCCCGACTGCGTGATGAGCACGGCCGCGCACCCGCTGCACGAGCGCGCCGACTACCTCAACCCGAACGTCGTGAAGGTGGTGCTGGACGCCGCCGGCCGCGCCCTCTACTTCAGCCGCGCGCCCATCCCATGGTGGCGTGACGGCCTGCAAGACGGCAAACCCGCGCTGCCGCAGCCCGCGCCGCTGCGCCACCTCGGGCTGTACGGCTACCGCGCCGGCTTCCTGCGGCGCTTTCCGCTACTGCAGGCCGCGCCGCTGGAACACACCGAGGCGCTTGAACAGCTGCGCGTGCTGTGGCATGGCGAACGCATTGCCGTGCACGTGGCGGCGCAGGGGCCCGGGCCGGGTGTCGACACCCCGGAAGACCTGGCGCGCGTACGGGCGCTGTTCAGCACTGGCGAAGCGGCGGCTTGAGCCCGGGGCGGCGAGCCCACACCGTCAGTTTTGCGCCGGTATCTGCGTGATATTCTCGTTTGCAGAGACATCGCAGACGGTGGTAACTGCACCGCCCTGCGCCCGCAAGAATTCAAAACCTCCGAAGGCCATCGATGAGACTCATCCTCCTGGGCGCACCCGGCGCCGGCAAGGGCACGCAAGCCACCTTCATCTGCAAGCATTTCGGCATTCCGCAGATCAGCACCGGTGACATGCTGCGCGCCGCAGTGAAGGCCGGCACGCCCCTGGGCGTGGCGGCCAAGAAGGTGATGGACAGCGGCGGCCTCGTCAGCGACGACATCATCATCGGCCTGGTGAAAGAGCGCATCACGCAGCCCGACTGCGCGGGCGGTTTTCTGTTCGACGGTTTCCCCCGCACCATCCCGCAGGCCGATGCGATGAAGGACGCAGGTGTCGTGCTCGACTTCGTGGTCGAGATCGACGTGCCCGAAGAAGCCATCATCGAACGCATGAGCGGCCGCCGCGTGCACACCGCCTCGGGCCGCAGCTACCACGTCAAGTTCAACCCGCCCAAGACCGAAGGCGTGGACGACGTGACCGGCGAGCCGCTGATCCAGCGCGACGACGACAAGGAAGAGACCGTGCGCAAGCGCCTGCAGGTCTACCAGAACCAGACACGGCCGCTGGTTGACTACTACGGCCAATGGGCCGCCAGCGGCAGCCCGGGCGCGCCGCGCTACGCGCGCATCGCCGGCACCGGCAGCGTGGAAGAGATCACCGGCCGCGTGATGGCCGCGCTGCAGGCCTGAGCAAGGCCGGCCAGCTGCAGAAGGGGCGCGCACCGCGCGCCCGGCAGCATTCATTGAAGAGACCGACATGCAGATCGAAGGCAAGGTATTCATCGTCACCGGCGGCGCCTCGGGCCTCGGCGAAGGCACGGCACGCATGCTGGCGGCGGCCGGCGGCAAGGTGGTCGTGGCCGACCTGCAGGTGGAACGCGGCCAGGCCGTGGCGCAAGACATCGGCGGCGTGTTCGTCAAGTGCGACGTCAGCCAGGAGGCCGATGGCCAGGCCGCCGTGGCCGCGGCCACCGCCCTGGGCAAGCTGATGGGTCTGGTCAACTGCGCCGGCATTGCCCCGGCCGTGAAGACCGTCGGCAAAGAGGGCGCGCACCCGCTGGCCACCTTCACCAAGACCGTGACGGTGAACCTGGTGGGCAGCTTCAACATGATCCGCCTGGCCGCCGAGGCCATGGCGAAGAACGCGCCCGAGAGCACCGGCGAACGCGGCGTGCTGATCAGCACCGCCAGCGTGGCCGCCTACGACGGCCAGATCGGCCAGGCCGCCTACAGCGCCAGCAAGGGCGGCGTGGTGGGCATGACCTTGCCCATCGCGCGCGACCTGGCCCGCAACGGCATCCGCAACATGACCATTGCCCCTGGCATCTTCGGCACGCCGATGCTGTTCGGCATGCCGCAGGAAGTGCAGGACGCACTGGCCGCCGGCGTGCCCTTCCCCAGCCGCCTGGGCACGCCCGAGGACTACGCCAAGCTGGTGAAGCACATCTTCGAGAACGACATGCTCAACGGTGAAGTCATTCGCCTGGATGGCGCGATACGGTTGGCGCCGCGCTGATCTGCGCGTCAATACTGGATCGACAGGGCGCCATGGGCGCCCTTTTTCATGGGCCACCCGATTGCCTTGATCGCGTCAGGCGCAAAAAAAGAGCCGCTCCGAAGAGCGGCTCTTTCATGGCGTGGTGAGTTCGGAGATCAGAACTCGTACGCAGCGGTCAGGCGCACCGCACGGGCGGGCTGCAGGCCACTCAGGATCGGACGCTGATAGGTTGGGCTGACGCTGTTGACGGCGTCAGTTTCGCCAACCTCGTCAATCGAGCGAACACCACGTTTGTTCAAAACGTTCAGCACGTCCACCGACAGCGTCAGGCCCTTGACCTGTGCCGGCGTGTACGTGAACTGCAGGCCCAAGTCATAGGTCCAAGGGAGCCGACCCAGCGAACCGCGCGGATTCAGCTTCGCACCGCAATAGAACGATGCTGCACCGTACGCATCAGAGTCATCGCGCTCGAGGGGGCCAGGCGGATAAGGCGCCGGCACAACAGGGTTACCGTTCGCATCACGCACAACCTCGGGGTAGTTGCCGAAGCAGTTCTTCGGGCGGCCGCTGGTAACCACCAGCGTCGCGCCCACGCGGAACTGGTCCGACATGGCGTAAGCGCCGTTGAACTTCAGCGTGTGACGGCGGTCGTTCGGCAGGTAACCTTCGGAGCCTTCCATCAGACCCGGGTGGTCGAAGTCCTGCGTGATGCCGGCGTCGTCCTGACCGTTGTCCGACTTCACGTAGCCTTCGGTGTTGCCCTTGCTGTAGGCCAGCACGTACGAGAACTGGGCGCTCCACTTCTTGTCCCACTGGCGCTCGAGCGTGAACTCGAGGGCGTTGTAGGTGCGCTTGGGCTTGGGCAGGAACAGCGCCGAGGCCGGGATGGTGACCGGGGTGAGCGTGCCATTGCCGTTCACGTCGACGTTGGCGGTCAGGTCTCCACCGACGTTGTACAGGAAGCAACCACCCACAGTGCTGCCAATGCGGCCTGCCTGGGCAGCCGTGTAGCCTTTGGCCAGCGCCCATTCACGGGCCAGCGTGCCTTCGCAGATGTCGTCGATGGCACTCTTCAGCTGCCGGTTCGTGTACTTCACGCCATACGACCAGCGATCAGCCAGGGCCTGCTGGAAACCGACGATGAACTCGTCCTGGAACAGCGGCTTGATGTTGGGGTCCACCACCGTGCGCGGATCCTTGGGCCGGCCGTCGCTGGTCACGACCCGGTTGCCGAGCTGTGCACCGATGTTCGGCACCGACTTGCCGTCGTTGCTGAAACCACCCGCAAAGCGGAAGAAGTCGGTGTAGAAGGTCTCGGCACCCGACAGACGGACGTTGGTGTTGGCGTACACCGGGATGTAGTAGCGGCCGGCATTGCCGTACAGCTTCATCTTCCCGTCGCCCTTGACGTCCCACGACACGCCGGCACGCGGCGCCCAGGTGTTCTTCACCTCGATGAAGGCCTGGCCCTTGTCGTTCTCGTTGCGGAACGACTCGTTGCGCAGACCGAGGTTCACGACCAGGTTCGGGGTGACCTGCCAGTCGTCCTGGATGTACCAGGCCGAGTTCTTGGTCTTGAAGGTGCCGCCGTTCTGGAACACACGACGACGGACATAGTCGATCGGGGCGCCCGTCGTGTTGGTGAAGCCCGCGCCGCCGATGCTGCCACCAGGGGCCAGCGTGAACAGGCGGTCGTAGAAACCACCGGTGTAGACCGAGCCGTCCACCGTCGTGATCACTTCGTTGTCCAGACCGGCGCGCAGGGTGTGCGAGCCCAGCACGAGGTCGGCGTCGAAGCGGAAAGCGGTGCGCTTGTCGTTCGCGTTCGGGTCATCCACGGCCAGACCGGCCGCCTCCGACCAGCAGCCCAAGTATTCGAGTTGCGTGCGGGGCGGACGGCCGTCGTACACAGCCGGACAGGCCGCGGTGGAGATCTTGGTTTCGCGCGAATACTCGCCCGCACCGTACATGGCCGAGAGCGTCAGTGAATCGGTGATGAAACCGGTCCACTGCGCGATGGTGTTGGTGCCACCGGTCGTGTACTCGTCCTTGCCGATGAACGCACCCTTGGCCGTCTGGTACTCGGTCGGAGAGTTCCAGCTGTTTTCGGTGCGCTTTTGCTTGTCGCTGAAGGTGGTCAGTTCGACACGGTGGTTGTCCGTGATCTGCCAATCGAGCTTCAGCACGTACTGTGGCGTACTCGAGGTTTCAGCGGACTGCGTACCTGCGCCGTAGGTCTTGGTCTCGGTGCGCTTGGCCTGGATCAGACCGAAGACGAAGAGCTTGTCCTTGATGATCGGGCCGCCAGCGTAAACGTTGACTTCCTTGGTGTCGGTGCCACCGGGTCGATCGACCAACTCGTATTTACCCGGGGAGGTCTGACGGGCGTAGACAGACGAACCGCGCAGCGACTCAGGCACGAGGCTGACCTTGCCGCCACCCGTCCACTCGTTGGTGCCGCGCTTGGTGGTGACGCTGATCACACCGCCCAGCGAACGGCCGTACTCGGCGCCGTAGCCGCTGTTCTTGACCTGGATTGAACCAATGCCTTCGAAAGGCACTGCGTTGAACGCAATGCCCTTCAGGATGTTGGTGACGTTGAAACCGTTGACGTAGTAAGCGTTCTCAGCCACCGACGCGCCCGAGATCGACGGCAGGTTGCCGAAGCGGCCGTCGCCTTGAACGGCGCCAGGCGACAGCAAGGTCACCGCGGTGATGTTCTGCGCGACCGGGATGCGCTGGATTTCGGCGGCGTTCAGGCTGTAGGCCGTGGCCACGGAGCCGACGTCGATCGTGCGGATGGCCGAACCCGTCACCGTGATGGTGGTAACGGCCTGGGCGAAAGCGGCGTTCGCGCCTTGGCCGGCGGTCACGACGACCTCGATCGTTTCCTTTTTGCCGCCAGCGCGCGTCAGCGTCACTTGGTAGGTGCCGGGCGGCAGTTGCGGGATCTGCCAGGCGCCGTCCGAATCGATGCGGATCGTGCGGTTGACGTTGATGGCCCGGTTCTCGACGGAGACGGTGTCGCCCTTGGCGGCACGGCCGTTGATCGAGCCGGCGCTCTGCTGTGCCATGACGATCGACGCCAGGCACATGCCTGCCGCCGCTGCCACGACCGAACGGCGCCAGGTACGGCGGCCAGACTTGCTGATGAACATTGAAACTCCTCCTGAGTTCAAAACAGACGGGAGAGCTGTCCGCCACCTGAAAGCGATGTGTGTGTCACACGCGTGAAACAACACAGCACTCGCGGGCGCTTTCAGCACACACCGGTTCATTCTGCGCGCAGGTCCCAGGAGGCTTCTGCACGGGTTACCCCCCGGCCTCGGTGCCAAAAAGCCCGTGTTCAACGCCAAGCCAAAGGCGCAGGGCGCCAAGCCCTTGTTTTAAATGGTGTTTTTCTGCGGCACGGCCGATGGACCTGGGCCGGAGCCTCTTCGAAGTCGCGGTGCAAGAACGCAACGCTCAGGTCGCGGGTGTCTGCAAGTTGCAACACTTGAAGCAGAAAGGGGCTGCCGAATCACTTCGGCAGCCCCTGTGTGCATGGTGCCCGGGACCGGAATCGAACTGGTGACCTTCGCATTACGAATGCGCTGCTCTACCAACTGAGCTACTCGGGCGTCGTTCTGAAAAGCATCAGCGGCTCAGAACAGCCCGACACTATAGCGCATTCCATGGCGCTGGCCTGCAAGAATCGCGGCATGCCACGCGCGTCTGTGTTGTCCACCGCCTTCCGAACCCTGTTCGATCCACCGGCGCGCAGCGCATGGCGCTGGTGCTGGGCCCTGTTGTGTGCGGTGGTGGCGATCGCTGCACTGACGCCCGCAGACAGCGCCCCCACCATGACACCGAGCGACAAGATCGACCACTTTCTCGCCTTCGCTGCTTTGGCGGGCGCGGGTGCGCTGTCGATGCCCGACCGGCTGCGCAACCGGCTCATCGTCGCCACCACGATGCTGGCCTTCGGGGCTGGCATCGAGTGGGGCCAGACCTTCGTGCCCGGCCGCTTCGGGGATGTGGCCGACGTGCTGGCCGACGGCGTGGGCGTGCTGCTGGGTCTGGGCGCCGTGTGGCTGCTGCGCCGCCGCCTTGCGGCCTGATTGCGGGAGGCCAGATCGATCGTTTTCAGTGGCTCACTCCTTGAGCCACTGAGCTTCCACACTGCCTGCATCACCTGGGCATGGGGCCCGGGCCGCCCTGGAGATGCAGATGATCCAAGCCACCCTTGCCTTCCCCGCCAGCCAGGCAGCCGTGTCAGGCGCCACCACCACCACGATCGACGACGCCACGGGCTTCGACCTCGGATGGGACCATGCGCACCACGGCCTCGTCCCACCCGCCGAACTGCTGCTGGACACCACTTCCATCGGCCAGGGCTGGCGGGCCGGGCGCGCCGTGTTCGGGCGCCGCACGCTGAACAGCAACCGCCACACCCGAGCCTGGCTCGCGCTGCGGATCCAGGCTTGGCGGGAAGGCGTGCCGTTCGATGCGCAGCAGGTCAATCCGGCCTACCTGGCTCAACTCGACACCCCGCGCTGCCCCGTACGCCGCACCCCGCTGGGCGGACCGCACGGCCATGATGACGCTGCCGTCATCGCGCGCCTGAACCCCCGCGCCGCCTACGCCGCGGGCAATCTGGTGGTGATGAGCCACCGCGCAGCGCAGGCGCGTGCAGGCCTCGATGTGCTGGACACGCTGCGCTGCGGCCGGGCTGCCGAGCGCGGCGGCGAACCGGTGGCGGGGCTGGACGCCGGCGCGTGGTGGCGTCTGGCCACGCTGCAGGCCTGTACGACCCCGCTGCCCTTCCACGAGGCCGCCAGCCTGCCGATGGCAGTGCTGCCGCCCAACCGCGTGCGCGTGCTGAATGCCAGCCAGGGCCTGCAGGCCTGGTTGACACGCCTCTTCCTCGCGCCCGGCTGGAGCGCCCGAACGCGGGCGCTGGCGCAGTTGCTGCCCGCGCACACCCTGCGGACCGATTTCAACCTCTTCATCGGCGCGCTGGCGCCGCGCGTCATCGAGGCCGGTACCGAACCCCTGGCGCTGCGCCACGCGCTGGAAGACGCCTGGCTGCACGAACGTGTGCAGCGCAGGTGGCAGCACTTCATCCTGAGCCTGGGCGAGGCGGGCACCGAGGCGCTGCTGAAGCGCGCTGCGGAAGCCGGCGGGGCAGGCGTGCGGGCGGTCTGTCATCCTTGGGCGCAGGCCACCGAAAACTGGGGCATCAACGCGCGCATCGAATCAAGAGGCGACCCGATGCAGGCCCCGCGGGCCCCAGTTGCACGCCGGTCCGCGTTTCGCCCCGCGCGGGTGCCAGCCACAACCCTGGGGGCTTCGGCCTGAGCTTCTGCGTCTCATGCAGGGCGCGCCGCCACCGCGCCCAAGCCCCCGAAGAAGAGGGCCGTCACGACCGGTGCCAGCGTCTCATGGCTCAAGCGACCGCCTGGCTTCAGCCAAGTGAAGGTCCAGTTGATCATGCCGAAGAGCAGCATCGCCAAGGGGGTGTGCAGGGCCGCGGCCTGCAGTTCGGGGCGGCAGGCGGCCACGGCCTCGGAGAAAGCGGCCACGACCCGGCGCTGTGCGGCCAGCACGGCTTCGCGGGCCTCTTCGTCGAGAAACTTCACGTCTTCGGTGAGCACGCGGTGTTCGTGCTCGGCGCTGGCGTAGGCGCGCATGAATCTTTCGATCAGCGCCTGCAGGTGGGGCTGCGGAGCCAGCGCTTCGGCGCGCACGGCTTCGATCAAGCCTTCCAGCCGCGCCACATGGCCCGCAGTGATCATCAGCAGCAGGCCGTGTTTGTCGCGCACGTAGTGGTACAGCGTGGCCTTGCTGACGCCGCAGGCGGCCGCCACCTCGTGCATCGTCGCCGCGGTGTAGCCGCGCGTGGCGAAAAGGCGCGCCGCGGCGGCGAGGATCTGCTCGCGCTGGCCGTCGAAACCGGCCGACCGGGGGCGGGCCATCAGCGTTCGTCGAACGAGAGCACGACAGGCTCGCCCAGCGGTCGCGCCTGGCAGGCGAGCACGAAGCCGCGCGCCACGTCGTCGGGCTCCAGCGCGAAGTTGCGCAGCATCTCCACAGGCCCGGCCACCACGCGCGCGCGGCAGGTGGCGCACACGCCGCTGCGGCACGAGAACGGCAAGTCCAGGCCCGCGCGCGCAGCAGCGGCCAGCAGGTTGCCATCGGCCGGCAGATAGCGGATGTCGCGCGCCACGCCGTCGCGCAGCACACGCACCGGCACCACCTCACCCACCGCAGCGCCAGGCACAGCCTCGGCCGTTGTGGCGATGGGCGCGCCGAAACGCTCGATGTGGATCTGCGCCCCCGGCAGTCCAGCCTGCAGCAGCACGGCCTCGACTTCGTCGTTCATCGCGTGGGGCCCGCAGACGAAAGCCGCATCCACCGGGCCGCACAGGCGCAGCAGGATCTGCAGCTTCCCGGCATCCAGCCGGCCGGCCTGCAGTGGCTGGTCAACGGCCTCGCGCGAGAACACGGTGTGCACCGCCAGACGCGCGAGATGGCGGTTCTTCAGGTCGGCCAGCTCTTCGCGGAACATCGTGCTGGCCCAGTGGCGGTTGGCGTAGACCAGCGTGCAGCGCGTGTGCGCGTCGCCGTCCAGCGCCGCCTTCACGATGGAAAGCAGCGGGGTGATGCCGCTGCCGCCAGCCACTGCCAGCACGTTCCGGGGCCGCGCCGAAAGAGCCGCACCGAAACGCCCTTGCGGCGGCATCACATCGACCTCCAGCCCCACGTGCGCTTGCTCGTGCAGCCAGGTGCTGAAGGCACCGCCCGGCACGCGCCGCACGCCCACGCGCAGCGGCTCGCCCGGGGCGGCGCAGACCGAGTACGAGCGGCGCAGTTCCTCGCCATTGACGGTGGCGCGCAGGGTGAGGTGCTGGCCCGGCGCGAAGGCGAAGGTCTCGGCCAGCGCGGCAGGCACTTCGAAGCCCAGCACCAGCGCGTCTTCGGCCTCGGGCCGCACGTCGGCCACGCGCAGCCGGTGGAAGGTGGTGCTGGCGCTCATGGCGGCGGCCTCAGATCGGCTTGAAGTGTTCAAAGGGTTCACGGCAGGCCAGGCAGCGGTGCAGCGCCTTGCACGCCGTGCTGCCGAAGGCCGAGAGGCGCTCGGTCTCGAAGCTGCCGCAGCGCGGGCATTCGACGTTGCGCGGGCGCAGGCGCAGCACGGCGGCGCCCGGTGCCACCTCTGCCGACGCGCAGGCGCCGGGCGGCGCGATGCCGTACTCACGCAGCTTGCGCCGGCCTTCCACGCTGATCCAATCAGTCGTCCAAGCCGGGGCGTGGCGGTGCACCACCTCGGTCGGGCCCAAGCCCGCGGCGTCCAGCGCCTGCACCACGCTCTGCGCGATCACTTCCGTGGCCGGGCAGCCGCTGTAGGTGGGCGTGAGCACCACGCGCAGCGTGGGCTCCAGCGGCTGCACTTCGCGCACGATGCCCAGATCGCAAAGGCCGAGCACCGGGATCTCGGGGTCAGGCACGGTGCGCAGCACCGCCCAGGCCGCGAGCTCGCGCGGGTGCAGGCTGTCGCCTTGCACGCTCTCAGCTGCACTCACCAACGGCCCCCGGGGTGCTGGCGCTGCAGCACCTGCATCTCGGCCAGCAGGTAGCCCAGGTGTTCGCTGTGGCGGCCTTGCGTGCCGGTGCTGCGGAAGGGCGTGTCGGGCGGCAGCGTGAGGCCTGCGGCCGCGAAGACTTCGGCCACCTCGGCCTGCCAGGCCGCACGCAGGTCCTGGCGCGCCGGGCCCAAGCCGCTGGTACGCGCGGCTTCGTCCACCGCGTCGTGCTCGAACATCTCGGCCGTGTAGGGCCACAGGCGCTGCACGGCGGCGGCCATGCGGCGTGCCGATTCCTCGGTGCCATCGCCCAGGCGCTGCACCCAGTCGGCGTTGTGCTGCTGGTGGTAGCGCGCTTCTTTCAGGCTCTTCGCGGCGATGCCGGCCAGCGTTTCGTCGCGGCTGGTCTGCAGCGCCGCGCAGGCGGCTTTCAGCCAGCTGGCCAGCACGAAGTTGCGCAGCACGGTGTCGGCGAAGTCGCCACCGGGCGCGTGCGCGCCGGGCTTGCGCAGCGGCTGCTCCACGAGGGTGAGGTTGAAGAACTGGTCGTGCTCGCGCCAGTAGGCGAGGCGGTCTTCGTCCAGGCCCTGCCCTTCCAGCGCGGCAGCGTGCGTCAGCAGCGCGCGCGCCTGGCCCAAGAGGTCCAGCGCCATGTTCGTGAGCGCAATGTCCTCCTCCAGCACCGGCGCGTGGCCGCACCATTCCGACAGGCGCTGGGCGTGCACGAGGCCCGTGTCGGCCAAGCGCAGCACGTACTGCAGTTCGGGCGTCAGGCGCAGTTGCACGGCGGTGGCGGTGGCTGCGTCCATCACAGGTGCCGCACGCCTTCTGGCAGCTCGTAGAAGCTGGGGTGACGGTAGACCTTGTCTTCCATCGGATCGAAGTACATCGCGCGGTCGCCGGGGTCGCTGGCGGTGATGTCGCTGCTCTTCACCACCCAGACGCTGCAGCCCTCCTGCCGGCGCGTGTAGACCTCGCGGGCCAGTTGCACCGCCATCTTCGCGTCGGCGGCGTGCAGGCTGCCGCAGTGTTTGTGGTCCAGGCCCGACTTCGGGCGCACGAACACCTCGAACAGCGGCCACTCATCGCGCGGGCTCTCGGCAGCAGGGGCGCTCATGCCGCCTGCTCCTGCGCCGCCGCGCGCTCGGCCTGCTTGCGCGCATGCGCCAGCGCCGCCTCGCGCACCCAGACGCCCTCTTCCCAGGCGTTCACGCGCGCGGCCAGGCGTTCGCGGTTGCAGGGGCCGTGGCCACCCACCACGCGCCAGAACTCGGCCCAGTCGATGGGCCCGAAGTCATGGTGGCCGCGCTCGGCGTTCCACTTCAGTTGCGGGTCGGGCAGTGTCACGCCCAGCACCGCGGCCTGCTCCACGCAGGCGTCGACGAACTTCTGCCGCAGCTCGTCGTTCGAGAGGCGCTTGATGCCCCAGCGCGCGCTCTGCGCGCTGTGCGTGCTCTCGCCATCGGGCGGGCCGAACATCATCAGGCTGGGCCACCACCAGCGGTTCACGGCGTCCTGCACCATCGCGCGTTGGGCCTCGGTGCCCTCTTCCATCATCACGCGCAAGCTGTCGAAGCCCTGGCGCTGGTGGAAGCTCTCTTCGCGGCAGATGCGCACCATCGCACGGGCATAGGGCGCGTAGCTGCAGCGCGTGAGCGGCACCTGGTTCATGATGGCCGCGCCGTCCACCAGCCAACCGATCACGCCCACGTCGGCCCAGCTCAGCGTGGGGTAGTTGAAGATGCTGCTGTACTTGGCCTGGCCGCTGTGCAGGGCCTGCAGCATCTGGTCGCGGCTCTGGCCCAGGGTCTCGGCGGCGGCGTAGAGGTAGAGGCCGTGGCCGGCCTCGTCCTGGATCTTCGCCAGCAGGATGGTCTTGCGCTTGAGCGTGGGCGCACGTGTCACCCAATTCGCCTCGGGCAGCATGCCCACGATCTCGGAATGCGCGTGCTGGCTGATCTGCCGCAGCAGCGTCTTGCGGTAGTGCGCGGGCATCCAGTCTTTCGCTTCGATGAAACCGCCTTCGCCCACGTGGGCCTCGAAGCGCGTTTCCAGCGCAGCCTCGTCGGCGCTGCGCACGGCGGCGCGGGCCTCGGGCGGGGCGGTGTCCATGGCTTGTGTGTACATGCCGGGTCTCCTGGGGGCTCAGCGCGGGCGCTGATCAATCACGCGGCGGGCCTTACCCACCAAGGTGCGTTCGATGCTGTCGGGCAGGCCCACGTCGACCGTGGCCGTCACGCCGATCAGCGCCTTGATCTGGTGCTGCAGTTCGCGCGCCAGCACTTCGCGGTCAGCGTGCATGTGGGCCGGCGTGAGTTCGCAGCGCACACGCAGTTCGTCCAGCAGCCCGCTGCGCGTGACCACCAGCTGGTACTGGCCCGAGAGCTGGCCGTGGCGCAGCACGATCTCTTCCACCTGCGTGGGGAAGAGGTTCACGCCGCGGATGATGAGCATGTCGTCGCTGCGGCCGACGATCTTGCCCATGCGCCGCATGCCGCGCGCCGTGGGCGGCAGCAGCCGCGTGAGGTCGCGCGTGCGGTAGCGCACCAGCGGCAGCGCTTCTTTCGTCAGGGTGGTGAAGACGAGTTCGCCTTCTTCCCCGTCGGGCAGCACGGCGCCGGTTTCGGGGTCGATGATCTCGGGATAGAAGTGGTCTTCCCACACCACCGGGCCGTCCTGCGTTTCCACGCATTCGCAGGCCACGCCCGGGCCCATCACCTCGCTCAGGCCGTAGATGTCCACGGCCTTCAAGTCGGCGCTGGCCTCGATGTCGGCGCGCATGGCTTCCGTCCAAGGCTCGGCGCCGAAGATGCCTACGGCCACGCTCATCGCGCGCGAGTCTTTGCCCTGGCGGCGGAACTCCTCGACGATCACCTGCATGTAGCTGGGCGTGACCATGATGAGGTCGGGCCGCAGGTCTTCGATCAGCTGCACCTGCTTCTCGGTCTGCCCGCCGCCCAGCGGCACCACGGTGCAGCCCAGGGCCTCGGCGCCGTAGTGCGCGCCCAGCCCGCCGGTGAAAAGGCCGTAGCCGTAGGCCACCTGCACGATGTCGCCCTGGCGCCCGCCCGCGGCACGGATGCTGCGCGCCATCAGGTGCGCCCAGGTGTCGATGTCGGCCTGGGTGTAGCCCACCACCATGGGCTTGCCGGTGGTGCCGCTGCTGGCGTGCAGGCGCACCACCTGTTGGCGCGGCACCGCGAACAGACCGAAGGGGTAGTGGCGCCGCAGGTCGGACTTGGCGGTGAAGGGGAACTTCGCCAGGTCGGCCAGGCTGCGGCAGTCTTCGGGGTGCACGCCGGCGGCGTCGAAGGCTTGCCGGTAGTGCGGCACGTTCTCGTAGACGCGGCGCAGCGTGTCTTGCAAGCGCTGCAGTTGCAGGGCCTGCAGCTCATCGCGGCTGGCGCGTTCGATGGGCTCCAGCTCGTGCGCGGCCGGTTGGAAGACGGGCATGGTTTCAGGTCTCCTGCGGCGGTGCTGCGTTCAGGTGCTGGCGGCCGGCGCCGCCTGCGGGCCGACGGGCAGGCCTTCCACCAGCGCCCGCCCTTTCATCGTGTACGAACGGCCGCGGAACACCGCCACCGCCTCGCCGCGCTGGTTGTGCACGGTCACGTCGTACACCCCCGTGCGGCCAGACTTGCTGAGCTCGCGCGCCTGCGCCGTGAGCAAATCACCCAGGCGGGCGGCGGCCAGCAGGTTGACGTCGAAGCCGGCGGCCACCGTCACCTCGTTGTAGGCGTTGCAGGCGAAGGCGAAGGCGCTGTCGGCCAGCGTGCTGATGAAGCCGCCATGGCAGATGTGGTGGCCGTTGAGCAGGGCCTCGTGCACGCGCATGGTGAGCGTGGCGCTGCCCGGCCCGACGGCCCGCACCTCGATGCCGAGATGGCGCGAAGCGCGGTCGTCGTGCCACATCGCGTCGCGCGAGGCTTCGGCCACTTGCTGGGGGGTGGGGGTCTCGGCCATGGGGCGCTTCAGCGGTCGGTGAAGGTCGGCGCGCGCTTGGCCTTGAAGGCGGCCACGCCTTCGGCGAAATCGTGCGCGTGGCCCAGCTCGCGCTGCAGCGTGGCTTCCAGCGCCAGCGCATCGCCGAAGTCCATGGGCGCGGCTTCGTCCAGCGCGCGTCGCGTGGCGACCAGGGCCTGCACCGGCAGCGCGGCGAGCCGATGGGCCAGCGCCAGCGCGCTGTCCACCAGCGCGGCGTCGTCCACGGCCTGCCAGATCAGGCCCATCGCCACGGCCTCGTCGGCCGGCAGCTTGTCGCCCAGCATCGCCAGGCCCAGCGCACGCGCCCGGCCCACCAGGCGCGGCAGCAGCCAGGTGCCGCCGCAATCGGGCACCAGGCCGATCTTGCTGAAGGCCTGGATGAAGCTGGCGCTGCGCGCGGCCACCACCAGGTCGCAGCACAGCGCGAAGTTCGCCCCGGCGCCGGCGGCCACGCCGTTGACGGCCGCCACCACCGGCACCGGCAGGCTGCGCACACGCCGGGCCAACGGGCGGTAGTGGCGCTCGATGACGGCGCCGACATCGACCTCGCCGCCCACCATGGCCGGGTCGTTGAGGTCTTGCCCGGCGCAGAAGCCGCGGCCGGCGCCGGTGATGACGACGGCGCGAACGGCACTGTCGTCGGCCGCGGTGTTCAGTGCGGCCAGCAGTTGGCCGTGCATCTCGGCCGTGAAGCTGTTCAGCGCGGCCGGGCGGTTCAGCGTCAGCAGGCGCACGGGGCCGTGGGTGGCCTGCAGAACCAGGGCTTCGGACATGCGGGGGCTCCTTGGGCAGCGGGCCCGCAAGCCCGCTACTGCCATTCTTCGACCGGTTGGTCGATGAATTCTGCGGGCCGGCGCCGGCGGGCGGGCCTGGGAGAATCCCGCCCTCGATGCTCTCGCCCCTGCCCCACCCCACCGAAGCCGCTCCCGCCGGCCTGCCCAGCCCGCCGCGCCTCGTGCTGCTGGCACCGATGGAAGGCGTGCTCGACCACGACCTGCGCGACGTGCTCACCCGCGTGGGCGGCATCGACCGCTGCGTCTCGGAGTTCATCCGCGTCACCGACCAGCTGCTGCCACCGCGCGTGTTCTTCCGCCTGATGCCCGAGCTGCGCCACGGCAGCCGCACGCCCGCCGGCACACCGGTGCGGGCGCAGCTGCTGGGCAGCGACCCGGCCTGCCTGGCCGACAACGCCGCGCGCCTGGCGGAGCTGGGTGCCGAGGGCGTGGACCTGAACTTCGGCTGCCCCGCCAAGACCGTGAACCGCCACCGCGGCGGCGCCGTGCTGCTGGACGAGCCCGAGCTGGTGCACCGCATCGTGGCCGCGGTGCGGCGGGCGGTGCCGGCGGCCGTGCCGGTGTCGGCCAAGATGCGCCTCGGCCACCTGGACGAAGCACGCATGCTCGACAACGCTCGCGGCATCGAAGCCGCTGGCGCGGCCGAGTTGGTGGTGCACGGCCGCACCAAGCTGCAGGGCTACAAGCCGCCGGCCTATTGGGACCGCATTGCGCAAATCCGCGCCGCGGTGGCACTGCCCGTCATCGCCAACGGCGAGGTGTGGAGCGTGGCCGATGCCGAGCGCTGCCTGCAGGAGAGCGGCTGCGACGCGCTGATGCTGGGCCGCGGCCTGGTGGGCGACCCGGGCCTGGCGCTGGCCCTGCGCGGCCGTGCCGGCCCGCCCTGGCCGGTGCTGCTGGGGCTGCTGCGCCTGTATGGCCGGTTGATCACGCCGCGCGTCGCACCGCGCCACCGCGGCGGGCGCTTGAAGCAGTGGCTGAACATGCTGCGCAAGAGCCACCCCGGCGCGCAGCAGGCCTACGAGGCGGTGCGCGAACTCAACGACGCGGCGCGCATCGACGAGCGCCTGGCGGCCCTGGAAGCCACGCTGCCTGCCGAAGCCGCAAGCCAGAAAGAATGAAGCCCCTGCGCTGGCGCGCAGGGGCTTCGGTGTGGGTACTTCAGGCGCCGGTCACGGGTTCCGGAACTCCACCCAGTGGTGTGGTCGGTTGCCGCCTGCAGTGAGTGAACTATCGCATGGCTCCGTGACGTTGTCGTGACGATGAGAACGGCCTTTGCCCCCCAGTTCACGGGGCCCGGGCGCGCCGGGCCGGCAATCCGTCACACCACGCCGAAACGCCCTTCCAGGTGCGCCAGCAGCGTGCGCAGCGTCTGCGCCTCGCCGCCGGCCGGGCGGCCGGGGCGACTCTCGCTGTTCCACGCAAACAGGTCGATGTGCAGCCACTCCACGCTGGCCGGCACGAAGTCGTCGAGGAAGAGCGCGGCCGTCACGGCGCCGGCCATCGGGCCCTTGCCGGTGTTGACAATGTCGGCGATGTCGCTCTCGATGCCGCCGTGGTAGTCGTGCCAGAGCGGCATGTGCCACAGCGGGTCGTGCAGTTGCAGGCCCAGGTCCACCAACTCCCGCGCCAGCTCCATGCGGCGCGTGAACAGCGCCGGCAGCTGCGGCCCCAGCGCCACGCGGGCCGCGCCCGTGAGCGTGGCCATGTCGATCATCAGCGCGGGCTGGCTCTCGGCGCCGTAGGCCAGCGCGTCGCACAGGATCACGCGGCCCTCGGCGTCGGTGTTGCCGATCTCGATGTGCAGGCCGGCGCGGGTCTTGAACACGTCGCCGGGGCGGAAGGCGTTACCGCTGATGGCGTTTTCCACCGCCGGAATCAGCAGCTGCAGGCGCACCGGCAGCTTCAGCGCCATCACCATCTGCGCCAGGCCGAGGGCGTTGGCGGCGCCGCCCATGTCCTTCTTCATCAGGCGCATGGCGTCGGCAGGCTTGATGTCCAGGCCGCCACTGTCGAAGCACACGCCCTTGCCGACGATGCACAGGCGCGGGTGCTTGTCGCTGCCCCAGTTCAGCTCGATGAGGCGCGGCGCGCGGTCTTCGGCCGCCGCCCGGCCCACGGCATGGATGGCGGGGAAGTTGCCGGCCAGCAGCTTGTCGCCCACCACCTGCTTGAACTTGGCGCCGTGCTGCTTGGCCACCAGGCGCACGGCCTCGGCCAGGTGGGCCGGGCCCATGTGCTCGGCCGGCGTGTTGACGAGGTCGCGCGTGGTGGCCGAGGCGCCGGCCAGGATGAGCGCGCGCTGTGTGGCGGGCGTGGAGGGCAGGCTCAGCTGCGCGGGCTCGCGCCGCACGGGTTTGTAGGTGTCGAAGGTATAGCCACCCAGCTCCCACGAGAAGGCGGCGGCCCCCAAGTCCAGCGCGAGGCCGAGTTCACCCAGGTGGTAGTGGCCGGGGGGCAGCGCCTTCGGCAGGCTGGCCAACGCCCAGGGGTGGTTGGCGCTGCGCACGCCGGCCCACACGGCCTGCAGGCTGCCATCGGCGGCGGGCAGCAGGGCGTGGGTGTCGGGCGCGCCGGTGAAGCCGGTGGCCTGCAGCCAGCGGCGCGCGGCGGGGTCCAGGGTCTGGGTGAGGGCCGCGAACTGCGCGCGGTCGACGGCGTGGATGGGCACACTGCCGCGCTGCGGCTTGGCGAGATGGACAGTCATGGTTTTGACCAAGTGGCGATGGGGCGCATTGTCCTGCCACCGCGAAAGCGCTGCGGCCACCGGGCCCGGGCCGGTGTCGATTCACGCCGCGCGGGTGCATTTCGTCGCAGCGCGGTGGAGCCGCGGGCCACGGCGCCCGAAGATTCATCCATCGCAACACACCGCGGCCCCCGCGGCCCCCAGGAGCCCGCCATGAACCCCTTCAAGCTGATCACCCGCCCGGTCAAGGATGTCACCGACGCCATCGTGATGCCCTTCCGCGCGCTCTTCGTCATCGGGCTCACCGGCTTCATCAACTACTTCACCTACAGCGGCCACTGGTGGTTCAAGTGGGTCGCCTTCGGCATGGGCATCGCCGTGCTGGTGGCCTGGGCGCGTGCGGCCAAGACGCTGCTGCTGCTGGCCCTGGTGGCCTTCGTCGGCTGGAAGATCTACCAGCGCTACGGCGCCGCCGCGCGCCAGCGTTTCGACGACTGGGTCGCCAGCACCCAGCCGCAGGCCGCACAGGTGATCCAGGCGCTGCGTGCGCCGGCGCCGCCCGTGCCGCCGGCTGCGGGGGCTTGACACGGCTGCGCAGCCCAGCGCCCAGCAAAAAGGCCGCCCGAGGGCGGCCTTTTGCATGGCGCGAGAACAAGCCTCAGGCTGCAGGCGTCTCGGCGGCCGAGCGCTCGACGTGCCAGTCGACCAGGCGGCGCATGTTGCCCATCGACACCCAGTGCAAATGCACCAGGCCCAGCACGCCGGTGCGGTGCAACTCGCCCACCACGTTGTCGGGCAGCTCGGTCATCTTTTTCTCGTCGACGGTGAGGAAGCCGTCCACGGTGTGCTGGCGCCCGTCGGGCAGGGTGGCGTCGAAGCGCATCTCGCGCAGCACGTCCAGCTCCAGCAGCTTCTTGCCGACCAGGCGCGTGCGCTGGATCTCGGCTTCCAGCGTCTCGAGGTAGGGCGTCATTTCCTTGAGCAGGTCGCCTTGTTCACCGGCTTCGGTGAACAGCGGCTGGCCTTCGGTCTCGCTGGCGCCCTTCCAGGCGGTGTCGACACAGATCGCGAAACGGTCGTCGTCGATGCGCGCGATGCAGAAGGGGTAGGCGCGCAGCACCGCGGGGATGTACTGCGCGCGCCAGCGCTCGCCCGTGACGTACAGGTTCTGGTTCTGCACCAGGCCGAAGACGGCGATCGGGGCGATGGCGTCGGTGCCATCGGGCTCCTTGCCGGCCTTCACGAAGACGATGGGGAACTCGCGGCAGACGTCGCCGAACTCGGCGGCGGCCACGAACATCGCATTGAGCTGGTCGGCCACGCGCCAATCGGTCACGGGCATCTGCAGCTTGAGCTTGCGGTGGGTCACACTGTCCAGCGCGGTGGGCTGGCGGTGCAGGTTCTGATTGATCAAGTTTCTTCTCCGGGGGTTTCTGTGCGGCTCACCAGCACCTTGTCGACACGCTTGCCGTCGAGGTCGACGACCTCGAAGCGCCAGCCTTCCCACTCCACCGTGTCGGCGGTGCGGGGCAGGCGGCCCAGCAAGAGCATGATCATGCCAGCCAGCGTGTTGTAGCGGCCCCGGTCTTCCTCAGGGAGTTCCTTGAGTTCGAGGCGGTCCTTGAACTCGGGCACGGGAATCAGGCCGTCCAGCAGCCAGGTGCCGTCGGCACGCTGCACGGCCCAGGCGTCATCGTCGCTGGGCGCGCCAAACTCGCCGGTGATGGCCTCGAGCAGGTCGCGCTCGGTGATGACGCCCTGCACCGCGCCGTACTCGTCGACCACGAACACGAGGTCGGTGCGCGAGACGCGGAAGTGCTCCAGCAGTTCCATGCCCGAGAGCGTTTCGGGCACGAAGACCGGCGGCGCCATGTGGGCGTGGATGTCCAGCGTCTGCCCGCTGGCCAGCGGCTGCAGCAGCTTGGCGGCATTCAGCACGCCCAGCACGTCGTCCAGCGAGCCGCGGCAGACCGGAAAACGCGTGTGGCCGCTGGCGGTGATGGTGGTCAGCAGCGACTCGACGCTGTCGGCCGCATCCAGCCACACGATCTCGGCGCGCGGGATCATCATCGAGCCGATCTGCCGCTCGTCGAGGCGGAAGACGTTGCGCACCATCTGGTGCTCCTGCGCCTCGATCACGCCCGATTCGACGCCCTCTTCCAGGCTGGCGGCGATCTCTTCTTCCGTCACGCTGCGCGTGGGCCCGCCGCTGATGCCCATCACGCGCAGCACGGCATTCGTGCACACGCTCAGCAGCGCCACCAGCGGGCGCGTGGCGGTGCTCAGCCAGTTCATCGGCCGCGCCACCAGGCGGGCGATGGTTTCGGGAAACATCTGCCCCAGGCGCTTGGGCACGAGTTCGCCGAAGATGATCGTCAGGATGGTGATGATCACCACCACCAGGCCCGTTGCACCGTAGCTGGCGGTCGTCGCAGCCACGCCGAAATCGTCGATCAGCCAGGCAGCCAGCGGTGCGGCAAAGGCGTTTTCACCGACGATGCCGTTCAGCACACCGATCGAGGTGATGCCGATCTGCACGGTGGAGAGGAACTTGGTGGGGTTCTCGTGCAGGTCCATCGCGGCCTGCGCACCGGGTTCCTGCCCTTCCACCATCACCTGCAATCGCGCCTTGCGCGATGCCGTGAGGGCCATTTCCGACATGGCGAAAACGCCGTTGAGGAGGATCAGGAAAACAAGGAGGGTGAGGTCCATGCGCGCCGCAGCGTGCGCTTGCGGTGGCCGTTGAAACGGGGCGGAGCGTAGCAGAATCGCCCCATGCTCCATCTCATCGGCGACGTGCAAGGCTGCGCGCAGGCTTTGCAGCGCTTGCTGGCAGAGATCGGCTTTTCGCCTTCGCGCGGGCGCCTCGTGATGCTCGGCGACCTGGTCAATCGCGGGCCAGATTCACTGGGCGTGCTGAAGATGCTGAGCGGCTTTGGCGATGCCGCCACGTGCCTGCTGGGCAACCATGACCTGCATCTGCTGGCCGTGGCCCAGGGCGTGCGCAGCCTGCACAAGGGCGACACTTTCCAGGACGTGTTGGGTGCACCCGAGAGCGCGCACTGGCTGCAATGGCTGCGCCAGCAGCCGCTGGCGCACACCGAGGCAGGCTGGCTGTGTGTTCATGCCGGCCTGGTGCCGCAGTGGACGGGCACCCAGACCCTGGCCCTGGCCGCTGAGGTGCAGGCCGTGCTGCGCGGGCCGGATCTCCCTGGTTTCTTGCGGGTGATGTATGGCAATGAGCCGCGGCGCTGGGCCGACTCGCTGCAAGGCGCGGAGCGCCTTCGGTTCATCGTCAACACGCTCACGCGCATCCGCTTCTGTGCGGCCGACGGCACGCTCGACTTCAAAACCAAGGAGGGCGCCGGCGGCGCGCCGCCGGGCATGCAGCCGTGGTTCGAGGTGCCCGGCCGCCGCAGCGCCGGCGAGCCCATCGCCTTCGGCCACTGGAGCACGCTGGGCCTGGTCAACCGGCCGGACGTGCTCGCCCTCGACACCGGCTGCGTCTGGAGGGGTGCCCTCACCGCGGTGCGAGTGGATGGTGGGCGGCGCGAAGTGGTGCAGGTTGATTGCGAAGCGGCGCAGCGACCCGGCTGAGGGGCGGGCTGGCGGCCCGCGGCCGCCTCAGACGTGGACCTAGAATGCACACCGAGGCCGATGGTCTCCGTGGAAGCTTGGCAGAGTGGTCGATTGCACCGGTCTTGAAAACCGGCAACCCGCAAGGGTTCCAGGGTTCGAATCCCTGAGCTTCCGCCAAGCGCATGCACCTCGCACGGTGGCCAGCCGTCAGGCCTGTTGCCTGCCGAGGCTGGCGTTCAAGGCGGCGGCAGCAGGTCGATCAAGCGACGCGCGGCCGCCTCCACCGGCACCTGCGCCGTGTCGATGCGCAAGGCGGGCTCCAGCGGTGTCTCGTAGGGCGAACTGATGCCAGTGAACGCCGGAAGCAGCCCTTGTCGGGCCTGGCGGTACAGCCCTTTGGGGTCGCGTGCCTCGGCCACGCTCAGCGCCGTGTCGATGTGGATCTCGAAGAAGCGTCCTTCCTCAAACAGCGCCCGCGCCCGCGCGCGGTCTTCGCGGAAGGGCGAGATCAGCGCCACGATGACAACGAGACCGGCATCGGCCATCAACCGGGCCACTTCGGCGGCACGTCGGACATTCTCGGCGCGGTCGGCCTCGCTGAAGCCCAGGTCGCGGGTCAAGCCGCGGCGCAACTCGTCCCCATCCAACACCGCGGCAGCACGACCCTGATCGCGCAAGGCCCGACAGGTCGCCTGGGCGATGGTGGACTTGCCCGCGCCCGAAAGGCCGGTGAGCCACAGCACCGGTGCAGGCCTGACGATCGGCGGCAAAGGTGCGGCTTGCTTCAAGGCCCAGACCTCGGGAAGCAACGGCGGGAAGCAGGGAGCCTCGTGCAGAACGGGGACATGCGGCGGCGTGAAAACGAAAAAGGCTCCGGTGGTGACCGGAGCCTTCGCGGGCCAGCAGCCGAGGCTGCTGTGTCGGAATCAGCCGCGACGGCGGCGGGCCATGAAGCCGAGCACGCCCAGACCGGCCAGCATCATGGCGTAGGTGCCAGGTTCCGGCACGGCACTGGCGAGCACCACGTTGTCAGCCGAGGGCCACAGGAAGCCGGTGGTCGGCTGCACCGAGGCCAGCGTGGCCGAAATGATGCCGGTGGTGGAGACGAAACCCAGGAAGCTGCTCTCGGCAGCATTGACGATGGTCTGCGTGACCGTGCCGCTGCTGTCGGTAGCCGTCAGCACCACGTTCCCGGGGGAGAACAGGCCGCTGATGTTGCTGCCGAAGAAGTTGCCGCCAAAGCCCACGACGCCCGTGGAGAACCCGTAGAACGAAATCGTGTCGGTGGCGGTGTTGGTCGACAGGAAGGGGTTGGCCGTGGAGCCGCCGCCGAAGAAAGTGCCCGCAGGGCCGGCGTCGGCGGTGTAGGTGTAGCTGCCCGCCGTGCGCGTGACCGGGCTGGGCGTCCCGCTGGTGATGCTGAAGCCCGCGAAGGTGTCCGTGCCCGGGTTCGCGGTGGCAGCGTTGAAGGCTGCCAGCGAGGTGTACACGGTGATGTCGGCTTGAGCGACGCCGGCGGTGGCCAGCAAGGCAGCCAGGGCCAGAGGCTTGAGCATGGACGACTTGACGATCATTGAAACCCCTTGTTGTCGGATGGAAGACGCCGCTCCTCCTGGGATGCGGGCGTGAGACTCTTCTAGCGGAGGCCAGTCTCTGCCCCACAGAAGCCAGCGGCAACCCCCGACATGAGGGTCTCACGCCCTGCAAGTGTTCAGCATTGAACGCGACGGGCCAGGAACATGGCCCCGCTGACTCGGCACCGTGCAGCGCAGCGTGGCCGCGCGCACGGAACTCAGGTGTCGAGCACGCGCAGTTGCAGGGCTTCAGCGGGTGCGCGGGCGGCTGGTCGCACGGCCTCGCGTTCGACCACACGCGCCGAAGGCGAGTGCAGTTCGCCCTGCATCTGCACTTCGGCCGGCCCTGCGCCGGGGGCGAGGTGCCCCAGCGCGGCGTAGGCCGCCGCGAGGGCAGCGTCATCACCCGTGTCGGGCTCCGGCTCCTGGGCCAGGCTGGGCGCGTTGTCGATGACCGCGGCCGTCTGGTAGTTCTCCGGGTCACCCGGCGCGCGGTGCTCGCGGTCGATGATGGCCACCGCCATCTTCGAGCGCAGGCTGGCCAGGCCGACGGGCGACCAGTTCGTGACCAGGCCCTCCAACTGCGCCAGGGCCTTTTCCAGCACATCCACCGGCAGCTTGTGCAGCGCCTTCAGCCCCCGCTTGGCGACGGCCTGTTCGACGAACACCAGATGGCGCAGCGCGGATCGGGTCTCGGGCAGCTCGTCGAGCAGCGCGGCGAGCTGCTCGCGCATCACCCGCAGCTCTTCCTTCTCGCGCCTGACCTCCAGCTCCTCGCGCGTGGGCGGCTTCTTCAGCCGCGCCTCGGCCGGCTGCAGGACCAGCTTGACGGTGCCCCCCTCGCGTCTGACGCCGATGTCATGCTTGAAGAAAGCACGCACGCCCGCGCGCACGCGCCGCAGAAGGGCCATCGGGGACGGAAAGGAGCGCGAGGTCATGGTCGGGCGTTGAAACATCGTCGCGGGCCTGAACGCCGCATGACGACATTTTCGGAACCGGGTCGCCCGTCTTGAACCGGCTTTGTGAGCAAAGGCTTCTGGCCCGGCGCCCGTCATGGGCCCGCTGCGTCAGGCGATGCAGGTGCGGTTCTTGCCCGTGCGCTTGGCTTCGTAGAGCGCCTCATCGGCACGCTCCAGCGCGGCCTGCAGGGTCTCGCCTGCGCGCCAAGCCGTCACGCCGCCCGAAAAGGTGACGAAGACCTCGCGGCCATCGTGGAGGAACAGCGCCTCGCTGAGACTGCGCTGCAGGCGCGTCATGACCTGCTGGGCTTCGCCATCCGGCAAGCCGGGCAGCAGCAGCACGAACTCCTCGCCGCCGAAGCGCGCCAGATGGTCCACCGGACGCAGGCGCTCGCGCACCGCGGCAGCCAGAGACTTCAGGGCCTGGTCGCCGGCCGCGTGGCCGAGGCTGTCATTGAGCTTCTTGAAGTTGTCGATGTCGATCAGGCCCACGGCCAGCGCGGCGCCCGCCTCGCGCTCGCAGCGGGCGCGCTCGATCTCGAAGGCCTGGTCGAGCCCCCGGCGGTTGGCCACCTGCGTGAGCGCATCGGTCGACACCTCGTCGGAAAGGCGCCGAAGTTCGCCTTCAAGCTCCCGCACCTTGCCTTCCAGTGCATCGGCCCGCGCGCGGTCGGCGTGCAGACGTTCCTGTGACCGGCCCACGGCCGTCTGCACGGCACGGGTGTCCTGCAGCAGCGCCTGCACCACCTGCGCCAGGCTCTCCAGCGTCTGGGCCTGCTCGATGGCCTGCGCGTGCTGCGCGGTGGCAAGCTGGAAGCGGCCGGCGTGGTCGCCCAGTTCACCCACCTCCACCACCATGTCGTGGATGAGTTGCTTGAGCGCGTCGCGAGCGGCCTGGCGCTCGGCCCGCACCCGCTGCTGGCGCAGGCGCGTTTCGGACAGCAACACACCGGCAGCGCGCACGCCACGGGCCGAGGCCGGGCCCTCTTCCAGCGCTTGCTGCAGCGCCTGGGCCTGGCCGCGGGCCCAGCTCTCGTCTTCGGCAAGTTCCACGAGGCCGGCGGTGAGCTCGCGGCACAGGGCCGAAAGCTCGTCGATCAGGTGGTGGCGGTGGCCGAAGAAGCGCCGGGCCTGCGCGCACAGGGCCTCGCAGGCTGCGGTGAGGTCGGGGGTCGGGCCTTCGCTGGCCAGTGCGTCGGCCAGGCGCTTGAGCTGGTCGGCCAGCGCCTCGGCGCGCGGCAAGGCTGGCGGCAGGGCTGCGCCCAGCGTCTGGTGCAGCGTGCCGAGCACCGGCCGCCAGATCTCGGCGGGAGGCTCGTCACGCCCCTCTTCGGGCGGGCTTGCCTCCAGGCCGGTCTGTGCCGGGTCGGCCGCCTGGTCGCTCTCCCAGGCACCCATCAGCGACTGCAGCCGCTGCAGCAGGCGCTGGGCATCGCTGCGGCTGCCCTCGAGCACGCGCTTCAGGCTGTCCTTGCGGCGCGCAGCCGTCCACTGACGGCCGCCGCGGTCGAGGCCACGCACCACACGTTCGAGCAGGGCGGCCCAGGCCTGCCCCTGGGCCCGCAGCTCTTGCGCGCTGGCGGCGGCAGGCGCCGCGGCCCCGGCCGCACCGCCAGCCGCCGGTGGCGGCAACCCGGCTTCCTCGGCGTAGGCACGGGCATAGTTTTCGGGTGTGGGCTCCAGGTGGGCCTGGGCCAACCTGCGCAGAGCTCCCTTGGCAATGCTGGCTGCAGGCGTGGCGGCAACGGCGCGGCCGCCCGCTGGCGGGTTGGAGGCGCCGTCCATCAGCGCAGGCGGCGGGCGATGCCGGTGCGGACCGGTTCCTCACCGGGAGCTTCCAGCACGTTGTCCATCCACGCCGCTCGGCGGGGTGACTGCAGGTCGGTCAGCCACACTTCCAACTCGGCCGCGCCCACCGGTTTGCTGAACAGGAAGCCCTGCATCACGGTGCAGCCCAGGCGGAACAGCACTTCCTTCTGGCGCAGTGTCTCCACACCCTCGGCCACCACACGCAGGCTCAGCGACCGCGCCAGGGCGATGATGGCCGTCACCACCGCGCTGCTCTGCGGCGCGATGCCGAGTTCGCGCGTGAAGCTGCGGTCGATCTTGAGCTCGCTGATGGGCAGCGTCGTCAGGTAGGCGAGGCTCGAATAGCCTGTGCCGAAGTCATCGATGGAGATCTCGACCCCGATCTCGTTGAGCCGGTGCAGCGTGGGCATCACACCCTGCAAATCGGCCATCAGGCTGTTCTCGGTGATCTCCAGCATCACCGCGCGGTGGGGCATGTTGGCGGCCGTCACGCACTGGTGGATGTGCTCGACCAGGTCGCTGCGCTCGAACAGGCGGCTGGGCAGGTTCACGGCGATGGACTGGTCGAAGCCGAACTTGTCGCGCCAGTCGCGCGCCTGCCACGAGGCCTGGCGCAGCGCCCACTCCGACAGCGGCACGATGAGCCCGGTTTCTTCCGCCAACGGAATGAACTCGCCCGGCGGCACCAGCTTGTTGCCGCGCTGCCAGCGCATCAGCGCTTCCACGCCCACCATCCGCGCGGCACGCACGTCGACCTTGGGCTGGTAGTGCAGCACGAGTTCGTCGCGCTCGATGGCACGGTGCAGCGCGGTCTCCAGTTCCAGCTTCTCGCGGCCCAGGCCGGCGAGTTGGGGGCTGTAGATCGCGCTGGCGTTCTTGCCCTGGGCCTTGACGGAGTACATCGCCACGTCGCTGTTGCGCAGCAGGTCGACGACCGTGGTCCCATCGCGGGGAAAGAGGGCCACGCCCACGCTGGCGGTGACGAAACACTCCTGACCGGCCACGAAGATGGCCTCGCGCAAGGATTCGAGGATGCGTTGAGCCACGCGCTCGGCGTCGGCGTCATCCACCACTTCGGGCAGCAGCGCGACGAACTCGTCACCCCCCAGGCGGCCGACGGCCTCCAGCGAGCGGTGCGAGCGGCTGCCCACCAGTTCCAGTTGACCGTCGGCGATCTCCTCGCTGTGGCGCACGCAGGCACGCAGGCGGCGGCCGACCTGTGTCAGCAGTTCATCGCCGGCACTGTGGCCGAGCGTGTCGTTGATGATCTTGAAGCGGTCGAGGTCGATGAGCAGCAGCGCGCACTGGTGGTTGCCACGGCGCGCGTACTCCAACGCACGCTCGGCACGCGCAATCAGCTGGCGGCGGTTGGGCAGGCCCGTGAGCGAGTCGAAATTGGCCAGTTCCTTGATCTGGTCTTCGGCCTGTCGGCGCTCGGTCACGTCCTGCACGATGCCGGTGTAGCCGATGCCGTGGCCGTGTTCGTTGAACTCGGGCTCGGCCTCGATGTGGATGATGCGCTGGCGCCCGTCGAAGAGCACGATGCGCACGTCCTCGGCCAGCACCGAGGCGTGGCGGATGGCGTCGTGCAGCTTGCGCGAAAGCTGCGCCCGATCGACACGCGGCACCATGCGCAGCAGCATGCGCAGCGTCACGCGCTCCTGGGGGCCGAAGCCCAGCACCCGCAGCGCCTCGGGCAGCAGCAGCAGGCCGCCTTCGGCACGACGCCAATCGAAGCTTCCCATGCGGGCGAGGTCTTGCGCTCGGGCCAGCTTGGCGCGGTTGCGTTCGAGTTCCATCCGCGTGCGCGAGGCACGCAGCAGGTAATGCAGGCGGCCCGACAGCAGGCTCCACTGCGTGGCCTTGACGAAGAAGTCGGTGGCGCCCACCTGGTAAGCCCGCGTGATGGAGGCGTCGTCCTCCAGGCCGGTGAGCATCAGCACCGGCACGTTCTCGAAGCCCGGCGTGCGGCGCAGGCGACGGCAGGTCTCGAAGCCGTCCAGGCCCGGCATCATGGCGTCGAGCACGATGATGTCGGGCGTCCAGTCGCGCAGCAGTTCGAGCGCCCGTTCGCCGCTGGACGCTTCGGTGATGACGAAACCGCGTTCGCGCAGGGCCAGCGCCGTCAGCAACAGGTTGACCTCGTCGTCGTCCACCAGCAGCACTTCGGGCTGGGCCGTGTGGCTGGCATCGGCGAAGGGGTGCGGTGAAGTCATCGGCACAGGCGTCTCAAGCGTGCAGCATAGCCCTAACCGTTGCGAGCGCGCCCTCGCCAGCGGCCAGCAATCGTTCGATATCACCGCCCAGCGAGCCCGGCTCTCCGGTACGCAGGCGCCGCTCGACCTCGGCACAGGCCTGTGCGAGGTCCAGCGCCCCCACGCTGGCCGAGCTGGACTTCAGCGTGTGCGCCACACCGGCCACGACGGCGGCATTGCCGCCCTCCCGCTCGGCGGCCAGTTGCACGAGCATGCGGCTGAGCGAAGTCTCGAAGGCCACCAGCACGCGCTGCAGCACGCCGTGGCGACCGTCGGGGTCGAGTTCGCGCAGCCGCCCCAGCGCCACGGGGTCGAAGCCGCCTGTTGCGGCGGGTGAGGTGGCGCCTGGAGAGCCTTTGGATTGCGGATCGCTCATGGGTGGCGCGGTGGAGGGCCGTCGGGGGCTGCCGCAGAGCTTGGGCCTGGGCCCGCACCGGCTGTCGACAGATCGGACACCCCTGGAGTTTCGGCGCCCTCCCCGTGAACTTGAGCCGGCGCCAGCCGGCCGCTTCGTACAATTCCAGCCATGCTTGTATCGTGCCACGGCCGCCGACCCCGAGCCGCCGACCCACGAGCGGCGGAGACTGGGGTTCACCCAGGGGGCCAGCGTGGTACACACGGGCGCAACGCAGCCGCAGGGGTGGCTGCGGGCTGGTTGCCGTCGCTGGCCGCCGCGCAGGCCCCGGGTGCCGGCCTCGGTGGCGGTTTCGACTGGGGGTTGCCACTGGCCCTTCTGGCAGTGGTGGCAGCGGCGGCCGGGGCCTACGCGCTGGGCCATGCCCGGGCGCGGCTGCGCACCGAGGCGGCGCTGCGCGAAGCGCATGCCCAGGCCCGGCAGATGGTCCAGTTGCAGGCCGAGGCCACCTGGCAGACAGACGCCCTGCACCGGCCGCAGCGCTGGCACGGCGAGGCGCCGACGGCCACGGCCCTGCAGCCGCTGTTCAATGACCCGACGCTGCGGACGAGACTGCAGGCCCAGCGCGCGTTCGCCGGGGTGCGCATCGATCTCCCGCAGCCCTTCGAAGGCAGCCGCAGCTGGCGCGTTCAAGGCGTCCCGCGCCATGACGATCTGGGCGCCTTCAACGGCTACACCGGCACCGCCTGCCCCTTGCATGCGGACGACGTGCTTCAGGCGGGGGCTGCCGCGCTGCTACCGCTGCTGGCCTTGCAGACCGGCCCGGCACTGTGGGCTCTCGACCAGGGCGAAGGCTGGCAGCTCCAGGCCTGCAACAGCGCCGCTCAGGCGCTCTGGCCCGCCCTGTCGCCCGGCTGCCCCTTGCCCGAGGCCCTGCACGACCTGCCGGCGGCGATGGTGCAAGCCTTTGCGCAGGACGAGCCCGGCGCGGCGCAGGCCGATGGGGGTTGGCACGCACAGGCCTGCCTCGGACTGCCCGGCACGCTGCGCGGCCTGGTGCTGCTGCAACGGCCGCCCGAGGCGGCCGGCGGCGGGGCCGAAGCGGCCAGCGCAGCCGCCTCGGAAGCGGCGGCGGCAGCCGCCAAGGCCTCGCAGGCGGCGCTGGCCGCCAGCATGGAAGAGAGCGACAGCTTCAGCTTCACCGTGTCGCACGACCTGCGCGCACCGATCCGTGTGGTCGAGGGCTTCACGCGCATCGTCAAGGAAGACTACGGCCGCCTGCTCGACCGCGTCGGCAACGACCACCTCGACCGCGTGCTCGGCGCCGCCGCCCGCATGAACCTGATGATCGACGCGCTGCTCACGCTGGCGCGGCTGAGCTCGCAACCGCTGGCGCGCCAGCCTGTGAACCTGTCACAGCTGGCCGGTTACGTGATCGACGACCTGCGCCGCAGCACGCCCGACCGCGAGGTGGAGGTCGACATCGAAGGCGGCCTCACCACGCAGGGCGACCCGACGCTGCTGCGCCTGGTGCTGGAGAACCTGCTGGGCAACGCCTGGAAGTACAGCGGCCGCACGCCCAAGGCACGCATCAGCCTGGGCTCGGTGGCACATGGCGGGCGCACCGCCTACGTGGTGCGCGACAACGGCGCGGGCTTCGACATGCGATCGTCGGACCGCCTGTTCGGCCTCTTCCAGCGCCTGCACAGCGCCAGCGAATTCCCGGGCAGCGGTGTCGGGTTGGCCTCGGTGCGGCGCATCGTGCGCCGGCACGGCGGCGACATCTGGGCCGAGGCCGAACCGGGCCGGGGCGCCGCCTTCTTCTTCACGCTCGCCGGCTGAGGCCGGCTGCCGCGTCAAAGCGCCGAGCGCGCCAGCTCTTCCACCGCAGCCAGCAGGCGCTCGGCCTGCGCCGGCAGGCTGACCTTCTGGTCGGCCGCCAGCCGCTGCAGGCGCTGCCAGGCAGCGTCGCGCGAGAGCGAGTAGCGGTGCATCAGCACGCCCACGGCCAGCGGCACGGGGTCTGAGAGGGCAGCCGGCACGAGGGCGGGCGCGGTGGGTGGCAGGGCCGCAGGCGCCGTCGGCGGCGCCACCGCGCCGCCCCGCACGCGCACGAAGGCCGCCTCCACCGCCGGCACGATCTGCCCCACGTCCAGCGGCTTGATGAGGTAATCCAGCGCGCCCAGCGCCTGCACCTGCTGCCGCGTGGCCTCGTCGGCAAAGGCCGAGAGGAACATGAAGGGGATGCTGTAGGCGTCGCGCAGGGTCTCGGCGACGTCGAAACCGCTCTTGCCTTCCATGCGGATGTCCAGCAGCGCCAGCGCCGGGCGGTGCTCGCGCGCCAGCAGGATGGCGTCGTCGCCATTGTCGGCGTCTATCACCTCGTAGCCGGCTGCAGAAAGACCGTGCGTCACCGTGGCGAGCACGAGCCGGTCGTCATCGACGACCAGGATCTTGCCTCGGCTGCTGGCCTCTGCGTTCATCCGCCGGATTGTGGCCCATCAGACCGCATCGCCCGGCCCCGGCACACGCACACCGGGGGGGCGCAAGGCCAGGCGTGCCACCACCCAGTCCCCTTCCTGGGCCAGTGCCAGCGAGGCGCTGCGCCGGGGCAGCAAGGCGCGCACCAAGCCCAGACCTGACACCACACTGCGACGTTGTTGCAGGTCGAAACCTGGCGCCAGCGTGGCCTGGCTGGCGATGCTGATGTCCAGGCCCTCGCCCACCGCCCAGACGCGACAGCGCACCTCGCCGCCGCTGCCGTGCTTGATGGCATTGGTGAGCAATTCGTTGAGCGTCAGCGCCACCGGGATGGACTCGGCCTCGGGCAGCAGGTGCGGCACCTCGCCGTCCATGTCGACGGCGATGGCGCGGCCGAAGGTGCGCTGCACCGAAGCCGCGATGGCGCGCAGCAGGCTGGCCACCGCCAGCGGCCCGCTGGCGCCCACCTGCAGGCCGTAGACCTGCGCGATGGCCTGCACCTGGCCCACGGCCTCGCTGAGGATGTCGGCCATCTCGGGCCTCCGCGCGGCGTTCTGCTGCAGCAAGCCGGCCACGCCCTGCAGGTTGTTCTTGATGCGGTGGTGCACCTCGCGCACCAGCACCTCGCGCTGGGCGATGGCGGCCTGCAGGCGCGCGCGCTCGGCGGCGCGCTGCTCGGTCACGTCGCTGGCCACCAGCAGCAGCTGCAGGCCGCCCGTGTCGTCACCGGCCGCGGCGGCGCCGTCCTGCAGCGTGGTGATGCGGCAGTCCCAGACACGCGCACTGGCTTCGCCGCTGGCAGGCTCGGAGAGCTCTTCACGCCACTCGTGCTGCGCGGTGACGGCGCCGTCCGCCGCAGCGCGCAGCCAGCCCAGCAGGGCCGCGGCCTGCGCCGGGCTGGCGCAGCAGGCCTGCAGCGTGGCACCCTGCAGCCCGGCCAGCGGGCGGCCGAAGAAGCTGGCCGCGGTCTGGTTGAGCTGCTGCACCACCAGGCTGCGTGCATCGAAGAGCGCGATGGCCAGTGGTGCGGTCTCGATCACCCGCTGCAGCGAGGCCTGGGCCTGCGCGATGTGCACCTCGGCCTGGCGACGCCGTTCGATGTCCAGCAAAGCGATGGTCATCTCGCGCGCGGCGCCGCCGGCTGCGCCGGGCGCGCTGGGCACGGCATTGCCCACGACCCAGAACTCGCGCCCGTCGCGCGCCTTGAGCCGGCATTCAAAGGTGTCGTTCTGGCCCTCCCGCAGGCCTTCCAGTTGCGCCAGCTGGCGCAGCGGGTGGTCGGGCTCGGGCGTGGCGACGATGCTGATGGGCTCGCCCACAAAATCGGCCAGTTCGCCGCCGAACATGCGCCGAGCCGAGCGGTTCATCCACTGGATGCCGTGCTCGTTGACGGTGACGATGCCCACCAGCACCGAGTTCAGCACCGCGCGCGTGCGCTCGGCCTGACCGGCCAGGGTCTCGCGCGTGCGGCGGCGCTCGTCGATGTCGATGAAGCTGCAGATGACGGCGCTCTCGCTCTCGTCCTGGTTCACCGGGCGCACCGCCACCTGCACCCAGATCAGGCTGCCGTCGCGGCGGCGCAGGCGGCGCTCGCCGCTGAAACGCCCCTGCTCACGCAGCGCCTGGCCGATGCGGGCTTCGAATTCGACGCACTCGCGCGCGCTCTCGTACAGCTCTGCGGCATCGAGTGTGCTCAGCTCGGGGCTGGCCCAGCCGGTGAGCGCGGCCATCGCCTGGTTGGCCCGTTCGATGCGCGCACCGCGCTGGTAGACGATGCCCACCTCGCTGAGGCTGAACATCAGCTCGCGGTCGCGCAGCAGTTGCTCCAACTCGGCCTGCTGGTGCTTCAGCCGCGTGATGTCGGTCAGCACGGCCACGGCCTCGGGCTCGCCCTCTTCGCCGGTGGCCTGGGCGCGGCGCACCGACAGCGAGTACCACTGCGGCGGCGCGTCGCCCATCGCCAGCGGCAGCTCGGCTTCGAAAGGTTGGCCTTCGTCCAGCCGTTGCAGCGCGGCCAGGGCCTCGCCCGCGCCCTGCAGCGCGCCCATGCTGCGCGCGAAGATCTCGCCCAGCGTGGCACCGGCCGCAGCCCCGCCCTCGAAACCCAGCATGCGCTCGAAACGCCGGTTGCAGCGCGCCACCACCGGCCCGCGCAGGTAGGCGATGCCGGCGGTGCTGCTGTCGAGAATCGTCGTCAGCTCGCGCAGCAGCTCTTCGTTGCGCCGCTGCGCCAGGTGCTGGTCGGTGACGTCGAGCGTCACCACCGAGGTGGTGTGCCGCCCGCCCGACAGCGCGCCCGGCTCCACACGCGTGAGCAGCCAGCGCAGGCCCAGTTCGGGGTGGCGCACGGCATAGCGCACCTCGGTGCGCTCACCGCTGCGCAGCGCGCGCTGCAGGGTCTCGTACTCGGGCAGCGAGGCGGGTTCCACGAGATCGCGATGGATGCCCATCAGTGCGCCCGAGGCCGGCCGGCCTTCGCTGCGACGCGCCGCTGCGCCGCTGCCCTGCGGCGGCTCGGGCGCGAGCCAGCCGCGTGCGGGGTCGTAGGTGGCCACGCCGATGCTGGCGGTGTCCATCAGCATGCCCATTTCCAGTTGGGCGAGATCGCGGGCGTCTTCGGCGCTGCGGTCCTGCACCACGGCCATCACGCGGCGGCCGCCGCCCTCGGTGGCCTGGCACACCAGGCGCGCGCTCAGGCGCCGCCGGCGGCCATCGCCCAGGGCCACCAGCGCCTGCGCTTCCAGCGCGGCGCCGCCGGCGGCCAAGGCCGGCACCAGCGCGCCGCCCTGCCAACCCAGCAAGGCCTGAAGGCCCGGCTCGGCTTGCGCCAGTTCTTCGGGCACCCGCTCCACCAGGCTCTCGAAGGCGGCGTTGCAACGCACGATGAGTCCGCTGTCGTCGTAGACCAGCATGCCGGTGCCGCTGAGCTCGAACCACTGCGCGAGTTCGTCCTGCGCGCGGCGTGCCTGGTCGCGTGCCGCGACCTCGGCCGTGACCTCGTGCCACAGGGTGAGCCAGTAGACGCCACCGCGGCCATCGGTGATGCGGCTGGTGGCGCAGCTGCACCATCGCTCGCGGCCGTGGGCGTCGAGCAGCCGGCGCTGCACCGCGGGCGGCGCGTGGCCGGCGGTGGCCGCAGCGGCCTGGTCCTGGCGCTCGGCGCGGCTGGCGTCCTGCGTGTCGGCGGGCTCCAGCCCCACAGGGTCGCTGCCCAGCAGTACCGCACGTGTGCGGCCGCTGAGCTGGGCGAAGGCCGGGTTCAGGTCGACGATGCGGAAATCGGCCGCCTGCAGCGTGGCCGCCACCGGCAGCACCGCCAGCGAAGGCAGCTGCGTCAGGCCGCGGCTGGGCAGCGCGGGGGCCGCGCGAGTGCCCGGAAAGGTGGGTTTAGCCGTCAAGCTGCCGGGCCGAACGCAGCGCCACCAGAACCGCGCGGTTGACGGTGGTGGGGCCGAGCATCAGCGCATCGGCCTTCTCGCGCAGGTCGTAGACCGTTTCCTGCTCGATGGCGCGCACCAGTTCCAGGTAGGGCTGGTAGGGCCCGCCCTCGCCGCGCAGCGCCTGCGCCACGCGCTCGGGCACGGGCACGTTGGGCAGCAGTTCGCTGAAGGGCTGCTGCAGCAGGCGGTCGAGCAGCGAGAACACGCCGCAGATGAACATCTCGCCGCGCATCTCGGCGTCGCCCTGCTCGCGGCCCAGCTCTTCCATCAGCAGGCCGCGGCGCACGGCGGCGTACATCACCGGCGTGGCATTGACGCCCTTGGCCGACGATGCCAGCAGCAGCGCCAGCCAGCGCTTGAGCCGGGCATAGCCCAGCATCATCAACGCGTGGCCGAAGGAGTTGATCTCCACGCTCAAGCCGAAGGCCGGCGAGTTGAGATAACGCATCAGGCGGAAGGCCAGTGCAGGGTCGCGCTTGAGCACGGCCTCCAGCTCGGCCACGGGGCGCTCTTTCTCGACGCCGCCGATCAGCGTCATCACCGTGTTCACGTCGGGCGGCACCTTGCCCTTGGTGGTGCCCGTGGGCGGGGCGTCGTCCATCGGCCAGCCCAACACCGCCACGGCGCCCCGCTGGAAAGCAGCGTCGACGTCTTCACTGGTGCGCGCGCCGGCCTGGACGGTGGTGATCTGGCGCACCGCCGCCGCGGTGGCCGAGGGCGCGCCAGTGCGGCGGTCTTCGCCCACTTCGACGATGGAGTGGCTGAACAGCGCCAGCACCTCAGGGGCCAGCGGCTGCAGCGGCCGGCCCTTGATCATCAGCAGGTTGCCGGCCTCGTGCAGCTGCCGCAACTGCTGCGCGACGGCGGGGTCGGCCGCCATGAAGGCAGGCACCTCCAGCATGAACTGCGTGGCCGGCTGCGCGGCCATCACGGCACGCAGCAGGCTTTCGCCGGCCAGGTTCAAGGTCACGGGCGGGCGCACACCCGGCGCGCGGGCGCCCCGGGCGGCGGGGTCCAGCGGGCGGGGCGAGAGCTTCAGAGGCTCGCTGCCAGCAGCTTCGGCAGCAGGCCACACCTCGTGCAGCGCCTGCAGCAAGGCGGGCGCGTCGGGCGTGACGTCGGGGCGTTCGGGGAAGACCGTCAGCCGCGTGGCCACCACCTCGCGCTGCTTGTTGATCATGGGCGTGTAGCCCAGGGCCACCTGGCCCAGCACGGGATGGTCTTGCATGGTGGTCAAGGAGCGCGCTCAGGTTTTCATGTAGTCGAAGAGGGACATGCGCTGCACCATGGAATACGTCTTCAGTGCCGCATCGTAGCCGGTCTGCTTGCCCTGGAAATCGGAGATGGCCTCGACCATGTCCAGGTCCTCCGCGGTGCTGCGGTCGCGCTGGGCGTCGAGCTTGGTCTGGCTCAGGCGGCTCTCGATGCCGTCGGCCCGGTTCAGGGCCTCGCCGGCGCGCGCCCGCCAGCCCGAGAAGTTGCCCTGCACGGCGCCCATGCGCTCGATGGCGGTGGCCACGGTCTGGGCCACGGCCGTGGACGGGCGGCCAGGCGTCATCAGCTCGCTGATGGCGGTGTCCATGGCGTCGAAGGCGCTGATGGTGCCGCCGGCGTTGGCCGGGTCGGGTGCACGCAGGAAGACGCCGGCACCGTCGATGCTCAGCGGCGTGACTTCGCCGGCCGCGGCGTTCAACTGGCCCGGTGAGCCGTCGTAGACCACGCCGCCGGCGGCATCGCGCAGCGGCGGCGTGTCGGAGCCCTGGCCGCCGAAGAGGTAGCGCCCTGCGCCGTCGCTGCGGTTGGCCACGGCCAGCAGGTCGTTGCGGATGCCGCGCAGCGCCTCGGCCAGCGACTGGCGTTCGCTGTCGCCATAGGTGCCGTTGCCGGCAGAGACCATCAGTTCGCGGGCGCGCTGCATCAGGTCGCCGGCATCGCCGAGTGCGCCTTCGGTCAGCTGCATGGCGTTGCGGCTGGCGTTGAGCGCGCTCAGGTGCGCCTCGGCACGGGCGTTGGCAGCCAGCGCCCGCTCGGCCGCCGCCGCTGCGGCAGGGTCGTCGCTGGCCTTGCGCACGCGCTTGCCGCTGGTGAGCTGCTCTTGCGCTTCCGACAGCTGCGACTGCCGCCGCTGCAGGTTGGCCAGCGACGTTTCGAAGGCGTAGGCGGAACTGATGCGCATGGGTCAAGGCCTGTTCAGGGGGTTCACTGGCCAGCGGCGTTGAGCAGGGTGTCGAACAGCGATTGCGCCACCTGCAGCACCTTGGCCGCGGCCTGGTAGCTTTGCTGGAACTGGATGAGGCGGGCCGCCTCTTCGTCGAGGTTCACGCCGTCCTGCGAGCTGCGCGCCTGCTCCGACTGCGAGGCCACGGCGGCGCTGATGCTGGCCGACGAGGCGGCGCTCTGCACGCGCACGCCGATGTCGGCGAGCGACTGCGACCAGGAGTCCGACACCGTGCGGCCGCCCACGATGAGCGCGTCGCGCAGCGCCAGCATGGCACGCGCGTTGCCGTTGTTGCTGGCCAGCGAGGCCGCCGGCGTCGGCTCGACGAGGAAGCTGTCGGTGTCGGCCGGCACGCCGTTGATCTGCAGGGTGTAGCCGTTGGCCCCCACCACCGGCTGGCCGGTGCGCCAGGGTGTCGCCACGCCAGTGATGGACGAGACGTACTCGAAGTCGTTGCCATTGACGGGCACGGCCAGGCGGAAGAACTGCAAGGTTTCCGGCGTGCCCGGAAAGGGCTGCGGGCTGGCCGTCACCACCAGGTCGCCGGGCGCGCCGGTACCGGTGTTGCCGCTCACGCCGGTGGCCAGCAGCGGCGAGGCGGCTGCCAGGTCCAGCGGGCTGGTCAGCAGGTTGCGCATGCCATTGGCCATGCGCGCCACGGGCTGCAGCAGGTAGCGGTCACCGGGCTGGGCGTTGCTGATGTCGATGCGCACGCCGTCGACGACATCGCCGCTGTTGACGGTGCGCTCCAGGCCGTCGGACAGGCGTGTCAGCGACCAACTGCCGGGGACGCTGGCGCTTTCGCGCAGGTCGTAGTCGCTGGCCTCCAGCGCGCGGGCGTCGACGATGCTCAGCGTGACATTGCCGATGGGCAGGCCGGTGTTGACATCGCGCAGGTTGCCTTCCTGCGCGAGCGCGCGTTGCGGCCCCATGGCGAACAGCGGCTGCGCCGGGTTCTGCCCCATGGGCTGCTGCAGGCTCAGGCCGCGCGTCTGCTGGTCGTTCAGCGCGCCCCCCACCGCCGCAGCCAGCTGGCCGACGAGGTTGCGCGCCGTGGCGAGATCGACGTTCTGGAACCGGATGAGCCCGGCCATCGAGCCACCCCCCAGGCCGCTGTCGTCGATGCGGCGCAACGTGCCCGTGCCTTCGCGAAGCGCCAGCGCGCTGCGGCTGGGGTCGACGTCGTTGGGCACCACCACGAGCTGGGTGGCCTGGCCGGCCAGCACCAGGCGCTGGCCGCCACCGATGAACAGGCCCACCGTGCCGTCGTCGGCCTCGATGCGCGTGACCCGCAGCTTCTCCGAGAGCTGGCCGATGAGCCGGTCGCGCTCGTCGAGCACGTCATTGGCGGGTTGACCCAGGCCGCGCAGCGAGGCCACGCGCTGGTTGGCGTCGGCGATGGCCTGGGTGAGCTGGTTGACCTCGGACACCGAGGTCTTGAGGTCGGCCGTGACCTCGGCCTGCGTCTGGTCGAGCGTGGTGCCTGCTTCAGAGAAGCGCGCGGCCATGTCGGTGGCCCGCGCCAGCACCACCTGGCGCGTGGCCAGGTCGGTGGGGCGGCTGGACAGGTCGACCATCGCATTGAAGACCTCGGTCACCGCGTAGCCCAGGCCCGACTCGCCGGTCTGGAACACGTTCTCCAGGCGCTTGAGCTGGCCCAGGCGGGCCGCGTCCATGGCCGAGAGCGAGGCCGCGTTGGCAGTCTCGCGCGTGAGGAACTCGTTGTGCGAACGCGTGACGCTGACCACGTCGACGCCGCGGCCGAAGAAGCCCGCGCCCGTGAACTGGCCCTGCGAGGTGGCCAGCACCGTCGACTGCCGGCTGTAGCCCGGCATGTTCGCGTTGGCGATGTTGTGACCCGTGGTCTGCAACGCGGCGTAGTTGGCCGCCATGGCGCGAACGCCCAGCGACATCAGCGGTGAACTGCCCATCGCGCCGTCCTCGGACCGTTCAGGCCAGTGAACGCTGCAGGCGCAGCGTGGTGTTGATGACGCGGCTCAGCTTGTCGGCATACGCGGGGTCGGTGGCATAGCCGGCACGCTGCAGCCCTTGTGCAAAGCCGGCGGCCGCGCGCGCAGACGCACCTGCATCGGCGCTGGCCACGGTGGCGGCGCGCACCACGCCGGCGTAGCGCGGGCTGTCCTTCATGAGACGCGCGTAGTCGGCGAAGCTCTCGGCATAGCTGCCATAGGCGCGGAACTTGGCCATCACCTTCTGCGGCTTGCCGTTGATGTACTCGGTGGTCATCACCTCGGCGGTGGCGCCCTTCCAGTTCGGGCCGGCCTTGATGCCGAACAGGTTGTACGAAGGGCTGCCGTCGCCGTGGCGGATCTCCTTGCGGCCCCAACCCGTTTCCAGCGCCGCCTGCGACACCATGAAGGTGGCCGGGATGCCGGTCTCGCTTTCCGCGCGCTGCGCGGCGGCGGTGTGCTGCTGCACGAAGCCGGCCGCGCCGGTCTGCGGGACGGCCGTGGGCACGGGCTGGGCGCTCAGCGGCGCGGGCGTGTTGTTGGCCGATTTCGTCACCGGGATCGGCCCGGGCGTCATACCCATCTGCCGTTCCAGCTGCTTCATGATGGCTTCGCTCAGGCCGCCGGGCAGGCCGCTCATCTGTGTGGCGAACTGCTGGTCGAGCATGTCGGTGGCCATGCCACCGGCGCCACTGCTGCCGCCCTCGCCATCGGCCTTCAGCGTGGTGGCGCGCATGCTCTTCATCAGCTCGGCCATGAAGAGGCTCTCGAACTGCTTGGCCGCCTCGCGCACCGCGCCCTTGGGGTCGGCGTTGGCACGCGAGCGCAGCGCGTCCAGCGAGCGCGTGTCGGTGGCCAGGCCGGCCGTGCTGCGCTGCAGTTGGGGAGGAATCGCAGCCATGGCGTTCATCCAACCACTTCAATCTCGGCGTGCAGGGCGCCGGCGCTTTTCATGAGCTGCAGGATGGCCTGCAGGTCCTGTGGTGTGGCGCCCAGCGTGTTCAGGGCCTTCACCACATCGGTGAGCTTGGCGCCGGCAGGCAGGTGGATCAGCGCACTGCCCTGCTGGTTGACGGTGATGTCGGAGCGGTCGGCCTGCACCGTCTGCCCCTGGCCCAGCGGGTTGGGCTGGCTGACCATGGGCGTGGTGGTGACGGTGACGGTCAACGAGCCGTGCGCCACCGCGCAGGGCCCGAGCGTGACGGCCTCGTTGATCACCACCGAGCCGGTGCGCGCGCTGATGACGATGCGCGCGGGCGGCTTGCCCAGCACCAGTGGCAGGCCGTTGACGTCGGCCAGGAAGCCCACGCGCTCCTGAGCGGCCTCGGGCATGCGCACGCTGACCGTGCGGCCGTCCAGCGCCATGGCCGTGCCTTCGCCCTTGGCGTTGTTGATGGCCATGGCCACGTTGCGGGCCAGGGCGAAGTCGGTCTTCTTCAGGTCCAGCTGTGCCACCGTGGTTTCGAACACCGGGCTGGGCACGGCCCGTTCCACCGTGGCGCCATCAGGGATACGGCCGCCGCTCAGGTGGTTGATCTGCACCTTCGAGCCGTTGGCCGAGGCGCCCGCGCCGCCCACCACCAGGTTGCCCTGGGCCATGGCGTAGATCTGACCGTCGACACCTTTCAGCGGCGTGGAGATCAGCGTGCCGCCGCGCAGGCTTTTGGCGTTGGCTATCGACGAGACCGTCACCGGCAGCTGCTGGCCGGGCTTGCTGAAGGCCGGCAATTGCGCCGTCACCATCACCGCGGCCACATTGCGAAGCTGCATGCTCACGCCCGGCGGCAGCGTCACGCCCATCTGCTGCAGCATGGCGATGATGCTCTGCGTGGTGAACGGGGCCTGCGTGGTCTGGTCGCCGGTGCCGTCCAGGCCCACGACGAGGCCGAAGCCCGTCAGCTCGTTGCTGCGCGCGCCCTGCACGTCGGCCACATCCATCACACGCACCGAGGCGTGGCCGGGCAGCGGCCACAGCAGCGCGGCGCTGGCCAGCGCGAAGCACAGGGCCACGGCCCAGCGCTGCAGGCGGTCGGAAAAGGTCTCGCGGTCTTGCATGTCGGCCTCGGTACTTCGGCGGGGGGCGGCAGGCGGGGGGGCCATCAGAAAGGTGCCAGGCTCAGGAACACGCGGCCGAGCCAGCCCATGCGCTGGGCCTCGCTCTGCTGGCCGCGGCCGCGCTGCTCGAGCCTCACGTTGGCGATCTGCGCGCTCTGCACGGTGTTGCCAGGCTGGATGGCGCGCGGGTCGACCTGGCCCGAAAAACGCAGCACGTCGACGTTCTCGTTCACGCCGATCTGCTTCTCGCCGGCGATCAGCAGGTGGCCGTTGGGCAGCACGCCGCGCACGACCACGGTGACGGTGCCGCTGAAGTTGTTGCTGCTCTCGGTGGCACCCTTGCCTTCGAAGGCGTTGCTGGAGCTGGCCTCGCCCGTGCCGCGCACGAAGGCCTTGGGGTTGATGCCCGGCAGGGCGCTGATGCCCACGGCCAGGCTGCCCGACTTGTCGACGCTGCTGGTACTGGAGGTGGTGGCCGTCACCTTCTCGACGATCTGCACCGTCAGCGTGTCGCCCACGTGGCGCGCGCGGTAGTCTTCGAAGAGAGGTCGGTAGTGCCCGGCCCGGTAGATACCACCGGGCGAGGCCGGCGCAGTGGCTTCGGGCAGCATGGGTGCAGGCGGCCGGGTATCGGCCACCTCGGCACGCGGGAAGATGGTGCTGCAGCCAGTGGCCAACAGCGTGGCGGCCAGCGCCAGGGGGGTGCGCAGCGCCTTCATCACAGTTGCCCCAGACGTTGCAGCATCTGATCGCTGGTGGTGATGGCCTTGCTGTTCAGCTCATAGGCGCGTTGCGTTGCGATCATGCTCACGAGCTCTTCCACCACGTTCACGTTGCTGGCCTCCAGAAAGCCCTTCTGCAGCCGGCCCAGGCCGTTGCTGTCGGGTGCGGCGGCCTGGGGCGCGCCGCTGGCTGCGGTTTCGGCGAAGAGGTTGCCGCCGCGCGATTCCAGGCCCGCGGGGTTGGTGAAGTTGGCGAGCTGGATCTGCCCCAGGTTCTGCAGCGCGGCCTGCCCGGGGATGGTGGCCTGCACCTGGCCATCGGGCGCGATGTTCACGCTGATGGCGTTGGCCGGCACCGTGATGCCGGGCTGCAGCACGTAACCTGCGTTCGTCACCATCTGACCACCGGCGTCGAGCTGGAAGGAGCCGTCGCGCGTGTAGCCGGTGCTGCCATCGGGCATCTGGATCTGGAAGAAGCCCTGGCCCTGGATGGCGACATCCAGGTTGTTGCCGGTGTTCTGCATCGCGCCCTGGCCGAAGTTGCGCACGCTGGCTGCGGTGCGCACGCCCAGGCCGACCTGCAGGCCGGTGGGCAGCTGCGTCTGCTCGGAGGTGGCCGAACCCGCGGGGCGCAAGTTCTGGTACATCAGGTCTTCGAAGGCGATGCCGCCGCGCTTGTAGCCGGTGGTGCCGACGTTGGCGAGGTTGTTCGAGATGGCGTCCAGCTTGTTCTGCTGGCCTTCCATGCCGGTCTTGGCAATCCACAGTGAGCGGATCATGGTGATGGGTCCTTGGGGGTGATGCCCTGCGGCCATCTTCGCCCGGACTGAAGGCTCGCGAGCGCTGGAAAAGCGGCCCCGCAACCGGCCATCTCGCCCCTGAAACGACGAAGGCGCCCGCGGGCGCCTTGCATCTTGAAATCAAGGGGCGAACTCAGGTGGGCGCGAGCAGCTTCGCCGCGTTCTGCTCACGCTGCTCGGCGCCTTGCAGCGCCTTCATCTGCTGCTCGAACTGGCGGGCCGCCGAGATCATGGCCACCATGGTCTCCACGGCGCTGACGTTGCTGCCTTCCAGCGCACCGCTCTGCACACGCGCCGCGGGGTCCACCGGCGCCTCGCCACCGCCCGGCGTGCGGAAGAGGCCGTCGGCGCCGCGCACCATCGCTTCTTCGGGCGTGACCAGCTTGAGCTTGCCGGCCTGTGCGGGGCGGCGGCCCGGCACGGTGGTGGTGATGCTGCCGTCGGCGGCAATCTCGGCCGAGGCATTGGCCGGCAGCGTGATGGGGCCGCCATCGCCCAGCACCGGCAGGCCCGAGGGCGTGACGAGCTGGCCTTCGGCATTGACCTGCAGCGCGCCGGCGCGCGTGTAGGCCTCGGTGCCGTCCAACGCCTGCACGGCCAGCCAGCTGTTGCCCTGCACCGCCACGTCCAGCGAACGGCCGGTGGTGGTGACGGGCCCGGGCGCGTTGCTGTAGCCGATGGTCGACTCCAGCGCGAACGCGCGTGTGGTGGCGCCGTCGCCGCGGATGGGCACGGAGCGGAAGGCCTGCATCTCGGCGCGGAAGCCCGTGGTCGAGGCGTTGGCCAGGTTGTTGGCCAGCGAGTCCTGGCGCTGCATCGTCGCCTTCGCGCCCGACATCGCGAGATAGATCAGCCGGTCCATGGTTCAGGCCTCCGTGCGGTTGCTCAGCGCGGGATCAGCGGAGGTTCACCAGGGTCTGCAGCACCTGGTCCTGCGCCTTGATGGTCTGCGCGTTGGCCTGGTAGATGCGCTGCGCGGTGATCATCTGCACCAGCTCGCCGGTGAGGTCGACGTTGCTCTCTTCCAGCGCGCCGGCCTGCAGCACGCCGAGGTTGCCGTCGCCGGGCACGCCGGTGACGGGGTCGCCCGAGGCGAAGGTGCGCGCCCACTGGTTGTTGCCCGAGGGCTGCAGGCCCTGCGGGTTGCGGAAGGTCGCCACCTCGATCTGCCCGGCCGGGCGGCTCTGCCCGTTGCTGTAGCGCGCGGTGATGATGCCGTTGTTCTCCACCGCGATGGCCACCAGCTGGCCGGCCGAGAAGCCGTCCTGCCGCAGGTCGGTGACGCTGAACGCCGAGCCGAACTGCGTGGCGCCTCCGGTGTTGAGCGTCACGTCGAGCAGTTCCAGCGTCTCGGCGCCGGCGCTGTTCACGCTGGCCGGGATGGTGAAGGTGATGGGGCCGATCGGGTTGGTGGGCGCGCTGCCGTCGGCAGCGAAGGTGATGGTCGACAGCGGCGCCGGGGCGTCCGGCAGTCCCAGTACCGTTGCGCCGTTGGCGGTGGCGAAGACGTTCCAGGTGTCGGTGCCGGCTTTCTGGAAGTAGTAGGTCAGCGCCACTTCCTGGCCCTTGGCGTCGTACACCGTCAGCGAGGTGGCGTTGTTGTAGGTCGCCGCGTCGTTGAAGTCGATGGCCGCACCGGCCACCGGGACGGTGACACCGGCGCGTGAGTCGAGGTTCATCTCGATGTCCATGCGCGTGGTCGATTTCGGGCTCACGCCACCGGTGGGCAGTTGCAGCGGCACGGCCTGCCCGGGCTGGATGACGCCCAGGTCGTCGGCCGCGTAGCCCATGAGCTGCTTGCCGAAGCTGTTGACGATGAAGCCGTCGCGGTCCACCTTGAACTGGCCGTTGCGCGTGTAGGTGGTCGGGCTCTTGCCGTCGGTCACCTGGAAGAAGCCGGCGCCGTTGATCGCCAGGTCCATCGGGTTCTCGGTGGTGGTGATGGCGCCCTGCGTGAACTGCTGCGCCACGGTGGCCATGTTGGTGCCGATGCCGATGCTGTTGGCGCCGGCACCGTTCAGTGCTGCGGCGTAGACGTCGGCGAACTCGGCGCGCGAGACCTTGGTGCCGAAGGTGTTCGCGTTGGCGATGTTGTTGCCGATGATCTCGAGGTTCTTGCTCGAGGCGTTGAGTCCGGAAAGGCCTTGCTGGAAGCTCATGGCGGAGGGTCCTGGTGGGAAATCAGTTGAAGGCCTTGACCTGGCTGTAGGCCACGTCGCCGCTGTATTGGGTCTGCAGCGAGACACCGCTGCCCGAGGTGCTGACGGCCTGCACGCGGTCGCGCATCAGCGGTGTGCTGGCCACGGCGCTGGCGCCGCTGGTGGCGGTGATGCGGAAGCGGTACTCCAGCGCCGGGTCGGCGTTGCGGGCGTCCCACTCGATGTCCTGGCGGCCGGCCTTGGTGGTGCCCAGCGTCATCGTGTCCACCACGCGCCCGGCCGGGTTCAGCACCTCGATCTTCACCTTGTCGGCGGGGGTGGCCAGTTCGTACTGCGCGGTGCCGGTACCCTCGGCGACGGCCAGGCGGTTGCCCACCACGGTGACCTCGCGGCCCACCAATGAGGCGCCCTGCAAAGCCTGCATCTGCACGAACTGGCCGTTGAGGCCTTGCATCGTGTTGTTGAGCGTCTGGATGCCGCTGACGGTGTTGATCTGCGCCATCTGGCTCGTGACCTGGGCGTTGTCCATCGGGTTGAGCGGATCCTGGTTCTGCATCTGCGTGACGAGCAGCTTCAGGAAACGGTCGGCGCTGGCCGCGTCGCTGTTGTTCGCACTGGCGGCGGCGCTGCCGGCAGTGGCATTCAGCGCCGCGAAGGGGTCGCTGGAAATGGCGGTGGTCATGGCGGGCTCCGGGGGGCGGCGGGCGGTGGGGGCAAGCGGGCCGCGCGGCTCACTGGCCGATCTGCAGCGTCTTCAGCAGCAGGCTGCGGGCGGTGTTCATCACCTCGACGTTGTTCTGGTACGAACGCGAGGCCGAGATCATGTTGACCATCTCCTCCACCGGGTTCACGTTGCTGTAGGTCACGTAGCCCTCGGCGTCGGCGCTCTTGTGATTGGGGTCGTGCACACGGCGGCCCGGCGCATCGCTCTCGACGATGGTGCTCACGCGCACGCCGGCGGTGCCGTTGCGGTGCGCGCCCGCGCCCATCAGTTCGGTCTGGAAGACCACCTGGCGCGCCTTGTAGGCACTGCCGTCGGGGCCGGCCACGGTGTCGGCGTTGGCCAGGTTGCTGGCCACGGTGTTCAGGCGCTGGCTCTGCGCGCTGACCGCGCTGCCGGCGACGTCGAAGATGCGGAGCATGCTCATCGTGGGTCCTTCTCAGCGCTGGGCTTCAGCCCTGGGTGTGGCTCTTCATCGCGTCGAGCATGGTGCGCACGCTGCCGTTGATGAAGCGCACCGTCGATTCGTACTGCACGCTGTTGTCCACGAACGAGGCGCGCTCGCGGTCCATGTCGACGCTGTTGCCATCCATGCTGGTCTGCGAGGGCAGTGCGTAACGCAGCGTCGGCGACGGGCGGCCGCCGGGGCTCATCACGTCGCTGGCGATACCCCCGCCCAGACCGGCCTGGCCGGTGGCGTTGCGCAGGGCATCAGCGAAGTTGAAGTCGCGGGCGTGGTAGCCGGGGGTGTCGGCGTTCGCGATGTTGCCGGCGATGATGCGCTGGCGCTCGGCGCGCAGGCTGAGCGCCTGGGCGTGGAAATCGAGCGATTGGGTCAGGCGAGAGATCATTCGGCGCTCCTTCGGTCAGCGCACCCGCAACAAGCTCGGGTGTGGCCCGGGGCCGGCCTGCAGGCAGGTTCGGGCATGGAGGTCGATTCTGGGCAGCGCACGCCGAAAGATGAGCCCGAACAGAGCCCGCTTCGGCCTTCATTTCCGCCCCTGGCGACGGCACTGCCGGCCTAGAGTGCTGCACTGTGAACCTGCCCTCATTCCGATCCCTGCGGCGCATGCCATGGTCCGGCGTGGCCACGGGCGCATTCGCGCTCGCGCTGGCCGCACTCGGCCCGGCGGCCGCGCAGGCCCAGGAGCCCGCTGCCCCGCTGCCGGCAGCGGCCGTGGCACAGGCGCTGGCCATGCTGAGTGAAGCCGCACGCGCCCTGGCGCCGGCCGGAGCCCGCGTGCTTGCCGTTCCCGGCCAGCCCGACCCGCGCCTGAAGCTCGCCCCGTGCGCGCAGGTGGAAGCCTTTCTCGTGCCGGGCGCGCCCGCGTGGGGCCGCACGCGTATCGGCTTGCGCTGCCAGAAGACCTCGGACGCGGCGCCCACGCCGCGCTGGAGCATCTCTTTGCCGGCCACGGTGCAGGTGTGGGCGCAGGCCGCTGTGTCGGCCGCTGCGTTGCCCGTGGGCGCCACGCTGCAGGCCGACAGCCTGGCACTCGCCGAGGTGGACTGGGCTGCTGCACCGCAGCCGCCCTTCGCCCACCCGTCCCAGTTGGCAGGCCGCGTGACGGCGCGCCCCGTGCCCGCCGGCCAGGCCCTGCGTGCGACCGATCTGCAGGCCCGACAGTGGTTTGCCGCCGGCGACACCGTGCGCGTGGTGGCAGGCGGCCCGGGTTTCTCGATCAGCACCATGGGCCAGGCGGTGAGTGCCGGCATCGAAGGGCAGCGCGTGCGCGTGCGCGTCGGCGAGAATCGGACGGAGGACGGGCGAGCCTTGGGCCCGCGCATGGTGGAAGGCCGCGCGATCGGGCCCCGTGAAGTCGAGGTGGGCCCATGAACAACGCGCCGGGCACGTTTGACCCCCACGTTCAAGGGGGTGCGCAAGAATTTTCGACTTCAAGGCTAAAGTTCTTTGGCGCCGCTTCCGATACAGCGTCTATGTCGTTGGGAAAGCACCCCTGCTGTGCCCCTGACAGGAGTCCAAGATGAAGATCGGTCCTATCGAAACCAAGCCGCCCGGCCCGACCGTGGCCGAACGCAAGGCCGAGGCCGCGCCGACCAAGAGCCCCGTGGCCGTGCCCAGCACGGAGGTGGCCTTGTCGTCGGCCGCCAAGGGCCTGGCCGAGGGTGTGGGCGATCCGGCCTTCGACGCAGCCAAGGTCGAGCGCATCGCGACGGCCATCCGCGAAGGCCAGTTCAAGGTCAATGCCGAGGCGATCGCGGACAAGCTGATCGTCAACGCCGAAGAACTGCTGGGCCGCAAGCTCAGCTGATCGCGCCCCATGATCACCACGCCCAAGGAGCGCCACGCCGTGCAGCAAGCCGCCGAACTTGAGCGCCCCTTGCAGGCCGTGGAACAGGCCCTGGGCGCCCTCAACCTGGCTCTGCAGCAGCAGGATGCCGCCGGCGTCGACCGCGTGGCGGCCGATCTGCACGCCGCGCTCGCCGCGGCCGTTGACCACTTCGCACGTGCCGCCCGCAGCGGGGGCGTGCCACTTCAACTGCGGCAGCGCCTCGCGGCCGCCAGCGGCCAGGTGGCCGCACAGCGCGAGGCCCTGGCCCGCGCCACTGCTTCGCTGGACCGCGCGATGGACGTGCTGATGCCCCGCACCGCCAGCGCCGCTGCGGGCCTGTACGGTGCCCACGGCGCGACAGATCGCCACGCACACAGCGGCGGACCGCTTCTGGCCTGAACGCCCCTTCCCCTTCAAGAACAAAGCCCGGCATGCCGGGCTTTGTTCTTGGTGCCTGCGCTGGACGGCGGCAGCCCGCCGCCGCCGCGCTCAGCGCTTCAGCTTGGCCAGGTCGTTGCGCGCGCGTTCCAGCGCACGGTTGATGTCGTCGCAGTTCCAATCGGGTGAGTTGGTGTCCGGAATCTGCGCGGCCAGCCGGGTGAGCCGCTCGCTCAGCGACTGCAGCGACGCCATCAGTTCCTGCGGGATCGGCCCGGCGCTGACGAAGGCCGCGTAGGCCTGCGCCAGTTCGTTGTATTGCCGCGTGTGGCCCTGCCTGCAGACGGCCGGGGGCACCCCTGCTGGCGCCGGAGGGGCGGATGCCGCGGGCCGAGGTGCGGGCGCGGCCGGTGGCGGCGGCGCAAGGCGCTGCACCGCGGCCTTCTCGGTTTCGATCTCGGCCGAGAGCGCACGGCAGTCGGTCAAGGTCTGGCCGTCACGGTTGACGCCCGGCCGCAATTGGTCGAGCCGGCCTGCAACGGCTTCGAGCCGCGCCGCAGGCACCTTGCCCCCGGCCTGCAGTTCGAGCAGCACCGCCTGCATCTGCCCGTAGGCGGTCTGGTTGGCCGTGGCGCACTCGGCCAGTTGCTCGGGCGTGCCGACGATGCGCTCGAGTTGCTCGCGCCCGGCGTTCAGCGCCTCGGTGGTCTTCTCGCACTCGGCCAGATTGCGTGGCACCCGCGCGGCGTTGGCCTTGAGCTGGTTGAACCCACTGCCCAGCCCTTGCAGACGCGACACCAGCACGGCATGCAGCGCGTGGCGGCGGATCTCGCTGTCGCGCGCCTGCAGCAGGTCGGTGGCGGCCTGCCGGTTGGCGGCGATGCAGGCGGTGAGTTCGGGCGAGGCCTTCTGCGCCCAGGCGCCTGTGCTTGAAAGTGCCAGCACCATGCCGCCAACGCAGGCAGCCGGCCGCAGGAAGGACACCACCGCGCTGCGGTTGACCGCCCCCGTGCCCCCCAGCCTCTTCTTGTGTTCGGAAACCGCCTGCCCAGTCATCCTTCTTGTGGCCCTTCCAAGCCTCTTGCGGCGACGGAGTCTGCCGCGACCCCGCTTTGTACGCTCAGGAACAAACCCTGAGAGCGCGCCGCCCGAACTTGCCCGTCGGCTGCATTGTCACCGCAGGCTGGCGCATCGCGGCGGCAAGGCCGCGCCAGGGTCAGTATTCGTCGCCGCCACTGGCGCCCGGCGCCAGGTTCTCGAAGCGTGTCAGCGGCTTCATGAAAGCCAGCTTCACCGTGCCCACGGGCCCGTTGCGCTGCTTGCCGATGATGATCTCGCTGACACCCGGCTCCTTGCTGTTCTCTTTGTTGTAGTAGTCGTCGCGGTAGATGAACATGATGATGTCCGCGTCCTGTTCGATGGCGCCCGATTCACGCAGGTCGCTCATCATCGGGCGCTTGTCGGTGCGCGTTTCCACGCTGCGGTTCAGCTGCGACAGCGCGATCACCGGGCACTGCAGCTCCTTGGCCAGCGCTTTCAGACCGCGGCTGATCTCACCGATGACAGTGGCGCGGTTCTCTTCGCTCGTGCTGCTGCCGCTCATGAGCTGCAGGTAGTCGATGACGATCAGGCCCAGCGTGCCGAACTGCCGAGCCATGCGGCGCGCCCGGGCACGCAGCTCGCTGCTGGTCAGGCCGGCGGTCTCGTCGATGTAGAGCTGCACCTGGCCCAGGCGCTCCACGGCTTCGGTCAGGCGCTCCCACTCGCCACCGTCCAGGCGGCCGGTGCGCAGGTTCTGCTGGTTGATGCGCCCGAGGCTGCCCACCACGCGCAACGCGAGTTGCGCGGCGCCCATTTCCATCGAGAACACCAGCACCGGCAGGCCTTCCTGCACCGCCACGTGCTCGGCGATGTTCAGCGCGAACGCCGTCTTGCCCATCGAGGGCCGCGCCGCCAGCACGATGAGGTCGCCCTTCTGCAGGCCGGCCGTCATCTTGTCGAGGTCGTAGAAGCCGGTGCGCACGCCGGTCACCTCTTCGGCGCCGTTGTCATGCAGTTCCTGCACGCGGTCGATGAGGTCGACCACGAGCTTGTTGATGCCCTGGAAGCCCTGCTTCTGCCGCGAGCCTTCTTCGCCGATCTGGAAGATCTTGCTCTCTGCTTCATCGAGCACCGTACTGACCTGGCGGCCCGCCGGGTTGAAGGCGTTGGTGGCGATCTCGTCGCTGGCCGCGATCAGCTTGCGCAGGATGCTGCGCTCGCGAACGATTTCCGCGTAGCGCCGCATGTTGGCCGCGCTCGGCACGCTCTGCGCCAGCGCGTTCAGGTAGGCCAGGCCGCCCACGTCCTGCGCCTTGCCCAGGCTCTGAAGCTGCTCGAAGACGGTGATGACGTCGGCCGGCTTGCTCTGCGAGACCAGATCGCCGATGGCCTTGTAGATGAGGCGGTGCTCGTGGCGGTAGAAGTCGCTGTCGGTGAGCAGGTCGCCGGCGCGGTCCCAGGCCAGGTTGTCGAGCAGCAGGCCACCGAGCACGCTCTGCTCGGCTTCCACCGAGTGCGGCGGCACACGCAGGCGCGCCACCTCGTCGTCGCGTTGCGGGGCGGAGTCGCGGGGTTCGAAGACGGTGCTCATCGGTGCGGGTCTGTGGGCTCAGCGGCGATGGTAGGCGCTGCCGGTGTGTTCACCCAAGGGACAGGCTGTGGACAAGCCTGTGGGTTTCGCTGGGGCATCGCGGGACAAGTCCGCACGCCAGAAACGACAAAGGCCGGCATGCGCCGGCCTTTGCGATCAGTGACAGCCGAAGCGGGCTTCAGTCGGCCTGGGCGACCACCTGCACGGTGATCTCGACGACCACGTCGCCGTGCGGCGCCACCGAGACGGCGTGCTCGCCCACGGTCTTCAGCGGGCCGTTGGGCAGGCGCACCTGGGCCTTGGCGATGGCCGTGCCGGCCTTCGTCAGCGCCTCGGCGATGTCGTGGTTGGTGACGCTGCCAAACAGGCGACCGTCCACACCGGCCTTCTGGACGATGCGCACGGTCTTGCCGGCCAGTTGCTCGCCCAGGGCCTGGGCGGCAGCCAGCTTGGCGGCGGCGGCCTTTTCCAGCTCGGCGCGGCGGCCTTCGAATTCCTTGATCGCAGCCTCGGTGGCGCGGCGCGCCAGCTTCTGCGGGATCAGGAAGTTGCGGGCATAACCCTGCTTGACCTTGACGACGTCGCCCAGGTTGCCGAGCTTGCCGACCTTCTCGAGAAGAATGATTTGCATGGTGGGGCTCCTCAGACCTTGTGCTGGTCAGAGTAAGGCAGCAGCGCCAGGAAGCGCGCGCGCTTGATGGCGGTGGTCAGCTGGCGCTGGTAGTAGGCGCGCGTGCCGGTCAGGCGAGCGGGCGTGATCTTGCCGTTCTCGCCGATGAAGTCGCGCAGAACGTCGACTTCCTTGTAGTCGATCTCTTCGACCTTGGCGACGGTGAAGCGGCAGAAACGCTTGCGGCGGAACAGCAGCGACTGGTTGTTGCGCTTGGGGCGCTTGTCCTTGGAAAAACGACCTTTACCACGTGGCGGGGGCATAGTCAGCTCCTACTTGAATTCAATTCTGTTGATCCGGATCGGCGGGCGGGTCGGAGACCACAGCTTCCACCGAGGTGATATGGAACAGCAGGCCGCGTCCGCTGCGAGCGCTGGTGATGAAGCCCGTGTAGAGCGCCATCTGGCCCAGCTCCGCTGCCAGCAGCGCCTTCGTTATCGCCCCGATCGCCACGGCCCGCATCTCCATCGAGACCTTGCGGGCCTGGCCATCTTCGCTGACGGTGGACTCGTGCTTGAGCCCCACGTCGAGCGCCGGTAGCCCGGCCGGGGTGTAACGCAGCGCCGCCCGTTCCACCAGGGTTGCCGTGAGCAGCAGCCTGTTCATCACAGGCGCTGGTCCGCAGCGGGCTGGCGGAGGACGCAGCCCGACCTCAGGCCGAAGCCTCCTGGCGTTCCTTGCGGGCTTCTTCGCGCTCGACGGCCTTCATCATGATCGACGGGGCGGTTTCGGCCTTGGCCTTGCCCACGGTCATGTGACGCAGCACGGCGTCGTTGAAGCGGAAACCCGTCTCCAGCTCGGTCAGCGTCTCGATGCTGCACTCGATGTTCAGGCACAGGTAGTGCGCCTTCACGAGCTTCTGGATCATGTAGGCCAGCTGGCGGCGGCCCCAGTCTTCCACGCGGTGGACTTTGCCGCCGCTGGTGGTGACCAGGTTCTTGTAGCGTTCCAGCATGGCCGGAACCTGTTCGCTTTGATCCGGGTGGATCAGCAGAACGATCTCATAGTGACGCATGAACACTCCTTGTGGATTCCGGCGGCTGGCAGGGTTGCCGAGGCCGCTGGGGGTGGAAGCTGCCCCGATGCGTCAACATGACGGGTGCAGCAAGGAAAGCCCAACAGTATAGCACTGGGGTCAACGCTCCCCGGGGGCCGGGAAGCGCATGCGCTCGATGACCGCCACCTGCGCCGGCCCCGGCGGTTTCGTGAAGCGGCTCACCAGCGCCATCACCAGCAGGCCTGCCGGCACGCCGAAAACGCCCGCCGCAATGGGCTCCACTCCGAACCAGCTGCACTCGGCCAGGGGCCGTGTGACGCCGAACGCGCGGCGCAGCAGCGGCAGGTTGGTCACCATGTACCAGACCGTCACGCCCAGGCCCGTGAGCATGCCGGCCACCACCCCCGCGTGGTTGGCACGGCGCCAGAAGATGCCCAGCACCAGCGCCGGGAAGAAGGCCGAGGCCGCCAGCGAGAAAGCCAGCGAGACGAACTGCAGGATGTCGGTGATCTTCAGCGCCGCGATCAGCGCCGCCAGGAAGGCCACCACCATCACCAGCACCTTGGAGACCACCACCCGCACCGCCGCCGTGGCACGCGGGTTGACGCTGCGGAACCAGACATCGTGCGACAACGCGTTGGCGATGGTCAGCAGCAGGCCGTCGGCGGTGGACAGCGCCGCAGCCAGCCCCCCGGCGGCCACCAGGCAGGTCACCCAGTAGGGCAACCCGCCGATCTCGGGCGCGGCCAGCACGATGATGTCGCCGGCCAAGCGCAGTTCACCCAGTTGCAGCAGGCCGTCGCCGTTGATGTCGCGCACGCTGACCAGCGCCGGGTCCATGCGCGACCAACGCTGCACCCACTGCGGCAGGTCGTCGATCGGCAGGCCCACCACGTGGTGCAGCACTTCGAACTTCACCAGCACGGCGAGCATCGGCGCGGCGATGTAGAGCATCACGATGAAGAGCAGCGTCCAGCCCACCGAGCGCCGCGCCTGCGAGGCTGAAGGGGTTGTGTAGAAGCGCGTCAGCACGTGCGGCAGTGCGGCCGTGCCCATCATCAGGCAGAGCATCAGCGCGATGAAGTTGATGCGTGCGCTGTCGTGCCGTGCGCGGGCCTGCGCATCGCCTTCGGGGTCGCCGCCGGCAAAGGCCAGCGTCTGCGGCGGCATGCCGCCCAGCGGGCGCGCGCCGGCCAGCGCGGCGTCACGCTCTCGCTGGTACAGCGCCCGGGCCTGGGCCTCGGTGCGCGGGCGCTGCGCGAGTTCGCGCTCAGCGCGCTGAATGCGCACCAGCGGTGCGTTCTCTGCACGCAGCGCCGCCACCTGGGCCTGCAGGGCGGCTTCGTCGCGGGCCATCGCGGTGCGCACGTCGCGCAGCTTCAGTTCGGCCTCGGCGGCGCGCTGGCGCAGCAGCCGGATGACGTCCTGCTCGGCCGCATCGGTGGTCAATGCGCGCTCGCGGGCCGTGACCTGCTGCAGTTGCTGGCTGTAGGCCATCACCGGCATCACGCTGCCGGTCTGCTTGACCGACAGCCACAGCAGCGGCACCAGGTAGGCCACGATGAGCACGAGGTACTGCGCCACCTGCGTCCAGGTGACGGCGCGCATGCCGCCCAGGAAGCTGCACACCAGCACTCCGCCCAGGCCCACGAAGATGCCGAGCTCGAAGCCGAAGCCCGTGAGGTGCGAGGTGATCAGGCCCACGCCGTAGATCTGCACCACCAGGTAGACGAAGGACACCGCCACCGTGGCCGCCGCACCGATCAGCCGCGGCAGGCTGCCGCCAAAGCGCGAAGCCATGAAGTCGGGCACCGTGTACTGGCCCAGACGCCGCAGGTAGGGCGCCAGCAGCAGGGCCAGCAGCACGTAGCCGCCCGTCCAGCCCAGGATATAGGCCAGCCCCGCTTGCCCCTGCAGGTAAAGCACGCCAGCCGTACCCAGGAAGGACGCGGCTGACATCCAGTCGGCCGCGGTGGCCAGGCCGTTGTAGAACGCCGGCACGCGGCGCCCGGCGACGAAGTACTCGGCCTCGTTGGAGGTGCGGCAGATGAAGCCGATGCCCGCGTACACCGCCACCGTCAGCACCAGGAAGGTGACGCCGATCCACGATCGCTGCACGCCCGCGCGTTCGGCCAGGGCCATGGCGGCGATCATCAGCCCGAAACACAGCAGGAAGAGCGCGTAGCGCCCCGCCAGCACGCGCGAGAAGTCGCGCGTGCCGGCCACGCCCTGGCCGCCCCGCTCAGCGGCCATCCGACGCTCCAGGGGCGGTGGGTGGCGCATCGGAGGTGGTGCGCAGCAGCGCGGCCTCCAGCCTGTCCATCACCGCCACATAGACGGCGATCAGGGCGAGGTAGATGAACAAGGCCCCCTGCCCCGCCAGCCAGTAGCCCAGCGGGAAACCCAGGACGCTGTAGCGATCGAGTTCGCGGGCGAACCAAGGCACGCCAAGGTTCACCACCAGCCACACCAGCAGCAGCGCAAGCGTCCAGCGCCGCGCCTGCTGCCAGAAGAGGTACCGCGCCCGCTCGTTCATGCGCCGATTCTGGCGCAGGGTCTGCGCCAGATCAGCCGGCAACTACCCGGGCCGCTGTGCCGCGCCCCGGTCCCTTCAGGCCTTGGCCAGGCGCTGCCAGGTATCGACCACCGTGTCGGGGTTGAGCGAGATCGAGACGATGCCCTCCTGCGCCAACCAGTCGGCGAAGTCGGGGTGATCGCTCGGGCCCTGGCCGCAGATGCCCACGTACTTGCCGGTGGCCCGGCAGGCGGCGATGGCACGCGAGATCATGGCCTTGACGGCCGGGTCGCGCTCGTCGAAATCACCGGCCAGCTGCTCGATGCCGCTGTCGCGGTCCAGGCCCAGCGTGAGCTGCGTCAGGTCGTTGCTGCCGATGCTCATGCCGTCGAAGTGCTCGAGGAACTGGTCCGCCAGGATGGCGTTGCTGGGCACCTCGCACATCATGATCAGGCGCAGACCGTCCTTGCCGCCATCGGCCGCGCGCTGCAGGCCGCGTTCGGCCAGCATCTGCTTGACGGTGGCGGCCTGCTTCACGGTGCGCACGAAGGGCACCATGATCTCGACGTTGCTCAGGCCCATGTCGGTGCGCACGCGCCGGAGCGCCTCGCACTCCATCGCGAAGGCATCGCTGAAGTCGCCGCTGATGTAGCGGCTGGCGCCGCGGAAACCCAGCATCGGGTTCTCTTCATCGGGCTCGTAGCGCGTGCCGCCGATGAGCTTGCGGTACTCGTTGCTCTTGAAGTCCGACAGCCGCACGATCACGCTCTTCGGCCAGAAGGCCGCGGCGATGGTGGCGATGCCCTCGGCCAGCTTGTCGACATAGAAGGCGCGCGGGCTGGCGTGGCCGCGGGCCACGCTCTCCACGGCCTTCTTCAGGTCGGCGTCGATGTTGGGGTAGTCGAGGATGGCCTTCGGGTGCACCCCGATGTTGTTGTTGATGATGAACTCCAGCCGCGCCAGGCCGACGCCGCTGTTGGGCATCTGCGCGAAGTCGAAGGCGAGCTGCGGGTTGCCCACGTTCATCATGATCTTGATGGGGCAGTAGGGCATCTCGCCGCGCACCACGTCGCTGACCTCGGTCTCCAGCAGACCGTCGTAGATGAAGCCGGTGTCGCCCTCGGCGCAACTGACGGTGACGAGCGCGTTCTCGCTGAGCTTCTCGGTGGCGTCTCCGCAACCCACCACCGCCGGGATGCCGAGTTCGCGCGCGATGATGGCCGCGTGGCAGGTGCGCCCGCCGCGGTTGGTGACGATGGCGCTGGCGCGCTTCATCACCGGCTCCCAGTTGGGGTCGGTCATGTCGGTGACGAGCACATCACCCGGCTGCACACGGTCCATCTCGGCGGTGCTGCGCACCAGGCGCACCGGGCCCGTGCCCACCTTCTGGCCGATGGCGCGGCCCTCGGTCAGCACGGTGTTCTTGCTGCGGTCACCCTTGATGCGGAAACGCTGCTCGGCCTTGCCGGCGGCCTGGCTCTTCACGGTCTCGGGCCGGGCCTGCAGGATGTAGAGCTGTCCGTCGACACCGTCCTTGCCCCACTCGATGTCCATCGCGCGGCCGTAGTGCTTCTCGATGATGACCGCGTACTTGGCCAGTTCGGTGACCTCGGCGTCTGTGAGCGAGTAGCGGTTGCGCTGCTCGGGTGGGGTGTCCAGCGTCTGCACCAGCTTGCCGGTGGCGGCCTTGTCGGCAGCGCTGGCGAAGGCCATGCGCTGCAGCTTGCTGCCCAGGCCACGGCGGATGACGGCCATCTTGCCCGCCGCCAGCATGGGCTTGTGGACATAGAACTCGTCGGGGTTCACCGCGCCCTGCACCACCAGCTCACCCAGCCCGTAGCTGCTGGTGATGAAGACGACGTCGGGGAAGCCGCTTTCGGTGTCGATGGTGAACATCACGCCGGCGGAGCCGAGGTCAGAGCGCACCATGCGCTGCACGCCGGCCGACAGCGCCACGTCGTGGTGGGCGTAGCCCTTGTGCACGCGGTAGCTGATGGCGCGGTCGTTGTAGAGGGAGGCGAACACCTCCTTCATGCGGTGCAGCACGTCCTCGATGCCGGTGACGTTGAGGAAGGTCTCCTGCTGGCCGGCGAACGATGCATCGGGCATGTCTTCCGCGGTGGCCGAGGAACGCACGGCAAAGCTGGCCTCGGGGTTGCCCGCAGTCAGGCGCGCGAACTGCTCGCGGATGGCGGCTTCGAGGTCGGCCGGCAAGGGCGTGTCGACGATCCACTGTCGGATCTCGGCGCCTGCGGCGCCCAGCGCGTTGACGTCGTCGACGTTCAGCGTGTCGAGCTTGGCCTGGATGCGCTGCGCCAGCCCACCGTGCTGCAGGAACACGCGGAAGGCATGCGCCGTGGTGGCAAAGCCCCCCGGCACACGCACGCCCTTGGCAGCGAGCTGGCTGATCATTTCGCCGAGGCTGGCGTTCTTGCCGCCCACCGCCTCGACATCGGTCATTCTCAGGTGTTCGAACGGGGCGACCAGGGCGGTCGCCAGGTGGCTGGATGACATGGGAAAGCTCCGAAGTGTGAAAAAACCGGTGCTTCCGCCAGCGGCACGGCGGCCCATGCCCACGCGGCGGCATGTTGTTCTGCTTCGGGCAGGCGCGTGGGGTTCATGGTGGGCGGCAGGAGGCCAGACGAGGAGCGGAAAGTTGAGCAGATTCTAAGGACTTCTTCCTTATGATGAACCTCGTCTGTAACCACCTGCGCTCCCCTTGAAAACGCCATGACCGAACGAACCGTGTTCTTTGTCTCGGACGGCACCGGCATCACCGCCGAGACCTTCGGCAACTCCATCCTGAACCAGTTCCCGGCCAAGCCGCGGCATGTGCGCCGGCCCTTCATCGACACGCCCGAGAAGGCCGGCACGGTGATGGAGGAGATCAACGCCACGGCCGAACGCGAGGGCAAGCGGCCCATCGTCTTCATCACGCTGGTGAACGACGACGTGCGCAGCATGATCACCGGGCCGCAGTGCAAGGGCTTGGTGCTCGACATGTTCCGCACCTTCGTCGAACCGCTGGAGGCCGAGTTCGGCGTGAAAAGCAACCACCGGGTGGGTCGCTTCAGCGACGCCAGCGCCAGCCGCGAGTACAACGAGCGCATCGAAGCCATCAACTTCAGCCTGGCGCACGACGACGGCCAGAGCGCGCGCAACCTCGACGTGGCCGACGTCATCCTGCTGGGCGTCAGCCGCAGCGGCAAGACGCCGACCAGCCTGTACCTCGCCATGCAGCATGGCATCAAGGCCGCGAACTACCCGCTGATTCCCGAAGACTTCGACCGCGGCCGGCTGCCCACCCCCTTGGCGCCCTACAAGCGCAAGTGCTTTGGCCTGACCATCGACCCAGAGCGCCTCGCGCAGATCCGCAACGAGCGGCGACCGGACAGCAAGTACGCCTCGCTGCTGAACTGCCGCTACGAAGTGAACGAAGCCGAGAGCATGATGCGTCGTGAAGGCATCAGCTGGCTCAGCAGCACGCACAAGTCCATCGAAGAGATCGCCACCACCATCCTGCGCGACCTGCGGCCGGATCGCCTGATCTACTGAGCCGGCAATCGACGGGCCGATTCGTACAGGCACACCGCCGCCGCGGCGGCGACGTTGAGCGACTCTTCACCACCCGGCTGCGGAATGCTGACCTGCAGCGTGCAGCGCGCCAGCAGATCGGCATGCACGCCCTGCCCTTCGTGGCCCAGCACCCAGGCGCAAGGTTGCGGCAGGTGTGCGCTGGGCAGTTGGTGGCCGGCGTGCGAACTGGTGGCCACCAGGGGCGCGCCCAAGGCGGCCAGGTCTTCAGGCGCCAGCCCTTCCACCAGGTGCAGGCCGAAGTGCGCGCCCATGCCAGCACGCAAGACCTTCGGCGACCACAGGGCCACGGTGCCCTTCAGTGCCAGCACCTGCGGCACGCCGAAGGCCGCCGCGCTGCGCAGGATGCTGCCGACGTTGCCGGGGTCTTGCACACGGTCGAGCACCACGCTGGCCACGCCCTGGCGCAGCGCCACTTCGGCCGGCGCGTCGATGAGAAAGCCGATGGGCGCCGGCGATTCCAGCGTGCTGAAGCCCTTGAACAGCGCCGCCGGCACGCGGGCGATGCGCGGCGCCCAGGCGGCCAGATCGCGCAGTTCGGGCCGCACCCAGGCTTCATCGGCCACCACAGCCTGCAAGGCCGCGCCGCCGCGTGTGCGCAGCGCGCTGCACAGGTGCTCGCCCTCGATCCACACCTGCCCGCCACGGCGGTAGGCCGCACCGTCCAAGGCCAGCTTGCGCAGGCGCTGCAGCAGCGGGTTGTCTTTCGAGGTGATGAGCTGCGGCTCGTTCATGGGCGTTGCAGTGCAGCGCGCACAGGCGCAAAGCTGCGCCGGTGTTCGGGGCAGGCGCCGTGCTGCTGCAGCGCGGCCAGGTGCTCGGGCGTGGGGTAGCCCTTGTGCCCATCGAAGCCATAGGCCGGGTGCCGTGCGTGCAGCGCCTGGCACAGCCGGTCGCGGTGCACCTTGGCCAGGATGGACGCGGCCGAGATCGCCGGCACAAGCGCATCGCCCTTGACCACCGCCGCCACCGGCACCCGCAGCACCGGCACGCGGTTGCCATCCACCACCACGCGGTGCGGCGGCAGGCGCAGAGCATCCACGGCGCGGCGCATGGCCAACAGGGTGGCCTGCAGGATGTTCAGGCGGTCGATCTCTTCGGCACTGGCTTCGGCAATGGCACAGCACAAGGCCTTGGCGCGGATCTCGTCGAACAGCGCTTCACGCTTGCGTTCGCTGAGCGCCTTCGAATCGCCCAGGCCTGCGATGGGCTTGAGGTCGTCGAGGATCACGGCCGCGGCCACCACCGGCCCGGCCAGCGGGCCGCGCCCGGCTTCGTCGACACCGGCCACCAGACCCGGCTCATCCCAGCCGAAGCCGAGCTGCTCAAGCTTGAACGACTTGCGCGAGGGCATCGGCGGCGCAGCGCGCCGTGTCGCGGCGCAGGCTGTGGTGCAGGTCATCGAAACGGCGGGCCAGTGCGGCGGCAGCCGGGCGGTCGTCCAGCCAGCGCAGCGTGGCGCGGGCCAGGGCTTCGGGTTGACAGTCTTCCTGGATCAGCTCAGGCACCACGAACTCGCGGCTCAGGATGTTGGGCAAGCCCACCCAGGGCTGGTAGCGCATGCGCTTCATCAGCTGCCAGCTCAGACCGTGCATGCGGTAGCCAATGACCATCGGCAGCTTGAACAGCGCCGCTTCCAGCGTGGCGGTGCCGCTGGCGATCAGCGTCACGTCGCAGGCCGCCAGCGCGGCGTGTGATTGGCCGTCGAGCAACTGCAGGGGCAGGCCCGGCGCGTGCGCCTGCAACAGCGGTTCGATCATCTCGCGCAGGCCGGGCGAGATGGGCAGCACGAATCGCAACGAAGGGCGTTGGCGGTGCATCAGCGCCGCCGCCTGCAGGAAAGCCGGCGCGATGTACTGGATTTCGCTGCGGCGGCTGCCCGGCAGCACGGCCACCACCTCGTCGGCCTCTGCCAGACCCAGCGCTGCGCGGCTGGCGGCGCGCGGCGGTTGCAGCGGAATGGCATCGGCCAGCGGGTGGCCCACGAACGTGGCGGCCACGCCATGCTGCTGCAGCAGCGCGGGCTCGAAAGGGAAGAGACACAACACGTGGTCGCAGCTGGCGGCCATCTTCTTGGCACGGCCGCCGCGCCAGGCCCAGATGGAGGGGCAGACGAAGTGCACGGTCTTGATGCCGGCCGTCTTCAGGCGCTTCTCCAGGCCCAGGTTGAAGTCGGGCGCGTCGACACCGACGAAGGCCGCCGGCCGCTCTTGCAGCAGGCGCTCGGCCAGCGCCTCGCGGATGCCCGAGATCTCGCGGTAGTGGCGCAGCACCTCGACGTAACCGCGCACGGCCAGCTTCTGGTGCGGCCACCAGGCCTCGAAACCCTGCTCGGCCATGCGCGGGCCGCCGATGCCGTGCGTCTGCAGCGTGGGCCAGCGCTGCTTGAGGCCGGTCAGCAGCAGGCCGGCGAGCAGGTCGCCCGAGGCCTCGCCGGCGACCATCGCGAGTTGCATGGTCTCGGCTTTTAGCGAGCGATGCCGCGCGTGCTGGCGGCGAGGAAGCTCAGCAGCGTGTCGATGTCGGCATCGCCATCCTCCACCATGCCCTTCAGCGCCGCGATGGCTTCGCGCGCCTTCTCCAGCGTCAGGCCTTCGCGGTAAAGCAGCTTGTGCATCTGCTTGACGAGCCCGATGCGCTCGCGCGAGAAGCCTCGCCGGCGCAAGCCCTCGGCGTTGATGCCGGCCACCGACAAGGGATTGCCGCTCACCGTCATGAAGGGCGGCACGTCTTGCGACACGTGGCTCTGGAAGCCCAGGATGGCGTGCGCACCCACCTTGCAGAACTGGTGCACGCCCGTGAGCCCGCCGACGATGGCCCAGTCGCCCACATGCACGTGGCCGGCCAGCGTGGCGTTGTTGGCCAGGATGGTGTGGTGGCCCAGCTGCACGTCGTGCGCCAGGTGCACGTAGGCCATGATCCAGTTGTCGTCACCGACGCGCGTGACGCCGGCGTCCTGCGTGGTGCCGCGGCTGAAGGTGCAGAACTGGAAGATGGTGTTGCGGTCACCGATGTGCAGCTCGGTGGGCTCGCCGGCGTACTTCTTGTCCTGGGGGGCGCAGCCCAGGGCGGCATGCGGGTGCACCACGTTGTCGCGGCCCAGGGTCATCGGGCCTTCGAGCGTGCAGTGCCCGCCGATGCGGGTGCCTTCGCCGATGCGCACGCCGGCGCCGATCAAGGCGTAGGGGCCGACCTGCACCGTCGCCGCCAGCTCGGCGCCGGGGTCGACGATGGCGGTGGGGTGAATCAGGGCCATCGTGCGGTTCAGGGTGCGGCGACGCGGCGCATCGTGCACATCAGGTCGGCTTCACAGACCGTGGCGCCGTCGACGCTGGCCTTGGCCTTGTAGCGGTAGATGCCTGACTTCACGCGGTCGATGGCAGCCTCCAGGATGAGCTGATCGCCGGGGCCCACGGGCTTCTTGAAGCGTGCGTTGTCGATACCGGCGAAGTACACCACCGTGTCGTCGCCCGGGTCGGCGCCCGCGCTCTCGAAACTGAGGATGGCGGCCGATTGCGCCAGCGCTTCCAGCATCAGCACGCCAGGCATCACCGGACGGGCCGGGAAGTGGCCCATGAAGAACGGCTCGTTGAAAGTGACGTTCTTCAGCGCCTTGATGCGCACGTCCTTTTCGAGCTCGAGCACGCGGTCCACCAGCAAGATGGGGTAGCGGTGCGGCAACTTGCGCAGGATGTATTGGATGTCCATGGTGGTCACGTCTTGTTCTCCAGCGCTTTTTCCATCGCCCGCAGCCGCTCTCGCAGCGTGTGCAGTTGTCTCAGGGTGGCAGCGTTCTTTTCCCAGCTGGCATTGTCATCGAAGGGGAACATGCCGCTGTACTGGCCCGGTTTGTGGATGGACCGGCTGATGACCGTGGCCGCCGTGATGTGCACGTGATCGCAGATCTCCAGGTGGCCCAGGATGATGGCGCCGCCGCCAGCGGTGCAGTGCCGCCCGATGCGGGCGCTGCCCGCCACGCCCACGCAGCCTGCGAAGGCCGTGTGCGCACCGACATGCACGTTGTGGCCGATCTGCACGAGGTTGTCGAGCTTCACGCCGTCTTCGAGCACGGTGTCTTCCAGCGCGCCGCGGTCGATGCAGGTGTTGGCGCCGATCTCGACATCGTCACCGATGCGCACACCACCGAGCTGCTCGATCTTTTCCCACCAGGCGCCGGCCTCGTTGCGCGCTGGCGCGAAGCCGAAACCATCGGCACCGATGACCGCACCGCTGTGCACGATGCCGCGTGCACCGATGCGGCAGCCCTCCGACAGCACGACACGTGGCTTGAGCAACGTGCCCTCACCCACCGCAGCGTCGGCGCCGATGTGCACCTGCGGCCCGATCACCGCGCCGGCGCCCACCTCGGCCCCGGCAGCCACGAAGGCCAACGCACCGATGCTGGCCGTGGCGTGGATGCGTGCGCCCTCCTCCACCACAGCGCTCGGGTGCACGCCCACCACCGGCGCGCGCCGCGACCGCGCAGCCCACCATTGGGTCAGGCGCGCGAAGGCGAGGTAAGGGTCGGCGCAGACGAGGGCCGGGCCGCGCGCGACCGCGGCCTCTCGCATCGCAGGGCCGACGATCACACAGCCGGCCTTGGAAGAGGCCAGCTGCGCCTGGTAGCGGGGATTGGAAAGAAAGCTGATCGTCTGCGCGTCGGCAGAGTCCAGCGGGCCGATGCGGCTGACGGTGAGTTCGGCGTCGCCGACCAGCTCACCGCCCAGCAGCGCGCCCAGTTCCCCCAGGCGCACGCCTGCCACGGCCAGGCCCGGCAAGGCTTACTTGCCGGCGGCTGCGGCCGGCGTGGGGGCGTTGAGCTGGCGGATCACCTTGTCGGTGATGTCGACCCGCGCGCTCGCGAAGATCACTTCCTGCAGGATCAGGTCGTACTTCTCGGCTTCGTAGATCTGGCGGATGACGCGGTTGGCGCGTTCCACCACCGCAGCCAGCTCTTCGTTGCGGCGCTGGTTCAGGTCTTCCTGGAACTCGCGGCGCTTGCGCTGCAGGTCACGGTCCTGGTCCACCAGTTCGCGCTGGCGGCGCTGCAGTTCGGCCGGCGCCAGGGTCGGGCCGTCCTTCTCCAGCTTGTCGGCCGCGGTCTTGAGCTTGTTGCCGGCGTCGTTGAGCTCACGCTCGCGTTTGCCGAACTCGGTTTCCAGTTTGGTCTGCGCGGCCTTGGCAGCGTTGGATTCGCGCAGCACGCGTTCGCTGTTGACGTAGCCGATCTTCAGGTCCTGCGCGACGGTGGGTGCCGCGGCGGCCACGGAAACGGCGGCCACGGCGAGCCAGCGAGAAACCTTGGAGGCGGTGGCGGCAGGGCGCTGGGTGGCGAACATCTTCATCAGAAGGCAGTCCCGATCTGGAATTGGAAACGTTGGATTCTATCGTTGCGCTGCAGGCGCAGAGGCTTGCCCCAGCTCAGCTTCAACGGGCCGACGGGCGAGATCCACGACAAGCCTAGGCCGGCCGAGGAACGGATGGACTCGCCCGTGATGGTTTCGTCCTCGCGCCACACGTTGCCGGCGTCGACGAAGGCGAAGATGCGCAGCGAACGGTCGCTGCCGGTGCCAGGCACCGGGAAGTAGAGCTCGGTGTTGACGTTCAGGCGCTTGGCGCCGCCAATGTAGGCCCCGGTGGGGTCGACCACGCCCAGCGAGCTCTGTTCGAAAGCCCGCACGGTGCCCAGGCCGCCGCCGTAGAAGTTCTTGAACACCGGGAAGGGCTTGCCGCCCAGGCCCTTGCCCCAGCCGATCTCGGCGTTGACACCCACCGACATGCGCAGCGGCAACTGCCAGTACTCCTGGTACTGCGCGTTGGTGCGCAGGTAGCGCACGTCGCCGAAGGCCGCCCACTCCAGGTTCACACGCTGGTAGCGGCCAGCGGTGGGCACGAGCACGCTGTCTCGCGCATCGCGCGACCAGCCCAGCGTCAGGGGGAAGGAATTGGTCTTGTCCCCGTACAGCGCGCGGTAGTTCAGGTAGGACAGCGGGATGCCGGCCGCAGTGCCGATCTCGGTGCGCTCGAAGCCGACGCCGAGGAACACGGTGTCGTATTCGGAGAAAGGCACGCCAAATCGCACCGAGGCACCGGGCGTCTTCAGGTCGTAGGTGTCGCCCAGGCTGTTGATGGGGCGCTGCGTGCGGTAGAAGACGTCGATGGCGCGCGAGATGCCGTCCACCGTCCAGTAAGGGTCGACGGTGCTCACCACCAGCGTGCGCTGGTAGCGGCTGGTGTTGAGCTCGATGCCGAGGTAGTTGCCAGACCCGAAGGCGTTTTCCTGCTTCACCGAGGCGGTGAAGGTCAGTCGCTCGGCGTTCGAGTAGCCGGCACCGACGATGAGGTTGCCGGTGGGCTTCTCGACGACGTTGACGATCAGGTCGACCTGGTCGGGCGAGCCCGGCACCTCGTTGGTGTCGATCTCGATGTTTTCCTTGAAGAAGCCCAGGCGCTCCACGCGCTCTTTGCTGAGCTTGATCAGGCCACCGTCGTACCAGGCGCCTTCCAACTGACGGAACTCGCGGCGCACCACCTCGTCGCGGGTGCGCGAGTTGCCGGCCACGTCGATGCGGCGCACGTAGACGCGGCGGCTGGGCTCTGCCGCGAAGACGACCACCACCTGACCGGTGGCGCGGTCGATCTCCGGCCGTGGCTCGATGCGCGCGAAGGCGTAGCCGTACAGGCCGAACAGGTCGGTGAAACGCTTGCCGGTGGCCGTGACCGCATCACCGCGGTAAGGCTGGCCCGGACGCAGCGCCACGAAGGCGCGGAACTCTTCTTCCTTGCCGAGGTAGTCGCCTTCCAGGCGCACCGCCGTCACGGTGTAGGGCTGACCTTCCTTGACCGAGATGGCCACGGAAATGGTCTGCTTGTCGGGGGAGATCGTGACCTGCGTGCTCTCGATGGCGAACTCGAGGTAGCCGCGGTTCACGTAGTAGGCACGCAGCTTTTCCAGGTCGGCGTTGAGCTTGGTGCGCGAGTAGCGGTCGGTCTTGCTGTACCAGGTGAACCAGCCGGTGGGCGTCAGTTCGAAGAGGTCCAGCAGTTCGCGTTCGCTGAACACCGAGTTGCCAACGATGCGGATGTCCTTGATCTTGGCGGCGTCGCCTTCGGTCATCGTGAAGGTCACGTTGACGCGGTTGCGCTCCAGCGGTGTGATCGTCGTGACCACCTCGGCGCCGTAGAGGCTGCGGCCGAGGTACTGGCGCTTGATCTCCTGCTCGGCACGGTCGATGAGCGCGCGGTCGAAGGGCAGGCCCTCGCCGATGCCGGCGTCGCGCAGGCTCTTGGTCAGCGGGTCCTTGTCGAACTCCTTCAGACCGACGAAGGTGACGGCGCCGATGATCGAACGCTCGTCGACGATGACGATGGCGACCTCGCCCTCGATCTCGATGCGCACGTCCTTGAACAGGCCGGTGGCGAAGAGCGCGCGCAGCGCGGCCGAACCCTTGTCGTCGGTGTAGGTGTCGCCGATGCGGAAGGGCAGCGCGGCGAACACGGTGCCGGGGTCGGTGCGCTGCAGGCCTTCGACGCGGATGTCCTTCAGCACGAAGGGCGTGACGGCCAGCGCCGCGGGTGCGGCCAGGGCCGAGGCGACGGCCACGCTGAGCACGGCAACCGGGCCCCAGGGGCCACTCGGCCCGATCGGAAACACAGGGAACATGGGGGGATTCAGTGCAGGCCCAGCAAGCGGGCGACGTCGTTGAAAAGGGCGACCGACATCATCATCAACAAGACAGCGATGCCGCCGCGTTGCAGCCTGGCCAGCCAGAGGTCGGGGACAGGGCGGCCGGTGACGCCCTCGAAAATGTAATACATCAGGTGACCCCCATCGAGCATGGGCAGGGGCAGCAGGTTCAGCACGCCCAGGCTCACGCTGACCAGGGCCAGGAAGCCCAGGTAGTAGGCCAGGCCTTTGGTGACGGATTGGCCGGCGTAGTCGGCGATGGTCAGCGGGCCGCTCAGATTCTTCAGCGAGGCCTCGCCGATCAACATGCGGCCGAGCATCTTCACCGTCAGCACCGAGACTTCCCAGGTGCGCACCACGCCCTGCTGCAGGCCTTCGAAGACGCCGTGCTGCACCGTCAGCATCACCGGCGCACGGCCGGGTTCGACACCCACCCGCGCGAAGGTCTGGCCCTTCTCGGTGACGACCTGCGGCGTGACGTTGAGCACCAGCGTGCGGCCTTCGCGTTCCACCAACCAGGCCTGCGCACTGACCTGCCCGCCACGCAGGTTGCCACGCACCTTCTCCACCACCTGCTGCGCATCGGCCACGGCCTGGCCGTCGATGGACAGCACACGATCGCCGCGCTGCAGGCCCGCGGCGGCGCCGGCACTGCCGGCCTGCACCTGGCCCAGCACGGGCTCGCGCCAGGGGCTGCCCAGGCCGATGCGCTGCGTGAGCGCGGTATCCACTTCGCGGGCCTCGATGCCCGAGAGGTCGAGATCGACGCTGCGCGCGCCGCGGCCGTCGCCCTCGCTCACCTGCAGGCGCAGGCGTTCTCCGCGAAGCGCGGCCTGGGTCACTTCCCAACGCAGGTCGGTCAGCGAGCGCAGTTCCTGCCACTCACCGGTGCCGTGGTCGATGGCCTGCACCCACTGCCCGGCGCGCAGGCCGGCCCGTTCGGCCACGCTGCCGGCCGCAGGCGGGCCGATCAGGGCCTTGGGTTCCTGCACGCCGATCCAGTGTGCGGCGGCGTACAGCAGCACGGCCAGCGCCAGGTTGGCCAGCGGCCCGGCCGAGACGATGGCCGCGCGCTGCCACAGCGTCTTGCGGTTGAAGGCCTGGCTGAGCTGACCGGGGGCCACCGGGGCCTCGCGCTCATCCAGCATGCGCACATAGCCGCCCAAGGGCAGCGCGCAAACCACGAACTCGGTCGCGTCGGGGCTGCTCTGGCGGCGCCAGATCACCTGCCCGAAGCCCACCGAGAAGCGCAGCACCTTCACCCCGCAGGCCACGGCCACGCGGTAGTGCCCGTACTCGTGGATGACCACGAGGATGCCCAGGGTGAGCAGGAAGGCCAGGACGGTGGTGATCACGCCGCGAGTTCCCGCATCAGTTCATGCGCCGTCACCCGGGCCTGGGTGTCGAGCTCGATCAGGTCTTCCAGGGTGTGGGTGGGGCTCAGGCGGGGCTCCAGGCGCTCGATGGTGCGCGCGTTGAGCGTGTGAATCGCCGTGAAGCCGATCGTTCCGTCCAGGAAGGCAGCCACCGCCACTTCGTTCGCGGCGTTGAGCACCGTGGTGCTGCCCTCGGGGCCGCGCAGGGCGTCCCACGCGAGTTGCAGGCCCGGGAAACGGCGGGGGTCGGGGGTCTCGAAGTGCAGCGGCGGCTGCTGCAGGAAGTCGAGCCGTGGCGCACCCGATTCGATGCGCTCGGGGAAAGACAGGCCGTAGGCGATGGGCACCTTCATGTCGGGCGTGCCCAACTGCGCCAGCACGCTGCCGTCGCGGCAGACCACCATCGAATGGATGATGCTCTGCGGGTGGATGACGACGCGGATGTTCTCGGGCGCCAGGTCGAAGAGCCAGCGCGCCTCGATGACCTCCAGGGCCTTGTTCATCATCGTGGCCGAGTCCACCGAGATCTTGCGGCCCATCACCCAGTTCGGGTGGGCCACGGCTTGCGCCGGCGTCACCGTGTGCAGCGTGTCGGGGTCGCGGTGGCGGAAGGGCCCGCCGCTGGCGGTGAGGATGATGTGGTCGATGCGGCGCGCCCAGGCGCTGCGGTCTTCGGGCAGGCACTGGAAGATGGCCGAGTGCTCGCTGTCGATGGGCAGCAGCGTCGCGCCGCCAGTCTTCACGGCCTGCATGAAGAGCGCACCGCCAACCACCAGCGCTTCCTTGTTGGCCAGCAGCAGTCGCTTGCCGGTGCGTGCTGCGGCCATGCAGGGCGGCAGGCCGGCGGCACCGACGATGGCGGCCATCACGCTGTCGACATCATCGGCGGCGGCCAGCTCGCACAAGGCCTGCGCGCCGTGCTGCACCTCGGTGGCCGAGCCGGCCGCCTTCAGCGCGGCGCGCACTTCGGCGGCGCGCTCGGCGGTGGGCAGCACGGCCACGCGGGGGCGGAACTGCAGGCACTGCTGCACCAGCAGGTCGGTGCGCTGGTAGGACGTGAGGCCCACCACCTCGAAACGATCGGGGTGGCGCGCCACCACATCGAGCGTGCTCGTGCCGATGGAACCGGTGGCGCCGAGGATGGCCAGGCGTTGTCGGGGTGCGTTCATGCAAGGCTTCCGAGTGCAACGAGCGCCATCACGGCCGGCAGCACCGGCAGCAGCGCGTCGACACGATCGAGCACACCGCCATGGCCGGGCAGCAGGCGGCTGCTGTCCTTGGCGCCGGCGGCGCGTTTGACGAGAGATTCCACCAGATCGCCGACGACGCTCAAGCCCGCCAGCAACCACAAGGCCGCCAACAAACCCACCACGCCCCAGCGGTCGAAGAGGCGACTGAAGAGGCTGGGGCCGTCGAAACCCACGCGGCCGTCCAGCCAGATCCAGAAGGCCGCCAGCACCGCCACGCCCAGCCAGCCCGACCACACGCCTTCCCAGCTCTTGCCGGGGCTGATGCTCGGGGCCAGCTTGCGGCGGCCGAAAGCGCGCCCGCCGAAATACGCGGCCACGTCGGCCATCCACACCAGGCACAGCGCAGACAGCATGAAGTTGATGCCCACGCCATGCGCGCCGGCCAAGGCCAGCCAGGCCAGCCACAGAGCCGCCAGGCCCAGCACCCAACGCGCCGCCCGCGGCAGTTGCGGCCAGGCGGCCGGCCCGCTGCGCAGCGCCACCGCGCCACCCGCGCCCCAGAGCAGCAGGGCAAAGGCCCACAGCAAAGCCGGCGCCCCTTCCTTCCAGCCCGCGAGCCAGGCCACCGCCCCGCCAGCGGCGACGGCGGCGCCCATCAGCACGCTGAGCCCTGCACCGGCTTGGTTCAGGCGGCCCCATTCCCAGCCGCCAGCGGCCATCAACAGCAGCGTGAGGGCCGCGAAAGGCCAGGCGCTGTCCACCGACAGCGCGCCAAGCAGCAAGGCCACGAGCACGAGCGCGGTGATGACACGCTGCCTGAGCATGGGCGCGTCAGGAACCTTCGGCCGACGACGAGCTGGAGCGCAGGGTGCCGAAGCGCCGGTCTCGCCGCGCGTAGGCAGCGAAGGCCGCGTCCATTTCGGCCAAGCCGAAATCGGGCCAGAGGCACTCGGTGAAGAAGAGTTCGGAGTAGGCGGTCTGCCACAGCAGAAAGTTGCTGATGCGCATCTCGCCGCCCGTGCGGATGAAGAGGTCGGGGTCGGGCGCGAAGGCCATGGCCATGCGGCTGGACAGCCAGGCTTCGTCGAGCTGCTCGGGCGCCAGGCCCTCGGCCAGCGCCTGGCGGCAGGCCTGCATCACGTCCCAGCGGCCGCCGTAGTTGAAGGCCACGCTGAGGTTGATGCGGGTGTTGTGCTTGGTGATCTCTTCGGCGTGATCCCAGGCCTTGCGCAGCTTCTCGGACACCGCCTCGCGATCGCCGACGATGCGGATGCGCACGCCGTCGCCGGCCAGCTTGGTGAGGTACTTCGACACCGACACCAGCACCAGGCCCATCAGGCCCGAGACCTCGTCGGCCGGGCGCTTCCAGTTCTCGGACGAGAAGGCGAAGACGGTGAGGTACTCGACGCCACGGTCGGCGAAGGTGTTGATGACACGCACCAGCGCGTCGACTCCGGCCTTGTGGCCGAAGTAGCGCGGCATGTAGCGGCTCTTGGCCCAGCGGCCGTTGCCGTCCATCACCACGGCCACATGGCGGGGCACGGCGGCGGCGGCGTCGTTGGGCGGCTGCACGGCCGCAGGGGCGAGAGACAGGTCTGACATGGCGCAGGCGGCGGGGCGGGCGACAGCGCTGGCCTCAGACGGCCAGCACCTCGGCTTCCTTGCCTTGCACCAGCTTGTCGATCTCGGCGATGACGCGGTCGGTCAGGCGCTGCACCTCGTCTTGCGCGCGGCGCTCGTCGTCCTCGGAGACTTCCTTGTCCTTGAGCAGCTTCTTCAGGTGCTCGTTGGCCTCGCGGCGCACGGCGCGCACGGCGATCTTGGCGTCTTCACCCGCATGGCGCACCACCTTGGTCAGCTCCTTGCGGCGCTCTTCGGTCAGGGCCGGCATCGGCACGCGCAGCAGATCACCCTGCGACGACGGGTTCAGGCCCAGGTCGCTTTCGCGGATGGCCTTCTCGATCTTCGCGCCCATGCCCTTTTCCCAGGGCTGCACGCTGATCGTGCGCGCATCGAGCAGCGTCACGTTGGCCACCTGGCTGATGGGCACGGCCGAGCCGTAGTAGTCGACATGCACCTGGTCGAGCAGGCCCGGGTGGGCGCGGCCGGTGCGGATCTTGTGCAACTCGTTCTTGAAGGCCTCGATGGACTTGCCCATCTTGGTCTCGGCCGTCTTCTTGATGTCCTGGATGGTCATGACGGAGCAACCCTCAAACGTGAACCAGCGTACCTTCGTCCTCGCCCTGCACCACGCGCTTGAGCGCGCCGGGCTTGAAGATGCTGAAAACCTTGATCGGCAGCTTCTGGTCGCGGCACAGCGCGAAAGCGGTGGCGTCCATCACCTGCAGGTTCTGCGCGATGGCGTCGTCGAAGCTGATGGTGGTGTAGCGCGTGGCGCTCGGGTCCTTCTTGGGGTCGGCGCTGTACACGCCGTCCACCTTGGTGGCCTTGAGCACGATCTCCACGCCCATCTCGGCACCGCGCAGCGCGGCGGCGGTGTCGGTGGTGAAGAAGGGGTTGCCGGTGCCGGCCGCGAAGATCACGACCTTGCCTTCTTCGAGGTACTGCAGCGCCTTCGGGCGCACGTAGGGCTCGACCACCTGCTCGATGCTGATGGCCGACATCACGCGGGCCGTCATGCCTTCCTGCCGCATGGTGTCGGCCAGGGCCAGCGAGTTCATCACCGTGGCCAGCATGCCCATGTAGTCGGCCGTGGCGCGGTCCATGCCCACGCTGCCACCGGCCACGCCGCGGAAGATGTTGCCGCCGCCGATGACGACCGCCACCTCCACACCCAGCTTCGTGACCTCTTGCACCTCTTGCACCATGCGCACGATGGTGGCGCGGTTGATGCCGAAGGCGTCGTCACCCATCAGGGCTTCGCCCGACAGCTTCAGCAGGATGCGCTTGTAGGCCGGCATCAGATGCACTCCAGAGGAAAAGGCTTGCAGTGTAAGTCGGCCCTGCCGGGCGCCGACCGCACGAACGTATGCAAAGAAAAGCCCGCGCGGCGCCCGCAGGCACCGCACGGGCGCGGCCTCACTGGCCCTTGGCGGCGGCGACCTGGGCGGCCACTTCGGCGGCGAAGTCGTCGACCTTCTTCTCGATGCCCTCGCCCACCACGTAGAGCGTGAAGCCCTTGGCCGTGGTGTTGGTGCTCTTGAGGTACTGGCCCACGGTCTGCTTGCCGTCGGCGGCCTTCACGAAGACCTGGTCGAGCAGCGAGACTTCCTTCAGGAACTTCTGCACCGAGCCTTCGACCATCTTGGCGACGATCTCGGCGGGCTTGCCGCTCTCGGCAGCCTTCTCGGCGGCGATCTTGCGCTCCTTCTCCACCAGCTCGGCCGGCACTTCGGCCGACGAGAGGGCGGCCGGCTTCATCGCGGCGATGTGCATGGCGGCGTCCTTGGCGGCGACGTCGCTGCCTTCGAACTCCACCACCACGCCGATGCGCGTGCCGTGCAGGTAGTGGGCCAACTGGCCACCACCGGCGTAGCGCTTGAAGCGGCGGATGGACATGTTCTCGCCGATCTTGCCGATCAGGCCCTTGCGCACGTCTTCCACGGTCGGGCCGAAGCCGTCTTGCGACAGCGCCAGCGTGCCCACGGCGGCCACGTCGGCCGGGCCGTGTTCGGCGATCAGCTGCGCCACGGCCTTCGCGAAGGCCAGGAAGGAGTCGTTCTTCGTGACGAAGTCGGTTTCGCAGTTGACTTCCACCACGGCACCCACGTTGCCGTTCATGGCGGCGGCGATCACGCCTTCGGCGGTGACACGGGCGGCGGCCTTGCCGGCCTTGTTGCCCAGCTTGACGCGCAGGATTTCCTCAGCGCGAACGGCGTCGCCGTCGGCTTCGGTCAGCGCCTTCTTGCATTCCATCATCGGCGCGTCGGTCTTGGCGCGCAGCTCGGCCACCATGCTTGCAGTGATTGCGGGCATCGTCATCTCCAATGAATTCGGGGGGCTGCGGCGCGAAGAAGCGCCCGGCAGCACGAAAAACACCGCGCCGCCAGGGCGCGGTGTGTCAGGTCAGGCCCGATCAGGCCTCTTCGTTGACTTCGACGAACTCGTCGCCGGCGGCCGAGACGGCCTGCACCACTTCGTTCGTGGCGTTGGCGCGGCCTTCCAGCACGGCGTCAGCCACCGCCTTGGCGTACAGCGCCACGGCCTTGGCCGAGTCGTCGTTGCCGGGGATGACGTAGTCGATGCCGATGGGCGAGTGGTTCGTGTCGACGATGCCGATCACGGGAATGCCCAGCTTCTTGGCTTCGGCCACGGCGATCTTGTGGTAGCCGACGTCGATGACGAACATCGCGTCAGGCAGCGCGCCCATGTCCTGGATGCCGCCGATGTCCTTCTCGAGCTTGACCAGCTCGCGATCGAACAGCAGGGCTTCCTTCTTGATCATGGCGTCGGTGCCGGCCTCTTTGGTGGCCTGCATGTCCTTCAGCTTCTTCAGGCTGCCCTTGACCGTCTTGAAGTTGGTCAGCATGCCGCCGAGCCAGCGCTGGTCGACGTAGGGCATGCCGGCGCGCTGGGCTTCCATCGCGATCACTTCGCGGGCCTGGCGCTTGGTGCCGATCATCAGGATGGTGCCGCGCTTGGCCGAGAGCTGGCGCACGAACTTCATCGCTTCCTCGAAGAGCGGCTGCGTCTTCTCGAGGTTGATGATGTGGATCTTGTTGCGATGGCCGTAGATGTACGGGGCCATCTTGGGGTTCCAGAAGCGGGTTTGGTGTCCGAAATGGACGCCGGCTTCCAGCATTTCGCGCATGGAGACAGTCATGAGAACTCCGAAGGTTGTGTCTAGAATCCCGGCCGCTTGATCACCTGCGGAAACGGCTGTTTCACAGCCGTCACGACGGACAGGCGACACCTTGGTGGAACCGGGTTCGCGATTGAATCGCCCGACTTGCCGACACCGCGTGGCCCGTCACTTCAAGCCGCTGCGAAAAGCCGGCTGGCCGTGAGGGTCTGCATGTTGAACCGCAGTCTTGCGGAGCGGCGTGGCCACCCCCCAAAAAGAACCTGCATCGAGGCAAAACCCAATGATTCTAGCACGCGCCCAAGCCGTGCCCGCCCGCCTTGCCGCCCCCTGCCGCGGCGGCGCCCGCCCCGGCGCAGCCACGGGGGCCTGAACTTGCGCATCGCCATCGTCGGCGCCGGCATCGTCGGCGTCACCACCGCCTTTGAACTGGCCACCGCCGGCCACGAAGTCACCGTCTTCGAGCGCCGCGGCAGCGTGGCCTCGGAAGGCAGCTTTGCCAGCGGCGGGCTGATCTCGCCGGCCACCCTGTCGCCCTGGGGCCTGCCCGGCGCGCCTTGGCAGCGGCCGCGGCTGCGCGGCGCCGCGGCCCTGACGCAGCTGCCCTGGTTGTGGCGGGCCTGGCGCGCGCGCCGCCCGGCGGCCGCCGTTGCGCAGGGGCAGGCGCTGCAGGCGCTGGGGCAGTTCAGCCGCCAGCGTCTGCTGACGCTGACACAAGGCCTGCGCCTGGAGTTCGAGCAGACCCCGGGCTGCCTGGTGCTGCTGCGCGGCGAGCGGGACCTGAAGGCCCTGCAGCCGCTGCTGGCGCGCCTGCGCGACGGCGGCGTGGCGCACGAACTCGCCGACCCCGAGCGCTGCCGCGTCCTGGAGCCCGGCCTGGCCGAAGGCACGCCCTTGCATGCCGGGCTGCACATCGCGCAAGACGGTGCCGGCAACTGCCGCCAGTTTGCGCACCTGATGAAAGCCGAGGCCCAGCGCCTGGGCGCACGTTTCCGCTTCGACACCCCCGTGCAGGCCTTGCGGCCCGGCACCCCCGCTGTCGTGGTGCCCGAAGGCGGCGAGCCCGAAAGCTTCGATGCGGTGATCGCCTGCACTGGCGCCGACGCTGCGCCGTTGCTCGCGCGGGCCGGCGTGAAGCTGCCGCTCGTGGCCCTGCACGGCTACTCGGTGACGGCGCCGCTGCGCCATCTCGATGGCCTGCCGCCGCCGGGGCCGCGCGCCGCGCTCATCGACGCCCGCGAACAGGTCACCCTCACACGCCTGGGGCAGCGCGTGCGCGTGAGCGGCATGGGTGAGCTGGGGGGCGATCTGGCCGACGTGTCGCTGCCGCCCCTGCGGCGGCTGTACCGCGTGCTCGACACCTGGTTCCCGGGCGCCGTGCTCGAACGCGGCGCGCAGCACTGGAAGGGCGCCCGCCCCATGCTGCCCGACGGCTGCCCGGTGCTGGGCGCCAGCGGCCAGCCCGGGCTCTGGCTGAATCTCGGTCACGGCCAGCACGGCTGGGCGCTGGCCTGCGGTTCGGCGCGTGTGCTGGCCGATCTGGTGACCGGGCGCGAGGCGGCGCTGGACACCGCACCGCTGGCCCTGCAGCGGCTGCGCTGAGCGCACGGCCGCTGGCGCCACAAGCCCTGCCAGCGGCCCGGCGCAGAATGGCCGGATGACGATCTCCAACGCGCCCTTGCACGTCCATGCCGGCAACGGCCCCTGGCCGCTGCACAGCGCTGCGGCCTCACAGGCGCTGGAACGCCGCGCGCTGGCGCAAGTGGCGCCGATGACGCTGATGGAGGCCGCAGGCCTGGCCGTGGCGCGGCTCGCGCTGGCCATCGCACCGCAAGCCGGCCGCGTGGTGGTGTGGGTCGGGCCCGGCAACAACGGCGGTGACGGCCTGGTGGCCGCCCGGCTGCTGCACGGCCGGGGGTGGCGGGTGCAGGTGTGGACCACTGGCGACCCGGCGGCCTTGCCGGCAGATGCCCACCAGGCCTGGCAGCGCGCCCAGGCGGCCGGCGTGCCGATGGCGCCCGTGCCGCTTGGGCCCGAAGCGCAGGGCCCCGTCGGGTTCGACTGCAGCCGAACCCTGCACATCGACGCCCTGCTCGGCCTGGGCCTGCGCCGCGCGCCCGCCGGTGCCTTGGCCCAGGCCATCGCGCAGCTCCAGGCGGCAGCGGCCGGAGGGGCCCCGGTGCTGGCCATCGACCTGCCCTCGGGCCTGCACCCCGACACCGGCTGTGCACTGGGCGCGGCCGATGCACCCTGGGGCGGCGCCGTGCGCGCCACCGACACGCTCTCGCTGCTGACCCTCAAGCCCGGGCTGTTCACGGCACAAGGCCGCGACCACGCCGGCAGGGTCTGGCTGCACCGCCTGGGCGTGCCCGCCGGCCCGGCCGACGCCGTGCTCAGCGGCCCGCCGGCCTGGGCCGCGCGCCCGCACGGCCACCACAAGGGCAGCCATGGCGACGTGGCCGTGGTGGGTGGCGCCCCCGGCATGGTGGGCGCCGCCTGGCTGGCCGCGAGCGCCGCGCTGGCGGCGGGCGCCGGCCGCGTGTACTGCAGCCCGCTCGACCCCGAAGCCGCCCTGCTGGACCCGGCCCACCCCGGTCTGATGGGTCGCAGCGCCTGGTGGCGCGAACCGGCCAGCACGCTGGAAACGGCCACCGTGGTCTGCGGCTGCGGCGGTGGTGAGGCCGTGCAGGCAGCGCTGCCGCCGCTGCTGGCCGCCACGCCGCGGCTGGTGCTGGACGCCGATGCGCTCAACGCCATCGCCACCGCGCCGGCGCTGCAAGCCCTGCTGCAGGCTCGCACCAGCAGCGAAGCCCAGACCCTGCTGACGCCCCACCCGCTGGAAGCTGCGCGCCTCCTCGGCTGCAGCACGGCCGAAGTGCAGGCCGACCGGGTGGCCGCCGCGCAGGCGCTCGTGGCGCGCTACGGCGCCGCCGTGGTGCTGAAGGGTTCGGGCAGCGTGATCGCCGCGCCCGGTGCCCTGCCCCACATCAACCCCACCGGCAACGCCGCGCTGGCCAGCGCTGGCACTGGCGACGTGCTGGCCGGCTGGGTGGCCGGGCTCTGGGCCCAGGCGCCCGGCGCTTCTGCCGGCGAAGTGGCGCGCCAGGCCGTCTGGCAGCACGGCCGGGCGGCCGATCTGCACGAGCCGGCCGCGCGGGGTGCGCCGCTGCGCGCCGAAGCCCTGATCGAGGTCCTGGCGCTACGCGCGCTGGGCTAGCTAGCTGCGCGCGGCACCGCGCGCCAGCTTGTGCAGCAGTTCGGCCAGCATCACGCGTTCACCGGGGCTCAGGTGCGCCAGCGCTGCCGCCTCGCCGGCCACCAGGCTCTGCGTGGCCCGGGCCACCAGGGCCGCGCCGGCGGCCGTGGCGCGCAGCTCGTGCGAGCGTTTGTCGCTAGCGCTGGGCGTGCGCTGCACCAGGCCGCGCGCCACCAGGCGCTCCACCCACATCGTGATGTTGGGCTTGGTGACCGAGAGCGCCTTGGCCAGCCGCACCGACGAACAGGCCGGGTTCTCCGCAATCAGGTGCAGCACCGTGTACTCCACCGGGCGCAGGTCGTGCGCATCGCCCACCTCGCGCATGAAGACACGCGTGCACACCACCCCCGCCTGCGCCAGCTGGTAGCCCAACACATGGCGCAGGCCGGCTGCAGCCAGGTGTCCAGCCGGGGTTTCGTCAGCGGTGGCGTTCAGGCGGCTTTTGGGCATGGGCCAGCCCACCGGGCACAGGGTTCAGGGCGCGCGCAACGGCGAGGCTTCAACATGCCGGCAATGCTAGCGAGATGTGCGCCAAGGCCCGGCGACACGGGCGCGGGAAAACCCGATAATGGTTCAGTTCCTGAACTATCTAGCATGCACACCCATGACCACGCCCAGTCTCTTTGGCGGCTGCCTGCGCGCCGAGATCGAACACCGCGCCGACGGCAGCGTGCTGCTGCGCTCCACCGAACCGCTGCAAGCCCACGCCACGCGCCTGAGTGACCGCCTGCGCGAGCACGCCGAACGCACGCCCGAGCGTGTGTTCGCCGCGCGCCGGGCCGGCGGGCACGGCCCGTGGATCACCCTCACCTACGCGCAGATGCTGCAGCGCGCGCAGGCCGTGGGGCAGTGGCTGCTGGACCAGGGGCTCTCGGCCGAGCGGCCCCTGGCCATCCTCTCCGACAACGACCTGGAGCACCTGACGCTGAGCCTGGGCGCGATGTGGGTGGGCGTGCCTTTCGTGCCGGTGTCGCCGGCCTACTCGCTGGTGTCGCAGGATTTCGCCAAGCTGCGGCACATCCTGGGCGTCACCACGCCAGGGCTGGTGTTCGCGGCCACGCCGGCCTACCGCCGCGCCATCGAGGCCGTGGCGCCGGCCGATGCCTGTGTGGTGATGCCCGACGACGCCGTGGCCGACATCGGCACCGCAACGCTCGGCAGCCGGCCCGTGCATGCCTTCTCGGCCCTGCTGGCCACGGCACCCGGCGCGGCCGCCGCCACAGCGCATGCGGCCACCGGGCCCAACACCATCGTCAAGTTCCTCTTCACCTCAGGCAGCACCAAGGCGCCCAAGGGCGTGATCAACACGCATCGCATGATCTGCGCCAACCAGCAGATGCTGCGCCAGACCCTGGCCTTCATCGCCGACGAGCCGCCGGTGCTGGTGGACTGGCTGCCCTGGAACCACACCTTCGGCGGCAACCACAACGTGGGCCTGGTGCTGAACAACGGCGGCACGCTCTACATCGACGAAGGCAAACCCACGCCCAAGGGCATGGCGCAGACGCTGGCCAACCTGCGCGAGATCGCGCCGACGATGTACTTCAACGTGCCCAAGGGCTTCGAAGAACTGGCCACCGCGATGGAGGCCGACAGCGCGCTGCGCGACACCTTCTTCAGCCGCGTGCGCTGCTTCATGTACGCCGGCGCGGGGCTCTCGCAGGCGGTGTGGAACCGCATCGACGCGCTGGCCGTGGCTGCGCGCGGCGAGCGCGTGCCGATGATCACCGGCCTGGGCATGACGGAGACCGCGCCCTCCTGCATGTTCGCGGTGGGCCACGAGGTGCGCTCGGGCCACATCGGCCTGCCCTGCCCCGGCGTGACGGTGAAGCTCGTGCCCAATGCCGAGGACAGCGGCAAGACCGAGGTGCGCTTCCAAGGCCCCAACGTGATGCCGGGCTACTGGCGCGCACCGCAGCAGACGGCCGAAGCCTTCGACGACGAGGGCTACTACCGCACCGGCGACGCCGTGGTGTGGATAGACCCCAGCCAGCCGCAAGGCGGCCTGGCTTTCGATGGCCGCATCGCCGAAGACTTCAAGCTCAGCAGCGGCACCTTCGTGAGCGTGGGGCCGCTGCGCGCGGCCGTCATCGCCGCCGGCGACCCGCTGGTGCAGGACGCCGTGGTGGCCGGCATCGACCGCGACGACCTCGGCTTGATGATCTTCCCGCGCGTCGAAGAAGCGCGGCGGCTCTTCGGCCTGGGGGCCGACCTGGATGCCCATGACGTGCTGCAGGCGCCGCCCGTGGTGGCCTTCTTCCAGGACCTGCTCAACCGCCTGTGGGCCGCCGGCACCGGCAGCGCCAACCGCCCTGCGCGGCTGCTGGTGCTGCACGAACCGCCCCACATCGACCGCGGCGAAGTCACTGACAAAGGCAGCATCAACCAGCGCGCCGTGCTGGCGCACCGCGCCGAACTCGTGGCGCACCTGTGGGGCGAAGCGCCCGCCGGCGCCGCCCTGCCGCCCGTGCTGCGCCCGCGCAAGCCCTGAACGCCGCCGGCCCGCGCAACGCCCTTCCCGAAAGCCCCCTGACATGAACATCGCCCCCCACGCCGCCCTCGTCACAGGCGGCGGCTCCGGCCTCGGCGAGGCCGTGGCCCGCGAACTGGCCCGCCGCGGCGCGCGTGTGGCCGTGCTCGACGTGCAGTTCGAAGCCGCGCAGCGCGTGGCCGCCGACATCGGTGGCCTGGCCCTGCGCTGCGACATCACGCAGGAAGACCAGGCCGAGGCCGCGCTGGAGGCCGCCGCCGCGGCGCACGGCCCGGCGCGCATGCTGATGAACATCGCCGGTGTCGGCGGCGCCAAGCGCGTCATCGGCAAGGACGGGCGGCCCGCTCCGCTGGCCGACTTCCGCCGCGTGGTGGAGATCAACCTCGTGGGCACCTACAACATGCTGCGCCTGTTCGCGGCGCGCGCCGCGGTGCTGGAGCCGCTGGACGCGCACGGCGAGCGTGGCGTCATCGTCAACACCGCCTCGGTGGCCGCCTTCGACGGCCAGGTGGGCCAGGAGGCCTATGCCGCCAGCAAAGGGGGCCTGGTCTCGATGACGCTGCCGCTGGCGCGCGACCTGGCGCAATGGGGTCTGCGCGTGGTGACGCTGGCGCCGGGCATCTTCCGCACGCCGCTGCTGGCCGAGTTGCCCGAGGAGGTGCAGAAGTCGCTGGCCTCGGCCATCCCCTTCCCCAAGCGCCTGGGCGACCCGGCCGAGTTCGCCGCGCTGGCCGCGCACGCCGTGGAGAACGGGCACCTCAATGGCGAGGTGATCCGCCTCGACGGCGCGCTGCGCATGGCGCCGCGCTGAGCGCGCGCCCCAGCGCCGTTCTTCAGCCGGCCGCGCTGTCGCCGGCCGCGCGCAGGCGGTAGGCCAGCTGCGCCCGCGTGAGCCCGAGCCTGCGCGCTGCGGCCGAGAGGTTCTGGCCCGCACTGGCCACGGCTTCGGACATCAGGCGGCGCTCCAGCGCAGCCAGATCGAGCGTGCCTGTCTGGGGGTCGGCCAGCCGTTCCAGCAGGTCTTCCTCGGCGGTGTCTTGCATCGCTGGCGCGTGGTCCATCGCCGCCAGACCGCCGGCACTGCTGATGCCGAACTGCTCGCCGTCGACCATGTGCTCGCGGCGCAGCATGTGCGGCAGGTCGATCACGCCGCCTTCCTCGGCACTGATGACGCCGCGCTCCACCATGTTCTGCAGTTCGCGGATGTTGCCCGGGAAGGCATAACCCAGCAGGGCCTTCACGGCCCGCGGCGTGTAGCCCAGCAGGCGGCGGCCGTGCAGGCGCGCATACAGGTCCAGGAAGTGGCTCATGAGCAGCGGGATGTCCTCGCGGCGCTCACGCAGCCGCGGCAGGTGGATGGGGTACACATCCAGCCGGTAGAACAGGTCTTCACGGAAGCGCCCGGCCTGCACCTCGGCGCGCAGGTCCACGTTGGTGGCGGCGATCACGCGCACGTCCACCGCCACGGTGCGCGAGCCGCCCACGCGCTCGATCTCGCCCTGCTGCAGCGCCCGCAGCAGCTTGCCCTGGCTCACCAGGCTGAGCGTGCCGATCTCGTCCAGGAACAGCGTGCCGCCATGCGCGCGTTCGAAGCGCCCGGGCCGCGAGACGGTGGCCCCGGTGAAAGCCCCGCGCTCGACGCCGAACAGTTCGGACTCCACCAGGTTCTCGGGGATAGCCGCGCAGTTCACCGCCACGAAAGGCTGCTCGCGTCGCGGGCTGATGCGGTGCAGCGTGGCCGCAAACATCTCCTTGCCCACGCCCGATTCACCGGTGAACAGCACGGTGGCCTTGGTCGGCGCCACGCGGCTGAGCATGTGGCAGGCAGCCTTGAAGGCCGAAGACACGCCCACCATGTCGCCGCCGCCCTCGGCACGCGCCAGCGCCGGCGTGCCCAGCACCGCACGCGGTGCGTTGCCGTGCGTGCGCGTGGCCAGGAAATCCTGTGCGTTGAGATAGCGCAGGTCTTCGCTCACGTCGCCCCAGGCTTCGGCGGTCTTGCCCACCACGCGGCAGCGCTGCGCGCCCATCGAGCGGCATTCCACCTCGCGGAAGACCACCAGCCGGCCCATCATGCCGGTGACATAACCCATGGCGTAACCCAGCTGCATCCAGCAGGCGGGCTCGGTGCCCACGCCGTAGGCCTGGATGTGCTCGTCGTCCTCGCTGGCGTGGTGCCAGAGGAACTCACCGTGGTAGTGGCCGCTGTCGGGGTCGATCTCGTAGGCCACGGGCTCGACCTTCACCACCCCCTCCAGCGCGTGCAGCTTCGTGCCGGCCATGAAGACCTCGAAGAGCCCGCCGTCGGGCCAGCGCTCGCGCACCAGCTGCGCGTCGCGCGCGCCGGATTCGTAGCCGGTGCGGGTGAGCAGGCCGCGCGCGCGTTCCAGGCCCAGGGTCTCGATGAGTTCGCGCCGCAGGGTGCCCATCGAGGCGCTGTGCATCAGCACCATGCGCTGGTCGTTCAGCCAGATGCGGCCATCACCGGGCGAGAAGAACAGGCACTCGGTGATGTCGGCCAGGCGCGGTGAGGGCTGCGCGCCTTCGCCACCGGGCACCGGCTCGCCACGGCCCATCAGGGCGCCAGTGCGGCGCGAGACTTCGGCCAGGGAAACACGGGACAAGAGCGGTTTGGACATGGGCATGCGCAGCAGCAGCAAAGCAGCGGAACCCCACCACCGGGGCCCCGATGCAGAGTGTGGGGGGCGGTCGCGCTGTGTTCAAGGCCTTGCCAGGGTAAGCACCGGGTGCAGCCCCTCGATCGCTGGCATTCTGGGCTTGAGTCGCCCGCTTCATAAAGCTACACTTATCGTTAGCTTCGTTAATTACATGCACCCCTGCTGCGGTGCCCCCCTCCGATGTTGCAAGCCCTGAACCCGAACACAGCGCCGTTGGTCACGGTGCAATTGCACGGCCGCGTGGCCGAGCTGACGCTGAACCGCCCCGACAAGCGCAACGCCATCAGCCTGGCGATGGTGGCCGAGCTGGAGCGCTGCATCGCCACGCTGCCAGCCACCGTGGGCGTGGTGGTGCTGGCGGCGCGCGGCGAGCACTTCAGCGCCGGGCTCGACCTCTCCGAGGTGCCCGAGATGTCGGCCGCCGAAGGCGTGCAGCATTCGCACGCCTGGTACCGCGTCTTCGAGCAGCTGCAGTTCGGGCGTGTGCCCGTGGTGGCGGTGCTGCAGGGCGCCGTGGTGGGCGGTGGGCTCGAACTGGCGGCCTGTGCCCACGTGCGCGTGGCCGAAGACAACGCCTACTTCGGTTTGCCCGAGGGCCGGCGCGGCATCTTCCTGGGCGGTGGCGGCTCGGTGCGTGTGAGCAAGCTCATCGGCTTCTCGCGCGTCACCGAGATGATGCTCACCGGCCGCACCTACAGCGCTGCTGAGGCCTTCGCCATCGGCCTGACGCACTACACCGTGGCCACCGGCACCGGCCTGGCCAAGGCGCATGAGCTGGCGCTGCGCATCGCCGACAACGCGCCGATGTCGAACTACGCCATCCTGCGCGCCTTGCCCCTGATCGCCGAGCAACCGATGAGCCACGGCCTGATGACGGAATCGCTGATGGCCGCGGTGACGCAATCGGAACCCGAGGCCAAGCAGCGGGTGCAGGCCTTCCTGGCCAAACGTGCAGCCAAGGTGCAGCGTGGCGACTGAGCGGCCAGCCCACGGCGCGCCCTACCGCGAGGTGGCCTTCGGCCCCTACGAGGCCGAGTGCCGGCCGCTGCCCGGTGGTGGCTGGCACCTGCGCGCGCCGCAAGCGCTGGCGCCCTACCCCAAAGCCTTCACCATGCACCTGGTGCGCTGGGCGGCCGAGCGGCCCGCGCACACCTTCCTGGCGCAGCGCAGCGCCGAAGCCGGCCGCCCCTGGCTGCGGCTGGACTACGCGCAGACGCTGGCGCGTGTACAGGCGCTCTCGCAGGCCCTGCTGGACCTGGGGCTCTCGGCCGAGCGGCCCTTGGTGATCCTCTCGGGCAACAGCCTGGAACACGCGCTGCTCACGCTGGCCGCGCTGCACGTGGGCGTGCCGGTGGCGCCGGTCTCGCCCGCATATGCGCTGCTGGACCCCAGCGCCGCGCGCGTGGTGCACGCGGCCACGCGGCTCACGCCGGGGCTGGTGTATGCGGGTGACGCCGGTCGCTTCGCCGCGGCCATCAGCCTGGCCGTGCCGGCCGATGTGCCCGTGCTGCTGGGCCGCACCGGGCAGGCCCTGCCCAGCCCGCTGCCGGCGGCGCTGCAGGGCCGGCCCACGCTGGCCTTCGACACGCTGCAGGCCACCGTGCCCACGCCGGCCGTGGCGGCAGCGCATGCGGCGGTGGACGGCGACACCGTGGCCAAGTTCCTCTTCACCTCCGGTTCCACGCAGGCGCCCAAGGCCGTGGTCAACACCCACCGCATGCTCTGCAGCAACCAGCAGATGTATGCGCAGTGCTACCCCTTCCTGGAGCAGGTGCCGCCGGTGCTGGTGGACTGGCTGCCCTGGCACCACACCGCCGGCGGCAACAGCAACCTGGGCCTGGTGCTGCGCAACGGCGGCACGCTCTACATCGACGAAGGCAAGCCCACGCCCGAGGGCATGGCCGAGACGGTGGCCAACCTGCGCGAGATCTCGCCCACGGCCATCTACACCGTGCCCAAGGGCCTGGAGATGCTGACGCAGCAGCTCGCGCAAGACGCTGCGCTGCGCGAGACCGTGTTCCGCGAACTGCGCCTGGTGTTCGCCGCCGGCGCGGCCATGCCGCAGGCGGTGATCGAGGCCTTCGACACCCTGGCCGTGCAGACCCTGGGCTGCCGCGTGCCCATGACCATGGGCCTGGGCATGACGGAGACGGCGCCCTTTGCCGTCTCGCACCACCGGCCGGGTTGGCAGGCGGGCGTCATCGGGCTGCCGGCGCCGGGGCTGGACCTCAAGCTCGTGCCCGTGGGCGACAAGCTCGAGGTGCGCTACCGCGGTCCGAGCATCACGCCCGGCTACTGGCGCCAGCCCGAGTTGCAGGCCGAGACCTTCGACGAAGAAGGCTACCTGTGCAGCGGCGACGCCGCGGTTTTCATCAGCGCGGCCGAGCCTGGTCAGGGCCTGCGCTTCGATGGCCGGATCGCCGAAGACTTCAAGCTCATCAGCGGCACCTGGGTCAGCGTGAGCGCGGTGCGTGCCCACGCGATGGTGGCGGCCCTGCCGGTGGTGCACGACGTGGTGCTCACCGGCGATGGGCGCGACAGCCTCGGCCTGCTCGTCTTCCTGGCGCCGGGGGCGGCGCAGCTCGCGCCCGAACTCGGCCCGGGCGCAGCGCTGGCCGCGCTGGCGGGCCACCCCGCGGTGCGCGCTTGGGCGCAGCGCTGGCTGGACCAGCTGGCCGCAGCAGGCACCGGCAGCAGCAACCGCGTCACACGCCTGCTGCTGCTGGACGACGCGCCCTTGGCTGCAGCGGGCGAAGTCACCGACAAGGGCTCGCTGAACCAGCGCGCGGTGCTCAAGCGCCGCGCGGCGGCGGTGGAGGCGCTCTACGCCGAGAGCCCGCCCGACCCGCGCGTGCTGCGGGCCGCCCGCTGAAGCAACACCGGCCGCGCAGCCAGCAGCGCGGCCGGCTTCAGAGGTCCAGCACCAGGGCGGCGCTGCGGGCGCGTGAGCAGCAAGGCAGGAACTGGTCGTTCGCGGCCTGTTCTTCGGGCTCCAGGTACTGGTCGCGGTGCTCGCACTCGCCTTCCAGCACGCGCGTGAGGCAGGTGCCGCAGATGCCCTGCTCGCAGGACGTGGGCACGAAGATGCCCGCGGCGTTGAGCGCCTGCGCGGCGGTCTGCTGCGCCGACACCATTACCACGCGCTGGCTGCGCGCCAGGCGCAGCTCGAAGGGGCGCTCGGCCGCTGCACCGGGCGCAGCAGGCGCGGCGCCGAAGTGTTCGCAATGCAGTTGCGCCTCGGGCCAGCCCTGGACGCGCGCCGTGTCCAGCACCGCGGCGATGAAGCCCGCCGGCCCGCACACGTAGAGGTGTTGCCCCGCAGCGGGCGTGGCCAGCAGGGCCGGCAGGTCCAGGCGTTGCGCAGGCGGGCCGTCGTCCAGGTGCAGCTGCGTGTGAGGCGCCAGCGGGCCCTGCTGCAGGCGCTCGCGGAAGGCCACCCGGCCGGCGTGGCGCGCCGCCACGTGCAGCGCAAAGGGCTCGCCACGCGCGGCCAGCGTCTCGGCCATGGCCAGCAACGGCGTGAGGCCGATGCCGCCGGCCAGCAACAGGTGGCTGCTGGCGCCTTCGGCCAAGGGAAAGAGGTTGCGCGGCGCGCTGATCAGCAGTTCATCGCCTTCGTTCAAGTGCGCGTGCACCGCCACCGAACCCCCGCGCGAAGCCGGCTCGCGCAGCACGCCCAGCACGTAGCGGCCGGCCTCGGCCGGGTTGTTGCACAGCGAGTACTGGCGCACCAGGCCGCCGGGCAGGTGCACATCGATGTGCGCGCCAGCGCTGAAGGGCGGCAGCGGCGCACCGCCGGCGGAGACCAGCTCCAGCCGACAGATGTCTTCGGCCTCGGGCGCCTTGCGCGCCACGCGCACCGGCAGCAGCGCGGCGCTCATGCCGCGGCGCCTGCGCCGGCCACAGGCGTGGGCGCCGCAGCCAGCGCACGCTCGGCCGCGACGATGCGCTCCACGATGCGGCGCGCCTGCACGCCCCCGGCGTCGGTGTTCAGGCCCAGCAGCGCGCGCGTGGGGTGGCGCAGGTGGTTGGCCTGCTGCTGCTCCAGCATCTGCTGGTCTTCGGCAAAGATGCGGCCCTGGCCTTCGCGGATGGCGGCGGTGAGCGCGGCGTCTTCCGGCCGGAAGTTGCGCGTCATGCCCCAGAAGTACCAGATGCTGGTGTCGTTCTCGGGGGTGATGAAGTCCACCACGATGCTGGAGACCTTGTGCTCGGCCGGCGCGTGGTAGCCGCCGTGGCCGGCGTGGGCCACGCCCACCTCGATCATCACGTGGCTGGGCGGCGTGAAGTGGCACACCTGCCAGCGGTCCACCGGCACGTCGTCGGCCAGGCCGTTGTGGCGCAGCGCCATGCGCCAGAACGGCGGCGCGCTGATGTTCTGCATGTGGCGCTCGGTGATGACGTGTTCGCCCTCCACACGCGTCACGGGCGCCACCTCGTCGATCTCGGGCTGGCCGATGCTGTCGGCGTGCACGTAGGTCTCGTGCGTGAGGTCCATCAGGTTGTCGACCATCAGCTGGTGGCCGCAGCCGATGCGGTACAGCCCGCCGCCATAGGCCCAGGCCGGGTTGTTGGCCCAGAAGAGGTCGGGGATCAGCGCCGCATCGGCGCGCGCCGCATCACCCGGCCAGACCCAGATGAAGCCGTGGCGCTCCACCACCGGGTAGGTTCGCACCGGCGGAAAGCCGCGCACGCGCTGGCCGGGCATGGCCACGGTCTTGCCCTCACAGCCCATCTGCAGGCCGTGGTAGCCGCACACCAGCTTGCCTTCGCAGACCTTGCCCAGCGACAGCGGCGCACCGCGGTGCGGGCACCAGTCGTCCAGCGCGGCCACCTGGCCCTCCGGGCCGCGGAACAGCACCATGCGGTGGCCGCAGATCTGGCGGCCCAGCGGCTTGCCTTCGATCTCGTCGGGCGTGCAGGCCACATACCATGTGTTCATCGGGATCATCGGTGTCTCCAGCGTCATCGGCGGGGGCGCAGTTCGGGGTCTGCGCCGATTGATTGGATCCAATTTTTGCTCATCATCGCCATTTCTTCAAGGCAGAATGCCATCAATGGATCCAATTGAGGGTTACTCCGGGGACGCCTCCAGCGTCGTGGCCACCTTGCGGCAGCACATCGTCAGCGGCCGCCTGGCCGCCGGCGAGCGCGTGGCCGAGATCCCGGTGGCCGAGCGACTGGGGGTCTCACGCACGCCGGTGCGGCTGGCCTTCCGCTCGCTGGAGCAAGAGGGCCTGCTGGAGAAGGCCGGCAAGCGCGGCTACGTGGTGCGGCGCTTTTCAGAGACCGACGTGCGCACCGCCATCGAGGTGCGCGGCGTGCTCGAAGGCCTGGCCGCGCGCCACCTCGCGGAACGCGGCCTGCAGCCGGCCGAGGCCGCCGTGCTGCAGCAGGCGCTGGACGAAGGCGAGGCCCTGCTCGCCAAGGGCCACCTCGCGCCGGAAGACGTGGCGCTGTGGAGCGCGCTGAACCAGCGCTTCCACCACACCATCGTGGCGGGCCACGCCAGCCACGTCATCGCCGACGCCATCGCGCGCAACAACCACCTGCCCTTCGCCAGCGCCGACGCCATCGCGCTGAACCACGAGGCGCCGCAGGCCGAGTACCAGAAGCTGCGCGTGGCGCAGTTGCAGCACCGGCTGGTGTTCGATGCGCTGCAGCAGCGCGAATCGGCACGCGTGGAGATGCTGATGCGCGAGCACGCCTGGGTGGGCTTCCGCTACGGCGCGCTGCTGGGCGCTGGCGACACGCGGCCCGCAGGCCCGGTGACCGGAGGCGCGTGAGAACCGGGGCAGCCCCTCGGTTCATCACCCATCGCCCCGCGCGAACGCTGTCGCTCAGGCCGGGCCGGCCGCCGGCTGCGCCAGCGGGGCCGTTTCGCGGCGCTGCGGCGCCAGCAGCCAGCGCGCCAGCGCCGGCAGCAGCACCAGCGCGCCGACCATGTTCCACAAGAACATGAAGGCCAGCAGGATGCCCATGTCGGCCTGGAACTTGATGGGGCTGAAGAACCAGGTGCCCACGGCCAGCGCCAGGGTCAGCCCGGTGAGCATCACCACGCGGCCCGTGAACTGCAGCGCGCGCTGGTAGGCCTGGTCGACGGTGTCACCCAGCTTCAGGCGCTGCAGCATCACCGCCAGCACGTACAGCGCGTAGTCCACCCCGATGCCCACGCCCAGCGCGATGACGGGCAGCGTGGCCACCTTCACGCCCATGCCCAGCAGCACCATCAGCGCCTCGCAGAGCATGGACGTCAACACCAGCGGCAGCACCGCCACCACCGTGGCGCGCCACGAGCGGAAGGTCAGCCAGCACAGCACGATGACGGCGCCGTACACCCACAGCAGCATCTCGCGCATGGCCTTGCGCACCACCTGGTTGGTGGCGGCTTCAACGCCCGCCGAGCCTGCGGCCAGCATGTAGCGAACCTCGGTCTTGGGTTGCTCGGCGATGAAGCGCTCGACCTCGCCCACCACGCCGTCCAGCGTCTGCGCCTTGTGGTCCTTCAGGAAGACATGCAGGCTCAGGAAGGAGCAGGCCTTGTTGAGAAGCTCGCGCGGCGCAATGGCCTGCACGCCGCCCAGGGCCTTGTCGTTGGCGATCAGCTCATACCACTTGAAGTTGCCTTCGTTGAAACCCACCATGGCCAGCTTGGCCAGGCCCGCCATCGACTGCGTGCCTTCCACGCCGGGCAGTTGCTGCAGGCGCCAGGCCAATTCATCCACCTTGCTGAGCGTGGCGTAACGCGTGCACTGGTCGTCGGGCGAGGTGATCATCACCGTCAGGATGTCGGTGCTGGCGGCGTAGTTCTGCACCACGAAGGCGTTGTCGCGGTTGTAGCGGGACTCGGCACGCAACTCGGGCGCGCCGGCGTCCAGGTCGCCCACCTGGATGCGCAGGGACAGCATCACAGACACCACCAGCAGCACCGCCGAAGCAGCCACGGCGATGAGCGCAGGCTTGCGTTGCGTGAACTGCGCCAGAAAGGCCCAGGTGCCCTTCAGCTCACCGGCCTGTTCCTGCTTCAGGCTGCGCTCGGCGGCCTTGGGGCTGACGCCCACGTACGACAGCAGCACCGGCAGCAACACCAGGTTGGTGAACACCAGCACGGCCACACCGATGCTCGCGTTGGCCGCCAGTTCCTGGATGACGCGGATGTCGATCAAGGCCAGCACGGCAAACCCCACGGCGTCGCACAGCAGCGCCGTCAGCCCGGCCACGAACAGGCGCCTGAAGGTGTAGCGCGCGGCCACCAGCTGGTGCGTGCCGCGGCCCACGTCCTGCAGGATGCCGTTCATCTTCTGCGCGCCATGGCTCATGCCGATGGCGAACACCAGGAAGGGCACCAGCACCGAGTAGGGGTCGAGGGCAAAACCCAGCAGTTGCAGCAGGCCCAGCTGCCACACCACCGCCACCAGCGAACAGGCCACCACGATGAAGGTGGAGCGCACGCAGCGCGTGTAGGCGTACAGCACGCCGGCGCAGATCACCAGCGCCAGCGCGAAGAACAGGCCCACCTGGCGCACGCCTTCGATGAGGTCGCCCATCACCTTGGCGAAGCCGATGGTGTGGATGCTGATGCGCTCGTTCTGGTACTTGGCCCGCAGCTCTTCCAGCTTGCGGCCGAGCTCGCCGTAGTCCAGCGACTGGCCGGTGCGCGGGTCTTTGTCCAGCAGCGGCACGTAGATGATGCTGCTCTTGAAGTCGGCCGCCACCAGCTGCCCGATCTCGCCCGAACGTTCCACGTTGGCGCGCACCTCGGCCATGCTCTCGGGGCTGCCGTCGTACTTGTCGCTCATCACCGTGTCGCCGTCCAGGCCTTCTTCGGTGACGGCCACCCAGCGTGTGTTGCTGGTCCACAGCGACTTCAGGAAAGGCCGGTCCACGCCCGGCATCAGGAAAAGCTCGTCGTTGATCTGGCGCAGCGTCTCCAGGTACTGCTTGTCGAAGATGGTGCCTTCCCTGGCCGCCACCGCCATGCGGATGGCGTTGCCACCGGCGCCCAGCTTTTCGCGGTTCTCCAGGAAGTTGACGATGTAGGGGTGGTGGGCCGGTATGGTCTTTTCGAAGCTGGCGGCCAGCTGGATGCCCAGCGCCTGCCAACCCAGCACCAGGGTGGCCAGCAGGCACAGCGCCAGCACCCAGAGGCGGTGGTTGAAGAACAAGCGCTCGGCGGCCGAGCCGCTGCGGCTGTCGAAGTCCTTCAGGTCCTGGATCACCGGCTGCGCGGTGTCGTCGTTGGGCAAGCTCACAGGCGGGTTCTCGTGGTTTTGGGCAAAGGCTGCCGTCAGCCCAGGGCCAGGCGCTTCAAGCCACGCAGGCCGGTCAGCAGCAGGTGGCCTTCGTCGGCCACGGCCAGGTTGGCGGCAGGAAACGGCGGCGCGGCGGGGCGGCGTTGGAAGGTCTGGCCCTGGTCGCGGCTGAACAGCAGGTCGCCGTTCTGGGCCACCAGCACCGCCGTGCCGTCGGACAGCAGCACGCCCGCGCTGAGGCTCACCGGCACCGGGTTGGCCACCTGGGCCCAGGTGTTGCCGTTGTCGGCCGAGCGCCAGATGTTGCCGCGCAGGCCGTAGGCCAGCACCGTGCTCTCGCCCAGCAGCATCACGCCGAAGAAGCTGCCCTTGTAGGGCGAGGGCAGCGCCGCAAAAGTGGCGCCCGCGTCGGTGGAACGCAGCAGCAGGCCTTGTTCACCCACGGCAAAGAGCCGCGAACCCGCGGCGCGCAGGCCATAGAGATGGAACTGGCGCGGGTTGGGCAGCCGGGCCGCCAGCGGCTGGAAGCTGCGGCCGTCGGCCGTCTCCACCGCCAGGCCGTAAGCGCCCACGGCGAACAGCTTGCCGTCCACGAGCGCCAGGTCGAAGAAGGGCTTGTCAGCGCCTTCGTCAAGCTTGCGCTGCGCCGACTGCCGCTGCGCGTCGTCAGTGGCGCCGGCCAGCAGCACCTGGGCCGCCCGCACGCCGTCCAGCGCCAGCGCCCAGCTCTGGCCGCCGTCGGCCGTGCGCAGCAGCGCACCGAAGTGCCCCGCCGCCCAGCCTTCACGCTCGTTGGCGAACACCAGCGAGGTGATGCTCAGCTGCGCCGGCACGCGGGCCTGCGTCCACTTCTGGCCGCCGTCGTCGCTGAAGAGGATGGTGCCGCGCTCGCCGCCCACCACCAGCCGCTGGCCGGCGCGCGCCGCGGCCAGCAAGGCCCCTTGCGTGGCCAGCGGAGAGGCCGTGGCGGGCCGGCTCAGCACCGCAGGCAGCGCGGGCGCTGCCGCGGCGGCCCAGCCCGCCACGAAGGGACTCAGCGGCCCGAGGCTGGCAGCGCCCAGCAGCAGGCGCCTGCGCTTCATCGCGTGCTCTCGTTGGCCAGTTCTTCAGGGCTGAAGAAGCTGCGCGGCAGCGTCGGCAGCACCTTCACCTGCACCGGCAGTTCGTTGGTGGCCATGTTCAGGTAGTAGGCGCCGGTCTGCAGGTCGTAGCCGCCCCAGAACAGGTTGCCGATGACGGCCGGGATGTCGGGCGCGGTCAGCGTCAAGGTGAAGTTGGTGCGCCAGAGTTCGCCCTTGGCGTCCCAACCGTCGAAGAGGATGATCTGCCAGCTGTCCTCGTCGATGTAGTACTTGCGCTTGGCCGCCACGTGGCGCTTGCCGGCGGCCAGCGTGGCTTCCACCTCCCACACGCGGTGCAGTTCCCAGCGCACCAGGCCCGGGTTCAGCGTCTTGGGCGTCACCAGGTCGGCCACCTTGGCGCTGGCCGCGCGGTTGTTGTTGTAGGGGATGTACATCTCCTTCTTGCCCACCAGCTTCAACTCGTGCTTGTCGATGGGGCCGAAGAGGTTGAAGGCTTCGTCGAACAGGCCGATGCCGCTGGTGACGGCGTCGGGCGTGTCGTAGCCCACCGAAGGTGCCTTGCGCACGCGGCGCTGGCCCACCAGGTACTGCCACAGCCCGCGCGGCGCGCTGGCGTTCAGGCCGTCGTGGGCCAGGATGGCCTCCCCGGCCTTCGAGCCCGGCTCGCTCACGGCGAACTTGCCCAGCGTGTAGTAGCCGTCGAAGCTCTCGGGCTTCACGTCGGGGTCGTAGTACACGTTGCGGAAGGTCTGGGTGCCGCCCGAGGCCATGCTGCGCTTGCCGTCGGCCGTCATCACCCACACGCGCAGCGGCGTGGTCCAGTTCACGCCCTTCCAGGCCAGGCGGTGGTTCAGGATGGCCTCGTAGCCGTCCTTCGGAATCGGGAACGGAATGCCACCGAAGGCCCCTTCGATGCCCTGCCCGTTGTCGACCAGCTTGGCCCGGGTGGCATTCCTGAAGGTGTTGTCGTACACGTACTGCGGTGCGGCCGCCGTGCGGCGCGTCGGGTAGACCTCGATGCGGAAATCGGGGTACTTCTTCATCAGCGCCTTCACGCCGTCGCTCAGCTTGGCGGCGTGCTGGTCCATGTTCTTGGCGTTGATGGTCAGCACCGGCTTGTCGTTCGGGAACGGGTCCGGGCGCGGGTCGCCGTTCTTGTAGCCGGCCGGGGCCTTGGTCAGGCCGCCTTCCCAGGGGGGGATGGTGCCTTCCTTGTTGCCGGCCTTCTCGGCGCCCATGGGCGTGAGCGTGGTCTTGAGCTTGGCGGCCTCTTCGGCAGACACAGCGGCCTGCGCGGCCAGCGGAAGGGCCGCAAGGGCCGCAATGGCGGACAGGGCGCTGGCCGTGGCCAGCCCCGCCTGGAGCAGATGGCGCTTTTGCATGATGGTGGTCATCCGGTTCAGAAGGTGTTGGAAAGGCTGAAGGTGACGTTCGTGCGGTCCTTCAGCGTCTGCCCGTAGGTCAGGCGGCGCGGGCTGGCGGTACCCGCCACCAGCGGTTCGGTGAAGGTCTTGGCCTTGCCGAAGTAGTCGTTGTAGGCCAGGGCTGCCGTCCAGCCGCTGGCCCACTTCAGGCGCATGCCGATGCTGTAGTCGCCGCCGTCCGACACACCGCCGGCGAAGTTGCCCACGGCCGATGACTTGCCGCCAAAGTTGTAGCCCACGCTCACGGGCACGAAGAGGTCGACGCCCTGCATCACCTGGAAGTAGCTGGGCTCGAAGATCACGCGCAGCGCCCAGGCGTCCTTCGTCGTGTCCTTGGCCAGGCCGCCGACGCCCTGGTTGCTGCCGTTGGGGGCCGCGAAGATGTCGCGCTTGACCTTCAGGCGCTGGTTGTAGGCCAGCTCGAAGAGGGCCGCGCCGCCGCCCCACAACGCGCTGGGTTGCAGCACGTAGATGCCCGAGAGCTGCAAGTGCGCGGTGTCGCCCACCGCGTAGCAGGGCGTGGCCTTGGAGGTGTCGCAGAAGGTCGGCGCGAAGGGCGCCGCGCCGACAGCTGCGGGGTCGCTGTTCAGCGGCGTGTTCTGGCGCACCGAGCCCTCCAGCGCCAGGTTCAACTGCCCCACCGAGGTGGTGACGCTGGCGCCGAAGACGCGGATGTCGCTGGCATAGGCCACGCGCACATGGCCACGCACGAAGTCGAACACCAGGCCGCTGGGCGTCTTGTCGTGGTAGTTGGCGAAGTACACGCCGTACTCGAAATCGCCCCCGGTGGGGCTGATGCGCAGTTGCACGCCGTACTGGCCCGAATCCCTGGGCTTGTTGTCGCGGTCGGTCAGCACCGGCAGGTCGCCGACGACAGGGCCGAAGTTCACGCGGCCGGCGCCGATGTAGTCCTGGTTGCTGAAGTAGCTGCCAACGCCCGGCAGCTTGCTCTTGCGCCACTTGAACTGGTAGTAGGCACCGAGCTGCACGCCTTCGGCCACGCGCAGGCTGCCCGAGACCTGCTCCACCGGCAGCAGCACTTCCTTGAACTGCCAGTTGGGCACCGAGACGATCTTCGCGATGTCCACCGGCCCCTGCGCATTGGCGATGCCGTTCTGGCCGAAGAACAGGCTTTCGCCCCATTGCAGCGTGTGCTTGCCCAGGCGCACGTTGGCGCGCATGCCGCCGATGTCGCCCTTCATCGTGACGAAGGCGTCGAGCAGCTCGCTGCCCCGGCCGTGCTGCCTGCGCGTGGCCGGCAGGAACTCGTCACGCGCCTGCCCCGGCAGGTTGTTCGCGGTGTTGATGACACCCGGCGTGAGGTTGCCCGCCACGTAGACCGGGGTGCCCGCGTAATCGTTGCGGCGCAGGTAGGCCCGGTCGTACCAGGCCGTGCCGGAAACACGCAGGCCCCAGTTCGACGCCGACACGTCCAGCTCGGCCAGCAGGTCCGCGCGCTGCGACACCAGGCCCCTGCCGAAGTTGTTGGCGCCGTCGTCTTCGTTCACGCGCCCGGGGTCGACCGTGGGGTCGAAGCGCACGAGCGCCGGGTTGCGCTCTTTCAGCCGCTGCATCAGGCTGAGCTTGGGCGTGAGGTCCAGCCGGGCCTTGACGTCCGAGTCGGTGTCGATGGTGAAAGCCCCGGCCGTGCCGGCGCCCAGGCCCGCCGTGCTGGCGGCCAGGGCCGCCGCACGCGCCAGGCGGTGCAGTCTGTTCTTCAAGAGAGGTCTCCTCCAGCCGTCGCAGGCCGTGTTGATGCGTGTTGCAGGCCCGGCGCCCGGTGCGCCGGGCCCGGGGGTTCAGATCAGAGGTAGGTGGCCGCGAAGCCGCCATCCACCGGCAGGTTGATGCCCACCACCCAGCGCGCGGCGTCGCTGCACAGGAAGGCGATGGCAGGCGCCACCTCGTCGGCATAGGCCGGGCGCTTCATGCGGGCGGCATCGGCCTGCACACGCTCGAGGCCGAGCTGGGTGACGAACTCGCCCAGGATGGGCGTGAACACCGGGCCCGGCGCCACGCAGTTCATGCGCACGTCGCGCTCGCGGAAGAGGCTGCCCGCGCGCATCGAGGTCCAGACGATCAGCGCTTCCTTGAAGTGCTCGTAGCAGATCTTCTGCGCCACCGGGTTCGCCGCCAGCCAGGCCTGGCCTTCGGCGAAGCTGGTGGTGGTGGCCAGCGACTTGTGCACGTCGAGCCGGTCGCGGTGGAAGTAGCCGAGGATGGAGCTGACGTTGACCACGCTGCCGCCAGCCGGCATACGCTGCACCACGGCCTCGGTGAGGTGGCGCACGCCGAGGAAGTTCACGCGGGCCACCAAATCGGCCGGCGATGTGCCCGGCACGCCGGCCACGTTGCACAGCGCGTCGATGCGCGCCGGCAGCTGCGCCACCGCGGCATCGATGGCTTCAGGGGTGGACAGGTCGGCCTTGACGAAGCCGTCCAGCGTCAGCATCGGCTCGTTGCGGTCGACACCGATGACCTGCGCGCCCTGCAGGCGCAGCAGGCGCGCGGTCTCGGCACCGATGCCGGACGACGCGCCGGTGATCACGATGGTCTTGGAATGCAGGCTCATGAGAGAGGTCTCCGGGGCAAGAGGAAGGGGTGTCGGGGCGTCAGAAGGGGTAGGCCGGCGGGGTGTCTTTCACCGTCAGCCATTGCCAGGTGGTGAAGGCTTCCCAGTCGGCCGGGCCGCCGTGGCTGTTGCCGTTGCCGGCCACGCCCGGCCCGCCGAAGGGGTTGGTGGCGTCGTCGTTCACCGTCTGGTCGTTCACGTGCACCATGCCGGCCTTCAGGCGCTGCGCCAGCGCGGTGGCGCGGCCCACGTTGCGCGAGATCACGGCCGCGGCCAGGCCGCCGGCGTGGTGGTTGGCCAGGGCCACGGCCTCGTCGTCGCTGCGGAAGGTCATGAGGTTCAGCACCGGGCCGAACACCTCTTCGTCGTGGCAGGGCATGCCCGGCTTCACGTCGGCCAGCACCGTGGGCTGGTAGAAGAGGCCGACGTAGCTGCCACCGGCCAGCAGGCGCGCGCCGGCCTTCACGCTGGCCTGCACCGCGGCGTGCACGCGGTCGCGCTGGCGGGTGTCGATCAAGGGCCCCAGCGCCACCTGCCCGGTGGCGCCGTTGCCCACCGGCAGGTGCTGCGCCTTGCCCACCAGGCGGGCCGTCAGCGCCCCGGCGATGGACTCGTGCACGATGACGCGGTTGGTGGCCATGCAGATCTGGCCCGAGTGCAGCCACGCGCCCCAGGCGGCGTTGCTGGCGGCCAGGTCGAGATCGGCGTCGTCCAGGATCACCAGCGCGTTGGTGCCGCCGAGTTCCAGCGACACCTTCTTGAGCTGGCGCGCCGCCAGCTCACCCACGCGGCGGCCGGCCGCGGCCGAGCCGGTGAAAGAGATCATCGGCACCGCGGCGTCCGTGACCAGCGCCTCGCCGACATCGGCGCCGCCCGGCAGCACGTGCAGCAGACCGGCCGGCAGGCCGGCGGCCTCGAACAACTGCGCGAGCAGGTAGCCGCCCGAGACCGGCGTGCGCGCATCGGGCTTGACGATCACCGCGTTGCCTGCGGCCAGCGCCGGGCCCACCACGCGCAGCGTGAGGATCAGCGGGAAGTTGAAGGGCGAAATCACGCCCACCACGCCGTGCGGCACGCGCCGCGCCATGCTCAGCCGCCCGGGCACGCTGGGCAGCACCTGGCCCTGCGGCTGCATCGGCATGGCGGCGGCCACATGGCAGAAGGTGATGGCCTCGCGGATCTCGTGCTGGCCCTTGGGCAGGATGGCGCCGGTTTCCCGCGTCACCCACAGCGCCAGTTCATCGAAGTGCTGCTGCAGCAGCGCGGCCACACGCAGGAAGACGCCGGCCTTCTCGCGCGGCGGCGCGGCCGCCCAGGCGGGCTGTGCGGCGGCGGCCAGGGCCGCGGCGGCGCGCACATCGGCCGGGCGCGCGTGGCCGGCGTGGGCCAGGGGCTCGCCCGTGGCGGGTTCCACGATGGGCAGGCTCGTGCTGGCGGCACGCCAGCCGCCACTGTAGAGCTGCTCACGCCAGAGTTCGGGTCGGAGGAAGGGGTTCGCTGCCATCGGGGTCTCCTGCTGCTGGGGTGCGATGTTCATGCGTTAGCCTGGCTATCGATAATATGAGCTGCAGACTCGCCGCGCCAGACCTGCAGTCCCTCGGGGAAACCAGCAGGCCGGCCCTTTCCTTGCGCAACGCACGTGCCAGGCGATGGTCTGATGGCACACCGAAGGCCTGCGTCGAGTACGCGCCACCGAGGGAGAAAACACTGATGAATCAGGGCTTTCCCGGTGATCTCGCAGGCACCACACGCCTAGGGAAAGCCCCGGGCAGGCCTTGCTGAATTGAACAAGCGGGCCACCCGCGCCACGCCCGCAGTTCATCAAATGGAACAAGCCGCCTGCGGCCCGAACGCGGCGGTGGCGCCCCTATCGTTACCCTGGTAATCTGAATGCCCCGAAAGACACGAAGGAGACGGCTTGAGCGCGAACCCACCCTGGCTGGTGTTGCTGCCCGGCCTGGCCTGCGACGCCACCGTGTGGCAGCCCGTGATGCCGGCCTTGGCCGGCATGGCCCGTTGCTGGGTGCCGCCGCCAGAGACGCACACCGACATCGGTGCCATGGCCCGGGCCGTGCTGCAGCAGGCCCCGGCGGAACGCTTCGCACTGGCCGGCCACTCGCTGGGCGGCCGCATCGCGCTGGAGCTTTGGCGCCAGGCCCCCGAGCGCGTGCAGGCGATGGCACTGCTGGACACCGGCTGGCAGCCGCGCCTGGCCGACGCCGCTGGCCAGGCCGAGGCCGCGCAGCGCCAGGCGCTTGTGGCCTTGGCCCGGCGCGAGGGCATGCGCACCATGGCCGACAGCTGGGCACCGCCGATGCTGCACCCCGCGCAGCTGGGCGGGCCGGTGCATGCCGCGGTGCTGGCCATGGTGGCGGCGCAGGACGTCGAGCGCTTCGCAGCGCAGCAGCAGGCGCTGCTGGCGCGCCCCGATGCCGCGCCGCTGCTGCCCACCCTCGGCGTGCCCACGCTGGTGCTCTGCGGGGAGGAAGACCGCTGGAGCCCGCCCGAGCGCCACCGCGAGATGGCCGGGCGCATCCCCGGCGCGCACCTGGTGCTGGTGCCGCAATGCGGCCACATGAGCCCGATGGAGCAGCCGCAGGCCGTGGCCGCCGCCATGGCCCAGTGGCTGCAGAGGGGCTGCGCATGAGCGCACCGGACGCCGGCGCCGCCCAGCCGCTGCTGCAGGCCGCCGAACGCTGGCCCATCGATACCGCCTGCCGCGACACCATCGTGCGCGCCGCGCGCCTGGCAGACCAGGGCGACGCCGACGGGCTGGCCGCGCACTTCACCGAAGACGCCGAACTGCAGCGCCCCAACGGGGCCTGGCTGCAGGGCCGCGCCGCCATTGCCGCCGCCTACGCCGCCCGCCCGGCCCACCGCATCAGCCGCCACCTGCTGGCCACGCCCCTGGTGGATGTCGAGGCCCCCAACGAGGCCCGCGCGCACACCCTGGTGCTGCTGGCCTCGGGCGATGCGCGGGACGCGAGCGGCCCGCAAGGCCGGCCCTGGCAGGGCGCGCTGTTGGTCGGCTGCTTCGAAGACCGGCTGCGCCTGGGCCCCGACGGGCGGTGGCGTCTGTGGCGCCGCCAGGCCCGCTTCGAACTGCACGGTGCCGCGCAAGCGCTGCCTACAATGCCCTGAATGGCCAGCTCCAAGAAGACCGCCCCGGCCAGCGCGCGCAGCAGCGCGAACGCCGCGGGCGTGCCACCGTCCTTCGACCTGCGTGAAGACTCCCTGGGCTACCTGCTGCGCCGAGCACAGGTGCGGGCCTACGAGCTCTTCTTCGAGAACCTCGGCGCGCTGGAGCTTTCGCCGGCCCGGTTGACGGCGCTGTCCATCATCGCCACCGAGCCCGAGATCAACCAGGCCACGCTGGCCAAGCGCCTGGACGTGGCTGGCCCGAGCGTGATGAAGCTGATCGACGCCCTGGAGGCCTCGGGCTTCATCCGCCGCATGGCGGTGCCGGCCGACCGCCGACGCTATTCGCTCGTGCTCACGGCCAGCGGCCGCGCCATGCTCGACACGCTGCGCGAGCGGCACGCGGCCTACGAGGCTGAACTGTCGCGCCGCTTGAGCGCGGCAGAGCGCCAGCAGCTCATCGCGCTGCTGGAGAAGCTCATCGCCTGAGGGCGCCGCCGCCTGAGCGGCACTTGGTCAACGCCGCGAGCGCGGCTTGGGCGCCGGCCGTTGAGGGCCGGGCTTGCGCGAGCGGCGCGGCGCTTCGGCACTGCCCGCAAGCGCCACGGGCAAGGTCCGTTCCAGCTTGCCCGGCCGGGCGCCCGGCCCGGCCGATGCCGCCAAGGGCGTTGACTTGCCCGGCCGCGACGACTTCGCCACCTTGGCGGCCCGCTTGTGTTGGCGGTCGGCCTCACGCACCGCGGCCAGGGCTTCCTCTGCACTGGCACCGGCCGGCAAGCCCGCGGGCCGCGCGCGTTCGCCGCGCGCCAGCAGGCGCTCGGCCTCGCCCTCGCGCACCATGCGGAAGTCGATCTTGCGGCCGTCGAGATCAACCCGGCTGACCTGCACGCGCACACGCGCGCCCACGGCGTAGCGGATGCCGGTGCGCTCGCCGCGCAGTTCACCGCGGGCCTCGTCGTAGCGGTAGTACTCGCCACCGAGTTCGGTGATGTGCACCAGGCCTTCGACGTACAAGCCGTCCAGCGTGATGAAGAGCCCGAAGCTCGCCACCGAGCTGACGGTGCCCGAGTACTCCTCGCCCAGGTGCTCGCGCATGTAGCGGCACTTCAGCCAGGCCTCGACATCCTTGCTGGCCTCGTCGGCGCGGCGTTCGTTGGCGCTGCAATGGCCGCCGGCGGCTTCCCACAGCTCCATCTCCTGCGTCATGGGCTTGGCCGGCCTGCCCAGCTTGCCACCCTTGCGCAGCTCGGGCTTGCGCGTCTTGGCGCTGGCCGCGAGGTGGTAACGCTTGCCCGCCAGCGTGGCTTTGATGACGCGGTGCACCAGCAGGTCGGGGTAGCGGCGGATGGGGCTGGTGAAGTGCGTGTAGGCCGGGTAGGCCAGCCCGAAGTGGCCGCTGTTGTGCACGGTGTAGATGGCCTGCTGCATCGAGCGCAGCAGCAGCGTGTGGATTTGCGTCGCATCGGGTCGGCCCTGCACCGCCTGCGCGATGGCCTGGATCTCGCCCGGCGTGGGGTCGTCGCTCAACGAGGCGCTCACGCCCAGCGAACGCAGCATGGCCTGCAGCGCCACGCGCTTCTCGGGCGTGGGGCCTTCGTGCACGCGGTAGAGGCTGGGGTGCTCGGCCTGCGCGATGAACTCGGCCGCGCAGACGTTGGCCGCGAGCATGGCTTCTTCGATGAGGCGGTGCGCCTCGTTGCGCGTGCGCGGCACGATCTTCTCGATGCGGCCGGCTTCGTCGCAGACGATCTGCGTCTCGGTGGTCTCGAAATCCACCGCGCCCCGCAGCGCGCGCTGCTTGAGCAAAGCGCGGTAGACCTCGTGCAGGTGCAGCAGGTGCGGCACCAGATCGGCCCGCGCATGCGCCTCCGGGCCGCGTGTGTTGGCCAGCACGGCCGTCACTTCGGTGTAGGTCAGCCGCGCGTGCGAGCAGATCACCGCGGGGTAGAACTGGTAGGCCTCGATGCGGCCCTGCGTGTCCACCAGCATGTCGCACACCATCGACAGGCGCTCGACCTGCGGGTTCAGCGAGCACAGGCCGTTGCTGAGCTTTTCCGGCAGCATGGGGATCACGCGGCGAGGGAAGTAGACCGAGGTGGCGCGCTCGTAGGCGTCTTCATCCAGCGGCTCGCCAGGCTTCACGTAGTGGCTGACGTCGGCGATGGCCACCAGCAGGCGCCAGCCCTCGAAAGCCGTCTTGCCGCGGCCGCGCTTGTAGGGCTCGGCATAGACGGCATCGTCGAAGTCGCGCGCGTCTTCGCCGTCGATGGTGACCAGTGCCACGTCGGTGAGATCCACACGCTGCTTGCGGTCGACCGCGCGCAGCTTTTCGGGCAGCGCTGCGGCCTGCGCCAGCGTCTCGGGGCTGAAGAGGTGCGGCACCTCGTACTTGCGCACCGCGATCTCGATCTCCATGCCCGAGTCGTCGATCTCGCCCAGCACCTCGGCCACGCGGCCCACGGGCTGCGAGTGCAGCGAAGGCGGCTCGGTCAGTTCGACCGACACCACCTGCCCCACCGCGGCCTGCGCGGTGGCGTTCTTGGGGATGAGGATGTCCTGGCCGTAGCGGCTGTCTTCCGGCGCCACCAGCCACTGCCCGCCTTCGTGCAGCAGGCGGCCGATGATCGGCGTCTTGCGGCGCTCGATGATGTCGAGCACGCGTCCCTCGGGCCGGCCCTTGCGGTCGTAGCGCAGCACGCGCACGCGCACGCGGTCCTTGTGCAGCACGCTGCGCATCTCTTGCGGCGCCAGATAGATGGCGGCATCACCGTTGTCGGGCACGACAAAACCGTGACCGTCGCGATGACCTTCGACGCGGCCTTCGTATTCGCCCATGAGGGCCAGGCCGCTTGCGTTGTTCTCTTTTTTGATGGTATAGTCCTTTTCTTTCCTGAAGCGCCCAGATGGCGGAATTGGTAGACGCACTAGTTTCAGGTACTAGCGCTTAACGGCGTGGAGGTTCGAGTCCTCTTCTGGGCACCAAATCTGAGAAGCCACCGTGTTGAAAGACACGGTGGCTTTTTCAATTCTGCGCGCGATTCTTCGCAAAGCCTGCACGGCGGGGCCCCTGGCCTGCCGTTCGGCCCGAGCAGAAACAACAAAGCCCCCGGCAGCCTGCCGGGGCAGGGTCTGCAGCGGGGGCTTGGCAAGGGCGGTGTTCAGACCGTGAACTTCTTCGCCAGCGCGTCGGGCCGCATGCCGTCGTACTCTTCGAAGGGCTGGTGGATCCAGGGGCTGGTGGGCAGCATGTCCACGTAGTAGTCCGGCACGTAGGTCGACACGCCCTTCACCCAGATCACTGCGGCGCGCAGTTCGCTGATCGCCGGCATGCCGCGCAGCCGTTCCACCACCGCCTTCAGCGTCACACCGGTGTCGGCCAGGTCGTCCACCAGCAGCACACGCCCGGCGAGTTCGCCCTTGGGCATGGTGATGTACTTGGCCAGGTCGAGCCGGCCCTGGATGGTGCCGGCCTCGGCGCGGTAGCTGCTGGTGCTCATGATGGCCAGCGGCTTGTCGAACACGCGCGAGAGCACGTCGCCCGGGCGCATGCCGCCGCGGGCCAGGCACAGGATCTGGTCGAACTGCCAGCCCGAGTCGTGCACCTTCAGCGCCAGCTTCTCGGTCAACAGGTTGTACTCGTCCCAAGACACGTACAGGTGCTTGCCGTCGTCAGTGAGCATGCTGGTTTTCTCCTCGCAGGGGGTTCGTGTAGGGGTGTGGCGCCTCAGGCGCGGAAGGGGTGGCGCAGCAGGATGGTGTGCACGCGGTCGGGGCCGGTGGAGACCATGTCGATGGGCGCGCCGATGAGGGCTTGCATGCGTTCCAGGTAGCGCTTGGCGTTCACCGGCAGTTGCTCCCAGTTCGTGAGGCCGGCGGTCGTGTCGCTCCAGCCCGGCAGCGTCTCGTACACCGGCTCGCAGGCGCTGATCTCGTCGGCGTCCATGGGCAGCACATCGAGCATCTGGCCGCCGAGCTTGTAGCCGGTGCAGATCTTGATCTCGGGCAGGCCGTCCAGCACGTCGAGCTTCGTGATGCACAGGCCCGAGACGCCGTTGATGATGATGCTGCGCTTGAGCGCCGCAGCGTCCAGCCAGCCGCAGCGGCGCGCGCGGCCGGTGACGGTGCCCCGCTCCTGACCCACGGTGCTGAGGTGGTGGCCCACGCCCTCTTCCAGGCTCAGTTCGGTGGGGAAAGGCCCGCCGCCCACGCGCGTGGTGTAGGCCTTGGTGATGCCCAGCACGTAATGCAGCATGCCCGGGCCCACGCCAGAGCCGGCGGCGGCGTTGCCGGCCACGCAGTTGCTGCTGGTGACGTAGGGGTAGGTGCCGTGATCGATGTCGAGCAGCGTGCCTTGCGCACCCTCGAACAGCAGGTTCTGGCCAGCGGCATGGGCGTTGTAGAGGCGGTAGCCCACGTCGGCCATCAGCGGGCGCAACTGCTCCGCGGCTTGCAGGGCACCGTCCAGCATCGGCTGCCAGTCCAGGGGCGCGCCGCCCAGGTAGGCCAGCTCGGTGTTGTGCAGTTCCACCAACTCGCGCAGCTTGTTCTCGAAGCGCTGCGGGTGCTTCAGGTCCTGCACGCGCAACGCGCGGCGCGCGACCTTGTCTTCATAGGCCGGGCCGATGCCCTTGCCCGTGGTGCCGATCTTGCCGCTGCCGCTGCTTTCGCGGCGGCCTTCGCGCGCACTGTCCAGCGCCACGTGGAAAGGCAGGATCAGCGGGCAGGCTTCCGACAGGAAGAGGCGCGAACGCACGTCGATGCCCAGGGCCTCGATGCGCGCGATCTCGCCCAGCATGTGCGCCGGGTCGACCACCACGCCGTTGCCGATGTAGCAGGCCACGCCTTCGCGCATCACGCCGCTGGGAATGAGCTGCAGCGCCGTCTTGCGGCCGGCGATCACCAGCGTGTGGCCGGCGTTGTGGCCGCCCTGGAAACGCACCACGCCCTGGGCGTGATCGGTCATCCAGTCGACGATCTTGCCCTTGCCTTCGTCACCCCACTGGGTGCCGACCACCACCACGTTGCGGCCGGCGGTGGGCCGGATGGCTGATTGCATGTTCAAAGCGGTCCTTCAGAGAGTTCGTGTCTGTGTCAGTTCGGCAGCGCGCGCAGCACCCACTGGCCGGCCACCTGCACCAGCTCGCGGTCGCAGTCGAAGGCCTGCGTTTCGAGCTCGTGGCCTGGCAGCAGGGCGAGCACGGTTTCGCCTTGCTCGCGCAGCTGGCGCACGGCGGCGCGCAGGGCCGGGTCGTCGCCCCAGGGCGCGCGGATGGCCGCCGGCAGCGGCGGTGGGCTGCCCACCTCGGCCAGGGCCTTGAGGTCGAGGCTGAAACCCACGGCCGGGCGGTTGCGGCCGAAGACGGCCCCCACCTCGTCATAGCGACCACCACGGGCCAGCGCATCGCTGCTGCCCGCGCCGTACACCGCGAAACGTGCACCGCTGTAGTAGGCGTAGCCGCTCATGTCCGAGAGATCGAAGCCGATGCGCAGGCCCGGATAGGCTGCGCGCAGGTGGCGGGCCAGCCACTGCAGCTGGTCGAGCGCCTGCGTGATCAAGGGCCGCTGAGGGAGCTCGCGCCGCGCGGCTTCGATGACTTCGTCTCCGCCGAAGAGGCGCAGCAAGGCGCGCAGGGCGTCGCGGGCTTCGGCCGGGGCTTTCTGCGTCAACTCGGCCAGCGCAGCGGCGTCCTTCTCCGACAGGGCCTGCACCACGTCCTGCAGCTGCGCCGCGTCCAACGGCACGCCTGCGAGCACGCCGCGCAGCACGCGGGCGTCGGCCAGGTCGATGACGAGCGGCTCGGCGCGCGCAGCCTGCAGGCAATCCAAGGCCAGCTCGGCGGCTTCGAGATCGGCTTCCAGGCCGGCGTGGCCGAAGATCTCGGCACCGAATTGCAGCGGTTCGCGCGTGGCCGACAGGCCAGCCGGCCGCGTGTGCAGCACCGGGCCGCAGTAGCACAGGCGCGTGACGCCGTCGCGGTTGAGCAGGTGGGCATCGATGCGCGCAGCCTGAGGCGTGGTGTCGGCGCGAACGCCGAGCATGCGCCCGCTGGCCTGGTCCACCAGCTTGAAGGTCTTGAGGTCGAGTTCGCGGCCCGTGCCGGTGAGCAGCGATTCCAGGTGCTCAAGCAGGGGCGGGATGACCAGCTCGAAACCGTAGCCGCGCGCCCGGTCGAGCATCGCCCTGCGCAGGTCTTCCACACGCCGAGCCTGCGCTGGCAGGACATCGGCGATGTGCTCTGGCAGCAGCCAAGCAGAGAGCATGAAAAGCACCGGTGTTGAAACCGGCATTGTACCGGCCGGGACGCTCCGGCCGGGGCAGGTTCAGCGTGCGTTGCCGGCCGGCGGCGAGCCGTTGCGCATGGCGCGGAAGAAGTCGCCGCTGGGGTCGAGCACCATCATGTCGCTCTTGCTGCGGAAGGTGGCCCGGTAGGCCTCCAGGCTGCGGTAGAACTGGGCGAACTGCGGGTCGCGGCCGAAGGCCTCGGCATACAGCGCCGACGCCTTCGCATCGCCCTCACCCTTGATCTTCTGCGCGTCTCGGTAGGCCTCGGCGATGATCACTTCGCGCTGGCGGTCGGCATCGGCGCGGATCTTCTCGCCATCGGCGCCACCTTGCGAACGCAGCTCGTTGGCCACCTGCTTGCGCTCGGACTCCATCCGCCGGTAGACCGAATCGGTGATGTCGGCAACGAAGTCCACGCGCTTGATGCGCACGTCCAGGATCTCGATGCCGAAGGACTTGGCCTCGTCGGCCAGGCGCTTCTGCACGTCGCCCATCACCTTCTCGCGCTCGGTGGCCAGCACACCGCGCACGTCGCGCTTGGTGATCTCTTCGTTGAACGCGGCCTGCACGACGGGTGCCAGGCGGCTGTCGAGGTTGCGGAAGTCGGCACCGTTGTTGCGGATGAACTGGCGCGGGTCAGAGATGCGCCACTTCACGAGCCAGTCGATGACCAGGCTCTTCTTCTCGGCGGTGAAGATGGGCCGGGTCTCGGGGCTGTCAAGCGTCTGCACGCGCTTGTCGAGGAACACCACGTTCTGCAACGGTGGCGGCAGCTTGAACTTCAGGCCCGGCTCGGTGATGACCTCGCGGATCTCACCCAGCGCGTAGACCACGCCCACCTGGCGCTGGTCGACGACGAAGAGCGTGCTGCTGGCAATGAAGAGGGCCGCGAGGGCGCCGGCGACGATGAGTGCGATGCGGTTCATGTTCTGGGCTCCTCTCACCGGCCTTCGCGGTCACGCGAACGCGTGCCGTCGCGGGAGCGGATGTCGACACTCTGGGTGCCTGTGGGATCGACGAGCGACGGCGTCGGCGCCACCGCGGTGGCAGGGCCGGCGGCGGGCGTGGTGGCACCGCTTTGCTGCAGCAGCTTGTCCAGGGGCAGGTAGAGCAGGTTCGAGCCTGCCTTGCTGTCGACCATCACCTTCGTGACGTTGCTGTAGACCTGCTGCATGGTCTCCAGGTACAGGCGGTCGCGTGTGACGGCGGGCGCCTTCTGGTACTCGGTGAGCACCGAACGGAAACGCTGCGCATCACCTTCGGCCTGCGCCACCACGCGGGCGCGGTAGCCCTCGGCTTCTTCCAGAAGGCGGCTGGCCGTACCGCGCGCCTTCGGAATGACGTCGCTGGCGTAGGCCTGGCCTTCGTTCTTGAAGCGGTCGCGGTCGGCACCGGCCTTGAAGGCGTCGTTGAAGGCGGCCTGCACCTGCTCGGGCACCTGCACGTTCTGCATGTTGACGTTGGCCACCACGATGCCGGCCTTCAGGCGGTCGAGCTGCGCCTGGATCGACTTCACCAGATCGGCCGCGATGGCGTCGCGCTGCTCGTAAAGCACCTGGTCGACGCGGCTCTTGCCGACAATCTCGCGCACGGCGGATTCGGCGGCCATCACCACGGCTTCGTCAGGGCGGTTGTTCTCGAACAGGTAGGCGCGCGCATCGGCACGGCGGTACTGCACGGTGAACCGGATGTCGACGATGTTCTCGTCCTGCGTGAGCATCGACGAATCCTTCAGGCCCGTGGCCTGCACCACGCTGTTGCGGCCCACGTCCACCGACTGCAGCTGAGACACGGCCACGATCTCGTGTGCCTGCACCGGGAAGGGCAGCCGCCACTGGAAACCGGCGTCCAGCGTGCTGCTGTACTTGCCGAAGGTGGTGACGACGGCGCGGTTGCCTTCCTGCACGATGAAGAAACCGCTGCCCAGCCAGATCAGCGCCGCCACCACGGCGATCAGCCCGACGCCGATGCCGGCGCTCTTCATGTCGGGTTGGAAGGGGCTGCCACCGCCGGGCCCCTCATTGCCGCCACGCCCGGGCGGCGGGGCACCGGGCTTGCCGCCGAACAGGCCGCTGAGCTTGCGATTGAAGTCGCGCCAGAGTTCGTCGAGGTCGGGCGGTCCGTCGTTGCGGTTGTTGTAGCTGAGGCCGTCCTGGGCGCCAGCGGCGCTTGCACGGCGGCCCGGCAGCAAGCCTGCCAGCAGCGCACGCGAGGCGGCGGCGAGGTCGCTCAGACGCTCGGCGAAGGGGGGTTGGTGGGCTTGACGCATGCGGGTGCGGTCCAGGCTGTCTTCAGTGGGCGGCTGCCGGCGCGGAGCCGGCGAGCGGGGCGATGACGGGGGAGCCATCGGGCAAGGTCGGAATTGGGGTGCGCGCCGAAGCGTTCAAGTGCTCCAGCGCGATCTCTGCGATGGCCTGGCGCAAGGCTTCCAGGCCCTGCCCGGTGCGGGCGCTGACGAAGACACGCCGGCGGCGTACACCGGGGTGGGCCTCGATCCAGTCGGCCACCTCGCGCGACTGCTGCGAATCTTCGAGCAGGTCGCACTTGTTGTAGACCAGCAATTGAGGCACGCCATCGGCGCTGATCTCTTCCAGCACACGCTCCACCTCGGCCTGCTGCTCGGCCAGCAGCGGGCTGGCTGCGTCGATGACATGCAGCAGCAGGTCGGCCTCGGCGGCCTCTTGCAGCGTGGCGCGGAAGGCTTCCACCAGCTTGTGGGGCAGGTCGCGGATGAAGCCCACGGTGTCGGACAGCGACACCGAAGCCTGCGCCTCTCCCAGCCAGAGTGAACGCGTGGTGGTGTCCAGCGTGGCGAAAAGCTGGTCGGCGGCGTAGGCCTTGGCCTTGGTCAGGGTGTTGAACAGCGTGCTCTTGCCGGCATTGGTGTAGCCGACCAAGGAGATACGGAACGTGCCGCGGCGCTCGCGGGCCTTGCGCTGGGTGCCGCGCTGGCGCTTGACCTTCTCCAGGCGCTCTTTCACGCTCTTGATGCGGTCGCCGATCATGCGGCGGTCGAGTTCGATCTGCGCTTCACCCGGGCCGCCGCGCGTGCCGATGCCGCCGCGCTGGCGCTCCAGGTGGCTCCAGCGGCCGACCAGGCGCGTGGCCATGTACTGCAGGCGCGCCAGTTCCACCTGCAGCTTGCCCTCATGGCTTTGCGCGCGGTCGGCAAAGATGTCGAGGATGAGCGCCGTGCGGTCGGCCACCGGCACGCCGATGTGGCGTTCGAGGTTGCGCTGCTGCGCCGGGCTCAAGGCCTGGTCGAAGATCACGCCGTGGGCTGCTGTGGCGGCCACCAATGCCTTGATCTCGTCGGCCTTGCCGCTGCCGACGAAAAGTGCCGGGTCGGGCGCTCGGCGCCTGGCCGTCACGCGGGCCACCGCCATGTCACCGGCCGATTCGGCCAGCAAAGCCAATTCGTCGAGGGTGGGGTCGAAATGCGCTGACCCGCCGACGTCCACGCCGACGAGCACCGCCCGCGTAGGCTCGTCGCCGCGGCGGCCGGCGGTGGGTTCGGCGGAACTCAAGGTGGCGGCTGCGTCGTGCCGGCCGCTCAGGCCTGCTCGCCCGGTTCGTTGGCGTGGAAATTCACGGCCCGGCTGGGCACCACGGTGGAGATCGCGTGCTTGTAGACCATCTGCGTCACGGTGTTGCGAAGCAGCACCACGTACTGGTCGAACGACTCGATGTGGCCTTGGAGCTTGATGCCGTTGACCAGGTAGATGGACACGGGCACATGCTCTTTGCGCAGCAGGTTCAGAAAGGGGTCCTGCAGAAGTTGGCCTTTGTTGCTCACGATATTCTCCGTGTTGAAGTCGACGAGGGGTTCACGTTATCACAGGGCCTGCGGCCTGTAGCGAGCTACGGCCATTGGGTTCCCCTGGCCGCCCGAGGTTCCGCTCAGGAGGCCTTTTCGTCGAAAGGATTGGCCGCAGAACGCATTTCAATGCGGATGGGTGTCCCCACGAGCTTGAAGTGTTCGCGCAGGCGACTTTCCAGGTAGCGCTTGTAGCTGTCGGGCACGCGGTCGAGCGAAGTGCCGTGGATCACGACCACCGGCGGGTTCATGCCGCCCTGGTGCGCGTAGCGCATCTTGGGGCGGAAGCGCCCGTCGCGGCGCGGCGCCTGGTGCTCGGCCGCCTCGTGCACCAGACGCGTGAGCGCCGGGGTGCTCATCTTCAGCGTGGCCGAGGCATGCGCTGACAGCAGCGCCTTCCACACCGCCGAGAGCCCTGCGCGCTTCAGCGCCGAGATGTGCAGCACCGGCGCATACTTCATGAAGGTCAGCCGGCTCTCGATGCTGCGCTGCAGCGTCTGGCGCTGGTAGTCGTCGGTGGCGTCCCACTTGTTGATGGCGATCACCACCGCGCGGCCGCTTTCCAGGATGTAGCCGGCGATGTGCGCGTCCTGCTCGCTCACGCCCTGGGTGGCGTCGATGAGCAGCAGCACGACGTTGGCGTCTGCAATGGCCTGCAACGTCTTGACGACCGAGAACTTCTCGATCGCCTCGAAGACCTTGCCCTTGCGGCGCAGGCCGGCGGTGTCGATCAGCGTGAAGCGCCGCCCTTCCCGCTCGAAAGGCACCTGGATGGCGTCGCGCGTGGTGCCGGGCTGGTCGTAGGCGACCAGCCGCTCTTCGCCCAGCCAGGCGTTGATCAGCGTGCTCTTGCCGACGTTGGGGCGGCCACAGACGGCCAGGCGGATGGGGCGCTGTTCGTCGTCGGGGCCCGAGCCGAACTCGTCTTCTTCAGGCGTGAAGCCTTCCAGCGCCGCTTCCAGCAGGCTGCGGATGCCTTGCCCGTGCGCCGACGAGATGGGGTGCAGTTCGCCCAGCCCGAGCTCGTGGAATTCGGCCAGCAGCGGCGATTCCTGCATGCCCTCGGCCTTGTTCACGGCCAGCAGCACGCGCTTGTGCTGCGTGCGCAGGAACTTGGCGATGTCGTGGTCTTGCGCCGAAAGGCCCGCGCGCACGTCGACCACGAAGATCACCACGTCGGCCTCGGCCACGGCCTGGCGTGTCTGCTTGGCCATCTCGGCCACCACGCCGGTGGGCTTGTCGGGCTCGAAGCCGCCGGTGTCGACGACGATGAACTCCTGCGCACCCAGGCGCGCGTCGCCGTAGTGGCGGTCGCGCGTGAGGCCGGCGTAGTCGGCGACGATGGCGTCGCGGCTCTTTGTGATGCGGTTGAACAACGTCGACTTGCCGACGTTGGCCCGCCCGACGAGCGCGATGACGGGTTTCAAGGGGCGGCCTTCAGTTCGGGCGGAAGGCGTAGAGCCCGCCGTCGCGCGCGATGACGAGCATGGTCGTGCCGGAGAGAACGGGCGCGCCCAGCACCCCCTTGCTACCCGGCTGCAGGCGCAGTTGCGGTTCGCCAGTAGCGGCGTCCATGAAGTGGAGATAGCCCTGCTCGTCGCCGAACACAACGCTCGGGCCCACGGCCAGAGCGCCACCCAGGCCGCGGTAGAGCAATCTCTCGCTCTGCCAGGCCACGTCGCCCGTGCTGGCACGCCAGGCGGTGATGCGGTCGCTGGCGTCGGCGCCGATCACCAGCTCGGCGTTGCTCGCCACGGCCTGCGCACCCGCGTTGTTGCGCGACCAGAGCAAGGCGCCACGCGCGGCGTCGGCACAGCCCACGGCCGACTGGAAGGCACGGCCGCAGACGCGATCGCCCACGCGCACCATCGGTCCGATGAGATCGGCCAGGCGCTCCACCTCGTTGGTGCCGCGCGGCGAGGCCAGCGGCACCTCCCAGAGCACCGTGCCGCGCAGCGGGTCGAGCGCAGTGAGGCGCTGCCCCTGGGCCACGAGCAGGCTGTTGCGGAAGGCCGTCACCACGCTGGCCTGGGCCAGCGTCAGCGCGTCGCCCGGCTTGCTGTAGACCCACAGGCGGCGACCGTCCAGCGCGTCGAAGGCGTGAACGGCACGGTCGACACCCATCACGAACACACGCTCACCGCCCACGAAAGGCGGCGTCACCACGGCCGAGGGCACACGCTTGCGCCAGACCTCGCGGCCGTTGTCGAAGGTGACGACCTCGTTGCCGCGCGTCACCACGCTGGTGTAGCGGCCGTCGCTGCCCACGCCGGCGGCGATGGCGCCGCCTGCGCTGGCGCGCCAGAGTTCGCCACCGTCTTCGGCCTTCAGCGCACGCACCTCACCGCCACTGGCGACGAAGAACACGCCGCCCTGCACCGTGGGCACCATCGGAAAGTTGATGCTGCCGATGCTGGCCGACCAGACCTGGCGCGCCGAGATCTTGGCCGCCACCGGCTCCAGGGGCGTGGGCTTGGGCTTGTCAGCGGCGCAGCCGGCCAACATCAGCACCACGCCCGCGGCGCCCAGCCAACGCTGCCACGATGAACGCATCAGCGCCATCACTTCGAAGCCCCGGAAGCCGCAGACGCCGCCGCGGCGGGTGCGGCGCCAGGGGCCGCACCGATCGAACCGAGCTTGGCCTCGACCAAGCGGCGGTAGTCGAGCTTGGGGTCCATCGCGGCGTAGGCAGCCTGCCAGGCGGTGCGTGCCTCCGCCTTCTTGCCCTGGGCCATGAAGAGGTCGCCGCGCCGGTCGGCCACCAGCGCCGTGAACTCGGGTGCGGTGGCGGCGTCCAGCACCTTCAGGCCTTCGTCGAACTGCTTGGCATCGGCCAGCACGGCGGCCAGACGCAGACGCGCGATGGTGCGCATCTCGTCTTCGACGCCGTTCTCGGCGACCCAGGTCAGGCTGGCCTTGGCGGCATCGGACTGGCCCTTGTCGACCTGCACCTTGGCGGCCGTGAGGCCGCCCTGCTGGGTGATAGGCGCTTTCGGGAAGCGTTGGCGCATGTCGGCGAAGACGCGCGCCGTCTTCTCGGCATCACCGGCGGCCGCTGCGCGGTCGAGTTCCTCGAACATCGCGCCGGCCTTCACGCCCTGGTCGCGCTGCCAGAAGTTCCAGCCGTTCCAGGCGGCGAAACCGCCCAGCACCAGCACGAGGGTCCAGGTGATCAGGTTGCCCTGCTTCTTCCAGAACGACTTGAGCGCGTCGAGTTGCTCCTGCTCTTGCAGGTCGAGTTGTGTGGCCATGGGTGCGGGGCGCCCGTTTCTGAAGGGAAAAAAGAGTGCGGGATTATGCGTTGCGCAGTTCGCCGGCCCAGGCGGCAGCCTCGGCCAGAGAACGGCTGCTCTGCGCAGCCGCGGCATCGCGCAGCGGCTTGAGAGCGACTTCACCGCGCGCGAGCTCGTCGGCACCGAAGACCAGCGCCCAGCGCGCACCGCTGGCATCGGCCTTCTTGAACTGGCTCTTCATGCTGCCCCCGCCGCCGTTGAGCACCACGGCCAGGCCCTGCGCGCGCAGGGTCTCCAGCAGCGGCATCACCTGCGGCAGGGCGGCGAGATCGGGCACCACGGCGTAGGCGTCGGGCGCGGCCGGCGGCGGCTGCAGCTCCAGCGCTTCCAGCAGCAGCAGCAGGCGTTCGATCCCCAGGCCGAAGCCCACGCCGGGCGCGGGCTTGCCACCCAGCTGCTCGATCAGCTGGTCGTAGCGGCCGCCACCGCACACCGTGGCCTGCGAGCCCAGGTGCGGCGTGACCCACTCGAAGACGGTGAGGTTGTAGTAATCCATGCCGCGCACCAGCCGCGGGTTCACGCGGTAGGCCAGGCCGGCAGCGTCCAGCACCGCGCGCAGCGCGTTGAAGTGAGCCAGCGAGGCCTCGCCCAGGAAATCCATCAAGCGCGGCGCGGCGTCCACCAGCGCCTGCATCGCGGGGTTCTTGGTGTCCAGGATGCGCAGCGGGTTGCTGTGCAGGCGGCGCTTGGCTTCTTCGTCCAGCTGCCCGGCGTTCGCTTCGAGGTAGGCGATGAGCGCGGCACGGTGCGCCTTGCGCTCCTCCGGCTGGCCCAGGCTGTTGATCTCCAGCGTGACGTCGCTGCCTTCCTTCAGGCCCAGCTCGCGCCACAGCGCGCGCACCATCAGGATGAGCTCGGCATCGACATCCGGCCCGGCGTGGCCGAAGGCTTCAACGTCCAGCTGGTGGAACTGCCGGTAGCGGCCCTTCTGCGGGCGCTCGTGGCGGAACATCGGGCCCATCTGCCAGACGCGCAGCGGGCCGTTGTAGAGCGCGTTGTGCTCGTTGATCGCGCGCACCATGCCGGCCGTGGCCTCGGGGCGCAGCGTGAGGCGGTCGCCATTCATGCTGTCTTCGAAGGAATACATCTCCTTCTCGACGATGTCGGTCACCTCGCCCAGCCCGCGCACGAACAGTGCGGTGGGCTCGACGATGGGCGTGCGCAGCCCGCGGTAGCCGTAACGCGCCATCACGCGTCGCACGGTGTCTTCGAACCACTCCCAGCGCGCCGAGTCGGCGGGCAGGATGTCGTTCATGCCTTTGACGGCGGTGAGTTTTTCAGCCATGAGAAGGGACGGCGCTGTGTTGCGCCGGAGTGGTTCGAGGGGCGGGCGGGCGCAGGGGCGGCAGCGTCAATGCGCAGCCGTCGCGGTTCCGAATCGCTTCGCGATGTAGTCCTCGACGATCTGGTGGAACTCGTGGACGATGCCCTCGCCGCGCAGCGTCATGGCCTTCTCGCCATCGATGTACACCGGCGCGGCCGGGGCCTCGCCCGTGCCCGGCAGGCTGATGCCGATGTCGGCGTGCTTGCTCTCGCCCGGGCCGTTGACGATGCAGCCCATCACGGCCACCTTCATCGTCTCCACGCCCGGGTACTTGGTCTTCCACACCGGCATCTGCGCGCGCAGGAAGTCGTCGATCTGCTTGGCCAGCTCCTGGAAGGTGGTGCTGGTCGTGCGGCCGCAGCCCGGGCAGGCGGTGACGCTGGGGTTGAAGCTGCGCAGGCCCAGGCTCTGCAGGATCTCGGCAGCCACCACCACCTCCTGCGTGCGCGCCTCGCCGGGCTGCGGCGTCAGGCTCACGCGGATGGTGTCGCCGATGCCTTCCTGCAGCAGGATGGACAAGGCCGTGGCGCTGGCCACCGTGCCCTTGGTGCCCATGCCGGCTTCGGTGAGGCCGAGGTGCAGCGCGTAGTCGCAGCGCTTGGCCAGCGCACGGTAGACGCTGATCAGGTCCTGCACGCCGCTGACCTTGCAGCTGATGATGATGTTGTCGGGGTTCAGGCCGATTTCCCGTGCGTAGTCGGCCGAGCTCAGCGCGCTCTGCACCAGGGCCTGGTACATCACCTGCTTCGCATCCAGCGGCACGGCGCGCTTGGCGTTCTGGTCCATCAGCTCGGCCAGCAGTTCCTGGTCGAGGCTGCCCCAGTTCACGCCGATGCGCACCACCTTGTCGTACTTGGCGGCGGCCTCCACCATCATCGCGAACTGGCGGTCGCGCTTGTCGCCCTTGCCCACGTTGCCGGGGTTGATGCGGTACTTGCTGAGCGCCTGCGCCATCGCCGGAAACTCGGTCAGCAGGCGGTGGCCGTTGAAGTGGAAATCACCCACCAGCGGCACCGGGATGCCCATGCGGTCGAGCTGCTCGCGGATGTGCGGCACGGCCTCGGCGGCCTCGGGCGTGTTCACGGTGATGCGCACCAGCTCGCTGCCGGCCTGCGCCAGTTCCTTGCACTGGATGGCGGTGCCGATGGCGTCCACCGTGTCGGTGTTCGTCATGCTCTGGATGCGCACCGGCGCGTCGCCGCCGATGGTGACGACGTGGTCGCCCCAGGCCACGCGCGCCTGGCGCGAACGCCGGGGAGCAGGCCAGGCGGCCTCGATGATGTCGACAGCGTCGGGTGCGTTCATGGCAGGGTCTCGTTCACTCGGGGGGCGCGTTCGCGGGCGCCGGCTGGACTAGCGCAATTCCACGCGCGCAACATTCTCGCGCGTGCTCGGCCCCAGGTCGTAGGGGCGGCCGCGGAAAGCCAGCTGCGTGCCGGCGGCATTGCCGATCACCAGGCGCATCGGCAGGCTGCCGTCCACGCCCACGGTCTCGCCAGGCTGCACGGTGCGCGAGAGCAGCAGCTGCCCGTTGCCATCGCGCACTTCCACCCAGCTGGCTTCGGTGCTGCGCAGTTGCAGCAGGCTGGCCACGGCCGGTGTGTTGGCAGGCACGGGCGGGGGGCTTGCAGCGTTGGGCGCAGCCAGCCCCGTGACAGCCGGGGCGACAGGCGCCGTGGCGGGCTCGCTGGCCGCGGCCTCGGGACCTTGGGCCGCGAAGACCGTTTCGATGAGGGGCTGCGAAGCCGCCAGCATGGCGCCACTGGCCGCCAGCACAGGCGCCGAAGCCGCGAGATCCGGGGCCAGGGGCGCCGAGGCCGGCGCAGCGACCGGCGCCACGACGGGCGCGCCCTGCAGGCCCATCCACCAATGGCCGGGCACGAAGATCACCGCCAAGGCGGCCAAAATGAACAGCAGGGTCGCCCACAGCATGGGCTTGCGGGCCGCCCCGGCGACCAGGCCCGGATCCTCGCGCCCCGGCCGGTCGCGGAAAGGGGCGTTGAGCCCGCCACGGGCCGGTTCGAGGGCCACGGTCAGCGGGGCTGGCGGCATCAGGTCGAGCACGGCGCGGGCATCGATCTTCAGCGATCGGCACACCGTCTGGGCCAAGGCACGCGTGAAGGTCGCGTCGGGCAGTTCGTCGTAGCGGTCGCCTTCCAGGGCTTCCAGCTTGCGCGGCGAAACCTTGATCGACGCTGCCAGCGCGGCGATGTGCAGCCCCTGCCGTTCGCGCGCGGCGCGCAGCAGCGCACCGGCCGAGCCGGCGCCTCCCGTGGGGCCCGCCTGGGGCTCAGTCATCGAAACGCCCTCTCTCGAACAGCAGCACTTCCGGCGAATTCGGGAATCGCTCCTGCAGCTTGCGGCCGAAGTCCTGCACGCCCTGCAGGTTGCCCAGACGCCGCTCGATGCGCGCCGCCAGCCACAGGCTCTGCGCGCTGCTCAGCTCCGGTTGCGCATTGATGCGCGAGATGTAGAAGCGCGCGCGCTCCAGCTCGCCGCGGCGCAGCAGCACGTCGCTGAGGTTGTAGGCCGTCACCGGGTTGGCCGGGTCGAGTTCGTAGGAACGCGACAGCGTGCGCTCGGCCTCGGCCCAGCGGCCGGCACGCGCCTGGCAAACGCCCTGGGCCAGCAGCGTGCGCGTGGCGTCGCGGTACTGCGGCTGGGCCAGTGCGTTGGTGAACTGCGCCTCGGCCTCGGGCCAGCGCTGCTGCTGGCACAGGAACCAGCCGTAGTTGTGCATGGTGCCGCCCTCGCGCGGGGCGAGTTGCAGCGCGCGCTGGAACGCTTGGTCCGCCAGCTGGCTGTCGCCCTTGCTGGCCAGCGCCAGGGCACGCAGGTTGTAGGCGTCGGGCAGGTCGGGCTTGGCGGCCAGGGCCTTCTGCACCTCTTCAAGCGCGGTGTCAGCCTGGCCCCGGCCCAGGTACAGCGCGGCCAATTCCAGGCGCACGCGGGCGCGCTTGTCGGGGTCGGCCGGGTCGCTGGGGGTGCGTGCGGGCTCGGCGCCCGAGGTGGTGGTGGTGGTGCTGACGCATCCACCCATCAAGCCAGCCAGGCCCAGCCAGAGCGCCAGGAGGTACCCCGGGGTGCGCGTGCAGATCGTGTTCATGCCGGGCCTCCAGCCACGATGGGGATCACGGCGCGCTGGCGCGCCAGGCGGTCGCGTGCATTCGTGCGGTCCTGCACCTCGCCGGCCAGCTGGCCGCAGGCGGCGTCGATGTCGTCACCGCGTGTCTTGCGCACGGTGGTGACGATGCCGGCGGCCTGCAGCACCTGTGCGAAGGCCTGCACGCGCTCGCGCGGCGAACGCAGCAGACCCGATGCCGGGAAGGGGTTGAAGGGAATCAGGTTCAGCTTGCAGGGCAGCCGCGTCTTGAGCAGCTTCACCAGCGCCTGCGCATGCTCGGGCGTGTCGTTGACGCCATCGAGCATGCAGTACTCGAAGGTGATGAAGTCGCGCGGCGCGGCGCTGAGGTAACGCACGCAAGCGTCGAGCAGCTCTTCGATCGGGTACTTGCGGTTCAGCGGCACGAGGTGATCGCGCAGCGTGTCGTCGGGGGCGTGCAACGACACGGCCAGCGCCACCGGGCAATCGTCGCGCAGGCGGTCGATCATCGGCACCACGCCCGAGGTGGACACCGTCACGCGGCGGCGGCTCAGGCCGTAGGCGTGGTCGTCGAGCATGGTGCGCAGCGCCGGCACGAGCGCGCTGTAGTTCTGCAGCGGCTCGCCCATGCCCATCATCACGACGTTGTCGATGGCGCGCTCGCCCTCTTTCAGGCCCAGCGTCTGGCGCAGGCGGTGCTCGGCGAACCACAGCTGCGCAATGATTTCACCGGTGCTGAGGTTGCGGCTGAAACCCTGGTGCCCCGTGCTGCAGAAGCGGCAGCCCACGGCGCAACCGGCCTGCGAGCTGACGCACAGCGTGCCACGGTCGGTTTCAGGGATGAAGACAGTCTCGACCGCGTTGCCATCGGCCACATCGAACAGCCACTTGGTGGTGCCGTCTGCGGAGACGTGTTCGCTGATCAGCGGCAGGCCGCGCACTTCGGCGGCACCGGCGAGCTTGCCTCGCAGGCTCTTGGCCAGGTCGGACATCTGCTCGAAGTCGGCCTGGCCCTTCTGGTGGACCCAGCGGTAGAGCTGGACGGCGCGGAAGCGCTTTTCGCCCAGTCCTTCGCAGAAGGCCGCCAGCCCCTCGAGATCGAAGTCGAGCAGGTTGACGGCCATCGCGGTTTTACCGGCTGTAGACGTTCATGCCGGGGAAGAAGAACGCGATCTCGACCGCAGCGGTCTCGGGCGCGTCGCTGCCGTGCACGGCGTTGGCGTCGATGCTGTCGGCGAAGTCGGCGCGGATGGTGCCCTTCTCGGCCTTCTTCGGGTCGGTGGCGCCCATCAGCTCGCGGTTCTTGGCGATGGCGCCTTCACCTTCCAGCGCCTGGATCATCACCGGGCCGCTGATCATGAAGCTGACCAGGTCGTTGAAGAAGGGGCGTGCCTTGTGCACGGCGTAGAAGGCCTCGGCCTCGCCACGCGAGAGGTGCACCATCTTCGCGGCGACGACCTTCAGGCCGGCACCTTCGAAACGGGCGTAGATCTGGCCGATGACGTTCTTGGCCACGGCGTCGGGCTTGATGATGGAAAGGGTGCGTTCAATGGCCATGATGAAAAGTTCTCCTGAATCAACGACTTGGCAAAGCTTTTGATTGTAGCGCGGCGCCCGGGGTGTTCAGCTCCCTGAGCGCGGCACGCCATCCAATGTGGGACGGGTTCAGCGCCCGCCCTTGCGTCCACCCCTGGCGCCGCCCTTCGGGCCGCCGGGCTTGCCCCCACCACCGCCGCCGCCACCGCCGGTGTTCGGGCGGCGCGGGCCGCCGCGGCCGCCACCGCCGCCGCCCTTGCCCTTGCGCAGGAAGGCATCGGCGCCGATGTAGCCCACGGCCGTCTGCAGCGGATCGGGCACGCGGTTCGGATCACCGCCGCCCTTCTTGGGGCCGCCGGCACGGCCGTTGCGCCCACCGCGCTTGCCCTGGCCCCCGGCCGCACTGCCACCGGGGCCGAAACCACCGCCTCCACCCCCGCCGGCGAAACGCCGGTCGTAGGTCTGCTGCAAGGGGTTCGGGATCGGGCCGTCTTCCGGGATGTCGCGTTGCGGCTGGCGGTCGCGCATCAGCGCACGCTTGTCGTAGGTCTGCTGCAGCGGGTTCGGGATCGGGCCGTCTTCCGGGATCTCGCGCTTCTTCGCGCGCTCTTGCTGGATGGCGCGCTTGTCGAAGGTCTGCTGCAAGGGGTTGGGAATGAAACCGATGTCGCCTTCGCCGCGCGGCGGGCGCGGTTCACGCGGCTCGCGCGGCGGCCGGGCCTCGCGCGGCGGACGCGGCGGCTGCTCGGGGCGCGGGCCCCGGTCGCCCATCGGCGGGCGGGCCTCACGCGGCTCGGCACGGCCCTTGCCGCCGCGGCGGTTGCGGTCGCGGCGGCCGCCCTCGCCGTCAGCAGCATCGCGGGGCGGCCGCGTGTCGTCGCCCTCGGGGCGGTCGGTACGTTCAGGTCGCGCCACGCCGGCCAGGCGGCGCAGGTTGCGCAGGTCGCCTTCGTCGAGTTCGACCCAGACCCCGCGCTTCAGACCGCGCGGCAGCACCACGCTGCCGTAGCGGATGCGGATCAGCCGGCTGACGGCATGGCCCACGGCCTCGAACAGGCGGCGCACCTCGCGGTTGCGGCCTTCGGTGATGACGCAGCGGTACCAGTGGTTCACGCCTTCGCCGCCACCGTCGTCGATGCTCTTGAAGGCACAGCGCTGGCCGTCGATGTCCACACCTTCCAGCAGCTTGGCCTTGGCTTCTGCGCCCAGCACGCCCAGCGAGCGCACGGCGTACTCGCGCTCCACGCCGAAACGCGGGTGCATCAGCTGGTTGGCCAGTTCACCGGAGGTGGTGAACAGCAGCAGGCCTTCGGTGTTGATGTCGAGCCGGCCCACGCTCTGCCACTTGCCTTGCGGCAGGCGCGGCAGGCGGCGGAAGACGGTGGGGCGCTGCTGCGGGTCGTCGTGCGTGACCACCTCGCCGGCCGGCTTGTGATACGCCAGCACGCGCGCCGGCGGCGGCGCGATGCGGTAACGCACAGGCTTGCCATCGAGAGCGATGCGGTCGCCGAAGCTCACGCGCTGACCGATGTGCGCGCGTTCGCCGTTCACGGTGAAGCGGCCGTCGGCAATCATCTGCTCCAGGTCGCGGCGCGAACCGACGCCGGCCTGCGCCAGCACCTTGTGCAGCTTGGGCGCGTCGGCTTCGGGCGCCAGCACGCGGCGCGGCTGGCCGTCTTCGCCACCGCCCGCCGCATCGGCGGCTTCGGGCGGCTGTTCGCCGTCGCCCTGGGGCTCGACAGGCGCCGTGCCCTCGTCGGCCGCCGCTTCGGCCACAGGCGCAGCGGCAGTTTCGGGTGCAGCGGCGGCATCGCCATCGGCTGCGGGTTCGGTGTCGAACTCGCCCGAAAGCACCTGCGCGAACAAGGCCTCGGTCACGGGCTGCAGGGCCTGCACCAACGGGGCAGCGCCCTCGCCGGCCTCGGCACCGTCGCGGGCACCGCCCCGGCGGCCCCTGCGGCGGTTGCGGCCGCGGCGGCCACCGGGGCGGCCATCGTCCGCGCCAGCTTCGGCAGGCGGGCCACCGGCCCCACCCTCGTCCGGGCCCGCCGCTGTGGCTTCGGCTGCCGGCGCCGCAGCCGCGCTCACCATCTCGGCAGGCACAGGCGGCGCGCTCTGCACCGCGTCCACGGCCCCTTCCGCCGGGCCTGCGGCGGCCACGCTGCGCTTGCGCCGCGGCTTTGCTGGCAGCGCGCCGGCAGCAGCTTCGAGCGGCGGTGCGGCCTCGCCTGCAGCCTCGGGCGCGACGGCATCGGCGGCCTCGGCCACCTTGCGCGGTGTGCGCTTGCGCTTGGGCTTGTCGGCCGGGGCCTCGGGCCCGGCGCCAGCGCCAGTGTCCGGGGGCAGCTCGTTGTCGGAAGGGTTCATGCGGGCTTGTCGTTGACGGTGGAAGGTGCGGCTTCAACGGCCGCGGGGTCGGTGCCGACGGTCGGCAACGGGTCTTGTGGGGGTGGTGCGGGTGGCACTTCGGCGGAAAGCGCGCCTTCAGGGGCCTCAGACGTGCCCGCCGGGGCTGCAGCCTCCTGCAGGGCCTCCAGTGGCAGGCTCGCCTGGGCGCCTTCCAGCAGGTCGGGCAACTCGGGCGCCTGGGCCAGGGCCTCGAAGGAACGTGCGGCCGATTCGGCGCCATCGATCGGCGGCAGCTGGTCCAGGCTGGCCAGGCCGAGATCGTCCAGGAACTGGCGCGTGGTGGCGTACAGGGCCGGCCGGCCTGGGGCCTCGCGATAGCCGATGGCGTCGATCCAGCCGCGGTCCTCGAGCTGCTTGACGATCTGGCTGCTGACGGTGACACCGCGGATGTCCTCGATGTCGCCGCGCGTCACGGGCTGGCGGTAGGCCACGATGGCCAGTGTCTCCATCGCGGCGCGCGAGTACTTCGGCGGCTTCTCGGGGTGCAGGCGGTCGAGGTACACCCGCAGTTCGGGCCGGCTCTGGAAACGCCAGCCGCTGGCCAACGCCACGAGTTCGACGCCGCGGTCCTGCCAGTCGTTGACGAGTTCGTCGAGCAGGCGGCGCAAGGTGTCGGCGCCGATCTCGTGGTTGAACAAGGCCTTCATCTCGGCCAGCGGCAAAGGTGCGCTGGCGCAGATCAACGCCGTTTCGAGGACACGTTTGGCCTCAGCTGTGTTCATGGCCTGCGCTGGGTGCGGCCACGGCCCGGGCCGTGGTCTTGAGTTCATCCGAAGGGTCGGGGGCCGCGAGGCCGGCAGCGGCCGGGGCGCGGATTGGGCCCGGTGCGGCGAGGTGCCGGCAGCGGGCGGGTGCAGCGAGTCGAACAGGCGCGGAACGCGTTTGGCGTGCGGCGGCGCTGCGAAAGCCGCTTGATTGTAGCCCCGATCTCGCGACGGGCCGCCTTCAGCCGCACACCCTCTGCCAGGCCTGCGCGAAATCGGCCGGCGGCGGGCAATCGAAAGCCAGCGGCGCGCGCGAGACCGGGTGCGCCAGTTCGAGATGCGTGGCGTGCAGCGCCTGGCGGGCCATGCCGAGCGCCGGCTTGCCGCCGTACAGGGCATCGGCCACCAGCGGGTGACCGCGGTGCGCCAGGTGCACGCGGATCTGGTGCGTGCGCCCAGTGTGCAAAGTGCAGCGCAGCGCGCACACGCCCTCGCCGTTGGCCAGCACGGCCACGTCGGTGCGTGCCGGCTTGCCACCGCCCACCACGGCCATGCGCACCCGCACGGACGGATCGCGTCCGATGGGCGCCTCCACCGTGAAGGCCTCGGCCGTGGGCAGGCCGTGCGCCAGCGCCAGGTAGCTGCGGTGCACATGGCGGGCTGCGATGTCGCGCACGAGCGCCGTCACGGCCGGCAACGTCTTGCCCACCATCATCACGCCCGAGGTGTCCTTGTCGAGCCGGTGCACGATGCCTGCGCGCGGCAAGGCCGCAGCCCCCGGGTGGCGCGCCAGCAGGCCGTTGAGCAGGGTACCCGACCAGTTGCCCGGTGCCGGGTGCACCACCAGCCCCGCGGGCTTGTCGATGACCAGCAAGTCGTCGTCTTCGTACAGCACAACCAACGGCAAGGCCTGAGGTCGGTAGGCTCGGCTTTCGTCGGTGGGCACCAGTTCGATCTGCACCGCCTGGCCGGCGCGCATGCGGCGCGAGGCGGCACCGCCCGCAGCGGCGTCGACCTGCACATGGCCGAGTTCCAGCAGGTGCTGCAAGTGGCTGCGCGAGAACTCGGGAGCCAGTGCAACCAGGACCTTGTCGAGCCGTTCGCCATGCTGAGCGGTGGACACGGTGCCGGTGCGGACCTCGGCGGGACTGTCGACGCCCGCTCCGGCGTCTTCGGAGGCGTCTTCGGGGAACTGCTCGGCAGTGCTGGCGGGAGCCAGCTTCGTGAGGCTTGCCGGTGCAGCGGAGCCGGCTCGAGGCGGCATGGGCGGCTCCCTATAATCAGCGCCTTCTTGCACGACCGGCACCTTTCTCGATGAGCCTTTCTGTGATGTGGCCCAAGTTCTCGCGCCTTGCGCTGCTGGGCTTGGTGGCGGTGGCCGTGCAACTGGCCGGATGCGGCTCAACGCCTGTTGAGGAATCGCCCGACACCACCGCGGAACGATTGTACAAAGAGGCCCGCGAAGACATGGCTGCGGGCAGCTACGAGCGCGCCATCAAGACACTCGAGCGCGTGGAGAGCCTGGCCGCCGGCTCCCTGCTGGGCCAGCAGGCGCAGCTCGACACCGCCTACATGCACTGGCGCAACGGCGAACGCACCGAAGGCCTGGCTGCGGTGAACCGCTTCATCAAGCTCAACCCCTCGAGCCCCGCCCTCGATTACGCGCTGTACCTTCGCGGCGTGATCAACTTCAACGAGAACCTCGGCCTGCTGGGCAAGATCGCGAACCAGGACCTGTCGGAACGCGACCAGAGCGCAGCCCGCGAGTCCTTCCAGTCGTTCAAGCAACTGGTCGACCAGTTTCCGCAGTCGCGCTACGCCGGTGACGCCAAAGCGCGCATGAACTTCATCATCAACGCGCTGGCCAGCTACGAAGTGCATGTGGCGCGCTACTACTTCCGTCGCGGTGCCTATGTGGCTGCAGCGGCGCGTGCGCAGCAGGCGGTGTCGGAGTTCCAGCGTTCACCGGCGGCCGAAGAAGCGCTGTTCCTGATGATGCAGAGCTACGACAAGCTGGAACTCACGGGCCTGCGCGACGACGCCGAGCGCGTTCTGCGCAAGAACTTCCCCGACAGCGCCTTCCTCAACCAGGGCAAGGCGCTCAGCGCTCGCCCCTGGTGGCGCTTCTGGTGATGGCGCGGCACTGAAGCCGCCGGGCTCCAACGCCCGCGGCGCTCAGTGCGCCCAGGCCAATTCCTGAAGCCAGGCCAGCGCCTGGCTTTCTTCTGTCAGCAGCCCCATGGGCGGCAAGGCTGCAATCAGCCGGCGGCCGTAGCCCATCTGGCGCATGCGCGGGTCGCACAGCACGAGCAGGCCGCGGTCGCTTTCGGTGCGGATGAGGCGGCCGGCCCCCTGCTTCAACGAGACCGCAGCCTCGGCCACGAAGTAGGCCTCGAAGGGGTTCTTGCCGGCCTCGCGCAACTGCTTGACGCGCGCCTCCACCAGCGGGTCGCCCGGCGGCGGGAAAGGCAGCTTGTCGATCAGCACGCACTGCAAGGCATCGCCGGGCATGTCGATGCCTTCCCAGAAGCTCGCCGACCCCACCAGCACGCAGCCGCGGCCGTCACCGTAGCGCTGCAAGAGCGCGCGGCGCGGCTCGCTGCCCTGCACCAGCACCGTGAGCTCTTGCCCCAGCGCGGCGGCCTCGGCCTGCAGCGCCTGCGCCACCTGCGGCAACACCCGCAAGGTGGTGGTGAGCACGAAGGTGCGGCCGCCCAGGGCCGCTGCGCAGCGCGCCGCCAGCGCGCCCACGGCCGCCGGGTGGCCCGGGGCGTTGGGCAGGGGCATCTTCGAGGGCACCCACAAACGCGCATGGGCGGCGTAGTCGAAAGGGCTGCCCACGCGCAGCCGCACGGCGTCTTCCAGGCCCGTGGTGGCAGTGAACCAGCTGAGGTCGTCGTCGTCGCCCAGCGTGGCCGAGGTGAAGACCCAGGCCTTGGGCGACGCGGCGCGCTGCTGCGTCAGCATGTCGCGGATGTCCAGCGGCGACTCCACCAGCCGGGCCTGCTGCGGTGTCAGGTCGATCCAGCGCACCTGCCCGGGCTCGGCTTCCTGCGCGAAGCGGCCCGCCAGCAGCGCCAGCGTGCGCGCGCGCTGCTCGAGCTTCGGGAACTCGGGGCTGGTCTCGGCCACGGCGGCCGCGGCATCCCCCGCGGCGCGGGCCGCCTCGGCCAGGGCCTGCAGCGGCGCCAGCAGTTCGTCGGCCCTCTCTTCCCAGCGCAGCTTCAGCGTGCCGCGCACCTCGCGCAGCGTGCCGCTGGCCACCAGGCGCAGCTCACGCGTGCAGCGCTCCAGCCCGGCCTGCAGTTCGGCCCAGGCTTGCAGCCCGCGTGCGTGCTGCAAGCCTGCAGCCAGCAGGTCGCGCGCGAGTTCGAGCGCCACGCCGGTGCTCAGCGTGGTGCCGAGGAACTGCACGCCGGCTTCCACCAGCTGGTGGGCCTCGTCGAACACCGCGGCATCCACCGTGGGCAGCAGTTCGGCCACACCGCTGTCGCGCAGCGCGAGATCGGCAAAGAAGAGATGGTGGTTCACCACCACCAGATCGGCCGCCATGGCCTCGCGGCGCGCCTGCATCACGTGGCAGGCGCGGTGCTCGGGGCACTCGGTGCCGAGGCAGTTGTCGCGCGTGCTCGTCACCAGCGGAATGACGGGCGAGCGCTCATCCAGGCCTTCGATCTCGGCCAGGTCGCCACTGCGCGTGGCCTGCGCCCAGCTGGCCACGCGGTTCAGGGCTCGCAGCGCGAAGCGGTCGGGCAACTGGCCGCTGGTCTGTGCCTGCTGCAGCCGCCAGCGGCACAGGTAGCTGGCACGGCCCTTCAACAAGGCCAGGCGCAGCGGCGTCTTCAGGGCGTCGGCCAGGCGCGGCAGGTCGCGCAGGAAGAGCTGGTCCTGCAGGCTCTTGGTGGCGGTGCTCACCAGCGCGCGCCGGCCCGACAGCAGCAACGGCACCAGGTAGGCGAAGGTCTTGCCGACGCCCGTGCCGGCCTCGGCCACCAAAGTGCCGCGGTGCTGCAAGGCCAGCGCGATGTGCGCGGCCAGTTCGTCTTGCTGGGGGCGGGGGATGAATCCTGGATCGGCCTGGGCCAGCGGCCCGTCGGCCGAGAAGGCCCGCGCCACGGCCTCGGCCAGGCCGTCTTGGGGCTCGTTCACGCGGGCTCGGGCGGACTGAGCTGAAGTTCCAGCCGCGCGATCTGGTCTCGCAGCAGCAGGCGTCGCTTCTTCAGGCGGCGCAGCGCCAGGTCGTCGCCGGGTTTGTCGAGCACGTTGCGGTCGATGAGGTCGTCCAGGTCGGCGTGTTCCATGCGCAGCTCGATGAGGCGGCGCTGCGGGGAGTGCAGGTTCTCGTCCATGGCTGCAGGGCGCGGGGCTGAGCCGAGTTTATATTCGTGACATGGCCCTCCCCACCGCAGCGTTCAGATTCAGTGCCGCCACCGGCTTGCACCGCGGTGACCGCGCCTACCAGCAGGACCAGGTGGAAATCATCGCCCACCCCAAGGTGACCGGCGCCGTGCTGGCCCTGGTGGCCGATGGCATGGGCGGCAAGAGCGGCGGGCGCAAGGCCGCCGACCAGGTGCTGATGACGGGCCGGCAGATCTTCGAACGCTTCTCGCCCACGCAAGACGACGCTGCCGAGATGCTGCGCCAGGTGGTCCTGGAGTCGCACCTGATGATCAAGCTGACGGCCATCACCTCCGAAGAAGAGCCGCACAGCACGGTGGCCGCCTTCTGCATCTCGCCCACGCTGGAGTGCGACGTGGTGCATGCAGGCGATTCCCGCGTGTATCACTTCCGCGGCGCAGAGATGATGCGCCGCACGGTCGACCATTCCTTCGTGCAACGCCTCGTCGACGAGGGCAAGATCAGCGAAGAGGCCGCCAACACGCACCCGCAGAGCAACCTGCTCACGGGCTGCCTGGGCACGCACTCCGATCCGCCCGTGGCGCTGTGGCATATCGAGCGCCTGGAATTCGGCGACACCATGCTGGCCTGCAGTGACGGCCTGTGGCACTACTTCACCCCGAAGGAGATCGGTGCCATCCTGCACGCCCTGCCTCCGCGCGAGGCCAGCGAGATGCTGATCAGCAAGGCACGCCAGCGCGCCCGGGGCGGCGGCGACAACCTTTCTCTGGCGCTGGCGCGCGTCGACCCGCTGCGCTGACGCGCAAAGGCCGGCGGACGCGTGCCCGCCGGGCCTGCCGGAGCGGCGCCAACCCACCCGATCTCAACGCGAGGCTGCCGGCACCGGCAGCGGGGCCGCCACGCGGCCCCTGCGTTCACGTTCGGCCTGGCGCTGCTGGATGCGGGCCTGCGTGGCCTCGGCCTGCGCCCGGCGCTCACGCGCGGCCTCGGCGCGCTGCTGCGCGGTGGCGGCAGCCGCAGAGGCGGCCCGGGCCTTGTCGGCCTGGCGTTCTGCCGCGGTGGGCCCGGGCGGCCGGGGTGGCGGCGGCGGCTGGCGCGGCGCAGAAGCCGGCGCGGCCGCGGCCAGCGCGGCCGACGCGGCTGGGGCGACGCGCTGCGCCGCCTCGCGCTGCTTGGCCTGCACCGCGGCACGGCGTGCAGCCGCGCGTTCACGCCGCTCCAGGTCGTCCAAGGCCAGGCCTTCGGCGCGCGGCGCGCTCAAGGCCTGCCGGCGCCGCTCACGCGCTTCGTCGGCACAGGCGGTGACGGCAAAACGCTCGGCGCAGGCGGCCATGTCGGCCGCAAACCGGGCCTCGATGCGTTCACGCTCGGCCTGCAGGCGCGCACGCACCTGTTCACGCGGGGCCGAAGCGGCCTCCGCCGGGGCGGCCGTTGCGGCGCCTTGCAACACACAGAGCAGGCACAGCGTCAGGCGCCTCATGTCAGCGAAGTGTCCACTTCGCGGCGCGCCAGCGCCAGGAACTCGGCACTCTGCATCTCGTGCAGCCGCGAGACGGTGCGCGGAAACTCGTGCGCCAGCGGGCCCTCGGTGTACAGCTGCTCGGGCGGCACGGCACAACTCATCACCAGCTTGACGCGGCGGTCGTAGAGCACATCCACCAGCCAGGTGAAGCGGCGCGCCTCGCTGGCCAGGCGCGGCGGCATCAGCGGCACGTTGCTCAGCAGCACGGTGTGGAAGCGCGAGGCGATTTCCAGGTAATCGTTCTGCGAGCGGGGCCCGCCGCACAGTGTGCGGAAATCGAACCACACCACGCCGCCAGCACGGCGCACGGCGCGGATCTCGCGGTGCTCGATGCTCATCACCGGCGCTTCGTCGCGTGCCTCTGCGAGCTGTTCGAAGGCACGCTCCATCGCGGCTTCGGCCTCGGGCCCCAGCGGGCAGTGCAGCATGTCGATGCGCGCCAGCGTCTGCTGCCTGTAATCGGTGCCGGCATCGACGTTCACCACTTCCAGCTGCTGCTTCAGCAGTTCGATGGCGGGCAGGATGCGGTCGCGGTGCAGGCCGTTGGGGTAGAGACCGTCGGGGTGGAAGTTCGAGGTCGCGATGATGCTCACGCGGTTGGCGAACAGGGCCGCGAGCAGGCGATGCAGGATCATCGCGTCGGTGACGTCGGCCACGAAGAACTCGTCGAAGCAGATGAGCCTGAATCGCCGCGCGATGCGCGCTCCCAACTCGTCCAGCGGGTCGGCCATTCCCTTGAGCTCCTGCAGTTCGCGGTGCACCTCGCGCATGAACTCGTGGAAGTGCAGCCGCGTCTTGCGCTGCAGGGGCACGGCCTGGAAGAAGCAGTCCATCAGGAAGCTCTTGCCGCGGCCGACACCACCATACATGTAGACGCCGCGCGGGATGGGCGGGCGACGCAGCAGCTTGGTCAGCGCGTTGCCGCGGCGGGCCTTGTAGTCGGCCCATTCGGCTTCACAGCGCGCCAGGGCCTCGATGGCGCGCAATTGCGCTGCATCGGCCTGGTAGCCGCGTTCAGCCAGGGCCTGCCGGTACAGGCGTTCAACGTCACTCATGGGGTTTCCTGGCCTGGCGGCAACCCGCCGGGCCTGCCGTCCAACGCGTCCATCACGCGGTTGCGACCTGCCGCTTTGGCCGCGTAGAGCAGCAGGTCCGCGCGTGCCACCGCTTCCTCGAACGGCTCGCCTTCGCGCACGGCCACCACGCCAGCACTCAAGGTGACAGCCAGCCCCGGCGCGATGCGTGTCCAGTCATGACGCTCCACCGCACGCCGCACCCGATCGAAGACCGCGCGGGCTGCCGCGGCATCGGGGCCTGTCAGCAGCACGGCAAACTCCTCGCCGCCGTAGCGGGCGATCTGATCGCCGCCGCGCAGTTCCTGCCCCATCAGCCTGGCCACCACGCGCAGCACGGTGTCGCCGGCGATGTGCGAATGCTGGTCGTTGACGCGCTTGAAGTGGTCGATGTCGAGCAGGCCCAGCACGCAGCGCCCATCCGCCTGCCCGATCAGATCGGCCCAGATCGGCTCCAGGCCGCGCCGGTTCAGCAGACCCGTGAGGGGGTCGGTGGCGGCCAGTTGCGAGACGTGGGCCATGCTGGCGCGCAGCGTCGCGTTGGATCGACGCAGGTCTTCGTTCTCCACGCGCAGCATCTGCTGGTCCAGGCGCACGCTGAGCGCAGCGGCGCGCGACTCCAGCGCCGACATCACCAGGAAGTGCCTGCGGTCCTGGCTGCGGCGCAGCAGCGCCAGCGCTTCCTGCGGCTGGCCGAGGAGGTCCTTGATCAGCGAGAGGCGGCGCAGGTCCATCCAGCGCCGGGGTGCGTCGGGCACCGGGTTGCGCGCCTCGGCGCGCCGGCCACAGTCCCGCGCCCCGGCCTCGTCACCCAGGCGCCGCCTGAGCAGGCCGAGTTCGATCCAGGCCGAACATGCCAGGGGTGCCGGCAGTTCATCGGCGCGCTGGCTCAAGGCCTCGAAGGCCGCCAGCGCATCGGCCAATCGCTGCTCGCACAGGGCCAGCGGCGCCACCACGCGCAGCAGACGAGCTTCTGCCAGCGGGGAAGCGACCTGCGGCACTTCGGTCCGCAAGGTGTCGAGATGCGGCAGAAGTTCGGCCAACAGGCGCTGCGTGCCCTCGGGGTCAGGCTCCAGCCCCTGCTCGCAGGCCACGGCACCGATGATCAGGAAGTTGGTGCGCGCCATGCAGCGGCGCGCCACGTCGTCGCTGCCTTCGGCGTAGGCGAGCGCGTGCCGCGCGCAGGACACCGCCAGCACGGTGAGCCCGAGGTCGCTGTAGACGGCGGTGAGGCCGCTGTAGACCTGCTCCAGCACATCGGCATCGGCCAGATTCGGCACCAGGGCCAGGGCCTCCTCCACCGCTTGCTGCGCCAGCGCACCACGGTCCTCGCGCGCCTGTTCGCGGGCGATCTCCACCCAGCTCGCACAAGCCAGGTCGGGGCGCTGTGCGCGCGTGGAGGCCTGCAGGGCTTCGTGCGCCCAGCGCAGCGCCTCCACACTTTCGCGCTGGTTGCCGCAAGCGCGGCCCAGGAGCAGCGCCGCGTCGGCCGCCACGGGCCAGTCGCCCCGGTCGCGAGCAGCGTGGAAAACAGGCGCGGCCAGGGCCCTGGCAGGCCCGAACCGCGCCGCGGCCACCTCGTGCCTCGCCTGCCGCAAGGCAGGCGGCAGCGGGCTGTCGGCAGCGCCGTCGGGCATGGTTCAGAAGTTCAGCGTGCGCTTGTCGACGGCCAGCGCCGCTTCCTTCGTGGCTTCGCTCAAGCTCGGGTGCGCGTGGCAGATGCGCGCGATGTCCTCGGCACTGGCCTTGAACTCCATCGCGACCACGGCCTCGCTGATCAGCTCGCTGGCCATGGGGCCGACGATGTGCACGCCCAGGATCTCGTCGGTGGCGGCATCGGCCAGGAACTTGACCATGCCGGTGGTGTCACCCAGCGCGCGAGCTCGGCCGTTCGCCAGGAAGGGGAATGTGCCGGCCTTGTAGGCGCGGCCCGCGGCCTTGAGCTGCTGCTCGGTCTGGCCCACCCAGGCGATTTCCGGGCTGGTGTAGATCACCCACGGGATGGTGTTGAAGTTCACGTGGCCATGCTGGCCGGCGATGCGCTCGGCCACCGCCACGCCTTCTTCCTCGGCCTTGTGCGCGAGCATGGGGCCGCGCACCACGTCACCCACGGCCCACACGCCGGGCAGGTTGGTGCGGCATTCGTCGTCCACCACGATGGCGCCGCGCTCGTCGAGCTTCAGGCCCACGGCTTCGGCGTTCAGGCCGATGGTGTTGGGCACGCGACCGATGCTGACGATGAGCTTGTCCACCGCCAGCGTCTGCGCCTCGCCCTTGGCGTTGGTGTAGGCCACGCTCACGCCCTTCTTGGCACCCTTGCCGGTGACGGCGATCTCGCCGACCTTCACACCCAGCTCGATCTTCAGGCCCTGCTTGGTGAACGCCTTGTGCGCTTCTTTCGCGATCTGCTCGTCCACCGCGCCCAGGAAGGTGGGCAGGCCTTCGAGCACCGTCACTTCGGCGCCCAGGCGGCGCCAGACGCTGCCCATCTCCAGGCCGATGACGCCCGAGCCGATGACACCCAGCTTGGCCGGCACCTCGCCGATGCGCAGCGCGCCGTCGTTGCTGAGCACGAACTCTTCGTCGAAAGGCGTGCCGGGCAGCGCGCGGGCGTTGGAGCCCGTGGCCAGCACCACCTGCTTGCCGAGCAGCACCTCGTCGTTGACGGCGATCTCGTAGCCGCCTTCGGTGGCCTTCACGAAGCTGCCGCGGCCGTGGAAGAACGCGATCTTGTTCTTCTTGAAGAGGTAGAGGATGCCGTCGTTGTTCTGCTTCACGACGCCGTCCTTGCGGGCCAGCATCTTCTTGACGTCGATGCTCAGGTCCTTCAGGCCGATGCCGTGGTCGGCGAAGGCGTGGCCGGCGTGCTCATAGTGCTCGCTGCTCTGCAGCAGCGCCTTGCTGGGGATGCAGCCGACGTTGGTGCAGGTGCCGCCCGGAGCCGGGCCGCCCTTGCCGTTTTTCCACTCGTCGATGCAGGCCACGTTGAAGCCCAGCTGCGCGGCACGGATGGCGGCGATGTAGCCGCCAGGACCGCCACCGATGACGATGACGTCGAAGTTCTTGGTGCTCATCGTCGTGGCTTCAGATGTCGAACAGCAGGCGGGCCGGGTCTTCCAGCGCGTCCTTCATGGCCACCAGCGCCAGCACGGCTTCGCGGCCGTCGATGATGCGGTGGTCGTAGCTCATCGCCAGGTAGTTCATCGGGCGCACCACGACCTGGCCGTTCTCGACGACTGCGCGGTCTTTCGTGGCGTGCACGCCCAGGATGGCGCTCTGCGGCGGGTTGATGATCGGCGTGCTCAGCATGCTGCCGAAGGTGCCGCCGTTGCTGATGCTGAAGGTGCCGCCAGTCAGCTCTTCGATGCCGAGCTTGCCGTCCTTGGCCTTCTGCCCGAACTCGGCGATCTTCTTCTCGATGTCGGCAAAGCTCATCTGGTCGGCGTTGCGCAGCACCGGCACCACCAGGCCGCGCGGGCTGCCCACGGCGATGCCGATGTCGAAGTAGCCGTGGTAGACGATGTCGTTGCCGTCGACGCTGGCGTTGACGATGGGGTACTTCTTCAGCGCCGCCACGGCCGCCTTCACGAAGAAGCTCATGAAGCCCAGCTTGCAGCCGTGCTCCTTCTCGAACTTCTCCTGGAACTTCTTGCGCATCTCCATCACCGGCGCCATGTTCACTTCGTTGAACGTGGTCAGGATGGCGTTGGTGCTCTGGCTCTGCACCAGGCGCTCGGCGATGCGGGCGCGCAGGCGGCTCATCGGCACGCGCTGCTCAGGGCGCTCGCCCAGGCTGTTGCCGATGGGCGCGGCCACCTGCTGCAGCGGCGCGGCGGTGGGGGCAGCAGCCTTCGGCGCGGCCACCGGGGCTGCCGCGGGCGCCGGTGCGGCCAGCGCACCGAGCACATCGCCCTTGGTCACGCGGCCGTCCTTGCCGGTGCCGGCCACGGAGCCAGCGGCCAGGCTGTTGTCGGCCATCAGCTTGGCGGCGGCGGGCATGGCCACGCCGGCCTTGCTGGCGGAAGCCGGCGCAGCAGCGGCAGCAGCCACGGGCGCGGCCGCCGGTGCTGCAGGCGCAGCAGCCGGGGCGGCCGCGCCGGCCTTGGCGGCGGTGTCGATGCGGGCGATCAGCTGCTCGGCCGTGACGGTGGCGCCATCGGCCTGCACGATCTCGGCCAGCACGCCGGCGGCGGGCGCCGGCACTTCCAGCACCACCTTGTCGGTTTCCACCTCGATGAGGATCTCGTCCATGGCGACGGCGTCGCCCGGCTTCTTCTTCCACTGCAGCAGCGTGGCCTCGGCCACCGATTCAGAGAGCTGCGGAACCTTCACTTCAACAATTGACATGGTCTATCTCGGATGTTTGTTCTGGGCGGGCGACAGCACGGCTCACTTGGTGAGCACGAAGCCCTTGAGCTTGCCGAAGGCCTGATCGAGCAGCGCCTTCTGCTGCTCTTGGTGGAGGTGGCTGTAACCCACGGCCGGCGAGGCGCTGGCCGGGCGGCCGGCGTAACCCAGCTTCTGCCCGTCGAGCATGTTCTCGTGCACGTAGTGCTGCACGAAGAACCAGGCGCCCTGGTTCTGCGGCTCGTCCTGGCACCAGACGATCTCGGTGGCGTTCGGGAAGCGCTTCATCTCGGCCGCGAAGGCCTTGTGCGGGAACGGGTAGAGCTGCTCCACGCGCACGATGGCCACGTCCCAGGCCTTCTTCTCGTCACGCTTCTTGATCAGGTCGTAGGCGACCTTGCCCGAGCAGCAGATCACGCGCTTGACCTTGTCGCCTTCCACCTCGGCGCGGGCCGGGCCGATGACGGTCTTGAACTCACCCTTGGTGAACTCGGTCAGCGGGCTGGTGGCGTCCTTGTTGCGCAGCAGGCTCTTGGGCGTGAAGATGATCAGCGGCTTGCGGAACTGCCGCACCATCTGCCGGCGCAGCAGGTGGAAGATCTGGCTGGCCGAGGTGGGCTGCACGATCTGCATGTTGTTGTCAGCCGCCAGCTGCATGAAGCGCTCCAGCCGGGCGCTGCTGTGCTCTGGGCCCTGGCCCTCGTAGCCGTGCGGCAGCATCAGCGTCAGGCCGTTGACGCGGCCCCACTTCACCTCGCCGCTGGCGATGAACTGGTCGATCACCACCTGCGCGCCGTTGGCGAAGTCGCCGAACTGCGCTTCCCAGATCGTCAGCGTGTTGGGCTCGGCGGCGGCGTAGCCGTACTCGAAGCCCAGCACGGCTTCTTCCGAGAGCAGCGAGTCGATGACGACGAAGGGCGCCTGGCCTTCGGCCACGTTCTGCAGCGGCACGTAGGTGCCGGTGTCCCACTTCTCGCGGTTCTGGTCGTGCAGCACCGCGTGGCGGTGCACGAAGGTACCCCGCCCGCAGTCTTCACCGCTCAGGCGCACGGCGTAGCCGCTGGCCACCAGCGAGGCATAGGCCAGCGTCTCGCCCATGCCCCAGTCGACGTTGATCTCGCCGCGGCCCATCGCTGCGCGGTCGGCGATGACCTTCTCCACCAGCGGGTGCACCTTGAAAGTGCTGGGGATGGTGGTCAGGCGCTCGCTCAGGCGCTTGATCTCGGCCAGCGGCAGCGCGGTGTCAGCCGCGTCTGTCCACTTCTTGCCGAGGAAGGGCGCCCAGTCGACCGCGTACTTGCTCTTGAAGTTGGTCAGCACCGGGTCCACGGTGTGGCGGCCTTCGTCCATGGCGGCGCGGTAGGCCTTGACCATACCGTCGGGGCTGTTGGCGCCTTCGGCCTGCAGCACGCCCTGGGCCACGAGCTTGTCGCCGTAGAGCTTGCGCGTGCCCGGGTGCTGGGCGATCTTCTTGTACATCAGCGGCTGGGTGAGCGAGGGCGTGTCCTGCTCGTTGTGGCCCAGCTTGCGGAAGCAGATGATGTCGACCACCACGTCCTTCTTGAACTGCTGGCGGTAGTCCATGGCCAGCTGCGTGCACCACACCACGGCCTCGGGGTCGTCGGCGTTCACGTGCAGCACGGGGGCTTCGATCATCTTCACCACGTCGCTGCAGTACAGCGTGCTGCGGCTGTCTCGCGGGTCGCTGGTGGTGAAGCCGATCTGGTTGTTGATCACCAGGTGAACCGTGCCGCCGGTGTAGTAGCCACGCGTCTGTGCCAGCGCCAGCGTCTCCATCACCACGCCCTGGCCTGCGAAGGCGGCGTCGCCGTGCACCAGCACGGGCAGCACCTGGTTGCCTTCCTTGTCGCCGCGGCGTTCCATGCGCGCCTTCACGCTGCCCTCGACCACCGGGTTCACGATCTCCAGGTGGCTGGGGTTGAAGGCCAGGCTCAGGTGCACCGGGCCCCCGGGGGTGGTGACATCGCTGCTGAAGCCCTGGTGGTACTTCACGTCGCCGGCGGGCAGGTCTTCCTTGGCCGTGTGGTCGAACTCGGCGAAGAGGTCGGCCGGCATCTTGCCCAAGGTGTTGACGAGCACGTTCAGGCGGCCGCGGTGGGCCATGCCGATGACGATCTCCTGCACGCCGTTGGTGCCGGCGCGCTGCACCACCTCGTCCATGCTGGCGATGAAGCTCTCGCCACCTTCCAGGCTGAAGCGCTTCTGGCCGACGTACTTGGTGTGCAGGTAGCGCTCCAGGCCTTCGGCGGCGGTCAGGCGGTCGAGGATGTGCTTCTTCTCATCGGCGCTGAAGTTGGGCGTGCTGCGGCGCGACTCCAGGCGCTCCTGCCACCAGCGCTTCTCGGCCGGGTCGGTGCAGTGCATGAACTCGGCGCCGATGGTGCGGCAGTAGGTCTCACGCAGGGCCTGCACGATCTCGCGCAGGCTCATGTTCTCGGCCTTGGTGAAGTAGGTGTTGGCAGCCGAGAAGGTGATGTCCATGTCCGACTCGGTGAGGTCGTAGAACGACGGCTCGAGTTCGGGGATCTTGGGGCGCTCGGTGCGCTTCAAGGGGTCGAGATCGGCCCAGCGGCTGCCCAGGAAGCGGTAGGCGGCAATCAGCGACTGCACGTGCACCTGCTTGCGGGCGACGGCCAGGTCGGCTTCGCTGGCCTTCAGCGCGAAGGCGTTGGCCTTGGCGCGCTGCGCGAACGACTCGACGACGGGGGCGTGGGCGACATCGCGCGCGGTGCTGCCATCGGTGGCCGGCACGTGCTGCAGGTTGTCGAAGTACGTGCGCCAGTTCTCGGGCACGCTGCCGGGGTTGTCGAGGTAGGCCTCGTACAACTCTTCCACGTAAGGGGCGTTGCCCCCGAACAGGTACGAGTTGGACCTGTATTGCTGCATCATCTTTCGCTCACCTTTCGCCCTGGTTTCCAAGGCTCCGATGGGTTGATCAACCTTCCGCGACGCCGGCTGCACCGGGCAAGCGGACTAGCGACCCGCCTTGTCCGCACATGACATGCCGACAAGGGGACGGGAAGGACCGTTTGTTCAGACCGTCACTCTAACACCCCGACTTGCGCACCTTCCGCGTGCAATTGGACGCCTGCGACCCCTTTGTTTTGCTGACAGCCGCGGTGGCGCCTGCCCGACACTGCCCTGGCCATGCGCCCCCGCACCATCCTGCTGCGCGCCGATGCGCCCGCCAAGCCCTCCACCGGCCAGCCCTGCAACGGCTGTGGCCTGTGCTGTGCTGCCGAACCCTGCCCGCTGGGCATGTGGGTCAGCCGGCGGACCCGCGGCCGCTGCGCGGCACTGCGCTGGCAGTCTGAGGCCGGTCAGTACCGGTGCGGTGTCCTGACCGATCCCGCGCGCCACCTGCCCTGGCTGCCGGCGCGATGGGCGCAGGCCCTGGTGCGCCGCTGGATCGCCGCACAGCAGGGCTGCGATGCCGAACTGCAAACCACCTGAACCCACCGCCATCTGACAGGAGCCCGCGATGCGCCATGCCTCCAAAGCCAAGAGCCCGGGTTGGGCTGCCATCGCCGGCCTGTGCGGCGCCCTGGCCAGCCTGCCCGGCCATGCCGCACGCCCCCTGGTGACCGACGACCCGGGCGTGCTGGAGCGCGGCGATTGCGAAGCGGAGGCCGTGCTCGGCCGCGACCGCGCCCCAGGCACCGAAGCCGTGCGGGCGCAATCGCTGCAGATCGGTTGCGGCCTGGGGCTGCAAAGCCAGATCGCGCTGGCCACCTCGCAAGAGCGCGCCGGACCCGAGCGCACACGCGGCCTGGCCCTTGTGGGCAAGACGGCGCTCACCGCCGCCGACGCCCCGGTGCCGCTCGCCCTGGGCTGGGGCCTGGCCTGGCAACGCAGCCCGGGCACCGGCTGGCGTCATGCCGAGACCAGCGTGGCTCTGCTCGCCGGCATGGAACTCGCACCCGGCCGCCAACTGGTGGTGAACCTCGCCCACGTGCGTGATGCCGCCGCGCGGCAAGGCAGCACCGGCTGGGGCGTGGGGCTGGAACAGGCTGCAGGCGCAGACTGGGCCGTGGCCGGAGAGCTTTACGGGGATGACCGCGAGGCGCCCTGGTGGAACCTGGGGCTGCGCTGGAGCGCGGTGCCGGAGCGCGTGACGCTCGACATCGCCTTTGGGCGCCAGATCGCCGGCGGGCGGCCCCAACGCCTCAGCGTGGGTGCGAAGCTCAGCTTCTGAAACCGTTCCGCGCGCAGGCAGGGCGCGCGTTTCCGTAGCATAGGCGGTTCAGTTCCCATCCTTCGAGGACACCGCCGATGAAACTCCACGCCCTGGTGGCCGCCGCCGCAGTCACGCTGGCCCTGGCCCTGCCCGCCCATGCGCAGACCGTGCGCTGGGCCGCGCAGAACGACATCCTGACCATGGACCCGCACTCGCAGAACCATGCCACCACCAACACGGTGCTTGCGCATGCCTACGAGGGGCTCACGCGCTACAGCGCCACCTACGAGATCGAGCCCTCGCTGGCCACCAAGTGGACCTTCATCAGCCCGACGCAGGTGCGCTTCGAACTGCGCAAGGGCGTGAAGTTCCACGACGGCTCGCCCTTCACCGCCGACGACGTGGTCTTCAGCTTCGGCCGCATCAAGCAGCCGCAGGGCACGATGGGCATCTACGTCACCGGCATCAACGAGGTGAAGAAGATCGACAGCCACACCGTCGATCTGATCTTGGCCGCGCCCTCGCCCATCCTGCTGCGCAACCTGGCCTACTTCTTCATCATGAGCAAGGGCTGGGCCGAGAAGAACAAGAGCGCCAACGTCCAGGACTACAAGGCCAAGGAAGAGAACTTCGCCTCGCGCAACGTCAACGGCACCGGCGCCTTCCGCGTGACGGGCTGGCAGCCCGAGCAGCGTGTGACCATGACGGCCAACCCGGCTTGGTGGGACAAGACCGGTGGCAACGTCAAGGAAGTGATCTACACGCCCATCAAGAGCGACCCCACGCGTGTGGCGGCCCTGCTCTCGGGCGATGTCGACCTGCTCACCGACATCCCCACGCAGGACGTGGCCCGCCTGCGCAGCGAGAAGAAGCTCAAGGTCATGGAAGGCCCGGAAGTCCGCACCATCTTTCTGGTGATGGACGTGGGCAGCCCCGAGTTGAAGTACAGCAGCGTCAAGGGCAAGAACCCCTTCGCCGACAAGCGTGTGCGCCAGGCGCTGAACATGAGCATCGACCGGACGGCCATCCAGCGCAACATCATGCGCGGCCTGTCGGTGCCGGCGGGCATCCTCGTGGCACCGGGCGTCAACGGCCACACGGCCGATCTCGACACGCCGCCCAAGGTCGACACCGAGGCCGCAAAGAAGCTGCTCGCCGAGGCCGGCTACCCGAATGGCTTCGAGGTGCGCTTCAGTTGCCCGAACAACCGCTACGTCAACGACGAAGAGGTCTGCCAGGCCATCGTGGCGATGTGGGCCCGCATCGGCGTGAAGGCGCAGCTGGCGGCGGAGAACTTCGCCACCTACAGCCAGAAGTTCCAGAACTTCGACACCTCGCTGTACATGCTGGGCTGGGGCGTGGCCACGTACGACGCGCAGTACGCCATCCAGTCGCTCATCCGCACGCGCACCAGCGGCGCCGACGGCAACTTCAACTTCGGCCGCATCAGCGACCCCGTGGTCGACAAGCTGAACGACGAGATGAAGGCCGAGCCCGACGTCACCAAGCGCAACGTGATGATTCGCCAGGCACTGCTGCGCATCAAGGACGAAGCGCTGGTGATCCCGCTGCACCACCAGGTGCGGCCGTGGGCGATGAAGACCAACGTGACCACGCTGCACCGTTCCAACGACAACCCGCACATGCGCTTCACCACGGTGAAGTGAGCCGGCGGCGGGCAGCGGCCCGCCAGCGGCCCTCAAGACAAAGGCGGCCCGCAGGCCGCCTTTTTTTCATGCACGGGCTGAGTGGCGGGTCAGGCCGCCATGCGGTCAAGCACCACGCGGCCACTCTGCATCAAGAGCCGGATGCCCTGCTCCGGCGCGCCCAGCGGCGCAAGGTCTTGCGTGGGGTCGCCCTCCACAACCAGCAGGTCGGCCCAGGCGCCGGGCACCAACTGGCCGATCTGGCCTTCCTGGCGCATCAACCGCGCGGCGGTGATGGTGGCGCTCTGCAGCACCTCCACCGGGCTCATCGCGGCGGCACGCAGCGCGAACTCGCCGTTCTGGCGGCCGTGCATGTGGCCCAGCAGGTCGGTGCCGAAGACCACGGGCACGCCCTCGGCGCGGGCCAGCTGCACGGCCAAGGCGCCCTGGGACTGCACCACGACCAGCTTCTCCAGCATCGCGCTCGACCAGCCCAGGCGCTGCCCTTCTTCGGCCAGCGCCGCGTAGGTGGACAGCGTCGGCACGAGGTAGGTGCCGTGCGTCTTCATCAGGCGCAGCGTGGCCTCGTCCACGAGATTGCCGTGTTCGATGCTGCGCACACCCGCCTGCACCGCGCGCTGCACGGCACGCGGCGAGTAGGCGTGGGCCAGCGCGTACAGGTTCGCGGCCTCGGCTTCTTCCACCGCCGCGCGCAGCTCTTCCATCGAGAACTGCGTGCCGTCGATGGGGTCGCTGGGGCTGCTGATGCCGCCGCCGGCCATGATCTTGATGTGGTTGGCGCCCTGGCGCACCTGCTCGCGCACGGCGCGCCGCACCTCGCCCACGCCGTCGGCGATGGCACCCATCAGGCCCATGCCGGCGCAACTGCAGAAGTAGCCCTCACCACGCACACCGCGCGGGCGCATGTCGGCATGGCCGCCGGTCTGGCTGATGGGCTGGCCGGCGATGAAGAGACGCGGGCCTTCGTAGAGGCCGCGGCGCACGGCCTCCTGCAGGCCGTGGTCGGCACCGGCCGCGTCACGTACGGTGGTGAATCCGCGGTGCAGCATCTCCCGCAGGATGTGCGCCGACATCGCGCCCACCAGCGAAGGCGGCTGCAGCGACAGGCCCGCCAGGTCGTGCGAGGCCGCCACCACGTGCACGTGCGCGTCGATCAGGCCCGGCAGCACCACGCGGCCCTGCACGTCGATGACCTCGGCGTCGTCGACGGCGATGGGCTCCTGCGTGGCTGCGACCACCCGTTCACCCTCGATGACCAGCGTGCTGTGCGGCCGCAGCACGCCGGCGGCGCTGTCGAAGAGGCGCGCGTTGCGCAGCGCGGTGCGGCGCATCAGGACACTCAGCCCGCCACGCCCAAGCGCTGACCCAAGCGTTCGCGTGCCGCCTGCAGCTCGCGCTTCAGGCGCGCCACCAGCTCGCCGGCCGGCAGCACTTCCTTGACCGCGCCGATGCCCTGGCCACAGCCCCAGATGTCCTTCCAGGCCTTCTTGGCGCTGTCGCCACCGCCGAAGTTCATCGCGCTCGGGTCGCTCTCGGGCAGGTTGTCGGGGTCCATGCCCGCGGCGCGGATGCTGGGCTTGAGGTAGTTGCCGTGCACGCCGGTGAAGAGGTTGCTGTAGACGATGTCGTCGCTGTTGCTCTCGACGATGCACTGCTTGTAGGCCTCGGCCGCACGCGCCTCGTGCGTGGCGATGAAGGCGCTGCCGATGTAGGCGAAGTCGGCGCCCATCGCCAGCGAGGCCAGCACGGCATCACCGGTGGCGATGCTGCCGCTGAGCGCCAGCGGGCCGTCGAACCATTCGCGGATTTCCTGCACCAGCGCAAACGGACTTTTCACGCCCGCATGGCCGCCAGCGCCTGCGGCCACGGCGATCAGGCCGTCGGCGCCCTTCTCGATGGCCTTCTTGGCGAAGAAGTTGTTGATGATGTCGTGCAGCACGATGCCGCCCCAGCTGTGCACGGCGTCGTTCACATCGGTGCGCGCGCCCAGGCTGGTGATGATGATGGGCACCTTGTACTTCGCGCAGACCTGCATGTCGTGCTCGAGCCGGTCGTTGCTCTTGTGCACGATCTGGTTGATGGCGAAGGGCGCGCTCTTCTGCTCGGGGTGGTCACGGTCCCAGGCGGCCAGGGTTTCGGTGATCTCGGCCAGCCACTCGTCCAGCTGCGAGGCCGGGCGCGCGTTCAGCGCGGGCATGCTGCCCACGATGCCGGCCTTGCACTGCTCGATCACGAGCTTGGGGTTGCTGATGATGAACAGCGGCGAGCCGATGATGGGCAGCGGCACGCGCTGCAGGGCGGGGGGAAGCTTGCTCATCAGAAGGACTCCAGGGCCAGGGCGGTGACGGCGTCGGCGCCTTCGACAATGCTGTCGCGCTCGGCCGGCACCTTGTTGAGGATGTGGTCGCCATAGAAGCGCGCGGTGGCGATCTTGGCTTGCAGGAAGGCGGTGTCGGTGTCGGCCTGTGGGCTGGCCAGCTCGTCTTCGGCGGCCATCAGCGCACGCGCCATCTGCCAGCCGGCGATGGTGGTGCCGGCCATCATCAGGTAGGGCACGCTGCCGGCGAAAACGGCATTGGGCGAGGCCTTGGTCTGGCCGGCGACGAAGGCCACGACGTCTTCGAAAGCGCGGCGCGCCGCGCCCAGGCGCTTGGCCATGGCCTGGCAGGCGGCACTCGGGCGGGCCTTCAACGCGCCTTCCGTGGCCTCGATCTGGCCGGCGATGGCGCGTGCCACCGCGCCGCCGTCGCGCGCCGTCTTGCGGCCCACCAGGTCGTTGGCCTGGATGGCCGTGGTGCCCTCGTAGATGGCCAGGATCTTGGCGTCGCGCAGGTACTGCGCCGCGCCGGTTTCCTCGATGAAACCCATGCCGCCGTGCACCTGCACGCCCAGGCTGGCCACCTGCAATGACATCTCGGTGGACAGGCCCTTGATCAGCGGCACCAGGAATTCGTAGAAGGCCTGGTTCTGCTGGCGCGCCTCGGCGTCGGGGTGCGCATGCGCGGCGTCGAAAGCTGCAGCGCCCACGAGTGCCATGGCGCGGCAGCCCTCCGTGTGGGCACGCATCGTCATCAGCATGCGGCGCACGTCGGGGTGGTGGAGGATGGCGCCGGCCTTGGGCAGGCTGCCATCCACGGGGCGGCTTTGCACGCGGTCGCGCGCGTAGCCCACGGCCTTCTGGTAGGCGCGTTCGGCCAGCGCGATGCCCTGCACGCCCACGCCGTAACGCGCCGCGTTCATCATGATGAACATGTACTCGAGGCCGCGGTTTTCCTGGCCGACGAGGAAGCCGGTCGCACCGCCGTGGTCGCCGTACTGCAGGACGGCCGTGGGGCTGGCCTTGATGCCGAGCTTGTGCTCGATGCTCACGCAGTGCACGTCGTTGCGCGCGCCCAGGCTGCCGTCGGCATTCACGAGGAACTTCGGGCAGATGAAGAGGCTGATGCCCTTCACGCCCTCGGGCGCGCCCACCACGCGCGCCAGCACGAGATGGACGATGTTCTCGGCCATGTCGTGCTCACCGTAGGTGATGTAGATCTTGGTGCCGAAGATCTTGTAGCTGCCGTCGGGCTGCGGCTCGGCGCGCGTGCGCACGGCCGAGAGGTCCGAGCCGGCCTGCGGCTCGGTGAGGTTCATCGACCCCGTCCAGCTGCCGTCGATCATCTTCGGGATGTAGGTGGCCTGCTGCTCGGGCGTGCCGGCGGTCAGCAGCGCCTCGATGGCGCCGTCGGTCAGCAGCGGGCACAGCGCGAAGCTCATGTTGGCGCTGTTGACCATCTCGCTGCACGCGGCGTGGATCAACTTGGGCAGGCCCTGGCCGCCGAAATCGGCCGGGTGCTGCAAGCCCTGCCAGCCGCCCTCGGCGAACTGGCGGAAGGCTTCCTTGAAGCCGGGCGTGGTGGTGACCTGGCCGTCCTTGAAGAACGACGGGTTGCGGTCGCCCTCCCAGTTCAGCGGCGCGACCACGCCTTCGTTGAACTTGGCGCACTCTTCCAGCACCGCGGCAGCGGTGTCCAGGCCGGCGTCTTCATAGCCGGGCAGGCTGGCCACGTGGTCGATGCCGGCGAGCGCCTTCATGACGAACAGCATGTCCTTGACGGGGGCTCGGTAGCTCATGGTGTGTCTCCGGATGCAAAAAAGGGCGCCGAAAAAAAGGCGCCACGAAGGCGCCCTGTTTCAGCCCTGGGTTCAGAGCTTCTCGATCAGCTCGGGCACGGCCGAGAAGAGATCGGCCTCGAGGCCGTAGTCGGCCACGCTGAAGATCGGGGCCTCGGCGTCCTTGTTGATGGCGACGATGACCTTGCTGTCCTTCATGCCGGCCAGGTGCTGGATGGCCCCGCTGATGCCCACCGCCACGTAGAGCTGCGGCGCGACGATCTTGCCGGTCTGGCCCACCTGCCAGTCGTTGGGCGCGTAACCGGCATCCACCGCAGCGCGGCTGGCGCCGAGGGCTGCGCCCAGCTTGTCCGCCAGCGGCGTGAGCACCTCGTTGAACTTCTCGCTGCTGCCCAGGGCGCGGCCACCGCTGACGATGATCTTCGCGGCGGTGAGTTCGGGGCGGTCGCTCTTGGCGATTTCGCTGCCGATGTAGGTGGAGGTGCCGCCTTCAGCCACGGCAGCCAGGCTTTCCACAGCGGCGCTGCCCCCAGTGGCGGCTGCGGGGTCGAAAGCCGTGGTGCGCACGGTGATCACCTTGATGGCGTCAGCGCTCTGCACGGTGGCGATGGCGTTACCGGCGTAGATCGGGCGCTCGAAGGTGTCGGCGCTGACGACCTTGGTGGCGTCGCTGATCTGGCCCACGTCCAGCAGCGCGGCCACGCGCGGCGCCACGTTCTTGCCGGCGGCGGTGGCCGGGAAGAGGATGTGGCTGTAACCCTTCGCGATGGCCAGCACCTGCGCAGCATTGCTCTCGGCCAGCGCGTGGTCCAGGCCGGCGGCGTCGGCGTGCAGCACCTTGGCCACGCCGGCCACCTGCGCGGCGGCGGCGGCAGCAGCGCCGGCGTTGTGGCCGGCGACGAGCACATGCACGTCGCCACCGCAGGCCAGCGCCGCGGTGATGGTGTTCAGGGTCGCGCCCTTCAGAGACGCGTTGTCGTGTTCAGCAAAGACGAGGACGCTCATGCTCAGACCACCTTGGCTTCGTTCTTCAGCTTGGCCACCAGCGTGGCCACATCGGGCACCTTGATGCCGGCGCCGCGCTTGGGCGGCTCGGACACCTTCAGCGTCTGGATGCGCGGCGCCACGTCCACGCCCAGGTCGGCCGGCTTCACCACGTCCAGCGGCTTCTTCTTGGCCTTCATGATGTTGGGCAGCGTGACGTAGCGCGGCTCGTTCAGGCGCAGGTCGGTCGTCACGATGGCGGGCAGCTTCAGCTTCAGCGTCTCGAGGCCGCCATCGACCTCGCGCGTGACCGTCGCCACGCCGTCGACCACTTCCACCTTCGAGGCGTAGGTGCCCTGCGGCAGGCCGGCCAGCGCGGCGAGCATCTGCCCGGTCTGGTTGCAGTCGTCGTCGATGGCCTGCTTGCCCAGGATCACCAGGCCCGGCTGCTCCTTGTCGACCAGCGCCTTCAGCAGCTTGGCCACAGCCAGCGGCTGCAGTTCGGCATCGGTTTCCACCAGGATGGCGCGGTCGGCGCCGATCGCCATCGCCGTGCGCAGCGTTTCCTGGCACTGCGTGACGCCGCAGGAGACGGCCACGATCTCGGTGACCACGCCCTTCTCCTTCAGGCGCACAGCCTCTTCGACGGCGATCTCGTCGAAGGGGTTCATGCTCATCTTGACGTTGGCGATGTCCACGCCTGTGCCGTCGCTCTTGACGCGCACCTTGACGTTGTAGTCGACCACCCGCTTCACGGGCACCAGCACCTTCATGAATGACGCTCCTGCGCTCAGTTGACGTTTACGTTAATCAGTCCATTCTAGGCGGCGCACCTCGCCTGTGCGCCCTTCGGAACGAAAAAATAGTACGGTCGTTCTATTTTGTGGCGTAGCTGCCCCGACGCGGGCTGCGGGCGCGACAAACCGCTGGAAGCAGAGGGGCTGGGAGAGGGGGAAGGAGCCGGGGCGAAGGCCACGCGGAACCGTGGTGCCCGGGACGGGACTCGAACCCGTACACCCTGTGAGGAGTGGCGGATTTTAAGTCCGCTGCGTCTACCGATTTCGCCACCCGGGCTGGCGCGCGATTATGTGGGCGCCCTGGAAAGGCGAAGGGCTCCGCGTCAGGAGCCCAGTTGCCGAAGAAGATCTGGAGGCGCGATCCGGAGTCGAACCGGACTAGACGGATTTGCAATCCGTTGCATAACCGCTTTGCTATCGCGCCAGGGTCTTGCGGCTGGCTTTGCGCCAGCATGTGCTGGCATTCTCGGCCAAAAAGAAGGGAAGCCGAAGCTTCCCTGTCTTTGAAATTTGGAGCGGGATAAGAGGCTCGAACTCTCGACCTATACCTTGGCAAGGTATCGCTCTACCAACTGAGCTAATCCCGCATGTCTTTCAAACCACTCGCTGCTTCATGACCAGTGCCACCTGATCGCTGCGAGTCTCGTATTCTATGCCGAGAAGTGGCCCCAGCGCAAGCGCCGGAGCCACCGGTCGCATCAGTGCGGCAGAGCCTCGGTGGGGCCCACGGGCGGCACCACCTCGGCCTTGGGTGCGGCCTCCTTGGCGACGATTTCCTCGTCGGGCAAGGCTTCGGGCACCCGCTCCAGCGCGATCTGCAGCACCTGGTCGATCCAGCGCACCGGCACGATCTCCAGGTTGTTCTTCGCGTTCTCGGGGATGTCCTGCAGATCCTTGACGTTCTCTTCGGGGATCAGCACGGTCTTCACACCGCCGCGGTGGGCCGCGAGCAGCTTTTCCTTCAGGCCACCGATGGCCGTGACTTCGCCGCGCAGCGTGATCTCGCCCGTCATCGCCACATCCGCGCGCACCGGGATGCCGCTGAGCGCCGAGACCAGCGCCGTGGTCATCGCCGCGCCAGCGCTGGGGCCGTCTTTCGGCGTGGCGCCGTCGGGCACGTGGATGTGGATGTCGCGCTTCTCGAAGACCTCGTCCTTCAGGCCCAGGCGGCGGGCGCGTGAGCGCACCACGGTGCGCGCGGCTTCCACGCTTTCCTTCATCACGTCGCCCAGCGAACCGGTGCGGATGATGTTGCCCTTGCCCGGCATCACCGTGGCCTCGATGGTGAGCAGGTCGCCGCCCACTTCCGTCCACGCCAGGCCGACCACCTGGCCCACCTGGTTGGACTTCTCGGCACGGCCGAAGTCGTACTTGCGCACGCCCAGGAAGTCGTTGAGGTTGTCTTCGGTGACGACGACCTTGCCCTCGTACTTCTTCAGCGTGATGCCCTTGACGACCTTGCGGCAGATCTTGCCCACCTCGCGTTCCAGCGAGCGCACGCCGGCTTCACGCGTGTAGTAGCGCAGCACCGCGCGCAACGCGCTTTCGGTGATCTCCATCTCGCCGTCCTTCAGGCCATTGTTCTTGGCCTGCTTGGGCAGCAGATAACGCTGGGCGATGTTGAGCTTCTCGTCCTCGGTGTAGCCGGCCAGGCGAATCACTTCCATCCGGTCCAGCAGCGCCGGCGGGATGTTCATGCTGTTGCTGGTGGCCACGAACATCACGTCGCTCAGGTCGAAGTCGACCTCGACGTAATGGTCGCTGAAGGTGTGGTTCTGCTCCGGGTCCAGCACTTCCAGCAGCGCGCTGCTGGGGTCGCCACGGAAGTCCATGCCGAGCTTGTCGATCTCGTCCAGCAAGAAGAGCGGGTTGCGCACGCCCACCTTGCTCAAGCTCTGCAGCACCTTGCCCGGCATGCTGCCGATGTAGGTGCGGCGGTGGCCGCGGATCTCGGCCTCGTCACGCATGCCGCCCAGGGCCATGCGCACGAACTTGCGGCCGGTGGCGCGTGCCACGCTCTGACCGAGCGAGGTCTTGCCCACGCCCGGGGGGCCCACCAGGCACAGGATGGGCGCCTTGACCTTGTCCACACGCTGCTGCACCGCGAGGTACTCGAGGATGCGGTCCTTGACCTTTTCAAGGCCGAAGTGGTCTTCGTTCAGCACGTCCTCGGCGTTGGCCAGGTCGTGCTTGATCTTGGTCTTCTTCTGCCAGGGCAGGTTGACCAGGGTGTCGATGAAGTTGCGCACCACGGTGGCTTCCGCCGACATGGGCGACATCAGCTTGAGCTTCTTCAGCTCGCTCTCGGCCTTCTTGAGCGCTTCCTTGCTCATGCGCGCGGCCTTGATCTTCTTCTCGAGTTCCTCGAGATCGGCACCTTCCTCGCCGTCGCCCAGTTCCTTCTGGATGGCCTTGACCTGCTCGTTCAGGTAGTACTCGCGCTGGCTCTTCTCCATCTGGCGCTTGACGCGGCCGCGGATGCGCTTTTCCACCTGCAGGATGTCGACCTCGTGCTCCAGCAGTTCGAGCAGCTTTTCCAGGCGCTTGGCGGTGCTGAAGAGGTCGAGCACGGCCTGCTTGGCTTCCAGCTTCAGCGGCAGGTGCGCGGCGATGGTGTCGGCCAGGCGACCCGGGTCGTCGATCCCGGCGATGCTGGTCAGGATCTCGGGCGGGATCTTCTTGTTGAGCTTGACGTACTGGTCGAACTGCTGCGTCACTGCGCGGCGCAGGGCTTCGATCTCGGGCGTGGCATCGCCCTCGGGCTGGATGGGGACGACCTCGCCGACGAAGTAGTCGTTGTCATCGGTAATGCGGCGCGTATTGGCACGCTGCACGCCTTCGACCAGCACCTTCACGGTGCCGTCGGGCAGCTTCAGCATCTGCAGGATGCTGCTGACGCAACCGACATCGAACATGTCGTCGGCCTTGGGCTCGTCTTTGCCTGCGGCCTTCTGGGCCACGAGCATGATCTGACGGCCCTGCTCCATCGCGGCTTCCAGCGCCTTGATGCTCTTGGGGCGGCCCACGAACAGCGGGATGACCATGTGCGGGAACACCACCACGTCGCGCAGCGGCAGCAGCGGCAGCGTGATCGGATCAGGCGGGAGGATGGGATGTCCGGACATAAGGAGAACCTCTCTTTCTCAAGGCCACGTGGGGCCCGAGAGCAGGAATGCAAGACAGGCGCTCACGGCCGGCGGCAGGCCGGCCCGGTGCTGCCTCAGGCGCTGGCCTTCTGCTCGCGGTACACGAGCAGGGGCTTGGCGCCCTCTTCGACGATGTGGTCGTCGATCACCACCTTGGCCACGCCGTCAAGTGTGGGCAGGTCGAACATGGTGTCGATCAGCGAATGCTCCAGGATGGAGCGCAGGCCACGGGCGCCGGTCTTGCGCGCCAGGGCCTTCTTGGCGATGGCTGTCAGTGCCGAGGGGCGCACCTCCAGTTCCACGCCGTCCATGGCGAACAGCTTCTGGTACTGCTTGACCAGCGCGTTCTTGGGTTCGGTGAGGATCTGCACCATCGCCTCGATGGTCAGTTCTCCCAAGGTGGCCACCACGGGAAGCCGCCCCACCAGTTCAGGAATCAGTCCGAACTTGATCAGGTCTTCCGGCTCGGCATTGCGGAACAGATCGGCCGCACGCTTCTCGGTCTTGCTGTGCACGCTGGCAGCGAAGCCGATGCCGCTCTTCTCGGTGCGGTTCTGGATGACCTTTTCCAGGCCATCGAAAGCGCCACCGCAGATGAACAGGATGTTCGTCGTGTCGATCTGCAGGAAGTCTTGGTTGGGGTGCTTGCGCCCGCCCTGGGGCGGCACGCTGGCCATGGTGCCTTCCACCAGCTTCAGCAGCGCCTGCTGCACGCCCTCGCCCGAGACGTCGCGCGTGATGCTGGGGTTGTCGGCCTTGCGGCTGATCTTGTCGATCTCGTCGATGTAGACGATGCCGCGCTGCGCACGCTCGACGTCGTAATTGCAGTTCTGCAGCAGCTTCTGGATGATGTTCTCGACGTCTTCACCCACATAACCAGCTTCGGTGAGCGTGGTGGCATCGGCGATCACGAAGGGCACGTTCAGCAGCCGCGCCAGCGTCTGCGCCAGCAGCGTCTTGCCGCTGCCGGTGGGGCCGATCAGCAGGATGTTGCTCTTGGTGAGTTCGACCTCATCCTTGGAGGCGTTGGCCCCCATGTGCTTCAGGCGCTTGTAGTGGTTATAGACGGCGACGCTGAGCGTGCGCTTGGCCACGTCTTGCCCGATGACGTATTGATCGAGGCTGGCCTTGATCTCGCTGGGCACCGGCAGATCGCTCTTGGCAGCCTTGGCGCCGGGCGCTTCGGCAGGCACCTCGTCACGGATGATGTCGTTGCAGAGCTCGATGCACTCGTCGCAGATGAACACCGAAGGTCCGGCGATGAGCTTCTTGACCTCGTGCTGGCTCTTACCGCAGAAACTGCAGTAGAGAACCTTTTCGCCAGAGGCGCCCTTCTTGTCGGCCATGGGTGATCTTGGGTACGGGTTGAGCGCGGGATGCACTGCATCATAGACGAAGTGCCATCCCGCGAAGGGGGTGGAAAAGGGGGCTGGAAACCGGGCTGCACCCGCCCGCACCGACCGACAGAAATGATCAGGCCCGCCAGTGGCGGGCCTGGAAACGGTGCTGGCTTCTGGCTCGGCCTCAGCCGCGCTTGTCGAGCACCTGGTCGATGAGGCCGTACTCCTTGGCCTCGTCGGGCGACAGCCACTTGTCGCGCTCCATGTCGGCGGCGATGCGCTCGATGGGCTGGCCGGTGCGGTCGGCGTAGATGCGGTTGAGCTGCTCGCGCGTCTTGATGATCTCGCGCGCCTGGATCTCGATGTCGGTGGCCTGGCCCTGCGCACCGCCCGAGGGCTGGTGGATCATCACGCGCGAATTCGGCAGCGCCGAACGCTTGCCCTTGGCGCCGGCCATCAGCAGGAAGCTGCCCATGCTGGCGGCCATGCCCATGCACAGCGTGCTCACATCGGGCTTGATGAAGTTCATCGTGTCGTAGATCGACAGGCCGGCGCTCACGCTGCCGCCGGGACTGTTGATGTAGAGAAAGATGTCCTTGTCGGGGTTCTCGCTCTCCAGGAACAGCATCTGCGCCACCACGAGGTTGGCCGTGGCGTCGTTCACCGGGCCCACCAGGAACACGATGCGCTCGCGCAGCAGGCGGCTGTAGATGTCGTAGGCGCGCTCGCCCCGGCCCGATTGCTCGATGACGATGGGCACCATGCCCAGGCCGACGGTGTCTTGAACGCTCATCAGGGCTTCCTCGATGTCTGGGATGTCAGGCTCAGTTCTGCTGAGTCATGAGTTCGTCGAACGGTAGCACCTTGTCGTTGACCTTGACCTGACCGAGCACGAACTCCGTCACGTTGTTCTCGATCACCACGGCTTCCACCTCGGCCATGCGCTGGCGGTCGCCCAGGTACCAGCGCATCACTTCGGCCGGCTTCTCGTAGCTCTGGCTCAGCTCTTCGATGTGCGCCTGCAGCTGCTCGGGCCTGGCCTGCAGCTTGTGCTGGCGCACGAGCTCAGAAACCACCAGGCCCAGACGCACGCGCCGCTCGGCCTGCGGCTTGAAGATGTCGGCGGGGATGTCCACGCTCTCGGCATCCTTCACGCCACGCTGCTTCAGGTCGGCGCGTGCGCCTTCGATCAGGCGCTGCGACTCGGCTTCGACCAGCGCCTTGGGCAGGTCGAGTTCGGCCGAGGCGGCCAGGGCGTCCATCACGGCCGCCTTGTTGCGGGCCAGCACGCGGAACTTGACCTCGCGCTCGAGGTTCTTCTTCACGTCGGCGCGCAGGCCTTCGACGGTGCCTTCCTTGATGCCCAGGCTCTTTGCGAGCGCTTCATCGACGGCCGGCAGATTCTGCGCTTCGATCTTGCCCACGGTGACCAGGAAGTCGGCTTCCTTGCCGGCGACATCGGCACCGTGGTAGTCGGCCGGGAACTGCAGCGGGAAGGTCTTGCTCTCGCCGACCTTCATGCCGCGCACGGCCTGGTCGAACTGCTCGAGCATCTGGCCTTCGCCGATGATGAACTGGAAGGCCTCGGCCTTGCCGCCCGAGAAGGGCTCGCCGTCGATCTTGCCTTCGAAATCGATGGTGACGCGGTCGCCTTCGATGGCGCCTTCGTCCTTGGCACGCAGGCCGAAGGTGCGGCGCTGCTTGCGCAGGATTTCCACCGTGCGGTCGATGGCGGCCTCGGTCACTTCGGTGCTGATGCGCTCGACTTCGGCCGTGCTCAGGTCGCCCAGCTTCACCTCCGGGTACACCTCGAAGGTGGCGTCGAAGGCCAGCGCGCCTTCGGGCGCCTGGTCCTTCTGGGTGATCTTGGGCATACCGGCCACACGCAGCTGGGCTTCGTTGACGGCGTCGTTGAAGCTCTGGCCCACGCGGTCGTTGACCACCTCGTACTGCACCTGGTAGCCATAGCGCTGGGCCACCACGCTCATCGGCACCTTGCCGGGGCGGAAGCCGTCGGCCTTGACGGTGCGCGAAAGCTTCTTCAGGCGCGACTCGACCTCGCCGTTGATGACCTCTGCCGGCAGCGTGAGGGTGATGCGGCGTTCGAGCTTCTCGAGGGTTTCGACTTGGACGGCCATGATGTCTCTGGGATGAAGGGCTGTGGATGCAGGGCTGGTGCGCGGGGCGGGACTCGAACCCGCACGCCCGTGAAGGCGTCAGGACCTAAACCTGGTGCGTCTACCAATTTCGCCACCCGCGCAGGTGGTGCCGGAAGGCGGCAAACCGGTGATTTTAGCCTGCCGCAGCCGCCTCCGTTTTGGGGGTGGTGCCGGGCGTCTCACGGCGCACGCGGAACCAGGCCGCGTACATGGCCGGCAGCGCCAGCAGCGTGAGCGCCGTGGCCACGATCAGCCCGCCCATGATGGCCACGGCCATCGGGCCCCAGAACACGCTGCGCGACAGCGGGATCATCGCCAGCACCGCTGCGGCCGCCGTCAGCACGATGGGGCGGAAGCGGCGCACCGCGGCCTCCACCACTGCCGTCCAGGCGGCCACGCCGCGCCGGCGGTCTTGCTCGATCTGGTCGATCAGGATCACCGAGTTGCGCATGATCATGCCCATCAGCGCGATCACGCCCAGCAGCGCCACGAAGCCGAAAGGCCGGTTCAGCAGCAGCAGCGCTGCGGCCACGCCGATGATGCCCAGCGGCCCGGTCAGGAACACCAGCATCGAGCGGCTGAAGCTCTGCAGTTGCAGCATCAGCAGCGTGAAGATGATGAACAGCATCACCGGCACGCCGGCGGCAATGGCGCCCTGCCCCTTGCTGCTTTCTTCCACCGCGCCGGCCACCTCGATGCCGTAGCCCGGCGGCATGGTGGAGGCAAGCTTCTGCAGTTCGGGCCACACCTGCGCGGTGACGGTCGGGCCCTGCACGCCTTCGACCACGTCACCCTGGATGGTGACGGCGAAATTGCGCCCCTCGCGCCACACCACGCCGGGCTCCCAGGTGAAATCGACCTTGGCCACCTGCATCAGCGGCACGGGGCGGCCGTTGCTGGTGGGCAGGTAGCCGTTGGACAGGTCGGTGATGGCATTGCGCTCATCGGCAGGCTGGCGCAGCACGATGTCGACCAGCTTGTCGCCTTCGCGGTACTGGCCCACGGTGCTGCCGCTCAGGGTGGTGCGCGAGGCCTGCGCGATGGCCTGGCTGGTGACGCCGAGCGCCCGCGCCTTGTCCTGGTCGATGTTGAGGCGCAGCACCTTGATCGACTCGTTCCAGTTGTCGTTGACGCCGCGCATGCTGGGGTTGGCGCGCAGCACTTCCTTGGCCTGGTCGGCCCAGAGCCGCACTTCCTTGGCATCGACACCCACCACGCGGAACTGCACCGGGTAGGGCACCGGCGGGCCGTTGGGCAGCAGCTTCACGCGCCCGCGCACTTCCGGAAACTCGGTCGCCAGCAGTTCGGGCAGGCGCAGGCGCAGCGCTTCACGCTCCTTCAGGTCTTTCGGCAACACGATGAACTGGCTGACGTTGCTCTGCGGGAACACCTGGTCCAGCGGCAGGTAGAAGCGCGGCACGCCGCTGCCCACCCAGGCCGTGACGCTGCTGACGCCCTTCTCCTGCAGCATGCGGGCCTCGAAACGCCGGGCCACGGCCTCGCTCGCCTGGATGGTGGAGCCCTCGGGCAACCACAGGTCGACCACGAGTTCGGGCCGGCTCGAATCGGGGAAGAACTGCTGCTGCACCTTGCCCATGCCGACGATGCCCAGCGCGAAGCTGGCCACCGTCAGGCCGATGGTAATCCAGCGGTGCTGCACGCACCAGTCGACCACACCGCGGAAGCGCGCATAGAACGGCGTGTCGTAGAGCTCGTCCTCGTGCGGCTGGCCTTCGGCATGCTTGCGCGTGCGCAGCAGCTTCCAGCCGAGGTAAGGCACGAAATACACCGACACCACCCACGAGATGATCAGCGCGGCAGAGGTAACGGCAAAGATCGCGAAGGTGTACTCGCCCGTCACGCTCTTGGCCATGCCGATGGGCAGGAAGCCCGCGGCCGTGATGAGCGTGCCGGTCAGCATGGGCATGGCCACCAGTTCATAGGTGAACGTTGCGGCGCGGGCGCGGTCGTAGCCCTCCTCCAGCTTCCGCACCATCATCTCCACGGCGATGATGGCGTCGTCCACCAGCAGGCCCAGGGCGATGATCAGGCTGCCCAGGCTGATCTTGTGCAGGCCCACGCCCCAATAGAACATGGTCACGAAGGTGATGGCCAGCACCAGCGGGATGGTGATGCCGACCACCAGACCCGGCCAGATGTCGATGCGCAGCGGCTTGGTGTGCAGGCCCAGGCTGATGAAGCTGACCGCCAGCACGATGACGACGGCCTCGATGAGCACGTTGACGAACTCACCCACCGAGCGTGTCACTGCCGCCGGCTGGTCTTGCACCTGGGCCACGGTGATGCCCACCGGCAGTTCCAGCTGCACACGGGCCACCGCTTTCTGCAGCGCCTCGCCCAGCGCAATGATGTCGCCACCCTTGGCCATCGAGACGCCCAGCGCGATGACCTCCTGCCCCTGGTGGCGCACCTTGGTGCTGGGCGGATCGACGTAGTCGCGCCGGATGTCGGCGATGTCGCCCAGGCGCAGCGTGCTGGCCGCGCCCGTGGCTGGGTTCACGCCGCGGATGGGAAAGCGGCGCAGTTCGTCGACGGTGTTGAACTGCCCACCCACGCGCACCTGCAGGTTCTCGCCGCCGGCGTTGAGCACGCCCGCACCTTCCACGGCGTTCTGCGCGCCGATCTGCGCGATGACCTGGCTGAAATCCAGGCCCAGCTGCGCGAGACGCTTCTGCGAGATCTCGATGAACACCTTCTCGGCCTGGGCGCCGAAGATCTCCACCTTGGCCACGTCGGGCACACGCAGCAGTTGCTGGCGCACGCGGTCGGCATAGACCCGCAGTTCCTCGCGGCTGAAGCCGTCGGCGCTGAGCGCGAAGATGGAGCCGTAGACATCGCCGAAGTCGTCGTTGAACACCGGCCCGATGACACCGGCCGGCAAGGTGTTGCGCATGTCGCCAACGCGCTTGCGGGCCTGGTACCAGCTGTCGGTTACCTCACCCGGCGGCGCCGAATCGCGCAACTGCAGGATGGTCAGCGACTCGCCCGGCTTGGTGTAGCTGCGCAGCTTGTCGGCATGTGGCACTTCCTGCAGGGTCTTCTCGATCTTGTCGGTGACCTGCTCGGCCATCTGCAGCGCGCTGGCGCCGGGCCAGAAGGCTTGCACCACCATCGCACGGAAGGTGAAGGGCGGGTCTTCGTCCTGCCCCAGCTGGAAATAGGCGGCAGTGCCCAGCGCGAGCAGCACCACCATCAGGTAGCGCGTCAGCGCCGGATGCTCCAGCGCCCAGCGAGAGATGTTGAAGCGGTGGCCGGAGGCCTGGCTGTCCGTGGCATTCATGAGCGGGCCTTGTCAGGGTCAGCGGCTGGCGGCGGCCGATGCCGGCACGGCGGCGGCATAGCGCTTGACCTTCTGGCCCGGCGTGAGCACGTGCACGCCGGCCGTCACCACCTGCTGGCCCGGTTGCAGGCCTGCGCCCACGATGACGGTGTTGCCATCGGCGCCCGCCACCACCACGGGCTGCAACTTGACCGTCATGCTCGCGGCATCCAGAAGCCACACGGCGGTCTGGCCCTGCTGTTGGAAGATGGCAGACAGCGGCAGCCGGGCGATGCCCTCGATGCGAGGCAGATCGGCCAGCACCGTGACGGTCTGGCCGAGCTGCAACTCGGCCTTGCCGACATCGGCCTTCACGAGGAAGGTGCGCGTGACGGTGTCGGCCGCAGCCGCCACCTCGCGCACGGTGGCTGGCAGCATGGTGCTGCTACCCCAGGGGCGCACCTTCAGCGCCCCGGCGCGGCCCGTCTTGGCACGCATGGCGGCCGCGCCGTCTTCGGGCACGGCGAACACCACGTCGCGAGGGCCGTCGTGGGCCAGGCGCAGCACCGGCGTGCCGGCCGCCAACACCGCGCCGGCCTCGGCTTCGGTGGCGGTGATCACGCCCGCCGCAGTGGCCACCAGCGCTGCGTAGCCGGCCTGGTTGCCTTGCACGCGCGCCTGCGCCTGCGCCTGCTCGAGCTGCGCCTTCTGGGCCTTGAACGTGGCCTCGCGGCGGTCCAGTTCCAGGCTGCTGATGAAGCCTTGCGCGCGCAGGTCCTGGTATCGCTTGAATTCGGCGGCGGCCAGGTCGAACTGCGTCTGCGCGGCTCGCACGGCCGCCGCGGCGGCCTCCTGCCCCAGCTTCAGGTCGGCCGCATCCAGTTGCGCCAGCACCTGACCGGCGCGAACGCGCTGGCCAACCTCGGCGCTGCGCGACACCATCTTGCCGCCCACCCGGAAGCCCAGACGCGACTCGGTACGCGCCCTCACCTCGGCGGCGTACTCGTGCACGCCGCCTGCGCTCTCGGCACTGATGGTCAAGGTGCGCACGGCGCGCACCGGCTCCGGCGCAGGCGCCGGGCGCGAGCAAGCGGCCAGGGCGACGGCGGCGAGGAACACGGCCACCGCAGCGCAGCTGCGTGAGAAGAAAACGGCTTGCATGCGATCGCCCCCGCCCCAGGCCGGGCCTGCTCAGGCACGCGACCAGATAGTTAATGACTGACTAGTCAGTACTGTAGTGGCGGCGCCGGGGCCCTGTCAATTGCAGCCGCCGTCCGCTTCGCGTCCCTTGAGGTTCCGGCAGCGCCGCCAGCCACGAACCACTGGCAGGCGAGAATCCGCTGGTGAGCGTCGATCATTACGAGAACTTCCCGGTGGCCTCGCTGCTGTGCCCGCCCGCCTTGCGGCCGGCGGTGGTGGCCATCTATCACTTTGCGCGCACGGCCGACGACATTGCTGACGAAGGCGATGCCCGCACGGCCGACCGCCTGGCTGATCTGGCCGCCTACCGGCAGGACCTGCAAGCCGCTCTGGCCGGACGGCCCCTGGCGGCGCGCTGGCGCCGCGTGTTCGAACCCCTGGCCGCGGCCGCGCAACAGTTCCGCTTGCCGGCCCAACCGCTGCACGACTTGCTCGACGCCTTCGAGCAGGACGTGCGCAACCCCGTCTACACGCACCGCGATGGCGTGCTCGACTACTGCCGCCGCTCGGCCAACCCCATCGGCCGGCTGCTGATGCACCTGTACGCGCTGCACGACGCGCGTTCGCTGCAGCAATCCGACGCCATCTGCACCGCGCTGCAGCTGATCAACTTCTGGCAGGACCTCAGCATCGACGGCCCGCGCGGCCGCTGCTATGTGCCCGAGGCCGAGATGCAGCACCACCGCGTGGCACGCGAAGAGCTGCTCACCGCCACCGACAGTGCCCGCGCCCGCGTGCTGGTCGCCGCGCTGTGCAGCTGGTCGCGCACGCTGATGCTGCAGGGCGCACCGCTGGCCTTGCGCGTGCCCGGCCGTGCCGGCTGGGAGCTGCGCCTGGTGGTGCAAGGCGGGCTGCGCATCCTGGAGAAAATCGAGACGATGAGATACGCCGCTCTCGCGCACCGCCCGACGCTGGGCGCGCTCGACCTGCCCGTGCTGCTGTGGCGCGCCTGGCGCATGCCGGCCCAGCTGCGCTGAGCGCCCTGCCATGACCCCGCAACAGTACGTGCAGGACAAGGCCGCGAAGAGCGGTTCGTCGTTCTACTACGCCTTTCTCTTCCTGCCGCCGCCACGCCGCGCGGCCATCACGGCCTTCTACGCCTTCTGCCGCGAAGTGGACGACGTCGTCGACGAGGTCAGCGACCCCGGCGTCGCGGCCACCAAGCTGGCCTGGTGGCGCAAGGAGGTGGCCGCTGCCTACGGCGGCACGCCCACGCACCCGGTGATGCAGGCGCTGATGCCGCTGGCAGCCGAGTTCGGCATCACGGCCGAGCACCTGCAGGCCGTGATCGAAGGCTGCCAGACCGACCTCGAGCAGACCCGCTTTCTCGACTACCCCGGCCTGCAACGCTATTGCCACCTGGTGGCCGGCGTCGTGGGCGAGGTGGCGGCCAACATCTTTGGTCGGCGCGAAGCGGCCACGGTGCAGTATGCGCACCGCCTGGGCCTGGCGATGCAGCTCACGAACATCATCCGCGACGTCGGCGACGACGCGCGCCGCGGCCGCATCTACCTGCCCGTGAACGAGCTGCAGCAGTTCGGCGTGAAGGCCAGCGAACTGCTGCAACGTGAAGCCCCCTGGGGCTACAGCGATCGCTTCACGGCCTTGATGCAGTTCCAGGCCGCGCGCGCACACGCCACCTACGACGAAGCGCTGGCCCTGCTGCCCGAGGCCGACCGCCAGGCGCAGAAGCCTGGGTTGATGATGGCCAACATCTACCGCACGCTGCTGCGCGAGATCGAGGCCCAGGGCTTCCAGGTGCTGCACCAGCGCACCTCGCTGACGCCGCTGCGCAAGCTGTGGATCGCCGCGCGCACGCACCTGCGCGGGCGCTAGGCACAGGCCGCGCGCGATGAAGATCGCCGTCATCGGCGCCGGCTGGGCCGGCCTGGCCGCGGCCCAGCGGGCCACCGAGACCGGACACGCCGTCACCGTCTTCGAGATGGCCTCGCAAGCCGGCGGACGCGCGCGTGAACTGCAGATCGAAGGCCTGGCGCTGGACAACGGCCAGCACATCCTGATCGGCGCCTACCGCGAGACGCTGGCGCTCATGCGCAGGCTGGGCGTGGATGTCGACGCCGCCTTCGACCGCCGCCCGTTGGAACTGCGCTACCCGGATGGCCGCGGCCTGCGCCTGCCACCCGGACCCGCTGCCCTGGTCTTCGGCCTCGGGGTGCTGAGAGCACGCGGCTGGAACCTGCGCGACAAGCTGGCCCTGCTGCGTGCTGCAGCAGGCTGGGCGCTGGCGGGCTTTCGCTGCGCGCCGGGCACGAGCGTCGACACCCTTTGCCGCGGCCTGCCACCCGCGGTGCGCGAACTGATGATCGACCCGCTGTGCGTGGCGGCGCTGAACACGCCCGCCGAGCAGGCCGACGCCGGGGTGCTGCTGCGCGTGTTGAAAGACGCGCTCTTCGGGGGCGCCGGCGGTGCCGACCTGCTGCTGCCGCGTCGCTCGCTCGGGGCGCTGCTGCCCGCACCTGCAACGGCCTGGCTGCAGGCCCGTGGCGCGGACCTGCGTCTGGGCACGCGGGTGCAGCAGCTGCAGCCCGCAGGCGGCAGCGGCTGGCTCGTCGACGGTGTGGCTTTCGATGCCGTGGTGCTGGCCTGCAGCGCGGCCGAGGCGGCGCGGCTGGCCCTGCCCTTCGCGCAAGCCTGGGCGACCCAGGCCCAAGCGCTGCGCTACGAGCCCATCGTCACGGTCTACCTGCAGGCACCCGGTGCGCGCCTGGCCGCGCCCATGATGGCGCTGGTGGAAGGGCCGGCGGCGCCGGCGCAGTTCGCTTTCGACCACGGCGCGATGGGCGCGACACCGGGTGTCTTCGCTTTTGTGGTCAGCGGCGCCCAGGCCTGGGTGGAAAGGGGCCTGGAAGCCACGTCCGCGGCGGTGATGGCGCAGGCCACGCAGGCCTTTCCCGCCGGCACCTGGCCCCAGGCGCCCACGCTGCTGCGCTGCGTGGCCGAGAAGCGTGCCACCTTCCGCTGCGTGCCAGGGCTGGAACGGCCGCCATCGGCCATCGCGCCCGGGCTCTCGGCCGCCGGTGACTACGTGGCCGGCCCCTACCCGGCCACGCTGGAAGGCGCGGTGCGCGCAGGGCTAGCGGCAGCCGACGAGGCGGCGCTGGCCGGCGGCGCCGGACGCAACGGCTGAAGGGCCGGCGCCGGCGACGGCGCTGACGGCCCACGGGGCGCTTGCGGCACCGGCCCTGGGGACCGGGGCGAGAACGGTGCCGCCAGCGGCTCGCCGATGAACAGGCTCTGTTGCGGCCAGGCCACGCTCTTCCAGTAGGCCTCGATCGCGGTGGCGCCCTGGGCGTAGTGACCCAGCAGCACCTGCGGGTGCGGGAACTTCTGCAGGTGGTTGCAGGGTTCGCTGACGCTGCCGTGGCTGGCCGTGGCACCGGAAGCGATCCAGTCCAGCGCCGTGCCCTGCCCATGCGTACCCAGCAGGTCGCCGCCGTAGGAGGTCAGGTGGTCGCCCAGGCCGCCCGGCACCCAGTCGGGCGACGGCACCACCGGGGCCTGCACGCTGCCGGTGATGGCCACCAGCACACGCCGGGCCTGGGGCAGTTCAGACGCAGGCCGCCACTGCACGTCCACCCCCACGCTGCGACGCAGGCCAGGCGGCGGGTAGAGCACGGTGCGCACGCGCCGGGGCGCGTCGTCGGTGAGCAGCATCTGCGCCGTCACCGGGGGCCGGCCGCGCAAGGCCAGTTGCCCGTCACTCGCCACGCCGCGGTCGATCATCGCGATCGCCGCCGGCACGCTGGGTGCTGCCAGCAGCATCGCCGGCCGCAGGCCGAGCGCGGCCTGCGGCCGGTGCGTGGCGTGGTTGAAGTAGCGCGACACGCGCGACACGCCGCAACTGTTGCGGCACAGCGCGCCGTCGTAGCCCAGGGTCAGGGCGCCAGTGAGCGCGTTGCAGCCCACCGCATAGGGTGCGTTCCAGGCCAGCGCCAAGGCCTGCGTTTCAGGACCGAAGTGCCGTTGAATGGCCTGCACCAGCCCATTGAACTCGCCTTCGTCCAGCACCGGTCGCACCGGCAAGCGCAGGCGCAGCACCTGCTTCGGGCTGAGCCCCCGGGCCGCGATGTAGTGCGCCCCCACCGCCACCGAAGCCGGGTCGTCGAGGTTGATCACCAGCCCGAGGTCAGCAGCTTGCAGGCGCCCGGCCAGCCGCGGCACCTGCACGGCCGGCGGCAGGGGCGCCGCCGCTGACGCTGGTCTCGCCGCACCCGCTGACGCCGAAGCTACCTGCGCCCCTGCAGGCGCCGCCGCCCCAAGCGCAAGCAGCGCCAGCATGCCGGCGGCAAGCTTCCGGTATGCAATCCATCGTTCCGCGATGCAAAATCTCACCGTGTTCCCGGAGGCCTTCACCCCATGACCAGCAAAGAACCGCTCAAGCCGACCATCCAGGTGCTCGAACGCAGCTTCGCGCTGCTGGAAATGCTGGCCGCGCAACCCGAGCCGGTGTCGCTGAAGGAGGTGAGCGAACGCACGGGCCTGCACCCCAGCACGGCCCACCGCATCCTCAACGACTTGGCCATCGGCCGCTTCGTCGACCGCCCGGCTGCCGGCACCTACCGCCTGGGCATGCGGCTGCTGGAGCTGGGCAACCTCGTGAAGGCGCGCCTGGACGTGCGCGAGGCCGCCATGGGCCCGATGCGCGAACTTCACAAGGTGACGCACCAGCCGGTGAACCTCTCGATGCGCCAGGGCGACGAGATCGTCTACATCGAGCGCACCTACAGCGAACGTTCGGGCATGCAGGTGGTGCGCGCGATCGGCGGCCACGCGCCGCTGCACCTCACGTCCGTGGGCAAGCTGTTCCTGGCGCATGAAGACCCGGCGCGTGTGCGCGCCTACGCCACGCGCACGGGGCTGACAGGCCACACGCGCAACAGCATCACCGACCTGGCCCGGCTGGAGCGTGAACTGGCGGCCGTGCGCAGCACTGGCGTGGCGCGCGACGACGAAGAACTGGAACTGGGAGTTCGTTGCATGGCCGCGGGCGTGTTCGACGACCAGGGCAAGCTGCTGGCCGGGCTGTCGATCTCAGCCCCGGCCGACCGGCTGGAAGAGAGCTGGCTCGAGCGCGTGAAGGGCACCGCGGCGCAGATCTCGCTGGCGCTCGGTTACCGCGGCTGATCTGCCGGCACGGCAGGTGCCCCCGGCAGCGACACCGGCGACACCGAAGGCCCCAGCAGCGTCTTCTCGGTGGGCGCCGGTGCCAAAGCCGGCCGCGCGGGCAGCGGAGCGGCCACGGCCGACGGCACGAAGGGCGCGCTGGCCAACCACTTGCGGATGCGCTCGGCGTCGCCCATGCGCGAGTACTTCCCGGCCGAATCGAGCAGCACCATGATGAGCTTGCGCCCGGCCAGCTGCGTCTGCATCACCAGGCAACGCCCGGCGGCGGCGATGTAGCCGGTCTTCTGCAGACCGATCTCCCATTCGGGGTTGCGCACCAGGCCGTTGGTGTTGCGGAACTGGACCTGCCGCGAACCCACGGGCACCGAAGCCTCGAGCGAGGTGGACAGGTCGGCGATCACCGGGTGGGCCGAGGCAGCGCGCACCAGGCGCGTGAGATCGGCAGCGCTGCTCTGGTTGTCGGACGACAGGCCGGTGGGCTCAACGAAACGGGTACCGCTCATGCCCAGCAGCTGGGCCTTGGCGTTCATGGCGGCGACAAAAGTGCGGATGCCGCCCGGGTAGGTGCGGCCGAGCACGTGCGCGGCACGGTTTTCAGAAGCCATCAACGCCAGGTGCAGCATTTCGCCGCGGTTGAGCTGCGTGGCCACGCGCAGGCGCGAGGTGCTGCCTGCAGTGGCGTCCACGTCGTCTTGCGTGACGACGAGCATCTCGTCCAGCGGCAGAGCGGCTTCGGTCACCACCAGCGCGGTCATGAGCTTGGTGATGGAGGCGATCGGCAACACCGCCTCGGGGTTCTTGCTGAACAGCACCTCGTCGGTGTCCTGGTCGACCACCAGCGCCACGCTGCTCTTCAGGTCGAGTGCGTCTTCCGCCTTCTGCAGACCGAACTGGTGCCCGAAAGAGGCGCTGACCGGCTCAGCGCGCACCACGCGCTTGCGGCTGGCACTGGCGACCTTGGCCTTGCGAACCGGCGCTTTGGCCACGCGAGCCGGGCCCTGTTTGCCAGCCTGGGCCTTGGCGGCAGGCTTGGCCGCCGGTGCGCTCTTGGAGGACGTGGCTTTGCCGTTCTTCGCGCCGGTGTTGCTTTGCGCCTGGGCTCCCGAACCGGCACCCAGCACGAAAGCCAGGACCGACATCGCGAGCCACGACCGCCCCCCAACAAGTTTCTTTTGCACCGCGCACCCCGCCGACTGAACTGTTGCAAGTGTAGGCCGAGGGAAAAACACAGGCAAGATCAATCGCTTGCGAGTTTTTCCTCAAGTGCCCTCTCGGTGCAGAAGACCGCGCCTTCAGCCTTGCGCAGCCACCCGGTCCGCCGCGCTGTGCAACTTGTTCAGCGCCGACAGGTAGGCCTTGGCCGAAGCCACCACGATGTCCGGGTCTGCACCCACCCCGTTCACCACGCGGCCGCCGTGCTGCAGGCGCACGGTGACCTCGCCCTGCGATTCTGTGCTGCCCGAGGTGATCGCGTTCACCGAGTAGAGCATCATTTCCGCGCCACTCTTCACCTTGGACTCGATGGCCTTCAGGCTGGCGTCCACCGGCCCGTTGCCATCGCTGTCGGCATGGTGCTCCACGCCGCCGGCCGAGAAGCTCACCTTTGCGTGCGGCCTCTCGCCCATCTCCGAGTGCTGTGCCAGGGATAGAAGGCGGTAGTGCTCCTGCTCGGCGGTGACGCTCTCGTCGCTGACCAAGGCGATGATGTCCTCGTCGAAGATCTCGCTCTTGCGGTCGGCCAGGTCCTTGAAGCGCGCGAAGGCGGCGTTGATCTCGCTTTCGCTGTCCATCTGCACACCCAGTTCCTGCAGGCGCTGCTTGAAGGCGTTGCGGCCGCTGAGCTTGCCCAGCACGATCTTGTTGGCGGCCCAGCCCACGTCTTCGGCGCGCATGATCTCGTAGGTGTCGCGCGCCTTGAGCACGCCGTCCTGGTGGATGCCGCTGGCGTGCGCAAAGGCGTTTGCGCCCACCACCGCCTTGTTCGGCTGCACGACGAAGCCCGTGGTCTGGCTCACCATGCGGCTGGCCGGCACGATCTGCGTGGTGTCGATGCCCAGATCCAGCCCGAAGTAGTCGCGCCGCGTGCGCACGGCCATCACGATCTCTTCCAGGCTGCAGTTGCCGGCGCGCTCGCCCAGGCCGTTGATGGTGCACTCCACCTGGCGCGCGCCGCCGATCTTCACGCCGGCCAGCGAGTTGGCCACCGCCATGCCCAGGTCGTTGTGGCAGTGCACGCTCCAGATCGCCTTGTCGCTGTTGGGCACACGCTCGCGCAGGCGGCGGATGAAGTCGCCGTACAGCTCGGGCACGGCGTAGCCCACGGTGTCGGGAATGTTCAGCGTGGTCGCGCCTTCGTCGATCACGGCCTCGAGCACGCGGCAGAGGAAATCGAAGTCGCTGCGGTAGCCGTCTTCGGGGCTGAACTCGATGTCGCCGCAGAGGTTGCGCGCGAAGCGCACCGACAGGCGCGCCTGCTCCAGCACCTGCTCGCGCGTCATGCGCAGCTTCTTCTCCATGTGCAGCTCGCTGGTGGCGATGAAGGTGTGGATGCGCGAACGCGCCGCGCCCTTCAGCGCCTCGGCGGCACGGCCGATGTCGCGGTCGTTGGCGCGCGCCAGGCTGCAAACCGTGCTCTCCTTGATGGCGTCGGCGATGCTCTTCACGGCCTCGAAATCGCCGTTGCTGGAAGCGGCGAAGCCCGCCTCGATCACGTCCACCCGCAGTCGCTCGAGCTGGCGCGCGATGCGCAGCTTCTCGTCACGCGTCATCGAGGCGCCGGGGGACTGTTCGCCGTCGCGCAAGGTGGTGTCGAAGATGATGAGCTTGTCGGTCATGGTGGTGCCTGTGCGGTTGGGGTTCGCAAGCAGCTGAGATAAGAAAAACGGCCCGCTGCTTGCGCTGGCGGGCCGTTGATCGGAAATGTTCAGACGTGAACGATCAGCGCACCCGCGGGGCTCCTAGCAGGACTAGCAGGGCGAAGGCGTTGAACGATGGCATGACTGGAATGTAGCACGCAGCCCCGGCCGCGGCGGCGCGGGAAATGCGGGGGTTCACTGGTGCAGACCTTTTTCGTCCGGGTCGTCGGTGGAGGTGGCGATCACGCTCACCGGCCGGCCCTTCATGCGACGCCAGACATAGACGCCGTAACCCGAGACGCCGTAGATGCAGAACAGCGCGAACAGCGCCAGCGGCGGGTTCTGGCTGATCAGCGCAATGGCCAGCGCGATGGCCATGATGCTGGCGAAGGGCACCGTCTGCTTCGCGCCCATCACCTTGAAGCTGTAGAAGGGCACGTTCGTGACCATCGTCAGGCCGGCGTAGAGCGTCACGGCGAAGGCCGTCCAGGCCAGCCATTCGATCTGCGCCACGTTCTTGAAGCCGGCGTCGTCCATCACCCAGATCAGACCCATCACCAAGGCCGCCGCCGCGGGGCTGGGCAGTCCCTGGAAGAAGCGCTTGTCGACGATGCCGATGTTGGTGTTGAAGCGCGCCAGCCTCAGCGCTGCGCCAGCGATGTAGACGAAGGCTGGCAGCCAACCCCAGCGCCCCAGGCCCTGCAGGGCCCATTCGTAGACGATGAGCGCCGGTGCGGCACCGAAGCCCACCATGTCGCACAGGCTGTCCATCTGCTCGCCGAAGGCACTCTGCGAATTGGTCATGCGTGCGACGCGGCCGTCCAGCGCGTCGAGCACGGCGGCGCAGAAGATGCCGATAGCCGCCAGCTCGAAGCGGCCGTTCATCGCCATCACGATGCCGTAGAAGCTGGCGAACAAGGCCGCCAGCGTGACGGCGTTGGGCAGCATGTAGATGCCCTTGCGCCGCGGGCGCGGCACTTCGGCCGGGGTCTCGGGCGGGCGGCTTTCTTCACTCATAGGCGGCGGAGGATAACGCAGCCCTCCAAAGCAAAAGGCCGCCTTGCGGCGGCCTTCAAGCCCAGGGTGCAGGGCCTCAGTTGCGGCTCTTGTCGACCAGCTTGTTGGCCTTGATCCACGGCATCATCGCGCGCAGCTTCTCGCCCACCACTTCGATGCTGTGCTCGCTGGTCAGGCGGCGGCGGCTGATCAGCGTCGGCGCACCGGCCTTGTTCTCGAGGATGAAGCTCTTGGCGTACTCGCCCGTCTGGATGTCCTTCAGGCACTGGCGCATCGCGTTCTTGGTGGCTTCGGTGACGATGCGCGGCCCCGTCACGTACTCACCGTACTCGGCGTTGTTGCTGATGCTGTAGTTCATGTTGGCGATGCCGCCCTCGTAGATGAGGTCGACGATGAGCTTCAGCTCGTGCAGGCACTCGAAGTAGGCCATCTCCGGCGCGTAGCCGGCTTCCACCAGGGTCTCGTAGCCGGCCTTGATCAGTTCCACCGTGCCGCCGCACAGCACGGCCTGCTCGCCGAAGAGGTCGGTCTCGGTCTCTTCGCGGAAGTTGGTCTCGATGATGCCGGCCTTGCCGCCGCCGTTGGCCGCGGCGTAGCTCAGCGCCAGGTCGCGCGCCTTGCCGCTCTTGTCGGCGTGCACGGCGATCAGGTGCGGCACACCGCCGCCTTGCGTGTAGGTGCCGCGCACGGTGTGGCCCGGGGCCTTGGGCGCCACCATCCACACGTCGAGGTCGTCACGCGGCACGACCTGACCGTAGTGCACGTTGAAGCCGTGCGCGAAGGCCAGGCTGGCGCCCTGCTTGATGTTGGGCTCGATGTCGTTCTTGTAGACGGCGGCAATCTGCTCGTCGGGCAGCAGGATCATCACGACGTCGGCGGCCTTCACGGCCTCGGCCACCTCGGCCACCTTCAGGCCGGCCTTCTCCACCTTGGCCCAGCTGGCGCCGCCCTTGCGCAGGCCCACGGTGACCTTGCAGCCGCTGTCATTGAGGTTCTGCGCGTGGGCATGACCCTGCGAACCGTAGCCGATGATGGTGACGTTCTTGCCCTTGATGAGGCTGAGGTCGGCGTCCTTGTCGTAATAGACCTTCATGGGTTCTCTCCGTAAAAACTGGTGATGAATGGGGGCGCCGTTCAGACGCGAAGGATGCGTTCGCCGCGGCCGATGCCGCTGGCACCGGTGCGCACGGTCTCGAGGATGGCGGCACGGTCGATGGCCACCAGGAAGGCGTCGAGCTTGCTGCTGTCGCCGGTGAGCTCGATGGTGTAGCTCTTCTCGGTGACGTCGATGATGCGGCCGCGGAAGATCTCGGCCATGCGCTTCATCTCCTCGCGCTCCTTGCCGACCGCGCGCACCTTGATCAGCATGAGCTCGCGCTCGGTGAAGCTGCCCTCGGTGAGGTCGACCACCTTCACCACCTCGATGAGGCGGTTCAGGTGCTTGGTGATCTGCTCGATGACCTCGTCGCTGCCGGTGGTGACGATGGTCATGCGCGAGAGGCTGGCGTCTTCGGTGGGGGCCACCGTCAGGCTCTCGATGTTGTAGCCGCGCGCCGAGAACAAGGCGACGACACGCGACAAGGCGCCGGGCTCGTTCTCGAGCAGCACCGCGATGATGTGTTTCATGGTCTTTCGTCCTGCGCGCTCTTCACGCGCCGGGGCGGTAACCCCGGCGGCTTGGCCACGCGTTGCGAGTTGAGGAAAAGGTGTCTGGCTTCCGAAGCTCTGGGGCCGCTGCGGCGGTGCTGCGGCCTCGGCGCGGTAACGCCGGGGCCCTGCACCGCCTTCACGGCTTCAGAGGTCTTCGGAGCCCAGCAGCATTTCGCTGATGCCCTTGCCGGCCTGCACCATCGGCCAGACGTTTTCGGTGGGATCGGTGCGGATGTCCAGGAACACCGTGCGGTCCTTCAGCGCGATGGCCTCGCGCAGCGCGCCTTCCACGTCCGACGGCTTCTCCACCAGCAGGCCCACGTGGCCGTAAGCCTCGGCGAGCTTCACGAAGTCGGGCAACGCGTCCATGTAGCTGTGCGAGTAGCGACCGCCGTAGTCCAGCTGCTGCCACTGACGCACCATGCCCAGGTAGCGGTTGTTCAGCGACACCACCTTCACCGGCGTGTTGTACTGCTTGCAGGTGGACAGCTCCTGGATGCACATCTGGATGCTGCCTTCGCCCGTGATGCAGAACACATCGCTCTCGGGCTTGGCCAGCTTGATGCCCATGGCGTAGGGCAGGCCCACGCCCATGGTGCCCAGGCCGCCGCTGTTGATCCAGCGGCGCGGCTCTTCGAATCGGTAGAACTGCGCGGCCCACATCTGGTGCTGGCCCACGTCGCTGGTGATGTAGGCGTCGCGGTCCTTGGTCAGTTCCCAGAGCTTTTCCACCACCATCTGCGGCTTGATGACCTCGGTGCTGTGCTTGTAGGCCAGGCACTCGCGGCGGCGCCACTCGTTGATCTGCTTCCACCAGCTGGCCAAGGCGCCGGCGTCGGGCCGGGTCTGCGCCTCGCGGATCTGCGAGATCAGCTCGATCAGCACTTCCTTCACGTCGCCGACGATGGGAATGTCGACCTTCACGCGCTTGCTGATGCTGCTGGGGTCGATGTCGACGTGGATGATCTTGCGCTCCACCGAAGCGAAATGCTTGGGGTTGCCGATCACGCGGTCGTCGAAGCGTGCGCCCACGGCCAGCAGGACGTCGCAGTTCTGCATCGTCATGTTGGCCTCGTAAGTGCCGTGCATGCCGAGCATGCCGAGGAACTTGGGGTCGCTGTGCGCGATGGCGCCCAGGCCCATCAGCGTGTTGGTGCAGGGGAAGCCCAGCATGTCGGCCAGCTGGCGCAACTCGGCCGTGGCGTTGCCCAGGATCACGCCGCCGCCGGTGTAGATGTAGGGCCGCTTGGCCTGCAGCAGCAGCTGCACGGCCTTGCGGATCTGCCCGCCGTGGCCCTTCTTCACCGGGTTGTAGCTGCGCATCTCCACCGTCTCGGGGTAGTGGAAGGCGCAGGTCTTGAGCGACACGTCTTTCGGGATGTCCACCACCACCGGGCCGGGGCGGCCGGTGCGGGCGATGTGGAAAGCCTTCTTCAGCGTCAGCGCCAGGTCGCGCACGTCCTTCACGAGGAAGTTGTGCTTGACGATGGGGCGCGTGATGCCGACGGTGTCGCACTCCTGGAAGGCGTCCAGGCCGATGGCCGGCGTGGGCACCTGACCGGTGATGATCACCATCGGGATGCTGTCCATGTAGGCCGTGGCGATGCCGGTGATGGCGTTCGTCACGCCCGGACCGGACGTCACCAGCGCGACGCCCACCTCGCCCGTGGCACGGGCGTAGCCGTCGGCCGCGTGGATGGCGGCCTGTTCGTGGCGCACCAGCACGTGCTCGATGGTTTCTTGCTTGTAGAGCGCGTCGTAGATGTAGAGCACCGCACCGCCGGGGTAGCCCCAGAGGTACTTCACCTGTTCGGCCTGCAGGCAGCGAACCAGGATCTCGGAGCCGTTGGGCTCGGTGGTGGCGACAGGGGAAGATGCAGAAGAGGTGCGACCGTCGACGGTCGCAGCACGCTTGACATCCGCGGCAGACATTTCCATTTAGAACCTCTGAGGTTTTCTCTGACGAAAATCCATCGGTGCGCCTCCTGCGAGCCCTTGTGAGGCCGATTCGGCACCTGCGCGGTCGAAAACCGCCGTCGGGGTTTGACGGCCGGGCTTAGGACCCAAAAGAACGTTGTGCGAAGCCCCTCATTATGCACCGCCGACACTGGCGCTTGCCTGACGGCGCCGTGCGCAGCGCGCCTGGGCAGGGCACGGCCATAATCCGGCCGCCCTGCACTGGGGCGCTCTGCTGCAACGCGTTGGCCACCGACAAAGAACTGTCAGACTTCCTCAAGAGCATCGAGAAGCGGGCCTTCAAGCGGGCCGCCTATGCGGTGCGCAATGACGAAGCGGCCCTGGACATCGTGCAGGACGCGATGATCCGCCTGGCCGAGAAATACGCCGACCGACCGGCCGCTGAACTGCCGCTGGTGTTCCAACGCATCCTGTCCAACGCCACGATGGACTGGTTCCGCCGCGAAAAGGTGCGCGGCGCGGTGATGCAGAACCTGTCCGAGTTCGAGGGAACGGGCGACGATGCAGGCGACTTCGACCTGCTCGAGACCCTCTACGCACTGGAGGACACCCTGGGCACTGAAAGCGCTGCCGACGCCGTTTCTCGCAGCCAAGTGCTGAAACTGATCGACGAACAGGTGGCCGAGCTCCCGGCGCGTCAACGCGAAGCCTTCCTGCTTCGTTACTGGGAGGAGTTTGATGTCAGCGAAACGGCCGCCGTGATGGGTTGCTCGGAGGGCAGTGTCAAGACACACTGCTCCCGGGCCGTTCATGCATTGGCTAAGGCCCTCAAAAGCAAGGGAGTGTCCTCATGATCCGCAGCCGCTACGGCACCCACACGCCCGCCATCGAGGCGCGCCTGGGCGCGCGGCTGGCCACCGGCCTCAGCATGGGCGCTGACGGCACGTCGCACGAGGTCAGCGAGCGACTGCGGGTGGCGCGCGAACAGGCCCTGGCGCGTGCCCGCCTGTCGCGCCAGCCCCTTGCATCGCCTGGGCACGTGGTGCTGGGCACCGGCCGTTCTGCCGCGCTGGCCGGCTTCGCGCCGTGGCGAGAGCGGCTGGCGCTGGCACTGCCGCTGCTGCTGATGGTGGCCGGCCTCGTGGCCATCGAGCAGTGGACGGCTCGCGAGCGCATGCTGGCAGCGGCTGACATCGACGCCCAGCTGCTCACCGACAGCCTCCCGCCAACGGCTTACTCCGACCCCGGCTTTGCCGAATACCTGCGCACGGCGCCATCGCAATGACCGTGAGCGCCGGACTGCGGTGCCTGTTGCTGTTGGCAGCCCTGCTGCTGGGCGGGGGCGGGGCGTCCGCCGAGTCGGGCCCGGCCTGGGCCGCATTGACGCCCCAACAGCAGCAGGTGCTGTCGCCGCTGAAGAAAGATTGGGCGCAGATAGAGGCCCACCGGCGCCTCAAGTGGCTGGAAGTCGCAGCCCGCTACCCGAAACTGCCGGCGGGCGAGCAGCAACGCCTGCAGGCGCGCATGACCGAATGGGCGCGCATGACGCCTGCGCAGCGCAGCACGGCACGCCAGCAGTTCCAGGAAGTGCGCAACCTGCCCGATGAAGAGCGGCAGGCGCGCTGGGCCGCCTACCAGGCGCTGGCGCCAGAAGAACGCGCCCGCCTGGCGCAGAACGCCAAACCGGCGGTGCGCGGTGCTGCAGCCGCGGAAACCGCGGCCAGCGCCACGCCGAGCGCGGCCGGAACCGCCAAGCGCAACATCGTGCGCGCGCCCGCACCGGCCCCCACCAAGACCGTGACACCGGGCGTGCAGCAGGCGCGGCCGGGCGCGACCACGACGCCCATCACCACGCGCGCGGCACCGCCGCCGCACCACCAACCCGGGCTGCCGAAGATCGCCGCCACGCCGGGCTTTGTCGACCGCGCCACGCTGCTGCCGCAACGCGGGCCGCAGGGCGCCGCAGTCAGGGCAGCCGCGGCTTCGTCCCCGGACAAGAACGAGACCCCATGAATTTCCCTGAGGTGCCACCGGCGGACACGCCGGCGCCGCGCCTGCGCCAGCGCATGGCATGTTTTCTGTACGAAGGCGTGCTGCTGTTCGGCGTCGTGATGATCGCCGGCCTGTTCTACGGCATCGTCACGCGGCAGACGCATGCGCTGGTCGGCACCGCCGGCCTGCGTGCCTTCCTCTTCGCAGTGCTGGGCGTCTACTTCGTGTACTTCTGGTGGCGCAGCGGCCAGACCCTGGCCATGCAAACCTGGCACATCCGCCTCGTCACGCGCGACGGTCAGCCCGTGCGCCCCTTGCGGGCCCTGTGCCGCTACCTGCTGGCCTGGCTGTGGTTCCTGCCGGCACTGGCCGCCGTGTGGCTCAGCGGTCTGACGGGCAGCGGCGTGACTTTCGGTGCGCTGAGCGCCGGCGTCATCGCCTACGCCGGCCTGGTGTGGCTGCATCCGCAGCGCCAGTTCTTCCACGATGCGGTCTGCGGCACGCGGCTGATAAGCTGGAAGCTGCCGCCCCGCAAGGCCCGCGGCAAGACCACCGCTCCCAATTCCTGAAACGGCCGCCCCTGCGCGGCATGCCACCGATGCCCGCCACGCCGCCCAACTCCGCCCCCTTCAGCGTCACCGTCTATTGCGGTGCCCGCCATGGCGCGCAGCCGGCCTACACCGCCGCAGCGCGGGCCCTCGGGCGGGCCATCGGAGAACGCGGCTGGCAGCTCGTCTACGGCGGCGGCAAGGTCGGCCTGATGGGCGAGGTGGCCGATGCCACGCTGGCCGCTGGCGGCCGCGTGGTGGGCATCATCCCCGCGACCCTGAAGCAGATGGAGGTGGGCCACGAAGGCCTGCACGAACTGCACGTGGTGCCCACCATGCACGTGCGCAAGCAGATGATGGCCGAGCGCGCCGATGTGTTCATCGCGCTGCCTGGCGGCATCGGCACGCTGGAGGAACTGTACGAGGTGTGGACCTGGAGGCAGCTGAAGTACCACGACCAGCCCATCGGGCTGCTGAACGTGGCGGGCTACTACGACGACCTGCTGCGCTTCATGGCACACAGCGTCTCGGAAGGTTTCCTGTCGGCGCCGCAGAACGCCGTGCTGGAGGTGGGCACCGACCCGGTGGCCCTGATGCTGCGCCTGGCTGAGCAGGCGCGCGCCGCGACCGGCCCCGACGACTACACGCGCATCTGAGCGCGGACGGGGCCTGCGGGCTTCAGATGGCCGCCTCGTCGGCCTCGCCGGTGCGGATGCGCACCACCTGCTCCACCGGCGTGACGAAGATCTTCCCGTCGCCAATCTTGCCCGTCTTCGCGGCCTTCACGATGGCCTCGATGCAGCGCTCGACGTCGGCATCCTTCACCACCACCTCCACCTTCACCTTGGGCAGGAAGTCGACCACGTACTCGGCACCGCGGTAGAGCTCGGTGTGGCCCTTCTGGCGACCGAAGCCCTTGACCTCGGTGACGGTCAGGCCCGAGACGCCCACATCGCCCAGCGCCTCACGCACCTCTTCGAGCTTGAAGGGCTTGATGACGGCGGTGATCTGCTTCATGGGTTGGCTCCGAAAGTGCGGTGAGGTTGCGTTGATTTAAGCACGGAACTTCGAGGTGATGGGGTAGCGCCAATCCCGCCCGAAGGCCCGATGGGTGATGCGGATACCCACGGGCGCCTGCCGCCTTTTGTACTCGTTGAACTTGATCAGGCGTGTGACACGTTCGACGTCGGCCCTTGCGTAGCCGGCAGCCACGATCTCCTCGATGCCCTGGTCTTCCTCCATGTAGCGCGCGAGGATGGCGTCGAGCACCTCGTAAGGCGGCAGGCTGTCCTGGTCGGTCTGGTTGGGCCGCAGTTCGGCCGAGGGCGCGCGGGTCAGGATGCGCTCGGGAATCACGGGCCCCACACTGCCATCGGCGCGGCGGGTGGGCTGGCGGTTCTTCCACTCGCACAGCCGGTAGACCAGGGTCTTGGCCACATCCTTGATCACCGCGAAACCGCCGGCCATGTCGCCATACAGCGTGCAGTACCCCGTGGCCATCTCGCTCTTGTTGCCGGTGGTCAGCACGATGTGGCCGAGCTTGTTCGACAGCGCCATCAACAGCGTGCCGCGAATGCGCGCCTGCAGGTTCTCTTCGGTCGTGTCTTCGGCGCGACCCTCGAACTGCGGCGCCAGCGCACTGCGGAAGGCCTCGAACATCGGCTCGATGGCAATCTCGTCATAGCGCACGCCCAGGCGCTCGGCCATGTCGCGCGCGTCGATCCAGGAGATGTCGGCCGTGTAGGGCGAGGGCATCATCACCGTGCGCACCTTGTCGGCACCGATGGCGTCCACCGCCAGGGCCAGCACCAGGGCCGAATCGACGCCGCCCGACAAGCCGATGATGGCGCCCGGGAAGCCGTTCTTGCCCAGGTAATCGCGCACGCCCGTCACCAACGCGGCCCAGGCCTGGGCTTCGATTTCGGGCACAGGGGCGATGTCACCGCGCGGCGTGCCATCGGCGGCGATGTCCAGCATCAGCAGCGCGGGCTCGAAAGCCGGCGCGCGTGCGGTCACCCCGCCGGTGGCGCTCAGCGCGAACGAGGCGCCGTCGAAGACCACCTCGTCCTGCCCGCCTACCAGGTGGGCGTAGAGCAAAGGCAGGCCGACGGCCCGCGCACGTTCGGCCATGCGGGCCTCGCGCTCGCCGGCTTTGTCGAGGTGGAAGGGCGAGGCGTTCAGCACACACAGCAGCTGCGCCCCAGCGGCGGCGGCGGCCGCTGCGGGTTCCTCGAACCACGCGTCTTCGCAGATCAGCAGGCCGATGCGCAAACCGCCAATGTCCAGCACCAGCGGGTCCTGGCCGTGGTCGCGGCCCGAGGCGAAGTAGCGGCGCTCGTCGAAGACCTGGTAATTCGGCAGTTCGCGCTTGCAGTAGGTGCCGAGCACGCGGCCCCCTGCCAGCACCGAGGCTGCATTGAAGCGCTGCTGCACCGCGTGGGACTTCGACCTAACATCGCCGCGCAGGCCGAACTGGTGCGGGTGGCCCACCACGAGGTGCAGGCCCTCGCAATCGGCCAACTCAGCGGCCAGCGCGGCCAGCGTGTCGGCGCAGGCCTGCATGAAGGCCGGGCGCAACAGCAGGTCTTCGGGCGGGTAGCCGGTCAGGGCCAGTTCGGGGGCCAGCACCAGTTGTGCGCCCTGGGCATAGGCCTGGCGGGCGGAGGCGGCCAGCAGGCGGGCGTTGCCGGCGAGGTCGCCCACGGTGGCGTTGATCTGTGCCAGGGCCGCTTTCAGCATGTCTTTTTCACGTCCTTGAGCCCTGCGTCTTGAACACCTGATCGGCCCTGAATGTCGCAGCACACCAGCATCGAAAAAGATTATGTCATCCGGGTTCACAGCGATCCCTCGGCGCTGGATGCCCCTGCCTGGAACTCGCTGCTGGCCGCGCAGGCCGCGCCCACACCCTTCATGCGGCACGAGTACCTGGCTGCAATGCACAACTCGGCCAGTGCCGTGCCCGACACCGGCTGGGCCCCGCAGTTCATCACGCTGGAGCTGGATGGCGAACTGCAGGCTGCCACGGCGCTGTACCTGAAGAGCCATTCCTACGGCGAGTACGTCTTCGACTGGGCCTGGGCCGACGCCTACCGCCGCCACGGCCTGCGCTACTACCCCAAGCTGCTGGGCGCGGTGCCCTTCACGCCCGTGCCCGGCACGCGGCTGCTGGCGCGCGACGCGGCCGCCCGCACGGCACTGGTGGCGGCCATCGGGCAGTTCGCACGCGAAGCGCGGCTGTCATCGGCCCACATGCTCTTCGGCGACGAGGCCGACCGGCAAGCCTTCGCCGAAGCCGGCTGGATGCTGCGCGCCGGCGTGCAGTTCCACTGGACGCAGGACGAAGCCGCACCGGCGGCCGACTTCACCGAACTGCTGGCGCGTTTGCAGCGCGACAAGCGCAAGAAGATCCAGCAGGAGCGCCGGCGCGTGGCCGAGCAGGGCATCACCTTCACCACGCACGAAGGCGCAGCCATCACCGAGGCGCTGTGGGACTTCTTCTACCGCTGCTACACCCTCACCTACCAGGCGCACCACAGCACGCCCTACCTGACGCGCGAGTTCTTCGCGCTGATGTCGGCGCAGATGCCGCAGCACTGGGTGATGTTCGTGGCGCGCCGTGAGGGCGAACCCATCGCGGCCTCGCTCATCGCGGTGGACGCAGAGCGCCGTGCGGCCTGGGGCCGCTACTGGGGCTGCACCGAGCCGGTGAACTGCCTGCACTTCGAGGCCTGCTACTACCAGCCGCTGGCCTGGTGCCTGGCCCACGGCTACCGGCGTTTCGAGGGTGGCGCCCAAGGCGAGCACAAGATGGCGCGCGGGCTGCTGCCGGTGGCAACAGGCTCGGCGCACTGGCTGCGTGACGAACGCTTCGCCGCCGCCGTGCAAGATTTCCTGGCCCAGGAGGGCCAGGGCATAGCGCAGTACGTGGATGAACTGCGTGAGCACACGCCGTTCAAGACGCCGCCGGTGCCTGAGGCCTGAACAACAGGCCCGCGCGCCCCGGCGGGCGCCGACTCGGGATTCAGCCCGGGTGCTTCTCGCTGTAGTTCTTGATGCCTTGCGTGATTTCGGTGCGCGCGGCGTCGGCATCGGCCCAGCCCACCACCTTCACCCACTTGCCGGGCTCCAGATCCTTGTAGTGCTCGAAGAAGTGCTGGATGCTCTTCAGCAGCAGTTCCGGCAGGTCTTCGCTCTTCTTGATGTGGGCGTAGGAGGGCAGCAGCTTCTCGGTGGGCACCGCGATCAGCTTGTTGTCGCCACCGGCTTCGTCGTCCATGCGCAGCATGCCCAGCGCACGGCACTTCACCACCGAGCCCGGCAACAGCGGCAGCGGCGTGACCACCAGCACGTCCACCGGGTCGCCGTCGTCGGCCAGCGTGCGCGGCACGTAGCCGTAGTTGCACGGGTAGTGCATGGCGGTGCTCATGAAGCGGTCGACAAACAGTGCGCCGGTGTCATGGTCGACCTCGTACTTCACGGGGTCGGCGTTCATCGCGATCTCGATGATGACGTTGAACTCTTGGGGCGCCTTCGCGCCGGGGGGAACGTTGAGCAGGCTCATGGCGTGTTTTCTCGTGGCAAGGCTTCAGGACAACCGCAGATTCTAGGTCCGCGACTTGCCGGCCCCTGACGCCGAAGGCCTGCGGTGCCGTGACGGAAACCGCCTCAGGCCTGCAGGTCGAGCAAGGTTTGCGACATCTGCCGCGCCGTCTTGAACACCGCCAGGTTGGCGGCGAAGGCGTGGCTGGCCTGCATCTGGCCAACGAGGTCCTCAGCCATCGCCGCGCCGGCCACGGGCAAGCGCACGACAGACGTGCCGGTTCCTCCGCCAGGCAGGGTGGCCTGCTGCACGCGTTCGCGCCGGAACCCCTCGGTACCCAGGTTGGCCAGGTTGTGCGCGTGGCTGCGCAGCGTGTGCTGGGCGGCGTTCATGCCGGTCAGGGCGATGGGGGCGACGGCGTTCATGGCAGTGGTTCGCAAAGCTGTGGCGTTGCAGTGGCGGCATCTTCGCGCGCAGCCGCCGCAGCCGCCGGTGCAAATGTCACGCTGCGTCGGGCGCCAGCGCCAACCAGGCTTGGTATTGGCTCATGAACACACGGCCGCTCAGGCCGGGCAGGAAGCGGCTGCGCTGGAGGCGGTCCATCACCGGGCCCTTCACTTCCGACAGGTGCAGCTGGATGCCCGAGGCCTGCAGGCGCTGGTCGATGGCCTGCAGGCTTTCCAGCGCGCTGGCGTCGATGTCGTTGATGGCCGAGCACTGCAGCAGCACGTGCGCCAGCGCCGGCCGCGAGGCCACTTCGTCATTGATGCGGTCTTCCAGCGCGCGGGCATTGGCGAAGTACAGGCTCTCGTCCACGCGCAGGCTCAGCACGCGCGGGCTCGTCTGCACCGTGTGGCGCTGCACGTTGCGGAAGTGTTCGGTGCCCGGCACGCGCCCCACCTCGGCGATGTGCGGCCGGCTCGTGCGGAAGAGAAACAGCGCCAGCGACAAGGCCACGCCCAGCACCAGGCCCGCTTCCACGCCCAGCAGCAGCGTGCCCGCCAGCGTGGCCGCCAGCGCGGCGAAGTCGGGCTTGGACCAGGCCCAGGTGTCGCGCAGCATGCCGAAATCGACCAGCGACAGCACCGCCACCACGATGGTGGCCGCCAGCGTGGCCTGCGGCAGGTGCGCCAGCGCAGGCGTCAGGAACAGCGAGGCCAGCAAGAGGCCGCCTGCGGTGTAGATGCCGGCCGCCGGCGTCTGCGCCCCGGCATCGAAGTTCACGACAGAGCGCGCAAAGCCCCCCGTCACTGGCAGCCCGCCCGTGAAGGCCGCACCCAGGTTGCTGGCGCCCAGGGCGACGAGTTCCTGGTCGGGCTCGATGCGCTGCCGGCGCTTGGCCGCCAGCGTCTGGCCCACCGACACCGACTCGACAAAGCCCACCACACTGATCAGGACGGCAGGCAGCAGCAGCGGTTGCCACGAGGCCAGATCGAAGGCCGGCAGCGTCAGCGGCGGCAACCCTTGCGGCACCGGACCGACAACCTTCAGGCCCTGGGCCTGCCAGCCCAACGCCCAGCTCAGCAGGGTGGTCAGCGCGATGGCCAGCACCGGCCCGGTCTTGGCCAGCAGATCGGCGCTGCGCGGCGCCAGCCCCAGCCGCACGAGCCACGGCTTCAGGCCCGAGCGGCACCAGAACAGGAAGGCCAGCGTGATCAGGCCCACCCCGGCCGTGAGGCCGTGAAGCTGTCCGGCGTGGGCCAGCAGCGATCTCAGCAGAGCGAGAAAGTCGCCACCCTGCGCGGGAATGCCGAGCAGCGTCTTGAGCTGGCTGGCGGCGATCAACAAGCCCGAGGCCGTGATGAAGCCCGAGATCACAGGATGGCTCAGGAAGTGCGCCAGGAAACCCAAGCGCAGCAAGCCCATGGCCAGCAGGATCAGGCCCGACAGCAGCGCCAGCGTCAGTGCCATGCCCGCGTAGGCCGGCGTGCCGGCCGCGGCCAAGTCGCCCAGCGCCGTGGCCGTCATCAGCGACACCACCGCCACCGGGCCCACCGCCAGCACACGGCTGCTGCCGAATAGCGCGTACAGCAGCAGCGGTGCCACGCTGGCGTAGAGGCCCACCTCGGGGGGCAGCCCGGCGAGCATGGCGTAGGCCAGGCTCTGCGGGATCAGCATGACGGTGACGATGAGCGCGGCCACGCTGTCGCTGGCCAGGGTGTCGCGGTTGTACTGGCGCCCCCACTGCAGCACCGGCAGCGTGGGCAACCAGCGCCGCCACGCCGCGACGGTGGAGCCGCTGGAAACCTTCATACGGCCTTCACGCCGCCACCGCGCGGCGTTGCCGCTGCTGCTCGGCGAGTTCGAACACCAGCATGCCGGCGACCATGGCCGCCACGAACACCGCGGCCTTGGGTTGGCCGGCTGCCAGCGAGACCAGGCCCGGGCCCGGGCAGAAGCCGGCCAGGCCCCAACCCACGCCGAAGGTCACGCCGCCCAGCACGAGCCGGCGGTCGATGTCCTTCGAAGTCGGCAGCTGCATGGCGCCGCCCAGGAAGGCGGTGCTGCGCTTCTTGGCCAGCGCGAAGGCGAACAGGCCCACGGCGATGGCACCGCCCATCACGAAGGCGAGCGAGGGGTCCCAGGCGCCGAAGAGATCGAGGAAGCTCAGCACCTTGCCGGGGTCGGTCATGCCCGACAGCAACAGGCCCAGGCCGAAGAGCAAACCGACGAGGAATTCAGAGACGCGGTTCATGGGCTGGCCTTTCAGAACAGGTGACGAGCGACAAACACGATCGCGAAGCCCGCGGCCATGAAGCTCAGCGTGGCGACGAGAGAACGCGGCGACAGCCGCGAGAGCCCGCAGACCCCGTGGCCGCTGGTGCAACCAGCGCCATACCGCGTGCCCACGCCCACCAGCAGGCCGGCGATGGCGACGAGGCCGTAGCCTGCATCGATGCGCGGGGCCTGCACGAACCCCGCTGGCGCGAGCAGCCCGTAGACCAGCGGCGCGGCCATCAGGCCGGCCAGGAAAGCCAGGCGCCAGGTGGTGTCGCCGGCCCGCGGGCGCAGCAGGCCACCCACGATGCCGCTGATGCCCAGCACGCGGCCGTTGAGCAGGATGAAGAGCGCCGAGGCGACGCCCAGGAGGACCCCGCCGGCCAAGGAGGCCCAGGGGGTGAAATGCAGCCAGTCGATGGTCATGCTGAGAGCCTTTTCAAGCGGAGGGGGCTGCGGAAGCCGGGGCGCAGAACTGCGCGTAGAGCACCTGCATCACGGCACGGGCACGGTCGCTGCTTAGGTGGTAGTGGATGCGCTTGCCGTCGCGGCGCGTGGCCACCAGGCCTTCGTCGCGCAGCACGCCCAGCTGCTGCGAGAGCGTGGGCTGCACGATGCCGAGTTCGGCTTCCAGGTCGCTGGGGCAACGTTCGCCTTGCGCCAGCTGGCACAAGAGCAGCAAGCGGTCGGGGTTGGACAGGACCTTCATCAGGCGGCAGGCCTCGGCGGCAGAGGCGCGCATGGTGTCGAGGTCGATGGTGGCTTCAGGGGGGCTCATGAAGTGCGGTGCTCGGTGGCGGCCAGCGGCCAACGCGGCCTCACCGGTGACGCCGCATGAACATCACTATATTGACAAATATATTGTTTGTCAATATAGTGATGTTCACTGATGCACAAATGGAGCTGCCGCCATGACCCCAGCCGCCCACCCCGCCCCGCAGGTGCAGGGCTTCTTCGATCCCGCCACCTGGACCGTCACCTACGTCGTGCACGCGGGGCCGGGCACGGCCTGCACCATCATCGATTCGGTGCTCGACTACGACCCGAAGTCAGGCCGCACCAGCCATGCCTCTGCCAACCGCGTGATCGAGTTCGTGCGCCGCCTCGACCTGAAGGTGGCCTGGATCCTGGAGACCCACGCCCATGCCGACCACCTGAGCGCCGCGCCCTACCTGCGGGCGCAACTGGGCGGCCGCATCGGCATCGGCCACCGCATTCAGGCGGTGCAGAAGGTGTTCAAGGGCCTCTTCAACCTGGAGCCAGGCTTCAGGCCCGACGGCTCGCAGTTCGACCACCTCTTCGAAGAAGGCGAATCCTTCTCGTTCGGCGCCCTCACCGGCCAGGTGATGGCCGTGCCGGGCCACACCCCGGCCTGCGTGGCCTACCAGGTGGGCGACGCTGTGTTCGCAGGGGACACGATCTTCATGCCCGATGTGGGCACGGCGCGATGCGACTTCCCGGGCGGCGATGCGCGCACGCTCTATCGATCGGTGCGCAAGTTGCTATCGCTACCGCCCGAGACGCGGCTCTTCATGTGCCACGACTACCCGCCGGCCGGCCGGCCCGTGAACTTCGAGACCACGGTGGCCGAGCAGCGCGAGCGCAACATCCACGTGCGCGACGGCATCAGCGAAGACGACTTCGTGGCCATGCGCACGCAGCGTGACGCCACACTGGAGATGCCCATGCTGATCCTGCCGGCGGTGCAGCTGAACATCCGTGCTGGCGAGATGCCGCCGCCAGAAGCCAATGGCGTGAGCTACGTGAAGATCCCGCTCAACGCACTCTGACCAACGCGACCGCAGGCCAGAAAGCAAGAAGCCCGGTATCTTTTGGACACCGGGCTTTGCCGTTTTCTATGGTCGGGGCGGCGGGATTCGAACTCGCGACCCCTTGCACCCCATGCAAGTGCGCTACCAGGCTGCGCTACGCCCCGACTGAGCCTCGCAGTATAGCCCGAAAACGCGCGCTTCAGACGGACAACAAGGCGCGTATCGACAAGAGCTCGTCGCGCAGTTGCTGCGACCGCAGCGCGGCCGGCGGCGAGGCTGCCTGCACGGCCCGTTCAGGCGCAGCATCGATCGGCGCAAGGGTGCCCTCGTCGTCTTCCAGCGCGTCATCCGGGAAGGCAGGGAGAGGCGCCGGCATGGCATCGGAGAGCCGATTGCGGGCGCCACTGATCGTGAAGCCCTGGTCGTAGAGCAGATCGCGGATGCGCCGGATGAGCAGCACCTCGTGGTGCTGGTAGTAGCGCCGGTTGCCCCGGCGCTTCATGGGCTTGAGCTGCGTGAACTCTTGTTCCCAATAACGCAGCACGTACGGCTTCACCCCGCACAGCTCGCTCACCTCACCGATGGTGAAGTAGCGTTTGGCCGGTATGGTGGGGAGAGCTTTCTCCATTGAAATCAATGGGATCGATGGGGAAAGCTAGACTCTACTCGAAGTCCCCTTCAACAGGGGTGTCGCCCTGCACCACCGATTTCAGCTTGTGACTGGCGTGGAAGGTGACGACGTTGCGGGCCTTGATGGGGATGCTTTCGCCCGTGCGCGGGTTGCGCCCAGGGCGTGGCGCCTTGCGGCGGATGTTGAAGTTGCCGAAGCTGGAGAGCTTCACGTCCTGCCCCTCGACGAGCGTGCCGTGCACGATCTCGAAGAAGGCCTCCACCATGTCCTTGCTCTCGCGCTTGTTCAGGCCGAGACGGTCGAACAGCAGTTCAGCGAGTTCGGCTTTGGTGAGCGTGGGCGTTTCCAGCGACGAGAGGATCACAGGCGAGCGCGGGCTGTCTTCAGGTGCGTTCATGGTTCGGTGTCCGATCTCGGTTTTCAGGCGCGCAGGCGTGCGCCAACAGCCGCGGCCGCACGGGCCACGGCAGCCGCCACGGTGGCCTCGATGCGCTCGTCGGTGAGCGTGCTCTCGTCGTCACGCAGTTCCAGGCGCACGGCCAGGCTGCGTTCACCCGCTTGCAGGCCCGCCACAGGCGCGGCCGGCTTGTAGATGTCGAACAGCCGCGCCTTGCGCACCAGGCCTTGCGGGTCTTGCTGCAGCGCGGCCATCAGTGCGTCGTGGCTCACGTCTTCGCGCACCACCAGCGCCAGATCACGCTGCACGGCCTGCTGGCGCGACAGCGCTGTGAACACCGGCAGGGGCTGGCCCAGCACGGCGGCCAGTTCCAGTTCGAACAGCACCGGCGCCTGGCCCTGGAAGGCCGGGATCTCGTAGGCCTGGCGCCACTTCGGGTGCAACTCTCCCACGAAGCCCACCACGCGCCCGTCCAGCAAGATGCTGGCGCAGCGGCCCGGGTGCAGCGCCGGGTGCTCGGCGGCCGTGAAGACCGGCTGCTGCGGCGCCAGCAGCGCCTGCAGGTCGCCCTTCACGTCGAAGAAATCGGCGCCCTGCTCTTTCGCGCCCCACTGCAGCGGCAGCGCGCCGCCCCAGGCCAGGCCGCCCACGCGCATGGGCTGGTTCACGCCGGCCACACTCAGCGGGCCGTCAGTGGCCGCCGCGTCGCGCATGAACACGCGGCCAATCTCGAACACGCGCACACGCGGCGCCTTGCGCGACAGGTTGTTGCGCAGCGCCTGCACCAGGCTGCCCATCAGGCTGGATCGCATCACCGCCAAAGGCGCGGCGATGGGGTTGAGCACACGGATGGGGTCGGCGTTGCCGGCCAGCTCACGTTCCCAGCGCTCTTCGACGAAGCTGAAGTTGATGGTTTCCTGGTAGTCCAGCGCGGCCAGCGCGCGGCGCACGGCGTGCGCGCCACGCTGCGCTTCACGCCGCACACGCGGCGTCACGGGCGCGATGGGCGCGGTCATCGGCAGGCTGTTGAAGCCCACCACGCGCGCAACCTCCTCGATCAGGTCTTCTTCGATCTGCAGGTCGAAGCGCCAGCTCGGCGGCGTGACGGTGAACACACCGCCGGCCTCGCTGTGCGCCAGGCCGAGCCTCGTGAAGACATCGGCGCACTGCGCCGTGCTCACGGGCATGCCGATGACCTGGGCCGCACGGGCCACGCGCATCGTGACGGGCTTGCACTCGGGCAGGCCCAGCACCTGGTCGGTGACCGGGCCGCAGGCCGTGGCCGGCGTGCCACAGATGTCGAGGATCAGCTGCGTGATGCGCTCGATGTGTTCCACCGTGCCCTGCGGATCGACACCACGCTCGAAGCGGTGGCCCGCATCGGTGCTGAAGTTGTAGCGGCGCGAGCGCCCGGCCACGGCTTCGGGCCACCAGAAGGCGGCCTCCACGTAGACGTTCTGCGTGCCGTCGTTCACGGCGGTGGCGTCGCCACCCATGATGCCGGCGAGTGATTCGACACCCTGCGCATCGGCGATCACGCCCACCTTTTCGTCCAGCGCGATGGTGTTGCCGTTGAGCAGTTTGAGTTGCTCACCTTCACGGCCCCAGCGCACCACGAGCTTCTCGTGGATCTTGTCGAGATCGAAGATGTGCGAGGGCCGGCCGTACTCGAACATCACGTAGTTCGAGATGTCCACCAGCGCCGAGACGCTGCGCTGGCCGCAACGCGCGAGGCGGTCGACCATCCAAGCGGGCGTCTTGGCCTGCGTGTTCACGCCCAGCACCACGCGGCCCGAGAAGCGGCCGCAGAGGTCGGCAGCCTGCACCTCCACGGGCAGCACGCGGTCGCTTCGCGGCTGCACGGGCGGGAAGGCCGGCTGGCGCAGCGGCGCGCCGGTGAGCGCGGCCACTTCACGCGCCACGCCGAACACGCTGAGGCCATGACCAAGGTTGGGCGTGAGCTTCAGCGTGAAGAGGTGGTCGTCGAGCTGCAACCACTGGCGGATGTCGGTGCCCACCGGGGCATCGGCGGCCAGTTCCAGCAGGCCGCCGTGGTCGTCGGCAATCTTCAGTTCACGCGCCGAGCACAGCATGCCGCGGCTTTCCACGCCACGCAGCTTGCCCACGCCGATCTTGAAGGGCTTGCCATCGTCGCCAGGTGGCAACTCGGCACCCACGGTGGCCAGCGGCACCTTGATGCCCACGCGGGCGTTGGGCGCGCCGCAGACGATCTGCAGCGGGCCGTCTTTCGAGAAGGCACCGGCATCCACCGTGCACACGCGCAGGCGGTCAGCCTGCGGGTGCTGCTCGGCCGTGAGGATCTCGGCCACCACGATGCCGTGGAAAGGCGGCGCCACCGGGCGCACCTCTTCCACCTCCATGCCGGACATGGTCAGCAGCTCGGCCAGTTCTTGCGTGTTCAGCGGCGGATTGCAGAACTCGCGCAGCCAGGATTCGGGGAATTGCATGGTCAGTTGAACTGCGAGAGGAAGCGGAGATCGCCGTCGAACATCAGGCGCAGATCGTCGATGCCGTAGCGCAGCATCGCGAAGCGGTCGGCGCCGATGCCAAAGGCAAAGCCGATGTGCGCTTCAGGGTCCAGCCCGAAGTTGCGCACCACGTTCGGGTGCACCTGGCCGCTGCCGGCCACTTCCAGCCAGCGGCCGGCCAGCGGGCCACTGCCGAAGCGGATGTCGATCTCGGCGCTGGGCTCGGTGAAGGGGAAGAAGCTCGGGCGGAAACGCACGTCGAAGTCGTCGGTCTCGAAGAACTCGCGCACCAGCGAGGCGAACACGACCTTCAGGTCCTTGAAGCTGACGTTCGCCCCCAGCCACAGGCCTTCGATCTGGTGGAACATCGGCGAGTGCGTGGCGTCGCTGTCCACGCGGTAGACGCGGCCCGGCGCGATGACGCGGATCTCCGGCATCGGCAGGCCCTGCGCCGCCAGCGAGGCGTGCTGCTTCGCATGCGCCTGGGCATAACGCACCTGCATCGGGCTGGTGTGCGGGCGCAGGCAGAGCCAGCGGCCCTGCGCGTCTTTCATGTCCACGTAGAAGGTGTCCTGCATCGAACGCGCCGGGTGGTTCTCCGGGTTGTTCAGCGCAGTGAAGCTCATCCAGTCGGTCTCGATCTCGGGACCTTCGGCGACGTCGAAGCCCATGCTGCCGAAGATGGCCTCGATGCGTTCGATGGTGCGGCTCACGGGGTGCAGGCCGGCCACGCCACGGGCGCGGCCGGGCAGCGTGACGTCCAGCGCCTCGGCGCGCAGCTGGGCCTGCAACTCGGCCTCGGCCAGGGCGTCACGGCGCGCCTGCAAGGCGGCTTCGATGGCGGCCTTGGCCTGGTTGATCTCGGCGCCGCGGGCCTTCTTCTCCTCGGGCGGCAGCGCGCCCAGGCCCTTGAGCAGCTCGGTGATGCGGCCGCTCTTGCCGACGTAGCGCGCCTTGGCGTCTTCCAGCGCCGCGCCCTGGTTGGCAGCGGCAAAGTCGGCCTGCGCCGCCTGCACGAGGGTGTCGAGATCGTTCATCGATGAGAAAGCAGGAAAAAAAAGGCCGCCACAAGGTGACGGCCTTCGGATGCTTGACGAAGCGGCCGGCGCATGCACGCCAGCTACGGGGTTCAAGCCAGCTGAGCCTTCACCTTGTCGACGATGCTGCTGAAGCCAGCAGGATCGTGGATGGCCATGTCCGACAGCACCTTGCGGTCGATGTCGATGCCAGCCTTCTTCAGACCGGCCATGAACTTGCTGTAGGTCAGACCCAGGCCACGGCTGGCCGCGTTGATACGCGCAATCCACAGCTGACGGAACACACGCTTGCGTGTGCGACGGTCACGGTAGGCGTACTGGCCGGCCTTCATCACCGCCTGCTTGGCGATGCGGAAGACGTTCTTGCGACGGCCGCGGAAGCCCTTGGCGAGCTTCAGGATCTTTTTGTGGCGGGCGTGTGCGGTGACACCACGTTTGACGCGAGGCATTCAATAACTCCTTGTGCGTACGTTGAAGTGGGTCAGAGACCGGCCATCGGCAGCATCTTGGCGATGCTGCCCAGGTCGCTCTCGTGCACGTTGGCCGGGCCGCGCAGGTCGCGCTTGCGGCTGGTGCTCTTCTTCGTGAGGATGTGGCGCTTGAACGCCTGACCGCGCTTGACGGTGCCACCCGGACGCACGCGGAACCGCTTCTTGGCGCCGCTCTTGGTCTTCATCTTGGGCATGACTGCTCCTTCTTGAATTGCTGCTGAAGGCGGCACCGGTTGGGGTGCACTTGCGAGGCCTGCAGCCGCTTCTTTTCGCTGCCGCGGTGACCAGACCGCGACCACGAAACTCTGTCTTACTTACGCTTCGGCGCCAACACCATGATCATCTGGCGACCTTCCAGCTTGGGCATGTGCTCCACCATCGCCACATCGGCCAGCTCGTCGCGGATGCGTTCCAGCATGCGCATGCCGATGTCCTGGTGGGTGATCTCGCGACCGCGGAAGCGCAGCGTGACCTTGCCCTTGTCGCCGTCTTCGGCAATGAAGCGCCGCAGGTTGCGCATCTTGATGGCGTAGTCGCCATCGTCGGTGCCCGGGCGGAACTTCACTTCCTTGATCTCGATGACCTTCTGCTTGCTCTTGGCTTCAGCGGCCTTCTTCTGCTCTTGGTACTTGAACTTGCCGTAGTCCATGAGCCTGCACACCGGGGGGTCGGCGGTGGCAGCGATCTCCACCAGGTCGACATCCAGCTCCCCTGCCATGCGCAACGCTTCCATCGTGCTGACGATGCCGAGCGGTTCGTTTTCGACCCCGTTCAGGCGCACTTGCGGCGCCATGATTTCCCGGTTCAGACGGTGCTTGCGCTCCGCGTTGGGCACGCGGCGGTCCATGAAGGTAGCGATGGTTCCAGCTCCTGTTGCAACCCGAAGGCAAGCGGGCCACAGAAAAAACGAAAGCGCACCCGGTGGCGGCTATACCTTGGCAGCGATGTCGCTGGTGATCTTCGCCTGGAAGTCTGCCAGCGCCATCACACCCAGGTCTTGATTGCCTCGGGCGCGCACGGCAACGGCCCCGTTTGCCTTCTCCTTGTCGCCAACGACCAGGATGAACGGGACCTTCTGCATCGAATGCTCGCGAATCTTATAGTTTATCTTCTCGTTGCGCAAATCGACGGAGACTCTAACTCCTTGTTTTTGCAGCGATTTCGCCACGCTTGCCGCGTATTCGGCCTGCGCGTCGGTGATCGAGGCCACCACCACCTGGGTGGGCGCCAGCCAGGCCGGCAGCGCGCCGGCATGCTGCTCGATGAGGATGCCGATGAAGCGCTCCAGGCTGCCCACGATGGCCCGGTGCAGCATGATGGGGCGGTGACGGGCGCCGTCTTCGCCCACGAAATCGGCGTCCAGGCGCTCGGGCAGGTTGGGGTCGACCTGGATGGTGCCGCACTGCCAGGGGCGGCCCAGGGCATCTTTCAGCGTGTACTCGATCTTCGGGCCGTAGAAGGCGCCCTCGCCCGGCAGGTACTCGAACTCGCAGCCGGCGGCACGCAGGCCGTCGGCCAGCGCGGCTTCGGCGCGGTCCCAGCTCTCTTCGGTGCCGATGCGCTTCTCAGGCCGCGTCGAGAGCTTGTAGATGATGTTGTTGAACCCGAAGTCCTTGTAGACCTGCTGCAGCAGCCGCGTGAAGGCCACCACCTCGCCCTGGATCTGGTCTTCGGTGCAGAAGATGTGGCCGTCGTCCTGCGTGAACGCGCGCACGCGCATGATGCCGTGCAGGCCGCCGGTGGGCTCGTTGCGGTGGCACTGGCCGAACTCACCGAAGCGCAGCGGCAGGTCGCGGTAGCTCTTGATGCCCTGCTTGAAGATCAGGATGTGGCCGGGGCAGTTCATCGGCTTGAGCGCGTACTGGCGCTTCTCCGACTCCGTCACGAACATGTTCTCGCGGTACTTGTCCCAGTGGCCAGTCTTCTCCCACAGGCCCTGGTCGAGGATCTGCGGGCCCTTGACCTCCTGGTAGCCGTTGTCGCGGTAGACGCGGCGCATGTACTGCTCCACCTCCTGCCACAGCGTCCATCCCTTGGGGTGCCAGAACACGGTGCCGGGGCTGTGCTCGTCGAGGTGGAAGAGGTCGAGCTCGCGGCCGAGCTTGCGGTGGTCGCGCTTCTCGGCTTCTTCCAGCATCGTCAGGTACTGCTGCAGCGCTTCTTTGCTGGTCCAGGCGGTGCCATAGATGCGCTGCAGTTGCTCGTTGTTCTGGTCGCCGCGCCAGTAGGCGCCGGCCACCTTCATCAGCTTGAAGTGCTTCAGGCGCCCGGTGCTGGGCACGTGGGGGCCGCGGCAGAGGTCTTCAAACGCGCCTTCGCGGTAGAGGCTGACGTCTTCACCCGCCGGGATGCTGCCGATGATCTCGGCCTTGTAGTGCTCGCCCAGGCCCTTGAAGTACGCGACGGCCTCGTCGCGCGGCAGCACACGGCGCTGCACCGGCTCGTTCTTGGCCGCGAGCTCGCCCATGCGCTTCTCGATGGCCGCCAGGTCTTCCGGCGTGAAGGGGCGCTTGTAGGCGAAGTCGTAATAGAAGCCGTTTTCGATAACCGGGCCGATGGTCACCTGCGCCTCGGGGAAGAGCTCCTTCACCGCGTAGGCCAGCAGGTGCGCCGTGCTGTGGCGGATGATCTCCAGGCCGTCGGCGTCCTTCTCGGTGACGATGGCGAGCGCAGCGTCGGCCTCGATGCGGTGGCTGGTGTCCACCAGCTTGCCGTCCACCTTGCCAGCCAAGGCGGCCTTGGCCAGGCCGGTGCCGATGCTGGCGGCCACCTCGGCCACCGTGAGCGCTTGCGGGTACTCGCGGCGCGAGCCGTCGGGCAAGGTGATCGTGATCATGGTCTCGAAGCTCCAGAAACGAAAAAAGCGCGGGGAGTGCCGCGCTTGTCTTCAGGGGTGGGGTGCAGGCGTGACAGCGCGGCCGACTAGCTCTCGGTGGTGGTGAACCGGGGAGTCCGCGGTGTCATAACCATTGCGCCTTTCTCTGCCCTTGTTCGTTGAAAACGGCCCGCAGTGTAACGCGCCTCAGCCCAGCGGCAGGGCTTCGACAGGCCGGCCATCGCGCACCAGTTCCGCGAATTCATCGGCCAGGCGCTGGCTTTCGGCCAGGGCCTGGCGCCACAGGCGTTGGCGGCCGTCGGGGTCGTTGCTGAAACGCTTGAAGTCGCCGCGGTCGGGCAGCTTGCCGCCGGGCAGGCGGCGCACCCACTCGGGTTTTGGCGAGAGCAACACCAGGTTGTCGAGCGCAGGGCTGGCGCGGTGGCGGCGTTTCCAGGCCTTGTCGAGCCAGCCGGGCACGACCTGCGCGCCGAAGTGCGGATACAGCACCAGCCCTTCGCCCATGCCCGCGTAGCCCAGGTGCAGGTGGTAGTCGGTGATGCCGCCATCGAAATAGGTGCCGGGCGGGCCGCCAGGCACGTCTTGCACGGCTTCCAGCCAGAAGGGGATGGTGCAGCTGGCCAGCACGGCCGGCGTGAGGTTGGCCGCCGTCAGCGGCACCTGGCGCGTGGGGTAGTCGGCCAGCGGCACGGGCAGCGGCTCGCGCGGGTCGCTGAAGACCACGCGTTCCATCCAGCCGCCCAGGGCGCTGCGCGAGGCCGCGTTGGCGGCAAAGGCCGCCATCCAGCCCAGCGGCATCTTCACGCGGCCGGGGCGGTGCAGCAGGCGGCGGCCGCGGCTGGTGAAGACGTGCAGCCGGCGCTGCGGGTGGGCCAGCAGCGTGGCCGCCTGCGTACCCAGCCGCTCGTCAAGCTTGGCGCGGAAGACCTCGGTCACCACGCGCGCCGTGGGCGGCTTGCCCGGCTCGCTGGGGTAGGTTTGGCTGATGTAGTCCTCGGCCAGTTGCCTCAAGGCGGCATCGGGGTCGGCGGTGCAGGCCGCGGCCATGCGCCAGGCGCCGATGGAGGCGCCCAGCAGGTGCAGGCTGTGCGTGCTGCCCTGGAACCAAGCACCAAAGAGATAGCGGTCCAGCGGGATCAGCGACAGCCCCTTGGGCCCGCCCGCCGCGGCCGGCACCACGCGCACGTCGGCCGGGCGCAGGCCGTGCTGGCGCAGGTGCTCGCGGGCGCGGGGGCCGGCGTGAACGGCCAGGGCTTGCAGCGACGCCATCGTCAGAAGCGCAGCACGGCGTTGGCCGTGACCTGCGCCACCGCGCTGCGGCGCGAAGCCGTGCTGGCGGTGAAACCGTCCAGATCGGCCACGCTGCTGCGGGAGACGGCATCGATGGGAAACAGGTTGTTTGCCGCCAGCCGGAACTGCAACTGCCCGTCCACGCGCCAGGCCACGAAGGCATCGAGGCGCCGCACCGCACTGCGCCAGATGCGCTGGCGGTCGGTCTGGGCCGTGCTGAACGAAGGAGTCATCGAGAAGCTGGCGCCGTAGGAAATGCCGGTGCGCGCCACGCGGTCGTCGAAGCCCAGCGTGGCCTGCCAGGGCGGCTGGCCTTCGAGCCGTGCATCGGGGTCGTCGATCTGCTCCACCGCCGAGCGGTACAGCGACAAGGAGGCCCGCAACTGCAGGGCCGAAGCCGGCCCCGGCCAGCCCGCGAGCAGCTCGCGCGCACGGCCCTTGATCTCGAACTCGAAGCCCGTGCTGCGCGCCGTGCCGATGTTGGCCGGCCGCGAAACCCAGCGCGGCACCGGCGCCTCGGGCACGGATTCCAGCGCGATGCGGCGGCGGATGAGCTGGTCGATCTGGCGGTGGAAGGCGCCCAGGCTCAACACGCCGCCGGCCGGCAGCTGCGTTTCGAAGGCGAGCTCGAAGGCCGTGGCCTTTTCAGGCTGCAGACCGGGGTTGCCGGCGCTGTCGGCCGCCAGCGGCGTGTTGGCCTGGTCGCGTTCGTAGTTGCCGTTGAAGCTGTAGCGCGAGAGCAGCAGGCTCGCATCAGGCGCACGCAAACTCTGCGAGGCGCTCACGCGCAGCACACGCTTGCTGCGGGCATCGAAGGCGTAGCGTACGTGCGCGATGGGCAGCAGCGCGCCGTGGCTGGCCTCGACATGTTCGCCCTGCCCCGTGACGGTGCTGCGCTGCCGCTCGCCGCGGAAACCCGCCACCACCGACCACGCCGGGTCGGGCAGCCATTCGTCCTGCGCGTAGACCACCTGGCGCAGCACCTCGGCCACGTAAGGCCGGCCCAGGCTGCCGTCACGCCGCTCGTTCGCACCGCTGCCATAGTCTTCGAAGAGGCGGCGCAGTTCGCGGCGGTGGCGCTCTTCCACCTCCCAACCGGCCAGCAGCGTGTGCGTTTCGCCGAAGGGCTGGCGCCACCTGCCCGATTGGCTCAGCCGACGCTCACGCTGGCCGTTGAGGCTGTCGCGCTGCGCGGTCTGTGCGCCCAGCGCATTGCGACCCTGCCACTGGCCCCAAGAGCGCGAGAGCGTGCTCTGCGCGCTGCCCTTGATCTCCAGCCGGCCGCCATCGGCCTGCTTGTGCACCCACTGGCCCTGCAGGCGCTGCATCTCCCAGGTGCCACGCGAGGCCGAGCGTTCGGCCACGGTCGTGACCGGCGTGCCCACCAGCACCTCGGTGCCGCGGCGCGTGAGGTTGCGCGATTCGTTGCGCTGCAGGAAGAGCTGGGTGTTGAGGGTGTCGGTGTCGCTCAGCTTCCAGTCCAGCCGCGGCGTGAAGTTCACGCCGCCACCACGCCACTCGTCCTGCGAGCTGACCCGGTCTTCACGCCGCGTGCTGCCCACCGGCCGTGAGACGCGCTCGACCCGCCCTTCGCCGGCATTGGCCCAGGTGTAGGCCGTCAGCGGCACCTGGAAGCCGATCGCGCCGATGCGGTCGCCCCAGCTGAGTGTGGTGCTGCCCTGCGGCGACAGCGCGCGGTAGCCCAAGGCGGCACGCACCTCGCGCGTGCGCAACTTGGGCGCGCTGCGCAGGATGACATTGATGCTGCCGGCCACGCCGCCCTGCTCGGCCGTGGGGCCCTTGATGACCTCGATGCGCTCGATGTCGCCCGGGGCGAGCTGGTCGAGGCTGAAGCCCGGCGGTGCCGGTTCGCCATTGATCAGGATGAGCGTGTAGCCGCCGCCCAGGCCGCGCAGGCGCGGCATGTCGCCGTCCAGCGAGATGCCCGGCAGGCGTTGCAGCACGTCGAGCACGCTGGTGTCGCCGTGCTGGTCGAGTTCGTCGCGGCCCACCACCGTCATGCCCACCGTCGCATCACGGCGGATGTCGGCGTCGTTGAGGCCGCGGCCTTCGACGACGATCTGCTGCGGGGCGTCGGCGGCCGGGGCTGCTGCAGGCGCCGGCACCTGCGCCGCTGGCGGTGCCGAAGCCGCGCGCGCCGGCGCGGGGGCGCTGGGGTTTGCCGCCGATGCCGCTGGCGCAGGGGCCGGCGCGGGGGCGGTCTGCGCCCAGGCCGCGCCACCCAGCGCGCACGCGACCATGGCGCCGCCGAGGCGGGCTGCCGATCGCGTGCTGCGCCCGCTCAACGCCGGCCTTGCAGTTTCGAGAAAGCCGCCGCCATCGCGCTTTGGCCGGCGGGCTCGGGCGCACGCCCGCGCTGCTGCTCGCCGCGCGCTGCCGGGCGGAACTTGTTGTCGCCGCCAGCGTTGCTGCGGGCCGCCCCCACGGGCGCCTCCAGCTTCATCGTCAGGCTGATGCGCTTGCGCGGCAGGTCCACTTCCAGCACGCGCACCTTCACCACCTGGCCGGTCTTCACCACCTCGCGCGCGTCGTTCACGAACTTGTGGCTCATCTGGCTGACGTGCACGAGGCCGTCTTGATGCACGCCCAGGTCGACGAAAGCGCCGAACTGCGCGACGTTGCTCACCGTGCCTTCCAGCACCATGCCGGGCTGCAGGTCCTTGAGATCGGACACGCCTTCGTTGAAGCGCGCCACCACGAAGTCGGGGCGCGGGTCGCGGCCCGGTTTCTCCAGTTCGGCCAGGATGTCCTTCACCGTGATGGCGCCGAACTTGTCATCGGCAAACAGCTCGGGCTTCAGCGTGCGCAGCACTTCGCTGCGGCCCATCAGCTCTTTCACCTCGCGGCCGGTGCTGGCCATCATCTTCTGCACCACCGGGTAGGTCTCGGGGTGCACGCCTGTCATGTCCAGCGGGTTGTCGCCGTCGCGGATGCGCAGGAAGCCCGCCGCCTGCTCGTAGGTCTTGGGGCCCAGGCCGCTGACGTCCAGCAGCTGCTGACGGTTGCGGAAGGCGCCGTGAGCGTCGCGCCAGCGCACGATGCTCGCCGCCACTGCGGCGCTCAGGCCCGACACGCGCGCCAGCAGCGGCGCACTCGCCGTGTTGAGGTCCACGCCCACGGCGTTCACGCAGTCTTCCACCACCGCGTCCAGGCTCTTGGCGAGGCCGCTCTGGTTCACATCGTGCTGGTACTGGCCCACGCCGATGCTCTTGGGGTCGATCTTCACGAGTTCGGCCAGCGGGTCTTGCAGGCGCCGCGCGATGCTCACCGCGCCGCGCAGGCTCACGTCGAGCTCGGGCAGTTCCTTGCTGGCGAACTCGCTGGCAGAGTAGACCGAAGCGCCGGCCTCGCTGACCACCACCTTGTCGAGCTTCACGTCGGGCGCCATCGCCGCGATGCGCTTGATGAGGTCGGCGGCCAGCTTGTCGGTTTCGCGGCTGGCGGTGCCGTTGCCGATGGCGATCAGGTTCACGCCGTGCGTGGCCACCAGGCGGCCCAGCACGTGCAGCGAGCCTTCCCAGTCCAGCCGCGGCTCGTGCGGGTAAACGGTGGCGGTGTCCAGCACCTTGCCGGTGTCGCTGACCACGGCCACCTTCACGCCGGTGCGGATGCCCGGGTCCAGGCCCATCACCACGCGCTTGCCGGCGGGGGCGGCCAGCAGCAGGTCGCGCAGGTTGTCGGCAAAGACCTTGATGGCCACGCCTTCGGCTTCTTCGCGCAGGCGGCCGAAGAGATCGCGTTCCAGCGAGAGCGAAAGCTTGACCTTCCAGGTCCAGGCGATGGTCTTGCGGATCAGCTCGTCGGCGGCGCGCTTGCCGTGGCGCCAGCCCAGGTGCAACGCGATGCGGCCTTCGGCCAAGGTCGGCTGACCGGGCACCACCTCTTCATCCAGGATGAGCTTGGCGTCCAGCCACTCCTGCGTGCGGCCGCGGAACACGGCCAGCGCGCGGTGGCTGGGCACGGTGCGGATGGGTTCGGCGTAGTCGAAGTAGTCGCGGAACTTGGCAGCGTCGGCATGCGTGCCGTCCTTGCCGTCCACCAGCTTGCTCTGCAGCAGGCCTTCGGCCCACAGCCATTCGCGCAGCTTGCCCACGAGCACGGCGTCTTCGGCCCAGCGCTCGCTCAGCAGGTCGCGCACGCCGTCGAGCACGGCGTAGGTGTCGGCAAAACCGGCGTCGGGGTTCAAAAAGGCGGCGGCTTCGGCCTGCGGGTCGAGCGTGGGGTCGGCGAAGAGCTTGTCGGCCAGGGGCTCCAGGCCGGCTTCGCGCGCGATCAGACCCTTGGTGCGCCGCTTCTGCTTGTAGGGCAGGTAGAGGTCTTCCAGTTCCTGCTTGGTGGGTGCGGCGAGGATGAGCGCGCGCAGCTCGGGCGTGAGCTTGCCTTGTTCGTCGATGCTCTTGAGCACGGCCTCGCGGCGGTCTTCCAGCTCGCGCAGGTAGGCCAGTCGGGTTTCGAGTTCGCGCAGCTGGATGTCGTCGAGGCCGTCGGTGGCCTCCTTGCGGTAACGGGCGATGAAGGGCACCGAGGCGCCGCCGTCCAGCAGTTCGACGGCGGCCTGGATCTGGGCCGGCCGGGCTTTCAGCTCGGCGGCGATTTGCAGCAGGATCTTGTCCAAGAAACACGGGGCCTGCGCAGGCAGGCGGCCAAGGAAAACGAAGCTGTGCAGTTTAAGCGTCGGCCCCCGGGCTGCCCGAGGGCGTCAGGCGTCGGCCCGGGGCCGCCGGCGTGCGACCAGCCAGGCCGCAGCGCCCTGCCCGGCTGCCCGGCCGCTGGCGAAGCAGGCCGTGAGCAGGTAGCCGCCGGTGGGGGCCTCCCAATCCAGCATCTCGCCGGCGCAGAACAGGCCGGGGCGCTGGCGCAGCATCAGGCCGGCGTCCAGGGCCTCGAAAGGCACGCCGCCGGCCGTGCTGATGGCCTCGGCGATGGGCCGCGGTGCCTGCACACGCACCGGCAGCGCCTTGATGGCGGCGGCGAGCTTGGCGGGGTCGGCCTGGTCGGCCTTAGGCACGGTTTCCCACAGCAGCCCGGCCTTCACGCCTTCGAGCTTCAGCCGCGTCTTCAGGTGCGTGGACAGCGATCTCGGCCCGCGCGGGTGCGCCAGCTCGGCCTGCACCCAGGCGAGCGTTCGCTGCGGCAGCAGGTCGAGCTGGAAAGTGGCGCTGCCATCGCGGGCGATGGCTTCACGCAGGCGTGCCGATGCGGCGTAGACCAGGCTGCCTTCCACGCCACCGGCCGTGACCACGCACTCGCCGGCCTGCTGCCAGCCTTCGAAGTGCAACGCCACGCCCTTCAGCGGCTGGCCGGCGTGGCGGCTGCTGAAGTGTTCGCTCCAGGCGACATCGAAACCGCAGTTCGAAGGCCGCAGCGGCGCCACGCCCACGCCCTGCGCGGCCAGCAGCGGCACCCAGGCGCCGTCGCTGCCCAGCTGCGGCCAGCTGGCACCGCCCAGCGCCAGCACGGTGGCGGCCGGCTGCACCAGCACCTCACCGGCCGGGGCCAGGAAGCGCAGGCTGCGCGCACCCTCACCGGCCCAGCCCTGCCAGCGGTGGCGCATGTGGAAGCGCACACCCTGCTCGCGCAGGCGGTGCAGCCAGGCGCGCAGCAGCGGCGCGGCCTTCAGGTCGGTGGGAAACACGCGGCCCGAGCTGCCGACGAAGGTGCTCACGCCCAGCGCCGCCGCCCAGGTGCGCAAGGCCTCGTTGTCGAAGGCCTGCAGCAGCGGGCGCAGCGTGTCGGCACGCTCGGCATAGCGCGCGGTGAAGGGATCGAAGCTTTCGCTGTGCGTGAGGTTCAGCCCGCCCTTGCCGGCCAGCAGGAACTTGCGGCCCACCGACGGCATGGCGTCGAAGACCTCGACCGCGTGGCCGGCCTGGGCCAGGGTCTCGGCGGCCATGAGGCCGGCCGGGCCGCCGCCGATCACGGCGACGAAGGGTGCAGATGCGGACATCGCGGCATCGTAGTCGCAGCCCCGCCGTAAGGCCGTGCGCAGCCGCACGACCCATGGGCACGGCCCACCCCGCGGGCCGCCAGGAAACCACCGTGCGATCGACCCTGCTCCTGCTGATGGCCATCGGCCCCTCGCTAGCACTGGCCCAACCGGCGGCCTGCAGCGCCCGTTCCGGCGCCGTCGTGCCGACGGTGGTGGAGCTCTACACCTCGGAAGGCTGCAGTTCCTGCCCGCCGGCCGACCGCTGGCTGTCCACCCTGCGCGGCCGGGCCGACGTGCTGCCCCTGGCCTTCCACGTCACCTACTGGGACCGCCTGGGCTGGACCGACCGCTTCGGCGATGCCGCCTACACCGAACGCCAGCACCGGCTGGCCCGGCAGGCCGGCCGCGCGCAGGTCTACACGCCGCAGGTGGTGGCCAACGGGCAGGACTGGCAGCGCTGGCCCCAGCTGCCGGCGCCTGGCGCAGGCCCGGCCCCCGCCGTGACCTTGGAGCGCCACGGCGACACCGTGCGCGTGAACGTGGCGGCCGCGCCCGGCTCGGCCGCGCGCTGGGCCGCTTACTGGGCGGTGCTGGAAGACCAGCACCAGAGCCGCGTGAACGCCGGCGAGAACAACGGCCGCCTGCTGCAGCAGGACCACGTGGTGCGCCTGTATCAGCCGGTGCCCCCGTGGGCGGCCAGTGCGGGGCTGCAGGCCGTTCTGTCCGCCGGCCGCGGCGACCCCAGGCACCCTCGCCGCGTGGCCTTCGTGCTCACCGAGGCCGGCAGCCCCCGTCCGCTGCAGGCCCTGGCCTTGGGCTGCTGAGCAAAGGGCCTCAAGTTCCGCGTCGGGCTGCCGATGCAAGAGGGTCCAACCGGGCTCGGTCGCGCGTCCGGCCCATCCCCCCACGCCCGGAGCCCCGAAGATGTTCGACAAGACCTTGGTCATGGCCATTGCCAAGCGCCTGATGGACGGCAGCACGCAGCCTGAAGATTTCTACCGCGAGATCACGCGCACACTGGCCGAGCAGATGGGCAGCACGCGTGCCAGTCTCTGGATCTACCCCGACCCGCTGCTGCGCGACCGCATCGAGTGCCTGAGCCTGTACGACCGCACCGACGCGGCCTGGAGCCAGGGCGCGGTGCTGAAGGAAGACGACTTCGGTCCCTACTTCGAGGCCATGCGGCGCGACAACCTCATCGTCGCCAGCGACGCCCGCAAACACCCGGTGACGGACTGCTTCAACGAGATCTACTTCGAGCCGCTGGGCATCTACAGCCTGCTGGACGTGGGCATCACCGTGGCCGGCCAGCCCTTCGGTCTGTTCTGCTGCGAGAACACCACCGACGTGCTGGAGTGGACCCCCGAGCACGTGGAATACCTGCGCCAGGTGGGCACGCTGCTGGGCTTTGCGCTGCGCAAGGCCCAGGCGGCCGCCGTGCCGGCCTGAGCCGGCACGCGGAAGGCCTCAGCCGCCCTCGCCGCGCAGCGCGCGGCGCAGCTGCTCGCCGATCTCGGGCTTGGCCGCGAACGGGCTGGTCGGGTTGCGCGGCGTCATGATGTCTTCCAGCCGCACCTGCACGCTGGCCAGCGCCTGCGGGTGGCTGTAGATGTAGAAGCGGCCCTCGTCCATCGCGGCAAACACGTTCTGCGCCACCTGCGCCGCCGTGACCTTGCCGCGCGTGACGGCCTGGTCGCTCATGGCCTGGGCGATGAGCTGGCTGCGCGTGGGCGCGGCAGCCTCCTTGAACTCCGCCGGGCGGTTGCGTTCGCTCTGGTGAATGCCCGTGGGCACGAAGAACGGGCACAGCACGTGCGCCTGCACCTGCGTGCTCACCAGCGCCAGGTCTTGGTAGAGCGTCTCGCTCATCGCCACCACCGCGTGCTTGGTGACGTTGTAGACGCCCATGTTGGGCGCGTTCAGCAGCCCGGCCATGCTGGCGGTGTTGACGATGTGGCCGCAGTAGGCCGGGTCCTTTTCGGCCGCCGCCAGCATCAGCGGCGTGAACACGCGCACGCCATGGGCCACGCCCATGAGGTTGACGCCGATCACCCACTCCCAGTCTTTCTGCGTGTGCTCCCAAATGAGCCCGCCAGCGCCCACGCCCGCGTTGTTGAACACGAAGCTCGGCGTGCCGAACTCGGCCAGCGTGGCGGCGGCCAGGGCTTCCACCTCGGCGGCCTTGCTCACGTCCAGGCGGAAGGGCAGCACACGGGCGCCCAGGCTGCGGATCTCGGCGGCGGCGCGCTCCAGCGCCTCGGCCTGCACATCGGCCATCACCACGGCCATGCCGCGCGCCGCGGCGATGCGGCTGGCCTCCAGGCCGAAGCCCGAAGCCGCGCCGGTGATGACGGCCACGCCGCCTTGTGCTTGCTCGCTCATGCTGCTTCTTTCTTGACTTGGAAACCGTGGCGCGGAAAGTGCACGTGCACCGTGCCCGCGCGTTCATCCGTGCGGCGGATCACCGCCTCGTTTGCGTTCAAGCCCACCAGCGTGCCGGCGACGGCGTCGCGGGCGTAGTCGATGGCAGCCACCGTCACGGCCTCGCCCGCTTCAAAACCCAAACCCGCCTGCACGGCGCAGGGCGCGTGACGGCCCGCCGCCGAAGCGGCTGCCGCGATGGCGAGGGCCTCGGCGCTGCCCAGCTTCTCGGGCTGGCCGTGGCCAAAGGCCTGCATGCCGGCGAACCAGCGCTGCAGCGCCGGGAAGCCCGCCAGGATCTCGCCCACCACCGGCCCACCGCTGGCGACGAACCACACGCAGTGCGCCACCGAGAAGTCGGCGATGCTCACGTCGCCGAAAAGGTAAGGCCCGCCACCTTCGAGCTGCGCTTCCAGCGCGCCCAGTTGCGCGCGCAGGTTCACGGTGGCGTCGGCCACGGTCTGGCGCGTCATGCCGGTGGTCATGGCGGCGCGGTCGGCCACGAAGGCCTTCACCACTTCGGGCGGCGCGCCGGCAAAACGGTGTGCGGCCCCGGCGGGCTGCAGCGTGTAGGGCGCGGCGGTCCAGAACATCGTGCTATCGGCCCACTGCGCGAACACCGGCGCCAGCGGCAGGTGCGGCGGGAAGAGCCGCGGCGCCGGCGCGCGGTTTTCCAGCAGGCGCGCGATGAGCGCGGTGTCGCAGTAGACATCGGCGCCCACCTGCACGAAAGGCGTCTTGCGGTAGCCCCCGGTCAGCGCCACCACGTCGGGCTTGGGCAGGATCACCGGCACCTTCACCGAGCGCCAGGCCAGGCCCTTGAAGCCCAGCATCAGGCGCACCTTCTCGGAAAACGGCGAGCCGTCGTAGTGGTGCAGGATGAGTTCGTCGTTCATGCGGTCTTGTCTCCGGGCAGCACCATCTCGCAGTGCGGGATGCCGTCTTCGATGTAGTCCTCGCCTTCACGCACGAAGCCGTGGCGGGCGTAGAAGCTTTCCAGGCGCGATTGCGCGCCGATGCGGATGGGCTGGCCCGGCCATGCGTTGCGGCAGCGCGCGATGCCCTCGGCAATGAGCGCATGGCCCAGGCCCGTGCCGCGCGTGGCCTCGGAGGTGATGACGCGGCCGATCGAAGGCTCGGCGTACTTCACGCCCGGGTCCACCACGCGCAGGTAGGCCTGCAGTACGCCCGCCTCGTCACGCCCGAGCAAGTGGGCGCTGTCGCGGTCGGCGCCGTCGGCATCGAGGAAGACGCAGTTCTGCTCCACCACGAACACCTGCGAGCGCAAGGCCAGCGCGTCGTAGAGATCGCCCACGCTGAGCGCCGCGAAGCGCCCGTACCACCACTTCATGCCAGCTTCACCAACTGCTTGCCGAAGTTGCGGCCCTTCAGCAGGCCGAGGAAGGCCTCGGGCGCGGCGGCCAGGTCGGGGGCCACGGTCTCGCGGAACTTCAGCTGCCCGCCGGCCACCAGGCCGCCCAGTTCCTTCAATGCCGGCGGCCACAGGTGCATGTGTTCGCTGACGATGAAACCTTGCAGGCGCAGGCGCTGCGTGAGCAGCAGGCGGGCGTTGTGGATGGCCAGCGACTGGCCGTCGTAGCCCGAGATCAAACCGCACAGCGCCACGCGGCCGAAGGCGTTCATGCGTGAGAGCACCACGTCGAAGATGGCGCCGCCGACGTTCTCGAACAGGCCGTCCACGCCCTTCGGCGCAGCCGCATCCAGCGCCGCGGCCAGCGCAGCGGGTTCACGGTGCTGCTTGTAGTCGATGCAGGCGTCGAAGCCGAGTTCTTCCACGACGTAGGCGCACTTGTCGGCCCCGCCGGCGATGCCCACGGCGCGGCAGCCGCGCGCCTTGGCGAGCTGGCCCACCACACTGCCCACGGCGCCGCTGGCGGCGTCCACCACGATGGTCTCGCCTTCCTTGGGCTCGATGAAATGCACCAGGCCCACCCAGGCCGTCACGCCCGGCATGCCCACCGCGCCCAGGTAGGCCGAGAGCGGGATGCGCGTCGCGTCCACCTTGCGCAGCGCGCCGGGCTGCGCGGCGTCGAACACGGCCCACTGCTGCCAGCCGCCCATGCCGACCACGCTGTCGCCGGCCGCATAGCCCGGGTGGCGCGACTCGGCCACCACGCCCACGGTGCCGCCGATCATCACCTCGTTCAGCGGCTGCGGCGCGGCGTAGTTCTTCGCGTCGTTCATGCGCATGCGCATGTAGGGGTCCAGGCTGAGGAAGTGCTGGCGCACGAGCACCTGGCCGTCCTGCAGCGCCGGCACGGGCACGGTCTCGAGGCGGAAGTTGTCGACGCTGGCCTCGCCCCGGGGGCGTGAGGCGAGCACGATGCGCTGGTTCATTTCAGGCATGACGGGTTCTTTCTTCAATCGGAAGCGTTCAGCTTCTGGATGCGTTTGCCTCCGACAGGCAAACCCTTGAGGTACTTGAAGGTGCCGCTGGCGTGACCGATCAGCACGCCTTGCTGGTCGTGCACATAACCCTCGCAGAAGGCCATCGACACCGTGCGGTGCAGCCGCTTGCCCGTGGCCACCAGGGTGCCCAGGCCCGGGCGCATGAAGCTGGTCTTCATCTCGATGGTGACGACGCCGGGCAGCGCCTCGCCTTCCGGCGTGTCGGCGCTGCGCGCGGCGTGGGCCATCACCACGTCCAGCAGCGTCATCGTCACGCCGCCGTGGGCCACGCCCCAGCTGTTGGTGAACTCTTCGCGCAGGTCCATGTGGATCTCGGCCTCACCGGCAGCCATGCGTTCGAGACGCATGCCCAGCAGCTGCACGAAGGGGATGTGGACCTTGAACTCCATGGCGGCGCTTCCAGCTTCAGCCGCCGCCGTGCACGGCACTCACTCCACCGTCCACCGCCAGGATCTGCCCCGTGATGTGCTTGCCCGCGGCGCTGGCGAAGAGCAGCACCGCGCCCTTGAGGTCGTCGTCGTCGCCCAGGCGCTTCAGCGGCGCGCCGGCGGCCAGCTTGTCGGCGCCGAAGTGCTCCAGCACGCCCTTGGTCATCTTGCTCGGGAAGAAACCCGGCGCCAGCGCATTGACGGTGATGCCGTAGGCGCCCCACTCCCCCGCCAGCGTGCGCGTGAAGTTCACCGCGGCGCCCTTGCTGGTGCCATAGGCGATGAACTTCACATCGATGCTGCCACTCAGGCCCGCGATGCTGGCCACGTTGATGATGCGGCCGCGCTTGCGCGGGATCATGCTGGCCTTGCCCACCGCCTGCGCAAACAGGAAAAGACTGCGGATGTTCAGGTTCATCACCTTGTCCCAGGCCTCCAGCGGGTAGTCCTCGGCCGGGGCGCCCCAGGTGGCGCCGGCGTTGTTGATGAGGATGTCGATCTGGCAAAGCCGGTGCATGGTCTCGTCGACCACACGCTGCACCTCCTCGGGTTTGCTGGCGTCGGCAGCGATCCAGCGTGCGTCGATGCCCTTGGCCGAGAGGTGGGCCGCGGCTTCTTCCAGGTCGGCCGCCTTGCGCGAGACCAGCATCACCTTGGCGCCGGCTTCGCCCAGGGCTTCGGCCATCTGCAGGCCCAGGCCGCGCGAGCCGCCGGTGACCAGGGCCACCTGGCCCGTGAGGTCGAAGAGTTTCGAGATCGGGGTGCTCATCAGCGTCTCCTGTGGGGTGTCAGTCTTTGTTTTTCATGCGCGAGCGCAGCACCACCAGCACGGCGCCCGCCGCTGCGGCCAGGCCGCCAGTGGTCATCAAGGTCCAGCCCAGGGCATCGCTGCCGCCGCGCTGCACGAACAGGCCGACGGCCGCGGTGAGCAGGCCGCCATAGATGAGGATCCAGACCCAGGCTTCGACGGTGGAGGTTTTCATGGGGCCATCATGCGCCAAACGCCCACAGCGACCCGGGGGCTGGGGCCTTCAGAACCACGCGTCCTGCATCTCGCGCAGCAGGGGCTCGCGCCGGGCCACGGGGCCCAGCCAGGCGTCGATCTTGGGCAGCTCGAAAGCGTAGAAGTAGCGCAGCGCGGCACGCTTGCCAGGTTTCAGCGCTGCGTGTGCTTCCGATTCCTCTGCGGCCAGCGCCACGTCCAGCCACAGCCAGGCCAGCACCACGTGGCCGAAGGCCTGCAGGTAGGGCGTGGCATTGGCCAGCGCCTCTTCGGGCACGCCCGTGGCCCAGGCGGCCTTGGTGGCGGCACCCAGCTTCTGCAGCGCGCCGCTCAAGGCGTTGGCGTGCTCGGCCAGGCCCTCCACCTGGCCGGCGCGCTGGGCCGTGTCGGCCACGCGCAGCGCCAGCAGGCGCAGGCCTTCGCCGCCTTTCATCACCACCTTGCGGCCCAGCAGGTCCAGGCCCTGGATGCCGTGCGTGCCTTCGTGGATCATGTTCAGGCGGTTGTCGCGCCAGTACTGTTCCACCGGGAAATCGCGCGTGTAGCCATAACCGCCCAGCACCTGGATGGCCAGGCTGTTGGCCTCCAGGCACCACTCGCTGGGCCAGCTCTTGGCAATCGGCGTCAGCACTTCCAGCAGCAGGCCGGCCTCGGCACGCGCGGCTTCGTCGCCCGTGTGCAGCTCGTCCACCAGGCGCGCGCAGTAGAGGGCCAGCGCCAGACCGCCTTCGGCATAGGCCTTCTGTGCCAGCAGCATGCGCTTCACATCCGCATGCTCCACCAGCGGCACGGGGGGCTGGGTGGCGTCTTTGCCGGCACCCGTGATCGGCCGTCCCTGGCTGCGCTGACGTGCATAGGCGAGGCTCGCCTCGTAGCCGGCCATGCCCAGCATCACCGCGCCGAGGCCGACGCCGATGCGCGCCTCGTTCATCATGTGGAACATGCAGCGCAGGCCTTCGCCGGGCTGGCCGACCATGTACCCGATGGCTCCCGCCTCGCCCCGCACCGGGAAGCGCCCTTCACCGAAGTTCAGCAGCGTGTTGGTGGTACCGCGGTAACCCAGCTTGTGGTTCAGGCCGGCCAGGGCCACGTCGTTGCGCTCGCCGGTGAGTTCACCTTTCGTATTCACCAGCTTCTTCGGCACGATGAACAGCGAGATGCCCTTGGTGCCCGCGATCGGCTTGCCGTCGGGGCCCGGGATCTTCGCCAGCACCAGGTGAACGATGTTCTCGGTGATCTCGTGCTCGCCGCCGCTGATCCACATCTTGTTGCCGCGCAGGCGGTACCGCGGGCCCAGGGGATCGGCCTCGTGACCCTCGCCATCGGGCACGGCGCGCGTGGCGATGTCGCTGAGGCTGCTGCCCGCCTGCGGCTCGCTCAGGCACATGGTGCCGAACCAGCGGCCGGCGAACTCGTTCTTCGCGAACACCTCGCGCTGCAGCGGCGTGCCGTGCGCCATCAGCAGGCTGGCGTTGCCGCTGGTGAGCATGGCGTAGCCGCCCATGGCCACGCTGGCGCGGCTGAAGAAGGCGTTGGCCGCCATCTCGATGACGCAGGGCAGCTGCATGCCGCCGAATTCATAGTCTTGCGCCGCGGCCAGCATGCCCGATTCGACATACGCGGCCAGCGCCTCGTGCGTGGCCCGCGGCAGGTGCACCCGCTCTCCGTCGAAGTGGGGCTCCTGCGTGTCGGCCAGCCGGTTGAAGGGCGCGAACTTCTCGCGCGCGATGCGCTCGCAGGTGTCCAGCACCTGCGCGAAGGTCTCGGCCGTGTGGTCGGCGAAACGAGGCCGCTGCAGCAGCGTGGCGGTACGCAGCCAGTCGTGAAGCAGGAAGTCGAGGGTGTCACGCATCAGGCAGGCTCGGCAGAACAGGAGGGGGGCACACCGCGCCGGCGCAGGCGCCCCCACAGAGGCTGGGGCGTGTCAGCGCGGCGCCGCAGCGAACACATGCCGCGCTTCCACCCGCCATTCGGCCGGCACCGCGGCCGGCTTCTCGTACCGCTTGAGCGCCCGGTCGGCCGAGGCGCGGATCTCCACCTGGAAGGCCTTGCGCGCGGCGCGCCGTTCGCTGTCCTGCGCCGAACCCGCCACCACCACGCCTGCAGCGGCGGGGGCGTCGATGGCGTCGTCCTGGATGTCGATGCGGCCCTCGGCCGGAGTGAAGCGCAGCACGGCGGTGCCGGCCATGCCGAAGCCGCTGGCCAGATCGGGCTCTTCCAGATCTGCCTGCACGCTGGCCATCACGGCCGCGGCGTAGGCACAGGCCTCGAAGCGCCCGGCCGGCCAGGCCTGCAGAGCGGCGATGAATTTGTCGGCGTCGGCCACCAGCGGCGCCACTTCGGCGCAAGGGGCCGGCAGCGGGGTGCGGGCGCGCGTGGCCCACCACAGCGCAGCCGCCAGGTCCTTGCCGCCGGCCTTGCTGGCGTAGCCCGCCGCCAGGCGTGCCGTCACGCCAGGGTGCTTGGCCGCGATGGCGCGTTCGTACAGGCCCACCGCGCGGTCCCAGTTCGGGCGCACACACACGCCCTCTTCGTACAGCGCGCCAGCCAGCGTGAAGATCTCGGGGTAGCTCTTGGCCAGCCCGGCGTTCAGCGCGGCCACGGCGCCGGGGCAATCGCGCTTGGCGATGGCTTGCTGCACGGCGTCCACCGCCTTCTGCGCCGGCGTGAGTTCAACGCCGCGCTGCGCTCGCCATTGCCACTGCTGCAGTTCGGCCGTGCGGCCGGCCTCGAACTGCCGGCCCGAGTCCTGCGGCGAAGCCGGCGATTGCGCCCAGGCCGGCAACGCAGCCGCCACGGCAAGCGCCACACCTGCGAGCACTGCCAGACGCCGCATCACAGCACCTCGAACACGCCGGCCGCGCCCATGCCACCGCCGATGCACATCGTGACGACCACGCGCTTGGCGCCGCGCCGCTTGCCTTCGATGAGCGCATGGCCCGTCAGGCGCTGGCCGCTCACGCCGTAAGGGTGGCCCACGGCGATGGCGCCGCCGTTGACGTTCAGCCGGTCCATGGGGATGCCCAAGGTGTCGGCGCAGTACAGCACCTGCACGGCGAAGGCTTCGTTCAGTTCCCACAGGTCGATGTCGGCCACCGTCAAGCCCAGGCGCTTGAGCACCTTGGGCACGGCGTACACGGGGCCGATGCCCATCTCGTCGGGCTCGCAGCCGGCCACGGCGAAACCCAGGAAGCGGCCCAGGGGCTTCAGGCCCTTCTGCTGCGCGTAGGTTTCGCTCACCACCACGCAGGCACCGGCGCCGTCGGAGAACTGGCTGGCGTTGCCCGCCGTCACCACGCCGCCAGGCATGGCCGAACGGATGCCCTGCACCGCCTCGAAGGTGGTGCCCGGCCGCAGGCCTTCGTCGGCGCTGACCGTCACTTCCTTGCTGCGCAGGCCCATCACCGGGTCGGCCACACCGGCCATCACCGTGATGGGCGCGATCTCGTCGTTGAACAGCCCTGCCGCCTGGGCCGCGCAGGCCTTCTGCTGGCTCTCGGCGCCGAAGCGGTCCATGCGTTCCTTGGCCACCTGGTAGCGCTTGGCCACGGTCTCGGCCGTCTGCAGCATGGGCCAGTAGATCTCGGGCTTCTGCTCCTTCAGCCAGCTGTCCTGGAACATGTGCATGTTCATCTCCTGCTGCACGCAGGAGATGCTTTCCACGCCGCCGGCCACATAGGCATCGCCCTCGCCGGCGATGATGCGCTGCGCGGCCATGGCGATGGTCTGCAGGCCGCTGGAGCAGAAGCGGTTGATGGTGATGCCGCTCACGCTGATGGGCAGCCCGGCCCGCAAGGCCACCTGGCGCGCGATGTTCCAGCCGGTGGCGCCTTCGGGGTTGGCGCAGCCCATCAGCACGTCTTCGATGGCGCCGGGGTCGATGCCGGCGCGTTCCACGGCGGCCTTGACGGCATGGCCGCCCAGCGTGGCGCCGTGGGTCATGTTGAAGGCGCCCTTCCAGCTCTTGCAGAGCGGCGTGCGGGCGGTGGAGACGATGACAGCTTGGGTCATGGTGGGGGTTCCTTCAGCCGTGTTTCAGGTAAAGCTCTTGCTCTCGGCGGCCAGCTTGGCCAGCAAGGGCGCGGGCTGCCAGAAGCTGGCGTCGTCATGCGGGTTGGCCGCGAACTTCTTCATCGTCTGCACGACGTTAAAGAGGCCCTGGCTGTCGGCGTAGCACATCGGGCCGCCGCGGAAGAGCGGGAAGCCGTAGCCCGTGAGGTAGACCATGTCGATGTCACTGGCCTTGCTGGCGATGCCTTCTTCCAGGATCTTCGCGGCCTCGTTGACCAGCGAATACACCAGCCGGTGCACGATCTCGTCGTCGCTGATCTTGCGCGGCTGCACGCCGATCTCGGCGCGGTGCTTCTCGATCATCTCCTCCACCAGCTTGGAGGGAATCGCGTCGCGCTTGCCGGGCACGTAGTCGTACCAGCCGGCGCCGGTCTTCTGGCCGTAGCGGCCCAGTTCGCACAGCAGGTCGGCGGTCTTGCTGTAACGCATGTGCGGCTTCTCCACATAGCGGCGCTTGCGGATGGCCCAGCCGATGTCGTTGCCCGCCAGGTCGCCCATGCGGAAGGGGCCCATCGCGAAGCCGAACTTCTCGACCGCCTTGTCCACCTGCGCCGGCGTGCAACCCTCTTCCAGCAGGAAGCCGGCCTGCCGGCTGTACTGCTCGATCATGCGGTTGCCGATGAAGCCGTCGCAGACACCGCTGACCACGGCGGTCTTGCGGATCTTCTTGGCGATGGTCATCACCGTGGCGAGCACGTCTTTCGCTGTCTTTTCGCCGCGCACCACCTCCAGCAGCTTCATCACGTTGGCGGGGCTGAAGAAGTGCATGCCCACCACGTCTTGCGGGCGCTTGGTGAAGGCGGCAATCGCATTCACGTCCAGCGTGCTGGTGTTGCTGGCGAGGATGGCGCCGGGCTTCATCACCTCGTCGAGCGTCTTGAACACCTTTTCCTTGACGCCCATCTCCTCGAACACCGCCTCGATGACGAGGTCGGCGCTGGCGATGTCGGCGTAGTTCAGCGTGGTGCTCAGCAGCGCCATGCGGGCGTCGAGCTTGTCCTGCTTGAGCTTGCCCTTCTTGACCTGCGCGTCGTAGTTCTTGCGGATGGTGGCCACGCCGCGGTCCAGCGCCTCCTGCTTCATCTCGAGCATCACCACCGGCAGGCCGGCGTTGAGGAAGTTCATCGCGATGCCGCCCCCCATGGTGCCGGCGCCGATGACGGCCACTTTCTCGATCTTGCGCTGCGGGGTGTCTTCCGGCACGTCAGGGATCTTGCTCGCGGCACGCTCGCCGAAGAAGGCATGGCGCAGCGCCTTGCACTCGGGCGTGAGCATCAGCGCGAGGAAAGTCTCGCGCTCGTAGAGCATGCCGTCGTCGAACTTCTTCTTCAGGCAGGCTTCCACGGCGTCCACGCACTTCACGGGCGCAGGGAAGTTCTTGGCCATGCCCTTGACCATGTTGCGCGCGAAGCCGAAGTAGGCATCCGCGTCGCGGTGGCTGACCTTGAAGTCGCGCACACGCGGGTGAGGGCCGGGCTTGGCGGCCACCTCGGCTGCGAAGGCGATGGCGCCGTCGAGCACGTTGCCCTCAATGATCTTGTCGAAGAGCTTCTGGCCCGGCAGGCTGGCCAGCACTTCGCTCTTCACGGGCTCGCCGCTGACGATCATGTTGAGTGCGGTCTCCACGCCCAGCACGCGCGGCAGGCGCTGCGTGCCGCCGGCGCCGGGGATGAGGCCGATCTTCACCTCGGGCAGGGCCACGTTGGTGCCCGGCGCGGCCACGCGGTAGTGCGCGCCCAGGGCCAGTTCCAGGCCGCCGCCCATGCACACGCTGTGCACGGCCGCCACCACGGGCTTGGGGCAGTCTTCCAGCAGCTTGATCAGGCTCAGCAGGTTGGGCTCGGCGATGGACTTCGGCGAGCCGAACTCCTTGATGTCGGCACCGCCCGAGAAGGCCTTGCCGGCCCCGGTGACGACGATGGCCTCCACGGCCGCGTCGGCCACCGCGCGCTCCACGCCCTGGGCCAGCTGCACGCGGGTGTCAAAGCCCAGGCCGTTGACCGGTGGGTTGTCGAGGGTGAGCACGGCCACATTGCCGCGAACTTCGTACTGGGCGCCCATGCTGGCTCCTTCCGGCTGAAATAGAACGGTCGTTCGATTCTAGGGTTCGCGTGCGACGGCTCCATGTCGCAGCAGCGACAAGCACGATACGCCGCGGGATCAAGTCCTGGCGCGGAACCGGCTTCGCCGGGCCGCTGCCAGAGCCCCCTCGGGGGGTGGCGAAGGCGCGAAGCGACAAGCCTGGGGGCTCACACTTCCAGCCACTCCTTGCGGATGTAGGTGTTGGCGCGCAGATCGGCCGCCGTGCCTTCGAACACGATCTGGCCATGGCCCATCACCAGGCAACGGTCGGCCACTTCGAGCGCGATGGTGAGCTTTTGTTCCACCAGCAGCACGCTGATGCCGCGGCGCTTGAGTTCGCGCAGGTACTCGGCCACCAGTTCCACGATCTTGGGCGCCAGGCCTTCGGTGGGCTCGTCGATCATGATGAGTTCCGGGTCGCCCATCAGCGTGCGGCACAGCGTCAGCATCTGCTGTTCACCACCGCTGAGCACACCGGCCTCGGTGTGCTGCCGCTCCTTCAGGCGCGGGAACATCGTGTACATGTCGTCGAAGTTCCAGCGGCTCTTCTTCGCGCCGCTCTTCTGCCCCAGCAGCAGGTTCTGGTGCACGGTGAGCGTGGGGAAGATGTCGCGGTTCTCGGGCACGTAGCCCAGGCCCGCGTGCGCGATCTCGAAGGCCTTCAGGCCCAGAATCTCGCCGCCCTTGAACTTGACGCTGCCGGTGCAGTCGACCAGGCCCATGATGGCCTTGACCGTGGTGCTGCGGCCCGAGCCGTTGCGGCCCAGCAGCGAGACGATCTCGCCCGGCTTGACCTCGAAGTTCACCCCGTGCAGCACGTGGCTCTTGCCGTAGAAGGCGTGGACGTTGTTCAGGTTCAGCATCGGCTTGTCCGCGTCTCTCAATGCCCGGCGGCTTCGGCTTGGGCTTCGGCCAGCACGCTGCCGAGGTAGGCCTCCTGCACCCGCGCATTGGCGCGCACGGCCTCGGGCACGTCGAAGGCGATCACCTCGCCGTACACCAGCACCGCGATCTTGTCGGCCAGGCCGAAGACCACGCCCATGTCGTGCTCCACGGTCAGCAGCGTCTTGCCCACCGTCACGTCGCGGATCAGGTTCACGAAACGCGAGGTCTCGCTCTTGCTCATGCCGGCCGTGGGTTCGTCCAGCAGCACCACGCTGGCGCCGCCGGCGATGGTGATGCCGATCTCCAGCGCGCGTTGCTCGGCGTAGGTGAGGTTCATGGCCAGCACGTCACGCCGCTTGTGCAGCTTGATCATGTCCATCACCTCTTCGGCGCGGTCGTTGGCGTCTTTCGCGTCGGCCAGGAAGCGCCAGAAGCTGTACTTGTAGCCCAGGCTCCACAGCACGGCGCAGCGCAGGTTCTCGAACACGCTCAGGCGCGTGAAGAGGTTGCTCACCTGGAAGCTGCGCGCCAGGCCGCGGCGCGTGATCTCGTAGGGCTTCAGGCCGTCGATCTTCTCGCCGTGCAGCAGGATGTCGCCGCTGGTGCTGCCGAAGCGGCCGCTGATCAGGTTGAACAGCGTGCTCTTGCCCGCGCCGTTGGGGCCGATGATGGCCACGCGCTCGCCGGGCCGCACGGCCAGGCTGGCGCCACGGATGATCTCGGTCTTGCCGAAGCTCTTGCGCACGTCACGCAGTTCGACCGCGAACTCGGACTTGATGTTCTTCTTGTCGCTCACAGCGCGGCCTCCCGGCGCTTGATCTCTTTCTCGATCTCTTCCTGCGTCTGGCCCCAATGGCGCGCGAACTGGCGGCGTGTGAGCTCGAACATGGCGATGCCCACGGCCAGGATGAAACACGCGCCGAACCAGCTGTCGAAGCCCTTGGCATTGAGCGTGGCGCCCATGTACTTCAGCTCAGGGCCCAGGGCCTCGTTGAGCTGCAGGTGGTAGACCATCTCCACCATCGCACCGGCGCCCACCAGCATGGTGAGTGCCGTACCGGCCAGCGCCAGGTAACTGGCCACCAGCGGCCGCAGCTTGCCGAAGGAAGCCACACGCAGGTTCATCATGATCAGGCTGCTGATGCCGCCCGGGGCGTACATCACCATGAACACGAAGACCAGGCCCATGTACAGCTGCCAGGCCGGCGTGAGCTCGGACAGGAGCACCAGCGCCACCACCATCAGCACGGCCCCGATGATCGGCCCGATGAAGAACATCGCGCCGCCCAGGAACACGAAGAGCAGGTAGGCCCCCGAACGCGCCGCGCCCACGACCTCGGCGGTGACGAGCTCGAAGTTCACCGCGGCCAAGCCGCCGGCGATGCCCGAGAACATGCCCGAGATCATGAAGGCGATGTAGCGCACACGCTGCGTGCTGTAGCCCACGAACTCCACGCGCTCGGGGTTGTCGCGCACGGCGTTGAGCATGCGGCCCAGTGGCGTGCGCGTCAGCGCGAACATCAGCGCGGTGCAGACGAAGCAATAGAACGCGATCAGGTAGTACACCTGGATCTGCGGCCCGAAGGTGATGCCGAAGAAGGGTTCGCCCACCACACGGTTGCTGCTGACGCCGCCTTCGCCACCGAAGAACTCGGGGATCATCAGCGACATGCTCCACACCAGCTCGCCGATGCCCAGGGTGATCATGGCGAAGGGCGTGCCGGCTTTCTTGGTCGTCACATAACCCAGCAAGGCCGCGAAGAACAGGCCGCCCAGGCCCCCCGCCAGCGGCACCATGCTCATGGGCAGCCAGATCGCACCGGCGGCGATCTTGTTCATGGTGTGGATGGCCAGGAAGCTGCCCAGGCCCGTGTACACCGCGTGCCCGAAGCTGAGCATGCCGCCCTGCCCCAGCAGGATGTTGTAGGCCAGGCAGGCGATGATGGCGATGCCCATCTGGCTGAGCATGGTCAGCGCGAAGCCCGACTTCCACAGCAGCGGCGAAACCACCAGCACCAGGGCGAACAGGCCCCACAGCACCCAGCGCCCGACGTTCCAGGGCTTGAACCGGTAGCGCGCCCGCCCTTCGTGATTGCGTCCCATCAGCGCATCAACCTTCTCGTGTTCCCAACAGGCCCTTGGGCCGGAAGATCAGGATCAGCACCAGCAGCAGGTAGGGCAGGATGGGTGCCGCCTGGGCCAGCGTGATCTTCAGGATCGGATAAGCGAAATTCGAGGGCGTCACGGCCCAGCCGATGAGGCGGGCCAGGTCGGCCAGACTCTTGTCCACCGTCAGCGGCAGCGTCTGTAGCAGCCCGATGAGCAGCGAGGCGACGAAGGCGCCGGCCAGCGAGCCCATGCCGCCGACCACCACAACCACGAAGATGATGCTGCCGACGATGGTGGCCATCGAGGGCTCGGTGACGAAGGTCACGCCGCCGATCACGCCCGCCAGCCCGGCCAGGCCGCAACCGCTGCCGAACACCAGCATCAGCACGCGCGGCACGTTGTGGCCCAGGGCCTCCACGGCCTCGGGGTGGGTGAGCGCAGCCTGGATGACCAGGCCGATGCGGGTGCGCGTGAGCAGCAGCCACAGGGCCAGCAGCATCACCAGCGCCACCACCATCATGAAGAAGCGCGTGGCCGGGAAGGTGGAGCACTTGGTCAGGCCGCCGGCCACCTCGACACCACAGGTACCGGCAGGGGCCACGCCCCACAGCACGTGCATGCCATCGGCCGGGTTCTGCACCAGCGTGAAGGCCGGGCCCTGCAGCAGCGCCGGCGGCGGGAAGGGCACAGAAGACAAGCCCCAGACGAGCTTGACGAGTTCCAGCACCACGAAGCTCAGGCCGAAGGTGATGAGCAGCTCGGGCACATGCCCGAACTTGTGCACGCGCCGCAAGGCCGTGCGTTCGAAGAGCGCACCCAGCGTGCCCACCAGCAGCGGCGCGATGAACAGCGCCGGCCAGAAGCCGATGATCTTGGTCAGCGAGTAGGCGATGTACGCGCCCACCATGTAGAAGCTGGCGTGCGCGAAGTTCAGCACGCCCATCATGCTGAAGATGAGCGTCAGCCCCGAGCTGAGCATGAACAGCAGCAGCCCGGCGCTGATGCCGTTCAGTACATTGATGAGCAGTTGGTCCAAGGCGGGAATCCGTGGGCTGTGGCGGAGAAGAGAGGCCCGCAAAAAGGGCCCTGCGGAGCGAGCTCCTCAGGGCCCGGTCGCCGGCGGGGCTGGCTTTACAGGCCCGCGGGGCGCTTCATCTGGCACGACGTGGGCGTGCTGGCCACATAGGGCTCGTAGGTCTTCACGTTGCGGAAGTTGAAGCCGGTGTTCTCGACGCTGTAGTCGAAGGGCTTGGGGCCGGCCTTCTGCCACACGGTCATGTGCACCGCCTGCTGCAGCTGATGGTCGGACTTGCGCATGGTGACGGAGCCGCCCCAGCTGGGCACTTCCAGACCACCCATCGCAGCGGCCACCTTGATGGGGGCCGTGCTCTTGGCCTTGGCCATCGCGGCGCTCAGCATCGTGTAGACGTTGAAGATCTGGGCGGTGTAGAAATCGTCGTTGAACTTGGCCTTGTACTCGTCCATCACCTTGCGTGCGGCCGGGTTCTCGAAGTTCATCACGCCGACCTGGTACACGCGGCCGGCAGAGCCGGCGCCCAGGGCCGCCGGGGTGCCGCTGACGCTGGCGTAGTAGGTATAGAACTTGGCGTTCAGACCGGCGTCGTTGGCCGCCTTCACCAGCAGCGTCAGGTCGGAAGACCAGTTGCCCGTGATGACGGTGTCGGCGCCGCTGGCCTTGATCTTGGCGATGTAGGGCGCGAAGTCGCGCGTCTGCGCCAGCGGGGTCAGGTCTTCGCCGACGATCTGGATGTCAGGCCGCTTGCGCGCCAGGTTCTCCTTGGCGTACTTCACCACCTGCTGGCCGTGGGAGTAGTTCTGGTTGATCAGGTAGACCTTCTTGACGGCCTTGTCGTCCTTCATGAAGGTGGTCAGGGCCTCCATCTTCATGGAGGTGTCGGCGTCGAAGCGGAAGTGCCAGAAGCTGCACTTCTCGTTCGTGAGCGAGGGGTCGACCGCGGCGTAGTTCAGGAACACGACCTCCTTGCCGGGGTTGCGCTCGTTGTACTTGTTCAGGAAGTCGATGATGGCCGCGGCCGGGCCCGAACCGGTGCCCTGCGCGACGTAGCGGATGCCCTGGTCGATGGCGGCCTGCAGGGCGTTGACGGTTTCCTGCGGGCTGAGCTTGTTGTCGAAGGACACGACCTCGAACTTCACGCCGGCCGGGTTGCTCTTGTTGAACTGCTCGGCCATGAACTGGAAGCCCTTGAGCTGGTTCTGGCCGGTGGCGGCCGTCAGGCCGGTGAGGGCGTCGATCCAGGCGATCTTGACGGTCTCGCCCTTTTGCGCGAGGGCCGCGCTGCTGCCGAGAACCATCGCGCTGCCGAGGGCGATGCTGAGGAAAGTCCGCTTCAGTTTCATGTTGTCTCCTGGTGAACCGCAGAACACATGGAAGGTAGCTGAACTGCATGTCCCCAGCCCTCAGGGACTACCCCGAACGGGCTTGTCGCCACAGCGACAAGCGCATGCCCGCACGCGCCTCTTGCCGGTGCGCGCAGGGGACAATGCAGCCATCCAGCGGGGCCCACGCCCGCGCCACTTCACTGCCTGAGACCATGGCCCAACACCCCCACGACCACGACGACCCGCGCTACCCCGTGCGCAAGACTGACGAGCAATGGCGCGCCGAGCTCGACCCCATGCAGTACCGCGTGGCACGCCATGCCGCCACCGAGCGCGCCTTCACCGGCAAGTACTGGGACCACTTCGACGACGGCCGCTACAACTGCGTGGGCTGCGGCACGCCGCTGTTCGAGAGCGGCACCAAGTTCGATGCCGGCTGCGGCTGGCCAAGCTACTGGCAGCCCATCAACAGCGAGGTGGTGGAGCGCGTGGTCGACACCAGCCACGGCATGGTGCGCGTGGAAGTGCGCTGCCACAACTGCGGCAGCCACCTGGGCCACGTCTTCGAAGACGGCCCCGAGCCCACCGGCGAGCGCTTCTGCATCAACTCGGCAGCCATCGATTTCAAGCCGGCCACCGACGATGCGGCCGGCGGCAAGCAGGACGCCTGAAGCCATGACCGCCGACGAGATCCACGCCCGCCTGCAGGCTGCACTGCAGCCCACCACGCTGCAGGTGCAGGACGACAGCCACCTGCACGCCGGCCATGCCGGCGCGCGCGAGGGGCGCCACTTCAGCGTGCAGATCAGCAGCGCGCGCTTCGCCGGGCTGGCCCGCGTGGCGCGACATCGCCTTGTGTATGATGCCCTCGGCCCTTTGGCGGCCCAGGGCGTGCATGCCCTGGCCATCGTCGCCAAGGCCCCCGGCGAGGCTTGAAGAAACTTCTTCGCCGTGCCCGCGCTCCAAGCGCGAACCTCCTCGCATCGCCGCCCTGGTCGGTGGCACCACCTCGAAAGTTCCTCCGTCCATGAAGTCGAAGACCCCTGCCGCGCGCGCGGCCCTGATCCTGAGCCTCGCCCTGGCCGCCGCCGCGCCGCTGGCCGCGCAGGCGCAGAACATCGCCACCGTCAACGGCAAGGCCGTGCCCAAGGCGCGTGTCGACACCCTGCTGCAGCAGGCCCAGCGCGCTGGCCAGCAGCTCACGCCCGAGTTGCAGGCCCAGGCCCGTGACCAGGTGGTGCTGCGCGAGATCTTCACGCAGGAAGCCGCCCGCAAGGGCCTGGCCGCCAGCCCCGAGTTCGCCGCGCAGATGGCGCTGGCGCGCGAGAGCCTGCTGATCCGCGAGCTCTTCGAGGATTACCGCAAGAAGAACCCCATCAGCGACGAAGCCGCCAAGGCCGAGTACGAGAAGTTCAAGGCCGCGTCCACCGGCACCGAGTACCGCGCCCGCCACATCCTGGTGGAGAAGGAAGACGAGGCCAAGGCGCTGATCGCACAGATCAAGGGCGGCGCCAAGTTCGAAGACCTGGCCAAGGCCAAGAGCAAGGACACCGGCTCGGCCGAGCAAGGCGGCGACCTCGACTTCGCCAAGCCCGAGAGCTACGTGCCTGAGTTCGGCGGCGCGCTGCAGAAGCTGAAGAAGGGCGAGATGACCGACACGCCCGTGAAGAGCCAGTTCGGCTTCCACATCATCCGCCTCGAAGACACGCGCGAAGCGAGCTTCCCGGCCTTCGACGAAGTGAAGGCCCAGCTCAAGCAGCGCATGGAGCAGCAGAAGTTGCAGCAGTACCAGGAATCGCTCCGCAGCAAAGCCAAGACAGACTACAAGTTCAGTCAGTGATGTGAGCCCCCAGGCTCACTGCGTTCGCCACCCCCAGGGCCCTGCAAGGGTCCTTCAGACCCTGGGGCTCTTGCAGCGGCCCGGCTGAGCCGGTTCCGCGCAAGTGGCTTGATGGACCGGCCCCCTGCGGGCCGGTTTTCGTTCACGGGACCAGAACGGTCGAACCGGTGGTCTTGCGGGCTTCCAGTTCGCGGTGCGCGGTGGCGGCTTCGGCCAGCGGGTAGCGCTGGTCGATGCGGATCTTCACCTTCCCGGCCAGCACCATGCCGAAGAGGTCGTCGGCCATTTTTTGCGTGCTTTCGCGCGTGGCGATGTGCGTGAACAGGGTCTGGCGCGTGAGGTAGAGGCTGCCCTTCGGGCCCAGGTTGCCCGGGTAGAACGGCGGCACGGGGCCGCTGGCGTTGCCGAAGCAGGCCATCAGGCCGAAGGGGCGCAGGCAGTCCAGGCTCTTCTCGAAGGTGTCCTTGCCCACCGAGTCGTAGACCACCTTCACGCCCTTGCCGCCGGTGATCTCCTTCACGCGCGCGACGAAGTCTTCGCGGCTGTAGTCGATGGCGTGCGCCGCGCCGTGTTCCAGCGCCAGCTGGCACTTGGCGGCGCTGCCCGCAGTGCCGATGAGCTGCAGGCCCAGGGCCTTCGCCCATTGGCAGGCGATCAGGCCCACGCCGCCGGCAGCCGCGTGGAAGAGCACGAAATCACCGGGCTCCAGGCCTTCCACCGGCCGCGTCTTGTTCAGCAGGTATTGCGCCGTCAGGCCCTTGAGCATCATGCCGGCGGCGGTGTCGAAGGCGATGCCTTCGGGCAGCTGCACCACGCACTTGGCCGGCATCACGCGGCGCTCGCAGTAGGCACCGGGCGGCTGGCTGGCGTAGGCCGCGCGGTCGCCCACGCGCAGGTGCGTGACGCCTTCGCCCACGGCCTCCACGATGCCGGCGCCTTCCATGCCCAGCGTCAGCGGCAGCGGGTTGGCGTAGAGGCCGGTGCGCTGGTAGACGTCGATGAAGTTCAGGCCGCAGGCCACGTGCCGGATGCGGATCTCACCGGGCCCGGGTTCACCGACAGGCAACTCGGCGAGTTTCAATTGCTCGGGTCCGCCGTAGGCGGTGATCTGGATGGCTCGCGACACGGAAGTCTCCTCGGGGGATGGCGGATGGCAACGGCTGCCGGGTGCTTCTTGGGGCCGTGAGCGTAAGCCATCACCGCAGCCGGCGCAGACCGCGGCTTTCACGCCCGCATGGCAACATCGCCCGACCGATGAAGCGCCTGCTCCAAGCCCCGAACCTGCTGCTGGCCACGCTGTGGGCCGACCAGATCAGCGGCGCCGGCTTTCCGGCGCGTGTGCAGCGCGCCTACACCAGCGGCATCGCCGGCGAACTGCCGCCCGACCAGTGCCTGCCCGAGGTGTGGGTGGACGACGACCACCACCACGCGCCCGCCCTCGCGCTGATGGCCGCCTGGCAGGCCGCACCCGAGCAGCGCTGGCACTGCGAAGCCTGTGACGAGATCGTCGAGGGGCCCTTCGAGCAATGCTGGAACTGCGGCGCCTGGCGCCCGGCCAGCGCATGAGGTGCCGCACGCCAAGTCAGGCGCAGCCATGGCGCTGACGCCCCGCCTGGCCCTGCTGATGACGCTGCCGCCGCTGATGTGGGCCGGCAACGCCATCGTCGGCCGCCTGGTGGTGGACCTGGTGCCGCCGCTCACCTTCAACCTGCTGCGCTGGCTGATGGCGCTGGCGCTGCTGTTGCCGCTGGCCTGGCGGGCGCTGCGGCCGGCCTCGCGCATCACGCAGCGCTGGGGCTACCTGCTGGCCATCGGCTCGCTGAGCGTGGGCCTGTACAACGCGCTGCAGTACGCGGCGCTGGTGACCTCCACGCCGCTGAACGTGACGCTGGTGGCCAGCAGCACACCGGTGTGGATGCTGGCCGTGGGCGCGCTGTTCTTCGGCGAGAAGCCGCGCCTGCGCCAGCTGCTGGGCGCGGCGCTGGGCTTGAGCGGCGTGCTGGTGGTGCTGGGCCGCGGTTCGCCGGCGGTGCTGTTGCAGGTGCAGTTTGTGGCGGGTGACCTGCTCGTGCTGGCCGCGGCCATCGGCTGGGCCGTCTACAGCTGGCTGCTGGCGCGGCCGCCGGCCCACATGCAGGGCGACGCACGCCCGCGCGCCGACGAGGGCTGGGGCTGGGCAGGCCTGCTGCTGCTGCAGGTGCTGTTCGGCCTGCCGCTGGCAGCGGCCTTCGCCGGTGTCGAGCAGGGTTGGCCAGGTCTTCAGGCCGTGCCCGTGCAGTGGGGCTGGCCGCTGCTGGCGGCCACGGTGTACGTATCGGTGGGCGCCTCGGTGCTGGCTTACCGTGCCTGGGGCCTGGCCGTGGCGCAGGGGGGCCCGGCGCTGGCGGCCTTCTTCGGCAACCTCACGCCGCTGTTCGCGGCCTTGCTGTCCACGCTGCTGCTGGACACGCGCCCGCAGCCTTTCCACGCGCTGGCCTTCGCGCTCATCGTCGCGGGCATCGCGGTGTCGAGCCGCGGCGCCCCGAAGCACTAGAACGTGCCGCCGTAGGCGCCGCCGTCGGTGAGCAGGTTCTGCCCGACGACGAACCCCGCATGCGCGCTGCACAGGAAGGCGCAGTAGGCGCCGAACTCCTCGGCCGTGCCGAAGCGGCGCGCCGGCGATTGCTGCTTGCGCGCTTCGGCCACGGCCTCGATGGGCTGGCCGGTCTTGGCGGCCGCACCGGCCAGCGTGGTCTTGAGGCGGTCGGTGTCGAAGGCGCCAGGCAGCAGGTTGTTGATCGTCACGTTGCGCCCCGCCAGCTTGGGCTGGCGCGCCAGGCCGGCAACGAAACCCGTCAGCCCCGAACGCGCGCCGTTGCTCAGGCCCAGGATGTCGATGGGCGCCTTCACCGCGCCGCTGGTGATGTTGACGATGCGGCCGAAACCACGCTCGGCCATGCCATCGACCACGGTCTTGATGAGTTCGATGGGCGTGAGCATGTTCGCGTCCAGCGCCTTCAGCCAGGCTTCGCGGTCCCAGTCGCGGAAGTCACCGGGCGGCGGGCCGCCGGCGTTGTTGATCAGGATGTCCACCTGCGGGCAGGCCGCCAGCGCTGCGGCGCGCCCCACGGGCGTGGTGATGTCGCCGGCCACGGCGAGCACCTGCACGGCCGGGTTCAGCGCGCGCAGTTCGGCCGCGGTGGCTTCCAGCGCCTCGGCGCCGCGCGCGGTGATGACGACGTTCACGCCCTCTTTCACCAGGGCCGCGGCGCAGCCCTTGCCCAAGCCCTTGCTCGCGGCGCACACCAGCGCCCACTTGCCTGCAATGCCCAAGTCCATGGTCTTCAAGCCTCTTCAACAGGGTTACGGGCGCGGGCCAGCAGGCCCACCCCCAGCAAGACCAGCACGGTGCCGGCCACGATCCAAAGGTTCATCGGCTCGCCGAGGATGAACACCCCCATCCGCACGGTCGACAAGGGGCCGATCATGCCCACCTGCGCCGCCAGCGTGGCGCCCACGCGCTCGATGGCCAGCATCACCATCACCACCGGTGCGAAGGTGCACAGCGTGGCGTTGAGCAGGCTCAAGGCAAGCACCTCGGGCGCCACCAGGGCCGCACTCAGCGGCCGCAGCAGCACGAACTGCAGCAGGCACAGCCCGCAAGCCACCAGCGTGGCCCAGCCGGTGAGCCGCAGCGCGCCCAGGCGCTTCACTTCCTGCCCGCTGTAGACCAGGTAGACGGCATAGCTCACCGCGCTGCCGAAGACCAGCGCCGCGCCCAGCACCGTGTGCGGGCCGGTGATGGTCACCTCGTGCCCGAAGACCAGCAGCACGCCCGCGTAGCTGACCGCCATCGCCAGCAGTTGCGCACGCTGCACCCGCTGGCCGAAGAAGAGCACGCCGAACAGCAGCACCAGCGTCGGGTTGAGATAGAGGATCAGCCGCTCCAGGCTGGCGCTGATGTACTGCAGCCCCGCGAAATCGAGAAAGCTCGCGAGGTAGTAGCCGCTGAAGCCCAGGCCGCTGACGACGAGCAGGTCACGCTTCGTCAGCGGCGGCTTGCCGCGGCCGGCCCACCAGGCCAGCCCGGCGAACAGCGGCATCGCGAACAGCATGCGGTACATGATGAGCGTGACCGCGTCCACGCCATGCCGGTAGGCCAGCTTGACGATGATGGCCTTGGCCGAGAACGCGATGGCCCCGCCGGCGGCCAGCAGCAGGCCGGCCGTGGGCCAACGCGCCGTGGCGCCCGACGCGAGGCTCACCGGCGCCCAGCAGGCTCAGAAGCCCGCGGCCTGGCCGTCGCGGCGCGGGTCGCTGGCGGCGGCGTAACCGCGCACGCTCACGTCGCCCTGCCCTTCGTCCAGGCGCCAGATGAACTGGCCGGCGCCGTAGTCCTGGTAGCTGTCGGTGAAGGGCGCGATGCGGTGGCCCATCGCGCGCAGGCCGTCGGCCGATGCGGCGTCGAAGCCCGGCTCCAGGTTGACCGTGCCGCCGAAGAAGCGCCAGCGCGGTGCGTCGCAGGCCGCCTGCGGGTGCTGGCGGTAGTCAAGCATGCGCACCAGGGTCTGCATGTGCGCCTGCGGCTGCATGTCGCCACCCATGATGCCGAAGCTCATCACCGGCGCGCCGCCCTTGGTGAGGAAGGCGGGGATGATGGTGTGGAAGGGCCGCTTGCCCGGGCCCACCAGGTTGTCGCGCGTGGGGTCGAGCGTGAAGCCGTGGCCGCGGTTCTGCAGGCTCAGGCCATAGCCCGGCACCACGATGCCCGAGCCGAAGCCCATGTAGTTGCTCTGGATGAAGCTGACCATCATGCCGCTCTCGTCGGCCGCCGTGAGGTAGATGGTGCCGCCCGTGGGGCCGTGGCCGGGGCCGAAGTCCTGCGCCTTGTGCGGGTCGATCAGCTTGGCGCGGCTGGCGAGGTAGGCATCGTCCAGCATCTGTTCGGGCTTCAGGCGCATGCTGCGCGGCTCGGCCACGTAGGCGTAGACGTCGGCGAAGGCCAGCTTCATGGCTTCGATCTGCAGGTGCTGGCTGGTGGCGCTGTCCACCTTCAGGCCGGCCATGTCGAACTTCTCGAGGATGCCCAGCGCGATGAGCGCCGCGATGCCCTGCCCGTTCGGCGGGATCTCGTGCATGGTGTAGCCGCGGTAATCACGCGAGATGGGCGTCACCCACTCGGGCTGGTAGGCCGCGAAATCGGCGGCCGTCATCACGCCACCGTGCGCCTTGGCGTGGGCCGCGGCGGCTTCGGCCACCTCGCCGCGGTAGAAAGCTTCGCCCTTGGTCTGCGCAATCAGCTTCAGCGTGCGCGCCGCTTCCTTGAACTGGAAGAGCTCGCCGACGTGCGGGGCGCGGCCGTGCGGCATGAAGGCTTCGGCAAAGCCCGGCTGCTCGGTGATCTCGGGCAACGCCGCGGCGTTGGCCCACTTGCTCTGCACGATGACGGGCACCGCGTAGCCGCGCTCGGCCACCTCGATGGCCGGGGCCATCAGGTCGGCAAAGGGCAGCTTGCCGAAGCGCTGGCTCAGTGCGGCCCAGGCCGACACGGCACCAGGCACGGTGACGCTGTCCCAGCCGCGCTTGGCCGGTGCCTTGGCGTCGGCGCCGTACTTGGCCCTGAAGTACTCGGGCGTCCAGCCCTGCGGCGCGCAGCCGCTGGCGTTCAGGCCGTGCAGTGCCTTCCCGTCCCACAGGATGCAGAAGGCGTCGGAGCCCAGGCCGTTGCTGCAGGGCTCGACGATGGTCATCACCGCCGCGGTGGCGATGGCGGCGTCCACCGCATTGCCCCCGTTCTGCAGCATGCGCAGGCCGGCCTGGGCCGCCAGCGGGTGCGAGGTGGACACGACGTTGCGGGCGAACACGGGCGAGCGCTGGCTGGCGTAGCCGGTGCTCCAGTCGAAGGCATGGGTCATGGTGGGGGCCGGAAGTGGAGGTGGGGCGCGGGCAAAAAGCCGGCGCGCAGTATCGCCGGCCCTGGCCATCAGTGCAGGAGGCTGGTGGGCGGCACGCTGCCATCGCCCACGTAGCGGCGCAACAGCGGGGGCTCGGGGCCCAGGTGAAAGGCCATGCACTGGGTGCGCAGCTCGGCGTCGAAAGCGGTGAAGCGTTCCAGGCGGCGCTGGTGCTCGACCCAGTTCTCGTCGACGAAGTACTCGATGTAGCGGCCGGGCACGGCCACGTCGCGGAACAGGCCCCAGCTGAGCGCGCCCTGGCGCAGGCGGGCGCGGCGCGTGCGCTGCATCACGGCCGCGAATTCCGCCGCGCGGGCGGGGTCGATCTGGTACTCCAGCGTCACCATCACCGGGCCTTCGTCGGGTGCCACCGGGAAGGCCGGCTCGGGCGCGGCGCGCACGGCGGCGGGGCTGAAGTCGATCTCCTCACCGCCTTCCACCGTCAGGCGTCGCAGCGCGAGCAGCAGCACCAGGCCCAGTCCCGCGGCGGTGAGCACGGCACCCTGCACCCCCAGCAGCGCGGCCACCTGGCCCCACAGCAGCGAGCCGGCCGCCGAGCCGCCCATCAAGGCCATCTGGTAGATGCTCATGCCGCGTGCGCGCACCCAGTTCGGCATGGCCATCTGCGCGCTGACGGTGAGCGAGTTCGCCACGCTGATCCAGCACATGCCCACCAGCACCATGGCCGGCAACGCCACCCACAGTTCAGGCACCACGACGATGAGCACGCTCAGGCCCGCATGGGCAGCGCTGCCGAAACGCACGAACTGGTCGCGGTCGTAGCGCGCACGCAGCCTGGGGAACATGAGCGCCGCGACGATGGCGCCCAGCCCCACGGCCGAGAGCATCAGCGTGAAGGTGCCCGGGCCGCCGCCATGCAGCCCGCGCGCCAACAGCGGCAGCAAGGCCATCAGCGCGCTGGCCTGCAGGAAGAAGAGGAACACGCGCAGCAGGATCAGCTTCAGCCGCGGGCTCTGCTGCGCGTAGACCAGGCCCGTGCGCATGGCGCCCAGAAAGCGTTCGCCGGGCAGCGCGCTGGTGCGCGGCTCGCTCTTCCAGCGCAGCACGAGCACAAAGGCCACGGCGGCCAGCACGGTGTTGAGCACGAACACCGCCGCCGGGCTCACCGCCGCCAGCAGCGCGCCGGCGATGGCCGGGCCCACCACGCGCGAGAGGTTCATCGCGATGCCGTTGAGCGCCAGCGCCGCCGGCAGTTCGGCACGGCTGACGATGCCCGGCACGATGGCCGCGAACACCGGCCAGCGCAGCGCCAGGCCGATGCCGTTGGTGAAGGTCAGCACCAGCAGCAGCGGTGCCGTCAGCGCCCCGGCCAGCGCCAGGCCCGCCAGCACCAGCGCGTTCACGCTCACCCACAGCTGCGTGGCCGCGAAGTAGCGCCGGCGGTCGAGGATGTCGGCCAGCGCGCCGCTGGGCAGGCCGAGCAGGAACACGGGCAGGGTGCTGGCCGTGGAGACCAGCGCCACCATCACGGGGCTGGTGGTCAGCGTCGTCATCAGCCAGGCGGCTGCGACGTCGTTCATCCACATCGTCAGGTTCGCCGCGAACCAGGCAAACCAAAGGCCCCGGAACACGGGGCCTTGGAGGGGGGATAACGCGGCGGGAAGGTTCATCAATCCGCGAGATCTCTGCGGCTGGCGATCAAGGCCAGGCGCGGAACCGGCTCTGCCGGGCCGCTGCCTGAGCCCCCCCGGGGGGTGGCGACCGCAGGGAGCCTGGGGGCTCCCTCAATCTGCATCCTTGAAGGCGGCTTCGCGCTTGTTCTTGATGGAGGGCAGCATCACCACGATGATCATCAGCGCTGCCGCCACCAGCAGGCTGGCCGAGAGCGGGCGTGTCATGAAGGTGCTCCAGTCACCGCGGCTGAGCAGCAGCGCGCGGCGCAGGTTCTCTTCCATCATGGGCCCGAGGATGAAGCCCAGCAGCAGTGGCGCCGGCTCGCAACCCAGCTTGTAGAAGATGTAGCCGATGATGGCGAAGCCCGCGCCCATGAACACATCGAAGTTGTTGTTGTTCAGCGTGTACAGGCCGATGCAGCAGAAGGCCATGATCGCCGGGAACAGGAAGCGGTAGGGCACCGTCAGCAGCTTGATCCAGATGCCGATGAGCGGCAGGTTCAGGATGATCAGCATGGCGTTGCCCACCCACATGCTGGCGATCAGGCCCCAGAAAAGCTCGGGGTTGCTCGTCATGACCTGCGGGCCGGGCTGGATGCCCTTGATCGTCATCGCACCCACCATCAGCGCCATCACGGCGTTGGGCGGGATTCCCAGCGTCAGCATCGGGATGAAACTGGTCTGCGCACCGGCGTTGTTGGCCGATTCAGGGCCGGCCACGCCGCGGATGTTGCCTTCGCCGAAGGGCACCTCGCCCGGCTTCATGCGCATCTTCTTCTCGAGCGTGTAGGCCGCGAACGAAGACAGCAGCGCGCCGCCGCCGGGCAGCACGCCCAGGATGGAGCCCAAGGTGGTGCCGCGCAGCACCGAAGGCCAGGCGTTGCTGAAGTCTTCACGCGTCGGCCACAGGCCCTTCACGTCCTTGGTGAAGACCTCGCGGTTCTCGGCCGGCTGCCCCAGGTTGGCGATGATCTCGCCAAAGCCGAAGATGCCCATGGCGATGGCCACGAAGCCGATGCCGTCGGTGAGCTCGGCGATGTCGAAGCTGTAGCGCGGCACGCCGGAGATGACGTCGGTGTTGATCTGGCCCAGCAGCAGGCCGAACAGGATCATCGCGATGGCCTTGACCAGCGAGCCCGAGGCCAGCACCACGGCGCCGATGAGGCCCAGCACCATCAGGCTGAAGTACTCGGCCGGGCCGAACTTGAAGGCCAGTTCGGTGAGCGGCGGCGCGAAGGCCGCGATGATGATGGTGCCCACGCAGCCGGCGAAGAAGCTGCCCAGGCCGGCAGCGGCCAGTGCGGCACCGGCGCGGCCCTTGCGCGCCATCTTGTAGCCATCGAGCGCGGTGACGACCGAGCTGCTCTCGCCCGGCACGTTGATCAGGATGGCCGTGGTGCTGCCGCCGTACTGCGCGCCGTAGTAGATGCCGGCCAGCATGATGAGCGCCGGGGTGGCGTCCAGCGCGTAGATGCTGGGCAGCAGCATCGCGATGGTGGCCACCGGGCCCAGACCGGGCAGCACGCCGATCAGCGTGCCCAGCAAGGCACCGCCGAGGGCGTAGGCCAGGTTGGTGAAGGTGAAGGCGACGCCGAAGCCCAGCGCGAGGTTGTTCAGGAGTTCCATGGTCTCGCGCTCACTTCGCCAGGAAAACAGGCCACAGGGGGATGGTCAGCGACAAGCCCTTGATGAAGATGCCCCAGCTCATCGCCGTGAGCAGCACTGCGTTCACCAGCGCCTCCTTCCAGCGGAACTCGTCACCGGCGGTGGCCGCGGCAAAGACCAGCAGCGGCAGCGAGATCACCATGCCCAGCCTGGGCAGCAGCAGGCCGAAGCCGGCGACCGAAAGCACGATCACGAGCAGCGGCTTCCAGGCCCAAGGGCCGATCTTGTCGCCACCCTCCACCTCGAAGGTCAGCGCCTTGAACAGCACCATGGCCCCCAGCAGCGCCATCAGGATGCCCAGGCCGAAGGGGAAGTAGGCCGGCCCCGGGCGGGCCGAAGAGCCGAAGCTGTACTCGGTGGCGCCCCAGGCAAAGCCCAGGCCCACCGCGATGAACATGAGTCCGGACCAGAAGTCCTTCTCGCTCTTGATCTTCAAGCCTCGTCTCCTCGAATGCCGGCGCGGGTGCTGCCTGCCCGACCTGGGGCGGCAGCCTGTGTTGCGGCGGGATTCTAGGGACGCGACCTCGGGGCCCGGCTGTGGTTTCCACGTAAGGCGGTGCAGGGTCCGCCAGGGGGAACGGCCGGCCGCGAGGCCGGGCTCAACGCTCGATCTGCGGCGTGTTGCCCAGCACTTCTTCCATCGTGGTCAGGCCCTCGGCCACCTTCATGGCACCGGCCAGGCGCAGCGGGCGCATGCCGTCGCGCATGGCCTGGCGGCGCAGGGCGCTGGCGTCCAGCGCCGGGTGCACGGCGGCGCGCGAGGCATCGGTCATCACCAGCAGTTCATACAGGCCCGCGCGGCCGCGGTAGCCAGTGTGGCGGCACTCCAGGCAGCCCACGGCCTTGTAGGGCCGCACCCCGCCCGACAGGCGCCAGGGCTTGACGGCCTCGTGCAGCGATTCGCGCGTGATGCTCTCGTCGCGCGCCTTGCAGGCCGGGCACAGCGTGCGCGCCAGGCGCTGCGCCAGCACGCCGATGACGGTGGCGCTGATGAGGTAGCTGGGCACGCCCAAGTCGGCCAGGCGCGTGATGGCGCCGACCGCGTCGTTCGTGTGCAGGGTGCTGAAGACGAGGTGGCCCGTGAGCGCGGCCTGGATGGCCATCTCGGCCGTGGCCAGGTCGCGGATCTCGCCGACCATGATGATGTCCGGGTCCTGCCGCATCAGCGCGCGCAGGCCTTCGGTGAAGCCCATGTCCACGGCGGCCTGCACCTGCGTCTGATTGAAGGCCGGCTCGATCATCTCGATGGGGTCTTCGATGGTGCAGACGTTGACCTCTTCGGTGGCCAGCTGGCGCAGCGTGCTGTAGAGCGTGGTGGTCTTGCCGCTGCCGGTGGGCCCGGTGACGAGGATGATGCCGTGCGCGCGCTTGATGAGCTGCTGCCAGGCCTGCGCCTCGTGGTCGGCAAAGCCCAGGGCGCTCAGGCCCTTGACGGTGGCGTCGGGGTCGAAGATGCGCATGACCATCTTCTCGCCGAAGGCGGTGGGCAGCGTGGACAGGCGCATCTCCACCTCGGCGCCGGCGCCTTCAACGCCATCGGGGCGGCGCGTCTTGATGCGGCCGTCCAGCGGGCGGCGCTTCTCCACCACATCCATGCGGCCCAGCAGCTTGATGCGCGCGGTCATCGCGCTCATCACCGTCAGCGGCACCTGGTAGACGGTGTGCAGCACGCCGTCGATGCGGAAGCGGATGGCGCCCTTGTCGCGCCGCGGCTCCAGGTGGATGTCGCTGGCGCGCTGGTCGAAGGCGTACTGCCACAGCCAGTCGACCACCTGCACCACACCCTGGTCGTTGGCGTCCAGCGTCTTGTTGGCCTTGCCCAGTTCCACCAGCTGCTCGAAGCTGGCGCTGGCTGCGTTCTCGCCGCTCTTCTGCGCCGCGCGCACGCTGCGCGCCAGCGCGTAGAACTCGGTGGTGTAGCGGCGCACGTCTTCCGGGTTGGCCACCACCAGGCGCACCGGGCGCCGCGTGTGGGTCTCGATCTCGGGCACCCAGGCGGTGTCGAAGGGCTCGGCCGTGGCGATCACCACCTCGCTGCTGCCCAGGCTGAGCGGCAGCGCACGGCGCAGCTCGGCGTACTGCACGCTCATCACGTCGGCCACGCGGCCCACTTCCACCTTCAGCGGGTCGATGCGCTGGTAGCCCAGGCCGCTGCGGCCGGCCAGCCACTCGGTGAGGGCCTCGGTGTCCAGCACGCGGCCGGTGCCGGCGTGGCTCAGGCCCGCGGCGCCAAGGCGCACCAGCGCGTGCAGGCTGGAGGGGCCGGCGCGGAAACGGGCGCCCACCTGTTCGGCGTCTTCGGCACTGATCCAGCCGTCTTCGCGCAACCACTCCAGCAGCACCGGCCACTCCAGGCGGCCGCTGGGCGGCAGCGTGCTGGGGCGGCTGCCGGCGGGGGCGGCAGCGCCGGCGGGCGTGGCGAGCGCGGCAGCAGGCGCGGTGGACTTGGCTTTGTTCATGGGGCGGCGGCGGGAGGCTCGGGTTGGTAAGGCCGCACCATGCGCAGCCACTTTCGCGCCGGCAGCCCCAGGGGGCCGTAGCGCTGCTCCAGGTGCGCGGCGCGGGCCGTCAGGGCATCGCGGTCAGGCACCACCACGCCACGCCCGGCCACCACCACGGTGTTGCCTTCGCGCGTGGGGCGCAGGCTCCAGACCTGGTGGCTGCCGAAGGCGGCGGCAATGCGGGAGATGCTGCCACGGAAGCTGGCGTGGCGGCCGAAGAGATTGACGCTCATCACCCCCCCTTCTTCCAGCACCTCGCGGCAGGCGCGGTAGAAGTCTTCGCCGTCCAGCACCGGTGCGGCAGCCTCTTCGTCATAGAGGTCGACATGCAGCAGGCGCACCGTCCCTGGCGTGGCCTGGGCCAGCCAGTCGGCGGCGTCGCCGCGCACCACCTCGGCCGCCGCCGGCAGGTGGAAGTGGCTGGCGTTGACGGCGATGACCTGCGGGTTGATCTCCACCACCGTGGTGGCCATCTTCAGCTGCACCGCCGTGAAGCGGGTGAGCGCGCCAGCGCCCAGGCCCAGCTGCACGGCCTGGCCACCGCCCAGCACGTCTGTGGGCAGCCACAGCAGCGCCGCCAGCATGCGCTGCACGTAGTCGATCTCCACCACCTGCGGCTTCTTGATGCGCATGCCGCCCTGGATCCAGATGCTGTCCAGGTGCAGGTAGCGCACGCCGTCGTCTTCCGACAGCGTCACGGCGGGCAGGGTTCGGGGGGTGCGGGCGGGCTTCTTGGTCACGGGCTGGGTGCAGGTCGAAGTGAAAGGTGCGGCGCAGTTGACGCGGTCAGGCCGGCCTGCTCGAAAGCGGCCCGCCAGGCGGCGAGCTTGCGCTCGAAGGACCAGCTGGCGTTGGCCGGGCTGGTGGAAGGCAGCTTCAGCACGGTGTAGCCCAGCGCCGCCACGAGCCTCATGGTGCGTGCCGATTCACCGCCGTTGTGGGCCACGCACTGCAGGGCCGGCGCGCGGCGGCGCAGGCTGGCCAGGTCGTTGAGCTCGGCGTCTTCGATGGCCTGGTCCAGGCTGCCTTGCCGGCGGCAGCTGGCGTAGACATCCCACAGCCCCAGGCCGCGCGCACGCACGGCAGCCAGGCGCTGGCGGTAGGGTAGCGCCGCCAGGTCCAGGCCCCAGATCGCGCCCAGCAGCGGCCAGAACTGGTTGCGCGGGTGGGCGTAGTACTGCTGCGCCTGCAGCGAAGCCACGCCCGGGAAGCTGCCCAGCACCAGCAGCCGCGTGCGGCGACCCAGCACGGGGGGCAGGCCCTGCAGGCGCTCGGCCGCGGCAGCCGGCGGCTTCAAGCCACGGCTTCCTGGCAATCTGGCCAAGGCGCCACCGGCAGCGCCGCCAGCCGCGGCAGCGCGGCCAAGGCGTTGGCGCTGGTGCGCGCGGCGGTCTCGGCGGGGCTCCAACCGCGCAGTGCCGCCAGGACGGCGCCGATGCGCGGCAGTTCGGCCGGCTCGTTGCGGCCTTGCGGCTGGTCCGCTGCGCGCTGCTCGGCGGTGCGGTAAAGCCAATGCGGGGGGATGTCGGGCGCGTCGGTTTCCAGCACCAGGGCCGTCTCGGGCAAGCCTTGCGCCAGCGCGCGGATCTGCAGCGAGCGTTCGAAGGTGAGCGTGCCGCCGAAGCCCAGCCGGAAACCGCGTTCGACGAACTGTGCCGCCTGCACCTCGCTGCCATTGAAGGCGTGGGCAATGCCACCCGGCACCTCGATCTGGCGCAGCCCCTGCAGCAAGTGGTCGGCCGAGCGGCGCACGTGCAGCAGCACCGGCAGTCCGAAGCGGCGCGCCAGCTTCAGCTGCGCGCGGTAGAAGTGCTGCTGGCGCGCGCGGTCGAGCCCGGGCACGAAGTGATCCAGGCCGATCTCGCCCACAGCCACCAGGTGGGGGTCGTCACGCCAGGCTTGCAGGCAGTGCGCCAGTTGCTCCAGATCGGCCTCGGTGGCCCCGCCCAGCCACAGCGGATGCAGGCCCAGGGCGTAGGCCGAACCGGTGGCGTGGGCCAGCGCGCGCAATTCCTCGAAGTGCGCGGCAGCCACCGCCGGCAGCACGAGCTGCGTCACGCCCGCGGCCTGGGCACGGCGCACCACGGCGGCGCGGTCGGGCGCGAACTCCGGCGCGTCGAGGTGGCAGTGCGTGTCGGTCCACATGCCGCGATGATGCCCCGGTTGTGCACCCGGCCGACTGCAACGCCACGCGCAACGTGTTAGGGTAAAGCGAGGATGCTCGGGCCCCCGCCCGGCCCTGCCCACCGCCGCCACCACGCCATGAAGAAGGCCCCGCTGTACAGCCCCTCGCCCCGCCGCCCGGCGGCCCGCGGGCCAGCCGAGCCCGCAGCGCCCGCTGCCGGTGCTGCGGCCGAGGTGCCGGCCGCAGCCACTGCGGCGGCCGAGGCGGCCCCACCCGCCGGCACACGGGCACGCTGGCGCCAGCGCGTGGCCCGCCATGCCGCCCCACTCTGGGCCTTGGGTGGCGCCGCGCTGGCCGTTGCCGCGATGCTGGCGCTGCAGCCTGCCCACCGGGTGGTGACGCAGGACGACATCGACGCCGCCGTGCGCGAATCGCTGGAAAAGGCCCCCCTGCCCTCGGCCGCGGCCAAGGCCTACGAAGCCATCCTGCCTTCCGTCGTGCGCGTGGTCGGCCTGCTCGATGAGAAGGACGAGGGCGAAGACAAGCCCGAGCAGCGCGCGCTGGAGCGCAGCCTGGGCACGGGCGTGGTGATCATCGACAACGGCACCATCCTCACCAACCTGCACGTGGTTTCTGGCGCGCGCAAGATCCGCGTGCGCTTTGCCAACGGCCACGAGAGCGACGCGGTGCTGATCAGCGCCCAGCCCGAGAACGACCTGGCCGTGCTGCGCGCCCTGAGCCTGCCCGACGACCTGCAGGCCGCCACCATGCGCAGCACCGCCGACCTGCGCCCCGGCGACCATGTCATCGCCGTGGGCCACCCCTTCGGCATCGGGCCCAGCGTGAGCGCCGGCGTGGTCTCGGGCCTGAAGCGCGAGTTCCGCTCGCCCGAGGACGACAACGCCGGCACGAAACCGCTGTCCAACCTCATCCAGTTCGACGCCGCGGCCAACCCGGGCAACAGCGGCGGCCCGCTCGTCACGATGGACGGCCACGTGGTCGGCATCGTCACCGCCATCCTCAACCCCAGCGAACAGCGCACCTTCATCGGCATCGGCTTTGCGGTGCCCATCGAGAACGCCTCATCGGCTGCGGGCATGCCGCCTTTCTGATGGAAGCTCACCCCATGGAACACAGCCCCGAATCCACCGCCACGCTGATGGAGCGTGTGCTCTACGAGGTCAAGCGCGTCGTCGTCGGGCAAGACCGCTTTCTGGAACGGGTGCTGGTGGCCATGCTCGCCCAGGGCCACCTGCTGGTGGAGGGCGTGCCGGGCCTGGCCAAGACGCTGACCGTCAAGACGCTGGCGCGCACCGTGCGCGGCAGCTTCAAGCGCATCCAGTTCACGCCCGACCTGGTGCCCTCCGACCTGGTGGGCACCCGCATCTACAACCAGAAGAGCGGCGAGTTCGGCACCAGCCTGGGGCCCGTGTTCGCCAACCTGCTGCTGGCCGACGAGATCAACCGCGCACCGGCCAAGGTGCAGAGCGCGCTGCTCGAGGTGATGCAGGAACGCCAGGTGACGATTGCCGGCGAGACGCACAAGGTGCCCGACCCCTTCGTCGTGATGGCGACGCAGAACCCCATCGAGACCGAAGGCACCTACCCGCTGCCCGAGGCGCAGGTCGACCGCTTCATGATGAAGGTGCTGGTGGACTACCCCACCGAGGAAGAAGAGTTCGTCATTGCCGAGCGTGTGACGGGCCCGACCGTGGACGTGAACGCCGTGGCCGACACCTTCCAGCTCGCCGCGCTGCAGCGCGAGTGCCGCGCCGTTTTCTGCGACCCGATGCTGATGCAGTACGCCGTGAAGCTGGTGGGTGCCACGCGCCGCCCGGCCAAGTACGACCTGGCCGACCTGGAGAAGTACCTCACCTACGGCTGCAGCCCGCGCGCCACCATCGGGCTGATCGAAGGCGCCAAGGCCCTGGCTCTGCTGCGTGGCCGCAAGTACGTGCTGCCGGAGGACATGGTCGACCTCGTGCCCGATGTGTTCCGCCACCGCCTGGTGCTGAGCTACGAAGCCCTGGCCGAAGACCTGACGCCCGATGCCGTCGTGCAGCGGCTGCTGAAGAAGATTCCCGCGCCCGACAAGCCGCTGGCGCACAGCGAAAGCCCCGCCGGCCGTGGCTGAAGCCGCCGCGCTCACGCCGCCCGACCAGCTGCTCCGGCAGCTGGAGTTCACGGTCATCCGCAAGCTCGATGGCCTGCTGCAGGGCGACTACCGCACGCTGTGGCGCGGCGCGGGGGTCGATCTCGCCGACCTGCGCGAGTACCAGGCGCACGACGACGTGCGCCACATCGACTGGAACGTCACCGCGCGCGTGCAGACGCCGCACGTGCGGCAGTTCCACGAAGACCGCGACATGAACGCGTGGTTCCTGCTCGACCTGTCGGGCAGTGTCGATTTCGGCAGCGCCGGCGTCACCAAGCTGGCGGTGGCCACGCGTTTCGTGGCCGCACTGGCGCGTGTGATCACGCGGCACGGCAACCGCGTGGGCGCCCTGCTCTACGGCCAGCGCGTGCATGGCGTGCTGCCGGCGCGCACGGGGCGGCTGCACGTGCTGGAACTGCTGCAGCGCATGCAGGCGCCGGCCCCTGCCACCCCAAAGGCGGCCGACGAAACGCGTGGCACGCGCCTGGCAGAGCTGCTGCACGCGGCCGAAGGCAGCATCCCGCGCCGCAGCGTCGTTTTCGTCGTCAGCGATTTCATCAGCCAGCCCGGCTGGGCCCCGGCACTCGGGCGCCTGGCACGCCGCCACGACGTGGTGGCCGTGCGCCTGTGGGACCCGCTGGAAATGGACCTGCCCGACGCCGGCCTGGTGACGCTGCAAGACGCTGAAACGGGCGAGCAGCTCTTCGTCGACGCCAGCAGCCCTGCCTTCCGGGCACGTTATGCCGAGCTGGCCGAAGAGCAGGAAGCCGCACTCCGCACGCAGCTCGCCACCAGCGGCGCCGACGTGCTGGAACTCGCCACCGACGACGACCTGCTCGACGTGCTGATGCGTTTTGCCGACCTGCGCAAACAGCGTGCACGCCTGAAGACCCCGCGGCGCTTCCCGGCCACGCTGCAGCGCGCCGCCCCCCTCACGGAGACCGCAACGTGACCTTCGTCTGGCCCAAGATGCTGTGGCTGCTGGCCCTGCTGCCGCTGCTGGTGCTGCTGTACCTGTGGGTGCTGAAGCGCAAGCGCAAGACGACCGTGCGTCTGTCCAGCGTGGCGCTGGCCAAGCTGGCGGCCGGCACCGGCCCGGGCTGGCGCCGCCATGTGCCGCCGCTGCTGCTGCTGGTGGCGCTGGCGGCGCTGCTGCTGGCGGTGGCGCGCCCCATGGCCACGCTGACGCTGCCGCTCTCGGAACGCACCATCATGCTGGCGATGGACGTCTCGGGCAGCATGCGCGCCGAGGACGTGAAGCCCAACCGCCTGGTGGCCAGCCAGGAGGCGGCGCGCGCCTTCGTCAACAACCTGCCGCGAGAAGTGCGCGTGGGCGTGGTGTCCTTCGCCGGTACCGCCGCCGTCGTGCAGGCGCCCACCGACAGCCGCGAAGACGTGCTCAAGGCCATCGACCGCTTCCAGTTGCAGCGCGGCACGGCCACGGGCAGCGGCATCATCCTGAGCCTGGCCACGCTGTTCCCTGATGACGGCATCGAGATCCAGCACATCACCGGCCAGCGCAGCTTCCCGGGCAACAACAGCAACATCGCGAAGAAGGAAGCCAAGCCCTTCACCCCCGTGCCGCCGGGCAGCTACAGCTCGGCCGCGGTGATCATGCTCACCGACGGCCAGCGCACCACCGGCCCCGACCCGCTGGACGCCGCGAAGATGGCCGCCGAGCGCGGCATCCGCGTCTACACCGTGGGCATCGGTACCACCGGCGGCGAAGTCATCGGCTTCGAGGGCTGGAGCATGCGCGTGCGCCTGGACGAAGAGACGCTGAAGAACATCTCGGTGCTGACGCACGGCGAGTACTTCTACGCCGGCACCGCCGAAGACCTGAAGAAGGTCTATGAGAGCCTGAGCTCGCGCATGGTGGTGGAGCGCAAAGAGACCGAGATCACCGCGCTCTTCGCGGCGCTGGGCGCGCTGCTGGCGGCGGCGGCGGCGGGGCTTTCGCTGTGGTGGTTCGGGCGCGTGGCCTGAAGCCGGTTTGATGGGCCGGCCGCGGCCTGCGGAACAATAGCGGCCCCGGCCACCCCGGCCGCCACCACCGCCCGCCATGCCGCGTGCCGAACTTGAACTGCTGGCCCCCGCGCGCGATGCCGCCATCGGCATCGAGGCCGTCAACCACGGCGCAGACGCCGTCTATATCGGCGGCCCGGCTTTCGGCGCGCGCGACAAGGCCGGCAACCCGCTGAGCGAGATCGAAGCGCTCTGCCGCCACGCCCACCGATTTGGCGCGCGCATCTTCATCACGCTGAACACCATCCTGCGCGACGACGAGCTCGAAGCTGCGCGCCGCATGGCCTGGGACGTGTGGCGCGCCGGCGCCGATGCGCTCATCGTGCAGGACATGGGCCTGCTGCAGCTCGACCTGCCGCCCATCCAGCTGCACGCCAGCACGCAGACCGACATCCGCACGCCGGAGAAAGCGCGTTTCCTGCAGGACGTGGGCTTCTCGCAGATGGTGCTGGCGCGTGAGCTCGACCTCAAGCAGATCAAGGCCATCCGCGCCCAGGTGCAGGAGGCCACGCTCGAGTTCTTCGTGCACGGCGCGCTGTGCGTGGCCTACAGCGGCCAGTGTTTCATCAGCCACGCGCACACCGGGCGCAGCGCCAACCGCGGCAGCTGCAGCCAGGAATGCCGGCTGCCCTACACGGTGAAGGACAGCCAGGGCCGCATCGTCGCGCACGACAAGCACGTGCTCAGCCTGAAGGACAACAACCAGAGCGCCAATCTGCACGCGCTGGTGGACGCGGGCATCCGCAGCTTCAAGATCGAAGGCCGCTACAAGGACATGGGCACGGTGAAGAACGTCACCGCGCACTACCGCCAGCTGCTCGACCGCCTGCTCGAAGAACGCCCCGAACTCACCGCCAGCAGCGACGGCCGCTGCCGCTACACCTTCACGCCCGACCCCGACCGCGGCTACAACCGCGGCGCCACCGACTACTTCGTCGGCGGCCGCCGCCCGCCCGAGCTGGGCGACATCGGCGCCTTCGACACGCCCAAGCACGCCGGCATCGCCGTGGGCCACGTGGTCAAGCTCGGCCCCGACCACTTCGACATGGACGCCGACCACCGCGACACCGTGATGAACAACGGCGACGCGCTGACCTGGTGGGACCTGCAGGGCGAGCTGCAGGGCGTGCCCATCAACGTGGCGCAGAAGCTGGGCGGGCGCGGCTGGCGACTCTTTCCGAATGCGCCGATGGCGACGCTGAAGGACCTGCGCAAGGCCGCGGCCATCAGCCGCAACCGCGACATGGCCTGGGACCGGCTGCTGGAGAAGAAGTCGGCCGAACGGCTGATCGCGGTGGACCTGCACCTCTCAGCCACCCAGGACGGCTTTGCGCTCGACATCACCGACGAACGCGGCCACCACGCCCAGGCGGCGGCTGTTCACGCGCACGAGCGCGCGAAAGACGCCGAGAAGGCCCGGCAGACGGTGCTGGAAAAACTCTCGGCCCTGGGCGGCACGCTGTTCGAAGCGAGGCATGTGGGCATCGGCTACACCGAGCCCTGGTTCGTGCCGGCCAGCCTGGCCAACACGCTGCGCCGCCAGGCCGTGGCGGCGCTGGAGGCGGCGCGCGCTGCGGCCTTCGCACCGCTGCTGCGTTCAGCGCCGGTCGAGCCCCCCGTGGCCTACCCGGAAGACACGCTCAGCTACCTGGCCAATGTGTACAACAGCCAGGCCGCGGCGTTCTACGCGCGGCACGGCGTGCAGGTGATCGGCGCCGCCTACGAAAGCCACGAGGAGCTGGGCGCGGTGCCGCTGATGATCACCAAGCACTGCGTGCGCTGGAGCCTGAGCCTGTGCCCGAAGCAGGCCAAGGGCGTGGTGGGCGTGCAGGGCACGGTGCGCGCCGAGCCCATGACGCTGGTGCACGGCGAAGACACGCTCACGCTGCGTTTCGACTGCAAGCCCTGCGAGATGCACGTGGTGGGCGCCATCCGCAAGAACGTGCTGCGCGACACCGCGCGTGAGGTGCGCCAAGCGCCGCCGGAGGCGCCGCTGGTCTTCTACCGCACACGGCCCGATCTGCCGCTGCCGGTGCACCCGCGCGCGGGCTGAATCAACGCTTCGGCGGGCCGCCGCGCGAAGCTTGCGGGCGGCCACCGCCGCCACCACCGCTGCGGCCACCCGGCGCACCGCCCGGCCCGCGGCCGGCGCCGGGGCGGCCACCGCCGCCGCCACCACCACCGCCGCCACCCGGGCGACCACCACCACCCGGCCGGCCGCCGCCGAAGCCGCCGCCCGCGTTGCGCTTGGTGCCGCCCACGCCGATGGTCATGCGGCCCAGCACGATGGGCTCGGCCTTCTCGCCGGCTGGCGGGCCGAAGCCCGGCACCTCTTCGCGCGGGATGCTGCGCTTGATCAGGCGCTCGATGTCCTTGAGGAAGATCTCCTCGTCCACGCACACCAGGCTCACGGCCTCGCCCTGCGCGCCGGCGCGGCCGGTGCGGCCGATGCGGTGCACGTAGTCTTCCGGCACGTTGGGCAGTTCGAAGTTCACCACGTGCGGCAGCTGGTCGATGTCGATGCCGCGCGCCGCGATGTCGGTGGCCACCAGCACCTGCAGGTCACCGCTCTTGAAGTCGGCCAGCGCCTTGGTGCGCGCCGTCTGGCTCTTGTTGCCGTGGATGGCCATGGCACTGATGCCCTGGTCGTTCAGGTATTCGGTGAGCCGGTTGGCGCCGTGTTTCATGCGCGTGAACACCAGCACCTGGTGCCAGTCGCCGCTCTTGATCAGGTGCGCCAGCAGTTCCTTCTTGCGCTCGCGGCCCACGGGGTGCAGCTTCTGCGCGATGGACTCGTTGGTCTGGTTGCGGCGCGCCACCTCGATGAGCGCGGGCGCGTTCAGCAGCCGGTCGGCCAGGGCCTTGATCTCGTCGCTGAAGGTGGCGCTGAAAAGCAGGCTCTGCTTCTTCGCCGGCACGATGGCCAGCACCTTCTTGATGTCGTGGATGAAGCCCATGTCGAGCATGCGGTCGGCTTCGTCGAGCACGAAGATTTCCACATGGCTCAGGTCGAGCGTGCGGTTCTGGTGGTGGTCGAGCAGGCGGCCCGGCGTGGCCACCAGGATGTCCACGCCCTGGCGCAGCTTGTCGATCTGCGGCTGCATGCCCACGCCGCCGAACATCACCATGCTCTTCAGCGGCAGGTACTTGCCGTAGGTGCGCACGCTCTCTTCCACCTGCGCGGCGAGTTCACGCGTGGGCGTGAGGATCAGCGCACGGATGGCCGGGCGGCCGCGCGCATCTTTAACCGGCGCGCCCGCGGCCAGGCGGTGCAGCATGGGCAGCGTGAAGCCGGCGGTCTTGCCGGTGCCGGTTTGTGCGCCGGCGAGCAGGTCGCCGCCCTTGAGCACCTGCGGGATGGCTTGCGCCTGGATGGGGGTGGGGGATTCGTAGCCCTGGTCGTGGATGGCACGCAGGAGCGGCTCGGCCAGGCCGAGTTCGGTAAACAACATGGAGTGGGGCCCAGGAGAGGATCAGGGGCCGTGGTTCGCAGCCTGCTGTCACCCGTGGCGGGTGCACCAGTCGGAAGGCGCGAGAGCTGAGAGGAAGCGTCGGGAGGTCGACCGCACAGCGATGACTGGAAGCCGCTGCGCAAGCTGCATTCTAGCGGGCGCCCCTGGCGCAGCGCCCACAACAGCGCGCCTGCAGGGGTGCTTCTCACGGGCCGGCGGCCGCACGGGCTTGCGCTCAAGTTCACGCAGGGGCTGCCGAAGCTACCGTCACAGCCCGGGTGGCGGCTGCGACTGACGAGACCAACAACAATGAAAAGCCAAGTCTTGACCTACCGTCTGGCCGAGGGCTGGAGCACCGCGCCCCCAGCCCACATGGACAGCCCGCAGACGCTGGTGCTGGCCTTCGGTTCGAGCAGCTTCGCCGAACACCCGGCCCCCTTCCAGGCGCTGCGCGCGGCGCTGCCGCACGCGGTGATCCTGGGCTGCTCCACTTCGGGCGAGATCTCTGGCGGCGCCCTCAGCGATGAGAGCCTCAGCGTGGCGGTGGCGCAGTTCGAGCACACGCGGCTGCGCCGCGTGGAAACCGCGGTCAAGGAAGCCGCGGCCTCCGCCGCAGCCGGTGCCGAACTGGCGGCGCTGCTGGCCGGCGACGACCTGCGCGCCGTGTTCATCCTCTCCGAAGGCCTGGCCGTCAATGGCGCCACGCTGGTGGCCGGTCTGGTGGCCGCGCTGCCACCCGGCGTGCAGGTCACGGGCGGCCTGGCCGGTGACGGCGCGGCCTTCTCCAAGACCTGGGTGCTGTCCCAAGACTTGCCGCAACGCCACATCGTCAGCGCCGTGGGCCTGTATGGCGACCGGCTGCGTGCGCACAGCGGCTGCGACGGCGGCTGGATGGACTTCGGCCCGCAGCGCCGCATCACCAAGAGCGTGGGCCCAGTGCTGCACGAACTGGACGGCAAGCCGGCCCTCGACCTCTACAAGGACTACCTCGGCAAGCTCGCCGCAGAACTTCCGGGCTCGGCGCTGCTGTTCCCGCTGTCCATCCGCGCGCCAGGCGGCACCGGGCGGCCGCTGGTCCGCACCATCCTGGGCATCGACGATGCGGCACGCACCATGACCTTTGCCGGCGACATGCCCGAAGGCCACGAAGCCCGGCTCATGCGCACCACCGACGACAGCCTCATCGGCAGCGCCGCGCAGGCCATGTCGCAGGCCACGGAGGGCCTGGGCAACACCGCCGCCTCGCTGGTCATCTCGGTCAGCTGCGTCGGCCGGCGGCTCATGCTTGGCGAGCGCGCCGAAGAAGAGGTCGAAATCATTGCCGAGCGGGCGCCGGTGAGCAGCGCGCACGTCGGCTTCTACTCCTACGGCGAGATCGCTCCGGCGGGCGCGGGCGGCGCCTGCGTTTTGCACAACCAGACCATGACGGTCACGGTGTTCTCCGAGGACTGAGCATGGCGGGCGACGAGAGCCCCACCCCGGCGGCGGCGTGCGCCACCTGGCACCCGATGCTGCTGCGGCAGTTGCGGCGGGCGCAGCTGTCTCCAGACGCCCTGGCCACCGCCCATCCGGCTTTGCCGGGCCTGATGGACCGCGTCAGCCGGGCCTATGCCGACGCCGAGCAGGACCGCTACCTGATGGAGCGCTCGCAGGAGGTGGCCTCGCGCGAGATGGGCGAGCTCTACAACGAGCTGAGAGCCAGCCAGGCGCGCCTGGCCAGCCTGGTGTCGCTGTCGTCCGACTGGGTGTGGGAGCAGGACGCGACGCTGCGCTTCCACTACGTCTCCAGCCACGACCTGGGCAGCACCGGCGATCTCGCCGCACTGCTGACCGGCCAGCAAATCGGCGAGGCCGTCACCGCCATCGACGAGGACGACGCCTGCAAGCACCGGCTGCTGACCGACGACCGCAAACCTTTCAGGAACCTGCGTTTCCGCGTACAGCAGCCGGATGGCACCCCGCTGTACATCCGCATCAGCGGAGAGCCGGTCTTCGATGGCGAGCGCTTCACCGGCTACCGCGGCGTGGGCTCGGACGTGACACACAGCACCGTGGCCGAGCAGCAGGTGATGCAGCTGGCCCGCTACGACAGCCTGACCGGGCTGCCCAACCGCAGCATGCTGATCGAGCAATTGGAGAGCGGGCTGCGCCAGGCGCGCCTCACCCGGTTGGGGCTGGCGGTGCTCTTCATCGACCTCGACCGCTTCAAGTACGTCAACGACACGCTGGGCCACGACGCGGGCGACGAGTTGCTGAAGACCATGGCCCGACGCCTGTCGGGCCTTGTGCGCCAGGTGGATACCGTGGCGCGCCTGGGTGGTGACGAGTTCGTCATCCTCATCCAGAACACGACCGACCCGTCCACGCTCTCGAAGGTGGCCTCCCGCGTGCTGAACGTGCTGTGCGAGCCCATGCGGCTGTCAGACCGGCCGGTGCAGGTCAGCGCCAGTGTCGGCATCGCCCTGTTCCCGAGCGATGGCGACGACACCACGACGCTGCTGAAGAACGCCGACTCGGCCATGTACCTGGCCAAGGCCCGGGGCAAGAACAACTTCCAGTTCTTCACCTCCGAGCTCGCCGAGCGCGCGGCGCGCCACTTCGCGCTGGAAGGCGACCTGCGCCAGGCCGTGGCCCGCCAGGAGCTGGTGCTGCACTACCAGCCCCGCTTCCGCCTCAGCGACGGCGCGATGTGCGGCATGGAGGCGCTGCTGCGCTGGCAGCACCCGACGCGCGGCCTGATCCCCCCGGGCGAGTTCATCGACCTGGCGGAGGAGAGCGGCCTCATCGTGCAGCTCGGCCACTGGGTGATGGGCGAGGCCTGCCACCAGATCCGCCTTTGGCGCGAGGCGGGGCTGGAGCCGCCGCGCTGCGCCATCAATCTCTCTGCGCGGCAGTTCGGCAACGAAGGCCTGATCAACGAGGTGCAGGCCGCGCTCAGCGAAACCGTGCTCGAGGCCCAGGCCCTCGAGGTGGAGATCACCGAGAGCCTGCTGATGAGCGACCCCGACCGCGCCCAGCAGGTGCTGCTGCGCCTGCACACCCTGGGCATGGCCATCGCCATCGACGACTTCGGCACCGGTTACTCGTCGCTGGCCTACTTGAAGCGCTTCCCTGCGCAGACCTTGAAGATCGACCGCTCGTTCATCCAGGGCCTGCCAGACGACCGCGACGACGCTGCCATCACGCAGGCCGTGATCGCCATGGCCCACAGCCTGGAGATGCGCGTGGTGGCCGAGGGCGTGGAGACCCCCGAACAATTGGCCTTCCTGAAGGCCCATGGGTGCGATGAGGTGCAGGGCTACCTGCTCGGCCGGCCGATGACCGCGGAAAAACTGGCCCCGCTGCTGCCCCGCGAGGCCCTCGCCCTGGGCACCGACCTGCCAGCCGTGTGACGCCGGGCGGCGGCCGCGCACGGGCCGCCGGGGCAATCTGCGGCGAGAATACCGGGCTGGCTCCGCCGCCCCGCAGCCCCTGCGCCGCACTCGCGCGCCGGTCTGCCCCCTCTTCCGCACCCATCACCAAGGACCATGTGACCATGGCGCAATACGTCTTCACCATGAACCGCGTCGGCAAGATCGTGCCGCCGAAGCGGCAGATCCTGAAGAACATCACCCTGTCCTTCTTCCCCGGCGCCAAGATCGGCGTGCTGGGCGTCAACGGCTCGGGCAAGAGCACGCTGCTGAAGATCATGGCCGGCATCGACAAGGAGATCGAAGGCGAAGCCGTGCCCATGCCCGGCCTGAACATCGGCTACCTGCCGCAGGAACCGCTGCTGCCGCCCGAACAGACCGTGCGCGAGGTGGTGGAGCAAGGCGTGGGCGGCGTCATCGCGGCCAAGAAGCGGCTGGACGAGGTCTACGCCGAGTACGCCGACGAGAACGCCGATTTCGACAAGCTCGCCGCCGAGCAGGCCGAGCTGGAGGCCATCATCGCCGCCGCCGGCAGCGAGAACACCGACCTGCAGCTGGAACTGGCCGCCGACGCGCTGCGCCTGCCGCCCTGGGACGCCAAGATCGGCCTGCTCTCGGGCGGCGAGAAGCGCCGCGTGGCGCTGTGCCGCCTGCTGCTGAGCAAGCCCGACATGCTGCTGCTCGACGAGCCCACCAACCACCTGGACGCCGAAAGCGTGGAGTGGCTGGAGCACTTCCTGCAGCGTTTCCCGGGCACCGTGGTGGCCATCACCCACGACCGCTACTTCCTCGACAACGCGGCCGAATGGATCCTTGAACTCGACCGTGGCGCCGGCATCCCCTGGAAGGGCAACTACTCCGAATGGCTCGACCAGAAGGAAAAGCGCCTGGAGCAGGAGCAGAAGAGCGAAGACGCGCGCATGAAGGCGATGAAGGAGGAACTGAAGTGGGTTCGCTCCAACGCCAAGGCCCGCCAGACCAAGAGCAAGGCCCGCCTGGCGCGCTTCGAGGAGCTGAGCGACGTCGAATACCAGCAGCGCAACGTCACGAACGAGATCTTCATCCCCGTGGCCGAGCGCCTGGGCAATGAAGTCATCGAGTTCGACAACGTCAGCAAGAGCTTCGGCGACCGCCTGCTCATCGACAAGCTGAGCTTCAAGGTGCCGCCCGGTGCCATCGTCGGCATCATCGGCCCCAACGGCGCCGGCAAGTCCACGCTCTTCCGCATGCTGCAAGGCGTGGAGCAGCCCGACAGCGGCCAGGTCAAGATCGGCAAGACCGCGCAACTGGCCTTCGTCGACCAGAGCCGCGAAAGCCTGGACGCCGACAAGACCGTGTGGGAAGACGTCTCCGGCGGCCTGGACAACATCGTCGTCGGCAAGTTCGTGATGCCCTCGCGCGCCTACCTCGGCCGCTTCAACTTCAAGGGCAACGACCAGCAGAAGATGGTGGGCAGCCTCTCCGGGGGTGAGCGCGGCCGCCTGCACCTGGCCAAGACCCTGGCCAAGGGCGGCAACGTGCTGATGCTGGACGAGCCGTCGAACGACCTGGACGTGGAAACCCTGCGCGCGCTGGAAGAGGCGCTGCTGGAGTTTGCGGGCAGCGCCATGGTCATCAGCCACGACCGCTGGTTCCTTGACCGCATCTGCACGCACATCCTCGCCTGCGAGGGCGACAGCCAATGGTTCTTCTACAACGGCAACTACCAGGAGTACGAAGCCGACAAGAAGAAGCGCCTGGGTGAAGAAGGCGCGCGGCCCAAGCGCGTGCGCTTCAAGCCCATCCGCTGAGAGCGTGATGGCCTGCCGCCAGCCCCCTGGGGCGGCGGCAGCGCGGTGGCGGGCTTTGGCCCACAATGAACCGTCACCCTCCTGGCGCCCGGCGCCCGCAGCTTCCATGCGCATCCGCCCCCTGACCCGCCGCGCCGCCCTGAGCGCGGCCTCGACCGTCTTGCTCGGCGCCTGCGCGCAGCTGCCCACCGGCGAAGCGCCTGGCGGCCAGGCCGCGGCGGCCAGCGCTGCCGCTTCGGCCGCCAAGGCGCCGGCGCCCGCCGCCGCCACCACCGCACCGGCCACGGCAGCGGCACCGACCAACGCGGCGGCTCCCGGCCCTGCGGCCAGTGCAGCCAACGGCGGCACCGCGCGCCTGGCCCTGCCAGCGGCCCTGGGCGCGCCACCCGGCAGCGCCCCGGGCCCCATGGCCGGGGGCCCGCCGAGCGGCCCGCCGCCCTTTGCCACCGTGATCAAGGACGCGCGCCGCATCGACGGCCCGCTGGTGTTCTGGCAGAAGGACGACAAGGTCTGGATCGAGTTGCTGCCGGCGCAGTTCGGCAAGCTGTTCCTGCTCTCGCCCAAGATCAAGAGCGGCATCGGCGAGGCCTTCGTGCTCGGCGGCCTGATGGCGCTGCCCTTCAACGGCACGGGCGGCGCCCAGGTGGTGGAGTTCGTGCGCGTGCACAACCAGGTGCGCCTGCAGGCGCGCAACACCGAGGTGCTTGCCGCTGCGGGCACGCCCGAGGCGCGGGCCGTGGCCGACAGCTACTCCAACAGCCTGCTGGCCTCGGTGCCCGTGGGCAGCCAGCCCCACCCCGACCGCAAGAGCGTGCTGGTGGAGGCCAACCCCATCTTCCTGGGCGACATGATCGGCATCGGCGCCATGCTGCAGCGCGGCCTGCGCCAAGGCTACGGCCTGGACCGCGGCAACACGCTTATCACCGCCGTGCGCGGTTCTGCCGTGGCCACCACGGTGGAAACGCAGGCGCACTACTTCACCGGCGGCGTGTCTTCGGCACCGCAGGGTCTGATGCCGGGCATGCCGGTCCCGCAGATCCCGCGCTACCTGCCCGACGCGCGCAGCATGCTCGTGAGCCTGAGCTACTCGCTGGCGCCACTGCCTGAAATGCCGATGAAGGCCCGCCGCGCCGACCCTCGCGTGGGCCTCTTCACCACCACCGTGCTCGACTTCAGCGACGAGCTCGCGCGCACCCCGCGCCAGCGCTTCGTCACGCGCTGGCGCCTGGAGAAGAAGGACCCCGAGGCGGCACTGTCCGACCCCGTCAAGCCCATCACCTTCTGGATCGACCGCAACGTGCCGCTGGCCTGGCGCGAGACCACGCGCGCGGCCATCCTCGAGTGGAACAAGGCCTTCGAGAAGATCGGCTTCCGCGATGCCATCAAGGTGGAGCAGCAGCCCGACGACGCAAAGTTCGACACGCTCGACTACGGCTACGCCTCGGTGCGCTGGATGATGAACGCCGAGCCGGCCTTCGGTGCCATCGGCCCATCCCACATCGACCCGCGCACTGGCGAGATCCTCGACGCCGACATCGCCTTCGAGGGCATGACCACGCGCGGCATCCGCGGCCTGCGCTCGCAGGTGCTGGGCGCTCCGCGCGCAGCCCTGTCGGCAGGCGCTGCGGCCGAGCCCGGCGCCGCCCAGGGCCTGCCGCCCGGCCACAGCTTCGCGCGCATCTTCGAGCCGCCCGCGGCGCTGGCCGACAGCGGCGCGCTGCCGCCGGAACTGGCGCGCTGCATGCACGGCGAATTCATGGCCGAGCAGGTGGGCTATGCCATGTCGGTGCTGGAAGCCCGCGGCGAGCTGGAGCCCGACAGCCCCGTGGCCCAGCAGTTCGTTCAAGACTACGTGAAAGAGGCGCTGATGCACGAGGTGGGTCACGCCCTCGGCCTGCGCCACAACTTCCGCGCCTCGCGCGCCTACACCGAGGCGCAGCTGGCCGACGCCGAGTTCACGCGCGCCTACGGCACCACCGGCTCGGTGATGGAATACAACGCGGTGAACCTGCCGCGCCCGGGCCAGAGCGGCGGCATGCCCTTCCAGACCACGCTGGGGCCTTACGACTACTGGGCCGTCGAGTACGCGTACAAGACGCTGCCGGCGGGCGCAAAGGCCGAAGACGAGAAGGCCGAGCTGCAGCGCATCGCCGAGCGCAGCAAGGATCCGCTGCTGGCCTTCGGCACGGACGAAGACGTGCTCTTCGGTCTCGACCCCGAGATCATCCAGGGCGACCTGGGTGCCGACCCGCTGGCCTTTGCCGCCAAGCGCCTGGAGATCGCGCGCGATCTCTTCAAGCGCCAGGAAACGCGCGAATTGCCGGCCGACCGCGACTACGCCGTGCTGCGCCGTTCGCTGAACTACGCGCTCAACGACGTGGCTCGTTCGCTGGGCGTGCTGGCGCGCCAGCTGGGCGGCGTGCGCACGCTGCGCGACTTCCCGGGCAGCGGGCGCGAGCCGCTGCAGCCCGTCAGCGGTGCGGTGCAGCGGCAATCGCTCGAGCTGATGAGCAAGGCCGCGCTGTCGGCTGAAGGGCTGAGCCTCACGCCGGCCCTGCAGCGGCGCCTGGCGCCTGATTTCCTGGACCGCGCCGAGCTCATCGGAGATGCCGGCGACTTCGTGCTGCCGCAGCGCCTGCTGGGCCTGCAGATGGCGGTGCTGAACTTCCTGATGAGCGACGGCCTGGCCGCGCGCGTGCAGGACAGCGCCACCAAGTTCGACAAACCCAGCGAGGCGCTGCAGCTGTCCGAGCTGTACCAGCGCCTGAGCGACGACGTCTGGAGCGAGCTGGGCACGGGCGGCATCAAGGGCGGCGTGATCCGCCCCGAGCGGCGTGAGCTGCAGCGGGGGCACGTCAACCGCCTGGCGGCCGCATTGCTGCGCCTGACGCCGCAGACCCGCGCCGATGCCCGCGGCCTCACCCGCCTGCACGCCAGGCGGCTGCTTTCTCGGCTGGAAGCGGCGCAGGGCCGCGGTGTGCGCGCCGACAGCGACACGGCCGTGCACCTGGCCGACAGCATCGACACCCTGCGCCAGGCGCTGGCCGCACCGATGCTGCGCCTGGGCCTCTAGCCGCGGCCCTGGCGTCACCGCGGCGACGCAGCCCCTGCGGAGCCGCTGCTTATGATCCGCGCGCCCTGCAGGCCCTGGCTTGCAGGGCGCTTTTGTTCACCACGGAGACTCCCATGCACGCCTGGCTCTGCACCACCCTCGACGGCGTCGACGCCCTCAGCTGGCAGGAACTGCCCACGCCCGAGCCGCAGGCCGGGCAGGTGCGCATCGCCATCCGCGCGGCGAGCCTGAACTTCCCTGACCTGCTGACCGTGCAGGGCAAGTACCAGGTCAAGCCGCCGCTGCCCTTCGCGCCGGGCTCGGAGTTCGCGGGCACGGTGGAGGCCGTGGGCGAAGGCGTGCGCCATCTCAAGCCGGGCATGGCGGTGGCCGCCATCGGCAGCCACGGCGGCTTTGCCACGCACGCCGTGGTGCCCGCCTCGGGCGTGCTGCCGCTGCCACCGGGCTTCGCGCTCGAGGACGGCGCGGCCTTTGCGTTCACCTACGGCACCTCGCACCACGCGCTGATCGACCGCGCGCAGCTGAAACCCGGCGAGACCGTGCTCGTGCTCGGCGCTGCCGGCGGCGTGGGCACCGCCGCGCTGCAGATCGCCAAGGCCTCCGGTGCGCGCGTGATCGCTGCCGCCTCCACCGACGAGAAGTGCCAGCGCTGCATCGAGCTGGGCGCCGATGCCACGCTGAACTACAGCCGCGAGAACGTGCGCGATGCGCTGAAGGCCCTCACCGACGGCCGAGGCCCCGATGTCGTCTACGACCCCGTGGGCGGCGACCTTGCCGAGCCCGTGTTCCGCAGCATCGCCTGGCGCGGCCGCTACCTCGTCGTCGGCTTTGCCGGCGGCGCCATCCCGGCGCTGCCCTGGAACCTGGCGCTGCTCAAGGGTGCCTCGGTGGTGGGCGTGTTCTGGGGCGACTTCGTGCGCCGCGAGCCCGCAGCCAGCCAGGCCGCGATGCTGCAACTGGCAGGCTGGTACGCCGCCGGGCAGATCAAGCCCGTGATCGACCAGACGCTGCCCATGAGCGAGCTGAAGGCCGCCTACGCCCGCATGGGCTCGCGCCAGGTGATGGGCAAACTGCTGCTCGTCAACGGTTGACCGAAGGAGCGCGGGCAACCCATAAGGGGGTCTCGAAACGGGTAGCACAAGCCCCCGTCCGCGCTAGGATTGCGGTCTTTCCCAGGTGGAGTCCGCCCCATGGCCGTCAAGGTGCTGATCCTCGAAGACAACCCGGTGGCGCGGAGCTTTCTGTGTCGTGTGGTGCGCGAGAGTTTCAGCGACGCCATCGTCATCACGGAAGCCGGCGATCTGGAGACGGCGCGCCGTCACATTTCGCTCACCGGCGGCTCGCAAGGGCTCCATGGCGTCGACCCCTTCAAGCTCATCATGGTCGACCTCGAGCTGCCCGACGGCAACGGCATGGAGTTGCTGTCGGAACTGGCGCACTACCCGGCCACCAAGATCGTCACCACGCTCTACAGCGACGACGACCACCTTTTCCCTGCACTGCAGTGCGGCGCCGACGGCTACCTGCTCAAGGAAGACCGCTTCGAGGTGCTGGTGGAAGAACTGCAGAAGATCGTGCGCGGCCAGCCGCCGCTGAGCCCGGCCATCGCACGCCGCCTGCTCACGCACTTCCGGCCCGGCGGCGGTGACACCACGGCCCCTGATTCGGGCTTCATGCCGCCGCCCTTCACCACCAGCCGGCCGGTGCCCATCGAGCGCAAGCCCGACCACGAGCGCCTCACCCCGCGCGAGAGCGAGGTGCTCACCTACCTGAGCAAGGGCTTCACCATCAAGGAAATCGCCAGCCTGATGGGCATCAAGTGGTTCACCGTCAACGACCACATCAAGTCCATCTACAAGAAGCTCAACGTGAGCAGCCGCGCCGAAGCCGCGGTGCTCGCCAGCAAGCAAGGCCTGGTGTGAGGTAAGGCGTGCCCTGCACGCCCGCCGCCCCAAGCCCGCCGCCCGAGCCGGGCCTCGACGACGAACAGCCCGTCTTCGGCTGGCGCCGCCAGGTGCTGGTGCTCGCTGCAGTGCTGGGTTGTCTGGCGGTGTTCGCCCTGGCCCGCTGGCTGGCAGCCACGCCCTACCTTGGTGGCGAGTGGACCGCCGGCGACAGCGGCAGCCTGCACCTGCGCATCGACGACGCACAAACGCTGCAGGTGGTGGCCGTCAGCGCACCGGGCCTGGCCCCGCAGCCGGTGGATGCGCTGCTGCTGCACCGCTCACCCCGCTGGCAGGTGGTGGATGCCGAAAGGCTGCGGCAAGTGCAGCAGCACGAGGCCCTCGCAACGCTGCTGGCCCGCCCCGGCGGCGTGCTGCAGCTGCACGGCCCCGATGGCCGCGTCACCGAGCGGCCCGTCGGCCCGCGCGGCTACGCCGGGCTCGGCTGGGCCTTCTGGCCGCTGAGCGGCCTGGCCTTGCTGGTCTACCTCTTTGCCGTGGTGCTGATGCTGGCCCGGCCGCAGCCGCGCAAGCTGCTCTTCCTGGTGATGGCGCTGTGCCAGGCCGGCAACCTGGTCTACATCGCGCTGGAGGGCACGCGCGGCCTGGGCTTGCCCATCGGGGCCCTGGCCTGCGATCTGCCGGTGCGCGCCACGCTGGACATCGCCAGCACGGCAGCGGCCGTGCACGCCTTCATCCTGCTCACGCACGCGCCGCGCTGGCAGGCCCTGCTGGCCTGGGGCCTGGTGCCGGCCTGGTGGGCGGCGGCAGCCACCCACGCGCTGCCGCTGTGGTGGCTGGCGCAGGCCGCCTGCCTAGGCCTGGGGGCCTGGGCCGTGGCCGTGGCCCACATCGGCCAGCGCCGCCAGGCCAACGCCCATGCGCTGGTGCTGCGGCGCCTGGCTGGCGCAGCCTGGCTCACGCTGGCGCTGGTGACCGCGGCGGTGGCCGGCGCCTCGGGGCCGGGGCCGGCCAGCGCCACCGTCGCAGCGGCGGCATCGGCCACCTGGTACCTGTTCGTCGCCTCGCTGCTGCTGCTCACCCCCTTCCTTGCCAGGCGGCGCCAGGTGCTGCGCGAGTTTTCGCTGCTGGCGGGCGTGAGCACCGTCGTCACCTCGCTCGACCTGCTCTTCGCCGCGGTCTTCTCGCTGAGCGACTTCGCTTCGCTGGCGGTGGCCGTCTTCATCGGCGTGGGCCTGTACGCCGCGGCGCGCCAGTGGGTGCTGCAGCACCTGGTGGGCACCAGCGTGCTGACCACCGAACGCACCTTCGAGCACCTGTACCGCGCCGCCCGCGAACTGCAGGCGCAGCCGCGCAGCCACCCGCAGTTGCTGGCGCGCCTGATGCGCGAACTGTTCGAACCGCTGGAGGTGCAGGTGGTCGACCGCGTGCCCGTGCGCGCGCGTCTGCTCGGCGGCGGTTCTGCGCTGGCCGTGCCGCTGCGGCCGGCGGATGACGATGCGCCGGGCTCGGGCCAACCCCTGCAAGGCCTGGTGCTGCGCCACGCGCGGCGAGGCCAGCGCCTCTTCACGCTGGAAGACGCCCGCCTGGCCGACCGCGTGGTGGAGCAGTTGCGCCGCGCCGTGGCCTACGACGCCGCGGTGGAGCGCGGCCGCGCCGAAGAGCGCCAGCGCATCGCGCAGGACCTGCACGACGACATCGGCGCGCGTCTGCTGACGCTGATGTACCAGGCCCAGAGCCGCGAGATGGAGGACTACATCCGCCACACGCTGCAGGACCTGAAGACGCTCACGCGCGGCCTGGCGGCCACCGAGCACCGCCTTTCGCATGCGGCCGCCGAGTGGAAGGCCGATCTCACCCAGCGCCTGAGCGTGGCCCAGGCCAGCCTGGGCTGGCACCTGCAGGTCGATCACGACCGGCCGCTGACCGTGGTGCAGTGGTCGGCCCTCACCCGCGTGCTGCGCGAACTGGTCAGCAACGCGCTCTTCCACGGCCACGCCACGCACGTGGAAGTGAGCCTGCAGCTCGAGGGCCCGGTGCTGCGCCTGCAGGTGGCCGACGACGGCCTCGGCCGCAACCCCGAGGGCTGGGCGCACGGGCTGGGCCTGGGCGGCGTGCGCAAGCGCGTGAAGCTGCTTGGCGGCGAGGTGGCCTGGTCCGAAAACGGCGAGCGCGGCATCGTCTGCACGGTGCGCGTGCCGGAGTTCGCCAGCCCCGCCTGAGCGCCGGGCTCCATCGGGAACTTCCCAGTGCCCGACGCGCAACCACGGTGTGCAAGCTGCCTCGATTTCAGGGGACAATACGCACTTCGCGTCGATCGGGGCCCGCCACCCCGGCAAACATCTGCTATGACAACTCGCCGCACGCCCACTGTTCCTGAGACCACCGCCGGCCCCAAACTGCGCCAGACGCAGGCCGAGTACACCGCCGCCCGCCCCAATGCCGAACCTGGCGTGCGGCCGATGATGTCCAGCTCGAAGATGTACGTGTGCATCCGCTGTCACGCCAACTTCAAGACCGGCGACGGCAAGCCCGATCCGCGTTTGCGCGGTCTGGGTCGTTGCAATACGTGTCTCGGTGTCACCGTTCCGGCGCCCTGACGCGTTGTAGTCTTTCCATTCCCCAACCACGGAGACTCCGTTCCATGTCGCAAAGCAACCGTCGCACCTTCCTGCTGCAAGTGGCCGCCGCCGGCACCGCCCTGGCCGCCACCACGCAAGCGCAGGCCCAGGCCAAGCTCGATGAAAAGGATCCGCAGGCCGTGGGTCTGGGCTACGTGCACGACACCAAGAAGGCCGACACCAAGAAGTACCCCAAGCACACCAACGACCAGAAGTGCAGCAACTGCGCGCTGTTCCAAGGCAAGGCGGCTGACGCCTGGGGTGGCTGCCCGCTGTTCGGCGCCAAGCAGGTGGCCGGTGGCGGCTGGTGCAGCGCCTGGGCCAAGAAGGCCTGAGGCCCGACCGGCTTCCAGACGGAACGGCCCCTCGGGGCCGTTTTTTCATGGCCGCTGCAAACGCAGCAGCACCTCTTCGGCCACCGCCATGGCCGAGGTGAGCCCGGGCGACTCGACGCCGAACAGGTTCACGAGACCCGCCACGCCATGCTGCGCCGGGCCGTCGATGCGGAAATCGGGCGCCTGCTCGCCCGGCCCGTGGATCTTGGGCCGCACGCCGCTGTAGGCCGGCTGCAGGGCGCCTGCCGGCAGGCCTGGCCAGTAGCGGCGGATGGCGGCCTCGAAGGGCGCGGCGCGTGCGGGGTCGACGGCATAGTCCAGGCCTTCAGGGCTGTCGGCGTCCAGCCATTCGAGGTCGGGGCCGAAGCGGGCCTGGCCGCCGAGGTCAATCGTCAGATGCACGCCGAGCCAGGCATCCACCGGCGCCGGGTAGATGAGATGGCGGAAAGGCGAACGCCCGGCCAAGGCGAAGTAGCTGCCCTTGGCATAACGTGGCCGCGGCACGTGCGCCGCGTCCAGCCCTTCGAAGCGCCGCGCCAGCGTGCAGGCATGCAGCCCGGCGGCATTGACGACGATGCCGGCCTCCAGTTCCGAGATCTCGCCCTGCGACCCGCCGCTGCGCACCCGCAGCACGGCCGGCGCGCCCGTCTCGAAGCGCGCGCCGAGCACTTCCGATTGCAAGGCCACCGCGCCGCCCGCGGCCTCCAGTTCGGCCTGCAGCGCCAGCATGTAGGCGTGGCTGTCGACGATGCCGGTGCTGGGCGACCACAGCGCGGCCGTGCAGGCCAGTTCGGGCTCCAGCGCCTGCGCCTGCTCGGCGCTCCAGCGCTCCACGAGCACGCCGTTGGCAGTGGCCACCGTGGCCAGGCGGTCGAGCGCGGCGTGCTGGGCGGCTTCGGTGGCCACCACCAGCTTGCCGCAGCGGCGGTGCGGCACGCCCTGGCGCTCGCACAGCGCATAGAGCAGTGCCTTGCCGCGCACGCACAGCCGCGCCTTCAGCGAGCCCGGCATGTAGTAGAGGCCCGCGTGCACCACCTCGCTGTTGCGCGAGCTGACACCCTGGCCGATGCCCGAAGCGGCTTCCACCACGACGGTCTCGCGCCCGGCCTGGGCCAGTGCCCGGCCCACCGCCAGCCCCACGGCGCCAGCGCCGATGACCACCGCACCCACCCGATCCACGCCACGCCCTCCCGTGTGCTGAGCCGGGTGGATTCTGCAGGGTGCCCGGGCCGTGGCCCGGGTCGTGTCAAACGATCACTTGAAGCTGTACTGCAGGCTGGCGTAGAAGCTGCGGCCGCGCGGATCGCCGTAGGTCGGGTCCCAGGTCACCTGGAAGTAGCGCGACTGGTTGGTGAAGGGCGGTGCGGTGTCCAGCAGGTTCAGCACGCCGGCACGCAGGCGCATCTGCTTGCTGAGCCGCCAGCTGCCGCTCAGGTCCCACAGCGAGTAGGCCTCGACGTCGCGGTTGTTCCACTCGGGTGCGGCCAGGCCCTCGACGTTCTGGTCGCGGTAGCCGGACATGTAGGTGTTGGTCAGCGTCAGGCCGAAGGGGCCGCGGTCCCAGTCGATGCTGAGCTTGTGGCGCCAGCGCTGCACGGCCTTGTCGTCGCGGAAACGTCCCAGCCCGTCCACCAGCGGCGAACGCGGGTCGGTGGAGAACTTGTACTCGGTCACCAGCGTGCCGTTCAGGCTGGCGCCAAAGCGGCCGATGGCGCTCTCTTCGCCGCTGTAGCGCAGCGCCACGTCCAGGCCTGAAGTGTTCAGCTGGCCGCGGTTCTCTTTCTTCACCGTGATGACGTTGACGAAGCCGCCGCCGCCGCGCGCCACGATGGCCGGGTCGTTGTAGTAGACCGGGTTGCTGAAGATGGTCTCTTCGCCGATCTCCGAGATGATGTCGGTCTTGCGGATCGTCCAGTAGTCGACGCTGCCGCCCCAGTTGCGCGAAGGCTCGAAGGCCAGGCCGACGCTGAACTGCTTGGACTTCTCGGGCTTCAGCTCGGGGTTGGAGAAGCGGTCCACCGGCAGCTGGCCGATCTCACCCGAGACCGGGTCGCGCACGAAGCTGGCGGTGATGCCGGCACGCACCGGGCGGAACATCTCCGAGATCGACGGCGCGCGGAAGCCGGTGCCGTAGGAGGCGCGTGCCAGCAGCGTGCGGTCGGGGCGGAAGCTCAGGCCCAGTTTGGGGTTGGTGCTGTCGAGCTTGGGCGAGGTGGTGTTGGTGGCGGCGTTGAACACGCCGTCGTAGCGGTCGTGGCGCATCGCGAACTGCAGTTCCCACTGCTTCGTCACCGGGGCCACGACTTCGGCGTAGGCGCCCATCACCTTGCGGCTGTGGTCGGTGTCGGCCAGCAGCGCGCCGGAGGTCGAACGGTCCCCCACCACGTCGTTGCTCTTGAGCACGTCGGTGGCGCGGAACTGCGTCTCTTCACGGCGGATTTCGGCGCCCACGGCCAGCACCAGGTCCCCCCCGGCCAGTGACATCAGCGCGCGCGAGAGCTTGCCGTCCAGGCTGGTGCTGGTGCCCTCGGAGATGCGGGCCGCCCCGGTAAGCTGGATCGAGTCCATGAAGGCCTTGCCGCTGGGGGTGGGCAGCACGAAGGGGTTGTAGGCCCCGCTGGCCATGCCGGCGCGCAGGCGGGTGTTCGAGACCCAGCCAGAGAGGTTCGCGTCGGTGGCCTTGTTGGTGCTGCGGTTGAGCGCGGTCTCGTAGTCCCAGTCGCCCAGCACGCCGCTGGCACCCAGAACCAGGCGGGTGGCTTCGCTCTCGACGCGGCTGGTGCGCTTGCCGGCGTCAGACAGGCGGAAGCGGAAGGCCACCGGTGTGGTGATGCCGGTGACGGCCTGCAGCGAAGCCGGCAGCGTGATGCCCGCGCTGGCGGCGATGTTGCCCGAGGTGGCCGGCGATGCGGCGTAGTCGGTCTCGGTCTTGCTGAACAGCGCTTCCAGGAAGACCTGGTGGTTGGGGCTCGCCTGGAAGGTGGCACGGCCCACCACGCTGGCCTTTTCCGACTTCGGATAGATCTCGGTGTCGCCCATGTAGTTGTAGGCGCAGCCCTCGGTGCCGCCGAGCGAACTGGGCGTCACCGAATTCGGGTTGGCACCGCCCGTGCAGCTGGACTTCGCGAAGTTCACGCGCCGCGCCGAGCTGCCCGGCACCACCGGCTGCCAGCTGCCGTTGGGCCCGCTGCCCTTCAGCGCGGTGGTCGGGTTGGCGGCCACGAAGGCGTTCAGCGCATTGAGCTGCGCGACCGTGAGGTCGACGTTGGCCGGGAAGGGGTTGCTCGAGAGCTGCGGCCCCAGCCGGCCGGGCAGGTCGTACTCCCGGATGAAGTCGCGCTGGCCGGAGTTCAGCGGATCGAGCTTCTGCAGGTCGACGGTGGCGAAGACGTTGAAGCGGTCCTTGAAAATGTCGCCGAAGCCGGCCGAGGCGCTGATGCTCTTCTTGCCGGCGCCGCCTTCCTGCGTGCCCAGGGCGTAGAGGTTCAGCTCGCCGCCCTGGTAATCCTTGCGCGTGATGAAGTTGATCACGCCGCCCATGGCGTCGGTGCCGTAGAGGGCCGAGGCGCCGTCCTTCAGCACTTCCACGCGCTGGAGGGCACCGGCCGGGATGTTGTTGAGGTCCACGCCGGCGTTGTCGCCCGGGCTGGCGAAGTTCGCCAGGCGGCGGCCGTTCAGCAGCACCAGCGTGCTGCTCACGCCCAGGCCACGCAGGTTGGCGCCGTTGAAGCCGCGTTGCGCGCCGGCCTGGTCGCTGATGCTGGCGCCATCGGTCAGGCCGCCGACGTTGCTGCTGAGCTTCTGCAGCAACTCGGCGGCGGTGGTGACGCCGATCTTCGCGATCTCGTCGCGGCTGATGGTCTCCACCGGCAGCGCGGTCTCGCCGGCCAGCCGCTTGATGCTGGACCCCGTGACCTCCACACGCTGCGGCGCAGCCGCCGTCTGGGCCTGGGCTTGAGCGCCCATCATGAGATGCAGGACAGCCCAGGCGCCAAAGGCGGCGGGGCGCAGGGAAAAGCGGGGGTTGCGGCGCATGGGGCAGGTGACTCCGGGTGGGGATGGTGTGCAGGGCAGCGCTTGCGGTGCTGCCCCTGCGGGTAGGGGCTCACGGTCGACTCTGGCAGCCTGCCGCGCCCTTGCAAACGGGGCCGGCCCGCGCGGGTCGCTTGGTCACAAGTCAGTGTCGCCTGCGGAGCAGTCGGCCCGCCGGGCGGCGTTGCGGGGATGCCAAGATCGCGGCCATGTCGCGGTTTTCCTGCTGGTTCCGGCCTTTCGGCCCTTCTGGGTGGCTGGCGTGCCTGTGCGCGCTGCTGTTGTGGGCCGCGCCGGCCGGGGCGCAGGCGCCAGCATCGGCAGCGCCGGCGCGCCCCGGCACGCTGGTGGTGCTGGGCGGCGCCTTGAAGGACGGCAACGACGCGCTCTGGCAAGCCATCGTGCAGGCCGCCGGGGGCCCGGGTGCGCTGGTGCTGGTGCTGCCCACCGCCTCGGGCGACCCCGAACGGTCCGCTCGCCTCACTGCCGAGCAGCTGCAGCGTCGCGGCGCGCGCACCGAGGTGCTGCCCATCGCGCCGCGCTGGCCCGGCAGCAGTGCAGAAGACGCCCGGGCGCGCGCGCACGATCCACAGTGGGTGGCTCGTGTGCAGGCCGCCGGCGGCGTGTTCATGACCGGCGGCGAGCAAGACCGCCTGATGCAGGCGCTGCGCCCCGAGGGCCGCGAAACCCCGCTGCTGCGCGCCCTGCGCGAGCTGCACGCACGCGGTGGCGTGATCGCCGGCACCAGCGCTGGTGCGGCCGTGATGAGCGAGACCGCCCTGCGCGAGCTGGACGATGCTTTCGATGCGCTGCTGCGCCCCTTGACGGCGCAAGAGCTCGGCCTGGGCTTCGGCCTCGCACCGCACGACGTGGTGACCGACCAGCACTTCCTCAAGCGCGGGCGCGTGGCGCGACTGGTGCGCGTGCTGCTGCAAAGCGGCCGGCCGCTCGGCCTGGGGGTGGAAGAAGACAGCGCGGCGCTGATCCGCGCCGGCGTGGCCGAGGCGCTGGGGACGCGCGGCCTGCTGGTGGTGGACACGAGCCAGGCCGTGGTGGAGCAGGCAGCGCCGCTGCGCGTGCGTGCGCTGCGCGTGAGCTATGTCGACCGCGGCGACCGCTACGACCTGCACGCACGCCGCCTGCTGCCACCGGCCACGCGCCAGCCGCTGACACTGGGCTCGGCCGAGGGCCGCGCAGGCTTCTTCGGCGACGTGCTCGGCGACAACATCGTGGTCGGCGTGATGGCGCGCGCGGCCGAGGGCCCGGGCCGTGCGGCGTTGGGCCTGGCCTGGCGGCTGCACCAGCCCACGGCCTTCGAGTGGCGCTTCAGCGCCGACGAACACACCCGCGCCTGGGGCGGCCCCACGCGCGACGACCACAGCATCGAAGCCCTGCGCCTGGACATCCGCCCGGTGCGCCTGGCGCAGCCGGTCTACGAAGGCGCGCCCACGCCAGCCACGCCCCGCGCCGGGCCTTCGCCACGCTGAACCATGCGCCACCCGCACCGCCTCGCCTTCGTGCTGCTGCCCCGGCATTCGCTGCTGGCCGGCAGCGCCGCGGCCGAGGTGCTGGTGGCGGCCAATGAGGTGCTAGGCGAGCCGCGCTACGCGCCCCTGATGCTCTCGCTGGACGGCCAGCCCGTCACGGCCGCCTGCGGTACGCGCGTGATGGTGGCAGGCGCGCTGGCCTCGGCCCCGCCGTTGCGCGCCGCGCTGGTGGTCAGCGAGACCTTGCCCGGCGCGCCTGAGCCCAGCGCAGCAGCGCCCGCCATCACGGCGGCAGCCACCGCGCCGCTGGGGCGCTGGCTGCGCGAGCAGGCGGCCGCCGGCGCGCTGCTCGGCGGCCTGGGCACCGGCGCCGCGTGGCTGGCTTCGGCCGGGCTGCTGCAGGGCTACCGCGCCACGTTGCACCACGCGCAGGTGGCGCAGGTGAGCGAACTGCACCCGCAGGCCGTGTTCTCCAGCAACGTCTACGAGATCGACCGCGACCGCCTCTCTTGCGGCCACGGCACGGCCAGCCTCGACCTGCTGATCGCCTGGCTGGCCGGCGAGCACGGCGATGCGATCGTCGCGCCGCTGCTCGCGCACTTCGGCCTCGACCGCCTGCGCGCGCGCGATGAACGCCAGCGCGCGCCCCTGAGCGCACGCGTGCCCAATGCCAAGGTCACCGAAGCCGTGGCGCTGATGGAAGCCAACCTGCAGGAACCACTGCCCACCGAAGACATCGCGCGGCTGGTGGGCGTGTCGGGCCGACAGCTCGAACGCCTGTTCAAGCAGCACCTGGGCGACATGCCAAGCCGCCACTACGTGGAACTGCGCCTGGTGCGCGCGCGGCGGCTGCTGCGCCACAGCGGGCAGTCCATCCTGCAGATCGCGCTGGCCTGCGGCTTTGCCTCGGCCTCGCACTTCAGCAAGGCCTACCGGGCGCGCTTCGGCCACACCCCGCGTGACGAGCGCAGCGCGCGCGCCGTCGATTGGCAGGCCCAACACGCCACACGCGATGCCGCCCGCGATGCCGCCCAAGAACCCGCCAGCCCCGCCGGCGGGCCCAACCCAGAGACACCCTGATGAGCTCTACCGCACTGCCTCCCACCGCGCCCGGGCCTGTCGAAACCAGCGCCGAACCGGGCGCGGCCGATTTCCTGCTGCGCGCCGCCGGCCCGGCCGATCTGGACGCGCTGGAGCGCATGGCCCGCGCCAGCGCCGCCGGCATCACCACGCTGCCGCCCGACCGCGCCGAACTCGCCGCGCGGCTGCAGCGCAGCGCCGCCAGCTTCAGCCGGCCCGATGCTTCCACCGGCGAAGAGATCTACCTCTTCGTGCTGGAAGACCGCGCCCGCGCCGCCACCGGTGAAGACCCCGTCATCGGCACCTGCGGCATCATCGCCGCCGCCGGCTATGCCGACCGCTACTGCTGCTACCGCAACGAGACGCTGGTGCACGCCAGCACCGCGCTGCAGCTGCGCAAGCGCGTGCACACGCTGCAGCTCTGCCACGCACTCACCGGCGCCACCATGCTCAGCTCGTTCTACATCGAGCCGGCGTATGAACGCACGGTGGCGCCGCAGCTGCTCTCGCGTGCGCGGCTGCTCTTCATCGCCGAGTTCGCCGAGCGCTTCGCCGACCGCATCGCCTCCGAAAGCCCGGGCCTGGCCGATGCCGACGGCCACTGCCCCTTCTGGGACGCCGTGGGCCGGCGCTTCTTCGACATGGACTACCCGCAGGTCGAACGCCTGGCTGTGGGCCGCAGCAAGGCCTTCATCGCCGACCTGCTGCCGCAGGCGCCCATCTACGTGCCGCTGCTGCCGGAAGAGGCGCAGTGGGCCATCGGCCAGCTCAACCCGGTGGCCGAGGTGCCCTTCGAGATCCTGATGGACGAAGGCTTCGAGACCGAGAACTACGTCGATGTTTTCGACGGCGGCCCCATCGTCGATGCGCCGGTGAACACGCTGCGCACCGTGGCGCAATCGCGCGCCGCGCCCGCACAGTGGCTGGCGGGCGATGCCGCCACCGCTGGTCAAGCCTGGCATCTCGTGGCCACGACCCGGCGGCAAGACTTCCGCGCGGTGCTGGCCCGAGCGGCGTGGACCCAGGGCCATTGGCAGATGGGGGCCGCCGACGCCCAGCGCCTGGGCCTGCAGGCGCCCGCCGACCACGGCACGCGGCTGCGCGCCGCACCGCTGGCCCAGGGCCTGATGGCCGAAGCCCCGAACACCGCGGCCGCGCTGCCGCGTGGAGACCTCGCATGACGTCGCCCACATCCGCCACCGCCACCTGGCACGCCAGGCCCGCCACCGCCACCGATGCCGACGCACTGGCCGCCCTGCGCGACCTGCACGGCGCCCCGCTGCCCCCGCTGGCCGAAAGCGAAACCGCCTGGGTGGCCAGCGCCCAAGCGGGCGCCCCGCCCGTGGCCACGCTGCGCCTGCGCCGCCACATCGGCAAGCCGGTGCCGCGGGGCTGGTTTCGCCTGGGCTGGGCGGTGCATGCTTCTGCGGAGCTGGGCCTGTACCGGCGCCAGCGCACGCTGCTGCTGGGGCACGACCTCACCGGCGCCGGCGAGCTCTGCGGCTTCGGCTGCGCCGCCACCCTGCCTGCCACCGAAGCCGGCCCGGCCTGGGTGGCGCTGGTGCAGGCGGCGATGCTGGCGCGGCAAGGCACCCCTGAAGTCAAGGCATCGGCCCCCTGCATTGCCGAGTTGCCGGGCCTGGGCGACGCCGAGGGCAACGCGCCCGTGTGGCAGGCCCTGGGCCACCACTTCCACGGCCAGGATCTCGCCACGCTGCGCCGCCAGCTGGGCAGCGAAGGCCTGCACCACCTGGCCGCGCTGATGCCGCGGCACCTGGTCTACGCCTCCTTGCTGCCCGCCGCGGCGCAGGCGGCTCTCGGGCAGGTGCATGCGACCGCGCTGCCCTTGCACGCGGCGCTGCTGCAGGCGGGATTCGGCGCGCGCGAGCACATCACCGTCACCGATGGCGGCCCGGTGCTCGAGTGCTGGCCCGACACCCGCACCGCACCCGCCTGAGCCCCGCTCTGCCACCAGAGCGACATCGCATGGCCTGGGCCCGACATCGGGCGGCCAACCCTCTTACCAGCCTGCGGCGGCTGGGCCAAGCTTCGGTTCGCCACATCGGCCAGCCCTTGCTCCATGCCCAGCCCCGCCATGCGCTCCGACCCACGCCGCCCTTTCCTTGCCGCCGCCGCCCTGGCGCTGAGCATGCTGCTCCTGCCTGCCCCTGCGGCGGCCCAGGCCCCCGGCTGGGCGCAGGTGCGTGTGGGCGTGGAAGGCAACTACCCGCCCTTCTCGCGCCTGGGGCCTGACGGCCAGCTCAGCGGCTTCGACATCGACATCGCCAAGGCGGTGTGCGAGCGCATCCAGGCCCGCTGCACGCTGGTGCAGCAGGAGTGGGACGGCATGATCCCGGCGCTGGCCGCGCGCAAGTTCGACATGATCGTGGCGTCGATGACGCTCAGCCCCGAGCGCCGCAAGGTGCTGGATTTCTCCGACCCGTACTACGACATCCCCTCGCGTTTCGTCGCCAAGGCCGGCGCCTTCAAGGACGCCGCACCCGCCACGCTGAAGGGCCGCACGATCATCGTGCTGCGCAACAGCCCGCGCGCCAAGTACCTGCGCGAGCGCTACCCCGAAAGCCGGCTGCTGCTGGTGAACAAGGAGACCGACATCTACCTCGAACTCGCGGCGGGCCGCGGCGACGTGGGCTTCGGCTCCAGCGTGGTGTCGGCCGAGAGCTTCCTCAAGCGGCCCGAGGGCAAGGGCCACGCGCAACTCGGCCCCATGGTGCGGCTGGACGAAGGCGGCGGCGGCGTGGCCATCGCCTTCCGCAAGGGCGAAGACACGCTGCGCACGAAAGTGAATGCCGCGCTGAAGGCCATGAAGGCCGACGGCAGCTACCAGAAGCTGGCCGCACGCTACTTCGACTTCGACGTTTCGGGTGGCTCCTGAGCTGCGCTGCTTTTTTCTGAGCTGACACCCATGTTGCACGGATACGGCCCCGCCCTGCTCGGCGGGCTGCTCACCACGCTCTCGGTCGCCGCGCTCTCGCTGGCCGTGGCCTGCCTCTTCGGCCTGGCGGGCGCGGCGGCACGGCTGTCTTCGTCGCGTGCGCTGCAGGGCCTGGCGCTGGCCTACACCACGCTCATCCGCGGCCTGCCCGACCTGGTGCTGATGCTGCTGATCTTCTACGGCGGCCAGATCGCATTGAACGCACTGGCTGCGCAGCAAGGGTGGGGCTACATCGACGTGCCGCCCTACGCTGCCGGCGTGCTGACGCTGGGCTTCATCTACGGCGCTTATCTCGCGGAGACCTTTCGCGGCGCCATCCTCGCCATCCCGCGCGGGCAGAGCGAGGCGGCGCGGGCCTACGGCCTGCGCCCGCTGCAGGTGTGGCGGCGCATCGTGCTGCCGCAGATGGTGCGCCACGCGGTGCCGGGCTTTACCAACAACTGGCTGGTGATGGTCAAGGCCACGGCCCTGGTCTCCATCATCGGGCTGGACGACCTGGTGCACCGCGCCAACCTCGCGGCCTCGGCCACACGCGAGCCCTTCACCTTCTTCGTGCTGATCGCCGGCATCTACCTGGCGCTCACCACGGTGTCGCTGGCGGCGCTGGCGTGGCTGAGCCGGCGCTACAGCCTCGGCGTGCGCGAACTGAGCTTCTGATGATCGATTGGGACGTGATCCGCCAGAGCCTGCCCGACTTCGGGCAAGGGCTGCTGATGTCGCTGCAGCTGCTGGGCCTGTGCCTGGCCACGGGCTTCGTGCTCTCGGTGCCGCTGGCCATCGCGCGCGTGTCGGCCCGGCGCTGGCTCAGCGTGCCGGTGTGGACCTTCACCTACGTCATCCGCGGCACGCCGCTGCTGGTGCAGGTGTTCATCGTCTACTACGGCCTGGCGCAGTTCGAGGCCGTGCGCGAGAGCTTCGCCTGGCCGATGTTGCGCGAGGCCTGGTTCTGCGCCTGGCTGGCCTTCTCCATCAACACCACGGCCTACACCACCGAGATCATCGCCGGCGCGCTGAAGGCCACGCCTGCGGGCGAGCTGGAGGCGGCACGCGCCTACGGGCTGCGCGGCTGGCGTCTCTACCGCCGCATCCTGCTGCCCAGTGCCTTGCGCCGCGCGCTGCCGCAGTACGGCAACGAGGTGGTGAGCCTGATGCACGCCACGTCCATCGCCAACACCGTGACGCTGGTGGACGTGACGCGCGTGGCCCGCGACGTCTACGCCAACCACCTGCTGCCGGTGGAAGCCTTCGGCACCGCAGCGCTCGTCTACTTCGTGCTGACCTTTGCGATGGTCGGCAGCTTCCGCGCGCTGGAACACCGCTTCCTTCGCCACCTGCGCCCACAGCGCACCGGCAACCCGTCCCCGGCCCCCCGCCTGGCCCCCGTGGCCACGCCCTGACCCCATGCACACAGAAACCCACCACCTCGAAGGCGCCACCCCGGGGCTGCGCGCCGAACTCACCGTGCTGCACTTCGGCCCGCGCGACCGCGGCCCCAAGGCCGCCATCCACGCCGCCCTGCATGCCGATGAAGTGCCCGCGCTGCTGGTGGCGCAATGCCTGCGCGAGCGCCTGGCGCAACTGGAGGCCGATGGCCGCCTGCTCGGCGAAGTGCGGCTCGTGCCCGTGGCCAACCCGCTGGGCCTGGCGCAGCGCCTGCTGGGCCGCCACGAGGGCCGCTTCGACCTGCGCGACGGCCTGAACTTCAACCGCGGCTACCCCGATCTGGCCGAGGCCGCACACGCGCGCCTGCAGACGCCGCTGGGCGCCGATGCGGGTGCCAACGTGGCCACGCTGCGCGAGGCGCTGCGCGCTGCGGCCGAGGCCGAGATCCTTCGCGCCCAGACGATGACCGAGCACCTCAAGAGACGCCTGCTGCTCAACGCCATCGATTGCGACGTGGTGCTCGACCTGCATTGCGATTCAGAAGCCGTGGTGCACCTCTATGCATTGACCCCTCACCAACCCCTGGCCGAAGAGCTGGGCGCCTGGCTGGGCGCCCGCGCCGTGCTGCTGGCATTGGACAGTGGCGACGGCCCCTTCGACGAAGCCTGCAGCCGCCCCTGGGTGCAACTGCAGCAGCGCCTGCCCGAGCACCCGCTGCCGGCGGCCTGCTTTGCCGCCACGGTGGAACTGCGCGGCGAGGCCGACGTGAACCTCGCGCAGGCCGGGGCCGATGCCGATGCGCTGTTGAACTTCCTGCACCGCCGCGGTTTCATCGCCGGCCCACTGCCGGTGCCGCCGGCGGCGCTGTGCGAGGCCACGCCGCTGTCGGGTTCGGAGCCCATCCAGGCGCCGCACGCCGGCATCGTGGTCTTCGAGGCCGAGCCCGGCCAGGCCCTGGCCGCAGGCGAAGCCGTGGCCACGCTGGTGTGCCCCTCCACCGGCCGCCGCACCGTGCTGCGCACGCAATCGGCCGGCCTGCTGTACGCCCGCATCGCCACGCGCTGGGCTGCCGCCGGCCAGCGCCTGGGCAAGGTGGCCGGGCGCAGCCTGGCACGCACCGGCAAGCTGCTGAGCGCCTGAACCATGAGCCCCATCGACAACCGCCCCCTGCGCCTGCACGCCGAAGGCATCGTCAAGCGCTACGGCAGCACCGAGGTGCTCAAGGGCGTGAGCCTGCAGGCCCACCAGGGCGACGTCATCGCGATGATCGGCGCCAGCGGCTCGGGCAAGAGCACCTTCCTGCGGTGCCTGAACCTGCTGGAAGCGCCCACGGCCGGCCGCCTGGCCATCGCCAGCGAAGACCTGAAGCTCGTGCCCGACGGCCGCGGCGCGCTGAAAGCCGCCGATGCCGCGCAGCTGCAGCGCCTGCGCAGCCGCGTGGCCATGGTCTTCCAGCACTTCAACCTGTGGGCGCACATGACGGCGCTGCAGAACGTGACCGAGGCGCCGGTGCAGGTGCTGGGCCTGAGCAAGGCCGAAGCCAACGAACGCGCCGAGGCCTACCTGCAGCGCGTGGGCGTGCACCACCGCCGCCATGCCTACCCGGCGCACATGTCGGGCGGCGAGCAGCAGCGCGTGGCCATCGCTCGCGCGCTGGCGATGGAGCCCGAGGTGATGCTCTTCGACGAGCCCACCTCGGCGCTGGACCCCGAACTGGTGGGCGAGGTGCTGCGCGTGATGCGCAGCGTGGCCGAAGAGGGCCGCACGATGATCGTCGTCACGCACGAGATGGGTTTCGCGCGCGAGGTCAGCAGCCGGGTCGTCTTCCTGCACCAGGGCGCCATCGCCGAAGACGGCCCGCCGGCCGAGGTGCTGCTGCGTCCGCAGAGCGAGCGGCTGCAGGCCTTCCTGGCCAACACGCTCAAGTAGCTGCGCGCAACCGTGGCCGGCCATACCGTCGGCCGGGGCACAATCCGCTCCAGCGCAGCACCTCGGCGCGCGCCGAGGTGGTTGGCCAGGTTGCACTCCACGACCACGCAGTCTCGCCCGGCTCCCGGGCTTGCACCTGGCATGACGGCTGGCGCCGGGGCCCTCTGGCCCGGGCTGCGGCAGCCCATGCTGCGGGTGGCTGGTCCATCCGCCCATCCACCCTGCCTCCGCGTCTGCCGACGCGCACCCAGAAAGCCCGCCCCATGAAGATCGCCCTCATCATCGAAAACAGCCAGGCCGCCAAGTCAGACATCGTGCACAGCGCGCTGAAGTCGGTCGTCGAGCCCCTGGGCCACACCGTGCACCACTACGGCATGTACACGCCGGAGGACAAGGCCTCGCTCACCTACGTGATGAACGGCCTGCTGGCCGGCATCCTGCTGAACAGCAAGGCCGCCGACTTCGTCGTCACCGGCTGCGGCACGGGCATGGGCTCGATGCTGGCCTGCAACAGCATGCCCGGCGTGTTCTGCGGCCTCGTCATCGACCCCACCGACGCCTTCCTCTTCGGCCAGATCAACGACGGCAACTGCCTCTCGATGCCCTACGCCAAGGGCTTCGGCTGGGCCGCCGAACTCAACCTGCAGGACTGCTACCGCAAGCTCTTCGAGGTGGAGCGCGGCGTGGGCTACCCGAAGGAGCGCGCGGCCATCATGGCCAAGAACCGCGGCATCCTGAAGGGCCTGAAGGCGGCCTCGTGCAAGGACATGCTGAGCACGCTGAAAGCCGTGGATCCTGAACTGCTGAAGGCCGCCACCGCCGGCGAGAAGTTCCAGGAACTCTTCTTCCCGAACTGCCAGGACGACGCCATCGGCAGCTACCTGCGCGGCGTGATCGGGGCCTGATCCCCGAGAGGCCCTCGCGTGCCGGGGCCCGGAATGAAAACAGGGCCCGAGGGCCCTGTTTTCATGTGTGTGCGGTGGGGTGGCTGATGGGACTCGAACCCAAATTTAGGGGAGTCCCTAGAGTCCCCTACAGTCCCCGCGCACTATGAGCGACCCCCTACGGTCCCCCGGCGTACAACAAATTCTTCCCCCATATCTTCCCCGAAGCTGTTTCGATAGAACGAAACGGACTCCGCCCAGCAAGGCCGCAGCAGGCGTGCTATCTTGACGTGGTGAGGGTGCCAGCAGTAGGCGGAGCGCCGCGAACGCGATGCCCAACGCGCAGGGGGTTACTCGGAGTGGCCGGCAGCGCCGCCCTCACACCTTCAGCGCTCGACCTCTTGTGTACTCACCACGACGCCGTCCTCGGTGTAGACGTACAGCGTGCGGCGGCTTGAGGCGTAGACCAGCTGGTGCCGCACCACTTCGGCCGACATCGAGCGCGTGAACCGGTCCGGCGGCCCGCCGATCATCCGATCCAACTCCGCGCGGGTCATGCCCGGCACGATCTTCTTCTCAGCGATCGCGCGCAGGATGTGGGGCGGCCTGGCGGGGGTGGGCGCCGCGGCAGGCAGCGCGAGCTTCTCGGCCCGCTCCTGGCCAGCGCAAGGCGCGTCCTGAAACGAAACCGCCCCGTCCTTGCCGGTGCACTTGAACTGCGCGTGGGCGCTGCAGGCCGCCAGGGCCAGAACAACGGGGAGGATCTTCACGGCGCGACGCTACTGCGCCGGCGCGGCTCCGTCAACCGTCAGCGCGTCGTGGGCGCGCTCGCAGAGGGCGCCGGCGCGGCCGCGGGCGTCGGCGACGTCAGCCAGGAGTCGAGCTCGCGCGATACACTGACCGAGCACGTCGGCAAGCATTCCGGGGGCGTCTTCGGCTGCCGGGCCGCCAAGGGTAGCGCCGGAATTTCGGGCGGCGAAACGGGCGGCGGTGACAAGCGCGGCGATGCGGTCGTGCAGCCGGCCAGCCACAGCGTCAGCGACCACACGATCAGCGCGTTCCTGCTGGGCGACACGTTCGGCGTCATCGAGGGCCTCCTGCAGCGCCTTGCGACGCCTCTGTTCTTCGATCTGGACCGCCCGGGCCGCCAGGCGCGACACCTCGGCCGCCGCGGCGCGCTCGTTGGCCCATTCGCCCCGCTCGCGCTCAAGCACCACCTGCACCCGGGCCGCACCGCTGCGGTCGCCGGCGGCGTAGCGCTCAGCGCCCCACCAGAGGGCCGCAGGCAGCGCCAGGAGCGCCACCCAGGCCCAGGAGGGCACGAGGCGCAGCCAGGCGGTCACGCGGCCGGCGTGAAGTCGACGTAGAACTCGCCGCCCAGCTTGAACTGCTCGGCGGCCGCTTTGTTGACGGTGCCGAGCGTCACCTGGCCCCAGGGCGTCGCGTTGAAGAACTTGGCGTTCTCGGACTCGGGATTGCTGTCGTAGACCGGAGCCATGTCGATGCGGGCGGCACCGTCGGGGTAGGTGGTGACGTTGTTGACTTTGAACTTGGCGCGAACGCTCATGGCGAACCTTTCAGTGTGGGTGACATCGACTCAATCGCAGCGAGTCGGGAAAACCGGAAAAGAAAATTACGACGGGTCGTAGTCCTGCACCGTGATGAACACGTCATCCTTGGCGCGCTCGGCGCCTTCGAGGACGATCATCAGGTTCTCGTAAGCCGCGCGGCTCTGCAACAAGCTGCGCTCCAAGCGCTGCTGCCCGACGAGGATGCAGCCCTCGGTGTCTTCGTGGGTGTTGCCCGGGTGAATGCGGATGCCCGAGAACCCCGGCACGTCCAGCAGCAGCGGCATGCGGCGCTTGAACCGGGGGCTCATCGTGATCTGCACCCGGTACCGGCCGGCGGGGATGGCGGTGTGGGCGTAGACCTTCACGCCTGGCGCGCGCACCACGTCTTCGAGCGTCCAGCACTGCCACGCGCCGTTGACGGTAAGGCTGCCGATCGTGGTGTCGGGCAGCAGCTGCAGGCGTTCGAGAACAAGCTCCACGGTCACACGCTCCTGAAGCGCGCCGGCACGCCCTCGCGCCACAGACGAGACGTGACGATCTGCACCGCGGCGAACGACACGAGGATCGTCACGCTGGGCAGCGAGGGCGAGTAGCCCCAGAGCGCCAGGGCCAGCAAGCCGAACGCGGCCGAGCTCCCCAGGCTGACGAACGCCAAGCGCACGGCGAGTCGCGTGGTGTCGCGCGACATGAGCACGGCGCGGCAGAACGAGGTGTAGATCAGCGTAGCGCACGCCACGACATACAGCACGGTCATGGTGCATTGCCTCCAAGTTTGCGACGGAAGGCCGCCACGATGTCGCCCGCCAAAGGGCGCCACCGGTCGCCGACGAACGCGATGAAGAACGCCACACCGGCGAGCACGTGATGCGCTGGCCAGCCCGAGTAACGCTCGATCAGCCATGCGGCCGAGGAACTGAAGACGACCGCGGTGAGGATCATCCGCAGCATGAAACGGGCGCCGTCGAAGCGGGGGGCGGCGGCGTTGGTTTCGCGGCCCGAGAGCGACCACATGGCCCCGACGAACGAGCAGAAGACGATCGTCAGGTACTCGCCAGCAAGCGGACCAAGCAGGGAGATCAACGCGGCGGCGAGGCCCCCGAGCGAAATCGGGGCAGGATGATCGTTCATGGTCCGCGACCCTACGTGGCCAGCGTCGCGGGCGCCAACACGGCTATTTCGTCAGGACGAAGCGATGTCGAACGCCGCGCTCAGCACTTGGCGCCTGGTGCTGTCCTGGCAGGCCACGACGAGGCCGGTACCGCCCGTAGCTGCGGTGCGCGTGCCCGAGATGACGCCCGTCGCTGCGTTGAGAGCCAAGCCGGGCGGCAGCGTGCCGGCGGTGAGCGTGTAGGCGCGCGGTGCCCAGCCGCCACTGAAGAACGCTTCGAGCGGGAAGCTGTAGGGCGTGCCCACGACGGCCGCCCACGGTGCCACAGGTGCGGCCAGGGCCAGCAGCGGCGGCCCGAGTGGCTGCGAGACTCGAGAACCGATCTCCGCGTCGACCACGGGGCCGTCGGGCAGCACTGCTTCGATCAGCCCTTGCCGGATCAGCACCCGCGCGCCAACGGCCGCCATGCCGCGCACCACCACTCGCGAGCCCGTGGCCACGCCGGGCGCAACGCTCACCGAGCCGGCGCCGGCCACGAGGTCGACGTTGCTGGTGCCGTCGCCATTGACCGAAGCCACCGTGCCGACTGTGGCCGCCGGGCCCGGCAGCAGCGCGCGGAGGCGGCTGAAAAGGTTGGTGCTCATCACAACGCCCCGATGCGCAGATAGTCCACGCGCGGCATCTGGGCCGCAGTGGAAGAGTTGCGAGTAGTCTGCAACTGGAACCCGGTGGCGGCAGGCACGGCCTCGGTGCCGACGAGTGGGGTCTGGTCGGCGCCGGCCACGGTGAGCATGTAGGTCTGCGCACCGCCAGGCGTCGCTGCCGTGACCCGCACCTTCAGGACGAGGTCGGTCGAGGGGGTGAACGCCACCGGGCCGATCGCCTGCACCTGATCGACCTCGCCCGCGGTGATCGTGATGAGGAAGACCTCGTAGTCGGTGCCAACCGTACCGAACGACAAGCGCCAACCACGCGTCTCGCCCGTGCCGGCGTCGACCGGCTGGAACAGCCACGGTGCGCCAGCGCCGCCCGACGGCAAGCGGATCGACACCTCGAACAAATAGTTCTGCGGCAGCGAGACGGACGTCTGATAGGTTGGCGTCGACCCGAGAGTGCCGGCCGCGATGGCAAGACCGTCGCCGCTGCGCTGGATCGTGCCCTCGCCGCCTTCCGTCAGCACGCGCGACCAGGCCGACCCGGTGTTGGGCGTGGCGATCTGCCCCGTGCCGTCGAACGTGTCGAGCAGCAGGTAGGACGGCGCAGGCGGCGGTGGCGGTGGAGGCGGCGGTGGCGGGGGCGGTGGCGGCGCTGCAGGCTCAAACACGCCGGCCACGATCTCGACGTCGTTGATCGTGAAGTTGCTACTGCCGACCCGAGTGCTGAATCGCAGCCCGGTGATTTCCACAGGCGTGCTTGCAACGGCGTCGGTGAACGTCGTGAGCAGCGAACCGTTGTACCAGAGGCGCAGTCGCTGCGAGCCCGAGAAGTTCGGTTCGTACGCCAGGCGCAACTCGCGAGCCGCCCCCGTGGGTTGCGCCGAGAGTTGCAAGTCGTAGGGGAACAGGACGCCCGGCATGCCATAGGCGACAAGCTGCAGGTTGACCTCTGCCGGGTCGGTGGGCCCGCCGTAGCCAATGCTGACGCCGACGAACGAGTTGTCGCCGAGGCTCAAGTACGTCGGCCCGAAGAAGAAGACCGACGAATTCGACGTAGGCAACGCGGGGTTGGTGAGGTTGACGACGACTGTGAAGGGGCCTGCGAAACTCGTCGGCGAGACATAGAGCGCCTGGTCGCCGAGGCTTCCCGAGTACTGCGCGACGCCAGATGCCTTCTGCAGCGACGCCAGGAACAGGCCGGGGTTCGGTTCGACCCAGGCGCCGCCCACGTTGGGCGTGGCGATCTCGCCCGTGCCGTCGAAGGTATCTCGCAGCATGACGGTGCCGGGCGCAGGCGTCGGGGCCGGGGGCGGAGGCGGCGGTGGCGGCGGTGGCGGTGCCGGCGGCGTGGGCAGCGGAGCAGGGGCAGGCGCAACGCCGGCCACGCCACTGGGGAACGACGTCGGCCGCTCCAGCGTCAGCGTCTGCCGAGCCCTCTCGAGCGTTGCCGAGATCTCCACGGCACGCACCATGCCGACCCAGGTGGCGTCGGGGTCGACGCAGCGCACCAGCGCGCCGCGCGCGACGGCCGCGCCGTGCAGTTGCAGCGTGCGCGCCTCGCGAGTACGACCGCCGAAGCTGTGCAGCGTTGCGGCCGCACGCTCGCGCAGGGCCGGGCCGTCGGTCAGCAGCGGGTCGGAGATCATCGGAGCCTGCACGCTGCCCGAGGTGCCTGCCAGCCGCGCGAACAGCACCTGGCCGCTCTCCTGGCCTACCACCACCACGCCGTCGTAGGCAGGCTGGTCAACGATCTCCTGGCGCAGCGCCTCGACGGCCACGCGGGGCACTTGAAGGTCGGGCGCGGTGCCCGCCCAGGCTGCGGGCTCGATCGGGTAGCGGCTGCGCACCGTAAGGCGCGGCTCGGTGGGATGGGCCTCGACCGTGGCGCCGACGGCCTGGGCCATCGCGCGCACCACGCCCAGCGGGTCCAACGTGGCCGACCATCCGCCCGCCGGGATAAGCCAGTCGGGCAGATCCCAGACGATTTCGACGCCGGTGAACGTGTTGGCCAGGGCGCAGATCTGCGCGGCGGAGGTGGGCGCGTCGGCAAGCCACGTCTGGGCGGCCTGGTAAGGGGCGCCTGCAGCAGAGGCGAGGCTGCGGCCGCGGATCGTCACGCCGCGGCTCGCGAAGCTCAGCGGCTGGTCGATCTCCTCGACCACGAAACGCCACTTGCTCGTGCCGATCGTCACCTCGACCGTGGCCGGCTGCGCGCCCGCGCGGATCGCGTCAGCGAGCGCCGAGGGGCCTGCGGCCTGCATCGTCCACAGGTCTGAGAGGTCGGGCAGCGAGAGGCTGATCGAAGCGACCGGCAGCGCCAAGCCGGTACGGAGGTCGACCACGCTCAACGGCGTGCTCTGGGGGTAGCTGGTGGAGGGCAGGATCTCGCGCACCGGAGCGAGGCTGTTCGGCGCGATGGCGACGCCGCCGGGCGGCGGAGCCGGCGTGACGTAGGGGCCGCCGACGCTCTGCACCTGGCCGGCTTCGTTCCACGTCGTCGGCGCGGCGGCCTGCACGGGCGCGGCCTCGTTCCAGCGCGTCAGCGCTGCGGCTTGAATCTCAGGCATCGACGCTCCCGAGCAAGCGCCACGCTGCACCCGTGGTGCCGCTGGCGGTGCTGCGCATCGTGGAGCGCAGCGCCCACACTGCAGCGCTGGCTGCCGCGGTGTTGAAGCGCAACACCGAGCCGACGAGGATGCCCGTCGACCAGCTGGCGGCCAGCAGCGTGAACAGCGGCGCGCCGGTAGCGGGGTTGAGCGGCGAATAGTTGGCCGTCGTGGTGCCCGCGCCGATGCGCCCCAGCGCCTCGCTGTAGTCGAAGACGAACTGCGCCGCGCTGCTGCGCTGACGTTGCCCGCCGCTGCGCCCGCAGCCGCCCCCGCCGGCTTGCCGCCCGCTCCGCCTGCCGCCGCGCCTGTTGCCCCCGCGGCGCTCGACCTGAGCAACTTCGCGGCGATCATGCAGGCGCTCGCCCCGCACCTTGCGAGCGGCAAGATCTCGAACCTGTCGCTCGTGACCACGCTCGGCGAATTCGGCATGGCCATCCGCTTGAACGCGGGGCTTATCAGCTACGCGGACCGCTGGGACAGGACGCCCGAGTTCTTCGGCCTCGAAGGCATGGCCGTCTGCGCGGTGCTCACGCCGGGCATCGAGTTCGAGGTGCTGCGCCTGGATGGCACGTCAAGCGGCGTGTCGTACCTCATGAAAGGCGACGTTCTTTACTGCAAGGTGCCGAGCGGCGGGCTCATCACATACCACCGGCCACGCTTGGCGCCATCGCCGCAGGAGTGGCGCGGCCTCTCGTTGAGCTACGAGGGCTGGAACAGCAACCAGAAGAAGGGCCCGACCGGCTGGATGCGGATGCCGCTTTACGGTGGCCTCGCCGCCGAGAACGTCACGCAGAAGGTCGCCCGCGACAAGCAGATGGGCGCGATTCGCGGTTGCGAGAACGCCGGCTATCGCGTCGCCATGCACACCTACGACGAGATCGTCGCGGAGGTGCCAGAGGGCGTGGGCAGCGTCGAGCAACTCGAAGCGCTCATGGTCAAGCCCGACCCTTGGAACGTCGGTTGGCCGATCAAGGCCGCCGGCGGCTGGCGCGCGAAGCGCTACCGCAAAGGCTGATCCCTCCAAAGCGGCCCCCTAGCACCGCATGGTGTTTAACGGCTGCGATTCATCGCACACTTCACTACGAGAAAACGACATGCTTCTAAGCGAAGACCGACCGCCGCGCACCGTGCGCGAACTGCTGGCATCACTAGCAGGAACGATCAAACGACGCTTGGAAGCAAGTACGATCTCTGTAGACGAAGTGTTGGACGCGGAGATACGAAGCGCCCAGTTCTCTCTGTTGAAGGCGGAGCAAGAGCGGGAAAAAGCGGAGTACACAGCATCAATGCTTCGACGGCGAATCGAACGATTGAGGCTTGCACGTGGACACCAAGATTACACCTTTGCTGCGATTCCTGCGCGCGTTCCCGGGGAAGCCCGAACGCAAGGCGTTTGCGGAGGCTTGCGAAACGACGGAGCTTTACCTCTACCAGATCGCCGCTCAGCCGTACCCGAACCCTCGGCTCAGGCTCGCCCTGGCCCTGGTGCGCGAGAGCAAAAAGATCGCGCGAAAGCTCATGACTCAGCCGCTCACGCTGGAAGATCTGCTCGTAGGGACCGGCGATGAGTCAGAGCGTCCACGAAACGGAGTTGACGGCTGATGAGGCCGATGCGTACCGCGGGCTCTCTGCGGAACAAGTCGCTTTTCTGCGTTCCAAGATTGGTCGGAAGCCGCGCGCCTATGAGGGGTCCGCACTTGAGCAGTACCACGCGGACGTCCGCGCTACTCACGAGATGCGGCAGGAAGAGATCGCCCGCGAGTTCGCGGAGGACTACTGCGGGCCGAGCATGGGGGATCTCAGGGCGGCGAGCGCCCGCGCCAGGTCGGCGCGCCTGCAGCGCACTCCGCCGTGGGCCGACCTTGATGCGATCAGGGCGTTCTACGAAGCCGCTTGGGATGCTTCGCGCCGAACCGGCACCCCCCATCACGTCGACCACGTCATCCCCCTTCAGGGCAAGAATGTTTCGGGTCTACACGTCCACACCAACCTGCAGGTTTTGCCCGCGTTCGACAACCTCAGCAAAGGCAACCGCTACGAGGTGGCATCGTGAGCGCGCCGACCGCATTGGCGCCATACGTCGTGCTGAAGAAAGCCGAAGAGATCACCGGCTACACAGTCAAAGCGATGGAGCGCAAGATTGAACGGGGCGAATGGGTCGAAGGTAGGGAGTGGCGCAAGGCCCCGGATGGGCGGCGCCTTCTCAGCGTTGAGGGGTACCGAGCGTGGGTAGAACGGGGTCGGGCGTAGAAGTTAGGGCGAAGTCGATCCGGTTCACTTTCGTGCCGGGCAAACCTACGCTCATGGTCAACGGCGTCCCTGCGCTGCCCACGCCGGCTAACGTGAAGTGGGCCCTGCGATTGGCCGGCGAGATCCGCGAGCGCATGCGCTACGGCACGTTCAGCATGGCCGAATACTTCCCCGCTGCCGGAACGGCGGACACGCCAGCCACGGCCGGGACGGTGCTTGACACGTGGCTTTCGGCCCAGCGCATCGAGGGCAGCACCAAAGCCGGGTATGAGAGCGCCCTGAAGTTCTGGAAGACTGCCATCGGGGACAAGCCAGCCCGAGCAGTGCGACATTCGGACATCCTCACTGCGCTAGCCGCCCGGCCCGACCTGTCCGGCAAGACGATCAACAACTACGTCTCGGTGGCCCGCCAAGCGTTCGCCCTGGCGGTTAAAGACAAGGCCATGCAGGAGAACCCGGCGGCCGACGTTCCGCGCGCCAGCTGGCAACGCGACCCACCGGACCCGTTCACACGCGACGAGGCCGAGGCAATCATCGCGGACTTCGTCAGCCACTACCCCGAACCTGTGGCCAACATGATCGAGTGGCGGTTCTTCTCGGGAGTGCGGACGTCTGAGATGGCCGGGCTACGCTGGCCCCAAGTAGACCTAGCGCGCGGCAGCTTCCGTATCAGCGAAACCATCGTGCGCGGGCAGGACAAGGGCAAGACAAAGACCTCGGTGGTTCGGGACGTCCTGGCCAATAGCCGCGCCTTGGCGGCCCTTCAGCGCCAGCGCAAGCACACTCAGATGGCCGGGCAACATGTGTGGCTGGACCCGCGCTACGGAACGGAGTGGCGCGAAGAGCGCGCTTTCCGTCGCTCCTACTGGGAGCCTTGCCTGAAACGACTCGGCATCCGGTACCGGCCGCCCAACAACTGCCGGCACACCTACGCCACGATGATGCTCATGGCGGGCATGCGCCCGGCGTTCTGCGCCAAGCAACTCGGCCACAGTATCGAGATGTTCCTGCGCACCTACTCTCGCTGGATCAGCGGCGAGCAGGACGCCCGCGAGATGCTGCAGTTAGAGGCGGCGCTGGCCGATTCTTCCCCGGGTCTTCCCCAGAAATCGGAAGGGCCAGCGGCCTCATAGGTAAAGCGGTGGGGTGGCTGATGGGACTCGAACCCACGACGACCAGAATCACAATCTGGGACTCTACCAACTGAGCTACAGCCACCGCAGAAGGAGCGAGAGTATAGCGTGCCCGCCGGGCCGCAGCCCCGCTCAGCGCGCTGCCGATGCCGCAGCGTCGGAAGGCGTGGCTGCGAGGGGCGTCACGTTGGCCTTGTAGCGCTTCTTGAGCGATGCCAGGTAGGCCTCGGTCTCGGCCACACCCCAGGCCTGCGCGTACTGCGCGCGCAGCGGAGCATCGCCGCCCGGCGGCGTTTCGCGCGGCAGCACCTGCATCACGCGCACGACGAAGTAGCCGTCGGCGCCGAGGTCCACGCCCGTCACGGCGGGCAGCTTGTCGGCATCGGCGCGCAGCGCCGCATCCATCAGCGGGCGCGGCATGCCCTGGGCCTGGGCGCGAGAAACCGTCACCACGATGGGCAGCGGCTCGGTGCTGTTGCCGGCCTTCAGCGCCGCCACGCGGGCTTCGCCTTCCTGGCGAGCCAGCGCCGCGGCGCGCTCTTCCACGAGCCGCTGGCGCACGCGGTCCTTGACTTCGGCGAAGGCCTGCACACGCTCCGGGAAGTGCTCAACGACGCGTGCCGACACCAGCTGGTTGCTGCCGACCTCCACCGCATCGGTGTTGCGCTTGTTGCGCAGGGTTTCAGTGCCGAACACGGCGTCCAGCAGCTTGGCCGAGGCCAGCGGGCCGGTGGCGCCGGGGGCGGGCTTGCGCAGCACGGTGGCCGTCTGCAGGCTGAGCTTGAGCTTGTCGACCACGGGCTTCAGGCTGTCGCTCTGCTCGTAGACGGTGTTCGTGAAGGTCTCTGCCGATTCGGCCCAGCGCTTCTGCGCCAGCGTCTTGCGCAGTTCGGCTTCGACTTCGGCACGCACCGCCTCGAAGGGCCGCACCTGGCCGCCGCGCACGCCTGTGACCGTGATGATGTGGAAGCCGAAATCGCTCTCGACGATGCCGCTGATCTCGCCCTGCTTGAGCGTGAAGGCCGCTTCCTCGAAAGGCTTGACCATCTGGCCACGGCCGAAGAAATCGAGGTCGCCGCCCTGGGCTGCAGAGCCCGGGTCGTCGGAGTTCTTGCGCGCCAGTTCGGCGAAGCCTGCCGGGTTCTTGCGCACTTCGGCCAGCAGGCCCTCGGCCTTGGCCTTGGCCTTGGCGCGCTCGTCGGCCTTCGCGCCCGCCTCGGCCTTCACGAGGATGTGGCTGGCTCGGCGCTCTTCGGGCGTCGAGTACTTGGCGATGCCGTCGTTGTAGGCCTTGCGCAGGTCTTCTTCGGTGACGGCCACGCCCTGGCCCAGCAGCGCCAGATCGAGCAGCACGTATTCGATGCGGGCCTGCTCGGGCGCCTTGAACTGCGCCGTGTTCGCCTTGTAGTAGGCCTCGACGTCGGCGTCGGTGGCCTGCACCTTCTCGCGGTAGGCCGCGGGGTCGAAACGCTGCAATTGCACGGCACGGCGTTGCATGAAGGCGTCGAGCGCCGCGTTGGCCGGCACGGCGCTGGAGGGCGCGGTCGACAGCACGCCCGCCACCACCTGGCGCACGCCCAGGTCCTGCCGCAGGCGCTGGTCGAAGAGGGCCGGCGTGAGACCCTGTGCCACCAGAAGTTCGCGGCTGATCTTGCCGTCGGCGCCACGCAGACCGGCGTACTGCGGGTCGCTGTCGAACAGGCGTGCCATGCGGGCATCGCTGGGGAACAGATGCATCTTCGTGGCCGCGGTCAGCAGCACGCGTTCACGGACCAGGTTGTCCAGCGTGTCGCGGCGCGCGGCCGGTGTGTCGAGCGCCACCGGGTCTTGCGTGGGCGCCTGGCGGCGCTGGTTGTCCATGAAGCGGCGGTGCGCGTCGTCCCATTCGGCGCGCGAGATCTTCTGCCCATCGACCTTGGCCACGGCCTGGCTCGCGGCGTCGTTGAACTGCGTGTAGCCCTCGACGCCGAAGAAGATGAACGAGGGAATGATCAGCAGCAGCAGGAAACCCAGCACCAGACGGGTGTGGTCGCGGATGAAATCGAACATCGAGAGAGATCCTGGTGACGTGCCGGGCAGTGTGGGCGGCGAGGGCGCTGCCCATGACAAAACGCCGCCGCGCAGCGCGCGGGGCGGCGAATTCTAGCGGAGGGGGTGGTGGGTGCTGACGGGTTCGAACCGCCGACCTACGCCTTGTAAGGGCGCCGCTCTACCGGCTGAGCTAAGCACCCGGCATGCGGTGCTTACTTGCCGCCGTTGAGCCCGTCTTTCAGGGCCTTGCCAGGGCGGAACTTCGGCACCTTGGCGGACTTGATTTTGATGGCGTCGCCGGTGCGCGGGTTGCGGCCCGTGCGGGCAGCGCGCTTGGGCGCAGTGAAGGTGCCGAAGCCGGTGATGGTGACGCTGCCGCCCTTCTTGAGCGTGGTCTTCACCGCGCCGATCAAGGCCTCGAGCGAGCGGCCCGCCGCGGCCTTGGAGATGTCGGCCTGCTTGGCGATGTGCTCGATCAGTTCACTCTTGTTCACGTCGCGGTTCCCCTCATCAGGTGTCTTCGGAATTCGGTGGCTACGCTGGCGGCAGACCCGGCGCACGCCGCGCCTAGGCGGTCAAATCATTACATCCCGCCCGATTCCGAGGTGTCAAGCGAGGCCGCGGATTCTAGGCCCGCGCAGGCGCGGGGTCGCGCACGACGAGCGCCACGCCCACGGCCGTGCACGCCAGGCCTGCCAGGCTCAAGGGTGTGAGCAATTCATCGAACAAGCACCAGGCGAGCACGGCGGTGCAAGGCGGCACGAGATACATCAAACTGGTGACGGCCGTGGCCGCGCCGCGCTGGATCAACAGGTACAGCAGCGAACTGCCGCCCAGCGTGAGCACGAGCACCGACCAGGCCAGCGCACCGATGAGTTGGGGATGCCAGTCGAAGGCGTAGCTTTCGATCCAGGCCAGCGGTGCCGTCACCGCCAGCGCCGCCAGCAACTGCACCGCGCTGGCGCTGCGCACATCACATGGGGCCACCCAGCGCTTCTGGTACAGCGTGCCGGCCGTGATGGCACCGAGCGCCAGCACCGCCAGGGCCAGGTTTTCGGGCCGCGCCTGCCCCAGGTGCAACTTGTGCCACACCACCAGCAGCAGACCCGCCAGACCCAGCGCCAGGCCCAGCCATTGCACCGGCCGCACCCGCGCCGCACTGCCTGCGCCATGGCCTGCCATGGCGCTCAGCCACAGTGCCGTGAGCACCGGTTGCAGCCCGACGATCAGCGACACCAGCCCCGCGCCCAGGCCCAGTTTCACCGCCGCCCACACGCCGCCCAGGTAGCCCGCGTGCATGAGCACGCCCGTGACCGCGAGGTGACCCCACTGCGCACCGCCCTGCGGCCAGGCCGCACCCGACAGCCGCACCCAGGCGAGAAAGAGCAAGGCCGAAAACAGGAAGCGCAGCGCCAGGAAGTCCATCGGCCCGGCATGCGGCATGCCGTAGCGCGCCACCACGAAGCCGGTGCTCCAGATCAGCACGAAGACCAAGGGCACCGCGCGCTGCAGCGCGGCAGGCGAAAGCGCGGCCATGCCGCTCAAGGCGCCTTGGCGCGGATCTCGGGCAGGGCCTTTTGCAGGTAGTAGGCCATCGACCAGATGGTGAGCACCGCCGACACCCACACCAGCACCGTGCCCCACAGGCGTGTGTCGATCACGCCGAACACGGTGGCGTCGTAGAGCAGGAAGGGAATGGCCACCATCTGCGAGGTGGTCTTGAGCTTGCCCAGCATGTGCACCGCCACGCTGCGCGAGGCGCCGATCTGCGCCATCCACTCGCGCAGCGCCGAGATGGCGATCTCGCGGCCGATGATGACCAGCGCCACGATGGAGTCGACGCGGTCGTGCTCCAGCAGCACCAGCAGGCAGGCGCAGACCAGGAACTTGTCGGCCACCGGGTCGAGGAAGGCGCCAAAGGCCGAGGTCTGGTTGAGCTTGCGCGCCAGGTAGCCGTCGAGCCAGTCGGTCAGCGCGAACACGACGAACATCGTGGTGGCCACGAGGTTCTGCGTCTTCACGTCCCAACCCAGGTAGTACACGCCGATGATGAGCGGTATGGCCGCGATGCGGGCCCAGGTGAGCAGCGTGGGGATGGTGAAGAACATCGGGCGATTGTGCCCAAGGCGCCGAGGTACCGGGATGAGGACGCGCAAGTGCTGCGCAGGGCTCAGTCGACGTCGAGCGTGCGCGGCTTGAAACGCAGGTCGTCGTCGAAGAGGAAGGTCTCCACCACGCGCCAGGGTTTGGGCAGGCGCGAGACGTCGCCGTAGGGCGCCGCACGGCGCACAGCGTCCATGGCCAGGCGCGTGGCTTCATCGCCCGTGCTGGGACGGCGCAGCACCTTGATGCCCCGCACGGTGCCGTCGGCGTTGAGGTCGACTTCCAGCACCGGGATGGCGTACAGGCGTTCGGGCGGGCGGCCGGTGTAGGTGCTGTCGGGGTGAGCCTGCATCAAGCGCGCCGCAAACTGCGCCTGCAACGCCGCCTGCGAACGCGGCGTGGCCGGTGCGGACAGTGTGACGTAGCGCGGGTTGCGCGGGATGGGGCCGCGCGCCGCAGTGCCCGCAGGCCTGGGCGGCGTGAGGCCCGGCACGCCTTGCGCACCCGGGCGGGTGGGGCTGGCGATGGCGCCGGCGGTCGGTGGCGCGGCCGCCGGGGCGGGCGCCGGAGCCGGCTGCGGGGCAGCGGCTGGCGCGGGCGGCGTCGGGGCCGGCTTGGGCGCTTGTGCACACCCGGCCAGCGCCACGGCACACCAGAAGGCCAGCCAGGCATGCCGCGATGTGCGGCCAGGAACGGCCGGGTTGTTCAGGGTCTCGTCAATGCAATGCACGGTAAATCTCCTCCGCCAGTTCCCGAGAAATGCCTTCCACGCTGGCCAGGTCTTCCACACCGGCCGCCGCCACGCCGCGCAGCCCGCCGAAGCGCTGCAGCAGCCGCGCTCGTTTGCGCGGGCCCACGCCGGCAATGTCTTCGAGTTTGCTGCCGCCCGTGCGCACGCTGGCGCGCTTGGCGCGCATGCCGGTGATGGCGAAGCGGTGGGCCTCGTCGCGGATCTGCGCCACCAGCATCAGTGCCGCCGAATCGTGGCCCAGGTAGACCTTCTCGCGGCCGTCGGCGAACACCAGTTCCTCCAGGCCGACCTTGCGGCCCTCGCCTTTCTCCACGCCAACGATCAGGCCCAGGTCCAGCCCCAGTTCCTGGAAGACCTCGCGCGCCATGCTCACCTGGCCGCGGCCGCCGTCCACCAGCACCAGGTCGGGCAGGCGGGCGGCGCCGCGCGCGGCGCGCGCGGGCTTGGCCTTGGGCGCAGCGGCGGGCGGCTCTTCCGCCGCCGGCTCGGCCTCGCCCTCGGCCGGCGCTGCCTCGGCCTTGCCCGCAGCCACGGCTTCGGCCAGACGCGCGTAGCGGCGCGTCAGCACCTGGCGCATGGCGGCGTAGTCGTCACCGCCGGTCACGCCTTCGATGTTGAAGCGGCGGTACTGCGCGCTCTGCATCGCGTGGCCTTCGTAGACCACGCAACTCGCCTGCGTGGCTTCGCCCGCGGTGTGGCTGATGTCGAAACACTCCACGCGCAAGGCGGCCGGGTCTTCGATGTCGAGGTCCAGCGCCTCGATGAGCGCCCGCGTGCGCTGCTGCGCCGAACCCTCTTCGGCCAGCAGCCGCGCCAGCGACAGCTCGGCGCCCTTGGCCGCCATCTCCAGCCAGATGCGGCGCTGCTCGCGCGGCTGGTGCGTGCAGCGCAGCTTGATGCCCGTGGTCTCGGCCAGCGCCTCGATCAGCGCCGGGTCCACCGGGTGGCTGGTGACCAGCACCGGCGGCACCGGCTGGCCGATGTAGTGCTGGGCGATGAAGGCCTCCAGCACCGCGCACTCGGGCGCGGCCAGCATGGCGCGGGCGTTCTCGGGGCCGGCCAGATCGTCTTCGAAGCGGGCCTCGGCTTCGTCGGCACTGAGCGCGGCGCCGTCGTCCACGTGCTGCGGGAAGTAGGCGCGGTCGCCCAGGTGACGGCTGCCGCGCACCATCGCCAGGTTCACGCAGGCGCGGCCGCCGGCCACCTTCACGGCGAGGATGTCGACATCCTTGTCCGAGGCCGAGAGACTGCTGGCGTCCATGCTCTGCTGGTGCAGCACCTTCGAGAGCGAGCCGATGCGGTCGCGCAGCGCGGCGGCCTTCTCGAACTCCAGCCCTTCGGCGTGGGCCATCATCTTCGACTGCAGGTCGTCGATGACCTCTTGCGTGTCACCCAGCAGGAAGCGCTCGGCATCGCGCACGTCGCGCGCGTAGTCCTCGGGCGTGATGAAGCCGACGCAAGGCGCAGTGCAGCGCTGGATCTGGTACAGCAGGCAGGGCCGGCTGCGGTGGTTGTAGACCGTGTCCTCGCAGGTGCGCAGGCGGAAGACCTTCTGCATCAGCTGGATGGTCTGCTTCACGGCCCAGGCGTTGGGGTAGGGGCCGAAGTAGCGGTGCTTTTTGTCCACCGCGCCGCGGAAGTAGGCCATGCGCGGAAACGCATGCGAGACCAGCTTCAGGTAGGGGTAGCTCTTGTCGTCCCGGAAGAGGATGTTGAACTTCGGGTCGAGCGTCTTGATGAGGTTGTTTTCGAGCAGCAAGGCCTCGGCCTCGCTGCGCACCACGGTGGTTTCCAGCCGGGCGATGCGGCTGACCATGTGGCCGATGCGCGTGCCGTCGTGGTCCTTGTGCAGGTAGCTGCTGACGCGCTTCTTGAGGTTGCGCGCCTTGCCCACGTAGAGCAGGCCATCGGCCGCATCGAACCAGCGGTAGACGCCCGGCAGGCCGGGCAGTGCGGCCACTTCGGCCAGCAGGCGTTCACGGTTCGAAGGCGGCGGCGGGGCCGGGGTCTCTGCGCTCTCACTCATCGGCCGCGATTGTGTCGTCTCCGATCCCGCCCTTCGATAATGCCCCGATGCCGGCCTTGTTGTGGGATGTGTACTGCCGCGTCATCGACAACCTCGGCGACGCGGGCGTCTGCTGGCGCCTGGCGGTGAACCTGGCGCAGCGCGGGCAGCACGTGCGCGTGGTCATCGACGATGCCGCGCCCTTGGCCTTCATGGCACCGAACGGTGCGCCTGGGGTCGAGGTGCTGCCCTGGCCGGGGCCGGCCACCCCGGGTGACGTGGTGGTGGAAGCCTTCGGCTGCGATCCGCCTGCGAAAACCGTGGCGGCGATGGCGCGGCGCACGCCGCCGCCGCTGTGGCTGAACCTCGAGTACCTCAGCGCCGAGGCCTACGTCGAACGCTCGCACCGCCTGCCCTCGCCGCAGTTCGGCGGGCCTGGCGCGGGCCTGACCAAGTGGTTCTTCTACCCCGGCTTCACGCCCGCCACCGGCGGCCTGCTGCGCGAGCCCGGCCTGGCCGCCGCGCACGCAGCCTTCGACCGCCACGCCTGGCTGCAGGCCCAGGGCCAGCCGCCGCTGCGCCCGGGCGAGCAGGTGATGGCGCTCTTCTGCTACGACAACCCCGCGCTGCCCGCGCTGCTGGCCGAACTGGCGCGCACCGACACCCCGCCCACCCGGCTGCTGCTGACACCCGGGCCGGCACAACGGCAGGTGGCGGCGCTGTGGCCGCAGCCCCCGGCCGCGGTGCAGGTGCACGCCCTGCCCTGGCTCACGCAGGCCGGCTTCGACCAACTGCTCTGGGCCGCCGACCTGAACTTCGTGCGCGGTGAAGATTCGCTGGTGCGTGCGCTCTGGGCGGGCGCCCCCTTCGTCTGGCAGGTCTACCCGCAGGACGACGGCGCCCATGCCGCCAAGCTGCAGGCCCTGGCCCAGCGCCTGCAGCTCCCGGCCGACGTGGCCGCGCTATGGCGCGCCTGGAACGGCCTGCAGGCGCCCTGGCCCGGCCTGCCGCCAAGGGCGGGCGCCTGGGCCGCCGCGGCGCAGGCGGCCTCGGCAGCGCAGGCGGCGCAGCCCGATCTCGCCACGCAACTGCTCGCTTTCGTGCAGATGCAGCGCCCCGGCAGCCGCTGAACGCGCTGCCAGGCACCGACAAGCCCGCCCGCCGCCTGCTAGAATTAGGGGCTTTGCGCAACGCAAGCAGGCCCACTCCCAGGCACTGAGAGCCCCTCAGCCCCGCCAGGATGCAGCGGCCCACAACTCACGGAAACCGCTATGAAAATCGCTCAAGAAATCCGGGCCGGCAACGTCATCATGCAGGGCAAGGACCCCATGGTCGTGCTCAAGACCGAATACAGCCGCGGTGGCCGCAACGCCGCCACCGTGCGCATGAAGATGAAGAACCTGCTCAACGGTTCGGGCGCCGAAGTCGTCTTCAAGGCCGACGACAAGATGGACCAGATCGTGCTGGACAAGAAGGAGTGCACCTACACCTACTTCGCCGATCCGATGTACGTCTTCATGGACGCCGAGTACAATCAGTTCGAGGTGGAAGCCGAGAACATGGGCGACGCCATCAGCTACCTCGAGGACAACATGTCGGTGGAAGTGGTGTTCTACGACGGCAAGGCCATCAGCGTCGAACTGCCCACCACCGTGGTGCGCGTGATCGAGACCGAGCCGGCCGTCAAGGGCGACACCTCGGGCAAGGTGATGAAGCCCGGCCGCCTGGTGGGCACCGGCTTCGAGATCAGCGTGCCGCTGTTCGTCGAAAACGGCGACAAGATCGAAATCGACACCCGCACGCACGAGTACAAGAAGCGCGTCTGAAGCACGCCACTGCCCCAGTGCCTCCAGGCTTGGCCTGAAGGCGCTGCGGCGACACCGGGCACCCTGCGGGGTGCCTTTTTCATTGCGCCATCATCCGCACCCATGAGCGATCGAACGCCCGTCCCGCCGCGCCCGGCCACCGGTTTCGATTTCGAGGCCGGCGTCACCGCGCCCTTCCGCATGCAGCCCGGCCTGCGCAAGCTGCAGTCTGGCGCGGCGCAGCTGACCCCGCTGCAGCCGGGCTCGCGCCACCAGCGCGAGAAGCTGGCCGTGCTGACGGCCTTCTGGGCGCAGGCACTGGGCCAGGTGGAAGGTTTCGACCCTGCACCGGCGCTGCATGTGCTCTACGCCCACGCCGCGGCCGAACATCCCGGCGCCTGGGCCTGGGACGGCGCCACCGCCGACGCGCTGTGGCTGGCCACCGCCGTGGGCCCGCAGGGCGAGGTGCTGCAACGCCAGCAGGGCCGTTTCGGCCTGGGCGACGAGGTCGCGCGCTGCCTGCAAGGCCTGCCGCCAGCCTGGCGCCAGGCCGGACTGGCCTGCCTGGCCTTTGCAGAGGATTTCGCCATCGTCGACGGCGCCACCGGCACCATCCCCTGGCTGGCCGTGGCCCTGCCCAGCCACTGGGCGCCGGAAGACAAGCTCGGCCGACACTTCAGCGAGGTGCACGCGCCGGTGGCCGACAACGCGGTGCTGCTGAAGGCCACCGAAGGCCTGCTGAAGATCATCACGGGCCCGGATCGTTACGAGCGCTTCGTCTGGAACGTCAGCGACCACCCGCGCCTGCACGCCCACCCGGCGCGCGTGGACCCGCAGCGCTGGCAGCACACGGCGGTGGCGCAGGCCTGGTTCCGCAGCGAGCGCCAGACCTTCATCCCGCTGCCGGCGCAGCGGCAGGCCGTCTTCACCATCCACGTGGAGGTGCGACCCTTGGCGCAGGCCTTGCACGCGCCGGTCGAGGCGCAGGCCCTGCATGCCGCCGTGCAGAGCATGAGCGCGCCGGTGCTGGCCTACCGCAGCCTGGCCGGTGTGCGCGAACCGCTGCTGGCCTGGCTGGCCGAGCGCGCGGCGGCCAGCCCTACGGCGGCGGCCTGAGCCAGGCCCGGCCTGCGCGCGTGAAGACCGCCCCGATCGAGGCCGCCGAGGTCGACTTCGGCAGCCACGCCGCCGCCGTGCCGCGCTCGCCGCTGTACGACGACATCTACCACCCCCAGGCCGGTGCGCTGCAGCAGGCGCGCCACGTCTTCCAGCAGGGCAACGGCCTGCCCGGCCGCTGGGCCGGGCGCGCGCAGTTCGTGGTGCTGGAAAGCGGCTTCGGCCTGGGGCACAACTTCCTGGCCACCTGGCAGGCCTGGCGCGAAGACCCGCAGCGCTGCGAGCGGCTGTTCTTCGTGTCCATCGAAAAGCACCCGCTCAGCGCCGCCGACCTGGCGCGCGTGCACGCGCACAGCGACCTGCCCGAGCTGGCCGCGCAGCTGCTGGCCGCCTGGCCGCCGCTGGTGCCCAACCTGCACCGCCGGGCCTTCGAGGGCGGGCGTGTGCAGCTGCTGCTGGCCTTCGGCGACATCGGCCAGGTGCTGCCGGCGCTGCGGCTGCAGGCCGACGCCCTCTACCTCGACGGCTTCGCCCCGGCGCGCAACCCCGCGATGTGGGAGCCCAGGGTGATGAAGGCGCTGGCCGCCCACGCCGCGCCCGGGGCCACCGCCGCCACCTGGAGCGCCGCCAGCGCCCTGCGGGAACACCTGGCCAGCGCCGGCTTCGTGCCCCGCCTGGCCGCGGGCACCGGCGGCAAGCGCGACATCACGCTGGCCGACTACGCGCCCCGCCACACGCTCCACCGCCCGCCGGCCTGCGCGGTGGCCGGCCGCCGCGCGGTGGTGGTGGGTGCGGGCCTGGCCGGCGCGGCCACGGCGCAGGCGCTGGCCCAGGCCGGCTGGCAGGTGACGGTGCTGGAGCGCCACGCCGCCCCGGCGCAAGAGGCCTCGGGCAACCCGGGTGGCCTCTTCCACGGCACCGTCAACGCCGACGACGGGCCGTACGCGCGCCTGTTCCGCGCCGCCGCGCTGCAGGCCCACGCCACGCACGCGGAGGCCGTGGCGCAAGGCGTGCCCGGCGCGGCCCAGGGCCTGCTGCGGCTGGACGCGCGCGCGGGCGGCCTGCCCGCGCTGCAGGCGATGCTGCAGCGCACCGGTCTGCCCCCCGGCTACGTGGACGTGCTGTCGGCCGATGCTGCCAGCGCAATGGCCGGCTTGCCCCTGCCGGCCCCGGCCTGGCACTACCCGGCGGGCGGCTGGGTGGCGCCCGCGGCCTGGGTGCAGTGGGCGCTGGCCAGTCCGCGCATCACGCTGCGCACGGGCGTGCCAGTGCACGCCCTGCGACGTGCGCCAGCATCACCGGCCGCGTGGCAGTTGCTGGATGACCAAGGCCAGTTGCTGGCCGAGGCCGATGCCGTGGTGCTGTGCAACGCCGCGCAGGCCCAGGGCCTGCTGGCCCCGCTGGGCCACCCCCCCTGGCCGCTGCGGCACACCCGCGGGCAGGTCACGCAGTTCGCTGCGGCGCACACGCTGCGGCTGCCGGTGGCCGGTGACGGTTACGCCATCCCCCTGCCCGGTGCGGTGCTGTGCGGCGCCACGCGCGAAGCCGGCGAGCCCGGTGCGCCCACACTGCGTGACGAAGACCACCACCACAACCTGGAACGCCTGCAGCGCCTGACCGGCCTGCAGCCCGCGCCCGGCGCGCCGCTGTCAGGCCGCACCGGCTGGCGCCTGCACACCGACGACCGCCTGCCGATCTGCGGCGCGCTGCCCGCCCTGCAGATGCCGGCCGGCCAGCGCCTCGATCAAGCCCGGCTGCTGCCGCGCGAGCCCGGGCTCTTCGTGCTCACGGCCCTGGGCGCACGCGGGCTCACGCTGGCGCCGCTGCTGGCGCAGTTGGTCGCCGCACAAGCCAGTGGCGCGCCGTGGCCGCTGGAACAAGACTTGGTGGATGCCATCGACCCGGGCCGTTGGCGCGTGCGCGCGGCACGGCAGGCCACGGGCCTGCCGGCCGACGCCGGCTGAGCCCGGCCGGGGGGCCGTCAGGCCGGGTTGGCCGGGCCGGCAGCCTCGTTGCCTTCACCGCCTTCGTCGTCCGCCTCGGGCTCGTCGGCCATCGGCGGCAGGCCCGCAGCCTTGCGGGCGGCCTTTTCCTTCTCCTTCTCTTCTTTCTTTTTCTTCTTGGCCAGCTCGCGCTGGCGCTTCTCGAAGGAATAGTTGGGTTTGGCCAAAGCGGGTCCTTGGATGGGGGCGAAAAGTGCCCCGATTAGAACACCAGCGTCTGCACGCCGGCGGGGGTGCCCAGCAGGCACAGGCTGGCGCGGTGGCGCGCGAAGATGCCGCAAGTCACGACACCGGGCCACTGGCTGATCTCGGCCTCCATCGCCAGCGGGTCGGTGATCTGCAGGCCGCGCACGTCGAGCAGCGGGTGGCCGTTGTCGGTGAGCAGCGGCTGGCCGTCGGCCTTCAGGCGCAGCGTGGCGCTGCCACCCAGCGCCGCGAAACGCCGCACCAGCCGCGGCGCGGCCATCGCGATCACCTCCACCGGCAAGGGGAAGCCGCCCAGCACCGCCACCTGCTTGCTGGCGTCGGCGATGCACACGAAACGCTCCGCCAGGTCGGCCACGATCTTCTCGCGCGTGAGCGCCGCGCCGCCGCCCTTGACCATGTGGCCGCGACCGTCGATCTCGTCGGCGCCGTCGATGTACACGGGCAGTTGCGTCACCTCGGCCGCGTCGAGCACGCGGATGCCGTGGGCCAGCAGGCGCGCGGTGCTGGCATCGCTGCTGCTCACGGCGCCGGCGATGCGGTCTTTCATGCCGGCCAGAGCGTCGATGAAGTGGTTGACGGTGCTGCCCGTGCCCACGCCCACCAGTTCGCCGGGCACCACGTGCGCCAGCGCCGCCTGCCCGACCAGGGCCTTGAGTTCGTCTTGTGTCATGGCGGCGGATTATCGCGACGGCTGAGAGAATCCCGCCCCATGTCGCTGCTGCCCTACGCCCTCACCCGCCCCTTCCTTTTCGGCCTGGACCCGGAAGCCGCCCACGATCTCACCCTGGGCAGCATCGCCAAGCTGCAGAACACACCGGCGATGTGCCTGTGGCAACAGCAGCGCGTGGACGACCCCGTCACCGTGGCGGGCCTGCGCTTCCCCAACCGCGTGGGCCTGGCCGCCGGGCTGGACAAGAACGGCCGCTGCATCGACGGCCTGGGCGCGATGGGCTTCGGCTTCATCGAGGTGGGCACGGTCACGCCGCTGGGCCAGCCGGGCAACCCCAAGCCGCGCATGTTCCGCTTGCCGGCGCGCGACGCGCTGATCAACCGCCTGGGCTTCAACAACGAAGGCCTGCAGAGCTTCATCGCCAACGTGCAGCGCGCGCGCAGCTTCCGCGATGCCGGTGGTTTGCTGGGCCTGAACATCGGCAAGAACGCGGCCACGCCCATCGAGCGTGCGGTGGACGACTACCTGCTCGGCCTGGACGGCGTCTATGCCCACGCCGACTACGTGACGGTGAACATCAGCAGCCCCAACACCAAGAACCTGCGCGCATTGCAAAGCGACGAGGCGCTGGACGCGCTGCTTTCGGCGCTGCAGGCGCGGCGCGAGCAGCTCTCGCAGCAGCACGGGCGCCGGGTGCCGATGTTCGTGAAGATCGCGCCCGATCTCGATGAAGCGCAGGTCGGCGTGATCGCCGCCACGCTGCAGAAGAACGGCATCGACGGCGTGATCGCCACCAACACCACGCTCTCGCGCGAGGCCGTGCAGGGCCTGCAGCACGCCGAGGAAACTGGCGGCCTGAGCGGCGCGCCGGTGCTGGCCGCGAGCAACCGCGTCATCGCGCAGTTGCGCGCAGCGCTGGGCGCGGGCTACCCCATCATCGGCGTGGGCGGTGTGATGAGCGGGGCCGATGCGCGCAGCAAGCTGCAGGCGGGGGCCGACCTTGTGCAGATCTACACCGGGCTGATCTACCGCGGGCCGGAACTCGTGCGTGAGGCCGCGCTGGCACTGAAGCAGCGCTGAGCGCGCTCAATCCCCCAGCACGATGCCCTCGCGCCGCGGATCCGCGGCGCCGAACCAGCCGCCACCTGGGCGGCGCTGCACGGCCTGCAGGCCGCTGGTGAGTTCGGTCTCCTGCACGTTGTGGCCACGCTCGCGCAGCGCCTGCACCGTGGCGGCCGGGAAACGCCCCTTCTCCAGCCACACCGGCCCGCCGGTGCTGCCGAAGTGCGGCAGGTCGATGGCGCGTTGCGCGTCCAGGCCCCAGGCCAGCGTGCCCAGCAGCGTGCGGCCGGTGAAGTGGATGATGAAGCTGCCGCCGGGCGAGCCGACAGTCATCAACAGTTGACCGGTCTTGGCATCGAAGACCAGCGTCGGGCTCATGCTGGAGCGCGGGCGCTTGCCGGGCTGGATGCGGTTGGCCACCGGGCGGCCCTGGGCGTCGGTGGGGGCCAGCGCGAAATCGGTCATGTGGTTGTTCAGCAGGAAACCGCCGGCAAGGCCGGTGCCGCCGTCGCTCATCACCCGCGCGCCGAAGGCCGATTCGACGCTGCCGGTCAGCGCCACCGCGCGGCCCTGTGCGTCCACCACACTGACGTGGCTGGTGCCGTGCGAAGGTTGATCGGCCATCGGCCCCAGCGCCAGCGGCGCCACGCCGGCGGGGCGGCCGGCCTCCACCTGCGGCGCGCGCTGGGGGCCGATGAGCGCCGCGCGCTGCGCGAGGTAGGCCGGGCTCAGCAGCGTGGCCCAGTCGCCGCCGGGTGCGGTGGCAAAGGCCGGGTCGGCGACATACAGCGCCCGGTCGGCGTAGGCCAGGCGCGTGGCCTCGATGTAGCGGTGCAGCCAATCCACGTCAGGCACGGCCTGGCCCGGCGGGCCCTGCAAACGCGCGGGCGGGCCGGCTTCCATCATGCCCAGCACCTGCAGCATGGCCAGGTGGCCCGATGAGGGCGGCGGGAAGCCGCAGACGCGGTAGACCTCGCGCCACAGCGTGCACAGCGGCTCGCGCTGCAGCGGCTTGTAGCCGGCCAGGTCGTCAGCGCTCAGCGTGCCGGGCACGCTGTGGGTGTTGACGCGCGCCAGCACGTCGGCCGCCACCGGCCCCGTGTGCAGGCCGGCGCTGCCCTGCGCGGCGATGGCGCGCAGCACGCGGCCCAGCGCCGGGTTGCGCAGCACATGGCCGATGGGCAAGGCGTTGCCGTCGGCGCCGTAGTAGTGGGCGCGGGCGATGGGATCACGCCGCAGCAGGCGGTCGGCCTGCAGCAGCGTGTGCAGGCGCGGGCTGATGGCAAAGCCGCCTTCGGCCAGGCGGATGGCGGGCGCCATCAGCCGCGCCCAGGGCAGCCGGCCGTGCTGGCGGTGCGCGGCCTCCAGCATCTTCACCACGCCGGGCACGGCCACGGCGCGGCCGCCGAACACGGCGCTGGCATAGGGCAAGGGCTGTCCGTCGGGCCCGACAAACATCCGCTCGGTGGCGCCGGCCGGCGCGGTTTCGCGGCCGTCCCAGGCTTCGGTGCGCTGGCCGTCGAAGTGCATCAGCAAGGCGCCGCCGCCGATGCCGCTGCTCTGCGGCTCCACCAGCGTCAGCACCATCTGCACGGCCACAGCGGCATCCAGCGCCGAACCGCCGGCGCGCAGGATCTCGTGGCCCGCTTCGGTGGCCAGCGGGTTGGCCGCGGCCACCATCTGGCGCTGCGCGGTCCAGCCGGGTTTGTCGACCCAGCCCGAGGGGCGCTCGGGCTGGGCGGCGGGAAAGGCTTCCGAAGCGGCGGCGGCGGGTGCGGCCGCCACCATGGCAGGCGCGTGAACAACAGGCGCGACGGCCGCGACAGGCGCGACCGGCGGCTGCGCACAGCCCGCCAGCGCCAGCAGCAGCGCCGCCAGTGCGGCCCGCGCCGCGCGCTGCCTCACTGCAGCGGCACGCCGGTCTTGGCCTGCAGCTCTTCGCGCGTCACGCCCGGGGCCAGTTCCACCACCTTCAGGCCGGCCGGGGTGACGTCCATCACCGCCAGGTCGGTGATGATGCGGTTGACCACGCCCACGCCCGTCAGCGGCAGCGTGCACTGCGGCAGGATCTTCAGCTCGAAGCCCGAGCCGTCTTTCTTGCGCGCCACGTGCTCCATCAGCACGATCACGCGCTTCACGCCGGCCACCAGGTCCATGGCGCCGCCCATGCCCTTGACCATCTTGCCGGGGATCATCCAATTCGCCAGGTCGCCCTGCTCGCTGACCTGCATGGCGCCCAGGATGCTGAGGTTGATCTTGCCGCCACGGATCATCGCGAAGCTGTCGTGGCTGCCGAAGATGCTGCTGCCGGGGATGGTGGTGACGGTCTGCTTGCCGGCGTTGATGAGGTCGGGGTCGACCTCGTCTTCGGTCGGGAAGGGGCCGATGCCGAGCATGCCGTTTTCGCTCTGCAGCCACACCTCGATGGCCGGGTTCACGAAGTTGGCCACCAGCGTGGGCAGGCCGATGCCGAGGTTGACGTAGAAGCCGTCTTCCAGCTCATGGGCCGCGCGGGCGGCCATTTGGTCGTGGGTCCAGGGCATGGTCAGACTCCGCTCTTCTCGGTGATGGTGCGCTTCTCGATGTACTTCGGGCCGTCGGGCACGTGCACGATGCGGTGCACGTAGATGCCCGGCAGGTGGATCTCGTCGGGCTTCAGGCTGCCGGTGGGCACGAGCTCTTCCACCTCCACCACGGTGATCTTGCCGGCCATGGCCGCCGCGGGGTTGAAGTTGCGGGCGGTCAGGCGGAAGACGAGGTTGCCGGCGTGGTCGGCCTTCCAGGCGTGCACGAAGCTCACGTCGGGCACGAGCGAGCGCTCGAGGATGTAGGTCTGGCCGTCGAACTCGCGCGCCTCCTTGCCTTCGGCCACCAGCGTGCCGACCCCGGTGCGCGTGTAGAAGGCCGGGATGCCGGCGCCGCCGGCCCGCAGCTTCTCGGCCAGCGTGCCCTGGGGTGTGAACTCCAGTTCCAGCTCGCCAGCCAGGTACTGGCGCTCGAACTCCTTGTTCTCGCCGACGTAGCTGCTGATCATCTTCTTGATCTGGCGCGTCTGCAGCAGCTTGCCCAGGCCGTGGCCGTCGGTGCCGGCGTTGTTGCTGATGGCGGTGATGCCCTTGACGCCCGTGGCGCACAGCGCGTCGGTCAGCGTCTCGGGAATGCCGCACAGGCCGAAGCCACCCACGGCGATCAGCATGCCGTCGTGCACGATGCCGTCCAGGGCCGCGGCGGCGCTGGGGTAGATCTTGTTCATGCGCTCGTTTCCTTGGTTGCAGGGGGCCTCACGGGGCACCGCCACCGAGCGTACACCGGGGGCGCGACAAGGGCCGCTACGTACAATCGCCTAAGGCCTTCCCACCAGGGTGGGGCCCCGGTCTGCACGGAGTCCTTCACACCATGGCCAGCCCAGCCCCGCACGACCCGCACGCGTCCTTCGCCGACGTGGAAATGCTCACCAGCGCACTGGGCCACGTGTTCGCGCCCTGGGTGCGTGAACTCGACCTGCGCGTGATCGAAGCCCGCGCGGGCGAAGTGACGCTGGCCCTGCCCGTGACGCCCAAGCACGTGCACGAAGGCGGTGTGCTCTGCGGCCAGACCATGATGGCCGCCTGCGACACCGCCATGGTGCTGGCCGTGATGACCAAGCTCGGCGGCTTCAAGCCCATGACCACGGTGCAGCTGCAGACGAGCTTCCTGCGCCCCGTCTCGGGCGGCGGCGGCGCGGTGCGCGTGGTGGCACGGGTGCTGCGCATGGGCCGCAGCCTGGTCTTCGGCGAGATGCAGATCATCAGCGCCGCCGATGAGTTGGCCGCGCACGCCACCACCACCTACGCGCTGCTCTGAACACGGTGTCGGCCGTCGCCCCTGCAGCGCTGGACTACCGCGCCGCCTTCGAGCTGGCGCCCATCGGCCTGGTGCTGTCGCGCCAGCGGCTGATGATCGACTGCAACGCCGAGCTGCTGGCGATGTTCCGCGCCACGCGCGAGCAGCTCATCGGCCAGAGCTTCGAGATCCTCTACCCCACGCCCGACGAGTTCCACCGCACCGGGCAGCGCATCAGCGCGCAGCTCGATGCCCAGGGCCGCTACGCCGACGAACGCGTGATGAAGCGCCTGGGCTCGGCCGAAGGCGGCGGCGAGCTGTTCTGGTGCCACGTCAGCGGCCGTGCGCTGCAGCCCGGCGACCCCCACGCCGCCGGCATCTGGGCCTTCGAGGATCTCTCGGCCCGCCGCGTGCTGACGCTGGACTTGACGCCGCGCGAGCGCGAGATCGCCGCGCTGCTGATCGACGGGCTGACCAGCAAGCTCATCGGCAAGCGCCTGGCCATCAGCCCACGCACGGTGGACGTGTACCGCGCGCGGCTGATGCGCAAGACGGGCGCGGCCAGCACGCCCGACCTCGTGCACCGGCTGCTCTCGGGGCAGGCTTGACACCGCGCATGCACACCAACACCGCCGCCAAGGACTTCGACCCCGGCCGCCGCCGCACCGGCCTGCTGCTGGCCACCACCGCGCTGGCCGCGGGCAGCACCGGGCTGCTGGGCTGCGCCAGCGTGGCCACGCAACTGGGTCTGGCACCGCTGCTGCAGCGCCTGGGCCTGATGGATGCGCCGGCCCCGCCCATGAGCCCGGCGCAAGCGCAGGCCTTGCAAGCGCAGTACCTGCAAGGTGCACGCGCGCTGCTGGCCAACGACGTGGAAGGCGCCATCGCCGCCTGGCGGCGCTATGCCGCGCTGGCGCCCAGCACCTTGCCGCGCGCGCGCCAGGTGCGCGGCCACCTGACGCTGCTCGACCGAGAGGCCGCACGCCGCTTCGTGCAGCGGGCTGCGGCGTCAGAAGCCCAGCTGGGCGCCCTGCGCACCGACCGCCTGCACGTGGCCGTGCTGCCCTTCGACATCCGCGGCCCGGCGCCTGCGCCGGGCACTGCGCCTGCGCCCGCACCCGCCGCCAGCTTCAACCGCGCCGTGGTCTCGATGATCGCCGTCGACCTGGCGCGCGTGCCCGCCCTCACGGTGCTGGAGCGCGAGAAGATCGAACTGCTGGCGCAAGAGCTGCGCCTGTCGGCCAGCGATTTGGTAAACCCTGCCACCGCCGCGCGCCCGGGCCGGCTGCTGGGCGCGGGCACGCTGGTGGCCGGCTCGGTCTACAACGCGCCGGGCCCGGCCGGTCCAGGCTCGGGCCGCTACCGCATCAACAGTGCCACCACCGACGTGCCGCGGGGCCGCCTCATCGGCCAGACCGAGGCCGAGGGCCTGCAGGCCGAGTTCTTCGTGCTGCAGAAGCGCATCGTGCACGGCATCCTCGACCTGCTCGACATCCGCGACCGCCCCGCCGCGGTGGACACCGTGCACACGCGCAACTGGGAGGCCTACGCCCGCTTCGCGCGCGGGCTGCAGGCCCTGGCCGAGAACCGTTTCGCCGATGCGCGCGAGGCTTTCCTGGCCGCATTGAAACTCGACCCCGATTTCGCGCTCGCCGAAGAGCGTTTCCTCGCCACCCCCGAGCGGCCCGCCACCCTGCAAGACATCCAGGCCGAAGCGGCCCGGGCCACCGAGGCATCATCACGGCCATGATCACCGTCCACCATCTCGAAAACTCGCGCTCGCAGCGCCTGCTGTGGCTGCTGGAAGAACTGGGCCTGCCCTACACGGTGAAACGCTACGCGCGCGACCGCAAGACGCTGTTGGCACCGCCCGAGCTGAAGCAGGTGCACCCGCTGGGCAAGAGCCCCGTCATCACCGACGGCGACATCACGGTGGCCGAATCGGGCGCCATCATCGAGTACCTGCTCGACACCCACGGCGCCGGCCGCCTGCGCCCCGCCGCCGGCACCGCCGAGCGCCGGCAGTTCACCTACTGGCTGCACTTCGCCGAAGGCAGCGCCATGCCCTTCCTGCTGATGAAGCTGGTCTTCGACAAGGTGCGCAGCGCGCCGGTGCCCTTTTTCATCAAGCCCATCATGAAGGGCGTGGCCGACCAGGTGGGCCAGAGTTTCCTCATGCCCAACATCACGGGGCAGCTGGCTTTCATCGAAAGCACCCTCGCCGCGCAGCCCTGGTTCGCAGGGGCTGAATTCAGCGCCGCCGACGTGCAGATGAGCTACCCGCTGGAAGCCGCCGCCGAGCGCGTGGGCCTGGGGGCCAGCCACCCGCACATCACGGCCTGGCTGGAGCGCATCCACGCGCGGCCGGCCTACCAGCGCGCGCTGGTGCAGGGCGGGCCCTACAGCGCCGTGCCGGGCTGAAGCACAGCGGCGGGTTCAGCCGGCCGGCGCGAGCTCGCCGGCCAGGCGCCAGCTGTGCTGCAGCGCCTGCGGCCAGCGGCCGTGTTCGATGAGTTCATCGACGGCACGCGCCTCGTCACCACAAGCCAGGCCGTTGGCGGCGAGCCAAGCTTGATCGTGGTAGCTGTGGGCGTAGAGCTCGCCTCGGTCGCACAGCAGCGTGACGATGGCGCCCTGCTCGCCCGCGGCCCGCAGGGCCTGAGCGCAGGCCAGCGCGGCAATGAGGTTGGTGCCCGTGCTGCCGCCCACGCGCCGGCCCAGGCGCACGCTGAGCGCATGCATCGCGGCCAGGCTCCAGAGGTCGGGCACCTGCACCATCGCATCCAGCACGCCGGGTACGAAAGACGCCTCCACGCGTGGGCGGCCGATGCCTTCGATGCGCGAACCCTCGGCCCGCGTGAGCGTGGCGTCGCCGCTGAGGTAGTGGTCGAAGAACACGCTGCGCTCGGCATCGGCGCCGCACACGCGCGTGGCGTGCCTGCAGTGCTGCACGTAGCGGCCGATGGTGGCCAGCGTGCCGCCGGTGCCGGCGCTGGCCACGATCCAGGCCGGGCAAGCGTGCGGCTCGCGCCGCATCTGCGTGTAGATGCTCTCGGCGATGTTGTTGTTGGCGCGCCAGTCGGTGGCCCGTTCGGCGTAGGTGAACTGGTCCATGAAGTGGCCGCCGCGCTCCTGCGCCAGGCGCGCGCTTTCGCTGTAGATGGCACGCGGGTCGTCCACCAGGTGGCACTGGCCGCCGTGGAACTGGATGGCGGCGATCTTCTGCGGGCTGGTGTGCCGCGGCATCACGGCGATGAAGGGCAGGCCCAGCAGCCGCGCGAAGTAGGCCTCGCTCACGGCGGTGCTGCCGCTGCTGGCCTCCACCACGGTGCTGCCCGCGTGCAGCCAGCCGTTGCACAGCGCGAAGAGGAAGAGGCTGCGCGCCAGCCGGTGCTTCAGGCTGCCCGTGGGGTGGCTGCTCTCGTCCTTCAGGTACAGCGTGATGCCGGCGAAGCCGGGCAGCGACACGGGGATGAGGTGGGTGTCGGCCGAGCGCTGGTAGTCGGCCTCGATGCGGCGGATGGCCTCGTGCACCCAGGCACGGCGGGCGGGCAAAGGCATGGCGGCGGGCGTTCGGTCAGGCGAGCTTGGCGCGGAACCAGTCGGGCATGGGCGCCGACTTCTTGGCGGCGTAATCGGTCCACACGGTGCGCGCGCCGCCCTCGGCGTAGACCACGCCCGGCTCGTCGGTGCGCTCGATGGTGTGGTAAGTCTCGAAGCTGCTGCGGCCCGGGTTCGCCACGAACATCGTCACGCGGATGTCGCCCGGAAATGCGAGCTGGCGCAGGAAGTTGCAGAAGGCGTTGATGATGATCGGCCCCTGGCCGCTGAGGTCGGTGCTGCCGCCCTGGGCGAAGATCCAGTCGAGCCGGCAGACCTCCATGTACCGGAAGTACAAGGTGTTGTTGATGTGGCCCATGGCGTCCATGTCGCCCCAGCGCAGCGGCATCACCAGCTCGTGCACGAGCTTCTTCTCGGCAGGCAGTTCGAATCGCATGGGGCTCACTCCACGCCCAGCTCACGCGCCAGGCGCTGCACCAGGGCCTTGAGCTCGGCCACCTCGGCGGCCAGGCGCGTCTGCTCGGCACGCAGCGCCGAGAACTCCGCCGCGCCCACGCCGGCGCTGGCCATCTCGTCGGCCGCCGAGCGCGCCACGCTGCCGGCGGGCTGTGCCACTTCGCCGCACAGCAGCTGGGCCCAGCGCGCCTCGCGCTCGCCCGGCGCGCGGTTCAGCTTGATCGCCATGGGCTCGGGCTTGGCCGCCAGCTCTTCGAGGAAACCTTCCACCGACGAGATGTCGGCAAAACGGTGCAAGCGCTCGGTGTTCAAACGCAGCTCGGCCGCGGTCTGCGGGCCGCGCAGCATCAGCACGGCCAGCAGCGCCACGGCCGCGCCGGGCACCTGCAGCACGCGCGCCGCGTTGTGCTCGAACTTCACGACGCGGCTGCCGCTGCCTTCAAAGACCAGGCTCAGGCTCTTCAGGCCTTCGAGGGCCACCAGCACCTCGGCCTCGGTGGCCTCGATGACCGGGTTGCGTGCGGTCTTCTGGTTGCAACCGGCCACCAGCGCATTCAGGCTGAGCGGGTAGGTGTCAGGCACGGTGGCCTGCTTCTCCACCAGCACGCCCAGCACGCGGGCTTCGAGGGGTGAGAGGGTTCTCATGGCTGTTGATCAAGTTTCCCGCCGCGGAACCGGCTGGGCCGGGCCGCTGGCGGACGGCCCCCTCGGGGGGTAGCGAGCGTCAGCGAGCTTGGGGGCACCTTCAGAGGCCCTGGCCGTCGTCGGCGGAAATCACCGCGCCGTTGATGAAATGGCTCTCGTTGGCGCACAGCATCATCAGCAGCGCGTCCAGGTCCTGCGGCTGGCCCACGCGTTGGCGCGGGAAGCCCTTGACCATCTTCTGGCCGCCTTCGGTCTGCCAGACGTGGTGGTTGATCTCGGTGTCGATGTAGCCGGGGCAGATCGCATTGACGTTGATGCCGTGGCGGCCCCACTCCAGCGCCATCGCGCGCGTCATGTGCACCACGGCGGCCTTGCTCATGCAATACACGCCCAGCTGCGGCATGACCTGCAGCGCCGCCATCGAGGCCACGTTGACGATGCGCCCGCCCGTATAGACGCCCGGCGCCTGACCCTTGGCGCGCGCGATCATGCGCTTGGCCACGGCTTGTGCGACGAAAAACGCGCCACGCGTGTTGACGGCCATCACCTCGTCGTAGCTCTCGGGGGTGACATCGGTGAGCTTCTGCGTGCTGCCCACGCCGGAGTTGTTGACGAGGATGTCGATGCCGCCCATCTCGGTCTCGGCATGGGCCACGGCGGCGGCGATGCTGGTGGGGTCGGTGACGTCCAGGCCCACCACGTGCGCGTCGCCGCCCGCGGCCTCGATCTCGGCGCGGAGCGTCTTCAGCCGCTCCACGCGGCGCGCGGCCAGCACCACGCCCGCGCCGGCGGCGGCCAGGGTCTTGGCGAACTGCGCGCCCAGGCCGCTGGAAGCGCCGGTGACCAGGGCCACGCGGCCCGACAAATCGATCTGGTAAGCCATGCTCAGAAACCTTGGTTGACGCCCCTCTTCACGGGCTGCGTTCACGATAGCACGCAGCCCCCGAGGGGCAGGCCCGCTGCGGCATCATCCGACGCTCATGCTGCAACTGAACTCCCTGGGCAAACGCTACGGCGACACCCCCGTCTTCCACGACTTGAACCTGCACCTGCCGCGGGGTGAATTCGTGGCCCTGCTCGGCGAATCGGGCGTGGGCAAGAGCACGCTGCTGAACTGCATCGCGGGGCTGGACCGCGCCGACACCGGGCGGGTGCTGATCGCAGGCACCGACCTGGCCACGCTGGGCGAAGACGGCTGCGCGCGCCTGCGCCGCGAGCAGCTGGGTTTCGTCTTCCAGGCCTTCCACGTGCTGCCGCACCTGACGGTGGCCGAGAACGTGAGCCTGCCGCTGCGCCTGCTGGGCCGCAGCGATGCGGCGCGGGTGAACACGCTGCTGGCCGCGGTGGGCCTGCAGGGCCTGGGTGACAGGCTGCCAGCGCAGCTTTCGGGCGGGCAGTTGCAGCGTGTGGCCATCGCCCGCGCGGTGGCGCACGCGCCGGGGCTGATCCTGGCCGACGAGCCCACCGGCAACCTCGACCCCGACACCGCCACGCGCGTGCTCGACCTGCTGCGTAACGAGGTGCGCGCCACCGGCGCGGCCTGCCTGCTGGTGACACACAGCCAGGCCGCCGCCGCGCGGGCCGACCGCGTGCTGCGGCTCACGCCGGCCGGTGTGCAGCCCGCATGAGCCTGCGCGCGTGAAAAGTCTCTTCTGGCTGCTGGCGCTGCGCGAGTGGCGCCACCACCCGTGGCGCCACGGCGTGGCCCTGCTCGCCGTGGCACTGGGCGTGGCCCTGGCCTACTCGGTGCACCTGATCAACCAGAGCGCGCTGGCCGAGTTCAGCGCCGCGGTGCGCACCGCCAACGGCGAGCCCGACCTCACGCTGCGCGGCGCGCGCGAGGGTTTCGATGACAGCCTCTTCGACCGCATCGCCACCGACCCCGACGTGGCGCTGGCCAGCCCGGTGCTGGAGGTCGACACCTATGCGCAAGGCCCGGCAGCTGCAGCCTCATCGGCCAGCGCCCCCGCACTCGAAGGCCTGCGCAGCAGCGGCCGAATCCCTGTGCGCGTGCTCGGCCTGGACCTGCTGCGCGCCGCGCCCCTGGCCCCGGCGCTGATGCCCAAGTCCGCCGAGGGCGAAGACCGCCTGGTCTTCCTCGACCCCGGCGCCGCCTTCCCCAACCCGAGTGCGCGCAGCGCCACCGGGCAGCCCGAGGGCGGCACGCTGAAGCTGCAGGCCGGCACCCGCTGGGTGCCGCTGCGCGTGGCTGGCACCACCGGTGCCGGCGGCACGGCGCTGGTGGTGATGGACCTGGCCGGCGCGCAGGCGGCTTTCGGGCAGATCGGGCGGCTGTCGCGCATCGACGTGCGCCTGCAGCCGGGTGTCGAACGTGCCGATTGGCTGCGGCGCACCGAGCTGCCCGCGGGCGTGCAGGCGCGCGCCGCCGACGACACCGAGCAGCGTGTCAGCAACCTCAGCCGCGCCTACCGCGTGAACCTCACGGTGCTGGCGCTGGTGGCCTTGTTCGTTGGCGCCTTCCTCGTCTTCAGCGTGGTCTCGCTCAGCGTGGCGCAGCGCACACCGGCCTTCGCGCTGCTGGGCGTGCTGGGGCTCACGGCGGCCGAACGCCGGCGGTGGGTGCTGGCCGAGTGCGCGCTGCTGGGCGCCGCGGGCAGCGTGCTGGGCCTGCTGGCCGGCGCCGGCCTGGCCGCGGCGGCGCTGCGTTTCCTGGCGGGGGATCTGGGCGGCGGTTACTTCCCCGGCATCGTGCCCCCGCTGCAGGTGGGCGTGGCCGGCACGCTGGTCTTCGGCGCCTTGGGCACGGTCTCGGCGGTGCTGGGTGGGTGGTGGCCGGCGCGGCAGGCCGAGGCCCTGTCACCCGCGCAGGCCTTGAAGGGCCTGGGCACCCCAGGCGGCAGCGCGCCGCCCGCGTGGCCGGGGCTGGCGCTGCTGGCGCTGGGCACCGGCGCGGCCTTCCTGCCGCCGCTCTTCGGCCTGCCGCTGGCGGCCTACGTGGGCGTGGCCGCGCTGCTGCTGGGCGGCGTGGCCCTGGTGCCGGCCGTCGTGCACGCGCTGCTGGCCGGGGTGGGCCCGGCACGGCGCGCCACGCTGGGCGCGCTGCCGCTGCTGGCGCTGCAGCGCGCGCGTTTCCAGCGCCGCACCGCCACCGCCGCGGTGGCCGGCGTGGTCGCCAGCCTGGCGCTGAGCGTGGCGCTCACGGTGATGGTGGCCAGCTTCCGCGACGGCGTCACGCAGTGGCTGGCCAGCGTGCTGCCGGCCGACCTGTACGCGCGCAGCGCCGGCAGCGGCGCCAGCGCCGAGCAGGCCTGGCTGCCGCCCGATTTCGCGCAACGCGCCGCCGCCGTGCCGGGCGTGGAGCGTGTGCTGGCCTCGCGCACCCGCGCGCTGCAGATGGCGCCCGACCGCCCCGCCGTGAGCCTGATCGCGCGCGAACTGGCCTCACCGCAAGACGCGCTGCCGCTGCTGGAGGCGCCGCTGCCGCCCGCTGTGGTGCGGCCCGGCGAGGTGGGCGTGTTCGTCAGCGAGGCGATGGTCGCGCTCTACGGCGCGCAAGCCGGCAGCCGCCTCACGCTGCCGCTGGCCGGCCAGCAGGTGCCGGTGCGCGTGCGCGGTGTCTGGCGCGACTACGCGCGCCAGTTCGGCGCCGTGGTGATGGCCGAAGGCGACTACCGCCGCTTGACGAAAGACGATCGCTTGAACGACCTGGCGCTGTGGCTGGCGCCCGGCGCCAGCCCCGCCGCCGTGCAGGACGCGCTGCGCGCCCTGCTGCCCGACCCGGCCATGCTGGAGTTCGCCAGCGCGAGCGAGCTGCGCCAGCTCTCGCTGCGCATCTTCGACCGCAGCTTCGCCGTCACCTACTACCTGCAGGCCGTGGCGATTGCCATCGGGCTCATCGGCATCGCGGCCAGCCTCTCGGCGCAGGTGCTGGCGCGGCGCAAGGAGTTCGGCCTGCTCGCGCACCTGGGCCTCACGCGCCGCCAGGTGGTGGGCGTGGTGGCCGGCGAGGCCGGCGCCTGGGTGGCCGCCGGCACGCTGGTGGGCCTGGTGCTGGGCGTGGCGGTGAGCATGGTGCTGGTGTTCGTGGTGAACCCGCAGAGCTTCCACTGGACCATGGAACTCGTGCTGCCCTGGGGCCGGCTGGCGCTGCTGGCGCTGGCGGTGCTGGCCGCCGGCACCGCCACCGCGGCCTTCAGCGCGCGCCGCGCCTCGGGCCGCGCCGCGGTGCTGAGCGTGAAGGAAGACTGGTAAGGCGAAACCCGTGTGCACCGCACAGGCCAGCGCGTGCCCGTGGCGCCGCCGGGCAGCGCGCCGAAGAACCGGGCGAGGGAACGGGGCCGCCGGCCCGGCCTCATCATGCAGGCCATGAGCACCCTGCCCCACCTGCCTGCCAGCGTCGAAACCTGCCACTGGGGCTTCTTCGATGCCAGCCTGAAGCCGGCGCTGACCGTGGCCAGCGGCCAGCGCTTCACGGTCGCGACGGTCAGCGGCGGCAGCGCGGTGCTGCCGCCGGCAGGCTTCCACGTGCCGCCGGAGCTGCTGGACATCCACGCCCGCCTGCCCATGGCCATGCCCGGGCACATCCTGACCGGCCCCGTTGCGGTGGAAGGCGCGATGCCGGGCGACGTGCTGGAGGTGCGCATCATCGACGTGCAGCTGCGGCAGGACTGGGGCTACAACGTGATCCGCCCCTTGGCGGGCACCCTGCCCGACGATTTCCAGGCCTACCGGCACCTCAACATCCCGCTCGATCGCGAGCGGGGCGTCGCCTTGCTGCCTTGGGGCCTGGCGCTGCCGCTGCACCCGTTCTTCGGCGTGATGGGCGTGGCGCCACCGCCGAACTGGGGCCGCATCAGCACCATCCAGCCCCGCGCGCACGGCGGCAATCTGGACAACAAGGAACTCGGCCCCGGCACCCGCCTGTACCTGCCGGTGCACGCGCCCGGCGCCCTCTTCTCCTGCGGCGACGGGCACGGCGCACAAGGGGATGGCGAGGTGTGTGTCACCGCGATAGAGACGGCCCTGCTGGGCACCTTCGAACTGGTGCTGCACAAGCGGGCCGCGGGCCAGGGCTTGAGCTTTCCGCGAGGGGAAACGCCCACGCACTGGATCACCATGGGCACCGACCCCGACCTCGACCGTGCCCTGGAGATGGCGCTGCGCGACATGATCGCCTTGCTGGGCGAGCACGCCGGCCTCGGCCGCGAGGACGCCTACACCCTGTGCAGCCTGGCGGTGGACTTCCGCATCACGCAGAGCGTCAACGGGCACAAGGGCGTGCACGGCATGCTGCCCAAGGCCCTGATCCAGCGCTGAGGGGGGCGCTCAGGAGCCTGCACGGGGCAGGCCCTCGCGCCGCGCACCGCGCAGCCTCTCGCGCAGCATGAAGAGGTACAGGCTCTCCACCTTCTCGCGCGCCCACGGGGTCTTGCGCAGCACCTTCAGGCTGGAGCCCACGCTGGGCTCGTTGCTGAAGCAGCGCAGGGCCACGCGCTGCGCGAGGCCGTCCCAGCCGTAGTGCGCCACCAGCTCGGTGAGGAGGGCCTCCAGCGACTTGCCGTGCAGCGGGTTGCGCGGCTGCGCCGGCGGGGGTGAAGGGGGCGGCGGCGGAATCGGATTCGACATCGCGCTCAGACGCCCGTCTGGCCGTCGACATAGAGCACCAGCGCGCGCCACGCCGTGCTGTGCGCCGGCGTCGGCACGCCCAGTTGCTGGCCGAGTGCATGCACTCGGCCGGACAGCCAGTTCAGTTCCAGCGGCTTGCCGCGTGCGAGGTCTTCAGACATCGACGAGCGGAAGTTGGCCGGCATGGCCGCCAGTTTCGTCATCACTTCCTCGACCAGGCCGGCGCGCTGGGGCACGCCGGCGGCCTCGGCCACGGCCACCGCCTCTTCGATGAGTTGGCGCTGCAGCGCACGGGTCTCGGGGTGGGCCAGGATGGCGCCCATCGGCGCACGCAGCAGCGAGGTGGTGGCCGACAGCGCGCTCAGTGCGATGAACTTCTCCCACAGCACCGCGCGGATGTCGTCCGTGGGCTTGGCCTGCAACGCGGTGGCACGGCCGCAGGCCTCGAAGAAGGCGGCCATCACGGGGTCGCCACCACCGGCATCGGCCACGATGACATGCAGCCCGCCCGGGCTGCGGATCACGCCGGGCCGGTCGATCACGGCAGAGACGTAGATGACGCCGCCGCGCACTGTCGTCGTGCCGACTTCCGCTTGGATGAGGCCGACGCTGTCGATGCCGTTCTGCAGCGTGAGGATGCGCGTCTGCGGGCCGAGCAAGGGGCCCAGCGCACGCGCCGCGGTCACCGTGTCGCCCAGCTTGACGGCGAAGACAACGAGATCGGCCGGGCCGCTGCGGGCCAGTTCGCGGGCCTCGGCGCTCACCTGCACCTGGGGCAGGTGCAGCGGGTGCTGCGGGTGCTGCAGGTGCAAGCCCCCGGCCTGCAGGGCCTGCAGGTGGGCGCCCCGGGCGATGAAGGCCACGTCTTCGCCCGCCGCCTGAAGCCGCGCGCCCACGTAGGCCCCGACGCCCCCACTGCCCATGATCACGATCCGCATTCGTTCTCTCCATCGCCCCGGTGCAGCCCGCAGCAGGCCGCACCCCAAGCCCGGCGGGCTGTGAATGTGGATCATGCACCGCCACGCAAGGTCGATCGCAGGGCCTCGCTCGAGGCGGCGAGACTCGCGTTACGCTGCCCGGCCGGGCACGGCGCCGCAAGCCGGTGATCCCGAACTTCTCCCCATGACATCCATGATCCGCGCCGACAGAACCGACCGTGGCGTCGAGGCCAAGCCGTGAGCCGCCTCACCCCGCCCAGCCGCCGCCGCTGGCTGCAGGCCCTGGCCGCGCTGGCCGGCACACCCTGGGCCGCCGCAGGCGCAGCCAGCGCCAGCGTGCAGCGCGGCCGCGTGCTCGGCTTCCCGGCCGACCACGGCGCGCACCTCGCCGCGCGCACCGAGTGGTGGTACGCGACCGGCTGGCTGGGCACCGAAGCCGCGCCGACGCACGGCTTCCAGATCACCTTCTTCCGCAGCCGCACCTTCCTGGCCGACGACAACCCGAGCCGCTTCGCAGCGCGGCAACTGCTGTTCGCGCACGCCGCCGTCACCGACATCGCCAGCGGGCGCCACGCGCATGATCAGCGCCTGCAGCGCTGGAGCGGCCAGCCCGGCGCCGCCACCGGCCATGCCAGCACCACGCAGGGCGCGGTGCAACTGGGCAGCTGGACGATGGAAGACGACGGCCGCGGCTGGCGCGTGCGCACCCACCTGAAGCCCACACCCGCGCGCGCCGACAGCGTGCCCCTGCCCGGCAGCCCGCTGGCGCTGGACCTTTACCTCGCCCGCACCCAGCCGCTGCTGTTGCAGGGCGAGGCCGGCTGGTCGCGCAAGGGCCCCGAACCGCAGCAGGCCAGCCACTACTACAGCGAGGTGCAGTTGCAGGCCGGCGGCACCGTGCACGTGGGCGACCGTCCGGCCACCGGCCGTGGCCGCGCCTGGATGGACCACGAGTGGAGCGACGAGATCCTGGCCGCCGACGCCGTGGGCTGGGACTGGATCGGCATCAACCTCTTCGACGGGTCGGCGCTCACCGCCTTCGTGCTGCGCCGTGCCGACGGCAGCGCGCTGTGGGCCGGCGGCAGCCACCGCGCGCCGGGCGGCGCGGTGCGGGCGTTCGGCCCCGACGAGGTGCGCTTCGGCGCCGGCCGCCGCTGGCGCAGCCCGGCCACGGCCGCCAGCTACCCGGTGCAGTGGCAGGTGACCACCCCGGCCGGGGCCTGGACCGTGAACGCGCTGGTCGACGCGCAGGAACTCGACAGCCGCAGCAGCACCGGCACGGTCTACTGGGAAGGCCTGAGCGAACTGCTCGACAGCCAGGGCCGGCGCGTGGGCCTGGGCTACCTGGAGATGACGGGTTACGCGCAGCGGCTGAAGCTCTAGCCGCGGGCCGGTTCAGGCGTCGTTGTTGGGCCGCGGCTGGGCGCGGCGGCGCTCGGGCAGGGTGTCGGTGCGGCTGACGCCGCCCAGGTCCACCGGCGCAGCACGGACGCAGTTGCCGCCCGCGGCGCGTGCCGCGATCAGGGCGTCCTGCGCGTCTTCCACCAGCGCCTGCAGGTTCAGGTGCGCCGGGCGCAGGTGGGCCACGCCGGTGCTCACCGTCACGCGCAGCGGAGCGCCGGCCGGGTGCTCGGGGTGCGGCACTTCCATCTGCTCGGCGCGCTCGCGCAGGCGCTCGGCCACGTCGAGCGCGCCCGTGGCATCGGCATGCACCAGGAAGACGGCCATCTGCGCCGGCCCGAACTGCGTCAGCACATCGGCCGTGCGCAGGGTGGGGGCGGTGAGGCAGAGCAACTGCGCTAGCACCGCGTCGCCCGCGGCCAGGCCACGGGCTTCGCACAGGCGGGCGTAGCGGTCGATGTCCACCAGCACCAGGGCGGCGCCGGTGCCGTAGCGGCGGGCCCGCGCGAACTCGCGCTCGGCCAGGGTCATGAACAGCGCGCGGGGCATGCCGGCCGGCGGGGCGGCGCCGGCGTCGGCGCGGCCACCGCCCGGGGCCAACTCGCGCGCCAGCTTCCAGACCAGCAGCGCCATCGGCACGCCGGCCAGCACCAGCCCGGCCGTGGCACCCAGGGCTGCGCTCCAGGCGCCCGCGGACTCGGCGGCCCAGCCCTGGCCGTTCAGCCAGGGCCACAGGGCCAGCGCCACGGCGCCGGCCATCAGCACGCCGCCCACGCCCAGAAACGCCAGCAGCCCGGCCAGGGACACGGCGGCACGGGCGGGCGGCGGGGCGGCTTCGGTGGCCGGGTGCGGGGTGGGGGCGCTCATCTTGCGAGGGTCTACCCGGGTATTCGACCACAAGCGGCCGCAACTGAAGGGCTGGCTGCAGTTTGGCGCCCTGCAGGCCCCCCGCAACCCGGGTGGGCCGGGGCCGCCGCATAGACTCGCGCCCATGCCCGAGACCCCCACGCGCCCGCCGGGCGCCAGCCCGAAATCCCTGTCGGGCCTGCTGCCCTTCATCCGCCCCTACCGCCTGCAGGTGGGGCTGGCCTTCGTCTTCCTGGTGCTGGCCGCGGCCAGCACACTGGCCTTTCCGGTGGCGCTGAAGGTGCTGATCGACCAGGGCCTCGTGGCCGCCGAGCCCGGCGAGCGCCTGATGCAGCTGCGCGGGCACTTCCTGGCGCTCTTCGGCGTGGCCGCGGCGCTGGGCACCTTCTCGGCAGCGCGCTTCTACGTCGTCAGCTGGCTGGGCGAGCGCATCACGGCCGACCTGCGCAACGCCGTCTACGCCCACGTGCTGCGCCAGAGCCCCGAGTTCTTCGAGAGCACCAAGACCGGCGAGGTGCTGAGCCGCCTGACCACCGACACCACGCTGGTGCAGACCGTGGTGGGCAGCAGCCTGAGCATGGGGCTGCGCAACGTGGTGATGGGCGCGGGCGCGCTGATCGCCTTGATCGTCACCAACCCCTGGGTGATGTCGCAGGTGCTGGGCGTGCTGGTGCTGGTGGTGCTGCCCAGCATCTACTTCGGCCGCCGCGTGCGCAAGCTCAGCCGCGCCAGCCAGGACCGCGTGGCCGACAGCAGCGCCATCGCCGCAGAGGTGCTGGCCGAGATACCGGTGGTGCAGAGCTACGTGCAGGAGGGCCGCGAGGCCGCGCGTTTCGACCGCAGCACCGAAGACGCCTTCGAGACGGCCCGCAAGCGCACCCGCGTGCGCGCGCTGTTGGTGGCTTTCATGATCACCGCCACCTTCGGCGCGCTGCTCTGGGGCCTGTACCAGGGCACGCAGGCCGTCATCGCCGGCAACATCAGCGCCGGCCACCTGGGGCAGACAGTGGTCTTCGTGATCATCCTCGTGGGCGCGGTGGCGGTGCTCAGCGAGGTCTATGGCGACCTGCTGCGCGCCGCGGGTGCGACCGAGCGGCTGATGGAGCTGCTGGCCGCAAGATCGCCCGTGCAAGACCCGGCGCAGCCCCAGGCCCTGCCCGCGGTGCAGGGCGGCAGCGCGGTGAGCTTCGACGACGTGGTCTTCCACTACCCCTCGCGCCCCAAGCAGGCGGCGCTGCAGCAGTTCAGCCTGCACATCGCCGCCGGCGAGACGGTGGCGCTGGTGGGCCCCAGCGGCGCGGGCAAGAGCACGGTGCTGCAGCTGCTGCTGCGCTTTTATGACGTGCAATCGGGCCAGGTGCGGCTGGATGGCGTGCCGCTGCCGGCGCTGCCGCTGGCCACGCTGCGCCAGCGCATCGGCATCGTGCCGCAGGACAGCACGGTGTTCTCCACCAGCGCGCTGGAGAACATCCGCTACGGCCGCCCCGAGGCCACCGACGAAGAGGTCTACGCCGCCGCCAAGGCCGCCTACGCGCACGACTTCATCACCGCCCTGCCCGAGGGTTACGCCACCTACCTGGGCGAACGCGGCGTGCGCCTGAGCGGCGGCCAGCGCCAGCGCATCAGCATCGCCCGCGCGATGCTCAAGAACCCGCCGCTGCTGCTGCTGGACGAAGCCACCAGCGCGCTGGACGCCGAGAGCGAACGCGTGGTGCAGCAGGCGCTGGAAGCGGCCATGGCCGACCGCACCACACTCGTCATCGCACACCGCCTGGCCACGGTGCTGCGCGCCGACCGCATCGTGGTGATGGACGAGGGCCGCATCGTCGACATCGGCACGCACGACGAGCTGGTGGCCCGTGGCGGCCTGTATGCGCGCCTGGCTGCGATGCAGTTTGGCCAGCATCCCGAAACCGGGCAGCCGGGATAATCCGCCGCCATGCAAGACCGCCCCCTCCGCCCCGTTCGCACCCAGTACGAAGACTTCATGCGCCATGTCGCCACGCAAGGCGTGGCCAAGGGCGACCGCACCGGCACCGGCACCACCAGCGTGTTCGGCCACCAGATGCGCTTCAAGCTCAGCGAAGGTTTCCCGCTGATCACCACCAAGAAGGTGTTCCTGAAAGCGGTGATCCTGGAGCTGCTGTGGTTCCTGCGCGGCGACGGCAACGCCAGGTGGCTGCAGGAACGCGGCGTGACGATCTGGGACGAGTGGGCCGGCCCCGACGGCGACCTGGGGCCCGTGTACGGCGTGCAGTGGCGCAGCTGGCCCACGGCCGATGGCGGCCACATCGACCAGATCAGCCAGGTGGTGGAGCAGCTCAAGACCAACCCCGACAGCCGCCGCATCATCGTCAGCGCCTGGAACGTGGCCGAGCTCTCGAAGATGGCGCTGATGCCCTGCCACGCCTTCTTCCAGTTCTACGTGGCGCCGCCGCAGGCGCCGGGCCAGCGCGGCCAGCTCAGCTGCCAGCTCTACCAGCGCAGCGCCGACATCTTTCTGGGCGTGCCCTTCAACATCGCCAGCTACGCGCTGCTGACGCACATGCTGGCGCAGCAGTGCGATCTGGACGTGGGCGATTTCGTCTGGACCGGCGGCGACTGCCACCTCTACAGCAACCACGCTGAGCAGGTGGCGCTGCAGTTGAGCCGCGAGCCGCGCCCCTACCCCACGCTGAAGATCCTGCGTCGGCCCGATTCGATCTTCGACTACCAGCTCGAAGACTTCGCCGTCGAGGGCTACGACCCGCACCCGGCCATCAAGGCGCCGGTGGCGGTTTGACCGCGGCGGCGGGCGCCATGAGCGAGATCGTGCTCATCGCCGCGATGGCGCGCTGCCGCGTCATCGGCATCGACAACGCGCTGCCCTGGCACCTGCCGGAGGACATGGCCCACTTCCGCAACGCCACGCGCGGCCACCCGGTGGTGATGGGGCGCAAGACCTGGGATTCGCTGCCGCCGCGCTTCCGCCCGCTGCCCGGGCGGCGCAACGTGGTCGTGACACGCAACGCCGCTTGGCAGGCCGAGGGCGCCGAGGCGGCGCACGGCCTGGCGGAGGCGCTGTCGCGGCTGGCCGGTGCGCCGCGCCTCTTCGTCATCGGGGGCGCCGAGCTTTATGCCGCGGCGCTGCCGCTGGCCCACACCCTGCTGCTCACCGAGATCGAGGCCGACATCGCCGGCGACGCACGTTTCCCCGCCTTCGACGGCCTGGGTTACGTGGAGGTGGCCCGGGAACGGCACCACGCCGCAGCGCCCAACGATTTCGACTTCAGCTTCGTCACCTACCGGCGCGGCGCAGCCACTCAGCCGGGCGCGGCGTCGGCCTGATCGGCGAGCCAGCGCGGCAGCGCCTCGGCCGGCATGGGCCTGCCGAACAGGTAACCCTGCAGCTCGTCGCAGCGGGCTTCGCGCAGCAAGGCCGCCTCGCGCGGGCGCTCCACGCCCTCGGCCACCACCTTCAGGCCCAGCGTGTGCCCCAGGCCGATGATGGCCAGCGTGATGGCGCGGTCGCTAGGGTCCTCGAGCATGTCGTGCACGAAGCTGCGGTCGATCTTCAGCTTGGTGATCGGGAAACGGTTGAGATAGGCCAGGCTCGAGTAGCCGGTGCCGAAGTCGTCGATGGCCAGGCCCACGCCCAGCGCGCGCAGCGCGTGCAGCTGCAGCAGGTTGCTGCTGGCCTTGTCCATCACCATCGATTCGGTCAGCTCCAGCTCCAGCTGGCCCTCGGGCACCGCGTGGCGGGCCAGGCACTCGCGCACCGTGTTGATCAGCCGTTCGTCGCGAAGTTGGCGGGCCGAGAGATTGATGCTGACGAAAAAGGCCGGCAGCCCGGCCTCGCGCCAGGCTGCGATCTGCGCGCAGGCCTGCTCGATGACCCAGGCGCCGAGCTGCACGATCAGCCCGCTCTCCTCGGCCAGCGGAATGAAGACCGCGGGTGACACCGCGCCCAGCTCAGGGTGCTGCCAGCGCAACAGGCCTTCCACGCCGAGCATGCGCCCGCTGTGTGCGCACACCCGCGGCTGCCAGTGCAGCTGCAGCTGGTTCAGCGCCTGGGCATGGCGCAGCTGGGCTTCCATGTACAGGCGCTGCTCGGCGCGCGCGGTCATCTCCGCGCTGAAGAACTGCGCCTTGTCCTTGCCCCCGGCCTTGGCCTGGTACATGGCGGTGTCGGCGTCGCGCATCAGCAGGTCGATGTCGGTGGCGTCATCGGGGAAGATCGCAATGCCCACGCTGCAGGACACATGCAGCTCGGCGCCCTCCACGCGGTGCGGCTCGCGCACGCGCAGCATCAGGCGCTCGTGCGCGATGTGGGCGGCTTCGTCCACGCTCTCCAGGTCGGCCAGCACGACCACGAACTCGTCGCCGCCCAGGCGGCTGACGGTATCGCCGGCGCGCACCGCGTCCAGCAGCCGACCCGCCACGCTGCGCAGCAGGCCGTCGCCGATGTGGTGGCCCAGGCTGTCGTTGATGTCCTTGAAGCGGTCGAGGTCGATGAACATCACCGCCACCTTGCGCCCCTGACGCTGCGCCTGCTGCACCGCCAGGCGCAGGCGTTCCGTGCACAGGCTGCGGTTGGGCAGTTCGGTGAGCACGTCGTGCTCTGCCAGGAAGCGGATGCGCTGCTCGCTGCGCTTGCGATCGCTGATGTCGATGCTGGTGAAGATGTAGTGCGAGACCTCGCCACCGCCACGGCCGGCCTGCCCGCCCGCTCCGCCCTGCACCCAGCCGCTGGCCTGACGCACCGCGTTGACCATCACCCAGGCCGGGTACTCGCTGCCATTGCGACGGCGCAGGTTGAGTTCGCCCTGCCAGGTGCCGCGCAGCATCACCGTGTGCCACAGCGCCTCGGGCAGGGTGCTGTTGCTGGGGGCCAGCAGCAGCTCGGGCTTCTCGCCCACCACCTCCTGCAGTTCATAGCCGGAGTGCCGCGAGAAGGCCTGGTTGGCGCTGAGGATGCGCCGGTCGGCGTCCACGATGAGGATGCCCTCGCTGCTGGCCTCGAAGACCTTGGCCCACAGCTCCAGCCGCCGCTCCATCAGCTTGAGGTGGTTGATGGGCGCGAAGGCGGTGAGCAGCGCGTCCTGGCCCTGGTAGCTGAGACGCCGCGCCGAGAGCACGGCCCAGGCCGGCTCGGCCCCCGCGAGCCAGCGCACCTCGAACTCGTTGACGGCGCCGCGGTCGCTGAGCTGCTGGAAGAAGCGCGCCCGCACGCCGGGCTCCAGGCCGGCTTTCCAGGGGTCCTGGCGGCGGCCGCCCAGCCAGGCATCGGCCGGCGGGTTGGCGTGCAGCACGTCGTGCCCGGGGATGCTGGTGACCACCAGGGCGATGGGCGTGCTTTCCACGAGGGAACGCTGCGCGTCGGCGGCACGCGCGCTGGCGGCCAGTTCCTTCTGCGCCTCGCGCTCGCGGTCGAGCTGGCCCAGCATCTCGTTGAAGGCTGCCACGAGACGGCCGATCTCGTCGCTGCTGTCCCACTGCGCGCGCAGGCTGTGGTCGCCGGTGCGGCGCACGGTGTCGGCCACGCCCGACAGGTGCCTCAGCGGCCGCGAGATCGAGCGTGCCACCAGCGTCACGATGGCGAGGATGGCCCCCAGCAACGCCAAGGCCAGGCCCAGATGCAGCCACATGCGCTGGTACAGGCCGTCGATGCGGGCATGCAGCAGGCGGTCCATCTGCACGTTGCTGGCGCGCCAGCTGCGCTGCAGCGCCTCCACGAGTGCGCGCTGGGCGTCCCGCGCCTGGCCGAGCGTGGCCTTGGAAGCGCCTTCGTCGGCCACCTGGCGCGCGGCGCGGCGGTAGGCCTCCAGCGCCGTCTCCAGCGCCTGCTGGCTGGGCTGCAGGGCCTGGCGCAAGGCCGGCCCGCCAGCGGCATAGGCCTCGGCATGGTCGCTCTGGATGCCGCGGGCGGTGGCTTCCATGCGCCCCTCGAAGATCAGGAACTGCGTGCGCTGCCCTCCGGTGTCGCGCGCCACCGCTCCGGCCTGCAGCAGCCGGCCGACACCGTGCACCTGCTCCAGCAGTTCTGGATAGCGCAGCACCAGCAGCGACATCGTGTAGTAGCTGTCGAGGTCGGGGTCGAGAATCAGGTTGCTCTGGTTGCCCACGCGGGTCAGCAGGTCACGGCCCTGGGCGAGCACCTTGTCCACACGCTGCGCACGTTCTTCCTCGGGCGATGCGCCGGCGGCTTGCAGCGCACGGGCCACCTGCGCTGCCAGCTCGGCGCTGTCCATGCCCCTTCCCAGCGCACGCTCGGCATCGAGCACGGCTCCGGCATGGCCGCTCAGGCGCGTGCGCTCGTTCGCTTCGCCGGTGGCCGCAAGGGCGGCGTCCACCAGCGGGTCGCGAACGGCCTGCACATAGGCATTGCCCTGCACTTCCTTGCGGGCGAAGTCGATGGCGATGAACTTCTCGTTGATGAGGATGCCGCTGATGAAGATCACCGCCGTCAGGTCCAGCAGGTAGATCAACAGCAGCTTGCGGCTGACGCTCAACCGCCCGAGCAGGCGCGTGTAGGCAGCACCGGCGCCAGAAGGTGGCCGGGGCGCCGGTGGGGCGGTCCAGGCAGGTGCTGCGGGCAAGGTCGGGGGCGCTGCGGGCATTCGGTGTCTATCGGCCGCTGAAGGGCGGTCTGAAATCCGTGTCAATGCAACAAGCACGTTTGGGGCCCGGCCATGCGCCCCCCCTGGGCCAGTGCACGCCAAAACACGGATCGGCACAGGCCCCGGTTGCCAAGAAGGGCCATGCCGGGTTCAGAATCGGCCATGCCCCAGGACGCCCCGCCAGCTGCTGGCCCGCCCGCAACCGACAGCCCCAGCGGGCTGCTCCAGCTGGTCTTTGAACACGCCGGCGAAGGCATCAGCGTCTTCGACAGCCAGATGCGGCTGGTGGCGTGGAACCGCCGTTTCCTGGAAGCCACGGGTCTGCCAGCCGAAGCCGCCCGCGTCGGGCAGCCCCTGGAGGCCCTGCTGCGGCTGATGGCGCAACAGGGTGAGTTCGGCCCGCTGCCCGACGAGGCCGCGCTGCAGGCCGAAGTGCAGCGGCGCTACCTGGCGCTGCGCGACGGCCCGCCCTCGCTGGTGCAACGCCTTCGCCCCAACGGGCGCACGCTGGAGCTGCGCCGCACGCCCACGCCCGGCGGCGGCTTCGTGATGCTCTATGCCGACATCACCGACCGCGTGGGCGCCGAGGCCGCGCTGGCCGAGCGCCAGCGCATGCTGGCCTTGCTGCTGCAGCGCACCGAGCAGGGCTACTGGCACATCGACAACGAAGGCCGCACGGTCGACGCCAACCCGGCCATCGGCCGCATCCTGGGCGTGCCGCACACAGCGCTGATCGGCCGCAGCATCTTCGAGTTCGTCGACGAGGCCAACGCCGAGGTCTTCCGCCAGGGCATGCGTCAGCGCGATGCCGGCCTGCCCGGCGGCTACGAGATCACGCTGCGCCGCGCCGATGGCAGTTTCCTGCACTGCTTCAACAACGCCACGCCCATCTTCGACGCCCAGCAGCGCAAGATCGGTGCGGTGGGGCTGATCAGCGACATCAGCCCCTTCAAACGCGCCGAGCAGCGCCTGCGCGAAGCGAGCGAAGCGCTGGCGCGGCAGTCGCAGGTGCTGGCCGACACGCTGAACAGCCTGGACCAGGGCGTTCTCAGCATCGACAGCCAGGGGCACATCAACGCCTGGAACCGCCGCACGATCGAGCTTCTGGAACTGCCCGAAGAGCTGATGCACCACGTGCGCACCTTCGACGACCTGCTGCGCTACCAGACCGAGCACGGCATGGTCGATCCCGGCCCCGGCAGCGGTCTGCGCGGCCGCCCCGCGGTGTACCAGCGCCGGCGGCGCGACGGGCTGCTGCTGGAGGTGCACACCCACACCAGCGAAGACGGCAGCGTGGTGCGCACCTACACCGACATCACCGCCGAGGCCCAGGCGCGGCACGCCTTGCAGGAAAGCGAGACCCGCTTCCGCAGCATGGCCGACGCGGCGCCAGCCCTCATCTGGCTCTCGGCCGCCGAGGGCAAGGCCACCTGGTTCAACCAGCGCTGGCTGGAGCAGACCGGCCGCACGATGGAACAGGAGCTGGCCTGCCCCTGGCCCGAGCGCATCCACGCCGACGACCTGGAACGCTGCCGCGCGGCCTACCGCGAGGCGGTGGGCGAGCGCCGCCCCTACTCGGTGGAGTACCGGCTGCGGCGGCACGACGGCAGCCTGGTCTGGATCGTCGACAACGGCATCCCGCGCGTGGGCGAGGACGGCAGCTTCGAGGGCTACATCGTCTACGGCTGGGACATCACCGAGCGCAAGGCCTCCGAGGTGGCGCTGCGCGCCGCCAAGGAAGAAGCCGAACGGGCGAACCGGGCGAAATCGGAGTTCCTCTCTCGCATGTCGCACGAGCTGCGCACCCCGTTGAACGCGGTGCTCGGCTTCGCCCAGCTGCTGGAAAACGACAGCGACCACCCGCTGCTGCCCTTGCAGCGCAGCCGTGTGGAAGAACTCATGCGCGGCGGCCGCCACCTGCTGAGCCTGATCAACGACGTCCTGGACATCGCCCGCATCGAGGCCGGCGCGCTGCAGCTCCAGCTCAGCGCGGTGCCGCTGGACGAGGTGGTGGGCGACTGCCTGCGCCTGGTGCAGCCCATGGCCGACGAGCGGCGGGTGCGGCTGCTCGACCAGCGGCCACACCGGGCCGCTGCATCGCCAGGCCCGCAGGTGCGCGCCGACCCGACGCGGCTCAAGCAGGTGCTGCTGAACCTGCTCTCCAACGCCATCAAGTACAACCGCCCGGGCGGCCAGGTGCGGCTGGCCTGGTGCGCCGAACCGGCCACCGGCACGCTGCGCGTCGATGTCGAGGACAACGGCCCCGGCATCGGGCCCGGCCAGCAGGAGCGGCTCTTCCAGCCCTTCGAGCGGCTGGACGCGGCCCACTCGCCCGTGGAAGGTGCCGGCATCGGTCTGGCCTTGAGCAAGTGGCTGGTGGACCTGATGCGCGGCGAGATCGGCGTCAGCAGCCGCCGCGGCGAAGGCAGCCGCTTCTGGGTGCGCCTGAAGCTGGCCGAGACTGAAGCCGAGGCGGCCGGCGGCGTCGACAGCCGGCCCCAGCCTCTGGCACCGGCCCCGGGCGGCCCCCCAGCGGCGGCGACCACCCCGGACACCTCGGCAGCGGCCAAGACCGTGCTCTACATCGAGGACAACGTCGTCAACCAGTTGCTGATGCAAGGCATGCTCTCGATGCGCCCGGGCCTGCGCCTGCTGGTGGCCGGGCTGCCCGAGACCGGGCTCGTGATGGCGCTGCAGGCGCGGCCCGACCTGGTGCTGCTGGACATCCAGCTGCCCGGCATCGACGGCTACGAGGTGCTGCGCCGCCTGCGCGCCCAGCCCGCCACGCACGATGTGCCGGTGGTGGCCGTCAGCGCCAACGCGATGCAGAGCGATCTGCAGGCCGCCGAGGCTGCGGGCTTTGCCGACTACGTGACCAAGCCGCTCGACCTGGCGCGGCTGCTCTCGGTGGTGGACCGCCTGCTCGCAGGCTGACGAAAAGCGGCCCGGGCAGGCCTCTCAGGCCGCTCAGGCCGTTCAGGCCGCGCTGGCCGCCCAGGCCCGCGAAGCAGCGCGCAGCCGCTGCGACAGGTGCACCGCGATGTTGCGGTACAGGCAGGCGGCCAGCGGCGGGTCTTCCTGCTGCAGGCGGCGCAGCACCGGGCCGTCGAGCATGAACACCTCGGTGGCACCGTGCGCGACGGCATCGCCGCTGCGTCCCTGGCCGTCGAGCATGGCCGTCTCGCCCAGCATCATGCCCGGCGACAGGCTCACGAATCGCTGCCTCGGCCCGCCCGCGCCCGGGGGTGCGGCCCCCAGCACGTCGACGGACCCGGCGGTGATGACGTAGAACCGGTCGCCTGGGTCGCCATGGCTGAACAGGCGCTCGCCGTGCTGCAGTGTCACGCGCTCGAAGCAGGCGGCCAGGCGGGCGCGCTGCGCCGCGTCCAGGCCCGCCATCAGGGCCGACTCCACGAGCGGCACGGTCTGGCTCAGCGGCACCACGCCAGCGTCCCGCAGCAACTGCAGCTCGGCGGCCTCGATGGCGTGGTCGGTGTCGGGTGCGCCGTGGGCGGCGATGAAGGCTTCGCCGACGAAGGGCAGCAGCATCTCGCCGTGCCGCGTGCCAGGCCCGACGCCAGCCAGGCGCAGCGCGATGCCGCGGTCGGCCAGGCGCCGCGCCAGTTGCGACAGCACCACCGCCCCCGAGGTGTCGATGAGGCTGATGCGGCGCAGATCGAGCACGAGCGTGTGGCAGCTCGCGTCCAGGGCCTCGGCCTGCTCGGCCACGCGGTCGGCACTGCCGAAGAAGAGCGCGCCCTCCAGTTCCAGCACGGTGATGCGCGCACGCAGCGACTGCAGTCGCGCTTCGTCGTCGGCCAGGTAGGTGCGCCGCGATGGCGTGGCCTCGGCCGTGCGTTGCGTGCGCACGAGCGATCGGTTCATGGTCCGCACGAAGAGCAGCAGCGAAAGCAGCGCCCCGGCGGCCACCCCGGCCGGGAAGCCGAGCACCACGGTCACGGCGCACACCAGCACCACCACCAGCAGTGCCAGTTGCACATCCACCGTGCGCAGGCCGCGGCGCCACTGCTGTGCCAGACCCAGCGACCACAGGTCGGCCATCAGGCCGGCATTGATGGCCATCACGGCGCCCAGCACCACCATCGGCAGCAGCGCCAGCAGCGGCGTGGCGAACAGTCCCAGCAGCGCAAAGCCCGCGCAGCACAGCAGCACGCAAGCGCGCGTGCGCCCACCGGCGCTGCGCATGCGCAGCGCGCGCGGCCGCAGGAACATCAACGGCAGCCCGCCCAGCAGCCCCGAGCCGATGTTCGCGAGCCCCAGGGCCAGCGCCTCGCGCCGCGGCGGCGTGCGCGTGTGGCAGGTCTGGTCCATGGCCAGGCTGTTGAGCACCAGTTCCAGGGTGCCCACCAGCGCCATCACGAGGCCGGCCGTCAGCGCGGCAGCGGCGTGCCGCAGCAGCAGCGCATCGGGCGTGCCGGCGGCGTACGGGGCCAGCACGTCCCAGCGCGGCCAGGCCGGCGGCAGCGCGCCCGCCATCGGGCCCAGCGGCCACTGCGGCCACTGCAGGTGCACCAGCGCAAACAGCGCGCAGCCGACGGCGATGCCGGTGGCGGTGGCCGGCAGCCGGGGCGCCACGCGCGGCAGCCCCAGGATCACGGCCACTGTGCACAGGCCCACCGCCAGCGTGGCCGGCTGCACGGCCGGCAGGTCGCGCCAGCCTTGGGCATGCAGGGCATCGGCGGGCCAACCCAGCAGCAGCGGCACCAGCGCCAGGAAGGCCAGCAGGGCCACGCCGTTCATGAAGCCGGCCAGCACCGGCTGGGGCACGAACTTGGCAAACCGCAGCAGGCCGGAGAGCCCCAGCGCCACCTGCAGCACGCCCATGGTGACCACGGCCGTGGCCACCAGGGCCAGCAGCACCTGAACTGCGCCCGGCTGCGCGAGATCGAAGCCCGGGTCGGCGGCCACGCGGGCGACGAGGCCGCCCACCACCAGCACGGGCGTGGCCGAAGGCCCGGCCGCCGGCACGGGCCCGCGCGAGACCAGCGCGAAGATCGCCCCGCCCACCGCGCTGGCCAGCAGCGCGGCGGGCATGCCCAGCGCTGCGGCGCCGCCGCCCAGCGCGGCGAAGGCCATCAGGCCCAAGGTCAGCGCCGGCCCCAGGCTGAGCAGCAGGCCCGCCAGGGCCGAGCGCGTTTCGCTCCAGGCCAGCGCAAGGCCGACGGCTGGGCCCTCAGGATTCGACGCGGACATCAACAAGGCGTGGGCGGGCAGTGAGCAACACGCCGCATGCTAGGGCCTGCAGGGGGCCGGCGACCCCGGTGCTTGCCAGCGGCTCGCCAAGGTCCGCCGCTTCCCCAGGGCACGGCGTCCTGGTCCTGCAGGGGCAGGAGTTCGTGCACTGGCGGTATCGCCCGCCGATGTATCGGCGCGCCACCGCGCTGCTCTGTGGGCGCGGGGGCCCGGAGCGGCCCTCGCTTCCCGCCAACCCGCAAAGGACCACGTCGATGCCTACCTCCGCCCCCAACGCCGCTGTGCTGCCCCGCCGTGCCGGCACGGCCGCCCTCCTCGTGCTGGCCCTGGGCCTGACGGCCTGCGCCTCCACGCAGCCGGTCATCTACTCCAAGAAGACCGGCTCCGTCGAACTCAACGAACGCACGCGCCAGGACCTGGGCGAGTGCAGCAGCCTGGCCGACCTGCGCGTGGGCCGCAACGTCATGAAGGGCCCCCAGGGCACGCCGGACAAGGCGGGCACACAGAAGGTGGCCCAGAAGGTCGGCTCCACCGGCGCCATCGCCTTCGTCGCCACCGCCGCAGGCTCGGTGGTGAGCAACAGCAAGAACGCCTGGGAACGCGCCCGCGGCGCCGCCGCCGGGGGAGCCGCCGGCATGGCCACCAAGCTGCTGCTGGAATGGAACGAAGGCGACAAGGTCTACCAGCGCTATGTCGAGAACTGCCTCGAAGCGCGCGGGCACGAAGTGCTGGGCTGGCGTTGAGGCGCAACGACCCTGCCCCATGCCTTCCTTTGTTCGCTGGCTGGCCGCCTCGGCCCTGTGGGCCGCAGCGGCGGCCGGTGTCTTCTGGGGCCTGCCCTCGGTGCCGCCGGCCGCCCGCTGGGCCTTGCTCGTGTTCGCAGCGGCCATCCTCGCTTGGACGGTGCTCGACCTCGATGAGACACCCGTGGCCCTGGCCGGTGCCCTGGCCTTGCTGGCCGCAGGTGCCACCTCGGTGCAGAGTTTCTACGCCGGCCTGGGCGATGACTTCATCTGGCTGCTGATCGGCGCCTTCATCCTGGCTGCCGTGCTGCAGGCCAGCGGCGTGGCACAGCGCTGGGCGCTCGCCGTGGTGGCCGGTGCCGCCACGCCCGCCGCGCTGCTGCGCCGGCTGACCTGGTTCATCACCGCCACCGCGCTGGTGCTGCCTTCCACCTCGGGCCGCGCGGCGCTGCTGCTGCCGGTGTTCGTGGTGCTGGTGCAGGCGTTGTCGACCTCCGGGCCGCAGCCGCGCCTGGTGCAAGCGCTGGCGCTCTTGTTTCCCAGCGTGATCCTGTTGTCGGCCTGCATCTCGCTGCTGGGCGCCGGTGCGCACCTGGTGGCGCTGGACTTCATGCAACGCCTGGGCGCCCCGGTGCCGGGCTTCCTGGGCTGGTTGTGGCTCGCCGGCCCGTTCGGGCTGCTGTCGAGCCTGCTGGCCTGCGAACTCATCATCGCGCTCAAGCTTCGGCGCGAGGAGCGCTCGCAGCCCATATCGCTGCCGTCACCCGAGACCGGCCCGCTCAGCAGCGCGCAGCGCGCCATCGTGGCCGTCACCGGCGCCACGCTGCTGGCCTGGGCCACGGCGGGCTGGCACGGCGTGCCCGCGCCCATGGTGGCCTTGTGCGGCGCCTTGCTGGCCACCGTGAAGCCGCTCACCGGCTGCGACCTGAAAGCGGCGCTGAAGAAGGTCGAGTGGAACCTCGTCCTCTTCATGGCCGCCACGCTCATCATGGGCGAAGCGCTGGTGGAGAGCGGGGCGGCGCAGGCGCTGGCTCAAGCGCTGGTGGCGGCGGTGCCGCTGGCCGGCCTGCACCCGGTGGCCGGGGTCGGCATTGCGGCAGCGCTGGCGCTGCTGGCGCACCTGGTGGTCACCTCGCGCACGGCACGCGCCACGGTGCTGATACCGGCGGTGGCCTTGCCCTTTGCGGCAGCCGGCTACTCGCCGGGCTTGCTCGTGTTCATGCTGGCCGTGGGCAGCGGCTTCTGCCAGACCCTGATGGTGAGCGCCAAACCCGTGGCCATGTTCGCGGGTGAAGACCGCCAGCACTACGGCCCGCGTGAACTGGCCCGGCTGAGCCTGGCGCTGATGCCGGGGCTGTGGCTGCTGCTGGTGCTGTTCGCCGTGGTGGTGTGGCCGCGGCAGGGCCTGGCTTGAAGGCCGGCATCTGTAACCGCGGTTGCAACTGAATGGCGAGGCGCTTCGAGACACGCGTATTCCCCGGGCGCTCAACGGCTCTGTGACGCAACGGCCACATGGCCGCAGCCCCCAGGAGAAACCGATGAAGACCCCTGCCCCGCACGCTGCCGCGTTGACTGTGCTGATCGCCCCCTCGGGCTTCAAGGAGAGCCTCAGCGCCGAGGAAGCCGCCGACCGCATCGCCGAGGGCGTGACCGACACCATGCCCGGCGCGCGCGTCATCAAGCTGCCCATGGCCGATGGCGGCGAGGGCTTCACGCAGGCGCTGGTGAACGCCACCGGCGGCCGCGTCTGCCCGGTGGCCGTGACGGGCCCGGTGGGCCAGCCCGTGCAGGCCTTCTTCGGCCTGCTGGGCGGCCGCAGCCCGCGCACGGCGGTGGTGGAGATGGCCGCCGCCGCAGGCCTGCGCCTGGTGCCGCGCGACCAGCGCAACCCCATGCGCACCACCAGCTACGGCGTGGGCCAGCTCATCCGTGCGGCGCTGGACGCTGGCGCCCAGCGCGTGCTGCTCGGCTGCGGCGACTCGGGCATCAACGACGGCGGCGCCGGCATGGTGCAGGCCCTGGGCGCAAAGCTGCTGGACGCGCAGGGCCAGGAACTGGGCGCCGGTGGTGGCGAACTGCTGCGCCTGCACCGCATCGACCTCAGCGGCCTCGACCCCCGCCTGGCGCGCGTGCAGCTGGATGCGGCAGTGAACTGGCACAACGTGCTGCTCGGCCCGCGGGGCGTGGCGCGCGTGTTCGGCCCGCAGAAGGGCGCCACGCCCGAACAGGTGGTGCTGCTGGAGCAGGCGCTGGAGAACTGGGCCGCGTGCCTGCAGCGCACCACGGGCAGCGCCTGGGGCACGCAGCCGGGCTCGGGCGCATCGGGCGGGCTGGGCAGCGGCTTCGCGGCACTGCTGGGTGGCCAACTGCACCCGCGCTTCGACATCGTCATGCAGTACCTGGAACTCGACCGCCTGATCGCCCAGGCCGACCTCGTCATCACCGCCGAGGGCAGCCTGGACGACCAGACACCCTTCGGCAAGGTGCCGGCCGAGGTGGCCAGCCGCGCGAAGAAACGCGGCCTGCCGGTGATTGCGCTGACGGGCACCCTCGGCCACGGGGCCGAGATCAACCTCAAGCACGGCATCGATGCCTTCGCCAGCATGCTCAGCCGCCCCTGCACGCTGGACCAGGCCATCGCCGACGCCGGCAAGCTGCTGCGCCGCTCGGCCGCCGACATGCTGCGCATGGTGTCGGTGGGCATGAAACTCGGCCGGGCACCGCGCCGGCTGGCGCTGGCGCGCTGAGGGTCGCTGGCGCAGACGGCCACGGCCAGGCGGCGTCCCTAGAATCGGCGCGTGAAGATCGCCACCTGGAACGTCAACTCCCTGGCCGTGCGCCTGCCCCAACTGCTGGCCTGGCTGGAAGCCAACCCGGTGGATGCGCTGGTGCTGCAGGAAACCAAGCTCACCGACGACAAGTTTCCGCAGGCCGAGATCGAGGCTGCCGGCTACCACGTCGCCTTCCACGGCCAGAAGACCTACAACGGCGTGGCCCTGCTCAGCCGCGGCGCGGCCGCGCTGGACGTGGTGAAGAACATCCCCGGCTTTGCCGACGAGCAGGCGCGCGTGATCGCCGGCACCGTGACGGGCGAGTTCGGCCCGGTGCGCGTGATCGGCGGCTACTTCCCCAACGGCCAGGCGCCCGACAGCGAGAAGTTCGTCTACAAGATGCGCTGGCAGGACGCCCTGCACGACTGGGTGCGAGAGCAACTGGCCGCGCACCCGCAGCTGGCGCTGATGGGCGACTTCAACGTCGCACCCGACGACCGCGATGTCTACGACCCCGTGGGCTGGATGAACCAGATCCACTGCACCCCGCAGGAACGGGCGCAGTTCCAGCGCCTGCTGGCCCTGGGCCTGGTGGACGCTTTCCGCCTCTTCGAGCAGCCGCTGAAGAGCTGGAGCTGGTGGGATTACCGCAACCTGGCCTTCCGCAAGAACCAGGGCCTGCGCATCGACCACATCCTGCTCAGCGAGCCGCTGCGCCCGCGCGTGCAGGCATGCGTGATCGACAAGGCCCCGCGCAAGAACGAGCGCCCGAGCGACCACGCACCGGTCATCGCGACGCTCGCGTGATTTGAAAGCCGCCGTCAGGCCGGCGCCCCTCAAGCCCAAGCCACGGAACCGGCTTCGCCGGGCCGTAGGCGAACGGCCCCCTCGGGGGGTGGCGAGCGCCAGCGAGCCCGGGGGCTAATCCTCTATCCCGAGTTCCTGGATCTTGCGCGTGATGGTGTTGCGCCCGATGCCCAGGCGCTGAGCCGCTTCGATGCGGCGGCCGCGCGTGAGGTCGAGCGCGGTGTGGATCAGGCGGGCTTCGAACTGGCGCGTCAGCGCGTCCCACACTTCGGTCTCGCCAGCATCCAGCCGGCGGCGCGCCTCGCGCTCCAGGTCGCCCAGCCAGCTGGGCATGGGCACTTCTTCAGGCGCCGTTGCCACCACCGGACCGCTGCCGGCCGTGGCCACCGCGGGCATTGCGGCGGCACTGTCGGCCGCGGGCGCCACCAACGGGCTGGCGCCGGTGGCCGTGGCACTCAGTTCGGGCGGCAGGTCCTTCGGCTCCACCACCTGGGCCGGCGCCATCACGGTGAGCCAGTGGCACACGTTCTCCAGCTGGCGCACATTGCCCGGGAAATCGAAGGCCGCCAGGCGGTCGAGCGAGGCCTCGGTGATGCGCTTGGCCTCCACCCCCAGCTCGCGCGCGCTCTTGCCGAGGAAGAAGCGCGTGAGCATGGGGATGTCTTCGCGCCGCTCGCGCAGCGCCGGCAGGCGCAGGCGGATGACGTTGAGACGGTGGAAGAGGTCCTCGCGGAACACGCCCTGGCGCACGCGGTCTTCCAGGTTCTGGTGCGTGGCGGCGATGACGCGCACGTTGCTCTTCAGCGGCTGGTGGCCGCCCACGCGGTAGAACTGCCCGTCGCTGAGCACGCGCAGCAAACGCGTCTGCAGGTCGAAGGGCATGTCACCGATCTCGTCGAGGAAGAGCGTGCCGCCGTCGGCCTGCTCGAAGCGACCGCGGCGCGTGGTCTGCGCGCCAGTGAAGGCGCCACGCTCGTGGCCGAAGAGTTCGCTTTCCAGCAGGTCTTTCGGGATCGCCGCCGTGTTGATGGCGACGAAAGGCCCCTGCGCGCGCGGGCTGTGCTTGTGCAGCGCACGCGCCACCAGCTCTTTGCCCGTGCCGCTTTCGCCGGTGATCATCACCGTCACGTTGCTCTGGCTCAGCCGGCCGATGGCGCGGAAGACGTCCTGCATCGCCGGCGCCTGGCCCAGCATCTCCGGCGCCTGCACCGGCGCGGCCTCGGCCACCTCTTCGCGCAGGCTCTCCTCGACGGCACGGCGGATGAGGTCGACCGCCGTGTTCACGTCGAAGGGCTTGGGCAGGTACTCGAAGGCCCCGCCCTGGAAGGCGCTGACGGCGCTGTCAAGGTCGCTGAAGGCCGTCATGATGATGACCGGCAGCCCGGGGTGGCGGGCCTTCACGGTGGTGAGCAGGTCGATGCCGCTGCCGCCCGGCATGCGGATGTCGCTCACCAGCACCTGGGGCGCATCGTCGTCGAGCGCCTTGACCACGTCGCGCGGGTTGCTGAAGGTGCGCACCGCGAACTGCTCGCGGGCCAGGGCCTTCTCCAGCACGAATCGGATGGATTGGTCGTCGTCAACGACCCAGATGGGTTTCATGCGGGTGGTCTGCGCCGCAAGGCGCCCTTCAAGGCAGAGGAATCAGGATCTTGAACACCGTGCGGCCCGGCACGCTGTCGCATTCGATCGTGCCCTGGTGTTGCTGCACGAAGGTCTGCGCCAGCGTCAGCCCGAGGCCGGAGCCGCCTTCACGCCCGGAAACGAGCGGGTGGAAGATGCGGTCGCGGATGTCCTCGGGCACGCCGGGCCCGTTGTCCTCGATATGCAATTCCAGTGCCAAGCGGAAGCGCTGGCGGCCGAAGGTGACCTGCCGCGCCACGCGGGTGCGCAGCACCAGTTGGGCATCACCCCGCGCGATGCGGCCATGGAAGGGCGCATCGGTGTCAGGCGGGGCGCTGCCGGCCAGCGCCTGGGTGGCGTTCTGCGCGATGTTCAGCACCGCCTGGATGAGCTGCTCGCGGTCGCCGCGGAACTCGGGGATGCTGGCGTCGTAGTCGCGCACCACCTCCAGGCCGCGCGGGAACTCGGCCTGGATCAGGCTGCGCACCCTCTCGCAGACCTCGTGGATGTTGACATCGGCCACCACGTGCGGGCGGCGGTGCGGGGCCAGCAGGCGGTCGACCAGGGCCTGCAGGCGGTCGGCCTCGTGGATGATGACCTGGGTGTATTCGGTCAGCTCCTTCGAGGTGACCTCCATCGCCAGCAGCTGCGCTGCGCCGCGGATGCCGCCCAGCGGGTTCTTGATCTCGTGCGCGAGGTTGCGCACCAGCTCCTTGTTGGCCTGGGCCAGCCCGTGCGTGCGCTCTTCGCGGTCGAGCCGGATCTGCTGCTCGATGACGATCAGCTCCACCAGCACGCAACCGGGCCAGTCCGTCTGGTTCACGATCACATGCACCGGCAGCTCGGCGCTGCCGGCGGGCTGGCGGTGCAGCAGCGCGTCGAAGCGGCTGGTGGCCACTTCGTTGCGCGCCACCAGGTGCAGGGTCTCGCGCAGTTGCGTGGGGTCGGCCACCCAGTCGACGAGGCTGCTGCGCATCAGCGTGCGGCGCGAGATGCCCATCAGGTTCTCGAGCGCCGAATTGGCCTGCAGGCAGCGGCCATCGGAGCCGACCAGCGCCACCATGGTGGCCAGCTGGTCGAAGGCGGCAAAGGCCGCGAAGGCGGCAGACATGGCCGCGGTGGTGGAGGCCGTGGCCACCGGTGCAGCCGCCGGCGGCGCCGCGGGCGCGGGTGCCTTGCGCGCGCCGCCCTTCACGAACCCAGCTTGGCGAGTTCGCGCTTCAGCGCGGCGACATCGGCTTCCTTGCGCGTGATGGCTGCGCGCATCTCGGCCACACGCTCCTGGTACTTCGCGAAGTTGCGTTCGTCGCCGCGGCGCTCGGGCTCGCCGTTGTTGAACTCGCGCTTCATCGTGGCCAGGCGTTCCTCTTCGCGGCGCAACTCTTCGCCGAGGATGCGGCGGGCATCGCTGTCGCGCGCGCGCTGCTCGGCGGGGTCGACGCGGGCATCACCCGGGCGGGCGCCGGGGCTGGAGGCCGTGGTCGCGGCCGGTGCGCGGGGCCGCGGCGCCGGGATCACCGTCACCGGCGTGCCTTCGATGGCACGGCAGCCCTTGTCCTTGGCTTCCTGCGGCGACATCGCGTCGGTGTAGAGCACCGGCGGGCCGGGGCAACGGTAGACCGTCTTGTCCTGCGCGTGCAGCGCGGTGGCAGGCACCAGCAGCACCCAGGCGGGCCACAGGCGTCGGGCAAGCGAGGTAGGCAGGCTCATGGAGCGCGATTGTGGCGCAGCCCCAAGCCCGGCCAAACCACGAGCAATGCGGCAAAAACAGGCGGGCACAAAAAAGCGGGCCCCGCAGGGCCCGCTGGTGCCGAACGGCGCGGCGGCCGGGGCCGCCAGCCCTTACAGCGAGTAGTACATGTCGAACTCGACCGGGTGCGCGGCCATGCGGAAGCGCGTCACTTCCTGCATCTTCAGGTCGATGTAGGCGTCGATGTAGGCATCGGTGAACACGCCACCCTTGGTCAGGAAGCCGCGGCCCTTGTCCAGGTACTCCAGCGCTTGCTCGAGGCTGGCGCAGACGGTCGGGATCTTCGCGTCTTCTTCCGGAGGCAGGTGGTACAGGTCCTTGGTGGCGGCCTCGCCCGGGTGGATCTTGTTCTCCACGCCGTCCAGGCCGGCCATCAGCAGCGCGCTGAAGCCCAGGTAGGGGTTCATCAGGGGATCGGGGAAACGCGCTTCCACGCGGCGGCCCTTGGGGTTGGCCACGTAGGGGATGCGGATCGAGGCCGAGCGGTTCTTGGCCGAGTAGGCCAGCTTCACCGGGGCTTCGAAGCCCGGCACCAGGCGCTTGTACGAGTTCGTACCCGGGTTGGTGATGGCGTTCAGCGCACGGGCGTGCTTGATGATGCCGCCGATGTAGTACAGCGCGAATTCGCTCAGGCCGGCGTAGCCGTCACCGGCGAACAGGTTCACGCCGTCCTTCCACACGCTCTGGTGCACGTGCATGCCGCTGCCGTTGTCGCCGACGATGGGCTTGGGCATGAAGGTGGCCGTCTTGCCGTAGGCATGGGCCACGTTGTGGATGATGTACTTCTGCAGCTGCACCCAGTCGGCGCGCTGGATCAGCGTGCTGAACTTGGTGCCGATCTCCAGCTGGCCGGCGTTGGCCACTTCGTGGTGGTGCACTTCGACGGGGATGCCGACCGATTCGAGGATCAGGCACATCTCCGAGCGCATGTCCTGGAAGCTGTCGACCGGGGGCACCGGGAAGTAGCCGCCCTTGACGGCCGGGCGGTGGCCCATGTTGCCGCCTTCGAACTCCTTGTCGGTGTTCCAGGAGGCTTCTTCGGAGTCGATCTTCACGAAGCAGCCCGACATGTCGTTCTTCCAGCGCACGCCGTCGAACACGAAGAACTCGGGTTCCGGGCCGAAGTAGGCGGTGTCGCCCAGGCCGGTGCTCTTCATGTAGGCCTCGGCGCGCTTGGCCAGGCTGCGCGGGTCGCGCTCGTAGGGCTTGCCGTCGGCCGGATCGATGACGTCGCAGGTCAGGATCAGCGTCGGCTCTTCGAAGAAGGGGTCGATGTTGGCGGTGTTCGGGTCGGGCATCAGCTGCATGTCTGATGCCTCGATGCCCTTCCAGCCGGCGATGGACGAGCCGTCGAAGGCGTGGCCGGACTCGAACTTGTCTTCGCTGAAAGCGGACACAGGCACGGAAACGTGCTGCTCCTTGCCGCGGGTGTCGGTGAAGCGGAAGTCAACGAACTTGATTTCGTTGTCCTTCACCATCTTCATCACGTCGGCAACGGTCTTTGCCATTCAGATCTCTCCTAGCGGGGCTCGTGGATTGGTATGCGTGCGGGTGCGGGGGATGGCGGGGCTGTGAGCCCCAACAAAGCGCAGATGAATTTAGCAGAAAGCATGCCCGCGTCCGACCGCGGTGCATGGGGCGGCGAGCCTGGGCTCAGGGTGCGAAAGCCTGCCCTGAGAGCACGCTTCTGGTGCTCATCGCACAGGCTCTGCGCACCAAAACAGAGCAACCCGTCAGCGCACCAACTCGGGGCCCAGCTGGGCGCCCGCGGCGCGCAGGCCTTCGCACAAGGCCGCGTAGGCTTCGGCCGGGTCGCCGCGGCCCTTCACGCCCAGCTCGATGTGGCGGCCGTAGGTGGGGTGGTCGACGCTGGGCAGGCTGAAGACCTTGATGCCGGCGAAACGCGCCTCGATGGCCTCCATCAGCGGCGTGAGCGTGGCTTCCATCGCGCCGAAGACGATGACCGAGCGCTCCACCGTGCGCGCGCCGCCGTGCAGCATGGCGTAGCGGGTGTCGAGCACCCATTCCATCATCGGCCAGGCCATCACCGGAAAGCCGGGCAGGAAGTGCACGTGGCCCAGGCTGAAGCCGGCGATCTTGTTGTAGGGGTTGGGGATGATCTCGGCGCCCACCGGGAACACGCCCATGTTCAGCCGGTGCAGGTTGTCAAGGCGTTCGGGTTCGAAAGGCTGGCCCTGTTCAGCCGCGACATCGCGCATGCGCTCCAGGATGAGATCCCGCGCCTGCGGGTGCAGCGCCAGCTCCACGCCCAGGGCGGCGGCGGCGCACTGGCGCGTGTGGTCGTCGGGCGTGGCGCCGATGCCGCCGCAGCTGAAGACGAGGTCACCGCTGTTGAACGCGAACTGCAGCGCCTCTGTGATGCGAGGGCGGTCGTCGCCCACATACCGCGCCCAGCTCAGCATCAAGCCCCGCGCGGCCAGCAGCTCGATGCACTTGGCCAGGTGCTTGTCCTGGCGTTTGCCGGAGAGGATCTCGTCGCCGATGATGACGATGCCGATGGACGTGGGATTCATGCGGATGGGGGCTCCGGGGCGGGCAGAGGGAGCGGTGCCGCGCCTTCGGCGCTGGGCAGCGGCTCCACGGCGGCGTGGGCGTGGGCCTGCGCGCTGCGCAGCACCTGCAATTCGGCCAGGGCGTAGTGCGCGAACCAGCAGGCCGCGAAAGAGAACACCAGCGTGTAGAGCCACACCGAGACCAGCACCAGCACCGGCGCCAGCATCAGCGCTGCGGCGCCGCCGGCCCACACCAGCGTGGGCAGCGCGCCGAACACGCCGCAGGCCAGGCCCATGGCCAGCAGCGGCCAGCGGCGGTGGCGCAGGATGAAGCGCCGCTCGGCCGGCGTGGCGTGTGCGGCCAGCACGTCGAAGGCGAAGACACGGCAGGTCAGCCAGCCCCATATCAGCGGCGGCAGCACCAGCACCAGCGGCGGCACGAACCACAGCGGCACGCTCAAGACCAGCGCGGCCAGCGCCGCCAGCGTGCAGCCGGCCGACCAGGCCAGGCTCTGCCACCAGCTCGCGCCCTGGCGCTTTTCCAGCAGCGGAAAGCGCCGAACGGCCACGGTGTGCACCACGGCCGGCGTCAGCAGCACGGCCACCAGCAGCAGCGTCAACACCACCACCACCGGCACCGACAGGCCCACCACCACCATCGGCGCCAGCACGGCGCGCAGGCGGTTGGCGCCGATGCTGTCCAGCCAGTCGAGCGCGGCGGTGATCAGCGCCCACTGTTCCATCGCGCGGCGCACGCCGTCGACGGCACTTTCCCAGTAGGCGTAACCCAGCAGCGCCACGCCGCCGGCGGCCAGCAGCAGCGGCAGCAGCGACCACAGCACCACGCGCGGGTGCAGGCAGTAGGCGACGGCGCGCCAGAAGCTGTCGAAGAAGTTGTTCATGGACGGGGAGCGATCAAGCACGACCAACCAGCCGCCGCAGGCCCAGCCACTGCTGGGCCCAGAAGCCGCGGCCGTAGTCGCGGCCCTGCAGTTGGTCGGCCAGGCCCGTGGGCTCGTGGCCGAGGTCGAAACGCGCGGTGCTGAAGAGCACATCCCAGACCGGGAAGAGCACCGCGAAGTTGTGGCCGCCGGCCGACGTGGCCGCGTGCTCGGCGCCGATGGCGTGGTGCGCACGGTGGAAACGCGGGCTGACCAGCACCCGCCCCAGCACCGGCCCGAAGGCGAGGCGCAGGTTGGCGTGCGAGAGGCTCTCGATCAGCTGCGTGAAGGCCACCAGTGCCACAAACTGCCCCGGCCCCACGCCGATGAGCAGCGCCACCAGCACGAAGACGCTGTCGCGCAGCACGTCGTCGAGCAGGTGGTTGCGGTTGTCGCTCCACATCGTCATCTGGCGCTGGCTGTGGTGCACGGCGTGCAGTTGCCACCACCAGGCGTAGCGGTGCTGCGCGCGGTGCAGCAGGTAGTCGACGAAATCGAAGACCAGCAGGTAGAGCAGGAAGCTCACCCAGGCGCCATCGGTGACCCCGGGCCAGAGCTGGTCGAGCTGGAAACTGGGCAGGCCGGCCACGCGCAGGCGGCCGAAGAGCTCGGACCACAGCGGGTCGAGCGTGAAGAACAAGGCCACGCGGAACAGGCCCAACCGGTGCACCAGCGTGTAGACGACGTCGGTGCGCACGGCGCCGCGGTCGCTCACCCGCTCCACCGGGCGCCAGCGCTCCAGCGTGCGCAAGACCACCAGCATCACGGCGATCTGCAGCAGCCCCACCAGCAGCCAGCCTGTGGCCTGGAAGCCGTCTTCCAGCAGGTTGCCGGCGCCCAGGCCGAACAGCAGCGGCTGCACCCCGTGCTCGAACAGCTGCTGCTGCGCGCGGCCGAAGAGATCGATCAAGGTGTCCATCGGGGCGACAACGTCATTTCGGCGTGCGGGCGGCCGCACCCAGCTGCGGATGCTCACGCAGCGTTGCAAAACACAGGCCACGCGCCTGCAGGCCGGTGATCAGCGGTTCCAGCACAGCAGGGGCCCAGGCGTCCTGCCGCGACCAGATGCCCAGGTGCGCCACCAGCACGTCTCCAGCACGGATGTCGCGCAGCGCGCGGGCCAGCAACTGCGCATTGGGGTAGCGATCGCTCGGCAGTTCGTCGCCCAGGAAACCTGCAGGCGCCCAACCCACGTGCTGCCAGCCGCAGGCTGCGGCGGCCTTCAGCAGCGCGGGCGAGGTCTTGCCGCCAGGCGCGCGGAAGATGGCGCCCATGCGCTGGCCGGTCATCTCGGCAAAGCGCTCGGCGGGTCTGGCCAGTTCGGCGCAGTAGGCCTCGGGCGAGAGCATGCGCACGCGGCCGGCCTGAGGCCCTTGCGACGGCTTCACGCGCAGCGCACCGCCGGGCAGGTCGGCCAGCCAGCTGTCGTGGTCCCAGGTGTGGCTGCCGAAGGCATGGCCCTCGGCGGCACGCTCGCGCCACCACGGCGCCCACTGCGCATCGAGGCTGCTGCCGCCATTCAGCGTGCGCTCGTTGGCGAGGAAGAAGGTCGCCTTCACGCCGTGACGCTGCAGCACCTGCGCCACCAGCGGTGCCACGCCCATGTGGCCGGTGTCGAAGCTCAGGTAGACGGGCTTCGTGCAGGCCGCGCCTTCGGCCGCCGACAGCGCCGCAGGCACCAGCCCGGCGAGCCCGGCCAGCAGCAGCGCCCGCCAGTCACTGCCGCGGCGCATGGTCCAGCGTCCACACGCCGTGTGGCGAGCGGCCCACCGGCACCTGCTTCACCACCTGCCGCGTCTGGATGTCGATGACGCTGAGCTTGCGCGCCCAGCGCGAGGTCACCAGCAGCGTGCGGTTGTCGTTCAGCATCTCCATGCAGTCGGGGCCGCCGGGTGCGGGGTACTCGGCCACCACGGCCAGGGTCTGCGTGTCGATCAGGCTGATGGTGTTGGCCACGCGGTTGCTCACGAACACGTGCCGCTTGTCGCCGCGGGCGCGGAAGGCGTGCGCGCCCTTGCCCGTGGCGATGCGCTTGACGAGCTTGGGCTGCGGCCCGCTCACGTCATAGGCCTCCACGACGCTGTCGCCCGTCAGGCCCACCAGCAGCGTGCGGTCGTCGACGGTGAGGAAGACATCGGCCGGCATCTTGCCCACCGCCACCTTCCAGCGCACGGCCTGCGTGGCCAGGTCGATGGCGATGAGTTCGTCGCTGTCCTGCAGCGAGGCGTAGACCGTGCGGCTCTTGCTGTCGATGGCCAGGTGGCTGGGCGTGCGCGGCGCCTCGATGCGCTTGACCAGCTGCAGCGGCTGCGCCGCCTGTGCGCCCTGCCAGCGGTAGATGTCGATGTGGTTCAGGCGGTTGGCCGCCGTCACGAACCACTGCATGTCGGGCGAGAAGCGCAGGTGGTAGGGGTCGACCACGTCGGTCAGGGTGCGCAGCACCTTGGCGTTCGTGGGGTCGATGAAGGTCAGCGTGTTGCCGGTGGCGTTGGCCACGATCAGCGTCTTCTCGTCGGGCGCCAGGTAGAGGTGGTGCGGCTCCTTGCCTGTGGGCACGCGTTGCACCACGGTGTAGCTGACCGGGTCGATGACGCTGACGTCGGCGTCTTGCGAGTTCAGCACGAAGATGGGCCGCCGGGGCGGCGGCGGGGGGGTCGTGGACGACCCGGGAACGGCCCATCCCAACAAGGACAGCGCGCCGAGCCCGCGGAATGCGGCGCGCCGGTTTAGGGAGTTCACTCGTCGTCGCCGCCCAGAATGCCACCGAGCAGGCCGCCACCCACGGCCAGGCCCCCCAGCGCGCTTTCTTCGCGGCGCCCGCCGGCCTGCGGCGCGGCCGCGAACACGCGGCTGGCCAGGCGGCTGAAGGGCAGGCTCTGCAGCCACACCGTGCCCGGCCCGGTGAGCTTGGCGAAGAAGAGGCCCTCGCCGCCGAAGAGCGCGGTCTTGATCTTGCCGACGTACTGGATCTCGAAGCTCACGTTGGGCGTGTAGGCCACCACGCAGCCGGTGTCCACCAGGAGCGTCTGGCCCGGCTGCAGTTCACGCCGCAGCACGGTGCCGCCGGCGTGCACGAAGGCCAGGCCATCGCCTTCGAGCTTCTGCATGATGAAGCCCTCGCCGCCGAAGAAGCCCGTGCTCAGCTTCTGCTGCAGCGCGATGCCCAGAGACACGCCGCGCGCCGCGCACAGGAACGAATCCTTCTGGCAGATCAGCAGGCCGCCGAGCTGGCGCAGGTCCATGGGCAGGATCTTGCCCGGGTAGGGCGCACCGAAGGCAACGCGCTGCTTGCTGCTGGCGTTGTTGGTGTAAACGGTGGTGAACAGCGATTCGCCTGTCACCAGGCGCTTGCCGGCGCCCAACAGCTTGCCGAAGAAGCCACCCGTCTGCTGGCTGCCGTCGCCAAAGACGGTGTCCATGCCGATGCCGGCGTCCATGAAGAACATGCTGCCGGCCTCGCCCACCGCCGCCTCGCCGGGGTCGAGCTCGACCTCCACGAACTGCATCTCGGCGCCCTTGATCTCGTAGTCCACCACGTCCATGCCCATGACGGCTGCTCCTGTGCTCACAAACAGCCTGGGATGGTAACCAAGCGATTCGGCCGCCGTAGCAAAGCGTTGCAATGCACCAGCCTCCGGAAGCCACTTCAGCGAGGTGGCCTGAACACAATGGCGGCCACCATGCCGGCTTCCATCGATCTCCTGCTGTTCGCGACGGTGGCCCAGGCCGCAGCGGCCGCTTCGCTCACCGCCTTCGGCCTGCGCCGCGACCGCCACCCGGGCTGGTGGTGGTGGCTGGCGGCCATGTGGCTCACCACCGCCGGCGCCGCCTGTGCCGCACTGGCGCCAGGCCCCTGGGCCTTGTCGCTGGCGCCGCCCCTGCTGCTGCAATGGCCCCTGGTCACGCTGATGGGGTTGCGGCGCTTCCATGCCCGCCAGCACTGGCCCGGGCACTGGGGCGTGGACGCCACCCTGCTGGCCGTGGCCAGCCTCGTGGCCTGGGCCGTGGGCCTGCTGACGCCCGAGCACGCCACGTGGCCGGTGGTGGTGTGCGGGCTGGCCGTGCACCTGTATGCGGCGGCGGTGATGTTCAACGGCCCCGCGGGCAGCGAGGCCACGCCGGTGCACTTTCTCGGCGGCACGGTCGCCCTGCTGGCCTTCGCGCCGGGCCTGGCGGTGCTGGGCACCGACCTCGCGACACAGGCCCCTGCACCGCCGCTGGCTGCACATGCCGCACGCGTGCTGGCGGCCACGCTGGGTGCCATCGTGCTGGCCTTCGTGGCGCTGACACTGCTGTTCGAACGCACCGAGCGCCAGCTGCGTGAATCGCGCCGGCGCCTGCGCCTCTTGGCCAACGTGGATGCGCTGACGCAAGTGCCCAACCGCCGCCGCTTCAACGAACTGGCCACCCAGGCGCTGCGCGCCGACCCGCCGGGCAGCGCGGTGCTGCTGCTCTTCGACATCGACCACTTCAAGCAGATCAACGACCGCCTGGGACACCCCGCCGGCGACCGCGCGCTGTGCCTGGTGGCCGGCAGCGTGCTGGAGCACCTGCGCGCGATGGACGCCGCCGGCCGCCACGGCGGCGACGAGTTCGTGCTGCTGCTGCGCCGCACGAACACCCAGCATGCGATGGGCGTGGCCGCGCGCATCGTGGCCGAGTTGCAGAAGCGCACGCAGAACACGCCGCTGCCGCCGTTGTCGTTGAGCTTCGGCCTGGTGCAACTGCGCGGCGGCGAAGACATCGACGCCGCGCTGCGCCGCGCCGACCAGGCCTTGTACGAGGCCAAGCGCCAGGGCCGATCGCGTGCAGTGGCGGCCTCGGGCGACGAAGACCAGCCGGTGTTCAGCGAGAGCCGTCCCCTCGGTCTGATGCCTGCCTGACGTGGTGCCCCCAAGCTCGCTGGCGCTCGCTACCCCCCGGGGGGGCCGTTCGCCAGCGGCCCGGCAAGCCGGTTCCGCGGCGGGAGGCTGGGGCGCGTGTTGCTCGCGTGTCGAAGGGAACTAGCATCACGGCATGCTTGCCGCCATCCTCGCCGTCAGCCTGGGCGCCGCGCTCGGTGCGCTGCTGCGCTGGGGGCTGGGGGCGGGCCTGAACCACGTGTTTCCTTCTCTGCCCCCAGGCACCTTGGTGGCCAACCTGCTGGGGGGCTACCTCGTGGGGCTGGCGGTGGCGCTGTTCGCGATGCGGCCCGAGTGGCCGGTGGAATGGCGGCTCTTCGTGATCACCGGCTTTCTGGGCGGGCTGACCACCTTCTCCACTTTCAGCGCCGAGGTCGTGCAGGCGCTGCAGGCCGGGCGCACGGGCTGGGCCCTGGCCACGGTGGCCACGCACCTGGCGGGTTCGCTGCTGCTCACGCTGGCCGGCCTGGCCACGCCTTCGCTGCTCAAATCCTGAGGCCGCATCAGCCTCATGGGCCCTGGGTGTGAGAGCCCCGGCACGCCGTGGCGACACCCTGCGGCTTAGGCATTCGGCTCTAGAGCGCACTCGTAGAATCGCGCGGCCTTGCGGCCCAGGGCGAAAGCCCCTCGGCCCGCCTTCAGCCACCCCGCCAGCGCACGCGAGACCGAAGTGAAAACCCCCGCAGAACTCCTGGCCGAACACGGCCCCCGCGAAGCCATGGAATACGACGTGGTCGTCGTCGGCGCCGGCCCCGGCGGCCTGGCCACGGCCATCCGGCTGAAGCAGCTCAACCCCGACCTGTCGGTGGTGGTGCTGGAGAAGGGCAGCGAGCCGGGCGCGCACATCCTTTCGGGCGCGGTGATGGACCCGCGAGCGCTGACCGAACTGTTCCCCGACTGGAAGGAGCGCGGCGCGCCCCTGAACCAGGCCGTGACGGGCGACGAGGTGCTCTTCCTCAGCGAGACCCAGCACACCACCACGCCGAAGTGGCTGCTGCCAGACTGCTTCCACAACGAAGGCATGTACGTCGTGCGCCTGGGCGCCGTGACGAAGTGGCTGGGCGAGCAGGCCGAAGCCCTGGGCGTGGAGATCTTCCCCGGCTTCACGGCCGCAGAGATCCTCTACGACGAACACGGCGGCGTGCGTGGCGTGGCCACCGGCCACATGGGCATCGGAAAGGACGGCCAGCCCACCGGCGCTTTCCAGCTCGGCATGGAACTGCTCGGCAAGTACACCGTGTTCGCCGAGGGCGCGCGCGGCCACCTGGGCAAGCAGCTCATCAGCCAGTTCCAGCTGGACAAGGGCCGCGACCCGCAGAGCTACGCCCTGGGCGTGAAAGAGCTGTGGGAGATCCCGGCCGAGAAGGCCAAACCGGGCCTCGTGGTGCACACCGCCGGCTGGCCGATGGACGAGCACACCTACGGCGGCGGCTTCCTCTACCACCTGGAAGGCAACAAGGTCACCCTGGGCTTCGTCACCGGGCTCGATTACCAGAACCCCTGGATCAGCCCCTTCGAGGAGATGCAGCGCTGGAAGCTGCACCCGGCCATCCGCCAGCACCTCGAAGGCGGCAAGCGCATCGGTTATGGCGCGCGCGCCATCACCGCGGGTGGTTTGCTGAGCCTGCCCAAGCTGGTGTTCCCGGGCGGCGCGTTGGTCGGCTGCGACGCCGGCACGCTGAACGCCGCGCGCATCAAGGGCAGCCACGCGGCCATCAAGACGGGCATGCTGGCGGCCGAAGCCATCGTCCCGGCGCTGGCCGCCGGCCGCTACGGCGACGAGCTCAGCGCCTACCCCGAGGCCTTCGAGAGGAGCTGGCTGTTCGAGGAACTCAACGCCAGCCGCAACTTCAAGCAGTGGTTCAAGCAGGGCAACACCGTGGGCACGGTGATGACGGGCATCGAGCAGTGGCTGCTGCCCAAGCTGGGCTTCAAGAGCCCGCCCTGGACCATCCACCGCAAGGCCGGCGACCACACGCGACTGCACGCGGCCAACCAGATCGCGCCGATCAAGTACCCCAAGCCCGACAACGTGCTGACCTTCGACCGCCTGAGCTCGGTCTTCCTCAGCAGCACCAACCACGAAGAGAACCAGCCGGCGCACCTGACGCTGAAGGATGCCAGCGTGCCGGTGGCCATCAATCTCGAGAAGTACGCCGGCCCCGAAGGCCGCTACTGCCCGGCCGGCGTCTACGAGTACGTGAAGAACAGCGACGGCAGCGATCGCCTGCAGATCAACGCGCAGAACTGCGTGCACTGCAAGACCTGCGACATCAAGGACCCGACGCAGAACATCGTGTGGGTCACGCCCGAGGGTGGCGGTGGGCCCAACTACGCCGGGATGTAAGGCCGGCGCTGCCGGCCCGGGCGTGCGTTGAAGGCGTTTTCGCTGCCGCGCCCCTCTTTCCGCCAGCTGCTGGTGGTGGCCTTCCTGCTGGTGGCCACGCTGCTGGGCGGTGTGGCGCTGCGCGGGCAGCTCACGCTGGAAGGTCTGCTGGAGCGCAGCCGCGCCGAGAACCAGCGCACGCTGCGGCTCAGCAGCCATGCCGAGCGCCTGGGCGAAGCCACGCTGACCATGGAACGCGCGGCGCGCCAGTACCTGGTGCTGGGCGACCCCACGCTGCGCCAGACCTACGAACGCAACGCCGCCGAAGCCGCCGGCCACGTGCAGGCCCTGGCGGCCGGCGCCGTGGCGCCCGAGGCCACACGCGCCTGGCTGGCGCAGCGCGCGCAGATCGACCGCGAACTGCGTGAAGCCGAGTTCGTGCCCGGCAGCCGCGACCGCGCGCTGGCCGCGGCCTTCCGCGAGCTCGGCGTGCAGCAGGCGCGCATGGGCGAGCAGCTGCGCCGCGTGACCGAGGCGCGCAACGCCGCGCTGCAGGCCGAGCTGGACGCCGGCCGCGCCGCCCTGGGCCGCCTGGTGGCCGGTGCCACCGTGCTGACGCTGTCACTGGCGCTAGGCCTGGCCCTGCTGCTGGCGCGCCCGCTGCGGCGCGTGGAGATGGCCATCGTGGCGCTGGGCGAGAACCGGCTCGATGAACGCATCGACATCCGCGGCCCGTCCGACGTGCGGCAGATCGGCCGCCGGCTCGATTGGCTGCGCCAGCGCCTGGCCGGCATCGACGCCGACAAGGCACGTTTCCTGCGGCATGTCTCGCACGAGCTGAAGACGCCACTGGCCGCGCTGCGCGAAGGCGTGGCGCTGCTGCAGGACGGCGTGGCCGGGCCGCTGAGCGACAACCAGCGCGAGGTGGCGCGCATCCTGCACGACAACACCGCCACGCTGCAGCGGCGCATCGAAGACCTGCTGAAGTTCAACGCCGCGGCTTTCGCCGCCGAGCGCCTGGTGCGCAAGCCCACCGACATGGGCGCGTTGGTGGCGGGCCTGGTGCAAGAACAGCAGCTGGTCTGGCGCGCACGCCGGCTGCACGTGCAGGTGCGCTGCCACCCAGCCGCCGAAGGCGCGCCGCTGGTGGCCGATGTCGATGCCGAGCTGCTCGGCAGCGCGCTGGGCAACCTGCTGAGCAACGCCATCCGCTACAGCCCCGAGGGCGGCACCGTCACGCTGACGCTGCAGCAGCAGGGCGACGGCCTGACCATCGACGTGCAAGACCAGGGCCCCGGCGTGCCCGCGGCCGAACGCGAGCGCATCTTCGAACCCTTCTTCCGCGGCGCGCAGCAGCCGGCCGATGGACTGCCGGGCACCGGCATCGGGCTGTCCATCGTGGCCGAAGCCGTGGCCGCGCACGGGGGCCGCGTGCAGCTGCTGGGCAGCCCCGCGGCCGAAACCGGTGGTGGCGAAGCCACCACCACCGATTCCCAGGCACCGCATGAACCCGGCGCCCATTTCCGCATCACACTGCCCCATGCCCTTGCCGATTGATCCGCGGCGCTACCGCACCGCCGCCAGCCTCGCCGCCGCCACCCTGCTGTCGGCCTGTGCGTGGCTGCAACCGCCTGCCGCCACGCAGCCCGCCCCAGCCCCGGCGCCTGCCCCTGCGCCTGTGCCGGCTCCGGCACCCAGCCCGGCCCCGAGCGCCGAGCCCGACCCCGCCGCGCTGGCCGACGCCGCCGCGCGCCAGGTGCTGGCCGCGCACGAGCGCCTGCGCCAGCTGTCGGCCGCCGAGCTGGCCCGCGAGTACCTGGCTGCGGCCGAGCGCCCGCTGCCCGCCGGGCAAGATGCCGCAACGGCCACAACGGCCACCGCAGCCGCGATGGAACGCGCGCTGCTGCTGATGCTGGTGAACCGCCCGCAGGCCGGCGACCTGGCCCGCGCAGCGGCCCTGCTCGAGCCCCACGCCAAGACGCCCGGACCCTGGCGGGCCGTGGCGCAGCTGCTGCTGGCCCGCGTGCAGGAACAGCGCCGGCTGGAAGATCAGATCGACAAGCAGGGCCAGCAGCTGCGCGAGCAGCAGCGCCGCATCGACCAGCTGGCCAGCCAGCTGGAGGCGCTGAAGGCCATCGAGCGCAGCCTGAACAACCCGCGGCCCGCCACGCCAGCGCCGGCGCCACGTCCGGCGCCCTGAGCACGCCCGCTGCCATGGCCGCCCACGTCCTCATCGTCGACGACGACGCCGACCTGTTGCGCCTGCTCTCGATGCGCCTGGGCGCGGCCGGCTACCGCGTCAGCAGCGCCGAATCGGCCGAAGACGCGCTGGCGCAGATCGCGCTCCAGCGCCCGCAGCTCGTCATCAGCGACGTGCAGCTGCCCGGCGCCGACGGGCTGCAGCTCTTCGAGACCATCCGAGCGCAGCACGCGGCGCTGCCGGTCATCCTGCTCACCGCGCACGGCACCATCCCCGATGCCGTGGAGGCCACCTCGCGCGGCGTCTTCACCTACCTCACCAAGCCCTTCGACGGCAAGCAGTTGCTGGAGCAGGTGGCCCAGGCCCTGGCCCTGGCCGGCCCCGGTGCTGCCGATGGCCGCGGCGCGGCCGAGCCCGCAGCCTGGCGCGCGGGCATCGTGAGCCACAGCGCCCGCATGGAAGAGCTGCTGGCCGAGGCCCTGCTGGTGGCCAAGAGCGATGCCAGCGTGCTGATCCGCGGCGAAAGCGGCACCGGCAAGGAGCTGCTGGCCCAGGCGCTGCACCGCGCCAGCCGCCGGGCCAGCCGGCCCTTCGTGGCGGTGAACTGCAGCGCCATCCCCGAAACCCTGCTGGAAAGCGAACTTTTCGGCCATGTGAAGGGCGCCTTCACCGGGGCCACGCAGAACCACCGCGGCCTGTTCCAGGCCGCCGATGGCGGCACGCTCTTCCTGGACGAGATCGGCGACATGCCGCCGGCCCTGCAGGTGAAGCTGCTGCGAGTGCTGCAGGAACGCAGCGTGCGGCCGGTGGGCGCGAACCAGCCGGTGCCCATCGACGTGCGCATCCTCTCGGCCACGCACCGCGACCTCGATGCCATGCTGGCCGACGGCAGCTTCCGCGAAGACCTGTTCTACCGGCTCAATGTGGTCTCGCTGCAGCTGCCCACGCTGGCCGAGCGGCGCGAGGACATCCCGCTGCTGGCGCAGCATTTCCTCACCACGCTGGCCGCGCGCCACGGCCGGCGCATCCGCGGCTTTGCGCCAGAGGCATTGCGCGCGCTGGCCACCGCGGCCTGGCCGGGCAACGTGCGCCAGCTGCACAACGTGGTGGAGCAGGTGTGCGCCCTCGCCACCGCGCCCTTGATCCCGCTCAGCCTGGTGCAGCGTGCGCTGCGCACGCCCGGCGTGCAGGTGCTGAGTTATGCCGAGGCGCGCCAGCGCTTCGAGCGCGATTACCTCGTGGGCCTGCTCAAGCTCACCGACGGCCACGTGGCCGACGCCGCGCGCCTGGCCGAACGCAACCGCACCGAGTTCTACCGGTTGCTGCAGAAACACGGGCTGACGCCGGGGCGCTTCAGGGGCGATGACGGGGGCGAAGCCGGTGATGTCGCCGCTGATGAGGGCCCTGTCGCCGGCTAGCGACAAGGCCCGCTGAGGCCCATTTTCCAGGGGCGGCGGGCACTTGCGGCCTGCACGAACGGAACATGGCAGCCGGCTTGTCGCCAATCGGCGACGCTTTGGCCTCTTTTGCCGTGCCATCGGCCGGCAAAACAGCGCCAAGTGCCTGATCCATAAAGCTTTTGGTCCCGCGGCACGGCGATTGCGCTGAAAGGCTCCGAGGGCGCCGCACGCGCGCCCGTCGGAACGCCCCACGGGATGACCCGCTTTGCCCTGCTGATCCTGAGCTGCCTCGCCACGCTGCTGCTGCCGCCGGCGTTCGCCTCGGCCAGCGCGGGCTTCGGTTTCGACGATGTGGCCGCCATGGCGCAGCGCGAGGCCGCCCTGCCCTACGCGGCCCCCGTGGTGCGCCTGCCTGCCGAGCTGCAGGGCCTGAACTACGACGGCCTGCGCGACATCCGCTACCGGCCCGAGAAGGCCGTCTGGCGCGAGCAGGGCCTGCCCTTCGAGCTGCAGTTCTTCCACCTCGGCGGCGGCAACGCGCTGCCGGTGCAGATCCACGAGGTGCACGAAGGCCGCGCACGCCTGCTGGGCTACGACCCCGCGGCCTGGGACTTCGGCCGCCACCGCTTCGACCGCAGCGGTTGGCAGGACCTCGGCCACGCCGGCTTCCGCGTGCACCACGCGCTGAACAGCCCGGCCTACAAGGACGAGCTGGTGGTCTTCCTCGGCGCCAGCTACTTCCGCGCGCTGGGCCGGGGCCAGCAGTACGGCCTGTCGGCACGCGGCCTGGCGCTGGACACCGTGGGCGGTGCCGGCCCTGAGGAGTTCCCGCGCTTCAAGGCCTTCTGGATCGAGCGCCCGGCCGCCAACGCCAGCATGCTGACCATCCACGCTCTGCTCGACAGCCCGCGCGCCACGGGCGCCGTGCGCTTCGTCTTCCAGCCGGGCGAAACGACGCTGGTCGATGTGCAGCAGCGGCTCTTCCTGCGCGCGCAGGCGCACCAGGCTGCGGGCACCGCACCGCTGGCCATGCTGGGCCTGGCCCCGCTGACCAGCATGTACCTGCACGGCGAGAACCAGCCGCAGGCCGTGGACTTCCGCCCCGAGGTGCACGACAGCGACGGCCTGATGGTGGCCGGCCAGCCTGCGGCCAACACCGCCACCGAATGGCTGTGGCGCCCGCTGGTGAACCCGCGCACGCCCCTGGCCAGCAGCTTCGCGCTGCAGCGGCTGGAAGGTTTCGGCCTGATGCAGCGCGACTGCCGCTTCACGAGTTACGAAGACCCGGAAGCCCGCTACGAGCGCCGCCCCAGCGCCTGGGTGCAGCCGCTGGGCGACTGGGGCCCGGGCCGCGTGCTGCTGCTGCAGCTGCCCACGCCCGACGAGACCGAAGACAACATCGTCGCCGCCTGGGTGCCAGCCACGCTGCCCGCGCCCGGCCAGCCGCTGGACATCGCCTACCGCCTGCACTGGCAAGGCAGCACGCTGACGCAGCCGCCGGGGGCGCAAGCGGTGCAAAGCCGCCGTGGCCGCAGCTGGGCGCCGCTGGCGGCTGGCGAGTTGCAGTTCCTCATCGACTTCGACGGCCCGGCCTTGCGCGCGCTGCCGCCCGGCGCTGCCGTGCAGGCCGTGGCGAGCACCTCCACGCCAGGCGCGCGCATCACCGACGCCCAGGCCTACCCGCACCCGCAAGGCGGCTGGCGCCTGCGCCTGCGTGTGCAGCGCAGCGACCCCGCGCAGCCGCTGGAGCTGCGCGCTTTCCTGCAGAACGGCCCGCACGCCCTCAGCGAAACCTGGGCCGCGCTCATCCCCGGTGAAGCCAGCGATGAGCGCGCCCGCATCCCCACACCCCCCGCGCCGGAGACCCGCCGATTAAAACCCAGTCGACGCCCCCCAAGCCTGCCGCCCGGGTGCTGACGCCCGAAGCTCTGGCCCGCAAGGCGCAGCGCCGCTACACGCACAACGCCGCGCCGGCGCTCCAGCGCGGCTCGATGGTGCCGCGGCCCTGGCGCGGCCTGCGCGCCGGTCTGGCCGACCTGCTGGCCGGCCGCAGCGAAGCCCCGGCCGAGATGCCGCTGCAGGCCTGGCAGCTCAGCGCCGTGCGCCGCCGCCACGCGCTGCTGGCTTGCGTGCTGCTGTGCGCGGCCATCGCCACCGCGCTGCTGCTGCAGACGCAGCCGCCGGTGGATGGGGGCTGGGGCCTGAACGCGCTGCGCACGGTGCAGGTGGGCCTGTTCGCGCTGCTGTTCGCGTGGGTGGCGGCCGGCTGCGTGACGGCGGTGATGGGCTACTTCAGCCTGCGCCGCGGTGATACGCACGGCCTGCGCTATGCCGACGTGGCGCACCGCGCCATATCGGCCGACGCGCGCACCGCGGTCATCATGCCCATCTGCAACGAGAACGTGGCCACGGTCTTCGCGGGCCTCGCGGCCACGGCCGAATCGGTGGTGGCCGCCGGCGGTGCGCGGCTGGTGGAGTTCTACGTGCTCAGTGACACCGGTGACACCGCCCTGCGCGCCAACGAGCGCCAGGCCTGGGAGGCGCTGCGCGACCGCTTCGCCGCAACCGGCCTGCGTGTGCACTACCGCTGGCGCGCGCGCCGCACGCAGCGCAAGGCCGGCAACGTGGCCGACTTCTGCCGCCGCTGGGGCCGGCGCCACCGCTACATGGTGGTGCTGGACGCCGACAGCGTGATGAGCGGCGAGGCCGTGCTCGGCCTGGTGCGCCTGATGGAAGCCACGCCGCAGGCCGGCATCATCCAGTCGGCCCCGGTCACCTGCGGGCTGGACACGCTGCATGCACGTTCGCAACAGTTCGCCGGGCGTGTGACGGGCCGCCTCTTCGGCGCCGGCATGCAGTACTGGCAGCTGGGTGAATCGCACTACTGGGGCCACAACGCCATCATCCGCATCGCGCCCTTCATGCAGCACTGCGCGCTGGCCGCGCTGCCGGGCCGCGGCGGCTTGTCGGGCCACATCCTCAGCCACGATTTCGTGGAAGCCGCGCTGATGCGCCGCGCCGGCTGGCAGACCTGGCTGGTGCCTGATCTGCCCGGCAGCTGGGAGCAGCAACCCCCGCACCTGCTGGCCGAATTGCAGCGCGACCGCCGCTGGTGCCAGGGCAACCTGCAGAACGCGCGCCTGATCGCCGAACCCGGCCTGCACGGCGTGCACCGCGCGATGTTCTTCACCGGCGCCATGGCCTACCTCTCGGCGCCGCTGTGGCTGGGCTTCGTGGGCCTGGGCCTGGTGCTGTGGGCACTGGGCGGACACAGCCTCGTCAACGTGAGCCAGGTGCTGGGCGATGCCTCGCTGGCCGCGCTGTGGGCCGCCACGCTGGCCTTGCTGATGCTGCCGCGAGCCCTGGGCGTGGCGCTGGTGCTGCACGAAGGGAAAGAAGCGCAGTACGGCGGCACGCTGGCGCTGCTGGGCAGCGCGCTGCTGGAAGCGCTGATGTCGGCGCTGCAGGCGCCGGTGCGCATGGCCGCGCACACCGTCTTCGTGCTGGGCGCGCTGACCGGGCTGCAACTGCAGTGGAAATCGCCCCCGCGCGAAGCCGAGCGCCTTCGCTGGCGCGACGCGGCGCCTGCGCTGCTGCCGCTGTCGGTGCTGGCCGGCGTGGGCCTGGCCGTGGCCGCCTGGGCGGGCAGCGATGCCGTGCTGTGGCTGCTGCCGGTGGCGCTGCCGTTGCTGGCCGCCTGGCCGGTGGCGGTGTGGGCCGGCCGGCCCGGCCCGGGCCTGGCGCTGCGCCGCGCCGGCCTGCTGCTGACGCCCGAAGAAGTGGCGCCGGCCCCCGCGCTGCGCCGCGCCTGGGCGCAGGCCGCGATGCCGGCGCCCGAGGCTTACTTCAAGCCCGCGCAGTTGGCGTAGAAGGTGACGGCGGCGGGCCAGTCGCTGAAGATGCCCAGCACGCCCACGTCACGCGCCAGCACGTCGATCACGCGGTAAAGGTCGCCCTCGCGCTTGATGGCCGTGTCGAAGGTCTGGTAGTAGAAGCCGTTGTTGCCATCGGCCAGGATGCCCGAGCGCTCCAAGGTCCAGGTGATGATGTCCAGGCCGGCGGCCTTGGCGTCCAGCGCGGCTTGCGAGGCGCGCAGCTTGCCGCTGGCATCGGTGGCGATGAGCGCGAAGGTGGGCGGCGCCCAGATGCGGATGCCCTGCTGGCGGTAGCCCTGCAGCGTGGCCGCACTCGGCAGATCAGCCACCGTGTTGGCGTCGTCCAGGTACACCGCCTGGCGGCCGAAGCTGGGTTCGTTGTTCACCCAGTACAGCACGTCGTTGATGTCGAAGGACTGCGGCCACACGTTGCGCGCCGGCACGCCCGCGGCCTTGTACTCGTCGATCATCTTCTGCGCGTAGGCCTGCTGCGTGAACCCGTTGAAGGGCATGGTCACGCTCGGGCTCTTGAGCTCGGGCGTCATCTTCGCGCCCAGGCGCTTGAAGAGCTCGATGCTTTCCTGGTGCGTGAGCAGCGTGCCGCTGGTGGGGCCGCTGTAGAGGTCGGTGCGCCAGTTGGCGGTGCCGGCCAGGTACTCGGCCACGGTGCGGGCGCGCGGGTTGAAGGCGTCCATCTTGCCGCGCAGCGTCTTGAACTCGGCCAGCGTGATCTCGCTGGTGCGGCACTCGGCCGTGGCCGGCGTGAGCAGCGCGCCGTTGGCATCAAAAGTGGCCGGGGTGAAGGGCTTGATGCAGGTGGAAGCCAGCGGCGTGGCCAGGATGTTGGTGGTGGTGTGCAGGTCGTTCTGCGCGTGGCGGCAGACGAGTTGCTGGTCTTTCGTGAAGGTGACGTCGCACTCCAGGATGCCCGCGCCCATGCGCGCCGCGGCTTCGTAGCTCTCCTTGGTGTGCTCGGGGAACTGCATCGCCGCGCCGCGGTGGCCGATGGAGAAGTCGGCCGTGCGGTAGGCCTTGGTGCGCGCCGCGCAACTCTGCAGGCGCTCGCGCAGCGGGCTCTCGCTCATCTCGTTGACCAGGAAAAACGGCCGCGGGCCGAGTTGCACGCTGGGCGTGGTGGTACGGGCTTCAGCCCACACGCCGCTGCTGGCCTGGGCCAGCGTGCAGGCGGTGGCTGCCGCAACAAGTGCTAACGAACGAAGTGTATGGATCATGACCTGGCCTCCCGGTGCCGGTGGTGTGCGGCGCCCACCATGGGCGCCGCCATGCCGGTGACGCTAGGGCCGCGAGATGTCGGCGCGGTGACCGGGCGGTGACAGGCCAGGCCCCGTTCGTGCGGCCAAGGTCGGGCCAACCTGGGGCAAACTTTCTGCGCGTCCACCCCACGGCTTGATGACACGAAAAGGCAGGATCCCCATGACCTTCAGCCAGACTCTCGGCATCGGCCTGCTGCTGGGCAGCCTGGCAGGCGGGGCCACCGCCGCCCCCGACCAGGTGATCGTGGTGCGGCACGCCGAGCGCGCACCCGAGCCCAAGGACGACCCGGCACTTTCGGCCGAAGGCGCGGAGAGAGCGGAACTGCTGGCCGCCACCCTGGCCTCGGCCCAGGTGAAGACCATCATCACCACGCACTACCGCCGCACGCGCGAGACGGCCGCGCCCTTGGCCCGCCAACTGGGCGTGACGCCCACCGTGCTCACCATCCGCCGCGGTGATGTGCCAGCGCACATCGAGGAAGTGCTGGCGGAGGTGCGCAAGGCCACGGGTGTGGTGCTGGTGGTCGGCCACAGCAACACCGTGGCTGCCATCGTGGCCGGGCTGTCCAGCAGTCAACCGGCGAAGCTGTGCGAGACGACGTTCGCGAACCTCTTCGTCGTCACGCCGGGCGCGGCGGGCGCCCCAGCGCTGCAACTGAAGTACAGCAAGCCCGACCAGCCCCCGGAAGCCGGCTGCCAGTGAAGGGCGCTGCCGGCCTGGCTGGCCGCCGCTAAACGCCCGCCAAGGCCCGCACGGCCCGCTGCACACCGCCGGCCCCGATGGGGATGCCGAGCTGCAGCAGGGCCGCCTCGATGCCCCCCAAGGCGCCCAGGATCATCGCCGGGTTGCAATCGCCCAGGTGTCCGATGCGGAAGGCGCGGCCTTGCTGGGCGCCCAGGCCGCCGGCCATGGCCACCTGGAAGTTCTCGCGCGCCAGCGTGCGCAAGGCCAGCGCGTCGAAGCCCTGGGCCACGCTGACGGTGGTGACGCTGACCGAACGCGTCTCGGGCACCTGGGCGAAGAAGTCCAGCGCCCCGCCCTCGCGCCAGCCTTCCACCGCCGCATGCACGGCGCCGGCTAGCTGCGCGTGGCGCGCGTGCACCTGGGCCAGGCCTTCGCCGAAGATGAGCTCCAGCGCGGCCTGCATGCCGAAGAGCAGGTTCAGCGGCGGCGTGCCGCAGTACTTGCGGTAGCTCGCGTTGTGGCGGCGGTGCACCCAGTCCCAGTAGAAGCGCGGCGCGGGGTTGGCCTCGGCACGCTGGAAGGCGCGGCGGTTCACGGCCACGAAGCCGGCGCCGGGCGGGCACATCAGGCCTTTCTGCGAGGCGCCGAGCGCCACGTCCACGCCCAGCGCGTCCATCTCGAAAGGCGCCGCCCCCAGCGAAGCCACCACGTCGGCCACCAGCAGCGCCGGGTGGCCCGCGGCGTCGATGGCGCGGCGCACGGCCGCCAGGTTGCTGGTGACGCTGGTGCTGGTGTCGGTGTGCACCGCGAACACGGCGCGGATGCGGTGCTCGCGGTCGTCGCGCAGCGCCTGCTCCACCGCCGCGGCATCCACCGGCCAGCCTTCGCGCACCGGCGTGCGCACCACGGTGCGGCCCAGGCTTTCGGTCTGCACGGCCCAGCCTTCGCTGAAGACGCCGGTGCCCGGCACCAGCACGGCACCGCCCGCCTCGGCCAGGTTCTCGACCACCGCCTCCCACACGCCGTGGCCGTTGCTGGCATAGAGAAATACATCGCCCGTGGTGCCCATCAGGCGCTGCAGGCCTTCTTCACAGGCGGTGATGCAGGCGTCCACGCGCGGGTCGGCCAGGTCCATGGGCTGCTGTGCCATGGCCTGCATCACGGCATCGGGCAGCGGCGTGGGGCCGGGGGAATGCAGGAAGCGCCGGCCCGGGATGCGGGGCGCGGCGGTGGGGTGGAGATCGCTCATCGCCCCATGCTAAGCGGCCCGCACCGGCACACGGGCTTGCAGGCCTGTTGACGGGAGCCGCGATTGATCCTAAAGTGATATCACTTTCAGATCAGATCAAGGAGAGCTCCATGCAGCCCCAAGCATCTCGCCGCCATGAACGTGCCGCCGCCACGCGCAACGGCTACCCGATGGCCGCGCTGGGCATCGCGCTGCTGCTGGCCACGCCGCTCATCGGCCTGCTGGCGGCGCGCGGTGGCGGGCCGCTGCTGCTGGCGCTGCTGCCCTTCACGCTGGCCGGCGGCGTGCTGACGCTGCTGGGCCTGTACATGCTGCAGCCCAACGAAGCAGCCAACCTCACGCTCTTTGGCGAATACACCGGCACCGACCGCGGCGAGGGCCTGCGCTGGGCCAACCCGCTGGCGCGCAAGGGCCGGCTGTCGCTGCACTCGCGCAACCTCAACGTGGCGCCGCTGAAGGTGAACGACCAGCGCGGCAACCCGGTGGAGATCGGCGCCGTGGTCGTCTGGCGTGTGCGCGACACCGCGCAGGCCGCCTTCGACGTGGACGACTACGAAACCTACGTTTCCGTGCAGGCCGAAGCCGCCATCCGCCACCTGGCCAGCCTCTACGCCTACGACGACGGCGAAGACCTTCCCGCCGGCCAGCCCACGCTGCGCGGCGGCATGGACGCGGTGTCGATGGCGCTGCGCGACGAGTTGCAGGCCCGCTTCGACGCCGCCGGCGTGGAGGTGCAGGACGCCAAGCTCAGCCACCTGGCCTACGCGCCGGAAATCGCGCAGGTGATGCTGCGCCGCCAGCAGGCCGAGGCCATCGTCAGCGCGCGCCACAAGATCGTGCAGGGAGCGGTGGGCATGGTGGAAGCCGCGCTGCAGGGCCTGAGCGAGCGCAACGTGGTGCAGTTGGACGACGAGCGCAAGGCCAGCATGGTGAGCAACCTGCTCGTGGTGCTGTGCAGCGACCGCGAAACGCAGCCGGTGGTGAACACCGGCACGCTGTACAGCTGACGCGCCCCGCGCTGCTGCGGCATGGCCAGCCCGCGCAAAAAACAGTTCCCGCTGCGCATCGACCCCGAGGTGTGGGCCGAGGTGGAGAAACTCGCCGCGCAAGAGCTGCGCAGCGTCAACGCGCAGGTGGAGTACCTGCTGCGCGAGGCGCTGGCCAAACGCGGGCGGCGCGTGGCGCCGGCCAGGCCGCCCCCGGCCGAAGAGGCGCCAGATTGAGCGGGCTCACGCCCAGGCCGGCGGGCGCTTCTCGATGAAGGCCTGCACGCCTTCCAGCGCGCTCTCGTCCATCATGTTGCAGGCCATGGTGCGCGCGGCGTCTTCATACGCGGCCGCGATGCCGCCTTCGAGCTGGCGGTAGAACAGGGCCTTGCCCATGGTCAGCGCCACGCGCGGCTTGGCGGCGATGCGCTCGACCAGGCGCGCCACTTCGGCGTCAAGCTCCGCAGCGTCTACAACGCGGTTGACCAGGCCGCGCTCACGCGCTTCATCGGCGCTGATGAAGTCGCCCGTCACCAGCATCTCGAAGGCCGCCTTGCGGCCCAGGTTGCGGCTCAGCGCCACGCTGGGCGTGCTGCAGAACAGGCCCAGGTTCACGCCGCTGACGGCGAACTTCGCGTCGCGGCTGGCCACGGCCAGGTCGCACATCGCCACCAGCTGGCAGCCCGCCGCGGTAGCAATGCCCTGCACACGCGCCACCACCGGCACGGGCAATTGCTGCACGGCCATCATCATGCGGCCGCACTGCCCAAAGAGACGCTCGTAGTAAGCCTGGGCCGGCTCGGCGCGCATCTCCTTCAGGTCGTGCCCGGCGCAGAAGGCGCGGCCGGCGGCGGCCAGCACCAGCACCTTCACGGTCTCGTCGGCGGCCACGCGCTGCAGCGCGGCGTGCACCGCCTCGATGAGGCCTTCGCTCAGCGCGTTGAAGGCCTGCGGCCGGTTCAGCGTGAGCTTGGCCACGCCACGGGCGTCTTGCTCGAACAGCACGAGATCGGTGTCGCTGGTGCTCATGCGCGTCTCCTCATTCGATGGCCGAGCTGCTCCTGGCACGCTCGCGCAGCTGGAACTTCTGGATCTTGCCGGTGCTGGTTTTCGGGATGGGCTCGAAGCGGATCTCGCGCGGCACCTTGTAGCCCGCCAGCAGCGCCTTGCAGTGCGCCACCAGTTCGGCCGCCGTCACCGTGCTGCCGGCCTTGGTCTCGACGTAGGCCACCGGCGTCTCGCCCCACTTGGCGTCGGGCCGCGCCACCACGGCACAGGCCAGCACGGCGGGGTGGCGGTAGAGCGCGTCTTCCACCTCCAGGCTGCTGATGTTCTCGCCGCCGCTGATGATGATGTCCTTGCTGCGGTCCTTGATCTTCACGTAGCGGTCGGGCTCCAGCACGGCCAGGTCGCCGGTGTGGAACCAGCCGCCTTCGAAGGCCTTGTCGGTGGCCGCCGGGTTCTTCAGGTAGCCCTTCATCACCAGGTTGCCGCGGAACATGATCTCGCCCATGGTCTGGCCGTCGGCCGGCACTTCGGCCAGGGTCTCGGGGTGCAGCACCGTCATGCCTTCCTGCAGCATGTAGCGCACACCCTGGCGGCCGTTCAGGCGCGTCTGTTCGCTCAAGTCTTCAGCGGCCCAACTGTCTCGCTTCACGGCCACGGCGGCAGGGCCGTAGACCTCGGTGAGGCCGTAGACGTGGGTGATGTCGAAGCCGATCTTCGCCATGCCTTCGATCATGGCGGCCGGCGGCGCCGCGCCCGCGACCATGCCGCGCACTTGCTGCGTGATGCCCTCGCGCAGTGCAGCGTCGGCGTTGATGATCAGGTTGTGCACGATGGGCGCCGCGCAGTAGTGGTTCACGCCGTGCTCGCGCATGGCTTGCAGGATGGCACCGGCCTCCACGCGGCGCAGGCACACGTGCGTGCCGCCGAGCATGGCCACGGTCCACGGGAAACACCAGCCGTTGCAGTGGAACATCGGCAGGGTCCAGAGGTAGACCGGGAAGTGCGGCATGGTCCAGGTGGCCGCGTTGCACACCGCGTTGAGGTAGGCGCCGCGGTGGTGGGTGACCACGCCCTTGGGGTCGCCGGTGGTGCCGCTGGTGTAGCTCACGGCGATGGCATCCCACTCGTCGGCTGGGCCGGTCAGCACCGGCAGCGGGGCGTGGGCGGCGAGCAGGTCTTCGTAGAGCCACGCGCCCAGGCGTTCGTGCGGGCCGGCGTGCTCGGTGTCGGCCACGTCGATGACCACGGGGCTGTGGCCGTGCTCATCACGCAGCAGGCGCAACGCCTCCTTCATCACCGGCGCGAACTCGGTGTCGGTGATCAGCACCGCGGCCTCGCAGTGCTTCATCTGCCAGGCCAGCAGCGGCGCATCCAGCCGCGTGTTCAGCGTGTTCAGCACCGCGTTCAGCGCGGGCACGGCGTAGTGCGCTTCGACCATCTCGGGCGTGTTGGGCAGCATCACGCTCACGGTGCTCAGGCGCCCCACGCCCAGGGCCCGCAAGGCCGCTGCCAGCCGCGCGCTGCGCTCGCGCACCTGGGCCCAGGTGTAGCGGCGTGCGCCATGCACCACCGCCGGCAGATCGCCGAAGACCTCGGCACTGCGCTCGACGAAACTCACCGGCGACAAGGCCGTGAAGTTGGCCGCCTGGCGGCCGAGATGCTGCTCGTAGATGCTCATGCGGCGCGCGCTCCTGCCGGGGTTTCAAGGCCGGGCGGAGCCCAGCAGTTCCTGCACCAGCGACGGCGCTTCGTAGACCGTGCGCAGTGCCTCGACGATGGCCCCCGCATGCACCGACACCGCGCGGTTTCGGCTGCCGTCGTAGCTGAAGCTGCCGCCCAGCGAGTGGATGTTGCCGTCGAAGATCAGGCCCACCACGCGCCCTTCGCGGTCGACCATGGGGCTGCCGCTGTTGCCGCCGATGATGTCGTGCGTGGTCACGAAGTTGAAGCGCTGCGCCGGGTTCAGCTTCTCGCGCGCCGCCAGCCACGGCGCCGGCAGCGCAAAGGGCGCCGCGCCGGTGTGGCGGCGGAAGGCGCCGGCGAAGTCGGTGTAGGGCGCCACGGGCTGGCCCTTCTCTGTCCAGCCGGCCACCTCGCCGTAGCTCAGGCGCAGCGAGAAGGTGGCGTCGGGGTAGGCGTTGCGCCCGCTCTGTGCAAACTGCGCCTGCGCAATGCGCGTGGCGGCGCGGCGTTCGACCGCCTGCACCTCCGACTCGAAACGCTTGCGCAGTGCACGCGCATCGGCATCGATGGCGCGCACCAGGCGGATGAAGCTGTCGGCGCTGGCGTCGATGGCGGCCTGCCCGCCAGCCCACAGGCGCAGCCGTTCGGCCGGGTCGGCCAGCCGGCTGCCGGCCACCAGCTCGGCGGCCACCTGCTCCGGCGTGCGCTGCCCCAGCACCTGGCGCACCAGCGCGTGGTCGGCGCCCAGTTGCGAACGCATGCGCGTCAGTGACCAGGCCAGCCGTGCCTGCTCGAAAGCCGGGTACACCGGCGCGGCCGCCCGCAGGCGCTGCTCGATCTGCGGCAGGTTGGTCTCGTTGAACTCGCGCAGGCGCTCGGCATTGGGCTTGCTCCGTTCGGCGGCACCGCGCACCAGCGTGCGCGCGTAGCCGAAGTGCGCGGCCAGGAAGCCCCGGCCCTCTTCCAGCAGTTGCATCTCGGCGTCCAGGTCGCGCTTGATGCGCTGCGCCGCCTCGATCTCGGCCCAGGGGTCGCCGGTTCGCGCCGCCAGTTCGGGCTGGCTGGCCACGAAGGCTTTCAGCGCCGCCTCGGCGCTGCGCTTGGCGTCCATCACGGCCGGGTCGTTCAGCGCCAGCAACTGCCCGCGCTGCACCTTCAGGCCGTTCTCGATGCCCTGCAGCGCGCCCTGCGCCAGGCGCTGCGCCTCGGCGTCGCCACGTGCGTACTGCAGCATCACGCCGCGGATCTCGCTGTTGCGCGGGATGACCTCGGTGCCCAGGTTCTCGCGCAGGAATTCCAGCTGCGCCACCGTCAACAGGCGCTGGGTGTTGCCAGGGTGGCCCGTCACGTACAGGGGCTCGCCCGGTTGCGGGCCTTCGGCGCGGAAGGGGAAGTGGTGCTGCACGGGTGCCGGCTTGCCGCCTTCGTAGACACGCAGGAAGGCCGCGTCCAGGCACCAGCGCGGGAAGTTGAAGTTGTCGGGGTCACCGCCGAACGCCGCCACCGCGGCCTCGGGCGCCCACACCAGACGAACATCTGAATAACGCCGGTACTTGTAGAGCTGGTGCTGGCCGCCCCGGTACAGCGTGACCATGTCGCAGCGCGTGTTCTCCACGTCGCTGCCGCGGCACTCGCGCGTGAGCCGCGCACGGGCCGCGTCTTCGGCCGCCTGGTAGGCCGCGCCCTGCTTGCCGGCCGTGGCCGCGCGCACCTGCTCGGTGACGTCGGTGATGGCCTCCAGCCGGTTGATCTCGAAATCGGGGCAGCGGATCTCCTGCTCGCGTTCGCGCGCAAGAAAACCGGTGGCCATGCGGTCGAGCGTGGGGCTGCTGAGCTGCTGCAGGCAGCGCGTGATGCAGTGGTGGTTGGTCATCACCAACCCGGAGGACGACACGAAACTCGCCGAGCACCCGCCGGCCAGCCTGGCGGCGGCCCGCATGGCGCGGTCGACCCAGGCCGCGTCGGGCGCGTGGCCCTGGCTGGCCTGCATCTGCGCACGCGGCAGGTTGTCCAGCGTCCACATGCCCTCGGCAGACCACGAGGCCGCCCCCATCACCCCGCCCGCGCAAAGCACCGCCACACGCAGCACGGCAGCCCGCCATCGATCCACCGACCTCGCCATCGAAGACAACTCCTCAAGTGCCAGCCCTGCGCCGGCCAGGCCCGATGATGCCCTGCCGCCGCAAGAGCGTCACAGCGTGTAAAACCGCGTGGTGCCCGCCAGGGCCGCAGACGGAAGCCGCCATGCCGCCCCCTCCTGCCCCAGCCACCGCCCCGACGCACGCCGCACGCCCCCTGCCCCACCTGGCCTTGCTGGCCGCGGCGGCCGTGGCGGGCACGCTGCTGATCGGCCACCTGCTGTGGCAGGCGAGGGTGGAGGCCATCGAAGGCGCGCAGACCTCGGCCCTGAACTACGCCCGCACGATGCAGGTGCGGCTGGACGCCACCTTCCGCCGCGCCGATGCGGTGGTGCAGGCCGTGGCGCGGAGCACGCCGCTGCAGGCCCTGGAACCTGGCGCCGAGGCGATGTTCGGCCCGCGCGTCAACGGCGAACTGGCCGCGCTGTCGCGCGCCTTCGAGGAACTGATCGCCCTGCGCATCGTCGACGCCCGGGGCGACAACCGCTACGCCTCCACGCCCGGGGCGACGGCGCGCGTGAACTATGCCGACCGCGACTTCTTCAAGCGCCTGCAGGCCGACCCGAACAACGCGCTCGTCTTCTCCGAAGTCGTGACGGGCCGGCTCAGCGGGCGGCCGACGATGGTCGTCGCCTACCCCATCCGCGAACCCGACGGCCAGCTGGCCGGGGCCGTGCTCGCGCCCATCGACCTCAGCTTCTTCCAGCGCCAGTTCCAGCAGCTCGACATCGGCCAGCAAGGCGCGGTCTTCCTGCGCCGCACCGACCGCAACGGTGCCATGGTGCTTCGCTGGCCGCACATCGAAGCCGAGGTCAACAGCCCGATGCCGGCCCAGCATGTGATCTGGCAGGCGATGGCCGCCGGCAAGGCCGAGGCCATCAGCCAGTACCGCGCCTTCACTGACGGCGTGGAGCGCATGTCGGGGACGGTGCGCGTTCAGGGCTATCCCTTCTTCCTCACGGTGGCGATGAGCCGGCAGGAGGTGCTGGCCGGATGGCGCCGTCTGGCCTGGGCCACGGGCAGCATCTGGCTGGCGCTGCTAGCGGCGATGTCGCTGCTGGTGTGGCGCGTGCAGCAGGCCGAGCGCCAGCGGCTTTCGCTCGAGCAGCAACTGCTCGAATCGCGCCGCATCGAATCGCTGGGCACGCTGGCCGGCGGCATCGCACACGACTTCAACAACATCCTGGCGGCCATCATCGGCAACGTGGCGCTGGCCCGGCGCGAGCTGGAGGGCACGCATCCGGCGGTGGGCAGCCTGGAGCAGGTGCGCACGGCCGCGGCGCGGGGGCGCACGCTGGTGCAGCAGATCCTGGCCATCGGCCGCCGCCAGCCCCAGGCGCTGGCCCAGCAGCCCTTGCTGCCGCTGCTGGAGGAAACCGCCGCCTTGCTGCGCCCCACGCTGCCGGCCAGCGTGCAGATGCATGTGCAGCCCGACCTGGCACCCGTGCACGCCGCCGTGGATGCCGCGCGGCTGCAACAGGTGCTGATGAACCTGTGCACCAACGCCAGCCACGCGATGCAGGGCCGCAGCGGCTGCATCGAGATCGGCCTGAGCGCGCGCGCCGCGCCCCTGCACACGCTGCGGCCCGACAGTCCGCTGGCCGGGCAGCCCTGCGCGCACCTGTGGGTGCGCGACGAAGGCACGGGCATGGACGCAGCCACGCAGGCCCGCATCTTCGAGCCCTTCTTCACCACCAAGCCCAGCGGCGAGGGCACGGGCCTGGGCCTGCCTGTCGTGCAGGGCATCGTGGCCGCGCACGGCGGCGAGATCGCGATCGACAGCAGCCCCGGCCAAGGCACCACGGTGCACGTTTACCTGCCCCTGGCCGCACCCCCAGCCCCCGCGAGGGACGGCGCCCCGGACACCGCCGCGCCCACGCCGGCCGCGCCGGCGCCCCCGCCCCTGCCCGCCGGCGCAGCAGGCCTGCGCGTGCTGTACATCGACGACGACCCGGTGGTGGCCTTGATGGTCGAGCGTCTGCTCGCCCAGGCCGGCTACCGCGCCGAGGTGCTGGGCAGCGGCACGCAGGCCCTGCAACGGCTGCGCAGCGAGCCCGGGGCCTTCGACATCGTCATCACCGACTACAACATGCCCGGCCTGTCGGGTCTGGACGTGGCGCACGAGCTGGCAGACCTGTGCCCCGGCACGCCGGTCTACATCAGCTCGGGCTACATCACCGAAGAGCTGCTCGGCAAGGCGCTGGCCGCCGGCGTGCGCGGCGTGCTGCAGAAGCAGAACACGCTGGAAGACCTGCTGCCGATGTTGCAGGGCCGCGCCACGGCGCAGCCGGCTGGGCGACCTTAGACTGCGCCCCGGCGCGACACCGGCCGCCCCACCGCGCGCAGACGCGGGCCGCCATGCGCTTGTTCAGCAACCAGGGAGTTCACGCTTGAATCACCGTTCCACACCGCCGCTGCGCAGGCCCGCGCTCGCCACTCAACTGGCCGCCTGGGGCCTGGCCACCATGGCCTGCACGGCCCCGGTCTGCGCCCAGGCTTTCGAGGTGCCCGCCGCCCGCAGCGGCCCGCGCAACCTCTTCGACATCGGCCTGTGGCAGGCCACGCAAGACCACCGCGTGCAGGCCGGCCTGCGCAACAGCACCTTCAGCGGCGGCTTGGGCGAAGCCTTCAGCCTGGAAAGCGACTTCGGCCTGCGCCGCAAGAGCGACATCACGACGCTCGGCTACACCCGCCTCATCGGCCTGGCCTGGCACCTCAGCGTCGACCGACTGGAGAACGAGCGCCGCGCAACCACCGCGACACAACGCAACCTGCTCATCTTCGGCCAGACCGTGCCCGCCGGCACCGTCGTGAGCCCCACGCAGCGCTTCTCGTACACCAGCGTGGCTGGCGGCCTGGCGCTGCTGCAGCGCGGTGACACCGAGTTCGGCGTGCGCTTCGGCGGGGGTTCGGTGCGCGACCGCGTGCGCTACCAGTTGCCCAGCGCCAGCTACCAGTCGAACCTGCTGAACGCCGACCTGCTGCCGCTGCTGGGCCTGTTCTTCAGCGCACGGCCTGCCGCGACGCTGCATGTCGATGCCCGCGTGGACCACCTGCGCGAGCGCAGTTCCCGCAGCACGCACTTGCGCGCGGGGCTGCGATGGCAGCCCAGCCCCTATATCGGCGTGGAGGCCGCCTACTGGCGCCTGAGCGGCACGTCCACGCCCGACGATGACATCTTCGGCGGCAACGAAGAGGGCCGCTACCAACTCTCGGGGCCGCGCGTGGCAGTGCGCCTGGCCTTCTGAGGCTTACAGCGCCGGGGCCGCTTCATCCCGGCGCGAGAAAACCGCGCTCGCGCAGCACGGCTTCGATGGCGGCCGAGTTCTCGGCCAGCACGTCGGGGTCGTACTTGATGGGGCTGGTGTAGTACTGCGCCAGCGAGGTGATGCCGTGCTGCTGCCACGCGGTCACCATCTCGGGACCCACGGCCAGGTAGCGCTCGCGGCCGCGCTGCTCGCGCTGCGCGAAGTGGGTGTCGATGTCCTGCGGCGTGGGCCGGTGGTAGCGCTCTTCGTGGATCCAGGCCTGCGGCGGCAGACGGTCGCGCTGCGCCGGGGCTTCGTCGGGCCAGCCCACCACCAGGCTGGTGACGGGCAGGCAGTGCGGCGGCAGTTCCAGGAAGTCGGCGATGGTGCGCATCGAGCTCATGGTGGTGCCCATGTAGCAGATGCCCAGGCCGTGGCTCTCCAGCGCCAGCGACGTGGTCTGCGCCAGGATCATCGCGTCGAAAGCCGCCACGTGCCAGCTGTGGAAATCGGCAAAGCCCGGCCGGGCCTGGCGCTGCGCCAGCCACTGCCGCGTGCGGTGGGTGTCGGCGCAGAAGGTCAGCACCAGCGGCGCCTGCCGCACCATGGGCTGGCCGGCGTGCAGCGTGCACAGGTGGGCACGGCGCGCGGCATCGAAGCTCTTCACCACCGAGACCATGTTCAGGTTGCCGCTGGACGAACTGCCGGCCCAGGCCTCGGTGAGCACGCGGTCGATGAAGGCGCTGTCCACGGGGTCGGGCTTGTACTGGCGGATCGAGCGGTGCGCCTGCATCAGGCGGGCGAAGGCCTGGGCGGTCGGGCCGGCCTCGGGGGCGGCAGGCGGGGGGGCGGCGGCGTCGGTCAAGGGCGGGCTCGGGCGGTCGGATGAACCCGCATCATGCCAAGGCCGGGGCGGGGGCCGGCCGGCCGCACGACAATCGGCCGCGCATCCTGCGCACGACTGCACCACCCCCACCACCGTGAACCCCGACTTCTGGCCCGCCTGCGGCTACACGCTGCTGCAACGCAACCCCCAGGGCTGGCTGCAGCCCACCCCGGCCTGGCTCGGCGCCTGGCTGGCCCGGCCCGAACTGGCGCTGGTGCCCGAAAGCTGCCGCGCCGAGACCCGCCTGCACCAGGCGCTGGCCGCCGACCCGCTGCGGCCCGTGCCCGCGGCCGAACTGGCCGCACTGAAGGACGCCGACGCGCGCGAGAACTACGGCCACTTCCTGGCCCTGCGCGACGCGCTGCTGCAGGCTGGCACGCTGGAGGCCTGGCTGCTGGGCCTGTGGCGCAGCGGCAGCATCCGTGTGCCGCCGATCTTCATCGACGTGGTGGTGCAGGCCGTGGTGCGCGGCCTGCTGGAAGGCGGTGATGACGCCTTCGAGGCGCGCGCGGCCGAGATGTTCTTCCGCACCCAGCGGCTGAGCGTGCAAGACGGCCGCCAGCTCGCCGGCGACAAGGAAACGCTGGACCTGCAGCGCGAGACCCACGGCTTCGGCGACCTCGGCCGCCTGCTGGCCCAGGCCGCGCAACCGCTGAAGGCGGCGCAACTGCAGGTGCTGCAGGCCGGCGCCGAACACGACAACCGGGCCGCCTACTGGGCCGAAGCCGCCAAGCCGGCCGGGCGGCACATCTTCCTGCTCGACCTCACGCACGAGATCAAGCAGGAGCTCGGCCACGGCCTGGCCTTCCACCTCACGAACGCGCACTCGGGCCTGAAGGCGCTGAGCGCGATGCTGGCGCGCTGGGTGCGGCACTTCCTGGGCGTGGCGGTGCGCATCACGCCGCTGCAGAAGATCGACGACGCGCAATGGCGCTGGCACCTCGGCCTGGACGCCGAGGCCAGCCGGCTGATGGACGACCTGTACGAAGGCCGCGAGGTCGCGCCCGAGCGCCTGGCGCGGCTGGTCAGCCTGTTCCGCCTGGACTTCGAACACCCGCGCGACATGCACCCCGACGTGGCCGGCAAGCCCGTCTACCTGGGCCTGATGGCCACGGCCGAGCAGACCTTGCGCCTGAAGCCGCAGAACCTGCTGCTGAACCTGCCGCTGGCGCCGGCAGGCGCCTGACGCCCTGGCCTGAAGGAGGGGCGGCAAGGCACCGCGCGGCCCGGGGCCACAGCGGCCCGGTTTGGTGCCACGGCGGGAGGCCGGAACAATCACGCGCCATGCCAGCGCCACCCTTGCCGCCCCACCCTGCCTGGCGCCCGCGCCATGCCTTCTGCGCGGGCCTGTTGGCCGCCGGGCCCTGGGCCGCGGCGCTGGCGCAGAGCACCGAAGAGACCGAAGTGGAGCGCGCCGCGCCGCGCGCCTGGGATGCGGCCATCGGCTTCGTCGTCAACCACGGCCCTCGCTACCCGGGCTCGGCCCAGCGCGACACCAGCCTCGCGCCGGGGCTGGCGGTGCGCTGGGGGCGCTTCAGCCTGGCCAGCCGCAGTGCGTTTTCGGTTCGCGGCGCCGAAGCCGCCGGCGGTGGCGGCCTGCGCGTGGAACTGGCCCAGGGTGAACGCCTGCGCAGCAGCCTGGGCCTGCGGCTGGACAGCGGCCGGCGTGAATCGGAGAGCGAAGAACTGCGCGGCCTGGGCGACGTGCGCCGCACGCTGCGCCTGCGGCTGAGCGTCACCTACCGGCTCGACGACGGCTGGCGCCTGCGCAGCGTCACCACCACCGACGCCCTGGGCCGCGGCGGCGGCACGCAGGGTGAGTTCCAGCTCGGCCGCGACCTGCCGCTCACCCCCGCGCTGGCTGTGAACGGCACGCTCTCGCTGGGCTGGGCCGACCGGCGGCACCTGCAGAGCTACTTCGGCATCACGCCCGAACAGGCGGCGCGCAGCGGCTACCCGGTCACGCCGATGTCGGCCGGGCTGCGCGATCTCACGCTGGGCGCCGGCTGGCGCTACGCACTCGCGCCGCGCTGGGCGCTCTTCGGCGGTGCCAGCGCCACACGGCTGATCGACGAAGCCGCCAGCAGCCCGCTGGTGCGTGAACGCGATGGCTGGAACGTCAATGCCGGGCTCGTGCACCGGTTCTGATGCACGACATGGCACCTTCGCAAGCGCCCTCTTCAGCCGGCCTGCCGCTGTGGCCGCTGGCCTTGGCCGCCGGGCTGGTGCCGGCGGTGGCGGCGCTGCTGGCTTTCGCGCTGTCGGTGCAGCTGCAGCTGGTGCCGGGCTGCAACCCCTTCATCGACGGCTGCACCTCCATCAGCCGCGCTGCGCGCCACGACCTGCCCAACCACCTGTTCCGCGCGCTGATGCTGCCGGCGGCCACGCTGCAGGGCCTGGTGTGGCTGCTGGCCGCACACTGGCTGGCCGGCGAACTGGGCGCGCGGCGCGCGCTGCGAACGATGGCCGCGCTGGGCGTGGTGGCGGCGGCTGCGCTGGTGCTCTACGCCACCTTCCTGGGCACCGAAGGCGCGCTCTACCGGCTGCTGCGCCAGTACGGCACGGTGGTGTACTTCGGCTTCACCTGCCTGTGCATGCTGCTGCTGGGCCAGGGCGTGCAGGCGCTGGCGCGGCAGCGGCCCGCTCTGCTGCCGCACTGGCTGGTGCGCACGCACGTGGCCCTGGCCTGCACGCTGGTGGCGCTGGGGGTGGTGAACGCCATCGTTGCGGCGCTGCTCTCGGCCGAGGCCAAGGCGCGCACCGAGAACGTCACCGAGTGGTGGGGCGCGCTGATCTTCGTGCTGTGCTTCTGCGCACTGGCGCTGATGTGGGCGCGCGCCGGCGTGCGTCTGCGGCTGCAGGGGCCGCGCGCCTAGAATGCGGCCCGCGGCGCTCGAACGGCGCCGCGCCCGTCATCGGGGAGTAGCCGCCCTGCCACCACCGGCAGGGGCCCGCGTCAACACACTTGGTCCTCACGACCATGGCGCGGGCAGCGTCCAGCCTGGCAAGACCTTTGACTGCACGCCTTCCGGTCGGGCCGGGGTGGCGGTGCAGTCCATCGTCTTCTGCCGGCCCCGGGATCCCATCGCATGGAAGCCTTCCTCGTCTCCACCGGTGTCGTCGCCCTCGGCGAAATGGGCGACAAGACCCAACTGCTGGCCATGCTGCTGGCGGCGCGCTTCCGCAAGCCCTGGCCCATCATCGCGGGCATCTTCGTGGCCACCATCGCCAACCATGCCGCAGCCGGTGCGGTGGGCGGCTGGGTGGCACAGGCCCTGGGCCCTGACGTGCTGCGCTGGGTCATCGGCCTGGGTTTCCTGGCCATGGCGGCCTGGATGCTCATCCCCGACAAGATCGACGGCGACGAGGTGCTCAAGCAGCCCGCACGCTGGGGCGTCTTCGGCACCACCTTCATCGCGTTCTTCCTGGCCGAGATGGGCGACAAGACGCAGATCGCCACCGTGGCCCTGGCCGCGCGCTACCCCGACCTGCTGGCCGTGGTGCTGGGCACCACGCTGGGCATGATGATCAGCAACGTGCCGGCGGTCTTTCTCGGTGATGCCATCGCCAGGCGCGTGAAGATGGCGCTGGTGCACGGCATCGCCGCGCTGATCTTCGCGGTGCTGGGCGTGCTGACGCTGTTCAACGTCGGCCGGTTCTTCTGATCGGCGAAGCAGGCCCGCTGATACACTGCGCGCCGTCAGGAGAGAGCCCCCCGGCATCACGCTGTGCGGGGCCGCCGAAGGCGCAGAGGCGACGAGAGTCGCCTCGAACGCTCAGGCAAAAGGACTGACTTCCTCACCTCACTGGAGAGAGGCCGCCAGGTCACACAGGCGGCCCACCGAAGGGGCAAGGCCCAGGGGTCGCGACGCGATGCCCTGGCGCTGAATCTCTCAGGTAAAGCGGACAGCGAGGGCCCGGCACATCTTCCATGGCTTCCCATGGCGGTGTTTGCATCGACGCCCTCGAAAGGTTCCCCGTGTCCGCTGACATCCCCCTGCTCCAGACCCCCCTGCACGCCCTGCACCAACGCCTGGGCGCACGTATGGTGCCCTTCGCGGGCTACGCCATGCCGGTGCAGTACCCCGCCGGCCTGATGGCCGAGCACAAGCAGTGCCGCGAATCGGCCGCGCTCTTCGACGTCTCGCACATGGGCCAGGTGCGCCTGGTGGGCGCTGATGCATCGGCCGCGCTGGAGACGCTGGTGCCGGTGGACATCGTCGACCTCGGCGTGGGCCGCCAGCGCTACGCCTTCTTCACCAACGCCAGCGGCGGCCTGCTCGACGACCTGATGGTGGTGCGGCCCGACGAGGCCGCCCGCGCCGCCTTCGGCGACCTCTTCCTGGTGGTGAACGCCGGCTGCAAGGATGCCGACGTGAAGCACCTGCAAACGCACATCGGCCACCGCTGCAGCGTGGTGCCCATGCCTGAGCGTGCGCTGCTGGCGCTGCAGGGCCCGAAGGCCGTGGACGCGCTGGCGCGCCTGAACCCGGCCGTGGCCGGCCTGGTCTTCATGAGCGGCGGCGTGTTCGAACTGGCCGGCACGGCCTGCTTCGTCACGCGCTCGGGCTACACCGGCGAAGACGGTTTCGAGATCAGCGTGCCCGCCGAGCAGGCCGTCACCCTGGCCGAAGCGCTGCTGGCCCAGCCCGAGGTGGCGCCCGCCGGCCTGGGCGCGCGCGACACGCTGCGCCTGGAAGCCGGCCTGTGCCTCTACGGCCACGACATCACCGAGACCACCAGCCCCGTGGAAGCCGGCCTCACCTGGGCCATCCAGAAGGTTCGCCGCCCTGGCGGTGCACGCGCCGGCGGTTACCCGGGTGCGAACGTCATCGAAAGCCACCTGGCCGGCGCCGCGCCCAGCAAACGCGTGGGCCTGGTCGGCCTGGAGCGCGCCCCGGTGCGCGAAGGCGCACCCATCGTCGACGCCCACGGCCACAGGCTCGGCGTGGTGACCAGCGGCACCCTGGGCCCCACGGTGAACCAGCCCATCGCGATGGCCTACCTGCCGCTGAACCACACCGCGGCCGGCGCCGAGGTGTATGCCGAAGTGCGTGGCAAGAAGCTGCCGATGCGCATCGCGCCGATGCCCTTTGCCCCCCACCGCTACAAGCGCTGAACCTCCCTCTCTCCATCCATCCCCACCCGGAGCCCCGCCCCATGAGCACCAAGTTCACCCCCGACCACGAATGGATCAACACCACCGACACCGCCGCCGCGGTGGTGGGCATCACGCCGCACGCGCAGGACGCACTCGGTGACGTGGTCTTCGTCGACCTGCCCGAGGTGGGCAAGAGCTACAAGAAGGGCGAAGTCGCCGGCGTGGTCGAGAGCGTGAAGGCCGCAGCCGACATCTACATGCCCGTGACGGGCGAAGTGGTGGAAATCAACAGCGCGCTGAAGGACGACCCGTCGCTGGCCAACAGCGACCCGCTGAACACCGGCTGGTTCTTCAAGGTCAAGGTGGCCGACACCGCCGAGCTCGACGGCCTGATGGACCCGCCGGCCTACGACGCGCTGCTGAAGACCCTGTAAGCCCCTGCCCTGCTGCCCCGCTGCCCCACCGCCCACGCCGGAACCCCGCCATGTTGATGTCCGCCCTGAAGCCCCTGGGTGAGCTCGAGAACGCCACCGAGTTCGCCGCCCGCCACATCGGCCCGTACGAAGACGACGAGCGGCACATGCTCAGCGTCATCGGGGCGGCCAGCCGCCGCGCGCTGATCGAGGCCATCGTGCCGCGCACCATCGCGCGCACCAAGCCCATGAGCCTGCCGGCCCCGGTGACGGAAGCGCAGGCACTGGCCGAGATGAAGGCGCTGGCGCAGAAAAACCAGGTGCTCAAGAGCTTCATCGGCCAGGGTTACCACGGCACGCACACGCCGGGCGTCATCCTGCGCAACATCCTCGAGAACCCGGCCTGGTACACGGCCTACACGCCCTACCAGGCCGAGATCTCGCAGGGCCGCATGGAAGCGCTGGTGAACTTCCAGACCATGGTCTGCGAACTCACCGGCATGGCCATGGCCAACGCCAGCATGCTGGACGAAGCCACCGCCGCCGCCGAGGCCATGACGCTGGCCAAGCGCAGCGTGAAGGCCAAGAGCGACACGATCATCGTGGCCGGTGATTGCCACCCGCAGACCATCGAGGTGCTGCAGACGCGCGCCGCACCGCTGGGCCTGAAGGTGCTGGTGGGCGTGGCGCCGCAGCTGATGCAGGAACACGACTACTTCGCGGTGATCGCGCAGTACCCCAGCACCAGCGGCTTGATCCACGACCTGAAGCCTTTCGTCGAACAAGCGCACGCCAAGGGCGCGGCCTTCATCGTGGCTGCCGACCTGCTGGCGCTCACGCTGCTGGTGCCGCCGGGTGAGTTCGGGGCCGACATCGTGGTGGGCACCACGCAGCGTTTCGGCGTGCCCATGGGCGCCGGTGGCCCGCACGCCGCCTACATGGCCTGCCGCGACGAGTGGAAGCGCAGCATGCCCGGCCGCCTGGTGGGCGTGAGCATCGACAGCCACGGCCAGCCCGCCTACCGCCTGGCGCTGCAGACGCGCGAGCAGCACATCCGCCGCGAGAAGGCCACCAGCAACATCTGCACGGCGCAGGTGCTGCTGGCGGTGATCGCGAGCATGTACGCGGTCTACCACGGGCCCGCGGGCCTGAAGCGCATCGCGCAGCGCGTGGCCAGCTACACGGCCATCCTGTCGCAGGGCCTGCAGCAGCTGGGCCGCCAGGTCATCACGCCGGCGGCTTTCGACACGATCACCATCGCCACCGGCGCCGACACCGACACCGTGCTCGCCAAGGCCCTGGCCGCGGGAGCCAACCTGCGCCGCCTCTCGCCCACGCACCTGAGCGTGGCGCTGGACGAAACCACCACGCGCGCCGACGTGAACGCGCTGTGGTCGTGGTTCGCCAAGGACGGCCAGGCCCTGCCCGAGTGGGCCGCCTTCGAGAAGGGTGTGGACAGCCTCATCCCCGAAGGCCTGCGCCGCACCAGCGCCTACCTCACGCACCCGGTGTTCAACACGCACCACAGCGAGACGCAGATGCTGCGCTACATCCGGTCCTTGAGCGACAAGGACCTGGCGCTGGACCGCACGATGATCCCGCTGGGCAGCTGCACGATGAAGCTCAACGCCACCAGCGAGATGATCCCCATCACCTGGCCCGAATTCGCGCACATGCACCCCTTCGCGCCGCGCGAGCAGCTCGCGGGCTACTGGGCGATGAACGACCAGCTCTGTGCGTGGCTCTCGCAGGCCACGGGCTACGCCGGCGTGAGCCTGCAGCCCAACGCGGGCAGCCAGGGTGAATACGCGGGCCTGCTCGTCATCAAGGCCTGGCACGAGAGCCGTGGCGAAGGCCACCGCAACATCTGCCTGATTCCTGAAAGCGCGCACGGCACCAACCCGGCCAGCGCGCAGATGGTGGGCATGACGGTGGTCGTCACCAAGTGCGATGCGATGGGCAACGTCGACATCGACGACCTGAAGGCCAAGTGCGAGCAGCACAGCGCCAACCTGGCCGCGGTGATGATCACCTACCCCAGCACGCACGGCGTGTTCGAGGTGCGCGTGAAGGAGCTCTGCGCCCTGGTGCACCAGCACGGCGGGCGTGTGTACGTGGACGGCGCGAACATGAACGCGCTGGTGGGCGTGGCCGCGCCGGGCGAGTTCGGTGGTGACGTGAGCCACCTGAACCTGCACAAGACCTTCTGCATCCCGCACGGCGGTGGCGGCCCCGGCGTGGGCCCGGTGGCGGTGGTGGAAGACCTGGTGCCTTTCCTGCCCGCGCACCGCACGGCGGGTGTGGGTGGCGCGCACAGCGTGGGCGCCGTGAGCGCCGCGCCGCTGGGCAACGCCGCGGTGCTGCCCATCAGCTGGATGTACTGCCGCATGATGGGTGCCGAGGGCCTGCGTGACGCGACCGAGGTGGCGATTCTTTCCGCCAACTACATTGCCGCGCGCCTGGCCGGGCACTTCCCTGTGCTCTACAGCGGCGGTGATGCCGGCCTGAAGGGCGGCGGCGTGGCCCACGAGTGCATCCTCGACATCCGCCCGCTGGCCAAGACCAGCGGCGTGGGCGCCGAAGACGTGGCCAAGCGCCTCATCGACTACGGCTTCCATGCGCCCACGCTCAGCTTCCCCGTGGCCGGCACGCTGATGATCGAGCCCACCGAGAGCGAGCCGCTGGCCGAGCTGGACCGGTTCTGCGACGCGATGATCGCCATCCGCGAAGAGATCGCGAAGGTGGAAAGCGGCGCCTGGCCCCAGGACGACAACCCGCTGAAGAACGCGCCGCACACCGCGGCCTCGCTGCTGAAGAGCGAGTGGGCCCACCCCTACACGCGCGAAGAAGCCGCCTACCCGGTGGCCAGCCTGCGCAAGCAGAAGTACTGGGCGCCGGTGGGCCGCGTCGACAACGTCTGGGGTGACCGCAACCTCAGCTGCAGCTGCCCGCCGCTGAGCGACTACGCCTGAGTCTGCAGCCATGGCCGTTTCCGTCTTCGACCTCTTCAAGATCGGCATCGGCCCGAGCAGCAGCCACACCGTGGGCCCGATGCGTGCGGCGCGCCTGTTCACGCTGCGGCTGGCGCACGACGGGCTGCTGCAGCGCACCGCGCGCGTGCTCAGCCAGCTCTACGGCAGCCTGGGTGCCACCGGCAAGGGCCACGGCAGCGACAAGGCCGTGCTGCTGGGCCTGGCCGGGCACGAGCCCGACACGGTGGACGTGGATGCCGTGCCGGCCCTGCTGGCGGCGATGCGCAGCCAAGGCCGCATCGCGTTGCTGGGCCAGCACGCGGTGGCCTTCAACGAGAAGGACGACCTCAAGTTCTTCCGCCGCGAGAGCCTGCCCTTCCACGCCAACGGCCTGCGCTTCACGGCCTTCGACGCCGAGGGGGCCGAACTCGCCAGCCGCGTGTACTACTCGGTGGGCGGCGGCTTCGTCGTCAGCGACGAGGTGGCGGCCGATGGCGCGAAGCAGAAGGTCATCGCGCCCGACACGACGGTGCTGCCGCACCCCTTCCGCAGTGGTGAAGAACTGCTGCAGCGCTGCCAGGAGATCGGCGGCAGCATCGCCGCGGTGATGCGCGCCAACGAAGGCCACTGGCGAAGCAACACCGAGATCGACGCCGGCCTGCTGAAGATCTGGGGCGTGATGCAGGCCTGCGTGGAACGCGGCTGCCGCACCGAAGGCGTGCTGCCCGGCGGTTTCCAGGTCAAGCGCCGGGCCAAGCCGCTGCGCGACGCGCTCACCGCCCACCCCGAGCAGGCCCTGCGCGACCCGCTGCAGGTGCTGGACTGGGTGAACCTCTACGCCCTGGCCGTGAACGAAGAGAACGCGGCTGGCGGCCGCGTGGTGACGGCGCCCACCAACGGCGCGGCCGGCATCGTGCCGGCGGTGCTGCACTACTACACGCGCTTCGTGCCGGGCGCCAACGACACTGGCGTCATCGACTTCCTGCTCACCGCCGCGGCCATCGGCATCCTCTACAAGGAAAACGCCAGCATCAGCGGCGCCGAGGTGGGCTGCCAGGGCGAGGTGGGCGTGGCCTGCAGCATGGCCGCCGGCGCGCTGTGCGCGGTGATGGGCGGCACGCCGGAGCAGGTGGAGAACGCCGCCGAGATCGGCATGGAACACCACCTGGGCCTGACCTGCGACCCGGTGGGCGGGCTGGTGCAGATACCCTGCATCGAGCGCAACGCGATCGCCAGCGTCAAGGCCATCAACGCCGCGCGCATGGCGCTGCGCGGCGACGGCACGCACTTCGTCAGCCTCGACAAGGTCATCAAGACCATGCGCGAGACCGGCGCAGACATGATGAGCAAGTACAAGGAAACGGCCCGCGGCGGGCTGGCGGTGAACATCGTCGAGTGTTGAACACGCCTCGCTTGCAGGTGACCAAAGCCGCCATAAATCACTGAAGTTCGCCAGGCGGCGGCCGAAATGTCCAGGACATGGGGCTTGAGACCCCCCCTGGAGACCTGCATGTTCCGACTTCTGCGTTCCCCCCTGGCGCCAGGCCTGTGGCTGATGCGACGCCTGCGCCTGCCCTTGAAGCTGGGATTGCTGGGCCTGACCCTGTTCATCCCGCTGCTGCTGCTGCTGGTGCTGCATGTGCAGGTGCTGCGCACCCAGGCTGGCATCACCGCTGCAGAGGCCGAGGGCACCCGCGTCGTGAAGGCCATGCTGGACGTGGCCGACCTCACACAGCAACACCGCGGGCTGACCAACCGCGCCCTCAGCGGCGACGCTGCAGCGGCGGCACCCCGTGACGCCGTGCGCAGCAAGCTCACGCTGGCGCTGACCGAGGTGGACCAGGCCCTGGCCGCCGCGCAGCGCTTCGACTTGAAAGACCATTGGCCTCGCATCCGCGGCGCCGTGGCTGCGCTGGGCCAAGGCCAGCACGACGCGCAGCGCCAGCGCGCCTTTGCTCAGCACACCGAGCAGGTGGAAGCGCTGCGCACCACGGTGCTTCTGGCCGCCGAAAGATCGGGCCTGCTGCTCGACCCCGAGGCGCACACCTTCTTCCTGATGGACCTGCTGGTCGAACGCACGCTGCCCTGGACCGAGACCCTGGGTCTGATGCGCGGCCAGGGGGCTGGCCTGCTGAGCCGCGGTGACGCTTCGGCCACCGAGCGTGCGCAGATGCTCGGCCGCGTCGAGCAGGTGCGCCAGCGCCTGCTGGACAGCGAGCACCGCGTGCAGGCGCTGCAGCGTGCCGGTGGCGCCGTTCCCACAGGCTACGAAGAGGCGCTCAAGCTCAGCCGCCAGTTCACGGAGCAAGCCGAACAGGTCTTCACGGCCGAGGCGCTGAGCGGTGATGCCGCGGCCTTCTTCTCGGCAGGCACGGCCGCCATCCAGGCCGTCAATGTCTTCGGGCACGGGGCCGGCGATCAGCTGCTCGCCGCACTGGACGAGCGAGCCGGCCGGCAGAGCGCCGAGACCTGGCTGACGATCGGCGCATCGACCGTGGGCGTGCTGCTGGTCATCTACCTCTCGGCGGCCTTCTACATTGCCATCACGGGTGCGCTGCGCCACCTGGGCAAGGGCATGGCCGCCGTGGCCGAGGGCGACCTCTCGCACCGTTTCGAGATCCACGGGCGCGACGAGGTGGCAGAGATCGGCCATGTGGTGGAAGGCATGGCCGCGCAGTTGTCCAGCCTGGTGGCGGAGATCCGCAGCAGCGCGGTGCGCGTTTCTGAAACCGGCCGCACGCTGGCCGAAGGCGGCAGCGCACTGGCCCTGCGCACCGAGCAGCAGGCTTCGAGCCTGGCCGAATTCGTGGCCACCGTGCAGGACACCAGCGGCAAGGTGGCCGCCAACGCCAGCTCGGTGGCCGAACTGGACGGTCTCACGGCAGCCCTGCACCGCAAGGCCGAGAGCGGCAACCAGGAGATGGCCGAGACCGTGGGCTCGCTGGGCCTGCTGGAGAACGGCTCGCGCCGCGTGGGCGAGATCATCGGCGTCATCGACGGCATCGCCTTCCAGACCAACATCCTGGCGCTGAACGCCGCCGTGGAAGCCGCACGTGCCGGCGAGGCCGGCAGGGGCTTCGCCGTGGTGGCCAGCGAAGTGCGCCAGCTGGCGCAACGCAGCAGCGCGGCGGCGGCCGAGATCCGCCAGCTCATCGGCCAGTCGCGCGAGCAGGTCGACAGCACGGTCGACAGCGTGCAGCGCACCAGTGCCGTGCTGGGCGAGCTGGTGGACGGCGTGCGCCAGGTCTCGCAACGCCTGCGCGAGATCGCCAGCACCAGCCAGCAGCAGAGCCAGGGGCTGGAGGAGATGAGCGCTGCGGTCGGCAACCTCGACGAGATCACGCGGCAGAACGCCGCGATGGTGGACGACTCGCGCAGCGCCTCGCAGGCGCTGGTGACGCGTGCGGAAGCCCTCTCCACGGCCGTGGCCACGATGCGCCTGCGCCAGGGCAGCGCCGACGAGGCCATGGGCCTGGTGCAGCGGGCGCAGGCGCTCATCGGCCAGCGCGGGCTGGAAGGCGCCAGCGCCGAACTGCACAGCGCCGAGGCGGGCTTCGTCGACCGCGATCTCTATGTCTTCGTCATCGACCGCGAAGGCCGCTACCGCCTGCACGGCGCGAAGGCGGCCATGGAAGGCCACCGCGTGCACGAGGTGCCGGGCATCGAGGGCGACCGCTTCGTGCGCGACGCCTGGGCTGCGGCCGAGGCCGGCGGCGGCTGGATCGACTACACCATCGTGCAGCCCAACACCGGCGCGGTGCTGCCCAAGATCTCCTGGGTGGTGCCCTTGAAGGGCGACCTGCTGCTGGGCTGTGGCATCTACCGCCAGACGCAGGACACCGGCCAGCGAGCGGCTGCGACCGGCCAGGCCGCCGCGCCGCAAGCGCAGGTGGGCGGCCGTGGGGCCGGCCCCGCGCCAGCCGCGGCCGCCAGCGCCTACCGTGCCGGCGTGCGCCCGGCCGTGGCCCGGCCATAGCGGCAGTCGTCAGCGCGGGCGCGTCTCGGCGGCTGTCGCCAGAAGCTGGCGCGCGCGCGTCGCGTAGCTGCGCCATGGCGACAGGTCGGCGGCCGTGCCGGCCGCGTACTGCGCCGAGGCGAACGAGGTGCCGGCCCCGCCGAACGCCAGCAAAGCGGCACGCAGGGCTGCCACGTCGGCGGGTGCCGCCGCCGGGCTGGCCACGAAGGCCGGCGCCTCCAGGCGCCCCAGCGTCAGAAAGCGGCGGAAGTCGGGGCTGCCGGGGGGCAGCGAGTCGCGCAGTGCGGTGTCGGGGGCGCCAACGAAGTCGACATCGCCACGGCGCACGGCCAGCACGGCGCCCGACAGGTTGGCATGCGGGCGCAGCTCGACGGCCGACACGAGCCCGCGCTCTTCGCGCCACCGCTCCACGGCCAGCGCCGCCAGTGTCAATGCGCCACTCAGGCCGATGCGGCGCCCGCGCAGCGCCTGCAGCACTGCGGCCGGGGCTGCGTCGGCCGGCCACGGTGCTGCCATCTCGGGCGGCTGCCACAGCGCCAGCGTGGACTCCGCCGTCGACCGGGCGACCAGCGTGAAGCCCCAGTCCTCGATGGCCATCAAGGCCAGGTGCACCGGCATCAGCGTGAAGGGTTGGTCGGGGGCGCGGGCGTTGTCCAGCATGCGCTCGAAGCTGGGCGCTGTGTAGAACTCGACCTCGCGCTGCAGCCGCGCGGCCAGGTGCAGGCGCAGCGGCTCGAAGGTGCCCATCAGCTGGCGCGGCGACAGAAAGGGCGTCAGCCCCACCTTCAGCCGCTTCGCCCCCTGCGCAACGGCCCAGGGCGTGGACAAGGCCAGGCCCGCCGCGGCAGATGCCAGCGACCATCTCTGCAGGCACAGGCGTCGGGTGCAGAGCCCGGGGTGGCGCGTTGGGTTCATCGGGGCAGTGTCAGCAAGACCGTGTCCAGCCAGGCCAGGAACTGGGGCACATCCAGCGGCTTGGTGAAGTATCGGTCGAAGCCGGCTTCAACACCGCGCGCGCGGTCGCGCGGCAGGGCGTTGGCGGTGAGTGCGACGATGGGTTGCTGGCGCAGCGCCGGCAGCGCGCGAAGGCGGCGGCACAAGGCGTAGCCGTCGATGCCTGGCAACGCGATGTCCACCACCACCAGGTCGGGCCGCTGCGCGGCAGCGCTGGCCAGGCCCTCTTCACCGTCGGCGGCGCACAGCAGGCGCACGCTGGGGCGCAGGCGCAGCACCTCGGCCAGCAGCTCCTGGTTGGCGCGGTTGTCCTCCACGTACAGCAGCGTCCAGCGTGCCGCCACGTCGCCGCCAGCTGCGGGTGCGGCGTTGGGCGCCGGCGGCTGGCTGAGGCTGGCACGCGCCAGGCGCACCGTGAAGGTGGTGCCGACACCGGGCTCGGAGTCGACGTCGAGCGTGCCCCCCATCAGGGCCATCAGACGCTGCGTGATGACCAGGCCGATGCCGGTGCCCTCGACCGCGCTGCTCTCGGCACCCAGGCGGTTGAAGGGCTGGAACAGCGAAGCGCGCTGCTGCTCGTTGAGCCCGACGCCACTGTCGACCACCGACAGCTGCACAGAAACCTCGTCAGCCGCCACGCGCACGTGCACGCGGCCACCGGGCCGGTTGTATTTGCAGGCGTTCGACAGCAGGTTCACCAGCACCTGGCGCAGGCGTGTGGCGTCGCCGCGCACGGCCAGCGCCGGCGGCAGCGGATCGACGTGCAGCGACAGCTGCAGCCGGCGCGCCTCGGCATCCACCATGCGCAGGCATTCGCCGAGCACCGGTGCCACCGCCACCGCATCCATCGACACCACCAGCGTGCCCGCCTCGATGCGCGAGAGATCCAGCACGTCGTTGATCAGGTCCAGCAGGTGCCAGCCGGCGCTTTCGATGTGGCCCAGTTGCTCGTCCACGCCCTGCGGCGCAGCGCGCTCGCGCAGCCGGAGCACCTGCGCGAAGCCCAGAATGGCGTTCAGCGGCGTGCGCAACTCGTGGCTCATGCGCGAAAGGAACTCGGTCTTGGCGCGGTTCGCCGACTCGGCCAGGTCGCGCGCGGTGGCCAGTTCGGCGGTGCGCTCGGCCACGCGTCGTTCCAGGTCCTCGTTGTTCAGCTGCAGGATGCGCTCGGCCTCGACACGCGCGGTGATGTCGGAGAACGAAGTGACGGTGGCATAGGCCCGTCCGGCACCGCTGGCCAGCAGCGGCTGCGAGTTGATCGACAGCCACACGCGGCTGCCGTCGGGGCGGTGCACGCCCATCTGCACGTCGAACACCGGCTGCCCGGTGCGCAACGCGACCACCGAGGGGTGTTCGGTGAAATCGAAGGGCCGGCCCTCGGGATCGGTGGCGCGCCAGCGCGGGTCCATCGAATCGACGCCCAACAGTTGCTCCCGGCTCAGGCCCAGCAGGCGGCAGGCCGCGTCGTTGCACTCCAGCACACGGTCGCCGTCGTCCTGGAACACCACGCCTTCGGCCAGCGCGCCCACCAGGGTGCGCTGGCGCAGTTCGGCGTCGTGCAGTGCGGCCACGCGCTGGCGCAGGGCCTGCGACATGCGGTCGAAGGACTGGGCCAGCCGCGCCACTTCGTCGTCGCCGCTGACGTCGAAGGAGACCTCGCCGTCGCTGACGGCCAGGCGGTCGGCCGCGGCCGACAGGGCCGCCAGCCGGCGCGTCAGCAGCGTGCCCAGCAGCAGTTGCAGCAGCGCCGCTGCCACCGCGCCGGTCGCGCCGATGATCAGCAGGTTGACGGTGACAAGCTGCTCGGCCTGCCGCAGGGCCTGGTCAGACACCCCGAAACGGAAGGTGCCGCGTGTTCGGCCCTCCATGGCCAGCTGGCCCTCGAAGTGGAAGACGCCGTCCACCGCCTGCAGGTTCTGACGCAGCGCTTCGCTGGCCGGCGTGGGCGGTGGCGGCACGGACGGCGCGCGTCCGGCCTGCGCGAAAAGGCCACCGTCGACGTCGCGCACCTCGACATAACGAAGCGAGCCTTCCCGCACGAGCCCCTGGAGCAGGTCTTCGGCGGCGGCCAGGTCGCGCTGCAGCAGCATGGGCGTCAGCGCCGCCGTCAACAGGGCGGTACGCCTCTCGGTGCCACGCGCCACCTCGTCACGGAGCGCGTCATGCATCACCACGCGTGCGGCCAGCAAGCCGGCCGCCAGCACGGCCACGAAGACCAGCAGCGTGGTAACGACAAATCGCGTGCGCAACGAGGTCATCACGCCCGATGTTAGGCGGGCGACGCTGCCCTGGGGTCCACCGAAACCCTTCTCTGCGCCGGCAGTCCGCGGCGCCGCGGGCCCGCGAGTCGCCTGTGGGCGCTTCAGTCGCGGTCGGCGGGCATTTCCAGCGGCATCGCTCCACCGGCCGCCGGCAGCGGCTGGGCCGCCGGCTTGCGCCGGCGCGCCAGGTAGCTGTAGAGCACCGGCACCACCACCAGCGTCAGCACGGTGCTGGTGATCACGCCGCCGATGATGGCGCGGCCCATCGGCGCCTGGATCTCGCCGCCGTCGTTCAGCGCCAGGGCCAGCGGCAGCATGCCGAAGACCATGGCCGCCGTCGTCATGATGATGGGGCGCATGCGGGTCATGCCGGCGGCCAGCAGCGCGTCGGGCACGCTGGCGCCGCGGGCGCGCTCGTGGTTGGCGTAGTCCACCAGCAGGATGGCGTTCTTCGTCACCAGGCCCATCAGCATCACCAGGCCGATCATGCTGAAGACGTTGAGCGTGCTGTTCCAGAACAGCAGCGCCAGCATCACGCCGATCAGTGCCAGCGGCAGGCTGGCCATGATGGCCAGCGGCTGCAGGAAGCTGCCGAACTGGCTGGCCAGCACGATGTAGATGAAGATCACCGCCAGCGCCATGGCGCTGAGCAGGCCACCGAAGGCCTCCTGCTGCTGCTGCATGCCGCCGCCGATATCGAAGCTGTAGCCCGGCGGCAGCGTGGTCTCGCGCACCAGCTTCTGCACATCGGCGCCCACCTCACCGGCACTGCGCCCTTGCACGCCGGCGAACACGGCCTCGCGGCGCTGCAGGTTCTGGCGGCGGATGACCTCGGGGTTGAACACCGTCTCGATGGTGGCCACGCTGTCCAGCGCGATGGGCGTGCCGTCCTTCGCGAAGGCCACGGGCAGGCTGCGCAGCTGCTCGATGCGTTCACGCTGGCTTTCGTTCAGGCGCAGCACCACGTCGACCTGGTCGCCGTCGGGCGTGGTCCAGTAGGTGGCGGTCTCGCCGTTGACGTAGGCGCGCAGGCTGCTGGCCAGCTGCGGCGCGGTGAGGCCGAGCTCACGCACGGCGCCCGGGCGCAGCTTCACGGCGTAGGCGGGCAGGCCCTGCTGCACCGAGCTTTCCACGTCGGCGATGCCGGGGATGGCCTTGACCTTCTCGGCGAAGTCTTTCGCCACCTTGGCCAGCCCCTCGGCATCGCTGCCCAGGATGGCCACGTAGATGGGTCGGTTGAAGCCCACGCTGGCATCGGTGCCGGGGATGCCGGCGATGGCCTTGCGGATGGCCTCTTCCACCTCTTTCTGGCTGCGCTTGCGGTCCTTCCTGTCCTTCAGCGCGATGCTGAGCCAGGCCTGGTTGCGCTGGCCGGGGCCGCCCACCCAGGTAGAGACGTCCCGCACCTCGGGCATGGCCATCACGATCTCTTCGATCTGGCGCGCCTTGGCGTCGCTGCGCTCCAGGCTGCTGCCCACGGGCATGCGCAGCGCCAGGCGCGTGAAACCCTGGTCGGTCTCGGGCGCGAACTCGCTGCCCACCAGGGGCGCCAGCGCCAGTGCGAGCACGAAGCTGGCGATGCCGCCGGCCACCACCACGCCGCGCGGCGTGATCGTGGCGCTGCGGAAGCGCCGCGCCAGGGTGCGCTGGCGCTGGCCGTCGGCGCCGAAGGGCCGCCCGTAGACCGGCAGCCAGATGCGCCAACGGCGGCTGCTGAAGATCCAGCGGATGCTGCGCTCGTAGGCGCGGTGCAGCAGGTCCATGCCGGTATCGGTGGCGCGCAGCGCGTGGCCGATGACGGGCCAGCGCTTCAGGCGCGTGCCCGGGGGGTCGTGCCACACGCTGCTGAGCATGGGGTCGAGCGTGAAGCTCACGAACAGGCTCACCAACACCGCCACCACCACGGTGATGCCGAAGGGGTAGAAGAACTTGCCGATGATGCCGCCCATGAAGGCCACGGGCGCGAACACCGCCACGATGGCGAAGGTGGTGGCCATCACGGCCAGGCCGATCTCCTCGGTGCCTTCCCGTGCGGCGCGGAAGTGGTCCTTGCCCATGCCCACGTGGCGCACGATGTTCTCGCGCACGACGATGGCGTCGTCGATCAAGAGGCCGATGCAGAGCGACAGCGCCATCATCGTCATGAAGTTCAGCGTGAAGCCGAAGGCATAGACGGCGATGAAGCTGCTGATCACCGCGATGGGCAGCGTCAGCCCCGTGATGATGGTGCTGCGCCAGCTGTGCAGGAACAGGAAGACGATGGCCACGGTGAGCAGCGCGCCTTCGATCAGCGTGTTGCGCAGGCCGCTCAGGCTGCCCTTGACCCAGTCGCTGCTGGCGTTGATGACGCGCACTTCCACATCGGGCGGCAGCTGCGGCTTCAGCTCTTCCAGCGCCTTCTTCACGGCCTCGCCGGCGGCCACGATGTTGGCGTCCTGCTGCTTGAAGATGTTGAAGCTGATGGCGCGCTGGCCGTTGATGCGGGCCACCGAATCGGGCTCGCGCTCGCGCTCCACCAGCGTGCCCAGGTCAGACAGCGTCAGGCTCAGGTTGCCGCGCCGGGCCACCACCACGTTCTCGAACTGGCGCGGGTCGCGCACGCGGCCTTCCACGCGCAGCAGCGCGTCTTGCGTGCGGTCGCTGATCAGGCCCACGGGCTGGTCGGCGTTGGCTTCGCGCAGCGCGGTGGCAATCTCTGCCGGCGTCACGCCATAGGCGCGCAGGCGCACCGGGTCGAGGTCGATGCGCACCTCGCGTTCGGTCAGGCCGTTGACCTCCACGCGCGCCACGCCTTCCACGCGCTGCAGGCGCTTGGCCACGGTCTGCTCGCCCAGGATGGAGAGCTCGCGCGCGCTGCGCGTCTTGCTGACGATGGCCATGGTGACCACCGGCTCGCTGTTGTCGTTGTTCCAGCGCGCGATGGTCGGCGCCTTCACGTCCTTCGGAAAGCTGCCCTGCACGCCGGCCACGCGGTCGCGCAGGTCTTCCATCGCGCGGCCCATGTCGGCGTCGAGCTTGAACTCGACGTTGACCCAGCCCGTGCCCTCGCGCGCACCCGAGGTGATGCGCTTGACGCCGGCGATGCTGTTGACGGCTTCTTCCAGCGGCTTGACGAGCTCACGCTCCACGGCCTCGGGCGAGGCGCCGGGGTAGCGCACCTCCATCCAGGCGCCGGGGAAGGTGATGTCGGGCATCTGCTCGACGCCCAGCTTGTTGTAGCTGAACAGGCCCAGCACGCACAGCGCCACCATCACCATGGCGGCGAAGACCGGGTTCTGGATGGAAACGCGGGTGATCCACATGGCCGCGCCCCTTACTTCACCAGCGGGGCCGAAGCTGCCGCCGAAGCCACCGCCGCGGCGGTGCCGCTGCCCTTGGCGGCAGCCACCGAGGCCTTGGCGCCTTCACGCAGGTTGTCGAAGCGCGCCGCCAGCACCTGGCTGGCCGGCGTCACGCCCTGCAGCACCTCCACGCGCCCGGCGCGCGGGTCGCGCCGGCCCAGGGTGACGGCGCGGCGTGCCAGCGTGCCGTTCTCGATCACCCACACGTGGTCTTGCCCCGAGGTGCTGCCCACGGCGCTGTCGGGCAGCGTCAGGCGCTCGGCCTCGTCGTTCAGCGTGGCGCGCGCCAGGGCGTACTGCCCGGCGCGCAGGCGCTCCTGGGGGTTGGCCAGCTCGATGGTGACGCCGATGCTGCGCGTGCCGGCCTCGGCCGCCGGGGCGATGCGCGCCACGCGGCCGGCCACGGGCTTGTCCATGCCTTCCACCTGCACCTGCACCGCCAGCCCCGGGGCGATGCGCGAGACCTCGTGCGTGCCCACGCTGCCGGCCAGTTCCAGCCTGGCCAGGTCGACGATGCTCAGCACCTGCTGCTCGACGCTGAGCTTCTCGCCCGGCACGGCGTGGCGCTTGGCCACGATGCCGGCGATGGGCGCCACCAGCGTGGCATCACGCAACCCCACGCGCGTGGTGTCCAGCGAGGCCTGCGCGGCGTTGAGCTGCGCTCGCGCGGTGGCCAGCGCCGCGGCCGAGCTCTCCAGCGCGTTGGGCGAGATGAATTTCTGTGCCGCCAGGCTCTCGTTGCTGGCATGGGTGCGTTCGGCCTGCGCCAGCGCGGCGCGGGCCGATTCCAGCATCGCGCTGCGTTCGGCCACGCGGCTGGCCAGATCGGCCAGTTCGATGCGGCCGATCACCTGCCCGGCCACCACGCGGCTGCCTTCGGCCACGTTCAGCGCCAGCAGCGTGCCGCTGGCGCGGGCCCGCACCGTGGCCGTCTGCGGTGCCACCAGCGGACCGGAGAACTCCACCACCACGGGCAGGCGCGCCACCACGGGCTGCACCACTTCACGCGCGGCGAATTCCAGCGGGGTCTCGGGCTTCTTGCCGTCCTTCCCGTGCTTGCCGTCCTTGCCCTCCTTGCCGGCCGCCTGGGCGGCGGCCGCTGGCGGCTTCGCGCCCGGCTTGAACACCCCGGCCACCCAGGCGCCACTGGCACCGGCCAGCACCACGGCCCCCAGGCTGGCGCCCCACATCCACTTCTTGTTCATCGTCCGTCCTCCTCGGCGGTAGCAGGCGGGCTCCAGGGCCCGTCAGCGCTGCGCAGTCTAGGAAGCGGGGTGGTCAGAAGCTTGCCGGCTGCGACGAAGCGCAGAAAGCCGACGATGAAATGCACACGCCCCCGACCGGGCGGGCGGAGTCAGGCGGCAGGCCGCGTGCTCAGGCCGCGAGGGCGGCCGGGCGATGCTGGGCCTGGGCCGCTGCCCAGCGCTCCAGTTCCGCGGCCTCCAGGGGCCGCGCAAAGAGGTAACCCTGGCCACGGTCGCAGGTGAGCGTGCGCATCAGCTCGGCCTGGCCCTCGGTCTCGATGCCCTCGGCCACGGTGGTCATGCCCATCGTGCGCGCCACGCGGATGGTGGCCTCGATGAGCACGCGGTGGTACTCCACCGTCTCGGCATGCTTGACGAAGCTGCGGTCCACCTTCACGGTGTCCACCGGCATCTGGTGCAGGCAGGCCAGGCTGCTGTAACCGGTGCCGAAGTCGTCCAGCGCCAGGCGAACGCCCAGGGCCTTGAGCTCGCGCAGCGTGGTCTGCACGCGTTCGTCCTGCGCGGCCAGGCTCTCGGTCACCTCCAGCTGCAGGTGGGCAGGCGTCATGCCGTTGGCCTGCAGCACGGCGCGCACGTCTTCCACCAGCCCGTTGCGCTGCAGCTGTGCGCGCGACATGTTCACCGCCAGTTGCTTGGGGCCGGCTGCGCCCAGGCGCTGCTGCCACTGCACGAACTGCCGGCAGGCGGTCTCCAGCACGAAGGCGCCCAGCGCATCGATGAGCCCCGATTCCTCGGCGATGGCGATGAACTCGCCCGGCGGCACCAGGCCCCGCTGCGGGTGGCGCCAGCGCACCAGCGCCTCCACGCCCACGAGGCAGCGGTCGGCCAGATCCACCACCGGCTGGTAGACGACGAAGAGCTCGTCCTCCTTCAGCGCGCGGCGCAGGTCGCCTTCCACCTCGAGCGCGCGCACCACGCGCTCGTGCATCGAATCGTCGAAGAGCACCCAGCGCGCACGCCCGGCGCGCTTGGCTTCGTACATGGCGGTGTCGGCGTTGCGCAGCACCTCTTCTGCCACCACGCTGGCATCGAAGTCTTCGTCGGCCGTGGCCGCCGCCTCCTTGCAAAGCACCACGCCGATGCTCACGCTGCTCTGCACCGGCATGTTCTCCAGCGTGTAGGGCTCGCTCAGTTCGGCCAGCAGGCGGTGCGCGATGCCGGCCACGCGCTCGGGGTCGCTGATGCCGTCGAGCACGACGACGAACTCGTCGCCACCCAGCCGCGCGGCCATGGGCGCGCCGGGCTCGTCGCCGTTGGCCAGGCGGGCCACCGCGTCGCCCGGGCGCAGCGCGCGCAGCAGCCGCTGGGCGATCTGGCGCAGCAGTTCGTCGCCGGCGCCGTGGCCCAGGGTGTCGTTGACCTGCTTGAAGCGGTCGAAGTCCATGAAAAGCACGGCAAAACCATAGCCCGGGTGCCGGCGCGCATGCCCGATGGCCCGCTGCAGGCGCTCCATCACCACGTCGCGGTTGGGCAGGCGCGTGAGGGCGTCGGTGCGGGCGTTGGCGCGCAGGCGTTCCTGCAGCGCGCGGCTCTCGGTGATGTCGCTGAAGCAGGCCACCAGGCCCATCACCTGGCCGCTGGCGTCGGTCTGCGGCAGCGTGTTGACGAGCAGCCAGCCCACGCTGCCGTCGCGGCGGCGCACGCCCATGGTCTCGTTGTGCACGGGCTGGCGCGTGCTCAGGGTGCGCATGGCCGGCAGGTCGTCGATCCGGTAGGGCGTGCCATCGGCGCGCAGCAGGTGGCGCTGCGCCTGGCGGGCGGTGAAGCCCTGCAGCTGCTGCCGGCTCAGGCCCAGCATGCGCTCGGCCTCCAGGTTGGCTTCGATGACCTGGCCGTCGGGGCCCATCACCGTCACGCCCACGGGCAAGGCAGCCCACAGCGTGCGCAGCTTGGCCTGTTGCTGCACCCGCGCCGAGGTGTCGCTGCACACCCGCACGTGGCCGGTGATGGCGCCCGCCTCGTCCAGCAGCGGGCGAAGGTCGACGTCGAGCCAGAGGTCGCGGCCGTCGCGTGCGCGGTGCAGCCACTCCTGGCGCACGCCCTGGCCTTCGCGCAGCGCCTGCTGCACGCGGGTGAGCACGGCCTCGTCGGCCTGCGGGTGGCCCAGCAGCTCACCGGGCCGGCGGCCGAACGCATCGGCCAGGGGCCAGCCGGTGCTGCGTGTGAAGGCGCTGTTGGCCCAGACGATGCGGTCCTGCCCATCGGTGATGAGCACCAGCGCGCTGGTGTGCTCGGCCACCAGCGCCAGGCGCTGCAGTTCGGCCGCCTGCTCGCGCAGGCGCTGGCCGTGGCGCTGCACGGCGCGCGCCGTGGGCTCCACCACCGCCAGACCGAGCAGGCCCAGCAGCACCAGGATGCCGGCCATGCCCCAGCGCATCTCGTCGAGCATGCGCTCGGCGCGCAGCTCGGCGGCACGGCGCAGCGCGTCGCTCAGCCCCTGGGCCGCCGCCATGGCGGGGTCGGCGGCCTGGTGCAGCGCGGTCACGCGCTGGCGCAGGCCGTCGGCCCCACCGATCTCGGCGCTGAGCAACAAGGCCTGGGCGCGGTACCAGAGCTTCTCGCGGGCGTCCTGCCAGCGCTCCAGGGGCTGCGCGGCCAGTTGCTGCGCATCGGGCGAGCGCGCCATCTGCTGGGCCAGCTGGTGCTCCAGCGCCAGCGCGTCCTGCGCGCTCTGGGCCAGGAGGTCCTGCAGGCCCTGCATCTGGGGCTTGCGCTCGCCGTCGGTCTCCGCCAGGGCCAGCATCGCGCCCGTCCGCGCCACCTTCTGAAGAAAGGTGCGCTGCAGACCGGCACGGTCGAGGATCTCGGCGTCGGCACTGCGCATCGACTCCAGCCGCATCATGGCCAGGCCCTGCAGGCCCACGGCCAGCGCCAGCACGGCAAAGGCCAGGTACATGGCCCAACGCACGCGCCGCGGCCCGGTGTTGGCGCGCAGCCCCTCGCCGTCGCCCGCGCGGGCGGTGACGGGGGATGTCGGGTTGGAGGCTGGGGGCATGGGGTGGGTGGTCGCCGCCGGGCGGCTGGGGCGCCGGCAAACGCAACCGGCACTCACCTCCTTATCGGCCCGCGGCGCCCTCAATGAAGGGCTGGAGCTGCAAGCACGGGCCCCAGGTCGGGGCCAGGGCCGCTCAGGCCGGCTCGGGCAGCTTGAACTGCGCCACGCCGGCGGCCAGGGCCTCGGCCTGGTCTTTCAGCGAGCCGGCGGCGGCCGCCGTCTGCTCCACGAGCGCGGCGTTCTGCTGCGTGACCTTGTCAAGCTCCTGCACGGCCTCGGCGCTTTGCGTCACGCCCAGGCTCTGCTCGCGCGCACCTTGGGCCACGGCCTCGAGCAGTTCACGCACGCGGCGGGCGCCGCCCTGCATCTCGTTCATGCTGTGCCCGGCCTCACGCACCACGCGCACGCCGCCTTCCACCTGCTCGACGCTGGCGGTGATGAGGGTCTTGATCTCGCGTGCCGCAGCCCCCGAACGCTGTGCCAGCGCACGCACCTCGCTGGCCACCACGGCAAAACCGCGGCCCTGCTCGCCGGCGCGCGCGGCTTCCACCGCGGCATTCAGCGCCAGGATGTTGGTCTGGAAGGCGATGCCGTCGATGGTGCCGATGATGTCGCTGATGCGGCCCGAGGCCACGTTGATGCCCTGCATGGTCTCCACCACCTGCGCCACCACCGAGCCGCCGCGTTCGGCTGCGGCGGCATTGGCCACGGCCAGCGCGGTGGCCTGGTCGACGGTGTCGCTGCCGCGCGAGACCGTGGCCGACACCTCTTCCATCGCCGCCGCCGTTTCCTGCAGGTTGGCGGCCGACTGCTCGGTGCGCGTGCTCAGGTCCATGGCGCCGCCGGCGATCTGCGTGCTGGCCACCACGATGTTGCTGGAGGCGCCACGCACTTCCGTGACGATCTTGCGCAGAGCGGCCTGCATCTCGGCCAGCGTGTGCATCAGGCCGGCGGCTTCATCGCTGCCCCAGGCCCGTGGGCGGGTGGTCAGGTCGCCGTCACGCATGGCGTTGATGTGGAAAGCCACTTCCTTCAGGCCGCCCTCCAGCACCTTGCGGAACGAGAGGAACAGGTACCACACCAGCATCAGGCTCGCGAACAGCGCCACGGCCGTGATCGCGCGGGCCTCTTCCAGGCGGTCGATGCGGGCCTGCAACAGGGCGTCCAGCTTGTCCAGGCTCTTCGTCTGCGCCGCCTGCAGCCCGGTCAGGGCCGCCTCGGCGGCTGCCAGCACGCGCGGGGCCGATTCGCTGCTCTCGGCCACCTTGTGGAAGCTGTGCAAGGCTTCACGGGCGGCCGGCGAACCGATCTCTGTTTCGACCTCGGCATGCTGGGTCTTGACCTTGTCCAGGCCGGCGGCCCAGCGCTCGTCGGTGAGGTCGCCGATGACTTCCTGCGCACCGAGCTTCTTGACCAGGTCACTGGCTGCCGAATGGCCCGACACCATGGCCAGCGCGATGTCGCGGTGCAGCGCGGTGGCCTCCAGCAGCACGGGCAAGGCGCCCAGGCTGCCGTCCATCAGGTAGTAGGTGTCGAGGTCGGGGTCGAGCGTGAGGTTGGAATTGTCGGTGGAGGTGGTCAGCAGGGCGAGTTGCGCGCTGATGAGCTGGCTGTGCGCACGGAGCACAGGCTCCACGCCCGCCGAGGCAGCTGGCAGGCTCTGCAGCAGCTTGAGCACCTCTGCATGGGCTTCGCCCGTGCGCAGATGGGCGCCCAGCCGGGCCTGGGCTTCGGCCAAAGGCTTCAAGGCCGCCTGCACGGCGGCCTTCGCGGCCTCGGCCCCGGGCGCGGGCTGGCCGCTGGCCGCCTCTTGCACCGCCACCATGCGCTGCTGGTGCAAGGCCGTCAGCAGGGGCAGCGCCGCGCGGGCGTAGGCCACGCCCACCCGTTCGTCGGCCGAGAAGTCGATGGCCGCCGCCTTGTCCTTGAAGTAGTTGTACGACAGCCAGGCGATGGGCAGCAGGAACACCGCCGTGATGGTCATCGCCTTGGCGCGGAAACCGATGGAGCGGAACAGCCGCACGCCAGGCGCCCAGATGCCGTGGTAACGAAAGAAGCGCGTGATGGCGCTGGCGTCGTCAGTGTCAGCAGGGCGACGAGCGAATGATGTGGCCAAGGCTTCTTTCATGGAACGTTCCTCCCAAACCCAGTGCAGGCCCACCGCCGCGGCCCCCGATGTGTCATCTTCGGCAGACACTCGGCGTGACTTGAGGGGAAAAGCAGCCCTTCACCGCATCAATTCATCTCCTGCGAACAAATCACTGGGAAGCCTGAGCCAGCGTGAGGCCAGGCCCTGCCCGCCGGGCGCAGAACCACGCGGCGCACCCGCAGGCCGCGGCGGCCCAGAACACGGCGGCAAAGCCGAGTTTCGAGATCAGCCAGCCCCCGCCCAGCCCCCCCAGCACCCCTGAGATGCCGTAGCCGAGCATGGTGTACAGCGCCTGGCCCCGGCCGCGCAGGCGGCCCGGGAAGAGCTGGTGCACCAGCGCGATGCAGGCCGCGTGGTGCGCGGCAAAGGTGATGGCATGCGTCAGCTGCGCCAGCACGAGCACCGGCGCCCAGGCACCGCCCCACGCGGTGGCCACGAAACGCAGCGTGGTGACGGCAGCCACGGCCTCCAGCCAGCGCCGGGGGCTGAGCAGCGGGAACCAGCGCCCCTGCGTCCAGAAGAAGACGATCTCCACGCCCACGCTCACCGCCCACAGCGCGCCCACCGTCCACTTGCCGTAGCCCAGGCTCACGAGGTAGAGCGAGAAGAAGGCATACAGGCTGGTGTGCGCCAGCACCGTGAAGAAGATGGACGCGAAGAACCACGCCACCTCGGGCCGGCGCAGCAGAGGCAGCACCGGCGGCGCCGGCTCGTCGTGCACGGCGGCGGTGTGCGTGGCCGGCAGGCGCAGCGCGGCCAGCAGCAGCAGCGCGTTCATCGCGGCCACGAAAGCCGGGAAGATGGCGATGCCCGTCCACTCCAGCAGCACGCCAAAGCTCGCAGCCGCGGCAATGAAGCCGATGGAACCCCACACGCGCACGCGGCCGTAGCGGGCGCTGTCGATGCCGCCGCCGGGCATGTGCAGCAGTTGCGAGAGCAGCGCCTCCGACAGCGGCACCACGCCGCTGTTGGCCAGGAACATGCACAGCGTCACCACCGCCACCGGCAGGGCCGCTTCCACGCCCAGCAGGGCCAGCGCCGAGAGCAGCGCGCCGAAGGCCGCCAGCCGGATGAGTTCCGCACGGCGCCCGCTGTGGTCGCCCGACCAGCTCCAGGCATAGGGCGCGAACAGGCGGGTCACCGACTGCAGCGCCGAGATGGCGCCGATCAGCAGCGTGGAGTAGCCCAGGCTCTGGAACCACAGCGGCGCATACGGGTTGAAGAGCCCGATGGCCGCGAAGTAACAGAAGGACAAGGTGCCGAAACGCACCAGCACGCCGGTGGCGGCCGGCGGCGGCGCCTCGGCGCCGGGGGAGGCCGGCGTCAAGGCGTGCCGGGCCGCGCCGCGGCGATGGGCGGCACGGCCAGCTGCACGTCACCGTTCTGGGCGCGGTGGCGCAGCGCGTGGTCCATCACCACCAGGGCCAGCATGGCCTCGGCGATGGGCGTGGCGCGGATGCCCACGCAGGGGTCGTGGCGGCCGTGCGTCTCCACCACCGTGGGCTGGCCCTGGCGGTCGATGCTGGGCTTGGGCAGGCGGATGGAGCTGGTGGGCTTGATGGCGATGCGCACCACCAGGTCTTGCCCCGTGCTGATGCCGCCCAGCACGCCGCCGGCGTGGTTGCTGGCGAAGCCCTCGGGCGTGAGCTCGTCGCCGTGCTGGCTGCCGCGCTCTTGCACGGTGCCGAAACCGCTGCCGATCTCCACGCCCTTGACCGCGTTGATGCCCATCATCGCGTAAGCGATGTCGGCGTCGAGCTTGTCGAAGAGCGGCGCGCCCAGGCCCACCGGCATGCCGCTGGCACGCACCTCGATGCGCGCGCCGCAGCTGTCGCCGGCCTTGCGCAGTGCGTCCATGTGCGCCTCCAGCGTGGGCACCAGGGCCGCGTTCGGCGCGAAGAAGGGGTTGTGCGGGATGTGCTCGGCGCTCTCGAAGGGGATCTCCACCTCGCCCAGGGCGCTCATCCAGCCCAGGAAGGTGGTGCCGTGTTTCTCCAGCAGCCACTTCTTGGCCACGGCGCCAGCGGCCACCATGGGTGCGGTGAGCCGCGCCGAAGAACGGCCGCCGCCGCGCGGGTCGCGCAGGCCGTACTTGCGCCAGTAGGTGTAGTCGGCGTGGCCGGGGCGGAAGGTGTCGAGGATGTTGCCGTAGTCCTTGCTGCGCTGGTCGGTGTTGCGGATCAGAAGACAGATGGGCGTGCCGGTGGTGCGGCCCTCGTAGACGCCGGAGAGGATCTCCACCGCGTCGGGCTCGTTGCGCTGCGTCACGTGGCGGCTGGTGCCGGGGCGGCGGCGGTCCAGGTCGCCCTGGATGTCGACCTCGGTCAAGGCCAGCCCGGGCGGGCAGCCGTCGATCACGCAGCCGATGGCCGGGCCGTGGCTCTCACCGAAGTTGGTGACGCGGAAGAGCTCGCCGAAGGTGCTGCCGGACATGTGCGGGGCTGGGCTGAAGGAAACCGCGAATTGTAGAGAGCGGGCCGCGCGGCCAGCCGTGCCCCAGGGGGCCCGCGGCTCAGGCCGCCGCCACCTCGCGCAAGGCGCGCTCGGCCAGCGCTGCGGCATCTCCCGACTTCTGCAGCACCGCCCGCACCACCGGGCCTTCCAGCGCCGCGGCTTCGGTGTCGCGGTCGGCCGTCATCGCCAGCAGCCAGGGCGCCGGTGCGGGCAGCTCGGCCTGCGCCCAGGCCAGCAGTTCGGCCCCCGAGCCATCGGGCAGGTGCAAGTCGCTCAGCAGCAGGTCGATGCCGCCCGCAGCCAGCCGCAGCCGCGCCTGCGCCACGGTCGCGGCCACTTCCACGCGGTGGCCGCGCTGCTCGAAGGCGCGGGCCAGCAGCAGGGCCAGCACCTCGGCGTCTTCCACCACGAGCACGTGCAGCGCACGCACCGGCTGCGGCACCGGGGCTTCGGGCAGCGGTTCGGCCTGCAGCGTGATGCGCACCACCGTGCCGCCGCCGGGGCGCGCCTGCAGCGTGAGATCGCCGCCCATCAAACGCGCCAGCTCGCGGCTGATCGGCAGGCCCAGGCCGGCGCTGGCGGTGTCGCGGTGGGCCGCGCCGTAGGGCTCGAAGAGCCCCGGCACATCGGCCTCGGGCACGCCGCGGCCACGGTCGCGCACTTCCAGCGTCACGGTGGCGGGGGCCAGTGGATCGGGTGGCAGCGCCACCAGTTCCACGTCGTTCGGCCCGCCCTCGGCGCCGTACTTGATGGCGTTGGACAGCACGTTGCGCAGCACCTGCTGCAGGCGCAGCGCGTCGATCTGCCGGCGCGGGTCGGCCGCCGGCCCCTGCAGCTGCAGGCGCAGGCCGGCCATCTCGGCCGCGGGCGCCATCTCGCGCAGCACGGCCTGCAGCAAGGGGCCCAGGCGCGCGGGCTCGGGGTGCAGGCGCAGGCGGCCGGCGTCGAGGCGGTCGCGGTCGATGAGGTTGTTCAGCAGGCGCAAGGTGCCGCGCGCCGCTTCGGCCAGGCGGGCCGCGTTGGCCGGGCCGCCCGGGTGCTCGCGCGCCAGCTCGGCCCCGGCGATCACGCTGTGCAGCGAGTTGCGCACCTCGTGGGCCAGGAAGGCGGCGAAGCGCGCCTTCTCGGCGCCCACGCGCTCGGCGGCCTGCCGTGCCTGCAAGGTGCGCCGCACCTCGGCATGCAGGCGGCGGCTGTGCGCCCACCACAGCCCCGCCAGCAGTGCGAGCACGGCAGCCGCCCACGGGCCGTAGCGCCGCAGCAGCGCGCTCAGCACGTCGGCCTGCACCGGGCGGCTGAACCAGCGCGTCTTCAGCACCGGCATGTCCTGCTCCACGGCCACGTCCAGCGCCCGCTTGAACAGCGGCACCAGGGCCGCGTGGCGCTCGGCCAGCGCCAGGCTGTGGAAGCGGCGCAGCGCCGGCTCGGCGCCGATCACCTGCAGGTCGGCCCGCGGCTGACGGGCCATCGCCACCATGGTGCCGACGACATCGGTCATGGTCGCGTCGGCCTCGCCGTCGCGCACGGCCTGCAGGCAGGCCTCGAGCGCGGCGCAGTCGACGATGCGCACGCCGGGGTGGCGCGATTCCACATACGGCCGGGCCGCATTGCCCGGCGGCAGGGCCAGGCGCCGGCCGTACAGCTGCACGAGGTCGAAGGCGCCGCTTTCGGGGCGACCCACCAGCACCGTGGGGTACTCGATGAAGGGGCCGACGAAGCGCAGCAGGCTGGCGCGCTCGGCGGCTTCGTCGGCGCCCACGAGCAGGTCGACGCGGCCTTCGGCCAGGGCCGCGGGCACCTGGTCGGCGCTGAGCGCCACCCAGGCCTTGGGCTCCTTGCCCAGGCGCCGCAGCACACCGCGCAGCATGTCCACCGACAGGCCCTCGGGCTGGCCCTCGGCGTTCAGGCTGGCAAAGGGGGGTTCGCGTCCGACCAGGCCCACCACCGGGGCGGGCCAGGCGGCCAGCAGGGCGCTGTCTTCGGCGCTGAGCTGCAGGGTCTGCGGTCGGCTGTCGGGGGCGCGCACGCTCCAGGCCTCGACGAGGCTCTCCACGCGGGTGGGCGGGTAGGCGCGCACGGCCTCGGACAGGCGCTGCGCCAGTGCCGCCTCAGCCACCGGCACGGCCAGGTGCAGGCGCCCGCTGGGGGCGTCGATGCGGCGCACCACCGACAGGCCTCGGATCTGCTCGCGCTCGATGATGTCCACCAGCACCGGCAGCGATTCGAGCAGGGTGTCGGCGCGACCCGTGCGCACGGCCTCGATGCCCTCGCGCGGGCTGGCCACGACCACGCGCGAGGCCAGCGGGAAGAGGCGGTCGGCCTGGGCCTGGCTGGCATAGCCGTTCACCACCGCGATGCTGCGCCCGGCCAGGTCGGGCAAAAGGGCGGCCGAAGGCTGCTCGGCCCGGGTCAGCAGCGCCAGCTGGAACTGCGCGTAGGGCGGTGTGAAGAGGAAGCGGTCTTCACGCTCTGAAGTGCGCGCCATCGAACTGGCCAGCTGCACGCGGCCCGCGGCGAGGTCGGCTTCGAGCTGGCGGTAGTCGGTGTAGCGGACCGGCTGCAAGGCCAGCCCCGCCGCGCGCGCCAGTTCGCCGACGATCTCGATGTCGGCACCACCGGGCACACCGTCCTTCGGCCACACCTGGAAAGGCGGAAAGCTGGCCAGCACGCCGTAGCGCACCACCTTCGGCGCTGGCGCTGCCGGGGAGGCCGCCGACGGCGCTGCCAGCGACGGGGCGCTGAACAGCCAGCACAGGATCAGCAGCAGCGGCGGCAGCAAAGCCACAGGCGGCACCGCGGGGCAGCGCAAGGCAGGCGGGCCTCAGGCCGGGGGGCTGTCCTTCTCGGGCCAGTCGCGGATGTAGGCCTTGAGCATGCGGTTCTCGAAGTCCTGCGCGTCGACCACGGTCTTGGCCACGTCGTAGAACGAGATCACGCCCATCAGCGTGCGGCGGTCGAGCACCGGCATGTAGCGGGCGTGGCGCTGCAGCATCATGCGGCGCACTTCGTCCACGCCTGTCTCGGGCGTGCAGGTGAGTGGGGCGTCGTCCATCACGCTGCGCACCAGGCGCGTGCCCACGCTGCCGCCGCCGGCCACCACCGCGGCGATCACCTCGCGGAAGGTGAGCATGCCCACCACGTCGCCGTGCTCCATCACGACCAGCGAACCAATGTCGAGTTCGGCCATGGTCTGCACGGCTTCGGCCAGGGGCTGGTCGGGCTGCACGGTGAAGAGCGTGTTGCCCTTGACGCGCAGGATGTCGGTGACTTTCATGGCAGCTTGGCACCCGGTTGACGGCCGCACTCACGGCACTGGAACCGGGTCAATATAGCCCACAATGCCCGCGCCCAAGGGCTGCAAAGGCGGTGCCTGCCCTCGCTGCCCGGCCCCACCCCACCCCGATCAAGGACAGCCATGCCCGGCTACGGCGACCCCGGTTTCGACACCCTGGCCCTGCACGCGGGCGCCGCGCCCGACCCCACCACCGGCGCCCGTGCCGTGCCGCTGCACCTGAGCACGAGCTTCGTCTTCCAGAACAGCGAACACGCGGCCAGCCTCTTCAACCTGGAGCGCAGCGGCCACGTCTACAGCCGCATCAGCAACCCCACCAACGCGGTGCTGGAAGAACGCATTGCGGCACTGGAAGGCGGCGTGGGCGCCATCGCCACGGCCAGCGGCCAGGCGGCGCTCTTCCTGGCCCTCAGCACGCTGGCGGGCGCGGGCTCGCACATCGTGGCGAGTTCGGCGCTTTACGGCGGCAGCCACAACCTGCTGCACTACACGCTGGCGCGCTTCGGCATCAGCACCACCTTCGTGAAACCGGGCGACATCGACGGCTGGCGCGCCGCGGTCCGCCCCGAGACCCGGCTGCTCTTCGGCGAGACCCTGGGCAACCCCGGCCTCGATGTGCTGGACATCCCGACGGTGAGCGCCATCGCGCACGAGGCCGGTGTGCCGCTGCTGGTGGACAGCACCTTCACCACGCCTTGGCTGATGCAGCCTTTTGCGCATGGGGCCGACCTCGTCTTCCACAGCGCCACCAAGTTCCTCTGCGGCCACGGCACCGTGGTGGGCGGGCTGCTGGTGGATGGCGGGCGTTTCCCCTGGCACACGGCCGAGCGTTTTCCTGAACTGAACCAGCCCTACGCCGGCTTCCACGGCTTGGTGTTCAGCGAAGAAAGCACCGACGGCGCCTTCCTGCTGCGCGCGCGCCGCGAGGGCCTACGCGACTTCGGCGCGTGCATGAGCCCGCACACCGCCTGGCTGATGCTGCAGGGCATCGAGACCCTGCCGCTGCGCATGGCGCGGCATGTCCAGAACACGCGCAAGGTGGTCGATTTCCTCAGCCGCCATGCGCAGGTGGCGCGCGTGGGCTACCCCGAACTGCCTGAACACCCGAGCCATGCCTTGGCCCAGCGCCTGCTGCCGCGCGGCTGCGGCGCGGTGTTCAGCTTCGACCTGAAGGGCTCGCGCGCCCAGGGCCGTGCCTTCATCGAGGCGCTGAAGATCTTCAGCCACCTGGCCAACGTGGGCGATTGCCGCAGCCTCGTCATCCACCCGGCCAGCACCACGCACTTCCGCATGGACGACGCGGCGCTGGCCGCGGCCGGCATCACGGCCGGCACGATCCGCCTGAGCATCGGCCTGGAAGACGCCGACGATCTCATCGACGACCTGAAGCGCGCCTTCAAGGTGGCCGAGAAGGTGACGGCATGAAGCTCAGCGTGCACGACCGCGAGGTCTACGCCTACACCGGCGGCAAGCCGTTCGACCCCACCCTGCCCTGCGTGGTGTTCGTGCACGGCGCGCTCAACGACCACAGCGTCTTCACGCTGCTGGCGCGCTGGTTCGCACACCACGGGTACGGCGTGCTGGCGGTGGACCTGCCCGGCCACCTGCGCAGCGCCGGCCCGGCACTGACCCGCGTGGAGGACATGGCCGATTGGCTGTGGGCGCTGCTGGACGCCGCCGACGTGCAGCAGGCTGCGCTGGCCGGCCACAGCATGGGCTCGCTGGTGGCGCTGGAGGCTGCGGCACGCCAGCCCGAGCGCGCCACGCGCCTGGTGATGCTGGGCACCTGCGTGCCCATGCCGGTGCCGCAGGCGCTGCTGGACCTCTCGCTCACCGACACCGCGGCGGCCATCCACCGCGTGGCGGGCTTCTCCATCTCCACCTGGGCCGCCAAGCCTTCCTACCCCGGCCCGGGCACCTGGCTGCACGGCGGCAGCCGCGCGCTGATGCACCAGGTGCTGGCCGCGCAAGGCGATGCGCGGCTCTTCCACACCGATTTCTCGGCCTGCAACGCCTACGCCGGCGGGCTGGCCGCGGCGGAAGCGGTGCGCTGCCCGGCCACGCTGGTGCTGGGCCAGGCCGACCAGATGACCCTGCCGCGCGGCGCGCGCGAGGTGGCACAGCGGCTGAAGGCCCAGGTGCACACCCTGGCTGCCGGGCACCACCTGATGGCCGAAGCGCCTGACGCCGTGCTGGCCGCGGTGCTCGCGGCGCTGGCCTGAGGCTGCGCCGGCTTCAGCCTGCCAAGGCGTCGGCCAGCATCACCTGCTCGAAGCCCGCGCTGCGGCGAAAGCCCGCGGCCGTGGCGCTGGGCGCCAGCAGCGTGCGGTCGATCAGCGGCTGCAGCGGCGTGCGCGCCGGGTCGCAGAGAAGCACATGGCGCGCGCTGCCGCCTTCGTCGATGCGCTGCACCCAATCCAGCTCGGCCAGCAGGTCGACCAGGGGCTCCAGCTGCAGCGGATCGGCCCGCAGGGCCTCGCCCAGCGCGGCCAGCGACAGGCCCCGCTGCGGGCCCAGCCTTGCAGCGTCCAGCAGGCGCAGCACGGCCAGCGCCAGCTCGAATCGCCAGCCCGGTACCGCGGGGCGCGCCGCCACGCGCATCTGCAGGCTGGGCGCGTAGGCCGCGATCACCGCGCCCAGCAGCACGATCACCCAGCCGAGGTAGATCCACAGCAGCAGGATGGGCAGCGTGGCGAAGGCGCCATACACGGCCGAGAAGGTGGGTACGGCATCGACGTACCAAGCCAGCGCCTTCTTGGCCAGCTCGAAGGCCGCCGCCACGAACAAGCCGCCGGCCCAGGCGTGGCGCCAGCGCACCGAGGTGTTGGGCACGTAATGGAACATCGCCGCGGTGGCACCGGCGAAGAGCAGGAACTGCATGGTCTCCAGCAGCAGGCCCACCCCGCCCGGCAGGGTGCCCACCAGCCCGCGCGAGGCCGACACCGCGTAGGAGGTGAGCCACACGCTGAAGCCCAGCACCAGCGGCCCCAGCGTGAGCCCGGCCCAGTAGACCAGCACGCGCTGCGCGAAAGAGCGCGGGCGGCGCACGCGCCAGATGGCGTTGAGCGTGCGGTCGATGGTGAGCGACATCGCCAGCGCCGTGGCCACCAGCAGCACCAAGCCCACCGTCCCGATACCCCGCGCCTTGGCCGCGAACTGCGTCAGCGAACGCAGCACCGGCCGCGCGATGCCATCGGGCACCAGGTTCTGCAGGAAGTACTTCTGCAAGGCCACTTCGAGGCCTGCAAACATCGGGAAGGCGGTGAAGATGGCCAGCGTCACCGTGACCAGCGGCACCAGCGCGATCAGCGTGGTGAAGGTGAGGCTGCCGGCGGTGAGGCCCAGGCGGTCTTCGCTGAAACGCTGGCGCAGCGTGCGCAGGGTCTCGAACCAGGGCCAGGTGCGCAGCGTCTGCAGCAGCAGCGAGGCCTGCAGGCGGGCCTGGGCCACCAGGCCGGCCAGCGAGCGCCCCTGCGGGCGCGAGAGCATGTTCATGCTGGCTATGATGCCCCATGCCTTCTGCATCCACCCCTGACGACACCCCCCCGCGCGCGCCCGACGCCATCGTGCGCAGCACGCGCGCCGCCGCGCTGGCGGCCCTGCTGGCCCTCATCGCCCTGGGCCTGGCTTGGGAGCTGTGGCTGGCCCCCACCGGCAGCGGCACGCTGGCGCTGAAGGTGCTGCCGCTGGTGTTCTGCTTGGCCGGCTTGCTGCGCCACCGCATGTACACCTTCCGCTGGCTGAGCCTGCTGGTGTGGCTGTACTTCATGGAAGGCGTGGTGCGTGCCACCACCGAAAGCGGCGTGAGCCAGCTGATGGCGGTGCTGGAGATCGTGCTGAGCCTGGTGCTCTTCATCGTGAGCGGCATCTACATCCGCTGGCGGCAACGCAACGGCGCCGCGCTCGCGGCCGCCGAGAAGGCCAAGGCGGCCGGCGAGGCTGCGGCGTGACGGCACTGCTGGACACGCTGCGCGGTGTGGTCGGTGCCGCCAACGTGCTGCACGAGGGCGACCTCAGCGCCTGGGAGCAAGACTGGCGCCGCCGCTGGCGCGGCAAGGCGCTGGCGGTGGTGCGGCCCGGCAACACGGCCGAGGTGGCCGCGGTGCTGCGCGCCTGCGCCACAGCCGGCGTGAGCGTGGTGCCACAGGGCGGCAACACGGGCCTGGTGGGCGGCGGCGTGCCCGATGCCAGCGGCACCCAGGTGCTGCTGAGCCTGCAGCGCCTGAACCGTGTGCGCGAGATCGACGAGGCCAACCTCACGCTCACCGCCGAAGCCGGCTGCGTGCTGCAGGCCGTGCAGCATGCGGCCGAAGAGCGCGGGCTGCTCTTCCCCCTGAGCCTGGCCGCCGAGGGCAGCTGCACGCTGGGCGGCAACCTGGCCACCAACGCCGGCGGCACGCAGGTGCTGCGCTGGGGCAATGCGCGCGAACTCTGCCTGGGCCTGGAGGTGGTGACGGCCGAAGGCGAGATCTGGAGCGGCCTGTCGGGCCTGCGCAAGGACAACACCGGCTACGACCTGCGCGACCTCTTCATCGGCAGCGAAGGCACGCTGGGCGTCATCACCGCGGCCACGATGAAGCTCGCGCCGCAACCCGCCGCCACCGGCACCGCGCTGGCCGCCTGCGCCAGCGTGGCCGATTGCGTGGCGCTGCTGCAGCTGGCGCGCGCGCGGCTGGGCGCGGGGCTCACCGGCTTCGAGATGATGGGGGGCTACGCGCTGGCACTCACCGCGAAGCACTTTCCCACCCTGCCACACCCGCTGCCCGAGGCGGCCTGGACGGTGCTGCTGGAGCACAGCGACACCGAGAGCGAAGCCCATGCGCGCGAGGCCTTCGAAGGCGTGCTGGGCGCGGCGCTGGAAGCCGGCATCGTGCACGACGCCGTGGTGGCCGAGACCCTGGCCCAGGGCCAGGCGCTGTGGCATGTGCGCGAGAGCATCCCGCTGGCGCAGGCCGAGGAAGGCCCGAACATCAAGCACGACATCTCGGTGCCCGTCTCTCGCATCCCGGCCTTCGTGGAAGAGACCGATGCGGCGCTGCAGGCGCAGTTCCCCGGCGTGCAGCTGGTGAACTTCGGCCACCTGGGCGATGGCAACCTGCACTACAACGTGCAAGCGCCGCGTGGCGAAGATGGCCGGCGTTTCCTGGCCGAGCAGGAGCACGCGGTGAACACGGTGGTGTTCGATGCGGTCGCGCGGCACGGCGGCTCTTTCAGCGCCGAACACGGCATCGGCGCGCTCAAGCGCGACGAGTTGTCGCGCCGCAAGTCACCCGTGGCGCTGGCCCTGATGCGCCGCATCAAGGCCGCGCTGGACCCGCAGAACCTCTTGAACCCGGGTCGTGTGATCTAGGCGCCGGGCGGCAGGGCGCGCGCCTGCGGCAGGCTGCAGGGCAGCGCTATTGCAGCGGGCCGTCGAGCGAACGCGGCACCGGGATGGCCACGGTCTCGATGCCCTCTTCCTGCAGTGCTTCACGCTCCTCGGGCGTGGCGTGTCCGCGGATCCCGCGGTTCGGCGCCTCACCGTAGTGGATGCGGCGGGCCTCTTCCGGGAAACGGGCGCCCACGTCTTCGGTGCGGGCGATCAACTGGCGCACACCCCGCAGCCAGGCGGCCTGCACCTCTTCGACACGGGCCTGCGCGGGCAGCGCGGCGGGCTCTGCGGCGGCGTGCGAGCCCGGCAGGGGCACCACCTCACGCGCGCCCGAAAGGTTCAGGCGTGGGGCCGAGGGCGTGCGGCTGATGGCGTGGTCCCCACACAAGGGGCAGGCGATCAGCGAGCGGCCGTTCTGCTCCAGGAAGTCGTCTTCCGATGCGAACCAGCCCTCGAAGGCGTGGCCGTGGGAACAGCGCAAATCCAGCACTTTCATCGTGCGGACATCATAGGTGGGCGCCGCTGGAGCCGCTCCGCCAAGGTAATGACATCTTGCCGGCGCGTGCGCGCAGCAACCAAAACAAACCGATCTGCGTCTTGACGTCAGGCAGTTCGCCACGGTCACTGAGCGCTTCCAGCGCCGCCAGCGGCAGCGTCACCGTCTCGACGAACTCGCCGGCATCGGGCCGCGGCGGACCGGGCTGCAGCCCGCGTGCGAACCAGATCCAGATGCTCTCGGTGCTGTAGGCGGCGGCGTTGTGGATCTCGCCACCGTAGGCCCACTCACGCGCAACGTAGCCGGTTTCCTCCTGCAACTCGCGCATCGCGCAGGTCAGGGTGTCCTCGCCGGACTCCAGCTTGCCGGCCGGGAACTCGAGCAGCACTTTCTGCAGCGGGTAGCGGTACTGGCGCACCAGCACCAGGCGAGTCTCGGCGCCGGGCTCGTCATCGAGCAGCGGCACCACGGCCACGGCGCCGCCGTGGCGCAGGTACTCGCGCGTGGCACGGCTGCCATCGGGCAACTGCACCACGTCCTTGCGCAGTTCGAGCCAGCCGCGGTGCAGCACCGCGCTTTCGCCGGTGCTGCGTTCGATCAGGTGTTCGTCGTCGTCGGCGGCCATGGTTTGCTGCCGACGGGCTTCAACTCGCCAGGGCCTTGACGATGGCGTCGCGGCACAGCGCCATCACGCCACCGCTGAAGGGCCCGAACAGCAGCACCGCCGCGCCGTTGATCGCCAGCAGCAGCGTCACGCCTTGCGGCTGCACCACGGCGGCGGTCTGCGAGGGCTCGTCGAACCACATCACCTTCACCACGCGCAGGTAGTAGTAGGCGCCGATCAGCGAGAACACCACCGCCACCACGGCCAGGCCGATGTAGAAGGGCACGTTGGTCGTGACCAGGGCCTGGATCACCGAGAGCTTGGCGAAGAAACCCACCATCGGCGGCACGCCGGCCAGCGAGAACATGAAGACCGTCATCACGCCGGCCACCCAGGGGCTGCGCTTGGCCAGGCCCGCGAAATCGCTGATCTCTTCGCTCTCGAAACCCTGGCGGCTCAGGAACATGATCAGGCCGAAGGTGCCCAGCGTGGTGAGCACGTAGGCCACCAGGTAGAACATCGCCGAGCTGTAGGCGTTGCCCGCGCTGAGCGTGTTGCCGCTGACGACGCCGGCGCTCAAGCCCAGCACGATGAAGCCCATCTGCGAGATGGTGCTGTAGGCCAGCATGCGCTTCAAGTTGCTCTGCGCGATGGCCGCCAGGTTGCCGATGGCCAGCGAAGCCACGGCCAGCACGATGAACATCTGCTGCCAGTCGACCGCCAGGCCCAGCATGCCTTCCACCAGCAGGCGGATGGTGATGGCGAAGGCCGCGAACTTGGGCGCGCCGCCGATCAGCAGCGTGACGGGCGTGGGCGCGCCCTGGTAGACATCGGGCACCCACATGTGGAAGGGCGCGGCGCCCAGCTTGAAGGCCAGGCCGGCGACGACGAAGACGACGCCGAAGACCAGCACTTCCTTGTTGATGCTGCCGGTGGCGATGCGCTCGAAGACCTTGGGGATCTCCAGCGTGCCGGTGGCGCCGTACATCATGCTCAGGCCGTAGAGCAGGAAGCCGCTGGCCAGCGCGCCGAGCACGAAGTACTTCATCGCGGCTTCGGTGCTGATGGCGTGGTCGCGGCGCAGCGCGGCCAGCGCGTACAGGCTCAGGCTCATCAGTTCCAGGCCGAGATAGACGACGAGGAAATTGTTGGCCGAGCACATCACGCTGATGCCCAGCAGCACGAAGAGTGCGAGCGTGAAGAACTCGCCCTTGAGCATGTCGCGCGAGGCCAGCGTGGGGCGGGCATAGGCCAGCGTGACCATCACGCTCAGGCCCGCCAGCGCCGCCAGCAGCCGGCCCATGGGATCGACCACCACCATGCCCTGCATGCCGTAGGCCGTGATGCCGTCGCCGTGGTCTTGCAGCTGCAGGAACACGAAGATGGCGATGGAGGCCTGGGTCAGCCAGAAGGTGGGGCGGCGTTCCGGGTCGTTGTTGAAGATGTCGACCAGCAGCACCACGCAGGCCGCCAGCAACAGCCACAACTCGGGGTGGACGACGTGCCAGTTCATCGAGCTCATGTTTCTTGTCTTCTTTCGGCCGTCAGTTCAGCTTGGAGCGCGCCACGTGCTGCAGCAGTTCGGCCACCGAGGCGTTCATCACGTCGGTGAAAGGCTTGGGGTAAAGGCCCATCCACAGCACCGCCAGCGCCAGCACGGCGAGCACCAGGAACTCGCGGCCGTTGATGTCCTGCAACTGCTTGACGTCGTCGTTGGCGACATCGCCGAAGTAGACGCGCTTGACCATCCACAGCGTGTAGGCGGCGCCGAAGATCAGCGTGGTGGCGGCCAGCAGCGCGATGAAGAAGTTGTATTCCACGGCGCCCAGGATGACCATCCACTCGCCCACGAAGCCGGCCGTGCCCGGCAGGCCGCAGTTGGCCATGGCGAAGAGCACCGCGAAGGCCGCGAACTTGGGCATGGTGTTGGCCACGCCGCCGTAGCTGGCGATCTCGCGGCTGTGCACGCGGTCGTAGAGCACGCCGATGCACAGGAACATCGCGCCCGAGACGAAGCCGTGGCTGACCATCTGCACGATGCCGCCGGCCACGCCGAGTTCGTTGAACATGAAGAAGCCCAAGGTCACGAAGCCCATGTGCGCGATGGAGCTGTAGGCCACCAGCTTCTTCATGTCCTGCTGCACCAGGGCCACCAGGCCGATGTAGAGCACGGCCACGAGGCTGAGCGTGACGATGAACCAGTCGAACTCGCGCGCGGCGTCGGGCGCGATGGGCATAGAGAAGCGCAGGAAGCCGTAGGCGCCCAGCTTCAGCATGATGGCCGCCAGCACCACCGAGCCGCCGGTGGGCGCCTCGACGTGGGCGTCGGGCAGCCAGGTGTGCACCGGCCACATCGGCACCTTCACCGCGAAGGCCGCGAAGAAGGCGAAGAACAGCAGGGTCTGTGCGTGCAGGTCCAGCGGCAGCTTGTGCCAGGCCTGGATGTCGAAGCTGCCGCCGCTCTTGAAGTAGAGGTAGACCAGCGCCACCAGCATCAGCAGGCTGCCGGCCAGCGTGTAGAGGAAGAACTTGAAGGCCGCGTAGACGCGCTTCGGGCCGCCCCAGACACCGATGATGATGTACATCGGGATCAGCGTGGCCTCGAAGAACACGTAGAACAGCATGCCGTCGAGGGCGCAGAACACGCCGATCATCAGGCCGCTGAGGATGAGGAAGGCTCCCATGTACTGGGCCACGCGTTCCTGGATGACTTCCCACGCGGCGATGACCACGATGACGGTGATGAAGGCCGTCAGCGGCACGAACCACATCGACAGGCCGTCCACGCCCAGGTGGTAGTGCAGGTTGAAGCGCTCGATCCACGAGAACTTCTCGACGAACTGCATCTTCGCGGTGCCGATCTCGAAGCGCGTGATGACCGGCAGCGTGACCAGGAAGGACGCGATGGCCCCCACCAGCGCGAGGCCGCGCACGGTGCTGGCGTTCTGGTCGCGGCCCACGGCCAGCAGCAGCACGCCGAAGGCAACAGGCAACCAGATGGACAGGCTCAGCAGACCCATTACTTGTTCTCTCTGTCTTGTTCTGTCGGGTTCAGGCCAGGCTCAGCGGATGAGGCTGCCGAAGTAGGGCCACAGCTGCCAGGTGAGCAGGCCGAAGATGCCCAGCAGCATCACCAGCGCGTACTGGTAGAGGTGGCCGGTCTGCAGCTGGCGCACCAGCCCCGCGATGCGACCCACCAAGCCGGCCGAGCCGTTGACCAAGGTGCCGTCGATGACAGCCTGGTCGCCGCCCTTCCACAGGCCCGTGCCGATGAGGCGCGAGCCCTTGGCCAGCACGTTTTCGTTGAACCAGTCGAGGTAGTACTTGTTCTCCAGCACGCGCACGATGGGGCTCAGGGCCTTGCCGATGGCCGCGGGGATGGCCGGCTGCTTCAGGTAGAACCACCAGGCGGTGGCCACGCCGCCCAGGGCCAGCCAGAACGGCAGGGTCTGCACGCCATGCAGGGCCATCGCGGAAGCGCCATGGAAGTCTTTCGCCAGCGCGGCCATGGCCGGGTGCTTGGTGGCATCGACAAGGATGGCGTCCTTCAGGAACTCACCGAAGAGCATGGGCTGGATGGCCATGAAGCCGATCAGCACCGAGGGGATGGCCAGCAGGATCAGCGGCGCCGTCACCACCCAGGGCGATTCGTGCGGCGTGTGGTCGTGGTGGTCGTCGTGGCCGTGGCTGTGGTCGTCTTCGGGCGGGAAGGGCTTGTGGTGGAAGCGCTCTTCACCGTGGAAGACCAGGAAGTACATGCGGAACGAATAGAAGGCCGTGACGAACACGCCGATGTAGATGGCCACCATCGCGAAAGTGGCACCAGGCAAGCTGCTGTGGTGCGAAGCGATGAGGATGCTGTCCTTGCTGTAGAAGCCCGAGAACAGCGGCGTGCCGATGAGCGCCAGCGAGCCCAGCAGCGCGGTGAGCCAGGTCACCGGCATGTGCTTGCGCAGGCCGCCCATGTTGCGGATGTCCTGGTCGTGGTGCATGCCGATGATCACGCTGCCGGCAGCCAGGAAAAGCAGCGCCTTGAAGAAGGCGTGCGTCATCAGGTGGAACACGGCCACGCTGTAGACGGACAGGCCCAAGGCCACCGTCATGTAGCCCAGCTGGCTCAGCGTGGAGTAGGCCACCACGCGCTTGATGTCGTTCTGGATGATGCCCAGGAAGCCCATGAACAGCGCCGTGATGGCGCCGATGACGAGCACGAAGTTCAGCGCCGTGTCGCTCAGCTCGAACAGCGGCGACATGCGCGCCACCATGAAGATGCCGGCCGTCACCATCGTGGCGGCGTGGATCAGCGCCGAGATCGGCGTCGGGCCTTCCATAGAATCGGGCAGCCACACGTGCAGCGGGAACTGCGCGCTCTTGCCCATCGCGCCGATGAACAGGCAGATGCAGATCACGGTGATCAGCATCCAGTCGCCGCCAACGGTGGGGTACGGGAAGGTGATCTTCGCGAGTTCAGGCGCCTTGGCGAAAACCTCGGTGTAGTTCAGCGAGCCGGTGTAGGCCAGCACCAGGCCGATGCCCAGGATGAAGCCGAAGTCGCCCACGCGGTTGACCAGGAAGGCCTTCATGTTGGCGAACACCGCGGTCGGCTTCTTGAACCAGAAGCCGATCAGCAGGTAGCTCACCAGACCCACCGCTTCCCAGCCGAAGAACAGCTGCAGGAAGTTGTTGGCCATCACCAGCATCAGCATGCTGAAGGTGAAGAGGCTGATGTAGGCGAAGAAGCGCTGGTAGCCCGGGTCGCCTTCCATGTAGCCGATGGTGTAGACGTGCACCATCAGGCTGACGAAGGTCACCACCACCATCATCATGGCAGTCAGGCCGTCGACCATGAAGCCGACTTCCATCACCGTCTTGCCGACCACGCTCCACTGGTAGAGCGTCTCGTTGAAGCGCGCACCGCCGGCCACCTGCGAAAGCACCACGCAAGAGCCGATGAAGGCGATGAGCACGCCCAGGATGGTGAAGAAATGGGCGCCGCGCTGGCCCACCCACTTGCCGGCCAAGCCGGCGATCATGGCGCCGGCCAGGGGGGCCAGCGCAACGGTCAGCAGCAGATTCTGAGAGATGGCCATGTCAGCCCTTGAGCTCGTCGAGCTCTTGAACGTTGATCGACGCGCGGTTGCGGAACAGCACCACCAGGATGGCCAGGCCGATGGCCGATTCGGCCGCCGCCACCGTGAGGATGAAGAACACGAACACCTGGCCGGCCATGCGGTCGGCCTCCAGCGGCAGGTAGTGCGAGAAGGCGATGAAGTTCAGGTTCACGGCCAGCAGCATCAGCTCGATGGCCATCAACAGCACGATGAGGTTGCGCCGGTTCAGGAAGATGCCGATGACCGACAGCGCGAAGAGGATGCCGCCGAGGGACAGGTAGTGCCCCAGCGTGATCGGGCCCAGGCCGCTCATGCTGCACCGCCTTCCTGCTTGGGTGCCGAGGGCTGCTCGACCGTGGCGTCCATCTTCACCAGCCGCACGCGGTCGGCCTTCTTCACGCGCACCTGTTCACCGGGGTTCATGTGGCGGCTGTCCTTGCGCTCGCGCAGCGTGAGTGCGATGGCCGCGATGATGGCCACCAGCAGCAGCACCGCCGCCAGCTGCAGCGGGTAGAGGTAGTGCGTGTAGATCTCGATGCCGAGCAGCTTGGTGTTGCCCATCTCCAGCGCCTTGGCGGTGGGGGCCGGCGCTTCGAGCTGGAAGCCGCGCATCAGCACCAGGGCCATCTGCAGCGCGATCAGCGCGCCCACCAGGCCTGCGATGGGCAGGTGGGTCCAGAAACCCTCACGGAACTTGTCGCTGTTGATGTCGAGCATCATCACGACAAAGAGGAAGAGCACCATGACCGCGCCCACGTACACGAGCACCAGCGTGATGGCCAGGAATTCGGCGCGCAGCAGCATCCAGATGCAGCTGGCGCTGAAGAAGCTGAGCACGAGGAACAGCGCCGCGTGCACGGTGCTGCGCGCGGTGATGACCCGGAAGGCTGCAAACAGCAGCACGGCCGAGAACAGGTAGAAGAGACCGGTGATGGTGTTCATGTCAATGGTGCTGTGCGGCACGGCGATCAAGCTTCCCGCCATGGAACCGGCTTCGCCGGGCCATCGGCGGACGGCCCCCTCGGGGGGGAGCGAGCGCCAGCGAGCTCGGGGGCCTCATCTGTATTTGGCGTCGGCGGCGCGGTTGGCAGCGATGTCTTTCTCGAAGCGGTCGCCCACCGCCAGCAGCATGTCCTTCGTGAAGTAGAGGTCGCCGCGCTTTTCGCCGTGGTACTCGAAGTGGTGCGTCTCGACGATGCTGTCCACCGGGCAGCTCTCTTCGCAGAAGCCGCAGAAGATGCACTTCGTGAGGTCGATGTCGTAGCGCGTGGTGCGGCGGCTGCCGTCCTGGCGCACGTCGCTCTCGATGGTGATGGCCATGGCCGGGCACACGGCCTCGCACAGCTTGCAGGCGATGCAGCGCTCTTCGCCGTTTTCATAACGGCGCAGCGCGTGCAGACCGCGGAAACGCGGCGATTGCGGCGTCTTCTCTTCCGGGAACTGCACCGTGATGGTCTTGCTCAGGAAGTGCCTGCCCGTGATGGCCATGCCCTTGAAGAGCTCGGTCAGGAAGAGGCTGGAGACGACGTCCTTGATGGCAGCGATGGTCGACATGGTCTTGCCTTCACTTCCAGATGTTGAAGGGCGACTGGATCCACAGGCCGACGACGACCAGCCAGATCAGCGTGAGGGGAATGAACACCTTCCAGCCCAGACGCATGATCTGGTCGTAGCGGAAGCGCGGGAAGGTGGCGCGGACCCACAGGAACATCGTGACGACCACGAAGACCTTGATGGCCAGCCAGATCCAGCCCGGGATGAAGTCGAGGAAGGCCACTGGCGGCAGCCAGCCCCCCAGGAAGAGCAGCACGGTCAGCGTGCTGACCAGGATCATGTTGGCGTACTCGGCCAGGAAGAACATGGCGAAGCTCATGCCCGAGTACTCGATCATGTGGCCGGCCACGATCTCGGATTCACCCTCCACCACGTCGAAGGGGTGGCGGTTGGTTTCGGCCAGGCCCGAGATGAAGAAGATCACGAAGATGGGCAGCAGCGGCAGCCAGTTCCAGCTGAGGAAACCCAGGCCCATGTCGGCCATCATGCCGCGGCCCTGCACAGCCACGATCTCGCTGAGGTTCATGCTCGCCGAGACCATCAGCACGACCACGAGGCAGAAGCCCATGGCGATTTCGTAGCTGACCATCTGCGCGCTGGCCCGCAGCGCACCGAGGAAGGCGTACTTCGAGTTGCTGGCCCAGCCGGCGATGATGACGCCGTAGACCTCCAGGCTGGTGATGGCCATCAGGAAGAGCAGGCCGGCGTTGATGTTGGCCAATGCGATTTCAGGGCCGAAGGGGATGACAGCCCAGGCGGCCAGCGCCGGCATGATGGTCATCACCGGAGCCAGGAAGAACAGGCCCTTGTTCGCGGCGGTGGGGCGGATGATCTCCTTGAAGATCAGCTTCACCGCGTCGGCGATGGGCGTCAGCAGGCCGTAGGGGCCCACGCGGTTGGGGCCGGGGCGGATCTGGCTCCAGCCGATGGCCTTGCGCTCCCAGAGCGTGAGGTAGGCGACGCAGCCGAGCAGCGGCAGCACCACCGCGACGATCTTGATCAGGCTCCACAGCACCAGCCACAGGCCGGTGCCGAAGGTGGCATTGCCGAATTGATGCAGGCCTTCGAACATGGTGCTCAGGCCCTTTCCACGGTGATGGCGCCGAACATCGCGCCGAGGGACGAGGTGGCCTGGTGGCCCGCCGCCACACGCACCGCGTTGGCAGCCAAGGTGGCGTCTTCACGCGCAGCCAGCACGGCGCTGGCTTCGCCTTGTGTCACGCGCACCTTGGCGCCGGGTGCGAGGCCCAGCTGTTGCCACAGCGCGCTGGGCAGGCCCACGAGCGGCGCCTTCGCATCGGCGGTGAACTGCAGCGAGACGGCGCGGCGCACGGTGGCATCGCTGGCGTAGATGGGCACATCGGCCACGCGTTGCAGGCCGCCATCGGCAGCCGGCAGCGCTGCGCTGAGTGCGCCGACATCGGCCTGGTTGTTCAAACGCTGCGCCAGCGTGGCGGTGTCGCCCAGGGCAGCGGCGCGCACGTCTTCGGCGGTCTCGAAATCGAAGCCCGGCAGGCCCAGCAGGTTGCCCAGCACCCGCAGCACCTTCCAGCCCGGGCGGGCATCGCCTGCGGGTTTGACGACGCCGTGGAAGCTCTGCGCGCGGCCTTCGGCATTGACAAAGCAGCCGGCGGTTTCGGTGAAGGGCGCGATGGGCAACAGCACATCGGCCACGTCGGCCATGGTGTCCTTGAAGGCCGTGAGGCCCACCACCAGGCCCGAGCCACCCAGCGCCTGGCGCGCGGCGGCGGCGTTGGCGGCGTCGAGCACGGGCTCGGTGTTCAGCAGCAGCAGCGCCTTCATGGGCTGGCTCAGCATCTGGCCGGCGTTCAGGCCGCCGGGGCCAGGCAGCGCGCCGACGATCTGCGCGCCGACGGCATTGCCGCCCTCGCCCAGGTAGCCGACGGTGGCACCAGTGTGCTCGGCAATCCAGCCGGCCAGCGCCAGCAGTTGCGAGGCTTGCGGGTGCTGCGCCGCGGCGTTGCCCAGCAGCACGGCCTTGCGCTCACCGGCCAGCAGCGCGTTCGCCACCGCCTGCGCGTGCGCGCCCGGCGTGGCGGCCACGGGGGCCGCAGCGCCCTTCGCTTGCGCGACGGCGGCGGCCACCTCGGCCAGCTGCTGGGCCCAGGCTGGCGGCGCGGCGGTCAGCGTGCCGGCCACGGGCATGGCCCAGTCGTCGTGCACGGCGTTCAGGCTGTAGACCTGCCCGCCGCGGCGCACGGCCTGGCGGATGCGCTGTGCGAACAGCGGGTGGTCCTTGCGCAGGAAGCTGCCGATGACGAACACACGCTCCAGCGTCGACAGCGACGCGACGCTCGTGCCCAGCCAGCGTGCCTGGCCCGCGGGCGCGGCGCTGAAGTCGGCATGACGCAGGCGGTGGTCGACGTTCTCGCTGCCCAGGCCGCGCACGATCTTCGCCAGCAGGTGCAGTTCTTCCACCGTGCTGCTCACGTGGCCCAGTGCGCCGATGCCTGCGGCACCGAACTCGGCCTTCACGCGCTTCAGCCCGTCGGCCACGTAGCCTAGGGCGGTGTTCCAGTCCACCGCCTGCCACTGGCCGCCCTGCTTGATCATGGGCTGCTTCAGGCGCGAATCACCGTTCAGCGCCTCGTAGCTGAAACGGTCGCGGTCGGCGATCCAGCACTCGTTGACGGCCTCGTTCTCCAGCGGCACGACACGCATCACCTGGTTGGCCTTCACCTGCACGATGAGGTTGGCGCCGGTGCTGTCGTGCGGGCTCACGCTCTTGCGGCGCGAGAGCTCCCAGGTGCGTGCGCTGTAGCGGAAAGGCTTGCTGGTCAACGCGCCGACCGGGCAGATGTCGATCATGTTGCCCGAAAGCTCGCTGTCCACCGTCTTGCCGGCCACGGTGGTGATCTCGCTGTGCTCGCCGCGGTGCACCATGCCCAGTTCCATGATGCCGGACACCTCTTGCCCGAAGCGCACGCAGCGTGTGCAGTGGATGCACCGGCTCATCTCTTCCATGCTGATGAGCGGGCCCACGTCCTTGTGGAAGACGACGCGCTTTTCTTCCTCGTAGCGGCTGCTGCTCTTGCCGTAGCCCACGGCCAGGTCTTGCAGCTGGCACTCGCCGCCCTGGTCGCAGATGGGGCAGTCCAGCGGGTGGTTGATGAGCAGGAACTCCATCACCGACTGCTGCGCCTTCAGCGCTTTCTCGCTCTTCGTGCGCACCACCATGCCGTTGGTCACCGGCGTGGCGCAGGCGGGCATGGGCTTGGGCATCTTCTCGATGTCCACCAGGCACATGCGGCAGTTGGCCGCGATGCTCAACTTCTTGTGGTAACAGAAGTGCGGGATGTAGGTGCCCGCAGCGTCGGCCGCATGCATGACCATGCTGCCGTCGGGAACGGTGACGGTCTTGCCGTCGAGTTGGATGTCGGCCATGGCGGGCGCTGCTCTTTTGCTGCTCAGGCAGGAACCGAGACCATGCAGGTCTTGTGTTCGATGTGGTGCGCGAACTCGTCGCGGAAGTGCTTCAGCATGCCTTCCACCGGCATGGCGGCGGCATCACCCAGCGCGCAGATGGTGCGGCCCTTGATGTTGAAGGCCACGCTGTCCAGCAGCGCCAGGTCGTCGGGGCGGCCCTGGCCGTGTTCGATGCGGTGGATCACGCGCCACAGCCAGCCCGTGCCTTCACGGCAGGGCGTGCACTGGCCGCAGCTTTCGTGCTGGTAGAAATAGCTCAGGCGCAGCAGGCTCTTGACCATGCAGCGGTGCTCGTTCATCACGATGACGGCGCCCGAGCCCAGCATCGAGCCGGCCTTGGCGATGGCGTCGTAGTCCATCGTGAGGTCCATCATCGTGGCGCCGGGCAGCACGGGCGCCGAGCTGCCGCCGGGGATCACGGCCTTGAGCTTGCCGCCCTTCACACCACCGGCCAGTTCCAGCAGCTTGCTGAAGGGCGTGCCCAGGGGGATCTCAAAGTTGCCGGGCTGGTTGACGTCGCCCACCACGCTGAAGATCTTGGTGCCGCCGTTGTTGGGCTTGCCGCACTCCAGGTACTTCTGGCCGCCGTTGTTGATGATCCACGGCACCGCAGCAAAGGTCTCGGTGTTGTTGATCGTGGTCGGCTTGCCGTAGAGGCCGAAGCTGGCCGGGAACGGCGGCTTGAAGCGGGGCTGGCCTTTCTTGCCTTCGAGAGACTCCAGCAGCGCGGTCTCTTCGCCGCAGATGTAGGCGCCGAAGCCGTGGAAGGCATGCAGCTGGAAGCTGAAATTGCTGCCCAGGATGTTGTCGCCCAGGAAGCCGGCGGCCCTCGCCTCTTCCAGCGCCTGCTCGAAGCGTTCGTAGACCTCGAAGATCTCGCCGTGGATGTAGTTGTAGCCCGTCTTGATGCCCATCGCGTAGGCGGCGATGGCCATGCCTTCGATGACGATGTGCGGGTTGTAGGCGAGGATGTCGCGGTCCTTGCAGGTGCCGGGCTCGCCTTCGTCGCTGTTGCACACCAGGTACTTCGGACCCGGGAACATGCGCGGCATGAAACTCCACTTCAGCCCGGTGGGGAAGCCTGCGCCGCCGCGGCCGCGCAGCGCGCTGAGCTTCACTTCGGCGATGACCTGGTCTTGCGTCATGCCCTCGCCGCCATCCAGCCCGAGGATCTTGCGCAGCGCGCTGTAACCACCGCGGGCCACGTAGTCCTGCAGGTGCCAGTTGCTGCCGTTGAGGCCGGCGTAGATCTGCGCGCCGATGTGGCGGTCGTGGAAGCAGGTTTCCGTGCCCTGCGCCTGGAACTTCGACAGGTCGAGCGTCATTTCGCCACCTCGGCATTCGCCTTCAACAGGGCCAGCAGTTCGTCGAGCTTGTCGTTCGACATGAAGCTGAGCATCTGGCGGTCGTTCACCAGCATCACCGGCGCGTCGGCGCAGGCGCCCAGGCACTCGCTGGGCTGCACGGTGAACACGCCATCGGCCGTGGTGCCGTAGGGCTCGACGCCCAGCTTCTTGCAGACGTGGGCCAGGGCCTGGTCGCCATCGCGCAAAGCGCAAGGCAGGTTGGTGCAGACGTTGAGCTTGAACTGGCCCACCGGCTGCGTGTTGTACATGTTGTAGAAGGTGCTGACCTCGTGCACCGCGATCGCGGGCATGCCCAGGTAAGCGGCGATGCCAGCTTCAGCCTCGACCGAGACATGACCCTGCTCGTGCTGCACAACGGCCAGGCAGGCCATCACCGCACTTTGTTTCTGGTCGGCCGGGTACTTGGCCACTTCCTTCGCGAAGCGCGCGAGGGTCGATTCAGGGAACTGCATCGGGGTGTGCTCTTCAGGCGTTCAGCGGTCGATCTCGCCGAACACGATGTCCATGGTGCCGATGATCGCCACGGCGTCGGCGATCATGTGGCCGCGCGCCATCTCATCCAGCGCGGCCAGGTGCGGGAAGCCGGGGGCGCGGATCTTCAGGCGGTAGGGCTTGTTCGCACCGTCGCTCACCAGGTAGATGCCGAACTCGCCCTTGGGGTGTTCCACCGCGGCGTAGGCCTCGCCCTCGGGCACGTGCATGCCTTCGGTGAAGAGCTTGAAGTGGTGGATCAGCTCTTCCATGTTGGACTTCATGTCCACGCGCGCGGGCGGCGCCACCTTGTGGTTGTCGGTGATCACCGGGCCGGGGTTGGCCTTCAGCCACTTCACGCACTGCTGCACGATGCGGTTGCTCTGGCGCATCTCTTCCACGCGCACGAGGTAGCGGTCGTAGGTGTCGCCATTCACACCCACGGGCACGTCGAAGTCCATGCGGTCGTAGACGTCGTAGGGCTGCTTCTTGCGCAGGTCCCAGGCGATGCCGCTGCCGCGCAGCATGGCGCCCGTGAAGCCCAGGCTCAGCGCGCGCTCGGGGCTGACCACGCCCACGCCCACCGTGCGCTGCTTCCAGATGCGGTTGTCGGTGAGCAGGGTCTCGTAGTCGTCGACGTTCTTCGGGAAACGCGCGCAGAAGTCTTCGATGAAGTCGAGCAGGCTGCCCTGGCGGTTCTCGTTGAGGGCCTTGATGGCCTTCTCGTTCTTGATGCGCGAGACCTTGTACTGCGGCATCTGCTCGGGCAGGTCGCGGTACACGCCGCCCGGGCGGAAGTAGGCGGCGTGCATGCGCGCGCCGCTCACGGCCTCGTACATGTCGAAGATGTCTTCGCGCTCGCGGAAGCAGTAGATGAGGATGTTCATCGCACCGCAGTCCAGCCCGTGGCAGCCCAGCCACAGCAGGTGGTTCAGCAGGCGCGTGAGCTCGCTGAACATCACGCGGATGTACTGGGCTCGTTCGGGCACCTCGATGCCCATCAGCTTCTCGATGGCCAGGCAGTAGGCGTGCTCGTTGCACATCATCGAGACGTAATCCAGCCGGTCCATGTAGGGCAGGCTCTGGATGTAGGTCTTCTGCTCGGCCAGCTTCTCGGTGGCGCGGTGAAGCAGGCCGATGTGCGGGTCGGCACGTTGGATGACTTCGCCATCCAGCTCCAGCACAAGGCGCAGCACGCCGTGCGCGGCCGGGTGCTGCGGGCCGAAGTTCAGGGTGTAGTTCTTGATCTCTGCCATGGTGCGTTCAGGGCCGGTCAGTGCGTCAAGCCACCGTAGTTGTCTTCACGCACCACGCGCGGCACGACCTCGCGGGGCTCCACCGTCACCGGCTGGTAGATGACGCGCTTCTTCTCGGCGTCGTAGCGCATCTCGACGTTGCCCGTGACGGGGAAGTCCTTGCGCATCGGGTGGCCGATGAAGCCGTAGTCGGTGAGGATGCGGCGCAGGTCGAGGTGGCCCTCGAAAATGATGCCGTAGAGGTCGAAGGCCTCACGCTCGAACCAGTTGGCCGAGCTCCAGATTTCGTTGACCGAAGGCAGTGCCGGCAGGTCGTCATCGGGCGCGAAGGCGCGCACGCGCACGCGCCAGTTGTGCGTGACCGACAGCAGGTGCGACACCACGGCATAACGCGGGCCGTCCCAGGGCTGGTTCTTGTAGTCGCTGTAGTCGACGCCACACAGGTCGATGAGCTGCTCAAACTTCAGCGTGGGGTCGCCGCGCAGGCGCAGCATGGTGGCCGCGTAGGCAGCCGCGGGCACGGTGAGGGTGATCTCGCCCAAGGCGCGCACGGTGGACTTCAGCGTGTCGCCGAAGGCCGCCTGCAGTGCTGCCTCAAGGGTGTCGAGCTTCTGGGTCATGGACAACGGCCCCGGTTAGCGCGTGTAGGCGTGTAGGCGTGTAAGGGCACGGTCAACGTGCGATGGTGTTTTCGCAGCGGATCTTGGCCTGCAGCTGCAGGATGCCGTAGAGCAGCGCTTCGGCCGTGGGCGGGCAGCCCGGCACGTAGACGTCCACCGGCACGATGCGGTCGCAGCCCCGCACCACGCTGTAGCTGTAGTGGTAGTAGCCACCACCGTTGGCGCACGAGCCCATGCTCAGCACCCAGCGCGGCTCGGCCATCTGGTCGTACACCTTGCGCAGCGCTGGCGCCATCTTGTTGCACAGCGTGCCGGCCACGATCATCAGGTCGCTCTGCCGCGGGCTGGGGCGGAAGAGCATGCCGAACCGGTCGATGTCGTAGCGGGCGGCACCCGCATGCATCATTTCCACGGCACAGCAGGCCAGGCCGAAGGTCATCGGCCAGAGCGAGCCGGTTTTCGACCAGTTGATCAGCGTGTCGACCGAGGTGGTGACGAAGCCTTCCTTCAGAACGCCTTCGATACCCATGTGTTTACTGCTCCAGCAGGCGGCCCAGGACGGTCGCGTTCATTCCCAATCCAGCGCGCCCTTTTTCCACTCGTAGACAAAGCCCACGACCAGGATGGCGAGAAAGATCATCATGGCCCAGAAGCCTGACGCCCCGATGTCACGCAAAGCCACCGCCCAAGGGAAGAGGAAGGCGATCTCGAGATCGAACAGGATGAAGAGGATGGCCACCAGGTAGTAGCGCACGTCGAACTTCATGCGGGCGTCTTCGAAGGCCTCGAAGCCGCACTCGTAGGGGCTGTTCTTCTCGACGTCGGGCCGGTTGGGGCCGAAGATGAAACCGAGCACCTGCGGGGCCACCCCGACCGCCACACCCACCAGGATGAACAGGATGACGGGCAGGTAGGGTTGCAGTTCCATACGGCGACAGCGGTGCTACAGGTCAGCGGCCGTGAGGCCACAAAAAAGCGCGCCTCGAAAGCCGCTGCAGTGCAACGGCGCCGGGCGCGCCTGAGTTCAGATGTTCGATCCCATTCAAGCGCAGTGCACTGCCTTGGAACCGTTGGGGCGGCTCGCCGGCACCGGGCCGAGAACCACCACTTCGCTGATGTTGGTGCCGACGGCGAGACTCGAACTCGCACAGCTTTCGCCACTACCCCCTCAAGATAGCGTGTCTACCAATTTCACCACGTCGGCACGACGTCAAATCCAATTCGCAGTGGGCCCGGAACGCTGGAGGTCATTGCGTTCCGAACAGCCTCAGATTCTAGCCCCAAAACCGGGGGTTTCCGAGGAGAAACCTACTTGGATGCTGCGGCAGCCGGCACAGACGCGGGCGCTTGTGCTGGGGTCGGAATCGCCGCAGGCGCAGCCGCCGGAATGGCACCGGTGGCCGGTGCGCTGGCGGCGCCGGCAGGGCGGTCGAGCACGCTGCTGCCGCCGCCGGCCGGGCCCACGCCGCGCTGGCTGTTGGCGTTGCTCATGAAAGCCAGCGCCAGCGTGCAGACGAAGAACACGGTGGCCAGGGCCGCCGTGGAGCGAGAGAGGAAGTTGGCGCTGCCGGTGGCTCCGAAGAGGCTGCCCGAGGCGCCGCCGCCGAACGAGGCGCCCATGTCGGCGCCCTTGCCGTGCTGGATCAGCACCAGGCCGATCATGGCCAGGGCCGACAGCAGTTGCACGGCCAGGACCAGCGTCATCCAGATTTGCATGATGAAAAAACTCCGGGAATCGAATCAAGAGGTGCCGGCGCGCGCAGGGGCGGCACGGCAGATGGCGATGAAGTCGGCGGCCTTCAATGCGGCGCCGCCGATGAGCCCGCCGTCGATGTCGGGCTGGGCGAAGAGCGTGGCCGCGTTGTCGGGCTTGACGCTGCCGCCGTAGAGGATCTTCATGGTGTCGGCGCGCCCCGTGGCCGCCTGCAGCTGCGCCCGCAGCACGGCGTGCACGGCCTGCGCCTGCTCGGGGCTGGCGGTGCGGCCGGTGCCGATGGCCCACACGGGTTCGTAGGCCACCACCATCTCGGCGGCACAGTGCGCCAGCTGGTGGATGACGGCCGAGAGCTGGCGCTTGACCACCACCTCGGTCTGGCCGGCTTCACGCTCGGCCAGCGTCTCGCCCACGCAGACGATGGGCGTCACGCCCCGGGCCAAGGCGGCCTGGGCCTTCTGCGCCACGAGCGCATCGCTTTCGGCGTGGTAGGCACGGCGCTCGCTGTGGCCGACGATGGCGTAGCGGCAGCCGCACTCGTGAAGCATGCCGGCGGAGATTTCACCGGTGTAGGCGCCCTGCTCGTGGGCCGAGACGTCTTGCGCGCCCCAGCGGATGTCGCTGCCGGCCAGCGTGGCCGCGGTTTCGGTCAGGAACACGGCCGGCACGCACACCGCCACATCGGCCGTGTAGGGCCGCGCGGCCAGCAGGCCGGCCAGCAGTTCGGCGTTGGCCGGACGGCTGCCGTGCATCTTCCAGTTGCCCACCACGAGCGTGCGTCGCATGCGGCTGCTCCTTCAGGTCCAGGTGAGAACGATCTTGCCGACGTGCGTGCTCGATTCCATCAGCGCGTGCGCCTCGGCCGCCTTCGCGGCCGGGAACACCTGGTGGATCACGGGCTTCACGCGGCCGCTTTCGATCAGGGGCCACACGCGGGCCTTCAGGGCCGACGCGAGCTCGGTCTTGTAGGCCACCGAACGCGGGCGCAGCGTCGAACCCACGAGGCTCAAGCGCTTGCGCAGCACGAGGCCGGCGTCGATGGCGCTGGCCGTGCCGCCCTGCACCGCGATCAGCGCCAGGCGGCCGTCATCGGCCATGCATTGCAGTTCGCGGCCGATGTACTCGCCGGCCACCATGTCGAGCACCACATCGGCGCCCTTGCCACCCGTCAGGCGCTTGGTCTCGGCAACGAAGTCCTGCGTGCGGTAGTTGATGGCGTGGTCGGCGCCCAGCGCCACGCAGGCGGCGCACTTCTCATCGCTGCCCGCGGTGACGATGACCTGGCAGCCCCAGGCCTTGGCCAGTTGCAGCGCCGTCACGCCGATGCCGCTGCTGCCGCCTTGCACCAGCAGCGTTTCGCCAGCCTGCAGCCGCGCGATGTGGAAGACGTTCTGCCAGACGGTGAAGAAGGTCTCGGGCAGGCTGGCGGCCTGCACCATCGTCAGGCCCTGAGGCACCGGCAGGCACTGGCCCACGGGTGCCACGCAGAACTCGGCGTAGCCGCCACCGGCCACCAGCGCGCAGACGGCATCGCCCAGCGCCAGGCCGGCCGCAGCCAGGTCTTCGGCGGAGCCACCCGCCACCGTGCCGGCGATTTCCAGGCCCGGCAGGTCACTCACGCCCGGCGGCATGGGGTAGAGGCCCTTGCGCTGCAGCACATCGGGGCGGTTCACGCCCGAGGCCTGCACGGCGATCAGCAATTCACCCGCACGCGGCTCGGGCCTGGGCCGTTCGCACGGCACCAGCACCTCGGGCCCGCCGGGCTGGCGGATCTCGATCGCACGCATGGCGTTCATCCCCGGGCCGCGCTCAGGCTCACTCGGGCTGCTTGGGCGCTTCGTCGGCCACGGGCTGGGCCACCGGAGCGCCCTGCTCGCCACCTTCGGCCGGGGCGGCGTCGCGGCGGGGGCGGTCGTCACGGTCGCTGCGCTCGCGGCGGGGGCGGTCGTCACGGTCACGGCGGGGGCCACGGTCGCCGCGGTCGCCACGGTCGCCGCGCGGCTCGTAGCGCGGCTCTTCCATGCCTTCGGGGCGCTCGATCAGCGCCTTCATGCTCAGCTTGATGCGGCCCTTCTCGTCGGTCTCCAGCACCTTCACCTGCACGACCTGGCCTTCCTTGAGGAAGTCTTCGACCTTCTCGACGCGCTGGTGCGCGATCTGGCTGATGTGCAGCAGGCCGTCCTTGCCGGGCAGGATGTTCACGAGGGCGCCGAAGTCCAGGATCTTGGTGACCGGGCCTTCGTAGACCTTGCCGATCTCGGCCTCGGCCGTGATCTCGGTGATGCGCTTCTTCGCGAACTCGGCCTTGTCGGCGTCGGTGCTGGCGATGGTGATGGTGCCGTCTTCGCCGATGTCGATGGTGCAGCCGGTTTCCTCGGTCAGCGCGCGGATGGTGGCGCCGCCCTTGCCGATGACGTCACGGATCTTCTCCGGGTTGATCTTCATCGTGTACAGGCGCGGGGCGAACTGGCTCACCTCGGTCTTGGCACCGCCGACGGCTTCCACCATCTTGGCCAGGATGTGCAGGCGCGCTTCCTTGGCCTGTGCCAGGGCGACCTGCATGATCTCCTTGGTGATGCCCTGGATCTTGATGTCCATCTGCAGGGCGGTGATGCCCGCGGTGGTGCCGGCCACCTTGAAGTCCATGTCGCCGAGGTGATCTTCGTCACCCAGGATGTCGGTCAGAACCGCGAAGCGGTTGCCTTCCTTGATCAGGCCCATGGCGATGCCGGCCACGTGCGCCTTCAGCGGCACGCCGGCGTCCAGCAGCGACAGGCAGCCGCCGCAGACCGAAGCCATCGACGAGGAGCCGTTGCTCTCGGTGATCTCGCTCACCACGCGCAGCGTGTAGGGGAAGTCTTCCTTGCTCGGCAGCACGGCGACGAGCGCGCGCTTGGCCAGGCGGCCGTGGCCGATCTCGCGGCGCTTCGGGCTGCCCACACGACCCGTTTCGCCGGTGGCGAAGGGGGGCATGTTGTAGTGCAGCATGAAGCGGTCTTCGAAATCGCCGGCCAGCGCGTCGATGCGCTGCGCGTCGCGCTCGGTCCCCAGCGTGGCGGCCACCAGGGCCTGCGTCTCGCCGCGGGTGAACAGCGCCGAGCCGTGGGTGCGCGGCAGCACGCCCGAGCGGATCTCGATGGCGCGCACGGTGCGCGTGTCGCGGCCGTCGATGCGCGGCTCGCCGGCCAGGATCTGGCCGCGCACGATGCGGGCTTCGATCTCGAACAGCAGGCCTTCGACCTCGACCTTGTCGAACTCGACGCCTTCGGCCTTCAGGGCCGCCAGCACGTTGGCCGTGACTTCACGGCAAGCCTGGGTGCGGGCCTGCTTGCTGCGGATCTGGTAGGCGGCGCGCAACGGGCCTTCGGCCAGCTCGGTGACCTTGGCGATGAAGGGCTCGTTCTTGGCCGGCGCTTCCCACTTCCACTCGGGCTTGCCGGCTTCACGCACCAGCTCGTTGATGGCGTTGATGGCCACCAGGCCCTGCTGGTGGCCGAAGACCACGGCGCCCAGCATGATTTCTTCAGACAGCTGGTCGGCTTCTGATTCCACCATCAGCACGGCGGCTTCGGTACCGGCCACGACCAGTTCCATCTTGCTGTCGGCCAGTTGCGTCTGGCCCGGGTTCAGCACGTACTCGCCGTTCACATAGCCCACGCGGGCGGCGCCGATGGGGCCATTGAACGGGATGCCGCTAATCGCCAGCGCGGCGCTGGTGCCGATCATGGCGGCGATGTCGGCCTGCACCTCGGGGTTCAGGCTCAGCACGTGCACGACGACCTGCACTTCGTTGAAGAAGCCTTCGGGGAAGAGCGGGCGGATCGGGCGGTCGATCAGGCGGCTGGTCAGCGTTTCCAGTTCGCTCGGGCGGCCTTCGCGCTTGAAGAAGCTGCCGGGGATCTTGCCGGCGGCGTAGGTCTTCTCGATGTAGTCGACGGTCAGCGGGAAGAAGTCCTGGCCCGGCTTGGCTTCGGTCTTGGCCACCACGGTGGCGAGCACCACGGTGTCGTCCATGCTGACCATGACGGCGCCGCTGCTCTGGCGCGCGATCTCGCCGGTTTCCAGCGTGACGGTGTGCTGACCCCAGGTGAAGGTCTTGGTGACTTTGTTGAACAGGCTCATGCGTTGTTTCCTTGCGTGAAGGTGGGCAGCGTCATGCCATTCCAGTGAAACCCATCAAGGGGGTGCCGTTGGAATGACACAGCAAATGCGGCCCGGTGTTGGCTCAGGTTCGAGCGGATGGAACACGGGGCCGAACCGGTCGGCCCCGTGCGGGGAGAACTTACTTGCGCAGGCCGAGCTTGGCGATCAGCGCGGTGTAGCGGTCGGCGTCGCGGTCCTTCAGGTAGGCCAGCAGACGCTTGCGCGCGTTGACCATCTTCAGCAGGCCGCGGCGGCCGTGGTGGTCTTTGGCGTGCAGCTTGAAGTGCGGCGTCAGTTCGTTGATGCGCGCGGTCAGCAGGGCGACCTGCACTTCGGGGCTGCCGGTGTCGGCGGCGCCGCGGGCGTTGGCCTTGACGATGTCGGCCTTCAGGGCGGTGGCGAGGGTCATGCGATTTCCTTGGTTTTTGCTTGGAAACCGCACGGTGGCACCCATGGCAAGAGGCGCCTGCGGTTTCCGGGTTGGACTTGCGGACACCAGTGAAACCGACCGGTGCCGTGCTTTCCGCTTTGCCGGCACGCCGGCGCTGAGGAACCGCTGAGTATAGCGCGGCGGCGGCGCGTCACCCGCACCAGCCTAGATCGCGTCCAGCGGCCAGCGGGGCCGCACGTCGAAGGCGCCCTCGGTCTGCCCTTCGGCCAGGCCGTGCTGCAGGCGCAGCGCGGCGGCCAGGGCGATCATGGCGCCGTTGTCGGTGCACAGCGCCAGCGGCGGGTAGTGCACCCGGGCGCGCAGCCGGGCCGCCCCGGCATTGAGCTGCTCCCGCAGGCGCCGGTTGGCACCCACGCCGCCAGCCACGACCAGCCGCCGCGCGCCAGTCGTCTTCAAAGCCTTGAGCGCCTTGGCCACCAGCACGTCCACAATGGCCGCCTGCGTGCTGGCGGCCAGGTCGGCCAGCGGCTGCGGCCCAGGGGCGGGGCCCAGCTTGCGGTGCTGCGTCATCACAGCCGTCTTCAGGCCGGCAAAGCTGAAATCGAGATCGCCGCTGTGCAGCAGCGGCCGCGGTAGCGCAAAGGCTGCCGGGTTGCCGCCTTCGGCCAGCCGAGAAAGCGCCGGCCCGCCGGGGTAGCCCAGTCCCATCAGCTTGGCGCTCTTGTCGAAGGCTTCACCAGCGGCGTCGTCGATGGTTTCGCCCAGCAGCGTGTAGCGGCCTACGCCCTCCACCTGCATCAGCTGCGTGTGGCCACCCGAGACCAGCAGCGCGATGAAGGGAAACTCGGGCGCCCCGCCCTCTTCCGCCGTGGCGAGAAAGGGTGACAGCAGGTGGCCTTCGAGGTGGTGGATGCCCAAGGCCGGTTTGCCCAGCGCCGCGGCCAGCGCCACCGCCACCCCCGCGCCGACCAGTAGCGCACCGGCCAGGCCCGGCCCGCGGGTGTAGGCGATCAGGTCCACCTCAGCCAGGCCGAAGCCGGCCTGCGCCATCACCTGGCGCGCCAAAGGCAGCACGCGACGGATGTGGTCGCGGGAGGCCAGTTCCGGCACCACGCCCCCATAGGCCGCGTGCATGTCGACCTGGCTGTACAGCGCCTCGGCCAGCAGGCGCGGTACGCCGCCCGGGCGGGTTTCGACCAGGGCCACGCCCGTTTCGTCGCAGGAAGACTCGAAACCCAGGACTTTCATGGCGGGGGCGGGCAGCAACTCGGCGAACGGCAGAAACGCTGGCACAGGGCTTGCGTAAGCCTGCTCGGCACTTTCGAGTGTCTGTCTATCTCCTCAGCAGGGGCATGAGCCCTGGTCCAACCTCCTCGGCGCAAGCCGAGGGGGTTCTTTTTTTGGTGCAGCAGCCCCAGGCGCCGTACGTCCTTGGTGCGCCACCGCGCCGCAAGCGGGCGCTCAGTGGTTTTCGCGGGCGTGGTTGATCGTGTACTTCGGGATCTCGATCGTCACGTCCTGGTTCGACAGGATGGCCTGACAGCTCAGGCGCGAGGTGGGCGCCAGGCCCCAGGCGCGGTCGAGCAGGTCTTCTTCGCTTTCGTCCATCTCGCCCAGCGAATTGAAGCCTTCCTTCACCACCACGTGGCAGGTGGTGCAGGCGCTGCTCATGTCGCAGGCGTGTTCGATGGCGATGCCGTTTTCGAGCAAGGCTTCGCACAGCGAGGTGCCGGCTGGCGCCTGGATGCTGCCACCTTCGGGGCAAAGCGTGGCGTGGGGCAGGATGCGGATGACGGGCATGGCGGCGGCTGGATCGGGTCAGATGTCGTCGAGGCTGCGCCCGGCCAGGGCCTGGCGGATGCCTTGGTTCATGCGGGCGGCGGCGAAGGCTTCGGTGCCCTCGGCCAGGGCTTCCACGGCGGCTTCGATGGTGTCGGCGTTGTCGCCTTGGGCGGCCTGCGCGGTGGCGGCGATCAAGGCCTCCACGGCCTGGCGTTCGGCCCCGTTCAGCAGCGCGCCATCGGCCGCCAGTGCGGCGCGGGTGGCCAGCACCATGCGTTCGGCCTCCACACGCGCCTCGCGCAGCTTGCGTGCGGCCATGTCGCCCTCGGCGTGGGCGAAGCCGTCTTTCAGCATCTGCGCGATCTGGTCGTCGGCCAGGCCGTAACTCGGCTTGACGGTGACGGCGGCTTCCACGCCACTGGTGAGTTCGCGGGCGCTGACGCTCAGCAGGCCATCGGCATCGACCTGGAAGGTCACGCGGATGCGCGCCGCGCCGGCCACCAGGGGCGGGATGCCGCGCAGTTCGAAGCGCGCCAGGCTGCGGCACTCGCTGACCAGATCGCGTTCGCCCTGCAGCACGTGGATGGCCATCGCGGTCTGGCCGTCCTTGAAGGTGGTGAATTCCTGCGCCTTGGCCACAGGGATGGTGGTGTTGCGCTCGATCACGCGCTCGACCAGGCCGCCCATGGTCTCCAGGCCCAGGCTCAGCGCGATGACGTCGAGCAACAGAAGCTCGCCATCTTGCGCATTGCCAGCCAGCGCATTGGCCTGGATGGCGGCGCCGATGGCCACCACCTCGTCGGGGTTCACGTTGGTCAACACTTCGCGGCCGAACAGCTCGCTCACGGCATGGCGCACGGCCGGCATGCGCGTGCTGCCACCCACCATCACCACGCCCTGCACCTCGTCGCGCGCCACCTGCGCGTCGCGCAGCACCTTGCGCACGGCGGCCAGCGTGCGGTCGATCAGCGGGCGCGCCAGCGCTTCCAGTTGCGCGCGGCTCACGGCCACTTCGGCGGTGCCGCCGGCCAGCTCAGCGCGCCAGGGCGTGCTGTCGGTGCTGCTCAGCGCTTCCTTGGCGGCCCGGGCGGCCACCAGCGCAGCGCGCTTGTCGTGCGGGCTGTCGGCGCGTACGCCGGCCTGGGCCAGGGCCCAGTCGGCCAAGGCGTGGTCGATGTCGTCACCGCCCAGCGCCGCATCGCCGCCCGTGGCCACCACCTCGAAGACGCCGCGCGTCAGGCGCAGCAGGCTGATGTCGAAGGTGCCGCCGCCCAGGTCGTAGACGGCGTAGAGGCCCTCGCTGGCGTTGTCCAGCCCGTAGGCCACGGCCGCGGCCGTGGGCTCGCTGATCAGGCGCAGCACGTTCAGGCCGGCGAGTTGCGCGGCGTCTTTCGTGGCCTGGCGCTGCGCGTCGTCGAAGTAGGCCGGCACCGTGATGACGGCGCCGAAGATCTCGTCGGTGTCGAAGGTGTCTTCAGCACGTTGGCGCAGCGCGGCCAGGATCTCGGCGCTGACTTCCACCGGCGACTTGTCGCCCTCGCGCGTGCTGATGGCCAGCATGCCGGCGCCATCGACGAAGCGGTAGGGCAGCTTCTCGGTGCCGGCCACGTCGGCCAGCTTGCGGCCCATGAAACGCTTGACGGAGACCAGCGTGTTCTCCGGGTCTTCGGCCTGCGCAGCCAGCGCCTCGGCGCCGATCTGCCGCCGGCCGCCAGGCAGGTAGCGCACGGCCGAGGGCAGCAGCAGCCGGCCCTGGGCATCGGGCAGGCAATCAGCCACGCCGTGGCGCACGGCCGCCACCAGCGAGTGCGTGGTGCCGAGGTCGATGCCCACGGCGATGCGGCGCTGGTGCGGGTCCGGCGCCTGGCCGGGTTCGGAGATCTGTAGCAGGGCCATCGGTGTTCTTCTTTTCAGGCTTCTCTTCGGGCGGCGCGCGAGGCGCTCAGCGGGTCGGGTCCAGGGTGTCGAGGCGGCGGGCGATGTCCTGGCGGAAGCGCGCCACGAACATCAGCGCGCGCACCTGCGCCGCGGAGGCCGGGGTGTCGTTCTTCTCGTCCAGCAGCACGGCCAGGGCCTCGAGGTCACGCTTCTGCTGCGCGGCCACCTCGGCGTCCAGGCGCTCGACGGCGGGCGCGTCGGCAGCGTCGTCCAGCGCCTCGCGCCAGGCCATCTGCTGCATCAGGAAGGCGCCGGGCATCGCGGTGTTGCGCTCGGCGTCGATGGCCACGCCGCGCAGCTCGCACAGGTAGGCGGCGCGGCTCAGCGGGTCCTTCAGGCAGGCGTAGGCCTCGTTGACACGCACCGCCCACTGCATGGCCAGGCGCTGCGCAGCCGCGCCCTCGTGCGCGAAGCGATCGGGGTGCACCTGGGCCTGCAGCTCGCGGCGGCGCGCGTCGAGATCGGCACGGTCCAGGGCCTGCCGCGGCGGCAGGCCGAAGAGCGTGAAGTGATCGTCGCTGAGGTGCATGGCTCGCATGAAACGGCAAGGCGCGGCTGGTCGGCCGCGCCCGTTGCCTGAGGGCTCTGGAAAGGTCTAGACCCGGAAGGACTCGCCGCAGCCGCAGCGGTCTTTCTCGCGCGGGTTGTGGAACTTGAAGCCTTCGTTCAGGCCTTCGCGCACAAAGTCGAGTTCGGTGCCGTCGAGGTAGGGCAGGCTCTTCGGGTCGATCAGCACCTTCACGCCGTGGTCTTCGAAGATCACGTCTTCAGGCGCCACGTCGTCGGCGTACTCGAGCTTGTAGGCCAGGCCCGAGCAGCCCGTGGTCTTCACGCCCAGGCGCACGCCCACGCCCTTGCCGCGGCGGCCCAGGTAGCGTGTGACGTGCCGCGCGGCGGCTTCGGTCAGGGTGACTGCCATTTCCAGACTGCTTCAGTGCGATGCAGCCGTGCCCGTGGCCTGGCCGTGCCGCGATTTGTAGTCGTCCACGGCGGCCTTGATGGCGTCTTCGGCCAGGATGCTGCAGTGGATCTTCACCGGCGGCAGCGCCAGCTCTTCGGCGATCTGCGTGTTCTTGATCGCCACGGCCTCGTCCAGGGTCTTGCCCTTGACCCACTCTGTGACGAGCGAGCTGGAGGCGATGGCCGAGCCGCAGCCGTAGGTCTTGAAGCGCGCGTCCTCGATGAGGCCGGTTTCGGGGTTGACCTTGATCTGCAGCTTCATCACGTCGCCGCAGGCCGGTGCGCCGACCATGCCGGTGCCGACCGTGTCGTCGCCCTTGTCGAAGCTGCCGACGTTGCGGGGGTTCTCGTAGTGCTCAACGACTTTTTCGCTGTAGGCCATGGTGTGTACTCCTTGGTTGTTCTGCGGGCGTGCTTCAGTGCGCCGCCCACTGGATGGTGCTGAGGTCGACGCCGTCCTTGAACATCTCCCACAAGGGCGAGAGGTCGCGCAGCTTGCCCACGTTGGCCTGCAGCGTGCTGACGGCGTAATCGATCTCCTCGGCCGTGGTGAAGCGGCCGATGGTCATGCGCAGGCTGCTGTGCGCGAGTTCGTCGCTGCGGCCCAGGGCGCGCAGCACGTAGCTGGGTTCCAGGCTGGCGCTGGTGCAGGCGCTGCCCGAACTCACGGCGATGCCCTTCACGCCCATGATCAGGCTCTCGCCCTCCACGAAGTTGAAGCTCGCGTTCAGGTTGTGCGGCACGCGGCGCTCGAGGTCGCCGTTGATGAACACCTGCTCGATGGTGCTGATGCCGTCCAGCAGGCGCTGCTGCAGGCCGCGGATGCGTTCCAGCTCGGCCGGCATCTCGGCCTGCGCGATGGCGAAGGCCTCGCCCATGCCCACGATCTGGTGCGTGGGCAGCGTGCCGCTGCGCATGCCGCGCTCGTGGCCACCGCCGTGCATCTGCGCTTCCAGGCGCACACGGGGCTTGCGGCGCACGTACAGGGCGCCCTGGCCCTTGGGCCCGTAGGTCTTGTGCGCCGACATGCTGAACAGGTCGATGGGCAGCGCGTTCATGTCGATGGCCACCTTGCCCGTGGCCTGGGCGCCGTCGACGTGGAAGACGATGCCGCGCTCACGGCACATCGCGCCAATCGCCGGGATGTCCTGGATGACGCCGATCTCGTTGTTCACCATCAGCACCGAGACGAGGATGGTGTCCTTGCGCAGCGTGTCCTTGAACTTGTCCAGGTCGAGCAGGCCGTTCTCCTGCACGTCGAGGTAGCTCACCTCGAAGCCCTGGCGCTCCAGCTCGCGCATGGTGTCCAGCGTGGCCTTGTGCTCGGTCTTCAGCGTGATGAGGTGCTTGCCGCGGCTGGCGTAGAAGTGCGCCGCGCCCTTGATGGCGAGGTTGATGGACTCGGTGGCGCCGCTGGTCCAGACGATCTCGCGCGGGTCGGCATTGATCAGGCTGGCGACCTGGCCGCGCGCCTTCTCGACGGCGGCTTCGGCCTCCCAGCCCCAGGCGTGGCTGCGGCTGGCAGGGTTGCCGAAATGTTCGCGCAACCAGGGAATCATGGCGTCGACGACGCGCGGGTCGCAGGGGGTGGTGGCGCCGTAGTCGAGGTAGATCGGGAAATGCGGGGTCATCGCAGGGGCTCGTCGCTGGGGTTACTTCGTCAGGGCGGTGCCGAGGGCAAACACCGAATTCGGGGCCGTCACCTTGATGGGCTTGACCACCGGCACGCTGCTGATGGCGCGCTTGATGGGGGCAGCGTCGATGGAGACGCCCTTGGCCAGCTGCTCGTCCACCAGCTTCTGCAGCGAGATGGAATCGAGGTACTCGATCATCTTGGTGTTCAGGCTGGCCCAGAGGTCGTGCGTCATGCACTTGCCGCTGTCTTCGCCCATGCAGCCTTCCTTGCCGGCGCAGCCGGTGGCGTCGATGGGCTCGTCCACCGCCACGATGATGTCCGCGACGGTGATCTCGCCGGCGGCGCGGCCCAGCGAGTAGCCGCCGCCGGGGCCGCGGGTGCTTTCCACCAGTTCGTGGCGGCGCAGCTTGCCGAACAGCTGCTCCAGGTAGGACAGCGAGATCTGCTGGCGCTGGCTGATCGCGGCCAGCGCCACCGGGCCTGCGTTGGAGCGCAGGGCCAGGTCGATCATGGCGGTGACGGCAAAACGGCCCTTGGTGGTGAGTCGCATCAGGGTTCTCCAGGCGCACGGGGCGCCAAGGCTGCGGTGTCGGTCGGCCGGCGCACAGGGCAGCTGCCCGGGCGCTGGTCGGGCCGGGCCCCCAGAAGCAGGAGGTGCCCGACTGATTTGCTCAAGTTTATCTGAACCTGAGCTTTTCAGTCAGGCATGGCCACGCACCCCGCCGCCGAGGTGGTCTTGCACACGGCCCACCAAACCGTCGCAGGCGTCTTCCACCAGGTCCAGCACGCGCTCGAAGCCGGCCAGCGCGCCGTAGTAGGGGTCGGGCACCTCGGTCACGCCGGCGTGGCGGCGGCCGTGCGGCATCAGCAGCTCGATGCGCGCGGTGCAGCCCGGCGGCGCCTTGCGGCGCAGCCACGCCAGGTGGTCTTCGTCCATCGCGATCAGCCAGTGGAAGCGCTGGAAGTCGGCGGGCTGCACCGGCCGCGCACGCAGGCCGCCAAGGTCGTAGCCGCGCGCAGCCGCTGCCTTCACGGCGCGGGGATCGGGCGCTTCCCCCGTGTGGTAACCCTGGGTGCCGGCGGAGTCGACCTCCACGCGCGCGCCCAGGCCCGCCCGCGCCAGCCGTGCGCGCAGCACGCCCTCGGCCGTGGGCGAACGGCAGATGTTGCCGGTGCAAACCATCAGCACGCGCAGTTCCGCGGCCTGCGCCGGGTGGCCGGCCGCCGTCGCTGCGCCGCCCTGCAGCCAGCCCTTCAAGCGCCCCAGCATCACGCCGCCCCTTTCAGGTGGGCCGCGGGGATCAGCGGCACCACGTCGTGCCCGGCACCCCCGAAGGCCTGCTCGCGCAGCAGCGCCAGCTGGTCGCGCACGCGCGCCGCCTTCTCGAACTCGAGGTTGCGTGCGTGTTCCAGCATCTGCTTCTCCAGCAGCTTGATGCGCTTGCCGAGGTCTTTCTCGCTCATCGACTCGACCTCGGCCGCAGCCTGCGCCGCCTTCAGGTCGTCCTTGGCGCTCTTGTCGGAGACGGCGCCGTCGATCATGTCGCGGATGCGCGTGGACACGCCCTTGGGCGTGATGCCCATGGCCAGGTTGTGCGCGATCTGCTTGGCGCGCCGACGTTCGGTCTCGCCGATGGCCGCCTTCATGCTGTCGGTCATCTTGTCGGCATACAGGATGGCGCGGCCGTTGAGGTTGCGCGCCGCGCGGCCGATGGTCTGGATGAGGCTGCGCTCGGCGCGCAGGAAGCCTTCCTTGTCGGCATCGAGGATGGCTACCAGGCTGACCTCGGGCAGGTCCAGGCCCTCGCGCAGCAGGTTGATGCCCACCAGCACGTCGAAGGCGCCCAGGCGCAGGTCACGCAGGATCTCCACGCGCTCCACCGTGTCGACGTCGCTGTGCAGGTAGCGCACCTTCACGCCGTTGTCCGACAGGTACTCGGTGAGCTGCTCGGCCATGCGCTTGGTGAGCGTGGTGACGAGCACGCGCTCGTTGATCTTCACGCGCTCGCGGATCTCCTGCAGCACGTCGTCCACCTGCGTGCCGGCAGGGCGCACCTCCACCTCGGGGTCGACCAGGCCCGTGGGGCGCACCACCTGCTCCACCACGGCGCCGGTGTGTTCCTTCTCCCAGTTGCCCGGCGTGGCGCTGACGAAGATGCTCTGGCGCATCTTGCCCTCGAACTCCTCGAACTTCAGCGGCCGGTTGTCCAGCGCGCTGGGCAGGCGGAAGCCATACTCCACCAGCGTGGTCTTGCGCGCACGGTCGCCGTTGTACATGCCGCCGAACTGGCCGATCAGCACGTGGCTTTCGTCCAGGAACATCAGCGCATCGGGGGCGAGGTAGTCCACCAGCGTGGGCGGCGGGTCGCCCGGATTGGCGCCGCTGAGGTGGCGCGTGTAGTTCTCGATGCCCTTGCAGTGGCCCACCTCCTGCAGCATCTCCAGGTCGAAACGCGTGCGCTGCTCCAGGCGCTGCGCCTCCACCAGCTTGCCGCTCTTGACCAGCTCGTCCAGCCGCGTGCGCAGCTCTTCCTTGATGCTCTCGATGGCGTCGACCACGCGCTCGCGCGGCGTCACGTAATGGCTGCTCGGGTAGACCGTGAAGCGCGGGATCTTCTGCCGCACGCGGCCCGTCAGCGGGTCCAGCAGCTGCAGGCTTTCGACCTCGTCGTCGAAGAGCTCGATGCGCAAGGCCAGCTCGCTGTGCTCGGCCGGAAAGACGTCGATGGTGTCGCCGCGCACGCGGAAGGCGCCCCGGCTGAAATCGACCTCGTTGCGCTTGTACTGCATGCGGATCAGCTGCTGGATCACGTCACGCTGGCTCATCTTGTCGCCCACGCGCAGCGTCATCACCATCTGGTGGTAGTCGGCCGGGTTGCCGATGCCGTAGATGGCGCTGACGCTGGCCACGATGATCACGTCGCGCCGCTCCAGCAGGCTCTTGGTGGCCGAGAGTCGCATCTGCTCGATGTGCTCGTTGATCGCGCTGTCCTTCTCGATGAAGAGGTCGCGCTGCGGCACGTAGGCCTCGGGCTGGTAGTAGTCGTAGTAGCTGACGAAGTACTCCACCGCGTTCTTCGGGAAGAAATCGCGGAACTCGCTGTACAGCTGCGCGGCCAGCGTCTTGTTGGGCGCGAAGACGATGGCCGGCCGGCCCATGCGGGCGATCACATTGGCCATCGTGAAGGTCTTGCCCGAGCCCGTGACGCCCAGCAGCGTCTGGTAGCTCAAGCCGTCCTGGATGCCTTCAACGAGCTGCGCGATGGCGGTGGGCTGGTCGCCGGCGGGCGCGAACTGCTGCAGCAGCTGGAAGGGGGAATCGGGAAAGGTGATGAACTCGCCTGCAGGCGCCTGCGTGGCGTCGCTGGGGCCGACGGCGGCAGCGTTGGCATGGGCGGTCATGGCGTTTTCCTCGGGTGCGGCACGTAGAATTCACGGGCTCGCCATGGGGATCTTCCCGCGGCGGGCAACCCTTGAGCGTAGCGCAGCCCGCGCCGGCCTGCTCAGCCTTCCGCCCGCCCCTCGAGTCCTGAAAGCCCTTCCATGTCCGCATCGCTCTTCGCCGCCGTCGAGATGGCGCCCCGCGACCCCATCCTGGGTCTGAACGAGCAGTTCAACGCCGATCCCAACCCCGCCAAGGTGAACCTGGGCGTGGGCGTGTACTTCGACGACGCCGGCAAGCTGCCCGTGCTGCGCTGCGTGGCCGAGGCCGAAAAGCAGCTGCTGGAGAGCCCCAAGGCCAAGGGCTACCTGCCCATCGACGGCATCGCCGCCTATGACAAGGCCGTGCAGGGCCTGGTCTTCGGGGCCGAGAGCGAAGCCGTCACCAGCGGCCGCGTGGCCACCGTGCAGGCCCTGGGCGGCACCGGCGGCCTGAAGGTGGGTGCCGATTTCCTCCAGCGCCTGCGCCCTGCGGCCACCGTGCTGATCAGCGACCCGAGCTGGGAGAACCACCGTGCGCTGTTCACCAACGCCGGCTTCCCGGTGGACACCTACCCCTACTACGACGCCGCCGCGCGCGGCATCCGCTTTGACGCGCTGATCGCCAAGCTGCAGGCCGCCGCGGCCGGCACCGTGGTCGTGCTGCACGCCTGCTGCCACAACCCCACGGGTTGCGACCTCAGCCCGGCGCAATGGCAGCAGATCGCCGCCACCTGCGCCGAGCGCGGCCTGGTGCCCTTCCTCGACATGGCCTACCAGGGCTTCGGCAAGGGCATCGCCGAAGACGGCGCGGCGGTGCAGTGCTTCCTGGCCACCGGGCAGCAGTTCTTCGTCAGCACCTCGTTCAGCAAGAGCTTCTCGCTTTATGGCGAGCGCGTCGGCGCGCTCAGCGTGGTGTGCGCCAGCAAGGAAGAGTGCGCGCGCGTGCTGTCGCAGCTGAAGATCGTCATCCGCACCAACTACAGCAACCCGCCCACCTTCGGCGCCCAGGTGGTGGCCACGGTGCTCACCACCCCGGCGCTGCGCGCCATGTGGGAAAAAGAACTGGCCGGCATGCGCGAACGCATCAAGGCCATGCGCAGCGCGCTGGTGCAGCAACTGCAAGCCGCCGGCGTGCAAGGCGACCTGAGCTACATCACCACGCAGATGGGCATGTTCAGCTACTCGGGCCTGGGCAAGGAGCAGATGCAGCGCCTGCGCAGCGAGTTCGGCGTCTACGGCGTCGACTCGGGCCGCATCTGCGTGGCGGCGCTGAACAGCCGCAACATCGGACCGGTGGCCGCGGCGCTGGCAAAGGTGATGGCAGGCTGAACCGGGGCCCCAGGCCTGTCACCTGGGTGACAGGGCCACCCCGGAATGGCCCGTCTCCTACGTGTTTTCCGGGCTTTGACGGCGCCTTTGCAGCGGCAAGATGCTCGGCACGTCAATAGATTGCTGCACTGCAACATTTTTGGCCGCATTGACGTTACATTCGGAACATCGCCCGCCCGGCGCACCCTGCCCCGGGCGTTGCGGTCCGGACTGCGCATTGGAGCGGATTGATGCTTTACCAGATCTACGAAAGCCAGCGCGCCTTGATGGCGCCCTTCGCCGAGTTCGCCAGCGCTTCGGCCAAGCTCTACGACCATCCGCTGTCGCCCTTCGCCCAGATGCCGATGTCGCAGCGCATCTCGGCCGGCTTCGACCTGCTGCACCGCCTGGCCAAGGAGTACGAGAAGCCGCCCTTCGGCATCACCAGCGTCACCGCCGGCGGGGCCGAAGTGGCCGTGCAGGAGCGCGTGGCCCTGCACAAGCCCTTCTGCCGCCTGCTGCGCTTCAAGCGCTTCACGGATGATCTTCAGGCGCTGGCAGCGATCAAGGCCCAGCCCAAGGTGCTGGTGGTGGCGCCCTTGTCCGGCCACCACGCCACCCTGCTGCGCGATACCGTCAAGAGCCTGCTGCAGGACCACAAGGTCTACATCACCGACTGGACCGACGCGCGCATGGTGCCGCTGGCCGAAGGCGCCTTCCGCCTCGACGACTATGTCGAGTACGTGCAGGAGTTCATCCGGCACGTCGGCCCCGACGTGCACGTGATCTCGGTCTGCCAGCCTACCGTGCCGGTGCTGGCTGCGGTGTCGCTGATGGCCAGCCGCGGCGAGACCACGCCGCTGAGCATGACGATGATGGGCGGCCCCATCGACGCCCGCAAGAGCCCCACCGCCGTCAACAACCTGGCGATGAACAAGAGCCACAGCTGGTTCGAGAACAACGTGATCTTCCGCGTGCCGCAGAACTTCCCGGGCGCGGGGCGCGCGGTCTACCCCGGCTTCCTGCAGCACACCGGCTTCGTGGCGATGAACCCCGACCGCCACCTCAGCAGCCACTACGACTACTTTGCCGACCTCATCAAGGGCGACGACGACAGCGCCGAGAGCCACCGCCAGTTCTACGACGAGTACAACGCCGTGCTCGACATGCCGGCCGAGTACTACCTCGACACCATCAAGACCGTCTTCCAGGACTTCGCGCTGGTCCACGGCACCTGGCAGGTGCGCGGCGAACTGGTGCGGCCGCAGGACATCGGCAGCACCGCGCTGCTGACGATCGAAGGCGAGCTCGACGACATCTCCGGCGCCGGCCAGACGCGCGCCGCGCACGACCTCTGCACTGGCGTGCCCACCTCGCGCAAATTCCACTACGACGCGGTGGGCGCCGGCCACTACGGCATCTTCTCGGGCCGCCGCTGGCGCGAGAAGGTCTACCCGGAGGTGCGCCGCTTCATCGCGCGCTTCAACCAGACGGCCGCCGAGACCGCCGAGGCCGCCGCAGCCTCGACGGGCACCGAAGGCGCCAAGGTCACGCGCCTGCCGCGCAGCAAGCGCAGCCGCTGAGCTCGCGGGGATAATCGCGGGGTGCCGCTCCCCGCCCCCGCTGCGCCGCTTCTGGCCCCTGACACCGCCGCGCTGGCCGAGCGCCTGAACGCGGCCCTGCCGCAGACGCAGTGCACGCGCTGCGGCTACCCCGATTGCCGCAGCTACGCGGTGGCCATGGCCACAGGCGAGGCTCCGATCAACCGCTGCCCGCCTGGCGGCGCAGCAGGCATCGGCCGGCTGGCACAGATCACTGGCGGGCCCACGCTGCCGCTGGACACCGCACACGGCACCGAAGGCCCGCGCTTGCTGGCCGTCATCGACGAGACCTGGTGCATCGGCTGCACCTTGTGCATCAAGGCCTGCCCGGTGGATTGCATCGTCGGGGCTTCCAAGCTCATGCACACCGTGATCGACGCGCAATGCACGGGCTGCGAGCTGTGCATCCCGGTGTGCCCGGTCGATTGCATCTCGCTGGTGCCCGTGACCGGCGCTCAGACCGGCTGGCAGGCCTGGAGCCAGCCACAGGCCGACGAAGCGCGCGAACGCTACGAATTCCGCCAGCAGCGCCTGCTGCGCGAACAGCAGGAGAACGACGAGCGCCTGGCCGCCAAGGCCCGCGCCAAGCTGGCCGACCTGGCTGCGCACAGCCAGCTCACCGAGCCCGCCGCGCTGGACGCCAAGCGTGCCGTCATCGAAGCCGCCTTGCGCCGCGCCGCACAAAAGCGCCAGGCCGCCACACCCCTGCCCACCGCCCCCACCGATGAAGCCTGAAGCCGCCGAGACCTTCTTCGCCACGCTGGCCGCAGCCAACCCGCGGCCGCAGACCGAGCTGGAATACACCAGCGTCTTCGAGCTGCTGGCCGCGGTGCTGCTCTCGGCACAGGCCACCGACGTGGGCGTCAACAAGGCCACCAGGCGCCTGTTTGCGCTCGCGCCCACACCGCAGAAGATGGTGGAGCTCGGCGTCGAGCGGGTGACCGAACTCATCCGCACCATCGGCCTGTTCCGCAACAAGGCCAAGAACCTGGTGGCCACCTGCGAGATCCTGATCCAGCAGCACGGCGGCGAGGTGCCGCGCTCGCGCGAGGCGCTGGAAGCCCTGCCCGGCGTGGGCCGCAAGACAGCCAACGTGGTGCTCAACGTCGCCTTCGGCGAGCCGACGATGGCGGTGGACACGCACGTCTACCGCGTCAGCCGCCGTGCTGGCCTGGCGCGCAGCGAAAGCGTTCGCGGTGTCGAAGACGAGCTGATGCGCCGCGTGCCCGAAGCCTACCTGGTGGACGCCCACCACTGGCTCATCCTGCACGGCCGCTATGTCTGCACGGCGCGTGCGCCGCGTTGCGATGTCTGCACCGTGCGCAGCGCCTGCGACCACGGGCGTCGCCTGCCCCCTCCTACAATGTCCGCCAAGGGGAAGCCTTGAGATGGCCAAGCTGGAAGACCTTGCCGAACGTGTCGACCGCCTGGTGCTGCGGCACCAGGAACTCAAGCGCACCAGCGCCTTGATCGAGCAGCAGCTCGCAGCCGTCACGGCCGAACGCGACAGCCTGCGCTCGCGGCTGGCTGCTGCGCGCGGGCGCATCGACGCGCTGCTCGAACGCATCCCTGCCGAGCCCGCACCGGCCCCGGCCCGTGAGCCCGAGGCGGGCGCATGAAGCAACTCGAAGTCTCCATCCTCGGCCAGGTCTACATGCTCGGCTGCCCCGAAGGCGGCGAGGCCCTGCTGCAGGCGGCCGTGGCGGCGGTCGACCGCGAGATGAGCTCCATCCGCGATTCCGGCAAGGTCAAGGCGCGTGAGCGCATCGCCGTGCTGGCCGCGCTGAATCTCGCCTACCAGCTGGCCGAGCGCCAGAACGCGCCGCCGCCCGCCGCGGCCCCGGCCCATGCCGACGACGGCGCCGACGAGCTCGACGCCCTGCTGCGCCGCGTGGATGCGGCCCTGGGCGACGACGGCCAGCTTCTGTGAGTTCCGGCGCGGCCCGGCACCGCACGCGTGGCAGCCCCGAGGTCTAGAATGAATCGGTCCGTCGTGGACTTGTGAGCCTTTCATGTCCTTGAGCCGATGGTCTATGACCAAGGGCTTGGAACATCGCCACGCAGGCGTGATCGTCTCGCGTCAGATGAACCCAATGCATGGCTGACCTCGCCCACCTGAACTTCCCCTTTGGTTCAGGCACCCGGGTTCACAGCTTCCACGGCGGACACCCCTTCTGGCAGGCCCGCCTCATCTCCCCATCAGCCCCATGAACCGCCACTGGCTGATGAAGAGCGAGCCCGACGAGGCCTCGATCGACCACCTCGCTCAGGCCCCGCAGCAGACACTGCCCTGGACCGGTGTTCGCAACTACCAGGCGCGCAACTTCATGCGCGACGCCATGCGCGCGGGCGACGGCGTGCTCTTCTACCACTCGTCGTGCCCGCAGCCCGGCATCGCCGGCCTGGCGCAGGTGGTGGGCGATGTGCGACCCGACCCGACGCAGTTCGACGCCGAGAGCCCCTACTTCGACCCCAAGTCATCGCGCGATGCCCCCCGCTGGCTGCTGCGTGACGTGCAGTTGCTGCGCAAGACGCGCCTGCTCAGCCTTGCCGAGATGCGTGCCGCGCCCACCCTGGCCAGCCTGCAGGTGCTGCAGCGCGGCAACCGGCTGTCCATCACGCCCGTGACGCCTGCCGAGTGGCAGGCCGTGCTGGCCTTGCTCGACGCCTGAATGGACCTCGGCTTCACGCTGGTGGCCGAACTGCTGGCCCTGGGCGCCGTCGCGGGTTTCCTGGCGGGCTTGCTGGGCATCGGCGGCGGCATGCTGATGGTGCCGGCGATGGCCTGGCTGCTCACGCAGCGCGGTGTCGACAGCGGTCTGGCCGTGAAGATGGCGATCGCCACCTCGATGGCGACCATCCTCTTCACCTCGCTGTCCAGCGTGCGCGCCCACCACCGCCTGGGCGCCGTGCGCTGGCCCATCGCGCGGCGCATGGCACCGGGCATCGTGCTGGGCGGGCTGCTGGCGGGCGCCGGCGCGTTTGCGGTGCTCAAGGGCCAAGGCCTGGCGCTGATCTTCGCGGCCTTCATCGGCTACACCGCGGTGCAGATGGCGCTGGACCGCCGCCCCAGCCCCGGCCGGGAGATGCCCGGCGCCTGGGGCCAGGCCGGCGTGGGCACCGGCATCGGCTTCATCTCCGGGCTGCTGGGCGCCGGCGGCGCCTTTCTTTCGGTGCCCTTCATGACCTGGTGCAACGTGCCGCCCCGGCACGCGGTGGGCACCAGTTCGGCCTTGGGTTTTCCCATCGCACTGGCCAGCACGGTGGGGTACGTGATCAGCGGCTGGCACCTGCCCCCGGCGCTGCCCGGTGCGTTTGGCTACCTCTACCTGCCGGCGCTGGCCATCGTGGCCGCGGCCAGCGTGGCCCTGGCGCCGCTGGGCGCCCGCGTGGCCCAACGCATCAACGTGAAGGTGCTGAAGCGGCTTTTCGCGGTGTTGCTGATGGCGTTGGCCGGCAGCATGCTGCACCGCGGGCTGAACGGCTGAACGCTCAGGCCCCGTCGAAGCGGATGGCCGCCAGCGTGACGTGGTTGCCGCCACGGCGCACGGCCTCACCCAGCGCAGCCTCGCAGGCGGCGACGAGTTCATCCTGGCTCTGCGCGGTGTGCGGGAAGCTCGCCACGCCCATCGAGACTGTGAAGCCCAGGTCCTGCCCCTCGTGCACGACGATCTGCGCCGCGCACTTGCGGCGCAGGCCTTCCATGCGCGCGTGCGCCGTGGCCAGGCCCACGCCCGAAAGCAGCACGGCGAAACGGCTGTCGTCGTAGACGCAGGAAGCGTCCATCGCGCGCGTGCCCCCGCGCAGCAGCCGGCCAATGGCTTCGAACACCCGCTGGCGGCCGGGTGCTCCCAGGGCGCGGGCTTGGGCGGTGGGCGGATCGATGGACAGGAAAACGATGGCGAACTCGCGGTGCTCGCGGGTGGAGAGGTCGACCTCGCGGCGCAGCTGGTCGTCGAAGTGCGCACGGCGGTACAGGCCCGACGCCGGGTCGCGCAGGGCCTGGTCGGCCAATTCGCGCTGCAGCAGTTCGTTGGCGCGTTGCTGCTGCTCGATCTGTTCGAGCGCCGCGCGCAGCTGCGCTTCGCGCTGCCGCTCGGGCGCCAGGTCGCGCCAGACGCTGCACAGCCAGCGTTGACCATCGCTGCGCGCCGGGCTGGGCCAGCGGAGCACGGAGAATTCGCGGCGCTGGCCGTGAATCTCGAAGCGGTGCTCGCTGGTCAGTGGCTCGCCATGCGCGAGGGCCGTGTGTTCGGCCGCGCGCAGCACGGTGGCCACACCGGGCTCGAAGATGTCGGCGTCCGAATGCCCCAGCAGATCAAGTAAGGGCATCCCCAGCGTGAGGGCCATGGCCTCGTTGGCATGCACCCACAGCCCGGTGCGCAGGTCTTTCACCGCAAGCAGGTCGCCATCGCGCTGCAGCACGCAAGGCAGCAGGCCCGCCAGCACCGGTGGCAGCTCGGTGGAGACGTGGAAGGCCGCGGCTGGCGCGTCAAGCATCGTGGTCATGGCTGGGAAAGGTCGACCCTCGAAGTCCGGGCCTGCTGCTGCACCAAACTACAGCCCGTGCCCTATCTTGGTGGGCGCCTCGGTGCAGATCAAGCAGCGTTTGGATTCTCGCCCCTAGTTTGTCGCTGGCACCGCCACAAATGCGGGGTGAACCCCGGACTGAAGGCCCGTTTGGCGGGCAGCGGCCCGGAACTTGCGAACGTCGCGGGGGTCCGCCCTTGGCCCTCAGCCCCACTCAGCCCCCCCCGCCCTCGATGAGCATCGCTCCCTACCTGAAGGACATCGGCCGCGGTGCGGCCGGCGCCCGCGATCTCGGCATGGCGGCGGCCGAAGCCTTGATGGGCGACGTGCTGGATGGTCAGGCCAGCGCTGCCGAGTGCGGCGCCTTTGTCATGGCCATGCGCATGAAGGGCGAGACGCTGGATGAACTGGCAGGCTTCCTGCAGGCCGTGCAGGCACGCTGCCTCGTGGTGCCCAGCGACCGCCCCGTGGTGCTGCTGCCCTCTTACAACGGCTCGCGGCGCTTGCCCAACCTGACACCGTTGCTGGCCATGTCGCTCGCGCGAGAAGGGCTCAACGTGCTGGTGCACGGCCCGCTGGTCGAGCCGCAGCGGGTCGCCAGCGCGGCCATCCTGGCCGACCTGGGCCTGGCGCCGGCCCTGCAGGCGCAGGACATCGAGCGCGCCTGGGCGCGGCGCGAGCCCGCCTTCGTGCCCACCGCCGTGCTGTGCCCGCCGCTGCAGCAGTTGCTGGCCTTGCGCGCGCTCATCGGCCTGCGCGGCCCCGGCCACACGGTGGCCAAGATGATCAACCCGGTGCAGGGCGCACCGGCACTGCGCGTCGTGAACCACACCCACCCCGAATTCGGCACGCTGATGGCGTCCTGGGCGCAGCGGCACGCCGTCGATGCGCAGCTGCTGCGCGGCACCGAGGGCGAGCCCGTGGCCGACCCGCGGCGGCTGCCCCGCATCGACACCTGGCTGGGCGGCGTGCACCGGCCCGAGCTCTCGGTGGGGGCGCAGGAAGGCGTGCTGGCTGAACTGCCCGTGCTGCCGCGCAGCACCGACGCCGCCTGCACCGCGCTTTACGTGCAGGAGGTGCTGAGCGGCTCACGGCCGGCACCTGCACCCGTGGCTCGGCAGGTGGCGCTGTTGTCGGCCACCGTGGCAGCCCTGCAAACGCGACCGGGCGGCCGGGCCTTGTCGGCCTGACAGCGGGCCCGCCGCGCGGCGCCGGGCCCGCCGCCGACCGGCTGTTGCAAAACGGACTGGTGGCCAACACGGATTCCCGGTCTATAATCTTCGGCTTTGCTGGCAAACCTGCGTGTCGATCTGCAAGCGGTTTCGATCAGCGTCTGGCTCGGAAACAAAAGCGTTTTTGATGTCGGGTGCTGTCGGGGCCGTTCCGGAACATGGCCCCCGTGACCGCCCTTGCAGACACCGAGCGCGAAACTTCAGGATTCCTGACCCCATGACCACCATCCGCGTCAAAGAGAACGAGCCGTTCGACGTTGCCCTGCGCCGTTTCAAGCGCACCATCGAGAAGATCGGCCTGCTGACCGAACTGCGCGCCCGCGAGTTCTACGAAAAGCCCACCGCCGAGCGCAAGCGCAAGAAGGCCGCGGCCGTCAAGCGCCACTTCAAGCGCGTGCGCAGCATGCAGCTGCCGAAGAAGCTCTACTGAGCCTCTTCACCCGCGTATCCCTACAAGCCCGCGCGGGACGCCGCTGCGGGCTTGTTTCATTCCGGAGCCCGAGATGTCGAGCCTCAAAGACCGCATCACCGAAGACATGAAGACCGCGATGCGGGCCAAGGACAGCGAGCGCCTGGGCACCATCCGCATGCTGCTGGCCGCCTGCAAGCAGCGCGAGGTGGACGAGCGCATCGTGCTCGACGACACCGCCGTGGTGGCCATCGTCGACAAGCTGGTCAAGCAGCGCAAGGACAGCATCACCGCCTTCCAGCAGGGTGGGCGTGAAGACCTGGTCGCCAAGGAAAGCGCCGAACTGGCGGTGCTCGAGGGCTACCTGCCGCAGCGCCTGTCGGCCGAAGAAGTGGCGGCCGAAATCGCCGCGCTGGTGGCCGAACTCGGCGCGGCCGGGCCCGGGGACATGGGCAAGGTCATGGGCGCAGCCAAGGCGCGCCTGGCCGGCAAGGCCGAGATGGGTGCGGTGTCAGCCGCCGTCAAACAAGCTCTGGCAAAGTGAACGAGATGAGCCAACTGCCCCTGCGCCAAATCGCCGCCGACGTCTGCGTCGCCCCGCAACTCACGCCCGAAGCCATGGCCGAGGCCGCTGCGATGGGCTTCAAGAGTGTGGTGAACAACCGCCCCGATTTCGAGCACGGCCCCGACCAGCCCACCAGCGCTGCCATCGAAGCGGCCGCACGTGCCGCCGGCCTGGAGTACCGCCACCTGCCGGTGGACGGCGGTTACCAGTCGCCCGAAGAGATCGCTGCCATGGCCGCGCTGTTGGCCGAGCTGCCGCGGCCGCTGCTGGCCTTCTGCCGCTCGGGGGCGCGCTCCACGAACCTGTACCTGCAGGCCCTGAACCTCTGAGACCGCCCGCGCGGCCCACCCTCGGGAGACGAGATGCGCGCCTTGCTGAAACTGTCGGCCGCGATCGACGCGTTCAACGAGATGCTGGGCAAGCTCGTGATGTGGCTGGTGCTCGCGGCGGTGCTCATCAGCGCCGGCAATGCCGTGATGCGCAAGGCCTTCGACATCGGTTCGAACGCCTACCTCGAGATCCAGTGGTACCTGTTCTCGGCCGTCTTCCTGCTCGGTTCGGGCTACGTCTGGCTGCGCAATGCGCACGTGCGCATCGACTTCATCGCCAGCAAGCTGAGCAAGCGCACCAACACGTTGATCGACATCGCCGGCATGCTGCTGTTCACCGTGCCGCTGTGCGTCATCCTGATCCAGCTCTCGTGGCCGGTCTTCGAGCGCGCGTGGGTCTCGGGCGAGATGAGCCAGAACGCGGGCGGCCTGATCCGCTGGCCGGCGCTGCTGCTCATCCCTGCGGGCTTCGGCGTGCTGCTGCTGCAGTGCGCCTCTGAACTCATCAAGCGGGTGGCCTTCCTCACCGGCCACCGGGCCGAACCGATGAGCGAACTGCAGGAGCAGAGCGAGGAGGCACGGCTGGCCGAGGCGCTGGCCCAGAAGGTCCAGGCCGACGCGCGCAACGCCGCAGCGGAGGCCCGCTGAAATGAGCGCCTTCATCGCCCAGAACTTCGTCCCGCTGATGTTCGCGGGCTTGCTCTTCTTCCTGCTCACCGGCATTCCGGTGGCCTTCGGCCTGGCGGCCACGGGCCTGCTCTTCGGCTTCATCGGCATGGAGGCGGGGCTGTTCCCGCTGAACATGTTCCAGGCGCTGCCGCTGCGCGTGTTCGGCATCATGCAGAACGACACGCTGCTGGCCATACCCTTCTTCACGCTGATGGGCATCGTGCTCGAACGTTCGGGCATGGCCGAAGACCTGCTCGAGACCGTGGGCCAGGTCTTCGGCCCGCTGCGCGGCGGGCTGGCGGTGGCCGTCATCCTGGTGGGCGCGCTGCTGGCCGCCACCACCGGCGTGGTGGCCGCGGCCGTCATCAGCATGGGCCTGATCTCGCTGCCCATCATGCTGCGCTACGGCTACAACCGCACCATCGCCACCGGCACCATCACCGCCAGCGGCACGCTGGCGCAGGCCATACCGCCTTCGCTCGTGCTCATCGTGCTGGCCGACCAACTCGGCCGCTCGGTGGGCGACATGTACGCCGGCGCGCTGATTCCCGGCCTGATGCTGGTGGGCCTGTACCTGCTGTTCATCGCCGGCGTGGCGCTGGTCAAGCCGCAATGGGTGCCGGCGCTGCCGCCCGAGGCCCGCATCTACCGCGAAGGCAACGGCGCCAGCGGCCACCGCTCGCTGCTGGTGCTGCTGGTGGTGTGCGCGGTGGCGGGCTATGCGTGGTCGCGCGTGCACGAGCCGCTGATCAACGGCTGGACCGAGCGCACCACGCCCGCCCCGGGCGACGAGGTCTTCATCCTTTCGATGACCGTGGCCGCGCTGCTGGCGCTGCTGCTGGCTTTGGCCAACCGGGTGCTGCGCTTCGGACTGCTGTCCAAGCTGGCCGAGCAGGTGACCTTCGTGCTGATCCCGCCGCTGGTGCTGATCTTCCTGGTGCTGGGCACCATCTTCCTCGGCGTGGCCACGCCCACGGAAGGCGGCGCGATGGGCGCGGTGGGCGCGCTGGTGATGGCCTTCGCGCGCCGGCAGCTCACGATGAAGTTGATGCGCCAGGCGCTGGACAGCACGGCCAAGCTCTCGACCTTCGTGCTCTTCATCCTGATCGGCTCCACCGTCTTCAGCTTCACCTTCAACGCGGCCGACGGCCATTACTGGGTGGAGCACCTGTTCGACAAGCTGCCCGGTGGCGAGCTCGGCTTCCTGCTGGTGGTGAACCTGCTGGTCTTCGTGCTGGGCATGTTCATCGACTTCTTCGAGATCGCCTTCATCGTCGTGCCCATCCTGGCGCCGGTGGCCGGCAAGATGGGCATCGACCTGATCTGGTTCGGCGTCATCCTGGCGATGAACCTGCAGACGAGTTTTCTCACGCCGCCCTTCGGCTTTGCGCTCTTCTACCTGCGCAGCGTGGCCGCCAAGAGGGACTACCAAGACCGCGTGACGGGCCAGACCATCCCGGCAGTCACCACGGCACAGATCTACAAGGGCAGCATCGCCTTCATCATCCTGCAGCTGTGCATGGTGGCCGCAGTCATCGCCTTCCCGGGGCTGGTGTCGGGCGGTCTGCAGAAGATCGAGACCATCGACGCCGACAAGGCACTGGAGACCATGGGCCTGCCCGAGCCCATGGCCGAGCCCGGGGCGGAAGCGGCCGACCCCGCCGCCAGCGCCGCGAGTGCGGTCGAGGCAAGCCTGCCGTCGCCTGAACCGGCCGCCAGCGAACCCGCGGAGGAAGACCCGATGAAGGCGCTGGAAGAGGCGATGAAAAAGGACGCGAAGAAGTAGCGGACACCCCGCCGAGAAAGCAGAAGGCCCCGCGAGCGGGGCCTTCGTTCTGGAGCGACAGCAGCCGCCCGGGGCTCAGAGCTTCACGCTCTGCATGTAGCTGTCGAAACGCGCCTCGGTGAAGCGGAACCACAGGTTCGCCTCACGGCGGAACGAGGCCATGTCGGTGTAGATCTTCTTGAAGACGGGGTTGCTCGCGCTGACCTCGCTGTACAGCGCCATCGCTTCCTTGTAGGCCGCGTCGAGCACCGGCTTCGGAAAAGCCACCAAGCGAGCCTTTTTCGAGACCAGGGTCTTCAACGCGGCGGGGTTGCGCGCGTCGTACTTCGCCTGCATCTCGGTGTGCGCGAAGGCCGCCGCGCTCTCGACGATGGCCTTGTACTCGGCACTCAGGCTGTCAAAGGCCTTCTGGTTGACGTAAAGGTCCAGTTGAGGGCCGCCTTCCCACCAGCCTGGATAGTGGTAGATCGGCGCCACCATGTAGAAGCCGAGCTTCAGATCGTCGTAGGGGCCCACCCACTCGGCGGCGTCGATCGTGCCCTTTTCCAGCGCCTGGTAGATCTCGCCACCGGGGATGTTCTGCGACACCGTGCCCAGGCGCGCAGTCACCTTGCCGGCGAAGCCGCCGACGCGGAACTTCAGGCCCTTCATGTCGGCGACGGTCTTGATCTCCTTGCGGTACCAGCCGCCCATCTGCGCACCGGTGTTGCCCATGGGGAAGCTGGTGAAGCCGTAACCGCTGTAGAACTCGCGCATCAGCTTCAGGCCATTGCCGTCGTACATCCAGGCCGTCATCTGGCGGCTGTTCAGTCCGAAGGGCACGGCGCAGCCCAGCGCAAAGGCATCGTTCTTGCCGAAGTAGTAATACGGTGCGGTGTGGCCCATCTCCACGGTGCCGTTCTGCACCGCGTCCACCAGGCCGGGCATGGGCACCAGTTCGCCGGCGGCATGCACCGAGATCTCGAACTTGCCGCCCGTCATCTCCTTGACCTTGCGCGCGAAGGACTCCGCTGCGCCATAGATGGTGTCCAGCGCCTTCGGGAAGCCCGAGGTCAGGCGCCACCGCAGGTTGGCCTGCGCATGCACGATGGCCGGGGCCGTGCCAGCGGCGAGCACGCCAGCCAGACCGGCGCCCTGAACGAAGGAACGACGTTCCATGCAAATCTCCTGTGCGAACGAGAGGGGGACAGCGACGCGCGCGGATTCTAGAAGTCGCCCCTGCGACTCCGAGGCGGGTTTTCCCGCTCGGGAAACGGGCCTCAGCTGCCGGCGAGCTTCATGCGGCCGACGAGCACCGAGCCCACCGACTTGCTGCCCGAGTTGTACACGTCAGCCCCGATGGCGACGATGTCCTTGAACATGTCCTTCAGGTTGCCCGCGATGGTGACTTCGTGCACCGGGTGCACGATGCGCCCGCCCTCCACCCAGAAGCCGGCCGCGCCGCGCGAGTAGTCGCCGGTCACGTAGTTCACGCCCTGGCCCATCAGTTCGGTGACGAAGAGGCCGCGGCCCAGCTTGCGCAGCATGGCGTCGAGGTCGTCGCCCGGCTGGGTGTGGCGGCTGGTCATGGCCAGGTTCTGCGAGCCACCGGCGTGGCCCGTGGTCTTCATGCCCAGCTTGCGCGCCGAGTAGCTGCTGAGGAAGTAGCCCTGCACCACGCCGGCCTTGACCACCTGGCGAGCCCGCGTGCGCACGCCCTCGTCATCGAAGGGCGCACTGCCCTTGCCCTTGCGCTCGTGCGGGTTCTCGTGGATGTGGATGTGCGGCGCGAGCACGCGCTTGCCCAGGCTGTCGACGAGAAAGGTGGTCTTGCGGTACAGCGCGCCACCCGAGGTGGCCTGCACGAAGGCGCCGAGCAGCCCGGCGGCCACCGTGCTCTCGAAGAGCACCGGCACCTCGGCCGTGGCCACGCTGCGCGACTTCAGGCGCGCGAGCGTGCGCTCGGCGGCGTAGCGGCCCACGGCCTCGGGCGTGGCCAGGTCGGCGGCGTCGCGCATGCTGGTGTACCAGCCGTCGCGCTGCATGCCCTTGCCGCGGCCGGCGATGGCCGAGACCGAGAGGTAGTGGCGTGAGCTGGCATAGCCGCCGCGGAAGCCGCGCGTGTTGGCGGCCCAGAAGTGCGCCTGCTGGGCCGAGACCCCCGCGCCTTCGCTGTTGGTGATGAGCTTGTGCGTCTTCAGCGCAGCGTCTTCGCAGCGACGCGCAAGTTCGGCCGCGGCGGCGGCGTCGATCGCCCAAGGGTGGAAGAGATCGAGGTCGCGCGCCACTTCCTCGGGCGTGGCCAGGTCATCGGCCTCGGGCAGCCCGGCGGCCGGGTCTTCGGCGGTGAAGCGGGCGATGTCGTAGGCTGCCTGCACCGTCTGCCGCAAGGCCGCGGCCGAGAAATCACTGGTGCTGGCATTGCCGCGGCGCTGGCCGAGGTAGACGCTCACGCCCAGGCTCTTGTCCCGGTTGCGCTCGACGTTCTCGATCTCGCCCTTGCGCACGCTCACGCTCAGGCCCACGCCTTCGGAGACCTCGGCGCCGGCATCGCTGGCCCCCAGACTCTGGGCCAGGGCGAGCGTGTCTTCGACGATCTGCTGGAACTGCTCCTGGCGGTAGGCGAAGCCGGTGTCGGCGCGGTCGTTGCTCATCGGCGTGGGGCCTCATCAAGTCCACACTTATGATACCGACCCCCTATCCCAGCAAGCCCGGGCCGACCCCCGCGCCTCCCACCATGGCACGACGCGCCGCCCCGCACCGCGGCATCGACGTTCATTACGGTGACGCCGAAGAAGCCGCCACCGACGAGCGCCCGAGCAAGACCCAGCTCAAGCAGCAATCACACGCGCTGCAAGACCTGGGCAAGGCGCTGGCCGAGCTTTCGCCGCAGGCCTTCAAGGCCATCGAGATGCCCGAGGTGCTGCGCGACGCCATCGAGCTCTACCGCCGCACCACGGCCCACGAGGGCAAGCGCCGGCAGCTGCAGTACGTGGGCAAGCTGATGCGCAACGCCGACGAAGACGCGCTGCGCCAGGCCGTGGCCGCCGCCACGCTGGGCACGGCCGAGAACGCGCTGGCGCTGCACGAGGCCGAGCGCTGGCGCGCCGAGTTGATCGCCAGCGACGACGCGATGACACGCTGGCTGCACGAGCACCCCGAGACCGACACGCAGCAGCTGCGCAGCCTGGTGCGCCAGGCGCGCAAGGACGCGGCCGGCCTGGTGGCCGAAGACCGCCAGCCCAAGAGCTTTCGCGAGCTCTTCCAGTTCATCAAGCCCATGCTGGCCGGCTGAAGCCTGGCCTGCTGCCATCACCCTTTTTTGCTGCCGGCCATGAGTGCTCTTGACCCCGTCCGCATCGGCGTCGTCTCCATCAGCGACCGCGCTTCCAGCGGCGTCTACGAAGACAAGGGCATCCCGGCCCTGCAAGACTGGCTGGGCCGCGCGGTGAAGAACCCCATCGAGTGGCACACGCGGCTCATCCCCGACGAACAGGACGGCATCAGCGCCACGCTGCGCGAGCTGGTGGACGAGGTGCACTGCCACCTCGTGCTCACCACCGGCGGCACCGGCCCGGCCCCGCGCGACGTGACGCCCGAGGCCACGCTGGCCGTGGCCGACAAGGTGATGCCGGGCTTCGGCGAGCAGATGCGCCAGATCAGCCTGGCCTTCGTGCCGACGGCCATCCTCTCGCGCCAGGTGGCGGTGGTGCGTGGGCAGGCGCTCATCATCAACCTGCCGGGCCAACCCAAGAGCATCGCCGAGACGCTGCAGGGCCTGCCAACGCGCACGCCGCCGGTGCACGGCATCTTCGCGGCCGTGCCCTACTGCGTCGACCTGATCGGCGGCCCCTACATCGAGACCGACCCCGAGGTCTGCGCCGCCTTCCGGCCCAAGTCGGCGCAACGCCCGCCCGCCGGGGCCTGAGTTCGACGGCGGGGGGCCGAGCGGCTCAAGCCGCGCCCGCAGCGGCCGAAAACGCGGTTTGAGCCGTCTCCAACCGCTTGCGCGCCCCGCCGATGTCCATCGATCCGTCTCCGCCGGTGCGCCTGCTGCCCACCGTGTCCATCGTCGAGGAGACGATGCGCCAGGCCCGCCGCGCCGTGGCGTTTGCCTTGCTGGGCGCGGCCCTGCTCGCGGCCTTGCTGCTGGGGCAGCACCAATGGTCGTCGGTGGCACTGCAGCAGGCGGCCGACCGCCACGCCATGGCGCACAAGCTGGTGGGTGAGGTGCGCGTGGCCGACCAGCAGTTGGCCCTGGCCGCGCAGATGGCCGCCATCACCGGCGAATCGCACTGGATCGATCGCTTCGACAAGCTGGTGCCCGAACTGGCGCTGGCCATCGAGCACGCCAGCCTGCTGGCCCCCCAGGCCGTGGCCGCGAGCTACCGCGAGCGCACCGCCGAGGCCGCACGCCTGCAGGCCCGGATGAACGCATCGGCGGCCGAGGCGCTGAAGTCGGGCGCCTTCGAGTCGGCGCGCGCGCTCTTCGACAGCGAACGCTACGTGGCGCAATCGCGACTGCTGCGCGCCGCCACCGAAGAGCTGACCCAGGCCTCGCTGACCGCCACCGAGCAGGAAGTGCGTTCGCTGCGCCATGCCGCGCTGATCAGCACCGCCGTCGTGCTGGGCTTGAGCGTGGCGCTGGGGGCCGTGCTCTGGCGGCGGCTGACCAACGGGCTGGGCCGCTCGCGCGGTTCGCTGCTGGAGGCCGAGGAACGCGTGCAGCGGCTGGCCGCCAGCGACCTGCTGACCGGCCTGGACAACCGCGCTGCCCTGCACGACGCCATGCAGGCGCTGATGGGCCGCGCCCGCCGCCACGGCGAGGGCCTGGCGGTGCTGATGGTCGACCTCGACCGCTTCAAGCCCGTGAACGACCGCCACGGCCACATGGTGGGCGACCTCGTGCTCAAGGAAGTGGCACGCCGCCTCTCGCGCTGCCTGCGGACCAGCGACCTGCGCGCGCGTTACGGCGGCGACGAGTTCGTGGTGGTGGTCGACGAGAGCGAAGGCCCTGGCAGCGCGCAGGGCGCTGCCGAGCGCATCGTCGAGCGCCTGGGCTGGCCCATGCAGTTCGGCGAGATCGCCGTGAACATCGGCGCCAGCGTGGGCATCGCCCGCTTTCCGCACGACGCCGTGAGCGACGACGAACTGCTGCGCAAGGCCGACAGCGCGCTCTACCGCGCCAAGCAGGCCGGCCGCGGCACGGTGTGCCTCTACGACCCGCTGCTCGACGAAGCCCTGGCCGAGCGCCACACGCTCGAGGTGGCGCTGCGCGAAGGCATCGCCGCGGGCCAGCTGGTGCCCTACTACCAACCCATCGTGGACCTGCACACGCGCCAGGTGCGCTCGGTGGAACTGCTGTGCCGCTGGAAGCACCCCGAGCGCGGCCTGCTCGGCCCCGACCGCTTCATCCAGCTGGCCGAGGACACCGGCCTCATCGGCCCGCTCACCATGAGCCTGCTGCGCCAGGCCTGCAAGGATCTCGCGCGCTTCCCGGCGCACTGGCGCTTGTCGTTCAACGTGGCGCCGCAGCAGATCCAGGACGAGAACCTCGTGCCGGCCCTGCTGGCGCAGCTTCGAGATGCCGGCGTGCCGCCGCAGCGGCTGGACGTGGAGCTCACCGAAACCGCGCTGGTCAACGACACGGCGCGCGCACGCGAGGTGATCCTGGCGCTCAAGCGCGCCGGCATGACCGTGACGCTGGACGACTTCGGCACCGGCTACAGCAGCCTGAGCTACCTGGCCGAGATGACCTTCGACAAGATCAAGATCGACCGCAGCTTCGTGCGCACGCTGGGCAGCCGCCCCGAGAGCGCCAAGATCGTGGCGGCCATCGTGGGCCTGTCGCGCAGCCTGGCGGTGGACACCGTGGCCGAAGGCGTGGAGACCGAAGACGAGGCCGAGATGCTGAAGGAACTCGGCTGCAAGAACGGACAGGGCTACCTGTTCGGCCGCCCAGGTCTCGCGAAGGATGTGGGCCCGTTGGAGCGCGTGCCCGACGCCGACGCCTGGGCGCTGGTGGACTGAGCCGGCGGCTCACTTCACCAGGCGGTTCAGGCGCTCGGCGTCGAAGGTTTCGGTGGTGTTGGCGTCCTGCGGCACGCAGTCGCCGGCCGGCAGTTCACGCGCACGGGCCGAGAGCTTCTCGATGGCGGCCCACAGCAGCGCGATCTGGTGCTCGTGGCCCGAGGCGTTGTCGATCAGCCCCTTCATGGCCTGCGAGACCGGGTCGTCGCCCTGCGTCACGCCGTAGGCGCTGAAGCCCATCTTGGCGGCAGCAGCCTCGCGCGCGGCCTCCGCGTCGTGCTGGATGATGCGCGCCGGGTTGCCCACGGCCGTGGCGCCCGGCGGCACCGGCTTGACCACCACCGCGCTGCTGCCGATGCGCGCGCCGTCGCCCACCGTGAAGCCGCCCAGCACCTGCGAATTGGCGCCGACGATCACGTCGCGGCCCAGCGTCGGGTGCCGCTTGGCGCCCTTGCTGAGTGAAGTTCCGCCCAGCGTCACGCCCTGGTAGATGGTGCAGCCGTCGCCGATCTCGGCCGTCTCGCCGATGACGACACCCATGCCGTGATCGATGAACACACGCCGGCCGATGGTGGCGCCAGGGTGAATCTCGATGCCGGTGAGAAAACGCCCGATGTGCGAGGTGAAACGCGCCAGCCAGCGCAAGCCGTGGCGCCAGAACCAGTGCGCGCGCCGGTGCAGCACCAGCGCGTGCAGGCCGGGGTAACAGGTGAGCACCTCCCAGCGTGAACGCGCGGCGGGGTCGCGTTCCAGGATGCAGGCGATGTCTTCACGCAGGCGGGCAAACATGCGAGGCAGTGTAGCGGCGGGGGTGGCGGCGCGCTTCAGCGCCGCGACTTGTCCACGGCGCGCGCGATGCCGCGCAGGATGTGCAGTTCCTCCTGCGTGAGCTGCGCGCGGTTCAGTGCCTGGTGCAGGCGCGGCATCAGCTTCCTGGGCGCGGCGGGGTCGAGGAAGCCGATGTCCTGCAGCACCTGCTGCCAGTGCTGCAGCAGGCCTTCGAGCGCGGCGCCGTCGGCCAGGGCGGCCTCCACGGTGCGCGGTGCCACCTCGTAGCCGCCCAGCGCCTGCCGCCACTCGTAGGCCAGCACCTGCACGGCCTGCGCCAGGTTCAAGGAGCCGTAGCCGGGCGCGGTGGGGATGCTCAGGCAGACGTGGCAGCGGTAGACGTCTTCGTTCAGCAGCCCGGTGCGCTCGGGCCCGAACACGAAGGCCACGCGGTGCGGGCCGCCGGCGAGCGTGGCGAAGTGCTCGCGCGGGGCGTGCGTGGGCGGGCCGAAATCGCGCGGCGTCATCGCCGTGGCGCAGGCCCAGGTGATGCCGTCCAGCGCCTCGGCCAGGCTGGGCACGATTCGCGCACGCGTCAGCACGTCGGCCGCGCCGCTGGCCATGGCCACGGTCTCCTCCTGGCTCAGCACGTCGGCAAAGCGCGGCGCCACCAGCACCAGGTCGGCAAAACCCATCACCTTCATCGCGCGCGCCGCGGCGCCCACGTTGCCGGCGTGGCTGGGGCGCACGAGCACAAAACGTGTCGGGTCTGCCACGCCGGCCGCGCTGCTGGTGGCGTGGGTCGGGCTCTGCGGGGCGCTCACGGCCGTAAAATGGGGTTCATCGGTGCACGGCATTGTCGGTGCACCCCGCTCTTTATCCCGTCCACGCCCGTCTTCCTTCCTCAGCCCGTCAGGCCGCCCCATGTCGCAAGCGCTCCACCCCATGCTGAACATCGCCATCAAGGCGGCCCGCACAGCAGGTTCCATCATCAACCGCGCCGCGCTCGACCTGGAGGTGCTGAAGATCGGCAGCAAGGGTCCGAACGACTACGTCTCCGAAGTCGACCGCGCCGCCGAGGAAGCCATCATCAACACGGTGCTGGAGGCCTACCCGGGCCACGGCATCCTGGCCGAGGAATCGGGCCGCGCCCACGGCGCCAAGCACAGCGACTACGTCTGGATCATCGACCCGCTCGATGGCACCACCAACTTCCTGCACGGCTTCCCGGTCTACGCCGTGAGCATCGCGCTGGCCTACCGCGGGCAGGTGCAGCAGGCCGTGGTGTACGACCCCACGCGCAACGACCTCTTCTACGCCAGCAAGGGCCGCGGCGCCTTCCTGAACGACCGCCGCCTGCGCGTCAGCAAGCGCACGCGCCTGAGCGATTCGCTCATCGGCACCGGCTTCCCCTTCCGCAAGGGCGACAACTTCAAGCGCTACGTGAAGATGTTCGAGGAGCTGATGGCCAGCTGCGCCGGCCTGCGCCGCCCCGGCGCTGCCGCGCTGGACCTCTGCTACGTGGCCGCGGGCTACTACGACGGCTTCTTCGAGACCGGCCTGAACCCCTGGGACGCCGCCGCCGGCGCGCTCATCATCACCGAGGCCGGTGGCCTGGTGGGCAACTTCACCGGCGAGAGCGACTTCCTCTACCAGCGCGAGATCGTCGCCGGCAACCCGAAGGTCTATGGCCAGATGGTGCAGATCCTGGCGCCCTACACCCGCGTGATCAAGGAAGACGCGCCGGCAGAGGGCCCGCTGTCGGCCGCCGCTGCCGGCCTGGCCGCCGCCGATGCCACGGCCACCGTGCTGGCGGCCGAGAGCAAGGCAGCGCCGGCCGCAGCCGCCCCGGCCACCCCGGCCAAGAAGGCCGTGCGCATCCGCAAGGCCGCCGCCGCCACGCCCGAGGGCGACGACGCGCCCATGTGAGCCCCAGGGGCGGCGGTGCTGGGCCGCAGCGGCCCCGGCCTCAGAACAGCCCGGTCAGCGCCCGTACCAGCCCCGCGCGCAGCGCTGGCACGGCTTCCTCGAAGTCGAGGTTCACCTTGTTCGCGGTGGACACGATGCGCGTCTGGTAGGTCTTCATGTCCACGCGGTCGGTGTAGCTCACGGTATCGCCGCCGCTGGTGCCCTGGCGGTTGCTGAGTGCCGAGTTCTGCGTGGCGGCGCGGCCTTCGGGCAGGCGCTCCTTGATCTGCACGTCGGTGACGATGGAGAAGTACACGTCCTTCACCAGCGAGCCGATCACCACCTCGCCGAAGCCGCCCGTGGCCGCCCCCGTGGCCACCGCGCGGCCCGTCGGCCCGAAGGCGCCTGCCGCCGCGCTGGCCGCGACGATGCCCGAGGCCCCGCCCGACACCCCCGCACCGAAGCCGCCACCCACCACCTGGCGGATGGCCGAGGGGTCGCTCTTGCCGACCGCCAGCACGTTGGCCTGCAGGTAGAACTTGGCCTGCCGCGGGTCGGTGACGACGCGGTAGCCCTTGGCCTGCATCGCCGCGGCCACCTCGGGCGCGAGGTCGAGTTCGGGCTTGTCGGAGGTGTTGCGGATCTGCACGAACACCGTCTGCTCTTCCACCGGCACCGGGTCGAGGAAGATGGTGGCGGACATGCGCGTCTGCACGTCGAGGTTGCGCTTCTCGATGGCCACCTGCGTGGCGGCGCAGCCGCCCAGCAGCAGCGCTGCGGCGATCAAGACCGGCGCGCGGGGGCCGTGGCGGAAGGGGGTGGCAGGCATGCGGGCTCCTGGGGCAGTCTCGCGGGGAGCCCCGATTGTTCCAGCACCCGATGCGCAGCGCCGCCGGCGGGGCCAGAATGCGCCGCTTGTCGACCACGCAGGACTCCGCCGTGCCCCGTTTCAACAAGCTCTTGCCCTGGATGTTGTGCGCTGCCAGCACCCTGGCCCTGGCCCAGACGCCCGCTGCGACAGCGCCCGCCCCGGCCGCCGCCGCCGCCAAGCCCAAGTGGGACGTGAACAAGCCGCCCGGCGTGGCACGCACCGTCAAGATCGACACGCGCACCGGCACCTGGATGAGCGTGGACGTCAGCCCCGACGGCCAGACGCTGGTCTTCGACCTGCTCGGCGACTTGTATGTCGTGCCCATCACCGGCGGCGACGCCAAGCCCCTGACCACCAGCATGGCCTGGGACCACCAGGCCCGCTTCTCGCCCGATGGCAAGCGCATTGCGTACGTGACGGACGCCGGCGGCGGCGACAACGTCTGGGTGATGAACACCGATGGCACGGGTGCACGCGCTGTCACGAGCGAAGACTTCCGCCTGCTCAACAACCCGGTGTGGCACCCGAACGGCCAGTACATCGCCGCACGCAAGCACTACACCGGCACGCGAAGCGCCGGCAGCGGCGAGATCTGGCTCTACCACCTCGATGGCGGCAAGGGCGTGCAGCTCAACGAGAAGCCGAACTGGCAGAAGGACCTGGGCGAACCCGCGCTCTCGCCCGACGGCCAGTGGCTCTACTACTCGCGCGACACCACGCCGGGCAACACGTTTGAGTACAACAAGGACTCGAACAAGGAGATCTTCCGCATCTTCCGCCAGAGCCTGGTGGACGGCAGCGTGGAGCCCTTCGTCACCGGCCCGGGCGGCGCCATCCGGCCCGTGCCTTCGCCCGATGGCAAGCACCTGGCCTTCGTGCGCCGCGTGCGCAACCAGAGCACGCTCTTCCTGAAGAACCTGCAGACGGGCGAAGAGAAGCCGGCCTGGGGCAAGCTCGAGCGCGACCTGCAGGAAGCCTGGTCGATCTACGGTGTCTACCCCAGCTTCGCATGGACGCCCGACAGCCGCCACATCGTCGTGTGGGCCCAGGGCAAGCTGTGGAAGGTGGAGCCCTTCGCGGGCACGGCCAGCGAGATTCCGTTCCGCGTGCAGCACACGCGCGAGGTGCGCGAGGCGCTGCGCCTGCCGCAGACCGTCTCGCCCGACCGTTTCGACGTGAAGCAGCTGCGCTGGGCCACGGTCTCGCCCGATGGCGCGCAGGTGGTGTACTCGGCGCTGGGCCAGCTCTACCTCAAGAACCTGCAGGACGGCAGCGCGCCACGCCGCCTGAACCCGCAGGCCGACAGCTTCGAGTTCTTCCCCAGCTTCAGCCGCGACGGCAAGGAGGTGGTCTATGTGCGCTGGCACGACCAGCGCCTGGGCCGCGTGGTGGTGCAGAACCTCTCTAGCGGCACGGAGCGCATCGTCACGCCCCAGCCCGGCAAGTACCTCAGCCCGCGCCTGAGCCCCGACGGCCAGAGCGTGGCCTACGTGAAATCGCGCGGCAGTTTCCTCACCTCGCCCTGGCTGGGCCTGGACATCGGCATCTACCTGGCCCGTGCCGATGGCAATGGCGAGCCCGTGCGGATCAGCAAGGATGGCGACGCGCCCATCTTCGGCGCACGCAGCGACGAGGTCTACATCACCCGCACCAGCCAGCCCAGCGAGGTGGACGTGCGCCGCGCGCTGTGGCGCATCCACACCGGCACGCGGCAAGAAACCGAAGTGGCGCGCGGCGAGTTCGTCAGCGAATACGCGCTCTCGCCCGACGGCCGCTGGATAGGCTGGGTGGAGCGTTTCCACGCCTACGTCGCGCCCATGCCGGCCACCGGCAAGCCGCTGACGGTGGGCCCGCGCATGGACGCCGTGCCCGTGCGCCAGCTCAGCTTCAACACCGGCCTGCACCTGCACTTCAGCGGCGACAGCCAGCGCGCGCATTTCAGCGCCGGTGACGAGCTCTTCACCACGGCGCTCGCAGAGGCCTTTCCGCCGGTGAACGCGGGCGACAAGCCGGCGGCCTTCAAGGCCCCGGGCAGCGGCACGAAGATCGGTTTCGCACAGGCCAGCGACCGCCCCACGGGCCGCATCGCGCTGGTGGGCGCGCGCGTGGCCACGATGCGCGGCGCGAAGATGGACGAGGTCATCGACAACGCCGTCATCGTGGTGGACGGCCACCGCATCGCGGCCATCGGCCCGGCCTCGCGCGTGAGCATCCCGGCCGACGCGCGCCGCGTGGACGTGCGCGGCAAGACCATCGTGCCCGGCTTCATCGACGCGCACTGGCACGGCGGCATGGGCGAAGACGGCCTGGTGCCGCAGCAGAGCTGGGTCAACCTCGCTTCGCTGGCCTTCGGCGTGACGGCCTTCCACGACCCCAGCAACCAGAACGGCCACATCTTCACGCAGGCCGAGCTGCAGCGCGCCGGCACGGTGCTGGGCCCGCGCATCTACAGCACGGGCCACATCCTCTACGGCGCCAAGGCCGGCGCCACGGCCATCGTCAACAACCTGGACGACGCGCTCACGCACCTGAAGCGCCAGCAGGGCGCTGGCGCCATCAGCGTGAAGAGCTACAACCAGCCGCGGCGCGAGCAGCGCCAGATGGTGCTGGAGGCCGGCCGCCAGACGAACATGATGGTGGTGCCCGAAGGCGGCTCGGTCTTCCAGGCCAACATGAGCATGATCGTCGACGGCCACACCGGCCTGGAGCACGCGCTGCCCATTGCCGAGGTGTACGACGACGTCGTGCAGCTCTGGCAGCAGACGAAGGTGGGCTACACGCCGACGCTGAACGTGGCCTACGGCGGCCTGGACGGCGAGCACTACTGGTACGCGCGCACCGAGGTCTGGAAGCACCCGCTGCTGACGAAGTTCGTGCCCGCGGGCAACCTGCAGGCGCGCGCGGTGCGCCGGCCCACGGCGCCGGAAGAAGACTTCAACGTCATCCGCGTCGCGCGCACGGCCACGATGCTGCAGCGCGCGGGCGTGCCGGCGATGATCGGCGCGCACGGCCAGCGCGAGGGCCTGGGTTCGCACTGGGAGATGTGGATGTTCGCGCTCGGCGGCATGACGCCGCTGGAGGCGCTGCGCACCGCCACCATCAACCCGGCGCGCCACTTCGGCCTGGACGCCGACCTCGGCAGCCTCGACGTGGGCAAGCTCGCCGACCTGGTGGTGATCGATGGCGATGTACTGAAGGACATCCGCCAGAGCGACCGCATCACGCACGTGATGCAGAACGGCCGGCTGTATGAAGCAGGCACGCTCAACGAGGTGGTGTCGCGCGCCCGGCCGCGCGCGCCGCTGTTCTTCGAGAACGTGATGAGCCGGCATCTCGCCACCGACAACCACGCCTTCTGCGTGGGCCACGGGGAGCAGTAGCGCCGTCGCAGCCCGGGGTCTCCTTCTCCCGGATGAGACCCCGGGCGCGCCGCCTTGCCCGGGTGCGGGCTTTGCTGCAGAGTCCGCGCCGCGGCGCAACCCCTTTGCGCGTGCTGCCGGAGCCCCACTGCCATGGCCGACCCCGTCTCCCCTTCCGCCCCCAGCGCGATCACTGCTGCCATCGAGGCAGTTGCGCCCCACGCCCCCACCGTGCCCGAGCTGCTGGCCACGGCCATGCGCGCCCACCAGGAGGCCCGCGTCGACGACGCGCGCCTGGCCTACCGCGCGCTGCTGCAGGCGGCACCCGACCACCCTGACGGCCTGCACCTGCTGGGCATGCTGGAAGGGCAGTTCGGCTCCGGCACCGAAGCCCTGGCGCTGCTGCGCAAGGCGGTGGCGCTGTACCCGCAGGAGGCGATGTTCCACAACAACCTGGGCAACGCCTTGCTGCAGGAGGGCCTGCAGGACGAGGCCGAAGCGGCCTATGCCCGGGCCCTGGAGATCGACCCGAAGCGCTACGACGCGCTGAACAACCGCGCGCTCATCCTCTCGCGCCGCGGCGACCTGAAAGGTGCCGAGGCCGCGTTCGTCGCGCTGCTGGCGCTGGCCCCGGGCTTCACCGAGGCGCGCCAGAACCTCGTGCACGTCTGCCTGCGCATGGGGCGTGTGCAGGATGCGATGGCGCACTGCGTCACGGGCCTGGTGACGGCACCGCACGACCGCCACCTGCGGGGCCTGCTCGGGCGCGCCTACGTGCAGTGCAAGATGCCCGAGAAGGCCTGCGAGGTCTACCGCCAGTGGATCAGCGACGACCCCGATGACCCGGTGCCCCGCCACCACCTGGCGGCGCTGGAAGGGCGGCCGCCCGAGCGCGCCTCGGACGAGTACGTCTGCAGCACCTTCGACGAGTTCGCGGGCAGCTTCGACCAGATCCTCGGCCGGCTGGAGTACCAGGCGCCGGCCCTGGTGGGGCGCGCGGTGCAGGCGCGGCTGGGTCCGCCGGCCGGCGGTCTGCGGGTGCTGGACGCCGGCTGCGGCACCGGGCTGTGCGGTGAGCACCTGGCGCCCTACGCACAGCGCCTGGTGGGTGTGGACCTCTCGCGCCGCATGCTCGAACGCGCGGCCGACCGGCCGCACTACCACGCGCTGCACCAGGACGAACTGGTGAGCTTCCTGCGCGGCAAGCCCGCGAGCTTCGACCTCGTCGTCTCGGCCGACACCCTGTGCTACTTCGGCGCCCTGCAAGCCTTCGCAGAAGCCACGCACGCTGCGCTGGTGGCCGGTGGCTGGCTGGTCTTCACGGTGGAAGCCCACGACGACGAGCCCGGCGCCCCCGACTACCGGCTGCACACGCACGGCCGCTACTCGCACCGCCAGGGCTATGCGGCAGGCGCGTTGCGCGACGGCGGCTTCACGGAGGTGATCTTCGAGCCGGTGACGCTGCGCCACGAAATGAGCCAGCCGGTCAAGGGCTGGCTGATCAGCGCCCGGGCCTGAGCACCGGCAGCGGGCCCGGCGGCCGCGCGCCGAGAATGCGCGCCCATGCAAGCCCTGCTCGACACGCTGCGCACGATGGCGCGGCCCACCGAGGCCCAACGCCTCTTCCACGGCCGCGGCGGCCTGCACCCGGGCCACGAGGCCTGGGCCTTCGACGCCTTCCCGCCCGTCTTCCTGTTCACCAGCTTCGAGCCGGTGGCCGATGAACAGCTGGCCAACTTGCACGCGGCCTTGGCGAAACGCTGGGCCGAAATCGCCCCCGGCGAAACACTGAACTGGGTCTACCAGGCGCGCCATGGCGGGCGCACCGAAACGCGGCTGATGGCTGGCAGCCTGCCCGAGCCGCACACCGTGGCCGAAGACGGCCTGCTTTTCCACGTGCACCTGCTCAGGGGCCAGAACCACGGCCTCTTCCTCGACATGGCCGAGGGCCGGCGCTGGGTGCGCCAGTGGGCGCAGGCGCAGCCCGGCGGCAAGGTGCTGAACCTCTTCGCCTACACCTGCGCCTTTTCGGTGGTGGCGCGGCAAGCCGGCGCCGCCCAGGTGGTGAACATCGACATGGCCAGCGGCGCACTGGCCACGGGCCAGCGCAACCACGCGCTCAACGGCGTGAACAGCGGCGTGAGCTTTCTCGCGCACGACCTCTTCAACTCGTGGGGCAAGCTCACGCGCAGCGGCCCTTACGACCTGGTGGTGGCCGACCCGCCCAGCTACCAGAAGGGCAGCTTCGTGGCGACCAAGGACTACGCGCGCGTCATCCGCCGCCTGCCGGCGCTGCTGGCCCCGGGTGGCCACGCGCTGCTGTGCCTGAACGCGCCCGAACTCGGGCCGGCTTTCCTGCAGGACCTGGTGTCGGCCGAGGCCCCCGAACTGCAGTTCCTGCGGCGGCTGCCGAACCCGGCAGCTTTCGCCGATGTCGCCGAAGACCGCGCGCTGAAGGTGCTGCTCTACCGCGCGCCGGCCTGAGGAGCCGGCACCGCCGATGCCTCAGGGCGCTGGCGTTCGCGCGATGCGGAAACCCAGGTCGGCCGCGCGGTAGGCATGCGGCTGGGCCGCCCGAGCGGCCGAACGGATGGCCGAGGCCTTGCTGGCCCAGCTGCCGCCGCGCACCACGCGCCGCGTGCAGTCGCCGCCCAGCCGTGCGCGGGCATCGGCCGCGGCGCCCTGGTGGCTGGCGTTCCAGCAGTCCTGCACCCACTCGGCCGCGTTGCCGACCATGTCGTAGAGGCCGAAGTTGTTGCTGCTGAAGTAGCCGCCGGGCACGGCGTGGGCGTAGCCGTCGTCGCAGTTCAGCGTGTCGGGCCAGGCCAGCAGCTGGCGCAGGGTCTCGTCGGCGACGTTGGCGTACTTGCAGCCGCGGCTGACCGGCTTTTCATCGCGGCTGCCGATCTTGGCCGCGCTCCAGAGGCGGCCGAAGAAGCCGGGCGCCTCGCTCCAGGGCCGGGGCGAGGTGGTGCCGGCGCGGGCCGCGTACTCCCACTCGGCCTCGGTGGGCAGGCGGTAGCGCCCGCCGCCGGTGTTGAGCCACTGCAGGTAGGCCTGCACGTCGTTCCAGCTCAGGCACACCACGGGGTGGCTGTCGGTCTGCGGGTGGCCCGGGTCGCGCCAGTGGCGGCCGGCCTGCAGTTCCCAGCCGCCTTGGCGCGTCGGGCCGTGGCAGCCCGGGCGGGCGCCGGCCTCGGCCTCGGTGAGGTAGCCGGTGGCATCGACGAACTTGCGGAACTCGCCCACCTTCACCTCGTAGTAGGCCAGCTCGAAGGCGGCCACGCGCACGCTGCGCTTGGGTTGGGCGGTGGTGTCGGTCTGGCCGTCGTCACCGGCCTCGTCGGCATCGGCGCCCATGCCGTATTCGCCGGCCGACAACGTGGCCAGGCTCAGTTCGCGCAGCGCGGCCTTGTGCAGGGCGGCGCGCTCGTCGGCCGGCAATTGCCGGGGCTGCGGCAGCGCCGGGGCCGCCGGCTCGGCGGCCGCCTGGCGCAGCGCCAGCAGCGCCGCTTGCGCCTGCCCGGCGTAACGGCCTTGCGGGTGGGCCTGCAGGTAGGCCTGGTAGGCGGCGGGGGTGTGGGTCTGCAGGGCCGATTCCCAGGCCTGCGCCTCGGCGCCCAGCGCCGCAGCAGGGCTGGCAGCCCCGGCGGCGGCGGGGCCCAGGCGCCGCAGCGCATTGCGCGCCGCCACGGCGTAGCGGCCGCGCGGGTAGCGTTGCAGGAAGGCCTCGTAGTGCTCGCGCGTGGCGCGGGCCTGCACCTCGCGCCAGGTGTAGGCCTCGGCATCGGCGGTGCCCGGCGGCACGGCGCCCAGCACCGAGGTGCCCGGTTCCGCCGCGGGCTGGGGCGCGGGGCTGGTGGCCGCGGTGGGCGCAGTGACGGCGGCCGCAGAGGGCGCCGGCGCCGCCAGGCCCGCCAACTTGATGCGCGCCGCCGCGGCGTACAGACCGCGCGGGTACTCGCTCAGGTAGGCCTGGTAGGCCGCCGCGGTGCCGATGGATTCCGAGGCCCGCCAGGCGGCTTCATCCGACGTGGTGGCGGCGGGCGCGGTCGGTGCTGCGGCCTGCGCCGGGGCGCCAGCGCTGGCGATGAAGTAGAAGTCGCCCGTGAGGCTGCCTTCCATCCACGGTTCCTGCTTGCCCTTGGTGGCCTCGCGCACGCGGATGGCAACGCGCTTCAGGCTGGTCTCGATGGGCACGCCCTGCTCGTCGATCTGCTTGAGCAGCGCTTCGGTGTAGGTGCCGTGCCGGCCACTGCCGTCTTCGGCCACGCTGCCCGGACGCGTGGCGTAGTGGATCAGCGTGCCGCTGGGCGCCTGCACACGCGCCAGGCCCTGGGCCTGGCTGCGGAAGTTGCGCGCGAAGGGGTTGTTGCGGCAGGCGTCCAGCAGCACGAGGTTCACCGCCGCCTTGCTGTCTTCCATGGTGTTCAGCACCGAAGACAGGCTCAGTGCCTGGTAGGGCACGTCTTCCTCGCTGGCGAGTTCGGCGTCCACCGTGGGCAGGTAGTTCTCGCCGCGCACCTGCAGGCCGTGGCCGGCGTAGAAGAACAGGGCCACGCTGCCTGGGCGGATGGCGTTGCGGAACTCGCGCAGCGCCGCACCCACCTGGCGCACCTGCAGGTTCTCGAAGTAGACGACCACGAAGCCCATGCGCTGCAGCTTGTCGCGCATGGCGCGGGCGTCGTTGACCGGGTTGCGCAGCGGCGAGGTCTTGTAGCTCGCGTTGCCGACGATCAGCGCCACGCGGTGTTCGTTGCCGGCGGGCTGGGCACTGGCCGCCCCGAACAGGGCCAGGCCCAGCCAGCAGGCCAGAAGCAGGGTCAGCAGACGGCGTGAAGGCAACATCGGTCAGGCAGGTTTCCGGGGCGCTGTCGTCGAGCGGACCGCCAGCGCTGGCGGCGGCCGGCGCGGCAAGCAGGCGGCGGGTTGGGGCCGCGTGCGGCAGATTGTCTCGCGTTGCCCGGTGGCGTGGCCTCCTCTGCCCGCGCGGCACCGACCGGGCCTGCAGCCTCGCCTAACATCCGCGCTCCCATGAACGCGCCCACGCCGAACGCCGCGCCGCAATTGCCCGATCTGTCTGGCCACACGCCCATGATGCAGCAGTACCTGCGCATCAAGGCCGACTTCCCCGACACGCTCGTGTTCTACCGCATGGGCGATTTCTACGAGCTCTTCTGGGACGACGCGCGCCGCGCCAACCGCCTGCTCGACATCACGCTCACGCAGCGCGGCCAGAGCAACGGCGAGCCGGTGGTGATGGCTGGCGTGCCAGTGCACAGCGTCGAGGGCTACCTGGCGCGGCTGATCAAGCTCGGCGAGGCCGTGGCCGTGGCCGAGCAGGTGGGCGATGTGGCCACGGCCAAGGGGCCGGTGGAACGCAAGGTGGTGCGGGTGGTGACGCCCGGCACCGTCACCGACACCGAGCTGATGGCCGAGCGCGCCGACACGCTGCTCCTGGCCGTGCACCAGAGCCGCAACACCTGGGGCCTGGCCTGGCTGGGCCTGGCCAGCGGCCAGCTCGGCCTGACGCAATGCCATGAACGTGAACTGCCCGGCTGGCTGGCCCGCCTGGCGCCGGCCGAGCTGCTGCACGACGGCAGCGGCAGCGCCGACAGCCTGCCGCCGCACCGCGCCGCGCGCACTGCGCGGCCGGCCTGGCAGTTCGACAGCGCCTTGGGCGAACGCAAGCTGCTGGCCCAGCTGCGCGTGGCCAGCCTGCAAGGCCACAACGCGCAAGACCTGCCGGTGGCCCACGCCGCCGCCGCCGCGCTGCTGAGCTACGCCGAGCACACGCAAGGCCAGGCGCTGGCGCATGTGCGCACCCTGCACGTGGAACGCAGCGGCGACCTGCTCGACCTGCCCCCGGCCACGCACCGCAACCTGGAGCTGGTGCAGACCCTGCGCGGCGACAGCGGCGACGGCGCACCCACGCTGCTGGGCCTGCTGGACAGCTGCCGCACCGGCATGGGCAGCCGCCGCCTGCGCCACTGGCTCACGCACCCGCAGCGCGACCGCGGCCAGGCCACGCAGCGGCACGACGCCATCGCCGTGCTGCTGGCCACCGGCTTCGAGCCGCTGCGCGAGGCCCTGCGCGGCGTCAGCGATGTCGAGCGCATCGCCTCGCGCGTGGCGCTGCGCCAGGTGCGCCCGCGCGAGCTGGCCGGCCTGCGCCTGACCCTGGCCGCCCTGCCAGGTTTGCGCCAGGTGGCGCCGCGCGGCTGCCGCCTGCTGGACGAGTTGCATGGCGCGCTGGTGCCCGACGAGGCCCTGCCCGAGGTGCTGAGCGCCATCGCCGAAGAACCGGCCGTGCTGCTGCGCGACGGCGGCGTCATCGCCACCGGCGTGGACGCCGAGCTCGACGAGCTGCGCGCCATCAGCCAGAACTGCGACGCCTTCCTGCTCGACCTGGAAGCGCGTGAACGCACGCGCACCGCCATCCCCAACCTGCGCGTGCAGTTCAACAAGGTGCACGGCTTCTACATCGAGGTGACGGGCTCGCACCTGGAGAAGGTGCCGATCGATTACCAGCGCCGGCAGACGCTGAAGAACGCCGAGCGCTACATCACGCCCGAGCTCAAGGCCTTCGAGGACAAGGCGCTCAGCGCGCAAGAGCGGGCGCTGGCGCGCGAAAAGTGGCTGTATGAGCAAGTGCTGGATGCGCTGCAGGCGCACCTGGGCCCGCTGCAGGCCCTGGCCCACGCGCTGGCCAGCCTGGACGCGCTGGCCGCCCTGGCCGAACGCGCGGCCACGCTGAACTGGTGCCGGCCCGAGTTCGTGCCCTACCCCTGCATCGAGATCGAGGCCGGCCGGCACCCGGTGGTGGAAGCGCGGCTCGCCGAGACTGGCGGCGGCCCCTTCATCGCCAACCACTGCCGCATGGACGCCAAGACCAAGCTGCTGGTCATCACCGGCCCCAACATGGGCGGCAAGAGCACCTTCATGCGCCAGGTGGCCTTGACCGTGCTGCTGGCGGCCATCGGCAGCCACGTGCCGGCCACGGCCTGCCGGCTGGGGCCCGTCGACGCCATCCACACGCGCATTGGCGCGGCCGACGACCTGGCCAACGCGCAATCGACCTTCATGGTCGAGATGACCGAGGCCGCGGCCATCCTCAACGCCGCCAACGAGCACAGCCTGGTGCTGATGGACGAGATCGGCCGCGGCACCAGCACCTTCGACGGCCTGGCCCTGGCCGGCGCCATCGCCACGCAGCTGCACGAGCGCAACAAGAGCTTCACGCTGTTTGCCACGCACTACTTCGAGCTGACCGAACTGCCCAGGCGCCACGAGCGCGCCGTCAACCTGCACGTGGGCGCGGTGGAAAGCGGCAGCAACATCGTCTTCCTGCACCAGATCGAGCCGGGCCCGGCCAGCCGCAGCTACGGCGTGCAGGTGGCGCGCCTGGCCGGCATGCCCGCAGCCGTGGTGCGCCAGGCGCGCAACGCGCTGGAGGCGCTGGAAGCCCAGGCCCAGCAAGGCCAGGCGCAAGTGGACCTCTTCGCCCCGCCGCCGGCTGCCGCCACGCCCGAGCCCTCGGCCGTGGAACGTGCGCTGGCCGCCATCGACCCCGACCGCCTGAGCCCGCGCGAGGCGCTGGAGGCGCTGTACCGCCTGCGCGAGCACCTGCCCCCGCCGAACCGCTGAAGCTTCAAAGGACCCCATGCGCCCTGGTGCCCCACTCCCTGCCGCTGCCCCACGCCTGCGCACCGCAGCCCTGCTGGGCCTGGTGATCGCCTTGGCCAGCCCCGCGGCCCCGCTGCTGGCGCAGGCCCAGGCCCCAGCCCCGGCCAGGCCGCCCGGGCTGGTGCTGCCGCCCACCTTGCCGGTGTTGCCGGCCGCACCCGCTGCCGCTCCTGCACCGGCACCGGCACCTGCACCCACGCCCAGACCGGCACCCGCGCCGACGCCCACGCCCGCGCCGGCCCCCGCCAGACCCGCACCAGCAGCGCCGGTGGCCGCGCCCGCCCCGGCCGCCGCCGCTTCCGCCGCCACCTTCCAGCCTTACCTGCGCCTGGCCGCCACACCAGGGCGGCAGGCCGAAGCCCTGGCCTATTCGCCCGACGGCCGGCTGCTCGCCGTGGCCACCAGCAACGTGGTCCGCCTCTATGACACGCAGCGCGGCCTCGACGTCGGGGGCATTGCCGGCCACAACGAGATCGTCACCGCGCTGGCCTTCTCGCCCGACGGCCAGCAGCTCGTCAGCGGCGCGGCCGATTCACGCTTCGTCATCAGCCAGGTCGACAGCGGTGACGAGATTGCCAGCGTGAGCGGCGCGTTGCCCTTCGCCAGCGCCATCACCTTTTCGCCCGACGGGCGCCTGCTGGCCCTGGCCGGCATGCAGAACGTGCAGGTCTTCAACCACGCCAAGGGCGAGCTGCTGCACGGCCTGAAGGCCGCTGCCAATGGCACCGTGTGGGGCCTGCGCTTCAGCCCCGACGGCCAGCGCCTGGCCACGCTCAGCGGCGACGGCCTGCGTGTGTGGGGCATGGCCGACGGCCAGCCACAGCTGCACCTCAAGCCTGCGGCCAAGCAGCAGTTCCTCGATGTTTCGGCCGATTTCAAGATGGCGCTGCGCACAGGCGCCGACGGGCTGGAAGTGCTGGAACTCGCCAGCGGCCGCCTGCTCGCGCGCCAGACGCAGACGCTGGGCACCGTCTCCAGCGGCCGCTTCAGCCCCGACGGCCGCCGCGTGGCCTGGGCCACCGGCAGTGGCGACCTCGGCCTGTGGGTGCTGGAAGGCACGGCCGTCACGCGCATGGTGGCCGAGGTGCCGCTGGTCGACGCGGGCGGCCGGCCGATCCGCGACCTGGTCTTCTCGCCCCAGGGCGACCGCCTGGCCGTGGCCAGCGTCGACGAGGTGGTGCGCTTCTGGGGCGCCGATGGCAAGCAGGCCCAAGCCCTCGCGCCACGCGGCGCCAAGCTGCGCAGCGTGGTCTACAGCGCCGACGGCAAGCTGGTGGCGGTGGCGCAGAGCGACGGCATGGCCACGCTGCTGGACACCACCACCGGCCGCGTGCTGCCGCTGCGCGAGAAGCCGCAGGCCGTGGCCGCGCCGCGCACGGCCGGCGCCACCAATTACCTGCGACTGGGCGGCCGCGTCATCGACATCAGCCCCGACGGCCGCACCGTGGCCGCCGTGGCCGGCGGTCAGCTGCGCCTCTTCGGTCGCGCCAGCGGGCAGGAGGTGGCGCTGCTCGGCCCTGCCGAGGCCCTGGACCTGCGCTACACGCGAGACGGCCGATGGCTGCTGGTGCTGGAAGAAGAGCGCCTGCAGGTCTGGGACCCCAGCGCACGGCTGCAGGTGCAGACCGTGCCGCTGGCCAAGCCCGTGCAGGGCAGCGCGCTGGCCTTCGACCCCACGGGCACGCAGCTGTGGCTGTGGGCCCTGAGCGACACGGAGCGCAAGGCCTGGATCGAGGTGCGCAACCTCGGGCCCAACGGTCTGGGTGCGGCGCAGCGCCTGCCGGTGCCCGGGCTGCCGCCGCTGCTGGCGAAGGACGACCACTTCGAGGGCGTGTTTTCGCCCGACGGCCGCCTGCTGGCGCTGAGCCGGCCCGAAGACACGCGTGTCATCGAACTCAGCAGCGGCCGCGTGCTGCTGACCCTGACGGAAGACATGCCCTGGTACGCCACGCGGCAGTTCTCGCCCGACGGCCGCGAGCTCATCGCCTTCGGCAGCCAGGTGCCGGCCAACGCCATCCTGCGCTGGGATGTGAAAACGGGCAAGCCGCTGCCGGCCTTCACCGGCCACTCGGAGACGGTGCAGACCGTGGCCTTCGGCCCGGGCCAGCGCCCCATGCTCAGCGGCGGTAACTGCCGCGAGCTGTGGATGTGGGACGCCGCGGACGGCATCGCCGTGGGCAGCCTGGGCCTGTATGCCGACCGCGGCTGGGCCGCCGCCGGCGCCGAGCACTACGAGGTTTCTTCACCGGCCCACGAAGACGCGGTGCTGCTGCGCACGGGCGAAGGCCGCCTGCAGGTGGTGCCCGCCGCCACGCAGCGCCAGCGCGCCAAGGCCGGGCTGCTGCGCTCGCTGCTCGAACCCTTGAAGTAGCGCGCCTGTTACGCTCCGGCGCCTTCTCGACACCCACCTCACGCCCGCACCGCGGGCCTTCCACGCCATGACCTACTGCGTCGGCATCCGGCTCAACGCCGGCCTTGTCTTCCTCAGCGACAGCCGCACCAACGCCGGCCTGGACGCGATCAGCACCTTCCGCAAGATGATGATCTACGAGCAGCCCGGCGAGCGCTTCATGGTCATGCTCAGCGCCGGCAACCTCAGCATCAGCCAGAGCGTGCGCGAGGTGCTGCAGGTGGAGAAGATCGACAACGGCACCGAAGAAGGCCTGACCATCTGGAACGCCACCAGCATGTTCGACGCCACGCGCGTGCTCGGCGCCGCGGTCCGGCGTGTCTACGAACAAGATGGCGCGGCGCTGAAGAACGCCGGCGTCGACTTCAACGCCAGCATGATCTTCGGCGGCCAGATCAAGGGCGAGGCGATGCGCCTCTTCCTCGTCTACAGCGCCGGCAATTTCATCGAGGCCACGCGCGAGACCTGCTTCTTCCAGGTGGGCGAAAGCAAGTACGGCAAGCCCATCCTCGACCGCGTGCTCACGCCCGCCACGGCGCTGGACGAAGCCGCCAAGTGCGCCCTGGTCAGCATGGACAGCACGCTCAAGAGCAACCTCAGCGTGGGCCTGCCGCTGGACCTGCTAGTCTACCGCGAAGGCAGCTTCCAGAGCGACGAGATCGCCTGCCTGGACGAGCACAACCCGTACTTCCGGATGATCCACAGCACCTGGGGCCAGCGCCTGCGCGAGGTGTTCGAGAGCATCGACGACCCGCGCTGGGACGGCGGCGACGCCGCCCACCCGCTGATGGTGAAGAGCGCGCGCTACGAGCCCATGCGCAAGATCACCAAGCCGAGCGAACGCATCGTCTGAGGCCCAAGGCGGCAGCAAGCGCCAGGGGCTAGAGCGGCCACACCGGCAGACCGCGCTGGGCCTGCACGAAGGTGGCCACCGTCAGGCCACCGCCCAGCACCGCGATGCCCGCCGTCAGCACCGCCGCGTGGCGCGGCGCTATGCGCAGGAAGAGCCAGGCCCACAGCGGCAAGGCCTGCATGGCGTGCAAGGCCAGGAAATGCGCCACGCGCAGATCGCCGTGCGTGCGCGACCAGCCCAGCAGCGGCAGGTCGCCCGGCATGGGCCCGCCGCCCACGAAGCTGCTGCCCCCGCCGCTGATGGCCGCGCCGGTGAACAGGCCCAGCAGCCCGCTCATCAGCAGGCCGCCCGCGATAGCCCGGCGCATCAGGGGCGTGGGGCCGGCCCGCGCGCCCTCGGCTAGCGCCCGCCACACCCTCCAGCCCAGCACCGCGGCGGCCGTCGTCAGCACCACCGCGCCCACGCCCATCAGCGCGTAGGCCAGGCCGGCCAGCGGGCTGCCGATGTTGAAGTGCGAGGCCTGCCCCAGCGCCGCCCGCAGCGAGATGTAGGCCACCTCGAACACCGCCGCCAGCACCGGGCCGAAGACCACGTAGCGCCCGGCCAGGCTCTGCCGGAAGCCCGGCCCGGCCAGCGGAAAGAACAACGCCAACGTGAGCAGGAAGACCAAGAGCGAGAGCTGGAACTTCATCGGCTTGATCCACACCCCCACGCCGGCCAGCGTGCGAGGGTCCAGCGCATGCGCCAGCGCCGTGGGCAGCAGCAGCAGGCCCATCAGCAGGCCGCAGACCGCCAGCGTGGGCTCGGGCGTGCGCAGCCACACCGGCAGGCCTTGCCACGCCGGTGCCCGCAACGCACGGTGGCCCAGGCGCTGCAACTGGAAGAGCAGCCAGCCCGCAGGGCCGAAGAGGAAACACAGCACCAAGGCCGGCAGCACCGCCAGGTGGCGGTGGCCTTCTTCCCGCGCCACGCGGGCGATGTGGCGGCCGATCAGCAGATCGAAAGCCAGGTAGTGCAGCCAGCCGGCCAGCAGCAGGCGGTCGTCGGCAAAGAGGCGCCGCACCTCGGCCAGCGAACCGAAGCCGCCGCCCCCGGCCAGCGCGCCGGCCCAGCCCCCGGCCACCAGTGCGGTGTAGGCCAGGGCCAGCAGGCCCGGCACCAGCGCGCCCGTGGCCCAGGCCGTGGCCCGCGCCCGCGGCAGCAGCCACAGCAGCAGCCAGCCCGCCAAGGCCGCGCTGCTGCCCAGCGAAAACAAGGTGTCGACCATGCCCTGCGCCCCTCCGCCGGCGCCGCCCGGCGCTTGGTACCGGAGTGTCGCCCCAGTGTCGCCCAGGTGCTGCGGGCGCGCTGCCGCTTGCGGGCACACTCGGGGCCGCCGATCTCCTGCCGCCTGCATGCCCCTGCCCACGATCGTCTTCAGCCACGCCAACGGCTTTCCCGCGGGCACCTACCGCCAGCTCTTCGACACCTGGCGCGCCGCCGGCCACCGCGTGCTGGCCATCGAACGCTACGGCCACGACAGCGCCTACCCCGTCACCAGCAACTGGCCCCACCTGCGTGAGCAGCTCGTGCACTTCATCCAGCGCGAGGCTGGCGGTACCCCGGTGCACCTGGTGGGCCACTCGCTGGGCGGCTTTCTCAGCCTGATCGTGGCCAGCCGGCAGCCCGCGCTGGTGCGCAGCCTGGTGATGCTGGACAGCCCCGTCATCACCGGCTGGCGCGCACACAGCCTGCAGATGGTGAAGGCGCTGCGCCTGGTGCAGCGCGCCGGGCCGGGGCGCATCAGCCAGCGGCGGCGCTGGCAGTGGCCCAGCGCCGAAACCGCGCACGCGCACTTCGCGGCCAAGCACAACTTCGCGCGCTGGGCGCCCGAGGTGCTGGCCGATTACATCCAAGCCGGCACCGAGCCCGACGAAGAAGCGCGCCGCGACCCCGCCACGCCTTCAGCCGTGCGCCTGGCCTTCCACCGCGAGGTGGAGACGAAGATCTACAACACCCTGCCGCACCACCTGGGCGCGCTGCTGCGCCGTCACCCGGTGCGCTGCCCGGCCGGCTTCGTGGCCGGCACGCAGTCGGTGGAGGTCCGCCAGGTAGGCCTGGCCGCCACCCGGGCGCTGGTGGGCGAGCGCTTCGAGTGGGTGGAAGGCAGCCACCTCTTCCCGATGGAAAAGCCGGCCGAGACCGCGGCTGCCGTGCTGCGGCTGCTGGGCCCGGCCTGAGGCCGAGGGCCGGCCCGGCGGGCCTGCAGTTCATCGGGCCCGGCGTGCGCCCTGTCGCAAGGGGCTCGCCTCTGCACGAGCCAGGGGCGCATGCTTCAGCGCATTCCAGCCCACGCCCCAGCGCCCAGCCAGCCATGCCCACCCGCCCCCTCGCACGCACCGCGCTGCCCAGCGCCACCAGCCTGCTGGCTGCCCTGCTGCTGTGCACCCTGCCGGCCCACGCGCAAACCAGCGGTAAGCCCGCCAGCGCGGCCGAAGAGGGCTTCTCGGCCGGCATCTCCGTCAAGTCCGGCACCACCTTCGAGAAGCTGGGCCTGCCCGGCTACCCCGGCGCCACCCCCCACGCCGATCCGGGTGAAGACGGCCAGAAGAGCGGTGCCAGCATCGGCGTGAACTTCGGCGTCTTCGGCGTGCAGGTGAACACCCTGAAGCTGCGCAGCAGCGACAGCGTCGAGGCCGTGGCCGCCTGGTACCGCGAGCAGCTGCCCCGCCTGGGCCCGGTGCTGGACTGCAGCGCCAACGGCCCGGCCGACCCAGCCCCGCTGCCCGACAAGCAGGCCGACAAGCAGGTGCTGCGCTGCGGCAGCGACCGCGCCAAGCCCGGTGCCGCGCTGTTCAAGCTGGGCCAGCGCGCGCAGCAGCGCATCGTCGCCATCGAAAAGCTGGCGGCGGGCGGCACCAGGCTCACGCTGGTGCGCGTGGACACGCGCGGCGTCGACTGAGCGCCGGTCGCTTCAGGCCTCGAAGCGCCCCAGCCGCACGGCCGTGCCGCCGGGCTTGAGGTTGCGCGTGCCGGGCATCACCAGCACGCAGTCGTCGTAGGGCGTGAGCCACACGTGCTCGCCGTCCTGCGCGATGCGCGTGCCGGCCTTGGGAATGACCGACAGCCCCACGGTCGGCACCAGGAAGCAGAACAGCCGGCTGCGCGCCACCACCGGCTCGGTCACGCGCACCAGGTGCTGCACCGCCGGCGGCTGCACACGCGTGTGGGACTGCACCCAGCCCGGCGCGGCCGCACCGGTGAGGCCGAGAAAACGCACCAGGGTGTCGATGGCCACGTCGGCGGCCGCCCGCTCCCAGTGCTGGCCGCACTCAATGAGCAGCGCCTTCTTGGGGCTGGCCGGGTCGCCGAAGCCACCGCGGTCGATCATGCGCAGGCCGGCGGGGTGGCCGGTGTCGATGAGCAGGTCGCCCGGCACGCCCAGTTCGCGTGCGTAGGCCGCGTTCTTGTCCACGCGCCCGCACACCATCAGCGGGCGGCAGGGCTCGCCCATGCTGTGGATGTCGAGCAGCAGATCGGCCTCGTCGACATAGGGCCGCAGCAGCCGCGCGCGGCGCAGTTCCACGCTGTCGCGCGGGCCGTCGAGCTCGGCGTCGTCCCAGACGCGGTTGTAGTCCTCGTCGACGCAGCGCGAGGGGTAGGGGTCGGCCGGGTCGAAGCGCGCATAGGCCTGCACGTTGGCGAAGGCCAGCGTCAGCGTGCCGGCCGCCGGGCGCCAGCCTTGCGCCACCTGCTGCAGCAGCCAGTCCAGCGCGATGGCGCCGCAGATCTCGTTGCCGTGCGTCAGCGCCTGCACCATCACCTTCGGGCCGGGCTGTGCGCCCTGCAGCACGTGCACGTAAGGCACGGGCGTGTTGCCTTCGCGCCAGCGGCTGATGTCGGGGGCTTGCAGTTCAACGGGGGGCAGGGTGTCGGGCATGGCGGGGCTCGGGGTCAGGCGGGGGTATCAGGCGTGGAAAGCGGCGTGCACGGCATCGAGCAGCTGCATCAGCTGGCCCTGCAGCACAGCGAAGTTCGCTGTCTTCTGCAGCGTGCCTTCGTCCATGTAGAGGCGCTTGTTGATCTCCAGCTGCAGGCAGTGGCGGCCGCGGGCCGGGTCGGCGTAGGCGCGCACAAGCTCCACGCCCTTGAAGGGGTCGTTGACCTTCACGCTGTAGCCGAAGCCCTGCATCACCTCGCGCACCAGGGCCGTGAACGCGGGGTGGCAGGTGCTGCCGTCGCGGTCGCCCAGCACGATGTCGGCGCGCGGCACGCCCGCACCTTCCTGCGCGCTGGCGCCGCCCACGGCGTTCATCGAATGGCAGTTGATGTGGTGCACCACGCCGAAGCGCGCGTGCGCTTCGTCCATCAAGGCGCGCAGCGTGGCGTGGTAGGGCCGGTGGTAGTGGGTGATGCGGTGCTGCACCGCCGCAACAGGCAGCGGGGCGGCGTAGATCGGGCGCCCGTCGTCCAGCGTGCGCCACACCAGGGCCTTGCCGATGGCGGCCTTGCCGCTGGCCACCACCTCGCCCGGCCAGGGCTCGGCCAGCACGGCCGGGTCGTGGTCGGCAGCGTGGCGGTTGGGGTCGAGGTAGGTGCGCGGGAACATCGCCGCCAGCAGCGGCACGCCGCGCTCGGCAGCGGGGCGGTAGAGCGCGTCGATGTGGCAGTCTTCACCGTCGCGCAGCGCGGCCTCGGGCAGCACGGCGCCGAAGTCGGGCGGCATGCGGTGGCCGGAGTGTGGCGAATCCAGCACCACGGGCCGCAGGGCCACGCCCGGGGGCGGGCGGTGCACGACGAGCACATCCTCTGAAGCAGGGGGCGGCGGGGGCGTCCAGGGCATCGCGCGAGTATCTCTCGGGGATGATGCCGGGGTGGGCGTGGCAGGTTCCTTGCTACAACCTGCGGGTGCGCCTTCCCCTCTGAACACGATGACCGAAACCGAACTGCGCGGCTGGATTGAAGCGGTCCGGCGCGGCGCCCTGCCCCGCCGCGCCTTCGTTCAGCGCCTGGCCGCCCTGGGCCTGGGCGCGCCCGCGGCGGGCAGCCTGCTGCTGGCCGCAGGCGTGGCCCAAGGCCAGCCCACACCGGCCGGCAACGCCTACAAGCCCACCAAGGCCGGTGGCGGCGGCTTGCTGCGCCTGCTGTGGTGGCAGGGCCCGACCATCCTCAACCCCCACTTCACCACCGGCCAGAAGGACACCGACGGCAGCCGGCTCTTCTACGAACCGCTGGCCGACTGGGATAACGAAGGCCGCCTCGTGCCGCAGCTGGCGGCCGAGATCCCCAGCCTGGCCAACGGCGGCGTGGCGCGCGACGGCAGGAGCGTGGTGTGGAAACTGAAGAAGGGCGTGCAGTGGCACGACGGCACGCCCTTCACCGCCGACGACGTGGTCTTCACCTGGCAGTACGCCGGCAACCCCGCCACGGCCGCCACCAGCATCGGCTACTACCTCGACCGCACGGTGGAGAAGATCGACAGCCACACCGTGCGCGTCGTCTTCAAGCAGCCCACGCCCTTCTGGGCCCACACCTTCGTGGGCGCGGGCGGCGAGATCCTGCCGCGGCATGTGTTCGGGCCGTACACGGGCGCGAAGTCGCGCGAGGCGCCGGCCAACCTGGCGCCGGTGGGCACCGGGCCCTACAAGTTCGTGGCCTTCAAGCCGGGCGACCTGGTGCAGGGCGCGCTGAACCCGAACTACCACTTCCCCGCCCGCCCGCACTTCGACCGCGTGGAGATGAAGGGCGGCGGCGACGCCGTGAGCGCCGCGCGCGCGGTGCTGCAGACGGGCGAGTACGACTTCGCGTGGAACATCCAGGTCGAAGACGAGCTGATCAAGCGGATGGAATCGGGTGGCAAGGGCCGCGCCCACTTCGTGCCCGGCGGCGCCGACCTCGAATTCATCACCTTCAACCACACCGACCCGAACCGCGAGGTGGACGGCGAACGCAGCAGCCTGAAGGCGCCCCACCCCGTGCTGAGCGACCCGGTGGTGCGCCAGGCCCTCAGCCTGCTGGTCGACAAGGCCTCGATCGAGAAATTCATCTACGGCCGTGCCGGCGTGGCCACGGCCAACTACGTCGACAACCCGCCCGTCTACCGCAGCCCGAACACGAAGTGGGAGTTCAACCCCGAGAAGGCCGCCGCGCTGCTGGAAGGCGCCGGCTGGAAGAAGGGCAAGGGCGGCCTGCGCGAGAAGAACGGCCGGCCGCTGAAGCTGTTGTTCCAGACCAGCACCAACGCGCTGCGCCAGAAGACGCAGGCGCTGGTGAAGCAGGCGGCGCAGAAGGCCGGCGTGGAGATCGAGATCAAGGCGATTGCCGGCTCGGTGTTCTTCAGCACCGATGTCGGCAACCCCGACACCTACGGCAAGTTCCACGCCGACCTGCAGATGTACACCGGCGGCGGCACCATCGACCCGGCGCGCGTGATGCTGCGCTTCGTCTCGTGGGAGGCGGCGCAGAAGGCCAACAAGTGGTCGGGCATCAACCTCTCGCGCCACGTCAACCCCGAGTTCGACCGCCTCTTCCGCGAGGCCGAACGGGAGCTCGACCCCGTCAAGCGCGCCACGCTGTTCGTGCGCATGAACGACCTCTTGGTGCAGACGCATGCCGTCATCCCCGTGATCCAGCGCCGCAGCGTGGCGGCCGTGTCCAGCAAGCTGGTAGCCCCGGTCTCCGCATGGGTCGGCGACATGGGTTTTCTCAGAGATTGGTACAGAACCTGAGCACTCCAATGCAAGACACCGAACTCCGCTCCCTCATCGAAGCCGTGCGCGAAGGCGCGCTGCCGCGCCGCGCTTTCGTGCAGCGCCTGGCGGCGGCTGGCCTGGCCGCGCCGCTGGCTGGCATGCTGCTGATGCACGCCGGCGTGGCGCAGGCCCAGGCGGCCAACCCGCCCTACAAGCCCACCAAGCGGGGCGGCGGCGGGGCGCTGAAGACGCTGTCCTGGCAAGGCGCCACGCTGCTGCAGCCGCACTTCGCCAGCGGCACCAAGGACCAGGAAGCCAGCCGCATCTTCTACGAGCCCCTGGCCAGCTGGGACCGCGATGCCAACCTCGTGCCCGTGCTCGCCGCCGAGCTGCCCACGCGCGAGAACGGCGGGCTCAGTGCCGACGGCCGCAGCGTCGTCTGGAAGCTCAAGAAGGGTGTGACCTGGCACGACGGCAAGCCCTTCACCGCCGACGACTGCGTCTTCACCTGGGAGTTCGCACGCGACCCGGCCACCGCCGCCGTGACGCAGGGCATCTACAAGGACGTGACCGTCACGAAGGTCGACAGCCACACCATCCGCGTCACCTTCCCCAAGCCCACGCCTTTCTGGGCCACGGCCTTCTGCGCCACCGAGGGCATGGTGCTGCCCAGGCACCACTTTGCCTCCTTCTCGGGCGCGAAGTCGCGCGAGGCACCGGCCAACCTGGCACCCGTGGGCACGGGGCCTTACGTCTTCGTGGAGTTCAAGCCGGGCGACATCGTGCGCGGCAAGCTGAATGCGAACTACCACATGCCCAACCGGCCCTACTTCGACACCATCGAGGTCAAAGGCGGCGGCGACGCGCCCAGCGCGGCCCGCGCGGTGCTGCAGACCGGCGAGTACGACTTCGCCTGGAACCTGCTGGTGGAAGACGAGATCCTCAAGCGCATGGAAGCCGGCGGCAAGGGCCAGGCCATCTTCCTGCCCAGCGGCGACGTCGAGTTCGTGCAGCTCAACCCCACCGACCCCAACACCGAGGTCGATGGCGAGCGCAGCAGCCTGAAGACGCAGCACTTCGCTTTCTCCGACCGCGCCGTGCGCGAAGCGATGGCGCTGCTGTGCGACCGCAAATCCATTCAAGACTTCATCTACGGCCGCGGCGGTGCGGCCACGGCCAACTTCCTGAACAACCCGGCGCGTTTCCGCAGCCCCAACAACAAGGTCGAGTTCAACATCGACAAGGCCAACCAGCTGCTCGATGCGGCGGGCTGGAAACGCGGCCGCGGCGGCGTGCGCGAGAAGAACGGCAAGCCGCTGCGCCTGCTCTTCCAGACCAGCACGAACGCCACGCGCCAGAAGGCCCAGGCCATCATCAAGCAGGCCTGCGGCAAGGCCGGCATCGAGCTGGAGCTGAAGTCCATCTCGGGCAGCGTGTTCTTCAGCAGCGATGTCGGCAACCCCGACACCTACGGCAAGTTCTACGCCGACATGCAGATGTACACGACCACGATGAACCAGCCCGACCCCGAGCGCCTGATGGACCAGTACCTCAGCCGCGAGGCCAGCAGCAAGGCCAACAAGTGGCAGGGCCGGAACATCTCGCGCTACCGCAACCCCGAGTACGACAGCACCTACGCGCAGGCGGAACTGGAGCTCGACCCCATCAAGCGCGCCGCGCTCTTCATCAAGCTCAACGACCTGCCGGTGCAGGACTTCGCGATCATTCCGATCTCCAGCCGCACGCGCGTGCGCGGTGTGGGCGCGAAGATGGCCGTCACGCTGACGGGTTGGGACCTCGATTTCTCGGGCCTGCCGCACTGGTACCGCGAGGCGTGATGCACATGTCCGATTCGAACTGCGCCGCCAACGAGGCCACCCTGCGCACCTGGCTGGCCCAGGTGCAGAGCGGCCAGCTGCCGCGCCGGGCCTTCGTGCAGCGCCTGGCGGGTTTCGGCATCGCCGCGCCGCTGGCCGGACTGATGCTGTGGGATGCTGGCGTTGCACAAGCCCAGCCTGCCGACGGCTTCAAGCCCACCCAGCGCGGCGGCGGCGGCCTGCTGCGCCTGCTGGAGTGGCAAGGCCCCACGCTGCTGAACCCGCACTTCGCCACCGGCCTGAAGGACAACACCGGCGCGCGCATCTTCTACGAGCCGCTGGCCGAGTTCGATGCCGAGGGCAACCTCAGCCCGGTGCTGGCAGCCGAGGTGCCCAGCCGCGCCAACGGCGGCCTGGCGGCCGATGGCAAGAGCGTGGTGTGGAAGCTGAAGAGGGGCGTGACTTGGCACGACGGCCAGCCCTTCACCGCCGACGACGTGGTCTTCAACTGGCAGTACGCCACCGACCCCGCCACCGCAGCGGTGACGGCCGGCAATTACGAAGGCCTCAAGATGGAGAAGGTCGACACGCACACCGTGCGCGTCGTCTTCGACCGGCCGCGGCCCTTCTGGCCCGGGCAATACGCAGGCGTCTTCCTCATCCCGCGCCACCTGTTCGCGGCCTACAGCGGCAACAAGTCGCGCGAGGCGCCGAACAACAACCGCCCGGTGGGCACGGGGCCCTACACCTTCGTGGAGTTCCGCCCGGCCGACCTGCTGCGCGGCGCGCTGAACAGGAACTATCACCTGCCGAACCGGCCCTACTTCGACAGCCTGGAGCTCAAGGCCGGCGGTGATGCCACCAGCGCCGCGCGTGCCGTGCTGCAGACCGGCGACTACGACTTCGCCGGTGGCCTGAGCCTGCCCGAGGACGTGCTCGTGCGGCTGGAAACGGCGGGCAAGGGCCGCCTGCACATCGCCACCGGCAGCGCCACGCAGGCCATCTACCTGAACTTCACCGACCCGGCGCAGACCGTGGACGGCGAGCGCTCGCACGCAAAGACGCGCCACCCCATCTTCAGCGAGGCCCCAGTGCGCGAGGCCATCGGCCACCTGATCGACCGTGCCGGTATCCAGCGCTTCATCTACGGCCGCCAGGGCCAGGCGACCTCGAACTTCGTCAACAACCCGGCGCGCTACCGCAGCCCGTTGCCGGCACCCGAGTACAACATCGAGAAGGCCAAGGCCCTGCTCGATGCCGCGGGCTGGAAGCCCGGCCCCGACGGCGTGCGCGTGAAGAACGGGCGCAAGCTCAACCTGCTGTTCCAGGGCGCGGTGGTGGCCACCAGCCAGAGCACGCAGGCGGTGGTGAAGCAGGCCGCGGGCAAGGCCGGCATCCAGCTGGAGTTGAAAGCCGTGCCCAGCAGCGTCTTCTTCTCGTCCGACACGGGCAACCCCGACACCTACGGCAAGTTCTACGCCGACATGCAGACCTACAACTGGACCGTCAGCAACCCCGACCCCGAGAACCTGATGCAGTGTTTCGTCAGCTGGGAGGTGGCGAGCCAGGCCAACAAGTGGCTGGGCCAGAACATGGTGCGCTGGCAGAACGCCGAGTACGACACGCTCTACCGCACGGCGCAGAGCGAGCTCGACCCCGTCAAGCGCGCGGCGCTCTTCATCCGCATGAACGACCTGGTGGTCAAGGACGGCTACGTCATCCCCTTGCTGGCGCGCAACCAGGTGGCCGCGATGGCGCTCAAGCTGGTGGCACCGCTTTCGCCCTGGCGCAACCACATGGCCTCGCTGGCCTACTGGCACAAGGCGGGCTGAATGGGACCCTACCTCCTCCGCCGCATCCTCATCGCCATCCCCAGCCTGCTGGGCATCAGCGCCGTGCTCTTCACGGTGCTGGCCCTGGCACCGGGCGACCCCTTCGAGGAACTGGCCACCAACCCCAACGTGCCGGCCGAGGTGAAGCAGATGCTGCGCGCCAAGTTCGGCCTGGACGACCCCGTCTGGCAGCGCTACTTCCGCTGGCTGGCGGCCATGCTGCAGGGCGACTGGGGCTACAGCTTCATCAGCCGTGTCGATGTCGACCAGCTCATCCTGCAGCGCGTGCCCGTCACGCTGGCCGTCATCGGCGCCTCGCAGGTGGTGGCGCTGCTGATCGCGCTGCCCATCGGCATCATCTCGGCCGTCAAGCCCTACTCGTGGTTCGACCGCATCTTCAGCACGCTGGCCTTCGTGGGCTTCTCGCTGCCCACCTTCTTCAGCGGCATCCTGCTGATCCTGCTGTTTTCCATCACGCTCGATTGGCTGCCCTTCGTCTACCGCGCCGACATCGACGCCACCGGCTGGGAATGGTGGTGGCTGCACATCCAGCAATCCATCATGCCGGTGATGGTGCTGGGGCTCTTCCAGGCCGCCAGCTGGATGCGCTACGTGCGCAGCGCCGTGCTCGATGTCATCAAGCTCGACTTCGTCACCACCGCGCGCAGCAAGGGCCTGAAGGAACGTGTGGTGGTGATGCGCCACGTGGTGCGCAACGCGCTCATCCCGGTGGTGACGCTGGTGGCGCTGCAGATGCCGGCGGTGTTCGGCGGCGCCATCGTCACCGAGCAAATCTTCCGCATCCCCGGCATCGGCAGCCTGCTGATCGACGCCATCCTGCGCAACGACACGCCGGTGATCATGGCCGTGACCTTCGTGTTCAGTTGCCTGGTCATCCTGTTCAACCTGATCGCAGACCTGCTCTATGGCTGGCTCGACCCCCGCATCTCCTTCCGCTAAGGCGCCCGTGAGCACGACACAAAGCAAGACCGTGAGCACCTCCCCGTGGGCCGAAGCCTGGCGCCGCTTCCGCCGCCACAAGATGGCCGTGTTCAGCCTCGGCCTGCTGAGCACCCTTGTGCTGCTGGTCTTGTTCGGCCCGCTGTTCTGGACGGTGGCCATCGACGAGATCGACTTCAGCGCGCGCCTGGCCACGCCCAGCCTCGCCCACCCCATGGGCACCGACGACCTCGGGCAAGACCTCTTCGCGCGCCTGCTGTATGGCGGCCGCATCAGCCTGGCCGTGGGCCTGGCGGCCATGCTGATGGCCATCTTCGTGGGCGTGCTGATTGGCGCCATCGCCGGCATGTCACGCGGCTGGGTCGACACCGCGCTGATGTGGCTGACCGACCTCTTCCTCAGCCTGCCGCAGCTGCCGCTGCTGCTGCTGGTGATCTACCTCTTCCGCGACAGCCTGAAAGAAAGCTTCGGCCCCGAGGGTGGGGTCTTCATCCTCATCGTGCTGGTGATCGGCGGCTTCCGCTGGATGCCGGTGGCGCGGCTGGTGCGCGCGCAGTTCTTCAGCCTGCGCGAGAAAGAGTTCGTCGAGGCGGCGCGGGCTTTGGGCGCCAGCACGCCGCGCCAGGTGACACGCCACATCCTGCCCAACAGCCTGGGGCCTGTCATCGTGGCCGGCACCATCGACGTGGCCGCGGCCATCATCGCCGAGAGCACGCTGAGCTTCCTGGGCCTGGGCTTCCCGCCCGACATCCCGACCTGGGGCCGCATCCTCTTCGACAGCAAAGACTATCTGGACATCGCGCCGCACTGGGCCCTGTTCCCGGGCCTGGCCATCTTCCTGACGGTGCTGACGATCAACTTCATCGGCGACGGTCTGCGTGACGCGCTCGATCCGCGGAAAGTCATGTGATGGCGCTGCTGGAGATCCAAGGGCTCAAGACCCATTTCAAGACCGACGACGGCTGGCTGCACGCGGTGGACGGCGTCGACATGACGCTCGACGCCGGCGAAACACTTTGCGTGGTGGGCGAAAGCGGCTGCGGCAAGAGCGTCACCGCCAAGACGGTGATGAAGCTCATCGACATGCCGCCGGGCAAGATCGTCGCCGGCCGCGTGATGTGGCAAGGCCGCGACCTCGTGCCGCTGCCCGCGGCCGAGATGGAAAAGATCCGCGCGAAGGAAATCGCCATCGTCTTCCAGGAGCCGATGACGAGCCTGAACCCGGTCTACACCGTGGGCCAGCAGATCGCCGAGAGCGTGCGGCTGCACGAAGGCCTGAGCAAGGCCGATGCAAAGGATCGGGCGATAGCGATGATGCGCCGCGTGCGCATCCCCACGTCCGAGCGGCGTGTCAACGACTACCCGCACCAGTTCAGCGGCGGCATGCGCCAGCGCGTGATGATCGCCATGGCCCTGGCCTGCAACCCGAAGCTGCTGATTGCCGACGAGCCCACCACGGCGCTGGACGTCACCATCCAGGCGCAGATCCTCGACCTGCTGGCCGAGTTGAAGGCCGAAAGCGGCCTGGCCGTGATGCTCATCACCCACGCCATGGGCGTGGTGGCCGAGGTGGCGCAGCGCGTGGTGGTGATGTACGCCGGGCGTGTGGTGGAAGAAGCGCCCGTGGCCGAGCTCTTCGCGCGGCCGCGGCACCCCTACACGCAGGGGCTGATCCGCAGCATCCCGCGCATCGACACCGCCGCCACGCAAAAGACGCGGCTGGAGGCGATTGCCGGCACGGTGCCCAAGCTCGTGGCGCCGGTCAGCGGCGGCCTGCCTGAAGGCTGCCGCTTCGCGCCGCGTTGCAGACACGCCAGCCCCGCCTGCACGGCGAGCACACCGCCGCTGCGTGACATCGGCCATGGCCACAAGGTGGCCTGCATTCTTGAGAGCGTGCCTGCATGAACGCGCCTGTCACTGCCCCCACCCACGCGCCGCTGCTCAAGGTCGAGGGCCTGGTCAAACACTTCCCCATCACCGGCGGCCTCTTCGGCCGCGTCGTCGACAAGGTGCACGCCGTCGACGGCGTGAGCTTCGAGATCGGCCAGGGCGAGACGCTCGGCGTGGTGGGCGAAAGCGGCTGCGGCAAGAGCACCACGGGCCGTTGCATCCTGCGGCTGATCGAGCCCACCGCGGGCGAAGTGACGTTCGCGGGGAAGAGCGTCAGCGCCGCCAGCAAACGGGAGCTGCGTGCGCTGGCGCGCGACATGCAGATCATCTTCCAGGACCCGTACGCGAGCCTGAACCCGCGCATGACGGTGGCGGCCATCGTCGGCGAGGCGCTCACCATCCACAAGCTCACGAAGACGGCGCGTGAACAGGAAGACCGCACGGTGCAGCTGCTGGAAACCGTGGGCCTGAGCGCCGACCACCTGCGGCGCTTTCCGCACGAGTTCTCAGGCGGCCAGCGCCAGCGCATCGGCATCGCGCGCGCGCTGGCGGTCAGCCCCAAGCTCATCGTCTGCGACGAGGCGGTGAGTGCGCTGGACGTCTCGATCCAGGCCCAGGTGATCAACCTGCTGGAAGACCTGCGCGACCAGTTCGGCCTGAGCTACATGTTCATCGCCCACGACCTGAGCGTGGTGGAACACATCAGCCACCGCGTGGCGGTGATGTACCTGGGGCGCATCGTCGAGATCGCGCCGGCCCAGGCGCTGTACACCAACCCGCAGCACCCCTACACCGAGGCGCTGCTGTCGGCGGTGCCGATTCCAGACCCCGCGGTGAAACGCGCGCGCATCCCGCTGCTGGGCGATGTGCCCAGCCCCATCAAGCCGCCTTCGGGCTGCCACTTCCACACGCGCTGCCCCATCGCGAAGAAGGGGCTGTGCGACGTGGAGAAGCCGGTGCTGAAAGCCGTGGGCGGCGACAACAGCCACCAGGTGGCCTGCCACTTGAGGGGCTGAAGCCGGGCCGCTCTTTCAGGGTCGGTGCCCGAGCAGCCGTGCCGGCAGCAGCACGATGGCGCGCAGCAGCGCGAACACACCTTCGAAAACGATGCCGATCAGCCGCAGCGGCAGCGTGATCAGCCAGATCAGCGGCGCCAGCACCAGCGCCAGCAGCGCCACGGGCCAGCTCAGCACGAAAAGCGCGCACCAGACGAAGAAGACGAGCAGCGTCTTCATGCGCGGCCTTCAGGCGCGGTGGGCCGGCGCCTGCTCGGCGAACTGAGCGGTGGCGCTGTCGGGCTGGGCCAACTGGTCGACCACGCCGAAGAGGCCGAAGGTCAGCACGGCGGCGAAGAAGACGGAGAAGAGGCGGTGGGCGGGGCGGGTGTTCATGGCGGTGGTCCTTGGTGCGGGTTTCAGGCTGCGATGGACTTATCTTCGGCAGACACGCCGCCCGCCACCACACGCTTGCGATGAAGCGCAGAGGAAGGCCGATGAATCGACGCCAGCACCGGCCCGTCAGCGGGCAGCGTCTGCCGCCCAGGCCGCGCAGAACGCGTGCATCTGCGCCAGGCCGTCGGTCAGCGCCGCGGGGCCCGGCTGCAGGATGTCGCAGCTCTTGATCTCGTGCAGCCGGCGGTGCTGCACCGCCGGCACCCCGGCCCAGCCCGGCCGCGCCGCCACCTTCTCGGGGCGGAACTTCTTGCCGCACCACGAGCCGATGATCACGTCGGGCGCGCGCTGTGCCGGCGCCAGGGCCTCGGCCACCACGCGGTGCTTGCCCAGGTTCTGCACGGCCAGCTCCGGGAAGATGTCGTCGCCGCCGGCCGTGGCCAGCAGCTCCGACACCCAGCGGATGGCGCTGATCATCGGCTCGTCCCACTCCTCGAAGTACACGCGCGGCCGGCGCGGCCAGGTGGCGGCCACGGCGGCGATGCGGGCGTGTTCGGCCTGGCAGGCCGCGATCCAGGCTTCGGCGCGGTCGGAGGCGCCCACCAGGCCCGCCACCAGGCGCAGCGTGGCGAAGATCTCGGCCACGCTGCGCTGGTTGGTGATGAAGACGTTGAGCCCGGCGCGGATGAGCTTGTCGGCCAGCGCGGCCTGCATGTCACTGAAGCCGATCACCAGGTCGGGCTGCAGCGCCACGATCTGGTCGATCTTGCCGTCGAGAAACGCGCTGACACGCGGCTTCTCCTGCCGCGCCCGCCGCGGCCGCACCGTGTAGCCGCTGATGCCGACGATGCGCGCCTCTTCCCCCAGCAGGTAGAGCCACTCGGTGGTTTCTTCGGTGAGGCAGACGATGCGCTGCGGGCCGGTGGGGGTGGCCATGCCTCAGCGCCCCAGCAGGCGCCGCAGCAGCGCGGCATCCAGGTGTTCTTCGACGAGATCGGCCACGGTGTCGCAGGCCTGGTTCAGCGTCGGCACCTCGGCGCCGAACAGCGCGCGCAGCACCGCGCTCTGCTCGAAGAGGCCGTGCGCGTAGACGCCCAGCACCGGGCCTTGCTGCCAGCCGATGGGCTGGCCTTGCGCGTCGTGCAGCACGGCCTGTGCACCGGCGGCCTGCGTGCGGCCGCAACGGATCTCGTAGCCCTGGGCCTGCACGCCCGCCAGCGCGGCCCAGGGGCCGTGGGCTTCGGTGAAGCACACGGGCGCGGCGCGCAGGCGCTTGGCAGGCCCGAAATGCGTGTGCAGCGGCAGCAGCCCCAGCCCGGGCAGGTGCTCGACGCGCTGGCCGTCGTGGCCTTCGGGGTCGTGCAGGCTCAGGCCCAGCAGCTGCAGGCCGCCGCACACGCCCAGCACCGGCCGGCCGGCGGCGGCGTGCGCCTGCAGCGTGCGGTCCAGCCCTTGCGCGCGCAGCCAGGCCAGGTCGCCGCTGGCCTGCTTGCTGCCGGGCAGCACCAGCCAATCGGCGCCCTCGGCTTCGGCCGGCGTGCGCGCCCAGCGCAGGCGCAAGCCCGGCACACGCGCCAGCGGCAGGAACTCGTCGAGGTTGCTGATGTGCGGTGGCGCGATCACCGTCACGCGCAGACGCACAGGCGCCGCTGCCGCTGCACCGCTGGCTTCGTCCGGGTGCAGCAGCCCGTCTTCTTCCGGCAGGCCGTGGCCACGCCGCAAGGGCAGCACGCCGGCCAGCGGCACGCCGGTCAGCGCCTGCAGCTGCTGCGGGCCCGGGGCCAGCAGCCCAGCGTCGCCGCGGAAGCGGTTGAGGACGAAGCCCTGCAACAGCGGCCGAACGTCGTCGGGCAACAGCGCCCAGGTGCCGTAGCAGTGCGCAAAGCTGCCGCCGCGGTCGATGTCGCTGACCAGCAGCGCCGCCGCGGGCCCGGCGGCCGCAGCCCAGCGTGCGGTGCCGAGGTTCACGTAGTCCTGCGGCGCAAGGTTGATCTCGGCCGGCGAGCCCGCGCCTTCCACCACGACGAGCTCGTGCCGCGCGGCCAGGCGCTCGAAGCCGCGTTGCGCCTCCACGGCCAGCAGCGCGCTGCGTTCGCGCCAGGGCAGCGTCTTCAGGTCGGCGCGGGCGCGGCCGTGCACCACCACCTGGCTGGCGGTGTCGGCCTCGGGCTTGAGCAGCACCGGGTTCATGTCGGTGTGCGGGCGCACGCGCGCCGCCAGGGCCTGGAAGTACTGCGCCGAGCCGATCTCGCCCCAGGTCTCGCCACCCACGTCGCCCGGCTCGCCGCAAGCCACCACACGCGCGTTGTTGCTCATGTTCTGCGCCTTGAAGGGCGCCACGTTCAGGCCGCGGCGCACCGCCACGCGGCACAGCGCGGTGGCCAGCCAGCTCTTGCCGGCGCCGCTGGTGGTGCCCCAGACGATGAGGGTGCGGGTCATGGGCGTGCTTTCACAAGGCCGGCACCACGGCCCAGCGCGGCTGGCCGGCCACGGTGAGGGCTTCGATGCTGAAGGCGTGTTCGAACACCTGCGCCAGCGCCGCGCGCAAGGCCGGATCGGCCGGCGCGCCGTCGGCCACGATGCGGCCCTGGTCCATCACCAGCACGCGGTCGGCGGCCAGCGCCAGCGTCAGGTCGTGCAGCACGGCCATCACGGCCGCGCCTTGGCGCGCACGCGCCGCCAGGCCGCGCAGCACGGCGCGCTGGTGCGGGGCGTCGAGGTGGGTGGTGGGTTCGTCCAGCAGCAGCACCGGGGCCCGCACGGCCAGCGCGCGCGCCAGCAGCACACGCTGGCGCTCGCCGCCCGAGAGTTCGTTCAGCCGGCGCCGCGCGAAGGCCAAGGTTTCGGTCTCGGCCAGCGCGGCCTGCACGGCGGCTTCGTCGCTGGCGTCGGGCGCGCCGAAGAGCCCGTGGCGCGGCAGGCGGCCCAGGCGCACCACGTCGTGCACGGCGATGTCACCCTCGGCCTCGCCCTGCTGCGACAGCCAGGCCAGCGCCTGCGCACGCTCGCGCGCCGAGAGCGTGCCCAGCGCGCGGCCCCGCAGCCACACGCGCCCGGCATCGGGCGTGCGCAGCCCGGCCAGCAGCGAGAGCAGCGTGCTCTTGCCCGCGCCGTTGGGCCCGACCACGGCCACCCACTGCCCGGGCTGCAGCGTGAGCGACACGCCGTCCAGCACGCGCCGGCCGCCGAGCTGCAGGCCCAGGCCCTCGGCGCGCAGCGGCGGCGCACTCACGGCAAGGCTCACAGAAGGCCCCGCTGGCGGTGCCGCAGCAGCACCATCAGGTACACGCCGCCCAGCACCGCGGTGAGCACGCCCACCGGCAACTCTTGCGGCGCCATCACGCTGCGCGCGGCCACGTCGGCGGCCAGCAGCAGCACGCCGCCGGCCGCGGCCGACAGCAGCAGCAGCGGGCCGTGCGTCACCACCACCACCCGGCGCACGAGGTGCGGCGCCACCAGGCCCACGAAGGCCACCAGGCCGGCCTGCGCCACGGCGGTGCCGGTGGCCAGCGCCATCAGCAGCACCAGCAGCAGGCGCGCGCGACGCAGGGGCAGGCCGAGGCTGGCTGCGCTGTCTTCGCCCAGCACCAGCGCATCCAGCGCGCGGGCGTAGCGCCAGGCCAGCACCGCGGCCGGCAGGAGCACGCCGCCCAGCACCGCGCTGCCGGGCCAGCCCAGGAACGAGGTGCTGCCGAGCATGAAGATCTGCTTGCCGCGCAGCGCCTCGGGCGAGACCAGCGTCACCAGTTCAGACACCGACGACAGCAGGATGCCCACCACCACGCCTGCCAGCAGCAGCACCATGGGCCGCCCGGTGCCGCGGGCCAGCAGCAGCGTGAGCAGCACGCCCAGCACCGCGCCGGCGAAGGCCGCGCCCACCAGGCCCACGCGCAGCAGGCTGCTGGCCGTGGCCAGGCCGATGTAGTGGCCCAGGGCGCCGCCGGCAGCGAGCACCAGCACCACGCCCAGGCCGGCCCCGGCGGCCGAGCCGAGCAGGTAGGGGTCGGCCAGCGGGTTGCGGAACAGGCCCTGCGCGATGGCGCCGGCCAGGCCCAGCAGGCCGCCAGTGAGCAGCGCGCCCAGCGTGCGCGGGGCGCGGATGTCGAGCACCAGCGCCCATTCGGCCGCGGCCGGGTTGTCAACCGCCGCCCAGCCGCCCAGCCACTGCAGCGACCAGCCCTCGCTGCCCGCCGCCAGGCCGCACAGCACCAGCAGCCCGGCCAGCCCGGCCAGGGCCAGCGCCAGCGCCCACGCCGGCCGGCGCAGCGCGGGCGCATGGGGCAGGCGGTTGGCGGGGGCGGGGATGGGGGCGTGCATGGCGGGCGTGGGGCTCAGCGGGCCTGCGCAGCGGCTGGCGGCAGCCCGGCCAGGCAATCGGCCAGCAGCTCAGCGCCTTCGGCCAGGCGCGGGCCGGGGCGCACGAGGGTGTCCCAAGGTTCGCTGGCGAAGCCGCAGACGCGGCCCTGCTGCAGTGCACGCAGCGCACCCCAGCCCGGGCGGGCCGGCATCTCGGCCACGGCGCGCGCGGTGCCGATCACGATGTCGGGCTGCGCCCGCACCACGAACTCGGGGTTCAGCTTCGGGAAGGGCCCCATCGCGGCCGGCACCACGTTGCCGACGCCCAGGCGCGCGAGCAGTTCGCCCACGAACGAGACCTCGCCCGCCGCGTAGGGCGCCGAGGCCACCTCGAAGTAGACCTTCTGCCCGCGCAGCGCCGCCGGCACGCGCGCGGCGGCCGCCCCGATGCGCTGCTGCAGCTGCTGCCACAGCGCCGGGCCGGCGGCGGCATCGCCCAGCGCGCGGCCCAGCTGGCCGAGCACGCGCTCGGTGTCCTGCAGCGTGCGGGGCTCCAGCGCCACCACGCGCAGGCCCAGGGCCTCCAGGCGGTCGTTGGCGCGCGAAGAGGTGGCCGTGAGCACCAGGTCGGGCTTCAGCGCCACCAGCCGCTCGATCTGCGTGTCTTCCAGCCCGCCCAGCTTGGGCAGCGTGCGCACGCTGGCAGGCCAGTTCGAGAAGCGGTCGGTGCCCACCAGGCGGCCGCAGGCCTGCAGCGCACACACCGCTTCCGTCAACGAGGGCACCAGCGACACCACGCGCTGCGGCGGCGCCGGCAGCACCACCGTGCGGCCGCGGTCGTCCACCACGCTCAAGGGCTGCGCCCAGCCCGCGCCGGCCAGCGGCGCGAGCATGGCCACCAGCAGCGCGCTGCGCGCGCGCGCCGCCCACCGTGCGAAGGCTGCAGGCATCACCGCATCACCCAGCGCAGGGTGACGAAGGCCTGGCGGCCCGGCTGGTCGTAACCGAGCACGGTGCTGTAGGCCTTGTCACCCAGGTTGTTCACTCGCAGGCCGAGGCGGGCCTGGGGCGTGAAAGCCCATTCGCCGCGCAGGTCGAGCGTGCCGTAGCCGCCCAGGCGCGTGGTGTTGGCCGCGTTCTCGAAGCGGTGCGAGAAGGCCGCCAGCGTGGCGCCGGCGCTCCAGGGCCCGCCCTCCCAGTCCACGCCCAGCCGCAGCGCCTGCTTGGCGCGCCGCACCAGCTGCTTGCCGAAGTTGGCGTTGCCCACCGTGGCGTTGCGCGGGTCGGTGTGGTCGTAGCTGGCGGTGAGATCCAGCTCGCGCCAGCGGCCTTCGTAGCTGAGGCTCAGGCCGTCGATGGCCACCTTCGGCAGGTTCACCGGCTGCGGGCCGCTGCTGATGAAGCCGCGGTAGCGGTAGTCGTACCAGGCCGCGCGCAGGTGGTGCTCACCCACGCTGTAGCGCACGCTGAGCTCGGCGTGTTTTCCTTCCTCGGGCTGCAGCGTGGGGCTGCCGAAGCCGGGGAAGTACAGCTGGTTGAAGCTGGGCAGTGTCTGGCTGGTGCCGTAACTGGCCCCCAGCTGCCACGCCGGCGTGAGCGCGTAGGCATAGGCCAGCGCGCCGGTGGTGATGCCGCCGAACTGCGAGTTGCGGTCGCGGCGCAGGCTGGCCTGCCAGCTGTGGGCGGCGGCATTGCCGTTCAGGCCGAGCGCCAGCGCGTCGATGTCGCGCTCGCTCACCGAGAAGGGCGCGCCGGGGCGGGCCACCTTTTCGCTGGTGCGTTCGATCAGCACCAGCGCCGTGCCCAGCGGCGTGGCGGTGGTGTTCTCCCAGCTCGCCTGGCGGGTGCGCGTCTGGATGGTGCCCAGGCTGGCGAAGGCGCTCGCGCTGGCCAGGGTGTCGTAGGCGTCGGTGCTCTCGCTCAAGGACAGGCGCGTCTTCCAACCCGGCAGCACGCTGCCGCGCGCCGAGAGCGTGACGATCTCGTTGAGCAGCTCGGCGCGCGCGTCGGCGCCGGGGCCGTCGTCGATGCGCGTCAGGCCCGTGCTGTGCAGCCCCAGCAGTTCCACGCGCCAATCACCGGCCGGGCGCCAGCCCAGGCGCAGGCTGCCCCCGCTCTGGCGAAAGCCATCACGGTCGGGGTTGTAGCTGCCGAAGGGGACGTTCGGGTTGGTGGCCGAGATGCCGCGCGTGTCGGTGTGCTGGGCCTGCACGGCCACGTCGAACACACGTTCGCCGTAGCCCACGCCGGCGGCCAACTGGCCGTAGCTGTTGGAGCCGGCCGAGACCTTGGCATTGGCGCTCAAGCCCTGCGGAGCCTGGCGCGTGAAGACCTGCACCACGCCGCCGAGGGCGCCGTTGCCGTACAGCGAGGACATCGGCCCGCGCACGATCTCGATGCGCTCCACCGCCTCCAGCGGCAGGTTGTCCAGCGAAGGCGTGCCCACCGTGGCCGAGCCGACGCGCACGCCGTCCACCAGCAGCAGCGTGTGGCGCGATTCGAGCCCGCGGATGAAGAGCGAGGCCGTCTTGCCCAGGCCGCCGTTGCTGGCGAACTGCAGGCCGGCCTGCTGCGCGAGCAGTTCAACGAGGGTGCGGCCCTCGTTGCGCTCGATGGCGGCGCGGTCGATGACCGTGACCTCGGCCGCGAGCTGGTTCACGGGCGTGGGCACCCGCGTGGCCGTGACGGTGACCTGCTGGGCCGTCTGGGCGCCGGCCGACAGGGCCAGCAAAGAGGAAGCGAAAACCAGCGGCGCTGTGGCGCGACGCGTGAAGCGAAGGAGAGACAAGTGAAACCTCCAGCCGCGCACCCCGCGCGGACATGAACCGAATGCGCAGGCATCGCTGAAGGCAAGGAAGGCCAGACGCCCGGCGGGGCGTGCAGATGCACGCCCTTGCAGGCTCTCCGGCCCGCGCTGCCCTCCGCAACGCCAGCTCCCATCGCATCAGGCCGGTATCCGGGCTCGCGAGTGCCGGGGTCGATTCAACCCCGGAGGCCCACTGCGCCTTCCCAGCCCTGCGGTCTTTCGACGCAGGCCCAGTGGCTGTCGTGCAGTGCGCTCCTCGCTGACCGTTGCGGGGGCAGCGCCGGAATCGGACGAGGTCTGCGGTCCAGACCCTCCTCACCGGCTTCCCGTTTAACCCGCCGCCCTGAACGGAACGGCAGGCACCTGGTGCAAGCAGGCGGGATGCTAGCGCACGAGGCTGAGCGTGCCCTGACGGCCGGCCGGCAGGGGGTTCAGGCCGGGCACGCAGGGGGCGGCCGATATACTCACGATTTCCCACCACAGCACGCGCCACCGGCCCGTGCTGCACGCAATGACCAAGTTCATTTTCGTCACGGGCGGTGTGGTGTCCTCGCTGGGCAAGGGCATCGCGGCGGCGTCGCTGGCGGCCATCCTCGAGTCGCGTGGCCTGAAGGTCACCCTCATCAAGCTGGACCCCTACCTCAACGTCGACCCGGGGACCATGAGCCCCTTCCAGCACGGTGAGGTCTTCGTCACCGACGACGGCGCAGAAACCGACCTCGACCTCGGCCACTACGAGCGCTTCATCACGACGCGGATGAAGAAGAGCAACAACTTCACCACCGGCCAGATCTACAAGTCGGTGCTGGAGAAGGAGCGCCGGGGCGACTACCTCGGCAAGACGGTGCAGGTGATCCCGCACGTCACCAACGAGATCCAGGAATTCGTCAAGCGCGGTGCCAGCGCAGATCTGGATGTCGCCATCGTCGAGATCGGCGGCACGGTCGGCGACATCGAGAGCCTGCCCTTCCTGGAAGCGGTGCGCCAGATGAGCCTGAAGATGGGCCCGACGAACAGCGCTTTCGTGCACCTGACCTACGTGCCCTACATCGCTGCCGCCGGTGAGTTGAAGACCAAGCCCACGCAGCACACGGTGCAGAAGATGCGCGAGATCGGCATCCAGCCCGACGTGCTGCTGTGCCGCGCCGACCGCCCCATCCCCGACGACGAGCGCGAGAAGATCAGCCTCTTCACCAACGTGCAGCGCCATGGCGTGATCAGCATGTGGGACGTGGACACCATCTACAAGGTGCCGCGCCTGCTGCACGAGCAGGGCCTGGACGAGCTGATCTGCATGAAGCTGCAACTGCTCACCAAGCCGGCCGATCTCAAGCGCTGGGACAGCCTCGTGCACGAGGTGGAGCACCCGCGCGCCACGGTGAAGATCGCGATGTGCGGCAAGTACACCGAGCTCTCCGACAGCTACAAGAGCCTGAACGAGGCGCTGCGCCACGCCGGCATCCACAACCACGCCAAGGTGGAGATCGAGTACGTCGACGCCGAGACGCTGACGCCGCAGACGGCTTCGCAGCTGGCCGCGTTTGACGCCATCCTCGTGCCCGGCGGCTTCGGCCAGCGTGGCGTGGAAGGCAAGATCGTCGCGGTGCAGTACGCCCGCGAGCACAAGATCCCCTACCTCGGCATCTGCCTGGGCATGCAGGTGGCCACCATCGAATACGCGCGCCACGTGGCGGGCCTGGCCGGCGCCAACAGCACCGAGTTCGAGCCGCAATGCCCGCACCCCGTCATCGCCCTCATCGAAGAGTGGCAAGACCGCGACGGCAGCATCCAGAAGCGCAGCGCCAGCTCCGACCTGGGCGGCACCATGCGCCTGGGCGCCCAGAGCAGCGACGTGAAGGCCGGCACGCTGGCGCACCAGATCTACGGCCCGGTGGTGACGGAACGCCACCGCCACCGTTATGAAGCCAACGTCAACTACCTCGACCGCCTGCAGTCTGCGGGCCTGGTGATCAGTGCGCTGACGCAGGCCGAAAAGCTCACCGAGATCGTCGAGCTGCCGCAGAGCGTGCACCCCTGGTTCGTAGGCGTGCAGTTTCATCCCGAGTTCAAGAGCACGCCCTGGGGCGGGCACCCGCTGTTCACCAGCTATGTGAAGGCCGCGCTCGACCAGCACGCGCGCACGGCCGGCACCACCACCCAGGCGGCAGCATGAAGCTCTGCGGTTTCGACGTCGGCATCGACAAGCCGTTTTTCCTGATCAGCGGCCCCTGCGTGGTGGAGAGCGAACAGCTGCAGATGGACGTGGCCGGCCGGCTGCAGGAGATCACGCGCGAGCTCGGCATCCCCTTCATCTTCAAGAGCAGCTACGACAAGGCCAACCGCAGCAGCGGCGCCAGCTTCCGCGGCCCGGGCATGGAGCGCGGGCTGGAGATCCTGGCCAAGGTCAAGAAGACGCTGAACGTGCCCGTGCTCACCGATGTGCACGACGAGAGCCACGTGGCCCCGGTGGCCGCCGTGGTGGACGTGCTGCAGACCCCCGCCTTCCTCAGCCGGCAGACCGACTTCATCCGCGCCGTGGCGCAGAGCGGCAAGCCGGTGAACATCAAGAAGGGCCAGTTCCTCGCGCCGCACGACATGAAGAACGTCATCGACAAGGCCCGCGCCGCCGCGCGCGAGAAGGGCCTGCCGGAAGACGTGTTCATGGCCTGCGAACGCGGCGTGAGCTTCGGCTACAACAACCTGGTGTCGGACATGCGCAGCCTGGCCATCATGCGCGAGACCGGCGCGCCGGTGGTCTTCGACGCCACGCACAGCGTGCAGCTGCCGGGGGGCCAGGGCACCAGTTCGGGTGGCCAGCGCGAATTCGTCCCGGTGCTCAGCCGTGCCGCGGTGGCCGTGGGCGTGGCCGGTCTCTTCATGGAGACCCATCCCGACCCCGCCAACGCCCTGAGCGACGGCCCCAACGCCGTGCCGCTGAAGCACATGAAGGCGCTGCTGGAGCAACTCGTCGCGCTCGACCGCGTGATCAAGACCCAGCCGCTGCTCGAGAACGACTTCTCCTGTTGAGCCCCGCCCGAGAAACGCGCCATGCCCGCCGCCTACCTGATCGTCGAATCGCAGGTCACCGACCCCGAGCAGTTCAAGCAATACATGGCCTCTGCGCCCGAGGCCGTGAAGCCCTTCGGCGGTGAATACCTCGTGCGCGGCGGCCGCATGCATGTGCTGGAAGGCGACTGGCAGCCGCCCCGGCTGACGGTGTTGCGCTTCCCCGACTTCGACGCCGCCAAGGCCATGTACGACAGCCCGCCCTATGCGCAGGCCCGGGCCCTGCGCGCCGGCGCCACGGCGATGTTCAACATGGTCATCGTCGAGGGCGTCTGAACGCCCTGCTCCCTGCAAGAACTCCAACTCCGCTGAGAAAGAAGAACCCATGAGTGCCATCGTCGACATCGTCGGCCGCGAGATCCTGGACAGCCGTGGCAACCCCACGGTCGAGTGCGACGTGCTGCTGGAAAGCGGCACCATGGGCCGAGCCGCCGTACCCTCGGGCGCCAGCACCGGCAGCCGCGAGGCCATCGAGCTGCGCGACGGCGACAAGGGCCGTTACCTGGGCAAGGGCGTGCTGAAGGCGGTGGAGCACATCAACACCGAGATCAGCGAGTCGGTGCTGGGGCTCGATGCTTCCGAGCAGGCCTTCCTCGACAAGACCCTGATCGACCTCGACGGCACCGACAACAAGAGCCGCCTGGGCGCCAACGCGATGCTGGCGGTGAGCATGGCCGTGGCGCGCGCCGCGGCCGAAGAGAGCGGCCTGCCTCTCTACCGCTACTTCGGTGGCATGGGCCGCATGAGCCTGCCGGTGCCGATGATGAACGTTATCAACGGCGGCGCGCACGCCAACAACAACCTCGACCTGCAGGAGCTGATGATCATCCCCGTGGGGGCACCCAGCTTCCGCGAGGCGCTGCGCTACGGCGCCGAGGTCTTCCACGCGCTGAAGAAGATCATCCACGACAAGGGCATGCCAACGCAGGTGGGCGACGAAGGTGGCTTCGCGCCCAACGTCGCCAGCCACGAGGCCGCGCTGCAGCTGATCCTGGAAGCCATCGACAAGGCCGGCTTCGTGGCAGGCGAACAGATCGCCCTGGGCCTGGACTGCGCCGCCAGCGAGTTCTACAAGGACGGCAAGTACCACCTGGAAGGCGAAGGCCTGCAGCTGGCCGCCGCCGAGTGGACCGACATCCTGGCGACCTGGGTCGACAAGTACCCGATCATCAGCATCGAAGACGGCATGCACGAAGGCGACTGGGACGGCTGGAAGCTGCTCAACGACCGCCTGGGCAAGAAGGTGCAATTGGTGGGCGACGACCTCTTCGTCACCAACACCAAGATCCTGGAGCGCGGCATCCGCGAGGGCGTGGCCAACTCCATCCTCATCAAGATCAACCAGATCGGCACGCTGACCGAGACCTTCGCCGCCATCGAGATGGCCAAGCGCGCCGGCTGGACCAACGTCATCAGCCACCGCAGCGGCGAAACCGAGGACAGCACCATCGCCGACATCGCGGTGGGCACCAACGCGGGGCAGATCAAGACCGGGTCCTTGAGCCGCAGCGACCGCATGGCCAAGTACAACCAGCTGCTGCGCATCGAGGAAGACCTGGGTGACGTGGCCAGCTACCCCGGCCGCGCTGCCTTCTACAACCTGAAGTAAGGCGCTGGCCCGATGCGCTGGACCCCGCTGCTGCTTGCCGCCCTGCTGGTGGTGGTGCAGGGCGACCTGTGGTTCGGCAAGGGCAACCTGCCCTACGTGATGAGCCTGCGCAAGCAGCTGGCCGAGCAGCGCGCGCTGAACGACACCGCGCGCGAACGCAACCAGCGTGTGGCCGCCGAGGTGGCCGACCTGCGCGAGGGCCTGGAGATGGTGGAAGAGAAAGCGCGTGCCGAGCTGGGCATGGTCAAGCCTGACGAGATCCTGGTCCAAGTGACGCAGGTGGCGGCACGCCGCTGAGGCGCCCATGCCCGCGCTCGACGCGCTGCTGGCCGCCGCGCAACCCCTGCTGGCGACGGCCTTCACGCTCTGGGGCAGCCCGGTCACGTGGCTGGAGGTGGTGGCCTTCACGGCCGCGGTGCTGATGGTGCTGGCCAACCTCCGCGTCAATCCCATCGCGTGGCCCTTGGCCATCCTGAGCTCGCTGCTCTACGCCCTGCTGTTTGCCGACAGCAAGCTCTATGGCGAGGCGGCGCTGCAGTTCGTCTTCATCGCCGCCGCCTGCTGGGGCTGGTGGCAGTGGCAACGCGGGCGCGGCGACGATGGCGCGCCGCTGCGCGTGCACCACCTCTCGCGGCGTGGCATCGCGCTGCTGACCGCGGCGACGCTGGCGGCCTGGCCGCTGGTCGGTGCGCTGCTCGACCGAGCCACCGACAGCGACGTGCCCTACTTCGACGCGCTGCCCACCGTCGCCAGCTTGGCGGGTCAGTTGCTGCTGGCCCGCAAGTGCGTCGAGAACTGGCCGGTGTGGGTGGGTGTGAACCTCGTCAGCGTGGCGCTGTTCGCCACCAAGGGCCTCTGGCTGACCACGCTGCTGTACGCCGTTTTCGTGGGGCTGTCTTTCGTCGGCTGGCGCGCCTGGCGCAGGCTGGCGGTGGCCTGATGCAGCCGGCGCTGCTGGTGGCCATCGTCGGTGCCGAGAGCACCGGCAAGACCACGCTCGCTGCCGCACTGGCCGAGGCGCTGGCGCGCGAAAGCGGGCGCCGTGTGGCTTGGGTGCCCGAAGTGCTGCGCGAGTGGTGCGACCACACCGGCCGCACGCCGCTGGCCCACGAGCAGGCATCGATGATGCGCGCCCAGCACGAACGCCTGAACGCCGCCGCCGAGACGCACGACATCGTGGTCTGCGACACCACGGCACTGATGACGGCCGTCTACAGCCGCATCGTCTTCGGCGACCGCAGCCTCGACGAACGCGCCGTGGCGCTGCACCGCCGCGCGGGCGTGACGCTGCTGACCGCGCTGGACCTGCCCTGGGTGCCCGACGGTCTGCAGCGCGACGGCCCGCAGGTGCGCGAGCCGGTGGACCACGCGCTGCGCGAGCTGATGCACCGCCACGGCATCGCCCACGCCATCGTGGCCGGCAGCGGCCAGACGCGGCTGCAGAACGCGCTGGCCGCCACACGGCCGGCCTTGTTTGCGCAAGAAGCCCCTGCGTCTGCGCGGCGCGGAGGCCTCTTCACCAGCCTCACCGGGCTGGGCAACGGGGCCGCCGCGCGCTGGTCTTGCGAGTGCTGCGTGCCGGCCTTCGAGCGCGCGCTGCAGGGTGCAGCGTCCCAGGCTGGCCGCTATTGAACCGCCGCCGGCCCCGGCGGCTGGTCGCGCACCGGCGTGAACATCTCGCCCACGTCCACCGCGTCGAAGCGGTACTGCAGGCCGCAGAACTCGCAGCCCACCTCCACCTCGCCGCGCTCGGCGATCAGGCTCTCGCTCTCTTCCCGGCCCAGGCCGCGCAGCATGTTGCGCACACGCTCGCGGCTGCAACTGCAGGCAAAACGCGGCGTGGCCGCGGTGTCGGGTTCGAAGACGCGCAGGGTTTCTTCCCAGAACAGCCGGTGCAGGATCTGCTCGGGCGGCAGCCCCAGCAGTTCTTCGCGCGTGAGCGTGGCGGCCAGCATCGCGATGCGGTTGAAGTGCTCCGAGATGCCAATGTCGTCTTCGTTTCGGCGCCCCTCGAGATTGCCTTCACCTTCCACCGGCATGCGCTGGATCAGCAGCCCTGCGGCCACCCCGTCGTTGGCGGCCAGCACCAGGCGCGTGTCGAGCTGCTCGCTCTGCAGCATGTAGTGCTCCAGCACCTGCTGCACCTGTTGCAGCGGCTCGCGCTGGTCGCCATGCAGCGGCACCACGCCTTGGTAGGGCTGCTGGCCGGGCAGGCGGTCTTTCGGGTCCAGCGTGATGGCGCAGCGGCCCTGGCCGTGCACGTTCAGCAGCGCTTCCAGCTGGGCGCCGGCCGGCACCTCGCCCACCACTTTGGCGGTAGCGCGGAAAGCCAGGTCGGGCTGCACCTCGGCCACGGCCAGCTTCACGGGGCCGTCACCCTGCATCTGCAGCACCAGCGCGCCGTTGAACTTGATGTTGGCCTGCATCAGCACGGCCGCGGCGGCCATCTCGCCCATGAGCACGCGCACCTCGGGCGGGTGTTCACCCACGGTCTGGCGGCGGCGCAGCACCTCCTGCCAGCCGTCGGTCAGGCGCACGAGCATGCCGCGCACGGGCAGGCCCTCGAACAGGAATTTGCGCAACACGCTCATCAGGCGATCCGTTTCAGTTGGGTGCGGTGGCGCTGGGCCTTCTCGACGTAGCCCACCGCCCCTTGCTTCATGCGTTCCAGTTGCTCGGGCGTGATCTCGCGCACCGCCTTGGCCGGGCTGCCGATGATGAGGCTGTGGTCGGGGAAGACCTTGCCCTCGGTGACGACCGCGCCGGCGCCCACCAGGCAGCCGCGCCCGATGACCGCGCCGTTCAGCACCACGGCCTGGATGCCGATGAGCGCGCCATCCCCCACGGTGCAGCCGTGCAGCATGGCCTGGTGGCCCACGGTCACGTCTTCGCCCAGCGTCAGGGGCGAGCCCATGTCGGTGTGCATCACGGCGGCTTCCTGCACGTTGCTGCGCGCGCCGATGGTGATCCATTCGTTGTCGCCGCGCAGCACGGCGCCGTACCAGACGCTGGCGCCTTCCCCCAGGGCCACGCGGCCGATGACCTCGGCGCTTTCGGCCACCCAGGCGGTGGCGGCGATGCGCGGTGCGTCGTCGCCGAGTTGGTAGATGGCCATGTGGGCCTCCTGCAGGCAAAGCGCACAATTCTAGGGATGGAGCTACGTCGCGCCGCCCTGCGGGCCTTGCAGATCGCCGAGCCGGCCGAGAAGGCGGCCGCGGCCCTGGCACTGCACCCGCAGCACCACCCGGGCCTGATGGACGGGCACGGCCCGCTGCTCGACCCGGACGCAGCGCTCCAGGCCGAAGGCCCGCTGCCAGGGCGTACCGAGCGCCCTCTGCTCGTCGACCCCCGCGAGGTGCAGCCGCGCTCGCCCTTCACCCGCGAAGGCCGGGCCGCGCTGCTGCACGCCGTGGCGCATATCGAACTCAATGCCATCAACCTGGCGCTGGACGCGGTGTGGCGCTTCGCCGGCATGCCGCGCGCTTACTACCGCGACTGGCTGCGCGTGGCGGCGGAGGAAGCGCTGCACTTCTCGCTGCTCAGCGAACACCTGGCGACCCTCGGCTGCTGCTACGGCGACCACCCGGCCCACGACGGCCTGTGGGCGATGACGGCCCGCACCGCCGGCGACATCACCGCCCGCATGGCACTGGTGCCCCGCACGCTGGAAGCCCGCGGGCTGGACGCCACGCCACCCATGCAGGCCCGCCTGCGCCAGGCGGGCGACGAGCGCGCGGTGCAGATCCTCGACGTGATCCTGCGCGACGAGATCGGCCACGTGGCCATCGGCAACCACTGGTACCGCTGGCTGTGCGAGAGGGACGGCCTCGACCCCGTGGCCCATTACGCCGTGCTGGCCGAGCGCCACCGCGCGCCCAGGCTGCGCGGCCCCTTCAACATCGCCGCGCGCAGCGCTGCGGGCTTCACCGACACCGAGATCGCGGCGCTCGGCGCGCTGTGACTTTCTGCCGACTTGTGCGGCAGCAGCATTACACTTCGCGCCTTCAACTTCCACCCTCACGGACGCTCATGAAGCCGATGTCGACCCGCCGTTTCCTCCAGATTGCCGGCCTCAGCGCCGCCGCCCTGCTGCTTGCCGCCTGCGGCAAGAAGGAAGAAGCCCCCGCCCCGGCCCCCGTGGCCTCGGCACCGGCGCCGGCCCCCGCCAAGGTCTACGTGGTGGGCACCGACGCTGCCTACGCCCCCTTCGAGAGCCAGAACGAGAAGGGCGAGATCGTCGGCTTCGACATCGAGGTGGTGCAGGCCATCGCGAAGAAGGCCGGCTTCGAGGTGAAGTTCGTCAACACCCCCTGGGAAGGCATCTTCAACGCCTTGGGCCAGGGCGACCGCGACCTGGTCGTCTCGGCGGTGACCATCACCGAAGAGCGCAAGGGCACCATGGACTTCAGCGCGCCCTACTTCGACGCGCAGCAGCTCATCGCCGTCAAGGAGACCAGCAAGGTCTCCAAGTTCGCCGACCTGAAGAAGCTGAAGGTGGGCGTGCAGACCGGCACCACCGGTGACGAGGCCGTCACCAAGCTGCAAGGCAAGACCAGCACCAACATCAAGCGCTTCGAGAGCACCCCGCTGGCGCTGAAGGAACTGGAAGCCGGTGGCGTCGACGCCGTGGTGGCCGACAACGGCGTGGTCATCCACTACGTGGCCAACAACCCGGGCGGCAAGTTCAAGACCGTGGCCGACAAGGAATTCGTGCCCGAGCAGTACGGCATTGCCGTGAAGAAGGGCAACACCGAGCTGCTCGAGAAGATCAACAAGGGCCTGGCCGACATCAAGGCCGACGGCACCTACGACCAGATCTTCACCAAGTACTTTGGCGCTCCGCCGGCCAAGGCCGAAGCCGCCGCGCCGGCCTCCGCCGCCTCGAAGTAAGCCTCTCGACCAGAGAAAGACCGGACGGTGGATCTTCGCTGGGAGATCCTGTCCGGCTACATGCCGCTGTTCATCAGCGGCTTGTGGATGACGGTCCAGCTGACGCTGGTCGCCATCGGGGTGGGCTTGGTGCTGGGCGTGGGTTTCGGCCTCGTCAGCACCTCGTCCGACGCCCCGCCGCCGCGCCACGCGGCGGCGCGCGCGCTGCTCAGCGTGGCGCGCGGCATCACGGTGGCGTACGTCACCTTCTTCCGCGGCACGCCGCTGTTTGTGCAGATCCTGCTGGTGCATTTCGCGCTGATGCCGGCACTGGTGCACCCCGATCACGGCCTGCTGCTGTCCGGCGAACTCGCGCGCAGCTTCCGCCAGGACCACGGCGCCTTCTTCTCGGGCTGTGTGGCGCTGAGCCTCAACGCCGGCGCCTACATCAGCGAAATCTTCCGCGCCGGCATCCAGAGCATCCACCGCGGCCAGACGCAGGCGGCCTACAGCATGGGCCTGACGCACACGCAGGCCATGCGCTTCGTCATCCTGCCCCAGGCCTTCCGGCGCATGGTGCCGGCCCTCGTGAACGAAGGCGTCACGCTGATCAAGGACAGTTCGCTGGTCTCGGCCATCGGCCTGGCCGAGCTGGCGCTGGCGGCGCGCACGGTGGCCGGGGCCTACTCGCGCTACTGGGAGCCCTACCTCGCCATCTCGGTCGTCTACCTGGTGTTGACGCTCACGCTGTCGCTGCTGGCCCGCCGTCTGGAAGCCCCGGCGCACCTGCGCGGCCGGTAACAGCCGGCACCACCTGCCGCGCGAAGTGTTGCGCGGATGCTGCGCCGCGGCGTACTTTCTGCATCCGCGTTGTCCCGAGGGCGGGTTTGTCCGGGGATCGCCCCTAAACTGTCATCGGTCGTCGGTAAAGGGCAAAGCCCACCGGCATCGCAACCATCCAGTGAGGAAACGCATGAAAAAGACCCTGATTGTTGCCGCCGTGTCGGCTCTGGCTGCCGGTAGCGCCCTGGCGCAAAGCAGCGTCACCATCTATGGCCGCCTGAACGTCACTGCCGAGTCGCTCGACCGCGCTGGCTTGAAGACCAAAGAACTCGTCAACAACGCTTCCCGCCTGGGTTTCAAGGGCGTGGAAGACCTCGGCGGCGGCCTGAAAGCAAACTTCCTGCTCGAGCATCGCTTCAACGTCGACACCGGCACCGTCACCGGCGCCTTCTACGCTGGCGACTCGTACGTCGGCCTGTCGGGTGGTTTCGGTGCCGTTCGTCTGGGCCGCATCACCAGCGAGGCTTACTACGCGACGGCTGACTACATCAGCATGAACAACCACGACACCGGCACCTCGGCCGATGCCCTGTACGCCTACATCGGCAACAACCGCAACAAGATCGCCTACAACACCAACAGCCTGGGCGGCTTGGTGTTGCACGCCTCCATTGGCGCCGGCGAAGGCGTCGCGGCCGCCAAGGTCCTGGATCTGGCCGCCACCTACGAACTGGGCGACCTGAGCCTGGGCTTCGGCTACGAGAAGAACAACGCCAGCGCCAACCAGTACGCCGTGCGCGCGCTGTACACCGCGGGCCCGGTCGTTGTCGGTGGCTACATCCAGAAGGACAAGAACGGCTACGGTACCAACGTCGGCAGCCGCACCACCTTCCGCCTGACCGGTGCCTATAACGTGGGCAGCAGCGAGTTCCACGTCGGCTACGGCAAGGCTGGCGACTACAGTCGTGTCAACGACAGCGACGTCTCGCAATTGGTGCTGGGTTACAACTACAACCTGAGCAAGCGCACCCGCATCCACACGCACTACACGAAGGTCAGCGCCAGCCGTAACGCGACGTTCTACGCGACCGACCTGACGGCCCTGGGCGTCGGCATCCGCCACAACTTCTGATCGCCGCGGGCCTCGGCCCGTTGCTCCAGCGAAAAGGCCGGTCCATTGACCGGCCTTTTTCTTTGTACCGCCTCAGCCGCGCGGATGGTGCTGGGCGTGCAACTGCCGCAATCGCTCACGGGCCACGTGCGTGTAGATGGTCGTGGTGCCGATGTCGGCATGGCCCAGCAGCAATTGCACCGCGCGCAGGTCCGCGCCGTGGTTCAGCAGGTGGGTGGCGAAGGCGTGGCGCAAGGTGTGGGGCGACAGCGGCGCACTCACGCCGGCCTGCACGGCATACCGTTTGACGAGACGCCAGAACATCTGGCGCGACATGCCTTCACCGAGCCGGGTGACGAAGAGTGCGTCGCTGGCGCTGCCGCCCAGGATCGCGGCGCGCCCCGCGCCCAGGTAGCGCTGCAGCCAGGCCTGCGCCTCGCCGCCGAAGGGCACGAGCCGCTCGCGCGAGCCCTTGCCCATCACGCGCAGCACCGCCTCGTTGAGGTTCAACTGCACCGTCTTCAGGCCCACCAGCTCGCTCACGCGCAGGCCGCTGGCGTACATCAGCTCCAGCATGGCGCGGTCGCGCAGGCCGAGCGCGGTCTCGTCATCGGGCGCCTGCAGCAGGGCTTCGACCTGCGCTTCGCTCAAGGTCTTCGGCACCCGCAGCGGCTGGCGTGCGGCCTGCAGCCGCAGGGTGGGGTCGGCATCGGCAAGCCGCTCGCGCACCGCCCACCGGAAAAAGCGTTTGAAGACCGTCAGCCGGCGGTTGGCCGTCGTGGCACGGGTGCCGGCATGGCGCTCTGCCATGTAGGCCAGCAGGTCGGTCTCGCGCGTGTTCTCCAGCGGACGCTGCAGCCACACGGCGAAGGCGGAGAGATCGCGGCGGTAGGCGTCGAGCGTCAGGCTGGACAGCCCGTCCTCGATCCACAAGGCATCGATGAAGCGGTCGATCGCGGCGCGATGGTCGTCGACCGCCACGCCGCCACCGCCGCTCATTCGAGCTTCAGGTTCTGCTTGGCCACCACCGTCTTGTAGACGTCGAACTCGGCCCGGATCTGACGCGCGAACTCCTCGGGCGTGTTCAGGATCATCAGCGAGCCGGTGTCTTCGATGCGCTTGCGCACATCGGGCAGTTCGGCCGTCTTCTTGAAGGCCGTCGCGATCTTTTCGACCACGTCCTTGGGCATGCCCTTGGGGCCGAGGATGCCGTAGTAGGCCATGCGGTTCACGGGTTCCAGGCCGACATCCTTGAAGGTCGGCACACCCGGCAGCTGGCTCAGGCGCTGCGGCGCGGCCACCACGATGGCGATGAGCCGCCCTTCCCGGATGAACGGCAGCGCCGAGGGCAGGTTGTCGAAGATGATGGGCACCTGGCCCGCCACCGTATCGTTCAGCGCTGGGCCCGCACCCCGGTAGGGAATGTGCGTGATGAAGGTGCCGGTGAGGCTCTTGTACAGCTCCATCTGCAGGTGACCGATGCCGCCCGTGCCCGAGCTGGCGAAGCTGTACTTGCCGGGGTTCTTCTTGATCTCGGCCAGGAAACCCTTGTAGTCACGCGCCGGGAAGCTGGGGTGCACCGCGATCACGTTGGGTGTGGCCGCGATGTTGATGATGGGCGTGAAGTCGGTCAGCGGGTCGTAGCCGATCTTCTTGTTGATGGCCGGATTGGCCGCCGTGGTCGAGACCGTCGCCATGCCCAGGATGTAGCCATCGGGCGCGGCACGCACCACCTCCAGTGCACCGATGGAACCGCCGCCACCGGCCTTGTTCTCGACCACCACGTTCTGTCCCATCGCCGCGTTCGCCTTCTCGGCGACGACGCGCGCGATGATGTCGGTGGTGCCGCCGGGCGCAAAAGGCACCACCAGCCGCACCGGCTTGTTCGGGTAGCCCTGAGCCTGGGCGCCCAGGGGCAGGGCCAGCGCGAGAGCGCTCAGGCCCATCCAGCCGATGAGGCGGGTGAAGGTCTTGCGTTGCATGGAATCGGTCTCCGTCAGGGCGGTGCCGGCGCTTGAGGCCACGCCGGCTTCATCGTTGAAGTCTTCGCCGGGGCTCAGGCCGCGCCGCCCAGCAGGCCCGCCTTGAGCCGGCTGTCGTACGGCCTGTCACCCACGAAGCTGCGTAACAAGGCGGCGTAGAAGTCATCCCCCACGATCGCCTCGCCCTGGAGTTTGCCATTCACGCTGAAGACCGTTCCCCGGCCGGGCTCGAGGTCGAGGTCGACGCGGTCGCCTTTGCGCACTTTGCCCAAGGCGGCGACGCGGCGGGCAAAGAGCTCCTTGCGGTCCGCCAGCACCGGCAGCTCGGCGGGTGCTGCGTTGCGCGTCATGCCCTTCTGGAAGGCCTTCATGAACTCGTCGGCGGGCACCTCGTGCAGCATGCGCATCTGCAGGCGCTTCGGTCCGGTCTGGGCCAGCACCTGCGCCGCGCTGCGCCCCGCCTCGCGCAGGTACAGGCCCGCGGCGAAGCCCTTGAACCAGGCTACGGCGCGCACACCCGTGCCGTTCAGCAGCAGTTCGGTGCCGGCCAAGGTGATGCGCCTCTCGAACGCCTGGCCTTCCACCCACACGGGCTGCGCAAGCGCAGGCGCCCAGACTGGCAACAGCAGGCCAGCGGGCAGTCCGAAAAGCAAGGTGCGGCGGTACGGATTCATGGGCGCTTGGAGCTGGGGCAGGCCGACAAGTTTCGCAAACTGATGCATCACGCCGGAGGCGCAGCGTGCCGTGCTGCCGCGGCCCGTCCGCGCGGGCTCGCCGATACTCGCGCCCCATGTCCGACGCCCTGCTGCTGCTGCCCGACTTCGCGCTCATCGTGCTGGGCTTCCTGCTGTGCCGCTACACCGCGCTGGGCCGCCCCTTGTGGGACGCCGTGGAGCGGCTCGTGTACCTGCTGCTCTTCCCGGCGCTGCTCTTCGGCGCCATCGTGCGCAACCCGATCTCGCCAGCCAGCGCGCTGCCCCTGGCCGGCAGCGCGCTGGCGGTGGTGGCGGTCGGCGTGCTGCTGGCCTACGGCCTGCGGCTGTGGCCGGCGGTTGACGCCCGCCTGCACGCCTCGGGTGCCCAGACGGCCTTCCGCTTCAACTCCTACGTGGCACTGGCGCTGGCCGAGCGCCTGGCCGGCCCGCCCGGGGTGGCGTGGATGGCGCTGGTGGTGTCGGTCTGCGTGCCCCTGTGCAACGTGGCGGCGGTGTGGCCGCTGGCCCGTCATGGCGGTCAGGGCTACCTGCGCGAACTGGCACGCAACCCGTTGATCATTGCCACCGTTGCAGGCCTGCTCTTCAACCTGCTGGGCCTTCGCCTGCCAACCCTGGTCGACACCACCGTGGCCCGCATCGGCGCGGCCGCGTTGCCCCTGGGTCTGATGGCGGTGGGCGCGGGCCTGCAGGTGGGCGCGCTGAAGGAAGCGCCACGCCTGGCTGCAGCCTTGCTGACCATCCGGCATGCCCTGCTGCCTGCCTTTGCGGTGCTGCTGGTGGTGGCTCTGGGCCTGCCGGCGGGGCAGCAGGCCATCGTGGTGGCCTTTGCCGCCTTGCCGACGGCGTCCAGCGCCTACGTGCTGGCCGTGCGCATGGGCGGCCATGGCGGCTACACGGCGGGGCTGGTGACGATGTCCACGCTGATCGGCATGCTCGCCTTGCCGCTGTGGCTGGCGGCCTGGCGCCTCTGGTCCCCTTAGCCGCAGCCCTCAGGCGCGGCGCTGGCTCAGGGCCCAGCGGATGTGCTCGGCGAGCAAATCACTGGCCGCCGGCAGCGCGGCCTGCAGGGCCAGGGCCAGCGCCGGGTCGCCCGTCTCGCGCCAGGCATTGCCGAGCGCAACGGCCAGGTTGCGACGCCAGCGCGCCAGCCCGATGCGCCGGACGGCACTGCCCTCGGTGCGGCGCAGGAACTCTGCCTCGTCCCAAGCCCACAGCTGCAGCAGCGTGGCGTTGCCCAGTGGCGCGCGCGTGTCGAAGTCGGGCAGCGTGGCACGCTGCGCGTACTTGTTCCAGGGGCAGGCCAGCTGGCAATCGTCGCAGCCGTAGATGCGGTTGCCGATCAAGGGCCGCAATTCGGGCGCAATGGCGCCTTCGTGCTCGATGGTCAGGTAGCTGATGCAGCGCCGCGCATCCAGCCTGTAGGGCGCCACGATGGCCTGCGTGGGGCAGGCCGTCAGACAGGCCTCGCAGCTGCCGCAGTGCGCGCTGACGGGCGCGTCGATGGGCAACGGCAGGTCGATGTAGATCTCGCCCAGGAAGAACATCGAGCCGGCCTCGCGGTGCAGCGCCAGCGTGTGCTTGCCGCGCCAGCCCAGGCCCGCACGCGTGGCCAGTTCCACCTCCAGCACCGGGGCCGAGTCGGTGAAGACGCGATGGCCGAGCGGGCCCACATCGTGTGCCAGGCGCTCGGCCAGGCGCTGCAGGCGTTGCCGCAGCACCTTGTGGTAATCGCGGCCGCGGGCGTAGACCGACACCACGGCCCGCTGCGGGTCGGACAGCGCCTGCTGCTCGGCCTGCTGCCAATCGGGCGGGGTGTCCCGCGGCAGGTAGTCCATGCGCGCGGTGATCACCCGCACGGTGCCGGGCACCAGTTCGGCAGGGCGGGCTCGCTTCAGCCCGTGCGCGGCCATGTAGCCCATGCCGCCGTGGAAGCCCGCCTCCAGCCACGCCAGCAGCCCCGCTTCGGCCGTGGTGAGATCGATGTCGGCGATGGCGATCTGGGAGAATCCCAGCTCGCGGCCCCAGCCGCGCAAGCGCTGCACCAACCCCTGCTCCAGCGCCCGCTTTTCGTCTTGATGCACCACACGCCTGCTGTCAGCCCTGCCGCCATTCTAGGAAGCCGCCTGCTGCACTGGGCCGACGAAGACGCCTGCGCCGCATTCGCCTCGCAGCTGGCCGCCACACTCACCTGGGCAGGCGCCCAGCCCGACGCCTACATCGAACTGCACGGCCCGCTCGGCGCAGGCAAGACCACGTTCGTGCGGCATCTGCTGCGTGCGCTGGGCGTGCAGGGCCGCGTGAAGAGCCCCACCTACACGGTGATGGAGAACTACGCACTGCCGCGCGGCGGCATTGCTGCCCATTTCGACTTCTACCGCTTCACCGACCCTCGCGAGTGGGCCGATGCCGGCTTCCGCGAGGTGTTCGCGGCGCCCGGCCTGAAGCTGGCCGAATGGCCCGAACATGCCGCCGCCGTGCTGCCCGTGGCCGATCTGCGCCTGCACATCACGCCCGAGGCCGATGACAGCCGCACCCTTCGGCTGGAAGCCGGCACCAGTCGCGGCCTGACGCTGCTTTGAGCCCCATGCCCAAGCACCCGCTGCAGTTCCCCCTGGGCAGCCGTCGCCGCGCGCTGCAGGCCGGAGGCTCTCTGGTCATGCTGCTCGCTGCGCCACAGCTGGCCTTCGGGGCCAGCATCGTGGCGGTGCGGGTCTGGCCGGCTCGCGACTACACGCGCGTCACCATCGAATCCGACCAGCCGCTCAGCGCCAGCCACCAGCTGGTCGACAGCCCCAACCGGCTGGTGGTCGACATCGACGGCCTGGGGCTCGACACCGCGCTGCGCGAACTGGTGGGCCAGGTGCGGCCCGACGACCCCTACATCGAGCGCGTGCGCGTGGGTCAGTACCAGCCGCGGGTGGTGCGTCTGGTTTTTGATCTGAAGCAGGCCGTCCGGCCGCAGCAATTCGCACTGGCCCCGGTGGCGAGCTACCAGCAGCGCCTGGTGTTCGATCTCTACCCGGTGCAGGAGGCCGACCCGCTGCTGGCGCTGGTTCGCGAACGTGAAGATGCCGGCCAGCGTGCCGCGGCAGCGGCAGCGCAGGACGTGCTGGGCGAGTTGATCGCCCGCATCGAAAAGCCCGGGCCGGCCGCGGCCACGTCGCGTGTGGCGCTGGGCGGCGCGCCGGCGACGGCCGCATCGGCATCGGGCATCGCCGCACCTGCCGCAGCCGCCGCTTTGCCCGCCCCCGTCGCCAGCGCCGCGGCGCCCACGGCCAGCGAGCGCCGGCGCGTGGAGCGGCTCATCATCGTTGCGCTCGACCCCGGCCATGGCGGTGAAGACCCGGGCGCCATCGGCCCCACCGGTCTGCGCGAGAAGGACGTGGTGCTGGCCGTGGCCCTGGCCCTGCGCGAGAAGCTCAACGCCCTGCCCGGCATGCGCGTGATGATGACGCGCGACGGAGACTTCTTCGTGCCGCTGCACGAGCGCGTGCGCAAGGCACGGCGCGTGCAGGCCGATCTCTTCGTCAGCATCCACGCCGATGCCTTCTACCGGCCCGAGGCGCGCGGTGCCAGCGTCTTCGCGCTGTCCACGCGCGGGGCCACCAGCAGCGCGGCGAGGTGGATGGCTCAGCGCGAGAACCAGGCCGACCAGGTGGGCGGCGTGAACATCGCCAACGTACGCGACCGCCAGGTGCTGGGCGCCCTGCTCGACATGAGCACCACCGCACAGATCAAGGACAGCCTCAAGCTCGGCGAAGAAGTGCTCACGCGCATGGGCCGCGTGGGCCGCCTGCACAAGCCGCGGGTCGAACAGGCCGGCTTCGCGGTGTTGAAGGCGCCCGACATCCCCAGCATCCTGGTGGAGACGGCCTTCATCTCGAACCCGGACGAAGAAGCGCAATTGCGCGACCCGAGCTACCGCGCCCGCCTGGTGGAGGCCCTGGCTGCCGGCATCCAGCGCTACTTCGAGCGCAACCCGCCGCTGGCACGCACGCGCCAGCTCTGAAGTTGACGCGGCTTCGCAGCGCGCTTCAGCGCGGGCCGCTGCCCAGGTAGCGCTTGCTGCGGAAGAACACCACCAGCCCCACGCCCACCAACGCCATCAGGCCGAGGGCCACCCACAGGCCCGTGGCCGAGTGGATGAGCGGCAGCGCATCGAAGTTCATGCCGAAGAAACCGGTGATGAGGTTCAGTGGCAGGAAGATGGCCGTCAGCACCGTGAGCGTGCGCATGATGTCGTTGGTGCGGTGGCCCAGGGCGCTGAAGTGCATCTGCACGGCGGTCTCGGCGCTCTGCTCCAGGCGACGCACATGCCCGAGCACACGCTCGATGTGCTCCAGCACGTCGCGCGAGCGCACGCGCAGCAGTTCGCGCTCGCGGCGGCTCTGAGGCTCGGTCTCGTCAGGCCATTCGTCCAGCGCGTCGATCCACTCCTGCACCGCGCTGCGCTGGTCTTCGCAGATGTCTTCCAGCGCGTGCAGCGTGTTGCGCGACTCGAGCAGGATCTGCCAATCCGCGAAGCGGCTGCGCGGGTCGAGCAGTTGCGCCTGCAGCGTGCCGAGCTGGCGCGTGAGCAGGCGCCGCAGGTCGAGGTAGCCGTCGACCATGTGGTTGACCATGCGCAGCATCAGGTCGGCCGGGTGCACCGGCAGGCGCGCATTGCCGCGCGGGTCGTTGCCACTGGCCAGGCCGCCCAGGCGCTGCGCGAAGAACTCGCGCACCGCGCAGTCGGTCGGGTGCACGGTGACGAGCACACGGTCGAAGAGCGCGAAGCCCACCGGGCTGGTGTCGATGGCCGCCAGCGCTTCGCGCGCCGTGGCAGCGGTGCCCTGCTCTTCGCCGAAGAACTTGCCGGCCGTGCCGGCGCCGGCGGCCAGGCGGCGGAACACCATCACGTCGTACCACGAGGTGTAGTCGTAATGGCTGGGCAGCTGGTGGTTCAGCAGGTCGGCGATGTGCAGGTCCACCAGCTGCCCGCCGGTCCAGCGCTGCAGCGCCGCCTGTACTTCCGGTGCACGCACCTCGAACTCACGGCGCGCGCTGCCCACCCAAAGGAAGCCCTGCGCGGGCAGCACCTCAGGCAGGCTCTCGAGTTCCGTGAACTGCTCGTTGCTGACGTGGAAGATGCGCATCGGCAGCCGATCGCGGGCAGGGCCGATCAGCGCCTGGCCAGCAGGCGCGCTGCATCCAGCGCGAAGTAGGTCAGCACGCCATCGGCGCCGGCGCGCTTGAAGGCGAGCAGGCTCTCCATCATCACGGCGTCGTGATCGATCCAGCCATTGGCGGCAGCGGCCTTGAGCATGGCGTACTCGCCGCTGACCTGGTAGGCGAAGGTGGGCACGCGGAACTCGTCCTTCACGCGGCGCACGATGTCGAGATAAGGCATGCCGGGCTTGACCATCACCAGGTCGGCACCCTCGGCGATGTCCAGCGCCACTTCGCGCAGGGCTTCGTCGCTGTTGCCTGGGTCCATCTGGTAGACCTTCTTGTCGGCCTTGCCCAGGTTGCCGGCGCTGCCCACGGCATCGCGGAAGGGGCCGTAGAAGGCGCTGGCGTACTTGGCGCTGTAGGCCATGATGCGCGTGTGCACGTGGCCCGCAGCCTCCAGCGCATGGCGGATGGCGCCGATGCGGCCGTCCATCATGTCGCTGGGCGCCACGATGTCCACGCCCGCGGCAGCCTGCACCAGCGCCTGCTTCGTCAGCATGGCCACGGTGGGGTCGTTGAGGATGTAGCCCGTGTCATCCAGCAAGCCGTCCTGCCCGTGGCTGGTGTAGGGGTCGAGCGCCACGTCGGTCAGCACACACAAGCCCGGGAAACGGTGCTTGATGGCGCGCACGGCGCGTGGCACCAGGCCTTCGGGGTTGGTGGCCTCCACGCCATCAGGCGTCTTGAGCGCGGCGTCGATCACCGGAAACAACGCGATCGCCGGCACACCCAGCGCCACACACTGCTCGGCCTGCTCGAGCACACCCGCGATGCTGCGGCGCTGCACGCCGGGCATGCTGGCCACGTCTTGTGGCGGGCCGTCCCCATCGAACACGAACACCGGCAGGATGAAATCTTCCGGGGCCAGGCGGTGCTCGCGCACCATGCTGCGGATGGCGGCATCACGGCGCAAGCGGCGCGGGCGGCTGGCGGGGTATGGCGGGGGCGTGATCAAGCGGGGCTTCCTCGTGTTTCAGCCACTGCAAACGCGAAAAGTGGCCTTGCTGCTGCGAAATTACATCTGATAAAGTCGTACATGAATGATAGCCGCGAGGTTGTCGTTCCCTGCTTTTCCTCCCTGAGCAGGTGCCTTAGCGTGATGACAGCGATAAGGCTTACCCGCCCCGGTCCTTGGATCGGGGCTTTTTTTTGGCCGCAGGCGCCGGTGCAAGTGCCGCCACGGCCGTGTCGATAATGGCCGCATGAGCAGCAGCTATCTCTGGGTCAAGGCCTTCCACATCGTCTTCGTGGCCAGTTGGTTCGCGGGCCTCTTCTACCTGCCGCGCATCTTCGTCAACCTGGCCATGGTGCCGGCCGACAGCCACGCCGAGCGTGAACGCCTGCTGCTGATGGCGCGCAAGCTCTACCGCTTCAGCAGCCTGCTGATGGTGCCGGCCTTGGTGCTGGGTCTGGTGCTCTGGCTGGGCTACGGTGTCGGCGGCGGCTGGATGCATGCCAAGCTGGTGCTGGTGCTGGCCGTCATCGGCTACCACCACGTGTGCCGCGGCGTGCTGCGCAGCTTCGAGCAGTTGAACAACAAGCGCAGCCACAAGTGGTTCCGCGTCTTCAACGAGGTCTCGGTGCTGATGTTCATCGCCATCGTCGTGCTCGTGGTCGTCAAGCCCTTCTGAAGCCCCGCGCGATGGCACCGGCACCCGGCCCGCCGCGCCACCGCAGTTCGGCCACGCCGCTGGCGCTGGTGTATGCCGCGCTGGTGCTGTACGCGAGCCTCTACCCTTTCGAGGGCTGGCGTTGGCCACCGGGCCAGGACGCCTGGACCCTCGCCAGCCTGCCCTGGACCCGCTGGCAGGACGAATTCGATCGATACAGCAACCTGCTCGGCTACCTGCCGCTGGGTGCGCTGATCTGCATCGCCGCGCGTCGCAGCGGCGGGCACACGCTGGTGGCATGGCTGCTGGCCGTGTCGGTGCCGGCCGTGTTGTCCTACGGCACCGAGGTGCTGCAACAGTTCCTGCCGAGGCGCGTGCCGGCACGCGAAGACTTCCTGCTCAACACGGGCGGCGCCGCCCTCGGTGCACTGCTCGCGCTGGCCGGCCATGCCCTGGGGCTGGTGGACCGCTGGCAGGCGCTGCGGGTTCGCTGGTTTGCGCGCGACAGTGCAGGCGCCCTGGCACTGCTGGCGCTGTGGCCGGTCGGGCTGCTCTTCCCGACGCCGCTGCCACTGGGCCTGGGCCAGGTGGGCGAGCGATTGCGCGAGGCCTTGGTGGATCTGTTGTCCGACGTGCCCTGGGCCGAGGCCGCCTACGTGCTGCTCGACAGCGCGCCGGTGGTGCGCGCGCCCCTGCGTCCGCTCAGCGAGGCGCTCATCGTGGCCCTGGGCCTGCTCGGCCCCTGCCTGCTGGCCTACAGCGTGATGCCCGCGGGCTGGCGGCGCGTGGCCGCTGCCCTGGGGGCGCTGGCCCTCGGTTGGGCAGCGATGGGGCTGTCGACGCTGCTGAACTTCGGGCCGGGCAATGCGATGGCCTGGCTCACGCCCACCGCCGGCCCTGGCCTGGTGCTGGGCCTGGGGCTGGCACTGGTGCTGGCCCCGGTGCCGAGGCGCGTGGTGCGGGGCCTCGGGCTGGTCGTCCTCACTGGCCTGGTGGTGGGCGTGGCGCAGGCCCCTGCCGACCCTTACTTCGCGCAGAGCCTGCAGGCCTGGGAGCAGGGCCGCTTCGTGCGCTTTCACGGCCTGGCGCAATGGGTGGGCTGGCTCTGGCCCTACGCCGCCATGCTGTGGCTGCTGCTGCGTCTGGGCGCGCGCGACGACGGCACGACGCGTTGACCCGGCGCGGCCTGCAACCGCGTGAGGCCCCAGGGTTTGCCCAGGCCCGCGCAGGGCCGCTGCCTACAATCTGCGCATGAGCTATTACCAGCATCACGTTTTCTTCTGCCTCAACGAGCGCAAGAACGGCGAAGCGGCCTGCGCCCAGCACGACGCACAGGCCGCGTTCGACCACTGCAAGGCGCGTGTAAAGGCCGAAGGCCTGGCCGGCCCGGGCGGCGTGCGCATCAACAAGGCCGGTTGCCTGGACCGCTGCGCAGGCGGCCCCGTGGCCGTGGTCTACCCCGAGGAGACCTGGTACACCTTCGTCGACCAGCACGACCTCGACGAGATCGTCGAAGAGCACCTCAAGAACGGCCGCGTCGTGCAGCGTCTGGTGCTGCCACCCACGGTCGGACGCTGAGCCGCCTTCCATGAGTGCTTGCGCATGAACGCGGCCACCCAGGCCGTGGTGCTGGCCGGCCCGGCCGGCCGCATCGAGGCCGCCGTCGACAGCCCGCCGCCCAGCACACCCGTGCGCGGCCTGGCGGTGGTGTGCCACCCGCACCCGCTGCACGGCGGCACGATGCACAACAAGGTGGTGCAGACGCTCGCCCGTGCCTTCGTCAGCCTGGGCTACCGCTGCGTGCGCTTCAACTTCCGCGGCATCGGGGCTTCCGAAGGCGGCTGGGATGAAGGCCGTGGCGAGATCGAAGACGCGCTGGCTGTCGTGCAGGCCGAGCGCGCGCCGGGCCAGGCCCTGGTGCTGGCCGGCTTCTCCTTCGGCGGCTACGTGGCCAGCCAGGCTGCGGCGCGCCTGCGCGAAACTCCGGGGGCGCTACCGGCCCGGCGCCTGGTGCTGGTGGGCCCCGCCGTGAGGAACTTCCCCATGGCTGCGGTGCCCGAAGACACGCTCGTGATCCACGGCGAAGCCGACGACGTGGTTCCGCTCTCGGCCGTCTTCGACTGGGCCCGCCCCGCTGCGCTGCCGGTGACGGTGCTCCCGGGCGCCGGCCACTTCTTCCACGGGCAGCTGCCCGTGCTCAAACAGATCGTCACCGGCGCCTGGGCTGCCCACGCCGACACTCCTGCCCCATGAAACTGCTGCTGTCCGTCCTTCTCCTCGCCTTCTGCGCACTCGCTCGAGCGCAAGCCCCGCTGCCGCCCGAGATCGCCGCGCGTCAGTACATCCTGATCGACCTCAATAGCAACCAGGTGCTCGCCGAACGCGACGCCGACGCGCAGGCCGAGCCGGCCTCGCTGACCAAGCTGATGACGGCCTACCTGGTGTTCAACGCGATCCGCGACAAGAAGATCGCGCTCGATCAGCAACTGCCTGTCTCCAAGCGCGCCTGGGACCAGCGCAAGCTCGGCGGCAGCCTGATGTTCATCGACACCACGATGACGCCCACCGTGGCCGAGCTGCTGCGCGGCATGATCGTGCAGAGCGGCAACGACGCCTCCATCGCGCTGGCCGAAGGCGTGGCTGGCAGCGTGGAGAACTTCGTCGCGATGATGAACCGCCAGGCCCAGGCCTGGGGCCTGAAGAACACGCAGTTCAAGAACGTCGAGGGCCTCACCGAGCCCGGCCACTACAGCAGCGCGCGCGACGTGGCGCAGGTGGCCGCGCGCATCATCACCGAGCACCCGCAGCACTACGCCATCTACAGCCTGCGCGACTACACCTACAACAAGATCAAGCAGGACAACCGCAACATGCTGCTGGGCCGCGACCCCAGCGTCGACGGCATGAAGACCGGCTACACGGAGGCTGCCGGCTACTGCCTGGTGGCCAGCGCCGCGCGCGACACGCCCGCCGGCAAGCGCCGCCTGGTGAGCGTGGTGCTGGGCACGGCCAGCCGCGAGGCCCGCGCCGGCGAAAGCCAGAAGCTGCTGAACTGGGGCTGGCAGGCCTGGGACACCGTGCGCCTGTTCGAGGCCGGCAAGGCCGTGGCCACGGTGCCCGTGTGGAAGGGCACGGCCAAGGAAGCACGCCTGGGCGCTGCCGGCGGCGTGTTCGTCACCGTGCCCAAGGGCGAGGGCGACAAGCTCAAGACCACGCTGGAGCGCACCGACCCGCTGGTGGCCCCGCTGGCCGCCGGGCAGGCCGTGGGCCACATCGTCGTCACCACGGCCGGCGGCAGCGCGGTCAGCAAGGTGCCGCTGACGGTGCTGGAACCGGTGCCGCTGGCCGGCCTGCTGGGCCGTGCCTGGGACGCCATCCGGTTATGGATCCAGTAGCCGCCGTGATGCGGCCGCACTGAACCCCCGTGACACAATTTCCGCGCATCGCGCGGAGCTGCCCATGAACGACGCCCTGGTCCATCTCAACGGGGAAATCCTGCCCCTTTCGCAAGCCAAGGTGAGCGTGCTCGACCGCGGCTTCATCTTCGGCGACGGCATCTACGAGGTGGTGCCGGTCTATGGCGGCCGGCTCTTCAGGTTCGACGAACACATGGCGCGGCTGTCGCGCTCGCTGGCCAAGCTGCGCATTCCCAACCCGCACGACAACACCGGCTGGCTGGCGCTGTGCCGCCAGCTGGTGGCCAGCACGGCCGAGGCCACCGGCGCGCAAGACCAGCTTGTCTACATCCAGATCACGCGCGGCGTGGCCCCGCGCGACCACGTGATGCCCGCGAACCTGAAGCCCACCGTCTTCGCGATGGCCAACCCCATGAAGCAGGCCAGCCTGGAGCAGCGCCACCAGGGCGTGGCCTGCGTGACGGCGCGCGATTTCCGCTGGGAGCGTGGCGACATCAAGAGCATCAGCCTGCTGGGCAACGTGCTGGCGCGCCAGATCTCGGCCGACGCCGGCGCGGTGGAGACCATCATGTTCCGCGACGGCTGGCTCACCGAAGCCGCGGCCAGCAACGTGTGGATTGCCCACGAAGGTGCGCTGCTCGGCGCGCCCAAGAGCAGCCACGTGCTGGAGGGCATCCGCTACGAGCTGCTGCGTGAGCTGTGCGAAGACTGCGGCATCGCCTACAACCTGCGCCCGATCTCGGAAGCCGACGTGCGCGCTGCCGACGAGGTGATGCTGAGCTCGGCCACGAAAGAGATCCTGCCCGTCACGCACATCGACGGCGAGCCGGTGGGCCACGGTGCGCTGCGCGGCAAGCCCGGCCCGGTGTACGCGCGCCTGTACGAGGCCTACCAGCGCGCCAAGCAGAGCATGGTGGCGTGATGGACGAAGACGAACGCAAGAGCCTGATCGAGTACCCCAGCGCCTTCCCCATCAAGGTGATGGGCGCGCAGGCCGAAGGCTTCGAGGCCGCGATGGTGGCGGTGGCGAAACACTTCGACCCCACTTTCGACGCCAGCACGGTGGAGCGCCGCCCCAGCAAGGCCGGCAACTACCTGGGCCTGACGCTCACCGTCACCGCCACCAGCCGCGAACAGCTCGACGAGCTCTACCGCACGCTGAGTTCGCACCCGATGGTGAAGGTGGTGCTGTAGGCACCCCGCGCCGGCCGGGCCTTCAGCTCGGCTGGCTGCCGAGCAGTACGTCGATCTCGCGCAGCTTGCCCGGCGCGGCACGGTCGCCGTTCTGCGCCGCCACGCCGTACCAGTAGCGCGCCAGGCGCAGGTCACGCTCGACACCATCGCCCTGCTCGTACATCGAGGCCAGCAGGTACATCGCGCCGACATCACCGCCCTTGGCGGCCTCGCGGAACCAGTGCACGGCGCGCGCCGCATCTTTCGGCAGGCCGCGGCCCAGGTAGTGGCCGGTACCCATGGCCAGCTGCGCCTCGGTGCTGCCGGCTTCGGCCGCCACTTCGTACCAGCGGTGGGCCAGTGCCAGGTCGCGGGGGCCGAGTTCGCCGTTCTCCAGCGCCTGCGCCAGCATGAACTGTGCGGTGACGAAACCGCCTTCGGCGGCCTGCTGCAGCAGCCCGCGGGCGCGTGTGCGGTCGGGCTTGGGGACCTCGCCCTGCAGGTGCATCACCGCCAGGTTGTATTGCGCCGCCGCCACGCCGCGGCGCGCGAGAGCCTCGAAGGCCTTCTGCGCTGCGGGTAGTTGACCGGATTCGTAGGCGATGACCGCGCGGTCCAGCTCGTTTTGCAGGGCCGGCGGCAACGGGGCCGCGGCCATGACCGGGCTCGCCAGAGTGGCCAGCACGAGCAGGCGCGCACCTTGGAGGGCGGCACGGCGTAGAGCAAGGCGAGCAAGCGCGTGGAACATGGTGAAACTCCAGGGTGGCGCAAACCGCGGCAAGGGTTTGCGCCGGCGGGCCAGGGACTGTGTCGGTGCACGATACCCATTCATGACACTTCGCGGCACCACGGCGGCTCATGGCCCGCATCTGCCGCCTCGGCGATGGGCGGCGTGCATGGTCCAATCCGGGCATGAGTGAACGCCCCAAGATCAGCGTGAAGCCGCGCGCCCCGGCTCGCGACCCGCACCGCCCGCCCGTGCGCGGCTATGGTGCGCCACGACCGCCCGCCCCGCGCCGCTCGCCCGAGCCCGACACGCCGCCGGCCGGCCGTCACGTCGACAGCCCGCCAGCACCCGCCTCGCTGCGCCAGGGCGATACGCCTCATCGGCCGCCCCGCGCCGAGCGGGCCGAGCGGGCCGAGCGGCCGCCGCGTGACCGTGCCGAGCGCCCGCCACGCCCCGACAGGCCCGCGCCACCGCCCCAGGCGCAACGCATGGCACGCCCCGAGCGCAGCCCGCCCCCTGCCCCGCGGCCGGCGCCACGCCCGGCCGCAGCCGCGGCCCAGGCGCCCGGCACCCCGCATGCCGACGGCCTGCGCGTGGCCAAGCTCATGACCGACCGAGGCCTGGCCTCGCGCCGCGAAGCCGACGAGTGGATCGAAGCCGGCTGGGTGCGCGTGGACGGCCGACTGGCCGTGCTCGGCCAGCGCGCGCGCACCGATGCCGTGATCGACATCGACCCGCGCGCCCGTGCCGAGCAGGCACGCCGCGTCACCATCCTGCTTCACAAGCCCGTGGGCTATGTCAGCGGCCAGGCCGAAGACGGCCACGAGCCGGCCGCGGTGCTGCTCAAGCCCGAGAACCGCTGGGAAGGCGATGCATCGGGCATCAACTTCCAGGTCAACCACCTGCGCCACCTGGCGCCGGCGGGCCGGCTGGACATCGACAGCACCGGCCTGCTCGTGCTGACGCAGGACGGCCGCATCGCCAAGCGCCTGATCGGCGACCAGACGCGCGTGGAGAAAGAGTACCTCGTGCGCGTGGCCTACACGCGTGAAGGCCGGCTGCCCGACGAAGACCTCGAAAGGCTGCGCCACGGCCTGGAACTCGACGGCGTGCAGCTGCGCCCGGCCCGCGTGAGCTGGCAGAACGAGGACCAGCTGCGCTTCGTGCTGCGCGAGGGGCGCAAGCGACAGATCCGCCGCATGTGCGAGCTTGTGGGCCTGGAGGTGCTGGGCCTGAAACGCGTGCGCATCGGCAGCGTGGCGCTGGGCCCGCTGCCGGCCGGCCAGTGGCGCTACCTGCGCGACGACGAACGCTTCTGAAGCGCAGGCGGCAGCGGGCTCAGGCGCCCAGCTGGGCCAGGCGCTTCTTCGCGTCTTCCAGCGCGTTCTTCTGCCCCTTGCCGGCGGCCACGAAACGCTGGAAAGAGGCCTTGGCCTCGTCGTTGCGGCCCAGCGCCTGCTGCGAAATGCCCATGCGCCAGGCCAGCGGCAGACGCTCGGCGCCCTTGAGCCGGGCCGATTGCTCGTAGAGCTTCAAGGCCTTCTCGTGCCCGCCTTGTTCGGCCATCGCACGGCCCAGCGCATAGGTCGGCCCGGCCTCGCCGGGCTGCTCGCGCGCCAGGCGCTCCAGCGTGGGCTGTGCAGTGGCTGCATTGCCCGCGTTGATCAGCCCCAGCGACGCCTGCAGCGCCCATTGGCGGGCGTCTTCCTGCAGGCTGGGCGGCAGCGTGGCCGGCAGGTCCACCAGCGTCTTCAAGGCCGCCTCGAACTTGCGATCGTTCATCTGGATGCGCGCCTCCAGCAGACGGGCCTGCTCGGGGCTGGGTGCACTGCGGGCCAGCTCCTGGGCCTTGCTGGTGCTGCCGCCCATGAAGCCAGGCGCCAGCAAGTAGAACTCGGCCAGCGCACTGCGGGCCGGGTACCAGGCGGGCTCGAGCTCATGCGCCTTGCCCAAGGCGGCGCGCACTGTACCGGCGCTGCGCGCCGCCTTCATCATGCCCTCGCTCATGGCCTGCACGCCGAGCACGGTGCCCAGCACGTAGTGGCAAGGCGCCGCCGTGGGCTGCTTTTCGATGCAGGCTTCGGCCTTCTGCAGCGCGGCCAGCCGCGCGGCGCTGTCCGCGCCCTGCAAGGCCAGCAGGCCCAGCGCCAGCACCGCCTGAGGATCTTCGGGCTGGGTCTGCAAACGCTGCTGCGCAGCGCGCAGCAGGTCGGCTGCACGGTCGTCCTGGTAAAGCTGCTGCCAGGCGGCGTCCTTGAACATCTGGCCGGCTGGCGTGCCTGGCGCCTGCGCAGCCGCCAGCGGCGCCCATGCCGCCCAAGCCAGACCCGCCGCCATCGCCGCGAGGCCGGGTGTTCGCCTCGAGGCGGTCATTTGCTGCCTGTTCATGCTTTGCCGTGCTTCTTCGATGAAATGGTGCAGATGATGCAGGCGCACAAGGCGCGCCGCCCGGTGCTTGCGACCAACTGCAGCCCTGCCGCCGCGAGTGGCAGCGCCTGTGGCACGAAGGCCGGCCGCCCCTGATAACCTCGCTGCACATGCCTGCGCCTCCTGCCACCGCCCTTGTGGCATCGCCCCGCGTGACACCGCTGCTGGCGGCCGTGGCCCTGTCGCTGCTGCTCGGCCTGCAGCCCGTCACCACCGACGTCTACCTGCCCGCCCTGCCCATGCTGACGGCGGCCCTGGGCGCGCCCATGAGCCAGGCGCAACTGACGATGTCGGCGCTGATCCTCGCCTTCGGCCTGGCGCAGATGGTCTGGGGGCCCGTCTCCGACCGCGTCGGCCGCCGCCCGGTGCTGCTGCTGGGGCTGTCGCTCTACACCGTGGCCAGCGCGGGCTGCGCGCTGGCAGGCAGCATCGAACTGCTGGTGCTCTGGCGCGTGCTGCAGGGTGCGGCCCTGGCCGCCGCCGTGGTGTGCGCCCGCGCCATCGTGCGCGATCTCTACGAGCCGGTGCAGGGCGCGCAGGTGATGGCGCTGGCACTTTCCGGTCTGGGCGTCATCGCGCTGTTGGGACCGCTGCTGGGCGGTGTCACGGCGCTGGCCTTCGGCTGGCGCGGGCCGCTCACGCTGGTGACCGCGGTCGCCGCGCTGACGCTGATCTTCATCGCCGCCCGGCTGCCCGAGACCCTGGCCCGCCCCGACCCCGGCGCCACCCGGCTGCTGCCCCTGCTCAGGCGCTGGGGCGGGATCGCCGCGAACCCCGTCTTCCGCGCCTGGGCGCTGCTGGTGGCCTGCACCTACGGCGGCCTCTTCACGCTGCTGGCGGCCTCCAGCTTCGTCTACATGGATGTCTACGGCCTCTCGCCTGCGGCCTACGGTGCGGCCATGGCGCTGGGCTCGCTCAGTTACCTGGGGGGCACGCTGCTGTGCCGGCGCTGGATACCCCGGCACGGCCTGGCAGGCGCGGTGCGGCGGGGCGGCGTGTTCACGCTGGCCGGCGGGCTGCTGATCGCCACCACGACCTGGGCGGGCCTGCCCGCGCCATGGGCGGTGGGCGCGGTGCTGCTGTCGCAGTGCGTGTATTGCTTCGGCCACGGCATGCACCAGCCTTGCGGGCAGGCGGGGGTCGTGGCGCCGTTTCCGCAGGCCGCGGGCGCGGCTTCGGCCCTGGCCGGGCTGCTGCTGGCGCTGGTGGCCTTCGCCGTCGGCCGCTGGCTGGGCGGCGCGCTGGATGGCAGCGTGCGCCCGCTGGCCTGGGGTCTGGCCTTCTGGTCGCTGATGACCGTGACATTGGCCTGGACCTGGGTCCAGCGCACCGAAGGCTGAACCCGCGTGGCTGCACTTCGCGCGTTATGCCTGGCCGGGCCCACGGCCTCGGGGAAATCGGCGCTGGCGCTGGCGCTGGCCGAACAACTGCCGCTGGAGATCGTCAGCGTCGACTCGGCGCTGGTCTTCCGCGGCATGGACATCGGCACGGCCAAGCCCACGCCTCAAGAGCTGGCGGCCGTGCCGCACCACCTCATCGACATCCTCGACCCGCTGCAGTCGTACAGCGCGGCCCGCTTCGTGGCCGATGCGCTGCGGCTGGTCGGCGAGATCCGCGCCCGCGGCCGCCTGCCGCTGTTGGTGGGCGGCACCATGCTGTACTTCAAGGCCCTTCGCGACGGCCTGGACGAGATGCCGCCGGCCGATGCCGCCATGCGCGCCCGGCTGGACGCCGAGGCCGCCGAGCGCGGCTGGCCGGCCCTGCACGCCGAACTGGCCCAGGTCGACCCCGCCACCGCTGCGCGCCTGCCGCCCAACGATGCGCAGCGCGTGCAGCGGGCGCTGGAGGTCTTCCGAGTCAGCGGCCGGCCGCTTTCGGCCTGGCAGCGCGGGCCTGCGGGCGATGCGGCCGAGCGCGCGTCAGCCTGGCCGATGGTCTCGCTCGAACCTGCTTCGCGGGCGTGGCTGCATCAACGCATTGCCGATCGCTTCGACGCGATGCTGCAGGGCGGCTTCGTCGCGGAAGTGCAGCGCCTGCGCGCGCGCGGCGACCTGCGCCCCGAGCTGCCGTCCATGCGCTGCGTGGGCTACCGGCAGGCCTGGGAGGTGCTGGACGCCGCCGCACCCGCAGCTCCCGACGGCACCGGCCTGGCCCACCTGCGCGAGACCGGCATCGCCGCGACGCGGCAGCTCGCCAAGCGGCAGCTGACCTGGCTGCGCTCCACGCTGGTGCAGGCGCGCATCGCCTGCGACGCACCCGACGCCCAAAGCCGGGCCCTGCAGGCCCTGCGCCGGCTGGCCGGCGCTTGAGGCTGGCCCCCGGCCGCCGTAACCCGCCGTAACTTGGAAACAGGGTGGCCTTGTTCTTGCAAGAAGATGTGCCCAAGGCCGGGTCTGACCTAGGTGAGACCTACCGGAATCCTTATCCCCCGTCTAGGGTGAGGCCCCGGGTGGGCGCGCAGTCGCTTCGCGATATAGTCCCGCGCCTTGGCCGCATCGGGTTGGGGCGGCCCACATGGGCGCTACAGGCTGTAGTTTGATTACACAGGGCGCGCGTGCCTCATCGGGGTGCGCGGGCTGGCTGGAGGATAGAGTTGGATTTCGCCGAACAACAACGCAACCCAGGCAAGCACGTGGTCGGCATCGGTGTCGTGCTGGCGCTGCATGCCGTTCTCGCGTGGGCGCTGGTCAACGGCCTGGCGCAACGCCTGGTCGAGGTGATCAAGGCGCCCATCGAGACCAAGATCATCGAAGAGGTGAAGCCGCCCGAGCCGCCGCCGCCCGAGAACCTGCCGCCCCCGCCGCCGCAATCGGCACCGCCCCCGCCGTCGTTCATCCCGCCGCCAGAGGTGCGCGTGAACCCGCCGCCGATGCCGCAGCCCACGATCACCACCACCACCGTGGCGCCGCCGCCGGCCCCGCCGACCACCTTCATCCAGCCGCCGGCGCCGCCCGCGCCGCCCGCACCGCCTGCGCCGCGCAGCCCGCCGAGGGCGGCCGTGACGAACATCGGCGCCTGCGCGCCGAAGGGTGAGGATTACCCGCCTGCCGCCCAGCGTGCGGAAGCCACCGGCACCACCGCCATCCGCTTCACCGTGGGTGCCGACGGCAAGCTGGCCAAGGCCGAGGTGATCCGTTCTGCGGGTGCGTCGCGCGAGCACAAGCTGCTCGACCGGTTGGCCATCAGCAAGCTGAGCCAGTGCGCGTTCCAGGCCGGCTCCGACGAAAACGGCAAGCCCGTGGGCGCCACCGTCGACGTCGAGTACGTCTGGAAGCTCGACTGAGCTTCCCCATCCCGCTTTTTCACGTTTTTTCCCGCGAGTGCGGCAGGAGCGCCGCGCGAGTCCGTTCCTCTGGAGTCCACATGACCATGCAAACCCTCACCAACACCCGCTCGTGGGCGGCCAAACCCCTGGCCGCGCTGCTGGCCGGCTTCGTCATGGCTTTCAGCCTGCCGCTGAGCGCCTTCGCCCAGGCCGCCTCCGAGCCTGCCGCCGCATCGGCCCCGGCCGCTCCTGCCGCGACCGAAGCCCCGGCTGCTGCTGCTCCTGCCGTTTCGACCGAAGCCGTCGAGAACCCCTACGGCCTGAAGGCGCTGTGGACGCAAGGTGACTTCGTCGCCCACAGCACGCTGGTCATCATGGCCATCATGTCGATGGGCAGCTGGTATGTGATCTTCACGAAGCTGTTCGAGCAGCGCGTGATGCTGAAGAGCGCCCGCGAGTCGGCCGACGCCTTCTGGAAGGCCAACTCGGTGAAGGCCGGTGTGGGCACGCTGACCGAAGGCAGCGCCTTCCACTACATCGCCACGCAAGGCATCAAGGCCAGCGACCACCACGAAGGCACGATGGTCGAGGCCATCGACAAGCACACCTGGATCGGCATGTCGATCGACCGCGCCGTGGGCAGCGTGCAGAGCCGCCTGACCGACGGCCTGGCTGTGCTGGCCACCGTGGGTTCCACCGCCCCGTTCGTGGGTCTGTTCGGTACCGTCTGGGGCATCTACAACGCCCTGGTGAAGATCGGCATCAGCGGCCAGGCCTCCATCGACAAGGTGGCCGGCCCCGTGGGTGAAGCCCTGATCATGACGGCCATCGGCCTGTTCGTCGCCGTGCCGGCCGTGATGGGCTACAACTGGCTGATCCGCCGCAACAAGACGGTGATGGACCAGACCCGCAGCTTCGCCGCCGACCTGCACAACGTTCTGTTGTCCGGCAAGCGCTGATTGTTGGCCCCTCGGCGCCGCGCTGTTCGCGGCGCCGCCCCCGACGAGGGGTGGGTTCGGCACGGGAACTCCGGCGCCGACCCAGCCTCTCTCAGGACCCGAACGGAGTGCCCGCATGGGAATGAACGTAGGCGCCGCTGACGACGGCGGCGAAGAGCAACTCAACACCACCATCAACACCACGCCGCTCGTGGACGTGATGCTGGTGCTGCTGATCATCTTTCTGATCACCATCCCGGTGGTCACACAGTCCATCGAGCTGAAGCTGCCGAACGAGCGCAACCTGCCCACGCAGACCAAGCCCGAGAACATCGTCATCGCGGTCAACCGCGACGGCGAGGTCTACTGGGGCCTGGAGCGCATGCCCGACAACGAGGCGCTGGTGAACCGCCTCAAGATCGAAGCCGTGAAAGAGCCTCAGCCTGAGGTACACATCCGCGGCGACCAGGAAGTTCGTTACGAATCCGTGGGCCGCGTTGTCGTGGCTTGCCAGCGTGCCGGCATCTTCAAGGTGGGTTTCATCACCGAGCCGCCGGCTGGTGGTGCCACGCGCCTGCAGTAAGGAAGAGACCAACCATGGGAATGAATGTCGGAAACGCCAGCGGCGATGAAGATGGCGACGTCATGGTCGACATCAACACCACGCCGCTGATCGACGTGATGCTGGTGCTGTTGATCATGTTCATCATCACCATCCCGATCCAGACGCACGCGGTGAAGATGAACATGCCGGTGCCGAACAACGCACCGCCGCCGCCCAAGCCCCCCGAAATCGTGCGCATCGACGTCGACTTCGACGGCACCATCGGCTGGAACGGCGAGATCATCCAGGCCGGTGACCGCGGTGCGGTCGAACAGCGCCTGATGGCCATTGCTGCCATGGCCGACCAACCCGAGGTGCACCTGCGCCCGAACAAGCTGGTGACCTACAAGCACGTGGCGATGATCATGGCCACCGCCCAGCGCCTGGGCGTGACCAAGATCGGCATCGTCGGCAACGAACAGTTCCTCTGACCCCGCCCTGCTCCCTTTCGGTTCCTCTTTGCCCCGCTCCCTGCCCATGAAGACCTTGCGTGCCCTCACCCTGGCCCTGGTGGCCGCTGGCTGCCTGACCGCCGCCTCGGCCCAGGGGCTGCGCCCTGAAGTGGGCAAGCCCCTGCAACAGGCCGGTGAGTTGCTCAAGGCCGGCAAGGCCAAGGAAGCGCTGGGCAAGGTGCGCGAGGCCGAAGGGGCCGGCGGCATCACCTCGGAAGAGCGCCAGACCATCGACACCATGAAGGCGGCAGCGGCCCAGCGCGCCGGCGACATGCCCACCGCCATCACGGCGCTGGAGTCGATGGCCGGCCGCGCCAGCGGTGCGCAACTGGGCCAGTACGCCGAGCAACTCGCCGGTCTGTACGCCCAGCAGCGCAACAACGGCAAGGCCACCGAGTGGCTGAACAAGGCCATCGCAGCCGGCAACAACAGCGCCGGCATCAAGCAGATGCAGAGCTACCTGCAGCGCGCCAGCGGCGACTACGGCGCCATCGCCAAGGAAGCCGCTGCCGCCGTGGCCGCCGCCGAGCAGGCGGGCCGCCGGCCCGAAGAGGTCGACCTGCTGCGCCTGGCCGACGCGCAGAACCGCACCAACAACACCGCCGGGTATGGCGCCACGCTCGAAAAGCTGCTGGCGAACTACCCGAAGAAGGACTACTGGAACCTCTACCTCAGCCGCCTGCCGCGCAAGGCCGGCTTTGCCGACCGTTTCCTGATCGACGTGCTGCGCCTGCGCCTGGAAACGGGCACGCTGACGAAGACCGAGGACTATATGGAGCTGGCGCAGTTGGCCATGCAGCAGGGCCTGCCTTCCGAGGCCACCCGCGTGGTGGAGCAGGGCTACAAGGCCGGCGTGCTGGGCACCGGTGCCGAAGCGGCCCGCCACCAGCGCCTGCGCGACCTGGCCAAGAAGGAAGAAGGCGAGCTCAAGGGCAAGCTGGCCGGCCTGGCCACCGAAGCCGCGAACTTCAAGGAAGGCGACGGTCTGGTGCGCGTGGGTGGTTCCTACGTCTCCATCGGCGAGGTCGACCGCGGCATCGAGCTCATCCAGCAAGGCATCAAGAAGGGCAACCTCAAGCGCCCCGAAGACGCCAAGCTGCGCCTGGGCCTGGCCCAGCTGCAATCGCCCAAGACCAAGGCCGCCGCCACGCAGACCCTGCGCAGCGTGAAGGGCACCGACGGCGCGGCCGACATCGCCCGCCTGTGGCTCGTCGCCGGCAAGTGAAGCCCTGGGCGGTGTGAGCCCGGTCACCGCCCCCACAGACGGCCTGCACGGCGCCAGCAGCGCCACCGATCCCGGGCCCGTCGATTCCGAGACGCGCGCCAGCGCCGACGACCACCAGGCCCTGCGCCTGTGGCTGCGGCTGCTGGCCTGCACCAACCGCATCGAAGCCCCGCTGCGCACGCGCCTGCGCGAGCAGTTCGGCGGCAGCCTGCCCCGTTTCGACTTGATGGCGCAGCTCGACCGTCAGCCGGGCGGCATGAAGATGCGCGAGCTGTCCCGCCGCCTGATGGTGACGGGGGGCAACGTCACCGGCCTCACCGACCGCCTGGTGGCCGAAGGCCTGGTGGACAAGCGCAGCGACAGCGCCGACGGCCGCGCCGTGACGGTGCAACTGACGCCCGAAGGCCGACGGCAGTTCCGCGCCATGGCCAAGGCGCACGAGGCCTGGGTGGTGGAACTGCTGGGTGGGCTGAGCCCGGCGCAGCAGGCGCAGCTCTTCGATCTGCTTGGCCAGCTGAAGCTGGGCGTGCCCGAGGCCTGAGTTCGCCGACCCGGCCAAGGCCCGAAAAGGCAGTTCAGCCCGCCAGCAGGTCGCGGCCGATGATGAGCCGCTGCACCTCGGTGGCACCTTCGTAGATGCGCAGCGCGCGGATCTCGCGGTAGAGGCCTTCCACCACGCTGCCCACGCGCACGCCCAGGCCGCCGTGCATCTGCAGCGCGCGGTCGATGACCTGCTGCGCGTTTTCGGTGGCCACCATCTTGGCCATGGCGGCCTCGCGCGTGGTGCGCGCCTGGCCGCTGTCGCGCAGCCAGGCGGCGCGGTAGGTGAGCAAAGCCGCGGCGTCGATGGCGGCGGCCATGTCGCCGAAAGCCGCCTGGCTCAGCTGGAAGTCGGCCAGGCGCTGATCGAACATGCGCCGCTGCTGCGCGTGCTGCAAGGCTTCGTCGAGCGCACGCCGTGCAAACCCCAGGGCCGCGGCAGCGACGCTGGCGCGGAAGATGTCCAGCGTGCGCATGGCGAGCTTGAAGCCCTCTCCCGCCGCGCCCAGGCGCTGGGCTTTCGGCACGCGGCACTCGGTGAAACGCAGCCGCGCCAGCGGGTGCGGCGCGATGACCTCGATGCGCTCCGCGATCTGCAGGCCCGGCGTGCCGGCGTGCACGAGGTAGGCGCTCAGGCCCTTGGTGCCGCGCAGCGCAGCGGCCTCGCCGGTGCCCGCGGCCGGCAGGTCACGCGCGAACACGCAGTAGATGTCGGCGATGCCGCCGTTGCTGATCCAGGTCTTCTCGCCGTTGAGCACGACATGGTCGCCCTCGTCGCGCGCGCTGCAGGCCATGGCGGCCACGTCGCTGCCGGCCTCGGGCTCGCTCAGCGCGAAGGCGGTGATGCACTCACCCCGTGCCACGCGTGGCAGCCACTCGGCCTGCAGCGCGGGCGGGCCGGCCAGGGTGATGGGGCCGCTGCCCAGGCCCTGCATGGCGAAGGCGAAGTCGGCCAGGCCGTCGTGCCGTGCCAGCGTCTCGCGGCACACCACCAGCGCGCGGGAATCCAGCGCCGTGCTGGCGCCGCCGAAGGTGGCAGGCACGCAGTGGCGCAGGAAACCGGCGCTGCCCAGCGCCCGCACCAGCGCGCGGCAGCTGGCGTCGGTGTCGTGATGATCGACGGCCTGCAGGTGCAGCGCCGACCAGGCGTCTAGCTCCGCCGCCAAAGCCCGGTGGCCGTCGTCGAAGAAAGGCAGCTGCAGGTGGGCCAGACGCGCCGGCGACGAGACGTCCATCTCAGTTCCCCTCGAACTTCGGAGCCTGCTTGGCCGCGAAGGCGTCGAAGGCGCGCTTGAAGTCGTGCGTGAGCATGCAGATCGCCTGCGCCTGGGCTTCGCTCTCGATGATCTCTTCCAGCCCCATGGCCCATTCCTGGTTCAGCATGGTCTTGGTCATGGTGTGTGCGAACCAGGGGCCATCGGCCAGCGCGCGCGCCTGGGCCTGGGCTTCCGCCAGCAGTTCGCCGGGGGCGTGCAAGGCGTTGAAGAAGCCCCAGGCCGCGCCCTCGTCGGCCGTCATCGCACGGCCGCTGAACAGCAGTTCGGCGGCGCGGCCCTGGCCGATGACGCGTGGCAGCAGGCCGCAGGCGCCCATGTCGGCGCCGGCCAGGCCCACGCGCGTGAAGAGGAAAGCCGTGCGCGCGGCGGGCGTGCCCAGGCGCAAGTCGGCCGCGAGTGCCACCATCGCGCCGGCGCCGGCACAAACGCCGTCCAAGGCCGCAATCACCGGCTGCGGCGCGCGCTTGATGGCCTTGACCAGATCGCCCGTCATGCGCGTGAAGCGCAGCAACTCGGGTGCGGGCATGCGTGTGAGCGGCTCGATGATCTCGAAGACATCGCCCCCGCTGCAGAAGTTGCCGCCGGCGCCGGTGATGACGACGGCACGCACATCGCTGGCGCGCTGCAGGCCGAGGAAGAGGTCGCGCAGTTCGGCGTAGCTGTCGAAGGTGAGCGGGTTCTTCTTCTCGGGCCGGTTCAGCGTGATGGTGGCCACACGGCCGTCGTCGCTACACTGCCACTGGAAATGGCGCGCGGTGTAGGCCTGGAAGGGGCGGCGGTCGTCGTTCATGCGGGACTCTTCTTCAGATTGGCCTGGTACTGCGCGCGACCCGAGAGGTACTGCGGTGGCCAGGGCTGGGCACTGTGGCCGATCTTCGCGGCTTCGTGCAGCGTCCAGGCGGGGTCGGCCAGGTGCGGGCGGGCCACGGCGCACAGGTCGGCGCGGCCCGCGGCGATGACCATGTTCACGTGGTCGGCCTCGAAGATGCTGCCCACAGCCACGGTGGCGATGCCCACCTCGTTGCGGATGCGGTCGGCAAACGGCGTCTGCCACATGCGGCCGTAGACGGGCTTCTGCTCGCGCACCACCTGGCCGCTGCTGCAGTCGATGAGGTCGGCACCGGCGGCCTTGAACAGCGCGGCGAAGGCCACCGCTTCGTCGGCAGTGTTGCCGCCCGGAAACCAGTCGTGGCAGCTCAGCCGCACGCTGATCGGCCGCTCGGCCGGCCAGGCGGCGCGCACCGCGGCAAACACCTCCAGCGGGTAACGCGCGCGGTTCTCGACGCTGCCGCCATAGGCGTCCGTGCGGTGGTTGGTCAGCGGCGAGAGAAAGCTGCTGAGCAGGTAGCCGTGCGCGCAGTGCAGTTCCAGGATGTCGAAGCCGGCATCGGCAGCGCGGCGCGTGGCGGCCACGAAGTCGGCCGTCACCTGCGCCATGTCGGCACCACCCATTTCGCGCGGCAGCTGCGAGTTCGGGCCGTAGGCGATGGGCGAGGCCGAGATCAGCGGCCAGTTGCCTTCAGGCAGCGGCTCGTCCATCTGCTGCCAGCCCAGCTGCGTGCTGCCCTTGCGGCCCGCGTGACCCAGCTGCACACCCATCTTCGCGCCCGAATGGCCATGCACGAAGGCCACGATGCGCTGCCAGGCCGCGGCCTGCGCGTCGTTCCACAAGCCGGCGCAGCCCGGCGTGATGCGGGCGTCGGCGCTCGGGGCCAGCATCTCGGTGTAGATCAGCCCGGCACCGCCCAGCGCGCGTGCGCCGAAGTGCACGAGGTGGAAGTCGCCGGGCAGGCCGTCTTGCGCCGAGTACATCGCCATCGGCGACACCACCACGCGGTTGGGCACGGTGAGGCCGCGCACGGTGAAGGGCGTGAACATCGGGCTCGGCGGCTTCTCACCTTCAGCGATGGACAGCCCTGCCTGTTGTGCGAACCAGCGCTCGTAGCCTTCCAGCCAGGCCGCATCACGCAGGCGCAGGTTCTCGTGGCTGATGCGCTGGCTGCGCGTGAGCATGCTGTACATGAACTGCGGCGGCGGCAGCTGTTCGCAGTAGCGCCGGCCCACCACCTCGAACCACTCCATCGCGTTCCACGCGGCGTTCTGCAGGCGCAGCACGTCGACCTCGCGCTCGGCCTGGTAGCGGGCCAACACGGCGGGGATGTCTGCACCGATGTCGCGGAAGAGCCGCGTCAGCTCGATCGCATCTTCCAGCGCCAGCTTGGTGCCCGAACCGATGGCGAAGTGCGCCGTGTGCACCGCATCGCCCATCAGCACCACGTGGCTCTGGCCGTTGAAGTGGTGCCACTGCCTGCAGCGCACACGCTGGAAGTTGATCCACGCGCTGCCCCGCAGGTGGCGCGCGTTGCTCATCAGCTGGTGGCCTTGCAGGTGCCGGGCGAAGAGCCGTTCGCAGAAGGCGATGCTCTCCTCGGGCCCGGCCTGCTCCAGCCCATGCGCACGCCACACGTCTTCGGGCGTCTCGACGATGAAGGTGGTGGTGCTGTCGTCGAACTTGTAGACGTGGGCCTGGAACCAGCCGTGCTCGGTTTTCTCGAACAGGAAGTTGAAGGCGTCGAAGAGCTTGGTGGTGCCCAGCCAGATGAAGCGGTTGGGCCGCGTCACCACATCAGGCTGGAAGATGGCGGCGTGCTGCTGGCGGATGCGCGAGTTCACGCCGTCGCTGGCGATGATCAGGTCGGCATCGGGAAAGTCTGCGTCGCTCGTGGCCTCGGTCTCGAAGACCAGTTCCACGCCCAGATCCTCGCAGCGCTGCTGCAGGATGTTCAGCAGCTTCTTGCGCCCGATGCCCACGAAGCCGTGGCCGCCGCTGCGGATGCGCTGGCCCTGGAAGTGCAGCTCGATGTCGTCCCAGTGGTTGAAGGCCACCTCGATGGCATCGGCCGTGGGGCCGTCCCAGCGCCGCATGTTGTCGAGCGTGGCATCGCTGAAGACCACGCCCCAGCCGAAGGTGTCGTACGGCTTGTTGCGCTCCACCACGGTGATGCGGTGCGCGGGGTTCAGCTGCTTCATCAGCAGCGCGAAATACAGGCCGGCGGGGCCGCCGCCGATGCAGACGATGCGCATGTGCCGTGCCCAGGGGGCCGGTAGCCGGGTTGCAGCCATTGTCGGGGTGAACTGCTTTACAAGTAAAGCAAATGCAAACCCGGGGCTGGGGCCTGCTGCGCCTCGCTGAAAATGCCGGCATGAGCCCTGCCCTGACCACCCCGCCGACCCTGGCCCTGCCGCCCTGTGTGCAGCCCCTGCCGCACGGCATCTACGCCATCGACACCGGCTTTCACCGCGATGTCTTCGACGCCGCCTACCTGGTGGTGGCAGGCGGCCGTGCCGCCTTCATTGACACCGGCACCAACTTCGCCGTGCCGCGCCTGATGGGCGCGTTGCGGGCCCTGGGCCTGGGTGTGGACGCGGTGGACTGGGTCATCCCCACCCACGTGCACCTGGATCACGCCGGCGGCGTGGGGCTGCTGATGCAGCACTTGCCCAAGGCCAAGCTGCTGGTGCACCCGCGCGGCGCGCGCCACATGGTCGACCCGGCCAAGCTCTGGGCGGGGGCCATGGCGGTGTACGGCGAAGCAGAGATGCAGCGCAGCTACGGCGAACTGGAGCCCGTGCCGGCCGAGCGCGTGGTGGAGAGCCACGACGGCCAGGTGGTGATGCTGGCCGACCGGCCCTTCAAGCTGATCGACACGCCCGGCCACGCGCGCCACCACCACTGCATCTGGGACGAACAGAGCCGCGGCTGGTTCACCGGCGACACCTTCGGCCTGAGCTACCGCGAGTTCGACACCGCGCAGGGTGCCTGGATCATCCCCACCTCCACGCCCGTGCAGTTCGAGCCCGAGGCGCTGCAGGCCTCGGTGCAGCGCCTGCTGGCGGCCGAGCCCGAGTGCGTGTACCTCACGCACTACGGGCGTGTGGGCGGCAGCGTGGCCGAGGTGCAGCGCCTGGGTGCGCTGCTGCTGGACTTGCTGGCGCAGACCGTGGCGCTGGGCCGGCGCGAGCAGAACAACCCCCAGCGGCATGAGGCGCTGAAAGCCGGCCAGTTGCAGATCTTCATAGACAGCCTGTCGGCGCACGGCTGCACGATGCCGCGCGCACAGATCGCCGAACTGCTCTCCATCGACCTCGAACTCAACGCCCAAGGCATGGCCGTGTGGCTGGACCGCCCGGCCGCCTGAAACTTCAGCCTCGAAAGAAGAACATGACGAACACAAGCAACCGCGTGCACTTCGGCCTGCAAGGCCGCGTGGTCATCATCACGGGCGCCGCACAAGGCATCGGCGCGGCCTGCGCGCGCCGCGTGGTGCAGGATGGCGCTGCCGTGGCGCTGTGGGACCTGGCCGACGACGCAGGCACCGCACTGGCCGCCGAGATCAACGCCGCTGGCGGCCAGGCGCTCTACGTGCACTGCAACGTGGCCCGCAAGGCCGAGGTGGAGGCCGCGCTGGCGGCCACGCTGGCGCGGTTCGGCCACGTGGACGGGCTCGTCAACAACGCCGGCATCTTCAAGGCCGCGCCTTTCCTGGAGGTGAGCGAAGAAGACTGGGACGCCGTCATCGCCGTCAACCTCAAGGGCAGCTTCCTCGTGGGCCAGGCCGTGGCGCGCGAGATGGTCAAGCGCCAGCGCGGCGCCATCGTCAACATGAGCTCGGTCAACGGCACGCTGGCCATCCCCAGCATCGCCAGCTACAACGCGAGCAAGGGCGCCATCAACCAGCTCACGCGTGTGATGGCGCTCTCGCTGGCCGACCAAGGCGTGCGCGTGAATGCCGTGGCCCCGGGCACCATCGCCACCGAGCTGGCCAAGAATGCCGTGCTCACCAGCGACGAGGCCAAGGCCCGCATCATGAGCCGCACGCCCATGAAGCGCCTGGGCGAGCCCGAAGAGATCGCCGACGTGGCGGCCTACCTGCTGAGCGATGCCGCGAGCTACGTGACGGGCGAGATCGTCGTGGCCGACGGCGGCCGCATGACGCTGAACTACACCGTGGCGGTGTAGCTCCGAAGGTTCATTCGCCGCGTGGCGGGTCGCGCACCAGCGCGGCCATGGCCTGCACCTCGGCCGAGCCACCGCTGGCCTGCAGGCCCTCGGCCACGCCCAGGCGGTCGGCCTCGCTGCGGTTCTGGCTGACCTTCCACTTGCCCACCAGGCTGTCGACGGCGATCTCGATGCCGACGATGGCGCGCAGCATCGCCTGCACATAGTCGTCGGGCGCGTCGCTCACGGCCCAGGGGCGGGGCTGCGCGGCCTCGTGCGTCTGCGTGAGCTCGCTCACCAAGGCGTGCAGCCAGGGCGCGTCAGGCACGGCGCGCAGCACACCGCGCGCCTGCACCAGCGTGTAGTTCCAGGTCGGCACCACCTTGTGCGTGGCGGCCTTGCTGGGGTACCAGTTCGGTGTGACGTAGGCTTGCGGCCCGTGGAAGACCGCCAGCACGCGCTGCCCGTCGCCCGCCTGCCACAGCGGGTTGGCGCGCGCCACGTGGCCGCGCAGGGTCTGCGTGGCGGCGTCGAAGTGCAAGGGCAGCGCATCGGCCATGGCCGCGCCGCCCTGCAGCGTGATGAGGGTCGCCAGCGGGTGCTCGCGCATCAGGCCCTGCAGCAGGGCCGGATCTCGCTGCTCGAAGTGCGCGGGCAGGTACATCGCAGAGGTGCTTCGGCGGGTGGCTTACCAGCTGCCGATGTTGGGCATCGCCGTCCAGGGCTCGGCCGGCGGCAGTGCCGGGCCGGCCTGCAGCAGCTCGATGCTGATGCCGTCGGGCGAACGCACGAAAGCCATGCGGCCGTCGCGCGGCGGGCGGTTGATGGTGACGCCGTGTTCCATCAGCCGCTGGCAGGCGGCGTAGATGTTGTCCACCGCGTAGGCCACGTGGCCGAAGCTGCGGCCGCCGGTGTAGGTTTCCACCGTGCCATCGGGCGCGGGCCAGTTGTAGGTGAGTTCGATCTGGGCGGTGGGGTCGCCGGGCGCGCTCAGGTAGACCAGCGTGAAGCGGCCCTGCTCGTGCTCGGTGCGGCGGGCCACTTCCAGGCCGAGGGCGTCGCGGTAGAAGGCCAGCGAGGCTTCGAGGTCGGTCACGCGGACCATGGTGTGCAGGTATTTCATGGCACCCATTGTGGCGCGAGGGCTGCTCGCGGCGCAGCCGCCCCGCAGCAAGACCTGCAGCCCAGGCTCAAGGCACCTCGTGCCCCATGCTAGCCTGCCAGACGCGGTACCAGTCTTCGGCCGACAGCCGCACCTGGGTGGCCGCCGCGGCCTCGCGCAGCGCCTCGATGCGCCCGCTGCCGGTGATGGGCACCGGCCGGCTCGGGTGGCGCATCAGCCAGGCCAGGGCCAGCGTGGCCACCGACACCCCGTGCTGCTGCGCCAGCCCCTGCAGCGTGCCGCGCACGCGCCGGGCCTGTTCGTCATCGCCGCTGAACAGCCGACCGCCGCCCAGCGGCGACCACAGCATGGGCCGCAAGCCGAGGTCGACGCACTGCGCCAGCGTGCCATCGGCCAAGGCCTGCATCTGCAGCGGGCTGAACTCGATCTGGTTCGTCACCAGCGGGCAGCGGCGGTGCAGCATCGCCAGCTGGTCGGGCATGTGGTTGCTCACGCCGAAGTGCAGCACCTTGCCCTCGGCGCGCAGCTCGCCGAAGGTGGCGGCCAGTTCGTCGGGGTCCATCAGCAGGTCGGGCCGGTGGATGAGCAGCAGGTCGAGGTGATCGGTGCGCAGCGCGCGCAGGCTGTGCTCGACGCTGGCGCGCACGTGCGCGCGGCTGCTGTCGTAGCTCTTGAGCGTGTGGCCAGGCCGCGCCGGGTGCTGCAGCTTGATGCCGCACTTGGTGACGATCTGCATCTGCCGGCGCAGCGCGGGCGCTGCGGCCAGGGCCTCCCCGAAGAGCGCCTCGACGCTGTAGCCGCCGTAGATGTCGGCGTGGTCGAAGGTGGTGATGCCGAGTTCCAGCGCCTGCTCGATCCAGCGCACGCGGCCGGGCACATCCAGCGCCCATTCGTGCAGGCGCCAGAGGCCGGCGGCGATGGGGGAGAAGTTCAGGCTTTCGGCAGGCGGCTTCATCATCCCGGCACGATAGCAGCCAGGTCTGCGGGCGGTGCCCGGCGGGGCGCGGTCCGGGCCGGCTCAGACCGTCTCGGCAGCCCTCAGCGTTCGAGCCCCACTGCGCGCAGCGCCAGCTGGTGCAGCCGCGACTTGGCATCCGCCAGGTCTTCCACCACCGAGAAGTGGTTGCGCCCGGGCAGCGTCTCGCACACCGGCACCGCGGTCGGCCCCCAGACGTCGCGGATCAGCGCGTTCTGGCGGATGAACTCCTCGCTCTCGTCCAGCCCCACCGCCGCGAAGAGCTTGCCGCCCTTGGGCCGCGGGAAGAAGGCCGGGCTCAGGCGGCGCACCGAGGCGGGCGTGAGTTGCAGGTCGGCCTGCACCGAGGCCACCAGGCGCAGCGGCTCCAGGTCGTACAGGCCCGAGACCGACAGCGCGGCCTGCACCGGCTGCGCGGGCAGATCGGGGGCCACCTCCTTCCAGCGGCAGCACATGAGCATGGCCGCCAGGTGCCCGCCGGCCGAGTGGCCCACCAGGCCGATGCGCGAGGCATCCGCGCCGAACCCGGCCGCATGCCGCCAGGCCCAGGCCACGGCCTGCGTCATCTGCAGCGCGATGTGCTCGATGCCCACCGCCGGGCACAGCGCGTAGTTCGGCACCACCACCGTCACGCCCGCGGCGTTGAGCGCAGGCGCGATGAAGGAGAAGTCGCTCTTGTCCAGCGAGCGCCAGTAGCCGCCGTGGATGAATACCAGCACCGGCGCGCCGGGTTGCGCGGCCGGGAAGACATCCAGCGTCTCGCCAGCGCCAGCGCCGTAGGCGATGTCCAGCCGGGCGCTCGTCTTGCTGCGCACGAGGGCCGAGGCCTGCTGCCAGCGCGCGAAGTGCCCGGCGTATGCGGGCACCCGGGCGCGGTTGTTGTACTGGGCTTCGAGCCAGGCGGGATCGTTGCGCGTGCGCATGGGTGCGGGGGCGGCCGCGGCCGGCAGTGTGGGTTCGCCGCATGTTAGTCGCGGCGGCACCCGGTGCTAGAATTTTGCTCGTCTGTGGGGGTGTAGCTCAGCTGGGAGAGCGTCGCGTTCGCAATGCGAAGGTCAGGAGTTCGATCCTCCTCATCTCCACCACAGGATTTTTTTGAAGAATCAAGGGCTTGGCAGCTGCCAAGCCCTTTTTCTTTGCGTCCCGACGGGCACGGGTTTGGGCACGGATGGGCACGGCGTGCCCATCCGTGCCCATTCAACCGAGAGTGACCTTCGCACTCGACCGTACGTGGGCACGGCAGCGCACGCAGTTCGAGATTTTGGGCGCGAAGTCCCTCGCGGCGCCACTCCACCCCCTGCCGCGGGCCACCCGGCCCAGACGACAGACGGCATGGTCGCCAGCCACTGGTGACCATTCGCCTCAGGCTGGTGACTATCCGGGCCCAGGCTGGTGACCATCACTAAGCCCGCAACAGAGCTCGGCCCCGGCCCTGCGCCAGGGCTGTAGCAGGTGCGGCTGCCGCTGCCCTTGGTCTCGGCTTGGCGAAGTGCGCCGCGCACAACACGGCCGCTATGCGCGGGGCACCTTCGCTTACAGCGCAGGTGCATCAGGCAAGGCCAGAAGCTCAGCTTGCAGCCTCTGAATGCCCCGCACAAGATGCTTGAAGCTGGCCGAGCGCTCATTGGCCAGATCGAGATGCAAGCCCAGGTGCCGAGAACTGCCGACCTTCTGGTATGCACCCCGCGTGAGTTGTGTCAATTCACGGCTCGGGCTCTCAAGCCGCTCAGGTTGCCGGAACTTGGCTGTGTTTTGGTGGCGTGCCAGCCCCTTGAGTCCGAGCGCAGCCTCAACCGCCTGCAAGTCGGCGAGATACATGGCTTCCAGTTCCCGACAAGCCACGCGCACCAGCGACACCGCCTCCTTGTCAGCCAGTCGGCACAAGTCCACCAAATCGCGCTTGAGGGCCAAGCAATCGGGTGCACTGTCTTGATCGCGCAGCACCAGAAATCGGGCTGCCGGGTTCACGTACCCGCGCAGCTTTCTGGGCAGCTGCCGCTCCAGGTCTTGCTTGCCCTCGAAGGCAATCGTGCGCGCATGAATGCGCGGGTCCAGGATCCGCGGCAGCAGGGCGTCCAGCATCGCCTTGGCCGACCGCTCTTCCAGCAAAAGCACCAGCTCCCTCATGCCGGGTCAGCACCCTCGAAAAAGCCTTGCTTCCACAGCCGGCCCATCTGGTCGCCATCGGCCATGTAGGCCTTGACCTGGGCGTCATCGCGCGCGCGCCGAATCTGTGTCGAGCCCTCGCGCTTCACCAGCCAGCACACCTCGTCCAGCTGCGCCGCGTTCAGGAAGTCGGGTGAGTGCGTCGATACCAGCACCTGGCCGCCGCGGCCGGCGTACAGCCTGAACTCTTCGGCCAGCTCGGCCATCAGGGTCGGGTAGAGCTGGTTTTCAGGTTCTTCCACGCACAGCAGCGGGTGCGGCTTGGGGTCGTGCAGCAAGACCAGGTAGGCGAACATCTTGATGGTGCCGTCGGACACGTAACGGTCGAGGAAAGGCGTCTTGAACGAGCCATCCTGGAAACGCAGCGTCAGGTAGCCGTCGTCCATCAACTTGGGCTCGACCGCAGCCACGCCCGGCACGCGCCGGATCATCGTGTCCATGATCTGCTTGAACGTCTTCGGGTGCTGCTCGAAGAGGTAGCGCGCCACCAGCGGCAGGTTGTCGCCGGTTTCCGAAAGATGCTCTGATTCGCCGCTGACCTCTTTGCGACCACGCGCCGCACTGATGTGGAAGTCCGACACATGCCAAGACTCGATGAGCTGGCGGAAGGCCGTGGCCGCCTTGAATCGCGCGAACTGGCCCAAGCCCTTGATGGCCAGGGTGTCGGGGGGCACCTTCTGGCGCTCGGTGGTCAGTTCCTCGTCGGACTTGCTGAAGTCTTCTTCGTTGGTGATGGCGAAGCCTTCGCCGCACTTGAAATCGAGGAAGTGGTAGGGGCTGCCATAGCGCCCGCGCTTGTAGCGCAGCACTTCGCGTTCGACCACGGGGGCGCCTTCGTGCTCACCGATCTCCAGCGAATAGGTCACCAGGCGTTCGACATCGCCAATCGGCATGCGGTACTGCAATTCGATCAGCAGGCGGCGCTCCGTGGCACCCCGGCTCAACACCTCCTGGAAACGGCCGCGGCTGTCGAGCGCCTGGCGTACGTTGCCCTTCAAGCAGTCGTGCAGAAAACCAAACACGTCGAACAAGGTGCTCTTGCCCGAACCGTTGGCGCCCACCACGATCAGGAACGACGGGATGTCGGTGAGGTGGACGTCGCGGAACGCCTTGAAGTTCTTGAGCCGGATCGATTCGATCTTCATGGTGTGTCCTGAATCAGGCGTGCGGGCACGCCGGTCACGCAATCGGGGCACCCGCGCGCTTGTGGGCACGCCTGCGCACTGGCACAGCCCCGGCATTGTCAGCGACCTCGGCATGCAGGCGCCTGAGCAACTCGGCCGCGGGTTCGTCGGCCGGGTCTTGCGGCACCAGTTCGCCGCGGAAAGCCTTGGCCAGCAGTGAAGGGGTCAGGCGGTCAACGGCGGTCTGGGCCTGGGCGAGGCGGGCTTCCAGGCGGTCGGCGAAAGCGAAGAGGGCTTCGACGCGGCGAATAATCTCGTCCTGCTCGTCTCTACCTGGCAATTCGACCGGAACCTGCTTGATGACCTTGACGGCCGCCATGTTCTGCATCGCAGAGCCCTGCGTCTTTTCCAAGATCGCAGCCTGAAACCAGGGCGCTTCAAAGAGCAGGCGGAAGTAGCGAGGCCTCACAACCTTCTCATCGATTCGAATCCTCATGAGCGCCTGGTTGATGACGCCCTTGGTTGCTGATTTAGACAGCTGGCTTATCCGACCGATGGTGCCCGCGCAGCTAACAATGAAATCACCCGGCGCCACCGCAAAATCCCTTAATTCCTCGAACTTTGACTCGTCGAGAAAGTAGGTTCCAAGTGTTTCGTCATCCTGGATGGCGTTCTTTTGCTCGTACACCTTGTATCCGCTGGCTACGAAAAACGCCTTCTTAATTGAGCTCCCGAATGGACCGCGCTTCAAAGCGCCCGGTTCGGGTGCTAAAAGCTTCTCGAACGCCAGCGTCTGAATGCTTGCTCCTGCTTTATGGCGCCAATGCTCCGTCAACCTCCCCGAAGTTGCGGCGGCGAGGACGGATTGGCGAAACCGCTTGAGCAGCGGGGCAACGCGGGCCAGGCGGTCGCGGCAGGCGTCCACGCGGGCGAGCACGGTGTCGAGTTTGTCGGCGATGCGTTGCTGCTCACGCAGCGGTGCAAGAACAAACGGCGCCTTTGCGCCTGCATCGGTCCCAAGCCTCGGCATATTGACGCCATGACTGACTTCAGTCACGTACCTCAAGAATTCCGGATGCCTTAGCCAATGAAATAGGAAGCGCCCAACCAAAGCAGGGCCAGGTTTGATCGGCACGATTTCGGTAGTGCAAACACCGGGCGCATCCGCATAGACCACCTTGTTCAAGTAAGGCCTGAGCTTTCCGTACAGAACGTCACCCGGTGCGAACCGATTCTTCGTGCTTTTGGATTGCCGCTCAGCGAACGACAAGCGCCGCAAAATGCGCGATGAGTCACGCTCGACATCTTCGAGTTCGAGCACCCAGGTTTCGGGCGAGATGTCGTCTGGCTCAGTCTTTTCAGTCGAGCCGTAAGTAACAACGTCTCCAAGGCGCAAGGCCAACCATGACGGCGGCAGATCCGTAGCTCCTTGGCTCACGCGGGCTCTCCGAGGTCAGCCAAGATCGCTTCGAGCTCGGAAAGCGCCGCGCTCAATTCATCCACCGCTTCCCGCGCCAACACCGCCGGCTCCGGCAGATCCGCCGCATCCTCCGCGTTATCGTCCTTCAGCCAACTGATATCCAGGCTGTCCCCACGCGCCTTCACCGCCTCGCGGCTGAAGCTGCGGAAGCGCCCGCTCTCGCCTTCGTCCTTGCGCGCACTGCGCCCGTTGGCATCGTCGCCATACGCCGCCTCGAAGGCGCTGAAATGCTCACGCGTCAGCGGCGTGCGTTTGCCGAACTTCGGCATGTTGGCCCGCAGGTCGTACACCCACACGGCCTTCGTGCTGCCCGTGGCGGCCTGGCTGATCTTCTGGAAGAACAGCACGTTGGTCTTCACGCCCTGGGCGTAGAAGATGCCGGTGGGCAGGCGCAAGATGGTGTGCAGGTTGCACTTGTCCATCAGGTCGCGGCGGATGTCGGCGCCCACGCCGGCCTCGAACAGCACGTTGTCGGGCAGCACCACCGCGGCGCGGCCACCATCCTTCAGGCCGCGCACGATGTGCTGCAGAAAAGCCAGCTGCTTGTTGCTGGTGGCGTAGGTCAGGTCATCACGCGTCGGCCCACCGCCGCCCTTGGCGGTGCCGAAGGGCGGGTTGCTCAGCACGATGTCGGCCTTGGGCAGCGCGCTGCCGGCACTGCCCAGCGTGTTGCCCAGGTGCACCACACCTTCGGCATCACCCTCCATGCCGTGGAGAAGACAGTTCATCAAAGCCAGGCGGCGCGTGCCGCCCACCAGCTCCATGCCCAGGTAGGCGCGGGTGCGCTGGAAAGTGCGCTGCTTCTCCGTCAGGTCGTACAGCTGGTCGGTGCGGGCCTTGATGTAGCTGTCGGCAGCGATCAAGAAGCCGGCGGTTCCGGCGGCCGGGTCTTGGATGGTTTCACCCGGCTGAGGCTTGACCAGCGCGATGATGCTGTCGATCAAGGGCCGGGGCGTGAAGTATTGGCCCGCGCCGCTCTTGGTCTCGTTGGCGTTCTTCTCCAGCAGGCCTTCGTACAAGTCACCCAGGCCGTCTTTGGCAGCGCTGAACCAGTCGATGCTGTCCAGGCTCTTGATCAGCTGTTCGAGGTGGCGCGCTTCCTTCAGGCTGGTCTGCGCATCGGCGTAGATGGCGGCAATCAGCGGGTCGGTGCTGCGGCTGAGCTTGAGCAGCGTTTCCTTGTAGTGGTTCAGCAGGTTCAGGCCGCTCAGGCCAGAGAGCGTGGCCCAGCGCGCGTACTCGGGCAGCTTGTGCTCGGCCAAGATGCCGCTGGCCTGGTTCTCGTGCTCCATCTTGATGAAGAGCAGTTGCACCAGCTCGGCCACGTAGTCGCTGTAGTTGATGCCGTCGTCGCGCAGGACGTCGCAGAGGTTCCAGAGTTTCTGGACGATGTCGTTCTGGTTCATGAACTCGATGGTAGGGGGGTGCAGCGGCCCGCTGGCCGGCGCACGTTCAGGCCTGCTGGGGCCACAGGTGGGTGGCCAGCTCGCCCAGCACCAGGCTCAGCTGGCCGCCCAGCATCTTGTCGAGCTGCTTGGCGCCGCCGTCTTGCGCGAAGGCGCGGTTGACGAAGGCGGGGTCGATCACCACCTCCAGCACCAATTGTTTGGCCAGGCGCTCCAGCCATTTGCGCTGCACGGGCGTCCAGCCGCGCAGGCCGTAGATGCGCTGCATGGCCTGGGCCACACGCTGCTCGTAGGGCAGCAGCGGCTCACCCAAGGCCGCCTGCCGGATGTAGCCGATGATGCTGGCGGCGATGTCGACATTGCTGCGCGTGCGCCACGCGGCCTTGAGCGTGGCTTCGCTGTAGCCGTTGGCGTCCAGCAGCAGGCGCACCTGCGTGAGCTGCTGGCGCGTCAGGTCCTTCGGCGCGTTCACCACCACGGCCAGCGCGGCCGATTGGTTGATCTGCGCCTTGACGAAGGTGCTGAAGCTGTCGAGATAGTCTTCCGGCTTGGCGTAGACGCCCCAGCTCTGGGTGCGTTCTTTCAGCTCGTCGGCGTGGGTGGAGAGCACGGGCTTGTAGGCGGTGCCCATCAGCTCTTGCACCTCGGCCAGCTGCACCAGCAGCCGCGTGCTGGTTTTCAGGAAGCCGGCCGCGCCCTGCGGGCCCAGGTCGTGCAGGTGCTGGTGCAAGCGGGCGGGGGGCACGCCCCATTGCTGCTCCAGTTCTTCCAGCCGGGCTTTCAGGGCCGGGCGCTTGGGCGCGTCGTGCCCGGCGCGGCGCAGCACGCGCATGAGCTTCTGGTTCAGCTGGTTCAGCACGTCGTGCGCGTGGCTGGTGCCGGGCTGGGTGCCGGGCGCGGCGAGGCTGGCGGGGTTGTTGAGCTCGTCCACCAGCTGTTCCAGCGTGACCTTGGGGTCCTTCACCAGCGGCTGCATGGTGTTCACGGCTTGCAGCGTGGCGTAGATGTCCACGGGGTCGTAGATCTTGAAGACGGTCTTGCCGATCTCGTCGCAGCGGCGCGTGGCGCGGCCGATCATCTGTTCATAGAGGATCCGGCTCTTCACGCGCCGCATGAACACCAGGTGGCAGATGGCCGGCACGTCGATGCCGGTGCTCAGCAGGTCCACCGTGATGGCGATGCTGGGCAGGCGCTCGTTCTTGTACAGACGGATGAGTTGGTCCACCTTGTCAGAGGCGCCGGTGATCTTGCGCACCGCCGCTTCGTTGTACTGCTCTTCGTACTTGGCCTTGAAGGCATCGTCCAGCAGGCGCTTGACCATGTCGGCGTGCGCATCGGTGGCGCAGAAGATCAGGGCCTTCTCTTCGCCGAAGGGGTCCAGCTCTTCGGCCAGCTGGGTGCAGATGACGCGGTTGAAGTCGTCATTGATGACGCGCTTGTTGAAGCTCTCGACCTGGAAGTCGAGCTCGTCTTCAAGCTCGGCCGATTCGATCTCACCCGTGGCCAGGTTCAGCGCTTCCACTTTCTCGCCCTTGGCGAAGTGGATGCCCTGCTGCGTGAGCAGGGTCTGGTAGCGGATGGGCGGTTCGTGGTCGATCAGCCAGTCGTCGGCCACGGCCTCGCGGTACGAGTAGGTGTAGACGGGCTTGCCGAAGATCTCGGTGGTGTGGCGCGCGGGGGTGGCGGTCAGGCCCACGCGCACGGCGTCGAAGTGCTCGAGCACGCGGCGGTAGGTGGAGAGGTATTGAGCGTGGTCGCGCACGGCCAGCTCGCCCTCGGTCATGTCTTGGTCGAGCGCATAGCCGCGGTGGGCTTCGTCCACGATGATGCAGTCGTAGGCATCCACCGGCGGCGGTGCATCGCTGGCGAACAGGCGCTTGGCCATGGCCTGCACGGTGGCCACCTGCACGCGGGTCTCGGCCTCGGCGGCCATGTCGCCCAGCTCGGCCACGTTGTAGATCTTGCTGAGCGGCTGGTTCTGCTCCAGCGGCGCTTCGTTGAAGGCGTCTTGCGCCTGGGTGCCCAGCGCGGTGCGGTCGACCAGGAACAGGATGCGCCGGAAGCGTTCTGCTTTGAGCAGGCGGTAGATCAGGCCGATGATGGTGCGCGTCTTGCCCGTGCCCGTGGCCATGGCCAGCAAGCAGGTGCTGCGGCCTTCGGCCAGGGCGGCTTCCACCGCGGCGATGGCCTTGTCTTGGTAGGGCCGCAGGCGCAGGTAGGCGTAACCCTCTTGCTGCAGGCGCTGCTCGGCTTCTTCGCGGCTGCGGGTCAGCAGGTCTAGCAAGCCCTGGGGTGTGTGGAAGCTAGCGAGCGGCCGCGCGGTGTTCGAGGGCGCGCGGGCGTCGCGGAACCAGGTGCCACTGGCCTCGGCCAGCTGCTTCACGAACGGCCGGCCGTTGCTGGAATAGACGAAGGGCACCTGGAAGCTGGCGCCTTGCCCGTCGGGCCAGGGGCTCTCCATACCGGCCACGGCCCAGGCGGGCTGCATCTCTTCGCTGAGCACCAGGCCGCGGGCATAGCGTTCGGCCTGGCCGATCTTGCCGGGCACGTTGACGTTCATGCGCTTGGCCTCGACCGTGGCGATGGGCGTCAGGCCGGCGAACAGCACGTAGTCGGCGGCCTGCTGGCCGGCGGTGGGCCACTCGGCGATGGCCTTGTTCTTGCCGCGCTGAGGGCGCGCGCCCTTGGCGTGCGTGAGCTCCGTGGTGTTGACTTCCCAGCCGGCGTCGCGCAGTTGCAAGTCGATGATCTGGCGCGTGGCGGCTTCGTCCAGCAGCACGGCCTTGGCGGCGGTGTTGGCGCGCTGCGCGATCTGGGTGATCTCTTCGTTGTTGGCCTGGTGCGCGGGTGACTGCAGTTGCGATGCGAACTGCGCCTGCAGTGCGGCGGCGCGCTGGCCAGCCTCTTCAGCCAGCTCTTGGTAGACCGCCGACTCTTCCTGCGCGCGGCGGGCCATCTCGCGCTCTTGCTCCGCTTGGGCCGCCAACAAAGCGGCCATCTCAGCCTGGTGGGCCTGGGCGCTTTGCGCGTCTTGCAGCGCGGTGCTGAGCTGGGCGATCTGCTGTTGCAGCTGCACCAGTTTCTGGCTGGGGTCATCGGACAGGACGAAGGGGCCAGGCTTGAAGTCTTGGTTGCGGCCGAAGGTGCGGTGGAACCAGACGGCAATCTCGCGGGCGACCTTCAGCGCTTCCAGCCCTTCGCGGAAGCCGATGCCGTGCGCAGCCTCGTGCGCCGCGGCATTGCCGGTGCGGCGCAGCAGATCGAAGAGCTGCCTCACGCGCGGGTCGAGGCCCAGGCGCGCATCCACGGCGCGCAGGAGCTCGGCCTGGGTAGGCTGCACCAGCTGCACGCCCACGCGGGCGGCCATGTCCTGCGTCAGCGCCTCGGCCAGCAGGCGCAGTTTCAGCACGCAGCTGGCAGGGTCGAACAGGAACAGGCGCTCGGCGGTGGCGCCCAGGTCGGCCAGCAAGGGCGAGTGCTCGGCCAGGAACGTGAAGTTGCCTGGCGCGCTCATCCCTTTGTCCGTATGCCCGTGTGCTTGTGTTGTGGCAATGGGAACTCCCTGGCGCGCAACTGTAAGCGCAGGAGAGACCGCCGAGGCCCTGGGGCGAAGCCCGGTCCGCAGCGCTGGCCGGCCCGCTTCAAGCCCTGTCGGCCGGGCGATCAACCGCGCGCAGTTGCTCCGCAGGCACTGCCCAAGTCACGCGGTTCGCGGCATCATCACAACTGACGCGCGTGTCCGAATTGGTCTGTGCAGGGCGGGAGCGTCATGCCCCCCCTGTGTCCCGCCTCCGGAGCCCCCCGATGGCCCTCTTTGCCGAAACCCTTTTCTGCACCCTGCCGGTCGGTGCCACGTGTGTCCTCCCGCGTGCCGGCACGGCGCTGGAGAACGCCTATGTCTACGACGCGGTGGCGCGTGACCTGCAGGTCGGCGCGCGCCGGGGCGACCTGGAAATCACCGCGCAGCAGGTGGAGGAAGTCGGCGGCGAGCCGCTGATCCGCCACCTGGAGTTCCGCCGCCTGCGCTGACGCAGGCGGGCGCGCGCCCGCCCGGGCCTCAGGCCGCCTTGGCGTGCCGGTGCTGCCGCCCGCGCAGCCACAAGCCCAGGCCTGCCAGCAAGCCGGCCCCCGCGAGTGCCGCGGTGGAGGGCAGGGGCACCGGCGCCACGAGCATCTGCACGCCAGCGAACTTCTTCTCGATGAAGGCCTGGTGCAGCCCCATCGACGTGGCCTCGGTGTAGGCGGTGAGCTGGTTCTCGATGGACACGCCCAGGGCCCGGGGCCGGGCCTGGATGGCGTTGGTGGCAACACCGAAGACCGAGGGCACGGGCTGGACCGCCGAGTTCCCGTCGATGCGCGCGGTGGCCGCCCATTCGTGCAGCAGCCCGTTGGCCATGGCCAAGGAAGAGCCGGGCTCGAGTTCCAGCGCGGCCACGGTCTGCGTGGTGATGGGCGCCGACATGTCGAAGGCCCGCAGCCGCCCCTGCACGTCCACCCGGCTGCCCGCGCCAGACAGCTTGTAGTCGCCCAGCTCCACCAGCACGAGTTCACCGAACTGGAAGCCGTTGCGTGCCGTCAGCACCAGGCCGCTGATGGTCGAGTTTTGGGTCACGGCGCCCTGCCCGTTCAAGGACTCGGCCACGAAGCCGCTGAAGGTGAAGAAGATGCTGTTGCCTGCCAGGCTGGGCGCGCCGAAGAGGCCCAGCTTGGTGGTGTCGTAGGTGAGGTCGAAGTCGGTGCCCGAGATCGTCACCAGCTCGGCGCGGGCCGCAACGGCCAGCATGCACAGGCACGCGGCGGCGAGGGTGCGCCGGTACGGGCGCCGCGAAGTCGCCCGGGCGACGGCCATTTCACGCATGCGGAATCTCCCTAGCCAATGACGAGCCCGAGCGTAGGTGCCGCTGATGACGCGCCTGCGCGGCCGGCCTGATCGTTTCAGCCCAGCACCGGCCGCGCGCCCCCCGCCTCAGCGGGCGGCAGTCGACGCCGTGGCCTGCAGCTGCGTGAGGCGGTAACCCGCACCGCGCACGGTCTCCAGGCACTCCGAGAGCCGGGGGTGGGTGGACATGGCCTCGCGCAGGCGCTTGATGTGCACATCGACCGTGCGCTCCTCGATGAAGACGTGGTCGCCCCACACCTTGTCGAGCAGCTGGGCGCGGCTGTGCACCCGCTCGGGGTGGGTCATGAGGTAGTGCAGGAGGCGGAACTCGGTGGGTTGCACCTTCAGCTCGCGCCAGCCCTGCGCATCGCGGAAGGTCACGCGGTGCGTGGCCGGGTCCAGCCGCAGCGGCCCCACCTCCACGGCAGTGTCCAGCGCGTCGGGCGCGCGCCGGCGCAGAACGGCGCGGATTCGCGCAAGCAGCTCCTTGGTGGAGAAGGGCTTGGTGAGGTAGTCGTCGGCCCCGGCATCCAGGCCGGCGATCTTGTCGGCCTCGTCGCTGCGGGCCGTGAGCATGATCAGGGGCAGCTCCCGCGTTCGCGGGTCGCCCCGCCAGCGCCGCGCCAGCTGCAGCCCGGAGGCCCCGGGCAGCATCCAGTCCAGCAAGGCCAGATCGGGCAGCACGCGGTTGACGGCCAGCACGGCCGTCTCTGCATCGCCCGCGATCTCGACATCGAAGCCGGCGTGGCGCAGGTTCAGCGCCACCAGTTCCGCAATCGCGGCTTCGTCTTCCACCACCAGCACGCGGCTCATCGATCCCTCCTGCTCGACTTCGGCGCTGGGGTACCGCCGGGGGCGGTTGCGCTTCGTGTCGGTGAACTCTAGGAGGCTTGGGTGACAAGTCGGTGAGGGCATGAAGGCCGCCAGGCGCAGGCCCGGGGCCAGGCAGGCCCGCCGAACGGCCCATGGCGGCGCCGCGCTCCGTGGCGCGCCGACCGTGCGATGTGCCGAACGGCTCATGGTCGCCACGCGCCGCACGCGCGCCGGTCATGCGATGGTCACCACGCCCACTTAGCCTCCAAACGGCCTACTGCCTCTGGTGCCATTCCTTGAACCCGGCCTGCGACATGTCCCGCTCCCGTTACTGCATGCCCCCCGTCGCGCGCCGTGCTGCCGGTGGCTTCACCTTGCTGGAGCTGCTGGTGGTGATGGTCATCATCGGCCTGCTCGCGGGCTACGTGGGCCCCAAGCTCTTCGGGCAGATCGGCAAATCGGAGACCAAGGTCGCCCGCGCGCAGATCGATGCCCTGCAGAAGTCGCTGGACCAGTACCGCATCGACACCGGCCGCTACCCCGACACGCGCCAGGGCCTGGCCGCGCTGGTGGCCCGCCCGTCCGACGAGCCGCGCTGGCAGGGCCCCTACCTCGCCAAGCAGGTGCCGCCCGACCCCTGGAACCGGCCCTACCTCTACCGCATGCCGGGGCAGCACGGCGAGTACGACCTCTACTCCCTGGGCCGCGACGGCGCGCCCGGTGGCGAGGGCAGCGACGCCGATCTCACCAGCTGGTGAGCGGGCGCGCCTGGGTCATGCCGGAATACCTGGTTCGCGTTGCGCGCATGCCGCCCTCGGGCCGGCCGCTGCGTGTGCAGGCCGCCAGCCCGGCCGCCGTGGCACAGGCCCTGGGCCTGCCGCCCGCAGCCGTGCTCAGCGTGGAGCCCGCGCAGGGGCCCGGCGCGCTGCGGCGCCCGCGGCGGCCCAGGGCGCTGAACCTGCGGCTGTTCAGCCAGGAGCTGGCCTTGCTGCTGCAATCAGGCATCCCGGTGCTGGAAGCCCTGGAGACCTTGAGCGAACGCGAAGGCCCCGCTGCCGGTCGCGGCGCCCTGCCCCGGGTGTGCGAGGCGCTGCGCGAAGGCCTGCCCGTGAGCACCGCGCTGGGCCGCGTGCCGGAGGCCTTCGACCCGCTCTTCGTGGCCGTGGTGGCGGCCAGCGAACGCAGCGGCCAGCTGGCGCCGGCGCTGGAAGCGCATGCCGCCTACCTGCGCTGGACCGAAGAGCTGCGCGCCAAGCTCGTGGCCGCCTGCATCTACCCGCTGCTGCTGCTGGGCGCCGGCCTGGGCGTCATCGGCTTCCTGCTGCTGTACGTGCTGCCCCGCTTCGCCGGGGTGTTCGATGCCCTGGGCAACGATCTGCCGGCGGCCTCGGTGCAGCTCATCCATTTCGGCGTGTGGGCGGCGGCCCACCCGGCGGCAAGCGGGGCCTTGATGGCCGCCCTGCCCCTGCTGGCTTTCGCTGCCTGGCGCTGGCCACCTCTGCGGCAGCGCGCCGCCGGCATCGCCTGGCGGCTGCCCGGCATCGGCGCGCGGTGGCGCGTGGTGGTGCTGGCCCGCTTCTACCGCGGCCTGGCGCTGCTGCTGCGCGCGGGCGTGCCCGTGCCGGCTTCCTTGCAGCTGCTGCAAGGGGCCCTGGCCGGCCCGCTGCAGCCGGCCTTGGCCGCCGCGCAGGCCACGGTGGCCCAGGGCCAGCGGCTCTCGCAGGCGCTGCAGGCCCAGGGCCTGGCCACGCCCGTGGCGCTGCGGATGCTGCGCGTGGGCGAAGGCAGCGGCGAACTGGCCCTGATGCTGGAACGCGCGGCGCGTTTCCACGACGACGAGATCGCGCGCCTGTCCGAACTGGTGGTGCGCGCGGTCAACCCGGCGCTGATGCTCGTGATGGGCGTGGTGATCGGCGGCATCGTGGTGCTGATGTACCTGCCCATCTTCTCGCTGATGGAGCGCGTGCAATGAAGGGGGCCGCATGAACGCCGCCGAGGGTCGCGCCTGGCAGCCCGATTTCGAAGGCTGGCCGCCCGTGGAGGCCGCACGGCACCGCGCCGTGCTGGGCCGCAACGCGCTGGGCGAGGCCGCGCTGCTGGCCGACCGCGACGCCGACCCGCTGCTGCTGGAAGCGCTGGAGCTGCGCCTGGCCGAGGCCCTGCGCTGGCAGCGCTGCGACGCGGCCGTGGTCGAGGCCTGGCTGGCTCACGCGCAGGCCGAGGGCCGGGCCCTGGACACCGTGGCCCCCACGGCCACCGGCAGCACGGGCGACGACGGCACGCCAGAGCTCACCCTGGCCGGCATGGCGCAAGCCGCCAGCCCGGCCGTGCGCCTGCTGGACGCGGTGCTCTACGACGCGCTGAAGGACGGCGCCAGCGACGTGCACATCGAGACCGGCCCGCACGGTGCCGAAGTGCGCATCCGCCTGGACGGCGTGATGCAGCCGATGCGGCGCGTGGAGGGCCCGGCGCTGGCCGAACAGATGGTGTCGCGGCTGAAGGTGATGGCCGAGCTCGACATCGGTGAACGCCGCCTGCCCCAGGACGGCCGCTTCAGGCGCAGGGCGCAGGGCCGCGACATCGACTTCCGCGTCTCCATCATGCCCAGCGTGCACGGGGAAGACGCCGTCGTGCGGGTGCTCGACCGCGCGGCCGTGCAGCAGGGGCGCGAGGGGCTGACGCTGGCCTCGCTGGGCTTCCCGCCCGAGCGCTGTGCGCTCATCCGCCAGCTGGCGCGCCAGCCGCACGGCATGCTGCTGGTCACCGGGCCCACCGGCAGCGGCAAGACGACGACGCTGTACGCCGCCATCACCGAAATCCACCAGGGCGGCGAGAAGATCATCACCATCGAAGACCCGGTGGAGTACGAGCTCGCCGGGGTGGTGCAGGTGCCGGTGAACGAACGCAAGGGCCTGAGCTTCGCGCGCGGCCTGCGCTCCATCCTGCGCCACGACCCCGACCGCGTGCTGGTGGGCGAGATCCGCGACACCGAAACCGCGCAGATCGCGGTGCAGGCGGCGCTGACCGGCCACCTCGTCTTCAGCACCGTGCACGCCAACCACGCCTTCGACGTGATCGGCCGCTTCATGCACATGGGCCTGGACCTCTACAACGTGGTCTCGGCGCTGAACGCCGTGGTGGCACAGCGCCTGGTGCGGCGGCTGTGCAGCCACTGCGCCGCGCCCGCCGAGCCCAACCCCGCCCAGGCGCTGCAACTGCAGCAAAGCGACTGGGGCGCCCAGGCGCACCCACGCCGGGCCGTGGGTTGCCCGGCGTGCCGCCACACCGGCTACCGCGGCCGGCTGGCCGTTGCCGAGGTGCTGGTGCTGGACGACGAGCTGCGCGACCTCATCGCCGCGCGCGCCCCGATGCAGCGCATCAAGCAGGCCGCGCGTGAACGCGGCATGCAGCGCCTGCGGGCTTGCGCCTTGGCCCTGGTGGCCTCGGGCGACACCAGCTTCGAGGAACTCGACCGGGTGGTGGCCGATGACTGAAACCACGGCCCTTCCTGGCGCCGCGGCCGGCCCCGGCCGATGGCAGGGCCTCGGCGCGGCGTGGGCCCGCGCCAGCGGCGCGGCGCACGCCAGCAGCGCCCCGCTGCTGCTCACGGCGCAGGGCCTGTGGTCGCTGTCGGGCACGCCGGTGTGGCACGCCTCGTTCGCCGCCTGGTGTGCGCAGCACCCCGGCCAGGCCTGCACCCTGTGGGCCGGCGCCGATGTGCTGGTGGACCTGGTGGCCGACGACGAGCCCACGCTGCAGGCGCCAGCGGCCCGCAGCGCCTGGGCCCGGCGCGTGCTGCAGCATTACCACGGCGAAGCCGCGCAAGACTGGGCGCTGTGGCCCTGGGGGCTGCAGCACGCCGCGGGCGTGAGCGCGCTGCGCGAGGTGCCGCTCGCAGCCCTGCAGGCCGAAGCGGCGGCGCAGGGCGTGAGGCTGCACGCCGTGTTGCCGCTGTGGCCGCAACTGCTGCACCAGGCCTTGCTGGAAGCCGGGCGCGCACAGGCGCTGCACACCTGCTGGCTGGTGGAAGCGCCGCTGGCGGCTTCTGCCATGGCCTCCACGGCGCCCCCGGTGCTGACGCAGGTGCTGCTGCGGGCGGGCCGCCTCCAGGGCCTGCAGCGCCGGCGCCTGCCGGGGCCGGTGGGCGCCAGCCTGAAACGCCTGATGGACGAGGCAGCCCCGGGCAGCACCCACACGCTGCTGTGGTGGGGCGCCGAGCCGGCCCTCGATGCCCCCTGGCCGGCCGCCTTGCGCCCGGCCCGCGTGCTGCCCGATGCCCGCAGCCTGGCGCTGCCGGCCCGGCCCGGGGCGGGCGACTTCCTGCAGCCCAGGCCCCGCGCCAGCCTGCTGGCCTGGCTGTGGCTGGCCACCTGCGCCGGGGTGCTGGCCGTCTCGGCCCTGGAGGCGCAGGCTTCGTGGCAGGCCCGCGCCGAGGCGCAGGCGCGGCCTTCGCTTGCCGCTGCACGGGGGATGGGCGAGGCGGCTCCGGGCGGCAGCCGCACGGCAGCCCGAGAGGCCGCGCCTCCCGCCGCGGAGGCGGCCCTCGGCACGCTGCTGAACGAGCTGCAGCGGCGCCGTGCGCACCCGTGGGCGGCGGCCTTCCTGGCCTCGGAGCTGCCGGCGGTGGCCGGGCTGCGTTGGCTCTCGATGGAGCACGGCGCCACCGGCGAGCTGCGGCTGCAGGGGCTGGCCGCCGAGCCCGGCTCGGTGCAGCGCGCGGCCGACGCGCTGCGCCTGCAGCCGCACTGGCAGACCGTGCTGGTGGCCCGGCTGGAGGCCCAGGACGCGCCCGCGCCAGGCGCAGCGCCCGGGCCCACCGCCGCACGCGGCACGGCGCCGGCCGCCGGCGGCCTGAGCTTCGAGATCCTGGCCCGCTTGCGGGCACGGTCGCCATGACGCGGCTGCGCACCTTCCATCACCGGCCCGACGCCGCCCCGGCGGCCGCCGGGCTGGTGCTGCTGGCCCTGGCCGTGCTGCTGGCCGCCTGGGCCGCACCGCGCTGGCGGGCCGAGGCCGAGGCCGCCAGGGCCCGGCACCGCGCCGCCCAGGCACAGGCCGTCGATGAGGCGGTGCGCGAGGCGGTGCGCCAGCACGAACGCCAGCAGGCCGCAAAGGCGGAAACGTTGCCGCACTGGCCCTGGCCCGACGCGGCGGCCTCGCCGCGCCGGGCCGCGGCGCTGGACCTGCTGGCCCGCCGGCAGGGGCTGCAGCTGCTGCAGGTACGCCAGCAGCTCGACGCCGCGCAGCACTGGCAGGTGTCGATGGTCGGCAGCGGCGCCTACGGTGACATACGCCGCTTCGTCGAACGGGCGCTGGCCGCCGACCCCGCCCTGGCGCTGGACCGCTTGCGCCTGCAGCGCGACGATGCCGACACACCCGTGCTGCGCTTCGAGTTGCAGTGGTCGCTGCTGCATCACCCGGCGCCCAGGTCGGCCGGGGCGACCGAGGCGGCCCCGGGCCCCGCCAAGGCTCCCCCGCCATGAAGGCCCCGACCACGATGCCGGCCACGATGCCGACCATGAGGCCGGCCCTGCGGTGGGCCCTCGGTGCAGCGGCACTGCTCACCGCCCTGGTGGCCGCGCTGCCGGACGAGGACACCACGTCCGTGCGCCCCAGCACGGCCGCACGTGCCACCCCGGCGCCCGCAGCCGCCGTCCCCATGGCCCGCCTCGGCGCCGAGGCGCCAGCGCCCGCCGCATCGGCCGAGCGCTGGCCCGCGCCCAGCCCCGCAGCGCTGGCTGCATGGCGCCCCGCCCCGCGCCCGGCGCCGGCACGGCCGGCCCCGGTGGCGCCGCTGCCGGAGAGCCCGGCGCCGCCGCCCGCCCCGCCCTACCAGTGGATAGGCCAGATCGAGGAAGACGGCCGGCAGCGCTTCTTCCTGGCCGATGCGCAGGGCCTGTGGCCGGTGTCGCCGGGCGAGAGCCTGGCCACCGGTTGGCGCGTCGACGGCCTGCGCGATGGCCAGCTGCAGCTGACCTGGCTGGCCACCGGTGCCGCCATCGCGCTGCCGGCCCGCCCCTGACGCCACCGAAGCGCCCCGCCCCCTGGCCCACCGCCCGCCCCCACCGAGCCCCATGCACGCCGAAACCCCATTCTTCCCGCAGCCCGCCCGCCTGCGCCACCGGCTGCTGTGGCTGCTGCCCCTGGCCCTGCTGTGCGCCTGCGCCACGGTGGTGGACGAAGCCGAGCGCCTGGCCCAGGACGGCCGCTACGAGGAGGCCCTGGCCCTGCTGGACGGCGAGCTCGCGGGCCGCCCCGCCGACCCGGCCCTGCGCACCGCGCACGAGCGCCAGCGCGAGCGCGTGGTGATGCAACTGGCCGCCCAGGCCGAACTGGCGCTGGGCATGGCCCGGCAGGACGAAGCCGCCGCGCTGCTGGCACGCGCCCAGCGCCTGCTGCCGCGGCACCCGCGTGTGCTCGCCCTGGCCGAGGCCGTGGCCCAGGCCCAGGCAGCGCAGCAGCGCCTGGCGGCCTTGCCGGCGCCGCAGGCCGTTGCGGGCGCGGCGGCCGCCCCCGGCGCCTCCCAACTGGGCCCGGCCTTCCAGAAGACCGTGAACCTGGAGTTCCGCGATGCCACGCTGCGCCAGGTCTTCGAGGCCCTGGCGCGCAGCAGCGGCGTGAATTTCGTCTTCGACAAGGACGTGCGCAGCGACACGCGCATCACCGTCTTCCTGCGCCAGCTCAGCCTGGACGAGGCCATGCGCGTCATCCTGGCCACGCAGCAGCTCGACCGCAAGCTGCTGAACGCGCAGACCGTGCTGGTCTACCCGAACACGGCGGCCAAGCAGCGTGAGCACCAGGAGCTCATCACGCGCAGCCTCTACCTCGTGAATGCCGACGTGAAGCAGGCCCAGGCCCTGGTGCGCACCATGACCAAGACGCGCGACCTGCACGTGGACGAGCGCCTGAACGCGCTGGTGGTGCGCGACACGCCCGAGGTGGTGGACCAGATCGAGCGCCTGCTGGCCACCATCGACCTCGCTGAGCCCGAGGTGATGCTGGCGGTGGAGGTGCTGGAGGTCTCGGCCGACCGGCTCGACGAGCTGGGCCTGAACTGGCCCACCACGCTGAGCCTGGGCGTGCCGGGCGGCGGGGCCACGGTGCCGCTGAGCACGCCGCTGGGGGGCACGGGCTTCCGCGGGCTGGTCGCCAACCCGGCGCTGGCCGCCACCCTGCGCAGCGCCAGCGGCAGCGCGCGGCTGCTGGCCAACCCCACCATCCGCGCGCGCAACCGCGAGAAGGCCAAGGTGCAGATCGGCGAGCGGCTGCCGGTGTTCACCACCGCGGCCGTCGCCAACGCGGGCGTCTCTGCCAGCGTGAGCTACCTCGACGTCGGCCTGAAGCTGGACGTCGAGCCCAGCGTGCAGCTCGATGGCGAAGTGACCATCAAGGTGGCGCTGGAGGTCAGCAACCTGCTGCGCGAGGTGGACGGGCCTGCGGGCTCCGCGGCCAAAGCCTACGAGGTGGGCACGCGCATCACCACCACCTCGCTGCGCCTGAAGGACGGCCAGACGCAGGTGCTGGCCGGGCTGATCAACGACCAGGACCGGCAGAACGTGGTGGGCCTGCCCGGCGTCTCGCGCATGCCGCTGCTGGGCGCGCTGTTCGGCGTGCAGCGCGATCAACGCTCCAAGTCCGAGATCGTCATGCTCATCACGCCGCGCATCGTGCGCAACCTGCAGGCGCCCACCGGGGCCGCGGCCACGCAGCCTTCGGGCACGGAGAGCCAGCCGGGGGCCGCCCCGCTGCGCCTGGCGGAACAGGCCCGGGCCGGCGTGGGCGGGGGCCGCGGCGCTGCACGCGCCGCCACCACGCAGAACGCGCCCGATGCCGCGCCCGCCGCGCTGGTGCTGGCCGCCAGCGAGCGCGCCGCAGTGGGCGGCACGCTGTCGGTGACGCTGCACAACCGCAGCGGCCAGGTGGCACGCGGCGAGCTGGTCTACGACGCCAACCAGCTGCAGGGCACCAGCGCCGCGCCCGGGGCGGCGCCGGGCCGCCTGCCCTTCTCGATGGCGCCGCAGAGCGAGGCCGCCTTCGTGCTGCGGGTGCTGCCGGCCGCCGCCGGGCAGCGCGTGGTGGTGCAGGCCCAGGCCGATGCGCCGGTGGCGGGCGAGGCGGTCACCCAGATCGACACCGAAGGCACCGCACGGTGAAGCCCGGGCCCGCACGGAAGCAGCCGCCCGGCCCTGCACGCAGCCGGGGCTTCACGCTCATCGAGATGATCGTGGTGCTGGCCTTATTGGGGGTGCTGGTGATGGCCGCGCAGCCGCTGCAGGAACTGGCGCTGCGCCGCGCGCAGGAAGCCGCCTTGCGGCAGGCGCTGCGCGAGATCCGCGGCGCCATCGACGAGCACCGCAGCGCCGTGCTGCAGCGCCGCGTGGCCGCCGGCCCCGGGGGCACGCCCTACCCGCCCAACCTGCAGAGCCTGGTGCAGGGCGTGCCGGTGCTCGACGCGCAGGGCCAGCCCAGCAGCGCGCAGCGGCTGTACCTGTTGCGCCGCCTGCCGCGCGACCCCTTCGCCGACCCCGCGCTGCCCGCGCACGAGAGCTGGGGCCTGCGCGCCAGCACCAGCCCGCCCGACGCCCCCCAGCCTGGCGCCGATGTCTTCGACGTGTACTCGCGCAGCGCCCTGGCCGCGCTGGATGGCAGCCGCTATGCGCAGTGGTGAAGCCAGGCCCGCCCGCGCGCACCGGCGCGGCTTCACGCTGATCGAGCTGATCGTCGTGATGGCCATCGTCGCGCTGCTCGTGAGCATTGCCGCGCCGCGCTACTTCAACAGCGTGGAGCGTGCGCGCGAGACGACGCTGCGCAGTTCGCTGGCCACGCTGCGCGACGCCATCGACCGCTATGCCGCCGACCGCGGCCGCTACCCCGGCAGCCTGCAGGAATTGGTGGACGCACGCTACCTGCGCAGCGTGCCGGAAGACCCGCTCACCGGGCGCAAGGACGGCTGGGTGCTGGTGGCGCCGCCGCCCGACGCGGTGCTCACGGGGCCGGTGGCCGACGTGCGCAGCGGTGCCGCCGGCCGCTCGCGCGATGGAGGGCTGTATGCCGAGTGGTGAACGCGGCTTCAGCTACCTGCTGCTGCTCTTCGTGCTGGCTGCGATGGGCGCCGGGCTGGCAGCCGTTGGCCAGCACTGGAGCCTGGCGCAGCAGCGCGAGCAGGAAGCCGAGCTGCTGTTCCGCGGGCGCGAATTCAGCCAGGCCCTGGGCGCCTACCGCGACCACACGCCGCCGGGGCAGCCCGGCGCGCCCGCCACGCTGGCCGAGCTGCTGGAAGACCCGCGCCAAGCCGCGCCCGCGCACCACCTGCGGCGGCTGTACACCGACCCCTTCACGGGCCGGGCCGACTGGGTGCTGCAACGCGACAGCGCCGGCCGCATCGTGGCCCTGCACAGCCGCAGCGCCAGGCCGGCCCTGCGCAGGCTGCCCGCGGCCGCGCTGCGCGAAGGCGCGGCGGGCCGCCTGCAGACCGTGGGCGACTGGGTCTTCGTGCCCGCCGGCCCTGCCGCGCCGCCCCCGGCCTCTCGGCCATCGCCGCCATCACCGCCATCTCCGCCATCACCGCCATCACCGCTGCCAAGGGCACCTCGATGAACACCACGCCCACGCCTTCCGAAGCGATCCTCAAACCTGCGCAGCTGCCGCCCGATGACGAGAGGGCGTCCTCGGGCGCGCACCTGTCTGCTCGCGACAGCGAAGCCCTGGTGCGGCTGGTGGAGACCGCGCCCGCGGTGCTGCGGCGTTCGCAGTTCTTCGTCTGGAGCCAGGGGTCGCTGAGCGCCCTGCTGCCGCACCAGGTGCTGGTGTGCGGCGCCTACTCGCGGGCGCAGCGGCGCCTGTGCTTCACGGCCTTCCAGAGCGTGGTGCTGCCGCCACCGGCCCTGCAGGCCCTGACCGACAACGAAGGCAGCCTGCTGGAGGCCGTGAGCGCGGCCTGGGTGCGCGGCGGCGCGCGCGCACTGGCGCTGGACCCCGAACGCCTGCCGGCCGCTGCCCAGGGTGCCGCAGCCAGCGTGACGCAGGTGCTGGGCAAGAACCCATGGCTGCTGCACGGGGTGGCGCGCCCGCAGCGGCCCATGGAGCTGGAGAGCCTTTTCCTGCTGCTGGGCGCGCCGGCCTCTGCCGCACGCGCCGGCGAAAGCCTGCTGCACCTGGAGCGCCTGATGCCCTACCTGCACGCCACCTGGCGCAACGTGGAGATCAACGAGATCCTGAGCAAGCGCGGCAGCCCCGAGGCGGTGATGCAGCCCGACATCGCAGCCGCCGCCCCGGCGGCCAGCCAGCCGCTGACCGAGCGCGAGCGCCAGATCCTGCGCTGTGCGCGGGAGGGGCAGAGCAACCAGGAGATCGGCCTGAACCTCGGCATCAGCGCGCTGACGGTGAAAAACCACATCCAGAAGATCCTGCGCAAGCTCAGCGCGAGCAACCGCGCCCACGCGGTGGCCATGGCGATGTCGCGCGGCCTGCTCTGAGCGCGGCGGGGCACGGCCCGGGCCTCAATCCGGCTGCAGGATGCCCAGGCTGATGGCGCGCGCCACGGCGTGCGCGCGGCTGGAGGTGCCCAGGCGGCGCAGGATGTTCTGCACGTGGTTCTTCACGGTCCAGGGGCTGCACGACAGCACGCTGGCGATCTCGTCGTTGGTCTTGCCGAGCTTGACCAGCGACAGGATCTCCTGCTGCCGCTGCGTGACCAGGCCGTCAGCGGCGGGGCGCGCTGCGGGCGCCGCACCGCGCTCGTGGTGCAGCACACGCATGTAGGCCTGGTGGAGGTGCGGCACCACCAGTTCCACGCCGTGCTGCAGCCGGGCGTCGAGCGCATGCGTGAGGCGGCCGAAGGCGTAGCAGCCTGCAGGCCCGCCGTCCGTCGCCGGCAACAGGCGGGCGGCGAGGTTCTTCAGCTCGTTGTGCCGCACCAGCCGCGCCAGGGGCCCTGGGTCGACGAAGGGCTCGCCGGCGCGCCCGGCAGCCCCGGGCTCTTCTGATCCTTCGCAGAACAGCACCTCGTGCGCCCACCGCGGCGAGCCCATCAGCACGCGAACCAGGCCACCGGCCTCGGCGGCCAGGGCGTGCAGCTGCGCGGGGCCGAAGTAGCGGCTGGCGCTGAAGTGCTGCAGTTCCAGCCGTGCACCCGCAGCGCCCCGCACGCCGCACAGCAGCACCTCGTGGGGCACCAGCCCTTGCACCGGGCCCTGCAGCCAGCTGAAGAACTGCTGCCGGGTATCGACGCGCAGCGCGCCTTCCACCACCTCTGAAAACTGGTGGCGGCGCAGGTCGTTGAGTCGCAGGTCCGGCATGGCACCGAGCCTAGGGGCGCGCTGTGACAGACCTCTCGATACCCCGGTCCCTGCGTGTTCCAAACGGCACAAGGCCGGGGGGCCCGGGCCATCAGTTCGGCAGGCCGGGGCCGATATCCCGGGGCATCGGGCGCGCACAGGCGCTCGCTCCGAACGCGCCCCATGTCATTGCCCGAAGGCACACTCGGCGGCCATGCCGCAGCCCTTGTCCCCACACGCCGCCGGCCCGCGGCGCGGCCCGCCATGGCGCTGAGCGCCGGCCTGATCGCCCTGGCTTGCCTGGCCGGCTGCGGCGGGGGCGGGGGCGGCGGCGGTGCTGGCGCTGAAACACGGGCCGCCAGCGTGGGCGCAGCCACGCCAGTCACCGTGGCCGCCGCGAATGCCAGCCCGGCCGCAACGCCCCCGCCAGGCAGTGACACCGGCCCGCCACCGGCGGCCAGTGTCGAGCCGAACACGCTGAGCTTCGCCTTCACGCTCGACCGTGCCCGCACCACCAGCGCCGGCATCTTCGCTGCCGACGGCCGCCTGCTGCGCACCCTGTGGCGCGGCGAACGCCTGGAAGCCGGGCGCCACACGCGCCAGTGGGACCTTCGCCAGGACGACGGGCAGATCGCCAGCGCCGCCGAGGTCTCGGTGCGCGTGGTGCACCACGATGTCCGCTACGTGTGGCAGGGCGTGGTGGGCAACAGCACGGCCGCCCCGGGCCAGGTGCCGCAGCGTTCCTTCCAGCCGCCGGCCAGCCTGGCCGCCGACGGCGAGCAGCTGCACATCGCGCTGGGCTACAACGAGGCCCAGTCCTCGCTGAGCGGGCTGCGCACCAGCGAGCCCCAGCGCGTGCAGGCCGCCGTCAGGCACACCGACCCGTTCACCGGCATCGGCCTCGTGGCCAGCGACGGCCAGGCCCTGTACCTGGCGCAGACCGGCGGCATCAGCAAGGCCGGTTTCGTGTTCGCGCGCCGCCTGGCCGACGGGCAGATGCTGAACTTCCCGCAGGGCCAGGCCCTGTGCCTGAACGCCTGGGCCGGCACCCAGCGCTGCTACCCCGACCAGACCTACCCCAGCGTGATCGCCCACCGCCCCGAAGGCCAGGCCCTGCCCACCGGGCTGGCCGTGCAGCGGCAGGGCCGCCTGCTGGCGGTGGCCTACGCGGCCGAGCAGCGCGTGCGGGTGTACGACAAGCTCAGCGGCGCCCTGCTCTCCGAGTGGCGCGCACCGCTGGCGCCCGAGGGGCGCAACCAGCTGGCCATGGGCGCGGACGGCGACCTCTGGCTGACCGGCGCCAACGAGGTGCTGCGCTACACCGACATCGCCGGCACCCCGCGCGAAGTGGGGCGCTTCGGCGGGCTGGACCAACCCCTGGCGCTGGCCGCCGACCCCGCCGATGCGGCGCGCCTCTGGGTGGCCGAAGGCGGTGCCGCCCAGGCGGTGCGTCGCCTCGACCTGCGCACCGGCCAGGCCGACCGCAGCCTCGGCCGGCGCGGGGGCCTGGCAGGCCAGGCCGAGGCCACGCCCGACCGCCTGTGCTTCACGGCCGCCGCGGGCACCGCGCACAGCGCCCTGGCCGTAGACGGCCAGGGCCACGTCTGGGTGGCCGACACCTGCAACAACCGGCTGCAGCGCTTCAGCCCCGAAGGCGCGGTGGTGGCTTCCGTGGCCTGGCTGCCGGCCTCCTACACCGCGGCCGTGGACACCGCCCGGCCGCAGCGCGTCTTCGCCAACTTCCTGGAGTTCGAGGTCGCGGCCCAGCCTGCTTCCGACGGCCGCCCGGCCTGGCGGCTGGTGCACAACTGGTTGCCGGCGCTGCCTGCCTCGCTGCGCGACGAGCATGCGGCCAACCTGCACTGGGGCGGCTTCACGGCCGTGCACACCCTTTCCAACGGGCGCAGCTACGCGCAGATGAACGTGAGGGGCGTGGCCTGGTTGGTGGAGTTGGGCAGCGACGGGCGCGTCCGCCCGCTGCAGACGCTGCAGCCCGCCAGCGCCACGCGCACTGCCGAGGTGATGCAAGGCAACGGCGACCTGCACTGGGCCGTGGACGATGGCGACCGGCAGCACGTCATGCGCCGCCGCCTGGAAGGCCACGGCAGCGACGGCTCGCCGCGCTGGGCCGCCAGCGGCACGGTGCTGGCCTCGCTGCCGCGCAGCAGCGGCGCGCCCTTCCACCGCATGGGCACCTACACTGGCGTGATGGGTCCCCGCTGGCCGCTGACCGACACGGGCCTGGTCATCAGCTTCGACCCCGGCGTGAGCGGCAACGAAGGCTTCCACCTGGGCGCCGCCGGCGTCGGCAGCGGCACCTGGGCCTGGCAGGCCAGCCCCAGCGGCCCGCTGGACGGCAAGGGCAGCTTCCAGACCCGGGCCAGCGACAGCAACATCCACTACGGCGGCAACGTCGCCATGGTCAGCGGGCGCCAGGTGGTCTACGGCTACCACGGCGAGTTCTACACCGATCTGGGCAACGGCCGCGTCGGCCAGGCCAACCAGTTCATGCACTTCCTGGACAACGGGCTCTTCGTGGGCCAGTTCGGGCGGCCCAGCACCCAGGGCGACAGCCAGCCCGTGCCCGGGCTCAGCGGCAATGCCTTCAGCCCCTGGCTCGTGCGGCACGAAGGGCGCAGCTTCCTGTATCACAACGACGAATCGTCCTGGGGCGGCGTGCACCGCTGGGAAATCCTGGGCCTGGAGGAGATGGGCGAGCTGCGCGCCAGCGGCGTGCGCGGCACGCAGATCGAACTGCGCTGAGCGCGCCGGCCCGCCCCCGCGCGTGGCGCGCACTTCAGCGCTTCGTGACGGCTTGATGACAAGAGCGGCTTTCGCGACGAAATTTCCGGCTTCAGGCCTGGGCAGCGCGGCCGATAGTTCCGGGCAAGGAAAGCCGCGGCGACGGTTCGAGCCGCCCGGCAGCACCACCCCCTTCTCGGAGTTCCCATGTCCACCACATCAGCCTCCTGGCACAACGGCCCGGGCGAACTCTTCCGCTACCACGGCCTCTGGGCACCGGGCATACGCCTGTTCCGCCAGCTGCGCTTCAGGACCAAGGCGCTGCTGATCTCGGCCGTGCTGCTCTTGCCGGCGCTGGTGCTGGGCACGGCCTACCTGGCCGAGAAGCAGGCGCAGGTGGAGTTCTCTCAGAAAGAACGCGTTGGCGTGGCGGCCATGCAGCAGTTCGTGCCGGTGCTGCTGGGGGTGCTGGAGACGCGCAACGCCACGCGCGCGATGCTCGGCGGCTTCGACGTCAGCCAGGACTACAGCGCCGCGCGCGGCCGGGTGGACCAGGCCCTCACGGCCATGGAAGCCCACCTCCAGAGCACCGGCGACCCGCTGGTGCTGTCGCCCCGCGTCGAAGCCATGCGCAGCGCCTGGGTGGCCACCGCCAGCAGCAAGAACGGCGCCGACGACAAGGGCCGTACCGTCTTCGGCCCGGTGACCGAGGCCTCGCTGAAGGTGCTGCAAGGCATCACCGACGAATCGAACCTGGTGCTCGACCCCGACCTCGATTCGCTCTACACCATCATGGCGGTGTTCGTGAACCTGCCCAAGACCAGCGAAGACCTGGGCCAGCTGTGGGGCTGGGGCACCTACGCGCTGGCCAAGGCGGGCCTGGACAGCCCCGAGCAGTACAAGCGCCATGCCGTGTGGAGCGCACGCACCGCCAGCGGCATCCAGGATGCGAAGGAGGCCCTCGAACGCGCCTTCGCCGCCAACCCGTCACTGAAGGAGAAGATCGACCTCAGCGGGCTGGACAAGGCGCTGAAGTTCCACGCCACGGCCGACGTCACCGAGATGATGAAGATCTCGATGGAGCCGGCCGAGGTCTACAAGGCCGGCCACGAAGCCGTGAAGGCCTACTTCACGGTCTTCGATTCGGCCCTGCCCGCCATCGACGGCCTGCTGGCGACCCGCGTGGCGGCCCTGGAGACGGGGCGCAATGCACGCTTCGTGATCACGGTCACCGCGCTGCTGCTCGGCGCCTACCTGTTCGTGTGCTTCGCCCGCGTGATGGACGGTGGCCTGGAAGAGGTGGCGCGCCACCTCGACCGCATGGCCGACGGCGACCTGACACAGTCGCCCCGCCCCTGGGGCAAGGACGAAGCCGCCCACCTGATGCTGGCCCTGGCGCGCACGCAGGACTCGATGCGCCGCATCGTGCACGAGGTGCGCAGCGCATCCGACGGCATCGTTCACGCCAGCACCGAGATCGCCTCGGGCTCGCTGGACCTGTCCACGCGCACCGAACGCACGGCGGCCGAGCTGCAGCAGACCGCGGCCTCGCTGGAACAGATCAACGCCACGCTGGAGAACACGGCCTCGAACACCCAGCGCGCCACCGCGCTGGCCTCGGACAACGCCAACGCCGCCGACCGTGGCGGCCGCGTGATCGGCGACGCCGTCACGACGATGGCGCAGATCAACGCCGCCTCCAAGCGCATCGGCGACATCATCGGCACCATCGACGGCATCGCCTTCCAGACCAACATCCTGGCACTGAACGCTGCGGTGGAAGCCGCCCGCGCCGGCGAGCAGGGCCGCGGTTTCGCGGTGGTGGCCAGCGAGGTGCGCAGCCTCGCGCAGCGCAGTGCCACCGCGGCGCGCGAGATCAAGTCGCTCATCACCGACACGGTGGAGAAGGTGAACGCCGGCACAGGGGTGGTCGAGAACGCCGGGCGCGAGATGCAGACCGTGGTGGGCGGCGTCGGCGTGATCGGCGCGCTGATCGGCGACATCGCCACGGCCGCTTCGCAGCAGGGCGAGGGCGTGCGGCAGGTCAGCAAGTCGGTCACCGACCTCGACCAGATGACGCAGCAGAACGCCGCGCTCGTGGAGCAGACCGCCGCCGCCTCGGCCTCGCTGCAGCAGCAGGCTCAAGACCTGGCCAAGGCGGTGTCGCGCTTCAAGCTGGCAGAAGACACATCCCCCGCCCTCAGCTGAGGGCCGGGCGCGCCCTGCCGGTCAGGGCACCTGCTCGGCCGCCTGCACGGTGCCCGGGGCGGGCTCGCGCAGGCCACGGCCCGCCAGGTCGAACAGCTCGGCTTCCAGCGCGTCCATCACCGCCACACGGCCCAGCCGCGTGAGCGCCAGGCGGCGGGCCACTTCGCCCAGCCGCAGGCGCTCGGCATCGTCGTCGCACAGGGACTGGATGGCCATTGCGAAGGCCTGCGCCGATTCGGGCTGCACGCATTGGCCGGCGTGCTGCACCAGCGTGGCGATTTCGCTGTCGGCGTCGACGCCGGCCACGATGGCCCGGCCACTGGCCAGCATGCCGCCCAGCTTGGACGGCAAGACAAGGTCGGCCGCCTCGCGCAACTGGGGCAGCAGGTGCACATCAGCCAGCGCCAGCAAGGCGCCCAGCTCGTGCGCGGGCCGCAGGTCGATGAAACGCAACTGGGGCAGGCCGCGGCCGGCTTCCTCCAGCGCGGGCCGCATCTCGCCTTGCCCGCACAGCAGGAAGACGATGTCGTCGCGATGGCGCAGCAGTTCCGCCGCCTGCACCAGCGTGTGCAGGCCCTGCTTGCGGTTCATGGTCCCGGAGAACAGGGCCACCTTCTGGCCGGGTGCGATGCCCAGTTGGCGGCGCAGGGCCGCCGCCGCCGCGGTCTGCCGGGCGGAGTCCAGCGCTTCCAGGTCGACCCAGTTGGGCAGCAGGCTGCTGCGGGCCAGGCCCACGCCCTTGCAGGCCAGGTGGCGCAGCATGCGGCGGGAGATCGTCGACACGCGGTCGAAGCTGCCCAGCAGCGCGCGCTCGCCCAGGCCGCACAACTGGCGCAGCAGCTGGCCGCGCAGCAGGCCGAGCCTGAAGGCCGCGTCGAATTCCAGGTCCTGCACGTGCAGCCAGGCCTTGCTGCCGCACAGCCGCGCGGTCAGCCAGGCCACCGGGGCGCTGAGCGTGGCCGGCGCCACGGTCCACACCACGTCGGGCCGCCAGCGCCAGCCCGTCCACAACATCACCGGCAGGCTGCTGAGCGCGAAACTGGCCTGGTAGAGCAGGCGCTGCGCGCCGCCGGGCCGCCGCGGCACCCAGGTCGGGCAGCGCACCACGGTGAGCCCGGGCTGGCTGCGATCGACGCTGTAGCGCCAGGCGCTGTGGCCGGCGTGCACCGACCAGGCCGGGTAGTGCGGCGGCGCACACACGACCGTGAGTTCGTGGCCGCGCGCGGCCAGGCTTTCTGCCATCTCGCCCGAGTACTTGCCGATGCCCGTGAGCTCGGGGCTGTAGTTCAGGCTCAGCAGCAGCAGCCGCTGCCCTTGCGGCGCCGTTCCCGAGGCGTGGGCGTGGCGCGGGGGCTCGGTACGGGCGGTCGATTCCATGGCCGCAAGGTTGCGGCGTGGCGGTGACCCCGCCATGTCGGCCGGCCCGGCCGACCTAGTCCGTTCAGGCCCTGGGCTTGGCAGCGCCCTGGCCACGCCAGCGCCGCCACCAGGGCAGCCGGGCGGGCCGCAAGGCCGGCGGCTTGGGAGCCAGCACCGACCCGACCAGGTTGAAGGGCGCGAGCAAGGCGGCAGCCTCCTCCAGGTCGGCGAGGGCCGTGCCGTGCTCTTCGGCCACCAGCAAGGTGGTGTCGGCCAGCGGCAGCAGGGCCATCGCGTCGGCCGTGTCCAGCAGCGGCGGCATGTCGATGATGACCATGCGGTCGGGGTAGCGCTGCTTGATCTCCTGGCCCAGGCGCTGCATCGCGCGCGTGGCCAGCAGCTCGGCCGAGGCGGGGCCGCCCCGGCGGCCGCCCGGCAGCACCACCAGGCGCGGCACGCCGGGGTTCACCAGCAGGGCGTCCAGGGGCGTGCCTTCGCCCAGGTGTTCGCCCAGGCCCGGCGCATCACCCAGCCCCAGCAGGCTCTGCAGGCCACCGCCGGACAGGTCGGCGTCCACCAGCAGCACCGTGCGGTCGAGTTCCGCAGCCATGGCCAGTGCCAGGTTCAGCGCCGTCAGCGACTTGCCCGCAATGGCGCGCGGGCTGGTCACGGCCAGCAGGCTGTGGCCGTCGGCCTGCAGGCGCTGCAGCAGCTGGCTGCGCAGGCGCTTGAAGACCTCGGCGAGTTCGGAGCGGTCGGCACGCACCACGCCGGGCAGGCGCTGCAGGCGCTCCACGCAGCCGGCCAGCACCCGCGTCTGGGTGTAGTGGATGCTCAAGGTGCCGCCGGCGGGTGCTTCGGGCTGCATGTCGCCGCGGGCGGGCGCGGGCTCGGGCCGCAGCACCACGGGTTCCACGGGGCGTAGGGGGGCGTTCACGGTGTCAGAGTCCCACGCGGCGCAGCAGGCCGTAGCCGGCCACGTCCAGCGGCATCACGAGGTGGTGGAAGCTGGCCGCGGCCGCCGACAGCAGCAGGGCCAGCAACAGCAGGCCGCCAAGCACGATGCGCGCACGCCGCTGGGCCGACACCGGCTGCGCCTGCGCCGGCAGCACCGCCAGCACCGGCACCTGCAGCACGCGCACGAGGTCGCGTGCGCCGCTCACGGTCTGGTCCAGCGCCTCGCGCAAGTAGACGGCCAGCACCGCGCCCACCAGCGCCAGCACCGCGCCCATGGCCATGATGAGCTGGCGATTGGGGCGGTGGGGGCGTTCGGGGTAGATGGGCGGCTCGATGACGGTGAAGCGCTCGGCCTTGCGGCTGCGCTCCAGCTGCTCGGCCACCTGCGCCTGCATGCTCTTGTCGCGCAGGTCGCGGAAGCGGGCCCGCGAGGTGTCGAGGTCGCGCACCAGCTCGAGGTACTGGCGCTCGATGTCGGGCGACTGCGACACGCGCGCGGCCATCTCGGCCTGGCGCTTCTGCAGCTCGCCGCGCTCGGCCCGCAGCATCTGCAGCTGCGAACCCGTGGTCTCCAGCTGCGCCCGCAGCGAGAGGTACAGCGGGTTGTCGGGCCGCGAAGGCGAGGCAGCGCCCGCAGTGGCGTCGCCGCGCACCAGCAGCTCCAGGGTCTGCAGCGTGCGCTGCAGGCGTTGCACGTCCGGGTGTTGCTCGGCATAACGCTGCCGCAGCTGGGCCAGTTCTTCCTTCAGCCGGCGCAGCTCGCGTTCGCGGTCGGCGCCGCCGGGCTGCGGGCCGGCCTGGGCCTGCAGGGTGGCGATCTCGCGGCGCAGCCGGCGCACGTCGGGGTGGTTCTCGCTGTACTGGGCCTGGGCCTGGGCCAGTTGAAGCTGCAGCACACGCAGCCGGTCGTCGGGCTCGAGCACCGGCGCGCCGCCGCCCGCCAGCGGGGCCTGGGGCCGGGTTTCGCTGAGCTGGGCCTGCAGCTGCAGCTGGCGGTCGGCCATGAAGGCGATCTCGCGGTCGACACGCTGGAGTTCCAGCTCGGCGCGCTCGTTGGCCATCAGGTTGGACAAGGCGAGGTCGGGCGTGCGGCCCTGGTGCCTTTGCTTGAAGTCGGCGAGTTGCTGCTCCACCTGCCCGATGTGGGTGCTGACCCGGGACAGCTCTTCCTCCAGGAACGAAGTGGTCTCGGCGGCCTTTTCCTGGCGGTTCTTGATGTTCTCGTTGAGGAAGAGCGTGGTCAGTTCGTTGGCGATCTTCTGGGCGCTGGCGGCTTCTTCGCTGTCGTAGGACAGCGTGAAGGCGATGGTGGCGCGCACCGGCGCGCCGGTTCGGCGGTCGGTGACCTCGGCGCTCACGGGCGTGAGCTTGATGTCGCGCCGCATGCGGTCGAGGATCTCTTCGCTGGTGGAGCGCTGGCGGGCCTGGGCGTAGAGCCCGTGGCGCTCGGCCAGGCCCAGCAGCGTGGCGCGCGTCATCACCTGCTGGCTGATCACCTGGATGCGTTCGTCGGCATAACTCGTCACCGTGGAGCGCACCAGCTCCTGCGGGATCTCCTGCTCCTTGATGAGGATGGTGGCCGTGGAGCGGTACACCGCGGGCAGCAGCAACGCGATGGCCGCGCTCAGGGCCAGCAGCAGCACGAGCACGCCGACCAAGAGCCCGCGGCGGCGGCGCAACACCCGCAGGTGGTCGGACAGGCGCCGACCTTCGTCGGCGGCCGGGTTCCACGCGGCGGTGGCGTCTTCGCTGAGGGCTGGCATGGGGCGGGGGCGCAAGACGCGCGGCTCAGGGCAGACCCAGCACTGTGCTGCGCAGATATTGCAAACTGATGGAAAACGCCTGCGAGCGGGCCCCGGAACCGGGGGTGGCCCCGTCGAAGCGGCGCCACTGCGCCTGCAGGGTCAGCGTCCAGGGCTCGCCGAGCCGCCAGCTGCTGTCCAGGGCCAGGCTTTGCAGCCGCGCCCGGCCCAAGCCCGCACCGGCGCCCGGCAGCGCGGCCTGTGTGCTCGAATGCGCCAGCACCAAGGCCGAGCGCCAGGCCTCCGAGGCGGTGTACTCGGCGCTGAAGCTGCCGCGGTCTTCGCGGTCGACACCGGCCGGGCCGGGCGTCAGCGCGCGCGAGGCCGTGGCTGAAAACCCGAGCTGCGGGCTCCAGAGCCAGCGCCCGCCGGCGCTGTACTGGCCTTCGCGCCGCTGCAGGCGCACGGCCTCCTGCGTGGGCACCGGCGCCACGATGCCAGCCTGGCAGAACTGCACCGGCAACGGGCAGGCCAGCCCGAAGCGCGTGGCCTGCTGCTCGGTGCGCGATTGCGCCACCGAAAGGCTGAAGGACAGGCGCTCGCTGACCGCGTGGCTCAGGCCCAGGCGCAGGCTGTCGATGGCGGTGCGCGGGGCCGCCGGGCCCTGCAGCGCCTGCACGGTGTGCCCGAGGCTCAGGCTGAGCGTGCTGCGCTCGTCCCACTCCCAGCGGCCCGCCAGGCTCAGCCCGTTCAGGCGGTAGCCCGGAGCCGCTGCCACGGCCGGGGTGTCCACGCCGGCATAACGCGTGCGGCCCTGGCTCCAGCCCAGCTCGCTGCGCAGGCGTTCGTGCCAGGCGCAGGCCCAGTCGAGCGCCGCTTCCTGCACGGTCTGCACGGTCTGCGCATTGCGGCCCAGCGCGGCCTCGGCAGCGCTGGGCTCGGCCGCCTGCAGCGGCTGCTCACGCCGCCAGGTCAGGCTGCCCCCGGCGCTGTGGCGCTCACCCTGCAGGCGCTGCCGCAATGAGAAACGGCCCTGGGCGTTGTCATCCGCGTTGCTGACGCCGTCCGCCCAGCGCCGGCCCAGCGTGAGCGCGGCCTCGGCCTCGGTCTCGGCCGCCTCGGTGCGCCGCTGCAGGCTGGCGCGGCCCAGCCACTGCAACAGGCTTTCGGCGCTGCGGGCGGTGCCCGGCGCGGCCAGCCCCGGGTTGTTGTCGGTCTGAAGGCGCGCCTGGGCGCTGCTCTCGGCCGCCCAGCCCTGGGCCCAGGCCGCCACCGGCGCGATGGCCAACACCACCCAGCCGCACCGCGCGGGCAGCTGCCTGCAGCGCTTCACGGCACCAGCACCACGTCTCCGCTGCGCAAGAGGATGTTCTGCGCCAGGCCCTGGCCCTTGCGCAACTGGCGGTAATCGAAGGGGATGGAGAGCTGGCGCGCACCTTCGCGGCGGATGATGCGGATCTCGCTTTCGTCGGCGAAGGGCGTCATGCCGCCGGCCAGGCTGAGCGCCTGCAGCACATCCAGCGTGCGCCCGACGGCGAACTCGCCGGGCCGGTTGACGCGGCCCGTGACGTACACGCGGTAGCTCGCCACCCGCACCACCGAAACAGTGACCTCGGCGTCGGGCACGAAGCGGCGCAGGCGCGTGGCGATTTCCTCGCGCACCTGCGCCGCCGTCAGGCCGGCCACCGGCAACTCGCCCACCAGCGGGAAGGAGATGCCACCGTCGGGCCGCACGAGCACGGTGGACTTCAAGCTGTCGTCCTTCCACACCGCGATCTCCAGGCCGTCTTCGGGGCCGATGCGATAGGCCGGGTCGCGCGCCTCGGCGGCACGCGCGGGGTCGGCGCCCGGCGCGGGGCTGGCAGCCTGCGCGGCAGCCCGCGCCTCGGCCGGTGTGGTGCCCCAGGGCAAGGCCATGGCCGTGGGCGCAGGAGCCGCAGGCACGGGTTCGGCCGGGGGGCTGCGGAACAAGACCCCCAGGTCCACGGTGCCGCAACCCGTCAGCAGCACGGCGGCCAGCAGCCCCGCGGCAGCCGCGCCCAGACGCTGCCACGCGCCGGCCTTCCAGGGCAGCCCATCGGGCCTGCAAGGCGAGTGCGCCAAGGCGTCACTCACGCGCGGCCCGCGGCACGAACTTTTCACTGTCGGTCTTGTCACGGTAGGCCTGGACCAGGTTGAACATCTGCACATCGCCCAGGCCGAGCAGGGGCTCGCGCTGCTTCAGCGCATCCAGCACACCCTTGCCCTGCCAGCGCGCCAGCAGCTCGGCGCCCAGCTTCACGAGGCGGTCGTTCTTCTCGCTGCACTCGGTGACCAGCCGCACCTGCTGGCCGAAGCGCTGCTGCCATTCGTCGCGCGCGCCGGTCTGCGCCTGCAGGGCCGCGGCCAAGCGCGCCAGCTCGGTGTCCTTGGCGGCCAGGGCGGCGGCGGCTTCCTGCCGCTGCGCCAACGCGGCCTGCTCCAGCGCTTCGACGCGCTGCTGCAGGCCGGCCTTCTCGGTCTCCAGCAGCCGCGCGCGCTCGAGCGCGGCCTTCTCCGCCGCACCCGCACGCGCCACGGCACGTGCGCGTTCACCGGCCTGCTTCTCGGCCTGCTCGCGCTCTTGCTGCAGGCGGGCCTTCTCGGCCTCGGCCTGGCTCACCTGCTGCTGCAGCTGCTGGAGCTGCATCTGCTGGCGCCGGGCCGCGCGCTCGGCGGCGCGGTCGTCCTGCGCCTGCGCGGGCAGCGCCGCCAGCAAGCTGGCCAGCAGGCACGCAACGGGGCCCCAGGCCGGGGTGGAGGGTGTGGGCTTCATGGGGTGGCTCGCAGGGAGATGGGGCACAGGGGCTGCGCTCAGAAGCGCATGAGCAGGTCGAGCTGCAAGGTGTCCTGGCTGAGCGGTGCGCCGCTGAGCGCATCTGCGCCCAGCCAGCGCAGCGTGAGGCTGCTGTGGCGGCCCAGGCCGTAGCTGCCGCCCAGCGAGTAGCCCTTCAGGTCGGTGCCGCCGCCGCGCAGGTCGCTGTCGGTGAAGGCGTCGAGCACGGCATCGCGCTCCACGCGCTTGTAGGCCAGGAAGACCTGCCACTTGCCCGCGGCGTCGATCTCGACATCGCCCAGCGACAGCCGCAGCTGGTAGCCCAGCGTCTGTGCATCGACCCGTGTGCCCAGGCGCGCCGAGACCTCGTTGGCATCGAAGCCGACGTTGCGCGCGATCTCGGCGCTCAGGCCCAGGCGCTTGTCGCCGAAGCTGCGCAGGTCGAGGTTGCCGGTCAGCGCCACGATGCGGTAGTCAGCCGCCAGGGCCAGCAGCGGCCGCGCGGGGTCGGACGAGATGTTGAAGTAGGTGTTGCCCTTCTGCGCGAAGGCCGGGGCGCTGCTGTCCTGCAGGCTGGAGCCTGCACTGTTCGCCCGCCCCTTGATGTTGGCGTAGTGGTAGTAGGCCAGGGCCACGCGGCCCGACAACAAGCCGCTGCCCGGCCACTGCACGCCGGCCTGCAGCCCGTAGAGCCACTTGTCGCCGGCCAGTTCCAATTCCTGCACGGGCATGGCCGCCGCGGTCACGAAGCCGCGGCCGAAGCGGCCGAGGTCCGGGGTCCATTGCCAGGCCGCGCCGTCGAAGGACAGGTCGTTGGCCCAGACCAGGTCGGTGGACACCCAGGGGTTGCCGAAGCGGCCCATCACCACGTTCATGCTCGGGCTGGCGCGCCAGCGGATGAAGGCGCGGTCGAAGGTGGCGGTGTAGCGGTTGCCGTAGGTGCCCAGCGTCTGGTTGGCCGACAAGGGGTCGGTGGCGCTGCCCGTGCTCAGGCGGATGCCGCCGCTCCACTGCGCGTCGGCGGTGATGGTGGCGCCCAGGCGCGCGCGCACGCGCAGGCGCTGCCTGTCGACGGTGGTGTTAGCCAGGGTCACCGCACGCGTGCGGTTGGTCTCGGTCACGCTCAGCGCCGGCGCGTTGCCGTCGTCGAACTCGTCTTGCTGGAAGCGCGTGCGCAGGTCGCCTTCGAGGCGGATGCCGCGCACCCAGGCCGGCACGCTGTTGGGGCCGGCCCAGCCGTCGCGCGAGGCCTGCAGCGCCAGCTCGCCTCGCAATTCTTCCTTGAGCTGCTGGCGCACGAACTCGGGGATGTAGGGCACACGCACCGCAGCCGGGGCGGCCACCGCCGCGGGCGCCGGGGCGCCGCTGGCCGCTGGGCTGGCCGGGGCCGCCGCAGGCGCGGCTGCCGGTGCATCCAGGTCCTTCAGCAACAACTCGGCGCGGGCACGTGTCAACAGGCCCTGTTCCACCAGCTGCTCGATGAGCCGCTGCGTCGCGGCACGCACCCGGTCGATGTCGGCGCCGGGCGTCGTGGCCTGCGCCATCACCAGCGGCGGCAGGCCCACCAGCGCGATGGCGAGCCAGGTACGCAGCTTGCCCAGCGGCAAGGGGGTCGGGCTGGAGGTGGCTGGCGTCATGCGGCGGTCTCTGGGAAATCGGTTCGGGGTCGGCAGGTTCATGGCGGCTGGTGAGCAGGGCCCCGGCCTCAGGCGCGGCGGTTCAGGCGCAGCTGCACCTGGCGCAGGTTGACGGGCGGCACTTCGCGCAGCGGCGACATCTCGCTGAGCGTGGTCTCGATGAGCTGGTCGAGCTCGGCATTGCCCGAGCCCTCGACGATGCGGGCGCGCTGCACGCGCCCGTCGTCCCCGATCCACACGCGCACCACCACGCTGAATTCGTCCAGCGGCGCACGCCGGTTGCGGGCCAGGGTTTCGAAGAAATTGCGCTGCAGCAGGCCGGTGAAATAACGACCGCTGCCGCCGCCACCACCGCCTGCGCTGCCGATGGTGGTGATGTCGCGCCCGCCCTTGTTGGCGGCCAGGCCGAAGCCGTCGCTGCCAGCGCTGCCGTCGGCGTCCAGCCCCAGCGGCTTGGCGGCCGGGGCGGGGTCGGCGGGCTTGTCGGGCACGGGCTCGGGCTTGGGCTCGTTGATCTTCACCTCTTCCTTCACCTTGGGCGGCTCGGGCTGGCGCTCGGGCGGCTTGGGCGGGGGCGGGGGCGGCGGCTGGCGCAGGATGGCCACCTGCTGCACCGCCGGCTTGCGCGGGCCCTCGGGCGCACCGACGACGCTCACGATCAGCCATGCCAGCCCACCCAGGAACAGCAAGCCCAGCACCGCCGCCAGCAACTGGCCGCGCCCCTTGGGGCGACGGCCGTGCTGTGGCCGCGAAGCGGCGCTGTCCTGAGCGGGGCGGGGCATGGCGCGCGGAGGCGGTGCGCTACTTCACCAGGCGCTGCGTCACCAGGCCGAGCTGCGTGATGTCGAGCCGGCCCATGAGGTCGAGCACGTCGACGACCTTCTCGTAGTGCACCTTGGCATCGCCCTTGATGACCACCGGGAAGTCGGGGCTCACGGCCTTCATCTGGCGCAGGCGGTCTTCCAACTCCTGCAGCGTCACCGGGTAGGTGTCGAGGAAGATCTGGCCGTCGTCGCGGATGGTGATGGCCTTGGTCTGCGGCTTGGCCAGGCTGGGCGCGGCGCTGGCCTTGGGCAGGTTGACCTTGATGCCCTGCACCGAGGCCGTGGTCATGATGATGAAGATGACCAGCAGCACGTAGCTGAGGTCGAGCATGGGCACGACGTTGATCTCGTCGTAGGCCTTGCCGGAAGCCTGCATCTTCATGGCGCGGCGTGCCTTTCTGCGATGCGCGTGACCAGGGCGTCGACAAAGGCCTGCAGGTCGGCCGAGATGTCGCCGATGCGGCTGGTGAGGTAGTTGTAGCCAAACAGGCAGGGGATGGCGACGGCCAGGCCCGCCACCGTGGCCACCAGCGCCGCCGCGATGCCCGGGGCGATGGCGTTGACGTTCACGTCACCGGCCGCGGCAATGGCCGCGAAGGTGATCATCACGCCCACCACCGTGCCCAGAAGCCCGAGGAAGGGCCCGCCGGCGATCGAGATGGTCAGCACCACCAGCTTGCTGTTCAGGCCCTGCAGTTCGCGCACGAGCTTGGCGTCCACCGTGGCGCGGATGGCCGAGAGCGTGCTGTCGCTGATGTGCAGCTCGCGCCCGCTCTGGCGGTAGCTGTCGAAGCGCTGGTTCAGCTCGGCGATGGCCGCGGCGTACAGCCGGTACAGCGGCGAGGCGCCGTGCTGGGCTTCGGCATGCGTCTCGGCCTGCTGCCGCAGGCCCGGGGCCTGCGTGGGATCGTGGCTGTTCATCAGGGCCGGGAAAGCCTCCATGAACAGGTCGTTCTCGCGCGCCAGCGTGCGCACCAGCAGGGCCTTGGAGATCATCACCCAGAAGCTGTAGACGAACATCACCGCCAGCAGCGCGATGACGATCCAGCCGTCCACCGTGACGGCGCCCAGCAGGATGCGCAGGTAGGAAGCTTCGCCAGCGGCCTCGCCGGCTTCGGCCGGCGCCGTGCTCACCAGCTTCTGGTCGGGGCCCTGGCCGCCGGCGGCCAGGCGCAGCCAGTCGACACTGCGGGCGGTGGTGGCCACCTGCAGTTCGTCGAGTTCGCCCTTGTAGCCGGCGCCGAAGACCATCTGCCCGCCCAGCGGCCCCACCGCCGCGGTGCCGCGCAACACTTCGGCCCCGTTGAGCAGGACCACGGGCCCGCTGTTCGGCGACAGCACCAGCGCCACGTGCTGCCAGGCACCGGCGTTGAGCTTGCCGCCCGGGCTGCTGGTGCTGCCGCCGGCCTCCACCACCAGGCTGCCGCCGCGCAGCAGCAGCGCCACGCGCTGGCCGGCGTCGGTCTGTGCGAAGAGCGCGGCGTCGTCCAGCGCCGACGGCTTGATCCACATCGACACCGTCTGCCCGCCCGCGCTGGCACGCAGCGAGGCCTTGGCCTCCACCACGAGTTCAGCGCGCCCGTCGAAGCCCAGGGCAGCACCCGCCAGGCCGGCACTCACGGGCTGCGCAGAACTGCGCAGGGCGTGGTTGGCGTTGGCCGTGGCGTCCTGGGGCACCTGGCCCGCGGCCTCGCCAAAGTGGTAGACCAGGCCCTGGCTGGCGTCGTAGCTGCCCTTGGCATCGCTGGCCGCCACGGCCTTCTCGTTGCCGTGGTAGAGCCAGACGAAGGCGTCCTTCTTGCCGGCTTCCAGGCGGGGCAGCAACACCCACACGAAGGCCAATTCGTTGAGCCCGTCGAAGCGCTCGATGTGGAACTTCAGCGGCGTCTTGTCGTCGCTGGCGATGAAGCGCAGGTCGGCGCCGTCGGGCCGCGCATCGAGGAAACTGAAGTTGCCGGTGTGCAGGCGCACGAGCACCGGCACCATGTCCACCGCAGCGCCGACGGCCACGCCCTGGGCCGAGGTGTCCAGGTTCACCCGGGTGCGTTGCTTCCAGTCTTCGTTCCAGCGCGCCCAGGCGGGCTGCGTGATGAGCTGCAGCAGCAGCGCCAGCATCAGGACAAGGATCTTCATGGGCTTGGAAGGGCTCGGGGAGCGACAGGGAACTGGCGCAAACACGTCACTGTCGGGGCGGCGTGTTGCAGGGCTGTGAATCGGGGGCCGCGGCCGCAATCAGGGCGTGCAGCCGCTGCACCGAGGCTTCGATGCGGAAGTGCGTGTCGAAACACGCCAGCGCGCGCATGCGCATGGCGTGCCGCGTGCTCGGTGGCAGGTGCAGCCAACGCTCCAGCAGGCGCTGCGTGCCTTCCAGGGTGTCGGCATCGGCCAGGCCGGCGCCGTCGCGCACCACCTCGCGCCAGGTGTTCACCTGCGTTGACAGCAGCACCGGCGTGCCCACGGCCAGCGCCTCGGCCACGGCGATGCCGAAGTTCTCCTGGTGCGAGGGCAGCACGAAGGCTTCTGCGGCACGCAGGGCTCCCCACTTCGCGCGGCCTTCGAGCATGCCGGTGAAGCTCACGCGCGATTCGATGCCCGCCTGCCGGGCCAGCGCCTCCAGGCGCGCCTGCAGGCCCTGGCTGTCGGGGCCGGCCATCACGAGGTGCAAGGCGCCCTGGCGTTGCGCCACGTGGGCAAAGGCCTGCACGAGCAGGTCGCAGCCCTTCTTCTCGTGCAGCCGCCCGAGAAACAGCAGCAGCCGGCGCCCCCGCAGGCCGGGGTGCAGGCCCAGGAAGTCTTCGGCGCAGCTGCTGCGGGCGGTTTCGTCGGGGGCTGCGCCATAGCCCACCACCGCGCCCTGCGCCGCATAGGGCACGAAGGTCTGGCGCGCCAGCCGCGCCTCTTCCTCGGTGGTGAAGAGCACGGCCTGCGCGTCGCGCAGCACGGCGTGTTCGGCGGCCAGCCAGTAGAGCTGCTTCTTCAGGTGCTTGAAGGGGTGGGCGCGGCGGAACCAGGGGTCCAGCATGCCGTGGCTGAACACGAAGTACGGCCGCCCGCAGGCCCGGGCCGCGCGCCGCGCCGCCACCCCGTGGTACTGCCAGAGCCCGTGCACCACCAGCGCGTCGTAGCCTGCGGCGTGGGCGCGCAGCCACTCGTCGAGCACCGGGGTGTAGCCGTAGCCACCACGCGCACCCGGCACCGTGTGCACGGTGCCAGGCATGGCCACCAGGCCCAGCGCGCCCGCGGGTTCGTCATCCAGGCTCAAGACCTCGGCCGCATGGCCCTCGGCCTGTGCCAGGCGCAAGGTCTGGCGCACGCCCTCGGCCGGGCCGCCGAACACGGTGTCGAGCGACCGGATGAGGTGCAGCACCCGCAGCGGCCGCACAGGGCTGCGCACAGGGCCGGGCAGCCGTGGCGGTTCAGGCGCTGCGGTGTCGGGCAGCGTCACGGCGGCCGTCACTTCGCGAAGCATTCGCGGTCGTCCTCGCGGCAGTTGCGCTCGCCGAAGCCCAGCACTTCCACCGTCAGCACGGTCGGCCGCGGCGCCTGCCGCGCCGCCGTGGCCTGGCGCGCGGCCTGCTCGGCAGCCTTGGCCGCCTTGTCTTCGCCAGCACCGCCGGCCTGCGGCGTGTTGCCCGCCGCCGCCAGCGTGCTGGCCAGGCTGCCGGTGGGCACCTGCGGCACGCCCTGTGACGAACCGGCCGCCTTGATGTCGCTGGCGTTGAGCACCACCTGCGCGTTGACCAGGATGTTGCCGCTGCTGCGGATGCCGGCTTCGCCTGCATCGATCTTGCCGGCCGGGGCGAACAGGTAGATGTCGCCCGCGGGCGGCTGCACCGCGGGGCCCAGGCCGTCGGGGTCGGAACTCAGGGTCTGGATGCCGCTGCCCGAGGCGCTGGCCGGGATCACGATTTCCACACCCACCTCGTTGCCCTCGGCATCGAGGATGGGCCGGCGCTGCGGCGGCGGCGTGCTCAGCGAGGTCTTGGCGCCGCGGCCGGCGTCGATGCTGCCCTGCGAGGCATAGATGAGGATGTCGCCGCCCTGGGCCGTGAGCACCTTGCCCTGGTTGATGCTGAAGTTGCCCGAGAGCACGCTGCGCACCGCACCGCCCTGGTTGGTGAGCACACCCACCGGCCGGCTGGCGTTGGGCGTGGTCAGGCCCACCACGATGTCGCCCTTGGGCGCCCACAGGTCGATGGCGCTGCCGCCCTGGGTCTGGATGGAGGTCTGGAAGCTCAGGATGTCGCCACCGCCCGCCGATGGCGTGCCCACCAGATCGCTCACCACGCGGCCAAGCATCTCGTCGAAGACCAGCGGCGCGGTGCCGGTCAGCCGCGCGCCGTTGACACGCCGCAGCACGGCGCCTTCCAGCAGGCGCGGGTAGCGTTCGCCCAGCGCCGCATAGCGGGCGGCAGTGGCCGCATCCAGGCCGGTGCCGCCGAGCACGGGCGCGGACCCCTGCAGCAAGGCCCCCAGGCTGGCTGCGTTGCGCAGCCGGTTCACGTCGTCCTCGCGGGCCAGCAGGCCCAGCACCGCGGCGGCATCGGCCGCCTCGCTGCCCGCCAGGGGCAGGCTGCCCTCGCGCAAGACCTGCTGGTAGCTGCGCAGGGCCTCGGGGGCGGCGCTGTCCAGGGCCGTGAAGCGGGCGAAGGCCGGGTTGCGCGCTGCGAGCGTCTTCACATCGGTGGCGGCCAGCACGGCCGCGCGACCGTCGCTGCTTTCCAGTTCGATGGCCAGCTGCGCGTAGAGCGAAGTGATCTGGCCGTTCTCGCGGTTGAGCTGCAGCACGCGGGCATAGGTGCTGTCCATGCGGGCGAGGTCCACGTCGCCCGGCACACCGGCGATGACCGTCAGGCGTGCGCTGTCGGGGCTCTTCAGCAGCGCGTTGCGCGTGTTGCCGGTGGCCACGAGCCCGCCGACGATGATGCCGTTGACGCTGACGACCGCATTGCCGAGGTCGATGTCGCCGCCAGCCTGCACCAGCAGCCGGCCCGGGCCGGCGATCTCGATGCCGCCGCTGCCGCTGCTCTTGCGCACGTTGCCCGCCACCGCGCGCACCTCGCTCAGGTCTTCGGCGCGCAGGTTCTGCATGCGCAGGCTGGGGTTGACGATGTCCTGCCCGGCCCGCAGGCGCGTGCGCCCGGGCAGGTACAGGCGGGAGATCGAATCGGCCACCACGCTGCCTTCCAGCGCCTGCACCTCGAAGGGCAGGCCGGCCAGCGCCTCGCTGCGCGAAACCAGGCCCGCCGGCAGCGGCGCGCTGCGCTCGACGATGCGGCCCAGCGTCACCGGCTTGAGATCGGGGCTCACCTTGCTGCCGCTGCTGAAGAAATCGGCCGACGAGTTGGCCGGCAGGCGCGCCTGCTCGAAGTTCTGCGTCGGCGTGACCAGCGCGTTGGGCGAGAGGTCGGACACCTCCAGGCCGAGTTCGCGCACATCGCCGCGGGCCAGCACCAGCGCGCTGGCCGTGGCCGAGGGCCAGGTGGTCACGAGGTTGGGCTGCCCCAGGTTCTCGGGCAGGGCCCCCGGCCCGAGCACGTCGCCGCCCAGGGCCAGCAACGACACGCTGGCCGGGAAGGCCGTGGTGCCGCTGGGCGGCAGGTTGGCCGCGCTGAAGCTGGTGAAGCTGCGCCAGGCATCCGCCGCGCGCGAGAGCCGCCCGTTCAGCGCCACGTCGCCCGACTTGGCCATCACCTCCACGCCGCTGTTGCCGCTGTAGGTGAAGAAGGTGGTGGCGATGCTGCTGGGCGAGGCGTTGGCGGCCGTGGTCGGGTGGAAGCTCGGGCCGGTGGCGCCGGCGCCCAGGTTGATGCCGAGGTAGGTGGGGTTGTCCACGCTCTGCAGCGTGGCGCCGGTGCCGGCGCGCAGCGCCAGGCTGGCCTGCTCGGGCACGCCCCCGCTGCTCAGCCCCATCAGGTAGGCCTGGGCCGCCTGGGTGGCACCGATGCTGCCGCCGGCCAGCACCTGCGCCTGGCCGCGGCCGATGAGGAAGGAGGCGCCGTCCACGTCACCCCCGGCCTGCACGGCCAGCGAGCCACCGCCCCCCACCTCCACGCGCCGCTCGTTGCCGTTGAGCTCGGTGCGGCCGCTGGTGGGCAGCGCGAACATCAGGTCGCGCACATCCTGGCCGGCGCGCACCTCGATGTCGCCGCCGCCCAGTGTGGCCACGCCCTGCTGGAAGCGGGGCCGGTAGCTCCACCAGTCGGTGAGGAAGCCGTCGCGCGTGAACTCGGTGGCCGTCTGCCGCGGGCGGCGCAGCCACTCGGTCACCCACAGGTCGGGCGTGCCGGCCGGGCCCAGCAGCGAACCGCCCGCGCGCAGCGAGATCCCCCCGCCGTCCACGGCCCAGCGGTTGTTGCCGTTGGTGGCGGTGTCGGCCGCGCCGATGCGGCCGGCGGTGTAGATGCCGGCAGCGGCGTTCTCCAGGCGGATGTCGCCGGCGGCGGCCAGGTCGATGCGCCCCGTGCCCGTGCGGATGCCGGCCTGGTTCCCGCTGAGCACCAGGTGCCCGGTGTTGCGGGCCTCGCTGCGCGTGGCCAGCGGATCGGCCGCCTGCAGGTCGGCACCGGCGGTCATGCGGATGTGCCAGGTGTCACCGGCGGCGATGGCGTGGTTGGCCACGTTGATGCGGTCGTTGGCCGCGGCGTTGGCTGCCGTGGCCGGCAGGTTGGGCGTCTGCGCGCCGCCCACGGTCTGCTGCAGTCGCAGCGCGCCGCCGGCGCGCAGCGTCAGCGTGCCCGGCAGGCCCGCCGTCAGCCAGCTGGCCTGCGTCAGGTTCCAGTTGGCCGCCAGGCCCAGGTCGCCCGCGGCCTGCACTTCCAAAGCGGCGGTCACGCGGGTGCCGGCGGCCACGCCCGTCTCGTCGCGCAGGCCTGCCAGGGCCGCCCGGGCCGCGGGGCCGGCCAGGCCCTGCGCAAAGGCCGCGTGCTCGCTGCCCCAGCGCGCCAGCGTGGCCGCGTCCAGCGTGGCGGGCACCTCGGCCCCGCGCAGCACGCGGGTGAGCTCCAGGTCCAGCGTGGCCGGCAGCGTCTGGGGCTCGCTCGCCTGGGCCCTGCCCGCGGCGGCGGCGTCAAGCGCCGTCACGCCATGGCGCAGCACCTGCCCGGCCAGCGACACCGGGCCCGTGAGGCCGGCGGCGTCACGCACGGTGCCGAAGATCACCGCGCCGGGCTGGCCCAGCGCGCCGGCCCGGACATCGATGGTGGCCCCGTTGTCGAAGGCCAGCGCGCCGCCGCGCGTGTCGGCGCGCACCTCGCCGCCGCGCGCGGCGGTGCCCGTGCCGGCGGCCAGCAGGCGGCTGCCCGCATGCAGTTGCAGGCCCGTGGCCGCGTGCAGCGCCAGGCGGCCGCCCCCGGCCTCGGTGTTGCGGCCCACCGTGCCGCGCACGTCGATGCGGCCGCTGTCCGCGCTGAGCTGCACGCCCCGCGCGTCGACCTGTTCGCCGGCGCGGACCTCGATGTCGCCTTCACGCAGGCGCAGGCTGCGCTGCTCGGTGAAGCCGCCGGTGTTCAACAGGCCGTTCAGCGCCGAGAAGTCGTCCAGGCGCTGCAGTTCCAGGGCTGCGCTGCCGCCCGCCGTGCGCCCTTCGCCGCGCAACTGGCCCGCCACGCTGAGGCTGCCGGCCTGCAGGCCGACCGAGCCCGCGCGGCCGCCCTCGGCCGCGGCCGAGACGTCGACCTGGCTGCCGGCCTGCAGCGTGAGCGCCTGCCCCGCCGCGCGCAGCTGCACGCTGCCGCCGTCGGCCGCCGCCAGGCTGCCCTTGAAATCGACCGCGGCGCCGCGGGCGTCGAGCAGCGCGCGCGGCCCCAGGGTCAGCCCGCCGCCTTCGGCCGCCACCTCGATGTGCCCGGAACGCGCCCGCAGCTCGCCGTCGAGCTGGACGCGCGCGCCCTGCAGCAGCACGCGCCCGCCCAGCGCGGGTGCCGTGCCGGCAGAAGCCGCCGCCAGGGCTTGCGCGGTGGTTGCGGCGCCGGTCAGCGCCGCACCCAGGCGCAAGGCGCCGAAAGCAGGCCCGGCGCTGGCGCTGTCGTCCACGGCCACCAGTTGCTGTTGTGCGCCGCCCAGGGCCTGCAGCACCGGCGCCTGCACCTGCAGTTCACCCGCGGCCCGCAAGGCGCCCTGGCCTTGCAGATCGACACCGGTGGTCGCCGCCAGCGTGAGCCTGGAGAAACCCTGCGTGGCTTTTGCCCCCGCCCCCAGCGTGAGTTGCTGGGCCTGCAGCACCAGGCTGGCGTCGCCGCCGGCCGAACTGCTCGGGCCCGCGCCGCTGTTCACCCAGCGCAGGGTCTGCGCCTGCAACGTGGCCGCGCCGGCCCCCGCCGGGCTGCTGCCGGCGGCGAGCACGGGGGTGTCCAGCGTCAGCGTGCCCGTCTGGGCGCTGCCGGCTGCGGCCGTGCCCTGCAGCGTGATCTGCTCGTAGCCGCGCAGGGTCAGCGCGCCCAGCGCGGCGTAGCCGGCCAGGGCGCTGTTGGACAGCAGCAGGCCCCCGGCCGCGGGCGTCAGGCCGTCCACGTCTCCCAGGCTGATGCGGGCCGTGGCCAGGCTCAGCGAGCCACCCTGGCCCTGCGCGTCGCCCACACGCAGGCTGCCGGCCGAGCGCGTGGTGCGGGTGGCGTCGAGCAGCAAAGCCCGGCTGGCCTCCAGCAGGGCACCGGCGGCAATGTCGATCTCACCCGCGGTGCTGCTGACCGTGCCGCGGTCGATGCGCGCCTCGCTCTGGCTGCTCAGGCGCAGCAGCGCGCCCGAGCTTTCGGCGCGCAGTGCCAACTCTGGCGCCGCAGCGCTGGCGCCTTCGCCCTGCGGCGCGGCGCGCAGCACGCTGCGCGAAGACACCTGCACCCCTTCGCGAGCGGCCAGCAGCAGCTCCGGCAACTGCACCGGCGACGCCGCGCTGTTGTCGACGCTGATCTGCGTGGCCGTGGTGCGCAACGTGGTGGTGCTGCCATCGCTGCTGCGCGTGCCGCCGACCAGCACACTCGCCTTCAGCGACGACAGCGTGGCGGCGCTGATCTGCAGGGTGTCGGCCGGCCAGGCGTTCGTGTTGACGGCATCGACGATGGCGATGCGCTGCCCGGTGATGTCGATCTCAGCGGCGCGGCCGCGATAGCCGGCCAGCGTGCTGCTGGCGGTGAGGAAGTTGCCCGCCAGCGTGAGCGAGCGTGCGTCCTGCAGGCCCAGGCGCCCGGCGTCCCACGGCGAGGCCGGCGCGGGCCGGCCGGCCCGCTCGGCCTGGCTGGCGAAAAGCTGCGCCCCGCTGAGCGTGTAGTCGCTGTAGCGGCTGAGGGCGCTGCCGGGCAGCACCACCACGCCCACGCTCTGCGATTCACGCACCGAGGTGCCCGCGGCGCTGCGGAAGCCGGCCACGACCGTCTCGCCGTTGGCCAGGGCCCCGGTCTGGCCGGGCTGCAGGTTGCGCCAGGCACTGCCCGTCTGCAGCTGCACGAGGAAGGCCCCGGGCAGCGTGGCAAAGCGCGTGGGCAGCAGCACGTACTCGCCGGCCGGCACGCGCGCACCCTCGCCGATCTGCACGCTGTCGTAGAGGTTGGCGTCGCGCGGGTTGCCGAGCACGAAACCGGCGCCCGGGTCGCGCCCGCCGGCCAGTTGCTGGTAGGTGTCGTAGGGCACTCCCGCCAGGCGCGAGCGCGGGAGGATGGCGAAGGTGTCGGCCGCGTTGGCGATGTCGGCATCGCCGCCGTTGCCAGGCACGAACTCCACGGCCTGCACGTTGCCGCCGCCGCGCAGGTCCACGACGGCGCCGCTGGCCACCACGGTCTCGGGTGCACTGATGTTGAGCCGCTTGCCCTCGGGGGTGACGGCATCGAGCAGGCGGGGGTTGGTCAGCGAGTTGGTCTGGGGCCCATCGGCATAGCGCCACTGCACGCCATCGAGGGTGCCGCCGTACAGCACGGTGAGCCCTTCGCCCGACACCGAGCTCACGCTGCCGGCGGCCAGCTCCAGGCGCTGGCCGGCCTGCAGGTCCAGGCTGCCCAGGGGCGCGCGCACGGTGCCGGCCTGCACGATCTGCGGGGCCTTCAGGCTCAGGGCACCGGCCACCGAGTAGACCTCGCCCCCCGGGCGGCCGTTGCCCTGCACCAGCAGGTAACTCTCGCTGCCCGTGGCCTCGATGCTGAAGCGGGTGCGCGTGGCCGGGTAGAGCTGGCTGGCGCGGAACTCCAGGTTGCCCGCGGTGCGCAGCGCACCGGCCTGGTAGATCAGCGCCGGGTCGTTGCCCTGGGCGGTGTTGAGGTTGACCTCGCGGCCGATGAAGCGCACGTCGCCCTGGCTGCCCAGGCGGGCCAGGGCCACGCCGTCGAGCACGCTGGCACCGTAAAGATCGAGGCTGCCTGCATCGACCACCAGCACGCCCGTGCCGGCGCTGGCGGGCTGCAGGCTCTGGGCGCGGGTCTCGTCACGCGTCCAGACCAAGCGGCCCTGCGCGTCCTGCTGCTGCGTGCGCGGCCCGAGCGACTGGCCCAGGGCCACCTGCGCGCCCTGCAGCGTCACCGAGGCTTGGGCACCCAGGCGCAGCACCGGCGCATCGAGGCGGATGCCGCGCTCGAAGGCCAGCGTGCTGCTGCCCTGGAACTCGATGATGTCTTCCGACAGCAGGCGCAGCTTCTCGAAGCCGGCGGCCTGCAGCGCGTTGCCGTCGATGCGGCTGGTGCGCACCCCGGCGGCCGGCGTGGCGTCCACACCGCCCGGGCTGACGAGCAGCCGGCGCGGCGCGGGCAGCGCCGGCTGCAGGTCAGGGCGCAGCAGCTCGATGGCCACGCTGCCGCCTGCGGCACTGCCGGGGCCGGCGGCGCGCAGCGTGCCGCCCAGGCCGATCTCGCCCTGCGAACGCAGCACCAGCGTGCCGGCGTGCCCGGCCAGGGTCTGCGCGCGCAGCGCTGTGCCGCCCTCGGGGCCCTGCGGCAGCTGCACCGTGCGTTCGAGCCCGCTCACGTCGATCAGCGAGCCGGCTTCGGCCACCAGGCTGGCCTGGCGGGCGTCCAGGGTCACGGTGCCGGCGTTGAGCATGCGGCCGCTGACGAGGCCGGCATCACTGGGCTGGGCCAGGAAGGCGGCGCCAGCGAGCAGCTGCGCCTGCGCGCCCAGGCGCAGCGGCGTGGCCGAAAGATCGTCGGGCCCGCGCAGGCTCAGCGTCAGGGTGCCGGCCGGGGCCTCCAGGCGACCGTCCACGTTCAGGCCGCTGCCCCCGGTGAGCGCGATGCGGCCGCCGGCATCGGTGCGCAGGCTGGCACCGCGCCCCACTGCCAGCACGCCGCTGCCGGCCGAGAGGCTGAGGCTGGCGCCGCTGCGCTGGTGGGCCGGCAGCGTGGCCAGTTCGGCGAAGTCGCGCAGCGGCGTGCCGGCGGGCCGCGCCACGGCGGCTTCGGTGTCCACCACCCAGCGCTGCGGCTGCAGCAGGAAGTCGGCCCCCTCGGCCACTGTCAGCCCGTTGGCCGCATTGACGCCGAGGCTGGCGAAGCCGCCCGCGTTCAGCGCCGCGGGCGTCAGGCGCGTGGTGCCTGCCGGCAGCGTGCCGTTGGCGCCATCGGCGGCCAGCACGGCGCGGGCCACGTTGTAGGTGAGGCTGGCGCCGGTGGCGATGGAGGGCCCGCGCAGTTCGGCCTGCATCCAGTCAGGGCTGCTGCTGCCGGCGTTGCCTTGCGCCAAGGTGATCTGCCCGCCATTGCCACCGCTCAGACGACGCTGCGCGTCGAGCAGCGCACCGCCGCTGGCGTCGAGCACGGCGCCGCGTTCGAAGCGCGTCTGGAAGGTCTCGTCCACCAGGCTCACGCGCAGGCTGCCGCCTTGGGTGGCGCTGGCGGTCTGCCCGTCGGCCAACAGGCGCGCCTGCGGCAGGTTCTCGCCCACCGCCGCGCCACCCGGCCCGGCGCGGTTCAGCCAGGCCCCGGCCACCGACAGCTGCGACGTGCTGCGCACGAGCAGGCGTTCGTTGCGCGTGAGCAGGCCAGGGTCGATGAGATCGACACCGCCTTCGAGCTGCGGTGCCAGCAGCAGGCTGCCGGCAGGCAGGCTCACATCGCCGGCCAGGTCGATGGCGGGCCCGCGCAGCGTCAGGCTGGCCCCGACGCCACCCTGCAGGGACACGTTCTCGGGCAGCGTGATGCGGCCGTCGCTGTTGACCTCCACACGCGAAAAGCCGGTTTCCACGCGGCCTTGCGCCGTGTCGCGCGCGCTGCCGAAAAGCTGGCCTGCGGCCAGCTGCACGTTCTCGCGCTGCGCCTGGGTGAGCGCGGTGCCGGCGCCGAAAGCCGTGCCCAGGGTGTCGGCGGCCTGCTGACGGAAGCTCACGTTGCCGATGCGCTGGCCCTCGGCGTTGTAGCTCACCAGCGGCGGCGGGCGGTCGACGAGGTCCAGCGTCAGCGGCTGGAAGCCCGTGCCCACGTACAACGTGCCGCCCGCCGGTGCACTGCCGGTCTGGCGCTGCCCGATGGTCACGCCACCGGCCAGGGCCCCGTCGAGCACCAGCCCCGCGCCCGAGCCCAGGCGCAGCGTGCCGGCGGCCTGCCCCTGCACATGGGCCTCACGCAGCTGGCCCGAGGCCAGCGCGAGGTTCAGCACGCTGCCGGTCTGGCCCCAGCGGGCGTCGTTGTACTGCGCGCGGTCGAGCTGCCCGCTGTAGCGCAGGGCCTGGGGCGCGGTGGCGATGTCGTAGAGCCGGCCGTCCTCGCCCAGCAGGGTGCTGGTGGCCACGCGGCTTTCGGCATGGCGGTAGCCCCCGCCCGAGACATCGAGCGTGGCGCCGCTGCGCTGCACCAGCGAACCGGTGGACGAGACCGACAGTTCGCCGCCGCGCGCGGCCTTCTCGGCCACGGTGCGCGGCACCGCAGCGCGGTAGCCGTCCAGCGCCAGGATGTTGTTGCCGGCCGCCAGGTCCACGGTGACCGTGGCGCCCAGCAGCACGCCAGTCTTCTGGTCGGGTGCGTTCTTCAGCTCGTTGCTGGTGACGCGGAAGGTGGCGATGTTGCGCGCCGGGTCGACATCGCTCCATTGCCCGGCCACGCTGGTGAGGCTGCCCGCGCCGAAGTAGACGCGGGCGGCCAGGGGGTCGGCCTCGTTGCGCGCCTCGATGCCGATGCGCCCGCCGGCCGCCTGCAGCCTGCCGTGGCTCTCGATCACGCCGCCGGTGGCGCGGATCTCGCCGCGGTAGGGCGCGTAGTCGGCGCTCTCGGGCACGGCGGCGGTGTCGGCCAGGTCGGGCATCACCTCGGTGGTGCTGCCCGCGGCCAGCCGCAGCTGGCCGGCCTGGGCGGGCAGGCCAGCGGTGGTGCCCGTGGCCGCGGTGGCGCGGGCGCCGGCGCTCAGGTAGATGGAGCCGTTGCGCTGCACCGCCGTCTTGGCCGAGACGCGGCCTTCCTGGTTGATAGCCAGCGCGGCGATGGTGACGTTGCCGCGGTCGGCCTCCACCGTGCCGGCGTTGCGCACCAGGTTCGTGAGGTTCAGGCCCGGGCCGTCTCGATGCGCCTCGACCTCCACCACCAGGCCGCGCAGCGTGATGTCGCTGGCGTCGCCGTTGACGGCGAGAAAGGCCTTGCTGCCCGCGGCCAGCACCACCTGGCCATCGGGCGCGCTGATGAGGCCGGCGTCGAGGTCGATGCGCGAGGCCACCAGGATCACCGAGCCGCCACTGCCGGCCACGATGCGCGGCGCCGCGGCCGTGGCGGGCCCGAAACTGCCGACGCCGATGTTGCCCGGGCGCGTGCCATCGGGCCGCTGCGCCAGCGGGTTGCCGAGTTCGTCATAGCCGCCGGCAAATGCCGACGTGGTGAGCCCGCCTGCGGTGAGCGGCGCGCCGCTGGAGCAGGCCACGAGATCGTTGCCGCAGAACTGGCTGTTGCTCATGCCGAGGTTGAGCGTGGACGCCAGCAGCGACTGCGTGTCCACCCGCGCGCCGCGGTCGAAGAGGATGCCGTTCTGGTTGATCAGGATCACCTGACCGCCGGCCGTGGCCTTGCCATCGACCGTGGGGCCGGTGCTCGCCAGGCGGCCCTGGATGACGCTGGGGTTGGCGTCGTAGATGCGGTTCAGCGTGAGGGCACTGGCACCCTGCGCATGCCTGAACAGCACCTCGGCGTTGCTGCCGATGTTGAAGCTGCGCCAGTCGAGCACGGCGCGCAGCGACTGCTGCTCGATCGTGAGCAGGGCCGAGGCCGCGCCGGGCACCGGTGCGTTCACCACCGCCTGCCCCGCCACCACGCCCCGCAGCTGCGGCACGGTGTTGGGCGCGAGGTTCGCGCCGCCAGCCTGCGCCCAGGCCGCCGCGGGCAAGAGCCAGGCCGCCAGGCAGGCTGCGGACAGGGCGGTGGCCAAAGCGGTGGCTTGCGGGCGGGGCGGCTGCAGGCGGAGGGCGGGGGGCTGGCGCATGGCAGGGTCTCGGCAGGGCGGCGGCTTCAGAAGCCGATGGAGGCGTTGGCGTGCGCCCGCAGGCCGTCGCTGCCCAGGCTGTTCTTCTTCAAGAGCGGCCAGGCCAGCTCCAGCGTCAGGTTCAAGGGCCAGGCGCCGCGCGTCAGCAGCTGGCCGCCGAAGCCGGCGCCGAGCAGGCGGAAACGCGAGTCCTGCCTGGGCAGCGGGCGGCGCAGTACGGCCACGCCGCCATCCACGAAGCTGTGCACGCTCAGGCTGCCCAGCCAAGGCCAGTTCAAGCGCGGCGCCAGTTCGGGGCTGGCCAGTTGCAGCGACGCGCGCAGGCCCTGGTCGCCCACGGCTTCGGCTTCCAGGTAGCCGCGCACGCTGTTGGCGCCGCCCAGCACGAACTGCTCGTTGGAGATCAAGGGCGCGGGCGCGAGCTGCACCTCGGCCTGGGCGCGCAGGCGCAGGCCCGCCCACGGCAAGGTGCGCGTGTGGCGGGCATCGAACTTCAGCAGGAAGTACTGCGCCTTGGCCTGGTAGCGCTTGTCGCCAAACTCCTGCTGGCGATTGACCAGGCCGCGCAGGCCGCCCGAGAGCGTGGTGCCGAGCTGCCACTCGCCCTGGCCCAGCCCTTCGGCCAGGCGGAAGGCGCCGGTCCAGGCCATGCTGAGCGGCAGGTAGCGGATGGGCGTGTCGAAGCCCGCACCCTGGCCGGCCGCCACCGTGTCCACCATGTCCTTGTACTCGGCGCCCAGGCTCAGCAGCTGGAAACTGCGTTCCCCCAGTTCCAGCACGAAGCTGCGGCGCAGGCCCCAGATCTGCCCCTTGCCGAAGAGCCGCGTGTCGCCCACGCCGGCCAGCACCTCGCTGTCCGAGCGTGTGTAGCTCAGCGTCAGCGCGGCCAGCCCGGCGGGCGCCTGCGGCAGGCTGTAGCTGGCACCGATGACCTGCACCTCGCCCGGCTTCTCGGGCGAGACCACGGCCTGCAGCGCGAGGTTGTGGTCGCGCTGGGCCACGTTGTCGTAGCTCACGGCGGCCTGCAAGCGCGTGGGGCTGGTGTTGCGGCTGGCCTGGTTGTTGAGCGTGAGGCTGCCGTGCAGCGGCAGGCGGTCGGTGACGTCGAGGTCGATCTCGGTGGTGCCGCTCTCGCGGCCCGGACGCAGCACGGGCACCACGCGCCGGTCGGCGCTGCGGTTCACTTCGAGCAACTGGGCCTGCAGGCGCGGCAGGTTGGGCACGCCGCCTTCGGCCGCCTCGCTCACGCGCTCCAGGATGTAGCCCTGCGCGTAGTAGCGCGCGCCGTTGACGCGGGCGCGCGCCACGCGGCCTTCGCTGACCACGAGCCTGATCACGCCCGTGTCGGCGCGCTGCTCGGGAATGTCGACGCTGGCCAGCGTGTAGCCGGCGCTGCGGTAGGCCTCCTGCAGGGCCTTGCGCGCCGCTTCCACGTCGTCGAAGCGGCGCTGCGGGCCCAGGTGCGGGTAGACGGCCTGCTCCACCACCGTGACGGGTAACACCGTGTTGCCCTCGATCACGAACTCCAGCACCGGGAAGCTGGGCTCGGCACTGGCGTGCGCGGCGCTCGCTGCGCCCAGGGTGGCGGCCAGCACACCGATGGCCTGCCAACGGCCACCCAGGCGGGCCGGTAGATTCGAGAGCTTGGCGAACAGGGTCTGCACAGCGCTTCCTGGTGGGGCCCCGCGCTGGGCTGCGGGTCTGAGGCGGAAGCTGCGGATTCTGGAAAGGGGTGATGACAGTACGCCGGCCGACCGGGTCCGTAGGAACCATGCGCAGGGCCTGGTCCCGCTGTCACGAGATTGACCCGGACGGGGTCTACAAGCAGGGTCCCAGCACTGCGGCGTCCTCGACATGAGCACCTTGGCCACCCCCTTGCCCACCGCCCTGGCCCTTGCGCGCAGCCTCGTGGCGCAGCAGCGCCATGCCGAAGCCGCAGACGCCTACCTGCGGGCGCTGCAGCTGGCGCCCGGCGCGGCGGCTCTGCACGTGGAGCTGGCGCAGTGCCTGCGCTCGGCCGGGCGCGGCGAAGAGGCCACGCAGCACTTCGAGCGCGCCGTGGCCCTGGAGCCCGAGCGGCCCCAGTGGCAACTGCTGGCGCTGCTGCACGTGGGCACCTTGCTCGACGAGAAGGGGCAGACCCACGAGGCCCTGGCCACCTTCGAGGAGGCCACCCGACGTTTCCCGGCCTCGGCCGACGCCTGGGCGGTGCTGGGCGTGGTGCAGTCGCACCTGCGCAGCCCGGCCGAGGCTCAGGTGAGCCTGGGGCGGGCGCTGCAGCTCGACCCCAGCCGCATCGACCTGATGGAGCGCCTGGCCCGCGTGCTGGTGGATCAGAAGCAGTTCGAGGATGCGGCCATCGTCTACGAGCACATGCTGCGCCAGGAGCCCGGCCGGCCTCTGCTGGCCAGCTGGCTGCTGCACCTGAAGTACCTCATGGGCGACTGGCTCAACATCGAGGCGCTGCAGGCCCGCGTGCAGGCGCGCCTGCAGGCCGGCGTGGCTGATGCCGAGCCTTTCGGCCTGCAGGGCTGGTGTGCCGACCCCGCACTGCTGCGCGCGGCGGCCCGGGCGCAGAACGCCCGCGCCCACCCGCCCCGCGGGCACCTGCTGCCACCACCGGCCCTGGGCCGCGGCACCAAGCTCAGGATCGGCTACCTGGCCGGCGAGTTCCGCGAGCAGGCGACCTCGGTGCTGCTGACCGAGGTGCTGGAGCGCCACGACGCCAAGCGCTTCGAGGTGCACGCCTTCGACAACGGCTGGGACGACGGCAGCGCGCGGCGCCGCCGCATCGAGGCGGCCTGCCGCGTGCACACCGTGCGCGGCCTCAGCGACCTGGAGGCGGCCCGCCTGGTGCGGGCGCAGGGCATCGACATCCTCGTCAACCTCAACGGCTTCTTCGGGCTGGCGCGCACCGGCGTCTTCTCGATGCGGGCGGCCCCCTTGCAGGTGAACTACCTCGGTTTCCCCGGCACGCTGGGGGCGCCGTACATCGACTACCTGATCGCCGACAGCACGGTGATCCCGGCCGCCGAGCGCGCGCACTACGACGAAGCCGTGGTCACGCTGCCCTACAGTTACCAGCCCAACGACAGCACCCGGCCGATCGCTGCCGAACCGGCAAGGCGGGCCGACGCCGGCCTGCCGGAGCAAGCCTTCGTCTTCTGCTGCCTGAACAACGCCTACAAGATCCTGCCGCCGGTCTTCGACGTTTGGATGCGTCTGCTGCTGCAGGTGCCAGGCAGCGTGCTGCTGCTCTATGGCGACAAGCCCGAGCTGCAAGCCAACCTGCGCCATGAGGCCGCGCAGCGAGGCGTGGCCCCCGAGCGGCTGTTCTTCGCACCGCCCTGGCGCAACGACCGGCATCTGCGTCGCCTGCAACTGTGCGATCTGTTCCTCGACACCTGGCCCTACAACGCCCACACCACCGGCAGCGATGCCCTGTGGGCCGGCCTGCCCGTGCTCACCTGCACGGGGCGCAGTTTTCCCAGCCGCGTGGGTGCCAGCCTTCTGCAGGCCGTGGGCCTGCCCGAACTCGTGACGCACGACCTGGAAAGCTACGAGGCCCAGGCCCTGCGCTTGGCCACCCAGCCCGCCCTGCTGCAAGCCCTGCGCACGAGTCTGCAGGCCCGTGTGCGCAGCAGCCCGCTGTACGACACGGCGCGCTACACGCGCGAACTGGAGGCCGCCTACAACACCATGGCGGCGCTGGCACGCTCAGGCCTGCCGCCCCAGGGCTTTGCGGTGCCCGCCAGCGTCTGAAAGGCACGTCACCCCAAAAAAGAAGGGCCCCGAACGGGGCCCTTCGCAATCCCGGCACCCGCAGCTGCGGGCGCCAAGGCGGGTCCAATCAGAAGTCGGCGCGGGCCGGACGGCAGTTGTCAATGACACCCGCGTCGTCGGTGCGGTTCCAGGGGTTGCCCGTGGTCTGGCCGGTGACCTTGTTCAGGCCGATCACACCCGCCTTGCCGGCGTCGGTGGTGGTATCGCCGAACGCCGGGTGCAGGGTCGGCACGGCAGCGAACAGCGCCTTGAAGGCGGCCTTGTAGGCGGCGTGGTCGCCGTCGATGGCGGGCGTGCGGCGCGTGTTCAGCGCGGCATCGCCGTACTGGCCGTAGGCGCCGCTCTTGACGTTGGCGTAGTTGCCCAGCAGACCGTTGATGCGCACGTGCTTCCAACCGGCGGCGCTGACGGCCTCGGTCGTCAGCGTGCCGATGGCGCCCTTGCCAAAGCTGTTGAAGCGGTTCAGGCAAGCCGCAACCTGACCCGAGCCGCTGTTGTTGACGATGAGGTTGTCGCCATTGCACAGGTTGTTGGCGGCGTTGTTGTCGACGGCTTCAGGACCGGCCAGGAAGGTCGGCAGACCGGCGTTGCAGCTCTTGCCCGCCGCGATGCCGTTGATGGTGCGCGCGATCACGGCCTCATACGTCTTCTGCGTGCCGGAGCTGTCAGCACGCCGAGCCACGTAGACGGTGTCATCACCCGCAACAGTGGCACCCGTCACCGCCGTCCACGTCTGGCCTTCTTGCGTGAACAGCGACGTGACCTGCGCCGAGCTCAGGCTCGGAATGTTGGCGGCATCGGTGGCGCCAACCGTCAGGCCTTGCGCGGCCTGCAGGGCCGTGTAGGCGGCGGTGGTGACCGGCAGGCCGAAGATCACGGTGGCCAGCGGCTCGATGATCAGGTTGTTGTAGGTGCCGGTGGCGGCACCGAAGAACTGCGGCTCCACGTCGCTGATGCCCAGCGGGGCGACCTGGGTGGTGGTCAGGGTGGTCGAGGCCTCGGTGCAGGCGATGGTGGTGGCCGCACCCGTGGCAGCGGCGCAGCTGGAGGCGATCTTCACCAGGTCCAGAAAGGGCAGCGGGGTGCTGTTGTTCACCGGGGCAACGCCGTTGCCGGAGCCGCCCACCGAGTGCTTGTGCACGGCCAACTGGGTGCGGCCGGCCAGGTTGCCGATGGCGTTGGCGCCGGTGGTGCGCGGCGTGCACAGCCACACGGCCTGGTTGCTGACGGTGTACTTGTGGATGGTGCCGGACTGGCACATGGCCAGCGTGGCGTTCTCCAGGCCCACGTCCATGGCGGTGGCGCCAGAGACGTAGATTTCCATGGCGTTGGCCGGGTTGTAGGTGCTGGCCGTCAGCGCGAACGCCGGGCTGGCGATGGCGGAGAGGGCGGCAACGCCCAGGGCGATCTTGTGCAGTTTCATGGTTCGGTCTCTCTCAGAGGGGTTGAGGTCGGAACAAGGCAGCGCTCCGCCAGGGGCAGCGGTGTTGACCGCTGCCCCGTGTGAGCGAGGGAGGTTCAGGTCAGGCCTGCAGAGCCGCAGCGCGGCGGCGGCGCACCATGCCGCCGATGGCGACCAGGCCAGCGCCCATCATCCACAGTGCCGGGGGCAGCGGGACGGGCGGCGCCGTGGTGGCAGCAGCCAGCGAGTAGATCAGGTCGCCGTTGGCCTGCAGGGTGATCGTTGCGAACTCACTGCTGTTGCCGAAGCGGGTGGTGGTGGCGAGGTTGCTGCTGCTACCGGTGAAGGCACTGCGCACCGTATAGAACAGCGACTGGCTGTCACCGACGGTGCCCAACGTATTCAGGTTCAAGCCACCGTTGGCGCCAGTGTCGGCCTGGGCAAAGATGTTCGTGCCGGTCTTGGACAGGCCACCTGGGTTGAAGAACGAAGCCAAGCCGCCCCAGTTGCCCGAAGCGACGAAGCTGTCCAGGTTGGCGTTCGTCCAGGTTTGCGCGTCGTTCTTCGACGACATGATCACGCGGCGCTGGCTCGTGGTGCTCGAGCTGGAGATCTGGTCGTAGGAGCCGACCATCCAACGCACGTCGCTGGCGGTCTGCGCCGAGAACCAGGTTGCGAAAGCGGCATCCGAGAAGTTCGACTGCACGCTGCCGTTGATCAGCAGGCCGGCGTCAGGCGTCTTGTCGCCCGTCACGCCGCCGTCGCCAGCCGTCGTGGTGATCGACGAGGGCAGGAAAGAATTGAGCAGGTAGCCCAGGTCGCGGATGTACCAGTCGCGGCTGACGGTGTTGAAGGCCAGCAGCGAGAAGCTGCCGTTGTTGACGGTCGAACCGCTGGTCAGGTCGGCGTGCGCAACGCCGGCCAGCGAGGCCAGGGCAGCGGCCACGGCCACCAGTTTCATTTTCAGTTTCATGGGATCTCTCTCCGTTGGGTTGAATCAGACCTTGTGCATGCCAGCCGGCCGCTTGCAGCACGCTGCAACGCGTCCGGCACCATCGGCCGCCCGGCAGACACCGGATCACGCTCGACTGCCGGTAGGCTAGGCAGGCCGTGTGTCGCGCAACCTCGCGCGAAACCTGCCTTCCGTAGCCCCAAACGGCCAGTTGCCTGAGCCGCTCGGGGCCGCCGTCGCCGGCGCCTCCGTCCACTGCAGCACCTTAGGTCCGCTCCGTGACATCGTTCCGGGTGCGAGGGCCCGGCGGATGAGGAGATCAGACTACGCAGCCCCCCAGCTTCGACTGCTCCCCCACGCTCGTGGGGGCAGCGGCGCGCACTCAACGCGGCAGCGCCTGCGCCTGCTCGGCCCAGGCCTGCTCCAGCGCCAACTGGAAGGCTGCGACGAAGCCTGCTTCATCCAACAACTCGCTGGCCTGCAGCTGCGCCCGCGCCTGCGCACGCCACGCGGCACGCGCAGCACCGTCGGCGGCCAGGGCTACCGCCCTGGAGACGAACGCGGCTTCGGTCTGGCAGACCCACTCACCTTGCCCGGCGGCGCGCAGCAGCGAGGCCCCCATGCGCGAAGGGTGCGTGCGCCCGCACAGGCTGATCACCGGCACGCCCATCCACAGGGCTTCACAGGTGGTGGTGGCCCCGTTGTACGGAAAGCTGTCCAGCGCGATGTCGACCTCGCCATACAACGCCAGGTGCTCGTCTCGCCGCGCGGTGCGGGGCCGCATCTGCAGCCGCTCGGCGCCGATGCCGCGCGCGGCGAAGAAGGCCTCGATGTCGGCGCGTGTGGCGGCATCGGCGGCCGAGGCGCCCTTGAGCAGCAGGGTCGATGCGGGCACCGCCTGCAGCACCTGCGCCCACAAGGCCAGGCTGCGGTCGCTGAGCTTGGCCACGTTGTTGAAGGAACCGAAGCGCACCCCCCGGCCCGAGGCGCCCGAGTCTGGCAGCACAGGCGGCGAAGCCGGCGGCCGGTAGCAGAACATCGAGCGCGGCAGCACCAGGGGCCGGTCGCTGCCGATGTCGGGTTGGTCGCCGGGGTCGATGACCGCGTCGCTCACGCGGCGGTGCATGCCCCTCACCCCGGAGACGGTGGGGTAGCCCAGGTAGCTCATCTGCAAAGGCGCTGCACCGGCGGCAAACACCGGCAGGCGCCCGCCCAGGGTGTGGCCCGAGAGGTCGATGAGCACGTCGATGCCGTCGTCGCGGATGCGCTGCACGAGCGCCGCATCGCCCAGGTGTTCGCACGCCACCCAGCGCCCCGCCCAGCCGCGCAGGGTCTCGGTGGTGTCGTCGCCCCAGCCGCGGTTGTAGTAGACGACGAGCTCGAAGCGGCTGCGGTCGTGGTGCTGCAGCAGCGGTGCCATGAAGAAGGCCACCGAGTGGTCGAAGAAATCGGCCGTGACCAGGCCCACGCGCAGGCGCGGCGCGGCCCCTGGGGCGGCGGCCTGCGGCCGGCGCGCCACCCGCGCGCCCGCGCGGGCCGGCCCCGACGCCAGTTCGGCCTGCAAGGCCGCGCCGGCGGCGGCATGCAGGGCCGCAAGCTCGTGCGGGTCTTCCAGCAGGTAGTTGGCCACCATCAGCGGCACCGAGTGCATGGCCCAGCGGCCGCCCGACAACGCAATGGCCTGCCGCCCCGCCGCCAGCGCCGCTTCGAGCCGGCGGCCCTGCTGGTGGCTGTGGCACAGCTGCAGCCAGCCGCTGGGCTCGGGTTCCTGCGCCAGCGCCTGCTCGGCCAGCGCAACGGCCTCGCCGGCCCGCCCCTCGCGCGTGAGCTGGTGCGCCAACGCCCGCAGCACGGCCGGCGGGCTGGGCCGCGGGCCCTGCGCCAGCCAGCGTTCATAGAGCTGCACGGCGGCCACGCCGAAGCCGGCCGCCGCGAGCTCGTGGCCCAGGTGCAGGCAGATGTCCACGCGTGCAGGGGCTGCGCCGAGCGCGCGGTTGAAGGCCTCGATGGCCTCGTCACGCCGGCGCGCGCGGCGCAGCAGGAGGCCGAGGTTGAAGTGCAGCTGGGCATCGCCCGGGGCCAGGGCCGCGGCCGCGCGTGCTTCCTCGATGTGCGCCGGGTCCGGGCCGATCTCGTCGCGCGCCACGGCATCGCCGCTGCGCTGCAGCGCCTGCTCGGCCTGCGCCGCCCTGGCATAGGCCAGGTTGGCCCGCGCAGCGGCCAGGCCGGGCTTCAGGGCCAGGGCGGCTTCGTGGCACGCGATGGCACCTTCGATGTCGCCCCCGTGCCGCAAGGCCACGCCCAGGCTGACGTGGGCCTCGGCCAGCGCGGGCTGCAGGCGCAGCGCCTGGCGGTAGGCGGCCACGGCCTCGGGCAGGTCGTGCAACAGCTTGTGCGCCCGCCCCAGCACCCACCAGGCCTGCGCGTCGCCCATGCGCAGCCGCGTGGCGCGCTGGGCGTGGGCCAGGGCCGGGGCCGCCTGGCCCAGCTGCACATGCGCCATGGCCAGCAGCAGGTGGGCCTCGAAGATCTCGGGCCCGTGCTGCAGCAGCGCATTGGCCAGCTCGCAGCCGCCAATCAGGTCGCCCAGTTCCATGCGCTGGCGCGCCGCGGCCAGCGCATGCCGCTGGGCGTGCACGGCGTCGTGCACCGGCCCCTGGCCTGCTGCCACGGCGTCCATCGCGGCCCTCAGCCCTGGGCCAGCAGCGCCCGCGCTTCCTCCACGCGGGGCAGCTTGGGCTCGCGGGCCAGCGCCTGGCGGATGAGTGCCCGGCCACGCTCGGTGTCGCCCGTCTTCACCAGGGCCTTGCCCAGGTGCAGCTGCATCAGCGGCGAAGGCGGCGAGGCCAGCGACACGGCCTTCTCCAGCAAGGGCCGCGCCTTGTCGTACTGGCCGAGCTGGTAGTGGATCCAGCCCAGGCTGTCCAGGTGCCCGGCATTGCGCGAGCCGGCAAAGCGCGAGGCCAGTTGCAGCGCCCGCTCGGTGCTCGCGCGGTCGCCCTTGAACTCGGCCAGCAGGTAGGCCAGGTTGTTGGCGATGCCGTCGTCTTCGGGGTGGCGTCGCGCCAGCACCTCGTAAGCCGCGATGGCCTCGTCGTGCCGCCCCGCCTGCGCCAGCGTTTCGGCCCGCAGCGTGGGCAGCACCCGTTCCTGCGGCAGCGCGCGCTCGCCGTCGGCCAGCACCTTCAAGGCCTCGTCAGTGCGGCCCTGTGCGCGCTGCACGCGCGCCAGGCCGAGATAGGCGTTGAGCTGGCCCGGCGTGGCGGCGAGCGCCTCGCGGTACACCCGCTCGGCGCCGGCCAGGTCGCCACGCAGGGCCAGCACTTCGCCACGCACCTGCAGATGAACGGCCCGGTTGTTGGGCTGTTGCTGGTCGCGCGCGGCGATGCGAGCCAGGGCTTCGTCGTAACGCTTCAGACCACCCAGCAGCGCCACGCCGGCCAGGAAGGGCGCTGGGTCGGCAGGCGCCACGGCCACGCCAGCGTCGTAGGCCTGCAGCGCGGCCGCGGTGCGGCCCTGCTGCGTCAGCAGGCGCCCCAGGCGCACGTGCGGATCGGCCTCCTGCGGAAAGGCCGCGCGGTAGCGCTCCAGCGTGGCCTGAGCGCCGGCGTAGTCGCGCCGGGCGGAGGCAAGCTGGGCCTGCAGCTGGTACAGAGAGGCGGCCTGCGGCATCAGGCGCAAGGCCTGCTCGAGCTCGTTGTGCGCCGCGTCGAGTTCACCGGCCTCGGCCATGGCGGTGGCCAGCAGGGCGCGCAGGGCGGGCTCGCGCGGGCGCTGCTTCACGCCCTCGGCCAGCGCATCGCGCGCCAGCGCCGGCTCGCCGGCGGCCTGGTGGGCCTGGGCCAGCAGTTGCACCACCTCCACCGCACCGGGCTGGTCGCGCAGGGCACCGCGCAGGTCGGCCACGGCGTCGCGCGCCCGGCCCTCGGCCAGGTGCATGCGGCCGCGCATGAGCAGCGCGGCGGCATCGCGCGGGTTGCTCTTGAGCACTTCTTCCAGCAGCCTGCGCGCCTCCGCCGGCTGCCCTTCGGCCAGGTGCAGGGCCGCGAGCTGGTTGCGCGCGGCCAGCAGGCTGGGGGTGTCGTCGGCCTTGTCCAGCACGGACTGCAGGGTTTGCTTGGCCTGGGCCAAGCGGCCGGTGCTGCGGTAGAGCTGGGCCAGGCCGAAGCGCACCGCCATGTCACGCGGCTTTTCGTCGATGGCGGCCAGGTAGGCCTTCTCCGCGGCCTCGTCGCCACGCACGGCGCGCACGAACTCCAGCAGCGCGAGGCGCCGCTTGCCATCGTCGGGCTGGGCCTGCACGGCTGCGCGCATGACGGACTCGGCCTTGTCGACCTCTTTGGCGACCAGGTGGTAACGGGCCCAGCTCAGCCACAGCTCATGATTGCGCGGCGCCGCTTCGGTAGCGCGGCGAAAGTAGGCCTCGGCCTTGCCAGCCAGCGCCGGGTTGCCCGGGCTGGCGGCCGCGGTCACCTGCACAGCAGCCTGGATCAGGTCCATGTCACGCGGGTGCTTCTGCAGCGCTGCATCCAGCACCTGCAAGGCTTCGGGCCAGCGCTGGGCGTTGGTGTGCAGGGCGGCCAGTGTCAGGCTGGCGTCGACGGGCGCCTGCGGGTCCTTCAGCACCTCTTCGGCCACCTTCTGCGCCTGGGCAGCCTGCCCGTGCGCCGCCAGCAGGGCAGCCTGCAGCGTGCGCGCGCGCGCATGCTGCGGCGCGGCAGCCAGCACCTCGTCAACGAGGGTCTGCGCGCGCGCGCGGTCGCCGGTAACCAGCAGCAGCCGCGCCATGCCGGCCTTGGCATCCACCATGCCGGGTTGCAGCTCCAGCGCCTTGGCGTACTGGCCATAGGCGCGCTGCACCTCGCGCTGGCCTTCGCTGATCTGCGCGGCCAGCAGGTGGGCGGGGGCGTTCTTGGGGTCGATCTGCAGCACGTTGCGCACCTCGACACCGGCCTTGTCCCAATCGGCCTGCTGCTGCAGTTCCGCCGCCTTGCGCAGGCCCGAGGCAATGCGGTCTTCGCGGCTGCTGCAGGCCCCCAGCACCAAGCAGACGGCCAGGGCCGTGATCAGGGGCTGGAGGCGGGGTCGGGCAAGGTCGCGCTTCATGGGGTCTCTCAATCGGGAACGTAGGTGCCAAGGCGGCCGTGGATCTCGGCCACGAATCCGAGCAGCCGCCGGTCGGCGACGGCGGGGTCTTCGCCGGGAGGCAGCGGGGTGACGACACGCACCAGCGCGCCATCGGAGCGATCGCGCGTGATGGCATCGGCCAGGATGTGCCACTTCACGGCGAACTCGCCGGTGAGGTGGCGCCCGCGCTGGCGGAACCAGTAGTAGACGAGCTGGCGCTGGTCGCCCTTCTGGATGAGCGTGCGGTTCACCACCAGCGTGCCGCCGGGCAATGCCAGCGCGTGCTCCCGAAGCTCAGACAGCGACCAGCCATCGCCAGGGATGCAGGTGCGCGGCGAATGGCTTGATTCGCCACCGCTCTGGCTGGCGTAGTAGGCGACATAGAAGTTCACCCAGGGTTCACCAGGGCGGGCGTAGTTCGCGAGGTGGTAGTCGGTGAGGGCCAGGGCAGCCAGCACGTCGGGCGCGATGCGGTCACTGCGCCCTTCCCAGCCCCCGGGCAGTTGCAGCGGGAAGTTGGCAAAGGTCTCGCGCGGGGGCACCTGCTGCGCGCGCTGGGGCTGCATCCAGGCGGCCGCAGCGCACAGCGACAGCAGCAGGAGGGCCGCCGCCAGGGAACGCGGAAAGCGCCGCGGCTGCAGCGTGCTGCCGGCGGGCATCGGGGCCGGCGCGTCGAGCAGCAGCAACTCGTTCAGCCGGGTCTTGCGCCCGCTCCAGCGCGCCAGCAAGCGCATCTCCACCACCAGAAGCGCGAGGCAGATGAGGAACATGAACCAGCCTTCGAGGTCATGCACCAGCCCCTCAGCCATCTCGCTGCCCCAGTTCTCCACCGTCACGCCGATAAGCCCGATGCGCAGGCTGTTGATCGCGATGGTGAGCGGCACGGTGGACACCACCAGCAGCACACGCTGCCACATCGGCGCCTGGAAGAAGCACGCGGCCAAGGTGCCCAGCACCAGCAAGGGGAAGAGGTAGCGCAGGCCGTTGCAGGCTTCCACCACCTGCAGCTTGTAGGCGCCCAGGTCGATGACGTTGCCCGCCAGGTGCACGCTGATGCCGAAGGCGCGGATCAGGGCCACGCCCAGTTCCGACGACAGCAACTGCAGCACGTGCGAGACCTCGCGCAGCACGAACTGCGGCAAGGGCACCATGAACAGCAGCATGGCCAGCGGCAGGGCCAGCAGGCGCAGCCCGCGCAGGCCCAGCGCGGCCAGCACCAAGCCGCAGAGCCCGACCACGAAACCGTACTGGCCGATCACGCGGATGGCACTCAGTTCGCCCACCGCCCCCATCGCCAGCCCGAGCACCAGCACGGCCAGGCCCCACCATGAGCCGTTCAGCGCATGGCCCCTCAACTGGTCGCTGCGCTGCCAGACCAGGAAGGCGCTGATGCAGGGCACGAACCAGCCATAGCTGTACTCCTCCACCTGCTGCCAGGTGGCCACCATGAACTCCAGCGCCCCGTGGTGCCACACCACCAGCAGTGCCAGGGCCAGCGCCCAGGCAAGCCAGTGCGGCGCCCCCCATTTCCAGGCAGATGCAGGCGGCGGGGCAGACAGGGTGGAGGACATGCGGGGCGAGGCCGGGCCGCGCAGCGGCCGAACAGGAGACGCGGCAAGCCGCTGGAACCCGCCACCTTAGGCAGGGCCTGTGACAAGGCCATGGCGCCACAGGCCCGTGCGGCGCAGCGCCGCGGAGCACGCGGCGCCGCGGCCGCCTGTCAAGCACCGGACACAGGCCGCCTTCAAGATCCGCATTCCGCTGCGCGACACCCACCGCCGCCCGGCCCCATGCCGCGTTCCCGTTACCGATGCACCGCCCCGCGCCCCCCTTGCCTGCCACCGACCCCTACCTCGTGCCGAGCACGAGCCTGCGCAGCCGCGCCGGGCGGGCGCTGTGGAGCGTGGTGTGGCTGATGCTCTTCAGAACCTCGCCGCGGCCCGCCTTCGCGTGGCGCGCCGCCTTGTTGCGGCTCTTCGGCGCGCAGCTCGGGCCGAACTGCCACATCTACCCGGCCGCTCGCGTCTGGGCGCCCTGGCTGCTGGTGTGCGAAGACGCGGTGTGCATCGCCGACGAAGCGGTGGTCTACAACCCGGCTGGAGTGCACCTGGGCTCGCACTGCGTGATCTCGCAGCAGGCCTACCTGTGCGGTGCGGGGCACGATGTCGATGACCCGGCCTTTCCGATGGTGAGCCGCCACATCGAGGTGGGCGCCTACGCCTGGGTGGCGGCGCGCGCCACCGTCTGCCCGGGCGTGCAGTTGGGCGAGGGCGCGGTGCTGGCGCTGGGGGCCGTGGCCACCCGGGCGCTGCAACCCTGGGGCGTGTATGCCGGGGTGCCGGCGCGCTGGCACAGACAACGCAAGCGGCCCCATGCAAGCTGAGCCGCTGGTCGCGAGGTCGGAGTACCTCTGGGTGGAAGGTGGCCCTGCCGCCATCCACGCGCACATGGCCCGGCCGGTGGTGATGGCGCTGGACCGCCATGGTGCCCACCGCGTGCTGGACCTGGGCTGTGGCAACGGCTGGCTGACGGCAGCGCTGGCGCGATGCGGCTTCGAGGCCACCGGTCTTGACCTCAGCCACAGTGGCATCCAGATCGCGCGCGCTGCGCACCCGGAAGTGCCGTTCCACCAGGGCGATGCGCTGCTGCCGCCGCCGGCGGCCTGGCAAGGCCGCTTCGATGCCGTGGTGGCGGTGGAGACCGTGGACCACGTGGCGCGGCCCGAGCAGTTGCTGGCCCACGCACTCCAGGTGCTGCGCCCGGGCGGGCTGCTGCTGCTGAGCGTGCCCTACCACGGCTACCTGAAGAACCTGGGCATCGCGCTGCTGGGCCGCACCGACCTGCGCCTGCAGGCCCTGCTGCACCACGGCCGGCTGAAGTTCTTCTCGCGCCAGACGCTCACCGCCCTGGCGGTACAGGCCGGTTTCACGCCGCTGGACCTGCAGCGGCTGGGCCGTGTGCCGCCGCTGGCGCGCTCGATGCTGCTGGTGGCGCGCCGCTGAGGGCGGTGCCGTCGGCTTCATGGCTGCGGCGACGCGTGTGCGTCCCGGGCCCCGGACGCGCTCAGCGCGGAGGCCCGCTGCGCGCCTCGTGCAACTTGGCGTCCACCAGCAGCCGGAACCACAGGCCCTGCAGGAAGGCAAAGTAGAGGCCTTCGCGGCCGTCGAGGAAGCCGAGCCGGAAGACGTAGCGGTAGACGAAGTAGGCCGCTGCGCGCAGCCCGCCGGGCATGCGGTAGTAGGCCGCCTTGAGCCAGCGTGTTCGCTGCCGAGCGTCCCCCAGCAGGCGCGGCTGCAGGCTGCCGCCGACGGCAGCGCTGGCGTGGCCCCCGAGCAGTTCGGCGGCCTCCAGGTCGCTCCACCGGTTGTGGCGCGCGGTCCAGTCGGTGAGGGTCAGCGCGTTCTTGTCGTGCATGCAGCCGGCCAGGCGCCGCGTGGGGTGCGGGCTGACGAAGTGCTGGTCGTAAAGGCGCTGTTCGCAAGCCCCCTGCCCGCTGCGGAAGAGGCGCAGGTGCCAGGGGTTCAACCCGCTGTGGCGCAGGCGCTTGCCCATGAAGTAGTCCACCCTGCGCAGCAGATAGGCCTGGTGGGTGGCCGCATCACCGGCCTGCAGCACCTGCAGGATGGCGGCCACGGCTTCGTCGTCCAGCACCTCGTCGGCATCCAGGTGCAGCTGCCAGCTGGAACTGGCGGCCACCTGCGCGATGGCCCAGTTGCGCTGCTCGGCATAGTTGCTGAAGGGGCGCTGCACCACCTCGGCCTCGGCGCCTACCTGCGCCAGCGTGGCGTCTTTCGAGTAGGAGTCGACGACGAAGGGCCGGGGGTCGATGCGGCGCGCCTGCGCCAGGGTCTCGGCGATGATGCCTTCGCAGTTGAAGGTGAGCACCACCACGCGGCAGCGCACGCGCGCCAGGTTCCTGTCTTCCGGCACCGTCATGCCTGCACCCCGCAATGCATGTGCCTCAGCACGCCGTGGCTGTAGGCCTCCCAGCTGAAGTCCTGCGCGCGTTGCGCGGCCTGGCGGCCCATGGCTGCGCACAGGGCAGGGTCGCGGTAGAGCAGTTCCAGCTTCTCCTGCACGGCAGCGGCGTCACGCTGCGGCACGATGAAGCCGTCGATGCCGTCGCGCACGATGCCGCCGGGCCCGTTGGCGGTGACGATGACCGGCAAGCCGCAGGCCATGGCTTCCAGCACCACGAGCGGCATGCCTTCCACCAGCGTGGGCAGCACGAAGACCTGCGCGCGGCGGTAACGCGCGGCCAGCGCCGGCCGCGTCTGGTGCGGCACATGCTCGAAGAGGTGGGCATAGGGCCGCAGCGGGGCCTCGCTGCCCACCGGGGCGCCCACCAGCGTGAGCGCGGTGTTCGCCCGCGCGAAGGCCGCGTAAGCCCGCAGCAGGTAGCTCAGCCCCTTGCGTTGGGTGAGTTGCCCGGCGTAGATGACTTCGAAACGATCCCCGGCCCCGCGCGAGGCTTCGGGCCCCGGGCCGGGGCAAAAGGTCTGCAGGTCGACGCCGTAGGGCACCACGCAGAGCTTGTGGGCCGGCACGCCCTGCGCCAGGAAGCTGCGGGCCGCGTACTCGGAGCCCAGCAGCACGCCATCGGCCAGCGCGATCTCCTCGTCCAGGCGCTCTTCGTGTCCGGGCCCCCAGTCGGCAAAGCCCGGCCAGGTGGCGGCGAAGTCGGGCTCCAGCGCCAGTTCCTCTTCGCGCACGCGGCGGCGCTCGCGGTGGTGGGCGACGGGGTAGTTGAGCAGGCGCCGTGCCGAACCCGGCCTCACGGCCTGGAAAGCTTCCAGCGCGAATCCCTCGTAGGCCACGATGCAGCCCGCCTCGCGCGCCAGCCGCCCGCCAGCACGCGAGACCGCGGCCCGCACCTGCATGTTCAGGCCGTTGGTCCAGGCGTGCCGCCAGCCCCCGGGCAGCCAGGTCTGGCGCCCGACCAGCGCGGCCGACCAGTCGCAGGCCACGCCAGCCTCGCGCGTGAGCGGCACCAGTGCCGGCTCTCCCAGGCGGCGCCGGCCCAGCGTGCCGGCATAGATCGAACGGCCCATGGGCAGGCGGCCGAGGGCCCGCTCCCAGGCGCGCTCCTTGTTCACGTAGGGCCGCACGAAGTGCCGCAGCAGCCCGCGGCGGGCCAGTGCACCAGCCAGCTGGTTGAGCTCGGGCGCGTTGAAGTTGACGACGACGGCGTCTGGAGGGCTGGAAGACATCAGGCGCCGCAGGCTAACGGCGGTTTGTGACGATGCCCCGACGGCGCGCCGCCGCCCGGCACGGCCGGCACTGACTCACGCCGGAAACATTGCCTGCCTACGCTTGAGGGCTTCCAGTGCCGCGGCGAGCGGTGTGCGCCGGCGCCAGACGCCGGCCGGGTGTGTGGCGATGAACATCTTGATGTGCTCGGTGCCTTTCAGGCCTTCGGTGGGTGGCATCGAGACCGTGACCGAACTGCTGGCCCGGGGCTTCCACGAGGCCGGCCACGGCCTGACCGTCGTGACGCAGACGGCTGCCGGCGCCGAGGCCGACGACTCGCCCTACGCCGTGCTGCGCCAGCCCGGCGCACGCGCCCTGTGGAGCGCCGTGGAGCGCAGCGACGTGGTGCTGCACAACAACGTCAGCCTGCGGCTCGCCTGGCCGCTGCTGGCGCTGCGGCGCCCCTGGGTGGTGGCCCACCACACCTGGTTGCCGCGCCAGGGGCCCGCTGCGCGGGCCGCCGGCTGGAAGCGCCTGGCGCTGCGCCATGCGCGCAACGTGGCCGTCAGCGGGGCGCTGGCCGCCGATCTCGGCCTGCCTTGCAACGTGCTGCCCAACCCCTATGACAGCACGCTGTTCCGCAGCGTGCCGGGCATCGCGCGCAACCGCGACATCGTCTGCGTCGGCCGCCTCGTCAGCGACAAGGGCTTCTCGGTGATGCTGCACGCCCTGGCGCTGATGCACGCCCACGGCCACCGCCACACGCTCACCATCGTCGGTGAAGGACCCGAAGGCGCTGCGCTGCAGGGCCTGGTGGCCGTGCTCGGGCTGCAGGGCCTGGTGCGCTTCACGGGGGCCCTGCGCGGCGAGGCGCTCGTGCAGGCGCTGCACCAGCACCGCGTGGCCGTGGTGCCTTCGGTGTGGGAAGAGCCCTTCGGCCTGGTCGCCCTGGAAGCCCAGGCCTGCGGCTGCGTGCCGGTGGTGGCGGCCAGCGGCGGCCTGCCCCAGGCCGCCGGCCCGGCGGGCGTGGTGTTCGCCAAGGGCGACCCCCTGGCGCTCGCCGCGCGCCTGGTGCCGGTGCTGCGCTCGGCGCCCGAGAGCGGCATCGCCCACGACCCGCGCGTGCGGCGCCACCTGCAGCAGCACCAACCCGCCGCGGTCGCGCAGGCCTACCTTCAGTTGCTGGAACAGCATGCGCAGCACCGCTCCGTGGCCCTGGCGCGCCAGGCCTGAGCCCGCACCGCGCGCGCTGGCGCGCGCCCGCCATGGCGCCCTGCAGCGGGTGGCCGTGGGCGCTGCCGAGCGCGGCCGGCGCCAGGTGGTCGCGCTGGTCTTCGCGATCTACCTGCTGGCCATCTTCGAAGGCGCGCTGCGCAAGTGGGCGCTGCCGCAATTCAGCCAGTACCTCTTCTTCGTACGCGACCCGCTGCTGCTGCTGGCCTACGCGCTGGCCTGGCAGCACGGCCTGTGGCCGCGCCGGCAGCCCCTGCTCACCGCGGCACTGTGGATGGCGGTGCTGGGGGTCGCGCTGGGGGCGGCGCAGGCCGCCAGCGGCCCACCCAGCGAGCTGCGCCTGCTGCTGGGTGTCTACGGCTGGCGCGCCTACTTCCTCTACCTGCCGCTCGCCTTCCTGGTGGGCCAGACCTTCCAGGCCCGGGACCTGCAGCGCTTCTATGCCCTGACGCTGTTTCTCGCCGTGCCCATCGGCCTGCTGGTGGCGGCACAGTTCTTCTCGCCGCCGGGCGCGGCCATCAACGTCGGCACCGCTGCCGACGAAGACCTGCAGTTCCGGGGCCTCACGGCCACGGCCGAGCGCACGCGGCCCATGGGTCCCTTCGCCTCCGGCGCCGGACAGCAGCAGTTCGCGGCCACCGCCTGCGCCATCGCATTGCTGGCCTTCCTCACCCCGCGCCGCCTGCCGCAGCCCCCCGTGTGGCTGCTGGCCGGCGGCGCCGCCGGCGTGCTCACGGCCCTGGCGCTCAGCGGCAGCCGGGGCACGGTGCTGCAGGCCGGGCTGTGCCTGGCTTTCGCGGTGCTGCTGGGCCTGCTGGGCCGCGGCGCGGCCCTCAAGACACGCGCACTGGTGTGGCCCCTGACACTGAGCCTGCTGTCGCTGGTGCTGTACCCGCTGGTCTTCCCTGAGGGCTTCGCCGCCTTCGTCGAACGCTGGACGGTGGCCGATGCCGCCGAGAGCCGCCACTTCGAGTGGGGCGTGTTCGGGCGCGCTGCCTACGGGCTTGTCGACTTCCTGCGCCTGCTCGGCGAGGTGCCGCTGCTCGGCTGGGGCCTGGGCTATGGCGGCAACGCCAGCATCACGCTGGACGCCGTGATCGATGGCGTGCGCCCGGGCCAGCTGGCCGAGACCGATTTCGCGCGCCACATGGTCGACATCGGCCCGCTGGCCGGCCTGGGCTACATCGCCTTCCGCCTGCTGCTGGCCGGCTGGCTGGCCGCGCAGGTGCTGCGCACGCTGAAGCTCAGCGACGACCCGGCGCCGATGCTGCTGTTCTCCTACGTCGGCTATGTGCTAGTGCTCGGGCAGATCACCGGGCAGGGCGCCATCAACGTCTACGGCTGGCTCTTCGCGGGCCTGCTGATGGCCGCCTGCCGGCAGGCCCCGCCCCGACATCCGCGGCCGGGCACGGGCCCCGGTCGGCTCACTCTCCAACGCGGGCCCAGACCCCCCAGAAAGCTGCATCGATGAACGACACCATCATGGTCACCGGCGGCGCCGGTTTCGTGGGCTCGCACCTGTGCGAACGCCTCGTGCAGGCGCAGCACGACGTGCTCTGCGTCGACAACCTCTACACCGGCAGCCGGCACAACGTGCAAGGCCTGATCGGCAGCCGCCACTTCGAGTTCATGCGCCACGACGTGACCTTTCCGCTGTACGTCGAAGTCGGGCAGATCTACAACCTGGCCTGCCCAGCCAGCCCGGTGCACTACCAGCACGACCCCGTGCAGACCACCAAGACCAGCGTGCACGGCGCCATCAACATGCTGGGCCTGGCCAAGCGCGTGAAGGCGCGCATCCTGCAAGCCAGCACGAGCGAGGTATACGGCGACCCGGCCGTGCACCCGCAGACCGAGGGCTACTGGGGCAACGTCAACCCCATCGGCCTGCGCGCCTGCTACGACGAAGGCAAGCGCTGCGCCGAGACCTTGTTCTTCGACTACCACCGCCAGCACGGCCTGGACATCAAGGTCGTGCGCATCTTCAACACCTACGGCCCGCGCATGCACCCCAACGACGGGCGCGTGGTCAGCAACTTCATCGTGCAGGCGCTGCGCGGCGAGCCCATCACCATCTTTGGCGACGGGCAGCAGACGCGCAGCTTCTGCTACGTCGACGACCTCGTCGAAGCCCTGATGCGCATGATGACGACCGAACGCGGCTTCACCGGCCCGGTGAACGTGGGCAACCCGGGTGAATACACGATGCTGGAGCTGGCCGAGAACGTGCTGGCGCTGACCCGCAGCCGCTCTGCGCTGGTGTTCAAGCCCCTGCCCCCTGACGATCCGCGCCAGCGCCGCCCCGACATCGAGCTGGCGCGCCAGGCGCTGGGCTGGCAGCCCACGGTCACGCTGCGCGACGGCCTGGTGCCGACCATCGAGCACTTCAGGCGGGTGCTGGCCGCATGAGCATCCGGCCGCAGCCGCCAGCGACCGTGTCGGCCAGCCCGGGCCTGGCCATGGGGCCGGGCCCCGCGCCGGCGGCCCTGCTGCGGGGCTTGCTGAACCAGCGCCGGCTGCGGCAGTTGCTGGGCTTTGCAGCGGCCCAGGGCGGCGTGCAGTTGCTGGGCTTCGTCGCGGGCCTGCTGCTGGTGCGCTGGATGGCGCCGGCCGACTACGGGCACTACACCGCCGCGGTGGCACTGCTGAGCCTGGTGTCGGTGATGCTGGACCTGGGCCTGTCCTCGGCCATGTTGTCGCTGGGCGGCCCCCACCATGCCGACCGTGCCGCGCTGGCGCGCCTGCAGCAAGCGGCGAGGCGCCTGCAGTGGCGCCTGTTCGGCCTGCTGCTGCTGCCCCTGGCCGCGCTGGGCGCGCTGCTGCTCGGCGACCCCGCGCTGTCCCTGCCCGCCACCGCCGCGCTGGTGGGCCTGTGCCTGCTGCTGGGGCTGGTCAACGCACGCAACGCGCTGGCCATCGCGCTGATGCGGCTGCAGGGGCAGGCCGCCCTGCAGCAGAAGCTGGAGTTCGCGGTGCACGCCGCGCGGGTGTGCTCGGTGGCCGGCGCCGGCGTGGGGGTCATCGACATCGGCATCGGCGCGCTGCTGATGGCGCTGCCCACGCTGCTGCTGGCAGCCGCGCTGCGCTGGGCGGCGCCGGCCTGGCGGCCGGACGCTGGCCCGGCCACTGCACACGCAGAGGCCGAAGCAGCCGAAGGTGCCGCAGCGGCCCAGGCCGAGGGCCATGCAGCCCGCCTGCAGGCACTGGTGGCAAGGCAGGCCCCCAACTCGGTGTACTACTGCCTCAGCGCCCAGCTGCCGGTGGCCCTGGTGGCCTGGCTGGGCCAGGCGCAGCAGGTGGCCGAGGTGGGCGCGCTCTCGCGCCTGGCCATGCTGTTCACGGTGCTGAGCAACGTGCTGGCGGCCCTGGTGGCCCCCTACTTCGCGCGCCCCCGCCTGGCCGGTGAACTGCGCACCGGCTTCGGGCTCGTGAATGCAGGCTTCGCGCTGCTGTGCGCTGCCCTGGGGACACTCGCGCTGCTGCTGCCGGGCCCGCTGCTGTGGGTGCTGGGCCCGCAGTACCTGCACCTGAAGGCCGAGACCCCGTGGATGGTGCTGTCGACCACGCTCTCGGTGTGGGCTGGCGCGGTCTACGCCATCGGCGCGGCGCGCGGCTGGATCGTGCCGGCGCTGCTGAACATCCCCCTCGGGCTGCTGGCCTTGCTGGCTGCGCTGCTGCTTTTCGACGCCGGCACCGCGGCCGGCGCCTTCCAGATCAACACGGCCGTGGCCGCGGCCTCGGTGCTGCTGCTGGTGGGCTACACCGCTTGGCGCCTGCTGGGCAACACGCGCCTGTGGGCGCCGGGAGTGCGGCAGTGAACGCAGCCGCGGACCCGGCCTGCCCCGCCTGCGGACAGCTGGGGGCGGCCGCCCTGGGCTCGGTGTCGGTGCCGACGCAGCATGCGGCCTACGCGCAGCGCGCGGCGCAAGAGCGCGTGGGTACCCGTGCCGACGCGGCAGGCCTGGCTTCGGACACGCTGGCCGCGCTGGCGCAGGCGCACCCCGCGCCGCTGGGGCGCTACACCATGCACCGCTGCCCGCACTGCGCGCTGGAATTCGCCGACCCGATGCTGGCGCCACCGCCAGCCTGGTACGGCACGCTCTACGAGGCGCTGCCGCTGTACCCGGCCGAGCGCTGGGAGTACGGCCAGGTGCTGCGGGCCTTGGGTCCGCCCGACACGGTGCTCGACCACGGCTGCGGCAGCGGGCACTTCCTGGGGCTGGCGGCCGGGCGCGTGCGCAGGGCCATCGGCATCGACTTCTCGCCCGCCGGCGTGGCGGCCGTGCAGCAGCGCGGCCTGGAGGCGCATGTCGCCACCGGGGGTGCGGCCGAGGGCGTCGCGCTGTCCGAGCCCGCCAGCCACATCACCGCCTTCCACGTGCTTGAACACCTGCCCCGGCCGGCCGCGCTCTTCGAGCTTGCACGGGCGCTGGGCACGCCCGCGGTGCAGCTGTGGGTGGCCGTGCCCAGCGACCGCCGGCCCGACCGCCTCTGCGGTGAGAGCGACGATCTGGACGCGCCACCGCACCACCTGACGCGCTGGACGCCGCGCGCGCTGCAGGCGCTGGGCGAGCGGCAAGGCTGGCAACTTCGCAGCCTGCACCACGAGCCGCTGCCCTGGCGCCAATGCGTGTGGGAGGTGGGGCGCCGCAACCGCGCCGTCGCCGCGCTGCTGGCGGCCAGCCCTTGGCCGCGGCCCTTGCGGCGCGGCCTGGCACGCCTGGCGGCGCTGGGCCTGTGGGCCTGGGGCCGCCATCCCATGGACCAGGCCAGCGGCTTTTCGATGCTGGCCCGCTACACCCTGAACCGCTGAGGACACCCCATGCGCAGCCTGGTCTGCACCCTGTTCGAAGGCAACTACCACCACGGCGTGGCGGCCCTGGCCAATTCGCTGCATCACGCCGGCTTCGAAGGCGACCTGATCGCGGGCTACCGCGGTGCGCTGCCGCGCTGGGCCGAGGCCGGCACGGCCAGGCCCTGGCCCGGCCCCTGGGGCGAGGCCCGCGTGCTGGAGGTGACGCCCCGTCTGCGGCTGGTGTTCGTGGCGCTGACGACCGAGCACCACCTCACCAACCACAAGCCCGCGTTCATGCTGCAGCTGCTGGACAGCGCGGCCGGGGCCGAGACCGATGCCCTGTTCTACCTCGACCCCGACATCGTGCTCGTGCGGCCCTGGTCCTTCTTCGAGCAATGGGTCAGCTGTGGCGTGGCGCTGTGCGAAGACCTGAATTCCCCGCTGCCCGAGAACCACCCGCGCCGCGTCGGCTGGCGGCGCTACTACGCATCGCACGGGCTGGCGCTGCGCTTCCGCGGGGCCGAGTATGTCAATGGCGGCTTCATCGGGCTGCGCCGCGAACAGCGCGAGTTCCTGCTGCACTGGGAAAGCGCGATGCAGCTGATGGCCCACGAGATCGGCTCGCTGGGGCTGGCGCTCACCGCCGACGCCAACTACCGCTCCACGGGCTTTGCCGGCTGCTTCGACCGCACCGACCAGGACGGGCTGAACGTGGCCATCGAGGCCTGCAGCCTGGCGGTCAGCGTCATCGGCCAGGAGGCCATGGCCCTGAAGCCCGGGCCCTGGCTGCTGCCCCACGCGCTGGGCGCCGCCAAACCCTGGCAGCGCGCCTACCTGCGGCAGGCACTGGGCGGTGTGCCGCCCCGGCCCGCCGACAAGGCCTTCTGGCAACACGCGGGGGGCCCGCTCGTCACCTTGCCGGCCTGGGTGCGCTGGACCAAGCCGGCCGAGCTGGCCCTGGCCGCCCTGCTCGGCCGCTGCTACCGCCGCGCGTGACTCGGACCTCAAGGGCACCACGATGATGACGACCGAACCTCACGAGCCCGCCGCAGAAGCCCTGCACCCCTCGGCGGCCCCAAGGACCTTTGCGCCCGGCATGGCGCCGGGCAGCACGGCAGCCGAAGCGCCCACGCCTTCGGCAGCGGCCTACGGCTGGCAATCCAGCCAGGCACCGCACGCCTGCCATTACGTCACCCCCAAGGTCTTGCAGCTGCTGCAAAGGCTGCGTGCGCGGCGTGTCGTCGATATCGGTGCCGGTAACGGCGCGCTGTGTGCCGCGCTGGTGCGTGCCGGCCACGAGGTGCTGGGTCTCGAACCCGACGCGCAGGGCGCGGCCTGGGCGCGGCGCACGGCACCTGGCGCCCAGATCGAAACCCTGGGCGTGGAGGCCGACGCCGCCCTGCTGCGCGAAAGCCACGGCAGCTTCGACGCCGTGGTGTCCACCGAGGTGATCGAGCACCTGCACGCGCCACACCGGCTGCCTGCGCTGGCCGCCGGCCTCTTGCCGCCGGGGGGCTGGCTGATCGTCTCCACGCCCTACCACGGCTACCTGAAGAACCTCGCTCTCTCTTTGGCCGGCCGCTGGGACCACCACCACACCGCGCTCTGGTATGGCGGGCACGTCAAGTTCTGGAGCCGCCACACCCTGGGGCTGCTGCTGCAGGACAACGGCTTCGAAGTGGTGGGCTTCCATGGCGTGGGCCGCCTGCCCTGGCTCTGGAAGAGCATGGTGCTGGTGGCACGCCGCACCAGTGCCGAGGTCGGCGCCGGGCACGCACGCGGCGCCTGAACGGCCATGCGCCTGGTCTTCCTGGCCCACCCTGCCTTCCTCGGCCTGCGCAGCCAGGATGCCTATGCGCGCATGCTGATGGACGGATGCGCCGCGCGCGGCCACCAGGTCGAGCTGCGCAGCGCCCAGCCGCGCTGCTGGCAGTGGCTGCGGCACACCGCCTGGGCCAAATGGGGCGGCTATGTGGACCAGTACCTGCTCTTTCCGCGGCAGTTGAAGCGGCAGCTGAAGGCCGACCCGCCCGACACGCTGTACGTCGTCTGCGACCAGGCCCTGGGGCCCTGGGTGCCCAGCGTGGCGCAGCGGCCGCACGTGGTGCATTGCCACGACCTGCTGGCCCTGGCCTCGGCGCTGGGCGAGGTGCCCGAGAACCCCACGCGGGCCAGCGGCCGGCTGTACCAGCGCTGCATCCGCCGCGGCTTTGCGCAGGCACGCCACTTCATCAGCATCTCGGCCCACACCCGCAGCGAACTGCACCGCCTCGGTCTGCGCGGGCGCGCCGCGAAGACCTCGGTCGTGGTGCTGAACGGCCTGAACCACCCTTACACGCCCCTGCCGCCGGCCGCGGCCGACGCGGTGCTGCAGGCCGCCGGCCTGGAGACGCCTGCCGCCGGGTGGCTGCTGCATGTGGGCGGTGGGCAGTGGTACAAGAACACGGCCGGCGTCGTGGCCTTGTATGGCCAGCTGGTGCGTCGCCTGGAGGCAGCGGGCGCGCCGGTTCCCCTGCTGCTGATGGTGAGCCCCACGCCCGGGGCCGCAGTGCGTCTGCAACTGCAGCAGTTGCCCGCGGCGGGGCAGGTGCGCTGGCTCCACCCGGTGGCGCCAGCGCTGCTGCACGCGCTGTACGCCCGTGCGCGGGCGCTGCTCTTTCCCAGCCTGGCCGAGGGCTACGGCTGGCCCGTGGCCGAAGCCCTGGCCTGCGGCTGCCCGGTCGTCTGCACGGGCGTCGCACCGCTGACGGAAGTGGGCGGCGACGCGCCGCTCTACCTGCCCCGCCTGCCCGGCCCGCAGGCCTTGGCGGCATGGGCAGCCGATGCGGCCACTGCAGTGGCGGGCCTGCTCAATGAAGCACCCGAAGCCGCAGCCCACCGGCGCGCACGCGGCCTGGCACGGGCCGCAGCGCTGCAAGCCGACAACGCCATCGACCGCTGCCTCGCGGTGTACGAAGAAGTGCTGCGGCTGGAGCAGCCGAAGTGCAGCCCGGGCGCCACCGTGGCGCCAGGGTCTCGCCTGCCAGTCTGATCCGCCCCGACGAGCACCGCATGATCCAAGACGACTCCCACCCTGCGCCCGCCCCCGGCCCTGCGCTGGCCCCGCACACGGCTGCACGCCGCGCGGCGCTGCTGCGCCTGGCCGCCTGGAGCAGCCTGGGGCTGGCCGGGCCCTTGTCTGCCTGCGGCGGGGGTGGCGGAAGTGGTGGCGCCTCGCCCGCGCCGGCGCCCGTGGCCCCGGCCCCACCGCCGCCCACACCGCCCGTGCCCCCGCCGGTGCAGCCACCGCCGCCCACCGTGCAGCGCCTGAAGGCCGCGCTGCTGCGGCCAGCCCTGCAGGCGGCCGCCAGCGGCTACACCGTGACCCAGGGGCCGGGCAACGATGCCAGCTCGGGATTCGGCAGCAACGCGCGTTTCCTGCCGGCCTTCAGCAACGGCAACACCGCCAGCCTGGCCGAGGTGGCCGAGGTCTGGGGGCACCGCCGCGACACCTGGACGGCGCCGGCACCGGGCGTGGCGCGCATCTCGGGCGTCAACGTCTTCCCGGTGCAGCGGCGCCACCCCGCCGCCACGCTGGCCAGCGAAGGGGTCTGCGCCCTGCACTTCCGGCTGCAGGGGCGCGCCTTCGAGGTGCTGATGGCCGGCATCGCGGTCAACCTGACAGTGGTGGTCGACGGCGCCCTGCTGACCGGCGGCTGGTTCGACCGCAGCTGGGGCCCCGCCGGCAGCGGCGCCAGCCTGAGTGCACCCAACGCCATGCTGCGCTTCGACTTTGGCAGCCGGGCGGCGCGCGAGGTCTCGGTGTACGCCCGCAGTTCGCAGGGGCCGTGCGCGCTCATCGTCGATGCGCAGGACAGCCTTCAGCCCTGGGACCGCAGCGCCGAAGCCGCCATGGGCGCCATGGCCGATTCCTACGGTGGCGCGCCCGGCCAGGTGTTCAGCACAGGCGGCCCGCTCTGGGAAGCCGCCGCGCGCCTGGGCATCGCGCACATCGACATCAACGCCATTGGCGGCACCGGCTACGCACCGAATTCGGTGCCGGGCCGCGGCAACCCGGGGGATGCCTTCGAGGCCCGCCTGGCCAGCTGCGTCCGCTCGGCGCCCGACCTGTTCATCACCGCGGGCGGCATCAACGACAACAACTCGCAGGCCCTCTTTCCCTACGCCACGGCCCAGGCCGCGCGCGACGGCTTCGAGGCTGCGGTGCGCAGCTACCACCGCGCGCTGCGCACGGCCTTGCCGCAGGCCGTGCTGGTGGGCATCGGACCCTGGGCGCCGCGCGAGTCGGTGCCGCCCGAAGCCACGGCGCTGGCCAAGGCCGAAGCCGTGCGCAACGCCCTGGCCGAGGTGGGCGGGCCCTGGATCTTCCTGGACAACCTGCGCGGCGGCTGGACCAGCAGCGCCGGAGCCGGCAGCGCAGGCAGCGGCCCCTGGCAGACGGGCACGGGCACCGTGGCGGCACCCACGGGCCGCGGCAACGGCGACCTCTACGTCAGTGCCGACGGTACCCATCCCACGGTGGCTGGTGTGGTGCACCTGGGCACGCAGATCGCCGAGGGCATCCGGGCGGGGCTGGCCTCGCTCTAGCGCGCGGGCGGCAGCAGCCGGACTGGCGGCATCAGGGCGCAGCGGCGCCCAGCAACAATGCGGCCAGCCGTTGCGCCTGGTGCTCAGCCTCGTGCGGGCGGTACCAGGCCAGGGCCTGAGCCGCCACCGATTGCCAATCAGCCGCCGTGGCCAGGCAGGGCGGACGCGGCGCTGGCGCCCTGTGCGCCCGCTGCTCGGACGCGTCCTGCAGCTTGACGTAATGGCGGCCGGCCTGCAGGCCATCGGCGTCATGGTCGTGACCCCGGGTGTTGAGCACGGGCACGCCGTGGGCCGCCAGGGCGGCGAAGACGCTGCTCTTGGCCAGCAGCGAGGCGGGGTAGTCGATCAGGCCCGCGTGCACACGCCGCAGCAGGTCGTGGAGTTCGGTGGCTTCCAGCCTGCCCAGGTAGGCCACCGGCAGCCCCGCCGGTGCCACGGCCGGCCCCCCCGGACCCACCTCGACCAAGCGTTCAACGCCATGGCGGCGCAAGGCGGCGCCCAGATCGGCCGTTGCACGCAGGGCGCGGGCGCGCGTGAGCGCGGCGCCGAAGACGACAGCCACGGGCTCGCGCGCCGGCACCGGGTCCAGTGCCGGCGGCGTTGCAGGCTCGCCGATGGCCGAGAACACCGGCAGCACATGCACCTGGCCGGCCAGGCGCTCGTGAGCCTGCAGCAGCCAGGCGGCATGGGTCTGCGCATTCGTGCAGACACCGTCGGACATGCGCGCCAGCTGCAGGCCCAGGCGGCTCTGCAGGCCCGACAGCCAGAAGGCCGAACTCCAGGGCGGCCCGTTGGCGTAGCTCTCGTGGAAGTAGCTGACCAGGCGCAAGCCGGCTTGCCAATGCTCGCGCAGGTCGCGCAGCTGCCGCAGCAGCGTCAGGGGCAGGCCACGGCGCTGGTAGCCGTAGCCGGAGTAGTGCAGCAGCACGGCGACCGGCGCACGTGCCAGACCCGCGGGCCGCAGGCTGGGTGGCAGGCCCTGCGCCGGGTCGAGAGCGTGGATGTCGCAGGCCAGGCCCCGGCGGCGCCAGCAGGCCTGCAGCACCTCGGCAAAGTCACGCACGCCACCCGGGCCCGCGGGCACCAGTTGCATCAACACGGGCGGGATCACGGCTGCCGCGAGGTGTAGCGCAGGCTGTTGGCCACCGCCGGGTCGAAGCTGAAGATGCGCGCGTTGCTGGCCTGCACCACGCCGCTGATCGAGCGCGCCGCGAAGCCGCCGGCCGCCGCCGTGGGCCCGGCCAGGGCGTTGGCGAACACCAGGTCCACCCCGAACTCGGCATTGCCCGGCAACTGCCCCACCCGCGTGGCCGACCGCATGGCGCTGTCGTAGACCACGAGCGTGGCGTCGCCGAACAGGCGGCTGCCGTAGTTCTCGGCGAAGAGGAAGCGGCTGCGCGATTCGCTGCGCCTGAAGTCGACACGCCCGGCGTCGGCCAGGCCCAGCGAGAAGCCGCCCGTGCCGGTGTAGAGCGCGGTGCCGCTCTCGTTGACCATCTGCACCGTGTAGACCGGGCTGCCGGTGTTCAGGCCCGTCACGCGCCACAGCAGGTGCACGTCGGCGCCGCCCGTGATGACGGTGGTGAACTGTGCAGACGGGTTGCCGCTGTCCAGCGTGGTGAAGGCATTGGGCACCGCCTTGGGCAGGCGCAGGGTCTGCACGGTGCTGCTGCCCAGCACCGTGGCGTAGAGCACGTCCTGCCCCATCGAAGCCAGCGTCACCTGGCCGCTGGCGGTGGCCAGCGTGGTGGCCGAGGGCGCAGAGCGCGAGACGCGCTGCAACGTCCAGTTAGGGCTGGCTTCGGTGCCCCCGTTGCGGAAGGCGAAGAAGTGGGTGGCGTCGTGCCCCACCCCCTGCCAGCCCGTGCTGGCCATCGACGGGATGGCGGTTTCCGTCACGCGCAGGTCGGCCCCGACCTCGACGACGCTGACCCCGTTGGCCGATTCCACCAGCAAGGTGCGGGGCGCGGCCTGCAGCACCCGCTGCACCGGCTGGTTGGCGCTGCGGAAGCTGACCGCGCCTGCCGCTGCCGCCCAGGGCTGCACCTGGGTCGGCAGCAGCCACGCGGCAGGCGCCAGCGTCGCGCCGTCGCGCAGCACGGCCAGGGGGGCATCGGTGCCCAAGGGCGCGAAGACCAGGCCGAGCGTCGCGTCCAGGCGCAGCTCGCCGCGGCCGTCGTCGGCGGTGCCGCATTGGCCGTCGGCCCCGGCGGTGGCCACGATGAAGCGCGAGCGTTCCGGGTTGGCGTGGTCCACCGCGTCGATGACGAAGCGGCAGGCCGAGCTGGTGCCTGCCCGGCTCACGCGCGACAGGGGCGGCTGGCCGTTGGCGCGCAAGGGCACGCGGCGCACATCACCGCCGACGATGTAGACCAGTGCATGGGGCTCCAGCGCGCCCGACTGCTGGGTTGCGCCATCGACCGTGCCCGTGGCCACCAGCCGCGCATCGGTGACCGAGGCACTGGCGGCTTCGATGGGCACCTCGGTCGCGCTGTCCTGGGGGTGGACGAGAGACAGGGCGTAGCGCAGCGCGTCGGTGCGGCCTTCGGCCCGCAGCACCCAGGCGTAGGTGCCGCTGCTGGGCGTGACCAGGGGCTGCGTGCTGCCACCGCTGCCGCCCCCGTCACCACCGCCGCCCCCGCACGCCGCCAGCAGCAGCCCGGCCGCGACCGCGCCGAGACCCGCACTGCGAAGACCCAGCCGGGGGCACTTCACGCTGCCACTCCTGCCGGGGCCAGCGCTGGCGTCAGCGGGCGCCTGAGGCGCAGGCCGGCGCTGCCGGCCAACCCCATCAGGCCCGCCAGCATCAGCCAGGCGGCAGCTGGCAGCGGCACCGGGGCCACCGGCCCTTCGGCCAGTTGCAGCAGCGAAGTGTTGGCTTCGAGGATGACGAAGCGCTCGCCGCTTTGCTGCGCCCGCACCGTGGTGATGAAGGCCCAGAGGCTCAGCGTGGAGGCCGTGGGCCGCGTGCGCGAGCCGATCGCCAGGGCCGTGGCATCCAGGCGCGCAGTGACCGGGGTGGGCGTCACAGCCAGACGGTAGGCGCGCTCGCCGGCGGAGGTCTGTGCTTCGTCCAGCACGGCCAGGGCTGCGTTCAGACGGTTGCTGGCGGACGTGGAGGGCCCGGACGCCGATTCGAGCGCGAAGGGCGCCAGCGGGGTCGTCGACAGCGCCGCCAGTGCAGCGCCCGGCAGCAGGCACAGCGCAGCGCAGGACGCGGCAGCGCCCAGCAAGGAGGTGGGGATCGGGTTCATGAGGAGAAGCCTTTTCGGTAGGGGGCGTCAGCCGTTGCTGCTGGGCACCAGCGGCGGTGCGGCCGCCAGCGCCGAAGCCTGGGCCGCATAGCCACTCAATGTGGCCAGGACATTGCGGCGCTGCGGGCTCTGGGTCTCCATGCGGTGGAGCAGCGCCTCTTCCAGCAAGGCGATGGCCTCCTGGTTGACCGAGCGATGGTTCAGTGCCGCCTCGCGAGCGATGAGCTCCTTGATGACCAAGGGCATGCGCTTGATGAACAGGTCGTCGTTCAAACCTCACTCCATGGTTGATGTTCTGGTGCCATTGAAGCGCCGTCTCGTGAACGCCGTGCAGGCCTTCCGTAGCTACTTAGGTCTAGAACCCCCACACCACCGCATCCGGCGCGCCCGGGATGGAAGGACGGGCGTGTTTTCGCTGATGACGGATTGATGAAAAGCTGGCGGCGTCTTGACAAAAATTTCCCTGAAGCCCATCTCAGGCAAGGCCGATACCCAGCCCATCAACCCGCCTACAGTGGGTTCGCCCACAGCGCGCCTGCCCATCCGAAGACCCACGGCTGCAGCCCATGACCGATCTCCTGGCTTACAACATTGGCGACCGCAGCGGCCCGCTCTCGCGCCTGCTCACTGAAGGCGCGCTGTCGATGGCGTACCAGCCCATCGTTTCGCTCACCGGCGGGTCCATCCACGCGCACGAGGCTCTGGTGCGCGGGCCGCAGGGCATGCCGCTGCAGGCGCCCGATGCGCTGTTCTCCGCCGCGCGCCGGGAAGGCCTGGTGCAGGACTTCGAAGTGGCCTGCGTTGCGCTGGCCCTGCGGCAGTGGTCGCAGATGCAACGTGCGGGCCGCCTCTTCGTGAACATCAGCGCCTCGGCCCTTGTGCGCTGCTTCGACGGCAAGGACGCCGCCGAACTTCGCGCGGCCTTGCTGCATCACGGCATCGATCCAGACCGCCTGGTCTTCGAAATCACAGAACACGAGCACGTCAGCGACATCCCGCGGCTGGCACGCGTGGCCGAACAGGTGCACGCCACGGGCGCGCGCTTCGCGCTCGACGACTTCGGCGACGGGCGCTCTAGCCTGCGCCTGTGGTCAGAGCTGGCACCCGACTACGTGAAGATCGACAAGTACTTCACCGCCGACATCGCGCGCCACGCGCAGCGCCTGAAGACCCTGCAGGCCCTGCTGCACATCGCCGAGACCTTCGGCTCTGCGCTGGTGGCCGAGGGCATCGAGACGGCCGACGACCTGCGCGTGCTGCGCGACCTGGGCCTGAGCTTCGGTCAGGGCTACTTCCTGGGCCGGCCGGCCCGCCAACCCGCCGATGCCGTGGATGCCCCCGCCCTGGCGGTGGTGGGCAGCAGCCGCGTGGCCGTGTTGCCTTCGCTGCGCGTGGCCGCTTCGCCAGGCCGGGTCACCCAGGTGCACGTGCTGCGCGCGCAGGGCATTGCAGCGCAGACCACCTGCGACGAACTGGCGCGCCTCTTCGATGCCAACCCCGCCTGGCATGCCGCAGCCTTCGTCGACGAAGCGGGCCGCCCCCTGGGCCTGCTGGGGCGGCAGGACTTCCTGGACCGCCATGCCAAGCCTTTCTTCAAGGAAATCTACGGCCGCAAGCCCAGCCTGACCTTTGCCAACCTCCGGCCCACGGTGGTCGACATCGAAGCCGACTTCGATGCCCTGGTGGGCGTGCTGATGAGCCCCGACCAGCGTTACCTCACCGAGGGCTTCATCTACGTGCAGAACGGCGTGTACGAGGGCCTGGGCACCGGCCACCAACTGGTCCGCCAGGTCACGGAGAGCCGCCTGGAGGCCGCACGCCATGCCAACCCGCTGACGCTGCTGCCCGGCAACATCCCGATCAGCGAACACATCGACCGCCTCTGCGCCGCCGGGGCCGAGTTCGTGGCCTGCTACGCCGACCTGGCCAACTTCAAGCCCTTCAACGACTACTACGGCTACTGGCGCGGCGACGAGGCGATCAAGCTGCTGTCGATGAAGATACAGAGCCACTGCGACCCGCGGCGCGACTTCGTCGGGCACGTGGGGGGTGACGACTTCGTCATGCTGTTCCAGAGCCACGACTGGGAGACGCGCTGCGAAAGCATCGTCGACGAGTTTGACGAAGCCGTGCGCCTGCTCTACGACGACGAGGCCCGCGGCCGCGGCGGCATCGAAGCCGAAGACCGGCACGGCACCCACCGATTCTTCGGCTTCATCAGCCTCTACATGGGCGCCGTGCCCATCAGGCGCGGCACCGGGTTGCAGAAGGCGTCGGAAGTCGCCAACGCCGCTGCCCTGGCCAAGCAAAGGGCCAAGCTGAGCGGGCTGGCGGTGTACGTGGAGGCCGGCGCGGCCGAGGCACGTCAGCCCATGCCGCTCTGAGCGCCCAGGCCACGCGCCTGGCGGCCTGATCCGGTTCCCCAGCCGGCGTGGGGCTTGCCGCCGCATGAGCCGCTCGGCCCTGCGGGCCCGACACGCCGCAGTCACTGCGCTGCACAAGCATGCGAGGCACAGAGCCCGGGCGCGTGCGCGCCCGCCATGTCCCGCTGCGGGCGGCTCGACGTCCACCCTCACGACCCCAGGAGCCGAGCTTGAAACCCTACCCATTCCTGTGCGCTGCGCCCTTGCTGCTGGCAGCGATGTCGCCAGTGCATGCGCAGAGCGCTGCCACCGCGTCCTTGTCGTTTTCGGTGCTCGCCGGCAGCGGCTTCAGTTGGCTGGCCGACCCGCTCTTGCCCTCCAGCAGCGTCAGCGAGGCCTCGGCGGCCGGCTTCGTGGCCTGGGTGGCCGACGGCGTCGGCGGCTTCGTGCCCCAGTTCGCCACGCTCAGCGAGGCCGGCATGACCGAGACCGGCGTGGCCGTGCCAGCCAGCCAGGCCCTGAGCTTCAGCGGCAGCACCTTCAGCAGCGCCTCGGTGATGGCCCAGGCCGGCAACCAGGCCGCCGCGTTGCAAGCGTCGGGCCTGGCGCCCGTGGCGGGCTACACCGCCGCCGGCGCCTCCGCACGCTCCTTCTTCAGCTTGCAGCCCGGCAGCTCCGTCACCTTCCTCGGCGCTCTGAACCTGGGCGTCAGCGGCAACCAGCCCGGCTTGCCCGACTCCTACCTCACGACCGAACTCTTCGGCTATGCGACAGGCCTGCTCTCGGCAGGAGGCATGAGCGACAGCCGCGAGATAGGCAATGCCACGGCGGCCTACACGCCTGGGGCCTACAGCTTCGGCGAAACAGCCTTGCTGAGCGTCACCGTCATCAATGACAGCAACACGGTCTACACGGGCTACCTCGACAGCGCCGTCGGCATCTACGCCGTGAGTGCCGTGCCCGAGCCCGGCACCTATGCCCTCTTGCTGGCCGGCGTGCTGGTGGTGGGCTTCGTGGCCCGCCGTCGCGCCTGAACCCCTCCACCCTTCACCACACCACGCGGCCTGCGCAGCCCAAGCCTGCGCGGCCCACCACGGGACACCCTCCAATGAACGCACCTCACCTGCCCCAGCCGCTGACGATCGAGCCGGACGACATCGACAAGAACCCCAGCGACGCGCCCCACCTGCGCGACCTCGTCGCCGACCGTCTGAACCGCCGCGACGTGCTGACCGGCGGCGTGTCGGCCATGGCCATGGCCGGCTTCGGCGCTGCCGGGCTGTTGGGCACTGACACCGCCGAGGCCTCGATCCGCAGCCTGCCGCCGGGCGCCACCCCTGCACGCTCGCTCGACTTCCAGGCCGTGGAGCGCTTCCGCGACGACGCCGTGCACGTGCCCGCCGGCTACCGGGCCACGGTGGTCTACGCCACTGGTGACGCCCTGGACGCGAGCATTCCCGAGTACAGCGGCGATGGCAGCGAGAGCCGTTACGACCTGCGTGCCGGCGACCACCACGACGGCATGAACTGGTTCGGCCTGCACACGCGCGCCGACCTGCGCGACGACCGCAACAGCACGCGCGGCCTGCTGTGCGTGAACCACGAGAACATCTCCGGCACCGCGCAGTTCCTGCACGCCACGGGCGGCACCAATCTCGCCGCCAACTCGCCGAACCGGCCCGAGGAAGAGGTGATCAAGGAGATCGACGCCCACGGTGTCTCCGTCGTCGAGATGCGGCGCCAGGCTGGGGCGCTCAGGACCCACAAGCCCTCGCGCTACAACCGGCGCATCACTGCACGCACCACCGTCGACCTGAGCGGGCCCGTGCTGGGCACCGCCTATGTGCGCACGAAGTTTTCGCCCAGCGGCCAGCAGGCGCGCGGCACGCTGAACAACTGCGGTCATGGCGTCACGCCCTGGGGCACATACCTGACCTGCGAGGAGAACTGGGCCAGCTACTTCTTCCGCAACGCCGGCGACGACGCGCTGCGCACAGAGCGTGAGAACGCGCAGTTGCGCCGCAACGGCATCACCTCGGGGGCCGGTGGTTTCTCGTACCGCCGCTGGGACCGCGTCAGCGCCAACCAGTACCCCGCCAGCGAGTTCGAGCGCTGGAACTGCAGCGTCACCGGGCCGACCGCCAGCGACGACTACCGCAACGAACCCAACACCTTCGGCTACGTGGTCGAGATCGACCCGTATGCGCCGCTGTCGCGCCCGAAGAAGCGCACCGCCATGGGCCGCCGCGCCACCGAAGGCGCGTGGTGTTCCGTGCCCAAGCCGGGCCGCCCGCTGGCCTTCTACATCGGCTGCGACTCGCGCAACGAGTACGTCTACAAGTACGTGACCACGGAGCGCTGGAACCCCAGCGATGCCCAGCGCGGCGGGCTGGCCACGGGCGACAAGTACCTCGACCGCGGCACCATCTACGCAGCAGTCTTCAACGCCGACGGCACGGGCCGCTGGGAAGCGCTGGCGATGAGCAACCCGAAGATCGCCGCGGGCCTAGCCCCGAGCGCGCGTTTCCCGGAGGGCTATCGCTTCGAAGACCTCGCCGACATCTGCGTGAACACCCGCCTGGCCGGCAGCGCCGTGGGCGCCACGCGCATGGACCGCCCCGAGTGGACGGCCGTGAACCCCTTCAACGGCGAGATCTACATCACGATGACGGAGAACCCCGACCGCGGCAACGTCGGCTTCTCGGGCAACAGCGTGCCCAACCCCGGCCTGGATGCCGCCAACCCGCGCTACTGGTTCGACACCAAGGGTGCCACCTCGCAGGGCGCAGCCTCGTCGGCCCAACGCGGCAACGTCAACGGGCACATCGTGCGCATCCGCGAAGACCGCGACGACCCGGGCGCGATGAGCTTCCGCTGGGACATCTTTCTCTTCGGTGCCCAGGCGCAGGCCGACGCAGGGCAGGACGACGTGAACTACCAGGCCAACGTGAACCTCTCCGGGCTGACGGCGGCCAACGAGATCTCCAAGCCCGACGGCTGCTGGTTCAGCCCCACCACGGGCATCCTGTACATCCAGTCGGACGACAACACCATGACCGACCGCAGCAACGCCATGCTGCTGGCGGCGCTGCCGGGCCGGCTCGGCGACGGCGGTGCGGTGGACGTCGTCAACAAGGCCGCGGGCGCGCCCGACCCGGCTGTGAGGGCCCTGGGTGCCGACGTGGTGCAGCGCACCTACGCGGGCCGGAAGATGAGCGAGCTCACGCTCAAGCGGCTCTTCGTCGGGCCCATGGGCGCCGAGATCACGGGCCTGACGGAAACGCCAGACGGCCGTGCGCTGTTCATCAACGTGCAGCACCCGGGCGAGAACACCGGCCGCGCAGGCGCAGTGCCTCCCTCGGTGGCCATCACGCCGGCAACGCCCTCGGGCCCGTTCGAGAGCAACTGGCCGGGCAATGCCGGCTACGGCCCGGGTGGCACTGTCGCGCGCCCCCGTTCCGCCACCGTGATCATCACGCGCATCGACGGCGGCATCATCGGCCACGATCCCGCGCTGCCGATGTCCTGAGCCGCTGGCCGGATTCAGCCGGCCCGTCTCCTCGGGTTTTAAGGTATAAATGATTTACCTTATTTCCCGAGGAGATCCTCATGCTTACCACGAACGACCCGGTTGCAGCCACCGAGAAGGCTGTGGAGGCACCGGCACAGGTAGAGGCACCGGCTCCGGCACCCGCACCGGCCGCTGCAGCCGCGGCGCCCTCGCCGCGCACGCGCCGCTCCAAGCCCGCTGCAAAGGCTGCTCCAAAGGCCGCTGCAAAGGCGGCCGTCAAGCCCGCTGCCAAACCCGCCTCCAAGGCAGCCCGCAACGCTGCGCCTCGCCAGGCGGAGACCAAGGCAGCACCCGCTGCCAAGCCCACGAAGAGCAAGGTCGCGCCCAAGGCCGCGAAGCCGATGCTGCCGCCCGAAGGCCTGGCCGACGCGCAAGCGCCCGAGGCCACGCGCAAGCGGGCGAAGCTCGTGCGCGACAGCTTCACGATGCCGCAGCACGACTTCGACCTGATCGACGCGATGAAAGACCGGGCCCTGGGCTTGAAGCGCCCGACCAAGAAGAGCGAGTTGCTGCGCGCGGGCCTGCATGTGCTTTCGGCCCTGAAAGACCGCCAGCTGCTGGCGGCCCTGGACAGCCTGCAGGCCCTGAAGCCAGGGCGGCCGAAGAAGCTGGCCTGAACGGGCGCCCGGGCGCGGCGCCGGGGCCGGCCCGGTGCGCGCCCGCCGGCGTCTCAGCGCTGCGTGCGCGCCCTGCGCCGGGTCTTGCAAGCCAGCGCGCCCACACCCATCAGGAACAGGCTGGCCGCGGCCGGTTCGGGCACGGGCGAGATGGCCAGCGCCACGAACTGGGTGAACTGGGCCGCGCCGAAGTTGTTGTCGGAGACCAGCACCAGCGTCTGGCGGCCATCGGGCAGTACGGGGCCGAAGGTGATGCCTTCGATGTTGTCCAGGGCCACCACGCTGCCGTCGTCGTGGCGCAGGTCTGACATGTCCAGCAGCAGGGTCTTGGTTGCAGCGGCGTAGCTGGCGCCGACGAGGGTTTCGAGCGCAGACACGTCGGTGGCGCCGCGGATGTCGACGTGGTAAAGCCGGATGGTGTTGCCCGTGGTCTGCCCGGCCGGGCCCACACCCGGCGTGGCCGCTCCGACCGCGAACGAACGCTCCACCGCGATGAACTCACCAGGCGCCAGGGCGAGCAGTTCCACCAGGCCGTTGGTGGCAAAGAGACCGGGCGCGGCGGGTGGCAGCGCCACCGGCGAGACCGGGTAGACGTACTCCGCGGTCGCCGTGCCGGTGCTCAGGTCGAAGGCCAGGATGCGCGAGGCCGAGGGCTGCCCCACCGCAGCCGCCGGGCCGTCCTGCACGAGCGCGTTTTCGGTGGCGGTGTAGAGCGTGCGCCCGTCCGTGCTGAAACTCAGGCTCTCGAAGGCGAGGTTGTTGGCCACGCCACGGTCACCCGCCTGGTTGCCGGCCACGCTGCCCGACGGCTGGAAGCGGACGGGCACCGGCAGGTCGCGCACGTAGGCGCCCGAGGGCGTCATCTCGCGCACTGTCGGATTCTGGAAACCCGCCGCAGCGCGCTGGCCTTCGTTGCTCCACCACAGATTGCCGTTCGCAGGGTTCAGGCGCAGGCCCTCGGGGTCCACCTGGTTCAGCCCGAAGTTGCCACCGCCGGGCTGCTGCAATGCCGTGACCGCCAGGAACCCGACCCCGGCCGAACCGGGGTTGGCGCTGCGCTGGAACAGACCGAGGTCGAGCGAGAGGGTGTAGAAGCGCGCCGGCCCCGCGGCGCTGCGGTCATCGCTGATGGCCACGTAGCGCTGCGTGTTGCGATCGAAGTCGATCCCAGACAAGCCGCCGACCGGGACCGGGGCGCCTCCCAGGCTGCCGGCGGCACCGGCCGGCACGAAGCCGGTGGGCAGGATCTGCTGCCCCAGGTAGCTCAGGCTCAGTTGCTGGGCCTGCGCCGCGGGCAGGCCGGTGAGGGCTGCCAAGGCCAGGGCGGCAGGCAGGGCCAGGCGTCTTGCAAGGTTCATGCATCTCTCCGGAATGCCGCATAGCCGGCGGTTCAGGCCAGTGTGCAGAACCTGTGTGACGCGGGCGCGAAATCTCCCGGCCCCGAGGCCTGGACCTGGGCTTGCGCTGTTGCACCCGCCCCGTGACGCGCCAGCCGCGGCTCAGCGGCAGGCGGTCTCGGGCGCGGCAGTGTCCGTCACCGCCGCCGCGGCGTCGATCTGCCGGAGCGCAGCCCCGCAGACCGGCTTGCTGCGGTCCTCCAGGCGCTTCATCAGGTCTTCGGCGCGCCACTGGCGCAGCGCCGTGGCGCCCGGCACGGGGCTGGGGCTGGGCGTGCCCAGCACCAGCGCCGCGGTGCCCGCGGCGAGCGGCGCGGCCATCGAGGTGCCCGACCACGTGCCGTAGCCCCCGCCGGGCACCGCGCTGACGATCAGCTCGCCCGGCGCGGCCAGCTGGATCCAGCCGCCCGAGTTGGAGAAGGCCGCCAGGCGCTGCGCCTGCGTGGTGCCCGCCACCGCGCGCGTGCCCGGCACGTTCTCGGCGGCCGGGTAGATGCGCTCGTCGGCGCTGCCCGCGTTGCCCGCCGCGGAGATCACGGCCGCGCTGCGGCCCTGCGCGCAGCGCGCGCGGTCGTCGTCGAAGCCGGCGTCGTCGTACTCGTCGTCGTCTTCGCCGAACTCGCAATTGGCCAGCGCCACGGCCACGGCCAGCAGGCGCGTGGGGCGGGTGCTGCCCAGGCTCATGTTGATGACGTGGGCGCCGTCGTCGGTGGCGGGGTTGGCGTCGGGGTCCACTGCCCAGGCCAGGGCCTCGGCCAGCACCCAGGCGTTGCCGCGGCCACCGCGGTCGAGCACACGCAGCGGCATGAGCATCGCGCCCGGCGCGGCCAGCGCCACCAGGCCCGCCACGTGCGTGCCGTGGCCGTAGCCGGTGTCGCTGCGGCTGCCTTCTTCGGCCGGGTTGTCGTCGTCGTCGACGAAGTCGCGCCCGAGCAGGCTGCCATCGGCGCGGCGCGCCAGGCGGCCGGCGAAGGCGGGGTGGGCGGCGTCGATGCCGGTGTCGAGCACGGCCACGCGCACGCCGGCGCCGGTGCTGCGGGTGTGGGCGTCGGCCAGGCGCAGGGTCTGCGGGGCCCACTGCGTGGCGTAGGTGCCGCTGTCGCCGCCGATCACCCAGACGGTGTTGCGCGTGGTCTCCGGCGTCTCGTTGGGGATGTCAGGTTCGGCGAAGACCACGCCCGGGGTGGTGGCCAGCGCAGCGGCCACGGTGTCGGCGTTGGCGCCGGTGGGCAGTTGCAGGCGGTAGATGGGGCGGCGGCCGAACTGCTCGGCCACGGTGGCACCCCAGGCGCCGGCCAGGGCGACGATGTCGGCGCCGGTGCTCACCTGCACCAGCACCGCGGGGCCCGGGGCGCGCACGGCAGCCGACGCCGCCTTGGCGATCTGGCTGCCCGCGGCTGCACTCCCAGCATCAGCACCGGCACCGGCACCGCCACCACCACCGCAAGCCGTCAGCAGCGCGGCCAGCGCCAGCGCGGCAAGGCGCGCGCGATGTCGCGGTGCTGTGGGGGCGGCCTTCACGGGCCGGCCGAGCTCGGCGTTGCGCAGACGGGTGTTCATGGAGCAAGGCGGCCGCACGGCCGGGTGGATGCAAGGACGGACAGCGGACGACCCGAAGGCAAGAGGGGACAAACGACCGGCCGGATGCTGCCAGAGGGGCGCATGACCTGAGATTTCCTGGGGTGCTGCAGTCCGGGTCAGGGCTGCGGGCGCATCAAGGACAAGGGCAAATGCACCGTCCAGGCGCTGCCGCTGAGGCTGAGCAGGTAATCACCGGGCGGCAGGGGATCGAATTCGAACTCAGCGAACTCGTTCCAGGCCACCGCCTGCACAGGTGGGATGGCAGGCTGGGCGTCGCCAGCCGACGCCGCCGCCTGGCGCAGTTCGGCCCGGCCCACCAGTTCGGGCCCCAGCACCTGTCCGCTCACCAGCCAGCGCTGGCCCCCATCCAGCGGAGCCAGGCGAAGGTCGACGTCGTGGCCCTCGGCCGCAAAAAGCAACTGGCGCGCGGCCCCCGTGCCCATGGGCGGCGCACTGCGGCGGCCCGTGGCCAGGGCGCCCTGCCCGGCGCTGTCGAAGAGCAGGCAGGCCACCAGTTGGCGCACTGCACCCGCCAGCGCCTGGGCCACGGGCCGCCGCAACGGCAGCGCCGCAGGTGCGCCCTGAGCGACAACCCGGCAGATTAGCGTTTCCGGGGCGTCCACCAGCACGCGGCTGGCGCGCAGGGCGGCGCCCAGGGCTTCATCGTCCTCGGGCACGGCACAGAGGGGCAGGGGCTGGTTCATGGCGGAGCAGCGGTCGGGAAAAGGGGGGGAGGGGCGGGCGCTGCGCCCACAGAGCGCGCAGGGCGAAGCCAAATACATGCGGAAACAAACTTTCGCGCCACCCCGGGGCCCAAGCCCCCGGGGCCCTCAGAGTTCCAGCTTGCCGTAGAACACCACCGGCCCCGTCGGCTGCCCCGTGGGCGAGCCGCCGGGCGGCTCGACGCTGACCGCCATGTGGTCGATGCCGCTGCCCTTCAGCCCGCCGGGCAGGCGGCTGCGGTCGAGCACGGTGGCACCATCGGCCCGGATCAGCCCCAGGCTCTGCGGCTTGCCGGTTTCGGTGGCCCACCACAGCTGCATCACGCGGTCTTCGCTCAGGGCCACCTTGGTCAGGGGCCGCGCCACGGCGACGCGGCCATCGCCGCTGAAGCTGGCGACGACGTTGCCCCCGACCGCCGGGTCTTTGCCCGTGGCTTGCAGGACCACCACCACGGGCGCCAGCGCCGGCGGCGGTGTGGCCACCATCACGCCCAGGCCCACCACCGCGGCCAAGGCGGTGCCCGACAGCGCCCGCCAGACACCCAGCTTCTGCCACCAGCGCGACGGCGCTGGCGCGGTGGCCGCCGGCCACAGGGCCTGCTCGATGCCCTGCCACACACGCGCAGGGGGCACCTCGGCAGGCATGCCCGTGGTCAGCGGGATCAGGCGTTCCTGCCATTCACGCACGGCCCGCTGCAGCGCCGGGTGGCCGGGCAGCAGGGCCTCGAAGCGCGCGCGGGCGCGGCCGCGCAGGGTGCCGGCCACGTACTCGGCCGCCAGCGCATCGGCCAAAGAAGGTCTTCCGTAGTCCATGTCAGACGGCTCCCTTGGTGTCGTTGGAAGCGGCCCGGTCCAAGCAGCTCTTCAAGGTGTTCAGGGCGCGGCGCACCCAGCTCTTCACGGTGCCCAGCGGCTCGCGCAGGTGCGCGGCCACCTCGGCGTGCGAGAGGCCGTCGTAGAAGGCCAGGGCCACGCTCTGGCGCTGCGTGGGCGTCAGGCGCTCCATGCACTGCACGAGTTCACGCTTCTCGCTGGCCTGGTTCAGCAGTTCCAGCGGGCCGGGCTCGTCGCTGGCCAGCGCCTCCGCCGGGTCGGGCTGGCCCTCGTCCTCGTTCACGCTCAGGCTTTCGGTGCGGGGTTGGCTCTGCGCCCGTCGCAGGCTGTCGATGGCGCGGTTGCGGGCGATGTGCGTCAGCCAGGTCAAGGGCTGGCTGCGCGCCGCGTCGAAGCTGGATGCGGCCTTCCAGACCGCGACGTAGACCTCCTGCAGCAGGTCTTCGGCCATCGCACGGTCGCGCTGGATGCGCAGCACCACGGCGAACAGGTGCCCGCTGGTGCGCTCGTACAGCCGTGAGAAGGCCTGCCGGTCGCCCAGGCCGGTGCGGGCCAGCAGTTGCGCCAGCTCGCGGCTCTTCTCGGGCCAGTCTCTCTCGTCCAAAGGTTTCATTCACGCTTCCTGCAGTGGCGCGCCTGCTGCCCCAAGACCGGGGGCGTCCCACGCGGGCCCCAGTGCCCGGATCGGCAAGGATGCCACGGGCCGGCTCCCTTCACCGACACCGGCTGCCCGGGGCCGATCACTTGTGGGCCCGCTTGACGCGGGAGCAGCAGGCGCCTCAGATGTGCCGGCCCGACGCGCCGGGGCCGGGATGCGCAGGTGGCAAGAATTGGCGGCACGGTGCACTGTCACAGACCGTGGCTTGAAGGCGGCGCCCACGCTGGGGTACAAGCGGCGTTGACCCGCCCCGCCTGCCGAACCCGCCGCGTGCCCGATTCCACCCACCAGCTCCAGCTGCGCACCCGCTTCGGCACCCACACCCGGGCGCTCATCGTCGACGGCCACGCCACGGCCCGGCAGATGCTGGCCGCGCAGCTGCGCAACATGGGGGCCAGCCAGGTGGTGCAGTGCGCCAAGGCCCATGAGGCGCGGCAGCACGCGGCCACGCGGCCCTTCGAGATCGTGCTGTGCGAGCAGCGCCTGGGCGACGGCACGCTTGGGCAGGACCTGATCGACGACTTGCGCCAGCGCAAGCTGATCACGCTGTCCACCATCGTCATGGTGCTGTCGGCCAACAGCACCTACCCGGTGGTGGCCGAGGCGGCCGAACTGGCCATCGACGGTTTCCTCATCAAGCCCTACAGCCTGGGCGACCTTGAAGACCGGTTGCTCGCGGCCTTCGTGCGCAAGGATTCGATGAAGGAGATCGCCACGCTCATCGAAAGCGGCGACCACGCCGGTGCGCTGGCGCAGTGCGAACAGCGCTTCCAGGCCCGCGGCGCCTACTGGACGCACGCCGCGCGCCTGGGCGCCGAGCTGGCCATCCGGCTGGAGAAGCTGCCGGTGGCCACGGCCATGTTCAACGCCGTCATCGACGACAAGGCCGTGCCCTGGGCGCGCCTGGGCATCGCCCGGGTGATGGACGCCTCGGGCAAGCCGGCGGCGGCCGAATCCACCATCAAGAACCTGCTGGGCGCCCACCCGACGTATGTCGACGCGTACGACGTGCTGGGCCGCATCTACACCGACCGCGGCGATTACGCGGCCGCCGCCGAAACCTTCCGCCGCGCGGTGGAGGTGACGCCGCACTCGGTGGCGCGCAACCAGAAGTACGGCATCCTGGTCTTCTACACCGGCGACCAGGCCGAGTCGATGAAGATCCTGGGCCAGGTGGTCGACCGCGGCGGGCTTCTTTCGCCCGACTTCGACCACCATGTGCTGCTGCTGCTGGCCGTGGATGCCTTCAAGCAGCGCCAGCCCGAGGCCCTGGGCGAACTGCGCACGCAACTGCAGAAGGCCCTGGAAGAGCAGCAACTGTCCAGCCAGGCCCCAAGAGCCGAGCCCGGTGCCGCGGTGGCCGACCCGCAGGCGCTGCTGCGCCGCCTGCAGCGCTATGCGGGCCTGCTCGACGCCCTGCTGGCAACGCTGCGCGGCGACAACGCGCAGGCGCTGGCGCTGCTGGAAACCGCGCAGAAGAGCCTGTCCGAGAACGAGACTGCCGTGGACGCGGCCATCGCGCTGCTGCTGGTGCTGTCCACGCTGTGCCAGGCCAACGTCTTCATCCCGCAGGCCCCGGCCTGGGTGCGCCAGGCTGGCCTGCGCTATTGCACCAACAAGCAGGTCACCGAGATGCTGGCGCGGGCCTGCGAAGGCTTCGATTCCCTGGCCGAGCCCGTGCGCGCTGCGCACGCGCACATCAACAGCGTCACGCGCGACGCGCTGGGCGCGGCCGTGGCGGGCCAGCCGCGGCAGGCGGTGCTGCAGTTGATCGAAGCCGTGGAGGCCACACGCAACATCAAGCTGCACGAGGTGGCCGTGGCCACGCTCGAACGCCACAAGGGCCGCATCGACAACCCCGAGGTGCTGCAGGACCGGCTGGACGCACTGCGCGTGCACTGCGGCGCCCACACCGGCGCCCTGCTGCACACCACTTTGCAGGGCCTGTAGCGGCCCGTGCACGGGGCCTCAGTCGGCCTGCGCTTCGCCGCGCGTGCGGTACTCGCGCTTCAGCAGGCGCAGCAGGTGGGCGCGGTCGGGCAGGGGCGCGCCGCAAGAGGTGCGGGCCTTCAGCGCCTTGTCGAGCGCGCCTTCCAGGCCGTTGCGCTCCACCGAATACGAGGTGTGGCGCGGGCGGCCGCGTTTGTCGACCCAGCTGGCCACCACGCGCAGCGCCGGGCCGTCGAGGTTCTGGCTCCACGCGAAACGCACGCCGGCCACGCCGGTGGGGCTGGTGCACAGCACACGCCCCTGCTTGCTGCCGCCGCGCGGCCGCGGCTTGGGCAGACCCAATGCCCGGGCCTCGAGTTCGGCGGCGCGCCGGGCTTTCTCGGGGCTGCCATAACGACCACTGCTGAAGAACTTGGATTCACCGATGCCACCGCCATTGATGCGCAGCTGGTGGCCGGTGATGACTTCTCCTCGCCGGATGACGACGATGTGGGCGTTGTTGGCGTTCATGGGCGGCGGTCGTACTCCAGTTGTTGACCCCCCTATTCTAGGGTGTCCACCCCCGGCCCACCCCGTCAGGCCGCTGGCGGCAGCCCCTGCACCATGAGCCGCTCGACATAGGCGGCACGCGCCTGCCGCTGCGCCGCCGTGCCCTGGCGGTGCAGCAGCGATTCGGCCACCTCGTAGCCGTAGAGGAGGAAGGCACGGTGCTCGGCGTCGGCTTCGGCAAAGCCCAGCGCAGCGAAGATCTCGCGGTGGTAGCCGATGCGCGCGGCGTCGGCGGCGTCCACGGCCTGGCGGGCCAGTTCGTCGCGACGCGCCCACGCTCGGAGGGCCAGCTCGATGCGCGCCGCCTTGGCGGCCGCGCGGCCGCGGAAAGGCAGCGAGATCACGTCGCGCAGTTGCTCCTGGGGCAGCGTGCGGGCGGTGGCCAGCCGGCGCGTGAGCTGCTCGGTGGTCTGCTCGCTCCAGGCCTGCAGCACCCGGCGCAGCAGGTCTTCGCGGTCGCGAAAGTGCCAGTAGAAGCTGCCACGGGTGACGCCGAGTTGCCCCGCCAGCACGTCCACGCGCACGTGGTCGATGCCCTGGTCGACCAGCACCGCCGTGGCGGCCTCAACCCACGATTCGGGCGTCAGCGGGGCGCGCGCGCCCTCGGCATCGGGGGCGCTGGCACGCGCGCGGCGGCGCAGCGGCAGGGGGCGGGCGGGCGGCAGGTTCATCACGGTCCATGATGCCACGCCATGCAGCACTGTATGGAGCCCCGGGCATACCCGGATGCCCCCGAGCGCGCCTGCCCCTAGCATCACGCCAAACACATACAGATGTGTATGGAGACAGCGCATGACCCCGGCCCTGCACCCCGCCCCGACCGCCGAGCCTGCCCCCCCGCTGCTGCGCAGCGGCAGGGCCCGCGCCGGCGTCTGCGACGACCCGCTCCTGATGGCGCCGCGTGCCGTGCAACGTGAAGATCTGGGCGGCGGCGCTTTCGTGCTGCGCCACCCCGAGCCCTTGCAGCCCCACGCGCGCTGCGTGGGTGAGTGGCTGGAACGGTGGGCCACCGAGACCCCCGAGGCCCCGGCCTTCGCCGAGCCTGCCGACGCGGCCACGCAACCCGGAGGCTGGCGTGTGTTGAGCTGGCGCGCGCTGCGCCAGCAGGTGGGCGCGGTGGCGCAAGCCCTGCTGGACCTCAACCTGCCCCCAGACGGCCCCGTGGTGGTGCTCAGCGACAACGCGCTCGACCACCTCGTGCTGCTGCTGGCCGGCATGCACGTGGGCCGGGCGGTGTGCACGGTCTCCAGCGGCTACTGCCGGCTGGCCGGCGGCGACTTCGGCCGCATCCACGGCATCCTGCAGGCGCTGCAGCCGGCGCTGGTGTATGCCAGTGACGCAGCAATCTATGCGCCTGCCCTGGTGGGCAGCGGGGTGCAGCCCGTGCAGGTGTACAGCCAGGGCGCCGAATACGTGCCCGGCGCCCTGCCCTTCACGCAGCTGCTGGCCGCGCAGGAAACCCCGGCAGTGATGGCGGCCTTTGCGCGCATCACGCCCGACACCCACGCCAAGTACCTGCTGACCAGCGGCAGCACCGGGCACCCCAAGGTGGTGATCAACACCCACCGCATGCTCTGCGCCAACCAGCAGATGCTGGCGCAGACGCTGCGCTTCCTGGATGCCGAGAAGCCCGTGCTGCTCGACTGGCTGCCCTGGAGCCACACCTTCGGCGGCAACCACAACACCAACATCGTGCTGCGCGCCGGCGGCACGATGTACATCGACGACGGCCGGCCGCTGCCCGGCGCCATCGACAAGACGCTGAAGCACCTGCAGAGCGTGCAGCCCACCATCTACTTCAACGTGCCGCGCGGCTTCGAGATGATGCTGCCCGCGCTGGAGGCCGACGAGGCCCTGGCGCGCCGCTTCTTCGGCCGCCTGCGCATGGCCTTCTACGCCGGCGCCGGCATGCCCGTGACCACCTGGAACCGCCTGGTGGCCGTGTGCGCGAAGGTGCGCGAAGAACCGCTGTGGCTCACCACCAGCTGGGGCAGCACCGAAACCGCCCCGGCCGCGGCCTTCGTGAGCTGGCAGCTGGAGCAGCCCGGCGTCATCGGCCTGCCGCTGCCGGGTGTGGAGCTGAAGTTCACGCCCAACGGCAGCAAGCTGGAGATGCGCGTGCGCGGCGCCAACGTCTTCCCCGGCTACCGCCACAACGCCGAGGCCACGGCCGCCGCCTTTGATGACGAGGGCTACTACAAGATCGGCGACGCGGGCTATCTCGCCGACGAGGCCCAACCGCTGCAAGGCATCGTCTTCAACGGCCGCGTGGCCGAGGACTTCAAGCTCACCAGCGGCACCTGGGTCAGCGTGGGCACCTTGCGGCTGAAGGTGGTGGCCGCGATGGCGCCGCACGTGCAGGACGCCGTGATCACCGGCCACGACCGCAGCGAGATCGGCGTGCTGCTCTTCCTGAGCGAAGCCGGCCGCGCCTTGGGCGCGGAGGCTGCGGCCGCGCGGGTGCGCGAGGGCCTGCGCCAGCTGAAGGCCGAACACGCCGGCTCGTCGCAGACGCCGGTGCGCGCGCTCATCCTCGAAGGCCCGCCCAGCATGGCCGCCGGCGAGATCACCGACAAGGGCTACGTCAACCAGCGCCTCGTGCTGCAGCGCCGCGCGGCCGACGTGGAAGCCCTGTATGCCGCCAGCGGCAGCCCGCGCATCATCACGCCCTGAATCCGATTTCCTGAAGCTGCGAGAACTGCTCCCATGACCCTGCCCTTCGAACCCCTGGCCGACGACGCCCCGGCCGCGCTGCGCGGGCTGGACCTGCTGCGCATCGAGCGTGCCGGCCCGGTGCTGCACGTGCGCCTGAACCGCCCGGCCAAGCGCAACAGCGTCAGCGACGAGCTGCTCGCGCAATTGCACACCGTGTGGCTGCACATCGCCGCGATCCAGCCCGAGATCAAGGCAGCGCTGATCAGCGGCGAAGGCGCGCACTTCTGCGCCGGCCTCGACCTCAGCGAGGTCAGCGAGCGCAACGTGACGCAGGCGGTGCACCACTCGCGCAGCTGGCACGCGTGTTTCGACGCCATCCAGTACGGCCCCGTGCCCGTGATCGCCGTGCTGCACGGCGCGGTGGTGGGCGGCGGCCTGGAACTGGCCAGCAGCGCACACATCCGCGTGGCCGAGGCCAGCAGCTTCTACGGCCTGCCCGAGGGCACGCGCGGCATCTTCGTGGGCGGCGGCGGCTCGGTGCGCATCAGCCGCCTGATCGGCGTGGCGCGCATGACCGACATGATGCTCACCGGCCGCGTCTTCGACGCCGCCGAAGGCCAGCAGCACGCCATCAGCAACTACCTGGTGGGCGACGGCGAAGGCCTGGCCAAGGGCCTGGAACTCGCCAACAAGATCGCCGGCAACGCACCGCTGTCGAACTACGCCATCACGCAGGCGCTTCCGCGCATTGCCGATCTTTCCGCCAGCGACGGCCTGTTCATGGAAGCGCTGATCGCCTCCATCGCGCAGGGCGACGATGCCGCCAAGGAGCGCGTGCGCGCCTTCCTCGAAAAGCGTTCGCACAAGGTCGCCAAGAGCTAGCCGACCGGGCACTCGCCCGCACCGATTTCTTCCCCCACGAACCCCAACGGAGACTCGACGATGAACATCACCCGACGCCAGAGCCTGGTGCTCGCCGCCAGCGCCGCCCTGCCCCTGCACCTGCGTGCGCAGGCCTTCGAGCAGCCGAAGTTCCTGTACGGTTTCCCGGCCGGCAGTTCGGGCGACATCGCCTGCCGCCGCGTGGCCGAGCGCGTGGGCAACACGCCCTACGCGAAGAACGCCGCCATCGTGGAAAACAAGCCGGGAGCCGGCGGCCGCATCGCACTCGACACGCTGAAGGCCTCGGCCAGCGACGGCTCGGTGCTGGCGCTCTCGCCCTTCTCGTGCACCTCGATCTACCCGCACGTCTACAAGAAGCTGAGCTACGACCCGGTGGCCGACTTCACGCCCGTCAGCATCGCGGCGATCATGCACCACGGTCTTTCGGTGGGCCCCATGGTGCCCGACACCGTGAAGGACGTGAAAGGCTTCCTCGCCTGGGCCAAGGCCAACCCCGACAAGGCCAACTACGGCTCGCCGGCCGCCGGCAGCACGCCGCACTTCCTGGCCGCGCTGCTGGGCCTGACGCAGAACGTCGACCTCAAGCACGTGCCTTACCGCGGCAGCGTGCCGGGCCTGGTGGACGTGATGGGCGGCCAGATCGCCAGCATGTTCTGCCCCGCCGGCGACCCGCTGCCGCACCACCGCGCCGGCAAGCTGCGCCTGCTGGCCACCAGCGGCAAGACGCGCCTGCCCTTCGCGCAAGACGTGCCCACCTTCGCCGAGCAGGGCTTCGGCGATCTCACCACCGAGGAGTGGTTCGGCTTCTACGCCCCGGCCAAGACGCCGGCGGCCGTGGTGGCCGCGGCCAACGCCGCCATCAACAACGCGCTGAAGGACAAGGCGCTGGTGGACGGCCTGGGCGTGGTGGGCCTGCTGGCCCAGGGCAGCACGCCCGACCAGATGGTCCGCAGCCAGCGCGCCGAGTTCGAGCGCTGGGCGCCGCTGGTCAAGCGCATCGGCTTCACGGCCGATTCCTGATCGGCAGCACGGCGGCTGCGGTGTTCAGGCCGTGCGCTTGAACACCGACAGCAGCGCCCCGGCGGCCACGAAGAGGCCGCCAAAGGTGCGGTTCATCCACTTCATCGCGCGGGCCGATTTCAAGGTGCCCAGCACCTTGGCGGCCAGCGCGGTGTAGCCGGCCATCACCGTGAGATCGGTGAAGCCCAGCGTGGCCGCTATCACCAGGTATTGCGGTGTGAGCGGCTGCGAGAGCGTCAGGAACTGCGGCACCACGGCCAGCAGGAAGACGGTGCCCTTCGGGTTGACGATGTTGATCAGCAGCCCGCGCAGCACCAGGTCACGTCGCCGCACACTGGCGGCACCGGCCTGCAGTTCGGCCAGCGGCCGCACCGGCGCGCGCCACTGCTGCACGCCCAGGTACACGAGGTAGGCCACGCCGGCCCACTTCACCACCACGAAGGCCGTGGCGCTGGCGGCCAGCAGCGCCCCGAGGCCCACGCCCACCACCACCAGTTGCACCCAGATGCCCAGCACCAGGCCCAGCGTGGTGAAGTAGCCCTTGCGGAAGCCATGGTTGAGGCCGGCGCTCATGGCCGCCAGCGCACCCGGGCCGGGTGAGAGGCTGATGGCCCAGGCGGCGGCGAAGAAGGCGAGCCAGGTCGAGAGTTCCATGCGGCGAGCTTAACGGCCGGCCGCCGACACCGCCGAGGCACGGTCTAGCGACCGACGGCGAACACGCGTCGGGCACACAAGGCGCCCGTGCCGGCCAGCAGCGCCGCCAACACCATGACCCAGGTGCTGCCCTGCGCCTGCTGCACCAGCAACCCGGCGGCCGCCAGGGCCGCGGTGGTGGTCAGCGCGTCGGCCAGCTGCAGCGCCGACGAATTGCGTCCCTGCTCGGCAGGCGCAGAGATCTTCAGCAGTTGCACCGACAGGATGGGGAAGGCCAGTCCCACGCCCAGCCCCGAAAGCGCCCAACTGGCGATGGTGAGCACGGCGAACAGCACGCCGGGCAGCGGCCAGGTGAAGGCCAAGGCCACGCAGGCGATGCCCGTGCTCACCAGGGCCAGGCCCGCCCGCAGCGCACGCTCACGGGCAGCCGCTTCAGACAACCGAGCCTGCAAGCCGCTGCCCACGCTCCAGAACAGCGCCCCGGTGCTCAGCGCCCAGCCGGCCTGCATCAGCGACCAGCCGTGGTCGCGCGTCAGGGCCAGCGGCATGAAGACTTCGGCCGTGGCAAAGGCAGCGGCCACCAGGCCGCGCAGGGCGATGACCGAAGGCAGGCCCGGCGCGGCGCGCAGGCTGCCGGCCGGCAGCAGGCGCCAGGCGGCTGCACACGCCACGACGAAGCCCGCCAGCAACAGCGGCCAACGCTTGCCGGCGGCACCATGCAGCAGCAAGGCGCCTGCGGCGCCCGCCAGGGCCCAGACCAGCCGCGCGCCAGCGCCGGGCTGGCGGCTTGAGGGCGCTTGCGGCTTGGGCAGCTTCGCGAACGCCGGCATCAGCAAGGCCGCGGCCACCGGCAGCACCGCCAGGGCCACCAGAAAAACCCAGCGCCAGTTCGTGTAGACCACCAGCCACGCCGCCAGCGAGGGCCCGAGCAGGCCCGGCACCACCCAGGCGGTGGCGAACAGGCTGAACAAGCGGGGGTGCAGCGCTGCGGGCACCACCTGGCCCATGCCCACATAGAGGGTGACACCGAGCATGCCGCCGCCCAGGCCCTGCAGCACGCGCCCGGCCACCAGCACCGGCATGCTCTGCGCCAGCCCCGCCGCCAGCAGGCCCGCGGCGAAGAGGCCCAAGCCCCACGCGGCAGCGCGCACCACACCGTGGCGGTCGCACCACCGGCCGGCCAGCATCATGCCCGGAATCGACGCCGCCAGCGGGCCGCCAAAGGCCAGCGCGTAGTAGGGCATGCCGTCCAGCGCTGCGGCCACCGCCGGCATGGCCGCCGCCACGGCCAAGGCCTCGAAGGCGAGCATGGTGATCAGGGCCACCGCACCGACGCAGGCCGCTGCGCGCCCGCTGCCGAACAAGGCGGGGGACCGTGGCGGGGTGTCGGCGGTGGTGGCAGCAGTCATGGGGCTTGTGGTCCATTCAGTGGCTGGCGAGAATAAAAGCTCAAGTCAACTTGAGGTCAAGCGCTTCTTTCGATGAACGCCTGCGGGAGGTGGAGATGGCTGGGGCATCCGAGCTGTTGACGGTGGGGGAACTGGCCGCCCGGGGCGGGGTGGCCGTGTCTGCGCTGCACTACTACGAGGCCCGCGGGCTGATCCAGTCGCAACGCAGCAGTGGCAACCAGCGCCGCTACAGCAAGGCCAGCTTGCGCCGGGTGGCCTTCATCCGCGCAGCGCAGCAACTGGGCGTGGGCCTCGCGGAGATTGGTGACGCCCTGGCGTGCCTGCCCGCGCAGCGCACGCCCACCAAGGCCGACTGGGCACGCCTGTCCACCAGGTGGCGTGCGCAGCTCGATACGCGCATCGTGGCGCTGCAGGCGCTGCGCGACCGCCTGGACGGCTGCATCGGCTGCGGGTGCCTGTCGCTGAAAGCTTGCGCGCTGTACAACCCGCAGGACGCCTGCGCGCAACAGGGCAGCGGCGCGCAGCGATTGCTGCCGCCGGCGCCCGTCGCCGGAGGGCGCGGGCGTCGTCAGGCTTGACGCTCTTCACTGCGCCGCGCCCGTATCGGCGCCTTGGCGGGCACACCTTTCGAGCGATGAAACTGCCCTGGCGCAGAGGGGATTCGTGGCCGCTCAAGACCGGTTGCCGTTGCTCACCGGCTGCGTTTCGGCGGGCAGTCGTTGACCCCGAGCAGCGGGATCGCCAGCCCTGGAACTGCCTGTCAGGCGACATGAAAAGCTGACCCCCAGGAGGTCAGTTCTGGATGTCGGTTGACACTGCCCGACGGCTCAACCAGGCCGGGGCACCCTGTGCATCCCCACAGCGGCCCGTGGCGGGCTCGACATGCCAAAAGCGGCCGCCTGTCACCGACAGGTTCATGACGGATCCCTCCAGGGGTCGCCGGGGTACACAGGTCCGGCGATCCCCCGCCGCCGTGGATCAGCTGCCGCAGATCCCCTTGGGACCCATGTCACACACGCCGCGCCGAACCAGGCGATGCAAGAAAACTTGCCGCCGTTGTCGAAATCAGCGTTCCTTCCGTGTCATCCCCATGAGCAGCAAGCAGAGGAACCATGCCGGTGCCCCTTCGCTGTCTCAACCAAGGAGCAAGACATGACAGCATTGACACTGGACGCGCGTGGCAGCCGCGCCCCCACCTGGTTCTGGGCCATGGCGGGCTTCGGCGTGCTGTGGAACCTTTACGGCCTCTACCAGTTCATCGGCACCCTCACGCCGGCGGGGCGCTCAGCGATGGCAGCCGGCATGACGGCGGCGCAGGCGCAGATCTATTTCTCGCTGCCGGCCTGGATGACGGCCGTCTTCGCCATCGGCGTCTTCGGCGGGCTCTTGGGCTCGCTGGTTCTGGCCGCGCGGCGCGCTGCCGCCTTGCCGATCTTCGCTGTTTCGCTGGCGGGCTACATCGCGCTCTTTGCCGGCGACGTGTACTTCGGCGTCTTTGATGCCATGCCAGGCCAGCTGGCGATTCTTGCCTTCGTCGTGCTCGTGGCCGTGGCCCTGCCCGTGACCGCCTGGGCGGCCCGCTCGCGCGCCCTGCTGCGCTGAAGATCCCACTCGATCCGCTACGCTTTATCCATTCCGAGGAACACGACCATGCAATACATGCTGCTTCTGAACGAACCCGAGAGCGAGTTTGCCAAGCGCAACGACCCGCAGCAGGCCGAGAGCTACTGGGGCGGCTGGAACGCCTTCATCGGTGCCATGGCCCAGGCCGGCGTCATCGTCAAGGGCGACGGGTTGCAAGGGCCGAACACCGCCACGACGGTGCGCATCCGCGACGGCAAACGCATCGTGCAGGACGGACCCTTCGCCGATACCAAGGAGCAGCTGGGCGGCTACTTCGTGATCGACGTGCCCGATCTCGACGCGGCACTGGAGTGGGCCGCACGGGCGCCCTCGGCGGCCTGCGCTTCGGTCGAGGTGCGGCCGGTGCTGCCCCCGATGGCCCCTCCGGGCGCGTGAGCGCCGTCCACGCCGCCGAGCTGGCGGCACGCGATGCCTACGGCCGGCTGCTGGCACTGCTGGTGGCCCGGTCGCGTGACATCGCCGCCTCCGAGGACGCGCTGTCCGAGGCTTTCGTCGCGGCACTGCGCACCTGGCCCGTCGACGGCGTGCCGGCCAACCCGCAGGCCTGGCTGCTGACAGCGGCGCGCAACAGCCTGCACAACGCGCGAAGGCACCAAGGTGTGGTCGACGCATCGGCGGCGGACCTGGCACTGCTGCAGGACGAGACAGCCCCCGAGGCCCTGTCTGTCCCGGATGACCGTCTGAAGCTGTTGTTCGTGTGCGCCCACCCGGCCATCGATGCCGCCGTGCGCACACCGCTGATGCTGCAGACCGTGCTCGGCCTGAACGCGGCACAGATCGGCGCAGCCTTCCTTGTTGCGCCTGCCACGATGGGGCAGCGGCTGGTGCGGGCCAAGGCGAAGATCCGCGATGCCGCGCTGCGCTTCGAGCTGCCCTCAGCCGAAGACATGCCCGAACGCCTTGAAGACGTGCTCGCCGCCGTCTATGCCGCCTACGGCACGAGTTGGGATGCCGTGCCCGGCGCCGACACCGGGCAGCACGATCTGGTCGACGAGGCGCTGTTCCTGGGCCGCTTGATCGTCGCGTTGTTGCCGGACGAGCCCGAGCCGCGGGGTCTGCTGGCGCTGATGCTGCACTGCGAGGCGCGCCGACCCGCACGTCGGGCGGCCGACGGCAGTTTCGTGCCCTTGGACCGCCAGGACGTGCGCCTGTGGCGGCGCGACCTGATCGTCGAGGCCGAGGGGCTTCTGATCGCCGCCGCGCAGCGCGGCATCTTCGGCCGCTACCAGTGTGAAGCGGCGATCCAGTCGGTGCATGCCCAGCGCCCCATCACCGGCCGGACGAACCATGAGGCGCTGACGACCTTGTATGGCCTGCTGGCTCGCCACAGCCCCTCGGTCGGCGTGCTCGTGGCACAGGCGGCGGCCATGGTGGAGGCTGGAGACCCGGCACATGCGCTGGCGGTGCTCTCGCGCCTGTCGCCAGCTGACGTCACGGGCTACCAGCCCTACTGGGTCACCTTGGCTCATGCGGAGACCGCCGCGGGTCATCGCGGATCGGCGCTGCAATCGCTCGAACGTGCCATCGGCTTGACCGAGGATCCCGCCGTGCGAGCCTATCTGAGGACCTTCTCGAGCCACGTGTCTCAGGTCGACAAGCAGCGTTGATGAGAGCCACCGCCAACGGTTTGCAGTTGGGGCTGACTCGACCTGGCAGTGCCGGGTTTGCTGCCGTCGGGTCGCCTGCAGCGACGTCGCGGCTCGGGCGGCTTGCGCCATGCGGCCGCTCGATCTCAACGCCAGAAGGCTGAGCTCCCGCTTGGGCCACCGGCAAGCCGACGTCCACAGCCGTCGGTGGTGGCCCAGAACAGGCAGAGCCCACCGTCACATCGCCGCCTTCAAGCGGTCGGTTGATCGCGAAATGCATCCAGCCGCCGGGTGTGAATGTCAGCCCGTGAGCCCGGTGCGTGACGAAGGTCAACCCACGCTGGCGGGGTCTTGTCACACAGGCGCTGTCGCCCGTGTCTAAGCAACTGTGCCCCCCAACCGCCCGCACAGGAGTCATCACATGTCGCGAAGCTGGCGCCTTCTTTTCGGCGCACTCATTGCAGTCAACCTCATACCGGCCCACGCCCAAGGAACCGCCATGGACAAGTCCACGCTCATCACCCGCCAGCCCTTCGACGTCAAGATCCTGGCCAACGGTCGTGATGTCACGGCGACGTCGCCCGTGGCCTTCGTCAAGTACAACGCCGACGGCACCGGCACGCGTACGCTGAACAACGGGCAGGTCGTGAGCGGCAGCTGGCGCTTCATCAACCCGCAACAGACCCAGATCGAGGTCCATGGCCCCGAGGGGACCTCGCGCTGGGTCATCATCGAGCTCAGCGAAGCCGTCTACCGGAAAGCGAACATGGACACCGGTGTCGAATTCATTCACCTGCCGCGCCCGCGATGAAGATCGCCGTCGAACCCGGCCTGGTCGACCGGGCGCGTGGGGGCGAACTGGTGGCGCTGGAGGCGCTGTTGCGCGCGGTGCAGGGCCCGCTCTACAACCTGGCCGTGCGCATGCTGGGCCGGCGAGAGGACGCACAGGACGCCACCCAGGAGATCCTGCTGAAGATCACGACCCACCTTGGCAGTTGGCGTGGTGATGCCGCATTCGGCACCTGGGCCTGGAGTGTGGCCAGCCACCACTTGCTGAACCTGGTGACGCGCAGTCCGCGACAGGCCGAGGTGTCGTTCGAGACACTGGCCGAGCGGCTCGACGCCGGCTCGGCTTATGCCGAGAAGCTGCTTCAAGGTGATCGTGGCGTAGCAGCCTCGCCCGAGGACCATCTGGACGCCCGGCGCACGGCCTTGGCATGCACGCAGGCGATGCTGATGTGCCTGGACCGGCCCCAGCGCCTGGCCTATGTGCTGGACGTGATCTTCGGGCTGGAATCGCCTGAAGCGGCCGCAGTGCAGGGCATCACGCCCGCCGCACACAGGCAGCGCCTGGCGCGTGCCCGCAGCGCGGTGCATGGCTTCATGTCGCAGCGCTGCGGGCTTGTCACCGATGGCGCGCCATGTCGCTGCGCCAGGCAAGTGCCTGCCAAGCGGTTGGCACAGTCGCGCGGGCAGATGCCACCTGGCCTTGAGGTGAGCAGCGCAGAGCTTGAAGATGCCGAGCAGGGTTTGCGCGAACTGGTCGCGATGGGCGATGCGGCTGCCGTGATGCGCGGTGCACCGGCCTACGCAGCCCCGCAAGCCATGCTCCAGGGCATCCGGCTCGTCGTCGAACACAGTGGGGTGTTGCGCCAATGAGCCGCACCGCTTCGCCTCACCTCAGGATGGTGCCGTTTCGGCTGCCGCCAGAGCGTCTCTGCGCACGTCTGCAGGACTTCAACCGCCGCCGCGAGATCACCTGGTTCGGGTTGCATGGCAGCTTCGATGGCGATGAAGATGCGGTCGTCCGGTTCCGGGCGGTGGACGCCGGGGTCCTGGGCGGCGGCGGCATTGCAGCCCTCAATGGCGGCGTGGTTGCCGCTGGCTTCGATGCGGTCTGTGTCCTCGCCGCCCAGGCGCAGTTCGATGTCGATGTCGTCGTGACCTTGACCTTGAGTGTGCAGTTTCTCCGCCTTGCACGTGTGAGCCCCGGGCTGGAGTTCCGCGCTCAAGTCAGCAAGTCGGCGAAACAGGTCTGCTTCGTTCAAGCGCAGCTCATGGACAGCCAGGATGCCGAGGCGATGCCTTTGGCGATTGCGGTGGCTACGCTGTCACCGCGCTAGATGAAGCAGCTTGGCAAGCTGCACCGAACCAGCGATGCCGCCGGCCCGTTCACGCAAAAAGCGGCAAGGCTGTCGAGCCCCGCTGCACAGATGCCAGTTCTTGGCCGGTCGCGAGCGACCGCTGTCGTTCACAGCCCGCAACGACTGATTCCGGCCCGTGGCGTGCCTTCGTGGCTGTCGGTCATCAGGTCAGTCAGAGGCGATGTCGCCGAACGCTGTGAAACCTGCTGACGCACACACGGTCTTGAAGGCATCACAGCACATGGGACTGTCAAGCGCCCGATGGCCTGCCCAGGGCGCTCCAGACTCGGCCCCCGCCGCGTGCGTGACGGTCTCTGAAGGCGGCCCAAGCGCGTTGGGTCGATAGCACCGCCGCGCCGACCGCCACCGGCCCCGCTTTCGGCAGGCGACGGTGGGTGGGCGCACAGACCGCGATCGCGGACCGCAGCAGCATGGCTTTTGCCGAGCACCCGCCGGCGCCGCGTGAAGGAAGCCCGATGCCCTGCCCCCGCCCCCGCCTTGCCAACGCCCGCGCAGTGCTGTGCTGCGCGCTGGCCGGCGCCACACCCGCCGCCTGGGCCGACGCGCGCGTCGCCATCACCTTCAGCGACCCTTCAGGCACCCATGCGCCCTACTACGCTGACCTGGAACGCGTGGCCACTGCAGCCGGGGCGGACTGGCTGGCGCGCTTTCTCACGCCCTCGTCAACGCTCACTTTGAGCGTCAGCATCGGCTTCGCACCCATCGCCACCTCCACCGGACGCAGCTTCACATCGGCCCTGGTAGGCACCGACAACGGCGGCTTGAGCCTGTACGCCGAGGGCGCGGCGTACGAGGTCCGCACCGGCGTGGACCCCAACGGCGCCGCGCCCGACATCGAGTTCATGCTGGGCAGCACGGGCTACCTGCAGAACGAACTGTGGTTCGACCCTGACCCGCTGACGCGCAGTGCGGAGGTGCCGAGCGACCGCACCGATGCCTACTCGGTGCTGCTTCACGAGTTCGGCCATGCCTTTGGCTTCAATGGCTGGCGCGACGGCTTGAGCGGCATGCTGCCCGGGGGTTATGCGTCCAGCTTCGACGCGCTGGTCAGCAGCGCGCCTGGTGCCGGTGCTGCCTCGCTCTTCTTCATCGGCGCCGCAGCCGTGACCACCTACGGCGCGCCGGTGCCACTGACGCTGGGGAACTACGCTCACTTCGGCAACTGGTTGCCGGGCAGCGGGGCAGACCTGGTACCCGACCTGATGAACGGCCTCGTGTTCTACCGCGGCACGCGCTACGGCATCTCGGCCCTGGACCTGGCCGTCATGAGCGACCTGGGCCTGCCCCTGCAGGGCGGCATCGCGGTGGTGCCCGAGCCCTCGGTCAGCCTTCTTCTGCTGGCCGGCCTGTGCCTGCTGGCGTGGCGATGCAAGGCCATTCGCCCGCGCGAGGGGGCGCAAGACAGTTGAGCTTCGATGGCGGTGCCGAAGGTCGTTCTGGCTCGGCGCATGCTGCGGGTCGTCCGTTGCCGCCAGACCCCTGCCGTCGGTCCCGCAGGCACTCGGACGCAGCCGACGTCAGCGGCCGGAGGTGCCGGGACACTTGAACTGTCGCGGTTGGGGGTGGGGTCAGCGCGCAGCACAGGCCTGCACAGGAGAACTGCGCCCTCACCTGCGGGGCCGCTGCCGCGAGCTTGGTGACAAGCGACCGACTGATTCGGGGCGACGGGCTGAAGACAGCGCCAGTGGCTGCTGGGTCGGCAAGCGCCGATTGCCCGCGCGAGCTCACCGCCGGAAAGTTGCCCCCCGGTCTGGCCACAGGAAAGCCGACATCCGCGGTCGGCAGTGGACGACCCGCATCAGCCCATCGACGCGCTCCGAGGCTGCCCGACGACCGACCCAGATCCTTCTCGATCCGCATCTGCGAAGCTGCCGCTCGTGGCCTACAGCGGTGGGCCACGAACCGTCATGGGTGCACGACAGCTTCGTGGCATCTCACCCGACCACGCTGACACCGCCGGCAGCGCGGAACCAGCCAACCAGGGGTTGGCCTGCGAGCAGTGGGTCAGGGTCGATCCTGCGCCATAGGCTGCAGATGCTGCCGCAGCGTTGGCTGAGACCCCATCGCGAGGCCGGCGCATGAGCTGGCAAGCCCATCTCACGGCACTTCCCGGCATTCTGGGCTTTCTGGGCTTTCTGGGCGGGCCCAGCCTCGGTCTCCGGACCCGTCTCGGATCTATCGAATCCGGTCGAGGGGTCGTTAGACTTCCGGTCGCCTGCAGGAACGCAGCATGGCCTGGTTCCGGCCGGCCTGGCCCGGCGATGGATGTGAGTCCTCCCGAACCGGGCTGATGCATGCCGTTGTTGTCGTGAACGGAGACCGCTGCCCAATCCTCTTCCAGCGATGCAGTCGACCTACCGCTTCGACGATGTTGAAGTGTTCTGCCGCGAGCGGCGAATCACGGTCCGCGGCCAGCCCGCGCCCCTGGGTGCGCGCGCCTTCGATCTGCTCGTCACCCTGATCGAACGCGCCGACCGTGTCGTCGGCAAGGAAGAGCTGATGGACGCGGTCTGGCCGGACGCCGTGGTCGAAGAGGCCAACATCGCAGTCCAGGTCTCTGCCTTGCGCAAGCTTCTGGGCCCGCGGGTGCTCTCGACAGTGCCGGGCAGGGGCTATCGCTTCGCCAGGCCACTGCTCGAAGAGGGTGCGGCGCGTGTACCCGCAGTCCAGGCACCACGCGCGGCCGATGAGACCACCGCGCCACCGCAGCCCGAAAGGCCGGCCATCGCCGTGCTGCCCTTCGCCAACCTGTCTGTCGACCGCGAGCACCGCTACTTCGCCGATGGTGTCACGCAGGACATCGTCACCGGGCTGTCCCGCTTCCGCGCCTTGGTGGTGATCGCGCACGGCAGTTCTGCGGCCTACGCCGACCGGACCATCGGCATCGACACCGTCGCCGCGCAGCTGGGTGTGCGCTACATCGTGGACGGCAGCGTGCAGCGTGAAGGGCAGAGGGTGCGGGTGACGGCGCAACTGATCGACGCCCACACGCGCAGGCACATCTGGTCGGACCAGTACGACCGGGTGCTGGAGGACATCTTCGCCGTGCAGGAGGAGCTCACGCGCAGCATCGTCATCGCCGTGGTGCCCCACGTCAGCCGCACTGAACTTCAGGGCGCCAGCCGGCGCCGGCCGGCCAGCCTCGGCGCCTACCAGCTGGCCCTGCAAGCCTGGGCCATAGTGAGCCGTGCTTACGTGGCAGCGGACGCTGCGTTGCTGCCCGACGCGATCGACCAGGCCATGCAGGCACTGGCGATCGACCCGAAGTGCAGCCTCGCCTTGCTGACCGTGGGCCAGGCCCATTGGCAGCGCTTGTTCTTCAAGAGCGCGCCGAACCTGGTCGAGGCCTGGGAGACCAGCATGCACTGGACCCGGCTGGCCATCGAGGCCGACGAGACCGACAGCGCGGGCTATACCCAGAGGGCGCTGGTGCTGCAGCACGACCCTCGCGACGACGGCCGGTCGATCCCCTACGACGAGGCGCTGCATGACCTGGAGATCGCGACGCGGCTCAATCCCAACGACGGCGGTGTCCTGCGCGTGCGCGGGCTGACCGAGGCGGTGGCCGGGCGGCCCGCTGAGGGCATCGGCCATCTGACGCAGGCCTTGCGCGTTTGCCCCGGCGATGCGGGTGTTCTGTCACACCTGTCACTGGCGCACTTCCTGGCCGGCAGCTACGGCGACGGCCTGCGCTGTGCTGCGCAGGCCCTGGCCAAGCGGCCGAAGTCGGCCAACACCCTGATGTTCATGGCCATGAACGGCGTCGGCGCTGGCGACATCGACAAGGCGAAGTTGGCCTGGCAAGCAGCGCGCGCCATCTCGCCCAGCTACATCGACGCGCGCACGAACGGCCATTCCGTCTACAGGCTCGAGCGCGACCGGCAGCGGCAGAAGCTCTTCCTTCGCATCGCCGCCGGACTGGAGGACCCTTCCGCTGTCGAAGGGCTGCGCTAGCGAAGCCTGGGCGCGCGTTGGCGCATCGGGCGTGAGGCCGTTCGAAGACGACACGCGGGCTCCCCGCCGCAGCTCGGCAGCAGGTGCAATGTGGCCACGGGCCACAGGCCACCGCCCAGGCCGCAGGCGATGAAGGACATGTTGGCCGCCAGAGCCAGCAGACGCAGCCGCAGCCGCAGCAGGTCGCGGCCGATGAAGGTGCCAAGGTCAGCGCCGCTGCCAGCCCAGCAACTGCGTGTCGAGAACGTTCATGCGCCGTGCCACTCACATCCGCAGCGAAGCGATGACCACGAAGACCGACGCGCACATCGAGGCGTTGACGAGGTTGACGGCGACGGCACGGTTCCAGCGCTGGCCCTGCTGCTCGTACAACCAGGCGGCCATCGTCACGTTGGCACCAACCCACATGCCCCAGGTCCACAGCGAGTGCTGGCTGGAGTCGCCGCTGTGGATCAGGGCCCACAGCGTGGGCAGGTACGACAACACGCGGGCCGAGTTCAACAGGGTGAAGGCCCAGGTCAGCCCGGTCAGGTAGTGGGTGCGCCACGGCATGCGATCGCGCTTTGCGGAAGCGGGCTGCGTTGCGTCGATGCCGGCGGCTGGCGGCGGCAGGTCCATCGGGCGCGCGCTCACGGCCGGCTGCTGCGGGCACCTTGCGCGGTCTGCGCCGGGGCAGCCACGCGCTCGGGCAACACCACCCACACCCGTTCGATGCCTGCACCGGCGAGGCGGCGGGCCAGGCGGACAGCGTCTTCGCCCTGCCCATCCACGAACACCCAGGCATCGGCTGCTGGCATCTGCTGCGGGGTCATGTCGCCAGCGATCGCTCGCAGTTGCACCACGCGGCTCGGGTGGAGATGCAGCAGCTGATCGCGCTGCGCCTGCGTGGCCCATCCGGGCGCCGTTCCCCCCGCTGCGGCCTCCGCAGCAGGCTCTCGCTGCGCGCCGGGGTAGGCGCTGCCGTCGTCGGCCATCAGCGGCGTGACGATGTTGATCGGCCTCTCGCGCGCCGTGGCGGGGGCCGCCATGGCGTCACAAGCGGTCAGACACGCACAAAGTGCAACGACGTGGGTGAACAGGGGCAGGCGCAGGCAGGTCATGGTCGCGGTCCTCGGGTGGCAGCGCCCGCAGCGGGCGCTTGAACGTCGAAGCAGCCATGCTCCCCACCGCGACCCGGCGCGTCCTAAAGAGATCTAAAACCCGATGTCAAGGTCCGCACTTGTGCGCGCCGAGCCACCCAGGGCTTGAGAGGCCTCGCCTGATGCCTGTCGCTCGCAGGTGCTCCTTGGCGAGAGTTGAGATCAGCCCCGGGTCGGCTTTGCGGCCAGCGCGGTATGCCACTCTCTCCACACGGTCGTGATGGGCGGTGCATCCGGCGCCGGTAGAGCGGCTCATGGGCCGGGTTGCTGCTCTCCTGGCACCCCCACGCAGCACCGCTGCCCCGGGCAGACGTGGCGCGGCAGGGCCTCGAACAGGGCTGTCACGGCGGCGGGTCTGCCCAGCGCCCAAAGACACACCGGATCGTCGCGGAACGCCTCGTCCAGCGGCGCGGCCAGGTCTCCCAGGTCGGCGACGGTGGCCTCCCGCATCGCGGGTGTGTTCAGCCGGCCTTCTTCACCACGGCCTCGTGCAGCAGGTCGACCAGGCCGCCGATGTCCTTCAGGTCGGACAGTTCCTGGCGCGAAATGCGAACGGCCAGCTCGCGCATGCTGCACGACACCACCTCCACCATGTCCAGGCTGCTGGCGCCCAGGGCCTTCATCGAGACACCGCGTGTCACTTGTTCGGGCGCGATGTCGGGGCAGATCTCGGTGAGGTGCTTCTTCACCACCGCGAAGACGTCGTCGTTGCTCTTGCTCATGAAGGCTCTCCAGGTTTCCAGACCAGCTTGCCCTTGGCGCGGGCGCGCTCGGCAATGCCCATCAGGTTGTCGAAAAACTCGAATCCGCGGTCGACCATGATCACCTGGCCGCCCACCGCGTCGCACAGGCCGCTGGCCAGCATCAGCACCACGTTGGCGATCTCCTCCGGCGTGGTGTAGCAGTCCTCGAAGCCGCCCAAGGCTTCCAGAAAGGCATGGAATTCCTCGCCGAAAGTGGCATCGAAGCTCGCCGTGCGCACCAGGCGTGAACGCACCACGTTCACGCGCACGCCGTGGTCGAACAGCCGGAAGTTCAGGTAGCGGCAGAAGGTCTCGAGCACTGCCTTGCTGGCAGCGACGAAGTCGTAGTTCATGAAGAAGCCGTCGGGCCCGTCGCTCGACAGCCCCAGCACGTGTTTCGGGTAGCGCCCGAACCGCTGGTGCAGCGCACGCGTGTAGCTGGCCAGCGGCCAGGCCGAGTAGTCGATGCTGCGGTGCAGGGCGCGCTGGCTCCAGGCCTCGAAGCCGGTGGTCTTCAGCGCGAAGGCCACGTTGGAGATGAGCACGTCGACACCCGGGTGCCGCTGCGCGATGGCTTCCAGCAGGCGCGTGGTGTCGTCCTCCTGGCTCACGTCGGCTTCCACGATCAGCGGCTCAGGGGCACCGGCGGCGGCGAACTGGGCGCGCACCTCGTCCTGGTCGGCGGTGCCCCATCGGTAGGTCAGCACGGTGTGGGCGCCCTGCCGGCCGAAGGCCAGTGCGCATGCCAGCCCGATGCCCATGGTGCCGCCGGTGACCAACACGACGCGGCCGCGCTGGTCGATGGGGTTCGTGCCGGCGTTCACGGTGTGCCCCAGGCGTCGAGCTTCAGCTCGCGCAGGCTCAGTTCATGCATCAGGGTCTCCAGGGTCGATGCCTCTTCGAAGGCGCGGCGTCGTGGCAGCGTCAGCACCCGCTTCAGGCGCAGCAGGTTGTCGCGGGGCTTCTCGGCCAGCGCGCGGGCCAGCGCCAGCGCACGGGGCCGCACCTCGGCGCGCGGCAGCACCGCGTTGAAGCCCGGGTGGCCGCGCAACACGCGGCCGCGCAGCAGGTCGCCGGTGTAGAGCATCTCGTGCGCCAGCGCAGGCCCCAGCGCGGCCGACAGCAGCGCCGTGGTGCCCATGCCCGGCGTGATGCCCAAAGACATGAAGTTGGCGCCGTAGCGGCTGTCTTCGGCCAGCACGGTGAGGTCGGCCGACATCAGCAACGCCAGCCCGCCGCCAATGGCATGGCCTTCGGCCGCGGCCACCACCGGCATCGGCAGGCCCATCAGTCGGCGGCCGAGCAGCAGTTCGGTGGGGGCCAGGCGCCCGGCGGCCAGGTCGGCCAGCGCGTCGCGCGTGGCGCCGGTGCAGAAGGCCTCGGGCAGCCCGCTCAGCAGCACCACCTTGCACTGCACATCGCCGGCCAGGTGGTCCAGCGCCCGCACGAAGGCCGCCACCCAAGCGGGCGACATGCCGTTCTGTCCGGCTTCATCGACCATGGCCAGTTCGACCACGCCCTCGTCCAGCGCACGCTGCTGCACGGGGAGGGTCGCATGTCCGCCGGTGCCGCCGGCATTGCTGCTGTCGGGCCCGGGTTCGGCGCTGTTCCACCAGGTGGTCATGGCCAGGCCCCTTGGTTCATGAAGGCCTGCCGCACGTCTTCGCGCGCCAGCGCCTGCGCGGTGGCGGCAACGCCTGCGTCCAGCGACTGCTGCAGGCGCTGCAGGTGGGGGCCGTGGCGCTTCAGCGCCGCCACGGCAGGTGCCAGCGCACGGCCCAGGCGGTGTACCTGGCGGCGCACCACGGCGTCAAGCGAAGCTGCCGGAGCGCAGAAGTCGGCCAGGCCCAGCGCCAACGCCGCGGCGCCGTCGACGCTCTCGCAGCCCAGCGCCAGAGCGCGGGCGCGCTGTGCGGGCACGCGTTCGTCCAGCACGGCCATCACGATGGCCGGGTGGAAGCCGTACAGGCACTCGGGCAGGCCGAAGCGCGCCCCAGGCCCGGCGACGACGGTGTCGCAGGCGGCCGCCAGGCCCAGGCCGCCACCGATGGCCGGGGCATCCACCACGGCCAGCGTGGGGGTGGGCGCCGTGCGCAAGGCCAGCAGCAGGTCGGCGTAAGCGCGCAGGCCGGTGTGCAGCGCTGCCGCCGGCAGGTGCAGCGCACCGGCCAGGTCCATGCCCAGGCAGAAGGTCGAGGGCTCGGCACCTTGCAGCACCAGCACCCGGTCCGGCGGTGCGGTGAGCAAATGTGCGCGCAGGGCCTGCACGGCGGCTGCATCCAGGCGCTGGGGCACGGCGATGACGTGAAAGGTGGCCGTCACCCCGTCAGCTCCGGCCATATCGGCGCACGTGGCCGCGTGCACCTTCGAACACCAGCCGCCCCCGGCCGGCGTAGTGGCTGTGCCACAGGCCGCGCAGCCCCGAGGTGGCGACGTCGAAGTCGCCTTCGTCGATCTGCGCGCTGCGCCGGGTCTCGGCTTCTTCGTACTCGGCCACGCTGGCGGCCAGGCGCGCGTCCAGCCGCTCGCGCACCTGCGCCTGCTGGGCGATGCTGGCGGCCTGCGGGCCGAAAACGCCGCTGTAGAACTCGCCCGTCGAACCCGAGCCATAGCTGTAGATGCCCACCCGGCGGCCGTTCACGCTGTCACCGGCTTGCCAGGCCAGCCCGGCCAGCGAGATGAAGACGCTGGCTGCGTAGGTGCCGCCCATGCGCCGGTTGAACACCAGCGAAGGCTCGACACGATCGGCATAGTCGGCCGCCAGCGCCCCGGCCTGCCAGCCCGGCACAGAGCGCAGCACCGCGCGGTGCGCGCGCCGCGTGATGCCGCCAAAGGGCGCGTGGTAGATCTGGAAGGGCAGCCACTGCTGCAGCGCGGCCAGGCTGCCGAGGCCGACGCCTCGCCGGGCCTGCAGCTTGACGGCATATCGTTCGAAGGCCGTGTCGACGGCGTCCATGTACGACAGCAGGCTGGTCTCGCTGTGACCGGCTTCCACGCGCGAGGTCGGGCGGATCAGGTCCGACACCTCGTGCGTGTACAGCCCCGAAAGGCCGCGGTCGATGGCGAGGAAGCGCGGCTCGTGCGACAGCAGCAGCGCCGCTGCGCCAGCGCCCATCACGAACTCGTAGGGCTGCCCGAAGTGGGCCCGGCTCTGGTCGGTGCAGACCACCAGCGCCTTCTCGCCGGGCTGGGCTTCGGCGGCCAGCCAGGCCAGCGCGAGGTGCAACGCACCGGTGCCCCCGTAACACGCGTGCTTCACTTCCAGGTTGCGGCAATCGTCGGCCAGCCCCAGGTGGCGCTGAACCCAGGTGGACAGCGCCTTCTCCTGGTCGGGCGCGCTCTCCGAAGCCACCAGCAGCAGCTTCACCGCGCCGCGGTCTTCACCGGCGAGCACGGGCTCGGCCGCGTTCACGGCCAGCGTCACCGGGTCTTCCCAGGGCGGCAGCAGCGAGCGCTGGTCGATCATCATGTCGCCACACACGGTGCCCACGTCGCCGCCGCGTGCAGCCACCAAGGCGGCCATGTCCAGCGACAGGGTGCCGGGGTCGATGCCGATGCGGTCGATGCCGATGGGGCCGTGGTCCGTCATGGCGCCCAGTCCAGCCCGCCGCTGACGCGCACGGTCTCGCCGTTGATGTAGCCCGCCGCGTCGGACAGCAGGAACAGCATGGTCGCGGCCAGTTCGTCCAGTTCGCCCAGGCGGCGCAGCGGGCAGAAGCGGTTGGCGTAGTCGACCAGGCCTGCCGACATGGTGTCGCGCGTCATGTCGGTCTCGAAGTAGGCCGGCGCCACCACATTGGTGGTGATGCCCTTGGGCCCGTATTCCTTGGCCAGCGAACGGGCCAGGCCCAGCAGGCCGGCTTTGCTGGCGGCATAGGCGGCCTGGCCGCTGGCGCCGTCGGCGATGATGGAACTGACCAGGAGGATGCGGCCCTTGCGGCGCGACACCAGCTCGGGCAGGAAGGCGCGGCAGACGTAGAACGGGCCGCTGAGGTTGGTGTCGATGACGCGCCGCCAGTCGCTGTCCGACAGGCTGTAGGCCAGCCCATTGACGCTGACCCCGGCGTTGGGCACCACGGCGTTCACGCCATCGAAATGCGCCAGCACTTCGTCGGCCACGCGGTCGACGGCCGCCGGGTCGCAAACATCCAGCTGCCACGCCTTCACGCGCGCCTGTGGCGCCTGCTGGGCCGCCTGCTGCAGCACGTCCTCGGCGGCCTGCGCCTGGCTCACGTAGGTGAAGCCCACGTCCCAGCCGGCTTGGGCGGCGGCCAGCACCAGCGCACGGCCGATGCCACGCGAGCCCCCCGTGACGAACAGCACGGGGCGGGGCACGGTCTGGGGCACGGAGGCTTCGTTCATGGCGGCTCTCCGACCATCGCTTCGAACAGGGTCAGGCACAGCACGGCAGGCCCGCGCAGCACCTGGGCCAGCGCCATGAAGGTGTAGCCGCCGGTGTCCACGGTCTGCGCCAGCACGGTGAGCTGGTCGCCGGGCAGCGCGGGGGCGACGAAGCGGGTGTCGTGGATGCGCACCAGCCGCACCGGCTGCGGCCGCGTGCCGGCGGGCACCCGGGCGCTGCCCAGCGCCTGCAGCGCGGCCAGGCACAGCGCGAACTGCCCGGCCATCTCGACCAGCAGCACGCCGGGGTAGACCGGCTGGCCCGGAAAGTGGTCGGCAAAGACCGGGTCATCGGCGCGCAGCGCCTGCGTGCCGGCCAGCCGACCGGCCAGGTCCAGCGCATGGATGTGGCCGGCCAGCAGGAAGGCGCCGCGGTGGGGCAGCAGGCCCTCGATATCGGCCCGACCCAGTGACGTTCGAAGCGGCAGCGCCTGTTCGTCGAACAAGGGCCGGCGGCGCGCCCGGCGCAGTTCGTCTTCGGTGGGCGGGCTGTCAGCGGGCCAGCGCATCGTGGATCTCCTGCACGCGCCGGCCCCAGGCGGCGGTGGCAGCGGGTGAAGCGGACGTCCCGGATTCGCCGGGCGCATCGGCCATTTCGAAGGTGTCCAGCGCGAACACCGTCCCGGCCGGCAACCAGCGCCTGGCCATCAGCCGCGACAGCACCTGCAGCGGCCCCACTTCGACGAACACCGCATCCGGCCAGCGCTGCCGCATCGCGTCGATGGTCTGTTGCCATCGCACCGGCTGGTGCACATGCCGGGCCAGTGATTGCTGCAGGCGGGCCGGCGTCACGTCGTTCATCGCGCAGCCGTCGACGTTGGGCCAGTAGTCGAGCCTCGGTGCCTGCCAGGGCGCGGCCCGCAGCGCCGGCTGCAGCGCCTGTGCCACCGGCTCGAAGCGCACCACGTGCATGGGAATGCGCCTTTCGATCACGTGCCCGAGCACGCCGTGTTCGGCATCGGCCCCTTCCAGCACGGCGTCGACCGCGGCCTGCGTGCCGGCCACCACCACCTGCTGCGGGCTGTTGAAGTTGGACACCGCCACGGCCTGCGGGTCGCCTTGCGCCAGGCACACGCGTTCGCACAGCGCCTGGGCTTCGGGCGCCGCCATCGGGAACAGCGCGGCCATCGCGCCGGACGGCCCGGCGTCGTAGCAGCGGCCGCGCGCCGCCACCAGGGCCATCGCGGCGGCTTCGTCGAGCGCGCCGATGTGCACCAGGTGCGCGTACTCGCCCAGCGACAGGCCGGCCGAGGCCTGGGCGCGCAGCCCCGCCGCTTCGGCCAGCCGCAGCCAGGCCAGGCTGGCCGCCAGCACGCAGCACTGGATGTCGAGGTTGTGATCGAAGCTGGCCGAGCAGGCCCGGCCCATCGCGGCCTCGGCCCGTGCCTGGGCCTGCGTGCCGGCTCCGGGCGAGAGGGCATCGAGGCGCCGGAACAGTCCCGCATCGCGCGAGCTCTGCCCCGGGAAGACGAACACCAGCGGACGGCTCACGCCCCGGCCCCGGGCACGGCCTCGCCCGCGGGCGGCCGCAGCAGGCCAGCCTCGCGCAGCGGCGGTACCACCACCTCGGCGAAGTGGTGCAGCGCTTCGTCCAGGTCGGCCCGCGTGTGTGCCGCGCTGACGGCCACGCGCAGGCGCACACGGTCTTCGGGCACGGCGGGAAAGTCGACGGGCGCGGCATAGACCCCGCGCTGCATCAACAGGCGCGTGGCCTCGAAAAGCAGGTCGCGCCGGCGGCCGAAGATCACCGGCACGATCCAGCTCTGGCTGAGGCCGGTGTCCAGCCCCAGTGCCTGCAGCTGCATTCGCAGGTAGTCGGCGTTGTCCACCAGGCGTTGCTGGCGCTGCGGTTCGGCGCGCACCACGCGAAGCGCCGCCGTGATGCCGGCGACCGTGGCCGGCGGCATCGCGCCCGAGAAGACGTAGGGGTGGCTGAAGTAGCGCATGTAGTCGATCAGTTCGGCGTCGGCGGCCAGGAAACCGCCCACCATCGACAGCGCCTTGGAGAAGGTGCCCATGAAGACACGCACGCCCTGCTGCTGGCCCAGGCGGGCGGTGGTGCCGCCGCCGCCGGGGCCGTCGGCAAACACCGAGTGCGCTTCGTCGACGATGAGGCCCACGCCATGGCGCTGGCACACGGCCAGCAGTTCCGGCAGCGGCGCGAAGTCACCGTCCATCGAGTACAGCGCGTCGACGATCACCGCACGCCGGCTGCCCGTGGTGCGCTGAAGCACCGCGTCCAGCGCCTGGGGGTCGTTGTGGCTGAAGGTGGCCAGGCGCGCGCCCGACAGCCGCACGCCGTCCATCCAGGACATGTGGGCCTTCTCGTCGAGCACGGCCACGTCGCCCCGGTGCAGAAGCGCCACGCACAGTCCGATGGCCGCCGCGAAGCCGCTGGTGAAAAGCATGCTGCCGCTGCGGCCGGTGAGCAGGCGCAGCTCGTCCTGCAGTTCCTCGTGCAGCGCCGTCATGCCCGACATCAGCGGCACGCCGGCCGAGCCATTGCCCCAGCGCGACAGCGCCGCCTGCTGCGCCTCGATGACGGCCGGGTGGGCGGCCAGGCCCAGGTAGTCGAGCGACGCGATGTTCAGCATCGGCCGCGCCTGGCCGCCGAGCTGCAGCGCCGTGTGCGGGCCGACGCCGGCGGCCAGGCGGCGTTCGACGAGGGCGTGGTAAGCCGGGGCCATGCGTCGCCACTGCGTGAAGCCGGGGGCGGCCGCCAGCGGGTCGGTGTCGTGGCCCAGGTGGAAGTCGGCCAGCGACAAGGCCGCGGCGGCCTCGGCGCTGGCGTCGAGCATGGTGCTGCCGGGGTGGGGTGCGGTGGTCATGGGGCGGTGAGGGCCAGTTCCTGGCCGCGCAGGTCGTCGAGGTGGCCACTGAGCAGGGCCAGCGTCGTGTCGGCCGCGCGGGCCAGGCCTGCGGCATCGGCGCCATGGCGCACCAGGTTGCAGCTGAAGGGCTGCAGCATCAGTTCGGCCGTCAGGTAGCGCAGCAGGGTCGAGGCCACGGCCACGCCGGCTTCCTGCCAGGGGTGCGCCGAGGCCGGCACCAGCAGCACCACGCGGCGCGGCAGGCCGCCGGCGGCCGTGCGCCAGGCTTTCAGCAACTCGGGCAGCAGGCCGGCTTCGGCCGAGGCGGCGCCGGCCGACGCCGGCGGCGCACTGAAGAGTGCCAGGACCACGTTGCTTCGGCCTGCAGCGGCATCGGCCAGCAGCGCGGCCAGTCCCGCGCTGCCGGCAGGCCGGGCGTGAACGGTCAGGCTCGGCAGGCGGCTGCGCAAGGCTGCTTGCAAGGGCTCGGTGCCCCCCAGCACCAGCGCCGGGCCGGGTTCGAGGCGCAGGCTCACGCGGCAACCCCGGGGCCGGGCGCAGCCCCGGCCGGCTGCAGCAGGGGCATCACCGCGATGAGGTTGTCGACGAAGCCCACGCCCTTGTCGATGGTGATCGTCTGGCCGTGCAGGCCGTCCAGCAGCCCGGTGGCCAGCATCGCGACCGCCTGGCCGATGTGCGCGGCGTCGACGCCGAAGTGCCCCAGGCGCTGCGTCAGCAGGGCGCTCGTTGCCGGGCCGAACATGTCGGCCAGGCCCTGGGTGCCCACTTGCCGCGTGCGCAGCCCGAAGATGCGCCCGCCCGACGCGGCCGTGCGCGGTGCCAGGCTGCGCACCAGCGATTCGAGCGCGGCCTTCGAGGCGGCCACGTAGTCGTAGCCGGGGTAGTAGTGGTCGGGGCCGTCGGAGGACATGGCCACCGCCACGCGAGGCAGCCGCCCGCAGGCCTGTTCCAGCGCATCCAGCGTGGCCTGCAGCGGCCAGCTGCTGGTCTGCAGGCTGTTGGCCAGGTCGCGCTGCCGCATGCCTTCGAGGCCGCGACCTCGCGCGGCCACGCAGGCGTTGGCCACGAAGATGTGCACCTGCCCGTGGCGGGCAGCGAGTGTGCGTGCCAGCTCGGTGGTGTCGGCGTCGCTGCCGGCGTCGGCCTCCAGCACCTCGGGGGGCGCTGCGCCGGCCTGCTGGAAGGCGGCGGCCAGCTCTGCCTCGTCCACGCTGCCCCAGCGGTGGGTCAGCACCACGTGGGCCCCAGCACGCGCCAGCGCGATGCCCACCGCGCGGCCCAGGCCGCGTGTGCCGCCCGTGACCAGCGCCACCTGGCCGGCGAAGCTGTGAACGGCGCTCACGCCACGCTCGCCGGGTGCCGCCACAGCGCGCAGCAGTTGATGCCGCCAAAGCCGAAGGAGTTCTTCAGCATCAGTTCGCTGCGGTGCGCCACCGGCTGGTTGGCGCAGATGTCGAGGTCGACTTCGGGGTCGAGTTCGTCGACGTTGATCGACGGGTGCAACTGCCCGTGCTTCATCTGCAGCAGCCCGGCGATGGTTTCGACGACCGGCGCCGACCAGCAGGTGTGGCCGAGCATCGACTTCGGCGCGTTGATCTTCAGCTTGTGGGCGTGCTTGCCGAACACGCTGCGCAGCGCGCGCAGCTCGGACAGGTCGCCCAGCGGCGTGGACGTGGCGTGTGCGCTGACGAAGTCGATCTGTTCCGGCGCGGTGCCGGTGTCTTCGAGCAGCCGCCGGATGGTGGCGGCCTGGCCCTCGGGCGAGGGGTTGGGCAGATGGTTGCCGTCGGACATGGCCACGCAGCCCAGCACCTCGCCGTGGATGCGGGCGCCGCGGGCGCGGGCATGTTCGTACGCTTCCAGGATGAGTGTGCCGGTGCCGTGCGACGGCACGAAGCCTTCACGCCGCCGGTCGTAGGGCCGGCTGGCGCGCGTGGGTTCGTCGTTGAAGCTGCGTGTGGTGATGGCGCCCAGCAGCGCCATCGCGTGCAGGCCCATCGGCGAGAACTCGAGCGCGGCACCGGTCATCACCGCGACGTTGTGGCCGTGGTGACGCACCTCGTCGACGGCCGCGCGCAACGCGATGTTGGCACTGGCGCAGGCGCCACCCATCGTGTAGCTGGCACCGCGGCAGCCCAGCACTTCGCTCACCGACGACGCGTGGTCGGTGTCCAGGTCGAGCAGCGCCGCGTTGGCATCGATCCAGTCGGGCTCGCTTTCCATGAACACCTGGTGGTTGCGCAGCAGGTAGTGTTCGTTCAGGTTGTGCCCTGCCAGCAGGGTGGCGGCACGCGTGAAGTCGATGTCGAAGCCCAGGCCGGCGTCGAGCCAGGCGTCGACGCTGGCCAGCACGGACAGCCGCGTCGAGAACGGCGCACCGCGCATCAGCTTGCGGGCGCGCAGGTAGTTGGCTTCGGGCAGGCGGGGGCGCAGCGACTCCAGGCGTGCCTTCCAGTCATAGCCTGACAGGTCGCCACCCACCTTGGCGTAGACACGCTCGTCGTCGAAGAAGGTCCAGCGGCCGATGCCTGAACGACCAGCCATGAGATTGCCGTACAGGCCATCCAGCGTGTCGCCCAGCGGCGTGATCACGCTCATACCGGTTACCACCACGCGACGCATGAGCAGACCTTCAGAGTTGCTCAAAGGGTATGCGAACTGATGGGGTGCCCGCTCTCCCTAACTGGGAGGAAATGCGTTGCGCCGGCGCCGCGCGCGGGGCAGCGGCCACAGGCACAGCGTGAGCACGAAGCCCGCGCGACGCGCGGCCCACAGCGTCGTCCGCCCAGGCCCGTTCACGGGGCGATGGGCAGGCGGCGAGCATCGCGCGGCCAGCCGGTTGCGCAGGGCGTCGAACGCCGCTTGCGGGGGTACGCGCCCACACGCGGCGTGAGCCGCCTTCAAGAAGCTTTCCGTGGCCGAGAAGAGCAGGAAGCGCCAGCCTGCGGCTTCGGCAGCGGGCCGGGCCCGCAGCCGCTGCTGCTGAAGCGACTTCTCGTCGAACACAGCGGCGCCTGGTGGAAACGACGGCCGCCTCGGTTCGAGGTCGATGCCCACGGCCCGGCACGCCGAGCCCCTCGCCACCACCACCATCGCGACGCCACCGCCATGCGTGATGCTGCCCTGCAAGCCCCGGGGCCAGCGCACGGCGCCGCGGTCGTCAGCGTGCAGCCTGGGTGCGCGCCCCAGCAGCGCCCGCAAGGCCCGGCGTGCGGCCAGCCGGCCGCCGGTGTGATCGGCTGCGCGTCTCTCGGCGGCGGCCGCGGTGCGCGGCAGCGGCACGCACCGGGCGCAGGCTTCGCGCAGCAGGCCTGCTGCCTTCAGCAGCCGGCGCGTGCTGCGGCGCAACTCGTGCAGCGGCACCGGGGCTTCGATGGGGAGCACTACAGTCTGCGCCCTCAGGTCGGGCGTGGGGCAGGTGTCATGGGGCAGCCGTTTCCTTTCGATGGCAGTGCGCTGGTCTTCGGTGGCTCTGAAGGCATGGGCCTGGCGGTGGCCCGGCGGCTGCGCGCGCGCGGCATGCCGGTGGGGCTGGTGGCGCGCCGCAGCGCGCCGTTGCAGGCCGCGCAGCAGCGGCTGCTGGCTGATATCCCCAGTCTTTCAACTCTAGCAGTGGCCCCAGCCGACGTGACGCGACCCGCCGAAGTCCAAGCGGCCGTTCAACTGCTGCTGCAGGCTGTCGGCCCGCCTTCGTTGGTGGTGAACTGCGCCGGCTACACGCAACCGGGCTACGTGGACGCGCTGGCGCCCGAGCAGTACGCCGCACAGTTGCATGTGCATGCGATGGGCATGCTGCACGTGGTGCAGGCCTGCCTGCCTGCGTTTCGCGCGCAAGGGCGGGGCCACTTCGTCGCCACGGCCTCTGTGCTGGGCCTGACGGGCATGTTCGGCTACAGCGCCTATGCCGCCAGCAAGTTCGCGATGGTGGGCCTGTGCCTGTCGCTGCGGGCCGAACTGCGGCGCGAGAACATCCGCGTGAGCCTGCTGTGCCCGCCGGCCGTGGACACGCCCGGCTTCGCGCAGGAGAACCGCATCAAGCCCGCGCAGGTGCTGGCGGTGGAGCGGCGGGGCGGCGTGATGTCGGCCGACGACGTGGCGCGGCGGCTGGAACGGGCGCTGCCTGGCAACCCGTTGTGGGTGCTGCCTTCGTGGTCGGCGCGCTGCGTGGGTCTGGGGCAGCGCATCGCGCCCGAATGGATGAACCGGATGCTCTCGCGCCCCCGGGACTGATCTGCACGGCACGCAGGTACGAGTTCGCACCCACGCAGCTTGCTGTCGATGCCGAGGATGAACAGCGCGAGCTCCGGCACCGGGTCCCTGTCCATGCCCATCGACGTCAAGCGCTTCGGCGCGCAAGGGCGCGCCTGCCTGGCGGGGCGCAGACCCTGGCCGCCATCGGCAACGGCGGGCAGTTCGAGGGCTACAGCATCGCGCGCAATGCCGGCCAGGCTGTCGCAGCGCAGGGGTGGGGCCCTTGGCGCATAGCCACTCGGCCCCGGGCCGCAGCCGCGCTCAGTTCAACTGCGTCACGAACTTGGTGTTGAGATAGCCGTCGAAGGTCTCCAGCCCACCTTCGCTGCCGTAGCCGCTGTCCTTGATGCCGCCGAACGGCGTCTCGGCCAGCGCCAGGCCCACGTGGTTGATGCTGACCATGCCGGCCTCCAGGCCCTCGCTCAGCATCCGCGCGTTTTTCGTGCCGCCGGTGAAGGCGTAGCTCGCCAGGCCGAAGGGCAGGCTGTTGGCGCGCTGCAGCACCTCTTCCACGGTCTTGAAGCGCACGATGCCGGCGATGGGGCCGAAGGGCTCTTCCGTCATCAGGCGGCTGTCTTCGGGCAGGTCGGCCAGCACCGTGGGCGCGAAGAAGTTGCCTTCGCCCGGCAGCGCGCTGCCGCCGGCCAGCACGGTGGCGCCGCGCTGGTGCGCGTCGTCGATGAAGCCGGCGATGGCCGCCACGCGGCGCGCCTGCGCCAGCGGGCCCATGCGGGTGTCCTTCAGCAGGCCGTCGCCGACCTTCACCTTCTCCAGCTTGGCGAGAAAGCGCGCGACGAAACGGTCGTAGGCGCCTTCCTGCACGTAGAAGCGCGTGGGGCTGATGCACACCTGCCCGGCGTTGCGGAACTTGAAGGGCACCAGCGTGTCGGCCGCGGCATCGATGTCGGCGTCGTCGCACACGATCACGGGCGCGTGGCCGCCCAGTTCCATGGTGCAGCGCTTCATCAGGCTGCCGGCCAGGCCGCCGAGCAGCTTGCCCACGGGCACGCTGCCGGTGAAGCTGATCTTGCGCACGATGGGGCTCTTGATGAGGAAATCGCTCACCTCGTGCGGCACGCCCCACACCACGTTCAGGCAGCCTGGGGGCAGGCCGGCGTCATGGAAGAGCTGCGCGATGGCCACCACGGCGCTCGGCGCATCTTCCGGGCCCTTGATGACGATGGTGCAGCCCGCGCCCAGGGCCGCAGTGATCTTGCGGATGGCCTGGTTGAAGGGGAAGTTCCAGGGGCTGAAGGCCGCGCACACGCCGATGGGCTCGCGCAGCACCGTCTGGCGCACGCCGTCTTGCCGCGCCGGGATCACGCGGCCGTAGATGCGGCGGCACTCTTCGGCGTGCCACTCGGCGTGTTCGGCGCAGAACACCACCTCGCCCACGGCCTCGGCCAGCGGCTTGCCCTGGTCGAGCGTGATGTTGCGGCCGATGTCCTGCGCGCGTTCACGCGCCAGCTCGGCCACCTTGCGCAGCACCTTGCTGCGCTCCAGGGGGCTGGTCTTCTTCCAGGTCAGAAAAGCGCGCTGCGCGGCGTTCAGCGCGTTCTGCAGGTCTTCGGTGCTGGCGTGCGGCAGCGTGCCGATGGTCTGGTTGGTGGCCGGGTTCAGCACGGGCTGGGTCTTGCGGCCTTCTGCGCCGAGGAACTGGCCGTCGATGTAGAGGCTGAGGGCGGGGTAGCTGGGGGTGGTCATGGAGATTCCTTCAAACGGAGCCTACACGCCCAGACAGCCCGCGAGTTGCGGGTCGTCGCGCAGCGTGGCGGCGCTGCCTTGTAGCACCACCTGGCCTTTCTGCAGCACCAGCGCGCGGTCAGCCTGGGCCAGCACCTTGCGGTAGTCGCGGTCGACGATGAGGGTGGCGATGCCGCTGCCGCGGATCTCGCCGATCACACGCCAGATCTCGGCCACGATCAAGGGCGCCAGGCCCTCGGTGGCTTCGTCCAGGATGATGAGCGTGGGGTGGGTCATCAGCGCACGGCCGATGGACAGCATCTGCTGTTCACCGCCCGAGAGCTGCGCGCCCAGGTTGTTCAGGCGTTCACCCAGGCGCGGGAAGGTCTGCAGCACACGCTGCAAGGTCCAGTCGTTCTGGCCTTGCGGGCCGGGGCGCGCGGCCATCACCAGGTTCTCGCGCACGGTGAGGTTGGGGAAGACGCCACGACCTTCGGGCACGTAGGCCACGCCGGCGCGCGCCACCTCGTGCGGGCGCGCGCTGCTGCGGTCGCGGCCGTCGATGTGGATGCGGCCCTCGCGCTGCGCCACATGGCCCAGCAGCGTGCGAATGAGCGTGCTCTTGCCCATGCCGTTGCGGCCCAGCAGGCCGAGCGTCTCACCGCGCTGGATGTGCAGGTCAATGCCATGCAGCACGTGGCTGCTGCCGTACCAGGCGTGCAGACCCTGGGCTTGCAGGAAGGGGGGGCTTGCCATCTCAGTGTCCCCCGCCTTCACCTTCACCCAGGTAAGCCGCCTGCACCGCCGGGCTGGCGCGCACGGCCTCGGGCGTGTCGCTGGCCAGCACGCTGCCGTTGACCATCACGGTGATGCGGTCGGCCACGCGGAAGACGGCGTCCATGTCGTGCTCCACCAGCAGGATGGCGTGGCCCTGGCGCAGTTCGGCCAGCAGCGCCAGCATGCGTTCGGTCTCTTCGGCGCCCATGCCAGCCAGGGGTTCGTCGAGCAGCAGCACCTGGGGGTCGGTGGCCAGGCACATCGCGATCTCCAGCTGGCGCTTCTGGCCGTGCGACAGGCTGTCGGCGCGGCTCTCCAGCATGTCGCTCAGGCCGGCTCGCGCGGCGGCGGCTTTGGCGGCCGCGTTGCTGGCCTCGCAGTGCTGCGCCGCGCTGAACAAGGCCCAGGGCTTCTGCACGCGCGCCTGTGCCGTGAGGCGGCAGTTCTCCAGCACCGTGAAGCTGGGGAAGATGGTGTTGCGCTGGTAGCTGCGGCCCAGGCCCGCGCGGGCACGGTGCGGCTGGCTCCAGCGCGTGACGTCCTGCCCCAGCAGTTCCACCGTGCCGCTGCTGGCCGGCAGCTCGCCCGAGAGCATGTTGATCAGCGTGCTCTTGCCCGCGCCGTTGGTGCCGATGACGGCGTGCACCTCGCCGCGTTTCAGTTCGATGGAGACACGGTCCACGGCCACCAGGCCGCCCCAGCGGCGGGTGAGTTCCTGGCCGCGCAGCAGCACCTCGCTCATGGCTGCACCTCCCGCGCCGGCCGCGCCTGGCGTTCACGTCGTTCGCGCCATTGCGCGGGCAAGCGGCCCAGGCTCATCAAGCCATTGGGCAGCAGGGCCACCGAGACGATGATGGTCAGGCCCAGCCCCAGGTGCCAGTGCTTGGCAAAGGCGCCGAACACCGCCTCGCTCTTGAAGAACTCCTGCAGCAGCGCAAACGCGAAGGCGCCCAGCAGCGCGCCGCGCAGGTGGCCCAGGCCGCCTAGGATGATCATCACCAGCACCGCGCCGCTCAGGTGCCAGCTGAGCAGTTCGGGGTTCACGAAGCCGTCCTTGATGGCGAAGAGGCTGCCCGCCAGGCCCGCGATGCCGCCTGAGATGGTGAAGGCCGCCAGCTTGTACGGGTAGGTGGAGAAGCCCGCGGCGCGCAGCCGCTGTTCGTTCACCTTGATGCCCAGCAGCGCACGGCCGAAGCGGCTGCGCAGCAGCAGCGCCAGGGCCGCAAAGGTGGCGCCCAGGCACAGCCAGATGAAGAAGTACAGCACCAGCGGTTGGCGCAATTCCAGCGCGGGCAGCAAGGCCGGCAGCAGGCTGGGTTTGTCGTCGAGGTAGATGCCGTCGGTGCCGCCGCCCAGCGGCGTGTCGTGCACCACGTAGTAGGCCATCTGCGCGAAGGCCAGCGTCACCATGATGAAGTACACGCCCTGCGTGCGCAGCGAGAGCGCGCCCACCAGCAGTGCGTAGCCCGCCGCCAGCGCGATGCACGCCGGCAGCAGCCACCACAGCGAGGCCGGCGCGCCGCTGGGCGTGAGCAGCACGGTGGCGTAGGCGCCGATGCCGAAGAAGGCCGCCTGCCCGAAACACACGAGGCCGGTGCCGCCCACCAGCAGTTCGAGGCTGAGCGCGAAGATGGCGTAGATCATGATCTTGGTGACCAGATCGACGGTGAAGCTGCCGCCGACGAAGGGCACCACCGCCAGCGCGGCAAAGGCCAGCGCGACGAAGAGGAACTTGCCTGCGTTCTGCGTCATAGCCGGGCCTCGCCGGGCCGCCCCAAGAGGCCCGAGCCCCCTTGGGGGGTAGCGAACAAAGTGAGCTTGGGGGTCATCGCTAGCCCGCCTTGAACAGGCCGTTGGGGCGCCACAGCAATATCAGCGCCATCAGCACGTAAACGAGCACCCCTGCGGCCTGCGGCAGCAGCACCTTGCCGAAGGTGTCCACCACGCCGATGAGCAGCGCCGCGGCCAGCGCGCCCTTGATGCTGCCGATGCCGCCGATCACCACCACCACGAAGCACACGATGAGCACGCTGTTGCCCATGCCCGGGTAGATGCTGCTCACCGGCGCGGCCACCATGCCCGCCAGCACCGCGATGGCCACGCCCGCAGCGAACACCACGCGGTAGAGGAACTGGATGTTCACGCCCAGGCTCTGCACCATCTCGCGCGGGCCGGGGCCGGTGCTGCCGGCGCGGATCATCATGCCCAGCCGCGTGCGCTTGAACACGAGGAACATGCCCAGGGCCAGCAGCAGGCACACACCGCTGACGAAGAGGCGGTAGACCGGGTAGGTCATGGTGTCGCCCAAGGCGATGCTGGCGTTCAGCAGCGGCGGGATGGGCACGCCGTGCACGTCGTCGCCCACGAGCAGGCTGCGCACTTCCTCGAACACGAGGATCAGGCCGTAGGTCATCAGCACCTGCTGCAGGTGTTCACGTTCGTAGAGGAAACTGAAGAACGCCCACTCCAGCACATAGCCCAGCAGCACCGCCAGCACCAGGCCCACGAGCAGCACGCTGAAGAAGCCCCCGCCGAAGGTGGCGGCCACCGGCGCGGCCAGCGCATAGGCCATGTAGGCGCCGATCATGTAAAAGCTGCCGTGCGCGAGGTTGATGACGCCCATGATCCCGAAGATCAGCGTCAGCCCGCTGGCCACCAGGAAGAGCAGCAGCCCGTACTGCAAGGCGTTCAGGCACTGGATGAGAAAGGTGGAAAGGTCCATGAAACCCCAAGGTTGAAGTGCCGCCCAGGGCGGTCACATGTTGCAGCCCTTGCCGGGGTCGGCCAAGCCCTTGACCGCGAGGCCGATGGACTTGTTCTCCTTGCCCACCACCTGGCGCAGGTAGACGTCCTGCACCGGGTCGTGGTTCCTGCCCAGCGTGAACTTGCCGCGCGGGCTGTCGATGGTGGCCTTGCGCACGGCGGCGGCAAAGGCGGCCTTGTCCTTGACGTCGCCCTGGGTGGCGGCCAGGCCGATTGCCAGGATCTGCGCGGCGTCGTAGCCCTGCACCGCGTACACGTCGGGCTGCAGCTTGTAGGTCTTGGCGTAGGCCAGGCGGAAGGCCTTGTCCTTCGGGTTGTCCAGGCCGTCGGCGTAGTGCAGCGTGGTCAGCAGGCCGGCGGCGGCGTCGCCCTGGGCTTCCAGCGTGCCGTCGGTCAGGAAGCCCGCGCCGTACAGCGGGATGCTCTTCTTCAGGCCGGCAGCGGCGTAGTCCTTGACGAACTTGACCGCGCCGCCGCCGGCGAAGAAGGTGTACACCGCGTCGGGCTTCAGCGCGGCAATCTCGGTCAGCAGCGCCTGGAACTCGACGTTGGGGAAAGGCAGGGTCAGTTCCTTCAGCACCTGGCCCTGGCCGCCCGTGGCCTTGGCAAAGCCTTCCTTGAAACCGGCCACGCTTTCATCACCCGCGGCGTACTTCCAGGTGATGGTGACGACCTTCTTGTGGCCCTTCTTGCCCATCACCTCGCCGGCTGCATAGCCGGGTTGCCAGTTGCTGAAGCTGCTGCGGTAGATGTTCTTGCCGCACATGGGGCCGGTGACGGCGCCGGCGCCGGCGTTGGGCACGATCAGCAGCGTGCCGCTTTCCCTGGCCACGCGCGCCATGGCCATGGCCACGCCGCTGTGCACGGTGCCGATGATGACGTCGACGTTGTCGCGCTTGACCAGCTTGTTGACGTTGTCGGTGGCCTTGGAGGGGTCGCTCTCGTCGTCGATCTTCACGTACTCGACCTCGCGGCCGCCGAGCTTGCCGCCCTGCTCGGCCACCTGCAGCTTGAAGCCGTTCTCGATGGCCGTGCCCAGCGAGGCAAAGGTACCCGTGGCGGGCAGCATCAGGCCGACCTTGAGCTTGGCGCCTTGAGCCTGCGCGGCCGAACCGGCCAGGGCGCTGCAGGCCACGGCCGCGGCCCATGCGGTGATCTTGAACAGGTTCATGGGGTGTCTCCGTGGGACCCGGGGGTCGAGAAAAAGGCCTTGGCGGCTTCGATCAGCGCAGCGGGCTGGTCGCGGTGCGGCGAATGGCCGCACTGCGCCAGTTCCAGCAAGCGTGTGTGCGGCACCCGGCGCTGGATGCCGCGTATCTGTTCCAGGGTGCCGTAGACGTCGTCCAGCCCCTGCACCGCCAGCAGCGGGCAGCGGATGGAGCCGATCTCGGCCTGGATGTCCCAGGCGCGGAAGGCCGGGTCCAGCCAGATGCCGTTCCAGCCCCAGAAGGCGGAGTCGGGGTCGTCGTGGTACTTCGCCAGGCCCGACTTCAGGCCGCCCTGTTCATAGGCGCTGCGTGCCTGCTCGATGCTGGCCACCGAGAGGTCTTCCACCAGGATGTGCGGCGCCAGGACGATGGCACGCGAGACCTGCGCGCCAAACCGTGCGGCATGCAGCAGGCTGATCGAGCCGCCGTCGCTGTGGCCGAACAGCGCATAGGGCTGCGTGATGTGCAGCGCCTGCAGCAGCGCCGGCAGCACCTCGAAGGCCTGGCGGTGCATGAAGTCCTGGAGCCAGCGCTCCTCAGGCGCGCGCGGCGTGCTGCGCCCGTAGCCGGGGCGCGAGTACACCAGCCCGCGCAGGCCGGCGGCCGCGCACAACTGCTGCGGAAAATCCTTCCACATCGCGAGCGAACCCAGGCCTTCGTGCAGGAACACGACGAGCGGCGCCCGTGCGTCGTCCACGCCCACGAAGGCGTGTTCGATGCGCACCGGGCGGCCGGCCCAGGCTATGCTGACGAAGGACGGGCTCAAGCGCGGCTTTCCAGCTCGCGCAGCTTGAAGCGCTGGATCTTGCCCGTGGCGGTCTTCGGCAACTCGGCCACGAAGGCGATCTGGCGCGGGTACTTGTAGGGTGCCAGCTTGTCCTTCACGAAGGCCTTCAGCTCGGCATCGGTGGCCTGCACGCCCGCCTTCAGCACCACGAAGGCCTTGGTCTTGGTCAAGCCTTCGGCGTCGGGCACGCCGATCACCGCGGCTTCCAGCACCGCCGGGTGCTGCACCAGCGTGGCCTCGACCTCGAAGGGGCTGACGTAGATGCCGCTGACCTTGAGCATGTCGTCGCTGCGGCCGCTGTAGGTGTAGGTGCCGTCGGCGTTCTTCACGTACTTGTCGCCGCTCTTGGTCCAGCCGCCCTGGAAGGTCTCGCGCGTCTTGGCGCGGTTGCCCCAGTACATCATGGCGGCGCTGGGGCCGCGGATGTACAGGTCACCGGGTTCGCCGTCGGGCACCGGGCCGCCTTCTTCGCTGCGCAGTTCGATGTCGTAGCCCGGCACCGGCCAGCCGGTGGTGCCGTAGCGCACCTGCGCAGGCGTGTTGGACAGGAAGATGTGCAGCATCTCGGTGGAGCCGATGCCGTCGACGATGGGCACGCCGTAGTGGCGCTGGAAGCGCTCGCCGATGTCGGCCGGCAGGGCCTCGCCGGCGCTGGAGGCCATGCGCAGGGCGAGCTCACTGCGCGCCGGCAGCGCGGGCGAGGCCAGCATGCCGGCAAAGCCGGTGGGGGCGCCGAAGAACACCGTGGGCTTCACACCACCGACCTCGCCGCGCCAGCGCTTGAAGGTGGCCTCGGGCGTGGGCCGCTCGGCCATCAGCACGGTGGTGGCGCCCACGCTCATCGGGAAGGTCAGGCCGTTGCCCAGGCCATAGGCGAAGAACAGCTTGGCGGCGCTGAAACAGACGTCGGCCTCGGTCAGGCCGAGCACGGCCTTGCCGTAGAGCTCGCAGGTCCAGTAGGGGTTGGCGTGCGAGTGCACGGTGCCCTTGGGGCGGCCGGTGGAGCCGCTGCTGTAGAGCCAGAAGCCGGGGTCGTCGGGGCTGGTGGCGGCGGCCTTCTGCAGCGGCGCCTGGGCCTGCAGGAAGGCCTCGAAGTCGACCTCGGACGGATGCAGCGGCGCCACCGGGCGCGACACGATCACCTTGCCGACCTCGTGGTCGCTCTTGGTGAGGGCCGCATTCAGCGCCGGCAGCAGCGCGCCCGAGACCAGCGCCGCCTGGGCGCGCGAGTGCTCCAGCATGTAGGCGTAGTCGTCGGCGGTGAGCAGCGTGTTCACGGCCACCGGCACCATGCCCGCGTACAGCGCGCCCAGGAAGGCCACGGGCCAGTCGTTGGTGTCCTGCATCAGCAGCAGCACCCGCTCTTCACGGCGCAGGCCCAACTGCCGCAGCGCAGCCGCCATGCGGCGCACACGCTCGTCCAGCTGGCCGTAACCGAGGGTGCCGAGGTCGTCGACGAAGGCGGCCTTCTCGGCGCGCAGCGCGTTCACGGCCAGCAGGTGCTGGGCGAAGTTGAAGACCTCGCCCGGCGGCTGGATGCCGGCAGGTGCGGTGGCGCTCAGGTTGGCAACAGGACTCATGGCATGTCTCCAGCAAGGCCGGCGCAGTGGGCTGCGCTCTGGCCGGGGTTTCAGGCGGGTGGGTTCAGGCTCGACAGCACCGCCGTGCTGGCCTGCACCGCGGCGCGGCGGTGGTAGAAGTTCAGCGCCTTCAGGCCGCCGAGTTCTTCGCCACCGCCAGCGCGGCCCGGGCCGCCGTGCAGCGACTGCGGCATCACGTTGCCGTGGCCGGTGTGCAGTGCCGCCACGTCGGGGCTGATGACGTGCACGCGGCCGTGGCTGCTGGCCAGCTCCAGCGCGGTGCGGCCCAGCGCACCCGGGTCGCTGCCGTACAGCGACGCCACCAGCGAGCCCTGCCCGCGGCGCACCAGCGCCAGCGCGTGGGCCGCGTCGCGGTAAGGCACCAGCGTGGCCACGGGGCCGAAGACCTCGGTGTCGTGCACCAGGCCGGCGCCGTCGGCGTCCTGCGTGCCCAGCAAGGTGGGGCCCACGCAGCAGGCCACGGCCGGGTCGGCGTCCACCAGCGCGTGCTTCGCGCCGTCGTGCAGCACGGTGGCCTGCGTCTGCAGCCGCGCCAGCCCTTCGCGCACGGCGTTCAGTTGCGCACGGCTGACCAGCGAGCCCATGCGCACGGTCTCGTTGCGCGGGTTGCCGACCGTGGTCTTGGCCAGCCGGGCGCCGATGGCTTCGGCGGCGTGCGCATACAGGCCCTGCGGCACGAAGACACGGCGGATGGCGGTGCATTTCTGGCCGCTCTTCACCGTCATCTCGCGCGCCACTTCCTTGGCCAGCAGCTCGAAGGCTTCGCTGCCGGGTGCTTCGCTTTCCAGCAGCAGAGCGCTGTTGATGCTGTCGGCCTCGATGTTGACGCGCACCGAGCGCTGCGCCACCGCCGGGTGGCTGCGGATCACCGCGGCCGTGTCGGCGCTGCCCGTGAAGCTGACCACGTCGAAGGGCTGCAGCTGGTCCATCAACCCGGCCGAACTGCCGCAGATGACGCTGAGCGCACCGGCTGGCAGCACGCCAGCCTTGACGACGTCCTGCACCATGCGCTGCGTCAGCCATGCGGTGGCCGTGGCCGGCTTCACGATCACCGGCACGCCGCTCAGCAGCGCGGGCGCGGCTTTCTCCCACAAGCCCCAGCTCGGGAAGTTGAAGGCGTTGATGAACAGCGCCACGCCCTGCGTGGGCACCAGCACGTGCTGGCTCTGGAACAGCGGGTCCTTGCCCAGGCGCGCGGGCTCGCCGTCCAGCAGGAAGCGGCGGTCACCCAGGCCCGCACCCAGCTTGGCGTAGGTGCCCAGCGTGAAGAGGCCGCCGTCCACGTCCACCGCGGTGTCGTTCTTGACGGTGCCGCTGTTGGCGGTGCTGATGGCGTCGTAGTCGTCGCGGTGCGCGTGCAGCACCTTGCCGATGTCGGCCAGCAGCTGCGCACGCTGCGCATAGCTCATCGCGCGCAAGGCGGCGCCGCCCTGTTCGCGGGCGAAGGCAAAGGCCGCCGCCAGGTCCAGCCCGGTGGCATCGACGCGGGCGAGTTCGGTGCCGAGCACCGGGTCGAAGAGCGGTGTGCCGGCACCGGTGCCGAGCTGCCAGCGGCCGGCGACGAAGTTGGAGAGCAGTTCGGTCATGGTGTCCTGGGTCGGCTTGAGCCGGGGGTGTGGGTGGGTCTAGCGTGTGAACACGATCTCGCCGGCCGGCAACAGGTACAGCACCAGCGCGCGGCCTTGGCTGACGGTGGGCCGGTGGGCACTGCCGGGGCCGTAGACCACCCAGCCGGCCGGGCGGCCGTCGAACAGCGCCCCGCCGTCCATCGGCATGACCAGATCGATCTCGCCCTGGGGGTGGCTGTGGTGCGGGCCGGCGATGTCGACCATGTCCACCACGTCCACCGAGAAGCCGTGCAGGTCGGCCGCCGGCTTGAAGATGCGGCCGTACTTGATGCCGCCGCCCTCGCGGTTGCACAACCAGCCCTCGGCCACGCCAGCGCGGCAGGCGGATTCGATGGCGGCGTAGGTGGCCGTGCCGGGCCCGGCCTGCGTGTTGAGCCAGGTGTCCAGAGCGTCGTCCAAGGGGCGGCCCGACAACTGCGCCGTCAAAGGGGCCAGGGCTTGATGCAGATCAGCTGGTGTCATGGCAGTGGCGCTTGCGCTGGTGGGCTTGATGCACTATTGTGCGTGTCAGCACGATAGAACCTCAGCGAACGCATGTCAAGCACTATATTGCATACACCTGGGTTAACCCCAGCCGATGAAGGCAAGCCGGCGGGCGGCGCCGAGGAAGAGAAGAACCCGTTCCTGGTGGCGCTGGGCGATCGCGTGCGCGCCCTGCGCGCCCGCCGCGGCATGACGCGCAAGGCCACCGCCCTGGCCGCCGACGTGAGCGAGCGCCACCTGGCCAACCTGGAATACGGCATCGGCAATGCCAGCATCCTGGTGCTGCTGCAGGTGGCCGCGGCGCTGCAGTGCAGCCTGGCCGAGCTGCTGGGCGACGTCACCACGAGCAGCCCCGAGTGGCTGCTGATCCGCGAACTGCTGGAGCGCCGCGACGAGGACACGCTGCGCCGCGTGCGCGTGGCCGTGGGCGAGCTGCTGGGCACCGGTGGCGCCAGCGCAGAGCGCGGCGCGGGGCGCAGCACGCGCGTGGCGCTGGTGGGCCTGCGCGGCGCCGGCAAGACCACGCTGGGCCAGATGCTGGCCGACGACCTGGGCTACCCCTTCGTGGAGCTCAGCCGCGAGATCGAGAAGTTCGCCGGCTGCAGCATCAGCGAGATCCAGGGCCTGTACGGCCAGAACGCCTACCGCCGCTACGAACGCCGCGCGCTGGAAGAGGCGATCCAGATCTACCCCGAGGCCGTGATCGCCACGCCGGGGGGCATCGTCAGCGACGCCGCCACCTTCAACCAGTTGCTGAGCCACTGCACCACGGTGTGGCTGCAGGCCGAACCCGAAGACCACATGAAGCGGGTCACCGCCCAGGGCGACCTGCGGCCCATGGCCGCCAGCCGCGAGGCGATGGAGGACCTGAAGGGCATCCTGGCCGGGCGCGCCGCCTTCTATTCGAAGGCGGACTTCCGGCTGGACACCAGCGCGCAGCCGCTGGAGCCCACCTTTGCGGCGCTGCGCTCCCTGGTGCGGCAGGCCCTCCAGTTGGCGCCCTGACAAAGCGATCCCCAGCACCGGCAAGAAAGTGCATTAAAGTGCTTGACGTCGTTGAAAGCATGCATTATCGTGCTCTTCACTGACCGACCCGCACACGCAACATCTTGCGTCGCACCAGGAGCCCCCGATGAGCCACAACCCCCGCGTCGACTACCGCACCGAGCCCAGCCAGTACCGCCACTGGAAGCTGAAGTTCGAAGGCCCGGTGGCCACCCTGGCCGCTGACTTCGATGAGAGCGCCGGCCTGCGCCCGGGCTACAAGCTCAAGCTCAACAGCTACGACCTGGGCGTGGACATCGAGCTGAACGACGCCATCCAGCGCATCCGCTTCGAGCACCCTGAAGTGCGCACGGTCGTCATCACCAGCGCCAAGGACCGCGTCTTCTGCTCGGGCGCCAACATCTTCATGCTGGGCGTCAGCAGCCACGCCTGGAAAGTGAACTTCTGCAAGTTCACGAACGAAACGCGCAACGGCCTGGAAGACAGCAGCGCCCACAGCGGGCTGAAGTTCCTGGCCGCCGTGAACGGCGCGTGCGCCGGCGGCGGTTATGAGCTCGCCCTGGCCTGCGACGAGATCATCCTGGTGGACGACCGCAGCAGCGCGGTGAGCCTGCCCGAGGTGCCGCTGCTGGGCGTGCTGCCGGGCACCGGCGGCCTGACCCGCGTCACCGACAAGCGCAAGGTGCGGCACGACCTTGCCGACATCTTCTGCACCAGCGTGGAAGGCGTGCGCGGTGCCAAGGCCAAGCAGTGGCGCCTGGTGGACGACATCGTCAAGCCGGCGGCCTTCGCGGCCAAGGTGCAGGAACGCGCACTGGAACTGGCCGCACAGAGCGACCGCCCCGCCCCCGAGACCCAGCCCCAAGGTGTGGCGCTGACCCCGCTGCACTGCACGGTGGAAGCCGACGCGCTGCGCTACACGCACGTCACGGTGGAGATCGACCGCGCCAAGCGCACCGCCACCTTCACCGTGAAGGCCCCCACCGGCCCGCAGCCCACCGACGTGGCCGGCATCCTGGCCGCCGGTGCCGCCTGGTACCCGCTGGCCATGGCGCGCGACCTGGAAGACGCCATCCTGCAGATGCGCACCAACGAGCTGGACATCGGCACCTGGCTCCTCAAGACGCAGGGCGACAGCGCCGCGGTGCTGGCTTCAGACGCCGTGCTGCTGGCGCACCAGAACCACTGGCTGGTGCGCGAGACCATCGGCCTGCTGCGCCGCACCTTCAGCCGCCTGGACGTGAGCAGCCGCAGCCTGTTCGCGCTGATCGAGCCCGGCAGCTGCTTCGCCGGCAGCCTGCTGGAACTGGCCCTGGCCTGCGACCGCAGCTACCAGCTGATGCTGCCCGACGACGAGGCGCAGTCACCCAAGATCACCGTGGGCGCGTTGAACTTCGGCCACTTCCCGATGGCCACCGGCCAAAGCCGCCTGCAACGCCGCTTCTACGCCGAGGCCGCACCGCTGGAGGCCGTGCGCGCCGCCGTCGGCCAGGCGCTGGATGCAGACGCCGCTTTCGCATTGGGCCTGGTGACCGGGAACCCCGACGACATCGACTGGGCCGACGAGGTGCGCATCGCCATCGAGGAGCGAGTGGCGATGAGCCCTGACGCACTGACGGGCCTGGAAGCCAACCTGCGCTTCAACGGCCCCGAGAACATGTTCACCCGCGTCTTCGGGCGCCTGACGGCCTGGCAGAACTGGATCTTCCAGCGACCCAATGCCGTGGGCGAGAAGGGCGCGCTGAAGGTCTACGGCAAGGGCGAGAAGGCCGCCTTCGACTGGAACAGAGTTTGACGACCACCCCGTAGCGCCTGACGGCGCTCCCCTCAAGGGGCGCCGCCAGCGGCCCGGCAAAGCCGGTTCCGCGGCGGCCGCTTGATACACCACCAGGAGACTTGCATGAGCAGCATCAACTACAGCGAGAAGATCCCCAACAACGTCAACCTGAGCGAAGACCGCACGCTGCAGCGCGCGCTCGAGCAATGGCAGCCGAACTTCATCAACTGGTGGGACGACATGGGGCCCGAAGGCTCCACCGACATGGACGTCTACCTGCGCACGGCCGTCAGCGTCGACCCGCAAGGCTGGGCCAGCTTCGGGCACGTGAAGATGCGCGACTACCGCTGGGGCATCTTCATGAACCCCGGTGACGCCGAGCGCACCATCCACTTCGGCGACCACAAGGGCGAGAAGGCCTGGGACAGCGTGCCCGGCGAGCACCGCGCCAACCTGCGCCGCATCATCGTGACGCAGGGCGACACCGAGCCGGCATCGGTGGAGCAGCAGCGCCACCTCGGCAACACCGCGCCCAGCATGTACGACCTGCGCAACCTCTTCCAGATCAACGTGGAAGAAGGCCGCCACCTGTGGGCCATGGTCTACCTGCTGCACAAGCACTTCGGCCGCGACGGCCGCGAAGAAGCCGAGGCGCTGCTCGAGCGCCGCAGCGGTGACCAGAACAACCCGCGCATCCTGGGTGCCTTCAACGAAGCCACGCCGGATTGGCTGAGCTTCTTCATGTTCACCTACTTCACCGACCGCGACGGCAAGTTCCAACTGTGCGCGCTGGCCGAGAGCGCGTTTGATCCGCTGGCCCGCACCACGAAGTTCATGCTGACCGAAGAAGCCCACCACATGTTCGTGGGCGAGAGCGGCATCAGCCGAGTCATCCAGCGCACGGCGCAGAAGATGAACGAGTTGAAGACCGACGACGTGCAGACCCTGCGCAACGCCGGCGTGATCGACCTGCCGACCATCCAGCGCTATATCAACTTCCACTTCAGCGTCACCATCGACCTCTTCGGTGCCGACGAGAGCAGCAACGCCGCCACCTTCTACAGCAGCGGCCTGAAGGGCCGCTACGAAGAAGGCAAGCGCGTGGACGACCACGTGCTCAAGGGCCAGACCTACCGCGTGCTGGAAGCCAAGAACGGCCAGCTCGTGGAGAAGGAAGTGCCCATGCTCAACGCCCTGAACGAAGTGCTGCGCGACGACTACATCACCGACAGCGTGGCCGGCGTGAACCGCTGGAACAAGGTGCTGGAGAAGGCGGGCATCCCTACGCGCCTGAGCGTGCCGCACAAGGCTTTCCACCGCAACATCGGCGCGCTCAAGGGCGTGAAGGTGGCGCCCGACGGCCGCGTGGTGAGCGAGGCCGAGTGGAAGGCGAATGTCGACCACTGGCTGCCCAGCGGTGGCGACCGGGCTTTCGTGGCCAGCCTGATGGGGCGTGTGGTGGAGCCGGGCCAGTTCGCGAATTGGATCGCGCCTCCGGTCATGGGCATCAACCGCCAGCCCGTGGATTTCGAGTACGTGCGCTTCAACTGAGCTGCGCCATCATCGAGAGCGTGCGACAAGGGGCCCACCGGCCCCTTTTTGCTGAAGGAGACACCCCATGGACATGGCCGACAACGCCGTCATCAAGCAGCACCTGATCGACCCCGAGATCTGCATCCGCTGCAACACCTGCGAAACGATGTGCCCGGTGGGCGCGATCACGCACGACAGCAACAACTACGTGGTCGACGCGGAGAAGTGCAACTGGTGCAACGCCTGCATTTCGCCCTGCCCCACGGGCAGCATCGACAACTACCGCAGCATGCCGCGCGTGCGGGTGTACTCGGTGGAAGAGCAGTTGGGCTGGAGCGAACTGCCGCCCGAGCTGCCGCGTGAGCAACTGCTGGCCGAGGCCGGTAGCGACACCGCCACGGTGGCTGTGCCCGAGCCCGTGGCGGCGCCGGTTGTCGCCGAGGGCTTCAACAGCAGCGCTTACGGCAGCACGCTGCCGCCGTGGTCGGCCGCGCACCCGTACACCAACCTCTACGGCCCGAAGGCGGCGGAGAAGTTCATCACTGCCACCGTGGCCGGCAACGTGCGCGTGACGCAGGTGGGCAGCGACTACGACACCCACCACATCGTGCTGGACTTCGGCGGCACGCCCTTCCCGCTGCTGGAAGGCCAGAGCATCGCCGTCATCCCGCCGGGCGTGGACGCCAAGGGCAAGCCGCACCACCCGCGCCAGTACAGCATCGCCAGCCCGCGCGACGGCGAGCGCCCGGGCTACAACAACGCCAGCCTCACCGTGAAGCGTGTGCTGGAAGACCACCAGGGCCGGCCCGTGCGCGGCGTGGCCAGCAACTACCTGTGCGATGCGCAGGTGGGCGACCAGGTGCAGGTCATCGGCCCCTTCGGCAGCAGCTTCCTGATGCCCAACCACCCGAAGAGCCACCTGGTGATGATCTGTACCGGCACGGGCTCGGCGCCCATGCGCGCGATGACCGAGCACCGGCGCCGCCTGCGCAGTGCGGGCAGGTTCGAGAGCGGCAAGCTGATGCTGTTCTTCGGCGCCCGCACGCAGGAAGAACTGCCCTACTTCGGCCCGCTGCAAGGCCTGCCGAAAGACTTCATCGACTGCAACTTCGCCTACAGCCGCACGCCGGGTGCGCCCAAGCGCTACGTTCAGGACGCCATGCGCGAACGCGCCGCCGACCTGGCGCCACTGCTGGCCGACCCCAACGCGTACTTCTACGTCTGCGGCCTGAAGGCCATGGAAGAAGGCGTGGTGCTGGCGCTGCGCGACATCGCCAAGGACGCCGGGCTCGATTGGGAAACCGTCGGCGCCTCGATGAAGCGCGAAGGCCGCCTGCACCTGGAAACCTACTGATGGAGACGCTGCGCATCGAAGTGCGCCGCCCCGGCGTGGCGCAGGTGACGATGGCCCGGCCGGCGGTCTTCAACGCCTTCGACGAGGCCATGATCGGCGAGATGGACGCCGCCTTCGCGCAGCTGATCGGAGACGACAGCGTGCGCATCATCGTGCTGGCCGGCGAGGGCAAGCACTTCAGCGCCGGCGCCGACCTGCAGTGGATGCAGCGCGCCAGCACCGCCAGCCTCGAATGGAACGTGGCCGATGCGCGGCGCTTCGCGGGCATGCTGGCGCGCATCGAAGCCTCGCCGAAACCCACGGTGGCGCGTGTGCAGGGCGCCGCGCTCGGCGGGGGCTTCGGGCTCACGGCGGCCTGCGACATCGCCATCGCGTCCAGCAGCGCCAGCTTCTCGGTGAGCGAGGCCAAGTTCGGCATCCTGCCGGCGGTGATCGGGCCCTATGTCATCCAGGCCGTGGGCAAGCGCCAGGCGCGGCGGCTCGCGCTCAGCACCGAACGCATCGGCGCCGACGAAGCGCTGGCCCTCGGCTTGGTGCAGCGCGTGGTGGCGCCCGAACAACTGGACGCCGCCGTCGACGAGATGCTGCTGCAGTTACTGGCCGGCGGCCCGAACGCGCAGCGCGAGATCAAGACGCTGTTCGCGCAACTGCCGGTGGGCGAAATCACGCCCGAGACCGTGGAACTCACGGCACAGACCATCGCCCGCGTGCGCGGCACCGAAGAGGCGCGCGAGGGTTTCGCGGCCTTCCTGGGCAAGCGCCCCGCCAACTGGATTCCGTTATGACGATCAAACTGAGTGGCGCCCCCGTCTGCGTGGTGGGCGCGGGCATCATGGGCGCGGGCATCGCGCAGGTGGCGGCGCAGGCCGGGCACGCCGTGCGCCTGTTCGACACGCGCGAAGGCGCCGCAGCCGCAGCCAAGGCCAGGATGGCCGGCGCGCTGGATGCGCTGGTGGCCAAGGGCCGCATGTCGGCCGACGCGGTGCAGGCGCTGCTGGCGCGCATCACGCCCATCGCCACCCTGCAAGAAGCCGCTGGCGTGGCGCTGGTGGTGGAAGCCATCGTCGAGAACCTCGACGCCAAGCGCGCCCTCTTCGCGCAGCTGGAAGGCCTGTGCGATGCCAGCACCGTGCTGGCCACCAACACCAGCAGCATCAGCGTCACGGCCATCGCGGGCGGCCTGCAGCACCCGGGCCGGCTGGTGGGCATGCACTTCTTCAACCCCGTGCCGCTGATGAAACTGGTGGAGGTGGTCTCGGGCCTGCAGACCGAGCCCGCGGTGGCCGAGGCCCTCTTCGAGCTGAGCGCCGCCTGGGGCAAGACGCCGGTACACGCGAAGAGCACGCCGGGTTTCATCGTCAACCGCATCGCCCGGCCCTACTACGCCGAGACCCTGGCGCTGCTGCTGGAGCAGGCGGCCACGCCCGCGGTGCTGGACGCCTGCCTGCGCGGCGCGGGCTTCCGCATGGGGCCCTGCGAGCTGATGGACCTGATCGGCCACGACACCAACTTCGCGGTGACGAACTCGGTCTACGCGGCCAACTTCTTCGACAAGCGCTACATGCCCAGCCTGCTGCAGGCCGAGATGGTGGCCGGCGGCCTGCTGGGCCGCAAGAGCGGGCGCGGCTTTTACAGCTACCGCGATGGCAAGCCCGAGAACGCCGGCCTGTCCGTGGCCGTGACCGAAGCCCCCGCCACCGCGCGCGAGGTGACGGTGCATGGCGAGGGCCCCATCGCCGACCACCTGGAGCAAGCCGCCACCGCGGCGCTGGCCCCGCAAGGCTGGGGCCCGGCACGCTTGCGCAACAGCGGTTGGACCGGCCTGGAAGTGGACGGTGCGCGCCTCATGCTGACCGACGGCCGCACGGCCACCGAACTCGCCGCCGACTTGCAACGCAGCGACATCGCCGTGTTCGACCGGCCGTTCAGCACCGCCCCCGGCACCGCCGTGGCGGTGGCCGTGGCCGAGAGCTGCCCCGCCGCGTGGCGCACGCAGGCCCACGCCTGGCTGGCCGCCTTGGGCTTCGCGCCACTGCCCATGGCCGACACGCCCGGCCTGGTCGTGGCGCGCACCGTGGGCATGCTGATCAACGAAGGCGCCGATGCGGTGCTGCAGGGCGTGTGCACGCCCGAGGGTGCTGATGCGGCCATGAAGCTGGGCCTGAACTATCCCGCGGGGCCCTTCGAGTTCCTGGCGCGCTGGAGCGTCGCCGAAGTGACCGCGCTCATCGACACGCTGGACACACACTACCGCGGCGAGCGCTATCGCTTGAGCCCTTGGTTGCGACGCCGCGCACTCACCACGAAGAACGCCTGACATGACCCACGCCTACATCTGCGACGCCCAGCGCACCCCCTTCGGCCGCTACGGCGGCGCGCTGTCTTCCGTGCGCACCGACGACCTGGCCGCGCTGCCGCTGAAGGCGCTGATGGCGCGCAACCCGAAAGTGGACTGGGGGGCGGTGGCCGACGTGCTCTACGGCTGCGCCAACCAGGCCGGTGAAGACAACCGCAACGTCGCGCGCATGGCGGCGTTGCTGGCCGGCCTGCCCATCGCCGTACCCGGCGCCACGATCAACCGTCTGTGCGGCAGCGGGCTCGATGCCGTGGGCAGCGCTGCGCGCGCCATCAAGGCCGGTGAAGCGCAGCTGATGATCGCAGGCGGTGTGGAGAGCATGAGCCGCGCGCCTTTCGTGATGCCCAAGGCGACCTCGGCCTTCAGCCGCGACAACGCCGTGTACGACACCACCATCGGCTGGCGCTTCGTCAACAAGCTGATGAAGGAGCAGTACGGCGTCGATTCGATGCCCGAGACGGCCGAGAACGTGGCCGTGGACTGGAAGATCGAACGCGAGGCGCAAGACCGCATGGCGCTCGCCAGCCAGCTGAAGGCCGTGGCCGCGCAGCAGGCCGGCTTCTTCGACGCCGAGATCTGCCCGGTGACGCTGCCGCAGAAGAAGGGCGAGGCGGTGGTCGTCAGCCAGGACGAACACCCGCGTGCCACTTCGATGGAGGCGCTGACCAAGCTCAAGCCCATCGTGCGGCCCGAGGGCACGGTGACGGCCGGCAACGCCAGCGGCGTGAACGACGGCGCCTGCGCCCTGCTGCTGGCCAGCGAGGCCGCGGCCGCGCAGCACGGCCTGACGCCACGCGCGCGCATCGTGGGCATGGCCACAGCCGGCGTGGCGCCGCGCGTGATGGGCATCGGCCCTGCACCGGCCACGCGCAAGGTGCTGGCACTCACGGGCCTGACGCTCGCGCAGATGGACGTGATCGAGCTCAACGAAGCCTTCGCTGCGCAAGGCCTGGCGGTGTTGCGCGATCTTGGCCTGCAGGACGACGATCCGCGCGTCAACCCCAATGGCGGCGCCATTGCCCTGGGCCACCCGTTGGGCGCCAGCGGCGCGCGCCTGGCCACCACGGCGGTGAACCAGCTGCACCGAAGCGGCGGTCGCTATGCGCTGTGCACCATGTGCATCGGCGTCGGTCAGGGCATCGCGCTGGTGCTGGAGCGCGTCTGAACTGGCGCTAGGCCTTCCTGGCGGCGCCCGGCCAGCGCCGCAGCAAGAGCGCATTGCTCACCACGAACACGCTGCTCAGCGCCATCGCCCCACCCGCGATCACCGGGCTCAGCTGCCCGAAGGCCGCCAGCGGGATGCCGATGCTGTTGAAGGCGAAGGCCCAGAACAGGTTCTGGTGGATCTTGGCCGTGGTGCGGCGGCTGATGGCAATGGCCTCGGCCACCCCACCCGGGTCGCCGCGCATCAGCGTGATGCCGGCCGCGTGCATGGCCACGTCGCTGCCCGAGCCCAGGCCGTTGCTCATCGCCAGGCCCACGTCGGCGGCCGCCAGGGCCGGTGCGTCGTTGATGCCGTCGCCCACCATCGCCACCGGGCCGATCTGCTTCAGCTCACCCACGATGCGCGCCTTGTCGGCCGGCAGCACCTCGGCCCGCACGTCGGTGATGCCCACGGCCGCGGCCACGCCCTCGGCACTGGCGCGCTGATCGCCCGAGATCAGCACCACCTGCACACCCAGGGCCTGCAGCTGCGCCACCGCCGCGGCAGCGCCCGGCTTGGGCGCATCGGCAAAGGCCAGCCAGCCCAGCAGGCGCGGCGTGCCGTCCATCGCGGCCAGGTAGCTCACGGTGCGGCCTTGGGTCTGCTGGGCCGCCACCTCGTCGGCCACCGCGTCCAGCGGCACCCGGCTTTCCTGCATCCATCGCTGGCTGCCCAGGTGCACCAGCAGGCCCTCGGGCCCGCCGGCGCGGCCGGCCACGCCGCGGCCGGGCACGGCGCGCACGCCGCTCATCATCACCTGGCCCGCCGCTTCGGCTTGGGCCGCCTGCAGCACGGCGCGCGCCAGCGGGTGTTCGCTGCCGGCCTGCAGGCCCGCGGCCACGGCCAGGAGCGAGGCGCGGTCGTCATTGGCCGCGCCCGCGGCCACCAGGGCGGGCCGGCCTTCTGTGAGCGTGCCGGTCTTGTCGAAGGCGACGACGCGCAGGCGGTGCGCCGCTTCCAGCGCCTGCGCGTCCTTGATGAGGATGCCGTGCTGCGCCGCCACGCCCGTGCCGGCCATCAGCGCGGCCGGCGTGGCCAGGCCCAGGGCGCAGGGGCAGGCGATCACCAGCACCGCCACGGCGTTGATGAGTGCGTGTTCCCAATCGCCCGTGCCCAGGCCCCAGGCCAGCAGCGTGACGAGCGCGATGCCCAGCACCACGGGCACGAAGACGGCGCTGACACGGTCCACCGTGCGCTGGATGGGCGCCTTGCCGGCCTGCGCCGCTTCCACCAGCCGCACGATGCGCGCGAGCACGGTCTCGGCGCCCACCGCGGTGGTGCGCAGCAGCAGCAGGCCATTGCCGTTGACGGCGCCGCCCGTCACCGCGCTGCCGGGGCCGCGCGGCACGGGCAGGCTCTCGCCGCTGATCAGCGCTTCGTCGAGTTCGCTCTCGCCTTCCAGCACCACGCCGTCCACGGCCACGCGTTCGCCGGGGCGCACCACCACCAGGTCGCCGGGCTGCACTTCGGCCAGCGGCACATCCACGTCACCCCCGGGCCTGCGCACGCGCGCGGTCTCGGGGCGCAGGCCCTGCAGCGCCCGGATGGCCGCGGTGGTCTGGCGCCGCGCGCGCGCTTCCAGCCACTTGCCCAGCAGCACGAGCGTGATGACGACGGCCGAGCTCTCGAAGTAGAGGTGCGGCATGCCGCCCCAGCCGGCCTGCGCCAGCAGCCACAGGCTCAGCCCGAAGGCGGCGCTGGTGCCCAGGGCCACCAGCAGGTCCATGTTGCCGGTGCCGGCACGCAAGGCGCCCCAGCCGGCGCGGTAGAAGCGCGCGCCCAGCCAGAACTGCACTGGCGCTGAGAGGGCGAGCTGCCAGAGGCCGGGCAGCATCAGGTGCGCATCGGGCATGAAGGGCTGCAGCAGCATGGGCAGCACCAGCGGCGCGCTCAGCAGCGCAGCGATGACCACACGCCAGCCGTCGGTCAGGCGCCGTGCCGGGGCGGCGCCCTTACCTGCCGCGGCCTCGCCAGCGGCGGGGGCGCGCAGGCCGTACCCGGCCTTCTTGAGCGCCGCGACCAGCGCGGCGCGGTTGGCGGCGTCGGGGCCGGCGGCCAGCGTGACGGTGGCCGTTTCGCTGGCCAGGTTCACGCTCACCGCAAGCACGCCAGGCTGCGGCGCCAAGGCCTTTTCCACGCGGCCCACGCAAGAGGCGCAACTCATCCCTTCCACGCCCAGCGTCAGCGTGCTGATCGAAAGCGGGTAGCCGGCCTTCGTGGCCGCCGCCTGCAGCATGTGCGCGTCGAAGCCGGGCCGCACCTGCACCGTGAGCACCTCGCTGGCGAGGTTGACGCTGGCCGCGGCCACGCCAGGCTGGGCCAGGGCCACTTTCTCGACACGGCCCACGCAAGAGGCGCAACTCATGCCGCCCACCGCGAAACGCAGTTCACGCCAGGGGCCGGCGGCGGTGGGGGGCGCCGCAGCGGCCAGGGTGGAGGTGTTCATGAAAGGGGACGGCAAGCGCTCGCAGGGACGAAGGGCATGATAGGCAGCTTGACTTGGCGCCCTTCTGCCTCACATCAAGCCCATGGAGCGCAATAAACCATGACCATCTTCCAGATTCCCGCCATGTCCTGCGGCCACTGCGTGCGCAGCATCACCGAAGCCGTACTCGCCGCCGACCCCGCGGCGCAGGTGAAGGCCGACCTCGCCAGCCACAGCGTGCAGATCGACAGCCACGTACCCCCAGCCACGCTCGCGGCCGCGCTCACGGCCGCCGGCTACGCCCCCACGCCCGCCACCGCCGGCTGAGCCCAGCCCGCGCCGCACACCGGCCATCTGCAGGCCGGCGGGGGCCTGGGTACACTCACCGCCCCCTCCCCCGCACCCCATGGCCGGCCTCCACATCACCGACATCGAAGCCGCCATCAACTGGTGGCGAGAGCGCTCACCCTCGCCCGATGGCATCAGCGCCTGCGCCGAGGTGCGTGCGCTGGCCGAGGTGTACGCGCTGATGGTGTACTACCGCGAGACGCTGTGCGACGAAGCCAGCATGCCGCGCCGCGCGAAGGAAGCCTGGCTGGCCTGGTACAGCACCACGCCCGACGCGCCCTGCATCGCCATCTGCAGCACCAGCCAGGGTGACGAAACCTGCAAGGGCTGCGGCCGCAGCTTCGACGAGGTGCAGCACTGGCCGGCCTACACGCCGGGCGAGAAACGCAGCGTCTGGCGCCGCATCACCATGGAAGGCACGGCCTGGCGTTTCAACCGCTACGCCGAACGCGCGCAGCGCGCCAGCGGCGCCGACCACCCACCGGCCGAGGCCTTCGCGCCGCCCGCGGCCCCCGGCGCTTGACGCGGCAGGCCGGCACCACCGCGTCGGCCCGCGCCGCACGAACGGCGCGCTGGGCCGACAGCCTGCGCCGCATCGTGCCGCTGGCCTGGCCGGTGTTCATCGGCCAGGTCTCGGTGCTGGCCTTCGCCACCATCGACACGCTGCTGGTGGCCCGCGCCGGCGCCAACGACCTGGCCGCGCTGGCGGTGGGCTCGGCGGCCTACATCACCGTCTTCATCGGCTTCATGGGCGTGCTGATGGCGCTGGCACCCATCGTCGGCCAGCTGCACGGCGCCGGCCGCGATGCCGAGGCCGGGCACGAGGTGCACCAGGCGCTGTGGATCGCCTTCGCGCTGGCCTTGCTGGGCAGCACGCTGCTGGTCTTTCCGGCGCCTTTCCTCGCGCTGGCGCAGGCCAGCCCCGAGGTGGGCGAGAAGGTGCGCGGCTACCTGCTGGCGCTGGCCTTCTCGCTGCCGGCCTCGCTGCTGTTCACGGTGTACCGCGCCTTCAACACCGCCGTGTCGCGGCCCAAGGCGGTGATGGTGCTGCAGCTCGGCGGCCTGGCGCTGAAGGTGCCGCTGAGCACGGCACTGGTCTTCGGCGTGCCTTCGATCGGACTGCCGGCGCTCGGCGTCACGGGCTGCGGGATCGCCACCGCGCTGGCGATGTGGGCGCAGGCGCTGGCCGCCTTCATGCTGGTGCGGCGCGACCCCTACTACCAACGCTTCGCGCTCACGGGCCACGGCCTGCACCGGCCCGAGCGCGCCCGCCTGCTGGCCATGTTGCGCCTGGGTGTGCCCATGGGCGCGGCCATCCTGGTGGAGGTGACGGGCTTCGCCTTCATGGCCATCTTCATCGCGCGGCTGGGCACCACGCCGGTGGCCGGGCACCAGATCGTCGTCAACATGGTCTCGCTGCTGTTCATGATGCCGCTGGCCCTGGCCAATGCCACCGGCACGCTGGTGGCGCAGCGCATCGGCGCCGGCGACCACGCCGACGCGCGCCGCCTGGGCTGGCACGGCCTGGCCTTGGGCTGTGCCATCGCGGCGGTGATGGGTGCGGCCGTCTACGTGCTGCGCGCGCCGGTGCTGGGCCTGTACTCGCAAGACGCCGCCGTGCTGGCCGCGGCGCTGCCACTGGTGGCCTGGCTGGCCGTCTTCCACGTGGCCGACGCGGCGCAGACGATTGCCGCCTTCGTGCTGCGCGCCTACAAGATCGCCACGGTGCCGGTGCTGATCTACGTGGCCGCTTTGTGGGGCGTGGGGCTGGGCGGCGGCTACCAGCTGGCCTTCAACGTCAGCGGTCAGGTGCCCGTCGCGCTGCAGGGCGCGCCCGGTTACTGGGTGGCTGCGACCGCCGGGCTGGTGGTGGCCGGCGTGGCGCTGAGCGCCTTCATGCTGTGGATGATGCGGCAGCAGCGCGACGCCCAGCAGGCCGCCCCGGCCTGAGCAGGCTGCCGGCCGCGGGCAGACGTCAGCCCGCCGGCAGCGTCAGCACGAAGCAGCTGCCGCCCCCTTCGCGCGCCTCGCAGCGCACGCGGCCGCCATGGCGCTCGGCGATCTGCCGCACCAGGCTCAGCCCCAGGCCCACGCCACCTTCCCGTTCGGCATGGCCGGGCAGGCGGAAGAAGGCCTCGAAGATGCGCTCGCGGTAGGCCTCGGGCACCCCGGGGCCGCGGTCGCACACACGCAGCTCGGCACCGCCGCCTGCAAGCGCCCGCACGCTGGCCTCGATGTCGCCGCCGCCGTAGCGGCGCGCGTTCTCCAGCAGGTTGCGCAGCGCGCGGCGCAGCAGGCGTTCGTCGCCGCGCACGCTCAGGTCTTCGCCCTGCACCTGCGCGCCCACGCGGGCGGCCTCTTCGGCGGCCAGGCCCAGCAGGCCCACGGGCTCGCGCACCTCGAGCACGGCGCTGGCGTCCAGGCGGCTGGCCAGCAGCACCTCTTCCACCAGCGCGTCGAGCTCGGCGATGTTGGTCTCGATCTCCTTGCGCAGCGCCGTGCGCTGCGGTGGTGCGGCGTCTTCCAGCATGGCCACGGCCATCTTCAGCCGGGCCAGCGGTGAACGCAGCTCGTGGCTGGCATTGGCCAGCAGGCTCTGGTGCGAACGCAGCAGCGCCTCGATGCGCGAGGCCGCGCGGTTGAAGCTGGCGCCCACGGCCGCCACCTCGTCGCGGCCGTCTTCGGCCACCCGCTGGTGCAACGCGCCGGCACCGAAGGCCTCCACGCCCTGCTTCAGCGCCTCCAGCCGGCGCGTGAGGCGGCGCACCACAGGCCACGCACCGGCGCCCACGGCCAGGAAGAGCACCACCAGGAAGGCCACCAGGCCCCAGCCTCCGCCTACCGTCGGGGCCCCGGGCAGGCCCGGCACCGGCGGCAGCCAGGCCAGCGGTCGATCGGGCGGGCGGGCCTCGCCCGGGCCGCGCGCGGCGGCCGCGGCGCGCAAGCCCCCGGCCAGTCCGGCCAGGCGCGGCACCCACAGCGTGCGGCCATCGTCCAGGCGCAGCGGCTGCACGCGGGCGCCGACGCCCCCGGGGTTCTCGGCCTCGCGGCGCAGAAAGCTGTCGGAAGCGCCGATGCGGCGCCCTTCGGCATCGTCCAGCGCCATCGGCAGGCGCAGGCGCTGCGACCACTCGCGCAGCGCCTCGGTCTGCGCCTCGCGCGAGGCTTCGGGCGGCGGCAGCGCACGCTGCAGCAGTTCGGCCCAGGCCTCGGCACGTTCACGCACCGCGCTCTGCATGACCTGGCGCTGCTCTTCGCGCTGGCCCTCCAGGTGGCGCTGCACCACCCAGCCCGAGATGCCGGCGAACAGCGCCAGCACGGCCAGCACCGTGAGGTAGATGCGGACGTAGAGCGAACGCATCTCAGGGACCGGGCATCACGCCCAAGCGGTGGACCGCAGCGGCCTTCAAGCCTCGGCGTCCTGCTTCTTCGCGAAGACGTAGCCCGCGCCCCGCACCGTCAGCACGCGCTTGGGGTTCTTCGGGTCGTCTTCGATGAGGGCGCGGATGCGCGAGATGTGCACGTCGATGCTGCGGTCGAAGGCTTCCAGCGGGTGGCCCTTCAGCGCGTCCATGATCTGGTCGCGCGAGAGCACGCGCCCGGGGCTGCGCGCCAGCACCGTCAGCAGCTCGAACTGGTGGCTGGTGAGGTCGCAGGCCTGGCCGGCCAGGCGGGCCTGGCGCGCGCCCAGGTCCACTTCCAGGCGGCCGAAGCGCAGCACCTCGTCGTCACCCGCCTCGGGCGCGGCGCGGCGCAGCAAGGCCTTCACCCGGGCCAGCAGCTCGCGCGGCTCGAAGGGCTTGGGCAGGTAGTCGTCGGCGCCCAGCTCCAGGCCGACGATGCGGTCCATGGGCTCGCCGCGTGCCGTCAGCATCAACAGCGGCAGGCGACGCAAGCGTGCGTCGCTGCGCAGCTCGCGCGTGAAGTCGAGGCCGTCGCCGTCGGGCAGCATCAGGTCGAGCAGCAGCGCGTCGGGCGGCGTGTGCTTCAGGCGTTCGCGGCCGGCGGCCAGCGAGCCGGCGGTCTCGACCTCGTAGCCGTTCTGGCGCAGGTAGCCGCCCACCATGTCGGTGAGGCGGGTGTCGTCGTCGATCAGGAGCAGTCGGCTCATCGGCATCTCGGCAGGGCGCGTGGGGCAGGCTGCGCTTCAGCATAGCGCCTGCCCGCCCGCACCAAGACTCAAGTCTGCGGCTTGGTGCCAGCGGCGGGGCGCGGGCCCTTCTCGCCGCGCTGCTTCTCCACCATCGCGCGGCGCTGCAGCATGCGGTCGGCCAGCAGCTTGCGCTGCTCGGGCGTGAGCACGCGGCTGATGTCCAGCATCAGCTGCAGATGGCGTTTGCTGGCCTGGTCGTGGCGGGCCATCATCTGCTGGCGCAGGGCCTCGGCGGCGCGGGCGTCCACCGTGGGCTGGGCGAAGAGCGCAGCGCTCTGCTCGCGCAGCTGGCGGCCCGAGTCGTGCTGCGCCCGCATCTCGGCGCGCGCAGCATCGGTCAGTTGCTTGACCTGCGCGCGTTGATCGGCGCTGGCGCTGACGGCATCGAGCATGCGCTCGACCATGCGCGGGTTGTCCAGGCCCATGTCGGGGCCGCCGTGGCGCATGCCGTGACGCGGACCGTGGGGCTCGCCGGCAGGCTGGGCCTGCGCGGTCTGGGCGGTGGCTGCGGCCAGGGCCACCAACACCGTGGCGGCCATCAAGCGCAGGGCGGGGCGGGGGGCGAAGGCGGCGGGGCGGGTGTTCATCAGCGTCATCCTCAGGGTGGTCGATGGGATGGACTGTGCGGGCCGGCGGTATCGCGGCTGTGCGGGCCCGGTAAAGATGTGTGTCCTGCCGCGGCGGGCGAACGCGGGGCTCAACCGCCGCCAGCCGGCGCCGCGGCCTCCACGCGCACCAGGCGCCGCTGCAACGAGAACTCGCTGATCGCGCTGCGCAGGTCCAGGCGCAGCAGCACGCCGCTGGCACGGTCGATCACCATCGCGCCGTCCACCCGCGTGGTGGTGTCGCCACGCTGGGCATCGCCGAAAAGCTCGAGCACGATCACATCGAAGCGACGCCCGGCCACGGTCTGCGGCCCCACGGCCACCACCTGGCCACGCAGTCGCGCGCGGGTGTAGGCATCACCCACCACGCGCATCTCGCCGGCCGTCACCGCGCCCAAGCTCAGCTCGCCACGCAGCAGGCGCGGCCAGCTCAGGGCACCGTCGGGCGCCTGGGTGATGTTGCCGGCCCGGTCTTGCAGCCAGGTGCCGGTGGGCGCGGCGGCGGGCGGCTTGCCGTCGGCGCGGCGGCGGTACTCGGTTTCGGTGCGGCGCAAGGCGCCGACCTGCAGCGCCCATTCGGTGGCCGGCCCGCGGGCGCGCGGCCGGTCTTCGTAGACCAGGTGCTCGCCCAAGGCCAGCGGCAGAGCGGCCATGCGCGCAGCGGGCAGTTCGACGCCAGGCGGTGGGCAGTTCTTCTGCGCGGCCGCGGCTTCGAGCGCCTCGAATCGGCCCTTCAGCCGAGCCAGTTCAGCATGCTCCAGTCCCTCGGGCCGCAAGGCCAGCATGGCGGGCCAGAACACCGCCACGCCCATGCCGAGCGCCAGGATGTTGTTGCCGGCGCGTTCGTCCACGGCCCAGGCGACATCGGCTGCACGCTGCTGCACAGCATCGCGCTCGTCGTGCAGGCGTGCGCAATCCCAGGTGATGAACTCGGCAGGATTGGACGGCACAGGCACCACATCGACCGCCGGCGTGGCGCAAGCGGCCAGGAGCACACCGGCAAGCAAGGCGGCCGGCACCGACAGCCGGGTGCAGGGGGTGGAGTCGGGGGCGCGCATCAGGGCAGGGATTCTGCAGCGGCCGGGCACACGGCCCCGGGCATCACTGGCGGAGAGAGAGGGATTCGAACCCTCGGTACTGGAGGACCAGTACGCCGGATTTCGAATCCGGTGCATTCGACCACTCTGCCATCTCTCCGATGTTCCGGGGCTGGCGCTGCAGCACCGGCCTGTGGTCTCGCGTCAAGCGAAGCCACGCATTCTAGCCCAGGCCTCGCCCGTGCCGACAGGCTCAGGCCGCGCGCAGCACCTCGGCGCCGCCCATGTAGGGGCGCAACGCGGCAGGAATGCGCACCGAGCCATCGGCCTGCTGGTGGTTCTCGAGCACTGCCACCAGCGCGCGGCCCACGGCCAGGCCGCTGCCGTTGAGGGTGTGCACGAACTCGGTCTTGCCGCTCGCGTTGCGGAAACGCGCCTGCATGCGCCGGGCCTGGAAATCACCGCAGTTGCTGCAGCTGCTGATCTCGCGGTAGGTGTTCTGCGCCGGCAGCCACACCTCCAGGTCGTAGGTTTTCTGGCTGCCGAAACCCATGTCGCCGGTGCACAGCAGCACCACGCGGTAGGGCAGCTCCAGCGCCTGCAGCACGGCCTCGGCGTGGCCCACCATCTGCTCCAGCGCCGCGGCACTGGTCTCGGGGGTGGTGACCTGCACCATCTCCACCTTGTCGAACTGGTGCTGGCGGATCAAGCCGCGCGTGTCGCGCCCGGCGCTGCCCGCTTCGCTGCGGAAGCAGGGGCTGTGCGCCGTCAGCTTGATGGGCAGGGCCTCGGCCTCCAGGATGCGCTCGCGCACCGTGTTCGTGAGGCTGATCTCGCTGGTGCTGATGAGGTACTGCTCGGTCTGCGTCTCGTCGCCACCGCGGCTGACCCAGAACATGTCTTCCTTGAACTTGGGCAGCTGGCCCGTGCCTTCCAGCACCTCGCGGTTGACGATGTAGGGCGTGTAGCACTCGGTGTAGCCGTGCTCCAGCGTCTGCTTGTCGAGCATGAACTGGGCCAGCGCCCGGTGCAGCCGCGCCATGGGCCCGCGCAGGAAGGTGAAGCGGCTGCCGCTGAGCAGCGCGCCGGTTTCGAAATCCATGCCCAGCGCGGCGCCGATGTCGACGTGGTCGCGCGGCGTGAAGTCGTAGGTGCCAGGCGTGCCCCAGCGGCGCTGCTCGACGTTGCCGGTCTCGTCGGCGCCTTCGGGCACGTCGGCCTGCGGCAGGTTGGGCAGGCCCTGCTGCAGCGCCAGCAGTTCGGCCTGCAGTTGATCGAGCCGCTCGGCACCGGCCTTCAGGCGGTCGGCGATGCCGGCCACCTCGGCCATCAGCGCCGTGGTGTCTTCGCCCTTGCCCTTGCGCATGCCGATCTGCTTGCTGGCGGCGTTGCGCTGGGCTTGCAGCTGCTCGGTTTCGGTCTGGATGGCCTTGCGCTCGGCTTCCAGCGCGCCGTAGCGCGCCACGTCGAGGTAGGGCTGGGGGTTCTTGCGGCGCTGCAGTTGCGCCACCACGGTGTCGAGCTCGCGGCGCAGCAGGTTGGGGTCGAGCATGGCGGTGTCCTTGGATGCGGTGTGTCTGTCGGCAGAGGGTTCGGCACGAGAAAACGGCGCCTGCGGGGCGCCGTTGTCATGCCAGGGGCAGGGCAGCGGCGGTTGTCAGGATCGGGAGACCGGCACGTCGGCCATGCTGCGGTGGCCCAGGCCGCGCGGCAGCGGGAAGTGCACGTCTTCCACCACGCCGTCCATGTTGCGGATGCTGGTGGCGCCGAACTCGCGCAGGCGGTCGATGACGGCCTGCACCAGCACGTCGGGCGCGCTGGCGCCGGCCGTCAGGCCCACGCGCTGGCGGCCTTCGAACCAGCTTTCCTGCAGGTCTTGCGCGCCTTCGACCATGTGCGCCTCGGTGCCCAGGCGCTCGGCCAGTTCGCGCAGGCGGTTGCTGTTGCTGCTGGTGGGGCTGCCCACCACGATGACCACGTCGACCTTGGGCGCCAGCACCTTCACGGCGTCCTGCCGGTTCTGCGTGGCGTAGCAGATGTCCTGCTTCTTGGGCTCGCGCACGTGCGGGAAGAGGCGCTTCACTTCGGCCAGGATGGCCGCCGCGTCGTCCACGCTCAGCGTGGTCTGCGTCACCACCGCCAGCTTGTCGCCACGCGGCTTCACCTTCACGACATCGGGCACGTCTTCCACGAGGTAGATGCCGTCGCTGAGCTGGCCCATGGTGCCTTCCACCTCGGGGTGGCCCTTGTGGCCGATCATGATGAACTCGAAGCCCTCTTTGGCGAGCTTGGCCACCTCCACGTGCACCTTCGTCACCAGCGGGCAGGTGGCGTCGAAGACCTGGAAGCCACGCTGCGCCGCCTCCACCCGCACGGCCTTGCTCACACCGTGCGCACTGAACACCAGCGTGGCGCCGGGCGGCACGTCAGCCAGGTCTTCGATGAAGATGGCACCCTTGGCCTTGAGGTCATTCACCACGTAGGTGTTGTGCACGATCTCGTGGCGCACGTAGATCGGGCGGCCGAACTTCAGCAGCGCGCGTTCGACGATCTCGATGGCACGGTCCACGCCCGCGCAGAAGCCGCGCGGTTCGGCCAGCAGCACTTCGCCGTTCTTGTCGGTGATCACAGCACCCCCAGCAGTTTCACCTCGAAGCGCACGGGCTGGCCGGCGAGCGGGTGGTTGAAATCAAAAAGCAGCCAGGGCTCACCGCCCGTGCTGCCCGTCTCGCGCACGACGCCGGCATAGCTGCCCTGGCCGTCGGGCGTGGGGAACTCCACCACGTCGCCCACCTGGTACTCGGCATCGGGCTCACCCAGCTGGTGCAGCAGGCTCAGCTTCACGCGCTGCAGCATCTCGGGGTTGCGCGGGCCGAAGGCGGCGCCGGCCGGCAGCTCGAACTGCGTGTGCGTGCCCTCGGCCAGGCCGAGCAGGCGCTCTTCGATGGCTGGCGCGAGCTGGCCCGTGCCCAACGACAGCGTGGCCGGCTTGTCGTCGAAGGTGTTGACCACGGTGGCGCCGTCGGGGCCCGACAGGCGGTAGTGCAGGGTCAGGAAGGAGCCGGGCTGGACGAGGTTCAAGGCGGGGCCGGAGGGTGAGCTCGGTGGAAGCGGTAGGCCGGGGTGCCACCGTCTGGGGGCATGCCGCCGGGCGGGACGCCCGAAGGCACCCCTGGCATAGACTGCCTGCAGATTCTAAGAGCCGCCTCTTTCCCCCTTGCACCTCCCCTTCCAGCCCCGCCCGGCCCGCCCATGAAGCACCTGCCCGCCGACCAGCGCCCGCGCGAGAAGCTGCTCGCCCGCGGTGCCGCTGCGCTGGGCGATGCCGAGCTGCTGGCCCTGCTGCTGCGCACCGGCTACCGCGGCCGCAGCGTGGTGGCCATGGCCGACGACGTGCTGGCCCAGTGCCAGGGCTACGCCGGCCTGCTGAACGCCACCCCCGAGACTCTGCAGGGCGTGAAGGGCCTCGGCCCGGCCAAGCGTGCCGAACTGCTGGCGGTGATGGAGATGGCGCGCCGCGCGCTGGCCCAGCAGCTGGCCGCCGCGCCCGTGTTCGACAGCCCGGCGCGTGTGAAGGACTACCTGGCGCTGAACCTCGCGGGCCGCCCGCACGAAGTTTTCTCGGTGCTGTTCCTCGATGCCCAGCACCGCCTGCTGCAGCTGGAAGAACTCTTCCGCGGCACGCTCACGCAAACCAGCGTCTACCCGCGCGAGGTGGTCAAGCGCGCGCTGCAGCTCAATGCTGGCGCCGTGGTGCTGGCGCACAACCACCCCTCGGGTGTGGCCGAGCCCTCGCGCGCCGACGAGTACCTCACGCAGACGCTGAAGAGCGCGCTGCAGCTGGTGGACGTGCGCGTGCTCGACCACGTGGTGGTGGGGCGCGGCCAGGTGGTCTCGATGGCCGAGCGGGGGCTGGTGTGAAGGCGGATGGGAAAGCGATGGCCCGCCGCCGGGGCCTGGAGGCGCTGAAGGACGTGCGCGCCGCGCTGCGCGAACGTGAGCGCCTGGCGGCCGAACGCGCCGCGCAGGAGAAGGCCGCGCGCCTGGCGGCCGAGCGCGCGCGCCGGCTGTTTGCCGACGCCGTGGGCCCGGTGACGCCTTTGCCGCCCAGCGACCGGGCCCCGCCCTCGCTGCCCCGCCCGTCGCCCGAGCCCCGCCAGCGCCTGCTGGACGAGCAGGCCGCGCTGCAGGAGGCGCTGTCCGACGAGGTGGACATCGAATCGCTGCTGCTCACCGACGACGGCCTGAGTTTCCGCCGCAGCGGCGTGGGGCCCGATGTCGTCACGCGGCTGCGGCGCGGGCACTGGGCCATCCAGGCCGAACTCGATCTGCACGGCCTGCGCCGGGAGGAAGCACGAGAAACGCTTTCGGCCTTCGTGCGCACGGCGGTGATGCGCGGCCACCGCTGCCTGCGCGTGGTGCACGGCAAGGGCCACGGCTCGCCCGGCCGCGAGCCGGTGCTCAAGGGCAAGGTGCAGCGCTGGCTGGGCCAGCGCAACGAGGTCATCGCCTTCGCACAGGCCAGCGGCCCGCAAGGCGGCGCCGGGGCGCTGATCGTGCTGCTGGCCGGCACCGTCGGCTGACGCCGGCGGGCCGCAGGCCTCAGTTCGGCAGGGCCGGCGCCGAAGCGGCGCCTTCGGACTGCGGCGCCGCCATCGCGCCGGCAGCAGGCGCTGCGGCAGAGGTCCCGGCCGGCGAGGTGGGTGGGGGCGAGGCCACCCGCGCGCACTGGCCCTGGCGCTCGAACCAGAAGATCATGTTGCCCACCAGCGCCACGCTGCCCGAGACCACCGCCGAGGCCGCCGTCACCGCGCCGGCAGCCACCAGCAGCGCCTTGCAGGCGTCGTCGCCACAGCTCTGGAAGCCGCCGAGCTGCGCCGTCTGCAGCGTCATCTGGCGCTTCATCACCTTGCAGTCGGCGTCGTAGACCTCGCGGGTTTGCGGCACCACCACGCAGGCGCTCAGCAGGCCCGTGCCCAGGGCCAGGCCCAGGTTTCGCCAACGGCGGTGGAGGATCGGGTTCACGCGGGGCTCCTGCCTGAGGTGGCGCGAGGGCTGGCGCGGGGGGCCGCGTCGCCGGGATGTCTGTCGTTCACGCCTGCGAGTGTAGGCCGGTGCCAGGCGCTCAAGCCGCTGGCAGTTCCACCACCGCCCGCAGGCCACCCGACGGCGACTGGCTCAGTTGCAGGCGCCCCCCGTACAAGCCCACCAGTTCGTCGACGATGGCCAGACCCAGCCCGCTGCCGGGCACGCTCTCGTCCAGCCGTGCGCCGCGTGCCAGCACGGTGGCGCGGCGTTCGGGCGCGATGCCGGGGCCGTCATCGTCGATGGTGATGCGCAAGCGGTGCCGGCTGTGGGCGGCACTGCCCGGCTCGGCGGGCACCACCTCGACGCCCACCTGCACCGAGTGCCGCGCCCACTGGCAGGCGTTGTCGAGCAGGTTGCCCAGCATCTCCTGCAGGTCTTCCACCTCACCGGCAAAGGCCGCGTCCGCCGGCACGGCCACGGCCTTCAGTTGCAGTTCACGCGAAGCGTGCACCCGGCCCATCACACGCAGCAGGCCGTCCACCGCTGGCTGCAGCAGCACGTGCGCGCCGGGCAGGCCCTGCGCCGCCGCAGCCCGGGCACGGGCCAGGTGCCAGTCGACCTGCCGGCGCGCCACGCTCACTTGCTCGGCCACCAGCGGGGCCCACGGCGCGTCGGGCGCGGCGGCTGCGGCCTGCGACAGCACGGCCAGTGGCGTCTTGATGGCATGAGCCAGGTTGCCCGCCTGCGTGCGGGCGCGCGCCACGACCTCGGCGTTGCGGTCCAGCACGGCGTTGAAGTGGTCCACCAGCGGCTGCACCTCGGCCGGGTGGCGCCCGTGCAGGCGCGGCTGGCGGCCGGCCAGCACGTCGGCCAGCCCGGCTTGCAGCACCCGCAACGGCGCCAGGCCGATGGCCACCTGCGCCCAGGCGGCTGCGCACAGCAGCAGCCCCAGGGCCAACAACGAGACCGCCAGCACGCCGTGGAAGCGGGCCACGGCGGCCTGCGTCTCGCGCAGTTCGCCCGCCACCATCAGCCGCCATGCAGGGCTGCCGGCGGCGGCGCGCTGCACGGCGCGCTCGACCAGCAGCAGCGGCGCGCCGTCAGGGCCGGGCAGTTCGTGCACGTGCAACTCGCCATCGGCCGGGTGGTCGGCGGGCGCGGCCAGCACGCCGTCCCACAAGGAGCGGGAGCGCAGCACGCCGCGCTGCGGCGCGCTGGCCGAAGGCCCTGCGACCACCGCATCCACCTGCCAGTACAGGCCGCCCAGCGGGCGTTGCCAGCGCGGGTCGCTGAGCGCCGTGGGGTCGATGAGGGGCCGGCCCGCGGCGTCGAACTCCAGGCGTGCGGTGAGCTGGTCGAGCTGTGTGGTCAGCGCCTGCATTTGCTGGCGCATCACGTGTTCGCGGAACAGGCCGCCGAGCAGCACGCCGGCCAGCACCAGCGCCAGCGCCAGCGCGCCCACCGTGGCCGCCAGCAGCCGGAAGCGCAGAGAGAAAGCACGGCCCGGCATCACGGCGGCGGCACCAGCCGGTAGCCCAGGCCGCGCACGGTTTCGATGAGCGCGGGCGGCAGCTTGCGGCGCAGGCGGCCGATGAAGACCTCGATGGTGTTGGAGTCGCGGTCGGCATCCTGCGCGTAGAGGTGCTCGCTGAGCTCGGTGCGCGAGACCACGCTGCCCGGGCGGTGCATCAGGTAGGCGAGCAGCCGGAACTCCAGGCTCGTCAGCACCAGCGGCCGGCCGTCGATGGTGACGCGGCTGCTGCGTGTGTCCAGCGCCACCGCACCGGCGCGCAGCACTGGCGAAGCCAGACCCTGCGCGCGGCGGATCAGCGCGCGCAGACGGGCCAGCAGTTCCTCCAGGTGGAAGGGCTTGGTGAGGTAGTCGTCGGCGCCGGCGTCGATGCCAGCCACCTTCTCGGCCCAGCCGTCGCGCGCGGTGAGGATGAGCACGGGCAGCGTGAGCCCCGCTTCGCGCCAACGCTGGAGCACGCTCAAGCCGTCGAGCTGCGGCAGGCCGAGGTCGAGCACCACGGCGTCGAAGGCCTCGTGCGCGCCGAGGTGGTGGGCGTCGATGCCGTTGTCGGCTTCGTCGACGGCGTAGCCGGCGGCCTGCAGGCCCGTGCGCAGCTGCGCGCGCAGCGTGGAGTCGTCTTCAACGAGCAGGAGGCGCATGCGTGTGAAGGCCGACCGGACGTACTCAGCGCGAGCGCTCTGGCGGGCGGGGCTGCACGGGGGCGGCCGGGCGCTCGGGCTTGCTCTCACCCGGGCGCTCATCCTTGCGCTCGCGCTTGCGCGCTGCGGTCAGCACCTCGCCCGTGGCTGCGTCCACCGCCAGCTTCATCAGCCGGCCCTGGGCCTGCAGCAGTTTCACCTCATAGACCCAGCGGCCGTCTTCACGCTCCAGCTCCAGCTCCAGCACCTGGCCCGGGTGGCTGCGCTGCAGCTTCTGCAGCAGTTGCGGCAGCGGCATCACCTCGCCGGCCTGCACGGCGGCGCGGGCACGTTCGTGGTCGCGCGCGTCACCACCGGCCAGCGCAGCGCCGTGCAGGGCCGGCAAGAGGCAGGTCAGCAGCAGGCACCGCGCTGCAGGCCGCAACAGAGAGGGAGCGGTGAACACGCAGGCATTGTCGGCCGCCGAAGCTGAACGCCCGATGAACGCGCGCTTCAGCATCGGTTCACGCGCTGCTTTCAAGAATGGCCGCATGCAACGACAAACCCAACACCCCCTGCGGCTCTGCGCCGCTTTCGCGCTGGCATGGCTGTGCGGCACCAGCGCCGCCGCCGACACCACCCCAGCCCAGCAACTGCAACGCTGGGCCACCGAAGCCGGCGCCCCCGGCCAGGCCGAGCGCGGGCGCCAGTTCTTCACCAGCCGGCATGGCGGGGAGTGGTCTTGTGCCGCGTGCCACGGCAACCCGCCCCTGCGCCCGGGCAAGCATGCCAGCACCGGCAAGGCCATCGAGCCCCTGGCGCCGGCGGCCAACGCACAGGCCTTCACCGACGCGGCCAAGGCCGACAAGTGGTTCCGCCGCAACTGCAAGGACGTGCTGCAACGCGAGTGCAGCGCCGCCGAGAAGGCCGACGTGCTGGCCTACCTCATCGCCCTCAAACCATGACCAGGACCGCCGGAGCCCGCGCCATGAAACGCCACATCGCCTTCCTCGCCGCCGCCGGCGGCCTGCTGCTCGGCGGCCCGGCCGCGGCCGACGGTGGCCGCCTCATGCCAGCCCAGGTGCCGCCGATGTATGCGCAGGAGTGCGGCGCCTGCCACACACCCTACGCACCGGGCCTGCTGCCGGCGCGCTCTTGGCAGCGCCTGATGGGCGGCCTGGGCCGGCACTACGGTACCGAAGCCGCGCTGGATGCCGCCGCCACGCAGCAGATCGAGCGCTGGCTGCTGGCCCACGCCGGCACCTACAAACGCGTGGCCGAAGAGCCGCCGCAAGACCGCATCACGCGCTCGGCCTGGTTCGAGCGCAAGCACCGCCGCGTGGCCGCGGCGACCTGGCAGTTGCCCAGCGTGAAGAGCGCGGCGAACTGCAGCGCCTGCCACGCCGGCGCCGAACGCGGCGTGTTCGACGACGACGCCCTCACCCTCCCCGCCGGCCTCAGCGCCCAGCAGCGCCGCGCCTGGCACGACTGAAAGGCCCCTGCCATGACCGCCCTCCCCCTGCCCACCGGCACGGCCACCACCTCCGCGCCACGGCGCCGCGTGGTGGACGTGCCCACGCGTGTCTTCCATGCGCTCTTCGCTCTCAGCTTTTTCGGTGCCTACCTCACTGCAGAAGGTGAACGCTGGCGCGCCATGCACGTCACGCTGGGCTACACGCTGGCCGGGCTGCTGGCCTTCCGCGTGCTCTACGGCCTGTTCGGCCCGCGCCACGCACGGCTGGGCGCGCTGCTGCGCAAGCTGGCCGGCGCCCCGGCCTGGGGGCGCAGCACGCTCCATGCGCTGAAGGCGGGCCAGTGGCAGGCGCTGCTCGCGCGGCCGGGCCAGCACCTGCTGCTGGCCGCCTCGGTGGCGGCGCTGCTGGTGCTGGCAGGGCCCCTCGCACTGAGCGGCTACGCCACCTACAACGACTGGGGCGATGCCTTCGAGGAGGTGCACGAGTTCTTCGGCAACGCGATGCTGGCCGTGGTGCTGGGGCACCTGGCGCTCGTGGCGGCCTGGAGCCTGTCGCGGCGCCAGAACCTGGCTGCGCCCATGCTCAGCGGCACGGTGGCAGGGCCGGGGCCCGACGTGGTGAAGAAGCCGCACCGCAGCCTGGCCCTGCTGCTGGTGCTGGCGGTGCTGGCTTTCGGCGTGTGGCGCTGGCAGCTGGCGCCACAAGGGCTGGTGCCCGCCTGGGGCGCAGCCGGCGCGGCCCACACGCAACCCGGCGGCGACGACGACGACGACTAAGCTGCCGGCGGCCCCGCCTGGTTCACCATCCAGTCGGCGGTGCCGAAGAAGGCCTCGGCCAGGCGCTGGGCCAGCGCGGCTTCGAGCTCGCGCTCCTGCATCGCCTGGATCATGCAGGCCATCCACTGGTCGCGCTCGCGCACGGTGATGCGGTAGGGCAGGTGGCGCGCGCGCAGCCGCGGGTGGCCGTAACGCTGGATGTAGAGATCGGGCCCACCCAGCCAGCCGCACAGGAACCAGTGCAGCTTGTCGCGCGAACCGTCCAGCGTGGCCGGGTGGATGGCACGCAGCTCGGCGTAGTGCGGCTCCAGGTCCATCAGGTCGTAGAAGCGGTCGACCAGGGCGCGCACGCCGGGCTCGCCGCCCAGGCGCTCGTAAGGCGTGAGGGGCGTGGCGGCCTCCGCGGCCGCAGCGCTGCCCCCGCTCACAGATCCATCACCTTGCCGGCCACGGCCGACAGGCCCACCGCCGCCGGCGTGCCCGGCAGCATCTCCATCAACAGCTGCCGGCGCAGGATGGATTCGCGAACGGCGCTGTCCAGCGGCACCTCGCCCAGCAGTTCCAGCCGCACCGGCGCATCGAGACCCGGGTTGACGTAGCGGTCCACCACCTGTTGCAGCTGCTGGCGCACGGCACGGCCTTCACCGGGCTTGCGCACCTGGTTGACCACGAGGTCGAAGCGCCGCCGCCCCTGCGACTGCGCCAGCACCTTGATGGTGGCGTAGGCGTCGGTCAGCGAGGTAGGCTCGGGCGTGACGACGACGAGCACGTTGCGCGCCAGGCTCACGGTGTAGAGCACCACGTCGCTGATGCCGGCGCCGGTGTCGAGCAGCACGTGGTCGAAGCGCGGCTCCAGCTCGGCGATCACCTTCTGCAGCTGCTCGCGGATCTCGGGCGTCATGCGCGAGTACTCGACCATGCCCGAGCCCGCCAGCAGCACCCAGAAGCCGTTGGACACCGGCACGATGGCCTCGGGCAGCGAGTGCTTGCCGGTGAACACGTCGTGCAGCGTGATCTTGGGGTACAGGTTCAGCAGCACGTCGAGGTTGGCCAGGCCGAGGTCGGCGTCGAGCACCAGCACCTTGCGGCCGTTGCGGGCCAGGGCCGAGGCGAGGTTGGCCGAGACGAAGGTCTTGCCCACGCCGCCCTTGCCGCTGGTGATGGCGGTGATCGTCATTCGTGGTCCTGGAACTGGAAGGTCTCGAAGAGCAGGCGGCGCTCTTCGTTGCTGACCACCGAAACGGCCGTGGGCTCCAGCCGCACGAGATTGCGGCCCTGGGCCTTGGCGAGATACAGCTGCTGGTCGGCGCGCTCCACCCACAGCGTGGGGGTCGAGCGCACCCACTGCGGCGCGAAGGCGCCGCCGATGCTCACGGTGCAGTTCAGTTGCTGCCCCGGTGCCACCGCCACCGGCATGTGCTCCACGCGGCGGCGCACACGCTCGGCCACGGTCTCGCCGAAGGCGCTGGCGCAGTTGGGCAGGATGATGGCGAACTCCTCGCCGCCGATGCGCGCCACCAGGTCCATGGGGCGCACGCTGTCCACCAGCGCGGCGGCCACGGCACGCAGCACCTGGTCGCCGGCACCGTGGCCCCAGGTGTCGTTGACGCGCTTGAAGTGGTCGATGTCCAGCGTCAGCAGCAGCGCGGGTTCACCGCTGCGGGCCACGCGGTCGATCTCGCGCGCCAGCGCCAGCTCGAAGGCGCGGCGGTTGGCCAGGCCCGTGAGGGCGTCGCGGCTGGAGATCTCGACCAGCGCGTCCACCAGGCCCTGCAGCCAGGCCTCGCTGCCGGGCTCGCCGCCGGGCAGCGCCACGCCCGAGTGCGCCAGCAGTTGCAGCGCACTTTCCAGGCGCAGGCCCGGTGCGTCGGCGGGCAGCGGAAGGGGCGATGGGTCCAAGGGTGGGACGGCAGGCGGTTGGAAGGGCAGTGGCCAGGCTCCAGCCCAGTCTAGCAGCGCCCCGCCCTGCAACGGCCCTGGCCGGAGGGCCGGGATGCCTGGAAATGGCGGGTTCGCGCACCGCACTTTGCACCTTCGCGCCCCGGGTGCCCGCGCCAAACTCGGGCAGAACCCCAGACCGCGCGGCCGCCGTGTGGCCCGTGTTGACGGGGCCCTTGCCGCACAACCACCCAGAGTTGCCCATGCCCGCTGCCGTCATGCCCCCGGTGCCCACGGTCTCCGACCAGGAGTTCACGCTGACGCCCGCCGATTTCGAGCGCGTCCGCCAGCTCATCTACCAGCGCGCCGGCATCAGCCTGCACGCCGGCAAGCAGGCGATGGTGTACAGCCGCCTCTCCCGCCGATTGAGAGAGACGCGACATGGCGGCTTCAGCGAATACCTGCAGTGGCTGGAGCGGGCCACCGGCCCCGAGGCCGAGAGCGAATGGCAGGAGTTCGTGAACTGCCTCACGACCAACCTCACCGCCTTCTTCCGAGAAGAACACCACTTCCACGCCCTGGTGGACGACCTGCGCGCCCGCGCCTCGCTGATGCAGGGGCGCCCGCTGCGCATCTGGTGCAACGCCGCGTCCACGGGTGAAGAGCCCTATTCGCTGGCGATGACGGTGGTGGAAACCCTGGGCGCCTCGGCCCAGGTGAAGCTGGTGTGCAGCGACATCGACACCAAGGTGCTGGCCACCGCGCAGCGCGGTGTGTACAGCGCCGATGCCCGCGGGCTCAGCCCCGAGCGACTGCGCCGTCACTTCATGCGCGGCACCGGCGCCAATGCCGGGCACATCCGCATCAAGCCCGAGCTGGCACGGCTGATCGAGTTCCGCCCCTTCAACCTGATGAGCACCAGTTGGTCGGCGCTGGGCGAGCCCTTCGACATCGTGTTCTGCCGCAACGTGATGATCTATTTCGACAACCCGACGCAGCGCAAGGTGCTCGAACGCATGCACGCGCAGATGAAGCCGGGTGCGCTGCTGTACGTGGGCCACTCGGAGAACTTCACCGATTCGCGCGATCTCTTCCGCCTACGCGGCAAGACCATCTACGAACGCGTCTGAGTCCCGCAGCCCTGCTGCGCACTGCCCGCCCTCAAGCGACCGTCGCGCGAGCCGATATCCCCCTTCATGGCCTTCACCTCCTACGCTGCCCCCTCGCCTGCCGCCCCGCTGGGCCGGCCCGCCCCCAGCCGGCTGGAGCGGCTGAAGGCTGCACCACGCAAGTCCGGCGAGGCGTCCTTCTTCTTCTATGACGCGCACTTCAAGAACGAGGCGGTGAAGGTGCTGCCGGGCGAGTTCTTCGTCGCCGACGAAGACCTGCTGGTGATGACGACCCTGGGTTCCTGCATCGCCGCCTGCCTGTGGGACCGCGAGAAGCGCGTCGGCGGCATGAACCACTTCCTCTTGCCCGACACCGGGCAGAGCGGCGGCGCCGACAGCGGACGCTACGGCAGCTTCGCGATGGACCTGCTGATCGGCGAGATGGTCAAGCGCGGCGCCACGCGCAGCACCATGGAGGCCAAGGTCTTCGGGGGCGGCGCCGTGATCAGCGGCATGAACACCATCAACGTCGGCGAGCGCAACACCGCCTTCGTGCTGGACTACCTGCGCACCGAGCGCATCACCGTCGTGAGCAAGGACGTGCTGGACATCTACCCGCGCAAGGTCTGCTTCCTGCCGGCCAGCGGCAAAGCCATGGTCAAGCGCCTGGCCTCGGCCAACACCGAGGCCCTGCTGGCGCAGGAACGCGCTGCCTCCAACAAGGTGGTGCCGGTGGCCAGCGGCGGCGGCAGCGTCGACCTGTTCTGAAGACAGGCACGCGACGCAAAAGAGATCAGGGAGACCTTCGAATGAGCACCAAGACCCGTGTTGTCGTCGTCGACGACTCTGCCCTCGTCCGAGGCCTGCTGGCCGAGATCATCGACCGCCAGCCCGACATGACCTGCATCGGCGCCGCCGCCGACCCGCTGGTGGCGCGCGAGATGATCCGCAACCTCAACCCCGACGTGATCACGCTCGACGTCGAGATGCCGCGCATGGACGGCATCGACTTCCTCAGCCGCCTGATGCGCCTGCGCCCCATGCCGGTGGTGATGGTCAGCACGCTGACCGAACGCGGCGCCGACGTGACACTCAAGGCGCTGGAGCTGGGCGCGATCGATTTCGTCGCCAAGCCCAAGATCGGCGTGGCCGACGGCCTGCGACAGCTGGGCGCCGACATCACCGACAAGATCCGCACCGCCGCCAAGGCACGGGTGCACCGCCTGGCCGCACCGGCGGCCACCGCACCAGGCGCGCCGCCGGCCAAGCCGGTGACCATGGCCTCGCTGGGCCGCTTGAGCACCGAGAAGATCATCTTCATCGGCGCCTCGACCGGCGGCACCGAGGCCACGCGCGAGGTGCTGGTGAACCTGCCGGCCGACTGCCCTGCGGTGATGATCACGCAGCACATGCCCCCGGGCTTCACGAAGAGCTACGCCGCGCGGCTGAACAGCCTGTGCCGCATCCGCGTGGCCGAGGCGCAGGACGGCGAGCGCGTGCTGCCGGGTCATGCCTACATCGCGCCAGGCGGCTTCCACCTCAGCGTGGAGCGCTCGGGCGCGAACTACATCGCGCGCGTGCAGGACGGCGAGCCTGTCAACCGCCACAAGCCCAGCGTGGAAGTGCTCTTCGACAGCGCTGCCCGCGTGGTGGGCCGCAACGCCCTGGGCGTGATGCTCACCGGCATGGGCGGCGATGGCGCCCGCGCCATGCGCACCATGCGCGACGCCGGCAGCTACAACCTGGTGCAGGACGAGCAGAGCTGTGTCGTCTTCGGCATGCCGCGCGAGGCCATCAACCAGGGCGCGGCCAGCGAGGTGCTGCCGCTGACGCAGATCGCGCCCAAGCTGGTCGAGTGGCTGCGCCAGCACGTGGGTGTGGCCACCCGCGTCTGAGCGGGCGCCCCACGCGCTGCGAGGCCTAGACGAGGCCCGCCAGCCAGCCAGCGCGCCACGCACCCCACAGCGCCGCCGCCACCGCGGCCAGTGCCAGCCACAGCGGCCAGCGGCTGGGCGCCTCAGCGAACGGATCCACCGCCGAGCGCGTGGCCCCGGCCGGCAGTTCGGCCAGGGCGGTGAGCGAACTGCCGAAGGGAATGTTGATGCGCGCCCGCGCGTTCACGGCCCAGCCATTGGCATCGAGCAACGGCCCCAGGTTGCGCCGGCGCAGCGTCAGCACCGCCAGCAACATCGAAGGCCCGGAGATCGCGAGCAACACCCCCGCCAGCACCAGCGGCAGTTGCCACCCCGCCAGCGTGAACAGGCCCGAGAGCGCCGCCGTCAGCGCCGTGCCGATGGCGCCGACCGCCAGGCCCAGGGCTGCGAAGATGCCGGCGAAGCGTGCGATGTCGAAAGGCGGCGTGGGCGCCGCGGGCGCTGCCGGTGCGGGCGCGGCCACGGCCTTGCCGGTGGCCGCAAGGCCGCCCTGCAGGCCGGCATCGGCCGCCTTCTCGCGGGCGGCAGCGAAGTTGCGGATCTGGTTCTCGATGAACTGTCCGGCGCGACGGTAGGGCGCGAAGAAGGCCTGCCGCACGCTGACAGGCTGGTCGACCACCTTCGTCACCGTGGCAGCCCAGTCGCGGCCCTGCCGGTCGTAGAACACGCCGTGGCGGCCCGGCACCATCAGCTCGTCGACACTGCCGCCGGTGAGCGCGGCCGCGATGGTGACGGGCGCCTCGCCCGCACGCTCGCACTGGCAATAGACGAGGTAGCAGCCCGAGAAGGGCGCCATCTTCGCGTGCGCGCCGGCATCTGCCACGCGCAGCACGAGGGTGCAGCTGCGCTGGTCGAGGTAGAGCGTGCCGGCCTGGAAGACAGCCAGCTGCTGCGGGTCGTAGAAATCGGCCAGGCTGACGAAATTGCGCAGCAGCGTCACCAGGTCGCGGTGCAGGTGCGTCAGGCGTTGCAGGCTGTCGATGGTGGCGGCCGAGGTGTCTGAGGCCGCATCGGCCGCCACCACGGCCAGCAGCTGTGCCTGGGCCTCGCCACTGCACAGGGCCTGCAGGCGCGCAGGCTCCAGCCCGGCCACGGCGCCGGCCGGGCGTTGGGCGCGCCAGGCCTGGTGCGCGGCCAGGCGCGCGGTGAGTGCGGCCCAGTCGTCGGCGCCGAGCGTCGAGCGTTCGCCCAGCAGCGGCACGACGGCAGCGCTGCGCAAGGTGGCGATGGCCGCAGCCCAGCCCGGGTTCACGCCTTCGCTCAGGGGCAAGGCGGCGCCGGCGGCCACGGTGGCCAGCGGCAACGCGGCCACGGCTGCGTCGCCGGCCCCCAGCGTGGAGCCGGCCAGCGCGCCGTAGGCGGTGGCCGCGGGGTTCAGCGGCTCGGCGGCGCGGGTATCAAACGCGGCCAGGCGGCAGCGGGTGAAGAAGTCTTCCACCTTGGCCTGCACGGCAGCCACGGCATCGGCCGCGGCGGCGGTGGCCTCGCCCAGCGGCATCACGGCCTCGGCCGCGTCTTGCGCGCGCTGGTGCCAGGCCAGCACGGCGGCGGCCTGTTCGAAGAAGGCGGCCGTGGTCTCGGCGCTGACGCCGGGTTCGCCGCTGCGGTCGGCCACGGCGCCCTGGGTGGCCACGATGTCGGCCACCAGGCCGGCCAGCAGGGCCCCGTGCTCGGCCCCGCCCTGCGCCTGCGCCAGCGCAGCCGGCACCACGCCGTCGCCGTTGGGCTGGTCGGCCGCGAACAGGCGCGTCATGTCGGCGAAATCGGCCGCCGTCAGCGCCGCAGCCTCGGTCTGGCCCAGCCGCTCCAGCACGTGGTGGGCGGCGGCCAGCAGCTTGCGGCCCTCGTCGTCGTCGGCGCGCAGCGAGGCCAGCTTCAGCGGCCCGCCCCCGAAGAGCACGCCCGGGTCGAGCAGGCGCTCGCAGGCAAAGCGCACCGCGCCCAGGATCTCGGGCACGCGGATGTTGCCGTCGCCATTGCTGTCGATGAGCTTGAGCGTGGTGGCGTCGAACTCCAGCCCTTGCGTGGGGCAGGCCAGGGCCGTCCACAGCTTGGGGTCGAGGGTATGCAGATGACGCAGGTCTTCTGCGGTTTTGAGCTCGACCTGGTCGAAGCCGCCACGGCGGAAGAACTGCCAGCGGTGCGATGCGTTGGACGTCATGGGTGCGGCGACCGTGGTCGCAGGTGGGTGGTACGGCTCCCCGCCAGCGCTGGGCCGCACGGGGCGTGACAAATGACCGGCGAAGTGTATGCAGCGCGCACCCGACTCCGCCCCTGCGAACTCGGGGTCAGCCGCCGCGCACCGGCTCGGCGAGAAAGAGCGCCTGCAGGTCGGAGAGGAAATCGAAGCCCCGCGCCGTGGGCCGCATCGCCGCCGCGAGCGCCGGCGCACCGGTCGGCGCATCGGCCGTGGGCACGGGCTCCAGCAGGCCGCGGTCCTGCGCCTGCTGCAGCGCCGACGAGATGCTGGACAGCGGCAACCCGGTGCGTTCGGTGTAGCGCGCAAGCTCGAAGCCTTCACGCAGGCGCAGCGCGTTCATCATGAACTCGAAAGGCAGGTCGCGCCGCGCCACTTCGTGTTCGTTGCTCACGGCACGGCCGGCCAGGGCGTGCTGCATGTACAGCTGCGGCTCGCGCCAGCGCACCTGGCGCAGCACGCGGTGCGGGAAGCTGAGCTTGCCGTGCGCGCCCGCGCCGATGCCGAGGTAATCGCCGAACTGCCAGTAGTTCAGGTTGTGCGCGCAGCGGTGGCCGTTCTTCGCGAAGGCGCTGACCTCGTAACGCTCCAGGCCCACGGCCGCGGTGCGCTCGGTGATGAGGTCGAGCATGTCGCTGGCCAGATCGTCGTCGGGCAGATGCTCGGGCGGACGGTTCGCAAACGCCGTGTTCGGCTCCACCGTCAGGTGGTAGATGCTCAGGTGCGGCGGCGCGTAGCCGAGTGCGGTGTCGAGCTCCTGCGCCAGCTGCGCCAGCGTCTGCCCGGGCAGCGCGTACATCAGGTCGAGGTTGAAGGTCTCGAAGGCCTCGCGCGCCTCTTCCACCGCGGCGCGGGCCATCGCGGCGTCGTGAACGCGGCCGATGCGCTGCAGCGCGGTGTCGTCGAAGCTCTGCACGCCGATGGACAGGCGGGTCACGCCCGCGGCCCGGTAGGCGCGGAAGCGTTCGCGCTCGAAGGTGCCGGGGTTGGCCTCCAGCGTGATCTCGGCGCCGGCCTCCAGCGGCAGGCGCGCACGCAGGCCGGCGATCAGCGTGTCGATGCGCTCGGGCGTGAAGAGGCTGGGCGTGCCGCCGCCAATGAAGACGCTGTGCACACGGCGGCCCCACACCAGCGGCAGCGCGGCTTCCAGGTCGGCCATCAGCGCATCGATGTACCGCTGCTGCAGCGCTTCGTCCAGCACCGCGGCGCCGCTGCTGCCGCGCTGGAGTTCGTGGCTGTTGAAGTCGCAGTAGGGGCACTTCTTCAGGCACCAGGGCAGGTGCACGTACAGCGCCAGCGGCGGCAGAGCGCCCAGACTCAGCGTGCCGGGACGCAGGTAGTGCTGCATGTCGCGCGCGGCGACGACGGGCCCCTCCACCTGCGGCGCGATGGGAATCACAGGCCCCAGGCCTCTTGCAGCAGCGTGCGCAGCTGCCCCACGGCGCGGGCGCGGTGGCTGTGCACGTTTTTCACCTCGGCCGGCAGTTCGGCCACGGTGTGGCCGAGTTCGGGGATGAACATCAGCGGGTCGTAGCCGAAGCCTTGCGAGCCGCGCGGCGCAGCCAGGATCTGCCCCGGCCAGCGCCCCACCGCCACCAGCGGCTGCGGGTCTTGCGCGTGGCGCACGGCCACCAGCGTGCTGACAAAGGCCGCGCGCCGCGCCGTGGGCTCGGCGTAGGGCTGCAAGGCCTGCAGCAGGCGCGTATTGTTGGCCGCGTCCTGCAGCGCGCGGCGAGCCTCGCGGTCGGCGGCGGCGCTGCTTGGCAGTTCACCCGCGTAATGCGAGGAGATCACCCCCGGCGCGCCGCCCAGCGCGTCCACGCACAAGCCGGAATCGTCGGCAATGGCCGCACCGCCGCAGGCCGCAGCCGCATGCCGCGCCTTGGCCAGCGCGTTCTCGATGAAGGTGAGGTGCGGCTCTTCGGCCTCGGCAATGCCCAGCTCGCCCTGGGCCACCAAATCCAGCGGCAGGTCTTGCAGCAGCGCGCGCAACTCCTTCAGCTTCTTGGCGTTGTTCGACGCCAGCACCAGGCGCAGCGGCGCCGCGCCGGCCGCGGCAACAGCGCCGCCCATCAGGCCACCCCGAGCGCCTGGCGCTGCAGCGCGTTGAGTTCGGCGATGCCCTTGGTGGCCAGCGCCAGCAGCTGGTCCATCTCGGCGCGCGAGAAGGGCGCGCCTTCGGCCGTGCCCTGCACTTCGACGAAACCGCCGCTGCCCGTCATCACCACGTTCATGTCGGTGTCGCAGGCCGAGTCTTCGGTGTACTCCAGGTCGAGCAGCGGCACGCCCTGCACCACGCCCACCGAGACGGCCGCGACGAAATCGCGGATGGGGCTGGCCGTGAGCTTGCCTTGGGCCAGCAGCACCGAGATCGCGTCGTGCGCGGCAACAAAAGCGCCGGTGATGGCCGCGGTGCGCGTGCCGCCGTCGGCCTGAAGCACGTCGCAATCGAGGCTTATGGTGCGTTCGCCCAGGGCCTGCAGGTCGAAGACGCTGCGCAGGCTGCGGCCGATCAGGCGCTGGATTTCCTGCGTGCGGCCGCTCTGCTTGCCCTTGGCGGCTTCGCGGTCGCTGCGCGTGTGCGTGGCGCGCGGCAGCATGCCGTACTCGGCCGTGAGCCAGCCCTCGCCGCTGCCGCGCTTGAAGGGCGGCACCTTCTCTTCCACCGAGGCGGTGCACAGCACCTGGGTGTCGCCGAAACACACCAGCACCGAGCCTTCGGCGTGTTTGGTGAAGTGGCGCTGGATGCGCACCGGGCGCAGGCTGTCGGCGGCGCGGCCGGAAGAACGGGAGAAGCTCATGGGGTAGGAAATCGTCGAGTGCGAACCCGACGATTGTGGTCCGTCTGACTGGAGCCCCTCCCGGAGGGGGCTCGGGGGAGCTGAACGGACAGCGCCAGCTATCCAGCGGTCCTCAGCGCTTGCGCGCTGAGGACCGCTGGATAGCTTCGTTGATCTCGCGAATGCTGCGCTCGATCTCGGCCTCGTCCAGGTCGTCGGCGTTCGCATCGGCGCCCAGGCTGGCCTGGATGGTGGAGGCAAAAACCTCATCGCCCAGCGACAGCGTGCTGATGGCGCCCTTGCTGTCCATGTCTTCAGCCGATTCCCACTCGACCGCGAGCACGGTGACGTTGTCGCTCTTCTCGCCGGCCACGCGCAGTGCACGCTCCACCAGTTCCGGCACGGCATCACCGATCTGGTGCTGGGCCAGGATGTCGGTGATCTGGTTGTCTGGCAGGCTGCCCCACAAGCCGTCGCTGCACAGCATCACGCGGTCGCCGGGGTGCACCACCAGCGGGCCCGCGGTATCCACCACCGGCTTGCCCGGGCTGCCGAGACAGGTGAAAAGCACGTTGCGGTTGACGCGGTCGCCCATGGGCACCACATGCGACAGCGTTTCCTGCAACTCCGAATAACTGTGGTCGCGCGTGCGCGCCACCAGCTTGTCACCCCGCACCAAGTACAGGCGCGAATCACCGCAGTGCGCCCAGTAGGCCTGCTTGCCCTGCAGCACGCAGGCCACGATGGTGGTGCGCGGCGTGTCCATCAGCGCGCGCTCGGTGGCGTAGCGCAGCAGCTGGTGGTGGCCGGCGATGATGGCTTCCTGCAGGAAGCGCAGCGGGTCGGCCAGCTTGGGCTTGGCCTCGCGCTGGAACATCGCCGACATGGTTTGCAGAGCCAGCTGGCTGGCCACCTCGCCTTCGGGGTGGCCGCCCATGCCGTCGGCCAGCGCGAACAGCCCGGCATCCCGCGTGTAGCAGTAGCCCATGCGGTCTTCGTTCTTCTCGCGCCCGCCCTTGCGGCTGACCTGGTACACGGAGAACTGCATGCGGCGTCAGGCCTTCTGGCCCGTCTTCAGCGTCTCGATCTGCAGCTTCAGCCGCTCGCCGAAACTCAGCTTGGTGTAGCGGCGCTCGGTCTCGCGCGCCAGCTCCTTCTGCAGGGCGAACACGCTCTGCGGGCGGCTCAGCGGGTCGAGGCTCATGCACCACTCGGTCACCTCGATGAGGTTGTCGGAGTACACGTTGCGCAGGCGGCTCAGGCTGAGCGCCAGGCGGTCTTTCTCGATGCGCTGCGGCGCGTCGTTGGGCGGGTAGCCCTGCATGCAGGCGTAGATGCAGGCGCCGATGGCGTAGATGTCGGTCCAGGGGCCGAGCGTGCCGTCGCGGCGGTACATCTCGGGCGCTGCGAAGCCCGGCGTGTACATCGGGCGGATGAAGTTGCCCTCCTTGCTCAGGACCTCGCGCGCGGCGCCGAAGTCGAGCATCACCGCCTTGTTGTCGTTGGTGACGAAGATGTTGGCCGGCTTGATGTCCAGGTGCAGCATCTTGTGCTGGTGCACGATGCGCAAGCCGCGCAGGATCTCGTCGAACAAGCTGCGGATGGTGCTCTCGCGGAACACCTTGTCGCGCTTGAGATCGCGCGCGGTGACGATGAAGTCCTGCAGGGTGTCGCCCTGCAGGTAGTTCATCACCATGTAGACGGTTTCGTTCTCGCGAAAGAAGTTCAGCACGCTCACCACGCTGGGGTGGCTGATCTGCGCGAGGCTGCGGCCTTCTTCGAAGAAACTCTTCAGGCCCAGGCGGTACAGCGGCTGCTTGTCGGGCTTGACACGCGGCGTCAGCTCGCCGGCGGAGCGCTCGGCCAGGCTGGCCGGCAGGTACTCTTTGATCGCAACGAGCTGCTTGTTGTCGCCTTCGGCCAGGTACACCACGCCAAAGCCGCCAGCAGCCAGTTTCTTGACGATCGTGTAGCCCCCTACCACGGTGCCCGAAGGCAACGGCGCTGGTTTGGGCTTCGACATAATCGGGTGTGACTTTTGAGGCGAAAAGAGTGGCTGTTTATAGCATGACGGGTTACGCCAACGCGGCGGCAAGTGGCGGCGAAACCGGCGAGACGGCCCCGGCCTCCACCGCCGCGGTGACGGTGGAGGCGCGCTCGGTCAACGGCCGCTTCCTCGACCTGTCCCTGCGCCTGCCCGACGAGCTGCGCGGCCTGGAGCCGGCGCTGCGCGAACTGCTCACCGGCGCCTTCCGCCGCGGCAAGATCGAGCTGCGCGTGGCCACCAGCCGCGAGACCGACAGCGCCGTGCCCGCGCCCACCAGCGAACAGCTCAACCGGCTGTCTCACCACCAGGGCAACGTGCAGGGCTGGCTGCCCAGCGCGCGGCCGCTGAGCGTCAACGAGGTGCTGCACTGGTGCAAGGGCGGCAGCACCACGGTCAAGCTCGACGAACCGGCGCTGGACGCCGCCCGCCGCTGCATTCAGGGCCTGCGCGAGGCGCGGGCGCGCGAAGGCGCCCGGCTGGCGGCCATCCTGCTGGAACGCGTGGCCCGCCTGCGCGAACTGGCGGCGCAGGCCGCGCCGCTGCTGCCCCAGGTGGTGCAGCGCCAGCAGGCGCGTTTCCTCGAACGCTGGAACGAGGCCCTGGCCACCGTGCAGGCTGGCGCCGCCATCCCTGCGCAGAGCCTGCACGAACGCGCGATGGCCGAGGCCGCGGCCTTCGCCATCCGCATCGACGTGGCCGAAGAACTGGGACGCCTGGGTTCGCACCTCGACGAGATCGAGCGCCTGCTGAAGACCGGCGGCGAGCTCGGCAAGCGCCTGGAGTTCCTGATCCAGGAACTCCAGCGTGAGGCCAACACCCTGGGCAGCAAGAGCGCGGCGCTGGAACTCACCAACCTGTCGGTGGAGATGAAGGTGGCCATCGAGCAGATGCGCGAGCAGGTGCAGAACGTCGAATAGGCCCGCGGCCGCGGCGCTGAGGGAAAATCCCGCCATGGAAACACCAGGCAACCTCTTCTGCGTCGCGGCGCCCAGCGGCACCGGCAAGTCCAGCCTCGTCAAGGCACTGCTGGAGCTCGATTCGCGGCTCGCCGTCTCCGTCAGCCACACCACGCGCAAGCCGCGCGGGCAGGAGGTGGACGGCCGCGAGTACCACTTCATCACCGAGCCCGAATTCCGCGCGATGGTCGCGCATGGCGACTTCTTCGAGCACGCCGAGGTGCACGGCAACCTCTACGGCACCAGCCGCAAGGCCATCGAAGCGCGCCTGACGGACGGTCAGGACGTGGTGCTGGAAATCGACTGGCAGGGCGCGCTGCAGATCAAGCGCCTGTTCCCGCACGCGGTGCTGATCTTCATCCTGCCGCCGAGCTGGGGGGAACTGATGCAGCGCCTGGACCGCCGCGGCGAAGACACGCCCGAGGTCATCGCCACGCGCATGGCCAACGCGCGCACCGAGGTGGCCCAGGCCCGGCACTTCGACTTTGTTATCATCAACAGCTTGTTCGAGACGGCGTTGTTCGACCTGAAGACGGTCGTTCACTCCCAGCGCCTGAAGTACGCCGCGCAGCAGCGCAACCGCTCGCAGGTTTTCGCTGCGCTGGGCTTGGCCTGAAAACGGGCCGGCCTCACACCTGAAACACCCCCGAAGGCACCCATGGCCCGCATCACTGTCGAAGACTGCCTCGTCAAGATCCCGAACCGCTTCCAGCTCGTCCTGGCTGCCACCTACCGGGCCCGCATGCTGAGCCAGGGCCACGCGCCCAAGATCGAGACCAAGAACAAGCCGGGCGTGACTGCCCTGCGCGAAATCGCCGCCGGCGAAGTGGGTGTCGAGATGCTGCGCAAGGTGCCCGTCTGACGCCCGACTGAAGCCTCGCTTCCCCATGAGGGGCCCCGCCTGACGGCCGGGCCCCTTTTGTTTGGTTCCGCACAAGCCGCAAGAGGATGCGCGGCGCATTGCCCCGGCGCACGGCCGGTGTGCACAAAGCAGGCTAAATTCGGGCCATGAGCCTGCGTTCCCTTGCCGCCGAACTGCTGCCTGCCGCGCTGCAAGGGCTGCAACGCGGCCCGCTGGCGCAAGGCCCGGCCGAACTGTCGGTGGAGGTCACGTCCTACGCCGAGCTCAACGTCAAGCTCAGCTATCTCTCCAAGGCCGAACTGAAGCAGGTGCGCGAGGCCTACAAGTTCGCCGACGCCGCCCACCTGGGCCAGTACCGCGCCAGCGGCCTGCCCTACATCACCCACCCCATCGCGGTGGCCGGCCTGTGCGCCGACTGGAAACTCGATGCGCAGGCCATCATGGCCGCGCTGATGCACGACACCATCGAAGACCAGGGCGTCACCAAGACCGAGCTGATCGAAAAGTTCGGCGCGCCCACGGCAGACCTTGTCGACGGCCTGACCAAGCTCGACAAGCTGCAGTTCAACACGCGCGAGGAAAGCCAGGCCGAGAGCTTCCGCAAGATGCTGCTCGCGATGGCGCGCGACGTGCGCGTCATCCTCATCAAGCTCGCCGACCGCATGCACAACATGCGCACGATGCAGGCCATGGCGCCGAACAAGCGCCAGCGCATCGCGCGCGAGACGCTCGACATCTACGCCCCCATCGCCCACCGCCTGGGCCTGAACCAGACCTACCGCGAACTGCAGGAACTGTGCTTCGAGATGCTGCACCCGTGGCGGCACGGGGCGCTGTCGAAGGCGGTGCAACGGGCGCGCGGCCATCGGCGCGACATCGTCGAGCGCGTGCAGAAGGAAGTGCTGGAAGCCTTCGTCCAGCAGAAGATGAAGGTGCAGGTCAGCGGCCGCGAGAAGACCGTCTCGTCCATCTACGAGAAGATGCGCGAGAAGCACGCCGGCTTCGCGCAGGTCAACGACATCTTCGGCTTCCGCATCGTCGTGCCCACGTTGACGGAGTGCTACATCGCCCTGGGCGTGCTGCACCAGCTCTACAAGCCGGTGCCCGGCCGCTTCAAGGACTACATCGCCATCCCCAAGGCCAACGGCTACCAGAGCCTGCACACCACGCTGGTCAGCCCGCTGGGCACGGCGGTGGAGTTCCAGGTGCGCACCGAGGCCATGCACGCGGTGGCCGAGAAGGGCATCGCAGCGCACTGGATCTACAAGACCAACGACCGCCGCAACGCCACGGCCGACGCCCAGCAGCTCAGTGCGATGTGGCTGCAGAGCCTGCTCGATATCCAGAACGAGACGCGCGACGCGGCCGAGTTCCTGGAGCACGTGAAGATCGACCTGCACCCCGACGCGGTCTACGTCTTCACGCCACGCAGCAAGATCCTGGCGCTGCCACGCGGCGCCACGCCGGTGGATTTCGCCTACGCCATCCACAGTGATGTCGGCCAGCACACGGTGGCTGCCAAGGTCAATGGCGAGCCCGTGGCGCTGCGGACCGAGCTCAAGAGCGGTGACGTGGTGGAGATCATCACCGCGCCCGGCGCCAAGCCCAACCCAGCATGGCTGAGCATGGTGCGCACGGGGCGTGCGCGCAGCAAGATCCGCCACCACCTCAAGAACATGGAGGCCGAGGAGTCGCGGGCCCTGGGCGAGAAGCTGCTGGCCCAGGCCCTGCGCGCCGAGGGCCTGCAGCCGCCCTCGGCCGACCCCACCGACACCGCCGCAGCGGCGCTGTGGCAGCAGCTGGCGCGCTGGGGCGGCAACCGCCACCGCGGCGAATTGCTGGTGGACATCGGCCTGGGCCGCAAGATCGCGATCATCGTGGCCAAGCGCCTGGCGCAGATGATGGGCGAGCGCGGCATCAGGCCCGACGCCGTCACGCTGACCCTGGGCCGCTATGGCCAGGACGACAACGCCTTCACGCAGGGCGAGGTGCTGGTGGACGGCAGCGAAGGCGCTTCCATCCAGTTCGCGCCCTGTTGCCGGCCCATCCCCGGCGACCACATCGTGGGCTACCTGGGCCGCGGAGAAGGCCTGATGGTGCACACCGCCGACTGCCCCACCGCCAAACGCCTGCTCGAGCGCGACAGCGAACGCTGGATGCGCGTCGACTGGGCCGAAGAGATGACGCGCAGCTTCGAGACCCAGCTGCACGTGCTGGTGCAGAACGGCAAGGGTGTGCTGGCGCAGGTGGCTTCGGCCGTGAGCAGTGCCGAGGCCGACATCACCCATCTCGACATGGACCCCACCCCGGCGCAGGAAACCACCGAACTGCGCCTGCTCATCAGCGTGCGCGACCGCGTGCACCTGGCCGACGTGCTGCGCACGATGCGGCGTTCGCCGGTGGTGCTGAAGGTCTCGCGCACGCGCTTGCACTGAGCCCGCAGGCCGCCGGTCAGGGGGCCGGGTAGCGGACCTCCACCACCTCGATCTTCTCCACACCGACAGGCGTGACCAGCGTCACTTCGTCACCCTCTCGCGCCTTGAGCAACGCGCGGGCGATAGGAGCGATCCAGCTCACCTCGCCCTGCAGGCTGTCGGCCTCGTCGATGCCCTTGATGGTGACGGTGCGCTCCTCGCCCGACGCGGTGGCGTAGGTGACGGTGGCACCGAAGAAGACCTGGTCGCTGCCGTGGTGGGCCGAGGGGTCGGCCACCTCGGCGATGTCCAGTCGCTTGGTGAGAAAGCGGATGCGGCGGTCGATCTCGCGCAGGCGCTTCTTGCCGTAGAGGTAGTCGCCGTTTTCGCTGCGGTCGCCGTTTTTGGCGGCCCAGGAGACGGTCTCCACCACCTTGGGCCGCTCTACGTCCAGCAGCGTCATCAGTTCGGTGCGCAGCCGCTGGTAGCCCGCGGGGGTGATGTAGTTGCGCGTGCCCGCCGGCAGCGGCGGCAGGCCCGGGCCGTCTTCCTCGTCGTCCCCCTCGGGCTCCTTGACGAAGGCCTTGTTCAGGGCACGATCTCGACGCGGACCAGCGCCGCACCGAACTCGTCTTCGCAGGGCTGGTTGGGGGTGCACAGCGGCTTGCCGGCCATCACCGGGCCGGTGCCGTCGAAGCTGGCGGCCAGGGCGGCCGCTTCGGCACCGGTCGGGAAGACGCGGATCGAGCCGTCCTTCTTGGGCTTGAGCGCGCTGTGGTCGCGCTGGCGCGGCGACACCATCACCAGCAGGTCGGTCGGGCCGGCCGGGCCGCTGGTCTCCCAGGCGGTTTCACCCGGCAGCGGCAGCTTGAGGATCTGCCCCTTCTTCACCTTCACCGAGCCCGAGGTGAAGCTGGGCACCAGTTGCAGCAGCGACTTGTCGGCGCCGTGCACGAAAAGGTAGAGGTAGCCGTCGCGCTCGGCCTGCACCGTCATGGTGAGGTCGTCGCGGCCGATGCGGTAGCTGGTCTTGTTGGTGAGCAGGCGCACGCCGAAGCCCGGTGTCTGCGCCTTCACGACACGGTCGAACTCGGCCGCGGGTTCGAAGCCGGTCGGCTGCGCGGGCACAGCCACGGCGGGCGGTGCCGCAGCCGGTGCTGGCGCAGGCGCTGCAGCCACCACGGCCGAAGCCGGCGCAGGGGCTGGCGCGGGCACCGCCGTCTGGTCCACCGGCGCCGGCCGGGGCTTGGGGGCCAGCGCGAAGTACAGCCCCACCGCGATGGCCACCACGGCGCCTGCGCCGACGCCGATCATCGCGCCCTTGCCTTTGGCTGGCGGGGTCTGGTCCGCCACGGCGGCCGACGGCGCGGCGGCAGCAGGCCGCGCCGGCGGGGCGGGCATCGAGGTCTGCGGCGCGGGCGCCCCACGGGCGGTGGGTGCATAGGCCTGGGTGGCTTCGGCAGGAAAGCGCGCAGGCATTTCGGTGCCGGGGGGCAGCGGCTGCGTCGCGTAATGCGACTCGACGGGCACGCTGTCACCCAGGCCGATGTCCTGGCGCAGTTCGCCGATGCTCTGCGTGCGGTGCTCGGGCCGCACGGCCAGCGCGCGGTCGATGGCGCCGAGGAAACGCTCGCTGAAACGGCCGGCGGCGCTTTCCACCAGCGGCTGGTAGGTGTCGTTGAGGATGCGGCCCACGCTGGGGGGCGGCGTGCGGCCGACGATGGCGAAATACAGCACCGCGGCCAGCGCGTAGACATCGGTCCACGGGCCTTGCTTCATGCCCGGGATCTCGGCGTACTGTTCCACCGGCGCGTAGCCCGGCTTCAGGATCACCGTCAGCGCCTGCGTCTGCTCGCTGATGACGCGCCGCGCCGCGCCGAAGTCGAGCAGCAGCCAGCGGCCCTTCTCAGGCAGGAACATCACGTTGTCGGGTGCGATGTCGCGGTGGTAGACCTGCTCGGCGTGGATGACGAGCAGCGCTTCCGTGATCTGGCTCAGCACCCCGCGCAACCAGGGCTCGTCGATGGGCTGGCCGCCGCGCTTCATGTCGCGCAGAACGTCCTTCAGCGTGGTGCCCTTGAGCAGCGGCATCACCATGTAGGCGGTGCCGTTGGCCTCCCAGAAACGGTAGACCTTCACCAGCGACGGGTGGTCAAAGCTGGCGAGCATCTTCGCTTCCTTCACGAAGCTCTCGCGGCCGGCCTCGAAGGTTTCGCGGTAGCGCTCGCTCTTGACCTGCACCTGCGTGCCGCCGCCCACGCGCTGCGCCAGCGACGAAGGCATGTACTCCTTCAGTGCCACCTCGCGCTCCAGCGAGGTGTCGAAGGCCTTGTAGACGACCCCGAAGCCGCCCTCGCCGATCAGTTCGGTGAGGCGGAACTCGGCCAGCATCGTGCCCACCGGCAGGTGTCCGCCATCGGCCGGCGGTGGCGCCACCATCTGTGTCGCCTCCGACGGGGGCGCGGCGCCCCCGGCATTGCCGGCCGACCACTGCGTGGGCTGGAAGCCCGTGGGCGGCGTTGCGCCGGGCGGCCGGATGACGGTGCGGTCGTCGTCGGAAGCGTCGGGGGTCATGTCCGGGTGGGGCTGTGCGGTATGCGGAAGCTCAGATTGTCGCAGCCGGGCCGAAGAGATGCGTCATGGCCGCAGCACCGGGCAGGCCGCGCGAGACCCACAGCCGGGGTGCCTGCTCGTCGGGCCGGGCGTGCCACCAGGCCAGGCCACGGGCCCCTTCGGCCCAGGCCGCCTGCGCCTGCGCGCCAATGTGCAGCGCGGCATCGGCGGGGCCGGCCCCGACCGGCGCCACCAGCGCGCCAGCCACGGTCGGCATCACTGCGGCCTCCGCCGACGGCGGGCTCAGGGCCGGCAGCGCCATGCGGGCCAGTTCGTCCTCCAAGCGGTCGGCGGTCCAGTCTTCGAAGAGCGCATCGCGGGCCAGTTCGTCCAGGCGCGAGAGCCAAGCCCACAGCCCCTGCATTTCTTGGGTGTGGGCCGGTCCGGCGCCCAGCGGCAGCACCAGCGTGAGCGGGAAGTAGCGGCCCACGCGGTCGACCGAGGGCATCAGCACCCCGGCCCAGCCCTGCCGGCCAGCCTCTCCTGGCAGCACCCCGGGCATCAACAGGAAGCGCCAGCTCGGCGAGCCCAGGTAGTCTTGCAGCCAGCCCTCGGGCCGCTGCTCGCGCAACGCGAGCAGGCCGCTGGCGAGCCAGCCGTCCCAGGGTTCGATGAAGCTGCTACCGAGCCGGCGCGAGGCGAAATCCCCCAGCGAAGGCAGCTTGCCATGCCAGCCCGGCGGCTGGCCGGCGGAGGTCGCGCTCGGCGTGGCAGGCGGGTGGGTGGCCGGGTTCGGCATAAGGAGCGCTGGCTCAGAGCGCCGCCGGGCAGCGGAACTGCTTAATCTCGCGCAGCTGGAAGGGGTTGAAGACGCTGGCCGCGATGACCTCCAGCCGCGCCCGTTTGCCGTCGAGGTTCATGATCACGCTGAACTTCTCGGGCACCGCGCCAGGCTCGATCTGGAAGCGCTCGAACAGGCGGAACAAGGCCCACGAGCCATCGGTCTGCACCAGCGGGCCGGCGTTGCCCAGGCCCGTGCTCATCTTGATCACCGAGGCCAGACGCGGGCTGGGCCAGGCGATGCTGATCGAAGGTGAGGTGGTGGTGAGCTTCTGCACCTGGCCATCGATGTCGAAGCTGAGCTCCTTCAGCGAAGGCTCCAGCTCCGACAGGCGCATCTCGATGCGGATGGCCGGCGTCTTGCCGCCGCTGCGGAAGAACACCTCGCGGATGCGCTGCGCACGCTGGAACTCGGCCAGCGCCGCCGGCGACACCGGCTTGGTGCCATCGGCCAGCGGGCGGTAGGTCCAGGTCGGCGTGCTGGTGTCGACGATGGTGGCCAGGCGTGCCTTGAAGAACTCGTCGAAGAGCCCGCCCTGGCCGAAGAGCTGGCCGAAGTCTTCCGGCAGCACATCGGCCTTGCTGCCGCTGGCAAACGGGTAGCGGTTGGTGATGCTGCGGTTGCAGATCTCGGCGATGGGCTGCAACTCGGCGGTGAGGCCCTCGCGCTCGGCGCCGCGGCTCTGGCCGGCGGTGGCATCGGCCAACTGCTCGACGAGCCCGCGCACGAACTCGGGCTGTCCGGCAGCGGCCACCTTCACCTTCTCGGCACCGCCAGGCGGCGGCGGGGGCGTCTTGCTCTTCTTGGCGGCGTCCACAGCGGCCAACTGCGCGTAAAGCTCGCCGAAGAGTTTGAGCGTGTCGTTGATCGGCGGCGGGTCGCCCGTCACGAGGCGGTGGTAACCGGCGAAGTGGTCGTCGACCATGCGCTCCAGCGGCCCGCCCGCGCCGCCGGCGGCAGGCGCTGCGCCGGCCAGGCGCGCAGCATCGGCCTTGGCCTGGTTGGCGGCCTTCTCCAGGGCGTTCGGCGCCGCGGCGGCCTGCACCAGGCGCGTCTGCTCGGTGATGCCGCGCAGGTAGGCGGCCAGCGGTGAATCGACCGCCGACAAGATGCGCGAGACAGCCAGCGCACGCTCGGGGTCGTTCAGCTTCACCAGCTTGACGTCGGCCAGGTAGGCGTCCCAGGTCTTGATGTAGTCCTCGAAGTAAAGGCGCTTGACCTTGTCGGTGATGGCATCACCGAGCGTGGCGTCGCGCAGGCGCGCCGGGTCGACCCGCAGGCCCAGCACCCAGCCCTCTTCCTGCGCCAGGCGCGGCGTGGCTTCCTTGATGGCCGGCAGCACCAGACGACGGTAGGCGTCTTTGGTGTACAGGCCGCTGATGCCCTTGCTCAAGGGCTCGGCGCTGGTGCGTTGGAAGACTTGCGCTGCGTTCGGGCCGGCGGCTGCGGCGACGCTGAAATCGTTCGCGCTGCCGGGCTTGTACTGGCGCTTGACGCGGCTGTAGACGCGGTACTCCAGCGGGTAGGCCGCCAGCATCTCGCGCACGCTGGCCACGAGGTTGGCGTCTTGCGCGATCGCCGCACGCGGCGGGCCCAGGGCCAGCAGCGCCGCGAGATGCGCATCAAGCTGCGCACGCTCTTCCGGGGCCATGCGGCCATAGTTGGCGTCCCAGTCAACGCCGATCCAGGCCTGCAGCGCCTCGGCGTCGAAGCGCTCGGGCTGGTGCAGCATCAGGTAGCTCTTCAGCGCCTCGTACGCGGCCTCCAGGTTGTCCTTGTTGGCAGCACGCAGGCGCTCTTCCAGACGGCCGGCCACGCGCGGCATCAGCGCCTTCTGCAGCACGCGGTGGTAAGCGATCTGGGCGCCGGCCTGGAGCTTGTCGCCCTGGTAAAGGCCCAGGCCGTGCAGCAGCGGCGGGTTGTCGAGGTCGACACCTTCGACCTTCGCGGCATCGCGCAAGGCGCTCAGCGGCGTGACCAGCGGCGCCACGTCGGCGCTGGTGGCCGGCGGCAAGGATTCGACGCCCTGCCGCAGCTGCGGCAGGCGCTCGGCCACCTGGGCGGCGTGGTCGAGGTTGTGCGCACGGCTGACGGCCCAGCCCACGGCCACGATGACGCTGAAGACAGCCAAGCTCGCCATCACGCCCAGGCGCAGCGCGTGGCGCCGGCGTTCCGCCACCGGGTTCAACGCCCCCAGGCCGCGCTCGGCGAACACCAGGTCCTTCAGCAGGCGGTGCAGGAAGAAGCTCTTGCCGCGCCCCGGCGCCACCGCCGCGTTGCGGCCGCCCATGCCGAAGGAAGAAGCCAGCGCGCCCATCACGCGGTCGATCGGCGAGCCTTCCTGCGTGCCGCTGGTGAAGTAGACGCCGCGCACGCGGGGCGCGGTCTCCACGGCACCGCCGCCCGAGAACACCTGGCGCAGGAAGTCGGCCAGCACGCCCTGCAGCGCCGCGAACTCCTGCGGGAAGGCAAAGATCGCGCTCTTCTTGAGCACGTCGCGCTCGGCTTCCAGGCGGTCGACCAGTTGCGCCACCAGGCGCTGCTGCAATTGCTGGTACAGCGCCGGGAACTGCGCCATCGGGTCTTCACCCGCCGGCAGGTCGTGCGGGAAGGTGAAGCCCCAGACCTGGTCGCGCTCGTCCTTGGCCAGGGCCTCGAAGCTCTCGTTGAAGCCGCCGATGAGGTCGGCCTTGGTGACCAGCACGTACACCGGCGCGCGCACGCCCAGCTTGGTCTGCAGTTCGTTCAGGCGCGCGCGCAGCTTGGCGGCGTGCTCCTTGCGCTCAGGCGCGCCTTGCTGCAGCAGGTCTTGGATGTTGACGGTGAGCAGCACGCCGTTGATGGGCTGGCGCGGGCGGGTCTTCTTCAGCAGCGCGAGGAAGTTGTCCCAGGCACTCGCGTCGACGTCCTTGTCGCTTTCCTGCGTGGCGTAGCGGCCGGCGGTGTCGATGAGCACCGCATCCTGCGTGAACCACCACTCGCAGTTGCGCGTGCCGCCCACGCCCTGCACCGAGCCCTTGCCGTCCTTGCTGTCACCCAGCAGGAACTGCAGCCCGGCGTTCATCAGCGCCGTGGTCTTGCCCGAGCCCGGCGCGCCGACGAACACGTACCAGGGCAGTTCGTACAGGTACTGCCCGCCGCCGAAGGCGCCCTTGCCCTTGGCCGCCTTCAGGCGCTGCACGGCCTCGTTGAAGCGGGTGGCGAGCACCTGCGCTTCCTTGTCGCTGGCCGAGGGACCGGCGCCAAGACCTTGCAGCAGCGCGGCGTTGGTCTTGCGGCGCTGGTGCGCCTTCCAGGCCATCACACCGCCCCAGGTGCCCCAGATCAACACCAGCACCAGCAGCCGCAGCCACAGCGTGCCGAGGGGTCGCGTCTCGCCCAGCGGGATGAGCGGGAAGACGAACCAGACGATGGCCGACAGGGCCAGCAGGCCGAGGATGCCCAGCACCAGCGGGCTGAATACCTTGCGCAGGAAGTTCTTCATGTCAGTTCTGCGCCGTGGCGAACAGCGTGATCTCGACGCGGCGGTTCTTCGCGCGCCCGTCGGCGCTGCCGTTGTCGGCCAGCGGCTCGGTGTCGGCCCGCCCTTCGGCGCTCAGGCGCTCCGGCTTCACGAAAGCGCCCAGCAGCGCCTTGACGCTGTTGGCGCGGTCTTTCGAGAGGTGCCAGTTCGACGGGAAACGCAAGGAGCGGATGGGCTGGTTGTCGGTGTGGCCGGCAATCTGCACCTGGCCGGGCACCTGGTTCAGGGCGGCGCCGATGCGTTCGAACAGCGGGCGCACCTTGCCGGAGAGGTCGGCACTGCCGGCGTCGAACACGCCGTCGCCACGCAGCGTGACGACGGAGCGGTCGGCCAGATCCTTGACCTCCAGCGCGCCGGCATCGATGTCGCTCTTCAAGAGCTGCGCCAGGCGCGGCGGCGGGGGCGCGGCCGGTGGCGGCGCTGGCGGCGCCGCCACCACCTTGGTGTCGATGGCCTGCAGCGCCGTGAAGGTGGCGTCGGTCTGCGCGTTCAGCGTCAGGCGCAGCACGAGGAAGAGCGCCAGCAGCACACCCGCCAGCACCGCCGCCACGGCCCACAGCGGCACGCCGTCGCTCAGCCGCGCCGGCGCGGCGGCCACGCCTTGCCACTGCGGCGACAGCTCGCGTTCGGCCGGGCCGGCCAGTTCGCGCAGCTTGCCGGCCAGCCGCTCACGCACGCTGTCGAGCTGCGCCTTGCCGTCGTTCAAGACCTTGTAGCGGCCTTCGAAACCCAGCGAGAGCACGGCATACACCAGCTCCAGCAAGTTGCGGTGCTGGCTGGGGTTCTCGACCAGGCGCGTGAGCAGCTGGAACACCTTCTCGCCGCCCCAGGCCTCGTTGTGGAAGTGCACCAGCAGGCTCTGCGACGACCACGCGCCCGAGCCGCCCCAGGGCGTGCTGGAGGCCGATTCGTCGAGCAGCGTGCACAGGATGTAGCGCGCGGCCACCACCTGCTCATTGGGCAGGCCCTGCGCCCGTGCCACCGATTCGAAGCGCTTGACGGACTCGACAAGTTGCACCCGCAGACCGGCCGGGTCGGGGTGGCGCAACGTCGCGCGCAGGCGTGGTGCGGCGCTGAGCAGCGGCGCCGCGGCCTGCACCAGCGGATTCAGGCTGGCGTGAGCCGGCAACTCAGGCAGCGGCACCTGCGCCAGGGCCGGGCCGGCGGCGGCCACCGGCGGCGCCCCCGCAGGTGCTGGCGCTGCAGGGCGCGCACCGCGGCCTGCGCTGGGCTTGATCACCGTGCGGTCGGACTCGAAGGCGGCGAAGGGGTCCTTCGGGCTGTCGTTGTCACTCATCCGGAAAGAACCTCAGTGGGGGCGGCCAGCGCGCGCTCGGGCGGTCAGCCGCGGATGGCCCAGAACTCGAGGGCCAGACCAGGGAACTCGCCAGCGATGTGCATCGCGAGCCCGCCCGAACTCTCGAGCTGCTTCCAGAGCTCGTTGCCGCGGGTTTCGAGTTCGAAATAGGTGAAGCCGGCGTGGTACGGGATCTGGCGCGGCGCCACGGGCAGCGCGCGCAGCGTGACACCGGGCAACTGCAGGTTGACGAGATCGCGGATGCGCTCGGCCGGGCCGATCTTGACCTGCGTGGGGAAACGCATGCGCAGCGCCTCGCCCGGCATCTGCGCGTTGACGGCCAGCACGAACATCGCGCTGCGCAGCAACTCGGCGTCGCCGATGACAGCGACGCGGATGCCGTGCTTGCGCTCCTGAAGGTCGATGGGCAGCGCCGTCTGCTCCAGCACCTGCGACAGTGATTGCCGCAGGTCGGACATCACCGCGCGGAAGCAACTCGTCAGGTCGTCGTGCCGGTACTCGGGGTAGGCCGGAGGCCGCCGCTGCTCTCTGAAGGTGGAGAGCTCGCCGGCCAGGCCCAGGCACAGGTGGTAGAAGCGCTCGGGGTGCAGCACCGGCACGCGCTGCAGGTGCGCGAACATCGGCTGGAAGCGGTTGATGGCCTGCAGCAGCAGGAAGTCGACGATCTCGCCCGTGCCGGAGCGCCCCGGCTGCGCCAGCCGTGCACCGAGTGCCTCGCCGCGCTGCTGCAGCATGCCGTGCACTTCACGCAGGTAGCCGTCGAGGATGAGCTGCGCGGGCGCGTGCAGCATCGGCGGTATGAACTGCGAGTCGAGCACGATGCGCGCATCGGACCGGCGCTCGATGACGCGCACGGCACCGATGGCCACATAGCCGTCGTTGAGGTCGCGTTGCAGCATCAGCCGCAGGTTCAGGCGCCCCACCTGCAAGGGCGCTTCGCGCAAGCTCGACGCGTGGATGTCGGCCACGCCGAGATCGGCCACGCGCCAGCGCGGCGGCATCGAGCTCTCGCCAGCCTCGACGTCACTCTCGGTCACGCCCGGCCGCGACAAAGGCACCGCCAGCACGACGAGTTCGTCGCGCGCGTCGCCGGGCACCTCCAGCGAGGGCGGCGCAGGCTCGTCGTTGGGGATGGAGAAGGCCAGCCCATCGGGCAGCACGCCGCGCGCGCCGGTGATCTGGATGCGGCCTTGCAGCAGTGCCGCGTCATCGACCTGCAGAGACAGAAACCCCCAGGCCCACGGCAGGCCTGCCGTGATGCGGCCCTCGAGCTGACGGGCAACGAATCGGTCTTGCTGCTGGAAGTGCTGTGGCTGGAGGAACATGCCCTCCGTCCACATCACCTTGTTGTGCCAAGTCATCGGGAGCTGCGGTCCTTGCGTCTTGTTCGGGCGCTGCGAGGCACGCCGTTTGCGGGCCGGGGCTGTCAACGATACACGGGCAGGCCCAGCCCGTCACCCCGCTGCAAAGGCTAGCCGAAGCCGCAGCCGCAGCGCGACCTTCCGGGGTACCACGCCCTCTCATGTGGGGATAGGAAGCTACCGGGGCGGGGAGTATCATTTTGGAACCGCTCACCGTCGCGCATGGTCGTGCAAGCAGCCCGTGACGGCCGCTCCTCACAGGAGACTGCCGACCGCCGCACCACCCTCTTCTTGTCGTCAAGGAGCCTCCGATGATGCAACCCCGTTTCCTGGCCCGCTGCCTGCTGGCCGTGGCCGCTGCGGCGGCCTTGCCCGCCCTGGCGTCCGAAGCTGTCGACATGGGCCAAACCGTGCCCGATGCCAAGGCTGTTGCCGAGGGTCTTTTCCCCGAAGACGCCTGTGAACAGCTCAAGGCCGCCGGCTTCAAGTGCATGGGCTTCAAGCCCGCTGTGCGCTACTCGCTGCCTGCAGCCTCGTTCCGCCTGGGCTCGGCCGAGCTGCCCGACGGCCTGAAGCGCCAGCTCGAGGTTTTCGCCGAAGTGCTGAAGTCCAAGCGGGGCAGTGGCAAGGTCGTGCGCATCGAAGGCCACGCCGACGCCTCCGGTGCGGCCGCAGCCAACCTGCAGCTCTCGCAGCGCCGCGCAGACGCCGTGCGCGACTTCCTGGTCGAACTGGGTGCCGACCCCGCCATGATCGCCCCGGTCGGCGTGGGCGCCGCGGCACCGAAGAATTCCAAGGACCCCTTCGCGCCGGAAAACCGCCGCGTCGAGATCGGCCGCGCCACGCCGCCGTCCTGAGCAGGCGCCCGAGGCGGCAGCCGCAGGGGCTGCCACGCATCGACCGACAAGCCCGCTCGCCGCGGGCTTGTTTCATTTCACGGGATGTCGTGGGTGACCTGGCCGGCGAAATTGATGCTGATGCTGCCACCCCAGATGCAGGTCAGCTTCGAGCTGTCGTTCAGTGCCGGCATGCCACAGACCAGCACCGTGGCAGCGCCCGGAGCCCAAGGCGCAGGGGTGGCGGGCACGCAGGGCATGGGCGTCAGCACACCCAATGCCGCCGCCGTGGCGGCGGCCACCACGGGGTTGGACGGGCTCTGGCACATCCCGAATGGCGGGATGTTCATGATCGGGATGTTGTCCATGATGTTCGCGGCCATCACGCCGCTGGTCATCACGGTCTTCGGGGTGGGCACGAGCGAGCTCGGGGCCATGCCCATCGAGCACTGCATCATCGCGCCCATGCAGACTTGCTTGGCCATGTCCGCGAACTCCTGGGATTGGTTGGCGTGTTGAGGGCTTTCAGGCCGCCGGTGCGGCCCGCGTCCACACCGTCAGGGCGCTGAAGTTGTCGTGGCTGGTCTTGTGGGCCGCGGCAGCACGCACCGCCGTTGCGAGCTCGCCGATCCATGCCCCGGGGTTGGGCGCGGCGGCCAGCGTGCTCTCGAGCACCTCGTCATCGAGGTACTCCCACAGCCCGTCGGTGCACAGCAGGAAGACGTCGCCGGCCTGCACCTCTTGAGCCGCCTCGCGCGCACTGACTTCCAGCATCTCCGGCGCCAGCCCCAGCGCGCTGCGCAGCTCGCTGCGCTTGGGGTGCGAGCGGATCTGCTCCAGCGTCAACACGCCGGAATCGACCAGCCCCTGCACGAGGCTGTGATCGCGCGTGCGGTCGAGCACACGCCCCTGGCGGAACCAGTACATGCGCGAGTCGCCGGAATGCGCCCAGTGCGCGGTGTGCTGCACGAAGTCGATGACGAGGCAGACCACGGTGCTGTGCATGTCCTGCTTCGCGGTGCCCGGCACACGCTCGCTGATGAGCACGTCGTTGGTCACGCGCAGCAGCCGCTCGAGCTCAGCGGCTCGCTCCGAGGGTTGTTGCGAGAAGCGGGCGATGAGTTCCTGCACCGCCAGCCTGGAGGCGATGTCGCCCCCGCCGTGGCCGCCTGCGCCATCGGCCAGCACACAGCACAGGTGGCGCCCCGAGTGCCAGTGGCCACAGGCATCCTCGTTGTACTTGCGGCCGCCGCGGTCGCTGAGCAAGGCTACTTCGAGTGCAAGCATGCGGGCCCCCTCCTGCCTGTGCAGCGCATGCTAGCGCGGCCCGGCCTCGTTGTGCAGCCGGTCGAGCTGGTCTTCGTAGGCCTTCAGGAAGGCCTTGCCGAAGATCTCGTCGAAATCGTCCTGCGCCTCGGTCTGCAGTTGCGCAAAGAGCTCGTTGAAGGCTTCCCACAGGCGCGCCTTGCGCGTGGCCGGGATGATGCTGTCGATGGCCGAGCGTTTGCTCAACTTGCCTTCGAGCTGCTTCGGATCGAAGCGCTGCAACACGCCTTCCAGTGCGGCGCGCATGCCGGCCATGACGCCGAGCTGGTGCGCACGCAGGTCGTCGAAGGCGTCGCGCATCGCGGTGGCCGAAGGCATGAAGCCCGGCGCCGGCGGCCCCAGCAGGTGCTGCAAGGCCACCTCGACAGTGGGCGAGAACTTCAGTGGGTTGTTCTCGCGCGAGACGATCATCGTCATCTCGGCGCGCATCTCGCGCTTGAGCGCGGCGCGCGCCACCAGCAACTCGACCGCGCCGCGCGTGGACTCGCGCAGCAGTTGCCCGACGAGTTCCATGGTCTGCGGTGTCAGCGCGTCCAGGCGCAGGCCAGGCACGCCCAGGCCACGCAGAAGAGCCTGCAGCAACTCGGCATCGGCAGCACCCGCTGTTGCCGGCCCGGGGCCCCCTGCAGCCGGCAGCGACCTCGCGGCCTCGGGACGGGAGGCTGCCGCAGCGGCGGGGGCGGAGACCAACGCAGGCTCGGCCCGCTTCAGAGGTGGCGGCGCATCCGGCCGGCGCAGGCCGGGCAAGGTGACGACGCGGCCGTCGCGAGGCGGGTCGTTCCAGGAAAAAATAGCGCCTTGCGGCAGAGGCGCCGGTGCCAGGTGGGCCGGCGGCGCCTGCACAGGCGGCAGCGACATCGGCAGGTTCAGCTCCGAGGCGTGGTCGCTGCGGCTGGCCGGCATCAAGGTGGCGGTGCGCGCCAGCGACTGCAGGGCGTCGTCGTGCTGGGCCGTGTTCGGCTGCGCCATCAGGGCCTGCTGCGGCGCACCGCCCAGCGGGTCGCCGCTTAAAGGCGCCCCGCTCAGCCCGAAGAGGTCGTCGAGCGAGTCGCCCCCGCCTGCCGGCAGGCTCGCAAAGGCGTCGGCCGGGGTGCTGCGGCCGGCAGCAGGTGCGGGCGGCTCCGCGGGATCTGGCGCGAACGGATCCCAGTCGTCAGGAATGGCAGCAGCGCTGACCGCAGGCGAACGCGGCGGCGGCGGCGGCGGCCAGGCCGCAGAAGGCGCGGGAGCCCAGACAGGCGGCGGGGGGGCCGTTACCGGCGCGGGCGCCGGCCACGCGCCTGCACTGGGCATCGCGGTGCGCTGCGCAACGCCAGGCGCTGTTCGGGGGGCGGCAGGCGCAGCCGGTGCGGCCAGGCCCAGCGGCGCATCACCGAACAGATCGGCGAACGGGTCGTCGCTCTTCAAGGCGCCAGGCGCCTCGGCAGCGAGCAGGTAGCCGCCGATCATCAGTTCGTCGCCCACCTTCAAGGGGTGCTCGCGCCCGGTGCCGATGACCTGACCGTTGACGCTGATGGGGTTGCTGCCGTTGTCCACCACCGCGTAGCCGCCAGCACGGAAGACCACCCGCGCGTGGACCCGTGAGATGGTGCGCTCCGGATCTGGCAGCACGAGCTGGTTGTTGTCGGCGCGGCCGATGGTGCCGCCGAGTTCGTCGAACTGGGCCGAAGGCCCGTCGGCCGGGCTGCCGTTGTAGCTGAGCACCCTCAGCACGATCATGCGAAAACTCCGGAATGGGGCAAGGCGCGCAGCATAGCGGGCCCGCAGACCGGTCGTGCTGATTCAGCGGATGACATAGAAACGGCCCTCGATCACCGCCAGCCGCAGCGGCCACGCGATGCGGCCCCCACCGGCCACGGGGCTGTGCAAGGCCGGCAAGAGGCCGTCGGGCGTCAGGCACTCCAGCAAGCGACCGCCGGCCAGCGGGCGCAGCATCAAGGCATCGGCCTTGGGCATCGGCGGCTGCAAGGGTGCCTTGGCATGCCACTGTTGCACTTGAAGGCGCAGGCGGCCGACGTCATCGGCCAAGTTGCGCTGGTAGGCGAGCGCCAGTTCCTCGAACCGCAGGCGTGCGGCCAGCACAAGTGGTTCAGGGTCGCCCCGGGCCAGCCCCAGCGCCAGCCCTTGCAGGTAGGCGGCGGCTTGCGGCAGCAGGACCTGCGGATCAGGCACGGGCGGCGCGTCGAACCAGCGCCAGCGCGGAAAGGCGATGGGCAGTTCGACCGTCTGCCGCAAGGTGGCCGGCACTTCGCTGACCTCGCCGGAGGGCGGCGCCCAGTCGATCTGTGCCAGCGTGCGAGCGTTCTCGGGATGCGCCAGCTGCCCAATGCGCGGCAGCAGCAGGCGCAGGCTGGCACCGCGCTGGCCATCGCTGAGCAGGGGCGCAGGCGCACCGGCCTGGCCGGGCGGTGGCGGCTGTATGACGAGTTGAAGGTCGTTCGCGCCCGAGAGCGTGTACTCGTGGATGGGCACGGTCACGGCACCGGCCGCCGGCCCGCTGCGCGCCAGGGGCACACCGTTGAGCTGGGCCTCGGCAACGACACCGATGCTGTCCAGGCGAAGAACCAGCAGGCGTTCCATCAGGCCAGGCTCCAGTCGAGCAGCGTCATCGCGGGCCACAGCGGGTGCATGAACTGCCGCTGGCCGAGCACCGGATCGACCAGCGCCAGCTTCAGCTGACCGGGCTCGAGCCGCAACTGCGCGAACCACTCCCAGCCGCTGCCGCCCGAAGTGCGCGGCCTCAGGCCCACCTCGCCCACCAGGGCGCCCGTGCAGGGGCCGGCCATCTGCAGCAGGCTGCCGGTGTCGGTGGCCAGCGGCGTGAGCTCGGCCGTGAATGGCAGACGCAAGCTCAGGCGCGCGGGCATCAGCGTCGGCAGCAGCGGCGGATCGGGTGCTTCGCGGCGCAACTGCAGCCGGAGGTCGGCCGTGCCCACACAGCGCAGCATGAGGCGGGCGCGGCCGCCATCGAGCGCCAATTCGGTCTCGGCCTGCAGGTCGGCCTGGCAGCCCTGCATCTCCAGCGCCCCCAGCAGGCGCATGAAGGCCCGGCCATCCAGCCCACCGGGGCCCTGGCACCAGCCCCAGGTCAGCGCGGCGCGGCCGACCAGCAAGGCCAGCACACCCTCCAGCCGTACCGGGCCGCAGCCCTCGATGGCCGACAGCGTCTTCAGCAACTGCTGCAGCGCCTGCGCCGTGGCGACATCCAGCCCCTGCTCGAAGCCGCGGCGCAGCGGCTGCGCATCCTGGCCCTGGCCATCGCACTCCACGCGGCAGCGGGTGGCCGGCCTGGAGGCTTGCGCCTGCCCGGCCACCACGGGCTGTGAAGCAGGCGCCTGCCGCTCGATGTCGACGAACCACTGCGCCGCGGGCCAGGCCCACAGCAGCGTGCCTTGGGCCCCGAGTGCGTCGCCCTCGTCGCGCAGGCCACAGACCTGCAGATCGAGCTTGAAGATGTCGGGCGAGGTTTCCTCGGCGATCGCCGTGCCCGGCCCGGCCGCGGGCCCGGGCTGGGCCAAGGTGCTGACAGGCCAGCTCACCGCCCGGGTTTCGTGGCCTGCCCAGCGCCACCGGCCGTGCGTGCCGCCAAAGGTCAAGGCCGGGTGCACGTCACCGTTGCACACCGCGTGGCTGCGCGAACGCAGTTGCACGCGCGCCTGGGGTTTCACACCCGGCGGGTGCGCCAGCACCCCCACCAGGCGCGGCATCGGGTTGGCCGCATCCACGCGCACCGGTGCGGGGCTGGGCAGCGCCACCCGCTGCCACTGCCCGGCCTGCCATTGGTACTGCTCGGTGACCGCCGGCTCCAGCAGCCGCAGTTCCACGGCCTCCAGGTCGCAAGCCAGCAGCGGCAAGGGCAAGGCTTCGGGTGGATGCAGGGCGCCCACAGTCCCCAGCGCACCGAAGCGAGCCATCAGCCGCTCGTCCGCGCCACGAAGGGCCTCGGGCTGGATCTGCGCGTCCGGCAGGCGTGCCAGTTCCAGCAGGGAACGACGCACGAGCTGGTGCAGGGTGGCCCATTCACGGTCACGCGGGGCTGCCAGCAGACCCTGCGCCCATTCGAAGCCCGCACGCTCGTGGAAGCTCGGGCCCCACACGAAGCTGAGGTTGGCAAACCGGGCCACGCTCGCGGCGCGGGTGAAGCCCAGCTTCAGGCCCTGCTGCACCGCCAATTCGACGAAGGCGTGGTGCTTGTCGCCCAGCCGCTCCTGCATGGCCGGCCACTGTGCTGCCAGGTGCTCGGCCAGTTGATGGACGAAAGCGGCCCAGGCAGCCGCTTCCCGGGCCTCGGTGTCGGGCGGACGGCTCACGGTCAACGGTGCGTGAGCGGGTCTTCGGGCAGGTCGGGCTCGACAGGCTCGTCAGGCGCCGTGGGGGCCACCGGGCTGGCGCCGCTGCCACTGCCGGCAGAACCGCCGGAGTTGACCTTGACCATCGTGCCCGTGATCGAGACGCCATCGGGCCCGAGCACGATGGACGATGCACCGGCCTTGATGCTGATCTGCATGCCGGCTTCGATGACGACGTTCATGCCGCCCTTGATGTGCACGTTCTGCGCCGCGTCGGCACCGAGGTTGGAGCCGATCTTCAGGTGCATGTCGCTGGTGGACTTCAACGAGATCGACGCACCGGATTCCGTGGTGACGTCGCCCGCGGTCTTCAGGCTCCAGATGTCGCCGCCTTCGAAGAGCATGCCCTGGCCGACCTTCATGCTGTACTTGGCGTCGTACTGGTGGCGCACGTCCTTCACCACCTTGAGGTGCTGCTCGCCCTCGATCTTTTCCTTGCGGTCTTTCTTGACCGTGCGGTGCTCGTCGCCCTCGCCATCTCCGATGCCGATGTGCGATTTGAAAGTGCCCTCGACGAACTCCAACCGGTCTTTCTGCGCGTGCAGCAGCACGTACTCTTCACCGGCCTTGTCTTCGAAGCGCAGTTCGTTGAAATCGGCGGCCTCGCCGAGCTTGCTGCGGCTCTTGAAGGTGCTGACCGTGGCGTTGTCGGGCAGCACATAGGGCGGCTTCTGCGTCGCGTTGTAGACGCGGCCGGTGATGAGCGGCTGGTCGGGGTCGCCCTCCAGGAAATCGACCACCACCTCCTGGCCCAGACGCGGCAAGGAAATCATGCCCCAGCCGTTGCCGGCCAGCGGGCTGGCCACACGCACCCAGCAGGAACTGCTCGCGTTCTTCTCGCCCAGGCGGTCCCAGTGGAACTGCACTTTCACGCGCGCATGTTCGTCGGTGAAGATGTCGCCGGCGTCACCATCGCCCACCACCACGGCCGTCTGCGGGCCGGCCACCGAGGGCTTGCGTGTGATGCGCGCCGGCCGGTAGGGCTCTGCATAGGGCTGCGCCGTGAAGCGGCAGGCAAACAGCGTGTCGCCCGCAGCACCGGCCTCGTAGCCCGTCTGCCGCATCTCGATGTGCGTGGCCAGCACCACGTAATCGGTGTTCTGGTCGGCACGCGGGTGCTGCGCGAACGTGAACTTGGCGCCGGCCACGAGCCCCGGCGTGTTGCCCTCGCCCGTGAAACGCGCGAAGCGGCTCTCGGCTTCGTTGAGGCGGATGGTGGCGCGGGCATCGCCGTCGGCCTTCACGCTGTAGAGGCCCGGGTAGTCGTAGGCTTCGTAGGCGTTCTCGGCATGGCTGCGGGTGGATGCCGCCGTCGTGGACGTGAGGTCGGTGGCCGGTGCGAGATAGTCGTAGTCGCGAAGCGTGCTCTTGCCCGTCTGGATCTCGTGCTGCATGCGCCATTGGCTGATGACGGGTTCGCCGACGATCTGCTCGGGGTCGTCGTCGAAGGGCACCGTGGCGAAGGGCGCAAAGGGCTGGTGCGAACTCGGGGCATCGGCCAGCACGAGTTCGTGCTTGTCTGCCGAGTGGCGGAAGAAATAGAAGATGCCCTCTTCCTCCATCAGCCGGCTGACGAAATTGAAGTCCGACTCGCGGTACTGCACGCAGTAGGTGCGCGTGGCGTAGCTCCCGCTGAGTTCGTCGACGAAGGTGCTCGTGTACTCGCCGAAGATCGCCTTGATGATGTCGGGCGCCGTCATCTCCTGAAAGATTCGGATGTTCGAGCGCCGAGTGAGCAGCCACAGCCATGGGCGCAGGGTGAGGCGGTAGCGCACGTGCCGGCCATCCACGCCGTCGACGCCGAAGCCCGCCACCAAGCCGTGAAACCAGCGCTTGTCGCTGTCGCTCACCTCCAGCGAGACCGCTGCGCTGGTGCCGAGCAGGTCGTCAGCCGAGGTGGATTCACTCTCGTCGATGGCGAGCACCTGGAACTCGAACAGGCGCGAGACTTCCTCGTCGGCCACCATGCTGCGGAACTTCAGCGTCGAGGCGCCGCTGGCGACGAGTTCCATCTGCAAAGGTGAGGCTTCAGGCATGGCTACTCTGGGGTTCGGTGATCAGTGTTGACCGGCCACTGCAGGGCGGCGCCACTGCCGCGCATGCAGGCGTCGCAGCGAGGCGCTGCGCAGGGCCTCGTCCCGGCCCACCTGCGATCGACTATAGCGGCGGCCCCCAGCCCCGGGGTGAGCGGGCGCTGCGTGCGGAGGCAGGGGAGGCGTCATGCGGAAAGCGGTTGCGTCGGGAGCGGACTCTGAAGCAAAGTACCCACAGCGGCAAGCTGCGTTGCCCCCTAGCCGGCGGGCTGCCGTTTCCTCCCCAGCACCCGCCTCACGGAGCCCCCGATGCCTGGACGCCTGCAGTTCGATTTTTCGCCCCAGCCTCGCGGGCATGCCCGCAACGACGGCAGCCCGATGAGGGTGCTGGTGGTCGGCGACTTCAGCGCCCGGCCGGGCAGCGAGAAGCGCCCCTTGGCCGAACGCCCCACGCACCGCATCGACGTCGACACGCTCGATGCCGTGATGCAGAAGCTGGCTCCCCGGCTGGCCATCGGCGGCGGCGAGATCGGCTTCGAGTCGCTCGATGATTTCCATCCCGACGCATTGTTCGCCCGCCTGCCGGTGTTTGCGTCCTTGCGTCAGATGAGGCGCCGCCTGATGGACCCCGCGCAGTTCGCGCAGGCCGCCGCCGAACTGGGCAGCGCGGCGCCGGCGCCTGCGGCGGCGCCGCCCGCTGCCGACAGCGGCAGCCTGCTGGCCGGCCTGCTGGGCGGCCGGCCGGCGGGGCTGGCGTCCACGCCCACCGCAGCGCCATCGCCGGCAGCGGCCGGTGCAGCGGGTGTCGACGCCTTCATCCGCAGCGTGATCGCCCCCCACATCCAGCCTGACCACCGCCAGGAACAGGCCACGCTGGTGGCCTCGGTCGACAAGGCCACGGCCGCCGAGATGCGCGCGGTGCTCCACGCGCCGGCTTTCCAGGCGCTGGAATCGGCGTGGCGCGGCGTGCAGTGGCTCATCTCCAGCCTGGAACTCGACGAGACACTGGAACTGCACCTCTTGGATGCCTCGCGCGAGGAACTCACCGCAGACATCGTGGCCAGCCAAGGGCGCTTGACCGAGACCGGCCTGCACCGCGCCTTGGCCGACCGTTGGCGCAATCAGCCGGGGGCGCAGGGCTGGACAGTCATCGCCGGCCTGCAGCACTTCGGTCCCGCCGATGCCGACATCGGCCTGATAGCGGCCCTGGGCCTGATCGCCAGCCAGAGTGGCGGCCCTTGGCTCGCCGGGGCAGACACGGCTCTCGCGCTGGCCGAGCCCGCCGCGCTGACTGGCTGGGCCACCCTGCGCCGTAGCGAAGCCGCTCCCTGGCTGGGTTTGGCGGCGCCAAGGGTGTTGCTCCGCCTGCCTTACGGCCAACGCAGCGACCCCTGCAGCGCCTTTGCCTTCGAAGAGTTCCCGGGTGGCAGCCCGGTGCACGAGGCGCTGCTGTGGGGCCCGGGCTCGCTGGCGGTGGCGCTTTTGCTGGGCCGCGCCTACACACAGAAAGGCTGGCAGTTCGAGCCCGGCGATGAGCGCGAGATCGGCGACCTGCCGGCCTACCACTACACGCAGGACGGCGAGCCCGAGATGCAGGCTTGCGCCGAGGCCTACCTGGGCGAGCAGGCCGGGCAGGCCCTGCTGGGCGCCGGCCTCATGCCGGTGCTGAGCCACAAGCACCGCAACGCGGTGACGGTGATGCGCTTCCAGAGCATTGCCGAACCGGCGCAGCCTCTGCCCGTGGGTTCAGCCCGCCGCTGAGGACAAGTCTGCCGGCGCTGCGGCGGCCACAAGCACCCGCCGGCGCAATTGGCCGGCCGCGAGGGTGAACTCGAGGCAGGCGCCCTCGGCGTCTTCCATCACGAAGCTGTGGATGGGTCCGAACACCTGGGCCAGCTCTTCAGGCGTGCAGGTGGGCAGGTAGCTGCGCAGCACGCGCGGGTCGTAGTAGCGGAAAAGCAGCCGGCGCCCCTGCTCGTCACGCACCTTCAGAAACTTGCGAAGGTGGTGACGCAGGTTGGCGGCATCGTCGATGCGCAGGAAGATGCCCCAGGCCCGCCCCCAGGCTGTGCCCAGCAGGCGTTCGGCGAGCCTGTGCCCTGGCAACAGCTCCACCAGCTGCGGTGCGTTCATCTCCAGGGCGCGAGGCACGGAGCCGCTGTAGAGGCTGCGGAACTCCAGCCGTGATTCGATGAGCGCGCCGTACACCGCGGGCTCACGCGCGCAGTCGAGCACGGCCCACACGCTGCCCGCGCGGGAAGCCGCGGGCGCGGGCCACAGCGCTTGCTGGCGTTCAGAAGCGCCGACGACCGTCACGCCTCAGGCCTCTTGCGCCGCCCGGACGCATTCCTCGCAGAAGGGCACGCCGTCGCGCGCAGCCTGCTGCAACACCGCCACCATGGCGGCCACGTCAACATCCAGCTCGAAGGTGCCCGCAGCGGGCGCCGCTGCCGGGGCGGCAACCCGGGATGCTGCTGCCGGGCTGGGCGCCGGTGCCGGCGGCGACGCAGCCGGCGCCGGCGCAGGCTGCGTCGGGGCCAGGCGGCGCATCTGGAGGCCGGCTGCAGCACCGGGCGTGGCATGGCGGTGAGCCAGCAAGCTGGCGCCCGTCAGCACCTGGTGGTCGTCGCAATGCCACCAGAGCTCGCCCGGGAAGGCCTGCTGCACCTGCTGGCGCACCCGGGCCATGACGGCTTCATGACCTGCAGCGGCCGGGGTGGGGATTACAGGGGTCATGTTCAAAAGGGTATCAGGACTGCCGCCAGCGCCTTCCAGGCACCGTGATGGCCGCGCAGAACGCGATGGCCCATCAGGGCACCCACAGGATGGGGCGCATCGAACCGGCCGTGGCCGGGGCCAGAACCGGTCGGCCAGATCGCGGCGAAAGGCGCGTCCAGATCGGCTCAACCGCGGCGAGGAGGGCCCGGCGGTTCATCGGCCGTGGCAGCCCGTGCGACAGCCGTGTGCGTCAGCCGCGTGCGCTGACGTACTTGTCGTAGGCCTTGGCAAGGCGATAGTCGACGACGTCGTTCAGCTCGATGATGGACTTGCACTTCCCGGCGTCCGCGAAGTCGATCATGATGATGTTCGGGAAATAGGCCTTCACGCGACGTTTGCCACCGAACTCCAGGGCCTTGATGCGATCGCGCTCCATCTGCGTTGAGATAGAGGCCTCCAGCCCTTCGGCCCAGAGCTCGTGCATGCGGGACACACCGCTGTCGCCCCACATCTGCTTGTTGCGATCGGCAATGCTCGACACCGAACCTGTCGATGTCCAGTACATCATGCCGAGCACATCTGCCGCCCAGTCGTCTTCCTGGCGGGCCATGGCCAGCAACATCTTGCGCTGCTTGTCCTCGTTCTCCTTGATCTTGGCCGAATTCGACTTCCAGATCTTCCAGGCCGCCGTGCCCCCCTTGCCGTAGTACTGCAGGCCCGGGTAGGTGGCGTCGTACCTGCCGACGCTGTTCTTCTCTCCGCGCAGGCTCTTGAAACCCAGGATGCCGTCGCGATGCGTCAGCGGGGCCATCTCTGGCAAACCCTTCTCGCTGAACACACACACCACCTTCTTCGAGAGATCGCCCAGCGTCTGCTTCGAGAACTCGGCGTTGTCTGCGGCCTTGTAGATGTTGTCGCCCAGGATCGTGATGCAGTACTCGGCGATCAACTTGTAGTTCGTGCACTTGTCGAACTTGAAGATCAGGAACTCGCCCGTCGTTTCGACGAAGACTTTGGCGTCACGCAGCATGTCCGACAGCTTGAGGCCGAACTCGCCCATGATCCGCTTGCTGGTCTCCAGTTGATGAACGGAGCCGCTGACCTTGCTCGTCAGGGTCTGCTTCTTGTCGCTGAATGCACTGCCGTGGTAACCGACGAGCGACGCGGAGCCGTCGCCATGGCGTTTTGCGGCGATGCGCAGGTCGAAGAGCCGAACGCCGGCCTTGGCCTGAAGCGCAATGTCCAGAGATTGTGTTTGCGCGTTCGATGAGCCGCTGGTGATCGACGCATCATGGCTGCCCGCGAAGACGATCTCGCTGATTCGCTTGGCCTCGCCCAGCTTGGTCCGGTACTTAACCATGGTCTTCTCCGCTCAGAAAAGGTACGTGAAACCGCCGTCGGCCACACCGACCTGCACACGCTCGATGGCCTGCCCTTCCATCATCCTTGTCAGGAACTCGCGGCTGATGTCCGGCAGCATCGTGTTGGTCAGGATCGCGTCGATCATCCGCCCCCCCGATTCGCTCTCGGTGCAGCGGCTCACGACGAGCTTGACGACGTCTTCGCCATACTCGAACGGAATCTTGTAGCGCGCTTCCACCCGTTTCTTGATGCGGTTGAGCTGCAGCTTCACGATCTTGCCCAGCATCTCGTCGGACAGCGGGTAGTACGGGATGGTGACCAGGCGCCCCAGCAGCGCGGGCGGGAAGATCTTCAGCAGGGGCTCGCGCAGCGCCTTGGCCATGCCCTCGGGGTCGGGCATCAGCTCGGGGTCTTTGCACAGGCTGGCGATCAGGTCGGTGCCGGCGTTGGTGGTCAACAGGATCAGCGTGTTCTTGAAGTCGATGAAGCGGCCTTCGCCGTCTTCCATGAAGCCCTTGTCGAAGACCTGGAAGAACATCTCGTGCACGTCGGGGTGGGCCTTTTCCACCTCGTCGAGCAGCACCACGCTGTAGGGCTTGCGGCGCACGGCTTCCGTCAGCACGCCGCCCTCGCCGTAACCCACATAGCCCGGGGGGGCGCCCTTGAGCGTGCTCACGGTGTGCGCTTCCTGGTACTCGCTCATGTTGATGGTGATGACGTTCTGCTCACCGCCATACATGGCCTCGGCCAGGGCCAGCGCCGTTTCGGTCTTGCCCACGCCCGAGGTACCCGCGAGCATGAACACGCCAATGGGCTTGCTCGGGTTGTCCAGGCCGGCGCGGCTGGTCTGGATGCGCTTGGCGATCATCTCCATCGCGTGGTCTTGGCCGATGACGCGCTGCGCCAGGTGGTCGGCGACCTTCAGGATGGTCTCGATCTCGTTGCGCGCCATGCGGCCCACGGGGATGCCCGTCCAGTCGCCCACCACGGCGGCCACGGCCTGGTAGTCGACGGTGGGCAGGATCAGCGGACTTTCGCCCTGCAGCGTGGCCAGCTTTTCCTGCACGGCGCGCAGCTGGGCCTGCAGGTCGGCACGCTCGCCGTCGGTCATGGGCGGGGTCACCGCCGCATTGGCTTCGGCCTCCAGGTTGCTGCCCGTGCCTTCAACCGGCTGGATGCCGGCGCGCAGCTTGGCGCGCAAGGCCAGCAGTTCGTCCACCAGCGTCTTCTCTTCGGCCCAGCGGGCGTCCAGCGCGGCCAGGCGCGCGCGCTCGGTCGCCAGCAGCTCGCTGGCTTCCACTTCGCGCTTGCCGATGTCCACACCGATGGCCTTCTCACGGCCGATGATCTGCAGCTCGGTCTCCAGCGCCTCGATGCGCTTGCGGCAATCGTCCACCTCGGCCGGCGTGGCGTGCAGGCTCACGGCCACGCGCGCGCAGGCGGTGTCGAGCAGGCTCACGCTCTTGTCGGGCAGCTGGCGCGCCGGGATGTAGCGGTGGCTCAGCTTCACGGCCGCCTCCAGCGCCTCGTCGAGGATCTGCACCTTGTGGTGCTTCTCCATCGTGCTGGCCACGCCGCGCATCATCAGGATGGCCTTGGGCTCGTCGGGCTCGTCGACCTGCACGGTCTGGAAGCGGCGGGTGAGCGCCGGGTCTTTCTCGATGTGCTTCTTGTACTCGGCGAAGGTGGTGGCACCGATGGTGCGCAGCGTGCCGCGCGCCAGGGCGGGCTTCAGCAGGTTGGCCGCGTCGCCCGTGCCGGCCGCGCCGCCGGCTCCCACCAGCGTGTGGGTCTCGTCGATGAAAAGGATGATGGGCTTGGCGCTGGCCTGCACTTCATCGATGACGCTGCGCAGGCGTTGTTCGAACTCGCCCTTCATGCTGGCACCGGCCTGCAGCAGGCCGACATCGAGCGCGCGCAGTTCCACCTCTTTCAGGCTCGGCGGCACGTCGCCGCGCGCGATGCGCTGCGCGAAGCCTTCCACCACGGCCGTCTTGCCGACACCGGCCTCGCCCACCAGGATGGGGTTGTTCTGGCGGCGGCGCATCAGGATGTCGACGACCTGGCGGATCTCGTCGTCGCGGCCGACGATGGGGTCCATCTTGCCGTCACGCGCCTGCGCGGTGAGGTCCACCGTGAACTTCTTCAGCGCCTCTTGCTTGCCCATGGCCGCGGGCGCGATGGCGCCACTGGCTTCACCCGGGGCCGCACCGCCCGCGCCACCGGAACCATCGCTGGCACCTTGCCCGTCTTCGGGGCTGCCGCCGATGATCTTGGCCAACTGGTCGGAGAGATCATCGACCTTGAGCTTCTCGAACTGCCGGCTGATGGCCACCAGCGCATTGCGCAGGTTCTTGGTCTTCAGCATGCCGATGAGCATGTAGCCGCTGCGCACGACGTTGTCGCCGTAGAGCAGCGTGCCATAGACCCAGCCGCGCTCGATGGCGTCGGCGATGTTCTCGGCGATGCCGCTGATGCTGGTGGCGCCGCGCGGCAGGCGGTCGAGCGCGGCCGTCAGGTCTTTGGCCAGGGCCGACATGTCGAGCTGCGTGTGCTTGATGACGCGATGCCAGTCGCTGTCTTGCGACTGCAGCAGTTGCGCCAGGAAGTGTTCCAGCTCCACGTAGGGGTTGCCGCGCAGCTTGCAGAACACCGTGGCGCCCTCCACCGCCTTGTACGTGGGTGCGTTGAGCTTGCCGAAGAGTGTGACGCGGTTGATCTCTGCCATGTTGCTTCCTTCTTGACGGGTACTGACGGGTGCTTTGGTTTCGAGCGGAAACGGCGCCAGCGCGGCCTCAAGGGCCGGCCAGGTTCGGAACGAGGTTGAGGGTAGGCGGCTGGCCTCGCGGCGGCGCGCCCAGCCAGGTGGTCCAGCCAAGGCGGCCTTGCAGCCCTGGGCGGCAAGGCGGGCGCTCTTCGGACCGCAACACGAGCCGAAGGTCCCAGCCAAATTCGTCGCCCACGTACTGGCGCACCAGCGCCCGCACTGCAGGCCATGCGCTGCCCACGGGCAAGAGCGCCTCGAAGGCCGGCAAGGACAAGGGCCCGATGTGGATGCGGAAGTGGTGCTGCCTGTCGAAGACCGCGCCCCCCAGCACCGCGCTGGCGCCCAGCTGCGAGGTGGACATGCGGCGTGAGGCGGCACGACGGCCGATGCGCGTGCGCTCGGCCGGCGGCAGGGGCATCCAGCGGCCTGTGAACTGCTCGATGCGCACCTTCATGCCCAGAAAGCCCCCCAGCAGTTGCGCCAGCCCGTCGGCGTTGCGCACCTGGCGCGACAACAGGCCAGCGAAGGCCAGGCGTGCGTGATCGGGGGCCGCGTCGCGGCCGCGCCATTCCGGCCCGCCGGTGCCCATCAGCGAGCCGATGTAGTCGGCGAAGCGGTCTTCTCCGGGCCGATCCATGCTGACGGCCGGCTGCGCCTGCGACCACGCGCGATAGAACAGCAGCAGCAGGCGGTGGTGGAACCAGTCCGCGAAACGACCAAAGGTCTCGTCGCCCTTGTGCATGCGGCGCTCGCGCGCGTAGGCCGTCAAGTGCAACGGCAGCGGACCGTTGGGGCCGAAGAGACCAAAGAAACGCACCTCGATACGCGGCTTGCCGCTGCGGTCGTTCAGGTCGACGCGCGACAGGCTGGAAGGCGCAAAAGAGAGGTCTGCCGCCTGCCCCAGGCGCACCGGCTCGTCGACAGGCCGCCGCGCCGTGCCCAGCCGGGGCTGACCGGGGTGCAGCGCGTCGATCAGGCGCAGGGTGTGGAAGAAATCGTGGCGGTGCGGCGCCTCGCTCAGGGCCTGCAAGGCCGCGGCACGGCGCTGCTGCAGCGCCTGCGCCGGCAGGCCCCCACCCGGCTCTGCGCCGGCGCCGGTGTCTTCGGGCCGGCTCATGCGATGGGCCGCAGCCCGCACTGGGGCTGCCCGACCAGGATGTCGCCGCGACCCGTGGAATGCAGGCGCAACTGGGTGAACCCGTTCATCGAGACGTGGCGCGCGACGAAACGCTCCAGCACGCAGCCCAGCAGGAAAGCACTGGCGCCTTCGAAGGAGAGGTCGTCCACCTCGATCTTCACCTCCACCCCCCGGCCGAAGGTGATGGGCCCCGGCATCGGCAGCCTGCGCACCACCTGCTGCATCCGCACGGAGCGCACACCGTCGATCTGTCGCTGGGCCCCGGCATCACCGCTCTGCGCGTAAAGGCGCAGGATCTGGCGCAACGCGGCGGCACCTTGCTCCGCGTCGCCGTCACTCAGCGACAGGTGGTTCAGCGAGAGCTGGTTGATGAGCTTCCAGGCCACGCTGCCTTCTCGCAAGGCCGACTGCGGGCGCGAAGGGCCCTTGATGACCGTGATGCTCTTGACCGGCGCCGTCTGCGTGAGTGTGAGGTCGCCCTTGGCACCACCCAGCGGCATGAGCACTGGCAGATCGCGGTTGGTGCACAAGGCGCGCACACCGAGTTGCCGCAGTTCGGCCGGGAAAGGCGTCTCGTGGGCGTCCACCAGCGACAGGTAGAGCTCGGTGCCGATGTAGGAAGTGCGGGGCCCTTCGCGCTGCTGCACCTGCGACATCAGCCTGGGCTCGCGCTGCACGGTGTAGTAGGCCTTGTGCTGGCGGTCTTCGGCGTGGAAGGCGTTGTAGAAGGGCAGGAAACGCCATTCGCTGTTGACCCCGGTGCCATAGCCGAGCACTTCCTGCACGCTGTGCACCTCGAAGTCCATGGGTCGCGTGCGGTCGGGCACAACGTGGAACTCGGCGCTGTCGGCGGAGACGTGGATGCGGTCGCACCGCTTGTCCAGCAGGTTGATGGCCGGCACGCAATGCAGCGCCAGGCTGCCGGCATCCACCGCCTGCAGCAGGGCGTTGTCGATGCGCGAGAACAGCAGCACGATGTCGACCTCGGTGCCCGCGTGAGCGCGCAGTGCCGGCCCGAGGTTGCGCAGATCGAAGAACAGGAAGCGCTGCGGAAAGGCGAAGTACTCCTGCAGCAGGCGGTAGCCCTGCAGGCCCTGCAGGGTCTCGGGCAGCAGGGCTTCGTCATCGGCATAGCCGACTGCTTCGACGATCTCGCCATCCAGCGCCTCATGCCACGCCGCCGGCCGGCGCGTGGGCAGCACCAGCACCCCCATCGTGTGGCCGCAGGCCAACTCGTGCAGGCGGTAGGCCACGTCGTCGATGCCGGCGCAGTGCAGGCGCAGGTCTTCCAGCGCCAACTGGGAGAAGTCGACGCCCGCCGTGGTGCGCAGGCGAAGGCGCAGGCCGGAGCGGTACTTTCGCCACTCAGGCACGGCAGCCATGGGCAGGTCGGCGGCGTGGGTGAAGTACTCCACCTGCGTCAGCTCGAGCGGCCACATCGTGAGTTCGCAAGCGGTTCGGAACTCGCAGGTGGTGGCACCGGCCTTGCCGGGCAGGCTGTTCATGGTGCTGCCGCGCGCCAGCTTCAAGCCGCCCGCGAGACTCGGGTCGCCCAGATCGGGCTGCATCTGCGCGATCAGCATCGACGGCGTGGGCGCCAGGAACTGCGGGTAGACGATCTCCAGCAGCCGCTGCGTGAACCGCGGGAACTCGGCATCCAGCTTCAGCTGGATGCGGCCGGCCAGGAAAGCGAAGCCTTCGAGCAGGCGCTCGACGTAGGGGTCGGTGACTTCCAGCGCTTCGACGCCCAGCCGCGAGGCGATCTTCGGAAACTGCTGCGCGAACTCACCGCCCATCTCGCGCAGGTGGCGCAGTTCCTCGTTGTAGTAGCGCAGCAGACGCGGGTCCATCGTGGGGGCTCAGCGGTTCAGTTCGCGCACGGCCACGCGGCCGGTCTCGAGGTCGATGTCGGTGTGCAGCAGCAATTCCAGGGGCACTGGCTGGGCCCAGAGCTGGCCCGAGATGCGGAAACCGATCTGGTTGTGATGGTCCATCTGCGCCTCAGAGAGAACGACCTCCACCGACAGAGACGCAGGCAGGATGCGGGGCTCGTGGTCCAGGATGGCCTGCTTGACACGCGCGGCGAGCACCAGGGGGTCGATCGTGCTCGCGGTCTGCCCCGAGAGGGGGGGCAAGCCGTAGTTCAGCACCGAGTTGCGGGCGTGGGGCGCTCGCGACCAGTCGATGAGACCGGGGGACGTTGCATTGAACAGCCACGCCAGGTCACGCAGAACGAGTTCACGCAGGCGCGCGCGGTTGATGACGCGCGATTCCGCCGACTCGGATTTCGCCTCGACATCGTCGTCGGTCAGACGGTCGAGCAGCGCGGGCTGCAGGCGATCTTGGACGCGCAGGGTGGACATGCCGGGCCAGGCGGCGAGGCCTTGCGACTCAGGCCGCCGCAGCTTCTGCGGAAGCCTCGTCGAGCGTCACGGTGCGGACGTCCATCAGACCCACTTCGGCCTGATCGGTGACCAGCAGGCGCTGCCCGAGGCCCACATACACGCCCGTGCCGTTGTCGCGCCAATCGGTGCGGCGAGAAAGCGCCAGCGCATCGCCGGCAGCCAAGGCGGTGTCGGGGTAGCGCGTCGGGATCAGACCCACCACTTCGCCGCCATTGGTGAACTGGAAGTGGGCAGGCATCCAGATCGCGTCGCGCAGGTCTTGCGGGGGATCGATCTCCACCTTGCTGAGGCGGCTCCAGGGCAGCCAGTAGTAGCGGCCGTTGATGACGGCCTCCACGGTAGGGCCGAGCCTTCCGTCGGCGTCAGCGATCCAGCTGAAGGGCTGGCCATCGATCTGACCGGATGTGGTGGGAGCCTGCTCCAGGGCCTGCTCACGCAGCTGGCGCGCTGCTTCGGGCTCATGGCGGCCCTCGCGCAACAGGGCTTCGATGAGCAGGGCGATCCAGGGCTCAGGCTCGCCGAAGAGCATCGGCACCTTCTGGCCCGCGAACACCTGCAGCCGCAAGGTTTCGCAGGCGATCGCCTCGCGGTAGGTTTGCACCATCGGCAAAGTGCTCGCATCGAGTTCGAAAGCCACGTTCAGCTGGTTCAAGGCCCGGTCCCAGTGGCCCAGGACGCACAGCAACTGGAACATGAACACGCGCAGCTTGGCGTCTTGCGGCTTAGCCCGCACTTGCTCGGTCAGCAACTTCAGCGCACGGGGGACGTCGCCTTCCTTCAGGGCCAGTTCGGCAGCACTCGGTTGGGCCATGCGGGCTCCAGTGGAAAAAGAGAAGGTGCCAGCAGCCCGGTCACTCCGGACCGGCCGTGCCCGTGAAGCTGGAGGTTCCCACCGCACCGCCGGTACTGGCCTGCGGCGTGTAATCGATGGTGATCGACTTGAAGGACAGGCTCAGGTGCTCCATCAGCACGGGGCTGCCGTCCTCCCCCATGGAGGAACTCACGTCGTAGGCGTTCACTCGCGCTCCGGTGAGCTTCAGCACGAAGTACACCAGGGACTGACCGGCACCACCCGACTTGCGCACCGCCAATTCAACGCTGGACAGCACGTCGTTGGTGTTCATCACCGACATGAGCGCCGTGGACGATTTGTCCACCCGCTTGACGACCTTCAGTTCGTGGAGCGACACGCGCCCAGTGCGCTGTCCGCTGGTGGTGGACGGGGCACTCATGCCCCATGACCAATCGACGATGTCGATCTGGTTGAGAAAGCTCTTGTCGTTGGCCTCGCCGACGATCGCACCGGTGCGCTGCCCGGTGGCCTTCAGGAACATGTCGGAACGAGCCATTTCACTCTCTCAGGGTCTGAGGGGTAGCCGGCGAGGGAGGCATGTGGCCACCCTCGCCGGACCCGTCTTCATTCAGAGCTTCAGGGCAGCGACTCGTCAGACGGAGTTCGCCGCGATGTCGTAAGTCATGGCCTTGGCGGTCTTGCTCACGACACCCTTCTCGTCCTGCTGGAAGTACTCGAACTTCACTTTGGCGAAGTTCAGCGTCACGTTCTCGGTCAGGCGGTCTTCACCGCCCGAGCCGCCCGTGCTGCACGCCACGACCATCACTTCTTCCATGGTGATGGTGACGTAGGGCTGCTGAGTCTTGCCGGCCTTGCGGACGGTCAGCACGGCCTTGGTGAAGTGCTCGCCAGTGGCGCAGGCGCCCAACAGCGCGTGCGACGAGGCATCGATGTACTTCGTGCAGTTGATGTCCTGGAAGTTGGCCTTGCCGCTGCCGCCGCCACCACCCATGTGCGTGGTGCCGGAGTTCGACACGCCCCAGCTCCAGGCCAGGATGTCGATGGCCTTCTTGGCCGACATTTCCTTGTCGGTGGTCTCCCCATCGATCGTCTCGATCTTGAGGTACATGTCTACAGCCATGGTGCTCTCCTATATGCCCGAAGACGGGCTGTTCACACTGCGATCAACGCCCGGCCATCCGGGCGCCCTCCGCTGCGCAGCCAGTGAAGGAAATGAAAGGTTGCCCGGGTTCCGTTCGCTCAGCCAGCCTTCGCCGAGGGGAGCTTCGAAACCAATCGCAAGGAAACCGTGAGGCCTTCCAGCTGGTAGTGCGGCCGCAGGAAGAACTTCGAGCTGTAGTAGCCCGGGTTGGCGGGGTCTTCTTCCACCACCACCTCGGCAGCAGCCAGCGGGTGGGTGGCCTTGTAGGCCTCGGAGGAACGCGCGGGGTCGCCGTCCACGTACTGCGCGATCCAGCCGCCCAGCCAACGCTCGACGTCGCTGCGCTCCTTGAACGAGCCGATCTTGTCGCGCACGATGCACTTCAGGTAGTGCGCAAAGCGGCAGGTGGCGAACAGGTAGGGCAGGCGTGCCGCCAGGTTGGCGTTGGCGGTGGCATCGGGGTCGTCGTACTCAGCCGGCTTGTGCAGGCTCTGCGCGCCAATGAAGGCCGCGAAGTCGCTGTTCTTGCGGTGCACCAGCGGCATGAAGCCGTTCTTAGCGAGTTCGGCCTCGCGGCGGTCTTCGATGGCGATCTCGGTGGGGCACTTCATGTCCACGCCGCCGTCATCGGTGGGGAAGCTGTGGGTCGGCAGGTTCTGCACGGCACCGCCGCTCTCGATGCCGCGGATGCGCGTGCACCAGCCGTATTCCTTGAAGGACCGGTTGATGTTCGTCGCCATGGCATAGGCCGCGTTGGCCCAGGTGTACTTGCCGTGGTCGGCCGAGCCCGTGTCTTCCTCGAAATTGAAGGCTTCCACCGGGTTGGTCTTGCTGCCGTAAGGCATGCGCGAGAGAAAGCGCGGCATGGCCAGGCCGATGTACTTGCTGTCTTCCGATTCACGCAAGGAGCGCCAGGCCGCGTACTCGGGCGTGGTGAAGATCTTGGTGAGGTCGCGCGGGTTGGCCAGCTCCTGCCAGCTGTCCATCTGCATCAGCGTGGGCGCGGCACCCGTGATGAAGGGCGCATGCGAGGCGGCTGCGATCTTGGCCATCTCGGCCAGCAGTTCCACGTCGGGGGCGCTCTGGTCGAAGTGGTAGTCACCCACCAGGCAACCAAAAGGCTCACCACCAAACTGGCTGAATTCTTCAGCGTAGATCTTCTTGAAGATCGGGCTCTGGTCCCAACTGGTGCCCTTGTAGCGCTTGAGCGTCTTGCCAAGCTCTTGCTTGGACACGTTCATGACGCGGATCTTCAACTGCTCGTCGGTCTCGGTGTTGTTCACCATGTAGTGCAGACCACGCCAGGCGCCTTCGAGCTTCTGGAAGTCTTCGTGGTGCAGGATCAGGTTGATCTGGTCCGACAGCTTCTTGTCAATCGCCGCGATCATGGCCTCGATGGAGGCGACGACATCGCTGCCGATCAACTGCGTCTGCGCCAGGGCCTGCTGGGCCAGGGTCTGCACGGCCTGCTCGACCGCGCTCTTGGCGTCGTCCGACTTGGGCTTGAACTCTTTCTGCAGCAGTGACGCCAGGTCACTGCCTTCCATCGTCACGCCCGCCAGGGCTGCTGAGGCTTGGGTTTCGGCCATGAATGGCTCCTCGTCAACGTTTGGAGTTATGGGTGGGCGCGGGCTCAGGCGTCTGCAGGCTTGGCCGAGGTGGCCAGGGCGCCTAGCAAGGCCGGGTCGTTCATCAGCTTGCCGATCAGTTCTTCAGCGCCGCCCTTGCCATCCATGTAGGTGACAAGGTTCTGCAGTTGCTGGCGGGCTTCGAGCAGCTTGTTCAGCGAGTCGACCTTGCGCGCCACGGCGTCGGGCGAAAAATCGTCCATGCTCTCGAAGGTGATGTCGACGCTGAGGTTGCCCTCGCCCGTCAGGGCGTTGGGGACCGGAAAGGCCACCCGCGGCTTCATGGCTTTCATGCGGGCGTCGAAATTGTCGACATCCACTTCGAGGAACTTGCGATCCGCCACAGGCGCCAGCGGATCGGCAGGCTTGCCCGACAGGTCGGCCAGCACACCCATGACGAACGGGAGTTGCACCTTCTTCTCGGCCCCGTAGACCTCGACGTCGTATTCGATCTGGACCCGCGGTGCGCGGTTGCGGGCGATGAATTTCTGGCTGCTGCTCATCAAGAGGCTCCTGTGCGGCGGGGGGGTAGGACAAAAGACCCGCAGGTTTTCTTCTATGTGGCTTCGTTCGTCAAGTGGGCGCGTCGGGGTCTTCCACAGAATCAGGGTCGACACCGACCACGCGCGCGACTTCCGCCAACGCGTCGGGCGCGAGCACCTTCATCAACTGCAGGAAGTTGTGGCTCACGAGCTGCCGCGCTCGGCGCAGGAACAGCGGCGCCGGGTTGGTGGGTTCGGCTCGCTCGAGGTAGGCGATGACGAGGTCGATGGCGCGCATGGCCTCCTCTCGCGAGGTGACGCTGCCTGAAAGGCCGCGCCCACCCGCACGGGCACCACCACCGCCACCCCCGCCGTCAGCTTCGCCCTCGCCTTCGTCGCCACCCTCGAAGGCCTCGGCCTCGGCGGGGAGAAGACCGGCAGCGCCATTGATCAGCGCATAGACCGGACGCAGATCGGGCGCATCGCTGCCCAGGCGATCGTTCACCAGCGCGATGCACTGCCGAACGAGATCCACCGCCTCCTGCAGGCAGGGCCGCAGGCTGGGTGTCTTCTCCAAGGCAGCGCTCAGCATGCGCGCCACCTGGTCCTTGCTCATTTCGCTGTGACCAGGACTGACCGCCGCCAGGCCGAGCGCGGCCTCGATGTCACGCATGAGCAGCAGGCCGATGGACCGGTCTTCGACCACGCGCGCATCACGCACCGCGCCGAGCAGGCCGGCCGACTCACGCAGCAAGGTCAGCGCGTTGACGCGGCCATACGGGTCACCGTCGTCAGGGTCGGGCATGGGATGCACGTGATCCCAATGGTTCTCGACCAGGCCGTTGATCAGGCTCATCACCGGCCGCAGGGCCGCGAAACCGCGCAGGTTCAAGACGCTGCGCCCCCATTCGATCGCCACGCGCAGGTCGCGAGTGCGCTCCATCAGGCCCGCGGCTACCTCTTCGGCCTTGCGCCAGTCTGGGGGTTCGGCAGGGCCGAACTGCGATTCGGGTTTCCCCGCAACAGCCTGCGAGAGCGCCAGGAAGTCGTTGTCGTATTCCAGATCGGGGCCACACGGGGCCTCGTCGTCGGACAGGGGCTGCAGCCATGCGGCCACGCTGGCCTGGAGGTCTTCGATGTCGCTCATCTTCGTCGGGGATGCTGGCGTGCAAGGGCGGACGCCAATCCGAACGGCGCCCGACAGCGCGAAGCCCGGGGCCCTGAGTGTGGCGTGAAGCGCGCTCGCTGCAAACCCCTAGCAAGCCCGGAGGAACCAGCGGCTTCAATTCAATACAGAGCGGGCAGCGGGGTGCATGACGTGATCTTGCGACCAAAACGACCCGCCCCCGTCCCCAGACCGGGGGAGCCGATGCGATGGCATGCACGCAGGCCGCGCGTTAGCATCCGCCGCCTCTGGTGGAGCACAGGAAACGAGGCCGCGATGGGGATCCACAAAGGCAGCCGCGGGCTCGGCGCAGGGTTGCAGACGCCCTCGACGCGAGCCTTGCAAGGCATGCAGGCCGTCTCCCCCCCAGCCAAGGCCGAGCGGGGGCGCATCCATCGGCGCATCCTGCTCGCGCTGTTCTCGGCCCTCAGCATGGGCATGGCCGGCACCAGCTGGGCCCAGACCCCGGCGCCCGCTGCACCGACGGCACCGGTGCGCACGCCGAGCATCGTTCCGCCCAGCTCAGAGCTGGCCCCCCCCGTTGCCCCGCCCGCGAACCAGGCCACCCTGCCCGCCAACCCCACCCCGCCGCGCGAACTGGGCAAGCCTGACGACGACCTGCGACTCGACGTCGCCGCCTACAGCGTCGACGAGACAGCACCCGCGGAATTGCGCGCTGCGCTGCCGCGGCTGACCGCCTCCTTCATCGGCAAGCAGCGCAGCTTCGAAGATCTCGTGAACGCCGCAGCAGAGGTCACCCGCTTCCTGCAGCGGGACCTGGGCTACTACCTGGGCTACGCCTACATCCCCGAGCAATCGCCGCAAGGTGCGCCGGGGGGCAGCACCATCCGCATCGCCGTGCTCGAGGGTCGGCTCGACCGCGTGGTCCTGAACTGGCGCAGCGGCATCGCCGTCGACCGCGAGGTGGTCGAGGCCTACCTGGCGCGCCTGAAGCCCGGTTCGGTGCTCAAGGTACGTGACGTCGAGCGCGTGGTGTTTCTCGTCAACGACTTGCGCGGCATGACCGCCCGCTTCGAGGTGCGGGCCGGGTCGGTGCCCGGCACGGCCACGCTGGTGGTGACGCCCAGCCCCGAGAAGGTCTACACGGGCAAGATCGATCTCGATGCCAACGGCGCCAAGGCGCTCGGCGAGTTCCGTCTCGGTGGGCTGGCGCAGATGAACAGCCCATTCGGGCGCGGCGACGGCATCACCGGCAACGTGCTGGTCAGCACCACCGGCGGCCTGGGGTTCGCACTGCTGGGCTACAACACCCCCATCGGCAGCGACGGCTTCAAGGCCGGTGTTTCCCTGTCGGCGGTGCGCTACCAGCTCGACAAGGATGCCTTCCCGCTCGACCTGAACGGCACGGCGTCCACCTTCAACGCCTTCGCCTTGTACCCGGTCGTGCGTTCGCGCAACCTCAACCTCTTCACCTTGGCCTCGCTGGAGCACAAGGCCTACACCGACCGCCAGGGTCAGGTGGGCGGGCAGGCGCGCAAGACCGTGGACGCGATCGGCCTGGGCCTCACCGGCGACTTCCGCGACAGCCTGCTCGGGGGCGCCGTCAACACCTTCGAACTCAACCTGAGCAGCGGCCAGCTCAAGTACCCCGAAGGCCGCAACCCGGCGCTGGACGATGACGACCGCTACACCAAGCTGACCTACGGCGCGTCGCGCCTGCAGGACTGGATCACCGGGCGCGCGCTGGTCTACCTGAACGTGCGCGGCCAGTACGCCGCCAACAACCTCGACACGACCGAGCAGTTCCGCCTGGGCGGGCCCGATGGCGTGCGCGCCTTCTCCACGGGCGAAGGCACCGGCGACATCGGCGTCGTCACCAGCCTGGAACTGCGGCTGCTGCCGCCCGAAAGCTGGTTCGGCCGCACGGCGCGTGAGATGGTCTTCAGCCTCTTCGTCGACGGCGGCTACGTGCAGTACCGGTACCGCCAGCGCGTGGTGACGGAGACCAACGTGGCGAAGAACAGCGGCGTCTTCAGCGGCGTCGGCTTCGGCCTGAGCTGGGTGCGCCCGGCCGGCTACGCCTTGCGCTTCTCGGTGGCGCAGCCCACCGGTGGCAGCACGCGCAGCGGTGAAAAGATCGACAAGTTGCGGGCCTATGTGCAGGCCACCATGCTCTTCAACTGAGCGCAAGCCCAGGCCCAACCTTCAAGGCCCACCGATGAGCGTCGTCCGCCTGCAGACCCTTGCTTCAGCCCGTCAACAGCAGCCCGTGCACGGGTCGGTGGCGCGCCGCCTGCCGGGTCGACACGCGCTCCGCCCGGTCAGCCTGGCCGTGTGCCTGCTGGGAGCCTCGCCGCTGGGTTTCGCGCTGCCAGAAGGCGCCACGCCCACCCACGGCCAGGTGACCGTGCAGACGCCGGCCGCCGGGCAGATGCTGATTCACCAGAGCACGGCCCGCGCTGGGCTCGACTGGACCAGCTTCTCCATCGCCGCCGGTGAGCGTGTGCAGGTGGTGCAACCCGACCGCAGTTCGGTGCTGCTGAACCGCGTGCTGGGTGACAACCCTTCGCAGATCTACGGCGCGCTGCAAAGCAACGGCAGCGTGTGGCTGATCAACCCGCGCGGCATCGTCTTCGGCGCCAACTCGCGCGTGGACGTGGGCGGCCTCGTGGCCAGCACGCTGACATTGAGCGAAGACGCGCTGTCTTCGGGCCGCCTGCAGCTGGGCATGGGCGCCGGCGGCGCCGGCGAACTGCGCAGCGAAGGCCAGATCACCGCCATCGACGGCACGGTGGCGCTCGTGGCGCCGAGGCTCTTCCACACGGGGCAGATCGAAGCCCGCCGCGTGGCCCTGGCCGCCGCCAGCGAAGTGCTGGTCGACGTGGAAGGCGACGGCCTCGTCTTCTTCAACGTCAGGAACGACGCCCTCGACACGCGTCTTGAGGTGCTGGGCGGCGTGCGCGCCGACGGTGGCAGCGCCGAGTTCCGTGCCGCGGCCCGGGCCGGCTTTGCCGATACGGTGCTCAACCTCGACGGCGTGGTGCAGGCACGCTCGCTGGGTGCCTTGATGGGGCGCGTGGTCGTCGACGGCGGTGCCTCGGGTGTCACCCGCATCGGTGGCACGGTCGATGCCACCGGCAGCCAGGGCCGAGGCGGCGACGTGCTCGTGCAGGGCGACAAGATCCTGCTCACGGACAGTGCGCGCCTGGATACCTCGGGTGAAGCAGGCGGCGGCCGCCTGCGGGTGGGCGGCGGCTTCCAGGGGCGCGACGACAGCGTGCGCAACGCCTCGATGGTGAACGTGGCGCGTGGCGCGCGGCTCTCGGCCAACGCCCTGCAGCAAGGCGATGGCGGCGAACTCATCGTGTGGTCGGACGATGCCACGCGCTTCTTCGGCGCGGCCGACGCGCGCGGTGGCCTCACAGGCGGCAACGGCGGCCTGGTGGAAGTCTCGGGTAAGCACCACCTCGACTTCCGCGGCAGCTCCGACCGCAGTGCGCCGCTGGGCCTGACAGGCCTGCTGCTGCTGGACCCGACCAACCTCGAGATCGCGGCCGACAGCCCTGACATCGACGGCAGCGCCAGCCCAGCCACCAACGATCTCACGGCCCTCAGTCTGTTGTTTGCCGCCCCGGGGGACAACAGCCGGATCACCGCCACGGCGGTACAGACGCAGCTGGGCCTGGGCAACGTGGTGCTGCAGGCCAACCAGAACATCAGCGTCAACGCGCCCATCACTGCGGCAGGCGCCAACAGCCTGACGCTGCAGGCGGGCAACAACATCACCGTCGGCCAGCCCATCACGCTCGGTGGCGCGCTCACGCTTTCGGCCAGCGACGCCGGGGCCACTGGCGGCACCACCACGGGCGCGGTGGCTGTGAATGCCGCGATCAACGTCACCGGCACCCTCACGCTCACGCGTGTCGGCACGGGGGTGCACACGGTGGCGGGCAACCTCACCGCAGGAAGCCTGGCGCTCACCGGGGCGCTCGATGTCAATGGCGCCAGCACGTGGGCCCTGGGCGCAGCGCTGGGCACTTCCGCCGTGGCGGTGAAGCCCACGGGTTCGCTCACCATCCCCGCCACGACGCTGGCGGCGGGGGCGGTGGTGTCGGTGGAAGCCGGTGGCACGCTCACGAACAACGGCGCCAACACGGTGAGTTCGCTGGCGCTGGCGGGCACGTTGGCCGGCAACACGGTGCTCAGCACCGGCAGCGCGGCGCTCGCTGGGGGCAGCACGGTCAGCACCGCGCTCACCGCCAGCGGCGATGTCACCGTGGCCGGCCCGGGTACCAGCACGGTGCTGGCCGCGGTGACCGCCGACAACATCCTCGTCAACAGCGGCACCTTGCTGGTGGGCAACGGCGGCGCTGCCGGCAGCCTGACGGCCACGACCAGCGTGGCCGTGGCCAACGCGGCCACACTGGCCTTCAACCGCAGCGGCAGCACCGATCTCGGCGCAGTGGGCGGCTCGGGCACGGTGCGGGTGGACGGCGGCACCTTGCGGCTGACCGCCACGCTGCCCAGCGTCTCCAACGTGAACGTGCTGAACGGCGCCACGCTGCAGTACGCCAACGGCGCGGTCAACCGCATCAACACCAGCGCCACCCTGAGCGTCGCCACGGGCGGCACGCTGACGCTGGGCGATGCCAACCAGGAGGTGGGCACGCTCACGCTCGGCGGCACCCTCACCGCCTCGGCGCAGACGCTCAAGGCGGGCACCTACAACCTGCAGGCGGGCGCCACGGTCAATGCCCCGCTCGACGCGGGCACCTTGATCGTCCAGGGCAATGCCACGCTGAACGCGGCCAGCGCCGCCGGAACCATCACGGTGCAAGGCGGCGCCACCCTCACGCGCGGCGCCACGGGCGATCTGGCGGCCGGGGCCGATGTCACCGTCAATGCGGGCGGCAGCCTCTCACTGGCGGCCAACGATGCCGTCAACAGCCTCGCGCTCGCCGGCACGCTCACAGGCGCCGGCACGCTCACCACCAGCAGCGCGACGCTCACGGCGGGCACGGTGGACGCAGCGCTCACCGTCACCGGCAACATCGTCAGCACCGGCGCCTCGGTGCTGCAGGCCGCGGTGTCGGCCGTGGATGTCGACATCAACTCGGGCAGCCTCACGATCGGCAACGGCGGCGCAGCCGGCGCACTCACGCCCAGCGGCAACCTGACCGTGGCCGCCGGCGCCACGCTGGCCATCAACCGCACGGGTGCGGTGAGCCTCGGCACGGTGGCGGGCGCGGGCAGCGTGCAGGTCAGCCTGGGCACGGTCACACTGGACGGCACGCTGCCGAACGTTGCCTCGGTGGCGGTCAACGGCGGCAGCCTCACCCTGGCCGACAACCTGGCCACGCGCATCAACAACGGCGCCAACCTGAGCCTCGCCGCCGGCACCACGCTGACGCTGGGCAACAGCGCGGAGACCATCAACGACCTCACGCTCACTGGTGCCACGGTGACGGGCAACGGCGCGCTGACGGTGGCGGGCAATCTGCTGAGCAGCGGCAACTCGCTGCTGACAACGACCGTCAACGTCACCGGCACCAGTGGCGTGGCCACGGGGGGCGTGCTGACGGTGGGCAGCGGCACCACCGGCAACTTCGCGCCCACCGGCACCGTCACGCTCACCGGCACGGGCGCGCTGGCCTACAACGGCACCGGGCCCTTCGCGCTGGGCACCGTGGCCGGCACCGGCAGCATCGGCGTCAGCAGCGGCGCCTTGACGATCAACGGCAATGCCGCCAGCCTCAGCGCCCTGAACGCCACCGGCGGCAGCATCGCGCTGGCCGGCGGCGCGGCGCAACTGGGCTCGGGTCTGGCCCTCAGTGTGTCCAACGGCGCCAGCTTCACACTGGGCAACAACGCCGAGGCGGTGAACACGCTCACGCTCGGCGGCACGCTGGGCAGCGCCACGGGGGTCTTGACGGCCACCACCTACACGCTGAACGCAGGGGCGCAGGTCAACGGTGGCCTGGGCACCGGCAGCATCGACGTGCAGGGCAACGCGACGATCGACAGCACGGTCAACGCCACCAGCGTGTCGGTGGCAGCAGGGCGCACCTTGCAACTGGGCAGCAATGCCAATCTCGCGGCCGGCGCCACCGTGGCGGTACCCGCCACCGCCACGCTGAACCTGGGCGCCAGCAGCGACACCGTGCAGGTGCTGAACCTGGGGGGCACGCTCACGGGCGGCGCCACCCGCACGCTGAACGCCACCACCCACAACCTGCAAGGCGGCGCCGTGGTCAACGCCCGCCTCGGCGGCACCACCGTCAACGTGGCGGGGCCGGGCACGGTGACGCTGCAGCAGGCGCTCAACGGGATCGGCGGCATCAACGTCAACAGCGGCACCCTGGCGCTGGATGCCAACGGCCTGCTGCCGACGGCTTCCACGCTCACCGTGGCCAGCGGGGCCACCCTGTCCATGGGTGGCACGGCCAGTGTCGACACCCTGGCACTGCGCGGCACGGTCAGCGGTGCCAACGCCCTGAGCGTGCAGACCTTCAACGCCACGCAGAGCGGCAGCACGCCCCGCATCGAGACCACGGTCAACGTCGCGAACAACGCCACTGTGGCCAACGGTGTCACGCTCACGCTTGGCGGCAGCGGTCCGGCCGGCGGCGCCATGCCGGTGAGCGGCACGCTCACGCTCGGCGGCACGCTGGTGATCGACCGCGACACCGACGTGCTGGCCTCTGCCCTGCTGGGCGGCGGCAACAACATCGGCGACGCCGGTTCGGGTGCCCGCACGCTGCGCCAGGCGGGCAGCGGGGTCTTCACGCTGGACAAGAACATCGCGGGCCTGCGCGTGCTGGAGAGCGCCGGCAGCGGCAGCCTCACGCTCACCGCAGGCAGCGTGCTGAGCGACCAGACCACCATCAACGTCAACAGCGGCGGGCTGTTCACGATGGGCGCGGCCGGGCACACCGTGACCACGCTGAACCTCAGCGGCACCCTGGCCGGTAGCGGCACGCTCACGGCCAATGCCGCCAACATCCCGGCCAGCGCCACGGCCACGCTCAACGGCAGCCTCAACGCGCCAGTGAGCATCGCCTCGAGCGCGCAGCTCACCCTGGGTGCGTCCGGTGCCATCGCCGATGCCCGCGACGTCACCGTGGCCAGCGGCGCCACGCTGGTGCTGGCACGCAGCGAGACCATCGACCAGCTGAACCTTGCGGGCACGCTGCAGGGCAACTTCACGCTCACGGCCACCACCGGCACGACGATGTCGGCGGGCACCATCGCGCTCGGCAGCACCCTGGCAGGCGGGCAGTTGCTCGTGACCGGCGACGCCACGCTGAACGGCCGCGCCGAAACCAGTTCGGTGCGCATCAACAGCCCGGCCACGCTCACGCTGGGCAACACCGCCGATCGGCTGATCGACACCATGTCGGTCAACATCCGCAACGGGGGCACGCTCTCGCTGCCGCAGGACGAGGTGGTGGCCAGCAAGACCGGCAGCGGCACCGTCGCCGGGCCGGGTCGGCTGATCACGGGCGTGCTGGTGCTCGAAGACGGGGACGTGCAGGGCACCACCAACGAATCGCCGGCCTCGCTGATCACCAACGGCGCGGTGCGCATCACCGGCAACGTGACCATCACGTCCACCGTGGACGTGCAGAGCGGCGTGCTGACGGTCGGATCGGTCAACGGCGACAACGGCAGCCTGAGCGCCGGCGGCACGATCACCGTGCAGGGCGGCGCGGTGCTGTCCTACAACCGAGACAACGTCGCCAGCGTCACGCTGGCCGGCAACTACGCGGGCGCCGGCACCTTGCGCAACACGAACAGCGCCGCGCTGAACATCACCGGCAGCATGGCCCTGGACAACCTCGAGCTCACCGGCGGCAACGTCACGGTGGCCTCGGGCGCCGCCGGTCTGGGCACGAACACGGCCGTGAACGTGGCCGCATCGCGCACGCTGACCATCGACAACACCGAAAGCATTGCCAGCCTCACGCTGAACGGCACGCTCAACGGCAGCGGTTCGTTGACGGCGAACAGCTACACATTGAACGCCGGCGCGCTCGTGCAGGCGGCGCTGGGCGCGGGCCCGATGACCGTGAACGGCGCCGCCACGCTGGCCGCCGCCAAGGGCGGGGGCACCCTCACGGTGGCGGGCACGGGCAGCCTCGGCATCACGGGCGGCCCGCGTCTGGCCGCGGGGGCCGACGTCGTCATCGTCACGGGCGGCACGCTCACGCTGGGTGCCGACGAATCGGTCAACAGCCTGAGCGCCGGGGGCACGCTGGCCGGCAGCGGCTTGACGCTGACCAGCGCCACGCCCATCACCCTGAGCAGCGGCGGCGTGCTCTCCGCCAACGTCAGCGCCAACACGCTCAACGTCACCGGCAACAGCACGCTCAACGGCAGCGCCACCGTCACCACGCTGGCGGTCAACAACGGCACGCTCACGCTGGCCGCAACGAACGACCGCATCGCCGACACCGCCAACGTCAGCGTGGCCGCCGGCGCGGTGCTGGCCCCGGCCGTCAACG
>NZ_SACR01000003.1 GCF_004016505.1 Rubrivivax rivuli | reverse complement strand
TGCAGGTGCGCAACCGGCTGGCACAGGCCTACAGCGACATCATGAACATGCAGGTGTGAACCTGCAGGGGCATGAGCGTCGCTGCCGGGTGAGGCACGACATCATGAACATGCAGGTGTGAACCTGCCGGTTCAGGCCACTGCCGAGCTCAGCCCAGCGTGAGCAGGTGCCGCCGGCGCTGGCTGCGGTCGATCCAGCGCTGCAGCACGCGTTCTGCCGGCCCCGACAGGTGCTGCCATTCGCAGCCGATGCGCACGCCGGGCTCGGCAGAGGCGAGGCTGCCTCCACTGACGTGCTGGAGTCGCACGGCCGACTCGAACTCGGTGTCCGGGTCCAGCTCCACGTGCATGCGGTTGATCAGCGTGCCGGCCTGCAGCGGCGGCACGTCGCCCGGCAACCACAGCGCGCAGCCGCCGATGCTGACGTCCAGCACCCGCAGCGCCAGCGGCATCTCGGGCAGGGCCGGGTGGCGAAAGGTGGCCACCGGGCCTTGCCGTTCGCGCGGGCGCACGCGGTAGGCGCTGCGCCGCTGGAAGCGGTAGATGTCCTGCGGCATCGCGCATTGCAGCGCGCTGCTCTGCGCGCCGCGCACCAGCGTCAGGCCGTGCAGGTCGAACTGCAGCTTCACGCTGTCGAGGTAGGCCACGGCCACCGCCTCGTCCACGTCCACCAGCGCAGGCAGCTGGGGCGCACGCGCGTCGACGCTGAAGTTCAGGCGGTCCTGCGCTTCGTCCACGGCCCAGAGCGAGACGCTGAGCGCCGTGCCTTCTGGCGCGCTCAGCACCACCGGCACCTGGCGGTCGCGCAGCGCGCGCAGCAGCGACAGGCGGTCTGCCGGCGAGGCCACGCGGAAGGGACCCCAGGGGTCGCTGTCGCCCTTGCTGTCGAGTTCGGCCGGACGCGTGTCCTGGAACATGGGTCGCTCTCGGGTGGGCCGCTGCAGCTCAGTGCAGGCTGGTCTTGCGGCGGCCGGCCAGCGTGTCGTCGAGGTCCTGCAGCCAGGGCTCGGCCAGGTGGCGGATCTCGGCGTCGTTGACCAGGATGCGCTGCATGATGCGCGACTTGGCCTTGGCCACTTCCAGCGCCTGCGCCTGGGCGCGGGCCTCGGGGCCTTGGCGTTCAGGGGCCTGCGCAGCGTTCTTCAGGCGGCTGATGAGCAGCACGCAGGCGCCTTCGAGTTTGACCACCTCGTCCCAGTTGCCGGCGCGGGCAGCGGCCAGCATGTCGACGCTGGCGCTTTCGATGGCTTCGTAGTAGCTGAGCAATTGCGGGTCCATGGTTGTCCTGTGGTTCGTGTCGCTCAGCGTGCTTGGTCTTGCTGGCCGATGGCCACCCAGGCCTCGTGCAGCGGCTGCATCAGGCGCTTGCACTCGGCCAGCATCTCGCTGTCGTTGCGCGCATTGGCCAGCGTCAGGCGCTTGACGATGTAGGCATAGAGCTCCGCCAGGTCCTGCGCCAGCGCGCCACCGGCCTTCATGTTCAGGTGGGCGCGCAGGCCCTCGTCGACGATGCGGATGGCGCGCGTGATGGCGCGGCATTTGCGGTCCACGTCGCGGGCGATGATGGCGCCCTGCGCGTCGGCCACCGATGACTCGAAGCCTTCGAAGAGCAGGCTCACCAGGCGGTGCGCGTCGGCGCCTGCGACCTGGATTTCCATGCCGGTGGCCTGGTAGCCGGCCGCGCCATGGTGGCCGGGCCGGCGCGGGGTGAACATCGTGGCTGCGTACATGCGGGTGCTCTGCATAGGAACAGGATGCACTTTTTATCGGTGTGCCACCGCCTGACTTGAGCGCATGAACGGCGGGTGTTTGCCCCGATGCAGCGCCCTTGGGCCTGGTGGCCTTGCGCGCTGCCGCACGAGAGCGCCCATGTGAAAGCAGGCCCGGCGGGCGGCGTGCCCGGGGCCTGCTGCTGGTGTGAACGCTTGCGAAGGCGCGGGGCTGCCCGCCCTGCGCACTCAGCGGTTGTTGTTGGTGTTGTTCAACAGCGCCATCTGCTGCGTGACGTAGTTCGACAGGCCGCTCAACTGGCCCATGCGCGTGTCCAGCGCCGTGTACTGGTTCAGCAGGCGCTTTTCCGTGCGCGCCACGCGGTCTTCCAGGCGCTCCTGCGCCTGCTCGTTGTTCTTCACGCGCGCCTGCAGGCTCTGCGTGCGGCTTTCGATGGTGCCTTCGCTGTCCAGCGAGAGTTTCAGCCAGCCCTCGAAGCGCTTGGCGAAGCCTTCGTTGGCGGGCGTGGTGGCGTCGACGTTGGCAAACAGCTTCTTGAGCTCGGCACCCTGGGTGAGCGCGGCGTCGAGCTTGGTGGCGTTGGTCTTGATCAGGCCGTCGGTGTCGAGGTCCAGGCCCACGTCGGCCAGGCGGGCAAAGACGGTGCTGTTGCCGCCGTTGCCGTTGAACAGCCCACGCAGCTGGCTCAGCATGGCCGTGCCCGAGCGGTCGCCCTGCAGCGGACCGGCCTGCTTGGTGGCGGGGTCGTAGCGGGTCTGTTCACGCAGCAGCTTGATGCTTTCGTTGTAGGCCTTGACGAAGTCGTCCACCGACTTCTTCAACGCCTCGGTGTCGGGCTCCACCCGCACTTCGGCGTCGGTGCCCGGCTTGCGCAGCGTGAGGCTCAGGCCTTCGACGGCGTCGTTGAGTGTGTTGCTGGCCGATTCGATCTGCACGCCGTTGAGCGTGACCAGCGCGTTCTGTGGTGGCTGGGGCCGGCCCAGGTTGGTGACGTTGGCGCTGGGGTCGAAGGCCAGGGCTGACAGGCCGCTGGCGTTGGTGTCGTTGCCGTCGTCGTCCAGCGCGGTGATGCGGAAGCTGTTCTCCAGCCCGGTCTGCGCTGAGCGCATCACCAGGCGCGAGCCCGAGACATCGGTGACCACGCTGGCCACCACGCCGGCACCGGCGTTGTTGATCTTGTCGCGGATCGCGGTGAGCGAGTTCTGACCCGGCTCGACGGTGATGTCGACCGCGTTGGCGCCACTCTTGGGCACGGGCGGCACGGCGTCGAAGTTGCCGAGCTCGATGCGCAGGATGCCCGAGCCCAGCGTCTGGCTGGCACTGCTGAAGCTGTTGGTGGACAGGGTCTGCGCGACTGCCAGGCGGGTGACGCTGATGCTGTAGCTGCCGGCCTGGGCGCTGCCGGTGGCGGTGGCGCTGACGTTGGCGCTGTCGGAGCTGGTGGCCTTGGCGGCGCCCCAGGTGTCGTTCTGGGTCAGCTTCTGCGAAGCGTCGCGCAGGGTCGACAGCGCGCTCTGCACGCGCCCGAAGGCGGAGAGCTGGGTCTGGAGCCGGCCGGCCTCGGTCTGCAGTTGGCGGATCGGGGCACGTTCGATGGTGAGCAGCTGCGAGACGATGTTCTTGACATCGAGACCGCTGCCGATTCCGGCGGATGAGATGGCCATGGTGGAATCTCCCGAAGGTAAAGTCTGTGCGTAGACCCTCTACGCCTGGGCGCAATGCCGGGTCTTCAACGCAGTTTTCGACACGCGCGACGAGGACTTGAGGACTTTTTTTCCTCGCCTGTGCACAGGGCGGCCGAGACTTGCGGGAGAGCGGGGCGCGCCATGCGCGCGCGGCGGGTCAGCCCTGCAGCAGCTTGAGCACCTGCTGGGGCAGCTGGTTGGCCTGGGCCACCATCGCCGTGCCGGCCTGCTGCAGGATCTGGGCGCGCGACATGTTCGCGGTTTCCGTCGCGTAGTCGGCATCCATGATGCGGCCGCGCGCGGCCGCCTGGTTCTCGGTGGCCACCTGCAGGGTCTCGATCACCGCCTCGAAGCGGTTCTGCGTGGCACCGTACTGCGCGCGCTCGCTGTTGACCAGGGTCAGCGCGGCGTCGATGTTCTGCATCGCCGTGGTCGAGTTGGCCGCGGTCAGCAGGTCGCCGGTGGGCAGCGTGGTGATGGCGCCGTTGGTGGCCAGGTCGGCGGTGGTGATCGTGATCTGGTCGGTGGAGTTGGCACCCACCTGGAAGGCCTGCGGGCCCGAATCGGTACCCAGGATGGCCAAACCGTTGAAGCGGGTGTTGGCCAGCGTGCGGGTGATTTCGTCGGCGAGCTGGCCGTATTCGGCGTCGAGGTTGGCCCGGTCATCGGCGCCGTTCGTGGCGTTGGCGGCCTGCACCGCCAGTTCACGCATGCGCTGCAGCATGTCGCCGACCTTGCCGATGGCGCCTTCGGCCGTCTGCGCCAGCGAGATGCCGTCGTTGGCGTTGCGGATCGCCACCGTCATGCCGCGCACTTGCGTCTGCATGCGGTCGGCGATGGCCAGGCCGGCGGCGTCGTCCTTGGCGCTGTTGACACGCAGACCCGAGGACAGCCGTTGCATCGAGGTCGCCAGCGATCCGCCGGACATCGACAGATTGCGCTGGGCATTCAGCGACACCAGGTTTGTGTTGATCGTTTGTGCCACGTCGGTTTCTCCGTGCGAGGTCTGAACTGTCTCCGGTGCAAAGGAACCGGCTCCCGCAGGCCGGAGAGTTCTGTGCCTGCTGGAGTTATTTTCGGCAGGCTGCAAGCAGAGGATCGCCCGAACAAAGGGCCGAAAACCTGCCAATCAGAAACGAAGAAGGAGCCCTCGGGCTCCGTGTGCAGATGGAAAAACAGGGCCCGTGGGCCCTGTCTCGAGAGGTGGCTGGCGCCTGGGCTCAGCGGATGAGGGCCAGCACGTTCTGCGGCAGCTGGTTGGCCTGGGCCACCATCGCCGTGCCGGCCTGCTGCAGGATCTGGCTGCGCGAGAGGTTGGCGGTTTCCGTCGCGAAGTCGGCGTCCATGATGCGGCCGCGCGCGGCCGCTTCGTTCTCGGTGGACACCTGCAGCGTGGAGATGATCGCGTCGAAGCGGTTCTGCACGGCACCGTACATCGCACGCTCTTCGTTGACCGCGCCCAGCGCGGTGTCCAGCTGGCCCAGCGCCGTGGTCGCGTTGGCGGCCGAGGTGATGTTGCCGCCAGTGGCGCCGGTGATGTCGGCGTCGCCGGCCAGGTTGTTCGTCGTCACGGTCACCGTGTCGGTGGCGTTGGCGCCCACCTGGAACACCTGGGCACCGGCGTCGCCGCCGAGGATGGCCAGGCCGTTGAAGCGCGTGTTGCTCAGCGTACGGCCGATTTCGGCGCCCAGTTGCTGGTACTCGGCGTCGAGGTTGGCGCGGTCGGAAGTGCCGTTGGTGGCGTTGGCCGATTGCACGGCCAGTTCACGCATGCGCTGCAGCATGTCGCCCACCTTGCCGATGGCGCCTTCAGCCGTCTGCGACAGCGAGATGGCGTCGTTCGAGTTGCGGATGGCGACCGTGTTGCCACGCACTTGCGCGTTCATGCGCTCGGCGATGGCCAGGCCTGCGGCGTCGTCCTTGGCGCTGTTGACACGCAGGCCCGATGACAGCCGTTGCATCGAGGTCGACAGGGAAGACTGGCTCATGCCCAGGTTGCGCTGGGCGTTGAGGGAAACGGCGTTGGTATTGATCGAGAGGGCCATGGAAAACTCCAAAGTTGATGACCACAGGCATATGCCTGGCAGGCTTCCGCAGTTCGGACAACGTTCTTCACGGTGCCTGCCTGCAACTCCATCGGCGCACCCCCCGCAGGAGGTTTGCCGCCGGAACTCGCCCGGGCCTTGCCGCGCCAGGAATCCACCGCATTCCCGAGGGAAAACGAAAGGCTCCCGGTCCGTCTTGGTCCGGACCCCGCGTTGCGAAATGGCAGCGCGTTGGGTGTCTTTTCGTCCGGCCTCTGAAAACCTTTAGAGCCCTGCAATGCAGTTTCTTCCGCGCCATGCTCGGCGAATAAACCTCGAGCAGGGGCCCATATCGGCCGTTGGGCGCCGGGCTGTAGGGCTGTCTTCCCGCGGGTGGGCTGCCGTTACAGTGTGTCGATGAGCCTGCCTTCGAACACCCACGCTGGCGTGAGCCCGGCCGACATCCAGGCTGCCGCGCAGCGCATCGCAGGCGATGTGCGCCGCACGCCTTTGCTGCGCCTGCCTGCCGCCAGCCTGGGCCTGCCCGGGGCCGAGCTGTGGCTCAAGCTCGAGCACCTGCAACGCGGCGGCAGCTTCAAGGCGCGCGGCATGTTCAACCGCATGCGCGCGCTGCCCATCCCGGCCGCGGGCGTGGTGGTGGCCTCCGGCGGCAACGCGGGCATTGCCGTGGCCACCGCGGCACGCGCGCTGGGCGTGCGCTGCGAGGTCTTTGTGCCCGAGATCAGCCCGCCGGCCAAGCGCGCCGCGCTGGCGGCCCTGGGCGCCACGGTCTTCGTGCAGGGTGCGGCCTATGCCGAGGCGCTGGCCGCCTGCCAGGCGCGCCAGGCCGAGACCGGTGCCTTGCCCATGCACGCCTACGACCAGCCCGAGGTGGTGGCCGGCGCCGGCACGCTGGCCGCGGAGATCGAGGCCGAGGCCGGACTGCCCGACCGCGTGCTGGTGAGCGTGGGCGGTGGCGGCTTGATCGGCGGCATCGCCGCCTGGTGCGCCGGCCGTTGCCGCGTGGAGGCGCTGGAGCCCGAGGGCTCGCCCACGTTGCATGCCGCGCGTGCGGCCGGGCAGCCCGTGGACGTGGCGGTGGGCGGGCTGGCGGCCGATGCCCTGGGCGCCCGCCGCATCGGCGATGTCGCCTGGCCGCTCACGCAGCGCTTCGTGGTCGCCAGCCACCTGGTGCCCGATGCCGCCATCCGGCAGGCGCAGCAGCGCCTGTGGCTGGAACTGCGCCTGGCGGTGGAGCCCGCCGCGGCGCTGGGCCTGGGCGCACTGATGGCTGGCGTGGTGCAGCCTGCTGCGCACGAGCGCGTGGCGCTGGTGCTCTGCGGCGCCAACTTCGACCCCGCGGGTCTCGGGGCGGTGCGATGAGCCCGCAGGCGGCGCTGGCCCGGCGCTGCGCGGCCATCCGCGCGCAGACCGAGGCGCTGGCCGCTGGCCTGAGCGAGGCCGACTGCCAGGCCCAGAGCATGGCCGACGCCAGCCCGGTGAAGTGGCACCTGGCGCACGTGACCTGGTTCTTCGAGACCTTCGTGCTCGAGGCGCACGAGCCTGGTTTCCGGCCTCACCACCCGGCCTACCGCGTGCTGTTCAACAGTTATTACCAGGGTGTGGGTGAACGGCACCCGCGGCCGCAGCGCGGCCTCGTCACGCGGCCCTCGCTGGCTGAAGTGCTGGCGTGGCGGCAGGCCGTGGACGCACGGATGCAGACCCTGCTGGCGCGGGAGGGGCTGCCGCCGGCTTGTCTCGAGCGGGTGGAACTCGGCCTGCAGCACGAGCAGCAGCACCAGGAACTGCTGCTCACCGACGTGCTGCATCTCTTCTCGTGCAACCCGCTGTTGCCGGCCTATGCGGAAGCCGAAACGCCGGCCCCTCGCGCTGCCAGGCCCGAGCCCGTGCGCTGGGTGGCCCAGACCGGCGGCCTGGTGGACATCGGCCATGCCGGCGAGGGCTTCGCCTTCGACAACGAAGGGCCGCGGCACCGCGTCTATCTCGAGCCGCACGCGCTGGCGCACCGGCTGGTGAACAACGAAGACTGGCTGGGTTTCATCGGGGACGGCGGCTACCGCGATGCGCGTTGGTGGCTCTCGGCTGGCTGGGACTGGGTGCAGGGCCAGGGTGTGCAGGCACCGCTGCACTGGCGCCGCGCCGACAGTGCGGCGGCGGGCTGGCAACAGTTCACGCTGCGCGGCCTGCAGCCGCTGCACCCGGCGGCGCCGGTGGTGCATGTCACCTTCTACGAGGCCGAGGCCTACGCCCGCTGGGCGGCGGCGCAATGCGGCCTGCCGCTGCGCCTGCCGACCGAGGCCGAGTGGGAGGCCGCGGCGGCGCCGCTGGCCGCGGCAGCCGTGGCTGCGGGTAGCTTCATCGAAGGCGGGGCCCTGCAGCCGCAGGTCGTGGTGCCCGGCGATGGAGGCCCGGCCTTGCAGCAACTCTTCGGCGAGGTCTGGCAGTGGACACGCAGCGCCTACCTGCCTTACCCCGGCTACCGGGCCTGGGCGGGGGCGGTGGGTGAGTACAACGGCAAGTTCATGCTCGACCAGACGGTGCTGCGCGGCGGTTCCTGCGCCACGCCGCGCGGGCACATCCGCGCCAGCTACCGCAACTTCTTCCCGGCTGCCGCGCGCTGGCAGTTCACCGGGCTGCGCCTGGCCTGCGAAGGCTGAAGCGCCGCAGTCAGCGCGCCGCCGGGACCGGGGCCGAGGCCTGGGCGCGGCGCTGGTACAGCGCAGCCAGGCTCAGGGCGGCGTGTTCGCCGGTCTGCTCGAGTTGCAGGCCATGACCGACATCGCGGGCTTCTGCACCCGGCGCCTGGCGTGAGAGCTGCAGCGCCTGCTGCCAGGCGTCTTCGGCCATGGGAAGCACGGCGGCGGCCGCAGCGGGCTGGTCTTCGGCCCAGTTCCAGAACACGTTGCCCACGGTCAGCATGAAGTAGGCCGAACTGGCGTAGCGCTGCAGCTCGGCTTCCAGCAACTCGGCGGCCACGCCCCATTCACCCAGGGCCTGCAGCGCCACGAGCATGCGGCGCACGAGGTCACCGCGGTAGCTGGCGCGCGGGCCCACGCGCTGCAGGGCCTGCGCGTAGGCGCCGGCGGCTTCGGTGTGGGCGCCGCGCAGCGCCAGCTCGCCGCCCAGCTGGTAGAGCAGGTAGGGGTCGTGCGGCTGTTCGGCCAGCGCCAGGTGCAGCAGGCGTTCGTTGCGGTCGGCCTTGGCCTGCTTCTGCGCGCTGGCATAGCCATCGTGCAGCAGGCGCAGGCCGCTGGGGGCGGCCGGCAGGGCGGTGTCGGGCTGTTCGTGGATGCGGCCCTGGTAGCGCACATGGCCGGGCAGCAGGCGGGCCACGGCGGCGGTGGCGACGCCTTCGCCTTGCGGGCCATCGAAGGTGTTGCGGATGTCCACCAGGCCCAGGCGGTGCGGCGGCGTAGTGCGCCAGGCGGCCAGGGCCTCGGCGCCGCTGTCCAGCCACTCGTCGGCGTCCACCACCAGGTGCCAGTCGGCCCCGGCCGCGCGCAGCGCGGCGTTGCGCGCGGCGGCGAAGTCATCGCACCATTCGAAGGGCCGCACCTCGGCGCCGGCGGCGCGGGCCAGGGCCGCCGTCTCGTCGGTGGATCCGGTGTCCAGCACCAGCATGCGGTCGACATGGCCGGCGAAGCTGCGCAGGCAGCGGGTGATGCAACGGGCTTCGTTGCGCGCGATGACGACCAGGGCCAAGGTGTTCATCGCCTGCATGCTGAGGCCGTCGGCACGGGCCCAAGCCGCGAGCAAGGGGGGCTTGACCGCCCTGTTCGGCGCTTCGGCCGAGACGCGGCCCCGGGGCCGCCCGCTCAGGCCGGGGGCGGATGGGCGCGCCGCAGGGCCGCCGCTTCTTCTGCGCGGCCCAGCCCTTCGCAGATGACGGCCAGGTTGTGGGCCGCCAGGTGGCTGCCTCGGCCCTGCACGCTGCCGGTCTGCTCGGGGTGTTCACCCAGCTCCAGGCAGCGCCGCCAGGCGGCCTCGGCCATTTCCAGCAGCGCCAGGCCGTCGGCGGGCTGCGAGGCCGCCCAGTCGAGCATCAGGTCGCCCAGGGCGAAGAAGAAGTCGGGCGAGTCTTCATGCGCCTGCAGCCGCGCTTCGGCCCAGGCCCAGCCTTCGGCGTGGCGTGCGCAGCACTTCAGCGCATAGAGCAGCCGCGCGGCCAGCTCGTGGCGCCAGGGCGCATCGGGTGGCTGCAGGGCGGCTGCGCGCAGCAAGGCCGCGGCGGCTTCCGCATGTTCGTCGTAGACGGCGTGTTCCTTGCCGAGCTGGTAGCTGTAGTAGGCGTCGTCGGGCCGGGCGGCCAGCTCGGCCTGCAGCAGGGCGAGGTTGCGGCCTCGCTTGGCGGCCAGGCGATCGTTGGCATAACCATCGTGGCCCACCAGGCAGGCCAGGCGCCGCATCGGCAGCGCATGCTGCGGCTGCTCGTGCACACGGCCGGTGTAGCGCACGGGGCCGGGCAGCACGCGGCTGATCCAGGTGTGGACCACGCCGGCAGCGCCCTCGGCATCGGCGCGCTGCACCGTGCCCACCGCGTCGGGCGGTGTCTGGCGCAGGGCCGCCAGCGCGGGGCCCCCTTCGATCAGCCACTCGTCGGCGTCCAGCACGACGTGCCAGTCGGCCGCTGCGGCGTCCAGCGCGGCGTTGCGCGCGGCGGCGAAGTCGTCGCACCACACGAAGTGGCGCACCTCGGCGCCGCAGCGCTGCGCCACGGCCACCGTGTCGTCGGTGCTGCCGGTGTCGAGCACCAGCATGCGGTCGACCCAGGGCGCCACACTCTCCAGCAGCCGCGGCAGGCGCTGGGCCTCGTCGCGCGCGATGACCACCAGGGCCGTGCGCAAGCCGGCGCGCGGGGTGCCGCTCATGGCGGCAGGCCCAGGAAGGCCTTCACCGGCGCCACGCTGCGCGCCGGGTCTTCTTCCTGCGGCACATGGCCCAGGCCGTCCAGCAGCACCAGCCGGCTGCCGGCGATGCGGCGAGCAAAGTCCTGCCCCACGCTGGGCGGCACCAGGCGGTCGCGCGAGCCCCACAGCAGCAGCGTGGGGGCCTTGATGGTGTTGATGCGCTCTTCGTGCTCGCCGTTGACCATCTGCCGCACGCGCAGGCCCAAGGCGCGGCGGTTGCCTTCGCGCAGGGCCAGGTCGTAGTGCCGGTCGATCAGGGCGTCGGTCACGCGGCTGGGGTCGCCGTAGACGCTGTGCAGGCCCTCGGCCACGAGGCCCTTGGACAGCGCGAACTCGCCCAGCCGCCCCAGCACCGGCACGCGCGCCAGCCGGAAGCCCAGCGGCACGGCCTCCGGTGTGAAACGCGGGCCCACGGCGTCCACCAGCACGAGGCCGGCCACGCGTTGCGGCGCCATCACGGCGGTGCGCCAGGCCACCTCGCCGCCGAGCGAGTTGCCGGCGATGACCACCTGCTGCACCTTCAGGGCATCGAGCAGCTCCAGCACGAAGCGGGCATAGACATCGCCGTGGTAGTTGTCGCGCTCGTGCGCCCCTTCGAAGGGCCCGGTGAGGCCGAAGCCCGGCAGGTCGAAGCTGATGACGCGCCGCTGGCCCTTGAGCGCCTTGACCCAGCCTTCCCAGGTGTGCAGGCTGGACGCGGTGCCGTGGATCAGCAGCAGTGGCGGCGGCGTGCCCGCGCTGCCGTCATGGCGCGGGCCTTCGTCGCGGAAGTGGACGGTCTGGCCCCGGATGTCGATGAAGTCGGAGGGGGCGGGCGCCCAGCGCCCCACCAGCGCCGAGGCCGGCACGTCGGGCGTGCGCAGGAGGGCCAGCGCGATGGCGCTGAAGATCAAGAGCAGGCCCACGGCCCGCTGCACCCACATCGCCATCGTCCGGCCGTTCCCTGCTGTTTTGCTGCTGAAAGTGCGGCGCATTCTAGGCAGGGGGGCTCTCTAGAATGCCTGGATGAGCTTCGTCCACCTGCGCACCCACACCGAATACTCCGTCGTCGACGGCACCCTGCGCATCGGCGACGCCGCCGCCGCGGCGCGCCAGGACGGCCAGCCCGCGCTGGCCATCACCGACCTCAGCAACCTCTTCGGCGCCGTCAAGTTCTACAGCGCCTGCCGGGGCAAGGGCGTGCAGCCGCTCATCGGCGCCGACGTGATGCTGGAGCCGCAGGCCGCGCTGACGGGCGGCGAGAAACAGGCCAGCCGCCTGCTGCTGCTGGTGCAGAACAAGCAGGGTTACCTGAACCTGAGCGAGCTGCTGGCGCGCGCCTGGGTGGGCAACGTGCAGCGCAACCAGGCCTGGCTGAAGTGGGAGTGGTTCGAGACCCTGGGCGAGGGCCTGATCGCGCTGAGCGGCGCCGACCTGGGCGCGGTGGGCATGGCGCTGCTGGCGGGCGACACCGAGCGCGCGGCGATGGTGGCGAACAAGCTGGCCGCACTTTTCCCGGGCCGCTTCTACCTGGAGGTGCAGCGCGCCGGCCTGCCCACCAACGAGACCCATGTGCGCGCCGCCGCGCCGCTGGCCGCGCAGCTGCAGCTGCCGCTGGTGGCCACGCACCCCATCCAGTTCCTGACGGCCGACGACTTCGACGCCCACGAGGCCCGCGTGTGCATCGCCGAGGGCGAGACCCTGGCCAACCCGCGCCGCATCAAGCGCTTCACGCGCGAGCAGCACTTCAAGACCGCCGCCGAGATGCAGGCACTTTTCGCCGACCTGCCCTCGGCGCTGGAAAACACGCTGGAGATCGCGCGGCGCTGCCACCTCACGCTGGTGCTGGGCAAGCCGCAGCTGCCGAACTTCCCGACACCGCTGCAGGCCGATGGCACGCCCATGCCCATCGACGCCTACTTCCGCCAGCTCTCGCACGAGGGGCTGGAGAAGCGGCTGCTGGCGCTGTTTCCCGACGAGGCCCGGCGCAACGCCGAGCGCCCGCGCTACGTGGAGCGGCTCGAGTTCGAGCTGGCCACCATCATCAAGATGGGCTTCCCGGGCTACTTCCTCATCGTCTCGGACTTCATCGTCTGGGCCAAGGCCAACGGCTGCCCGGTGGGGCCGGGGCGCGGCTCGGGCGCGGGCTCGCTGGTGGCCTATGCGCTCTTCATCACCGACCTCGACCCGCTCTACTACAAGCTGCTCTTCGAGCGCTTCCTGAACCCCGAGCGCGTGTCGATGCCCGACTTCGACATCGACTTCTGCCAGGGCAACCGCGACCGCGTCATCGAGTACGTGAAGGACAAGTACGGCCGCGAAGCCGTGAGCCAGATCGCCACCTTCGGCACCATGGCCAGCAAGGCTGCGCTGCGCGACGTGGGGCGTGTGCTGGGCATGGGCTACGGCCACGTGGACAGCGTAGCCAAGCTGGTGCCCGGCCTGCCCGGCAAGACCTACACGCTGGCGCCCGTGCCGGCCGACCCGAAGGACAAGGACGGCGGGGTCATCTATGTGCGCGAAGAGGTGCCCGAGCTCGAGCAGCGCGAGCAGGCCGAGGAAGAGGTGGCCGAACTGCTGAGCCTGGCCATCCGCGTGGAAGGCCTGGTGCGCAACGTCGGCATGCACGCCGGCGGCGTGCTGATCGCGCCGGGCAAGATCACCGACTTCTGCCCGCTCTACCAGCAGCCGGGCAGCGACAGCGCGGTCAGCCAGTACGACAAGGACGACGTCGAGGCCATCGGCCTGGTGAAGTTCGACTTCCTGGGCCTGGCCACGCTCACCATCCTGGAACTGGCCAAGACCTACATCCGAGCGCGCCGCCCGGGCCGCGAGAACTTCGACTACGACACGCTGCCGCTGAACGACGCGCGCGTCTACAAGCTCTTCAGCGACGGCCTGACCGAAGCCGTGTTCCAGTTTGAAAGCCGCGGCATGCAGGGCATGCTGCGCGAGGCCAAGCCCACGCGGCTGGAAGACCTGATCGCACTGAACGCCATGTTCCGGCCCGGGCCGATGGAGAACATTCCCAGCTTCTGCGCGCGCAAGAACGGCAAGGAAGACATCGTCTACCCGCACCCGCTGCTGGCGCCGGTGCTGGACGAGACCTACGGCATCTTCGTCTACCAGGAACAGGTGATGCAGGCCGCGCAGGTGCTGGGCGGCTACAGCCTGGGCGGCGCCGACCTGCTGCGCCGCGCGATGGGCAAGAAGAAGGCCGAGGAGATGGCCAAGCACCGCGGCATCTTCCGCGAGGGCGCGGCCAAGCTGAACATCAGCCCCGAGAAGGCCGACGAGGTCTTCGACCTGATGGAGAAGTTCGCAGGCTACGGCTTCAACAAGAGCCACGCCGCGGCCTATTCGCTGCTGGCCTACCACACGGCCTGGATCAAGGTGCACTGCACGGCGGAGTTCTATGCCGCCAACATGACGATCGAAGCCGACAACACCGACAAGCTGAAGGTGTTGTTGGCCGACGCCAAGCTCTTCGGCATCAGCTTCCAGCCGCCCGACGTGAACCGAGGCACCGCACGTTTCGAGCCGGTGGACGACAAGACCATCCGCTACGGTCTGGCTGCGGTGAAGGGCACGGGGCAGGGCGCCATCGAGGCCATCGTGGCCGCGCGCGAGGGCCTGGGGGCGCACGCCGGTGCCGGCGGTGGGCCCTTCCACAGCATTTTCGATTTCTGCGCCCGCGTCGACCGCAAGGCGGTGAACAAGCGCGCGGTGGAAGCGCTGGTGAAGGCCGGTGCCTTCGACAGCCTGCACCCCGACCGCGCCAGCACCCTGGCCAGCGTGGGCCTGGCCTTCGAGTGGGCCGACACGCAGGAGGCCAACGCCTTGCAGGGCGGCCTCTTCGACTTCGGCGACAGCCACGGCAGCAGCACGCAGGAGCCCGCCCTGGTGGCGGTGCCCGCCTGGGACGTGCGCGAGCGCCTGGTGCAGGAGAAGACGGCCATCGGCTTCTACCTCTCGGGCCACCTCTTCGACGCCTGGAAGGACGAGGTGCGCCGCTTCGCGCGCCGCCCCATCGCCGAGCTGGTGGACAGCCGCGAGCCGCAGCTGCTGGCCGGCATCGTGACGGACCCGCGCAGCGTCAACGGCATGCGCGGCAAGGTGGTGATCTTCAAGCTCGACGACGGCACCGAGGCCGTGGAAGCCGTGGCGCAGGACGAGATCTTCGCCGAGCGCCGCGATCTGATGACGGAAGACACGCTGCTGCTGGTGCAGGGCAAGGTGCAGCCCGACCGTTTCGGCGGCGGCCTGCGCCTGAACGTGACGCAGGTGTGGGACCTGGCCGCGGCGCGGGCGCGTTTCGGCCGCTACCTCTCGGTGCAGCTGGGCGCCGGCGCCGCGCCGCCGGTGGCCGACGTGCTGCGCCTGTGGCCAGCCAAGCGCAGCGAAGACGAGCACGGAGAGCTGGTGCAGGGGCTGCCCATCCGCCTGCAGCTGCAGCGCGCGGGGGCCAGCGCCGAGATCGACCTGGGCGACGACGCGCGTTTCTGGCCCTGCGACGAGGCCCTGGGCCGCTGGCGCAGCCTGGCCCAGGGGCAGGCCACGGTTGTGTACGAATGAAACGCCCGTCGGCAGGGCAGGAAGCGCGGCCGTTGCTGGGGTACACACTCAGCAGCCTGTGCTGAACCCTGGAGCCCGACCATGAAGTCTCTGTCTGCCACGCTGGCCATCCTGGCCGCGCTGATCACTGCAACTGCGGCACAGGGCGCCGACGTCGACGTCGGCGTGTCCATCGCCATCAGCCAGCCGGGCGTCTACGGCCGCATCGACATCGGCCGCTTCCCGCAGCCGCAGGTCATCGTGGCCCAGCCCATCATCGTGCAGCGGCCGGTGCAGGACGTGCGTGTGCAGCCGGTCTACCTGTGGGTGCCGCCCGGCCACCGCAAGGACTGGAAGAAGCACTGCCGCGACTACAACGCCTGCGGCGTGCCGGTCTACTTCGTGCGCCACGACTGGTACGACCAGCAGGTGCGCCGCGGCGGGCGCGACCGTGACGACGACGACCACCGCGGCCACAGCAAGGGCAAGGGCCAGGGGCAAGACAAGCACCACGACAAGGGCGATCGCGGCCACGGCAAGGGCAAGGACCGCGACTGACGGCGGCCCGCTCGCGTGCCTGCCCCGCCCGGGGCTGGCGCTAGAGTCGGGGCATGCATGAAACGCCCCTGACCGCCCTGGTGTTGAGCGGCGGTGGTGCGCGCGCCGCCTACCAGGTGGGCGTGCTGAAGGCGCTGGCCCGCATGCGCCGGCAGGCCCTGGGCCCGCTGGCGCGCCAGAACAACCCCTTCGGCGTGATCTGCGGCACCTCGGCCGGGGCGATCAATGCCGCGGCGCTGGCCTGCCAGGCCGACCGTTTCGAGGCCGCGGTGGATGTGGTGGCCAAGGTCTGGCAGAACTTCCACGCCGATCAGGTCTACCGCGCCGACTCGCTGGGCGTCATCCGCACCGGCGCGCAGTGGCTGACGATGGTGTCCGTGGGCTGGGTGATCGCGCGCTGGCGGCGCGCGCGGCCCAAGTCGCTGCTGGACAACAGCCCCTTGGCTCAACTGATGCAGCGCCTGGTGCCGCTGGAACGCCTGCCCTTGATGCTGGCCCAGGGCCACCTGCAGGCGCTGGCGGTCACGGCCAGCAGCTACAGCACTGGCGAGCACTACACCTTCTACGAGACCGCGCGCCCCGTCGCCCCCTGGCAGCGTTCGCAGCGCCAGGCCGTGCCGGGGCGCCTGACGCAGGCGCACCTGCTGGCTTCATCGGCCATTCCCTTTGTCTTCCCGGCCACGCGCATCGACAGCGCGCAGGAAGGCGGCTGGTTCGGTGACGGTTCGATGCGCCAGACCGCGCCGCTCTCACCGGCCGTGCACCTGGGGGCTCAGCGCCTGTTCATCGTGGGCGTGGGGCGCATGCAAGAGCCGGTGGGGCGGCACGTGGAGGCCGGCGGCTACCCGACGCTGGCGCAGATTGCCGGCCACGCGATGTCGAGCATCTTCCTCGACGCGCTCGCGGTGGACGTGGAGCGCATGAAGCGCATCAACCGCACGCTGGCGCTGCTGCCCGAATCGGCCCTGGCCGACACGCCGCTGCGGCCGCTGGAAACCCTGGTGATCTCGCCCACGCAGCGGCTGGACGACATCGCTGCGCGCCACCTGGGGGCGCTGCCGGCGCCAGTGCGCGCCTTGCTGCGGGGGGTGGGCGTGGGCGGGCAGGGCGAGCAGGCGCGGGGCGCGGCGCTGGCGAGCTACCTGCTGTTCGAGGCGCCCTACACCCGGGAACTCATCGCGCTGGGCGAGGCCGACACCGAGGTGCGGCGTGACGAGGTGCTGCGCTTCTTCGGCTGGGACACCCTGGCCGCCGGGCGCCGCCGGGCCCGACCCGGCGAGCCCGATCTGCTGCTGCCCTGAGCCCGCGGGCCGCAGGGGCGGTCGTTCCCGGGGCTGGGGCAGCAGCGTCACGGGCGGGGGCGCTTCACGCGCCGTTCTTGGCGGCGGTGCCGGGGGCCTTGTCGGTCTTCTTGGCCTTGGCTTCCTTCTTCTCTGCGGCAGGCGGCAGGGCCTTGGCGTCGAAGCTGGCGCCGCCCACCGTGAGGCCGGCTTCGCTGAAGCGCGCGGCGTTGCCCGGGCCGATGCCGCCGACACGATCGACGAGGTCGTTCCAGTCCTTGAAGGCGCCGGTCTTGCGGGCGTCGATGATCTTGGCCGACAGGCCCGGGCCGATGCCCTTGACGGTTTCGAGGTCGGCGCGCGTGGCCTGGTTGGCGTCCACGGCCGCGAAGGCGTTCAGGCTGAACAGGGCGACGGCGAGGCTGGCAATGAGGTTGCGGATCATGGTGAAAGCTCCTGGATGAAGAAGTTGCGTTGCGGTCAGAGGCCCGGTGCTGCTGCGTCGGTGCGGGCATCGCTTCGGGCTGGAACGCATTCTTCGCGGCAGGCCTGCGAGCGTCTTTCCCCCGCGGCGGTGGCCGGCGGGGGCCCCCGGGCGGCGGTGCCGCGGGCCTCCCCCAGGCGGGTGCGCCCGGATGCCCGCCCGGTGGGCGGGGCGAACTCAGCGGCCCTGCGCCAGGGCGCGCTCCACGGCAGCCTGCACTTGCCCAGGGCTGGGCCAGGCCACAGCGCCGGCCGCGGCGCCAGGGGCGGCTTGCACCACCTGCACGCCGGGCCCCCAGGGCTGCCACAGGCGCGGGTCGCTCGGGCCCATCACCGAGACCAGCGGCGTGCCCACGGCGGCGGCCATGTGGCCCGGCCCGGTGTCGTTGGAGACCATCAGCGCGGCCTCTTGCAGCAACGCGGCATAGGTGCCGAGCTTCACCCCCGGCAGCACCGTGGCGTTGCCGAACAGCGCCTGGGCCTCGGCCTCTTCCCCCGGGCCCGGGCAAACCACCACGGCGCGGCCGTAGCGCGGCAGCACCTGGGCCGCGAACTCGGGGAAGGCAGGCCAGGTCTTGTCTTCGCCCGACCAGGTGCCGCCCGCGAACGGGCAGATGAAGATGCTGCCCGGGGCCAGGCCGTGCGCGGCACGCAGGGCGCGGGCGGCCTCGGCGTGGGCGGCGCTGATGCGCAGGCCGATCTGCGCCGGTGGTTCGGCGCTGGCCTGCAGCAGGGCATCGCCCAGCTGCCAGTACACGCGCAGCTCGTGAACGCCGCGCTGGCGGGGCACCGCGCGGCCGAGCAGCAGGCTGCGGCCCTCCCAGGCATGGCCCAGCGCTCGCAGGCCGGCGAGGCGGAATTCCAGCGCGCTGGAGAAAGAATCGGGCAGGCACAAGGCGTTGAGGCGGCGGCCGAAGCCGGGGTCGGCGGCCAGGGCTTCGGCCCGCAGGCGGCGCAGCAGGGCGATGCGCTCGCGGGTGCCGGCCGGCAGGCCGTGCACCGGCCAGCCGTGGCCGGCCAGCAGCTCTTTCGCCCATCCCTTGCCCACGAGCTGCAGGGCGTAGCCGGCGTCATCCAGGCGTTGCAGCATCGGCACCGCCAGCGTGACGTCACCGACCCAGTTGCGCAGGCGGACGATCAGCGGGCGGCGCGGCGCAGGCATGGGCGGCACATAATCCGTCGGCATTCTGCCAGCCAACAACAATGAACCTGCCCTCCACCGGCGCCCTGACGCCGCCCGTACTGCCCAGCGCTGCCGAGGTGCTGGCCCTGCATGACCGGCTGCTCGGCACCACCGGCTGGCCCCAGCAGGCCCCGGCCACCGACGGCCTGGGCCTCTGGCATTGGGTGCAGACCAACCACCGCAACAACAGCCTGCTGTGGGCCGAAGAAGACCTGGCGCGGCGCACCACGGTGGCGGCCGAGGCCATCGCCGCCAACAAGCGCGCCATCGACGGCTACAACCAGGCGCGCAACGACGCCACCGAGCGCGTCGACGAGATCCTGCTCGTCGCCCTGGGCTTGGTCGACCCGGCCTCGGCACGCACCGACGCACCGGTCTCCACCGTGCTGCCCAGCGCACGCCTGAACAGCGAAACGGCCGGCAGCATGATCGACCGTCTTTCCATCATGGCGCTGAAGGCCCACGCGATGCGCCAGCAGACCCAGCGCACCGACGTCGACGAAGCCCACCGCGCCGCCAGCACGGTGAAGCTGCAACGCCTGCTGCAGCAGCGTGACGACCTGGCCGCTTGCCTGGACGCCTTGCTGGCCGACGCCGCCGCGGGGCGCGCCTACTTCAAGGTCTACCGCCAGTTCAAGATGTACAACGATCCGCGTTTCAACCCCGAGCTTGTGAAGGAACGGCGCGGTGCCTGAGGCCGCTGTGCCCGCCTTGCGCTGGGAGGGCCGCCCATGCGGCTGCTGATCGTCAAGACCTCGTCAATGGGCGACGTGGTGCATGCCACGCCGGTGCTCAACGATTTGCGACGCCACCATCCGCAGGCCGAGGTCGACTGGCTGGTGGAGGCACCCTTTGCCGCCATCCCGCAGATGCACCCTGGCGTGCGGCGCGTGTTGCCGATGTCCTGGCGCAAGTGGCGCAAGCAACTCGCACAGCCGGCCACCTGGCGCGCGATGGGTGAGCTGCGTGATCAACTGCGGGCCGGCCGCTACGACGGCGTGCTCGACCTGCAGGGCTTGCTGAAGAGTGCCTTGTGGGCGCGACAGGCCGGCGCGCCCGTGCTGGGCTACGACGGCGCCAGTGCCCGCGAGAGCGCTGCGGCCTGGTTCTACAAGCATCGCGTCGCGGTCCCGAAAGACCTGCAGGCGGTGCAGCGCTGTCGGCTGCTGGCCGCGGCGCACCTGGGCTACCGTGTGGAAGGGCCGCCCGATTTCGGTCTGCGCGCGCCCAGCGTCACCTGGCAGCCCCGATCGGCTTATGCGGTGCTCATTCCCAGTGCCAGCCGCCCCGAGAAACTGTGGCCCGAGCGCCATTGGGTGGCCGTGGGCAAGCGCCTGCAAGAGCGGGGCTGGTTGCCGGTGGTGCTGTGGGGCCGTGAGGCCGAGCAGACCCTGGCTGAACGCATTGCAGCCAGCTGCGATGGCGACGTACCCCCCTTCCTGCGGGTCGGCGAGATGGCCGCCGTGCTGGCCGGGGCCGAGGTGGTCGTGGGCCTGGACACCGGCTTCACCCACTTGGCGGCGGCACTGGGCCGCCCGACGCTGGGCATCTATTGCGACCACGATCCCGGTCTGGCCGGCATCACCGGCAACGGCCGCGTGGCCAGCATAGGCGGAAAGGGGCAGGTCCCGGGGCGCGCCGAGGTGCTGGCGCTGATGGCCCGGCAGCTGGACGCCTGAGGCGCCATTGCGCCCGCCGCCCGGGCGGGTCAAAGCGCGTCCAGGCGCTGGGTCGGGTAGCTGTCCCAGGTGAGACAGCCCGGGCACTGCCAGTAGTAGTGCTGGGCCTCGAAGCCGCAGGCGGCGCAGCGGTAACGCTGCAGCGGTGCGGCCCCCCGCTTGACGGCGCTCTGCAGCAGGGGCCAGGCCTCCTCGGTCCACTGGCTGGCCGGTACCGCCAGCAGCCGCTGTGCGCCCGACAAGGTGGGCTGCTGCTGCAGGTGGGCCAACAGGCGTGGCAGGCGGGCCGGATCCGCCGGGTCTTCCAGGGCTTCCAGCGCCTGCACCAGTTCCAGCGCCGGCAGCCGGGCCAGGGCCTGCGTGAGCGCGGCATGCGCCTCGGCACCTTGGCCGGCCGCGAGCGCCGCCCGGGCGTAGTCGGCTGCCACCAGCAGGAAGGAGGCAGGTTGGCTGGCCAGCAGCGCCTGCCAGGTGTCCAGCGCACGCGCCGGCTGCCCGGCCTTCAGCAGGCGATGGCCGGCCAGCAGCACGGGGCGTGCGGCTTGGGGCGAGGCCTCGCGTGCGCGCTGCAAGGCCGCTTCGGCGTCGAAGGGCTGGCCGGCGGCATCGGCAGCTTCGGCAAGCTCGCACTCGTAGTGCGCGATGCGCGAGCCGAAGGCCCCGGTGCCGGCGGCCTCGAGCTGGCGCGCCACCGCCGCAGCGCGCTGCCAGTCGCGGCTGCGCTCGTAGAGCGACAGCAGCGCCAGGCGCGCTTCGCCGTCGAAAGCCGTGCCTTCCAGAGCCTGCCAGGCCGCTTCGGCGCGGTCGAAGAGGCCGGCCTTCATGAAGTCTTGCGCCAGCGCGCGCTGCGCGCGTTCGTGGTCGCCGGCCTTCAGGTCGCTGCGGCCCAGCAAGTGCTGGTGCACGCGCACGGCGCGCTCGAACTCGCCGCGGCGGCGGAAGAGGTTGCCCAGGGCGAAGTGCAGCTCGGTGGTGTCGGGGTCGTACTGCACGGCCTCGATGAAGGCATCGATGGCCTTGTCCTGCTGTTCGTTGAGCAGCAGGTTCAGGCCCTTGAAGTAGGCCCGGGGCGCGTCTTCACGCTCGCGCTTGAGTTGCTTGAGGTCGAAGCGCGAGGCCATCCAGCCGAGCGCAAAGGCCACGGGCAGGCCGATCAGCAGCCATTGCAGGTCGAAATCCATGCGCGGGCTAGAGTCCTTCGCGGGGCGGGTGCTCGGGCCCGAATTCGCTGGGCATCAGGCTGCTGGCTGGGGCGCTGACGGGCTTGGCCGGCTCTGGCGCGTTGCGCTTGGCCACGCGGCGCTGGTGCCACCAGCTGGGCAGCATGGCCATCACGCCGATGGCGCAACCGGCGGCGAAGGCCACCAGCACGACGATGACCATGGGCGTGCGCCATTCCACCCCGAAGAACCAGCGCACCGTGGCCAGTTGCTGGTTGTTCAGCGCGAAGGCGAACAGCGTGAAGAAGAGGAAGGCCCAGAACAGCCTGACGAAGAAGCGCATGCGCCAACGATTCTAGGCGTGGGGCGCGCGGCTCAGTCGTCGAGCCCGCCCTCGCCGGGCGCCGCAGGCGCCTGCTTGTCGACCGCCTCGCGCAGCGCCTTGCCCGGCTTGAAGTGGGGCACCAGTTTTTCGGGGATGACGACCTGCTCGCCGCTGCGCGGGTTGCGGCCCAGGCGCGGCGGGCGGCGGTTGATGCTGAAGCTGCCGAAGCCGCGGATCTCGATGCGGTGGCCGCGGGCCAGGGCATCGCTCATCGCGTCGAGGATGGTCTTCACGGCGAACTCGGTGTCGCGCTGCGTGAGCTGCGAGAAGCGCTCGGCCAGGCGGGTGACGAGATCGGAACGTGTCATGGGGCAGCTGCAGGTGAAGACGGCCCGGCTGGAAGCGGGCCGCCCTGAATGAAGAAGCCCGCGCGCCCGGGGGCGGCGCGGGCCTGTCGAACAGGGGGCTCAGAGTCTGAGGGCCGGCGCTGCACCAGGCAGCACCGGCCCGCCACGGCCTTACTCGCCGCGGTTGTCGAGCTTGGCGCGCAGCAGGGCGCCCAGGCTCGTGGTCCCGGCGTTTTCACGCTCGTTGGTCTGGCTCAGGCGCTGCATGGCTTGCTGCTCGTCAGCGTTGTCCTTGGCCTTGATCGACAGCTGGATGCTGCGCATCTTGCGGTCGACGTTGATGACCATCACGCTGACTTCGTCGCCTTCCTTCAGCACGTTGCGCGCGTCTTCCACGCGGTCACGGCTGATTTCGCTGGCACGCAGGTAGCCGGTGACATCGTCGTTCAGCTGGATCTCGGCGCCGCGCGGGTCGACGCTCTTGACCTTGCCATTGACCACGGCGCCACGGTCGTTGATCGTGGTGAAGCTGGTGAACGGGTCGGTGTCGAGCTGCTTGATGCCCAGGCTGATGCGCTCGCGCTCCACGTCGACGGCCAGCACGATGGCTTCGACTTCCTGGCCCTTCTTGTAGTTGCGCACGGCGGTTTCGCCCGGCTCGTGCCACGACAGGTCGGACAGGTGCACCAGGCCGTCGATGCCAGCGCTCAGGCCGATGAACACGCCGAAGTCGGTGATGCTCTTGACCGGGCCCTTGACGCGGTCACCGCGCTTGACCGTGGTGCTGAACTCTTCCCACGGGTTGGCCTTGCACTGCTTCATGCCCAGGCTGATGCGGCGCTTGTCTTCGTCGATCTCCAGGACCATGACTTCGACTTCTTCGCCGAGCGTCACGACCTTGGCGGGCGCGACGTTCTTGTTGGTCCAGTCCATTTCGGAGACGTGCACCAGGCCTTCGATGCCCGGCTCGATCTCGACGAACGCGCCGTAGTCGGCGATGTTCGTGATCTTGCCGAACAGGCGCGTGCTGTTCGGGTAGCGGCGGCTCACGCCGTGCCACGGGTCGTCGCCCAGCTGCTTCAGGCCCAGGCTGACGCGGTTCTTCTCGGCGTCGAACTTCAGGACCTTGGCGGTGAGTTCCTGGCCGACCGTCACCACTTCGCTCGGGTGACGGACACGGCGCCAGGCCATGTCGGTGATGTGCAGCAGGCCGTCGATGCCACCCAGGTCGACGAAGGCGCCGTACTCGGTGATGTTCTTGACCACGCCGTTGACGATGGCGCCTTCGCTCAGGGTCTCGAGCAGCTTGGCGCGCTCTTCGCCCATGCTCGCTTCCACCACAGCGCGGCGGCTCAGCACCACGTTGTTGCGCTTGCGGTCGAGCTTGATGACCTTGAACTCCATGGTCTTGCCTTCGAACGGCGTCATGTCCTTGACGGGACGCGTGTCGAGCAGGCTGCCAGGCAGGAAGGCGCGGATGCCGTTGACCAGGACGGTCAGACCGCCCTTGACCTTGCCACTGACCGTGCCGGTGACGAATTCGCCGCTTTCCAGCGAGTTCTCCAGGCTCATCCACGAAGCCAGGCGCTTGGCCTTGTCGCGGCTGAGGATGGTGTCGCCGTAGCCGTTCTCGACGGCGTCGATGGCCACCGAGACGAAGTCGCCGACTTGAACTTCCAGCTCGCCCTGGTCGTTCTTGAATTCTTCGATCGCGACGTAGCTCTCGCTCTTGAGGCCGGCGTTCACCACGACGTGGTTGAACTCGATGCGCACGACTTCAGCGGAGATGACCTCGCCGACGCGCATGTCGTTGGACTTGAGCGACTCTTCGAACAGGGCCGCGAATTCGGACATGCCACCCTTGGCGGTGACGGTAGTGGTAACGGACATGAGTTTCCTGAGTACCCGGAGGAGTTGACAGCAGAGCCGGGCGTGCGTGCGGCGGGTGCCGCGGTTGGGGTTGAACACCCCGCACACCCATGGGCCTGACGGCCACTGCGGGAGGTGTGCGGGACCTCTGGCGTACTAGCTGCGGGCCGGGAAGGGCCGGCGGCCTTGCCACCAGCTCAACACCTGTTGCACCGAGTCTTCGACGCTGAGGTCCGAGTTGTCCAGCAAGTACGCGTCTTCGGCGGGCTTCAAGGGGGCCACGGCCCGGTTTTTGTCACGGGCGTCGCGGGCCTCAAGGTCTGCGCGAAGGTCGTCGATGCTAGCCGGAATTCCCTTGGAAATCAACTGCTTATGACGCCTCGTGGCCCGCGTGGCGGCGCTGGCAGTGAGGTAGACCTTCAGCGGGGCGGCGGGGAAGATGACCGTACCCATGTCGCGGCCGTCGGCCACCAGGCCCGGGGCGCGGCGGAAGGCCAGTTGCAGGTCTTGCAGCGCGTGGCGCACGGCTGGCAGCGCCGAGATGCGGCTGGCGCGCAAGCCGGCTTCTTCGGTGCGCAGCTGTTCGCTGACCTCGCGCCCGCGCAGCCAGGCGCGGCTGCCCTCGGGGCCGTGGCCGAAGCGCAGGTCCAGCAGGCCGGCCAGGCGGGCCAGCGCCGGCTCGTCGGTGTCGGCCACGCCGTCCCACTGCGCCGCCAGGCCGGTGGCGCGGTACAGCGCGCCCGAGTCGAGCAGCACGTAACCCAGTGCATCGGCCACGGCCGCCGCCAGCGTGCCCTTGCCCGAGGCTGTGGGGCCGTCGATGCAGATCACGGGGATGTCTTCGTTGCGCGCCGTCACCAGTGCCAGCAGGGCCTCGAAGTAATCAGGGAAGGTCTTGCCGACGCAGCGCGGCTCCAGGATGCGCACCGGGCAGCCGGCATCGGCACGGCCGGTGGGCGCCAGCGGGTTGAAGGCGGCCAGCGACAGGCACATGGCCATGCGGTGGTCGTCGTAGGTGCGGATGCTGGCCGGGCGCCATGCGCCGGGGGCTGGGGGCGTGACCTCGATAAAGTCGGGCCCCTCGACAACAGTGGCGCCGACCTGGCGCAGTTCCGTGGCCATCGCGGCGATGCGGTCGGTCTCCTTCACGCGCCAGCTGGCGATGCCGCGCAGGCGGGTGGTGCCCTCGGCGTAGAGCGCCATCACGGCCAGCGTCATCGCGGCGTCGGGGATGTGTTTGCAATCCAGGTCGATGGCCGCCAGCGGCCAGCGGCCGCGGTGCACCTCCAGCCAGCCCGGGCCGCTTTTGACCTGCGCGCCCATGGCCACCGCGGCATCGACGAAGCGGATGTCGCCCTGGATGCTGTCGCTGCCCACGCCCTCGATGCGCACCGGTGCGCCGCCGTGCGCGGCAATGGCGCCCAAGGCCACGAAGTAAGAGGCCGACGAAGCATCGCCCTCCACGTGCACCGCGCCCGGCGAGCGGTAGGCGCTGCCCTGCGGGATGGTGAAACGCTGCCAGCCCTCTTGCCGCACCGCGATGCCGAAGCGCTGCAGCAAGTTCAGCGTGATGCTGATGTAGGGCTTGCTGATGAGCTCGCCCTCGACTTCGATGGTGATGTCGCGCTGGGCGCTGACTAACGGCAGCGCCAGCAGCAGCGCAGTGAGGAACTGGCTGGACACATCGCCGCGCACGCGGATGGGCTGCTGCGTGGCCAGCTCGCCACCGGCCGTGCCCGACACGCGCAACGGCGGGTAGCCCGGCGTGCCCAGGTCTTCGACGGTGCAGCCCAGCGGGCGCAGCGCGTCGACCAGATCGCCGATGGGCCGCTCGTGCATGCGCGGCACGCCGCGCAGCGTGTAGCGCCCGCCGTGCGTGGCCGCCAGCACCGCGAGGGCTGCCGCCAGCGGACGCATGGCGGTGCCGGCGTTGCCCAGGAAGAGATCGGCCTCCTGCACCGCCAGCCGACCACCCAGGCCGGTGAGGTGCAGCACCCGGTGCCGCCCTTCGCCCTGCCACTGCAGGCCACAGCCCAGCGTGGCCAGCGCGGCCAGCATCACACGCGTGTCGTCACTGTCCAGCAGATCGTGCACGGCCGTGGTGCCGCTGGCCAGGCCGGCCAGCAGCAGCACGCGGTTGCTGATGCTCTTGCTGCCGGGCAGGCGCACGGTGCCGGAGGCGCCGGTCAGCGGCGGAAGGTCGAGGAAGGGAATGTCGTGCATGCGCGCGGGGCGCTGCGCGCCCTTGCCGGGTTCAGGATGAAGAGTTCTTGCCACCACCGGGCGCCCGCGGTGCGCCCATCTGCCAGGTGGTCCGGCCTTCGGAGGGCCCGCGGATCAGGCCTTCCAGCGCATCGGCATTGCCCTCGCGCATCACGTGCTCCAGCGCGTCGAGCGCCTGGCGGAAGCGCTGGCTTTGCTTGAGCACCTCTTCGCGGTTGGCCACCAGGATGTCGCGCCAGGTCTCGGGGCTGCTGGCCGCGATGCGCGTGAAGTCACGGAAGCCGGGGCCGGCCAGCGAGAGGAAGTCACGCCCGGCCGGCTGGTTCACCACCGAGCTGAAGTAGGCGAAGGCCAGCAGGTGCGGCAGGTGGCTCACGGCGGCGAAGGCGGCGTCGTGGTTCTCCGGCGTCATCTTCAGCACCTGCGCGCCGATGCTGCTCCACACGTCGGTGGCTTTCTGCACCAGTTCGGGCGCGGTCTGCGCCAGCGGCGTGAGGATGACCTGGCGCCCGTTGTAGAGCGCCGCATCGGCATGCTGGATGCCCGAGACTTCCTTGCCGGCGATGGGGTGCGCCGGCACGAAGGAGCCGATGCGCTCGCGCAGCACGCGGCGTGCAGCATCCACCACGTCGCGCTTGGTGCTGCCCACGTCCATCACCAGCACGCCGGGCTCCACCAGGTGGCGGATGGCCTTGAAGGTGGTTTCCGTGGCGGCCACCGGCACGGCGATGAGCACGATGTCCGAGCCCGACACGGCCAGCAGCGCCGATTCCGCCGCCACGTCGATCACACCCATGCGCTTGGCGCGCTCGGTGGTGCTGGGCGACTTGCTGTAGCCGACGACGCGCTTGACCAGACCGGCGCGCTTGAGCGCGAGCGCGAAACTGCCGCCCATCAGGCCGCATCCGACGACGCCGAGTTGCTGGAACATGGTCAATGCACGTCGATGGGGTAGGTGCCGAGGATCTTGAAGAACGCGCAGACGGCGCGAAGTTCCTTCAGCGCGGCGTCGACCTTCGGCTCGTCGGGGTGGCCCTCGACGTCGATGTAGAAGTAGTACTCCCACTGCCCGGAGCGGGCCGGGCGTGACTCGAAGCGGGTCATGGAGACGCCGTGGTTCTTCAGCGGCACCAGCATGTCGTGCACGGCCCCCGGGCGGTTGGTGACCGACACCACCAGGCTGGTGCAGTCGTGGCCCGATGCCTTGGGCGCCGGATGCCGCGAGGGGTGCGTGACGATGGCAAAGCGGGTGCGGTTGTGCGGGTCGTCCTGGATCGCAGGTGACACCACGTGCAGGCCGTACTCGCTGGCCGCGCGCGTGCTGGCGATGGCCGCCAGCGCCGGGTTCAGGCCGGCCAGGCGTGCGCCTTCGGCATTGCTGGCCACGGGCCGGCGCTCGACATCGGGCAGGTGATGGCTGAGCCAGCGGTGGCATTGCGCCAGCGCTTGGGGGTGGGCGCAGATGGCCTCGACGCCCTGCAGTTCGTCCACCTTGCGCAGCAGGTTGTGGCGCACCACCAGGCTGGTCTCGCCGATGATGAAGAGCGGCGTCGTCAGGAACAGGTCGAGCGAGCGCGCGACCACGCCCTCGGTGCTGTTCTCCACCGGCATCACGCCGAAATCGGCGGCGCCACTGGTGGCGGCGTGCATCACTTCATCGATGCTGGCGCAGGGCAGGCGCACCAGGCTGCTGCCGAAGTAGCCCAGCGCCGCCTCTTCGCTGAAGGTGCCGGCCGGGCCCAGATAGGCCACCCGCGTGGGCGTTTCCAGCGCGCGGCAGGCCGACATGATCTCGCGCCAGATGGGCGCGACGCTGTCGTTCTTCAACGGGCCGGGGTTGGTGGACTTCAGGCCGTCGATGACCTGCGCCTCGCGCTCGGGCCGGAAGACGACGGAGCCCTCGCGCTTCTTGATCTCGCCCACCTCCAGCGCCAGGCCGGCGCGCCGGTTCAGCAGCGCCAGCAACTCGCGGTCGACGTTGTCGATGTGCTGGCGCAGCGCCAGCAGTTCAGGGGCGACCCCGCTCGGTTCTGCCATCTTCGGTCAGGCTGTGGCTGGCTTCAGGTCAGGGCTTCTTGGCCGGGGCTGCGGGCTTGGCCGAGGGCTTGGGCTTGGGCGCGGCATCGGCCGGCGGCTGCAGACGGGCGGCCACGGCTTGCTCGAGAGCCTGCACCTTGGGGCTGATCTCGCCCCGGGTCTCGGCCACCAGCTTCTCGCCGATGGCACGCTGCATGTCCACACCCAGCTGCTGGAACTTGCGGTTCGCCGCCGATTCGAGGATGCCGATGACTTCGCGCAGTTCCTCTTCGGTCATGCGCTCTTCGAGCAGCGCGCCAATGGTGGAAGGGGCGAGTTGCACGGCACGGCTGACGACGATGGGCGTGGCTTCTTCCGCGTACCTGCGTGCATCGGCTTCGATATCGCGCGCCAGCGCTTCCCGGCGCTCTGCAGGCAGGCCTTGCAGGACCTGTCCGGCGCGCTGCAGCAGCTGGCGGGCCGGCTGTTCGCTCAGCTGCCGGGCCATGGCTTCGATGCCGGGCTGCTGCAATTGCAGCACGCGGGCCACGAGAGCCTTCTTGGCCTCGGAGGCAGGTGCTGCCGGGGCCGCAGGCGCAGCAGCCGGGGCGGGCGCAGGGGTCTGGGCATGGGCGGCACCCGCGAGGGCCAGGGTTGCCGCAAGGGCGATCAGCTTGAACTTCACTCAGTTTCCTTTGGCACCGGCGTCGCCGGAGGGGTTGTCTTCCGCATCGGGGCCCGCGCCCTCTTGGCCCGGGGCGTCGTTTTCGACGATGCGTTGCAGGCCCGACAACTTGGCGCCGTTGTCCAGCGCGATGAGCGTCACGCCCTGCGTGGCGCGGCCAAGCTCGCGGATCTCGCTGACACGGGTGCGCACGAGCACGCCTTTGTCGGTGATGAGCATGATCTCGTCGGGCTGCCGCACCAGCGTGGCCGCGACAACCTTGCCGTTGCGCTCGCTCTGCTGGATGGCGATCATGCCCTTGGTGCCGCGGCCGTGCCGCGTGTACTCCACGATGCTGGTGCGCTTGCCGTAGCCGTTTTCGGTGGCGGTGAGCACGCTCTGCGTCTCGTCTTCTGCCACCAACATGGCAATGACGCGCTGGCCGTCCTCCAGCGCCATGCCGCGCACACCGCGTGCCGTGCGGCTCAACGGCCGCACTTCGTCTTCCGCAAAGCGCACGGCCTTGCCGCCATCGCTGAACAGCATCACGTCGTGCTGGCCGTCGGTGAGCGCGGCGCCGATGAGGTGGTCGCCTTCATCGAGGTCCACTGCAATGATGCCGGCCTTGCGCGGGTTGCTGAACTCGTCCAGCGAGGTCTTCTTCACCGTGCCCAGCGCCGTGCTCATGAAGACGAAGTGGTCGGCGGGGAAGCTGCGCGTGTCGCCCGTCAGCGGCAGCACCACGGTGACCTTCTCGCCCGGCTGCAACGGGAACATGTTGACGATGGGCTTGCCACGGCTGGCTCGGCTGCCCTGCGGCACTTCCCAGACCTTGAGCCAGTAAACGCGGCCCCGGTCGCTGAAGCACAGGATCCAGTCGTGCGTGTTGGCGATGAAGAGCTGGTCGACCCAGTCGTCTTCCTTGGTCTGCGTCGCCTGCTTGCCGCGGCCGCCGCGCTTCTGCGCGCGGTACTCGGTCAGCGGCTGGCTCTTGATGTAGCCGGTGTGGCTCAACGTCACCACCATGTCGGTGGGCGTGATCAGATCTTCGGTGCCGAGTTCCTGTGCGTTGTGCACCACCTCGCTGCGGCGCGCGCCGAGCTTGGTTTCGCCGAACTCGCGCTTCACGTCGCCGAGTTCGCTGCTGATGATGGCCGTCACGCGCTCGGGCTTGGCCAGGATGTCCAGCAGGTCGGCAATCTCCGACATCACCTCGCGGTACTCGCCGATGATCTTGTCCTGCTCCAGGCCCGTCAGGCGCTGCAGGCGCATCTGCAGGATTTCCTGGGCCTGGTCATCGCTCAGGCGGTACAGGCCGTCGGCCTGCAGGCCGTAGCTGGCAGGCAGGCCTTCGGGCCGGTAGGCGGCGCGGCCGCCGGGCGTGCTTTCCTCGGCGCGCGCGAGCATCTCGCGCACCATGCTGCTGTCCCAGGCCTTGGCCATCAGCGCGGCCTTGGCCACCGGCGGCGTGGGGCTGGTCTTGATGGTCTCGATGAAGTCGTCGATGTTGGCCAGCGCCACCGCCAGGCCTTCGAGCACGTGGCCGCGTTCGCGCGCCTTCTTCAGCTCGAAGACCGTGCGGCGCGTGATGACCTCGCGCCGGTGCTCCAGGAAGACCTCGATCAGGTCCTTCAGGTTGCACAGCTTGGGCTGCCCGTCGATCAGGGCCACCATGTTCATGCCGAACGAGTCCTGCAGCTGCGTCTGCTTGTACAGGTTGTTCAGCACCACCTCGGGCACTTCACCGCGCTTGAGCTCGATGACCACCCGCATGCCGGACTTGTCGCTCTCGTCCTGGATGTGGCTGATGCCCTCGATCTTCTTCTCGTGGACCAGCTCGGCGATGCGCTCGAGCAGCGTCTTCTTGTTCACCTGGTAGGGGATCTCGTCGACGATGATCGCCTGACGCTCACCCTTGCCGATGTCCTCGAAGTGGCACTTGGCGCGCATCACCACCTTGCCGCGGCCGGTGCGGTAGCCCTCGCGCACGCCGCTCAGGCCGTAGATGATCCCGGCGGTGGGAAAGTCAGGCGCCGGCATGATCTCCATCAGTTCGTCGATGCTGGCCTGCGGATTGCGCAGGAGGTGCAGGCAGGCATCCACAACCTCGTTCAGGTTGTGCGGCGGGATGTTGGTGGCCATGCCCACCGCGATGCCGGCGCTGCCGTTGACCAGCAGGTTGGGCAGGCGCGCCGGCAGCACCGTCGGCTCTTGTTCCGAGCCGTCGTAGTTGGGCGCGAAATCGACGGTTTCCTTGTCGATGTCCGCCAGCATTTCGGCGGCGATCTTCGACAGCCGGATCTCGGTGTAGCGCATGGCCGCGGCGTTGTCGCCGTCGACGCTGCCGAAGTTGCCCTGGCCGTCCACCAGCATGTGGCGCAGCGAAAAGGGCTGGGCCATGCGCACGATGGTTTCGTAGATCGCCGAATCGCCGTGCGGGTGGTATTTACCCATCACGTCACCAACGATGCGCGCGCTCTTCTTGTACGGCCGGTTCCAGTGGTTGGACTGTTCGTGCATCGCGAACAAGCAGCGGCGATGCACGGGCTTCAGGCCGTCGCGCGCATCAGGCAGCGCGCGCCCCACGATGACGCTCATCGCGTAATCGAGGTAAGAACGGCGCATCTCTTCTTCGAGACTGACGGGGAGAGTTTCCTTGGCGAAGGAGGTCATGCGCGGTGTGGTTGGTGGCGGCCGCAGGGGCCTGGTCCGCAGTGCGGCAAAACCGCAGATTCTAGGGCCGCCGTCTTGTCGCGGCAGCGCAACATCGGCCCCGGGTCCCTTCAAAGCAGGGCCCAGAATGCAGGCCACCCGACGCCCTATGGCACAATGACTCGTCGGTGGTGAGTGCCCGCGCCTGTGGGGATTTGCCCGGTAGGTATGCCAACTCGCGCTTGTCGTTTTGGACTTTACGCAGGCTAGTCTGCGGCTTTCCTCGAGAGGAGAATCATGAAGAAATTGAACAAGGTGGCGGTGCTCTTCGCATCTGCCGCACTTGCCGCCCCGATCGCGTCGTTGGCAGCAGCCCACGGCGGCATGGCCCCGAAGTCGGTCGACAACTGGCGCGCTTCCGACGGCACCGTCTGGAAGAACGGCACGAACGAACTCTGCTGGCGCGATGCTGGCTGGACGCCGGCCACCGCCGACGAGAAGTGCGATGGCGCGATCAAGCCGCCGCCGCCGCCCCCGCCGCCTGCGCCCCCGGTTGCTCCCCCGCCCCCGCCGCCCGCGCCTGTCGCGCCGCCGGCACCGGTCGTGGCACCGCCTGCTGCGCCGCGCGCCCCGGTCGCTCCTCCTGCCCCGGTGCAAGAGAAGGTCACCTTCGAGTCCGACGCGCTGTTCGATTTCGCGAAGTCGAACCTCAAGCCGACCGAGGCAGCGAAGCTGGCCGATCTGGTCGAGAAGACCAAGGGCGTGACGCTGGAAGTCGTGATCGCCGTCGGCCACACCGACTCGGTGGGTAACGATGCCGCCAACCAGAAGCTGTCGAACGCTCGCGCCGAAGCGGTGAAGAGCTTCCTCACGAGCAAGGGCATCGAGCGGAACCGTATCTACACGGAAGGCAAGGGCTCGAAGAACCCGGTGGCCGACAACAAGACCGCCGCTGGTCGCGCGAAGAACCGTCGCGTGGAAGTGGAAGTCGTGGGCACCCGCGTCAAGAAGTGAAGTCTGCAGCCTCCGGGCTGCATTCACTGCAAACCCCGCTCAGGCGGGGTTTTCTTTTTTCCGATGACCCTGCGCGGCGGCTGCCACCCGGCTTGCCCGATACGCAGCGCCTTCACTCTGGATACGATGCCGCCATGAGCAATGTCGACGCACAGGAACTGGCCAAATTCAGCGAACTGGCCCATCGCTGGTGGGACCCGGAGAGCGAGTTCCGGCCACTGCACCAGATCAACCCGCTGCGTCTGGAGTGGATCGACGAACTGGCCACCCTGCGTGGCAAGCAGGTGCTCGATGTCGGCTGTGGCGGGGGCATCCTGGCCGAGGCGATGTCGCGCCGCGCTGCGCACGTGACCGGCATCGACCTGGCGGCCCGGCCGCTGGGCGTGGCCCGTCTCCACGCGCTGGAAGCAGGTGTCGAGAACCTCGAATACCGCGAGATCGCGACCGAGGCCCTCGCTGCCGAGCAGCCGGCCAGCTTCGATGTCGTCACCTGCATGGAGATGCTGGAGCACGTGCCCGACCCATCGGCCGTCGTGCGCGCCTGCGCCACGCTCGTGCGACCGGGGGGCTGGGTGTTCTTTTCCACGCTCAACCGCAACCCCAAGTCCTTTCTGTTCGCCATCGTTGGCGCCGAGTACGTCTTGCGTCTGCTGCCCAAGGGCACGCACGAGTACGCACGCTTCATCCGCCCCAGCGAACTGGCCCGGTGGGCGCGCGAGGCCGGCCTCGGCCTGCACGGCAGCCGTGGGATGGAATACAACCCCTTCACCCGGCGCTACTGGCTTTCGGGCGACACCAGCGTCAACTACCTGATCGCCTGCCGTCGGCCGGGCTGACCTGGGCGGACCCCCGTTTTGCCCGCGCACCTCCAGGCCGTCCTCTTCGATCTCGACGGCACGCTGGTCGACAGCGCGCCCGACTTGGCCGGCACCGCCAACGACATGCTTTCGATGCGCGGTCGGCCTGCGTTGCCCTACGAGGCGCTGCGCTGCCATGCGGGCTCGGGCGCGCGCGGCATGCTGGGCGCCGCCTTCGGGATGACGCCGAATGCGCCCGGGTATGGCGAGCTGCGCGACGAGTTCCACACGCTCTACGCCGCACGCCTGCTGCGTCAGACGCGCTGTTTCGAGGCCACCCAGCGCATGCTGGGGGCTCTGGATGAGCGACGGATTGTCTGGGGCATCGTCACCAACAAGGCCTTGCGCTTCGCTGAGCCCCTGGTGCAGGCGCTCGGTCTTGCGCGCAGCGCTGCGCTGGTGGCTGGCGACAGCACGCCCCACACCAAGCCCCACCCTGCGCCGCTGCTGGAGGCCGCGAAGCGCCTGGCAGTACCGCCTGCGGCCTGCGTGTACGTGGGCGACGACGAGCGCGACGTCATCGCGGGCAGCGCTGCGGGCATGCGCACGCTGGCGGCGGCCTGGGGCTACCTGGGCGCCGGACACGATCCGCACACTTGGGGCGCCGACGCCGTACTGCCCGATGCCGATGCGCTCTTGCAATGGCTGGAACTGGCCTAAACTCCAGGGTCTGGGTCCGACCTGGCTTCGACGTGGGTGCGGAGTCGATCCGGGGCATGCCGAGCACCAGTTCGCTCGTTAATCCACTGGAAACAAAGTAACTGCGAACGATCAAACGTACGCCCTCGCCGCTTAAAACCGGTGAGCCTCGCAACAGTTGGCCGATGGGCTGGGTCTGAGGGGTAACCTGAAGACTGCGAGGTCATACACATTGGCTCGTCCTGCAGCGTGTCATTCGTTGCGGGCCTAAAACCAAATGACTCGGGGCAAAGGTAGCGTGCTGCTGCGCGACCGGCGCCCTTAAATTCAAATCAGACAGCTACGCATGTAGAACCGTTCGGCAATGGCTTGCGGACGGGGGTTCGATTCCCCCCGGATCCACCAGGCAAAACAGAAAGGCTTCCTCGCTCACGCGGGAGGCCTTTTTTCTTGCGGCTGTCTGGCCGAATATTCCGCCTGGGCGAAATCAGGCGCGTTCGAAAAGCAGCGCCGAGTTGGTGCCGCCAAAGGCGAAGGAACTGCTGATGGCCGCGCGCAGCCCGGGAACGGCCGTGCCGGGCTGCAGCACGAGGTTCAGGCCCAGGGCGGTGTCTGGGCTGCCGCAGTGCGCGTTGGGCGGCACCTGGCGGTGGTGCACCGCCAGCACCGTGACCACCGCCTCCAGCGCGCCAGCGGCGCCCAGCAAGTGGCCGTGAAGGGCCTTGGTGGAACTGACCTGCAGTGCGTCGATGGCCTTGCCCCACGCACCGCGCAGCGCTTCGGCTTCGACGCCGTCGCCGATCTTGGTGGCGGTGCCGTGCGCGTTGCAGTAGCCGACATCGGCAGGCTGCAGCCCGGCCGTGCGCAGCGCGGCATTCAGCGCGCGCTGCTGGCCGCCGGCATCGGGCTTGGTCAGGTGGGTGGCGTCGCAGCTCATGCCCCAGCCCGAAAGCCTGGCGTAGGTGCGGGCCTGGCGGGCCTGCGCGCGTTCGGACGATTCCAGCACCAGGAAGGCAGCGCCTTCGCCCAGCACGAAGCCGCTGCGGTCGTTGGCGAAGGGGCGGCAGGCCAGTGCCGCTTCGCCAGGCTGGAAGTTCGCCAGTGTCATCATGGCCTGCCAGGCCAGCACGACGCCGGGCACCAGCAGGGCTTCGCTGCCACCGGCGATGGCGACATCCACCTCGCCGTTGCGGATGGCCTTGGCGGCTTCGGCAATGGCCACGGCCGACGAGGCACAGGCCACCGAGTAGGTGATGACCGGGCCCTTGATGCCCTGCCGCATGGCCACGTGCGAGGCCGGCGCGTTCGGCATGAAGGCCGGGATGGTGAGCGGCGGCACGCGGCCAGCGCTGCGGTAGGCGGTGTCGAGTGCCGCAGCACCGCCCATGCCGCAGCCGGCATAGACACCCACGCGCTCGCGGTCGGCGTCGCCCAGGCCGCCCGCATCGCGCAACGCCAGGTCGGCGGCAGCCACGGCGAGTTGGCTGACGCGGTCGACACCGGCCAGCTGCAGCTTGTTGAACCAGCGCGTCTCGTCGAAGGCGGCCGCGGCCGCGGCGGCAGGGCGGGGCAGCTCCGGGAAGATCGGCTGCACGGCCGATTCGCCACGCATCAGCGCGCTGAACATGGCCTGCGCGTCGTCGCCATGGGGGCTGACCACCCCCAGGCCCGTGACCACCACCCCGTTCACTGCGGCGCGGCAGCGGTCTGCGCGGCGCGCAGCTGGTCGACGATCTCGGCCAGTTCGGCCAGGGTGTCGAGGTTGGGGTTGTTGTCGGGGATGGAGATGCCGTACTTGTCTTCCACCTCGAACAGGAATTCGACCAGCGCGAGCGAATCGACGCCGCTGGCACGCATCGACGCGTGCGGGTCCAGGGTGGCCGGGTCAAGCCCGTACTTTTCCTGGATCAGGTCCTGCAATTCCTTGAGCGAACTCATCGTGCCACTTCCATCGTCATGTCCGCCCGCAGCCTGCAAGGGCAGGCGCCATGGCCCTTCGGCCGGCGAGGGACCGATGATATCCGCTCGACTCAGGCCGCCTGCCCGCGGCCGACCCAGGGGCTGAGCCGGATGGACAGGGCCGCGAATGCCGAGCCGAGCGCCGCACCGGCCACGGCGTCCAGCACCACATGCTGGCGGATGGCCACGGTCGACCAGGCAATGGCCAGCACCCACGCCAGGTTGAGCAGCCGCAGCACCATCGGCGCGCCGACGATGCGCATCAGGCGCTCGACCCAGATCGCGGTGAACACCGCCGTGGCCACGTGCAGCGAGGGGCAGGCGTTGCCGGCCGCGTCCACGCCCTGCAGCACCGCGAAACCCGGGTAGGCGCTGACATCGACATCCGGCCGGGGCACCGCCGTGGGCCAGAAGTGGAAGATCAGCAGGCCTGCAGCGCACAGTGCCCCGGCCCAGAGGCCGTAGACGATCAGTTCGCGCAGGCGCAGCAGCAAGCCAGGCGCCACGCCGACGTATAGCCACAGGGAGACGTAGGCGACCAGGCCCCAGGGCTGAAAGGGCAGCAGCGCGTCCAAGGCCGTCAGCGGCATCTCGAACACCGGATAGGCCGGGTGCCGCAAGGTGTGGAAGTAGCCGAGGAAGAAGACCCACATGAAGCCACTGATGCCCACCACCTTCAGCGGCAGGTAGCGCCAGAAGCGCTGGCGCAGATCGGCCCTCCAGGCAAGGGGGGGCGGGGTGCTCAGAGGTCCTGCGGCAGGTCGGTTCATGCGGGTGTGTTTGCGATAATCGAAAGGTGCCGCGCGACCTGCGCAGCGCAGCCCCGTGCCGGCCCCCCAGGCTTCATGAGCGCCACCGGACCGCTGCACACCAGCCCCCTGCATCCCACTGTCATGACCTCGGAGACCACTGTCAGCCCTCATTCTGAGCCCTCGCGCCACTGCGACGTCCTCGTCATCGGTGGTGGGCCCGCAGGCAGTACGGTGGCCACGCTGCTGGCGCGCCAGGGCCGCGAGGTGGTGCTGATGGAGAAGGCGCACCATCCGCGCTTCCACATCGGTGAGTCGCTGTTGCCGGCCGGGGTGCCGCAACTCGAGCAACTGGGTGTCCGTGCGCAGGTGGAAGCCATCGGCATGCCCAAGCTCGGCGTGGAGTTCTGTTCGCCGCAGCACAGCCACCGCGCCTTCGTCGAGTTCGGCGACGCCTGGAACAAGGGCCTGCCCATGGCGTGGCAGGTGCGCCGGGCCGATTTCGACGAGATCCTGTTCCGCAACGCTGCGCAGGCTGGCGCGCAGACGCTGGAAGGCTGCCAGGCGCGCAAGGTGGCTTTCGACGCGCAGGGCGTCGATGTCGAGGCCGTGCTCGACGACGGCGCCGTGCAGCGCTGGCGTGCCCGCTTCGTCATCGACGCCAGCGGCCGCGACACCCTGCTGGCCACGCAGCACGGCTGGAAGCAGAAGAACCGCAAGCACAACAGTGCGGCGCTCTTCGGGCACTTCCGCGGCGCGCGGCGCCTGGAAGGCAAGCTCGAAGGCAACATCAGCATCTTCTGGTTCCAGCACGGCTGGTTCTGGTTCATCCCGCTGGCCGATGGCAGCACCAGCGTGGGCGCCGTGTGCTGGCCCTACTACCTGAAGCAGCGCGACAAGCCGCTGCCCGAGTTCTTTGCCGACACCATCGCGATGGCGCCCGAACTGGCGGCGCGCCTGCAAGGCGCCGAGCTGATCGACGAACAGGTCTGGGCCACTGGCAACTACAGCTATTGCGCCGACCGCTGTGCCGGCGACCGTTTCCTGATGCTGGGCGATGCCTACGCCTTCATCGACCCGGTGTTCTCCTCGGGCGTGTTCCTGGCGATGCAGAGCGCCTTCGAAGGCGCCGAGGCCGTGGCCAAGGCGCTCGACGAACCCGCGGCCTACCCGGCCGCGCGCCGCCGCTTCGAACGTCGCATGCAGCACGGGCCGCGCGAGTTCTCGTGGTTCATCCAGCGCATGACCAACCCCATGATGCGCGAGCTCTTCATGCACCCGCGCAACCCGCTGCGCATGCAGGAGGCCGTGCTTTCGCTGCTGGCCGGCGACATCTACGGCAAGACGCCGATCTGGGGTTCGCTGGCCGCCTTCAAGGCCGTGTACTACCTCGGCTCGCTGTTCGCGCTGCCGCGCACCTGGCGCGCCTGGCGGGCGCGGCGGCAGATGATCCGTGACGTCGGTGCGGTTCGCGGCGAGAACGTCATCGCCAGCGCGTCATGACGGCGCCTTCGTCGTCGCTGCGCGGCATCGGGCCGCGCCCCTTGCACGCCTTGCGCCTGGCGCCTGCCGAATGGCTGCAGCGTGTGGCCTCGGCACAGCCGCCGCTGGGCGGCCTGGCCTGGGGCTGGGCGGGCCCGCCGCAGGGCACGGCCGCCGATCTGTCCGGCCTGGCGCCGCTGCAGACCCCGCTGCTGGCTGGCGCTGCACCCTGGGTGGACGCCTGGTGCGGTGAAGCCGCGCCGCTGCACCGCGGGCGCAATGGCGCGGTGCATTGGCAAAGCGACGGCGACTGGGCCTTCGGCCACCTGCACCTGCCCGAGGCCGAAGGCGCCCTGGAAGCCACGGCCTACCGCGCCTACCGCGATCTCTTCGCTGCGCTGCAGGGCTGCGGCTGCCCCCAGGTGCTGCGCCTCTGGAACTACCTGCCGCGCATCAATGCCGACGGCGGCGGGCTGGAGCGCTACCGCCAGTTCAACATCGGCCGCCAGCAGGCCTTCATCGACGCCGGGCACGACGCTTTCGAAGGGGCGCCGGCTGCCTGCGCCCTGGGCACGGCGGGCGAAGTGGCCAGCGGGCTCAGCATCCGTTTCCTGGCCGGGCGCGTGGCGCCGCGGCCAGTGGACAACCCGCGGCAGGTGCCCGCCTACCGCTACAGCACGGCCTACGGCCCGCGGGCGCCTACCTTCTCGCGCGCGGCCCTGGCCGAAGCGGGTGGCGGGCGGGTGCTGCTGCTGGTGTCGGGCACGGCCAGCATCGTGGGCGAACACACCGTGCACGAGGGCGACGTGGTCGCGCAGACGCAGGAAACGCTGCGCAACCTGCAGGCCGTCATCGACAGCGCGCACCGCGGCGGCAGCGCCCGCTACACGCTGGCCGATCTGCAGCCCACGGTCTACGTGCGCCATGCCAGCGATGCCGCCGTGGTGCAGGCCGTGCTGGCACAGGCCGTGCCGGCCTGGGCCCAGGCGCCCTGTGTGCAGGCCGACATCTGCCGCGCCAACCTGCTGGTGGAGATCGAAGCCCACGCCTTCGCGCCCGGGGCGCTGGCTTGAAGGCGGCCGCGCGCTGGCTGTTGCTGCCCCTGCAATGGCTGGCCCTGCAGCAGATGCTGCTCTTCCTGGGCTTGGGGTCGCTGCTGTGGAACGCGGTGGCCTTGCTGCTCTACCCGTTGCTGCCGCGGGCCACGGGGCGGCGCATCGGGCGGGCGGCCATCGCGGCGGGCTACCGCTTCTTCTGGTGGATGGCGCGGTTGGCGGGCATGATGCGGCTGTACTCGCAGCCGCTGGACACGCTGCGCGACGAGCCCGGGCTCATCGTCGTGGCCAACCACCCGAGCATGCTCGACGCGATGATGCTGGTGGCGCGCCTGCCGCGCAGCGCCTGCATCATGAAGGCCAGCCTGATGCGCAACCCCTTCCTCGCGCCCGGCGCTCGGCTGGCCCGCTACCTGCGGAACGACTCGCCGCGCGGCCTGGTGCGCCTGGCGGTGCAGGACCTGCAGCAGGGCGGGCAGCTGGTGTTGTTCCCGGAGGGCACGCGCACCACGGTGCCGCCCGTCAACCCTTTCCGCGGGGGCGTGTCCTTGATCGCCAAGCGTGCCGGTGTGCCCATCCAGACGGTGTTCATCGACACCCACTCACCCTACCTCTGCAAGGGCTGGCCGCTGTGGCGGCTGCCGCCGCTGCCCATCGAGTTCACGGTGCGACTGGGCCGGCGTTTCGAGCCTTCCGACGACCCGGCCGCGCAGCTGCGCGAGCTGGAAGCCTATTTCGCGGCCGGTGTGCGCCAGACGCCGCCGCTGCCAGGAAAGCGCGCCCCATGAACGCCGTGTCCGCCACGCATCTGGTGCTGATCCCCAGCTACAACACCGGCGAGCAGGTCTATGCCACCGTGCGCGCCGCGCGCGCGCAATGGGCGCCGGTGTGGGTGGTGGTGGACGGCAGCACCGACGGCACGGCCGAAGGCCTGCAGGCCATGGCCGCGGCCGACCCCGGCCTGCGCGTGTGGGTGCTGCCGCAGAACAGCGGCAAGGGCGCGGCGGTGCTGCACGGCCTGCAGCAGGCCCTGGCCGCGGGCTACACGCACGCGCTCGCCATGGACAGCGATGGCCAGCACCCGGCCGACCTCATCCCGGCCTTCATGCAGGCCTCCATCGCCCGACCTGACACGATGGTGCTGGGCCGCCCGGTCTTCGACGCCAGCGCGCCCTTGCTGCGCGTGCGGGGCCGGCGTGTGTCCAACTGGTGGACCAACCTCGAGACCCTGGGTGCCGGCGTGGCCGACTCGCTCTACGGCTTCCGCGTCTACCCGGTGGCGGCGCTGGCCGCGGTGATGCAGCGCCAGCCCTGGATGCGGCGCTTCGATTTCGACACCGAGGCCGTGGTGCGCCTGGCCTGGCGCGGCATCAAGCCCGTGAACCTGGACGCACCGGTGAAGTACCTGCGCGCCGACGAAGGCGGCGTCTCGCACTTCCGCTACGGGCGCGACAACGTGCTGCTGAGCTGGATGCACACCCGCCTGATGGTGGAGTTCGTGCTGCGCCTGCCGGCGCTGCTGTGGCGCAAGGCGCGGCGCCTGCCGCCTTTCCAGGCCTGAGCCTGGCGCCGCGTCAGGCCGCCAAGGCCTCGGCGCTCGGGAAGAGCAGGCTCATCGCCGGCTTTTCCATCGCCTGCGGCGGCAGCAGTGCGGCCAGCGCGCTGCCGTCCAGCCCCGGGTGCTCTTGCAGGCCGCGCTGCAGCAGTTCGCCCGCCAGTTGCTGCAGCGTCAGCGCGGCCTGGCGGATGCGATCGCGGAACGCGGCGTCGCTGAGGTTCTCGTCGTGCAGGCTGCGGTTGAGTTCCACGAACCAGGGCACGGAAGCCTGGTCGAGCATCACCGGCAGGTTGCGGCGCTGGCTCACCTGGCCCCAGGCGCGCAGGAAGTGCTGCACCTCCACGTTGAGCTGCTGGCAAACGGCCAGCTCGTCGCGCAGGTGCCCCAGCGAGGCCAGGTCGGTCAGGCGCTGCTGGCAGAACATCTGGGCCAGCACGCTCCAGTAGTAGGTGTAGTCCCAGATCACCTTGGTGGGCAGCACCTCGGGGTCGCCGAAGAGGCCGTATTGGTCGACGTAGAGCGCCAGCGTGCTGTCGTAGAAGCTGCGGAAGACCTGCTCGTAGATCTGCGTGTGCGCAGCCAGGCGCTGGCCGGCGCGGTCGCGCGCGATGAGCTCGGTGATGTAGGTGTTGCCGATGGCGATGAAGTCGCTGCCCGGCGAGTAGAAGGGGTCGAGGAAGCGCCCGGCCTCGCCCGTGAGCGCCCAGCGGTGTTCGCTGAAGACCTGGGTGCAGTCGTAGCTGAAGCGCTTGAAGAAGGCGAAGTCCTGCAGCTTGTCGCGCTTGCCGTCGAGGTCGTCGAAGAGCGCCGGCTGGAACTCGCGCAGCCACGCCATCGCGTTCTCGAAGGTGTTCATGCGCTCCAGCGGGTGGTACTTCGGGTCGGCCACGATGCCCACCGAGTGCGAGCCCGAGGCCAGCGGGATCAGCCACACCCAGTAGCCCGCGCCCACCAAGTGGTTGGTGCTGAGCCAGCGCGTGGGCGTGACGCAGCGCTCGCGCCAGGCCTGGGCTGCTTCTTCGTTGCCGGCTTCATCGCTTTGCAGCGGCCAGCCGTCGAGATGGATGCGCTCGCTGATGCGGAACCACACCGCGTGGGCCGCGTGCGCGTTCTCGCGCGCCAGGCCCAGCTTCTTCTTGATGAGGCCGGCGCGGCCGCAGGCGTCCACCACCCAGCGCGCTTGCGTCTGCTGCAGTTCGCCGCCAGCGCGCTGCCAGTGCACGGTGTGCGGGCTGCCGTCTTCGCTGAGCTCGATCTGGCGCACCATGGACTCGTCGACGAAGCGGATGCCGCGGCGCTGGCACTCTTCACCCAGGAAGTTCTCGAAGATGCCGCGGTCGATCTGGTAGCTGGGCACCGGCAGCGGGCGGCTGGCGCCGAGCTCGGTGACGCGGTGCAGGTCGCGCCGACCCTCGCTGAAGAAGAAGCGGAAGCCGAACTTGCGCAGCTGCTGGCCTTGCAGGTGTTCACGCAGGCCCAGCGTGTGCTCGAAGTAGTGCGCGCCGATCTCCACGCTGCTCTCGCCCACCTTGTGCGCGGCCAGCGGCACGGGGTGGGGGCGGCGTTCCAGCACCAGCACGTTCAGGTCGGGCAGGCGCTGGCGCAGCTGCAGAGCCAGGGTCATGCCGGCGAGGCCGCCGCCCATGATCAGCACGTCGGGCGGGGTGGTGAGGGTGTCGGTGTGCATGGGGTGGGTACAGCAGGAGGGGCGCTCAGGCGGCCGGTGCCCGGATTGTGCGCAAGTGCAGCAGGCCCGCGGTGCCCAGGGGCAGATCGAAGGATTCGGACGCGCCGGCGCAGGCCACTTCCAGCCGGGCCAGGGCCTCGAAGAGCGGCAGCGCGTCGGCCATGGCGTTGCCGCCCAGCGCTTGGGCTGCGGGGCTGTGCAGGGCGGGCAAGGCCGCCGTGCCCGGGGCCACGGCCCAGTCCAGCGTGGCCACGGTGCGCGCGCCGGGTTCAGGCGCCAGCACCAGCGCCACGCCCAGCAAACCGCGGCTGCGCGTGACGGACGCCAGCGCGCCGCGCGCATCGGTGTCGAAGCCGGCCAGCAGCACGGGGCGCTGCTCCGTGAGGGCCTGCGTGGCCGCTTCCAGCAGGCCGAGCGCGAAGCTGGCCTCGTAGCCGGCGATGGCGCTGCTGGGCGCATGGCAGCCCGTGGCCATGGCCCAGTAGCCGGAGGCGGCGTTGTGCACCGAGTGGTGGAAGCGCGTGGGCGAGAGCAGCGCCGGGTCGGCCGCCAGCGTGCTGCAGAGTGCGTCGACGATGGCGAGGTCGCCATGCGCCGAGGTGAAGACGCTGGCCAGCGTGGCCGCGTCACGCCCTGCAGCGGCCACGGCAGCAGCGGCCACTTCCAGCGCCACGAGCACACCATCGGGCGCGCGGCGGCGTTCGTTGGCGGCCAGCAGGGCGGGGCTGGGGCGTGCGGTGGGCGCGGCCTCGCCGGCAGTCGGCGCCTCGCCGCGCAGCGCCGGCGCCGCCCAGGCCCAGCCGGGCAGGGCGGTCGCCCACAGGGCCGGGCCTTCGAGGTAGAGGCGAAGCATGGCGGGCTGGCTCATGCGCGGGCCTCGCCGGCGCGGCCGAAGACCAGCACCGCGTTGTTGCCGCCGAACCCGAAGGAGTGGCTGGCGGCGAAACGAACTGCGGCGGTGGCCGGCTGCAGGCGCAGCTGCTGCTCGAACAGGGCCCCGAAAACCGGGTCGGCCGCCGGTGTGTGCGCCGTGCCGGCGCGCACGCTGTGCTGCAGCGCGATGAGGCACACCACGGCCTCCAGCAGCCCCGCCGCGCCCATGGTGTGGCCGGTCAGCCCCTTGGTGGCGCAGGCATGCACGGTGGGCGCATAGCGGCGGGCCACCAGCGCGGCTTCCACCGCGTCGTTGGCCGGTGTGGCAGTGCCGTGCAGGTTGAGGAAATCGATGGCCTCGGCGGGCAGCCCGGCGCGGGCGAGCGCGGCATCCAGTGCCAGCTCGGCGCCCAGCCCCTGCGGGTGCGGCGCCGACATGTGGTGGGCGTCGTTGGCCTCGCCATCGCCCAGCAGGCACAGTGCGTCGCTGGACGTGGCCGTTTCGTGCCGCTGCAGCAGCACGAAGGCCGCGGCCTCGCCCAGGCTGATGCCCTGGCGTGCCGCGCCGAAGGGCTGGCAGGGCGCGGGCGCCACCAGGCCCAGCGAGCGGAAGCCAAAGAGCAGGCTGGCGCTGAGCGCTTCCACGCCGGCCACCACCACGGCCTCCACCACCCCGGCCTGCAGCCAGCGCCGGGCGCTGCCGCAAGCCTTGGCGCTGGACGAGCAAGCGGTCGACACCGTCACCGCCGGCCCCTGGAGGCCCAGGGCCTGCTGCACGAAGGCGGCCAGCGCGTGTGGGGTGTTCAGGCGGGGGTTGCGGCGGCCGGCCGGGAAGCCCCCGTCGGCGTCCAGCAGGCGGTAGGCGGCTTCCGAATCACCGATGGTCGAGGCCGACGTGCCCAGCACCAGGCCCACGCGCGCCGCGCCCCAGCGCTCACGCGCGGCGGCCACGGCGGCCATGAAGCCGTCTTGCTGCAGCGCTTGAAAGGCCAGGCGTGTGGGGCGGCAGTCCCAGGCGGCCAGCGCCGCGGGCAGGGGTTCGGCCACGAACGTGTCCAGAGCGCCGGCCCATGCTTCGGGCACGGTGGCCGCGCCAGCCCAGGCGGGTGGCGCTGCGGCTTGCAAGGCCTGCAGGCCGCTGGTGTTGCCGCGCAGCGCATCGCTCAGCGCGGCCATGCCGACGCCCGCCGCGCAGGACGCGGTGTGCGCCGCCACCACCAGCGGGGGCATCGGACTGGGCGCGGTCATGCCGCGGGAGCGGCCGCGCAGCGGCTGTCGGCCAGCAGGCCCTGGTCCAGCCAGGCCTGCCACAGCGCACGCCAAGCCGGCCAGTCATGGCCGCCGGGCGCGGTGCGAACGCGCTCGGCCGGCAGCAGTTCGGCAAATCGCCGGTGGGCACCGGCAAAGCGGTCGTCGACGCCGTAGCCCAGGTGTACGGGGGGCAGCTTCGAGGCCGGGTGGGTGAACGCGCGCCAGAGCTCGCGGTCGAGTTCGTCGCTGGCGTCGGGCGGGCTGGTATCGCGGCCCGCCGCGCGCCACGCGCGCGGGCCGCCGGCCTCTTCGATCTCCTGCGTCAGCCGCCGCGGGCCGAGGTAGGGCGCCAGGGCCAGCACGCCGTCGATCTCGCTGCCATGGCGCACGGCGTAGCCCAGGGCGCCGAAGCCGCCCAGGGAGATGCCCACCAGCCACACGCGCCGGTAGCCCTGGGCGCGGGCGGGCAGCACCACCTCGTCGCGCAGGCGGCGCAGCACGCTGCGGTCGCTGAAGTAGCCGAGGTGGCTGTCGACGATCAGCACGTCTGCGTTGAGGCCGCGCTCGCGCAGCGCCTGCGGGAAGCCGGCCTCCACAAACTCGGGTGGGCGGCTGTAGGCGCCAGGCAGCATCACCACCAGGGTGTCGGAACGGCCGGGGCAGGGCCCGGGCAGGCGCAGGGTGTCCATGCGGGGAAGAACGGGCGGTACGAGCAAGGCGCAACCGCCGGCGGCGCCCAGGGTGGCCAGGCCGGCCAGGGCCAGGCCGCCGCGAAGGGCCGCACCGCACAGCCGCCGGCGTTGCGGCTGCACGGGCGCGGCCGCGGGCATCAGCGGTAGCCCTGCTCGTTGGCGCTGTGAATGATCCAGATGAGGTGGGCGTTGGAATCGAAGCCGGCCGAGCCTGCGAAGATCAGGCGGCCCTGGCCCTTGTAGACCACTTCATGCCGGTAGCGGTCGCTGCCGAAGTTGAAGGGGATCCAGGCCTTGCCCGTCATGTAGGCGCCTTGGTCGGTGGGCGTGCCCACGATGTCGAGCACCTGCTTCATCGGCATGCCGATCTTCAGCTGCGTGAACTTGCTGCCGGGGGCGGGCTTGCCGGTGATCTCGCCTTCCCAGTCGTTCAGGCCCTTGACCTTCTGGCCGAAGCCGGCCTCGACCTTCTTTGGGTCGACAACCTCGCCGCGCTCGTTCATGCCCGGGCCGATCTTCGGGCCGGCCGGGGCGGGCGCCGGGGCCGCTGCGGTCTCGCTCTTGCCCGAGCCCATGCCCGGGATGCTGACGTTGGCGCAGGCGGTGAGCGCCAGGGTGGTGCTGAGTGCGGCCAGGCGCAGCACAGCGGACGAACGGGAAACGGGCATGGGGGTCCTCCAGAACGGGTGGGTTTGGGGCGCAGCGACGGAAGCCGCGGAAGAGAATGGTAGCGCCGCGACACCCGTCGCGAGCACGGCTTTCGCAGCCTGGGTATCGTGCAATGACGCCGCGTCGCAAGCCATCCTGCCCCTGCACGACGCCGCCCGCCTCAAGGTGCCGAGCCCATGACTTCCATCCCCATCACGCCGCCCACCCAGTTCGGCCGCCGACGCCTGATGCTGGCGGGTGCGGCCTTGCCCGTGCTGGGCGTGGCCGGCCTCAGCGGCTGCGGCACGCCACTGCCGCTGGCGCTGCCCGGCGCCCCCGCGCACGACCCCGCCGCCGAGCGCCTGCTGCAGCAAAGCGCCGACGAACATGGCTGGGCCGCCTACCGCCAGCTCAGCGACATCAACGTGCGCTACGACGGCGCCTGGCGGCCGCTGATCGACCGCATCCAGCCCGTGGTGGTGGACAAGGGCTACCGCGGCTGGTCGGAAGAGCGGCTCATGCCGCAGGCCGGCGTGGTGGCGCAGGCCTACACCGGCCCGGCCGGCCGCAAGCACGTGTGGTGGCAGCGCGGCGACGGCAGCGCGCAACGGCGCGGCGAGGTGGCTGTGTGGTACGACGGGCAGCCCAGCACCAATGCCGACGCGCAGACGGCCTCGGCGCTGGTGGCCGAGGGCTACGGCCTCTTCCTGCTGGGCCCGCTGTGGCTGGCCGGGCAGGGGCATGTGATGCAGATGGGCGGCAACGCGCGCGTGGACGGCCGCGCCTGCCGCGTGGTGCAGGTGTGGAAGCGCCCGGGCCTGGGCCGCGTGGCGCTGGACCGCGTGGCGGTCTTCATCGACGCCGACCTCGGCATCACGCGCCGCGTGCAGTTCACGCTGGAAGGTTTTGCCAACACGCAGGGCGCGGTGGCCGAGGTGGACACCTTCGAGCACCAGCGCCGCTTCGGCGTGCTGTGGCCGATGCGCAGCTACGAAGAGGTGGTGCACCCCATCCGCCTGCCGGCGCACGACTGGCACATCACCGGCCTGGACGTGAACCGCGGCTACGACGCGGCGGCGCTGCGCGGGCCGGTGTTCAGCGGCGCGGCGGCGGCGCCGGCGGCGAAGGTTTGAGTCTCAGTACAGACCGCCATTGACCGAGATGACCTGCCCGGTGATGTAGCCCGCCTCGGGGCTGGCCAGGAAGCCGGCCAGCGCGGCCACCTCTTCCGGCGTGCCGGCGCGCTTGGCTGGCACGATCTGCTCGATGGTGGCCTTGTCGAAGCTGCCGTCGGCCATGGGCGAAGCGATGATGCCCGGCGCGATGGCGTTGACCGTCACGCCGCGGCTGGCCACTTCCTGGCTCAGCGACTTGGTGGCGCTGTTGATCGCGCCCTTGGCCGCCGAGTAGTTCACCTGCCCGCGGTTGCCCGAGAGCGCGGCCACCGACGAGATGTTGATCACGCGGCCCCAGCGTGTGCGCAGCATCGGCAGCATCAGCGGTTGCGTGACGCGGAAGAAACCGTGCAAGGAGACGTCGATGACGCGGTGCCACTGCGCAGCGCGCATGCCGGGGAAGACGGCGTCGTCGTGGATGCCGGCGTTGTTGACGACGATCTGCACCGCGCCGCCAGCCAGCATCTGCGCCACGGCGGCGGCGGTGGCTTCGTCGCTGGTGAGGTCGAACACCATCGTCTCGGCGCTGCCGCCGGCGGCCTTCAGTTCTTCGGCCAGCGTTTGCACGGCATTCGCGTTGCCATTGGCATGCAGCAGCAGGTGCGCGCCCTGGGCCGAGAGGCGGCGCGCGATGGCGGCGCCCAGGGCGCCGCTGGCGCCGGTGACGAGGGCGCGTTTGCCTTGCAGGGGTGGGGTGCTCATCAGGGGGCTCTCAAAAGGATCAGACAGGCGCCAGCGGCGTGTTCAGCACCACGGTCGCGCGGCCGTCTACCAGCAGCTGGCCGGCTTCGTTCTTCAGCTCGAAGCTGTAGAGTGCCTGCGCCTCGGCGCCGGCCAGGCGCTTGACGTGCACCAGCAGCGCGCCGGGCACTTCGTCGAGCCGGGCCACATGAAGGTTGACGCCGCGCGCCGCGGCCAGGAAGCCGGCCGAGGGCACGCTGCCCGGGGCTGCGGTGAGGCCGCCGTGCAAGGCCATGGCCTGCGAGGCGTATTCGATGGCCACGGGCGAGAGCAGCCCGCCGGGCGAGCGCAGCGGGTTCGTGGCGTCGCGGTGGCTGCTGGCGCGGCACAGGGCTTCGTCGGCCGACCAGTGCAGCAGGCTGTCGAGCAGGCACATGCTGCCGCTGTGGGGGATGCGCGCGGCGATGCCGTCGCGGTCGAGGGTGGCGGGGTGCATGGTGTCTGGTTCAGGCCAAGGCCACGGCCAGGCTCAGGCCGGGCAGGGCTTCGATCAGCACCGGCGACGCGGCCGGCGCGTCGCCGGCCTGCCGCCGCGCCAGCGCCTGCAGCAGCGGCAAGGCGCGCGCGGCGGGCACGCCCTGGCGCACGCGGTCGAGGCCTTCGTGGCCGCAGGGCGTGGGCGCGGTTTCGGCTTGCAGCGTCAGGGTGAGGGAAGGACCAGCGCCTTCCGCCGACATCGGCCCCAGCACCAGCGCCACGCCGAAGCTGTCGGGCGTGGGCCGCTTGGCGTCCAGCGGCGCGGGGTAGGGCACGTCGGCGGCCACCAGCAGCACGGGCGCGCCAGTGGCGGCCACCTGCGTCATCGCTTCCAGCAGGCCGGCGCCGAAGCTGGCGTCGTGCGCGGCCAGGCTGGTGGAGGGCGCCATGCCCTGCACCGCGATGTGCCAGTAGCCGCCCGGCGCGTTGTGCACCGAGTTCGTGAAGCGTGTGGGCGAGACCAAACGCTCGGGCGCGGCCAGCGCCTCGCACAGCGCGTGGCAGTTCGAGGGCTCGCCGGTGGACGAAGTGAAGACCGTGGCCAGCGATGCGGCTTCCAGCCCCGCGGCGGCCACGGCCTGGTCGGCCGCCACCAGGCTGACCTTCACCACCGGCCCGGCGCGGCGGCGCTCGGTGGCCGGCAGGCGCTGCGGCGGCGGCACGGCGGTGGGCGTGGCGGGCCATGTTGCTGGATCGCGCAGCAGTGCGGCACCGGTGGCCCAGTCGGCCAGGCCCGGGCCCAGCACGCCGATGCCGAGCACGCGGGCTTGCAGCGGTGCGCTCATGCCGCGGCCCCAAACACCAGGCTGGCGTTGCTGCCGCCGAAGCCGAAGGAGTTGCTGGCCACGACTCTCAGATCTGCCTGCAGTGGCTCACGCAGCAGATGCGCGTGCAGCGCCGGGTCTTGTGTCTGCAGGTTCAGGCTGGGCGGCGCCAGGCCGTGTTCCAGCGCCAGCAGCGCGATGCTGGCTTCCACGCCGCCCGCCGCGCCCAAGGTGTGGCCGGTGTAGCCCTTGGTGCTGCTGCAGGGCGTGGCGGTGCCGAACACGGCGCTCACAGCCTTGTCTTCGGCCGCGTCGTTGCCCGGCGTGGCGGTGCCGTGCAGGTTGAGGTAGCCCACCTCTCCAGGCTGCAGGCCGGCGCTGGCCAGCGCGGCGCGCATCGCCATCGCGGCGCCGGCGCCTTCGGGGTGGGGGCTGCTCATGTGGTGCCCGTCGCTGCTTTCGCCGGCGCCCAGCAGCCAGCCCATCGCGCGGGCGGGGCCGTCGGGCCGCTCCAGCAGCGCGAAAGCGGCGGCCTCGCCGATGGACAAGCCCGCACGTTCCGCATCCCACGGCCGGCAGATCTCGCCCGAGGTGAGTTCCAGCGCCTTGAAGCCGTAGAGCGTGGTCATGCACAGGCTGTCGACGCCGCCCACCACGGCCGCATCCACCACGCCCAGGCGGATGGCGCGCTCGGCGGCGGCAAACACCTTGGCGCTGGACGAACAGGCCGTGGACACCACGTGCGCCGGCCCCTGCAGGCCCAGCGCGGCGCGCACGTAGCGCGCCACCGAGGCGGTGTTGTGGGTCTCGCCGTAGTGCAGGCTCTCGGGCAAGGCGCCGGTGGCGGCGTCGCGTTCGCGGTAGGCCAGCTCGGTCTGCAGGATGCCCGAGGTGCTGGTGCCGAGGAACACGCCCACGCGGCGCGCGCCCCAGCGCACGGCGGCGGCCTGCACGGCTTCGGCGAAACAGTCGCTGCGCAACGCCAGTTCGGCCAGGCGGTTGTTGCGGCAGTCGTAGGCGGCAAGGTCTTCGCGCCAGTCGAGTTCGTCCAGCCCGTCCACCACGCCCAGCCAGCTGCCGATGTCGGCCGTCTCGAAGCCGCGCCGGGCCAGGCCCGTGCGGCCGCTGCGCAGCGCTTCGAAGGTGGCGGCGCGGCCTCGGCCCAGGGCCGTGACCAGCGTGTGGTGGGTGATGGGCGTGCGTTGGAAAGCGAGGGTGCTCATGGGGCGAGGATGCGTCAAAGCGTGGCCACGAGCAGCACGTTGGCGAAAGGCGTACCGGCGCTCATGGGCACCGCGCGCACGCGGAAGCCCAGGGCCTGCAGCGTGGCCTGCCATTGCGCCAAGGGGCGGCCGTAGGTGGGCGGCGCGCGGTGGCCGCGCACCCAGGTGACGACGATGTCGACCCACTGACTGATGCGGAAGCCGCGCCGCGCGTCCATGTCACCCACGCGCAGCAGCAGCCGGCCGTGCGGTTGCAGCGCGTCGCGCACGCGGGCCAGCAGCGCGTCTTGCGCGGCGTGGTCCACGTAGTGCAGCACGTCGAGGATGACCACCAGGTCGCAGCCCGGCAGCGCGGTGTGGCGCATGTCGCCGCAGACGAAACGCGGCTGCTCGCCGCCCGGCAGCACGAGGGCGCCCACCGAGGCCGTGGCGCGCTGCACGTCGCGCGGCATCAGCTCGATGCCTGTGTAGGCCGTGACAACGGGCGCCGCGGGCCAGCCCGCGGGCCATTGCCCGGCCTGGGCCAGCGCACCGCAGCGCTGCAGCAGGCTGACCAGCAGGCCCTGGCCGCAGCCGATGTCGACGACGCGGCCGCCGTGGTTGAAATCACCGCGTTCGAGCATGCCGCGGAAGACCGGGTCGCGGCCCAGCTTGCCGCGCGCGAAGTGCCAGGCGAAGCGCCCGGCAGCGCGGTAAGGCGCGGTGGCCTCGTCCAGCAGGCGCTGCCAGAAGCCGTTGGTGGCGGGGTTGCGCGGCGGGCGCCCGAGCAGGGGGTGTTCGGCGGAGGGCATGGGTTCTGGTGAGGGCGCTCAGGCGGCGTGGCGCGGGGGCAGCGCGGCGCGCAGCGTGGTGGCCTGCAGGCCGGCGGCGCGGGCCGCGGCCAGCAGTGGTGGCAGCACGTCCAAAAGCACCGGGCGCCCGCTGGCGCTGCGGCGCGCATGGCCGTCGTGCAGCAGCAGGATGTCGCCGGCGGCCAGGGCCGCGCCCTGCGGGCCGGCCAGGCGGGCCAGCACGCGGGTGGGGTCGGCATCGCGCGTGTCGAAGCCGCGGCGGGTCCAACTCACCAGGTGCAGGCCCAGGCGGTGCAGCACGGGGTCGAGCAATGGGTTGCGCAGGCCGGCCGGGGCGCGGAAGCAGTGCGGGCGCTGGCCGGTCAGGTCGGCCAGCCGGTCTTGCGCGGCGCCGATCTCGGCGGCCAGGGCGCGCGGGCCGCTCATCGAGAAGTCATGGCGGTGCCGGTGGCTGTGGTTCTGCACGTCGTGGCCGCGGCGCACCGTCTCGCGCAGCAGCGCGGCGTGCTGCTGCGCGCGCTGGGCGATGACGAAGAAGGTGGCCTTGACGCCGGCTTCGTCGAGCAGATCGAGCACGGCGGACGTGACTTCGGGGTCGGGGCCGTCGTCGAGCGTCAACGCGAACTCGCGCCGTGCCTTGGCCGCAGCCGGCAGGCGCGTGACGTTGGGGCCCAGCAGCGTGCTGCGCGGCCACAGGCCGGCGGCCGTGAGGCCCAGGTGGTTGGCCACCACCGCGCCCAGGGCCCAAGGCGCGGCGCCGGGCACCAGCAGCGCCGCGGCGCCGGCCGCGGCGTGCAGCCCCACGCTGGCGCGCAAGGCCGGCGGCCACGGCCAGGGGCGGGCCTGGGCCGCAGCAAGTTCAGGGGCGGCGGGCCGCTCAGCAGGCGCAGGCATGGTGCAAAAATTCTGTCACAGCGATCCTGGCGAGCGCGCAGTGGGGGCAGGCCCGCGCGGCACGAAGGCCGCCGCCAGCACCAGGGCCAGCAGCGCGCCCGGCGCCACCACCTGGCCGATGGCCGACAAGGCCTTGATGTCGGAGACGGCGATCAGCCCGAAGCCCAGCACCGTGGTGACGTTGGCCAGCAGCAGCGAAGACAGCGTGTCGTCGTCGGCCGCGCCGCCGCCCTGCTGCAGCATGTCGAAGAAGAGCGCGTAGTTCGAGCCCACGGCCACCACCAGCAGCAGGCCCACCAGGTGCAGGATGCCCACCGGCACCTGCAGCAGCGCCAGCCCGCCCAGGCACAGCAGCACGGCCAGCAGCAGCGGCTGGCTCACCGCCAGCACGCGGCGGCCGCTGCGCAGCGCCACGGCCATCACCAGCAGCACCCCCAGCCCGCCGAGTGCCGCCTGCGTGCGCGCTTCGCCGAGGTAGCGCGTGTACATGCGGCCGAGTTCGCCGCCGATGTCCAGCACCTGGGTCTGCGGCAGGCCCTGCAGCGCCGCCTGGATCTGCGCCAGCGGCACCGTTTCGCCCACCGGCTGCAGCGGCAGCAGCACGGTCCAGCGGCCGTCGGGGTGCTGCAGCGTCAGCACGTCCAGCAGCGGGGCCAGGGCGCTGTTGCGCGCCATCTCGGGCGTGGCCAGCGGCAAGGTCTTGGCCTGCGCCACGGCCTGCACGAAAGGCGCCAGCCGCTCGGCGCGCAGCGGGCCGCCGGCCGTGGCTTCGGCCAGTGCGGCCTGCAGCGCGGCCGGCTCGGGCAGCGCGGCCTGGCGCTGGCGCTGCGTCTGCAGGCTGGGCAGGAAACGCGTGACGCTGTCGAAGCCGGCGATGGCCTGCGTGTTCACCAGCGCCTCCAGCCGCGCGGCGGCGGCCTCGGCGCGCTGCAGCGTGGTCTCGGCGTCGGGGCCCTGCACCACGACGAAGGCGCCGCCTTCGCCGCCAGTGCTGATGTCGGCGCGCAGGCTGGCGTCGAGCGCCAGCGCTTCTTTCGACACCGGGCTCAGCGACGAGAGTTCGGCCTGCCACAGCCCTTCGCGCTGCCACACCAGCACCAGCGAGGCCAGGCCGAGGGCCAACCACAGCCAGCGCGTGCGCGGCAGCCAGCCCATCGCGGCGCGCGAGGCCACGGCCAGCGGCCGGCGCAGGCCCTGGCCGTGGGTGCCGTCGGGCCGCAGCACCGGCAGCACGAAGCGCGTGGTGAGCACCGCGCCCACCAGCCCGGCCAGCGAGAACACGCCCAGCTGCTGCAGCCCCGGGAAGCCCGAGAACAGCAGCGCCGCAAAGCCGCACAGCGACGTCAACAGCCCCAGCCGCACCGTGGGCCAGTTGCCGCGCAGCCATTGCCGCCAGCCCGTGCCACCCTGGCCACGCGCCTGGATGAGGTAGTAGATGGCGTAGTCCACCGCCTCGCCAATCAGCGTGGAGCCGAAACCCAGCGTCACGCCGTGCACGTTGCCGAAGACGAGGCTCACCACCACGATGCCCGCGACGATGCCGGTGGCCACCGGCAGCAGGGCCACGGCCAAGGCCAGCGGCGAAGCGAAGGCCACGAGCAGCAGCGCGCTCATCACCAGCGTGCCAGTGAGCGCGAGCCACTCCACCTCGCCCTGGATCTGCGCGCGGCTGTCGACCGAAAACACCGGCGCGCCGCTGACCAGCAGCTTCAGTTGCGGCGCGTTCAGCGCGGCCTGCACGGCCGCAAAACCTTCGCGCACGCTGGTGATGGCGGCCTGCTGGCCGTCGAGGTCGGCGCCATCGCCGCGGATGCCGGCCAGCAGCAGCGCGCGCGGTGGCGTGCCGTTCAGTTCGCGCGAGACCCAGACACCGTCTTCGGTGCGCGGTGATTTCACCGGGATCATGCTTTCGGCGATGCGCTGCACCTCGCCGGTGGGGTCTTGGTCGAGCAGCGGCTTCAGCGCGGTGCCGGCGGGGGTGCCGAGCAGCGACAGGGTTTCGTCGATGCCCTCGCGCAGCCCCGCGGGCGTGAAGCGCTCGGGCGTGACGGCCGGGCTGAGCAGGTAGCGGCGCTCCACCATCCAGCGGCCCACGCCGGCCCAGGCGTCGTTCTCGCCGTTGCTGACCTGGTCGAAGCGGCCACCTTCGCGCAGCTTGGCGGCCAGCTGCTTCGAGGCGGCCACGCGCTGCGCGGTGTCGCCGCCCTCGATGCCGATGAAGAGCGTGCGTGCTGGTGCGCCGCTGCGGATCTGGTCGATCAGCACCTGCTGCTGCGCGTCGGCCGTGGCCGGCAGGAAGGCGCTCAGGTCGGCCGTGAAAGGCGTGCGCGTTATCTGCCAGGCCGCCAGCAGCAGCGCGGCCAGCCACAGCGCGAGCACGGCCGCGCGGTGGCGCGTGCTGAGCGCGCCCAGGGGCTGCAGGCCGGTCGGCGTGTTCACTTCTTGGCCGGTGCGGCCGGTGCAGCAGCGGCCGCCAGCGGCTCCACCAGCATCAGCGAACGGTCGCCGCCCACCAGGCGCAGGTCGATGCTGCGCACGTCGGGCCCCAGGCCGGCGATCTCCAACTGCTGCACGCTGCGCGCCAGGCGCAGGTCCAGCGGCGTGAGCAGCAAGACCCAGCGCGCGGCGTTGCCGCTGACCTGGGCCTTGAAGTGGCGTTGCAGCGCGGCGGCGTCCCCATTCAGCGTGCCGCGCATCGCATCGGCCAGCGCTGCCAGTTCGGGCACGGCGTCCAGCGCCATCTGCCGCGTGCGGCTGCCGCGCTTGAGCAGCACCTGGTTGCCCTGCACCTCCATGCTCTCGGTGGTCGGCTCTTCGGTGTAGCGCGCGAAACGGTCGGGCGCCTGGAAGCTCAGGCGCCCGCTGGCGCGCAGCGGGTTGTCCAGCGTGCTGACGGTGCGCTCTTCCGTGAAACGCGCCTCGCCGCCCTTGCGCTGGGCCAGCAGGGCCATCAACGCGGCCAGGTCGAAGGGCTTGGGCTGGGCGTGCAGCGCAGCCGGAGCGATGGCGAGCAAGCCCAGGGCTGCCGCAGCCGCCTGCAGGCCTGCACGACGGCCCGGGTCAGCCGGCTTCGTCTTCATGCCAGTAGTCATAGAAGTTGAACCAGTTGTAGGGCGCCTCGCGGCACAAGGCTTCCAGGCGCTGCACGTAGGCCGCCACGGTGGCCTGCACCAGCGCCTCACGCGCGGCGGGCTCGGCCGGCGGCGTGCGGAAATCGGCCAGTTCTTCGAAGCGCACCTCGTAGCGTCGGCCGCCGCGGTACAGGCCCACCATGAAGATCACGCGGCGCTTGAGCATCATCGCCAAGCGCACGGGGCCGTCGGTGAAACGCGTCTCCTGGCCAAGGAAGCGCAGCGCGATGCTGTTCTCCTGCACGCCTTCGCTGGGGATGTAGCGGTCGCCCATCAGGCCGGTGAGGCCGCCCTTGTCGAGGAAATCGCGGATGGCCAGCGCCGAGCCGCGCTGGCCGATGGGGATGATGCTGACGTCGAAATCGGGCGCCAGGGCCTGCAGCACCGTGTGGATCATGCGCGCGTTCTGCGGGTACATCACCATCGCCACCGGCAGGCCGGGGTGGCTCAAACCCACGGCGTGCAGCGCCTCGAAGCTGCCGAGGTGCGCGCCCAGCAGGTAGACGCCGCGGCCCTCGGCCAGCGCCTGCTCCATCACGGCGCCGCCGCTGATGGGCATGTCGAACAAGTCCATGCGGCCGGCGGCGAACCAGATGCGGTCCAGCGCCACCGACGCGAAGGCGTGGATGTGGCGGTAGAGGTCGGCCCAGCCGGCCGGGCGGCCCAGGGCCCGCGTGAGGTAGCGGCGCGAAGCGCGCCGCGCCACGGGCGCAAACAGCAGGTAGTACAGCGCGATGGGGTGCAGCACCAGCCGCGCCACCGGCCGGCCCAGGTGCGTGGCGATCCATGCGATGGTGCGGATGGCGAGCAGGTTGCTGCGCTCGGGCGTGGCGCTCCAGTCGCGCAGGTGGCGCGTGTCCTGTTCCCGGGCCGGCGCGGTCATGCGGGGGTGCCTGCCGTCAGCAGGCCCTTGGCCACCACCGAGGCGCCGTCTTCGCGCCGCACCTCGAAGCCCACGCCGCTGCCCTGCGGCTGCAGCAGCACCTGCAGCGCCGTCTCGGGCAGCACCGGGCTCAGGAACTTCACGTTGTTGATCTGCGGCACCGCACCCAGGCGCTGGCGCAGTTCGGGCTGTTCGTCCAGCGCGCGCATCACGAAGGCCAGCACCGCCACGCCAGGCAGCACCGGCTGGCCCGGGAAGTGGCCCGGGAAGGCCGGGTGGTCGGCGCCCACAAAGTAGCGCCCGCCCGCGGCCAGCGCGTCTTGCGCAAAACGCGCCAGCACGGCCGCCGTGAGCTTGCCCGTGGCCTCGCGCGGCAGTGCGGGCACGTGCAGCACGCGGCGCGGCACGAAGGCGGGCTCGAGGTGTTCACGCAGCGCTTCGATGACTTGCCGCGCCGTCAGCGTGGGCGCCACGACGAAGGCCACCGGTCGCGCGATGCCGTCGGCCCGTTCTTCGGGCATCCAGAACGCGCCGTCGTCCACGCCGGCGATGCGGTTCAGGTGGAAGTTCAGGTGCGCGAGTGAGCTGCGCTTGCCGGCGACGTGGATGAGGTCGTTGGCACGGCCGAGCAGGCGGAAGTGCGTGGGGCTCTCGATCTCCAGCACATCGGCCAGCGGCGTGGGCTCGATGACATGGCCGCCTTGCACGAGGAAAGATTCGCCGCCCGCGGCATCGGCCTGTGCCTCGCGCCACACGCGCAAGGCGCCCAGCGTGTGCCAGGTCTCGCCCGCCGTGGTGCGGCGCGTGGCCACCTGGCCGGCTTCGGTGCAGCCGTAGATCTCCACCAGCGTGCCGCCCGTGGCCACCTCGGCCTGCTGGGCCAGTTGCGGCGAGAGCGGCGCGGTGGCCGAGAGCAGCAGGTCCACCGGCGGCAGCGCGACGCCGGCCAGCAACAGCGTCTTCAGGTGGAAGGGCGTGGTCACCAGCGCGCGCGGCGCCGGCACGGTGCCCAGAGCCGCGGCGATGTCGGCCGGGTAGAAAGGCCGGCCGGCGTCGAAACACGCGCCGCCCAGCAGGGCCAGCAGCACGGTGGATTCAAACCCGTAGCTGTGCTGCGCCGGCACCGTGCCCAGCAGCGTCAGGCCGGCCAGCGTGGGCCGGCCGCACAGCGCGGCCAGGCGCTCGGCTTCGGCGCCGATGTTCAGCACCAGCGCGCCCCAGCGTTTGCCGTGCGGTTGCGGCGCGCCCGTGCTGCCGCTGGTGAGCAGGCGCACGGCTTCGAGCGCCGCCGGGATCAGCGGCACGTCGGTGGCGGGCGCGGCGTCTTCCCGGGGCTCGATGAACACGCGCTGAAGGCCGCCGACATCGAGCGCCGCGTCGTCCACCATCGCGTAGGCCGGGGCCGGGTCGCCATCGGCCTGCAGCGCGCGCAGCGTTTCGGGCAGCGCGTTGGGCGGCATCAGGCTGGTGTGGCCGCGCAGCAGCGCCGCGGCCAGGCCCAGCCCAAAGCGGTAGCGGTCCTGGCACAGGTTGATGGGGCGCCCGGCCGCCGGCAGCGTTTGCGCCAGCGCCTGCGCCTGGCCCAGGAAAGCCGCCGCACTGACGGGCACGCCACGGCGCCAGGCCAGCGGTGCGGCGAGGTCGCGCGCGGCCAGCAGGGGCAGGGCGGTGGGGGCGGAGATCTCGGTCATCGTCACAACAACAAGGGCGCCGCGTTCAGCGCCCGGTGGCGCGCCAGGCCTGCACCACCTGGGCCAGGCTGACACGCTCGAACTCGGGGTGGCGCTGGTAGCGCAGCACGTGCTCCACCACCATGAACACGCCCGCGGCCAGCGGCGTGAGCACGCTGCAATAGAACGACCACCAGGTCCACGGCGCCAGCAGGTAGAGCGTGAAGGACACGCCGATCATCGCCACGAAGTACACCACCCACAGCCCCGTGAGCCAGCGTGTGTAGGCGCGCATGGCGGGCGTGAATTCGCGGTGGATGCGTTCGGCCATCATCGTGATCAGCGGCGTGGCGCCGGGGCGCAGCGTGACGGCGAAACCCCAGCCCAGCAGCGCGTGGATGCCGGCGTGCTGCAGCACGTAGAGCCGGTTCACGTCGGCCCCGCCGCGCCACAGCACCGCGGCCAGCAGCGCCACCAGGGCCAGCGCGCCCAGAAGAGAAGGCCCGTGTTTCTTGACCACACCGGCCACCAGCAAGGGCACCAGCAGCGGCCCGAAGAGCGCGGCCACCGCCCACGGGCTGGCGGGCCACCAGGCCATCAGGGCCCAGGAGAGCAGCGCGTAGGCAATGAAGCCGGCGGCCACGGCCAGCACGCGCCACCGAGACATGGGGTGCTTACTTGGTGCGGTGCTGGGCCACGTGGGCCGCCAGGCTGCGCAGCGAGCGGAAGATCTGGTGGTTGTTCTCGTCGTCAGAGCGCAGCTGGAAGCCGTATCGGTGCGAGACCTCCAGCGCCACTTCCAGGATGTCGATCGAATCCAGGCCCAGGCCGTCGCCGAAAAGCGAAGCGGCGGGGTCGATCTCGGCGGCCGGCGTTTCGAGGTTCAGCGCCTGCACGAACAGTTCGGCCAGCTCGCGCTCGAGCGTGGGCAGGTCCGACACGATGGCGGGGGCGGCAGCGTTCACAACGGCAGGAGTCGGCTCAGACACGAAAGGTACCTCGGCAGGCCGTGGCACGCGGCCACGGCGGCAAAACCACAAATTGTAGGCGGCAGCCCGTGTTCAGGCGGCCGGGCCGGCCGCCAGGTGCAGGTCGGTCACGCGCTTGACCTCGTTCTTCGAACCCAGCACCACGCTCACACGCTGGTGCAGCTTCTCGGGCTGGATGTCGAGGATGCGTTCGCGGCCGTTGGTGGCCATGCCGCCGGCCTGCTCGACGATGAAGGCCATGGGGTTGGCCTCGTACATCAGGCGCAGCTTGCCGGGCTTGTCGGGCTCGCGCTGGTCCCAGGGGTACATGAAGATGCCGCCGCGCGTGAGGATGCGGTGCACGTCGGCCACCATGCTGGCCACCCAGCGCATGTTGAAGTCCTTGCCGCGCGGGCCATCACGCCCCTGCAGGCATTCGTCGATGTACTGCTTCACCGGCGGCGCCCAGTGGCGCATGTTCGACATGTTGATGGCGAACTCCTTGGTGTCTTCCGGGATCTGCACGCCGTCCTGCGTGAGCACCCAGCTGCCGGTCTCGCGGTCGAGCGTGAACATGGCCACGCCGTCGCCCACGGTCAGCACCAGCATGGTCTGCGGGCCGTAGACGCAGTAGCCGGCGGCGGCCTGGTGCTTGCCGGGCTGGTGGAAGTCTTCCTCGCTCACGCCGCGCGTGTGGCCCACCTTGCGCAGCACGCTGAAGATGGTGCCGATGGAGACGTTGACGTCGATGTTGCTGCTGCCGTCCAGCGGGTCGAACAGCAGCAGGTACTCGCCCTGCGGGTAGCGGTTGGGCACGACGTGGATGGAGTCCATCTCCTCGCTGGCCATGGCCGCCAAGTGGCCGCCCCACTCGTTGGTCTCGATCAGCACCTCGTTGCTGATGATGTCGAGCTTCTTCTGCACCTCGCCCTGCACGTTCTCGCTGCCGGCGCTGCCCAGCACCTCGCCCAAGGCGCCCTTGTTCACCGCGATGGCGATGCGCTTGCAGGCGCGGGCCACCACCTCGATCAGCAGGCGCAGCTGACCGGGGATGTGCCCGTGCTCGCGCTGCTGCTCGACCAGGTACTGCGTGAGGCTGATGCGTTTCATGCTTGTCCTTCCAGCGCGCGTGTGACGATCTCGCGCACGTCGTTGCTCAGGTCGGCCTTGGCGGCCACGCGGCTGACGGCCTCGCGCGCGGCGCTGCGGTAGGGCTCGGCCAGCGCGGCCCAGCGGTCCATGGCGCGGGCCAGGCGGCCGGCCACGTGCGGGTTCAAAGCGTCCAGCTCCAGCAGCTTGTCGGCCCACAGCACGTAGCCGGCGGCATCCATGCGGTGGAAGGCGGCCGGGTTCATCGTGCAAAGCATCGTGAGCAGGCTGCGCGTTCGGTTGGGGTTCTTCAGCGAAAAGTCAGGGTGCTTGAGCAGCGCCTTGGCGCGGGCGAACACCGCGCCGGGCTGGGCGCTGTCGGGGTGCACGCCGGGCACGGCCTCGCTGGCACTGGCCTGCAGCGCGAACCACTTGTCCAGCACCAGGGCATCACCCGCGGCCATGGCGTGGAAACGCGCCAGCGCCTGGTCTGCCAGCGGCGCGTGCGCGTTCACCAGCGCGCTCAAGGCGCCCAGGCGTTCGGTCATGTTGCCGGCGTCCTTGAAGCGCTGGTAGGCGCGGCCCGGCCACACGGTGTCGCCGCTGCGCACGGCTTGCAGCACCAGCATGCCCAGCGCCAGGTTGGCCAGCGCACGCGGGCCGGCCTGCTCGGCCACGGGGCTGTAGCCGTCTTTCACCTGGTGGGTCTCGAAAGCCCAGGCCCAGTCTTCGGCCAGCTGCTCGGCCATCAGCGCGCGCCACTGCTCGCGCACGGCATGGATGCGCTGCGGGTCGGCGCCGGTCAGCTGTTCGGCGATGTAGCTCTCGCTCGGGGCTTCCAGCGCCAGGGCCTTGAAGGCCGGGTCCAGCGCCGGGTCGCGCAGCACGCTGCGCAGGGCGCGCGCCAGGGCGGCGTCCAGCACCGGCGGCTCTCCGCTGTGCACGGCGCGCAGCAGGCGGGCCAGCATCAGGCGCTGGCCGGCTTCCCAGCGGTTGAAGGCGTCGCCGTCGTGGGCCAGCAGGATCACGCGTTCGACGTCCGACAGGCCATCGTCCAGCCGCACCGGGGCGCTGAAACCGCGCAGCAGCGAAGGCACGGGCTGGGCGTCGATGTTCTCGAAGACGAAGCTCTGCTGCGCGGTGTCCAGCACCAGCGTGCGCTCTTCGCACAGCGCGCGGCCGTCGGCGGCCAGCAGGCCCGTCACCACGGGGATGACATAGGGCTGCTTGCTCGGCTGGCCCGGCGAAGGCTCGCTGTGCTGGCTGAGCGTGAGGGTGTAGCGGCGTTCTTCGGCGCTGTACTCGCCTTGTGCGCTCAAGCGCGGCGTGCCGGCCTGGGCGTACCAGCGCTTGAACACGTCCAGCCGGCTGGCGAGTTCGCTGCCGGGGTTGGCGTCGGCGATGGCCTGCGCGAAATCGTCGCAGGTCACGGCCTGGCCGTCGTGGCGCTGGAAGTAGAGGTCCATGCCGCGGCGGAAGCCTTCGCGGCCCACCAGCGTGTGCATCATGCGCACGACCTCGGCCCCCTTCTCGTACACCGTGGCGGTGTAGAAGTTGTTGATCTCGAGGTAGCCGTCAGGCCGCACCGGGTGCGCCATGGGGCCAGCGTCTTCCGGGAACTGCATCGCACGCAGGCGCAGCACGTCCTGGATGCGCTGCACGGCACGCGCTGACGCGGCGCCGGCCATGTCCATGCTGAATTCCTGGTCGCGGAAGACCGTCAGGCCTTCCTTCAGGCTGAGCTGGAACCAGTCGCGGCAAGTGATGCGGTTGCCCGTCCAGTTGTGGAAGTACTCGTGGGCGATGACGCTCTCGATGGCCGCGAAATCGGCATCGGTGGCCGTGGCCGCATTCGCCAGCAGCAGCTTGGTGTTGAACAGGTTCAGGCCCTTGTTCTCCATCGCGCCGCCGTTGTAGTCCTCCACCGCCACCACCATGAAGCGGTCGAGGTCGAGCGCCAGGCCGAAGCGGGCTTCGTCCCACACCACGCTGGCCACCAGCGAGTTCATCGCGTGCTCGGTCTTTTCCAGATCGCCCGGCCGCACGTAGATCTGCAGCAGGTGGTCGCGCCCGGCGCGCGTGCGGATGCGCTGCTCGCGGCACACCAGCTGCCCGGCCACCAGCGCGAACAGGTAGCTGGGCTTGGGGAAGGGGTCGTGCCACTTGGCAAAGTGGCGGCCACCGTCGAGCGCGCCTTCTTCCAGCAGGTTGCCGTTGCTCAGCAGCACCGGGTACTTGGCCTTGTCGGCGCGCAGCGTGACGGTGTAGACCGCCATCACGTCGGGCCGGTCCAGGAAGTAGGTGATGCGGCGGAAGCCTTCGGCCTCGCACTGCGTGAAGAAGCCGCCGCCGCTGGTGTACAGGCCGCTGAGCTCGGTGTTCTTCTCGGGCGCGCAGGTGTTGCGGATCTCGAGCAGAAAGCGCTCGGCCGCCGGCGGGTTGTCGATGACGAGTTCGTCGCCTTCATGGCGGAAGCTGACGCTCTGGCCGTCGGCCTGCACACGCAGCAGCGTGAGGCCTTCGCCGTGCAGGCGCAGCGCCTGGCCGGGGGCGGCCTCGGCGTTGCGCTCGATCTGCAGCTTGCTGGCGACGATGGTCTTGGCCGGGTCGAGATCAAACGTGAACTCGGCCGTGCGGATGAAAAACGCCGGCGCCGCGTAGGCTTCGCGGCGCACGAGCGTGGTGGTGGCTTCACGCATGGGGCGTGGTCTCCGTGTGAATGCGACGCAGGGGCGTGGAAGGCAGGGTCACAGACCCTGCTTCAAGCTGGCTTCGATGAAGGCGTCCAAGTCGCCGTCCAGCACCTTCTGCGTGTTGCTGATCTCGACGTTGGTGCGCAGGTCCTTGATGCGGCTCTGGTCCAGCACATAGCTGCGGATCTGGTGGCCCCAGCCCACGTCGGTCTTGGTGTCTTCCAGCTTCTGCTGTTCTTCCATGCGCTTGCGCATCTCATGGTCGTACAGGCGCGAACGCAGGCGTTTCCACGCCACGTCGCGGTTGCTGTGCTGGCTGCGGCCGTCCTGGCACTGCACCACGATGCCGGTGGGGATGTGCGTCAGCCGCACCGCCGAATCGGTCTTGTTGATGTGCTGGCCGCCAGCGCCGCTGGCGCGGAAGGTGTCGGTGCGCACGTCGGACGGGTTGATCTCGATCTCGATCGAATCGTCCACCTCGGGGTAGACGAAGAGCGAGGCGAAGCTCGTGTGCCGGCCGCCGGCGCTGTCGAACGGGCTCTTGCGCACCAGGCGGTGCACGCCGGTCTCGGTGCGCAGGTGGCCGAAGGCGTAGTCGCCCTCCACCTTGATGGTGGCGCTCTTGATGCCAGCCACGTCGCCCGGCGTCTCGTCTTCCAGCGTGGCCTTGAAGCCCTTGCGTTCGGCGTACTTCAGGTACTGGCGCAGCAGCATGCCGGCCCAATCGCAGGCCTCGGTGCCGCCGGCGCCGGCCTGGATGTCGATGAAGCAGTTCAGCGGGTCGGCCGAGTTGCTGAACATGCGGCGGAACTCGAGGTCCTCCACCGTCTTCTGCAGCGCCTGGGCTTCGGCTTCGATGGCCTTCAGGCCGTCCTCGTCGCCTTCTTCCTTGCTCATCTCGTAGAGCTCGGCGTTGTCGTCGAGGTTGCGCTTGAGGTGGTCGATGGTCTCGACCACGGTCTCCAGCGTCTTCTTCTCGCGGCCCAGCTCCTGGGCGCGCTTGGGGTCGTTCCAGACCGCGGGGTTCTCCAGCGCGGCGTTGACTTCGTTCAACCGCAGGGCTTTGCGGTCGTAGTCAAAGATACCCCCGGAGCTGCTCGGTGCGGGCGCTCAGATCGGCGAGCAGCGTGCCGATCGAGTTGATGTGTTCGATATCCATGGTGGGCTTGGCCTCAAATCAAGCCCCGGATTCTCGCTCAAGCAGGCCGCGGCCCCAGGAAGGCCCGCAGATGTCCGGCCAGGGCCTCGGGCTGGTCGTGGTGCAGCATGTGGCCGCAGGGCGCCAGCAAGGCCTTCTGCACGTCTCGCACCACGGTCAGGCGCTGGTGGAACTCTTCCTTGCTGTAGCGCGTGCCCCACCACTGGGCCAGCTGCGTCTGGTCGCCTTCCACCCACAGCACCGGGGCGCTGATCTGGCCCCAGGTCTGCAGGATCTCGGCCACCTGGTAGAGCACCGGGTTCACGCGCTTGTGCGCCGGGTCGCCCAGGATGTGCCAGCGGCCGTCGGCCTCCTGCCGCGCCCAGTGCGGCGCCAGCCAGGCGGCCTTGTCGGCCGGCAGCAGCGGGTTGTTCTTCATCAGGCGCTGGGCCACTTCGTCGACGCTGGAGTAGCTTTTGAGGGTCTGCGGCGTCTTCAACTCGTCCAGCCACTGCAGCACGCGCTTCGGCGCGTGCTCGGGCTTGGTCGCCGGCAGGCCGAAGCCTTCCAGGTTGACGAGGCGGCGGATGCGCTGCGGCCGCAGGCCGGCGTAGCTCATCACCACGTTGCCACCCATGCTGTGGCCCAGCAGGTCGATGGCGGGGTGGGCCTCGGTCGGCAGCACGGCATCGAGCAGGGCGTCCAGGTCGGCCAGGTAGTCGGGGAACCAGTAGGTGTCGGCCACTGGCGTGCTGGTGAGGCCGAAGCCGCGCCAGTCGGGCGCCAGCACCCAGCGCTCGAAGCCTTCGGCCTCGGCCAGCGCGTCCACCACGAACTGGAACGAGGCGCCCACGTCCATCCAGCCGTGCAGCATCACCAGCGGCGGGCGTTCGGGCGTGACGAGTTCGGGGCCGCCCCAGGAGCGCAGGTGCACCTGCAGCCCGCGCAGCGGCAGGAAGGTGGAGGTGGAGGCGCGGCGGGCGCTGTACGGCGGGGTGGCGGTGTCGGCGGGGCTCATGCGCCCACTCTAGGGCAGGGCGCGCGGGCGCGCTGTCAGGCCGGGGACGTGACAATCCGGCCCATGACTGCCCACACCCTGCGCCCCGCCACGCCCGCCGATTGCACCGCCATCGTCGGCCTGATCCGCGAACTCGCGGTGTTCGAGAAGCTCGAGCACCTGGTCGTCGTCACGCCCGCAACGCTGGAGCACCAGCTCTTCGGCCCGCGTCCGGCGGCCGAGGCGGTGGTGGCCGAGACCGACGGGCAGGTGGTGGCCTTCGCGCTGTTCTTCACCAACTTCAGCACCTTCCTGGGCAAGCCGGGGCTGTACCTGGAAGACCTCTACGTGCAGCCCGCCCACCGCGGCAGCGGCCTGGGCAAGGCCTTGCTGCAGCACCTGGCGGCGCTGGCCGTGCAGCGCGGCTGCGGCCGCTTCGAGTGGTGCGTGCTTGACTGGAACGAGAACGCCATCCGCTTCTACGAGAAGATGGGCGCTACCGTGATGCCTGACTGGCGCATCTGCCGCGTGACCGGCCCAGCGCTGGCGGCGCTGGGCGGCGGCTGAGGCCGCCGGTCAGACGGCCGTCACCAGCGCGGCCAGCCTTTCCAGTGGCAGCGGCGTGCCCAGCTGCCGCTCGCCCACCACGCCGGCCACGGCACAGGCCTTGCCATCGGTGGCCCGGCGTTGCGGCTCGGCAAGCAGCGCGCCGCTGGGCGTGGTGAGGCAGGCCACCACGGGCGTGGTGATGGTGGCGCCGCGCGCCACCACGATGCCGGTTTCGCCCGAGTTCAGCCGCACATAGCAGCCTGGCGGGTAGATGCCGAACTCGCGCACCAGGGCCGCCGTCATCGGGTGGCCAGGGTCCTGCATGAACATCTGGCGGCCGGCCTGGTCGGCATTGAGCGCCTCTCGCGTGGAGCGCGAGGCGAGCTTGGAGGTGTAGATGTCGGCGCGGCGCGCCAGCGTGGCGAGCTCGCCCACCTCGGTGCGTCCGCTGGGGTAGCCGGTGCCGTCTTCCTGCTCGTGGTGGTGCAGCACCGCTTCCAGCCACGCTTCATCGTTCACGCCGGCCTGCTGCAGCATGCGCACGCTGCGCATGGGGTGGCTCTGCAGTTCCAGGCGCTGCTGCGGCGTGGGCGGCTGCGTCTGGCGCGCCAGCTTGCCTTGCAGTTCGAGCATCGAGATGTTCATCGTCAGGGCCACCTTGAAGAGCCGGGCGCTCTGCTCGGGGCTCCAGGCCAGGCGCTGTGCCACCAGGTGGCCGGTGATGGCCGTCTGCAGCGAGCGATGCACGCCGTAGGCAGCGTCGGCACTGGCGCCCTGGCGCAACACCTGGAAGATGGCCAGGTCGGGGTCGCGTTCGATGAGGGCCTGCACGGGGCCCGTGGCGTCGTCCAGCGCGCCCTCGTAGCCCGGGCCCGGATCGGCACGCAGGGTCTTGGCCACTTCGTCCAGGCATCCGGCCCAGAGCTGCGGCAACTGATCGCGCGGCGCTTGGCGCACCACGTCCGCGCGGGTGAGCAGCTCGTCGATGTCGACCAGCGCACCGCGGTCGAACAGCGCATCGATCTGCTCGTAGGCTTCGAGCACGTGGCCCCGGGCCAGCAGCAGGGTGCGGTCGGCATCACGCACGTTGAAGGGCAGCGGCAGGCCCGGCTGCACAAGGTGCTTCACGGCAGACAGTTCGGCGTAGGGCATGGTGGTCTGGGGAACTCTGGTGGGCATGCCGGGTGGCACGCGATGCTGGGTCTTTCGGCTGCTGCCGTGCGAACTTGACGCTGCAAACCCTTGCAGGTGGGGCGCTTAAAGTTCCCGGGATGAAAGCCGATGACACACGCAAGCGGGCCGCGCCGGCGGGCGCGCACGAAGGCCTGCACACCAGCCTGCATTGGCAGGTGCCCGCGCGCTTCAACATCGCGCAGGTGTGCTGCACGCGCTGGGCGCGAGGCGGTACACCGGCCCAGGCCCGCCGCACCGCGGTGGCGTGGGAAACCGAAGACGGCCGCCGCGGCCGCCTGAGTTACGCCGGGTTGCAGCGCCAGGCCGACCGCCTGAGCCAGGCCTTGCGCGCTCTGGGTGTGCAGCGTGGTGACCGGGTGGCGCTCGTGCTGCCGCAGCGGCCCGAAACCGCCGTGGCGCACATGGCGATCTACCAGCTGGGCGCAGTGGCCATGCCGCTGAGCATGCTCTTTGGCCCCGAAGCGCTGGTCTACCGGCTGCAGGACAGCGGCGCCGTGCTGGCACTGGCCGATGAAAACGCCATCGCCACCGTGCAGCAGGTGCGCGCCGATTGCCCGGCGCTGCGCAGCGTGCTGGCCGTGGGTGCGGCCGCCGGGCAGGGCGACGCCGACTGGGCCGCGGTGCTGGCCGCTGCGCCGGGCGGCCGTTTCGTGCCCGAGGACACCGCCGCCGACGACCCCGCCGTGCTGATCTACACCAGCGGCACCACCGGCCCGCCCAAGGGCGCGCTGGTGCCACACCGCGCGCTCATCGGCAACCTGAGCGGGTTCGTCTGCAGCCAGGACTGGTTCGGCCTGGGCCCGCCCGAGCACAGCGACGAGGTCTTCTGGAGCCCCGCCGACTGGGCCTGGACCGGCGGCCTGATGGACGCGCTGCTGCCCACGCTGTACTTCGGCCGCCCCATCGTGGCTTACCAAGGCCGCTTCAGCCCTGAACGCGCCTTCGAGCTGATGCAGCGCCACCGGGTGACGCACAGCTTTCTCTTCCCCACGGCCTTGAAGGCGATGATGAAGGCGGTGCCGGCGCCGCGGCAGCGCTACCGGTTGCACCTGCGTTCGGTGATGAGCGCCGGCGAGGCCGTGGGCGACACCGTCTTCCATTGGTGCCAGCGGGCTCTCGGCCTCACGGTCAACGAGATGTTCGGCCAGACCGAGATCAATTACATCGTGGGCAACTGCCAGCGCTGGGTCGATGCCGAAGGTTGTGAACAGCCGGGCTGGCCGGCACGCCCCGGCAGCATGGGCCGCGCCTACCCGGGCCACCGCGTGGCGGTGATCGACGATGCCGGGCGCGAATGCCCGCGCGGCACGCCGGGCGACGTGGCCGTGCACCGGCTGGACGTTCACGGCCACCCCGACCCGGTGTTCTTCCTCGGCTATTGGCGCAACGAGGCCGCCACCGCGGCCAAGTTCACCGGCGACCCCTGCAAGAGCTGGTGCCGCACCGGCGACACCGCGGTGATGGATGCCGAGGGCTACCTCTGGTACCAGGGCCGCAGCGACGACGTCTTCAAGGCCGCGGGTTACCGCATCGGGCCCAGCGAGATCGAGAACTGCCTCGTCAAGCACGCGGCCGTGGCCAACGCGGCGGTGGTGCCCAAGCCCGATGCCGAGCGCGGCGCGGTGGTGAAGGCCTACGTGGTGCTGGCGCCTGGCTTCACGGGCGACCCGGCGCTGGTGGCCGAGCTGCAGGCCCACGTGCGCGGCCGGCTGGCGCCTTACGAGTACCCGAAGGAGATCGAGTTCATCGAGGCACTGCCCATGACCACCACCGGCAAGGTGCAGCGGCGCGTGCTGCGTTTGCAGGAAGAGGCGCGGGCCGCGGCGGGCGGCGCCGGCTGAGGCTTCAGCAGCGGTCCAGCAGCCGCGGGCGGATCTGCGCGCTGGCGTTGAAGGGGTCCAGCGCGCTGGCGCGGTTGGGCCGTGCGATGACGCAGCTGTTGCCGCGCTTGAAGCGCACGCTGCCGTCTTCCAGGCGGAACTCCTGGATGCCGTCGACGCCGCCCAGGGCCTTGGCGATGCGGCTTTCCAGTGTGAGTGGCGGCGTGTTGCTGCGCGGGTCGTCCAGCGCCGGGTTGCGCCCGCGCCAGGGGGCCGAGGCGCCGCGGGGCAGGGCCAGGTTCAGCGGCGGCGCGGGCCCGGCTGCAGGCGGTGTCGGTGTCGGCATGACGGGGGCCGCAGAAACCGGCGGCGCCGCAACGGTATCGGGGCCCGGCCCGGCCGGGCTTGCCGGCAGGGTGATGGCCTGCGGCTCGCGCGGAGCACGCGGGAGCGTGGCGGGCGCGCGCTGGGCGCGAGCGGCCTGGGGCTGTTCGGGCGGTTTGGCTGCCGGCGAGGCGGGCCGCGGCGCCCCCGGCAGCCACACGATCAGCGGCGCCTGCGCTGGCACGGCCGGCCCGCGGTCTTGCCAGGCCTGCAACCGCCAAGCACCGGCCAGCAGCAGCGCGTGCAGCGCCAGCACCAGCAGGGCCAGGCTCGCAGGCCGGGTGGGGGGCTTGGGGAGGGCCGGTCGCGTCAGCGTGATCGTCGTCAAGCCCGGCACGATAGCCGGGGCACCACGCCGCTGCGGCACACTGCGACGAAACGCGGGCGCCGGGCCCTGAACGGTGCCGGCGCTGCAAGACAATCACGCACCTGCTGCCAACCCTCCGCCCCCTCTTCATGGCCAACCTCATCGTCCACGGCGGCACGCCGCTCACCGGCCGCATCGTGCCCAGCGCGAACAAGAACGCCGTGCTGCCCATCCTCTGCGCCACGCTGCTCAGCCCGCACCCCATCCGCCTGCTCGGCATTCCCGAGATCACCGACGTGCGCAAGATCCTGGAGATCTTCCGCACCCTGGGCAGCGAGGTGAAGGTCAACTACGCCACCGGCGTGCTGGAAGTGCACCACGCCAAAACCCACTTCGACCCGCGCACCCACCACCTGCCAGAAGAGATGCGCTCCAGCGTGATGCTGGTGCCGCCGCTCTTGGCCCGTTTTGGCGTGGCGCGCATCGAGAACGACGTGCAGGGCTGCACCCTGGGCGTGCGCGAGATCGACCCCCACGTGGAGGTGATGGAGCGTTTCGGCGGCGTGGTGGAGCGCAGCCGCAGCCACCTGCTCATCCAGGTGGCGGGCGGCCTGAAGGCCAACCACCACTGGCTCGATTACGCCAGCGTCACCACCACCGAGAACTTCGTGCTCTGCGCGGCCCTGGCCGAAGGCACCAGCACGCTGATGAACAGCGCCAGCGAGCCGCACGTGCAGGAGTTCTGCGAGTTCATGCGCCTGCTGGGCGCGCAGATCGAGGGCGTGGGCACCAGCCGCCTCACGGTGCATGGCGTGAAGAGCCTCGGCAAGCCGGAAGGCGTGGAGTTCCGCTTCGCGGAGGACTTCCACGAGGCCGTCACCTTCATGGCCTTGGGCGCCATCACCGGCGGCTGCATCACGGTGAAGAACAGCGCGCCCGAGCAGTTCCCGCTGATCGACCGCACCTTCGCCAAGTTCGGCGTGCAGGTGGTGCACCAGGACGGCTGGAGCCACACCGTGGTGGACGGCCCGCTGAAGGTGCGCGAGCCCTTCACCAAGAACATCCTGCAGAAGGTGGAAGCCGCGCCCTGGCCCTACCTGCCCGTGGACCTGCTGCCCATCTTCGTGGCCCTGGGCGTGAAGGCCGAGGGCAGCATGATGTACTGGAACAAGGTCTACGAAGGCGCGATGGGCTGGACCAGCGAGCTCAGCAAGTTCGGCGGCCACGCCTTCCAGAGCGACCCGCACCGCATCATCACCTTCGGCGGCAAGCCGCTGCAGCCCGCCGAGGTGGAAAGCCCCTACATCATCCGCGTGGCCATCGCGCTGCTGATGCTGGCCTGCAGCATCCCGGGCAAGAGCGTGATCCGCAACGCCACGCCGGTGCGGCGCGCTCACCCGCGCTTCGCCGAGAACATCACCGCCCTGGGCGCGCAGGTGGAGTGGGTGGAAGGTGACTGAGGCCCCGCACGCGCCGGGTGCCGACCGCCCGCAGACGCTGGGCGAGGAGATCGCCAACACGCTGACGCACGGCCTGGGTTTCCTGCTGGCCGTGGCCTCGCTGCCCATCCTGGTGTGGCAGGCCAACCGCCTCGGGGGCGCGGTGGACATCGTCGCGGCCAGCGTCTTCGCGGCCACGATGATGCTGCTCTACGGCGTCTCGGCGCTGTACCACGCACTGCCGCGCGGCACGGCCAAGGCCTGGTTCCAGCGTTTCGACCACGCAGCCATCTACCTCTTCATCGCCGGCAGCTACACGCCCTTCACGCTGGGCGTGTTGAAGGGCGCCTGGGGCTGGAGCCTCTTCGGCGTGGTGTGGGGTGCGGCCGCCTTCGGCGTGACGGTGAAGCTGCTCAACCGCCTGCGCCACCCCTGGGTGAGCACAGGCCTGTACGTGGCCATGGGCTGGGTGGCCGTGGTGGCCGCCGGCCCTCTGGTGGAGCGCCTGCCCACCGCCGGCCTGGTGTGGCTGGTGGCCGGCGGGCTGAGCTACACGCTGGGCGCCGTGGTCTTCCTGCTCGACAACCGCATCCGCTACGCGCATGCCGTGTGGCACCTGTTCGTGCTGGGCGGCAGCGTCTGCCACTTCTTCGCGGCGCTGGGCTACGCCTTCGCCTGAAGCCCTTCATCGTCTCCACGAGATGGCCAAGAAAGACAAACACGTCAGCGAGACCCCCGCCACGCAGATGCTCAAGGCCGCCGGCGTGGCCTACACCGAGCACCTCTACGAGTACGTCGACCACGGCGGCACGGCCGAGAGCGCGAAGCAACTGGGCGTGGACGAGCACAGCGTCATCAAGACCCTGGTGATGCAGGACGAGAAGGCGCAGCCGCTCATCGTGCTGATGCACGGCGATCGTTCGGTGAGCACCAAGAACCTGGCCCGCGAGATCGGTGCCAAGGGCGTGGAACCCTGCAAGCCCGAGGTGGCGCAGCGCCACAGCGGCTACTTGGTGGGCGGCACCTCGCCCTTCGGGCTGAAGAAGGCGATGCCGGTCTATGTGGAAGCCAGCGTGCTGGCCTTGCCGCGCATCTGCATCAACGGCGGCCGGCGCGGTTACCTGGTGGGCATCTCGCCGCAGGTGCTGGTGGACCTGCTGGGCGCAACACCCGTGCACTGCGCGCTGGCCTGAAGCCCGCGCCTGCAGCTTCCGCACACCGCCTGCGCCTGTTCAGGCCAAACGTACACTCCGCACCCCATGAATGCGCTTGCCTTGCCCCTGGCCCTGATCGCGGGCTACCTCTTCGGCTCTCTGTCCTTCGCCGTCATCTTCAGCCGCCTGATGGGCCTGGCCGACCCGCGCAGCTACGGCAGCAAGAACCCCGGCGCCACCAACGTGCTGCGCTCGGGCAACAAGGCCGCGGCCATCCTCACGCTGGCTTTTGACGCGCTGAAGGGCTACGTGCCCGTGCTGCTGGTGCTGATGTTCGGCGCACCTTATGGCCTGGGCGAGACGGCCGCCGCCTTCGTCGGGCTCGCGGCCTTCATCGGCCACCTGTGGCCGGTGTTCTTCCGTTTCCAGGGCGGCAAGGGCGTGGCCACCGCGGCGGGTGTGCTGATGGCCGTGAACCCGCTGCTGGGCGTGGCCACGCTGCTGAGCTTCGGGCTGATCGTGGCCTTCTCGCGCTATGTGTCGCTGGCGGCCATGGTGGCGGCGGTGTTCGCGCCCTTCTACCAGGCGCTGATCTGGGGCCCCGAGCCCTTCATCGGGGCGCTGGTGCTGATGAGCCTGCTGCTCGTGTGGCGCCACGAAGCCAACATCCGCCGCCTGCTGGCCGGGACCGAAAGCCGCCTGGGCCAGAAGGCCGCCGCCGTGCAGACACCGGGCCGCCCCGCCCCGGGCAAACCATCCCGCAAAGGACATTGAGATGATTCAGCGATTCGACGTCGGCCCGCGCCTGAGCGAGATGGCCGTGCACAACGGCGTGGCCTACCTCGCCGGCCAGGTGCCGGCCGACGGCAGCCAGGACATCACCGGGCAGACGCAGCAGGTGCTGGCCGCCATCGACGCGCTGCTGGCCCGTGCCGGCACCGACAAGCGCCGCCTGCTGCGCGTGGAGATCTTCCTCAAGGACCTGGCCGATTTCCCGGGCATGAACGCCGTGTGGGAAGCCTGGCTGCCCGCGGGCGAAGCGCCGCCGCGCGCCACCGTGCAGGCCACCTTGGCGCGGCCGGAGTGGCGTGTGGAGATGGTGGTCACGGCCGCCATCTGAGCCCCGGCCTCTTGCCCTGGCTGGCGCGGCCATGAAGCTCACCAGCCCCCGCCAGCTGCTGCAACTGGTGTTGCTGGTGGCGGTGGTGGGCGGCGTGCACCAGGTCTGGGTGGGGCACCAGCGCGCCGAAGCCTCGGCCGAGGCGGCCACCGCCCTGAGCGCGCTCGCCCGGCCGGGCGACATCCACATGCTGTCTTCCGACGTCTGCCCCAGCTGCGCGGCGGCACGGCAATGGCTCCGCGCGAACGCCGTGCCCTACACCGAATGCAGCATCGAGCGCGACGCGGCCTGTCGCGCCACCTTCGAGGCCACGCGCGCGCCCGGCACGCCGGTGCTGCTGGTGCGCGGGCAGGCCCAGCTTGGCTTCAGCCCCGAGCGGGTGCGCAAGGTGCTGGCCTTGCCGCGCTGAGCAGGGCTCGCGCCAGTCAGGCGTCGGTCGACAGCGCCTCGGGGCAGTGCCAGGGCATCACGAGCCGGCCCTGGTCGTCGGGCAGGACCTCGATCTGGATGCGTGGCGCGCCCGCCAGCACATCGCCGAAGATGGTGGCGAAGGCCACGTCGGCCGCATCGCGCCCGGTGCCGAAGCGCACGAAGCCCATGGGGATGGCCGTGCCCGAGGGGTCGAAGATGTACCAACGTCCGCCGAGGTAGGCCTCCACGTAGGCGTGGAAGTCGGTCGGACCCAGCGCCGGGTCGGCGCCGTAGTCGATGCCGGTGGTGAAGCGCGCCGGCACGTTGATGGCGCGGCACAGCGCGATCATCAGGTGCGCGAAATCGCGGCACACGCCCACGGTGTCGAGCAGCGTGTCCAGCGCGGACGTGGTGCCGGTGCTCGTGTTCGACTTGAAGGTGGTGCGCCGCAGCACCCAGTCGCGCACGCCCTGCACCCGTGCGTAGCCCGGCACCTGGTGGCCGAACTCCTGCAAGGCCAGGCGCAGCAGCCGGTCTGAAGGGCAGTAGCGGCTGGGGTAGAGGCTGGGCAGCACGTGCGTGGGCAGTTGCGCGATGGGCACCTCGGGGATGGCGGCCGGCTGCGCGACGTGGTGGTCGAGCTCGATGGTGGCCGCGTAGCGCAGGCGCAGCGGCCCGGGCCCGGGGCTGACACGCAGGATGCGGTTGAGCGTGGCGGGGTCGGTGTCCACGCGCCAGGGCACGCCCTGGTTCAGGTCGAGGTGCTCCTGCAGCACCCGCTGGCGCTCGGTGTGCGCGGCGTGGATGTTGAAGATGAAGTGGCTGCCGGGTTCCCGCACCTCGTAGTCGAGCGCCAGGTGAATGGCCAGGCGGATCATGCGGCCGCCCGGGGGGCGGGCGGGTGGGTCGGAAAGGGGTTCATGCGGGCTCCATCGGAGCTGCAGCATGCGCCTGTCCGCCCCGCCGCGTCTGTGCTGCACCGCACCCAGCGCCGCCGGGCTGGCTTGGCGTGGGGTGCCTACAGGCCCAGGCGGGCGAGTTCGCCGCGGCCTTCGCGCACGAGCACGGGCTCGTCGCCGCTGAGGTCGATGACGGTGGTGGGCTGCATGGGGCAGGCGCCGGCGTCCACCACGGCCTGCAGCTGCTTCTGGAAACGCTCGCGGATCTCGTCGGCGTCGTTGAGCGGTTCGGTTTCGCCCGGCGGTATCAGCGTGGTAGCCAGCAGCGGTTCACCGAAGAGCGCCAGCAGTTCCTGCAGCACCACGTTTTCGGGCACGCGCAGGCCGATGGTGCGGCGGCTGGGGTGGCTCAGGCGCCGCGGCACTTCCTTCGTGGCTTCCAGGATGAAGGTGTAGGGCCCGGGCGTGCCCAGCTTCAGCAGCCGGTACTGGCGGTTGTCCACGCGCGCAAAACGCGCGAGTTCGCTCAAGTCCTTGCACAGCAGCGTGAGGTGGTGCTTCTCGTCCACCTGGCGGATGCGTCGCAACTGCTCGGCCGCGTTCTTGTCGTCGAGCCGGCACACCAGCGCGTAGCTGCTGTCGGTGGGCACGGCGGCCACGCCGCCGGCCTGCAGCAGGGCCGCGGCCTGCTTCAGCAGGCGCGGCTGCGGGTTCTGCGGGTGGACTTCGAAGTGCTGGGACACAGGGTCAGGGCTGCCCCGTCAGGCCACGGCCACCGGGATCTTGCCGATCTTCGCTTGCCAGAGCTTCGGGCCGGTGACGTGCGCGCTGGTTCCGCCGGCGTCCACCGCCACCGTCACCGGCATGTCCACCACGTCGAACTCGTAGATGGCTTCCATGCCCAGGTCGGCAAAGCCCACCACCTTCGCGCCCTTGATGGCCTTGCTGACGAGGTAGGCCGCGCCGCCCACGGCCATCAGGTAGGCGCTCTGGTGTTTCTTGATGGACTCGATGGCCACCGGGCCGCGTTCGGCCTTGCCCACCATCGCGATGAGGCCGGTCTTCGCCAGCATCATCTCGGTGAATTTGTCCATGCGGGTGGCGGTGGTCGGGCCGGCCGGGCCCACCACCTCGTCGCGCACCGGATCCACCGGGCCCACGTAGTAGATGACGCGGTTGGTGAAGTCCACCGGCAGCGGTTCGCCCTTGGCGAGCATCTCCTGGATGCGCTTGTGCGCGGCGTCGCGGCCCGTGAGCAGCTTGCCGCTGAGCAGCAGCGTGTCGCCGGGCTGCCAGCTCGCCACCTGCTCTTTCGTCAGCGTGTTGAGGTCGACCTTGCGGCTCTTGTTGTAGTCGGGCGCCCAGTGCACGTTGGGCCAGAGGTCGAGGCTGGGCGGGTCGAGGTAGACCGGGCCGCTGCCGTCCATCACGAAGTGCGCGTGCCGCGTGGCGGCGCAGTTCGGGATCATCGCGATGGGCTTGCTCGCGGCGTGTGTGGGGAAGGTCTTGATCTTCACGTCCAGCACGGTCGTCAGGCCGCCGAGGCCCTGCGCGCCGATGCCCAGGGCGTTGACCTTCTCGTAGAGCTCGATGCGCATCTCTTCCAGCTTGTTGCTGGGGCCGCGCTCGAGCAGCTCGTACATGTCGATGTCTTCCATCAGCGCCTGCTTGGCCAGCAGCGCCGCCTTCTCGGCCGTGCCGCCCACGCCGATGCCCAGCATGCCCGGCGGGCACCAGCCGGCGCCCATGGTGGGCACGGTCTTGAGCACCCACTCGACGATGTCGTCGCTGGGGTTGAGCATGTAGACCTTGCTCTTGTTCTCAGAGCCGCCGCCTTTGGCCGCGACGATGACGTCGAGCGTGTTGCCGGGCACCACCTCCATCTGCACCACCGCGGGCGTGTTGTCCTTGGTGTTCTTGCGCGCGAAGATGGGGTCGTCCAGCACGCTGGCGCGCAGCACGTTGTCGGGGTTCAGGTAGCCCTTGCGCACGCCGGCGTTGACGGCGTCCTCGATGCTGCCGGTGAAGCCTTCCCACTGCACGTCCATGCCGATCTTCAGGAAAACGTTGACGATGCCGGTGTCCTGGCAGATGGGCCGCTTGCCTTCGGCGCACATGCGGCTGTTGGTGAGGATCTGCGCGATGGCGTCTTTCGCGGCGGCGCTCTGCTCGCGCTCGTAGGCGCGGGCCAGGTGGGCGATGTAGTCGGCCGGGTGGTAGTAGCTGATGTACTGCAGGGCGGCGGCGATGCTGTCGATCAGGTCGGCCTGGCGGATGGTGGTTCGCGCGGTGGAGCTCATGGCGGTGGCGCCCGGCACGGGCGCTGGCTGCGAAATCGGGCCGCCAGTGTAGCCAGCGGCCTTGCAGGGGCCTGTCGGCGGGCCCTGCCGGCATCGGCTGCAAGGCGGCTTGTCAAGGCCGGGCCGGCATGCGCGCAGGGCGGGGCGGGGTAAGCCAGGCGCCAGCATCGCTCGCCTAGACTCGCGGGTTTTGTCGTGGCGCCAGGCCTGCCCGGGCGCCACTGGAAGCTGGCCCTGCTGCGCAACCCATGAGCCCCCTGTCACTCGCCGTTCTGCTGCCGCTGGTGCTGGGCACCGGGCTGTGCCTGTGGCTCGGCCGCGTGGAAGCGCCGCTGCGCCGGCGGGCCACCGCAGTGCTGGCCGGCGCCATCGCGCTGGCGGTGCTGGGTTTGCTGCTCAGCCTGGCCGGGCCGGTGATGGACGGCCAGGTGCTTTTGACGCAGGCCGAGTGGATGCCGGCCATCGGCCTGAACGCCAACTACCGGCTCGACGGCCTGGGCCTGATGTTCGGTTTGATGATCAGCGGCATCGGCCTGCTCATCGTCATCTACGCGGCCTTCTACCTGCACGGTGGCCCGGGCGGTGACCCGGCGGGCAAGTTCTACAGCCAGCTGATGCTCTTCATGGCGGCGATGCTGGGCATCGCGCTGAGCGACAACCTGCTGCTGATGGTGGTGTTCTGGGAACTCACCAGCATCAGCAGCTTCTTGCTGGTGGGCTACTGGGGCTCTGATCCGAAGAAGGGCGCCGATGCCCGCGCCGGCGCGCGCATGGCGCTGGCCGTCACGGGCGGCGGTGGCCTGGCGCTGCTGGCCGGCGTGGTGGTGCTGGGCCAGATGGCTGGCACCTACGACCTGAGCACCATGCTCGCCACGCCGGGGTTGGTGGAGAAGGTGCAGGCCGATGCCCGCTACCCGCTGATGCTGGTGCTGGTGCTGCTGGGCTGCTTCACGAAGAGCGCGCAGCTGCCCTTCCACTTCTGGCTGCCGCAGGCCATGGCGGCGCCGACGCCGGTGTCGGCCTACCTGCACTCGGCCACCATGGTGAAGGCCGGGCTGTTCCTGATGATGCGGCTCACGCCCGTCATCGGCGGCACCGAGCTCTTCCAGGGCATCGTCGCCAGCACCGGTTTGTTGACCATGGTGTTCGCGGCCTTTGTCGCGATCTTCAAGCACGATCTGAAGGGCCTGCTGGCCTACTCCACCGTCAGCCACCTCGGCCTGGTCACCTTCCTGATCGGCCTGGGTTCGCCGATGGCGGCCGTGGCCGCGGTCTTCCACATCCTCAACCACGCGTGTTTCAAGGCCGCGCTGTTCATGAGCGCGGGCATCGTCGACCACGAAACCGGCACGCGCGACATGCGCAAGCTCGGCGGCCTGATGGCCTTGATGCCCGTGGTGGGCACGCTGGCCCTGGTGGCCGCGGCGGCGATGGCCGGCATCCCGCCCTTCAACGGCTTCATCAGCAAGGAGATGATGCTGGAGCAGGCCCTGCACGGCGGTACGCCAGTCTGGGGCAGCCTGGGCTGGCTGGTGCCGGTGCTGGCCACGCTGGGCGGGCTGTTCTCGATGGCCTACTCGCTGCGCCTGGTGCACGACGTCTTCTTCAACGGCCCGCCGAAAGACCTGCCCGTGCCCCATCCGCACGAGCCACCGCTGGGCATGAAGGCCCCGGTGATGCTGCTGGTGGCCGCCTGCGTGGCCGTGGGCCTGCTGCCCATGACGCTGGCCGGCCCGCTGGTGCAGGCCGCCAGCAGCGCCATGTTGGGTGCACCGGCGCCGGCCTTCCAGCTGGCGCTGTGGCACGGGCTCAACATCCCGCTCTTGATGAGCGCCATCGCCGTGGCCGGCGGCGCGGCGCTGTACTTCGGCCTGGCGCAAGGCGGGCGGCTGCACCGCTACCTGCCGCGCGCTTTCAGCGGCAAGGGCGTTTTCACTGCGCTGGTGGATGGCCTCTTCGCCACGGCCGGCCGCTTCACCGCGCTGCTGGAAAACGGTTCGCTGCAGCGCTACGCCGCGTGGATGGTGGCCAGCGCCGTGGCCGTGGCCGCCTGGCCGCTGCTGCAAGGCCCGGGCGCCGGGGCCGGCACGGGCGCGCGTGCGCTGCTGCCGGCCACGCCGCTGGCCGTGGTGCTGTGGCTGGCGCTGGCCGCCACCTGCGCCGCGCTGGTGTTGGGCCACCACCAGCGCCTGCGCGCCGTGGTGCTGGTGGGCCTGGTGGGCCTGGTGACGGCGCTCACCTTCCTGGCCTTCTCGGCGCCCGACCTCGCGCTCACTCAGCTGAGCGTGGAGGTGGTCTCCACCGTGCTGCTGCTGATGGGCCTGGCCCTGCTGCCGCAGACCACCCCGCGCGAAAGCAGCGCCGCGCGCCGCGGCCGCGACGCGGGCCTGGCCCTGCTCGGCGGTGGCGGCCTGGCCTGGCTGAGCTGGCTGGTGATGACGCGTGATCACGACAGCATCGCCTGGTACTTCCTCGACAACACCGTGCCCAAGGGCGGCGGCACCAACAGCGTGAACGTGATCCTGGTCGACTTCCGCGGCTATGACACCTTCGGCGAGATCACCGTGCTGGGCATCGCCGCCGTGGGCGTGCTGGCGCTGCTGCAGGGCCTGCGCGTGCGCCGCCCGGTGGCCGATGGCGCGGGCCTGGCCTGGTCTTTCCGCGAGCCGCCGCTGCTGCTGCGCCGTGCCGCGCGCCTGGTGCTGCCGCTGGCGCTGGTGGTCTCGGCCTACATCTACTGGCGCGGCCACAACCTGCCGGGTGGCGGCTTCATCGCCGGGCTGATCACCGCCGTGGCGCTGGTGCTGCAGTACATGGCGCTGGGCCAGCAGAGGGCCGATGCGCTGCTGCACGCCGCCGGCGGCCGCCGCTACACGGTGTGGATCGGCATCGGCCTGGCCATCGCCTTGGCCACGGGCGTGGGCGCCTTGGCCTTCGGCCACCCCTTCCTGACCAGCGCGCACGCGGCCCCCGAGGTGGCCGTGCTGGGCGTGCTGCCGCTGGCCACGGCCGCGCTTTTCGACCTGGGGGTGTACATCACCGTGGTGGGTTCGACACTGCTGACACTGGCCGTGCTGGGCGCGGCCAGCAAGGAAGGCGCGGCGCCGGCTGCTGCCGTACCGCAGGGGGACCGTCCATGATGCTGTCGATGGAAGCCCTGGTGGCCACCGGCATCGGCCTCGTCACCGCCAGCGGCATCTACCTGCTGCTGCGGGGGCGCACCTTCCCGGTGGTGCTGGGCCTTTCGCTGCTGGGCTACGCGGTCAACATCTTCATCTTCGCGATGGGGAGGCTGTGGCAGGGCGCCGAGCCCATCGTCGGCGCTGGCCCCGCGGCGGCCGACCCGCTGCCGCAGGCCCTGGTGCTGACGGCCATCGTCATCGGCTTTGCCACCACGGGCTTCGTCATCGAGCTCGCGCTGCGCAGCCAGCACGACGGCGGCAACGACCACGTCGACGGCCGCCCGCCTCAAGGTGGCGCCCAGGAAGAGCCCAAGGCATGAGCTTCAGCGACCACCTGCCGGTGCTGCCGGTGCTGCTGCCCATGCTGACCGCGGTGCTCCTGCTGCTGGTGGGCGATGGCGGCGGCGCGGCCGACGCGCACGGCAACCGGCGCCTGGCGTGGACGCGCCGCATCGCGCTGACCTCGGTGCTGCTGGGCGCGGTGTTTGCGTTCCGGCTGGTGGAAGAGGCCGCCAGCGGCCAGCTCAACGTCTACCGCCTGGGTGACTGGCCGGCGCCTTTCGGCATCGTGCTGGTGATCGACCGGCTCTCGGCCTACATGGTGGCGCTCACCGCAGCCGTGGCCGTGCCGGTGCTGTTCTACGCCAGCGGCGGCTGGGACACCCACGGCCGCCACTTCCACGCGCTCTTCCAGTTCCAGCTGATGGGCCTGAACGGCGCCTTCGTCACCGGCGACCTCTTCAACCTCTTCGTCTTCTTCGAGGTGCTGCTGATCGCCAGCTACGTGCTGATGATGCACGGCCTGGGCCGCGAGCGGCTGCGCGTGGGCGTGCAGTACGTGGTGCTGAACCTGGTGGCCTCGGCGCTGTTCCTCATCGGTGTCTCGCTGCTGTACGCGCAGGCCGGCACGCTGAACATGGCCGACCTGGCATTGCGCGTGCCCCAGGTGGGCGGGGCCGAGGCGGGGCTGCTGCAGGCCGGCGCGCTGCTGCTGCTGGTGGTGTTCGGGTTCAAGGCGGCGCTGCTCCCGCTGGCCATGTGGTTGCCGGCCACGTATGCGGCCAGCAGCGCGCCGGTGGCGGCGCTCTTCGCCATCATGACCAAGGTGGGCGTCTACGCCATCCTGCGCGTGCACGGTGTCATCTTCGGGGCCGAGGCCGGGGCTTCGGCGCTGCTGGTGCAGCCATTGCTGCTGCCGCTGGCGCTGGCCACCAGCGTGGTGGGCGTGATGGGCGCGCTGGCGGCGCGCACGCTGCCGCGCCTGGTGGCGTGGCTCACCGTGGCCTCGGTGGGCACGGTGCTGGCGGCCCTCGGCCTCTTCAACGCCGCGGCGTGGTCGGCCGCGCTGTTCTACCTCGCCAACTCCACGTTGGTGATCGCGGGGCTCTTCCTGCTGTCGGAACTGGTGGCCTCGCAACGCGGGCCCATGGCGGACCGCCTGGAGCCCTGCAGCCCGGTCGCGCAGCCGGCCTTGCTGGGCCTGATGCTGCTGCTGGCCGCGGCCTCCACCGCCGGCCTGCCGCCGCTGCCGGGCTTCATCGGCAAGCTGATGCTGTTGGAAGCCTCGGTGAACCACAGCGCCGCCGTGGCCGTGTGGGCCGTGGTGCTGGGCGTGGGCCTGCTCACGCTGGTGGGCCTGGCGCGCGCGGGCAGCGTGCTGTTCTGGGCGGTGCGGCCCGAGGTGCCGGGCAGCAGCGCGGGTGCCAGCCCGCGGCTGATCGGTGCTACCGTGGCGCTGCTGGGCTTGAGCGTGCTGATGAGCGTGTTCGCCGCGCCCATCCAGCGCTACACAGCCGCCGCCGCGCTGCAACTGCAAGACCGCGCCGCCTATGCCGATGCGGTGATGCCGGAGTCAGGCGGGGCGGCCGCGCAGACCACACGCCCCTACCGCGGCGTGAACCCGCCGCTGCCGGGGGCCACGCCGCCCGCACCCACGCCTGCCCCCGCGGAGGCCGCACGATGAAGCCGCGCTGGTTCGCGCACCCGGTGCTCAGCGTGCTGATCGGCGCCACCTGGGTGCTGCTGCAGCAGAGCGCCGCACCGGCGCAGCTGATCACGGCCACGGTGCTGGGCCTCGTCATCCCGCGCGTGCTGCACGGCTTCCTGCCCGAGCCCGTGCGCCCGCGCGCCTGGGGCACGGCGCTGCGCCTGCTGGGCGTGGTGCTGTGGGACATCGTGAAGAGCAACATCACGGTCGCGCGCATCGTGCTGTCGCCCGGCGCGCGGCCGCAGCCGGCCTGGGTGCTGGTGCCGCTGGACATCACGCACCCCACGGCCATCAGCCTCTTCGCCACCATCATCACCACCACGCCGGGCACGGTGTCGTGTGTCATCGACGAGCAGCGCCGCCACATCCTCGTGCATGCGCTCGACTGCACCGACGTGCCTGCTGCCGTGGCCGACATGAAGGCGCGTTACGAGGCGCCACTGCAGGAGATCTTCGGATGAGCGGCGCCACCGTGCTGGCCTGGGCCCTGGACATTGCTGTCGGCGCCGTGGCCCTGGCCATGCTGATGTGCGCGTGGCGGCTGCTGCGCGGCCCCAGCCTGCCCGACCGTGTGCTGGCGCTGGACACGCTCTACGTCAACGCCATCGCGCTGGCGGTGCTGCTGGGCCTGCGCCAGGGCAGCGCCGTCTTCTTCGAGGCGGCGCTGATCATCGCGATGCTGGGTTTTGTGTCGACCGTGGCCGCGGCGCGTTACCTCGCGCGCGGCGACGTCATCGAGTGACCGGGGGCCCTGCCATGCTGACCGACACGCTGCTGCAACTGCCCGCCTGGCTGCAATGGGCCGTGGCCCTGCTGCTGGTGCTGGGCGCCTTTTTCCTGCTGGTGGGCGCCTTCGGCCTGCTGCGCTTCAACGATTTCTTCATGCGCCTGCACGCGCCCACCAAGGCCAGCACGCTGGGCGTGGGCGGTGTGCTGGTGGCCAGCCTGCTGGTGAGCTGGGCGCAGGCGCAGGCCGGGCTGCAGGTGCTGCTGATCACGCTGTTCGTCTTCGTGACGGCACCGGTCTCGGCCAACCTCTTGTCATTGGCGGCGCTGCACCTGCGCCTGCCCAGCCGGGCGCCGGTGCCGCCCGAACTGCCGCGCGACTGAAGACCCTCAGGTCTTCGGTGAGGGCTTGAGCAGCACCACCACCAGCGTCACCACCGTCAGCGGCAGCACGAAGCTCAGCATCGCGGTGCTGAACCAGGGCAGGGCGGCGTGCTGCTGCGCGGCCAGGATGAGGTAGGCCACGTAGGCCGCGTAGTAGGCGAGGAAGACCCCGCCTTCCCAGCGCGCGATCTCGCGACCGGTGATGAACACCGGCAGGCAGGCCAGCGCCACGGCCAGCATCACCCAGATGTCGAAGGTCAGCACCGAGGGCGCCAGCACGAGGCCGGTGGTGCCCGAGGCCAGGCCCGAGAGCCCCAGGCAGCCCAGGATGTTGAAGGTGTTGCTGCCCACCACGTTGCCCACCGCGATGTCACGCTCGCCCTTGATGGCGGCGGTGATGGAGGTGGCCACCTCGGGCATGGAGGTGCCGGCGGCCACGATGGTCAGGCCGATGACGAGGTCGCTCACGCCCATCTGCTTGGCGAAGGCCACCGCGGCGGTGACCAGGGCGTCGGAGCCCAGCACCAGGGCCACGAGGCCGCCGACGATCAGCGCCAGTTGCGCGGGCAGGCGCGTGTCCCAGGTACCGGCTTCCAGCGCAGGCATTTCGTCGTCACCGGCCGCCGCCTGCCCGGCACGGCGCGACTGCACGATGAGGAACACCGTGTAGGCCACCACCAGCGCAAAGAGCAGCAGCGCGTCGAAGAGACCGATGCGCCCGTCCAGCCCCACCGCCAGCAGCAGCAGCGAGGCGCCGATCATGATGGGCACCTCCTGCCGGATGAGCTGCCGGTCCACCACCAGCGGCGTGATCAGCGCGCTGATGCCCAGGATGAAGAGCACGTTGAAGATGTTGCTGCCGACCACGTTGCCCACGGCCAGGTCGGTCTTGCCATCCAGCACCGCGCCCACCGACACCGCCACCTCGGGCGCGCTGGTGCCGAAGGCCACGATCGTCAGCCCCACCACCAGCGGCGAGATGCCGAAGGAAAGCGCCAGCTTGGAGGCGCCACGCACCAGCAGGTTGGCACCCAGGACCAGGCCGACCAGGCCGGCCACGAAGAGCAGAAGGTTCGTCATGGCGGCCTCGTCTCAGGGTCAGTGGTCGGACTTGATGGTGTGCGCCATCAGCTTGTCGGCCAGGGCGATGGCCAGTGCGCTGAACAGGAAGGCAACGTGGATCAGGGTCTGCCAGAGCAGCACCTTTTCGCTGTAGTTGGCAGCGTTGATGAAGGTCTTCAGCAGGTGGATGCTGCTGATGCCGATGATGGCCGTGGCCAGCTTGACCTTGAGCACGCTGGCGTTGACGTGGCTCAGCCACTCGGGCTGGTCGGGGTGGCCTTCGAGGTTCAGCCGGGAAACGAAGGTCTCGTAGCCGCCGACGATCACCATGATCAGCAGGTTGCTGATCATCACCACGTCGATGAGCGCCAGCACCACCAGCATGATGATGGTCTCGTTCAGCGATGTCACCGCGAAGTCGCTCTTGTAGCCGATGCTGCTGACCAGCTTGGCCAGCGCCTCCTGGCTGCCGAACACCGCCTCCACCAGGTGCACGAGCTCCACCCAGAAATGGAAGACGTAGACGCACTGCGCGACGATGAGGCCCAGGTACAGGGGCAGTTGCAGCCAGCGGGTGGCGAAGATGAAGCCGGCAAGCGGGCCGAGGCGGGTGTTGTGGGTCTTGGAGTCGTCGGCCATGGGGGTCCAGGGGAGAGGGGCTTCGGGCAAACCCGGAGACGAGAAATTGTAGGCTTGCGAGGAATCTGCCCGCAGAGTAAGCGGTTCGTCAGAGGGGCGCGCTCCACTCTCCACACAGAGCGCATCCAACCACTGCCCACCAGGAGACCAGAACATGTCGAGCGACCAGCCCACCGAACTGAAGACCCACCAGCCCCCCGCCGCACTCGTGGCGGCCGCCCGCGTTTCTGGCATGGCGGCCTACCACGCGCTGGTGGCCGAGGCCGAGGCCGACCATGAGGCCTACTGGGGCCGCCTGGCGCGCGAGTTCGTGAGCTGGAAGACGCCCTTCACGCAGGTGCTGGACAGCAGCCAGGCGCCGTTCTTCAAGTGGTTTGCCGATGGCACGCTGAACGTCAGCCACAACTGCCTGGACCGCAACATCGAGCGCGGGCTGGGTGAGAAGACGGCCCTGATCTTCGAAGCCGACGACGGTGCCGTCACCAAGGTCAGCTACCGCGAACTGCTGGCCAAGGTGTGCCAGTTCGCCAACGCGCTGAAGGCGCGCGGCGTGAAGAAGGGCGACCGCGTCGTCATCTACATGAGCATGAGCGTCGAGGGCGTGGCCGCCATGCAGGCCTGTGCGCGCATTGGCGCCATCCACTCGGTGGTCTTTGGCGGCTTCAGCGCGCAGAGCGTGCGCGACCGCGTGCAGGACGCCGGCGCGGTGATGGTGATCACCGCTGACGAGCAGTTGCGTGGCGGCAAGCAACTGCCGCTGAAGGCCATCGTCGACGAAGCCATCGCGCTGGGCGGCTGCGAGACGCTGAAGAACCTCATCGTCTACCAGCGCACCGGCGGCAAGATCAACTGGCACCCCGAGCGCGACCGCTGGCTGCACGAAGAGCTGGCCGGCCAGCCCAGCACCTGCGAGCCCGAGTGGGTGGAAGCCGAGCACCCGCTCTTCCTGCTGTACACCAGCGGCAGCACCGGCAAGCCCAAGGGCGTGCAGCACAGCACCGGCGGTTACCTGCTGCATGCGGCGCTCACCACCGCCTGGACCTTCGACCTCAAGCCCGACGACGTGTTCTGGTGCACGGCCGACATCGGCTGGGTCACGGGCCACAGCTACATCACCTATGGCCCGCTGGCCCTGGGCGGCACCGAGATCGTCTTCGAGGGCGTGCCCACCTACCCGGCCGCCGACCGCTTCTGGAAGACCATCGAGAAGCACAAGGTCAGCATCTTCTACACCGCGCCCACCGCCATCCGCAGCCTGATCAAGGCCGCCGAAGGCAACGCCGCCGTGCACCCCAAGAACAGCGACCTTTCCAGCCTGCGCATCCTGGGCAGCGTGGGCGAGCCCATCAACCCGGCGGCCTGGGAGTGGTACCACGCCAACGTGGGCGGCGGCCGCTGCCCCATCGTCGACACCTTCTGGCAGACCGAGACCGGCGGCCACGTCATCACGCCGCTGCCAGGCGCCACGCCCATGGTGCCGGGCAGCTGCACGCTGCCCTTCCCGGGCATCACCGCGGCCATCGTCGATGAAACCGGCGCCGACGTGCCCAACGGCAGCGGCGGCATCCTGGTCATCAAGAAGCCCTGGCCGAGCATGATCCGCACCATCTGGGGCGACCCCGAGCGCTTCAAGAAGAGCTACTACCCGGCCGAGCTCAAGGGCTACTACCTGGCCGGCGACGGCGCCATCCGCGACAAGGACACGGGCTACTTCACCATCACCGGCCGCATCGACGACGTGCTCAACGTCAGCGGCCATCGCATGGGCACGATGGAGATCGAAAGCGCGCTGGTCAGCTGCACCGAGCTGGTGGCCGAAGCCGCCGTGGTGGGCCGCCCCGACGACACCACGGGCGAGGCCATCTGCGCCTTTGTGGTGCTCAAGCGCAGCCGGCCCACGGGTGAAGAAGCCAAGCAGATCGCCACGCAGCTGCGCAACTGGGTGGCCAAGGAGATCGGGCCGATCGCCAAGCCGAAGGACATCCGCTTCGGCGACAACCTGCCCAAGACGCGCAGCGGCAAGATCATGCGGCGCCTGCTGCGCAGCATCGCCAAGGGCGAGGCGATCACGCAGGACACCTCCACCCTCGAGAACCCGGCGATCCTCGATCAGTTGACGCAAGCCAACTGATGCCGGGCGCGGCGGCGGGCTAGCGGTGCGTCAGCACCCAGTCCGCCAGCCGCTTGGCATCGGCTTCGCTCAGCGTGGGGTTGGCCGGCATGGGCACCACGCCCCAGGCCCCGCCGCCACCGGCGCGGATCTTCACCGCCAGCGCGGCCGAAGCGTTCGGCGTGCTGCCGTAGCGTTTGGCGATGTCACGCCACGCCGGGCCGACGATCTTGCGGTCCGCGGCGTGGCAGTTCATGCAGTTCTTCTGCTTGGCCAGCTCGGGGCTGGCCTGTGCGGCGCCGCCGGCGCAGGCCCACACCAGCAAGAGCAGGCCTTGCGCTACAGTGTTCCGAGGAGAGTTCGCCATGCCCTTGGTCATCGTCGGTGTTTTGTTGCTGGTGGCCCATCTGGCCGACTTCGGGCCTTTCGGCGCATGGCCTTGGTGGGCGATCGGCCTGCCCTTCCTGGGGGCCGTGCTGTGGTGGCAGTTTGCCGACAACAGTGGCTGGACGCAGCGCAGGGTCATGGAAAAGATGGAGCGCAAGAAACTCGCGCGCCGCGAGAAGGCCATGGAGGCGCTGGGCCTGACCACCCGGCGCGAACGCCATGCCACCCGCTCGCGCGAAGACGCGGCCCGCCGCAGCACGCCCGAGACCACCCGGCACGACCCGCGGCCCAAGCCTCCCGCCGAGCCCACCCGGCGCGACCCGCGGCTCTAGCCGGGGCCGCCTGCGGCCGAAGCCTCAATCCCCGTCGAGCACCGCGCCCTTGCTGGCGCTGGCCGCATTCTTCGCGAACTTCGCCAGCACACCGCGCGTGTAGCGCGGCGCAGGCTGTTTCCAGGCGGCGCGGCGGCGTGCGATCTCTTCGTCGCTCACGTTCAGCTGCAGCAGAAGCTGGTGCGCGTCGATGGTGATGCTGTCACCTTCCTGCACCAGTGCGATCAGGCCGCCTGCGTAGGCTTCGGGCGCGACGTGGCCCACCACCATGCCCCAGGTGCCACCCGAGAAGCGGCCGTCGGTGATCAGGCCCACGCTCTCGCCCAGGCCCTGGCCGATCAGCGCACCGGTCGGCGCCAGCATCTCGGGCATGCCCGGGCCGCCCTTGGGGCCCAGGTAGCGCAGCACCATCACGTCGCCGGCGACGATCTGCTTGGCCATGATCGCGGCCAGCGCGCTCTGCTCGTCATCGAACACGCGGGCCGGGCCGGTGATCACGGGGTTCTTCAGGCCGGTGATCTTGGCCACGCAACCCTCGGGGCTCAGGTTGCCCTTCAGGATGGCGAGGTGACCCTCGGCGTAGATCGGGTTCGTCACCGGGCGGATCACGTCCTGGTCGGCGCGCAGCGGCGGTATGTCCTTCAGGTTCTCGGCCACCGTCTTGCCGGTGATCGTGATGCAGTCGCCGTGCAGCAGGCCGGCGTCGAGCATCACCTTCATCACCGCCGGGATGCCGCCGGCGCGGTGCAGGTCGATGGCCAGGTGCTTGCCGCTGGGCTTCAGGTCGCACAGCACCGGCGTCTTGCGGCGCACGCGCTCGAAGTCGTCGATGCTCCACTCCACGCCCGCAGCGTGCGCGATGGCCAGGAAGTGCAGCACGGCGTTGGTGCTGCCGCCGGTGGCCATGATCACGGCCACGGCGTTCTCGATGGCCTCCTTGGTGACGATGTCGCGCGGCTTGAGGTCGTTCTTCACCGCGTTCACCAGCGCCCGTGCCGCCTCTTGCGTGTGCGCCAGGATGGGGTCTTCGACGTTGGCCATCGTGCTGGCGTAAGGCAGGCTCATGCCCAGCGCCTCGAAGGACGAGCTCATCGTGTTGGCGGTGTACATGCCGCCGCAGCTGCCGCTGCCGGGGATGGCGCGGCGCTCGATCTCGCAGAAGTCTTCTTCGCTCATCTTGCCGGCCGTGAACTGGCCCACGGCCTCGAAGACGCTGACGATGTTGAGGTCCTGCCCCTTGTAGCGGCCCGGCAGGATGGTGCCGCCGTAGACGTAGATGGCTGGCACGTTGGCGCGCAGCATGCCCATCATGCCGCCGGGCATGTTCTTGTCGCAGCCGCCGATGACGAGCACGCCGTCCATCCACTGGCCGCCGACGCAGGTTTCCACGCAATCGGCGATCACCTCGCGGCTCACCAGGCTGTATTTCATCCCCTCGGTGCCCATGGCCATGCCGTCTGAGATGGTGGGCGTGCCGAAGATCTGCGGGTTGGCGCCAGCGTCCTTCAAGGCCGCCACCGCGGCATCTGCCAGCTTCTGCAGCCCGCTGTTGCAGGGCGTGATGGTGCTGTGGCCGTTGGCCACGCCGATCATCGGCTTGCCGAAGTCGCTCTCCTGGTAGCCCATGCCGTAGTACATGCTGCGGTTGGGCGCGCGGGCGACGCCTTCGGTGATGTTCTTGCTGCGGCGGTTGCTGCTGCTCATGGTGCGGGGGGTCTCCGTGGTGCCTGCGCCGGATTATCGGCGGCAGCGCACCGCAAGCCGCGCGGCCGGCGCGCAGGCATGGACAATCGCGCCTTCCACAGCCGACCCTGCCCCTGGACACCGCCGATGCTCGTGCATCCCCAGTTCGACCCCATCGCCTTCTCGCTCGGACCCGTGGCCGTGCGCTGGTACGGCCTGAGCTACCTCGTCGCCTTCGGCCTCTTCCTGTGGCTGGCAGCGCAGCGCGCGGCCAAGCCGCAGTACGCCACGCGCGGCTGGCAGCGGCGCGACGTGGAAGACATGCTCTTCTTCGGCGTGCTCGGCGTCATCATCGGCGGGCGCCTGGGCTACTGCTTCTTCTACAAGCCCGGCTACTACCTGGCGAACCCGCTCGAAGTGTTCATGGTGTGGAAGGGCGGCATGGCTTTCCACGGCGGTTTGCTGGGTGTGATCAGCGCGATGGCGCTCTACGCCCGCAGCCGCGGCCGGCACTTCCTGGAGGTGATGGACGTGGTGGCGCCTTGTGTGCCCATCGGCATCGCGGCCGTGCGCGTGGCCAACTTCGTCAACGGCGAACTCTGGGGCCGCCAGGCCGACCCCTCGCTGCCCTGGGCGATGGTCTTTCCGCAAAGCGGCGAGAGCTTTGCACGCCACCCTTCGCAGCTCTACCAGGCCCTGCTGGAGGGCCTGCTGCTCTTCGTGCTGCTGCAGTTCTATGCGCGGCGTGAACGTGCGATGGGGCAGGTGGCCTCGGCCTTCGTCTTCGGTTACGGCTGCCTGCGTTTCGTGGCCGAGTACTTCCGCGAGCCCGACAGCTTCCTCGGCCTGCTGGCGCTGGGCATGAGCATGGGCCAGTGGCTGTGCCTGCCGATGATCGTGCTGGGCGCGGTGTTGTGGGTGTGGTGCGGCCGGCGCGCGCCGCTGGCGAAGGCGGGGGCGGGGGTGAAGTCATGACGCGTCAGATCTTTCTCGACACCGAAACCACGGGCCTCTCGGCCGCCGATGGCGATCGCATCGTCGAGGTGGGCTGCATCGAGCTCGACAACCGCCGCCTCAGCGGCCGCACGCTGCACCACTACGTCAACCCGCAGCGCAGCAGCCACCCTGATGCCGTGCGGGTGCACGGCATCACTGACGAGTTCCTGGCCGACAAGCCGCCGTTCTCGGCCATCGCCGACGAGCTGGTGGAGTTCGTGCGCGGGGCCGAGGTCATCATCCACAACGCGGCCTTCGACGTGGCTTTCCTCGACGCCGAGTTCACGCGCCTGGGCAAGCCGAAGTTCTCTGCGCTGGCCTCGAAGGTGACCGACAGCCTGCTGATGGCGCGCGAGATGTTCCCCGGCAAAGCCAACAGCCTGGATGCCTTGTGCAAGCGGCTGGAGGTGGACAACAGCCACCGTGAGCTGCACGGCGCGCTGCTCGACGCGGGGCTGCTGGCCGAGGTCTACCTGCGCATGACGCGCGGGCAGGGCAGCCTGGTCATCGACGAAGGCGGCAGCAGCAGCGGCCCGGTGCGCGGCGACGAACGCGTGGATCTGCGCGCGCTGGCGTTGCCAGTGCTGCGCGCCAGCGATGCCGAGCGTGCGGCGCACGAGGCCATGCTGGCCGAGCTGGACAAGGCCAGTGGCGGCAAGACGCTCTGGCGCCAGCAAGGCGGCGTTCCGGCTTGACGGCAGCCACAGAAAATCGTGCATAATAGTGGGCTCCGGTTGCAGTGCTGCTTCAGAAAGCGGATCAGCCATCCGGGCGGTTAGCTCAGCGGTAGAGCACTGCCTTCACACGGCAGGGGTCGCAGGTTCGAACCCTGCACCGCCCACCAAGGAAATCAACGATTTACAGCGCCTCAGGGCGCTGTTTTCGTTTCTGGTGTCCTGAAAGTGTCTGATGGGTGCGCCGCCCCGGCCCTCGTGTAGCCTCGGCGCCCGCAGGCACTGCCGGGCGAATGAGGTGTCGAGGCCCGAAGGCAGGCTCATGTTCTGAGCCTGCCGGCTGTGAAGCTGCGCACCCATGCACGCCTTTCCTCCATCCATGCCTGAGTCCGTCTCACCAGCCCTCACAGGCGCCGCACTCACGCCCGGCCTGCTGGTGCTGCACGGCAACCGCCTGGCAGCCCTGGCCGAGACCGTGTTCGCCTTCCTCGCGCGCCACCCGCTGGGGCCGCTGGAGGAAGAGACGCTGCTCGTGCAGAGCAACGGCATGGCCGAGTGGCTGAAGATGGAACTGGCCACCGCCCAGGGCCTGTGCGCGGCCACGCGCGTGGAGCTGCCGGCGCGCTTCATCTGGCGCGCCTACCGCGCGGTGCTGGGGCGGGCCGCGGTGCCGGCGGTGTCGGCGCTGGACAAGCTGCCGCTGACCTGGCGCCTGATGCGCCTGCTGCCCGGGCTGGCCGCGCAGCCGGGCTTCGAGCCCGTGGCGGCTTTCCTGGGCGCCGACGACAGCCCCGCGCGCCGCCTGCAGCTGGCGCGGCGCCTGGCCGATCTGTTCGACCAGTACCAGGTCTACCGCGGCGACTGGCTGCAGGCCTGGGCGGCGGGGCGCAACACGCTGCCGCGTGCCCCTGCGGCTGCGGCAGACGTGCCTGCCGACCAGGCCTGGCAGCCCGCGCTGTGGCGCGCGCTGCTGGCCGAGTTGCCCGCCGAAGAGCAGGCCGCAGCGCGCCCGCAGCTGCAGCAGCGCTTCGTGCAGGCCTTGCGTGAGACCGGCGCCGGGCCCTGGCCGGGCCTGCCGCGCCGCGTGGTGCTGTTCGGCACCACGCACATCCCGCAGCAGCTGCTGGAAGCGGTGGCGGCGCTGTCCGAGCACGTGCAGGTGCTGCTGGCCGTGCCCAACCCCTGCCGCTACCACTGGGCCGACCTCATCAGCGGGCGTGAACTGCTGCGGGCCGCGCGCCGCCGCGCGCCGCTGCGCGGCGGCACCGACCTGGCCGCGCTGCCGCTGGAGGCCCTGCACCTGCACGGCCACCCGCTGCTGGCCGCCTGGGGGCGGCAGGGGCGCGACTTCGTGCGCCAGCTCGACGCCTTCGACAACGCCGAAGTGGCGCGGCAGCGGTTTGCGATGTCGCGCGTCGACTTCTTCGACGAAGGCCCGGGCCAGACGCTGCTGCAGCAGCTGCAGGCGCAGATCCGCGATCTGCAGCCCCTGGCGGAAGCCCGCGCCACCGCCGTGCCGCCGGCGGCGGACGACCGCTCCATCGTCTTCCACGTCGCGCACGGCGCACAGCGCGAGGTGGAGGTGTTGCACGACCAGCTGCTGCACCTGCTGGCCCACCCGCCGGGGGGCGATGCGCTGCAGCCGCGCGACATCGTCGTGATGGTGCCCGACATCGAGACCTTCGCGCCGGCCATCCGCGCCGTCTTCGGCCAGCACGGCCGCGGCCACCCGCGGCACATCCCCTGGGGCCTGGCCGACCAGCGCGAGCGCGGCCGCCACCCGCTGCTGCTGGCCCTGGAATGGCTGCTGCGCGCGCCGCAGCAGCGCCACAGCTTCAGCGAACTGCAGGGCCTGCTGGAGGTGCCGGCGCTGGCGCGGCGCTTCGGCCTGGCGCCCGAAGACCTGCCCACGCTGCTGGCCTGGGCAGCCGGCGCCGGCGCACGCTGGGGCCTGAGTGCGGCACAGCGCGCGCAGCTGGGCCTGGCCAGCTGCGAGGGTTTCAACAGCTGGCAGTTCGCGCTGCAGCGCCTGCTGCTGGGCTATGCGACGGGCGAGTTGCCGCCCGCGGCCGAGCGCCCCGCCGGCATCGAGCCCCACCCCGAGGTGGCGGGCCTGGACGCCGAACTCGCCGGTGCGCTGGCCGAGTGGCTGGGCGTGCTGCAGGCCTGGTGGGCCGACAGCGGGGTGCCGCGCGCGCCCGAAGCCTGGGCGGTGCGGGCGCGGGCGCTGCTGCAGGCGGTGTTCGCCGCGCAGGACGACGAAGAACGCGCGCTCTTGGCCGCGCTGGACGAGGCCCTAGGCGCCTGGCTGCAGGCCTGCGAGGCCGCGGGTTTCGACGAGCCGGTGGCGCTGGACGTGCTGCGCGAAGCCTGGCTCGACGCGCTGGACGAACCCGGCCTCACGCGCCGTTTCCGCGCCGGCGGCGTCACCTTCTGCACGCTGCTGCCGCTGCGCGCCATTCCTTTCGAGGTGGTGTGCCTGCTCGGCATGAACGATGGCGACTACCCGCGTCGCAGCCTGCGCAGCGATTTCGACCTGATGGCGCTGCCCGGGCAGGCGCGCCCGGGCGACCGCTCGCGCCGCGACGACGACCGCCAGCTGATGCTGGACGCGCTGCTCTCGGCGCGGCGTGTGCTCTACCTCAGCTGGGCCGGCCGCAGCGTGCGCGACAACCAGGGGCAGCCGCCCTCGGTGCTGGTCGGGCAGCTGCAAGACCACCTGGAAGCGGTGTGGGGCGAGGCGGCGCTGAAGGCGCGCATCACCGAGCACCCGCTGCAGCCCTTCAGCCGGCGCTACTTCGAGGCGCCGGCATTGGCCGAAGGCGCGGCGGCGCCGGCGCTCTTCACCTACGCGGCCGAGTGGCGGGGCGCGCACGAGGGGCCGGCCGAGCCCGCCGCAGCTGCTGCGCCCGCTGCGGTGGCCCCGGTAGCGCCCTCGCTCGCACCGGCCACGCTGGACGCGCTGGCGGCCTTCCTGAAGAACCCGGTGAAGGCCTGGTTCCGCCACCGCCTGCAGGTGCAGTTCACCGAACGTGCCGAGGCGCCGCCCGACGACGAGAGTTTTGCCGCCGCCGGGCTGGACCGCTGGCAGCTGATGGACGAGGTCTTGCGCAGCGCGCAGCGCGAGGCCGCGCTGGCCGCGGCGCAGGGCGCAGACACGGCCGTCGATGCCGAGGCCGTTGCCTGCGCCGTGCAGGCCGAGCTGGCTCGCCTGCAACGCGCCGGCCGCCTGCCGCTGGCTGGGCCGGGCCGTCGTGTGCAGGCCGAGCTGCAGCAGACGCTGCAGCCCATGCTGCAGCACTGGCAGGCCTTGCGCGCCGCGCACCCGCAGCTGCTGCCGCCGCTGCCGCCGGCGCTGCCCGCGGTGGTGCAAGACGACCTGGCCGACGGCTTGCCCGCCATGCCCGGGCTGAGCGATGCGCTGGTCGGCCTGCGCGCCAGCGCCGAGCCCGGCGCGCTGCCGGTGTTCATCGAGCTGCAGGCCAGCCGCCTGGTGAGCAGCAAGCCGAGCAAGGCGCCGCCGCCGCGCGCCGACAAGCTGCTGCGCCCCTGGCTGCGGTGCCTGGCCGCAGCCGCCTGCGGCCGGCCGGTGGCCGGCATCGTCGTCGGTGCCGACAAGGTCGTGCACCTCGCCCCGCCCGAGCCCGCGGCCGCGCGGCAGACGCTGCAGGCCTTGCTGGCCGCCTGGGCCGATGGCTTGAGCGCCGACGCGCCCTGGCCCACCGCGCTGGCCACCGGCCTGGGCTTGTTGAAGAGCGCCGAGGCCGCGCAGGCCGCCTTCGAAGGCAGCGCCCAAGGCCGCGTGCCCGCCGAGGGCCGCGAGCCATGCCTCGCACGCCTGTTCCCCAGCTACGCGCACCTGGCGGCCCACCCGGCGCACGAGCCGGCCTCGCGCACGCTCTACGCCGCGCTGGCCGAGGCGATGGCCACGCAGCTGCGCATCGAAGACCTGCCGGGCGGAGCGGCTGGCGACGAGGCCGAGGCCGCCGCGGGAGACGGTGATGAGTGAGCTGCCGAACCCCGCCGCAGCGCAGCTGCTGAACCCGCTGACGCTGCCGCTGCAGGGCAGCCGCCTCATCGAGGCCAGCGCCGGCACCGGCAAGACCTGGACCATCGCCGCGCTCTACCTGCGCCTGGTGCTGGGTCACGGCGGTGCGGCCGCCGCGCCAGTGCGGCCGCTGCTGCCCGGTGAGATCCTGGTGATGAGCTTCACCAAGGCCGCCACGCGCGAGCTGTCCGACCGCATCCGCGCGAGGCTGGTCGAGGCCGCCGCCAGCTTCCGCGGCGAGCCGCGCCCGCCCGATGCGCCGGCGCCCGACGCCTTCCTCACCGCGCTGCTGGCCGAACACGCCGCAGGCCCTGTGCGCGAGCAGGCCGCCTGGCGCCTGGCCATGGCCGCCGAGGCCATGGACGATGCCGCCGTCTTCACCATCGACGCCTGGTGCCAGCGCATGCTGCGCGAGCACGCCTTCGACAGCGGCAGCCTCTTCGACGAAGAACTGCAGGCCGACGAAGCCGCGCTGCGCGAGCAGGCCGCGCACGACTACTGGCGCCAGCAGGTCTACCCCCTGGCCGACGAGGCCCTGGCCGCCGTGCTGGGCACCTGGGCCGACGTGGAGGCGCTGGTGCACGACGTGCAGGGCCTGCTGCAGCGCCCGCTGGCGCACGCGGTGCCCGCAGGGAGCCTGGGCGAGGCGGCGATGCGACTGCTGGCCGAGCGGCGGGCGGTGCTGGCGCGGCTGAAGGCGGGCTGGGTGGAGCGCGTCGAGGCCATGGAGCGCTGGCTGGTGGAGCGGCTGGCGCCGCGAGACAGCGTCTTCAACCGGAACAAGCTGCGCGAGCAGTACTACGCGCCGTGGCTGGCCGCACTCACACGCTGGGCGCAAGATCCCGAGGCCGCGACCATCGAGGGCCTGAACGACACGGGCCGTCTGCGCCTGACGCCGGCCGGCTTGCAAGCGGCCTGCAAGGAGGGCGCCTCTGTCGACCCGCCGCCCGAGTTCGCGGCCTTCGAAACCCTGCTCGCCGCGCTGGAGGCCTTGCCGCCCATCGGCCCGGCGCTGCGCGCGCATGCCGTGGCGCACATCGGCCAGCGGCTGGCGCAGCTCAAGGCCCAGGGCGGGCGCTTCGGCTTTGCCGACCTGCTGCAGCGCCTGGACGCCGCGCTCGACACCACGCGCCACGGCGAACGCGCGCTGCGCCTGCGCGAGCGCATCCTCGCGCAGCACCCGGTGGCGCTGATCGACGAGTTCCAGGACACCTCGCCGCTGCAGCTGCGCATCTTCGACCGCCTCTACCGCATCGCGCAGACGCCGCCTTCGCAGGCGCTGCTGCTGATCGGCGACCCCAAGCAGGCCATCTACGCCTTCCGCGGGGCCGACATCCACAGCTACCTGCAGGCGCGCCGCGCCACCGCCGGCCGCCACCACGTGCTGGGCACCAACCACCGCAGCAGCATGGCGCTGGTCGCGGCGGTGAACGCCTGTTTCGCGCAGGCCGAGGCGCGGCCGGGCGAGGGCGCCTTCCTGCTGCGCGGCGAGCTGCCTTTCCTGCCTGTGGCCGCGCGCGGGCGTGCCGAGCGCTGGGTCAGCGCAGCCGGGGATGAAGCGCCGCTGCTGCTGTGCTTGTCGGAAGACCTGCAGGGCGGGGCGGCGCACCTGCAGCGCTACGCCGCGCTGTGCGCCGAGCACATCGTGCAGCGCCTGAACGACGCGGCCTGCGGCTTCGTAGGCCAGGGCGGCGCCTTTCAGCCGCTGCGCCCGGCCGACATCGCCGTGCTGGTGCGCAGCGGGCGCGAAGCGGCGGCGGTGCGCGCGGCGCTGCAGGCGCGCGGTGTGGCCTCGGTCTACCTGTCGGACCAGGACAGCGTCTTCGCCAGCGACGAGGCCGCCGACCTGCTGCGCCTGCTGCATGCCGTGGCCGCCCCGCGCGACACGCGCCTGGCGCGCGCCGCGCTGGCCACCGCGCTGCTGGCGCTGCCGCTGCCCGAGCTGCTGCAGCTGGCCCACGACGACAGCGCCTTCGACGCGCGCTGCGCCACGCTGGCCGAGCTGCAGCGCGTGTGGCAGCAGCAGGGCGTGCTGGCGATGCTGCGGCGCGCCCTGCATGCTTTTGCGCTGCCGGCGCGCTGGCTGGCGGGCACCATACCCGGCGCACTGCCCGACGCCGCCAGCGGCGAACGCCGCCTCACCAACGTGCTGCACCTGGCCGAGCTGCTGCAGGCTGCCAGCAGCACCGTCGAGGGCGAGCCGGCGCTGCTGCGCTGGCTGGCGCTGCAGATCGACGAGGCCCAGGCCGGCCGCGGCGGCGCCGCCGGCGACGAGCAGGTGCTGCGACTGGAAAGCGATGCCGACCTCGTGCAGGTCATCACCGTGCACAAGAGCAAGGGCCTGGAGTACCCGCTGGTCTGCCTGCCCTTCGCCGCCCAGGCGCGGCCCGAGACGGGCCGCGGCGGCGTGAACGTGGCGGCCGAGGACGGCCAGCGCCTGTGGCAGCTGGCGCCCAGCAGCGAGCAGGTGCAGGCCGCCGAGGCCGAGCGCCTGCGCGAAGACACGCGGCTGCTCTACGTGGCGCTGACACGCGCGCGCCACCAGCTGTGGCTGGGGGTGGCGCCGCTCACGCGCGGCAACGGCAAGGCCTGCCAGTGGCACCTCAGCGCCTTGGGCCGTTTGGTCTCGGGCGCTGCCGAGCGCACGGCCGAGGCGATGGTGGCCGACGTGCGCCAGTTCTTCGCCCTGGTGCCCGGCGCGCAGCTGCTGGCGCCAGCGCTGCAACCCGAGACCGGCCTGCCGCCACGCACGCGCCTGGCCCCGCGCACCGCCGCCGCGCCGCTGCGCCCGGCGCCGCGCTACAGCGCCCGCTTCGACCGGCTGTGGGCCGTCAGCAGCTACTCGGCGCTGGTGCGGGATGCGGCGCCCGTCGCGCCCGCGCTCCAGGCGGCGACGGCCGCCGTGCCGCGGCTGCTGCCGACGGCCGAAGCGCTGCCGCTGAGCACTTTCCTGCTCGACGACGAACCGGCCGAAGCCGAGGCCACCGCGGCCGTGAGCCCCGCTGCGGGCCCGCCTGCGCGCGGCGTGGCCGACACGCCCTGGCATCGCTTCCCGCGCGGGGCGCTGGCCGGCAACTTCCTGCACGGGCAGCTGGAATGGCTGGCCGGCGAGGGTTTTGCGCTCGACACCCAGCCGGCGCTGCAGCAGGCCCTGCAGCGCCGCTGCGAGCGCCAGGGCTGGGGCCACCGCGCCGACGATGTGCTGGCCTGGCTGCGCGCCGTCTGCAGCCGGCCGCTGCCGCCATTGGGCGTGCCGCTGGCGGGTCTCAGCCGCTGCCTGCCCGAGATGGAGTTCTGGCTGCCCAGCACCGGCCTGCACACCGGCGAGATCGACCGCCTGTGCCGCCAGCACCTGCTGCCCGGCCGCGCCCGCCCGGCCTTGGCCGAACGCCAGCTGCACGGCCTGCTGATGGGCTTTGCCGACCTCGTCTACGAACAAGACGGCCGCTTCGGCGTGCTCGACCACAAGAGCAACGCGCTGGGCGGCTTCGATGCCGACTACACGCCTTTCGCCATGGAAGAGGCCATGCTTGCCCACCGCTACGACGTGCAGGCCGCGCTCTACCTGCTGGCTTTGCACCGGCTGCTGCGCGCGCGCCTGGGCGCGGCCTACCGGCCGGCCTACCGGCCGGCCGAGCAGCTGCACGGCGCGGTCTACCTCTTCCTGCGCGGCATCCACAGCGAGAGCGCCGGCGCGCTGCACCTGGCACCGCCACTGGCGCTGTTGCAGGCGCTGGACGAAGCCATTCCGCAGGGGGCCGGCGCATGAACACCGCAGCCGACACCCTCGATCTCTTGCGCGGCTGGCGTGCGGCCGGCTGGCTGCGGGCGCTGGACCTGGCCTTCGCCGAGTTCCTGCACGGCCTGGACGCGCAGGCGCCGCCCAGCCTGCTGCTGGCCGCGGCGCTGCTGGCGCAGCTGGAAGGTCGCGGCCACAGCGCGCTGCCGCTGCAGGGCCTGGCGCAAGAGGCGCCACCGCTGCTGGGCTGGCCGGCCGAGGCGCAGGCCCCGCTGCAGGCCGCGCTGGCCACGATGCCGGCCGATGCCGCCGCGGCACAGCGCGCCTGGGGCGGCACGGCGCTGCTCAGCACCGCGCCGGCGGTGGCGCAGGGGCCCGATGCGGGCAGCCCGCTGGTGCTGCAGACCGGGCGCCTGTACCTGCGCCGCTACTGGCGGTATGAGGCCGACATCGCGGCGCAACTGCGCCAGCGTGTGCAGGCCGAGGCCGGATCGGGGCATGCGCCGGATGAGGCTCGCGCGCTGCTGGCGGCCTTGTTCGATCTACCTGAAGCCGCTGCCGCCGAACCCGACTGGCAGGCCGTGGCCTGCGCGCTGGCGTTGCGCGCGCGCCTGACGCTGATCACCGGCGGCCCGGGCACCGGCAAGACCTACACCGCCGCGCGCCTGCTGGTGCTGCTGCAGGCGCTGCACGGCGGCGCGCAGCCGCTGCGCGTGGCGCTGGCCGCGCCCACCGGCAAGGCGGCAGCGCGGCTGCGGCAATCGATGGTGGCCGCACTGCAGGGCCTCGTGGCGCGGGCCGCGGCGTCTGAAGCCTCGGGCGCGCCTGCGGCCTCCAGCCCGCCACCGGCACCGCCCGCGCTGCAGGCCTTGCCGCTGGCGGCCTGGACAGCGGCCTTGCCCCCGGCACGCACGCTGCACGCCCTGCTGGGCACACGCCCCGGCACGCGGCGCTTCGTGCACGACGCGGCGCAGCCGCTGGACGTGGACTTGCTCTTCGTCGACGAAGCCTCGATGGTGCACCTGGAGATGATGGCCGCACTGCTGCAGGCGCTGCCCGCCGGCGCGCGCCTGGTGCTGTTGGGCGACCGCGACCAGCTGGCCTCGGTGGAGGCCGGCGCGGTGATGGGCGAGCTGTGCGCTGGTGCCGGCCCGCAGGCCTATGACGCAGCCACCGCGGCCTGGGTGCAGGCGCACAGCGGCCAGCGCCTGCCGCCGCCCGTGGTGGCGGATGCAGGCCACTCCGGCGGCCTGGCGCAGCAGACCGTGGTGCTGCAGCGCAGCCGACGCTTCGCCGGCCCCATCGGCCAACTGGCCACGGCCGTGAACCGCGGCGAGGGCGCCGAGGCGCTGGCGCTGCTGCGCGCCCAGACCGCTCAGCCCGGCGGTGGCGCCTTGGCCCTGGTGCCGGCCGCCGACAGCGCCGCCATCGCGCGGCTGGCGGTGCAGGGCCGTGCCGCCGCCGAGGCCGGTGTGGACACTGCCGGTTACGCGGCGGCCCTGCAGGCCCTGGCGCAGCGCCCAGCCGAGACCGAGGCCTTCGAGCCCTGGGTTCGCGGGCTGCTCACCACCTTCGACCGCTGCCGCGTGCTGTGCGCGCTGCGCAGCGGGCCCTTCGGCGTGGCCGGGCTCAACGCGGCCATCGAGGCCGCGCTGGTGCAGCAAGGCGTGCTGAAGAAGGGCGGCGAGTGGTACGAAGGCCGCCCGGTGATGGTCACGCGCAACGAGCCGGCGCTGGGCATCTTCAACGGCGACATCGGCCTCGTGCTGGCCCCGCCCGGCGCCGCCAACGCGGCCAACCCCCAAGCGCCGCTGCGCGCCTGGTTCCTCGATGGCGAGACGCTGCGCTCGGTGGCCATCAGCCGCCTGGCTGACGTGGAAACGGCCTATGCCATGACGGTGCACAAGAGCCAGGGCTCGGAGTTTGCGCACGTGCTGCTGGTGCTGCCGCCCGAAGACAACCCGGTGCTCACGCGCGAGCTGGTCTACACCGGCATCACGCGTGCGCGCAGCGCCTTCACGCTGGTGGCGCCCGAGCCCGCGCGCCTGGTGACGGCGGCCGCCCGCCTGACACGCCGGCTCAGCGGGCTGGCCGAGGCGGTGCGCGGCGCCTGAAGCGGCGTCACGTCAGTACTGCCGGCTGCCGCCCTCGCGTGGCGCCAGCCTGGTTGCTCTGGCGCGCAAGGGCCAACAAGCAGCTGGCGAGGGTCGCGCCACCGGGTGGGTCGAAGGTGTCCCGGAGTTGTTGCGGCTGGCCTACGCGCCCGCACATCTTGATTCCCGCGCGCAGACTGTTTGGTCCCGACTGGCTTGCCAGGAAGCGGCCCCTCGTCAGTACCGGCACGCGGCCATGACCCGTCGTTCGCGACCGGCCGGGCTGGAGCACTCAAACGTTGCTGGCGCCCGCGATCAATGACGCTCAGCGGGCGCTGCACCGCCATCAGCACGTCCTTGGGCACCTGTGCTTTCCGCGTCATGATGTCGCACAACTGCAGCACCGCGCGTTCCAGGGCATTGGATATGACGATGGTTGCCCACTCGGACAAGGCGTCCAACTGGGCTTAGGTGACGCTTTTCTTTAGCGCGATCGGTTTATGCTCTTCGGCCTCGTACGGCGCGCCGCTGAGCTGGGCCACGCGCATAATGAGCGGTCCGCGCATCGCGCCGCCAAGACTCAGTTACTGCCGTACGACTGCCAGTTAGCCCAGCCAGCCTTCGGCCAGCGGTAGACTGTGCAGCAACGTCTGGTACAGATGCGGGACGCTGTCGCGTTCGGCCACGATGGGTTCGACCAGCGGCTGTGTTTCGTGCCTGGAAAGGTTTGAACAGGCGACGTGGACCAACGCGGTAACACTGGAGCGGTGAAACCCATTGCCGCGTTCTGTCTTGCCGCTGCGAGCCTGCTGGCGTCTGCCCTCGCGTAAGCCCAGGCGTGGCTCTTGAAGAAACCTATTCGCCTAATGGCCGTGTTCCCGCCCGGCGGCTCGGTGGATCAGGTCGCCCGCATCCTGGCGCAGCCGCTGCCGCAGGTGCTGGGCCAGGCGGTGAGCGTCGACAACCGAGGCGGTGCATCGGGTTCGATCGGCGCCGCCTTTGTCGCCAAGTCGGGCGCACAGAAGGGCGCCCCCCGAGCCGAGGCGCCTGGGGCGGCTTCAGCCGCGCGCGGTCTTGCGACGCTTCACCGCGGCTAGGCAGGCCAGGCTCAGACCGGCCAGAGCCAGACTGCCCGGCTCGGGGACGTTATGCGCGCCCGCCGTCCCGTAGCTGACGTTGTCGAACAGCGAACCGCTGCCCTGCGCCGCGTAGCTGACCTGGGTGAAAGTGCCGGCCGTCTCGATGAAGCCCAGGAAGCCACCGTTGGTAACGGTGTGCGTGATGCCGGCGAGGGTGACCGAGGCCGAGCCAAACGCATAGCCGAAGTCGAGGCCGAACGCGTTGATGGCATTGCCGAAAGTGAAGGTGCCGCTTCCATAGGTCCAGACATAGCCCGGATACACCATGCCGTCCAGCGTGTTGTCGTTGCACATCGCCGGACCGGCAACGCAACCGTAGGCAGCCATGTCGAATCTGTAGGTGCCGCGGTTCTGATTGAAGCTCCCATTGGTGATGTCTGACAGGCTGTCCACAGTCAGGCTGGAAACCGCAGCCTGGAACAAGGCGCGGTCGGTGTACTTGACCAGGGCGGCACTTGCCTGGAAGGCAGAGAAGAGGCCAAGACCGGCCAACGCGAGGTGTTTGAACATAGGAAAGGAGCTCCGGAGTAGCAGGTTGCCGAGGACTCTACGCAAGCACGAAGTCGGAATCAGAAATTGCAAAAGCAAGTTACGGGCCCGGATGACTTACTCCTTACAAATCAACGTTCTTGCCGGCGCATCGGGCTGACGCCGGCGCGGTGTGTAAAGCCCATTGACAATGACGACTCCGGCGACCGGGGCCGGCCGATGGAGAACATCGGCCATCTTCGGGTGTGTCGCATTGCTCTCACCGACGGCTTCACGGCGACGAATTCGAGTGCGTAAATGTCGCCTCAGGGTCGCTAGCAGACGGAGGCCAACGCCGTTGGCCTGCGGCAAAGCTGTCGTCGCTCGCGACGCAGCGTGGCAAGCAGGCCAGCCGAGGTGACATCGGTGGGGTCATGCTCCACGCGGTTGCCGCCCCTCACCGCGATCCCTGCGGTATGCGAGGTCAGGCTGGTCGCAAGGATCAGCGCCCGCCAGTCGCGATCTCGTGGCGCGCTTCGCAACCACTGTGGCGCCCTACAGCCCCAGATCGGTCCGCGCTGCCAGCGCCGCCATCGAAGCCGGCACGCTGCCGTAGCTGACCAGTTGCACCTGCAGCCCCGTGCCGGCCGTCAGGGCGAGGGCGCGTGCCATCGCGTCGTCGATCCAGGCTGCGTCGTTGCCGAAGGCGCCGCCGCCCAGGCGCGTGAGCAGCACCCGGCCGCTGCCGCCGGCCTGCTGTTGCGTCAGGGCCGCGCGCAGCGTGGCCTCGTAGGCGGCCTCGAGCACCAGGCGCGCCAGCGGCTCCCAGGCGGCGCTGGGGCCGCGGCCGTAGGCCACGGGCAGCGCCGAGCAAAACGCCTGCGTCACGCGCGGGCGGGCGGGGCCGGGCAGGTCGGTCACCTCCACGCCGTGGTGCAGGCCGATGCACAGCGCCGCGCGCAGCGCATCGCGCTCGGCCTCCGGGGCGCTGCGCAGCCAGGGGTTCAGCACCGCCAGGCCCTCGGGCCGGCACAGTGCGTAGCCATTGCGCATCGTCCACAGCGGCGGGGCTTCACGGCCGGTGGCGCGGTGCAGGGCCGCGGCCAGGGCAGCGCCCAGCGGTGCCAGGGTGTCGATCTGCCGCGCGGCGGTCTGGCCCTGCTGGGCGGGCGTGCCGGGCACGGGGGCGAAGTAGTTGCGGTAGACCGTGGCCGCGCCTGCGGCCATGGCGCAGGCCGGGCCCTGCGTGCGGTCGTGCTGGTAGCGCGTCACGCCGTCTTCGGGGCTGACGTCGGGCCCCACCATCTCCAGCAGGTTGAACTGCGAGGCCACCTGGAACAGCGCCCCGGCGTTCTCGGGCGCGGCATGCAGCGCGCGGGCGTCGGCGGCCACGCAGTGCAGGGTCTGCCGCACGGGGCTGCCGGCGGGTGGCAGCGGCGTGCGCTCGCGCAGCGTGGCCAGGCTCGCCACTTCCAGCCGGCCGGTGGCGTAGCGTGCGCCGTTCACGCGCGAGACGAGTTCATCACCTTCCAAGGCCAGTCGCTCGCGCGCGGCCGCGTAGGGGCCTTCACGAAAGCCGAACAGGCGGCTGAACCAGTCGGCAGGGGCGGCTGAGGTGGTCATGCCGCTTTATGCCACGCCCGGCCACGGCCACGGCCCGGTAGCCCCAGCGCACGGCCATGCCAGACTCGGGCGGGTGAACACCTTGCCCACCGGCGCATCGCTGCGCACGTTCCTGCAGCAGCGCCTTGCGGCCTGGCCAGTGCAGGCCTTGCCCGCCGAGGGCCGCCGGCACGCTGCCGTGGCCCTGCCCGTCACCGAAGCCGGCTGGGGCGCCGGCTTGCCCGGCCTGCCGCTGCAGCCCGCCCACACGCCCTGGAGCGAGGCCGCCGCGGTGCTGCTGACACGCCGCGCGCTCACGATGCGCCAGCACGCCGGCCAGTGGGCGCTGCCAGGGGGCCGCGTCGACGAAGGCGAAAGCCCCGAGCAGGCCGCGCTGCGCGAGCTGCACGAAGAACTCGGCCTGCGGCTGCCGCCCGAGGCCGTGCTGGGCCGGCTGGACGACTACGCCACGCGCTCGGGCTACCTCGTCACGCCCGTGGTGGTGTGGGCCGGCGCGGCGCGCGCGCTGCAGCCCAACCCGGCCGAGGTGGCCTCGGTGCACCGCATTGGCGCCGACGAACTGCTGCGCGCAGACGCGCCCTTGCTCAACCAGGTGCGTGGCGCCGAGCACCCCGTGCTGCGCATGCCGCTGGGCACGCACTGGGTGGCGGCGCCCACCGCGGCCTTCCTCTACCAGTTCCGCGAGGTGGCGCTGCTGGGCCGCGCCACGCGCGTGGCGCACTTCGACCAGCCGTTCTTCGCGTGGCGCTGAAGAGGGCGACGCCGCCTCAGGCCGGCGATGGGGCCGCCGCCACCATCGCCAGCGTCTGCCGGCTGCGGTAGCTGCGCACCTGGCCCGTCACCGGGCAGGTGAAGCCGATCTCGCGGGCCAGCAACTGCAGCGGCTGCGAAAAATCAGGCGGCGCATCGGCCGGCGGCTCGGGCCACAGGTGCGGGTAGATGCGGTCGCCGCAGATCGGCAGGCCCAGGGCGTTGAGGTGGGCGCGCAGCTGGTGCTTGGCGCCGGTCTGAGGGTGCAGGCGGTAGTGGGCGAATTCGGGCCCCAGGCGCGCGATGAGTTCCACCGTGGTGATGGCGTTGGGCTCGCCGGGCACGGTTTCCATCTGCATGAAGGCGCGGCCTTCGCGTTCCTGCAGGCGGCTGCGCATCGTGATCGGCAGTTCGACATCGCTGCGCCAGGGCGCCACCGCCTCGTAGACCTTGTGCACACGCCGCTCGCGAAACAACGCCTGAAAGGCCGCGCGCGTGGCCGGCTGCACCATGAAGAGCAGCACGCCGGCGGTCTCGAGGTCGAGCCGGTGCATGGGCACCAGGGTCTCGATGCCGAGCTGGTGTTTCAGCCGCACCAGCACGGTCTCAAACAGGTGGCGGCCGCCGGGCGTGACGGGCAGGAAGTGCGGCTTGTCCACGGCCACCAGGTGCTCGTCCTGGTGCAGCACCACCACCTCGCCGGGCACGCGCGGCTCGGGCTGGTGGGTGGGCAGGCTGCGCCAGTACCAGAGCACGCTGTGGGCGGGCGGGCAGGGCGCGTCCATCGGGCAGGCGCGGCCCTGCGCATCGAGCACGTCGCCGCGTGCCAGGCGTTCGGCCCAGGGGCGGCCGGGCGGCAGCCGGTGGTCGAGAAAGGCCGCCAGGCTGGGCCAGGTGCCGCCGCCGGGCGGTGCGGCAACGGCCACGCGGCTGGCGCTGAGGCCCTCGCGCGCCGGTGGCACCCAGGTCGGGCGCGGGCGGGTCATGGGATGGCCTGTAGCGGCGTTGAGTGCGGCTGCAGAACGTGCCGCGTCAAAAGGCGTCCAAACGCTGCGCGCGCGCCAGGCGCCAGGCCTCGCCGGGGTCGGTCTCGTCGAAGACCTCGGCGGCGGTGGTGGGTGTCTCCTGCAGCTGCGCATCCAGCGCGATGCGCTTGTCGAAGACGAAACACTCGCCCTCCCACTCCCGCGCGGCGTCGGGCAGCTGCTGGAAGTAGTTGAGGATGCCACCCTCCAACTGCAGCACCTGCAGGCCCAGGCTCTGCAGCCAGGGCGCGGTCTTGTCGCAGCGGATGCCGCCGGTGCAGTACATCGCCACCGGGCGCTGCGCCTCGCGCCAGGCCGGCGCGTGCGCCTCGACGTAGGCGACGAAATCGCGGAAGTGGCGCACGCCCGGGTCTTCGGCGCCCTTGAAGTGGCCGAGGCGGAATTCGAAGTGGTTGCGGTTGTCCAGCAGCACCACGTCTTCCCGTTGCAGCAGCTCGCGCCATTGCGCCGGGCTGAGGTGGGTGGTGTCGTGCATGTCGGGCAGCGGCAGCGTCTCGGCACCCGGCAGGCCCAAGGCCACGATCTCGGGCTTCACCAGCACCTTCAGGCGCGCGAAGGGCGGCGTGACGCACGCGCTGCGCTTGAAGGGCATGCCCGCGAAAGCGCCCGACAGCAGCGCCGGCGCCTGCAGCGCGGCTTCGAAGCGCGCCACCGCCGCCGCCGGGCCGGAGACGGCGCCGTTGATGCCTTCGGTGGCGATGGTGATGGCGCCGAAGAGGCCGCACTCGGTGGCCAAGGCACGCACCGCGGCGGCGGCCTCGGTGGCATCGGCCAGTGGCGTGAAGCGGTAGAAGGCGCTGTGCAGCAGATCGCCGGGGGCGCTGGTGTCGGGGGCAGGGTGGGGGGCGTTCACACCTGCATTTTCGCCTCTGGGCGCCGCGGGCGGCCGGCCGCGATGCCAGACAATGCGGGCCCCCGGCCCTCAGGGCCGATGTCCGCACCGAACGACCATGACCGACACCGCCGCCCGCCCCGAGATGCCCGACCGCCTGGCCACCGACCCGCGCAGCCCCTACCACGTGCGTGCCGTCTTCGAGCACGACATCGGCATCCGCTTCAACGGCAAGGACCGTGGCGACGTCGCCGAGTACTGCATCAGCGAAGGCTGGATCCGCGTGCCCGCCGGCAAGACGGTGGACCGCAAGGGCCAGCCGCTGCTGATCAAGCTCAAGGGCACGGTCGAGCCCTACTACCGCTGACAGGCGCCGTGCCGCGCCAGCGCGCGGCACGAAAGTTGCGCGGCTCGGCGGCGTGAAGCCGCGCCGCCCTCCGACCCCAACGCCCACGGCGGCCCCCGCCGTGCCGGCGGCGACCCCGGGCCCGGCCACCGAGTGCCCCGCTGAGAGTCCCGACGAGACCCCCGCCGACACCGGCCGCCCGCTGCGCGTGCTGCTCATCGACGACGGCGCCCACCGCGTCAGCCTCATCCACGACGAACTGGCGCGCCTGGGCCACCTGGTGGTGGGCGTGCTCGACTCGGCCCTGCTCATCCACGACTGCGTGCTGCGCCTGCAGCCCGACGTGGTGATCGTCGACAGCGAGAGCCCCGGCCGCGACACGCTGGAGCACCTGGCCACCGTTTCCAGCGCCTGCCCGCGCCCGGTGGTGGTGTTCAGTGAAGACGCCAGCACCGCGCCCATGCAGCAGGCGCTGCGCGCGGGTGTGAGCGCCTATGTCATCTCGGGCCTGCAGCCGCAGCGGCTGCTGCCGGTGCTGCAGGTGGCCATCGCGCGTTTCGAGCAAGACCGTGAGCTGCGCGGCCAGCTGGAGATGGCGCAGACGCAGCTGGGCGAGCGCAAGCTGGTGGAACGTGCCAAGGGCCTGCTGATGGAAGAGGTGGGCCTCACCGAGGCGCAGGCCCACGCCCACCTGCGCAAGCTGGCCATGGACCGCGGCCAGCGCCTGGGCCAGGTGGCCGAGCGCGTGGTGAAGGCGCACGAACTGCTCAAGCCGCCCGGCGGCTGAACCGCCGGCGCCAGCGCACCAAGCGCAGGCAGTGCCGACGCACCAAGCGCAGGCGTGGCCCGTGCGGCCTTGGTGCACGCCGGGCGGCTGGCGCAGATGCCGCCAATCGCCCCACCTATGAAGCGCCGCCTGTGAAGCCATTGGCACGGTGCGTGCTAACGGTTGCTGCAGACCCGGCGCACAACGGCGTGTGGCGGGGCTGAAGGTTTCGGGCAAAGGCGTCCGACTCGCAGGGTTCAGGTTCAGACCTGAGCCGCTGCAGTCGCGACGCCTTTTTTCATTGGTCTTTTGGCTTCCAGGAGCAGCACATGTCGCAACGCGAGGGTCTGATGAGTGATGTACGTCGGCAGTTCATCAAGGGTTCGGCGGCCATGGCCGCCGGGGCGGCTTTGCCCGGTGGGGCCTGGGCCCAGGGCAGCGACGCGCCTGAGAAGAAGGAAGTCAAGATCGGCTTCATCCCGCTGACCGACTGCGCCAGCGTGGTGATGGCCTCGGTGCTGAAGTTCGACGAGAAGTACGGCATCAAGATCATCCCCACCAAAGAGGCCAGCTGGGCCGGCGTGCGCGACAAGCTGGTCAACGGCGAGCTCGACATGGCGCACGTGCTGTGGGGCCTGATCTACGGCGTGCACATGGGCGTGGGCGGGCCGAAGAAGGACATGGCCATCCTGATGAACCTGAACCACAACGGGCAGGCCATCACGCTGTCGAAGAAGCTGGCCGACAAGGGCGCGGTGGACGTGGCCAGCCTGGCCAAGACGATGGCTGCCGACAAGCGCGACTACACCTTCGCGCAGACCTTCCCCACCGGCACGCACGCGATGTGGCTGTACTACTGGCTGGCCAGCGCGGGCGTGAACCCGATGAAGGACACCAAGGTCATCACCGTGCCGCCGCCGCAGATGGTGGCCAACATGCGCGTGGGCAACATGGACGGCTTCTGCGTGGGCGAGCCCTGGAACCACCGCGCCATCATCGACGGCATCGGCATCACGGCGGCTACCACGCAGGACATCTGGAAAGACCACCCCGAGAAGGCGCTGGGCACCACGGCCGACTTCGTCAAGAAGTACCCCAACACCGCGCGCGCCGTGATCATGGCCGTGCTGGAAGCCGGCCGCTGGATCGACGCCAGCCTGTCGAACAAAAACAAGATGGCCGAGACGATTGCCGAGAAGAGCTACGTCAACACCAGCGTCGACGCGATCAACCAGCGCATCCTGGGCCGCTACCAGAACGGCCTGGGCAAGACCTGGGACGACCCCAACCACATGAAGTTCTTCAACGACGGGGTGGTGAACTACCCCTACCTGAGCGACGGCATGTGGTTCCTGACGCAGCACAAGCGCTGGGGCCTGCTGAAGAGCCACCCCGACTACCTGGCCATCGCCAAACAGGTGAACCAGACGGCGCTCTACAAGCAGGCCGCCGCACAGCTGAAGGTGAGCGTGCCCAAGAGCGATCTGCGCAGCAGCAAGATGATGGACGGCGTGGTGTGGGACGGCAGCAACCCCGCGAAGTACGCCGACGGCTTCAAGATCAACGCCCTGGCCACGGCCTGAGCGCCCCGTGCAGGAGAACACGCCCATGGTCGCAGCCGTTTTCCATACCGGCGGGCTGGCCGGCACCGAGCCGCCGCCTGTTGCCGCCCCCGCTGCCGCAGGGCCCGCTGCCGTGACCGCGGTGGCGCCCTCCGTGGCACCCACGCCCACCCAGCCCCGCTGGCGGCCCGACTGGCGCAGCCTGTGGCTGGCCGTGCTGCCGCCGGTGCTGGGCCTGGTGCTGCTGGTGGGCATCTGGACCCTGGCCACCTCGGGGCCCAACGCGAGCCTGCCCACGCCGGCCGTCACCTTCGAGGCGGCGGTGAAGCTCTTCTCCGACCCCTTCTACGACAACGGCCCCAACGACCAGGGCATCGGCTGGAACGTGCTGTTCTCGCTGGAGCGCGTGGGCATCGGCTTCGGGCTGGCGGCGGCGGTGGGCATCCCGCTGGGTTTCATCATCGGCCGCTTCGAGTTCGTGGGCCGCATGTTCAGCCCGCTGATCAGCCTGCTGAAACCCGTGTCGCCGCTGGCCTGGCTGCCCATCGGCCTGCTGGTCTTCAAGAGCGCCAACCCGGCCGCGGTGTGGACCATCTTCATCTGCAGCATCTGGCCCATGGTGGTGAACACCGCGGTGGGCGTGCAGCGGGTGCCGCAAGACTATTTGAACGTGGCGCGCGTGCTGAACCTCAGCGAGTGGAAGGTCATCACCAAGATCCTCTTCCCCGCGGTGCTGCCCTACATGCTGACCGGCGTGCGCCTCAGCGTGGGCACGGCCTGGCTCGTCATCGTGGCGGCCGAGATGCTGACCGGCGGCGTGGGCATCGGTTTCTGGGTCTGGGACGAGTGGAACAACCTCAACGTCAAGCACATCATCGTGGCGATCTTCGTGATCGGCATCGTGGGCCTGGCGCTGGAACAGCTGTTGATGGCGATGGCCCGCCGCTTCAGCTACGACGATTGAAGGAGCGAAACCCATGAGCCACTTCATCGAAGTACAGGGCGCCGAGATGGTGTTCACAACGCGCAAGGGCCGCTTCCACGCGCTGCGCGACATCCACCTCACCGTGGACCAGGGCGAGTTCGTCACGCTCATCGGCCACTCGGGCTGCGGCAAAAGCACGCTGCTGAACCTGCTGGCGGGCCTGACACGCCCCACCGCCGGCGTGCTGCTGTGCGACAACCGCGAGATCACCGCGCCCGGGCCCGAGCGCGGCGTGGTGTTCCAGAACCATTCGCTGCTGCCTTGGCTGAGCTGTTTCGAGAACGTCTACCTCGCGGTGGAACGGGTCTTCGGCGCGGCCGAGACCAAGACGCAGATGAAGGTGCGCACCCAGGCCGCGCTGGAACTGGTGGGCATGGGGCATGCCCTCAGCAAGCGCCCGCACGAAATCAGCGGCGGCATGAAGCAGCGCGTGGGCATCGCGCGCGCGCTGGCCATGGAGCCCAAAGTGCTGCTGATGGACGAGCCGTTCGGCGCGCTGGACGCGCTGACCCGTGCGCGCCTGCAAGACGAACTGCTGAAGATCGTGGCACGCACGAAGAGCACGGTGGTGATGGTCACGCACGATGTCGACGAGGCCGTGCTGCTGAGCGACCGCATCGTGATGATGACCAACGGCCCGGCGGCCACCATCGGGCAGATCCTGCCCGTGACGCTGCCGCGCCCGCGCGACCGCATCGAACTGGCCGAAGACCGCGAGTACGTGCACGCCCGCCGCGAGGTGCTGGACTTCCTCTACACGCGCCAGGGGCACGTGGAGAAAACCGCCGCCTGAGCCCCCGTCACGAGCCCTGCTGAGGAGTACACACCATGAAAAAGATGAAGCTCGTGATGGTGGGCAATGGCATGGCCGGCGTGCGCACGCTGGAAGAGCTGTTGAAGATCGCGCCTGATCTGTACGAGATCACCGTCTTCGGCGCCGAGCCCCACCCCAACTACAACCGCATCCTGCTCAGCCCCGTGCTCGCCGGCGAGCAGACGCTGGACGAGATCGTGCTCAACCCGCTGAGCTGGTATGCCGAGCACGGCATCACGTTGCACCTCGGCAAGACGGTGACGCAGATCGACCGCGTGAAGCGGGTGGTGCGCGCTGCCGACGGCACCGAGGCCCCTTACGACCGCCTGCTGCTGGCCACCGGCAGCCTGCCCTTCATCCTGCCCGTGCCGGGCAAGGACTTGGCAGGCGTGCTGGCCTACCGCGACATCGCCGACACGCAGGCCATGATCGACGCGGCCACGAAGTACAAGCATGCGGTGGTCATCGGTGGCGGCCTGCTGGGCCTGGAGGCCGCCAACGGCCTGATGCTGCGCGGCATGCAGGTGACGGTGGTGCACATCCAGCCCTGGCTGATGGAGCGCCAGCTCGACGACGTGGCCGGCGGGCTGCTGCGCAAGAGCCTGGAAGAGCGCGGCTTGCGCTTCGAGATGGGCGCGCAGACCGAGGCGCTGATCCCCGACAAGGACGGAAGGGTGATGGCCGTGCGCTTCAAGGACGGCCGCGAGATCCCGGCCGACCTGGTGGTGATGGCCGCCGGCATCCGCCCGAACACCGCCCTGGCCGAGAGCGCGAACATCCACTGCCACCGCGGCATCGTCGTCAGCGACACGCTGCAGACCGTCACCGACGCGCGCATCTACGCCGTGGGCGAATGCGCCGCGCACCGCGGCATCGCCTACGGCCTGGTGGCGCCGCTCTTCGAGCAGGGCAAGGTCTGCGCCACGCACCTGGCGCAGTTCGGCATCGGCCGCTACACCGGCAGCCAGACCAGCACCAAGCTCAAGGTCACGGGCATCGACCTCTTCTCGGCCGGTGATTTCATGGGCGGCGAGGGCTGCGAAGACATCGTGCTCAGCGACCCCTATGCCGGCGTCTACAAGAAGCTGGTGATCCGCGACGACAAGCTCGTGGGCGCCTGCCTCTACGGCGACACCGCCGACGGCAGCTGGTACTTCAGGCTGCTGCGCGACGGCCGCAGCGTGGCCGACATCCGCGAGAAGCTGATGTTCGGCGAGAACAACCTCGGCGACCACGGGCACGAAGGCCACAACAAGGCCGCCGCCATGGCCGACACCGACGAGGTCTGCGGCTGCAACGGCGTCACCAAGGGCAGCATCTGCAAGGCCATCAAGGACAAGGGCCTGTTCACGCTGGACGAGGTGCGCAAGCACACCAAGGCGAGTGCCAGTTGCGGCAGCTGCACTGGGCTGGTGGAACAGCTGCTGATGTTCACAGCCGGCGGCGACTACAGCGCCGCGCCCAAGACCAAGGCGATGTGCGGCTGCACCGACCTGGGCCACCAGGCCGTTCGAGAAGCGATCAAAGACCAGCACCTCACCACCATCGACGGCGTCTACAGCGCGCTGGCCTGGCGCACGCCCAACGGCTGCGCCAGCTGCCGCCCGGCCGTCAACTACTACCTGCTGAGCACCTGGCCCAAGGAGTCCGTGGACGACCCGCAAAGCCGTTTCATCAACGAACGCAGCCACGCCAACATCCAGAAAGACGGCACCTACAGCGTGATCCCGCGCATGTGGGGCGGCATGACGAGCGCCGACGAGCTGCGCCGCATTGCCAACGCGGTGGACAAGTTCAAGATCCCGGCCGTCAAGGTGACGGGCGGCCAGCGCATCGACCTGCTGGGCGTGAAGAAGGAAGACCTGCCCGCGGTGTGGCAGGCCATCGGCATGCCCAGCGGCCACGCCTACGCCAAGGCCCTGCGCACGGTGAAAACCTGCGTGGGCAGCGAGTGGTGCCGCTTCGGCACGCAAGACAGCACGAAGATGGGGCAAGACCTGGAGCGCGCGCTGTGGCGCATGTACGCCCCGCACAAGGTGAAGCTGGCCGTCAGCGGCTGCCCGCGCAACTGTGCGGAGAGCGGCATCAAGGACGTGGGCGTGATCGGCGTCGATTCGGGCTGGGAGTTGCACATCGCCGGCAACGCGGGCATCAAGACCGAGGTGGGGCAGTTCTTCATCAAGGTGAAGACGCCCGAGGAAGTGCTGGAGTACAGCGGCGCCTTCCTGCAGCTCTACCGCGAAGAGGGCTGGTACCTGGAGCGCACCGTTCACTACGTGGCGCGCGTGGGCATGGCGCACGTGAAGGCGAAGGTGCTGGACGACGCCGCCAACCGCAAGGCCTTGTGGGAGCGCCTGCAGTTCAGCCTGGACGGCGAGCCCGACCCCTGGTTCGAGTTCGAGAAGGCGCAGGTCGACCTGCGGCAGTTCGAGCCCATCAAGCCCGAGGTGCAGATCGAACTCGCCGCGCTGGGTGGTGCGAAGGAGACCGCATGAACGCCGCCAGCACCTGGGTGCCCATCTGCAGCGTCGACGACATCCCGCGCCTGGGCGCGCGTCGCGTGGCGCGGCCGGCGGGCGGCGCGGTGGCGGTCTTTCGCACCGCCGACGACCGCGTGTTCGCGCTGCTCGACCGCTGCCCGCACAAGGGCGGGCCGCTTTCGCAAGGCATCGTCACCGCCGACGGCGTGGCCTGCCCGCTGCACAACCAGGTGATCGGCCTGGCCGACGGCTGTGCCCGCGCGCCCGACAGCGGCTGCACGCCCAGCTTCGCGGTGCAGCTGCAGGGCCGGCAGGTGCTGCTGAACGCGCAAGAGCTGCGCGAGCTGGCGCTGGACAGCACCGCCGAAGCCTCCCACGGCTGAGCCCATGCCGCCCGTGCAGGCCACCCGCAGCACCTGCCCCTACTGCGGCGTGGGCTGCGGCGTGGTGATCGAAAGCCGCGGCGCGCAGATCACCGGCGTGCGCGGCGACCCCGATCACCCGGCGAACTTCGGGCGCCTGTGCACCAAGGGGCAGACGCTGCACCTCACGGCGGCGGCCCACCTGCAGCCGCAGCTGCGCGCATTGCAGCCGATGCGCCGCGCCGCGCGCGACCAGCCCCTCTTGCCCGTGGCCTGGGATGTGGCGCTGGACGAGGTGGCGCAGCGCTTCGCGCAGATCGCCGAAGAAAGCGGGCCCGACGCGCTGGGCTTGTACCTCTCGGGCCAGTTGCTCACCGAGGATTACTACGTCTTCAACAAGCTGGCCAAGGGCCTGCTGGGCACCAACAACGTCGACACCAACTCGCGCCTGTGCATGAGCAGCGCGGTGGCCGGCTACAAGCAGAGCCTGGGCGCCGACGCGCCGCCCAACTGCTACGAAGACCTGGACCATGCCGCCACCGTCTTCATCACCGGCAGCAACATGGCCTGGGCGCACCCGGTGCTCTTCCGCCGCCTGGAAGACGCGCGCCGCGCGAACCCGGCGCAGCGCTGGATCGTCGCCGACCCGCGCCGCACCGAAACCGCCGCGCTGGCCGACCTGCACCTGCAGCTGCTGCCCGGCACCGACGTGGTGCTCTACCACGCGCTGCTGCACGTGATGCTGTGGGAGGGCCTCACGGACCCCGCCTTCATCGCCGCCCACACCACCGGCTTCGAGGCGCTGCGCGACCGCGTGCGCGAGTTCAGCCCGGCGGTGGCCGCCAAGACCTGCGGGCTGAAGGCCGAAGACATCGTGCAGGCTGCGCGCTGGATCGCCGGTGTGCAAGCCGATGGCCCCCGCGCGCCCACGCTCAGCCTGTGGTGCCAGGGCCTGAACCAGAGCAGCAGCGGCACCGACAAGAACAGCGCCCTCATCAACCTGCACCTGGCCACGGGGCAGATCGGCCGCCCGGGCGCGGGCCCGTTCTCCTTGACCGGCCAGCCCAACGCCATGGGCGGGCGCGAGGTGGGCGGCCTTGCCAACCTGCTCAGCGCGCACCGCGACCTGGCCAACCCCGCGCACCGCGAAGAGGTGGCCGCCTTCTGGGGCGTGCAAGTCGTGCCGGCGGTGCGCGGCAAGAGTGCTGTGCAGATGTTCGAGGCCGCGGCCGAGGGCGAGATCCGCGCGCTGTGGATCGCCTGCACCAACCCCGCGCAGAGCCTGCCCAACCAGGCCGTGGTGCGCCGCGCGCTGCAGCGCGCCGAGTTCGTGGTGCTGCAAGAGGCCTACACCACCACTGCCACGGCGGGTTATGCCGACCTGCTGCTGCCGGCCAGCACCTGGGGCGAGAAAGAAGGCACCGTCACCAACAGCGAACGCCGCATCAGCCGCGTGCGGGCCGCGGTGCCGGCGCCGGGGCAGGCGCGCGCCGATTGGGCCATCGCGGCGGATGTGGCCCAGCGCCTGGAGAAGCTGCGCCCGCCGGCGCGCTGGCCGGGCTGGCAGGGCGAAACGCTCTTCCCTTACCGCAGCGCCGAAGACGTGTGGAACGAGCACCGCGAGAGCACGCGCGGCCGTGATCTCGACATCACCGGCCTGAGCTACGCGCAGTTGGAAGCCGCCCCGCAGCAATGGCCGCTGCGCGAAGGCGAGACCACGGGCGCCGCACGGCTGTACGCGGATGGCGTCTTCCCCACGCCCGACGGCCGTGCGCGTTTTGTCGCGCCGGCCTGGCGCAACGTGGCCGAGCCGCGCGACGCACGCTACCCCGTCGCCCTGAACACCGGCCGCCTGCGCGACCAGTGGCATGGCGCCAGCCGCACCGGCACGCTGGGCCGGCTGTTTGCGCACAGCCCCGAGCCGGTGCTGGAACTGCACCCGCAGGAACTTGCGCGCCGCCGCTGGCTGCCGGGCAAACTGGTGCGCGTGGCCTCGCGCCGCGGCGCCCTGGTGCTGCCCGTGGCGCCCAGCGAAGCGGTGGCGCCCGCACAGGCCTTCATCGCCATGCACTGGGGCGGTGAGTGGCTCAGCGGCGGCGGGGTCAACACGCTCACCAGCGACAGCGTCTGCCCCACCTCCCACCAGCCCGAACTGAAACACGCCGCCGTGCGCCTGGAGCCCGCGGCCTTGCCGTGGCAGATGGCCGGCGGTGCCTGGTGGCCGGCCGAGCAGGCCTGGGCGCGCCGCGAGGCCCTGCGTGCGGTCTTTGCCGCCATCGAGGCCGCGGGCGGCTACGCGCACTGCGTGCCCTTCGGGCGCGAGTTCGATCCCGCCGAGGCCGAGGCGCTGGCCACGGCGCCGGCCGAAGCCGGCCTGCGCTGGCGCGCTGCTTTGCCAGCCACGGCAGAACCCGCACTGCTGCAAGCCGTGGCCGCTGCGCTCGGCCTGGACCCGGCCCAAGGCCCCTTGCTGCAGTACGCCGACCCGCGCCTCGGCCAGACCCGCCGCCTCGCGCTGCGGCCCGACGGCACGCTGCGCGCCTACCTGCTGGCCGGCGACACCGCGGCCGACGCCTGGGTGCTGCCGCTGCTGCTGGGCCGCGAACCCGCTGCCGCCTACGGCCGCGCCTTGCTGGCCGCGCGCGCGGTGCCGCCGGACATGCTGGCCCAGCGCGCGCCGCGCAGCCCGCAGGTGTGCGCCTGTTTCGACGTCAGCGAAGCACGCATCGTGCAAGCCGCGGCGCAGGCCGACGGCACGCCGGCCCAGCGCCTGCAGGCGGTTCAGCAGGCGCTGCACTGCGGCACGCGCTGCGGCAGCTGCCTGCCGGCCGTGAAGGGCCTGCTGCAGCGCACGCCCTGCGCCCCACCGCAGGCGGCCAGCGCGCCGCAGGAGACCTTGGCATGAACACCGCCACCCCGCACCCCGTGCACCTCGTCGGCGCCGGCCCTGGCGACCCCGAACTGCTCACGCTCAAGGCCATCAAGGCCTTGCGCCAGGCCACCGTGGCGCTGGTGGACGACCTCGTGCACCCCGGCGTGCTCAAGTTCCTGCGCCGCAGCGCGCGCGTGGTGCACGTTGGCAAACGCGGCGGCTGCGCGAGCACGCCGCAGGCCTTCATCGAGCGGTTGATGGTGGCCGAGGCCCAGCGCGGCGAACGTGTGGTGCGCCTGAAGGGCGGCGACCCCTTCGTCTTCGGCCGCGGCGGTGAAGAGGCCGACGCCCTGCGTGCCGCCGGCGTTCCGGTGGTGGTGGTCAGCGGTCTCACCGCCGGGCTGGCGGGCCCGGCAGCCCTGGACCTGCCCGTGACCGACCGCCGCCACACGCGCGGCGTGGTGCTGGTGACGGGCCACACCGGCGAGGGCGATGACCTGGAACCCGACTGGCCCGCGCTGGCGCGCTGCGGCCTCACGCTGGTGGTCTACATGGGCGTGGCGCGCCTGGGCCGCATCGTGCAGGGCCTGCAGGCCGGCGGCCTGCCGGAACACACGCCCGCAGCCGTGGTCTGCAGCGCGCACACGCCGCGCCAGCGGCAGGCGCTGTGCACCTTGGGCGAACTGGTGGCCACGGTGCAGCGCGAAGGCCTGGCCAGCCCGGCCATCGTGGTGGTGGGCGACGTCGTGCAGGCCAGCCCGTACTGGGCGGCGGCGCCGGTGCAGCAGCCGCTGCAGGCGGCCCGGCAGCGAGAGGCCTAGCGGTAGAACAGGTGTGATTGCCCGCGGAACACGGGTGAGCTCTCGCACAGGCCGAGAATCTCGGGGTAGACGCGGCGGTAGACGCGGCCCTCGAAGTCCTTGCTCGCGTACATGTCGAGGTAACACTGCGCGCAGGCGGCCAGGCCCTTGAGTCCCTTGGCGGCCTTGGCCTTCCGGTAGCTTTCCAGCGTTTCGACCGCCGCGCTGCGGTAGCTGGCCACGCGGTCGCGCGTGAAGATCAGCCCGCCGTCGTTCAGCATGCGCGGCGCGAGTTCGGCGTGCAGCACGTCGAGCTTGCGGTCGGGGCCGATGTTCACCTGCTGCGGCAGCAGCTTGGTCGCGCCGGCATGCACCTTCAGGCGCTCGTAGCCGTCGCGCGTGAAGACCGTGGCGCGGCAGGCCTCGGCGAAGTTCAGCGCCAGGCCCAGGTTGCAGAAATGCGCGGCGTCGGCGCGCGTGAACATCGTCGTGGGCTTGTCCACCACCTTCTCGTCCTTGGGGTCGAAGGCGGTGTAGGCCGGCTCGTCGTCGTTGCGCAGGCCGCTGCCGATCTGGTCGGTGGCCTTGGCCAGCACGAAGTGGGCGTCGGGCAGCGAGGGTTGCTGCTGCCGTGCGCGCTGGCGGTTGATCTCGGCCACCACGATCTTCATCGTGACCACGAAGTAGAAGAAGAAGTCGGCGCGCTGCAGCGCGTGTTCCTGCAGTTCGTCGCGCAGCGCACCCGCGAACACGGGCAGCGGGCGGGCGTCTTCCACATGGCGGCGGCCGGCGGGGGGTGGGGGCATGCGCGTCTCCTGGGGGCCTGGGTTGGGGCAGGGCGTTCGAACTGTAGGCCGCGGCGCGCTGCGGCACACTCCCCCACCATGCAAGTTGCCGGGCCGCTGCAAGGCCTCCGTGTCATCGAACTCGCCGCCATCGGCCCCGTGCCGCTGGCCGGCATGCTGCTGGCCGACCTGGGCGCCGAAGTGCTGCGCATCGACCGCCCCGAGGCCAGCGGCCTGGGCCTGGACCTGCCGCCCGAGCGCGACATCAACGCCCGCGGCCGGCGCAGCATCGCGCTCGACCTGAAACAGCCCGCCGGCCGCGCCGCTGCGCTGCGCCTCATCGAACGCGCCGACGTGCTGCTGGAAGGCCTGCGCCCTGGCGTCACCGAGAAACTCGGCCTCGGCCCGGCCGACTGCCACGCGCTGAACCCGGGCCTGGTCTACGGCCGCATGACGGGCTACGGCCAGACCGGCCCGCTGGCGCAGACGGCCGGGCACGACCTGAACTACATCGCGCTCACCGGCGTGCTGCACGCCATCGGCCCGGCTGGCGGCAAACCCGTGCCGCCGCTGAACCTGGTGGGCGATTACGGCGGCGGCGCGCTGTATCTGGCCTTCGGCGTGCTGGCCGCGCTGTTCGAGCGCCAGCGCTCGGGCCTGGGGCAGGTGGTGGACGCGGCCATGGTCGACGGCGCGGCTTCGCTGGCGTCCCTCTTCTGGGGCCTGCAGGGCGCTGGCGGCTGGCGGGCCGAGCGAGGCCAGAACTTGTTGGACGGCGGCGCGCCGTTCTACGACACCTACGAAACCGCCGACGGCCAGCACATCGCCCTGGCGGCGCTGGAGCCCAAGTTCTTCGCCCAACTGGCCGAAGCGCTGGGCCTGGACTACGCTTTCGTGCACGGTCAGCACGACCGCCGCCTGTGGCCTGCTATGCGCGCAGCCATCGCCGCGGCCGTGAAGCAGCACAGCCGCAGCGCATGGTGCGAACGGCTGGAAGGCCGCGACGTGTGTTTTGCGCCCGTGCTGAGCTTCGAAGAGGCCGCCACGCACCCGCATGCGCTGGCGCGCAGTGCCTTCGCCACGGTCGGCGGCCTGGTGCAGCCGGCGCCGGCCCCGCGCTTCAGCCGCACGCCCGCCGGGCCGCTGCGCCCGCCGCCGGCCATCGGCGCCGATGGCGAAACGCTGCTGCAAGAGGCCGGCTTTTCCGAGACCGAGATCGCCGCGCTGCGCGCGGCTGGAGCATTGCGATGAACGCCCCGTCCTACGAACCGCCGCCCGGCACGCGACCCTCGGCCTCGCTGCTGCTGCTGCGCGATGCCGCCGAAGGCGTGGAAGTGCTGATGCTGCGCCGCGCCGAGCGCGACGGCGACCAGCGCAGCGGCGCCGCCGTCTTCCCCGGCGGCCAGCTCGATGCACGCGACCACGCCGCGCATGCGCTGTGCCTGGGGCCCGGCGACGCCGAAGCCAGCGCACAGCTGGGCGTCGCGGCCGGCGGGCTCGATTACTTCATCGCCGCGGTGCGCGAGACCTTCGAGGAAGCCGGCCTGCTGCTGGCCACGGGCGCGCCCGACCTCGCTGCGCTGCACCCCTGGCGCGACCGCCTGCAGTCGGGTGAAGCCAGCTTCTTCGATTTCTGCCAGGCCACCGGTGTGCAGCCCGATCTGCGAGGCCTGGTCTACGCCGCGCACTGGCTCACGCCGCGCGGCGCGCCCAAGCGCTTCGACACGCGTTTCTTCGCCGTGCGCGCCCCGGCCGGCCAGCAGGCCGAGGTGGACCACGGCGAGGCCGTGGCGCTGATGTGGCTGCGCCCGGCGCAGGCGCTGGACCAGGCGCTGGGGCTGAAGCTGCTGCCGGTGACGCGCGAGTTGCTGAAGGAACTGGGCGGCTACCGCGATGTCGATGCTGCGTTGGCCGCCATGGCCGAGCGCGCCGCGCGCGGCGCCGTGCCGCTGGTGGAGCCGCGCCGCGCGCTCACGGCCCGCGGCCCGGGCGTGGTGCTGCCGCACGAGTTGCCTTATGCCGAGATCGGCCGGCTAGACCCGCAGGGCCACGGCGAGGCCCACGCCACGCTGGTGGCCGGCCGCGTGGTGGCGCTGTCGCCGCGCGTGCTGCGCATCACCGCGCCCAACCCGGGCCCGATGACGGGGCCGGGCACCAACACCTACCTGGTGGGCGGCGGCGCAGCGGGCAGCGGCTGGACGGCCATCGACCCCGGCCCCGAGAGCGCACCGCACCTGCAGGCCCTGCTGGCGGCGCTGGCCGAGCGCGGCGGGCGGCTGGAACGCATCCTCGTCACGCACACCCACCGCGACCATTCGCCCGGTGCCGCCGCGCTGGCCGCCGCCACGGGCGCGCCGGTGTGGGGCCGCGTGGCCGACCACCCGGCCTGGCAGGACGAGACCTTCCGCCCCGACCACGTGCCGCAGCACGGCGAACGCATCGCTTGCGGCGAGGGCGCCACGCTGCGCGTGTGGCACACGCCGGGCCATGCCAGCAACCACCTGTGCTACCTGCTGGAAGAAGAACGCCTGCTATTCACCGGCGACCACGTCATGCAGGGCAGCACGGTGGTCATCAACCCGCCCGATGGCGACATGGCGGTCTACCTCGCCTCGCTGCACGAACTGCTGCAAGCGCCGCTGGACTGGCTGGCCCCGGGCCACGGCTACCTGGTGGCCGAACCGCACGCGGTGCTGCGCGCCCTGATCGCCCACCGCCTGAAGCGCGAGGCCAAGGTGGCGCAGGGCCTGCAGCAGGCCGGCCCTGGCACGCTGGCTGAACTGGTGGGCACGGTCTACGACGACGTGCCGGTGGCCTTGCACGGCGTGGCGCAGCGTTCGTTGCTGGCGCACCTGCTGAAGCTGCAGGCCGAGGGCCGTGCGGCGGTGGATGGCCAGCAGCGCTGGGCGGCAGCCGAACGCTAGTCTCGTGCGCTCGAAGTCCCTGCACCCCTCGGTGCAGGGCACTGTCGGCTTCAGGGTGAGCCGGCTTCACGTTGTCGGCCGTCTCGCTCTACGACTTCAGCTCTCAGCCCCGCCCCGTTCGCAACCGGGTGCTGGCGCAGGCGGGCCTGGGCTTCGTCGAGAGGCGCCAGTGCATGCACTTCCAGGGGCAGCCCGGCACCGGCAAGAGCGTCGTCTTCGCCATCCTGGCCGAACCGGTGAACGCCATGCGCAAGGCCGAGCGCGCGTGCAGGCTGCTGCATCGGTTGCGGTTCCTCAGCCGCCACCTGCGCCTGAACCTGCTCCACACGGGCCGGTCCATGACGGCGCTGCCGCCATCGATCGCGCGGCAGTCCCGAACCCGGCCCTGGATCCAGGTGCGGCCTGGGCCGTTGCGCGCGCGGCCCGGCAGCATCGCGCGACCCAGGCCCCAGTGCTGAATGCCCTGCAGCGCGGCAGAGGGGGCTGGCCTAGCCCTGCATGCTGCCGATCGAGCGGGGGCACGAAGGGGCGGGCGTCTGCTGTGCAGCCCTGCCTGCCGGCGCAGGGGCCTGCCGGGCACTACCCTGGCAACCGCCAGCGGGCTAAGATCAAGCGGTGGTTGCGTCGTCCGGATGACGCCCGCACGCTGCGCCGCCGCAGCTCGCACCCACGTCGCCGGAGTCTGCATGCCGCGTCACACTTACGAGTGCAAGAAGGTCGCCGCCGAAACGGAATCGGAAATCGGCCTCATCTGTCTGCTCAAGCAGGGCAAGCCCGCCGGCTCGTCGGTGACCTTCGTCGTCTACCACGACGGCGCCGAGAAGCATCGTATCGACGGCGCCGTGGTGGCCGACCCGCGCGCCCGCGCGGGCAAGGCGGCCACCGCCAAGTACGTGCCGCCGCTGGTGCCCGACGACAAGACGCACTATGTCGTCACCTACAAGGCCATTGCCGACGGCGAGGAGTACAAGCTCGACGACGAGATCCACGTCTGGCCGCGCAAGGCCAAGCTCACCACGCGCAACGAGGACGACACCAAGCCGCTGAAGAACTTCAAGTTCAAGGTGATGCAGGGCGGCGCGCAGACCGGCAGCAACCTCGTGACCGAGGGCGATGACCCGGCAACGCTGGAGTTCAAGCTCGAGGCCGGCAAGCCCTTCACGCTGGAAGCGCTGGACCCGTACGAGTTCATCGGTGTGCCGGCTGCGCAGAACGGCAAGCTGCGCGAGCTGAAGTCCACCGGCCGCGTCAACTTCACGCCCGAGTTCGTGAAGCCCAAGCGGCCGGGCGACGGCCAGATCATCCAGTGGGTCAACATGGACGCCGACCCGGCGCTCAAGGGCACCGACGGCCTGGGCGACACGGTGGAGGTGACCGTCGGCGTGGACGGCGACCGCGACCCCACCTCGGGCAACACCATCACCAAGCCGCTGGGGCAGGCGGGCATCTACGTGTACGTGAAGGTCGTCTTCAGCGGCCCCGGCGGCAAGAAGAGCCTGCGCAACACCCCCAAGACCGAACTGGCCGACGGGCTCAACCTGCTCAGCCGTGCTGCCGTGAAGGAGGCTGCCACCGACGCGCAGTGGGAATACACCGGCAAGGTGGACCTGGCGCTCGCCGGGGGCGTGGGCAAGTTCAAGCTCGCGCTCGGTCTGGCCGGGGGTGACACCTGCACGGTGTCGCTCGGCAGCACGCCGGCCTGCAACGGCCCGACGCTGACCTTCACCAACTGGCGCAAGCGCTGGTACGAACTGATGGCGCCCGACTTCATGGTCATGAACACGCGCGTCGTGGGCGGCGTCAGCATGCGCGACTTCCCGGCCGCCGGGCGCACCGTCATCACCGACTCGGGCCTGACCACCTTCACCGAGTACGAGATCCACAAGAGCTTCTCGTTCACCGAGCTCGAGGCCACCACCGCGGGCAAGGGCTCGGTGCTGCCCCGCGAGTTCTTCGGCCAGACCAGCGGGCCGGACAAGCGCTACCTGCTGACGCGGCTGACGATGCAGACGCCGCCGAAGGCCTTCGACAACGGCAAGGGGTCGCGCTGCATGACCGTGCTGCTGTGCGATGACATCTTCGTCAGCGACGGCGCCAGCAAGGGGCACCCTGACCGCGAGCGCACGATCACCACCACCACGGCCGAAGCCGACCTCGACCTGGCCACCACCGTCTCCAGCAGCTGTGTGTGGCACCCGGTCTCGGCCAACCGCACGCGGGCTGCGGCCGACACCATCATCGCGCTCAAGTGGACGGCCAACATCGCGCGGCCGACCGACTACCAGGGCCCGGCCGATTACGACTTCGAAACCGACGTGGACGACCCCACGATCGACGGCACCAGCAAGGACCGCCGCCTGCGCATCGAGGAGCTCACGCAGAACCCGGCGCCCTGCACGGTGGTGTTCAAGAACCCGCTGATCGGCAACACGCCCACCACGCTGGATGGCGCCGCCAAGTCCGCCATCAACGCCTGGCTGGCCAGCCTGTGGACCGACGCGAAGGTCCGGCCGCACGGCTTCGAGCTCCGGTTCCGCATCACCGGCTTCGGCGGCAACGCCAACCGCAACGCACGCTTCGACGCCGTGCGGGCGCACATCCAGAACCAGATGGGCACCGCCGCGCCGCAGTTGTACAAGCACCTCGGACTGACGGCCGCCGGCGCCTGCCGCACCGGGCCGCTGGACTGGGCCGCCACCGTGAACATGGGCCGCAGCCACGCGCAGCGCATCGCGGTCGACCTGCCCGCCGTCAACCCCGACGACCCGGGCAGCCTGGCCGGGGCGCTGAGCGACACGCAGTGCCCCATCGACGTGTACTTCAAGTTCGAGCACCAGGTGAAGATCAATGGCAACGCCAACAACCCCTGGGTCGTGATCAAGCTGGGCACCGAGGGCCCGGCAGCGCCCGAGTGCGTGAGCGAGACCGTCATGCACGAAGGGGCGCACCGCCTGGGCCTGGCGGCGCCGGCGCATGGCGTTCCGGGCATCCCGGCGGCCAAGAAGATCGACGAGGCCGATGCCGTCTACCCCCACAACGGCACGCTCGGCCACTACTACACGGGCCACGGGCACAACGGCGGCCACTGCGCCTACGGCCTGAGCGACGCGCAGAAGGGCACCGACCCGTTCAACTGGACCACGAGCCAGGCCTGCAAGTGCTTCCTGTACGGCTCGGGCGGCCGCGACGACAGCAGCCGGCGCCGCATGAGCTTTTGCCCGCAGTGCCAGGACATCCTGCGCGGAAAGGAACTCACTTGACCACGGGAGCCCCCACGTGCACCAAACCGCCCGCGCTGCCGCGCTGGCCGCTTGCCTGGCAGCCGCGCTGGCCGCATGCATCGGCCCCGGTGCCCCGACCAGGCCGCATGGAGGCGCCACGATGACCCAGACCGGCCCGCTGCAGCTCGACGACGCCGACTTCTGGTCCGACCCCGAGCGCACGCGGCGGCAGGTGGCCGCGCCGCTGGAGGCGGCACGCCGCAACGTGCTGCTGTTCGATGCGCCGACGCGGGTGCCGCTCGAGACCCGAGAGTCGCTGCCGACGCAGGCGCTCCACGTGGGCGACAGCCGCTCGTTCCGCGACCGCCCCTACGAGCGCTTCGCCGTCGTGCTGGCCACCGACCTGGACAACAACATCACGGTGGCCGCCGCGGCAGTGCCGCCGATCGAGGACGAGACCGCGCCGCTGCCGCCGATCGACCGCTCGGCGCCGGTGCAGGACGCGGTGGGCAACGACGCCTACACGATCGACCTGCGCGAACGCCTGAACCTGCCCTGGGAGCCGGGCCGCTACCTGGCGCGGATGATCCTGCTCGACGAGCTGACACCGCCGCGCCTGATCGAGCTCACCAGCGCGCGCCCGCCCGACCCGGCGGTGGAACGCTACCAGCAGGAAGCCGCCAACCGCACGCGCGTGCCGGCGCTGGTGCCCGCGCCCGGCGGGCCGCTGCCGCAGCAGCGCGGCGCGCAGACGCCGGCCGTGCCGTCCAAGACCGGCCTGCAGCTGACGGCCCCGCGGGTGTGCGTGCTCGATGCCGGTGCGCCCTGCGTGCTGCGCGGCGCCTTCCGGCTGCCACTGCTGCGGCGCCACCTGCTGCCGCCCGGCCCGCCGCGGCCGGGCACCGAGGAGATCCACGCCCAGTTCGCAGCCGCCGCCCGCGCCGCCGGGACGGGGGCGCCGCCGGCGCTGCCGCAGGCGGTGGTGCCGGTCACGCTGGTGGCGGTGGGCGACGTGGGCGGCGGCCCTTCGGTGTGGCGGCTGGTGCTGCCGGTGCACGATCCCATCGACCACAACGGCACGCGTCCCGTGGGAACCGGCAGCTTCGCGATCGACCTGCGCGAACTGCGCGGCTTCACCGGCGTGCAGCAGACGTGGTACCTGTATGCGTTTTCCGACGAGGTGGCGTCCGGGCCGGTGGTCGTGGGCCTGACGGTCTCGCCGCGCACGCCCTGAAGCCCAGCGCCCGATGCCGCAAGCGCACCTGAAGATCCGCCGCGCCCAGCTGCATGCGCTGCGCGAGCCGGTGTTCGAGGAGTACCTGCGCCGCCTGGCCGCGCATGTGGCTGGCGTGTTCCCCGAGCATGAAGCGCTGCTGGCCACGGCCAAGGGCCTGCGCTTCGTGCGCCACTGCGTGCAGCGCGCGCAACGGCTGGGCATCACCGACCAGCACGGCATCGCGCTGTTCACCGACCTGTGCACCGCACTTGGCCCGCGCTGGGACCAGGATGCACGTCTCGACTGGATCGGCGAGTTGCTCGCCGTACGCGAACTCAGCAGCGCCGCGCGGCTTCTGATGGTCTACGAGAGGGTGCGCGCGCGCCTGCCCGGCCCGCCGCTGGCGCCGCCGGAACTGGAGCGCGAGATCGATGCGCTGGGCCTGGCCGAACCCGCGCGCGGGCGCACGGGCCTGGCGCGGCCGGAGGTGCCGCAATGGCCTGCCGGCCACTGGGGCCCGCGCTCGCAGCGGCCCTGAACACGGAGCCTGCACCATGAGCCACTGGACCGAGCGCGCCCAGACCGCCGCCAACGCCGAGATGGGTGCAGGTGCTGCCGACGCGCCCGTCGTCGACTGCGAGGACCGGACCTGGGAGCCGATGGCCGACATCCTGGAGCTGCCGGACTGGCAGCCCATCGCCGAGGTCAAGCCGATCGGCTTGGACGAGCTGCATGCCGGCCCGCCGGCCGCGCCAGCGCCGGCGCAAAACGCCGGCTGACAAGTCGCTGCGCCGGCCGGGAGCGGCCGAGAGCGGCGAGAAGCGCTAGACGCCGCCGCGGTGGGCCGCCGCAGCATCGGCAGACCTCACCTCGGCCTCGGCTTGCCAGCGGCCGTCCACCAGCAGCTGGTGCGGGCGGAACTGCTGCTTGTAGGCCATCTTCGGGCTCTGCGCGATCCAGTAACCCAGGTAGACGTGCGGCAGCTTGAGCTGGCGCGTCTGCTCGATCTGCCACATCACGCTGTAGGTGCCGTAGCTGGTGTGGGGCTCGGGTTCGTAGAAGGTGTAGACGGCGGAGATGCCGTCGCTCAGCACGTCGAGGATGGACACCATCTTCAGCGCGCCGGGCAGGCCGTCATCGCCGGCCGGCTCGCGGAACTCGACCATGCGGCTGTTGACACGGCTCTGCAGCAGGAACTGCGTGTACTGGTCGACGCTGTCGTGGTCCATGCCGCCGCCACTGTGGCGGCCGGATTGGTAGCGCAGGTAGAGCTGGTAGTGCTCGGGCACGAAGCCCAGGCGCAGCACACGCGCCTTCAGGCCCTGGTGCTGCTTGACCGAGCGGCGCTGGCTGCGCGTGGGCGTGAAGCCGGCCACCGGCACGCGCAGCGGCACGCAGGCGCGGCAGCCGTCGCAGTAGGGGCGGTAGGTGAACAGGCCGCTGCGCCGGAAACCGTTGGCCACCAGGCCCGAATAGGTGTCGGCGTGGATCAGGTGGCTGGGCGTGGCCACCTGCGAACGCGCCTGCCGGTCGGGCAGGTAGCTGCAGGGATAGGGGGCCGTTGCATAGAACTGCAAGGACCGCAGCGGCAGTTCCTGGGGGTGCGTCACGGGCGGGGTTTCAGCGGCGAGGCTCAGGCAGTGGGCGCCGGGGTGGAGCGGCTTTTGGCGGCATCAGGCCGCTTCGTCCAGCAGCCGCCAAGCCGCTTCATCATAGGCCCAGGGCTGCACCTCTGCCGACCCCGCGGCTGCGGTGACGTGGGCCAGGAATTCACGGCGCGGGATTTCGTGCGCGCCGAAGCTGGCCAGGTGCCGCGTGTTCTGCTGGCAGTCGATGAGCGCCACGCCGCGCGCGCGCGCGGCGGCGACGAAGGCGGCCAGCGCGATCTTCGAAGCGTCCGTGCGGTGCGCGAACATCGATTCGCCGAAACACATGCGACCGATGGCCACGAAGTACAGGCCGCCCACGAGCTGCCCGTCGACCCAGGTCTCCACGCTGTGCACGCGCCCGGCGCGGTGCCAGGCGGTGTAGGCGGCCACCATGGCCGGCACGATCCAGGTGCCGTCCTGGCCTTCGCGCGGCGTGCCGGCGCAGGCCTGGATGACGGCCTCGAAGGCGCTGTCGAAGCGGATCTCGCAACCCGGCGTGCGCCGGAAGCGGCGCAGCGTCTTCTTCAGGCTGTGGCTGAGCCTGAAGGCCGCCGTGGGCAGCACCATGCGCGGCTCGGGGCTCCACCACAGCACCGGCTGGCCGGCGCTGTACCAGGGGAAGAGCCCGCTGCGGTAGGCCTCTTCCAGCCGCTCAGGCGCCAGACCCCCACCCGCGGCCACGAGCCCAGGCGCATCGCTGTCCGGCCCCAGCGCCGTGCTGGCGGGGGGCAGGGGCTGGCCGGGCTCGAGCCACGGGATCAAGTCACTTCCCGGCCAACTGCATCCAGAGGAAGGTGTACTCCAGCGCCATCATCTGCGCGCGCTGGCCGTTGTCGGCCGCGCCGCCGTGGCCGCCTTCGATGTTCTCCCAGTACAGCAGCGGGTGGCCTTGCTCGCGCATCTTCGCGGCCATCTTGCGGGCGTGGCCGGGGTGCACGCGGTCGTCGCGCGTGCTGGTGGTGAACAGCACCTTGGGCATCTTCACGCCCGGCTTCACGTTCTGGTAGGGGCTGTACTTCGAGATGAAGGCCCAGTCTTCCGGCTTGTCGGGGTTGCCGTACTCGGCCATCCAGCTGGCGCCGGCCAGCAGCTTGTGGAAACGCTGCATGTCCAGCAGCGGCACCTGGCAGACCACGGCATTGAACAGCTCGGGCCGCTGCACCATCACCGCGCCCACCAGCAGGCCGCCGTTGCTGCCGCCCTGGATGCCCAGGTGCTGCGGGCTGGTGATCTTCTGGGCGATGAGGTCTTCGGCCACGGCGGCGAAGTCGTCGTAGCTCTTCTGCTTGCTGGCGAGGATGGCGCCCTGGTGCCAACCCGGGCCGAACTCGCCGCCGCCGCGGATGTTGGCCAGCACGTAGACGCCGCCCTGGCCCGTCCAGGCGCGGCCGATGCCGCCCGAGTACCAGGGCGTGAGCGAGACCTCGAAGCCGCCGTAACCGTAGAGCAGCGTCGGGTTCTTGCCATCGGCCTTCGCGCCCTTGGGCCAGATTACGAAGTAGGGCACCTTGGTGCCGTCCTTGCTGGTGGCGAAACGCTGCTCGGCGCGCATGCCGGTGGCGTCATAGAAGCTGGGGCGCGACTTCAGCACCTCGCGCGCATCGCTGCCGGTGCGGCCGAGCTGCAGCGTGTCGGGCTGCAGGAAATCGGCCACGTTCATGAAGTAGGCCTCGGCCAGCGGGTCGTCCTTCAGCAGCGGGTCGTGCAGCGGCGTCACGCCCAGGCTGCCGGGGTAGGGGGCCTTCACGTCGCGCTTGCGCCAGCCCTTGGTGCCGGGCTGCGTGGCGGGCTGCCACTCTTCGATGCGGGTGGCCACGTTGTCCAGCACGTCCAGCAGCAGCTTGCTCTTGGTGGCGCCGAAGCTCGCCAGCGAACGCGTGGCGCTGGGCAGGAAGATGGCGTCGAAGCGGCGCTCACCCTTGAGGTAAGCCGCCGCATTGCCCGCCAGCAGGGCTCCGCGCGGCCAGGTGCGTTTGCCGATGGTCCAGTCGCTGCGCAGCTCGATCAGCACGAACTCGCGCCAGAAGCTCAGCTTGGCGTCGGCGGGCTTGTCGATGCGCACCGGCTTGCCGCCCTGCAGCAGGAAGAGCTCGTCGCTGTAGAAGGTGACGGCGCGACCCATCAGCGTGCGCTCGAAGCCCGGCGTCTTGTCGACGCTGACGTAGGCGGCCACGTCCTTCGCCTCGCCCTCGAAGACCGTGACGGCGCTGGCCAGCGGCGTGCCGCGCTTCCACTGCTTGACGACGCGCGGGTAGCCCGAATCGGTGAGCGAGCCGGCGCCGAAATCGGTGCCGACATAGATGTTGTTCTCGTCGATCCACTCGACGTTGCTCTTGGCTTCGGGCAGCGTGAAGCCGCCTTCGATGAAGGTCTTGGTGACGGTGTCGAACTCGCGCACCACCGTGGCGTCGGCGCCGCCGCGCGACAGCGCGATCAGGCAGCGGCGGTAGTCGGGGCCCAGGCAGCTGCTGCGGCTCCAGACCCAGTTCTCCTTCTCGGCCTTGCCCAGGGCATCGACGTCGATCACCGTCTCCCACTTCGGCTGCGGCTTGCGGTACTCGGCCAACGTGGTGCGGCGCCACAGGCCGCGCGGGTTGGCCGCGTCGCGCCAGAAGTTGTAGAGCCAGTCGCCGCGGCGCGTGACGTAGGGAATCTGCTCACGGCTGTCGAGCACCTCGCGCAGGCTGGTCTTGAGCTTGTCGAAGCCCGGGCGCGCCTGCAGCAGGCCTTCGCTTTCGGCATTGCGCTCGCGCACCCACGCCAGCGCCTTCTCGCCCTGCACGTCTTCGAGCCAGAGGTAGGGGTCGGTGGCCGTGGGCGAGGTCTGCGGGGTCTGGGACATGGCGGCTTGGCTCAGCGCAAGGCCCAAGGCCAGCGCAGGGAAGAGTTGATGGAGTTTCATGCTCAGTACTTCGAGGTGGGCGCCTTCAGCGGGGCGGGGTGGACTTCAACACTGCGTTCGTTGTTCCCTATCCAGACCTGCCCGTCCTGCACCGTCACCTGCAGCTGCATGCTGCGGGCGGCCAGTTCGGCCAGGGCCTGGCTCTGCGCGGCGGGCAACTGCCACACCCACAGGTTGTTCAGCCTTGTCAGCTTGTTCTGCACGCCGGCCCACCAGATGTGGGCCGCGCTGCTGTAGGTGTAGAGCAGCACGCGGTCGGCCCGGCCGGCGGCGCGCACGAGGCGGCGCTCGTCGGGCTGGCCGACCTCGATCCACTGCCGCACCTCGCCCGAGAGGCTGTGCTGCCAGAGGTCGGGCTCCTCGGCATCGGCGGCGCCGCGCGCGAAGGCCAGCGCCCCGTCGTGGTCGTCGGCCGGCACGTGCAGCGCATAGGCCAGCAGCCGCACCATCATGCGTTCGTCGGTTTCGGAGGGCTCGCGCGCCAGCGTCACCTGGTGGGTGGCGTAGAGGTTGCGATCCATGTCGGCGATCTGCAGCGTCGCCTTGTGCACGGTGGCCTTGATGGCCATCAGCGGGCTCCGCGCTGGGGTTGGCGGCAAGTCACGGCGGGCGGTTTCGGCAAGGCAGGCTTCCGGCGCCGCAGGGGCGCAAAGCCGAGCACTGTGCCACAGCGGCGGCCGGCCGCGGCCGGGTGGCATCATTCGCACCCTGGCCGGCGCGCCCGGCAATGAACATCCAAGGAAAGACGATGAAGGTCCAGACCCTCGTGCTCGCCGGCGTTTGCCTGGCGTTTGCGGGCACCGCCCCCGCCCAGACCCCTGCAGCCCCGGCGAAGCCGGCGGCCCCCGCCAAGCCTGCGGCAGCCAAGCCCGCCGCACCGGCCAAGACCAGCACGGCCAAACCGGCCGCCACGCCAGCCCCCAGCGCCGGTGCGCAGGCGGGCACGAAGTCGCTGGGCGGCACGGTGGTCGCCAACAGCGGCCCCATCCTCACGCGCGACGAGTTGCGCGCCTGCCTGGCCGAGCGCGACACCATCGCCAAGCGCCTGGAGACGCTGGACGGCCAGCGCGCGCCCATGGAAGCCGAGCGCAAGGCCATCGAGACCGACCGCGAGGCCGTGAAGGTGGCACGCGACGCGCTGGAAGGCCAGCGCGGCAAGAGCGAGGCCTTGAGCGCGCGCTTCAACGAGCACAAGACCAAGCTCGAGACCTTCAACAAGACGGTGGCCGACTTCAACGACAGCAACCCGCGCCCCGGTCCCAACACCGACCGCCGCCGCGCGAACTTCGCCAAGGAAAGCAAGGAGCTCAACGAGGCCCTGGCCGCCCTGCGCACCGAGGCCACCGCGCTGGAGGCCGACACCAAGGGTGTGGTGGAGGGCTACAACGCCAAGGTCACCGCGCTGAACAACCGCGCCGACGCGTGGAACAAGCGCAACGCCGAACTCAACGCCGAGCGCGACAAGATCAAGGCCGACGACACCGCCTGGATCGCCAACTGCAGCGACCGCCGCTACCGCGAGGAAGACGAGATCGCCATCCGCAACGGCAAGTGAGGCGACCGATGAGCGAGCCCAACCCGCTGCTGCAGCCCTGGCACACCCCGCACGGCCTGCCGCCTTTCCAGGCCTTGCAAGCGGCGCACTTCCCGCCAGCGCTGCAGGCGGCGATGCAGCAGCACCGGGAAGAGCTCGCCGCCATCGCCGCACAGGCCGCCGCGCCGAGCTTCGAGAACACGCTGGCCGCCTTCGACCGCGCAGGCCGGCAGCTCGGGCGCATCGCCGCCACCTTCAGCAACCTCAACAGCTCGGCCACCAGCCCGGCCTTGCAGGCCGTGCAGCGCGAGATGGCAGCGCCGATGGCCGCCCACCACAGCGCCGTCTACAACGACGCGAAGCTCTTCGCCCGCGTGGCCGCGCTGCATGCAAGACGGGAAACGCTGGGCCTGAGTGCCGAGCAGCAGCGCCTGCTCGACCGCGTGCACACCGACTTCGTGCGCGCCGGCGCCCAGCTCGCACCCGAGGCCCAGGCCCGCCACGCGCAGGTGATGCAGCAGCTGGCGCAGCTGACCACGCGATTCGCGCAGAACGTTCTGCACGACGAAAGCAGCTGGACGCTGGCACTGCCCGACGAGGCTGCGCTGGCCGGCCTGCCCGACTTCGTGCGGGCCAACGCCGCCCAGGCGGCGGCCGACCGTGGGCTGCCGGGCCACGTGATCACGCTCTCGCGCTCGCTGGTGGTGCCTTTCCTGACCTTCAGCACCCGCCGTGACCTGCGCGAGCTGGCCTGGCGCGCCTGGACCAGCCGCGGCGAGCATGCCGGCGAGCACGACAACCGCGAGGTGGTGCGCGACATCCTGCGCCTGCGCCGCGAGCAGGCAGCGCTGCACGGCCACGCCTGCTACGCCGACCACGCGCTCACCGACACCATGGCCGGCACGCGCAAGGCCGTGCAGGGCCTGCTGGGCGAGGTGTGGCCCCGCGCACTGCAGGCCGTGGAGCGCGAGCGCCAGGCCTTGCTGCAGCAGATGCAGGCCGAAGGCGGGGGCGCGGCCGTGGTCGAGATCGAGCCCTGGGACTGGCGCTACTGGGCCGAGAAGGTGCGCCGTGCGCGCTACGCGGTCGACGACGCCGAGGTCAAACCCTATTTCGAGCTGGGCCGCGTGGTGGCCGCGGCCTTTGACTGCGCCGAGCGTCTCTTCGGCCTGCGCTTCCAGGCCCGGGCCGACATCCCGGTCTACCACCCCGACGTCAAGGCCTACGAGGTCTACGACCGTGAAGGGCGGCTGCAGGGACTCTTTCTGCAGGACAACTTCGCGCGGCCCACCAAGCGCAGCGGCGCCTGGATGAGCAACCTGCGCTGGCAGCACCGCAACGCGACGCCGGGCGGCGTGGACGAGGCGCAAGTGCCGGTGATCCTGAACAACAACAACTTCGCCAAGGGCAGCCCCGGCGCCCCCACGCTGCTGAGCCTGGACGACGCGCGCACGCTCTTCCACGAATTCGGCCACGGCCTGCACGGCCTGCTGAGCAACGTGACCTACGAACGCCTCTCGGGCACCCAGGTGCTGCGCGATTTCGTCGAGCTGCCCTCGCAGATCTTCGAGCACTGGATCAACGAGCCCGAGGTGCTGCAGCGCCACGCCCGGCACTTCGAGACCGGCGAGCCCATCCCGGCCGAACTGCTGCAGCGCCTGCAGCGCGCGCAGCAGTTCAACCAGGGCTACGAGACCGTGCGCTACACCGCCAGCGCGATGGCCGACCTGGCCATCCACTCGCTGGGCGATGCCGAGCCGCCTGCCGATGTGTGCGCCTGGGAGGCCGATCTGCTGCAGCGCGCCGGCCTGCCGCATGGCGTGGGCCTGAACCACCGGCTGGTGCACTTCCAGCACCTGTTCGCGGGCAGCAGCTACGCCGCCGGCTACTACGTCTACCTCTGGGCCGAAGTGCTCGATGCCGACGGCTTCGAGGCCTTCACCGAAGCCGGCAGCGCCTTCGACCCGCAGGTGGCGCAGGCCCTGCACCGTTACATCTACAGCAGCGGCAACAGCCTGGAGCCTGGAGCGGCCTACGCGGCCTTCCGCGGCCGGGCCGCGACGGTACAGCCGCTGCTGAAGAAGAAGGGGCTGCTGCAGCCCGCCTAGCCCGTGGGCTGCAGGGCTTTCAGGCGGCGGACGCTGGCGGCCCGAACAGCGCTTCCAGCGAGGCGAGGAAGGCCGTGAAGTCCAGCGGCTTGGTCCAGTAATCGCTCATGCCGGCGGCCAGCGCACGCTCGATGTCCTCGGGCATGGCGTTGGCCGACAGCGCGATCACCGGCACCTGCGCCAACGCCGCCTGGGCGCGCAGGCGGCGCAGCACCTCGAAGCCGTCCATGTCGGGCAGCTGCATGTCCAGCAACACCAGGTCGGGCACCAGGGCGGCGGCCTGCTGGAGCCCGCGGGCGCCGTCCTCGGCCACGTGCAGGTGCAGGTCGGGCCGGCGCTGCAGCAGCTCGCGGATGATCAAGGCGTTGACGGGGTTGTCCTCGATGTAGAGCAAGGTGGCGCGTGCCGATGCGGCAGCGGGGGCCGCGGCTGGCGCCGGCGGGGGCGCCAGCTCGGCTTCCTCCGGGCTCTGATCGGGGGCCCACTGCCCGTCGGCCAGATGCAGCTCGAAGGTGCTGCCCACGCCCGGCTCGCTCTCCACGTGCACGCTGCCACCCATGCGTTCGAGCAGCGCCTTCACGATGGCCAGGCCGATGCCCGAGCCCTCGATGGCGTCGGGCCCTTCGTTGCGCCGGCCCAGGCGGTTGAAGGGCTCGAAGAGGTGGCGAAGCTGCTCTGCGTCCAGGCCGCGGCCGGTGTCCTTCACGCGCAGCACGCGCAGTCGCCCGCGGGCCACGGCCTCGATGCGCACGCTGCCGCCTCGCCGGTTGTACTTGATGGCGTTGGTCAGCAGGTTCAGCAGGGCCTGGCGCAGCCGCGTGGCGTCGGCCAGCACACTGCCTTCCAGCGTGCCCAGGTGCAGCTGCACGCCATGCTGCTCGCGCAGGTCGCCCAGCATGGGCAGCGTCTGCGCCACCAGCGGCGCCAGGGCCACGGGCTGCAGCGCGATGCGCAGTTCGCCGCTTTCCAGGCTGGAGAGGTCGAGCACGTCGTTGATCAGCGCCAGCAGGTGCTGCCCCGCAGAGCGGATGTGCTCCACCCGTCGCCGGCGTGCCTGGGTGCGTGCATCGTGGCCCGCTTCGGGACCTGCTTCCTCGGCCAGCAGCAGTTGCGCGAAGCCCAGCACAGCGTTCAGCGGGGTGCGCAGTTCGTGGCTCATGCGCGCCAGGAAGCGGCTCTTGGCGCGGCTTTCGCCCAAGGCGATCTCGCGGTCGCGGCGGGCGGCCTCGGCATTGCGCTTGTCGGTGATGTCCCAGTTCAGGCCGATGCGGCGGCGGCTGCTGCCCGTGCTGATCTCCACCGAGCGCGAGGCCAGCCAGCGCACCTGCCCGTCGGGCCAGACGACGCGGAACTCGTTCTCGAAGGCGTCGCCACGGGCGAAGGTCTCGTTCAGCTTCGGGTAGAGCCAGACGCGGTCGTCGGGGTGCACGCACTCGGCGCGTTCGGCCTCGCTCATGGCACGCGCCTCGGGCTGGCGGCCGCGCAGCCGCCACATCTGGCTGTCCCAGGTGGCTTCGCCGGTGTCCAGGTCGAGCTGCCAGGCGCCAAGGCCGGCGCCGCGCGCCGCCAGGGCCACGCTCTCCTCGGCTGCGCGCAGGGCCTGCTCGGCGCTGCGACGCTCGGTGAGGTCGATGATGATGCCGAACATCACCGGCGGGTCGGTCTCACGCTCGATGCGGGTGTGGGTGGCCAGGTGTCGCACGCTGCCATCGGGGCGCAGGGCGCGCAGCGTGAGGTCGTGGCTGGGTTCGCGGCTGCGCAGCCAGGCCTCGAAGTGCTGCTGCACCTCGGCCCGGTCATCGGGGTGCACGCAGCGCGTCAACCATGCGCCGAGCGTCAGGGGGGGCTCGCCGGGGGGCAGCGCGAACATCGCGCGCATCGGCGCGTTCCAGGTCGGGGTGGCGTTGCGCTCGGCCATCCAGTAGCCGATGCCGGCGGCCTCGGTGGCCAGCGCGAAGCGGCGCTTCGTCTCGGCGGCCTGGCGCTGCTCTTCGTGCTGCGCCGTCACGTCCATCGCCACGCCGATGAAGGCCTGCGGCTGGCCGAGCGCATCGCGCTGCAGCACGCGCCGCGTCATCACCTGGCGCCAGCTGCCATCGGCACGGCGGTAGCGTGCCTCCATGTCGGTGGGCCCAGGCACCTGCAGGGCCCGCTGGGCCGAGGCCAGCACGCGCGGCAGGTCGTCGGGGTGGATGAACTCGCGCACCTCGTCGATGGACAGGCCCTCGGGCCGCGGCGGGATGTCCAGCACGCGGTAGGCCTGGGCGTTGTAGTGCATGCGCTGCGTGGCCAGGTCGTGCCGCCAGACGGCGATGTTGCCGAGGTCGACGGCCAGGGCCAGCGCCGACTGCGCCTCGGCCAGCGAGTTGTCGCCAGCCACGGCCGTGGGGCCCGAAGCTGGTTGCAGCGCCAGCACCCAGCCGCCACCCGGCAGCGGCTGGCTGTGCGCGTCGAGCCAGCGCCCGGCACTGCCGCTGCGCGCCAAGGCCCGCTGCACGGGCTGCGGGCCCAGCAGGACTTCGGCGTCCCGTTCGTCCCGGCACAGCGCCGCCAGGGGCAGGCCGGGCGCAAGCGTGGCTTCGCACAGCGCGTGTGCAGCCGCGTTGGCATACTGCACAAGGCCTGTGGCGTCGACGTGCAGCAGCGCGGTCGGCGCCGCTGCTAGCAGGGCCTGGGCCAGGTCGGCGGCCGGTGTGGCGGCGGGCAGGTCTTGGGGCTCGGGCGGTGGCATCTCGCGGAGGGCTCACACGCGGGTGTGGCGGGGGGCTGCTGCCCGCACAGTATCGCGCGGCGCGTGCCCAGCCGCTCGAAAAGGGCTCCCGCGCCCTACATCGGCTTGAAGCGCCAGGCCCAGGCCTGGCTCACCGCCAGCGTCTCGGCGTGCTGGCGCAGGTGCAGCGTGATGCGGCCGAGTTCGTCGCGCTGGGCGCGGGCGATGGCGCTGGCGCGCACGATGGCGCCGCGGTGCACCTGCCAGAAGACCTCGGGGTCCAGGCCGTCGGCGATCTCGCGCAGCGGCTTGCGCACGTGGGCTTCGTCGTTCGCCGTGACGACGCGCGTGTATTTCTCGTCGCTCTGGAAGAACAGCACCTCGTCGATGGCGAACATCTTGATGGTGTCGCCCACGCTGGCGCTCAGCCAGCGCAGGCGCGGCGCGCCGCCGCTCTCGGCCCCGCTCGCGCCCTGCAGGCGGCCGGCCAGGTGCTGCAGCAGCTGCTGGATGTCGGGCACCGGGGCCGGGCCGCGCAGGCGCTGCTGCAGGCGCTGCACCGCCTGCGCCAGGCGCTCGGCGTTCACGGGCTTGAGCAGGTAGTCCACCGCGCCGGCGTCGAAGGCGGCCACCGCGTGGCTGTCGTAGGCGGTGGTGAAGACGGTGTGGCAGCGCCCGCTGGCGGCCCGCGCGACATCCAGCCCGTTCATGCCCGGCATGCGGATGTCGAGGAAGGCGATCTGCGGCGCGTGCAGTTCCAGGGCTTCCACGGCACCCGGCCCGTCTTCGCACTCGGCCACCACCTGCAGCTCGGGCCAGGCGCTGGCCAGCATGCGGCGCAGCTCGGCGCGGGGCAGGTCTTCGTCGTCGGCGATCAGGGCGGTGGGCATCGCAGGCTCACTCCGGGGGCAGGCTGAGGGTGGCGGCCACGCCGCCGTCGGGCAGGGCCTTCAGGACCAGGGCAGCGGCGTCGCCGTGGATCTGGCGCAGCCGCTCGCGGATGTTGCTCAGGCCCAGGCCGCTGCCGCCCACGCTGGCGCCGAAGCCGGCGCCGTCGTCGGCCACCGTCACCTCCAGGCCGCCGTCGCTGCGGCGCTGCGCGATGACCTGCACGCGCACCGGGCCCACCTTGGGTTCGGCACCGTGCTTGACGGCGTTCTCGGCCAGCGAGATCAGCATCAGCGGGGGGCAGCGCAGAGCCAGCAGGTCATCGTCGGCCTGCACGGCCCAGCTCAGGCGCGGCATGCGCGCCGACATCAGGCCCAGGTAGGCGCGCACGATTTCCAGCTGCGCGCCCAGCGTGGCGTCGGTGTCGCCGCTGCTGCGCAGCCGCGGGATGGCCGCACGCAGGTAGTCGACGAGGTGGTCGATCATTTCGCTGGCCCGCGCCGGGTCGGTGGCGATGGCGCTGCGCACGCCGGCCAGCGTGTTGAAGAGGAAGTGCGGCTCCACCTGCGCGGCCAGCACGCTCAGGCGCAGCTCGGCCTCGCGGCGCTGGGCCTGTGCGCGTTCGAGCTCCTGCTCGCGCGCCAGCGCTGCCAGGCCCTGCCGCTCACGGCGCCAGCCCCACAGCGCCACGCCACCGGCCATCCAGAAGCTGAAGAGCGCGCTGGTGACGCCGTTGCTGAAGCGGGTCATCGCGCTCAGCGGGATGTCTTCCTCGGCCCGGCCGGCCGTGCCCGGTGCAGAGGCCGGCAGCACCGGGGGCGCGCTCATGCTGATGCCGATGGAAACCGCCACGCGCTTGCGCTTGCCGCTTTCATCGACGGCGCCTGTGGCCTCGGCGATGGCCTGCTTCAAAGGCTCGCTGCCGAACTGGTGGAAGGCCAGCAGGGCCAGCACCGCGGTGGCCACGGCCGCGGCCAGCGCGTTGCGCTCCAGGGTTTCGGGCCAGCCCTGGCGGCGCACCCACAGGCCCAGCAGCGGCCCGATGAGCAGCGGCGCGAAGAGTTGCACCGCCAGCTGCGCCAGCGCCCCCAGCGGTGCCTCCGCCAGCGGCTGGCGCGCCACCAGGGGTGAGGCGGTCAGCAGCAGCGCCACCAGCAGCACGAGCGCGAAAACGCCGATGCGGCCGCGCACCCAGGGCGCGCTGAACACCGGGTAGCGGCGGTAGCGGGTGAACCAGCCGTGGGCGCTGCCCGTCAGTGCCACGGGCAGTTCGGCGTCCAGCGGGTGCAGCATGGGCGCGGATGCTGCCGCAGCCGCTGCCGTTGCCGCGCCCGGATGCGGCACGGTGCCCGCGGCAGTGGAGGAAGACAGTGCCATGGGTGCGCAGCCTAACCGCCCTCGTGGCCCTTGCGCAGGGCTGCGACCAAGGCCCGGCTCCGGCGGATCAAGCCCACGGGCCGGGGCACGAAAAGGCCTCTGTGGGCTGCGCTAAGCTGCGCGCCCGCGCCACAGCTGCACTTCGACCGGCCCCATGCAACTCAGCCGCCTCTGGCAACCGCGCCGTCTGCTCTTCTGGCAGATGGTGATGTTCAACGTGCTCTCTTCGGTGTGCGGCTACGCGCTGCGCGCGCTGCCGCTGAACACCCTGGGCTTGCTGCTGGTGGGTGGCGTGGCGCTGCTGAACGTGGCCTTCGGCCTGCTGGCGGCGTGGATGCTCATGAAGGACCCGCCGCCGCCGCGCTGAGCGGCGGCCTGCGCGTGCCTCGGCCGCTCAGAGCGGCTGGAAGCCTGTCTTGCGGATGATCTCGGCCCAGCTCTTCGTGTACGCGCGCTCGCGTGCCGCCAGCGCGCCCGCGTCCATGAACTCCACGCTCAGCCCCAGGGCCGTGAGGCGCGTTCTGACTTCGGCTTGCTGCAGCACCTTGGCCAGCGCCGCGCCGAAGGCGTCCACCACGGCCTTGGGCGTGCCCGCCGGTGCGAAGAAGCCGTAGTAGGGCAGGGCCTCGAAGCCGCCCATGCCCAGTTCGGCCAGCGTGGGCACGTCGGGGAGCACGGCCTGGCGCGTGGTGCCGCCCACGGCCAGCAGGCGGATGCGCCCGGCCTTGTGGTTCTCGATGAAATCAGGCACCGAGCCGATGCCGGCGGCGATCTGGTTGCCCAGCATGTCGGCCATCATGGGCGCGCTGCCGCGGTAGGGCGCCGGCACCAGATCGAGCTGGTACTGCCCGCCCAGCAGCTTGACCATGAATTCGGGCGTGGAGGCCGGCGCCGGCACGCCCACCACGCCCTTGCCCTGGCCGTTGGCCTTCACCCAGGCCACGTACTCGGCCAGGCTCTTGGCCGGTGTGCCCGGCGACACGGCGAAGCCGTTGACGAAGCTCGCAAAGCCGGCCACGGGGGTGAAGTCCTTCGCGGGGTCGAAGCCCGGCGTCTTCGACACCAGCGGCAGCACGCTCACGGTGTGGTCGTGCGTGATGAAGAGCGTGCTGCCGTCGGCGGGTGCCGCCTTCAGCGCCTGCGCCGCCAGCTGGCCGCCGGCGCCGGGCTTGTTCTCCACGATGACGGTGACGCTCAGCTCGTCCTTCAGCTTCTCGGCCAGCACGCGGGCGATGGCGTCGGTGCCGCCGCCGGCCGGGAAGCCGACCAGGATCTTCAACGTCTTGCTCTGCGCCAGCGCCGGGCCGGCAGCCAGGGCCAGCGTGGCGGCAGCCAGGGCGCCCAGCACGGCGCGGCGGGGGGTGGGGGTGCGCATGGGGAAACCTCCTGTTCGGGTGCTTGTCGAATGCTCGGGGCAGGGCGTCAGGGGCCGGGCGTGTCGCTGCGCAACACGGCCAGCACATCGGAATGGAACTCGCGGCGGTAGAGGATGACCACCACCGCGGCGCTGCCCGCGATCATGGCCCAGGGCGAGAAGAACCAGGCCACTGCGGCGAAGCTGAAGTAGTAGGCGCGCAGGCCGTCGTTGAAGGTCTCGGCGGCCAGGCCCATCACCCGGCCGGCGCGCAGCGCGAAGGCTTCACGCTCTTCGTCGCTGTTGTAGCGGTCGTGCGGGGGGGCCGAGGCCACCAGCAGCGCGCCGAAGGTGTACTGGCGCAGGCTCCAGGTGAAGCGGAAGAAGGCGTGCACGAAGATGCCCAGCAGCAGCACCACCTTGAGGTCGAAGACCAGCAGCGTGGTGCGTGCGGCAAAGGGGATCTCGCGCACCAGCTCGCTGGCCTTGTCGGTGGCCGACAGCACGGCCAGCAGGCCGCCGATGATGAGGATGGTGGTGCTGGCGAAGAAGCTGGGGCTGGTGGAGAGGTTCTGCACCACCACGCCGTCGATCACCCGGTTCTCGCGCCAGGTGGTCTGCAGCATCCAGCGGGTGCGTTCGCGGTTGGTCAACGCCAGCAGCGAAGGCTGTGCCGTGGCCCGCACCCGTGCGAAGTGCGCGTAGCCCACCCAGGCGGCCGCCAACATCCCGAGCGCCACCCAGTCGGGCCAGGGCAGCACACGCCACAACGCAAGCAAGGTGTCCACGCGGGCGACTGTAGCGCCCGCGGCCGGCGGCCCCGCAGGGCCGCCCTGACCGGCCTCAGATGAGCTTGGCCGTGGCCGCTGCCACGCGCACGCCAAAGGCCTTGGCCGTGGCGATGTCGCCCGGCACCATCTCGTCGACCGAGGCGTCGGACGGCGTCGTCGTCATCAGGCCCGAACTGCTGGCCACGTAGTTGAGGTCGTTGCGCGTGGCGGCCTTGCTGTTGCTGGGCATCATGCCCGTGCCCACCCAGAACATGCCGTGCTGCTGGCTCAGCGTGAACAGGTAGTGCAGGGTGCTGAGCTTGTCGCCGTTCATGCTGGCGCTGTTGGTGAAGCCGGCGGCGAGCTTGTCCTTCCACTGGCCGGTGAACCAGGCCTTGCTGCTGGCATCGGCGAACTTCTTGAACTGCCAGCTCACGCTGCCCATGTAGGTGGGCGAGCCGAAGACGATGGTCTTGGCGGCCTGCAGCTGTTCCCAGCCGCCTTCGGGCAGGTTGCCTTCGGCGTCGATGGCCAACAGCGTGCCGCCGCTGCCTTCGGCCACGGCCTCGGCGACTTTCTTGGTGTGGCCGTAGCCGCTGTGGAAAACGATGACGATCTGGCTCATGGGGTGTCCTTCAGGGTTCGGGTTGGGTGAGGGGTTGTTCAGGGAGCGAGGTCGAAGACCAGCACTTCGGCGTCTTCGCCGCCTTCGAGCACGAGTTGCGTTTCCTGGTCGAGCCGGGCCGCATCGCCGGCCTTCAAGGCGCGGTCGTTGACACGCAGCGCGCCGCGCACCACGTGCACGTAGGTGATGCGGCGTGGGTTCAGCGCGAGTTCAGCGCGCTCTCCGCCCGTGAAGAGGCCGGCGTGGATGGCTGCGTCGGCGTGGAGGGTCACCGCGCCGTCGCGGCCGTCGCGCGCGGCCACGGTGACAAGGCGCCCGCGCTTGCTCTCGGCGCTGAAGTGCTTCTGCTCGTAGCCGGGCTCGATGCCCGTCTTCTCCGGCAGGATCCAGATCTGCAGGAAGTGCGTGGCGCTGTCCTGCGCATGGTTGAACTCGCTGTGGCGCACGCCCGTGCCGGCGCTCATGCGCTGCACGTCGCCGGGGCGGATGACGCCCGCGTTCGCGCCACCGGCCTCGCCATTGCCCATGCTGTCCTTGTGCGCGAGCGCGCCGTCGAGCACGTAGCTGACGATCTCCATGTCCCGGTGGCCGTGCGTGCCGAAGCCCGTGCCCGGGGCGATGCGGTCTTCGTTGATGACGCGCAGGTTGCCCACGCCCATGTGGCGCGGGTCGTAGTAGTCGGCGAAGCTGAAGCTGTGAAAACTCTTGAGCCAACCGTGGTCTGCATAACCGCGTTCGGCCGACTTGCGCAGGGTGATCATGGTCGGGGGTTCCTTCAGGGCTGCGGCAGATGCTGTCGATCCGCCATGCAACCAATGTAGAGAGGGCCCCTGCGCAGCGGGCTGTGTGGGCTTGTCGGCGCCGTTCAAATAAGATGAAGCCATGCCCGACCGCAGCAGCGCCCTCACACCCGACGCCCTGGCGATGATGGACGCCATCGCGCGCACCGGCAGCTTTGCCGCCGCCGCGCGCGAGCTGGGCAAGGTGCCCTCGGCCCTGACCTACAGCGTGCGCCAACTGGAAGAGGCGCTCGACGTGCTGCTCTTCGACCGCAGCTCGCGCCAGGCCCAGCTCACGGCCGCCGGCACCGAGCTGCTGGTGGAAGGCCGCCGCCTGCTGCAGGAGATGGACGCCGTGGCCAACCGCGTGCGCCGCGTGGCCAGCGGCTGGGAGACGCAGCTGTCCATCAGCGTGGAAGACATCCTCTCGGTGCCGACCCTGTTCGAGCTGGTGCAGGCCTTCTGCGACGTGCGCGAGCTGCGCGAAGGCAGCACCGAGCGCCAGGCCCCGGGCACGCGCATCCGGCTGCGCACCGACGTGCTCACCGGCACCTGGGAGGCGCTGGTCACGGGGCAGGTCGACCTGGCCATCGGGGTCTCGGCGGGACATGCCAACCCAGGTGGCATCGAGCTGCGCCTGCTGGGCGAGGTGCCCTTCGTCTTCTGCATGGCCCCGCATCACCCGCTTGCCAGCCGCGAGGGCCCGCTGGCCGATGCCGAGCTCGTGCACCACCGCGCCGTGGCCGTGGCCGACACCGCGCAGCGCCTGGCGCCGGCCACCGTCAACCTGCTGCCGGGGCAGGACGTGCTCACCGTGCCCAACATGCGCATGAAGGCCGAAGCCCTGCTGCGCTGCCTGGGCTGTGGCTTCATCCCCGAGCCGCTGGCGCGCCCGCACCTGGAGGCCGGCACGCTGGTGCAGAAGGAAACGGCGCGCGCGCCCACGGTGGCGCAGATGCACTACGCCTGGCGCGCCGAGCGCGGCGGCACCGCCGGCCTGGGCCGCGCCTTGCAGTGGTGGCTGCAGCAGCTGGAAAGCCCCACTACGCGGCGCGCGCTGCTGGAGCGCCACGCCGGCCCGTTGTGCTGAGGACAGGCGGCACAACCGGCGGCGCAACCGGCGGCGCGTGCGGCCGTTTCGCACCGTCGCCCACTGGGCCGCTGCACGCCGGCTCGCTGGTGGCCGCACTCGCCAGCTGGCTCGATGCCCGAGCGCACGGCGGCCGTTGGCTGGTGCGCATCGAAGACGTGGACACGCCACGTTGCGTACCGGGCGCCGCCGAGCACATCCTGCAGCAGCTGGCGCAGTGCGGGCTGGTGCCCGACGAAGCGCCGCTGTGGCAGTCCACCCGCGGTGCCGCCTACGCGCAGGCGCTGCAGCGCTTGCAGGACCGCGCTGCCGCCTATCCCTGCGCCTGCACGCGCAAGGACATCGATGCCTACTGGCTGGCCCAGGGCCTGCCGCACACGCCCGAGGCCGAGCGTGTCTACCCCGGCACCTGCCGCCCCGAGCGCGGGGGCCTGGGCGGCCGCCCGGCCCGCGCCTGGCGGCTGCGCGCCGAAGGCGTGGTGGCCTGGCAAGACCGCCGCCTGGGCGCGCAGCAGCAGGACGTGGCGCAGGCTGTGGGCGACTGCGTGCTGCGCCGCGCCGACGGCCTGTGGGCCTACCAGCTGGCCGTGGTCGTGGACGACGCGGCGCAGGGCGTGACGCACGTGGTGCGCGGCGAAGACCTGGCCGACAACACCGCGCGGCAGATCCTGCTGCAGCGCGCCCTGGGACTGCCCACGCCGGCCTACCTGCACACGCCGCTGGTGCTGGCGGGCGACGGCCGCAAGCTCAGCAAGCAGAACGGTGCCAAGCCCTTGGACCTGCACGACCCCGTGGCCGCATTGCAGTCTGCAGCGGCGGTGCTGGGCCTGCCTTTGGTGCAGGCGCCCACGCCGGCGCTGTGGCTCGCGCACGCCCTGCCGGCCTGGGCCCAGGCCTGGGGAAGCCCTCGGCTCTAGGCCTGATCCCGCCGCTGCCGGCGCCAGTGCTGCCCTTTCGGGCGGGCGGCGTCTGTTGAGGCAAGCCCGCATGCGGCGCAGGGCTTGGCGAGGAAGAATCCGCCCCACCCGGCGGGCCACCTGGCCTTGCGCCGCCAAGCACACAACAAAGCCCTGGAGACCTGCCGCATGAAGAAACTCCTCCCCGCCTTGGCCTTGCTGGCCGCCAGCCAGGCCACGTGGGCGCAGCCCACCACGGTGCTGTTCGTGGGCAACAGCTACACCTTCGCCCGGCTCGACCCGGTGCTGACCTACAACGCCGCCAACGTGCGCGACCTCACGCGGCCTCAAGGGCCGCTGCACGGCGGCATCGACCCGGCGCTGCCCTTCGCCGGTGGTGCGCCGTTCACCAACCTGACCGGCACCAATTCCTACCCGGTGGGCATCCTCAACCCGGCCACCGGGCGCGAGTTCAACTCCTTCTCGCCGCATTCGCAGACGGTGGGTTGGGGCGGAGTGCCGGGCATCTTCAAGCAGCTGACGGTGCAGGCGGGGCTGGACTACGACGTGGCGCTCACCACGCGCAACGCGGCTTCGCTGCGCGGGCATTTCCTCAACACCGCCAACAGCAACTGGGACCTGCGCGGCAACATCGGCAGCCAGCGCTGGGACAAGGTGGTGCTGCAGGAGCAGAGCGACGAGGCCCTGGGGCCGCGCACGGTCAACGGCGTGGCGCTGGCCTCGAACTTCCCCTCGGTGCAGGCCTATGTCGACCGCATCGAGGACTGGATCCACCAGGGCAACGCGCTGAGCTACACCGAGCAGGCGATGTTCACGGCCATCCACGGCAGCGTGGCCGCCTGCCAGGCGGCCGGTGGCGGATCTTTCTGCACGAACAACACCACGCGCAACATCCCGGCCAACACGAATGCCAACGCGGCCACCCAGGTCTACCTGCAGCAGACCTGGGCGCGGCCCAACCTGATCAACCCGCCGGGCACCTCGCCCTTCCCCGACCCCCGCACCGGCAACGCGATCTACACCAACGAACCGGCGCCCAGCTACTTCCCGACGCTGGAGGCCATGACCACCGAGATGACGGCCGCCATGGCCACGGTGGCGGCCTTTGCGGGCGCCGATGGCAGCGGCGGCATCACGGGCGTGGTGCCGGTGGGGCAGGCCTTTCTGACGGCTGTGCAGGCGGGCTTCGCCACGCGTGACATGTACGCGCCCGATGCCGCCACCGATGGCCTGATCGACCTGTGGTTCAACGACGGCACGCACGCCAGCGTGCACGGCTCCTACCTCAGCGCGCTGACGCTCTTCGGCTCGCTGACCGGGCAGGACCCGATGCAGTTCGGTGCGGACGAGATCGCCGCGGCCGAGCTGGGCATCGCCCCGGGCGATGCCGTGCTGCTGCAGATGGTGGCCAGCTACCAGCTCGGCTTCACCACCGCGGTGCCCGAGCCGGCCACGGCCTCGATGTGGGCCCTGGCCTTGCTGGCCCTGGGCTGGCGCGTGCGCCAGCGCCGGGCCGGCTGAAGCAGTCCAGGGCTGGCATCATCGCGGCCTTTGCAAACTCTGCGTGAACACCATGACCACCACCCCCAGCGGCCTGCAGATCGAAGACACCGTAGTCGGCAGCGGCGAAGAGGCCGTTGCCGGCCAGCGCGTGCGCGTGCACTACACCGGCTGGCTGTACGACCCGACGGCAGCCGACAACCGCGGCAAGAAGTTCGACAGCAGCAAGGACCGCGGCCAGCCCTTCATGTTCGGCCTGGGCCAGGGCCAGGTCATCCGGGGCTGGGACGAAGGCGTGCAGGGCATGAAGGTGGGCGGCACGCGCGTGCTGACGATCCCGGCCGACCTGGGGTACGGCGCGCGCGGCGCCGGCGGCGTGATTCCGCCGAACGCGACGCTCGTGTTCGAGGTCGACCTGCTGGGTGTTTGAAGCCTGGCGGCCATGAAAAAGGCGCCCCGCGGGGCGCCTTTGTTTTGGCCTTGGCCGACGTTCAGCGTGCCGGGCGGGGACCCGCTTTGCTGAAGGTTTTGCCAGCCGGCTTGAAAGGCTTGCCGGCCGGGCGCGGGCCGAAGCTCTTGCCGGCGGGCTTGCCACCCGGGCGCATCGGGCGGTCGAAGGGTTTGGGCGGCTCGGCGCGCTTGGGCTCCAGGCCTTCGATCACGGCCACCGGCATGCGCTGCGTGGTGTAGCGCTGGATGCGGTGGATCATGCCGCTGTCGCGGCGCTCGGCCAGCGTCACCGCCAGGCCCGAACGGCCGGCACGGCCGGTGCGGCCGATGCGGTGCACGTAGTCCTCTTCCTTCATCGGCAGGCCGTAGTTGATGACGTGGCTGATGGTCGGCACGTCGATGCCGCGTGCGGCCACGTCGGTGGCGACCAGCACACGCAGGTGCTTGCTGCGCAGGCCCTGCAGCACGCGGTTGCGGCGGCCTTGCGGCATGCCGCCGTGCAGGCTGGCCACGCTGTGGCCCATCTCGTGCAGGCGGTCGGCCAGCCAGTCGGCGTCACGCTGGGTGCTGGTGAAGACCACGGCCTGGTCGAGATCACGCTCGGTGAGGATGTGGTCGAGCAGGGCGTTCTTGTGCTCGAAATCGTCGGCCCAGTGCAGGCGCTGCTCGATGTCGGCGTGGCTCTCGGTCTGCGAGGTGGCCTCGATGCGCTGCGGGTCGCGCAGCAGGTCTTGCGCCAGGCGGCCGACGTTGCCGCTGAAGGTGGCGCTGTACATCACCGTCTGGCGCTGGGCCGGCGTGGCTTCGGTGATCAGGCGGATGTCGTCGATGAAGCCCATGTCCAGCATGCGGTCGGCTTCGTCGAGCACCAGCATCTCGATCTGGTCGAGGCGGCACTTGCCCGAACCGAGGTGGTCGATCAGGCGGCCGGGGGTGGCGATCAGGATGTCCAGCGGGCCGCGCAGTGCGGCCAGCTGCGCGCCGTAAGGCACGCCGCCGACGACAGTGGCCACACGCAGGCCGGGCACGTAGCGGCCATAGTCGCTGGCGGCCTTGGCCACCTGCAGCGCCAGTTCACGCGTGGGGGCCAGCACCAGCACGCGCGGGCCGCTGGGCTTGCCGCCCTGGAAGCCGGGGTTGCGGGCGCCGAAGCCGCGCGGGCCGCGGTCAGGGCGCTCGGCACGTTCCGGCGCGGCTTCCACCGGCGGGGCGGCCTTGCGCTCGGCGGCGGCCTTGTCGCGGGCGGCCAGCACGCGCATCAGCGCGGGCAGCATGAAGCTGGCGGTCTTGCCGCTGCCGGTGCGGCTGCTGACCATCAGGTCGCGGCAGGCCAGCGCGGGCGGAATGGCTTCGGCTTGCACCGAGGTGGGTTCGGTGTAACCGGCGGCGCTCAGGGCACGCACCAGCAGTTCGTTCAGGTTCAGGGCTTCGAAACTCATCATCTCTCTCGCAGAAAAACAGCGCGCGAAAACGCGCCGCCGCGGGCTTCCGTCAGGGAAGACCGCGCAGGTGAAGTCGCTGGAGGACCCCGGCTTGAAAGCCCACGAAGAGGGGCACCGGGAGGTCGTGCGACGGCATCGCCGCCGACCCGTGAGAAGCGCACCGCGGTGCTGACCTGGAAGTCAGCGCTTGAGTGGCAAGAGGCCGAAGGGGATGAACGATCTGGCCGCTTCGGAAGGCTCTTGAGGAACCAGCGTTTTCGGCGCAGCCTGCGATTCTATCCCGGATTCGGGTTTTTACGGAAGCCTTGTGTGCGTCAGCCCACGTTGCCGTGCACGCGTGCGGCCAGCGCCTGCCACACCGGCGTCAGGCGGCCGGGCAGGTCGGGCAGGGCGCCCAGGTCGGTGCGGCTCTCGGTGGGCGAGTGGAAATCGCTGCCGCGGCTGGCCAGCAGGCCGAACTCGATGGCCGTGTCGGCGTAGCGGATGTGCTCGGCCGCGCTGTGGCTGCCCGTCATCACCTCCACGCCGCGGCCGCCGTGGCCGATGAACTCGGTGAAGAGCGCGTACTCCTCGGTGGGCGTGAAGCGGTAGCGTCCGGGGTGCGCGATGACGGCGATGCCGCCTGCTTCGGTGATCCAGCCGACGGCGTCGCGCAGCGTGGCCCAGCGTGTGGGCACATAACCCGGGAGGCCCTCGGTGAGGTAGCGGCGGAAGACGCTGTGGGTGTCGGGGCAGTGGCCGGCTTCCACGAGGAAACGCGCGAAGTGCGTGCGCGAGATCAGGTCGGGGTTGCCCACGTAGCGCAGCGCGCCTTCGAAGGCGCCGTGGATGCCCACCTTGGCCAGCCCTGCGGCCATCTCGTGCGCGCGCTGCAGGCGCCCGCCGCGCGTGGCGGCCAGGCCGGCCTGCAGCGCTTCATCGTCGGCGTCGAAACCCAGGCCGACGATGTGCACGGTCTGGTGCAGGAAGCTCACCGAGATCTCCACGCCGGTGAGGTAGCCCATGCCGAGATCGAGCGCGGCTTCGCGCGCGCGCCGCTGGCCGCCGAGTTCGTCGTGGTCGGTCAAGGCCCAGAGCTCCACACCGCGCTCTTGCGCACGTTGCGCCAGATCTTCGGGGCTCAGCGTGCCGTCTGAAACGTTGGAATGGCTGTGGAGGTCGGCGTTGAGCAAGTGCACGCCGGCATTGTAGGAAGCCGGGCTCAGCGCGACAGGTTGAGGGTCTCCGCGCAGCGGGCGGCGAGCGTGGGGTCGTGCGTCACCACCACGAAGGCGGTGCCGTGCTCACGCGCCAGTTCCATCATCAGCTGAAAGACGCCGTCGGCGGTGCCGCGGTCGAGGTTGCCGGTGGGCTCGTCGGCCAGCACGCAGGCCGGCTGCGTGACCAGGGCCCGCGCGATGGCCACGCGCTGGCGTTCCCCGCCCGAGAGCTGCGAGGGGTGGTGCGCCGTGCGCGCCGCCAGGCCCACGCGCGCCAGCATGGCCTGCGCACGTTGACGCGCCTGCACCTGCGGCAGGCGGCGGATGCGCAGCGGCATGGCCACGTTGTCCAGCGCGCTGAACTCGGGCAGCAGGTGGTGGAACTGGTAGACGAAGCCCAGGTGCTGGTTGCGCCAGCGGCCTTGTTCGGCCGGGTTCATCTCGGCGAGATCGCGGCCCATCAGTTCGACGCGGCCTTCGGTGGGCGCGTCCAGCCCGCCCAGCAGGTGCAGCAGCGTGCTCTTGCCCGAGCCCGAGGCACCGACGATGGCCAGCGTCTGCCCGCGCCGCACCGTGAGGCTCACGCCGCGCAGCACGTGCACGTCGAGCGCGTCGTCGCCGTGTCCTTCGGTGTAGCGCTTGTGCAGGGCGGTGGCCTGCAACACGACATGCTCACTCATAACGCAGCGCCTCCGCCGGGTTCACGCGGCTCGCGCGCCAGCTCGGGTAGATGGTCGCCACGAAGGACAGCAACAGCGAGATCACCAGCACCGGCACGATGTCGGCGGCCATCGGTTCACTCGGCATGCGGCTGATGACGTAGATGCTGCCCGGCAGGAAGGCCATGCCCAAGGCCTGCTCGATGGCCGGCACGATGACGTCGACGTTGTAGGCCACCAGCAGCCCCAGCAGGCTGCCGCCCAAGGTGCCGATGACGCCGCTGGTTGCACCCTGCACCATGAACACGCCCATGATGCTGCCCGGGCTGGCGCCCAGGGTGCGCAGGATGGCGATGTCGGCGCGCTTGTCGGTCACCGTCATCACCAGCGTGCTCACCAGGTTGAAGGCCGCCACCGCGACGATGAGCGTGAGGATGATGAACATCAGCCGCTTCTCGATCTGCACGGCGTCGAACCAGTTGCGGTTGGTGCGTGTCCAGTCGCGCACCAGCACCTCGCCGCCCATGCGCAGCGCGATCTCACCGGCCACGGTGCGCGCGCTCTGCACGTCGGCCAGGCGCAGCTGCACGCCGCTGGGGCCGGCCAGCTGGAAGAGGCGCTGCGCGTCTTCGATGTGCAGCAGCGCCATGGCGCTGTCGTACTCGTAGTGGCCCGATTCGAAAGTGCCCACCAGCGTGACCTGCTTCAGGCGCGGCACCACGCCCGCGGGCGTGACCTGACCGCCAGGCGCCACCACGGTGACCTTGTCGCCGATGCGCGCCCGCAGCAGGCGCGCCATCTCGGCCCCCATCACAACGTTCCAGGCGCCGGGCTGCAGGCGTGCCAGCGTGGCGGCTTCGGTGCGGCCGATATCGGTGACCTGGCCTTCGACGCCGGGTTCTACGCCGCGGATCACCGCGCCACGCATCTCTTCGCCGCGGCCCACCAGGGCTTGTGTACTGACGTAGGGCGCCGCGCCGATGACGCGCTTGTCCTCGCGGGCCTTGTTCGCCACGGCTTGCCAGTCGGCCAGGCCGTTGCCGGCGATGTCCATCAGCTCGACGTGCGGAATGATGCTCAGCATGCGGTCGCGCACTTCCTTCTGGAAGCCGTTCATCACGCTCAGCACGATGATGAGCGCCGCGACGCCCAGGGCGATGCCAAGCATCGAGACGAAGCTGATGAAGCTGATGAAGCCGTTGCGGCGCCCGGCGCGGCCGGCGCGTGTGTAGCGCCAGCCGATCTGCCACTCAAAAGGAAGGTTCATGGCGCAGGGGGGTCATGGGGCGTGCATGCTAGCCGAGGGGTGGTCGCAGGCTCCGTGCTCACGCCCAAGGGCCGGATGCGCGCAAGGCCAGGGCAGGGCGGCCCGGATAATGCGGGCATGCACCTGTTGATCCCCTTCGCGGCGCCGCTGTCCGAGGCGGGCCGCCAGGCCGCGGCCACGCTGCCGCTGCCCCACCTGCAGGCGCTGCTGGGCCGCTGTGCCGAGGTGCAGCGCGACAGCGCCGATGCCTGGAATTTCTCGCCCCCGCACGAACGCGCCCTGGCCCTGGCCCTCGGCTGGCAGGGCGGTGCCGGCCTGCTGCCCTGGGCCGCGCGCGCGGCGCGGGCCGATGGCATCGACACCGCCGATCTCGCCTGGGGCCTGCTCACGCCCGCACACTGGCACCTGGGTACCGAGCAGGTCAGCCTGATCGACCCCGCAGGGCTGATGCTGGACGACAGCGCCTCGCGCGCCTTTTTCGAAGCGGTGAGCCCGCTCTTCACCAGCGAGGGCTACGCGCTGCACTACGGCCACGCCAGCCGCTGGTACCTGGCGCACGAGAGCCTGGCCGGCCTGCCCACCGCCTCCATCGACCGCGCGATCGGCCGCAACGTCGACGCCTGGCTGGGTGCCGCGCCCGAGGCCCGCCGCATGCGCCGCCTGCAGAGCGAGGTGCAGATGCTGCTGTACACGCACCCGCTGAACGACGAGCGCGCGGCGCGCGGCCTCTTGCCCGTCAACAGCTTCTGGCTCAGCGGCTGTGGCGTGGCCCAGCCCGAGGCGCCGAACCTGCCCACCGTCGACGAGCGGCTGCGCGGCCCGGCCCTGGCCGACAACTGGCCGGCCTGGTGCCAGGCCTGGGCGACGCTGGACGAGGGCCCCATCGCCGGCCTGCAGCGCCGCGCCGAACAGGGCGAACCCGTGGCCCTGACACTGTGTGGCGAAAACGCCTGGGTGCGGCTGGAGAACCACGGCGCGGCCGGCGGCGGCTGGTGGCCGCGCCTGCGCCGCCGCTTCAGCCCGCCCACGCCCCTCAGCGTGCTGGAGACGCTGTGACCGCGCCGACCGCATCACCCGCCCTGGTGCAACGCGAAGCGCCGCCGCGCGCGGCCTATGCGCTGGAACAGGCCGGCGTGCATCCGCTGCTGGCCCGCCTGCTGGCCGCGCGGGGTGTGCGCCAGCCTGAAGAGCTGGACGACAGCCTGGCCCGCCTGCTGCCGCCGGCCACGATGAAGGGCGCTGTGGAGGCCGGCCGCCTGCTGGCGCGGGCCATTGCCGAGCGCCGCCGCCTCTGCGTGGTGGCCGATTACGACTGCGACGGCGCCACCGCCTGCGCCGTGGCCTTGCGCGGCCTGGCGCTGCTGGGCGCGCAGCGCAGCGAACTGGCCTACGTGGTGCCCGACCGCGCCGTGCACGGCTACGGTCTCACGCCGGCCATCGTGGACTTGGCGCGCGCCCAGGCCTTCCGGAGCGGCGGCCTCGCCCCCGAAGTGCTGGTGACGGTGGACAACGGCATCGCCAGCCACGCCGGCGTGGCGCATGCGCGCGCCGCCGGCATGCAGGTGCTGGTGACCGACCACCACCTGCCGGCCGTCGTCGACGGCGTGGTCTCGCTGCCCGACGCCGACGTCATCGCCAACCCCAACCAGCCGGGCTGCGGCTTCGAGAGCAAGGCCATCGCCGGTGTCGGCGTGATGTTCTATGTGCTGCTGGCCACGCGCGCCGAGCAGCGTGCCCAGGGCGTTTATGAAGGCCGCGAGCAGCCGCGCCTGGACAGCCTTCTCGACCTGGTGGCCCTGGGCACCGTGGCCGACGTGGTGAAGCTCGACGCCAACAACCGCCGCCTGGTGGCGCAGGGCCTGAAGCGCATCCGCAGCGGGCGCATGCAGCCCGGCATCGCGGCTTTGTTCAAGGCCGCAGGCCGCGAGCCGGCCCGCGCGGCGGGGTTCGATTTCGGCTTCGCTCTGGGCCCGCGCATCAACGCGGCGGGCCGCTTGGCCGACATGACGCTGGGCATCGAATGCCTGTTGACCGATGACGCGGTGCGCGCCGCCGAACTGGCCCAGCAGCTCGACGCCATCAACCGCGAACGCCGCGAGGTGGAAAGCGGCATGCGCGAGCTGGCCGAACGCACGCTGGCCACCTTCGACACCGATGCCGCCGGCACCACCGCCACGCCGCCGGCCGTGACGCTGTTCGACGAGACCTTCCATGAAGGGGTGGTCGGCATCGTCGCCGGCCGCGTGAAGGACCGGCTGCACCGGCCGACCTTTGTGTTTGCGCGTGGCGCTGACGGGCGGCTGAAGGGCTCGGGCCGCAGCATCCCGGGCTTCCACCTGCGCGATGCGCTGGACCTGGTGGCCAAGCGCGAGCCCGGGCTGCTGCTGCGTTTCGGTGGCCACGCCATGGCCGCCGGGTGCACGCTGGCCGACGACGAACAAGACCCGAGCGATGCCGCCGTGCGCCGCTTCGGCGCCGCGCTGCAGCGTGTGGCCGAAGAGTGGCTGGACCGCGCCACGCTCACGCGCACGCTGCGCACCGACGGCCCTCTGGCCGTGGAGTGGTTCAACCCGCAGACCGTGGCCGTGCTCGACGCGCAGGTCTGGGGCCAGGGTTTCGAAGCGCCGCTCTTCTGTGACGAGGTGCAGGTGGTGCAGCAGCGCTTGCTCCAGGACAAGCACCTCAAGCTGCGCCTGCGCCACGCCGGGCAGGAGCGCGACGCCATCTGGTTCGGCCGCACCGAACTGCTGCCCGACAGCGCGCGCCTGGCCTTCCGCCTGAGCCTGGACGAATGGAACGGCCGCCAGCGCGTGCAGATGGTGGTGGAGGCGGCCGCCGGAGGCTGAACCTCTGCCGAGGCACGGCCCGCAGGTTGTGGGGATGGAAGCCGGCCGATGCACGCCGGATACTGGACCGGTCCTTTCATCGCCCAGCCGGAGAGCCCCATGCCCAGCGTCCAGCGTGCCCCCTTGCGTGACGTGCCTGCCCAGGCTGTCGATCTCATCAAGGCCTTCGAGGGCATCCCCGATGGCGACCCGAGCACCGTGCTCATCGACCCCTACCTCTGCCCGGCGGATGTGTGGACCATCGGCTGGGGCCACGCCATCACCGAAGGCGGCGTGCAGCTCAAGGGCAGCGCCAACCGCGCGCGGGCCAAGGCGTTGTACCCGGGCGGCATCACGCGCGCGCAGGCCGAGGCGCTGCTGGCCGGCGATCTGATTCCACGCGCTGCCGTCGTGTCGCGCTTGTGCAAGGTGCCGTTGAACGACGGCCAGTTCGGCGCGCTGATCGCGCTGCTCTACAACATCGGTGAAGGCAATCTCGCGGCGTCGACGCTGCTGCGCCGCCTGAACCAGGGCGACATCGCGGCGGCGGCCGAGCAGTTTCTGGTGTGGGACAAGGCGCGCGTGAAGGGCGTGCTGACCGCACTGCGCGGCCTCACGCGGCGCCGGCGTGCCGAGCGCGCGATGTTCCTCGGCGAAGACTGGCGCGCCGCGGGCGAGCTGGGCCTGGTGACGCGCGGCCGCGCGGAAAAGATGGAAGTGCTGCCGGTGCCCGAGGCGCCCGAAGGCGACCGGCCCAAGAAGGCCGCCGTCAAGAAGGCGCCCGCCAAGAAGGCGGTGGCCAAGAAGGCCGTGAAGCCCACGAAGGCGGCCGCCAAGAAGGCGCCTGCCAAAAAGACGCCTGCCAAGAAGGCGCCTGCCAGGAAAGCAGCTGCGAAGAAGCCCGCACCGGCCCGCCGCTGAAGCGGGCGGTCCGGCCCTTCAACGCTGCGCGCCCCAGAGCTCCTTCAGCCGGGCGTCTCGGCCGCAGCTGGCCCGGTAGTACCGGTAACGCACCGGGTTCTTCTTGTAGTAGTCCTGGTGGTAGTCCTCAGCCTCGTAGAAGGCGCCTGCGGGCTCGATGGTGGTGACGATGGGCGCGGCGAAGGGCTTGTCCTTCTGCAGCGCCTGCAGCGAGGCCTGCGCGGCGGCGGCCTGCGCCGCGTCGTGCGTGAAGATGGCCGTGCGGTAGGGGCTGCCCGCATCACAGAACTGGCGGTCTTTCGTCGTCGGGTCGATGCTGCGCCAGTAGACGACCAGCAGTTGCTCGTAGCGCACCTGGCGCGGGTCGAAGACGATGCGCACCACCTCGGCATGGCCTGTGCGCTGTGCCGCCACGTCTTCGTAGCGGGGCCGCGCCACCGTGCCACCGGTGTAGCCCGAGGTGGTGGACACCACGCCAGGCACCTTGTCGAAATCGGCCTCCACGCACCAGAAGCAGCCCCCGGCGAAGGTGGCCACCGCCAGGCCCGCAGGCACGGCCGGCTGGGCATCGGCGGCGGGCGGGGCCGGCTCCCGGCCCTGCGCGGCCACCCAGCTGGCCATGCCGCCCAGCAGCAGTGCGGCGGCGGCTGCGGCAGCCCAGGCCGCCCTCGGCCAGCGGTGCGCCTTCATGCCGCCTCCGGCACGAAACGCAGCGCCACGCCGTTGTTGCAATAGCGCAGGCCGCTGGGGCGCGGGCCGTCGCTGAAGACATGGCCCTGGTGCCCGCCGCAGCGCGCGCAGTGGTACTCGGTGCGCGGCAAGAGCAGCTTGTAGTCGGTGCGCATGCCCAGCGCCTGCGGCAGCGGGGTGTGGAAGCTCGGCCAGCCGGTGCCGCTTTCGTACTTCGCGCTGCTGCTGAAGAGCGGCAGCGCGCAGCCGGCGCACTGGTAGGTGCCGGCGCGCTTCTCCGCGTTCAGCGGGCTGCTGTGCGGGGGCTCGGTGCCCTCCTCGCGCAGCACGTCGAACTGCGCGGCGTTCAGGCGTTGGCGCCATTCGGCTGCGCTGAGTTGCACGCGGTCGCTGCGCGCAGGGGCCGCTGCAGGTGCCGCGGGCGCGGCCACGCTGGCGCTGCCCGCGGCCGTGGCCGCGCCAGCGCCCAGGCCCCAGGTGCGCAGCAGGTTCATCCAATGGCGGCGGGTCATGTCGGGTCCTTCAAGCAAACTGCGCGCGGCGGCGCCGGGCGTCAGGCCCATCAGTCGGGTCGGCCCGCGTTTTCTGTCAGAGCAGCGCTGGGTTACTCCGGTGCGGCCAGCACCAGGTTCTGCTTGCGCGTGCGGCCGTCGCGCCACACGGTCAGCGCCACGGTCTCGCCTGGCTGGCGACGCTCCAGCACGCTGAGCATGTCGTCCAGGTCTTTCACCGGCTCGTCGTTGATGGCAGTGATGACGTCGCCACCCACCACCTCGCCGCGGTTGCCGCGCCGGAAGGGCTGCAGCCCGGCCTTGGCTGCCGGCGAGCCGTTGCCCACCTGCACGATCACCACGCCCTGCGGCAGCTTCAGCGCGCGCTGCAGGTTGGGCGGCCCGGCCGAGACGCCGATGGCCGGCCGCACGAAACGCCCGTCGCGGATCAGCCGCGGCACGATGCGATTCACCTCGTCGGCCGGGATGGCGAAGCCGATGCCGGCGCTGGCGCCGCTGGGGCTGGCGATCTGCGTGTTCACGCCGATCAGGCGCCCGGCCGAATCGAGCAGCGGGCCGCCCGAGTTGCCGGGGTTGATGGCCGCGTCGGTCTGGATCACGCCGCGGATGCTGCGGTTGTTGAAGCTCTCGATCTCGCGGTTCAGCGCGCTGATGACGCCGATGGTGAGCGTCTGGTCCAGGCCGAACGGGTTGCCGATGGCGTAGACGCGCTGGCCCACGAGCAGCTCGCGGCTGCTGCCCATGGCGATGGGGGGCAGCTTCTCCTTCGGCGCGTCGATGCGCAGCACGGCGAGGTCGCGGTCCGGGAACTGGCCCACGAGCCTGGCGTCGTAGCTGCTCTGGTCGGCCAGCGTCACGCGGGCCGCGTTCGCGCCCTGGATGACGTGGTAGTTGGTGACGATGTGGCCCTCGCCGTCCCACACGAAGCCGGTGCCCGTGCCGCGCGGCACCTGCTGCACGTTCATGCTGAAGACGTCACGCTGCACGCCCAGGCTGGTGATGTGCACCACGCTGGGCGAGGTCTTCTTGAAGATCTCGATGTTGGACAGCTCGTCGGCGCCCAGCGGGCCGCGGGGCGTGACGGCGCGCGGTGCCACGTCGGCCTTGCTCTGCACCAGCGAGGGCACAGCCAGGAAGGCTGCAGCCGCGCCGGCCAGTGCAGCGGCGGCCAGGGCCAGGGGGCGGCTCTTCAGGAAGGCGGGCAGGGTCATGGTGCAGGCGGCACGGCGCGGGCAGCGGGCAAGGCCCGGATGCTGCCAGATGGGGTTGCCCCGCCGGGCTGCAAGGGGGCCAGCCGCCCGTGGGGCTGGAAAGCCGCCGGGCCTCAGGCCGGCTTCGGCAGGTCGAACACCAGGCAGGTGGTGGTGGCGTGCGCGTAGACCTTGCCGCTGGCGTCGACGATGCGCCCCTCGGCCGTGGCGAGCTGACGCCCGCAGTGGATCACCTGTCCGATGGCGCGCAGCGGTTCGCCGTCCGGCGTGGCGCCCCGCACCAGGTTCACGCTGAGCTCGGCCGTGGTGTAGGCGCGGCCCACCGGCATCATGGTGTGCACGGCGCAACCCACGGCACTGTCCAGCAGCGTGGCGTACCAGCCGCCGTGCACCGTGCCCATGGGGTTGAGGTGCGCCTGCGTCGGCGTGCCCTGGAACACGGCGCGGCCAGGCGCAATGTCGATGATCACGAAGTTCATCGTGCGGCCGATGCTGGCGTGCGGCAACTCGCCCTCCAGTGCCGCCTGCATCTGCTGCAGGCCCGTCAGGCCGGCCACCTGTTCGCGCCTGGCGACGCCCGGGCCGGGGCCGGCCGCCAGGCGGGCGCGCACCTGGGCTTCCTGGTCGCGCCAGGCGGCGGCGCTGTCGAGAGGGGAGTGGTAGCTCATGATCGAACATCAACAGTTGCAGATGCAATCATTGTAGATACAATTGATGGACCATGCCCAGCCTCCACCGCCACACCCACGCCGCGGCGCCGACCCTTGCCGAGGCTGCGCCGGCCCCCCGCGGCTGCACGAACCTCAAACTGCGCCGGCTCAGCCGCGCCGTTTCGCGCTGGTACGACGAGGACGTGCGCAGCCTCGGCCTCAAGGGTTCGCAGTACGCCTTGCTCTCGCATGTGGTCAAGCTCGGTCCGCTGCAGCCCGGCGCCCTGGCGCGGGCCCTGGGGCTCGACGCTTCCACCCTCACACGCAACCTGCGCCCCCTGATCGAAGCCGGCTGGGTGCTGCTGAATGCCGGCCCCGACGCACGCAGCCGCCTGGTGGTGGCCACGCCGGCCGGCGTCGCCCTGCGCGAGCAAGCGCAGCGGCGCTGGCGGCAATCGCAGGAACGCATCAACCAGACCCTGGGCCCGGCGCGCGTGGTGGCGCTGCACGCCCTGCTCGACGAATGCACGGCGCTGCTGCTGGCCGCCGACGAGGAGGACCCCGATGAACGCTGATCGCCGCTGGCAACCCGCCCTGGCGCTGGTGCTGCTGGCCGCGGCCGGCACCTTCGCGCTGACCATGGGCACGCGCCAGACCATGGGGCTCTTCCTAGGCAACCTCAACACCGCCACCGGCCTGGGCATTGCCAGCATCAGCCTGGCTTTCGCCTTCGGTCAGCTGTGGTGGGGCCTCACGCAGCCTTTTGCCGGCGCGCTGGCCGATCGTCACGGCGCCGCGCCCGTGCTGGTGGTGGGCTGCTGCCTGGTGGCGCTGGGCACCTTCCTCACGCCGCTGATGAGCACCACGGCGGGTCTGATCTTCGCCATCGGTGTGCTCAGCGCGGGCGGCGCCGGCATGGCCGGGCCCTCGGTGCTGATGGCGGCCACCACACGCCTGGTGCCGGCCGACAAGCGCGGCCTCGCCACCGGGGTGGTGAACGCGGGCGGCTCCTTCGGCCAGTTCGCGCTGGCGCCGGTGGCGGCGCTGCTCATCACCAGCGTGGGCTGGATGTCGGCCATGCAGCTGATGGGCCTGCTGGTGCTGCTCGCGCTGCCGGCCGCCTGGGTGCTGCGTGGCACCGCGGCGCCGGCGGGCTCGGCGCCCGTGGCGCCGCCGTTGCCGGTGAAGCAGGCCTTGCGGCAGGCGCTGGCCTTGCCGGGTTTCCGGCTGCTGGCCGCAGGCTTCTTCGTCTCCGGCTTCCATGTCGCCTTTCTTGCCACGCACCTGCCGGGCCTGGTGGCGCAGTGCGGGCTGTCCACGCAGGTGGCGGCGTGGTCTCTTGCATTGCTGGGGCTCTTCAACATCGTCGGCAGCCTGGCCATGGGCTGGGCCGTGGGCCGCTGGCGCATGAAGTCGCTGCTGGCGCTGGTGTACACGGTGCGTGGCGTGGCGGTGCTGCTCTTCCTGCTGGCGCCCAAGACGGCGCTGGTGATGCTGGTGTTCTCGGCCGTGATGGGCGTCACCTTCCTCAGCACCGTGCCGCCCACGGCCGGGCTGGTGGCCAAGTTCTTCGGGCCGGCCAACATGGCCATGCTCTTCGGCGTGGTGATGCTCACGCACCAGATCGGCGGCTTTCTCGGCGCCTGGCTGGGCGGGCAGGTGTTCGCCGCCACGCAGGCCTACGACCTGGTGCTGTGGGCCGATGCGGCGCTGGCCTTCGCCGCGGCCTTGATCCACCTGCCGATCCGTGAAGCGGCCCCGCGGCCGCGCGTGCTTCAGGCCACCACGTAGGCGGCGGCGCCGGTGGCGATGAGGGTGCCCTCGTCGTTGACCAGGCGCATCTGCGTGCTGCCGATGCGCCCGCCCAGGCGCGTGACCTCGGCCGTCGCCACGAAGTGCCGGCCCAGGCCCTGGCGCAGGAAGTCGACGCGCAGGTCGATGGTGCCCATCTTCGAGAAGCGCTGCATCACCTGCAGCATGTTGTCGTGAGGGTGGCGCTCGGCGATGCCCACCATCAGCGCCAGCCCGCCCATGGCATCCAGCATGGCCGAGATCACGCCGCCGTGCAGGCGGCCGTAGCTGTAGTGGCCCACGAGTTCGGGCCGCATGTCGAAGCGCGCGCGCACGTCGCCAGGTTGCACGCTCTCCACCTTCAGGCCCAGCACGGCGTTGAAGGCGATCTTGTGTTCGAAGAGTTCGACCAGCGCGGCGTCGAGCCGGGCCTGTTCGTCGGGGCTGCGCAGCGCTGGCGCGGAGGGGGTGGGCGTGCTCACCTTGTCATTGTGCAGGCGGCTTGCGTACCGGCTCGGGCCTGCGGTGGCTTGAAGTCTGGTTGTGGACTATCATGGCAAAAATGTCTGAGAAGGGATGCGCCATGAGTGCCGTGCTTGCCCCCCGCGCCGCGCCGGCGCCCAGTGCCGCGCAGATGTCCGCCGCCGGCCTGCGGGCCTTCGTGCGCATCGCCGAAGCCTGGGGTCTGAGTGTGGACGAACAACTCGTGCTGCTGGGGCAGCCCCCGCGCTCCACTTTCTTCGCCTGGCGCAAGCATCCCGAGAAGGCCGCGCTCCCGCGCGACACGCTCGAACGCCTGAGCAACCTGCTGGGCATCTACAAGAGCCTGCAGATCCTGCTGCCCGAGGCCGCCGCGGCAGACGCCTGGGTGCGCCAGCCCAACAGCGCGGCCCCCTTCGGCGGCGGCAGCGCGCTGCAGCGCATGCTGGCAGGCAATGTCAGCGATCTGAACGTCGTGCGCCGCTACCTCGACGGCGTGCGTGGCGGGGGCTGGGCTTGACCGTGGCCGTGGCCGCCGGCGCGCCCGTGCTGCGGCGCATCCAGTGGACGCAGGCCTGCCGCATCGTGCCCACGCGCTACCCGGCCATCACGCTCTTCGACCGCGTGGCCGATGCCGCCGACTTCGACGCCCTCTACGCGCTGGAAGCCCTGACCAACGAGCGCAGCCGCGACGAACTCGGCCACATCGCGCTGGTGCCGCCCGAGCAGCGGCTGTTCGGGCCGGGCAGCGGGCCCATCATGGCCGCCTTCACGCACGTCAACACCCAGGGCAGCCGCTTCTCGGCCGGGCACTGGGGCGTGTTCTACGCCGCGCGAGAGCGCGCCACCGCGGTGGCCGAAACGCGCCACCACCACGCGCGCTTCCTCAGCGCCACGCGGCAGGGGCCCATGCACCTGCCCATGCGCCTGTACCACGTGGCGCTCGACGCCCGCCTGCACGACCTGCGCCCGGCCGGCGCCGTGCCTGACGCGGTGTACGACCCCGACGACTACAGCGCCGCGCAGGCCCTGGGCGCGCGCCTGCGCTCGGCCGGTTCGCTGGGCGTGGCCTATCGCAGCGTGCGCCACCCGCGCGGGCAGTGCGCCGGCCTCTTCAGCCCCCGCGGCGCGCGCGCCTGCCTGCACGCGGCCTACCTGCTGTACGCGTGGAACGGCAGCGCCTTCACCGACGTCTACGAGAAGACCGAGTGAAGCGAAACATCATGCCGAACCTGCCCGACGCGCCCGAGCGCTTCGACCGCCTGGACGCGCTGCGCGGCCTGGCCATCGTGTGGATGGCCGTCTTCCACTTGTGCTTCGACCTCAACCACTTCGGCCTCTGGGAGCCGCGCCAGTTCTTCACCCGCGACCCCTTCTGGACCACGCAGCGCACCGCCATCGTCAGCCTCTTCCTGCTGTGCGCGGGGCTGGGCCAGGCAGTGGCCCTGCACGGCGCGCCGCGCGGCTGGCAGTTCGGGGCGCTGTTTGGCGCCCGTTTCTGGCGCCGCTGGGCCCAGGTGGCCGGCTGTGCGCTGCTGGTGAGTGCAGGCTCGGCGCTGATGTTCCCGAGCAGCTGGATCAGCTTCGGCGTGCTGCACGGCGTGGCGGTGATGCTCCTGCTGCTGCGGCTGCTGGCGCCGCTGTCGGCCGTCTCGCCGGCGGCGCTGTGGGGGCTGGGTGCGCTGGCGCTGGCCTTGCCCCACTTGGTGCAGCACCCGTTCTTCGAGACCCGCTGGACGAACTGGGTCGGCCTGGTCACGCGCAAGCCCTTCACCGAAGACTACGTGCCCGTGCTGCCCTGGCTGGGCGTGATGCTGTGGGGCCTGGCCGCCGGCCAGTGGCTGATGCAGCACCGCCGCGGCGTGCTGGCCGGCACCGTGCCGGCCGTGCTGCGCCCGCTGGCGGTGCTGGGGCGCTGGTCACTGAGCTTCTACATGCTGCACCAGCCGGTGTTCATCGGCGCGCTGAGCGCCTGGGTCGCGCTGCGGGGCCAGGGCTAACATCGGCGCCGCCCGGCCGGGCACATCACTTTCTCCAGGGCCCCCCGTGAGCAGCAAAGTCCTCTTCGGTTTCCATGCCGTCACCGTGCGGCTGAAGACCGCACCGCAGTCCATCACCGAGATTCACGTCGACGCCAGCCGGCGCGACGGCCGCATGCGGCAGTTCGTGGAGCGCGCGCGCGATGCCGGCATGAAGCTGGTGGAGAGCGACGACGCCGCGCTCACCGCACTGGCCGGCGGCACGCGCCACCAGGGCGTGGTGGCGCGCGTGAACGCGCTGCCGGCGCGCCACTCGCTGGATGAAGTGCTGGAAGAAGTGCAGGGCCCGCCGCTGGTGCTGGTGCTCGACGGCGTGACCGACCCGCACAACCTCGGCGCCTGCCTGCGCGTGGCCGATGGGGCCGGTGCCCACGCCGTGGTGGCGCCCAAAGACCACGCCGTAGGCCTGAACGCCACCGTGGCCAAGGTGGCCAGCGGCGCCGCCGAGACCGTGCCCTACCTGATGGTGACCAACCTGGCGCGCACGCTGAACGAGCTGAAGGAGCGCGACATCCGCGTCATCGGCACCAGCGACGATGCCGAGCAGACGCTGTACGACCTCGACCTCACCGGCCCCGTGGCCCTGGTGCTGGGCGCCGAGGGCGACGGTCTGCGCCAGCTCACGCGCAAGACCTGCGACGAGCTCGTGCGCATCCCCATGGCCGGGGCGGTGGAGAGCCTCAACGTCAGCGTGGCCGCGGGCGTGTGCCTGTACGAGGCGCTGCGCCAGCGCAGCCAACGGCCCGGCTGAGTTAAGCGCTGCCCGTCAGCGAGACAGGGCCGCCGCCAGCGCATCCAGGTAGCGCTGGTGCTGGTGGATGTCGCCGTGCCCGGCCTCGGGCACCAGCAGCAGCTCGGCGCGCGGCTGCACGGTCTGCAGGCGTTGCGCGTGATCGGGCGGAATGAGCGTGTCACGCCCGCCGTGCGCCATCCACACGCGGCCTTGCACGCGCGGCAGCGCGAGGTCGGTGCGCAGCGGGTAGCGCAGCGCCGAACCGGGCACCCAGGGGTACTTCTCGGTCGCCAGCGCCGCCATGCTGAAGTAGGGCGAGACCAGCACCGTCAGCTCGGGTTGCAGTTCGGCGGCCAGCTGCGCAGCGAGGCCCGTGCCCAGCGAGCGGCCGTAGAACACGCGCTGCCGGCCGGCGTACATCGGGGCGATCTGCGCCCAAGCCGCGCGCACGTCGGCCATCAGCTGCGCTTCGCTTTCGATGCGGCCGCTGCTCTTGCCGAAGCCGCGGTAGTCCAGCATGAAGAGATCGAGGTTCTGCGCGCGGTAGAAGCCGGTGTTGACGAACCAGGTGTCGAGGTTGCCGGCGTTGCCGTGCAGGAAGAAGACCACGCCGCGCGGCTGCGGCAGGCGCAGGTGCAGCGCGTGCAGGCGGGCGCCGGGCACGTCCACCCACACCTCGTGCGCGTCGGCCGGCACCTCGAAGCGGTGTTCCGCCGGCAGCGGGCGCGGGTGGAAGAGCAGGGCCTCCTGGCGCCACCACAGCAGCGCCACCAGCAAGGCCCAGAGCCCTGACACGGCCGCTGCGGCCAGCGCGGCACGGCGCCCCCAGCGCCGCGCGGCCGAAGGGCTGGCGGCGGTGCTCACACCCACCCCAGGGCGCCGCACAGCGCACCTGCGCCGATGGGCCACAGCGGGCTGCGCTTCGTGCCCAGCATCCAGGCCACCGTGGCGGCCAGCAGCAGGCCGGCGGGCAGGCTGAGGCCCACCGGCTGCAGCAGCACCGCGGCCGTGGCCAGCAGCAGACCCAGCGTCAGCGGCGCCATGCCGGTGGTGAAGGCCTGCAGCGCCGGCGATTGCGCGTGCCGCGCCGACCAGCGCGTCGCCGACAGCGCCAGCACCGTGCTGGGCAGCAGCGTGCCCGTCAGCGTGGCCAGCACGCCGGCCAGGCCCGCCACCTGGAAACCCAGCACCGCCACGAAGAGCACGTTGGGCCCGGGCGCGGCCTGTGCCAGCGCCACGCCGGCGGTGAACTGCGTGTCGTTGAGCCAGCCCTGCTCGTGCACCAGGTAGCGCTGCATGTCGGGCGCGGTGGTCAGCGCGCCGCCCACGGCCAGCAAGGAGAGCATGAGGAAGTGCGTGAAGAGCCCCAGCAGCTCCCAGGCTGACAGGGGCGCGGTCCCCACCAGCCAGTCCTGCAACAACGGCGGCAGGCCGCTCATGCGCGGCCCTGCGTGGCCGCACGCCGCGCCAGCTGGTAGGCCCGGCCCACGGCCAGCCCGCCCAGGCCCAGCACCACCGCCACCAGCGGCCAGCGCAGCCCTGCGATGGCGCCCACCGTGGCCAGCACCAAGGCCCCGCACAGCGGCAGGCCCAGGGCGTTGCCGCGCAAGGTCTTGGCCAGGCGCCACACCGTGGCGAGGATCAGCCCCGCCGCCACGATGCCCATGCCGCGCAGCGCCCCCTGCAGCGCCGGCCAGTGCGCCGCCTGCTGCGCCAGCACGGCCAGCACCAGCACCACGGCCAGCGGCGCGGCCAGGATGCCGGCCAGCGCCGCGGCGGCGCCGCGCGCGCCGAAGTGGCGGTCGCCGATCATCAGCGCCAGGTTCACGATGTTCGGGCCGGGCAGCACTTGCGCCAGGCTGAGCAGCGCCATGAAGTCTTCGCGGCTCAGCCAGCGCAGCCTCTCCACCAGTTCGCGCTGCGCCACCGGCAGCACGCCGCCGAAGCCCTGCAGCGCCAGGCGGGTGCAGGCCCAGAACAGCGCGCGCGGCGAGGCCGGCGCGTTCAGCGCTGCAGGCGGGGCCTCAGACATGGCCGCCCTGCGCCCGCAGCCGCCGTGCCACCCACACGCTCAGCACCAAGGCCACCACCAGCCAGGCCAGCCCGGCCCACGGCAGCGGGCCGAAGCCCTGCGTGGCCAGCAGCGCGCCACCGCCGGCCGCACCGATGGCCTGCCCGCCGTAGATGGCCGAGGTGTTCAGCGCCAGCGTGGCCGGCGCGTAGGCCGCCGAGGCCTGCGACAGCCGCGCCTGCTGCGCCGAGTTGCAGGAGAAGCAGCCCAGGGCCCACGGCACCAGCACCGCGCCCATGCCCAGCACACCGCCGAAGAGCCCGCCCAGCAGCAGCGCGCCGCCGGTCGGCCCCGTCAGCGGCCAGGCCGCCAGCGAGACCAGCATCAGCACCAGCGCGATGTGCACGCAGCGCGCCGCACCCAGGCGGTCTATCCAGCGGCTGAGCAGCACGTTGCCCAGCAGCCCGAAGGCGCCGAACCAGAAGAAGAGCAGGCTCACCTGCGTGGCGTTGGCGCCGAGCACCTGCCGGTAGTAGGGTGCGAAGTAACTGAACAGAGTGAACTGCCCGGCGGCGCTCAGCAGCGTGACGCCCACCATGCCCATCAGCAGCGGGTGCGTGAGCACGCGGCCCCAGCTGGCCCAGTTCAGCGTGGGGGGCTTCACGCCTTCGGGCACGGTGCGCCACACGCCCCAGGCCGCCGCCATCGACAGCAGCGCCACCATCGCAAAAGCCCAGCGCCAGCCTGCGGCTTCGCCGATGTAGCTGTGCATGGGCATGCCCAGCACCGAGCTGAGACTCCAGCCGAGAAACACCGTGGTGATGGCGCGCCCGCGCTGCTCGGGCGGGGCCAGCACATTGATGGCGGCGGCGGCCTGCGGCGTGAAGACCGCGGCGCCCAGCACGGCCAGCGCGCGCACCGGCAACAGCGCGGCGTAATTCGGCATCAGCGCCGAGAGGGCGTTGCCCGCAGCAAACCACAGCAGCGCGGCCGTCAGCAGCCAGCGGCGGTCGAAACGCGCCAGCACCGCCACCAGCAGCGGCGCGCCCAGGCCCATGGCCACGGCGCCGGCGGTGATGAGTTGCCCGGCCACCGCGGCCGAGACCTGCAGCGAGGCCGAGAGGTCGTTCAGCGAGCCGGCCACCACCATCACGCCACAGCCGATGGCGAAGTTGCCGGCCATCAGGGCCCGGCTGGCCGAGACCCAGGGCGCTGTCACCGGAGCGCAGCACCCTCAACGCGAACCTTCAACGAAGCACCTTCAATGCTTCGGGGTTCACCAGGTTGGTGGGCTCGTTGTTGATGAAGTTGATGACGTTGCGGAAGGCCGCGCCGAAGTAGGTTTCGTAGCTGTCCTGCTCCACGTAGCCCAGGTGCGGCGTGCAGACGGCGTTTTCCAGGCGCAGCAGCGGGTGGCCTTGCAGGATGGGTTCGCTCTCGAACACGTCCACCGCCGCCATGCCGGGGCGGCCGCGGTTCAGCGCCGCCACCAGCGCGTTCTCTTCGATGAGTTCGGCGCGCGAGGTGTTGACGATCAGCGCGGTGGGCTTCATGCGGCTGAGCGCATCGAGCCGCACGATGCCGCGCGTGGCGTCGCTCAGGCGCAGGTGCAGGCTCAGCACGTCGCAGGTCTCGAAGAAGGCCTCGCAGCTCTCGGCGGCGGTGTGGCCGTCGGCCACGGCGCGGGCGCGCGAGTTTTCGCTGCCCCACACCTGCACCTGCATGCCGAAGGCCTTGCCGTAGCCGGCCACCATCTGGCCGATCTTGCCGTAGCCCCAGATGCCCAGCGTCTTGCCGCGCAGCACCATGCCGATGGCGAAGTTCGGCGGCATCGAGGCCGCCTTCAGCCCGCTCTGCTGCCAGGCGCCGTGCTTGAGGTTGCCGATGTACTGTGGCAGCCGCCGCATGCTGGCCATGATGAGCGCCCAGGTCAACTCGGCCGGCGCCACCGGCGAGCCCACGCCCTCGGCCACGGCGATGCCCATGCGCGTGCAGGTGGGCACGTCGATGTGGCTGCCCACGCGGCCGGTCTGCGAGATCAGCTTCAGGCGCGGCAGCTTCTCCAGCAGCGCCTTCGGGAAATGCGTGCGTTCGCGGATCAGCACCAGCACGTCGGCATCGCGCAGCCGCACGCTGAGCTGGCCGATGCCCTTGACGGTGTTGGTGAAGACCTTGGCGTTCAGCGGTTCCAGGAGCTTGGCGCAATCGAGCTTGCGCACGGCGTCCTGGTAATCGTCGAGGATGATGATGTTCATGGCAGCGATGCCGTCGATTCTGCCCGTTTCAGGCGCTGCGCCTGCAGCGTCAGCGCAGCAGGGCTAGCATGCGCCGCGCCGGTGCCCCGCGGGCACCTTGAACCCGGAGAACCACAGATGAGCATCACCATGCACTCGGCCAGCGCGCCGATCTTCCTGCGCACCTTCTCGGCCATGCTGGTCTGGCTGGACAAGGCACAGGCCCACGCCGAAGCGCGCAAGTTCGACCCCAACAACTACCTCACGCTGCGCCTGGCGCCCGACATGCTGCCCTTCACGCGGCAGATCCAGATCGCCACCGATGGCGTCAAGGGCTGCATGGCGCGCCTGGCCGGGCAGGAGGTGCCGAAGTGGGACGACACCGAGGCCACGCTCGACGACCTGCGCGCGCGCATCCGCAAGGCCATCGCCTATGTGGAGAGCTTCAACGCCGCGCAGATCGACGGCACCGAAGACAAGGAGATCGTGCTGCCCATGCGCAGTGGCGACCCGCTGCGCTTCACCGGCGAGGGCTACCTCAAGCACTTCGTGCTGCCCAACCTGTACTTCCACGCCAGCATGACCTACGCGCTCTTGCGCCAGGCCGGCGTGGACATCGGCAAGCGCGATTTCCTCGGCTGAGCGAGGCTCAGCGCGCCGGATGCTGGGCTGAGGCCACCGGCGGCTTGCGCGGGCCGGCGGTGGCCGTTCCCGGGCGGTTGGCCACGTTCTTGGTGGCCGTCTTGGTGGGGGCCTTGGTCGACTTGGCTGCCGGCGCGGCCTTCGCGGCGCGCGTCGGCTTGCGCGGGGCCTTGGCGGTGGCGGCCACCGCCGGCTTCTTGCTGTTGCTGGCCACCGCGCGGCGTGCCGGCGTGGCGCGCACTTCCACCGTGATGGTCTGCCCGGCCTTGAAGCGCGCCTGGCTGCTGACGCCGTTCCACTGCGCCACCTGGGCCGGGCTCACTCGGTAGCGGCGCGCCACGGCGGCCACGCTGTCGCCCTTGCGGCCGGCCTTGAAGCTGATCTTGCGCATCGGCCGGCCCTCGGGCGTCAGCGCCAGCAGGCCGTTGTGGGCGATGTGCTCGGCCACGTCGTCGTCGTCGTCGTCGCGCGGCACCAGCAGCGTGGAGCCGGCCTTCACCAGCATGCCCTTGGGGATGCGGTTGGCCTGGCGCAGTTCGTCTTCGCTCATGCCGATCAGGCGGGCAGCGTCGGCCGGCTTCAGCGTGCGCGGGGCCACCCAGGCCGTCCAGGTGGCCAGGGCGCCGCGGTGGGCCTGCAGCGCGCGCACGAAGCGGTTGGCGTTGTCGTAGGGCAGCAGCACCTGCGGCGTGCCGGCGGCCAGGATGACCGGCTTGTTCATCTGCGGGTTGAGCTGCTCGAACTCGTCGAGCTCCAGCCCGGCCAGCTGCGCGGCCAGCGCCACGTCGATGTCGCGCTCGATGGGCACGCTCAAGAAGAAGGGGTGGTTCTCCAGCGGCGGCAGGCTCAGGCCGAAGGCCTCGGGCCGCAGCACGATGTTCTTCACGGCCTGCAGCTTGGGCACGTACTCGCGGGTTTCGATGGGCATGCGCAGCGACTCGTAGTCAGCGACCTTGCCGCTGCGGCGGTTGCGCTCGATGGCGCGCGAGACATTGCCCTGGCCCCAGTTGTAGGCCGCCAGCGCGAGGTGCCAGTCGCTGAACAGGCCGTTGAGTCGTTCCAGGTAGTCCAGCGCGGCGCGCGTGCTGGCCAGCACGTCGCGGCGGTCGTCGCGGAAGAGGTTCTGGCGCAGCTCGAAATCCTTGCCCGTGGCCGGCATGAACTGCCACATGCCCATGGCCCGCGCGTGCGACTGCGCCTGTGGGTTGAAGGCGCTCTCGATGAAAGGCAGCAAGGCCAGCTCGGTGGGCAGGCCGCGGCGCTGCACTTCTTCAACGATGTGGAAGAGGTAGCGGCCGCCGCGCGTGGTCATGCGCGTGACGTAGGCCGGGTCGCGGGCGTACCAGTTCTCCCACTTGCGCACGAGATCGTTGTCGATGTCGGCCATCGCGAAGCCGCCGCGCACACGCTCCCACAGATCGCCACGCTCGCTGTCTTGCGTGCTTTCAATGCGGCCCGTGGTGGGCGGGGGCAGGGGGGCGAGCGGGCCGCTCTGTGCCAGCAACGGGCCGCTGGCGGCCGGGGCTGCCGGCGGCAGCGCCACGGGGGTGGCCACCACGGGGGCGGGCTCGGGGGCCGGGGCGGGCACCTCGGCCGGGGGCGGCACGAGGCTGGCGCAGGCCGAGAGCAGCAGCGCCGCGACGAGCAAGGGCAGGTGGGTGAGCTTGAAGGTCATCATCGGAAACGGTTCTTCCATTCGCGCAGGGCGGCCAGCACGCTGACGCTGTCGTCGTTGGCCGCGCCTTCGGCACGCGCCGCGTTCACCACGGCGGGCACCTCGCAGCGCAGGAAGGGGTTGATCTGGCGTTCCAGGCCGATGCTGGAAGGCAGCGTGGGCAGGCCCTGTGCGCGCAGCGCTTCGCAGCGCGCCTGGTACTGAGCGCGTTCGCGGTTCTCAGGTTCCACGGCCGCGGCAAACTTCAGGTTGGAAAGCGTGTATTCGTGGGTGCAGCACACCTGCGTGCCGGCAGGCAAGGCGGCCAGTTGCGACAGCGAGTGGTGCATCTGCGCCGGCGTGCCTTCAAACAGACGTCCGCAACCGGCCGAAAAGAGCGTGTCGCCGCAGAAGAGCAGCGGCGTCTCGCCATCGCCTTGCTGTGCGTAAGCGATGTGTCCGGCGGTGTGGCCGGGCACGTCCATCACTTCGAAGGTCAGGCCGAGCACCGAGATGCGGTCGCCACCGGCCAGCGGCGTGAAGGGTGCAGGAATGCGCTCGCGCGCCGGGCCCCACACGGGCCCCATCAGCCGCGGGCGCAAAGCCTCGATGCCGCCGGTGTGATCGGGGTGGTGGTGCGTCACTAGAATGCCCGCGAGCTGCAGGCCTTGCGCGTCAAGCGCCTGCAGCACCGGTGCCGCGTCGCCCGGGTCCACCACCACGGCCTGCGTGCCGTCGTGAAGCATCCAGATGTAGTTGTCGGCGAAGGCGGGCAGCGCTGAAAGATTCATGACGCGAGACGAGTCGATTCTAGAGTTGGGGGCCTGGCTGCGGACCGCGCCCGGGCACTACCTCCTGGCGTGGGAACAGGAGCGATTGGATCACGCCGTGACCGACGCCTTCGGCTTTCACGCACTGCAGCTGGGCCTGCCGGAACTCGACGGCCTGCGCGCCAACCGCATGCCCCATCGCTGGGTGGCCAGCGACTCCATGCATGTGCCCGAAAGCTTTGCGCTCGACGTGCCGCCCGTCGACGACAGCCTGCTCACCACGCAGGCCGGCCACGAGCCCGTGGCGCTGCACTGCGAATTCGACGCGCTGCCTTTCCCCGACAACAGCATCGACCTCGTGGTGCTGCCGCACGCGCTGGAGCTGGCCCGCGACCCGCACCACACGCTGCGCGAGGTGGAGCGGGTGCTGGTGCCCGAGGGCCGTGTCGTCATCGCCGGCTTCAACCCGGCCAGCCTGTGGGGTCTGCGCCAACGCGCCGGGCGCATGAAGCGCGGGCTGGGCCTGGGGCGGCAACGCAGCCTCTACCTGCCGCGTGCCGGTGAGTTCATCGGCTACTGGCGGCTGCGTGATTGGCTGCGGCTGCTGGGTTTCGAGGTCGAGGCTGGGCGCTTCGGCTGCTGGCGACCACCTTTCCACAGCCAGAAGTGGCTGGACCGTTTTGAATGGATGGACCGTGTCGGCGACCGCTGGTGGCCGGTGCTGGGCAGCGTGTACTTCGTGGTGGCCGTCAAGCGCGTGCGCGGCATGCGCCTGGTGGGCCTGGCGCGGCAGGACAAGCGCAAGGCCCATGCCGCACCGGCCGTGGTGGCGCGGCGCGACCCGGCCACAATGCGCGCCCCTGCGATGGATGGGCCTGCGCCCGAGCGAGACCTGGAGCGATGACTGAAGTGTTGATCTATGCCGACGGCGCCTGCCGCGGCAACCCCGGCCCCGGCGGCTGGGGCGCGTGGCTGCGCAGCGGCGTGCACGAAAAGGAGATGTTTGGCGGCGAGCCGCTCACCACCAACAACCGCATGGAACTCACCGCGGTGATCGAGGCCCTGGCCTCGCTGAAGACGCGCTGCAAGGTCACCATCTACACCGACAGCAGCTACGTGAAGGACGGCATCACCACCTGGATCCACGGCTGGAAGAAGCGCGGCTGGACCACGGCCGACAAGAAGCCGGTGAAGAACGTCGAACTCTGGCAGCGCCTGGACGCGCTGAACGCCGCGCACCAGGTGGAATGGCGCTGGGTGAAGGGCCACGCTGGCGACCCCGGCAACGAACGCGCCGACCGCCTGGCCAACCAGGGCGTGGACTCGGTCTTGCGCTGAGGCGCCGAGGCCCCCCTTGCGGGTTGTGCCCCCAGGCAGCGTGGGGCTGAAAAAGCTACAGTCCTTGGTTGCTTGCAGCACCCGAGACTTCTGTGAAGACATTGCATACGGCCGTGGCCGTGGTGGGCCTGGCCGCCGCCGGTGGCCTGGCCTGGTGGTGGCAGAACGCCACCCCGAAGAACACTCCCGCAGCCTCGGCCGCCGCGCAGGGCCCGAGCACCGGTGCGCCCGCTGGCGGCGGTGGTCGGCCTGGCGGACCCGGGGGCCCTGGCGGCCCGGCCGCCGTGGAGGTGGCGCCTGCCGTGAGTGCCCGTCTCACCGACGAGATCAGCGCCGTCGGTTCGCTGCGTTCGAACCAGGGCGTGATGCTGCGGCCCGAGGTCAGCGGCCGCATCGTCAAGCTGGGTTTCAGCGACGGCCAGCGCGTCAAGCGCGGCCAGTTGCTGGTGCAGCTGGACGACACCCTGCAGCAGGCCCAGCTCAAGCAGAGCGAGGCCCAGGCCGCCATCGCACGCACCAACCTGCAGCGCAGCCGCGAGCTGCTGGGCCAGGGCTTCGTGAGCCAGAGCGCCGTTGACCAGAACCAGGCCGCGCTCGATGTGGCCGAGGCCCAGGTGGCGCTGTCGCGCGCGCAGTTGGCGCGCCTGAAGGTGCTGGCCCCGTTCGATGCCACCGCCGGCATCGGCCTGGTGGACGTGGGCGACTACGTGAAGGACGGCGCCGATCTCGTGAACCTGGAGGACCTGGGCTCGATGAAGGTGCAGTTCGCGCTGCCCGAGCGTGTGATCGACCGCCTGCGCCCCGGCCAGCCGGTGGACGTGGCGGTGGACGCGCTGCCCGGCCGCAGCTTCAAGGGCCGCTTGCAGGCCATCGATTCCGTCGTGGATGCCAACGGCCGCGCCTTGCAGGTGCTGGCGCAGGTTGAAAACCCGGGCGCGTTGCTCAAGCCCGGCATGTTCGCGCGGCCACGCGTGGTGTTCGCGGTGCGTGAAGGCGCGGTGGTGGTGCCTGAAGAGGCGTTGGTGCCTTTCGGCGGCCGGCAGCTGCTGTTCAAGGTGGCCGACGGGCCCGATGGCAAGAAGGTCGCGCGCCGCGTCGAGGCCCGCCTGGGCCTGCGCCAGCCCGGCCGCGTGGAGGTGCTGGAAGGCCTGCAGCCTGGCGACATGGTCGTCACCGCGGGCCACGCGCGCCTGCTGCGGGGTGATGCGGTGCCGGTGCGTGTGATCGACCTCAGCCGCGCCGGTGCGCCGGCACGGCCGGCCTCGGGTGCGGCCTCGGGTGCCAGGCCCGGCGCGCCCTCGGGCGCCGCGGGGAAGGGCGCATGAAGCTCTCGGAAACCTCCATCCGCCGGCCGGTGCTGGCTTGCGTGATGTCGCTGCTGCTGGTGCTGGTGGGGCTGGTGTCCTTCCAGGAACTGACGGTGCGCGAGTACCCGCGCATCGACGAGCCGTTGGTCAACGTCAGCACGCGGCTGCAGGGCGCCTCCAGCGAGGTCATCGAGAGCCAGGTCACCAAGCCGCTGGAAGACAGCATCGCGGGCATCGACGGCGTCGACATCATGACCTCGATCTCGCGCACCGAGAGCAGCCAGATCACGGTGCGCTTCCGCCTGAGCAAAGACCCCGACACGGCCGCCGCCGAGGTGCGCGACCGTGTCGCCCGCGTGCGCGGGCGCCTGCCCGAGGCTGCGGACGAGCCCGTCATCAGCAAGGTCGAGGCCGACGCTTCGCCCACCATCTGGCTGGCCTACACCAGCGAGACCATGGGGCCGCTGGAGCTCACCGACCTGATCAACCGCGTGGTCAAGCCGCGCCTGCAGACCGTGCCCGGCGTGGCCGACGTGCAGATGGGCGGCGACCGGCGCTACGCCATGCGCGTGTGGCTCGACCCCGACAAGCTCGCCGCCTACAAGCTGACAGTGCAGGACGTGGAAGACGCGCTGCGCCGCCAGAACCTGGAGGTGCCGGCCGGCCGCATCGAAAGCCGGCAGCGCGAGTTCAGCGTCACCGCGCGCACCGACCTCAACACGGTGGCCGAGTTCAACCAGGTGGCCTTGCGCACCGTGGGGGGCTACACCGTGCGCCTGCGCGACGTGGCGCGCGTGGAAGAGGCCGCCGCCAGCGAACGCAGCCGCGTGCGCCTGAACGGCGTGCCCAGCGTGAGCACGGGCGTGATCCGCAACGCCACCGCCAACCCGCTGGAGGTGGCCGCCGGCGTGAAGGCGCTGATGCCGCAGATCCAGCGCGACCTGCCGCCCAGCGTGACGGTGGTGCAGGCCAACGACAACTCGGTCTTCATCGACCGCAGCATCAAGGCCGTCTACACCACCGTCATCGAGGCCGTGGTGCTGGTGGCGCTGGTGGTCTTCGTTTTCCTGCGCACGCTGCGCGCCTCGGTCATCCCGCTGGTCACCATCCCGGTCAGCCTGATCGGCGCGTTCTCGCTCATCGCGCTGGCGGGCTTCACCATCAACACGCTCACGCTGCTGGCGTTGGTGCTGGCCATCGGCCTGGTGGTGGACGACGCCATCGTGGTGCTGGAGAACATCTACCGCCACATCGAGGAAGGCATGGCGCCCTTCCAGGCCGCGATCAAGGGCATCCGCGAGATCAGCTTCGCGGTGATTGCGATGACGTTGACGCTGGCCGCCGTGTTTGCGCCGCTGGCCTTCACGCCCGGGCGCACGGGGCGGCTGGTGGGCGAGTTCGCGCTGACGCTGGCGGGCGCGGTGCTGGTCAGCGGTTTCGTCGCGCTGACCCTCACGCCCATGATGTGCAGCAAGCTGCTGCGCCACGTGCCCGAGCCCGGGCGTTTCGACCGCTTCATGGAGCGGCTGCTGACGGGCCTGTCGGCCGGCTACGCCCGCGCGCTGGGCTGGACGCTGCAGCGCCGCTGGTTGATCGTGGGCCTGATGCTGGCCAGCGCAGGCACGAGCTGGTGGCTGTTCAGCATCACGAAGAGCGAACTGGCGCCCTATGAAGACCGCGGCGTGATCGCCATGCCCATCCGCGCGCCCGACGGCGCGACCTTGGAATACACCGCGCGCTACCTCGACGCCATAGAGAGCATCGGCAGCCAGTACCCGGAGTTCGACCGTCGCTTCCTCTTCGTGGGAGGGGGCCAGGTCAGCACCGCCTTCGGCGTGATGCGCACGGTGGATTGGGAGCAGCGCACGCGCAGCACGCGCGAGCTGCAGCGCGACATGCTGCCCAAGCTGGGCGCGCTGCCCGGCATCAGCGCCTTCCCTGTCACGCCGGCCAGCCTGGGCCAGGGCTTCCGCGAGCGCGGCCTGAACGTGGTGCTGGTCAGCGGCGACAGCTACGCCAACATGGCCCGCGTGGCGCAGCAGTTCATCGCCGAGATGCAGAAGAACCCCGGCATCGTGCAGCCCGACAGCGACCTGCAGCTCAACAAGCCCGAGGTCTTCATGGACGTCGACCGCGCGCGCGCGGCCGATCTCGGCATCGGTGTGGACACGGTGGCGCGCACGGTGGAGACCATGCTCGGCGGCCGCGTCGTCACGCGGTACAAGCGCGACGCCGACCAGTACGACGTGCTGGTGCAGACCGCAGCCAGCGGCCGCACCACGCCCGAAGACATCGAGAAGATCTTCGTGCGCGGCCGCAACGACACCATGGTGCCGCTGTCCAGCCTGGTGAAGGTGCGCGAGGCCGTGAGTCCGCGCGAACTGAACCACTTCAACCAGCGTCGCAGCGTCAGCCTCACGGCCGATCTCGCGCCCGGCTACACGCAGGGCGAGGCGCTGAAGTTCATGGACGAGACCGCGGCGCGCCTGTTGCCGCAGGGCTACGCCACCGAGCTCAACGGCGTCAGCCGCGAGTTCAAGGCGAGCTCGGGCGCCCTGGGCCTGGTCTTCGTGCTGGCGCTGCTGTTCATCTTCCTGGTGCTGGCGGCGCAGTTCGAGAGCTTCATCGACCCCTTCGTCATCCTGCTGGCCGTGCCCCTGAGCATGGTGGGCGCCTTCGCGGCCATGCAGCTGACGGGCGGCACCCTGAACGTGTTCTCGCAGATCGGCCTCATCACGCTGATCGGGCTGATCACCAAGCACGGCATCCTGATCGTGGAGTTCAGCAACCAGCTGCGCCAGCAGGGCCGCAGCGTGATGGAGGCCGTGACCGAGGCCAGCGCGCTGCGCCTGCGGCCCATCCTGATGACCACTGGCGCGATGGTGCTGGGCGCGCTGCCGCTCGCATTGGCCAGCGGGGCGGGGGCCGAGAGCCGGCAGCAGATCGGCTGGGTGATCGTGGGCGGCATGTCGGTGGGCACGCTGCTCACCATCTTCGTCGTGCCCACGGTCTACACGCTGTTCGCGCGCAAGGGCATCCCGGGCGAGATCACCACGCCGGCCTTGGACGACGCCAGGCCGGCCCGCTGAAGGGCGTCAGGCCGCGGCCTGCACCTTCAGCCGCCCCTGCTGTGCGGCCAGCGTGCGCTGCAGCAGGCTGACGGTGGCATGCATGGCGCTGATCACCGGCGTGGGTGTCTCGGTGATGCGCCCGAGCTCGACCACCGAGCCCACCAGCGCTTCCAGTTCCAGCGCACGGCCGGCTTCCACGTCCTGCAGCATGCTGGTCTTGTGCGCGCCCACCGCTTCCGCGCCGGCGATGCGCTGCTCCAGGCTGATCTTGAAGGCCACGCCGAGCTTCTCGCCCACGGCCTGGGCCTCGCGCATCATGGCCGCAGCCAGCTCGCGCGTGGGGCCATAGCGGCAGATGTCTTCCAGCGTGGCGTGGGTCAGCGCCGAGATCGGGTTGAAGGTGAGGTTGCCCCAGAGCTTGACCCAGATCTCGCTGCGGATGTCGCGCGAGACCGGGCTCTTGAAGCCCGCGCCCATCATGGCCTTGCTCAAGGCCTCGATGCGCTCGCTGCGGCTGCCATCGAGCTCGCCCAGGCTGAAGCGGTTGCCCTCGATCAGCTTCACCACGCCCGGCGCCACCAGCTCACTGGCCGGGTAGACCACGCTGCCGATGAGGCGTTCGGGCTCGATGTTCGCGGCGATCAGGCCGCCCGGGTCCAGGCTCTCCAGGCTGCGGCCCTCGTAGGGGCCGGCCAGCTTGTGGAAGTACCACCAGGGCACGCCGTTGATCATGGTGACGACCACCGTGTCGGGCCCGAAGAGGCCGCGCAGATCAGGGAGCAGGTCTTTCACCTGGTGCGCCTTCACGGTGATCAGCACCACGTCCTGCGGGCCGGCATCGGCGTAGCGCTGCACGGCGCGCAGGTTGGGGCCAGCGGGCGTGTGTTCTTCGCTGCCGTCTTCAAGAATCAACTTGAAGCCGTGCGCGTTGATGGCCTCCAGGTTGCGGTTGCGGGCGATGAAGGTGACTTCCTGCCCCGAACGCGCCAGACGCGCACCGAGGTAGCCCCCGATCGCGCCGGCGCCGACTACGGCGATCTTCATGCAGCGGTCCTCGGCGCGGCCTCGCGCGCCCGGTAGTAGTTCTTCAGGGCCCCGATCATCGGCCACACCAGCATCACCAGCGCCAGCGTCGTGATGCTGCCGGCCAGCGGGTTGCCCCAGAAGATGCCCAGCGAGCCCTGGCTGAGCAGCATGGCCTGGCGGAAGCTGCTCTCGGCCATGTCACCCAGCACCAGCGCCAGCACCAAAGGCGCCATCGGGTACTTCAGCTTCTTGAAGAGGTAGCCCAGCACACCGAACACCAGCATCAGGATGACGTCGAACATCGAGCTGTGCACCGTGTAGGCGCCGATGGCACAGATGACGATGATCACCGGCCCGATGATCGAGAACGGGATGCGCAGGATGGCCGCCCACCAGGGCACCGTGGTCAGCACGACGATCAGGCCCACGATGTTGCCGATGTACATGCTGGCGATCAGGCCCCAGACGAACTCCTTCTGCTCGACGAAGAGCATGGGCCCGGGCTGCAGGCCCCAGATCAGCAGGCCGCCCAGCAGCACCGCCGCGGTGGGCGAGCCGGGGATGCCGAGCGTCAGCATCGGCAGCAGCGCGCTCGTGCCCGCGGCGTGGGCCGCGGTCTCGGGCGCCACCACGCCTTCGATGCGGCCCTTGCCGAACTCGTTGGGCTCCTTCGACATGCGCCGCGCCATGCCATAGCTCATGAAGCTGGCCGGCGTGGCGCCGCCGGGCGTGATGCCCATCCAGCAACCCACGGCCACGCTGCGCAGGAAGAGCTTCCAGTGCTTGATCAGCTCGCCCCAGGTCTGCCAGACGACCTTGAAGTTGATCTTCGCGCTCTTGCCCTTGAAGGACAGGCCTTCTTCCATCGTCAGCAGGATCTCGCCGATGCCGAAGAGGCCGATCACCGCGATCAGGAAGTCGAAGCCCTTGAGCAGCTCGGGCACGTCGAAGGTCATGCGCAGCGTGCCGGTCACCGCGTCCAGGCCCACGGCGGCCAGCGCGAAGCCCAGCATCATCGCGGCGATGGTCTTGGCAGGTGGCTCCTTGCTCATGCCCACGAAGCTGCAGAAGGTCAGCAACTGCACCGCGAAGAACTCCGCCGGCCCGAACTTCAGCGCGAACTTGGCGAGCAGCGGCGCCAGGAAGGTGATGAGCAGCACCGCGAAGATGGCGCCCACGAAGCTGCTGGTGAAAGCCGCCGTGAGCGCCTGCGCCGCGCGGCCCTGCTGTGCCATGGGGTAGCCGTCGAAGGTGGTGGCCACGCTCCAGGGTTCACCCGGGATGTTGAACAGGATGGAGGTGATGGCCCCGCCGAACAGCGCACCCCAGTAGATGCAGCTCAGCATGATGATGGCCGAGGTGGGGTTCATGCTGAAGGTCAACGGCAGCAGGATGGCCACGCCGTTGGCGCCGCCCAGGCCGGGCAGCACGCCGATCAGCACGCCCAGCGTGATGCCCACCAGCATGAACACGAGGTTCTGCCAGGTCATCGCGATGCCGAAGCCCTGCACCAGGCTTTGAATCTCGTCCATGTCAGGCCACCCCGATCAGGGCTTCGAGCGGGCCCTTGGGCAGCGGCACCAGGAACCAGCGCTCGAACACGCCGTAGAAAAAGGCCGGTACGCCGACCGAGACCCCCAGCGTCAGCGGCCAGCCGTGCTTGCCGTGGCGCAGCATGAAGTAGCCGATGAGCACGAAGGAAGAGACGTAGATGCCGAGGAAGGCCACGCCCGCCACGTACACCACCATCGGCAGCAGGATGGCCAGCACGCTGCGCAGCTGCTCGCGCTCGGCGAACACCTCCACGGTGCGCCAGCGCATCAGCTGCTTGAAGGCTGTCCAGCCGCTGGCGCCGGCCAGCGCCAGACCGATGTAGAACGGGAAATAGCCCGATTGCGGGCCATCGTCGGCCCAGCCCGTGCCCACGCGCAGGCTGTCGACGATGACCACCACGCCCAGCGCCAGCAGGAACACGGCGACGAGCAGCTCCGGCCAGCGGACGCCGATGGCGTCGCCGGTGTTGTCGGTGTCTTGCATGGGTGCCTCAGCGTGCCAGGAAGCCGGCTTCGCGCATCAGCTCGCGGTGCATCTGCTCGTTCTTGCCCAGCCAGTCGAAGTAGGCCTGGCCACTGAGCGCCGTCTGGTTGAAGGCGCCCTTGTTCATGAACTCTTTCCACTCGGGCAGCGCACGCACCTTGGCCATCAGGTCGACGTAGAACTTCTGCTGATCCGGCGTCACGCCCGGGGGCATGAAGATGCCGCGCAGCATCACGTACTCGGCCGGAATGCCGGCGGTGGCGCAGGGCGGGATGTCGCCCCAGCCCTGCGTCGCCGTGAGCTTGGCCGGGTAGGGCATCTTGACCTTGTCGAACACGCACAGCGGGCGCAGCTTGCCGGCACGCCAGTGGCTTTCGGCCTCGATGGGGTTGTTCACCGTGGCGTCGATGTGCTTGCCCACGAGCTGCACCGCCACGTCGCCGCCGCCCTTGAAGGGGATGTAGGTGATCTTCTTGCCGGCGGCCTTCTCGAGCAGCACGGTGATGATCTGGTCTTCCTGCTTACTGCCGGTGCCGCCCATCTTCAGGCCGCGGTCGGGGCCGGCCTTCAGCGCGTCGAAGAACTGCTTGGCGGTCTTGTGCGGCGATTCTTCGTTGACCCACAGCACGAACTGGTCGAGCGCCAGCATGCTGACGGGCGTCATGTCGCGCCAGTTGAAGGGCACCCCGGTCGCCAGCGGCGTGGTGAACAGGTTGCTCAGCGTGATGATGATCTTGTGCGGGTTGCCCTTGTCGCCCTTGACATCGAGGAAGCCCTCGGCGCCAGCGCCGCCCGAGCGGTTCACCACCACGATGGGCTGCTTCATCAGGTTGTTCTTGGCCACCACGCCCTGGATGAAGCGGGCCATCTGGTCGGCGCCGCCGCCGGTGCCGGCGGGCACCACGAACTCTACCGGCTTGGCCGGTTCCCAGGCCCGGGCCCAGGGGCTGGCGAGCAGTGCGGTGGCGCCCAGCAGCAGGGCGATGCTGGCCTGCCGAACTCGTTGCGTGGCACGCAGCGCACTGCGGGTGCGCGCAGCGATCAGCGCCTGGGGGGCGCGGCCGGCCACTGGGGCCGGGTGGAACAGCGTACTGCGGGGTGCGGTCCTACTCATGTCGTCTCCTAGATTCAGAGGGAAGTCACATGCAGAAAGAAACACCACCTGCCTGGGGTTCAGGTCATGGGCGGCGAACGAAGGGAAAACAGGTACAGCTTCATCTCGAGATACTGCAGAAAGAGGTTCAGGCCAGCCCGAGCTTGGCCGCCAGGCCGATGCGTTGCAGCTTGCCGGTGGCGCCCTTGGGAATCTCTTCCATCAGGAGGATCTTCTTGGGCACCTTGAAGTCGGCGGCCCGCTGGCCGACGAAGTCTTGCAATTCACGTTCGGTGGCGCTCTGGCCTTCGCGCAGCACCACGGCTGCGGCCACCTCTTCACCGAGCTTGGGGTGGGGCATGCCGAAGCACACCACCTGCGCCACGGCCGGGTGGTCCATGAGGATCTCGTCCACCTCGCGCGGGCTGACCTTCTCGCCGCCGCGGTTGATGATTTCCTTCAGCCGGCCGGTGAGGCTGACATAACCCTCGGCGTCCATCACGCCCTGGTCGCCGGTGCGGAACCAGCCGTTGGTGTAGGCCTCGGCGTTGGCCTTGGGGTTGCTCTCGTAGCCTGCGGTGACGTTGTCGCCGCGGATGACGATCTCGCCGATCTCGCCGCGCGGCAGCAGCGTGCCGTCGTCGCCCATGATGCCCACCTCGGGCCCCGCAGCCAGGCCCACGCTGCCGGGCTTGCGCACGGCCGGCGGCAGCGGGTTGCTGGCCATCTGGTGGCAGGCTTCCGTCATGCCGTAGCTCTCGATCAGCGGCGCCTTGAACACTTCCTCGAGTTCGCGGATCACCTGCGGCGGCATGCTGCTGCTGCTGCTGCGGATGAAGCGCAGAGGGTGGCGCGCAATGACCTCGGCGTTCTTGCCGGCACGGCTGAGGATGGCCTGGTGCATGGTCGGCACGGCCGTGTACCAGGTGGGTTTGGCCTCGTCCATCCAGCCGAAGAACTTCAGCGCGTTGAAGCCCGGTGTGCAATACACCTGCGAGCCCGCGGCCAGAGGCGCCAGCACGCCGGCGATCAGGCCGTGGATGTGGAACAGCGGCATGATGTTCAGCCCGCGGTCGGCGGGCGTGAACTGCAGCGTGGCGGCGATGTTGCGCGCCGAGGCGCACAGGTTGCGCTGGCTCAGCGGCACGATCTTCGGCCGCGAGGTGGTGCCGCTGGTGTGCAGCACCATCGAGATGTCGCCGGGCTGGGCCAGACCGCCTTGCGCCGCTGGGGTGGCGGCCGTGCCGCCATCGCGCGGTTGCAGCGTGAAGTCGCCTGCCGCGCTGCCGCCATGCAGGTCGATCAGGCGCACGCCGAGTTTCTGCGCCACCTCGATGGCCGGCGAGGCGCTGTCGTGCTCGACGATCAGCGCCTTGGCGTTCAGGTCCGAGAGGTAGAACTCGAACTCGTCGGCGCGGTAGGCCGGATTCAGCGGCGCCGTGGTCACGCCACAGGCAGCGCTGAGGAAGCAGCTGGCCATCTCGGGGCCGTTGGCCGGCACGATGGCCACGCGGTCGTTGCGGCCGATGCCCAAGCCGTTCAGCGTGTCCAGCGTGCGCTGCACCAACGCGCGCAGGCCGCCATGGGTGAGCGCAGGCCGGCCCGGTGCGGTGAGGGCCACGGCGTCGTCGGCGGCGGTGGACAGCATGCGGATGAGAGACGGTTCCATCGCTTTCGGCTCGGCTGCGGTTCGAGAACAAGACCAGCGTTGCGAACGCTTCAAGCAGCACAGGGCGCGGAGGCTGAGCCTGCCGCGCCCTGTGCTGCTGGTGGGGTGTCGGTTCGCTGAGTGTGGTTATACGGGATCCCGGGGGGGCGCGTTCATCCGGGTTCGCCCGGATTTGTCTTGGACACAACAGCCGCGCGGCATGTCAGCCGCCGATGTAGTGCATCTCCACGCGGCGCTCGCCACTGCCGCTGTCTGCGGGAGCGGCCGGCAGGGCGCTGCGCAACTGGGAGTAACGGTCGTCGCGTTCGCTCCACACCAGGCCGATGGCGCGGGCGATCTGCGCGTCGGTGTAGGGCTGGCCGTCGGCCTGGGTGCCGCGCAGCAGGGCGCGCAGGTCGTGCCCGCGGCTGGCGAAGAGACACAGGAAGAGCTTGCCCTCGGTGGACAGGCGCGCGCGGTTGCAATCGCCGCAGAAGGCCTGCGTCACGCTGCTGATGACGCCGATCTCGCCACCGCCGTCGCGGTAGCGCCAGCGCTGGGCGGTCTCGCCCGGTGCGCTGGCCTCCATCGGCTCCAGCGGAAACACCTCGTGCAGCCGCTGCACCACCTGGGCCGAGGGCAGCACCTCGTCCATGCGCCAGCCGTTGGTGGCGCCGACGTCCATGTACTCGATGAAACGCAGCACCACGCCCGGGCCGTAGCGCTCACGCACGTGGCTCGCCAGCGGCACGATCTCGTGGCAATTGGTGCCGCGCTTGACCACCATGTTGATCTTGATCGGTGCCAGGCCCGCGGCCAGCGCCGCCTCGATGCCCTGCAGCACGTCGGCCACGGGGAAATCGACGTCGTTCATGCGCTGGAAGATGGTGTCGTCCAGCGCGTCGAGGCTGACGGTCACGCGCCGCAGCCCGGCCGCACGCAGCGCCGCGGCCTTGCGTTCCAGCAGCGAGCCGTTGGTGGTGAGCGTGATGTCCAGCGGCTCGCCTTCGGGCGTGCGAAGCTCGGCCAGTTGGCCGATCAGCACCTCGATGTGCTTGCGCAGCAGCGGCTCACCACCGGTCAGCCGCAGCTTGCTCACGCCGTGGGCGACGAAAAGCCGCGCCGTGCGCGTGATCTCCTCGAAGCTCAGCAGGCTGCTCTGGGGCAGGAACTTGTACTGGCTGTCGAACACGTCCTTCGGCATGCAGTAGCTGCACCGGAAGTTGCAGCGGTCCGTCACGCTGATGCGCAGGTCGCGCAGCGGCCGGCCCAGGCGGTCGGCCAGCAGGCCGGTGGTGTCGAAGCCCGTTTCGGGGATGCGGGGCACGGCTGCGGCGTAGCGCAGGTCGGCCAATGGAATCACGCTCGGAATCACGTTCTCGCCCATGCCGCCATTGTGGCGGCTGGCAGCGGCTCAGCGCGCTGCCGGGGTTTCGACAGTGGGTACTTCGGCGCGGCGCGCGCCGTTGAAGCGCTTGGCCCAGTAGGCCTGGCGCATGTCTTCGATGCGCACCTCGGCACCGGCCCGCGGGGCGTGGATGAACTTGCCCTCGCCGACGTAGATGCCCACGTGCGAGAAGGCGCGGCGCATGGTGTTGAAGAAGACGAGGTCGCCGGGCTTGAGTTCTTCCTGCTTGACGCTCAGCAGGCCGGCGATCTTGGCCTGCTCGTCGGCCCGGCGCGGGAGCACCAGGCCCAGGCTGCGTTCGAAGACGTAGCGCGTGAAGCCGCTGCAATCGAAGCCCTGCTCGGCCGTGTTGCCGCCGCGCACGTAGCGCACGCCCAGGAAGTTCATCGCCGTCAGCACCATCTCGGTGGCGCTGTCGCGCATCTGCTGGACGATCGGGCTGTTCTCGATCTTGCCGGCCTCGGGCACCAGGCCCCGTTCCTGCAGGAGGTGCAGCACGGCGTCGCCCGCAGGCGTTGGCGGCGGCGGGGGGGCCGGGGCCGGCGTGGTCTGCGCCCAGGCGCCGCAGGCCGCCGCGACCAGCGCGCCCGCCGTGGCCCGACGCAGCCAAGCCGCGCGCAGCGGCGCGAGGCGGGGCGGCGGGGCTGGGGGCAGCGGGCGGAAGGGCATGGGCGCGGCAGGATAGCAGTGCAGGCGCGGGCGTCAACCGGCGCGGCCCCGGGCCGCCGGCGGCGGTCTCGGGCAGGGCATGGCAGCATCGCAGCCCCCGTCACCCTTGCTGTTACGCCATGTTCAAAGCCCTGCTGCTTGAAAAAGACGAGGCCGGCTTCCGTGCCGGTGTCACCACGCTGGACGAAAGCCGCCTGCCGCCAGCCGGCCCCGGCATGGTGCTGGTTCAGCTCAGCCATTCCACGCTGAACTTCAAGGACGGGCTGGCGCTGACGAACAAGTCGCCCGTGGTGCGCCTGTGGCCCATGGTGCCGGGCATCGACGGCGCCGGCACCGTGCTGGCCAGCGAGCATCCGGACTGGCAGGCCGGTGACACTTTCGTACACAACGGCTGGGGCGTGGGCGAAACCCACTGGGGTTGCCTGGCTGAGCGCGCACGCTTGAAGGGCGACTGGCTGGTGCGCCTGCCAGCGGCCTTCACGCCGCGCCAGGCCATGGCCATCGGCACCGCCGGCTACACCGCCATGCTCTGCGTGCTGGCGCTGGAGCGCCATGGCCTGGCTCCTGGCGCGGGCGAGGTGCTGGTCACGGGCGCCACGGGCGGCGTGGGCAGCGTGGCCATCGCGCTGCTGGCGCGCCTGGGCCACCTCGTCATCGCGGCCACCGGCAAACCCGCAGAGGCCGACTACCTGCTGAAGCTCGGCGCCGCCGGCGTCATCGACCGCGCCGAACTGGCCGCGCCGGGCAAGCCACTGCAGAAAGAGCGCTGGGCCGCCGTGGTGGACGCCGTGGGCAGCCACACGCTGGTCAACGCGCTGGCGCAGACGCGCTACGGCGGCGTGGTGGCTGCCTGCGGCCTGGCCCAGGGCCACGACCTGCCGGGCACGGTGATGCCCTTCATCCTGCGCGGCGTGACGCTGGCGGGCATCGACAGCGTGATGGCTCCGCGGCCCTTGCGCGAGCAGTCCTGGGCACGGCTGGCACGCGACCTCGACCCGGCGCTGCTGGAGACGATGGTGCAAGAGATCGCGCTGGAAGACGCGCCAGCCGCGGCACAGCGCCTGATGGCGGGGCAGGTGCGCGGGCGCGTGGTGGTGCGCGTTTCCTGATTCGCCAGGGGGCGTCTGCACCGGCCCCGGGCGGTGTCAGCGCTGCGCAAGCGCGCGGCCGAGAATGCGGTGTCACGACGGGGCCCACCCCGCGCCACGAACCGGAGACACCGCATGGCCGAGCGCTCGACTTACGCCGAACTGCACCAACGTTCTCTCGCCGACCGCGAGGCCTACTGGGCCGAGCAGGCGCAGCGCATCGAATGGCACACGCCCTTCACGCGGGTGTGCAACAACGACAACCCGCCCTTCACGCGCTGGTTCGAGGGCGGCACCACCAACCTGTGCCACAACGCGGTGGACCGCCACGTGGCCACGCGCGGCGATCAGAACGCGCTGGTGTGGGTGAGCACCGAGGTCGGGCAAGAGCGCGCCTACAGCTACCGCGAACTGCAGGCCGAAGTGATGGGCATGGCCGCCATCCTGCAGGCCCAGGGCGTGAAGCAGGGCGACCGCGTGCTGATCTACATGCCCATGATCCCCGAGGCCGTGTTCGCCATGCTGGCCTGCACGCGCATCGGCGCGGTGCACTCGGTGGTGTTCGGCGGCTTTGCCAGCGTCAGCCTGGCCAGCCGCATCGAAGACGCCGAGCCGGTGATGGTGGTCAGCGCCGACGCCGGCAGCCGCGCCGGCAAGGTGGTGCCCTACAAGCCTTTGCTGGATGAAGCGCTGAAGCTCTCGGCCCACAAGGTGCCGCAGGTGCTGATGGTCAACCGCGGTCTCGCGCCCATGCCCATGACCGAAGGCCGCGACCTCGACTACACCGCGCTGCGCGAACAGCACCGCGGCGCGCAGGTGCCCGTGGTGTGGCTGGACAGCACCGCCATCAGCTACACCATCTACACCAGCGGTACCACCGGCCGGCCCAAGGGCGTGCAGCGCGACACTGGCGGTTATGCCGTGGCGCTGGCGGCCAGCATGGAGCAGATCTTCCTCGGCCAGCCCGGCGAAACCTACTTCAGCACCAGCGACATCGGCTGGGTGGTGGGCCACAGCTACATCGTCTACGGCCCGCTGCTGCACGGCATGGCCACCATCCTCTACGAAGGCCTGCCCATCCGCGGCATGAACGGCGAGCCCGATGCCGCCATCTGGTGGAGCCTGGTCGAGAAGTACAAGGTGACGGCGATGTTCTCGGCCCCCACCGCCGTGCGCGTGTTGAAGAAGCAGGACCCGGCTGCGCTGAAGAAACACGACCTCTCCAGCCTTCGTGCGCTCTTCCTGGCCGGCGAGCCGCTGGACGAGCCCACCGCCAGCTGGATCTCGGGCGCCTTGGGCGTTCCCATCATCGACAACTACTGGCAGACCGAAAGCGGCTGGCCCATCCTGACCATCGCCAACGGCGTGGAGCGCAAGGAAAGCCGCTTCGGCAGCCCCGGCATCGCCATGCCGGGCTACGACGTCAAGCTGCTCGACGAGCAGACCGGCGAAGAGCTGACGCAGCCCCACCAGAAGGGCGTGGTGGTCATCGAAGGCCCGCTGCCGCCCGGCTTCATGCAGACCGTGTGGCGCGACGACGCGCGTTTCGTCAACACCTACTGGAAGAGCGTGCCGGGCAAGATGGTCTACAGCACCTTCGACTGGGGCATCCGCGACGAAGAGGGCTACTACTTCATCCTGGGCCGCACCGACGACGTGATCAACGTCGCCGGCCACCGGCTGGGCACGCGCGAGATCGAAGAGAGCCTCTCCAGCCACGCCGCCGTGGCCGAGGTGGCCGTGGTGGGCGTGGCCGACCAGCTCAAGGGCCAGGTGGCGATGGCCTTCGCGGTGCTGAAGGACACGGCCCGCGCCGCCACGCCCGAGGGCGCGCTGCAGCTCGAAGGTGAGCTGATGAAGGTGGTGGAGAGCCAGCTCGGCGCCGTGGCGCGGCCGGCGCGTGTGCGCTTCGTGACGGCGCTGCCAAAAACGCGCTCGGGCAAGATGCTGCGCCGCGTGATCCAGGCCGTGTGCGAAGGCCGCGAGGCCGGAGACCTCACGACCATCGAAGACCCGAGCACGGTGCAGCAGATCAAGGATCTCGTCGCGGTGCGTTGAGTGCGCAGGTCTGAGGGCCCCCTCCGCCGGGGGCCCCCGGCAGGCGCCCGCGCGGGCGATGGTGGTGCGGGTTCTGCGGCGGAAGACTGAGGGCCTTTCCACAGCCTGAGGCCCGTCATGCACCCCAGCCTTTGCACCCGCCGCCACTGGCTGGCCCGAGCGGCTGCGTTCATGGCCGCGCCCGCGGCCGGCCTCGCTGCCGAGCCGGCCGCCGCCGCACCCCGGCCGCCGGGCCTGCTGCTGGCCGTGGAGGCCGCCCCCGACATCGACCCCGCCGGCTTCCTCGTGAGCGAGAAGTACGACGGCGTGCGCGCGGTGTGGGACGGCCATACCCTGCGCACCCGCAGTGGCCTGGCCATTGCGGCCCCCGCGTGGTTCACGCAGCGCCTGCCGGCGGTGGCGCTGGATGGCGAACTCTGGGCCGGCCGCAGGCGCTTCGAGGATCTGTCAGGCGCCGTGCGTCGCGCCGCCCCGCGCCAGGCCGAATGGCAGCACATCCGCTACCTGGCCTTCGACCTGCCTGGCGTGCCCGGGCCCTTCAGCGCGCGCTACGAGCGCCTGGCCAGCCTGGGGCAGGAGGTGGACGCACCGCACTTCCAGGCCGTGGAGCAGCGCCGCGTGGCCACGCGCGCCGGGTTGCAGCGCTGGTTGGAAGCGGTGGTGGCCGAAGGAGGCGAGGGCCTGATGCTGCACCGCGCCGACGCGCTCTACACCACCGGCCGCAGCGCGGTGCTGCAGAAGCTGAAACCCGAGCACGACGCCGAGGCCGTGGTGCTGGCCGCCGTGCCCGGCCGCGGCCGCCACGCCGGCCGCATGGGCGCGCTGCGGGTGCAGACGCCGACCGGCCGGCAGTTCCTGCTGGGCACGGGCTTCAGCGATGCCGAACGAGAGGCACCACCCCCGCCGGGCAGCGTGGTGAGCTACCGCCACCGCGGCTACACCGAGAGCGGCCTGCCGCGTTTCGCGAGTTTCCTGCGCGTGCGTGATCCGGCATCGGCGGCCGGTGCGGGCGATCAGTCGCGGTCGGCCGGTGTGTCGCAGCGCGGGTCGGCGCCGTAGCCACCGCCCTGCACACGCCCCTCGGCGCTGAAGCTGATCTCGAACCACAGGCAGTCGTTGGTGGGGTAGCGCCAGCCCCAGACCTCACCACCGCGCCAGCCCAGGGGACGCACCTCGCCCGGCGTGCCCAGGCGCTGGCGCACCTCGGCCGCGCGAAGGCCGGGCAGAGCCATCACGGCCTGGAACTCGGCCTCGTTCAGCACCTGGCGGGCTTGCTGCAGGCGGCCGCTGGCGTCGAGGTCGAACATCCACGTCGTGCGGCCGTAGGGGCCGCTGGCGTACTCCAGGCGTTGCACGCCGCCGGGCAGCGCGTGTTCGGCCGTGGGCGGGCCCCACAACTGCAGCACCTGCGCGCGCGTGGTGCCCGCAGCGGGCGGCAGCGTGGCACAGGCGCCGAGCAGCAGCGTGAACAGCAAGGCGGCCAGCAGGGTGGCCCGGGTGAGCCGCCCCGCCGGGTTCACAGCACGTCGGACGCGAAATCCGCCAGCCGCGAACGTTCGCCGCGCGCCAGCGTCACGTGGCCGCCGTGCGGCCAGCCCTTGAAGCGGTCGACCGCGTAGGTCAGGCCGCTGCTGCCTTCGGTGAGGTAGGGCGTGTCGATCTGCGCGAGGTTGCCCAGGCACACGATCTTGGTGCCGGGGCCGGCGCGCGTGATCAGCGTCTTCATCTGCTTGGGCGTGAGGTTCTGCGCCTCGTCGATGATGACGAACTTGTTCAGGAAGGTGCGCCCGCGCATGAAGTTCAGGCTCTTGATCTTGATCTTGCTGCGCACCAGGTCGTTGGTGGCCGCGCGGCCCCACTCGCCGGCGCTGCCGTCGCTGCGCGCCAGCACTTCCAGGTTGTCGTCGAGCGCGCCCATCCAGGGGCCCATCTTCTCTTCTTCGTTGCCGGGCAGGAAGCCGATGTCGTCACCCACGGGCACCGTCACGCGCGTGACGATGATCTCGCTGTAGCGGCGCTCGTCCAGCACCTGGCTCAGGCCCGAGGCCAGCGTCATCAGTGTCTTGCCGGTGCCGGCCGTGCCGGTGAGGGTGATGAAGTCGCACTCCGGGTCCATCAGCAGGTTCAGCGCGAAGTTCTGCTCGCGGTTGCGTGCCGTCACGCCCCACACCGAGTTCTTGCCGTGCGTGTAGTCGCGCAGCGTCTTGAGCACCGCCGTCTTGCCGGTGATCTCGGCCACGCGCGCGTAGAGCGAGGGCGCGCCCGGCACTTCCAGGAAGACGAACTGGTTGATCATCAGCGCCGGCACCAGCGGACCGCTGATGCGGTAGTAGGTGTGGCCACCCTGCTGCCAGCTCTCCATGGTCTTGCCATGGCGGTCCCAGAAGTCGGCCGGCAGCGGCAGCACGCCGGTGTAGAGCAGGTCGCCGTCTTCCAGCGTCTTGTCGTTGAAATAGTCTTCGGCGGGCAGGCCCAGGGCGCGCGCCTTCACGCGCATGTTGATGTCTTTCGACACCAGCACGATCTCGCGGCCCGGCTGCTGCTCGCGCAGGCTCTGCACCACGCCCAGGATCTGGTTGTCGGCCTTGCCTTGGGGCAGGCCCGGGGGCAGCTTGAAGTCGAGGAAGGTGGTCTGGAAGTAGAGCTTGCCGCCGGCCTCGCGGTGGCCGGTGCCGGCCAGGGGGATGCCGGCCTGGGCATCCATCTGCCCGTCCTTGGCGGCCAGGGCGGCCAGTGCATCGAGCTCGCGGCTGACCTGGCGCACGCTGCGCGCCACCTCGCTCATGCCCTTCTTGTGGCCGTCGAGTTCTTCCAGCGTGATCATGGGCAGGAAGACGTCGTGCTCCTCGAAGCGGAAGAGCGACATCGGGTCGTGCATCAGCACGTTGGTGTCCAGCACGAAGAGCTTGGCCGGGCCCGTGCTGCGCGGCTTGCGCGCGCGCGGCGCCGGGGCGGCCGTGCGGGCCAGCGGGGCATAGCCCGTGGCGGCCGCAGGCGCACCGACAGGGGCGGCCACGGCCTGCGCGGGCACGGCGGCTGGCGCCTTGGCAAGTCTGGCGGGCTTGGCGGCAGGTGCGCGCGCGGCGGTGGCCGGCGGCGCGGTGTCCAGCAGTTCCAGCGTGGCCTGTGCCGGCGCTTCGGCGCTGCGTGTCTTCAGCGCTCGCTTGTCGGCCCGCGGCGCGGCTTGCGCCTCGTAGTCGGCAGAGCGCAGCAGGTCACCTTTTTTCGCGGGCGGCTTGGGCAGGGGCATGGGTGTGACAGCGGTTCAGAAGAAGAAAGCAAAAAGCCGCACAGGCTGCTGTGCGGCTTCGTCGTGGGGGACCGGTTCTGCATCGCGGCCGGTGTGCCGCGTTCGCAGGCAGGGGGGCGTGGCGATCAAGCGGCCTTCTTGAGCGCCTTCACGGCCTTGAGCACTTCGTCGACGTGCCCGGCCACCTTGATGCCGCGCCACTCGGCGCGCATCACGCCTTCGGCGTCGATGAGGAAGGTGCTGCGTTCGATGCCCTTGACCTTCTTGCCGTACATGATCTTGTTCTTGACCACGCCGAACATGTGGCAGAGCTTCTCTTCGGTGTCGGCGATCAACTCGAAAGGCAGCTCGAGGTTCTGCTTGAACTTCTCGTGGCTGGCCATGTTGTCGCGCGAGACGCCGAACACCACCGCACCGGCCTTGATGAAGTCCTTGTGCTGGTCACGGAACTGCATCGCTTCGGTGGTGCAGCCGGGGGTGTTGTCCTTCGGGTAGAAGTACAGCACCACCGCCTTGCCGATGTGCGACTGGGGCGTGAACTTCACGCCGCCCGTGGCCAAGGCTTCGAATTCCGGTAGGGACTTGTTGATGACAGGCGTCATGGACTGTTTTCTCGCACTGCACGGGGGGAAGCCGGCTCCTCCAGTCAAGCCGGCTCAATCCCGAATTATAAAGTCTCCGCGTCGGGTCTCTGACCGGGCCCCCTGCGGTGCACCCTCATGCCGAGGGTGGCGCGGGCGGTGAGAGCAGCAGCGCCGCCAGTGCGCGGCGGTGTTCGCTGACCAGCACGTTGTAGGTGCGGCAGGCGGCGGGTGTGTCCATGGTCTCGACACCGATGCGCAGCTCGATCAGCGGCCGCAGCAGCGCTGGCGAGACGAAGCGCAGGCGCTCGCCGCTGCCGAAGATCACCACCTCGGGCCGCAGCGCGGCGATCTGCGCGAAGTGCGCCTCGGTCAGCTCTTCGGGGCGGCTGGCGCCCCAGGGCAGCACCTCACCCTCCCAGGGCACGAGCACGCTCTGCGTGTGGGGCGTGGTGCCCACCCACAGGCGCCCCGGCTCCTGCCGGGTGACGAGGTTGACGCCGCTGGCGGTGTCAGGCTGGAACTTCATGGCGCTCGAATTTCATGCGGGATAATTCTAGGTTCCGTCAGCCCCACGCCGTGCCGCGCCCTCGCAGGCACGTGCCGTCTGCCCGAGCCGCCCACCATGAAGCCGATCGCCAAGTCTGCCAAGCTCGCCAACGTCGGCTACGACATCCGCGGCCCCGTGCTCGACAAGGCGCGGCAGATGGAAGAAGAAGGCCAGAAGATCATCAAGCTGAACATCGGCAACGTGGCCGCCTTCGGTTTGATGCCGCCGGACGAGATCGTGCAGGACATGATCCGCAACCTGCCCAGCCAGACGGCGGCGGGCTACACCGACAGCAAGGGCCTGTTCGCGCCGCGCAAGGCGGTGGTGCACTACACGCAGGAAAAGAAGATCGCCGGCGTGACGGTGGACGACGTCTACCTCGGCAATGGCGCCAGCGAGTTGATCGCGATGAGCATGAACGCGCTGCTCGACACGGGTGACGAGGTGCTCATCCCCGCGCCCGACTACCCGCTGCACACGGCCGTGGTGTCGCTGTCGGGCGGCACGCCGGTGCACTACCGTTGCGACGAAGGCTCGGGCTGGCTGCCCGACCTGGACGACATCCGCGCCAAGGTGAGTTCGCGCACCAAGGCCATCGTCGTCATCAACCCGAACAACCCCACCGGAGCGCTGTACCCGGTGGATCTTCTCCAGGACATCGTCGAGATCGCGCGCCGGCACCAACTGATCATCTTTGCCGACGAGATATACGACAAGACGCTCTACGACGGCGCCGTGCACACCAGCATCGCGAGCCTGGCCGAAGACGTGCTCTGCGTCACCTACAACGGCCTCAGCAAGAACTACCGCAGCTGCGGCTACCGCGCGGGCTGGATGGTGGTGTCGGGCCCCAAGCGCCATGCACGCGACTACATCGAAGGCCTGAACATGCTGGCCAGCATGCGGCTGTGCGCCAACACGCCGGGGCAGCTGGCCATCCAGACGGCGCTGGGCGGCTACCAGAGCATCAAGGACCTGGTGGCGCCCGGCGGCCGGCTGTGCCGCCAGCGCGATCTGGCGTACGACATGCTGAGCCAGATTCCGGGCGTGAGCGTGGTCAAGCCGCAAGCGGCGCTGTACATGTTCCCGCGGCTGGACCCCAAGCTCTACCCCATCGCCGACGACCAGCAGTTCGCCTACGACCTGCTGGCCGAGGAGAAGGTGCTGATCGTGCAGGGCACCGGTTTCAACTGGCCGCAGCCCGACCACTTCCGCCTCGTCTTCCTGCCCAACAGTGACGACCTCACCGAGGCCATCGGCCGCATCGACCGTTTCCTCGCGCACTACCGCAAACGCCACGCTGTCTGAGCGCCGCCGTCCCTTCTTCCCGTTCGCACTGAAGCACACATGAACCCCATCCAGGTCGGCCTCTTGGGCATCGGCACCGTGGGCAGCGGCACTTTCGAGGTGCTGCGCCGCAACCAGGAAGAAATCCGCCGCCGTGCGGGCCGTGGCATCCAGATCGTGGCCGTGAGCCGGCGCGACACCGCCGCGGCGCAGCGCATCGTGGGCGATGCGGCCACGGTGCATGCCGACCCCTTCGAGATCGTGCGCAACCCGGCCATCGACATCGTGGTCGAGCTGATCGGAGGCACCACGCTGGCGCGCGAGCTGGTGCTGGAAGCCATCCAGCGCGGCAAGCATGTGGTCACGGCCAACAAGGCGCTGCTGGCGGTGCACGGCAGCGAGATCTTCGCGGCGGCGCGTGCGCAGGGCGTGATCGTGGCCTTCGAGGCCGCGGTGGCCGGTGGCATCCCCATCATCAAGGCGCTGCGCGAGGGGCTGAGTGCCAACCGCATCGAGTGGGTGGCCGGCATCATCAACGGCACCACCAACTTCATCCTCAGCGAGATGCGCAGCAAGGGGCTGGACTTCGGCGTCGTGCTGCAGGAGGCCCAGCGCCTGGGTTATGCCGAGGCCGACCCGACCTTCGACATCGAAGGCGTGGACGCGGCGCACAAGGCCACCATCATGAGCGCCATCGCCTTCGGCGTGCCGGTGCAGTTCGACAAGGCCCATGTCGAAGGCATCACGGCCTTGCAGGCTGTGGACATCCGCTATGCCGAGCAGCTGGGCTACCGCATCAAGCTACTGGGCATCACCAAGCGGCGGGGGCACGGCATCGAGCTGCGTGTGCACCCCACGCTGATCCCGGCCACGCGCCTGATCGCCAATGTCGAAGGCGCGATGAACGCCGTGGTGGTGCATGGCGACGCGGTGGGCTCCACGCTCTACTACGGCAAGGGCGCCGGCAGCGAGCCCACGGCCAGTGCCGTGATCGCCGACCTGGTGGACGTGACGCGCCTGCACACCGCCGACCCCGAGCAGCGGGTGCCGCACCTGGCCTTCCAGCCCGGCGAGCTGCACGACACGCCGGTGCTGCCCATCAGCGAAGTGGTGACCGCTTTCTACCTGCGCCTGGTGGTGGCCGACAAGGCCGGCGTGCTGGCGCGCATCACCGGCATCCTGGCCGAGCACGACATCAGCATCGACGCCGTGCTGCAGCGTGAAAGCGCCGAGGGCGAGAAACAGACCGACCTCATCATCCTCACGCACAACACCGTGGAAGGCCGCATGAGCGCGGCGCTGGCGCAGATGCAGGCGCTGCCCACGGTGCTGGCGCCGATCGTGAAGATCCGGAAAGAGGAACTGAATTGAAGTACCTCAGCACGCGCGGTGACAGCACGCTCCGCGGCTTTTCCGACATCCTGCTCGAAGGCCTGGCGCCCGATGGCGGTCTCTACCTGCCCACGCACTACCCGCAGGTGGATGCGGCCCTGCTTTCGCGCTGGCGCGGCCTGCCGTACGCCGAGCTGGCGTTCGAGATCCTGTCGCTCTACATCGACGACATCCCGGCTGCCGACCTGCGGCGCCTGTGCCAGGCCACCTACACCGAGGCGGTGTTCGGCACGCCGCAGATCACGCCCCTGAAGCCGCTGGAAGAAGGCCTGTGCCTGCAAGCCCTGTCCAACGGCCCCACGCTGGCCTTCAAGGACATGGCCATGCAACTGCTCGGCCACCTGTTCGAGTACGAACTCGGCCGCCGCGGTGAGCAGCTGAACATCCTGGGCGCGACCAGCGGCGACACCGGCAGCGCGGCCGAGTACGCCATGCGCGGCAAGCGCGGCGTGCGCGTCTTCATGCTCAGCCCGCACGGCCGCATGAGCCCCTTCCAGCAGGCGCAGATGTTCAGCCTGCAGGACGAGAACATCCACAACATTGCGGTGGAGGGCGTGTTCGACGACTGCCAGGACATCGTCAAGGCCGTCAGCAACGACCTCGCCTTCAAGCGGCGCTACCGCATCGGCACCGTCAACAGCATCAACTGGGCGCGTTTGCTGGCGCAGGTGGTGTACTACTTCGCGGGGTACTTCCAGGCGACGAAGAGCAACGCCGAGCGCGTGAGCTTCGCTGTGCCCAGCGGCAACTTCGGCAACGTCTGCGCCGGCCACGTGGCGCGCATGATGGGCCTGCCGATTGCCAAGCTGGTGGTGGCCACCAACGAGAACGACGTGCTCGACGAGTTCTTCCGTACCGGCGCCTACCGCCCGCGCGGCACGGCCGAGACGCACGAGACCAGCAGCCCGAGCATGGACATCAGCAAGGCCAGCAACTTCGAACGTTTCGTGTTCGACCTGCTCGGCCGCGATGGCGCACGGGTGCAGCAGCTCTTCGGCACCGCGCTGCAGAAGGAGGGCGGCTTCACGCTCACGCGCGAGGAGTTCGCGCGCATCGCCGGCTACGGCTTCGTCAGCGGCCGCAGCACGCACGCCGACCGCCTGGCCACCATCCGCAGCACCTGGCAGGCCACGGGCACGCTGGTCGACACCCACACGGCCGACGGCCTGAAGGTGGCGGCTGAATACCGTGAGTCCGGCGTACCGATGCTGGTGCTGGAAACGGCGCTGCCGGCGAAGTTCGCCGCCACCATCGTCGAGGCCACGGGCGTGAAGCCCGAACCGCCGTCCGCTTTGCTTGGCATCGAGGCGCTGCCCAAGCGCTTCGTCGTGATGGCGCCCGATGCCGTGGCCGTGAAGCAGCTCATCGAAACCCACTGCACCGCCGACACCCTCGCATGAATGCGCCCGCCGCGCCCCGTCAGCCCCGCCCGCTGCTGAGCCTGGACGAAGCGCTGGCCCGCCTGGTGGCGGCCGCCAGCGAGCACCGGCTGCAGGCGGTGGAGGCCGTCTCCACCTTCGACGCCCTGGGCCGCGTGCTGGCCGAAGACGTGCGCTCGGGCCTGCACGTGCCGCTCGAGGACAACACCTCGATGGACGGCTACGCGCTGCGCACGGCCGACGTGCCGGCCGCCGGCGCCGTGCTGCGCGTGGCGCAGCGCATCCCGGCTGGGCAGGTGGGCCAGCCGCTGCAGCCGGGCACGGCCGCGCGCATCTTCACCGGCGGCCAGGTGCCGCCCGGGGCCGATGCGGTGGTGATGCAGGAGCAGTGCGAAGCGCTGCCGTCTGCTGACGGCCAAGGCTGGGGTGAGGTGCGCGTGAGCACCGTGCCCGCCCCCGGCCAGTGGATCCGTCGCCGCGGCGAAGACGTTCAACTCGGCGCCGTGGTGCTGCAGCGCGGCCAGCGCCTCACCCCGCAGGCCCTGGGCCTGGCGGCCAGTGTCGGCGCCGGCACGCTGCAGGTGCTGCGCCGGCCGCGCGTGGCGGTGTTCTCCACGGGGGACGAGTTGCAGATGCCCGGCGAGCCGCTGCGCCCCGGCGCCATCTACAACAGCAACCGGTTCACGCTGCGTGGCTTGCTGCAGGCCGGCGGCTGCGAGGTGCAGGACCTCGGCATCGTCGGCGACACGCTGGCGGCCACGCGCGCCGCGTTGCGCGAGGCTGCACAGGGCAGCGACCTCATCATCACCAGCGGTGGCGTCTCGGTGGGCGAGGAAGACCACCTCAAGCCCGCTGCCGAGGCCGAAGGCAGCCTGGAGAACTGGCAGATCGCGATGAAGCCCGGCAAGCCCCTGGCGCTGGGTCGCATTCGGCGCCCAGACGGCAGTTCAGCGCTGTTCATCGGCCTGCCCGGCAACCCCGTCTCGTCCTTCGTCACCTACCTGCTGATGGTGACGACGGCGCTGCGGGCCATGCAGGGCATGGACCCGGCGCTGCCCGCCGGCCTGCCGCTGCGCGCCGACTTCGACTGGCCGCGCCCCGACAAGCGCCGCGAGTTCCTGCGCGCACGCCTGAATGCCGCTGGCGGCCTGGAGCTCTTCGGCAACCAGAGCAGCGGCGTGCTGACCTCGGCCGTTTGGGCCGACGGCCTGATCGACAACCCGGGCGGCCAGCCCATCGTGCGCGGCGGTACCGTGCGCTTCCTGCCGCTTGCAGAACTGGTGAACCGCTGATGAAAGTGCAGGTGCGTTACTTCGCGGCCTTGCGCGAGGCCCTGGGCCCGCAGGAAACGGTGGACTTGCCCGCCGGCACCACGCTGGGCGCGCTGCGCGATCGGCTCATCGCCAGCAGCTCGCGCCACGCCGAGGTGCTGGCACGCGGGCGGGCCTTGCGCGGCGCCATCAACCAGGCCATGGCCGACGACAGCACCCCGGTGCCCGAGGGGGCCGAAGTGGCCTTCTTTCCGCCCGTGACGGGCGGATGAGGCAGCATCGCCCCATGCCCAACGACACGCTCTCCCGCGTCAGCATCCAGACCCACGACTTCGACCTCGGCGCCGAGGTGGCCGCGCTGCGCGCCGGCGACCCCGCCGTGGGCGCCGTGGCCAGCTTCATCGGCACCGTGCGCGACCGCAACGGCGGTGGCGCCGGCGAGGTCAGCGCGATGGAGCTCGAACACTACCCCGGCATGACCGAGAAGAGCATCGAGGCCATGATCGACGCGGCCCTGGCTCGCTTCGACATCCGTGCCGCGCGCGTGGTGCACCGCGTGGGCCCGCTGCAGCCGGGCGACCAGATCGTGCTGGTGGCGGTGAGCTCGGCGCACCGCGGCCAGGCCTTCCAGGCCTGCGAGTTCCTGATGGACTACCTGAAGACCCAGGCCCCGTTCTGGAAGAAGGAAACCACGGCCGAAGGCGCACGCTGGGTCGATGCCCGCGTGGCCGACGACGCGGCGCTGGCGCGCTGGGGCATCACTGCCGACAACGCGGCCGCGGCGGCACCGGCCCTGCCAGCAACGGCGGGCGCCTGATGGACAAGCGCCGCTTGCGCACCGCCCTGGGCCGCTTCACCACCGGGGTCACCATCGTCAGCACGGTGGGCGAGGGGGGGCAGTGGGCCGGCCTCACGGTCAGCTCCTTCAGTTCGCTCTCGCTCGAGCCGCCGCTGGTGCTGTGGTCGCTGCGGCTGGAAAGCCCCAGCCTGGCGGCCTTCGAGCACAACCCACGCTTCGCGGTGAACGTGCTGGGCGAGGCCCAGATCGGCCTCTCGCGCCGCTTCGCCAGCAGCCACGAGCACCGCTTCGGCGAGGGCGAGTGGGTGCTCGGCGGTCACGGCGCGCCGGTGTTGAACGACGCTGTGGCGGTCTTCGAGTGCGAAACCGTCTCACGCCAGGACGCTGGCGACCACCGCCTCTACATCGGCCGCGTGCTGCACTTCACCGAGCACGCGCACGCGCCGCTGCTCTACCGCTCCGGCCACTACCACCAGCTCGGCGAGGTGATCTGAGCCTCAGTTGAGCGGGCGGCCGGCCGGCGCGAGCCCGGGCGATGTCGGCTCGTCGGCCACGGGCGCGGCTGAGGTCGCATCTGCCGCCAAGGCCCAGTCGGCCGCCGCGAGTGCGCCGTCCATCAGGCGCAACAGCGCGGTGGCCAGCTCGGGCGTCAGACCCAGGTCGATCTGCCGGCCCCTTGTTTCCTGCAGCACCAGGTGCAGTTCGTCGCCCGGGCCGCGGCGCAGCTCGCCAGCATCGGCCAGCAGTGGCTCGGAGCCCAGCGGGTGGCGGCACTGTTCGTCGACCTGGAAGAGTTGGTTGAACTGCGTGCCCGGCAGCGGGCGTTGCAGCGCGGCCTGCTCCAGCATCTGCCGCGCTTCGGGCACGGGCAGCGCGTGGGGCGCGACAGTCTGCAGGCTGCTGGCCGTGACGGCCTGCCGGAAGGGCGGCAGCAGCCGCGACACCAGCCGCCGCGTCAGCCAGGCGGCATAGATCTCGGCCTGCGTGCTGCGCACCTGCAGCAGCAGCCGGTCGGCCGTGGCCTCGTAGCGCAGCTGGATCTGATGAATGCCCATGAGGCCGGATTCTGCGCGGCCGGCCCGCGGCTGCGCAGCCCCCAGGCCGCAGGGCAGCTTGCGCTGCATCAAGGCCCGGGGCCGCGCCAGGCTTGAAATGCCGCGCCTGGCATCCACGTGGGAGGCATCCCGGAGGACCATCCCATGCGTTTCGACAAGCTCACCACCGCTTTCCAGCAAGCCCTGGCCGACGCCCAGAGTGCGGCCGTCGCACGCGACAACCCCTACATCGAGCCTGCGCACCTGCTCGCGGCCATGCTGGCCCAGCCCGACGGGCCGAAAGCCCTGCTCGACCGCGCCGGCGCCAACACCGCTGCGCTGTCCACGGCCATGGAAACCGCGATCCGCCACCTGCCGCAGGTGCAGGGTGGCCAACAGGTGCAGCCCGGGCGGGACCTGGTGCAGCTGCTGCAGGCCGCCGACAAGGAAGCCAGCAAAGCCGGCGATCAATTCATCGCCAGCGAGATGTTCCTGCTCGCCCTGGCCGACAGCAAGGCCGACATCGGCGCCGTCGTGCGCGGCCACGGCCTGAACCGCAAGACGCTGGAGGCGGCCATCCTCGCCGTGCGCGGCGGGCAGACCGTCGACAGCGCCGATGCCGAGGGCCAGCGCGAGGCGCTGAAGAAATACACGCTCGACCTCACCGAGCGCGCGCGCCAGGGCAAGCTCGACCCGGTGATCGGCCGCGACGACGAGATCCGCCGCGCCATCCAGGTGCTGCAGCGGCGCAGCAAGAACAACCCGGTGCTCATCGGCGAGCCCGGCGTCGGCAAGACGGCCATCGTCGAAGGCCTGGCACAGCGCATCGTCAACGGCGAGGTGCCCGATTCGCTGAAGAACAAGCGTGTGCTGGTGCTCGACATGGCCGGCCTGCTGGCCGGCGCCAAGTTCCGCGGTGAATTCGAAGAGCGCCTGAAGTCGGTGCTGAAGGAGGTGGCCCAGGACGAGGGCCGCATCATCCTGTTCATCGACGAACTGCACACCATGGTGGGCGCGGGCAAGGCCGAAGGCGCGATGGACGCCGGCAACATGCTCAAGCCCGCGCTGGCGCGTGGCGAGCTGCACTGCATCGGCGCCACCACGCTCAACGAGTACCGCAAGTACGTCGAGAAAGACGCCGCGCTGGAGCGCCGCTTCCAGAAGGTGCTGGTGGAAGAACCCAGCGTGGAAGCCACGGTCGCCATCCTCCGCGGGCTGCAGGAGAAGTACGAGGTGCACCATGGCGTGGAGATCACCGACCCGGCCATCGTGGCCGCGGCCGAGCTGAGCCACCGCTACATCACCGACCGCTTCCTGCCCGACAAGGCCATCGACCTCATCGACGAGGCTGCGGCCAAGATCAAGATCGAGATCGACAGCAAGCCCGAGGCGATGGACAAGCTCGACCGCAGGCTCATCCAGCTGAAGATCGAGCGCGAGGCCGTGCGCAAGGAGACCGACGAGGCCTCGATCAAGCGCATGGGCCTGATCGAGGAAGAGATCTCGCGCCTGGAGCGCGAGTTGCGCGACCTGGAAGAGATCTGGAAGAGCGAGAAGGCCACGGCCCAGGGCAGCGCGCAGGTCAAGGAAGAGATCGACCGCACGCGCCAGCAGATCGAGGAGCTCAAGCGCAAGGGCGACTTCAACAAGGTCGCCGAGCTGCAGTACGGCAAGCTGCCTGAGCTGGAAAAGCGCCTGAAGGAGGCGCAGGCCAAGGAGACCGGCAAGAAGGGCGCAGGCCGCCCGCAACTGCTGCGCACGATGGTGGGCGCCGAGGAGATCGCCGAGGTGGTGAGCCGCGCCACGGGCATCCCGGTCAGCAAGCTCATGCAGGGCGAGCGCGACAAGCTGCTGAAGATGGAAGAGCGCCTGCACGAGCGCGTGGTGGGCCAGCACGAGGCCATCGTGGCCGTGGCCGATGCCATCCGCCGTTCACGCGCGGGGCTCTCCGACCCCAACCGGCCGCTGGGCAGCTTTCTTTTCCTGGGCCCCACGGGCGTGGGCAAGACCGAGCTGTGCAAGGCGCTGGCGGGCTTCTTGTTCGACAGCGAGGACCACATGATCCGCGTCGACATGAGCGAGTACATGGAGAAGCACAGCGTCAGCCGCCTCATCGGCGCGCCGCCGGGCTACGTCGGCTACGACGAAGGCGGGGCGCTGACCGAGGCCGTGCGCCGCAAGCCCTACAGCGTGCTGCTGCTCGACGAGGTGGAGAAGGCCCACCCCGACGTGTTCAACGTGCTGCTGCAGGTGCTGGACGACGGCCGCTTGACCGACGGCCAGGGTCGCACCGTCGATTTCAAGAACACCGTGATCGTGATGACCAGCAACCTGGGCTCGCAGATGATCATGCAGATGAGCGGCCAGCCCACGGCCGACATCCGCGATGCCGTCTGGGGCGAGGTCAAGCAGCACTTCCGCCCCGAGTTCCTGAACCGCATCGACGAGACGGTGGTCTTCCACGCGCTCGACCAGAGCAACATCGAGAGCATCGCCAGGATCCAGCTGAAGTTGCTGGAAGCGCGGCTGGAGAAGCTGGAGATGAAACTGGATGTATCGCCGGCGGCGCTGGCGGAACTGGCCAAGGTCGGCTTCGACCCGGTGTTCGGTGCGCGGCCGCTCAAGCGCGCGATCCAGCAGCGCATCGAGAACCCGGTGAGCAAGCTCATCCTGCAGGGGCGTTTCGGGCCCAAGGACGTGATCCCGGTGGACGTGGAGGCGGGCGAGTTCGTCTTCTCGCGCATCGTGCATTGATGGGCACTTGAGACGGCGGGGCCGGGCGCTTCGCCGTGCCCGGCCTCAAGCGGCAGGGTTACAGGTCGTTAAGGCGGGGGACGCGCGGGTGGCCCTGTATCGTGCACGCTCGCGGGCGTCTTTCGAGAGACACGTCCCTCCAACAACAGCCCCAGGACCCTGCCCATGAACCTCCGCTCCCTCCGCACCTCCACAGCCGTGGCAGCCCTCGGCCTGGTTGCCTTCGGCAGTGCCCAGGCCACCGAGCTTTACCTCGGGCTGGGCTTGCCCGGCGTGGGGCTGGGCCTGGCCCAACCCGTCAGCCCCAGCTTCACCTTGCGCGCCGATGTGTTCACGCTGGGCTCGCGCGACGTGACGGAAACCGAAAGCGGCATCCGCTACACCGGCAACTACAAGCTGCAGCGCGCGGCCCTGCTGGCCGACTGGTTCCCGTTCAGCGGCAGCTTCCGCCTGACGGGCGGCGCGGCCTTCAACGCCTACAAGATCGCGCTGGACGCCAGCGGCGCGGGCGGCACGCTGACCATCGGCGACCGCACCTACACCACCACCGCGGCCGACGGCCTGAACGTGCAGGTGAAGTTCCCGAAGACCGCGCCCTACCTCGGCATCGGCTGGGGCCACCAGACGGGCTCGGGTTTCCGTTTCTCGGCCGACATCGGTGCGGCGATCGGCCGCGCCACCGTCACGGCCGTGGCGCGTGGCCAGCTGGCGGCGCAGCCCGACATCCAGGCCAACATCAACAAGGAACTGGTGGAGCTGCGCGACGGCGTGGGCAAGATCCGCGCGATCCCGCAGCTCAGCATCGGGCTGGGCTACAGCTTCTGAGCTTTACTGCGGCGGCTCGATGCGTTCGAGCTGCATGCGCGCCAGCGTGAGGTTGCCGGTGCTGGCCTGCACCACCAGGTGCAGCGCCACGCCCGGGTGGCCAGGTACCGGCCGCAGGATCAGGTGGTGGCTGCCGGTGCTGACGCTGGCCTCGGCGCGAGCCGGGCCCAGCCCCAAGGCCCGAGAGGCGTCGTTCATCTGGCCCAGCAGCACCGCACCCTGCTGGGCCAGGCGCTCGGCGGACGGCGGGCCGCCCGCGGACGCCAGCGCCTGCGAGTTGTGCAGGTCGAACACGCAGCTGGCCACCGCGCCCTTGATCAGCAGGCAGCGCTCGGCATAGGCCTGCCAGCCGTTAGGGCCGCCCACGCGCGGCATGGGTGTCGGCGGGGCCATCGTCGGCAGCCCGCCAGCGGCGCGTGTGCTCTGCAGGGGTTGCAGGCCCATGGGTTGCGTGGGCGCTTCACTGTTGGGCGGGTGCCCCGGCCCGGCGCTGCCGTGGCGGCCGGGCTGCGTCATGTCGGTGGACAGCGTGCGCTGCGTGCCGGCGCTGCCGTGCTGGCGGTTCCAGGCGCCGCCGATGTAGGCCCAGGCCTGGCGCGGCTTGTCGGCGTGCGGCGTGACCTGCACCGCCACGGTGCTGCCGGCGGCCAGCTGCGCGGCGTGCGCAGCCAGGGCCGTGCCGCCGCCCAGCGGCACCATCAGCAGTTCGCGGTTGGGCCAGGGGCCGCGCACCAGTTGTTCGTGCAGCGGGCCCAACTGGCCGGCCAGGGCATGCGGCGGCACCTCACCCACCAGCAGCACGCCCAGGCGGCTGTAGCCCAGCAGCACACGGGTGACCTGCGCGCGCGTCGGCGCGTCGGCATTGAGGTCGGTGCTGTACACACGCACGCTGCTGCCATCGGCCAGCGGCATCTCCACGAACTGCAGCACCGCCAGCGCGACGCCGTGGCCCTGGCGGCGGATGGACAGCCGCTGCACGCGCGTGCCCGCGGCACCGGCCAGGCTGGTGAGCAGCCGCATGCCGGCGCTGGTGCCCAGGTCGTGCAGGGCAATGAACTCGGGCGTGTGCTGCACGAATTCGCGTTGCAGCGAGCCCGGCACGTCGGCGGTGATGAACAGCTCGACCTGATCGTCGCTGATGCGACGGCCGACGTCGTGCCGACCTTGCCCAAGGTAGGCCTCGCGGTCGGTGACGATCTGCGTTCGCGGATCGAGCAGCTCGTCTCGGTCTGCCGCAGCGGAGCCACGGGTGGGGTCTTGCCAGGCCGGATCGTCGCGGTGGGAGTTCATCGAATCATCATAGGTGCCCCATTGCAGTGCTGCATCGTCAGAAAGGGGGCAGATCCATAGAATTGGCGCCCCGCTGACGTGCGTTTGCCACAGGCTCCCCGATGACCATGACCCCGATGTCCACCGCCGCAGCGCCCCCCACGGCAGACCCCGGTTCGCCGCAGGCCCCGGTGGTGGTGGTGGGCGCGGGCCTGGGCGGGCTGGCCGTGGCGCTGCACCTGGCGGCGCAGATGCCCGTGGTGGTGCTGGCCAAGCGCGAGCTGGACGAAAGTGCCACCGCCTGGGCGCAGGGCGGCATCGTCGGGGTGCTGGGCAGCGACGACAGCATCGCCAGCCACGTGCGCGACACGCAGGACGCCGGCGCCGGCATCGTCGACGAGCACACCGCACGCTTCATCGCCGAGAACAGCGCCGCAGCGGTGCGCTGGCTGGTCGAGGCCGGTGTGCCGTTTTCGGAAGACGCCGACGGCCCGCTGGGCCTGCACCTCACGCGGGAAGGCGGGCACGCGGTGCGCCGCATCGCGCACGCGGCCGATGCCACGGGCAAGGCCATCCACGACACGCTGCTGCAACGCGCGCGCGCCCACCCCAACATCACGCTGCGCGAACGCTGGATGGCGGTGGACGTGATCACCTCGCGCCACCTGCGGCGCAGCGAGCCGACCCGCTGCTACGGGGTCTATGCACTCGACATGGACCACCGCCGCGTCGAGACCCTGGCCGCGCGCGCCGTGGTGCTCGCCACCGGCGGCGTGGGCAAGGTCTACCGCTACACCAGCAACCCCGACACCGCCACCGGCGACGGCATCGCCATGGCCTGGCGCGCGGGCTGCCGTGTGGGCAACATGGAATTCATCCAGTTCCACCCCACCTGCCTCTACCACCCGCAGGAACGCAGCCTGCTCATCACCGAGGCGCTGCGCGGCGAGGGCGCCCACCTCACGCTGCCCAGCACCGGCCCCGGCGACCCCGGCGGCACACGCTTCATGGCCGCGCACGACGCCAGGCTGGAACTGGCGCCACGCGACATCGTCGCCCGCGCCATCGACTTCGAGATGAAGAAGCACGGCCTCGACCACGTCTGGCTCGACGCCCGGCCCATCGTCGCCGAGAAGGGCGAGGCTTTCCTGCGCGAGCACTTCCCCACCATCCATGCGCGCTGCCTGAAGCTGGGCATCGACATCGTGACGCAGCCCATTCCCGTGGTGCCGGCGGCGCACTACACCTGCGGCGGCGTCGTCACCGACCTCGACGGCCGCACCGACCTGCCGGGCCTGTACGCCGTGGGCGAAACCACCTACACCGGCCTGCATGGCGCCAACCGGCTGGCCAGCAATTCATTGCTCGAATGCGTGGTGCTGGGGCGCACCTGTGCCGAGCGCATCCTGGCCGACCCGGCGCCCGCAGCCGGCCCGCTGCCGGCCTGGGACGAGAGCCAGGTGGAAGACGCCGACGAGCAGGTCGTCATCGCGCACAACTGGGACGAGCTGCGCCTGCTGATGTGGAACTACGTCGGCATCGTGCGCACCACCAAGCGCCTGGAGCGCGCGCTGCACCGCATCAAGCTGCTGCGCAGCGAGACGCTGGAGTACTACGCGCACTTCCGCGTCAACCGCGACCTGCTGGAACTGCGCAACCTGGTGATGTGCGCCGAACTCATCGTGCAGAGCGCCTTGCGCCGGCACGAAAGCCGTGGGCTGCACTACAGCCGCGATTTCCCGGCCACGCTGCCAGTGAGCTTCCCCACCGTGCTGACGCGCCGAGCGCGCAGCCGCAACGCGGCGGCCGACGACGCCGAGTGAGCCGCGCCGCCGGCGGCTGCACTCAGCTCAGGCTGGTGAAGTCGCCGCGCGGCACCAGTTCGATGCGCGAGCGGCCCTGGTGCTTGGCGGCGTAGAGCGCGCGGTCGGCGCGCGAGAGCAACTGCTCCAGCGTGCTGCCATGGCCCGGGAAGAGCGCGATGCCGGCCGAGAAGGTGCCGCGTGGCAGGCGCCTGCGGCCCAGCTCGAGCTGCAGGGTGGAGAAGGTCTGCAGCAGGCGCTCCATCACCGCCTGGGCCTCGTCGGCCTGGGTGTCGGGCATCACGGCCACGAACTCTTCGCCGCCGTGGCGGCAGATCACGTCGCTGCGGCGCAGGGTGTCCGCCAGCAGTGCGGCAAAACGCTGCAGCACCAGGTCGCCGGCGGCGTGGCCGCAGGTGTCGTTGAGCAGCTTGAAGTGGTCGAGATCGATGAGCACCACGCTCAGCGGCTGCTGCTGGCGGCGCGCCCGTTCCAGCAGGCCCGGTGCCAGCTCGAAGAGGTAGCGGCGGTTGTGCAGGCCCGTGAGGGGGTCGCGCAGCGCCTGTTCGCGCAACTGCTCGTGCAGGCGCTGGGTTTCCGCCATCTGCGCCTGCAGCGCGGCGTTGAGTTCGCTCAGGCGCTGGCGGTCGTCTTCCACGCTGCGGCGGCCGTCGACGGCCACGTCACGCTCGCGCCGCGCCTGTGCCAACTGGTGGGTGACATCCAGCGCGATGTAGCGCGCACGCGCGCTGCGGCCCACCAGGCGCTCGTAGAGCGACTGTCCTTCCCGCAGGTGCTTCAAGGCTAGCGCGACCTGCTCGGTCTGCTCGGCCGCCTCGGACAAGGTGCGATGCAGCACCATCAGGTCGTAGCAGGGAACGGCACCCCCTGCGCCATCGGCCGCGTGCAGCGCCTGCTGCGCCACCGCCAGCGCTTCCCCGGCACGGCCTTGCATCAAGCAGCAGCGCGCCAGCTGCCAGCCCCAGGCCAGGCTCCACTGGTTGGCGGGGTCTCGGCCCGTGGCGTGCTGCACCTCGCGCAGCAACTGTTCGGCCCGCGCCGGGTCGCCGCCGGCCATCCAGCCCAGCGCCACGGGCGGCGTCATGTCGAGCACCTACTCGGGTGTCTCGCCGGGCAGCAGGGCGGCCAGGCTGAGACCCGTGGCATGGGCCTCCTGCTGCTCCCCCAGTGCGTGGTGGATGTAGACGAGGTTGCTGGTGGCCACCAGTTGCGCCAGCTTGGCCCCTGCGTCGGTGGCGGCCTGCAGACCTTGCAGGCTGAACTGGCGCGCGTCTTCCAGGTTGTAGAGATCGTGGTGGCGCCCGCCCAGGTTCACGCCAGCCGAGATCACCGGGCCGGGCCAGCCGGTCTGCTGTGCAGCGTCGAGCGCGGCGTGCAAGTGGCGCAGCGAATCGTCGGCGCGCCCTTGCAGCTTGGTGGTGATGGCGCGCGAGTTGTGCGCGATGAAGCGGTCCATCGCGCTGCGCGGCCCGGCCGGGCGCGCGTCGATCTCGGCCTGCAGCTGGGCCGAGCCTTCGACATCGCCCGCGCGCCGGCGCAGCATGGCCTCGAACTCGTCGCACAGGGCCTGGCCCCATTCGGCGCGCGGATGCGATGGGGCGGCGGTGTACAGCTGCCGCGCGCGTTCGAGTTCGGCGCGGGCCTCCGGCACCGCCACCAGCCGGGCCGCACCCAGCGCCACCAGCAGTTGCGCCTCGGCCGTGTCGGTGCCCGGTGCGCCCTGCAGCGTGCGCGCCAGGGCCAGCGAGGCGGAAGCGTCGAGGTAGCTCAGCGCCCAGGCGCGCTGCAGCGCCGGGGTGTTGTCTTCAGCCACGCGCCCGCATGGCTGTGCGGGCCTGCACGAAGCCGAAGGCGTACTCGACGGCGTCGAGCAGCTGGCGCTCGCTGTCGCCTCGCTCACGCTCGCTGAGGTAGAAAACGAAGTCGACCTCGTGGCGGATGTAGCGCGGTGCCAGCCGGTTCAGCGCCACGCAGGCCACGTCGGCCAGCAGCTCGGGGTTGTGCGCCAGGCCCGGATAGCGGTCGGCGTGGCTCTGCACCGCCTCGAAGACGGCGCGTTCGTTGTGGTTGCGGACCGAGGTGAAGTCGGCGCTCAGCGTGGTGGTCATGGTCGAACTCCGCCCCGGCTGCGGGGCACGACGGTGTATCGGCCGCCCCGGGGTGGTCTTGAGCGGCACCGCGGGCCGGCCCCGGACTCAGGCCGCGCCGATGCCAGGCACCAGGCCGGCCCCGCGCCCGGCCACCTGCCGCTGGGCTGGCTGCGCGACGGCTGCCGGGTTTCGGCGCACGAAGTCGAGCATGCGGTCGATGCAGCCCAGGGCCTGGCTGCGCACCGGCTCGGGCACGTGGATCTCGTAGGCGCCGCGCGCCGTGCCTGCACCCGCTTCCAGGCAGGCCACCAGCCCTTGCAGCGCGTTCATGGCCATCCAGGGGCAGTGCGCGCAGCTCTTGCAGGTGGCACTGTTACCGGCGGTGGGCGCCTCGATGAGCCGCTTGCCCGGCGCCAGCTGGCGCATGCGGTGCAGGATGCCGTTGTCGGTGGCCACGATGTAGGCCGGCGCCGTGCCGTCCACCACCGCCTTGAGGAGCTGGCTGGTGCTGCCCACCACGTCGGCCTGGGCCACCACGGCCTGCGGTGATTCGGGGTGCACCAGCACCAGCGCGCCCGGGTGCTGCTGGCGCAGCAGATCGAGTTCCAGGCCCTTGAACTCGTCATGCACGATGCAGGCGCCGTTCCAGAGCAGCATGTCGGCGCCCGTCTGCTCCTGGATGTAGCGGCCGAGGTGGCGGTCGGGCGCCCACAGGATCTTCTGGCCCTGGGCTTTCAGGTGTTCGACGATGGCCAGCGCGCAGGAACTCGTCACCATCCAGTCGGCACGCGCCTTCACGGCCGCGCTGGTGTTGGCGTAGACGACCACCGTGCGGTCGGGGTGGGCATCGCAGAAGGCCGTGAACTGGTCGGGCGGGCAGCCCAGGTCGAGGCTGCAGGTGGCCTCCAGGTCGGGCATCAGCACGGTCTTCTCGGGCGAGAGGATCTTGGCGCTCTCGCCCATGAAACGCACGCCGGCCACCACCAGGGTCTGGGCGGCGTGGTCGCGGCCGAAGCGCGCCATTTCCAGCGAATCGGCGACGATGCCGCCGGTTTCCAGCGCCAGGTCTTGCAGGTCGCCGTCGACGTAGTAGTGCGCCACCAGCATGGCGCCGCGAGCCTTCAGCAATTCGGCCGCGCGGGACTTCATCGTGGCGCGCTCTGCGGGCTGCAGCGCGGGCGGCACCTGGGCCCAGGCCTGGGCCGTGCAGCTGCTGCCGCTGGCGTCTTGCCGGGTGAAGTCGTACAGCACTGGGGTGGGGGTGGAACTCATCCGGCGATGGTAGTGCCGCTCCCGATCCGCAGGGCGGGCAGGGCCGGCTTAGCATCCACCGTCATGTCGACCCTCAGCCTGCCCGCGCCCGGCCTGCGCCAGGACGCCCACGTCATCGGCCTCGTCGGGTTGGCGCACGGCACCAGCCACTTCAGCCAGTTGCTGCTGGCGCCACTGTTCCCCTGGTTGAAAACCGAGTTCGGCGTCAGCTACGCCGAGCTGGGTTTCCTGCTGACGGTGTTTTTCACCGTCTCTTGCGCGGTGCAGGCGCTCTCGGGTTTCTGGGTCGACCGTTACGGGCCGCGGCCGGTGCTTTTCATCGGCCTGGCGCTGCTGGGCGCGGCAGCGGTCGGGTTCGCGATGAGCACCAGCTATGCGATGCTCGCCGTCTTCGCCGTGCTGGCCGGCACCGGCAACGGTGTCTTCCACCCGGTGGACTACACGGTGCTCAACCGCAAGGTCGGCAAGACGCGCCTGGGCCATGCCTACAGCGTGCACGGCATCACCGGCAGCCTGGGCTGGGCGCTGGCGCCCGCACTGCTGGTGCCGCTGACGCTGGCCTACTCGTGGCGCGTGGCGCTGCTGGTGGCGGCGGCGCTGGTCTTCGCGGTGCTGCTGCTGATGGTGCTGAACCGCCGCCAGCTGGCCGTGGCGCCCATGCCGCGGCCGGCCGCGGGCAGCGCGGCGGCAGGCGAAAGCTCGCTGGCCTTCCTGAAGACCCCGGCCGTCTGGCTGTGTTTCGGCTTCTTCTTCTTTTTCGCCGGTGCCTTGTCCATCGTGCAGAGCTTCGCGCCGCAGGCCGCGAAAGAACTGCACGGCGTGCCGGCCCACCTGGTGGCCATCTGCCTCACGGTCTACATGCTGGGCAGCGCTGGCGGCATGCTGATTGGCGGCTTCCTCGCGGCACAGCCCGAGCGCTGCGAGCGCGTCGTGGCCGTGGCCTTGGGCGTTGCGGCCAGCATCGCGCTGCTGATCGGTCTGGCACCGCTGCCCGGAGCCTGGGTGCCGGTGCTCTTCGGAGCCATGGGTCTGGCCAGCGGCGTGGCCGGGCCCTCGCGCGACATGCTGGTCAAGCGCGCGACACCGGTCAACGCCACCGGCCGCGTGTACGGCGTGGTCTACGGCGGGCTCGACATCGGCCAGGCCGTGGTGCCGCTGTTCGTGGGGGCGCTGATGGACCACGGCGCCTACCTGGGCGTGTGGCTGGTGCTGGCGGCGCTGCAAACGACGTTGATCATCAGCGCCTTCGGTGTGGGGCGCTCGCGGGCTGCGGCTACAGTGCCGGGATGACTGCTGCTGCCACCCCCACACCCCAGGACGCCCCCCAACGCCTGGCCGGCCACGCGCTCGTCGAGGCCCTCATCGCCCAGGGCGTCGACACCTGTTTCGGCGTGCCCGGCGAGAGTTACCTCGCCGTGCTCGACGGCTTCCACCAGCACCGCGAGCACATCCGCTTTATCGCGTGCCGGCAAGAGGGCGGCGCGGCCTTCATGGCCGAGGCCCAGGGCAAGCTGAGCGGCCGGCCCGGCATCTGTTTCGTGACGCGCGGCCCGGGCGCCACCAACGCCAGCATCGGCGTGCACACGGCCTTCCAGGACAGCACGCCCATGGTGCTGTTCATCGGCCAGGTCGCCAGCGACCAGCGCGACCGAGAGGCCTTCCAGGAAATCGACTACCGCCAGATGTTCAGCCCCGGCACGCTGGGCCTGGCGAAGTGGGTGGCCGAGGTGGAAAGCGCCGACCGCCTGCCCGAGTACGTGGCGCGCGCCTTCCGCACCGCCATGCAAGGCCGCCCCGGCCCCGTGGTGCTGGCGCTGCCCGAAGACATGCTGACCACGCCCACAGCCGCGCCGGTGCTGCCGCGCGTGGAGCCGGTGCACGCCTGGCCCGCGCCCGGCCCGCTGCGCGACCTGCGCTCGCTGCTGATGGCCGCCCAGCGCCCCATCGTCATCGCCGGCGGGTCGGGTTGGGATGCCGAGGCCGCCGCCGCGCTGCAGCGTTTCAGCGAGAACTGGCAGCTGCCCACGGCCTGCGCCTGGCGTTTCCAAGACACCTTCGACAACCGCCACCCGCTCTACGCCGGTGACGTGGGCATCGGCATCAACCCGAAACTCGCCGCGCGCATTCGCGAGGCCGATCTCGTCATCGCCCTGGGCGTGCGGCTGGGCGAGATGACCACCGGCGGCTACACCCTGCTGCAGGCGCCGCGGCCGGCGCAGAAGCTGGTGCACATCCACGCCGGTGCCGAAGAGCTCGGGCGCGTCTACGCCGCCGATCTGCTGATGCAGAGCAGCATGGCTTGCGCCGCCAAGGCGCTGGAAAGCCTGGCCGCGCCCACCAGCCTGCCCTGGGCCGGGCATGCGGCCGCTGCACGCGCCGACTACGAGGCCAACCTCGATGCCCCGGCCGTGGCCCCCATGGACATGGCCGTGCTGGTGAAGACGCTGCAGCGCCTGCTGCCCGAAAGCACCGTCTACACCAACGGCGCCGGCAACTACAGCGGCTGGCTGCACCGCTACTGCCGCCACCCGGGCCTGCAGCACCACGGCCGCACGCAGCTGGCGCCCACCAGCGGCGCCATGGGTTACGGCGTGCCGGCCGCCATTGCCGCGGCGCTGCTGCACCCCGAGCGCTGGGTGGTGAACCTGGCCGGCGACGGCGATTTCCTGATGACGGGCCAGGAACTCGCCACCGCCACCGGCTACGGCGCGAAGAAGCTGCTGAGCATCGTGGTCGACAACGGCACCTACGGCACCATCCGCATGCACCAGGAGCGCGAGTACCCGGGCCGCGTGAGCGGCAGCGACCTCTACAACCCGGATTTCGCGGCGCTGGCGCGCGCCTTTGGCTGGCGGGGCGAGTTCATCGAGGCCACGGCCGGTTTCGAGCCGGCCTTGCAGCGGGCCATCGAAGCCGGCGTGCCCACGCTGCTGCACGTGAAGCTGCCCACGGACGTGATCACCAGCCGCACAACGCTGAGCGCCATCCGGGACGCTGCCTTGCAGCGCAACCACTGAATCGCCACGCGATCAAGGCCTTGCGCGGATCCGGCTCTGCCGGTCCGCTGCAAGCGCCCCCTCGGGGGGCAGCGAGCGCCAGCGAGCGTGGTGGCCTCATGTTCTGCCGCGCAGCATCAGCACCACGCTGCCGGTGACGAGGCCGGCTGCCAGCCACTCGCCCCAGTGCAGCACCTCGCCGCCGAGCGTGACGCCCAGCACCAGGCCGATCAGCGGGTTGACGTAGGCATAGCTCGACGAGACGGCCGTGCGCGTGCGCTCCAGCAACAGCATGAAGGCCGAGAACGCGATGATCGAGCCGAAGACCACCAGGTAGGCCCAGCTCGCGAGCGCCAGCGGGTGCGGTGGCCACTGTGGCGCCTCGCCCAGCAGCACCGACACCAGCATCAGCACCACGCCGCCGGCCAGCATCTGGCTGGCGTAGCCCATGCCGCCGGGCGCCAGTTCCAGGCTGCGGCCGCCCAAGGCGCGCGGCAGCCCGCGCACGCTCCACACGCTGCCCAGCTTCCACGCGACGGACGCCGTCAGCACCGCGGCCAGCCCGCCCGGTGAAGCCCCGAAACCTTGGCCCACGGCCAGGCCCAGCACGCCCACCAGGCCGAGCGCGATGCCCAGCGCTTCCAGCCGCGTGGGCTTCACGCCGTATGGCCACTCGAAGGCCGCCTGCAGTGCCGGGCCGATGGCAACGAAGGCCACCACCAGGCCGGAGCTCACGGTCTGTTCGGCCACCGCCGTGAGGCCGTAGCCCACGCCCAGCATCAGCGCGCCCAGCAGGGTGGCATTGATCCACCCGGCACGGTCCGGCCAGGCCGCGCCGCGCCAGCGCACCCAGGCCGCCAGCAACGCACCGGCCACGAGGAAACGTGTGCCCATCTGGTGGAAGGGCGGGAAGCTGATCAGCGCCCACTTGATGGCGAGGTAGGTGCTGCCCCAGATGAACCAGGTGGCGGCCAGGCAGGCCAGGATCAGTGGGGGCAGGCGGTGCACGGGCAGCGCCTGGGCTGGGTGGGCGGCGTTCGGTGAGGGCATCGGGCGGCCAGAGAGCAGGGCGGGGCAGGGGCAGCTGGGCCAGGGGACTCGGCTTAGCGCCTACAATGCGGGTTCAGTCGGGGCGTAGCGCAGCCTGGTAGCGCATCTGGTTTGGGACCAGAGGGTCGCGAGTTCGAATCCCGCCGCCCCGACCATCATGAAGAACAGCACGGCCCTGTGGCGCAAGCCTCGGGGTCGTTTTGTTTCGGGGCTTCAGGTGGCGCCGCGGGCGGCCGGCATGGCCGTGGCCTGGGCGACGCGGCGCGCGAGCACCGGGTCGTGCGGTTCGATGCTCGCCTTGTCCACGGTCGGGCGTCGCACGGCAGCGGTGGCGTCATCCACCTCGCCGGCCAGCTGCCGGCCCAGGTTGGCCGCAGTGCTGACGAGCCAGCTGCCGGTGTCCTGGTCTTCGGCGCTGTCGCCATCGAGGAAGTGGTCGGCTGCGCGCGTGGCGGCGTGCACCTGGTGCGCCCGCACCCGCAGCAGCGACACCGTCTGCTTGAACATCACGTCGCTGGGCTGCTCCTTGAGCTGCCGCGCCAGGGCGTCGACCTCGGCGGCAAGTTCTTCCGACATCGTCAGCGCGCAGGACATCAGCCAGGAGCCCGTGTTGCGGTCGGCCTCGCTGCTCTGTGCGCTGAAGTGCTCGGCCGCCCGCGTGGTGGCGCGCAGCTGGTGGGCGCGGCGGCCCAGCAGGCGCAGCGCGGCGGCGGCGCTGTCGTCGCCCGCGGCGGCGGGGCGCGGGTTGGGGCGGGCTTCGGGCATGGCGGGCTCCGGCGCTCAGGCGCAACAAGGGGTGTGGCCTGCCCGGAGGGACTCGAACCCCCGACCTGCTGCTTAGAAGGCAGCTGCTCTATCCAGTTGAGCTACGGGCAGCAAGCGGCGCTGATTCTAGGAGCCTGCCCATGTGCCGCATGCGGCCTTCGGGGTGGCGGGAGCGCCGGCGTGCCGAATACACTGAGGCGCCCCGGGCCGGGTCATCGGCCCTGCAGCCCGCCCATCCACGGACGCCCCACCATGCTCGACGGCATCAAGCGCTTGTTCTCCGGAGGCTCGGCCGCCCCGTCCGACGGCTGGGATGGCGTGCAGCCCTGGGCCAAGTCCAAGCAGTACGCATTCCGCGCCGTGCACGACGAAGGTTTCGTCATCGACGGCCGCCTCGGCACCACGCCCTGGCGCCTGGAGTGGGGCCCCTCGCACCGGCCCTACATCCAGGGCCAGGAACTGCGGCTGCGTGCCGAACTCGGCCTGCCGCCCGAACTGCAGGTGGTGGTGATGAACCGCGTGCTGCAGGAGGCCATGGAAAAGGCCGTCTTCGAGCAGTACGTCGAAGGTGTGCAGACCCGCATCGACAACCAGACCCCGCCCGAAATGCGCTGGCTGGTGATGTTCCCCAAGCTCTCGGGCAGCGATATGCCCTTGCTGCGCGACCAGTTCGTCGCGCTGTCCAGCATGCAGGGCTGGCTGCGGCACTGGCTCGAAGGCCCGCTCACGCAGATGCTGGCCGGGCTGCGCCTGGCGCCCGAGGTGCCCGTGGTGCTGATGATCGGCCGCGGCCGCCTGATGCTGCGCACGGCCGTCGTCGACGCCGACGTGGCCACGCTGCAGGCGTGGGTGCGCCACTTCGAAACTGCGCTGCGCGAGGCGCTGCGGGTGGCCGCGGAGCACAGCGATTCGGTCGCCCCGAGCACGCAGCACAGCACCTGGCAATCCAGCGCGCTGCCGGGCGACGAACACCTGAAGTAAGGCCCGCGCCGCGCGCAGGCCCGCGGCCTTCAAGCCGCGTGTTTGCCCAACTCCAGCTTGGCGATGGCGTTGCGGTGCACCTCGTCGGGGCCGTCTGCAAAACGCAGCGTGCGGGCCAGCGTGTAGAAGTAGGCCAGCGGCGTGTCCTGGCTCATGCCGGCGCCGCCGAAGGCCTGCATGGCCCAGTCGATGACCTGGGTGGCCATCGTCGGCGCCACCACCTTGATCATCGCGATCTCGGCCTTGGCGCTCTTGTTGCCGGCCTTGTCCATCATCCACGCCGCCTTCAGCGTGAGCAGGCGGGCCTGGTCGATCTTGCAGCGGGCCTCGGCGATGCGCTCCAGCGTCACGCCTTGCTGGGCGATGGGCTTGCCGAAGGCCACGCGCTGGGTGGCGCGTTCGCACATCAGCTTCAGCGCGCGTTCGGCCAGGCCGATGAGGCGCATGCAGTGGTGGATGCGGCCCGGCCCGAGGCGGCCCTGCGCGATCTCGAAACCGCGGCCTTCGCCCAGCAGGATGTTGCTGACCGGCACGCGCACGTTGACGAAGTCGACCTCCATGTGGCCGTGCGGGGCGTCGTCGTAGCCGAAGACCGTCAGCGGCCGCAGGATGGTGATGCCTGGCGTGTTCGCCGGCACCAGCACCATGCTCTGCTGCGAGTGGCGCGGCGCGGTCTTGTCGGTCTTGCCCATGAAGATGAAGATGGCGCAGCGCGGGTCGCCGGCGCCGCTGGTCCACCACTTGCGGCCGTTGATGACGTACTCGTCGCCTTCACGGCGGATGTCGGCCTCGATGTTGGTGGCGTCCGATGAAGCCACGGCCGGCTCCGTCATCGCGAAGGCACTGCGGATCTCGCCGTTCAGCAGCGGCTTGAGCCAGCGCTCTTTGTGCTCGGCGCTGCCGTAGCGGGCGATGGTTTCCATGTTGCCGGTGTCGGGCGCCGAGCAGTTGAAGACCTCGCTGCTCCAGGGCACCGCGCCCATGATCTCGGCCAGCGGCGCGTAATCCTGGTTGCTGAGGCCGAAGTCGAACTCGCTGCTGCCGTCGCCACGGGAGTGCGAGCCGTCGGCACTGGGCGGCAGGAACAGGTTCCACAGCCCGGCGGCCCGCGCCTTGGGCTTGAGCTGCTCGATGGTCTCCAGGTGCGTCCAGCGCTTGCCGGCGCGCGTGTTGGCCTCGATCTCGGCATGCCAGGCCGGCTCGGCCGGGTAGACGTGCTCGGCCATGAAGGCGTTCAGGCGTGCCTGCAGTTCCTGGGTGCGGGGTGAATAGCTGAAGTCCATCGCTGTCTTGCTCCTTCGTTGTGTCCTGTGCGGCGCGCGCTGCCTTCAGCGGCGCTCAGCGGCGTTCATGGGCCTGCGCAAACTTCCAGGCCATCTCGGCCAGCGTGCGGGTGGCGGCGCCGTTGGCGCGGGCCTGTGCGCTGCTGGCGGTGCCGTCCACCACGCGCTTGGCGATGCCCTGCATGATGCTGGCGAGGCGGAACAGGTTGTAGGCCAGGTAGAAGTTCCACTCGGCCTTCAGCGCCGACGGGTCGCCGCGGCCGGTGCGTTGGCAGTAGCGGGCGATGTAGTCGTCTTCCGACGGGATGCCCAGGGCCGCGTGGTCGAGCCCGCCGATGCCACGGAACACACCCGGCGGGATGTGCCAGGCCATGCAGTGGTAGCTGAAGTCGGCCAGCGGGTGGCCCAGCGTGCTGAGCTCCCAGTCGAGCACCGCGATGACGCGCGGTTCGGTGGCGTGGAACATCAGGTTGTCGAGGCGGAAATCGCCGTGCACCACCGAGGGCGCGCTGCCGTCGCGCGCACCGGGCGGCAGTTGCGCGGGCAGCCACTCGATGAGGCGGTCCATCTCGGGGATGCTCTCGGTGATGCTGGCCTGGTACTGCTTGCTCCAGCGCGCGATCTGGCGCTCGAAGTAGTTGCCAGGCTTGCCGTAGTCGGCCAGGCCCGCGGCCGCCGCGTCCACGCTGTGCAGGGCGGCGATGACGCGGTTCATCTCGTCGTAGATCGCCCCGCGCTCGGCCGGGCTCAGGCCGGGCAGCGACTGGTCCCACAGCACGCGCCCGTCCATGAAGTCCATGACGTAGAAGGCGCGGCCGATCACGGCCTCGTCTTCGCACAGCAGGTGCATCTCGGGCACCGGTACGCCCGTACCCGCCAGGCCGCGCATGACGCGAAACTCACGCTCGATGGCGTGGGCCGAAGGCAGCAGCTTGGCCGCCGGGCCGGGCTTGGTGCGCATCACGTAGCTGCGCGCGGGCGTGAGCAGCTTGTAGGTCGGGTTGCTCTGCCCGCCCTTGAACTGCTCGACGGTGAGCGGGCCCGTGAAGCCGCCCAGGTGCTGCTGCAGGTGGGCCTGCAGGGCCGCCACGTCGAAGGCATGGCTCTCGGCCATGGGTTTGGTGCCGGTGTAGTGGTCCATGGTGTCTGCTCAGGGGGCTGCGTTCGGCACGTTCACTTGTCGGCCAGGGCCATCAGCTTTTCTCGCGAAAGCACCACCAGTCGCGTGGGCTCCACGCGCACCGCGCCTTCGCGTTCGAAGCCCTTGAGCTCCTGGTTGACGCGCTGGCGTGAGGCGCCGAGCAACTGCGCCAGGTCTTCCTGCGCCAACGCCAGGCCAATGCGGATCTCCTCGCCCTGCGCGATGCCGTAGCTCTTGGCCAGCAGCAGCACCTGGCGCGCCAGCCGCGCCTGCAGGGGGCGTGTGTTGACGTCTTCCAGCTGGTCGAACATCAGCCGCAGGCGCCGGCAGTTCAAGCGCAGCAGGGCTTCGTAGAGCTCGGTGTGCTGGGCCAGCAGTTCCTTGAAGTCGGGCTTGCGCACCACGAGTAGCGTGGTCGGGCCATGGGCATCGGCATCGTGGGTGCGCGGCAGGCCGTCGAAGAGCGCGATGTCGCCGAACCAGGTGCCCGGTTCCACATACGTCAGCGTGATCTGCTTGCCCGACAACGCCACGGAGCTGATGCGCACCGCGCCGCGTGCGACACCGCACCACTCCTGCGCCGGCGTGCCGCGGGTGGCCATCGGGTCGCCGTCGGCCAGGCGCCGCACATGGGCCCGGGCGAGGATGGCGCGCTGTAGCGTCGGTGAGAGCTTGCTGAACCACGCGCCCGATTCGATGTTGTGCTGTTCGTCGAGTGTAAGAACGGGGGTATTCATGGCTTGTCCCGGTTGCGACAGCCGCGCGACGATGGCGGCTGCATTGTTCGACCGTCGCACCCAGGCACGTGGCCCTGGCGTCGGCGCAGCCCGGAAGACTAAGCCATGCCCAGTTCAGCCCTTCACATTCCCTGCCTGAAAGACAGCTGCAGCCTGGCCGAATGGCAAGCGCGCGTCGACCTTGCCGCGGCCTACCGCATGGTGGCCATGTTCGGTTGGGACGACCTCGTCTTCACGCACATCAGCGCTCGCGTGCCCGGCCTGAATGGCGAGCACACCGGCGAGTTCCTCATCAACCCCTACGGCTTCATGTTCGAGGAGATCACCGCCAGCAGCCTGGTGAAGGTGGATGCCCAAGGCCGCAAGCTGCAGGACACGCCCTTCGACGTGAACCCCGCCGGCTTCGTGATCCACAGCGCCGTTCACGAGGCGCGGCACGACGCCGGCTGCGTGCTGCACGTGCACACGCCCAACGGCATCGCGGTCTCCGCGCAGCAGGGCGGGGTGCTGCCGATCTCGCAGCAGTCCATCTTCGTGCTGGCGTCGCTGGGCTACCACGACTACGAAGGCGTGGCGCTGCGCGACGACGAGAAGCCCCGCCTGGTGGCCGACCTCGGCAGCAAGACCTACCTCATGCTGCGCAACCACGGCCTGCTGACGGTGGGCGCCACGGTGGCCGAGGCCTTCCAGGCGATGTACCTCTTCGAGACAGTCTGCATGATCCAGGTGCGTGCACAGGCCGGTGGCGGGCCGCTGGTGCACATCGCCCCGGAGATCATCGCCACGGCGCGGCAGCAGGCCCGCGAAGTCACGCGCGGGCTGGGAGCCAACCTGGTCTGGCCCGGCCTGCTGCGCCGTCTTGACCGCCGGCTGCCGGGCTACGACGCCTGAGGCCCGCGCCCGCCCGGGCGCCGCCCCCTCGACCCCGCTGGAACGCGTGTCAACAGGCACGAAAACCTGGCCCAGTTCTCACGGGGCGCCGGAGGGGTGCGTGCTAGAGTCTTTCGGGTCCGTGACACCCCGCTCCCTACACGTCCGACGCATGCCCTTTCTGCGATCTTGCCTGTCGTTCGCCATCGCAGGTGCAGTCGCTTCGCTGGCCCTTTCGGCCAGTGCCGCCGGGCTCTCGGCGACCAACGCCTCGGCGGTGCTGGGCAGACCCCTCGACTTCAGCGTGCAGGTGCGCCTGCAGCCGGGGGAGGTGCTGGAGCCCGCCTGCGTCAGCGCCGAGGTGGTGGTGGGCGACCGGCGGCTGCCGGCAGGTCTGGTCAACACCGCCTTGAAGCCCACCGGCAGCGACAGTGCGCGCATCCGCGTCACCACCGACAGCATCGTTGACGAACCGGTCGTGAGCGTGACCCTCAACGCCGGTTGCGCGTCGGCGCGCTTCAGCCGCCGCTTCGTGGTGTTGGCCGATCCGCCTCTTGAGCCAACCGCCGGCGCCTTGCCGGCCGAGCAACTGCCGCTGGCACCAACGTCGACGGCACCGCCCCAGCCCCTGCCTCAGAACCTGAACCTTGCCGCGCCCAGTGCCCCCGTGGCGGGCGGCGAGCGCCTGGCATCTGCGGAAGCCGCCCCGGCGTCTGGCGAAGCGCGTGCACGCCTGCGCCCGGCCCGCACCGAGGCAGCCAAGCGGGCGGCAGTGACGCCACGGTCGGAACGCGGCGCATCGGCCCGTGAGGCCCAACGCGTGCGGGCCGCGCGCCGCGCCGAGCAGAACCAGGCGCGCAAGGCCGCCGCACCCGCCCGCCGCGAAGCCAAGGCCGAAGTGCCCAGGCTGCGGCTCGAAGCCGCCGCTCCGGTGGTGGCTGCAGGCACCACGGTGTCGGTGGACGAGGCCTTGCAGGCTGTGGCGCAGGCCGCCAGCGCGGCCCGCGAGGCCGCCTCGGCCGCCCAGGTGGCCTCTGCCCGCATCGCCACGCTGGAGCAGACGGTCAAGAGCCTGCGCAGCGAGGTGCAGGCCGGGCGCGAGGTTGCAGCCGATCTCCGCAGCCGCCTCACCCGCGCCGAGGATGCCGGCCGGTGGACCTGGCCTTTGCTGGCCCTGGTGCTGCTGCTCACCGCTTTGGCCGCCTGGATGGCGTGGCGCCTGAACGCCGCCGAGCGCGCACGGCAGCGCAGCTGGCAGGCCGGCGTGGAGGCGGCCGGCACGGCCGCACCCCTGGGTCCACCGGCCCCGAACGTCGACATGCCCAGCCGGCTGCAGACGGCACCCATCCCTTTCGTCACTTCCGAGATCCGGGTGCCGCCGCCTGCAGCGGCACGCCCCCGGCCGGCCTGGCCGGCGCCGGTGCAGCTGGACGCCAGCGACACCCGGTCGCCCGCGCTGCCTTCGGCGAACCCTGCTGCAGCACTGGGCGCCCCCCTGCGCACGGCCCAGCCGGTGCGGGCAGCCGCGCCCGCGGCCCCGATGGAGGCCACCACGCCGATGGAGCGCACCGATCTGCTGCCCCAGCGCACCAGCATCGACGACACAGCGCCGCGCGACGTTTCCATCGAAGAGCTCATCGACCTGGAGCAGCAGGCCGAGTTCTTCGTCGTGCTGGGCCAGGATGCCGCAGCCATCGACCTGCTGGTGGAGCACTTGCGCCACACCGGCGGCGGCAGCCCGCTGCCCTACCTGAAGCTGCTGGAAATCCACCGCCGCCGTGGCGACCGCGAAGACTACGAACGCACGCGCGTGCGCTTCAACCAGCGTTTCAATGCCTACGCGCCCGAGTGGGGCACCGACCTCGGCGCCGGCCGCAGCCTGGACAGCTACGCGGGGGTGCTGCCCCGTCTGGAGAAGGTGTGGCCCCGGCCCCTGGACGCCATGGCCGAACTGGAAGCGCTGCTGTTCCGCAAGTCGCGCGGCGAGCTCTTCGATCTGCCGGCCTACCGCGAGGTGCTGTTCCTCTACTCGCTGGCGCGTGACCTGCTCGACCGCGAGTCTGTCGAATCCGGCAAGGTCGACCTGCTGCTGCCGCTGGCCGATGGCAGCGACTTCGGCAGCACCGCACCCGCACCCTATCTCACCCTGGAGAGCGAGCGTGGTGCCCTCGACACCTCGGCCACCGCACCCCTGGACTTCGATCTGTCCTCGGACCCGGGCCGCCCCACCAGCATCTTCGGCCCGCTGGACGAGCCGCCCGCGCGCAGCCGCCGCCGCTGAGCGGATTCAGAGCCGCTGCAGCCTGCGCAGCGCTTCCTGCAGGGTGTCGTCGCGCTTGGCGAAGCACAGCCGCGCCAGGCCCTGCTCGAAGCCGCCCGCGTAGAAGGCCGACAGCGGGATGGCGGCCACGCCCATCTCGCGCGTGAGCCACAGGCAGAACTCGCCCTCGGGCAGGCTGCTGACGGCGCTGTAGTCCACCAACTGGAAATAGCTGCCCTGGGTGTGCAGCGGTTTCAGGCGCGTTTGCGCCAGGCCCTCGCGGAAGAGATCGCGCTTGCGCTGGTAGAAGGCCGGCAACTCGCGGTAGGGCGCGGGGTCGGCCATGTAGCGCGCCAGCGCGTGCTGCACCGGCGTGTTGACGGTGAAGACGTTGAACTGGTGCACCTTGCGGAACTCGGCGCTCAGCACGGCCGGTGCTGCCACATAGCCCACCTTCCAGCCCGTGACGTGGTAGGTCTTGCCGAAGCTGCTGACGACGAACGTGCGCGCCGCCAACGCCGGGATGCTGGCCGCACTGATGTGGGGCTGGCCGTCGAAGACCATGTGCTCGTAGACCTCGTCGGAGATCAGCAGCGTCTGCGTGGGGGCCAGCAACTCGGCGAGCTGCTGCATCTCGGCGCGTGTCCACACCGTGGCACTCGGGTTGTGCGGGCTGTTGACGATCATCAGCCGCGTCTTGGGGCTCAGCGCGGCGGCGATGCGCGTGAAATCAGGGCGGAAGCTGCCGGGCTGCAGCGGCACGCGCACCACGGTACCGCCGGCGAGTTCGATGTTGGGCGCGTAGCTGTCGTAGCAGGGCTCCAGCACGATGACCTCGTCGCCCGGGTGCACGCAGCACAGCACCGCCGTCAGGATGGCCTGCGTGGCGCCGGCGGTGATGGTGATCTCGGTGCCGGCGTCGTAGCGGTGGCCATAGAGGGCTTCGATCTTGGCGGCCACGCGTTCGCGCAGCGGGGCCACGCCGGCCATGGGCGGGTACTGGTTCAGGCCTTCCTGCATGGCCGCAGCCACCTGGGCGGGCAGGGCCGGGTCGCAGTCGAAATCGGGGAAGCCCTGGCCCAGGTTCACCGCGCCGGTTTCCTGCGCCAGGGCCGACATCACGGTGAAGATGGTCGTGCCCACCTGGGGCAGGCGGCTTTGCACGGTGGGGGTCACGGCGGAGGCGGCGGTGGCTTGCATGGGGTTCAGAGTTCGTAGTCGGCCGGCGTGCTGCCGGCGGGGCCGCTCATCGCGCGCTGCACCATGCCTTGCGTGAGCCGCGGCGAGAGCAGTTCGGCGAAGGCCAGCACGAAGTGGCGCAGGTAGGCGCCGCGCTTGAAGGCCACGCGCGTGGTGTTGTTGCCGAAGAGGTGGCCCAGCGGGCGCGAGGCCAACTCGCTGTCGGCGGGCTCGCCGCGCATCGCCAGTTCGGTGACGATGCCCACGCCCAGGCCCAGGCGCACGTAGGTCTTGATGACGTCGCTGTCGATGGCCTCCAGCGCCACCAGCGGCTTGAGCTGGGCCCGCGCGAAGGCCAGGTCGATGCGCGTGCGGCCCGTCACCGTCGGCTGGTAAAGCACCAGGGGGTAGGTGGCCAGCTGCTCCAGCGTGGGCCGCTCCACGGCCGCCAGCGGGTGGCCGGCGGGCACCACCATCGCGTGCTGCCACTCGTGGCAGGGCAGGGTCACGAGTTCGGGGTGGGCGCTCAGCGCCTCGGTGGCCAGGCCGATCTCGGCCACGTCGTCCATCAGCATGCGCGCCACCTGTTCGGGCATGCCCTGGTGCAGCACCACCTGCACCTTCGGGTAGCGCCGGCGCAGCAGCGCCACGGGCTCGGGCAGGAAGTAGCGCGCCTGCGTGTGCGTGGTGGCGATGCGCAGCGTGCCGGTGTCCTGCTTGCTGAACTCTTGGCCGATGCGCTTGAGGTTGTTGATCTCGCGCATGATGATGTCGATGGACTTCAGCACCTCGGCGCCGGGCTCCGTGACGCGCTTCAGGCGCTTGCCGTGGCGCGCGAAGATGTCCACGCCCAGCTCTTCTTCCAGCTCGAGGATGGCCTTGCTGACGCCGGGCTGCGAGGTGAACAGCGCCTTGGCGGTCTCGGTGAGGTTGAGGTCGCGCTTCACGGCCTCCTGCACGAAGCGGAACTGGTGCAGGTTCATCGCGCCGGGCCCCCGGGTGCCATCACCTGCAGGGCCACGCCGGCCATCGCGGCCACCACGCTGTCGATCTCGCCCACGGCCGGGTGCAGCGTGAACTGCACGCCCGGGTGGGCGCTGCGCAGGCCGTCCATCAGCAGCGGCAGGTCCTTGCGCACGTGGCCGCCCGCGCCCAGGAAGAGCGGCAGCACCGCCACTTCGGTGCAGCCGGCCGCGGCCAGTTCGGCGCCGGCTTCGGGCAGCGTGGGCGCCATGAACTCCAGGTAGGCCAGGCGCACGGCCGCCGCCGGGGCCCGGGCGCGCACCTGCGCGGCCACGGCCTCGAAAGGGCCGGCCCAGCGCGGGTCGCGGGCGCCGTGGGCGAAGAGGATGAGGCCGGTGGTCATGGGCAGCAGGCTTTCCTGGGCAGGGTGCTAGCGGTATCTCACCAGCCACGTGAAGGCGGCCATCGACAAGGCCAGGTAGACCATGCTGGGCGTGGCGGCGGCCACCCAGGGTGTCCAGCCGCGCAGCATGCCGATGTGGCCCGAGAGGTTGTTCAGCAGCACGAAGCTGATGCCCAGCATGATGCCGCCGAAGACCTTGTAGCTGACGCTGCCGCCGCGCGCGTGCATGTAGGCGAAGGGCAGGGCCAGCGCCACCATCACCAGGCAGGCCAGCGGATAGAGCGCCTTGCGCCAGAAGCGGATCTGGTGCTGCTGCGAGGCCTGCTCCTGGTCGCTGAGGTGGGTGCTGTAGCGCCACAGCTCCAGCGTGCTCATGGTGCTGACGGGCAGCACCGCCGCCGCCACCACGGCCGCCGTCAGCGAACTCGGCCAGGCCAGCGTGGCGTGCTGTTCCGTGCGCACCTCGGCCTGCGGGCTGCGTGCACGCGGCCAGTGCGCCACCTTCGCATCGCTCAGCAGCCATTGGCCGTCGTCGCCCACGCGCCCCTCGCGGGCCTCGATGCGCGCCACCAGGCGGCCGTCGGCATCGAACTCGAAGATGCGGATGCCGGCCAGCGCCCCCGAGGCCGTGGCCCCCGCGACGTTCACCGAGTAGCTGTGTTCGCCGTCGTCGGTGCGGCGCCTTTCCTTCAGCCAGGCGCCTGCGCCGCCGAACTCGATGCCGCCCGACGAGCGCGCCTTCAGCAGCACGGCTTCGCGCTCGCTGGCCGGGGCCAGGTAGTCGCCGGTGGCAAACGTGAGCACCCCGAACACGACCCCCAGCACCGCCAGCAGGCCGAGCGCACGGCCTGGGCCCAGGCCGCCGGTGCGCAGGATGGTGAACTCCGAAGACTGCGCCATGCGCGAGAGCGAGTAGATGGTGCCGATCAGCACCGCGATGGGCAGCAGTTCATAGAGGTGGCCAGGCAGTTCCAGTGCCGCGGCCAGGACCGCCTGCCCGGTGCTGCGGCCGCCCTTGCCCACGCCTTCCAGCTCGTCGACGAGGTCGATGAAGAAGAACAACGAAAGAAAGGCCAGGGCCACGAAGAGCACCGAGGCGACGATGTCGCGGTAGAGCAGCCGGCGCACCGTCTTCATGCGGCGGCTCCTTGGGCGACCGCTGCGCGCGGCGCGGTGCTTCGGCGCAGGCTGAACACCGCCGCGTGGTCGCGCCACCACAGCAGGGCCAGCGCTGCCGCGAACGCGCTGCCGTGCAGCAGGGCCAGCGCCGTGCCCATGCCCAGCCGCCCGCTGCTCACCCAGGCCTGCGAGAAGGTGATCAGGTTGTAGTAGACGACGAAGGCCATCAGCGCGAACAGCAGGTTCCAGTTGCTCGCGCGCCGAGGGTTCGTGGCGGCCAGGCCGATGCCCAGCAGGATGAGGTTGGCCGCGCCGAGCAGCAGGCCGAAGCGCCAGGTGAGTTCACCCTGGTGGCGCGGCGTGGGCTGGCGCACGAGCTCGATGGTGCGCACGGCGCGGGGCGGGCGCGATTCGGCCGAACGTACCGCGCGTTCGCCAGCCAGCACGCGGTAGGTCTCGAAGCTGGAGAGCGTGCGTTCGCCGCTCTGGGTGTCGGTGTCGTTGCGCTGGCCGCGCTCCAGCACCAGGTAGCGGGCGTCGTCGCTGCTTTCCAGGCGGCCGGCGCGCGCCGAGGTCACCGACTCGCTGTTGTCCTGGCGCGAGAGGATGAAGACGTTGCGTGCATGCAGCGCGTCGGTGCTTTCGCGTTCGATGAAGAAGACGCGGCGGCCGTCGCTGCTGGTCTGGAAGACGCCGGGCGTCACACGCGAGAGGTCGCTGCGCTGCTGGTAGCGGTCGCGCAGTTCCAGGCTGTTGCGGTTGCCCCAGGGCCACACCACGAGGATCAGCACCGCGATGACCAGCAGCACCGGCGTGGCCGTGCGCAGCACAGGCCGCACGAAGCGCGACAGGCTCACGCCACTGGCGAACCAGATCACCATCTCGCTGTCGCGGTACATGCGCCCCAGCGTCACCACCACGGCGATGAACAGGGACAGCGCCATCATCGTGGGCAGGTGGCCCAGCGCCACATAACCGAGCAAGAGCACGACGTCCTGCGGTGCCACGGCACCGCTGGCGGCCTGGCCCACCGTGCGGATCAGGAACATCGTCAGCACGATGGTCAGGATCACCACGAGGGTGGCGCCGAAGCCCCGCGCGAGCTCACGACGGACGGTGGAGTCGAATAACATCTCTCGTTTTTCGGGTTGAAAGTAATTATGGACTTCAAGACGCAAGTGACCGCTGCGGCCGGCCTGCCCGGCGTGGCCACCGACGCGCTGCTGGTGCTGGTGGCCGGCGCTGCCGCCCCCGAAGGCCTGGAGGCCCCCCTGGCCGCCACGCTCGCCGCCGCCGCCAAGGGCGGCGATTTCGCCTTCAAGGCCGGCCAGACGCTCTATGCCCACCAGGTGGCCGGCGTGAAGGCCGCTCGCGTGGTGTTCGCCGCCGTGGCCGATGCTTCGCCCAAGGCGGTGCGCAAGGCCGTCACGGCCGCCGTGGGCCTGCTGAAGGCCGGCGGCAGCAAGTCGCTGGCCGTGGCCCTGGCCGGTGCGGGCGCCTGGACGTCCGCCCAAGCCGAAGCCGTGGTCGCCGCCGTCAGCGACGCCACCTACCTGTACACCGAAACCAAGCCCAGCGCCGGCCCCGCGCCCAAGCTGACGGCCGTGACGCTGCTGTGCGCCAAGACCGAAGCTACCGCGCTCGGCAACGCGCTGCAGCGCGCCGCGGCCGTGGCCGCCGGCACACTGCTGGCGCGCGAATGCGCCAACCGCCCGGGCAACCACTGCACGCCCACCTTCCTGGCCGAGCAGGCCAAGAAGCTGGGCAAGGAACACGGCCTGAAGGTCGAGGTGCTGGAGCGCAAGGACTGCGAGAAGCTCGGCATGGGCTCCTTCCTCGCCGTGGCCCAGGGCTCGGACGAGCCGCTGAAGTTCATCGTCTCGCGCTACAACGGTGGCGCCAAGACGGCCGCCCCCATCGTGCTGGTGGGCAAGGGCATCACCTTCGACACCGGCGGCATCAGCCTGAAGCCCGCTGCCGAGATGGACGAGATGAAGTACGACATGGGGGGCGCCGCCAGCGTGCTGGGCACGCTCAAGGCCGTGGCCCTGGCCAAGGCCAAGGTCAACCTCATCGGCATCATCCCGGCCTGCGAGAACATGCCCAGCGGCCGCGCCGTGAAGCCGGGCGATGTCGTCAAGAGCATGTCGGGCCAGACCATCGAGATCCTGAACACCGACGCCGAAGGCCGCCTCATCCTGTGCGATGCGCTGACCTACGCAGAACGCCTGAAGCCGGCCGTGGTGGTGGACATCGCCACGCTCACGGGTGCCTGCGTCATCGCGCTGGGCCACCACCGCTCGGGCCTGTTCAGCAGCGACGAGACGCTCGCGGCCGAACTGCTGGCCGCCGGTGAAGCCGCGCAAGACCCGGCCTGGCGCATGCCGCTCGACGAAGAGTACGACGAGGCCCTGAAGAGCCACTACGCCGACGTGGCCAACGTGGGCTCGCGTGCCGGCGGCTCGGTCACGGCCGCGAAGTTCCTGCAGCGCTTCACCGGCACGATGCGCTGGGCCCACCTCGACATCGCCGGCACGGCCTGGAAGTCGGGCGCGGCCAAGGGCGCCACCGGCCGGCCCGTGCCGCTGCTGACGCACTTCGTGCTCGCGCGCGCGGCCTGACGCCGCGCATGGCCCCAAGGCGGCGGTGGCGCTGAACGAAGTCGAGTTCCACACGGGCGTGGCCGACCCGGTCGGCTTCGCCTGCCGCCTGCTGCGCAAGGCCGCGCGGCAGGGCGCCCGCGTGCTGGTGACCGCACCTGAGCCGCTGCTGGGGGAACTGGACCGCGCGCTCTGGACCTTCGAAGAGCGCGACTTCATCCCGCACGTGCGCGTGCCTGGCGCTCGGGCGGCCGTCGCGGCGCGCACCCCTATCTGGCTCTCGGGCACCGCGCATGTGGCCGATGCGCCGCGGCTGGTGCTCAACCTGGGCGCCGAGGCCCCCGGCGATCTGACCCTGCTGGAGCGCTTGATCGAGGTGGTGGCCACCGACCCCGACGAGGTTGACGCGGGCCGCCAGCGTTGGCGGGGCTACAAGGCCGCGGGCCTCGCCATCAAGCACCACAACGCAGGGGCTGCCCGTGAATGACTGGGCTGCGCCACCGAGCGCCGACCGCGTGCCCACCTTGACCGAAGTGGTGGACCTGGCTGTGCCGGCCCTGGACATCGGCCCCGAGTTCGGCCCGCCGCTTGGGCCGGACGAAGGCGCGGCCGATGACGAGGCGGCCCGTCTGCACAACCCGGCAGGCGATTCGCCCCCGGAGATGCCGCCCGGTCCTTGCGAGCCCCTGCCACCGCTCGCGCCGCAGCCCCTGGACGGCGAGGGTGATGTCCCACCCGTCGTGCGCTGGGAGGGCATCGACGCGCCAACCGCCGACGTGGGCGAAGCTGAGGCCGCCATGTGGGACGCTGGCCTGCCACGACAGGGGATGCCTGAACCGGCGCCGCCGGTGGACACCCACGCCCTCGTGGCGCTGGCCCTGGCCGAACTGCAGCCGCGCTTGGACATGCTGCTCGAAGCTCGCCTGCGCGAGGCGCTGGCGCCTGCCCTGGCACGTGCTGCAGAAGGGTTGATCCGCGAGGCCCGCGGTGAACTGGCCTCGGCCTTGAACGAATTGCTGCACGATGCCGTGCGACGCGCTTTGCAGCGCCAGGCCGTGCAGACGCCGGCTGCCGAGCTCGGGCCTCCGCACAGACCCTGATGTCGGGGCCTGCGTGCACCGCGTTGAGGCTCAGGCGCACAGCTTTCCAGCGGCGCGCAGAGCAACAGCCCGTCTTGGGTGGGCCTGTTTTTTGCGTTATCGTGTTTCGCTAGCGTTTTCGACTGTTCGCTGACGCGACAACATTTCCAACCGGAGGTTTTTTCATGCAGATCAAGCTCAATGTGATCGTCGGTGCTGCGGCCCTGATGCTGGGCGGCTCGGTGTTCGCACAGGACATGGTCGTCAAGATCGGCCACGTGGGCCCCACCAGCGGCGGCATCGCCCACCTGGGCAAGGACAACGAGAACGGCGCCCGCATGGCCATCGACGAGCTCAACGCCAAGGGCGTGACGATCGGCGGCAAGAAGGTCAAGTTCGAACTGCTGGCCGAAGACGACGCCGGTGATCCGAAGCAAGGCACCGCTGCCGCCCAGAAGCTGGTCGACAGCAAGGTCAACGGCGTGATCGGCCACCTGAACAGCGGCACGACCATCCCGGCCTCGAAGATCTACAGCGACGCGGGCATCCCCCAGATCAGCCCCAGCGCCACCAACCCCAAGTACACCCGCAACGGCTACAAGACGGCTTTCCGCGTGGTGGCTGACGACGTGCACCTGGGCGGCACGCTGGGCAAGTACGCCGTGACGCAAGTCAAGGGCAAGAGCATTGCCGTCATCGACGACCGCACCGCCTACGGCCAGGGCGTCGCCGACGAGTTCGAGAAGGGCGTGAAGGCTGCCGGCGGCAAGACCGTGGGCCGCGAGTTCACCAACGACAAGGCCACCGACTTCACCGCCATCTTGACCAGCCTGAAGGCCAAGAAGCCCGATGTCGTCTTCTTCGGCGGCATGGACGCCGTGGCCGGCCCGATGCTGCGCCAGATGAAGCAACTCGGCATCGACGCCAAGTTCATGGGCGGCGACGGCATCTGCTCGGGCGAACTGCCCAAGCTGGCTGCCGGCACCATGGCCGATGGTCAGGTGGTCTGCGCCGAAGCCGGTGGTATCGATCCCAAGGACGCCGCAGCCTCCAAGGCCATGGCCGACTTCCGTACCAAGTTCAAGGCCAAGTTCAACGCCGACGTGCAGATCTACGCGCCGTACGTGTACGACGCTGTCAACACGATGGTTGCCGCCATGGTCAAGGCCGGTTCGGCCGAGCCGGCGAAGTACCTGCCGGTGCTGGCCAAGATCGAGTACAAGGGTGTCACCGGCAACATCGCCTTCGATGCCAAGGGCGACATCAAGAACGGCGCGCTGACCCTTTACACCTACAAGGGCGGCAACAAGGAATCGATGGGCGTGGTGCGCTGAGCGCAACCGGTCTCCGGTTTCCCGCAAAAGGGGCCTTCGGGCCCCTTTTTCATGCCTGCTCGGCCCAGCGCGCTGCCAAGGAAGCAGGCAACAAAAAACCCGCCAGCGGCGGGTTTCTCGAGTGCAAGAAGCGCTGAATTACTTCAGCTTCACTTCCTTGTAGAGCACGTGCTTGCGCGCCTTCGGGTCGAACTTCAGGAATTCGAGCTTCTCGGGCGTGGTCTTCTTGTTCTTGCTGGTGGTGTAGAAGTGCCCGGTGCCTGCCGTGCTTTCCAGCTTGATCTTCTCGCGGCCGCCTTTGCTTGCCATGGTGTGTGCTCCTTAGATTGCGCCGCGGGCGCGAAGGTCCGCCAGGACCACGTCGATGCCCTTCTTGTCGATCAGGCGCAGGGCCGCGTTGGTGATGCGCAGGCGCACCCAGCGGTTCTCGCTCTCGACCCAGAAACGGCGGTACTGCAGGTTGGGCAGGAAACGACGCTTGGTCTTGTTGTTGGCGTGGGAGACATGGTTCCCCACCATCGGGCCTTTGCCCGTTACTTCGCACTTGCGTGCCATAAGAAACACTTTCTAGAACAGCCGGCACCGCGGGCCTACCCCTGCAAGGGGAGCGGGCGGTGGGAGACGGCTTGACCTCGCCAGATGCGGGTGGCGGTTTCCCGGTTCAGCGCTGCCTGGGGCCAGCAGGCGTGGAAGCCCGCCGTCGTCAGCGAAGCCCGCGAGTATAGCCGCAAACCCCGGCCGCGCCGGGGTGGCTTACTCCTGGGCTTCCAGGAAGCGCTGCGCGTCCAGGGCCGCCATGCAGCCCGTGCCGGCGCTGGTGATGGCCTGGCGGTAGATGTGATCCTGCACGTCGCCGGCCGCGAAGACGCCGGGCACGCTGGTCATCGTGGCCATGCCGTCCAGGCCCGTCTTGGTGACGATGTAGCCGTCCTTCATCTCCAGCTGGCCCTTGAAGATGTCGGTGTTGGGCTGGTGGCCGATGGCGATGAAGCAGCCCTTGACGGCCACCTCCTTCGTGCTGCCGTCCTGGGTGCTCTTCAGGCGCACGCCGGTCACGCCGCTGTCGTCGCCCAGCACGGCGTCGAGCGTGTTCCACAGGTGCAGCTCGATCTTGCCGGCGGCCACCTTGGCCATGACCTTGTCGACCATGATGGCCTCGGCGCGGAACTTGTCGCGGCGGTGGATGAGGTGCACCTTGTCAGCGATGTTGCTGAGATAAAGCGCTTCTTCCACCGCCGTGTTACCGCCGCCGACCACGCAGACCGTGTCACCGCGGTAGAAGAAGCCGTCGCAGGTGGCGCAGCCGCTCACGCCCTTGCCCATGAAGGCGCTCTCGCTCTCCAGCCCCAGGTACTTGGCGCTGGCGCCGGTGGCGATGACGAGGGCGTCGCAGGTGTAGGTGCCGGAGTCGCCGGTGAGCTTGAAGGGGCGCTGGCTGAAGTCGACCGCGTTGATGTGGTCGAAGACGATCTTGGTGTTGAAGCGCTCGGCATGCTTGAGAAAGCGTTCCATCAGCTCGGGGCCTTGCACGCCGGCCACGTCGGCGGGCCAGTTGTCGACCTCGGTGGTGGTCATCAGCTGGCCGCCTTGCGCGATGCCGGTGATGAGCATGGGTTCCAGGTTGGCGCGGGCCGCGTACAGCGCGGCGGTGTAGCCGGCGGGGCCCGAACCAAGGATCAGGACACGGGCATGGGTGCTGGGGGTGGTCATGGAAGCTGTCTCGGAAGAGGGGCGACGTCGCGCCGAACCGACGCGGTGAACTTACATCGGCGCCGAAGCCGGCAAATGCAAGTGCAGCAATGGGCACAATAGGCAGATTCTTGCAGACGCCGGCCCCGCCGCGCTGCCAGGCGAGAGAAGACAACAAGAGGAGCCCTGCCGATGTCGATGCTGTCGAACCTGGACCTGATTCGTCGCGTACCGCTGTTCTCGATGCTCACCGCCGAACAGGCGCAGGCCATCGCCGACAGCGTGGTGAAACGGCGCTTCCGCCGCGGTGAGCTGGTGGTGGAGCAGGGCCGCAAGAGCAACAGCCTGTTCATCCTGCTCAACGGCCGCGCCCGCGTGCTGACGGCCGACACGCGCGGCCGCGAGGTCATCCTGGCGGTGCTGGAAGCCGGCGACTACGTGGGTGAGATGAGCCTCATCGACAACGAACCGCACAGCGCCACCGTGCGCGCCGAGATCCAGACCGACATGCTCGTGCTGGCCCGCGCCGACTTCGCACGCTGCCTGCCCGAAAACAGCACGCTGAGCTACGGCATCCTGCGCGGGCTGGTCAAGCGCCTGCGCAACGCCGACCGGCAGATCGAAAGCCTGGCGCTGCTGGACGTGTACGGCCGCGTGGCGCGCACGCTGCTGGACATGGCCGAAGAGGCCGACGGCATCAAGATCATCCGCCACAAGGTCAGCCGCCAGGACATGGCCAAGGTGGTGGGCGCCTCGCGCGAGATGGTCAGCCGCGTGATGAAAGACCTGGAAGAGCGCGGCGTCATCGAGACGCAGGAGAACGGCTCGGTCGTCATCAAAGAGCGTCTGCCGAACGACTGACCGGGGCCGAGGGCGGCATCCGCCACAATGGGTGGCATGAGTTTTCCCCTCGGTTCCTTGCAAGGTGATGGCACCGCGGCCTTGCGTTCGCAGGGTGAGGCAGAGGCGCCGCGCTGGCGCCAGCAGGCGCTGCTGATCGCTGGCGCGCTGGCCTGGCTGCTTTTCGTGCTGGCCATGGTCACGCACCACGCAGGCGACACCGCCTTCACCACTTCCGGCACCGGCGAGGCGCTGCGCAACAAGGCCGGCTTGCTCGGCGCGCGTGTCTCGGACATGGCGCTCTTCCTCTTCGGTTTCTCGGCCTGGTGGCTGGTGCCCGTGGCCTTGCGCGCCTGGCTCTCGGCGCTGGCACGTCTGCTGCGCGGCCCTGCTGACACACCGGCGGCCCCGCGGTGGATGTTCTGGCTGGGGCTCGTGCTGCTGCTGGCCGCCAGTTCGGCGCTGGAGTGGACACGCCTGTACCGCTGGGAAGCACTGCTGCCCGGCCACGCGGGCGGGGTGCTGGGCTACACGCTCGGGCCGCTGTCGATGCAGTGGCTGGGCTTCGCGGGCTCGGGCGTGCTGTGGATCGCGCTGCTGGTGCTGGGCACGTCGCTGGCGCTGCGCTTCTCATGGCTGCAGCTGGCCGAGGCCCTGGGCGCGGCTTTCGACCGCCTGCGTGAGAGCCGGCAGGACAAGAAGGAAGCCGAGAAAGACCGTCTGCTGGGCGAGCAGGCCGCCCGCGAGCGCGAGGCCGTGGTCGCCGAGCAGCGCCTGGAAGTCCAGGAGCACGTGCCCGTCGTCATCGAGCCGGTGCTGGTGGACCTGCCGCCTTCGCCGCGTGTGGCCAAGGAACGCCAGCAGCCGTTGTTCAAGGAGCTCATGGACACCAAGCTGCCGCAGGTCGACCTGCTGGACGCGGCCGGCGTGCGCCAGGAACTCGTCACGCCCGAGAGCATCGAGATGACCTCGCGGCTCATCGAGAAGAAGCTCAAGGACTTCGGCGTGGAGGTGCGCGTGGTGGCGGCCAGCCCCGGCCCGGTGATCACGCGCTACGAGATCGAGCCGGCCACGGGCGTGAAGGGCGCGCAGATCGTCAACCTCGCCAAGGACCTGGCGCGCAGCCTCTCGCTGGTGAGCATCCGCGTCGTGGAAGTCATCCCCGGCAAGAACTACATGGCGCTGGAACTGCCCAACGCGCGGCGCCAGACCATCAAGCTCAGCGAGATTCTCGGCAGCGAGGTCTACAACGACTCGAGCAGCCTGCTGACCATGGGCCTGGGCAAGGACATCGTCGGCAAGCCCATCGTGGCCGACCTGGCCAAGATGCCGCACTGCCTGGTGGCTGGCACCACGGGCTCGGGCAAGAGCGTGGGCATCAACGCGATGATCCTCAGCCTGCTCTACAAGGCCGAGGCACGCGACGTGCGGCTCATCCTCATCGACCCGAAGATGCTGGAGATGAGCGTCTACGAGGGCATCCCGCACCTGCTGGCGCCCGTGGTCACCGACATGAAGCAGGCCGCCAACGCGCTGAACTGGTGCGTGGGCGAGATGGAGCGTCGCTACAAGCTCATGAGCAAGCTGGGCGTGCGCAACCTCTCGGGCTACAACAAGAAGATCCATGAGGCCGCCGAGCGTGGGGAGAAACTGCCCAACCCCTTCAGCCTGACGCCGGAAGCCCCCGAGCCGCTGGAACGCCTGCCGCACGTGGTGGTGGTGATCGACGAACTCGCCGACCTGATGATGGTGGTGGGCAAGAAGATCGAGGAACTGATCGCGCGGCTGGCGCAGAAGGCGCGCGCTTCGGGCATGCATCTGATCCTGGCCACGCAGCGGCCGAGCGTCGACGTGATCACGGGTCTGATCAAGGCCAACATCCCCACGCGCATCAGCTTCCAGGTCAGCAGCAAGATCGACAGCCGGACCATCCTCGACCAGATGGGTGCCGAGGCGCTGCTGGGCATGGGCGACATGCTCTACATGGCCAGCGGCACCGGCCTGCCGGTGCGCGTGCACGGCGCCTTCGTCAGCGACGACGAGGTGCACCGGGTCGTGGAATACCTCAAGAGCCAGGGCGAGCCGAACTACATCGAGGGCATTCTCGAAGGCGGCGTGCTGGAAGGCGAGGGCGATGCCGCCTTGGGCGGCGCCGGGCCCACGGGGGGCACCGAGAGCGACGCGATGTACGACCAGGCCGTGGCCGTGGTGCTGCAGCACAAGCGCGCCAGCATCTCGCTGGTGCAGCGCCACCTGCGCATCGGCTACAACCGCGCCGCCCGGTTGCTGGAACAAATGGAGCAATCGGGGCTCGTATCCGCCATGGGACACAACGGCAACCGGGACATCATCGTCCCGAAGCGCGACGAATGAAGCGGCGTGCTCTGACGGGCCTGGGCCTCTTGCTGGCGCTGGGGGTGCTGGCCCCCGCGTGGGCCGACGCGGTGGACACGCTGCGCGACTTCGTGCGCGAGGTGAAGAGTGGCCGCGCCAGCTTCACGCAGACGGTCACTTCGGCCGATGGGGCGCGCAAGAAGTCGAGTTCGGGGCAGTTCGAGTTCCTGCGGCCCAACCGCTTCCGCTTCAGCTATGCCAAGCCCTTCGAGCAGCTCATCGTGGCCGATGGCAGCCTGGTGTGGATCCACGACACCGACCTCAACCAGGTCAGCTCGCGTCCGGTGGCGCAGGCGCTGGGTGCCACGCCCGCCGCGCTGCTGACGGGTGGCGACATCGACCGCGACTTCGTGCTGAGCGCCTTGCCCTCGGCCGAAGGCCTGGTGTGGGTGCAGGCCACGCCGCGCACCAAGGACGGCCCTTTCCAGAGCCTCAAGCTGGGCTTCCGGGGCCGTGACCTGGCCGCGGTGGACATCGTCGATGCTTTCGGCCAGCGCTCGCTGCTGCAGTTCACGCGCTTCGAGGCGAACGTGAGCCTGCAGCCCGAGGCCTTCCGCTTCACGCCGCCGCCCGGCGCCGACGTCATCCGCCAGTAGGGCAGGGCAGGCGCCTCGGCGGCGCCGCTGCTTCAGTGCGAGAAGCCGTCGTCCGACAGGCCCATCTCGGGGCTGCGCATCAGGCTCTCGATGTCCATGAGGATGAGCATGCGCTCGGCGTCGCCTTGCTTCAGCGTGCCGATGCCGATGATGTAGCTGGCATCGATGGCGGCATTGAATTCCGGCGCCGGCTTCACCTGGCCCGGCGGGAGTTCGAGCACGTCGCTCACCGAATCGACCACCACCCCCACGGTGCGGTTGGCCACGTTGAGCACGATGACGACGGTGAAGTCGTTGTACGAGACGTCAGCCAGGCCGAAGCGCAGGCGCATGTCGACGATGGGCACGATCACGCCGCGCAGGTTGACCACACCCTTGATGAAGTGCGGTGCGTTGGCGATGCGCGTGGGCGGCTCATAGCCGCGGATCTCCTGCACGCGCAGGATGTCGATGCCGTACTCCTCGGCGCCGAGCTTGAAGGACAGCACCTCGCGCGGGGTGGCCGGGGCCGCCGCGGCGCCCAGCGCCAGGGCTGGGTTGGGGTTGCTGCTCGTGGTGGGGTTCAGGGCGGTGGTCATCGCGGTTGCTCCATCTCGTTGGGCCCGGTCGGTCCGTCGACGCAGGGCGCTTCGCCGTGGCAGTGTCGGCCAGCGGGCCCGGCGGCAAAGCGCCGAGCAAGGGGTGGAAGGCAGCCCAGTTCCGCGCGCAGCAGGGGGCCGCCCGGGGCGCGCTGCGACAATGCCGGCATGCTGCCGCAGGACGCGCTATTCCCTGAACTGAGCCCCGGCGCGGCGGCCGAAGCCGCGCCCGCTGCCACCGTACCCCTGGCCGAGCGCCTGCGCCCGCGCACGCTCGATGAAGTGGTGGGCCAGCGCCACCTGCTGGCGCCCGGCCGGCCGCTGCGCGTGGCCTTCGAATCGGGCCGGCTGCCGTCCACCATCCTCTGGGGCCCGCCGGGCGTGGGCAAGACGACCCTGGCCCGGCTGCTGGCGGGCGCCACGGGGGCGCACTTCATCGTGCTGTCGGCCGTGCTGGCCGGCGTGAAGGACATCCGCGAGGCCGTGGAGCAAGCCACCAGCGTGCGCCGCAGCGGCAAGGCCACGGTCGTCTTCGTCGATGAAGTGCACCGCTTCAACAAGGCGCAGCAAGACGCCTTCCTGCCGCACGTGGAGGCCGGGCTCTTCAGCTTCATCGGCGCGACCACCGAGAACCCGTCTTTCGAGGTCAACTCGGCTCTGCTCTCGCGCGCCACCGTGCACGTGCTCAAGGCGCTGGACGAAGCCGAACTGGGCGAGCTGATCGCACGCGCCGCCGCGGTGCTGGCCGCACCGCCGCTGAGCGCCGCGGCGCACCAACTGTTGGTGGCGCATGCGGACGGCGATGCGCGGCGCCTGCTCAACGCCTACGACAACCTCGTGGCCGCCCACCGGGGGGCGGCCGAACTGGGCGAAGCCCAGCTCGAAGCCACGCTCGGCGAACTGCTGCGCCGCGGCGACAAGGGTGGCGACGTCTTCTACGACACCATCTCGGCCCTGCACAAGAGCGTGCGTGGCAGCCATCCCGATGCCGCGCTGTACTGGCTGGCGCGCCTGCTCGACGCCGGCATGGACCCGCGCTACGCGGCGCGCCGCATCGTCCGCATGGCTTCGGAAGAGGTGGGCCTGGCCGACCCCCGGGCGCTGCGGCTGGCGCTGGATGCGGCCGAGGTCTACGAGCGCCTGGGCTCGCCCGAAGGCGAGTTGGCCCTGGCACAGGCGGTCGTCTACCTCGCCGTGGCGCCCAAGTCGAATGCGGTCTACAAGGGCTGGAACGCGGTGCGCGAACTCGTGCGCAACGACGGCACCCGCCCCGTGCCGATGCACCTGCGCAACGCGCCGACGAAGTTGATGAAGGGCCTGGGCCACGGCGCCGGCTACCGCTACGCGCACGATGAAGAGGGCGCCTATGCGGCCGGCGAACGCTACCTGCCCGAAGGGCTGCCGGCCGAGCGTTTCTACGAGCCTGCGCTGCGCGGCCTGGAAGTCCGCATCGGCGAACGGCTGGCCGAATTGCGTGCGCGCGACGAGGCCGCCCGCGAAGGGGGCTGAGCCTGCGGCCACGCCGCACACTTCGCAGGTTGTGCAACCGTTTCCAAGCTCGGTGTCGAGGGGGTAAGCCCGCGCCCGGCCACCCGAAGCGCCGCACCTAGAATGCCGCGGCACTGCAGGCTGCACCGGCCTGCCGGGCACAGCGAGGCCGGTTTCTTGCATGTGCCCTGGCGAGCCGGCCATGGGCCGCGGCAACCGGAGCTCCTTTTCGATGGAAACTTTCTTCCAGCAGATCATCAACGGTCTGGTGCTGGGCGCGATGTACGCGCTCGTGGCCCTGGGCTACACCATGGTCTACGGCATCATCAACCTCATCAACTTCGCGCACGGCGAAGTGCTGATGGTGGGTGCCCTCGTCAGTTGGACCGTGGTGTCGGCGCTGGCCGATTCCGGCATGCCCGGCTACGTGATCATGGGCTTGTCACTGATCTGCTCCATAGCGATCTGTGCGGCCCTGAACTTCACGATCGAAAAGGCCGCGTACCGGCCCTTGCGCAACGCCCCACGGTTGGCGCCGCTCATCACCGCCATGGGCATGAGCCTGTTGCTGCAGACCCTGGCCATGATCATCTGGAAGCCCAACCCCAAGCCCTACCCGCTGCTGCTGCCCACCGAGCCCATCAACCTGGGCGGGCCGGTCATCACCGTCACGCAGTGCCTGATCCTGGGCGTCACCACGGTGATGCTGGCCGGCCTGATGTACCTGGTGAACCGCACCAAGCTGGGCCGCGCGATGCGCGCCACCGCCGAGAACCCGCGCGTGGCGGCGCTGATGGGCGTGAAGCCCGACGTCATCATCAGCGCCACCTTCATCATCGGCGCGGCGCTGGCCGCCGTGGCGGGTGTGATGTGGGCCGCCAACTACGGCACCGTGCAGCACAGCATGGGCTTCCTGCCCGGCTTGAAGGCCTTCACGGCCGCTGTGCTGGGCGGCATCGGCAACCTGGCCGGTGCCGTGGTGGGCGGGCTGGTGCTGGGCCTGGTGGAGGCGCTGGGCGCCGGCTATCTGGGCGCCCTGACGGGCGGCCTGCTCGGCAGCCACTACGCCGACATCTTCGCCTTCGTGGCGCTGATCCTGGTGCTCACGCTGCGGCCTCAGGGCCTGCTGGGTGAACGCGTGGCCGACCGCGCCTGAGGGAGCTTCACCGATGAAGAACAAGATCCTCGTCTTCGTGCTGGCGGCGCTGGCCCTGCTGGCGCTGCCCTTGGTGGCCCAGCACTTCGGCCAGGGCTGGGTGCGCATCATCGCGCTGTCGCTGCTCTACGTTTTGTTGGCCCTGGGCCTGAACATCGTGGTGGGCTACGCCGGCCTGCTCGACCTGGGCTACGTGGCCTTCTATGCCGTCGGCGCCTACATGTACGCGCTGCTGGCCAGCCCGCACCTGTGGGAGAACTTCGAGTGGATCGCGCAGGCCTTCCCCGACGGCCTGCACACGCCGATCTGGGTGGTGATCCCGCTGGCTGCGGGCCTGGCGGCCATCGCGGGCGTGCTGCTGGGCACACCGGTGCTCAAGCTCAGAGGCGACTACCTCGCCATCGTCACCTTGGGCTTCGGCGAGATCATCCGTGTGTTCATGAACAACCTCGAGCACCCGGTGAACATCACCAACGGGCCGCGCGGGCTGGACCGCATCGACTCGATGAACCTCTTCGGCTTCAGCTTCGGCAAGGCCATCGAGATCGGCGGCTACCGCATCAGCTCGGTGGTGCTGTACTACTACCTCTTCCTGCTGCTGGTGGTGGTCAGCGTGATCATCTGCCACCGCCTGGAGACCAGCCGCATCGGCCGCGCCTGGATGGCCATCCGCGAAGACGAGATCGCTGCCAAGGCCATGGGCATCAACACGCGCAACATGAAGCTGCTGGCCTTCGGCATGGGCGCCACCTTCGGCGGCGTCTCGGGGGCGATGTTCGCGTCTTTCCAGGGCTTCGTTTCGCCCGAGAGCTTCAGCCTGCAGGAGAGCGTGCTCATCGTGGCCATGGTGGTGCTGGGCGGCATGGGCCACCTGCCCGGCGTGATCCTGGGCGCGGTGATGCTGGCCGCGCTGCCCGAGGTGCTCCGCTACGTGGCCGGGCCGCTGCAGCAGCTGACGGGCGGGCGGCTCGACGCCTCCATCCTGCGCCAGCTGCTGATCGCGCTGGCGATGATCGGCATCATGCTGGCGCGGCCGCGCGGCCTGTGGCCGGCACGTGAACACGGCAAGGCGGCACCCCAGCCGGTGTCGAACTGAGGCGGCGGGGCGGAAACCACATGAACACGAACACCGCACCCGTGCTGAAAGTGCAGGGCGTCAGCAAGCGCTTCGGCGGCCTGCAGGCGCTGTCTGATGTCGGCATCACCATCCTGCCCGGGCAGGTCTACGGCCTCATCGGCCCCAACGGCGCCGGCAAGACGACCTTCTTCAACGTCATCACCGGCCTCTACATCCCCGACAGCGGCAGCTTCGAGCTCGGCGGCGCGCCCTACAAGCCCAGTGCCGTGCATGAAGTGGCCAAGGCCGGCATCGCGCGCACCTTCCAGAACATCCGCCTCTTCGCCGAGATGACGGCGCTGGAGAACGTGATGGTGGGCCGCCATGTGCGCACCACCTCGGGCCTGGGTGGCGCCATCTTCCGCACCGCGGGCTTCAAGGCCGAGGAGGCCGCCATCGCGAAGCGCGCCCAGGAACTGCTCGACTACGTGGGCATCGGCAAGTACGCCGACTTCAAGGCGCGCACGCTCAGCTACGGCGACCAGCGGCGGCTGGAGATTGCGCGCGCGCTGGCCACCGACCCCAAGCTCATCGCGCTGGACGAACCGGCTGCCGGCATGAATGCCACCGAGAAGGTGGTGTTGCGAGAGCTGATCGACCGCATCCGCAACGACGGCCGCACCATCCTGCTGATCGAGCACGACGTGAAGCTCGTGATGGGCCTGTGCGACCGGGTGACCGTGCTCGACTATGGCAAGCAGATCGCCGAAGGCCACCCCGCCGAGGTGCAGAAGAACGAGAAGGTGATCGAGGCTTACCTCGGCGCCGGTGCGCATTGAGGGGCGGCACGCGATGAGTCAGACCATGTTGAAAGTCAGCGGCCTGAAGGTGGCCTACGGCGGCATCCAGGCCGTCAAGGGCGTGAACTTCGAGGTGCACGAAGGCGAGCTCGTCAGCCTGATCGGCGCCAACGGTGCCGGCAAGACCACCACGCTGAAGGCCGTCACGGGCACGCAGGCCGCTGCCGAAGGCAGCATCGAGTACCTGGGCCGCAACATCAAGGGCCAGGGTCCCTGGGACCTGGTCAAGCAGGGCCTCGTGATGGTGCCCGAGGGCCGCGGCACCTTCACGCGCATGACCATCACCGAGAACCTGCAGATGGGCGCCTTCGTGCGCAAGGACAAGGAGATCGACGCCGACATCGAGAAGGTCTTCGCCATCTTTCCGCGCCTGAAGGAACGCCGCAACCAGCTGGCCGGCACCATGAGCGGCGGTGAACAGCAGATGCTGGCGATGGGCCGTGCGCTGATGGCCCGGCCCAAGGTGCTGCTGCTCGACGAGCCGAGCATGGGCCTGAGCCCCATCATGGTGGACAAGATCTTCGAGGTGGTGGCCGACATCCACAGCCGCGGCACCACGGTGCTGCTGGTGGAGCAGAACGCCAGCCGCGCCCTGGGCCTGGCCAACCGCGGCTACGTGATGGACTCGGGCGAGATCACGATGAGTGGCGAGGCCAAGGCGCTGCTGAACGATCCCAAGGTGCGCGCCGCCTACCTCGGCGAATGACGATGCGGCGGCGCGACATCCTGGTTCCGGCCGGCGCGGCGCTGCTGCTGGCAGCCACCGGTGTGCGCCCGGCGCTCGCGGCGGGCTTCCGCCTGCAGACGGGCACGGCGCTGCCACCCACGCCCGACACGTGGTCCTTCCAGGTCTTCGACAACGGCGATCTGGTGGGGGTGCAACGCCAGGGCACGCGCGGCCGCACCGAGTTGCACATCGTCTCGGCCAGCAGTGGCTTCAAGCGTTTTGCGCAGCAGACCGAAACCGCGCTGGAGGCCGCCGACGCCGGCTGGGACTTCGTGGCCCTGGCCAACCGCGATGTGATGGCGGTGCGCCGCAGTGGCGCCTCGGGCAAGACCGAGGTGCATGTGCTCGACGGCAGCGCCGACTACCGCGCCTACAAGCTGCAGACGCCCACGGTGCTGCCCGCCACCGACCGCCGCTGGGCCTTCGGGGCCAATTCGAACGGCGACCTCGTCTGCATCAACCGCCTGTCGGTGACGGGGCAGACCGAGGTGCTGGTGCTCGATGCCAAGAGCCGCTACCAGCGCGTGGCCCTGCAGGCCGACACCGCGCTGCACGCCACCGACACCACCTGGGATTTCGGCGTGCTGCCCAGCGGCGATGTCGTGGCCTTCAACCGTGGCGGCAGCTCGGCGCGCAGCGAAGTGCATGTGCTCGACGCCTCGCGCCGCTACGGCGCCTTCCGCCGCCAGGCGCCGACGCCGCTGCCGCCGGTCACCAAGGCCTGGCAATTCGCCTTGCGCAACAACGGCGAGGTCTACGCCGTGCTCACCCAGGGCGGCGGCAGCGGCAAGACCGAGGTGCACGTCTTCGACGCCCTCAGCGGCTGACGCAGCGGCCAACTCAGCGGCCGAGGCTGCCCGAGAGAAACTGGCGCAGGCGCTCGCTGCGCGGCTGCACCAGCACCTGGCCCGGCGGGCCCTGTTCCTCGATGCGGCCCTGGTGCAGGTAGACCACCTCGCTGGCCACCTCGCGCGCGAACCCCATCTCGTGCGTCACCACCAGCATCGTACGGCCCTCGGCGGCCAGGCCGCGCATCACGGCCAGCACCTCGCCCACCAGTTCCGGGTCCAGCGCCGAGGTGGGTTCATCGAAGAGCAGGATCTCCGGGTCCATGGCCAGCGCGCGGGCGATGGCCACGCGCTGCTGCTCGCCCCCGCTGAGTTGCGCCGGGTAGGCGTCGCGCCGGTGCGTGAGGCCCACGCGCTCCAGCAAGGCATGGGCGCGGGCCACGGCCTCGTCACGCGGGCGGCCCAGCACGTGGATCGGCGCTTCGGTGATGTTCTGCGTCACGGTGCGGTGGGCCCAGAGGTTGAAGCCCTGGAAGACCATGGCCAGCCGCGTGCGCCAGCGCTGCAGTTGCTTCGCATCGGGGCAGTGCAGGGCGCCGTCGGCGCCCGGGCGCAGCGCCAAGGTTTCGTCGCCCAGCTGCAGCGTGCCGCGCGTGGGCGTCTCCAGCAGGTTCAGGCAGCGCAGCAGCGTGCTCTTGCCCGAGCCGCTGGCGCCGATGAGGGCCAGCACGGCGCCCTTGGGTGCGTGCAGCGTGATGCCCTGCAGCACCTCGCGCGTGCCGTAGCGGTGGTGCAGGTCGGAGACACGCAGGCCGCCGCCCGCCATGGCTGCGGTCATGGCGACAGCAGCCGGCCGTGGCGCAGCGCCTCGGCGCCGGCCACCTTGCCCAGGCGGCCGCCGGCGCGTGTGTAGCGGCTGTTGCTGCGCGCATAGAACACGCCGCTGGTGGGTGCGTGCAGCGGCGTGGTGTGCCCGGTGATGGGGTCGATCAGCTCCGCCATCAGATCGCCGGCCTGCACGGTTTCGCCCGGCTCGCGCGCGAAGACCACGACGCCGCCGTGCGGCGCGACGATGGGCATGGAGCCGGCCAGCGGCGTGGCCGCGCATTGCAGCGGTGGCACGGGGGCGGCAGGCAGATCGAGCACCTCGCGCAAGGCCAGGTAATGCAGGATGGCCTGCGCATCGTCGGCTGCGACGGCGTGGGCCACATCGTTCTGCCCGCGCAGTTCCACCGTCACGGCCAGGCTGGGTTGGGGTGGCAGCGGGCTCACGGGCCCCAGGCGTTCTGACAGCGCCGGCCAGAGCATGGAGCAGGCTTCGTCGAAGGGGTCGCCGCCCGATCGCTCGGCCAGCAGCACGGCCCGCGCACCCAGGTAGCCGGCCAGCGGCTGCAGCGCCGGCCAGCAGGCGGGCGTGGTGTAGAGGTGCAGGGCGGCTTCGCCGTCGCAGTGCAGGTCGAGCACGAGATCGGCATCGCAGGCCAGGCCCAGCAACAGGCGGCGCAGGCTGTCCAGCGTGGTGGCCACGGGCAGCGCGGCCACGGCTTCACGCAGCGCGGCGCGCACGGTGGCCAGGTTGGCGGTGGCATCGCTGCCCAGCCGGCCCTGCACGGCCGCGATGACGGTGTCGGTGAGGTCGGTGTAGCCGCGGTTGAAGTTCTCGCCGCCGGCGAGTTCAAACCGGCCATGGTGCTGGCCATGCAGCCACTGGTGCAGGCCGATGGGATTCGCCGCGGGCAGCAGCACCACCTCGCCGCGCACGCGGCCTTCGGCCTGCAGCGCGTCCAGGCGCTGGCGCAGGTGTTGGGCCACCAGCATGCCCGGGGTTTCGTCGGCGTGCAGCGAGGCTTGCACCAGCACCTTGGGGCCGCGGCCCGGCTGGCCGTAGTGCAGGCTGACGAGCGATTGCGTGGTGCCCGGCGTGGGGCTGAGAAGTTCGTGGTGTCGGATCGTCATGCGCAGGGCGGCAGGGGCAGCGGGTGCGGTTCAAGCGTTGCGCTGCATCGGGTGCAGCCAGCGCCTCTCGGCGGCGTGGAACAGGGCCACCAGCACGCCCGTGATCAGCAGGTAGAACACGGCGGCGGTGAGGAAGGCCTCGAAGGGCAGGTAGTGCACGTTGTTGAACTCGCGCGCGGCGCCGGTCAGCTCGGCCAGCGTCACCACGCTGGCCAGCGCGGTGCCGTGCAGCATCAGCACCACCTCGTTGCCATAGGCCGGCAGCGCGCGGCGCAGCGCCGAGGGCAGCACGATGCGGCGCAGCAGCACCCAGCGCGACATGCCCAGGGCCCGCCCGGCTTCGATCTCGCCGGCCGGCACCGCGCGCAGCGCGCCGTGGAAGATCTCGGTGGTGTAGGCGCAGGTGTTGATGGCAAACGCCAGGACAGCGCAGAACGAGGCCGAGCGCAGCCAGGGCCAAAAGATGCTTTCGCGCACCGCCTCGAACTGCGCCAGGCCGTAGTACAGCAGGAAGAGTTGCACCAGCAGTGGCGTGCCGCGCACGGCATAGGTGAAGCACCACACCGGCCCGCGCACCCAGCGCGAACGCGCGCCGCGTGCCACTGCCAGCGGCACCGCCATCAGGCCACCGAGCAGCAAGGCGGCCACCAGCAGTTGCAAGGTGAGCCAGGCGCCTGCCGCGTATTGCGGCAAGGCCTCGGCGATGGTGGCCCACTGCATCAGTGCGCCTCTCGTGTGGACCGCGGAGCCTGGCCCACCGACAGCTTCTTCTGCGCCCAGGCGAAACCCAGTTCCGACAAGGCCGTGAAGGCGAGGTAGGCCAGTGCCACCGCGCCATAGAACAGGAAGGGCTCGCGCGTGTTGCCCGCGGCCATCGCGCCGCGGTTGGTCAGGTCCGACAAGCCGATCACCGAGACGATGGCCGTGCTCTTCAGCATCACCAGCCAGTTGTTCGACAGCCCCGGCAGGGCATGCCGCAGCATCTGCGGCCCGACGATGCGCCGCAGCACCTGCCAGCGCGTGAAGCCGTAGGCCAGCGCCGCTTCACGCTGGCCGGCCGGCACCGCGAGCATGGCGCCGCGCAGCACCTCGGCGATGTAGGCGCCGAAGATGAAGCCCATCGTCAGCACGCCCGCGACGAAGGGGTCGATGTCGATGTAGCCCCAGCCCAGGCGGTCGCCCAGGGCGTTGATGGCCATCTGGCCGCCGTAGAAGATCAGCAGCATCAGCACCAGGTCGGGCACGCCGCGCACGAGCGTGGTGTAGGCCAGCGCCGTGCGGCTGGCCCAGCGCGAGCGAGAAAGCCGCGCGCTGGCCCCCACCAGCCCCAGCACGACGGCCAGCGCGAGCGAGGCCGCGGCCACCCCCAGCGTCAGCAGCGCACCCTGCAGCAGGCTGGGTCCGTAACCGTGCAGGAACATCGTCGGCGCGGTTTACTTCGTGTCGCCGTAGACGTCGAAGCTGAAATAGCGATCCTGGATCTTCTTGTAGGTGCCGTCGGCGCGGATGGCCTTGATGGCCGCGTTGAAGCGCGCGGCCAGCGCGGTGTCGGCCTTGCGCACGGCGATGCTGGAGCCGGTGCCGAAGTACTTCTCGTCGGTGTAGTTGGGGCCGAAGAAGTCGAAGGCCTTGCCCTGCGGCTTCTTGAGCAGGCCGCCGTCGATGGCCACCGAATCGCCCATGGCCACGTCGATGCGGCCGGCCACCAGATCGAGGTAGACCTCGTCGGCCTTGCCGTAGCGCACGATCTCGCTGCCCTTGAAGGTGTCGGTGACGAAGCGGTCGTGGATGGTGCTGCGCTGCACGCCGATGCGCTTGCCTTTCAGGCCTTCCGGCGTGGCTTGCAGCTGGGCGCCGGCCTTGGCCACCAGGCGCGCCGGGGTGTTGTAGTACTTGTCGGTGAAGGCCACCACCTTGCGGCGCTCGTCAGTGGCCGCCATCGAGGCGATGATGGCGTCGAACTTGCGCGCCTGCAGCGCCGGGATCATGCCGTCCCACTCTTGCGGCACCAGCGTGCACTCGGCCTTCATCTGCGCGCACAGCGCGTTGGCGATGTCGATGTCGAAGCCCTTGATCTTGCCGTCGGGGCCCATCTCGCTGAAGGGCGGGTAGGCGCCTTCGACGCCAATGCGCACCTTCTTCCAGTCGGGGGCCTGGGCGGTGGCGGCCAGGGGCAGGGCGGCGGCGATGGCCGCGAGGGCCAGCACCCGGGTGAAGCGCTTGCGGTTCATGGCGGGGTCACTCCTGGCCTTGTTTGTCGGCTTCCGACGTGAAGCTGTCGGCGTAGAACTCGTCTTCTGGCAGGCCACACAACGCCACGAAATCGCGCTGTGCCGATTCGACGACGATGGGGGCGCCGCAGGCGTAGACCTGGTGCCCGGCGAGGCTGGGGAAGTCTTCCATCACCGCGCGGTGCACGAAGCCCGTGCGGCCCGCCCAGCCGTCTTCGGGCAGGGCGTTGCTCACCACGGGCACGTAGCGCAGCCAGGGCAGTTCGGCCGCGGCCTGTTCGCACCATGCGTTCTCGTAGAGATCTGCCGGGCGGCGGCCGCCCCAGTACAGCACGGCCGGGCGCGTGAGGGCCTTGTGCTGCAGTTGCTGGATCAGCGCCTTGATGGGCGCGAAGCCCGTGCCGCTGGCCAGCAGCACCATGGGCTTGTTCGACTCTTCACGCAGGAAAAAGCTGCCGAAAGGGCCTTCCATGCGCAGGATGTCTTTCTCCTTCATCGCGCCGAAGACGTGGTCGGTGAACTTGCCGCCGGGCATGTGGCGGATGTGCAGTTCGATGGCCGGCGGGCTGCCCAGCAGGTGCGGCGCGTTGGCCATGCTGTAGCTGCGGCGCGCACCGTCGCGCAGGATGAACTCCACGTACTGGCCGGCGCGGTACTGCAGGTTCTGGTTGGCGGGCAGTTGCAGCTTCACCACCGCCACGTCGGCGCTGGGTTTGCTGAGGCTGAGCACGCGAGAGGGCAGCTTGAGCACCGGGAACTCGCCCGCGCCGGGCACGCTGCGCGCTTCGACCACGCAGTCGGTCTGCGGGTGGGCGCAGCAAGTGAGGATGTAGCCCTTCTCTTCCTCTTCGGCCGTCAGCGCCTTCAACTGGTGCGGCCCGTGCATCACACGGCCTTCGAGCAGCCGGCTCTTGCACGAGCCGCAGGCGCCGTCGCGGCAGCCGTAAGGCAGGCCCACGCCCTGGCGGATGGCGGCGGGCAGGATGGCTTCGTCGGCGTCGACGCTGAAGCTGCGCTCGGAGGGTTGCAGGGTGATCTGGAAGCTCATGGTGGCCGGTCTGTGCGCCTGGGGCGCGCTCGTAAACTCAAGCGCGAATTGTGCCCGGGCCCCGGGTGCCGCCTGCCTTGCCGCCTGCCATGTCCTTGCCCGCCTTCACACCCCTGGCCGCTGCGCGCCGCCCCACGCTCTTGATCGTGGGCTGCGGCGATGTCGGCCTGCGGGTGCTGCCGCTGGTGCAGCCGGCCTGGCGCGTGCTGGCGCTGACCTCCAGCCCCGCGCGTGCGCCCGAGTTGCGCGCGCTGGGTGCCATCCCCCTCATCGGCAACCTCGACGAGCCCGTCACGCTCGGCCGCCTGGGCGGCCTGGCCGATGCCGTGCTGCACCTGGCGCCACCGCCGCTGCAGGGCCGGCGCGACCCGCGCACGCAGGCGCTGCTGCGTGCGCTGGCGCGCGGCGGGCGTGTGCAGCGCCTCGTCTACGGCAGCACCAGCGGCGTGTATGGCGATGCTGGCGGCGCCTTCTTCGACGAGACCCGGGCCGTGGCCCCCGGTACCGAGCGTGCGCAGCGCCGTGTCGATGCCGAAGCGCAGCTGCGCTGGTTCGGCCGCCGCACCGGCGCGCGCGTGACGGTGCTGCGCATCCCCGGCATCTACGCCAGCAACCGCCTCGGCGGCCACCCCCGTGAACGTCTGCAGCGCGGCACCGCCGTGCTGGCCCGCGAGGATGACGTCTACACCAACCACATCCACGCCGACGACTTGGCGCGCGCGTGCGTGGCCGCGCTCTACCGCGGCCGCCCGCAGCGCGTGCTGCACGCCAGCGACGACACGCAGCTCACGATGGGCGATTACTTCGACCTCGCGGCCGACCTCTGCGGCCTGCCGCGCCCGCCCCGCATCACGCGGGCCGTGGCGGCGCAGACGCTGAGCCCCATGCTGATGAGCTTCATGAGCGAATCACGCCGGCTGGACAACCGCCGGCTCAAGGATGAGCTGAGGCTGAAGCTGCGCTACCCGACCGTGGGAGAGGGCCTGCGGCGCGGTTGATGGCGCGGCAGGGGCCGCTCAGATGCCGGTGGCGCGGGCCAGCGTCGCGGCCCGGTCCACGGCGTGCACGGTGACGGTCATCAGCCGGCCGCCGCGCTCGATCTCCAACTCCACGGCGCGTTGTGGGCGGGGGTCGGCCCACAGGCCCAGCCACAGCTGGGCCAGCGCCGCCACGCGCCGGCCGTCGATGCGCGTGATGCGGTCGCCAGTCTGCAGGCCCGCCACGTCGGCCGGGCTGTCTTCGGCCACGCGCAGCACACGCAGTTCGCCGGCCTGTTCGGCGCAGTTCAAGCCCAGCCAGGGCCGCACGCTGGCGGCCGAGCGGCCCTGGCTGCGCAGCTCGGCCAGCACCGGGCGCAGCAGGTCCACCGGCACGAACAGGTTGCCCGGCATGCGCTGCCGCGCAGGGCCGGGCTGCACGTCGGGCAGGGCCAGCGAGCCGATGCCCAGCAGTTCACCTTCGGCGTTGAACAGCGCGGCGCCGCTGTGCTGGTCGAGCGGTGGGCTGGTGTAGAGCGCGGTCTCGACGTGGTACTCCCAGTTGCCCGAGAAGGCGCGGCGCGAGACCAGCGTCACCGGCAGCACTTCGGCCTCGTCGCCGGCGCTGATGGCCGTCAGCGGCTCGGGGCCGGGGCTGGGTGCGTTGCGGGCCAGGGGCACGGGCGCGCGGCCCAGCGGAGCCAGCGCCTGCACGAGGCCGAAACCGGTGGCCACGTCGTAGGCCAGCACGCGGGCCGGCAGGCGCGCGCCGGCCTCGGTGACGACCGTGACGGTCTCGGCTTCCAGCACCAGATAGCCCGCGGTGAGCAGCACGCCGTCGTCGCTGATGAGCACGGCCGAGCCCTCACGCTCTTGCCCCAGCGTCTTGGCGGAGCGGGCCCCTTCCACCACCTGCACCTCGAGGGCGAAGACCGCAGCGTGGGCGCGTTCCAGCGCGCGGGAGCGTGTTTCCAGGGCGCTGGGCGCGGCGCGCGCGGTGAGCGCCATGGCGCCCAGGCCAAGGGCCAGCCCGCAGGCCAGGGCACGACGCCGCTTCAGCTTGCCACCTGTTGTCGCTGCTTGCGCCATGCCTCACCCTCGGGCCTTGAAGGACCCCAAGCATGGGGCCGGCGGCGCCGCTGCGCCAGCCAGGGGTTTCTTCAGCGGCGGCGGCCGAAGGGCATCTGCCCGCGCCAGAACCGCATCACCAGCCAGCCGCCCACCATGCCACCCAGATGGGCGAAGTGCGCCAGGTTGCTGCGCACGAACATGCCCAGCAGCAGCTCGACGACGCCGAAGATGCCCACCATCACCAGCGCCGGCACCGGCACGGGTGGGATGGGCAGGGCCTGGCGGTTGGTGAACATCAGCACGAAGAGCACCAGGCCGACGATGTGCAGCGCGGCGTAGGGCGTCATCAGCAGCGCCATCGGCAGGAAACCGACGAGGTCGAAACGCCGGCGCGGGAAGGTCAGCGCATAGGCCAGCAGCAGGCCGTAGAGCGCGCCCGAGGCACCCAGCGTCACGGCACGCGTGCCCATCAGCGCCGTCACGGCCAGCTGCGACACCGCCGCCGTGACCACCGACACCAGCAGCAGCTGCAGCATGCGCTTGCGGCCCCAGAGGTTCTCCAGCTCGGCGCCGAAGATCCACAGGCCCAGCATGTTGAAGGTCAGGTGCAGCAGGTCGAAATGCAGGAAGGCATAAGTCACCAGCTGCCAGGGCATGAAGCCGCCGCTGCCCACCGGGTAGAGCGCCAGCCAGTTCTCCAGTGGCAGCAGTTGCTGCACGCAGAACACGGCCAGGCAGGCCAGCATCAGGTTCTTGATCAGCGGCGGGATCGGCGGCATGGGGGGCAGGCGATGAACGGTGCGGTGGTGGCCGACCTGGTGCCCCCGGCCAGACTCGAACTGGCACGCCTTGCGGCGGCGGATTTTGAATCCGCTACGTCTACCGATTTCGTCACGGGGGCGGCACGCCTGGGCCGGGCCCGAAGCGAGCGCGATTATCACATGCAGCCTTGCCGCCCCTGGGTGCGGCGGGGTGGGCGCCTGGCACGCCATGCCATGCCGGCGCCGCGCTGCGACAATCATGGCCCCGCAGCAGGAGCCCCTTCATGAGCCACCCGGCCCCCCCGGTCTACAAGACCCTCGAAGACGCCATCGGCCACACGCCGCTGGTGCGGCTGCAACGCCTGCTCGGCGCGGCTGGTGCTGCGCGCGGCAATGTCATCCTGGGCAAGCTGGAAGGCAACAACCCGGCCGGCAGCGTGAAAGACCGCCCGGCCATCAGCATGATCAAGCGGGCCGAAGAGCGCGGCGACATCCGCCCCGGCGACACGCTGATCGAGGCCACCAGCGGCAACACCGGCATCGCGCTGGCGATGGCTGCAGCCATCCGCGGCTACAAGATGGTTCTGATCATGCCGGAGGACCTGTCCATCGAGCGGGCGCAGACCATGAAGGCCTTCGGCGCCGAACTCATCCTCACGCCGCGCAGTGGCGGCATGGAGTACGCGCGCGATCTGGCCGAGCAGATGCAGAAGGACGGCAAGGGCCGCGTGCTCGATCAGTTTGCCAACGCCGACAATCCGCGCGTGCACTTCGAGACCACCGGCCCCGAGATCTGGGCCGACACCGCCGGCCGGGTGACGCACTTCGTCAGCGCCATGGGCACCACCGGCACCATCACGGGCGTCTCGCGTTTCCTGAAGCAGCAAAACCCGGCCGTGCGCATCGTCGGCGCCCAGCCCAGCGAGGGCAGCCGCATTCCCGGCATCCGCAAGTGGCCCGAGGCCTACCTGCCCAAGATCTACGACCCGGCGAATGTCGACGAACTGGTCTACGTGAGCCAGGCCGACGCCGAGGAGATGGCCCGCCGCATGGCGCGCGAAGAGGGCCTCTTCGCAGGCATCAGCGCCGCCGGTGCCTGCTGGGCTGCGCTGCAACTCGCGCAACGCCTGGAGAACGCCACCATCGTCTTCATCGTCTGCGACCGCGGCGACCGCTACCTTTCCACTGGCGTCTTCCCGGCATGACGGTGGTCTGAGCATGGACGCCAAGTTCTGCCTGCAGTGCGGCACTGGGTTGGCCTGGATCAGCCAGGAGGAGGACGGCGGCCCCAAGGCCCGGCTGCGCTGTCCGGCCTGCGGCTGGACGCACTGGAACAACCCGACGCCGGTGCTGGCGGCCATCGTCGAATGCACCGACCGCGAGGGCCGGGTGCTGCTGGCGCGCAATGCCGCGTGGAGCGGCCGCATGTTCGCGCTGATCACCGGCTTCATGGAGGCCGGCGAGACGCCCGAGGCCGGCATCGCGCGCGAGGTGCTGGAAGAAACGGCGTTGCGGGTCACGCAGACGCGCCTGGTGGGCGTCTACGACTTCCAGCGCATGAACCAGATCATCATCGCCTACCACGTGCAGGCCGAAGGCGAGATCAGCCTCTCGCCCGAACTCGCCGAGTACAAGCTGTTCGCGCCGCAAGACCTGCGCTGCTGGCGCGCCGGCACCGGCTATGCGCTGGCCGACTGGCTGCGTGGCCGTGGCATCGAACCGCAGTTCATCGAACTGCCGCCCAAGACCTGAGCTGTGCTGCTTTGCACCCGAACACCATGGACAACGCCAAAGAACTCGACACCCGCGGTCTGAACTGCCCGCTGCCCATCCTCAAAACCAAGAAGGCTCTGGCCGACATGGTGACGGGCGAGGTGCTGCGCGTGCTGAGCACCGACCCGGGCTCCACGCGCGACTTCCAGGCCTTCGCGCGCCAGACCGGCAACGAGTTGGTGGAGCAGACACAGAACGGCAACGAGTTCGTGCACGTCCTGCGGCGGCGCTGATTCAGAGATCCAGGTTCTGCAGGTAGCTGCGGAACCCTGGCCCCAGCACCGGGTGCGCCAGCGCCAGTTCGACGTTGGCTTCCAGGAAACCTTCCTTGCTGCCGCAGTCGTAGCGCTTGCCTTCGTAGCGGTAGGCGAACACCTTTTCGCGCCGCAGCAGGCTGGCAATGCCGTCGGTGAGCTGGATCTCGCCACCCACGCCGCGCGGCTGCGTGGCGATCTCGTGGAAGACCCCGGGCGTGAGGATGTAGCGGCCCGCCACCCCCAGGCGCGAGGGTGCCACTTCAGGCGCGGGCTTCTCGACGATGCGGGTCACGTCCATCACGCGCTCGTTCACCGGCGTGCCCGCCACGATGCCGTAGCGCCTGGTGTGCTCGGCCGGCACTTCCTGCACCGCCAGGATGGAGGCGCGCCACTCCTTGAACTGCTCGACCATCTGCGCCAGCACCGGCGGTGCGCCGACCATGAGGTCGTCGGCCAGCAACACGGCAAAGGGCTGGTTGCCCACCAGGCGCTGGCCGCACAGCACGGCATGGCCCAGGCCCAGGGCCTGCGGCTGACGCACGTAGATGCACTCCATGTCGTCGGGCTTGACGCTGCGCACCACCGACAGCAGTTCTTCCTTGCCGGCCTTCTCCAGCGCCACTTCCAGTTCGTAGGTCATGTCGAAGTGGTCTTCGATGGGCCGCTTGTGGCGGCCGGTGACGAAGATCATCTCGCGCACACCGGCGGCATAGGCCTCTTCCACGGCGTACTGGATCAGGGGCTTGTCGACGACGGGCAGCATCTCCTTGGGCTGCGCCTTGGTGGCCGGCAGGAAACGCGTGCCGAGGCCGGCGACGGGGAAGATGGCCTTGGAGACGACGCTCATTGGGGGGCTTTCTGCAGACGGGCGAGTTGTTCTTCCAGCCTTGCCAGCGCTTGCCGGAAGTCGGCCAGCCGGGCGCGCTCTTGCTCCACCACCGCGGCCGGGGCGCGCGCGACGAAGCTTTCGTTGCCGAGTTTCGCATCGGCCTTGGAGATTTCGCCGCGCAGGCGTGCGACTTCCTTCTCCTGCCGTGCGATCTCTGCCTCGACATCGATCTGCACGTGCAGCGCCAGGCGAAGCTCACCGTTGACGGCCACCGGCGCGGCCTGCGTCGCCGCAGCAAAGGCGGCCTCGTCGGCCAGCGGCTGGATCTCGGCCAGTCGTGCCAGCGCCTTCAGCACGGGCGCGGCGCTCTGCACGAAGGCTTCATCGCCCAGGCACAGCAGCGGCACGCGTTCGCCGGGCTGCAGGCCCATCTCGCTGCGCAGGCGGCGCACCTCGGCGGCCACGGCCTTCAGCCGCGCCACCCAGGCATCGGCCTGCGGGTCGACCTTGGCCAGCTGCGCCTCGGGGTAGCGCGCGGTCACGATGCTCTCGGTCTGCTTCACGCCGGCCACCGGCGCCACCACTTCCCAGAGCTCGGCGGTGATGAACGGCGCCAGCGGGTGCAGCAGGCGCAGCACCGCTTCCAGCGTGCGGATCAGCGTGCGGCGCGTGGCTCGCTGTTCGCCCTCGGAACCCTGGGCGATCTGCACCTTGGCGATTTCCAGGTACCAGTCGCAGTACTCGTCCCAGACGAAGGCATAGATGGCGTTGGCCACGTTGTCCAGCCGGTAGTCGGCAAAGCCCTGGGCCACAGCGGCTTCCACGCGCTGCAGTTCGCCGGCGATCCAGCGGTCGGCCTGGCTGAAGCGCATGTAGCCGTGGAAGGGGCCGCCGGGTTGGCACTCGGCCTTGGTGTGCTCCTTCAGCCCGCAGTCCTGGCCTTCTGTGTTCATCAACACGAACTTCGTCGCGTTCCAGAGCTTGTTGCAGAAGTTGCGGTAGCCCTCGCAGCGCTTGCTGTCGAAGTTGATGTTGCGGCCCAGGCTGGCGTAGCTGGCCATGGTGAAACGCAGCGCGTCGGCACCGAAGGCCGGGATGCCTTGCGGGAATTCCTTCTCCGTCTGCTTGCGCACGCGCGGTGCGGTCTCGGGCTTGCGCAGGCCGGTGCTGCGCTTGTCCAGCAGCGGGGCGAGCTCGATGCCGTCGATCAGGTCCACCGGGTCGAGCACGTTGCCCTCGCTCTTGCTCATCTTCTGGCCTTGCGCGTCACGCACCAGACCGTGGATGTAGACGTCGCGGAAGGGCACTTTGCCGGTGAAATGTGTCGTCATCATGATCATCCGGGCGACCCAGAAGAAGATGATGTCGAAGCCCGTCACGAGCACGGTGCTGGGCAAGAAGAGATCGAGCTCCTTGGTTTTCTCGGGCCAGCCGAGTGAAGAGAAGGGCACCAGCGCGCTGCTGTACCAGGTGTCGAGCACGTCTTCGTCGCGCCTCAGTTCACCCGCGTAGCCGGCGGCCGCGGCACGCTGGCGCGCTTCTTCTTCGCTGCGCGCGACGAAGAGTTCGCCGCCCGTGCCGTACCAGGCCGGGATCTGGTGGCCCCACCAGAGCTGGCGGCTGATGCACCAGTCCTGGATGTTGTCCATCCAGTGGTTGTAGGTGTTGACCCATTGCTCGGGCACGAAGCGCACCTCGCCGCTGCTCACCGCGCGGCGGGCCTTCTCGGCGATGCTGGTGCCGTCCTTCGCGGGCTTGTTCACGGCCACGAACCACTGGTCGGTGAGCATGGGCTCCACCACCTGGCCGGTGCGCGCGCAGCGCGGCACCTGCAGCTTGTGCTTCTTGGTCTCCACCAGCAGGCCCTGAGCCTCCAGGTCGGCCACGATCTTCTTGCGCGCCACGAAGCGGTCGAGCCCGCGGTAGGCCTCGGGCGCGTTGGCGTTGAGCCGGGCCTCCAGGTCCAGCACGCTGATCATCGGCAGGCCGTGGCGCTGGCCCACCGCGTAGTCGTTGGCGTCGTGCGCCGGCGTCACCTTCACCACGCCGGTGCCGAACTCGCGGTCGACATAGGCATCGGCGATCACCGGGATCACGCGCTCGGTCAGCGGCAGCTTGACTTGCTTGCCGATGAGTGCGGTGTAGCGCTCGTCTTCCGGGTGCACCATCACCGCGGTGTCGCCCAGCAACGTTTCGGGGCGCGTGGTGGCCACCACCAGCTGGCCCGAACCATCGGCCAGGGGGTAGGCGATGTGCCACAGGAAGCCGTCTTCCTCCTCGCTTTCCACCTCCAGGTCGGAGACGGCCGATTTCAGCTGCGGGTCCCAGCTCACCAGGCGCTGGCCGCGGTAGATCAGGCCCTCGTCGAAGAGGCGCACGAAGGTCTCGGTCACCACGGTGGACAGCTTCTCGTCCATCGTGAAGTACTCGCGGCCCCAGTCCACGCTGTCGCCCAGGCGGCGCATCTGGTTCGTGATGGTGGCGCCCGAGGTGGCTTTCCAGTCCCACACCTGCGCCACGAAGTTCTTGCGGCCCAGGTCGTGGCGACTGAGGCCGTTTTCCTGCAGCTGGCGTTCCACGACGATCTGCGTGGCGATGCCGGCGTGGTCGGTGCCCGGCACCCACAGCGTGTTGTGGCCGCGCATGCGGTGGTAGCGCGTCAACGCATCCATGATGGTCTGGTTGAACGCGTGGCCCATGTGCAGCGTGCCCGTCACGTTGGGCGGCGGCAGCTGGATGCAGAACGAAGGCTTGGCCGGGTCGAGTGTCGGGGCGTGCGCCGGGCTGCTGGCCCACACCGGGCCCCAGCGGCCCTCGATGGGGGCGGGCTCGAAGGACTTGGCGAGTTCGGTCATGATGGCGTGAGACAAAGCGATACAGGCCGGGGCGCCTGGCACGTGAAAGTCTGTCAACGTGAAGGCACCGCGAAGGGTTGTCGATTCTAGGTGGCGACCCTGAGCGCCGCGCCCACGGGCCCTCCGGCCCGCCCAGGAGCTTTTCGATGATCTGTCGCCCTTTGTTCATCCATCTGCTGCGTCCGGCGGCAACGGCCTGTGCCGCCCTGGCCCTGGTCGCCTGCGGTGGCGGTGGCGATGACAACCCCACCGCCCCGGCCGCCAGCTGCTCGGTGCCCGACCAGCAGGCCTGGCTGGGCAACTACATGAACGACTGGTACTTCTGGTACCGCCTCTCGCCACGGCCCGCGGCCAGCGGCTTCAACAGCGTGGAGGCCTACTTCGACGCGCTGCTCTACACCGGCACCAGCGCCAGCTTTCCGGCCGACCGCTGGAGCGGCAGCCAGAGCACCGAGAGCTTCAACCGCTTCTACGGCGATGGCGCCACGCTCGGCTACGGCGTGGCCGTCAACGGCATCGAGGTCGACGGCGTCAGCACGCGGGCGCTCTATGTGCGTTACGTCGAGCCCGGTTCACCCGCCGCCGTGCAAGGCGTGCAGCGCGGCGACCAGATCCTCAGCCTGAACGGCCGCAGCGCCGCCAGCGTGGTGGCGGCCGACGACTACAGCGTGCTGAGCCCAGCCCAGGCCGGCGACACGCTCAGCCTCGTGCTGCGCCGTGCCGGCAACGACCGCAGCGTGGCCCTGAACGCGGCGGTCTACAACCTCAACCCGGTGCAGGGCGTGACGGTGCAGACCAGCCCGCGCGGCCGCCGCGTGGGCTACCTGCAGGTCAAGGACATGATCGGCCAGGCACTCACGCCGCTGGACGCGGCTTTCTCGCAGTTCAGGGCCGCGGGGGTGCAAGACCTGGTGCTGGACCTGCGCTACAACGGCGGCGGCCTCGTCAGCACGGGCGGCACCTTGGCCAGCTACATCGCAGGCGCGAGGGGCGCAGGGCTGACCTACGCTTCGCTGCTCTACAACGACAAGCGCGCGGCCGCCAACAACCAGAGCTATGGCTTCAGCCAGCCCGCCGCGGCCCTCGGCCTGCCGCGCGTCTACGTGCTGACGGGCCCGCGCACCTGCTCGGCCAGCGAGCAGGTGGTCAACGGCTTGCGGGGTGCCGGGGTGGAGGTGATCACCGTCGGTGACACCACCTGCGGCAAGCCGGTGGGCTTCCTGCCCAGCAGCAGCTGCGGGCGCACCTACAGCGTCGTCAACTTCGAGAGCGTGAACCAGCGCAACGAAGGCCGCTACTTCGACGGCTTCCAGGCCAGCTGCCCGGTGGCCGAAGACTTCAGCGCCCCCCAGGGCAGCGCCGCCGACCCGCTGATGAGCACCGCGCTGCGCCACGCCGACATCGGCGCGTGCTTCACCACGGCCGAAGGCGAGCGCGCCGTGCCGCTGGCCGCGCGGCGCCCCGCGGCCCGCGCGCGCCTGGCGGTGGAGCCGGGCGAGAACCGCGGGATGATCCCGCGCTGACGCGGGCTACATGAACAGGTGCTCGCCGGCGTTCTCGCCGCCGAGCACCACGTAGTTCACCTTCTTCAAGTCTTGCAGCACGCGCCCCCCGGCGTAGCTGATGCTGCTCTGCAGGTCTTCGCGCATTTCGCGCAGCGTGTCGGCGAGATGGCCCTTGATGGGCTCGAGGATGCGCTTGCCCTCGACGTGCTTGTATTCGCCCTTGTTGAAATCAGAGGCCGAGCCGTAGTACTCCTTGTAGCGCTTGCCGTCGACCTCCACGGTGGCCCCCGGGCTCTCTTCATGGCCCGCGAAGAGCGAGCCCACCATCACCATGCTGGCGCCGAAGCGGATGCTCTTGGCGATGTCGCCATGGTGGCGGATGCCGCCGTCGGCAATGATGGGCTTGGTGGCCACGCGGGCGCACCACTTCAACGCGCTGAGCTGCCAACCGCCGGTGCCGAAGCCGGTCTTGAGCTTGGTGATGCACACCTTGCCCGGCCCCACGCCCACCTTGGTGGCGTCGGCGCCCCAGTTCTCCAGGTCGATCACGGCCTCGGGCGTGGCCACGTTGCCGGCGATGACGAAGGCCTCGGGCAGCCGCTGCTTGATGTGCGCGATGGTCTTCTTCACGCTCTCGGCATGGCCGTGCGCGATGTCGATGGTGATGTAGTCGGCGCCCACGCCCTCGGCCGCCAGGCGGTCGATCACGTCGAAGTCGGCCGGTTTCACGCCCGAGCTCAGGCTCACGAACAGGCCCAGTTCGCGCATGCGGCGCGCGTAGGCCACGTTGTCGAGGTCGAAGCGGTGCATCACGTAGAAGTGGCCGCTCTTGGCCAGCATCTGGCTGATCGGCTCGTCGACCACCGTCTTCATGTTGCTGGGCACCACCGGCAGCGTGAAGCGACGGGGGCCGAACTGGATGCTGGTGTCGCATTCGCTGCGGCTTTCCACCCGGCACAGGCGCGGCAGCAGCAGGATGTTGTCGTAGTCGAAGATTTCCATGACGGGACTCTTGGGGTGGGGTGCGGGCTGGACCCGGCGCTCGCGCACCGGACTGCGCATCTTAGGAGCGCCGCCCTCAGAGCCGGCTGTCGAACTGCACCCAACGGGCGGCGAACTGCAGCAGCAGCTGGTTGCTGCGCAGGCCGAGCTTCTCGCGCAGCTTCGCCTTGTGCGCCTCCACCGTCTTCACGCTGCGCTCCAGTTCGAAGGCCACTTCGGCCGCAGACAGCCCCTTGCCGATGAACTCGAGGATCTCGCGCTCGCGCGGGGTCAGGCGTGCCACCAGCGCCTCGGGGCGCGGTGCGCAAGCGCGACCAGCGGCGCCGAACCGGCCCGCCAGCGCGCTCTGGATGCGTGCGCCCATGTAGATGCCACCCTGCGCGACGCGCGCGATCGCCTCGACCAGCTGCTCGGTGGCGTCGTCCTTGGCCACGAAGGCGTGGACGCCGCGCTCGAAGGCGCGCTCCCAGTACATCGGGTCGCTGTGCATGCTGAGCACCACCACGCGCAGGGCGGGCCAGCGCTCCTGCAGCTCGCCGATCGCGTCCATGCCGCTGGCCCCGCCCAGCGACAGGTCGACGACAGCGACATCGAAGGTCCGTTCGTTCATCAGCGCCAAGGCCTCGTCCAGGCTGGCTGCCGCGCGGCAGGCCTTGATCCACGGCACTTGCGCGGCCAGTTGCAGCAGGCCGTGGCGCACGATGGCGTGGTCGTCCAGCACCAGCAGGGCGATGGGGTCGTGCGGTTCGGACATCAGGTTTCCTGCATCGAAGGGGCCGGGCCATCGGGTCCCTGCCTTCGGCCGGTCAGCCCCGCCGCAGCATCGCCTGGCGCAGGCACGCGGTGCCCGGCCCCCTGGCTGGGCCCGGGCTCGCGGTCGATGCACTGCGCTGCTGCCGGTGGCAGATCCACCGTGACGGCCAGACCACCCGGCTCGAGAGCGTCGAAGGCGACCGTGGCCCCCAGGTAGGCGGCCCGGCTGCGGATGCCGGCAAGCCCCAGTCCGCGGCCCGCCTGGAGCACGTCCGCAGGAACGCGCACGCCGTCGCTGACCACGCGCATGCGCTGCAAGCCGCCGGACCCGGCTTCCAGGAGGTCGATGGACACCTGGCGCGCGGCGCCGTGCCGCACGGCGTTGGTGATCAACTCCTGCACGATGCGGTACAGGTGGTTGGCGCGCTCGGTGCCCCCGGGGTCGAAGCCCGGGTCGGCCTGCACGCTGCAGGCGATGTCGAACACCTCGCCTGTGCGTCGGCCCAGTTCGCCCAGAGCGGCGGCCAGCGCGCCGGGGTCGGCGCTGTTGACGGGGACCAGCCCGCGCGCCAGCTGGCGTGCCTTTTCGATCGTCTCGTTGGCCAGCGTCGTGAGCCAACGCGCATCGTCGGCCTCGCCGCGGTGGGCGGCGCGCAACTTGCGTTCAAGCACGTTGGCCAGGAAAGCGATGCCGGTGAGCTGCTGCCCGAGTTCGTCGTGAAGGGCTTGGCCCAGGCGCCATTGCTCGGCTTCGGCCAGTTGCAGCAGTTCACGGGCGCGCGCGGCGTCCTCGTCCATGTTCAAGCCGTCGCGCCCCAACTGCAGGATCACCAGGATCACGCGCTCGTCGGTACCGAAGATCGGGTCGCGCAAGGCTGACACACGCGCCAGCACCACGCGCCGCCGGCCCCCCGCGGCCGGCAGGCTGACGTGGCACCACTGCGTCGCGCCGGTGCGCTGCACGCGCTTGACGACCTGGTGCCAGGCGCCCAGGGCCGGTTCCTCGATGACGCGGTCCCATTGCCATGGCATCGCGCCACCCTGGTCGGCGTCGAGCCCGAAGCAGCTGGCGAACGCGCCGTTGAAGCGCGTGCGGGTGCCGTCGGCGCTGGCCAGCCAGGTGGGCTCGGGCAGCAGTTCCAGCCACTGCACGGCGCCCTTGCGCAAGCGGGTGGCCTGCGCGCGCGCCGCCTCGCCCAGCACGCGCTGGTGTCGTTGCTGCAGGCCGATCAAGGCGAGCAGGCCACACAGGGCCAGCAGGAACAGGCCCCGAAGCAACCACTCCTCGCGGTAATGCCGCATGAACTGGTCGGTGTTCATGGCCACCACGGTCTGCAGGCCCCAATCGCCGCGTTCGCGGCCGCGCACCAGGTAGCGCTGGCCCGCGTCTGCTTCCATCTGCAGGCCCAGCTCGCTGCCGGAGACGTCGCGCCGCTTCGCGGCCGTGGCCATGCGCGCCAGATCGGCAGCGGACAGGTCTGGTGCCGTGGCGTGCGCGACCAGGCCCTGGGCGTGGTCGCGCAGCATCAGCGCCACGCCGGGCTCGGCGCCGTGCCGCTTGGCCAGTTCGTCCAGGCGCGCGTAGGGGATCTGTGCCACCACCAGGCCGACGACGGCCCCATCCACCCGGCGCAAGCGGGCGCCGATGTTCAAGGTTCTGGCCGGCGTGTGGGAGAGGCTGTACACCGGCGGCCCGTCGGGGCCGGCTGTCTGCGCAGCGGCCCAAAGTGCCGCCCGTTCCTGTGGCTGCAAGGTCACCGGGCTGATGCCGGCGCTGGCAAGGACCTGCCCTTCGCTGTCCATCACCAGCCAGGTGGCATGCACCGCCCCCGAGCGGCCCAGGCGATCCAGCCAGTTGTCGAACTCCTCGGTGCGGCGCGCCAGTTCCTCGCCCTGCGCGAGCTGTGCGGCCACCGAGACCGCGCGCAGGCCGGCGATGGTCGGCGCAAGGAAACCGTCCACGGCGGCGTCCCACACCACCAAATGATTGGCCACGGCTTCGACCGTGTGGCCCTTCCATTCGCCGTACTCGTGCAGGATCTCGGCGACCTCGCTGCCCACGAGGGCGAGCACGCAGGCGGTGGCGCCCAGCCGACGCCAGCGAACCGGGCGCCACCGCCGGGGCGCGGAACGCGGCTGCACCGTTGTCATGGTCGGACCCGCCCGTCGCACCGCTTCGTGAGGGGGGGCGAGCTGACGGGCCAGTGGCCCGCTGGCGAGGTGTGGCTGGGGCCGCGGTCGTTCATGGGATGGTTCTTGGGTGGCGGCTCGGCGCCGGTCATGAACGCTTTGCGCGAGGCATGGGACGGGCGGGGCCCCCACAGTTCTCGAGGGCGTCTGGCATTGCGCACCGAGGCCGGCTGCGCGATCGACGTACATGTCTGTTACACATGGTTGCATGTTTGACCTCGGGGAACGCGGACCGCTCCGATTTCCTAGAGCCGGCGCGCCATTCACCCAAGCGCCCGGGGGGCCGGGTTCGTAGCCTGCGCATCGAGTGCCAGGCCCCGCTTGGCCCGCCCCCGCAACCACCGAGGACCTCGCCATGACACCTTGTCTCTCTCCCCTGGCCCGCGACGCCGGCACACCGTCACGCATCCGGCAATGGCTGCTGGGCGCACTGGGCCTGTTGGCGTCCGGCGCGGCCCTGGCCCTGTGTTCGCCGAGCGCCAGCAACCGACCGGTGTGCCCGGCCGCTGCCGTGGCCGAGACGGCCAGCTTCATCGATCCGACGGCATCGATCGCCAGTGCACAGCGCGTCACGCTCGACAAGCAGGTCTACATCGGACCGTTTGCCACCATCTCGGCATCCGGCACCGTGTCGATCGGCAAGAAGACCAACCTGCAGGACAGCGTCGGCGTGACGGGCAGCGGCGCGGTGACGCTCGGTGACGAGGTGATCCTGGCGCATGGCGCGCAGGTCAGGGCGCCGGCCAAGGTGGGCCGCAAGGCGGTCGTGGGCGAGCACAACGCCGCCTTCGTCGGCTTCAACAGCCTGATCGACCGCGCCACCGTCGAGCACGACGCGATGGTGCTGCACCTGGCGCGCGTGGCCCCCGGCATCGTGGTCAAGCATGGCAAGGTCGTGCTTTCAGGCAAGAACATCACGACGCAGGCCGAGGCCGACAACGTGGCCCTGGGCAAGGTGGTGCCGATCACGGAGGCACTGCGCGAGTTCATGGAAGGCGTGCTGCATGTCAACGAGACCTTTGCCCGCGAGTACACGCAGCTCTTCCGCGACAACGCCAGCAACGTGCGCGGCATCAACTACGACCCGGGCCGCTCCGACTTCAACCCCCTGCGAGACCTGCCGACCTTGGCCGGTGTGGCCACACGCGACCCGAGCCATCGCAACCGCATCATCGGCGACGTGAGCCTGGCCGACGCGCGCGACGTGCTGAACGCCGACGACGACGAGGTGGTCGTCGGCAGCTTCATCTCGCTGCGCGCCGACGAGGGCGAGCCCTTCCACGTCGGGCACATCGCGCGCATGCTCGACCGCACCACCTTCCATGCCCTGGAGCACACCGGCCTGCACCTGCACGACCACGTGAGCTACGGTTTCCGCAGCCTGGTGCATGGCGGCCAGTCGGCAGCCACGCAGAACAACCCGCACTTCAATACCGTGGTCGGCGATGGCACACGCATCGGCGACCACGCGGTGGTGTTCCGCTCGGTCCTGGGCGCCGGCGTGAGCATCGGCTGCGGCAGCCTGGTCGACGGTTCCACCCTGCCCGCCGGCACCGTGGTGCCGGCCCGCACGATCGTGGTGAATTTCGGGCATGCCAACGCCAGCACTTACGCGGTGGAGTGGAACCCCGGCTGCAGCACGGTCGCCCGGTGATGAAGGCCCTGCAAGCAGCGGCAGCGGTCGGGCTGCTTTGCACCTCGGCGCTCGCGGCTTCGGATCTGGAGGCGGCTCCGGCCGTCGCCCAGCTGCCGGGCCTGCGCGCCGAACTGCAGGATGTGACCCAGGCCTACGCCGCACGGTCGGGCGTGCCGCACCTGCGCTGGCAGAGCTTCTGGGTGCTGCAGTGGGCACCGGCGGCGGGGGCGAAGCACTACGAGATCCGCTACAAGACGGCTGAGGGCACCAGCCGCAAGGTCAAGGCCGTGGTCGAGCCCGGCCTGCGCCTGGAGGTGGCCCGCGGCGACAACCCGAAGGCCGCGGGGATGGTCGCCCGCACGACGCAACTGGAGACGATAGGCAGCCTGCTGTCGGTGCAGGTCGTCGCCCGCCTTCAGGACGGCAGGACGGCTGTCGTGACGCCATGGCTGCAGGTCGGCGCCCCGGTCGGCCCGGCCGGCAAGGGAACGCCTTGAGCAGCCAGCGTCGGCCTGCGGCCTCCGGCGCGGCGGTCGCGGCGCTGTGCCTGGCTGCCGGCGTGGCGTGGCATGCCGCCCCGGACGCGCTGCAGGCCCCGGCGGCCGAGAGCCCACGGGCCTCGCCGGATGAGGCCTGGGTGACCCCGGCAGTGCCGCCTCTGCACGACCCGACGAGGGCCTTGCGCGCGGACCTGCCGTCACCGGCCCTGCGCATGGGCGCGTCGGCGCGAGCTGCGGCCTCGTCCCCCACGACACCATCGGCGCTGGGAACGCTGGTGTCCCATGGCAGTGGCGTCTGGGTGCAGAGCGCCCCTGCGTCCGGCTTGGGGCGCGAACTCGATCTGACCGAGGGCGACCGCATCGTGCGCATCAACGGCCGTGCCGTGACGCAGGCCGCCGAGGTGGCGAGCCTGCTCGCGCAGCGGCCCGCCCGGGGCGTGATGCACATCGAGGGCTTGCGCAACGGCCAGCCGATCAGCCTGTACCACGCAGGCCAAGAGGTGGGCTCGCCGGCGGAATGAGCGGTGCGCGCCGGGTGCTGCTTGAACCGCCATGGAGCGGGGGGCGCTGCGCCTTGCCGATCGGTTCAGACCGGAAGCAGGGGGCCTGGCGCGTATCGGGTGCCGACAGGGCCGCCTCCTAGAATCTGCGCATGATCGATGCTCCAGGTTCTGCCCCTTCCCGCCTGCTGCAGGGCTTGAACCCCGAGCAGCTCGCCGCGGTGACCTTGCCAGCCGTGCCGGCCCTGGTGCTGGCCGGTGCCGGCTCGGGCAAGACCCGCGTGCTCACCACGCGCATCGCCTGGTTGCTGAACACCGGCCAGGCCAGCCCGGGCGGCGTGCTGGCCGTCACCTTCACGAACAAGGCCGCGAAGGAAATGCTGACGCGGCTGGGCGCCATGCTGCCGGTGGCCGTGCGCGGCATGTGGATAGGCACCTTCCACGGCCTGTGCAACCGCTTCCTGCGCGCGCACTGGAAGCTGGCCGGCCTGGCTCAGGGTTTCCAGATCCTCGACAGCAGCGACCAGCTGAGTGCCGTCAAGCGCGTGATCAAGGCGATGAACCTCGACGAAGAACGCTTCGTGCCCAAGCAGGTGAGCTGGTTCATCGCCGGCTGCAAGGAAGAAGGCGAGCGCCCGCGCGACGTGGACGTGCGCGACGAGCAGTCGCGCAAGCTGGTGGAGATCTACCAGGCCTACCAGGACCAGTGCGAACGCGAAGGCGTGGTCGATTTCGGCGAGCTGATGTTGCGCAGCTACGAACTGCTGCGCGACAACGAGCCCCTGCGCGAGCACTACCGCCGCCGCTTCTCGCATGTGCTGGTGGACGAGTTCCAGGACACCAACAAGCTGCAGTACGCCTGGCTGAAGATGCTCGCGCCGCCGGGGCTGATGGGGCAAAGCGTGTTGGCCGTGGGCGACGACGACCAGAGCATCTACGCCTTCCGCGGCGCACGCGTGGGCAACATGGCCGACTTCGAGCGCGAGTACCGCGTGCCAAGGGTCATCAAGCTGGAGCAGAACTACCGCAGCTTCGGCCACATCCTCGACGCCGCCAACGGCCTCATCAGCCACAACGCGCAGCGCCTGGGCAAGAACCTGCGCACCGAGGCGGGCGTGGGCGAGCCGGTGCGTGTGGTCGAGAACACCAGCGACTACGCCGAGGCGCAGTGGCTGCTGGAAGAAGCGCAACAACTGCACCGCAGCGGCACGCCGCGCAGCGAGATCGCGCTGCTGTACCGCAGCAATGCGCAGAGCCGCGTGCTGGAAAGTGCGCTCTTCAATGCCGGCGTGCCTTACCGCGTGTACGGCGGTCTGCGCTTCTTCGAGCGCGCCGAGGTCAAGCACGCGCTGGCCTACCTGCGTCTGCTGGAGAACGCCAACGACGACACCAGTTTCCTGCGCGTGGTGAACTTCCCCACGCGCGGCATCGGCGCGCGCAGCATCGAGCAGTTGCAAGACGCCGCCCGTGCCAGCGGCCGAAGCCTGGCGCAGAGCGTGGGCGCGGTGCCGGGCAAGGCCGGCGAGAAGCTGCGCGGCTTCGTCGATCTCATCGACGGCATGCGCACCGCCACGCAGGGCCTGACGCTGCGCGAGATCATCGAGCACATGCTGGCGCAGACCGGCCTCGTCGACTTCTACCGCACCGACAAGGAAGGCCAGGACCGCATCGAGAACCTGGAAGAACTGGTCAACGCCGCGGAGAGCTTCGTCACGCAGGAAGGCTTCGGCAAGGACGCTGTGGCGCTGCCGGTGGACGAGCAGGGCGGTGGTGATGTCGCCAGCACGGCCACCGCCCCGGCGCTGATCACGGGCGACCCGGCCGCGCCTGACGCCGAAACCGGCGAGATCATGTCGCCGCTGGCGGCCTTCCTCACGCACGCCAGCCTGGAGGCCGGCGACAACCAGGCGCAGGCGGGTCAAGACGCCATCCAGCTGATGACGGTGCACAGCGCCAAGGGCCTGGAGTTCGACGCGGTGTTCATCACCGGCATCGAGGAAGGCCTGTTCCCGCACGAGCAGAGCCTGAGCGATGCCGACGGCGTGGAAGAAGAGCGGCGGCTGATGTACGTGGCCATCACGCGGGCGCGCAAGCGCCTGTACCTGAGCTTCAGCCAGACACGCATGCTGCACGGGCAGACGCGCTACAACGTCAAGAGCCGCTTCTTCGACGAGATTCCCGAGCACACGCTGAAGTGGCTGACGCCGCGCCAGCAGGGTTTCGGCTCGGGCTACGCGCGTGAGTACCAGCAGGCCTGGCAGCGTGGCAGCGGCTTGAGCGGCATCGTGGGCGCCGGGCGGGTGGAACCTGCGGCGCCCCCGCCGCCGCCCTTCGTGGCCGCGGCGGCGGGGCAGGCCGCAGGCCTGCGCGTGGGGCAGACCGTGTTCCACACCAAGTTCGGCGAAGGCATCGTCACCACGCTGGAAGGCCGCGGCGCCGATGCGCGCGCGCAGGTGCAGTTCGGGCGGCACGGCAGCAAGTGGCTCTCGCTGGCCATCGCCAAGCTCACGCCGGTCGACTGAATCACCCACGCGGCCCGCCTTGGCGGGCCTGCTGCGTCAGGGGCTTGTCATCACGCTGTCGCCGCCGGGCGTCTAGCGTGCCCGCATGTCGAGTGCCTGTTTCTCCCCTTGGCCGCTGGCGGGCCTGGCCTTGCTGGCCTCTGCCCCCGTGCTGGCGCAGGACGCCGCCCGCGGCGCGCAGCTCTACCTGCAACTGCCCGGTGGCGTGGCCAGTTGCGTGGAATGCCATGGCCCCGACCCGCTGGGCAACCGCAACCGGCTGCTTAACGCCGCGCGGGGACCGGCGGTCATCAACGAGGCCATCAACAAGGCCGCCGCGATGGGCTACCTGCGAACCGTGCTCAGCGACACCGACCGCAGCGATCTGTCGGCCTACCTGGCCCGCGTGAACGTGCTGGAGGGCGCCAGTGCCGTGGTGTGGCCGCGCACGGTCGAGTTTGGCACCATGGCCCAGGGCGCTGCGGGGTTCGGGAGCCGCGTGGCCTACACCAACCTCGGCAGCGGCGCCGTCACGGTGGCCCCGCGGCTGGCGGTGGCCGAAGGCCTGAGCCTGCGCCACGATTGCCCCGCTGCACTGGCGCCCGGCGCCACCTGCACCGCCTTCGTGGCCCTGGCCACCGGCGAGCCGGGCCCGCGGCGCGGCGCCGTCGTGTGGGAAGGCGAGGGCAGCGTGACGCCGCAGTGGGTGGGGCTGTCGGGCCAGGTGGTGGCGGCCCCTCCGGCCGGCCTGGGTGTGCTGGTGGCCGACGTGCCCCAGGGCAGCCTGCAGCTCGAAGCGGCGGCCGACACCACGACCGTGCGCGAGTTCTCGCTCGTGAATGCCGGTACAGCCGCGCTCACGCTGGGCATGCCGGCGCTCACCGGCCCGGGCGCCGCGCTCTTCTCCTTGAGCGGCAGCAGCTGCGCTGCGGCTTTGGTGCTGGCGCCGGCTGCACGCTGCACCGTGCGCTTGAGTGCGCGCGCGCCCGCACAAGGGCAGGCCGTCGCACAACTGCAGTGGCGCAACGACGGCACCCACCCGGTGCCGCTGCGCGTGGCCGTTCAAGCCTTGGCAGGTACGGCACCGCCGGCCCCGTCGCCTGTCACGCCGCCGCCTGCCCCGGCCCCGGCCCCGGCCCCAGCGCCACCCGTGGCCGCGCCCGCGCCGGCCCCATCGCCCATCGCGCCAGTTGCGCCGGCCGGGGGCGGCTGCGCCACCGCGCTGCAACCCGGCCGCGCCGACCCGCTGCTGCCCGCGCTGGTGCTGCTGGCCTTGCTGGGTCTGCTGTCTCGCCGCCGTGCTGTCACGGCCGCCAATCAGGCCTGAGGCGGGCTGTCTTCAAGCTCACATGGAACTGTCACGTCACCTTCATCGTGCAGACCTAGCGTAGCGGGAGTGACATCTTTCACTCTCTGCACGAGGCCTGCATGAACTCCCGCGTTGACATCCCGACCTCCTTCGTTGAACCCGACGACCTCGACAACAACCCCAGCGCCAACGCGCACTTCACCGAAGTGCTCGACCAAGGCCTGCAGCGCCGCGGCCTGCTGCGCGGCGGCATGGCCGGCGCCCTCGGTGCCATCTTCGCGCCCGTCGCGCTGACCGCCTGCGGCGGTGGCGATGACGATGTCCAGCTCTCGCCGGTGGCGCCGGCACCGGCGCCCCAGGCCCTGGGCTTCTCGGCCGTGGCCCGCACCACCGCCGACAAGAGCACCGTGCCCGCGGGCTACACGGCGCGCACCCTCTTCGCCTGCGGCGACCCGATGGCAGCCGGCGTGCCGGCCTACAAGAACGACGGCACCGACACCAACTACGACCAGCGCAGCGGCGACTGCCACGACGGCATCCAGTACTTCGGACTGAACGCTGCCGGCGCACGTGACGACAACAGCAGCAGCCGCGCGCTGCTGGGCATCAACCACGAGTACATCACCCCCGTGGTGCTGCACGCCAACGGCCCCAGCGCCCGCCCGCGCCCGGCCAGCGAGACCGACATCGAGGTGGCCTGCCACGGCGTGAGCATCGTCGAAGTGGCCAAGGGCACGAACGGCGAGTTCGCCTACGTGCAGAACAGCAGCTTCAACCGCCGCATCACCGGCACCTCGGTCTTCGAACTCTCGGGCCCGGCCCGCGGCAACGCGCTCTTCGTCACCAAGTTCTCGCCCACCGGCACGCAGACCCGCGGCACGATGAACAACTGCGGCAACGGCAAGACCCCCTGGGGCACGCTGCTGACCACGGAAGAGAACTGGAGCGGCTACTACTTCCGCGCCGCCGGCGACCAGGCGCTGCGCAGCGCCAAGGTCAACGCCTCCTTCGCCCGCTACGGCCGCAACGTGACGGCCACGGCCGCCGCCGCCAGCCGCTACGGCTGGGAGACCTCGGGCACCGACGACAAGTACGCGCGCTGGAACACCAGCGTCGTGGGCACCAGCACCGACGGCAGCGACGACTACCGCCACGAGTGGTTCTGCCAGGGCTTCATGGTCGAGATCGACCCCTACAGCCCCACCTCCACGCTGAAGAAGCGCACCGGCCTGGGCCGCTTCGCGCACGAGAACGCCGCCTTCGGCAAGCCCGTGGTGGGCAAGCCTCTGGCCGTGTACATGGGCTGCGATTCGCAGAACGAGTACGTCTACAAGTGGGTCAGCACCGCGCTGTGGGACGCCGCCGACGCCAACCGCACCGACCGCATGGCCGTGGGTGACAAGTACCTCGACGCCGGCAAGCTCTACGTGGCCAGGTTCAACACCGACGGCAGCGGCCAGTGGCTGGAACTGAACGTGAGCAACGCGGCCATCGCCGGTGCCAGCTTCGGCTTCAGCAACCAGGCCGAGATCTACATCCACACCCGCATCGCGGCCGACGCCGTGGGTGCCACGAAGATGGACCGCCCGGAGTGGGTGGACGTGCACCCGACCACGGGCGAGATCTACGTGACGATGACGAACAACTCGTCGCGCCGCGTCGTGCCCACCGGCACGCAGACCAAGGTGGATGCGGCCAACCCGCGCGCCTACGTCGACGTGGTCAACGGCACCGGCACGCAGAGCGGCAACGTCAACGGCCACATCGTGCGCTTCAAGGACGCAGCGCCCGAAGCCACCACCTTCACCTGGGACGTGTATCTCTTCGCCAGCGAAGCCAGCGCCGACCCGCGCCTGGTGAACCTGTCGGGCCTGACCGATGACAACGACCTCTCCAGCCCCGATGGCCTGGCCTTCACGAAGAGCAACGGCCTGTGCTGGATCCAGACCGATGACGGCGCCTACACCGACGTCACCAACTGCATGGTGCTGGCCGCGGTGCCGGGCGTCGTGGGCGATGGCGCCGAAATGACGCTGAACTACGGCGGCGGCAACACCGTCACCACGCGCATGGGCAAGAAGCAGACCGCCCAGACCATGAAGCGCTTCTATGTCGGCCCCGCCGACTGCGAGGTCACCGGCCTGTGCGAAACGCCCGATGGCAAGACCCTCTTCATGTGCATCCAGCACCCCGGCGATGGCACGGCGGCCGCCGACCTGGCCGACCCGACGAAGTACACCAGCCAGTGGCCCTCGAACGAGGGCTACGGCGCCGGCAAGCGCCCGCGCTCGGCCACCATCGTGATCACCAAGAACGACGGCGGCATGGTCGGCTTCGGCTGAACACGCGCCTCCTCGCGCCATGAACAAGGGCCCCCGCGGGGGCCCTTTTTTCATGCCTGCAAGCAGGTCAGCCGGCCGGCGGTGGCGGCTCGTCAGCGGGGCGCGCGGGCGCGCCGCCGAAGCTGTCGTTGAAGGTGAACAGCACCGACAGGTAGAACACCGCCGAGAACACCAGCCCGCCGGGCACGCCCAGCACCCCGGCCATCTGCGGCACGCCCAGCACCGCGAACACCAGCGCCGCGATCAGGCCGAAGAGGAAGAGCACGCCCAGCCAGCCCGCGATGTAGGCGATGAAGGCGCCCTTGCAGCGCCACACCGCCACCGTGCTGCTGAACAGCGCCTGCTGCACGCCCTGGCCGCCCCAGTGCACCAGCGCCGGCGCGTGCCAGAAGGGCACCGAGAGCAGGGTGCCCAGCCCCAGGGTCAGCATCACCGCGGTGCTGACGCCGGGCTCGGCCAGCAGCGCGTCGATCTGCGGCTGCGCCGCTTCGCCCTTGGCCATCAGCGCCTGCAGGCGGCCCCAGGCGCTGCCTGACACGGCATCGGCCAGCATCAGGATGCACAGCGCCAGCACGCCGTAGGCCACGCACAGCGTCAGCAGCGCGCGGCGGCGGGCCGGGTCGCCGCGCAGCGGTTCGATGAACTGGCGTGGGTGCACGGGGCCGTCGAGCAGCGCCGATTGCCCGGCCACCATGAAACCCAGCGACAGCAGCGGCAGCGCCATCATCTGCACCACGCCGCCCAGCAGCGGCACCAGCGACACCACCATCGCGGCGAACAGGAACACGGCGAACAGCGCCGTGAAGGCCAGCGGCTTGCGGCCGAACAGGCGGAAGGCGTCGCCGATCCAGCGCGGGCCGCGCGAGGCTTCAACGGGTTTCAGCAGCAGGGGCATGGGGCAGGGGGGCGGCGTGAGGGGGTGTCAGCGCGGCGGGTGCCAGGGGCGCTGGATGCGGTGCTGCAGCACACGCTCGAAGAAGCTCGGGTCCTTGGGGCTCAGCATCGCGGCGGCGCGCGGCAGGTGCCAATCCCACAGGCGGCTGATCCAGAAACGCAGCGCCGCGGCGCGCAGCAGCGCGGGCAGGGCGCGCACTTCGCCGTGCGTCAGTTCGCGCTCGGCCTCGTAGGCCCGCATGAAGGCGGTGGCGCGGGGCTCGTCGAGCTCGCCGCTGTGCAGGTCGCTGCACCAGTCGTTCAGGCAGACGGCGATGTCGAAGAGCCAGGTGTCGGTGCCGGCGAAGTAGAAGTCGAAGAAGCCGCACAGGGCGTCAGGCCCGGCGGTGTCGTCGAACATCACGTTGTCGCGGAAGAGATCGGCGTGGATGGGCCCGGTGGGCAAGGCCAGGCCGGCCGGCGATGCCGCCAGCGCCTGCTGGTAGGCCAGCTCTTCGGTGATGAGCTTGGCCTGCGCGGGCTGCAGGTGCGGCAGCACCACGGGCACGGTCTCGACCCACCAGGCCAGGCCGCGCAGGTGCGGCTGCTGCATCTGGAAGCTGGCCCCGGCCAGGTGCATGCGCGCGAGCATCGCGCCCACCTGGGCGCAGTGCGGTGCCTCGGGCCGCAGGCGGTGGCTGCCGGGCAGGCGCGTCACCACGCTGGCGGGCTTGCCGCCGACGCGGTGCACCAGGCGGCCATCGGGCGCGGGCTGCGGCGCCGGCACCGGGATGCCGCGCTCGGCCAGGTGCTGCATCAGCTTCAGGTAGTAGGGCAACTGGGTGTCGTCCAGCCGCTCGAACAGCGTCAGCACCCACTGGCCCTTGACCGTGGTGGCGTAGTAGTTGGTGTTCTCGATGCCCGACTGGATGCCGCGCAACTCGGTCAGCGGGCCCAGGCCCAGCTGCTGGCACAGGGCATCGGCTTCGGCAAAGCCGACTTCGGTGTAGACGGCCATACGCGGCGGGACAGGAAGAAGGGGTTTGGAAGGAGGGGGCGGGCCAGCGGCCGCGCCGGCTAGAAATCGAGGATGGACCAGCCGCGCTGGCCGGTGGCTCCGCCGCGGGCGTTCAGCGCGTCGCGGCCGGCCGGGCCGACGATCACTTCGTAAGCCTTCAGCCCGGTGGTCTTGCTGTAGACGGTGATGCGCTGCAGGTCGCCGCGCGGGCCGCGCACCTCTTCGATGCGCACGTCGTCGTCTTCGATCACGCGCACGTTGCTGGGCGGCGTGGCGCGGGGGGCGCTGCGCTTGTCGGCCGCGGCGCTGGCGGCGGCGGTGGGGGCCGCCGGCGCTGCGGCTGCAGGCGCAGGGCGGGTCGGCGTGTCGGTCAGGCGCGGCGGCGGGGGGACCTCGGCGGGCTGCGCAAGCAGGCGTGCCGGGGCCAGGGTCGTCAACAGGGCCCAGGCCAGGGCCGCCAGCGTGGTGCGGGGGTGCATGCTATTGATTCTACGGGCCGGGGCTGGCCCCAACCGCCGCGCCACAATGCCGGCATGAGTGACAAGCTGATGCTGCTGGTGGACGGTTCGAGCTACCTCTACCGTGCCTTCCACGCCATGCCCGACCTGCGGTCGCCGGAGGGCTTTCCCACGGGCGCCATCCACGGCTTCGTGGCGATGATGAACTGGCTGCGCGACCGTTTCCCGGCCGAGCATGCGGTGTGCGTCTTCGACGCCAAGGGCCCCACCTTTCGTGACGCCTGGTACCCCGAGTACAAGGCCCAGCGCGCACCCATGCCCGATGCGCTGCGCGAGCAGATCGAGCCCATCCACGAGGTGGTGCGCCTGCTCGGCTGGCCCGTGCTGGAGGTGCCCGGTATCGAGGCCGACGACGCCATCGGCACGCTGGCCCGCGTGGCGGCGCAAAGCGGCCACCAGGTGTTGATCAGCACGGGCGACAAAGACCTGGCGCAGCTGGTCACCGACAAGGTGACGCTGATGAACACCATGGCCAAGCCGCCCGAGCGGCTGGACATCGAAGGCGTGAAGGCCAAGTTCGGCGTGCCGCCGGAACGCATCATCGACTACCTCACGCTCATTGGCGACACGGTGGACAACGTGCCCGGCGTCGAGAAGGTGGGCCCCAAGACGGCCGCGAAGTGGATTGCCGACTACGGCAGCCTGGATGGCGTGGTGGCCGCGGCCGACAGCATCAAGGGCGTGGCTGGCGAGAACCTGCGCAAGGCGCTGGACTGGCTGCCCATGGGCCGCAAGCTCATCACCGTGGTCACCGATTGCGAGCTGGCGCCGCACGTCGAGGGCTGGCCCGGCCTGGACGCGCTGGCCTTGCGGCCGGCCGACGAGGCTGGGCTGTTGGGCTTCTACAAGCGCTACGGCTTCCGCACATGGCTGCGCGAGTTGGAGGCCAAGGCCGGCGCGGGCGCCGCTGACGGTGCGCCCTCGACGGAAGCCACCGAAACGACGGCGGCCGCTCTAGCCATTACCCTCGCACGCGAGTACGAGACCGTCAGCACCTGGCCGCAATTCGAAGCCTGGCTGGCACAGATCCAGGCCGCGCCGCTGGTGGCGCTGGACACGGAGACCGACAGCCTGGACGGCATGCGCGCCCGCATCGTCGGGCTGAGCTTCGCCACCGAGCCCGGCCGCGCCGCCTACATCCCGCTGGCGCACAGCTATGCCGATGCGCCGGAGCAACTGCCGCTGGAAGAGGTGCTTGCGCGCTTGCGGCCCTGGCTGGAAGACGCCACGCGCCCCAAGGTGGGCCAGAACATCAAGTACGACCTGCACGTCTTCGCCAACCACGGCATCACGGTGGCCGGCTACCGGCACGACACCATGCTGCAGAGCTACGTGCTCGAAGCCCACAAGCCCCACGGCCTGGAAAGCCTGGCCGAGCGCCACCTCGGCCGCAAGGGCCTGAGCTACGAGGAGGTGTGCGGCAAGGGCGTGAACCAGATTCCCTTCGCGCAGGTGGACGTGGCGCGCGCCACCACCTACTCGGGCGAAGACAGCGAGATGACGCTGCACGTGCACCAGACGCTGTGGCCCGAAGTGGAGAAAGACGCCGGCCTGCGTTTCGTGTACGAGCAGATCGAGCTGCCCGTGAGCGTGGTGCTGGAGCGCATCGAACGCCACGGCGTGCTGATCGCCCCCACCGTGCTGGCCGCGCAGAGCCACGCCCTGGGCGAACGCCTGCTGGCGCTGGAGCAGGAGGCCTACAACATCGCCGGACAGCCCTTCAACATGGGCAGCCCCAAGCAGATCGGCGAAATCCTCTTCACCAAGCTGGGCCTCCCGGTGAAGAAGAAGACCGCCACCGGCGCACCCAGCACCGACGAAGAGGTGCTGCAGGAGCTGGCAGCCGATTACCCGCTGCCGGCGAAGATCCTCGAACACCGGAGTCTCGCCAAGCTCAAGGGCACCTACACCGACAAGCTGCCGCTGATGGTGAACCCGGCCACCGGCCGTGTGCATACGAACTACGCGCAGGCGGTGGCGGTGACGGGGCGCCTCTCCAGCAACGACCCCAACCTGCAGAACATCCCCATCCGCACGCCCGAGGGCCGGCGTGTGCGCGAGGCCTTCATCGCCCCGCCGGGCCACGTGCTGATGAGCGCCGACTACAGCCAGATCGAGCTGCGCATCATGGCCCACATCTCCGAAGACCCGGCCCTGCTGCGCGCCTTCGCGGAAGGCCTGGACGTGCACCGCGCCACCGCGGCCGAGGTCTTCGGCGTGCCGGTGGCCGAGGTCAGTTCAGAGCAGCGGCGTTATGCCAAGGTCATCAACTTCGGTCTCATCTACGGCATGGGCGCCTTCGGCCTGGCCAGCAACCTGGGCATCGAGCAGAAGGCGGCCAAGGACTACATCGACCGCTACTTCGCGCGCTTCGCCGGCGTGAAGCGCTACATGGACGAAACGCGCATCTCGGCCAAGACGAAGGGCTATGTGGAGACGGTGTTCGGCCGCCGCCTGTGGCTGCCCGAGATCAACAGCGGCAACGGCCCGCGCAAGGCCGGCGCCGAGCGCCAGGCCATCAACGCGCCCATGCAGGGCACGGCGGCCGACCTCATCAAGCTGGCGATGATCGCCGTGCAGCAGGCGCTGGATGCCGAGGGCCGGGCCACGCGCATGGTGATGCAGGTGCACGACGAACTGGTGCTGGAAGTGCCCGAGGCCGAACTGGCCTGGGCCCGGGAGGCGATCCCCCGCCTGATGGCCGGCGTGGCGCAGCTGAAGGTGCCTCTGCTGGCCGAGGTGGGCGTAGGCCCCAACTGGGACCAGGCCCACTGAACGAGCCCCCAGGCTCACTGCGTTCGCCACCCCCCGAGGGGGCTCTGGCTGCGGCCCGGCGAAGCCGGTTCCGCGCCAGGCCTTGATCGGGGTTCGGGCTTGATCAGCCCTTGGTCTGCACCGTGCGCGGCGCGTCGTCGGCCTGGCGCTGCACCACGCGGTAGCTCTCGCCTTCCACACGCACCTCGGCGCCGGGCGTGGGCGCGGTGGCGCTGGTGAAGCTGCGCAGGCTGCCGTCGTCCATGCGCACGCGCACCTGGTAGACGGTGCTGGCCTTGCTGCGCTTCTCGATCTCGTGTCCGGCCACGCCGCCGCCGATGGCGCCGATGACGGTCATCGCCTTCTTGCCGTTGCCACCGCCCATCTGGTTGCCGACCACGGCCCCCACCACGCCACCGGCCACGGCCCCCAGGCCGCTGCCTTCGCCTTCACGCTGCACGGCGCGCACGCCTTCCACGGTGCCGCAATTGCGGCAGATGCTGGCCGGGCGTGTGGCCAGTGGCGAGGCCTCGGCCGCTGTCGTGGGCGTGGCGGTGCCCGGCTTGAGGGGCGGCTTGCTGCGGGCCTCGGCCACCTGCGCCTTGCCAGCCGGCTGCGGGGCTGTTGATGACACCGAGGGCGCAACGGCCACGGTCTCGGCGGTGGTGGCGGCCTGCGGCCCGGCCTTCTGCAGGCCCAGCACCAGGCCAGCCGCCACACCGCCGCCGGCCAGGGCCACGCCGCCCAGCAGCAGCAGCACGGGGCTGAAGCGGCGCGGCTGGCGCGTGGGGATGAGGATGTTGGCAGGCAGGTTCATGGGGCGGCTCCTCGGTCCTGTGCCAGCGCGGGCATGCACTGGCTTTGTCGATGGAGCGCCACTGTGCGGCGGCGGTTCCGGCCGGGATGTGACGGTGTGCTTCGCCTTGTGGCGAGGTGTTCAGCCCGCCGGGCGCGCGTAGCGCCACCAGGGCAGCGCGCGCGTGAGCGAGAGCACCTGCCCGGCCTGCTGCGGCGCGTAGCCGGGCAGCGTGGCCAGCGCCTGCGCCCAGGCCGGGCTGGCCAATGCGGCGCGCAGCGACAGCATGGCCGGCGTGTCCAGACGGGCCTTCAGGCACACGAGGTAGTAGTCCTCGTCCACCAGCGGCACGAAGTGCAGGCCGCTCGTCCGCGCCGCCGCTTCCACGCCCAGGCCGATGTCGGCTGCGCCCGCCGCCACGGCCGCGGCCACGGCCACGTGGGTGTCTTCGATGCGATGGGCATAACCGTCGATCTGCGCGGGGCCCAGGCCCTGCGCGACGAGCAGTTCGTCGAGCAGCAGGCGCGTGCCCGAGCCCGGTTGCCGGTTCACGAGACGCCAGCGCCCGCCGGCCAGTGCGCGCAGCAACGCCGCACCGTCCCAGCCCTCGCGCTGCGCTTGCAGGCCCAGCGGCGCGCGCAGCATCAGCCCCTGGCGGCGGCTGTGGCTGCCGATCAGCTTGTGCTCGCCCGGCCGCAGCAAGGGCCGCAGCGCCTTGGCAAAACCGGAGCCCGCGGCCACGCCGCGCGGCACGTGGAAGCCGGCCACCGTGCAGCGCCCGTCCATCAGGCAGCGCAGGGCTTCCTGGCTGCCGGCAAAACGCAGGCCGATGTGCACGCCGTGGGCCTGTTCGGCCAGCTGCTGCAATTGCGGCAGCGCCAGATCGTGGCTGGCGAACACCTCCAGCAGCTGCAGCGTGGGGTCGTCGGCCAGCGCGAACACGCGGCTCAACTCGGCGCGCAGCGCTTCCACGTGCGGCGTCATGCGCGCACGGGCCTGGCGTTCGGCCCAGAGCAGGCGTTCGGCGAAGGGCGTCAGCCGCGCGGGCTGGCCCTTGGCCCAGACCACCAGTTCGTTGCCCAGCACGCCTTCCCAGCGCTTGAGCGAGCCCCACACGTGGCGGTAGCTCTGTTGCAGCTGTTGCGCCGCGTGGCTGATGGAGCCGGCCGCCTGCACGGCCGAAAGCAGGTCGAAGAGCGGGTTCTCGATCTCGGCGCCGCCCTGGCCGCGCGCCTCGAAGCTGTACTGCAGGTGGATGCCGCGCGGGTGCATGGCCACGCCCCTCAGGTGGGCGTGTAGGCCAGGCGCACGTAGATGGGCGCGAAGGCCTCGGCCTGCGTCACTTCCAGCAGGCGTTCCTTCGAGAGCTCCAGCATCGCGATGAAGGTCACCACCAGCACCGGCACGCCGCGCGTGGTGTCGAAGAGCTCTTCGAACTCGACGAAACGCCGGCCCTGCAGCCGCCGCAGCACGATGCTCATGTGCTCGCGCACGCTGAGCTGCTCGCGGCTGATGGTGTGGTGCTGGTTGAGCTTGGCGCGCTGCAGGATCTCGCGCCAGGCCTGGCGCAGATCGTCGGCGTTCACCTCGGGCCAGCGCGGCGCCAGGCTCTGCTCGATGTGCACCTGGGCGCGCAGGAAATCTCGGCCCAGCTGGGGCAGGGCGTCGAGTTGCGCAGCGCCGAGCTTGATCTGTTCGTACTCCACCAGGCGCCGCACCAGTTCGGCGCGGGGGTCTTCGGGTTCCGCGCCATCGGCCGTCTTCTTCGGCGGCAGGAGCATGCGGCTCTTGATCTCGATGAGCATGGCCGCCATCAGGAGGTACTCGCTGGCGAGTTCCAGGTTGTGGCGGCGGATCTGGTCGACGTAATCGAGGTACTGGCGCGTCACGCTGGCCAGCGGGATGTCGAGGATGTTGAAGTTCTGCTTGCGGATCAGGTACAGCAGCAGGTCCAGCGGGCCTTCGAAGGCCTCCAGAAAGACCTCCAGCGCATCCGGTGGGATGTACAGGTCCTGCGGCATGCGGAACAGCGGCTCGCCGTACAGGCGGGCCACGGCCACCTGGTCGACGACCTGGGGGCTGGGCGCGGCATCTGCGCCCGCCGGCGCGGGAGGGAGTTCGTGCGCGGCCTCGGGGCCGGCCTCGGCCGGCCGCGGCAGCACGCTCACGCCTTGGTCTGGTAGACGTAGGGCTGCTGGGGCACCTTGGCGTCTTGCCACTCGGCCTGTTCCTGCCGGTTCAGGTCGCGGTCCCAGAGCAGGGCGCGGCCGGCGCGCTGCTCGGCCTCGAGGCTGGGCTTCTTGGCCTTGAGCTCTTCGATGAAGTTCGTCACTTCGGACTTGTAAGGCTTCCAGAACAGGGGCATGGCGGGCTCGCGGGGCAGGCAGTCGGGGAACGGGGCCTCCTCAGAGGCTGAGCGCCGCATTTTAGGCCGGTGCTGCCTAGGGTAAGCCCGGGCGGTGCTTGCCCGCAGTCAGGCCTGTTTCGTCAGAAATCAGTAAGCGCATCCGCCAAGAGTCGCCTGTCACCTGGAAATCGGGATTTCTGTGCTGCTTTTCCTTTCCGCCGCGAAGCTGGTTTGCGAGATCGCCCTGATGGCGCTTCTGGGTCAGGGGCTGCTCGCCGTGCTGGCCGGTGACAAGCGCGACACCAACTTCTTCTACCAGCTGCTGAAGATCCTGACGCGTCCCTTCGTGGCGGCGGCCCGCTTCATCGCGCCGCGCCAGGTGGGCGACCACCAGGTCGGCTTCGTCGCCTTCTTCCTGCTGGCGGTGATCTGGGTGATCGTGACCTTCGAGAAGATCAGTTTCTGCGTCAACAACAAGATGGTGGGCTGTCAGTGAAGCAGATCGATTTCTACCTCTCCAAGTGGCGGGCGATGGCCATGCTGGTGCTCGGCCGCGAGGCCCAGGCGCTGCAGGTCTTCAACGAGATGGCCGCCCGCTGGCCCGATGACACCTATGTGCTTTCCAGCCGTGCCCACCTGCTGATGCAGCGTGGCGAAAAAGAGGCGGCCCTGGTCGACTCGCACCGCCTGCTGGGCCTGAGCCCCGACAACGCGCACACCTGGTTCAACCACGGCTACATGCTGGAAGACATCGGTCGCTTCGACGAAGCCGAGGCCGCCTTCCGCCGCGCCACCCAACTCAGCCCCAAGCTCGACCGCGCCTGGTACGGCCTGGGCCTGGTGCTCATCCGCCAGCAGCGTTATGACGAAGCCGTGGCGGCGCTGAAGAAGAACACCGAACTGCAACCCATGTCGCCCTACGGCTGGTACCAGCTGGCGCGGGTGCATGTCGATCGCCAACAGCCTGAAGAGGCCAAGAAGATCATCCGCCACCTCAAGGGTTTCGAGCCCAAGGTGGCGGCGCAGCTTGAACGCGAGACGGGCTTGCTCGTCGGCCAGGTTTCCTGAAGAAGCCCATTCCGGGCGCACGTGCAACCGCAGAAAACAACCGAGAGGTGACAACGATGAAGGTGAGTGAGAACCACCAGGCTTACTGGCGGAAAAACCTCAGGATCACATCGATCCTGTTGGCCATCTGGTTCGTGGTGACTTATGTCGTGGCGTACTTCGCCCGCGACCTGAGCTTCACCATGGCCGGCTGGCCCTTCAGCTTCTGGATGGGGGCACAAGGGGCCTTGGTGATCTACGTCGCCATCATTGCCTACTACGCCCACTACATGAACAAGCTCGACATCGAGCACGGCGTCGCCGAGGAGGAATGACATGGCAGGCTTGAGCTTTGAACCCGATGCCGGGGTCTCCAACAAGGAGGCCAACGAGGCCTTCAAGAAGGGCCTCAACAAGATCTATGGCTGGTACACCGGGGGCTTCATCGCCTTCGTGATCGTGCTGGCCATCGCCGAGCAGATGGGCTTGTCCCGCGGTGCCATCGGCATCGTCTTCCTGCTGGCCACGGTGGGCCTGTATGCCGGTATCGGCATCATGAGCCGCACCAACGACGCGGCCGAGTACTACGTGGCCGGCCGCCGCGTGCCCGCCATCTACAACGGCATGGCCACGGGCGCTGACTGGATGTCGGCCGCTTCCTTCATCGGCATGGCCGGTACGCTGTACCTCACCGGCTACGGCGGCCTGGCCTTCATCATGGGCTGGACCGGCGGCTACTGCCTGGTGGCGCTGTTCCTGGCGCCTTACCTGCGCAAGTTCGGCCAGTTCACGATCCCCGACTTCCTGGGCGCACGCTATGAAGGCAACGCGGCCCGCTTCGTCGGCATCCTGATCGCCATCCTGGTGTCCTTCGTCTACGTCGTGGCACAGATCTACGGCGTGGGCCTGATCACCGCGCGCCTGTCGGGCCTGGCCTTCGAGGTCGGCATCTTCGTGGGCCTGGCTGGCATCCTGGTGTGCTCGTTCATGGGCGGCATGCGCGCCGTGACGTGGACGCAGGTGGCCCAGTACATCATCCTGATCGTGGCCTACCTGATCCCGGTGGTGTGGCTGAGCGTGAAGCAGACCGGCGTGCCCATCCCGCAAGCCATCTACGGCGCGCAGCTGGAGAAGGTCACCGCCAAGGAAGAGAAGCTGATCGCCGACCCGAAGGAGAAGGAAGTCATCGCCTTCTTCAAGGCCCAGTCGGACACGCTGGCTGCCAAGCTGAAGGACGTGCCGGGTGCCCTGGCCGCCGACACCGCCGCAGCGCAAGCCAAGGTGGCCGAGCTGAAGGCTGCCAATGCCGCGCCTGACGCCATCGCCGCTGCCGAGAAGGCCCTGGCCGCCCTGCCGAAGGACGCCGAAGCCGCCAAGAAGGCCTGGACCGCCGCAAAGACGGCTGCCGACGGCCGCGCCCGCGACCTGGCCGGCATGCCGCGCCACGCGCAGGCCTACGCCGGCAACCCGAACGGTGACGAGAAGGCGCAGAAGGCCTTCAACGACAGCCGTCGCAACTTCCTGGCCCTGGTGTTCTGCCTGATGGTGGGTACGGCCGCGCTGCCGCACATCCTGATGCGCTACTACACCACCCCGTCGGTGAAGGAAGCCCGTCAGTCGGTGACCTGGTCGCTGTTCTTCATCTTCCTGCTGTACTTCACGGCCCCGGCCCTGGCCGTGCTGGTGAAGTACGAGGTCTTCAACGTGATGGTGGGCACGCCCTTCGACCAACTGCCCGCCTGGGTGGGGTCTTGGGCCAAGGTCGACCCGACGCTGCTGGCCGTGTCGGACGTGAACAAGGACGGCATCTTCCAGCTGGGTGAGATGCGCATCGGTGGCGACATCATCGTGCTGGCCACGCCTGAGATCGCCGGCCTGCCGTATGTCATCTCGGGCCTGGTGGCTGCCGGCGGCCTGGCCGCTGCGCTGTCCACCGCCGACGGCCTGCTGCTGACCATCGCCAACGCGCTGAGCCACGACCTGTACTACAAGATGATCGACCCGAACGCGCCCACCGCGCGCCGCGTGATGATCTCCAAGGCGCTGCTGCTGGTGGTGGCCCTGGCCGCGGCCTACGTGGCATCGCTGAAGATCGCCGACATCCTGTTCCTGGTGTCTGCGGCCTTCTCGCTGGCTGCGGCGGGCTTCTTCCCGGCGCTGGTGCTCGGCATCTTCTGGAAGCGCGCCAGCAAGTGGGGCGCGGTGCTGGGCATGATCGCTGGCGTGTCCATCACGTTCTACTACATGGCCACCACCCAGGTGTGGATGCGCGGCCTGTTCGGCGTGACGGGCCCGGTGGCAGACTACACCTGGTTCGGCATCCTGCCGATCTCGGCCGGTGTCTTCGGCGTGCCGCTGGGCTTCGCCGTGATCATCCTGGTGAGCCTGATCACCCCGGCGCCGAAGCAAGAGATCCAGGAACTGGTGGAGCATGTGCGCTACCCGAACCTGAACACCACGCGCGCCTGATCCCGCGCCCCAAGCTGCAGGCTTCGGCCTGAAACCGGCCGCGCCCCCCCAGGGCGCGGCCTTTTTCATGGGCGCGGCGTTCGCGCTAGCATGGCCCCTACACATCGAGGGGCATGCGCATGGCCATCCCTGCATCCATCCAGCGCCGAGGTTTCCGCAAGTGGTACGAGCGGGAACTGCTGATCGGACATTCACACCTGGTGCTGCTGCTGCTGTGCGTGGTGACACTGTTCGGCGCGATGGAGGCCTTCTCCGCGCCGGGCGGTGCCAAGGCGCTGATGGCGGTCTGCGTGCTGGTGGCCTGCGCCATCGGCCTGTGGGCGCTGCGGCGCTACCTCTTCCTGCTGACGCGGGCCGAGTTCATCGCCAACCAGGCGGTGTGCGGCCAGTGCCAGGCCTATGGCCGCTGGGCCGTGGAGTCGAGCCGCGAGCCTACGGGCGCGCGCGCCGAGACCGCCGACGGCAGCTACATGGTGGTTTGCTGCAAACGCTGCGGCGGGCGCTGGCAGATCGACTGGTAGCGCGGCTGGCGCCGGCTCAGGGCGCTTGCGAGGGGCCGAGCGCCGCGGCGACGCTGGGCACGATGTGGTCGGCACCGATCGCGGCCTCGAAGCCGGCGCGCCGGATCAGGCTGAGGGGCTGCTCGTTCACATTGGCCAGCACCAGCGCCGTGCCCTGGCGTTGCAGCGTGCGGTGCATCTGCTCCATGGCGTCGAGGCCGGTGCTGTCCATCAGCACCAGGCGCTGCATGTCCAGCACCACCACGCGCGTGCCGGGGGGCAGTTGCTCGGGCAGGGCCTCGATCTTGGCCACGGCACCGAAGAAGAGCGAGCCGTAGAGCTCGAAGGCCTGCACGCCTTCGGGCAGCGTGCTGCCACCGGCCGGCAGGTGCGGCTTCACGCTGAACAGCGTGCCCATGCGCCAGATGAAGAACACGCAGCTCAGCACCAGGCCCACCTGCACGGCCACGGTGAGGTCGAACACGATGGTCAGCACGAAGGTGCCCACCATCAGCAGCCGGTAGCCGCCCGAGAACTGGCGCAGGCGCAGGAACTGATGGCCTTCGAACATGTTCCACGCCACGAAGAGCAGGATGCCGGCCAGCGCCGCCAGCGGCACCAGGCTGGCCAGCGGCGCAGCCACCAGCAGGATGAGCAGCAGCGTCAGCGCATGCACGATGCCGGCGATGGGGCTGGTGGCCCCGGCACGCACGTTGGTGACGGTGCGCGCGATGGTGCCCGTGGCCGGGATGCCGCCGAAGAAGGGCACCACCACGTTGGCCACGCCCTGGGCCATCAGCTCCTGGTTGGGGTCGTGGCGCTTGAAGGGGTTCTTGGCGTCGGCCATGCTGTCGGCCACGCGGGCGCAGAGCAGGCTCTCGATGGCGCCCAGCAGCGCGATGGTGATGGTGGGAATGACCAACTGCTGCGCACTGGCCCAGCTGATGGGCGGCAGCTCGAACTGCGGCAGACCGCGAGGCAACTCGCCGAAACGCGAGCCGATGGTCTCCAACGGCAGCTTCAGCCACCACACCAGCGCCGTGAGCGTGACCAGCGCGACGATGGGCGCCGGCATGCGCCCGGCGATGCGCAGCGGCCGGTAGCCCAGGGCGCTGGCCGGCAGCAGCTGGCCGGGCTTGAAGAGCCGCGGCCACAGCGCCAGCCCCGCCACGCAGGCCAGCCCGATGGCCAGCGCATGGGGGTTCAGGCTGCCGATGTGTGCGTGCAGCGTGCCGAGCTGCGCGAAGAACTCGCCGGGCATCTTCTCGATGTCCAGGCCCAGCAGGTCGCGCAGCTGCGACAGCGCGATCAGCACCGCAATGCCGTTGGTGAAGCCGATGACGATGCTCACCGGGATGTAGCGGATCAGCGCGCCCAGCTTGAACCACCCCAGCACGAACATCAGCACGCCGGCCAGCGCGGTGCTGATGAGCAGGTTGGTGAAGCCGTAGCGCTCGATGATCCCGTAGACGATGACGATGAAGGCGCCGGCCGGCCCGCCGATCTGCACCTGGCTGCCGCCCAGGGCGCTGATGAGGAAGCCGGCGACGATGGCCGTGATCAGGCCTTGCTCAGGCTTCACACCGCTGGCGATGCCGAAAGCCAGGGCCAGGGGCAGCGCGACGATGCCCACCGTGAGGCCCGCGCCGGCGTCGATGGCGAAGCGCTGGCGGTTGTAGCCCTTCAGCGCGTCGAGCAGGCGCGGTCGGAAGGGGTGGAGCTGGGCGGGCAACACCGGGTGATTGTCAACCCGTGAAGCTGCTGCCCCGCTGACGCCGCGCCGGTCTGTGCCCGTCAGCCGATCAGCGCACCCGCATGCCCGGCTGTGCGCCAGGGAAGGGCTCCAGCACGAAGACGCCCGGCTGAGCCTTTTCGTCGGCATGGCTGGCGGCCAGCACCATGCCTTCGCTCACGCCGAACTTCATCTTGCGCGGCGCGAGGTTGGCCACCATCACCGTGAGCTTGCCCGTCAGCTGCTCGGGCGTGTAGTTCGCGGCGATGCCGCTGAAGACGTTGCGCGTCTTTCCTTCGCCCACGTCCAGCGTCAGGCGCAGCAGCTTGGTGCTGCCTTCCACCGCCTCGGCCTTGACGATCTTCGCGATGCGCAGGTCGACCTTGGTGAAGTCGCCGATGGCGATCTCGTCGGCGATGGCTTCGCCGCCGGGCAGGGGCGCGGCGGCCACGGCCGGCGCGGGCGGCTCCAGCAGCGCCTCCAGCTGCTTCGGTTCGACGCGCTGCATCAGGTGCTGGTACTCGCCGATGGTGTGCGCGCCCAGCGAGCGCTGGGCGTCGGCCCACAGCAGCGGTTCGATGCGCAGGAAGGCTTCCACCTTCGCGGCCAGGGCCGGCAGCACGGGCTTGAGGTAGAGCGTGAGGATGCGGAAGGCCTCGATGCAGACGCTGCACACGTCGTGCAGCGCGGCGTCCATGCCTTCCTTCTTCGCCAGTTCCCAGGGCTTGTGCTGGTCGACGTACTCGTTCACGCGGTCGGCCAGCAGCATCACCTCGCGCAGCGCCTTGCCGTACTCGCGCTCGTCGAAGTGGGTGTAGACGGTGGCGCTGTGGGCGCGCAGGCCGTCCAGCAGCACGCGGCCTTCCACGCCCAGGTCGGCGCTGAGCTTGCCCGCGAAGCGCTTGTGCAGGAAACCCGCGGCGCGGCTGGCGATGTTGATGTACTTGCCGACCAGGTCGCTGTTGACGCGGGCGATGAAATCCTCGGGGTTGAAGTCGAGGTCTTCCACGCGGGCGTTGAGCTTGGCAGCGATGTAGTAGCGCAGCCACTCCGGGTTCAGGCCCAGCTCCAGGTACTTCAGCGGGCTGATGCCTGTGCCGCGGCTCTTGCTCATCTTCGCGCCGCTCACCGTGAGGTGGCCGTGCACGTAGACGTGGTCGGGCACCTTGCGGCCGCTGAACTTCAGCATCGCCGGCCAGAACAGCGTGTGGAAGGTGACGATGTCCTTGCCGATGAAGTGCACCTGCTCCACCGCGGGGTCGGCGAGGTAGCTGTCCATGTCCAGGCCCAGCTTGCCGAAGAGGTTCTTCAGCGAGGCCAGGTAGCCCACGGGCGCATCCAGCCAGACGTAGAAGTACTTGCCCGGGGCGTCGGGGATCTCGATGCCGAAGTAGGGCGCGTCGCGGCTGATGTCCCAGTCGCCCAGGCCCACTTTCCCGGCTTCGTCACGCGCGAACCACTCGCGCACCTTGTTGGCCACCTCGGGCTGCAGGCGGCCGCTCTGCGTCCAGCCTTCGAGAAACTCCACGCAGCGCGGGTCGCTCAACTTGAAGAAGAAGTGCTCGCTGGTGCGCAGTTCGGGCGTGGCGCCGGTCAGCGCCGAGCGCGGGTTCTTCAGCTCGGTGGGCTGGTAGACGGCGCCGCAGACTTCGCAGTTGTCGCCGTACTGGTCTTGCGCGCCGCACTTTGGGCACTCGCCCTTGATGAAGCGGTCGGGCAGGAACATGCCCTTGGCGGGGTCGAAGAACTGCTCGACGGCGCGCACCTCGATCAGCCCGTTGGCGCGCAGCGCGCGGTAGATGTCCTGCGCGAGTTCGTGGTTCTCGGGCGCGTCGGTGCTGTGCCAGTTGTCGAAGCGGATGTGGAAGCCGTCCAGGTACTGCGGCCGGCCGGCGGCGATCTGCGCCACGAACTGCTGTGGCGTGAGGCCGGCCTTCTCGGCGGCGATCATGATGGGCGCGCCGTGCGCGTCGTCGGCGCAGACGAAGTGCACCTCGTGGCCGGCCATGCGCTGCAGGCGCACCCAGGTGTCGGCCTGGATGTATTCCATCATGTGGCCGATGTGGAAGCCGGCGTTCGCGTAGGGCAGGGCGGTGGTGACGAAGAGCTTGCGGGTCATCCCTCGATTCTAGGAGGGGGCATCATCGCGGGCATGACCGCACCCACTGCCTGCGCCGCGGCCCTGATGGGCGTCGCGCTGTTCTTCGCCCCGGCCGCCCAGGGCCGCGACCTGGCCACCTGCCGCGCCGTGACCGACACCGCCGCAAGGCTGGCCTGCTACGACGCACTGCCGCTGCCAGGGAGCGCCCTGGCAACGCCGGCGCCTGCATCGAAGGTGATGGGGGATGCCCGCGCACCGGCACGGGTGGCGCCCGCCGCATCCGTTGCCGCGCCGAACTTCGGGCAAGAGCGCCGTGACGAGCCTCAGGCCCTGCAAAGCAGCATCCCCGGCTTCTTCGAAGGCTGGGGCCCGCGCACGCGCATCCGCCTGGCCAACGGGCAGGTGTGGCAGGTGGTCGACGACAGCCAGGGCGTCTACGCGCTCACCGACGCCAAGGTCACGGTGCGCCGAGCCCTGCTGGGAGGCTTTGTGCTGGAGATCGAGGGCGCGAACAAGGCGCCGCGCGTGCGACGCGTGGAGTAGCCGGTCCCGGCGTCGCAACACCCTTGCGCCGGGCGGGCCCGCCCGGGCCGCTAGACTCCCCGGCCTCCCATCCCAAACAGGCTGCTCGCAGCCCCCTGCCATGACCGCCACCGTCCAGGAAAGCGCGCTGCTCGACGCGCTCAAGACCGTCGTCGACGCCCACACGGGCAAGGATTTCGTCAGCAGCAAGGCGCTGAAGAACCTGCGGATCGAAGAGGGCGACATCGCCTTCCAGGTGGAACTGGGCTACCCGGCCAAAAGCCAGCACCCGGCCCTGCGCAAGGCGCTCATCGCCGCGGCGCGCACCGTGCCGGGCGTGCAGAACGTCAGCGTGGAGATCGTCACCCGCATCGTCAGCCACGCCGTGCAGCGCGGCGTGGCGCTGCTGCCCAAGGTGAAGAACATCATCGCCGTGGCCTCGGGCAAGGGCGGCGTGGGCAAGAGCACCACCACCGTGAACCTGGCGCTGGCCCTGGCCGCCGAGGGGGCCAGCGTCGGCATCCTGGACGCCGACATCTACGGCCCCAGCCAGCCCATGATGATGGGCATCAGCGGCCGCCCCGAGAGCGAAGACGGCAAGCGCATCGAGCCGCTGGAGAACTACGGCGTGCAGGTCATGAGCATCGGCTTCCTGATCGAGCCCGACCAGGCCATGATCTGGCGCGGCCCCATGGCGACGCAGGCGCTCGACCAGCTGCTGAACCAGACCAACTGGCGCGACATCGACTACCTGCTGGTCGACATGCCGCCCGGTACCGGCGACATCGCGCTCACGCTGAGCCAGCGTGTGCCCCTGACAGGCGCGGTGATCGTCACCACCCCGCAGGACATCGCGCTGCTCGACGCGAAGAAGGGCCTGAAGATGTTCGAAAAGGTGGGCGTGCCCATCCTGGGCATCGTCGAGAACATGGCCGTGTACTGCTGCCCGAACTGCGGCCACACCGAGCACATCTTCGGCGCCGATGGCGGCAAGAAGATGGCCGCCGAGTACAACGTGGGCTACCTGGGCGCACTGCCGCTGAACCTGAGCATCCGCGAACAGGCCGACGCCGGCCGCCCCACCGTGGTGGCCGACCCCGAGGGCGAGATCGCCGCCATCTACAAGGCCGTGGCCCGCCAGGTCGCCGTGAAGGTGGCCGCCAAGGCCAAGGACTTTTCGTCCAGGTTCCCGACCATCTCGGTGAGCAAGGGCACCTGAGCGGGCCGCAGCCTGCACGCCCTGCCGCCAGCCGCCCCCCGGGGCGGCTTTTTCATGGCCAGGTGGCAGCTCAATAGCCAAAAACGATGGGGCTTATTCCATCAATCAATCCGCTGCATGCCCGCCTGGGGCCAGAATCTTGTCTGTTCAGTGTTTTCCCTCCTCTCTACAACCCCAACGGAGCACTTCGCATGTCCCTGATCAACACCCAAGTCCAGCCCTTCAAGACCCAGGCCTTCCACAACGGCAAGTTCATCGAAGTCACCGAGCAGAGCCTGAAGGGCCAGTGGTCGGTGCTGATCTTCATGCCGGCCGCCTTCACCTTCAACTGCCCGACCGAGATCGAAGACGCGGCCGAGCACTACGCCGAGTTCCAGAAGCTCAAGACCGAGGTCTACATCGTCACCACCGACACGCACTTCTCGCACAAGGTGTGGCACGAAACCAGCCCGGCCGTCGGCAAGGCCAAGTTCCCGCTGGTGGGCGACCCCACCCACACGCTGACCAACGCCTTCGGCGTGCATATTCCGGAAGAAGGCCTGGCGCTGCGCGGCACCTTCGTGATCAACCCTGATGGCGTGATCAAGACGGCCGAAATCCACAGCAACGAGATCGCCCGTGACGTGAAGGAAACCGTGCGCAAGCTCAAGGCCGCCCAGTACACCGCCGCCAACCCCGGCCAGGTGTGCCCGGCCAAGTGGAACGAAGGCGCCAAGACCCTCACCCCCTCGCTCGACCTCGTCGGCAAGATCTGACGAGCCCCCAGGCTCGCTAGCGCTCGCCACCCCCCGAGGAGGCTCTTGCAGCGGCCCGGCGAAGCCGGTTCCGCGCAAGGCCCTTGATTGGGTGGTGAGCCTTGTTCCTGCCCATGCTCCGCCGGCCCTGCCGGGCCGGCGGAGCCGTTTCTGAACCACCGATTTCTCAGGACGCCGCCATGCTCGACAGCAACATCCAAGCGCAGCTCAAGGCCTACCTCGAGCGCCTGCAGCACCCCATCGAGCTGATCGCCAGCCTCGATGACCGCCCGGCCTCGGCCGAGATGCGTGAGCTGATCACCGAGATCGCGGCGCTCAATGACAAAGTCACCGCCCGCTTCGACGGCAGTGACGCCCGCCGCCCCTCGTTCCAGATCACGCGCCAGGGCGCCGACATGGGCGTGCGCTTCGCGGCCATCCCCATGGGTCACGAGTTCACCTCGCTGGTGCTGGCGCTGCTGCAGGCCGGTGGCCACCCGCCCAAGGTGGAGGCCGATGTCATCGAGCAGATCAAGTCGCTGGAAGGCGACTTCGTCTTCGAGACCTACATGAGCCTGACCTGCCACAACTGCCCCGATGTCGTGCAGGCGCTCAACCTGATGGCAGTACTGAACCCGCGCGTTCGGCACGTGGCCGTGGACGGCGGCCTTTTCCAGGACGAGGTGGAGCAGCGGCAGATCATGGCCGTGCCCAGCGTCTTCCTCAACGGCCAGCCCTTCGGCAACGGCCGCATGGAGATTGCCGAGATCCTGAAGAAGGTGGACACCGGCAGCGCCGCGCGCGATGCGGCCAAGCTCTCCAAGAAAGACACCTTCGACGTGCTGATCGTCGGCGGCGGCCCCGCCGGCGCGGCCGCGGCCGTGTACGCCGCGCGCAAGGGCATCAAGACCGGCATCGTGGCCGAGCGCTTCGGCGGCCAGACGCTCGACACCCTGGGCATCGAGAACTACATCTCCGTGCTGGAAACCCAAGGCCCGAAGTTCGCCGCCGCGCTGGAAGCCCATGCCAAGGCCTATGACGTGGACATCATGAACGGCCAGCGCGTGGCCAAGCTGGAACCCGCGGCGCAGCCCGGGGGCACCATCGCCGTCACGCTGGACAACGGCGCGGTGCTGCAGGGCCGCAGCGTCATCCTCAGCACCGGTGCGCGCTGGAAGAACGTCAACGTGCCCGGCGAGGCCGAGTACCGCAACAAGGGCGTGGCCTACTGCCCGCACTGCGACGGCCCGCTGTTCAAGGGCAAGAAGGTGGCCGTCATCGGCGGCGGCAACTCGGGCGTGGAAGCGGCCATCGACCTGGCCGGCGTGGTGGAGCACGTGACGGTGGTGGAGTTCGCCGACCAGCTCAAGGCCGACGCCGTGCTGGTGAACAAGCTCAAGAGCCTGCCCAACGTGCAGATCTACACCAACGCGCAGACCACCGAGATCACCGGCGATGGCCAGAAGGTCGACGGCCTGGTGTTCAAGAACCGTGCCGATGGCAGCGAACACCGCCTGCCGCTGGCCGGCGTTTTCGTGCAGATCGGCCTGGTGCCCAACACCGAGTTCCTCAAGGGCACGGTGGAGTTGAGCCGCTACGGCGAGATCATCGTCGACGCCAAGGGCGCCACCAACGTGCCGGGCGTCTACGCCGCGGGTGACGCGACGACGGTGCCGTTCAAGCAGATCATCATCGCCGCGGGCGAGGGAGCCAAGGCCGCGCTCAGCGCCTTCGACCACCTGATCCGCACGCCTGCTGCGGCTTGATGGCGGTCTGATCAGCCCTCGGCCTTCAGCCTCACCGTGAACACGGCGCCCCCCGGGGCGCCGTCGTCTTTCTGGGGCGCGTTCGCGGCTTCCAGCGTGCCACCGTAGCGTTCGACGATCTCGCGGCTGATCCACAGCCCGAGGCCCGTGCCTTCTTGCCGGCGCGTGACGAAGGGCTGGAACAGCTGCGCCAGCAACTCAGGGGCGAGACCCGGGCCGTTGTCGGCCACCGTGATCACGACCACTGGCGCCTCGGCCGTGCCGCCGTCGGCCGTGGCCAGATGCAGCGTGCCGCCGCTTGGCAGGGCCTGCAGCGCATTGACGATCAGGTTCACCAGCACCTGCTGCAACTCCTGCGCATTGATGGGCGGCTGGCGCGTGGCGCGGAAGTCGCGCTCCACCTGCACGCCGGCGCGCGAGATCTGGTGCCCGGCCAGCACCAGGCAATCGTCGAGCAGGCGTGCGGTGTCCACGGCTTCCACGTAGCCCGCGAACTCGCCCGGCCGCGCAAACTGCAGCAGCCGCGTCACGATGAGGCGCATGCGCTCGATCTGCGCGTCCACCAGCTTGAGCTCGGGCGCCACGCGAGAAGCGGCCTCGGCGCCCAGCAGCTCGCGCAGCAGATCGAGGTTGCCCTGGATCACCGCGATGGGGTTGTTCACCTCGTGTGCAATGCTGGCCGTCAGCTGCCCCACGGTGGCCAGTTTCTCGGCCTGCACCAGCTGGCGCTGCGCGGCCTGCAGCGCGGCCGTGCGCTCGGCCACCTTGGCGTCGAGCTCGGCGTTCCAGCCCTGCAGTCGGCGCGTGTTGTCTTCGATGGTGGCCAGCAGCTCGTCCAGGTGCTGCGCCAGGCGGCCCACCTCGTCGGCGTTGGCCACCGCGCCCACGCGCGCGCCCAGATCGCCGCCCTCCACGCACTGCATGGTGGCTTCCATCCGCTCCAGCGGGTGAAAGATGCCGCGCGCCCAGCGCAGGCTGACGAAGGCCGCGACGATCATCACGCCGAAGAAAAGCACGCCGATGCTGGCCAGCGCGGCGTACTTCAGCAGCACGAAGGGCCGCTCCAGCACGCCCACATAGAGCATGCCCACGCGCCGGCCTTGCCCGTCAGCCAGGGGCAGGTAGGCCGAGACGTACCAGTCCTGCACGACGAAGGCACGGTCCAGCCACATCTGGCCCTGGCCCAGCACGGCCGCACGCACGCTCTGCGACACACGGGTGCCGATGGCGCGCTCTTCGGCCACGCCGCCGAACAGCCGCACGTTGGTGCTGATGCGCACGTCGTCGAGGAAGAGCGTGGCCGTGCCCTTGCTGCCCCAGTCGGCGAAGGGCAGCGAGCCCGCTGGGTAGACGATCTCGTTGATGTGGTCGATGAAGGGCAGGTTGCGGTTGAGCAGCACGCCGCCTTGCAGGTGCCCGATGAGCTCACCGGCGTCGTTGCGCACCGCGCGCGTGGCCAGCAGCAGCATGGCGCGGTCTTCCACGGCACGGGCCGTGGGTGCGGCGTTGCGCGTGTCCAGCAGCGGCACGGCCACGCGCTCGCGCAGCGCCGGGCTCAGCAGGCCTTGCTGCTCGGGCGCCAGCACCTCCACGCTGGTGCTGTCGGCCCGCGTGGGGTCGGGCGGCAGCACGCGCAGGAAGTCGAGCCGCTCGCGGCGCTCGTAGCGCAGCAGCAGCGCCTGCAGCTCGGCCGGGGAGCGCAGCGCACGAGCCAGCGCCTGCGACTCGGCCGCCGCACCCACGCTGCCGCCCACCTCGGCCAGCACACGCTCGAAGTAGCCGTGGGCCACCGCGAGGTCGGCGCGCACCTTGGTGCGCAGCAGCGCGTCGATGGCGGTGTCGGTCCACCACAGCAGCCCCGCGCCCAGGAGCGGCAGCACGCCCAGCAGCGGCAGCAGCGTCAGCGCCAGCAGCTTGTTGCGGATGCTCAGGCGCGCGAACCAGCCCGGCTGCAGCGCGCGGCCGGCACGGGCGCCCGTGGGCGTGGTCACGCCGGGGTCCACTCCGCGCAGCGGCGTTCCAGCGTGCGGCGCGAGATGCCCAGCAACTGCGCCGCACGGGTCTTGTCGCCGTCCACGCTGTCCAGCACGGCCAGGATGTGGCGCTTCTCCAGCGTGTGCAGATCGGTGATGTCGCCTGGCGCCAGGCGTGCCGGCTCGCCGTGCGTGCGCGAGAGGCTCTGGTACAGCGCCGAGACGTTGAGCGCGCCGACGATGAGCGAGCGTTCGATGAGGTTGCGCAGCTCGCGCACATTGCCCGGCCAGTCGTACTGCTGCAGGTAGCGCATCTCGTCATCGCTCACGGCGATGGGCGGCACGCCCAGGCGCGGCGCCAGCGTGGCGATGAAGTGCGCCACCAGGTCGGGGATGTCTTCCTTGTGCGCGGCCAGCGGCGGCAGCTTCAGCTCCACCACCTGCAGGCGGTAGTAGAGGTCGGCGCGGAAGAGGCCGGCCTCCACCTCGCTGCGCAGCGGCCGGTTGGTGGCGGCGACGATGCGCAGTTGCAGGGGAATCTCCTGCTGGCTGCCCACGGGCCGGATGGAACGCGTCTCGAGCGCACGCAGCAGCGTGGCCTGCATCGGCAGCGGCATCTCGCCGATCTCGTCGAGGAAGAGCGTGCCGCCCTGCGCGTAGACGAAGAGGCCGTCGCGCCCGGGGCTGCCGAACAGTTCGGCCTCGATCTGCATGGGCGAGATGGCCGCGCAGTTCACCGGCACGAAAGGCGCATCAGGCCCGCTGCCCAACCGGTGCAGGGCCTGCGCCGCGAGTTCCTTGCCGGTGCCGGAGGCGCCGGTCAGGAGCACGGTGCTGTCCACCGCGGCGACACGCTGCAGCGCGGCCTGCAGGCCCTTGATGACGATGCTGCGCCCCACCAGGCCATCGGCTGGCGGCGTGTGGCGGTGCAGGCTGCGGCGCAGCACCCAGTTCTCGCGCTTCAGGCGCGCGCGCTCCAGGCCCTGGCGCACCGCGCCGAGCACCTGCGCCGTGCGGAAAGGCTTGAGCAGGAAATCGCCTGCGCCGGCGCGCAGCGCCTCGATGGCGGTGTCGAGATCGGCGAAGGCCGTGATCAGCACCACCTCACACGCATTGCCTTGCTCGCGCAGGGCCTTCAGCAACTCGATGCCGTTCTTGCCGGGCAGCGTGATGTCGAGGATCAGCAGGTCGCAGCGGTGCTTCTGCAGCAGCGCCTCGGCCTCTTCGGCCGACCCTGCGCCCAGCACCTGGCCCACGCGCGGCGCCAGCGTCTTGAGCAGGAAGTTGCGCATGCCGGGTTCGTCGTCGACCACCAGCACGGTGGCGTTGGGCCAGTCTTCGGCCGGGGCGGGGCGGGCTTCCATGGGCGCGAATTCTAGGCAGCGGGGCCCTCGGGCGCGGCGCGTGCTCCGGAGCGCGGCGGCCTGCTGGACGGCTGGTCTAATGCACGGGCCGTGAACCTCTTCGACGCCTACCGCTACCTCGCCGCGCTGGAGCAGCACCGCCACTTCGGCCGCGCCGCCACGGCCTGCCACATCACGCAGCCGGCGCTGAGCAATGCGCTGCGCTCGCTGGAGTCGCACTTCGGCGTGCCCATCGTGCGCCGCGGTCGCCAGTACGAAGGCCTCACGGCCGAAGGCGAGCAGGTGCTGGCCACCGCCCGGCGCGTGCTGCACGAGCAAGAGCGGCTGACGCAAGAGCTGGCCGGCAGCGCCGCGCAGCCGCGCGGGCGCCTCGTCATCGGCAGCGTGCCCACGGCCGAGCCGATTGCGGCACGTTTTGCGGCGCGGCTGATCGAGCGCCACCCGGGCCTGGTGCCGCAGTTGCGATCTTTGTCGTCGCAAGAGCTGGAATCGGGCCTGGAGCGGCTGACGCTGGACCTCGCGCTCGGCTACACCGACCGCCTGGCCGACCTTCCCGGTGATCGCCTGCAGGCCTGGCCCCAGGTGCTGGAGCACTACCACCTGCTGCAGCGCGTGGCAGTGGGCGAGACCTCGGGCCCGGGCCTGCGCTTCGGCGTGCCCATCACCTGGCCCGAGGCCGCCGCGCGCCCGCTGGCGCTGCTGGGCCCGGAGATGCACAACCGCGTGATCCTGGAGCAGGTGTTCCGCGGCCAGGGGCTGGCGGTGGTGCCGGCGCTGGAAACCAATTCGGTGATGGCCCTGCTGGTGGCGGTGCACAGCGGCCCGCTGGCGGCGGTGCTGCCGGGTGCGCTGGTGGACACGCTGGCCGCCCATGCGGGCCTGGAAGCGCGGCCGCTCACCGCGCCCGTGTTGCGCACGCCCATCGGCTTCATGACGGCGCGCGGCCATCCGGCTTCGCGTGCGCTGCAGGCCGCGCTGGCCCTGGCGTTAGACCCGGCGTGGCTGGCCGAGGCGGCCGCGCACACGGGGCCGCTGTCCTCGGGCACCGTGCAGGCCTGAGGGGCCCTGAGGGGCATCGATCAGCGCCGTGAATGGCGCGGTTCATCAAAGCCATTGGACAGCCCGCTGCGGTGTCGGAATGATCCGCCGCAGACCATGAACGCTGTTGTCATCCCCATCGTGCCGGTGCCTGCCTCGGGTGCCGAAGTCTCCACCGAGGCGCAACGCCAGCGCCGCCGCCAGGCGCCCAAGGGCCGCGTGGTGGACCCGCAGCACCGTGACGCGGTGGCCGCGCTGATCGGCCCCGGGCCACACCGGCGCGAGTTGCTCATCGAGCACCTGCACACGCTGCAAGACCACTTCGGCCAGCTCGCCACGCCGCACCTGGCGGCACTGGCCGCGCTGATGCGGCTGTCGCAGGCCGAGGTCTACGAGGTCGCGAGCTTCTACCACCACTTCGACATCGTGCGCGAAGACGCGGAGGGCCGCGTACCGGCTGCACCTGCGCTCACCGTGCGCGTGTGCGACAGCCTGGCGTGTGAGATGGCCGGCGCGCGCGAACTGCTGGCGCGCCTGCCTTCCCTGCTGGGCCCAGAGGTGCGCGTGATCCCCGCGCCTTGCGTGGGCCGCTGCGACACCGCGCCCGTGGCCGTGGTGCACCACCGGCCCGTGGCGCAGGCCACGGCCGAAGCCGTGCAGGCCGCCGCGCAACCTGCGCTGCAGGACGGCCTGCGCCTTGACGACTTCACCGCGCAGCAAGACTTCACCGCCTACCGCGCCCGTGGGGGCTACGCGCTGTGGGCCGGCTGCGCGGCCGGCGACCGCCAGCCAGACGAGGTCATCACGCTGCTGGAAAACGGCGGCCTGCGCGGCCTGGGCGGCGCGGGTTTCCCGGCCGGGCGCAAGTGGCGCCTGGTGCGCGCCCAGCCCGCGCCACGGCTGATGGCGGTGAACCTCGACGAAGGCGAGCCCGGCACCTTCAAAGACCGGTGCATGCTCGAAAGCGAACCGCACCGCTTCCTGGAAGGCCTGCTGATCGCCGCCTGGGCCGTGGGCGTGGCGGGCGTCACCGTTTACCTTCGCGATGAGTACCACGGCCTGCGGGCGATGCTGCAGCGTGAACTCGCCGCGCTGCAGGCGGCCAGCGCTGCCGGCGTGTTGCCGCCGCTGCCGCCCATCGAGCTGCGCCGCGGCGCTGGCGCCTACATCTGCGGCGAAGAGTCGGCGATGCTCGAATCCATCGAAGGCCGCCGCGGCCTGCCGCGCCTGCGCCCGCCCTACGTGGCCGAGCGAGGCCTCTTCGGCCGGCCGACGCTGGTGCACAACGGCGAGACGCTGTACTGGGTGGCGCGACTGCTGGCCGAAGGCCCCGAGGCCTACACCGCCCACGGCCGCCACGGTCGGCGCGGGCTGCGCAGCTTCTCGGTCAGCGGCCGCGTGCGCAAGCCCGGCGTCAAGCTGGCGCCGGCCGGCATCACGCTGCTCGAGTTGATCGACGAGTACTGCGGCGGCATGGCCGAAGGCCACACGCTCTACGGCTACCTGCCGGGCGGGGCCAGCGGCGGCATCCTGCCCGCGGCACTGGCCGACGTGCCCATGGACTTCGACACCCTGCAGCCGCATGGCGCCTTCATCGGCAGCGCCGCCGTCATCGTGCTGGGCCACACCGACCGCGCGGTGGATGCCGCGCGCAACGTCATGCGCTTTTTCGAACACGAAAGCTGCGGCCAGTGCACACCCTGCCGTGCGGGCACCACGCAGGCCAGCCGCCTGATGGCCGGCGAGGCCTGGCCCGCCGAACTGTTGGCCGAACTCGGCAGCGTGATGCGCGAAGCCAGCATCTGCGGCCTGGGCCAGGCCGCGCCGAATGCCTTCGACAGCGTGCTGCGCCACTTCCCGCAGGAGCTGGCGCGATGAACGCCTTCAGCCGTGAATCCGAAAGCGCCTTGAGCGCACCGACCGTGCCCGTGCAGATCGACGGGCGCCAGGTGCTGGCCCGCCCCGGCCAGACGCTGTGGGCGCTGGCAAAGGAACTCGGCATCCAGGTGCCCCACCTGTGCCACCGCGAAGGCCAGGCGCCCGAGGGCAACTGCCGCGCCTGCGTGGTGGAAGTGCAGGGCGAACGCACGCTGGCGGCCTCTTGCTGCCGCGTGGCCACGCCGGGCCTGGTGGTGCAGACCGCCAGCCCGCGCGCGCAGAGCGCGCAGCGCCTGGTGCTGGAACTGCTGCTGGCCGATGCGCCCGCGGCCCCGCACAAGGCCGACAACGAACTGCTGGCCTGGGCGCAGAAGCTCGGCGTGGCAGGCTCGCGCTTCACGCCCAAGCCCGCGGCCGAACGCCCACGCAGCGACACCAGCCACCCCGCCATCGCCGTGAACCTGGACGCCTGCATCCAGTGCACACGCTGCGTGCGTGCCTGCCGCGACGAGCAGGTCAACGAGGTCATCGGCCTGGCCCACCGCGGCGCGGCGGCGCAGATCGTCTTCGACATGGGCGACGCCCTGGGCAGCAGCAGCTGCGTGGGCTGCGGTGAGTGCGTGCAGGCCTGCCCCACCGGCGCGCTGGCGCCGGCCGGCGGCGTGGCGCTGCAAGCGGCCGACCGGGTGGTGGACAGCCTCTGCCCCTATTGCGGCGTGGGCTGCCAGGTGAGCTACCACGTCAAGGACGACCAGATCCTGCACGTGGAAGGCCGCGGCGGCCCTGCCAACGAAGGCCGGCTGTGCGTGAAGGGCCGCTACGGCTTCGACTATGCGCGCCACCCGCAGCGCCTGACGGTGCCCTTGATCCGCCGCGCCGACGCGCCCAAAGACCCCCGCGCCGCCACCGACCCCGCCTCGGCGCGCGCGCAGTTCCGCGAGGCCAGCTGGGAAGAGGCGCTCGCGCTGGCCGGCGGCACGCTGCGCCATCTGCGCAACACCCACGGCCCGCGGGCCCTGGCCGGCTTCGGCAGCGCCAAGGGCAGCAACGAGGAGGCCTACCTCTTCCAGAAGTTGGTGCGCCTGGGCTTCGGCAGCAACAACGTCGACCACTGCACCCGCCTGTGCCACGCCAGCAGCGTGGCCGCGCTGCTGGAGGGCATAGGCTCCGGCGCCGTCAGCAACCCGGTGATGGACGTGATGCAGGCCGAGGTGGTGATCGTCATCGGCGCCAACCCGGTGGTGAACCACCCAGTGGCCGCCACCTGGATCAAGAACGCGGTGAAACAGGGCACGCAGCTGGTGGTGATGGACCCGCGCCGCAGCGAGCTGTGCCGCCACGCCGCGCACCACTTGGCCTTCAGGCCTGACACCGACGTGGCGCTGCTGAACTCGCTGATGCACGTGATCGTCGAAGAGGGCCTGACCGACACGCGTTTCATCGCCGAACGCACCGAGGGCTTCGAGGCCTTCGCCGAGAACCTGCGCGGCTTCAGCCCCGAGGCCATGGCGGCCGTCACCGGCATCGCACCGGAGACCGTGCGCACCGTGGCGCGCCTGTATGCGAAGAGCCGCGGCAGCATGATCCTGTGGGGCATGGGCGTCAGCCAGCACGTGCACGGCACCGACAACGCACGCTGCCTCATCGCGCTGGCGCTGATGACGGGGCAGATCGGCCGCCCCGGCACCGGCCTGCACCCGCTGCGCGGGCAGAACAACGTGCAGGGCGCGAGCGACGCGGGCTTGATCCCCATGATGTACCCCGACTACCACCCGGTGGGCGACCCCGCCGCGCGCGCCGCCGCGGCTGCGCTGTGGGGCGTGGCGCCCGAGGCGCTGGACGCCGAGAAGGGACTGACGGTGGTGGAAGTCATGCGGGCCGCCGAGGCAGGCCGCCTGAAGGGCCTGTACGTGATGGGCGAGAACCCCGCGATGAGCGACCCCGACGCCACCCACGCCCGCGAGGCGATGGCCCAGCTGGACATGCTGGTGGTGCAGGACCTCTTCCTCACCGAAACGGCGTGCCTCGCCGACGTGGTGCTGCCGGCCAGCGCCTTTGCTGAGAAGACCGGCAGCTTCACCAACACCGACCGCCTGGTGCAACTGGGCCGCCGCGCGCTGGGCCTGCCGGGGCAGGCGCGGCAAGACCTCTGGATCCTGACTGCGATGGCCGGGCACCTGGGGCTGGACTGGCGCGCCTACGGCGCCACGCCCACCGACTGCGACGCCGCCGCCGGCCGCGTCTTCGACGAGATGCGCCAGCTCATGCCCACGCTGCAGGGCCTGAGCTGGGCGCGGCTGCAGCGCGAAGGCGCGGTCACCTACCCCTGCACCGATGCCCAAGCGCCGGGCGAACGCGTGGTCTTCACCGACCACTTCCCCCGGCCCGGCGGCAAGGCGCTGTTCGTGCCGGCGCAGCTGATCCCGGCTGACGAGCGGCCCGATGCCGAGTACCCGCAGGTGCTCATCACCGGCCGGCAGCTGGAGCACTGGCATACCGGCAGCATGACGCGCCGCAGCGGCGTGCTCGACGCACTGGAACCCGACCCGGTGGCCCTGCTGCACCCGCAGGACCTGGCGGCCCTGGGCGTGGTGCCGGGCGGGCTGGTGACGCTGCAATCGCGCCGCGGCGAGGTGAGCCTCTACGCCCGCGCCGACGAAGGCACGCCGCCGGGCGCGGTGTTCGTGGCCTTCTGCTGGTTCGAGGCGGCCATCAACCGCCTGACGAACCCGGCGCTGGACCCGGTGGCCGAGATCCCGGAGTTCAAGTACTGCGCGGTGCGGCTGCGCGCGGGCGGCGTGGCGCCGGTGCAGGGCAGCTTTGGCGGCGGGCAGGGGCGGCTGCAGGCGCCCGTGCCAGCCGGCGCCAGCGTGTGATCCTTCACGCGGACCGCCGAAGCGCGCATTTATGAGCCCGGCAACCCGCCACGGCCCCTGAACCCCGCGAAGCGAGCGCCGAAAACAGAGCTGCATGGGTTGCAGCGGGTCTGCCGGTCCATGCGGACTGGTGACGCTCGTTCCCCACGAAACAGCGTCTGCCGGCACCTCCCGCAGTCAGCCCCCTCATTTCTGGAGTCATCATGCCGCTGAGTTCCGTGTCGTTGGCCCGCAAGTTGGGTGGGGCTTTCGCGTTGTCGGTGGGGGCGCTGGTGGCGGTCAGCAGCCTGGCGCTGGTGACCATCCGCGACCAAGCGCAAGAGCTGGCCGACATGGCGCGCGAAGACATGCCCATGGCCGTGATCGTGGCGCGCATCGACGGCAACCTGATGGACCAGGACATCGAGTACCAGCGCCTGCTGCGCGCTGGCTGGGCACAGCGTGCCGGCTCTGCCGAGGGCGCGCAGTGGCTGCAGGACGGCGTGCGCCAGTTCCGCGATCTCAAGAAGGGCAGCGAAGCCGACTTCCAGGAGATCCGGGCGCTGGTCGCCGCCGCTGCCGACGACACCGACCCGGCCGTGGCCGCGTTGTACCGCTCCATCGGCACCGATGTCGATACCATCGATGCCCAGCAGACGCGCTACGAAGCCGATGTCGAGAAGGTGATCGCCGCGCTGCAGGCCGAGCGCCTTGAAGAGGCCATGCAGCTCGACGTGACGGTGCAGCGCTCGCGCAAGCAGGCGGAAGACAGCATCAGCGCCTTCACTGCGCGCATCGACAAGCTCGTGAGGGCCAACGCCGAGGCCGCCGAGGGCCAGGCCCGCACGGCCTTGTGGACCCTGCTGGGCCTGGCCGTGCTGGCGGTGCTGGTCACGGTGGGACTGGCCACCGCCATCCTGCGCAACACCCTGCGCCGGGTGGACGCCGCCACCCAGGCCGTGGGCCGCGTGGCCGAGGGAGACCTCACCGGCGCCATCGCGGTGGACGGGGCCGACGAGATCGGCCGCCTGCTCGCCGGCCTGCAGCGCATGCAGAACCAGCTGGTGCAGGTGGTGGGCAGCGTGCGGGGCAATGCCGAAAGCGTGGCCACGGCCAGTTCCGAGATCGCGCAGGGCAATGCCGACCTGAGCCAGCGCACCGAAGAGCAGGCCAGCTCGCTGCAGCAGACTGCCGCTTCGATGGAGCAACTGAGCACCACGGTGCAGCAGAACGCCGATAACGCCCGCCAGGCCAACCAGCTGGCGGCCGGTGCCAGCACGGTGGCGCGGCAGGGTGGTGAGGTGGTGGGCCAGGTGGTGGAGACGATGCGGGGCATCGAGGACAGCAGCCGCCGCATTGCCGAGATCGTCGGCACCATCGACGGCATCGCCTTCCAGACCAACATCCTGGCGCTGAACGCGGCCGTGGAGGCTGCGCGCGCCGGCGAGCAGGGCCGCGGCTTTGCGGTGGTGGCGGGCGAGGTGCGTGTGCTGTCCCAGCGCAGCGCCGAGGCGGCGCGCGAGATCAAGTCGCTTATCGACACCAGCGTGGAGCGCGTGGGCCAGGGCACGCAACTGGTGGCCCAGGCCGGTGAGCGCATGGAAGACATCGTCACCGCGGTGCAGCGCGTTTCCGACGTGGTGGCCGAGATCACCAGCGCCAGCTCCGAGCAGGCGCAGGGCGTGGCGCAGGTGGGCCAGGCCGTCAGCCAGATGGACCAGGTGACGCAGCAGAACGCGGCGCTGGTGGAGCAGGGCGCCGCGGCCGCCGACAGCCTGCGCCAGCAGGCGCAGCAGCTCGTCTCGGCGGTGGCCTCGTTCCGCCTCGCAGCGCGCTGAGGGCGGCTGCCCGCGCGCTGCCGCAGCCTGCGCTCAGGCCTGCAACTGCGCCAGTTCCTGCACCGTGTTCGCGTTGGCAAAGGCCGCCGCGTCATCGAACACCACCGTCGTGCAGCGGTGCTGCGCCGTCCAGCGGTCGATCTTGGCCTGGCCGGCATGCAGGTAGGCCACGAGGCTCTCCATCAGCTCGGTCTTGAGCAGGCAGAACACCGGCTGCACCTGCACCTGGCCGTCCTCCTGCGTGGCGGCCATCGCGATGTCGGCGCCTTCGGCCACCAGCGCAGCGGCGAGCTTTTCCACCAGGTCGGTGGGGAAGTTCGGCGTGTCGCAGGGCACGGTCACGAGGTAGGGCGTCTCGCAGCGCTCCAGCCCGGCCAGCCAGCCCGCCAGCGGACCGGCGAAGTCACCGATGGGGTCTGGCCACACCGGCACGCCCATCGATTCATACGCCGCCAGGTTGCGGTTGGCATTGATGAGCACGTGGCCCACCTGCAACTGCAGGCGCAGCAGCGCGTTCATCGCCAGCGGCAGGCCGCGGAAGTTCTGCAGGCCTTTGTCGACACCACCCATGCGGCTGCCCCGGCCGCCGGCGAGCACCAGGCCGGTGATGTCTTGCGGGTCGATTTTGGCGGGCAAGCTGCTCATCAGAGCTCCAGCATGTCGAAGGCCTGCGTCTCCACCGCGATGAACTCGCGTGTGAACACGGCCACCGCGGCCCAGGTGCGGGCGCGCGGGTGGTTGATGACGGCCTCGCACAGCTGCGCCACCCAGGGCTGCAGGTGCGTGCGGAAGAAGCGGCGCTGCTGCTCCAGGTTGCACACGGCCACGTCGTCGCCGGCGATGAGATAGCGCATCACCTCCAGCACGTAGCTGATGTGGTCTTCGGTCTCCAGCGCGCCTTCTTCGCGCGTGAGGCCCAGCGCGGCCAGGTCGGTGCGCAGTGCGGCGAGCGGTTTCTCGTTCAGGTAGCCAGCCAGGTAGTAGGAGCCGTAGGCAAAGACTTCGGGCTTGCCCACGCCGTGGAAGAGCGCGTTGTGCTCGTCGGCCGCGGCGTCCGGCGTGGTGCTGCGGAAGGCGGCGACCAGCGCTTCCCACGGGCCTTCGAGGAAGGCACCGCTTTCGGGCGCCTGCGTCACGGCCACGCGGAACTGCTCCAGCAGCGCCGCATCGGGCGGCGCCAGCCACAGGCGGGCGAGCAGGCCGTAGAGCTCGGCGCGTTCGAGTTCTTCGGTGTCGCCGGCAGGGGCGAAGTTGACGTGGGCGGTGCTCATAGGTCGGTGATGCGCACTTCGTTGGGGTTGCTGTACATGTCCACCACGCGGCAGTCGCTGCACATCTTCAGGCGCTCGACCGCGGCGCCCTGGAAGGCGGCGTGGCCCGAGAGCTTGCTGATCATGTTCTCGATGGCGCGCACCGTGCCAAAGGGCTTGCTGCATTTCACGCAGACCCAGGGCTTCGCTTCGGCGATGACACGCGCGTTCTTGCGCGCCTTGCCGCCATCGGCCAGCCACAGCCGCGGCTGCAGCGTGATGGCGTCTTCGGGGCAGGTGGTGGCGCACAGGCCGCACTGCACGCAGTTCTTCTCGATGAAGCGCAGCTGCGGCGCTTCGGGGTTGTCGGCCAGCGCGGCCTCGGGGCAGGCGCTGACGCAGCTCAGGCACAGCGTGCACTTGTCGGCGTTGACCTGCAGCGTGCCGAAGGGCGCGCCGGCCGCGGGCAGCGGCACTTCGTCAACCGGCTGCGGGGCCTGGGCCAGCAGGTGGTCGATGGCGAGTTCCAGCGTGGCGCGCTTCTCGGCCTGCGCGGCGTAGGCCGCGGCGCGCTTGACGGTGGTGGCGGGCGGCTGGCGCAGCGCAGCGTCCAGCGCGGGCAGGTCGGCGGCTTCGATCAGCGCGAAGTGCGTGCCGCTGTAGCCCAGGCCGGTCAGCACGGCCTGCGCCACGTCCATCTGCTCGCGCAGCGCCTGGCGGTACTCAGGCGCCTCTTCTTCGGTGAGCAGCACCCACACCTGGCTCGCGCCCTGGGCGATCGCGGTGAGCCACAAGTCCAGGCCCACGCTGGCGGTGTGCCACAGCGCCACCGGCAGCACGCGGGCGGGCACGCCTTGCAGCGCCAGCTTGCGCGGCGCACGCGTGGCGCGGCCCAGGGCCTCGATCTGGCGCGCGCCGGCGCCTTCGCTGTGCAGCAGCAGCGCGGCCGGGCCGTTCTTCGCCGGCCCGCCGGCGTGCGCGTAGGCGGTGAGCAGGGTGCGCAGGCGCCGGCCCTGGTCCACCGTGCCGGGGTAGGCGAAGGCCATGGCGCCGCTGGGGCACACCGTGCTGCAGGCGCCGCAGCCCACGCAGAGGTAGGGCTCGACGATCACGCCACCGGCCAACTCGCCTTTGGTCTTGCCCTTGCGTGAGGCGTCGCTGCGGATGGCCTTGGTGCTGCAGACGTCGATGCAGGCCGTGCAGCCGGTCTGCTCGTTACGGCTGTGCGCGCAGAGCTTGTGCGTGTATTTGAAGAACTTGGGTTTCTCGAACTCGCCGGTCAGCTCACGCAGCTTCAGCACGGCAGCCTGCAGGGCGCGTGCATCGGTGGCGCCGGGCACGGAGAAGTAGCCCTGCGGCGGCTGGTGCTGCGTGTAGGCGGGCTCGGCGCGCAGGTCGAGCACGAGGTCGAAGTTCTCTTCGTGCGCGATGGGCTCGCGGCTGAAATCGATGGCGCCGGCGGCATCGCAGACGCGAACGCAATCGCGGTGCTTGGTGCAGGCGTCGAGGTTGACCTGGTAGTCCATCCCGATCGCGCCTTCGGGGCAGGCCATCACGCAGGCGTTGCAGCGCGTGCAGATGTCCAGGTCGATGGGGTTGCCGCTTTCCCACTGCACCTCGAAGTTGCCGAGCCAGCCGCGCAGCGAGGTGACGCGGCCGTTGCTGGTGGCGCGTGCGTGGCGCTGGCCGATGGGGGTGGACGCCGCCGCGCCGCCGCTGACCAGCACGCTGACATCGAGCTTGTCTTCCAGCAGAGCCGCTGCTTCTTCCGCCGCAGCCGCCGGCCCGATGACGAGGCAGCGGCCTTGCGAGCGGTAGGTGACGGTGGGCACCGGCTCGGGCGCGGGCAGTTGCGCCGCCGCGATCAGCGCGGCCATCTTGGCCATGGCGCTGCCGCCGTCGGCGCCCCAGCCGCCGGTCTCGCGCAGGTTGACGAAGTGGATGGGCCGTTCGGTGACCCGCGCCGCGCCTTCGGTCTCGTCGTTCAGTTCCAGGAAGAGGCGGCTCTCCTGGGTGCAGGCCACCAGCAGTTCATCGCCGCTGGCACCGGTGGCCTTGGCCGCGCGTTGAAAAGCACCTGCCTCGCGCCGGCACAGCAGGGTGTGGACGGTCTCCAGCCCCTCAGTGCTGGCGCCCGGCGTCTTGGCCAGCGCCTGGCTCAGGGCCGGCGCGTCCAGCGTCATCGTCTGGTTGCAGTTGCACAGCAGTGTCTTCATCGGCGGCAGCAGTTGGGGTGGGGTCGGCCTCGGCCAGGGTGGCGCTGGGCGCGGCGTCGGCTTCGGTGGCGTGGGACAGGGCGTGCGGGGCCGCCGCTGCAAGTGGGGCCTGCGCTTCGGCTTGGGCCTTGGCGGCAGCCTCGTCTTCGTCGGCGAACAGCCGCAGCGCCTGCGACTGCACCATCTGGCGCAGCATGCCGGCGGGCAGGGGGTCGGGCTTGCCGTAGTCGTCGATGTAGATGTCCAGCCCGTCCATCACGTTGAAGTGCGGGTCGGTGAACAGCTTCTTCAGCGCCGCGTTCTTCACCTCGGGCGTGACGCCCTGGGCCACGAAGCGGGTGTAGTCGGATTGCGGCGTGAGCTCGGCCACGTCGGCCAGTGTGGGGGCTGGCGGAGGCGGCGGTGGCTGCGGGGCTGGCGGTGCGGCATCGGCGGTGGCCGCGCCGGCCGGCAGCGCCACGGCCGCAGGCGCAGGTGCGGCCTGGCGGGCAAGCGCGGGCGGTGGCGCTTCGGGCATCGGCGGCACCGGCAGGCCTTCACGCACCGCCACCTTGCGCCGCGACCAGCGGCTGAAGAAGTTGCTGTCGGCTTCGTCGGCCATGGCGGGTCTACTCGCTGGGCGGGCCGTCGCCGGCCGCGCGCTCGCCCGGGGCGATGAAGCTCTGCGGCCGGCGGCGCTTGCGCGGCTCGGGGCGGTAGTGCTCGTCGGTGTAGGCCTGCAGCGCGGCCTGCACTTCGGGCGGCAGCGGGATGTTGTCCACCTGCTCCTGCGCATCGAGCAGGCGCCCGGCCTCGTGGTACGAGACGGTCACGAACAGCGGCGTCGCCGTGGGTGCCGCGGCGCCTTCGCCGTCCTGCCGCCGCCACATCACGAACCACACCGGGGTGCCCGAACTCAGGTTCAGGTAATAGCCCTCGGCCTCGTCGCGGTGCAGGCGCACCGGCATCTGCGGGAACAGGAAGCTGGCGGTCTTGCCGTCATCTCGCAGCAGGCGCGGCGTGCTGCCGAACTGGCCTTCGTCGAGCAGCACGTCCACCACGCGGAAACGCCAGTCTTCCCAGCGGTTGGGCTGGTGCTGGCGGTCGATCTGCACGGCCACGTGAAGGGTGGGCTGGGCGTCCATGGCGATGCGTCTGGGCTGGGGGCGGCGGACCCTGCGGGCCTGCCGAAAGGCCGCGGATTCTAGGTCCGCGTTGGCAGCGGTGCGCCGTGGAAGACCCGGGTTCGCGGTGCCGCCGGCATGGCTTTCTCGAAGCTGACAGACCTTGCGACAACTTGTCGCATCACCCTCGGGTGGACACGGATTGAAGCCACGCCTGCCAGCCAGGGTAATACCGGGGTAGCTATGCATGCGTCCGCATAGGCGCGCCCCCGCAGGAGAGACCCATGAGCACCAAGCCCGACACCACCTCCCCCGACAGTTCCACCCTCACGCGCCGGCGCATGTTCGCCGGGGCTGGTGGTGTGGGCGCCCTGGCTGCCGTGGCGGCTGTGCTGCCCGCGGTGAAGAGCGAGGCGCCGGCCGAAGTGCAGGCCGCGGCCGCCGCCGAGAAGGACGGCGTCTACCGCGTCACCGAACACATCAAGCGCTACTACCAGACCGCCCGCGTCTGACCCTGGCCCCCGAGTTCCTGGCCCTCATCAAGGACAGCCCCATGTTGTTGACTCGCAAGTCCCAAGCCACCGGCGCCGCCTCGTCGCGCCTGGTGTCCACCCTGGCCCGCGGTGTGTCGCGCGCCATCCCCACCATGGACCGCCGCGCCTTCCTGCGCCGCAGTGGCCTGGGCGTGGGCGCCGGCATCGCCGTCTCGCAACTCACCTTGGTGAAGAAGGCCCAGGCCTCTGATGCCAAACCGGCCGAGGGCGGCGCCAAGAAGGTGGAAGTCAAGCGCACCATCTGCGGCCACTGCTCGGTGGGCTGCGCTGTGGACGCAGTCGTGGAGAACGGCGTCTGGGTGCGCCAGGAGCCGGTGTTCGACAGCCCCATCAACCTGGGTGCGCACTGCGCCAAGGGCGCGGCCCTGCGCGAGCACGGCCACGGTGAGTTCCGCCTGAAGTACCCGATGAAGCTGGTGGGCAACAAGTACGTGCGCATCACCTGGGACGAGGCGCTGAACGGCATCGCGGCCAAGATGAAAGAGCTGCGCCAGCAGAGCGGCCCCGATTCGATGTTCTTCATCGGCTCGTCGAAGTTCAACAACGAGCAGGCCTACCTGCTGCGCAAGTTCGTCAGCTTCTGGGGCACGAACAACACCGACCACCAGGCCCGCATCTGCCACAGCACCACGGTGGCTGGCGTTGCGAACACCTGGGGCTACGGCGCCATGACCAACAGCTACAACGACATGCAGAACGCCAAGGCGGCGATGTACATCGGTAGCAACGCCGCTGAAGCCCACCCGGTGAGCATGCTGCACATGCTGCATGCCAAGGAAACCGGCTGCAAGATGATCGTGGTCGACCCGCGCTTCACGCGCACGGCGGCCAAGGCCGACGAATACGTGCGCCTGCGCTCGGGCGGCGACATCCCGTTCATGTACGGCGTGATGTGGCACATCTTCAAGAACGGCTGGGAAGACAAGAAGTACATCGAGGACCGTGTCTACGGCATGGAGAAGGTCCGCGAGGAAGTGCTGGCCCAGTGGGCCCCTGACAAGGTCAAGGAAGCCTGTGGCGTGGACGAGGCCACCACCTACAAGGTGGCCAAGATCATGAGCGAGAACCGCCCCAGCACCATCGTGTGGTGCATGGGCCAGACGCAGCACACCACCGGCAACGCCGTGGTGCGCACGTCCTGCCTGCTGCAGCTGGTGCTGGGCAACGTGGGCAAGAGCGGCGGCGGCACCAACATCTTCCGCGGCCACGACAACGTGCAGGGCGCCACCGACGTGGGCCCCAATCCCGACAGCCTTCCCGGCTACTACGGCTTGGCCGAAGGTTCGTGGAAGCACTTCGCGGCCACCTGGGGCGTGGACTTCGAGTGGATCAAGAAGCAGTACGCGCCCGGCATGATGACCAAGAGCGGCATGACCGTGTCGCGCTGGGTCGACGGTGTGCTCGAGAAGAACGAGCTCATCGACCAGGAAAGCAACCTGCGGGGCCTGTTCTTCTGGGGCCATGCGCCGAACTCGCAGACGCGCGGCCTGGAAATGAAGCGCGCGATGGACAAGCTCGACCTGCTCGTCGTGGTCGACCCCTTCCCCAGTGCCACCGCCGCCATGGCGGCCATGCCGGGCAAGGCCGAAGACCTGAACGCCAAGCGCGAGGTCTACCTGCTGCCCACCACCACGCAGTTCGAGACCAGCGGCTCCATCACCGCCTCGAACCGCAGCATCCAGTGGCGTGAGAAGGTCATCGAGCCGCTGTGGGAGAGCCGCACCGACCACATGATCATGACGCAGCTGGCCGAGAAGCTCGGCTTCAAGAACGAGCTGGTCAAGAACTTCAAGATGGTCAAGGGCAAGGGCGGCATGGAAGAGCCCGAGACCGAGTCCATCCTGCGCGAAATCAACAAGAGCGTCTGGACCATCGGCTACAGCGGCCACAGCCCCGAGCGCCTGAAGGCCCACATGCGCAACATGCACGTCTTCGATGTGAAGACGCTGAAGGCCAAGGGCGGCATCGACAAGGAAACCGGCTACAAGCTCGACGGCGAGTACTTCGGCCTGCCCTGGCCGTGCTACGGCACGCCCGAGATGAAGCACCCGGGCAGCCCCAACCTCTACGACACCAGCGTGCACGTGATGGAAGGCGGCGGCAACTTCCGCGCGAACTTCGGCGTGGAGCGCGACGGTGTCAGCCTGCTGGCTGCCGATGGTTCGCACAGCAAGGGCGCCGACCTGACCACCGGCTACCCCGAGTTCGACCACCTGCTGCTGAAGAAGCTGGGCTGGTGGGGCGACCTCACCGAAGCGGAGCAGAAAGCCGCCGAAGGCAAGAACTGGAAGACCGACCCCTCGGGCGGCATCATCCGCGTGGCCATGCAGGTGCACGGCTGCCACCCCTTCGGCAACGCGAAGGCACGCGCCGTGGTGTGGAACTTCCCCGATCCGATCCCGAAGCACCGCGAGCCGCTGTACAGCAACCGCCCCGACCTGGTGGCCAAGTACCCGACGCACGACGACCGCAAGGCCTTCTGGCGCCTGCCCACGCTCTACAAGACCGTGCAGGACGCCAACAAGGACGTCGGCAAGAAGTACCCGCTGATCATGACCAGCGGCCGCCTGGTGGAGTACGAGGGCGGCGGCGAGGAGACGCGCTCGAACAAGTGGCTGGCCGAACTGCAGCAGGACATGTTCGTCGAGCTGAACCCGCGTGCGGCCAACGACCGCGGCATCCGCAACGGCGACTACGTCTGGGTGAAGACGCCGCCGATGGAAGGTGTGGCCGGCTTCCAGGGCATCCGCGTGAAGGCGCTGGTGACCGAGCGTGTGGACGCCGAGACCGTGTTCCTGCCCTTCCACTTCTCGGGGCGCTGGGGCGGTGTCGACCTGAAGCCCTACTACCCCGAAGGCTCGGCGCCGGTCGTGCGCGGCGAGGCCGTCAACACGGCCACGACCTACGGCTACGACAGCGTCACGATGATGCAAGAGACCAAGACCACGGTGTGCCAGATCGAGAAGGCCACGGCCTGAGCGGGCGGCTTGAAGACCCCCGCCTGACGACCATCGATCTACTGGAGTTCAGAACATGGCAAGAATGAAGTTCATCTGCGACGCCGAGCGTTGCATCGAGTGCAACGGCTGCGTCACCGCGTGCAAAGCCGAGAACGACGTGCCCTGGGGCGTGAACCGCCGCCGCGTGGTCACCCTCAACGACGGCCTGCCCGGCGAGCGCAGCATCTCGGTGGCCTGCATGCACTGCAGCGACGCGCCCTGCATGGCCGTGTGCCCGGTCGACTGCTTCTACCGCACCGAACAAGGCGTGGTGCTGCACGACAAGGACACCTGCATCGGCTGCGGCTACTGCAGCTACGCCTGCCCCTTCGGCGCGCCGCAGTTCCCCACCAACGGCACCTTCGGCCTGCGCGGCAAGATGGATAAGTGCACCTTCTGCGCCGGTGGCCCGGAAGAGAACACCAGCGCCGCCGAGAACGAGAAGTACGGCCGCAACCGCCTGGCCGAAGGCAAGCTGCCGGCCTGCGCCGAGATGTGCAGCACCAAGGCCCTGCTGGGTGGCGACGGCGATGTCGTGGCCGATATCTTCCGCACCCGCGTGCTGACGCGCGGCAAGGGCAGCGAGGTCTGGGGCTGGGGCACGGCCTACGGCAAACCCACGGGCGGTGCGCAGAGCACCGGGACCAAGTCATGAGGGCTGCCTGGATGAGCGTGGCCGCTCTGGCGGCCGCTGTGGCCCTGTCGGCCTGCACCGAGAAGCCGCAGACCTCGGGCCAGCGCAAGAGCGACCAGGCCCCCTACGCCACGGCGAACAGTTCCAACACCGCCGGCACGTGGAAAGAGGGCGATTCGAAGGCCTGGGAGCGCCAGCTCAGCACGCGCGCCCAGAACGGCCAGAACGAGTATAGCCGCGCCAGCGCACCCTGAGCCTGCGCGCTCTGCGACACGGGGAGACCCCATGACGACATCGATCCGAATCCTGCTCGGCGGCTTGGCACTGGCGGTGGCCGCTCTGGGCCCGGTGCAGGCGCAGCAAGCCGCCCCGGCCCAGGCGCCGGCGGCGCCTGCCGCCGAGGCCCCGGCAGCCAAGAACGGCCCGCCGGCCGGCTTCGTGGCACCGGCCGAGCCGCGTGCCGACGAGAGCAACGCCGAGCGCAACAAGTCCCAGCCCGGCAACAACGCGCCGGTGTGGCGTGCCGTGCGAGAAACGGGGGGTCTGACTTCGCTGCCCGGTGCCGAGAAGGGTGTGCTCATCCAGCCTTTCGTGCAGTACCCCGGCTCCAAGTTCACCACCGCCGGCGAAGCCTGGCGCCAGGTGCGCAACCAGTGGATCCTGCCCTACGGCGGTTCGCTGCTGCTCATCGTGGTGGTGGCCATGGGTCTGTTCTACCGGGCCAAGGGCACGCTGGGCGGGCACGAGCCCGACACCGGGCGCAAGATCGAGCGCTTCACGCCGCTGGAGCGCGCCGCCCACTGGACCAACGCGATCGCCTTCGTGGCGCTGGCCGTCTCGGGCGTGATCATGGCCTGGGGCAAGTTCTTCCTGCTGCCCATCCTGGGGGGCACGCTCTTCGGCTGGCTGACCTACGCGCTGAAGAACCTGCACAACTTCGCGGGGCCGCTGTTCGCGGTGTCGCTGGTGATCGTGCTCGTCACCTTCATCAAGGACAACTGGCCTTCGGCCGACGACTGGAAGTGGATCAAGAGCGCCGGCGGCCTCTTCGGCGCGGAAGAGGTGCCCTCGCACCGCTTCAACGCTGGCGAGAAGATCGTCTTCTGGGGCGGCGTGCTGGTGCTGGGCTTCATCGTCGTGGCCTCGGGCCTGGTGCTGAACATGCTCGTGCCCGGCATGGCCTACCTGCGCAGCGACATGCAGATCGCGCACATGGTGCACGCGGTGGCTGGCGTGCTGATGATGGCCATGTTCCTCGGCCACATCTACATGGGCACCATCGGCATGAAGGGCGCCTACAGCGCCATGCGCACCGGCTACGTGGACGAAGGCTGGGCCAAGGAACATCACCGCCTGTGGTACGACGACGTGCGCGCCGGCCGCATCCCGGCCCAGCGCTCGGGCCAGGCTGCGCCGCTGGGCGCGCCCGCCTCGGGCCACGCCGACTGACGCTAGAAGGACGATGACTCCCATGAAGAAGAACCTGTTCCTCGCCGGCGCCGCGCTGGCCCTCTTGTCGGTGGCCGCCCAGGCCAAGCTGCCGCCCTTGAGCGACGAAGCCAAGGCCAAGGCGGCCGAGGCTGCCGCCAAGACGGCGCACACCGGCAAGGTGGACGGCTACAAGCTCTGTCTTTCGATGGAGCGTGTGGCCAAGACCTACTACGAGCAGGCCAAGAAGGCCGGCAAGGAAACCAAGCCCGCCACCGCCACGCCGCCTTGCGCCGACCCCGGCCCCTTCGTCTACACACCGCCCGCGCCGGCCGCCGCCCCTGGCGCCGCCCCTGCAGCCGTGACGGCTGCCGCGCCTGCGGCCCCGGCTGCGCCTGCCGCGCCGGCTGCCAAGAAGTAAGGCCCGGCCCGTGGCCGCGAGCGCATCGAGCCCTGAAGCCCCGCCAGCAGCCGCCGTGACGGCGCTGCTGCCGGTGGCCGGGGCGCCGCGTCTCACGGCCGCGCAGTGCGAGCTGCTGCGCGAGATCACCATCCTCGACGAGTACGGCGAGCGCCGCAGCATCCACATCCCCGCCGAGCGGCCGCTGACCGTCTTCATTGACAAGCGCGAACTTGTCACGCTGATGACGCTGGGTGCCTGCCCCGAACTGCTGGTGCTGGGCTACCTGCGCAACCAGCGCTTGATCGAGCGCGTGCAGGAGGTCGAGTCGATCACCGTCGACTGGGACGTGGGCGCCGCAGCCGTGCGCACGCACGCGGGTGTCAGCGAGATCGAAGCCAAGACTGCGCAGCGCGTGGTCACCACCGGCTGTGGCCAAGGCACGGTCTTCGGCGACGCGATGACGCAACTGGACACCGTGCGCCTGCCCAGCGCGGCCACGGCACGCATTCGCCAGAGCACGCTGCACCGCATGCTGGAGACGATGCGCCAGCAGGACAGCATCCACCGCAAGGCCGGCTCGGTGCACGGCTGTGCCCTCTTCGGACTGCAGCCAGGTGGCGGCTGCGAGAAGCTCTACTTCGTGGAAGACGTGGGCCGCCACAACGCCATCGACACCATCGCTGGCTGGATGGGCCTGCACGGCATCGGTGGCGCCGACAAGGCCTTCTACACGACGGGCCGGCTCACCAGCGAGATGGTGATGAAGGCGGCGCAGATGGGCGTGCCCATCGTCGTCTCGCGCAATGGCGTCACTGCCATGGGCCATGAACTGGCCACGCGACTGGGCATGACGCTCTTCGGCCGCGCCGCCAACCGGCACTTCCTGTGCTACTCGGGCTTCGAGCGCTTCGATTCCGAGCCCGAGCCGCAGCGCGCCCCGGTGCGGGTGGTCGCGCAGTCCGACTGAGTGGCCGGTGCGCCGGGTGCGCACCGCCAGAATTCAAACCAGGCCGTCGAACAGCCAGACGTCCACCAGCCCGCCCTCGGCCACCGAGCCCTGCTCGTGGCCCAGCACCACGAGGCAGTTCGCCTCGCTCATGCTGCGCAGGATGCCCGCACCTTGCGAGCCCGCCAGCCTCACCTGCCAACCCTCGGGGCCGTGCTCGACGATGCCGCGTTGGAACTCGGTGCGCCCTGGCCGCTTGCGCAGCGCCGTGGTGCATCGGGCCTGCAGCACCGCCAGCGGCTGCGGCGTGGCGCCGGCCAGCTGCAGCAGGGCTTCACGCGCAAAGCTGTAGAAGGTGACGAGCGCGGCCACCGGGTTGCCGGGCAGCGCAAACAGCCAGCAAGGCGGCTCATCGGGTCCGCGCTTGAGGGGGCCGAACGCAAAGGGTCGGCCGGGGCGCATGGCCACCTTCCAGAACGCCACCTCGCCCAACTGGGCCAGCACGGCACGCGTGTGGTCGGCATCGCCCATGCTCACGCCGCCGCTGGTGAGCACCACGTCGGCTTCGGCCATGGCGCGGTTCAGCGTCGCCCGCAAGGCCTCGGGCTCGTCGCGCACCAGGCCCAGGTCCAGCACCTCCAGGCCCAGGCGCTGCAGCGCCGCCATCAGGCTGTAGCGGTTGCTGTCGTAGATGCAGCCGGGCTCCAGCGCCTGGCCCAGCGTGCGCAGTTCATCGCCGGTGGAGAACAGCGCCACGCGCAGGCGGCGCACCACGCTCAGTTCGCCGATGCCGAGCGAGGCCACCAGGCCCAGGTCGGCCGGCTTCAGCATGCGGCCGGCGCGCAGCGCGGGCTTGCCCAAGGCCAGGTCTTCGCCGCGGTGGCGGCGGTTCTCGCCAGGGCGGATGACGCCGGGCTCGATGTGCACGAGGTCGCCTTCGGGCTCCGTCTGCACGCGGCACAGTTCCAGCGGCACCACGGTGTCCAGGCCGGTGGGCATGACGGCGCCCGTCATGATGCGCAGGCATTCGCCCGCGCCCACCTCGCCCGCCCAGGGCGCGCCGGCGAAGAGCGTGCCCACCGAGCGCAGCGTGGTGGGTGCGCCCGGCTGCAGCGCGCTGCCGGCGAAGGCGTAGCCGTCCATGGCCGAGTTGTCGTGCGCTGGCACGTCGATGGGCGAGAGCAGGTCGGCCGCCAGCACCCGGCCCAGGGCCTCCATCAGGGGCACGGTCTCGTGCGCGGTGATCGGCTGAAGCGCTGCCGCGATGGCGGCGCGCGCTTCGTCGACGCTGAGGTTGCGGTCGCCCGCCATCAGGGGCGAAACGCCGAGTTCGGTGCGGGTGTCGGACATGCGATGGGTGCAGCGGAAAGCGTGGCGGGCCAACGGCCCCGAGGCGGAGCCGTCAATTCTGCCTGCGGTGGGGGCGATGCCTGCCGCTCCTATGCAAGCCCGTGCCTATCGGCCAGCCCGGATGCTGACGGCAGAATCGCGCGCTTTGCTTGCGGCGTCACCGCCCCTCCATGAACACCGTCTCCGACAGCCTGCAGCTTGCCGCCCAGCTCATCCTGGGCCTGGACGCGGCCTTGCTGCGCATCGTGGCGTTGTCGCTGCAGGTCAGCGGCCTGGCTTGCGCCGTGGGCGCGGTGTTCGGCCTGCTGCTCGGGGCCTGGCTGGCGGTGGCGCGCGTGCCGGGCCACACGGTGCTGGTGTGGGCGTTGAACACGCTGCTGGCGCTGCCTTCGGTGGTGGTGGGGCTGGGCGTGTATCTGCTGCTTTCGCGCGCCGGGCCGCTGGGCCATTGGGGCATCCTGTTCACGCCCACGGCCATGGTCATTGCGCAGAGCATCCTCGTGGTGCCGCTGATCGCCGCGCTGGCACGGCGCCTGGTGCTGGAAGCCATGGCCCAGGGCGGCGACCAGTTGCGCTCGCTGGGCGCCACGCCGCTGCAGGCCGCCGCGCTGATGCTGCTGCACACGCGCATGGGCGTGCTGACGGTGCTGCTCACGGCCTTCGGCCGAGCCATCGCCGAGGTGGGGGCGGTGATGATCGTCGGCGGCAACATCGACGGCGTGACCCGCGTGATGACCACCGCCATCGCGCTGGAAACCAGCAAGGGCGACCTGCCATTGGCGCTGGCCCTTGGGCTGGTGCTGTTGGCGGTCGTGGGCGTGGTCAACCTCGTCATCGGGGCGCTGCAGTGGCGGGGTGGTTCGGCGTTGCGCGGGCCGGAGGCCCTGGCATGAGCCGGCCGGCGGTGCCACCGCTGCTGATCTCGCTGCAGGGCGCGGCTGTCCGCTTCGGGCCGGTGCAGGCCTTGCATCCGCTGAACCTGCAACTCAGCCAGGGCGAACGCCTGCTGCTGGTGGGCGCCAACGGCTCGGGCAAGACGACGCTGCTGCGGGCGCTGCACGGCCTGGTGCCTTGCACCGCAGGGCGGCGGGTGCTGCACAGCCTGCCGGGGCAGGCCGCGCCGACGCTGGCCATGGTCTTCCAGAAGCCCTTCATGCTCAGCCTGTCGGCGCAGGCCAATGTGCGCCTGGGCCTGTGGCTGCGCGGCGTGCCGCGCGCAGAGCGCCAGCGCCGCTGTGTGCAGGCGCTGCAGCGCGTGGGCCTGCAGGGCCTGGCCGATCGGCCCGCGAACGCGCTCTCAGGCGGGCAGCAGCAGCGCCTGGCCATCGCACGCGCCTGGGCGCTGCGCCCGCAGGTGCTGATGCTCGACGAGCCCACCGCCCACCTCGACCCCAGCGCCAAGCGCGAAGTGGAGGCGCTGGTGGACGAGATCGCCGCCGAAGGCACGACGGTGGTGATGAGCACGCACAACCTCGGCCAGGCCAAGCGCCTGGCCACTCGCGTGGCCTACATGGAAGCGGGGCGGCTGGTGGTGGACCTGCCCGTGCAGCGCTTCTTCACCGACACCCTGCCGCCCGAGGCGACGCAGTTCCTTCGCGGTGAGCTGCCCTGGCAGGGCGCCGACGCGGCCTCAGGCCTGCGCTGAGCGCGCGGGGTCAGAGCCCCAGCGCGCGCCGCAGGCCGCGGCCCCCCAGCGGCACCGGTTCGGGCACGCTGAGCAGCGACACCATCTGCGAGCAGCGCGGCGCCTGCAGGCCGTGCGCCTGCGCCAGGCGCACCACGGCACCGCAGATCGCGTCCACTTCGGTGGGCCTGCGCAGGGCCAGGTCGTCGGCCATGCTGCTGCGCGCCTTCTCGTCGATGCGCAGCATGCGCGATGCCACGCGCGTGAACAGCCAGTTCGGCAGCCGCAGCACCAGCGGCAGGCGCTCTGGCCGCAGCGCCGTCATCTGCGCTGGTGTGATGCCGGCGGCCCGCAGCGCGGCCAGCGCTTCCTGCTGCAGCGTGGCGAAGACCACGCGGCAATCGCGGTCCAGCAGTTCAGCGCGCAGCGGCAGGCCCGAGAGCGCATTGACCGGGTTGTTCAGGTTCAGCAGCAGCTTGCCCCACTGCACCGGGCGCAGGTCGTCGTGCAGCTTCAGGCGCAGGCCGGCGGCCTGGAACACCGCCACCCAGGGCTGCAGGGCCGGTGCGGCCTGCGCCGCCAGCGGCCCGGTGGTGCCGCGGTGGAAGTGCCCGGGGCCCAGTTCGGCGATGTTGAAGGGCACCATGCCGGGCAGCCAGGCCAGGGTCGGCGCTGCTGCGGCGCCCACTTCGGCGTTGGCTACTCCGTTCTGCAGCGAGAGCACCGGCGTGCCGGCCGGCACGGCGGCAGCCAGCTCGGCGGCGGCCTGTGCCGTGGCGCCGGTTTTCACGCACAAAAGCACCAGTGCGGGCACCAGCCCCGCCGGGACGCTGCCGTGCACCTGCAGTGCGGTGGCCGGCATGTGGGCACGGCCGCCGTCCAGGTCGGTGACGGTCAGTCCGTGTTCCCGCAGGGCCTGCAGCACCCGCGGGCGGGCAACGAAGTGCACATCGGCGCCCGCACCCAGCAGCTGGCCGCCGATGTAGCAGCCCACCGAGCCGGCGCCCATCACGAGCACCGGACCCGGCAGCGGCAAGCTCATCGTGTGGCGGGGTGGGCCAGGTCGCGCAGCACGGTGGGGCCGGCGCGGCGCTCCACCTCGGCCATCAGGCTGCGGAAGAAGCCCGCGGGGGCCAGCATCTCCAGCAGCACGAACATCGGCGCGACGAAGAGGCCCACGAGGTCGTCGACGAAGGCGGGCTTGCGACCCTCGTAGTAGTGGCCGACGAACTGGATGACCCAGCCCACGACGAAGAAGCCCGCGCCCCACGCCAGCCAGGTGCCCGTGCCGCCTTCAACACGGTGCGCCAGCCACGAGAGCACGAGCCAGACCGTGGCTGTCACCAGGCCGAGGGCCGCGGCGCCGCGACTGAGCGTCCACACGATCACCAGCAGCAGCAGCAGCCAGGCGGGTGTGAGCGTCACGCCGCCCAGTTCGAAGGCCGGCCGCGACAGCAGCACCAGCGCGCCGAACATGATCATGGGCACGCCGACGAAGTGCGTCGCGATGTTGCGCCGGTCGCGGTGGTACTCGGCGTATTGCGACAAGAGGTCGGTGGCGCTGCGAAACGGGGTGGCCATGTACGTGCTCCTTGCAAGGCGGGGATGCTAGCGCAGCCTCCTAGAATCCGGCCAGCTTGGCACAACCCGGGACGCGCATGACGATCAAGAGCGACAGGTGGATACGGCGCATGGCCGAACAGCACGGGATGATCGAGCCCTTCGAGCCCGGGCAGGTGCGCCAGGCGGCCGACGGCTCACGCATCGTGAGCTACGGCACCAGCAGCTACGGCTACGACATCCGCTGCGCGCCCGAATTCAAGGTCTTCACCAACATCTACAGCACGGTGGTGGACCCGAAGAACTTCGACGAGAAGAGCTTCGTCGACATCGAGAGCGATGTCTGCATCATCCCGCCCAACAGCTTCGCGCTGGCACGCACGGTGGAGTACTTCCGCATTCCGCGCAACGTGCTGACCATCTGCCTGGGCAAGAGCACCTACGCGCGCTGCGGCATCATCGTCAACGTCACGCCCTTCGAGCCCGAGTGGGAAGGCTACGTGACGCTGGAGTTCAGCAACACCACGCCGCTGCCGGCCAAGATCTACGCCGGAGAAGGCTGCGCCCAGGTGCTGTTCTTCGAGAGCGACGAGGTCTGCGAGACCAGCTACAAGGACAGGGGCGGCAAATACCAGGGTCAGCGAGGCGTGACCCTGCCCAAGACCTGAGCGGTCGGCCCGCAAGCAAGCCCTGGAACTGGGCGTGCTTGGGGGCCTTGTTCGGCGGTTCCGCCGCGCCGCGCGCTGCGAGCATCGGTGCACACGCCGGCCCGTGCCGGCAACGGAGACCGCGATGCCGCAGCCCGAAGCCCGCCCTGACAGCCTCCTGCAGGACCCGCACCCCGTCACCGCCGCGCTGGCCCCGGTGCTGGCGATGCCCATCCTCGAGATGGCGCGCTTTCGGCGCCTGATGAACTACGAGGGCTGGGAGGTGGACCTGCCGCGCATGTGCGTGGACACGGCCTATGCCTACCAGTGCCTGGCCACTGCCCACACCAGCAGCGACGAGCGCCTGCGCAGCACGGCAATGCGGCTCTTCGAAGCCTACGACCGCAACGCCAGCCCCTCGCCGCTCTTGCACTGAGCAGAGGCCGCCAGCGCGCGGCCTCAGCGAGCCTGGGGGGTTTGCGGGGCCTGGGCGGCCCAGAAGGCGGCGCGCTCTTCCAGCCAGCCTTCACCCCGGCGCAGGCTGAGCCAGGTGTTGAGGAAGTTCAGGAAATCGGGGTCGCCCTTGCGCAGGCCCAGCGCCACCGGGGTGTGGCTCACGGCTTGCTCGCCGCGCGGCAGGAAGAGCTTTTCCGGGGCACGCGTCAGCAGCGATGCCGGCGCCAGCGTGGGCACGAGGGCGGCATGCACCGCGCCCTGGATCACGGGCAGCAACTCGTTGCCATCCACCCGCACCACCTGTGCCTTCGGGAAGACGCGCCGTGCCAGCTTCTCTTGTGCGGTGTTCGAGTAGACGGCGATCTTGACCTCGGGCTGGTTGTAGTCGGCCAACTGCAGGCGCTTGCCGGCGCGGGCCTTGTTGGCCACGAGGTGCACGCCTTCGCTGGCCGTGGGCTCGCTGAAGTTGATGATCATCGCGCGCTCGGTCGTCATCCACAGGCCGGTGGCCAGCAGGTCGAAGCGGCCGTCGAGCAGCTCCTGCATCATGAACAGCGACTTGGTCTCGATGAACTCGACCGCCACGCCCATCTCTTGCGCCATGCGGCGCATGAGGTCGATGCTGTAGCCGCTGAGCTCGCCGCTGGCGCTGCGCATGACCATGGGTTCCACCGTGATCACGCCCACGCGCAGCACGCCGCGCCGGCGGATGGTGGCCAGCGTGTCCACCGCCGGCGGGCGCATGACCGGGGCGACATCGGCCTTGCCGGCGGCTGCCGTGCTGGTGACGGCACCGACCGGCAGGTCACCACCGGCGGGTGGCGTCTGGGCTGAGGCCGCCGTGCTGGCGGCCAATCCGGCAAGCGCCAGTGCCAGGGCCGGGGCACACAGGGCGATCCAGGCACGCAAGGTCTGCAGGGTGGGCTTCTTCATGGATTTCCTCGTTCCCTCCGGGGTGCCGGGGAGCATAGCCCAGGCCTCGCCCGGCGCGTACGCCGCGGCCCGGGCGTTGTCGTGTCAGGTGTCGATGAGCGCCGGGTCCCAGGCGTGGACCGCCTGCCGCTGCTGGCCGAGCTTGTCGATGCCCAGGGTCATCACGTCGCCCGGGCGCAGGTACATCGGCGCCGGCTTCATGCCCATGCCCACGCCCGGTGGCGTGCCCGTGGTGATGAGGTCGCCAGGCTCCAGGGTCATGAAGCGGCTGAGGTAGCTGACGATCTGCGCCACGCCGAAGATCATCGTGGCCGTGTTGCCGGTCTGGCAGCGGCGGCCATTGACATCGAGCCACATGGCCAGCCGCTGCGGGTCGCCCACCTCGTCGGCGGTCACGAGCCAGGGGCCGATGGGGCCGAAGGTGTCGCAGCCCTTGCCCTTGTCCCATTGGCCACCCCGCTCGAGCTGGAACTCGCGCTCGGAGATGTCGTTGACGACGCAGTAGCCGGCCACGTGCTGCAGCGCCTGGGCTTCGCTGACGTAGCGCGCGCGGGTGCCGATCACCACGCCCAGTTCCACCTCCCAGTCGGTCTTGACCGAACCTTGCGGCAGCACCACGGCGTGCTCGGCGCCCACCGCGCAGCTCGGCGTCTTCATGAAGACGATGGGCTCCTTGGGCACCGGCAGACCCGATTCGGCGGCGTGGTCGGCGTAGTTCAGGCCGATGGCGACGAACTTGCCCATGCCCGTCCAGGGCACGGCCAGGCGGCCGGGCGGCACCTCGGGCAGGCTCTGCACATCGATGCGCGCCAGCGCGGCGAGGGCCGCGGGTGCCAGCGTGGCGGGGGTGATGTCGCCCAGCAGCGCGTGCAGGCAGCGCAGGCGGCCTTCGGCGTCGAGCAGGGCGGGTCGTTCTTGCCCCTTGGGGCCGTGGCGCAGCAGTTTCATGGGGCGAGGGTGGCAGTCGGGGGAAGCGTCAGCCGCGGCCGACGAAAGGCATCTTGGTGGCCATCACGGTCATGAACAGCACGTTGGCCGTGGGCGGCAGGCGCACCATGGCCAGGAAGGTGTCCACCACCGACTGCAGGTCCATGCGGGCTTCGGGCCGCACGCTGCCGTCGGGCTGCGGCACGCCCACGGCCATGCGCGCCGTCATGTCGCTGGCCACGTTGCCGATGTCGATCTGGCCCACGGCGATGTCGAAGGCGCGGCCGTCCAGCGAGGCGGCCTTGGTCAGCCCCGTGATGGCGTGTTTGGTGGCCGTGTAGGCCATGCTGCCCGGGCGCGGCGCGTGCGCCGAGATGCTGCCGTTGTTGATGATGCGGCCGCCCATGGGCTGCTGCGTGCGCATCAGCCGGAAGGCGTTGCTTAGGCAGTAGAAGGCGCCGTTGAGGTTGATGTCGACGGCCTGCTGCCAGGCCTCGTCGCTGTAGGCGTCGGGCAGGGTGCCGGGCAGCATGATGCCGGCGTTGTTGAAGAGCAGATCCAGGCGGCCGAAGCGCTGCGCAACGGTGTCGAAGAGCCGGCGCACGGCCGCGGGGTTTGCCACGTCGCAGGGCAGGGCGGTGGCCTTCGTGGTGTCCAGGCCCGCAGCGCCGGCGGCGGCGATGGCGGCCTGCAAGGTGTGCTCGCGCCGGCCGACGAAGACGACCTGCCAGCCCTCACGCAAGAGCGCGGTGGCGCAGGCCTGGCCGATGCCGCTGCCGGCGCCGGTGACGAGTGCGGTCTGGGTCATGAAGAGCAGCCGTGGAGTGGAGAGCGGCGGCGATGATGCACCATGCAGGCTTTGCGTCACGCAGGCCCCGCCCCATGGAATTCACCCAGGTCATTCTTTACACCGACACCGACGGCCGCGCGCGTTTCCGCGAGCAGGCGATTCCGTTGACCGAAGGCAAGCCGCAGGCGCGCCTGTCGGCGCTGATGCCCAGCGGCGGGCTGCAGTTGCGCATGAGCCCGGTGGGCTTCCGCAGCGATTTCCATTGCACCGAGAAGCCGCAGTGGCTGTTCGTGCTGGGCGGGGCGATGGAGATCGGCCTGCAGGACGGCAGCAAGCGCGTCTTCAGGCCCGGCGACCACTTCTACTCGGCCGACACCCTGCCCGAGGGCGCCACCTTCGACCCGCAGTTGCACGGCCACTGCAGCCGGCAGGTGGGCGACGAGCCGCTGGTCACGGCCTTCGTGCGCAGCTGAGGCGCCGCGCCGTCAGTACAGCGTGGCGGCCTGGCGCGCCTGCAGCGCGCCGTCGTAGGCGGCGCCGTCGATGGCCGCCTCGCTGAGGCACTGCAGGATGGCGCCGGGCGAGGGCAGCGTACCCGCCTGCACGTGCGTGGCCGGGTTCCAGAGGCCCGAGCGCTTGAGGGCGCGCGCGCACTGGAAGAACACGCTGCGCACCTGGATCACCAGCACCGAGGCCGGCAGCTGGCCCTGCACCGCGAAACGTTCGCACAGTGCCGGCAGCGCGCTGATGCGCGCCGTGCCGTTGACGCGCAACGCCTCGCCCACGCCGGGAATGAGGAAGAGCAGGGCGACGCGCGGGTCGCGCGCGATGTTGCGCAGGCTGTCGATGCGCTGGTTGCCGCGCCGGTCGGGCAGCAGCAGGGTGTGCGCGTCGGCCACCGTCACGAAGCCGGGGGCGTCGCCGCGTGGCGAGGTGTCCAGGCCCTCGGGCCCGAATGTGGCCAGCACGGCGAAAGGCGAGGCTTCGATGTAGGGCCGGTACAGCGCGTGCACGTGGTCGGCCACCTTCTGCAGCGAAGTCGGCCCCGGGCCGGTGCTGTAGATGCGGCGCAGCGCCGCTTCGTCGGCCAGGTCGGCCGAGGTGTCGGCGGCCAGGCGCAGCAGGTCGGGGTCGTGGGCGCCGGCCATCGGGAAGCCTTCAGCCGATGCGGCCCAGCAGCAGGTACTCCATCAAGGCCTTCTGCACGTGCATGCGGTTCTCGGCTTCGTCCCACACCACGCTCTGCGGGCCGTCGATGACCTCGGCGGCCACCTCTTCCCCACGGTGCGCGGGCAGGCAGTGCATGAAGAGAGCGTCGGGCTGGGCCAGCTGCATCATCTGCGTGTCGACGCACCAGTCGGCGAAAGCCGCCTGGCGCGCGGCGTTCTCGGCCTCGTAGCCCATGCTCGTCCACACGTCGGTGGTGACGAGGTGCGCGCCGGCGCAGGCCGCGGCCGGGCTCTTGAACACCTTCAGGCAGCCGGGGTTGGCCAGCGTCGACAGGCGCGCGTCCAGCTCGTAGCCACTGGGCGTGCTGACGTGCAGCGTGAAGCCCAGGATGTCGGCCGCCTGCAGCCAGGTGTTGGCCATGTTGTTGCCATCGCCCACCCAGGCCACCACCTTGCCCTGGATGGAGCCGCGGTGTTCCTGGAAGGTGAACACGTCGGCCAGGATCTGGCAGGGGTGGTACTCGTTGGTCAGCCCGTTGATGACCGGCACGCGCGAGTTGGCGGCGAAGCGCTCGATCTTCGCCTGCTCGAAGGTGCGGATCATCACGATGTCGACCATGCGGCTGATCACGCGTGCGGCGTCTTCCACCGGCTCGTCGCGGCCGAACTGGCTGTCGCCGCTGGTGAGGTTCACCACCGAGCCGCCCATCTGGTACATGCCGGCCTCGAAGCTCACGCGCGTGCGCGTGCTGGCCTTCTCGAAGATCATCGCCAGCGTGCGGTCGACGAGCGGCTGGTACTTCTCGTAGTTCTTGAAGCGCGTCTTGATGATCTTGGCGCGCTCGAAAAGGTAGCCGTACTCCTCGGCACGCAGGTCCTTGAACTGCAGGTAGTGGCGCATCAGCGAATGACCGGGTTTCACGCGCAGCCCTTCTTCACGCCGTTTCGGCCAGGAAGGCCTGCACCAGGGGCGCGAGGATGACGACGATCTGCGCCGCCTCTTCGGCCGTGAGGATGAGCGGCGGCACGATGCGGATGACCTTGTCGGCCGTCACGCTGAGCAGCAGGCCGGCCTCGGCCGCGCGGCCCAGCAGCACGCCGCAGGGGCGGTCGAGTTCGATGCCGATCATCAAGCCCGCGCCACGGATCTCCTTCACGCCGCTCAGGTGGCCCAGTTCACGCTGCAGGCCTTCACGCAGCAGCAGGCCCACGGTGGCGGCGTTGGCCAGCAGGCCTTCTTCTTCGCAGATGCGCAGCGTTTCCACGCCGGCCCGCATGGCCAGCGGGTTGCCGCCGAAGGTGGTGCCGTGGTTGCCCGGGCCCAGCACGTTCAGCGCGCGTGGCCCGCAGACCACGGCGCCGATGGGCACGCCCGAACCCAGCCCCTTGGCCAGCGGCATCACGTCGGGCTGGATGCCGGCCCACTGGTGCGCGAACCACTTGCCGGTGCGGCCGATGCCGCACTGCACTTCGTCCAGCATCAGCAGCCAGCCCTGCGCGTCGCACAGGCGGCGCAGGCCTTGCAGGTACTCCCAGCGTGCGGGGTTCACGCCACCTTCGCCCTGGATGGTCTCCAGGAACACGGCCACGACGTTCGGGTTGTTCTGGGCCACGGCTTCCACCGCGGCCAGGTCGTTCAGCGGCACGCGCACGAAGCCCTCCACCAGCGGGCCGAAGCCGGCCTGCACCTTCGGGTTGCCGGTGGCCGAGAGCGTGGCGATGCTGCGGCCGTGGAAGGCCTTCTCGTAGACGATGACCTCGGGCTTCTCGATGCCCTTGTCGTGGCCGTACTTGCGCGCGATCTTCAGCGCCGCCTCGTTGGCCTCCAGGCCGCTGTTGCAGAAGAAGGCGCCGGCCAGGCCCGAGATCTCGCACAGCTTCTTCGCCAGTTGCTCCTGCAGCGGGATCTCGTAGTAGTTGCTGCAGTGGATCAGCTGCGTCAGCTGGTGCTGCAGGGCCGGCACCAGCTGGGGGTGGTTGTGGCCCAGGGTGTTGACGGCGATGCCGCCCAGCCCATCGAGGTAGCGCTTGCCCTGGGTGTCCCACACCCAGCAGCCCTGGCCGTGCGACAGCGCGATGGGCAGGCGGCCGTAGGTGTTCAGCACGTGCGGCATCGGGCGCGCGGGCGCCGTGGCGGCAGGGGTGGCTTGGGCGGCGGCCAGCGTGTTGGCCAGCGCGGTCTCGGGTGCGTTCATCGTCGTTCCTTCCGGGCCCCAGAACAAAACGCCGGGGCTGACGTTTCCGTCACGCTCCGGCGCTGCGAATTCTAAAGGCGGGCCCTGGCGCGTCGATGCACAGGCAGGCCCGCGTGTCACTTCGGGCGCGAGGCCCCGGCATGGATGCTGCGACGCAACAAACCCAAGGCACAATGCGGGCCTTGCACGGGCCGCCCAGGCGCCTGCGCTTGAACCCGGCGGGCCCCCAAGGCCGGCCGCCCCCGATGAGCCTCCAAAAACCCCGCCAGTTCACCATCCAGGGCCTGACCCTCGAGGGCCGCACCTTCCGGCCCAGCGACTGGGCCGAGCGCTTGGCCGGGGCGATGTCCTGCTTCAGACCCGGCGGCGGCGCCGGCGGCATCGCCGCCTACATCGGCTATTCGCCCTACTGCGTGCCGCAGGTGGTGGACGGCGTGAAGTGCGTGATCGTCAGCGAGGCGCTGCAGGGCATCGAGCCGATGGCCTGGGACTTCGTCATGAACTTCGCGCGCGACAACCATCTGCGCGTGAGCGAAACGACCCCCGACACCAGCGGTGGCTGAGCGTCGCAGCCGGGACCAAGCACCGCAGAAAAAACAAAGGGCCCGCTGTTGCGGGCCCTTGTTCTTGCACCTGGTTGACCGGTTCGTCAGGCGGCGAGCGCCAGCGCCTTGACCTTGGCGGCCAGACGGCTCTTCAGGCGAGCAGCCTTGTTCTTGTGGAAGATGCCCTTGTCAGCGACCGAGTCGATGACGCTCTGGGCGGTCTTGAAGGTGTCGGTGGCCTTGGCCTTGTCGCCACCCAGCACGGCCTTCTGCACGTTCTTGACGACGGTGCGGAAGCGCGAGCGCAGCGAGGTGTTGGCGGCGTTCAGCTTCACGTCCTGGCGGGCGCGCTTGCGGCCCGAGGCGAGGCGAACGGTTTTCTTCTTGGCTTTGGACGAAGTGGCCATGCTTGAGATTCAGCTTTCGAACTGGTCGGGAAGGTGCAAAGACTGTCGAGTATAGCATGCAGACGCCGAGTTGCGGTAGCAACTCCGCCGGGCTCTCTATACTCGCGCCCCTTGTGAACCTGCTCAAGGCCGCCTCCACCGTTTCGTTGATGACGCTGATCTCGCGCATCACGGGCCTGGTGCGCGAGCAGCTCGTGGCCGCCACCTTTGGCGCCAGCGCTGTCACCGACGCCTTCAACGTCGCCTTCCGCATTCCCAACCTGTTTCGGCGGCTTTTCGCCGAGGGCGCCTTCTCGCAGGCCTTCGTGCCCCTGCTGGCAGCCACGCGCGCCACCGAGGGCGACGCGCCCACACGCTTGCTGGTCGACGCGGTCGCCACCGTTCTGGTCTGGGTGCTGCTTGCGACTTGCGTGGTCGGGGTGGCCGGCGCGCCCGTGCTGGTGTGGATGATGGGCTCGGGCCTGGAGCGTTTCGACACCGCGGTGCTGCTCACGCGCTGGATGTTCCCCTACATCGGCTTCATGTCGCTGGTGGCGCTGGCCGCGGCCATCCTCAACACCTGGAAGCAGTTCGTCGTGCCGGCGATCACGCCGGTGCTGCTGAACCTGAGCGTCATCGCCGCCGCGTGGTGGCTGTCGCCGCTGATGCCGCGATGGGGCCACGACCCCGTGCTGGCCCTGGCCCTGGGCGTGATGGCCGGCGGGCTCTTGCAGGCGGCGGTGCAGGTGCCGGCGCTCGCGCGCGTGGGCTGCCTCCCGCGCATCGGCCTCACGCCGGCGCGCATCGCCGCGGCCTGGCGGCACCCGGGTGTGAAGCGGGTGCTGCAGCAGATGGCGCCGGCGCTGCTGGGCGTGTCCGTCGCCCAGCTCTCGCTGCTGATCAACACGCAGATCGCCTCGCACGTGGCGGTGGGTGCGGTGTCCTGGCTGACCTATGCCGACCGGCTGATGGAGTTCCCGACCGCGCTGCTGGGCGTGGCCATGGGCGTGGTGCTGCTGCCGCAGCTTTCGGCGGCGCAGGCGCGGCAGGACACCGCCGCCTTCTCGGGCATGGTCGACTGGGGCTTGCGCCTGGTGCTGCTGCTGGCCTTGCCCAGCGCGCTGGCGCTCCTGATCTTTCCACAGGCGCTGGTGGCGGTGCTCTTCCACTACGGCGCCTTCCGCGCCGAAGACGTGGCGATGACGGTGCTGGCGTTGCGCGGCTACGGGGTGGGCCTGCTCGGGCTGGTGGCCATCAAGGTGCTGGCGCCGGCCTTCTTCGCGCGGCAGGACGTGCGAACGCCCGTGAAGATCGCCATCGGCGTGCTGGTGGCCACGCAGGCGCTGAACGTGGTGCTCGTGCCCTGGCTGGGCCATGCCGGGCTGGCGCTGAGCATCGGGCTCGGAGCCCTGGTCAACGCCGGTCTGCTGCTGGGCGGCCTGCTGCGCGCGGGCACCTACCGGCCACAGCCGGGCTGGCTGGGCTTTGCGGCCAAGGTGCTGCTGGCCAATGCGGTGCTGGGCGGTGCATTGGCCGCAGCCGCCTTCGGCGTCGACTGGGTGGGCCTGCAGGCGCAATGGGCGCTGCGCGTGGCGGCGGTGGCCGCGGTGCTGGGCGGCGTGGCGCTGCTGTACTTCGGCGTGCTGGCCGTCTGCGGGCTGCGCCCGCGGCAATTCATGCGCCGCGGCTGACCTAAACTGCAGCGGATGTCCTTGCCCCTGCCCCCGCCCGTGCAGTTTGCAGCGCCCAGCGCGCTCGAATTCTTCGCCGCGCTGGTGGCAGACGATGACAGCCTGCCGCTGCTGGAGGCCGCCATCGCCGTGGCCCAGGACGAGATGCCCGGTCTGGACGTGCAGGCCGCGCTGGCCGAGGTGGACACCCTGGCCGAGCGCCTGTGCCGGCGTGTGCCGGCCGATGCGGCCCCGCTGCAGCGGCTGCGCCTGCTGAACCAGTACTTCTTCCACGAACTCGGCTTCGCCGGCAACGTCAACGATTACCACGACCCGCGCAACAGCCTGCTGCCCGAGGTGCTGCGCACGCGGCGCGGCATCCCGCTGACGCTGGCGCTGCTGTACATCGAGATCGCGCGGCCTCTGGGGCTGGCGGTGCAGGGCGTGTCTTTCCCCGGGCACTTCCTCGTCAAGCTGGCGGTCGCCGGTGGTGAGGTGGTGATCGACCCCTTCACCGGTCAGTCGCTCACGCGCCAGGCGCTGGAAGAGCGGCTGCTGCCCTTTCGCCGCGCGCCGGAGATGGGCCTGGGTGCACCGACGCTGGCCGCCTGGCTGCAGGCCGCCAGTGCGCGCGAGATGCTGGCGCGGCTGCTGCGCAACCTGCGCGAGATCCACCGCCAGGCTGGCGACCTGCCGCGCTGGCTGGCGGTGCAGCGCCGCCTGGTGCTGGTGCTGCCGAGCGCCTGGTCCGAGTACCAGGACCTGGCCCTCGTTCTGGCGCGCCTGGGCCTGCATGACGAAGCGGCCCGCGCCCTCGCCACGGGCGAGGCCCTGCGCACGGACACGGCGCGCGGTCCCCTCGCGGCCGCCGATCCGGCACGGCGACGCCGTGCCCATTGACGCCCTGCCGCCGCCCATGAAGCAGATTCCGCTGCCCATCGGCCCCGCGCCCGCACCCGACCTGCACAACTTTCTGCCGGGCGGCAATGCCGCGGCCTTGCACCACCTGCAGGCGCTCGCGCTGCCCTCGGCCCCGGTCTACCTCTGGGGCGCCTCCGGCACGGGCAAGACGCACCTGCTGCGTGGCCTGGCCGCGCGCTGCCAGGCCGAGGGCCAGCGCGTGGGCTGGTTCGATGCCGAAGAGCCCCTGCCCTGGACGCTGCAGCCCGATTGGGCGCTCGTGGTCATCGACCGTTGCGAGGCCTTGTCGCCCGCCGCTCAGCAGGCCGCCTTCGCGCTCTTCATCGACGCCACCACCCACACCGTGCAGGTGGCCGCCGCCGGGCGCCTGCCGCCGGTGGACCTGCCGCTGCGCGACGACCTGCGCACGCGCCTGGCCTGGGGCCACGTGTTCGCACTGCAGCCGCTCAGCGATGCCGAAACCCGCGCCGCGCTGCGCCGCGAGGGCGACCGCCGCGGCATCCTGCTGCCCGACGAACTGATGGACCACCTCTTGACGCATTTCCCGCGCGACCTCGGGCACCTCATGAAGCTCTTCGACCGGCTCGACACCTTCGCGCTCGCCGAAGGCCGGCGCCTGACCGTGCCGCTGCTGCGCCGCATGCTGGCGGAACAGCCCGGCGGTGCGGCCGACGCCGACGAGGTGCGCGCGGCATGAACCTGACGCTCTTCGACCTCGACGGCACGCTGATCCCGAAGGACAGCGATCACGCCTTTGGCGAGTTCCTGATCACGCTGGGCTGGGCCGACGCCGCGACCTTCCGCCGCCGCAACGACGGCTTCTACGAAGACTACCTGCAGGGTCGGCTCGACATCGACGCCTACGTCGATTTCGCCACCTCGGCGTGGCGCGACCGCAGCCCGGCCGAACTGCAGCGCACGACGGAACGCTTCATCGAGATCGTCATCCGCCCCATGCTGCACCCGCAGGCCCTGGACCTCGTGCAGCGCCATCGCGAGGCCGGTGACCTGCTGGCGGTGGTGACGGCCACCAACGACTTCGTCACGCGGCCCATCGCCCGGCTCTTCGGTGTGGACGAACTCATCGCCACCACGCTGCAGCGCGACGCCAGCGGCCGCGTCACGGGTCGCATCGAAGGCGTGCCGTCCTTCCGCGAAGGCAAGATCACACGCGTCGAGGCCTGGCTGGCAGCCCGCGGGCAGCGTCTGGCCGATTTCGAGCGCTGCACCTTCTACAGCGATTCCACCAACGACCTGCCGCTGCTCGAGCACGTCAGCGCCCCCGTGGCCACCAACCCCGGCCCCGCGCTCGAGCGCATCGCGCAAGAGCGCGGCTGGCCTGTTTTGAAGCTCTTCCCATGATCAAGAAATTCATCCAGCGCCTGCTGGGCCAGGGCGAGACGCCGGGCACCGCGGCCCCGCCCGCCGCGGCACCGGCCACGCCGGCCATCCCGCTGGGCCAGCGTACCGAGATCTCGGCCAGCGAGCACCGCATCGACCCGCAACTGCTCGACGCCAATGCCGTGCGCGTCGTGAAGACGCTGAAGGACGCCGGCTTCGAGGCGTACATCGTCGGCGGCGCCGTGCGCGACCTGCTGGTGGGCCTGCGCCCGAAAGACTTCGACGTCGCCACCGACGCCACGCCCGAGCAGGTGAAGTCGCTGTTCCGCCGTGCCTTCATCATCGGCCGGCGCTTCCGGCTGGTGCACGTGGTCTTCGGCCGCGGGCGCGAGCACGAAACCATCGAGGTGAGCACCTTCCGCGCCTACATGGACCCGGCCGCCACCGACGCCGTGGCCGGCAACGAAAAAACTGCCAAGAGCGAAATCGCCGACAAGAAGCACGTGGTGGACGCCAGCGGCCGCGTGCTGCGCGACAACGTCTGGGGCCCGCAGATCGAAGACGCCGCGCGGCGCGACTTCACCATCAACGCGATGTACTACGACCCGGTCACGCAGACCGTGGTCGACTACCACGGCGGCCTGGCCGACGTGCGGGCGCGGCTGCTGCGCATGATCGGCGACCCGGCCACGCGCTACCGCGAAGACCCGGTGCGCATCATCCGCGTGGTGCGCTTCGCGGCCAAGCTGGGTTTTGCGCTCGAGCCGGCCACGCTCAAGCCCATCGCGAAGGCCGCGCCGCTGCTCAGCAACGTGCCCATTTCGCGCCTCTTCGACGAGATGGTGAAGCTGATGCAGACCGGCCACGCGCTGGCCAGCGTGGAGCAACTGCGCAAGTTCGGCTTGATCGGCGGCAGCCTGAACATCTTCCCGGTGCTCGATGCCGCGCTGGCGCCGGCACAGCCCAACCCGGTGCGCGAGAAGTTCGTGCGCCAGGCGCTGCAGGACACCGACACCCGCGTCGCCGAGAACCGCAGCGTGGTGCCCAGCTACATGCTGGCCTGCATGCTGTGGCACGACGTGCAGGAACGCTGGGCCACGCTGCGCGCCGCGGGCGAGCCGCCGGTGCCGGCGCTGCAGCAGGCCATCGACGCGGTGTTCGACGCGCGCATCGGCGACATCTCCGGCCGCGGCAAGCTGGCCGCCGACATGCGCGAGGTCTGGCTGATGCAGCCGCGCTTCGAGCGCCGCACGCCCAGCGGGGCGGCCTCGCTCGTGGCCCAGCCACGCTTCCGCGCGGGCTACGACTTCCTGCGCCTGCGCGCCGACTGCGGCGAGGTGCCACAGGAACTGGCCGACTGGTGGGAAGACTTCCACCTCGGCAACGACGAAGACCGCGAAGCCCTGCTGCGCGACGTGAAGCCCGCCGCGCGGGGGGCCAAGCGCGTGCCGGCCCGCGGCGGCGAGGCCCCCCGTGCCGGCACGGCGCCGGCCGCCGAGCCGGGTGACGGCGAAGACGACGCCGACGACGACGCCGACGATGGGGACAGCCCCTGCCCCGGCGAAGCCAGCGCCGCACCGCGCAAGCGCCGCCGCCGGCGCCGCCGCCCGGGTGGCGGCCGGCCCGCCGGGGGCGGTGAGGGCGGCCCGCCCGCGACATGAGCCCCCGCGTTCGGGCCTGCATCGGCCTGGGCGCCAACCTGGGGGACGCCCGTGCCACGCTGCGTGCGGCCGTCACGGCCTTGGCGGCACTGCCCGAGACCCGCCTGCTGCAGGTCTCGGGCCTGTACCGCAGCGCGCCCGTGGAGGCGCAGGGCCCCGACTTCCTGAACGCCGTGGCCTGCGTGGAGACTGCGCTGGCGCCCAACGCGCTGCTGCAGGCGCTGCAGGCCATCGAGCAGCAGCACGGCCGCGAGCGGCCCTACCGCAACGCCCCGCGCACGCTCGACCTCGACCTGCTGCTGCACGGCGACACGGTGCTGTGCACCCCTGAGCTCACGCTGCCCCACCCGCGGCTGCACCTGCGCCACTTCGTGCTGGCGCCCTTGCTCGAACTCTGCCCCGCCCAACAGCACCCGCAACTGGGGGCCTTGCAGGCCTGGCTGCCGCACGTGGCCGACCAAGCCTTGCAGCGCTTGCCCGAGACGCTCTGGACCCCGTCCTAGAATGCCCGTGACAATTTTGTGACTATTGCGTGACGAGGCCTGCCGAAGGCCCGTGCGCCTTTCGGAGCGAGCATGGTCTTTGGCAGGTTCTTGCCGCGGGAAGGCAACTTCTTCGCACTCTTCAACGAACACGGCACGCACATCGCCGAGGGCGCGCGGTCTTTCCTGGCCATGGTGCAGGTGTATGGCGACCCCGCCGAGCGCGACAAGCACGCCCAGGCCGTGGGAGCCAGCGAACGTGCCGCCGACAAGGTGACGGCCGAGGTGCACCGCCTGCTGCACCGCAGCTTCATCACGCCGCTGGACCGCGACCACATCCACCGCCTGATCAACAGCATGGACGACGTGCTCGACCTGCTGCAGGACACCAGCGAGGTGATGTCGCTCTACGACTTGCAGACGCTCAGCGACGACGTGCTGCGTTTGTCGGAAATCTCGGTGCGCTGCTGTGAACGTGTGCAGGGCGTGCTGGCGCTGCTGCCGCGATTGAAGGAAGCCGAGGTCGCCGAATCGGTGCTGAAGACCTGCGAGGAGATCGATCAACTCGAATCCGATGCCGACCGCGTGATGCGTGCGGCCATGTCGCGCCTCTTCCGCGAGGAGCCCGACACCCGTCAGCTCATCAAGCTCAAGGCCGTGTACGAGCACCTCGAATCGATTTCCGACCGCTGCGAAGACGTCGCGAACCTCGTCGAAGGCATCGTGCTCGAGAACAGCTGAGGCTCGGCCATGGAAACCGTGCAGACCGTCCCAATGGCGTTCTGGGTGGTGGTGATGCTCGTGGTGCTGGCGCTGCTGTTCGACTTCATGAACGGCTTCCACGACGCGGCCAACTCCATTGCGACCGTGGTCTCCACCGGCGTGCTCAAGCCGGGGCAGGCGGTGGCCTTCGCAGCCTTCTTCAACGTCATCGCCATCTTCTTCTTCCAGCTCAAGGTGGCCGCCACCGTGGGCAAAGGCATCGTCGACCCTGGCATCGTCGACCAGCACGTCGTCTTCGGCGCCTTGGTCGGCGCCATCGCCTGGAACCTCATCACCTGGTGGTACGGCATTCCTTCGAGCAGCTCGCACGCGCTGATCGGCGGCATCGTCGGCGCGACGCTGGCCAAGGCCGGCACCGGGCCGCTGGTGTGGGCGGGCGTGCTGAAGACGGTGGCCTTCATCTTCATCTCGCCGATGATGGGGTTCCTGCTCGGCTCGCTGCTGATGGTGGCGGTGTCGTGGATCTGCCTGCGAATGTCACCCATCAAGGTCGACAACGTGTTCAGACGGCTGCAGTTGGTGTCGGCGGGGCTCTACTCGCTGGGTCACGGCGGCAACGACGCGCAGAAAACCATCGGCATCGTCTGGCTGCTGCTCATCGCGGCCGGCTACAGCCAGGCCAGCGACAAGCTGCCGCCGACCTGGGTGATCTGGAGCTGCTACATCGCCATCGGCCTGGGCACGATGTTCGGCGGCTGGCGCATCGTCAAGACCATGGGCCAGCGCATCACCAAGCTCAAGCCCGTGGGCGGCTTCTGCGCCGAGACGGGCGGGGCCATCACCCTCTTCGTGGCCACGGGCCTGGGCGTGCCCGTGAGCACCACCCACACCATCACCGGCGCCATCTTCGGCGTCGGCTCGGTGCGCAACGCGTCGGCGGTGCGCTGGGGGCTGGCGGGGCACATCGTGATGGCCTGGATCGTCACCATCCCAGCCACGGCCCTGATCGCGGCGCTTTGCTACGCCCTGAGCATGCTGCTGTTCTGAGGGGTCTGGGGGGCAGGGGGGAGCGGGCCGGCTGGACCTCAGACCCCCATCTGCCACTCGAAGAACTTCTGTCCGCCGTAGGCGATGGTGCCCATCAGCACACCGCCCCCCAGCAGCAGCGCCAGGATGGCGGCGAGCACCGGGCCCCAGCGGGTGTTGCGGCCGGGCTGGCCCGGGTTGCGGCGGGCGTCCCACTGCTCGTCGGGCGTCAGCGCATAGACGATGGCCGTCAGCATGGCCACCGAGAACATCAGCCCGAACACCGGGATCAGCAGCCAGGCCGTCCGGTCGTCCTGCCCCAGGTTCTGCAGGCGCACCAGGCCGGCCAGGCCCAGCAGCGTGGGCCAGGGGTGCAGCCAGCCGAGCAGGTCTTTCATGCCGTGCAGGTAGAAGCGGTGCACGCCCAGCGTGCCCAGCAGCAGGGCCAGCCAGGTGGCGAGGGTCTTGGAACGGTAGCGCGCGGGCATGGGGCAGGCTGGGAGGGCAGGGCGTTGGGGCAGGCCCTGGGCAACATCGCTCAACAGGGCAGCCGGGCAGTTTATAATGCGCGGTTTTCGGCGCCGGTCGCACGTGGGAACACGGGCGGCGTATCTACGGTGCCGGCCGCGGTCGGCGGCTACTCGAACAGGGTTCGAAGAGCTTGTCGGCCACCCAGGTGGCCCTGCCCGGTGTGTCTCCCGTGGCGTGTTCGCCGAACACTGTTCCCAAGGAAATATCACATGGTCGTGATCCGACTGGCTCGTGGCGGCGCCAAGAAGCGCCCGTTCTTCAACATCGTCGTGGCCGACAGCCGTGAGCGCCGTGACGGCCGCTTCATCGAGCGCGTGGGCTTCTACAACCCCGTCGCCTCGGGCGCCGAGCAGCCCCTGCGTGTGGCCATGGACCGCGTGACCCACTGGGTCGGCGTCGGTGCCCAGCTGTCGCCCACCGTGGCGCGCCTGGTCGACCAGGCCAAGAAGGCGGCCTGAGGGCCCTTCAGCCTGCACCATGAGCACGGCCCCCCGCGCGCTGGGCGACACGGACACGCCGTCCGTGCCCGCCGATGCGGTGGAAGTGGGCCGTGTCATGGGCGCCTGGGGCATCAAGGGCGGCATCCGGGTCAAGCCCTTCGCCGCCGATCCCCAGGCGCTGTTTTCCTCCAAGCGTTGGTTCCTGCGCCCGCCCGAGGGGCCGCGGCCCGGGGCCGGCGCCTTCCCGACGCTGCTGCGCATCGCCACCGCCAAAGAGCACGGTGACGGTGTCGTGGCCACCGTGCACGACATGGACGACCGCAACGCGGCTGAGGCGCTGAAGGGCGCCACCGTGTTGATCGCGCGCTCCAGCTTCCCCACGCCCGACGAGGGCGAGTTCTACTGGGTCGATCTCATCGGCCTTCAGGTGCACAACCGCGCGGGCACCGCCCTGGGCGAGGTGGTGGGCCTGATCGAGACCGGCCCGCACTGCGTGCTGCGCATCCAGCCCGCCGATGCCACGGCCGAGGAAGTGCTGATTCCTTTCGTCGAGGCCTACGTGGATGGCGTCGACCTCGGCGCCAAGCGCATCGGCGTCGACTGGGATTTCGAGCCCGACGCCGACGCCGCCTGACTGCGCCTGAAGCCGCCTGCGGCCCGCACGATGCGCTTCGACGTCATCACGCTCTTCCCGGAGCTCTTCGCACCCCACCTCCAGCACGGCATCACGCGCCGAGCCTACGAGAGCCGCCAGGTCGACGTGCGCCTGTGGCAGCTGCGCGATTTCGCCGACGACAACTACCGCCGTGTCGACGACCGCCCCTACGGCGGCGGCCCCGGCATGGTCATGCTGGCCGAGCCGCTGCAGCGCGCGTTGCAGGCCGTGGCGGCTGACCGCGAACAGGCACGGCCCGCGGTGGTGCACTTCACGCCCACCGGCCGCCGCCTCGACCAGGCGCTGGTGCAGGACTTCGCACAGGGCCCTGGCGCCGTGCTGCTGTGCGGCCGTTACGAGGGCATCGACCAGCGCCTGCTCGACGCCCACGTCACGCACGAGATCAGCCTGGGCGACTTCGTCCTGTCTGGCGGCGAACTGCCGGCGCTCGCGCTGCTGGACGCCGTGGCGCGCCTGCAGGAGGGCGTGCTCGCCGCGCCCTCGCACCAGCAGGACAGCTTTTCCGACGGTCTGCTCGAAGGCCCGCACTTCAGCCGCCCCGAGGTGCTGCAGATCGAGGGTCAGGCGCAGGCTGTGCCGGCGGTGCTGCTCTCGGGCCACCACGGTGACATCGCGCGCTGGCGGCGTGAACGTTCGCTGGAGGCCACGGCGCGCCGCAGGCCTGAATTGATCACGGCAGCACGCGCCGCCGGGCGCCTGAGCAAGCAGGACGAACGCTTCCTGTCCCAGCTCGGGCTATAATCAAAGGCTTTTCGATCCTCTGCCGGGCCACCGCCCGGGCCCTGGCCTCACAGCCACCAGCCCGGCGAACAATTCCGCAACAGCCCGCGACACGATCACTTCGGAGAAAACCTTGAACCTGATTGCCGTCCTCGAGCAGGAAGAAATTGCTCGCCTGAACAAGACCATCCCGGCTTTCGCCCCTGGCGACACCGTGATCGTCAACGTGAACGTCGTTGAAGGCACCCGCAAGCGCGTGCAGGCCTACGAAGGCGTGGTCATCGCCAAGCGCAACCGCGGCCTGAACAGCAGCTTCATCGTGCGCAAGATCTCCAGCGGTGAAGGCGTGGAGCGCACCTTCCAGACCTACAGCCCGCTGATCGCCAGCATCGAAGTCAAGCGCCGCGGCGACGTGCGCCGTGCCAAGCTGTACTACCTGCGCCAGCGCAGCGGCAAGTCGGCGCGCATCAAGGAAAAGCTCGCCGGATGAGCCCCAGCGCCCGGACCCGGGTGCTGCCGACGAAGGCCGCCTCCGGGCGGCCTTTTTCATTCCAGGCCGCTGCCGTGCGGCCTGCGCCCCGCGCGTGTCGCCAGGGGCTGGCATGAGCCGCCCGCGCATCCTCGACCCGCGTGCGGTGCCCGTGGTGGGCGTCGACGCCCACCTGCCGCCCGTGCCGGCCGCCCGCCTGCGTGCTGCCGCCCTGCGCCAGCACTTCGCCGCTCAGCCCGTCTGGCAGCCCGAGTTCACGGGTGATGGCCGCCCCTTCAGCGGCCGCGAACCGGCCCACGCGGCGGTGCTGGTACCGCTGGTGCAGCGCCCGGCCACGGGCGACGACGACGGCCTGCACGTGCTGCTGACACGCCGCACCGAACACCTGCGCGACCATGCCGGGCAGATCAGCTTCCCCGGTGGCCGCAGCGAACCCGAAGACGGCAGCCCCGAGGCCACCGCGTTGCGCGAGGCCGAAGAAGAGGTGGGCCTGGCCCGCCACGAGGTGGAAGTCATCGGCCGCCTGCCCACCTACACCACGGTGACCAGCTTCGTGGTCACGCCCGTCATCGCGTTGGTGCGCGCGCCCTACACGGTGGCGCTGGACAGCTTCGAGGTGGCTGAGGCTTTCGAGGTGCCGCTGGCCTGGCTGATGAACCCCGCCCACCACCGCCGCCACCTCTTCACCCATGAGGAAGAGGCGCGCCAGTTCCTGTCCATGCCCTGGCCCGGTGTGGGCCCCGACGGCCAGCCGCGCGAGTACTTCATCTGGGGCGCCACGGCCGCGATGCTGCGCAACCTGTACCGCTTTCTCAGCGCCTGATCGCATGCCGGGACAGACCCGCCAAAGCTGCCCCTATCATCCGCCGCGATGAGTTTCTTCGCCGTCCTGTTTGCGCTGCTGATCGAACAGCTCAAGCCGCTGCCGCGCGACAACTGGGTGCACGAAACCCTGATGGGCTGGGTGCGCTGGACCGGCCGCAACTTCGATGCGGGCCAGCCCCACCACCGCTGGGTGGTCTGGTGCGTCTCGGTGCTGGTGCCGGCGGTGCTGGTGGGTGCGGTGCACCTGCTCATCAGCCACTACAGCCTGCTGCTGGCGCTGGCCTTCGATGTGGCGCTGCTCTACCTGACACTGGGCTTCCGCCAGTTCAGCCATTACTTCACCGACATCCGCGACGCCTTGGAGCGCGGCGACGAAAACGAGGCGCGCCGCCTGTTGGCCGAGTGGCGCCATCTCGACGCCAGCGAGCTGCCGCGCACCGAGGTGCTGCGCCACGTCATCGAACACGCGCTGCTGGCCGCGCACCGCCATGTCTTCGGCGTCTTCTTCTGGTTCGTGCTGTTCTCGGCGCTGGGTTTCGGGCCCATGGGCGCGGTGCTCTACCGCATGGCCGAGTTCTCCACGCGCTACTGGAGCTACCGCCACCGCAGCCTGGACGCGCCCGGCAACGACGGCCTGCTGGCCCTGAGCCAGCGCCTCTTCGGCCTGATCGACCACGTGCCGGCACGGCTGACGGCCTTCGGTTTCGCCGTCGTCGGCAACTTCGAGGAAGCCGCGGCCAGCTGGCGGCGTGACGCCACGCTCTGGCAGCACCCGAACGAGGGCGTGATCCTGGCTGCCGCCGCTGGCGCGGTGGGGGTGCAGCTGGGCGGCGCCGCGGCCCCGGGCGTCACGCCCGACCGCAGCAAGACCTTCAACGCCGGCGGCGATGCGCGCATGGCCGATGCACAAGGCTCCACCTCGGGCGCGCCCGCCCAGGCGGGCCACCTGCACAGCGTGGTGGGCCTGGTGTGGCGCTCGGTGGTGCTGTGGATGCTGCTGGTGGCCTTGCTGACGCTGGCGCACGTGGTCGGCTGAGCCCAGGCGGGTGAGCCCTGCGCTCACCAGCGCTTCTGAGACAACTCTTCGAACAATTCGGCGTAGATGCGCTGCCGCGTCGGGCTGATCTCGCCACGCGCGGCGGCTTCGCGCACGCCGCAGCCGGGTTCGTGCAGGTGGCTGCAGTTGTGGAAGCGGCAGTGGCCCAGCGCCGCGGCGTAGTCGGGCATCAGGCCCGCCAACTGCTCGGGCGCCACCTGGCGCAGGCCGAATTCCTGGAAGCCGGGTGAATCGATGAGCGCGGCGCGAGGGGCGGCGCCGGTCTCATCCACCGTTTCGGCGCCATCCAGCCAGTACCAGCGTGTGCTCGTGGTCGTGTGGCGCCCCGTGTTCAGCGCCTGCGAGATCTCGCCCACCTGGGCCTCGGCCTGCGGCACCAGCAGGTTGATCAGCGTGCTTTTGCCCATGCCACTGGGGCCCAGCACCAGCGTCGTGCGGCCGGCCAGCAGCGGCGCCAGCGTGGCGCGCGCGGCCTCGGGCTCGCGCTTGAGGGCCAGCTCGATGACGGGCGTGCCCATCGCACGGTAAGGCGCGAGGCGCTCGCGCGCGACGGGTGCGCCCGGCAGGTCGGTCTTGTTCAGGCCGATGCACACCGGGATGTCGGCCGCTGCGGCGGCGATGAGCGCGCGCGTGAGCTGTGATTCGCTGAACACCGGCTCGGGCGCCACCAGGATGAGCAGCAGGTCGAGGTTGGCCGCGAAGGACTTGGTGCGCCACTCGTCCTGGCGGAAGAGCAGGTTGCGGCGCTCGACCAGGCTGTCGATGACGCCGCCGTCGCCGGTGGTGGACCAGCGCACGCGGTCGCCCACCACCAGCTCGCTCTTCTTGCCGCGCGTCAGGCACAGCACACGCTGTCCTGCCGGCGTTTCCACCATCACCTGGCGGCCGTGGGCGGCCACCACCAGGCCCGGTGGGTGGGCGGCCTGCGTCAAGGCTGCAGCGCGTCCAGCTTGGCGGCGCAGATGAAGTCGTTGATGGAGATGCCGCCCACCGAGTGGGTGTTGAAGCGCACCGTGCAGCGGTTGTACGAGACCAGCAGGTCAGGGTGGTGGTCTTCGACGTGCGCCACCCAGGCCACGGCGTTCACGAAGGCCATGGTGCGGTGGTAGTCGGCGAAGTCGTAGCGCTTCTGGATGGCGCCGTCCACCAGGGCCCAGCCAGGGGCTGCGGCGAGGTGGGTGTCGATCTGCGCCGCCGGCATGGGCGGCTGGCCTTCCAGGGCTTGGCAGTGCAGGGCGGCCAGGTTTGTGGCGTTGGCGGTCATGGCGGGCTCAGGCAGGTGCGGGAAGGGAGTGGCTGGACGCGGGTGCCGGCAGCGCCGCCAGCCTTTCGGAAGCCGGCGGGTGCGAGTAGTAGAAGCGCACGTACAGCGGGTCGGGCGTCAGCGTGGCAGCGTTGTCCTCGTGCAGCTTCAGCAGCGCGCTGGCGAGCTGGGCGCCATCGGCCTGTGCGGTGGCGTAGGCATCGGCCTGGAACTCGTCGCGGCGCGAGAAGTGCGCCATCAGCGGCGAGATGAAGAAGGTGAAGGGCGGCAAAGCCATCATGAACAGCAGCAGCGCCAGCGCGTCGTTGGGCGCGGCGATGTTGGGCTGCACGCCCAGGCCGGCGTAGAAGCTGCTCTGGCCCGCCAGCCAGCCCAGCAGGGCCAGGCCGGCCAGGCTGAAGGCGAAGATGCCCACCATGCGCTTGAGCACGTGCTTGTGCTTGAAGTGGCCCAGCTCGTGGGCGAGCACGGCCTCCACCTCGCCGGGCGTCAGGCGCTGCAGCAGGGTGTCGAAAAACACCACGCGCTTGGCCGCGCCCAGGCCCGTGAAATAGGCGTTGGCATGGGCCGAACGTTTGCTGCCGTCCATCACGAACAGGCCCTTGGCGGCGAAGCCGCAGCGCTGCATCAGCGCCTGCACGCGCTGCTTGAGGGCTTCATCCGGCAGCGGCTCGAACTTGTTGAACATCGGCGCGATGACGGTGGGGTAGAGCACCATCAGCACCAGGTTGAAGCCCACCCAGGTGACCCACGCGTACAGCCACCACAGACCACCGCTGGCGCCCATGATCCACAGGATGACGGCCGCCAGCGGCAGGCCGATCAGCACGCCCACGGCCGCGCCCTTGGCCAGGTCGGCCAGCCAGAGCTTGGGCGTCATGCGGTTGAAGCCGAAGCGCTGCTCGACGCGGAAGGTGCTGTAGGCCTCCAGCGGCAGGTCGAGCAGGGCGCCGATCAACGTGAAGGCGGCCAGCAGCGCCAGTTGGTAGACCAGCGGGTTGCTGACGGGCAGCAGGTGGTCGACGAGCCAGAGGTTGAGCGCATCCAGCCCGCCCAGCAGCGTCCAGCCCAGCAGCACCAGGGTGGAGAAGGCGGTCGCGAAGAGCCCCATTCGGCCCTTGGCCAGCGTGTAGTCGGCCGCCTTCTGATGGGCCTGCAAGGTGACGGTGCCGACGAAGGCCGCCGGCACGCTGTTGCGGTGCTGGGCCACGTGGCGCATCTGCCGCGTGGCCAGCCACAGCTTGACGGCCAGCGAGAGCAGCAGGGCCGCCGCGAAGGCCAGGGTGACTTGGTCGGAATGCATGGGGCGCGAGTGTAGGCGTGGGCGAGAATCCGGCCTTTCCTGCACGCGGCAAGACACCATGAGCGAAACGACCTCCCTGGCTCCCACCCTCGCGCTCAGCGACCAGAACCTGATCTGGATCGACCTGGAGATGACCGGCCTCTTGCCCGACAGCGACCGCATCATCGAGATCGCGGTGGTGGTGACCGACCCGCACCTGACGGTGCGCGTCGAGGGGCCGGTCTTCGCGGTGCACCAGAGCGACGCCGTGCTCGACGGCATGGACAACTGGAACAAAGGCACGCACGGCAAGAGCGGCCTGACCGAGCGCGTGCGCAATTCCACCGTCGACGAAGCCGCAGCCGAAGCCGCAGTGATCGAGTTCCTGAAGACCTACGTGCCCAAGGGCAAGAGCCCGATGTGCGGCAACAGCATCTGCCAGGACCGCCGCTTCCTGGCGCGCGGCATGCCGGCGCTGGAAGCGTTTTTCCACTACCGCAACCTCGACGTCAGCACGCTCAAGGAACTGGCGCGGCGCTGGAAGCCGGCGGCGATGGAAGGCTTCAAGAAGGCCCAGGCGCACACGGCGCTGGCCGACATCCACGAGTCCATCGACGAGCTGATCCACTACCGCCAGCATCTGCTGGCGGTTTGAGTGCGATCCCGCCAGCATCTGCCGGCGGTGTGAGCCTGCTCACTTCGGGCTGATCTTCAGGATCTGTCCGTCATCGGTGCTGCCCCACAGCGCGCCGTCAGGCCCGGGGACGATGCTGCGCAGGCGCAGCTTGGGCAGGTCCGCGGTTTCCACGCTGGCAGCCTTCCCAGGCCCATCCAGCGTGACGATGTCCAGGCGCTGGTCGCGCATCAGCGCCACGGCCAGCTTGCCGTTCCAGCCTTTCCACTGCGCACCTTCCAGGAAGGCCAGCGGGCCCATGCCCTGCGAGCGCTGCTCGTTGTTCCAGGCCGGCAGCATGGCTTTCGGGAAACGCTGCGTGTCGGTCATCGGCATCGTGAAGGGGTTGCCTGAATAACCGCAGTAGCCGTCGCTGCACTTGAGGTCGGGGCGGTTCTGCGGGTCCCAGCCGGCGTTGCCGCCGGCCACCAGCGCGGTGAGTTCGTCGCTGTGGTTGGGCCCGTGCTCCGAGGTGTAGGCCTGGCCGGCGTTCGGCTGGCCCGCCGGGCGGAAGGCGATGCCCTGCACGTTGCGATGGCCGTAGGTGTAGATGCGCGCATCGAAACCCGCCGGCGCGCCGTTGCCGGGCGCGGCCTTGCCGTCGCGGTCCACGCGCAGCACCTTGCCGCCCAGGCGCTTGGGGTCTTGCGGCAGGCCGGGGTCGTGGTTGTCGCCGGTGGTGATCCAGAGGTAGCCGTCGGGCCCGAAGCGGATGCGGCCGCCGCTGTGCGCGCCAGGGCCGCCCACGCGGCGGGCGTCCTTGAAGGCGATGTCGGGCACGATGTCGGTGCGCTGGCCCACGGTCTTCCAGTCGGCGGCCACCTGCAGGCGCACGACGCGGTTGATACGCGGGTCGGTCTGCAGGTTGCTCGCGGTGAAGACGTAGACGAAACGCTGGCCTTGCGCGAAGGCCGGGTCCACCGCCACGCCGTGCACCCCGCTCTGGCCCTGGCAGAAGATGTCGGGCGCGGCGAGCGCCGCGCCTTCGGTGCCCCAGAGGTGGCGCGTGCTGCCGTCGGGCAGGCGCACCCACAGGCCGTGGCACTTCTCGGTGTACAGCATCGCGCCGCCGGGGGCGAAGGCCAGATCCCAGGGGCCGCGCAGCTTCTCCATCACGGGGGTGACGGTGAGGGTGGGGGCCTGGGCCCAGGCGGCCGGTGTCGTCACGGCCAGCAACGTGGCCGCCAAGGGGGCCAGGGCGAGCGCAGCGGCCAGACGCCGCGGCTTCAGGGACTTGAGCATGGTCATGGAATGCACCGCATGTCGCGGCCGTGTCATCGGAAGTTCATAGACTATCCGGTCATGAGTGACACCAGCCCCCCGCCCGCCCAACAGCCCCAGGCCCCGCAGGCGCAGCGCCGGCCTCCGACCGTGGCGCTGGCCGAAGACCGCACCAGCGCGCTGCGCGAGAAGGCCGCGCAGACCGCTGCGCTGAACCTGCTGGACCGCGAGCGTTCGCTGCTGCAGTTCAACCGGCGCGTGCTGGCGCAGGCGCGCCGCGACGACGTGCCGCTGCTGGAGCGGCTGCGCTACGTCACCATCGTCAGCAGCAACCTCGACGAGTTCTTCGAGGTCCGCGTGGCCGACTACATCGAGGCCGTGCGCCAGCCCGGCAGCGGCATCACCCAGGCCGACCTGGCCGCGGTGGCGCAGGCCGCGCACGAACTCATCGACGAGCAGTACACGTTGTTCAACAACGAGGTGATGCCGGCGCTGGAAGCGCAGGGCATCGTGGTGCTGAACCACGCCCAGCGCAGCACCGCGCAGCGCGCCTGGGTGGAAACCTTCTTCGAGCAGCAGGTGCGCCCGCTGCTGGTGCCGCTGAGCCTGGACCCGAGCCACCCCTTCCCGCTGGTGGCCAACAAGAGCCTGAACTTCATCGCCAAGGTGGGCGGGCGCGATGCTTTCGGGCGTGAGAACCAGATCGCCATCGTGAAGGTGCCGCGCGTGCTGCCGCGCGTGATCCGCCTGCCCGCAGCGCTGACGCCGGGCTACCAGGGCTTCGTGCTGCTGACCAGCGTGATCCGCGCGCACCTGGGGGCGCTGTTCCCGGGGCGGCAGGTGCAGTCGTTCTCGCAGTTCCGCGTGACGCGCGATTCCGATCTCGAGGTCGATGAAGACGACGTCACCAACCTGCGCCAGGCGCTGCGCAGCGGCCTCACGCTGCGGCACTTCGGCCAGGCCATCCGCCTGGAGGTGGTGAACACCTGCCCCGACGAACTGACGGCATTCTTGCTGGAGCAGTTCAGCCTGCCCGAGGTGGCGCTTTACAAGGTCAACGGCCCGGTGAACCTGGTGCGCCTGAACCAGCTGATCGACCAGGCCGAGGCCCCGGCGCTGCGTTTCCCTCCGTTCGAGCCGCGCTGGCCGGCCGGCCGCCTGCCGCACGGCCGGCCCATCTTCGAGCAACTGCGCCAGCGCGACGTTTTGCTGCACCATCCCTTCGAGAGCTTCGAGCCCGTGGTGCAGTTCCTGCGCGAGGCCGTGCACGACCCCGACGTGCTGGCCATCAAGCAGACCATCTACCGCACCGGCACGCAGAGCGTGCTGATGGACCTGCTGATCGAAGCCGCGCGCCGCGGCAAGGAAGTGCTGGCCGTGGTGGAGCTGAAAGCGCGCTTCGACGAAGAGGCCAACATCAACTGGGCCGAGCGCCTGGAGGCCGTGGGTGCGCAGGTGGTCTACGGCATCGTGGGCCTGAAGACGCACGCCAAGATGCTGCTGGTGACGCGGCGCGAGACCACCGCCCCGGCGCGTGGCAGCAAGCCGGCACAGACTCGCCTGCGCCGCTACGCCCACCTGAGCACCGGCAACTACAACCCGCGCACCGCGCGCATGTACACCGACCTGGGCTACCTCACCGCCGACCCTGGCCTCACGGCCGATGCCGATGCGGTGTTCCTGCAACTGGCCAGCCAGACGCAGGTGAAGCCGCCCAAGCACCTGGTGACCGCGCCCTTCGGCCTGCACAAGCGCATGGTCAAGCACCTCGCGCAGGTGGCCGAAGCCGCGCGCGCCGGCAAGCCTGCGCGCGTGGTGGTGAAGATCAACGCGCTCACCGATCCGCAGCTGATGCACGCCTTGATCGAGGCCAGCATGGCCGGCGCCAGCATCGACCTCATCGTGCGCGGCGCCTGCATGCTGCCGCCGGGGGTGCCCGGGCGCACCGAGAACATCCGCGTGCGTTCGGTCATCGGCCGCTTCCTCGAACACACGCGCGTGCTGTACTTCCGCTGGGGCGAGGGTGAAGACGACGAGGTGCTCTACCTCAGCAGCGCCGACTGGATGAGCCGCAACATGTTCCGCCGCATCGAGCTCGCCTGGCCGGTGCGTGATGCCGCGCTGCGCCAGCGCATCATCGACGAGGCCCTGGTGCCCTACCTGCACGACAAACGCGATGCCTGGGTGCTGGACAGTAGCGGGCGCTACAAGCGTGTGTCTGAAACTGGCGCCAGCGCCCAGCGCGCGCTGATGCAGCGCCTGGGTTGAAGCCCCACAAGTTCGGCATGGACCTCATCCTCTGGCGCCATGCCGAAGCCCTGGAGATGCGCGAGGTGCAGGACGACCTCGACCGTGCGCTCACCAGCAAGGGCGAGCGCCAGGCCCAGCGCGTGGCCGGCTGGTTGAACCGCCAGCTGCCCGCCAGCACGCGCGTGATGGTGAGCCCGGCACGCCGCGCGCAGCAGACGGCCGCGGCGCTGGACCGCAAGATCAAGACAGTGCCCGCACTGGCACCTGACGGCACCGTGGAAGGCCTGCTGCACGCCACCCGCTGGCCCGACGCGCGCGAGCCCGTGCTCGTGGTGGGCCACCAGCCCGTGCTGGGGCTGGCGGCGGCTTACCTGCTTTCGGGGCAGGCGCAGACCTGGGCCGTGCGCAAGGCCGCCGTGTGGTGGCTGCGCGCGCGTGAGCGTGACGGCGTGCTGCAGGTCGTGCTGCACGCCGTGGTGTCGCCAGAGCTGGTCTGAGGCGCTCTCAGGGCCGCGTGGCCCGCCCCAGGCCCCAGCCGCCCAGCGCCAGCAGCGCCGCGCCCAGCAAGGCCAGCAGCGGCAGGTGCACCGGCACGGGGGCCGCGTGCAGCACCGGCTCGAAACGCGGCTGCTGCGCCAGGTCTGGCGGGCCGAAGGGTCGTTCGGTGAAGAGGTAGGGGTAGAGCTGCTCGCGCAGCCGCTGGTGGAAACGCGCCACGGCATCTTGGTAGGCCAGCTGCGCCGGCAGGTCGGTGCCCGCCACGCGGTGCAGCACGGTCTGCAGCGCCACCGAGGGCAGCAGCCAGCCGGCACGTTCGGTCCACCGCTGGCGCGCCAGCAGGCCCTGGCGGTAGGCCGCCACCTGCGGGGCCACGCTCTCGTCGCCCAGCTGCTGGAAGGCGTAGTACCACTTCCAGTGGAAGCCCTTGGGCAGCGGCGCGGTGTCGCGCCACGCGGGATGGCTCACGAAGAAGCGTTGCAGCGTCGCTTCGCGCGGCTCGTCCCAGGCGCCATGCACGGCCTGGCGTTGCGCCAGCATCAGCTCGGCGCCCTGCGTCACCGGCAGCGCGCGTGTGATGGCGGCCTGCACCAGGCTGGGCAGCACCAGCGTCAGCAGCGCCCAGGCGCTCACCAGCAGCACGGCGTTGGTGGCCGAGCGCCAGCGGCCGGCGGCCACCGCCAGCGCCAGGCCCGCCCACACCGCGACGTAGGCCGCCGTGGCGCCGAGCACCGCCGCCAGCGCGCCAGCCGGCAGCCCTTGCCACAGCGCACCGGCCAGCACGGGCAGCCCCAGCGCCAGGAAAGCCAGCCCGGCGCGCAAGCCGGCGCGGCGCGCCCACAGGCCGCGGCCACCGCCGGGCAACGCCACCAGCGTGGCCAGGCGCCCGGCGGCGCGTTCGCCGCTCACCAGGTCGTACAGCAGCACGATCAGCAGCAAGGGCGCCAGGTAGACGAGCACGAAGGCGTAGTCCAGCCGGCCCAGCAGCGCGAGTTCGGGGTTGTGCGTCTCGCCTTCGTGCAGCTGCGCCTGCAGTGCCAGTGCGCGCACGCGCAGCACCTGCGGGCTGGTGTCGCGCAGGCCCTGCGCCAGGAAGCTGGCGGGCGCGGGCGGGTCCCAGGTGGCGTGGAAGCTGTAGTAGGCCGCGGCCCCAGCGTCGCCCTTTTGCGCGTGCGGGCGCGATTGCGTCGCCAGCTCTTCGGCGTTCATCGCCAGCACGCGGGCCAGCGTGGCCTGCTGGCGCGCCTGCTCGCGCAGGCCGCCCAGCACCGCCAGGGCCGACAAGAGCAGCAGCACCAGCAGCGCCGCCACCGCCGTGCGCGAGCGCAGCAGCAGCCGCGCCTCGAAGTGCCAGGCCGTCATGGCTGCCCCTGGCCGAGCCGGCGCGCGGCCCACAGCAGCAGGCCGCCCAGGCCCAGCAGCCAGACCAGCAGCGCGGCGGCGGCCGGCCATGCGCGCAGCAGCTTCGAGCCCGTGGCCTCGGGCCGGTGCTCGAAACCGGCGATGCCCTGCCAGTGCACGCGGCTGATGCGGTCGTCGCGGCTGGAGCGGTCGGTGGCCAGCGTCATCTGCTCGGCCTGCAGGCGGTTGAGGGCCTGCACCATCTGGTAGCGGTGGGCCTCGGCGCCTTCCATGAAGCGCCGGTAGGCCTGCAGGTCGGTGCCGGCCAGCACCATCGAGAGGCGCCGCAGCGCCAGCACCGGGCTCAGCACCGCGAAGCGGTCCACCCAGGCCTGCTGCGCTTCCTGGCGCGCAAAGCTTTCGTTGCCATGGCGCACGAAGAGCTCGCTGGTCTGGCGCTCGCTCTCCATCGCCACCAGGCCCTTGTAGTTCAGCGGCAGGTCTTCGATGCGGCTCACGCCGTACTGCGCCAGCGTGCGCTGGCGGAAGGCCGCGTGGCGCACGTCACCGGCGTTGTGCGCGTCGGCCAGGGCCGCCAGTTCGCGGCTGATGGTGATGTCGGTTTCCACGCGCGTGGGCAAGGGCGCCTGCGTGCTGGCGAGTTCCGACGCCGCGCGCGGCACCGCCACCACGACCGCCACCCACAGCGCCAGCAGCACCAGCAGCGCATCGCGCCCGCGCCGGCACAGCGCCGACACGGCCACCACCACCAGCACCCAAAGCGCCAGCGCCACCGCATAACCCAGCGCCAGGCCCAGCGCCGGCAGCGCCGGTGCGCCGCCGAAGGCCACCATCGCCGCCAGCGCCAGGGTGGCGGGCAGCAGCATCAGCGCCGCCACGCTGCCCAGCGCCAGCGCCTTGCCGGCCACCAGCGTGCGCGCCGAGAGGCCTTGCGCCAGCAGCACGCGCAGCGTGCCGGCCTCGCGCTCGCGCGCCACCGCGGCATGGCCGATGAACACCAGCAGCAGCGGTGCCAGCACCTGCAGCACGAAGGCGGGTGTGAGCTGGCCGAAACGCAGCAGCAGCGACGACTGCCGCACCTCGCCGAAGTTGGCGCTGTTCTGGCGGTGACCTTCGAGGAAGAGCGTGTGGCCGGTGTAGGCGTCGGTGCCGGGGTCGAAGGCGGCCAGCGCCTCCAGCGGCCGGAAGGCGAAGTGGCCGTAGTGCACCATGCGGTGCGGGTGGCGGTCGGGCTGGGCCTCGAAGGCTTCGTCCATCTGGTGCTGGTGCCGTTCACGCTCGGCGGCAGCGCTGGCCCGCTGCTCCCACGCGGTGAAGGCGGCCACCGCGGCCAGCAGCAGCCACAACGCCAGCGCCAGCGGGGCCGCGCGGCCGCGGCGCAGCCAGCGCCGCTCTTCGCGGGCGATGTTGCGGGCGATGAGTAAGGCGGCGTTCATGCAGGAACTCCGGGCGCGGTCGCCTGCGTGGCTTGTGCCGCGTACCGGCGGTGCAGCGCCAGCACATCGAAGCGTGTTTCGCCGGCCGCCGCCACCTCGTCCTGCAGCCGGCCGCCGCTGATGAAGCCGATGCGGTCGGCCACCTCGGCCACGCCCAGCAGGTCGTGCGTGACCATCAGCACCGCCACGCCGCGCTGGCGCAGTTGCCGCAGCAGTCGGTTGAACTCGGCGCAGGCCTGCGGGTCCAGGCCCGAGGTGGGCTCGTCCAGCAGCAGCGCGGGCACCTGGCGCGCCAGCGCCAGCGCGATGGCCACCTTCTGCCGCATGCCCTTGGAGAAGCCGCCCACGCGGCGGCCGTGCGCCGCCGGGTCCAGGCCGGCCGCGCCGAGCGCCTGCGCCAGCGCTTCGGCCGGGGCCGCCTGCCCGGCCAGCTGCAGCAGGTAGGCCAGGTTCTCCTCGGCACTGAGATGCTCGTACAAGGCCACGTTCTCGGGGATGTAGGCCAGGCAGCGCCGGGCCGCGGTGGCGTCGGCCGCGGGGTCGGCGCCCTGCACACGCACGCGGCCGGCGCTGGGCTGCAGGAAACCCAGGAAGAGGCTCAGCGTCGTCGTCTTGCCGGCGCCGTTGGCGCCGAGCAGGGCGTAGATCTCGCCGGCCTGCACCCGCAGGTTCAGGCCCTGCAGCACGGGCTGGGCGCCATAGCCGGCCACCACGTTCTCGGCCAGCAGCACCACGCTGCCATCGTTCTGGGCTTCGGGCTTCATCGCTGCGGCCCGCTCAGAACCGCGCCTGCACGCCCAAGGTGGCGCTGCGCGCCGTGCCCGGCGTCACCCACACGCGGCTGAAGCTGCTGGTGTAGTAGGTCTCGTCGAAAAGGTTGTCGACATCCAGCGTCAGGCGCAGCGTGCTGCTCAGCCGCCAGTGCGCCACCAGCTTGGCGGTGGTGTAGGCCGGCAGCAGGAAGCTGGGGTCGCCGGCCTGGCCGACGCGGCTGCCCACGTGCGTGAGGCCGCCGCCCACGCCGTAGCGCTGGCCGCTGATCTCGCCCTCGTACACCGCCAGCACGCTGCCGTTGACGCGGGGCGTGTTCAGCAGCCGCGTGCCCACCAGGGCGGCCGTGTTGTCGCGCGAGATCTTCACCTCGTTGTAGACGAGGTTGGCATTCAGGCGCCACTGCGGCGTGAGCTGGCCGCTGAGATCGAACTCCGCGCCGCGGCTGGTGATCTCGCCCGTGGCCACCGAGAAGCTGGTGTTCACGGGGTCGGTGCTCAGCACGTTGCGCTTGCGGATGTCGAAGACCGCAGCGGTCACGCCCAGGCGCTGGCCCGGCCTTTCCCACTTGGCGCCGAGTTCCAGCGCGCGGCCGGTTTCGGGCTCGAAGCTCGCGCCATTGCGGTCGGTGCCCACGTTGGCGCGGAAGGAGCGTCCGGCGTTGGCGTACACCGTCCAGGCCGGCGCCGGCAGCCAGCTCAGGCCCAGGCGCGGCGAGGTGGCGCTGGGCTGCTGCAACTGCATGGTGCCGTTGCGGCGGTTCAGCAGGCTCTGGCGGTAGCGGTCCATGCGCACACCGGCCACCAGGCGCCATTGCGGCGCCAGGGTCACGGCGTCTTGCAGGTACAGGGCCGTGTTGCGCTGTTCTTCCAGCGTGCTGAGGTTGAGCGGCGGCACCGGCTGCGCCTGGCCATAGACCGGCGCGAAGATGTTGATGGCGTAGGGGCTGGTGGCCGTGGGGTTGGCGCGCAGCATCACGTTGTCCATCTCGAAGCGGTAGGTCTCCACGCCCACCAGCAGTTCGTGCACCGTGCCGCCCAGGCGGTGTTTGGCCTGCAGTTCGGCCTGCAGCGCGGTGTCGTCGGAGTTGTAGTCGCGGAAGCGGCGCTGGCGCGTCAGCAGGCCGCTGGCCTGCAGCGCCGTGGGCTCGGTGGAGAAGCCCAGCAGGTCGGTCTCGCGGTAAGACAGCGCCACGCGGCCGCGCCAGGCCTCGCTGAAGCTGTGGGCCAGCACGAGCTGGTGCGTCTGGTTGCGCACGGTCACATCGCCATCGGCCGGCTCACCGAGGAAGCGGCTGCGCGGGATGGCGCCCAGCTGGCCGTTCACGGCCACCACGCCGCGGTCCAGCGGCGTGCGGTGGCGCAGGGCTTCGCCGCGGTAGTCGAGCGTGGTGTCGGCGCCGATGCGCCAGGTCAGCGCCGGGGCCACCACCTCGCGCGAGGCGGTGACGACATCGCGGAACGAGTCGCGCTTTTCCACCGCCACGTTCAGCCGGTAGGCCACGTTCTCGCCCAGCGGGCCGCTGCTGTCCAGCGCGCCGCGGCGCATGTTGAAGCTGCCCAGGTAGAGCTCGGCGGCATGGCCGGCCTGCCACAGCGGCTTCTTCGAGACGACGTTGAGCGTGCCGCCCGGCTCGCTGCTGCCGTACAGCGCGGCGGCCGTGCCCTTCAGGAATTCGATGCGCTCGATGCCGGCCAGGTCGCGCGGGGCGTTGAAGCCGCGGCCGCTGGGCAGGCCGTTGAAGAGCGTGGCCATGCCGACGTTCTGGTCGCCGGGCAGGCCGCGGATGGCGATGTTGTCCCACAGCCCGCCAAAGTTGTTCTGGCGCGAGACGCCGCCCACGTAATCGAGCACGTCGTCGAGCTTGGTGGCGCCCAGGTCGTCGATGGCCTGGCGCGTGACCACGCGCACCGACTGCGGCAGTTCGCGCAGCGGCAGCTCGCTCTTGGCGCCCGCGGCTTCAGCGGCGTGGTACGCGCCCGACTGGCGGCGCCCCACCACCTCGATGGTGGTCGTGGCCGGGCTGCCCGCCACAGCGGCGGTGCCTGCGGGGGTGGCTGAGGCCGCAGGGGTCTGGGCCTTGGCGGTGCCTGTCAGGGCGAGAAAGGCAAAGGCCAGGGCGGCTGGCAAAGGGGCCAGCGCGGGGGTGGTGTTCATGAGGTGCAAACCCAGGTGGGCCCCGCCGGCAAGTGAGGCGGCGGGGACAGGACGACAAGACCGAACGCGGCCTCAGCGGGCCGGGTTCGAGGTGAAGTTCAAGCCCGGCCGCAAGGGCCGGGTGTCGTCACTGCACCGGGGGTGGTGCGCGCGCGGCGTAGCGCCATCGCGGTGTTGATGCGTGGCCGGCCTCGGCCGCCTGCATGACGGGTGCAGCGGCTGCCGGCGCGGCCGGCAGGGCCAGGCCCGCTGGCCCCAGCAGGGCCGCCGCGAGTTGGGCGTGGCTGGAGCACCAGGTGCAGCTGCCGTGGGCGCCGTGCGGTGCTTCGCCGTCGGTGGCATGCCCGTGGGCATGCGCGTCTGCATGCTCGTGTGTGTGCGCATGGGCGACCGTCGCGTCTTCGCGCTCAGTGCCGTGCGTGTGTGCGTGCCCTGGCAGGCCGTGCAGGTGCTCGGCGGCGTGCAAGGGCACGCCCAGCACCGTGTTGAAGAACACGGCGAGCAGCAGGACGCGGATCCACAGGGCACGCATGGGGGCGCGATGATACGGGCCGCCGTGGCGGCGCTAGCCTGGCTTTAGCCGGGCAGCACCAGCCTGAGGGGGCCACTGCGGGTCCAGGCCAGGGCTTCGCCGCGGAGCTGGAAGAGTGAGCCCGGAAGAGGCTCTCGGACCCTCTGCCAAGCGATGCTCGCGCTGCCCGTTGAGGGCCGGTCTTGCCTGGGCCCGAAGGTCCGCGGCGAACTGGGGGCGGTTCAAGGGCTACATGCGACCTTCATCTCGGTGCCTGCTGCCTAGCATGGGTCTCCATGGCTTCTCCGCAGAGCAACACCTCGGTGCGCATCGCATGGCTGCATGGCTTGATGGTCATCGCTTCGGTGTTGACCGGGTGCGGCGGCGGCGGAGGGCCCGACGAGGTGTCGAGCATCGATACAGCCGCTGGCGCTGCCAGCGCGCCTGCCGTTCGTGTCTTGAGGGCCGCGGCCCCGGGTTGCGATCAGTTGTCGGTCCACGACAGCGGCACGGTGGTCTACGTGGTTGCTGCCCGCAATTGTCCGGCGTCAGCCGTCGGCTTGAAACTCGGGCTTGCCGCGCCTTCCGAAGCATTGGCTCAAGCGGTCGATGTCGATCTGCGATACGGCGAAGAAAAGGCCGAAGTGCTGATTCCGGGGCTGGGTTTGCGGCAGGTCGGCTTGTTCCGCGCGGGCCAGTGGCGGGAACTACCCAACTCGCAAACGTGGCAACCGCGTGACGGCGCCGGGCTTCTTGCGCTGAACGGCTCGCTGTACCTGCTTGGCGGTTGGCTTTGGGGACCGGTCACCAACGAATTCTGGCGAACCCGTGATCTGGTCCATTGGGAGTTTCTCGGCCATGCCCCCTGGCCGGCTCGGCACGGGTCGGCCTGGCTGGTGCATGGCGGCCGCCTCTGGGTCATCGGGGGAGACCTGTATGCGGACGTCTGGTCATCGAGCGATGGCGTCACCTGGGATCTGGAACAGCCCTCGGCGCCATTCGGCCGCCGCTACACGCCCAACGCAGCATCGCTGAACGGAAGGATCGTCGTCTACGCTGGTCAGTCATGGAACGGGGGTCAGTGGTGCCAGATCGGCGCCCCGTGCGAAGCCGAGGCGCCGCGCGACGTCTGGTCAAGCGCTGACGGCAGGGTCTGGCGGCTCGAGACGGCACAGGCCCCGTGGGCGGGACGTGGGCTGATCCATGGCTCCTTGGTCTGGGACGGACAGATCTTCCTCTTGGGCGGCGGCTTGAAGGCCGTGCCCGCTGGCAGCCTCTACAGCGAGACCGTTTTCGAGGCGACCGACGTGTGGTCATCGCGTGACGGTGTCACCTGGCAGCTCCGCTCAGATCAACTGGGGTTCGCAGGGCGGACGCACGCCTCCGTCGTCGCCAGCAGTCAAGGCTGCTATGTTTCCGATGGGTCCGTGGGCACCCAGGTCAACGTCGTGAACGATGTCTACTTCGCTCCAGACTGAGTCAACTTCAAGGCCCTGCAGGAGCCCCCACCGCTGCAACCCCGTCATGCCAGCTCGGCGCAGTCCTTCAATGGCTCGCTGGTGATCCTGGGAGGGCCGCCCGTTGGCAATGCGGGAACGGCAGTCTGGCAGTACTTCGAATGAAGCTTCGCTGGCGATGCAGGGCCCGCCTCTCTAGGCCGCGTCGATGAAGGTGGGCAGCACCAGCCGCAGAGGTCCGGTGCGCGCCCAGGTGTTGGCTTCCTCCAGCAGCAGGAACTGCGTGCGCGGGTGTGAGTCCGCCCACTTGCGCGTGAAGTGGAGATGAGCATCGCGGCCTGAGGGGCGCAGCGCCAAGGCCTGCGGGTCGATGGGGCCACGGGCGTGCGTCTTGATCACGGCCAGCCGCAGGCACAGCACCTGCCAGGCGAAGGTCTCGCTGCTCAGCTGCGGCTCGATCTTGCGCAGGCCGCCGCGCTGCGCCAACACGAGGTCGGCGATGCGACGCTGCTGGCTCTGCGAGAAGCCCGGCGCGTCGACGTTCGACAGCAGGTAGGCGCTGTGACGGTGGTGGTCGTGGTGCGAAACCATCAGCCCGATCTCGTGCAGCGCGCAGGCCCAGCCGAGCTCGCGCCGGGTCTCGACCTCGACGTCGGGCATCACCTCGTCGAAGAGCTTGAGCGCCAGCGCGGCCACGCGGGCGGTCTGCGCGGTGTCGACGCGGAAGCGCTGCTGCAACTCCAGCACCGAGGCCTCGCGCGGGTCGCGCAGCGCGGCACCGCCGGCCGGCCCGCGGGCCGCCAGCAGGCGTTCGTGCAGGTCGAAGACCACGCCCTGTCGCAGCGCGCCCTTGGCCGGCGACAGCGTCTCGATCTGGAACTGCGCCGCCAGCGTGTACAGGATGGCCAGGCCGCCCGGCAGCACCGCGCGCCGCTCGGGCTTCAGGCCCGGCACTTCGATCTTGTCGATGTGGCCGGCCTCGATGCAGCGTTCGATGCACCAGCGCAGCCCGGCCGGCGTGATGCGCCCGTCGCTCTGCCCCGAGGCCTGCAGCAGCTGCGACACCGCGCCCGCCGTGCCCGAGGAGCCCAGCGCCTGCACCCACTTGTCACGCGCGAAGGGCTGCAGGGCCTCTTCCAGCTCGGCGCCCGCCGCCACCTGCGCGGCGCGGAAGGCCGCCGGCGTGAGCAGGCCGTCTTGGAAATAGCGCAAGGAGAGGCTCACGCAGCCCACGCCAAAACTCTCGGCCACCAGCGGCTGGCTGCCCTGGCCGAGGATGAGCTCGGTGCTGCGCCCGCCGATGTCGATGACGAGCCGCCGTTCGTCGCTGGGCTGCAGCCGCGCCACGCCGGCGTAGATCAGGCGCGCTTCCTCGCGGCCCGAGATGACCTCGATGGGGAAGCCCAGGGCCTCTTGCGCACGCAGCAGGAAGGCGTTGCGGTTGCGCGCCTCGCGCAGCGTCTGCGTCGCCACGGCGCGCACCTGGCCGGGCGCAAAGCCTGCCAGCCGCGCCGAGAAGCGCCGCAGGCAAGCCAGGCCGCGCTGCTGGGCCTCTTCGGTGAGCATGCCGCTGCCGTCGAGGCCGGCGCCCAGGCGGACGGTTTCCTTGAGGTAGTCGATGCGCTTGTAGCGACCGTGGGGCAGCTGGCCGATCTCGAGGCGGAAGCTGTTCGAGCCGATGTCCACGGCGGCCAGCGGGCCGGCCGGGTTCACTTGGGATTCCATGCCGTCGATCGTACCCGGGGCCCTCACGGACAATGGGGTGCAGCGCACCGGTGTGCGCACCCCACCGAGGAGACATCGCATGCTCAAGGGAGACTTCCACACCCTCGTGCCTGCACAGACCGCCCTCGACGGCCTGGGCCGCCACCAGTTCGTGGGCCGAGGCGTCGGCACCGGGTTCGCGGCGGCCGTGCTGCCGGTGACGGCGCAGACCGTCGTGACGACCGACAGCCAGGGCCTGGTGGCCGGCCAGGTCACCATCGACGTGAACGGCTTCAAGATGCCGGCTTACCGCGCTGCGCCGGCCGACCGTGAAGGCCGGCGTGGCCTGGTACGGCCGCCTGGTGGGGCAGACCAGCGCATTGCAGCCCGTGCACCCGGTGGACGTGGCCGCGCGCCTGCACGGCCCGGTGCTGGGCCTCTATGGCGAAAAGGACACCGGCATCCCGCTGGACACCGTGGAGCAGATGAAGAAGGCCTTGGCCGCCGGCGGCGCGGCCGCGAAGAAGAGCGGGTTCGTGGTCTACCCCGAGGCGCCGCACGCCTTCCATGCCGACTACCGCCCCAGCTACCGCAAGGAAGCGGCCGACGACGGCTGGCGGCGCGCACTGGCCTGGTTCGAGGCGCAAGGCGTGGCCTGAAGCCGCCGAGCCGCCGGCTGAACATGAAGGCCGGGGCCGGCGCTTGACACGCTGGCTAAGATGTTGGCAACAGGGTCGGCCATACGCCGGCCCGTTTTCTTGATGACGCTTCTCTACATCGTTCTGGCCACCACCTTCGGCAGCTTGCTTTCCGTGGTGGTGGCGGCTTCGCTCACCGTGGCCGTGCTCGGCCGCCTGGTCAAGAGCCTGGTCAGCCTGTCGGCCGGCGTGCTGCTGGGCACGGCGCTGCTGCACGTGCTGCCCGAGGCCTTCGAGGGCCGCGACCCGCAGGTGCTCTTCGCCACGCTGCTGGGCGGCCTGCTGTTCTTCTGGCTGCTGGAAAAGGCCGAGCTCTACCGCCACGACCACCACCACGACGGCGACGGCCACGACCACCACCACCACACCGATGCCGAACGCGCCGGTCGCGGCGGCCTGAGCGTGCTGGTGGGCGATTCGGTGCACAACTTCTGCGACGGCGTGATCATCGCCGTGGCCTTCATCGCCGACCCCGCCCTGGGCGTGGTGACGGCGCTGGCCATCCTGGCGCACGAGATCCCGCAGGAGGCCGGCGACTACATCGTGCTGCTCAACGCCGGCTTCTCGCGCCGCAAGGCGCTGCTGTTCAACGCGCTCTCAGGCCTGGCGGCCGTGCTGGGCGGGGTGCTGGGCTACTTCCTCGTCGGCACCTGGGACGAGGTCCTGCCCTACATGCTGGTGGTGGCCTCCAGCAGTTTCATCTACGTGGCCGTTGCCGACCTGCTGCCGCAGCTGCAGAAGCGGCTGAACTGGGGCGAGACCTTCACGCAGATCGGCTGGCTGGGCGCCGGCCTGGGTCTGGTGCTGCTGGCCACAGCCGGCCTCCACAGCGGCCACGCCCACTGAAGCGCGCTACCTGACCACCAGCACCGGCAGCGTGCTGTGCGTCAGCACCTTCTGCGTCTCGCTGCCCAGCAGCAGGGCGCTCATGCCGCGCCGGCCGTGCGAGGCCATCACGATGAGGTCGCAGCCCTGGGCCTTGGCGTGTTCGAGGATGGCCTCCCAGGGGTGCAGCGCCTCGACCGTGTAGCCCTTGCTGCCGACGCCCGCTGCCGCGGCGGCATCGGCCACCGTCTTGACGCGGGCGCTGGCGATGCGTTCCTGCGTGTCGAAGAACTCCTGCGGCGGGATGGGCTGCATCTCGGAGATGGCGCTGTACGGGAAGGGCTCCTTCACCGCCAGCACGCAGAGTTCGGCGCCGGTGAGCTTGGCCAGGCCCAAAGCCGTCTGCAGGGCCTTGGCCGTGATGTCGGAACCGTCGGTGGGGAAGAGGATGCGCTGGTACATGGTGGTGCTCCTGTGCGCGGACATCAGCAAAGGCGCTGCCGCTGCAGGCAGTGTGCACCCGCGGAGCCGACAGGGCTTGATGCGCCTCAAGACCCGGCTGCAGTGCGCCCTTTCAGCCGCGGGCCACGGGCCGGGCCGGGTCGCTGCACCACTCGCTCCACGAACCCGGGTAGAGCATGGAGGTGCCGAGCCCCGCATGCGCCATGGCCAGCAGGTTGTGGCAGGCCGTGACGCCCGAGCCGCACTGGTGCACCACGGCGCTGCTGTCGGCGCCGCCCAGGGCCTCGAACTCGGCGCGCAGCAGTGCGGCCGGCTTGAAGCGGCCGTCGGGGCCGAGGTTGTCCTTGAAGAAACGCAGCGTGGCGCCAGGGATGTGGCCGGCCACGGGGTCCAGCGGCTCCACGTCGCCGCGGTAGCGCTCGGCGGCGCGCGCGTCGAAGAGGCGCAGGCCGCCTGCGGCCACCTCGGGCAGCCGCGCCAGCAGCGCATCGGCGTCCAGCGCGGGCATGGCCGGTGCGAGCGCAGGGTAGGGTGCCGCGGCCCGCTGCGCGGCGTGCGCCTTGCTGAGGGCCCCGCCGGCAGCCGCCCAGGCGGCCGGGCCGCCATCCAGCACCGCCACCTCGGCGTGGCCCAGCCAGCGCAGCAGCCACCAGGCGCGTGCGGCATAGGGGCCGCCCTGGGCGTCGTAGGCCACCACCTGCACGCCCGGCGCCACGCCCCAGGCGCCGGCGCGCGCGGCCAGCGCCTCGCGCGCCGGCAGCGGGTGGCGGCCGTTGTGGCCGGTCTTGGGGCCGGAGAGGTCGCGGTCGAGGTGAACGTACAGCGCGCCGGGCAGGTGGCCTGCAGCGTGGGCGCGTTCACCGGCCGCAGGGTCGGCCAGGTCGAAACCGCAGTCCAGCAGCACCAGCGGTGCTGGGCCGTTCGTCAAGGCCATCAGTTCAGTCGCGGAGATCAGCGTGGTGTGCGCCATGGCGGTGGGCTCCTGCTTCAGGTTTCGGTGGGGTTGGCGTCGGGGCGCTGCGGCCTGGCACGCAGCAGCGTGGCGGCCACGCCGGCGCCGATGATGAGGGCCATGCCGGCCAGTGCCTGTGTGGTGACCGGATCGTCGAAGAGCCACACGCCCAGCACGAAGGCGTAGGCAATGCCCAAGTACTGCAACGTGGCGATGCCCAGCGTGGCTCCGGCCGCATAGGCGCGTGTCATCAGCCACTGCGCGCCGGTGGCCAGTGCGCCGATGGCCGCCAGCAGCAGCAGCCCCTGCACGCTGTGGGCGTGCCAGGGGCCTTCCAGCAGCGCCAGGCCCGCACCCGCCAGCACGCCGGTGGCCGAGAAGTACAGCACCACGCGTTCGCTGGGTTCGCCGGCACGGCCCAGCGCCGTCACGCCCAGGTAGGCCACGGCAGACAGCACGCCCGACAACAGGCCGACCAGCCCGCCCCAGAGTTGCTGCGGTTCCAGCGTGGGGCGCAGCACCAGCGCCACGCCGGCAAAGCCCACCAGCACGGTGGCAACGAGCCGGCCGTCCACCTGGGCCTGGCCCAGCATGACGCTGCCGCCGATGAGAAACAGCGCGATCCAGACCGGCGCCGTGTAGTTCAGCGTCATCGCCGTGCCCAGCGGCAGCACGCTGACCGCGTAGAACCACATCACCAGCGCCACCGTACCGCTCACGCTGCGCCAGAAGTGCATGCCCGGCACGGGCGTGCGCAAGGTCAGGCCGCGCGTGCGCAGCGCCAGCGCCATCAGCACCAGGCCGATCAGCGAGCGGTAGAGCACGATCTCGCCGGTGCCGTAGTGCACCGATGCAAGCTTCACGCAGGCCGCCATCAGCGCGAACAGCAGCGAGGCCCCGAGCATGCAAAGCGGGGGCGACACCTTCATGCCCGGGCTCCCGGGGGTGCCCGGTGCGCCCCGCGCACCGGCGGCACCGCGCGAAGGCGCTTCAACGGCGGCCCGGCTCCAGGCCCATCTCGCGGCGGTACCACTCGTGGAAGTGCTGCATGCCGTCTTCCATGGGGCTCTGGTAGGGGCCGGCGTCGTCGTCGCCACGCTCCATCAGCGCCTTGCGGCCGGCGTCCATGCGCAGGGCGATCTCGTCGTCCTCCACGCAGGTTTCCATGTAGGCGGCCTGCTGGGCATCGACGAACTCGCGTTCGAAGGCGCTGATCTCCTCGGGATAGAAGAACTCCACCAGGTTCAGCGTCTTCTGCGGCCCTTGCGGGAACAGCGTGCTCACCACCAGCACGTGCGGGTACCACTCCACCATCACGGTGGGGTAGTAGGTCAGCCAGATGGCGCCTTGCGCCGGCGGCTCGCCATTGCGGTAGTTCAGCACCGCCTGGTGCCAGCGCTCGTAGGTGGGCGAGCCCGCCTTGGCCAGCGCCTTGTTCACGCCCACGGTCTGCACCGAGTGGTGCTTGCCGAATTCCCAGGACAGGTCTTCGCAGCTCACAAAGCGGCCCAAGCCGGGGTGGAAGGGGCCGACGTGGTAGTCCTCCAGGTAGACCTCGATGAAGGTCTTCCAGTTGTAGTCGCACTGGTGGAGGTGGGCACGGTCGAAGACATAGCCGCTGAAGTCGAGCTTGGCGGCCGTGCCGGTGCTGGCGAGCTCGGCCAGGTCGGTGGCGACGGCGCGGCCGTTGTGTTCGAACAACAGCCCGTTCCAGCTCTGCACAGGGTAGTTGCGCAGGTTCAGGCAGGGGTCGTGGTCGAAATGCGGCGCGCCGACCAGCGCCCCGTGCAGGTCGTAGGTCCAACGGTGCAGCGGGCACACCACGTTGCGGCCGGTGTTGCCACGGCCCTTGAGCATGATGGCCTGGCGGTGGCGGCAGACGTTGGAGATCAGCTCGATCCCGTCCTTGGTGCGCACCAGCGCCCGGCCTTCGCTTTCCTGGGCCAATGCCAGGTGGTCGCCGACCTCCGGCACGGCAAGTTCGTGCCCGAGGTAGCGAGGTGCGTGCTGGAAGATGAGTTCAAGTTCGCGGCGGAACAGGCTCTCATCGAAATAGCTGGAAACCGAGAGTTGAGTGCGACTGCGCTCAAGAGCTTCGAGACTGATGCTCAGGTCCGACATGATCCGAAAGGATCCTCCTCGTCAAGGACATCGACCCTGCCGCCCGGTGGCCCCGCGAGCGGCAACGAAAACAACAAGGGCCGGCGGAAGGGCCGACCCAGCAAAGAGCGCGCGATTCTAGCCGTGCCCCATGACAGCCCTGCTCGGGCGCGACCCCGGCGTTTCCGGCCCCCGTCGCTTGACTAGAATCCTCTGCTTGATTTCATCACCCGAAATGTCGCGCAGCCCTGCCACCGCCCCCCAGTCCGTCGAGACGCCCCCTGCGACCTACGAGCTGGCGCTCGCCGAACTCGATCGCCTGGTGGTGCAGATGGAAGGCGGGCAGCTGCCACTGGACGAGTTGCTCGACGGTTACCGCCGCGGTACCGAACTGCTGGCCTTCTGCCGCGGCCGCCTGCAGGCCGTGGAAGAGCAGGTGAAGGTGCTCGAAGACGGCCAGCTCAAGCCATGGGCCGCCGCATGAGCGCCGCCCTGCTGCAAGCCGACGGCTTCGACGCCTGGGCCCGGCGCCAGCTGGCCGATGTGGAGACGGCGCTGGAGACCTGGGTGCCGCTCAGCGCCCCGGCCGGCCTGGGTGAAGCCATGCGCTACGGCGTGCTCGACGGCGGCAAGCGTTTGCGGCCGCTGCTGGTGCTGGCGGCCTGCGAAGCCGTGGCCGGCGAACGTGCGGCGGCCTTGCGCGCTGGTGTGGCGGTGGAACTCATCCATGCCTACAGCCTGGTGCACGACGACATGCCCTGCATGGACAACGACGTGCTGCGCCGCGGCAAGCCCACGGTGCACGTGAAGTACGGCGAAGCGCAGGCCATGCTGGCCGGCGACGCGATGCAGGCGCTGGCCTTCGAGGTGCTGACCCCCGACTCGGAACCCGCGGTGCCGCCGGCCCTGCAGGCACGCTTGTGCTCGCTGCTGGCCCGCTCGGCCGGGCACGCCGGAATGGCCGGTGGGCAGGCCATCGACCTGGCCAGCATCGGCCGCGCGCTCGACGAAGACACCCTGCGCGACATGCACCGCCGCAAGACCGGTGCGCTTCTGCAGGCCAGCGTGCAGATGGGCGCGGCCTGCGGCGCCTGCACGCCCCAGGCCTGGGCAGCTCTGAACGACTACGGCGCCGCCATCGGCCTGGCCTTCCAGGTGGTGGACGACATCCTCGATGTCACCCAGGCTTCCGAAACCCTGGGCAAGACCGCCGGCAAGGACCAGGACCACAACAAACCCACCTACGTCTCGCTGCTGGGCCTGCCCGCCGCGCGCCAGCACGCCGAGGCCCTGCGCCTGCAGGCGCATGCGGCGCTGGCGCGCAGTGAACTCGGCGCCGCCGCAGGCCTGCTGGCCGTGCTGGCCGACAAGGTGGTGGAGCGAGAACACTGACATGACGACCTTGCTCGACAAGATCCACACGCCGGCCGATGTGCGCAGGCTGGGCCGCGCCGAACTGCCGCAACTGGCCCGCGAACTGCGCAGCTTCGTGTTGCACACGGTCAGCCAGACCGGCAACGGACACCTCGGCAGCAACCTGGGCACGGTGGAGCTCACCGTGGCGCTGCACTACGTCTTCAACACGCCCAACGACCGCATCGTCTGGGACGTGGGCCACCAGACCTACCCCCACAAGGTGCTGACGGGCCGTCGCGAGCGCATGCACACGCTGCGGCAACTGGGCGGTGTGGCCGGATTCCCCAAGCGCGACGAGAGCGAGTACGACACCTTCGGCACCGCGCACAGCAGCACCAGCATCAGCGCCGCGCTGGGCATGGCGCTGGCCAGCAAGCTGAAAGGCGAAGACCGCAAGGCCGTGGCCGTGATCGGCGACGGCGCGATGAGCGCCGGCATGGCCTTCGAGGCGCTGAACAACGCCGGTGTCAGCCACGCGGGCGTGAACGCCGACATCCTGGTGATCCTGAACGACAACGACATGTCGATCAGCCCGCCGGTGGGGGCTCTGAACAAGTACCTCGCGCGCCTGATGAGCGGCAACTTCTACGAGGCTGCGCGCCAGGGCGCCAAGGCGGTGCTGAAGAACGCGCCGCCGTTGTTCGAGCTGGCGCGTCGCTTCGAAGAGCACGCCAAGGGCATGGTCGTGCCCGGCACCATCTTCGAGGAGTTCGGCTTCAACTACGTCGGTCCCATCGACGGGCACGACCTCGAATCGCTGATCCCCACGCTGGAGAACCTTCGCGCCAAGAAGGGCCCGCAGTTCCTGCACGTGGTCACCAAGAAGGGCTACGGCTACAAGCCGGCCGAAGCCGACCCGGTGAAGTACCACGCGGCCTCCACCAAGTTCAATGTGGACGAAGGTTTTCCCGCGGCCAAGCCCGGCGGCAAGCCCACCTTCACCAACATCTTTGGCACCTGGCTCTGCGACATGGCCGAGGCCGACCCGCGCCTCGTGGGCATCACGCCCGCGATGCGCGAGGGCTCGGGCATGGTCGAGTTCCACAAGCGCTTCCCGGCGCGTTACCACGATGTCGGCATCGCCGAGCAGCACGCCGTGACCTTCGCCGCCGGCCTGGCCTGTGAGGGCCTGAAGCCCGTGGTGGCGATCTACAGCACCTTCCTGCAGCGCGGCTACGACCAGTTGATCCACGACGTGGCGCTGCAGAACCTGCCGGTGGTTTTTGCCCTCGACCGTGCCGGCATCGTCGGCGCCGACGGCCCCACGCACGCGGGCCTGTACGACATCGCCTACGTGCGCTGCATCCCCAACTGCAGCATGCTCGTGCCCAGCGACGAAAACGAGTGCCGCACCGCACTGACCACCGCCTACCGCCAGAACCACCCCGTGGCCGTGCGCTACCCGCGCGGCGCGGGTGCCGGCGTGGCGGTGCAGCCCGGCTTTGCGGAATGGCCCTGGGGCAAGGGCGTGGTGCGCCGCACGGGCGGCACGGCCGCCGAATCGCGCCTGGGCCAGCGGGTGGCCATCCTGGCCTTCGGCACGCTGCTGCACCCCGCGCTGCAGGTGGCCGAGAAACTGGGCGCCACCGTGGCCGACATGCGCTTCGTCAAGCCCATGGACACCGAACTCGTGCTCGAACTCGCCCGCACGCACGACGCGCTGGTGACGGTGGAAGAGGGCTGCGTCATGGGTGGCGCCGGCAGTGCCGTGCTGGAATGCCTGGCTGCTGCCGGCATGGCGGTGCCCGTGCTGGTGCTGGGCATCCCCGACGTCTTCACCGAACACGGCGACCCCGCCAAGCTGCTGGCCCTGTGCGGGCTGGACGCTGCCGGCATCGAGGCTGCCATCGTGCAGCGTTATGGCCAGCGCCCGGTGCTGGCCGCCGTGAACGCCTGAAGCGGACCCAGGCCGAGCCCAGCCGCGGCCTGGGCAGGCCGCCTTCGAAGCCGGCGAATGCTGCGTATCAACCGCGTGACGCTGCGGGTGCGGAAAAGCTGTCATCCTTCCGCCCCTTATGACGAACATGACCGACGCCCTGCACATCCCCGACACGCAAAGCGAGCGTGACGACCGCCACCTCGCCATCCAGCGGGTGGGGGTGAAGGACGTGCGCTACCCGCTGAGCATCGAGGTGGCCGGCGCCGTGCAGCAGACCGCCGCGCTGTGGGCGCTGGACGTGGCGCTGCCGGCCGAGAAGAAGGGCACGCACATGTCGCGCTTCGTGGCCTGGCTGGATGCGCTGGCGCTCTCGGGCGAGCCGCTGGACGCCGCCTCGCTGCGCGCCAAGCACGCCGCCATGCTGGACAAGCTGGGCGCAGACGAGGGCCGCATCGAGGCGGCCTTCAGCTTCTTCATCCGCAAGCGTGCGCCCGTGTCGGGCTTGCAGAGCCTGCTCGACTACCAGGGGCGCTGGATCAGCGAGACCCGTGCTGGCATCACCCGGGTGCACGCCGAGGTGGCCGTGCCCGTGAAGAGCCTGTGCCCCTGCAGCAAGGAGATCAGCGACTACGGCGCGCACAACCAGCGCAGCCTGGTGACGCTGCGCGTGGAACTGCTGCAGCCCGTGCCCTGGCACGAGCTGGTGCGCTTCGCCGAAGACAGCGCCAGCAGCGAGATCTGGCCGATGCTGAAGCGGCCCGACGAGAAGTGGATCACCGAGCGCGCCTACGAGAACCCGAAGTTCGTCGAGGACCTCGTGCGTGATGTCGCGCTGCGCCTGAACAGCGATGCGCGCATCGGCCGCTACCGCGTGGATGTCGAGAACTTCGAGTCCATCCACAACCACTCGGCTTACGCGCGCATCGAGCGCGCGTAACCCACGTCCACGCGCATCGAGCGCGCGTCATCCAAGTCCACGCCCATCGAGCGCGCGTAGGCAGCGGGCTCCTCGCCCTACAGCCGCCGCCCCCGCGGTGGCTGAAAACCACCCCCCAGCCCGCCGGGCCGTGATCTGCATCACGGCCCGGCGGCGCTTTGGGCGGGGCCGGGGGGCTTTGTAGGAATTTGCCTGACACGCCCGCTGGCAAAACAGGGACTCCAGCCACGGAGATGGGCTGATGTTGCATCCCAGTTCCGACTCCTACAGTTCGTTTCATCGGCTGGCCTCCACCAGCTACCACGACGAACCGAAGACGAACCCCGGAGCCGCACCATGAACACCGACCAGATCCTCGCCGAGATCCGTGAAGCCAACCTCTCGTACCTGATGCTCGCCCAGAGCCTGGTGCGTGCCGACAAGGAGCAGGCCCTGTTCCGCCTGGGCGTGAGCGAAGAAACCGCCGCGCTGATCGGCAGCCTGACCCCCGCCCAGATGATGAAGGTGGCCACCGGCAACACGCTGCTGTGCCGCTTCCGCATGGACGACGACATGGTGTGGAACCTCCTCACCAACCACGGCAAGGGCAGCGCCAACGACGGCATGAGCCGCCTGCACGCCAGCATCCTGATGGCCGGCCGCCATCAAGAGGCGGCGTAACGGAGCCCCCAGGCTCGCTATCGCTCGCCACCCCCCGAGGGGGCTCTTGCGACGGCCCGGCAGAGCCGGTTCCGTGCAAGGCACTTGATCCAAGACAGACACCACAGGACGGAGAAAACACCATGGCCCGCAGCAAGAGCATCCTCACCGAAGCTAAGCAGATCGAGCGTGCGGTCACGCTGATCAACCTGGGCGCGCGCCTGCAGGTGCTGGAGAGCGAAACCGACCTGAGCTACGAGCGCCTGCTGCGCCTGTACAAGGAAGTGGCGGGCAAGAGCCCCAGCAAGGGCCAGCTGCCGTTTTCCACCGACTGGTTCATGACCTGGCAGCCCAACATCCACTCGAGCCTGTTCCTGAACATGCACGAGTACCTGAACAAGACGGCCGCGCTCGATGAGATCGACACCGTCATCAAGGCCTACCAGCTCTACCTGGAGCAGATGCAGGCGCAAGGCCTGGAGCCGCTGCTGAGCGTCACGCGCGCCTGGCGCCTGGTGAAGTTCGTCGACAACGGCATGCTCACGATGACGGCCTGCAGCAAGTGCGGCGGCCACTTCGTCACCCACCCGCACGAGATCGCGCGCCACTACGTCTGTGGCCTGTGCAACCCGCCGGCGCGTGCCGGCAAGGGCAAGCTGGCGGGCAGCCTGGGCGGCGAGGCCGCTCACGCGCACTGAAGCTTCGCCATGTGCGTGCACAAGTGCACGCTCGTCGTGTCAAGTGCCCGCGCGGCGCGCCGATACCGGAACCATCGGGGCGGTTTGGGTGTCCCATCCCGCATCTCCCCAGTTTTTCGTTCGTCTCCTCCTGGCACAGTCTTCTGTGCTTTCAACGGGTCCCTCGGGACCCGTTTTTTTTCGCCGGGCGGCAGAGTAGGGCGGCCGGCACCCCGCTTATCCGGGCCCGGCCCTCGGCGCTGCCACCGACACTCGTCCGCAGCATGAATCCTGCGTCGACGCCCCCCATCGCTGCAACGGCGGCCCCGGCCCGGCTCGCGCCGCGTGGCTGGGCGCGACGCTTGCCCTGGCCGCTGCCCGCCGTGGCGGTGTGGGGCGGTGCCTGGGCGCTGTGGCTGGGTCTGGCAGCCGTGGGGCTGCCGCCTGCGCTGGCTTTCGCGGTGGCGCTGGCTGCCAGCACCGCCGCGGCGCTGAGCTGTGGCGGCCGCTGGCGCCAGGCCATCGCGGCGGCCGGGCTGCCCCTCTCGGCCTGGGTGCTGGGGGCTGCCGGCACCCTGCCGTCGTGGGTGTGGTTGCTGCTGCTGCTGCCCGTGCTTGCCGTCTATCCGCTTCGCGCCTGGAGCGACGCACCCTTGTTCCCCACCCCAGCCGACGCGCTGCAGGGCCTGGAGCGCGTCGTCGGCACCCCTCGAAAAGTGCACGACGCCGGCTGCGGCCTGGGCCACGGCCTGGTGGCCCTGCGTTGCCTCTGGCCCCAGGCCGCGCTGAGCGGCGTGGAATGGAGCCCCTTGCTCGCCTGGGCCACCCGTTGGCGCTGCCGCGGTGTGCAGGTGCGGCGCGGTGACATGTGGGCCGTGCCGTGGTGCGACTTCGATCTCGTCTACCTCTTCCAGCGCCCCGAGAGCATGGCGCGGGCCCACGCCAAGGCCATGGCGGAAATGGCCCCTGGCGCATGGCTGGTCAGCCTGGAGTTCGCCGTGCCTGGTGTGGTGCCGGTGGCCTGCCTGCAGGGCGAAGGCCGCAAGCCGGTTTGGGTCTACCAGCCCGTGCCGGCACCGGTGGCTGTGCCGGCGCCCAGCCGGCCCCCCTCAATCCCGGCGTCAGGCGGCCGATAACACCAGCAGACCGCCGTGGGCCTGGTGCCTGGGCGGCAAGCCACGCGGATCACTCCACATGTTCGTCATCATCGGTTGGGTCGTCGTGCTCGGTTGCGTCTTCGGCGTGTTCATCGCGCACGGCGGCAACATGGGCCCCATCCTCAAGGCGCTGCCTTGGGAAATGGCCATGATCGGCGGCGCGACCCTGGGCGCCTTCCTGGTGAACAACCAGATGACGGTGATCAAGGCCACCATCGCCGGTGCGCTGAGCTGCTTCAAGGGCAGCAAGTACACCAAGGCGCGCTACATGGAACTGCTGGCGCTGCTGTTCGACATCCTGCAGAAGGCGCGCAAGGAAGGCCTGATGTCCATCGAAAAGGACGTCGAAGACCCGCACAGCAGCCCGCTGTTCCAGAAGTACCCCGGCGTGGGCAACGACCACCACGTCACCGAGTTCATCACCGACTACCTGCGCATGATGGTCTCGGGCAACCTCAACGCCCACGAGATCGAATCGCTGATGGACAGCGAGATCGAGACCCACCACCACGAAGCTCACGCGCCGGTGGCCGCCATCCAGCGCATCGCGGGCGGCCTGCCAGCCTTCGGCATCGTGGCCGCCGTGCTGGGCGTGGTGAAGACCATGGGCAGCGTGGGCCAGCCGCCCGCGGTGCTGGGCGCGATGATCGGCTCGGCCCTGGTCGGTACCTTCCTGGGCATCTTGCTGGCCTATGCCTTTGCCGAGCCCGTGGCCGGCCTGCTGGAGCAGAAGGTCGAGGAAGGCGGCAAAGAACTGCAGTGCATCAAGACCACGCTGCTGGCCAGCATGCAGGGTTATGCGCCGCAGGTGGCCATCGAGTTCGGCCGCAAGGTGTTGCTGAGCACGGTTCGCCCCACGTTCGCGGAACTGGAAAGCCACGTCAAGGGCAAGAAGTGATGCTGCTGGAGGCCCGTCATGGCTGGTGATGCGAAGAAGCTCCAGCCGATCATCATCAAGCGCATCAAGAAGGGTGGGCATGCGGCCCATGGCGGCGCTTGGAAGATCGCTTATGCCGACTTCGTGACGGCCATGATGGCCTTCTTCCTGTTGATGTGGCTGCTGGGCAGCACCACCGAGGGCGACAAGAAGGGCATCGCCGACTACTTCGGCTCGCCGCTGAAGCTGGCGCTGCTCAACGGTGGCAGCGGCTCGGGCGACTCATCGCACGTCGTCAAGGGCGGCGGGCAAGACCTCACGCGCAGCACCGGCCAGGTCAAGCGCGGCGAGATCGAGGCCACGCGGGCCACCGTCAACATCCACCAGCTCAAGGCCGAGCAGACGCGCGCCGAGATCGCGCGGCTCGAGAACCTCAAAGAGAAGATCGAGAAGAAGATCGCCGCGAACCCCAAGCTGGAAGGCCTGGGCAAGCAGATCCTGCTGGAGATGACGCGCGACGGCCTGCGCATCCAGATCGTCGACGCCGAGGGGCGGCCGATGTTCCCCAGCGGCAGCGCCAGCGTCGCGCCTGCGATGCGGGAGTTGCTGCGCGAACTCGGCGGCATCCTCGCCGAGGTGCCCAACCGCCTGACGCTGGAGGGCCACACCGATGCCCTGCCTTTCGGCAGCAGCGAGCGCGGCTACAGCAACTGGGAACTCAGCGCCGACCGGGCCAACGCGTCAAGGCGCGAGCTCGTCACCGGCGGCCTGCCCGAAGAGCACGTGCTGCGCGTGCAGGGCCTGGCCTCCAGCAACCCCTTCGACCGCCGAGACCCGGCATCGCCGGCCAACCGGCGCATCAGCATCGTGGTGATGACGCGCGAGGCCGAAGACGCGCTGTTCCGTACCACGCCGAGCCTGCCCGAAGAAGCACCGGCTGCGGCCGAACCCGATGCCTCGCGCAGCGGTGCCAATGGGCCCTCAAGTCCCACGCCGGCCCTCCGATAAACCCACAAGACTCCACCCTGCCGAGGTTCTGCCCCATGAGCACGCCCACCGACCTGAAGTTCCTCATCGTCGACGACTTCTCCACCATGCGCCGCATCGTGCGCGGCCTGCTCAAGGAGATGGGCTGCAACAACGCCGACGAGGCCGAGGACGGCGCCGTCGCCCTGGGCATGCTGAAGGCGCAGAAATACGACTTCGTCGTGTCGGACATCAACATGCCGAACATGAACGGCTTCGAGCTGTTGAAGGCCGTGAAGGCCGAAGAGAGCCTGAAGCACATCCCGGTGCTGATGGTCACGGCCGAGGCACGCAAGGAAGACATCGTGCTTGCGGCACAAAGCGGCGCCGCCGGCTACATCGTCAAGCCTTTCACGAAGGCGACGCTGGAAGAGAAGGTGCAGAAGATCCTGCAGAAGCTGGCGGCCACCGCCTGACCAACCGCCGCAAGCCCGGAGCAAGCACATGAAGATGGAAGACATTGGGGCCCTGAAAGCTGCTGAACCCCTGGCGGTGTCGCCCGAGGTGTTCCAGCAGATCGGCTCGATCACGCGCCTTCTGCACGACACCATGCAGCAACTGGGCGTGATGCCCAAGCTGCAGATCGCCACCGACGGCATCCCCGACGCGCGCAGCCGCCTGACCTACATCGCCCAGAAGACCGCCGCAGCCGCCGACAAGGTGCTGAATTCGGTGGACGAAGCCAAGGCCGACCACGCCGCCATCAGTGCCGCCACCCGCGAGATGGCCGACGCCATCGTGGCCAACCCGGTGAAGGCCGTGGCCAGCGGCGCCGTGCTGAACTTCGTGAAGGACGTGGAGGCGCGCACCGCGCGCATCGACGGCCACCTCACCGACATCATGATGGCGCAGGACTTCCACGACCTCACCGGCCAGGTGGTGGCCAAGGTGGTGGCCCTGGCCAACGAGCTGGAAGACAGCCTCGTGAAGCTGCTGGTGAGCGTGGTGCCGCCCGATCAGCGCGAGAAGGTCGACCCCAACGTGCTCAACGGCCCGGTGGTCAACGCCGAAGGCCGCACCGACGTGGTCACCAACCAGGGTGAGGTCGACGACCTGCTCGCCAGCCTCGGCTTCTGACCCCCGGCAGCCGCCCTCCGCGACCAAGCTTCCCGCCACGGAACCGGCTTCGCCGGGCCGCAGGCGGACGGCCCCCTCGGGGGGTAGCGAGCGTCAGCGAGCTTGGGGGCTCCCAAACCTCCAGCTGGAGACCGTCCAGCCGGTCCAGGCCATCACCTCGTGATAGACGGTGGTGGCCTTTTCGCCTTCTGCGGAGCCCAGGGCCACCATGAGTGGCAGCAGGTGGTCTTCCTGCGGGTGCGCGATGCGTGCCGCCGGCGCCTGGCTCCATTGCAGCAGCCGCGCGCTGCGCTCGGCCGGCGTGCCGCTTTCCAGCGTTTCGTGCAACCAGGCGTCGAAGGCGGCGGAGGGCGCCTGCGCACCCGGCCCGCGCAGGCGCAGGTTGTGGAAGCTCAGGCCGCTGCCGACGATGAGCACGCCCTCGTCGCGCAGCGGTGCCAAGGCGCGGCCTGCCGCCAGGTGTTCAGCGGGGTCGTAGCCGGCCTTCAGTGACAACTGGATCACCGGCACCTCGGCCTGCGGGTACATCACCGCCAGCGGCGCGAAGGTGCCGTGGTCGTAGCCACGCCCGGTGTCTTGCGCGGCGGCGATGCCGGCGCCCTGCAGCAGGTCTTGCACACGCTGCGCCAGCGCCGGCGCGCCCGGGGCGGGGTAGCGGATGCGGTAGGTGTGCTCCGGGAAGCCGTGGTAGTCGAACACCATGCCCGGCCGTGCCGCGGCCTGCGCCGTGAAGACCGGCGCCTCCCAGTGCCCCGAGATGCACAGCACCGCGCGCGGCAGCATGCCGCCGGCGGCGGCCTCGGCGGACACCCGGCGCAGCGATGCGGCCAGCGTGGCCATGGGCTCGGCCATCTCGGCCATCCAGGGCCAGGGGCCGCCACCGTGCGAGATGAAGTAGGTGGGCAGGCGGGCAGGGTGCTCGGTCATGGTCGTGCTTTCTTTCACGGGTCTTCGGGCTGCAGTGTGGCGCCGGCCGCCGCCACCTGGGTTCAGGCCCTCTGCACACAGCCTGCAGACGGCTTGATTGAGGGCGCTGCGGTGCAGCGAACACCTTCGGCTTTCCCCCGCTTATCGCCCTCAAGTCGGCGGGGCGGCGCGGCACCATCGCTGGGCTCCATCGTGGAGCGCACCGTGCCATGTCCGACGACAACCAAGACCGCCAGTTACCTGCCACAGAACGCAAGCTGAAGAAAGCGCGCGAAGAAGGCCAGGTGGCGCGCTCGCGCGATCTGGGCCACTTCGCGGCCCTGGGCGGTGCGGTGGCCTTGCTGGCAGCGCTGGCGCCGGTGCTCAGCAACTGGATGAGCGAACTGGTCACGCAGGGCCTGCGCTTCGATGCCGCCAACGTGCAGAACCCCAGCCGCATGCTCGAACGCCTGGGCGAGCAGACGCTGTCCATGCTGGTGGTGCTGGTGCCGCTGTTCGGCGTGATGGCGGCGGTGGCCCTGGCCAGCGGGCTCCTGGCCGGCGGCTGGAACTTCTCGATGAAGGCGCTGGAGCCCAAGTTCGACAAGATCAACCCCATCAGCGGCCTGGGACGCGTGTTTTCGGTCGACCAGATGACGCAGACGCTGAAGGCCAGCTTCCTCTCGCTGCTGCTGGGCGTGCTGGGCGGCGTCTACTTGTGGATGCACTGGTACGAGCACGCCACGCTGCTGGCGCAGCCGCTGGCCACCGCGCTGGGCTCGGCCGGCACGCTGATGCGCAATGGCCTGCTGATGATGGTGGGTCTGTTGGCGGCGTTTGCCATCGTGGACGTGCCGCTGCAGCGCTTCATGCTGGCGCGCCGCCTGCGCATGAGCGTGCAGGAACTGAAGCAGGAGCACAAGGAAACCGAAGGCAATGCCGAGCTCAAGAGCCGCATGCGCATGAAGATGCGCGAGCTGGCCAGCCGCCGCATGCTCGCTGCCGTGCCCGAAGCCGACCTGGTGGTGATGAACCCCACCCACTTCGCCGTGGCGCTGAAGTACGACGAATCGAAGATGGGCGCCCCGCGCGTGGTGGCCAAGGGTGCCGACCTGCTGGCCTTCAAGATCCGCGACATCGCCAAGGACCACAAGGTGCCCGTGCTGCAGGCGCCGCCGCTGGCGCGGGCGCTGTACGCCCACACCGAGGTCGACCAGGAGATCCCGGCGCGCCTGTTCAGCGCCGTGGCGCAGGTGCTGGCCTGGGTCTACCAGGTGCGCGACGCCGCCGCCCACGGCCGCATGGCCGCCGCCGCGGCGCCCACGCCCGAGGTGCCGCCGGAACTCGACCCCCTGAACCCCGCCTACGCCGCCGCCAAGGCGCGCAAGTTCAACAAGCAGGAGCCTGAGCTGTGAGCCCCATGCTGGCCCGTCTGAACACCTGGTTCGGCCCCGCGCAGAGCGCCGTGGCCAAGGGCATGGTGCTGCCCGCCTTCGTCGTGATGATGCTGGGCATGATGGTGCTGCCGCTGCCGCCCTTCGCGCTGGACCTGCTGTTCACCTTCAACATCGCGCTGGCCATCGTCGTGATGATGGTCAGCGCGCAGATGGTCAAGCCGCTGGACTTCGCGGCGCTGCCCACGGTGCTGCTGGTGACGACGCTGCTGCGCCTGAGCCTGAACGTGGCCTCCACCCGCGTGGTGCTGATGGAAGGCCACACCGGCACCGGCGCGGCCGGCAAGGTGATCGAGGCCTTCGGTCACTTCTTGATCGGCGGCAACTTCGCCGTCGGCCTGATCGTCTTTGCCATCCTGGTGGTCATCAACTTCGTGGTGGTCACCAAGGGCGCCGAGCGCATCGCCGAGGTGGGCGCGCGGTTCGCCCTGGACGCCATGCCCGGCAAGCAGATGGCCATCGACGCCGACCTCAACGCCGGCCTCATCGACGAGAAGATGGCGCGCCAGCGCCGCGCCGAGGTGGCCGAGGAAGCCGACTTCTTCGGCTCCATGGACGGTGCCAGCAAGTTCGTGCGCGGCGACGCCATGGCCGGCCTGCTGATCCTGTTCATCACGATGATCGGCGGCTTCGTCATCGGCATTGCCATGCACAACATGAGTGCTGGCCAGGCCGCCAGCGCCTACGTGACGCTGGCCGTGGGCGACGCGCTGGTGGCGCAGATCCCGGCGCTGCTGATCAGCGTGGCCAGCGCGATGGTGGTCTCGCGCGTGGGCAAGGAACAGGACATCGGCACGCAGATCCGCGGCCAGGTCTTCGATTCGCCGCAGGCCCTGGGCGTGGCGGCCGGCGTGGTGGCGCTGCTGGGCCTGATCCCGGGCATGCCGCACCTGGTCTTCCTGCTCGTGGCCGCGGGCCTGGGCCTGCTGGCCTGGCAGCTGATGCGGCAGCGCAAGAAGGCGGCCGCTGCGCCCGAGCGCAGCGCCAGCACCGAGGTGGCCCCGGCCAACGCCGAGGCCAGCTGGGACGACCTCACGCCCGTGGACACCCTGGGCCTGGAGGTGGGCTACCGGCTCATCGCGCTGGTGGACAAGGCACGCCAGGGCGACCTGCTGGCGCGCATCAAGGGCGTGCGCAAGAAGTTCGCACAGGACGTGGGCTTCCTGCCGCCGCCGGTGCACATCCGCGACAACCTCGTCGAGCTCAAGCCCAGCATGTACCGCGTGACGCTGCGCGGCGCCGTGGCGGGTGAAGGCGAGGCCTTCCCGGGCATGTTGCTGGCCATCAACCCGGGCGGTGCCACGCAGCAGCTGCCCGGCACGCGCACCACCGATCCGGCCTTCGGCCTGCCCGCGGTGTGGATCGAAGAGCGCCACAAGGAGATGGCCCAAATGGCCGGGTTTACGGTCGTTGATTGCGCGACCGTCGTGGCGACCCATCTCTCACACTTGATGCAGGTTCAAGCAGCGAAGTTGCTGGGCCGGGTGGAGACCCAGCAACTCGTCGATCACGTGACGAAACTGGCCCCCAAACTGATCGAGGATGTCGTGCCCAAGATGGTCGGAATTGCCACCCTGCAGCGTGTGCTGCAACTCCTGCTGGAAGAGGGTGTGCACATCCGCGACATGCGCTCCATCGTCGAATGCCTGGCCGAGCACGCCAGCACCGTCACCGACCCAGGCGAACTGGCCCGCCGCATCCGCGTGCACCTGGCCCCGGCCATCGTGCAGCAGATCTACGGCACCACGAAGGAGCTGGACGTCATCGCGCTGGATCCGGAGCTGGAGCGCCTGGTCACGCAGGCCCTGAGCAGCCCGCACGGCGCGGCGCTCGACCCCGGCGTGGCCGACACGCTCAGCCGCAGCGCCGCCGACACCGCGCGCAAGCAGGAAGACCTGGGCCACCCGGCCTGCCTGCTGGTGCCCGACCTGATCCGCGCGCCCATGGCCCGCCTGCTCAAGCGCGCCGCCCCCCGCCTGAAGGTGCTGGGGCACAGCGAGATTCCTGAAACGCATTCCATCCGCATCGGTTCCATCATCGGAGGCACGGCATGAACTTGAAGCGCTTCACGGCCCGCACATCCCGCGAGGCCCTGGCCCTGGTCAAGCAGGCCTTTGGCGACGACGCCGTCGTGATGTCCACCAAACCCTGCGCCGAAGGCGTGGAGGTGCTGGCCATGGCGCCTGAGAGCCTGCAGCAACTGGAGCGCGTCGGGCAGCAGGCCGAACGCGTGCAGGCGCAGCCGGTGCAGCGCGCACCTGCCCAGCCCGCCGCACCGGCCAGCCGCCTGCGTGACCGCGTGGACCCGCGCATGGAGCCCCGCCTGGACGCCCGCGCCGAAGCCGTGCGCGCCGCGCTGCAAGAGCGCCGAGATGAGCGCCACGAGCCCAGCTTCGACGCCGACGTGCAGCAAGACGTGGAACAGCTGCAGATGAGCACGCTGTCCTTCCAGGACTACGTGCGCCAGCGCATGCTCAAGCGCCGCGAGGCCGAGCTCGCCGCCGAGCGCGCTGCCAGCGCGGCCGCCGAGCCGCTGCGCCCCGCCCAGCTGCCGCCCAGCGTGGCCCCCATCGAAGCCGCCCGCAACCGCGCCGCGCGCCGGGAAGCCCCAGCCGCCGCAGCACCCCGCGAACTGCCGGTGCTGCGCGACGAGGTGCCGATGCACGACACGCCGCACGCGGCCCTGCCCAGCCTGGGCGGCATCGCCACACCGCCGCTGCCGGCCATGCCCGGTGTCATGGCCCGCGGCGAGCAGATCCAGCTGCAGGCGCAGGCCGCCGCCGAGCTGGCCACCAAGGCCACCGACCGCGGCGACATGATGAACGAGCTGCGCAGCATGCGCGGCCTCATCGAGCAGCGTTTCGGTGCCCTGGCCTTCATGGAGAAGCTGCAACGCCAGCCGCGCCAGGCCCAGCTGGCCCAGCGCCTGCTGGACACCGGCTTCTCGCCGGCCCTCATCCGCAAGCTGGTCGAGAGCCTGCCGGCCGAAGGCGACGAACTCGCCTGGGCCTCGGGGGTGCTGGAGCGCAACCTGCCCACCGGCGAGCGCGAGCCCGCGCTGGAAGAAGCCGGCGGCATCTACGCCCTCATCGGCGCCACCGGTGTCGGCAAGACCACCAGCACCGCCAAGCTGGCCGCGGCCTTCGCCACGCGGCACGGCGCCGCCAACCTGGGCCTGATCACGCTGGACGCCTACAGGGTGGGCGCACACGAGCAGCTGCGCACCTACGGCCGCATCCTCGGCGTGCCGGTGCATACCGCGCACGACCGTGCCAGCCTGGAAGACCTGCTCGACCTGCTGAGCGCCAAGAAGATGGTGCTGATCGACACCGCCGGCATGGCCCAGCGCGACAGCCGCACCCGCGAGCTGCTGGACATGCTCTCTCACCGCGCCATCCAGCGCCTCTTGGTGGTGAACGCCAGCGCGCAGGGCGAGACCATCGAAGACCAGCTCGCCGCCTACGCCGCCAACAACTGCCGCGGCATCGTGCTGAGCAAGCTCGACGAAGCCGTGAAGCTCGGCCCGGCGCTCGATTCGATGATCCGCCACAAGCTCAAGGTGCTGGCCGTGGCCAACGGCCAGCGCGTGCCCGAAGACTGGCACCGTCTGAGCGCCAACGCCCTGGTGCAGCGCGCGCTGCGCAGCCAGGCCGGCGCCGCCTGGAAACTGGACGACAACGACGTCAACCTGATCTTCGCGGGCCTGCCCGCCTCGAAGGCGGCCGCCGTGGCGCCGCTGCACGTCTGAGACCCGCCGCTGCCGACCCCCGCGATGCGCGACTTCTACGCCCCTTCAGACCGCATGCCGCTCGATCAGGCCGATGGCCTGCGCCGGCTCTTCGCCGGCCGCCGCCGCCACGTGCTGCCGCTGGCCGCCAACCCGCACGTGGCTTTCAGCGGCCTGGTGCTCGACCGCCTGGCGGCGGTGCTGGCCGCCCAGGGCCACGAGGTGCTGGTGGTGGACGCCGCCACCACCGCGCCGCCGCCGCACGAACTGGCCGGCGTGGACCTCGCAGCCTGCGTGGAGCCCATCGCGCCGCGCGTTTCCTACCTGCCCGCCCGCGGCATGCCGCCGGCCTTCGTCGACACGCGCGGCTCGGCCGGCGCCTTCATCGAGGCGGTGCAGCAGGCTTGCCCGCAAGCCGAGATCGTGCTGCTGCACGCCGAGGCCACCGATCTGGCGCGGCTGCTCAAGCACCGCGCCGCGCGCCCGGTGCTGCTGGGCGCCGACCACCCCGAGAGCGTGAAGCACGCCTACGCCAGCGCCAAGCTGCTGGTGCACCGCTGCGGGCTCATGACCTACGACCTGCTGCTGGCCGCGCCGCCGAACTCGCCGCGCGCCGCCACCATCCCGGCCAGCCTGGGTGGCTGTGCCGAGAACTTCCTGGGGGCGATGCTGCGCCACAGCGCGCTGGTCGACCCCGCAGGCGAGCCCGGCGCGCCGGCCGACGCGGCCCTGGCCCGGCTGCTGGCCGAGCAGCTGGCTCTGGACGACAGCGCGCTGGGCGCCTGGGGCCCGTCAGCGCCGATGGCCTTGCCGGGGGCGCCGCCGCCGGCCGCGCGCGCGCCCCGCACCGCACAGATCCCGAACCGCCCCGCACATCCGTAGAGGCATGCACATGTACACCGCCAAGGGACAACTCGACGCTGGCGCCCTGCTCAAGCAGTACCAGCCCCTCGTGCGCCGCCTCGCGCACCAGATGATCGCCAAGCTGCCGGCGAACGTCGAACTCGACGACCTGATCCAGGTCGGCATGATCGGCCTGAGCGACGCGCTCTCGCGTTTCGACGCCGCGCAGGGCGTGCAGTTCGAAACTTTCGCCACCCAGCGCATCCGCGGCGCCATGCTCGACGAGCTGCGCGGCAACGACTGGATGAGCCGCGGCGACCGCCGCCACCAGCGCAGCATCGAAGCCGCCGTGCACAAGCTGGAACAGCGCCACGGCCGCGCGCCCAGCGAAGGCGAGATCGCCCGCGAGATGGGCCTGAGCCTGGCCGAGTACCAGGAGCTGCTGGGCAAGGTGCGCGGCACCCAGCTCATCTACCTGGAAGACATGAGCGGCGACGAAGGCGACGACGACTACCTCGACCGCCACGTGGTCGACGCCGGCGCCAACCCGCTGGCGCGCATGCAGGACCAGCGCATGCGCGAGGCCCTGGTGGAGGCCATCAAGAACCTGCCCGAGCGCGAGCAGTACGTGATGAGCATGTACTACGAGCACGACATGAACCTCAAGGAGATCGCGGCCGTGCTGGGCGTGACCGAAAGCCGCGTCTGCCAGCTGCACAGCCAGAGCATCGCCCGGCTGCGTACCCGGCTGCGCGAGTGGTGAGGCCGGCCGATGTTCAAGGCAGCGTTCAAGGGCGCCTCAGCGCCCGACCCGGGCCGACCCGAGCCCGCGTTGGCGCCTGAGACGGCGCAGGCTGCTGCCGCGGGCCGCTTCATCGGCCAGCTGGGTCGCCAGGCTTCATCGCTGGGCCGCGAGGCCGCGGAGGTGCGCGGCGTCATCGACGACACGCACAAGCTCGCCAACAGCCAGGCGCAGGCCCTGCAGGCGCTGGCGCAGCAGCTGCAAGAGGTGGTGCGGGCGCAGGCCGCCATCGACCACGAGACCCAGCAGGGCCTGCAGGCCGTGGCGCGCGTGGGTGACGCGGTGCAGGGCGTGAGCACCGAGGTTGGCGGCATCGTCGACACGCTGCGCCAGGTGTCCGAGGCCGCGGGCGACATCACCCGCATCGCGCTGCAGACGCGCCTGGTGGCTTTCAACGCCAGCGTGGAGGCCAAGCGTGCCGGAGAAGCCGGCCGCGGCTTTGCCGTGGTGGCCGATGCCGTGAAGGACCTGGCGGCGCAGGTGGAGAGTTCATCCAAGCAGATCGCCGGCACCGTGGGCCGGCTCGATGCACGCATTGCCGCGCTGGCGCGCGAGATCAGCCGCGATCCGGCCGCCGGGGGCGGCGAGGGGCAGGGCGGCGCGGTGCACCGCGCCATCGACGAAGTGACCCAGGGCGTGCACCGCATCCACGCGGCCAGCCAGGCGAGCCAGCAGCTCTGCGACGGGCTCGGCGGCCAGATGGGCCGCATCGAAGGCGAGATGCGCCAGACCACCAAGGCCCTGGACGCCGCGCTCGGCCGCACCGAGACCTTCCTGAAGATCTCCGAAGAGCTGGCCGAAGGCGCGGCCGAGACCGGCGTGGAGACCGAAGACACGCCCTACATCCGCGCCGTGCAGCAGGCGGCCGCGCAGATCAGCCAGTTGCTCGAAGACGCCGTGCGCACGGGTGCGCTGCCGCTGGACGACCTGTTCGACGAGCGCTACCAGCCGGTGGCCGGCTCGCAGCCCCAGCAGCACCTGACGAAGTACGTGCCGCTGGCCGAGCGCCTGTTCCCGCAGGTGCAGGAGAAGCTGCTGAGCCTGTCGGACAAGGTGGTCTTCTGCATCGCGGCCGACCGCAACGGCTACATCGCCTGCCACAACCGCCAGTACAACCAGCCTCAGCGCCCCGGCGATGTGGCCTGGAACACCGCGCACAGCCGCAACCGGCGCATCTTCAACGACCGCACGGGCCTGGCCTCGGGCCGCAACACACGGCCCTTCCTGTTGCAGACCTACCGGCGCGACATGGGCGGCGGCCAGTTCATCGTGATGAAGGAAGCCGCGGCGCCCATCACCGTGGGCGGCCGCCACTGGGGCGGTCTGCGCCTGGCTTTCAAGTTCTGAGCCGGCCCGGCGCGGGCCGGGTACTTGCCAAGGGAACGCATACTGTATAAATTGACAGTATGCCCGCCAGCCCCACACCCCCCGCCGCCACCCTGATGTTCGTGCCCCGCCACGCCGACGCCGGTGTGCAGAAGGGCCGCGGCACCGCCTGGGCGATGGAGCACCGCTTCAGCAGCGAGAACCGCAGCGATTTCGACGACGGCTGGGGCACGCTGCAGCAGGCCGCGCAGGCAGAGACCCTGGCGCCGGCCACGCAGCTGATCGAGGAGAACGTGCGCGGCATCCTCTCGGGCAACGATTCGCCCGACATCGGCTTCGACCTCTCCATCAACCCCTACCGCGGGTGTGAACACGGCTGCATCTACTGCTACGCGCGGCCCAGCCACAGCTACCTGAACCTCTCGCCGGGGCTCGACTTCGAGACGCGCATCGTCGCCAAGGTCAACGCCGCCGAGAAGCTGCGCGAGGCGCTCTCGGCGCGTGGCTACACGCCGGGCCAGCTCAACATCGGCTCGGTCACCGACGCCTACCAGCCGGCCGAGCGCCGGCTGCGCATCACACGCTCGCTGATCGAGGTGCTGTCCGAGGCGCAGCACCCGTTCTCCGTCATCACCAAGAGCAGCCTCATCGAGCGCGACATCGACCTCATCGGGCCCATGGCGGCGCAGCGGCTAGCGGCCGTGTACGTGTCCCTCACCACGCTCGACCCGGCGCTGGCCCGCGCGCTTGAGCCGCGCGCCGCGGCGCCGCACCGTAGGCTGCGCACCATCGAAACCCTGGCGCGCGCCGGCATCCCGGTGGGCGTGAGTGTGTCGCCGGTCATTCCCTTTCTGAACGAGCCCGAGCTCGAGAAGGTGCTGCAGGCCGCGCGCGATGCCGGCGCCAGCTCGGCCTTCAGCATCGTGCTGCGCCTGCCCTGGGAGGTGAACCCGCTGTTCCAGCAGTGGCTGGAGCAGCACGTGCCCGAGCGCGCCGCACGCATCATGGCCCGCGTGCGCGAGATGCGCGGCGGCAAGGACAACGACGCCCGCTTCGGCACGCGCATGACGGGGCAGGGCCTGTGGGCCGAGCTGCTGCGCCAGCGCTTGCACAAGGCCTGCCAGCGCCTGGGCCTGAGCCGCAGGCGGGTGGAACTCGATCTCAGCCGCTTCCGCCGGCCGGCAGCCTGGGCAGGGCAGGGTCAGTTGTTCTGATCAGACCGCGGCGTCGCTCGCCACCAGCGGGGGCGCTTCCTGCGGCGTGTTGCCGCGCAGCTGCAGCCCGCCGGGCGAGCGGCCCGAGCGCTGGATGCCGGCGATGTGCCCGCCCGAGAGCCCGGTGCGGCGCACCAGCTCGCTGGCGCGTGCGGCCAGGGCCGCGGCATCGGGCAGCACGGCGGCGTGCTTGCGGGCCAGCAGCGCCGCCATCTCCAGCAGCTTGGCGTTGAGCGTCTGCTCGCCCTGTTCCAGCAGCATCTGCACGGCCTGGGCGGGCTCGCCCTTCATGGCCTTTTCCATGGCCTGCTCGGTGGTCGCCAGCAGCTGCGCCTGGCAGCGCCGCACGATGGGCACGGCCACTTCGCTGCGCCGGGCCGCGGCGCACAGCACCTCGCCCACGGCCTTGCTGACGCAGAAGCGCAGCGAGACGCGCTCCACCAGGGCCTCGTGGTCGGCGGCCGGGCGCACGTTGCCGGGCACGCGCTCCCACAGCGACAAGGCGATGTTGGCGGCCTCCAGGTCGAAGTCGTCTTCGCCAGCAGCGGCCAGGAACTCGCGCAGCAAGGGCAGGGTGTTCTCGGGCTGGGGGCTCAGCATCCCGGTCAGCGCCTCGGCGGCTTTCTCGAAGCGCGCGAGCCGGGTGGATTCGGGCTGGCGTGCGCGGTGGCGGCGCAGCTGTTCGCGCATCGCGGCCACCTGCGTGGCGTCGCCGCGGTCGAAGCGCAGCATCGCGATCAGCAGCAGGCTCAAGGGATCGAAGAGCTTGCTCTGCGCCCCCATGCCCAGCGTGCGCTCCAGGAACTTCAAGGCCTCTTCGGCCTCGCCCTGGTAGAAGGCCAGGGCGCCGGCATGCTGGTTGCGCAGCAGGCAGCCGGGTGTCAGCTCGGCAGCCGCACGGTACTCGCCGAGTGCGGCCTCGAAGTCGCACTGCTCCACCAGCAGCCGGCCCATCAGGTCGTGCGCGTCGGCCGAGCCAGGGTCTTGCGCCAGCGCGGCCTGCACGGTGCGGCGCGCCGCGGCGGCATCGCCCAAGGTCGACTGCGCGCGCGCCACACCCAGGTGCGCCCAGGTGGCGTTGGGCTTGACCTTGACCAGGTGCTCGAACAGTGTCTTGGCGTCTTCGGGCCGCTGCAGGCCCATCATCAGTTCGGCGGCCAAGCGCCCGCAGTAGGTCCAGTAGGGCTGTTTTTCCTGGAAGCGCTTGACGGCGTGCACCAGGGCGACCTGGGACTCACCGGCGTCCAGCGCCTTCAGCACACTGCCCAGTTCACGCTTGCGGTTGCGCGCCTCCAGCAGCTTGCTGCCCAGCGCGGCGGCGGTGTAGGGGCGGATGAGAAAGCCGTCCAGCGCCGATTCCGCCGCCTCCACCACGTGGTGGTAGCTGGCCTGCGAGGTGACCATCAGGAAGACCGTGCTGTGCGGCAGCAGCTTCTCGCGCCGCAGCTCGTCCAGCAGGTCCTGGCCCGAGTAGTCGCTGTCCTCGAACTCGCGGTTGCACAGCACGATGTCGAACTTCTCGCGCTCCAGCAGCAGCCGCGCGTCCTTCACGCGGTTGATGGCCGTGACATGCCCCACGCCGGTGTCGCGCAGCTGCGAAGAGGCCACGCTGCGCAGCAGCGGGTTGCCCTCGACGAGCAGGGCGCGCGCGAGGTGGATGTCGCGGTCGATCATGGCGCTTCACTCCGAAGGCGCCGCAGCGCCGGGATCCAGGGGGCAGTACACGGCATCCCCTGGGTATCGGCGCTGCGGCCTCCGAACTGAAGGCTGGGGCCCGGCGTGTCGGCCGGGCCGGGTTCACTTGAAGAGGTCCTTGACCTTGTCGGTCCAGCTCTTCGAGTTGGGCGAATGGCGGTCGCCGCTCTTCTTGAAGCTGTCGTCCAGTTCCTTCAGCAGCTTGCGTTGGTGCTCGGTCAGCTTGACCGGTGTCTCGACGCTGACGTGGCAGTACAGGTCGCCCGGGTAGCTGCTGCGCAGGCCCTTGATGCCCTTGCCGCGCAGGCGGAAGGTCTTGCCGTGCTGGGTGCCCTCGGGCAGTTCGATCTCTGCCTTGCCGGCCAGGCCCGGCACTTCGATGGTGCCGCCCAGGGCCGCCGTCGTCAGGCCCACGGGCACGGTGCAGTGCAGATCGTCGCCGTCGCGTTCGAAGATCTCGTGCTGCTTGACGCGGATCTCGATGTAGAGGTCGCCCGCCGGGCCGCCGTTGGTGCCGGGCTCGCCATTGCCGGCGCTGCGGATGCGCATGCCCTCGTTGATGCCGGCGGGAATCTTCACCTCCAGCGTCTTCTGCTTCTTGATCTTGCCCTGGCCGTTGCAGGTGGTGCAGGGCTCGGGAATGATCTTGCCGCTGCCCTGGCAATGCGGGCAGGTCTGCTGGATGCTGAAGAAGCCCTGGCGCATGTGCACCGTGCCGGCGCCGTTGCAGGTGGTGCAGGTCTTGGCGCTGGTGCCCGGCTTGGCGCCGCTGCCCTTGCAGGTGTCGCAGGTGTCCCAGCTGGGCACGCGGATCTGCGTCTCCTTGCCGAAGGCGGCTTCCTCCAGCGTGATCTCCATCGCGTAGCTGAGGTCGTTGCCGCGGTAGACCTGCTGGCCCCCGCCGCCGCGCCGGCCGCCGCCGCCGAAGATGTCGCCGAAGATGTCGCCGAAGGCTTCGGCGAAGCCGCCGAAACCCTCGGGCCCGCCACGGCCGCCCATGCTGGGGTCGACGCCGGCGTGGCCGTGCTGGTCGTAGGCCGCCCGCTTCTGCGGGTCGGAGAGCATCTCGTAGGCCTCCTTGGCCTCCTTGAATTTCTCCTCCGCGGCCTTGGCCTCGTCGCCCTGGTGGCGGTCGGGGTGGTGCTTGGCCGCCAGGCGGCGGTAGGCCTTCTTGATGTCGTCGTCGCTGGCGTTCTTGGGAACGCCCAGCACGTCGTAGAAATCGCGCTTTGCCATCGAGGTTCTCAGCGGTGTGGAAGCAAAACCGCCGCGTGGAGGGCCGGGCGGTAGCCCGGCGCTCGAACGCGGCGCGGCAGGTCGTCAGGCCCGCAGGCCTGACGGGCCATCACTTCTTGACTTCCTTGAAGTCGGCGTCGACCACGTCGTCGTCGGACGGCTTGCCGGCCTTGGCGCCGGGCTGCTGCGGGGCTTCGCCACCGGGAGCGGCACCGCCTGCCCCCGCTGCCGCCGCTGCGGCCTGGCTCTCGGCGTAGACCTTCTCGCCCAGTTTCTGGCTGGCCGTCATCAGGGCCTCGGTCTTGGCTTCGATGGCGGCCTTGTCCTCGCCCTTGAGCGCCTCTTCCACGTCCTTCACGGCCGCTTCGATCTTCTCTTTCTCGCCAGCGTCGAGTTTGTCGCCGTGCTCGGCCAGGCTCTTCTTGACGCTGTGCACCATGCCGTCGGCGGCGTTGCGCGCCTGCACCAGTTCGAGCTTCTTGGCGTCTTCGGCCGCGTTGCTCTCGGCGTCCTTCACCATCTTCTCGATCTCGGCTTCGCTCAGGCCCGAGTTCGCCTTGATGGTGATCTTGTTTTCCTTGCCGGTGGCCTTGTCCTTCGCGCCCACGTGCAGGATGCCGTTGGCGTCGATGTCGAAGGTCACCTCGATCTGGGGCAAGCCGCGCGGAGCCGGCGGGATGCCCTCGAGGTTGAACTCGCCGAGGCTCTTGTTGCCCGCGGCCAGCTCGCGCTCGCCCTGGAAGACCTTGATGGTCACGGCCGGCTGGTTGTCGTCGGCGGTGCTGAAGGTCTGGCTGAACTTCGTCGGGATGGTCGTGTTCTTCTTGATCATCTTCGTCATCACGCCGCCGAGCGTTTCAATGCCCAGGCTCAGCGGGGTGACGTCGAGCAGCAGCACGTCCTTGCGCTCGCCGCCCAGCACCTGGCCCTGGATGGCCGCGCCCACGGCCACAGCCTCGTCGGGGTTGACGTCCTTGCGCGGGTCTTTCCCGAAGAACTCCTTGACCTTCTCCTGCACCTTGGGCATGCGCGTCATGCCGCCGACCAGGATGACGTCGTCGATGTCGCTGAGCTTCACGCCCGCGTCCTTCACGGCGATCTTGCAGGGCTCGATGGTGCGTGCGATCAACTCGTCCACCAGGCTTTCCAGCTTGGCGCGCGTGAGCTTGATGTTCAGGTGCTTGGGGCCCGAGGCGTCGGCCGTGATGTAGGGCAGGTTGACGTCGGTCTGCGTCGAATTCGACAGCTCGATCTTGGCCTTCTCGGCGGCTTCCTTCAGGCGCTGCAGGGCCAGCACGTCCTTGGTCAGGTCGACGCCTTGCTCCTTCTTGAACTCGGTGACGATGTAGTCGATCACGCGCTGGTCGAAGTCTTCGCCGCCCAGGAAGGTGTCTCCGTTGGTGGAGAGCACCTCGAACTGCTTCTCGCCGTCGACATCGGCGATCTCGATGATCGAGATGTCGAAGGTGCCGCCGCCCAGGTCGAAGACGGCGATCTTGCGGTCGCCCTTGCCGTGCTTGTCCAGGCCGAAGGCCAGGGCCGCGGCGGTGGGCTCGTTGATGATGCGCTTGACTTCCAGGCCCGCGATGCGGCCCGCGTCTTTCGTCGCCTGGCGCTGCGCGTCGTTGAAGTAGGCCGGCACCGTGATGACGGCTTCCGTCACCTCTTCACCGAGGTAGTCCTCGGCGGTCTTCTTCATCTTGCGCAGGATCTCGGCGCTGACCTGGGGCGGCGCCAGCTTCTTGCCGCGCACTTCCACCCAGGCGTCGCCGTTGTCGGCAGCGGCAATGGTGTAGGGCATCAGGTCGATGTCCTTCTGCACTTCCTTCTCGGTGAACTTGCGGCCGATCAGGCGCTTGACCGCATACAGCGTGTTGCGCGGGTTGGTCACGCTCTGGCGCTTGGCGCTGGCGCCGACCAGGATCTCGCCGTCTTCCTGGTACGCGATGATCGACGGCGTGGTGCGCGCACCTTCGCTGTTCTCGATCACCTTGGTGGTGTTGCCTTCCATCACGGCCACGCACGAGTTCGTGGTGCCGAGGTCGATGCCGATGATCTTGCCCATGGTCTTTGGCTCCGTAGAGAGTGGAATTCGGTTGTTCTGGAGTTGTGGATAACTCGCCGGCTTTCAAGGGGGCCGGCTTGTGGATTCGCTTACTTCGGCGCGGCCACGGTCACCAGCGCCGGGCGCAGCACGCGGTCGGCGATCAGGTAGCCGCGCTGCAGCACCGTCACCACCGTGTTGGCGTCTTGCTCGGCCGGCACCACGCTGATGGCCTGGTGCTGGTGGGGGTCGAACTTGGTGCCGGCCGGCGGGTTGATGGCCAGCACCTTGTTGCGCTCCAGCGCCGCGCTCAGCTGGCGCAGCGTGGCGTTGGTGCCTTCCAGCAGCTGTTCGTTGGTGGCGTTCTGGATGGCCAGGGCCGCTTCCAGGCTGTCCTTCACCGGCAGCAGGCTCTCGGCAAAGGCCTCGACGGCGAACTTGCGCGCCTTGCTCACCTCTTCCTCGGCACGGCGGCGCGTGTTCTCGGCCTCGGCCTTGGCGCGCAGGAAGCTGTCGTTGGCCTCGGTCAGCTTGGCCTGCAGGGCGGCGAGCTGCTCTTCCAGCGTCGGGGCCGGGGCGGGCGCGGCGGCCTGGGTCTCAGGCGCGGCCGCGGCGGCGGCATCGGGGTGGGCGGCGGGGTTCGGTGTCTCGTTCATGGTGTGGAAAGAAAGCCTGCGTAGACAGTGGGGATGGCCGCCGGGGTTTCAAGACCCCGGCCTGCGGTGAAGTACGGGATGGGCGCAGCGGAAGGCCAGCGCCACGGCCCCGCAGGGCCCCGTTGGGGGCTCAGGAGCGGCTGGGGCCCTCGTCCAGGCTCACGCTCCAGCGCTGCCAGTCGGCGATCTGCCGGCGGTCGCGCTTGGTGGGGCGGCCGTGGGCCAGGGTATCGGCCGGCTCCACGCCCATGCGGCGACGGGCGGCGGCCGCCTCGCGGGCGGCCACGCTCTGCGGCGTTTCGGCATAGAGGGCCTGCGCCACCGGCGCCGGGCCGCGCACGGCGCTCAGCCCCAGCACCTGCAGCTCGCGCAGCACCGGGCCCTGACGAAGGGTGAGCAGATCGCCCGGCTTGAGCTCACGCGCCGGCTTGGCCGGCTGCCCGTTGACGCTGATGCGGCCGAGGCCGGCTTCCTCGGCGGCCTGGGCGCGGGTCTTGTAGAGGCGGGCCGCCCACAGCCACTTGTCCAGGCGCAGGCGTTCCAGGGGCGGCTTCTCGGGCATGGCCGGCATTGTCAGGGCAGCGGTGCCTCAGGGCAGGGCGGCCTGCGGCAGGCGCACCACGGCCTCCAGGCCGCGGCCGGGCCGGTTGTTCAGCGCCAGCGTGCCGCCCAGCGAGGCCACGATCTCCTGGCAGATGGCCAGGCCCAGGCCCGAGCCGGCCTGGGTTTCGGCCGCCGGGCCTTGCGCCAGGCCGGCCGCGAAGGGCTGGAAGAGGCGCTCGCGCCGCTCGGGCGCCAGCCCCGGACCGGCATCGGCCACCGTCAGCACGGCCTGGCCGCCGGTGGCCTGAAGCGCCACGTCCAGCGTGGCGCCGGCCGGGCTGTGCTTCACGGCGTTGTGCAGCAGGTTGCGCACCAGCTCCCGCAGCGCCCACTCGTGGGCGCGCACCGGCGCGGCCTCGGTGTGCAGGCCGAAATCGAGCCCGCGGTCGGCGATCAGCGGCGAGACGTCGAGCGCCACCGCGCGCACGATCTCGTCCCAGGCCTGCACCGGCAGTGGCGAGCGCAGGCCCTGCTGACGCAACTGCTCCACCTTGGCCAGCGCCAGCATCTGGTTGGCCAGCGTGGTGGCGCCGTCCACCGTGGCTTCCAGCTCCTGCAGGGCCTGCTGCGGCTCGACATCGCCCCGCCGCGCCGACTGCAGCTGCGTCTTCAGCACCGCCAGCGGCGTGCGCAGCTGGTGCGAGGCGTCGCGCACGAAGCGCTTCTGGTGCTCCAGCACCTGCGAGAGCCGGTGCATCAGCTGGTTGCTGGCTTCCACCACAGGGCGCAGCTCGCGCGGCAGGCCGGTGGAGGGCAGGGGGCTGAGGTCGGTTTCGGCGCGGGCCTGCAACTGCTGGCTGAGCTGGCGCACCGGGCGCGTGGCGCGCTGCACCACCAGCACCACCACGCCGGCGATCAGCAGCACCAGCAGGGCCTGCGGTCCGAGCATGTCGAGCAGCAGCTGGCGCGCCAGCGCGTGGCGCAGCTCCAGCGTCTCGGCCACCTGGATGGTGGCCATGCCGTAGCCCTGCGGCCCGGCCACCGGCTGCAGCAGCACGGCCATGCGCACCCGCTGGCCCTGAAAGATCTCGTCGTAGAAGTGCACCAGCGCGGCGTAAGGCGCAGGCTGGCCGCTGCGGTCGGGGCGGGGCAGCGGCATCTCGGCGAAACCCGAGACCGTGTCCTGCCGCGGCCCCAGCACGCGGTAGAAGAGCCGGCTGCGGTTGTCGGCCTCGAAGGCCTCCAGCGCGCTGTAGGGCACCTCGGCGTGCACCTGCAGGCCGCTGCTGCCTTCGCGCAGCTGCAGGTGCTCGCCGATCATCTTGGCCGTGGCCAGCAGCGTGCGGTCGTAGGCCAGGTCGGCGGCCTGCAGCGCCGCGCGGTACAGGCCCGCGCCGGCCACCAGCACGAAGCCCAGCACCGGCACCAGGATGCCCAGCAGCAGGTAGCGCCGCAGCGAGAGCTCGGTGTTCTTCATCGGGCCGGGCGGCGCGCTCATGGGCCGGTCGAGGGGCCGCCGCCTCGGCGCAGCAGGTAGCCCAGGCCGCGCAGCGTGACGAGTTCGGCCTCGGTGCCCTGCAGCTTCTTGCGCAGCCGGTAGACCACCACCTCGATGGCGTCGGGTTGCACGCTGGCATCACCCGCGAACACGTGTTCGGCCAGCTTGTCCTTGGCCACGGCCTGGCCGGGCCGCGAGAGCAGCGCGCGCAGCAGCGCGGCTTCGCGTGCGGTCAGCTCCATCGGCGTGCCGTGCCAGGTGATTGCCTCGCTGTCAGGGCTGCAGCGCAGGCCGCAGAACTCGGGCGCCGGGGCGGCGGCCTCGCTGCTGCGCGCGCGGCGGGCCAGGGCGCGCACGCGGGCTTCCAGTTCGTCGAGGTCGAAGGGCTTGGCCAGGTAGTCGTCGGCGCCCAGGTTGAGGCCGAGCACGCGGTCGCCCACGGTGCCGCGCGCAGTGAGGATGAGCACCGGCGTCGCCAGCCCGGCCTGGCGCGCGGCCTCCAGGATCTGCAGCCCGTCGCGGCCGGGCAGGCTGAGGTCGAGCACCACCACGTCGGGCACGCTGGCCAGCCAGCGGTCGAGCGCGCGCGCGCCATCGCCGCAGCACACCACGTGCATGCCGCGGCGCTCGAAGCTGCGTTGCAGCGAGAGCTGCAGCGCGGCGTTGTCCTCGATCAACAGCATCTTCATGGGCGGGCGCGCAGCTTAGTGGCCCGCGCGCGCGCCGCAAGGGGTGGGCGGGTTTCCACGGGGCGCGCTGACAGCCGATTGACAGCGCCGCTGTCGAGCATGAAGGCCCAGAAGACGGCCCTGCCCCCGTGGCGAGGGCCGCAAGCTTCCCGCCCCACCACCCCACGAGGAGACAAGTCCATGAAAGCCCGCATCATCATCGCCACCGCCTGCCTGGCCGCCATGCCCCTGGCGCACGCGCAGTCCAACGTCACCGTCTACGGCAAGCTCGACGCCGGCGTGCGCAAGGCCGTGGGCAGCAGCGTCAAGGAAGTGGCCACCAGCGGCGACAGCCGGCTGGGCTTCCGCGGCGTGGAAGACCTGGGCGGCGGCCTCAAGGCCTTCTTCGGCATGGAGCACCGCTTCTTCCCCGACACCGGCACGCAGGACGGCGCGCAGTTCTGGAAGGGCTACTCGCACGTGGGCCTGCAGGGCGACTTCGGGCGCGTCGGCGTGGGCCGCCAGTACACGGCGGCCTTCTCGCTGGTGCAGAACCAGATCGACCCCTTCGGCGGCGACACCGTGGCGCAGCTGCGTGACGGCGTGATGCGCGTGGGCGGCATCACCAAGGTGCGCATCGACGGCTCTCTGCGCTACGACATCAGCTTCGGCGGCGTGAGCCTGGCGGCTTCGGTGGCCGAGGGCGACAAGAACGGCGGCGTGGAGCGTGCCACCTCCGTGGCGGCCTCGTGGCGCAGCGGCAGCTTCTTCGTGGCCGGCGGCATCGAAGACCCGGCCGGCGCGCGCGACACCATGACGAGCCTGGGCGTGGGCTACACCCTGGCCGGCCACAAGCTCACGGCCGGCTACAGCAGCGGCAAGACCAACGCCGGCCTCAAGGCCAAGGGCTGGATGCTGGGCCTGGACCTGCCCATCGGCGCCGGCATCATCAAGGCCGCCTACGGCCAGGCCGAGACCAACGGCCGCACCGTGATCAACAAGCTGGGCGTGGGCTACCACCACTCGCTGTCCAAGCGCACGATGATCTACGCCAACGCCGGCCACGACAGCAAGGCGGCCCGCGCCAAGACCGGCTACGACCTCGGCATCCTGCACAACTTCTGAACACGACGCGGAGACTCTCGATGCAACGCGACACCTTCCTCAAGAGCCTGCTGGCGCTGGGCGCCGGCGCGGCGCTGCCCGGCATCAGCACGGCCAGTGCCAACCTGAAGATCATGCTGCCGGCCAACCCCGGCGGCGGCTGGGACATCACCGGCCGCGCGCTCGGCCGCGCGCTGCAGGACGCCGGCGTGGCCGCCTCCATCACCTACGAGAACAAGGGCGGCGCGGCCGGCGCCATCGGCCTGGCGCAGTTCGTCAACGCCAGCAAGGGCGACGGCAACGCGCTGATGGTGATGGGCGCGGTGATGCTGGGCGGCATCATCACCGGCAAGCCGCCGGTGAGCCTGAGCCAGGCCACGCCCATTGCGCGGCTGACCAGCGAATACAACGTCTTCGTCGTGCCCGCGGCCTCGCCCTTCAAGACCATGAAGGACGTGGTCGAGCAGCTCAAGCGCGACCCGGGCAGCGTGAAGTGGGGCGGCGGTTCGCGCGGCTCCACCGAGCACGTGGCCGCGGCGATGCTGGCGCGCGAGGTGGGCGTGGACGCCGCAAAGATCAACTACGTGCCCTTCCGCGGGGGCGGTGAGGCCACGGCGGCCATCCTGGGCAACAACGTCAGCGTCGGCGGCAGCGGCTACAGCGAGTTCCAGCCCTACATCGAGAGCGGCAAGATGCGGGCGATCGCCGTTACCTCGCCGGCACGCCTGCCAGGCCTGGCCGTGCCGACGATGAAGGAGCAGGGCTTCAACGTCGAGATCGGCAACTGGCGCGGCGTGTACGGCGCCCCGGGCATCACGGCCGAGCAGCGCAAGCGCCTCGTCGACATGGTCACCCAGGCCACGCGCAGCAAGGCCTGGACCGAGACCGTGGCCAAGAACGGCTGGACCCCGGCCTTGATGGTGGGCGCGGCCTTCGAGGAGTTCGTCGACCGCGAGTTCGCCTCGCTGCGCGCCACCATGGTCAAGGCGGGCATGGTCTGAGGCAGGGGCGGGCATGAGCGACACGCCGAGCAGCACACGCCGCCACCAGAGCCTGATCGGCCTGGGCACGCTGGCCCTGTCGGGCCTGCTGGCCTGGGGCGCCACGGGCATTCCGGGCCAGGCCGGCTATGCCGGCGTGGGCCCGAACTTCCTGCCCTGGGTGGTGGCCGCGGCGCTGGCGCTGTGCGGCGCCTGGTTGCTGTGGGAGGCCCGGCACGGCGGCTGGCGTGATGTGGAGCCGCCCTCGGGCGCGCCGCAGGGCGATTGGGTGGCGCTGGCCTGGGTGGCCGGCGGCATTGCCGCCAACGCCGCGCTGCTGACGACGCTGGGTTTTCCGCTGAGTTGCACCTTGTGCTTCATGCTGGCCGTGCGCGGCCTGCGCGGGGCCGAAGGCCGGCCGCACGGCGGCGGGCGCGGGCTGGTGCGTGACGCGGCCACCGGCTTGCTCATCGCGCTGCCCGCCTACTGGTTGTTCACCAAGGGCCTGGGCATCAACCTGCCGGGCCTCAGCGGCACGGGGTGGCTCTGATGGACATCTGGACATCGCTCGCCGGCGGCTTCGCCACGGCCGCCACGCCCGTCAACCTGCTCTGGGCCTTCGTCGGCTGTGCCTTGGGCACGGCCATTGGCGTGCTGCCCGGCCTGGGGCCGGCGGTGACGGTGGCGATGCTGCTGCCCATCACCGCACAGGTGGAGCCGACGGCCAGCATGATCTTCTTCGCCGGCATCTACTACGGCGCGATGTACGGCGGCAGCACCACCTCCATCCTGCTGAACACGCCGGGCGAGACCGGCACCATGGTCACGGCGCTGGAAGGTTTCAAGATGGCCAAGAGCGGCCGCGCCGGCGCGGCGCTGGCCACCTCGGCCATCGGCAGCTTCGTGGCCGGCACCATCGCCACCGTGCTGGTGACGGTGTGCGCGCCGCTGCTGGCCGACGTGGCCGTGCAACTCGGCCCGCCCGAGTACTTCCTGCTGATGCTGCTGGCCTTCACGGCGGTGAGCGCGGTGCTCGGCCGCAGCACGCTGCGCGGCCTGTGCGCGCTGTTCATCGGCCTGGCGCTGGGCCTGGTGGGTCTGGACCAGATCAGTGCCCAGGTGCGCTACACGGGCGGGGTGCCCGAGTTCCTGGACGGCATCGAGGTGGTGCTCGTCGCCGTGGGCCTGTTTGCGGTGGGCGAGTGCCTGTACACGGCGCTCTACGAAGGCCGCACGCAGACCTCGCTGAACAGCGCCGGCCGCGCCCACATGACGCGGCTGGAGTGGAAACGCTCGTGGCCCGCGTGGCTGCGCGGCACCGCCATCGGCTTTCCCTTCGGCACGCTGCCGGCCGGTGGCGCGGAGATCCCCACCTTCCTCAGCTACGGCGTCGAGCGCAAGCTCAGCGCCCACCCCGAGGAGTTCGGCACCACCGGCGCCATCGAGGGTGTGGCTGGCCCCGAAGCCGCCAACAACGCGGCGGTCACCGCCACGCTGGTGCCCTTGCTCACGCTGGGCATCCCCACGTCGGTGACGGCCGCCATCCTGCTGAGCGCGCTGCAGAACTACGGCATCAACGCCGGCCCGCAGCTCTTCCAGACCAGCTCGGCGCTGGTGTGGGCGCTGATCGCCAGCCTCTACATCGGCAACGTGATGCTGCTGGTGCTGAACCTGCCGCTGGTGGGCCTGTGGGTGAAGCTGCTGAAGATCCCGCGCGCGCCGCTGTACGCCGGCATCCTGACCTTCGCCACCGTGGGCGTCTACGGCATGCGGCAGAGCACCTTCGATCTCTTCCTCATGCTGGCCGTGGGACTGGTGGGCGTGCTGATGCGGCGCTTTGATTTCCCCACGGCGCCGGTGATCGTCGGGCTGATCCTCGGGCCCATGGCCGAGGCGCAGTTCCGCAACGCGCTGTCGATCGGGGAAGGGCGCTGGACGGTCTTCGTCGAGCGGCCGGTGTCTGCGGCCCTGCTGGCGCTGGTGGTGGCGCTGCTGCTGTTGCCCCGGCTCTGGCGCCTGTGGGCACTCCGCCGGGCTCGCCTGCTCTCGGCCTGAGGCCGCCGGCTTCCTTACTGCTTGGCGCCCATGGCCAGCGCGCGTTCGCGCTGCGCAGCCAGGGCCTCGGCCTCACCAGCCGCAGCGCGCGTGGGCCAGCCTTGCAGGTGACGCAGCGCGATGTCGGCCAGCGCCTGCACGAACACCGGCGAGTCGTTGACGCAGGGCACGTAATGGAAGGTCTCGCCGCCGGCGTGCAGGAAGGCTTCGCGCGCTTCCTGGTTGATCTCTTCCAGCGTCTCCAGGCAGTCGGCCACGAAGCCGGGGCAGGCCACGTCGACGCGCTTCACGCCCTGCTCGGCCATGGCCACGAGCGTGGGTTCGGTGTAGGGCTCCAGCCACTTGGCCTTGCCGAAGCGGCTCTGGAAGGTGACGACGAGCTGGTCCTTCGCCAGGCCCAGGCGCTGCCCGAGATGGCGCGCCGTGACGTGGCACTGGCAGTGGTAGGGGTCGCCCAGGTGCAGCGAGCGTTCGGGCACGCCATGGAAGCTGAGCACGAGCTTCTCGCCACGGCCGTGCTCGGCCCAGTGCGCCTCGATGCGCTGCGCCAGCGCTTCGATGTAGCCCGGCTCGGCGTGGTACTCGCCGACGAAGCGCAGCTCGGGCGTGCGCCGCGCGGCCAGGGCCCAGCGCATCACCGCATCGCCCACGCTGGCGGTGGTGGCGGCGGCGTACTGCGGGTACAGCGGCAGCACCAGCACGCGCGTGGCGCCGGCAGCGCGCAATTCGTCCATCACGCTGGCCACGGACGGGTTGCCGTAGCGCATGGCGTGTTTCACCAGCACCTGGTGGCCGGCCTGCTGCAGCGTGGCGGCCAGGCCCGCAGCCTGGCGCTGCGTCCACACCGCCAGCGGCGAGCCCTCGGGCGTCCAGACGCTGGCGTACTTGGCGGCCGAGGCCGCCGGCCGCGTGGGCAGGATGAAGCCGTTCAGGATGAACCACCACACCAGCTTCGGGATCTCGACGACGCGCGGGTCGCTGAGGAATTCGGCCAGGTAGCGGCGCAGCGCGGGGGCGGTGGGGGCGTCGGGGGTGCCCAGGTTGACCAGCAGCACCGCGGTGCGGGCGGTCTGGCCGTGTCTGAAACCGGGTTCTTCGCGAAAACTCATGCAGGCTGTGCTCAGTTCCGGTCGAGGCCGCTGTGCTCGTTGTGCCCGCCGCGGCGCGCCAACTCGGCAAGGATGGATTGCAGGTCGACCGGCTTGCTCCAGCAGCCATCGAAGCCGGCTTCCTGCGCCGGCCCGGCCACCACCGCGGTTTCGTCGGCGGTGCACAGGAAGGCCGGCAGCGTGGGCGCCTGCAACTGCGCGCGCAGCGCGGGCAGCAGGGCGTAGCCGTTGGTGTCGGGCAGGTGCAGGTCGACCACCAGCAGGTCGGGGCGCCAGCGCTGCACGAGTTCCAGCGCCTCGGCACCGCTGGCCGCGGTTTCGGTTTCAACGCCGCCGGCAAAACGACAGGCTTCAACGAACAGCAGGCTGTTGATGCGGTCGTCGTCGATGTAGAGCACGCGCATGGGCGGTGGTGGCCTAGCGCAAGGGCAGCAAGGGCTGCGGTTGGGTGTCGGCCAGGCGCAGCACGTCGAAGCTCACGCAGGCCGAGGCCGGGTCGGACGGTGAGCCGCCCAGGCCGATGCTGCCGCTGCCGTGCAGCGTGCAGCCACCGCGGCGCAGGCTGACGATCTCGCCGTCATTGAAGCGCACATAGGTGCCGTTGTAGGACAGGTCGGTGAGCTGGAAGCTGCCGCTGTGCCAATCAAGCCGCGCGTGCGAGCGCGAGACGCGCGCGTCGTCCACGCAGAAGGCCACCTGCGGGCTGCGGCCTAGCACCACGGGCATCTGCGCCGCGCCGAAGACACGGTGCTGGCCGCCCCACATCAGGCGCAGGCCGTCGGGCTCGCGCACCTCGGTCACGTCACCGAACTGCGTGGGTGCGACGTCCAGCGCGCCGCGGCGGCCGCCCATCACGTGCACCTGCACGGGCTCGACGCGTCCGCGCAAGACCAGGCGATCGAGGTTGCGGAAGCGCAGCTTCATTTCGGGAGCCAGGCCCACCATCACCTCGGCGGTGATGAGGGTCTCGTTGTCACCCGCGTGGTCGAGCAGGCGCGCGGCAACGTTCACGGCGTCGCCGAAACAGTCGCCGGCCATCTCCACCACTTCGCCGCGCGCCGCCGCCACCTGCAGGCGCAAACCGCGCAGGCCCGACGACGCGCCGCGTTCGCTGCCGCGCGAGACCATGCCTTCCAGCACGTCGTGCATCTGCAGCGCGGCCTGCACGGCAGCGGGTGGGTGGTCGAAGACCGCCATCAGGCCGTCGCCCAAGGTCTTGACGACATGGCCGCCATTGCCCGCCACCGGCCCGCCCAGCGCGTTGACGCAATGCGTCACCACCGAAGTGGCCTCGGCATTGCCCAGGGTCTCGTACAGGCCCGTGCTGCCGCGCAGGTCGGCAAACAGCACGGTGCGGTCCGAGATGCGCGTCATGGCCGTGCGCTGCGCTGCGGTTTACAGGTTGTCGAGGTAGGTGCGGAGCTTGTCGCTGCGGCTCGGGTGCTTGAGCTTGCGGATGGCCTTGGCCTCGATCTGGCGGATGCGCTCGCGCGTCACGTCGAACTGCTTGCCCACCTCTTCCAGTGTGTGGTCGGTGCTCATCTCGATGCCGAAGCGCATGCGCAGCACCTTGGCTTCACGCGGGGTCAGGCTGTCGAGGATGTCCTTCACCACGTCGCGCAGGCCGGCCTGCATCGCGGCCTCGATCGGCGCGGTGTTGTTGGTGTCCTCGATGAAGTCGCCCAGGTGCGAATCGTCGTCGTCGCCGATCGGCGTTTCCATGGAGATCGGCTCCTTGGCGATCTTCATGATCTTGCGGATCTTGTCTTCCGGGATCTCCATCTTCTCGGCCAGCGTCGGGGCATCGGGCTCGTAGCCGAATTCCTGCAGGTGCTGGCGCGAGATGCGGTTCATCTTGTTGATGGTCTCGATCATGTGCACCGGGATGCGGATGGTGCGCGCCTGGTCGGCGATCGAGCGCGTGATGGCCTGGCGGATCCACCACGTGGCGTAGGTCGAGAACTTGTAGCCGCGGCGGTATTCGAACTTGTCCACCGCCTTCATCAGGCCGATGTTGCCTTCCTGGATGAGGTCGAGGAACTGCAGGCCGCGGTTGGTGTACTTCTTGGCGATGCTGATGACCAGGCGCAGGTTGGCCTCGATCATCTCCTTCTTCGCATCGCGGCTGGCCTTCTCGCCTTCGTTCATCTTCTTGTTGATGAGCTTCAGGTCTTCCAGCGGCACCACGGCGCGGCTCTGCAGGTCGGTCAGCTTGGTCTGCAGTTCCTGCACGGCCGGCAGGTTGCGCTGCAGCACCGGGCTGTAGGGCTTGCCCGCCGCGATTTCCTTCTCGGCCCACTTCAGGTTCATCACGTTGGGCGGGAAGTTCTTGATGAAGTGGTCTTGCGGCATGCCGCACTTGTCGACCACGATCTTGCGGATCTCGCGCTCGTAGCGGCGCACGTCGTCCACCTGGCTGCGCAGGATGTGGCACAGCTTCTCGATGGTCTTGACGGTGAAGCGGATCGTCATCAGGTCGTCGCTGATGGCGTGCTGCGCCTTGTTGTAGGCCGGGCTCTTGTAGCCTTCCTTCTCGTAGGCCTTGCGCATGCGGTCGAAGTGGCCGCGCAGGGCCTCGAACTTCTCCAGCGCCTGCTTCTTCAGCTCTTCGAGCTTCTTGGTCAGCGCCTTGCTGCCGCCGGCGCCGTCATCGTCGTCTTCCTCGTCGAACTCGTCGAAGTCTTCTTCGGCCACGTAGTCGTCGGCCTCGTCGCTGCTGATGAAGCCGTCGACGACCTCCGAGATCTGCATCTCGCCGGCGGCGATCTTGTCGGCCATCGACAGGATCTCGGCGATGGTGGTGGGCGATGCGCTGATCGCCAGCATCATGGCCTGCAGGCCGCCTTCGATGCGCTTGGCGATCTCGATCTCGCCTTCACGCGTGAGCAGTTCCACCGTGCCCATCTCGCGCATGTACATGCGCACCGGGTCGGTGGTGCGGCCGAATTCGCTGTCCACGGTGGACAGCGCGGCTTCGGCGGCTTCTTCGGCTTCTTCTTCGGTGGCGGTGGTGGCACCGCCGCCGGCCACCAGCAGCGTGGCGGCGTCGGGGGCCTGCTCGTAGACCGCGATGCCCATGTCGTTGAGCATCGAGACGATGGCTTCGAGGATTTCCTCGTTGACCAGCTTCTCGGGCAGGTGGTCGTTGATTTCCTGGTGCGTGAGAAAGCCGCGCGTCTTGCCCATCTTGATGAGCGTCTTCAGCTCCTGGCGGCGCTTGGTGGCTTCTTCCTCGGTGAGCGCGGTCTCTTCGAGGCCGAACTCGCGCATCAGCGCGCGCTCCTTGGCGCGCGACACCTTCATGCGCAGCGGCTTGGCCTTGACGGCCTTCTCGCCATCACCACCGTCAGCGCCTTCGGCGCCGTCGGCTTCGCCCTCGGCTTCCGGGTCGGCTTCGCCTTCGAGCTCGGCGTCGATGTCGGCCAGGTCGACGTCTTCTTCCGGGGCGGCCTTCGCCTCAGCACCCTTCTTGCCCTTGGCCGGTGCCTTGGCGGCGGTCTTCGCGGCAGCCTTGGCAGCCGGCTTGGTGTCCTTGCCCGCCTTCGCCTCTGCCTTGGCCGGCTTGGCCTCGGCCTTGGCCGGCGCGGCCTTGCTGGCCTTGGCCGTGTCCGCCTTGGCCTCTGCAGCCGCCTTCGTCTTGGCGGCCGGAGCCGGCGCCGCAGCGGTCTTCGCCGCTTTCGTGGCCTTCTCGGCAGCGGGTTCGGCAGCGGTCTTGGCAGCGGGCTTCTTGGCGGTCATGCGTTTCCTTGGTGCGTGATGGGCAGCTGTCGCGGGGGCGGGCTCCAGGGCCGCTGGCCAGACGGCAGCGAACGGCAGGGCTGGCGGCTGGGGCTGGTGGCTGGATCTGGCGGCGCAAGGGGCTGGCGTACCCCTTGGAGCACCCCTTGGCACAGAACGGCGCGGGGGGCGCCTGCGCGACAAACCGCGGATTATACCCGGCCACCCTCGGTGGGACCCGGTTTGCAAACCCCTTCGGCTCAGCCGCCGGAGGCCGCCAACGCGGCCTTCAGCCGCGCGATCTGCTCGTGCAGGGCGCGCAGACCCTGCAGGTCTTCGGCGGTGGTGGCGCCGGCCGCAACCAGGGCCTGGGCCTGCTGGCCGAGCTGTTCGATCCACAGGCGCTGCATCACGCGCTGCAGGTCTTCGAAGCCCTGTTCCTCGTCGGCGGCAGCGCTGGCCACCCAGGCGCGGGCGACATCGGCCCAGGCCTCCGGGGCGAGGGCAGTGTCCAGCGCAGCCCAGGTCTGGGGGCCGTTTTCGGTGAGCTGGCGTTCCAGCCAGGCCACGGCCTCGCCATGCGCGCCGCCGAAGCCGTGCAGCAGTTCGTGATCGGCCGGCGAGAGGCGTTCCCACCAGTCGCTGTGGCGCAGCAGCAGCCGCAGGGCCAGGTCGGCCGGTCCGGCCGGCGCACGGCGGCCGGCCCGGCGCAGGGGCGCCTGCAGCAGCGGCGGCCCGCTGCGCGGGCGCTGCGCAGCCGGTGCGGTGACGGCGGCGCCGCCCCACAGCGAAGACAGGTCGGCCAGCTCCAGCTGCGCCTGCCGGGCCAGCTCGGGCAGCAGCTGTCGCTTGAGCGCGCCGTCAGGCAGCGCCATCCACAGCGGCTTGGCCTGCGCCAGCATGCGGGCGCGGCCTTCGGCACTGGAGAGATCGACGTCTTCCGAGGCCAGTTCGATGAGCTGGCGCGACAGCGGCACCGCCTGCTGCACCTGCTGCTCGAAGGCCGAGGCGCCGAGTTCGCGCACGTAGCTGTCGGGGTCGTGCTCGGGCGGCAGGAAGAGGAACTTCACGCTGCGCAGATCAGTGGCATGGGGCAGGGCGGCCTCCAGCGCGCGCGCGGCGGCGCGGCGGCCGGCCTTGTCGCCGTCGAAGCTGAAGACCACGCTGTCGGTGAAGCGGAAGAGCTTCTGCATGTGGTCGGCCGTGCAGGCCGTGCCCAGCGTGGCCACGGCGTTTGCAAAGCCGCTCTGCGCCAGCGCCACCACGTCCATGTAGCCCTCCACCACCAGCGCGTAACCCTTGTCGCGCAGCGCCTGGCGGGCCTCGAACAGGCCGTAGAGCTCGCGGCCCTTGCTGAACACCGGTGTCTCCGGCGAGTTCATGTACTTGGGCTTGCTGTCGTCGAGCACGCGCCCGCCGAAGCCGATGACCTTGCCGTCGACACCGCGGATCGGGAACATGACGCGTTCGCGGAACCAGTCGTAGCGGCTGCCTTCGCTGGCACCGCCTGCAGCTTGCGTGCCGCCGCTGTCGTCGCCCTCGCGCAGGCGCACGAGGCCAGCCTCTTCCAGCAGTGGGTCGTCGTAGTTCGCAAACACGCCGGCCAGCGTGCGCCAGCCCGGCGGTGCGTAACCGAGTCCGAAACGCGCGGCGATCACCCCGGTGAGGCCGCGCTTCTTCAGGTAGTCGATGGCGCGCGGGTGGGCCTTGAGCTGGCCGCGGTAGAAGTCGGCCGCGCGCTGAAGCACCTCGCCCAGCGAGAGACGGCGCTCGCGCAGCGTGTCGCGTTTCTGGCGTTCTTCGGGGCTGACCTGCTCTTCGGGCACCGCCAGGCCCACGCCTTGCGCGAGGTCGCGCACAGCCTCGACGAAGCTCAGCCCCAGGTGCTCGGTGAGGAAGCGGATGGCGTCGCCGCTGGCGCCGCAGCCGAAGCAGTAATAGAACTGCTTGGAGGGGCTGACCGAGAAGCTGGGCGACTTCTCGCCGTGGAAGGGGCACAGCCCCATGAAGTTGGCGCCGCCGCGCTTGAGCTCGACGTGCCGGCCCACCACGTCGACGATGTCGACGCGGGACAGCAGTTCTTGCAGGAAGCCGGCAGGGATCACCCGCCGAGTCTAGCGATGGGCATGCGCCGGCTCCTCCGGCTTTGCCGCCTGCATCGGCAGGATGCCCTTGTAGCCGCGCACCCAGGCGGCCACCTGCTCCACCGGCATGGGCGCCGCAATGCCTGTGCCCTGTCCGATGCGGCACCCCAGCTCCAGCAGCGTGCGCGCCTGGTCTTCGTGCTCCACGCCCTCGGCCACCACGGTGCAGCCGAAGGTGCGCGCCAGGCCGATGACGCCTTCGACGATGGCGCGGTCCTGCGTGTCCTCGAGCATGTGGTGCACGAAGCTGCGGTCGATCTTCAGCACGTCCACCGGCAGGCGCTTCAGGTAGGCCAGCGTCGAGTAGCCGGTGCCGAAGTCGTCGAGCGCGAACTTCACGCCCGCGGCCTGGCATCGGGCCACCAGCGCCGAGGTGGCCTCGATGTCGGCGTGGGCCACCGTCTCCAGCATTTCCAGCTCGAGGTGGGGCGCCAGCGGCTCGGCGTGGCGCGCCAGCAGCTCGGTGAGGCGCTGCGCGAAGTCGGGCTCCTGCAGGTGGCGCGCCGAGACGTTGACGCTGACCGAGAAATCGAAGCCGTCGCGCCGCCAGCTCGCCAGGTGCTCGAGCGCACGCGAGAGCACCCAGTCGCCCACGCTCGACGACAGCCCCGTGGTCTCGATCAGCGGCAGGAACTGCAGCGGCGCCACCAGGCCCTGTTGCGGGTGCTCCCAGCGCAGCAGCGCCTCGAAACCGAGCACCGCGCCGGTGGCCATGTCGACCTTGGGTTGGTAGAAGAGCACGAACTCCTGCTGGTCGAGCGCCTCCTGGATGCGGCCCAGCGCCATCACGCGCTGCTCGGCGCGGCGGCGGTGCTCGGGGTCGAAGAAGAGGTAGCCGTTGCGACCGGCCTGCTTGGCGCCGTACATCGCGTGGTCGGCGTGGCGCAGCAGCGTGTCGGCGTCGCTGCGGTCGATGGGGTAGACGGTGGCGCCCATGCTGGCCGTGATGAAGACGGGCTCCTGCGTGGGGTCGACCACATAGGGCTGCGAGACCACGCGCAGCACGCGTTCCACCGCCAGGCGGGCTTCTTCGAGCGTGCCGGCGCGCAGCAGCATCACGAACTCGTCGCCGCCCAGACGCGCGGCGATGTCGGTCCAGTGCTCGCGGCTGCGCAGTGCGCTGCGCAGGCGGTCGGCCAGTTCGGCCAGCAGGCGATCGCCGGCCGCGTGGCCGTGGCGGTCGTTGACGGGCTTGAAGCGGTCGAGATCGAGGTAGCACACCACGAGCAGGTAGCCGTCGCGGTCTGCGGACTGCATGGCCTGGTCCATCAGCGCCGACAGGCGCGTGCGGTTGGGCAGTCGAGTCAGCGCGTCGAAGTGGGCCTGGCGTTCGAGCTGGTCGCGCTGGCTGTGCTGCTCGGTCACGTCGCTGATCACCAGCACGTGGTAACGCCGCGTGTCGGTGCTGCCGGCCGGTGGCGGCACGGTGCTGATGGTGGCGTGCAGCATGCACGCCGTGCCGTCGCGCCGGCGCTCGAGCAGTTCGCCGCGCCAGTGGCCGTGGTCGCGCAGGCTGGCCCACATCGCGGCACGCTGCTCACGGGCCAGCGGGTCTTCAGGCGCCGGGAGCAGCAGCGAAGGCACGGTGCCGATGAGCTCTTCGCGCTGCACGCCCAGGATCTGCGTGTAGGCGGGGTTGACATCCAGCGCGCGCAGGTCGGGGTCGGTGATCAGCAGGCCTTCGTGCAGGTGCTGGAAGAGGCTGGCCGACAGGCGCAGGCGCTCGAGGGCCTGGCGCTTGTCATGGGTGTCGGCCAGTGTTGCCAGCAGACGCAGCGGCTGGCCCGCGCCGTCGCGCTCGATGACCATCAGCGTGGCTTCGGCCCAGCGCCAGCCACCACTGCCAGGGATGCGCAGTTCCAGCTCGCGGCGGCCGGCGGCGCCGCTGCTCAGTGCCCGCACGGCCTCATCAAGCAGCGGCTGGTCTTCCGGGTGCAGATGGGCACGCCAGGCGGCGGGTGTCCAGAGGGGGCTGGCGTGCCCGCTGAGCGTGCGCCACGCGGCCGAGGCGAAGCTCTCGCCGCTGTCGAGATGCCAGTCGGCCACGCCCAGGCGTGAGCCGTCCAGCGCCCATTCCCAGCGCTGCGAGCGCGCGCGCCATTGCACGGTGTTGGCATGCGCCAGCAGCACCAGGCCCAAGGTGCCGCCCAGCCACACCGCCAGCACCGCGTGCGCGATGCCGGCGGGCCAGCCGGCGGGGCCCGGCCCCGCCGGGGGCCCGCCCCCGAGCCCGCCAGCCGCGAGCAAGCCCACGAGCAGCACGCCGCAACTCGCCCAGGTGAACTGTTCGCGCAAGGCCAGCAGAGCCAGCACCACCGGGGCCCCCACCAGCGCCAGGGCCACCAGTGCAGGCGAGCGGGTCTCGGCGGCCCAGAAGACCAGCGCGGCCGCCAGTGCCAGGCCCAGCAGGCCCCGGGCCGTGCGCCAGCCGGGCAGCACACGCTGCGGGGTGTTGAGCAGGCTGCGGTCCAGCGCCAGGGCCGCGGCAGCAGCGGCCACCGTGCCGAGGCTGATGGCCAGCCAGCCAGCGCCCGTCTGGGCCAGCCAGGTGCCGGTGCGGCCCGCGCTGGACCCCGCGCCGGCCAGCACGCCCAGCCAGGCGGCGGTGACCAGCGCCACCGGCGGCGCCACGACGCTGAGCACCACGCTGACGAGCGCGGCCACGTCGTGCGCGCGGTCCAGCCGGATGTCGAAGCGCAGGTGCCGCAGCACCAGCCAGCCGGCGGCGGTGCCGGCAGCCACGGCCGCCGTGCACAGCAGGCTGAGCAGCGGCGGCTGCCCCAGGCTCGGCAGCGCCATCAGCAGGCCGATGAGGCTGCCCCCCCAGGCGGCCAGGCCGCCCCGCCAGCGTGCGGCCAGGGCCAGGCCGGCTGGCAGGGCCACGGCCGACCAGGGGGCCAGCGAGGGCAGGGCCAGCGCGCCCGCAAAGGCCATCAGCAGGGACGCCATGGCCAGCCCCGCGCCGCGCAGGAGCATCAGGGCGCGTGCGTGCCAGGTCGCCACCCGCAGCGGCAGCGGGCCGGCGTCGCGGGAGGCGAGGGTGGGCTCTTCGTTCAAGTGCGACGGGGGCCGTTGCAGGCCCGCTGGCAAACCCGCCCCAGGGGCGGGCGCGCGCTCAGACCGCGAAGTCCGAGAGCTGGGCGCCACCCGCCAAGGCGGTGCTCAGCCATTTGGGCTTGAGGCCGCGCCCGCTCCAGCTGTCGCCGGTGGCCGGGTTGCGGTACTTCGCGGCGACCTTGCCGCCGGCGGCCTTCTTCACCGGCGCCAGGGGTTTGGCGGCACCGATGTCGGCCAGCGTCAGGCCATATTCCGCCATCAGCGCCCTGACCTTGGCGATGGCTTCGCTGCGCTGCTCGCGCTGGTATTCGGCAATCTGACGCTCGAGCGCAGCTTTCTGCGCGAGCAATTCGCTCAGGGTGTCTTGGGCCATGGTCGCAAGCTCCGTTCAGGTGGGGACACCGGAATATACGCGTTGGCGCCTCGGCGGCGCCGCCCGATATTCCCTGCGAAGGCCGCCGGAAACTCAAGCCGCCGGTGGCACATACCCCGCCGGCTTGTCGGCATCACCGCCAAACAGGAACTGCTCCATCTGCCGCGCCAGATATTGCCGGGCGCGTGCATCGGCCAGATTCAGGCGGTTTTCGTTGACGAGCATCGTCTGGTGCTTCTTCCAGGCCTCGAACGCGTCTTTCGAGATGTTTTCGTAGATGCGCTTGCCGAGTTCGCCGGGGTAGGGCGAGAAACCCAGGCCTTCGGCTTCCTTCTTGAGATACACACACTGCACCATGCGGGCCATGAGACGTTCTTCCTTCAGAGTTTCTTGACCAGCACCTGCGAGCGCCGGTCCCAGTTGTATTTGCGTTTGCGCGCTTCCGGCAACCATTCCGGGTCGACGGGCGTGAAACCGCGCTTGATGAACCAGTGCATCGTGCGCGTGGTGAGCACGAAGATACTGTCGAAACCCCCGGCGCGGGCGCGCTGCTCGATGCGCTTGAGCAGCCTTTCGCCATCGCCCTGGCCCTGGCTCAGCGGTGACACCGTCAGCGCTGCCATCTCGGCGGTCTTGGCCTCGGGGTAGGGGTAGAGCGCGGCGCAGCCGAAGATGATGCCGTCGTGCTCGACCACGCTGTAGTAGCTGATGTCGCGCTCGATCTCGGTGCGCTCGCGGCGCACCAGCGTGCCGTCGCGCTCGAAGGGTTCGATGAGCTGCAGGATGCCGCCGACGTCATCACTCGTGGCCTCGCGCAGGCTCTCCAGCTTTTCGTCGACCACCATGGTGCCCACGCCGTCGTGCGTGAACACCTCCAGCAGCAGCGCACCGTCGGTGGCGTAGGGCAGGATGTGGCTGCGCTCCACGCCAGCCTCGCAGGCCTTCACGCAGTGCTGCAGGTAGAAGGCCGTGTCGGTGGGCAGCGTGGGCGGGGGCAGGGCGGCCAGCAGGCGCTTGGCATCCACCAGCGCGAGCTCGGTGTCGATGCTGCTTTCGGCGTCGGCCTGGTCTTCGCGGATGCCGGGCATCTCGGTCATGAAGACCAGCTTGTCGGCCTGCAGCGCGATGGCGGTGGCCGTGGCCACGTCTTCCATCGTCAGGTTGAAGGCTTCGCCCGTGGGACTGAAGCCGAAGGGCGACAGCAGCACCAGCGCGCCGATGTCGATGGCGCGGCGGATGGCCAGCGAATCGACGCGCCGCACCAGGCCGCTGTGGATGAAGTCGATGCCGTCGACGATGCCCACCGGCCGCGCGGTGAGGAAGTTGCCCGAGACCACGCGCACCGTGGCGTTGGCCATGGGCGTGTTGGGCAGGCCCTGGCTGAATGCCGCCTCGATCTCGAAGCGCAGCTGACCGGCGGCTTCTTGCGCAGCGTCGAGTGCCACCGGGTCGGTGATGCGGATGCCGCGGTGGTAGCGCGACACATGGCCCTTGGCCGCAAGCTGTTCGGTCACCTGCGGCCGGAAGCCGTGCACCAGCACGAGTTTGATGCCCATGGCGTGCAGGATGGCCAGGTCCTGCACGAAGGTGTTGAGCTTGCCGGCGGCGATGGCCTCGCCGGCCAGCGCCACCACGAAGGTCTTGCCGCGGTAGGCGTGGATGTACGGCGCGACGGCGCGGAACCACGGAACGAAGGTGTGCGGGAAGACGAGGCTCATGGGCGGGTCGACATCAGGGGGTCGACAACTGCGGTGATTGTGCAGCAGCATGCCTGCCTCTCCACCCGCGCGCACGGCCCGCCGGGCCTGCCGACACCGACCCCAGGAGCTCACGATGGACGTCTACAAGACCCACGGTGCCTTCAGCTGGAGCGAGCTGACGACCCCCGACCCGGCGGCCGCGGCCGCGTTCTATGGCGAGTTGCTCGGCTGGGCCGTCAAGGACCCCGACCCGCACATGGGCGAGTACCGCCTGGCGACGCTGGGCGACAGCATGGTCGCGGGTATCTGTGCGCCGTTTCCGGGCGCACCCGCAGCGCCACCGCACTGGGGCGTTTACATCACCGTCGACAATGCCGATGCCAGCGCCGAGAAGTGCGTGGCCCTCGGCGGCAAGGTGCTGGTGCCGCCGATGGACGTGCCCACGGTCGGCCGCATGGCGGTGCTGCAAGACCCCCAGGGCGCCGTGTTCAGCGTCATGACCTACAGCGCCGGCTGACCGGCAGCGCGGGCCGGGCGCGGAGATAATCCGCCGCCCGTGAACCCGCCCCCCTCCCAGCCGGCCGCGGCCGCAGCCCCGCGCGCGCCGACGCGCGTGCCGCCGCGGCCCATCCCGCCCATCACCTACCCCGAGTCGCTGCCGGTCTCCAGCCGGCGCGACGAGATCGCGCGCGCGATCTCGCAGCACCAGGTCGTCATCGTCTGCGGCGAAACCGGCTCGGGCAAGACGACGCAGCTGCCCAAGATCTGCCTGGAACTCGGCCGCGGCCTGGGCAACTGGGAGAAGGGCGGCAGCGGGCTGATCGGCCACACGCAGCCGCGCCGCATCGCGGCCAGCAGCGTGGCCAAGCGCATCGCCGAAGAGCTGAACAGCCCGCTGGGTGACGTGGTCGGCTACAAGGTGCGCTTCCAGGACCGCCTGCAGCCCGGGGCCAGCGTCAAGCTGATGACCGACGGCATCCTGCTCGCCGAGACCGAGCGCGATCCGCTGCTGCGCGCCTACGACACGATCATCATCGACGAGGCGCACGAACGCAGCCTCAACATCGACTTCCTGCTCGGCTACCTCAAGCAGCTGCTGCCGAAGCGGCCTGATCTGAAGGTGATCGTCACCTCGGCCACCATCGACGCCGAGCGCTTCGCGAACCACTTCGCCGGCCGGCAAGGCCCGGCGCCGGTGATCATGGTCAGCGGCCGGCTCTTCCCGGTGGAGCAGCGCTGGCGGCCCTACGAAGAAAGCCGCGAGTTCGATCTCGACAACGCGATTGCCGAGGCGGTGGATGAACTCTGGCGCATCGCCCCGGGCGACATCCTCGTGTTTCTGCCCGGCGAACGCGAGATCCGCGAAGCCGCCGACCACCTGCGCCGCCACCTGCTGCAGCACGCCAACGGTGGGCCGCAGCCCGAAGTGCTGCCGCTCTTCGCGCGCCTGAGCCAGCAGGAACAAGACCGCGTGTTCGAAGCCGGCAACGGCCGGCGGATTGTCTTGGCCACCAACGTGGCCGAGACCTCGCTGACGGTGCCGGGCATCCGCTACGTCATCGACGCCGGCACCGCGCGCGTGAAGCGCTACAGCTGGCGCAACAAGGTCGAACAGCTGCAGATCGAGGCCATCAGCCAGGCCGCAGCCAGCCAGCGCGCCGGCCGCTGCGGGCGCGTGGCCAACGGCGTGTGCATCCGCCTCTATGGCGAAGACGATTTCAAGGGACGGCCGCGCTTCACCGACCCCGAGATCCTGCGCAGCAGCCTCGCCGGCGTGATCCTGCGCATGAAGGCGCTGCGCCTGGGCGCGGTGGAGAGCTTTCCCTTCGTCGAGCCGCCGCCGGGCAAGGCGATTGCCGACGGCTACGCGCTGCTGGCCGAGCTGGGCGCCGTGGACGACGACAACGAGCTCACGCCCATCGGCGTGGAGCTCAGCCGCCTGCCGCTGGACCCGCGCGTGGGTCGCATGATCCTCGAGGCGCGCAAGCACCAGGCACTGAGCGAGGTGCTGGTGATCGCCGCAGCGCTGAGCGGGCAAGACGTGCGCGACCGGCCGCAAGACCGCGCGCAGTTGGCCGACGAACGCCACAAGCCCTTCGACGACGAGCGCAGCGAGTTCATGGGCACGCTGAAGCTGTGGAAGTGGATTGAAGAGGGGCGTGGCACGCACGGCCACGCGAACCAACGCGAGGCCAAGGTCGACAGCCACAAGCTCACGAACCGCCAGCAAGAGCAAAGGCTGCGCGATGCCTTCATCAGCCCGCGCCGCGTGCGCGAGTGGCGCGACATCCACAGCCAGTTGCTGACGGTGGTGGCCGAACACGGCTGGCGCCTGAACGAGGCGCCGGCCACCTACGAGCAGGTGCACCTCTCGCTGCTGGCGGGCCTGCTGGGCAACATCGGCTGCAAGAGCGACGACGAAGACTGGTACCTCGGCGCGCGCGGCATCAAGTTCTGGCGCCACCCCGGCGTGAACCTGAGCAAGAAGCCCGGGCGCTGGATCGTCGCGGCCGAGCTGGTGGAGACCACGCGGCTCTTCGGACGTGGCATCGCCGCCATCGAGCCGCAATGGATACCGCCGCTGGCCGGCCACCTGCTGAAGACCCAGCTGCTGGAACCGCACTGGGAGAAGAAGGCCGCCGAGGTGGTGGCGCTGGAGCGCGCCACGCTCTACGGCATCGTCATCTACAACAACCGCAAGGTGAACTACGGCCGCATCGACCCGGTGGCGGCGCGCGAGATCTTCATCCGCGAGGCCTTGGTCGGCGACGAGTGGGAGACCAGGCTGCCTTTCCTGGCGCACAACCGCAAGCTCATCGCGCAGGTGCAGGAGCTGGAGCACAAGGCACGCCGGCAGGACGTGCTGGTGGACGACGAACTGATCCACGCCTTCTACGACCAGCAGCTGCCGAAAGACGTGTGCAGCGGCGCGGGCCTGGAGCGCTGGTACCGGGAAGAGAGCAAGAAGCAGCCGCAACTGCTGCAGCTGACGCGCGAAGAGCTGATGCGCCACGAGGCCGCAGGTATCACCACCGACAGCTTTCCGAAAGCGATCCGCCTGGGCGGCATCGACTGCGCTGCCACCTACCTGCACGAACCGGGTGACGCCAAAGACGGCGTGACGGTGACGGTGCCCATCTACGCCTTGAACCAGGTGAACGACGAGCGCTGCGAATGGCTGGTGCCCGGCATGCTGCACGCCAAGGTGCTGGCCCTGTGCAAGACCCTGCACCAGCGCCCCCGCTCGCGCCTGGTGCCGCTGCCCGACTACGCGGCCGAGTTCTGCGAGCTCAGCACCTTCGGCCAAGGCAGCCTGATGGAGGTGCTGCTGAAGGCCGTGCGCGAACGCACGCAGATCGCCGTGCAGCGCAACGACTTCAAGCTGGAGCAGCTGAGCCCGCACCTGTTCATGAACTTCCGCGTCGTCGACGAGCACGGCCGGCAGCTCGGCATGGGGCGCGATCTGGCGCACCTGAAGGCCGAGCTGGGTGGCCTGGCACGCACGGCTTTCCAGGCGCTGGCGGTGTTGAAGAAGGCCGCGAGCCCCGCCGCGGCCGCCCCGACACCGGCCGCAGCGGCAGCGCCGGCCACACGCGGCGTGCAGGCCGCCGTGGCCCCGCCGCCGCCCGCAGCACCAGCCGCTGCAGCGAAGCACACCACTTGGGCCTTCGGCGAACTGCCCGAGCTGATGGAAGTGCGGCGCGGCGCGCAGACGCTGATCGGCTTCCCGGCGCTGCTGGACAAGGGCACGCACGTCGAGATCGAGGTCTTCGACGAGCCCGAAGCCGCGGCCACCCAGCACCGCGCCGGGCTGCGCCGGCTGGTGGCCCTGCAGATCAAGGAACCGCTGAAGTACCTGGAAAAGAACATCCCCGGGCTCACCGCCATGGGCGGCGCCTACCTGAGCCTGGGCACGCTGGAAGAGCTGCGCCAGCAGATCATCGACCTGGCGGTCGACCGCGCCTTCCTGGCCGACCCGCTGCCGGCCGATGAGCGCAGCTTCAACGCGCGCGTGGCCGAAGGCCGCACGCGCCTGAACCTGATCGCGGCCGAGGTGGCGCGCCAGGCCGGTGTGGTGCTGGCCGAACATGCCGCGGCGCAGCGCAAGCTGAAAGACAGCAAACCGCCGCGCGAGGTGCAGGAGGACATCGCCGCACAGCTGCAGCGCCTGGTCGGCAAACGCTTCCTGATGGACACCGACTGGGCCGCGCTGCAGCACCTGCCGCGCTACCTGAAGGCCGTGGTGCTGCGCCTGGACAAGCTGCGGGCCGACCCGGCCCGTGACGCCGCCCGCCTGGCCGAGCTGCGGCCCTTGCAGCAGCGCTGGCAGCGCAAGCTGGCCGACCTGCGCGGCGCGCCGCACGCACGGCTGGACGAGTACCGCTGGCTGCTGGAAGAGCTGCGGGTGAGCCTATTCGCGCAGGAGCTGCGCACGCCGCAGCCCGTCAGCGTGAAGCGGCTGGACAAAGCCTGGGCGCAGATCGAGGCTTGAACGCCCACCCGTCGGCTGCGCCGCCCGGGGCCGCGTTTTCCCGGATCTTTGAGCATGGTCAAAGCTTTCTGCGAATCATTCGCATTAAGATATGCGTCTCTTCAGGCTCTGGCGGCGCTGCCGCACCCGACCATGTCCCTCGTCCGTTCCGTCGCCCGATCGTTCTGCCGCCTGGCCACCGCCACGCTGGCCGTGGCCGCCCTCGCACCTGCCGTGCAGGCGCAAGAGAAGGTGCTCAACCTCTACAGTGCACGCCACTACCAGACCGACGAAGCGCTGTACGAGAACTTCACCAAGGCCACGGGCATCCGCATCAACCGCGTGGAAGCCGACGACGCCGGCATCCTGGCGCGCCTGAAGGCCGAAGGCTCGGCCAGCCCCGCCGACCTCATCTTGCTGGTGGATGCCGCGCGCCTGTGGCGCGGCGAGCAGGAAGGCCTGTTCCAGCCCGTGAAGTCGGCCGTGCTCGAGCAGCGCATCCCGGCGCAGTTTCGCGGGGGTGTCAGCGCCCAGGGCGCGCAGTGGTTCGGCATCTCCACCCGCGGCCGCGTGGTGGTGTACGACAAGGCCCGCTTGAAGGCCAGCGATGTCGACACCTATGAAAAGCTGGCCGCGCCCGGCCTGAAGGACCAGCTGTGTGTGCGCAGCGGTTCGCACCCCTACAACCTCAGCCTCTTCGGCAGCATGCTCGAGCACCTGGGCGCGGCCGGCACCGAAGCCTGGCTGAAGGGCCTGGTGGCCAACATGGCGCGCCAACCCAAAGGCGGCGACACCGACCAGATCAGGGGCGTGGCCAGCGGCGAGTGCGGCGTGGCCATCACCAACACCTACTACTTCGCGCGCATGGCGCGTTCGAGCAAGCCCGAAGACCGCGCCGTGGTCGAGAAGGTGGGCTTGGTCTTCCCCAACCAGGCCAGCTGGGGCACGCACGTCAACATCGCCGGCGCCGCGGTGGCGAAGAACGCCAAGAACCGCGAGGCCGCGGTGCAGTTCCTGGAGTACTTGGCCAGCGACAGCGCGCAGCGCTACTTCGCCGACGGCAACAACGAGTACCCGGTGGTGGCTTCCGTGCCGGCCAACGCCGCGCTCACCGCCTTGGGCCGCTTCAAGGCCGAGACGGTGCCCATCGCCAAGGTCGGCGCCAACACCGCGCAGGTGCAGCAGATGCTCGACCGCGTCGGCTTCAAGTGAAGAGATGAAGGGCTGAAGTCCCGCCGGCCGGCCGGGCTGTCGCGCGCACTATCCTTGCGTCGTCACGATCGACAAGAGGAGGACGACGATGACACGCACCGCTCCCATCGGGGCCGGACGGGCCGGCGGCTTGCTGGGCCAGGCCTGCAGCACCTTCAAGATCTTCACGGCCGTTGCCGCACTCTTGGCCTTTGGGGCCGCCAGGGCGCAAGCACCGGCCCCGGCCACCGCGCCATCGGCCGCCGAACTGCCGCCGCCTGCCCTGTTCTTCGAGCGGCCCGAGCTCGGCGAGGCCAAGCTCTCGCCCTCGGGCCGCTGGATGGCGCTGGGCTCGCGTGCAGGCAGCACCCGCACCGGGCTCGTCATCTTCGATCTGCAGGCCTGGAAGCCGCTGGGCGTGGCCGCGCGCATGCGCGACGCCGACATCTCCGAGTTCCACTGGGTCAACGACGAGGTGCTGGTCTTCAGCGTGATCGACAGCCAGGCTGGCAGCGGCGACCAGCGTTTCGGTGCCGGGCTGTTCAGCGTCAACCGCAACGGCCAGGGCCTGCGTGAGCTGATCCGCACGCAGTGGGAGCAAGAGGTCGGCAGCGGCCGGCTGCCTTCGCGCGCGCTGTCGCCGCGCCACAGCCTGCTGCACGTGCCGCCGGGCCCTGGCGAAGAGGTGATCGTCGGAGAAGACCTCTACTCCGAGTCTGGCCAACCGCAGGGTACCCTGGCCAAGCGCCTGAACGTGCTGAGCGGCCGCACCACCAACCTCTCGCAAGGCCTGCCGCCGCACGTGCAGGACTGGTGGTTCGAGCCTGATGGCCAACCGCGTGCGGTGATGACGCGCCACCAGGGGCGCAGCCGCTTCTTGTGGCGTGATGCCGGCCAGGCGCAGTGGCGCCAGCTTCTGGACGCGCCGAGCTTCGAGCTGCCCTGGGTGCCGCGCTTCGTGGACGCCAGCGGCGCGCTGTGGATCACGCGCAGTGCAGGGGCCGAGTCACGCGCGCAACTCACGCGCTTCAATTTCCAGACCGGCGCACCCGAAGCCACGCCCGTGCTCGACACCCCGGGTTTCGACTTCACGGGGCAACTCGTCACCGAGGGCGATGGTGGGCGCGCTCTGGGCTTGCGCGTCACCACCGACGCGCAGACCACCGTGTGGTTCGACGCCGGCATGGCGGCGGTGCAGGCCGAGCTCGACCAACGCCTGCCGGGCCTCATCAACCGACTGAGCTGCAGCCCTTGCAGCGGCCCCGAGATGACGGTGTTGGTCCGCAGTTATTCCGACCGCCATCCCGGCCAGATCGGCGTCTACTGGCCGGCGCAGAAGCGCTGGCGCGCGCTGGGCGCCGTGCGCCCGCGCGTGGACCCGGCCCGCATGGCCACCACCGACTTCCACCGCATCAAGGCCCGCGACGGGCTGGAGTTCCCGGTGTGGGTGACCCGCCCCGCCGGCGCCCAGGGCGCGCTGCCGGCCGTGGTGCTGGTGCATGGCGGCCCTTGGGTGCGGGGCCGTTACTGGGAGTGGGACGCCTACCCGCAGTTCCTGGCCTCGCGCGGCTACGCCGTGATCGAACCCGAGTACCGCGCCAGCACCGGCTACGGCCAGCGCCTGTACCGCGCCGGCTGGAAGCAGTTCGGCCAGGCCATGCAGGACGACATCGCCGACGCCGTGCTCTGGGCCGTGAAGAGCGGGCAGGTCGATGGCCGGCGCGTGTGCATTGCCGGCGGCAGCCATGGCGGGTATTCCACGCTGATGGGCCTGATCCGCCACCCCGAGCTCTACCGCTGCGGCGCCGCCTGGGTGGCCCCCAGCGACCCGCGCGTGCGCTACGACTGGCGTTTCGACAGCGACATCGACGACGAATCGCGACTCTTCACCCTGCCGCTGCTGGTGGGCGACCGTGTCAAGGACGCCGCTATGTTCGACGCCATCAGCCCGGTGCTGCACGCCGACAAGATCCGTGCGCCGCTGCTGCTGGGCTACGGGGCCGAAGACCGGCGTGTGCCCATCGTGCATGGCGAGCGCATGCGCGAGGCGCTGCGCAAGGCCGGGCGCGAACCCGAGTACGTGGTCTACCTCGACGAGGGGCACAGCTGGGTGCGCCTGGAGAACCGCGTTGACTTCGCGCAGCGGCTGGAGCGCTTCCTGGCCCTCCACCTCAAGTAAGGGGAGACCCTGCAGACCTGCGCGAGGCGCTCCCTAGAATGGCGGGTTGCACTGGCTCTGGCTTACCACCCCAAGCCCGAACCCGACTGTCGGCCATCCGCCTTGATGTGTCCCGGAGGACCTCGTGACCCTGCGTGCTGCCTTGTTGCTTGGCGTTCTGCTACTCGCCGACGGGGCAGCCCACGGCCAGGCGCAGACACCACCGCCTGCTCCCAAGCCCGAAGCCGCGAAGGCCGAACCCGCGAAGGCCGAGGGCGCCAAGCCCGAGAGCGCTGAAGCCGCGGCGGCGATGGAGCGTGCCCAGCGCATGGCTGCCAACCCCATGAAGGTCATCATGAACGCCAGCAAGATCCGCCGGCGTGGGGCCGAGGGCGAGGCTGCTGCCGTGGCGGCCCCTGAGCCTGTGCGTCCTGTTGCGCGCGCGGTGGTGGCCCCTGCGGCCGTGGCCACGCGTTCGCTGGGTGCAGCGGCAGCCGGCGGTGCCCCTGCGACACCGCCCATCGTCACGGCCAGCGCCACCCCTGTGGCAACACCGGCGGCCGCTCCGATTGCCGCCGCCCTGGGCGCTACCGCGCTGGCCGAGCGCGCTCCAGCGCCACCTGTAGGCGCTGCACTGGCGGCTGCACCGGCGGGCAACGGCGCAGCGAACGCGAGCCCGTCGGCACCGGCCAGCGCGGCACCGGCCGTGCCCCTCACTTCGCCGGCCAGCGCGGCCGTGGTGGCGCAGCCTGCCCCGGCCTCGAGCGAACCCGTGCCGACCGTCACCCCGCCGGTGGCTGGCGCGGGCGCCGCTGGTGCGGGCTCCACGCCCCCGCTGTCCCGCAGCCTGGCGGCGCCGGCGGCGGCCACGGTCGCGGCCCCTGCTATCTCGCGGCCTGAGCCCGCTGCCGCCCCAGCGGCGGCCGTTCAACCGCGCCTGGTGAAGATGGTCGAGCCCGACATTCCCACGCGCGTGCTCATCGACGGCCCGCGCGTCAACGAAGTGCTGGCCGACCTCTTCCTGCGCGAGGACGGCAGCGTGATCTCCGTGTCGCTCGTGTCCTCGGTGCCGCGCAGCTGGCACCGCTATGTGATCTCGGCCCTGGAGCGCTGGCGCTTCGAGCCGCTGCCCGCCGCACGCGTGCACCGCGTGCAGCTCGTCTTCGGCGAGTAGGCCGCGTCCGCCCGCACCACCGGGCGGGGTTGATCAGGCCTGCAGCACCGCCAAGGCGCGCTCCATGCCGCCGGCCGTGATGGCGATATGGGCCTGCGCCTGCACCTTGGGCTTGGCGTGGAACGCGATCGCACAGCCGGCCGCGCCCATCATCGGCAGGTCGTTGGCACCGTCGCCCACGGCGATGGCCTGGGATGGGCCGATGCCCATCAGCTCGGCCACCTCCAGCAACACGCGCCGCTTCTCGGCGCCGTCCACCACCGTGCCCCAGGGCCGCGGCACCAGTTCGCCCGTGAGGCGGCCGTCGGCCACCTGCAGCACATTGGCCCGAGAGAAGTCCAGGCCCAGGCGTTCGTGGATGCGCTCGCTGAAGAAGGTGAAGCCGCCGCTGACCAGCAAGGTCTTCAGCCCGGCGGCGCGGCAGGCCTGGACGAAGGTCTCCACGCCCGGGTTCAACTGCAGTCGCTGCGCATAGACCTCTTCCAGCGCCTGCTCGGGCACGCCCCGCAGCAGCGCCAGGCGGCGGCGCAGGCTCTCGGTGTAATCGGCGATCTCGCCGCGCATCGCGGCCTCGGTGATGGCGGCCACCTCGGCCTTGCGGCCGGCGGCGGCCGCGATCTCGTCGATGCACTCGATGTTGATCAGCGTGCTGTCCATGTCGAAGGCGACCAGGCGGAAATCGCGCAGGCGCAGCGGGGGCTGCAGGCCGCGCACGAAGAGGCCGGGCTCGATTTCGGTGGCGGGCAGGGTGGGGGCGGTGGCTTCTGACATGGCGGCGCGATGCTAGTGGATAGACCGGGGTGGGCGGCACGGCCAGACCGGCGCAGGATGCGCGGCGCGCTATCGTCAAGCCTCACCGTCGCCGCTGAAGGTGCCGGGCGTCTGGTCGTCATGCCCCGAAGGAGCCCCGCACATGATCCGCAGCCTGTTCGTCAACCTGCCCGTGGCCGACCTGCCGCGCAGCCAGGCCTTCTTCAGCGCCCTGGGTTTCGGCTTCAATGAGCGTTTCACCAACGAACAGGCCGCCTGCCTGGTGGTGAACGAGCACCTCTCCTGCATGCTGCTGCAGCGGCCCTTCTTCCAGGGTTTCACGAAGCTGCCAGTGGCCGATGCCACCGCCACCACCGAGGTGCTGCTGGCGCTGCAGGTGGACAGCCGCGCCGAAGTGGACGAAGTTGTCGCGAAAGCGCGCGCCGCCGGCGGCACCGTGCCCAACGACAAGCAGGACATGGGCTTCATGGTGCAGCACGGCTTCGCCGACCCCGACGGCCACCAGTGGGAGGTGTTCTACATGGACGAAGCCGCGGCACCCGCACAGTTCTGACGCCCCGGGCGCTTGCCCAGGCTGCGCTGCCGGCCTGGGCGCCTGCGGCCTAGGCCGCCGCCCGCACCGGCCCCAGGTGCTTGAGCAGGTCGCGGAGGTAGTGCGCGCGGTCGGCAGGCTGGCTGATCTCACGCTCGATGCGCAGCTTGTCGTTGCCGGCGAGCTTGATCACACGGTTCTTCTGCACCAGCTCGATGATGCGCTGCGGGTCGATGGGCGCCTGCGGCCGGAAGGTGATGTTCATCAGCTTCGGGCCGGCATCGATCTTCTGCACGCCATAGGGCTTGGCCAGCACGCGCAGGCGGTGCGTGTCGAAGAGTGTCTGGCCCTGCGGCGGCAGCTTGCCGAAGCGGTCGGTGATCTCTTCGAGCAGCGTGTCGATGGTCTCGGGCTTCTCGGCCGAGGCCAGGCGCTTGTAGAGGTTCAGGCGCGTGTGCACGTCGCCGCAGTAGGCGTCGGGCAAGAGCGCGGGCGCGTGCAGGTTGATCTCGGTGGTGGCCGACATCGGGTTCAGCAGGTCGGGCTCTTTGCCGGCCTTGAGGCTGCGCACGGCCTCGCTGAGCATCTCGTTGTAGAGCTGGAAGCCCACCTCCATCATGTTGCCGCTCTGGTTCTCGCCCAGCACCTCGCCGGCGCCGCGGATCTCCAGGTCGTGCATGGCGAGGTAGAAGCCGCTGCCCAGTTCTTCCATGTCTTGAATCGCCTGCAGCCGCATGCCGGCCTGCTTGGTGAGCCCTTCCACGTCGGGCACCAGCAGGTAGGCGTAGGCCTGGTGGTGGCTGCGGCCCACGCGCCCGCGCAGCTGGTGCAGCTGAGCCAGGCCGAACTTGTCGGCGCGGCTGATGACGATGGTGTTGGCGCTCGGCACGTCGATGCCGGTCTCGATGATGGTCGAGCACAGCAGCACGTTGTGGCGCCCGGCCACGAAATCGCGCATGACGCTTTCCAGTTCACGTTCGGGCATCTGGCCGTGCGCGATGGCGATGCGCGCCTCGGGCAGCAGCTCCAGCAGCTTCTGGCGCCGGTTCTCGATGGTCTCCACCTCGTTGTGCAGGAAGTAGACCTGGCCGCCGCGCTTGAGCTCGCGCAGCACGGCCTCGCGGATCACGCTGCTGCCCTCGCTGCGCACGAAGGTCTTGATGGCCAGGCGGCGCTGCGGCGCGGTGGCGATCACGCTGAGATCACGCAATCCTTCCAGCGCCATGCCCAAGGTGCGTGGGATGGGCGTGGCGGTGAGCGTGAGCACGTCCACCTCGGCGCGGAAGGCCTTCATCGCCTCCTTGTGGCGCACGCCGAAGCGGTGCTCTTCGTCGATGACGAGCAGGCCGAGGCGGTTGAACTTGACGTCGGGGCTCAGCAGCTTGTGCGTGCCGACGACGATGTCCACCGTGCCGTCGGTGATGCCGTCGATGGCCGCCTTCACCTCCTTCGGTGTGCGGAAGCGCGACATCTCGGCGATCTTCACCGGCCACTTGCCGAAGCGGTCGACCAGCGTCTGGTAGTGCTGCTCGGCCAGCAGCGTGGTGGGCGCGAGGATGGCCACCTGCTTGCCGCTCATCACGGCGACGAAGGCTGCGCGCAAGGCGACCTCGGTCTTGCCGAAGCCCACGTCGCCGCAGACCAGGCGGTCCATGGGCCGGGGGCTCACCATGTCCTGGATGACGGCGTGGATGGCGGCACGCTGGTCGGCCGTCTCCTCGAAGCCGAAGCTGGTGGCGAAGGCCTCGTAGTCGTGCGCGCTGAAGCGGTGTGCGTAGCCCTCGCGTACGGCGCGGCGGGCGTAGAGGTTCAGCAGCTCGGCCGCGGTGTCGCGCACCTGTTCGGCGGCCTTGCGCTTGGCCTTGTCCCACTGCGGGCTGCCCAGCTTGTGCAGCGGCGCTTCTTCGGCGCTCACGCCGGTGTAGCGGCTGATCAGGTGCAGTTGGCTCACCGGCACATACAGCGTGGCCTTGTCGGCGTACTCCAGGTGCAGGAACTCCGACAGGCCTTCGCCGAGGTCGATGTTCTTCAGCCCCTGGTAGCGGCCGATGCCGTGGTTCATGTGCACCACGGGATCGCCGACCTTCAGCTCCGACAGGTCCTTGATGAGTGCATCGACGCTGCTGGTCTGCTCCTGCTTGCGGCGGCGGCGCGCTTCGCGCGTGGTGGCGAAGAGTTCGGTCTCGGTGACGAACTGCACCGACACGCCGGCCTCGGCGTCGTGCCAGTGGAAGCCTTCGGCCAGCGGCGTGGTGGCGATGGCCACTTTCTCGGGGCCGTCCAGAAACTCCTGCAGCGAATCGGCCGCCGGCACGCTGAGCTTGTTGTCGCGCAGCAGCTCCAGCAGGCTCTCGCGGCGGCCGTCGCTTTCGGCCACCAGCAGCACGCGGTGCGCGCCCAGGTTGATGTGCTGGTGCAGCTTGTGCAGCGGCTCGGTGGCGCCGCGGTCGATGCTCAGGTCGGGCAGCGGGCGGGCCCACTCCACGGGCTCTTTGCCGCGCAGCGCCAGCGTGGCGTGGGCCTGCGTGCGCGTGAAGAACTCTTCCGCCGGCATGAAGAGGCTGGCCGGCGGCAGGATGGGCCGCTCCGGGTCGTGCTGCAGGAAGCGGTGGCGCTCGCGCGTGTCTTTCCACCAGCCTTCCAGCGCCTCGTCGACGTTGCCATGCAGCACCAGCGCGGCGTTCTCGCCGAGGTAATCGAAGATGGTGCCGGGGCTGTCGAAGAACAGCGGCAGGTAGTACTCGATGCCGCCGCTGGCGAGACCCGTGTCGATGTCCTTGTAGACGCGGCAGCGCGTGGGGTCACCCTCGATCTGCTCGCGCCAGCGCGCGCGGAAGGCCTTGCGCGCGGCCTCGTCCATCGGGAACTCGCGGCCGGGCAGCAGGCGCACCTCGGGCACGGGGTAGAGGCTGCGCTGGCTGTCGGGGTCGAAGGTGCGGATGCTGTCGACCTCGTCGCCGAACAGGTCCACGCGGTAGGGCACCAGGCTGCCCATGGGGAAGAGGTCGATCAGGCCGCCGCGCACCGCGTACTCGCCCGGGCTCACCACCTGGCTCACGTGCTGGTAGCCGGCCAGCGTGAGCTGGCTCTTGAGCTTGGCTTCGTCGAGCCGGCTCTTCTGCTTGAACTGGAAGGTGGTGCCGGCCAAAAAGGACGGCGGCGACAGCCGCGTCAGCGCCGTGCTCGCCGGCAGCAGCACCACGTCGACCTCGCCGCTGTGGATGCGCCACAGCGTGGCCAGGCGCTCGCTGATCAGGTCTTGGTGCGGGCTGAAGGTGTCGTAGGGCAGGGTCTCCCAGTCGGGGAAGACGGCCACGCGCAGGCCCGGCGCGAAGAACGGCAGTTCGTCGGCCAGGCGCTGGGTGTCGGCCGGCTCGGCGGTGAAGATGGCCAGCAGGCGTTTCGCCTCGGCGTGGCGTTGCGCCGCGCGGGCCAGCAGCAGCGCGTCGGCGCTGCCCGTGGGGCGGGGCAGGCTGAAGCGTTTGCCTGGCGCGATGTGGGGGATGTGCATGTGGCTCGCGGAAATGCTCGGAAAAAGGGGCCCGTCAACGGCAGCAGCCCCGGCACGCCGCTGCGGGGCTTGAACGCAGCGGGCATGGCGGGGCTTGGATGGGGCCAATTCTAGAATCCGCCCCCATGAACGAGCTGGCTGCCCGCTGTTTTGCCCTGGTGCCCTGCGCAGGTGTCGGCCTGCGGGCCGGGCAGGGCGGGCCCAAGCAGTACAGCACCGTGGCCGGCCGCAGCGTGGTGGCGCACACCTTGGCCGCGCTGGCCGCCGTGCCGCAACTGGCGCAGACGCTGGTGGTGCTCTCGCCGGAAGACACGCAGTTCGAAGCCCACGCCCCTGACTTCGCCGGTTGGATCACCCGCACCGGCGGCGCCACGCGTGCCGACAGCGTGGCCGCCGGTCTGCAGGCGCTGCGTGCGCAAGGCGTGGCCGAGCACGACTGGGTGCTGGTGCACGACGCCGCCCGCTGCCTGCTGCAGCCGGCCGCCGTGCAGCGCCTGATCGAAGCCTGCGTGGGCGACGCCATCGGCGGCCTGCTGGCCCTGCCGCTGGCCGACACGCTGAAGGCCGCCGGCCCCGATGACCGAGTCAACGCCACGCTGGACCGCAGCGCCAAGTGGCTGGCGCAGACGCCGCAGATGTTCCGCCTGGGCCTGCTGCAGCGCGCGCTGCACGAGGCCGCCGCCACCGGCGTGAACGTGACCGACGAAGCCAGCGCCATCGAAGCCCTGGGCCTGGCGCCCCAGCTCGTGCCCGGTGAGCTGGAAAACTTCAAGCTCACCTGGCCGGCCGATTTCGCCCTGGCCGAGCGCCTGCTGGCGAGCCGCCCCTGAACCGCACCCTGGCCCCCGCATGAACCCGCTCCAACTCCGCATCGGCGAAGGCTGGGACACCCACCAGCTCGTCACCGGCCGCCCGCTGGTGCTGGGCGGCGTGACCATCCCGCACACGCACGGCCTGCTCGGCCATTCAGACGCTGACGCGCTGCTGCACGCCATCACCGACGCCTTGCTGGGTGCCGCGGCCCTGGGCGACATCGGCCGCCACTTCCCCGACACCGCGGCCGAGTTCCGGGGTGCCGATTCGGTGGTGCTGCTCACCGAGGCCGCGCGCCGAGTGCGCGAGGCGGGTTACCAGATCGTCAACGTCGACAGCACCATCGTCGCGCAGGCGCCGAAGATGGCGCCGCACATCCCGGCCATGTGCCAGCGCATCGCGGAGGCGCTGGGCCTGGGCCTGGACGCGGTGAACGTGAAGGCCAAGACGGCCGAGAAGATGGGCCCGGTGGGCGAGGGCCGCGCCATCGAGACGCGCGCTGTCGCCTTGCTGTGGCGCGAGCCGCCGGTGACAGGCTGAGCTTCAGCGCGCGCCGCGCCAGCGCCGCCAGGCCCAGCGCAGCAGCAGCACCGCGGCCAAGGCCGGCACGAAGGCCACGGCGGCGATGAACAGCGCTTCCATATCCGCCGCCGCTTCGGCGCCGCGGGCTTCATGCGCTTCCAGCAATTGCTGGCCCAGCTGCCGCAAGGGCGCTGGGAAGTGTTCGGGCCGCGCGTACCAGTAGCGCGCGAGCAAGAGCGCCAGCACCGCAGCGGCCGCCACGCTGGCCGCGTGGGCGGCCCAGCGCTTCATGTCACCAGCACCTTGGCGTAGGCCTTGAGCGTGCTGCCCGGGATGGCCTGCAGCTTCTCGCTGCGGATGAGGCTGCGCACGAGGTTGAATTCGATGGGCTTCTCGATCGTGATGCAGCCTTCGCTGATGCCCAGCGGGCCTTTCGGGTGCAGGCGGAAGTTGCCGCGCGCGATGTCGTCGCACTTCACCACGTCGTCCACGCTGCCGTCGTCGGCGTACAGCGCCAGCCACTCGCTGCGGTCGCTGAAGAGGTTGCGCAGTGGCCCCAGCAGGCCGCCGGACTCGCGGTCGATGATGTAGTAGCTGCCCGGCGGAATCGGCCCGCGGCCCTGCACGCAAGCGTGCTGCCGCTGGTTGACATAGGCGCCCATGCCCGAGAAGGCATCGAAGGACTTGGCGCCGATGCGCAACTTCGTCAGGGGCTTGCCATTCAGGACAAAGCTGCAGATCAGCATCGCAATCTCTCCGCTTGCGGCCCAGGGCGCGTCAGATCGCCCGCTTGAGCCGGAGGTGGGCCACCAGCCCGCCGTCGGAGGCGTTGGCGAGTTCGAGCGTGCCACCCATGCGCTGCATCGATTTCTCGACGATGGCCAGCCCCAGGCCGGCGCCCGTGGCGGCCGTGCGCGCGGCGTCGCCGCGGAAGAAAGGCGTGGTCAGCTGCGAGAGCTTTTCGGGCGCCACGCCCGAGCCGTGGTCGCGCACGCTGATGATGGCCCAGGGGCCGGTCTTCACGTAGGTGATCATCACCTCGGCCACGCCGGTGTCGGTGCCGCGGCCGTAGCGGCGGGCGTTCTCGAAGAGGTTGAGGAAGACGCGCGCGAGTTCGGTCTCGTCGGCCAGCACCTGCAGGTCGATGGCCACGCGCGAGGTGATGCGGATCTGGCTCGGGTCACGGAAGAGCGAGGCCTCGCGGTCGATCAGCGGCGACACCAGCACCGGGCGCAGCTGCGAATCGCCGGGCCGCGCGTAGTCCATGAACTTGTCGATGATGGCGTCGAGCTGGTCGATGTCCATGGCCATGTTGCGCTTGGCCTCTTCGTCCTCGACGCTCATCTCGGTTTCCAGCCGCAGCCGCGCCAGCGGTGTGCGCAGGTCGTGGCTGATGCCGGCCAGCATCACCGCGCGGTCTTCCTCCACGCGCGCGAGTTCACGCGCCATGCGGTTGAAGCCCATGTTGACCTCGCGGATCTCGCTGGTCAGCGTGTTTTCGTCCAGGCGTGAATCGAGGTCGCCTTCGCGGATGCGGCTGGCCGCGAAGCTCAGCTGCTTCAGCGGCCGGTTGATCAGGCTGGCGATGGCCACCGAGCCCACCAGCGTGGCCAAGAAGGCAATGCCCGTCCAGGTGAGCAGGGTCTCGCGGTTGACCCCGGCCTCGTGCGCAGGGCCGGCCTGCAGCCAGAAGAAATCGCGCGTCTTGTCGCGCTCGCGCTCGATGGAGAAGCCCACCCACAAGCCCTTGACGCCGTTGACGCTGCGTGCGGCGATGGCGTCTTCGCCGAGCACGCTGCGCAGCTCCTGCCCCACGCGGCGCGAGAAGCGGTCGGTCTCGAAGGTCTCCCAGGTGTCCTTGGGCTCGCGGGGCGTGACGCGCGCGCCGTCTTCGGCCGTCAGGCTCTTGAGCAAGGCCACGCGGCTGATGCCGTCCGACGTCTTGAGCGCTGCGCGCGCCAGGTTCACCAGGCCCGCGGTCTGTTGCGCGGCCTGCACGGCGCGCGGCTCGAGCTCCAGCGCGCGCAGCGTCTGCAGCCACGCGAACACCCCCCCAGCGAGCAGCAGCGCCAGCAGGAAGAAGGTGCGCCAGAAGAGACTCAGGCCCAGCGGTTTGCGGCGTGCCACGGTGGCGTCAGCGGCTCAGGGTCAGCCCGGCAGGGCCGGGTTCAGTTGGCGCCATCGGGCACGAAGACATAGCCCACGCCCCACACGGTCTGGATGTAGCGCGGCTGCGCCGGGTCGGGCTCCAGCATCTTGCGCAGGCGGCTGATCTGCACGTCCAGGCTGCGGTCGAAGGGCTCGAACTCGCGGCCGCGTGCCAGCTGTGCCAGCTTGTCGCGGCTGAGCGGCTGGCGTGGGTGGCGCACCAGGGCCTTGAGCATGCTGAACTCGCCGGTGGTGAGTGCGATCTGCTCGCCGTTCTTGCTGAGGCGGCGCAGGCTGAGATCGAACTCGAAGGGCCCGAAGTTGACGACCTGGGCTTCCTTGCTGGGCGCGCCGGGGGCCTCGGGCGCAGGGCGGCGGCGCAGCACGGCGTGGATGCGCGCCAGCAGCTCGCGCGGGTTGAAGGGCTTGGGCAGGTAGTCGTCGGCGCCCACCTCCAGGCCGACGATGCGGTCGACGTCTTCTACCTTCGCCGTGAGCATGATGATGGGCGTCTGGTCGTTGGCGGCGCGCAGGCGGCGGCAGATGCTCAGACCGTCTTCGCCCGGCAGCATCAGGTCGAGCACGATGAGGTCGACCGTCTCGCGCGTGAGCACCCGGTTCAGCGCCTTGGCGTCCTCGGCCAGCAGCACGTCGAAGCCTTCCTGCGCCAGATAGCGGCGCAGCAGGTCGCGGATGCGCGCGTCGTCGTCGACGACCACGATGCGGTCAGGCCTGGCGTTCGCGGGTGGGGTCATGGGAGCTCCCGAATTTGTAACAGCCGCATTGTGGGGGGCTCGGCCGGCGGGTCCGGCGGGGGCCTGACCATCTGTTACAAGTCTTTCGGCGCACCAATCGACGCCCGCGCGCTCCAAGCGGCAGCGTCACCAACGGCCCGGCCTGGGCCCTTCCAGGAAACCATGAAGACCAACTCGACCCTGCCTGCCTTGTTCACCGCCACCCCGCGCCGCGCCCGTGCGCTGGCCGCCTGCAGCCTGGCCTTGCTGGGCGGCGTGGCCCAGGCGCAGGTGCTGCCCCCGCCGCAGAACGTGGTGAACCTCTCGGCCACGGCCAGCGTGGAGGTGACGATGGACTGGCTGACGGTGGTGTTCTCCACCACGCGTGAGGGCACCGACCCTGCAGCAGTGCAGACACAGCTCAAGCAGGCGCTGGATGCGGCGCTGGTCGAGGCCCGCAAATCGGCCAAGCCCGGCCAGGTGCAGGTGCAGACCGGCAGCTTCTCGCTCACGCCGCGCTATGCGCCGCCCAACCCGAGGACGCCCGGCATGCCCGGCGCCATCAACGGCTGGCAGGGCCGCACCGAGCTGATCGTCGAAGGGCGCGACGTGCAGGCCATCGCGCAACTCACCTCGCGCGTGCAGTCGCTCACCATCGCCCGTGTGGGCTTTTCGCTCTCGCGCGAGGCGCGCGACAAGGTGGAAGGCGAGGTGGCCGCCCAGGCCATCGCCAGCTTCCGCGCGCGGGCCGAATCGGTGAGCCGGCAGTTCGGCTTCGGCAGCTACACGTTGCGCGAGGTGAACGTGGGCAGCGACGGCTCGCAGCCCATGGCCATGGCCGCTGCGCCGCGCGCCTTCAGCGCGCGCGCCGTGAACATGGAAGACGCCGCGCTGCCGGTGGAAGCCGGCAAGCAGCTGGTGAGCGCCACCGTCAGCGGCAGCGTGCAGCTGGTGAAGTGAGCGGGCAGGGCGCCTTCACTGCGCGGTCCACCCCCCGTCCACCGCCCAGGCCTGGCCGCGCACGTTCTGCGCCGCCGGGCTGCAAAGGAAGACCGCCAGCTCGGCCAGCTCTTCCGGCGTGGTGAACTGCAGCGAGGGCTGCTTCTCGGCCAGCAGGCGGCGCTTGGCCTCTTCGTTGCTGACGCCCTCGGCGGCGGCGCGCGCGTCCACCTGCTTCTGCACCAACGGGGTCAGCACCCAGCCCGGGCAGATGGCGTTGACGGTGATGCCGGTGGTGGCCGTCTCCAGCGCCGCGGCTTTGGTCAGGCCAACGATGCCGTGCTTGGCGGCCACGTAGGCGCTCTTGTTGGCCGAGGCCACCAGGCCGTGGGCCGAGGCCACGTTGATGATGCGGCCCCAGTTGCGCGCGCGCATGCCGGGCAGGGCGGCGCGCATGGTGTGGAAAGCCGAGCTCAGGTTGATGGCGATGATGGCGTCCCAGCGTTCCACCGGGAAATCTTCCACCGGCGCCACGAACTGGATGCCGGCGTTGTTGACGAGGATGTCGCAGCTGCCGAGCTGCTGCTCGCAGGCACGCACCATGGCCTCGATCTCGGCCGGCTTGCTCATGTCGGCACCGTGGTAGGCGGCCTCGGGGTCGTGTTCACGCACCTGGGCCAGCGCCGCTTCGACATCGCCGAAGCCGTTGATCATCACGCGCGCACCGTGCAGCGCCAGGGTCTTGGCGATGCCCAGGCCGATGCCGCTGGTGGAGCCGGTGACGAGGGCGGTCTTTCCGTTGAGCATGCTGGGGGCCTTGAGCGGTGGTTGATACGATGAAGCCATTATTCCCATGCCCGCCTGACCCCACCATGACCGAACCGCGCCTGGCCCATGTGCAATGCCTGAGTGCCCGTGGCCTGCACCGCATGGCCTACTGGGAATGGGGCGCGGCCGACAACCCGCGTGTGCTGGTCTGCGTGCACGGCCTCACGCGCCAGGGGCGCGACTTCGACACCCTGGCGCGCGAACTCAGCAGCGAGTACCGCGTGGTCTGCCCCGACGTGGTGGGCCGTGGGCAAAGCGATGGGCTGGCCGACCCCGCCGGCTACGGCATTCCCACCTACGTTGCCGACATGGTGACGCTGGTGGCGCGCCTGAACGTGCCGCAGGTCGACTGGGTGGGCACGTCCATGGGTGGGCTCATCGGCCTGATGCTGGCTTCGCTGCCCGGCAGCCCGGTGCGGCGCCTGGTGCTCAACGATGTCGGCCCGGCCTTGCAGGCCAGCGCGCTGCAGCGCATCGGCACCTATGTGGGTGTGCCGGCGCACTGGCCCACGGTGGAGGCCGCGGCCGATGCGCTGTGGGCCATCTCGCAGGGCTTCGGCCCGCACACGCGCGAGCAGTGGCTGGCGCTCACGCGCCCGCAGCTCAAGGCCGACGGTGCCGGCTTCAAGCCGCACTACGACCCGGGCATTGCCGTGCCCTTCCGCGCCGTCACGGGCGAGGTGGCCGCTGCCGGCGAAGCCGCGCTCTGGGCCGCCTACGACCGCATCACCGCGCCGACCCTGTTGCTGCGCGGTGCCGAGAGCGACCTGCTGTCGCCCGAAACCGCCTTGGCGATGACGCAGCGCGGCCCGCGCGCGCAACTGCACACGCTGCCCGGCGTGGGCCACGCGCCCACGCTGGTGGCCGACGACCAGCGCGCCGTGGTGCGCGCCTTCCTGCTCGGCCCGTGAAGACCGACGACACCGCCACGCCCGGCGGTGCCGCGGCCATCGTGCACCTGGCCAGCGGTGCGCTGCCCGAGGGAATGACCGAGGGAATGACCGAGGGAATGGCCGACCCCGTGCAGCGCGCCCGCGCCTTTGCCGAGCCGCTGCTGGCCGGTCAGGTGCTGGACACCGGCGAAGACGCCTACGCGCATGCCGACGGCACGGCCGAGGTGCTGCGCCACATTGGCGGCGGGCCGGCGCTGTGCGCGGCGGCCTACCTCGTCTACGCGGGTGACTTCCTGCAGCGCCCCGAAGAGGTGGTGCACAAGGCCTTCGGCGAAAGCTACGCCAGCCTGGTGACACTCACACGCAAGCTGGTGCAGATCCAGCGGGCTGCGCGCAATGCGCCGCCGGGTGAGGGCCTGCAGGGCCAGCAGACCGAGCGCGTGCGCAAGATGCTGCTGGCCTTCAGCCGCGACCTGCGCGTGGTGCTGCTGCGCTTGGCCTCGCGGCTGCAGACGCTGCGCTGGCATGCCGCCAGCAAGCGGCCTTGCCCCGAGGCGCTGGCTACCGAATCCCTGCAGGTCTTTGCGCCCTTGGCCAACCGGCTGGGCATCTGGCAGATCAAGTGGGAGCTGGAGGATCTGTCCTTCCGCTTCCTGCAGCCGCAGGAGTACCAGCGCATCGCGCAGCTGGTGGACGAGAAACGGGCCGAACGTGAGCAAGGCGTGGCCGCCGCGCGCGAGGCGCTGGCCGCGCTGCTGGCCGGTGCAGGATTGCGTGCCGATGTGCAGGGCCGGCCCAAGCACCTGTACAGCATCTGGAAGAAGATGCAGGGCAAGCAACTGCCCTTCGAGCGGGTGTTCGACACACGCGCACTGCGCGTGGTGGTGGACGACGTGCCGGCCTGCTACATGGCGCTGGCCCGCGTGCACGAGGCCTGGGCGCCGGTGGACGGCGAGTTCGACGACTACATCGCACGCCCCAAGCCCAACGGCTACCAGAGCCTGCACACCGTGGTGCGCGGCGCTGACGGCCGGCCGCTCGAAGTGCAGATCCGCACCCGCGCCATGCACGAGCACGCCGAGCACGGCGTTGCCGCGCACTGGATGTACAAGGAAGCGGGCGTGAAGGGCTACGCCGGCGTCAGCGCGGCGGGCGAGTTCGAAGACCGCGTGGCCGAGGCCCGCAAGGCCGTGCTGCGCGAACTGCTGGCCTGGGAGCGAGACTTCTCCGCGCAGGGGCAAGGCCAGGCGGCAAGCGGGGGCGCCGCGGCGCGGGGCGTGGAGAGCGACCGCATCTACGTCTTCACCCCGCAGGCCACCATCATCGACCTGCCCGTGGGCGGCACGCCGGTGGACTTCGCCTACGCGCTGCACACCGACCTGGGCCACCGCTGCCGCGGTGCCAAGGTCGACGGCGCCATGGTGCCGCTGAGCACGCCGCTGCAATCGGGCCAGACCGTGGAGGTGGTGGCGGTGAAGGAGGGCGGGCCGTCGATGGACTGGCTCAACCCCGAACTGCACTACCTGGCCAGCCCGCGCGCCAAGGCCAAGGTGCGCGCCTGGTTCAACGCCGAGCAGATGGCGCAGACCGTCGCGCGCGGTCGAGAGGCGGTGGAAAAGCTGCTGCAGCGTCTGGGCAGCACGGCGCTGGAGCGCCAGGCGCTGGCCGAGCGCCTGGGCTTCAAGAGCGCCGAGGCCTTGTTCGAGGTGGTGGGCAAGGACGAGTACTCGCTGCGCAACATCGAGAACCTGCTCAAGCCCGCCGAGCCCGGCCCGGAAGACGACAAGCTGCACCTGCACCGCTCGCGCGCCGAGGCCGGCGGCGGCCGCGGCGGCGTGCTGGTGGTGGGCATGGATTCGCTGCTCACCACGCTGGGCAAATGCTGCCGGCCCGCGCCGCCCGACGCCATCTGCGGCTTCGTCACCCGCGGCAAGGGCGTGGCCGTGCACCGCGCCGATTGCAGCAACCTGCGCCAGATGGCGCAGACCTCGCCGGGTCGGGTGATCGAGGTCGCCTGGGGCAAGCCCGGCGGCGACAAGGCCGCGGTCTACCCCATGGACGTGGTCATCGAAGCCGCCGATCGCGGCGGGCTGCTGCGCGACATCGGCGAGGTGTTCGCAAAAGAGAAGGTCAACGTGACGGGCGTCAACACGCAGAGCGCCAAGGACGGCAGCACCGCGTGGATGACCTTCACCGTGGAAGCCACCGACGCGGCGCGCCTGGGCCCGGTGCTGGCGCACCTGGCGCGCGTGCCGGGCGTGCGTCACGCGCGGCGGCGTTGAAGGGCCGGGGGCCTCAGGCCCGGGCGCTGGAGCCCTGAAAAACTTGATGTATAGTCACAGGCTTCCCCAGGCGCGTAGCTCAGCTGGTTAGAGCACCACCTTGACATGGTGGGGGTCGTTGGTTCGAGTCCAATCGCGCCTACCAAATTCGGTAGAAGAAAAAAGCACCTCGCGGCAACGCCAGGTGCTTTTTCTTGGCCGGTTCGAGCGTCCGCGCTGGTTCAGCCCGCCACCCGCGCCCACCTGTCCATCGCTGCCTTGCCGCCTGCTGCCGAGGCCGTGCTGATGACGGTGCCCCAGGCAATGTCGATCAGGCTCAGGCCCAGTGGCCAGTCGCGCAGCGTGGCCAGGTTCGTGAGGTCGTAGGTGGCGTAGGCGAAGAAACCGAAAAGCGCGGCCCGGCCGAGGGTCGTCTTCCGCGTGGCGCCGCCGCTGTGCGGCGCCACGGCGAAGATCACCACGCCCAGCGCGTACAGCAGGTAGAACAGCGCGGCCACGCCGAAGCGCGGTTCGTCGGCCAGCAGGTGGCCGAGCTGCTGGGCGTACAGAGGCTGCGCAATGAGGCCGAGCCACAGCGCGTCCAGCAGCAGCATCACGGCGGCAGTGCCGGCGTAGGCGGTGGTGAATCTCTTCATGCAGGCCTCGTTGCGGGCCCATGCGCGCAGGCCCCTGCCGCACATCATGGGGCCAGGTTGGAAGCGGCCGGGGTGCGTTGGCCCACAGACCTTCACCAGCTCGGTGCCTATGGTCGGTGGCTAGCGCCAGGGCCAACCCGGTTCTGGGCTGCCTACACCCACCGCCAAGGACACCGCATGAACACCATCGACAACACACGCAGCCCCGTCATCCTGCCCACGGACAGCAGCAGCGGGCCAGGGCCGGCCCTGATGGGCGCCAACACCCTGCTGGGCAACGACGTCTGCAACAAGGACGGCGAAGACCTGGGCGACATCAAGGAGTTCATGATCGAGATGAGCACCGGCAAGGTCGCCTACGCTGTTCTTTCATTCGGTGGCCTGCTCGGCATGGGCGACAAGCTCTTCGCCGTGCCCTGGGCCGCGCTCAAGCTGGACACCGCGAACAAGCGCTTCACGCTCGACGTGCCCAAGGCCACCCTGAAAGACGCGCCGGGCTTCGACCCAGACCATTGGCCGGCGATGTCCGATCGCGCCTGGGCCAGTGGCGTGCACAAGTTCTACGGCACGCCCTACCCGGCCGAGTGAGCGCGGGCCGCGGGATTGCGGCCCGCGGTCTGTCTCAGGCCGGCGTCGGCGTGCCGGCCATGCGGTCGTAGCGCAGGAAGAACTTGCGCGCCATCGCCACCAGCTGCGGCGCCGTCGGGTGGTCGATGGTCTCGTAGCCCACCAGGTGGGGCACGAGCGCCGGGCGGTGCTTCTCGGCATAGTGGCGGAAGTCGGCCAGGGCCGTCTTGGAGCCCGCCACCAGCACCTCCGGGATCTCGGCCAGCGCTTCACAAACCGCGGCATAGAACTCGTGCTCGCTGCGCACCCCGCTGGCGTGTTGGGCGGTGTGGTGCGTGTGCGCCTTGATGCGCTGGCTTTGCAGGTGTTCGGCATCGAACTGCAGCACCTCGGCATTCTGGTGGTCGATGCGCAGCACGGCGTGGAAGGTGGTCATGAGGGCAACTCCTTGGGTGTGGATGGATGAGGGCTCAGGCGCGCGAGCCTCGGGCGGCCTCGTGCGTGGATTCGCAGGGCACGCAGCGCAAGGCCGACGGTTCGACCTTCAGCCGGTCGAAGGGGATGGTGGTGCCGCAGTCGCTGCACAAGCCGTAGGCGCCTTGCGTCAGGCGCTGCAGGGCGGCACCCGTGGCCTGGAGCTCGCGCTGCTCGGCGGCGGTGAGCGCGGCTGCGATGTCGCGCTCGGGCAAGCGCTGCGGTGCGTCGTCGCCGTCCTGTGCCAGCACTTCGGCTGCGCGTTCGGCGGCGCTGAGGCCATGCAGGTGCGAACTCAGTTGCGCCTCCAGGGTGTGCTGGCGCTGCTTGAGCATGGCTTGAAGCCAGGCGTGTTGGCCGGCGGTGAGGGTGGGGCTCATGGTGCGTTGTCTCCTGATGCGGCTCAGAGCTTGCGCTCCGGCCGCCGCCGACACCTTGCGCCGCATCAAGAAGCCTAGGGTTTTGGATAACAGGGCAAGCGTTGTGCAGTGCAGAAAAGCCCTACAGCGGACCGTAAGATGCACCGCCGAAGCCGACCACCTGCCCCCGCCCGCATGACCGACGCCGTGATCCTCGAGACCCGCGCCTTGACCAAGGAGTTCAAGGGTTTCGTGGCCGTGAGCCAGGTGAATCTGAAGGTGCAGCGCGGCAGCATCCATGCGCTGATCGGCCCGAATGGCGCGGGCAAGACCACTTGCTTCAACCTGCTGACGAAGTTCCTCACGCCCACCTCGGGGCAGATCCTCTTCGACGGCCACGACATCACCGCCGAGACACCGGCACACATCGCCCGCCGCGGCGTCATCCGCTCCTTCCAGATCTCGTCGGTGTTCCCTCACCTCACGGTGCTGGAGAACGTGCGCGTGGCCTTGCAGCGCCACCTTGGCAGTTCCTTCCAGTTCTGGCGTTCCGAGCGTTCGCTCGACAGCCTGAACGACAAGGCCATGGCCTTGCTGGCCCAGGTGGACCTGGACAAGTACGCCGCGCTCACCGCGGTGGAACTGAGCTACGGCCGCAAGCGCGCGCTGGAGATCGCCACCACGCTGGCGATGGAGCCCAAGCTGATGCTGCTGGACGAGCCCACCCAGGGCATGGGCCTGGAAGACGTCGACCGCATCAAGCAGCTCATCAAGAAGGTGGCGGCCAGCCGCACCGTGCTGATGGTGGAACACAACATGAGCGTGGTGGCCAGCATCGCCGACACCATCACCGTGCTGCAGCGCGGCGCGACGCTGGCCGAGGGCCCTTACGAGCAGGTCTCGAAGAACCCGGCCGTGATCGAGGCCTACATGGGCAGCGCCAACACCGAACTGAAAGGAGCCCACTGATGGGAACGCCTTTCCTCTCGGTGAAAGACCTGCACGGCTGGTACGGCGAATCGCACGTCCTGCACGGCATCAGCTTCGACGTGCACGAGGGCGAGGTCGTCACGCTGCTGGGCCGCAACGGCGCAGGCCGCACCAGCACCATGCGCGCCATCATGGGGCTCATCGGCAGCCGCAAGGGCAGCATCCAGGTGCGCGGCACCGAGACCATCGGCATGCCCACGCACCGCATCGCGCGCCTGGGCATCGGCTACTGCCCCGAAGAGCGCGGCATCTTCAGCAGCCTGTCGGCCGAAGAGAACCTGATGCTGCCGCCCACGATGGGCAGCGGTGGCATGAGCGTGGATCAGATCTACGCGATGTTCCCGAACCTGAAGGAGCGGGCACAAAGCCAGGGCACGCGGCTGAGCGGGGGTGAGCAGCAGATGCTGGCCGTGGCGCGCATCCTGCGCACTGGCGCGCGCCTGCTGCTGCTGGACGAAATCTCCGAGGGCCTGGCCCCGGTGATCGTGCAGAAGCTCGCCGAGATGGTGAGCACGCTGCGGAAGCAGGGCTACACCATCCTGATGGTGGAGCAGAACTTCCGTTTCGCGGCGCCGCTGGCCGACCGCTTTCTCGTCGTCGAACACGGCGAGGTGATCCAGAGTTTCACGCAGGCCGAACTGCCTTCGCGCATGGAGCGCCTGCACGAGTATCTCGGCGTCTAGCCCCACGCTGGGCGCCGCCTTCCCTGACCCGCCAAGAGGAGACTCACATGCAACTGAAGAAGATCGCTGCCGCCTGCACCCTGGCCTGTGCCGCCACGCTGGGCGCTGTTGCGCCTGCCCAGGCGCAGATCTCGGGTGACACGATCAAGATCGGCATCATCACCGACATGTCGGGCCTGTATTCCGACATCGACGGCGCGGGCGGCGTCGAGGCCATCCGCATGGCCGTGGCCGACATGGGCGGCAACATCGCCGGCAAGAAGATCGAGGTCCTCTACGCCGACCACCAGAACAAGGCCGACGTGGCCGCTGCCAAGGCGCGCGAGTGGTTCGACACGCAAGGCGTGGACATGCTGATCGGCGGCACCAACTCGGGCACCGCGCTGGCCATGGCCAAGGTGGCGGCCGAGAAGAAGAAGGTCTTCATCGCCATCGGCGCGGCCACGGCCGCGCTGACCAACGAGCAGTGCAACCCCTACACGGTGCACTGGGCCTACGACACCGTGGCGCTGGCCAAGGGCACGGGCAACGCCGTGGTGAAGCAGGGCGGCAAGACGTGGTACTTCCTGACGGCCGACTACGCCTTCGGCGCGCAACTGCAGAACGACACCAGCAACGTCGTCAAGGCTGCCGGCGGCACCATCGTCGGCGCCGTGAAGCACCCGCTGGCCGCCAGCGACTTCAGCAGCTTCCTGCTGCAGGCGCAGGGCAGCAAGGCGCAGATCCTGGGCCTGGCCAACGCAGGTGGCGACACCATCAACAGCATCAAGGCGGCCAACGAGTTCGGCATCACCAAGACGATGAAGCTGGCAGGCCTGCTGGTCTTCATCAACGACATCCACAGCCTCGGCCTGAAGACGACGCAGGGCATGTACCTGACCGACAGCTGGTACTGGAACCGCGACGCCGAGACGCGCGCCTGGAGCCGCAAGTTCTTCGAGAAGTTCAAGCGCATGCCCAGCAGCATCCAGGCCGGTGACTACTCGGCCGCGCTGAACTACCTGCAGGCGGTGAAGGCCATCAACAGCGACGACGCCGACAAGGTGCTGGCCAAGATGCGCGCAACGAAGATCAACGACGTCTTCGCCAAGGGCGGCTTCATCCGCGGTGACGGCCGCATGGTCCACGACATGTACCTGATGCAGGTCAAGAGCCCCGACAAGAGCACCGAGCCCTGGGACTACTACAACGTGGTGCAGACCTTCAAGGGTGAAGAGGCCTGGACGACCAAGGCCGAATCGAAGTGCCCCCTGTGGAAGTGACCGCCTGAGCTGAACCCCGCGCGCGATGGAAATCTTCGGCATCCCGATCCAGGCCTTCATGGGCCAGCTGCTGCTGGGCCTGGTGAATGGCTCGTTCTACGCCATGCTCAGCCTCGGGCTGGCGGTGATCTTCGGGTTGCTGGGCATCGTCAACTTCGCGCACGGGGCGCTCTACATGATCGGCGCCTACGTCGCCTGGCTGGGCGCCGAGTACGCCGGCATCGGCTTCTGGTGGAGCCTGCTGCTGGCGCCGTTGGTGGTGGGCGCCCTGGGCGTGGTGATCGAACGCACGCTGCTCAAGCAGCTGTACAAGATCGACCCCATCTACGGCCTGCTGCTCACCTTCGGCCTTGCGCTCATCGCCGAAGGCGTGTTCCGCGACCAGTTCGGCGTCTCGGGCCAGCAGTACCCGGTGCCTGAGTTGCTGCAGGGCGCCACCAACCTCGGCTTCATGATCCTGCCGAACTACCGCGGCTTCGTGATCTTCGCGTCGCTGTTCATCTGCCTGGTGACCTGGTTCATCATCGAGCGCACGCGCCTTGGCAGCTACCTGCGGGCCGGCACCGAGAACCCGTCTCTCGTGCAGGCCTTCGGCGTCAACGTGCCGATGATGGTGATGCTGACCTACGGCGCCGGCGCCGGCCTGGCCGCGATGGCCGGGGTGCTGGCCGCGCCCATCATCCAGATCACGCCGCTGATGGGCAGCAACCTGATCATCATCGTCTTCGCGGTGGTGGTGATCGGGGGCATGGGTTCCATCCTCGGCTCCATCCTCACCGGGCTGGTGCTGGGCCTGGTGGAAGGGCTGACCAAGGTGTTCTACCCCGAGGCCTCCAGCATCGTCGTCTTCGTCATCATGGCCATCGTGCTGATGATCCGGCCGGCGGGCCTGTTCGGAAAGGAGAAGTGAGATGAGCACTTCTTCCGAAAGCGGTGGCGTGGACATCCAGCGCTGGAGCAAGATCGCCTGGGGCGTGGGCCTGGCGCTGCTGATCGCTGCGCCCTTCCTGGGCGTCTACCCGATCTTCATGATCAAGGCGCTGTGCTTCGCCATCTTCGCCTGCGCCTTCAACCTGCTGCTCGGCTACACCGGGCTTCTGAGCTTCGGCCACGCGGCTTACCTGGGCGCCGCGGCCTATGTCACCGGCTGGCTGGTGCGCTCGGCGGGCTTCTCGCCGGAGCTGGGCATCCTGGCCGGCGCACTGTCGGGCACGGTCCTGGGCGCCATCGTCGGCTTCATCGCCATCCGCCGCCAGGGCATCTACTTCGCGATGATCACGCTCGCCATGGCGCAGATGATCTATTTCGTCTGGCTGCAGGCACCCTTCACGGGCGGTGAAGACGGCCTGCAGGGCGTGCCGCGCGGCACGCTGTTCGGGCTGATTCCGCTGCAGAGCGACCTCGTCATGTACTTCGTGGTGCTGGCCGCTTTCGTGGGCGTTTTCCTGGGCGTGGTGCGCATCGTGCATTCGCCCTACGGCCAGGTGCTGAAGGCCATCCGCGAGAACGAGCCGCGCGCCATCTCGCTGGGCTACGACGTCGACAAGTACAAGCTGCTGGCCTTCGTGCTCAGCACCACCCTGGCCGGCCTGGCCGGTGCTTTGAAGACGGTGGCCCTGGGCTTCGCGACGCTGTCCGATGCGCACTGGTCGCTCTCGGGCGAGGTGGTGCTGATGACGCTGCTGGGCGGCATGGGCACCTTCGCCGGCCCCGTGGTGGGCGCCTTCACCATCATCGGTCTGCAGAACTTCCTGGCCGACCGCGTCGGTTCCTGGGTCACCGTCATCATCGGCGTGATCTTCGTCGTCTGCGTCGTCGGCTTCCGCCGCGGCTTCGTCGGCGAACTGCTGGCCTGGCTCAGGCGCCGACAACCCAAGCAGCCCTGAGGGCATCGGGCCTGATGCCCGGGCGCCCGTCGTTCGGCTTCACCATTCGCCCCGCCCAGCGCCCCTTTCGTCGCAGACCCCTGCCCGCAGGGGCAGGGCGCCGTTACGCTCGCGGCTTCTGACCTGTCTGCCGGCACGCCTGCGCGTGCCTTTGAAGCCATGCGCCCCAACCTGCAAGCCCCCGTTCGTCAACGAGCCCTCGCCATCGCCCTGGCCGCCGCCCTGGCCGCCACGCTGGCGGGATGCGGCAAGCCCGGTGCCGGTGGCCCGTCGGCTGCGGCCTCGGGGGCCTCGGCGGCCAAGGCCGCCGCGCCCGTGCTGCTGCTGGCCCCGGAAGACCTGCTCACGCTGCAGCCCAGCCGCCTGGCCAGCGGGCCCGTGATCAGCGGCTCGCTGCAACCCGAACGCCGCGCCGACCTGCGCGCCGAGGTGGCCGCTGTGGTGCTGCAGGTGATGAAGGAGAACGGCGACACCGTCAACGCCGGCGACACGCTGATGAAGCTGGACGACACCGCCATCCGCGACAGCCTGAGTTCGGCCGAAGAGGCGTTGCGCGCGTCCACCCAGGCCTTCGAGCAGGTGGAGCGCCAGGTCGCGCGGCTGAAGACGCTGCAGGCCCAGGGCATGACCTCCACCCAGGCGCTGGAAGACGCCGAGGTGCGCCGCAACAACGCACAGAGCGACCTGGTGGCGGCGCGGGCGCGCGTGGTCTCCGCACGTCAGCAGATGGCCCGCACCGTGGTGCGCGCACCGTTTGCCGGTGTGGTGAGCGAGCGCAAGGCTTCGGTGGGCGACACCGTGCAGGTCGGCCGCGAACTGGTGAAGGTGATCGACCCGCGCAGCATGCGCTTCGAGGGCCTGGTGTCGGCCGACCGCATGCACGAGCTGAAGCTCGGGCAGCCGGTCAGCTTCCGCGTCAACGGCTTTGCGCAGGGCGATTTCACGGGCAAGGTGCAGCGCATCGAGGCCGCGGCCAATGCCGTCACGCGGCAGGTGGAGGTGATCGTGGCCTTCGCCACGCCGGCGCAGGCGCCGCGGGTGGCAGGCCTCTTTGCCGAGGGCCGCGTGGAGACGGGCGGCACCGAAGGCCTGAGCCTGCCCGGCCAGGCCGTGGTGCGGTCGGGCGAACTCGCCCACGCCTGGAAGCTGAACGGCAACAGCCTCTCGAAGGTGGCGCTGCGCCTGGGCGAGCGCGACCCGCGCACGGGCGAAAGCCCGGTGCTTTCGGGCCTGGTGGCCGGCGACCGCATCCTGCGCGCGCCCGGCAGCTCCTTGGTGGACGGCCAGAAGTTCGAATTCGCCAAGCCCCTGGCCGCTGCGGGGGCCGCGCCCTCGGCGGTGGCTGCAACGGCCTCTGCGGCCAAGTGAGGTCGGGCGATGTTCCTCTCTGAATTCAGCATCAAGCGCCCGGTGGCGATGATCGTCATCATCCTGGCGCTGATGGCGCTGGGCCTGCTGGCGCTGAGCAAGCTGCGCGTCAACCAGACGCCCGATGTCGAGCAACCGCTGCTGGTGGTGCAGATCCCGTACCCCGGCGCCAGCCCCGACACGGTGGAGCGCGAGGTCGTCAACCGCATCGAGAAGGCGTTGCAGGGTATCGCCGGCGTGACCGACGTGCGCAGCACCAGCAGCGAAGGCAGCGCCCAGCTGCTGCTGATCTTCAACTTCGACAAGAACATGATCGAGGCGGCCGACGAGGTGCGCAACGCCATCGCCTCGGTGCGCTACAAGCTGCCGGTGGAGATGCGCGAGCCCATCCTGCGCCGCGTCGACCCGGCAGCCCAGCCCATCATGCAGATGGCGCTGTCGTCGACCACGCTCACCCACGCGCAGATCTCGCGCCTGGCCGAAGACGAGCTGGCCGACCGCTTCCGCGGCGTCAACGGCGTGGCGGTGGTCAACGTCAATGGCGCGTTGCGCCGCGAACTCAGCGTGCTGCTGCGCGCCGAGAAGCTGCGCGAGTACGAGGTCAGCGTCACCGAGGTGGTGGCCGCGCTGCGCGCGCAGAACGCCACCGCGCCCGTGGGCAAGGTGCGCGGCACGCTGCAGGACCAGAGCATCCGCCTCGTGGGCCGCATCGAGAGCCCGGGCGAGTTCGGGCAGATCGTCATCAAGCGCCGCGGCAGCGAGCTCGTACGCCTGGCCCAGGTGGCCGAGGTGAAGGACGGCTTCGCCGAGCTGACGAGTTTCTCGGTGCGCAGCGGCAACCCCAACGTGGGCCTGTCGGTCACGCGCACGCGCGAGGCCAGCACCGTCAGCGTGGCCGACGAGATCCGCAAGATGGTGGCGGAGATCAACAAGACGCTGCCCGCCGGCACCAAGCTGGAGGTCACGCAGGACGGCGGCGAGAACGCCGCCAACAGCCTCTACAACGTGATCCATGCGCTGGTCTTCGGCGCTGGCCTGACGATCTTCGTCGTCTACATCTTCCTGAACTCGTGGCGCAGCACGCTCATCACCGCGCTGAGCCTGCCCACCAGCGTGATCGCGGCCTTCATCGCGGTGTGGCTGTGCGGCTTCACGCTGAACTTCATGAGCCTGCTGGGCCTGAGCCTGGCCATCGGCGTGCTGATCGACGACGCCATCGTCGTGCGCGAGAACATCGTGCGGCACATGGAGGCGGGTGAAGACCGCCGCACGGCGGCGCTCAACGGCACCGCCGAGATCGGTCTGGCGGTGGCGGCCACCACCTTCAGCATCGTGGCGGTGTTCGTGCCGGTGGCCTTCATGCCCGGCGTCAGCGGCGAGTGGTTCCGGCCCTTCGCACTGACCGTGGTGGCGTCCGTGATGGTGAGCCTGTTCATCAGCTTCACGCTCGACCCGCTGCTCTCGGCCTACTGGGGCGACCCGGTGGGCCACCACAAGGCGCCCAAGCGCGGCATCAGCCGCGTGCTGGAGCGCTTCAACCTGTGGTTCGACCACCAGGCCGACCGCTACGGCCGCGTCATCGCCTGGGCGCTGCACCACCGGCGCTGGATGGCGGTGTTCGCCTTCCTCAGTTTCGTCGCGGCCATCGGCCTGCAGGTCAAGTGGGGCGGCTCCAGCTTTCTGCCGGCCTCGGACGCCGGCACGGTGGCCATCGATGTGCGCACCCCGGCCAGCAGCAGCCTGGAGTACGCGCGCCTGAAGGTGGAAGCCGCCGCCGCGCTGGCGCGCACGCTTCCCGAGACCAAGGCCACCAACAGCTTCGTCAACCCGGGCGGCGGGCGCATCTATGTCGACGTGGGCAAGAGCACGCAGCGCCAGCGCAGCGCGCAGGCCATCGCGGCCGACCTGCGCAAGATCACGGCGCGCCTGGTGGGCGCCGAGTACGTGGTGCTCGACGACCTGAACAACGGCGCGCAGAAGCCGGTGCAGATCCGCTTCACCGGGCCCGAGACGCGGCAACTGCTGGAGATCACCGGCCAGTTCATGGACAAGCTGCGCACCGTGCCGGGTGCAGTGGACGTGGGCCTGTCGGAACAAGACCCGCAGGACGAGATGAAGATCGAGCTCGACCGCGGGCTGGCCAACACCTTGGGCATCAGCGTGAACGATGCGGCGCAGGCGCTGCGCGTGGCCTTCGCCGGTGTGGAAGTAGGCGACTGGGTCGATCCGAGCGGCGAGACGCGCGACGTGGCCGTGCGCCTGCATCCGCAAGACCGCGTGGACGCCGGCAACATCGAGCGACTGCCCATCGCCGTGAGCGGCAGCAACCGCATGGTGCCGCTGGAGCAGATCGCCACCGTCACCATGGGCAAGGGCCCCAGCCAGATCCAGCACAACGACGGCAAGCGCACGATCAGCGTGGCCGCGAACGTGCAGGGTCGTTCACCCGGCGAGGTGACGGCCGAGGCCTTGAAGCTGGCCCGCGCGATGAACTACCCGCCCGGTTACGGGCTGGAACTGGCCGGCGCTTCGAGAGACCAGCAGGAGGTCTTCAAGCAGATGGGCATCGCGCTGGTCTCGGGCATCGCGCTGATGTACCTCGTGCTCGTGATGCAATTCAGCAGCTTCACGGCGCCGCTGGCGGTGATGCTCTCGCTGCCGCTGTCGCTGATTGGCGTGGTGGTGGCGCTGCTGATGACCAAGGGCACCTTGAACCTGATGAGCTTCATCGGGGTGATCATGCTCATGGGCCTGGTGGCCAAGAACGCCATCCTGCTGCTGGATGCGGCCCGCGTGCTGGAGGCGGAAGGGGTGAACCGCGAGGAGGCCCTGATGACCGCCGGCCGCAAGCGCCTGCGGCCCATCCTGATGACGACCTTTGCCCTGGTGGCCGGCATGCTGCCGGTGGCCATCGGGGTGGGTGAGGGTGGCGAGTTCTACCGCCCGATGGCCGTGGCCATCATCGGGGGCACCATCACCAGCACCTTGCTCACGCTGCTGGTGGTGCCGAGCTTCTACGACAGCATCGAGGTGTCGCGCGACAACATGGTGTCCAAGTACAGGCAGCGCGAGGCGCGCTGGAACCCGTTCTTCGCCTTCGTCGTGACCTTCCTGGAGGCCCTGGCCACGCTGGTGGGGCTGCGCCTCGTGTGGCGCCTGGTGGCGCGTGTGCTCGGCTTCGGGCCGGGCGGCAAGCGCAACGGGCGTCAGCGCGCCGTGGCCACCTGAGTGGTGGGCGCCGGGGCCTTGGCCGTGCTGGTGCGCTCGGCCTGCGGCTGCAGGTTGATGGCCAGTGTCAGCAGGGTCAGCGCCAGCGCGAACACGATGGGTTCGGTGGGCAGCGGGCGTTGGCGACGAACGGGCGGCAGGGGAGCGATGGCAGTTCCGTTGTTCACGTTCGGTACTCGTTTCAAGGTATACGGGATTGGGACACAGCCCTGTGTCCTTGCGGTGAAATCGGGCCCCGCCCGGCCGTGACGAATTCCCACGCAGCCCCACGGCCGGAGGCGGTTTCGATGATTTCCCCCCTGAATGAGGGTCCACGGGACCCGGCCTGGACCCTGCCGAGCAGCAGCGCCGGGATGACCCGCCTGCTGACGGATGTCGAGGCCTTGGCGCGTGCAGCCGGGGCCCTGGTTCTCGAGGTCTATGCCAGCGATTTCGACGTGGGCGCAAAAGCCGACACCTCGCCCGTCACCTTGGCGGACGAGCGGGCCGAGGCGCTCATCACCCCCGCGCTGCAGGCGCTGACGCCGGCGTGGCCGGTGGTGGCCGAGGAGGCTGCTGCGCGCGGGCAAGCTCCGGCCGCAGCGCGCACTTTCTGGCTCGTCGACCCCTTGGACGGGACGCGAGAGTTTGTGCAGCGCAACGGCCAGTTCACGGTGAACATCGCGCTGGTGCACGAAGGCGAACCGGTGCTCGGCGTGGTGTTGCAGCCCGTGGGCGACGTGCTCTACGCGGGGATCGCAGGGCAGGGCGCCTGGTGCGAGCAGGCCGGGCAGAGGCGCGCTTTGCAGGTGCAGGCGGTGCCGGCGGCGGGCTGGCGCCTTGCTGCCAGCCGCTCGCACGGCGACGAGGCCGCTCTGCAGGCCTGGCTGCAGAGCGGCCTGGCCCCAGTGGCTGGTGGCCTGCCGGTGGCCGATCGTGTGAATGCGGGGTCTTCGCTGAAGTTCGGCCTGCTGGCCTGCGGCCAGGCCGACGTCTATCCGCGTCTGGGCCGCACCATGGAGTGGGACACCGCCGCCGGTCATGCCGTGCTCGCCGCTGCCGGCGGCCGCGTCTGCACGCTGGACGGCGCGCCTTTGCGTTACGGCAAGCCCGGCTACGAGAACCCGCATTTCGTGGCCTGGGCGGGGAGCGGCCCCGCCTGAGGTCGCGGGGGTAAGCCCCCGGCTGGGCTGAAGAGGCCGACTCCTAGAATGCCGGGGACGCGCTTCGAAGCGCCAGCCCCGAGGAACGCCCGCATGCCGTCCAGCCGCCGCACCCAGGCCCCCGCCTCCGAAAAGGCCGCAGCGAGCCCGGTGCGTACGCTCAAGAAGTACCCCAACCGGCGGCTCTACGACACGCGCACCAGCAGTTACATCACGCTGGCCGATGTGAAGCAGATGGTGCTCTCGTCGGAGGAGTTCGAGGTGCGTGACGCCAAGACCGGCGAAGACCTCACGCGCAGCATCCTGCTGCAGATCATCCTGGAAGAAGAGTCGGGCGGCGTGCCGATGTTCACCACGCCGGCGCTGGCGCAGATCATCCGTTTCTACGGCCATGCCATGCAGGGCGTGATGGGCACGATGATCGAGAAGAACCTGCAGGCCTTCAGCGAACTGCAGGCGCAGTTCCTGAACCAGAGCAAGGGCCTGTACGACCCCAAGCACCTGAGCCCCGAGGTTTGGACGCAGTTCATGACCGGCCAGGCCCCGGCGCTGCAGAACATCATGGGCAGCTACCTGGAGCAGAGCCGCAGCGTCTTCGAGCAGTTGCAGGCCGCTGGTGGGCTCTTCCCCGGCATGCCGGGTTTTGCGCCGCCGAAGAAGTAAGGCACGCCGGCCGCGGCGCAGCGGCAGCGCGATGCATGAAAATCGCGCGATGAATGCTTCCACCACCGACGCCGGTAACGCCAGCGCCCAGAACGCCGCCAAGGCGCCCACCGTGGGTTTCGTTTCGCTGGGCTGCCCCAAGGCGCTCACCGATTCCGAACTCATCCTCACGCAACTGCGCGCAGAGGGGTACGAAACCTCCAAGACCTACGCCGGCGCCGACCTGGTGATCGTCAACACCTGCGGCTTCATCGACGACGCGGTGAAGGAGAGCCTGGACACCATTGGCGAGGCGCTGGCCGCCAACGGCAAGGTGATCGTCACCGGCTGCCTGGGCGCAAAGGCCGGCGACGACGGCGGCAACCTGGTCAAGGCCGTGCACCCCAAGGTGCTGGCCGTCACCGGCCCGCACGCCACGCAGGAGGTGATGGACGCCGTGCACCTGCACGTGCCGAAGCCGCACGACCCTTTCATCGACCTGGTGCCCGAGGCTCGCGGTGTGGCCGGCATCAAGCTCACGCCGCGCCACTACGCCTACCTGAAGATCAGCGAGGGCTGCAACCACCGCTGCACCTTCTGCATCATCCCCAGCATGCGCGGCGACCTCGTCTCGCGCCCCATCGGCGACGTGCTGAACGAAGCCCGCGCGCTCTTCGAGAGCGGCGTGAAGGAACTGCTGGTGGTGAGCCAGGACACCAGCGCCTACGGTGTGGACGTGAAGTACCGCACCGGCTTCCACGACGGCCAGCCGGTGAAGACGCGGCTGCTCGAACTGGCCACGCGCCTGGGCGAGATCGCCGAACCCTTCGGCGCCTGGGTGCGCATGCACTACGTCTATCCCTACCCCAGCGTCGACGAGATCCTGCCGCTGATGGCCCAGGGCCGCGTGCTGCCCTACCTGGACGTGCCTTTCCAGCACGCCCACCCCGATGTGCTCAAGCGCATGAAGCGCCCGGCCAGCGGCGAGAAAAACCTCGAACGTCTGCAGCGCTGGCGCGAGCTGTGCCCCGAGATCGTGGTGCGCAGCACCTTCATCGCGGGCTTCCCTGGCGAGACCGAGGAAGAGTTCCAGACCCTGCTCGATTTCGTGCAAGAAGCGGGCATCGACCGCGCCGGCTGCTTCGCCTACTCGCCCGTGAAGGGCGCGGCGGCGAACGACATCCCCGGCATGCTGCCGCAAGAGGTGCGTGAAGAGCGCCGCGCACGTTTCATGGCGGTGGCCGAAGCCGTCTCGGCGCAACGCCTGCAGCGCCGCGTGGGCGCCACCATGCAGGTGCTGGTGGACCACGCGCCGGCGCTCGGCCGCAAGGGCGGCGTGGGCCGCAGCTATGCCGACGCGCCCGAGATCGACGGCGTGGTGCGGCTGCTGCCGCCCGAAAAGGCCAGCAAGACGCTGAAGGTGGGCGAGTTCACGCGCGCCCGCATCGTGGCGGCCGAGGGGCACGACCTCGTCGGCGTGCCGGTCTGAGCCAGCAGCGACACGACAGCATGGCCCGCGACCTCAGTACCGAACTCATCCACCACGCCTACAAGCCACCAGCGGGCTTCGCGGCGCCGCAGGAGCCCGTGCACAAGGCCAGCACGGTGGTCTTCCCGAACGTGGCCGCCTTGCGCGCGCGCGATTGGCGAAACAAGAACGGCTACACCTACGGCCTGCACGGCACACCCACCACCTTCACGCTGGAAGAGCGCATCGCCACGCTGGAAGGCGGCACCGAATGCGTGCTCGCGCCCAGCGGCCTGGCCGCGGTGGCGCTGGTGGGGCAGGCGCTGCTGTCGGCTGGTGACGAGGTGCTGCTGCCCGACAACGTCTACGGCCCCAGCCTGCAGTTGGCCCGGGGCGAGTTCGCGCGCTGGCGCATCACGCACCGGCTCTACGACCCGATGGATGCGGCGGGCTTTGCCGCACTGCTGGGCCCGAACACCAAGCTCGTGTGGCTGGAAGCGCCGGGCTCGGTGACGATGGAGTTCCCCGATCTGGCTGCGCTGGCCGCGGCCGCCAAGGCACGCGGCGTGGCCACGGCACTCGACAACACCTGGGGCGCCGGCATCGCGCTGCGCGGCTTCGAGCACGGCATCGACATTGCGATGCAGGCGCTGACCAAGTTCCCCAGCGGTGGCGGTGACGTGCTGATGGGCAGCGTGGTCACGCGCGACGCGGCGCTGCACGAACGCATCAAGCTCACGCACATGCGCCTGGGCCTGGGCGTGGCGGGCAACGACGCCGAACTGGTGCTGCGTTCGCTGGCCACCATGCCGCTGCGCTACGCCGCGCAAGACGCCGCCGGGCGCGCGCTGGCCACCTGGCTGGGCCAGCGGCCCGAGGTGGCGCAGGTGCTGCACCCGGCGCTGCCCGGCAGCCCGGGTCATGAACACTGGCAGCGCCATTGCACGGCCGCGGCCGGGCTGTTCTCGGTCATGCTGCACGAGCGCTACAGCACGCAGCAGGTGGAGGCCTTCGTGGATGCGTTGCAGCTTTTCCGCATCGGCTATTCGTGGGCCGGGCCGGTGAGCCTGGTGGTGCCTTATGAGCTGACCGCCATGCGCAGCGCGTCCGCCGCGCATCAGCCGCACCTGCACGGCCACCTGGTGCGCTTCTCGATCGGCCTGGAGTCGGTGGCCGACCTGCAGGCCGATCTGGCGCAGGCGCTGGAGCGCGCCTTGCGCTGATCAGGGCTGCGCTGGTGGCCGCGTGAAGAGGTGCACGCCGGCCGCGGTGCCGCCCCCGCCCGTGAGCAGGAAGGTGGCGAAGGCCAAGCCATCGGCATCGCGGCCGACGAAGTTGCCGCTGAAGCTGCTGGACAGCGGCGTGAAGGCGCTGCAGCCCGTGCACTGGCCGCTGCTGTAGTTGCCGCCGAAGCCCCCCGACGCGATCCGCGTGTCGAAGGTGGCGTTGCCGTTCAAGCCGCTGAAGTTCAGCGTGCCGATGTTGAAGCCCAGGTTGCGCAGTTCCACCGCGCGGGTGGCGAAGTTCACCGCCACCGTGCCGGTGGCGTTGCCCAGCGTGCCACCGCGCGGAGAGAACACCGCCGTGCCCGTGCCGGGCATGGTGCGCGTGGCGTCGGCCAGCAGGTAGCTCACCGGGCCGAGCTGTGGCGCCACGAGCGGGGTGCCGCTGACGGTGACCGTGGCACTCGCGCCCGGTGCCGAGGACCAGGCGCCCCAGTAGGCCACGCTGCCGTCGGCCAAGGTGGCGTTGCCCAGCGGCTGCGCCGTGGCGCCCCCGATCTGCGCCACAGGGTTGGCTGTGCTGCCCAGCGCTTCCAGCACCGTGCCGTTGGTGCCGGTGCTGACGCGGAAGCTGTCAGAGCGCCATTCGCCCAAGGTGGACAGTTGCGCCGTGCCCAGGCCGGGCAGCTGCGCCGTGTAGGCGATGCCGGCCACGATGTTGGGCACGAACTGCGTGCCCGAACCCGGCGGCGTGGTGCTGAAGTCGCTGGTGCGCGCCTGCTCGGCGGTGCTGGCCAGCGGCACCGTCACCACGGTCTGCCCTGCGGCCAGTGCGGCCACGGCGCGCGCGGTGTCCACCGCGAAGGCGGCGCGGCCGCGGTCGACCGCCGCACCGGCGGCGGCCATCAGCACGGCGCGGGTCTGCACGCCGCTGCCCAGGCTCACCTCGGGCATGGCCTGCTGCTGCTCGGCCGCCAGTGCAAAGCCGGGGTCGAGCTGCGCAGCGCGTGCGAACTCGGCCTTGGCTTCGGCGAAGCGGCCCTGGTCTTTCAGGTCCAGCCCCTGCGAGAAAGCGCGGAAGGCCTCCAGGTTGGTGGTGGCGAAGCGCTCGATGCGCGCCCGCACCTCGGGCGAGAGCTGGTCCAGCGGGATGCCGGCTGCGCGCAGGATGCCGAAGGTCATGGCCTTCTGCGCGCGGAAGAGCGCGTTGATGTCGCCGCGCTCGTTGATGACACCCAGGCTGCGCGCGTTGCGGCTGTCGATGACGGCGCCTTCGAGCGAAAAGCCCGCCGCTGGGGCTGCTGCTGGCGCCGTCTGCGCGTGGGCCTGCGAGGCGCAGAGCGCACCCAGGGCCAGCGCGGTGGCCGCTGCGGCGGCACGTGTCTGCACGGTCTTCATGGCTGTTGCACCTCGAAATTGCCCACCACCACCTTCTCGGCGCGCATCAGGCGCCCCGAGCGCACCGCCGAGGCGGTGTCGGCCAGGCCGCTGTCGCCGAGCTTGGCCTCGTTGACCAGCAGCTGGACCTTCTCTCGCTCCAGCACCTTCAGGCCGGGCACTTTGCTGAGGTCGGCGATGATCATCGCGGCCAAGCCCTTGGCCATGGCCCGGAAGTTGGCGTCGCCCTTGTTCACGAAAGCCTGCACGGCGATGCTGCCGGGCTCGGGCGGCGAGCCCGCGACCTCGGCCTCGCGCGCCACGGCACTGGCCACTTCCTGCTGCAGTTGCACGCTGGACAGCAGCGTCAATGTCTGCGGCACTTCGCGCGCTGCAGCGCCTTCGGGGTCTTCACGGGCGTATTGCTGCAGCAGCTGCAGGGCTGCTGCGTTGTCGGCGCGCTTCAAGGCCAGCAGACCCAGGTAGTACGGCACGAGTGTCTCGCCCGGCGCCAGGGCGCGCACGCGTTCGAAGGCCTGCGTGGCGGCAGCGTCCTGGCCGTCGCGGAAGGCAGCAATGCCGGCCTGCAGCGTGGCCGCCACCTCGGTGCGCACGCGGGTGGCCTCGGCCTGGGTGTTGCCGTCGTCCAGCAGCGCGGGCGCATCGGCCAGCACTTCCGGGCGGCTGGCGGCATCGGCCCAGCGGAAGGCGCGGGTGCGCAGCACCGAACGACCGCCCTGGTATTCGAGCACCGCCTCGCCCAAGGCGATGCGCCCGTAGAGCCCCGGGGGCAGCGTGCACCCGGCCTGGCAGGCCTGCAGCTTGAGATATCCGCGCGTGCGGATGCTGCGTTCCGGCATCGCGACGCGCCACTCGGCACTGCCGGTGCTCAGCCGCAGGCCGCCGGCGTTGAGCGTGACGGTGTTGCTGGTTTCGGCCAGGCGCACTTCGCTGCCGGCAGGCACTGCGATGAGCGCGCCCGTGGTGGTGCGCATCTGCACGCGGCCGTCCAAGCCTGTCTGCACCAGTGCCCCGGGTGGCAGGGCCCCGGTGCGGGCGGGCGTGCCATTGATGCGCACATCGCCCTGGGTCTGCACCAGCAGCACTTCGACGGGCTGAACCACAGGCGCTGCGGCAGCAGTCTGTGCCAGTGCAGACGGCAGGCCCAGGCCGGTGCCCAGGCCCAACAGCAGGGCACCGTACAGAGGGGTGCTGCGGAAACTCATGAGGCGGGTCATCGCTGTCCTCAGTACTGGTAGCGGAGCTTCAGCGACACCGCTTTGCGGCTGCTGTCGTAGAGGCCCTGGTTGGAGCGGTTGCGCGACCAGACGGCGTCGCCACGCACCGACCAGCGTTCGTCGAGTGCATAGCTGGCCACCAGGTCGGCGGCCAGCGCGCTGTCCTTGCGCTCGGTGCCGAAGCCGATGTCGGTGCCGCCGAAGAGTTGGCGGTAGGCGGTGAGCCCCACGCTCAGGCGCATGCCCGGCATCGGAGTCATCGCGCCGAACACGCGCACCAGCGGCACGTGGCGGTCGAGGTCGGCGCGCAGGCGCTGGTTGTCCTCGTGCGTCCAGCTCAGGCGCAGGCCCACCGAAGGCGCGCCGGGCAGTTGCGGGAAGCCCTGGGTGAACATCACGCCCAGCGTGGTGGCGCGGGCGTCGCGCACGCGGTCGGCCTCGGCATGGCGGAACTCGGCGTACTGCGAGAAGGCCAGCATCGAGAGGTCGGCCGCCAGCGAGAGGTTGCTCTCCAGCCCCAGCTGCGTGGTGCTGCGGTAGCGGTTGCCGCCCACCTGCAGCGTGCTGCTGCCCAGCGTCAGCCGCCACAAGGCGCCGGCACTCAGTTGCGTGAAGCCGATGTAGACGCCGGCGTTGGTGAGGTTGTAGGCGGTTTCGTCGGCGTTGCCGCGGTGGTCGAGGTCGGCCCCCGCGAAGACCGACAGCCGCGGCGTCACACGCGTCTGGTGCTGGCCGCCCAGCGCCACCTGCCCGTAGCTGTCGGCCACCTGGCGCGAGGGGCTGCCTTCCAGGCTGATGGTGCCGAAGACGAGCTGCAGTTCATCGCGGAAGGTGCCGCCGTTGACATTGTTGTCATGACCGAGCCCGACCTCGGCATACAGGCGGGCACTGGCGCGGCGGTCGGCCGCCTCGCGCGACTGCATGGCCTGCAGGAAGCCGTTGATGTTGCCCCGCACGCCCGCCGGCGGGTTGTAGCGCAGCACGAACTCGAACTCGCTGCGCGCCCGGGTGTATTCGCCCAGCAGGAAGTAGCCGCGCGCCAGTTCCAGCCGTGCGCGGTCGTTGGCTGGCACGGCGGCGAGGTGGCGCTCCAGTGCCAGCAGGCCCTCGGGGATGCGACCGGTGTTGACGGCAGCCACGCCGAAGAGGAAATCGAAGTGCACGTCGCCCAGCAGTTGCGGCTGGGCCTGGGCGCTGGCGTAGGCCTGCTCGAACTGCCCCGCTTCCACCTGACGGCGCAGGTCGTCCAGCGGTGCGGCCTCCGCGGCCAGCGGCAGCGCCTGCAGCAGGGGGAGCAGGCAGGCCAGGCCCAGGCGGGCCAGGCGCCGTCGCGCCGAGGGCAGGGCACCGAGGCCGGGTGCAGGCAGGGGGTGGGCGGTCATCGGGTTGGCGTGCGACGGTTCGGGCATGACGTTCAGGGGCATGGCGGGCCTTCAGGGGGCGGGCGGCGTCGCAGGCGGGTTGCGGAAGCTGGCGGCGCCGGCCAGCAGCCTGCGCAGGCTGGGCTCGAAGCTCAGCAGCGGCAGGCCTTGCAGCGCCGGCAGATTGACACGCGCCGGGTCGCCCGAAAGCAGCGCGGCGACGGCCTGGGCCGCAGCGGTGGCCGCTTCGGGCGTGAGGGGCTGAGCGGCTTCGCCGGGGCCGCCGCCGGTGGCCGGGCGGGCGCCTGTGCCCTCTGCAGGCGCGGTGATCTGGGCCGCCAGCTGGGTGAGCAGCTTTTCTGCCGCCGCCACCGCCACGGGGTCGGCCAGCACGGCCAGGCCTTGCGGGCCATCGCCGCCGCCGGCATTGACGTCGTCCACACGCGGCGGCGTGGGCAGCACGAGCAGCAGGCCGTTGCCGTAGCTGATGCTGTAGTTGCTGGCGCTGCCGCTGCTGAACTGCGCGCCGGCGGCCTGCAGCGTGAACACCGAGACGCCCTTGGCGCCCTGGCTGGCGGCCGGTGCGGTGACGGCCACGGCGCCGATGCTGTCGCCGTTGACCAGGCCGCCGGTGCTGGTGCTGAAGCCGTAGCTCGACGGGTTCTGCCCGTCGTCGAAGCGCACCACGCTGTTGGCCGCCACGGTCAGCGGCCGGGGCGTGACGCGCAGCGTGCCCGGCACGTAGCTGAGCAGGTAGTTGTCCAGGTTGACGTTGCCGCCCCCTGCGTTGCTGGCCGTGATGGCGTAGCTGCCCACGTTGGCGCGGGCCTCGGCGCCGGCGCTGCTGAGCGTGACGCTGCCCAGGCTCTCGCCCTGCACCAGGCCCGAGACGCTGAAGGCCGAGCCGGGCAGGCCCATGGTCTCGCCGTAGACCTTGTCAGGCGGGCTGTTGGCCGTGAGCGTGGCGGCCTTGCGCAGGATGTTGGCGTTGGTGCCGAGCGTGGGTGTGTCGATGCGGTAGTTGCCGGCATCGGCGCCGCCCAGGCTGAGGCCGTTGACCGCGATGGCCACCCCGTTGCCGGCGTTCGCGCTGGCAAAGCGGCTGCTGGCGGCGCTGACGCGAAGGTCGTCGCCGGCCAGTGCATCGTTGCCATAGACCACCTGGGCCAGGTTGTTGCCGTCGTAGACCTTGTCCACGCCCGTGGCCGTGACGACCACGCTGCGCGGGCTGATGTCCACCGTCAGGCCGCTGGCCAGCAGGCTGTAGTTCGGGGCGTCGCTGCCGCCGAGCCCGAAGCCGGCACCCGAGACCGTGACGGCCTTGCCGGTGCCCGCGTTCTTGTCGGCCACGGTGCCGGTGACACCGCTGGTGAGCAACTGCAGGTTGTCGCCAGCCAGCGCGCCCTGCAGGCTGCCGCCGCTGGTGTCCAGGGCCACTACGCGGGTGCCGTCGTAGAGGCGGTTGAGTGCCGCGACACCCAGCAGGGCCACCGGGCGCGGCGCGATGTCGACGGTGAGGCCCGCGGTGCCGGTGATCTGGTAGTTGAGGGCATCCGCACCGCCCAGCGACAGGCCGCTGATCGCCACGGCCTTGCCACTGCCGGCGTTCTTGTCGACCATGGTGCCGGTGTTGACGCTGCCACCGGGCAGGTTGACGCTGATGTCATCACCCGGGATGACGTTGCCGGAGGTGCTGCCCACCACCAGCGTGCCGGTGATCTGCACGTCGCGCGTGCCGTCGTAGACCCGGTTCACCGCCTGCAGGCCCGACAGGCCGCTGACGTTCAGCGGCCGCGGGGTGATGCTCGCCGTGGCGCTGGCCGTGTCGCTGGCCACCGCGTAGTTGCCGGCGTCGGCGCCCTGCAGGGTGATGGCGCTGACCTGCACGGCCTTGTTGTCGCCCACGTTCTTCGCGCCCGTGCCTGTGAACACCGCGGTCTGCGCAGTGGCCACGGTGTCACCTGCCACCAGCCCGCCCAGCGTGGCGCTGACCGGGGCCACTGCGGTGCCGTCATAGACCCGGGTGCCGCCCGTGTAGCTGATGTTCAGGGTGCGCGGCGTGATGTCGGCCGTGGCGGTGCCGCTGGGGTTGGTGAGCAGGTAGTTCAGTGCATCTGCACCGGCCAGCAGGGCATTGCTGAAGCTGATGCTCTTGCCTATGCCGGCGTTGCGGGCGCCATTGCCGGTGAACTGCCCGGTGGCCGACAAGGTGAGCACGTCGCCGGCCAGGATGTCGGCCGAGCTGCCGCTGAGGCTGGCGGCCGTGCTGCCGTCGTAGACGCGGCTCAGGCCGGTCCACACCGCGGTCAGCGGCCGGGGCGTGATGTTGACCGTCACGCCCGTGGCCGCGGCCACCGTGTAGTTGCCGGCATCGGCACCGCTGAGCGTGACGCCAGCCACCGTCACCGGCTTGTTGGTGCCGACGTTCTTGTCGGCCAGCGTGCCGGCGGTGCTGCCGCTGGGCGGCGCGACCACGGTCACGTCGTCGCCGGTGATGAGGTCGGCCGCGTTCGCGCCGAGCGAACCACCGCCCTGCACGGTGATGGCCACCGCGGTGGTGCCGTCGTAGACCCGGTCTGAGGCCACCACGCCGGTGAAGCCGTCGATGCGCAGCGGGCGGGGCGTCACATTCGCCGCAGTGCTGCTGCTGCTGACGTTGAGCGTGTAGTTCGCTGCATCGGTGCCGGTCAGCGCGATGTTGCTCACGGCCACGGCCTTGCCGGTGCCGACGTTCTTCGCGCCATTGCCCGTGAACACGGCGGTCTGCGTCAGGCGCGCGTCGTCGCCGGCGACGAGGCGGTCGACGCTGCCGTTGACGGGGGCTGCGGTGGTGCCGTCGTAGACGCGGGTGCCGCCGCTGTAGCTGACCACCAGCGCGCGCGGCGTGATGGTGCCGGTGGCGGTGCCGGTGGGGTTGACGAGGCTGTAATTGGCCGCATCCGCACCGCTGAAAGCCATGCTCAGCACGTTGGCCGTCTTGCCCGTGCCTGCATTGCGTGCGCCGTTGCCGGTGTAGGCGCCCGTGCCCGCGATGGTGAGCGTGTCGCCCGCCACGATGTCGGCCGAACTGCCGGTGACGGCCACCGCCGTGCTGCCGTCGTACTCGCGCGTGGTGGCGGTGTACACGGCCGTCAGTGGGCGCGGCGTGATGTTGACGGTGACGCCGCTGGTGGCGGTGATGCTGTAGTTCGCCGCATCGGCGCCACCCAGGTTGAGCCCGGCCACGGCCACGGGCTTGCTGCTGCCCACGTGCTTGTCGGCCATCGTGCCCGTGGTGTTGCCGGTGGGCGGTGCGGTGACGGTGACGACATCACCAGCCACCACGTCCTGCGGGTTGGGTGCGATCGGGCCGCTGGCGCTGACGACGACGTTGACGGTGGTGCTGCCGTCGTACACGCGGTCGGTGGCGCTCACGCCGGTCAGGCCGTCGATGCGCAGCGGCTTCGGTGTGATGCTGCCGGTGGTGGCGGCCGAGGTGGCAGTGAGGCTGTAGTTGGCCGCATCGGCGCCTTGCAGCGTGATGCCGCTCACGGCGATGGGCTTGGCCGTGCCCACGTTCTTGTTGCCGGTGAACACGGCCGTCTGGCTGAGCTGCACCGCGTCGCCGCTGATGAAGCCCGCACCCGTGGCCTGCACCAGCGCGCTGGTGGTGCCGTCGTAGACCTTGGCCAGGCCGGTGTAGGCCGGTGTCACCGGCCGCGGCGTGATGCTGGCGGTGGTGCTGCCGGAGGTGTTCACGAGCGCGTAGTTGGCGGCGTCGGCTCCCGTCAGCGTGCCGTTGAGCAGGCTGAGCGTCTTGCCCGTGCCGACGTTGCGTGCACCGTCCCCCGTGAACACCCCGGTCGCGGTGATGTTCACGGTATCGCCGAAGACGATGTCGGCCGATGTGCCCGTGGCACTGCCGACGGTGCTGCCGTCATAGACACGGTTCACGCCGGTGTAGGCGGCGTTCAGCGCCTTGCGAGCGATGTCCACCGTGATGCCGGTGGTGGCTGCCACCACGTAGTTGCCGGCATCGGCGCCCGTGAGGGTGAGCCCGTCCACCGCCACGGCCTTGCCGGTGCCGGCGTTCTTGTTGGCCATGGTGCCGGTGGTGATGCCGCCGGCCGGCAGGTTGATGGTGACGGTGTCACCCGACACGATGTCTGCGCTGCTGGGCGCGATGGTGCCGCCGCCGCTCACCACCACGGCCACCGTGGTGGTGCCGTCGTAGACGCGCGGCGTGGCCGTGGCGCCGGTGATGCCGTCGATGCTGATCGGCTTGGGCGTGATGCGGCCGCTCGCGCTGGCGGTGGTGCCGAGCAGCACATAGTTCGCCGCATCGGCCCCCGTGAGCGCGATGTTGCTGATGGCGATGGCCTTGCCGTTGCCGACGTTTTTGGCGCCGGCGCCGGTGAAAACCGCGGTCTGCGTGAAGCCGAGCTGGTCGCCGGCCAGCACTGCGGCGTCGCTGGCCGTCACTGGCGCGGTGACGCTGCCGTCGTAGACGCGGGTGCCACCGGTGTAGCTCGCAGTCAGCGGCCGCGGCGTGATGCTGGCGGTGGCGGTGCCTGTCGGGTTGACGAGGCTGTAGTTGTTGCGCTCGGCTCCGCTGAGGAAGCCGCCGCTGACGGCCACCGCCTTGCCTGTGCCGACGTTCTTGCCGTCGGTGAAGGCGCCGCTGGCGACGATGGTGAGTGCGCCAACATCGCCGGCCAGGATGTCGGCGGACGTGCCGGTCACGGTGGCGGTGGTGCCGGCGTTGTAGACGCGATCGAGCGCGCTGTAGGTGGCCGTCAGCGGGCGCGGGGTGATGTTGACGGTGAGGCCTTCTCCGCCCACCGCGTAGTTGGCGGCCGACGCGCCGGTCAGGGTGAGGCCCGAGATCGTCACGGGCTTGTTCGTGCCGGCATCCTTGGTGGCCATCGTGCCCGTTGTGATGCCGCCGGAGGGCAGCACCACGCTCACCGTGTCACCGGCCAGCACGCCACTGGGCAGCACCGTGGCGCCGGCGGTGCTGAGCTGCACGGTGAGGGTGCCGTCGTAGACGCGGCTGGTGGCCAGCACGCCCGTCACGCCAATCAGGCGCGGGGTGATGCTGGCGGTGGTGGTGGCGGTGCTGTTGAGCACGCTGTAGTTGGCCGCCTGCGCACCCGTGAGCGTGATGCCGCTCACGTTGACGGCCTTGCCCGTGCCGACGGCGCCGTTGCCGGCGAAGGTGGCGGTCTGCGAGAAGCCGACCTGGTCACCCGCCACCAGGCCCGAGGAGGTGCCGGTGACGTTGGCACTGGTGTCGGCCAGACCGTTGTAGGCGCGCGAGAGCCCCGTGTAGCTGACCGTGATGCCCTTGGGCGTGATGCTGCCGGTGGTGCTGGCCGAGGTGTTGAGCAGGCTGTAGTTCGCGGCGTCGGTTCCGCCGAGCACGATGCTCGTCACCGCGATGGGCTTGTTGGTGCCGACGTTGCGCGCGTCCAGCCCGGTGTAGATGGCGTTCTGCGTGTAGGTGAGCACGTCGCCGGCCACGGCATCGGGCGAAGCCACGCTGACGGCGGCACTGACACCGCCGTTGTATTCGCGGCTGATGCCGGTGTACACCGCAGTCAGCGGCCGCGGCGTGATGTTGACCGTGACGCCCTGGCTGCCATTGATGCTGTAGTTGCCCGCATCGGCACCGCTCAGGCTCAGGCCGGCCACCGTGACTGGCTTGGCCTGGCCGACGCCCTTGGTGGCAATGGTGCCGTTGACCAGGCCGCCGGTGGGGGCCACGACCGTGACCACATCGCCGCCCACCACGCCCGTGGCACCGAGCGTGCCAACCGTCAGCGCCACGTTGGTGCTGCCGTCGTAGTTGCGGTCGGTGGCGGTCACGCCGGCCACGGCCAGCGGCTTGGGTGTGATGGCTGCCGTGGTGGTGGCCGTGGTGGTGCTGAGCGTGTAGTTGGCCGCCGCCGCGCCGGTGAAGGCGATGCCGCTGATGCTGACGGTCTTGCCCGTGCCGGCATCCTTGGTGTCGAAGGTGGCGGTGCGCGTCAGGCTGACGGCATCGCCCGAGAAGATGCCTGAGGCCGAGGTGTTCAGGTTCACGGTGGCCGTGGTGCTGCCGTCGTAGACCTTGTTGACGCCAGTGAACACCGGCGTGATGCCCTTGGGCGTGATGCTGCCCGTGAGCGTGGCCGTCGGGTTCTGCAGCGTGTAGTTGCCGGCGTCGGCGCCGAAGAGGCCGTTGGTCGTGACGACCACCGTCTTGCCGGTGCCTGCGTCCTTCGATGTCGTGTAGCTCGTGGGGGTGGAACCGCTGGTCGCGAAGAAACCGTAGCCGCACAGCGTGCAATAGGTCTGATCCGCGAAGAAGCGCACGACGTCGCCGGCCACGATGTCGGTCGAACTCACGCTCAGGGCTGCGTAGGCGTTGCCGTCGTAGACCTTGTCCACCGCCACATAGCTGGCGGTGAGCGCCTTGCGGGTGATGTCCACCGTGACGCCCGCGCTGCCGCTGAGCGAGTAGTTCAGCGCATCCGTGCCGGAGAGGCTGAAGCCGGGCACCGTGACAGCCTTGGCGGTGCCTGCATTCTTGTTGAGCATCGTCCCGACCACCGTGCCCGAGCTGGGCACGGTCACGGTCACGTTGTCGCCGCTCACCAACTGCGTGGTGTCGACGGCCGCGTTCGAGACGTTGACGCTGACGTTGGCCGTGCCGTCGTAGGCGCGGCTGGTGGCGCTCACGCCTGTCACGGCCAGCGAGCGCGGCGTGATGCGGCCCGAGGTGGTGGCGCTGGTGCTGTCGAGCACGTAGTTGCCGGCGTCGGTGCCGCCGAGGGCCGCGTTGCTGGCCGTGATCGTCTTGCTGATGACCGTGGTGCCGCTGTACGAGACGTTCTTGTCGGCGTAGCGCGGCGTGTCGTAGGTGAGGACGAGGTTGTCCAGGCCGTAGGTCGTCGTGCCGGCGAGCAGGTAGCTGCCCACGGTGCTCGGGTAGGCGTAGGGGGTGACGCCGCTGGCCAGCGCGTTACCGTCGTAGACCTTGTCGTTGCTGCTGCCGAAGTAGTCGGCATAGAAATACACGATGGCCCGCGCGATGTCGACCGTGGCCGTGGCGTCGCCCACCACGTAGTTGGCGGCATCCACGCCACGCAGCTGCAGGCTGCTGCCGGGCACAGCCACAGCCTTGCCGGTGCCGGCGTGGCGGTCGGCCATGGTGGCGTTGATCGTGGTGCTGCGAAGCTGCAGCACGTCGCCCGTGACCACGCCGCTGAGCTCGCCCGTGGAGGTGGGCACGCTGACCGCGGTGCTCTGGTTGTACTGGCGGTTGTTGCCGCGCAGCCCGTTGACGGTGAGCGTGCGTGGCGTGATGTTCACGGTGACCGCGTTGATGCCGGCGATGGTGTAGTTGCCGGCGTCGGCGCCGGTGAGGGTGGCGCCGAGCACCGTCACGGGCTTGGCGGTGCCGACGTTCTTGTTGGCCACGGTGCCGCTCGTCACGCCGCTGACGTTGGCCGTGACGTCGTCGCTGCCGATGACCCCGCTGACGGTGCCGCCATTGGCGCTGACGGCCACGGTGACAGAGCCGTCGTAGGCGCGTGAGGTGGCGGTGAAGCCGCCCACGTTCAAGGGCGCAGGCGTGATGCTGGCGGTGCTGCTGCTGGCGCTGGCGAGGGTGTAGTTCGAGGCCTTGCCGGTGCCATCCGCCAGGCTGAGGCCGGTGATGGTGACGGCCTTGTTCTGGCCGACGTTGCGGGTGTCGAAGGTGGCGCTGGCGCCCGTGGTGTTGACGGTCAGCGTCTCGCCGGCCACCAGCCCTGCGGGCTGCGCCGTCGTCAGCAGCGTGGCGCTGCGGGTGCCGTCGTAGACCTTGTCGGCCACCACGCCGGCCAGGGTGATGGGCCGGGGCGTGACGGTGAGCGTGGCGCTGCCGCTGACGGTGAGGTCGTAGCCGTTCTGCACCGAGTAGACGCCTGCAGCGCCGATGCTGTAGCTGCCGACATCGGCCGAGGTCGTGGTGACGAAGATGCGCTCGGGGCGGTCGATGGCGCCATTGACGGCGGTGAGGGTGGCGTTGCCGAAGGAGCGCGTGCCATCGTAGACCTTGCTGGCATCGGCCAGCGTGAGCGTGCGTGGCGTGAGGAAGCGCGAAAGCAGCGGGGCTGTCTGGCCTTCATACAGGCGCCAGACCGTGCCGCCGGTGCCGCCGGTGTTGAGGCTCCAGCCCGAGAAGCTGGTGGCCTGGCGCATCTCGGCGGTGCTGCGGGCCGTGCCGCCGCCCAGGCTGCTGGCCTGGCCGGTGGTGGTGCTGTCCCAGTGGCTGTCGGTCACCACGCTGACGGTGCTGGCGCGGCCCGCCAGCAGGCCGCCGGCATTGCGCGAGGTGCCGCCCGTGGCCGAAACGGCACCCGTGGCGTAGCCGCGCAGCACGCTCTGGCCGCCGGTGGCGTAGCCCACCAGGCCGCCGGCATAGAGCCTGCCACTCGTGGCCGCCAGGGTGACGGCGCCGGTGGCATAGGCATCCACCACGGCGTTGCCAGCGGTCTGCCCCAGCATGTAGCCCACCAGGCCGCCGGCGTAGACATCGGCAAAGCTGGCCAGCACGCTGCCGGGCTGCAGGCTGACGCGACCGGTGGCGTAGCTGGCGTTGATGTCCGTCAGGTTGCTGGTGCTGGTGTGGCGGGTGTTGTAGTAGCCCACCAGGCCGCCGAGGTACTTGTCGTTGATGGAGGAGTTGGCGAGCACGTCGCCCGTCGCGTAGCTGCCCAGGATGCCATGCCGTCCGTCGAAGAGGCCGACCAGACCGCCAAGGTAGGTGGAGCCACTGACGTTGCCCGTGGCGTAGCTGTTGGTGATGTCGTCGGCGCGGCCGGTGGCGGCCGTGCGGTTGTAGTTGCCGACCAGCCCGCCGACGACCGCGCCGCCCGAGACCGAGCCCGTGGCGTGGCTGTTGAGCAGCGCCGAGTGGCCGCCGCCGTTGTCGAAATAGCCGATGAGGCCGCCGGTCGTGTTGCCACCGGTGACGTTGCCGGTGGCCCGGCTGTCGTTCACGGGGCCGGTCTCGGCGTTGTAGGCGCCGAGCCAGCCGATCAGGCCGCCGGCTTCGCCGGACCCCGCGGTGCCGATGACATTGCCGCTCGCTGAACCGTTGGTCAGGCTGCCGCCCGTGATGTTGTCCGGCGTGTAGAAGTACATGCGGCCGACCAGCCCGCCCACGCGCGAACTGCCGGCGGTGCCGGAGGCGGTGACCGCGCCCGAGGCCGAGACGTTGGTCATCGGCCCGTACAGGTTGGCGTAGCCGATGAGGCCCCCGCTTTCCACCCCGCCGCTGACAGCACCGGAGGCGCTGCTGTTGCTCAAGGCGCCGCCCAGGTATTGGCCCACCAGGCCGCCGCTGTAGTAGCCCCCGGTGACCGCACCGCTGGCGCTGCTGTTGGTGATGCTGCTGCGCTGGTTGTAGCTGCCGAAGTAGCCCACCAGGCCTCCGACAGCCTCGTTGCTGTTCGCATTGAGGCTGTCGACGGCCGTGACGTTGCCCGAGGCCGTGACACCGACCAGCACACCCGAGTAGACATAGCCGATGAGGCCGCCTGCGTAAAAGGCGCTGGCGTCGGCACGCACGGCGCCCGTGGCGTGGCTGTTGGTGATGGTGAAGTTGGCGTTCAAGGTGCAGAAATAGCAGCCGCTGCCGTACTGGCCGACCAGGCCGCCGACGTAGGCCACGCCGTCGCTGAGACCCGACACCGTGCCGCTGGCGTTGCTGTCGGTGATGCCGCCACTGTCGAGCACGCCGACCAGACCACCCCCGGTGGCGCGCGTGAAGACCGTGCCCGTGGCACCGGCACGCAGCAGTTGCGCCGTGCCGGTGGCGTAGCCGATCAAGCCACCAGCGATGTTGGCGCCGCTGACCGCACCGCTGGCCGAGCTGTCGGTGAAGTTCACGGTGCCGTCGGCCTGGCCGACCAAGCCGCCGGCGCGCCCGGGCGAAGTGACGGAGCCGGAGGCGGAACTGGAGATCACAGAGCCACCGGTACGGCCCACCAGGCCCCCGGCCGAAGCGCTGCTGGAGGTGCCGCTGACGGCCACCGTGGCCGCCGAACTGAGCCCCGTGATGCTGCTGGCGTTGCTGTAGCCGATGAGGCCGCCCACCCAGTAGGCGCCGGTCACCGTGCGGCTGGCGCTGTTGGTGTAGCTCAACGACGTGCCGGTCAACGCCGTGCTGGCCGCGTAGTAGCCCACCACGCCACCCGTCTGGGCGCCGCCGCTCACGTTGCCTGCCGCGGTGATGTCGCCCAGGCCGCCGGACAGGCTGAAGTAGCCGATCGCACCGCCGACGCTGTAGTTGGACGCATCGGTGCTGGTGACGTTGCCCAGGCCGTCGGCATCGGTGATGGAGCCACTGCCGCCGGCATAGCCCACCACGCCGCCGGCATCGCCGCCGCTGCTGACGGCGCCTTCGCCGCGCAGGGTCTGCAGCGCCGCGCTGCCGTTGAAGTAGCCGATGACGCCGCCGCCATAGCGGCCGCCGCTCACGGTGCCGGTGCCGGTGGCGTTGTTCACGGACCCTGCGAAGGACAGCGTGCCCACCACGCCGCCCACGCCAGCGTCCGCCGAGCTGCTGCTGACATTGCCGGTGGCGCGCAGCTGCGTGAGCGTGCCGGTGCCGTCGGCGCGGCCGATGACGCCGCCAGCCGCGTCTGCACCGGTCACCGTGCCCGTGGTGCGGATGTTGGACACGCTGCCCGCGGTGCGCCCCGCCAGGCCGCCTGCCGCACCGCTGGTGCTGGTGGCGGTCACCTGCGTGCCGATCACCCAGGGGTTCGCGGCCGACGTGCCCGCGATTGCCGCGCTGCTGGCCATGTAGCCGACGATGCCGCCCGCGTAGCCGCCACCCGTGACGCTGGCAGGGGTGTAGGTGCCGTTGGTGATGGGGGCGCTGCTTGCGTAGTAGCCCACCAGGCCGCCTGTGTACAGGCCGCCAGTGACGGCGCCTTCCACCGTGACGCTGCTCCAGCCGCCAGCCATGCCGAATTCGCCCACCAGCCCGCCAACGCCGCCGGCCGTGCCGCCCTGCACCGTGCCACGCACGGTGGCCCCGGTGATGGCGGCGGTGCCGGTGCCGTAGGCTTGCCCGACCAGGCCACCGACATCGCCGAAGCCCGTGACCGTGTTGGTGAGGGCGGTGCTGGCATTGACGATGCTGGCGGTGCTGTCGAAGTTGCCCACCAGGCCCCCGGTGATGCCCGAGGTGCCGCTGCCGCCTTGCACGGCGCCGCTGGCGCTGCCGCCGTCGAGGTTGCCGGTGTTGTTGTAGCGGCCCACGAGGCCGCCGACTTCACCGGCGGTGCCCGTGCCGCTGACGGCAGCGCTGGCGCTGGAGCCGCTGAGGCCGCCGCTGCCCGCGGCCACGCCCACCAGGCCGCCCACCGCGGCCGGACCGCTGACGCTGCCGCCCGCAGAACTGCCCGAGACCGCGCCGCTGCTGCGACCGATGATGCCGCCTGCGGCACCGCCCGTGGCCGTGGCCACGACGGTGGACGAGGCGCTCAGGCCCGTGACGGAGGCCGCCTGGTTCATGTAGCCGATGAAGCCCCCGACCCAGGCGCCCCCGGTGATGGTCTTGGTCGCGTGGTTCACGCTGCCCAGGGTGGCGGCTGAGATGGCGGTGGTCGGGTTGTAGTAGCCGACCACGCCGCCCGTGAAGCTGCCGCCGCTCACGTTGCCTGCGGCGGTGATGCCGCTGAGTGCGCCGGTCAAGGCCAGGTAGCCGACGGCGCCGCCCACGCTGTAGGAGGTGGTGCTGCTGGACGTCACCGAACCGCGGGCCTCGGCCGTGGTCAAGGAGCCCGTGCCCGTGGCGTAGCCCAGCAAGCCGCCGGCGTCGCCGCTGCCCGACACGGCGCCGTCGCTGCGCACGGTGTTGAGGCTGCCCGCGTCGAGGTAGCCCACCAGGCCGCCGGTGTAGCGGCCGCCGGAGACGTTGCCCGTGGCCGTGGCATTGGCAATGGCGCCGCCGCTGTGGCGGCCCACCAGGCCGCCAGCGGTGATGTTGACGTCGTTGGTGCCTGAGGCAAGCGACACCGTCACCGCGCCCGTGCTGCGCACCAGGCTCAGGCTGCCGGCGTCCACCTCGCCCACAAGGCCGCCGACGTTGGCGGTGGTGTTGTTCGCCACGGTGGCGCCGACCGCACCGGTGGCCACGCTGTCGCTCACGCCCGCAGCCGCGTTGCTGCCGGCCATCAGGCCCACGAGGCCACCGGCCCGCACCGCGCTGCCGTCGGTGGTGGTGGCCGTGACGGTGGCACTGCTGCGCACGTTGCTCAGCGTGGTGCTGCCGTTGGTGTAGCCCGCCACCGCGCCCACGAACATGCGCCCGCTCACGGCGCCGCCCACGAGCTGGAAGTTGCGCAAGGTGGCGTTGTTCGTGCTCGCGAACAGGCCCACGGCGTTGGCCGTGCCGCCGCTGCGGTTGATGGTCAGGCCGGTGATGGTGTGGCCCAGACCTTCGAAGGTGCCGGTGAAGGCGTTGGTGGTGGTGACGCTGGTGCCCGCCTCGTTGCCGATGGGCGTGAAGCCGTTGGTGGCGGTGCTGCTGGCGTCGATGTCCACCGCCAGCGCGTAGCGGCCGGCCAGCCCGCTTTGCAGGGCCTGCAGGCCGGCCACGTCGCGCACCAGGGTGTAGGCCTGGCCGGCGATGTTGAGCGTGGCATTGGCGCCGCTGAGCGTGATCTTGGGGCTGAGCGTGTCGGTGGTCAGCATGCGCAGCGAACCGCCCGTGCCCGGCGTGAGCACGAGCCCGGCGCTGGTGCCGGTGGCGGTGAGGCTGGCATTCAGGTTGATGTTCCGGCTGGCCTGCAGCGTGAGCGTGTTGTTGCTGCCCCAGGTGACGTCGGCATTGACGTGGATGTCGCCCGGCTCGCTGCCCGTGGGCGCGGTCGCCAGCGTGATGCTGGTGGACGCGAGGTTGCTGGCCAGTGTGTCGGCACCGATGCCCGAGGTGGTTTGCGCGCCATTGCCGGCCGCGACGGTGAAGTCGGTGGGGTCGATGAGCCAGTGGCCGGTGCCGACGCTGCCGCGGCTGTCCACCTGCGTGCTGCGCGCGATGCCGACATGGGCTGCCGAGGTCTCGACATTGCCGCCGCGCCCGTTCGCGGCGCTGACGTCGATCTGGCCTGCCAGCGCCAGGCGCCCCGAGACCATGTCGCCCTTCACGGTGATCTGCCCGGCGTTGCCGCGTGCCGGCGCGGCTGCCTGCAGCGTCCCGCTGCTCGCCACCTGGTCACCGGTGATCCAGATCTCGCCGCCGCGTTCGACCAGCGTGTTGGCCCGCACGATGCCGCTGTTGTTCACCAGCGAACCGGCGATGTCCTGCGCCGAGCGGGCATTCAGCGTGACCACGCCGCCATCGGCCTGGATGCGGCCGGCGTTGTCCACCTGCCCGCTGACGAGGCCCGGCGTGACCGCCGCAGAGATCAGGCCGCTGCCACTGATGCTGACGGTGGCCGCGCGGCCCGAGGCCAGCACCACCGAGCCTGCGTCGACCTGGATGTCGCCCTGGTTCACCACCTGCTGCCCGAAGAGCGCGAGATAGCCGCCCGTGCTGGCATTCAGGCTGCCCTGGTTGCGCACGGTGCCACCGGCGCTGGTGCTGCTGAAGACATAGCGCCCGTCAGCGAAGTCTTGCTGCGTGATGTCGAGGGTGCTCGCCACGAGGCCGCCCACATCGACGCGCGCACCCGGCGCGAAGAGCACCCCGTTGGGGTTGGTCAGGAAGACCTGGCCGTTGGCGCGCAACTGGCCGTAGATCTCGGTGCCACTGTGGCCGAGCACGCGGTTCAGTGCCACTGAACTGGCACTGGGCTGCCGGAATTCGACCGTGGCGCCGCTGCCGATGTTGAAGCTCTGCCAGTCGAGGCCGAGCCTGGCCGTGTTCTGCTGAATCACCAGCAGGTTGGGGCTGTGCACCAGGGTGCCGCTGCCCACGACCACCTGGCCGCCACTGGGCAGGCTGCCCGGGGCCACCTGTGCCAAGGCCAGCGTGCCCGGGCCGGCCCAGGCGGCCAGCAGCCAGGCGAGCAGGCGCGACAGGCGCAGCAGGCGCGGCCGCAGGCGGCGGGTGCGGCGGCGCGCCGCCCGCGGGGCGCGTGCCGCGGTCAGAACTGCAGTGGAGGGGGGCGTGGCAGGTGCAGCAGGGCGGGTGGGCATGGCAGGGCTCCGTGCGGCGGGCGTCAGGGGGGCAGCGCCGGCGCACTTCATGGCGAAAGCACGACTTGCAGGTAGACGCGGGGCTTGGGGTCGCCGCCTTCGGCCGTGGGGACGCGCGTGCCCCGCCAGGCGATGGAGGCGCTGAGGCCGAGATCGGCGCCGCTCCACTGGACGGACAAGCCTGTGCCCGACAGCCGCGGCTCGTTCCCAACGAGCAACTGCGCCGTGGGCTGGCGGTTGATGCGGCCTTCGGCGCGGTCGTGGAACAGCGCCCAGGTGACGCTGCCACCGAGGTAGGCCTGGGCGTAGCGCGCTTCCACGCTGACCAGCGCGCCCTGGTCGACCGAGGCTTCACCGGGTGCGTAGGCCCGCACGGCGCCCGGTCCGGCAAGGCTGAACTTTTCGGAACTGTCGAGGTTGCCGCCGCTGGCCTGGCCGGCCACGCGCAGCACCACGCTGAAGGGGCCGCTCAGGGTCTGCTGGCGCACCGCCTGGAAACCGAGCTTGCCGTAGGAGCGGGCGGTCTGCAGACCGGCAGCGTCGGTGGCGCGCTGGGCGTCGTCGAGCAGGCGCAGCGAACCCAGGGAGGCGCTGATGCGGCCGGCCGACACGCCCCCGAAGCTGTCGCGGTGGTCGGCGCTGAGCGTGGCTTCCAGCGTGCTGTTGCGTTTGGGCACGCTGCGGCCCACGAGTTGCACTTCGTCGCGCAGTTGCTTCATCTCGCCGGCCAGACGCAGGCCGAGGTTGGTGTCGGTCGAGCGCACCAGCGGGTAGTTCAGTTCCACGCCGAAGGTGTTGGCATGGCCCGTGGCGCCGAGCTCACGGAAGCTGCCGGCAAGCTCGTAGCTCAGGCGCGAGAGGCTGGCGCCCAGGCGCAGGCCGTCGCCGCCCACGGGCACGAGGGTCGACAGGCTGCCGCTGACCAGCCCGCCCTGACGCGAGACCATGGCGCGCGCATCGGTCTGGTCGCCCCAGCCCGAGACGTTGCGCAGTTGCAGACCCAGGCCCACGCGCACCTCGCCGGTGGACTTGGCGCCATGGTTGTCGGCCGTCACGCGCAGGCTCAAGGGCTCGTCTTCGGCCACCGACACCACCATGTCGGCGCCGCCGGTGCGCGCGCCGGGCGTGAAGGCGGCGCGCGCCGTGACGCCGGCGATGTCGTTGAGCAGCAGCATCTGCCGCTCAACGTCGGCCAGCAGCACGGGCTGGGGTGCTTCTGGGCGGGTGGCGAGGCGGTCGGTGTGGGCCTGGATGACTTCGTCGCGCAGGCGCACGTCTTGCGCGGTGACGATCTGCACGGCCTCCAGCTGCCCTTCGAGCACGGCGATCTCGACGATGCCGCCCTCCACGCGCTGCGCCGGAACGTAGGCGTAGCTGAGCAGATGACCGTTGCGCTGGTAGTGGCGCGTGAGGGCGCCGGCCGCTTCGTTCAGGCCGTTGAGGTCGAGCCGCCGACCGAGCCAGGGCTTGAGCATCTCGACCAACAGCTCTGGCGGGTAGGAGCGGGCCCCGCTCACGCGGAAGCCGCTGGCCTGCACCGAGACGCCTTCCGGCAGGGTGAGCGTGGGGCGCACCGGTGCGTCCACCACCCGCGGCGCGGTGGCTGGCGGCAGCGCGGGCAGCGCCGGTGGGCGGGTCTGGTCCAGCAGACGGCCGGCATCGGGGGGTGTCTGCGCCTGGACAGGCAGGGCGGCCGCCAGCAGCACCAGAGCGGCGGACCAGTGCTGCATCGAAGGCTGCGTCAGGGGCAGGCGCCGGGGAAGGGTGGAAGGCATCGTCGTCCTGTGCTGGGTGCGGGGCGAGGTGAGGGCGTGTGCGGTCCGGGGGCAGCTGGGAGCTTAGGCCTGGGTGCGTTACGCAAGCGTTACCGCCGTGCGCCACGCTCCAGCAGCGCCACGAGCTGCCGTTCGGCGGGGAGGAAGTTCTTGTCGGCGGCCAGCAACTGCTGCAAAGCCGTGATGGCGGCGTCGAAGTCACCGGCATCGGCCAGGGCGAGGGCGCGGTCGTAGGCTTGCCAGCGTTCGGGCGGATGACCTTGCGCCACCACTGCAGCCCCGCCCAGGGCGCGCGCCAGTCGCTCGTTCAGTGAGGCCACCTGGGTCATCACGGTGGCGAGCGCGGCCACGGCCTCGTCGGAAAAGAGCACGCGCGAGGTGGCAGTGTCGATCACGCGCACATGCACCTGCACCTGATCGCCCAGCACGAAGAAGCCGCCGAAGACCATGCGCTGCGCGCCGACGATCTTGCCCAGACGCAGCCGCGCATCGTCGTCGGCCAGCGCCGTGCTGCCGAGCTTCTGCTCGGCGAGCAGGTCCTTCAGGCGCTGGCGTTCCACCACCGGCAGCCCGGGCACCTGCAGCAGCGTGGCCGTGAGGCTCTCTGACAGAGAGCGGCGCAGGAAGTCGGCATGCGCCGCCTGCGGCGCTGCCAGCGTGCCCTGGTTCTCGTAGTCCCACACCACCACGGCCGGCAGTGCGGGGTTCTGCGCGTGCGCTCCGGTGGCCAGCCAGCCGAACACGCCCAGCGCCACCACGAAGCGACGGCGCCCCGTGCACCCTTGTGCGCGGGGCGGCCGGGGCCCGGGACTGCGCGGTCTGCTCATTCCTTGCGCGCAATGATCCTCTGGTTCCGCGCCAGCGGCGCCTGCACACCGGCGACGCGGCCGAAGGCCAGCAGCTCTTGCACTTCCGTGACCGTGATCTGCGCGATACGGGTCTCGCGGTAGCCCAGGATGCGGCCGTTCAATTCGATGGGCTGGCCCTGGCTCAGCACGTTGAACTGCTGGCCCGGGGCCACGCCGTGCTTCTTGCCCAGGTTGATGATGGCCACGTCGCCATCCACCTGCACCAGGCGGCCCTTCAGCGGGTACTTCTCGGCGATGGTCTGGGCGACGCTCTGCGCGATGCTCGCAGCCAGCGCGCCGGGATTGAAAGGCCCGGCAGCCGGGCGCTCGGCCTTGACCATCGCCAGTTGCGTGGTCTCGGTGTCGATGGCCCGCACGGTCGCCCCCACAGCACCTCCGGGCGGGCTGCCCTGCGGGCTGAGAGCGCCGGACACCATGAGCCGCGCGGCCAGCACCTTGCCCAGGCGGATCTGCGTGTCCTGGTCGGCCAGTTCCGACGAGCCGAGCTTCACTTCGGCCAGCACCTTGTCGAGCAGACGCCGCTCCACCATCGTGAAGCCGCGCGCCTGCAGTTCGCGGATGACTTCCTGCTGGAGCAGCGCCTCCAGGCCCACCCGCCCTGTGCTGCCAGGCAGCGTGAGGTCTTGGAAAGGCAGCACGCTGATGGCCAGAGCGGGCGAAGTCCAGTCGTCGGGCGCGCCGGAGCCGGCCGGGCGCGGGGCGGGGTTGCGGAATCGAGCCGCCAGTTCCTGCACCGATTCGTCAATGGCGCGCTGGCGCTGGCGGTCCTGGTCGGCAGCCAGGTTCTCCTGGGTCTGGCGCAGCAGAGCGATGGTGACGGCGTCGGTGGGGTCGAGCGCCTGGGCCCGCTCCAGCACGGCACGGGCCTTGGCCGCATCGCCGCTGTCGTTCAGCGCCACCGCCAGGTTGCTGAGGGCGGGCACCGACAGCGGGTTCTCGCGCACGGCACGTTCGTAGGTCTGTGCAGCCAGCTTGGGGTCTTGCTTGCGCTGCACGTTGCCCACCGCCACCAGGGCCTCGGCCTTCTGCCAGCCGAAATCGGCCACCGTCTGTGCGCCGGCGGCCTTCTGCAGCGCGGCCTGGCCTTCCTGCACCTGGCCGGCGGCGGCCAGGGCACGGCCGCGGATGAGGTAGGCCGCACTGCGCGTCGGCGCCTTGGCGATGATCTGGTTGGCCTCGGCCAGCGCCGCCTGGCTGTCGCCGCGGGCCAGCATCACCTCCGCCATGCCTTCGCGGCCCATCCAGGCGATGTCGGTGTGGCTGGCGCCGGCCAGCGCGCGGAAGATGCGTTCGGCATCGTCGGTCTGGCCCTGGCGCAGCAGTTCGTAGGCGCGTTCCACCCGCGCCATCTGCTCGATGCCCGGGGGCGGGGGCAAGGTCGTCGGACCACCCTTGGCGCCCGGCGCCGCGGGAAAGAAGAAGAAATCGCCCTCGAGCGAAGTGCTTTCCCAGGGCACCTGGCTGCCGTTGCTGTCCAGGCGAACGCCCAGGCGCACGCGCTTGAACACGTCTTCGATGGGCGTGCCGGGCCGCTCGATGTTGGCCAGCAGGTGCTGCGTGTACAGGCCGTTGGCGTTGCGGCCATCGCTGGCGACGCTGCCCGGCGCAGTGGCGAAGGCGATCAGCGAGCCGATGGGCGCGTCCACCTGTGTCAGCCCGCCGCCGGTGCTGCGGCTGCTGCGCGCGAAAGGGTTGTCGCGGCAGGCGTCCAGCACCACCATGTTGATGCGGTTCTTCGCCGTCTCCATCTTGTCGAGCACCTGCTGCACGTCGACGGCCTTGTAGGGCACCTCGTCTTCCCGAGCGATGGTGGCGCCCACCGGCAACATGAAGTTGCGCCCCTTGATCTGAACGCCATGGCCGGCGAAGTAAAAGAGGCCGGCACCGCCCGCCTTGAGCCGGTCGCCGAAGAGGGTGACGGCCTCCTGCATCTGCTTCTGCGTGGCGTTGACCTTGAGGTCGACCTTGAATCCGGCCTTCTCCAGCACCTTGGCCACGGCGGCGGCGTCGTTGGCCGGGTTCAGCAGCGGGGCGGTGGTGTAGTCGGCGTTGCCGATGACCAGCGCGTGGCGCGGTTCGTTGGCCAGGTTGGGGGCGCTGGCCGCTGCAGGCAAGGTGATCAGCAGCACGCTGACTGCCGCCAGCAACGCCGCCCACAGGCCGGCTGGCCGCGCCGCAACTCGTACAGGAGCCGGGGTGGTGGGGCGCCAGGTGAGGCTGGGCATGGGCGATGTCTCCACAGGACGGCCGGGCCGGGAAGGCCGCTTGCCCGAAGGGGCAGGCCGTGAGGCGAATGCTAAGCCGGACGCCTGCTGTCGCAACCTTTGCGCAGAGGATCTTGGTGCTGCGCGACCCTGTGCTTCAAGGGGGGACACCCGCATTGCGGGGGTGGAAACCCTCGATGGAGGCTTCAGTCCTTGCCGCCCGAGGACACCTTGTGCCGCATCAGCCGGCCCTTTTCGCGCTCCCAGTCGCGTTCCTTGACGGTGTTGCGCTTGTCGTGCTCGGCCTTGCCCTTCGCCAGCGCGATCTCGGCTTTCACGCGCCCGCCCTTGTAGTGCAGGTTCAGCGGCACCAAGGTGAAGCCCTTCTGCTCCACCTTGCCGATGAGGCGGCGGATCTCGGCCTTGTGCATCAAGAGCTTCTTGGTCCGGTCGGCCTCGGGGTGGATGTGCGTGGAGGCGCTGCGAAGGGCGTTGATGCGGCAGCCGATGAGGTACAGCTCGCCATCGCGGATGTGGACGTAGCCGTCGGTGAGCTGCACTTGCCCGGCGCGGATGGCCTTGACCTCCCAGCCGGCCAGCACCATGCCTGCCTCGTACTGCTCTTCGATGCTGTACTCGAAACGGGCGCGGCGGTTTTCGGCGATGTGGGCCATGGTCGGGTGCTGGGTCGGCGCTTCAGGCGCGCGGCAAGGGCGCGGGCAGGTTCATCTGCGGGCTGGGGGCCCGCTGAACAAGGCGCTCCTAGAATCGACGCATTGTATGAAGCACGTGCGCAAGTCGGTTCTGCTCTGGTACTCGCCCCGCGAGATGTACGACCTCGTCACCGACGTGCAGGCCTATCCGCAGTTCCTGCCCTGGTGCAGCCGCGCCGAGGTGGTGGAGCGGCACGACGATGGCGTCACCGCGCGTCTGAGCCTGGCCTACATGGGCGTGCAGCATGCCTTCACCACGCGCAATGCGCACCGGGCTGGCGAATCGGTGGCGGTGCAACTGGTCGATGGGCCCTTCTCGCGGTTGGAGGGCAACTGGATTTTTCGAACCCTGGGGCGGCCCGGCAGCGACCAGGCGGCCTGCAAGATCGAGTTCGATCTCGCCTATGCCTTCTCCAGCGTGGCCTTGGAAGCCGTCGTGAGCCCGGTCTTCGACCGCGTGGCCAACACGCTGGTCGACTCCTTCGTGCGCCGTGCCGAGGCGGTTTATGGCCAGCGCTGAGATGCGGGTGGAACTGGTCTACTGCCCCGCGCCCGGCCAGGTGGACCACAGCCAACTGCAACTTGCGCCGGGCGCCACGGTGATGCAGGCGGTGCAGGCCAGTGGCGTGCTTCAGCGGCAGGCGCTGCAGGCCGAAAGCCTGCGCTTGGGCGTGTGGGGGCGTGCCTGCGAGCCTGGCGCGGTGTTGCGCGAAGGCGACCGGGTCGAGATCTACCGCGGCTTGCTGGTCGATCCGAAGGAGGCGCGGCGCCTGCGCTACAAGACGCACCGGGCGCAGCAGGCCGTCGGCACTCGCCGGGGCCGCTAGCGGCTCACGATCTCTGGCGGTAGCGTCGACCGGCCCAGCGGACCGTGCCGGGTCAGCGGCAGTCGGAAGCGATGACGGCGCGCGACTGGCGCATCTCGTCTGCGCGAGCGCGGTCATTCAGCACTTCGCGCTCGCCCTTCTCGTTGACGCGGGCCATGCGCTGGCCGCTTTCGAGTGCAGCCACATGGCCGCGGGCGCGCCGGCAGTTCTCGGCCCGTTGTGCGGCCAGCTTTTCTTCTTCGGCCTTGCTCTTGCCAGCCTGTTCTTGTTCGGCGGCACGTCGCCGCGCTTCGAGTTCGCGCTCGCCGGCAGGGGCGCGCGTGGCTGCAGGTGCAGAGGCCGCTGAAGCAGCTGCCGCTGCGCCGGGTATCGAGAGCACCGTGCGGCGCGTCTCTTGCGGAGGCCGCGAGATGATGTCCTTGTCGGGCACGTCCAGCGGCGGCGGGCGGTCGCTGGCGTTGATCTGGCCCGACTTGTCACGCCACTTCCACTGCGCATGGGCAGCCGGCGCGGCCAGAGCCAGCACCAGGGCCAGGCTCAGGCCCAGCAAGGGTGTCGAGAACACACGTTGCGGCGGCGGCCGCCGCGCAGCGTGCGCGGTGCAGGGGGCGAACGGGGTGTGCATCCCGGCAGTGTAGTGCGCGCCCTTCGCGGAAACCGTGCGAATGCCGCGCCGCGCGCGCTGGCGCTGTCACAGGGCGTTGCAGCCGCCCCGCAGCAGCCTTGCCCGCCGAGGCCACAGAGCGCCAGCCGCCACCTCCCTATAATTCGCTTTTGCGTCTGGAGCTTTTTCATGCGCCTACTCGGCAAAGCGCTCACCTTCGACGATGTGTTGTTGGTGCCGGCCTACTCCCAGGTGTTGCCCCGCGACACCAGCCTTTCCACCCGCCTTTCCCGCAACATCGCGCTGAACCTGCCGCTGGTGTCGGCCGCGATGGACACCGTGACCGAAGCCCGCCTTGCGATCGCCATCGCGCAAGAGGGCGGCATCGGCATCGTGCACAAGAACCTCACGCCCAAGCAGCAGGCGGCCGAGGTGGCACGGGTGAAGCGCTACGAGAGCGGCCTGCTCCGTGACCCCATCACCGTGGCCCCCACGGCCACCGTGCGCGAGGTGATCGCGCTGTCGCGCCAGCATGGTGTCTCGGGCTTCCCGGTGGTGGAGGGCAAGACGGTGGTGGGCATCGTCACGAACCGCGACCTGCGCTTCGAAAGCCGCCTCGACGCCCCGGTGCGCGAGATCATGACGCCGCGCGAGCGACTGATCTACGTGCACGAAGGCGCTTCGCTCGACGAAGGCAAGCAACTGATGCACAAGCACCGCCTGGAGCGTGTGCTGGTCGTCACGCCGGCTTTCGAGTTGCGCGGGCTGATGACGGTCAAGGACATCACCAAGCAGACCAACTTCCCCAACGCCGCGCGTGACGCGCAAGGCAAGCTGCGCGTGGGCGCGGCCGTGGGCGTTGGCGAAGGCACGGAAGAACGCGTGGAACTGCTGGTGAAGGCCGGCGTGGATGCGCTGATCGTCGACACCGCGCACGGCCACAGTGCCGGCGTCATCGAGCGCGTGCGCTGGGTCAAGAAGCATTACCCGCAGGTGGACGTGATCGGCGGCAACATCGCCACCGGCGCAGCCGCGCTTGCGCTGGTGGAAGCCGGTGCCGATGCGGTGAAGGTGGGCATCGGCCCCGGCAGCATCTGCACCACGCGCATCGTTGCGGGCGTGGGCGTGCCGCAGATCATGGCCATCGACAACGTGGCCACGGCGCTCAAGGGCACGGGCGTGCCGCTGATCGCCGACGGCGGCATCCGCTACAGCGGCGACATCGCCAAGGCCATCGCCGCGGGTGCCGGCACGGTGATGATGGGCGGCATGTTCGCGGGCACCGAGGAAGCGCCGGGCGAGGTCATCCTGTACCAGGGCCGCAGCTACAAGAGCTACCGCGGCATGGGCAGCATCGGCGCCATGCGCGCCGGCAGCGCCGATCGGTACTTCCAGGAAGCCGACGAGACCGTCAACCCCAACGCCGACAAGCTGGTGCCCGAGGGCATCGAGGGCCGCGTGCCCTACAAAGGCAGTGTCGTCAGCATCATCTACCAGATGGCCGGTGGCCTGCGCGCCTCGATGGGCTACTGCGGCGCGGCGACCATCGCGCAGATGCACGAGCAGGCCGAGTTCGTCGAGATCACCGCGGCCGGCATCCGCGAGAGCCACGTGCACGACGTGCAGATCACCAAAGAAGCGCCGAACTACCGCATGGAATGAGCGCCGCCGCCGAGCCAGCCGCGGGCACGGGCGGCGACCGGCCCGCCGCCATGGGCTTCATCATGGTGGCGGTGCTCATCGACTTCCTGGCGGTGGGCCTCATCATCCCGGTGCTGCCGGCGTTGGTGGGCCAGTTCACGGCCAATCCGGCCGAGCAGACGCGCTGGTACGGCTGGGTGGCCTTCACCTACGCGGCGGCGAGCTTCGTCTCTGCGCCGATGCTCGGCGCGCTGTCGGATCGCTACGGCCGCCGCCCCGTGCTGCTGCTGGGCTTCTGCGGCCTGGCCCTGAACTTCTTTGCCACTGCGCTGGCCACCGGCCTGTGGATGCTGCTGGCCTCGCGCATCGTGGGTGGTGCCATGCAGGCGAACGCCGCGGTGGCCAATGCCTATGTGGCCGACATCACCCCGCCCGAGCAGCGTGCGCGCCGCTTCGGGCTGCTGGGCGCGATGTTCGGCATCGGCTTCATCCTCGGGCCCGTGATGGGTGGGCTGCTGGGCGGCATCGATCTGCGACTGCCGTTTTTCGTGGCTGGCACGCTGGCGCTCTTGAACCTGCTGTACGGCGTGTTCGTGCTGCCCGAATCGCTGCCCGCCGAGCGGCGCCGTGCCGTCACCTGGAGCGCCGCCAACCCCCTGAGCTCGCTGCGCGCGTTGGCACGCTTGAAGGGCGTGGGCCTGCTGATGCCGGTGCTGGCCTGTGTGGGCCTGGCGCAGTTCACGCTGTACACGGTGTGGGTGCTCTACACCACCTTCAAGTTCGGCTGGGGGCCGACGCAGAACGGCTGGTCGCTGTTCGCCGTGGGCACGGTGGCTGCGCTGGTACAGGGCGTGCTGCTGGGCCGCATCCTGAAGCGGGTGACGCCGCAGCGCCTGGCCGTGCTGGCGCTTTGTTCCGCCATGGTGGCCAACATCGGCTACGGCCTCGCCACCGAGGGCTGGATGATCTACGCCATCATCCTGATGAACCTGCTCGGCAACACCGTGGGCGCGGCGCTGCAGAGCCTGGTGTCGGGCGCGGCCAGCGGCAGCGAGCAAGGCCAGACGCTGGGCGCCGTCAGCGGCTTGAGCAACCTGATGGCCGTGATCGCTCCCGCACTGGCCACGCCGCTTCTGAGCACGGTGTCGCACCTGCCGCGTGGCGACTGGCGCATCGGCGCGCCCATGTTCTTCTGCGCGGCGCTGCTGGCTGCGGCGCTGCTGATGGCGGTGCTGCACTTCCGCGCCCAGCCGCGCAGCGCGCCCCCTTCCACCCCCACGCCGGCCTGAGACGGGCCCGACGAGTTGACGCCATGACCCACGACAAGATCCTCATCCTCGACTTCGGCTCGCAGGTCACGCAGCTCATCGCGCGCCGCGTGCGCGAGGCGCATGTCTACTGCGAGATCCACCCCAACGACGTCAGCGAAGACTTCATCCGCAGCTTCGGCCCCAAGGGCATCATCCTCTCGGGCAGCCATGCCAGCACCTACGAAGAGGAAGACCTGCGCGCCCCGCAGGCCGTGTGGGCCAGTGGTGTGCCGGTGCTGGGCATCTGCTACGGCATGCAGACCATGGCAGCGCAGTTGGGCGGCACGGTGGAAAGCGGCCAGACGCGCGAGTTCGGTTACGCCGAGGTGCGTGCGCACGGCCACACGAAGCTGCTGGACGGCATCCAGGACTTCGCCACCCCCGAAGGCCAAGGCATGCTGAAGGTATGGATGAGCCACGGCGACAAGGTCACGGCGCTGCCGCCGGGCTTCAAGCTGATGGCCAGCACGCCCAGCTGCCCCATCGCCGGCATGGCCGACGAGGCGCGCGGCTACTACGCCGTGCAGTTCCACCCCGAGGTGACGCACACCGTGCAGGGCCGGGCGCTGCTGGAGCGCTTCGTGCTGCAGATCGCCGGCGCGAAGCCCGACTGGGTGATGCGCGATCACATCGAGGAAGCCGTGCAGCGCATACGCGAGCAGGTGGGCAGCGAAGAGGTCATCCTGGGTCTGAGCGGCGGTGTGGACAGCAGCGTGGCCGCGGCGCTCATCCACCGCGCCATCGGCGACCAGCTCACCTGCGTCTTCGTCGACCACGGCCTGCTGCGCCTGAACGAAGGCCAGATGGTGATGGACATGTTCGTGGGCCGGCTGCATGCGAAGGTGATCCATGTGGATGCGAGCGAGCAGTTCCTCGGCCACCTCAAGGGCGTGAGCGACCCCGAGGCCAAGCGCAAGATCATCGGCCGCGAGTTCGTGGAGGTGTTCCAGGCCGAGGCCAAGAAGCTGCAGAACGCCAAGTGGCTGGCGCAGGGCACGATCTACCCCGACGTCATCGAGAGCGGCGGCGCCAAGACCAAGAAGGCCACCACGATCAAGAGCCACCACAACGTCGGTGGCCTGCCCGAGACGCTGGGCCTGAAGCTGCTGGAGCCGCTGCGCGACCTGTTCAAGGACGAGGTGCGTGAACTCGGCGTGGCCTTGGGCCTGCCGCCGGAGATGGTCTACCGCCACCCCTTCCCGGGCCCGGGCCTGGGGGTGCGCATCCTGGGCGAGGTGAAACGCGAGTACGCCGAGCTGCTGCGCCGTGCCGATGCCATCTTCATCGAGGAGCTGCGCAACTTCCGCGACGAAGCCACCGGCAAGACCTGGTACGAGCTCACCAGCCAGGCCTTCGCGGTGTTCCTGCCCGTGAAGAGCGTGGGCGTGATGGGCGATGGCCGCACGTATGACTACGTGGTGGCTCTGCGTGCCGTACAGACGAGCGACTTCATGACCGCCGACTGGGCCGAGTTGCCCTACGCGCTGCTGAAGAAGGTATCGGGCCGCATCATCAACGAGGTGCGCGGCATCAACCGTGTGGCCTATGACGTGAGCAGCAAGCCGCCGGCCACGATCGAGTGGGAATGACCGGCCGGGGGCGTTCGCCGGTGGCGTGACGGGTCTGGCGGCCGGCGCAGAAGTGGCGCCGGCCGAAAAGCGAAAAGGGCCGACGAGTCGGCCCTTTTCAGCACGCGGGAAGGTCCCGCGTCAAGCGGCCTTGCGGCGACGCGAAAGCCCGGCTGCAGCCAGCAGTGCCACGCCAGCCAGCGCCAGGGAACCCGGCTCAGGCACGTGGCCGAAGGTGAAGGCGTGCCAGTTCTCGTTCGGGTTGGTCGAGAAGGTCAGGCTCGTGACCGGGCTGGTGAACCGGAGCACGCCGTGGAACTCGCGCATGGTCAACGAGCCACCGCCCAGCGTGCCGGCGCCGACCACGCCATTGGTCTGGTCGTCGCCAAAGAACCCAGCGCCCTCGCTGTCCACGGTGAAGGCGTTGCTGAAGTCATAGGTGATGGCCACGCCAGGTTGCCCGACGCTCAGCAGCCCCATGTACAGGTTTTCCACCGACTGCGAGAACGTGACCCGCAAAGTCATCGCATCGTTCAGCGCGACCTGCTCGCAAGCCGCCGGGCCGTTGCTCAGCGTGCCGTTCGTGTACGCCGTGCCCGTCCAGTAATTGGTGCCGCAGACGGTCTGCGAACTGCCGGTGTTGATGGCACCCCCGCCGAGGCGCGTAACGGTGACGTCGATGCCACCCATGGTGCCGGTGGCGCTGTTGGTCCCGATGCTGGTCCAGTTGGTCCAGGTGGCGATGGACGCCGAGGCACTGCCCACGGCCAGCACGGCAGCCGCAGCAACCAGTCCACGGGCGAAAAGCGATGTTGTCTTCATGTCTGGGTCTTTCTATGGGGCGGGCAAATGCCTGAACAAAACCAATGCACGTTTTGTGCCACTCATAAAAATCAACAACTTACGCCAGATTCCAAGATGGGGGAGGGAGGTGTGTAAAAAATCTCGACTGCGGCGATCGGGCGCTTCAGCGCCTGCCATGGCGCACGCAGGCGGTCTAACGGCACGCCTTCGGGTTGCCACAGCAGCTTGAGCGCGGCGGCGCCCGATCTCGCCGCACAGCTCGCGGCGGGGGCTCCTGCTGCGGCTGCCAGTGCCAGGTCGGCGGCGCCGGCCTCTCGCGGCCGCCGTCAGGCGCCGCCACGAACTGAGGGACCGGAGATCGCGAACTCCGTGCCAGGTGTGACTTGGTTCGCGGCACAGGCCGGCGGCCCTTGATCCATGCCAGGCGCTGCCGATAAGGCCAGCAGAAGCGCGACCGTCCGCGGCTACCTTGCGGGCCACCCCATCTCGGCCGGCGTTTGCCACTGCCGAAAGGAAACCCCGTGGACTGGTTGAACAATCTCAAGATCAGCGTCCGCCTGCCGCTGGTGATGGCCTGGCGCTGCTGCTGGCGGTTGGCGCAGGCCTTTTCGGCGTGCACCAGCTGCGCACGACCTTGGCTCAGATCTCGCACATCAACGAGGTCGACCTGGGCAACGAGCGCCGCGCGGCTGCCATGTTGGTGGGCTTCAAGACCCAGGTGCAGGAGTGGAAGAACACCCTGCTGCGCGGCAAGGACCCCAAGCAGCTCGAGCGGTTCTGGACGGCCTTCCAGAAGCAGGAGGCCGACGTTGCCGCCCAGGCTGCGCAGCTGCTGAAGTCGCTGCCCGAAGGCGAGGCGCGCCGACTCGTCGATGAGTTCGCGCGGGCCCATGCCGACATGGGGCGCGGCTACCGCAAGGCCTTCCAGGACTTCACAGCGGCTGGTTTCGATTCGGCCGTGGGCGATGCCGCCGTCAAGGGCATGGACCGCGCACCGGCGGCACTCGTGGACAAGGTGGCGGAGAACATCGCGCGCCTGTCTGCCGAGCACCTGCGGATGGCCAACGCACAGGCCCGCCGCGCGGCTCTGCTGAGCGTGGGCCTGATGCTGGCCGCCGCCGCCATTGCGGGCGTGATGGTGGTGGTGATGAGCCGCTCCATCGTGGGCCCCCTCCGCCATGCCGTGAAGGTGGCACAGGCCGTTGCGTCGGGCGACCTGAGCTCGCGCATCGAAGTCCGCCGGCACGACGAAGCGGGCCAGCTGCTGGCGGCACTGAAAACCATGAACACGCCTTTGGCCAGCATCGTGAGCACCGTGCGCAACAGCAGCGACAGCATCGCCACCGGGTCTTCACAGGTGGCCGCCGGCAGTGCCGACCTGAGCCAGCGCACCGAAGAGCAGGCCAGTGCGCTGGAGCAGACGGCAGCCTCGATGGAGGAGCTGGGTGCCACCGTGCGCCTGAACGCCGAGAACGCCAGCCAGGCCTGCGGGCTGGCCGCCGAGGCCAGCCAGGTGGCTGCACGTGGCGGGCAGGTGGTGGGCGAGGTGGTGCAGACCATGAAGGGCATCCACGAAAGCAGCCAGAAGATCGCGGACATCATCGGCGTCATCGATGGCATCGCCTTCCAGACCAACATCCTGGCGCTGAACGCGGCCGTCGAAGCGGCACGCGCCGGTGAGCAGGGACGCGGCTTTGCCGTGGTGGCCAGCGAGGTGCGCAGCCTCGCGCAGCGCAGTGCCACCGCGGCCAAGGAGATCAAGAGCCTGATTGGCGCCAGCGTCGAGCGCGTGGCCGAGGGCAGCGCCTTGGTCGACCGCGCGGGCAGCCAGATGGGCGAGGTGGTGAACGCCATCCGCCGGGTGACCGACATCGTGGGCGAGATCAGCGGCGCCAGTGCCGAACAGAGCCAGGGTGTCGGCCAGGTGGGCGAAGCCATCACGCAGATCGACCGCGTGACGCAACAGAACGCGGCGCTGGTGGAAGAAAGCAGCGCCGCGGCCGAGAGCCTGAAGATGCAGGCCCAGCACCTGGTGCAGGCGGTCTCGGCCTTCAAGTTGGGCTCTGCCGGGGCCTAGAGGTTCTCTTCCTCGGCTTCCTGGTAGGCCAGCTCACGCCGCCGCGACCAGGCTTCGCCCGGGTCCGCCTTCACGGCGGCTGCGCACTGCCCGTAGATGCAGGCGAAGAGTTCGTGCTGTTCAGGCGGCAGCCGGGGGCCAGGCCGCACCGACGGTCTGCACGAAGGCGCCGTGGCCCAGAAAGTTGTCGCCGTGCGGGTGCGAGTTGGCGGGCGCCACCGCGGGCTGCGCCGTCAGTGCAGGCAGGCGGCGCAGGGCCATTGCGCCGATCCGCACCGAGGCGCCTGCCCAGCAGCACCACGCCCGCCAAGCAGCGCCGCTTGGCGCAGGAAGTGCCCCCGGGCCGGCAAGGGCTGCGTGGTCAGTGTGCGGCCGCGCTGGAGGTGCGCCGGCGCCAGGCCAGCAGGGCCAGTGCGCCGCTGAGCATCATCAGCACGCTGGCCGGCTCGGGCACCACGCGCACCACCTTGCCGCCGTAGTCGACGATGTAGAGCTCACCGCCCGCGCCTTCGCCGAAGGAGGCGATGTTGCCCAAAGCGCCGGCGGCACCGGCGTCGAGCATGGCCGTCCAGTCGGTGGCGTTGGCCATGGTCTGCGGGCTGCCGTTGCCGTTGATCGACCAGATGCGGCCGCTGACGAAATCGCCGAAGACGTACTGGCCGTAGAGCACCGAACCGGCTTCGCGCACGACATAGCCGCCGGTGATGGACTGGCCGAAGGTGCGCGGGTAGACCAGCAGCGGGTCGACCATGCCGGGCTGCAGCGGGCCGCCCACGGTGGGCGTGGCGATGTCGCCTTCGCGCACGCGCCAGCCGAAATTCTGGCCGCCGGCGCTGGAAGCGTCGATGAAGTTGATCTCCTCGCGCGCGCTCTGGCCGACATCAGCGATCCACATCGCGCCCGTCAGGCGGTCGAAACTGGCGCGCCAGGGGTTGCGCAGGCCCGTGGCGAAGATCTCGCCGCGGGCACCGGCCACGCCGACGAAGGGGTTGTCGCCGGGAATCGCGTAGTTGATGCTGGGGCTGGCGAAGTCGTCGCCGTTGATGTTGATGCGCAGCATCTTGCCCAGCAGCACGCCGGTGTTCTGGGCGTTGTTGCTCGGGTCGTTGCTGCCGCCGCCGTCGCCGGTGGCGATGTAGAGGTGGTTGCCGTCGCCGGGCTTGAAGCCCATCCAGCCCGCCTTGTGGTTGCTGAAGCTGGCTTGAGCGAAACGCATCACCTCTTGCCGGCTGGCCGGATCGGCGCTCAAGCCGCTCGCGTTGGCGCGGTAGCTGGCGATGACGCTGTCGCGGTTGCTCGGGTCGCTGTAGTTCACGAAGAAGCGGCGGTAACCGGCCGAGCTCGGGTCGGCGTAGCCCGGGTCGAAAGCCAGGCCAAGCAGGCCCTGCTCGCCGCTGCTGGTGACGCTGATGCTGAGGAAGTTGCTGGTGACGCCACCGCTCACCGCCTTGATGGTGCCGCCCTTCTCCACCACGAAAAGCGGGCCACCGGCCACCGGCGAGGTGGCATAGAGCGGCTGCGTGAGGCCGCTGGCGACGAGCTGGGTGTCCAGCGTGGCGGCGGTGGCGGCCAGGGGCAGGGCCCCGCAGCTCAGCGCGAGGGCGGCCAGGGCCAGCGGGTTGCGGTTCGGCTTCATCGTTCTTGCTCCTCCATCAAGGCGCGAGGAAGCTAACACGCCACGCGTGCGGCGTCTGTACCCTGGCCCCGGGGGGCGCCACGCAGGTGTTTCAGCCTGCGTCGTTGTGTTGCTGCTCGCTGCCCTCGTCGCGCAGCAGCGCGGCCAGCGCGCCTTCGGGGCTGAGGTCGGGCACCTGGAACTGCACGCGGTCGAAATCGAAATCCAGCCCCGTCTGCTGGCGCCAGGCCACCGGCACCTCGATGCCCACGCGCAGCCCGCTGCCGAACTCGCGCTCGGCCAGCGTGTAGTCGCGCCGCCAGAGCGTGAAGCTGGTCACCAGCGCGTCGGCCACCACCTCGGCAAAGCCGTTGACGCTGGCGCGCAGGCGCGGCGTGGCGCTGGCCTGCAGGCTGGCGGCCAGCACCAGGCCTTCGGTGGGCGTCCAGTCCAGGTCCACCGGCGTGGCCACGCTGGCGTCCACACCCAGGCCCAGGCCCAGGCTCAGACCGCCGGTCACGCGGATGATGGCCGCACCCGCCGAGATGCCTGCGTCCAAGTGGCCGGTGATGCCGGCGTTGGCCGGCACCACGAAACGCAGCCGACCGGTGGCGTGCAGCGTCTCGGGCTGCGCCGGGTTGAAGTCGGTGATGGCGATGCGGCCTTCGTCGATCTGGCCCGGCCCCACGCTGGCCTCGGCCCGCAGGCCGCCACCGATGGTGGCGGCGATGCCCACCACGTTGCCACCCACCGCCACGCCGAAGATGGGGATGCTGACGGTGGGCACGCGCAGCAGCTCGCGGTCCCAGCGGCGCTGATCGAACAGCGTCACCGGTTCGGCCAGCGCCACGGAGCCGCTGATGGACAGCGCCGCGTCGGTGGCCACGCGCACGCCGAACTCGGCCTGCAGCGCATCGCTCAAGCGCACGGTGGCGGTGCCGCTGCCGTAGGCCAGCAGCGTGTCGCCCGGCACCGCGCCTTCCAGCGGCCGGCCTTCGCTGTCGGCCGGGCGGTTGCTCACGCCCACGAGCAGCGTGCCGCTGACGCGGTCACCCGCGGTGAAGGGCGCCTCCACCGAGGCTGAAAATGCGCCTTCGTCGTAGCTGGCGCGCAGCGTGGCGCTGACGCCGGGCACCGCAGCCTGCAGCTCGCCGCTGGCGCTGACGGCCCAGGCCTCGCCCGTCTGTCGCACCTGCACGTGCACGGTGCCGCCGCGCACACCGGGGATGCCTGCGGCGAGCTGCAGATCACCGCCCACCAGCAGCGACTGTGCGCCGCTCTCGTCGGGCCCGTAGCGCACGGTGAGCCCGGCCGATTGCAGCCCGGGGATGGCCGGTTCGACGCTGCCTTCGGCCGAGAACGCGCCTGCGTCGTAGCGCGCCCGCACGCTGGCACTGCGCACGCCGCGGATCTTGTTCGGGTCGGTGATGGCGAGGCTGCCTTCGCCGCCGAATCCACCTTCGCTGCGGTACCACAGGCGCATCTCGGCGCGGTCGAAGAGGCGCGGGTCGGGCCGCAGCGCGCCTTCCAGCTCGAAGCGGCCTTCGCTGTCCACGCCCGCGGCCAGGTGGCCGGTGCCGAAGTTGCGGATGCTGAACTCGGCCCCGCCCTGCACGCGGAAGGCGCGCCCGTCGTAGCCCAGCGTGATGGCCGCAGCGTCGATGGTGAGCCCCGGCACCGGCAGGCGCTGCGCCAGCGTGGTGGCGTCGACCGTGTAGAACAGGCCCAGGCGGCCGTTCACCACCTGGGCGGGCAGCTGCAGCCCGGCCAGCGCCGGGTGGCTGGGGCTGATGGTGGCCTGCGCCACCACGCCGGTGCCCACCAGCAGCCCTTGCAACAGCATGGGGCTCAGCGGCTCGAAGTTGGCCGGCTCGCGCGTGGCGTTGCGCGCCCCGTCGGGCCCGGCCGGCGTGGTGGTGGTGCTTGCGATGAGCAGCGTGTAGGGCTCGGCCGCCTTGTCCAGCTGCAGCGTGTGCTCGGCGCCGGCTGGGAAGCTGACCGCGGCGCCCAGGTTCAGCGCCCCGCTGAGCGCGCCCACGCCCGCAGCCGCGCCGGCGGCGGCGATGCTGGCCAGGCCGCCGGGCAGGTTCAGTGCCTGCACCTCGAAGCCGGCGATGCCGCCGCGCGCCGCGGCCGGCACGGTGACGTTGTTGTTGCGCACCGGCAGGCGCAGCACGATGAGGTTGCCGCTGGGCGAGAGCACGTGCACACGGCTGGCGCTGCCGGCCACGCCGCCGCCGCCGGGCAGCAGGCCCAGCACGTGCTCCAGCTGCGTGATGTGCTGGCGGCTGAAGAAGCGCGCACCGCCCTCGGTGCGCGCCGATTCCCGGCCGCGGCCGGTGGCGTTGCGGAACTCCAGGTCGTAGTGGTCGAAGACCCAGCTCACGGTCGGGCTGGGCGGCACCGTCAGCCCGGCCACGGCCGGCGGCTGGTTGGCGGTGGCGAGCTCTTCGCGCACCACGCGCCGGATCTCGTGGCTGAACGACGAACCGACGCTGCCGTTGTGCGCCTGGTCGAGCAGCTCCATGTTGTCGATGTGATCGTTGCCGCCCAGCTGGTACTCGACCATGTGGTCGACCTGGAAGTCGATGGCCTGGCCGTTTTCGTCCCAGTTGGGGCGGCGCAGTTGAGCGGCCAGTTCGGCGTCGTTGCCGGCCGTCAGGTGGCGCACGGCGGTGCCACCGGCCACCTGCAGCGGCAGGTTCCAGGCCGAGCCCGGCGCCGGGCGGTGCGTGGCCGGGATCCGCGTCAGGTCGGGCTGCACGCCGCCCGTCCACAGCGCCACCTGCGCCGTGCCGCGGCTGCTGGCGTCGTAGGCGCGCGGGCGTATCAGGCCGGCGTTGCGGGCCAGCGTGCTGTAGGTGGCCGAGTGCCGGCCCTTGATGGGGGGCACGCGCAGCGGCGTGTTCAGCACGTAGCGCGGCGCGCCCGGCGTGGCCGCGGCCCGCGTGCTGCCACCGCCGGCCGGGGCGGCCGTGGCCCCGCCAGCGGGCGCACCGCCGGTGGGTGCCGCGCCGCCGGTGGTGGCGCCGCGCATCACTTGCCGCGGCACGCTGCTGTCTTGCTGCTGCAGCACGTGCGTGATCTCGTGGGCCAGCAGCCACTGGCCTTGCGCCGTGTCGGGCTGGTACTCGCCGGGCCCGAACGCGATGCGCTGGCCCAGGGTGAAGGCGCGGGCATCGATGGAGGCCGCGGCCTGCGCGGCAGCGCCGTCGTTGACGATGCGGACCTGGCCCAGGTCGCGCCCGAAACGCGCTTCGAACTGCCCGCGCAAGGGCTGCGGCAGCGGCTCGCCAGGGCCCAGGCGGGCCTGGTGTTCTGCGCCCAGCTGCGGCCGCTCGGGCACGGCGGCGGTCTGCCCGCGTGTGGGCAGCACAGGCGCTGGCGGCCGCTCGCGCACCGGGGGCACGGCGGTGGCGCTGCGCATCACCTGCGTGGCGCGCTGGTCGGCCTCGCGTTCGGCGGCATCACCCGGCTGGCTGGTGGGCAGCGCGGTCTTGCGCTGCACCGCCGGCTGGCGCGGCATGTCAGCCCGGTCTTGTCGCGGCGTGACCCTGGGCTCCGGCCGCTGCGGCCGCGCCGGTGCCGGCGGCGGTCGCGGCGCCGGTGCTGCCGTGGCGGGCTTGCCGGTGGGCGCTTGTTTGCGGGGCGGGGCCGGGGCCATGGCGGCGGTGGAAGGGAAGCTCGGGCAGGGTGCAGGCTGTGGGAGGCGGCCCTCAGTTGCGCGTGAACAGCAAGGTCAGCGCGTCGTGCTGGCTCTGGATCTGCGGCGGCGTGGGCGTGCAAACCACCGGGTCGGCAGGCCGGCTGCTGCCCCCGACCCGCACCACCAGATCCCCCGCCACGGCACTGGCGCGGGTGATCTTGTCGGTGGCCCCATCGGTGGCGCGCAGCAGCACCGGCAGGGGCGCCTGCGGGTTCATGCCGCCCCGGTTCTGCACGGCTGAGAGCAGGCCGTTGAGGTCGCTGCCCGGGCCTTCGAGCAGCGTCACCTGCCCGGGGCGCACTTCAGCCTCGATCTCGAAGTACTGCGAGTTCAACGCCTCCAGGCGCTTCAGCGTCACCTCGGCGCGCGTGGCCAGCACGCCCACGCCGCCCTGCTGGTTGAAGAAGCCCAGGCCGGTGGCGTTGACGAGCAGGATGCGCTGCCGGTGGTTGGCCACCGGTGCGGTGGGCGGCGGCGGGGCGGTGCTGGGCGGGTCGACGATGTAGACGAAGGCGCCGTCCAGCGCCTGCACCTGGGGCGGCAGTGTCGGCAGGGCCAGCAGCGACAGGGCCGAGGTGTCCACGCCGAGCAGGTTGGCCATTTCACTTGCGCGTTTGTCTTCCAGGGTGGTGTCCACACCGGCCGCGCGCTGCAGCACCGCCCGCCGCAGCACCGGGCCGAAGCCGGCTTGCGCGAAGGCCGCCGAAAGCTGGGCCGCCGTCTGCGTGGGCAGCACGGCGTTGCCGTTGTAGGTGAGGGCAGAGGCGAGTGCGAAGGTGGCCGCCTTGTCGGTGGGCAGCTGCCCGCGGCCCAGCGCGTCGAGCGTGGTCTGCAGCGCGTTGCCGTTGAAGCTGGGCACCAGGCGCAGCACGGCGGCCTGGTAGCGCGTGGTCAGTACCGGTGCGGGCGGCGTGGGTGTGGGCGGCGCCGGCTGCGGCGTTGGGGCGGGCACCGGTGCCGAACCGTTGCAGCGTGCATCCACCGGGCGGCGGAACAGCACCCACTCGTGCAGGGCCTGCAGGCCGGTGGTGCCGGCCGTGCCGCTGCCGGCGCCGCCGAGCAGGCGTTCACGGTCAGTGGCGTTGGGCCGTTCGCTGCCCAGCACCCGCGCCAGTTCGGCGAAACCGGCCTCGGCCGCCACGCGGGGCGCGGCGCCGGGGGCCAGCGCCTGGGCGTCGGCTTGCAGGGTGGCGAGCGTGGCCGTGAGGGTCTGCGCGGCCGGCGGGTTGGCCGGCACGTGGGTCACGGGCCCGGTGCCGGCGGCGCGCGTGATCATGCGCATCTGCAGGCGGGTGTGGCCCGCGGCCGTGGCGCCGGCAGCGGGCAGGTGCTCCAGCACCAGCAGGCTGCCTTCGTTCAGAGGCAGCAGCACCAGTGTGTGCACGCCGCCACCCACGGCCGCCCGCTGCAGCACCAGCCGGGGCACGGCGATGTCGGCCGTGCCGCTGCGCACCGGGCCGTCGGGCGTGCCCGGCACGCCCAGACCGTGCAGCGTGTAAGCCAGCGAGGCCTGCAGCGAGGCGGCGCGCAGCACGCCACCGCTCAAGCCGGTGAGGGCCTCGATCTCGGCGCGGAAGCCCTCCAGCGCGGCGGCGTCGGCGTCCAGCTTCAACTGGCCCGTGACCCCGAGCGTGTAGCCCACGCGTGCCGTGGGCGGCAGCTTGTCGTCGTCGCTGCGGTCCACCTCCGACAGGCGCAGCGCCACGGCCAGCGTGCTGCCGCCGGCGGCCGTGAAGGGGTCGCTGGCGATCTGGGCCTCGACCCACGCGGCCTCGAACTCCTGGCTCTGCACCTCGCCTTCGGCCGGCAGGCCCTGCACGGCGGTGGTGAAGCCGTGGCTGCCCGCGGCGCCGGCAGGCACGCGGCCGGCGCCACGCGCCACGTTCACCGCGGGCACCTGCACTGCGGCGCCGGGGGCCGCGGCCGACGGAGGGGGCGCCGCGATGGCGGTGGCTGCCGGCGCGGCGGCAGCGGCCGCTGCGGACGTGGCCGTGGCCGCTGCGCTGGCCGTCTCGCGCAGCAGGCTGCTGAAGGAAGCCGTGTTGCGCCGTGCCAGTGCTGCCGCCAGCTGGGTGCGCGCAGCCACCAGCGAGGCCTCTTCGGGTGCGTCTGCCACCGGCGCGCCAGGGGCCATGGCGCTGGGCGCTGCTGATGCAGCCGCGGCACCCGCCAGCCGGCCTGGCTGCTGCACCGCCCGCAGCAACTGCAGCAGCGACAGCACCGTGATGGCCGGGTCGACCTGCATCGCCACCGCATACCCCGGCGGCACGACGGGTGCGCTGGCCTGGGCCTGGCCGTCGGGCACGATGATCTGCAGCAGCGGCTTGTCGGCCGGGTCGGCCAGGCCGCGCGTGAGCGAGCTGCGCGCGGAGTGCTGCGCTTCTTCGAACAGGTGGCCGATGGCATCGAGCGGTGCGCTGCACAGCTGCAGTTGCACGCCCGGCCCCAGCAGCGCCTGCACCTGCTTGAGCACCGGCGCGCCGTTGGGCGTGACGGGCAGGAAACCCGCCGGCGGCACCTCGACGATGCCGCGTTCCAGCAGCACGCGGTCGGGCGCTCCTTGCAGGGTTGTGGCGGCCTGGGCCACGAAGGCGCTCAGGCGCTTCATCGTGGCCACGCTGGTGGCCTGCGTCCAGTCGACGGTCTCGGGGTTGCCGTTGCCCAAGGTCTGCGCCAGCTGCGCCTGCAGGTTGCGCACCAGGCCGCGCAGCGCCTCGCAATCACCGCCTTCGTCCACCGGCGGTGCGCCGTCTTTCAGCAGCCCGGCCAGCTGGCACTGGAACTGCGCCACCTGGGCCATGAAGTCGGCATGTGGGCGCCGCCGCGTGCGGCGTTCCCAGTAGCCGGGGGCTTGCGGCGCAAAGCGCTCGCGGCGGCCGGCCCAGAGGTCGATGAAATCGGCCGTGCCGGCGTTGCGCACCAGGTAGCCGAGCGTGAGTTCGCTGCCGCCGGCGTGGGGTGCGCCGCTGCACCAGGCCGGGCCGAGCAATCTGCCGCCGTTGTCGGGCAGCGGGGCGGTGGCGCTGTCTTCACGCCCGAAGAGCGCCGAGGCGATGCGCGAGCGTGCATGCCGGCCGTCGACCTCGAAGCCCGGCCGCGGTGGCAGCGGCAGGCTCTCGGCGCGCGCGCGCAGCCGCACCCCTTCCATCTGGTAGGGCCGCTGGCGTTCGCTGACGCAGGCGCGGTCGCACAGCGCGCCCACCACGTCTTCGAAGCCGCACAAGGCGCGGTGCGGGGACAGCGTCAGCCGGTACAGGCGCCAGCCGGTGGCCACCGGGCCCGGCGCCTCGGCGCTGCCGGCCGAGACGCAGGGTGCGAAGGCGGCGTGGCCAGGCCCGGCAGCAGCCGTAGCCGTGTTGCCCGGGGCCGGCGTTTCAACGAGGCTCGCCGCGATGAGCGCGTCCACGCCCACGCTGAGCACGCTGCCCAGCATCAGCAGCTCACCGTCGGCGGTGACGCCCAGGCCGGGCTGCACGCGGATCTCGCTGCCGTGCAGCGAGACCTCCAGCCCGTGCACGACGCCGAAGCCGCCGGCCTGCGTGGCCAGGCGCTGGGCGCTGCGGTGGTAATCCTGGTCGCGCGCCAGGTCGTCGGCGCGCAGGAACTTGCCGTCGAACCAGTGGTTGCGCACGAGCGGGGTGCCTTGCTCGACGAGGGTGCCGGTGTCTGTCGGAACGGTGGGGGTGGTGGGCATGGCGGGGCTCCGGGCAGGGCTTCAGAGGTGCAGGGTGAAGTGCGGCCCGTGCAGGCCGGCGAGCTCGCTGCGGTCGGCCGCGAGCAGGGGTTTGGTGCCGTCGAGCGACAGCGTCACGCGCAGCAGCCTTTCGCGCGGGGGGTGGCCCAGCGTCAGCAGCAGGCGGCGGCCGCCGTCTTCCACGTCGACATGGCGCACGGTGAAGTTGCGCCAGCCGAAGGCCTCGTCGAACTCGGTCACGGCCACCGCCACCGGCCTGGCGCTGCCGGGGTGCACGGGCACGGCGAGCTGCAGCGTGAGGCGCTCGGCCGCGCTGACCGCGCTGGTGATGAGCGGCGGCGGCAGGGCCGGCGCCGCAGGCGGTGGCGGTGCGGGGGGCGTGGGCGCGGGGGGCGGCGGTGGTGGCGGTGGTGGCGGTGAGGGTGGCGACACCACCGGCCCGGCGACCACCGGCGTGCTGGCCAGCAGCGCGGCCAGCAGCCGCTGCAGGGTGCCGGTGGCCAAGAGGGCTGGGCGGTCGAGCAGTTCGACACGGCCGCCCAGCACCGTCCAGCGCTCGGGGGCGCCGGGCGTGTCGGGCTCGCGCTGCAGCACGAGGTCGTGTACACGCGCCAGGGGCAGGCGGTCTTCGGCCGAGGGCTCGGGTGCGGCCACACGCGCCGTGCCCAGCGCGATGGCGCGGTCCAGCGCGGCCAGGGCCGCGGCGCTGCGGTCTTCGGGCGCGGCGGCGGCGATGGCGGCGCGGGCGGCCACGGCCCAATCGGTGTCGGGGTCGGTGCCGGCGGCGGGCAGCGTGGCGGCCAGGCCGAGCAGGGCGTAGACCGGCAATTCATCGGTGGGCACGCCGTGCGCCGCCGGGGGCAGGGTGCTGGCGTCCTGCAGTTCCAGGCGCGCGCTTTCGCACAGGCGCGAGGCCACCATCGCGCTGGCGTCGCCGGCTTCGCAGGCCGGGGCCACGGCGGGCACGGGGCGGTCGGCGCAGACGTGGTGCTGCAGCGTCAGCAGCAGCTGCAGCGTCACCGTCTGCAGTTCGCGCTGGGCGGCGAAGGCGGGCTGCGTGCGCGCCTGCATCCACCACGCGCCCAGGTGTACGCAGTGGGCCTCGGCCAAGGCCAGTTCCCGGCCGCGGGCGTCCAGCGCCAGGCCGGGCAGCACCACCAGTTCGTGGCGCTCGGGGCGCAGTTGCACGCCCAGGCCCTGCACCACGCCGCGGCCGTGCAGGCTGCGGGCGTGGCGACGGCGCTGGCCGATGTGGAAGCCCTGCTCGGTGCGCAGGTCGGCCGCGCCGAGCAGCATGCCGTAGTGGTAGTTCAGCGCGCAGCCGGGGTCGTCGGGCAGATCGGCGCCGGGCTGCGCGGTGCAGGGGCTGGAGGTTTGGACGGACATGGGCTGTGGCCTCAGGTGAGGGGGTCGGGCTGCGGCGCAGCAGTCTCTGCAGGCGACAAGCCCCGCGGCAGCGTGGGCAGGCCCGGGAAGCTGCGGCCGGCCTTGTGGAACTCGCGCGCCACGGCCTGCAGCAGCGGCGCCAGGCCCGGTTCAGACAGCGCGCCGGCCTCGGCCGGTGCGGCACGGCAGGCGCTGCGGATCTGCGCGCCTGTCATCGGGTACCAGCGCGCCAGCAGCGTCACGGCTTCGGCACGCGGCAGCGGTGCGGTGGGCCAAGGGCCCAGCATCTGCGCCCACAGGCGGGCGCGCACGGCTTCGTCGGGTTCGTCGAAGGCGAGCACGGCGTCGAAGCGGCGCGTGAAGGCGGTGTCGATGCTGCCGCGCGCGTTGCTGGCCAGCACCAGCACGCCGTGGAAACGCTCCAGCCGCTGCAGCAGGTAGGCCGTCTCGGCGTTGGCGTAGCGGTCGTGCGCGTCTTTCACCTCGGTGCGGCGCGCAAAGAGCGCATCGGCTTCGTCGATGAAAAGCAGCGCGCGTGCGGTCTCTGCCGCGCTGAAGGCCTGCTCCAGCCGGCGCTCGGTTTCGCCCAGCCAGCGTGAGAGCACGCGGCCGGCGTCCACCACCAGCAGGTCGCGCTGCAGCGCGTGGGCGATGGCCTCCGCCGCGAAGGTCTTGCCCGTGCCGGGCGGGCCGGCCAGCAGCAGGCGCAGGCCGGCTTCGGGCCGGTGTTCGAAGAGACGCAGCGCGTGCTGCAGCGCCGCTTGCGCCGTGGCGGGCAGCACCAGTTCGGCCAGTGTGGCCCGCGGCGAGCGCAGGTCTACCGCGCCTTGAACCGCCAGCGCAGCGCGGTGGCGCGCGGCGGCCAGCAGGTCGGCGTGGCCCGGGGCGCGGCCGGCCAGGGTGGCGGCGAGGCGGGCGTCGGTGGCGGCCTGTTCGCAGGCGGCCGCGGGCAAGGGCAGGGTGCGGGCCAGCTGCTGCGCCCAGGCCTGGGCGGCCGGGCTGGGCGGCAGGGCCAGCGCCGTCGCCCAGGTGCGGGCCTGGGCCGGGGCCGCTGGGGGCTCTGCATGCTGCACCAGCAGCGGCCGGGTGCCGGGGTCCAGCGCGATGTTGGCGCGGCGGGCCAGCACGAGCACGGGGCCGGGGTAGGCCGCCGGGATCTGCAAGGGCGCGCTGCTCGGGCCAGCAGTTCCCGCGCCGAGAGCTTCAGGGTCCCCGCCGGCGTCATCGGCCACCACCACCATGGGCAGCACCTCATCGACCAGGCAACGCCCCAGCGCCGCCGCCAGCCCCGGGCCATCCTGAATGCGGCGTGCCGGGGGCGCGACGCTCTCTGGCGCGGGGCCGCGCCCGCTGGCATCGACCCACAGCGCCAGCACCGGCACCGGGCTGCGCAGCGCGCGTGCCAAGGCCGCCAGCGCGGGGCTGGGGGCGGGCGCGTCGGTGAAGGCAGGGGCCGTGGAGGCACTGGGCCGCAGCTGCCACAGCGCCAGGGCCATGTCGTCAGGCACCTGCAGGCCCTGCAAGGCCAGCGGCAGCCCGGGCTCGGCGGGAACCAGCAAACCCAGTTCGCGCAGCGGGTTGCGCGCCAGCAGCGGCAGCAGGCGGTGCAAAGGCCAGCGCAGCGCAAGGGCCAGGTGCTCGGGCGTCAGCGCGCAGAGGCCGGTTTCGCGGCGCAGGCCGGCGGCCAGCGTGGGGCACAGCGGCACCGCCGCGCACAGGCGCCAGGCGGCCTGCAGTGCGGCCCAGGCTTCAGGCGGCTGCGAATGAGCCGCAGACAGGCGCTGCAGCACGCGCTCGGCCACGCTGGGCTCGGCGCCGATGGCGTAACGCGGCCGGCCCGGCGGCAGCCAGCCGGGGGCCCCTGCGGCCTGGGCGGCCAGTTCGTCGGCCCAGCCGGGCAACCAAGGCGCCCAGGCCGCGGCGGCGGTCTGCAGCAGCGCCAGGTCTTCGGCATCGGGCAGCGCGCAGGGCACCGCTGCGGCGTCGGCCACCCACTCGGGCTGCAGCCAGGGGCCGTGGGCGCGGTCATTCATAACGCAGCACCACGCTCAGGCCCAGCCAGGGCAGGAAGCCGGGGTCGCGGTCCAGGCCGCACAGGCGCAGCCGGGTGTCGGCTTCTTCGAAGAGCACCTCCCAGCGGCCGGGCGCGGCCAGCAGCGTGGCGGGGCGCTGCAGCAGCCAGGGCCAGGGGTCGGCTTCGATGTCGGCGCGGCGTTCGGGCGCCAGGTGGCGCTGCAGGCGCGTGCACACCGCCTGCCGCAGCGCCGCCAGGTCGGCCTGCAGCGCGGCCAGGCTGCCGTCGACATCGGAAGGGGGCGCGTCGGCCCAGTGCGCCGGGGCCAGCGCGCCCAGCCAGGGGGCCAGCACGGGGTCGGCCAGCGGCACCTGCAGGCCGTGCACCGCCAGGCGCAGCAGACGGGCGCGCGACCAGCCTTCGTCGCGCGCGGGCAAGGCCTCGGGCAGCAGCGGCAGCAGGTGCAGCAAGCCGGCGCGGCGCGTGGGCCAGCGCTGCGCGGTCGCGGGCTCGGGCGACGGGGCGGCGGTTTCACGGGGCGGCCGCTGGCCCGCGGTGGTGCGCGGCGCCAGGGCGGCCTGCGCCAAGGCTTGCAGCCCCGCCTGCACGCGCGGCCTCGAGGGCCCACCGAGCGCACCGGGGTCGGCGTGCAACTGCGCCAGCCAGGCCAGCCACAGCGCGGCCGAGTGGCGTGCGCTGGCGGGCAGCGGTGTCAGAGCGAGCGCAGCCCGGCAGGCTGCAGCTTCCGGGCCGCTGGGCCAGACCGCCGCCCAGGACGCCGGGCTTGGTGCGCCTTCGCTAGAGGCTGGCAGCGATGGAGACGCAGCGTCCGTTTCGCTGCCTTGCAGCTCGGCCATCGCCGCCGCCAGCGCCGCGTGGCCCGGCAAGCCTTGCGCCAACTGCAAGGCTTGCATGGGCGCCAGCAGGGCCAAGGCCCGCGGCAACAGGCCCTGCTGCAGCCAGTGCGCCAGCAGCGCGCGGCGGCGTTGCGCGGGGCTGGGGTCGGGCCCGATGGCCTTCAGCAGCGGGTGGCGGTCCACGGCCCGCAGCAGCGCGGCCAGCGTGTCCGCCGCGCTCGCGGAAAGGTCGTCAGGCCACAGGCCGAGCCGCGCCCAGGCCCAGGCGCGGTCTCGGCGGCCGGCCAGTGCGTCGGCCCAGGAGCCGAGCAGGGCTTCGGTGGGGTCATTCAGCACCAGCCAGGGCGTCTCGCCACCCAGCCGCTGCGCACCGCCAGAGGCTTCGGCCCAGGCCTGCTGCAGCGCGCGCTCCAGCGCGCGCACCGCCTGGTGCAGATCGGCGCCCGGCGAAAGCCGCAGGCGGCAAGGCAGGTGGCGCAGCAGCCAGAGACGGCCGCCGGGGTCGGCCGCAGCGCCCACGCCGTGGGGGCTGGCATCGGCCGCATCGGCCCGGGCCGCCACGCCGTCCAGCACCGCTTGCAGGGCCAGCGGCAGCGCTTCGCGCAGCAGCGCGGCCTGCCCGGCGTGGGCCAGCGTGACGGTGGCCTGCCGCACCGTGTGCATGGCTTCGCCCGCGGCCAGCAGGCCGCCGCTGCGGGGCGGGTGGAGCGTCAGCACGCGGCGCCCCCGCCGGCTTCACCGGCGCTGCGGCCCAACACGGCATCGCGGCCCAGGCGCGTGCCTCCCAACACCGGCAGCGGCAGCCCTGAATCGGGGCCCACGAGCGCGGCCACGTCCAGGTGCAGGCCGCGGCCGACACGCAAGCCGCTTTCCAGCGCGCACAGCCTGAAAGCCGTGTGCGCAGGCTTGAAGCGCTCCACGGCATCGACCAGCATCGCCTGCAGTGCGCTGCCCACCTCGCCCTGCAGCAGCAGCGTGAAGCGCCAGGCGCCTGTTTCCACCGTCTCGACGACAGCCCCCGTGGCCTCGGCCGGCGGCAGCAGCGCCGCGCCCAGGCGCAGGCCGCCGCCCAGAGCCGAGCTGACGGCCGGGCTGGCCGTGCCGCCCACCACACCCGGGTGGCGCAGGCGGAAGTCTTCCAGCAGCAGCACCGGCACGCCGGCCAGGATCTCGACGATGCGGCGCAGCACCTCGGGCGTGCCGTGGCGCGGGGCCATGGCGCCGGCCTCGGCGATGAGCTCGCGCCGCGCACGCTCGCCCCAGGCCGGCTGCAGCGCCAGGCCCAGCAGCGCGGCCAGCCAGCCCAGCATCTCGGCCGGCGCGTGGCCGGGGGCCAGCAGGTGGTGGCGGGTGGCTGCATCCAGGCCCAGATCGCCCAGCAGGTCGGCCGGGCCGGCGAGGTAGCGGCGCAGGAAGTTCGCGGCCTGCGCTTCGCGCGAGAACAGCGCCGGCAACTGCTGCAACCAGGCGTGGCCGGGCTGTTCGACTTCCACCGCACGCAGCACCGGGCTGCGCAGGCCATCGCCGAGCAACTCGACTTCCAGCCAAAGGTAGCGGCCGAGGCTGCGTTCGTTGCCCTCGAAAGCCGGGCCGCCGTGGCCCACCCAGCTTTGCAGCCACTGGTGACCCGGCCGCGCCGGCCGCCAGCCGGCGCGGCCCGGGCGCAGGCCGCTGGCCGGGCTGGCGATGCAGGGTCGCGAGGGCTGCTCGTGCAGGGCCAGCAGCACGTCCAGCTCCGGCAGCGGGGGGTGGTGGCCATCGTCAGCGGGCGCGGCGGCGAAGTTGGCCGGTGGCGTGCGCGGGGCCTCGCTAAAGGCCGGGCTGTCGTCGTCGGTGACGAGGCAGCGCAAGCGCAACTGCGTGTTGGGCGCGATGCAGGCCTCCAGCCACACGCGGCCCCAGGCGGCGCCGGGCTGTTCGCTGTCGAAGCGGAAGCTCAGCACGCGGCCTTGTGTGGCACGCGCCAGCCGCGTGGGCGCAGCGAAGCGCAGCTCAGGCTGGCCCTGCACCTGCGCGACGTGGCCGACGCGGCCATCGGGCGCGGTGGCGATGGCGCCGCCGTCCCAGCCCGGGGCGATGACGGGGCGGTCGGCGGCACCGTCCAGCGTGAACACCGGCCAGGGCGCGCCGGGCGCGGTGGCTGCGAACAGGCGTTCGGCGGGCTGGCCTTGTTGTGCGTTGGCTGGCGTGTCGCGCAAGGCCGCGCCGAGCGCCAGCGCGCGGGCGCCCGGTGCGGCGAATGACAAGCCCTCGGCCAGCGCCGGCAGCGAACCCAGCGCCACCACCCGCGCCTGCGGCGTGCCGCCGGCCAGCAGCGCCCACAGCCGGCCATCGGCCGCGCGCGCCAGGGCCGACGGCTCGCGGAGCGTGGCGGGCCAGGGCAGGATCTGCGGCGGGTTGCAGGCGCGCAGCAGCGCCAGGCCGCCGCTGCCGTCGGTCGCGCGCAGCAAGGCCAGCACGGCGTCGTCACTGGCGCTGCAGAGCGCCACGGGCGCACCGGGCAGCGTGTGGAAGCCGAGGTAGCGGCGCGCCCACAGGTCGTAGCGCCACACGCGCGCGGCCGAAGGCTCGGCCACCCACAGCAGGTCGGGCGCGGCGGTGGCCAGCGCGCCGGGGGCCGCGGGCGCGGGCGCATCGGCCGGCGCGCCGGCACCGCAGCCGGCCAGCGGCGTGTGTGGCAGCGGGGTCCAGCGCGGGGGCGCGGCGATGGTGAGGGCCGGCGCCTGCTCGGCCAGCGGCAGGGTCTCCAGGCCCGTGGCCGTGGCGCGCAGGGCGCGTCCCAGGCGGTCGTAGGCCAGGCCCGTGGTCACGAGCGCGGCATCGGGCGCTGGCGCGGCGGCCGTGCCGGCCGGCCAGGCTTGCCACATCAGCTCAACCCCATCGTCCACCAGCGCGCAGGCCTCGAAGGCGCAGCGCTGCCACGCACGCGGCGTGGCCAGGCGCAGACCGGCGGCGGGGGCACGCGGCAGCTTCATCCGCAGAGGTCTCTGATGACGGGCACGGCCACCGCCGGCGCGGCGGGCGGCGGTGCCACGGCGTCTTGGGGCGCAGGCAGGGGCTGGCTGGCTTCCACCACCTGCACGGCGGCGAGTTCCACCACCTCCCAGGGCTGCAGCGTTACCGTGGCCTGCTCGACCCAGGCGCTGTCTTGCCACACCGCCAGGCGCAGGGCTTCCACGTACTCGATGCCGTCGACCTGCAGCACCGCCGCGATGAGTTCGCGGTCGCGCACGGCGCGGCCCAGTGGCCAGCCGCGGCCCAGCGGGCCGTCGGGCGGCAGCGGCGAGACGTAACGCCGCAGGATCTGCGCCGCCAGGCTGCGCGCGGCCTCGGGCCCGAAACCCGGCTCCACGGCCACGGCGCAGCTCACCGTGATGCGCCGGTAGCTGGGCGCCAGCACGAAGAGTTCGGTGCCCACCAGGCGCCGCGCATCCAGCCAGGTGCACACCGCCGTGCGCTGGCTGGCGGCGGGCACGGGCGCGGGCACCAGGGCGGTGTCGGCCTCGGGCCAGACGATGACGCTGACCGCGCCGGTGCGCTCGAAGCTGCGGGTGCGCGGGTCGAAGAGCGGCAGCACCTCGGCGCGGGCAATCTCGGCGCCGGGCGTGGCTTCGGCCAGGGCGCGGAAGTCGTTGGCGGTGACGGCGCGGTCGCGGCGCGTCACCTCGGCCGGCACACGCTGCAGCGCGGCTTCCAGCGCCTCGGCATCGCGGCCGCCGCGGGCGGGCTCGGGGTTGATGACGGTGACCTGCGTGTTGTCGCAGCGAGTGATGGCGCCGGCGCCGACGTTGCCCGCCGCGCCGCCGCCCACGCGGTAGCCGGCCACGCGCACACGTTCGCCGAGTTGCGGGCTGCGCAGGCCGAACTGCAGCTCGCCGCTGGCGCCGTCGATGCGGCAGTGGCGGTCGTCGGCGCCGCTCAGGTCCAGCGTGTCGACGTGCTGCCAGGGCACCCAGACGCCGGCTTCTTCCACCTCCACCAGCACCGGGTGCAGCACGGCATCGGCCAGCACGGGCGCGGCGCCCAGGCGGTAACGCTGCTGCGGCTGGCCGTCGCCGCGGCCCAGGTACTCGGCCCCGCGCGGCAGGGCCTGCAAAGCCCAGGCGGCGTTGGCAGCCACGCGCTGCAACGGCGGCAGGGTGCGCGGCTGGCCGGCGGCCGGCGGTGTGGGCCAGGCCTTGAGCCACAGGCGCACGCGCCCGGCCAGGGCCGGCGGCAGCGGGGGCGGAAAGTCTTCGGTGCCCTCCAGGCCCTCTGGCACCAGCGGGGGCAGCAGCTCGTCGGGCGCGGCGGGCAATTCCAGTTCGATGACGCCGGCGCGGGTGCCGCCGTCGGTGTCATCGGCCGTCACGGACAACGGGCGCCAATCGGCGCGGCCGTTCAACAAGTCGTGCGCGAGCACGCGCCACTCCAGCGTGCGCGGCGCGCGGGCGACGCCCAGGCCGGGGCAGGCTTCGGCGCGGGCGAGGGCGTCGTCGTCGGGATCGGTGGTTTCTGCTGCGGGCCACCAGCCCAGCGTGAAGCGGCTGCCGCGTTGCCAGGCGGGCGGCGCTTCGCTGGGCTTTTCGGGCGCCAGCCAGGCCACCCACACGCAGCCGTCCACCGCGAGTGCCGGGTCTTGTGCGGCCTGGCCGTCGATCATCGCAACGTCGTAGAAGGCCGGCGCGGTGCCGCTCGCATGGCGCGGCGCCAGCGCGGCCAGGGTGGGGCGCAATGATTCGCCCAGTTCCCGCTCTTCTGGCGCCGGCGCCGCCGTGCGCTGCCGCAGCAGGGCCAGCGCCTCGCCGGGCCACACGGGAGTTTCGCGCTCCAGCGCAAAAGCCACGGCGCCAGCGCGCGCGGGCAGGTCTTGCGCCAGGGTTTCCAAGGCGCCGCTGCGCTGCTTGCTGGTGAAGGCCAGCAGCGCGCGCGCCGCGGTGGGCGGGCGCAGCGGCAAGCCCAGCAGGCGCAGGAAGGCCAGCTGCGTGGCTTCGGGGATCTGGTTGAAGCGCCACAGCAGGCCTTCGGTGGCGTGGGCCACCAGGTCGAACAGCGCGATGCCGGGGTCGCTGGCGTTCCAGTCGGTCCACTCCGGCGTCAGCGCCGGGATGCGCTGTCGCAGCTGGCGGCTGAGGGTCTCGAAGCTGGCGTCGTCCAGCAGCGGGGTGGGCAGGTCCATCGCCTACTCCAGATGCGCAAGGTGAAAGGGGTGGACGAAGTTGTCGCGCCGCCCGTCCAGGCGCAGCCGGTAGTCGACCAGGATCCACAGCGCGCTGCCCACCTGCGCGTCGGGCTCCACGGCCACGTCCAGCAGCTCGATGCGCGGCTCCCAGCGCTGCAGGGCCTCGCGCACCGCGGCCTCGATCTGCGCGCGTGTGGCGCCGTTGTTCGGCTGCTGCAAAAAGCGGCGCAGGCCGCAGCCGAAATCGGGCCGCATCAGGCGTTCGCCGGGCTCGGTCTCCAGGATCATCTGCAGCGCCTGCCGCACCCGCGCCAGGCCCTCGGCGCGCGGCAGGCGGCCGTCTTGCGGCAGCAGCGGCCAGGCCAGGCCGAAGCCGATGTGGCGGGTGACGAGGCTGCGGTCTTCGCTCATGCCAGGCTCCGCTGCGGGCTGCGCGGCCGCGGTTGTTGCGGCTGCGGGTGGTCGAGAAAGTCTTCGGGCGCCGGGCCGTTGGGGCTGGGCAGGCGCGGCTCCAGCAGGCGGCCGTTCTCGTCGGTTTCCACCGGCAGCAGCGTGCGGTTGTCCATGCTGTTGCGGGTGTCGGTGGCCAGGCGCACGTCGGGCAGGGCGTCGATGGCGGCGCGGCCGTCGCCGTCCAGGCCGCTGTCGCCTTCGATCTGCGCCTTCAGACCGGCGCGCAGCGCGTCGCGCACCTCGCTCTCGTCGAGGAAGTTGCCGTCCACGGTGACGCCGGCGCTGAAGTCGGCGCTGGGCGGCAGCAGCGGGGTGATCTTGGCCGCGGCATCGATGTCGCCGCTGGCGCTGACCGAAGGCGGGATGCAGAACCTGAAGGCCAGCAGGAACCACAGGTTGAACAGCAGCACCACCACCGGCAGGAAGATGTTCAGCACGAACATCGCGATGATGGTGATGAGCGGGATGCTGAAGTGGCAGATGGCCCCGCCGCCGGCCGCGCCGGGCTGCGGCTGGCCGCCCACCACCTTGGGCGCGATCTGCTGGCTGTGCACCACGCGCACGTTCGACAAGGCCCCGCGCGGCCGCGCCAGGGCCTGGGCCAGCAGCTCGTTGAGATCGGGCATGCGCAGCGTGATGGGGCGGTTGGCGCAACCCAACGCGTCCATGGGGCTGGCGATGCGGAAGGCCTCGGTGCCCAGGCTCCACACGCGCTGGCCCTGGCAGCCGGCGGCCGCGCGCGGCCGCGTGCAGCCGCTGCGCCGGCGCGTGACGAAGCAGCGGATCTCGTAGAGCGCGTGCATGTCCAGCCGCGGCCGGCCTTCGGCGTCGCGCTGCGCGCTGCTGGTGGGCACGTGGCCGAAGTAGAGCGTGCGGCCGGTGGCGTCGTGCGTGGGGTCGGCCGGCGGCGCCACCAGGCGGCGCAGCGGAAAGAACTGCTCGTCGGGCGGGCCGGCCAGCTGCTGCTCGGCGGGCAGGGGCTTCCACTGGCCACGGTCGGCATCCAGCGGGTCGGCCACCCAGTACTCCACGCGTTGGGTGATGTTGTGTTGCACGCGCCAGGTGGCCAGAGCCGCTTCGGCCGCGGCATGGGCCTGCTGGGCGGCGGTGCGCGCGGCGGCGAGTTCACCGCGCGCTTCCAGCGTCTGCAGCCGGCGGCGCCGCGCCCAGGCCAGGTGCTCGCGCAGCGGGCCGCGCAGTTGCAACTCATCCAGCTCGGCCGCGGCCTGCTCGCGCCGCTGCTGCAGCGTGTAGAGCTCGCGCTCCAGTTCGCGCGGCACGGGCGCCGAGAGGCGGCGGATGACGAAGCCGGCGGCGCACACCTGCGCCGCGTCCACCGCGGGCAGGCAGCGTTCGTCGCAGTGCAGGCTGCAGCTGACGAGGTAGTGCCGCCCGTGCAGCGGCAGGTACAGCTTGCGGGGGCCGCTGGCCACGAGGCGCACGTTGCGGGCGTCTTCGTTCAGCGCCGAGGCCGGCAGGGCCTGCGTGCGCAGCGCGTCGCCGCCGCCGCTGAGCCAGCTCTGCGCGGCCTGCGCGCGCGCCACCGCGGCGGGCATGGGCGCACCCAGGCGCGTGACGCTGCCCACCACATCGGCCACGGGGTCGAAGCGCAGGCTGTGCTGCGGGCGTTGCAGGTAGCCCTCGATGAAATCGTCGGCCGCGAACATCTGCAGCTGCGGTGCGGTGCCGCGGCCGGCCTGCGGATCATCGGCCGGCTGCCAGTGCCACCAGGGCGCCAGCAGCAGCCAGGGGTGGGCGGAGGGGGCGGTGTTCATGCCTGCGTCACCACACGTTGCCGGCGCCCGGCGTGTACGAAGCAGAGACCACGGCCTGCGCGATCAGCGTCTCGCACTTGAGCACGCCGTCGCACTTCACCATCGGCGCCTTCAGGTTGACCTGGGAAGCCGAGACATCCACCGTGCTGTGCGCTTCCACCGTCACCTTGCCCGCGGCATCGATGCGGATGACACAGCCATTGCTGTGCTTGAGCTCGACCTCGCTGCTAGCTTCGTCGAGCCTGAGCTGGTGGCCGGCCTGCGTGCTGAGCGTGACCACCGGCGCGCCGGTGGTGTCGTCGAAGCGAAGTTCCGAACCCGAGCGCGTGCGCAGCAGGCGCAGGTTGTTGGCGGTGTCTGGCCCCTCGGGCAGCGCGGCGCGGCCGTTCCAACAGGCGCCGACGATGTAGCCGCGCGCCGGGTCGCCGGCCTCGAAGCCCACCACCACCTGGCTGCCCACCTCGGGCAGGATCTGCAGGCCCTGGTTGTCGTCGGCGTAGGGCGAGAGCAGGGTGGTCCAGCAGCGCGCGCCGGCCCCGGTGCTGCCGAAGCCCGGGAAGCTCACCTGGACGCGGCCGAGCTGCAGCGGGTCGAGCAGGTCTTCCACCAGTGCCGGGTAGAGGCCGTACCAGCGCAGCAGGGCGTCGGGCGCTTGCGGGTCCATCAGCCGCCCCCGTGCAGGATGCAGCCGCGCTCGGCCACGAAGGCCGTGCGCAAGCCGTGCTGCAGGTCGTAGGTGTGGGTGAGCTCGGTCACCACGTAGCCCGGGCCGTCGAAGAGGGGGCCCAGGCGTTCCAGGGTCAGTGCGCTGCCCACCTGCATGTTCGGGCTGCCGGTGGTCAGGCCGCGGGCACGCACGAAGCGCCTGGAGCGCGCCTGCATCTCGGCGCGGGCACGGGCGCGGGCCTGCTCGCGGTTCAGCGGCGCGTCGTGCAGTCGCTGCGTGGCCCGTTCACCGAAAGCCTGGCCCAAGGCTTGCGCGCCGCTGGTGCCGCCGGCGGCCAGGCCGGCGAGTTCGGCTTCGTCGGCCTCTTCGTGCACGCTGTCCTTGTCGGCCGCGTCGAAGCCGCTGATGGCCACGCGGCTGCGCTGGTGGGCGAGGTCGGCGTCGATGTCCAGGGCCAGCAGCTCGTTGCCCATCACCAGGCTCAGCGCCGGGGCGCTGCGGGCTTCACGCGGGGTGATGCGCAGCGTGCGGCCGTCCATCCACAGCTCGGCGCCCGCCAGCGCGCAGCGGGTGCGCAGCAGGGCCAGGTCGGTTTCGTTCCACTGCTGCAGCTCGGCCCACGTGGGGCCGCGCGCGTCCACGTCGGCCTCCAGGCCGTGTTCCGCCGCGATGGCTCGAGCCAGCGCGGCGAGGTCCACGTCCTGCCAGGTGCGGATGCGGCGCGTCTGGCGCAGGTCCCACAGCCGGTCTTCGGCCTGCAGCTGTGCCAGCGGCGCGGTGCCCTGCGAGAAGCTGGCGCCGATGCAGGAGACGCGGCCTTCGAAGAGGGGCACGTCGGCCACCACCACGGCGAGCTCGCTGCCCAGGTGCAGCAGCCGGCCGTCCAGCCACTGCAGGCCTTCGTCGGCCTGGCCGGTCACGGGGCCGATGGCGGTGAGCCAGGCGCGCAGACGGCTGAGGCCGGCCGTGCTGGCGTGCACTTCCAGGCGCACGAGGTCGCGCACCATCTTGTCGGCCGCCTGGCCGTCGAGGTCGATGCGCGGGCGGGCGCTGAAAAAGAGCGGGGCGTTCATCGTTCGTCGTCGCGGTCGGTGGCGGCCCAGCGGGCCTGCTGCTCGGCCAGGCGCGCGGCCAGCCATTGCGCACGCCAGGCTTCGGCGGCCAGGGGCAGGGGCGCTGGGGGCGTCTGGCCGGCGGCAGGCGCGCCGTCGTCGTCCACCTGCAGCGAGAGTTCGTTGATCTGCACGGGCATGGGGGCCTCCGGCTTCAGCGGCCACAGCCGCAGGCGCTGCGCCACGGCCGCGACGCGCCACCGCAGCCGCAGGGGCTGGCCGATGCCGAGCGCCGTCCAGCGGCGGCGGGGGCGGATGCGGGCGCCACCGCGCGGCGGGGTTTCAGCGGCAGGCCGAAGCCGTAGGGGCGGTCGTCGGCCGGTGCCAGGCCGCCTGGCCCGGTGCTGCCCGTCTGCAGGCCGCCCCTGGCCGACGCAGCGGCGGGGGCCGCCGTGGCGCCGCCGGCTGGCGCCCGCGCCGTGAGCCCGAAGCCGCGCAGCGCCGCGCTGGCGCCGCCTTCGTGCCGTGCTTCGCGCTGCTGGCCTTGCGCCGCGGCCACGCCGCCGGCACGTGTGAGGGCCGCGGGGCTGCTCTCGGCCACCGCGGTGCCACCGCTGCTGCGCAGCGCCGCCAGCCCGCCGCTGGCCAGGGCCCCACCGCCGGCGCCGTTGCCCGCAGGCGCCGCGCCGCTGCCGCGGGGCAGCGGCACCTCCTGCCCAGCGCGCAAGGCCAAGGGGTCGGCGTTGCCGGCGCCCAGGCTGCGCCAGGCTGCCGGATCGCGGCCGGTGCGCGCGGACAGTTGCGCCAGGCTCTCGCCTTCCAGGGCCCGCACCACGCTCTCGGCGCCTGCCAGCGCAGCATTCAGGGCCTGGGTGGTGCCGAAAGGCGCCACGCGCTGCGCGGCCTGGCCGGCGGTGCTGTTCAAGAGCCCCTCGGCGGCGGCGCGCAGGGCGCTGCCAGCACCTGTACCTTGCGGCGCCAGCGCGTAGGCCGCGTCCTGCCCTTTCATGCTGACGGCACAGCGCGCGCGCAGCGGCGTGCCATCGAAGGCGAAGAGCTCGATGTCCAGCGAGAGGCTGTCCATCACGCCCTGCAGCTTCACAGCGCCCCATTCGAACTGCACACGCGGCGGCGCTTCTTCGCCGGGCCGGTTGCCCCGGGGCCGCACATAGCGCTGCACGGCCGCCGTCTTGCGCAGCACCGACACCGGGGCGTCGGCCGTGCCTTCGTCGGCGCTGTCGAAGTGCAGGTCGAAGCTGAGCGTGACCGAGCCTTCGCCCGCCTGCTGCCGCGTGGGTGCGCCAGCCTGGGCCCCACCGGTGCTGCGGTTGCTGAACTGCAGGCGCATCGAAGCCGGGTTGAACTGCACCGGGTTGCCCTGGCCCACCGGCTGGTTGCTGGCGTTCAGCTCGGTGAGCGTGGCTTTCGCAAGCTCGGCCATCACCCGCCCCCCGCCAGGCGCAAGCCTTCGTGCGCGATGCTGAGTTCCTCGATGGCGATCTCGCCCGTGCGGGCGTTCAGCTCGGGCCCGCGCAGCTTGGCGGGCAGGCCGCGCTCGAAGGTCCAGGTGGCGCGCAGTTTCCGGTCGGGGCCCAGCACACGCACCGTGCCGTCCACACGCTGCAGCGGGCGCACGCCGTCCAGCGCGTCCATCATCCAGCGCCAGAAGCGGTCGTCCGCGCGGCCGTCGGCGCCCGTGCCCGGGCCGCTGTGGAACATGCCGCGCTTGAGCACCAGCAGCGGGTACTTGCCGCGGCCCAGGCGGCGGATGACGGCGTTGTTGCGGCCGCCTTCCAGCACGTCTTGCACGTCCATCTCGATTTCCAGGCCGCTGACCTCTTGGAAGCCGCCGTCGCACAGCGCTTGCCCGGCGTCGGGCGAGGATGCGGGCGCGTCTTGCGACAAGCGCCGCCCGCCCAGCGGGCTGGCCGGCGATCGGCGCAGCTGCACCTCGAAGTTGAAGGCGGTGAGGAGTTCGGGGCCGGCCATGGGGTGGGTTCCGACGAGGGTCTGCGTCTCGCGTTTCAGACTTCCGCGGCCGCGAAGGCCGCAGGCGCCAGGCGCAGGCCGTCGTCGGCCAGGCTCAGGCGCACGACGATGAACTCCAGCGGCTCGGCCAAGGCCAGGCCGATGTCCACCAGCAGTTCGGCCTGGCGCCGCGGCTCGGCCGCCACGCGCACGAAGAAGGCTTCGCTCTCGCTGTTGCCGCGCAGCGCCCCGCCGCGCCACAGCCTGCGCAACAGGTTCTGCAGCCACAGGTTCACGTCTTCCACCAGGCCTGGGTTCAGGGGTTCGAAGACGAGCCAGGGCGCTTCACGCTGCAGCCAGCGCAGCAGCCAGTGCACCACGCGGCGCGAGGCCAGGGCGCGGTAGGCGCCGTTGCGGCTGAAGCTGCGCGCACCCATCAGCACCACGCCCTCGGCCTGCAGCAGGCTGAGGTTGATGCCCTCGGTGTGCAGCGCGTCGGCCTGGGCCGGGCTGTAGCGGGCCCGTGGCATCACCACCTGCTGCAGCACGCGCTGGGCGGGGCCGAAGGGCAGGCCGTCTTGCGCTTCGCGCGCGGCGATGACGCCCGCCGCTGCGGCGCTGGGCGGCAGGGGCACCAGGCGGCCCGGCGCGCCAGGCATGCCGGCGGCCGCCCCACCGGCGGTGGTGAGCAGCCACGGTGCGTAGGCCGCGGTGTCGGGGCTGTCTTCGGCCTCGAACTGGCGGCGCCACGCCATCACGGCGGTGGCCGAGAGGCCGGGCGGCACGTCCAGCAAAGCCAGCAGCGGCGCGCTGGTGGCACGGTGCGCCGCAAAGGCCACCAGCCGCTGCTGCAGGCCGACGATGCGCTGCAACTCGTCGGCGCGGAGCGGGTCGAGCTGCAGGCCGGGGTAGGCCACGGGTGGCGGCGGCGTGCTCACCGTCCGCCCGGGCCGGCAGGGCGCGAAGGCGGCGCCGGCGGCATCGAGCAGCTCTTCCACCGGCTCGGCATCGCGTTCCAGACCCAGCGGGTGGTAGAGGTCGGGCACCACCAGCATCGCGGGCTCGTCCAGCCGGCGCAGGGCGTCGATGCCTTCGCCCGGTGGCTGGTCGGGGTCGGGTTCCTCGCGCCAGAAGCCGTCGGGGGCGAGCGGGTCGAAGAAGTCGTCGGGGGTCAGGGGCTCGAAAGCGTCGGCGCCGCCCGTGAAGGCCAGGGTCTCGGTGCCCAGGCGTGTGGCGTCGGCCGGCTGCAGGGCTTGCGCGGCCCAATCGGCCGCGGGCCACACCAGTTGCGATTGCCGGCAGAGCTCGGCCGCCAGCCAGCGCGGGTGGCGCGGGTCGAGGCCCAGGCCGCTGTGGTTTTCGACGCTGAGGCCGTCGCCCAGCCGCAGCTGCACGGTGAGCAGTTCCACGCGTGCGGCGGCGCCCGGAAGGCTGTCGAAGCCCGGCACCCAGAGGTCGTGCGCGCCACTGCGCTCACGCACCAGCGCTTCCACGCGCGTCAGCTGCCAGGGCGCCGCGCCCTCGCGCCAGCGCAGCAGGCTGCCCACGGGCAGCCGTGCGGCGGCGGTGCACAGCCAGCGGCTGCCATCGTGGCGCAGCGGTGCGGCCTCGGCCTGCAGGGCCAGCGTGGCCTGCAGCGTGTTGCCCCAGGCGCCTTCGTTGCGCGCCACCAGGCCCAGGGTGGCGGGCAGGGGCGGCGCACCTTCCACCTGCAGCATGTGCAGCTGCGCCCTGGCGCTGGGCGCGGGCGTGCTGCGCGAGACGATGCGCATCACCCAGCAGCGCCGCCCGCCCTGCGCGAAAAAGGTGGCCACCGCGCGGCCCAGGTAGGCGCCGGCCTCCACCTCGCCGAACAGCCGGCGGTAGCTGTCGAGCCCATCCACCGGCACCGCCACGCTGCGCAGCCGGGGGCGCAGCGGGTGCACCATGCCTGCGTCGGCCGGCCAGCCGGGGCCCAGCACGGGCTCGCGAGCCGGTCCGCGCGGCGCCACACCCACGAACACCGGCACGTCCAGCCGCAGCGGCCGTGCCGGCGGGGGCGTGAGGTGCTGCAGTTGCAGCCCGGGCAGGCGGTGGAAGTTCATGCGCGGAGGCTCACTCGACGTCGAGGCCTTCGTGCACGAGGTGCAACTCCTCCATCGCCACCTCGCCGCCGCCCTTGCCGGCCAGCGTGGGGCCCACCCATTTCTTGGGCTGTGCCGAGCGCAGGATGTAGGTCAGCACCGGGTTGCGGGCCTCGTCCAGCAGAGTGATGGTCACGGTCTGCCGTTCGATCGCTCCCTGGCGCACGCGGTTGAGCCACTGCCACAAGCCGATGTGACCGATGACGCCGCGCTTGAGCACCACGTCTTCCTGCTTGTAGGTGTTGGGCAACTTGCGGGCCGTGCTGACGAGGTCGTTGCCCGCGCGGTACTCGCTGTAGTTCACCTCGCTGCCCAGGCCCGAGACCTCGGAAAAGCCGGCCGCAGGTCCGCTGGTGATGCCATCGCCCAGGCTGACGAGGTAGTTGAAGGCGCCGTAGGGCGCGTCGCGCATCGTGGCCATCTGGTTTGCTCCTGTTTACTTGGCATCGGCCGTGAACTGGCCGACGCGGAAGACGACGAACTCCGCCGGGCGCACCGGCGCCACGCCCACCAGGCAGATGAGGCGGCCGTTGTCGAGGTCGTTCTGGGTCATGGTGCTGCGGTCGCACCGCACGAAAAAGGCCTCTTCGGGCTTGCTGCCGAGCAGGGCGCCTTCGCGCCACATCACGAAGAGAAAGTCGGCCACCGTGCGGCGCAGGTTGGCCCACAGGCGCTCGTTGTTCGGCTCGAACACCGCCCACTGGGTGGCCTTGTCGATGCTGTGCTCCAGGTAGATGAAGAGCCGGCGCACGTTCACGTACTTCCACTCGGGGTCGCTGCTCATCGTGCGGGCGCCCCAGACGCGGTTGCCGCGGCCCTCGAAGAAGCGCAGGCAGTTCACACCCTCGGGGTTCAGCACGTCCTGGCGCGGCTTGTTGATGTTCATCTCGAAGCGTGTGAGCCCGCGCACCACCTCGTTGGCCGGCGCCTTGTGCACGCCGCGTTCGATGTCGCTGCGCGCGTAGATGCCGCAGACGAAGCCCGAAGGCGGCAGCATCAGCCGCGGCTGCGGCTCGCCGGGCGCGGGCGAGGCCAGCGGGTCGAGGATCTCGATCCACGGGTGGTAGAGCGCCGCGTACTTGGTGTCGAAGCGGCCGCGGAACTCGCGGATCGCGTTGATGGAACTGCCCTCGGGGCCGTCCACCACCGCGATGCGGTAGCGGCAGCGCTCGGCATGGCTGATGAGCCGGTCGGCGGCCTGCTCGGGCGCCGCCATGGCGCCGCCATCGGGCGCCGCGACGATGGCGATGTCGTCGATCTCGGCCAGGGCTTCCAGGCCCGTGGCGCCGACCTCGGCGTCGTCAGGGTCGGCGGCGGTGCCGGCCAGGTCGTCGGGCAGCAGCGCGTCGCCATCGTTGCCGCCGCTCAGGCGCACGCCGGGCGGGTTTTGCAGCGCGATGGCCAGCAGCGCGGGTTCGAAGCCGCCGCCGTCGGTCCAGTCGAGGTAGACAGCGGCGTTTTCGTCCTGCGGGGTGTCGCGGCTCAGCACGGTGCCGATGTAGCGCGGCTGCAGGGCCGAGGGGGAGAGCGCCTCGTAGACATCCACGCGGCGAGGTGCGGCCGGGTTGCCATGACGCACGCTGACGCGCAGTTCCACCAGCAGGATGAGCGTGCCATCGGGCAGCGACACGGGCGCACCGCCGCCCGCGCCCTGGAAGCGCTGGCGCCCATCGACATCGACGGTGACGACGAACAGTTGCGCCGCGTTGAGCGCGGCGTTCGGCCCGGGCAGCGTGGGCGTCGCGGCCGGCCAGGTTTCCACCAGCGCCCCGGCCCGCAAGCCCTTGGCCTGTGCACCCCATGCGGCGCGGTTCAGCGGGTCGGGCGGCTGCCCTGGGGCCGGTGCGGCATGCGTGAAGCCGAGGTTGCGGGTGCGCGTGACGGTGGTCTCCACCATCACTTCACCATCGTCGCCAGGCCATCGGGCCACCCAGCGCGCGTTGCGGCCCGCCGCCGGCACCGTGAGCGAGGCCACGCCCCACACATCGTTGCCGCCGGCCTGCAGCGGGTTGTAGACGCGGCTGACGTACAGGCGCTGGCCGCCGTTGTTGAAGTAGGCCCGCGCCGCATGTGCCAGGTAGGGCAAGTGCAGGGTGCCGTTCAGGTCGAGCGGTTCGAGGCCACCATAGACGGCTTCGAACTCGGTGAAGGACGTGATCAGCCGCGGCTCGCAGCGCAGCGGCCCGCCCGGGTACTGCACCGGGCCGTAGCGCGTGAGACCGACCATGCCGGTGGTGCTGGTGGACACCCCCTCGATGGACTTCGAGCGGAAGCTGGTTTCTTCGACATAGACGCCGGGGGCAAGGTATTCGGGCATCTCGGGGCTCCTTCGGGGCAGGGGGTCGGGCAGGGTTGGGGCTCAGGGCGGGAGCAGGTGTTCGTGCGCCGGCCCGCTGTTGGGTCCGCCAAAGACCACGGTGCGGGCCACGGTCACGCGGCGGTCGTAGGCGGCCGGCAGGTCGGCCAGGGGCAAGGGGTCGAGCGACGCCACGCTGGCGGGCTCGGGGCTGAGGTCGCCAAAGGGCCCACGGGGCAGCGGCGGATTGCGGCGCGCGGCGATGTGCACGTCGATCTGCGCATCGGCCGGGCTGGGCGTGGCCGGGGCCAGCAATCCCGCGGGGTAGCGCAGCAGCAGCGCGTACTCGCCGCGCTCGTCGGCCTGGGTGTGGCCCAGCACCGCGCTGCCCCGCGTGGCCACGATGCGCGCCCAGCGCGCCGGGCGCGCATCGGCGGCACTCGTGCCCAGCTGCACCCGGCCACGCAGCACCGTTGCGCTGGCGTCGAAGCCATGGTTGGGGCCGGGGAAAAGCCGCAGCGTGAGCGTGCTTTCGCGGCCGGGCCGGGGCCGGGGGCGGAAGCCGGGCGTGGGCAGGGCGGGCGCGGTCTCTGCCAGGTTCATCACCACCCGGCGCGGGCCGACACGGTGCGGGGCCTCGGCCTCGGTGGCCGCCGCGCTGGGCAGGGTTTCGTGCACCAGCAGGTCCAGCGTGCGCGGCAGCGGGTCGTCCAGGCGCGTGCAGCGGTCCCACAGGCGGGCAAATGCGCCGGCATCGGGCAGGCTGTACCGGCCCTCGCCCTTGGGCTGCAGTGCCAGGCCGGCCGCCAGCGGCCCGAGGGCGATCAGGCGCACTTGCAGTGGTGCCAGCATCGGCTGGCCGCTCAGTGCATCGAGGCACTGCACGCCCACGGCCAGCCGGTGTTGCACCCGGGCAAGTTCGGGCCCGGCGCTGATCAGCAGGGCATGACTCACCGCTGCACCTCGGCGCGCAGGCTGTGCAGGCGCACCTGCGCGTCCAACACCGGCAGCGGCGGAGGCGGGCGCCGACCGTCGATGCGCACGACGCGGGCGCAGTAGGGCACGCTGAGCTGGTGGTCCACCGGCAGGGTGTCGAAGATGCGCATCAGCGCCTCGGTGGGCAGGTCTTCGATGCCGAGGTAGACGGCCTCCTGCGCTTCCCACGCGGGCTCGTCGGCCGGCAGGCCGGCGGGGGCCAGCAGCAGCGGGCCCGTGAGCACGGGCGTGGCTTCCAGCGCCTGCAGCGCGCGGCCCATCAGGCGCTGCTCGGTGGCGGCATCGCCGGCCCAGGCCGTGAGCAGGTAGTGCAGGTTCAGGGGCAGGCGACCACGGCCTTCCACGGAACCCGCGGCCGCCCAGGAGGCGCGCATCGACTTGTCCACGTCGATGCGGTACAGGTAGAGCGTGATGAGCGGTGTGGGGTTGGTGGTCTCGCCGATCTCCTGCAGCCGCCGGGTGTTGACGAGTTCCACCGGCACGGCCGGCGGCGCGCCCGGCGCAGCCTCGTCCACCAGCGGCGAGCGTTCGGCGAACGCAGCCGTCAGCGCGCGCTGCAGGCTCATGCCGGTGGCGGTGATGGCGGCCAGCCCGCTCATCGGGCCCCATTGCGCTGCGGCAGGGTGGGGCCGGTCTCGGCGGCCACTGCCGTGGGGGACGGCACCGGCTCGGCAGCCGGCATGGGCAGGCGGTAGCGCACGCGGCCGTCGGCAGCGGGCCGGCGTTCAAGCAGGCCCTCGGCGCCCATGCGTTCCAGCGCCAGCGCCACCAGGCCGCCCGCATGCCGGCCCTGCAGCCACCAGCGCGCGATGCCGTCGGGCGTGTCGCAGGCGTGGGGGTTGTCGCTGGTGTAGCGGCGCAGGGCTTGGATCACGGTCTCGACCTCGTCCTTCGGTGGCATGGCCAGGGCTTTACCGCAAGAGCGGTGCCAGCCCCGCTGCCCAGGGCAACCGGGTGCTTCACCGGCCCTGGGCAGGATCCGCGTGTCCGGGTGCTAACCCGAGGAAGGCACGGGCCCGCCAGAGGGCAGCGCGCGCCGCGGGCCGGCAGGACATCCTTGTCCTGGCCGGGTGGGCGCTTGTCCTGGTGGCAGGCCCCGAGCGCGAACAAGCAAAACGGCCAGCGCGAGGCTGGCCGTTGGAACTGCGGAGCGCGCGGGGCTCAGTGCGGCGCGCGGAAACTGCTGGATTCGATGCGGTAGCGCCGCATCAGCTCGAAGAAGGCGCGGCGGTTCTTGCCGGCCTCCACCGCCGCATGGGTGACGTTGCCGGCGTGGCGGCTGAGCAGTTCTTCGATGTAGCGGCGCTCGAAGTCCTGCACCAGGCGGGCCTTGGCGTCGCGCAGCGAGAGGCCGGCAGCCGGCGCCTGCCCCATCGCGGCCGTGTCCTGGCCCTCGGCTTCGAACGGCGCGGTGCCGGCCTCTTCGCCGTCGATCTCGATGTCGTCGCTGCGCAGGCAGTCGCTGCGCGCCAGCAAGGCGGCGCGTTCGACCACGTGCGCCAGCTCGCGCACGTTGCCCGGCCAGCGGTGGGCCATCAACCTGGCCTGGGCGCCGGCCGACAGCGTGTGCCCTGCGCCGCCGTAGCGCTGCAGGAAGTGGGTGGCCAGCAAGGGAATGTCGGCCGCGCGTTCGCGCAGCGGCGGCAGCGACAACGCGAGCACGTTCAGCCGGTAGTAGAGGTCTTCGCGGAAGGCGCCTTGTTGCGCCATCTCGCGCAGCGGCCGGTTGCTGGCGGCAACCACGCGCACATCGGCATGGCGCACGGTGTTCGAGCCCACGGCGCGGTACTCGTGCTCCTGCAGGAAGCGCAGCAGCTTGGCCTGCGCCGGCAGAGGCAGGCAGTCGATGTCGTCGAGGAAGAGCGTGCCGCCTTCGGCTTCGGCCACGAGCCCGTGGCGGCTGGTCTGCGCCGAGGTGTAGGCGCCGCGCACGTGGCCGAAGAGCTCGCTCTCCAGCAGGTCGACCGGGATGGCCCCGCAGTTCACCGCCACCCAAGGGCGCGGTGCGCGGGGCGAGAGGTAGTGGATGGCCTGCGCGAACACCTCTTTGCCGGTGCCGGTTTCGCCCTGGATGAGCACACCGGCCGGGCAGGCTGCGTAGCGCGGCAGCTTGGACACCTGGGCCAGGAAGGCCGGATGCTGGCCCACGAAGCCGGGCAGCGCGGGGGCGCAGCGGGCGCTGGAGGGCGCGAAGTCGGTGGCGGAGGGCGAACTCATCGGTGGCGGGTACTGCTGCCGCGGGCGGGGCCGCAGCGTGCCGCACTGTAGGCAGCCCAGGCGGCGATGACACCCCCTAGCACCGCAGGGCCCGGGCAGCAGGCGTTGCGGGTTGTATCCGGGATGCTTCGGCAGCGGCGGGCGCCGGCGCGGGACCGGGCGGGCGTCAGAATAGAGGCCGCCTATGAGCCCGTTGCCCATCCCGGAACTGCCGCCTTCGCTGCAGCGCCTCGTCGTCAAGGACGGGGTCGCGCTCGGCGGCCTGTCCACCGACGATCGCCTGCAGGCCCTGGCCTGGATCTGGGCGGGCTTGCCGGTCGGGCTGGTGGCCACCGAGCCCCAGGTGAACGAAGCGCTGAAAGCGCAACTGGCCGGGCCGGGTCGCTTCATCGATGTCGACCATGTCGAGCTGCGCCGCTGGCTGGTCGACGGCGGCTGGCTGCAGCGCGACGGCTATGGGCGCGAATACCGCCGCAGCCAGCCCACCGACGCCGCTGCGGCAGCGTGGGCCGAGCGCTTGGCCCACGTGGACACCGCGGCCTGCGCCCAGGCCTGGCGCGCGGAGCGCGAGGCCGAGCGCCGGGCGCGGCGAGCCCGCTGGCAAGCCCAGGGCGGCGTGCCCAGCGGCGGGCAGGGTGGGGCGGCCGCTTGAACACCCCCAGTGACGAGTTCGTCATGCGCCTGGCGCTGGACCAGGCGCAGAACGCCTGGCTCGTGGGCGAGGTGCCGGTGGGCGCCGTGATCGTGCGCCCCGGGCCCGAGGGCCCGCAGATCATGGCCACCGGCTACAACCGGCCCATCACCACGCACGACCCCACGGCCCATGCCGAGATCGTGGCGCTGCGGCACGCGGCCTCGCTGGTGGAGAACTACCGCCTGCCCGACTGCGAGCTCTTCGTCACCCTGGAGCCGTGTGCGATGTGCGCCATGGCGCTGATGCACGCGCGCTTCAAGCGCGTGGTCTTCGGCGCGCCCGACCCCAAGACCGGCGCCGCAGGCTCGGTGGTGGACCTCTTCGCGCAAGGCCAGCTCAACCACCACACCGCGGTGCAGGGCGGCGTGCTCGCTGACGAATGCGGGCAGCTGTTGCGCAGCTTCTTCGCCGAGCGCCGCGCCCAACAGCGGGCCGAGCGCGACGCCGCACGGGCGCAGGCGCTGCAACCCGATGCCGAGGCCGGCGGCGGCGCCCCCGAGGCCACCGACGACCCCATTCCCGCAGGCGATGCCACCGAACTGCCGCACGAGGTGCTGGCCGTGCTGCCCCCGCGCTGAAAGCCTGAACCATGTCCACGAGCCTGACCCTCTTCGCGCCCGCCGGGGCTTTGCCCAAGGCAGCAGGCCTGCGCCTGGCGGCGCGCCGCCTGCAGGGCCTGGGCTTCAGCGTCACGGTCGACGAGGCCGCGCTGGCCCGCCACCAGCGCTTCGCAGGGGATGACGACACACGCCTGGCAGCCATCCACCGTGTGGCCTTGGTGGCGCCCTCGGTGGCCCTGGCCGTGCGCGGCGGCTATGGCTGCACACGCCTGCTCGACCGCATCGACTGGCCGCTGCTGGCCCGCAGCGTGGAGCAGGGCACGCGCTGGGTGGGTTTCAGCGATCTCACCGCCTTGCAGCTCGGCTTGCTGGCGCACAGCGGGCACGAAAGCTGGGCCGGCCCGACGGCGGTGGAGAGCTTCGGTCGCACCGAGGCCGAAGGCGGCGTGGACGAGGTCACGCGCGATTGTTTCGTCGAGGCCATGGGGGGCGAACTGGAAGCGGTGGGCTTTCGTACCGAGGCCGGATTCGACGGTCTCACGGCCGCCGGCAAACTGTGGGGCGGCAACCTCGCCATGGTGTGCTCGATGCTGGGCACGCCGCACTGGCCGCGCATCAGCGGCGGCGTGCTGTTCCTGGAGGACGTGGGCGAGCACCCCTACCGTGTGGAGCGCTGCATGCTCCAGCTGCACCAGGCCGGCGTTCTGGCCCGCCAGAAGGCGGTGCTGCTGGGCCACTTCAGCGAGTGGAAGAAGTCGCCGCTGGACCGTGGGTATTCGCTCAAGACGGTGGTGGCGCACTTGCGTTCGGTCAGCAGCACCCCGGTGCTGACCGGGCTGCCCTTCGGCCATCTGCACCCCCGCGTGTGTCTGCCGGTGGGGCGCCGCGTGCAGTTGGCGGTGCAGGGGCGCGACGCCTTCATCGGCTGGTGACGGCAGCCGGCCCCTAACGACCCTGCTGGCACTGCCGGTATTCCCGGTTCGGTGCGCCAGCCCGCCCCGGCGTCTGTTGCACGGGGCCAACGTTGCCGGGGCCCGACACGATCGGTGGAAACCCGCCGTCGGCGCCCCGCCCCCCTAATCAAAAGGGGGATAAGCCTTTGAATTTCAACAACTTGCGGATGTTTCCTGCGCCTGGATGTGTGACGCCTGGGTCACGCGGAGCCCCCAACTGCGGGCCGGTCCGGGCCGGGGGCCTGGATCCTTGCCGTGACAATAAGTTCACACGATGCCTGCGCGGGGGTCGTGCGTGCCCGTCTGGGCGCGCGACAGACGCCGCGGCGAGTGAATTGACTGAGCAACTACTCACCAGGAGTCCGATTCACATGTTCAAGAAGACCAAAGTCTGCACCGGCGCCCTCTTGGCGCTGGGCGGCGCTCTGCTGGCGACCTCGATGCCCGTCGTCGCCCAGACGGCAGAGCGCGTCGAGATCACCGGTTCGCGCATCCGCACCCTGGGTGCGGTGTCGAACAGCCCGATCTCCAGCGTCAGCGCTGCCGAACTCAACACCACCCAGCCGGTGGCCGTTGAAGAAGTCGTGCGCAGCCTGCCGGCCACCACGCCGGCCATTGGCGCCAACACCAACAACGGCTCGGGCGGTGGTGCCACCATCCAGCTGCGCGGCCTCGGTACGAACCGCACCCTGGTGCTGGTCAACGGCCGCCGCATGGTGCCGTTCAACCTGGCTGGCGTCGTCGACACCAACTCGATCCCTGTCTCGCTGCTGGAGCGCGTGGACATCGTCACCGGCGGCGCTTCGGCCGTGTACGGTGCCGACGCCGTGGCCGGTGTCGTGAACTTCGTTCTGAAGAAGAACTTCCAGGGCGTCGAAGCCTCGGGCTCCTACGGCGTTTCTGAAGAAGGCGACGCCAAGCGCTATCGCACCGACCTGACCCTGGGCGCCGGCTTTGCCGAAGGCAAGGGCAACGTCGCGCTGAGCGTCGGCCAGGCCAAGACCAACCCGCTGACCCAGGGCGAGCGCCCGTTCAGCGTCTTCTCGATCACTTCGACCAGTGGCGCGCCTGGCGGCTCGGGCACCACCGTGCCTTCGGCCTTCACGATCGCACGCCCGTCGAACATCCCCGCCGCCGACTGGAACGCCGGCCTCAACGGCGCGCTGCCGGGCAGCCGCCAGATCAACCCGGCCACGGGCACGCTGGGCGCCGCCAACGCGGTGAACCTGTACAACTTCAACCCGCCCAACTATTTCATCACGCCGCTGGATCGCACCCAGATGACGGCGTTGGCCGAGTACACGATCAACGACAACGCGCAGGTCTACGCCGACCTGTTCTACACGCGTTCGAAGGTCGAGCTGAACCTGGCCGCCACGGGCACCTTCAACAACCTGTACGACGTGCCCATCGGCAACCCGTACATCCCGACGGCCATGCGCAACCAGCTGTGCGCGGCCTACCAGATCGCCGCCGCCGGCTGCGTCTCTGGCGCGGGTGGCACGACCATCGTGCAGATGCAGATCAACCGCCGCATCACCGAGATCGGCCCCCGCATTAACACCTTCGACAACGAGACCTCGCAGTACACGGTGGGCGTGAAGGGCACGCTGCCCTTCCTGAGCAACTGGGGCTATGACGCCTACATGACCAGTGGCCGCGCCTTCCAGGTCAGCACCCGCATCAACTGGGGTTCCCTGGCCCGTTCGCGCCAGGCGCTGAACGCGCTGAGCACCACGGCTTGTACCAACACCGCCAACGGCTGCGTGCCGCTGAACGTGTTCGGCGCCGAAGGCTCCATCACCCCGGCCATGCTGGCCTTCTTCAACGTCAACGCCATCCAGCAGCAGACGGTGACGCAGAAGGTCTACTCGGCCAGCTTCTCCGGCGACCTGGGTCCGATCAAGAGCCCGCTGGCCAAGGCCCCCATCTCTCTGGCCATCGGTGCCGAGCAGCGCACCACTTTCGGTGGCAACGCGTCTGACGGCCCGTCGCAGATCCAGGGCGAAGTTCTGGGCACCGGCGCGCCGCTGCCTGACCGCAGCGGTACGCTGAAGCTGGATGAAGGCTTCTTCGAAGCCATCATCCCCGTGCTGGCCGATTTCCCGGCCGCCAAGGCGCTGAACCTGGAAGCCGGCTTCCGCACGACGAAGTTCACGTCGGGCAACTCGAGCAAGAACTACGACAGCTGGAAGTACGGCGGCGAGTGGACCCCGATCAAGGGCCTGCGCTTCCGCGCGATGAAGCAGCGCGCCACCCGCGCCCCGAACGTGAACGAGCTGTACGCCCCGGTGGTGTCGGGCCTGGCGAACCTGCAGGTCGACCCCTGCGCCGGCAACAACATCAGCGCGGCACAGGCCAACACGCCTGGCACGCTGTCGGCGCTTTGCGTCCAGACCGGCGTGCCCCTGGGCCAGGTCGGCGCCGTGCCGCAGCCTTCGGCGGGCCAGATCAACGTGGTGGCCGGTGGCAACCCGAACCTGGGCCCCGAGGAAGCCGACACGTCGACCGTCGGCTTCGTGTTCGAGCCCGACTTCGTGCCGGGTCTGTCGGTCTCTCTGGACTACTACCAGATCACGATCAACAAGTCGGTGAGCGCCGCGACGGCACCGCAGGTGATCAACGGCTGCTACACCACCGCGCTGAACCCCGGCCTGGGCTTCAACTCGCTGTGCGGCCTGATCGGTCGCAGCCCGGTGGACGGCACCTTCAACGGTGGCACCGCGCGCGGCGTGAACACCTCGACGTCGAACCTCGGCACCGACTGGACCGCTGGCTACGACCTCGAAGTGCGTTACCGCCTGCCGCTGCGCAGCCTGGGTCTGGACGCCAAGTGGGGCCGTGTCGACCTCGCCCTGAGCGCCAACCAGGTGACGAAGTACGAGTTCCAGACCATCCCTGGCGTGCCTCTGCTGGACTGCCTGGGCTTCTACGGCACGAGCTGCGGCGGCCCGAACTACAAGACCAAGTTCACGCAGCGTGGCAGCTGGAACGTGGGTGACTGGAACTTCGCCTACAACTGGAAGTACGTGGGCAAGGTCATCGAGGAGCCGGGCGGCACGAACTACCTGCCCCAGTTCTCGACCGTCAAGGCCTACAGCTACGTCGACCTGACCGTGGACTGGAACGTCACCAAGAACCTGAAGCTGAAGCTCTCGGTGGCCAACGCCTTCGACAAGAAGCCGCCGGAAGTGGGCAGCACGATCGGCACCACCGCGACGAACAGCGGCAACACCTTCCCGTCGTACTACGACGTGGTCGGCCGCGCCTACACCATCGGCGCCACGCTCAAGTTCTGATCCAGAACCGACAGCGGTACGAACAAGGCGGGCCTCGGCCCGCCTTTTTCTTGCTCCCTACAATCTGAAGCCCTATGCGCATCCTCATTGCCAACGACGACGGTTATCTCGCCACGGGGCTGGCAGCCCTGGTGCAAGCCTGCGAGGGCCTGGGCGAGATCACGGTCTTCGCCCCCGAGCAGAACGCCAGCGGCACCAGCAACGCGCTGACGCTCGGCCGGCCGCTCAATATCTTTCAGGCCAGGGGGGCGCGCGGACACGCCGTGCACGTCGTCAACGGCACGCCTTCGGACTGCGTGCATCTGGCGCTGACCGGGGTGATGAGCCAGCGGCCCGACCTCGTGCTCTCGGGCATCAACAACGGCGCCAACATGGGCGACGACACGCTCTACTCCGGCACCGTGGCGGCGGCCATGGAGGGTTATCTTTTCGGGGTGCCAGCCATCGCCTTCTCGCAGGCCGAGAAGGGCTGGGGTGAGATCGATGCCGCGGCGGCCACCGCGCGGGCCATCGTCGAACAGGTGCTTTCGCAGGTGCGCCTGGACGGAGCGCCCTGGCTGCTGAACGTGAACATCCCGAACCGTGCCGACGCGCTGCAACTGCCGCGTGTCGTCACGCGGCTGGGCCGGCGCCACGCCAGCGAGCCCGTGATCCGGCAGACCAACCCGCGCGGCGAACCCATCTACTGGATCGGCCCGGCCGGCGATGCGCGCGAATGCGGCGAAGGCACCGATTTCCATGCCGTGGCGCAAGGCCGCGTGTCCATCACGCCGCTGCAGGTCGACCTCACCGACCATGCCGCGCTCGGCCTGTGGGCCGCGCGCACGGCGCAGCCCGCAGCATGACGGCTGCACCGCCGCGACCACCGCGCTCGCCGCGTTTCCCGCTGGGCCTGGATCGTGTGCACGCGCGGCCCGAGGGCCGCACGCGCGGCACGGGTGGCGAAGTGCTGCGCCCGCAGGCGCCGCTGCAGCACGCCGCACAGGCTGCTGCACAACAGGCGGCGGGGCGCCATCAGCCCAGCGGCCTGGGCCTTGATTCCGCCGCGGTGCGGCAGCGCATGGTGCAGCGGCTGCGCGCCGATGGCGTGCGCGTTGAGGCGGTGCTGCAGGCCTTCGCGACGGTGGAGCGCCACCGCTTCGTCGATAGCGCGCTGGCCATCCAGGCCTACGAAGACACCGCATTGCCGATCGGCCTGTCTCAGACCATCAGCAAGCCTTCGGTGGTGGCTCGCATGCTCACGCTGTTGTTCGAGGGGCAGAGCGCCCGCGCACAGGGCCACCTCGGGCGTGTGCTGGAGATCGGCACCGGGTGCGGCTACCAGGCTGCCCTGCTGGCCCTGCTGGGCCGCAGCGTGGTCTCCATCGAGCGCCTGCGCGGTCTGCACGACAAGGCCGTCGAGAACCTGGATGGCCAGCGTCTGGGCGACCTGCGCCTGGTTTATGGCGATGGCCGACTTGGCCATGCGCCGCGGGCGCCGTTCGACAGCATCGTGGCCGCCGCAGGCGGCGAAGACCTGCCGCCCGCCTGGTTGGAGCAGTTGGCCGTCGGCGGTCGCCTGGTCGCTCCGATGCACGACGCCCAGCGCGGGGGCCAGGGCTTGCTCGTCATCGACCGACAGACCGATGGGCAACTGCAGCGCCAGTGGCTCGATGCCGTGCATTTCGTCCCCCTAAAATCCGGCGCTGCATGAACGTGAACCCGCAGATCTGCCCACACCACCACGGCGCCCGCGCCGTGCCCGCAACGCTTGCATGGCGCGCGGCGCTGGCGGTGGCCGTGCTGGGCCTGGCGGCCTGCGCCTCGCCCACTCACCGCGCTCCGGTGGAAGACCGCACCTCGGTCGGTCAGCCGCGTTCGCCGCTGCCAGCCCCAGGCGCGGCGCCAGCCTCGGCGGCAGGTGCCAGCACCTCGACCGCCGCCGAAACCGCGCCGCCGCGCTTGCCCGCGGGCGCAGAGAACGCCGGCAAGCCGGGCTACTACACCGTCAAGCCGGGCGACACGCTGATCCGCGTGGGCCTGGAGAACGGTCAGAACTGGCGCGACATCGCCCGCTGGAACGGCCTGACCCAACCGAACGTGATCGAGGTCGGGCAGGTGCTGCGTGTGGTGCCGCCGCAAGCCGACGCCAACGGCGTCGTGGCACGTCCGGTGGCACCTTCCGGACGTGTGGAAAGCCGCCCGCTCGACAGCGCCGCGCCCCGCCCCGAAACGCCGAGCGCCGGCGCGTCGACCCCGGCCGCGTCGGCGCCCACCGCGACGCCGCCGGTGGCGCGCGACGGCGACGACGATCTGAACTGGCTCTGGCCAGCCGCCGGTCCAGTGCTGACGGGCTTCGACGAAGTCAAGAGCAAGGGCCTGGCCATCGGTGGCAAGGCCGGTGACCCGGTGCTCGCGGCAGCCGACGGCCGCGTCGTGTATGCCGGCGCAGGTTTGCGGGGCTACGGCAACCTGGTGATCGTCAAGCACAACGCCACTTACCTGACCGCCTACGCGCACAACCAGACCTTGCTGGTGAAGGAAGACCAAGCCGTGCGCCGCGGTCAGAAGATCGCGGAGATGGGTTCCAGCGATGCCGAGCGCGTGCAATTGCACTTCGAGATCCGCCGGCAGGGCAAGCCTGTCGATCCCGCCCGCCTGTTGCCCTCGCGCTGAGCGCTCCACCGCTCTTCCATTCCAGCATCGATGAGCAGCGGATTTGATTGGCTCGAGGTCGAGTCGCTCGACCTTGAAGCCCAGGGCATCGCGCACCGGCCCAAGCCCGAGGGTGCAGAAGGACTCGAAGGCGAGGGCGGCGGCAAGGTCGTCTTCATCGAGGGCGCGCTGCCCGGCGAGCGCGTCCAGGTGCAGGTCTCTCGAAAGAAGAACAGCTGGGAGCAGGGCACCATGTCGGCGCTGGGCCGCGAGAGCCCGCAGCGTGTACGCCCGGGTTGCCCCCACTTCGGCCTGCACGCGGGTGCCTGCGGTGGCTGCAAGATGCAGCACCTGCACCCCTCGGCCCAGGTGGCCGTGAAGCAGCGGGTGCTGGAAGACAACCTCTGGCACTTGGCCAAGGTCGAGGCCGACCGTCTGCTGCGCCCCATCGAAGGCCCGGCTTGGGGTTACCGGGATCGCGCTCGCCTGTCTGTTCGCTACGTGCACAAGAAGGGCACGGTGCTCATCGGCTTTCATGAGCGCAAGTCGCGCTACGTGGCCGACATGCAGGTCTGCCCCGTGCTGCCGCCCAAGGTCAGCGCGATGCTCATGCCTCTGCGGGCGCTGATCGGCAGCATGGAGCTGCGCGAGCAGATGCCGCAGATCGAACTCGCCGCTGGCGACGGCCCTGACGGTCCCGTGACAGCCCTGGTGCTGCGCAACCTCGCGCCACTGACGCCGGGCGATGCCCAGCGCCTGCGCGACTTCGCGGCAGTGCACGCGGTGCAGTGGTGGCTGCAGCCCAAGGGGCCGGACACCGTGCACCTGCTCGACGAAGGCGGTCCCGAGCTGGCCTACCGCCTGCCCGAGTACGGCATCACGATGCCTTTCAAGCCCACCGACTTCACCCAGGTCAACCCACACATCAACCGCGTGCTGGTCGACCGCGCCCTGAAGCTGCTGGACGTGCAGGCCGACGATCAGGTCATCGACTGGTTCTGCGGGCTCGGCAACTTCACGCTGCCGCTCGCCACGCGCGCCGCCGGCGTGCTGGGCATCGAAGGCAGCGAGACGCTGGTGGCCCGCGCGCGGGCCAACTCGCAGCGCAACGGTCTGGCGCACAAGACCCGTTTCGAGGCGCGCAACCTCTTCGAGATCACGCCTGCCGATCTGAAAGCCGCCGGCCCCGTGCAGCGATGGTTGATCGACCCGCCGCGAGAAGGCGCCTTCGCGCTGGCCAAGGCGGTGGCCGACCTGCACGCCGAGGGCGGTTTCGAGCTGCCACGGCGCATCGTCTACGTCAGTTGCAACCCGGCCACGTTGGCCCGTGACGCCGGCCTGCTGGTGCACCAGGGCGGCTACCGCTGCAGTCTGGCGGGCGTGGTGAACATGTTCCCGCACACGGCCCACGTGGAGAGCATGGCTGTCTTCGACCGCCTCTGAAAGCCCACGCGGCAGGCAAGAAAAAACGGGGCCCGAGGGCCCCGTTCGTCTTGGGCGTTGAACGCCTTATTCGCGCTCGCCGCCGAAGATGCCCAGCAGCGCCAACAGGTTGCTGAACACGTTGTAAAGGCTCAGGTACACGCCCAGCGTTGCGGTGATGTAGTTCGTCTCTTCACCATCTTGCACGCGCTTCAGGTCGTGCAGGATGAAGAACGAGAAGATGCCGATCGCCAGCACCGACAGTGTGATCATCAGCGCGCTGCTCTGGATGAAGAGGTTGGCGATGCCAGCCACCAGCAGCAGGATGACGCCGATGAACATGAACTTGCCCATCTGCGACAGGTCACGCTTGATCACCGTGCTCAGGCTGGCCATGCCCAGGAACACCGCACCCGTGCCGGCGAAGGCCGTCATGATCAGGCTGGCGCCGTTGTTCAGGCCCAGCACCGCGCCCACCAAGCGCGACAGCATCAGGCCCATGAAGAAGGTGAAGCCCAGCAGGATGGGCACGCCCGCTGCCGAGTTCTTGAACTTCTCGATGGCGAACATGAAGCCGAAGGCGCCACCCAGGAACAGGATCATGCTCAGGCCCATGCCCATGCCGCGGAGCATGCCGGTCTGCACGCCCACCCAGGCACCCAGCACCGTGGGCACCATCGACAGGGCCAGCAACCAGTAGGTGTTGCGCAGCACGCGGTTGCGCTGCGCCGCCAGCGCGCCGCTACCGGCCACGCCTGGATAGTTCTGCACGCTTTCGTTCATGGAACAACCTCCGGGAAGTGAATGACGCGCCGAGTTTGGCGCAGGCCATGATTCTACGGAGCCGGGGCCTACCCGGGCATGCCCTTAGCAAGAGCCACGTCTTAGGCGGCAGCGGGCGCGTTATCGTCACGGCCATGAAAACCAAACCCATGCTCACCCTGGAAGACGTGCGCGCCATCGCCGCCGCCGCTGAAGCCGAGGCCCTGAAGAACCAGTGGTCCGTGTCCATCGCCATCGTCGACGACGGTGGGCACCTGATGTGGATGCAGCGCCTGGACGGCACGGCGCCGATCTCGTCCGAGATCGCTCCTGCCAAAGCCCGCACGGCGGCGCTGGGCCGCCGTGAGAGCCGCATCTACGAAGAGATGATCAACGGCGGCCGCGTTTCCTTCCTCAGCGTGCCGGCGCTTCAAGGCATGCTCGAAGGCGGCGTACCCATCGTGGTGGAAGGTCAGGTCGTGGGTGCCATTGGCGTGAGCGGCGTGAAGTCGACCGAAGACGCGCAGATCGCGCGGGCCGGCATCGCAGCCCTCGGGTAAGCCCAGGGGCATCGTCGGCCCGGCTATACTCCGGCGGTTTACCCGCTAACAACGCAGCCCTAGCGAAACTCCGCAGTCGGTTTCCCCTCGGACCCTGGCCTCGCACCCTGCGCAAGCAGGGGCAAAGTCCAGGCGCTGGGTGCGTGCGAACCCCGGAGCTTTGCCTTTGCTGCCGTCACTGGTCCCCCCGCTGCCCCCTGCGCTGCTCGCCCTCGCAGATGGCACCACCTTCCACGGCACAAGCGTCGGTGCCCCTGGCCACACGGTCGGTGAAGTGGTGTTCAACACCGCGCTCACCGGCTACCAGGAGATCCTCACCGACCCGAGTTACTGCCGCCAGATCGTCACGCTGACCTACCCGCACATCGGCAACGTCGGCATCAATGCCGAGGACGTCGAGGCCGCCCGGGTTCACGCGGCTGGCTTGATCGTCAAGGACGTTTCGCTGCGCGTCTCGAACTTCCGCGCCACGATGAGCCTGCCTGAATACCTGGCGCAGCAGGGCACCGTGGCCATCGCCGCCATCGACACGCGCCGCCTCACGCGTGTGCTGCGCACCACCGGCGCGCAGAACGGCTGCATCGTGGCCTTCCCAGTCGGCCACACCGTCACCGCCGAGGATGTGGCTGGTGCCGTCGCCAAGGCCCAGGCCGCGCCGTCGATGGCCGGCCTGGACCTGGCACAGGTGGTTTCGGCCGCCGAGCCCTACCGCTGGACGCAGACCGAGTGGCAACTCGGCAGCGGCTACGGCGAACTGGCCGACGCGAAGTTCCACGTCGTGGCCTACGACTTCGGCGTGAAGTTCAACATTCTTCGCATGCTGGCCAGCCGCGGCTGCCGCGTGACGGTGGTTCCGGCCAAGACGTCTGCCGCCGAGGTGCTGAAACTCCAGCCCGACGGCATCTTCCTCAGCAACGGTCCCGGCGACCCCGAGCCCTGCACCTACGCCATCAACGCCGCCCGCGAACTCATCGAAACCGGCACGCCCACCTTCGGCATCTGCCTTGGCCACCAGATCATGGCGCTGGCCAGCGGTGCCAAGACCTTCAAGATGAAGTTTGGCCACCACGGTGCCAACCACCCGGTGAAAGACCTCGACACCGGCCGCGTCAGCATCACCAGCCAGAACCACGGTTTCGCGGTGGACGAGAAGACGCTGCCCGCGAACCTGCGCCCCACGCACATCAGCCTGTTCGACGGCACGTTGCAGGGCCTGGCGCGCAGCGACAAGCCGGCCTTCTGCTTCCAGGGCCACCCCGAGGCCAGCCCCGGGCCGCACGACATCGCCTACCTGTTCGATCGCTTCACGACGCTGATGGCGGAGAAGAAGAATGCCTAAGCGCACCGACCTCAAGACCATCCTCATCATCGGTGCCGGCCCGATCGTCATCGGCCAGGCCTGCGAATTCGACTATTCCGGCGCCCAGGCCTGCAAGGCGCTGCGCGAAGAGGGCTACCGCGTGGTGCTGGTCAACAGCAACCCCGCGACCATCATGACCGACCCCGGCATGGCGGACGCCACCTACATCGAGCCCATCACCTGGCAGGTGGTGGAGAAGATCATCGCGAAGGAAAGGCCCGACGCCATCCTGCCCACCATGGGCGGCCAGACGGCGCTGAACTGCGCGCTCGACCTGCACCGCCACGGCGTGCTGGCGAAGTACGGCGTGGAGATGATCGGTGCCAACGAGCACGCCATCGAGAAGGCCGAAGACCGCATGAAGTTCAAGGACGCGATGACGTCCATCGGCCTCGATTCGGCCAAGAGCGGCATCGCGCACAGCATGGATGAGGCGCTGGCGGTGCAAAAGCGCATCCAGGCCGAGATCGGCGGCACCGGCTTCCCCATGGTCATCCGCCCCAGCTTCACGATGGGCGGCACAGGTGGCGGCATCGCCTACAACCCGGAAGAGTTCGAAGAGATCTGCAAGCGCGGCCTGGACCTCTCGCCCACCAAGGAACTGCTGATCGAGGAAAGTCTCATCGGCTGGAAAGAGTTCGAGATGGAAGTCGTGCGCGACCGCGCCGACAACTGCATCATCGTGTGCAGCATCGAGAACCTCGACCCCATGGGCATCCACACCGGTGACAGCATCACCGTGGCCCCGGCGCAGACGCTCACCGACAAGGAATACCAGGTGATGCGCAACGCCAGCATCGCCATCCTGCGCGAGATCGGCGTCGACACGGGCGGCTCCAACGTGCAGTTCTCGGTCAACCCGCAGAACGGCCGACTCATCGTGATCGAGATGAACCCGCGTGTGTCGCGTTCGTCGGCGCTGGCCTCCAAGGCCACGGGCTTTCCGATCGCCAAGGTGGCGGCCAAGCTGGCCGTGGGCTACACGCTCGACGAGCTGCGCAACGACATCACCGGTGGCGCCACGCCGGCGAGCTTCGAGCCCAGCATCGACTACGTGGTGACGAAGATCCCGCGTTTCGCCTTCGAGAAGTTCCCGGCTGCCGACCCCCACCTCACCACGCAGATGAAGAGCGTGGGCGAGGTGATGGCCATCGGCCGCACCTTCCAGGAGAGCTTCCAGAAGGCGCTGCGCGGCCTGGAGACCGGCATCGACGGCCTGACCGAACGCAGCACCGACCGCGACGAGATCATCGACGAGATCGGCAACCCCGGCCCCGAGCGCATCCTGTTCCTGGCCGACGCCTTCCGCGTGGGCATGAGCCTGGAGGAGGTGTTCGAGGAGACCGCGGTCGACCCCTGGTTCCTGGCGCAGATCCAGGAACTGATCCAGCTCGAGCAGCAGCTCAAGAGTCGCACGCTGGAGAGCCTGAGCGAAACCGAACTGCGCTACGTCAAGCGCAAGGGCTTCAGCGACCGCCGCCTGGCCAAGCTGATGGCCACGCACCAGCACGCCGTGCGCGAACGCCGCCACGCACTCAACGTGCGCCCGGTCTACAAGCGCGTGGACACCTGCGCGGCCGAGTTCGCCACGCAAACGGCGTACATGTACAGCAGCTACGACGAAGAGTGTGAAGCCGCGCCGTCGAACAAGAAGAAGATCATGGTGCTGGGCGGCGGGCCCAACCGCATCGGCCAGGGCATCGAGTTCGACTACTGCTGCGTGCACGCCGCTCTCGCCATGCGCGAAGACGGCTACGAGACCATCATGGTCAACTGCAACCCGGAGACGGTGTCCACCGACTACGACACGTCGGACCGCCTGTACTTCGAGCCGGTGACGCTGGAAGACGTACTGGAGATCGTGGCCAAAGAGCAGCCCCTGGGCGTGATCGTGCAGTACGGCGGGCAGACGCCGCTGAAGCTGGCGCTCGACCTGGAACGTGCCGGCGTGCCCATCATCGGCACCAGCCCCGACAGCATCGACATCGCTGAAGACCGCGAGCGTTTCCAGAAGCTGCTGCACGAACTGGGCCTCAAGCAGCCGCCCAACCGCACCGCGCGCACCGAAGAGCAGGCGTTGGCCCTGGCGCAGGAGATCGGCTACCCGCTGGTGGTGCGCCCGAGCTACGTGCTGGGCGGCCGCGCGATGGAGATCGTGCACGGCGACAAGGACCTGAACCGCTACATGCGCGAAGCCGTGCAGGTCAGCGAGAAGAGCCCGGTGCTGCTGGACCGCTTTCTTGACGACGCCATCGAGGTGGACGTCGACTGCATCAGCGACGGGACCGAGGTGATGATCGGCGGCATCATGGAACACGTGGAAGCCGCCGGCATCCACAGCGGTGATTCGGCCTGCTCGCTGCCGCCCTACACGCTGAGCGCCAAGCTGCAGGACGAGATGCGTCGCCAGGCCACGGTGATGGCAAAGGCGCTGAAGGTGGTGGGGCTGATGAACACGCAGTTCGCCATCCAGGGCGAGGGCGACGATGCCGTCGTCTACGTGCTGGAAGTGAACCCGCGCGCCAGCCGCACCGTGCCCTACGTCAGCAAGGCCACGGGCCAGGCCCTGGCCAAGATCGCGGCCCGCTGCATGGCCGGCCAGAGCCTGGCCTCGCAGCGCAGCGACGACGGACTGCCGCCGCGCGAGGTGGTGCCGCCTTACTTCAGCATCAAGGAAGCGGTCTTCCCCTTCAACAAGTTCCCGGGCGTGGACCCCATCCTCGGGCCCGAGATGCGATCCACGGGCGAGGTGATGGGCGTGGGCGCCACCTTTGGCGAGGCCATGCTCAAGAGCCAGCTGGGCGCCGGCTCACGCCTGCCCGAGAAGGGCACCGTGGTGATCACGGTGAAGAACAGCGACAAGGCGCGGGCCATCGTCGTGGCGCGTGATCTGGTGGCCCTGGGCTACCAGGTGGTGGCCACCAAGGGCACGGCGGCGGCCATCGGCGAGGCCGGCATCCCGGTGAAGCTGGTGAACAAGGTCAAGGACGGCAGGCCGCACATCGCCGACATGGTGAAGGCCGGCGAGATCCAACTCGTCTACACCACGGTCGATGAAACGCGCACGGCGATCGCCGACTCGCGCTACATCCGCACCGCGGCGCTGGCCAACCGCGTGACCTACTACACCACCATGGCTGGGGCTGAAGCGGCCACCGAGGCGCTGAAGCACCAGGACACGCTGAGCGTGGTGTCGCTGCAGGAGCTGCACGCCCAACTTCGGGCCGTGGCGCCGGGCGAAGTGCACTAAACTCCGCGACTCGTCTTCCGCCGCAGGCCGCCCCCACCGGGCTCCCTGCGGCGGATTCACTTTCGCCCCACTCTTGCTTCGTGCAGCTGTCCCCATGGTCACCATCCCCCTCACGCGTCGCGGCGCCGAACTGCTGAAGAGCGAACTGCACCGGCTCAAGTCGGTGGAGCGGCATGCCGTGATCCAGGCCATCAGCGAAGCCCGGGCCCAGGGCGATCTCTCGGAGAACGCCGAGTACGACGCCGCCAAGGACAAGCAGGGCTTCATCGAGGGCCGCATCAAGGAACTCGAATCCAAGCTCGCGGCGGCCCAGGTCATCGATCCGTCGTCGCTCGACGCGGGCGGCAAGGTGGTCTTCGGCACCACCGTCGACCTGGAAGACGAGGACAGCGGCGCCAAGGTCACTTACCAGATCGTTGGCGACGACGAGGCCGACCTCAAGCAGGGCCTGATCTCCATCAGCAGCCCCATCGCCCGCGCGCTCATCGGCAAGGAAGCCGGCGACGTGGCCGAGGTGCAGGCCCCCGGGGGCGTGCGCCGCTGGGAGATCGTGGACGTGCGCTACGTCTGATGCCAGCGCTGCTGGAACGCGCCCGCCGGCTGCTGCCGGGCCTGTGGGCCGGCTGGCTGCTGTGCGTGGCGCTGCTGGCCACGCCGGCAGTGTTCGCCCAGCTCAGCGGCGCAGACGCCGGCCGCATGGTCGGCCGCATGCTGGCGCAGGAGGCCTACACCAGCCTGGCCCTGGGTGTGGTGATGGTGGCGCTGGAGCGCGTGGCCGCACGGCGCGCAGCGCTCGCTGGCACCGGCCCGCAATTCAGCCCGGGCATGGTGCTGGCGCTCGGGGCGTTGTTCTGCACGGTGGCGGGCTACTTCGCCATTCAGCCGCTGATGCCGGCCGCCAAGGCCGGGCAGGGCGCCTTCAGCTTCGGCCAGTTGCATGCGGCGAGCGCCGCGTTTTTCGTCCTCAAGGGCCTGCTGGTGCTGGCACTGGCCTGGCGTGCCGCCAGGCCGCCGGCTCACTGAGCCTGGGCCTTCTTCTTCACGCTGGTCACGCGCTTCTTCACGCGCTTGATGGAGCCGCCAGCGGTGACTCGCTCGTTGCCGAAGACCTTGACGGTCTTGACGGTGGCGCGGTGGTTGCCGCTCTTGGAGAAGCTCACCAACTTGACGGTGCGGGGGCCAGGCTTGCGGTCGTCGCGCGGCGCGGCTTCCTTCTCGGGCATGGGGCGCCAAAGTACCAGCAGCTTGCCGATGTGCTGGATGGGGGCTGCGCTGAGCTTGTCGGCCAGCGTGGCAAGCATGGCTTCGCGCGTGGCGCGGTCGTCGGAGAACACGCGCACCTTGATGAGCCCGTGGGCGTTCAGGGCGGCGTTCACTTCCTTCTCGACGGCGGGCGTGAGGCCGTCGCCACCGATCATGACAACCGGGTCCAGGTGATGGGCGCCGGAGCGATGCTCCTTGCGTTCGGCGGGGGTGAGCTGGATAGCGGTCATGCCCGTATTATCGAACGCGAATGAAGATCGACAGCAAAAGCAAGAAGATCAACAAGGCGTGGCTCAACGACCATGTCAACGACCCCTACGTCAAGCTCGCCCAGCGCGAGGGCTACCGGGCCCGTGCGGCCTACAAGCTGAAGGAGATCGACGAGACGCTGCGGCTGATCAGGCCGGGGCAGGTGGTGGTGGATCTCGGCGCCTCGCCGGGCGCCTGGAGCCAGTACCTGCGGCGGCGCTTCGCACCCGAGGGCGCGGCCGTCGGCGAACTCCGAGGCACGGTGATCGCACTCGATCTGCTGGACTTCGAACCGATCGAAGGCGTGCAGTTCATACAGGGCGACTTCCGCGAAGAAGCCGTGGCGCAGCAACTGACTGGGGCCTTGCAGGGGCGGCCGGTGGACGTGGTGGTGTCGGACATGGCACCCAATCTCTCTGGCATCGAGGTCACAGACACAGCGCGCGTGGAGCACCTGGTGGAACTGGCGGTGGATTTCGCCGTCCACCACCTCAAGCCCGAAGGGGCGCTGGTCTGCAAGTGTTTCCACGGCAGTGGCTACAACACGCTGGTGGCCTTGTTCCGGCAGACCTTTCGCACCGTCAAACCCATCAAGCCCAAGGCCTCGCGCGACAAATCGGCAGAAACCTTTCTGGTCGGCGTGGGACTGAAAGGCCGCTAACCTGCCAGAAAGCCTGATGCGGTGACCTCGAATGCGCCGTGTCTGGTGCGATAACTGTGGTCTTTTCGCCCCTTTCCTCACCCTCTCAGACGGCGTTTGCATACCCTTGACTGCTTTAGAATCAACCCCAACTACCGTGGATCGCGGCGCGTCGAATCCGGCCTGCCGTACCGCTGAACTGGAAAAGGAGCCGCGGTGAACAACCAATGGTTTTCGAAAGTCGCCGTCTGGCTCGTGATCGCGCTCGTGCTGTTCACGGTCTTCAAGCAGTTTGACCGCAGCACCACCCAGGGCAACCAGATCGGTTATTCCGATTTCCTGGAAGAAGTCCGCGCCAAGCGCATCCGTTCCGTCACGCTGCAGGAAAACCCGGGCGGCGGTACCGAGATCCAGGCCGTCACCACCGACGACAAGCGCCTGCGCAGCACCGCCACCTACCTCGACCGCGGCTTGGTTGGCGACCTCATCGCCAACAACGTCAAGTTCGACGTGCGCCCGCGTGAAGAGCCCAGCCTGCTGATGAGCATCCTCGTCAGCTGGGGCCCGATGCTGCTGCTGATCGGCGTGTGGATCTACTTCATGCGCCAGATGCAAGGCGGCGGCAAAGGTGGCGCCTTCAGCTTCGGCAAGAGCAAGGCGCGCATGCTTGACGAGGCCAACAACTCCACCACCTTCCAGGACGTCGCCGGTTGCGACGAAGCCAAGGAAGAGGTGAAGGAACTGGTCGACTTCCTGAAAGACCCGCAGAAGTTCCAGAAGCTGGGCGGTCGCATCCCGCGCGGCGTGCTGCTCGTCGGCCCCCCGGGCACCGGGAAGACGCTGCTGGCCAAGGCCATCGCTGGCGAGGCCAAGGTGCCGTTCTTCAGCATCAGCGGCTCCGACTTCGTCGAGATGTTCGTCGGCGTGGGCGCGGCCCGTGTGCGCGACATGTTCGAGCAGGCCAAGAAGAGCGCGCCATGCATCATCTTCATCGACGAAATCGACGCCGTCGGTCGCCACCGCGGGGCCGGCCTGGGCGGCGGCAACGACGAGCGCGAGCAGACGCTGAACCAGATGCTCGTGGAGATGGACGGTTTCGAGACCAACCTCGGCGTCATCGTGATGGCGGCCACCAACCGGCCCGACATCCTCGACCCCGCTCTGCTGCGCCCGGGCCGCTTCGACCGCCAGGTCTACGTGACGCTGCCCGACGTGCGAGGCCGTGAGCAGATCCTGAACGTGCACATGCGCAAGGTGCCCGTGGGCCAGGACATCCGGGCCGACATCCTGGCGCGCGGCACACCGGGCTTCAGCGGGGCCGACCTTGCCAACCTGGTGAACGAGGCGGCCCTGTTCGCGGCACGCCGCAACGGCCGCGTGGTCGAGATGGTCGACTTCGAGAAGGCCAAGGACAAGATCATGATGGGCCCCGAGCGGAAGTCCATGGTCATGCCCGAGGAAGAGCGCAAGAACACGGCGTACCACGAGGCTGGCCATGCACTGGTGGCGCGCCTCATGCCCAAGACCGACCCGGTGCACAAGGTGACTGTCATCCCGCGCGGCCGTGCCCTGGGGGTGACCATGCAGTTGCCCGAAGGCGACCGCTACAGCATGGACAAGGAGCGCATGCTCTCCACGATCAGCGTGCTCTTCGGCGGACGCATTGCTGAAGAGGTGTTCATGAACCAGATGACCACCGGCGCCAGCAACGACTTCGAGCGCGCCACAGCCATCGCCCGCGACATGGTCACGCGCTACGGTATGACCGACGAACTGGGTCCCATGGTCTACGCCGAGAACGAAGGCGAGGTCTTCCTGGGCCGCAGCGTCACCAAGACCACCAGCATGTCGGAGGAGACCATGCGCAAGGTGGATGGCGTGATCCGCCGCATCATCGACGAGCAGTACAGCATCGCCCGCAAGCTCATCGAGGACAACAAGGACAAGATGCACTCGATGGCGCAGGCCCTGCTGGAGTGGGAAACCATCGACAGCGACCAGATCGACGACATCATGGCCGGCAAGCCGCCCCGCGCGCCGAAAGACTGGACGCCTTCGTCCAGCAAGCCACCCAGCGGGCCGTCGTCCAGCGTCGGCACCGACAGCGCACCGGCAGCAGCCTGAGCGCCGGCAGTGTTGACAAGGCAGCGGGGCTTCGGCCCCGCTTTTCATTGCCCGGCCGTCCCCAGACACCGCCCGCGGAGCCCCGGATCTTGACTGCCCTGAACGCCCTCTGGCAGACAACGCGCTTTTCCATCGACCTGTCTCGTCCGCGCGTCATGGGCATCGTCAACGTGACGCCCGATTCCTTCTCCGATGGAGGCCGGCACGCGAGCACCCGGGCTGCGCTGGCCCATTGCGAGCGCCTGGTGGCCGAAGGCGCAGACATCCTCGACATCGGCGGTGAGTCCACCCGGCCCGGGGCGGCTGCGCTGGCGGCAGAGGAGGAACTGGCGCGCGTGTTGCCTGTTCTCGAAGGTGCCTTGAGTCTGGGTGTGCCGGTGTCGGTGGACACCAGCGATGTCCGGGTGATGGAGCAGGCGCTGGCGCTGGGCGTGGACATCGTCAATGACGTGCGTGCCCTGCGCAGGCCCGGTGCCCTGGCCTGCGTGGCGAGCCATGCCTCGGCGGGTGTGTGCTTGATGCACATGCGCGGCGAGCCCGACACCATGCAGGCGATGACGGCCTATGGCGATGTCGTTGCCGAAGTGGGGGCCTGGTTGCGGCAGCGTGCGGCCGAGGTCTTGGCAGCCGGTATCGGCGCGAGCCGGCTGCTGCTCGACCCAGGCATCGGGTTCGCCAAAGGGCCCGAGGACAACCTGCGTCTTTTGCGCGGGCAGCGCGCGCTGGTTGCGGCACTGCCGCGGCCCTTGCTGGTGGGCTGGTCACGCAAGGGTACGCTGGGGCTGGTCACGGGCCGGCCGGTGGCTGAGCGCCTCGCGGCCAGCGTGGCCGCGGCGCTGGCAGCCGTGCATCACGGGGCCGCCGTGGTGCGCGTGCACGACGTGGCTGCCACGGTGGACGCCTTGAAGGTGTGGCAAGCGGCACAGGCGGATTCAGAACACGGCAGCGGGTGGCAATGAGGGCCCCCTGAGAGGGCGGGTCGGGTCTGGCCCGTGCCGAGCGAAAATCGTCAGAGGAGAAGACAACAATGAGCAGAGCGTATTTCGGTACCGACGGCATCCGTGGCACGGTCGGTCAGAGCCCCATCACCCCCGACTTCATGCTGCGCCTCGGTCACGCCGTCGGCCAGGTGCTGCGGCGCGGCGGCCGTCCGGCCACGGTGTTGATCGGCAAGGACACCCGGATCTCGGGCTACATGATCGAGTCGTCGCTGGAGGCCGGGTTTGCTTCGGCTGGCGTCGATGTGCTGCTGAGCGGCCCCCTGCCCACACCGGGCGTGGCCTATCTCACCCGGGCCTTGCGCCTGGATCTGGGCGTGGTGATCAGCGCATCGCACAACCCTTTCGATGACAACGGGGTCAAGTTCTTCTCCGCCAAAGGCGAGAAGCTCCCGGACGCTTGGGAACTCGAGGTCGAGGCGGAACTGCAGCGTACGCCCCAGTGGGTGGATTCAGCCCGTCTCGGGAAGGCGCGTCGACTGGATGACGCGGGTGGCCGCTACATCGAGTTCTGCAAGAGCACGGTGCCCAACAGCCTGTCTCTTCGCGGCATGAAGGTGGTGGTCGATGCCGCCCACGGCGCGGCCTACCACGTGGCGCCCGACGTGTTTCACGAGCTGGGCGCGCAGGTGGTCAAGATCGGCTGCAGCCCGGATGGGCTGAACATCAATGCAGGCGTCGGTGCCACGTCGCCCCAGGCCCTGGTGAAGGCCGTGGCCGAGCACCGGGCTGACTACGGCATCGCACTGGACGGCGACGCCGACCGGCTGCAACTTGTCGATGCCCAGGGCCGCCTCTACAACGGCGATGAGTTGCTCTACGTGATGGCCGTAGACCGCCTCGCCCAGCGGCAGGCCGTGCCGGGTGTGGTCGGCACCCTCATGACCAATATCGCCGTGGAGCAGGCCCTTGCTGCACGCGGCGTGCGGCTCGTGCGTGCCAAGGTCGGCGATCGTTACGTGCTGGAGGAACTCAGCGCCCACGGCTGGCAACTGGGGGGTGAGAGCTCAGGGCACCTGTTGGCCCTCGATTGCCACACCACCGGTGACGGCATCGTCAGCGCCTTGCAGGTGCTGCAGGCCGTGCGCCGCAGCGGCGGAACGCTGGCTGGCCTGCTGGAGGGCGTGGAGCTCTGTCCGCAGACCATGATCAATGTGCGCCTGCGTGAAGGCAGCGACTGGAAGCAGAGCGCGCAGCTGGCCCAGGCGCGCGAGCAGGCCGAGCGCGACCTGGGCAGCAGCGGCCGGGTGCTCATACGCGCCTCGGGCACCGAGCCCGTGCTGCGGGTGATGGTCGAGGCGCGTGACGCCGCCCTGGGGCGCCGCTGCGCCGAACGCATGGCCGAGGCGGCTGCCGCGGCCTGAGCACTTAGCCCCGGCGCCCCGGGCCCAGCCTGGGGCGCCGACGGATCAGCCGATCAGCGGCGCGGCGGCATCATCACCTTGTCGATGACGTGCACCACCCCATTGGTCGCGCCGACGTCGGCTTGCGTCACCACGGCGTCTTCGACCGTGACGAAATCACCCGCCTTGGCCACGCCGAGGTTGGCGCCTTGAACCGACTTCAGGTTGCCCGTCTTGACGTCGGCGGCCATCACCTTGCCTGCGACCACGTGGTAGGTCAGCACCGAGCGCAACAACTCCTTGTTGGCCGCCAGTTCGGCCATGGTCTTGGCAGGCACCGCCTTGAAGGCCTCGTCGCTGGGTGCGAAGACCGTGAACGGCCCGCTGCCCTTGAGCGTGTCGGTGAGGCCGGCGTCGGCGATGAGCTTGGTCAGGGTGGACAGCTGCGGCGTACGGGCCGCCGTTTCAGCCACGGTGGCAGGCGCCGGCGTGCTGGCGCAGCCAACCATGGCGGCCAGGGCGAGGGCGGCGGGGGCGAGCAGCCAGGTTCTGCGGATGAGGGTCATGAGCGGGGACTCCGTGGGGTTGAAGGTTGCGGGCCGCAAGGCTAGGGCCCGTCCATGACCGATTCGTGACGGATCCATGGCAGGCTGTCACAGACCCGCCCGGACGCCCGGTGGGGACTTGTCATGTCACGGGGCTGTCATCGAGCCTGCCTAGACTTCGTCCCGTTGCCAACTTTCGCACTCACCGAGGCCCACGCATGAATCTCTTCCGCCGCGCCACCCTTGCCGCCGCTGTCACGGTCTTCGCCGCCTCCGCCTTCGCGCAAGACGTGACGGGCGCCGGTGCCACCTTCCCCGCACCGGTCTACGCCAAGTGGGCCGACGCCTACAACAAGGCGACGGGCGCACGCATCAACTACCAGTCGGTGGGTTCCGGCGCTGGCATCCGCCAGATCCGCGGCAAGACGGTCGACTTCGGTGCCACCGACATGCCGCTGACCGATGCCGATCTGGCCAAGGACGGCATGATCCAGTTCCCCACGGTGATCGGTGGCGTGGTGCCGGTGGTCAACATCAAGGGCATCGCTCCGGGCCAGATCAAGATGACCGGCCAGCTGCTGGGCGACATCTACCTCGGCAACATCAAGCGCTGGAACGACCCGGCCATCGCTGCCCTGAACCCTGGCGTGCCGCTGCCGGACGCCGCCATCTCGCCGGTGCGTCGCGCTGACGGCTCGGGCACGACCTTCATCTTCACCAACTACCTCTCGAAGGTGAACGCCGAGTGGAAGGCCAAGGTGGGCGAGGGCACCGCCGTGAACTGGCCGGCCGGCGCCGGCGGCAAGGGCAACGAAGGCGTTTCGGCTTTCGTGCAGCGCCTGCCGAACTCGATCGGCTACGTCGAGTACGCCTACGCCAAGCAGAACAAGATGAGCTATGTGCTCATGCGCAACAAGGACGGCCAGTTCGTGCCGCCTCGCGACACCAACTTCAAGGCCGCCGCTGCCGGCGCGGAGTGGGCCAAGAGCTTCTATCAGATCCTCACCGAGCAGCCTGGCAAGGACAGCTGGCCCATCACCGGCGCCACCTACATCCTGATGTACAAGAGCCAGGACAAGCCGGCCAACGCCACGAACACGCTGAAGTTCTTCGACTGGGCCTTCACCAACGGCGACCAGATGGCCGACGACCTGGACTACGTGCCGATGCCCGCCGCGGTGAAGGACCTGGTGCGCAAGCAGTGGGCCGACAACCTGAAGGACACCGCCGGCAAGCCCATCGCCTTCAAGTGAGCCGCTGACAGGTCTCGTGCCGCGCAGCCCCAGGGCTGCGCTGGCGCGCCGACACAGCGCCCTTCCTGCGTTCGAGCGGAGGCCCCATGGCCGCTACACTGCCCGCCAGTCCATACCCCGAGAACAAAAAAATGGAGCGAGCCTCCCCTCTGGGCGACCCGCCCGGCCGGCGTCGTGTCTGGCCCTGGGCCGACAGCGCATTTTCCTTCCTGGCCCATGCGGCCGCCTGGGTGACCTTGCTGCTGCTGGTCGGCATCATTGTCTCGCTGGTGGTCGGTGCCATGCCGGCCATCCGCGAATTCGGCCTGGGCTTCCTGGCCTCCACCGAGTGGGACCCGGTGCAGCTGAAGTTCGGCGGCCTGGTGATGATCTACGGCACGCTGATGACGAGCTTCATCGCGCTGCTGATCGCGGTGCCCGTGAGTTTCGGCATCGCCATCTTCCTCACCGAGCTCTCGCCCTCGTGGCTGAAGCGCCCGCTGGGCGTGGCGGTTGAACTGCTGGCGGCCGTGCCTTCCATCGTCTACGGCATGTGGGGCCTGCTGGTGTTCGGGCCCATCTTGTCCACCTATGTGCAGCAGCCGCTGCAGAGCGTCTTCGATGGCGTGCCCTTCCTCGGCACGCTGTTCGCTGGCCCGCCGGTGGGCATCGGCATCCTCTCGGCCGGCATCATCCTGGCGATCATGATCATTCCTTTCATCGCGTCGGTGATGCGGGATGTCTTCGAGACCACCCCGGCGCTGCTGAAGGAGTCCGCCTACGGACTGGGCTCCACCACCTGGGAGGTGGTTTCCAAGGTCGTGCTGCCCTACACCAAGACCGGCGTGGTCGGCGCGATCATGCTGGGCCTGGGACGCGCACTGGGCGAGACCATGGCGGTCACGTTCGTCATTGGCAACTTCAACCAGCTCGACTCGCTCTCGCTGTTCGAGGCGGCCAACAGCATCACCTCGGCGCTGGCCAACGAGTTCGCTGAAGCCGGCGAAGGCCTGCACCAGGCCGCGCTGATCTACCTCGGCCTCATCCTCTTCTTCATCACCTTCGTGGTGCTGGCGGCTTCCAAGATCCTGCTGTCCCGCCTGCGCCGCAACGAAGGGAGCCGCACATGAGCAGCTTCGCCACGATGGATGCGCGCCGCATGGCGCTGCACCGCAAGCGCAAGGTCATCAACGTGGTCTCGCTGAGCCTCGCCCTGGCGGCGATGGCCTTCGGCCTGTTCTGGCTGGTGTGGATCCTGTTCGAGACGGTGCGCCTGGGCATTGGCGGGCTGGCGCTGTCAGTCTTCACAGAGTCGACACCGCCGCCTCAGGCCGCGACCGGGGGCCTTGCAAACGCGATCGTCGGTTCGCTGATCATGGTGTCGCTGGCCACCGCGCTGGGCACCCCCATCGGTGTGATGGCCGGTGTGTACCTGGCCGAGTACGGCAAGCGCACCTGGCTGGGTGCGGCCACCGGCTTCATCAACGACATCCTGCTGTCGGCGCCCTCCATCGTCATCGGCCTCTTCATCTACGCCGTGGTGGTGGCCACCACCAAGACCTTTTCCGGCTACGCGGGTGTGCTGGCGCTCGCGCTGATCGTCATTCCGGTGGTGGTGCGCACCACCGAGAACATGCTCAGCCTGATCCCGAACGCGCTGCGCGAAGCGGCCTATGCATTGGGCACGCCGAAGTGGAAGGTGATCTCGTCCGTCACGCTGAAGGCGGCGCGGGCGGGCGTGGTCACGGGGGTGCTTCTGGCGCTGGCGCGCATCGCGGGTGAAACCGCACCGCTGCTGTTCACGGCGCTGTCGAACCAGTTCTTCACCGCCAGCCTGGGCGAGCCCATGGCGAGCCTGCCGGTCACGATCTTCAAGTTCGCGATGAGCCCCTACGAGAACTGGCAGAAGCTGGCGTGGGCAGGCGTCTTCCTCATCACCATCGGTGTGCTCGCGCTCAACATCCTGGCGCGCGTGCTCTTCCGCAACAAGCAATAAGCAAGGCCCCCACATGGACACCCGTGTCGACCTGCCCACCACCGAGCGCGTGAAGATCGCGGTGCGCGACCTGAACTTTTACTACGGCAGCTTCCACGCGCTCAAGCACATCAACCTGGACATCCCCGAGCGCAAGGTCACGGCCTTCATCGGGCCTTCGGGTTGCGGCAAGAGCACGCTGCTGCGCACCTTCAACCGCATGTTCGAGCTCTACCCCGAGCAGCGCGCCGAAGGCAGCATCAGCGTCGACGGCGAAGACATCCTGAAGAGCAAGCGCGATGTCACGCTGATCCGCGCCAAGATCGGCATGGTCTTCCAGAAGCCGACGCCTTTCCCGATGTCGATCTACGACAACATCGCCTTCGGCGTGCGCCTGTTCGAAACGCTGCCGCGCGTGGAGATGGACGAACGCGTGGAGTGGGCCCTGAAAAAGGCCGCGCTCTGGGGCGAGGTCAAGGACAAGCTCGACCAGAGCGGCGCCAGCCTCTCCGGCGGCCAGCAGCAACGCCTGTGCATCGCGCGCGGCATCGCCATCAAGCCCGAGGTGCTGCTGCTCGACGAACCCTGCTCGGCGCTGGACCCCATCAGCACCGGCAAGATCGAGGAGCTGATCCACGAGCTGAAGGCCGACTACACGGTGATGATCGTCACCCACAACATGCAGCAGGCGGCCCGCTGCAGCGATTACACGGCGTACATGTACCTGGGCGATCTCGTCGAATTCGGCCCCACGTCCGAGCTCTTCATGAAACCCAAGAAGAAGGACACCGAGGACTACATCACCGGCCGTTTCGGCTGATGATGCGTTGTTCCGCCTGCACGCTGGCCCCTGACCGAGCATCACCATGAGCGACAAACACCTTTCGACCCAGTTCGACGCCGAACTCAGCGGCATCTCCACACGCGTGCTCGAGATGGGCGGTCTCGTCGAATCGCAGGTGGTGCAGGCCGTTCATGCATTGACGAACTTCAGCGGCGAGATTGCCAGCGTCGTGCTGCAGGGTGAAGAGCGCGTGAACCAGATGGAGGTCGAGATCGACCGCGATCTCTCGGCCATCATCGCGCGGCGCCAGCCCACGGCGCGCGACCTGCGCCTGCTCATTGCGATCAGCAAGTCCATCGCCAACCTGGAGCGCGTGGGCGACGAGGCGGCTCGCATTGCCCGCACTGTGCAGCGCCTGTTGAACTCGGGCGTGTCTTCGCGCTTGCGCTTGCCGGTGGCTGACCTGGCCTTCGAGTCCGAGCTGGCCATCGCGCAGCTTCGCAAGGCGCTGGACGCGTTCGCCCGGCTGGACACGGCCCGCGCCCTGGAAGTGCTGAAGCAGGACGACCAGATCGACCAGGAGTTCGACGGCCTGCTGCGCAAGCTGATCACCTACATGATGGAAGACCCGCGCACGATCTCTTCCAGCATCGACCTCGTCTTCGTGGCCAAGGCCATCGAGCGCGTGGGTGACCACGCCAAGAACCTGGCCGAAGCCATCATCTACGTGGTCAAGGGCACCGACGTGCGCCACACCTCGATGCAGAACGTCGAAGACGCCGTTCGCTGAAGCAGCAGGGCCACAGCATGAGTTTCATCCTCGTCGTCGAAGACGAAACCGCAATCGCCGAGCTGATCGCGATCAACCTGCGTCACGCAGGCTTCGAGGTGCGCATCGCCACCGACGCCGAGGGCGCCAACCGCGAAGTCGATCGTGTGCTGCCAGACCTGGTGCTGGTGGACTGGATGTTGCCCGGCCAGACCGGCCTCCAACTGGCCCGCCGCTGGCGCAGCGAGGCTCGCACGCGCGAGTTGCCCGTGATCATGCTCACCGCGCGCGCCGACGAGACCGACAAGGTCGCTGGCCTGGATGCCGGGGCTGACGATTACCTGACCAAGCCTTTCTCGCCGAAGGAACTGCTCGCGCGCATCCGTGCCGTGCTGCGCCGCAAGGCGCCCGAGGCGCTGGACAGCGCCGTCGAGGTCTGTGGGCTGCGTCTGGACCCGGCAACGCGCCGCGTCACACGCCGCGTCGAGACCGACGAAGGTGAGGCGCTGCGCGAAGCCAAGATCGGACCCACCGAATTTCGCCTGCTGCACTTTTTGATGACGCATCCTGAACGCGTGCACAGCCGGGCGCAACTGCTCGACCGCGTCTGGGGCGACCACGTCTTCATCGAAGAGCGCACCGTCGACGTGCATGTCAAACGCCTGCGCGAGGCCCTTCAACCGGTGCAGTGTGCCGGTCTGATCGAGACCGTGCGCGGCGCGGGCTACCGGCTGACGCAGCAGCTCGGCAGCGTGGCGGCCTGAGGGCCCGGGCGGTCTCCCGATGGGATGGTGGCTCGCTCGCACGCTGGCCGCTCTGTTGATGGTCGTGCTGGGCGGCCTCGCGGGCGCGCTGGTCGGCAGTGGTTTCGGTGCCCTTGGCGTGGGTGCTGCTGTGGGTGGGCTGCTGGCGGTCAGCCTGCTTGTGCTGCGCGACTCCTGGCGTGGTCAGAGCCTCATGAACTGGCTGCGCGGCCCGCTCACGGGCAAGGCGCCGCGCGACAGCGGCTTCTGGGGTGAGCTGGCCTACCGCGTCGAGCGCGCGGTACGTGCGCGCGACCAAAACACCCAACTTGAGCGTGACCGGCTGGCGCAGTTCCTTTCGGCCATCGAAGCCTCGCCCAATGGCGTGATGTTGCTGGACGGCGCCGACCAGATCGAATGGTGCAACTCGGTCGCGGCCGAGCATTTCGGGCTCGACCCCGAACGCGACCGACGGCAGCGCGTCACCAACCTCGTGCGCATGCCCGTCTTCGTCAGCCACCTGCAGGCCGGGCGTTTCGGCGAGCCGGTGGAGTTCAGCGGTCCCTTGGGCCGCAGCACGCTGTCGGTGCTGGTGCGGCCGTATGGCGACGGCATGAAGCTCGTGCTGTCGCAAGACATCACCGAACGCGAGCGGGCCGAGGCCATGCGGCGCGATTTCGTGGCCAACGTCTCGCACGAGATCCGCACACCGTTGACGGTGCTGTCGGGCTTCATCGAAACCCTGGCGCAACTGCCGCTGACCGAGGTGGAGCGCCAGCGCGTGATGCAACTGATGTCGCAACAGACCGAACGCATGCAGGCCCTGGTTGGCGACCTGCTCACGCTCGCGCGTCTGGAAGGCAGCCCGCGCCCGGCGCCCGACCGCTGGTGTGCAATGGAGCCTCTGCTGCGCCAGGCCCTGCGGGACGCCGAGCTCCTCTCGGCCGGGCGCCACACCCTCACCATGGATGGCGCTGACGACGCCGAGGTCGCCGGCAGCGACACCGAACTGCTCAGCGCGGTGACCAACCTGCTCAACAACGCCGTGCGCTACACGCCCGAAGGCGGCAGCATCGCGCTGCGCTGGAGCTGGCGTGGCGATGGCGGCGCCGTGATCGAAGTGCAGGACACCGGCATCGGCATCGCGCGCGAGCACCTGGCCCGGCTCACAGAGCGCTTCTACCGTGTCGACGGCAGCCGTTCCCGGGACACCGGCGGCACCGGTCTCGGCTTGTCCATCGTCAAGCACGTGGCGCAGCGACATGGCGGCGAAATCGACGTGCAGAGCGAGCCGGGCAAGGGCAGCTGCTTCCGGCTGAGCCTGCCGGCACTGCGCGTGCGCCACAAAAAGGTGGTGGCCGAAAGTCTGCCTGCGTGAGCGGCCGCTGCGGGCGCCGCGCCGGCTGAAGCGTCAGGGGCTTGCGCGGCGTAGCACCTGCGTGATTTCGTCGCGGTCGGTCGGGCGCTTGACTTCGCCCACCAGCACCCAGCCCGGCGCGGCCAGTGGCATGGGCCGTTGCTTGCTGACCTGCAGCAGGTAGCCGCAGGGGCCCGTCAGGGCTTCCTGGCGTGCATCGACCCGCCAGCGGCCGAAGTGTTCCAGGGCGGCCACGGTGGAAGGCGCGAGCGTCGGCCCGGCGATGCAGGCCTGCGGCGGCACCAGAGCGGCCACGCGTTGCACCAAGGCGCGGGGGCTGCGTGCGTAATCCAGCAGAGGCAACCACAGCGTCATCAGAAGCAGCCAGCACAGGGCCACGCCCCCGGCGGGCAGCACCAGGCTCTTCCACAGGGCCTCCCGGTGGCGGCCGGTGCGCCAGCGCACCAGCCATACCCACGCCAGCGTGCCGGCCAGGGCGGCGGCCAGGGCGATGGCAGAGAAGGGCGCCTCGAAGCCCGGCGCGAGCTTGGCGACATTGGCCGCGGGCTTGGCCGGTGTGCCCGTCTGCATGGCGGCGTAGATCACCCAGATCGTGATGGCGCACAAGGTGAAGAAGCACATCGAGAACCAGTCGATGGCTGCCGCCGCGCTGCGCTTGAGCGTGGGCAGCGCGAATGCCGCCAGCACGGCCATGCCGGGCAGACCCAGCATCAGCGCGCGGTCGCTGCCGCCCATGGCCACGTTGGCTGCCAGGGCCACCGTTGCGCCCACCAAGGGCACGGAGATGTGCCGGTGCGAGAGCTGCCGCCGCCAGCGCCACAGCGTCCACAGCGCCAGGGGCCACACCGGCCACAGGAACCACAGCCACTGCCGCGCCAGGGAGGCCAGATCGTCCAGGCCGAGGCCATGGCTGCGCCACCGCCAGGCGCCCATGGCCATGGCCAGCAGCGCGGCCGCGGCCATGGCCACGGCCACCCACACCGTGAAGGCGCGCACCTGCGCGTAGCGCGAGAGCGCGCACACCAGCAGGCCGGCCAGGCCCGCGGCCATGGCCATGCTGGGCGCGCCGCTGCCGGCCAGCAAGGGCAGGGCGGCCAAGACGGCCGCGCGCGACAGCAGCGGGCGTGAGGGCGCCGCGGCCAGGGCGTAAAGGTAGAGCGTCATCGCACAGAGCTGGCCGAGCTCGGGCGTCGTTTCATGGCCCAGTTGCAGCAGGCCCAGCGTGGCCATGAGTGCGAGCACGGCGCCGTCGGCCACGGCGCGCGCGTAGTCCACCGGCGAGGCCTCGCCGCCGAAGGCGAAAGGCACCGGCTGGGCGGCATCGGTGCGCGCGAGGTGGAAGGTGGTGTACCAGGTCAGCGCCAGCGTCAGCGCCAGCAGCAGCGCGAAGGGCAGGCGGGCCGCGAAGGCCGCATCCATCCAGCCCTGGCCCGCGAGGATGAAGGCCGCGCCCAGCCAATGCGGCAGCAGCGCGGTGTCGGCCGGCACGCCGCCGAGCATCGGACCCCACCAGGGCGTGCGGCCCTCGGCGATGGCGATCATCTGGCCGAAGGCCGTGACATCGGCGTGGCGCCACGGGTCGCGCCCCACCAGACCGGGCAGCAGGTAGGCCGCGCAAAGCAGCAGCAAGGGGATGCGCGGCAGGCGGCGGGCGCCGCGGGCGGTGACGAGGGCGGGCTTGGGGCTGTTCACGGCAAGCTGGATGCTAGCGAAGCGGTGGCCGCGGGCCGCAGCCAGCCAGTGCTGCAAGACGGCGACAAAAAAGGCAGCCGAAGCTGCCTTTGATGTTGCGAGAGGTGGCCGGCGGCCACGAACTCAGGCGGTCTTCTTGAGGTGCGCAAACTTGTTGCGGAACTTCTCGACACGGCCGCCCAGGTTGTCCACGCTCTTCTGCGTGCCGGTGTAGAACGGATGCGTCTCGCTGGTGGTTTCCAGCTTGATGAGCGGCAGCTCACGGCCGTCTTCCATCTTGATCGACTCGCGCGTGGGCGCGCACGAACGCGTCACGAACTTGAAGCCGTTGGACAGGTCCTGGAAGCAGACCTCGCGATAGTTCGGGTGAATGCCGTCTTTCATCACTTGCCTCTTTGCTGTTCGGGAGCCACGTTGCACCGTGCAACGCACTTGCCGGGGGGCTGAAAACCTCGCCTCCGGCAAAAGCGCCGACGGCGAAAAACCCAGGATTATAGATCAGCGCAGGCGTCAGCCGCCGCGGCGCATCATGTCGAAGAAGTCGAGGTTGTTCTTGCTCTGCTTCATCTTGTCCAGCACGAACTCCATCGCCTCGATCTCGTCCATGTTGTAGAGCAGCTTGCGCAGGATCCAGCTCTTTTGCAGGATCTCGGGCTTGAGCAGCAGCTCTTCACGGCGCGTGCCGCTCTTGTTGATCAGGATGGACGGGTAGACGCGCTTCTCGGCCATGCGGCGGTCGAGGTGGATCTCGCAGTTGCCCGTGCCCTTGAACTCTTCGTAGATGACCTCGTCCATCTTCGAACCGGTGTCGATCAACGCCGTGCCGATGATGGTGAGGCTGCCGCCTTCTTCCACGTTGCGGGCCGCGCCGAAGAAGCGCTTGGGGCGCTGCAGCGCGTTGGCATCGACACCGCCCGTCAGCACCTTGCCACTGCTGGGCAGCACGTTGTTGTAGGCACGGGCCAGACGCGTGATGCTGTCGAGCAGGATCACCACGTCCTTCTTGAGTTCGACCAGGCGCTTGGCGCGCTCGATCACCATCTCGGCCACCTGCACGTGGCGGGCGGCGGGTTCGTCGAAGGTGGAGCTGATGACCTCGCCGCGCACGCCGCGGACCATCTCGGTCACTTCCTCCGGCCGCTCGTCAACCAGCAGCACGATCAGGTGCACCTCGGGGTGGTTGGCCACCAGCGCGTGGGCGATCTGCTTCATCATGACCGTCTTGCCGGTCTTGGGCTGGGCCACCAGCAGCGCGCGCTGGCCTTTGCCGATGGGCGCGATGAGGTCGATGATGCGGCTGGTGACGTTCTCTTCGCCCTTGAAGTTGTCGCGCTCGAGCTTGAACTGCTCCTTGGGGAACAAGGGCGTCAGGTTCTCGAACATGATCTTGTGCTTGCTCTCCTCGGGCGTCACGCCGTTCACGCGGTCGACCTTGACCAGCGCGAAGTAGCGTTCACCGTCCTTGGGCACGCGCACTTCGCCTTCCACCATGTCGCCGGTGTGCAGGTTGAAGCGGCGGATCTGGCTCGGGCTCAGGTAGATGTCGTCGGTGCTGGCCATGTAGCTGGCCTCGATCGAGCGCAGGAAGCCGAAGCCGTCGGGCAGCACTTCGAGCACGCCATCGCCGAAGACCTGCTCGCCGGCCTTGGCGCGCTTCTTCATGATCGCGAACATCAGTTCCTGCTTGCGCAGGCGGGCGACGTTCTCGATCTCCAGCTCTTCGCCCATCTTGATGAGCTCGGAAACGTGCTGGGCCTTCAGTTCGGACAAGTGCATGGAGGGCACCCTCGGGGGCAGATGCGTTGCGCGTGGAAGGCAGCGGCTTTGCGGGAGCCGGCTGCAGGGCGCATGTCGCGGGTGGTTGGCGCCGAACCAACGCTGCGGGCCTTGTGCGGGCCTTGTTCGCGCCAGCGTGGGCTGGCGGGGCAAGCGGGTGGCGGGTCAGCCGGCAGGCGCTTCAAGCGCCCGCCAGTGACGGAGATTATAGGTGGGTGTCGATGAAGGCGGTGAGTTGCGCCTTGCTGAGCGCCCCCACCTTGGTGGCCGCGAGCTGGCCGCCCTTGAAGATCATCAGCGTCGGGATGCCGCGGATGCCGAACTTGGCCGGCACGTCACGGTTCTCGTCGACGTTCATCTTGGCGATCTGAAGACGGCCTTCGTAGGTCTTGGCGACCTCGTCGAGGATGGGCGCGATCATCTTGCAGGGGCCACACCACTCGGCCCAGTAGTCGACGAGCACGGGCTGGTCGGCGGCCAGCACGTCGCTGCCGAAGGAGTCGTCGGTGATGTGTTTGATCAGTTCACTGCTCATGGGGGTCTCCGGGGCTGCGGCACCCGGCAGGGCCGGTGCAGGCATGCAGCAGGTTTGATTTTGTCACATCGCCTGTCGCCCACCGACCCACGCGCCCGTGAATCTGCCGATCGCGGCGATAGCTTCCGGCCCCACGCTCGCGGGTGAACTGCCGGCTGTAAGCCATGTTGTTCCGGGCTTGGTCCTGCTTGCCTGCGGGTTTCAATTGTCTTGCCATGCCACCGTCATCTTCAGACTCCTCCGCCCCGGCCCGTGCCGCAGCCGTGCGCTGGTTCGGCCGCATGCAGCTCCTGCAGTTGCTGGGCAAGAGCGAGCGCACGATGGCCTGGCGCGTGGCCGACCCGCGCAGCGGGCAGGAACTGATGCTCGTGCTGCCGCGCGTGCAACCCGCCGACGCTGCCGCACTGGAGCGCTGGCAGCAGACCGTGCGCCAGGCCTCGCGCCTGAACCACCCGCAGCTCGCCGCCGTGGTGGAAACCGGCGTGCAGGACGGCTGGCCCTACGTGGCCTACGACCCGCGTGACAGCGCCACGCTCACCGAGAAGATGTCGGCCCGCGGGCTGCCGGGCCTGGAAGCTGCGGCCTGGATCACGCAGGCCCTGCAGGGCCTCGCCTACGCGCACGAGGCCGGCCTCGGCCACCATGACGTGCAACCCCACCTGCTGCTGGTGAGCGACAGCGGCCAGGTGCGCGTGGCCGGGCTGGGCGTGGCCAGCGAGATGCTGTCGGTCGGCCCGGCGGCCGCCCCGGAGGCCGGCGGCCTGCGCGGCCAGCGCGAGGCCGCCGAACGTGACGTGCTGGCCTGCGGCCTGGTGCTCTACACCTTGCTCTGCGGCCAGCCTGCGCTGGAGGAGCCCGACGTCGGCCGCGTGATCGCGCGCATGCCGCCGCTGGGCCGAGACATCGTGCGCCTGCCGTGGACCACCGCGCAGCCCGTGCCCGAACCCCTGCGGGCCATCGTCAACCGCGCCACCGACCGCCAGGAGCGCCAGCGCTACCGCAACGCCCGCACGCTGCTGCGTGCCCTGGAAGGGTGGCAGCGCACCGAATCCAGCAACGGCGGCGGTCCGCTGGTGCTGCTCACCGACAAGCTGCGCACCGCTGGCGTGCTGCCGGCCTCACCGGGCGGGGCCGACCAGGCCGCCCGTGTGGCGATGATGGAGCGCGAGCGCACGATCGAACTGGCCGAGGCGGTGCTGGAGGACATGGCGCTCAGCTTCGAGTTGCTGCGCCTGGTGAATTCGGCCCAGGTGCGGGGTGCGCAGATCTCCGGCAGCGGTCCGGTGCTCACGGTGCGCCGTGCCATCGCCATGCTGGGGCTGGAGGGCGTCCGGCGTGCGGCCCTGGCCCTGCGACCCTGGCCCGGCCCGTTGAACGATGTGGGCGCAGCAGAACTGCAGCGCCTCTTCGACCGCTGCCGCCGCGCTGGGCGCGTTGCGCTGGTGCTGCGCCCGGCCGGCTACGACGCCGAGGTCGTGTACCTGATCACCTTGCTGCAGAACCTGGGGCGCCTCGTCGTGCATTACCACTTCCCCGATGAAGCCCAGCAGATCCGCCGCCTGATGCAGCCGGCGCCGCCGGCGCGCGAGGGCGAGAGCGAAGACCCAGGCATGACCGAAGAAGGCGCGGCCTTCGCGGTGCTGGGCACCGACATCGAGTCGATAGGCGCCGCCGTGGCGCGCTATTGGGGCCTGGACGATGCCGTGCTTTCCATGGTGCGGCGCCAGCCGGTGGCCACCAATCCGCGCACACCGGACACCGATGACGACCTGCTGCGCGCCCTGGGCAGTTGCGCCAACGAGGCGGTGGACGCGCTGGCGCAGCCAACGCCGCGGATCGTGCAGGGCCTGACGCGGGTGGTGTCCCGATACGGGCGCCTCTTCAATTTCGGCGTGCGTGAACTGCAAGCTGCCCTGCAGGCCCAGGCCATCAGCCCCTTGACGGTGCAGGCGACCGCACCGGCGCCGCTGGGCCCGGCCGAGACCCCGGCGCATGCGGCAAGGGCGCCGCGGTGAGCGCGGCCACCAGCGCCGGCTACGGCAGCCTGGCCCGCTTTGAACTGCTGCGCGAACTCGGCCGCGGCGCGCAGGCCCGCGTGTGGCTGGCCCACGACCCGCGGCTCGACCGCGAAGTGGCGCTCAAGCTCATGGACGCCGATGCCGACGCGGACGCCGTGAACCTGTGGCTGCACGAAGCCCGTGCTGTCAGCCGCCTGAGCCACCCGAACGTGGTGCCGGTCTTCGAGGCCGACGAGCACGACGGCCAGCCCTACCTCGTCTTCGAGTACGTCGAGGGCCCCACGCTGGCGCAGGCGCGGCGCGGACAGCCTGCCATGCCCGCCAGGCAGGCGGTCGAGCTCATGATCGGCGTGCTGGACGCGCTGGCCGCAGCGCACGAACAAGGCATCGTGCACCGTGATCTGAAGCCTTCGAACATCCTGCTGGGCAGCGACGGCCGGGCGCGCGTGATGGACTTCGGCATCGCAGGCCGCGTGGCACCGCCGCGCCGTGCCGGTGGCCGCCGCGGCGCGACCCTGGTGCTCGATGCCAAGGACGGGCGCATCATGGGCACGCCGGGCTACATCTCGCCGGAAGCCGCGCGCGGTGAAGCACCGGTGCCGGCGATGGACGTCTTCGCCGCCGGCGTGATGCTGGGCGAATTGCTCGCCGGCGTGCCGCTGATGCGCGAGATCGACCCCTACCGTGCGGTGGAACGTGTGCAGCGCGAGGATCTCTTGCTGCCCGAAAGCGCCAAGGTCGACAGCACCTTGCGCGGCATCGTCCAACGCGCGATCACGCGCGACATCGCGGCGCGCTACGACAGCGCGCGCTCCATGCAGACCGCGCTGAAGGCCTGGCTGCAGCCGCAAGGCGCCGCCGAGCCCGACGCTGGCGGCAGCCATGCGACGCTGGAGTTCCTGCTGCGCCGCATGCGCCACAAGACCGACTTTCCGGCGCTGGGCAGCAGCATCGTGCGCATCCAGAAGGTGGCCACCTCCGAGACCGAGAGCCTGAAGGCGCTCAGCGACGAGATCCTCAAGGACGTGGCGCTGACGAACAAGCTGCTGCGCATGGTCAACACGGCCCACTTCACGGCGGCTGCAGGCGGCGGCATTGCCACCGTCTCGCGCGCGGTGGCGCTGGTGGGCTTCGCGGGCATCCGCAACATGGCGCTGTCGGTGGTGCTGCTGGAGCACATGACGGACAAGGCGCACGCAGCGCTGCTGAAGGAAGAGTTCCTGCGCGCCCTGATGGCCGGCACGCTGGCCGACGAGATGACGACCACCGTGCGGGAAGGCGAAGAAGCCTTCATCGGCGCGATGTTCCAGAACCTGGGGCGCCTGCTGACCGAGTGCTACCTGCCCGAGGAAGCCATCCAGATCCGCCAGGCGCTGCGCGGCGATCTCACTTCGGCAGCCTCGCATGTGGCGCGCGAAGCCGCGGCCAAACGCATCATGGGCCTGAGCCTGGATGAACTGGGCGCCGGTGTCGCGCAGGCCTGGGGTCTGCCCGAAAGCTTGCAGACGGCCATGCGCTCCCCGGTCGGGCCCTCGCCGGCCAAGGCCATGGCACGCGGCGCGGAGCGCCTGCGCTGGCTGGCGCGAGCGGCCAACGCGATGTCCGACGCGATGCTGGGCAGCGACGGCGAGGTGCAGGCCGGTGCCTTGCTGAAGGCGGCCGAACTCTACGGGCCGGCCCTGGGCCTGAACCCGCGGGACATGGTGAATGCCGCCTACGCCACCCGCGTTCACCTGAATGCGATGGCCACCGCCATGGGCGTGAACGTGGCGCCGGGCGCGCCGGCGCGCCGGCTGCTGGAAGACACGCAGGTCAGCGAAGCGATGCCCTTGCGCGGCGATGAAGCGCCCACCCTGGTGCTGCCTTCGGGGGAGGCGCGAAGCCTGATGGCGAAGTCGCTCGAAGAGTTGCGCGCGGCGCTGTCCAGCAAGTCGATGCGCCTGGGCGAGGTGCTCCCCATGGTGCTGAACGCCATGCACAAGGCCATGGGCTTCCGGCACGTGGTGCTGTGCCTGCGCGAGGTGGGGCAGCCTCGGCTGGTGGGCCGCATCGCGCTGGGGCCGGGCGGCAGCGAACTGAGTGCGGCCTTCCGCATCCAGCCCGACGCCAGCGCCGCCACCGATCTCTTCGGCGTGCTCTGCGCCAAGGGGGCCGACCTGCTGGTGAGCGATGCCAAGACCGTGACCAATCGCTTGCCGGCCTGGTACCGGCAGAAGGTGAATGCGCCGACCTTCCTGCTCTTGCCGTTGATGCTGAAGGGGCAACCCATCGGGCTGATCTACGCCGACAAGGCCGAGGCCGGCAGCATCGTCGTGGGAGAGGCTGAATTGAGCCTGCTGCGTGCCTTGCGCGACCAAGCGACCGCGGCTTTCGCCAAAGGCCAGGCCTGAGGCCTTGCAGGATGCTGCAAGGGCGGCGTTACGCGGTGGGGGAGGGTGCCGAGCCTTACCCCCGGCACTGGTTGCAACGCTGAGGGCTGCTTGGTTCCCCACCTGACCCGGTTGGGCGCGCTTCCATGCGGGGAGGCCCGGCGGGGCACATTGTAGGCGAGCCGTGCAGGCCCGCCGGCCTCAGCGCAATTGCAGCGAGTCGCCGCTGAAGCGCACGCCCAGCGGCTCGATCAGGAGTTCCTTGGGGCCCGCTTCCACCGTGCCTGCCACCCAGGCCGCGACACCGGCGCCGCGCGCCACCTCCACACAGCGCTGCGCATCGCTGGCCGGCACGAAGAGCGCGAAGCCTGCGCCCATGTTGAGCGTGCCGTAGGCCTCTGCGGCGTCGTGCCCGGCCTGCTCGGCAATGAAGCGCAGCACGGGCGGCACGGGCGGCACCGTGTGGATGCGGTAGGTCAGCGCCTTGGCGTGGCGCAGCAGCTTGCGCCAGCCGTGGCCGGTGATGTTGGCGGCGTAGTGCACCGGCACGCCGGCGGCCCACAGGGCTTCGGTGACGGGCGAGTAAAGCGTGGTCGGCGCCAGCAGGGCCTCGCCATAGCCCACGCCGGGTTCTACCTCGGTCAGGTAACCCTGAGGCAGGCGCTCGGCCAGCTTGCGGGCCAGGCTCAGGCCGTTGGCGTGGATGCCGCTGCTGGCCAGCAGCACGATGGCGTCGCCGGGGCCGAGCCTTTCGCCCAGCGTCAGCCGTGGCTTGGGGTTGACGAGGCCCGTGCAGGAGGCCGCGAGATCGATGCGCCCGGCCTCGACGATACCGGCCAGCGCTGGCGTCTCGCCGCCGCCCCAGGCCACCTGGCAGACGTCGCAGGCGGCCTTCCAGCCTTCCACCAGCGCGCCGGCGCGCTGCGCATCGGTGAACCACTCGCTGCCCCCTGCGGCCCAGTAGGCCTGCACCACCAGCGGCGTGGCGCCCACGGTGATGAGGTCGTTGACCGCCATGGCGATGGTGTCCTGCGCGATGCCGGCAAAGAAACTCTTGCCGGTGAGGCGCTGCATCTCGTCGGCCACCAGCGTCTTGGTGCCCAGGCACTCGACGATGCTGGCGAGGTAGAAAGGCCCGACATCCACCACGTAAGCCGACTCGCCGCGCGAGGCCGACACCTCGCCGAAGCCGTGGCCGGCCAGGTGGCTGGCGGTGGCTGCGGCGGCGCGCTGCGCGGCCACCTTCAGCGGGTCGATCAGGTCGTACTGGACACCCGCCTGCTCGTAGGTCATCGGTGCCGACATCGGCGACGGGGGCGGGGTGTGGGCGGTGTTCATGCGGCGGGATTATCCCTGCGGCCCGGCCCAGCGCCGGGCCGTCGCGGCCGTGGCCCCCCCGTAGAATGAAGGCGATGTCCTATGTCGTTCTCGCCCGCAAATACCGCCCGCGCAGCTTCGCGCAGATGGTGGGCCAGGAGCACGTCGTGCAGGCCCTCACCAACGCCCTCACGCAGGGCCGGCTGCACCACGCCTACCTCTTCACCGGCACGCGGGGCATCGGCAAGACCACGGTCAGCCGCATCCTCGCCAAGAGCTTGAACTGCACCGGCCCCGACGGCAGGGGTGGCATCACCGCCGAGCCCTGTGGCGTGTGCCAGGCCTGCACCGAGATCGACGCCGACCGCTATCTCGACTACATCGAGATGGACGCCGCCAGCAACGGCGGCAAGGACGAGATCAAGGACCTCATCGAGCGCGCCGCGTACAAGCCCGGCATCGGCCGCTTCAAGGTCTTCATGATCGACGAGGCCCACCAGCTCAGCAAGGACGCCTTCAACGCGCTGCTGAAGACGCTGGAGGAACCACCCGAGTACCTGAAGTTCGTGCTGGCCACCACCGACCCCGAAAAGGTGCTGCCCACGGTGCTGAGCCGCTGCCTGCAGTTCAACCTGCGCCCGATGGCGCCGCAGACGGTGCGTGAACACCTGCAGCGTGTGCTGGAGGCCGAGAACGTGCCTGCCGACGCCGGCGCGCTGCGTCTGCTGGGCCGCGCCGCACGCGGCAGCATGCGTGACGGCCTGTCGCTCACCGACCAGGCCATCGCCTATGGCGGCGGCCGGCTGCAGGAAGACGTGGTGCGCACCATGCTCGGCAGCGTCGACCGCAGCCACGCGCGCACGCTGGTGCAGGCCCTGGCCGCGCACGACGGCGCTGCCGTGCTGGCGGCCGTGGAGGCGCTTCGCGGCCGCGGCTTGAGTGCCGCCGGCACGCTGGAGGAGATGGCCACCTTGCTGCAGCAGATGGCCGTGCAGCAGGCCGTGCCCGGTGCCTTGGACGAACAAGACCCCGACACCGAAGACGCGCGCACGCTCGCCCCGGCGCTGCAGCACGACGAGACGCAGTTGCTGTACAGCATCGTGCTGCACGGGCGCGAGGAACTCGGCCTGATGAGCGACGAGTACGGCGCGCTGACCATGGTGCTGCTGCGCTTCCTGGCCTTCCCGGCCGCAGGCGCCGGCACGCGCCCGCCCCCAGCCGCCCCGCGCGAGCCCGCGCGGGCGGCGCCCTTGCGAGCGCCGGCGCCGCCAGCGGTGGCGGTGCCTTTGCCAGTAGCGCCGAAGACTGCGGCGCCAGCGGCCAGCGTGGCGTCAGTCGCTTCCTCGGCCCCCGCGCCGGCCGGCCCGGCGCCTTGGGACGATGCACCGCCTCCCCCAGTGCCGCGTGCCGCCGAGCCCGCGGCGGCCCCCCTGCAGCCTGCGTCAAGAGCGGCCGCGGCCGACCGCAGCCTCGGCGACCGCTGGTACGCCCTGGTCAAACCCCTCTGCGACGACGGCACGCTCAGCGCGCTGGCGCGCGAGCTGGCGCTGCAGGGCGGGCTGGAAGCCATCGACACCAGCAGCCAGCCGCCGCGTTGGCTGCTGCGCGTCGAGCGCGAGACCCTGCGCAACCCGACCCTGCGCGACAAGGTGGCCGCGGCACTGTCCGGCGCCCTGGGCCACCCGGTGGCGCTGGAACTGCTGGCCGGCCCCCCCGAAGACACGCCCGCACGCCGCGACGCCGCCGAACGCCAGCGCCGCCAGGCCGCGGCCGAGGCTGCCATCCAGAACGACGCCACCGTGCGTGAACTGCTGTCGCAGTTCAAGACCGCGCGCATCGTGCCGGGCTCGATCAAACCCTTGTGAAGCACCGAAGGAACACACCATGATGAAGGGCCAACTCGCCGGGCTGATGAAGCAGGCCCAGGCGATGCAGGACAACATGAAGAAGGCGCAGGAGGAACTGGCGCTGATCGAGGTGGAGGGCCAGAGCGGCGCCGGCCTCGTGAAGGTGACCATGACCTGCAAGCACGACGTCAAGCGCGTGACCATCGACCCCAGCCTGCTGACCGATGACAAGGACATGCTCGAAGACCTGGTCGCCGCCGCCTTCAACGCCGCCGTGCGCCGCGCCGAAGAGGTGAGCGCCGAGAAGATGGGCAAGCTCACCGCCGGCATGCCGCTGCCTCCCGGGATGAAGTTCCCGTTCTGAGCCCATGGCCGAACGTGCGCTGGAAGCGCTGATCGACGCGCTGCGGCGGCTGCCCGGCGTGGGCGTGAAGTCGGCGCAGCGCATGGCTTTCCACCTGCTGCAGCACGACCGCGACGGCGCGCTCCGCCTGGCCACGGCGCTGGGCGATGCGGTGCATCGCATGCGGCATTGCCAGCGCTGCCACACCTTCACCGAGGCCGAGGTCTGCAGCACCTGCGAAGACCCGCGGCGCGACGGCCGCCAGCTGTGCGTGGTGGAAACACCGGCCGACCAGGCGGCGCTGGAACGCAGCGGCAGCTACAAGGGCCTGTACTTCGTGCTGATGGGCCGCATCAGCCCGCTGGACGGCGTGGGCGCCGCCGACATCGGTGCCGAGCGCCTGCTGGAGCGCGCTGGTGACGGCGTGGTGGAAGAGGTGATCCTGGCCACCGGCTTCACGGCCGAAGGCGAGGTGACGGCACACGCCCTCTCTCAGGCGCTGAAGGCGCGTGGCCTGCGCGTCACGCGGCTGGCACGCGGGGTGCCGGCGGGCAGCGAGCTGGAGTACGTGGATCTCTCCACCATCGCGCACGCGATGGGCGATCGGCGCTGAGCGCCCTTCAGTCGGCCACCGCCGCGCGGTAGGCGTGCCAGCTGGCGTGCCCCAGCACCGGCCCCACCACCAGCAGCCCGGCAAACCACGGCAGCAGCGCCACGAACACCAGCCCGGCCAGCAGCGCGGCCCACCACAGCATCACGCCGGTCTGCGTGAGCACCAGGCGCAGGCTGGTGAGGCCGGCGGTGATGGCGTCGGTCTGGCGGTGCAGGATCATGGGCATGCTGATCACGCTGACGGCGTAGATCAGCGATGCGAACACCGCGCCCACCGCCGCCCAGGCGACGATGAAGCTCAGGTTCTCGGGGTCCAGCAAGGCCCGCAGCGAGCCCTTGAAATCGGGCATGCCGTCGAAGCTGACGGCAAACACCACCAGCGTGGCGCGGCCCCACAGCATCTCCAGCACCAGCAGCACGAAGCCGAAGATGGCCAGTTGCCCGGTGCGCGTGTCCCAGGCCAGCAGCGAATCACCGAAGTCGGGCTTCTGGCCGGCTTCCAGCCGCTGGCTCACGCGGTACAGGCCCAGGCACAGGAAGGGCCCCATCAGCAGGAAACCGGCCGACAGCGCCAGCGTGTAGGCCGGTGCGCTTTCGTACACCTTCAGCAGCGCCCAGCCCATCACCATGAAACACGCGCCGTAGAACAGACCGATGACCGGCGCGCGCATGAAATCGCGCCACCCCAAGGCCAGCCAGCGCAGCGGGTCACCGAAGCGCAGCGGCTTCAGTTGCGGCGCTGCAGGGCTGCTGGGCTCGGTGGAAGGCGGGGCCGGCGTGTCCATGCCGCGCATTGGGCGCCGCCAGCGCCACGCTGGCAATCGGGGCCAGCCTGAGGGTTCGTGTGCGGTTCAGCGCCCGCGCCTGACGCGCAGGATCTCGTCCAGGATCAGGCACATCGCGCCCAGCGTGATGGCGCTGTCGGCGATGTTGAAGCTGGGGAAGTAGCCGCCAGTGAACAGCGGCTCCAGCACTCTGAAGCGGAACTGCAGGAAATCGACCACATAGCCGTGGATCAGCCGGTCCACCACGTTGCCCAGGGCACCGCCCATGATCATGCTGACCGAGAAGCAGAACAGCTTCTCCGTCGGGTGGTTGCGGATCATCCAGACGATGAAGCCCGAGACCACCAGCCCCAGCCCCGTGAAGAACCAGCGCTGCCAGCCCGAGGCGTCGGCCAGGAAGCTGAAGGCCGCGCCCGGGTTGTGCGCCCGCACGAGGTTGAAGAAGCTGGTGACCGGGCGCGCGTCGCCCAGCTGGAACCAGCCGACGATGAGCGTCTTGGTCACCTGGTCGGCCAGGATGACGATGGCCGCCAGGCCCAGCCACAGCCACAGGCTGGGGCTGCCCGGCGCCTTGCCGCGCGCCGCCACGTTCACGCCACGGTGCGGGTTTCGCCCGCGCCGTGCAGGTTGCTGGTGCAGCGGCCGCACAGCGTCGGGTGGGCCGGGTCGTGGCCCACGTCTTCGCGCCAGTGCCAGCAGCGTTCGCACTTGGTGTGCGTGCTGGCGACCACCTGCACGGCCAGCGCATCCCCCGCCACCAGGCGCGCCGCCGAGGTGATGAAGACGAACTTCAGGTCTTCGCCCAGGCTGGCCAACAGCGCGTGGTCGGCGGCCTCGGCCGTGATCTGCACCTCGGCCTGCAACGACGAACCCACACCACCGGCGCTGCGCAAGGCCTCGATCTCCTTGTTGACCACGTCGCGCAGCTCGCGGATGCGGCCCCACTTGGCCAGCAGCGCGGCATCCGGCGCAGGCAGCGGCCAGTAGGTCTGCGTGAAGATGCTCTCCAGCTCACCGTGGCCGCCGTCGAAGAGCTTCCAGGCTTCTTCGGCGGTGAAGCTGAGGAAGGGCGCCATCCAGCGCAGCATGCTGTGCGTGATGTGCCACAGCGCCGTCTGCGCGCTGCGGCGGGCGTGGCTGCCGGGGGCCGTGGTGTAGAGGCGGTCTTTCAGCGCATCGAGGTAGAAGGCGCCCAGGTCTTCGCTGCAGAAGACCTGCAGCTTGGCGACCACCGGGTGGAACTCGTAGGCCTCGAAGTGCGCCAGGATTTCGGCCTGCAGCTCTGCCGTGCGCGCCAGCGCGTAGCGGTCGATCTCCAGCAGCGCATCTACCGGCATCGCGTGCTGCGCGGCATTGAAGTCGCTGGTGTTGGCCATCAGGAAGCGCAGCGTGTTGCGGATGCGCCGGTAGGCGTCCACCACGCGGGCCAGGATGTTGTCGTCGATGTTGAGGTCGCCGCTGTAGTCGGTGGCGGCACACCACAGGCGCACGATTTCGGCGCCGAGCTTGTTCGTCAGCGTCTGCGGCTCGACCACGTTGCCCAGGCTCTTGCTCATCTTGCGGCCGGCGCCGTCGGTGGCGAAGCCGTGCGTGAGCAGGCCGCGGTAGGGCGCGCGGCCTTCCAGCGCGCAGCCGATCAGCAGCGAGCTGTGGAACCAGCCGCGGTGCTGGTCGTGGCCTTCCAGGTAGAGGTCGGCCTCGGGGCCCTGCGCGTGCGCGCCGCCCGGGTGCGAGCCGCGCAGCACGTGGCTGAAGGTGCTGCCGCTGTCGAACCAGACGTCGAGGATGTCGTGGCTCTTGGCGTAGTGTTCGGCCTCCGCACCCAGCCAATCGGCCGGGTCGAGCTGGCTCCAGGCCTCGATGCCGCCCTGTTCCACCAGGGCCGCGGCGCGGTCCATCAGCGCCAGGGTGTCGGGGTGCAGTTCGCCCGTCACCTTGTGCAGGAAGAAGGGCAGGGGCACGCCCCAGCTGCGCTGGCGGCTGATGCACCAGTCGGGGCGGTTGGCGATCATGTCGCGCAGGCGGGCGCGGCCGTTCTCGGGGTAGAAGTTCGTCGCGTCGATGGCGGCCAGCGCCGTCTGGCGCAGCGTGCCGGGCGCCTTGTCGACGGTGCAGACGCCGTCGCCCTCGTCCATGCGCACGAACCACTGCGCCGCGGCGCGGTAGATCACCGGCGTCTTGTGGCGCCAGCAGTGGGGGTAGCTGTGCAGCATCTCGGCCTGGGCCAGCAGGCGGCCGGCGTCTTGCAGCGCCTGCACGATCACCGGGTTGGCCTTCCAGATGTGCTGCCCGCCGAAGAGCGGCAGCTCGGCCTCGTAGACGCCCGAGCCCTGCACCGGGTTGAGGATCTCGTCGGCCTTCATGCCGTGGGCCAGGCAGGACTGGAAGTCGTCCAGGCCGTAGGCCGGCGAGCTGTGCACGAGGCCTGTGCCGTCGTCAGCCGTCGCGTAGTCGGCCAGGTACACCGGCGAGAGCCGGTCGTAGCCCGGGTGCACGTGCGCCAGCGGGTGGCGGAAGTTCAGGCCGCCGAGCTTTTCACCCAAGGCGGTGGCCACCACCTCGCCCGCGAGGCCGTAGCGCGCCAGGCACTTCTCCACCAGCGCCTCGGCCAGCACGAGCAGGCCGCGCGGTGTGTCCACCAGCGCGTAGACCAGGGCCGGGTTGAGGTTCAGGGCCTGGTTGGCGGGCAGCGTCCAGGGCGTGGTGGTCCAGATGACGGCGAAGGCGTCTTTCTGCAGCGCCGGCAGGCCGAAGGCCGCGGCCAGCTTGGCGGGCTCGGCGCTGAGAAACGCGACGTCGACCGTGGGGCTCTGCTTGTCGGCGTACTCGATCTCGAACTCGGCCAGCGAACTGCCGCAGTCGAAGCACCAGTACACCGGCTTGCTGCCGCGGTAGACGTAGCCGCGCTCCATCAGGCGCTTGAGCACGCGCATCTCGCCGGCCTCGTTGGCCGGGTCCATGGTGCGGTAGGGGTGGGCCCAGTCGCCCAGCACGCCCAGGCGCTGGAAGTCGGCCTTCTGCTGCTCGATCTGTTCGGCGGCGTAGGCGCGGCTGAGCGCCTGCACCTTGTCGCGCGGCAAGCCGCGGCCGTGGGTCTTCTCGATCTGGTTCTCGATGGGCAGGCCGTGGCAGTCCCAGCCCGGCACGTAGCGCGCGTCGAAGCCGGCCAGCTGCTTGCTCTTGACGATCATGTCCTTGAGCACCTTGTTCAGCGCGTGGCCGATGTGCAGCTTGCCGTTGGCGTAGGGCGGGCCGTCGTGCAGCACGAAGAGCGGAGCGCCGTGACGCGCCACGCGCAGGCGCTGGTAGAGACCGCCGTCCTGCGTGGTGTCGTTCCAGGCCTTCACCCACGCCGGCTCGCGCTTGGGCAGGTCGCCGCGCATGGGGAAGGGCGTGTCGGGCAGGTTCAGGGTGCTGCGGGTGTCAGGAGAGTTGCTCATGGCGTGTGGGCTCGGCAGGTGCCGCCCCGGTGGAGGGCGGAAAGGGCGGCACGGGGTCGTTCGGGTAGGCCGGCCGCGCTGGGGGCGCGGGCGCGCGTCAGCGCGCAGGGCCGGGCGTCAAGGGCCTGGCTTCAGGAGGCCGAACGAATAATTCGATCGCGCGTGGCTTGCCGGCGGGTGGCGGCCTGCCAGCGCAGGAGGCCGGCATCGGGCGAGAGGGCAGGCGTGAGGCGCATGAGGGCCGATTTTAGACGCGGACCTCGCCCGCGGCGCGCCACCACGCCCGCGCGGCCTCGGTATCGCGCGCAATGCCCTCCTGCAGCGCTTGCAGGCCGTCGTACTTCAGCTCGTCGTGCAGCTTGTGCAGCAGCTCCACACGCAGCAAGCGGCCGTAGCCGCCGTTCTCGCCCAGCGCCGCGGGCCAGTGCAGCGCGTGCACCTCCAGCAGCACGCGGCCGGCATCTTCCACCGTGGGCCGCACGCCCAGGCTGGCCACGCCGGGCACGGGCCCGCCGTCCAGCCCGTGCACGCGCACGACGAAGATGCCGCTGGCCGCCGGCCTGGCGTGGGCGAAGCGCAGGTTCAGCGTGCGGAAGCCGAGTTGGCGCCCCAGCTTGCGGCCGTGCAGCACGTGGCCGCTGATGCTGTAGGGTCGGCCGAGCAGCGCCTCGGCCTGGCGCATGTCGCCGCGGGCCAGCGCCTCGCGCACGGCCGAACTGGAAACGCGCAGGCCGTGCACCTCGTAGCTGTTCATGCGCGCCACGTCGAAGCCCGCGGCCGCGCCGGCCGCATCCAGCATCGCGTAGTTGCCGGCGCGGCGGGCCCCGAAGTTGAAGTCGTCGCCGACCAGCACGTACTTCGCACGCAGGCCGCTGCGCAGCACCTCGTCGATGAAGACCTGCGGCTGCATCGAGGCGAAGGCCTCGTTGAAAGGCAGCACCACCACTTCGTCGACGCCGCAGCGCTGCAGCTCGCAAAGCTTGTCGCGAAGCGTACCGATGCGTGCCGGGGCCGCGGCGGCTTTGCCGGCCTTGCGCGCCATCTCTGCGAAGTGGTCGCGCGGGTGCGGCTCGAAGGTCATCACGCAGCTGGGCAGGCCGCGGTGGCGGGCTTCGTTGTTCAGCAGGGCCAGCATGGCCTGGTGGCCACGGTGCACGCCGTCGAAGTTGCCGATGGTGATGGCACAGCCGGCGGTGCCGGGGCGGCGCCAGCCGCGTTGGATCTGCATGCGGCCGATTATCCCGGCAGGCCCAGCAGGCGGCGGTAAAGCGCCAGGTAGGCCGCGGCGGCGTCGTCCCAGTTGAACTGCGCGGCGTGCTGCCGCACCGCCTCGGGCCGGCCGGGTTCGGCATGGCGCAGCAGGCCCTGCTGCGCCACTTGCTTCATGGCCTGCGGCTCGAAGCTGTCGAAGTAGCTGGCGGCATCGCCACCGATTTCCGGCAGGCAGGTGCGCCGCGCCAGGAAGACGGGCTTGCCGAAGTGCATGGCCTCGATGGGCGGCAGGCCGAAACCTTCGGTGAGCGAGGGGAAGAGGAAACCGGCGCAGTTCGCATAGGCCCAGGCCTTCTGCGCGTCGCTGATGCCCAGGTGGAACTGCACGTTGGGCTGGCGGTTGGCGGCCTTCAGCGCCTTGGCGTCGTCGCTGGGCGGGCCGCACATCACGAACGTCATCTCGGGCCACTCGCGCGCCAGGTCCAGCACCGCCTGCGGGTTCTTGCTGGGCGACATGCGGCTCAGGTGGAAGAGGAAAGGGCGCTCTGGCTGCGCGGCCCAGCCCGGCAGTGGCACGCGTTCGGCGGCGACGAAGCTGCGCGCACCGTTGTAGATCACCTCCAGGGGCCCGGCCCAGCCCAACTCGCGCTTGACGTCGCCGGCGGTGTGCTGGCTGATGGCCACCACGTGGTCGGTGCGCGCCACCAGCTTCAGCGTGCGGCGGTGGTGGCGCCAGCGCGAGAAGGCGTTGCGGCCATACAGGTAGTTGAGGTCGTGCACCGTCACCAGCCGCGTGCCGCCGTCGGCCATGTTCGGCGGCAGGTTCTTGTTCAGCTGGTGCAGGCTGTGCCACAGCGAAAACGGCTCAGGCTGCACGTGTCGCAGGCGCTGCCAGCGGTTCACCGCGATGTAGGCGACCTCGTCGCCGAACAGGCCGAACAGCTTGTCGCGCAGGTGGAAGTGCAGCCGGATGCCGTGCTGTTCTCGCCACGCCGGCGCCACGGCAGCGATGCGGGTGCCGATCTGCAAGGAGAACTCGCCCAGCCCGTCGTGCAGCGCGCCGATGTTGCCCAGGCTGATGCCGATGTGGCGTTCTTTCATCGGCGGGCAGTGTAGCCACGGCCGCCCCCGGGCCTGCCGGCACAATGCGCCGCCATGAAGCGACTGGCCCTGCCCCAGGTGACCCTGTGCATCGTGGACACACGGGCACCGGCTTTGGCTGCCGAGTCGCTGCGCCACTCGATGGCAGGCATCGACTTCGGCAGGGTGCTGCTGTTCACGCGCGGCTGGCAGCCGCCGGCACCGCTGCCGGGCATCGCGGTGGTGGAGATCGCCGAGATCACCTCGGGCGCCGACTACTCGCGTTTCGTGCTGCGCGACCTGCCGCCCCACATCCACACGCCCTTCGTGCTGGTAACGCAGTGGGACGGCTTCGTGCGCCAGCCCGAGGCCTGGACCGATGAGTTCCTGGAGTACGACTACATCGGTGCCGTCTGGCCCGACCAGCCCGAAGGCCGCAACGTGGGCAACGGCGGCTTCTCGCTGCGCTCGCAGAAGCTGTTGCAGGCCGGGCGCGACGCGCGCATCACCGAGCTGCACCCGGAAGACCTCGTGCTCGGCACCACCCACCGAGCCATGCTGGAAGCCGAACACGGCGTGCGTTTCGCGCCGCCCGCACTGGCGCACCGCTTCGCCTTCGAGAACCGCCCGCCGCGCGGGCCGGTGTTCGGCTTCCACGGCCCCTACAACCTGCCGCGCGTGCTCGACGAAAACACGCTGCTCGGCTGGCTGCCGCAGTTGCCCGATGCCTTCTTCCGCAGCCGCGATGCGCGCCGTCTGGCGCGCGCGCTGCTCGCACACCGCATGCCGCGTGCCGCCACCGAACTGCTGCGCCGCCGCCGCGCAGCCGGCCGGCGAGACATCAACACCCGCGCTCTGGGCTGGCTGGCCGCGGCGCAAACGCTCGTCACCCCCGGGGCCCGCCCACGATGACCACCCGCCACCTCGACCTGGGCTGCGGCCCGATCCCGCGCAACCCCTACGGGCGCGACGAACTCTGCGGCGTCGACCTCTCGGGCGACGACAGCGGCCCCATCCGCCGAGCCAATCTGGCCACGCAGCCGATTCCCTTCGAGAGCAACAGCTTCGATTCGGCCTCGGCCTACGACTTTCTCGAACACATCCCGCGTGTGCTGCCCACGGCCGATGGCCAGGGCACGCGCTTCCCCTTCATCGAGCTGATGAACGAGGTGTGGCGCGTGCTGAAGCCGGGCGGCCTGCTCTACGCCATCACGCCGGTGTTCCCCAGCGCGGCCGCCTTCATGGACCCGACGCACGTGAACATCATGACCAAGGACACGCACACCTACTTCACGCGGCCACAGCGGCTGGCGGCGATGTACGGCTTCAACGGTGATTTCGAGGTGCGGCGCGTGCAGCTGACCAAACCCGACTCACAGCGCGCCTTCATCCCGCCACCGCAAGGCTGGTGGGAGCGGGTGCGTCTGGCGCACCGCATCCGCCGCGGGGCCTGCGGCCACCTGATCTGGGAGTTCGAGGCGAAGAAGTGAAGCTGCTCGCGCTGGCTGGCGACATCACGGCCCTGGTTGCGCAGATCCGCGTGGCCTCGCCGCTGCAGGCGCTGGCCGATGCCGACGGGCACACGCTGGCGCTGCGCAGCTTCCACGACTGCACACGCGCCGACCTCGCCGCCGCCGACGTGCTGGTGGTGCAGCGCGGCCTGAACGCCCGCGCCTGGCGGCTGCAGCGCTGGATGCGCCAGCGCGGCGGCGCGGTGGTGTACGACATCGACGACCTGCTGACCGAACTGCCGCCGCACATCAGCAACCAGTCGGCGGTGGCGGCGCAATTGCAGTGGCTGCCACGCTGCCTGGCCGAGAGCGATGCATTGAGTGTGAGCACCGCGCGGCTGAAGCAGATGCTGGCAGAACGGCTGGCGCTGCCCCCGGCCGTGGTGGTGGCCAACCACGCTTTGCCGCCGGATGGGCAGCCCTTGCCAGAGCAGAAGGCCGGGCCGGTGAGCCTGCTGTTGGCGTCGACCGAGAACCTGGCGGTCGAAGCGCTGTTCCCGGCGCTGCGCGCGGTTCAGCAGGCGCAGCCCGAGTTGCAGATCGTCGTGGTGGGCCCGCCCGGCGCGGCTTTTGAAGCCGCCGGCCTGCAGGTGCAGCGCCACCCGTTGATGCCGCGCGCGGCCTTCCTCGATTTCGCGCGCAACCTGCCCAACCCCGTGGGCGTGGTGCCTCTGGAAGACAGCCGCTTCGCTGCCGGCAAGAGCGCGGTGAAGTGGCTGTACTACGCCGGCATCGGCGTGCCGACGCTGTGCTCGGCCGTCAGCCCGTATGCCGAGGTGCTGGCCCACGGCCACAACGGCTGGCTGGTGCCCAACACCGCAGCAGCCTGGGAAGCCGCGTTGCGGCAGGTGATGGCCGACCCCGCCGCCCGGCAGCGCGTGGCGCAAACCGCGCGTGACGAAGTGCAGCACCGGCACGGCCTGGACCTGACGCTTGTCGCCTGGCGCCAAGTGATCGCGCTGGCCCGGCAGCAGCGGGATGAGAAGCCACCGCCCGCGCCAACGCTCGGTGAACGACTGAACGACTGGGGCGCTGCACTGGCCGAAAGCAGCCTGGGCCGATTGCGTGCGTTCAACCGTGCGCGGCTGGCGCAGCGTCAGTTGAAAAAGCAGGCCCGCTCTAAGGCGCCTTGACCGGGGCCGGCGCCTTCACCGGCGCGGGCAGGGCGCCCGCATCCACCCAGGCCCATTGCCCCGGCGCCAGCGTCTCGGGCAGCACCCAGGGCCCGAAGCGGCTGCGGTGCAGGCGCTCCACGCGGTTGCTCACCGCGGCCAGCATGCGCTTGACCTGGTGGTACTTGCCTTCGCCCAGGGTCAGCCGCAGGTGGCGCTCGGCCACGGTCTCAGCGGCCACGGCGCGCACCGGCGCCGGGTCGTCGTCGAGCACCACGCCTTCACGCAGGCGCTGCAGCTGCACCTCGTCCAGCGGGTGCTTGGTGAAGACCTCGTAGACCTTGTCGACGTGGTGCTTGGGGCTGGTGAGGCGGTGGATGAGCGCGCCGTCGTCGGTGAAGAGCAGCAGGCCCGTGGTGTCTTCGTCCAGCCGGCCCACCGGCTGGACGCCACGGGTGCGCAGCGGCGCGGGCAGCAGGCTCATCACGCTGGGGTGGTGGCGGGGTTTCTGGCTGCACTCGTAGCCCGCCGGCTTGTGCAGCATCAGCAGGGCCTGGGCGTGGAAAGCCCAGGGCTGGCCATCGACCTCGAAGGTCAGACCGGTCGTATCGAAGGTCTCGGTCGGGTCATCGAGCACGCGGCCTGCGATGCGCACATGCCCGAACTGCACCAGACCCGCACAGACGCGCCGGTTGCCGAAGCCCTGGCTGAAGAGGATCTGCGCGATGCTGGGTGGGGCCATGGCTTCAGGCTTGGAAGTCGCAGGCCGCGGGCACGGCGGGCGAGCCGCCCTGCGCGGGCAGTGATCGCGCCGCCCGCACGGCATTGCGGATGGCGCGGGCCACGGCCTCGGCGGCCAGCAGGCCCAGCGCGTTGAGATCGCCCGGCGTGCCGCTGCCGCCCGTGGCCAGGGCAAAGAGCGTGTCACCGTCGTGTGCGGTGACCGGGTTGAGGGCGCGCGAAAGCCCGTGGTGCGCCAGCCCGGCCAGCGCCGTGGCCTGGGCCTTGGTGAGCGCCGCGTCGGTGGCCACGATGCCCAGCGTGGTGGCCATGCCAGCCATCATCGCAGCCGGGCCGGCGCCGGCCAGCACAGCGGCCGTGCTGCCTAGCAGGCGCGTGCCGTCTTCGCTGCGCGCGCCGGCGATGACGCGGCCGTGTTCGTCGATCACATCGCCCAAGGCATTCACCGCCACCAGCGCGCCCACGGTGTGGCGGCCGAGCTTCAGCGAGGTGGTGCCGATGCCGCCCTTCATGGCGCGCGCAATGCCGAAGAGCTTGCCCACCGTGGCGCCCAGGCCGGCGCCTGCATTGCCTTGTGCAGGTGCCCCGGTGCTGGCGGCCTCACAGGCCGCGTAGCCCGTGTCCGCGCCGGGCCGGATGCGCGCATCGCCCAGCCACAGGTCGAAGAGCACCGCGGCCGGCACGATGGGCACACGCGCCACCGCCCCCACCGGGAAGCCGTGGCCGCGTTCTTCCAGCCAGCGCATCACGCCGCCGGCAGCGTCCAGCCCGAAGGCGCTGCCGCCCGTCAGCAGCACCGCGTGCACCTGCTGCACGGTGTTTTCGGGGCGCAGCAGGTCGGTCTCGCGCGTGCCGGGCGCACCGCCGCGCTGCGCCACACCGGCCACCGCGCCTTCGGGGCACAGCAGCACGGTGCAGCCCGTCGCCCGGCCCACGGCCGCGGCGTGGCCGACGCTCAGGCCGGCGACATCGGTGATGGCGCCGGAAGCCAGCGTCATCGTGGACTCAGGCGAACACCCCGGCGGTGTCTTGCATGCGTGCAGACACCTCGCCCAGGTGGTGCAGCGTGTCGCCGTAGGTCATCTCCAGCACCGTCAGGCGCTTGAAGTAGTGGCTGGCGATGTACTCGTCGGTGCAGCCGATGCCGCCGTGCAACTGGATGCACTGCTGGCCCACGTAACGCATGCTCTGGCCCAGCTGCACACGCGCCTGGCTGATGGCGCGGCGGCGCTGCGCCGGTGCTTCGCCCAGCTTGAGGCTGGCGTAGTAGCTCATCGAGCGGCCCAGTTCCAGCTGCATCTTCACGTCGGCGATGCGGTGGCGCAGCGCCTGGAAGCTGGCCAGCGTGGTGCCGAACTGCTTGCGCGTGTTCATGTAGTCCACGGTGATGGCCACCAGGCGGTCCATCAGGCCCACGCCTTCGGCGCATTGCGCGGCCAGGCCGGCGTCGACCGCGGTTTCCAGCACGGCGTGGCCGTCGGTGGTGATCAACTGCGCAGCCGCCGCGTTCAGGGTGATGTCGCCTGCGCGCGCGCCGTCTTGTGTGGGGTAGGGCGCCACGGTGGCGGCGAGCTTTTCCACCACGAAGAGGCCGATGCCGGCCGTGTCGCCGTCGCTTCCGCTGATGCGCGCCGGCACAATGTAGGCATCGGCTTCGTCGGCTGCGGGCACCGCCAGCTTCTGGCCTGTGAGCTGCCACTGGCCGCCCACCTGCTGCGCGGTGGTGCTGATCTTCGTGAGGCGGTAACGCGCAGCGCGTTCGTGCAGCGCCGGCACCACCAGCGCTTCGCCACCGGCGATGCGCGGCAGCCAAGCGGCCTGCAGCGCCTCGGGCGCGGCCGAGAGCAGGGCCGGCGCCATGAGTGCGGCTTCGGCATAGGGCGCGTTCACCAGGCCGCGGCCCAGCTCTTCGCATACCACCATCGCGTCCACCGGCCCTTGGCCGAGGCCGCCGTGGGCCTCAGGAATCACCAGCCCGGCCAGGCCCAGCTCGGCCAGTTCGCCATACACGGCGCGGCTCGCGCCGCCGGCCTTGGCCAGGCCGTGGCGGCGGTCGAAAGAAAAGCCCTTGTCCACCCAGCGGCGCACGGCGTCGCGCAGCGATTCCTGGTCTTCGGTGAAGTCGAAATCCATGGTTCTGGTCTCCTCAGCTGCCGAGCACGGTTTGCGCCACGATGTTGCGCTGCACTTCGTTGCTGCCGCCGTAGATAGTCGTCTTGCGCATGTTGAAGAAGGTGCTGGCCAGCGGCAGGATGTCGCCGGGCACGGCGACCTGATCGCCTTGCCAGCCGGCTTCCATGGCCTCGAAGATGTAGGCCCGGCTCAGCGGGCCGGCGGCCAGCATCATCAGTTCGGCATAGCGCTGCTGGATCTCGCTGCCGCGGATCTTCAGGAGGCCCGCCACGTCCAGGCTCTGCTTGCCGCTCTTCTCGGCGCTCAGCACGCGCAGCACCATCATCTCCAGCGCCACCACGTCCACTTCCAGCAGCGCGATCTGGTCGCGGAAGCGGGCGTCGTCGTAGACGCCCTCGGCCTTGGCCACGCGCTTCAGGCGCTCGAGTTCGCGCTTGGCGCGGTTCACGTCGGCGATGTTGGTGCGCTCGTGGCTGAGCAGGTGCTTGGCGTAGGTCCAGCCCTTGTTCTCTTCGCCGATCAGGTTGTCGGTCGGCACCTCGACGTTGTCGAACCAGACTTCGTTGACCTCGGGCTCGCCGTCCATCAGCACGATGGGGCGCACGGTGATGCCGGGACTCTTCATGTCGATCAGCAGGAAGCTGATGCCGGTCTGTGGCTTGCCCTCGTTGCTGGTGCGCACCAGGCAGAAGATCCACTCACCGTACTGGCCCAGCGTCGTCCAGGTCTTCTGGCCGTTGACGATGTACTTGTCGCCCCGGCGTTCGGCCTTGCACTTCAGCGAGGCCAGATCGCTGCCCGAACCCGGCTCGCTGTAACCCTGGCTCCACCACACCTCGCCGCTGGCAATGCCCGGCAGGAAGCGTTTCTGCTGCTCGGCGTTGCCGAAGGCCATGATGACGGGCGCCACCATCACCGGGCCGAAAGGGATGACGCGCGGAGCGCAGGCCAGCGCAAGTTCTTCCTCGAACAGGTGCTTCTGGATGGCGTTCCAGCCCGGGCCGCCGAATTCCTTGGGCCAGCCCCAGCCCAGCCAGCTCTTCTTGCCCAGGATCTTGGCCCAGCGCTGGTGGTCTTCGCGGCTCAGGCGCAGCGAGTGCCGCACCTTGTGGGCGATGTCGGCCGGCAGGTTCTCGGCCACCCAGGCACGGATCTCGTGCCGGAAGGCGAGTTCGTCGGGGGTGAAGTTCAGGTCCATGGGCAAGGCACTCCGGGGTTCACGACGCTCTTCAGGCGAAGAACGGACGGTTTTAGCACGACCGTTCGAAAAGCTCTTGTCGCTGGCGAGACAAGCCCCGCTGACGCGGGCGGGCGTTCAGCGCAGTTCGAGCCGCATCACGTCGGCCTCGCGCTTCATGCTCATGCGCGAAAGGAAGCTGTTGCCCAGCAGCACCATGGGCATCGCCTGGGGCACCACGGCCGCGCCCACATTGGACAGCTCCACCTCGCCCACCCGCACCGTGTTCAGCGTCACCAGCCACACCGGCACCGGGCCGTTGGCGGTCTGCGTGGTGCCACGGCGTGCGTTCGAGAGGTCGAGGCCCAGGCGCTCGGCATCGTCCTTGCCCAGGCTCACCAGCGTGGCGCCGGTGTCGACCATGAAGCGCACCTGCTTGCCGTTGATGCTGCCGGCGGCGGTGAAGTGGCCGCCCGAGCCGGCGGTGAGCACGATCTCGCGCGCAGCGCTGCGCGGCGGCGCCACGCCCAGCAGCACCGGCGTCTCGCCCACGCGCATCGGGTAGCTGCGGCCGGCGCGTTCCACCTGGGCCACGTCGCCTTCCCAGCGCAGCAGCTTCACGCCGGCCACGGTCTGGCCCACGGCCACGGTGTAGGGCTGGCCGTCCACCACCAGCAGGGCCTTCTCGCCCATGCGGCCGGACAACACCACCAGCTGCGCCTGCGCCACGCCGGCCACGGCCAGCAGCAGCGCGGCCGCGGCGGTGCGCAGCGCCGTCATTCCCTGAAGTTGTTGAAGGACAGCGGCCATTCGTTCAGCTCCTTGCGCAGCAGCGCGATGGCTTCCTGCAGGGTGTCGCGCTTGGCCCCGGTGACGCGCAGCGCGTCGCCCTGAAAGGCCGCCTGCACCTTCAGCTTGCTGGCCTTCAGCGCGGCCTGCATCTTCTTGGCCGTTTCGGCGTCGACGCCGCTCTTCACGGGCACGCTGAGCTTGAGCTTGTCGTGGCTCATCTTCTGCGGCGTGGCGCTGAAGTCGAGCAGGCGGATGTCGACATTGCGCTTGCTCAGCTTGGTGATGAGCACATCCTTCACCTGGCCGAGCTGGAAATCGCTGTCGGCCCACAGCGTGAGTTCGCGGGTCTTGGGTGTGGGGGAAGTCAGGTCCACCTGCGCGCTGCTGCCCTTGAAATCGAAGCGGTTGGCAATCTCCTTCTGCGCCTGTTCCACGGCGTTGCGGAGTTCCACGAGATCGGGTTCGATGACGGCGTCGAAGCTGGGCATGAGAGCGGTTCGGGGGCTGTGGGAACGGGGGGCGCTGCAGGGCCGCAGGCAGCGCAGGAATATGCACGAAAATTGTGGCATGACCCTCCCCCCGGCGCCCGCGGCGCAACCCTCGCTCGACGTGCAAACGCGTGCCAGCCTGCGCGAACACAACACCTTCGGCCTGCCGGCCGTGGCCCGCACGCTGGTGCGCATCAAGACCGAGGCCGACGTGCGCCGCGTGGTGGATCACCCCGAGTACGGCGTGGCGCGCAAGTTCGTGCTGGGCGGCGGCAGCAACGTGGTGCTGACGCACGACCTGGAAGACGTGGTGCTGAAGGTCGAGATCGCCGGCAGACGCCTGGTGGACGAAACCCCCGAGGCCTGGATCGTCGAGGCCGGCGCGGGCGAAAGCTGGCACGGCGTGGTGGCCTGGACGCTGCAGCAAGGTTGGCCGGGGCTCGAGAACCTGGCACTCATCCCGGGCAGCACCGGCGCCGCCCCGGTGCAGAACATCGGGGCCTACGGCGTGGAGCTGAAAGACCGCTTCCACAGCCTGGACGCCATCGACCTCGTCACCGGCCGCAGCGTCACGCTGGGGCCGGCCGAATGCCGCTTCGGCTACCGCGACAGCGTCTTCAAGCACACCGGCTTCGGCGGGCTGGCGGGCAAGAGCGTCATCACGCGCGTGCGCTTCCGCCTGCCCAAGCCCTGGCAGCCGCTGCTGGGCTACCTGGATCTCGAGCGCAAGATGGCCGAGACCGGCAACCACGCGCCTGACGCGAACACGGTCTTCGACTGGGTCTGCGCCATCCGCCGCGCCAAGCTGCCCGACCCGGCCGTCATCGGCAACGCCGGCAGCTTCTTCAAGAACCCGGTGGTCACCGAAGAGCAGTGCCGCGACATCATCGGCCGCGACCCCGAGATCGTGCACTACCCCATGCCCGACGGCACGGTGAAGCTCGCGGCCGGCTGGCTGATCGACGCCTGCGGCTGGAAGGGCAAGACGGTCGGCCGTGCCGGCGTCTACGAGAAGCAGGCCCTGGTGCTCGTGAACCGCGGCGGCGCCAGCGGCGCCGAGGTGGTGACGCTGGCGCGCGCCATCCAGGAGAGCGTCTACGGTCGCTTCGGCATCCGGCTGGAGCCGGAACCCATCATCGTCTGAAGACGCAGCGCGCCTGGCGAACTCAGGCCGACGGTTTGCCGGCGGGCGCGCCGCCTTGCAGCATGTCGCCCAGGTCCAGCCCCGTCAGCGCCTTGGCGCCACGCGCCAGCCAGAACATCAGGCCCATCATCATCAGCATGCTCGGAATGGCGATGACGGGGTAGCTCAGCAGCGTGAGCTTGCCCAGTTGCTCGTTGAAGGCCTCGGTGCCGGCCGGCGCACTCACCACCAGGCGCGCCAGCACATAGTTGGCCAGCGCCGAGAAGAAGAAGGTGCCGGCCAGCAGGAAGGTGCCGGTGCGCAGACGCAGTTCGAAGGGCACCACATTGCCGCGCGCAGCCAGCGCCGCGTTGACCTTGGGCAGGTCGAAGAGGTCGGCATTGAAGACCAGCACGCGGATCAGCGGCGACTTCGTGAAGTTCGAGGCCAGCACGGCCACGCCGATCAGCCCCGGCACCAGCGCTTCTTTCACGGCCAGCCATTGCGCGTCGAGCTTCAGCAGGCCGATGCCGCCGGTGAGCAAGGTGCTCACCACCCCCAGCACACTGAACCAGTTGAGCTTGCGCCGGCGCAGGCCGTCCCACAGGCCCCAGCCCACCGGAAAGGCCAGGGCCAGCAGCAGCGCACCCAGGGTGCCCAGGCGCTCGGGACTGCTCAGCTTCATCAGGATGAAGGCCGGCAGCAACACGGTGATGCCGATCTCCAGCAGGGGGTTCGGCTTCTTGTCTCGGTTCGTCATGGGGCGCCAGCGTAACCGCTGCGCCTGACGGCCCCTTGGCGGCGCCGTGAAGACCGCACATCGCCGGGCCGCTTGGCAACCCGGACCCGCGGGCTACAGGGCCTGCCTCTTCAAGGCCGCCAGCTTCGCGCTGTAGCGGGCGCCCAGCGTCGGGTTGCCGCTGTGCTCGATGGCGCGGCGCAGGTGTTCTTCCGCCGAGGCCGGGTCGCCCAGCAGCGCATCGGCCACGCCGGCCCAGTAGTGGGCTTCGTGCTGGAAGGGCTGACGCCGCAGTTCACGTTCGAAGTGCGAGCGCGCCTGGCGCAGATCGCCCTTCTGCAGGGCCGCGACGCCGAGGTCGAGGAAATGGAAGGGCGGGTGGCGTTGCAGCATCGCCAGGCGCCGCCGGTAGGGTGCCGCCTCGGCCTGGCGCCCGGCGGCCGCGAGGGTGGCGATGAGGTTGGAGACGGCGGGCACATCATCGGGCGCGCGGGCCAGCACGCTTTGCAGCGCCTGTTCGGCCGCAGCGTGGTGGCCGCTGCGCAGGTAGATCACGGCCAGGGTGTTGACGGCACCCAGGTAGCTGGGGTCTTGCAGCACGGCGGCACGCGCCCATGCATAGGCCTCGGCAGGCCGGCCCGCTGCCAGTTGCTCGGCGGCCCGGTTGTTCAGGAACATCGCCAGCACACGGGCTTCGGAGATGGGCTCGATCCGGGCCCCGCGCAGTTCCTCGGGCGTCACGAAGTCGACCGTCAGGTCTTCGCCAGCGGTGCTGCGGCCGGGGCCATCGGTGGGCAAGGCCGTCAGCACGATGTTCACGTGGCCGCTGGCAAAGGTCAGGCTGTTGGCGCGGCTGTAGTTCGGTCGCACATGCACCTGCTGGTAGCGCACCGGCAGACCCAGGTGCTTGGCAAAGGCGGCCGTCATCACCACGAGCGAGAGGCAGTGCCCGGCCCGCTTGTCGAAGGCCTCGGCCGCGTTGCGCGTGTCGCCATCGTCGTAGTCGAGCTTGAGCCGCCCCTGTTCACGCAGGGCGGCCAGCAGGGCTTGGCGGCGGTCGGGCGCGTTGTCCAGGCCGGACAGTTCGGTGCTGAGGTACTGCCGCATGGCCGGGCTCATGGCGAGCACGCCCGACACGTCGACGGCAGCCGGCGCCCCGGGGTAGAGGCTGTCCTGCAGCAGCGCAGCCGCAGGCGTTGCGGCCGGCGGGGCGACGGCGCACCCCACCAGGCCGCTGGCGGCCAAGACCAGCGGCAGGGCCACCCGGCCCCACAGGCGACCCCATGCGGGGCGTGGCAGGCTGCGGTTCAGGGCAGGATGCATGGCAAACCTCCGGACGAAGCGCTTCGCCGGTTCATCCTACGCCGCGCGCAGGCCTGGCCAACAGGGCGGCAAACCCGGACCCGCCCCAATGGGCAGGCTTCGCCGGTCAGCCGGGCTGCGACCCCAGGAGAAAGACACGCAGCCGCGCGGCAGCGGCGCGCAGCGGGGCATGGGGCAAGGCCGCCGCGGTGTCCAGCGTCTGCCGGGCATACTCGGGGTCGCTTTGCAGGCGTTCGACGTGAAGGTCGATGCCATGGCCACGCAGCAGCCACTTGAGCTCGATGATCTCCACCAGGCAACTGGGCGCGGTGGTCGGGGGCAGGGTGGGGCGCATGGTCAGCAGGCACCATAACGCGGCCAGCCCTCGTCTTGCTGACAGCCGATTGGAGGCACGACTCCAATCGCAGGCGCCCGGTTGGGGTAGGCGGCGGCCCGCCGCAGACCCCTCCCGAGACCCTGGCCGCACCCCCGTTGGTACTTCCTCGGCCCTGATTCCGCATGCACCCACCGCCCCCTCTCACCGCGCTGGACGATCTGCCCGCCCAGCTGGCCACCGCCGGCTGGGCCGTGCTGGACGCCCCCGCGCTGGCACGCCTTTGCGGCGCTGCGCTTCCCGCCTGGCAGGCCTGGCAGCCCCTGTGGCCGGCCTTGCCGCCCGACCCCCACCTGCGTGATGGCGGCCGCTACCGCAAGCGACGACACGGCTGCTTCCGTGTCAGCGCCCGCAGCCTGCAAGCCGAGCCGCACCGCGCGCATTGGCAACCCGTGGAGTACAACGCCCTGCACGGGGGCTACGAGCGCTGGTTCGAGCCCTTGCCGGCCGCCCTGCAGCAAGACCCGGCCTGGGCGCAACTGCTCCAGGGCCTGGCCGGCGTGGCCGATGCCCTGCGCGGGGCAGGCCCGGGCCCGGAAAACTGGTTTGTCGAGGCCCACCCTTTCCGCATCGACACCGAAGGCGGCATCGGCCGCCCCACGCCCGAGGGCGCGCACCGCGACGGGGTCGACCTCGTCGCGGTGCTGATCATCGACCGCCACAACGTCAAGGGCGGCGAGACCCGCGTCTTCGATGCGCGCGGCCCGCAGGGCGTGCGCTTCACGCTGCGCGAGCCCTTCAGCGTGCTGCTGCTCGACGACGAGCGCGTGATCCACGAAACCACACCCATCCAGCCCGTCGATGCCAGCCAGCCGGCCTGGCGCGACACCCTCGTGCTCACCTACCGCCGCGGCGGCTTCCAAGGCCCGGCCGCGGCCTGATCCGAACCATGACGACCGACAACACCGCTGCGCTCGCCATCAACGCCGCCGACGTCGAAGCCGCCGCCGCGCGGCTGCAGGGCGTGGCCCACCGCACGCCCGTGATCACCTCGCGCACGGTCGACGAGGCCACCGGCGCCCAGGTCTTCTTCAAGGCCGAGAACCTGCAGCGCATGGGAGCCTTTAAGTTCCGCGGTGCCTACAACGCGCTGGCGCAGTTCACGCCGCAGCAGCGGCAGGCCGGCGTCATCGCCTTCAGTTCGGGCAACCACGCGCAGGCCATCGCGTTGTCGGCGCGGCTGCTCGGCATGCCCTCGGTCATCGTGATGCCCCAAGACTCGCCCGCGGCCAAGCTCGCCGCCACGCGCGGCTACCAGGTGGGCCAGCAGGCGAGCGAGGTGGTGCTCTACGACCGTTACACCGAAGACCGCGAGGCCATCGGCCGAAAGCTGGCGCAAGAGCGCGGCATGACGCTGATCCCGCCCTACGACCACCCGCACGTGATGGCTGGGCAGGGCACGGCCGCGTGGGAACTGCTGCAGGAAACCGGTCCGCTCGACGTGCTGCTCGTCTGCGTGGGCGGCGGCGGCCTCATCAGCGGCTGCGCCGTCGCCGCGCACCACCTGAGCCCGGGTATCGAGGTCATCGGTGTCGAGCCCGAGGCCGGCAACGACACGCAGCAGAGCCTGGCCCAGGGCCGCATCGTGCACATCGACACCCCCAAGACCATCGCCGATGGCGCGCAGACGCAGCACAGCGGCACGTTGACCTTCCCCGTCATCCAGCGTTTGGTGAACCGCATCGAAACGGTGAACGATGCGCAACTCGTCGAGACGATGCGATTCTTCGCCGAACGCCTGAAGCTGGTGCTGGAACCCACCGGCGTGCTGGGCGCTGCCGCGCTGATGCACGGCGTGGTGCAGGCGCATGGCCGACGCGTGGGCGTCATCCTCAGCGGCGGCAACGTCGACATCGCGCGCTATGGCGCCTTGCTGGCCGGCACGGGCGCCTGAGACGCGCGGCTGGCCTATCCTCCTCTTCCACGTCCACCCCTCCAACCGACACCTCCGACCATGGCCGACGCGACCCCCGCCACCCCAGCCACCCCCGACGACGACGCCAAGCGCCTGAGAGCCCTGGTCGACAAGCTGCTGGCGCGCCCCGCAGCGGAAAGCACGGCGCAGATCACCCTCGGCGGGCGCGTGCTCGATTACCGCGTCAGCGCCGCCTTCATGCCCGTGCTGCCCGGGGGCCTGGCCGGCGCGGCCGGCGAGCCCGAGGGCGCTGTGATGACCACCGCCTACCTGCTGCAAGACGCCGACACGAAGACGCGGCCGGTGTGTTTCGCCTTCAACGGTGGCCCGGGCTCGGCCAGCATCTGGCTGCAGTTCGGCGCACTGGGCCCGAAACGCGTGGTGGTGCCCGATGACGGCAGCATGCCGCTGCCCCCCTACGCGGTGGAAGACAACCCGCACAGCTGGTTCGAGCACTTCGACCTCGTCTTCATCGACCCGCCGCACACCGGCTGGTCCTTGAGCGCCAGCGAGAAGGCGCGCAAGAAGCACCTGTCGGTGGACGGCGACATCGAGGCGCTGACGGAAGTGATGCGCGGCTGGCTCACGCGCCACCAGCGCTGGAGCTCGCCGCTCTTCCTGGCCGGCGAGAGCTACGGCACCACGCGCGGCGCCGGCCTGGCCGACAAGATGCAGAGCCTGGGCGCAGTGCTCAGCGGCGTGATCCTGGTCTCTTGTGCGATGGACCTGCAGAGCATCGCGTTCGCGCCGGCCAACGACCTGCCCTACAGCCTGTTCCTGCCGGCCTTTGCCAACGTCTCGCAGTACCACGGGCTGCTGAGCGGCCCGCAGGCCGCCAGCCCCGAAGCCGCACGCGCCGCCGCCGAGGCCTTCGTGCAGGACGACTACGTCAGCGCCCTGCAGGCTGGCGCCCGCCTGAGCGACAAGCGCCGCAGCGCCGTGGCGCGCCGCGTGGCCGAGCTCACCGGCCTGCCGCGCACGCTGGTGGAAGAACAGAACCTGCGCATCAGCGACCGCTGCTACTTCACCGAGGCCTTGCGTGCGCGCGGCCAAGTGGTCGGCCGGCTGGAGGCGCGCGGCACCGGCCCGGCGGCGGCCAGCCGCGCCAGCGAGATGGAGTTCGACCCCGGCATCGAGGCCATCGCCGGCCCCTACACGATGGCCGCGCTGGCCTACTACCGCGGCACGCTGGCCATCGACCTGGAGCACCGCTACAACGTGCTCAGCTACGAGGTCAACGGTGGCTGGCAGTGGGCGCGCGGCGAGGGCGGCGGCCGTGGCAGCATGGGCTTCTGCAGCACCAGCCCCGACCTGGCCCGCGCGCTGCGCCGCAACCCGCACCTGAAGGTGCTGGCCGCCAGCGGCCGCTACGACCTTGGCACACCCTACAGCGCCAGCGACTGGAGTCTGGCGCAGCTGAACGTGCCGGCCAGCGTGCTCGCCCGCGTGACCCACCGCTACTACGACGCCGGCCACATGATGTACACGCGCCAGGCCGATCTGCGCCAGCTCAAGACCGACCTGGCGGCCTGGCTGGCTTGACGCTGCGCTACAGCAGGCGCTGCAGGTCCGGAAGCGTGCCCGGCGGCTGGTTCTGCAAGGCGGCGCGGAAAGCCGCATCTTCGCGGCCGAAGCTGAAATCGGCGAACTCGAACCCCGGCCCCACGGTGGCGCCGACGTAGGCCCCGCCACCCAGCGGCTCTGCCGCCTGCCACCAGCCGGCCGGCACGACATGACGCGGGCGCTGTACGGCCGCCACGGGACCGAGATCGACGTGGGTGAAGGCCGAAAGGTCGGGCGGCGCCAGCCACAAGCGCAGACCCTGGCCTTCGAGCAGGTGCCACACCTCGTCGGAGGCCACGCGGTGCCAGGCCGAGCACTGGCCGGGCTGCAGAAGGAAATCGATGGTGGTCAGCGCGATGCGGCCCTCGCGTCCGTCGGCTGGCCGCACGGGCAGCGCGGAGCGGAAGACTTCGCCGTAGTGGCCGCCTTCGGGGTGCGGCTGCAGGCCCAGCGTGGCGATCAGTTCGGCGCAGCGTTCGGGGCTCATGGCAGCTCCCGCACGTCGCTGACGGGCTGATCGCCGTAGTCGGCCCGGTCCAGTGCGCGCAGCAGTTTGGCAGCCGCCTCGGGCGGGCTGTCCAGGTGGCCGCCGTCCTTCAAGCCGCGGAAGCGAACCACCTCCGGGAACACGGCAGGATCGGCGCTGCGCAAGCGCAACTGCATGTCGGTGTCGATGACGCCCGGCGCCAGTGACACAACCCGGGCGCCGTTGGGCACCTGCGCTTCTTCCAAGGCCAGCGCCCGCGCGAGGTGGTCCATGCCCGCCTTGGCAGCGCCATAGGTCGCGCTGCCGGCGATCGCACGCCGACCGACGCCCGACGACACCAGCATCAGCTTGCGCGGGCAGGCCCAAGCCGCGGTGGCGCGCAGGAAGGCCGCGCTCAGCAGCAAGGGTGCTTCGAGGCCCACGCGCAGGGCGTGCTGCAAGTCGTGGATGTCGCTGCCTGACAGAGGCGCCGGCGCAGACACGACGCCTGCGTTGTTGATGAGGCTCACCGCGCTGATCTGCGCCGCGTCCTGCGCCCGCAGCCACGCCCCAAGGCGCTCGGCCACCGCGGCCGGCTCGGCCAGATCGGCCTGCCAGGCGATCAGCTCGGCGCCGGGGGGCAAGGGATGCGCAGGCAGGGTGGTGGGGCCGCGCGAAATGGCGAGCACACGCTCGCCGCGCGCCAGCAGTTGGTCCACCACGGCGCGGCCGAGGCCGCGGGAACTGCCAGTGACGATGCTCAGGGCTGAAGGCATGGCTAGGGTCGGAAGGTGAAGGGTTCAGAAAGGTGCCGGGCTGGCGAAGTGCAGGGTCAGACCGGTGGCCGGATGGGCGAAGCTGATCTCGGCGGCGTGCAGCAGCAGGCGCTCGGCGCGCAGCGGCAGCGGCGCGTAGAGCTCGTCGCCGCGGATGGGGTGGCCGATGTGCTGCAGGTGCACGCGCAGCTGGTGCGAGCGGCCGGTGACCGGCTTGAGCGAGACGCGCGTCGTCTCTGCCGTGCGTGCCATCACCTGCCAGTAGGTCAACGATGGTTTGCCGTTCTCGGCATCGACCTTCTGTCGCGGCCGGTTCGGCCAGTCGGCCATCAGGGGCGCGGCGATGCGGCCTTCTTCGGCTTCGATCAAGCCTTCCACCACGGCCTCGTAACGTTTGCCCACTGCGCGCTGCTCGAAAGCGGCACCGAGCCTGCGCTGCGCCTCCAGGCCGCGCGCCAGCAGCATCAGGCCCGAGGTGCCCATGTCCAGCCGGTGCACCACCAGCGCATCGGGCCACATCGCCTGCAGATGGCTGGCCAGGTTCACGCGGCCGGCTTCACCGCGGCCGGGCACCGAGAGCAGCCCGGCCGGCTTCTCGGCCACGATGAGCTGCGCGTCGACATGCAGCACGCGCACGCCCTCGGCGCTGGTGGCGGGGGCCGGGCGCGTGGGGTCGGGCAGGGCGGCTGCGGATGGAGACACGGTGCACATGCAGGCAGCATATCGGGCGCCGGCGCTCACCCCAGGGCCGGCGCGCCCCCACACAACACCGCCACAGGAAAACCTGCCCATGCAACGCCGCACCCTGCTCAGCCTGTCCGCCTGGCCTCTGGCCGCGGGCTGTGCTTCGTCTTCGACGCCCGGCACCGAGCCGGGCACGGTGCTCACGCAGGTCGACACCGCGCTGGGCAGCTTCACCATCGCCGTGAACCCGGCGCGTGCGCCCATCACGGTGGCGAACTACCTCGCGCATGTCGACGCTGCGCTGCTCGATGGCGGCAGCGTCTACCGCATCGTGCGGCCCGAGAACCAAGGCCCCGAGACGCGCCACAAGATCGAGGTGGTGCAGTGGGGCATGAACCTGGGCAGCGAGCGCAAGCCACCGCGCCCGCCCATCGCGCACGAGACCACCGCGATGACGGGCCTGCGCCACCTCGACGGCACGGTGTCGATGGCACGGCTCGCTCCAGGCAGTGCCACGGCCGAGTACTTCATCTGCATCGGCGCGCAGCCCGAGCTCGATTTCGGCGGCCGCCGCAACCCCGACGGGCAGGGCTTCGCGGCCTTCGGGCAGGTGGTGGCCGGGCGTGAGGTGGTGCAGGCGCTCTACGCGCGCGGCGTGGCCGACACGCAATACCCCAAGCCTCCCATCGCGGTGTTGCGCGTGCGCCGCGCTGCGGCAGTGCGGGGTTGACGGTGATGGCCCACGAGGCGCACATTCGCGGCCTCGCGGTGCCCGCCGCCACAACCTTCAGGAGGCTGCCATGGTGAAGCTTGATCACACCCCCCGGTCGCTCCTGCAGGTCTGCGCACGCCACACCGGCTGAACGCGCATGCCTGGGGCTCGTCAGAGCCTCAGCCCGGATCGTTCTGATCCACCCCTGCTCCCCTGCCTGAGGCGCGCCGCGCCTCACCGTGGTCTTGCGCCCACGGCCTGCAGCCAGCGACCCCACCGACCCTCGCGGCCCCATGCCCGCCTTGCGTTTGCGCGCAGGCGGCCCGGGCCAGGTTCTCTCTTGCACGGGACGCACTGCAAGCCATGTTCGATCTCTCCGATCTCGGCCGCCTTCGCGGCATCGGTCTCTCACCGGCCTTGATGGCCGCCTTCATCCAGGAACTTCAACAGACGGCGCTGCCTTGCGCCGAACCCGCGCTGCTGCGCGTGACGGAGGTGCAGCGCGAGGGCCTCACGCTGCACGACGGCGTGCAGCCGCTGCCCGCGCGGCTGCTGCCGGCCGTGCGCCTGCAACTCGGTGCCGAAGGCGATGCCATCGCCTGCGGCGACTGGGTGCTGGCCGAGCGCAACGCCTTGGGCGAATGGTGGGTGGCGCACCGCCTGCATCCGGTGAACCAGCTCGCGCGGCGCCTGCACGACGGGCGCGACAAGGTGGAGCGCGTGGTCATCGTCAGCAACGTCGACACGGCGCTGCTGGTGATGGGCCTGGACCTCGACTACAGCCCGCGCCGGCTGGAACGCTACCTGGCGCTGGTGCGCATGGCCGGCGTGGCGCCGGTGGTGGTGCTGACAAAGAAGGACCTGTGCCCTGCCGCCGAAGAACGCCTGCTCGAAGTGCAGGCGCTGCTGCCACCAGGGGCGGTGGCCGTGGCCGTCAACGCGCTGGGCGAAGAGCCCCGGCAGGCCTTGGCCCCCTGGCTGCAGCCGGGCCAGACGCTCGTGCTGCTGGGCAGCAGCGGTGCCGGCAAGAGCACGCTGACCAACGCGCTGCTGGCCGCGCCCGTGCAGGACACCGGCGCCAACCGGGCCGGCGACAACCGCGGCCGCCACACCACCACGGTGCGCTCGCTGCACGCCACCGCCGAGGGCGCCTGCATCATCGACACGCCGGGCCTGCGCACGCTGCGCCTGGATGGCGATGCGCAGGCCCTGGGTGCGGTGTTCGAAGACATCGCACGGCTGGCGCCGCTGTGCCGCTTCCGCGATTGCAGGCACGAAGCCGAGCCCGGCTGTGCCGTGCGAGAGGGCGTGGAAGCCCAGCGCCTGCGCAACTTCCACAAGCTCGAACGCGAGGCCCGGCGCGACACGCTCACGGCGCTGGAACGCCGCGCGCAGATGCAGACCTGGAAACAGCGCAGCCGCGCGGCCAAGCTGCGCATGGGCGACAAGCGCGGAGGCTGACGCCCTTGCAAGGACCGCGCTCTCTTCTCGCACTGCCGCTCGCCGTGCCCGGGCTGCCAGGCCCGCTGTGCCGTGGCCGTGGTGCCTTCTGCAACATCAGGCCCGTGCCCGACCTCCGGGTTCCGCCGTGCCGGCCTGCACCAGGGCGTCGCGCTGCGCGAGCGCCGGGAAGAGCCGCAGCCAGAGCGCCGCCACCACCAGCGTGCCCACGCCGCCCAGCAGCACCGAGCCCACCGGGCCCATCAGCGCCGCGGTGGCACCCGACTCGAACTCGCCCAGCTGGTTCGAAGCGCCGATGAACACCGAGTTCACGGCGCTCACACGGCCGCGCATCTCGTCGGGCGTCTCCAGCTGCACCAGGGTCTGGCGGATGACGACGCTGACCATGTCGGCCGCGCCGCTGACGGCCAGCGCCGCCATCGACAGCATGAAGCTCGTCGACAGCCCGAACACCAGCATCGCCAGGCCGAACACGGCCACGGCAGCCAGCAGCGTGTGGCCGGTGCGCCGCCGCACCGGCCAGCGCGTGAGGGCCAGCGACATCGCCAGCGCTCCCACGGCCGGCGCGCTGCGCAGCAGGCCCAGGCCCCAGGGACCGACGTGCAGGATGTCCTTCGCGAAGATGGGCAGCAGCGCGGTGGCCCCGCCGAAGAGCACCGCGAAGAGGTCCAGCGAAATGGCGCCCAGCACCACCTTGTGGTGCCAGACATGGCGCACCCCGGCCAGCAGCGTGTGCCAGGTGGCGGGTTCCGAAGACGCGGCGCTGTGGGCGTAGCGCAGCCACAGGCACAGCGCTGCGGCCACGGCAAAGAGGCCGGTGCACACGAAGTAGGTGACGCCCGCGCCCAGGGCGTAGAGCAGGCCCCCGAGGGCCGGCGCGCCGATCACTGCCCCTTGCAGGCCCACCGAACTGAAGGCCAGCGCGCGGGGCAGCACCTCGCGCGGCACGAGCAGCGGCGTCAGCGCCTGCTGCGTGGGCATCTGGAAAGCACGCACCGCGCCCAGAACGATGGAGACGGCCAAGAGCGCCTCGCGCGTGGCCACGCCCTGCGCGCTGGCGCCGGCCAGGGCCAGCGCGCACAGCGCCTGCACCGCCATGCAGGTGGCCAGCAGGCGGCCGCGGTGCAGGCGGTCGATCAGGTGCCCGGCCGGCAGCGTGAGCAGCAGCGACGGCGCGAACTGCAGCAGCCCCACCAGGCCCAGGTCCCAGGCCGAGTTGGTGAGGTCGTACATCTGCCAGGCCACGGCCACCATCAGCATCTGGCTGGCCGAGACACCCGCCACGCGGGCGAACCACAGCTTCATGTACGCCGGATAGGCCCACAGGCTCGCGGTTTCGGGCTTCATGCCGGGCCGCGCCGCGCTGCAAGGCCGCCGCAACTCCTCAGCCCTGGGGGTGTTCGGTGTGGCGGACATGCGAACCGGGGAGCGTGGCTCGGGGTCCAGCACTGATAATGGTCTTGTTTCATGTCCACACAAATGCAGCGCATCGCCAGCGACAACCCCAGCGCCTTGCCCCCGGGCACACGCCTGGGTGAGTTCGAACTGCTCAGCCTGCTGGGCGTGGGCGGCTTCGGCATTGTCTACCTGGCCTTCGACCACGCGCTGGAGCGCGAGGTGGCGGTCAAGGAGTACATGCCGGCCTCGCTGGCAGGCCGCACCGAGACCATGCACGTCTCGCTGCGTTCGCAGAGCGACGCGGAGACCTTCGCGCTGGGACTCAAGAGCTTCGTCAACGAGGCCAAGATGCTGGCCCGCTTCGACCACCCCTCGCTGCTCAAGGTGCACCGCTTCTGGGAGGCCAATGGCACGGCCTACATGGCCATGCCGGTGATGCGCGGGCGCACGCTGAAGGAAGTGCGCGCCCAGTTGGGCGTGGCGCCCGACGAAGCCTGGCTGCGCGCGCTGCTCACGCCGCTGCTCGGCGCCATCGAGCGCCTGCACAGCGAAGGCGTCTACCACCGCGACATCGCGCCCGACAACATCCAGATCGACAGCGAAGGGCGCCCGGTGCTGCTGGATTTCGGCGCGGCGCGGCGCGTCATCAACGACAAGAGCCAGACGCTCACCGCCATCCTGAAGCCGGCCTACGCGCCCATCGAGCAGTACGCCGAGGCCGGCAGCGTGAAGCAGGGCCCGTGGACCGACCTCTACGCCCTGGGCGCCACGCTGCACTACCTGCTGCTGAACCGCCCGCCACCGCCGGCCACCACGCGCGCCGTGCATGACGAAGCCTCGGCCCTGAGCACCGAGGCCTGCCCGGGCTGCAGCGAGAACTTCCTGCGCACCATCGACTGGATGCTGGCACCGCGCCCGGCCGATCGGCCCCAGAACGTGGCCGCGCTGCGCGAGGTGCTGGAAGGGCACCAGGCGCCGCCCCTGCGCCGTGCCGACACGCCCAGCCCTTCGCAATGGGACCGCACCGTGCTGGCCAGCCCGGCGCCGATGCCGTCGGCGCCGGCACCGGCGGCGCTGCCCGACCCTGAAGCGACGCGCGTCATGCCAGCGGCCCCGGCGCCCGGCCGCTTGACCAGCACCGACTTCGACCTGCCCCTGGATGTGCCGCCGGTGGTGCCGTCGCCACCTGCGCTGCACATCGCAGCACCGCCGGTTTCGGCCGCGCTGGCCCAGCAGCCCGCGACGCCGGCCCGCCGTTCCTGGCTGCCCCTGGGGCTGGGCGTGGGGGTGGTCGCCGTGGCAGGGCTGGCCTTCGCGCTGTGGCCACGCGGAGGTGCCGTGCCTGGGGTGGATGCCGCCGCTTCGGCGGCCCTGGCGGCCTCCGCATCTGCCATGGCGCCGGGGCTGCCCGGTACGGGAGCGTCTGCGCCCGCGGTGGCCGTGCCGGAATCGAAGGTCACCACGGTGGTCGTGCCGGAGACCGCCCCCCGGGCTGCGACCAACGCGCCTGTCGCAACGACGGCCCGCCCTGGTACTGAAAAGCCCACGCCGCCCGGCGCCGCCGAGGCCGCCAAGGCCGCGCAGCGCGCCACGGCAACGCCTGCCCCGGCGGCCGCCATGCCGGCAGCGCCGCCCCCGGTGGTGGCAGCCCCGCCCGCCCCGGTGGTTGTTGCACCCGCGCCCACGGTGACCCCCGCCGCCGCGCCCGTGGTGGCGCCGGCCGCTTCGCAGGCCACCAAGCCGGCAGTGGCCACCGGGCCCGAGGCCATCTGCGAAGGCCGCAATCCGGTCATGTACTTCGTGTGCATGGAGCGCGAGTGCCTGCGCTCGCGGTTCAGCGAGCATGCCGACTGCCAGAAGTGGCGCAAGGAAGCTCGGCGCGAAGTGAACTGAGCCCGAGGCACGGCCGATGCCCCGCGGGTGTGGGGCTGCGCGGTGGCCCGTCTCCGACGTGACAAGCTCTGCGGGAATAGCAGGATTGCAGCGCACGGGCCCCGCCGGCACGCTCGTTGGTCTCAGACGGAGACCATCTTGTCGCTTGCCCCTGTCCCTGTGAGCCCGCCCGCGGCCACCGACCCCCGCCCCCACGCCGCCGCCTGGCCGGCCCGCTTGCCGCACGAACTGGTGGTGCCCGAGACCACGCTGTGGTTCAACCTCGAAGTCAGCGCAAGGCGCTACCCGAAGAAGCCGGTGTGCATCTACCTCGGCTGCGAACTCAGCTACGGTGACCTGCACCGGCAGGCCGAGGCGCTGGCCGGCTGGCTGCAGGCGCAGGGCGTGCAGCGCGGCGACCGCGTGCTCGTGTACATGCAGAACTGTCCCCAGTACCTCGTGGCCTTCTATGCGGTGCAGCGGGCCGACGCGGTGGTGGTGCCGGTGAACCCGATGAACCGTGCCGACGAGTTCGGCCACTACATCACCGACTCCGGCGCCCAGCTTGCCATCACCACCGCAGATCTTGCCGCCACGGTGGCCGACGCCAACGCCCGCCTGCCCGCGCCACGGCAACTGCAGCACCTGCTGGTGACGCGTTTCGCCGATGCCATGCCCGCCACGCTGGCGCCCGAAGACACCCCGCCGCCGGCCATGCTGGCCTGGTTGACGGGCGAACACGCGCTGCCAGCCGGGCCGCTTTCGGCCACGCGCTGGACCGATGCCTTGACCGCCGGCCACCGCCCGGGGCCCGCGGTGGCTGAACCCGATGACATGGCCTTGCTGCCCTACACCAGCGGCACCACCGGCCTGCCCAAAGGCTGCATGCACACCCACCGCACGTTGATGCCCAACGCCGTGGGCGGCGGCCTCTGGAGCCACGCCAGCGCCGAGACCACCAGCCTGGCCGTGGTGCCGATGTTCCACATCACCGGCATGATGTACGGCGTGCTGGGCAGCGTGTACCTGGGCAGCACGGTGGTGATCCTGCCGCGCTGGGACCGCGAACTCGCCGGCCGCACCATCAGCCGTTACCGGGTGACGCACTGGACCTGCATCCCGACGATGATCATCGATCTCTTCGGCAGCCCGAACTACCAGAGCTTCGACCTCAGCAGCCTGCGCTACCTCAGCGGCGGCGGCGCGGCCATGCCGCAAGCCGTGGCCGAGCGGCTGCAGAAGGAGTTCGGCCTGACCTTCGCCGAAGGCTACGGCCTCACCGAAACCGCCGCGCCCAGCCACGGCAACCCGCCCGAGCGCGCCAAGCTGCAATGCCTGGGCATCCCCATCTACGGTGTGGACAGCCGCATCATCGACCCCGAAACCCTGCAGGAACTGCCACCCAACGAGGTGGGCGAGATCGTCACGCACGGGCCGATGGTGTTCAAGGGCTATTGGGGCCACCCCGGCGCGACGCAGGCCGCCTTCATCGAGATCGACGGCAAGCGCTTCTTCCGAACCGGCGACCTCGGCCGGCGCGATGAAGAGGGCTACTTCTTCATCACCGACCGCCTCAAACGCATGATCAACGCCAGCGGCTTCAAGGTCTGGCCGAGCGAAGTGGAACTGCTGCTCTTCAAGTGCCCCTGGGTGCAGGAAGCCTGCGTGATCGCCACGCGCGACGCCTACCGCGGCGAAAGCGTGAAGGCCGTGGTGGTGCTGCGCGCCGAGGCCAAGGGAAAGGTGAGCGAGCAGCAGGTCATCGACTGGGCGCGCGAGCACATGGCCGTCTACAAAGCGCCCAAGGTGGTGGCCTTCGCCGACAGCCTGCCCAAGAGCGGTGCGGGCAAGGTGATGTGGCGCCTGCTGCAGGAGCAGGAAGCCGCCGCGGCCTGAGGCCTGCGGCAGGCGTTCAGTGCGCGAGGGTGCGGCCGATCACCGCGCCGAGTGCCCGCTGCAACGCGCGGGCGTCGTTGCTGGCGCGGTGGCGTTGCAGGCCCAGCTCGGCCACGGCCTGGCGGCGTGCGGCGTCGAGCAGGTTCAGGTGCGCCTCGTCCAGCAGCGCCCCTACCGATTCGAGCTTGAACTGGGCGCGCAGACCGGCTTCCTCGAAGAGCGCGGCGAGCCAGGTGTAGTCGTGCGCCCAGCCGTCGCAGTAGACGGTGAGACCGGCCAGGTCGCGGTTCAAGGCCTCGGCCACATCGCGCGCGCTGCGGCCGTGGGCGCACAGCGTGCTGCGCGTGATGCCGTGCACCTGTTCGGCGCTGGCGTCCCAGTGCGTCCAGCCTTCGGCCGGGCGCACCAGCATGCAGGCGGCGCGGCCGTCGGGCAGCACGTAGCCCACCTCGATGGGGTAGCTGGCCCGCCCGAAGCCCGAGGCTTCGATGTCGAGCACGCAGGGCAGGGCAGGTGCAGGCACGGCAGCGGGCATGGCCTGACACTAGCAAGCCCTGCGCCCGCGACAATCCAGGGATGTCCGAAGAGAACCAGTTCACGGTGCCGCCGTCCTTCATCGCTCTGTTCGTGCCGCCGGGGCGCAGCAAGCCCACCGAAACGCGCACGCACATCGCCCAGCGCTACGAACTCTGCGAAGACCTGGCGCAGATGCTCACCGAGCAGGCGAACACGAAGAAGTGGGAACTCGGCGTGACCGAGGCCGACGTGCTGGAGCGCATGGAACGCGGCCTTCAGGCCGAAGGCTCGGTGGTGGCCGGGCCCGAGGCCCGCTGGGTGGTGCGGCGCCTGGCCGAATTGCTGGAGTGGCCGGACCCGGGCCCGGCGCCTGTGCCTTTGGCCTGAGCCCGCCGGCTCAAAGCTTCAACGGCGCGCTGCTGAAGATGCGTGCGTCCATCTCGCGCAGGTCTGCCGCCACGGCCACCGAGGCGCCGCAGACATTGAGCACGTCGCGCTGCAGGTCCAGCCCAGGGGCGATCTCGATCAGCGTGAGCCGCGGCGCGCCCCCTGGCGCAGCCTGCGGGTCGGCGCGCATCTCGAAGACCGCACGCTCGGTGATGTAGCGCACCCGCTGCCCGCGCGCTGCCATGTACGCCGCGTTGTAGCTCAGGTGCGCCACCGCCGGCACCAGCTTCTGCAGCCGGCCTTCCTGCACGATGCGCAAGCGCCCGCCCTCGGCCTGCACCTGCAAGCCGCCGGCCGTGAGCGTGCCCACGAAGACCAGCGCCTTGGCCCCCTGCGTGATGTTGATGAAGCCACCAACGCCGGCGATCAGCGCCTGCTCGCCGCTGCCGAAGCGGCTGACGTTGACGTTGCCCGCAGCGTCGAGTTCGGCCATGCCGAGCACGGCCAGGTCGATGCCGCCACCGTCGTAGAAATCGAACTGCGCCGGCTGGTCGACCACCGCCTCGGGCCAGGCGCTGGCGCCGAAGCTCAGGCCGTCGGCCGGCGTGCCGCCAATGGGGCCGGCCTCCACGCTGAGCGTGTAGCCGCCCACGCCCGCGGCCTGCGCCATCGCACCCACGGCCGCCGGCATGCCCACGCCCAGGTTCACCACGCGGTGCGCGCCGGTGCCGCCTGCGGCCAGTTCCAGCACGGCGCGGCGTTGCACCAGCGTGCGGGCGTCCAGTGGCGCTTCGGGCGCGGGGGCGGCGGCCGGCGCCACGTCGCCGCGCCACGGGTGCAGGTAGGCCTCGTTCTCCTGCTCGCCGAAGGTGATGCGGTGCAGTTCGGGGTCGGTGTTGTGCACCACCACGTCCACCAAGTGGCCGGGCACGCGGATGGGTGCCAGCGCTGCGTGGTGGGCCACCCGCTCGCGCACCTGGGCGATGACGAGGCCGCCGCTGTTGCGCGTGGCCTGCGCCAGCGCGAGCAGCTCGTGGTGGAAGGCCTCGCCGTGCGCGCTGAGGTTGCCGCGCTCGTCGGCCGCGGTGGCACGCAGCACGGCGCAGTGGATGGGGAAGGCCGGGTAGAAAAGGAAGTCTTCGCCGCGCAGCGTCACGGCTTCCACCCAGTGCCGGCCGCCCTGCGCCACGGGCAGGGCTTGCGCCGCCAGCGCACGCTGGTTCAAGGCCCCGCCCTGGTAGCGGCCATCGAGCGCACCGCGCGGGTCGACGAAGGTGTGCAGGCCCACGCGGCTCAGCAACCCGGGCTGGCCGGCGGCGATGGCGCGGTACAGGTGCGTGATCACGCCCTGCGGCAGATTCCAGGCCGCGCAGCCTTCGGTCAGCGCCAGGGCTGAAAGGCGCGTGGCCGAGCGCCAGTGCCCGCCGCACACGGCCTGCACCATGCCGGGGTTGCCGAAGTGGTTCACGCCGCGACGGCCGCGGTCGCCCTGGCCGGCGCTGTAGACGAGCGTCAGGTCGCGCGGCAGGCCGGTGGCCAGGAAACGGCGCTCCAGCGCTTCGGTCACGGCCTCGGCATGGCCGGCGCCCACGAAACCGGCGCTGGCCACCGTCCAGCCCGGCTGCACCAGGGCGGCGGCCTCGTCGGCGCTCAGCCAGCGCGGGCCGGGCGCCTTCATTCGATGCGGTGGCCGCGCGCGCGCAGCAGCAGCAGGCAGACAATGAAGCCCACGGCCGCCGAGAAGAAGAAGAGGCCCGTGCCCCAGCGCTGTGCCGGCACGGCCAGGCCGCCACTGGCCATCACGAACACCGTGCCCGTGACGACACCGAAGGCGGCCAGCAGCTGCAGCGGGCGCACGGTGTGCACGAAGCGGTTGTAGGTGCCCGGCGTGAAGCGCGCGTCGACGGGCTTGCGGATCTGCTGCATGTCCAGCGGGTGCCCGCGCATCCACAAGGGCGCCGTCGCGAAGAAAAAGGCCGGCAGCGCCAGCGTGACGTAGCCCTGCAGGTTGAGCTGGAAGGCCCCGGTGGGCGGCAGGCTGGCCAGCGATTGGCCCAGGCGAGCCGCCAGCAGGAGCAGGCCGGCCCAGAACAGAGTGGCGAAGATGCGGATGGGCGTCATGGGGCGCAGGGTGACGGTACGGGCCGCATTCTCGGGGCGCAGCGGGGCCGCGCGCCTCAGGGGATCAACGCATGTCCTTGGGCCGGCCCTTGTCACGCGCCCGGTGTATGGTGCGCCCGCCTTGTGCCCTCCATGCCCACGACCTTGCAGCCCCGCCTTCTCCAACGCCCCTTGACCAATGCGGCCGCACAGGCGGCCGAAGCCGCCGCCGGCCTGCGGGCGCACCCGGCCCGCGTTTCGCCCAAGTTCTTCTACGACACGCTGGGCTCGCGGCTCTTCGAGGCCATCACCGCGCTCGACGAGTACTACCCCACGCGCACCGAAGCGGCCATCCACCACGCCCACGGCGCGGCCATCGCGCAGGCCGCCTTGGCATTGACCGGGCCCGCGCCGGTGCTGGTGGACCTGGGTGCCGGCAGCTGTGCCAAGGCTGCGCGCCTGTTTCCGGCGCTGCAGCCGCGGCGCTACGTGGCCGTGGACATCGCGGTGGAGTATCTGCAAGACGCGTTGCAGGCCCTGCAGCGCCTGCACCCGCAGCTGGACATCGTGGGCCTGGGCGATGACTTTTCGGCGCGGCTGCAACTGCCGCCAGAACTGGTGGACGGCCCCGCCCTGGTGCTCTACCCGGGCTCCAGCATCGGCAACTTCGAGCCTGAGGCCGCCGCTGCCTTGCTCACCCAGGCACGCGAAGCCGCGGCGGGGGGTGCGTTGCTGATCGGGGTGGACCTGGTCAAGCCCGTGCCGCTGCTGGAAGCCGCCTACGACGATGCGCTCGGCCTCACGGCGGCCTTCAACCTGAACCTGCTGCGCCACCTGAACCGGCGGCTGGGCAGCGACTTCGAGCCGCGCCAGTGGCGCCACCTGGCCCGCTGGAACGCGGCCGCTTCTCGCGTGGAAATGCACCTGCAGGCCCGCGAGGCGCTGTGCGCGCGCTGGCCGGGCGGCGAGCGCGCCTTCGCAGCCGGCGAGACGCTGCACACCGAAAACGCCTGCAAGTGGACGCCCGAGGGCTTCGCCGCGCTGCTGCAGCGCGCCGGCTGGCGGCCGCAGCAGCACTGGACCGATGAGCAGGGCTGGTTCGCGGTCTTCCTGGCCGCGGCCTGAAGCCAGGGCCAGCAGGGCGGGCGAGGCGCTGCCACGTCACCAGTAGAACGCGGCATTCGGCACCGCAACCTCTGTCGTCACGACCCGTGGAAGGCCCGGATCCCTGAAGACCAGGCGCGTCTCCAGTCCGTGCCCCCCGATGACGAGCGTCTTGCCCCCGGGAAGCAGGATCGCCCGGTGACCCGCGCTCGCGACGGGCAGGTCGGCGACGCCCGTCGAGGTGCCGGTCGCCGGGTCGTACACCTGCACGGCACTCAGCGCTTTCCTGGCGAGGTCACTGGGCAGTCCTGGGCCGAAGTAGTACCAGGCCGCTCCGCCGGCAACCAGGACCCGCCCGTCCGGCAGCAGCGAGGCCGAGTGCTGAAACCGGGCTGCGGGCACCGAGGCCAGTGTCCATCGGTCAAGGCGCGGGTCGTACAACTCCGGCGGTGATGCCCAGTCCTGTTCGGTGGAGCGCAGCGCCATGTTCCAGGTGGGCCGCACACCGCCCACCACCAGCACCCGTCCGTCAGGCAGCAAGGTCGCCGTGTGTTGAGCGCGTTCGGCATGCATCGGAGATGTTCGCGACCAGGTATTCGTCGCTGGATCGTGGATCTCAGCACCGGCCTCGCTGGACCCGCCGACCACCAGCACGCGGCCGTCGGCAAGCCGGGTGGCGGTGTGCAGGGTTCGGGCCGTGGACATGTCGCCGGCCGGTGACCACAGGTTAGCAACAGGATCGAAGCTTTCCGCTGTCGCCAGAGCGGCGCCGGTTTGCCCCGAAAAGCTCCTTCCACCGACCACCAGAACGTGGCCGCTGGCCAAGAGGCTGGCCGTGTGGTCTCTGCGCGCCGTCAGCATGCTGGCAGCAGTCGACCAGGTGTTGGTTGTGGGGTTGAAGATCTCCACACCCGACAAGCCACCGCCGACGAAGAGCACACGGCCGTCGGCGAGCAGGGTGGCTGAGCAGCCGCTGCCAGGGTCGATTGGCAATGGCGCTGTGGCAGACCATCGGTTCGCAACGGGGTCGTAGATGTCACCATCGCGCCCCTTCAGCACGAGAACCCGCCCGTCCTGCAGCAAGACGGCCGCATCGGCAGAGTTGCCCCCAGCGGGATTGGGCGCAGGCGACCAAGCCTCGGCAACGATGGACAAAGGCGCCTGTGCGCTCACTGCACCCAGGCTGGCCCCGATCACCGTCACGCCAAGCGCGAGGCCGCTGACCTGCCCCGGCCTGGGCCCCCACTGCACCGCCGCGGATGGCGAGGACCAGGACACAAGCGCTGTCAGATCGGCGCGCGACCCATCCGCATACTGGCCCCAGGCAGCGATCTGCGTGGCAATGCCGACGCCTGCATAGACCGCCGCCGGCTCCACCATCAGCGACACGAGCGCGGGCGCCCGGACCTGCAAGGTCGTGCTGCCTGAGACCGACCCAGCATCGGCGCTGATCTGCGTGGTGCCCGCGCCCACGGATTGAACGAGCCCGGCGGCGGCATCGACGACGACCGCCACGCCGGGCACCGATGACTTCCAGCGCACGCTGTTCGTCAGGTCAACAACGCTCCCATCGCCGAAGCGGCCCACCGCGGTGAACTGCTGTTGCTGACCATAGGCAATGCTTGGCGATGCCGGCGTCACATCGATGGCCTGCAACTGCGGAGGCAGACGGATCTCGTCGGCGCCGCAGGCAACCAGCGCGCCGCAGATCAGGACGAAGCAGGCACGGAGCGTCATCAGGGTCCAGATTCGCATCGTTCGCCCCCAGGGTTCAGCAGCAGACCATCAGAGCAGAATGCCAGCACTTTTCGCCTCCAGATTGCGCTCGACTGTTGATCCGGCTCTAGGTTTGCGCTCGGGGCGCCATGGCACACGCGGTCGCGTGGCCTGAAAGGGGCCGTGAACTCGCCGGTTCGGCTTCGCCAAAAAACAGGGTCAGTGCAGCTGGCGCCACTTGCCCGATGGGAGTTGAGAGAATGCTGTCAGGGCGTGTGCTCCGAATGCTGCGCACACCCCCGTGCCAGCAAACCTAGACGATTGAATTGCAGCGGTGAATCAACAGCCGAGCCCCTGGCGCCTGAGCGTGGCGCCCATGATGGACTGGACCGACCGCCACTGCCGCTTTTTGCACCGGCAGCTGAGCCAACACACGCGCCTGTACACCGAGATGGTGACCACCGGCGCACTGCTTCATGGCGACGTGCCCCGCCACCTGGATTTCAACGGCGAAGAGCACCCGGTGGCGCTGCAGCTCGGCGGCAGCGAGCCGGCCGATCTGGCCGCCTGCGCGAAGCTGGCCGAGCGCTGGGGCTACGACGAGGTCAACCTCAACTGCGGTTGCCCCAGCGAGCGTGTGCAGCGCGGGGCCTTCGGCGCCTGCCTGATGGCCGAGGCCGACCTGGTGGCCGATGGTGTGAAGGCCATGCAGGACGCCTGCAGCCTGCCCGTGACGGTGAAACACCGCATCGGCATCGACCGCATCGAACGCTACGACTTCGTGCGCGATTTCGTCGGCACGCTGCACCAGCGCGGCGGCTGCACGGTCTTCATCGTGCACGCGCGCAACGCCTGGCTGCAGGGCCTGAGCCCGAAAGAGAACCGCGAGATCCCGCCGCTGCGCTACGAGCTCGTGCACCGGTTGAAGGCCGAGTTCCCACGGCTCACCATCGTCATCAACGGCGGCCTGCAGACCGACGCGCAGATCGCCGAGCAGCTGCAGCACGTCGATGGCGTGATGGTGGGCCGCCACGCCTACCACGAGCCCTGGGCCCTGGCCGGCTGGGACACGGCCTTCTTCGGCGTCGCGGCTGCGCCCGTGGCCGACCGCGAGGCCGCGGAGGACTTGTACGTCGCCTACCTGGAGAGCCTGGCCGCCCGCGGCACGCCCTGGCCGCTGGCCGCGCGCCACATGCTGGGCCTGCACAACGGCCTGCCCGGCGCACGGCGCTGGCGCCAGGTGTGGAGCGATCACCGCTTGAAGACCCGCCCGCCGCGCGAAGTGGCGGCGCTGGCCCGCGCCGCCATGGCAGGGCGCGGGGCCGCACTGGCGGCCTGAAGCTTCAACTTCGCCTGACCGAGGAGCCCGCCATGGCCGCCAGCAGCCCCAAGACGCAGGCCACCACCGCGAGCGTGGCCGACTTCATCGCCGCTGTGCCCGAGCCCGAACGCCGTGCCGACTGCACCGCCTTGGCCGCGCTGATGCAGGCCGTGGTGGGCGAGCCGCCGGTGATGTGGGGCGCGGCGATCGTCGGTTTCGGCGCCTACCGCTACCAGTACGCCAGCGGAACCCAGGGCGACTGGCCGCTGGTGGCCTTCTCGCCCCGCAAGGGCGACCTCAGCGTCTACCTGATGCCCGGTTTCGAGACCCTGGCGCCGCAGTTGCAGAAGCTGGGCCGCCACAAGACGGGCAAGGCCTGCCTCTACCTGCGCAAGCTGGCCGATGTCGACCTGGCCGTGCTGCGCGAGATGATCGAGATCAGCGTCGCGAGCCTCGCATCGCAACGTGTGAAACCTGCCGTCAAGACCTGAGCACAGCACCCATGAGCACCCCCCTCCTGGCCATCATCGGCGGCAGCGGTCTGTACGACCTGCCGGGCCTGACCGACACCCGCTGGGAAACCGTCAGCACGCCCTGGGGCGCGCCGTCGGACCAGATCTTCCGCGGCCGTCTCGGCCAGGCCGAACTGGCCTTCCTGCCACGCCACGGCCGCGGGCACCGCATCCCGCCCTCGGAAGTGAACTACCGCGCCAACATCGCTGCGCTGAAGCAGCTGGGGGCCACCGACGTGCTCAGCCTCTCGGCCGTGGGCAGCCTGCGGGCCGACCTGCCGCCGGGCAGCTTCGTCGTCGTCGACCAGTTCATCGACCGCACCACGCAGCGCGCCGGCAGCTTCTTCGGCACCGGCCTCGTGGCGCATGTGTCGCTGGCGCACCCGGTGTGCCCGCGCCTGGGCAGCCACGTCACCGCGGCCCTGCAGGCGCAGGGTGTGCCGCACGTGCGCGGCGGCACCTACCTCGCCATCGAGGGGCCGCAGTTCAGCACGCTGGCCGAATCGCAGCTCTACCGCAGCTGGAACTGCAGTGTCATCGGCATGACCAACATGCCCGAGGCGCGCCTGGCCCGCGAGGCCGAGCTCTGCTACGCCAGCGTGGGCATGGTGACCGACTTCGACTGCTGGCACCCCGCCCATGACGCGGTGACGGTGGACGCCGTGATCCAGGTGCTGCTGGGCAACGCGCAGACCGCGCGCACGCTGGTGGCGAGCCTGGCCGAGACCATCACGCAAGACGCCAGCGCGGCAGCCTGCCCCTGCCGCCACGCGCTGGACCATGCGCTGATCACCGCGCCGGACGCGCGCGACCCGGCCATGGTGCAGCGCCTGCGCGGCGTGGCCGGCCGCGTGCTGCGCTGAAGGGCAGGGCACGCAGCATGCAAGTGAATGGACAAGCGCTGCGTCCGCTGCGCGAACTGCCCGGCGGCGAGCGCATCGAGGTCATCGACCAGCGCAGCCTGCCCCACCGCCTGCACATGCGGCCTTTGGGCAGCCCGCGCGAGGTGTTCGTGGCCATCCGTGAGATGTGGGTGCGCGGCGCACCGCTCATCGGTGCCGTGGCGGCCTACGGCCTGGCCATGCAGGCCCGGCGCGACGCGGCCGACGACGCGATGCGCAACACCGCGCACTTCCTCAAGGGCGCGCGCCCCACGGCGGTGAACCTGGCCTGGGCGCTGGACCGCCTGCTGGCCGAGGTGCTGCCCCGGCCTGTGCCCGCACGCGCCGAGGCCGCCTGGGCCGCGGCCGCCGCGCTGGCCGAGGAAGACGTGGCGGTGAACGCCGCCATCGGCCGGCATGGGCTGGCCCTCATCGAGGCCATCGCCGCGCGCAAGCAAGAGCGCGGCGACAGCGGCCCTGTCAACGTGCTCACGCACTGCAACGCCGGCTGGCTGGCCACGGTGGACTGGGGCACCGCCACATCGCCCATCTACCAGGCCCACGCCGCCGGCCTGCCCGTGCACGTGTGGGTGGACGAAACCCGCCCGCGCAACCAGGGCGCCAGCCTGACAGCCTGGGAACTGGGCCAGGCCGGCGTGCCGCACACCGTGATTGCCGACAACGCCGGCGGCCACCTGATGCAGCACGGTCGCGTGGACCTGTGTTTCGTCGGCTGCGACCGCGTGGCCGCCAACGGCGACGCCTGCAACAAGATCGGCACCTACCTCAAGGCGCTGGCCGCGCGCGACAACGGCGTGCCCTTCTACGTCTGCATGCCCACCAGCACGCTGGACCTGAGCCTGCCCGAGGGCGTGCACGGCATCCCCATCGAAGAGCGCAGCGGCCGCGAAGTCACGCACATCAGCGGCCGCACCGCCGCCGGCGAGGTGGTGGAGCTGCAGTTGACGCCCGATGGCAGCGCCGCGGCCAACCCGGGCTTCGACGTCACGCCTGCGCGGCTGGTGACGGCCCTCATCACCGAACGCGGCCTGGTGGCCGCAGAAGAAGTGGCGCTGCGTGCGCTGATGGAAACCCGCCGATGAGCGCAGCTGCCTTGCCGCAAAACCCCGAATTCGCCAACGAGACGACCGCACGCGAAGCGGCCGTGGCGGCCGTGCGCCGCCTGGACGCCAGCGGCATGAACCGTGGCAGCACCGGCAACCTGAGCCTGCGCTGGGTGCGCCTGGAGGCCGGCGCGCCCCATGACGGCATGCTCATCACCCCCACCGGCATGGGCGCCGACGACCTGCGCGCGCAGGACCTCGTGTGGGTGGCGATCGAGGGTCAGGGCGATGCGCCGCGTGTGGTGGGCGACTGGCAGCCGTCTTCCGAGTGGCACTTCCACCGCGCCGCCTACCGCGCGCGGCCCGACGTGCAGGCCGTGGTGCACACCCACGCGCCCAACGCCACCGCGCTGGCCTGCCTGGACCGGCCGCTGCCGGCCTTCCACTACATGGTGGCCATCGCCGGTGGCGTGGACGTGCCGCTGGTGCCCTACAACACCTTCGGCACCGAGGCGCTCTCGCAGGGCGTGGGCCAGGCGCTGCGCGAGCGCGACGCCTGCCTGCTGGCCCACCACGGCCTGGTCTCGGCCGCGCGCACACTGGCCCAGGCCATGAAGGTGATGCAGGAGATCGAGACCCTGTGCGAGGTCTACCTCAAGGCCTTGGCGGTGGGCGAGCCGGCCTTGCTCAGTGCCGGGCAGATGTCCGAAGTCATCGGCAAGTTCCGCGGGTACGGCAAGAGCGCGCGGCGCTGAGGGGCCGGTCCCGCCGTTTCAAAGCCTGCGTTCGGGCCAGGTGGCCAGCAGCAGCCCCGCCATCGCCAACGCAAAGGCCACCACGTGCACCGCGCCAAAAGTCTCGCCCAGCACCACGATGCCCACCAGCGCGGCGCTCACCGGCAGCAGCACCGAGAAGACCCCGGCCCTTGACGAGGGCACGTGGCGCAGGCCCTGCATCCACAGCCACACCGTCACCATGCTGGCGGCGATCGCGTAGAAGACCAGCAGGCCCCAGGTGGGCAGCGCCACGGCGCCGAAGTCGAAGCTCAGCGCCTGCCACAGGCCGAAGGGCGTGACGAGCGCCAGGCCCCACAGGTTGATGAGCGCGCTGATGCGCCGCGGCGAGACATGGCCGGTGAGCCGCTTGCCGATGACCACGTAGCAGGCCTCGCACAGCACCGCAGCCAAGAGCAGCCCGTAACCCAGCAACTCGCCGCTGGACGCGGCCGCGGTGCCGCCAGTGCCTTCGCCCGGGCGTGCCAAGGCCAGCAGTGCAATCCCGGCCATCGCACAAGCAATCGCCACAGCCACGCGCGGGCGGATCAGTTCGCCCAGGACCACGCGCGAGAGCACCGCCACCGCAGCCGGGATGGCGGCCATCGTCACGCCCGCGGCCAGGGCCGAAGTGAACTGCACGCCGTAGAGCATGCAGATGCTGAAGAGAAAGTTGCCGAGGAAGCTCTCCCAGAACATGAGCACGCGGTTGCGCGTCGAGAGCGGCTCTTCACCCGGCTGGCGCCGCACCCAGTGCGCCATCGCCACCGCGGCGATGCCGAATCGCAGCCAGGCCAGCAGCAGCACCGGGAACACCGCCACCAGCAGCTTGCTCAGGCCCACGTAGCTGCCCACCAGCGCCATGCTGGCGGCCAGGCTCAAGTAGGCCCATGAGGGCGGGGCGGTGTGCGGCATCGGGCAGGGAGGGGCTCAGAAGAACGCGGCGTAGCGCTCCAGCTCCCAGGCGCTGACGTGGCGCGCGTAGGCCAGGGCTTCGTCGCGCTTCAGGCGCAGGAACTCGTCCGTGAGCGTTTCGCCCACGGCCTCGCAGACCACGTCGTCGGCTTCCAGCGCGTCCAGCGCCTCGCCCAAGGTCTGCGGAAGCAGGCCAATGCCGTGGGTGCGAAGTTGCGGCAGGCTCCAGGTGAAGAGGTCGGCCGTCATGGCCGGCGGGGGCTCTTGTCGGCGTTGCAAGCCGTCGAGGCCGGCGGCCAGCATCGCGGCCGTGGCGAGGTAGGGGTTGGCGCTGGCGTCGGGCACGCGCCACTCGAAGCGGCCGGGCAGGGTGCGCACGGCCGCGGTGCGGTTGTTGGGGCCGTGGGCGATGACGGCCGGCGCCCAGGTGGTGCCACTGAGCGATTCGCCCACGGTCAAGCGCTTGTAGCTGTTGACCGTGGGCGCCGAGAGCGCGCACAGCGCCGGCGCGTGGGCCAGCACACCGGCGATGAAGTGGCGGCCCATTTCCGAGAGATCGGCGTCGTCTCCGGCCTGCGGCGCAAAGAGGTTCTGGGTGCCCTGCCACAAGGAGACGTGGAAGTGCAGCCCGCTGCCCGGCTGGTTGGCAAAGGGCTTGGGCATCATCGAGAAGACCAGCCCGCGCGCCTCGGCCGCGGCCTGCGCGGCCAGCTTGAAGAGCATCAGCCGGTCGGCACTGAGCAGCGCTTCGCCATGTGCGAAATTCAGCTCGTACTGGCCGTGCGCGTCTTCGTGGTCGATCTGCTGCACGTCCAGGCCGCAGGCCGAGAGGTGCTGCGCCAGTTCGTGCAGCAGCGGCCATTGGCGCGGCAGGCTCTGCAGGTCGTAGCTGGGTTTGTCGAGGCGGTCCCGCGCATCGGCCGGCGCCCATCCGCCTTCGGGCGTGCGGCGCAGCAGGAAGAACTCGGGTTCGAGTCCGGTCTGCAGGTGCCAGCCGCGCACGGCCAGGCGCGCCGTCTGGCGCTTGAGCACCTGGCGCGGGCAGGCTTCGAAAGGCTGGCCGTCAACATAACCGTCACCGACGATGCGGGCCACGCCCGGCAGCCAGGGCAGGGGCTGCAGCGTGGCCGCATCGCCGCGCGCGTAGAACTCCGAGCGCGGCCCGGTGCGCGGCAGGCCCGTGCCCCCGATGGACGGCCCAGCAAAACCAGCACCGCTGCCCAGCACCGTGCCCAGGTGGGCCAGCGGCACGAACTTGCCCTTGGCGCAGCCGTTCAGGTCGGTGAACTGCACCAGCAGCGTGTGGATGCCCTGGTCTTGCAGGCCGCGCTGCAGGATGGCGGTGTCGGTGCTCATGGGTCTGCGTCCCGCTTCAGCCGGCGTTGATGCGCAGCCAGGTCGTCTTCAGCTCGGTGACCTTGTCGAAGGCGTGCAGGCTCTTGTCGCGGCCGTTGCCGCTTTGCTTGTAGCCGCCGAAGGGCACGGTGATGTCGTCTTCGTCGTACTGGTTCACGTGCACGGTGCCGGCGCGCAGCGCACGCGCCACGCGGTGCGCGCGGTGCACGTTGTCGCTCCAGACGCTGGCCTGCAGGCCGTAGGGGCTGTCGTTGGCGATCTTCACGGCCTCGGCCTCGTCCTTGAAGCGAAGCAGGCTCACCACCGGGCCGAAGATCTCTTCCCTTGCGATGCGCATGCTCGGGCTGACGCCGGCAAACACCGTGGGCTGCACGTAGCAGCCGCCGGTCTCCACCCGCGCCTGTGCGCCGCCGGCCAGCAGCCGTGCGCCTTCGTCACGGCCGGCCTGGATGTAGCCCAGCACCGTCTGCAGCTGCGTGGTGTCGACGATGGCGCCCATCACGGTGCTCGCGTCCAGCGGGTCGGCCGGCGGGTAGTGCGGGGCCTGGGCCGCCACCATTTCCGCAAAGTCGTCGGCGATGCTTTGGTGCACCAGCACGCGTGAAGGCGCGTTGCAGCTCTCTCCCTGGTTGAAGAAGATGCTGCCGGCCACGGTTTCTGCGGCGCGCTGCAGCTCGCTGCAGTCTTCGAACACCAGGAAGGCGCTCTTGCCGCCAAGCTCGTTGAACACGCGCTTGAGGTTGCTGCGGCCGGCGTACTCCAGCATGCGGCGGCCGGTGCGCGTGCTGCCGGTGAAGCCCAGAGCGTCCACGTCCATGTGCAGCGCCAGCGCCTCGCCGGCCTCGTGCCCGTAGCCCGGCACCACGTTGAACACGCCCGGTGGCAGACCGGCTTCGACAGCCAGTTCGGCCAGGCGCAGGGCGGTGAGCGGGCTCTTCTCGCTGGGCTTGAGCACCACCGAGTTGCCAGCCGCCAGCGCCGGGCCCAGCTTCCAGGCGGCCATGATCATCGGGTAGTTCCAGGGCACGATGGCGCCGACCACGCCCACCGCCTCGCGCGTGATGAGCGCCAGCGCGTTGTGGCCGGTGGGTGCGATCTCGTCGTAGACCTTGTCCACGGCCTCGGCATACCAGGCGAGGCAGCGTGCGGTGCTGGCCACGTCCACCGCCAGCGCATGGGCGATGGGCTTGCCCATGTCCAGCGTTTCCAGCAGCGCCAGTTCTTCCCTGGCGCCCAGGATCTTCTCGGCAAACCGCTGCAGCACGCGCTTGCGCGCAGCGGGGCTCTGGCCGGCCCAGCGGGCGCTGTCGAAGGCGGCGCGGGCGCTGGCGACCGCTGCGTCGATGTCGGCGGCCGCACCGCGCGCCACGGCGCCGAGCACGCGGCCGTCGATGGGCGAGATGCACGCGAAGGTCTCGCCGCTGGCCGCATCGCGGCGCTGGCCGTCGATGACGAGGCGGCCGTCGATCTTGATGTCGCGCGCGCGGGCGTGCCAGTCGATGGGGGGCTTGTTCATGGCGCTCGTCTCCGTTCGTTCTTGTGGGGCCGGGCAAAACAAAGGCGGGCCGGGGTGGCCCCCGCCCGCCTCCAGGCGGCCATCAGGCCGCGGGATTCAGAAGCTCACCACCATCGAAGCGCCGAACAAGTGGTTGGTCTTGCTCACGCTGGTGGCGGTGGAGTTCAGGAACACGGGCTGCGAAGCACCGTCGATGCGGTACTCCACCTTGAAGAGAGAGTCTTCGTCGAAGCGGTAGTTCAGGCCCATCGTGAGGGCGTAGCGGTTGGTGCCCACCGTGGCGCCCTTGGCGTAGCTCATGTCGGCGTTCAGGCCGCGGCCGATGCCGTTGATGCCGTCGTCGAAGCTGTAGCCGAGCAGGCCGCCGCCGTTCTTCTTGTTGTCGATGTAGTCGGCGCGCAGCACGCCCTCCAGGCGCGGCGTGAACTTGTAGGCCACGGTGCCCGAGAGGCCCCACCAGCGCGCATCACGCAGCTGGCCGTCGCTGTTGTAGATGGCCGAACCCTTCTGCTGGCCATAGCTGAGCTGGCCGTAGAGCGAGAGGTCGCCGCGGATGTAGTACGCATCGACCTCGAACAGATGCACGTCGGTGTCCTTGCCGGCACTGGCAAACCCGGCCTCTTCGAAGATGGGGTCGCCGTTGGCGTCCACCGTGCCGGTGTCGCGCTGCCAGGTGCCCGTGGCCGCGAAGTTGGCTGCCTTGCCGTGCAGGCCGGTGAAGCCGAAGCCGTCGAACTCGCCCTTGGAGTAGTCCACGCGGTAGATCAGTGCCGGCGCGTTGTTGCCCGGCGCCTTGCGCGCGGTGTTCACGTTGGCCAGGCCCACGCGCGCCCACCACTTGCCACGGGTGACATCGAGAACGGCGCCGGTGTAGTTGGTGGGCGCCATGAAGTCGAACAGCAGGTTGTGCGTGATCAGCTTGTTGCCCGCGGGCAGCGTGATCTCGTAGCCCGTCCAATCGGGGATCTGGCCCAGCCACAGGCGCGTCTGCAAGTCGCCCAGCGGGATGGAGACCGAGGCCTCGTGCACGATGCTCCCGCTGTTGGTGAGCGCGCCGGTGCCGCGCTCGGGCGCCAGCGTCAGGCGCCATTTGGTGCCGCCCTCGGTTTCCTTGTCGAAATCGAGCACGACCATGCCGAAGTAGGTGTTGTCGTAGGTGTAGCGTGCGCTCTCGCCGTTCAGGAAGACGAAGCCGCTGTTGTTCAGCCGCTTGTTGTAGATGAAGGTCGGGTCCATCTGGCCCGAGATCTTCAGCCCCTTGAAGCCCTGGTCGCTGAAGTTGTCCTGCATCGCCTCGGCCTTGGTGGCCACGCGCGCGAGTTCACGCGCCTGCTCGGGCGTCATGCCCCATTGGCCGGCCGGCACGGGCGCCGGAGCCGGCGCCTGCTGTTGCTGCTGCAGCTTCTGCTCGAGCTGGTTCACGCGGTCGCGCAGCGCGCGCAATTCCTTGAGCAGTTCTTCATTGCTCTGGGCGTGCACCGGCAAGGCAGCGGCCAGGGCCAGCACCAGCGCGGTGGGGGCGAAACGCTTGTCCATGGGTTCTCCGTGTTGAAGGTTGTCAGCCGCGGTTGGCCGCTGCCATTTCTTGTTGACGCCGGCGCTCCTGCCGCGCGATGAGGTAGCTGGCCAGCACCACGCCCACCGCCACCACCACGACGATGATCGTGGCCACGGCGTTGACGCTGGGGTTCAGGCCCAGCCGCGCGCGCGAGAAGATCACCAGCGGCATGGTGGTGCTGCCCGGGCCCGAGAGGAAGGCCGAGAGCACCACGTCGTCGAGGCTGATGGTGAAGGTGAGCAGCCAGGCCGAGACCAGGCTCTGCGCGATCATGGGCAACGTCACCAGCCAGAACACCTGGTGCGGGCGCGCGCCCAGATCCATGGCGGCTTCTTCCAGCTGCGGGTTCAGGTCCTGCAGCCGGCTCTGCACCACCACCGCCGCGTAGGCCATGCCCAGCAGCAGGTGGCCGAGCCAGATCGTCATCATGCCGCGCTCGGGAAAGCCCAAGGCCCGCTGCACGCTCACCAGCATCAGCAGCAGGCTCAGGCCCACCACCACCTCGGGCATCACCAGCGGCGCGTTGACCATGCCGCTGAACACCGTGCGGCCGGTGAAGCGCTTGTACTTCACCAGTGCAAAGGCGGCCAGCGTGCCCAGCACCACCGAGCCGCAGGCTGTCATGAAGGCGATCTTCAGGCTCAGCCACAGGCCCTGCTGCATCTCGGTGTCGCGCGCCAGGGCTTCGTACCACTTGAGCGTGAAGCCGCGCCAGACGTTGGGGATGGGCGAATCGTTGAACGAGAAGACCACCAGCGCCACGATGGGCAGGTAGAGGAAGACGAAGACGGCGGCCAGCCAGCCCCTCCCAAACCAGCGGTTGAAGTTGGAGGCCTTCATTTCCGGGCCTCCTGCGCTTCAGCCTGGTATTTGTTGAAGATGGCCAGCGGCACGATGATCAGCAGCACCATCACCACGGCCACGCTGCTGGCCATGGGCCAGTCGTTGTTGCTGAAGAACTCGTCCCACAGCACGCGGCCGATCATCAGCGTCTCGGGCCCGCCCAGCAGTTCGGGGATGACGAATTCGCCCACGCAGGGAATGAACACCAGCATGCTGCCGGCGATGATGCCGGCCTTGCTCAGCGGCACGGTGATCTTCCAGAAGGCCGTCCACGGCGTGGCGCCCAGGTCGGCGGCGGCTTCCAGCAGGCGCAGGTCCATCTTCGCCAGGTTGCCGTACAGCGGCAGGATCATGAAGGGCAGGTAGGTGTAGGTCATGCCCAGCACCAGTGAAAACGGCGTGTGCATCAGCGTGCCCGGCGTGGCAATGAGCCCCAGCGCGTAGAGCACGCGGTCCAGGCCCAGGGCGATGATCGCCTCCGAGACCCAGCCGCCTTCGGTGAGCAGCCCGCGCCAGGCATACACGCGCAGCAGGAAGCTCGTCCAGAAGGGCAGCATCACCAGCATCAGCAGCACCGGCTGCACTGTGCTCTTGGCGCGCGCCATGAAGTAGGCGAAGGGGTAGCCGATCAGCAGGCACAGCACCGTGGTGGCTGCCGCGTACTGCAGGCTGGCGAGGTAGGTCTTGAAGTACAGCGAGTCTTGCGTGATGAAGATGTAGTTGCTGAGCTTGATGCTGAGCTGCAGCACACCCTCGCTGTAGGTGACGATGTCCTTGAAGGTGACCGTCTCCATCTCCGAGACGCTGATCTTCCCCACGATGAGGAAAGGCGCGAGGAAGAAGACGATCAGGAACAGGAAAGGCACCGCGATCACCAGACCGCGGCCGCTGAAGAGACTGCGCAAGGCTTGCATGGCGGCTGCGCCCGCTCAGGCCGTGAGCACCACGTGGGCCGAGGGCGACCAGTGCGCCCAGACGGTGTCGCCCCAGGTGTAGGTCTCGTCGGCGTGGCGCTGCGTGTTGGCCTGGCTGACCTTCAGCACCGCACCGCTGGCCAGCTTGAGGTGGAAGACGGTGAAGCTGCCGAAGTAGCTCATTTCCTTCACGGTGCCCTGCACCATGTTGAAGTCGCCGTCCTTGCCGGGCACGCCCTCGGGCTTGTCGCGCTGCAGGGCAATCTTCTCGGGGCGCAGGGCCACCGACACCGGCATGCCTTCCGTGCCCGTGATGCCGTGGCCCACGTAGTGCTTGCAGTCGGCGCAGCCGATGATGCAGTGGTCGGTGTCGTCGTGGTCGAGCGTGCCGTCCATCAGGTTGACGTTGCCGATGAAGTCGGCCACGAAGCGCGTGGCCGGCGTCTCGTAGATGTCGCCCGGCGCGCCCACCTGCAGGAAGCGACCCTCGCTCATGATGGCGATGCGGCTGGCCATGGTCATGGCCTCTTCCTGGTCGTGCGTGACCATCACGCAGGTCACGCCCACCTGCTCGATGATGTTCACGAGCTCGATCTGCGTCTGCTCGCGCAGCTTCTTGTCCAGCGCGCCCAGCGGTTCGTCCAGCAGCAGCATCTGCGGCTGCTTGGCCAGGCTGCGCGCCAGCGCCACGCGCTGCTGTTGCCCGCCCGAGAGCTGGTGCGGCTTGCGCTGCGCCAGCTTGCCCAGTTGAACCAGCTTGAGCATGGCTTCCACGCGCTCGGCGATCTGCGCGCGCGGCAGGCCTTCGCGCTTGAGGCCGAAGGCGATGTTCTCCCACACCGTCAGGTGCGGGAAGAGCGCGTAGCTCTGGAACATCATGTTCATCGGGCGCTGGTAAGGCGGCAGCGTGGCCAGGTCCTGGCCGTTGAGCACGATGCGCCCGGACGTGGGCGTCTCGAAGCCCGCCAGCATGCGCAGCAGCGTGCTCTTGCCGCAGCCGCTGCTGCCCAGCAAGGCAAAGATCTCGCCCTTGGCGATGTCGAGGCTGACGTTGTTGACGGCCTTGAAGCCGCCGAAGTCCTTGACGACGTTCTGGATCTGCAGAAACGCCGGCTGCGCTGGTGCCATCACAGACCTGTCTTGAACGAGGTGAAGGTGCGCGTCATCAGGCGGCGCAGGTCGTTGTTCAGCGAATCGGGCGGGATCATCTTGGCCATGTCGGCCGCCGACAGGAACACCGTCGGGTTGTTCGCCACCTCGGGCTTGACCAGCGCCCTGGAGGCCGCGTTCGGGTTGGCGTAGAACACCTTGTTCGTCAAGCCGGCGTGCACCTCGGGGCGCATGATGTAGTTGATGAACTTGTGCGCGTTGCCGGGGCGCGGCGCATCGGCCGGGATCACCATCACGTCGAAGAAGAGCAGGCCGCCGGTCTTGGGAATGAGGGCCTCGATCTTCTGGCCGCTCTTGTTGTCGATGGCGCGCTGGCGGGCGATGTTGATGTCACCGCTCCAGCCCAAGGCCAGGCAGATGCTGCCGCCGGCCATGTCGTTGATGTAGCCGCTGCTGGAGAACAGCGTCACGTGCGGGCGGATGCGCTTGAGCAGCTGCGCCGCGGCGGCGTAGTCGGCGGGGTTCTTGCTGAAGCTGGGCTTGCCCAGGTAGTGCAGCGCGGCGGGCACCACCTCGCTGGCGCTGTCGAGCATGCTGACGCCGCAGCTCTTGAGCTTGCTGATGTACTCGGGCTTGAAGACGAGGTCCCACACGTTCTCGGGCATGGGCATGCTGCCGAGCGTGGCCTTGACCTTGTCGACGTTGATGCCCACCGTGGTGTAGCCCCACAGCCAGTTCACCATGTACTCGTTGCCTGGGTCCATGCGCGCCAGCTGCGCCTGCACGGCGGGGTCGAGGTTCTTCAGGTTGGGCAGCTGGCTCTTGTCCAGCTTGCGCAGCAGGCCGCCGTCCATCTGCAGCTTGGCCCAGTTGGAGCTGGGGATGACGATGTCGTAGCCCGTCTTGCCCGCCACGAGCTTGGCGTGGACGATCTCGTTGTTGTCGAAGTTGTCGTAGCGCACCTTGATGCCGGTTTCGCGCTCGAAGTTGCGGATGGTGTCTTCCGCGATGTAGTCCGACCAGTTGTAGATGTTGAGGACCTTCTCCTCCTCTTGCGCTTGCGCGGCGGTGGCGCCCAGCGCCAGGGCAGCGGCCAGAGAGATCGCCAGCGTGTGGGCGAGGGCGCGAACGGGCAGTTTCGGCGTCATGCGGTCAGGCTCCAAAGGTGGTGCGGTCCGGTGGGCAGGGGGCAGGGCAGAAATCAGGGCGGGCGCGAGTCTAGCAACGGGGCAGGCCTTGCACCGCTTCAGTGCAGCCAGCCGTGCTTCACGGCGTCGGCGAGTGTCAGATCGAGGCAACGGCGGATCAGCGCGACCATCTCGTCGATCTGCGCGCGCGTGATCACCAGCGGCGGCGCGATGATCATGCGGTCGCCCACGGCACGCATGATCACGCCTTCGCGGAAGCAGTGGCCGCGGCAGACCATGCCCATCGCCAGCGCTTCCGGGAACGCGGTGCCACGGGCCTTGTCCTTCACGAGCAGCAATGCCCCCATCAAGCCGCAGGTCTGCGCCTCACCCACCAGCGGGTGTTCGGCCAGCTGCGCGTAGGCCTGTGCAAGATACGGGCCCACGTCTTCGCGCACGTGCTCCACGAGCTTCAGCTCCTGGATGAGCCCGATGTTGGCCAGCGCCACCGCACAGGCCACCGGGTGGCCGCTGTAGGTGTAGCCGTGGTTGAACTCGCCGCCCTGCTCGATGAGCACCCGCGCCACGCGCTCGCCCACCATCACGCCGCCCAGGGGCACGTAGCCGCTGGTCACGCCCTTGGCGAAGGTCATCAGGTCGGGCTCGAAGCCCATCGTCTCGCAGCCGAACCACTGCCCGGTGCGGCCGAAACCGCAGATCACCTCGTCGCTGACCAGCAGCACACCGTACTTGCGGCAGATGCGCTGCACCTCGGGCCAGTAGGTGCTGGGCGGGATGATCACGCCGCCCGCGCCCTGGATGGGTTCGCCGATGAAGGCGGCCACGTTCTCTGGCCCGCTGCTGAGGATCTTCTCTTCCAGCCAGTGCGCCGCCTGCAGGCCGAAGGCCTCGCGCGTGAGGCCCTGCTCTCGGCCGTGGTCCCACCAGTAGGGCTGCTCGATGTGCACGATGCCGGGGATGGGCAGCCCGCCCTGCGCATGCATGCCGATCATGCCGCCCAGCGAAGCGCCGGCCATGGTGCTGCCGTGGTAGGCGTTGTGGCGGCTGATGATGATGCTGCGCTGTGGCTGACCCAGCACGTCCCAGTAGCGACGCACCATGCGCACGATGGTGTCGTTGCTCTCGCTGCCGCTGCTGCTGAAGAAGACGTGCTGGAACTGCGGCGGCGTCACCTGCGCCAGGCGTTCGGCCAGTTCGATGGCGGGCACCGTGGCCGTCTGGAAAAAGGCGTTGTAGAAGGGCAGTTGCTGCATCTGCTTCGTCGCAGCGTCCACCAGCGCCTTCTGGCCGTAGCCCACGTTCACGCACCACAGGCCGCTCATCGCGTCGAGGATCTTGTGGCCCTCGGTGTCCCAGAGGTAGATGTTCTCGGCGCGTTCGATGATGCGCGCGCCTTTGCGGGCGAGGCCCTGGAAGTCGGTGAAGGGGTGCAGGAAGTGCGCGCTGTCGGCGGCCTGCAACTCGGCGGTGGTGCGGGGGGCGTTCATGGGCGGGCTTTCAGACGTGGAGCAGCAGATGCTCGCGTTCCCAGGGCGAGATCACCTTCATGAACTCGGCGTATTCGATCTCTTTCACCTCGGTGTAGACGGTGATGAACTCCTTGCCCAGCACCGCGGCCAGGTCCTTTTCCTCGCGCAAGAGCGACAGCGCTTCGCCCAGGCTGCGCGGCAGCTGGAAATCGCCGAGGTAGGCGTCGCCCTTGCACTCGGGGCTGGGCTCGATCTTGTTCATGATGCCCAGGTAGCCGCAGGCCAGCGTGGCAGCCAGCGCCACGTAGGGGTTGGCGTCGGCGCCGATCACGCGGTTCTCCACGCGCCGGGCCGCCGCGCCGGCCACCGGGCTGCGGATGCCGACGGTGCGGTTGTCGGTGCCCCACTGGATGTTGATGGGCGCGGCGTTGCTGCGCACCAGGCGGCGGTAGCTGTTGACGTAGGGCGCGAAGAGCGCCATGGCCGCCGGGATGTACTTCTGCAGCCCGCCGATGTACCAGTAGAACTCCTTGCTGGCCGTGAAATCGGGGTTGCTGAAAATGTTCTGGCCCGTGGCCTTGCTGACGATGCTCTGGTGGATGTGCATCGCGCTGCCCGGCTCGCCCGCGATGGGCTTGGCCATGAAGGTGGCGAACATGTCGTGGCGCAACGCGGCCTCGCGCACCGTGCGCTTGAAGAGGAACACCTCGTCGGCCAACCCCAGCGGGTGGGCGTGGAAGAAGTTGATCTCCATCTGCCCCGCGCCCACCTCATGGATGAGGGTGTCGACGTTCAGCTCCATGCGCTCGCAATAGGCGTAGACGTCCTCGAACAGCGGGTCGAACTCGTTGACGGCGTCGATGCTGTAGGCCTGCCGGCTGGTCTCGGCGCGGCCGCTGCGGCCCACGGGCGGCTTCAGCGGCACGTCGGGGTCGGTGTTGCGCGCCACCAGGTAAAACTCGAGTTCGGGCGCCACCACAGGCGCCCAGCCTTGGGCGTCGAAGAGGTCGCACACGTGACGCAGCACACTGCGCGGCGCGAAGGGCACGAGCATGCCTTCGCGGTCGTAGCAATCGTGGATGACTTGCGCCGTGGGGTCGGTGGCCCAGGGCACGATGCGCACCGTGCTCGGGTCGGGCCGCAGGTGCATGTCGCGGTCGGTGGGGTTGATGACCTCGTAGTACGGGCCTTCTTCCGGGAACTCGCCCGTCACACCCATGGCCACCACGGCCTCGGGCAGGCGCATGCCGCGGTCTTCGGTGAACTTCTGGCGCGGCAGGATCTTGCCGCGCGCCACGCCGGTGAGGTCGGGCACCAGGCACTCGATCTCGGTCACGCGGTTCTGGTCGAGCCACTGTTCGAGCTCGGCGAAGGTGAAATGGTCTCTGGCGATCATGGGGGCCTCGGGGGCAGGGGGTGGCATCAGGGGCGGGGTTCAGGCTGGCGTCGAAGCCTGAGGCAAGGGGCCCCGCACACGGTCGCGGTACTGACGCACCGCCTCGCCAAACGCCCGCAACAGGGCCATCGACACCGGGTTGCCGGCGGCCTGCCATTCGGGGTGCCATTGCAGGCAGAGGTTGAAGCCTGGCGCTTCAGGTATCGAGAAGGCTTCCACCAGGCCGTCGGGCGCCACGGCTTCGACGCGCAGCCCTTCGGCCAGTTGCTTGATGCCCTGCCCGTGCACCGAGTTCACCTCGAAACTGGCACGGCCGGTGATGCCGGCCAGCAGCCCGCCCGGCACCACGTCCACCGGGTGCGCCGGGCCGTACTGCACGGCAGCGGGCTGGCTGCCGTCGGCGCGGTGGTCGTTCAGGCCCGGCTGCTCTTGCACGGCCTGGTGCAGCGTGCCGCCGAGCGCCACGTTGGTTTCCTGCGTGCCGCGGCAGATGGCCAGCAGCGGCAAGCCGCGCGCCAGCGCCAGGCGGATGAGCGGCAGCGTCCAGGCGTCGCGCTCGGGGTCCAGCGGCAGGCTCGGGTCGTGTACCGCCTCGCCGAAGTGCGAGGGGTGCACGTTGCTGGGCGAGCCGGTGAGCAGCACGCCGTGCGCGGCGTCCAGCAAGGCCGGCAGTTCGTGCTCGGCGAAGGGCGGGGCGATCAGCGGCATGGCACCGGCCAGGCGCACCGCATCGACGTACTTGCGCCCGGCGATGTGGAAGGGGTGTTCGCCGAGCGTTCGGTTGCAGCTGCTGACGAGGACGATGGGGGCCATGGAGATCTCGTGAGGTGGGTTCATCCCAGAAGGTCGCGCAAGCGGTACCAGGCCATGCCCAGCACCAGCGCCGGCGTGCGCAGCAGCGGCCCGCCTGGGAAGGGCTGGTGGCGCAGCCGGGCGAAGACGTCGAAGCGGCTGCTGTCGCCGCACATGGCCTCGGCCACCAGCCGCCCGGCCAGCCCGGTGAGCGCCAGGCCGTGGCCCGAGAAGCCCTGCAGGTAATACACGTTCTGCGGCGCGCCAGCGCTGGCCGCGGGCAGGCGGCCGAAGTCGGGCGCGCGGTTCAGGCTGATGTCGACGAAGCCGCCCCAGGCGAACTCGATGCGATGCGGCGCCAGCTGCGGAAAACTCGCCAGCAGGCGCTGACGCATGCTGTGCGCCAGGTCGGCCGGCGGCACGGTGCTGTAGCTCACGCGGCCGCCGTAGAGCATGCGGTGGTCGGGGGTGGGGCGGAAGTAGTCGAGCACGAAGTTGGTGTCGCAGACGGCCGCTTGGCTGGGTACGAGGCTGCGCGCCAGGCTTTCAGGCAGCACCTCGGTGCACGCAATGTACGTGCCGACGGGCATCACGCGCGGCGCCAGCCCCGGTGCGAGCAGGGGTGCGCCAGGGGCTGCGGGTGTGTGCAGGTAGACGTTGCCGGCCAGCAGCACCTGGCTGGCGCGCAGCCGGCCCTGCGGGGTGCGCAGTACCGGCGTGGCGCCCGGCTCCAAGGCCAGCACCGGGCTGTGTTCGTGGATCTGCACACCGGCCTGCAACGCCGCCGCGGCCAGGCCGCGCGTGTACTTCAGCGGGTGCAGGTGACCCGAGCGCGGGTCGTAGACGCCGCTGTGGAAACGCTCGCTGGCAATCCAGCGGCCCACCTCGGCGTGCGGCACGTCCTGCAGTGCATAGCCATACACCCGGCGCGTGCGCTCGGCACTCGCAGCCAGCGCCGCGCCCTTGCGGGCGGTGGTGGCCAGGCCCAGGTAGCCGTCTTGCCAATCGCAGGCGATGCCGTGCTCATCGATGCGCTCGCGCAGCAGGTCCAGCGCCTCGATGGACATGGCCCAGACGCGCCGCGCTTCGTCCAGGCCCAGCTGCGCTTCGATGGTGTCTTGCTCGCAGGCCAGGCCGTGGATGGCCTGCCCGCCGTTGCGGCCGCTGGCGCCGAAGCCGATCTCGCGCGCTTCCAGCAGCACCACGCGCCGGCCACGGCGCTGCAGGTCGATGGCGGCGCTCAGGCCCGCGAGGCCGCCGCCGACGATGGCGACATCGGCCACCACCTCGCCCTGCAGCGGCGGGCAGGCCGGCCCCGGCGCCGCGGTGGCGGCGTAATAGCTGTGCTTGGCGAGGCTGAGGTCGGTGTCCAGCAGCGGCATGAGGCGACTGGCCTGCGGCGGCGCGGGCCGGGGTTCCGGGCTGCGGCGCCTCAGGCAGCGCGCCGCAGGGCCGTGCGGATGGTCTCGACGATGCGGTCGACGTGGCCGCGCTCGATGATCAGCGGCGGCGAGAGCGCGATGGTGTCACCCGTGGTGCGGATCAGCACGCCCTGCGCCCAGCAGTCGAGGAAGACCGAGAAGGCGCGCTTCGTGGGCTCGCCCGCGATGCCCTGCAACTCGATGCCGCCCACCAGCCCGTGGTTGCGCACGTCGATGACGTGCGGCTCGCCCTTGAGCGAATGCACGCCCTGCGCGAAGTAGGCCGCGATGCCATCGCCCTGCGGCCCGGCACGCGTGAGCAGGCCTTCTTCGGCGTAGGTGTCCAGCGTGCCCAGGCCGGCGGCGCAGGCCAGCGGGTGCCCCGAGTAGGTGTAGCCGTGCAGGAACTCGATCATGTGTTCCGGACCCTGCATGAAGGTCTCGTAGATCTCGTCCTTCGCGATCACCGCGCCCATGGGCACGGCGCCGTTGGTCAGGCCCTTGGCGCAGGTGATGAGGTCGGGCGTGACGCCGAAGGTCTGTGCCGCGAAGGGCGCGCCGGTGCGGCCGAAGCCGGTGATGACCTCGTCGAAGATCAGCAGGATGCCGTGCTTGGTGCACAGCTCGCGCAGCTTCTGCAGGTAGCCCATGGGTGGCACCAGCACGCCGGTGCTGCCCGCGATGGGCTCCACGATGACGGCGGCGATGTTGCTGGCATCGTGCATGGCCACCAGCTTTTCCAGATCGTCAGCGAACTCGGCGCCGTGCGCGGGCTGGCCGTTGCTGTAGGCATTGCGGGCCGGGTCGTGCGTGTGGCGCAGGTGGTCCACGCCGGCCACCGCCAGGCCGAAGTGCTTGCGGTTGCCCACCATGCCGCCCACCGAGATGCCGCCGAAGTTCACACCGTGGTAGCCGCGGTCGCGACCCAGCAGCCGCGTGCGCGTGCCTTCGCCGCGCACGCGGTGGTAGGCCAGGGCCATCTTCAGCGCGGTGTCCACGGCTTCGCTGCCGCTGTTGGCGAAGAAGACCTTGCCCATGCCCGCTGGGGCGATCTGCACGATGCGCGAGGCCAGTTCGAAGGCCTTGGGGTGTCCCATCTGGAAAGGCGGCGCGAAGTCCATGTCGGCCGCCTGCTTCTGGATGGCCGCGGTGATGCGCGGGCGGTTGTGGCCGGCGTTCACGCACCACAGGCCCGCCACCCCATCGAGCACCTCGCGGCCCTGCACGTCCCAGTAGTGCATGCCGCTGGCTCGCGCCAGCAGGCGCGGGGCTTGCTTGAACTGGCGGTTGGCCGTGAAGGGCATCCAGTAGGCGCCCAGGTCGGGCGTGGCGACGTGGGAGCCGATGGCCTCGGCGGCTTGCATCAGGGCGGGGTCGAGGGCCTTGTTCATGGCGGTCTCCAGGGCTGGGGCGGGGCGGGGAGGGTGAGGCCAGTCTAGACCAGCGGCTGCGAAGGGCGGTGCGCCAGCCGGCCGCAAAGGTAGGTCCAGACGAAGTGCGCAGCGGCCTGGCTCGTGAGTTCGGCGTGGTCGTAGGGCGGTGCCACCTCCACGCAGTCCATGCCCACGAAGGGCAGATCGGCCAGTTCTTCCAGAATGGTCAGCACCTGGTTGCTGCTCAGGCCGCCGGGCTCGGGCGTGCCGGTGCCGGGGGCGAAGGCGGGGTCGAGGCAGTCGATGTCGAGGCTCAGGTAGACGGGCGGGTTGCCATGTTCGGCCAGGCGCTGGCGGATGGCCTGCAGCACCGGGGCCAGCTGCGCCGGGCTTTCCAGCCCGCGCAGCGCACGGGCGGTGAAGATCTGGCCGCCTCGCGTGGCCACGTATTCGCGGGCCTCGCGCTCGCCGGCCGAGCGGATGCCGATCTGCGTGAAACAGGCATCGACCACCAGGCCCTCCTGCATGGCCTCGTAGACCCAGGTGCCGTGGCCGCTGGGCTCGCCGAAGTGGTCGACCCAGGTGTCGCAGTGCGCATCGAAATGGATCACCGCCAGAGGCCGGCCGAGTTGCTTGCGGTACTCGCGCAGCAAAGGCAGGGTGATGGAGTGGTCACCGCCCAGCCAGGCCATGTGGTAGCGGGCGATCAGCTGCGCGGCCAGCGGCTGCAGCGCCGCGCGCATGCCTTCCAGCGAGGTGTTGGGCAAGGGCAGGTCGCCGGCATCGCCCAGGGCTTCTACCGGGCTCAGGTCGAAGTGCGGGTGCGTGCCGTCGCACAGCATGTGGCTGGCGCTGCGGATGGCGCGCGGCCCCATGCGCGCGCCTGACCGGTTGGTGGTGCTGCCGTCCCAGGCCACGCCGGCCACGGCGTAGGGCGTGGTGGCGCCGGGCGCGCCGCATTTGAGGAAGCCGGAGTCGGAGAGAAAGGCGAAGGCGGTCATGGCGGTGGGGCAGAGGTCGGTGGGGCGCGCTGCAGGTGCCGCGCGCTGCGGGCACACTGGCGGTCCATCATAGAGAGCGCCCGACCCCGTTTCGTGGCGCCGGCATGACCATGCGCCCCGTGCTCATCCTGCAGCACCTCAACACCGACGGGCCCGCCTACCTGCAGACCTGGCTGCAGACCCAGGGGCTCGCGCACGAGGTCTACAACACCCAGGCGGGTCAGGAGTTCCCTGCATCGCTCAGCGGCTATGGCGCGCTGGCCATCCTGGGCGGCGAGATGAGTGCGAATGACGACCTGCCTTCGCTGCGCCGTGCGGAAGCCTTGTTCCTGCAGGCCGTGCAGGCTGGCGTGCCGACGCTGGGCCACTGCCTGGGCGGGCAGCTGATGGCGCGCGCGCTGGGCGCAGCCGTCACCGCCTCGCCCGCGCCCGAGATCGGCTGGCAGCCGCTGCAGGTGCACAAGGCCCCGGAGGCGCAAGCCTGGTTCGGGCCTGAAGGCGAGCGGCATGTCTACCACTGGCACAGCGAAACCTTCGGCCTGCCGCCCGGCGCGGTGTGGCTGGCGCAGAGCCCGGCTTGCCCGCACCAGGCCTTTGCGCTGGGGCCGCACCTGGCCATGCAGTTCCACGTCGAGGTGGACGAGAACAAGCTGCGCTACTGGGCGCTGGAGAACGAGGAAGCATGGTTCGAAGGCCTGCCACCCACCAGCGTGCAGCGGCCGGCCGCCATGCTGGCCGACACCGCTGAGCGCCTGCCCGTGCAGCAGGCGCTGGCGCGCCGCATCTACGCACGCTGGATGGCCTTCGCCGCGGGGCGCTGAGCGGCCGCCACGCGCTGGCGCTCACCACGCAGCCCGGTGCGGGCTGGAGTTTCCGCATCGCATCATCCTGATTTCACAATGCGGATTGCTGGCGTTTTGCAGCGCAGCAAAATTCACCATACGGAAGAAAGTCATACCGTAATACGAAATGCATCCGTAAGTCATTGATTTATAACACTTTAATCTACTGTCTTATATAAGACATAGGTCTTCACAAGCCGGCCCGGCAGGACTACGCTGAAGGTGTTGGTTCAGTGCTTCGGCACCCACTTCAGCCACCCCGAGTTCATTCACTGCCCCTTGGAGAAGACGCCATGACGACCCTCACCCGCCAGCAGCAAGTTGAAGCCCTGAAAAAAGACTGGGCCGAGAACCCCCGTTGGAAAGGCATCCAGCGCGGCTACACCGCCGAAGACGTGGTGCGCCTGCGCGGCAGCATCCAGATCGAGCACACGCTGGCCAAGCGCGGCGCAGAGAAGCTCTGGAACCTGATCAACACCGAGCCCTTCGTCAACAGCCTGGGCGCGCTCACGGGCAACCAGGCCATGCAGCAGGTCAAGGCCGGCCTGAAGGCCATCTACCTGAGCGGCTGGCAGGTGGCCGGTGACGCCAACAGCAACGGCGAGATGTACCCCGACCAGAGCCTGTACTCGGTGGACTCGGTGCCCAAGGTCGTCAAGCGCATCAACGCCACCTTCAAGCGTGCCGACGAGATCCAGTGGAGCGAAGGCAAGAACGACATCGACTACTTCGCGCCCATCGTGGCCGATGCCGAAGCGGGCTTCGGCGGCGTGCTCAACGCCTTCGAGCTGATGAAGGCCATGATCGACGCGGGCGCCGCCGGCGTGCACTTCGAAGACCAGTTGGCCGCCGCCAAGAAGTGCGGCCACATGGGTGGCAAGGTGCTGGTGCCCACCCGTGAAGCCGTGAGCAAGCTGGTGGCCGCGCGCCTGGCCGCCGACGTGATGGGCACGCCCACCATCCTGCTGGCCCGCACCGACGCCGAAGCCGGCGACCTCGTCACCACCGACGTCGACGACAACGACAAGCCCTTCTGCACCGGCGAGCGCACGGTGGAAGGCTTCTTCCGCACCCGCAACGGCCTGGAGCAGGCCATCAGCCGCGGCCTGGCCTACGCGCCCTATGCCGACCTGATCTGGTGCGAGACCGGCAAGCCCGACCTGGCCTTCGCCAAGGCCTTCGCCGACGCCATCCACGCCAAGTTCCCGGGCAAGCTGCTGGCCTACAACTGCAGCCCCAGCTTCAACTGGAAGAAGAACCTGGACGACGCCACCATCGCCAAGTTCCAGCGTGAACTCGGCGCCATGGGCTACAAGTTCCAGTTCATCACGCTGGCCGGCTTCCACAGCCTGAACTACGGCATGTTCGACCTGGCCTACGGTTATGCGCGCAACAACATGAGCGCCTTCGTCGAACTGCAGGAGAAGGAATTCGCCGCCGCCGAGCGCGGTTTCACCGCCGTGAAGCACCAGCGCGAAGTGGGCACCGGTTACTTCGACGCCGTGACCACCACCATCGAGCGCGAAGCCAGCACGGCCGCGCTGAAGGGCAGCACCGAAGACGAGCAGTTCTTCGACGCCAAGCACGGCTGAAGCAGCGTGCCTTGCGAAACGCCCGCCGGCCTGGCGGGCGTTTTTCATTCAGTACATGAAGCGCCCGTCGCGCCCGATGACGGTCAACTCCGCCAGGCGTGAGCCCTGGCGGCTGTCGCGCGGGTAGTTCAGCGTGAAGTCGCCGAGGTCGAAGCTGGCGCTGCGGTTGATGCCCTCCACCAGCCCCGCGCGGTCCACGCCCGGGCCGGCGCGGCGGATGGCCTCGTGGATGAACTTCGCTGTCACGTAACCCTGCAGCCCGGCGTGCGACACCGGCACCGCAGGCGCCTTGGCCACGGCCTCGCGGAACTCGGTCACCACGCGCACGCGGCCGGCGTAGGGGCTGGGCATCACCTGCGTGACCACCACGCCTTCGGCGGCCTTGCCCAGGTCTTGCACGAACGAAGCCGAACTCGTGTTCGACAGTGCCACGAAAGTGGGCTGGAAGCCCGCTGCACGCGCACCCTTGACGAAACCAGCCGCAGCCTTCGCGTTGCTGACCAGCAGCACCACCTGCGGGTTGACCTTGCGCAACTGTTCGATCTGCTCGGTCACGTCGGCGCTGCGGTTGTCGATGCTCGCCTGCGCCAGCAGTTCCAGTTGCGCGCCGGCCAGGGCCTGGCGCAGACCGGCCAGCACGTCCTTGCCGAAGGAATCGGTGGCCACCAGCGCTGCCACGCGTGTCAGGCCCAGGTTCTTGAAGAAGTTGACGGCACGGTTGACCTCGTCGCTGTAGCGGGCGCGGGTGTTGAACACCTCGCTGAGCTTGGGGTCGTACAGCATCGACGGCCCGACCTGCGTGCCGATGTAGGCGGCTCCGGCCTTGCGCGCCAGCGGCAGCGCGGCTTCGGACGAAGGCGTGGTGCGGTACAGCGCCAGCCCCAGCACGCCCTGGTTCAGCAGCTTCTGCGTGTTCTCGGCCGTGCGCTTGGCGTCCTGGCCGTCGTCGATCGAGATCAGCTCGATAGGCTTGCCATGCACGCCGCCCCGGGCGTTCAGGCGCTCGAAGTACAGGCGCGCCGCAGCGGTGGTTTCTGCATTCGAGGGCGCCAGCACGCCGGTCTGCGGCGCAGACTGGCCGATCAACCACGTATCGGCGGCGCGGGGGCGCACCCAGGGTGCGGAGAGCGCCACGGCGCTGGTGGAAAGCAGAATTCGGCGGCGGGTGATCGTCATGGCGCCGGATTATGAAACCTGGCCCCGAGCGCCCCTCGGGTTTACCCGCTGTTACGGCGCTGTGGCTTCGGTGGCCGCCGCATCGAACCCGCCGGCGGCGGGCTCAGACCGCCTGCAGGGGCGCGCGGAACACGTAGCCGACGCGCGACTTCGACTGCAGCGGCACCACCGCCGGCGTGGCGCGCTCGATGCGGCGGCGCAAGCGGTAGATGGTGGCGTTGAGGTTGTCGCCGTCGGGCGGCAGGCCCAGGCGTTCGCACAAGGTCTCGCGGGTGACGGGCTCACCGGCGGCCTGCACGAAGCACTCCATCACGGCCATGTCGCCCTCGCTGAGGTCGACGTGGATGCCGTCAGGCGCCACCAATTGCCGCGCGCGACGGTCCAGCTTCCAGGGCGCCACACCCGGGCTGCCCGAGGCCACGCGGCGTTGCACCGCTTCGATGGCCAGCGCCACCTGCTCGAACTGCACCGGCTTGGCCAGGAACATGTCGGCGCCGGCCGTGATGACCTGGCTGAACACATCCGAGGCCACCCGCCCCGACACCACCAGGATGCCGGCCTGCGTGCGCCGGCGCAGCAGCTTGACGAGGTCGACGCCGTCGATGCCGGGCAAGGTGAGGTCGAGCACGTAGAAGTCGTGATCGAACGCGCTGCCGTCGACGAGGAGGTCGCTGCTGTCGCCGTACACGCGCACCTGGATGCCGCGGCCTTGGAGGTACTGGGACAGGAACTCCGAGAAATCACGATCGTCTTCGACGAGGGCCAGGGTCTTGGGCAGCATGGTCTTCAAGGTCTACGGTCAACGGCTAGGCCGTCATTGGAACCCATCATGGCATGCGTTGCCGGCTTGCCAAAGCACCGCCCGGCGGGGCTTCGTGGCCGCTTGACGCATATCTGACGCGAGGGTCGCGACCGTCCGTGATTTGTGCGGAAGGCACCGCCCGCGTGCCCATTTCCGTCCCCCCGCGTGGGGACGCACCGGGGCACGCCTGTCGCGCCCCCGCGACGTGCTGCCGGCTCAACCTGCCGCACCAGCACCACGCTCGCGCCAGCGCACCAGCAGGTAGAAGCAGCCGGCAGCGAAGACCAGACCGCCGAACAGCAGCGGAGAGGGCAGATCGCGCAGGGCAGCCAGGTAGTCCTGCAGGGCCCAGGCCGGCAGCTGCTGCAGGCCCTGCGAGCCCTCGCCCGGCCCCATCTGGAAACCTTGGCCGGCGTGCACCAGGGCACCCCGGGCGCCGCGCAACAGGCCCACCGTGATGTCCGACAGGAAGGGCTGGCCGAACAGGCGGTTCAGCAGTTGGCTGCCGAGGCCGATGCCCACGCCCAGGATCACCCACGACCAGCTGCGGAACCAGGCCGAGAGCAGCACCACCAGCAGGATCAGCGGCGACAGCCACAGCACGGCCATCGGCAGGCCGGCCAGCAAGCGCGTCGTCAGTGCCGCGATGGCGGGCAGCACGTCCATCCACGGCAGCGCGAACCAGTCGGCGATGCCGACCACGCGCGCCACCAGCACCATCGACAGCAGCACGCCGCCGGCCAGGCCGGCCAGCAAGGCTGCGGCGGGCACCAGCAGCAGGTGCACGACCAGCGGCGCCGCGAGGCTGGCGCTGTGCGTGGCCGGCAGGGACAGCCAGAACTCGACCGAGCGGTCGCTGTGGTCGCGCCGTGCCATGCCGGCGACGATGATCACCGAGCTGAAGCAGGCGATGATGAAAAGCACGGCAGCGCTGCCTGCGATGGAAGCCACCGAGAGCATCGAGGCCAGTTGCAGCGGGCGCAGCTTGTCGTTGACCTGCGAGGCCTCGTCGCTGCCCAGCTGGATCTGGCCGAAAGAGAGCAGCAGCAGGGCGATGCCCAGCGGCACCCCCACCATCAGCGCCCAGCCGAAGCGGTATTGCAGCCACTCGCGCCGCAGCAAGGGAAGGAATTTGTTCATTGGGGGCCTCTTCAGCGTTCGAGGGTCAGAACTGGGTGCGGTCGAGTTCGGGCTTGCGCGTGAGCGCCACGAACAGGTCGACCAGACTGGGGCGGATGCGCTGGCCCAGGGCCTGCACGTGGGCCGGTGGCGGGCCGTCGAAGATGGCGGCGTTGCCGAACTGGCCATTGCCGCTGCCGGTGCGGTAGCGCAGCAGCGGGTGCGCGGCGGCGATCTGCTCGGCCACCGCAGCGTCGTGGCTCACGCCGACGAAGCGCTTTTCCATGTCTTCGAGGCTGATGCTGAGCACCAGCTTGCCCTCGTTGAGCATGAGCACGTCGGACAGCAGGCTCTCGATCTCTTCCACCTGGTGCGTGCTGATGAGCACGCTGCGCTCGCCGTCGCACCATTCGTCGATGAGCATCTCGTAGAAGGCCTTGCGCGAGAGCACATCCAGGCCGAGCGTGGGCTCGTCCAGGATCATCAGCTTGGCATCGATGGCCGCCACCAGCGCCAGGTGCGCCTGCACCACCATGCCCTTGGACAGCGTCTTGACCTTGTCGTTGAGGCCGACGCTGGTGCGCCGCAGCAGCGCGCGGGCCCGGTCGGCCGAGAAGCGCGGGTGCAGGCCGCTCATCAGCGAGATGAGATCGCTCACCCGCGCCCAGCGCGGCAGGATGGCCACGTCGGGGATGTAGCAGGCCTGTTCCAGCAACTGCGCACGCTGCGGCCGCGGGTTCATGCCCAGCACCGTGAGTTCACCGGCGCCCTGGCCCACGTCGACGAGGCCCACCATGGCCTTCATCAGCGACGACTTGCCCGCGCCGTTGTGGCCCAGCAGGCCGACCACGCGACCCTTGGGGATGGTGAAGCTGACGTCGTCCACCGCCAGCTTGGCGCCGTAGCGCACATTCAGATGGCTGGCCCTCACCAGCAGGTCTCGTGGTTCAGCGGCGTTCATCAACGCTCCTCCCAGTTCAGTTGTTCGGCACCGATGCCCAGGCGGCGCAGGCGTTCGCGCAGCAGCGGCCATTCGGTGTTGAGAAAGCGGTCGCGCTCGGCGGCACGCAGGCGCTCGCGGGCGCCGGCCGTCACGTACAGGCCCAGGCCGCGGCGGGCTTCGAGCAGGCCTTCTTCGTCCAGCGCCTGCAGTGCGCGGGTGACCGTCAGCGGGTTGAGCAGGTAGCGCCCGGCCAGCGCCCGCACAGAGGGCATGGGTGCACCTTCCTCGGGGTCGCCGTCGAGCAGCTGGGCCGCCAGGATGTCGGCCAGCTGCTGGTAGATCGGTTGTCTGTCGTGCCAGGTCTGCATGGGGCGCCTGCGGTGTGTTGGTGATGTAGCACACCATATCAAGGCACCCGGCGCGTCGCCCGGGGGATGCGACAGGCTGCAGAGTCCGGCGACAGGCTGCATGGCCTGCCCCTGACGCCGCTACATCGAGGCTTGCAGCATCGCCAGGTAGTCGCTGCGCGTGGCCAGGCGCGGGTTGGTCTTGTGGCAGTGGTCGGCCAGGGCGCCGTCGACGATGCGCTCGAACTGGTCTTCGGTGACACCCATGGCCCGCAGGCCGCTGGGCAGGCCCAGGCGGGCGTTGAGGGCCTTCACGGCTTCAGCCACGGCATGGCCTTCGGCATCGCAGCCAGGCAGGCCCATCGCATGTGCCATGCGCTGAAGTCGCTGCTCGCCCTGCATGCTGGGCGCCGCCGCGTTGAAGCGCAGCACCGCAGGCAGGAACATGGCATTCAAGGTGCCGTGGTGCAGCCGCGGGTTCACGCCGCCCAGGCTGTGGCTGAGCGAATGCACGCAGCCCAGGCCCTTCTGGAAGGCCATGGCGCCTTGCATGCTGGCGCTCATCATGTGCCAGCGCGCTTCGCGGTCTTGCCCGTCGCGCGTGGCGCGTTCGATGTGCGCCCAGCCGCGCGCCAGGCCGTCCAGCGCAATGCCGTCAGCCGGCGGGTTCACGGCGTGGGCCATGAAGGTTTCCATGCAATGCGCGATGGCGTCCATGCCGGTGGCCGCCGTCAGGCCCGGGGGCAGGCCCAGCGTGAGTTCGGGGTCGAGCAGCGCGGCCTTGGGCATCAGGTGCCAGCTGTGGAAGCCGAGCTTGCGGCCGTCGTCGACGATGACGATGGCGCCCCGCGCCACCTCGCTGCCCGTGCCGGCGGTGGTGGGCACGGCGATCAGCGGCGGCACGGCGGGCGTGATCTTCGGGCTGCCGCCTTCGATGGTGGCGTAGGTGGCCAGCGGCCCCGGGTGCGTGGCGGCGATGGCCACGCCCTTGGCCAGATCGATGCTGCTGCCGCCGCCCACGGCGATCAGGCCGTCGCAGCCTTCGCGGCGGTAGACATCCACCGCTTCGCGCACGGCCGCCTCGGTCGGGTTGCTGGGCGTGCCGTCGAAGACCGCGTGGGGCAGGGTGCCCAGCGCATCCAGGGCCGCCTGCAGCACGCCTGCGGCGCGCACGCCGGCATCCGTCACCACCAGAGGCCGGGCCATGCCGGTGCGCTGGCATTCCTCGGGCAAGAGGCGCACGGCGCCGTGGTCGAGGTCGATCTGCGTGAGGTAGAGGATGCGGGCCATGTGCAGCGCTGCCGAAGGCGTTGGGGGGAAGAAGGGAAAGTATGCTCCGCGCCGCCTTGAACACGAACCTGCTCACCCCCCAGATGGCCGGCCTGCTGGACCGCATCCACCGCGCCAAACGCCAGCCTTTCCACACGATGAGCCCCGTCGCGGCGCGCGCCGCTTACGACGCCGCGGCCGAGGTGCTGGATTTCCCGCGCGCCCCGCTGGCCCGCGTGCAGGCGCTGTCGCTGCCCGGCGGTGACGGCACACCGCGCCCGGCACGCCTGTATGCCGCGAGCCACGAGCCCGGCCCGGGCCTGCTCTACCTGCACGGGGGCGGCTTCGTCATCGGCAGCCTGGAGACGCACGACAGCCTGTGCCGCCAGCTCGCCCTGCGCAGCGGCCGCACCGTGGTGGCGCTGGACTACCGGCTGGCGCCCGAGCACCGCTTCCCGGCCGCCGTGGACGACGCCTGGGCCGCGCTGCAGGCGCTGAGCGCCGACCCCGCGCGCCACGGCCTGGCCGCTGCACCCCTGGCCGTGGCCGGCGACAGCGCCGGCGGCACCCTGGCCGCCGTCTGCGCGCTGCTGGCGCGCGACCACCGCCTGCCGCTGGCGCTGCAGTTGCTCATCACGCCTGGCACCACGGCGCTGGCCGACACGCCTTCGCACCACCTCTTCGCCCACGGCTTCCTGCTCGACCGCGAAGCCATCACCTGGTTCTTCGACCACTACATCGCCCGCGAACAGCGCCACGACTGGCGCTTCGCACCGCTGGAGGCCGACGTCGACGGCGTGGCGCCAGCCGCGGTGATCCTTGCCGAGTGCGACCCGCTGGTCGACGAAGGCCTGGCCTACGCCGACCGCCTTCGTGCCGCCGGCGTGCCGGTGCAACTGGAGCTGGTGCGCGGCATGACGCACGACTTCATCAAGATGGGCCGCGTGCTCAAGGAGGCCAGCGCCGCGCTGGACTTCGCCGCTGCGGTTCTGCGTGAATCCTGAAGGAGCACCGACCCATGAAACGCAGCGAATTCCGCTTCTTCGACCGCCTGCGCGTGCGCTGGGCCGAGGTCGACCTGCAGAAGATCGTCTTCAACGGCCACTACCTGATGTACGTGGACACCGCCGTCTCGGGCTACTGGCGCACGCTGGCCTTGCCCTACCACGACACCATGCACGCGCTGGGCGGCGATCTCTACGTGCGCAAGGCCACGCTCGAGTACCTGGGCTCGGCACGGTATGACGACGTGCTGCAGGTCGGTTTGCGCTGCGCGCGCATCGGCAACTCGTCGCTCAGCTTCCAGGCGGCGGTGTTCCGCGGCGAGCAGTGCCTGGTGCACGGCGAGATCGTCTACGTCTTCGCCGACCCGGCCACGCAGACCTCGCGCCCGGTGCCCGAGGCGCTGCGGCGGGTGCTCAACGGCTTTGAAGCCGGTGAGCCGGTGCTGGAGCTGCGCGTGGGCGCCTGGGCCCAGCTCGGCGCCGCCGCGCAGCAGGTGCGCCAGCCGGTCTTCGTCGACGAGCAGGGCATCGCGCCCGAGCTGGTGGTGGACGAGGCCGATGCCGAGGCCGTGCACGCCGTGGCCTTCAACCGCCTGGGCGTGCCGGTGGCCGCCGGGCGGCTGCTGCAGCCCTCACGCGGGCTGGCGCAGGTGGGCCGCATGGCGACGCTGGCCACGGTGCGGGGTGGCCAGCACGGGCGTGCCGTGCTGCAGGCGCTGATGCAGGCCGCACGCGAGCGCGGTGACGTGGCCATGGTGCTGCACGCGCAGACCACCGCCGTGGGCTTCTACGAGCGCCACGGCTTCACGCCGGAAGGCGAGGTGTTCCAGACCGCCGGCATTCCGCACCAGACGATGCGGCGGGTGCTGTGAGCGTGGCGCTCAGCCGGCGGCGCTGCCCAGCTCGATGAAAGCCTCGACATGCCGCGCCGGCTGGCCGATGCCGGCGTAGGCTGCGGCGGCCTGGGCTTCGATCAAGGCCTGCAGCGCGGGCGTGATGCCGGGCAGGGCCGCGCGGTAGGTTTCCATGAAGGTGACGCGTTCGCCGCCTTCTTCGGCACGGCGCAGCAGGCGCACCTCCAGGCCCGGCAGCTCGGTCTTCAGGCGCTGCACGAAAGCCGCCGCTGCTGACTGGGCCGCTGCGGCGTGGAGCGCCGGCACCTTCCAGTAGACGTAGATCTCGCGGGCCATGGGCTCAGCTGTCGTCGCGCGCCAGGTCGTAGGGCGGGGCACCGGGCGTCAGCTGCGGGCCGGTGGCGCTGCCGGCGTGCAGCGGCGCGCCGGCCTCGACGGCTGCGATCTTCATTTCCACCAGCGCCACGTGCTGGCCGCTCAACTGCCCAGCCAGGGCCACCATGCCGGCAGGTTGCTCGGGTTCGGTGGCGACGAAAACTTCCTGCCCCGGCTGCAGCAGCGTGTCGCCGGTCAGCACGTAGGCGCGGCGCTTCAGCGTGCCGCGGTACTGGCTGCGCGCCACCACCTCTTGCCCGGGGTAGCAGCCCTTCTTGAAGTTCACGCCGCCCACCAGTTCCAGGTTCACCATCTGCGGCACGAACTGCTCGCTGGTGGCCGCCACGATGCGCGCCACGCCACTGAGCACCTCCAGCGCCTGCCAGGTGGCGAGGTCCAGAGCCGGGGCTGCGGGAGCCGTGTCGGGGGTGCCGACCCACAGCGCTCTCGACACGGGCTGGCCTTCCACCAGCGCGGCGGGCAACTGGAGGTGTTCACCGCCCGGGCTTTCACTGCGCGTCCAGGCCGCCGCCGAGCCTGCGGCTGCGCCGGCCAGGCCCCACAGCGGCAGCTCGGCGCTGGCATCGCTGAGCTTGCACTTCGCGCGCAGAACGAACATCGACAAGCGCTTCAGCGTGGCCGGCAGCAGATCGGCGCTGCAGGCCAGCAGCACCTCTTCAGGCCCGCGGCGCCACATCACGAAGCTCGCCAGCAGCCGGCCCTTGGCCGAGCAGAAGCCGGCCAGGCGCACCTCGCTCTCCGGCAGATGTTCGACGTCTTGTGTCAGCTGTCCGTGCAGGAACTTCGCGGCGTCTGCGCCCTGGGCGCGGATCACGCCCCAGTCGCTCAGGCGCACAGCGCCCATGGGCAAGGTGGCAGGGTGGGCGACAGGCACGTTCAGGGCTTCGGCATTCATCGCTTCATTATGATCAGCGGCCATGTCGCGCCGGTCCTTGGGGTTACGCCTGTGGCTGCCCCTGCTGGGGCTGCCCTTCATTGCTGCGGCGCTGGTCGCCTTCATCGCCTGGCGCTGGCTGGACAGCCCGCTGCCGCTGGCGGCACCCACGGTCGAGCTCTCCATCGAAGCCGGCACCACGCCGCGTGCTGTGGCGCAGGCCTGGGTGGCCGCCGGGGTGCAGACCTCGCCTGACTTCCTCTTCGCCTGGTTCCGCCTGTCGGGCGAAGCGCGCCGCATCCGCGCCGGCAGCTACGAAATCGAGACCGGCACCACACCGCGCCAACTGCTGGCCAAGCTGGTGCAGGGCGATGAGACGCTCGAACAGGTGCGCATCATCGAAGGCTGGACGATGCGCCAACTGCGCACGGCACTGGCCCAGGCCCCGCACCTGAAACCCACCACCGCAGGCTGGAGCGAGGCGCAACTGATGCAGGCGTTGGGTGCACCCGGCGTGGCGGCCGAGGGGCGCTTCTTTCCCGACACCTACCGCTACAGCCGCGGCGTGAGCGACCTCACCGTGCTCAAGCGCGCCCACGCCACGCTGCAGCGCCGCCTGGCCGAGACCTGGGCGCAGCGCAGCCCCGACACCCCGCTGAAGAGCGCCGATGAACTGCTGACGCTGGCCAGCATCGTCGAGAAGGAAACCGGGCTGCCGTCTGACCGCGGCCTGGTGGCCGGCGTCTTCATCAACCGCCTGCGCATCGGCATGCCGCTGCAGACCGACCCCACGGTGATCTACGGCCTGGGCGAGGCCTTCGACGGCAACCTGCGCCGCCGCGACCTGGAAACCGACACGCCCTTCAACACCTACACGCGCCGCGGCCTGCCGCCCACGCCCATCTCGATGCCGGGCCTGGCCTCGCTGCGCGCCACGCTGAACCCGGCGCCCACGCGCGCCCTGTACTTCGTGGCGCGGGGCGACGGCAGCAGCGTCTTCAGCGAAACCCTCGCCGACCATAATCGTGCGGTGAACAAATACCAGCGCGGCCTGCCTTGAGTCCCCTCCAGCCCAGCAGCGGCCGGCCCGGGCGTTTCATCAGCTTCGAAGGCATCGACGGCGCCGGCAAGAGCTCGCACATCGAGGCCCTGGCCACCTGGCTGCGCGCGCGCGGCCACGAGGTGGTGCTGACGCGCGAGCCCGGGGGCACGCCGCTGGCCGAGCGCCTGCGTGAACTGGTGCTGCACGTGCCCATGGACCCGCTCACCGAAGCCCTGCTCGTGTTCGCGGCACGGCGCGACCACCTCGTTCAGCACATCGAGCCCGCACTGGCGCGCGGCGCCTTGGTGCTGTGCGACCGGTTCACCGACGCCAGCTTCGCCTACCAAGGCGGCGGCCGGGGTTTCGACCTGGCCGTGCTCAACCAGCTTGAACAGTGGGTGCAGAGCGGCCCCGCCGGCCTGCGCCAGCCCGACCTGACGGTGTGGTTCGAACTGCCCGCTGCCACCGCCGCCGAACGCCGCGGCGCGGCGCGGGCGCCTGACCGCTTCGAAGCCCAGGACCTGGCCTTCTTCGAACGCGTGGCCGCCGGCTATGCCGCGCGCTGCGCCGCCGACCCGGCGCGCTTCGCCCGCGTGGACGCCAGCCTGCCGCGCGAGGCCGTGTGGGCGCAGATCGAGGCGCAGGTGTCTGCGCGCCCCTGGGCATGAACGAACTGATCGTCGGCGAAGACGGCACCCTGCCGCTGCCCTGGCTGGCCGAACCGCTGGCCCAGGCGCTGAACACCCACCGCGGCCACGCGCTGCTGGTGCACGCTGCGCCCGGCGTCGGTGCGCTGGCCTTTGCCATGGTGCTGGCCCAGGCCTGGCTGTGCGAAGGCCGCGGCAGTGGCGCGCAGGCCTTGCCCCGGCCCTGCGGCCGCTGCGGCAGTTGCCGGCTGGTGCAGAGCCACCTGCACCCCGATCTGACCGTGCTGCTGCCCGAAAGCCTGCGCCGCGAACACGGCTGGCCGCTGCCCGACGACAAGACCGACGGCGACGACAGCAAGCGCAAGCCCAGCCGCCAGATCCGTATCGACGAGGTGCGGCTGCTCATCGAGCGCAGCACGCGCACCAGCGCGCGCGGCCAGGGCAAGGTGGGGCTGCTGCACCCGGCCGAGGTGCTGAACCTGCAGTCGGCCAACGCGCTGCTGAAGACGCTGGAAGAACCCGCCGCCGGCACGCGCCTGCTGCTGACCACGGCCGACCCGAGCACGCTCTTGCCCACCGTGCGCAGTCGCTGCCAGCTGCTGCGCCTGCCGGCGCCGGCACCCGCGTTGGCCGTGCAGTGGCTGCTGGCGCAAGGCGTGGCCGACGCCGATGCCGCGCAGGTGCTGCTGGCCGCCAGCGGCGGCCGTCCGCTCGACGCCCTGGCGCTGCAGCAGGCCGGCATCGACGCCCGCGCCTGGGCCGCACTGCCCGCCGCGGTGGCCGCCGGCCATGCCGGGGCGCTGGCGGGTTGGCCGATCCCGCGCGCCGTGGATGCGCTGCAGAAGCTCTGCCACGACGCGATGGCACGCGCCGCCGGCGGCCCGGCGGTCTACTTCCCGACGGCCGGCGTGCCGGCGCGTGCGGCCCTGCCGGCGCTGCAGGCCTGGGCGGCCGAGTTGCGGCGCGTGGCGCGCCACGATGAACACCCGTGGAGCGAGGCCTTGTTGATCGAGGCTCTGGTGGGGTCTGCATCCCAGGCCTTGGCGGCGCCCGTCACGGCAGCTGCAGGCCCGGGCGCACCGCGCAGCAGCACGCGGCCCGCGGCCCACGGGGCGGGGCAGGGCTTGGATACACTCAGCCCATGAACGACAGCGTCCCCACACGAGCCGGCGGCCTGGGGCCCCCTGTGGGGCCTGCGGGTGCAGCCGGTGCCGCGGCCAGCCGGCCCAGCGTCATCCAGCTCGTGTTCCGCGAAAAGGGCGCGCTGTACGCGGCCTACATCCCCGCACTCACCGACGGCGGCCTCTTCGTGCCCACCACGCGCGAGTACAAGCTCGGCGACGACATCTACCTGCTGCTCTCGCTGCCTGACGACCCGCAGCGTTTCCCGGTGGCCGGCAAGGTGGCCTGGATCACGCCGGCCAATGCCTCGGGCGGCCGCACACAAGGCGTGGGCGTGCGTTTCCCCAACGACGACAAGTCGCGCCAGCTCAAGATCAAGATCGAGGAAGTGCTGGGCACCAGCATCTCTTCTTCCAAGCCCACGCAGACGCTGTGACGCAGCCGGCCGCCATGAGCGGCCGGCGCAAATCCAGCGTGCAGCCTACAGCCCCCGGGCCATGTTCATCGATTCCCACTGCCACCTGAGCTTTCCTGAACTGCAGGCGAAGCTGCCCGAATTGCGCGCCGCGATGGCCGAGGCGCAGGTCGACCGCGCGCTGTGCATCTGCACCACGCTGGAAGAGTTCCCGCAGGTGCACGCCCTGGCCCTGGCGCACGACAACTTCTGGTGCAGCGTGGGTGTGCACCCCGACAACGAAGGCGTGCAGGAGCCCACGCTGGCCGACCTGCTGGAGCGCGCCGCGCTGCCGCGCGTGGTGGCTATCGGCGAAACCGGCCTTGACTACTACCGGCTGAACGGCCGCAGCGTGGCCGACATGGCCTGGCAGCGCGAGCGCTTCCGCGTGCACATCCGCGCCGCGCTGGCCACCGGGCTGCCGCTGGTCATCCACACCCGCAGCGCGAGCGAAGACACGCTGGCCGTGCTGCGCGAAGAAGCCGCCCGCGGGCGCGAGCTGGGGCAGGGCGCCGTGCGCGGCGTCTTCCACTGCTTCACCGAGACCATGGAAGTGGCGATGGCCGCGCTGGAACTCGGTTTCCACATCTCCTTCTCCGGCATCCTCACCTTCCGCAATGCCGAAGCGCTGCGCGAAGTGGCGCGTGCAGTGCCGCTGGAGCGCTGCCTGATCGAGACCGACAGCCCTTACCTCGCGCCCATGCCACACCGCGGCAAGACCAACCAACCGGCCTACGTGGCGCACGTGGCCGCGCAGCTGGCGGCGCTGAAGGGCGAGAGCCTGGAGACCGTGGCGAGTGTCACCACGGCCAACACCGAGCAGCTTTTCGGCCTGCCCGGCCGCCTGACGGAGCCCGCCTGATCATGAGAAACCACCTGAAGATACTTGTCTATCTATTGATCGCCATTGCGTTTTCTTCCGCACGCGCTGATGCCCTGGTGGATTTCTTCAGGGCCGTGCACCTGGATGACGAGCGCGGTGTCAGCAAGTTGCTGGCCCAAGGCTTCGACCCCAACAGCGTGAACGAGAAGGGCCAATGCGGCTTGTTCGTGGCGATGCGAGACGAGGCCCCCAAGGTCGCGGCGCTGCTGATGGCCCACCCACAGATCCGCATCGACCAGACCAATGCCAGCAACGAAACGCCGCTGATGATGGCGGCGCTGCGCGGCCACCTGCCGCTTGCCGAGCAACTGCTGGCGCGCGGCGCGGCCGTCAACCGCGCGGGGTGGACCCCGCTGCACTACGCCGCCAGCGGCCCCGAGCCGCGCATGGTGGCGCTGTTGCTGGCCCGCGGTGCGGTGGTGGACGCCCCTTCGCCCAACCGCTCGACGCCGCTGATGATGGCCGCGCGCTATGGCCCCGAGGAGTCGGTCGACCAGTTGCTGGCGAAGGGCGCCAGCCTGCAGGCCCGCAACGATGCGGGGCTCGGCGCGGCTGACTTTGCCAAACTCGCAGCACGCGAGCCGCTCGCGCGCCGTCTGGAGCAGGCGGCGCGTTGAGGCCTGAGTTGTGCAGATTGACCGTGTCAGAAGTCGTCTGACACGCGCTTTGGCGCTGCACCCACTCGGCAGGGCCATCGCGACGGCCTAGAGTGGCCTCACTGCCATCCCGCAGTGTTTGGAGGCACCTATGGCGCACCAGGCTACCGAACGCAACCCGTTCATGTTGATGATCAACCCCGAGGTCGTGATCGCCGCAATGCAGAGCTCAGAGCGCTTGGGCGCCCTGAACCGACACCTGTGCCGGCCACTCGACCGCGCCGCACCGGCGGGCCAGACTCAGGTGGACGGCGACGATGACAGCGCCGAAGACGGCGCCGAGGGCACGATCGCCCGCTGAAACTCAGCCGCGCAGGCGGGCCACCAGCACCGACCCCATCCAGGCGGACAGCAGCAGGGCCACCGCCGACCCGATCACGAGGCCGCGGTTTTCGCGCACGTACTGGATCACCTCGCGCGGCAGGGCCAACCAGCGCGCGAGCGCAGGGTTGGCGTGCGCCTCGCTGGGCGCCGAGCGAGGCGAAGGCCCCCCTGATTCGGCAGCCAACCCGGCCACCGGGGCCGCGGGCCGCGCCATCTGCTGCTGTTGAACCTGCGGCGTCGCCCCAGCCCCGAACAAGCCTGCCGCCGACACCGGTGGGGGCTCTGCACGCGCAGGCGTGTTGCCCAGGCTGTTACCCGGCGCAGGCAGCCCTTGCGTCAGGCCGCCCGCCGGCGGCGTCGGCCGCACGCGCCCGTCACCGGGACGCTGACGCTCGTTGAACTGCAGCCCGGCACTGGGCTGCTGCATTTCCACCAGCATGTCGATGGTGCTGGTCTCGCCGCGGCCACTGTGCTTGCGCACACCGCCTTCCAGCACCGACGTCGGCGCCGCTGGCGCTGAGGCGTTGGTGGTGGGCACTTCCGTGGTCGGCGCCGCGCTCACCGGCCCCTGAGCGAGCAAAAGCCCTGCGCACACGATCAGTGCAGGGTTGGGACGGAAAAGTGCAGGAATCGGCTTCACGGGGGATGGCGGGGAACGGGACTGTCGGCGTGTTGCAAGAAAAATGCCGGCGCGAATTTATCACGGTGCGTCATGCGTGAAGCCATCGTCTGAGTGGGCGCCCGGGAGGGCGTGTCAATCCTTCCGACACCTTTCTCCCCATCACACTGAATTGTGTACGATGTATATTATGTCAACTACGCCGCGCGTTTCAGCGTGGCTTGCGCGCCACGCGCGCCGCTTCGGCCAGGTCGGCCGCCGCTGTATCCACCCCCGGGCCGATGCACCTGGCCGGCGCGTGAGCCGACAACGCGGCCATCATGCTCAACCGCCTACCGCACCAGATGCCGCCCCTGGCCGTGATGCTCGAAGATCTCGGCCAGCCCACCACTGCCCAGCTCGGCCGCGCCCTTGGCGTGACGGAGCGCACCGCACGGCGCTGGGTTGCAGCAGGCCACGCCCCACGGCCGGCCATGCTGGCGTTGTTCTGGGTGACGCGCTGGGGGCAAAGCGTGGTTGACGCCGACGCGCACAACCAGGCCACCACCTACGCCGCCCTGGCCCGCGCCCTGCGGGCCGACAACGACGCCCTGCAGGCCGATCTGGCCCGCGTGCTGGCCCTGGCCGACACCGGCGCCGCGAACTCCGCCAGCTGGCGGGTGCTGCCGATGGCTACGGTGCTGCCGTTTCGTCGGGCTAAGCTGGCGTGAAGAGCTCGACGCCAGCGCGCCGCGCTGCACTGCGTAGCCCCCCATCCAGCGTGGCCAGCTGCGCACCGGCAGAAAGGGCAAGCGCCAGGTAGAACGCGTCGAACCCCTGCACGTTGTGGCGCAGTGCAAAGCGCGCCATCGCTGGCACTGATGCGGTGCTTTCGATCAGCCGCACGCGAAACACATCGATCAGCTCTGCGCGCTCTTCAATGAGCGCGTGACCCCAGCGGCCAGCGCGGCCACGCCGAAGCAAGGTGTAGGTAACCTCGCACAGAAACACCGATGGAGCCAGCAGCAGCTGGCGCCCTTCATGCGCCAGGCGGGCCACTTCGTAGCTGTATCGGTGGTTGTCGTCGGTGTCGTCCAACACCCACGCCAGCGCTACGCTGGCATCAACGACGATAGCCACTGGCCCGCGCTTCGCTCACCAGCTGCGCCGCGCCCTTCTGGCCCTTGCGCAACGCGCGGTGCGGGTGCGCTTTCCAGTGCGCCTCGTAACGCGCCATGGCATCGGGCGACGGCTTGCTGATTGGGCCCGGATCGGCAAATGCAATGCCGTCTACTGGCTTCAGCTTGACGCGCGACTCAGCCGCCGGGCGCCGAATGGTGAGATCGTCGAATTTCATGCGGGCAGTGTAGCCACGACAGGCCGTTCAAGGGCGTTACAACGCCAGCAGGCCCACGCGCAACGCCTCGGCCAGCATGAGGCCATAGGCGCGCGTCCCCGTGCGGTTCGGGTGCACGCCATCGTCTTGGTAGAGGTCCGCGTTTCCGTTGTTCGCCGGCGCGCCGGTGCGGCCGGTGCCCGTCATCCAGCAAACGCCCGTTGGGTTGGGGTCACTGAGCAACGCGGGGTTGTACGTGCCGTGGGGGCCCAGCTGCAGGCCGCGGCTGTTCGCAATCTCACCCATCTCGGGGTCCACAAACACCCAGGGGCCTGCGTCCGTCTCGGCCAGCAGCTGGCGCATCAAGCGGGTCTTGTCGTGGTTGGCGCGGCCGGTGTTGCCGTAGTTCGCGTTTGATTGGCTCGGGGTCCACACGCCCACCATGGCGATGACGGCCGAAGGCGCGAAGGCGCGCGCGTTGCGCACGGCCAGGCGCACAGCATCGGTGAAAGCCTGCAGCGCCGCCGCGCCTGTGGCCAAGCCCAGGCCCGCATCGGCCGCGTTCGCGTTGTCGTTGAGGCCCATGCCGAACAACACCAAGTCAGGTGCCAATGCGGCCGGCAAGCCTGCAGCGCGCTGGGCGCCGGTGTTGACGGCCTGGGGTTGCGTGGCCGTGCGCGCAAAGCCGGTGCCGCCGATGGCGTCGATGATGGGCGTTCCGATGCCGATTTCAGCGAAGGCTTCACCATACACGCCGCCCGCCACTGGAAAAACCGGGGGCTCTTGGCCGTAGCTGTCAGTGATGGCCACGGCCACGGGTTCGTGGCTTCGATCCAGCGGCAGCATTACATCGCGCGCTGATTCGCGTCCCACGTTTTGAATGGCACCGCCTGAAAAGTTGTGCACCACCACCTGGCGCACAGCGCGGGAGCCGAAATCGAATTTCACCCAGCAGTTTTGCAGGCCGCTATCGAGCGAAGCGCCAGCCACGCCGTTGGCAAGCTGGTTGCGAATCGCGCCACCGGACCAGCTCCATGCGCCATCAACCAGCACAGCGAAGCTGGGCGCGTAGCTGCTCATCTGCACCTCAAACGCGCGGCCGTCTAGCGTGAAGCTGACGGGGGGCGAACCGATGATTCGCTCAGCCGTGGTGGCATAGGCGCACCAGGGGGGCGGCCCGTACTGCGTGAACACGGCCGAGGGGGCATGCATCCACACGCCGCGGCCGGCCAGCGCTGCGGCCTTCATGCTGGCGTTTGGCCCGGTCCATGGGCCGTTCAGCAGCTGCACGCCGCCGGCAGACAGCATCGGGCCGTTTTGCGTGCCGCGGGTGACCGTGAGCGAGGCCGACACGGGCGAGATAGCCAGGCGGCCCGCGTCCTTGCGTTGAATCGCCCGCTTGAGTTTCTCCACACTGGGCGTGCTGCCTGCAAGGTCGTGCAGCGGCTGCAGCGGCAGTGCGTCCAGGCCGGCGCCGTGTTGTCGCAGGCTCACCAGGCGGCCGGTGGCCTTGTCGAAGTTGCCGAAAACGTCTTGCTGCTTGGTCACAGGTTTACTCCCACTGCCGCTTGATCCAGGCCTTGACGGCCGGCAGCTGGCCGATGACGAGGGCGGCCAGCAGCGCGCCGCCGATGACGATGAGGGCCTCGCGCCCGATTTCTGCGGGCTTGGGCACGATGGCGGCCACCTTCACGGCCGCGGGCCTTCAGGGGCTTGCACGCCCTTGGCCGCTAGCAGCGCATCCAGGCGCACCACGATGGCGGTTTGCCCCTGCTCCAGGGCCGCCACGCGGCCTTGCAGCGTCAGCGCGTGGCCAGTCCAGCCCAGCAGCACGCCCACCAGGGCACCGCCGCCGGCTTTCACCAGGTCGGCGCCTGTCACTTGGCGCCCTTCTCCGGCTGCAGCATGGCCACCACGCCCGCGATGGTGGCGCCGATGGCGGCCGGGTCTTTGGTGGCCGCGGCATGCGCGGCGCTGCCGATGACAGCGGCCACACCGGCCCAGGTGCTGGGCTCTTTCAGGCGCGAGGCGAAGAACAGGGCAAGGGTTTGCATGCGGTTGCTCTCAGGGTGCGAAGTACGGGGCCACCTGGCTGGTGGGCAGTTCGTAGGTGAGGATCTCCGCCACGCTCGGCGCGGGGTAGCGACGGCGCAGGCGTTCGGTTTCGTCATAGCTCGCGCGCAGCGGCAGGCCCAGGGCCGCGGCGCTGCCTGCAGGCGGTGGCGTGCCGCTGCCCGAGTCCATGAACACGGCCCGCGCCAGAGCGGGCGCGCTGGCCCACTTGCTGGCCTCGAAATAGCCGTGCTGGTCGATGATCCAGCGCGCGACGGCCGCGTCTGTGGTGGTCTGCGCCGGCGTGGGGAGTCCCACGGTCTGGCCGATGGCACCCACGCCACCGGACACCAGGCCGCCGGCCGCGTCCACTGCGGCATTGACTGCACCGGCGCCGATGGCCGAGGCCGCCTCGGCCACGCCACCACGGCGCGACACCCACCAGGCGGCCAGGCCGAGGCCGGCCACGGCCACGGCCGCCACTGCCACGGTGGGCGTGATGTTCACGTGCGGCCACTCCATGCGCCCGCGTAGCTCCACCACTGGCCGGGGCTGGTGGCGGTTTCGCTGTTGTGCGTGGTGGGCGCGGCCTTGGTTTGCTTGCGGTGCGCGGCCAGCAGCAGCGCCACGATGCCGACGCCCACAATGGCGGTGGTGATGTTGAATTTCACAGGATCCCCAGTGCTCGCAGTTCGCGTTCGGTTTCCCCGATCGCTTGGTTGTAGATGGCCGTCTGTTGCGCGGTCAGTCCCTTGAACCACGTGTTGGCCTCCACCTGCCGGCGCTCGGTGGCGGTGGGCGTCATGCTGGCTTTGCCGGGGCCGCGGAAGACGAACCAGACAGCGAACAGGCCCAGGGCCACGGCCGCGCCGGTCATCAGTTGAGGGGTGCCGATCTTCATGCGTAGTTCCCGGTTCGGTAGAGCGCGATTTCGCGGGCCCGGCGGTTGCGCAGGCCCCTTTCGAGATGGGTCCCAGCGCGCACGAACTGCAGCGCCGCGGCCTCGGGGTCTTGGCCTTCGTTGACGGCCTGCGCGATGGTGCGGAAGCTGCGCGGGCTCAGGTTGTAGGCCATGTGCACCAGCGCATCGAATTGATGCTGCTGCAGCGGGGTTTCGACGTAGGCGCGCACCCAGCGCGCGGCGCGGGCTTCCACGTCTTCCAGAAACCACGCCTCGGCCTGCTCGCGGGAAATCCACTCTGGGGGCTCTTCGCCGCCGTCCCTGTAGTAGCGGCCAAAGCCGATGGTCCATCCGCCATCACCCAGGCGGTAACGCTGCAGGCGCAGGGCCTCGCCCTCTTTCAGCATCGCCAGCAGCTGGGCCGAGGGCTGCAGGCTTGCGACTGCAGAGCCGGTGACGGCCTGGCCGAGATTCGCCATGGCCAGGCCGAAAGAATCGGCCCACGTGGGCGCGGCCTCGGGGTCTTGCGTGACGTATGAGGGGCCACGGTCGCGGCGCCACACCAGCACGCCGGACACCAGCAGCAGCACGGCCGCGGCCGTGACGGTGAGGGCCGCTGCAGCTTCGTTGTTCACACGTTGGCCCCGGTGAGGATCGACACCCACGCGGCACCGTTGGACACCGCGATGGTGCGGCCTCCGATGGCGTCATTCACGTTGATGAAGTGTTCCGCGAAGGTTGCCGGGTCGGGCAGCGCGGCGCGACTGAACACCGGCAGGCGCAGCGGCCTTTCGAGTGCCACGGCGCGCGTGGTCTTGTCCACCGTCAGGGCCACGCCGGCCGTGACGGCCAGCTGCAGACTGCCGAGCGCGTTTTTCACGTGCACATCCTCTGCAGCGCCGACAGAGTTGCGGATGCTGCAGAACACGGTCGTTCCGAGGCCCTCCACCATGTGCGCCAGGCCGGCCGGTGAGAGTTCCTTGAAGTGCCAGGCCGCCGGGGGGTTGTTCGTTTCGCCGCCGAAGCTGGTGTGTCCGGTGTCCACCTGCGCCACCACCCAGGTGAACGTGCCCCGCGCGCCGCCCACGTTGGCCCCGTAGCAGTCAATCGCCATGGCCGACATTTCGGCATCGGTGAGGCTGGTCCCGATCTGGGTTCCCTGCCCCCACTGCCACACCACGGAGCCATCCACGGCCGTGGCATAGAAGGCCCGGCGGTTGTCCATCGCGGTCCGCGAGGGGTGCCCCGGTGGCGCGAGGTTGGAATCGTTCGAGATGGTGTAAGCCGGGGCCCAGTAGGCCCGAAGCCACTTCGTGTTGCCGTTGTGCTGACCGGGGCTGGTGGTCTGCGGGGTGTGCGTGAACACGCGTTCTTGCATGCCGTCATAGACGGCCGGAAAACCCGCGTAGCTGGCGCCCTTGCTGTAGTCGATGACGGCCACCGGAACGGTGATTCCGGTGAAGTCGGGGTGCGTCGAAAGGTCGGTGTCCTTGTAGCCGTAGTCAAGCCAGCCCGGCACCTTGACCACGCCGCCGCCCATGCTGGCCGCGGCCGTGATGGCCGCTTGAAGCGCGGCCTTCACCTCGGCGCGCGTGTTGGCCGCGGTCATGCCGAAGTCTGAGGCCAGGTTGAACTCCTGGCGGTCGTTCCAGGTGTGCGCGCTGGTGGGCGCGGCGCCCGCGGCGCTGCGCTGCACGGTGATGAGTGCATCGCCTTGCCCAGCTGCTGCGCTGGCAAGCTCGGCGCGCAGGCGCGCCACGGCCGCTGATATCAGCTGGCTCATGCGTTGACGCCCTGCCAGGTGACGGACGCGTTCTTGCCGGCCTCGCAGATGCCAGACCAGGCCAGATTGCCGCCGCGGTCTTCCACCCACACATCGCCGGCCAGCAGCACGATGCAGCGTTGTGCCCACGTGAGGCCGGCCGCGCCGATGGCGACAGGATCCGGGCCGAGGTTGCAGATGCGCAGCGTTCGGCGCGCAGCGTTGGCCGCCGCGATGACCTGGCCGGCGCTGCTCACGGCATGCGCATGCGCACGCTGCCGTCTGGCACGTTCGCGCTGATGGTCACTTCGCCGCTGCCGCGGATGATGACCAGGGCCACATAGGCTTCCGCGTCTGCATTGATGGCCCAGGGCTTGGGCCGCAGTTGGTTGGGGTGCTCGGCGCTGCCCTTGAAGGCCGGTTCCGCGCCGTGGTGGGCGGTCTGGTGCTGGGTGGGCCGCTGCTCAGATGCAACGGCCGCCGCAGGCGCGCTTTGCGCCGCGGTGGGGGTGGTTTCGAACATGCCATGTTCCTCAAGCCCACCAGGCCAACGCATCCCGCAAAGGTGTCCGCCCGGCCCGAAGGCTTGAGAGGGATGGCGGCCCGGCCGGCGTTTCAAGGCCGAACGGACCGCGCGAGACTACTTCAAGGGCTTGAATGCTTCAAGGGCTTGATGCTTGCAGCCCTTGCAGCACAGGTCCACACTGCCCCTGTTTTCTAACCGAGGCGGCCCAATGAAAACAGTTCAGATCATCGACCTGGTGTGCATGGTGCATGCCTGGTCAGATTACCGACTAGCGAAGGAACTGCACGTATCGCCTTCAGCGGTCAGCAACTGGCGCGCCGGGCGCAGCTTCCCCGAGCCGGTCCTGTGCGTGAAGCTGGCCGCCCTTGCAGGCGTTGAGCCAGGCCAAGTGATCGCGCAGGTGGAAGCCGAACGCGCAGAACGCGCTGGCAAGATGGACCAGGTGAAGACCTGGAACACTTGGCTTGGGAAAATGACCGGCACTGCAGCGGCGGTCATTATGTCCGCGAGTATGTCCGGAGTTTCGACCGATGCAGGCGCAATGCCTGTAGATACTCAAACTGGGAATCTGCTGAAACCCATTGTTTGTATATTATGTTAACTACTGCGAAGCCGCTGCACTGGCGCACCGAGGGCCTGTTGGAACAAGCTTCCGCTGCCAACAGCGCAAGCTAACCCTGCCAACGGCTACAAGCTAATCCTGCCAACAGCAGCCGTCGCCTCAAGCCCCTGCAGTCCGACGTGGAAGGCTGCGCCGCTCCAACTACGAACATGCGCGTGACAAGCGCGCCACGGACTGGGTACGTTGGTCCAGAGCTTTTGCCTCAGCGTAGGATGGCTGCCGAGTGCCGCTTCGGCAGCGTTATCAACTTGGTGCGCAGCGCCTGCGCTTTCGGCGCGATGAGCAGGCAGCTCCAAGTGACGCTGGAGAACTTCTGCTCGGCGTATTGCGAGGTGGCTCCCAAGAACAAGCGCAAACCCGAGGACAACCCGTTCCTCCTGCCCATCGACACAGCCAAGAGCTTGGTCAAGCAGATGCAGAGCCGGCGCACGCGGCCGCAGCCGACATCATGAGCCGTGCCGCCAATCACGGCGTCCCGCGGCTCCTGGGGCGTCTGCCTCTGGGCGATGACGAGTCGGTCGTCAGTTTCCTGCAGCGACACGCAGAGGCCAATCGAGCCGTACGGATGCTCGACCTGCTGCGCCTGTTGGAGCGCATCTCGGGGGAGTCACTCAGCGACGTTCGCACGGTCGTCCATAGTCGCGGAGCCCTTCACGCGGTGGAATGGCTAACCGGCCTCGACCAGGGCGCACTGGACTCACGCTTTCTGGCGCGCGTGCAGGACACCCACGTCCGGTCAGGTCACCACTTTTGGCCCAAGGCGGCTCGGTTCTCCCCCCGTCAAACCGTGTGCCCGAGTTGCTTACTCGATGGCGGCTTTGCTCGCACGGGGTGGGAGTTCGTTCAAGCGCCGGTGTGCCTCGTGCATCGACTGGCGCTCGTCGAGTGCTGCCCTGCATGCTCGAAGCCCCTGCGCCATAGCCGTACGCAGCTTCGCTACTGCGCCGATTGCGGCACTGACCTGCGGCAGTCTCCGGCAAAGGAAGTGTCCGCGGCCGCAGTGGTTGCCGCGAGGTTGGTTCAGCAGCCGGCGATGGTTCCGATGGGCAACGCCAGCTCGACGGCGCCAGTCGACGAGACGGACCTGTCGCGATTGCTGCGTCTGTGCGTGCTGCCAGGGCCGGGTCGGGCATCGACCTACGGGTTGACCGAGGACCTGAGTGCCTTGTCTGTCGCGGACCGAGTCCTGGCGCTGGAGCGTCTTGGTGAGGCGATGGTCGAGCGTCGCATCGATAGCGCACGGCTGCGCTCGGTCATTCTTCAGCGCTGGCCCGGCATCGACCGGTTCCCCGACAACGCCGTCGCTCCGTTGTTGAAGGAGGTGGCCCTGGAGGTTGAGCTAGACGCCGAAGTCACGCGCCTGTTGTGCTACGGCAATGTCAGCGGTGGAGCACCGACTGCCGCACAACTGTTTCAAGGACGACCTCCTCAGCTGGGTGGGGCTCGGGAGGTCACCGATTTTCTTGGCGTCGACCACGCGATGCACAAGCAACTCCGCAAGCTTGGGCGTTTCCCGAAGGCAGAGGTCGGGCACGGGTATGACTTGGACGAAGTGCTCGCGGTCAGGCGCTGGCTGGATTCGCTCCAAGCGCCGGCCGGCCTGGACGAGGCGTTCGGTTGGCTTGGCCTCACGGACGCACTGGTCGAGTTGAACCTGCTTGAAGGGCTGAGGGCCGCCGACGGCCGGCTTCTGGGTGTGGACGTGGGGTCGGTCGCGGGGCTGGTGTCGAGGCTTCAGTCTGCGGTTGCGCCGTCCCGCAGAGCGGTGACCTCCACAGTGCCCTTACATCACGGTCGTCAACTCGGCATGGACACCAAAACGATTGCCTGGGCCGTCGCTCAAGCCATCGGGGGAAGCCTGTCAGCCCACGCGTGGCCACCGCCGCACAGGATTCGTGACCTGGTGGTGGACGCTGCCCGGTTGTGTGAGTTGGCACGAATGAGTACGGACTGAAGGAGCGGTCAACGGCGGTCGAACGGGCCAGTGGTACCGGGCGTTCGCTTCATTACCACTCGATAACCACCGAAACGGGCTTGTGGTCACTGGGGCGGTTACTGCGAGCAGCCTCGGGGTTCCCGACCACGCCCAAAGCCCATGCATCTTCCTCCACCACGCAGCTTCCTTTCTTCAGCCCATAGGCGCCAACCCCACTCCAGATGGCCGGCGACACCAGGACGTGGTCGATGAGTTCTTTCACGATGGCGCCGTCTTGCAGTGGGTCGGAGAACTCCGCGGTCGAGGCCGCGGCCAGGACTTCAGGCGACATCGCGTGCTTGAAATAGGTGTTGGGGTCCAGAAACGACCCGACCAGCTCATCGAGGATGCTCTTGACCAGGAACTCTTCCTCCATCAGGTCCCGAAAGGGACCGTCGTTGAAGTCTCCGACCACCACCACACTGGCTTGCTGCGGCCCTTTGGCAACGTTGGCTGTCAAGACCGCTCGCAGGCGCGCTACCTCGGCGGACAGCTTTTGGCGGCTGCTGAGCGCGTCGAGAACCGGCTCGGGATTCGTGCCCCGGTTGACCCACTGGCTCTTTGTCTTCAGCTTGGAAAACTTCGACTTGGTGTGAACGCCCCCCAGGATGAGGTCCTGCCCAGGTGCGAGTTGCGCGCGAATCAGCAGTGGGTGCCGCGCCAAGTTGTGCGACTTTCGGTCCTCCGCAGCAATCATTCCCCACGGGTAGTACGGCACCTTCCGCCACAGCGTCGCAGGCGCATCGCCCTCCGGTAGCCAGGGCGTGAAGCCGTTACTGGCGTCGCGGCGGACCAGGGCATAGATGGCTTGGTCTGCTCGGTTGGAACGATGCACGGCGTACGCATCGTCCAGGAAAGTCTCGACGAACAGTTCCATCTGCTCCTGGAGCGGAGGGCCCTCTTGGATAAACAGGACGTCCGGGTTGATGGTCTTGATGCCGGCCGCGATGCGTTGGCAGAGGTCAGGCACGTCAGCAATCGGGCTGAGTCGGATGCCGCCCGCGGTCTTTCCGGGGAACGACGCCGGAATCGTGGGGTCTGCCAGCCAGTCCGCATCCCTCCGGGCTCCGAAAAGCGCGGTCATCCACTCGATGTTGTAGGTGCAGACCTTTAGGCTCGGCATGTTCCCTCCTGCGGAAGCTGCAGTGAACCGAGACCTTCGCACTGCGTCAAGCCCACATCAGATGATGGACAGGACGACCCCTACGGCCGAGCCCCAAAAATTTCGTCGCTAAATCAACAACTTGCGAGCTTGCAGAAATTAGCTTGGGAACCTGGCCGCCGTTGCATCCGGCGTCTTGCACAGGGCAAAACTGCCGTCGCTAAGTTATTGATTTACTTGGCCCTTCGTTCGCAGGGCTATCTGGAAACAACAGGGCCCCGCGCAACCACCATGGTCCTCCCCTGGCACAGCAGAGTTGCAGCCCTGAAGTTGCCAGGCGCACGGTGGACGCAGCAGGCACCGGCGCCGTGTTGCCGGTAGCCGCGAAGTCGTGTCGGCCGCCCAGCTGTCAGCGATGGGGCACTACCGCAGCGAAATGGCACCTGGCGCCGGCCCGGCGTCGAACAGCTCGGCATCGGGCAGCCGCAGCAGCGACCCGGCCTGCGCCACCGTGCCGTGCAGCCACAGGTCCACGTCGGCCTGTTCGATGGGTACCACCGCGCGCTTGTCCTGCAGCTCGGGCGGGCGTTTCGGGTCCGGGCGGTGCATGCGCTGCATCAGCGGGTGCGCGTCGGCGTTCTGCGTGAGCATGGTGTAGCTCTCGACAAGTTCCCCGGTCTGGGGGTCGGTCCACACGTTCCACAGCCCCGCCAGTCCCCAGGGCTGGCCGTCACGGCGGCGGAACATCCAGGGCACGTGCCGACCGCTCTCCCAGTTGGGTTCGAAGAAGGCCAGCGCCGGGATGATGCAGCGCTGCCCGCGCGCCCAGGGCTGCTTGTAGGAGGCCTTGCCCATCAACTCTTCGGAACGGGCGTTGCAGGTGGGGAACTTGAGCTTGCGTTCCTTCGCGAACCAGGGGATCAAGGCCCACTGCCCCACCACCAGTTCGCGCTCGGGCGCCACCACGTCGCGCGCGGCGCGGATGAAGGCGCCGGCATAGTTGGGGAAGACCTCGCCGCCCCGCCAGGGGTTGCGACCGCCCACGTGCCACTGGCGTTCGATGTCACCGGCTTCGGGCGAGATGTAGCGTGTGCACATGCCTGGGTTCTGGGTCGGCAAAGCGACTCTGCCGTCGGTCGGGAGCTGCGAAATCTCAGGCTGCCGGCTTGCCGAAGGGCGGGCCGCTGGGCCGTCGATGTTAGTGACAGCGCGCCCGGCCGGCGATCAGCTGACCGTCGAGTACACCGTGATCAGCCTCCCCTGCCGAGGCCTTCTCCTTCCGGATCGCCACCGAAGACCGGGCCGAGACCGACCGCCGCTGGAACGCCATCGCCGCGGCCGAAGCCCGGGAACGGGCATGGCGAGCAGCCGCGGCATCATCGGCGCATGACCGAACTCGAACTCAAGTTCATCGTGCCGGCGGCCTGCCTGGACTCGTTGCGGCAAGACCTGCTGGGCCGCGGCGCGTTGGCAGTGCGCATGCGCGCGCACTACTTCGACACCGCCGACATGGCCCTGGCCCGCCACCGCGCCGCGCTGCGCCTGCGGCTGGAAGGGCGGCACTGGGTGCAGACGCTCAAGGCCGCCGGGGCCGGCGCCGTGCACCGCCTCGAGCACGAAGTGCGTGTGCCCGGCCGCCCCAGTGAACGCCCGGCGCTGGACCCGGCCCGCCACGCTGGCAGCCCGGCCGCCGCGGGCCTGGCTGCGGCGCTGGCCGACGCCGCCGACCCTGCGCTGACCGAGTTGCACGCCACCGAGGTGCTGCGCCTGCAGTTGCAGCTGCAAGACGCCGAGGGCACGCAGATCGAAGCCGCGCTCGACACCGGCCACGCCCACGCCGCCGGCCGGCAAGACGCGCTGCAGGAGCTGGAGCTGGAACACAAGGGCGGCCCGCTGGCCGGCTTGTTCGAACTGGCCATCGCCTGCGTGCGGCACGGGGGCCTGTGGCAGAGCACGCTCACCAAGGCCGAACGCGGGCTGCGCCTGCACCTGGGCCAGACCGGGCTGCGCGCGGCCCCGCACCGCCCGGCGCAGGCGGCCGCGGCTGCGCCCCCCGCGGCGGTGCTGCGCGCCTGCCTCCAGGCCGTGCTGACGCCGCTGCTGGCCCACAGCAGCGAACTGGCCGGCAGGGCACCGGCCACCGCGGGTGCGCCGACCGTGCCCGGCTTCGACGCCGTGGCCGCGGCCCTGGGCGCAGACCTCTCGCGCCTGGGCGCGTTGCTGCGCTGCCTGCAGGACGATCGATCGCCCGAGGTCGCAGGCTGGCAGGCGCAAGCCCGCGCCCTGCAAGGCTTGGCGCGTGCGCACCGCCACCACCCCGACGCCCTGGGCGCCACCGCGCGCAGTACCGGCTTGCAGGTGCTGCTGCTGCAACTGCAGCAACGGGCACATGCCGGCGACGACGCCTTCGCAGCCGCAAGCGCCCTGCCCCCGGCCACCTGGCGCCGGCGTCGCGCGGCGCTGGTGAAGGCCGGGCTGCTGCTGGGTTGAGGCGCGCGAGCGGCTCGCGGCTTCAGGCCGTGGGCAGCACGCCCTTGCGCCAGCGGGCGGCACCCATCGGCATGGCTGCCGCGCGCGCCTCGTGGTAGCTGCCTTCCACGGCCTCGACGATGCGGGCCCAGTCCAGCGTCAGTGCGGTGTCGCGTGCACGTTGGCCCAAAGCGCGCAGCTGGCTGCGGTCGGCCGCGGCGCGGCGGGCCACGCGGCAGAACTCGCTGGCCTCGCCCGGCCGCGCGAGCAGGCCGTTGTCACCGTGGCGCAGCAGCTGGCCCGCGGCCGCGTGGTCGAAGGCCACCACCGGCAGGCCGCTGGCCATGGCCTCGGGCACCACGTTGCCGAAGGTCTCGGTCAGGCTGGGAAAGAGGAAGACATCGGCCGAGGCGTAATGCCGAGCGAGGTCTTCGCCGCGGCGGATGCCGCTGAAGACGGCCTCGGGGCTTTGCAACTGCAGGCGCTCGCGCTCGGGGCCGTCGCCCACCAGCACCAGGCGCAGCCGGGGTTCGTGCTCGCGCATCGCTTCGGCGGCCTCCAGCAAGAGGCCGAGGTTCTTCTCCGCGGCCAGGCGCCCCACGCACAGGGCCACCAGCGTTTGCGGCGTGGCGCCCCACTGCGCACGCAGCCGGTCGCAGCGAAGCTGCGGCGTGAAGCGCTGCGTGTCCACGCCCCGGGCCACCACCTGCACGCGCTCGAATCCGGCCTCGGCAAGCTCGCTGCGCAGCGCGTCGGTGGGCACCATGGTGGTGGCCGTGCGGTTGTGGAAGTGACGCAAGTAGGCCATCACCGGCCCGCTGAGCCAGCCCACGCCATAGTGGTGGCTGTAGGCGTGGAAGTTGGTGCGGAACTCGCTCACCACCGGCAGCCCCAGCTGGCGTGCCGCCCGCAGCGCCGACCAGCCCAGCGGCCCCTCGGTGACGATGTGCACCACATCAGGCCGCTGCCCTTGCCACAGCCGGCGCAGCAGGCCGGCCGCCGGCAGGCCCATGCGCAAGCCGGGGTAGCGCGGCAGGCCGAGACCGGGCACCAGCGTCTCTTGGTAGCCGGCTTCCTGCAAGGGGCGGTCTTGCGGGCCCTGGCGGGGGCGGGTGAGATGCAGCCCGTGCCCCGCCTCGCGCAGGCCCTGCACCACACGCGCAAAGCTGGCCGCCACGCCGTTGACCTCGGGCGGATAGGTTTCGGTCACCAGGGCGATGTGCAGGCGCGCACGCGCGGGGCTGGGGGCGTTGTGCAAGGCGCAGTGCTCCATCGGGGGTGAAAACGCGAGCGATGCTGCGCGCACTTGGCAACAGCGGTGTGACAGCCGCACCGGCTTGCACTGTCATCGCGTCGACACGGTCGGGTCATGCCGACTTCATGGCCGGTGGCCAGCATGCGGCTGCCTTCATCCTTGCCAGGAGCCTTGCATGCGCAGCTTTCTCGACGAACTCGCCACCCAGCGCTGGGACGACCACCGCTACTACCACCACAGCCGCATCAACCAGAGCCTGCACCTGGTCAGCGCGCTGAGCTTCATCGTCGCCTACGGCCTGCTCTTCGTCGACCCCGCCAGCGCCGCGCTGCTGGCCTGGTGCGTGAGCATGACCACGCGGCAGGCCGGCCACTTCTTCTTCGAGCCCAAGGGCTACGACCACGTCAACCGTGCCACGCACGAGCACAAGGAAGACATCAAGGTCGGCTACAACCTGCGCCGCAAGGTCGTGCTGATGGCGCTGTGGGCCGCGGTGCCGCTGGTGCTGTGGTTTGCGCCATCGCTGGGCGGCTTGATCGAACCCGCCCAGGGCCTGCGCGGCTGGTTGCACGACGTGGGCATGGCCTGGCTGGCGCTGGGCGTGGCGGGGCTGGTGTTCCGCACCGTGCACCTCTTCTTCCTGCAAGACCTGCGCACCGGCTTGGTGTGGGCGACCAAGATCCTCACCGACCCCTTCCACGACGTGATGCTCTACTGGCGCGCGCCGCTGGCCCTGCTGCGCGGCGAGCTCATCGACCCGATGCTGCATGCGCAGCGCGGCCCGCGCGGCCACTGAAACAACGCCGCAACGGCGAAACGGCCCCGCACTGCGGGGCCGTTTTGTTTGCAGCGCGGCCGAACGCGCTGCCGCTCAGACCCTGGCGCGCAGCATCTCGCGCAGCAGCCCGCGGCGGATGGCGGTGTGCGTCAGCGAAGGTGCGTGCCACCACCAGCCATCGGCCTGCATGGCCTTCGCCGCGGCGATGAAGCGCTGGCACACGGCCTCGAACTCGGCCTCGCCATAGTTCAGGCTGAAGACCATGCGCCCCGTGCCCACCCAGCTGAGCAGCAGGCCCTGGGCGCGCAGGTAGAACTGCAGCATCCAGTGGTAGCGGCCGGGCTGCGTGTAGAACACCGTCCACACGCTGCCGAGGTTGGCCACCTGCACCGGCAGCCCCGCGGCCTGCAGCCGCTGGTTCAGCTGCGCGGCGCGCGCGTTCCAGGTGGCGTCGGCCTCACGGTACATCGCGCGCACCGGCTCGCTGTGCAGGCGCTCCAGGAACACCTGCATCGCGGTCATCACGTAGGGGTGCGAATTGAAGGTGCCGCGCGCGAAGCAGATGTCGGCCGGCCGCTCTTCGCGGTAGCGCTTCATCAGCGCCGCCCGGCCGCAGACCACGCCCACCGGCAGGCCGCCGCCGAGCGTCTTGCCGTAGGTCACCATGTCGGCCTTCACGCCGAAGTACTCCTGCGCGCCGCCGGGGGCCAGGCGGAAGCCCATGAAGACTTCGTCGAAGATCAGCACGATGCCGCGCTCGGTGCACACCTGGCGCAACTGCTGCAGCCAGGCGGTGTAGGCGGCGCGGTCGAAGTGCGCGCGGCGGCTGCCGTCCAGCAGCGTGTTGTCGGCCGGCGCGGCCTTGTTCGGGTGCAGGGCTTGCAGCGGGTTCACCAGCACGCAGGCGATGTCCTTGCGCTTGCGCAGCACGCGCAGCGTGTCGGCGTCCATCTCCTTGAGCGTGTAGGTCTTGCCCGGGGGCAGCGGGTTGCCGGGGCCGGGCTGAACGTCTTCCCACCAGCCGTGGTAGGCCCCGCTGAAGCGCACGAGGTAGGGCCGCTTGGTGTGGTAACGCGCCAGGCGCACGGCCTGCATCACGGCCTCGGTGCCGCTCATGTGGAAGCTCACCTCGTCCAGGCCGGAGATGCGGCGCAGTTGCTCCACGTTCCAGGCGACGGCCGCGTGGTAGCTGCCGAGGATGGGGCCAAGCGCCTGCGCGCGGGCGCTGCCTTCTTCGATGCAGGCCTTGTAGAAGTCGTGCCCGAAGACGTTGACGCCGTAGCTGCCGGTGAGGTCCAGGAAGACCTGCTCGTCGAGATCGGTCACGGTCACGCCATCGGTGCGCTGCACGAAGGCGCCCACGGCGATGTGCTCGCGCAGGTAGGGGCCGTACTGGTAGGGCACGCGGTAAGCGCCGGTGAACTGCAGGTCCGACAGGCCTTCTCGCGCCTGCCGCGTGAGGGCCAGGCTCTTGGGGTGGCGCGTGCGCAACGTGTGCGCCAGTTGCATGAAGCCGCTGCGGCGCTGCGCCTGCACCTCGGCAGGTGCGCCGTCGCTGCTGAAGAAGCGCGCCTCGTCGTAGGCATAACCCGGCAGCAACCGCGCCACGCGTTTGGCCATGCGCGCATGGCCGGTGAGCGAGCGGTGCTTGGCCATCGAAAGCTCGAGCCGCTGCCGCGCCATCGGCAGCAGCACCGCGGCGCTGGCAAGCGCCAGCGCGCCCAGGACCAGGGGTTCGTTCATGCGGGCCTTCCATGCGGAATGAAAACCCGGCTTGTAGAGGCGCGTGTTGACAGGCTGATGAAGGCGGCGTGGCGCCACGGTCGCGCAAGGGCATGCGTCACCGCCCTGACCGCGAAGGGTCACGCCGGCGTCATGCCCGGCCACCACGATGCGGGTCCATGCCCACGGCCCCCCTCCCCCAGGCTCCGAAACGTGTCGGCTGGCTTGCCGGCTTGAGAGAGCGCCTGCTGCTGCAGGAAGACCTGAACTTCCTGCTCACCAACCGCGTGCCGCGCATCGCGCTCACACGCTTCATGGGCTGGTTCAGCCAGATCCGCCACCCCTGGGTGTGCCGCGCGTCCATCGCGGTGTGGCGGCTGTTCACCGATCTCGACCTGAGCGACGCGAAGCACGCCGAGTTCGCCAGCCTGCACGACTGCTTCACCCGCGAGCTGAAACCCGGCGCGCGCCGCATCGACCCCGACCCGCAGGTGTTCTGCAGCCCCAGCGACGGCATCGTCGGTGCCTTCGGCACGGTGCAGGCCGGCAGCGTGCTGCAAGCCAAGGGCATGCCCTACCGTGTGGCCGATCTCTTCGGCAGCGCCGAGCGTGCGCAGCGTTTCGAAGGCGGCAGCTACCTCACGCTGCGGCTCACCTCCAGCATGTACCACCGCTTCCACGCGCCCTGCGCGGGCCGCGTGCGGCATGTTTCGTACATCAGCGGCGACACCTGGAACGTCAACCCCATCGCGCTGAAGCGTGTGCGCGAACTTTTCTGCCGCAACGAGCGCGCCTGCATCGACTTCGACGGCCCGCAGGGCCAGCGTTTCGCGCTGGTGCCGGTGGCCGCCATTCTGGTGGCGAGCATCCGGCTGCATTTCCTCAACGTGCGGCTGCACCTGCGCTGGCCCGGCCCCAACGAGATGCCCTGCGACCACGCGGTGGCCAAGGGCGAAGAGCTGGGCTGGTTCGAACACGGCTCGACCATCATCGTCTTTGCGCCGCCGGGCGCGACACTCGCGCCCGGTGTGCAGCACGGCCAGACGGTGCGCATGGGGCAGGCCCTGATGCGGCTGCCGGAGAGCCGGCCATGACACGCGTGGACCTCGTCTGGTTCAAGGCCGGCGGCGGCCACCGCGCCGCGGCGCAGGCGCTGCAGCAAGTGATGCAGCAGGCGGTGCAGCCCACGATGGGCGACAGCCCGGGCGAGGGCGGCTCGCCCTGGCAGCCGCGCCTGCTGCACCTGACCGAGGTGCTGGACCCGCAGGGCCTCTTCCAGCGCCTCACGGGCCTGGAGCCCGAAGACCTCTACAACAAGCGCCTGGCCAGCGGCTTCACGCTCGGCCTGGCGCAGGAACTCAAGCTGCTGCAGGCCCTGATCCGCCTGGGGCACAGCAGCCTGGTGCAGCGCCTGGCGCGCCACTGGGCGGCGGCGCCACCCGATCTGGTGGTCAGCCTCATCCCCAACTTCAACCGCGCCATGCACGACGCGCTGGCCCTGGCCTGCCCCGGCGTGCCCTTCGTCACCGTGCTCACCGACATGGCCGACCATCCGCCGGCCTTCTGGATGGAGCCCGGCACGCAGCAGCACCTGGTGTGCGGCACCGAGCGCGCGGTGCAGCAGGCGCTGGCCGCCGGCTTCGCACCGCGGCGTGTGCACCGCGCCAGCGGCATGATCCTGCGGCCCGCTTTCTATGCACCGCCGGCCGTGCCGCGTGAACAGGCGCGCGCGGCTTTGGGGCTGGACGCGCACACACCCACGGGCCTGGTGATGTTCGGCGGTGCGGGTTCGCGCGTGATGCGGCAGATCGCGCAGGACCTGCCGCGCACGCCGCTGATCCTGCTGTGCGGGCACAACACCAAGCTGGCCGACGAGCTGCGCGCGCTGCCCTCGCTGGCCCCGCGTTGCGTCGTCGGCCACACGGCCGACGTGGCCGGCTGGATGCGCTGTGCCGACTTCTTCATCGGCAAGCCCGGACCCGGCAGCCTGAGCGAGGCCGTGCAGATGGGCCTGCCGGTGCTGGTGACGCGCAACGCCTGGACCATGCCCCAGGAACGCTGGAACACCGAGTGGGTGCAGGCCCACGGCGTGGGCGTGGTGCAGCGGAGTTTTCGCGAGGTGGCCACCGGCGTGGCCGAACTCTGCGCCGCCCTGCCGGCCTACCAGGCGCGGGTGCGCGCGATGCACAACCGCGCGGTCTTCGAGCTGCCGCAGATCCTGGCCCGCATCGTGCGCGAGGCGGCCCCGCAAACCCCGGCGCCGCTGGCGTCGACGGCCTGAGGAGGCCCCATGCGCCGAGACGCCCTGCCCCTGCTGCCCACCGACGAGGACAACGTGCCCGAGGGCACGCTGCGCCTGCGCACGGTGTGGATCTCCGACCTGCACCTGGGCACCCCCGGCTGCCAGGCCGCGGCCCTGCTGGCCTTCCTGCGCCACGTGGAGTGCGAAACGCTCTTTCTCGTGGGCGACATCATCGATGGCTGGCAGCTGCGCCGGCACTGGTACTGGCCGCAGGCCCACAACGACGTGGTGCAGAAGCTGCTGCGCAAGGCGCGCAAGGGCACGCGCGTGATCTTCGTGCCCGGCAACCACGACGAGTTCGCGCGCCGCTACCTCGGCCACAACTTCGGCGGCATCGACGTGGTGGAGGAACACATCCACACCACCGCCGACGGGCGCCAGCTCTGGGTGACGCACGGCGACCTCTTCGACGGCGTGATCCAGTGCGCCAAGTGGCTGGCCTACGTGGGCGACTGGGCCTACGAGCTCACGCTGCGCATCAACCGGCACTTCAACTCGCTGCGGGCGCGCCTGGGGCTGCCGTACTGGAGCCTCTCGAAGTACCTCAAGCTCAAGGTCAAGCGCGCGGTCAGCTACGTGGGCGACTTTGAAGCCGCCGTGGCGCGCGAGGCGCGTGAACGCGGGGTGCACGGCGTGGTGTGCGGGCACATCCACCACGCCGAGATGCGAGACATCGGCGGCATCCTGTACTGCAACGACGGCGACTGGGTCGAGAGCCTCACCGCGCTGGTGGAACACGCCGACGGGCGGCTGGAGATCCTCGACTGGGCGCAGCACCTGGCCCAGCGCCAGGCACGGCCAGCGCTGGCGACACCGGCCGTGCTGGCCTGAGCGCGGCGCCCGCAGGCGCAGGCGCTACATTGCAGGCCACTGCGCCCCTGGGCGCCGCAGCGCCGACTTGAACCTTTCGGCGGCCCGGCGTTCACACCGGCATGACCGTTCACGCACAGCCCCCCGCCCCCCTGCCCCGCCTGGCCCCGACACGCCGCCGCCTCGCCCAGGTGTCGCTGGGTGTGGGGGCCGCCCTGCTGCTTGCAGCCTGCGGCGGCGGGGGCGGCAACAGCGGCACGGCAAGCCCTTCGGAGCCGGCCCCCACCGCCTTGCGCCCCGCCGATCTCGCGGTGCTCTACGCGGCCGGCGATGCCACCAGCGAATCCATCGCCCGCGCTTACCAGCAGGCGCGCGGCATCCCCGAGGCCAACGTGCTGGCCGTCACCCTGCCCACGCGGGCCGATGTGATGAGCAGCACCGACTTCAACGCAATGAAGACCGCGCTCGACGCGCGGCTGCCGGCCGGCGTGCAGGCCACGCTGCTGACCTGGACCACGCCTTCGCGCGTGGCCGGCGCCTGCACCATGGGCCTGACCGCGGCGATGGCGCTGGGCTACGACACCCGCTACTGCGGCGGCTGCACCGCCACCGCCTCGACCGCCTACTACAACAGCGGCAGTGCACAGCCTTGGACGGCGCTGCGCATCCGCCCCTCGATGATGCTGGGCGCCGCCACGCTGGCCGAGGCCCAGGTGCTCATCAACCGCGGTGTCGCCGCCGACCGCAGCATGCGCAGCGCCGGGGCCAGCGCCAACGCCTTCCTCGTGCGCACCGACGACGCGGCGCGCAGCGTGCGCTGGAACGACTTCGTGAACACGGCGGCCAGCAGCGTCAGCGGGCTGCAGTTCCAGCTGGTGGACAACGCCGCCGGCACAGGCAGCAACGACGTCACCGGCCGCAGCAACCTGTTGTTCTACCTGACCGGCACCGTGCGCGTGAACAACGCCGTCAGCAACACCTGGCTGCCCGGCGCCGCGGCCGATCACCTCACCAGCTTCGGCGGCTTTCTGCCCGATGGCAACGGCCAGATGCCCGTCACCGAGTGGCTGCGCGCGGGCGCCACCGCCAGCTACGGCACCGTGGTGGAGCCCTGCGCCTACGAGCAGAAGTTCCCGCGCGCCAGCGTGCTGGTGAACCGCTACGCGCAGGGCGACACCTTGATCGAGGCCTACTGGAAATCGGTGCAGTGGCCCGGCGAAGGCCTCTTCGTCGGCGAACCGCTGGCGCGGCCCTGGGCGCCTTGAGCTCCTCAGCCGGCACCGCAGCGGCCTCGCCCCGCGCACTGGGCGCCGCGGCCTTCGGCACGCTGCTGCTCATTGCGCTGATGATGGGCGCCAACCACGTGGCGGCGCGGGTGGCCTTCAACCACGGCGCCAGCGTCGCCACCGCAGTGGCCTGCCGCAGCAGCGCCACGGTGCTGGTGCTGGCCGCAGTGCTGCTGCTGTGGCGCGTGCCGCTGAAGCTGCAGCCGCACCACGCCCGCGTGCTGCCGCTCATCGGCCTGCTCATCGGCGTGCAGAGCCTGTGCCTGTACGCCGCCGTGGCGCGCCTGCCGGTGGCGCTGGCGCTGCTGGCCTTCAACTGCTTTCCGCTGTGGATCTCGCTGTGGTCGCGGCTGCTCTACCGCCAGCGCACCGAACCGCGCGCGCTGCGCGCCATGCCGGTGCTGCTGCTGGGGCTGGGCCTGGCGCTGGACGTGACGGGCGCCGCCTCAGGCCTGGGCGCGGCCGGCCAGTGGGCGCAGATCGGCGCCGGCGTGGCCTTCGCATTGGCGGCCGCAGCCACCTTCGGCCTGGCGCTGGTGCTCACGCAGCACGAGGCCGGCGGGCTAGACGGGCGTGTGCGCACCTTCACCACCATGGCCCTGGTGGCGCTGCTGGCCGGCGCCGTGCTGGCCACGCAAGGCGGCCCGCGGTGGCCCACGGCGGCGCCGGGCTGGTGGGGGCTGGCGGCGCTGAGCCTGCTCTACGGCACTGCCTTCACGGTGATGTTCACCGTGCTGCCGCGCCTAGGCGTGGTGGGCAATTCGGCCATCATGAACGTGGAGCCCGTCTTCGCGCTGGTGCTGGCCTGGGCGCTGCTGGGGCAGGCCATCGCGCCGGTGCAGGTGGTCGGCGCGCTGCTGGTGGTGGGCACGGTGATCTGGCTGGGCACGCGCCGCCGCTGAGGCGGCGCCAGCCTTGAACTTCCGCAGCTGAGGCGGCGTCAGCCTGCAACCGCCGCGGCTGGTTCAGCGCGCCGCGTTCTCGGCGATGCCGTCGACAAAGCGCGGCAGCAAGGCCAGCGGCAGGTCGTGACCCATGCCGGGGACGAAATCGCCCTGCGCGCCACGGATGCGCTGCACCAGATCGCGCCCGGCTTCCACGCGCACCAGCGGGTCGGCCAGACCGTGGATCACGCGCGTGGGCGCGCTGATCTGCGGCAGCAGCGCGCTGCGGTCGCCATCGGCCACCACGGCCAGCAGCTGCCGCGCGGTGCCCGTGGGGTGCCATGAGCGCTGTACCGTGGCCAGCAGGCGGGCGCGCTGGCGTTCGGGGTCGGGCGGGTAGCCGGGGCTGCCGATCACGCGCAGCAGCGCTTCCAGGTGCTGCACCACGGCCATCGGCGCGGCGCTGGCCGGGCGCGAGAGCAAGACCCCGCGCACGCGCCAGTTCGGCTGCGGCAGGTGGCGTGCGCCGCTGGTGGTCATCATCAGAACCAGGCTCTTCACGCGCTGCGGGTGTTTCGCGGCCAAGTGCTGCGCGATCATGCCGCCCATGCTGGCGCCGCACACATGGGCCTGCGCGATGCCCAGCGCATCGAGCACGCCCACGGCGTCCTGCGCCATGTCGGCCAGGCTGTAGGGCGAGGCCACGGCCAGGCCCAGCGTGTGGCGCACGGCGCCGGCGGCGATGCTGGGCACGCCGAGGTGGTCGAAGTGCTGGCTGAGGCCGATATCGCGGTTGTCCAGGCGGATGACGCGGAAGCCGTGCGCCACCAGGGCCTGCACCATCTCTTCGGGCCAGGCCACGAGCTGCATGCCCAGGCCCATGATCAACAACACCGGCTCGCCGCCCGGCGGACCCTGGTCGTCGATCTCGATGCCGATGCCGTTGGCGACGATGCGCACGGCCCTACAGCCCGGCTGACCGCAGCGGCGCGTGGTGCGTGACCTTGTAGAACCAGCGCCGCGCGCCCTGCACGTCGAAACGCTGCCATTGCTGCGGGTCTTGCCGCAGGCGGTCGGCGATGGCGTAGAGCGCCAGCGGGTTCATGCCCATGCCGATGTGGCTGGCATGCACCTCGATGTTCTCGGCCTGCGGGTGCTCGGGGTTCAGGCTGCACTGCCAGGCCACGACGCCGTCGGTCTTGCTGTAGATCGAGGTGGTGGGGCAAGGCGGCAGGCCGCGGATCTGCTCGATCAGCGCCGGGTCGTGCGTGCTCTGGCCGCTGACCATTTCGTAGAAGCGCCAGGCGTTGGTGGCGCGCGGGTGCCCGTTGAAGGGCGTGCCCAGCGTGATGACGCAGCGCACGTTCTGCGGCTGCTCCTTGGCCAGCTCGCGCGCGTAGACGCCGCCCAGGCTCCAGCCGATCAGGCTGGCCGGCTGGCCGTGGCGCGCGGCCACCTGCTGCAGCTGTTCACGGCAACGATCCAGCACGCCGTGCTTGGGGCCGAAGTTGAAGCCCTGCTTCCACGCATACGGCGTATAGCCGCGTTCGCGCAGGAAGTTGCGCAAGGGCAGCGTGGTGATGTCGGCCGCGCCCAGGCCCGGGTAGACCAGCACCGGGTGGCCGTCGCCGACCGGCAGTCGCTTCAGCCAGGGCGCGGCGGCCACCATGGCGGCGTACTCCCAGGGGGCACGCGCCTCCAGCATCAGCAGCAGCGGGCCCGGGGCCTCGACGAGCTCGCGCGCGTCCAGCGGCGCGAAGGGATCGGTCTGCGGGCGCGGCGCGTCGGCCGCTTCAACCACCGGCTTGCGCCGGCGCATCGGAACACTCATGCGGGCATGCTAGCCGGCACGGCGCTTCTTTTTTGGGGGCGCCACCTCAGCAGGCTTATCGCTTGCCCGGGGGCGCCTTGTCACTTGCGAGACAGCCGCGTCGACCACGCCGCCCATCACACCGCGGGTGACGCCGCGAGTAACGCCGCTGACGACACTGCCGACCATGCCCCCCACCACCCCTCTGGCCGCCTTGCCCAGGCTGCTGCCCAGGCGCTCGGTGGTCTGGCGCACCAGGCCCAGGGGCGGCGGTGCGTCGGGGTCGTCTTCGCCGGGCCGCGGCAGCGCACGCAGGTCGTCGAAGGCGATGCGCAGGGCCTCGGCGAACTCGCGCACGTCGGGCATGGCTGCGGCATCCGCCATGAGGCCGAAATCCAGGCTCTGGTCGTAGCTCTGCACGGTGATATTCAGCGCCATGCCGTGCACGACGATGGAGGCCGGGTAGTTCGTCACCATGCGCGCACCGGCCATGTACAGCGGCACCGGTGGGCCGGGCACGTTGCTGATGACGACGTTGGCCACCTGCGGGATGCGGTCGGCCACCTTGGCCTTGCCGTACAGCGCCGTGGCGGCCTCGATCAGCCAGGGCACACCCAGCGACGGGAAGTCCGTCGGCAGGATGCTCTTCAACTGCCCCATCGTGCTCTTCATCGAGGCTGTCGCCGCCTTCACGTGGGCCAGGCGCTTCTTCGTGTCTGCGATGTTCGTGCCCAGGCTGATGAAGCTCATGCTGGCCTGGTTGTCGGCGTCGGTGTTACCCTTCTCGCGCAGCGAGATCGGCACCGCGGCCACCAGGCTCTTGCGCGGCAGCACACGCTGCTTGGCGTAGTGCCGGCGCAGCGCGGTGCTGCACAGCATCAGCACCATGTCGTTGATGGTGGCCTCGAAGGCGCGGCCGATGGCCTTGATCTCGCCCAGCGGCAGCGTCACGGTGGCGAAGGCGCGGCCGCTGCTCACCGAGACGTTCAGCGGCGTGCGCGGCGCCAGCGTGAGGTTGCTGGGGCCGGCCTTGCCCGTGAGCAGCGACGAGGCCGAAACCACTGAAGTCGCCGCGTTCTTCAGCGTGCCCACGGTGGCGGGCAGGTTGCGCACGATCTCGGCCACCTTCTGCGCCTGGCCACCGATCACGCCGCGCAGCATCTCCGTCATCTCCAGCTTGAAGGTGCGGGTGCGGCGCGAAGGTTTCACCTCGATGGCGCGTGGCGTGGGGGTCACGTCGAGGATGGCGTTGGCCAGCGCCACCGCGGCCTGGCCGTCCACCGCGGCGTGGTGCAACTGCGTGTACAGCGCCACGCGGCGCGCGCCGCTGGGGCCCGGGGCCAGGCCTTCGAAGACATGGAATTTCCACAGCGGCTTGCTGCGGTCGAGCAGCACGGGGTGCAAGGCCGAGACCGCGGCTTCCAGCTCGGGCAGGCCGGGCGCCTGGCCGTTCACCTTGGGCAGCTTCACCTCCACGATGTGCTGCTTGAGATCGGGCACGGCATCCACCCAGGCCGGGTTGGCCAGGTTCAGCGGCATCCACCACAGCCGGCGGCGCAGCACCGGCGTGATGGGCAGCCGGCTCTCGATGTGCTTGCGCAGCGCGGTGACGAACTTGCCCTTGCTGCCGGCCGGCAGCTCGAAGAGGTGCAGCGCGCCCACGTGCATGGGCATCTCGGCCGTTTCGAGGTAGAGGAAGGTGGCGTCCAGGCCGGAGAGTTGTTGCATGCAAGGGCCCCGTGCAAACCGCAAGCCTGCGGCGGTTGGCATGCTAGGCCGACGCACGCGCGCCCGGCCTGAGGGCTAGCCCGGCCCCGGCAGGAAAATCGGGCCGCCCGCCGCAGCGGGCAGCCCGTTCCCCCGGCCGGCACCTGCACGGCACCGTGCCACCCTGAGCACTGCCGCCGTGGGCATGCGCTGCCGGGCGGTCTGCGCCGCACGATAAGCGCCGGGCTGGAGGCTGGGACCTGCAAGCTCTGACAGGGGACCCTGGGTCCCCCCGCACTCGGAGGGTGTGCACCCGGAAAGGTTCAAGCCGTGTTCAGCCGGCTTCCTGGACACGCTTTCGCAGGGCCAGCGCTTCGTTGCCCACCAAGGCCAGCAGCACCAGCCCGCCCCCGCCCAGCACCGCGAGCGAAGGTGCTTCACCGGCGCCGAGCCAGGCCCACAACACGCCGAACAGCACCTCCAGCAGGCCCAGCAGCGACACCTCCGGCCCGCTCAGCACCCGTGCCACGGCCACCGCCATCAGGCAGGGGATGGCCAGTTGCACCGTGCCCAACAAGGCGAGCAGGCCCAGGTCGTGCGGCGAGGCGGACAGCGGCCAGGCCAGCGGCAGCGTCACTGCGGCCGACAGCAGCGCACCGACGAGCACCGCACTCAGCATGTCAGGCGGTGTGTCGCCGAGGTGCTGGCGCGTTTTCAGGTGCTGCAGCAGCGTCCAGTTCACCGCGGCGGCGATGGGCACGGCCAGGGCCACCCCCATGCCCAGCAGCGCGCGCGGGTCGCTGGCCTGCACCTCCTGGCCGTACATCCAGGCGATGCCCACGCCGGCGAGCGCAATGGCGGCCCAGGTGCGCGGTGCCAGCCGGTGGCCCAGCACGGCACGCGACAACAGCGCAGTGAACAGCGGGCCGATGGCCATGGTGACCAGCACATTGGCCACGCTGGTGAGCGTGAGCGCCATCATGAAGGCCGTGTACATCACGGCCCAGCAGGCCCCGCTGAGCCACAGCGCGCGGCCACCCCGGCGCAGCGTGGCCCACAAGGGGCCGGGGCCCTTCATCACGCCCAGCAGCAGCACCAGAGCCAGCGCGTTGAAGGCGCTGCGCCAGAAGGTGACTTCAAAGCCGCTGGCCGATTCGAGGAATCGCGAGACCACGCCCGCGATGCTCCACATCAGCGTGGCCAGCACCATGCACCACACCGCCTGGCGGTGTGTCACGGCTTGCGCACCGCCTGGCGGTGGGTCATGCCACCGGCCACCGGGGCTTCAGGCCGCCTCGCGGCTGGCGCGCTTGCGCTCGTGCTCGCTCAGGTGGCGCTTGCGCACGCGGATGCTCTTGGGCGTGATCTCCACCAGTTCGTCGTCCTCGATGAACTCCACACCGTACTCCAGCGTCAGGTCGATCGGGGGCGTGATCTTGATCGCGTCTTCCTTGCCGCTGACGCGGAAGTTGGTCAGCTGCTTGGTGCGCGTGGCGTTGACGACGAGGTCGTTGTCGCGGTTGTGGATGCCGACGATCATGCCCTCGTACACCGGGTCGTTCGGCTTCACGAACATGCGGCCGCGGTCGTCGAGCTTGCCCAGCGCGTAGGTGAAGATCTCACCGGCGTCCATGCTGATCAGCACGCCGTTCTTGCGGCTGGCGATCTCGCCCCGGTGCGGCTCGTAGCCGTCGAAGATGTTGCTGATCAGGCCCGAACCGCGCGTGAGGTTCATGAACTCGTTGGAGAAGCCGATGAGGCCGCGCGCCGGAATGCGGTACTCCAGGCGCACGCGGCCGTGGCCATCGGGTTCCATGTTCACCAGCTCGCCCTTGCGCTCGCCCAGGGCCTGCATCACGCCGCCCTGGTGCTGCTCTTCCACGTCGGCCGTCACCAGCTCGATGGGCTCGCACTTCTCGCCATTGATGGTCTGGAACACCACGCGCGGCTTGCTCACGGCCAGCTCGTAGCCTTCGCGGCGCATGTTTTCCAGCAGGATGGTCAGGTGCAGTTCGCCGCGGCCCATCACCTCGAAGACGCCGTCTTCGTCGGTTTCCTTCACGCGCAGCGCCACGTTGCTCTGCAGCTCTTTCTGCAGGCGGTCCCAGATCTGGCGGCTGGTGACGTACTTGCCTTCACGGCCGGCCAGCGGGCTGGTGTTGACGCAGAAGTTCATGGTCAGCGTCGGCTCGTCGACCTTCAGCATCGGCAGCGGGGCCGGCGTGACGGGGTCGGTGACGGTCACGCCGATGCCGATCTCGTCGATGCCGTTGATCAGCACGATGTCGCCCGGGCCGGCCGACGTCACCTGCACGCGGTCCAGGCCCTGGAAGGTCAGCACCTGGTTGACGCGACCCTTGGTGGCCTTGCCTTCGGGGCCTTCCATCACCACCACGTCCATGCCGGGCTTGATGGTGCCGGCGTTGATGCGCCCCACGCCAATGCGGCCGACGAAGGTGCTGTAGTCCAGCGCCGAGATCTGCAGTTGCAGGGGTGCCGCCGGGTCGCCCTGGTGCGAGGGCACGTGCTTGAGGATGGTGTTGAACAGGGCCGACATGTCGGGGCCCCACTGCGCGCCGGGCTCGCCTTCTTCCAGCGAGGTCCAGCCGTTGATGCCCGAGGCGTAGACGACGGGGAAGTCGAGCTGTTCGTCGTTGGCACCGAGCTTGTCGAAGAGGTCGAAGGCGGCGTTGACCACGGCGTCGGGCTTGGCGCCCGGCTTGTCGACCTTGTTCACCACGACGATGGGCTTCAGGCCCAGCGCCAGCGCCTTCTTCGTGACGAAGCGGGTCTGCGGCATCGGGCCTTCCTGCGCGTCGATCAGCAGCACCACGCCGTCGACCATGCTCAGCGCACGCTCCACCTCGCCGCCGAAGTCGGCGTGGCCCGGGGTGTCGACGATGTTGATGTGCGTGCCTTCCCAGCTGACGGCGCAATTCTTGGCCAGGATGGTGATGCCGCGCTCGCGTTCGATGGCGTTGCTGTCCATCACGGTGTCGACGACCTTCTCGTGTTCGGCGAAGGTGCCGCTCTGGCGCAGCAGTTGGTCGACCATGGTGGTCTTGCCGTGGTCGACGTGGGCGATGATGGCGACGTTGCGGATGGCTCGGGTGCTCATGACGGTGTTTCCTGGACTTCGATGGGGCTCAGCAGGCGGTCTGCGATCAATTCGCCTGCGCTGATGTGGGCGGTGCCTAGAAAGGCCACCGGGGCGTCGGGGGGTTCCGGCGGGCGCCGGTACACGCGCACGGCCGGTGTATCGGCCAGGCCCACGCGCCGGCGCAGCCCGTTCAGGAAACGGCCCGCTTCGTCGTCGGGCAGGTGCACCGCCGGCCACGCGGCCAGCAGGCTGTCGGCCGGGCGCAGCCGGGCTTCACGTGCGGTTTCGCTCAGGGCCTGCAGGGCTTCCAGGGTGATGGCGTCTTCCACGCGCAGGGGCCCGCTGCCGGTGCGGCGCAGGGCACTCAGGTGCGCGCCGCAGCCCAGCGCCTGGCCGATGTCTTCGGCCAGCGTGCGGATGTAGGTGCCTTTGCTGCAGCTCACGTCCAGTACCAAGCACTCAGCATGCCACTCGAGGATGTCGATGGCGTGAATCGTCACGGCGCGCGCCGGGCGTTCGACCTCCACGCCGGCCCGTGCGTACTCGTACAGCGCCTTGCCCTCGTGCTTCAACGCCGAGTGCATGGGCGGTGTCTGCAGGATGTCGCCGGTGTGGCGGTGGCAGGCGGCCTCGATGGCGGCACGCTCGGTGGGCAGCGGGCCCTCGGCGATGACTTCGCCCTCACGGTCGCCCGTGGTGGTGCGCTGGCCCAGGCGCAACGTGGCGGTGTAGCGCTTGTCGGCGTCCAGGCTGACCTGGCTGAACTTGGTGGCCGCGCCGAAACACAGCGGCAGCAGCCCCGTGGCCAGCGGGTCCAGCGTGCCGGTGTGGCCCCCCTTCTCCGCGCGCAGCATACCCTTGGCCTTCTGCAGGGCGTCGTTGCTCGTCCAGCCCAGGGGCTTGTCGAGCAAGAGCACACCATGCAGCGGCTTGCGGGGGGTGCGCACACGCGGCGCCGGGGCGTTCATCGCTCAGTCTTCTTTGGCGCGCACGCTGTTGGCCTTGGCGATCAAGGCCGAGAGGTCGGCGGCGCGTTCGGTGGTCTTGTCGTAATGGAAGTGCAGCGTCGGCACGGTGTGGATGGCCAGGCGCTTGAAGAGCCCGTTGCGGATGAAACCCGCAGCCTCGTTCAGCGCCGCGGCGCTGTCCTCGGGCGTGCCCACCAGCACCGAGAAGTAGACCTGCGCGTGTGCGTAGTCGGGCGTGACTTCCACGCTGTTGATCGTGACCATGCCCAGCCGCGGATCCTTCAGATCGCGGATGAGTTCGGCCACGTCGCGCTGGATCTGGTCGGCGACGCGGTAGCTGCGATTGGGGACTGACTTCTTGTGTCGCATGGGTGCAGACCTTTAAGTACAAACCCCGCCTACTTTGCAGCAGGCGGGGTTTGCAGGTGAGGGCAAATCCGCCTTACAGCGTCCGTGCCACTTCCTTCACCTCGAAGAACTCGAGCTGATCGCCTTCCTTGATGTCGTTGTAGTTCTTCAGCTTGATGCCGCACTCGAAGCCTTCCTTGACCTCGCGCACGTCGTCCTTCAGGCGCTTCACCGATTCGATCTCGCCGGTGTAGATCACCACGTTGTCGCGCAGCAGGCGGAACTTGGCGTTGCGCACCACCTGGCCGGCGGTGATGTAGCTGCCGGCCACGGTGCCGATCTTGCTGGCCACGAACACCGTGCGGATCTCGGCGGTGCCGATGACCTCTTCACGCTGCTCAGGGGCCAGCATGCCGCCCATCGCCGCCTTGATCTCGTCGACCGCGTCGTAAATGATGTTGTAGTACTTGATGTCGACGCCGTTGCCTTCGGCCAGCTTGCGCGCACCGGCATCGGCCCGCGTGTTGAAGCCGATGACAACCGCCTTGCTGGCGATGGCCAGGTTGATGTCGCTCTCGGTGATGCCACCCACGGCGGCGTGCACGATCTGCACCTTCACCTCGGCCGTGCTCAGCTTGAGCAGGCTCTGGGCCAGCGCTTCCTGCGAACCCTGCACGTCGGCCTTGACGATCAGGCTCAGCGTCTGCGCGGCGCCTTCGCCCATGTTCTCGAACATGCCTTCCAGCTTGGCGGCCTGGCGCTTGTTCAGCGTCACTTCGCGGTACTTGCCCTGGCGGAAGGTGGCGATTTCGCGCGCACGGCGCTCGTCGCCCAGCACCATGAACTCGTCACCGGCCTGCGGCACTTCGGTCAGGCCCTGGATCTCCACCGGCATCGACGGGCCGGCGCTCTCGGTGGCGTGGCCGTCTTCGTCCAGCATGGCACGCACGCGGCCATAGCTGCTGCCGGCCAGCACGACATCGCCCTTCTTGAGCGTGCCGCTCTGCACCAGCACCGTGGCCACCGGGCCGCGCCCCTTGTCGAGCTTGGCTTCGATGACCAGGCCCTTGGCCGGGGCGTCTTTCGGCGCCACCAGTTCCAGCACTTCGGCCTGCAGCAGCACCTGCTCCAGCAGCGTGTCGATGCCCGTGCCGACCTTGGCCGAGACGCCCACGAAAGGCGAATCGCCACCGAAATCTTCGGGGATCACGCCCTCGGCCACGAGTTCGCTCTTCACGCGCTCGAGGTTGGAATCGGGTTTGTCGATCTTGTTCATCGCCACGACGATGGGCACGCCGGCGGCCTTCGCGTGGGCGATGGCTTCCTTGGTCTGCGGCATCACGCCGTCGTCGGCCGCCACCACCAGGATGACGATGTCGGTGGCCTTGGCACCGCGGGCGCGCATCGCGGTGAACGCGGCGTGGCCCGGGGTGTCGAGGAAGGTGATCATGCCGCGCGGCGTTTCCACGTGGTAGGCGCCGATGTGCTGCGTGATGCCGCCGGCCTCACCCGCGGCCACACGGGCGCGGCGGATGTAGTCCAGCAGGCTGGTCTTGCCGTGGTCGACGTGGCCCATCACCGTGACGACCGGTGCACGCGGCAGCTGGTCGGCGGCGTCGTGCAGCGCGGTTTCTTCTTCGGTGAAGGCTTCCGGGTCGTCCAGCTTGGCGGCCAGCGCCTTGTGGCCCATTTCCTCGACGACGATCATCGCCGTCTCCTGGTCGAGCTGCTGGTTGATGGTGACCATCTGGCCCAGCTTCATCAGCTGCTTGATGACCTCGGAGGCCTTCACGCTCATCTTGTGCGCGAGGTCGGCCACCGAGATGGTCTCGGGCACGTGCACCTCTTGCACCTGCGCCTCGGGCGCCGGCGTGAAGCTCGGCCCGCCCTCGGTGCCGCCGCGGCGTGCACCGCCGCGCGGCGCGCGCCAGCCCGGCCGGCCGGCACCACTGTCGCCCCGCGTCTTGAGCGCGGCGCGCTTCTTGGCGGCGTCGTCGGCCCAGCTGCTGCTGAGCTTCTCGCTCTTGACCTGCTTCTTGTCGCCCGGCTTGGCCACCGCAGTGGTCGCACCCGGCGCGCCTGGCTTGGCCGTGGGCTTGTGGATGGTGCCCTTGATGGCTTCCTTCGCGGCTTCGGCCGGCTTGGGCTCTTCCGGCTTCTTGGCCACCAGCACCTTCTTCGGCGCGTTCATCATCGCGCGGATGGCGGCGGCTTCGGCCTCGGCGGCCTTGCGGCGGCGGGCCAGGTCTTCGGCCTTGGCGGTGTCTTCGGCGGCCTTGTCGGCGGCCTTCACCACGCGCAGCAGCGGCTTGGCCGGCTCCACGGGCTTGGGCGGCTCGGCGGCTGCAGCGGCCTCGGCGGCCTTCGCCTCGGCAGCAGCTTCCGAGGCCTTTTCCGCGGCCTTCTCGGTGGCGGCCTTCTCGGCGTCGACCTTCGCCCCCTTGCGCACGGGCTTGGGCGTCTCCAGCGCGGCAGCGCGGGCCAGGGCTGCGGCGGCGGCAGCAGCCGCTTCAGCGGCTTCGCGCGCGGCGCGCTCCTGCTCTTCACGCACGCGGCGCGCTTCGGCCAGCTCTTCTTCCTGCTTGCGGATGGCTTCGGCCTGGGCGCGCGCTTCTTCCTCGCGGCGCTGCAGGTCAAGGTCTTCCGCGCTCGGGCCGGTTTCCTCGGTGGCTGGCGACGCATCGTCGCGCTTGACGAACACCCGCTTCTTGCGCACTTCCACCTGGATGGTGCGGGCACGCCCGCTGGCGTCGGCCTGCTTGATCTCGGTGGAGGTCTTCTTCGTCAGCGTGATCTTCTTGCGCTCGGCGCCGGCACTGGTGCCGTGGGCGTTGCGCAGGTAGTCGAGCAGACGCTCCTTGTCCGATTCGGTCAGCGCGTCGTCCGGTGACTGCTTGGTCACGCCGGCCGATTGCAGCTGCTCGATCAGGGCCGTGGTGGGGCGGCCAAGCTGGGCTGCGAATTGGGCGACAGTGGTCACGGCCATGGGTGCGTTTTCCTCGGGTGTTCGGTGCGGGCGTTACAGCAGTTCAGTCTGGCGTTCAGACGTTGAACCAGTGCTCGCGGGCCTTCATGATCAAAGCCTTGGCAGCCTCGTCATCAATGCCGGTCATGTCGGTGAGCTCGTCGACGGCCAGGTCGGCCAGGTCGTCGCGGGTGTGGATGCCACCCCCGGCCAGCTTGGCGATCAGCTCGGGGTTGAGACCTTCGAGGTCGCGCAGGTCCTGCGACACCTCCTCGACCTTCTCTTCCTTCTCGATCTCCATCGTCAGCAGCGCGTCCTTGGCACGGGTGCGCAGTTCGTGCACGGTGTCCTCGTCGAAGCTTTCGATCTCCAGCATTTCCTGCAGCGGCACGTAGGCCACCTCTTCCAGGCTGCTGAAACCTTCGGCGATCAGGATGTCGGCCACTTCGGCGTCGACGTCGAGCTTGTCGACGAAGAGCTGGCGCACCGATTCACTTTCGGTGGCCTGCTTGGCCTGGCTCTCCTCGGCCGTCATGATGTTGATGCGCCAGCCGGTCAGTTCGCTTGCAAGACGCACGTTCTGACCGCCGCGGCCGATGGCGATGGCGAGGTTCTCTTCGTCGACCACCACGTCCATGGCATGGCGCTCTTCGTCGACGACGATGCTCACCACGTTGGCCGGGGCCAGCGCGCCGATGACGAACTGCGCCGGGTCTTCCGACCACAGCACGATGTCCACGCGCTCACCCGCGATCTCGTTGGTGACGGCGTTGACCCGCGAGCCGCGCACACCGACGCAGGTGCCGATGGGGTCGACGCGGCGGTCGTGGCTGATGACGGCGATCTTGGCGCGGCTGCCCGGGTCGCGGGCGCAGCTCTTGATCTCCAGCAGGCCCTGCTCGATCTCGGGCACTTCCTGGGCAAACAGCTCGATCATGAAACCCGGGGCGCTGCGGCTGAGCATGATCTGCGGGCCGCGCTGCGTGGGGTCGATGCCCATCAGGAAAGCGCGCACGCGGTCGCCACTGCGCAGGTTTTCCTTGGGGATCATCTCGCTGCGCTTCAGGCGCCCTTCGACGCGGCCGCTCTCGACGATGATGTCGCCCTTGTCCAGGCGCTTGACGGTGCCGACAAAGATCTTCTCGCCGCGGGCGAGGAAGTCGTTGAGCAGCTGCTCGCGCTCGGCATCGCGGATCTTCTGCAGGATGACCTGCTTGGCCGCCTGCGCACCGATGCGGCCGATGGTCAGCGACTCGATGGCCTCTTCGATGTAGTCGCCTTCCTCGATGTCGGGAATGCGCTCCAGCGCGTCGGAGAGCAGTTCCTCGGCATCGGGGTTCTGCAGGCCGGCGCTGTCGGGCACGACGAGCCAGCGGCGGAAGGTCTCGTACTCGCCGGTCTCGCGGTCGACGGCGACGCGAATGTCGACCTCGCCGCCGTTGAGCTTCTTCGTCGCCGAGGCGAGCGCGGCCTCGACGGCGCCGAAGACGACCTCGCGGTCCACCGTCTTCTCGCGCGAGATGGCGTCCACCAGCATCAGCATTTCGCGATTCATCAGTCCCTAGCCTCCATCTGTGCCCGGCGCGGCCGCCGCGTCGGGCGCCTCACCAGCCGGCTCGCCCGCCGCCGCGTCACCGCGGGGCTTGCGGCCCTTGAAATCCACCACAGGCACGAGGCGAGCCTCGCGCACTTCGTCGAAATTGAAACCGAGCACCTGCTCGGCCTTGCCTTGCTTGAAGACCAGTTGCCAGCCGCTCACGGGCGCAGCCGCGCCGGCTTCTGCCGGCTCGGCCAGCACGGCTTCGGGCACCGCGCGCTGCAGCACGCCCTGCCAGTTCTTGCGGCCCTGGAAAGGCGTCTTCAACACGATGTTCACGGCCTCGCCACTGAAACGCTCGTAATCGGCCTCGGTCTTCAGCGGCCGGTCCAGACCCGGCGAGGACACCTCGAGCCGGCTGTAATCGAGCCCTTCCACTTCCAGCGCGTACTGCAGCTGGCGCGTGACCTGCTCGCAGTCCTCGACCAGCACGAATTCGCTGGGGATCGGGTAAGCGCGGCCCGGCTGGCGGTCGATGGTGATGCGCAGCAGGCCGCGCGGCGCACGCTCCACATCCACCACGTCGAAACCCAGACCCGCCACCGTGGCGTTGATGGCTTCACGCCAACCCACGCGCTCGCCTTCCGGCACCGGGCGGGGCTCACGCGGAGGGCGCGGCGTGCGAAAACCATCACGCGCAGCGCCGCCCACGCCAGCCACGCGGCTTTTGCCGCCGCCCTTGCGTGTATCTTGCGCTGTGGATAAGCCGGCAACCTTGCCGCCGGCCTTGAGGTTTTTGCTGTTCAAACGCTGCTTGTCCGCTTTTTGCCTGATCCGACCGATACGCTCTCTGGGCCCGCTGTGAACCAACGGGCTTCTTGCCAGCCGCCCCTGTCGCCGGGCGCGCCGCCAAGACCGGTCATCTGAAGCGCCGGCCCTGGCAGGCACCGTGCGGTGCACGGCCTCTGCAGGGGGCAGGGGCGCTTCATCAGCGTCGATCAAGCAAAAAAAATGGGCTGGAAGATTCCGCCCACGCAGCATTACCCGGAAAACCAGAAGTATAACCGGCGAACGTGACAGGCAGCAACCGTGCCGGCACCCGCCCTTCTGGAGCCGCAGCGCCTGAACGTGGTGCGCACACCACGCTGCACCGCCCCGAAGTGGCGCCCCTCCTGCGTGACAGAATCGCGCCCGCTCAAAACCGGGGCCGTGCACCGCGCGGCGCCCGCCATCTGGAGACACGCATGGGATTCCTCGCCGGCAAGCGCTTCCTCATCACTGGGGTGCTGTCCAACCGTTCGATCGCCTTCGGCATCGCCAAGGCCTGCCGTGCGCAAGGCGCCGAGGTGGCGCTCAGCTACGTGGGCGAGCGCTTCAAAGACCGCACCGTCGAGTTCGCCAAGGAACTGGGCACCGAACTGATCTTCGATTGCGACGTCAGCAGCGACGAGCAGATCCAGGCCATGTTCGAAGGCCTGGGCGCCGCCTGGGGCCAGTTCGATGGTTTCGTGCACAGCATCGGCTTCGCCCCGCGCGAAGCCATCGCCGGCGACTTTCTCGACGGCCTGACGCGCGAGAACTTCCGCATCACGCACGAAATCTCGGCCTACAGCTTCCCGGCCATGGCCAAAGCCGCGCTGCCCTACCTGCGCACGGGCGGCGCGCTGCTGACGCTCAGCTACCTGGGCGCGCTGCGCGCGGTGCCGAACTACAACACCATGGGCCTGGCCAAGGCCAGCCTGGAGGCCAGCGTGCGCTACCTGGCGGCCAGCATGGGCAAACGCGGCATCCGTGTGAACGGCATCTCGGCCGGCCCCATCAAGACGCTGGCGGCCAGCGGCATCAAGGATTTCGGCAAGCTGCTGGGCATGGTGGCCAGCGCCTCGCCGCTGGGCCGCAACGTCACCATCGAGGACGTGGGCAACGTCGCCGCCTTCCTGCTGTCCGACCTGGCCGGCGGCGTGACGGCCGAGATCACCTATGTCGACGGCGGTTTCAGCCAGGGCATGATGGCTCCGACCGAGTGAGGTGGATCGAGGGCCCGGGGCCGCAGCCCCGCCCTCGCTGTGCAGGCCTCAGGCCTGGATGCAGTCGACGTAGTAGCGCCGGCCCTCGCCCGGCACTTCTTCTTCCACGAGGCCGTGCACGTCGGTGTCGAAGCCCGGGAAGGCGGCATTGAACTCGCGCGTGAAGCGGAGGTAGTCGCAGATCTTCTTGTTGAAGCGCTCACCCGGGATCAGCAGCGGGATGCCCGGCGGGTAAGGCGTCAGCAGGCTGGTGGTGATGCGGCCTTCCAACTGGTCAATCGGCACTCGCTCGGTCTTGCGGTGCGCGATGTGCGCGTAGGCGTCGCTGGGCTTCATGGCCGGCACGATGTCTGACAGGTACATCTCGGTCGTCAGCCGCGCGATGTCGCCCTTGGCATAGGTCTGGTGGATGGCCTGGCAGAGGTCGCGCAAGCCCATGCGCTCATAGCGCGGATGGGCGGCGCAGAACTCCGGCAGGATGCGCCACAGCGGCGCGTTGCGGTCGTGGTCGTCCTTGAACTGTTGCAGCGCGGTGAGCAGCGTGTTCCAGCGGCCCTTGGTGATGCCGATGGTGAACATGATGAAGAAGGAGTACAGGCCCGTCTTCTCCACCACCACGCCGTGCTCGGCCAGGAACTTGGTGACGATGCTGGCCGGGATGCCGGTCTCGGCGAACTGGCCGTTCACGCCCAGGCCCGGGGTGATCAGCGTGCACTTGATGGGGTCGAGCAGGTTGAAGCCGTCGGCCAGGTCGCCGAAGCCGTGCCAGGGCTCGTTGGCCTTGAGCACCCAGTCGCGGCTGTGGCCGATGCCTTCGGCCGCCAGCGTCTCCGGGCCCCAGACGGTGAACCACCAGTCCTGGTCGCCGAAGTCGGCATCCACCTTGCGCATCGCGCGGCGGAAGTCCAGGCTCTCCTGGATGCTCTCTTCCACCAGGGCCGGGCCGCCAGGCGCTTCCATCATCGCCGCGGCCACGTCGCAGCTGGCGATGATGGCGTACTGCGGGCTGGTGCTGGTGTGCATCAGGTAGGCCTCGTTGAAGAGGTGGCGGTCTAGCTTGCGCTCTTGCGCGTCTTGCACCAGCACCTGGCTGGCCTGGCTGATGCCGGCCAGCAGCTTGTGCGTGCTCTGCGTCGCGAAGACGAGCTGATCCTTCGGACGCGGGCGCTTCTTGCCCATCGCGTGGTACGGGCCGTAGAAGGTGTGGAAGGCCGCGTGCGGCAGCCAGGCCTCGTCGAAGTGCAGCGTGTCGATGTAGCCGTCCAGCGCGTGCTTGATGGTCTCGGTGTTGTAGAGCACGCCGTCGTAGGTGCTCTGCGTCAGCGTCAGGATGCGCGGCTTCACGGTGGCCGGGTCCACCCCGGCCAGCAGCGGGTTGGCGGCGATCTTGGCGCGGATGGCCTCGGGCGAGAACTCGCTCTCGGGGATGGGGCCGATGATCCCGTAGTGGTTGCGCGTGGGCGGCAGGAAGACCGGCACCGCCCCCGTCATGATGATGCTGTGCAGGATGCTCTTGTGGCAGTTGCGGTCGACCACCACCACGTCGCCCGGCGCCACCGTGTGGTGCCACACCATCTTGTTGCTGGTGCTGGTGCCGTTGGTGACGAAGAAGCAGTGGTCGGCGTTGAAGATGCGCGCGGCGTTGCGCTCGCTCTGCAGCACCGGGCCGGTGTGGTCGAGCAGCTGGCCGAGTTCTTCCACGCTGTTGCACACGTCGGCGCGCAGCATGTTCTCGCCGAAGAACTGGTGGAACATCTGCCCCACCGGGCTCTTCAGAAACGCCACGCCGCCGCTGTGGCCCGGGCAGTGCCAGCTGTAGCTGCCGTCCTGCGCGTAGTCCATCAGCGCCTTGAAGAACGGGGGCGCCAGGCCGTCGAGGTAGCTGCGCGCCTCGCGGATGATGTGGCGCGCCACGAATTCCGGCGTGTCCTCGAACATGTGGATGAAGCCGTGCAGCTCGCGCAGCACGTCGTTCGGGATGTGCTGGCTGGTGCGCGTCTCGCCGTAGATGTAGATCGGGATGTCCGCGTTCTTGAAGCGGATCTCCTGGATGAACTTGCGCAGGTTCAGCACCGCCGGATCGAGCTCGGGCCCGGGTGTGAACTCTTCGTCGTCGATGCTCAGGATGAAGGCGCTGGCGCGGCTTTGCTGCTGCGCGAACTGGCTCAGGTCGCCGTAGCTCGTGGCGCCCAGGACCTCGAAACCTTCCTTCTCGATGGCCTCGGCCAGCGCGCGGATGCCGAAGCCGGAGGTGTTCTCCGAACGGAAGTCTTCGTCGATGATGACGATGGGAAAACGGAAGCGGAGCATGGCGCGGCCTTGGAAAAAGGGAAGGCGGGGTCGTTCGGGTCGAACAAGAGAGCGCGAAGTGTAGGGGCGTGCCGTGACACGGTGTGGCGTGGCTACACTGCCCTGCACAAGACCCCTGGAGATGGAGAAGCGCCTTGGACACAGACCCGACCTCGCTGTGGGTGCTGACGATCGGTGCCCTGGTGGCCGCCGAGCTCGCCACCGGCACTTTCTACCTGCTCATGCTGGCCCTGGGCGCAGTGGCCGGTGCCATGGCGGCTTCGGCCGGCCTGGACTTCCGGGCGCAGCTCATCACGGCCTCGGCCGTGGGCGGCGGCGCGGTGGTGCTGTGGTACTTCGTGCGCAAACTGCGGCCGCGCGCGCAGCCGGCGCCGAGCAATGCCGATGTCAACATCGACATCGGCCAGCGCGTGCAGGTGCCGGCCTGGGACGAAGGCGGCACGGCGCGCGTCACCTACCGGGGCGCCCACTGGGCGGTGCGGCATGCCGGCAGCGGCAGCCCGGCCCCCGGCGAGCACATCATCGTGGCGCTGGACGGCAACGAGCTGCGCGTGGAACCCGCCACGCGCTGAACGGCACACGCCGGCCACCCCCTGCCCCCTTCACCTGCTCCTTTCACCTGCCCTCTCCACCGCGTTCACCGAGCCGCACCCCGCCCATGGAAATCGAAATCGCCGTCGTCGTGGCCGTCATCGCGGTCATCTTCATCATCCGCTCGCTGAAGATCGTGCCGCAGCAGAACGCCTGGGTCGTCGAGCGCCTGGGCAAGTACGACCGCACCCTCACGCCCGGGCTCAGCCTGCTCGTGCCCTTCGTCGACCGCGTGGCCTACAAGCATTCGCTGAAGGAGGTGCCGCTGGACGTGCCCAGCCAGGTCTGCATCACCAAGGACAACACGCAGTTGCAGGTCGACGGCATCCTGTACTTCCAGGTGACCGACCCCATGCGCGCCAGCTACGGCAGCAGCGACTACCTGATGGCCATCACGCAACTGGCCCAGACCACGCTGCGCAGCGTGGTGGGCAAGATGGAACTCGACCGCACCTTCGAAGAGCGCGACCTGATCAACGCCAGCGTCGTGAACGCGCTGGACGAAGCCGCCATGACCTGGGGCGTGAAGGTGCTGCGCTACGAGATCAAGGACCTCACGCCGCCGGCCGAGATCCTGCGCAGCATGCAGGCGCAGATCACGGCCGAGCGCGAGAAGCGCGCGCTGATCGCGGCCTCCGAGGGCCGCCGCCAGGAGCAGATCAACATCGCCACCGGCGAACGCGAAGCCTTCATCGCGCGCAGCGAGGGCGAGAAGCAGGCCGAGATCAACAACGCCCTGGGCGAGGCCGCGGCCATCACGGCGGTGGCCGATGCCACGGCCGATGCCATCCGCAAGATCGCCGCGGCCATCCAGCAGCCGGGTGGCGAGCAGGCCGTGCAGCTGAAGGTGGCCGAGAAGGCGGTGGAGGCCTATGGCCAGCTGGCCAAGACCAACAACACCATGATCGTGCCGGGCAACATGAGCGAGGTCTCGGCGCTCATCGGCACGGCCATGGGCCTGCTCGGCAAGGGCGGCAAGACCTGAGCCCCGCATGGACCGCGCCCACGCCTTGAACGTGCTCGGCACCGCGCTGGTGCCCTGCAGCTACGACCCGCTGACCGGCTGGTTCCGCGACGGCTGCTGCCACACGGATGCCAACGACCACGGCAGCCACGTCATCTGTGCGAAGGTCACGGTGGAGTTCCTGAACTTCCAGATGGAGCGCGGCAACGACCTCATCACGCCGCGGCCCGAGCACCGTTTCCGCGGCCTGAAGCCCGGCGACCGCTGGTGCGTCTGCGCACTGCGGTGGCGTGAGGCCTACGAACACGGCTGCGCACCGCCCGTGGTGCTGGAGTGCACCCACGCCCGCGCGCTCGACTTCGTCGTGATGGAGTGGTTGCGCGCGCACGCCGTGAGCCCCGCGCCCGAAAGCTAGAATGCGCGCTTTGCAGCGGACAGGTGGATGAGCGGTTTAAGTCGCACGCCTGGAAAGCGTGTGGGGGTTAACAGCCCCCCGCGGGTTCGAATCCCGCCCTGTCCGCCATCTGCAGCACTTCGCCCCATGCGCCCTCGGGCTTGACCGCCAGTGCCGAGGCGGTGCCTCGCGGCCATCGCCCTCATGGCGATGAGAAGTGACAGACGGAGGCCGAAACAGCCAGAATCAAGGCGTTTCTGATCTCATCGCGTCTGCAGTCCGAATGAGCGCTCACCCAGAGACTTCGGCCCACGGGGCCATGGAGCGTCGCATGAGCGACGTGCGCCAGCAATTGTTGGCCCTGGGAAAGGACGAAAGCCTGTGGACCGGCCACTTCGCCGCCGCCTTGAGCCGCCTGCTCGAAGTGGCCGAGCGTGGCATCGGTGCTGACGTGGTGTCGATCTGGCAGTTCACCGACCGCGGCCAGCAACTCGTCTGCCTGGCTCGGCGCGAGCGCGGCAAGGGGCCTCAACCCTCGGGCGACGTGCTGGCCGCATCCACCTTCCCGCGTTACTTCGACGCGCTGGCCAACGAACGTGTGCTGGCCGCCGCCGACGCCCTCGCCGACCCTCGCACGGCAGAGCTGCGCGACAGCTACCTGGTGCCGGCTGGTTTCGCGGCCTTGCTCGACGCCACCATCCGCCGTGCGGGCCGCGTGGCGGGCGTGCTGTGTTGCGAGCACCGTGAGGCCCAGACCGGCTGGGACGAGGCACAGACCGAACTGGCCGTGGGACTGGCCGACCTGGCGGCCCAGCTGATGGTGCTGACGGAACTGCGCCGCCGCGACCAGCTGCAGGGCCTGCTGCTGAGCATGGCCCCCGAATTGCGCCAGAACCACACGCCACAGGAGTTCGCGGCGCTGGCAGTGGCCAAGCTGGCGCATGTGTTTCCCGGCGCGTGGACGGCCTTCTACCAGACCGGAGCCGACGAGCAGCACGCCGAGCTGCTGGCCCTTTACGCGCCCGGCGCGCCCCCAGGCTTCAAGGCAAAACTGCACCGCCTGCCGCTCGAGAACACGGTGGTGGGGCTGGCTTTGCGCGAGCGCCGCATGGTGGCCGTGGGGGGGCCTTCCGCGAAGCACATGCACCTGTGGCACGAGTCGCGCTCGGCGGGCCTGAAGACGCTGCTGGGCATACCGCTGATCCACGAGCAGAGCCTGGTCGGCGTGATGGTGATGGCGCTGCGCCTGCACTACGTGTTCACCGATGACGATCTCGCATCCTTCGAGCTCGCCTCTTCGCCCCTGGCCGTGGCCATGGCCAATGCGCGCAATGTGGAAACCCTGCGCCACCGCGCCCTGCACGACGCGCTGACGGGGCTGCCGAACCGCGACAAGCTGCAGCAGGACATCGAGCACCTGTGCGCACCCACGGCCGAGGTGCAGGCCCTGACGCTGCTGTTGCTGGACGTGCGTGACTTCCGCCAGATCAACGACACGCTCGGGCGCGGCAGCGGCGACCAACTGCTGCAGGCCGTGGCCGGCCGCCTGCAGGGCGCACCGGCGGTTGCCGGTGGCCAGGCCTACCGGCTGACCTCCAGCGAATTCGCGCTGCTCCTGCCGCAGCGGGTGCCGGCGGCCGAACTGCAGGCCCGGGCTCTCGCGCTGCAGGCGCTGCTGGCGCAGCCCTTCACGGTGTCGGGGCTGACGCTGATCCTGCGCCTGCGCATCGGCACGGCCACGATGCCCAGCGACGACTGCACGGGGCCAGAGTTGCTGCGGGCGGCGGACGTGGCCCTCGGCTGGGCAGACGCCGAGCCGTCTGGCGTGTGTGCCTACGACCGCGGGCGCGACAACAGCGGGCCCCGCCGCCTGGAGATGATCTCCGAGCTGCGCAAGGCCTTGGGCACCGAGCAGCTCAGCCTGCACTTCCAGCCCAAGGTGAGGGTCGCGGACGGCCGGCTGGCCGGCTGCGAAGCCTTGTTGCGCTGGGAGCACCCGCGCTACGGCCGCGTACCGCCTTCGGTGTTCATCGGCGTGGCCGAGAAGGGCGAACTGATGAGCCTGCTCACGCACGAGGTGCTCAGGCAGGCGCTGGCGCTGCTGCACGAGATGCGCGCGGCGGGTCTGTTCACCAGCGTGGCGGTCAATGTCTCCGGGCACAACATGGTGGACGCGGCCTTTCCCGAAACGGTGCGCGCCCTGCTGGCGCAATCGGGGCTGCCCCCAGAGGCGCTGACGCTGGAAATCACCGAAACCGTGCTGATGAACGACCCTGAACGCGCCGCCGCCGTCATCGGTGACCTCGCCCGCCAGGGCCTGGCGCTGGACATCGACGACTTCGGCACCGGCTACTCGTCGCTGGCTTACCTGCGGCGGCTGCCGCTGCGCTCGCTGAAGATCGACCGTGCCTTCGTCAGGGAGCTGACGGCCAACGCGCAGGACGTGCACATCGTGCGCTCTACCGTCGGCCTGGCCCATGGCCTGGGCTTGAGCGTGATCGCCGAAGGCGTGGAAGACAACTTCACGCTGGCCTTGCTGGGCACGCTGGGTTGCGACATGGCCCAGGGTTTCGGGGTCTGCCGGCCCGTGCCGCTGCCCGAGCTGCTGGCCTGGGCCGAAGCACGCGGAGAACTCCAGCCCCGCCTGGCCTGAGCGCGGCCTAGGCAGGCGTTGCGGGCGAAGCGCGGCCTGCCGCCAGCGCTTCGCGGTACAGGGCGTCGTAGCTGCGCGCCGGGCCCGCCCAGGACAGCTCTTGCGCCATGCCCCGCGTCATCAGCCCTTGCCATTCGGCAGGTGCGGCCCGCGCGGCGCGGGCGCGCAGCACGCAGCGCTCGAAGGCGCCTGGCGTGGCGGCGTCGAAGGTGAAGCCGGTGACGCCGTCGCTCACCGTGTCGGCCAGCCCGCCCACGCGCCGGACCACCGGCACGGTGCCGTAGCGCAGGCCGTACATCTGGGTCAGGCCGCAAGGCTCGAAGCGCGAAGGCACCGCGATGACATCGGCCCCGGCGATCAGGCGGTGCGCGCGCGCCTCGTCGTAGCCGATGTGCACATGCACCCGCCCCGGGTGGGCCTGCTGCGCCATGCGGAAGGCCGCCTCCAGCGCCGGCTCGCCGGTGCCCTGCACTGCGAACTGCACACCCGCCTGCACCAGCTCGGGCAGGGCCGCGAGCACCAGGTCCAGGCCCTTCTGCGCGGTCAAACGGCTCACCACGGTCAGCAGCAGTGCGCCGTCGTCGGGCCGCAGGCCGAGCTCTTGCTGCAGCGCTCGGCGGCAATCGGCCTTGCCGGCCGGGCGCTCGGCGTCGTACCGCGTGGCGATGGCCGGGTCGGTGGCCGGGTTCCACAGCGCCGGGTCGATGCCGTTGAGGATGCCGAGCACATGGGCGCCCCGACCCCGCACGACGCCGTCCAGCCCGCAGCCGAACTCGGGCGTGGCGATCTCCTGTGCGTAGGTGGGGCTCACGGTGGTGATGCGGTCGGCGCACTTCAGGCCCGCCTTCATGAAGCTGAGCTGGCCGTGGAACTCCAGGCCTGCCGGCGACATCAGGTGCGAACCCAGGCCCAGCATGGCCCAGTCGTGCATCGGGAAGAGCCCCTGGAAGGCCAGGTTGTGCACGGTGTAGACCGTGGCGGCTGGGGTGGCGCCGTGCTCGCGGATGTAGGCGCAGGCCATGGCGGCGTGCCAATCGTGCGCGTGCACCACCTGGGGCACCCACTGCGGGTCGGCGTCGTCGCCGGCCAGGTGGGCGGCCACCCAGCCCAGCAATGCAAAGCGCTGCAGGTTGTCGGCCCACTCCTGACCCTGGCTGTCCTGGTAAGGGCTGCCGCCACGGCGGTAGAGGTAGGGCGCGTCGACCACGTACACCGGGAGCTTGCTGCCGGGCATGCGTGCCAGCAGCAGGCGCACGCGCAAGGCGCCGAAGCAGGCACCGATGTCGATGACGCTGCGCGCGCCCTGCACCGCCTCCAGCACCGCCGGGTAGCCCGGCAGCAGCAGGCGCACGTCAGCGCCTTGCTGGGCCTGGGCCAGCGGCAGCGCCGCCACCACGTCGGCGAGGCCCCCGGTCTTCACCAGCGGAAAGACTTCCGCGGCCACATGCAGAACTCTCATCTTTTTCTTCTTCCTTCGCTGTCGTCCCCGGTGGCGTTCGCCGGGTGCGGCGGGCGCGTCAAAGCCGCCGAAGCATGTCGCGCGTGACCAGCGTGATGCCGCTGTCGGTGCGGTAAAAGCGTTCGGCGTCCAGCGCCGCATCTTCACCGATGACGAGGTTGTCGGGGATGTAGCAGTCGCGGTCCACCACCACCCGCGTCAGCCGCGCGCCGCGCCCCACCTGCACGCCGGGCAGCAGCACGCTCCAGTTCACCTGCGCGTGCGAGTGCACCCGCACCAGCGAGAACAGCACCGTGCGGAAGACCGAGCCGCTGACGATGCAGCCGCCCGAGACCAGGCTCTCGATGGCCATGCCGCGGCGGTCGGGCTCGTTGTGCACGAACTTCGCCGGCGGCAGTTGCGGCTGGTAGGTCCAGATGGGCCAGTTGTTGTCGTACAGGTTCAGCAGCGGGTCGGTGGCCGTGAGGTCGATGTTGGCGTCCCAGTAGGCATCGATGGTGCCCACGTCGCGCCAATACGGCGGGTGGCCGGGTTTGCCGCCCACGCAGCTGAGCTCGAAGGGGTGGGCCACAGCCACGCCAGCCTTCACCATCTTGGGAATGATGTCCTTGCCGAAGTCGTGGCTGGAGTTCGGGTCGTTCATGTCGCGCTCGAGCTCGCGGTAGAGATAGCGCGCATTGAAGATGTAGATGCCCATGCTGGCCAGGCTCCGGCCGGGCTTGCCGGGGATCTCGGGCGGCTCGGGCGGCTTCTCGACGAAATCGACGATGCGGCGCTCGTCGTCGATGGCCATCACGCCGAAGGCCTTGGCCTCCTCGCGGTCGACCTCGATGCAGCCCACCGTGCACTCGCGCCCCTGGGCCACGTGGTCGGCCAGCATCAAGGCGTAGTTCTGCTTGTAGATGTGGTCGCCGGCCAGCACCACCACGTAATCGGCGCGGTAGGCGGCCAGGATGTCCTGGTTCTGGTAGACGGCGTCGGCCGTGCCGCGGTACCAGCTCTCTTCGTCCACACGCTGCTGCGCGGGCAGCAGGTCGACGAACTCGTTCATCTCGCTCTTCAGGAAGGCCCAGCCGCGCTGCAGGTGGCGCAACAGGCTGTGGCTCTTGTACTGCGTGATGACGCCGATGCGGCGAATGCCGCTGTTCAGGCAGTTGCTGAGCGCGAAGTCGACGATGCGGAACTTGCCCCCGAAATAGACCGCCGGCTTGGCGCGGCTGTCGGTCAGGTTCTTCAGGCGGCTGCCGCGGCCCCCGGCCAGCACCAGGGCCACGGCACGGCGCGGCAGGTCCAGGCTCTGGGCCACATCGATGGGTTTCATGAGCGTTCCTCGGGGTGTTGACGCAAGAAAATTACAGATCTATCACGCACAGCGGAGCCTGCCAGAACGGCCAAGCTCAGCGTTCAAAAGCTATAAACTGCTTGATAAATGGCGCATAAATCTTTGTCTCCGTTGTATTTGTCAATCGCAGGCCTTGAGGACCAGCCCCGAGGGAATCACCTGATCTCCAATGCGGATGTAGGCAAACTACAGCGCCAGAAGCGCCAGAACATTTGACGCTGCCGCGTCCATCGCAGACACTCACCGCAGTCCAACCCCTGCTCGGGTGCTTGCACCTGGGCTGCGAGCGAGCAAGCCTCATGCCTGAATCGTCCACCCGCACCGCCGCCGCGGCCCCCGCGAGCACCGCCGACGCCGCCATCGAACGCCACCTGCTGCACACCGTGGCCGCCGCGCCCGGGCAGGCCACGCCCACCGAGATCATGCACGCTGTGGCCCAGGTGGCCAGAGAGCACTTGTCCCAGCGCTGGGTGGCCGGCGACAGCGCCGACCGCGCGGCCAAGGCACGCCGCGTGTACTACCTGTCGATGGAATTCCTGATCGGCCGCACGCTCAGCAACGCGCTGGCCGCGCTGGACCTGAAAGGCGAGATGGGCAAGGCCGCCGCCGCCCACGCCAGCACGCTGGAAGACCTGGCCGCCACCGAGCCCGATGCGGCCCTGGGCAACGGCGGCCTGGGCCGGCTGGCCGCGTGTTTCCTGGACAGCATGGCCACGCAGGAACTGCCCAGCTTCGGCTACGGCATCCGCTACGAGTTCGGCATGTTCAAGCAGGCCATCCAAGACGGCCGCCAGGTCGAGGGCCCCGACGCCTGGCTGGAAGACGGCACGCCCTGGGAGTTTCCGCGCTTCAACGTGCACTACCCGGTGCGCTTCGGCGGCTGGGTGGAGCCGGCCACCGACCCCTCGCGCGTGCCCACCTGGCGCCACGCGGGCGAGGTCAACGCCAAGGCCTACGACATGGTCATCCCCGGCCACGGCACCCAGCGCGTGAGCACGCTGCGGCTGTGGAAGGCGGTGGCGCCGGCGCAGATCGACCTGCACGCCTTCAACACCGGCGACTACTCGCGCGCGGCCGAGTTCAAGAACCAGTACGAGAACATCAGCTGGGTGCTCTACCCGAACGACAGCACCCCGGCCGGCCGTGAACTGCGCCTGCGCCAGGAGTACTTCTTCACCAGCGCCAGCATCCAGGACATCCTGGCGCGGCACCTGGCCGAGCACGGCAACCTGGCGAACCTGGCCGACAAGGTGGCCATCCACCTGAACGACACCCACCCGGCCATCGGCGTGGCCGAGCTGATGCGCCTGCTGGTGGACGAACACGGCTTCGGCTGGATGTCGGCCTGGGCGGTGACGAAGAAGGTGTTCAGCTACACCAACCACACGCTGATGCCCGAGGCGCTGGAAACCTGGCCGGTCAGCCTGATGCAGCACGTGCTGCCGCGGCACCTGGAGATCATCTTCCGCATCAACGCCGAGTTCCTGGCCGAGGCCGCCGCGCACCGCCCGGGTGACAACGACTTCCTGCGCCGCCTGAGCCTGATCGACGAAACCGGCGAGCGCCGCGTGCGCATGGCCCACCTGTCCATCGTGGGCAGCCACAAGGTCAACGGCGTCTCGGCGCTGCACTCTGATCTGCTGGTGCAGACCATCTTCGCCGACTTCGCCAGCCTCTGGCCCGATCGTTTCACCAACATGACCAACGGCGTGACCCCGCGCCGCTGGCTGGCGCAGGCCAACCCGAGCCTGAGCTCGCTGATCGACAGCACCATCGGCAGCGGCTGGCGGCTCGACCTGACGCAGCTCTCGCGCCTGAAGCCGCACGCCGAGCGCGAAGACTTCCGCAACGCCTTCCTGGCCGTGAAGCACGCCAACAAGGCGCGGCTGGCGGCCCACATCGAGGCCACCACGGGCGTGAAGGTCGACCCGGCCAGCCTCTTCGACGTGCAGGTCAAGCGCATCCACGAGTACAAGCGCCAGCTGCTCAACGTGCTGCAGGTGGTGGCGCGCTACCAGGCCATGCTGGCCGCACCGCAGGCGGATTGGGTGCCGCGCACCGTCATCTTTGCGGGCAAGGCCGCCAGCAGCTACGTAGCGGCGAAAAACGTCATCCGCCTGATCCACGACATCGGCCAGGTCATCAACAACGACGCGCGCCTGGGCGGCAAGCTCAAGCTGGTGTTCATCCCGAACTACGGCGTCAGCGTGGCCGAGGTCATCATGCCCGGCGCCGACCTGAGCGAGCAGATCAGCACCGCCGGCACCGAGGCCAGCGGCACCGGCAACATGAAGCTGGCGCTCAACGGCGCGCTGACCATCGGCACCGACGACGGCGCCAACATCGAGATCCGCGAGCAGGTGGGCGACGACAACATCTTCATCTTCGGCCTGAAGACGCCCGAGGTCGCCGCCGCCAAGCAGGCCGGCTACCAGCCGCTGCGCATCTACGAGAGCCACGTTCAGATCAAGGCCGTGCTGGACGCCATCGCCGGCGGCCAGTTCAGCCCCGACGAGCCGGGCCGCTACCGGCCGTTGGTCGATTCGCTGCTCTGGGGCGGCGACCACTACATGCTGCTGGCCGATTTCGACAGCTACCTCGAAACCCAGTCGAAGGTGGACGCGCTCTACCGCGACCGCCAGGCCTGGGCCAAGAAGGCCATCGCCAACGTGGCCGGCATGGGCTTCTTCTCGTCGGACCGCACCATCGGCGAGTACGCGCGCCAGGTCTGGGGCATCGCGCCCAAGCATTGAACGAGGTTGTTTCCCGCCCCATGCTGCATCCCGACGAGATAGACGCCCTGCGCCTGGGCCGCCACGGCGACCCGTTTGCCGTGCTGGGGCCGCATCTCGGCGCCGATGGCACCGTGGAGGTGCGCGCCTTCCTGCCCGGCGCCACGGCGGTGCTGGCCGTGGCCGGCGCGCGCGCCTGGCCGTTGGCGCGGCTGCATGGCGACGGCGTCTTCGGCGGCCCCACCGCCCTGCCCGCCGGCGCCCACTACCAACTGCGCGTGCGATGGGCTGACGGCCAAGAGCGCCTGCAGGAAGACCCCTACCGCTTCGGCACCGTGCTGGGCGAGATGGACGTGTGGCTGCTGGGCGAAGGCTCGCACCTGCGCCCCTACGAGATGCTGGGCGCCACGCCGCGCGTGATGGACGGCGTGGCCGGCACCAGCTTCGCCGTGTGGGCGCCGAACGCGCAGCGCGTGAGCGTGGTGGGCGACTTCAACTTCTGGGACGGCCGCTGCCACCCCATGCGCCTGCGCCGCGAATGCGGCGTGTGGGAGCTCTTCCTGCCCGGCGTGGGCGTGGGCACGCGCTACAAGTTCGAGCTGATCAGCCGCGAAGGCCACCTGCTGCCGCAGAAAGCCGACCCCTGCGCCCGCCAGGCCGAACTGCGCCCGGCCACCGCCAGCGTGGTGGCCGAGATGCCGCCCGTGGCCCCGCCCTCGCCCGAGCGCCAGCGCGCCAACGCGCTGGACGCGCCGATGAGCATCTACGAGGTGCACCTGGGTTCGTGGCGCCGCAGGCCCGAAGACGGCGACCGCTGGCTGAACTGGGACGAGCTGGCCGACACGCTGGTGCCCTACGCCGCCGAGATGGGCTTCACGCACCTGGAGCTGCTGCCCGTCACCGAACACCCCTTCGACGGCAGCTGGGGCTACCAGACGCTGGGTCTCTACGCCCCCACCGCGCGCTTCGGCGAGCCGGCCGGGCTGCAGCGCTTCATCCAGCGCGCGCACGCCGCGGGCCTGGGCGTGCTGCTCGATTGGGTGCCCGCGCACTTCCCGACCGATGCACACGGCCTGGCGCAGTTCGACGGCACGCACCTCTACGAGTACGCCGACCGCCGCGAGGGTTTCCACAACGACTGGAACACCCTCATCTACAACTTCGGCCGCACCGAAGTGCGCAACTTTCTGGTGGGCAGCGCGCTGTACTGGCTGGAGCGCTACGACATCGACGGCCTGCGCGTGGACGCCGTGGCCTCCATGCTCTACCGCGACTACAGCCGCAAAGCGGGCGAGTGGATCCCCAACGTGCACGGCGGGCGCGAGAACCTGGAAGCCATCGCGCTGCTGAAGCGCACGAACGAGGTGATCGGCGGTGAACGCCCGCAGGCCATCACGCTGGCCGAAGAAAGCACGGCCTTTCCCAGCGTGAGCCGCCCCACCTACGCCGGCGGCCTGGGCTTCCACTTCAAGTGGAACATGGGCTGGATGCACGACACGCTGCAGTACATGGCGCGCGACCCCATCCACCGCCGCTACCACCACGGCGAGATGACTTTCGGCCTGGTCTACGCCTACACCGAGAACTTCGTGCTGCCGCTCAGCCACGACGAGGTGGTGCACGGCAAGGGCAGCCTGCTGGCCAAGATGCCGGGCGACCGCTGGCAGCAGTTCGCGAACCTGCGCGCCTACTACGGCTTCATGTGGGGACATCCTGGAAAGAAGCTCTTGTTCATGGGCTGCGAGTTCGCGCAGCAGGCCGAGTGGAACCACGACCGCAGCCTCGACTGGCACCTGCTGGGCGAGCCGGCCCACGCCGGCGTGCAGGCCCTGGTGCGCGACCTCAACGCGCTCTACAAGGCACAGCCCGCGCTGCACCGGCAAGACTTCAGCGGCGAGGGCTTCGAGTGGGTACGGCATGACGACGCCGAGCGCGGCGTGCTCAGCTTCATCCGCAAGGCCCCGGGCGCGGCGCCGGTGCTGGTGGTGTGCAACTTCACGCCCACCGTGCACCACGGCTTTCGCATCGGCGTGCCCGCGGGCGGCACCTGGCGCGAACTGCTGAACACCGATTCGCAGCACTACGGCGGCAGCAACGCCGGAACCGCTTTCGGCGCGGCCACGGCCGAGCCCGTGGCCTGGGACGGCCGCGCGCAGAGCATCGCCATCACCGTGCCGCCGCTGGCCACCGTCTTCCTGGCATGGACCGGCTGACGCGCCCTGCCCTCCCGACAACCGCCGCAGGCGCGGCAGCGCACGGCACCGTGCTGGAACCGGGCCGGCCTTGGCCCATGGGCGCGCACTTCGACGGCAGCGGCGTCAATTTTGCCGTGTTCTCGGCGCACGCCACGAAGCTGGAGCTCTGCCTCTTCGACGAGAACGGCGAGCACGAACTGCAGCGCCTGGCCCTGCCCGTGCAGACCGGCGACGTCTGGCACGGCCGCCTGCCCGGCGCGATGCCCGGTTTGGTCTACGGCCTGCGCGCCCACGGGCCCTGGCGGCCCGACCGCGGCCACCGCTTCAACCCGAAGAAGCTGCTGCTCGACCCCTGGGCGCGCGCCATCGTCACGCCGCCCGGCGGCTTCGACCCCGCCGGCCCGCACTTGGGTGCCGACCGCGAACACCCGCAGCACCCCGACGCCACCGACAACGGCCCGCTCGCGCACAAGGCCCGGGTGGTGCACGACACGCCCGATTGGCAAGGCGACCGCCCCCCCGCCACGCCCCTGCTGGACAGCGTGGTCTACGAGGTGCACGTGCGCGGCTTCAGCAAGCGCCTGCCCGGCGTACCTGAGGCCGAGCGCGGCACCTACGCCGGGCTGGCCAGCGAGGCCGCCATCGCGCACTTCAAGCGGCTGGGCATCACGGCCGTGAGCCTGCTGCCGGTGCTGCAAATCCTGGACGAGCCGCGCCTGCGCGAGATGGGCCTGGTGAACTACTGGGGCTACAACACGCTGGGCTTCTTCTGCCCCGACCCGCGCTACGCCGCCACCGCGCACCCGCGGCAAGAGTTCCGCGAGATGGTGCGCAAGCTGCACGCCGCGGGCATCGAGGTGCTGCTGGACGTGGTGTTCAACCACACGCCCGAAGGCGACGAACGCGGCCCCACGCTGAGCTGGCGCGGCCTGGACAACGCCAGCTACTACCGCCTGCCCGATCAGCGCCAGCACTACGAAAACTGGAGCGGCTGCGGCAACACGCTCGACGTTCGCCACCCGCGCGTGCTGCAGCTGGTGATGGACAGCCTGCGCCACTGGGTGCAGGACTTCCACGTCGACGGCTTCCGCTTCGACCTCGCGCCCGTGCTCGGCCGCGGCAGCCCCTTCTTCGAACGCGACGGCCCCTTCTTCAAGGCCGTGCTGCAAGACCCGGTGCTGCAGGGCATCAAGCTGATTGCGGAGCCCTGGGACCTGGGCCCCGGCGGCTACCAGCTGGGTCAGTTCCCGCGCGGCTGGCTGGAATGGAACGACCGCTTCCGCGACACCGCACGCGCCTTCTGGCTGGGCGGCGACTGCACACGCGGCGAGTTCGCGCTGCGCCTGGCCGGCAGCAGCGACCTCTTCCAGGCGCGCCGCCGCAGCCCGCTGGAGAGCGTGAACTACGTCGTCAGCCACGACGGCTTCACGCTGCACGACCTGGTGAGCTACGACCTGCGCCACAACGAGGCCAACGGCGAGAACAACCGCGACGGCCACGGCCACAACCTGAGCTGGAACTGCGGCTGGGAAGGCCCCACCACCGACCCCGCGGTGCTGCAGCTGCGCGCCCGCCTGAAGCGCGCGCTGCTGGCCACCGTGCTGCTGGCCCAGGGCACGCCCATGCTGGCCGCCGGCGACGAACTCGGCCACAGCCAGGGCGGCAACAACAACCCCTATTGCCAGGACAACGCCACCACCTGGATCGACTGGGCCGCCGCCGATCAAGACCTGATCGACTTCACCGCCCACCTGCTGGCCCTGCGCCGCCGGCTGCTGCCGCTGGGCGCGCAGTGGTACAGCGGCCTGCCCGATGCGCAAGGCCTCGCCGACCTGGCCTGGCAGCGCCGCACGGGCGAGCCGATGGCGCCCGAGCACTGGGACAACCGCATGTCGCGCATCCTCGGCGCGTGGATCGGTCAGCCCGGCCGCGGCGGTGCGCCACTGCTGCTGCTGGTCAACGGCCGCGCCATGGACGCCAGCTTCCAGCTGCCCCCAGGCGACTGGGTGGCCGAGCTCGACACCACCGCGGCCGATGGCCGCAGCCCCTGGCGCCGTAACGGCGCCGCTTCTTTGATGCTGGGGGCGCGCAGCGTGATGCTGCTGCGCGACCACGCGGCAGCCCCACAGGCTGCCGCTGGCACCCCTCCCGCCCGACCATGAGCAAGGACCTCACCACCATGCGCTTCCCACGCGCCAGCGGCGTGCTGCTGCACCCCACTTCCCTGCCCGGCCCCCACGGCTCGGGCGACCTCGGCCCCGAGGCCTACCACTTCGTCGACTGGCTGGTGGCCGGTGGCCAGAAGCTGTGGCAGGTACTGCCGCTGGCCGGCATCGGCCCGGGCAACTCGCCCTACATGAGCAATTCGGCCTTCGCCGGCAACGTGCTGCTCATCGACCTGGCCGAGTTGCACCAGCAAGGCTGGCTGGAGGCTGAAGAACTGGCGCCCACGCCCGGCCTGAGCGCCGAGGCCGTGGACTACGCCCACGTCCACCCCTTCCGCATGGAACGCCTGCACAAGGCCGCACTGCGTTTCGCGGCGGCCGGCACCGCAGCCCAGAGCGAAGACTTCGCGGCCTTCCGTGCTGCGAACGCGAACTGGCTGCCCGATTTCTCGCTCTTCATGAGCCTGTGCGAACACCTGCACTGGGCCGACTGGTGCACCTGGGAGCCGGCGCTGGTGAAGCGCGAGCCGGCCGCCCTGGCCGCCGCCCGCGCGCAGCACGCCGAGCGCGTGCATTTCTGGGAGTTCGCGCAATGGCGCTTCTTCCGCCAATGGGCGAAGCTGAAGGCCTACGCCAACGGCAAGGGCGTGCAGATCATCGGCGACACGCCGATCTTCATCGCCTACCTCAGCGCCGAGGTCTGGGCCAACCAGCACCTGTTCGAGCTGGACGCCCAGGGCCGCGCCACGGTGGTGGCCGGCGTGCCGCCGGACTTCTTCAGCGCCACCGGCCAACGCTGGGGCAACCCGCTGTACCGCTGGAGTGAACACGCGAAAGACGGCTACGCCTGGTGGGTGGAGCGCATCCGCCGCACCTTCGAGCTGGTGGACATCGTGCGCATCGACCACTTCCGCGGCTTCGCTGGTTACTGGGAGATCCCGGCCAGCGAACCCACGGCCGTCAAGGGCGCATGGAAGCCGGGCCCGGGCGAAGCGCTGTTCAAGGCCATCAGCCAGGCGCTGGGGCCGGTGCCCATCATCGCGGAAGACCTGGGCGTGATCACGCCCGACGTCGATGCGCTGCGCAAGAAGTTCAGCCTGCCGGGCATGCGCATCCTGCAGTTCGCCTTTGGCGGCGACGCCACCGACCGCTTCCTGCCGCACAACCACGAGCCCGACACCGTGGTCTACACCGGCACGCACGACAACGACACCGTGGCCGGCTGGTGGCACACCGCCACCGAGAAAGAGCGGCACTTCGCGCGCGGCTACCTCAACACCGATGGGCACGACATGGCCTGGACGCTGATCCGCGCCGCGATGGCCAGCGTGGCCGACACCGCCGTGCACCCCATGCAGGACGTGCTGGCCCTGCCCACCGAGTGCCGCATGAACTACCCGGGCCAGGAAAGCGGCTGGTGGGGCTGGCGCTTCCAGTGGAACCAGGTGCAGCCCTGGCATGCCGGGCGCCTGGCGGAATTGGGGCGGCTGTACGGCCGCTGAGGTGCCGCTGATCTGACGAGCCCGGCGGCACAGCCGCCGGGCCTGTGCTTCAGCTCACTCAGCGCCGCGCGGGCGGCAGGTCGGTGCAGCTGCCATGTGCCACTTCCGCGGCCATGCCGATGCTTTCGCCCAGCGTCGGGTGCGGGTGGATGGTCTTGCCGATGTCCACCGCGTCGGCGCCCATCTCGATGGCCAGGGCCACCTCGCCGATCATGTCGCCGGCATGCGTGCCGACGATGCCACCGCCCAGGATGCGGCCGTGGCCGTGGGCCTCGGGCGAATCGTCGAACAGCAGCTTGGTGAAGCCCTCGTCGCGGCCGTTGGCGATGGCGCGGCCGCTGGCCGTCCACGGGAACAGGCCCTTCTTGACCTTGATGCCCTTGGCCTTGGCCTCGTCTTCGGTCAGGCCCACCCAGGCGACTTCCGGATCGGTGTAGGCCACGCTGGGGATGACGCGCGCATCGAAGAGCGCCTTCTCGTCGCCTGCGGCCACCTCGGCAGCGACGTGACCCTCGTGCACCGCCTTGTGCGCCAGCATGGGCTGGCCGACGATGTCGCCGATGGCAAAGATGTGCGGCACGTTCGTGCGCATCTGTTGGTCCACCGGGATGAAGCCGCGCTCACCCACGATGACACCGGCCTTCTCGGCGCCTATCTTCTTGCCATTGGGCGTGCGGCCCACGGCCTGCAGCACCAGGTCGTAGAGGCCTTCGCTCTTGGTGCCGTCCAGGCCCTCGAACATCACGCGCACGCCCTCGGCCGTGGCTTCGGCGCCCACGGTCTTGGTCTTCAGCATCAGCTTGTCGAAGCGGTGGGCGTTCATCTTCTGCCACACCTTCACCAGGTCGCGGTCGGCGCCCTGCATCAGGCCGTCCATCATCTCCACCACGTCCAGGCGGGCGCCCAGCGTGCTGTAGACCGTGCCCATCTCCAGGCCGATGATGCCGCCGCCGATGACGAGCATGCGCTCGGGCTTTTGGCGCAGTTCCAGCGCGCCAGTGCTGGTGACGATGCGGGGGTCGTCCTTGGGCAGGAAGGGCAGCTTCACGGCCTCGGAGCCCGCGGCGATGATGGCCTTGGCGAACTTGATGACCTGCGTCTTGCCATCGGCCATCGCCACGCGCAGGTGGTGCGGGTCGGCGAACTCGGCCACGCCATGTACCACCGTGACCTTGCGCATCTTGGCCATCGCGGCCAGGCCGCCGGTGAGCTTGCCCACCACCTTGTTCTTGTGCGCCAGCAGCTTGCCGAGATCGACCTCGGGCTTGCCGAAGCTCACGCCGAGGTCGGCGAAGTGGTTCACCTCGTCCATCACCGCGGCCACGTGCAGCAGCGCCTTGCTGGGGATGCAGCCCACGTTCAGGCACACGCCGCCCAGCACCGGGAAGCGTTCGACGATCACGGTCTTCAGGCCGAGGTCGGCGCCGCGGAAGGCGGCCGAGTAGCCGCCGGGGCCGGCGCCGAGCACGAGCAAGTCGCACTCGAGGTCGGCGCCGCCGGCATGGCTGGCGGCGGCCGGAGCAGCCGCCGCAGGCGCGGGCGCCGGCGCAGCAACCGGCGCCGGGGCGGGAGTTGCAGGCGCAGGTGCCGGCGCAGCAGCGCCCGCCACGTCCAGCGTGAGGATCACGCTGCCCTGGTTGACCTTGTCACCCACGGCCACTTTCAGCGCCTGCACCACGCCGGCATGCGACGACGGGATCTCCATCGAGGCCTTGTCGCTCTCCACCGTCAGCAGGCTCTGTTCGGCCTTCACGGTGTCGCCCGGCTTGACCAGCACCTCGATGACGGCCACGTCCTTGAAGTCGCCGATGTCGGGCACGGCGATGTCGATGATGGGCATCGTCGGCTCCTTACAGCAGCACGCGGCGGAAGTCCGCCAGGATGGCGCCCAGGTAGGCGTTGAAGCGCGCCGCGGCCGCGCCGTCGATGACGCGGTGGTCCCAGCTCAGGCTCAGCGGCAGCATCAGGCGCGGCACGAACTGCTTGCCGTCCCACACCGGCTCCGTGCTGCTCTTGCACACGCCCAGGATGGCGACTTCCGGCGCGTTGATGATGGGCGTGAAGTAGCGCCCGCCGATGCCGCCCAGGCTGCTGATGCTGAAGCAGCCGCCGCTCATGTCGGCCGGCCCGAGCTTGCCCTCGCGCGCCTTGGCCGCGAGTTCGCTCATTTCCTTGCTGATCTGCAGCACGCCCTTCTTGTCGGCGTCCTTGATCACCGGCACCACCAGGCCGTTGGGCGTGTCGGCGGCAAAGCCGATGTGGAAGTAGTTCTTCAGGACGATCTGCTCGCCGTCCAGGCTGGCGTTGAACTCGGGGAACTTCTTCAGCGCCGAGACGCAGGCCTTGATGAGGAAGGCCAGCATCGTGACCTTCACGCCGCTCTTCTCGTTTTCCTTGTTCAGCTGGACGCGGAAGGCTTCGAGTTCGGTGATGTCGGCATCGTCGTGGTTGGTGACGTGCGGGATCAGCACCCAGTTGCGGTGCAGGTTGGCGCCGCTGATCTTCTTGATGCGGCTGAGGTCCTTGCGCTCGACCGGGCCGAACTTCGCGAAGTCGACCTTGGGCCAGGGCAGCAGGCCCGGGAAGGCCTCGCCACCGCCAGTGGCAGCCGATGCCGCCGGGGCCTTGGCCTTCTGCGCGGTGGTCTGCACCTCGCCGGCCATCACGCCCTTGACGAAGCCCTGCACGTCGCCTTGCGTGATACGGCCCTTGGGACCGCTGCCCTTCACCTCGGCCAGCGGCACGCCCAGTTCACGCGCCAGGCGGCGGATGGTGGGCGAGGCGTGCGGCAGCGTGGGACTGGGCGTGGTGGGTTGGTGCGCGGGCACGGCCGCGGCGGCGGGTGCAGGTGCTGCGGCGGCAGCGGCAGGCGCGGCCACGGGTGCGGCCACAGCTGCTGCAACAGGTGCAGCGGCAGGCGCGGGCGCAGCGCCGGCGGCCTGCAGCACGGCCAGCGCCGTGCCCTTGGCGACCTTGTCACCCACCTTCACCAGCAGGCTCTGCACGGTGCCGGCATGCGACGACGGGATCTCCATCGAGGCCTTGTCGCTCTCCACCGTGATGAGGCTCTGCTCCACCTTCACGGCGTCGCCGGGCTTCACGAAGACCTCGATCACGGTGACCGATTCGAAATCGCCGATGTCGGGCACCACCACCTGCACGGTGCCGCCGGCGGCAGCGGGCGCTGCAGCGGGTGCGGATGCCGGGGCAGCGGCAACAGGGGCCGGTGCCGATGCCGCTGGCGCAGCGGCAGGCGCCGGCGCAGGGGCCGCAGCCCCCACCGCTTCCACGCGCAGCACCAGCGAACCCTGGCTGACCTTGTCACCCAGCTTGGCCACGATCTCCGTCACCACGCCGGCGTGCGTGGACGGGATCTCCATCGAGGCCTTGTCGCTTTCCACCGTCAGCAGGCTCTGGTCGATCGCGATCGTGTCGCCCGGCTTGACCATCACCTCGATGACTTCCACATCCTTGAAGTCGCCGATGTCGGGCACCTTCACTTCGACCACAGCCATGGTCTGTCTCCTGTCTTGTTGAGCTTACGCGTAGAGCGGGTTGAGCTTGTCGGCGTCGATGCCGTACTTGGCGATGGCCTCGGCCACCTTGGCCAGCGGCACGGTGCCTTCGTCGGCCAGCGCGCGCAGCGCCGCCACCACGATGTAGTGGCGGTTGACCTCGAAGTGCTCACGCAGCTTGCTGCGGAAATCGCTGCGGCCGAAGCCGTCGGTGCCCAGCACGCGGTAGGCGCGGCCCTTGGGGATGAAGGGGCGGATCTGCTCGGCGTAGGCCTTCATGTAGTCGGTGGAAGCCACCACCGGCCCGGCGTGCGGCGTGAGCTGCTGCGTCACGAAAGGCACGCGCGGCGTCTCCAGCGGGTGCAGCAGGTTCCAGCGGTCGCAGTCCTGCCCGTCACGCGTGAGCTCGTTGAAGCTCGGGCAGCTCCAGAGGTTGGCGGCCACGCCCCAGTCGGCTTCGAGCAGCTGCTTGGCGGCCATGCTTTCGCGCAGGATGGTGCCGCTGCCCAGCAGGTTGACGCGCGGGGTTTTCTTCGCGCCTTCTTCCAGCAGGTACATGCCCTTGATGATCTGCTCTTCCGTGCCGGCCTTCAGGCCTGGCATCGGGTAGTTCTCGTTGAGCAGCGTCAGGTAGTAGAAGACGTTGTCCTGCTTCTCCACCATGCGCTTCAGGCCGTGGTGGATGATCACCGCCACCTCGTGCGCGAAGGTCGGGTCGTAGCTGATGCAGTTCGGGATGGTGCCGGCCAGGATGTGGCTGTGGCCGTCTTCGTGCTGCAGGCCTTCGCCGTTCAGCGTGGTGCGGCCGCTGGTGCCGCCGAGCAGGAAGCCACGCGCCTGCATGTCGCCCGCCGCCCAGGCCAGGTCGCCGATGCGCTGGAAGCCGAACATCGAGTAGTAGATGTAGAACGGCACCATGATGCGGTTGTTCGTCGAGTACGACGTCGCGGCCGCGATCCAACTGCTCATGCCGCCGGCTTCGTTGATGCCTTCCTGCAGGATCTGGCCGTTGACCGTCTCCTTGTAGTACATCACCTGGTCTTTATCGACCGGCGTGTACTTCTGGCCTTCCGGGTTGTAGATGCCGATCTGGCGGAACAGGCCTTCCATGCCGAAGGTGCGCGCCTCGTCCACCAGGATGGGCACCACACGCGGGCCCAGGGCTTGGTCACGCAGCAACTGCGTCAGGAAGCGCACGTAGGCCTGCGTGGTGCTGATCTCGCGGCCTTCGGCGGTGGGCTCCAGCACGCTCTTGAAGGTCTCGAGTGCCGGCACCGTGAAGCTCTCGTCGCTCTTCACGCGGCGCTTGGGCAGGTAGCCGCCCAGAGCCTTGCGGCGCTCGTGCAGGTACTTCATCTCCGGCGTGTCGTCGGCCGGCTTGTAGAAGGGGATCTTCGGCAGGTCGGCGTCGCTGATGGGGATGTTGAAGCGGTCGCGCATGAAGCGCACGTCGTCGTCCGTCAGCTTCTTGGCCTGGTGCGCGGTGTTCTTGCCCTCGCCGGCATTGCCCATGCCCCAGCCCTTGACGGTTTTCACCAGCAGCACGGTGGGCACGCCCTTGGCGTTGTTGGCCTTGTGGAAGGCGGCGTAGACCTTCTGCGCGTCGTGCCCGCCGCGACGCAGGTTCCAGATGTCCTGGTCGGACATCTTGGCCACCATCTCCAGCGTGCGCGGGTCGCGGCCGAAGAAGTTCTTGCGGACGAAGGCACCGTCGTTGGCCTTGAAGGCCTGGTAGTCGCCGTCCAGCGTGTCCATCATGATCTTGCGCAGGGCGCCGTCCTTGTCGCGCGCCAGCAGGGCGTCCCACTCCTTGCCCCAGATCAGCTTGATGACGTCCCAGCCGGCGCCGCGGAACTCGCCTTCCAGCTCTTGAATGATCTTGCCGTTGCCGCGCACCGGGCCGTCCAGGCGCTGCAGGTTGCAGTTCACGACGAAGACCAGGTTGTCGAGCTTCTCGCGCGCGGCCAGGCCGATGGCGCCCAGGCTCTCGGGCTCGTCCATCTCGCCGTCACCGCAGAACACCCAGACCTTTCGGTTGCTGGTGTCGGCAATACCGCGGGCGTGCAGGTACTTCAGGAAGCGCGCCTGGTAGATGGCCATCAAGGGCCCCAGGCCCATGCTGACGGTTGGGAACTGCCAGAACTCGGGCATCAGCTTGGGGTGCGGGTAGCTGCTCAGGCCCTTGCCGTCCACCTCTTGGCGGAAGTTGAGCATCTGCTCTTCGGTCAGCCGGCCTTCCAGGAAGGCGCGGGCGTAGATGCCGGGGCTGCAATGGCCCTGGATGTAGAGCAGGTCGCCGCCATGGCCTTCGCTCTCGGCATGCCAGAAGTGGTTGAAGCCGGCCGCGAACATGTGCGCCAGGCTGGCAAAGCTGCTGATGTGGCCGCCGAGGTCGCCGCCATCGGCCGGGTGCAGGCGGTTGGCCTTCACCACCAGGGCCATGGCGTTCCAGCGCATGTAGGCGCGCAGGCGGCCTTCCAGTTCCAGGTTGCCCGGGCTGCGCTCTTCTTCTTCGGGCTCGATGGTGTTGACGTAGCCCGTGTTGGCAGAGAACGGCATGTCGATGCCGCTCTGGCGCGAATGCTCGAGCAACTGCTCCAGCAGGAAGTGCGCGCGCTCGGCCCCTTCCGCGCCGATCACCGCCGTCATGGCATCCAGCCACTCGCGCGTTTCCTGGGGGTCGGTGTCGTGGGCGCTGTTCGCGGCGGCGTGGCCGAGGAAGGACTCCGGCAGAGCGGACATGCTTGTCTCCTAGGGGGGTGTTTTTGCGATCGGGCGCGAGTTTGTCACAGCTCGCCGGAATTTCAAACAGTGGATATTCGTTCCGTAATGTGGAATTCGATGAGCGCGGGACGCCTGCGCCCGATAATCCGCGGCGATGCCGCAACCACCCGTCATGCCGCCAGTGCCGCCCACCGACGGCGGACCCCAGATGTCCGTCCCGCTGCCGGCCGCCAAGCGCTTGTTCGGCCGCTGGTGGCGAAGCCAGTCGCCGGCGCGGCAGGACCGCTTTGCCACCCTGGGGCCGCTGCTGTCGGTGCTGCTCTTCCTGGCGGCCATCATTTCGGCCTTCTGGTACCTGCGCAATGAGGAAATCGAGCGCGAGATCGAGTCCGTCAAGCGCGACACCGAACTCACGCAGCAGCAGGTCGGCCTGCGCCTCATCCAGAACCAGGAGGCGCTGATCCGCATGGCGCGCGACATGGTCGAGCGCGATGCCGACCCCGAGGAATTCGTCGCCCAGGCCGTGGCATTCGCGCGCGAGCGGCCCGAACTCACGCACCTGAGCTGGGTGGACGCGCGCCGCCGCGTGCGCGCCAGCCACTGGGCGATGCTGTACCACCCCACCCCCAGCGGCGCTCAGGCCGAGCCCCTGCTGCCGGTGGAAAGCCGCGTCAACGAGCCCGAGACCACCTTCCGCGCTGCGCGCGACAGCCGCTCGCCGGTCTACTCACGCAGCTTCGTCGACACCACGGGCGCACCGGTCTTCCAGCTGCAGGTGCCACTGGTGCAGCGCAATGCCTTCAACGGCGTGCTCATCGTCGAGTACTCCATCGACGCGCTGGTGCGCCATTTCGTGCCGGCCGATGTCGCGCAGCGCCACCTGATGTCGGTGCTGGACGAGCAGGAGAAGGTGCTCGCCGCCACCGTCACCACGACGCCGGGGCAATCGAGCCGGCGGGCACTGATCGTGAGCGACGCCCCGCTCACGCCGGCCCTCAACGGCCTGCTGCTCCGAGGGCAGGGCTGGCGCACCAGCATCGGCCTCGTCAACAACACGCTGTTCTGGATGGTGGTGGCGCTGTCGGTCTTGACGGTGTGGATGCTGCTGGGCACCTGGCGCCACGTGCGCCGCCGCAGCCAGATCCAGGGCGCGCTGGTGCAGGAGACCAACTTCCGCCGCGCGATGGAAAACAGCATGCCCACAGGCATGCGCGCGATGGACATGGAAGGCCGCGTCACCTACGTCAACGCCGCCTTCTGCCAGATGACGGGCTTCTCCAACGCCGAGCTCGTGGGCCGCCTGCCGCCCTACCCCTACTGGCCACCCGACCGCATCGACGAGAACCACCGCCTGCTGCAGCAGGAGCTGCAGGGCCGCAGCCCCAGCGGCGGCATCGAGGTGCGCCTGATGCGCAAGGACGGCAGCGTCTTCGACGCGCGCATGTACATCAGCCCGCTGATCGACCCCAAGGGCCAGCAGACCGGCTGGATGACCAGCATCACCAACATCACCGAGGCCAAGCGCATCCGCGACCAGCTCAGTGCCAGCCACGAGCGTTTCACCACCGTGCTGGAGGGCCTGGACGCCAGCGTCAGCGTGCTCTCGGTGCAGCAGGGTGAGCTGCTGTTCGTGAACCGCAGCTACCGGCTGTGGTTCGGCGGCGATGCGGTGGGCCACCAGCAGCTGGCCGGCGGCGCGGCCGGCACCACGCCCTTCGTGGCCGACGCCGAGGATGACAACGACCCGCTCTCCGGGCTGCCGACGCAGGAACTCACCGAGACCGGCGCGAACCCGCGCGAGGTGTTCGTGGAAAGCCTGCAGAAGTGGTTCGACGTGCGCGCGCGCTACCTGCAGTGGACCGACGGGCGCCTGGCGCAGATGCTGATCGCCACCGACATCACCGCCCGCCTGCGCGCGGAAGAGCAGGCCGCGGCCCAGGCCGAAAAGGCGCAGGTGACCAGCCGCCTCGTCACCATGGGCGAGATGGCCAGCTCGGTGGCCCACGAGCTGAACCAGCCCTTGACCGCCATCACCAACTACTGCAACGGCATGGTCAGCCGCGTGAAGGCCGAGTCCATCGCGCAGGACGACCTCATCGCCGCACTGCAGAAGACGGCGCGCCAGGCCGAGCGGGCCGGGCAGATCATCCACCGCATCCGCAACTTCGTGAAACGCAGCGAGCCGCAGCGCCAGCCGGCCGAGGCGCGGCAGATCGTCGAAGACGCGGTGGAACTCGCGGGCATCGAACTGCGGCGGCGCAATGTCGCCATCCACACCTACGTGGCGCAGCGCCTGCCCATCATCATGGCCGACCCCATCCTCATCGAGCAGGTGCTGCTGAACCTGCTGAAGAACGCGGCCGAGGCCATCGACAGCGCGCAACTGCCCACGCAGCGCCGCCACATCGAGCTGCGCGTGGTGCCGCGCCACACCCCCGAAGAAGGCGGTGTCATCGAGTTCAGCGTCACCGACATGGGCCCGGGCATCAAGGACGAGGTCATCGGCCGACTTTACGAAGCCTTCTTCAGCACCAAGGCCGAAGGCCTGGGCATCGGCCTGAGCCTGTGCCGCAGCATCATCGAGAGCCACCGCGGCCGGATGCGGGCACAGAACCTCTACAATGGCCAGCAGGCCGTGGGGTGCCGTTTTGCCTTCACCCTGCCTGTGGAAACCACGGTGCGCATCGATGCCACCGCCACACCGGCCGAAGGTGAAACGACGCCCTCCGCCTGAGCCCTGCACCCTCCCCACCCTTCTTCAAGCGCGTTACAACGCTGCCGCCGACTCCATGAGCCTGATCCCCAAGAAGGGCACTGTCTACGTCGTCGATGACGACGAGGCCGTGCGCGATTCCCTGCAGTGGTTGCTGGAAGGCAAGGACTACCGCGTCAAGTGCTTCGATTCGGCAGAGAGCTTCCTCTCGCGCTTCGACCCGCGCGAGGTGGCCTGCCTGATCGCCGACATCCGCATGGACGGCATGAGCGGCCTGGAACTGCAAGACCGCCTGCTCGAACGCAAGAGCCCGCTGCCGGTGGTCTTCATCACCGGCCACGGCGACGTGCCCATGGCCGTAACGACCATGAAGAAGGGCGCGATGGACTTCATCGAGAAGCCCTTCAAGGAAGAAGAACTGCTGGGCCTGGTGGAGCGCATGCTCGACCAGGCGCGCAGTGCCTTCAGCCAGCACCAGGAACAGGCCAGCCGCGACGCCCTGCTCTCGCGCCTGACCACGCGCGAGGCGCAGGTGCTGGAGCGCATCGTCGCCGGCCGCCTGAACAAGCAGATCGCCGACGACCTGGGCATCAGCATCAAGACGGTGGAGGCGCACCGCGCCAACATCATGGAAAAGCTCAACGCCAACACCGTGGCCGACCTGCTGAAGATCGCCCTCGGGGCCCAGCAGAAGGCCTGAGCCCTTTCTCCGTTCGACAAGGCCGCTGCAACAGCGGCCTTTTTTGTTGACCCGCTCAGTTCCCAAGGAACGAACGCCATGACCGCCCAGATCCTCGACGGCACCGCCCTTTCGCAAACCCTGCGCGCCGAGGTCGCCACGCGCGCCGCCGCCCTCACCGCGCGTGGCCGCCAGCCCGGGCTGGCCGTCATCCTGGTGGGCGACGACCCGGCCAGCGCGGTCTACGTGCGCAACAAGGTCAAGGCCTGCGCCGACCACGGACTGCACTCGGTGCTGGAGAAGTACGAGGCCACGCTGAGCGAGGAAGCGCTGCTCGCGCGCATCGCGGCGCTGAACGCTGACCCGGCCATCCACGGCATCCTGGTGCAGATGCCGCTGCCCAAGCACATCGACCCGCACAAGGTCATCGAGGCCATTGCCACCGCAAAGGATGTCGACGGCTTTTCCGTGCACAGCGCCGGCACGCTGATGACGGGCCTGCCCGGCCTGCGCCCGGCCACGCCCTACGGCTGCATGAAGCTGATCGAGCGCAGCGGCATCGCGCTCAAGGGCAAACACGCCGTCGTCATCGGGCGCAGCAACACGGTGGGCAAGCCCATGGCGCTGCTGCTGCTGCAGGCCAACGCCACCGTCACCGTGTGCCACAGCGGCACCCCAGACCTGGCACGCCACACGCGTGAGGCCGACGTGGTGGTGGTGGCGGTGGGCCGGCGCAACACGCTGACGGCCGACATGGTCAAGCCCGGTGCCGTCATCGTCGACGTGGGCATGAACCGCAATGACGAAGGCAAGCTCTGTGGCGACGTGGACTTCGCCGCCGTGCGAGAAGCGCTGGGTCCGCAAGGCTTCATCACCCCGGTGCCCGGTGGCGTGGGGCCGATGACCATCACCATGCTGCTCGTGAACACCCTGCAGGCCGCCGAGGCATGACCATGAATGACGTCCTGAATCCGCTGTTGGACAGCGCCGAACTGCCGGCCTTCGACCGCATCCGCCCCGAGCATGTGGGCCCCGCGGTGGACACACTGCTGGCCGACGCCGAAGCTGCGCTGGAGCGCGCCGTCGGCCCCGACGTGCCGGCCGACCACGACACCTTGGCGCTGCTGCTCGACGTGCCCGTGGAGCGCCTGCGTCGCGCCTGGGCGCACGTGAACCACCTGCAAGCCGTGGCCGACAGCGCGGCGCTGCGCGAGGCGCATGCGCAGGCGCTGCCGCACATCGTCGACTTCACAACGCGCCTTGGCGCCGACCACCGCCTGTATGCCAAGTACAAGGCCATCGCCGCCAGCCCGGCGGCCGAGCGCCTGAGCCCGGTACAGCGCAAGGCGCTGGCCGACACCCTTCGCGACTTCGTGCTTGGCGGCGCCGAACTCCAGGGCGCGGCACGTGAGCGCCATGCCGCCATCCAGGACCGCATGGCCGCCCTGGGCAAGACCTTCGGCGACCGCTCGCTCGATGCCACCGACGCCTTCCGCCTGGTGGTGCCCGAAGAGCGTCTGGCCGGCGTGCCGGCCGATGTGATCGAGGCTGCGAGCACGGCTGCGGCCGAGGCCGGTCAGCAGGGCTGCCTGCTGACGTTGCAGATCCCCTGCTACCTGCCGGTGCTGCAGTTCGCACAAGACCGCGCGCTGCGCGAGCAGCTCTTCCGGGCCTACAACACGCGTGCCAGCGAACTGGGCCCGGCCGAGTTCGACAACACCGGCGTGATGGCCGAGATGCTGGCCTTGCGTGCCGAAGAGGCCGCGCTGCTGGGCCATGCCAGCTATGCCGAGATGGCGCTGGTGCCGAAGATGGCGCGCACACCCGACGAGGTGCTGGCCTTCGTGCGCCAGCTGGCGGCGCGCGCGCGGCCCAGCGCCGAGCGTGAACTGGCCGAGATGCGCGAGTTCGCCGCCGCCGAGCTCGGCATCGCCGACCTGCAGGCCTGGGACCGCTACTTCGTGGCCGAGAAGCTGAAGCAAGCGCGCTACGCCTTCAGCAGCCAGGAGGTGAAGCAGTACTTCACCGAACCCACCGTGCTGAAGGGCCTGTTCGGCCTGATCGAGACGCTGTTCGAGGTGGCCATCCGCCCCGACGACGCGCCGGTGTGGCACGAGTCGGTGCGCTTCTTCCGCGTCTGGCGGGGCAGCAAGCCGGTGGCGGCGTTTTATCTGGACCCGTACGCGCGCGCCGGCAAACAGTCGGGCGCGTGGATGGACGACAGCCGCAGCCGCTGGCGCCGCCCCGAAGGCGGCCTGCAACTGCCGGTGGCGCATCTGGTGTGCAACTACGCCGCGCCGGTGGGTGAGCAGCCCGCGCGGCTGACGCACCAGGACGTGGTGACCCTGTTCCACGAGTTCGGCCACGGCCTGCACCACATGCTGACGCAGGTGGACGAGCTCTCGGTGGCCGGCATCTCCGGTGTGGAAGGCGACGCGGTCGAACTGCCCAGCCAGTTCATGGAGAACTTCTGCTGGGAATGGGAAGTGCTGCAGCGTCTGACCGCCCATGTGGACACTGGCGAGCCGCTGCCGCGTGCCCTTTTCGAACGCATGCGTGCGGCACGCAACTTCCAGAAGGGCCTGCAGCTGCTGCGCCAGTGCGAATACGCGCTCTTCGACATGCGCGTGCACACCGAGTCCGGCAGCGCCACACGCGCGATGGCGGTCTGCGAGGAGGTCAACGCCGAGGTGCAGCCGGAGCGCGCGCCCGACTTCGCCCGCTACCCGTGCACCTTCGGCCACCTCTTCGACGGCGGCTACGCCGCCGGTTACTACGGTTACGCCTGGGCCGAGGTGCTCTCGGCCGACGCCTACGGCGCCTTTGAAGAGGCCGGTGTGTTCGACCCTGCCACCGGGCGGCGCTTCCGGGAGCAGATCCTCGAGGTCGGTGGCAGCCGCCCGGCGCTGGAGAGCTTTCGCGCCTTCCGCGGCCGTGAACCGCGTCTCGATGCACTGCTGCGGCACCAGGGCCTGGCTTGAGATCGGCCGGGGCGTCGGCTAGATTCAGGCACTTCCCCAAAGGGCGCCCCGCGCACATGCCATGAAGCTTTCACTGTTTGCCGTGCTGGCCCTGGCCACCGCACCCGCACTGGCGCAGTACAAGGTGGTGGCGCCCGATGGCAGCGTCACCTACACCGACCGGCCGCCGCCCGCGGCCGCGAACGTCAGCGTCACGGCCATCGGCCGCAACGCACCGCCCTCGGCCAGCGGGGGCGACCCCAGCCTGCCGCTGGAATTGCGCCAGGCTGCCGCCCGTTACCCCGTCACGCTCTACACCGCAGCCGATTGCCCGCCCTGCGACAGCGGCCGCAAGCTGCTGCAACAGCGCGGCATCCCCTACAGCGAACGGCGTGTCACCAGCGATGAAGATGCTCAGGCGCTGGAGCGCCTGGTGGGCGGCCGCACGGTGCCCTCGCTGACCATCGGCGCGCAGCCGCTGCGAGGTTTCAATGACAGCGACTGGTCTGGCTTCCTGGATGCCGCCGGCTACCCCAAGGAATCCAAGCTGCCGCGCAACTGGCCCACACCCACGGCCACGCCGCTGGTGGAACGCGCCGCAGCCGCCACGCCGGCGCCGGCACGCGCCCCCGCCCAGCCCGAGATCCGCAGCCCCGAGCCGCCGCCGGCCAACGCGCCGCGCTTCTGAAGCCCGCGGCCCGGGCTGCGTTCAGCCCGGTTCAGCCCGGCACAGGCGCCATGCGCCGCGTGAGCCATGAACCGGCGCCCACCGCGCCGCCCACCACCCAGAACAGCGCGCCCGCGCCCACCAGCGCACCGGCCGCGCCGAAGGCCAGCGGCATCAGCGTGCTGCTGGCGTTGATCGCCATCGAGCGGAAGGCCAGCGCCTCGCCGTGGCGGTTGTCGGGCGTGATGTGGTGCAGCATCGACATCACCATGGGCTGCACGCTGCCCAGGCTGATGCCCAGCAGCACCGCCAGGGCACCCATCACCAGCGGGTTGGGCGCAAACGGGTAGAGCACGAAGACAAAGCCCGCCGCCACCATGGCCGAGCGCAGCACCGTGCGTTCGCTCAGCCGGTGCGCCATGAAGGGGATGAGCAGGCGGATGCCGGTGACGGCCAGCGTGAAGGTGCCCAGGATCAGACCGATGGTGCTGGCGCTGAAGCCGCGCTCGTGGCCCAGCACGGGCACGGCGAAGGTGTGCACGTCCCAGCAGGTGGCCAGCAACCAGTTCACCACCAGCAGGCGCTTCATGCCCGGGGCTTTCAGGATGTCCCAGGCGCGGCGGCCGGCCACCGCGGCGGCGGTGCCCGCGGGGGCCAGGCGCGGCACCAGGCGGGCCGAGGCGATGCTCACCAGCGGCATCAGCAGCAGCACCGCATAGGCCGCGCGGTAGCCCCAGGCATCGATGACGAAGCCGGTGAGCACCGGGCCCAGCACGTTGGAGAAGCTCGGCGCGATGCCCAGCCAGCTGAAGACGCGCACCCGCTCGACGTTGTCTCGCGCGGCCACGCCGCCGGTGCGCTGGATGGTCAGCATGCCGACATTGGTGCCGCCGCCCGTGAACAGCGCGCCGCCGCACAGCAGCGCGAACTGCAGCGGCCCGCTGACCCAGGTGCTCAGCAGCGCCAGCAGGCAACCCAGCAAGGTCAGCCCCACGGCCCAGGCCACGGGGCGGTGGTAGCCGTGGCGGTCGGCCAGGCGGCCGGCGTGCAAAGCGGTGAACACCGCCGCTGCGGCAAACAAGGCCAGCAGCAGGCCCACGCTCCAGGCGCTGTAGCCCTGGCTCAGCGTCTGCAGCGGAGCGGCCAGGCGCAAACCGGCCATGGCCGAGTGCATCCCCAGCTGACCGGCGATCAGCGCGGCCAGCACCGGCGCGCTGCCGGCGCTGCGTTGGGCGTGGGGTTCAGGCATCGGGGTCGGCGGCGGGGTCGGCAGAAGGCGGCGCGCCCAGCGCGGGCAGCAGGCGGGTCACCTGGTTGTCGGGCAGCGCTTCCACGTTCTTGAGCTGGCGCGCCATGGCGCGCGTGCGCACGGCGGCGGCGTCCAGCGTGTCGGTGGCTTCGCCGAGCTTCTTCTTCATCTTGTCGAGCACGTCGCCGAACTTGCCGAACTCGGTCTTCACCGCACCCAGCACCTCCCAGACCTCGGCCGAGCGTTTTTCGAGTGCCAGCGTGCGAAAGCCCATCTGCAGGCTGTTCAGCAGCGCCAGCAACGTGGTGGGGCCGGCCAGCATGACCTTGTGCTCGCGCTGCAGCGCCTCGGCCAGGCCGGGGCGGCGAAGCGCTTCGGCATACAGGCCTTCGGAAGGCAGGAAGAGGATGGCGAAGTCGGTGGTGTGCGGGGGCGCGAGGTACTTCTCGCGGATGCTGCGCGCCTCCAGCCGGAGCCGGGTTTCGATGCCCTTGGCCGCGGCTTCCACGGCGGCGGGGTCGGCGCGGTCCTGCGCGTCGAGCAGGCGCTCGTGGTCTTCACGCGGGAACTTCGCGTCGATGGGCAGCCACAGCGGCGCGCCGTCGGCACGCTGCCCCGGCAGGCGCAGCGCGAACTCCACGCGCTCGTTGCTGCCGGGCACCGTGGCCACGTTGGCCGCGTACTGCTCGGGCGTGAACACCTGTTCCAGCAGGCCGGCCAGCTGCAGCTCACCGAAGATGCCGCGCGTCTTCACGTTGTTCAGCACGCGGTGCAGCGAGCCCACGTCGCGCGCCAGGCCCTGCATCTCGCCCAGGCCCAGGTGCACCTGCTCCAGGCGCTCGGCCACCTGCTTGAAGCTTTCGCCCAGGCGCTGTTCCAGCGTGGCGTGCAGCTTCTCGTCGACCGTGGCGCGCATTTGCTCGAGCTTCTTCTCGTTGCCTTCCTGCAGCGCGGCCAGGCGCTGCTCCACCGTGCCGCGCACCTCGGCCAGGCGGCGGTCGTTGGCGGCGCCCAGGGCGCGCAGCTGTTCGGCCAGGGTCTCGATCTGCGTGCGCGCGGTTTCACCGGCCTGCGCCAGCACCAGCTGCTGGAAGCGCGCCAAGTCGGCCCGCGTGGCCTGGCCCTGGCGGGCGAGTTCGTCGCGCAGTTCGCGTTCCAGACGTTCAGCGTGGCTGGCGCTGCGGTCTTCGGTGCGGCGCAGCAGCAAGGCCACGACGAACACCAGGTTCAGCGCCAGCATCGCCAGCGCGGCATAGGCCAGCCAGGACGGCATCAGGCGCGCGGCGTGAAGGGCCCGGCGTTGATGGGCGTGAGCGGCGCGGCGCCGCGGCCCAGCACGGCGATCAGGTTGTCGGCCGCCAGCTGCGCCATCGCCCGGCGCGTGGCGACGGTGGCACTGGCGATGTGGGGCGTGAGCACGACGTTGGGCACCGTCAGCAGCGCGGGGTTCAGCGCCGGCTCGCCTTCGAAGACATCCAGCCCCGCCGCGGCGATGCGCCCGGCGCGCAGCGCCTCGGCCAAAGCCGCGTCGTCGACGATACCGCCGCGCGCGATGTTGGTGAGCGTGGCCGTCGGCTTCATCTGCGCGATCTCGGCCGCGGCGATGCAGTGGTGGTTCTCGGGCGTGTAGGGCAGCACCAGCACCAGGTGGTCGGCCTGCGCCAGCAGCGTGGCCTTGTCCACCCAGGTGGCGCCCACCGCGGCCTCGGTCTCGGCCGGCAGCCGGCTGCGGTTGTGATAGACCACCTTCATGCCGAAGCCGTGGTGGCCGCGCTTGGCAATCGCCTGGCCGATGCGGCCCATGCCCAGGATCCCCAGCGTGCTGCCATGCACATCACCGCCGGCGAACATGTCGTAGGCCCACTTCTTCCACTCGCCGCGGCGCAGGAAATGTTCGCTCTCGGCCATGCGGCGCGCCGCGGCCATCATCAGCGCGAAGCCGAAATCGGCCGTGCTTTCGGTCAGCACATCGGGCGTGTTGGTGGCCCACACGCCGGCGGCGTTGAAGGCCGCGATGTCGAAGTTGTTGTAGCCCACGGCCATGTTGGCCACGATGCGCAGCTGCGGGTTGGCGGCCAGCACCTCGCCGTCGACGCGGTCGCCGCCGGTGGTGAAGGCGCCTGCCTTGCCTTGCAGGCGCTGCGTGAGCTCGGCCTTGCTGTAGATGACATCGTCGGGGTTGTGCTCGACCTCGAAGTGCTCGCGCAGCTGCTCGACGATCTCAGGGAAGACCGCGCGGGCGATCAGGATGGCGGGGCGTGGGGCGCTCATGGGCAGGGCTTTCGAAAGTGAATCACTCATGGAAGTGCGTGAAGCCAGCCACCGGCTCGCGCTCGGTGATCAGCGTGTTCTCCACCGCCGCCGGGTCGGCGTGGCCCAGCGACATGCCGCAGACCAGCATCTGCGATTCGGGCAGCGCCAGGTGGCGCGCGATGACGCGGTGGAACTGCGTGAAGGCGGCCTGCGGGCAGGTGTCCAGGCCCCGCGCACGCGCGGCCACCATCACGTTCTGCAGGAACATGCCGTAGTCGAGCCAGCTGCCCTGGCGCATGACACGGTCGATGGTGAACATCAGGCCCACGGGCGCACCGAAGAAGGCGTAGTTGCGGCCGTGCTGGGCATGCATGCGCGCCTTGTCGGCCTTGCCGATGCCCAGCAGCGAATAGAGGTCCCAGCCCACCTTGCGGCGGCGGTCGATGTAGGGGCTGACCCATTCGGTGGGGTAGTAGGCGTACTCCTCGCTGTGCGTGGCGCGCTCTTCCGGGTTGTCGTGCACGGCCAGGATGTCGCGCGACAGCGCCGCGAGCTTCTCGCCTGTCAGCACGTGCACCTGCCAGGGCTGGGTGTTGGTGCCCGAGGGCGCGCGCGAGGCCAGCGCGAGGATGTCTTCGATCACGGCACGCGGCACCGGCGTGGGCAGGAAAGCGCGGATGGAGCGGCGCGACAGCAGCGCAGCGTCCACCGCGGCGGTGGTGGCGGGTGTGACAGGCGCGGCCAATGCGTCGGCAACGGTGGGCAGGCTCATGCGGGGCTTTCAGCAGCAGGGGTGGGAAGGCACAGCGGCGCGAGCACGGCGCGCAGCTTTTCGGGCAGCGGCACCGGGCGGCGCGTGGCGCGGTCGACGTAGACATGAACAAAACTGCCCAGCGCCGCACACAGCGGCGCGTCGTCGGCGAACAGGCCGAGTTCGTAGCTCACGCTGCTGCCGCCCAGCCGCGCCACGCGCAGGCCCACCTGCACGGCCTGCGGGAAGCCGACGCTCTCGAAGTAATGGCACTGCGTGTGCACGACGAGGCCGATGACCTCGCCACCGTGGATGTCCAGCGCGCCGGCTTCGATCAGCGTGCGGTTCACCGCGGTGTCGAAGCAGCTGTAGTAAACGACGTTGTTGAGGTGGCCGTAAACATCGTTGTCCATCCAGCGCGTGGTGATAGGCTGGAACAGCGGGAAGTGCGAACGCGGCGGGGCCTGCGGGCGGGGCGGGGTCGTGCTCATCGTGCGGCCGATTCTTCCACCGCGGCCACTGGCGGCCTGTCGCCCACGCGCCCCGGCCAGCCTTGCCAGGTGTGCCAGGCCAGTTCCAGCGTGCGGCGCTGGATCTCGACGGTGGTGAGGATGTCGCGCCCATAACCGCCGGCCATGCTCAGCGCCACCGGGATGCCGCGCTCGCGCAGCGCGGCCAGCACACGCCGGTCGCGCTCGGCCAGGCCCTCGGCCGTGATCTTCAGGCGGCCCAGGCGGTCGTTCTCGTGCGGGTCGGCGCCGGCCAGGTAGAAGGCCAGGCCGGGCGGGTTGCTGCCGTGCTGCGAGAAGGCCTGAGCGAGCGCGCTGTCCAGCGCCGCCAGGTACTCGTCATCGCGGCAGCCGTCGAGAAGTTCGACGTCCAGGTCGCTGGCTTCCTTGCGGAAGGGGAAGTTGCGCGCGCCGTGCAGGCTGAGGGTGAAGACGCTCTCGTCGTCACGGAAGATGCTGGCAGTGCCGTTGCCCTGGTGCACGTCGAGGTCGATGACCATCACGCGCAGCAGACGCCGGGCGCCCTGCGCGGGCCGGCGGTGCCACTCGGCCTGCATCAGCCGCGCGGCCACCGCCACATCGTTGAAGACGCAGTAGCCCGAGCCCTTGTGCGCGTAAGCGTGGTGCGTGCCGCCGGCGAGGTTGGCCGCCACGCCCTCGCCACCCCGGCCGTCGGTGCCGAACAAGGCCGCGCGGGCGGCCTGGATGGTGGCGCCCACCGAGCGCCGCGCGCGCGCCACCATGCGCTCCGACCACGGAAAGCCGATCTCGCGCTGCTGCGCCGCCGTCGTCGTGCCCTCGGCCACCGCCGCGATCCACGCGGGCTCGTGCGCCAGCGCCAGCTCGCCATCGGTGGCGGGCTCGGCCTCGTTCAGCCGCACCCCCGGCAACGTGGCCTGCACCGCATCGCGCAGCAGGCGGTACTTCGGCATCGGGAAGCTGTGACCCTCGGGCAAGGGCAGAACGAACTGGTCGGAGTGGAAGGCGAGCACGGCCTGCGATTCTAGGAAGCGACCCCTAGATTGCTGCACCGCAACAAAAAGCGCTTGCAAACCCCGGGACGACCCCTATACTTCTGTTCATGTTGCAGCGCAGCAAATCGGTTCCCAAGCGCGGCAAGGTTTCCTAAACCCACTCCCAGGAGCGTCACCATGACCACGACTTTCACCCCCGACCAGTTCGTCGCTGCCCAGAAGGCCACCCTCGAAACCCTGTTCGGCCTGACCCACAAGGCTTTCGAAGGCGTCGAGAAGCTTGTCGAGCTGAACCTGCAGGTCGCCAAGACCACGCTGGCCGAAGCCGCCGAGACCACCAGCGCCGCCTTGTCCGTCAAGGACGTGCAGGAACTGCTGAACCTGCAGGCCAGCCTGCTGCAACCGGCCGCCGAGAAGGCCGCCAGCTACAGCCGCCACGTCTACGAGATCGTCGCCGGCGCCAACGCCGAAGCCACCAAGGTGGCCGAAGCCCAAATCGCCGACAGCCAGAAGAAGGTCCTGGCCCTGGTGGACACCGCCGTCAAGAATGCCCCGGCCGGCTCGGAAAGCGCCGTCGCCGTGCTGAAGTCGGCCGTGTCGGCCGCCAACAACGCCTTCGAGTCAGTGCAGAAGGCCGCCAAGCAGGCCACCGAAGTGGCCGAAGCCAACTTCACCACGCTGACCAACAGCGCCGTGAAGGCCACGCAGACCGCGACGAAGTCGAAGAAGGCTGCCTGAACCACAGGGCCCGGCGGCGGCGCGGAACTTTTCGCGCGCCGCCCGGCTCTACACCCGGCCTGGGGGACTTCCAACCCCGGGTCTCTCGTGTGGAAGGTTGTCTTGGGCCCGGTGGTGACACCGGGCCTTTTCTTTTCCTGGCGCGTCAGTCGGGCCGGCCCCCGCGGGCCGTGAACGCGGCTATGCGGGCCCGCAGCGCCGGCAAGGCCTTCAGCGCTGCCTCGCGCCCGGCGATGATGGCGCGGCGCCGGGCCGTGAAGTCGGCACTGCCCACACCGGCCAAGGCCGGGCGCAGCACGAGATCGGCCTCGCGCAGCTCGAAGCTGTTGATGCTCTTGCTCATGATGGCGAAGGTCTGCAGCAGCATCTTCATCGCGTCGCCCGTGGCCTGGCCCTCGGGCGGGCTGGAGATGTCGACGGCCAGCACCAGGTCGGCGCCCATCTGGCGCGCGTAGCGCACGGGCACGGGCGAAACCAGGCCGCCGTCCACGTACTCGCGGTTGCCGATCTTCACCGGCTGGAAGACGGCCGGCACCGCGCTGCTGGCCCGCACCGCCACGCCCGTGTCTCCGCGCTGGAAGAGCACGCCCGCGCCGGTGTCCAGGTCGGTGGCCACGATGCCCAGCGGCAGCTTCATCTGCTCGATGGCCAGGCCGGCGGTCTGTTCGCGCACGTAGCGCGCCAGCGCCTCGCCGCGGATGAGCCCGCGGCCCGGGAAGGCCCAGTCGGTGATGGCGCCCTCGTCCATGGTCTGCGCCAGCGTGCCCATCTGCATGCCGTTTTTGCCCGAGGCGTAGAGCGCCGCCACCAGGCTGCCCGCGGAGGTGCCCACCACCAGCGCGGGGCGGATGCCGTTCTCTTCCAGCACCTGGATGACGCCGATGTGCGCGAAGCCGCGTGCGGCGCCCCCGCCCAAGGCCAAGCCGATGCGCGGCGGGCGCGGTGCCGGGGCCGCCGCCGCGGGGGGGCCGGCAGCCGCTGGCGGCGCCGGCACGGGGCTGGGCGCCGACGCTTCGGTTGCGGTCACGGGCGCAGGCACGACCGGCGGCGCGGCGGGGGGCGTGGCAAGTGGCGGAGCAGGCGCAGCAGACACGGCGGGTGCACCGGCAGCCGTCACTGGCGGCACGACCGGCGGCAGGCTCTGGCAGCCCGCCAGCGCCAACAAGCTGGCCGCCGCCAGCGCACGCCGGGCGACAAGGCACAAGGAACTCAAGTCCAGCATCGCTTGAAAAGACCCAAAAGTTATATAGAACGCACTTGTTTGTAGTTCACAGATATATCCGGGTTTCCTACAGTCCACCCTTCCGCTCCAGACCGAACGGCCGGCGCCCCGTGCTTTTCCCCGCCATCATCGCCGCCTTTCGCGCCGCCCCCGAGATCGGGATCGCGCCGCGGCCGCACCGGACTGACAGCCCGACCTGAGACCCCATGTACCGCTACACCGATTTCGACCGCTACTTCGTGCGCGCCCGTGCCGCCCAGTATCGCGACCAGCTGCAGCGCCACCTGGCCGGCGAACTGCCCGACGACGAGTTCCGCCCGCTGCGCCTGCAGAACGGCTGGTACGTGCAGCGCCACGCGCCCATGCTGCGCGTGGCCGTGCCCTACGGCGAACTCAGCAGCCGCCAGCTGCGCCAGCTGGCGCGCATCGCGCGTGAGTTCGACTTGCAAGACACCGGCCTGCCCACCGAGCGCGGCGGCTTCGGCCACTTCACCACGCGCCAGAACCTGCAGTTCAACTGGATCCCGCTGGCGCGCAGCGCCGACGTGATGGACCTGCTGGCCGAGGTGGACATGCACGGCATCCAGACCAGCGGCAACTGCATCCGCAACATCACCACCGACGCGCTGGCCGGCATCGCCCCCGACGAGGTGGTGGACCCGCGGCCCTATTGCGAGATCCTGCGCCAGTGGAGCACCCTGCACCCGGAGTTCGCCTTCCTGCCGCGCAAGTTCAAGATCGCCGTGACGGGCGCGCGTGAAGACCGCGCCGCCACCGCCTGGCACGACATCGGCCTGACGCTGGTGAAGAACGCCGCCGGCGAGGTGGGCTTCAGCGTGGCTGTGGGCGGTGGCATGGGCCGCACGCCGGTGATCGCGACGCCCTTCAGCGCCTTCGTGCCCTGGCAGCAGATCCTCGTCTACATCGAGGCCATCGTTCGCGTCTACAACCTCTACGGGCGCCGCGACAACATGTACAAGGCGCGCATCAAGATCCTGGTGAAGGCCGAGGGGCAGAAGTTCGTCGATGCCGTGCAGCGCGAGTTCGAAGCCCTGGTGGCCGACCCCGCCACCAGCTTCATCCCACAGGCCGAACTGGAACGCGTGGCGGCCGGCTTCGTCAGCCCGGTGCACGCCACGGCCGAGACCGTGATCGACACCGCCGCCGAACCGCTGCGCGAGCCGGCCTACACCCGCTGGCTGCAGCGCAACGTGCACGCGCACCGGCTGCCGGGCTACCGCGCGGTGACGCTCTCTCTCAAGCGCGCCGGCCTGCCGCCGGGCGACGTCACCGCCGACCAGATGGACGCCGCCGCCGAACTGGCCGAGCACTACAGCCAGGGCGAGCTGCGCGTCACGCACGACCAGAACCTGCTGCTGCCCTGGGTGCACCAGAACGACCTGCACGGCCTGTGGGTGGCCGCCCGCGCTTTAGGCCTGGCCACACCCAACATCGGCCTGCTGACGGACATGATCGCCTGCCCCGGCGGCGACCTCTGCGCGCTGGCCAACGCCCGCAGCATCCCCGTGGCGGCGGCGCTCACCGAGCGCTTCAGCGACCTGGACGAACTGCACGACATCGGCGACATCGACCTGCACATCAGCGGCTGCATCAACAGCTGCGGCCACCACCACAGCGGGCACATCGGCATCCTCGGCGTCGACAAGGACGGCAGCGAGTGGTACCAGGTGACGGTGGCCGGTGCCGACGGCAGCACGCTCAGCGGCGCGGCCGTGGCCGGCAAGGTGATCGGCCCCAGCTTCGCGGCGGACGAGGTGCCCGATGTCATCGAGGCCGTGATCGGCGTCTACCTGCAGCAGCGCCAGAGCGGCGAGCATTTCGTCGACACCGCGCGGCGCCTGGGTGCCCTGCCCTTCCGCCAGGCAGCCGACGCCGTGCGCCGCAGCACGGCCGCCCCAGCGGCTGCCGACGCCACGGCCTGAACCACCGATCGCACCCCATGGACTTCATCGACCCCCAAGCTCCGCTGCCGCCCGAGACGCTGGCCCTGGACAACACCGCCGACGTGCTGGCCCTGGCCGAAGGCTGGGCGCCCGGCCGCCCGGTGCAGCTGCGCTTTCCGAAGTGGACGGACGGCCGCGCCTATTCGCAGGCCGTGCTGCTGCGCAGCCGGCTGCGGCATACCGGCCCGCTGATCGCCACCGGCGAGGTGCTCGTGGACATGCTGCCGCTGCTGCAACGCTGCGGCTTCAGCGCCGTGCAGCTGCGTGCCGACCAGTCGTTGGCCGCCGCGCAGCGCGCGCTGGGCTTTTTCCCGGCGCACTACCAGACGGTGCCACCCGAGCGGAGCGCCGCCGCATGAGCCGCGCCATCGAGCTCTACGCCCGCGCCACGCCGGGCCATGAGGAACGCGTTGCCGAGACCGCAGCCTTGCTGCGCAGCGCTGCCGATCGCCACGCCGGCCGCATCGTCTTCACCACCAGCCTGGGCGCTGAAGACATGGTGCTCACCGCGCTGATCGCGCAGCACCGCCTGCCCATCGCGCTGGCCACTTTGCAGACCGGCCGCCTGCATGCGCAGACGCTGGCGCTGATGGACCAGACCGAGGCGCAATACGGCCTGGCGATCGAGCGCTGGGAGCCCGCCGCCGAGGCGGTGATCAGCTTCACCCGCCAGCATGGCGAGCTGCCCATGCGCCAGAGCATCGAGCTGCGCAAGGCCTGCTGCGGCCTGCGCAAGGTGGAGCCCTTGTCGCGCGCGCTGGCGGGCCGCACGGCCTGGGTGACGGGCCTGCGCCGCGAGCAGAGCGACGCGCGCGCTGAACTGCCCGTGAGCAGCGTGGACGAACACGGCCGCGAGAAGCTCAACCCGCTGGCCGCGTGGAGCCAGACCGATGTGTGGCACTTCATCGCCCACCACGGCGTGCCCTACAACCCGCTGCATGACGCGTTCTATCCCAGCATCGGCTGCGAGCCCTGCACGCGCGCCGTGGCCCTGGGCGAGGACATCCGCGCCGGCCGCTGGTGGTGGGAACAGGAAGACGCCAAGGAATGCGGGCTGCATGTCAGCACGGTCAGTGCCGCACCCGCCGCCTTCAACAAGGAAACCGCATGAACGCGCCCTCCAGCCTGGAGCAACTGCTGCCGGCCCTGGACCACCAGCACCTGGACGGGCTGGAAGAGGAAGCCATCTTCATCCTGCGCGAGGTGGCGGCCAGTTTCGAGCGCCCCGCCCTGCTCTTCAGCGGCGGCAAGGACAGCTGCGTGGTTTTGCGCCTGGCGGAGAAGGCCTTCAAGCAGCGTGTGTCCGGAAACCAGTTCAACGGCCGCCTGCCCTTCCCGCTGCTGCACGTGGACACCGGCCACAACTTCCCCGAAGTGATCGAGTTCCGCGACCAGCGCGTGGCCGAGTTGGGTGAGCGCCTAGTGGTGGGCAGCGTCGAAGAGAGCATGCGCCGCGGCACCGTGCGCCTGGCGCACCCGCTGGAAAGCCGCAACGGCCACCAGACCGTGGCGCTGCTGGAGGCCATCGAAGAGCACCGCTTCGATTGCCTGATCGGCGGCGCACGGCGTGACGAAGAAAAGGCCCGCGCCAAGGAGCGCATCTTCAGCCACCGCGACAGCTTCGGCCAATGGCAGCCCAAGGAACAGCGGCCCGAACTCTGGACGCTGTTCAACACGCGCATCAAGCCGGGCGAGCACTTCCGCGCCTTCCCCATCAGCAACTGGACCGAGCTCGACGTGTGGCTTTACATCGCCCGCGAGAACATCCCGCTGCCCGGCCTGTACTACCGGCACGAGCGGCCCGTGGTGCGCCGCAAGGGCCTGCTGGTGCCGGTGACCGAGGTCACGCCGCCGGCCGCGGGCGAGGTGGTGGAGAGCCTGCCAGTGCGCTTCCGCACCGTGGGCGACATGACCTGCACCTGCCCCGTGGAAAGCCAGGCCGCCAACGCCGTGGAGGTGGTGGCCGAAACGCTGACGGTGACCGTCAGCGAACGCGGCGCCACGCGCATGGACGACCGCACCTCCGACGCCTCGATGGAGCGGCGCAAGAAAGAAGGGTATTTCTGATGACGGCCTTGCAAACCGCCGCCAGCGCGCGGCCCGCGCACGCGGCCGACAGCAGCCCGGCGCGCCCGGCGTTGCGTTTCCTCACCGCCGGCAGCGTGGACGACGGCAAGAGCACGCTGATCGGCCGCCTGCTCTTCGACAGCCGCGCCATCCTGGCCGACCAGCTGGACACCCTGCAGCGGCGCGCTGCCGGTGAACCCATCGACCTGAGCCTGCTCACCGACGGCCTGGAGGCCGAACGCGAGCAGGGCATCACCATCGATGTGGCCTACCGCTACTTCGCCACGCCGGCGCGCAAGTTCATCATCGCCGACGCGCCCGGCCACGAGCAGTACACGCGCAACATGGTCACGGCCGCCGCGGGCAGCGACGCCGCCGTGGTGCTGGTGGACATCACCAAGCTCGACCTCAGCCAGCACCCCGTGCGCCTGCTGCCGCAGACGCGCCGCCACACTTTGCTGGCGCAGCTGCTGCGCGTGCCGAGCATCGTGTTCGCGGTGAACAAGCTCGACGCCATCGCCGACCACGGCCCGGCCTTCGAGGCCGTGGCCCAGGCGCTGCAGGCCTTTGCCGATGAAGCCGGCGTGCGGCACGCTGGCATCGTGCCGGTGTCGGCGCTGCGCGGCGACAACGTGGCCGTGCCGATGGACGCCGCTTGGTACGGCGGCCCCACGCTGCTGGAGCTGCTGGAAGGCCTGCCGAGCACGGCCGAAGCCGACGGCGCACAGGCGCAAGCCACTGCTGCCGAGGCCTTCAGCCTGCCCGTGCAGTACGTGGCCCGCGAAGGTGACGGCACCGGCGACAACCCGCGCGTGTTCTGGGGCCGCGTGGCCCAGGGCGCGGTGCAGGTGGGCGACACGGTGCAGGTCTTCCCGAGCGGCGAGCAGGCCGTGGTGGCCGGGCTGCGCCGCGCGGGGGCCACGGTGGCCGAGGTGCAGGCCGGCTGGTCGGCCGGCGTGGTGCTGGACCGCCAGCTCGACATCTCACGCGGCGACTGGCTGGGCACGCCCTCGGCCTTGGCCCCCGTGCAGCGCTTCAGCGCCACGCTGGCCTGGCTGGACGGGGAGCCCGCCACGCCCGGCCGCAAGTACTGGGTGCGCCACGGCCACCGCTGGGTGCAGGCGCGGCTGGTGGAGGTGGCCCGGCGCCTGGACATCCACACGCTGCAGCCCGCACCGGCCCAGACCCTGGCCGTCAACGAGATCGGCGAGGTGGTGTTCGAGCTGCAGCAGCCGCTGCCGCTGGCGCCCTATGCGCAGCAGCGCGTGGGCGGGGCGTTGATCGTCGTGGACCCCGCCACCCACCGCACCAGCGGCGCGCTGCTCGTGCGCGCGGCGGCCTGAGGGCGGCGCGATGGGTCGCGTGGTCTTCATCGGGGCCGGGCCGGGCGCGGCCGACCTCATCACCCTGCGCGGCGCGCGCTGGCTGGCGCAGGCCGACGTGGTGCTCTTCGATGCACTGACCGACCCCGCGCTGCGCGAATTCGCGCCCCAGGCGCGTTGGCTCGATGTCGGCAAGCGTGGCTTCTGCAAGAGCACGCCGCAGGCCAGCATCGATGCGCTGCTCGTGCGCCAGGCGCGTGAACACGCCCTGGTGGTGCGGCTCAAGGGCGGCGACGCCAGCGTCTTCGGCCGGCTGGAAGAAGAGCTGCAGGCCCTGGCCTCGGCCGGCATCGAGAGCGAGGTGGTGCCGGGCATCACCGCGGCCATCGCCGCGGCGGCGCACACGCAAAGGCCGCTCACGCGCCGCGGCACCGGCCGCAGCGTGAGCCTCACCACCGCGATGACGGCCGACAGCCAGCTGCAGGCCGGCCACCACGCCGACACCGAGGTCTTCTACATGGCAGGGCGCCAGCTGGGCGCGCTGGGCCGGCAGCTGCTGCAGGCGGGCTGGGCGGCTGACACGCCGGTTTGCGTGGTTTCGCGTGCCGGCTGGCCTGACGCCTTGAGCAGCGACCACGCGCTCGCCGGGCTGGCCGAGGCCGCGCTGCTGCACGCCAGCCGCCCGACGGTGGTGACCGTCGGCACGGGCGCGCGCGCGGTGACGGTGGCGCCAAAGTCCGGCACCTCTGCGGCCAACGCCGCCATCGCGCCAACAGGCCTTGTGCCGAAGCGCGCCGGCCGCGCGAAGGCTGCCCCTTAAAATCGGGTTTTGTTGCGGGCTGCGGCATGGCCCCACGCCCCACGACACTCCACAGAGAGCCCCATGACCCACGTTGTTCTCGATTCCTGCATCCGCTGCAAGTACACCGATTGCGTCGACGTCTGCCCCGTCGACTGCTTCCGTGAAGGCCCGAACATGCTCGTCATCGACCCCGACGAGTGCATCGACTGCGCCGTGTGCATCCCGGAGTGCCCGGTCAACGCCATCCTCCCCGAGGAAGACGTGCCCAGCGACCAGCTGGCCTTCATCAAGCTCAACGCCGACCTGGCGCGCAACTGGCCCAGCATCACCAAGCGCAAGGCCCCGCTGCCCGACGCCGAAGAGTGGAAAGACCGCACCGGCAAGCTCGACCAGCTGGCGCGCTGAGCGCCCGGCGCCTTGAACCCGGACAGCGGCACGCCCCTGCGCACCGACGCGCTGGTCATCGGCGCAGGCCCGGTGGGGCTGTTCCAGGTGTTCCAGCTCGGCTTGCTGGGCCTGCACGCCGAGGTCGTCGACAGCCTGCCCGGCCCCGGCGGCCAGTGCACCGAGCTCTACCCCGACAAACCCATCTACGACATCCCGGCCCTGCCGCTGTGCACCGGCCGTGAACTGGCCGAACGCCTGCTGCAGCAGGCGGCGCCTTTCCAGCCGCGCTTCCACACCGGCCAGCAGGTGACGCAGCTGGAGGCCGTGGTGCAGCCCGACGGCACACCGGCCTACAGCGTGCACACCGACGCCGGCCTGCACTTCAGCGCCCGCACGGTTTTCATCGCCGCGGGCGTGGGCAGTTTCCAGCCCCGCCATCTCACGCTGGAAGGCGCAGCGGCCTTCGAAGGCCGGGGCCTGCATTACCGCCGGCCCGACGCCACCGCCTGGGCCGGGCGCGATGTGTTGGTGATGGGCGACGACGATGCCGCGCTGGAAGCCGCCATCGCCTGCGCGGCGGCAGGCCCGCAACGCGCCGGCAGCGTGACGCTGATGCACCGCCGCGAAGCCTTCCGTGCCGCACCGGAGACCGTGGCGCAGATGCGCGCGCTTTGCGAGCAAGGCGCGATGCGCTTTGTCGCAGGGCAGCCGGTAGGTTTGGAAGGTGACGCCGAGGGCCGGCTCTCGGCCGTGCAGGTGGCGTTGCCTGACGGCAGCACCACCGCCCTGCCCGCCCGACTGATGCTGGTGCTGCTGGGCCTGAGCCCCAAGCTCGGGCCCATCGCCGACTGGGGGCTGGCGCTGGAACGCAAGCAACTGCGCGTGGACACCGAGAAGTTCGAGACCGCCTTGCCCGGCGTCTACGCCGTGGGCGACATCAACACCTACCCGGGCAAGCGCAAGCTCATCGTCAGCGGCTTCCATGAAGCCACCCTGGCGGCCTACGCCGCCGCTGCACGCCTGTCACCCGAGGGCCGCGTGCTGCTGCAGTACACCACCACCAGCCCGTTGCTGCAGCAGCGCCTGGGCGTGCTGCCTGACAAGCCGGCGCCAGCCGAGACATAATCGCCGCCGCTGCGCGACTTCTGGGCCGTGCAGCACACCGCTAGGGGTGTTGGGCTCGACAGGGCCCGACTGAGAAAGTCCCTTTGAACCTGATTGAGGTAATCCTCGCGCAGGGAAGCAGCCTGAATGCCGCACGGGTTCTCCGTGCGCGGTTTCCAGTTTGCCCACCTGCCATCGCTCACTAGGCAACACGATGGCATTCCGTTCTTCCTTTCCCGCTTCCTTCTCCCTCTCCTTGCTGTGCCTGGCGGCCAGCGGCGCGCTGGCCCAGAGCGGCCCCGCGCAGGTGATCACGGTCACCGGCGCGAGCAGCAGCAACCGGGCCAGCGTGGCCGGCTTCGGCGACGTGCCGCTGTCTCGGCTGCCGATCTCGGCCAGCGTCATCACCACCGCGCAGTTGCAAGACGCCGGCATCGCCAGCCTGGCCGACATCACGCGGCTGGACGCCGGCATCACCGACGCCTACAACCCGCCGGGCTACTGGAGCCAGCTCGCCGTGCGCGGCTACACGCTGGACAACCGCTTCAACTACCGCCGTGACGGCCTGCCCATCAACGCCGAAACCGTGATCGGCCAGGCCAACAAGCAGGCGCTGGAGATCCTCAAGGGCACCAGCGGCCTGCAGGCCGGCACCAGCGCGCCGGGCGGCCTGGTCAACCTGGTGGTCAAACGCCCCCAGCGCGACGTGCGCCAGGCCCGGCTGGGCTGGGAGGCCGACGGCAGCGTGGCCGCGGCCGTCGACGTGGGCGACCGCAGCGACGAGGGCCTGCGTCCGGGCTGGCGCGTGAACGCCAGCGCCGAACGCCTCGACCCGCCGATGCGCAACGCGCGCGGCAGCCGCAGCCTGCTGGCCGGAGCGTTCGAGCTGCAGCCCGCTGAAGGTTCGCTGCTCGAAGCCGAGTTCGAGCTCGGCCGCCAGAGCCAGCGCAGCACGCCGGGCTTCAGCCTGCTGGGCAACCGCCTGCCGGATGCCGAGGCCATCGACCCCCGCACCAACCTCAACAACCAGCCCTGGAGCCTGCCGGTGGTGATGCAGGGGCGCACGGCGTCGCTGCGCTACACGCAGACGCTGAGCGAACGGCTGGATTTCGTGGCGCACGGGATGGTGCAGCGCCTGCGCACCGACGACCGCATCGCCTTCCCCTTCGGCTGCAGCGCCGAAAACAACTACGACCGCTACTGCAGCGACGGCAGCTTCGATTACTACGATTTCCGCAGCGAGGGCGAGCGCCGCAACAGCGACGCCCTGAGCCTGGCCCTGCAAGGCCAGGCCACCACCGGCGCGCTGCGGCACCAGTTCAAGCTGGGCGTGCTGGGCACGCGCTACACGGCGCGCTTCGGCCGCCAGGCCTACAACTACGTGGGCAGCGGCCGCATCGATGGCACGGCCGTGGTGCCGGCCGACCCGGCCCTCACCGACGAGAACACGCAGCGCGACGAGCGCAGCACCGAAGTCTTCGCGCAGGACGCCGTCGATTTCGGCCAGGGCCTGCGCGCCTGGGCCGGGCTGCGCCACAGCCGCCTGCAGCGCGCCAGCGTGCGCACCGACGGCTCACGCCCCGCCGACTACAGCCAGTCCTTCACCACCCCGTGGCTGGCCATCAGCCAGGCCGTGGGTGAAGCCGGCACGGCCTACGCGAGCTGGGGCCAGGGTGTGGAGACCGAAGTGGCCCCGAACCGCTCGCGCTACACCAACGCCGGGCGCGCCCTGCCCGCGCTGAAGAGCCGCCAGATCGAGCTGGGCTACAAGCACAGCAGCCGCGTGCTCGATTGGCGCGTGGCCGCCTTCGACATCGACCGCCCCGAGTGGCGCGACCTCGGCGCCTGCGACGTGGCTGGCAGTTGCACGCGCACCGCCGACGGCAGCGCACGCCATCGCGGCCTGGAGGCCGAAGCCGAGTGGCGCGCCGGTGCCTTCAGCCTGCGCGGCAGCGTGCTGGCCTTGCAGGCCCGCCGCCAGGGCTCGGTGACGGCGGCCGAGAACGGCAAGCGCCCCACCAACGTGCCGGCCCGCAGCGCCAAGCTGCAGGCGGCCTGGAACGTGGCGGCCGTGCCGGGTCTGGCGGTGCTGGGCTTCGTCACGCACGAGGGCGCGCGCAGCGTGCTGCCTGACAACAGCATCCAGACCGACGGATGGACCCGGCTGGACCTGGCCGTGCGCTACACGCAGCGCCTGCAGGCGGGCGCGTCGCTGCTGTGGCGCGCCGGCATCGACAACCTGGTGAACGAACGCGCCTGGAAAGAAGCGCCCTTCCAGTACGGGCACGCCTACCTTTACCCGCTGGCGCCGCGCACGCTCAGCGCCTCGGTGGCGCTGAACTTCTGAAGCGGCGTGGCCGCCCTGCTGCAGGCGGCGTTGCCGACCGCAGCAGGGCGAGGCGCAGCCTCAGATGCGCGCGCGCAGGTTCAGGAAGAACTGGCGGCCGCTCTCGTGCCAATAGCCCGGCGCGTTGCCGGTGATGAAGTAGGTGCTGCGCACCGGGTTGAGCAGGTTGTTGCCGTCCAGCGTGATGCTCATGTTGCGCGTGATGCGGTACTGCAGCGACATCGACAGGCTGCCTGAGCCCTTGTACTTGTGCACACCGTTGCCCGGCGTGTTGGTGCCGTTGCCGACAAAGCCGATGGCGTAGTCGGAGCGGTGATTCCAGGCCAGGCGCCCGCTGAACTGCTGGTTTTCGTACCAGAGCTGCGCGTTGTAGGTGGCGCGCGAGGTGCCCAGCAGCTCAGCCCCGTCTTCGTCGGAGCCGTCCACCAACGTGCCGTTGAGGTTGACGCCGAAGCCGCCGCCGATGGGCATCTCCAGCACCAGTTCCAGGCCCGACAGGCTGGCCCGCTTGCCGATGCGCGAGGTCACCGTGTAGACCGCGTTCTGGCCGGTGGCGGTGTTGAAGAACTCCACCTGCGAGGTGCCGGCCTTGACATAGTTCTGCAGGTTCTGCGCGAACAGCGCGATCTGCCAGTACGACTGCGGCGCGAAGTAGTAAGCCAGCGAGGTGTCGACGTTGGTGCTGGTGATGGGCTTGAGGTTGGGGTTGCCGCTGCTGCCGGTGAGCAGCGTGTTGTTCAGGCTCACCGCGCCGGCCAGTTCGTTGTAGTTCGGCCGGCCCAGGGTGCGGCTGATCGAGAAGCGGCCAATCAGCCCGCGGGCCACCTGGTAGCGCAGGTTCAGGCTGGGCAGCAGCGCCGTGTGGCTGGTTTCCGTGACCTGCGGGATGTAGGTGGCGAAGGCCGAGCCGACGATGGCGTTCGGCACACTGCACGGCGCCAGTGCCACGCACGAGCCGGTGCCGCTGGTCGGCAGCGCCTGGTACGACAGCGAGTACACCTTGGTCTGCGCCACGCGCAGACCCGCGTTGCCCGAGAGCTCGTCCTTGTCGAACTCGGTCATCGCGTAGATGGCGTTGTTCGATTCCTCCACGCGGTAGCCACTGGTCCAGATCTTGGCGCGCACCGGGTCCCAGTTCACGTACTGCGAAGCGAAGGCGCTGATCTGGTCGGGCGTGTAGCGGAACAGCTCGCGCGGGAAGTTGGCGTCCAGGCCGCTGCCCCAGTTGCCCGGGTAGGCGGTGGCCGGCGCCGGGACCTGGCCGTTGGGCACGATGGGCTGCAGCGTCGGCAGCGTGGTGCCCGGGTAGACCGGCAGGTTCTGGAAGTTCACCAGCAGACCGCCCGTCACGCTGAGGAAGGGGCTGGGGGTCACGGGTTGCCCGTTGGCCTGGTCTTGCGCGTTCCAGCGGGCGCCCAGCACGTCGTAGGTGCGCACGTGCTTGGCCGTGCGTGCCCCGAAGCGCAGCTTGTTGAAGAGGTCGCCGCCCAGGTCGAGGGTGCCGTTCAGGTGCAGGTAGCTCTCGTCGTCGGCGCTCTTCACGGAGGCGCCGGTGTTGCTCATCTGCACGTAGCTGCTGGTGCGTGAGAGGTCGATGGCCTGGCCGCTGATCGCATTCGTCATGCGGTAGTCGGTGGGCCGGGTGGTGTTGATGGTGTAGCTCATGTTCGGGTTGATCAACCCGAAAGTCAGGCTCGGCTGGGAGTTGGTGACGCCCTCGCCCTCGGTGTAGCCCACGCGGCCGTCGAAGCTGAGCTTCTCGCTGGCCTTCCACTTGAAGTCGAAGTCGTAGAACGAGGACAGCGAGGACGCGCCCCGGCGCTGGTTGTGGTCGAACTGGAAGCCGATCACGCGCTGGTTGGCGTTGGCGGTGGTGGGCGCCGGGCGCTCGAGGCGGGCGCTGGTGATGACGTCGCCTTCGATGCGTGCGTCGCGTATCAGCCAGCCGTTGTTGACCAGCGCCGTCGGCAAGGCGAAGGCGCTGGAGTTGTAGTTGTCCGCATCCAGCGTGACGCGGAAGGCGCTGAAGTGCAGGTCGATGTCCGAGGTGGGCTTGAACTGCACCCCCAGGTAGCCGCCGACACGCTCGCGCACGCCTTCGAACAGCGCCGAGTTCAGGCTGCCGGGCATGCGCTTGTTCGCCAGTTCCGGGTTGCCCGAAGCGGTGGCCTGCGCCGCGGTGATGGTGCCGAAGCTGAAGGTCTCCTGGCCGTCGCGGCGCAGGTGGCGCTTCTCGCTGAAGGCCTGCAGCAGCACGCCGAAGGTCTTGGCCTCGTTGCGCCACGCGAACAGGCCCGAGAGCTGCGGGTCGGTCTTGCGCGGCAGGTCGGCGTACACCGCGCCGACGGCAGCCTCGCCGGTGAAGGTGTTGCGGAAGTCCAGCGGCTTGCGCGTCTGGATGTCCACGGTGCCGGCGATCCCGCCTTCGGTGATGTTGGCCTGGCCGGTCTTGTAGACGATGGCCCGCCCGATCAACTGGCTGGGCATGAGGCCGAAGCCGACGCTGCGGCCGCTGGAGCCCTGGTCGCCCACGTGCCAGTCACCCGAAGAGAGGGCGTGGCCGTTGATCGTCACCAGGTTCAGGTTGGGGCTGGTGCCGCGGATGGCGATGCGCTCGGCCTCGTCCATGGCCAGCGCGCCGCCGAACTGCACGTTCAGGCCGGGCAGGCGCGACAGGGCATCGGCGATGTTCTTGTCGGGCATCTTGCCCACGTCTTCGGCGGTGATGACCTCCACGCTGGTCAGCGCGTCGCGTTTGCTGGTGATGCTCTGCAGGATGGACGCCCGGATGCCCGTCACCTCGATGGTCTGCGTGGGCGGCTTGGCCTGCGCGGCCGGCTGCGGCTGGGCCTGCGCCTGTGCCTGTGCCTGGGCTTGCGCAGAGGCCGCCAGCATCAGCAGCAGGGCCGCAGCGGCGGTGGGCTTGAGGGTGGGGGTCATGAAGCGCTCTCCTCGTTGGGGTCTGGGCCGGCACGCAAGCCCGATGCTTGAAACTAGACCTTAGGCCTAAAACATTGTGGCTTGAAGTGGCGCGAATGTGGGCCACTGATTGGCGCTTTCCGGGTTAGTCCGGAGCCTGGCTGCCGTGCCGGCACCACGGCACGCGCTGCCGCGGCGTACGCTGCAGGGTTCCGTGCGGGTCAGGGGCGCCGTGCGGCGCCGGGCTCAGGGCGCGTTCGCGCTGCCCTCGGCCGCTGCGTCGGTTTCGGGCGACGTCAGCGCACGGCCGACGTTCACCTCGAAGCGGTAGCGGTCGGCGCGGTACAGGCTCTTGCCGTACTCGACCGGCTCGCCGTCGGTGGCGAAGACCAGCCGCTCCACCAGCAGGGCCGGGCTGAAGGGCGCCACGTCGAGCAGCCGGGCCTCGTCTTCGGTGAGCACGGTGGCCTGGATCTCCTGCGCGGCATTGCGCACCACCAGGCCGTATTCGCGCTGCAGCACCTCGTACAAGGAAGCGCTGACCAGGCGCGCCGGGTCGAAGCCCGGCAAGCGCGCGCAGGGCAGGAAGGTGTGCTCGATGGCCATGGGCTCGCCGCTGGCCAGGCGCAGGCGCTGCACCTCGAAGACCTCGCTGCCGGGCACGGCCTTCAGCCGCAAGGCCACCTTCGCATCGGCCCGGCTCACGCCGTGCGAGAGCAGTTCGCTGCTGGCCACCAGGCCGCGCTCGCGCATGTCTTCCGTGAAGCTGCGCAGCAGCAGCGGCTTGAGCCAGCTCTGACCGCTGACAAAGGTGCCAGCGCCCTGGCGCCGCTCGAGCAGGCCGCGGGCCTGCAGTTCGTCGAGCGCGCGGCGCAGCGTCTCGCGGGCCACGCCCAGCTGCTCGGCCAGCTCGCGCTCGGGCCGCAGGCGCGTGCCGCTGCCGGCCTGCTGGAGGATGGCCTCGAGCCCGCGGCGCAGTTGGTCGCGGCGCTCTTCGCGCTTGCGGGGCTGGGCCACGGCCGGAGCTTCAGGCCTCGGGCTCGCGTGGGGCTTCATCATGGCCCATCAATATAGACCAATTGGCCTGCTACCTGTACCAGCCAACGGCGGGCCGGCGTTCTTCAGCGCTGGCCGGCTGCAGCCGTGCGGCCGAGCACGCCCAGCCATTCGTGGCAGGCCGCCAGCGCGTGGTAATCGGTCGGGTTGTCGGCCGCGGGCGCATTCGTCGGCCACCGGTGTTGCGCATCCAGCCAGCGCCGCCAGGTGCCGTGCAGCGGGTGCACGAAGTGCGTGGTGATGTGCTGCCACAGGCACGTGGCCCAGGTGGCGTGCGCGGCCTGCCCGGTGTGCTCGGCCAGCAGCACGGCCGCCGCCAGGGCCTCGGCCTGCACCCAGGCCACCTTGTCGGCGTTGTGGACGCGGCCGTCGGGCGCCACGCTGTAGACGATGCCGCCCTCCTCGGCATCCCAGCCGTGCGCCACGGCCCAGTCGAAGAGGCGTGCCGCGCGCTGCGGCCAGCGCGGGTCGGGCCGCTCGCGGTGCAGGCACAGCAGCAGCCTGGCCCACTCGGCCTGGTGCCCGGGCTGGAAGCCCCAGGGCTGGTAGCGGTCGGCCGGGCGGTCGCGGTGGTGGTCCCAGTCGATGCGCCAATGGGCGTCGTAGTGTTCCCAGATCGCACCGCCGCCTTGCGCCGCCAGGTCGCCGGTCACGCGCTCGGCGATGGTGGCCGCGCGCTCCAGGCAAGCGCGTTCGCCGCTGGCCTGCCAGGCCGCCAGCAAGGCCTCGCAGGCGTGCATGTTGCTGTTCTGGCCGCGGTAGGCAAAGCAGGACCGGAAGCCAGCGTCCCAGCGGTCGGTCAGCAGGCCTTGCTGCGGATCCCAGTAACACAGCGTCTGTTCATCGAACACACGCGCCAGGCCGGTCTGCGCGCCGGGCACGCCGGCCAGCACCGCGTGCGCATGGGCCAGCAGCACGAAGGCATGGCCGTAGGCGTGCTGGCTGTCGTCGGCCACCTGGCCGTCGCACAGCCGCCAGGCATAGGCGCCGGCCTCGCCGATGCGGTGGGCCTGCGACAGGAAGGCCAGGCCGTGCGCGGCACGGTGGCGGTCGGCGTCGCTGCCGAAGACCACGGCCGCACGTGCCCAGTTGACCGTCATGCGCGCGCTGCCCACCAGGTGCCGCGTGCCGCGCTCGACAGCCTGGCCATCTTCAAGGAAGTACTGGAAGTAGCCGCCTGCGGGGTCGATGGCGTGGCGGGCGTAGAAGGCGCCGATGCGCTGCATGTGCGCGCGCAGCGCCGCGGCCTCCGGCCAGGCCTCGCGGCCCGGGATCAACAGCGGTCCTCGGCGCGGCAGGCGGGCTCGGTGGCCATGTCGGGCCGCCGGTCGAGCAGCAGTTCCACGGCTTTCAGCGTGGCAGGCGCCTCGAAGGCCACCGGCCCGTCCCGCGCCTGCTGCCAATTCGCCAGTTCGCGCCAGGCCGTGCCGTCCAGGCCCATCACGCGGTAGCGCCCCGCCCTCACCTGCCCGGCCAGCCAACGCGCACGGTCGGCCGACCAGGCCAGCGGCACGGGCGCCGGGCGCCACTGCGGCGGGAAGCGCGGTGAGTGCGCCGGCCCCTGCTCGGCATACAGCGCCTGCAGTTCGGCCGGATAGCGATCGAGCACGCCGACGCTGAACCACAGCACGTGCCCGCCCTGCTGCAGCCGCCGTGTCAGCGCGATGGAGTCGCGCAGCTGCGCCCAGCTCGAATCGCGGCCGTCGCCCACGATGCGGATGCCCGCCAGCAAGCGCCCCGGCCGGTAGGCGCCCGCGGCCTTCACGGCTTCGGTCTGCTGCAGCCAGGTGGCCTCGAAGGCCGGGTAGTCGAGGCGGTAGGCCTGCGGGATGTACTCGTCCCACTTCGGCACGCGGGAACGGGCCAGTGCGCTGCGCACCGGCTCGCCGCGCAGGCGGTCGGCATCGGTCCAGGCCGTCCAGCGCGGCCAGTTCAGCAGGTAGTTGTCCCAGCTCCAGGGGTAGACGGCCGGGCTCAACGACACCACCAGGCCAGGCCGGCGCGCATGCAGTTCCTGCACGAACCAGCGGGCGTACTCGTCCACCTTGGCGGCGCGCCAACGCATCCAGGCCGGGTCGCGGAAGTCGTCGGGCGGGCTCGCGCCGGCGTGCTCACGGGCGTAGACCTCGCGCGTGTAGGCGTCGTAGCCCATGGTCACGTGCGGCCAGACGATGCGGTCGTCGATCTGCACGCCGTCCAGGTCGTAGCGGTCCACCGCCTCCAGCACCAGGTCGAGCAGGAAAGCGCGCGCCTCGGGGTGCAGAGGGTTCATCCAGACGAAGCCGTTGGGCGCCACCTCGCTGCCCGCGCGGTCGCGGCTGAGCCACTCGGGCTTGGCACGGCGCAGGTGGTTCATCGTGCCCTTGTGCGCGGCCATGAAGCCGTACTCGAACCAGGCGATGGCGATCAGGCCGTTGCGGTGCGCCTCGGTGGTGGCTTCCAGCAGCAGGTCGCGCGCCGGGGCGCTGCGCTGCGCGGCGGTGTCCGACGGATCGGCCGCACCGCCCACCGGCCGCATCTCGTGGCCGATGGCGCGGCGCAGCACCTGCGAAGGGAACTGCGTGTAGCCGTTTTTCCAGGCCTCGATGTAGACGGTGTTGAGGCCGATCTCGCGCAGCCGCCGCATGGTGCGCGCGGTCTGCGCGGGGCTGGCCAGCGCGTCGTTGGCGGTGGTGGTGAGCCAGGTGCCGCGCACTTCGGCGACGCTGGCGCGTGCAGGGATGGCGGGGGCCGGCGCTGGCGCCGGCGCTGGCTGGGTTTGCGCTGCACACAGGCCCAGGCCCGAAAGAAGGGCCAGCGCGGCCAGCGCAAGCCGCAAGGCCGCGCGACCTGCAGCCCCCAAGGCTTGCAGTCTCACGAAGCCGCGTCCGAGCCCGCCAAGGCCTGCGCGAACCAGCCCGAGAGCAGCTCGGTCCGCGTGATGGCCGAACCCACCGTCACGGCCCAGGCCCCGGCTTCGCGCGCGGCGCGTGCCAGCGCCGGGGTGTGCAGGCGGCCTTCGGCCATCACGCGGCAGCCGGCCTGGGCCAGCTGGGCCACCAGGGCCAGGTCGGGTTCGTGGGGCACCGGCCCGCCCGTGTAGCCCGAGAGCGTGCTGCCGATGATGTCGAACCCCAGATCACGTGCCGCAAGGCCGTCTTCCAGGCAGGACGCGTCGGCCATCGCCAGCGCGCCACCCGCATGCACCGCCGCCAGCAGCGCGGCCAGCGCACAGGGGCGCGCACGCTGGGTGGCGTCGAGGGCGATGACATCGGCGCCGGCCGCCAGCAGGGCCTGCACGTCCTCGAGCAGCGGCGTGATGCGCACGGGCCAACCTGGCAGGTCGCGCTTGACGATGGCGATCAAGGGCGCGGCGGTGCGGGCGCGCACCCGGGCCACCCGCGCAGCGCCTTCGATGCGCAGGCCGGCGGCGCCCCCCGCCAGCGCGGCCAGGGCCAGCCGCGCGACGATCTCGTCATCGTCCAGCGGCCCCTGGTCCACCGGCTGGCAAGAGACCACGAGGCGCCCGTCCAGCGCGGCGTGCAGCGCCGGCAGGCTGCGCCAGCGGGCAGCGAGGGCAGCGGGCTGCGTCATGCGCCGTCCTGCAGAGCGCCCGCAGGCCCGCGCGCGACGTTGACTTCGAAGCGGTAGCGGTCGGCGCGGTACAGGCTCTTGCCGTACTCGACGACCTCGCCGGCCGTCGAGATCACCTGGCGCTCGACCAGCAAGGCCGGCGAGAAGGCCGGCACCTCCAGCAGCCGCGCTTCTTCTTCACTGAGCACGGTGGCGGCGATCTGCTGCGCGGCCGAACGCAGGACGATGCCGTATCGCCGTTCGAGCATCGCGTACAGCGAACCTTGGGCCAGCTGCAGAGGGTCGAAGCCCGGCAGGCGCTCGGCTGCCAGGAAGGTGGTTTCCAAGGCCATCGGCTCCTGGTTGGCCAGGCGCAGGCGGCGCACTTCGTGCACGGCCGCGCCCGGGCTCACCTTCAGCCGCTGCGCCAGCTTGGCACCGGCGGCCAGCTGGCGGGCGCCGAGCAGGCGGCTGCTGGGCACGAGGCCGCGCGCGGCCATGTCTTCCGAGAACGAACGCAGCACGAAAGGCTTGACCCACTGCGGCCCGGCCGCGAAGGTGCCGCTGCCTTGCCGCCGCTGCAGCAAGCCGTCATCATGCAGCGCCTGCAGCGCCCGGCGCACCGTGCCCCGGGCGACCTGGAACCGCTCCGACAGGTCGCGCTCGGAGGGCAGCAGGCTGCCGTCGCCCGCTTCACGCGCCAGCGTCAGCAACTGACGGCGCAGGCGGTCGCGCTGCTGCGCGCGGTTCAGGGACGTTGGGGTCGGGACAGGCACGGGGCGATGCTAGCAGCGGCCAAGCCCAAGGTAAACCAATGGTCTACTTCTAAATCCCAAACAGAGACCCAAGCGCAGCGCGGCTGCACAAGGCCGCATTCAGCGCACCTCGAAGTCGAACCAGGTCTCGGGGTGCGGCTCGCCCACCAGCGTGAAATGCCACCACTCCGCGGCGTAGGGCCGGAAGCCGTGAGCCTTCATGAGCGCGCGCAGCAGCAGCCGGTTCGCACGCTGCGCCGGCGTGGGCTGCGGCGAGGCACCCGCCGAGCTGCTGTCGAAGAGATCGAAGCGGCCGCCCATGTCGAGTTCGCGGCCGCCTTCAGCGCCGTTCTCACGGGCGACCAGCGTCAAGTCGACGGTCGAACCGCGCGAGTGGCCCGAGCGCCGGGCGATGTAGCCCTCCTTGAACAGGTCTTGCTTGTCCACGCGGGGGTAGTGCTCGGCCTTGCGCTGCTGGTCCTGCAGGTCTTGCGCCCAGCGCACGAAGTCGTCTACCGCGCGCTGGGGCCGGTAGCAGTCGAAGACCTTCAGCCCCAGCCCGAAAGCCTGCAATTCCTGCTGCACCGCCGCGAGTGCGCTCGCCGCCTGCACGGTGAGCACGCAGCGCGCGGCACCGTAACCGGCGATCGGGCGGCCGATGAAGTTGTCGGCGCCGGCATATCGGGCTTCCACCACCAGCCCGGGCACCGCCTGGGCGGCGTCGACGAAGCCAGCGGGCCAAGGTGGCCCTTCGCTGGCGCTGACGCTGGCCACGCAGGCACTGGCCAGCGCAGCCACCCAACGGCCACGGTACGGGCGCCGGCACAGGCCCAATGCGAGCAAACAACGCCAGGGGGAATGCGCAGCCATGTTGCGATGCTAGCCAGCCGATGCCTGAACGTAAACCATTGGTCTACTTCTTGCCCGGCCGTGATACATTTTTCCGATGCCTGCGCGCCACCACCGCCGCCGTTGCCTGCTGCGCAATCTGACCATGGCCGTCGGGGCGGCATGGGCGCTGGGCGCAACGGGCCCGACCCTCACGGCCGAGCCCGCGCCGCGCCGGCTCACGCTGTGGACGATGCAGCTGGCGCCCTTTCACAACGCCTACGTGCAAGGGCTGATCCGCAGCTTCGAGCGTGCCCACCCGGGTGTGACGGTGCACTGGGTGGACGTGCCCTGGGCCGAGATGGAGCGCAAGACGCTCACGGCCATCGCGGCCGGTGCCCCGCCCGACGTGGTGAACCTGAACCCGCAGTTTTCGGCCAAGCTGGCCGAGTTGGGCGCGTTGGCAGAGCCCGAGGCCCACCTCAGCCCGCAGCAGGTGGCGGCCTACCTGCCCGCCGCCTGGGCGGCCAACCGCCTGGGCTCGGCGCCCGGCGCGCGCAGCTTCGCGCTGCCGTGGTACGTCACCACCAACCTCACGCTCGCCCACCGCGGCCTGCTGGCGCGCGCCGGTGTCGAGGTGCCACGCACGCTGCCTGAATTGCTGCAGGCGGCCCGCCGCATCCGCGAGGCCACGGGGGCCTACGCCTATTTCCCGGCGCTGGACGGCAGCGCGCCGCTGGAAGCCATGGTGGCGGCGCAAGGTCGTTTTCTCTCGGCCGACGGCTGCGGCCCGGGCTTTGCCGATGGCGCGGGTGCGCAGGTGATCGACAGCTACCGGCAGCTCTTTCAGCAAGGCCTGGTGCCGCGCAACGTGCTGACCGAAGGCCACCGCACGGCGGTGACGGCCTTCCTTTCCGGCCAGGTGGCGATGATCTCCACGGGCATGCAGTTCCTGCAGCAGGTGAAGACCGCCAGCCCCGAGGTCTACGCGCAGGTAGAGGTGGCGCCGCCGGTGGCGTCTTCACGCGCCAACCTGTCGGTGATGAACCTGGCCGTGCCTGCCAGCGCGCCCGACAAGGCCCTGGCCTTTGCGCTCGCGTTGCACGTCACCAGCAGCGAGAACCAGCTCGAGCTTGCGCGCCGGGTGCCGGTGCTGCCCTCCACCGTGGCGAGCTACAGCGACGCGCTGTTCACCACGCCCAGCGCCGACCCGCTGCTCGACCGCGCGCGTGCCCTCTCGGTGCGCCAGGTGTTCAGCGGCGCGGTGCTGGTGCCGCCCGTGCCCCGCTACGGCAAGCTGCAGATTAGCTTCGTGCGCAACCTGCAGGGCGCGATGCTGGGCCGGCAGACGGCCGATGAAGCCCTCAGCCGCATCGACCGCGAGTGGCGTGCCGTCATCGGCTGCGCGCGCAGGGCGGCGGCGTGATGGCAGGGCACGCACCATGAACGCGCCAGCAGACGGCGCCTGCCTGGCCCTGGACATCGGCGGCACCAAGCTGCGCGCTGGCCTCGTGGCGGCCGATGGCCGCGTGCTGGTGGCGCAGACGCACGCCAGCCACGCCACGGCCGGTGCCGCCCGGGTGATGGCGGCGGTGCAAGCCTGTTGTGACGAGCTGCGGGCCGCGGCATCGGCGCAGGGTTGCCGCCTGCTGGGCATCGGCGTCTCGGCAGCCGGCGTCATCGACACGGAGACGGGCTGCGTGCTGCGCGCCGGCGACACCATGCCCGGCTGGGCCGGCACCGCGCTGGCCACCGAATTGCAGGCCCGGCATGGGCTGCCCGTGCGCGCCGACAACGACGTCAACTGCGCCCTGCGCGGCGAGCTCTGGCTGGGCGGCCACGGCCCCCGTCCGGGCCTGACCTTGATGCTGGCGCTGGGCACGGGCCTGGGCGCGGCCCTGGCGCACGATGGCCGGATCGTGACGGGGGCTCACCAGCACACCGGGCACTGGGGCTGGCGCCTGGTGTGGCACCCCGTCCAGGGCCGCCTGGTGCCGCTGGAAAGCCTGGTCTCGGGCACGGGCCTGCGCAACCTCTACCGCCATCACGGCGGCACGCAGCCCGGGGCCCTGGCTGCGGGCACGGCCGTGGTCGAACTCGCGCAACGCGGCGATGGCGCAGCCGGCGCCGCCCTGGCCGAGTGGGTGGACCTGCTGGCCGTGCAACTGCACAACGACCACTGGTCGCTCGACCCGGCGCTGGTGCTGCTGGGCGGCGGTGTCATCGGTTCGCAAGCCGCCTGGTGGCCCGCGCTGCAGCAGCGCCTGCAGGCACTGGGCGCCCCCTTGCCACTGCGCGCCGCCACGCTGGGCAACGACGCCGGCATGCTGGGCGCGGCCGCGCTGGCGTGGCAGGCCTTCGGTGGCGGCGCGTCGGAGGGCGCGGCCGCATGAAGACCCACCCGCTGGTCGCGCTGGCCTTCCTGCTGCCGGGCTGCATCGTCATCGGCGCGATGGTGCTGTACCCGGCGCTGAAGGCCATCGCCATCAGCTTCACCGACTTCAACCTCATCAACCCGGCGCAGTGGGTGGGCTGGCGCAACTACATCGCGCTGTGGTCCGACCCCTTCTTCCTCGGTGCACTGAAGAACACCCTGCTCTACCTCGTGGTGGTGGTGCCGGTGCTGGTGGTGCTGCCCATCTTCCTGGCGCTGCTGGTCAACCGCAGCATCCCGGGCATCCGCTTCTTCCGCGCCGCCATCTACCTGCCGGTGGTGACCTCGCTGGTCATCAGCGCGCTGGTGTGGAAGTGGGTCTACGAGGAGAAGGGCCTGCTCAACCACTTCCTGCTGGCCAGCGGCCTGACCGACGACCCCGTGGGCTTCCTCACCGACCCGGCCTGCGCGCTGTTCTCGGTGATGGCCGTCACGGTGTGGAGCGGCATGGGCTACTACATGGTCATCTACCTGGCCGGGCTGCAGGCCATCCCGCGCCACCTGTACGAGGTGGCCGAGGTGGAAGGCGTCAGCGCCTGGCAGCAGACCTTGCACATCACGATCCCGCTGCTGCGGCCCTCCATCGCGGTGGTGGCGGTGATGTCGTCCATCGGCGCGATGAAGGTCTTCGAGGAGGTCTACGTCATGACGCGCGGCGGGCCGATGGACGCCACCAAGACGCTCGTCTTCCTGCTGTACGAGTCGGCTTTCGTCGAGTTCGAGATGGGCTACGCCTCGGCCATCGGCGTGGTGCTCTTCGCGCTGACCGGCGTGTTCTCGCTCATCAACCTGCGCCTGCTGCGCCAGAAGCGATGAAGCCCGGCAGCGCAAGAAGAACCGCCCTGCTGGCGCTGCGCTACGCCGCGCTGCTGGCGCTGGTGGCGCTGACCATCGGGCCGTTCCTGTGGCTGCTGTCCACCTCGCTGAAACCGGCCACGGAGAACATCTACGCCAGCCCGCCGCAGTTGTTGCCCGCAGCACCCACGCTGGCCAACTACACCCGCGTCTTCGAGACCCAGCCCTTCGGCCTGTACCTGCTGAACAGCAGCCTGGTGGCCGCGCTGGCGGTGGGCTGCAACCTGCTGCTGTCGTCGCTGGCGGGGTATGCCTTGGCGCGGCTGCCCTTTCGCGGGCGCACGGTGCTCTTCGGCGTGCTGCTGGCGTCGATGATGCTGCCCTTCCAGTTGCTGATGATCCCGGTGTACGAGCTGGCGCTGGCCCTGGGCCTGCACAACAGCCGTCTGGGCCTGGTGCTGCCGCACGCCTGCACGGCCTTCGGCGTGTTCTTCATGAGGCAGGCCTTTGCCGGCATCCCCGCGGCGCTGGAAGAAGCGGCGCTGATGGAAGGCGTGAGCCGCCTGCGCATCTGGGCCTTCGTGATGCTGCCGCTGGTGAAACCGGCGCTGGCCACGCTGGGCATCTTCAGTTTCATCGCGGTGTGGGGCGATTTCCTCTGGCCGCTGATCCTCATCGACGACCCGCGCCTCTTCACGCTGCCGCTGGGCGTCAACCGGCTGGCCAGCACCTTCTCGATGGACTGGCGCCTGGTGGCCGCGGGCGCGGTGTTCTCGCTGCTGCCCATCCTGGCGGTGTTCGTGTTCAGCCAGCGCTGGTTCATCGAAGGGGCGATGAAGGGAGCGGTGAAAGGATGAGCACGGCAAGCCCGGCGCGGCCGGTGGACGTGGTGGTGCAGACGCACTGGGACCGCGAGTGGTACCTGCCGCACCAGACTTCGGTGGCGCGCTTGCTCGAGGTGATGGCGCGCGTGCTGCCCATGCTGGAAGACGGCCGCCTGGACAGCTTTCTCTTCGACGGCCAGACCGCCGCCTTTGAAGACCTGCTGGCCCACGCCGAGCCCGCCATGGCGGCGCGTGCGCGCGCGCTGGCTGCGCAGGGCCGCCTGTTGCTGGGGCCCTGGTACGTGATGGCCGACGAGTTCCTCGTCAGCGGCGAATCGCTGCTGCGCAACCTGGAGGTCGGCCTGGCCGACGTCGCCGCCGCGACCGGCCGCAGCGTCGAAGCCGACACGACGGTGGGCTACCTGCCCGACACCTTTGGCCACATCGCGCAGATGCCGATGCTGCTGCGGCAGTTCGGCATCGGGCGGGCCGTGTTGTGGCGCGGGGCCGATGCGCCGCATTCCGAGTTCGACTGGGCGGCGCCAGACGGCTCGGTGGTGGGCACGGTCTTCCTCACCGAGGGCTATTACCAGCATGCGCTGAACCTGCCCGGCCACGGCCAGGGCGGCACCGGTCACAACGCCTTGCTGGGCTACCTGGACCGCATCGCGGCGCGCGCGCTCTCGCCCCGGCTGCTGCTCACCCAGGGCGGCGACCACCTGTTGCCGGCTGCGGATTTGCCCCAGCGCATGGCCGCCTTCAATGCAGCGCAGCCCGCCTACCACCTGCAGCAGGCGACGCTGGCGGCACACGTGGCTGCCGCACTGATGGGCAGCGAGGGCCGCCGCGCCACGCTGCACGGCGAACTGCGCCACAACCGGCAGGCCTTCGTGCTGCCCGACGTGCTGTCCACCCGCCGCGGGCTGAAGCACCAGCACCGCATCGCCGAAGAGCGCCTGCTGGGCGAGACCGAGCCGCTGCTGGCGCAACTGATGCCGCTGCCAGACTGGCCGACGCGCTACCTCGACACCTGCTGGCGCTTGCTGATCCAGCAGCAGGCGCACGATTCGATCTGCGGCTGCAGCACCGACGCGGTGCACCGCGAGATGGCCACGCGCTTCACGCAACTGGCGCAGCGCCTGGATGCGCTGCGCGACCGTGCCGCTGCCGCCGGTGGCCTGCAATCGCTGCTGCAGCACGAAGCCGCCGATGCGGGCGGCCGCGCCAAGGTGTTCGCCGATGACGCGCGACTGAGCCTGTTCAACCCGCTGCCGCAGGCCTTCGACGGCTGGCAGGTGCTGCAGTTGCAGTTGCGTGCCGATACGCTGGCCGGCGTGACGGTGCGTGCGTCAACGCAAGGCGTGACGCTGCCTGCCGTGTTGCTTTCGGCCACGCCCGACGCGATCTTCCGCTCGCCACTGGACGACTTCCCAGACCGCCTGCCCTCGCTGCGCTGCGAGGTGGCCGTGCGGGTGTCGGTGCCAGGCCTGACGGCACTGCCGCTGGAGGTGGCGCCCATCACCGGAACTGCAGCGCCACCGGCTGGGGCAACGGCGGGCCCCACCGGCATCGACAACGCCGTGCTCGCGCTGGCGCTGGACACCGAAGGGCGGCTCGTCATCACCCACAAGGCCAGCGGGCTGGTGCAGCGCGGTGTGCTGGCCGTGCAGCACGAGTTCGACGCCGGCGACAGCTACAACTTCAGCCCGCCCCATGGCGCCGTGGCACCACAGCGCCAGGTGCAAGCCCGCTGGCAACTGCTGGGCGTGAGCGTGCAAGGTGAGGTGCGCGAGATGCGGCTGGCCCTGACCATGGCGGTGAGCGCGGCGCTCGACGAAACCCGGCAGCGTGGCCGCACGCAAACGGTGGTGAACGAAGGCGAGTTGTGCCTGCGCCTGCTGGGCGACGAGCCCGCCGTCCGCGCGCGCCTGGTTTGGATCAACCGGGCCTGCGATCAGCGCACCCGCCTGCTGTGGCCCTGCGGCGATGCGGCTGCGTTGCGACACACGGCCGCCGACACGGCTTTCGCCTGGCTGCAACGGCCGGTGACGCTGGCCGACGTGCCTGCCACCCCCACGCGGGCCGAAGCTCCGGTGGCGGTGAACCCTTCGCTGTCGGCCCTGGCCGCCGGCCCCTGGTGGCTGGCCCACCGGGCGATGCACGAGTTCGAGATCCAGCACGAAGGCGGGCAGGCTCAGCTGGCCGTGACGCTGGTGCGCAGCGTCGGCTGGCTGTCGCGCCGCGACCTGCGCAGCCGCGGCGTCGGGGCCGGCCCGGACATCGCCACGCCCGAGGCCCAAAGCCTGGGGAGCGAAGTCTTCGAATTCCACTTCGGCCTGCACCCGGGGCTGGGCGCCGACGCCGACGGCGCACGACGCGACTTTGCGCTGGACCAGGCCCGCCGCCTGCTGCGGCCCCTGCTTGCGCTGCGTGGCCAGGGCGGCACCTGGCGCGAGGGCGTCGAGATCGGCAATGCCCGTGTGCAGATCAGCGCCGTGCGGCGCCTGCCCGCGCGGCCAGGCGCGCCCCTGGAACTGCGTTTGTGGAACCCCACCGATACGGCGCAAGCCCTGGCGCTCACCGTGGCGGACTGGCAGGCTGTGCGGGCCGACGGCATGCCCTGCCCTGACGCCGCCACCTCCACCTGGGCCGTGGCTCCGCACGGCCTGCTGAGCCTGCGCCAACGCAGCGCGGGGCCCCTGTGACTGCGAGTCCTGTCGCTCCGCGCACCCTGCTGGGCCTGCCGGTGGACGGCCGCCCTGTCGTGCGCGAGCAAGTGCAGGCGCTGGTGCAGGTGGCTGGCTGGCAACTGCGCCTGCCCGAGGTGGCGGCACTGGGCCACCTGCGACGCCCTGCTGACCGCGACGCCTTGCGCCTGTGGCTGCTGGATGAGGCCCCGGCCGCCGCAGGCCTCGTGCTCTCGCTGGACATGCTGCTTTACGGCGGCCTGGTGCCCTCGCGCTTCATCGACGACAGCCCGGCTGCCTTGGCGGCTCGGCTGGAGACGCTGGTGGAGCTCAAGCGCCGCCACCCCGGCACGCCGCTGTTCGCCTTCGCGGCCACGATGCGCATCTCCAACAACGACGTGGCCGAGGAAGAGAAGCCGTACTGGGCCGCACACGGCCGCCAGCTTTGGCTGTGGTCGCACGAACTCGACCGCCACGCCTGCACCGGTGACCCCGAGGCCTTGCGGGCGGCCGCCGAGGCCGAGGCGGCCATCCCCGAAGCGGTGCGGGCCGATTACCGGGCCACGCGCGCGCGCAACCACGCGCTCACGCTGCAGGCGCTGGAACTGGTGGACCAAGGCGTCATCGACCGTCTGGTGCTGCCGCAGGACGACACGGCAGCCCATGGTTTCAACATCGCCGAACGGCGCGCGTTGCAGCAGCGCGTGGCGGCCCGCGGGCTGTCTGACCGTGTGCTGATCTACCCCGGGGCCGACGAGGTGCTGCACACGCTGTGCGCCCACCTGGTGGCGCGTCTGGAGCAGCGCCCGGCCTTGCGCGTGGCGATCACGGCCTCAGACCCCGCGGGCCTGGCGCAAATGCAGGCGCGTTATGAAGACCGGCCGGTGCTGCAGTCGGTGGCCGCGCAGGTGGCCGCCGTGGGCGGGCGGCTGGTCGAAGACCGCCGCGAAGCCGACCTGCTGCTGGCCGTGCACACGCAAGGCGCTGTGCAGGGTGACTGGGCGATGCAGATCCCGCTGCCGCTCGCGAGCCGGGGGCCCGGGGAGCCTTGGCTCGAAGAACTGGCCGCGTGGCAGCGCGGCGGCGGTGCGCTGGCAGTGGCCGATCTGGCCTACGCCAACGGTGGCGACCCGCTCCTTTTGGAGGCCCTGGCAGCGACGCTGCCGCTGCCGTCTCTGGCCGCCTATGCCGGCTGGAACACGGCCAGCAACACCTTGGGCAGCGCCCTCGCACAAGCGGTGTTGGCGCAAGGGGCGCTGGCAACGCCGGCCCACCAGCGAAACCTGGCCTTGCGCCTGGCAGAAGACCTGCTGTACCAGGCGGTGTGGCGCCAGGTGCTGCGCATCGGACACGAAGCCGTGGTGCGTGACGGCGGCCATACCCCGCAAAGCCTGCGCGCCCTGGTGGCAGCGCTGTTCACCGGGCCAGCGAACGCATGGTTGCAGCAGCATGGCCTGGGCTGGCGGGTGTGCGAGGTCAGCCTGCCCTGGGACCGCAGCTTCGAGATCGGCTTGCGCATGGCGCCGACGGTGTCGCCAGAAGGGGAGCCTTCGTCCGCATGAGCTCGATCGCCTCGCAGCCCCTGTTCGTCGTTTGCGGTGCCAGCCTGGGCGGCGTGGCGGCGGCGTGGCGCCTGTGCGAGAGCGGCCGCCGCGTGTTGCTGGCGGCCGAGCACGATTGGCTGGGCGGCCAGCTCACGGCGCAAGCCGTGCCGCCCGACGAGCATGCCCTCATCGAACTGGGCGGCGCCACCGCCAGCTACCGCCGCTTCCGCGAAGCCCTGCGCGACCACTACCGCGCCGACCCCGCCTTCATCGACCGCGCCGAACTCACCGAGGGCTGCAACCCCGGCGACGGCTGGGTCAGCCGGTTGTGCGTGGAGCCCCGCGTGGCCGCTGAGTTGCTGGAGGCCTGGCTGGCACCGCACGTGCAGGCAGGGCGCCTGCGCATCGCCCGCGGGGTGGTGCCTGTACAGGCACGCCGCGAAGGTCGTCGCATCCTCAGCCTGACGCTGCGCAACCGCCATGGTCAGGACGAAGAAGTGCATGGGCGCTGGTTTTTCGACGCCACCGACACCGGCGAACTGCTGCGCCATGCCGGCCTGCGCTACCGACTGGGCAAGGAGGCGGCCGACAGCTTCGGCGAGGCGGATGCCCCGCCCCTGGCCAACCCGCTGGACCAGCAACCCGTCACGGCCGTGATGGCCCTGCGGCTGATGCCAAGGGCCACGGCGGTGCAACAACCTGCCCGGCCACCCGAAGACTATGCGCATTGGCGCCAGGCGCACTTGCCAGGCTATGGCCACGCCCTTTTCAGCCTGCAGATGCCCGGAGCGGGCCCCGGCCAGGTGGCCTCGCTGCCGCTGTTCGGCACAGGCCAAACGCTGGACTGGTGGCGCTACCGCCGCATCGTGGCGCGCAGCCAGTGGCGCGTGCCGCGCCACGAGGTGAGCCTGGTCAACTGGGCCCAGAACGACTTTGCCCAGCACCCGCTGCTGGACGGTCCGCTGCCCGAGCACGAGGTCGCGGCGGCGGCGCGGCGTCTGTCGCTGTGCCTGCTTCACTGGCTGCGCACCGAGGCCCCGCGCGCCGATGGTGGGCGTGGCCATCCCGAGTTGGTGCCGGCCAGCGACATGCTCGGCACCCCCGACGGACTCGCCCAGCAGGTCTATGTGCGCGAATCGCGCCGGATCGTCGGCCTGAGCACGCTCACCCAGTGCGACATCATTGCGGCAGGCGCCGACTCGCTGCCGCTGAACCGCAGCGACAGTGTCGGCACGGTCTGGTACCCCATGGACATCCACCCCACGTGCGTCTCGGGCCGAGGCGCCAACGCACGGGTGCGGCCCTTCACGCTGCCCTTGGGCAGCTTCATCGCCGCCGACTGCGACAACCTGCTGCCGGCGTGCAAGAACCTGTCGGTCACGCACCTGGTCAGCGCCTGCACGCGCGTACACCCGGCCGAATGGCTGGCCGGCGAGGTGGCCGCACTGCTGGCCCACGAGGCCGACACGCGCCAGTTCGCGCTGGCGCAACTGCACGCCAGCGCCGCAGAGCTGCGCAGCCTTCAGACGGCGCTGGTGGCCGCTGGTGTTCCCATCCGCTGGACCGACGAAGAGGCCGCGCGCGCTGCGGCGATCGTCGGTCACCACGCCGAGCCCTCCATGCCATGACCACACTCAGCCTGCAGGGCGTTCACAAGCGTTTTGGCGCCGTGCAGACCTTGCACGGCATCGACCTGGAGATCGCGGCTGGCGAGTTCGTCGTCTTCGTCGGGCCCTCGGGCTGCGGCAAGTCGACGCTGCTGCGGCTGATCGCCGGGCTGGAGAGCATCAGCGCGGGCCGCCTGCTGCTGGGCGGGCGCGACCTCACACACGCCACGCCCAGTGAGCGGCGTGTGGCCATGGTCTTTCAGAGCTATGCCCTCTATCCGCACATGACGGTGGCGCAGAACCTGAGCTTCGGCATGCGCATGCGAGGCGTGCCGCCGCAAACCATCGCCGCGAAACTCGGGCGGGCGGTGGAGATCCTCCAGTTGCAGCCCTACCTGGCTCGGCGGCCGGCAGAGCTGTCGGGCGGCCAGGCGCAGCGTGTGGCGATCGGTCGCGCGCTGGTGCAGGAGCCGTCGCTGTTCCTCTTCGATGAGCCCCTGTCGAACCTGGACGCCGAGCTTCGGCAGCGCATGCGGCTGGAGATCGCCGCGCTGCACCGCACGGTGGGCACGACGATGATCTACGTGACCCATGACCAGGTCGAAGCGATGACGCTGGCTCAGCGCATCGTCGTGCTGCGTGTCGGTCGCATCGAGCAGGTGGGCACCCCGTTGACGCTGTACGAACGGCCCGCCAACACCTTCGTGGCCAGCTTCATCGGCTCACCTGCGATGAATCTGATGCCGGTGCGCGCCGAGGGTGCGCAAGCCGTGCTGCCGGATGGCAGCCGGGTGCCCCTGCCTGTACTGGACGCCACCGGCTTGGGTGCGCCAGCCCAGTTGGGTGTTCGACCGGAGCACTTGCGTATCGACGCAAATGGCCCGTTTTTGTTGAAGGTCGAAGCCGTCGAGCGACTGGGGGCCACCGCCTATGCACATGGCCAATGCGCCGGGCAACGGATGTGCGCCGAGTTGCGCGAACCCGGCGCTCTCAGCCCCGGGCACACCGTGCGCCTGGGTGTCCATCCGGAACAGCTGCACGCTTTCGACGCGCAAGGGCTGAGGCTGTAGCCAAGCGGCTTGCAGCACAGGCCATCGACGGCCAACGCCGTGCGGACGCATCGTGTGTCTCGGGCGGGAGTGCATCCGCCAGCGCACGCGGGGCTGAACCAGCCAAGATTTGGGATCAGCGCACAGCGTCCACGGTGCACTGCGCCTGTCACCGCTTGCGGAACCAGAAAAAGCGACCAGCAAAGAAAAAAGGCTTGCACTTGCGTGCAAGCCTTTGATCTTTTTCGGTTTCTTTGGCTCCCGTCAAAGCCCTGCACGCGGCCGTCGAGCAGCTTCTGCACTTCTGCGGCCTGCAGGACACCTTGCGGTGGTGGGATGACATGCCGATGGGCTTCTTCATCGACATGCCGGACCCGGCCATCCACGAACGGCGCAAGGTGTCACTCGGAAGGCGCCGACGTCGATGCCGGCATCAGCGCCGGTCTTTGTGCCCGTCGCACCGGCCAAGAAGACCTTCCTGATGCGCGCCGTCTTCGACGGCCGCCGCCTCGGTCTGGCTGTCCCCTACGGAGAAGGCATCGGCGAGCTCATGCGCGAGCTGGGCTGCGCCTGGTTCCCGCCGCGGCGCATGTGGCTGTGCCTTGGCGAGCAGGCGGCACGCTTGATGACAGGCCTCAAGGCGCACGCGCCCAAGTTGCCGAGCTACGCCCTGGTTGATGTCCGCGAGCTCGCTGCGCTGGCCTGGCGTGCGCCTGACGCCGACTACTTCGCCTGCATGCTGGATCTGCAGCTGCTGCCGCTCCAAAGCGGCGGTTTTGCGGTGACATCGGCCTACGACCTCCTGGTCGTGCGGGCCCTGAAGGGACTCGGTGGGCGGTTCCATCGACACGCATCTGCGTGGGAGGTGCGCAGGCCGCGGCAGGAGATCCTGCAGGTTCTGCAGGAAGAGGCAGGCGTGGCAGAGACCTTCGTGTTCGTGCACGACGGCCAGGTCGTGCTCGAAGACCTGGTGTCAGCACCCAAGAGCGAGTTGCCGATCTCTGTGCCCGGGGCTTCGCCGCCTCGCGGAATCGGTGGTGGTGATGGCGAGGAGATGGGTGCCGGCTTCCTGTCTTCCTTCGGTACGCCCTTGGAGCGGCTGCCGGTCGATGAGGAGGCCTTGGCAGCCACGGCGAAGGCTTGCGGGCTACGCGAGTACCAGGTGGGGGGCGTCAGGCACCTCCTCGGGCTTTCTGGTGGGCTTCTCGCCGACGACATGGGCCTGGGCAAGAGCCGCCAAGCTGTGGTGGCCGGTCGCATGGCGGCTGGCCAGTCCAAGGTGCTGGTGGTGTGCCCTGCCAGCCTGGGCATCAACTGGGAGCGCGAGATTCGCGCTGTGTACCCCAAGGCCCTGATCGCGACCATCGGCCAGGCCGACACCAGCGCGCTGAGCGCGGCCGACTGGATCATCGCCAATTACGAGCGCCTGGGCGGCCTGGTTCGTGACGCCACGCTCGATCTGGTCTGCATGTTGGTCGACGAGGCGCACTACCTGAAGGAGCACCAGGCCGGGCGCACACGTAACGCCTTCCTGCTGGCCGAGCGCATCCCCCGCGTGTTCCTGCTCACGGGCACGCCCGTGCTCAACCGCGAGGTCGAGGTGCACACGCTCTTGCGCCTGTCTGGCCACCCGATCGGCCGCATGCCCCTGGCAGACTTCCGTAAGGCCTATGCGGGCGATGCCACACGGCGTGACGAGCTCGCTGGCCGTTTGTCGGAGTGGATGCTTCGTCGCGGCAAGGACGTGCTCAAAGACCTGGGCGACAAGACCCAACAGGTGCGCTACGTGCAGCCGCCGGACGGGCTGGCGGCTTACAGGGCGATCTACAGCGACAGCTCGCTGCAGGCGATGCCCAAGATCACCAAGCTGCGTCAGCGCTTGGAGGCCTTGAAGGTCGAGTTCCTGATCGAGTCGATCGAGAGCCTGCCCCCCGATGCCAAGGTTCTGATCTTCTGCGAGTACATGGAGACGGTGGAAACGCTGAAACACGCGTTGTCCGCCAGCGGCATCGGCTGTGTCAGCCTGGTGGGATCGGATGCGCCGAAGAAGCGCATGGCGGCCGTCGACGCGTTCCAGCAGAAGCCGGAGGTCAAGGTCTTCATCGGCACCACCATGGCAGCCGGCGTGGGCATCACGCTCACGGCTGCGAACTACGTGTTCTTCGCATCATTGCCATGGACAGCTGCGCTCAAGCGCCAGGCCGAGGACCGCGCCTACCGCAGCGGTCAGACAAGGGACGTGTTCGTCATCGTGCCGATCGTGGCCGGCACGATCGACGAGCAGATCTTCGCCCTGCTGGACAGCAAGCGAGAGATCGAGGTGGCCATCGTGGAGTCCAACCGCACTGCGGTTGGTGCGTGATTGCGCCCGGGCTTGGGCCCGGCGGCCCCTGCTCTCGCCGCGGCTAGCATTGGCTGCCTGTCAGGTAGGCGCTGGCAGATCACGACGAAACGGGGCACGACGAACACGATGGGAAGACGCAAGCGCACCTCGACCGCAGAGGACTTCATGGACATCGTGGCAATGCTGCCGTGGTGGGCTGGAGTGGGTCTGGCCGTTCTGAGCTACCTGCTGTTCGCGAGCCTGGCGGCCCGGGGTGCGCCGGCCATGACGCCATCGCAGATGGGCGCGGCCGTCGCCGGCACCTTGATTTCGACGGTCTCTCAGCTCCTGAAGTACGTCGTTCCTCTGCTTTGCCTGGCCGGCGCCGGTATGTCTGCCTACAGGCGTGCCGAGCGCACCAAGCTGCTGGCCACAGCCACTGACGGTGACACTTCATTGGAGGTGTCGCGAATGACTTGGCAACAGTTCGAGCTGCTGGTCGGCGAGGCTTTCCGCAGCCAGGGCTACGGCGTGGCCGAGCTGGGTGGCGCAGGCCCCGATGGCGGGGTGGACCTGGTGCTCACGAAGAACGGTTCTCGCTACCTCGTGCAGTGCAAGCAGTGGCAAGCCTTCAAGGTGGGAGTGAGCGTTGTTCGCGAGCTCTTCGGCGTGATGACGGCCCAGCGCGCGGCCGGCGGCTTCCTCGTAACCTCGGGGCGTTTGACCAAGGAAGCCCAAGCCTTCGCCGCGGGCAAGAACATCACGCTGATCGATGGCGATCGCCTGGCCAAGTTCCTTCGCAGCGGCCAGGCTGGCCGGCCTTTAGCGCCGAACATGGACAGGGACATCGTGAACACGCTGCAACCGGCCTCGACGGCAGCACAGCCAGCTCCTCCGCTGGCTACAGCCGACGCCAGCGGCCGACCCGCCGCGGAAAAGGTGCCCCCTTGTCCGCGTTGTGGCAAGCACATGGTCCGGAGGATGGCGCGCCAAGGCTCGAACGCGGGGTCCGCTTTCTGGGGCTGCTCAGCGTACCCTGAATGCCGAGGGACACAGCCGATTGAGTTGCGGAGTTGATTCCACGGGCACGCACCTACGCGCACGCGAGTCAAAGGCTTAGGGACAGTCTGCAAAACCTCTCGTCATTCCGACTGGCGCACGGCTTGACGGCGTTGGACGATGCAAGGCATGGATCAGATGACGTTTGGACTGGACCCACTGCCCAAGAAGACCCGCAAGGAGGTCTTCCTCGACGAGATGAACCAGGTCGTGCCCTGGGCCGCGTTGGTTGAGCTGATCCGGTCCCATGCCCGAGGTGCGCACCAGGCGCTGGGCGGTCGACCTCCGTTCCCCATCGAGACCATGCTGCGCATCCACTGCTTGCAGCTCTGGTGGAACCTCAGCGATCCGGCAATGGAAGAGGAGTTGCACGAGCGACCGCTGTACCGCCGTTTCGCCGGCCTCGAAGGCGCCGCGCGTATGCCCGACGAGACCACCATCCTGCGGTTCCGGCACCTGCTGGAGAAGCACGAACTCGCGCCTCAGGTGCTGGGCACCATCAACGCGGGCTTGGCCAAGCATGGCCTGATGCTCAAGACCGGCACCGTGGTAGACGCCACCATCATCGCCGCGCCGAGTTCGACCAAGAACAAGAGCGGCGAGCGCGATCCCGAGATGCACCAGACCAAGAAGGGCAAGCAATGGCACTTCGGCATGAAGGCGCACATCGGGGTGGATGCCGAGTCGAGGCTGGTGCACACGGTCATTGGCACTGCGGCCAACGTCAACGACGTGACGCAGGCCGGCGCGCTCTTGCACGGGCAAGAGACTGCAGCGTTTGGTGACGCCGGCTACCGTGGAGTGGACAAGCGACCGGAGGCCCAGGGGCCGACCTGGTTCGTGGCCATGCAGCCGGGCAAGCGCAAGGCGTTGGACACGACCAAGAAGTGGGCGCGGTTGCTGGAGAAAGCTGAACAGATCAAGGCCAGCGTGAGGGCCAAGGTCGAGCACCCGTTCCGCGTCGTCAAGCAGCAGTTCGGCCATACCAAGGTGCGCTACCGCGGCCTGGCCAAGAACACCGCGCGGCTGACGATGCTGTTCGCGCTGAGCAATCTGTGGATGGCTCGGCGGCAAGTCCTCGGAGCGCGGGGATGAGTGCGTCTGCGATCCAGCGCAAGGCAGCCGAAGGGCTCGAAATCACGAGCTGCGCGAAGCGCCTCGCGCTCAGCACCTCGACAGATTCCGCATCACGGCATGCCAGCCACAAAGCCAACCCCACCGCGCGTTCTGCGCGGGGTTTTGCAGACTCTCCTTAGGTCCCGAGCCATGTCACCGAGCCGGCTCTGTTGCAGCCTCAGGAAACAGCCATGCCGCTTCGCGCAAATTAGCAGTCACGCTGGACAAGGGGCACAGTGGAGTTGCGTCACGTCGACTACAGCTGCCACCGGCGCCTGCTCATGATCAGGAAATGAGTCTGCGAACGGACTCGCCAAGTCCAGCGATTCACAGGGTTTGCCCTCTGGTTCGCCATCCTGTCAGCCAGCTGTTGGCATGCACCCTACACCGCTCTACCATGCCGCTATTGCCGGTCTTCTCCCCGCTTCCGTCGCCCAGACAGCTGCAGCCCTGGCGCGTAGCCACCCGCACGCGCCGCCGGTTGATGTGCTGGAGTTGGTCTTGCAGGCGCACACCGGAGCGACCATTGACCCTGCGGCCGACTGGCTCCGCCCGGCCAGCCCGCTAGGCCAGCTCATCGCCGCAGCCTTCGACCCGGTGATGCCTCCAGAGGACTGGGCGGTGTGGACTGAGCCGCCGGCCGACATCAAAATGCGCGAGGGCCTGACGATCGTCTGGCGTACCGAAGTGCTGCCGTCGCTGGCTAAGCGCTTCGGGCTGCAGATGGCTTGAAGGCAACGGCGCGTGGCTGGCTCACGTCATGAACCCATCAGCGGCCACGATGCCACCCATGCACTATTCGCCCATGATTCCCGCCCGCCCCGGCTGGCACTGCATCGCCTTCGGCGGGATGACGGCCCAGGGTTCCGCGGGCCTTTGCAACAACCGTCAGTGCGTACGCGTGCGGTCCGGCCCGGAGAGTGGCTGCGTCTACTGGGAGCGCCAGGTCGGCGCTGACGATGAGCAGTGGCACCCGGAGTGCAGCGGATCGATGCCGTGAACGCTCGCCGATGCGACGCGCCAGTGAATGATGCGGCCGCAGCTCGTTGCCTGGGCACGGTAAATCCCACCGTCGCGCCACTCGCACGCAACCTCGCCCGTCACGCGGCGGCGGGCGCACCTTCAAATGCATCAGCCGGCGCCAGACGCGTCAGCGGCGCCACCTGCTCGGCAGGGCCGGCCAGCCAGGCATCAACGTCTTCCAACGCGATGGGGATCACGCTGCGCTTGTCCTGCATATGGGGCGGCCGCTTCGGGTCTGGCCGGTGCATGCGACTCATTAGCGGGTGCGCATCGGCATTGATCGTCAGCATGGTGTAGCTCTCGACGATCTCGCCAGTCCGCTTGTCGGTCCATGTATTCCACAAGCCTGCAAGGCCCCAGGGCTCGCCGCTGGGCTGTCTGAAGCGCCAGGGCACATGCTTGCCAGTCTCCCAACAGGGCTCGAAGAAGCTCTCGGCCGGAATGACGCAGCGCTGTCCACGCTCCCAGGGCAGCTTGTAGGTGGCCTTCGCGGCCAGTTCTTCGCTCCGCGCGTTGCAGGTCGGGAACTTGAGCTTGCGCTCCTTGGCAAACCAGGGGATCAGCGCCCATTGGCCCAACACCAGTTCGCGCTCGAAAGTCGCCGAGTCCTTGGCGGCCCGGATGAACACGCCGGTGTAGTTGGGGAAGACCTCGCGCGCCCAGCGCATGGGCGTCCGCCCGCCGACGTGCCAGGCCCGCTCTATGTCGCCTGCCTCGGGGCTGATGTACCGCGTGCACATGCTGTTGACTGTACGGCCATTGGCGGACTGGCAGCAGGCCGAGGTAAGCGGCTCTGGGCGAAGCTTTCCAGCCGCCGCGGTTCGGCGGAGGTCCATTCCGTCAACCCTCAGCGGCGCTTATGTACCCTGTCACCGACGCAGCCGGTGCGCAGCGGCCTGCCTAGCAACGGCGAGCCGACTGGCGGCTCAAGACTGGTTGCGGTCACTCGTGCCAGACCTTCTGGACGGCAGCGTCGGCGATCAGCGGTCATTCAAGGACCGCGGCGCCGACCGGCTATTCCACTGCAGGGAGCGATAACGATGGCCCGAGGTGCGCAGTCACCCGATTGCTTCCCGCTCAGCTCAACGGTCGATTGACAGCTGATGCACCGGGCGATCACGCTCAGGAACGAAGTCGGTCCACTTGTGTAAACATATTCATAATCCTGGCCCATGCAAGCCCAGTCCATCGTGCAAAGTTCGAATGCCGCCAGTGCAGTCGAGCCGTTGCTCCGCTGGGCCGGTAGCAAGAAGAAGCTGCTCCCCGTTTTGCTCGCGGCCGCCCCCGATGACACGCAGCGCTATATCGAGCCTTTCGCGGGGTCAGCCGTCCTGTTCCTGCGCCTGGGTGCTGGCAACGCGATCCTTGGCGACCTCAACGAGTCGCTGATCGAGACCTACCGTATCGTGCAGCGCTACCCGCGTGCGGTATGGGAGCGGGCCTCCATTCTGGGCGCCACCCCTGACGACTACTACGCCATCCGAGCGATTCCGCGCGAGCGCCTGAACGCCTTCGAGCGCGCAGCGCAGTTCGTCTACCTCAATCGGTACTGCTTCAACGGCGTGTACCGCACCAACCGTTCGGGCCAGTTCAACGTGGCGCGCGGCAAGGGGCATCTCTTCATGCCCGACCTCGCCGCGTTCAAGGCGTTCGCGGGTCGGCTGAGGGCGGCCCAGTTGCGCTGCAGCGACTTCGAAGAGATCTTGGCCGAGGCTGGCAGCGGCGACTTTGTCTACCTCGACCCTCCCTATGCCCTGGGCGACAAGCGCGACCGCGGCGAGTACGGCTGCGATGCCTTCCGAGAGAAGGACGAGCGCCGCCTGATCGCCTCGCTGCGGACCGCTGACCGCCGCGGCGCCAAGATCCTGCTGTCGTATTCCCCGGCCGCGACCGTGCTGCAAGGCCTTAGGAAGTGGCGGCGTCACGACTTAACCGTCGCGCGCAATGTCGCTGGATTCACGTCGGCGCGCAGAACAGCGTGTGAGGTCCTGCTCTCGAACTACGACTGGCCGCACGGGTAGTATTTCGACAAACAAATAGCAAAGGGAGCGCGTCGTGGAGGACGCTACCGAGCAAGAGGAACGTCCCGTCGAAGCCGTTTTCGCGATCTTGGGCGATCCGCACTTCACCGAAGAGCACGGGTCCCACCTCAAGATCAAGAAGAGCGGCGAACTGGCCAGCGCCGTCCCAACGACCAATCCTTGGGCGGGGCTTTATGAGCTCGTCGCTTCTCAGGGCCTTAAAGCCGACGCGATCCTGTGCCCTGGCGACATCGCCTTCCAGAATAGTGCCATCACGCTGTCCGCCGGCTGGAAGCACTTGGTCGACCTGGGCGAGCGCATGAACTGCGAGCACGTGATCTGCGCAACCGGCAACCACGACGTGACGTCCCGCAGCCAAGCCGAAACGCTGAAGACGGCGGTGATCCGCAACCTCAAGGCCGGCTATGGTCCGTTCGAGCAACTCAAGTGCCTGCACCCACCCTATCCGTCGGTGACACGCGGCGACACCGGCCACGCGCAGGGGCGTGACCAACGTGTGCGCTACTTCGGCGCCGGCCTAGTGGTTGTAACGGCTACTAACTACCAAGTGCTGATCGTGAACAGCTGCAGCGAACACGGCCACGACGAGTTCGAACATGAGCGCGGATCGTTCCCGCCCTCGGCCGTCGAGGAACTCAAGTCGGCGCTGAAGCAGTGCGACCCCAAGAAGATCAGCGTGGCCGTCATGCATCACCCGCCGGAGTCGCATACCCAGGACGGCGCCGGTGCCCACGACTTCGTGGACAACGGGCAAGAACTGCTGAAGCTCCTGACCAACCAGGGCGGCGACTGGCTGGTCGTTCATGGTCATAAGCACGAGGCGCGGCTGGGGCAGGCATCCGGTAGCGGTTTGCAGCCCATCGTCTTCGGCGCCGCAAGCTTGGCGATCCACATCGAGGCGGTCAAGGGCACCGTGAGAAACCAGTTCTACCTGCTCAAGGTCCGCCAGGAACCTCGCGGCCTGACGGGCCGGTTCCAGACCTGGGATTGGTCCACGGGGCGTGGCTGGGAGCCGGCCAGGCCAGACGGCGACGGCATCTACGATGGCGCGGCCTTTGGCGCGCGCGACGCGGGTCGTGTGATCACCGACATCGCGGCGCTTACGCCCTTGCCCATGGACTGGAGCGAAGTCATTCGCCAGGTGCCCGACGCTGATCTGCTGCCGCCCGAGGCCCGCAATCAGGTCCGCCAACGCCTGCGCGCGCGGTACGGCCTACACATCCACGCTGACAGCAAGGACGGCCAGTGGACCAAGCTTGAAAAGGCAGCGCCATGAGTCGCCAGACCTTTCTAGAACCCTTCAACGCCAAGGCGATGTCCTACGCCGAGGTGGCGAGGACATTTGTGCCGTCCACGAAGTTCATCCTTCTGGCCGGTGCTTGGCATTCGGTGCTGGTAGGCCCGCGGGGCGGCGGCAAAACGACGCTGTTCAAGATGCTCAGCGCGGAGGGCCAGGAGGCCTGGACCAAGCCCGCATCGGAGCCGTACAAGAAGACAATGGCATATACCGGCATCTACGTTCCTTCGGACATCGCCTGGGGCACGATGCTGGAGTCGCTGATGGAGGCGGGGCAAGACGAGAACGTAGGCATCCTGTTCTCCGAGGCTGCCTTCGTTACGCATGTCCTGCTTGGCGTGGCCGCCGGTATAGACCGGCATGTGACGCTGAATCCTGTGCAGCGCGCCGAGGCCGCCACTGAAGCGGCGACTGGCGCGCCGACGCAGGCGGACCTAGAGCGGGTGATCGCGACGATCGCGACGCTGTGGAAGGTCCACCCGGTGTCGTTGTCTCCTGCTAGCCTTGTCGACGCGCTGAGGGAACGGCTGCTCGAAATTAAGCGCGACGCCCGCCTGCGGGCGAAGCTCAAGGAAGGTGGCATGCCGACCGAGAAGTACCTGGGCATGGACATGCTGGAATCCGCCTCGCAGGCATTGCAGGCCTTTGACGCGGCCTATCGCCGCCCGGACCACCGCTGGTGCCTGCTGCTTGACGAGTTCGAGGTGGCACCCATGCACCTGCAAAAGACCGTGCTGGCCGCGATGCGCGCAAGTGGGGCGCAAAAGCTCCTCTTGAAGGTCGCGCTTGCCCCCTGCGGGCCGGATCTGCTCTACGAGCAGCTGTCCAGCGCCCCACCCAGCCAGATCAACGACGTGCAGCAGGTGGAGCTCTGGTACGCGGACAAGGCCGAGGCCATTGAGTTCTGCCAGCAGGTGTTCTTGTCGCGCGCCAACTCCTATCCTGCACTCGCCGGCAAGACGCCGAGCGAGGTCTTCGGTACCTCGGCCTATGCTGTGGTTGACGACAGCGACGAGGCCGAGCAGATCGGCCTCTTCACCCAGGCGGGCCGCAACAAGAAGCACGTGAAGGAGCAATTCCAGTCGCTGGCAGAGAAAGACCCGACCTTTCTTGAGTTCCTGCGCCGGAAGCAGATCGACCTGTCGCAGGAACTGGGCATGCAGCCCAGCGACACGCACGGCAACACGCTGCGAAAGATCGCGCCGCTGGTGGCCTTTCGCAACGCATATAAGGGTAAGGGCGTCGGGCGCAAGCGCGGCGTGAAGCCGTTCAACACCGCCTACTCGGGCTGGGAGTCCATCGCGGCGATCAGCGAGGGTAACCCGCGGTGGTTGATCGGTCTCATCACCCGCATCATGTCCAACAGCGACCAGGTCCAATTCCCGGTGCCGACGCCTCAACAGACGGCAGCCGTGCAGTGGAACTGCCAGCGCTACGCCGAAATGCTGCAGTCCGTCGCCAACGAGCAGTTCGGCTCGATCAAGACCTCGACGCCCATCTACGACGTGCTATCTAAGATCGGCACGTACTTCCACAACCGGCTGGTCACCACAACCTTCGTCGAAGACCCGCCTATGTCGTTCATCGTCGATGAGCGCGTCAGCGATGATGTGGAACACGCCCTGCGCATCGCCGTTAACCATGGAGCCATCGTCTGCTTCGAGGCCGCCGCCGACGTCGGCGGGTTTCGCACCCTGCGCGGCCGACGGTTCAGGCTGACCTACTTGCTAGCACCAGTCTTCAAGTTGCCGATGCGCAAATCGAAGTCGGTGTCGCTGTCTGCCATCCTGGAGCCCAAACCGGAGGCAGCGGCCAGTCAGGAAGAGCCGCCCACCAATCCAGCCGGCGAATGGACCCAGGGAGGCCTATGGGCGAACTAGCCGTCCGCAACCTCAGGCAGAAGCGAATCGAGGGCAAAGGGCCGACAACTAGCCTGGTTAGGGCGCCATCCCTGGTGGTCCTTGCCGCAGGCTCTGGCTCGCGCCGCGGCCACTTGCTCAATCTGCTGCAGGATGAGATCGCCTCTGGCGGCTCGCGGGTCATCGCAGTTTGCGACGACCCAGCGACAACCGACACAAGGCCCCTGCGCCGCCAACAAGTCGAGCAGCTGGCGTGCGCCAAGGCCGGTGAGGCTGTTCGCACCCTCGGGCGCGATGAGGATGGTGTTGCATCGATCCTCATCGACCTGTCCTGCCTGGGGCGACAGCACATCGGCGGGCTCTTCGCCGCCGTCAAGGACTTGGCCCAGGAGGGCCCCGTCGACTTGCAGATCGCGTACAGCCTGGCACGGTTCGTGAAGCCGCCGGTACAGTGGTCAACGGCCATCCGCCGCATCGCCCCGGTGAACAGCGAGTTCGCAGGCTGGACGGCCGCACCCGACAACCCGATCGAACTGGTCATTGCGCTGGGCTACGAGAAGGGCAAGGCTATTGGCGCGGCGGAGTATCTGGAGCCCGGCGACACCTGGCTCTTCGTGCCTACGTCACCCGAGGACAAGTACCTCCGGGAAGTCCAAGCCCAGAACAAGGAGTTGCTGCTTGAACGGCAGACGAAGCAACTGGGCTACGAGGTGCTGTCGCCGGTTGACGCCTACCACGCGCTGTTGTCGCTGGTGCGCGGCATGAGAAACGTGGCGCGTCCCATCCTGCTGCCCTTCGGCCCCAAGATCTTCTTCGGGCTGTCCCTCCTGGTCGCAATGGTCATCGACGAAGCCGCGGTGTGGTTCGTCGACGGCGAAAATACCAGCAGCTCCGACATGGGCCAGCCATCGCTTCACTCGGTGATCATGGGCTGCCGCATCGAACCCGTCAGGGAGTCTGCGGCAAGCGGCTAGACGTCGCGGGCATGCACCTGTTCGTCGCACCTTACCACGCTGACTGCAACGATCCGAGCTTTCCCGCAGCAAACGGTTGGCCGAGCCACCGCCTCATACGTGATCCCCGCGGCATGTCCGCCCGAGGTACGGCCAACTGTCCTTCTTCCCAGGAATGTGAGTCTCGAGTAGCGGCGAGCCAGAACAAGTTCTTCGATATGAGCGACCGTTTGGTGTCCGTCAGCGTGAGTTCGTAGTCGGATGGCTCACCGGCCGCAACCGCTGCAGAGCGATCGGCGCGGCGGAACACACTTTCTCGTGGCAGAGATAGAGTCTGTCAAGGGGCGCGCCAGGTCTAGCGATTCGCAGGGGTACCCTCTGCCTCGCCCTCCTGTTCGCCAGCAGTTGGCACACCGCCTGGGTCGTTCTACGATGGCGGCATGCCATCCCTCTGGCACCCTGCCAAGCAGACGGGCAAGCGCCCGCCAGTGATGCTGCTGCGCGGCATGGAGGAGTCCGCCGACCTGGGCGACGGCACCGGCTGACCGAAAGCGCTGGCCCTGCTGCCCGACGTGGGCTACCTGTACCCCTGCTACATCTCCTGGGGCTTCGACACGGCGAACGAGCCGAACCTCGAGCCGCCGCGCTTCGACCGAGTCAGGCTGCCGGAACAATTGCGCACTTGTTCGCTCCGCGAGTAGCTATGTGCGCCACCGGACAGAGCATTCCTTGGCGCCGTATGAACCTCGCTGCCTCAAATGGAGCCCTCGATGCAGCGATACACAGTTCTTGCCGTCAACCCGCAAAGCGCCATCGTTGCGCTGGTGGATGACCTAGGGCGACACCACGTCGCCAAGGCAATTGCCTCCCCTCCGCCTCCGCCCGGACTGGTTCTGCTCGGCGATCCCCCTGCGGTCGGCCTCAAGGTCTTTAAGGACACAACCGAGGCAAGGCCCTTTGCCTTGTGCCTCGTGCTTCTGGGTTGCGACCCTCAAGCAGCAGAGCTCTTGGTCAAGGCTGCCCATCAAGCCTAGAGCCGCTCACGGCACAATCGACGCCCTCTTCTGAGGAGCGCGAAGTTGACGTATGCAGTCGAAGACCTGCGGCGCCTGCCGCCGCTGGACTTGGGGCAGTTCGACTTGGTGGTCTTGAGAGACCGCAAATCCGCACATGCGCTTATCGCTTATCAGCGACCAGGCACGGCCGCCGGCTTGCCGAAGGCGCAGCTCGAAATCCGAGTCCTCAACGTCAACGACCACGCCACACACCGCGAGGTACAGGCAAGGCTCGGCGGGAAGCCGGGCGATCCCGGTTGGACAAGCTTGCCGGGACTACTGCAGCGGCCCTAGCTCGCGCCCTGAGCCTCCAGGCGGCCACGATGCCGCCCATGCACTACTCGCAGAAGCTCTCCGCCCGCCCCTGCTGGCATTGCACCTCGTTCGGCGGCATGACTGCCCAAGGCACTGCGGCCCTATGTAACAACCGCGAGTGCGTGCGCGTCAGGTCTGGCCCAGCCACAGGCTGCGTCTGCTGGGAGCGCGAGGTCGGCGCCGACGATGAGCCGGTGCACCCGGACTACAGCGGCTCGACGCCATGGACGCCGGCAGACGCTACGCGGCAGCGCCAGATGCGGCCGCAGTCAGTGGCTTGGGCGCCGTAGTAGGCGCTCAGTCGAACAGCCCGACGGCAAGCTCGGCCCATACAACGCACAGAACCAGCAGGACGCCCATCGCCACAAGCACGCGATGCTTGGCAGTGCGCACCCTGCGGCTGGTGATGACGTAGGCCATGCCGGCACCGAACAAGAGCCCTCCGGCGGCTGCGAAGTCACCCGGCCCCCAGTTGAAATCGCCGCTGAACTGCATGGCCATGGCAGGCACGAGCAACAGCAAGAGGGTGATGGCTCCGACTACAGCGGCGGCGCGGGGAAGTGGTGCGTTCATGGCTTTGGCATTGGTCAACGGCCGGCGTCGGCGATGCCGAAATTTAGCCGTTGCGTAATCCGGCGCGCGCGAGCCAGACGCGGGCGGGTCGCTGTCATTCACTCCCGGCGGAATGGCCGCAGGGCAGCGCTGAACGCCAGCCAATCGGCACGCTCCGCCTGACACCTTGGCGGGGGTTCACTCCGTCAAACCTCATTGGCACTCATGTGCTCAGTCGCCGGTTCATTCTGTGCTTAGCAACTTGCCCCGCACACACGAGTCAACCGGCCGCTCGAGACTGGTTGCAGCCGCTCAGGCCCGGCGCTTGAGCGGCTGCTCTGGCCGGAAGCAGTCTTGCGCGGATTGGCTCCTCCGATGACTGCTCCGGCCTCGCGATCGGTCAGCCGGACGACGCCGCTGTCTCTGCGGCTGCCGAACGACCGGTGTGACCGGCCGCGACCTGGCACTCCCGACCCAAAGCTGCCGGTCGGACCTCAATTAGGGGCACCTTAGAAATGCCCCGCAGTGAATGGTAGGACAATGCTTATGACTTCACCTTCACGTGGTAAGCCAAGGTGGGCGCAATGCCAACCAGTCGCTCACTTTGGCCCGAAGACTGATCGTCGCGTCGGTTGCCAGATGCGAGCGCCCGACTGCTTCCAAGCGCAGCGCAAACAGCAGGAGCTTTCCGGCATCATGAGGTTTCTCTGGCAACCTACTTGAATCCTCGCCATTGAGAGTTGCAAGAAGTGCCATGTCTAGTGGCATGATGGTTTCCAGTTCGTGGCCCTGCATGAGGCGTGCAGCTTTGCCAGCAGCGGACAGGGACTGTTCAGCGTCGACGCCGCATAGTGCCCGGCCTAGATGAGCGTGAAAGTAGTCGGGATCCAGAGAGATCGCTTCGTCAAATCTTGCAGTAGCACCCGCTTGATCTCCGAGCAAGAGTCTGACGAAGCCTGCTCGAGTTCGAGCGTGCTTCGTTTGGCCTCGAACATGGTCGGCAAACTCAAGATCAGTGCCCTCGGCGAGCTGTTCTCCTTGCACAATCCGCCCATCAAGGTATCGTACGGCCTCTTCGAGCTGGCCTTGGAACAATGCAACTTCAGCGAGCCGACTTGTGGCATTCGCCAAGAGCTTGCGGTTCTCGCGCGTGCCATCGCGGCTGCACATCGCGCGTGCTTTTCGCTCTGAGACAAGGAAGAACTTTTCTGCCGTACTCACATCGCCTTTGCTGAGCGCTAGTTCGCCCACATAGATGATGAAGCGAACGCTGGTCAGTCGGGTTGGATCGCTTGGCACTCTTGGCCCGTCCGCACCTGTACGGCGACTCGTGTGTACGAGCCGCTCGACCACCGCAGGGTCGCCGGGGAACTCGTCCGACATTCGCAGCACAATCTGATGTGCGCCTTGCGGATCACGCGACTCTATAAGCCTTCGTGCGAGTTTAAGGTTGCGTTCCTTGGCCAACTCAGCCGCGGAAGATACTCGCTTTCGTACGCCAACGGAGACGTAGCCGTAGCTCAGGTATCTTTCTGCCTCAGTTGGATGACCCAGGTGGGCTGCACACATGGCCAGATAGATGCGCGCACGATCCCGCGAAGCGTCTGTTGGCGCCCCGCGTTCCAGAATCAACCACAGGCTCTTGGAGCGTTCAAGCTCACCTTCATTGAAAGCAAGCGTCGCTAGCCCGCTTAGCCAGTAGGCAGCAACCTCTCGGTCCAGAGGATCGTGCGCAGCCAGCGATCGTTCGGCTGTCGCTGTTGGTATTTGCCCAAAGTCAAGTTTGCCGCTCGGCTGCTCGAAACGCAATGCATCGCAGGCCATCTCAAGTTGGCGTTTCAAGGCGGGCTGCTTAGCATTGCGGGAGAGAATACCAAGAGTCCGTTCGGCTGGAATCGGCTGAGAAGCTTCCTTCCAGCCCGCGATCTTGCGAACCGTTGGTCGCCCATCGAGCTCGACAATGGCGCGTCGCAACCCGGACGACGAGACGTGTGCCCCCAACAGGAACCTTGCCAATGCCGCACTGGCTTCTTGTGGCTGCAGCCAAGCCGTCAACGAAACGACTGCCGCATCGACTTCGAGCCGGTCCGTCTCACCGAGGGAATCACGCTCGAGCGAACCCAACGCGCCGAGAATCTGAGTCGCGATTCGGTTGGGGTCCACATTTGGCCAAGTGCGTGTTTCCAACGTTCGCATCAGCGCGGAAGCAACTTGGGCGTCTAGCTTCCCAGGCGAGTTAAACAGTTCCGGGAATGTGCGCCAAAGACGAGAGGCAATGTCATGGCCGCCTTCTGGATTGGCTGTGGCTAGTACCTTGTCGGCAACTCCCCTGGGAAGACCTCCGGCGAGGACGAGTCCGACGACAGCATCGCGCTCGACAGGACCGTTGCTGCCTGCTTCCTGCTCAAGCCAGAGATACCGAAGAGTTCGGACAACGACTTCTCCGTCGGCCTCTGACAGCGCCTCGTGGCCGTCCTCGTCGTCAGGGAACCCCTTTCCACGTAAAGCAACTCGGACTGCGAGGGCATGACCACCGGTTACTTCCATCAATCGGTCAAGGTCGTCTAGCAAGTCCGTGCTGCCGCTTGCCTTGATTAGCTTGAAGACGGCACTGCGCTCCAGCCCTCCCAATCGGAACACCAGCGCGTTGTCGGGTAGATCCAGCCGACTCGAGCCTCGCCCAGCAAGGATCCAAAGAACCCCGAGTGGCGCACTTCGGACAATCGCGTCACGCACCCAGGGGTGACAGAATCGCCCCAGGCCAACTTCGCCCCCATCAGACCGACTGCGCGGATAGCGCGAGATCCGCTCGTAGTCATCCAGCAGAATCGCAAGCCGCTTGCCTCCATATGCCTTAACCGCATTTCGAAGGTCTTCATGCCATGCGCCCGAGCGCTCACGAGAGGACAGTCCTGCTCTGACAGCAGCCGCAAAATTAGTAAACGCGGAGTGCGTAACCGCCGACACAACCTCGCCAATCTCACGCTGCAGCGCCAAAACCTCGCGCGAATCACTGACAGTCTTTATTCTTGGCGCCAGCAGACTCGCAACAAGTACTTCTGACTTCTCGGCCTCCTTGAGTAGCACTTCAGCCAGCGAAGTCTTTCCAGCTCCTCCGAGGCCGTCGATCGCGACGCAAGCAGGCTCAGGAGGTGCCGCGAGCCAGCGCGAGAGACGTTTGCTGAATTCGTCGATCTCCTTGCGGCGCCCAACGAACATGTCTTGCTCGCAGGGTTCTCCTTCGGGCTTTGCCTTGGCGACAAGTTTACCGAGAAAGCGTGGAAGATCGGAATGGTGCGAGCCGTATCCCAGCACTACGACTCTGGAGTCCTTAGGCACCACCTTGCTTGCACGGTCTATGTCGCCGTCTGCGACAAGCCAGAAGTGGTGGGACTCGCGTGCAGCAAAGGTCTTGCCAAGCCACTCGAGCAATGCACCGAAGTTCGGGTCCTCCAAACCGGCGCCGAAGCCCACAAAGACAAAGGAAGAAAGGGATGCCATGGCACGTTGAAGGTGCTGGGCGGAATCGTTCTGCAGGAGCGCGGCATACGACGCGTAACCGAGCGCTACCGATTCAGGAGTCTTCCAATGTCCGTGGAAGTGAACGACGCCTCGATCCTCGCCAGTTAGGACGCGTATGACCTCAGCTGTCTTGGTCCATGGTACGGGGGGGTAATTGTCAGCGCTCAGGACGTCGTCATAGTTGCACGTTGCTAGCCTCCCTCGGCCGAGGGCGTGAAGCTGAGCAACTGTCGACCTGTCAGACACTTCCAGATCCCCGATGGACTTACGAAGCCACGCGCCCCAATCCCCGCGTTGGCGGTCGTTGCCGCCAAGCTTCTTCTCCAGCATGGTGGCGACGGCGATCAGAGCGTCCACATCGCCGCGAGCATCGTTGAGCAAGCCTGTGCACTGCTTAGCCCAGTCCGCCAAGTTTGGATCCAGTTCCGCACAATACTGAACGCCATCGGCGACCAGCCCAGCCCAGCTCGCGGTTGAAGCTCTTCCGGTCGCGCCAATCGACACGCCCGTGCCGACGACAAAGAGCGTTCGATTGCCCTTCACGTGCGCAACAAGTTCGTCGTAGAGGCGCATACTTGGAGGTACTTGACCAGAGCTAGTTTGATACTACTTGGTTAGCAGCAAGGCTCCACCACGCGTAGGCGGTGTTCCGGCGTAGAGGGTGCGCCGACAAAGGGTGCGAGGGAGACTGATCCATGACCCGCGTTTGTCCGACGGGAAGTCCGGAGGCAAAACATGGTATCGGAGACCGGCGCGCGAGGGGAGCGGGAGTCGGCGCCTGTTCCACGCCTTTGAGGAGGCGGCCCCTCGTGCGGGGGGGGGGGGGGGGGGGGGGGCTCAGTCAAGATGCTGGTCGAGGAAGGCAACAACGGTATCGAACGCGTCGCGCGTCTGCTGCCCCAGGTGGCCACCACCATTTGCCTTGAACTCACTGGTCAGGACAGCGTGCGGCGGATTGAACAGTCGACGCACAAGTGACCCTCCTTCGTACTCGACCGTTGTCGCTAGTGATCCGAACGCCGCCGCCAGGCGCCTGTTACGCTCGCCGGGACAGATACGGTCGCTCTTGAAGCGCTGGATCAGAATGGGCTTGCAAAAGCGCTTCGCCACGTCCACCGCCTCTTTAAGCACCTCGTCGTCGACATTGATCTGCTCCTTCCAAGGGCCGTGCCCCAGACCTGTCAGCACGTGCGCAAGGTGCAGCGGGATCGCCGGCTGCGAAGCCACCGCAGCGGCCACGCCCGGCTCGATGATCAGCGGAATCACGAAACTGCCAGTGAGACACATGCCGATGACACCGACCTTGGCGCCGCCGTGCGCCTTGGAAATGTGCGCGGCCAGCACGCGAAGCCGCGCCGCGATCGGCGCGGTCTTGCCTGCCTCGAGGTTCGCGAACTCCTCGGAGACGCACAGCGCGCGGTAGTTGCGTACTGTACGCACGAACTCCGGGGTCGGGTCGAGCGACCTGCCGAAAAGCAGCGGCACGTGGACATGGAAGTTCCGCTCGGACAGGCGCCTCGCGAAGCGTGCGCAGGCCTCGTTGAGTCCCGGAAGCTCATGCATTACAAGTACCGGCCGGTCCTTCGCATTACCGATGTCGTACAGGGGCGCGCCCCCTTCCGGCGGGAACGCACGCTCGGAAAATCCGAACTCGGCCATTGAGCCGGGCGGCGCGTACCTTGCATGGCTGTCGCTCATGTCACCGCGCCCGCGGCACTCAGGAGCGCGTAAGCGACCTCGATTCGGGTGACGTCGCTGTGCCCGGTGATCACGTCGGACGAGATGTTGTGGATGCGCCCAGGCTTGAAAGCATAGCTGGTGCCCGGCAAGCCTAGCGTCGCGACGTTATCAGCCTCATCAGTGTGTTGAGCGCCGTTCCGGCCCATGCCGCCATAGGGGTCGTTCTGGTCGCCTAGTGCCGCGGCATTCTGGCCAGCGATGCGCGACGCTAGGGGGTAGGCAACTCCGACGGCCTTGTCGTTCTTTGTGTGCGTAATGATGATCGGGCCGCTGATCCGCTGCTCATCGACTATCGCGCGGAAGAAGCCCTTCTTGCGTGGCGGGTCCCCGAATCCTCCAGATAGTCCGTTGTGCGAAAACGCCGCCTGAAGCAGACTCATGGACACTGCGGCCGTGTTGGAAGGCAGTGCGTTAGCGGCGGCGGTCACGAGGCGCCCGCCGAAGCTATGGCCGACGAGGTGGAGTCTCAGCGAGGGCTTGTGCTGCCGGACCTGCCGCAGCACGTCCGCCACGCCCGTGCCTCCAACGGCGCCGGCGCGCGCCTTCATCTCATAGTAGGTCGCGTAGTTGGCGATGCGGCGTGCCGCTGCCTGTACGCCGCTAAGCAGATCACCCAGCAGGCCTGTCGCCGTGCCATCCGAAATCCCGGCATTGCCGCCGTTCACGCCACCGCCGGGCGCGGTGACGGGCATCGCCGCGTTGGCGAAGAGCGTCTCCGGGGCAGCCGACAGGAAGTCCTCCGAAGCATCGTCCTGTTCGGCTGCCGCGGGATCTAGCATCCTTCGCAGTAGATCGACAAACTCCCTCTGCGCGGCCGCGGTCGCCAGATTCGGTAGCAGTGCCTTCGCCTGCTCCATCGCAGCATGCCGGATGGGATCGACCGCGCGGTCTCCGAGCCGCTGCGGATCCACCTTGAGTTCGTCCAAGACCCTTCGAACGGCGTCGAAGTTGTCCTTCTCGGCCTTTGCGGTCGCTGCGCCGCCGCCGGGGATAAGATCCGCGTCGGCGAACTTCTTGCTCGGCCAGTAGATTCGCAATGCGGCAAAGGTGCGTCCGCGCAGCCGGTCGGTGAACGCACAAAGCGTCTCCGGGACGACGTCTTGCTCACGAAGACGGAGCAGTCTGTCGGCGTTGCCCAGGAGGTCGTCATACAAGCATGTCGCCTCCGCCATATCGTTGTTCCACCCGTGCGACAGCACCAGAAGGTCGCTGAACGGTCCCAGGCCGGCGGTCAGCGCAGTCAATTGCGCGCCGTCAAACACGCTACCGTCCTTGGTGAACTCCACATCGAAGGTCGCTATAGCCATTGCTGTGTCCTCCGCTTTAGATCGATTGAATGGCACGGATTAGGTCGATGAGTCCGTGCCCCTCGAAATAGCGTTCGCGGCCGAGCGGGCTCGCGGTAGCCAGAAAGATACGCTTCACGTCGAGCGGCTTGCCGATGAACTCCCTGCGAATGGACAGGAAGGCAGCAACCGCGCCCGAAACGTGTGGCGCCGCCATGCTCGTGCCGCTGTCTTCCATGTAGTACGCCGTCCCGTCGGCCCCGCCAGACCCGGCGCCGAGACGGGCGTTCGCCAGGCGGCGCCCTGCGCCGCAAGACGTGATGCGCTCGCCGGGTGCCACCAGATCCGGCTTTAGCCGCCCGTCACCCGTAGGCCCTTTAGACGAGAAATAGGAGACGCCGAAGGTGTATGGCGAGTCGCGGTGGGTGGCGCCGACGGTGATTGCCAGTTCGGCGTTGCCCGGATCGTTGATTGTGTTAGAAAGTCCAACCTTGGTCGGACGCACCGCGGCCGCTACAGTGCCGAAGCCCGTGTTCCCTGCCGCAGCTACAACAACAACACCAGACTGGACCAGGCGGTTGGCCTCCGCGCATATCGGGCTCTGTCCACAGGCGAACATCTCGGCATCAAACTCGTAGCCGACGCTCAGATTCACGCCGTGCACGCGCAGGAGCTTCGGGTTGTCGTTCAACCGCTCGCGTACGTAGGCAAGTGCCCGGATCACATCGCTGGAGCGGCCCTCGCCGTTGCTATCGAGCACCCGCAGGCTGATCAATCGGCAGTCGGGTGCCATTCCCCGGACGCGCTGCGCGGGCATGGTCTCACTGAGTTCAAACTGCCGACGCTCGAGATTGCCGTCTGCACCGACACGCTCGGCGAGCTCCAGCAGTCGCACCGGGGTGCCATCCTTCGCCCCGCCTGCGATGATCCCGGCGACATGCGTGCCATGGCCAAAGTCGTCGACCAGCGCCCGCTCCCGATGTGCGTCGATCAGCGCCCTCCGTTTCCGGCTGTACGCCTGGTGCTCCTCTTTCGATGCGTTAGCGGGCGGACGCGGTAGCACCTCCTGATCGTCCGGGTCGAGGGGCGCCGGTGCCAGAAACGGAATGTCGAGACCAGGGACGCGGCCCGTTCCGTCGACAAAACAGCGATGCAGATCGTGCACCTCCGGCGAATCAAGTGTGTGCCCCCCGGACGTATGAAAGTGTGGATGCGAACGATCGATTCCGGAATCGATGACCGCCCACACGATGCCCACTCCGCCAGCGCCATACGACTTAACGGCCGCATCCGACTTGATGGTGGCGACCGAGCGGTAGATCTGGCTGTATACGGGAAAGTCGGGCCAGAGCTTGTAGATCGCGCGATAGCGCATTGGATCCAGCCCAGGTCCGCCGGCCGCGCGGCTACCCTCAGCCACCATCCTCTCTGTCGACTCAGTGGCAAGTTGCTCCGCCTGGCGCCCGTCTTGCACCAACAGCTCCTGCCACTCGGCCAGGGTCAACAGGACACGGGCGTATGTCTTCGAGATGTAGTCGGCCTTCGATGGCCCGCGGCCGTTGCTGTCGAGCTCGTTCAGCAGACCATCTAGTGCGGTAATCGCGCCCGGCAGGCCTTCGATGTGCTGCAGGTTCAGCTCAATGACATAGGGTCCGCGATCGTCATCCGTCCGCCCCAGCTTCCACTCGCGACGCTTCCTGGGGTCATAGAGCTCCGGAGGTGCGAAGCGCCGGGCGAAGTTGTCCGCGACTACCCTGTGCTGATTCTCGTCCGTCATTGGTGCCTCCCCCCGCCACTCTAGGGCCGAGGCCTGGGACGAGCAAGTTCTTGGCGGCCGGGGTCCGGGCCACCGCCTTTGCTGGCCAGGGTCAGCGCGGGCTGTATCGACTTAGAGTCATTGGCGGCGCTACCGTCACGTCGATCTTCTCGCCGCGTGAGTCGAGCGGTGCGAGCGCAGTTCGGCAGGCCGCACGATCGGGAGGTGTACGCCGAATGTCGTTGGGGCCAATACAGGTTAGTAAACCTATCAGTCAGGCTGGGATACCGAGCCAATTCGAGAACTCTGCTTCGATGCACCAAAAACCTGTACAAGTTGTCAGCCTTGCGGGGGCCCAGTCGTAAGCGCTCTTCCGCCAACGGCAGCTTGTGGCCGGCTTGAGCCAACCAGCGGTCCAGACTCGTCGCCGGAAACCTGACCTTCAGAGCTTCGCCGAGGCGAGATTTCCGAGCCGGCCGGGAAAGACGCCTTGTGGCCGAACCCGGCCACTGGCTACGTTCATGCAGACCGGCCGCTCAGGGCAACGCCGCCAAGTCGGATGACCGTTGACAGGTGGCCTGCATGGTCGGCCGGGTTCGGCCAGCAGCCGCCGTCCGCGAGCGACGGCTCAGAGCACGAGCGGTGGCTTGCAGCACGGGAGTTTCAAACGGTCGCTGAAAAAGCTCCACTGACGCATGGGGGGGGGGCTGATCCTGGCGTGGATGGCTTGGAACTCACGGCTGCGACACCGGCTTGTGCGATTCCGCCTGCTCCTTAGGGTTTGCTTGTAGCTCGCTGTGTCCAGGTGTCAGGGTTGACCCCGAGTCCATGGGCATCGAGTTGGTGTGACGGCTGCACATGCAACGGTTCAAGTGCGTGCTCTGGTACAACTGAACTAGGATGCACTCGACGCTGGCCTATTCCGGCGCGATTCAACTCGAAGAAGACTGGCTTGCTGGCCAACATCGGCAAGCCAGCGCCTGGTCCCCCTATGGGATACGGATTCCAGGGCAAGGTCAGTCACCACCACACTTGGAAGAGGGAGCAGGACCAGATGCTAGTTAAAAGGTTTTTGGACCGTACGTCCTGTGCCATGGGCCGGGGCACTCTGGCTGGGCTGGCAAAGCGAACCATCATCACAACCGCTGCGGCTTTGTGCTCATTGCTGACAAGCGCAGCGCATGCGCAATACAACCCTTATGCGTCGTTTTCTGAGAACTTCCCGCCCGAAGGCGTGGAGCTAGGGCGCGGGTGGTACCGGACGATGGGAGTGCCTACCGCAAGCCGCTGTGTGATTGGCAGTAAGGTCGAAGGCAAGCTGGAGCACTCGAGCCTGAACTATAAGTTCACAGAAGTTTTCAGCCGCGATCAAATCTATAAGGCTTTGCGGATCAATGCTGCTGCTCGCTATGGCGTAGCCCGCGCTTCCGCCGGGTTCGCAGAGAGCTTCGAAGCGGACCGTAGTAGCCGCACCGTGTTGGCCCAGGTGTCCTTTAAGAAATTCGGCACCTACCTCATGCCCTCGGACAACAACAGGATCGAAATCAGGCCTGATTGGGCGAAAACGCTGTCCGAAGCAGCCAGATCAGGTGACCTGCGAAAACGGCGTAAGGCATTGGCCGAGTTCTTCAGCGCCTGTGGCGACTCTTTTGTGGTGGCTATTGAGCGCGGCGCAGAAAGCCATTTGCAGTTTACATTGGCGTTGAGTGACGAAGAGCGGAAGAAGCAGATCAGCGCCAACGCCTCTGGCGGCGTGGGTCGGTTCAAGGCATCGCTTTCGGTCGGCCGCGATCTGGTTGAGAAGCTGTCGAAAAACGAGTCCGCCATCCACCTGTCGCAGGTGGGAGGCCCGCCGAAACTTCCGGTCAAAGACAGCGAAGCGATCGCTGGTTTGCAAGGCTTTGCCGCAGGGGTCAACGCTGAAAACGCGGCGCCGGTCGGCGTGATCCTCATGCCTTTTGAATCGCTACCTGACTTCCCTGAAGAGCTGATAGCGCTGCGTACTTCACCGCCGCTTATCACCTACATGGCGGAACTGGCGGAAAAGTTCGATGACCTCGCCGCTAACTACCGCCAAACGGTGTTCAATAGGCCGCGATACCAGTTCCCGTTTCAGAAGATCGACAAGCAGTCCGATGTGTGTAAGGCACAAACGGACGGCGACAAAAATGACGAGGTATGCTTGGTGGCCGAGCTCGCGGCAGAGGCTCGGCTGAGCGCTGGAATCGCCCAGTGCATACGAAAAGTGGTGGCCTGGTGCCGTACCAATGTAGTGTGCAATATGGAGTCCATTCCCACGGACCACGAAGCCTCTACCTGCCTTCGGTCTGATGCTTTGTTGACGCGCGTGAACGAGGCGGAGCCAGCAACCGGTGAACGGCCCCTGAGCAAGGTTGAGAAAGAAGGCTTTGTCGGAAGATTGGTGTCCGCTCTGTCGGGCACCTCAAGGGAAGCTGGGACCAAAAGCGAGGTTGACCAAAAAACTGTAGCCATGGACAGGCATGCGGTCACGACGCTGTATCTAGAAAAACTGGCGCGGTTGCCTTTGCAAACCGTCAAGTCGAACGGCGTGGAAACTGGTGACATAGCAGACGCGAAGGCGGTTTGCGTCTTGTTCTCAGACCGAGCTGATCTATGCCAGTCCGATTTGGCCAATGCTTCCGCTGAAGCGAAACTGGCCATGTCCGAGGGGGTGCGACAGTGGGTATTGAATACGCGGTTCGCAAGAACGATCTCGGCAGCTTGCTCAATCGACCCAGATCACCCACTGTGCGAAACGGTGGATCAGGCGGTGCAAGTTGCTCGTAGCGCGGTGCCCCAGTTCACACCACCCCGGCGGTTCGCAGGATCGACAGTTGCGGCGCCCGCACAGGTGATTGTGCCGACGACCGTAGTAGTGGAAAAGAAAAAACCTGAACGGACCTTCCCTCCGTGCAAAGGAATATCGTGCGACAGAAACTGAGAGTGCCACGGATGTATTTTGAGTCCGAACAATGGGTTGGGCCCTTTGCCTGGCAAATGGCTGCTGGCATGGCGGGGATTTGTGCGGTTTCTATGGCGTGGGCTGCGCCCCACAAGGTGCTGGATCTGCGCACCATGTCAGACCCCGCGGGAGGCTATGAGATTTCGTTGTGCTCTCGGCCATCGCCCAGCGGCAACATCCCAGGGCATGCGTTTGTCACGTATGCCCACCGGCCGAAACAAAACGCGCGGCCTCGGATTTTGTCACTGGGCTTCACCACATCATCAGGTGCAGCCAAGGCTGCGCTGAGCTACAAAGGCTGGTTGGGGGTGGACGCCGATGGCTACCTCAAGGAAGAAAACTACAGCAGCGTGAAGGAAAAGTGTCTCGTCGCGCAGGTGGACAAGTCGGCGTTCGACCGCGCATGGTCCTTTGCCTTCCCGCTGACCGACATTCCCGTCCTTGAGAGCCTCACGTTTAAAGGTATCTACACGCTGGGTGAAAATGATTGCATGGATTTCATGATCTTGGTGGCCACGTCGCTGAAAGGCGTTAAAGTGCCCCAACGCGGGGCGACGGAATTTCCACAGCCTTACCTTCGGCGCTTGATTGACTCCAACTGAGCGGCCTGGCTTTCTGAGCACAGGGTCGTATTCTCTTGTCCTTGCTGGGGCTAAAGCGAGCGAAACAGTCGAGGTTCGCAAACTTCCGTCGGGAACATGAACTCGCTGCTTGAGCGCCGCCGAGCCTGGCTTAACCCGTCAAGCAGATCCGCTGCGGCAGCGCGGCTCGAGGGTTGAGCGACCGCTCATCGGATGTCCATCGACAAAGTTCAACAGCTGCTCGGGGTCGGCAGTGAGCCGTCGCGGCCCACCGAAGCAGTCAGTGGCGTGGAGCTGATCAGCTCGCGCGAGGCCTGCGGCCGCTGTACCCCGTACAGCTGACCTTCACGCCGCCGGCGGTTGCCGGGCCCAGCGACCGCTTGGTGTCGGTCAGCGTGAGTACGCCCGCCGGCGGCCACCGGCTGCAACCGCTGCACAAGGGCCACTGGGCCCGGCTGTGGCCTGAGCTGCCGTTACCAGAGCTATAGCAGTGCTCCGAGGGGTGAACAGCACCTTTCCGACCATGCGCAGTCGCGCAGCAGCTCGCTTCCTGTGCATGTCAATGTCGCCCTTGCAGGCCTCGCCTGCCGCGCGCAGAATCCCAGACACTGCTCGACCGACAGCTTCGGTCCGTATGTGCCACGCACGGCACGCCCAACACCGCCAGGCTCCTGTAACAGCGGTGGTGGGGCTGGATCGCTTGATCCAGACCCACTGGAGTTCTTCTCTCTTCATCAACCCCATTGGGATGTCACACATCCCCGCTGGGGATGGTGCGTCCCCGTTTTTTCTTCAACGGAGATTCACCATGAACCAAGCTCAATCGCAACAAGCCCAGTCCTTCGACCTCATCATCGAAGGCGTCGGCTATCTGAACCGCGTCCGTCTCGTCACGCCGAAGAAGGGTCCGAAGTACCTGGCCTGCACCATCAACGCCATGATGGGCAGGGCGGACTCGGTCGAGTACGTCAGCATCGACTGCATCGTCGTGGGCCAGATCGCCAAGCTGGCGATCGACCAGCTCAAGGACGACGTCGACGCCAAGCACAAGGTCATCGTCGGCTTCCGCGCCGGTGACCCGAAGCCCGACTTCTACGAGTACCCCGATCGCGAATCCGGCGAAATGAAACAAGGCCAAGGCCTCAAGGCGCGCCTTCTGCAGGTGACCTTCGCCAAGGTCAACGGCCAGAAGATCGACATCCCGCTCGTGCCGCGCAACGCTGCTCCCGAGTCCGACGCACCGCGAGGTGACGACGACGAAGGCAGCCCCGGCAGTGCGTGCGGTGATGACAGCAGCCCACAGCGCGTCCCGGCTCACGCCTGAACGCAATGCGGCTGAACTACGACCAGCGCAAGCATCTGACTTCGGTGATCGACAAGGCCGCCATCGCGTACTTCGCGGTGGTTGGCTACACTTCCTACACCAAAGGTGACTGGTTGATGTTCGTGCACGCGCTCGTCGCGTTCGCGGTCATCGAAGCAGGAGCCTTGTGGGTGCTTCGGAGCCAAGAGGCACCGCAGCCAAAGGAGGTCAAGGATGTCGACTGAGCAGCAGATTGCTTCCGTCTTGATCGGATGGGTACTGATTGCCCTGTCCCTCGGCTCTGCCTGGTTCGTCCACTGGACGGATCGCAAGCACGCCGAGAAGGAGCGCAGATCCCGGAGCGAGTGATCGCCCCGCACCTTCACGCCCCAAGCCCTCCATGAGGGGGCTTTCTTCAGCGGCCAGCACAACAGGCCGATGAAGAAAGCCAAGTGCCCAAGTTCGTTCCCGTGTTGGCGGCTTCCCGGTAACTCAAGCCGCGCCCGGTTTGCATGTTCCTAAAACGTGATCCCTGACACCGTTCGGCTCCTGCAATGACGGTGCTGTCTTCGACCCCCGGGTCGCAAGGCACTGGAGTGCGATCGATGCACGGCCCGACTTCGCGGGCCATGAATGACCGGCGGAGCTCCCTGTGCACCCGAACCCCACAACTTCTGGCGTGCCACAGTACCCGCCCAGACGTGACCGGCTGAACCCCGCTCACGACGTTGTTGCTGGAACGGCGAGGCACAGCCTCGCCCTCTTCCTCTCCATCGTCCTCACACCTCGCTGAGCCGCTCGCTCAGCACCTGCTGATCCGGCCCCTGTCTTCTCAGGCTGGCTGGTCGCTGCACACCTCTCACCCCAACGCCTTGCGGGACTACCCAATCCCGCCAGGGATGGGCATGTCCTGGAGGCTTTTCTTCCCCACCAGCCTCAACCAAAGGAGCAGGCATGTCTATCCGAGTCCGCGGGACCATCACCATTCAGCGCAAGAACAGCGCACGGGGCGCCTTCAACATCGGCGACCTCAACACCGAGATCGGCGAGTTCGAGGTCAAGGATTCCCTCATCGAGGAGTTCGAGCCGGGCAAGTACACGGGCGATTTCCTCATCAAGTGGATCGCGCCGGACAGCTTCTCGTGGCGTGGCCGCGTATTCGTGAAGAACCGCGCCACGCTCGAAGAGATCCTGATCGACGAGGCCGACGAGACCGCGCCGGCACCGAGCTCGCCCCCCGAGCCCGATCCCATCGAATCGCAGAGCCACCAGCAGGCACATGCTCAGGCTTCGACTGCGACTTCGGCCGCAAGCATGGCACCCTCCCCTGAGTCGGCCGCGCCCACGCCGCGTCAGCCTCGCAGCAGCCCACGCGAGGGCAACGCCAACCCTGTGGCCGCCGCACCCGCTGCTGCCAAGCCTGCGAGCGACGTCGCTGCCGACGAGCAGCTGTTCGGTGACGAGATCTACGCGCTGCTCAAGCGCAAGGAACTCATCAAGCTCGACCCCTCGGTCGACCGCGAAATGTTCCGCAAGCAGCGCGATCGTCTTCGCACCCTGGGCTACGCCTTCGACCCCAAGTCGCAGTCGTGGTCCACGTCCACCCAACCTGCCAAGGAAGCCGTGCCGGCCTGACGGTCGGCGCACATCGGCCATGCATGCAAGCCACGTCGCCCACCGGCAGCGTGCTTGCACTGCTCACAGCTCGCGTCAGCGGGCTTTTTCGAGGGGAGCTCGGCTCTCCTGGAAAAAGCTCTCGCTCGCGCGGAATCGTCTCTTCAGGGAGGCCACAGCCCCATGTGTGGTGCCGTTTCGCGGTGAAGCGGTCAAGAGCGTCGTAGTGGTGTCCGTCAGTCTGCAAGAAGAGGACACGCCGGTCAGAAGCCAAGGCATGGGTTTCATACGCCCGGTAGCGCAGACGCTGTCGATCCTGAACACGGTCCATCCGGGCCGGGTTCTTCAAGCCCTCAGCCCATCCACGCTGGCCAGCGCGGCCGCGTTCGAGGTCTTGAACAACCAGGTTCACCAGAGCACACCGATTTCCCCGTTGATCGACCTCGCGTCGATCCGAAGGCACCGCGTCAAGGTGCGCCTAGGCCGTGCACACACGTGCATGGCCGCCTCACCTGAACTGGCTCCTGCAGGGGTTCAGGGGCTCCACAAGGGGCTGGGAGCTGCTTCGTTTTCATCAACCCACCGGGGAAGTTCGCCCCGCTGGGCGCTTCCCTTCCATCCCATCTCAACCGAAGGAAAGCACCATGAACTCAACAGCATCCACTGTCACAGCCACCAGCGCACTGAACGGCAGGCCCTTCGGGCTGCTGGCCAAGGCTTACTGCAACAAGCACCTGCCACTGACTGTCCTGCAGTCGGCACGCGGGTTCTACATCGGCACTGCGAGCGAAGACGGTCCCTGCAGCCGCGAGTCCGTGCAGTACTGGCCCCGCCAGGAGGCTGCCGACCTGGCCCTGGCCGCTGGCATGTGGACCCAGCGCTCCGAGCCCTGAGAAAGCACCTGCAGCCGGGTCGAGACCTGGCTGCGCAGTCCACACCATTCGTCGGCGGGCGCCCCTCTACCGAGGCGGCGCCCGCCTTCGTTCCATCTGAAAGACACCTCATGGAATCCACACCACAGAGCACGTCGGTGGCTGCACCTGACGTGCTGACAGTTCCCACTGGCCCCGAGAGCTGGCAGGAAGTGCTGCCGATACTGCTGGCCGCAGTCGAAGATGGTTCGTCGACGGGTGCGCGCATGGCCAAGGCGCACCTCGCCTCGATGGCCAAGGCAGCAGACTTCGCAGCCTCCGCGGCCTCGCTGGCCAGGCTGGACCCGCTGGTGATTCACACGCCGGCATGGTTGCGCTTCCGCGCGCCACAGTCCACCACTGACCAGGCCTTCGCTGCGCTGAAGGCCTCCATCACCACAACGGGCGGGAACGTGCAGCCGATCAAGGTTCGGCCCGGCCTGCCAGGGCGCTTTGAGCTCGTGTTTGGCTCCTTGCGCCTGCAGGCCTGTCTGGAGCTTGGCTTGCCCGTGCTCACAGCCATCGAGCCTGTGGACGCGCTTCGCGCGTTGGAGGAGCTCGATGCCTCCAACGGCATTGAGCGGGCATCCCTGTACGAGCGAGGCTGCCTGTACGAGGCCGCGCTGCAGGCTGGCCTGTACCCATCGCGGCGCCGCCTGGCGGAACGCCTGGGTCGAGACCTGTTTGACGTGGCCAACGCCTGCGGCCTGGCCCAACTGCCCAAAGAAGCCGTTGCCCTGCTGCGTGATCCGCGTCAGCTCACCACGGCTGCGGCCAAGCGCCTGGCTAAAGCCGTGGCCACTGATCCCGAGCGCTTCGCTGAACGAGTGCAGACCCTGGGTCAGCGATCGAGGCAGTCGGACAGGGCTCTGGCCCTCAAGGACTGGCTCAGCGCGCTGGCGCCCTGATGACTTGACGAGCTGAGGACCGTGCCGGCGGCTGCCGGCCGGTCTTCCCCTTCTCATATGCAGCGCCCGCCGCACGGCGTGCGCCACACACTTAAGGAGTTACTCCCATGGACCGACTTCCCATCAAGACCGCAACCACTGTCTCAGCGACGGTGGAGTTCCCTGGTGACAGGCTCAACGCCTTCAACGCCATGATCGAAGAGTTCAAGGCCGGCGACACGCGCTGGGACGCGGCCGCAGCGGATGCGCAGCGCGCTCGCGCTTCAAAGCAGGAGCAAGGCGTGGCATCCCTCAAGCGACTGTTCGACTTCGCCGAGAAGAACCGCACCGGCAGCAGCCGCGTGATCGCAGCCTTCCTGGCTTCGATCTACAACGGGGGGCGATTCCGGATGGACCTCACCGAGCTGCGCCTGCTCGGTGGCCAGTTCCACCAGGACGCGCTCAACGTCCTGGCCATGGACCACGCTCCCGAGTTGGAGATCCACCACTACTTCGAGGGCGGCGGCGACCGCTTGGAGCGGATGTTCAAGAGCTACGAGCTGCTCGACCTCATGAACGCATCGGCCGCCTTGTCGCAGATCGAAGGCTACGACGATGAGCAATTGCGCGCAGCGCTCAAGGCACACCCTCGCGCGGCCGAACGCTTGCGGCGAACGCTCGCAGCGTCAGGCTGACCTTCGCCAGGCGCCTACGCGCCGATGGCCACAAGGAGCCACAACGCCATGACGCCCCGTCCGAGAGACAGGCCGTCATGGCGCTTTTCTTCTTGTCATCTCAGTGCTACGCAGGCTCAGGCAGCCTTTCGCAATTCCCGGGCCTGGCGTTCCCGCTCATGCCCGTACGGGGGGGCAGCTTGCCGCGTCAACGTCAGCCTGCAGGCCACGGTATCAAGCCGATACTGCTTGGCCGCTTCGGCAGCATATTGCTGCCAGTTCAGGTCGTGAACCATCCGAGTGATTTGGGCGACGTGTGCCAGTTCCGAAATCTCGACTCCAGCCTCATCAACCAGCTTCAGGTTCGTCACGATTGCATTGGGGTCTGTCAGAATCGGGACGCCCTGGCGAACCTCGACCCAGTCAAATGCGATGTATAAGGTTTGGCCCTTGAACACGTTGGCCCAGTACGCGATTCCGCTGGCGCAACCTGCGTTGCCCAACCGAACGACGGTGGTGCTGAAGTGGCCCAAGTCCGGCATTCCAGATTCGTCCTGCGGCACGCACCACTCAATGGCCCGCTCATCGACAGCACTCCACGGCTGCAAGCTCATAGCGTTACTCCCTTGTTGGAAAGACAGGGCCTCACGATTGCACCGCAGCCCCTTAAGGGCAACTTGCAAGTTGAATAGCGCTGTGCAAAGCCAAGCGAGGAGGCGAGGCAGGTGAACAGTCAGCAGGCCTACCTGGATGTCGTCACATCGAGCGACAAGTTGACCTTCGAGAAGCGTCTGGTGGACTTCGCAGCTCGCAAGGGTTTCCCGCTTGTTTCGGCGATCCTGGTGCTCGACCGGCCCGCTGCTCCTGCTCAGTTCATCAGCATCGGCAATGTGCCCGATGCCTACAAGGCGAGCTACAACGACCCAGAGCTGTCGCGCAAATCACCTGTGCTGACGCGCCTGAAGCACCTGGCGCACCCCTTCACCTACGACCAGTCGCTGTACGTCAAGGACGGCGCAGGCCACCTGTGGGAGCACCAGGCGCAGTACGGCTACAAGACCGGCGTGGCCATGGCCATGCACATGAGCAACGGACGCCACTTTCTGCTCGGCTTCGACCGAGACGAGGCGCTCCCCGATGACGATCGTGAGCTGATCGGCCTCATGGCAGACCTGCAGCTTCTGGGCGCCTTTGCGCAAGAGACGGCGGTTCGCCTGCTGACGCCGCTGGCTGCGCCGGAGGTCGAGCTTCCGGTCCTCACGGCTCGCGAGTTGGAAATCCTGAGGTGGACCTCAGGGGGCAAGTCGGCAGAGGTGATCGGCAACATCCTTGGCCTGAACCGAGGCACCATCAATTTCCATCTTCAATCCGCGTCGAAGAAGTTGGGCGTGTCAGGCAAACACGCGGCAGTGGCCAAGGCAATCCAACTTGGTCTGCTTTGAAGCGACTGCCCGTCTGTCAAACCCTCTGCTGAATCACCTACGCCAAATATCGATTGGTAAGTGCAATTAGCCTCAACAGCGAAATACTCGCTGTTGAGGCTAGTTTCTTGACAACCTGACTGGGCGGGTTCTCAGTGAGGATTCACTGAGGCAGTGGAATCAACCGGCTGAGCTCCAACCGCCGCCGTTGGGGATTCTTCCGAAAACACTCAGCAGAAATTCAAGCATGTGGACACCTGAGCAAGTTGTTGATCGATGGGCGTATTCGAGCAAAGGCGCTGCCCCCATGCCACTGGCAACTTGCATAGTGGCTCACCGCGGCTGGCGCCCGGCCCCGTCCGTGCCGCCCGCGCAGGGAACCCCTTGCATGCTTCATGCCGGCGTGGTCGACCCCTTGCGCGTGTGAACGGCGCAGCTCAGAATTGAGTCGTTTTCTGCCCGGCCGTCAGCTTCGGCCCGTCAGTGCCACGCACGGCACGCCCTGACACCGACAGGCTCCTGTGAATCGGTGCAGCACGGACTTCCGGTCCGGCGCTGTGGAGTGTGGTTCTCCTGGTCCGAGTGGCATTGCCCCCAGAGCGCGTTGATCGTTGCGCGCGCTGTGGGGGCAATATCGCCCGTCCAGTCAGGAGCAAGCCATGGCTGCCACGCAGCACCCCCCCCATACCCAAGACGATGCCTCTCCCGAGCGCATGGCCGCCGCAGGCGTGCCCTTCGCACTTGCGCGCTGGTATCACCTCGTCGGTCGGCGCCTGAGTCGCGCCTCCGACTGGGACATCGAACGAATCATGCAGGTGCGCCTGCAGATCGCGCAGGCCGGCGGGTGACCGCCCGGCCATGCAAGCCCCGCCCTGTGCAGGACCTGGCCACGCCAGGTCCTGACGGGTTCTCCAAGCGCTTCGCACCGGCCCCGGTGCCCGAGCGCTTGCAGAACTCGCCCCAAGCCTGCGCCGCGACACACCAGTTGCAGCGCCCGCAGCTTCTGAGCTGCGACTGAGCGAACCGCCGTTCCTACTGCCCGACCGACAGCTTCGGTCCGTATGTGCCACGCACGGCACGCCCAACACCGCCAGGCTCCTGCAACAGCGGTGGTGGGGCTGGATCGCTTGATCCGGACCCACTGGAGTTCTTTCCTTCATCAACCCTATGGGGATGTCACACATCCCCGCTGGGGATGGTGCGTCCCCGTTTTCTCAACGAGGACACATCCCATGAACGCCAACGTCATTCCTGCTGGTCAGGCTGCCGACATCGAAGCCTCTGGTCAGTCCGTTGCCATCGGCAACTCGGGCGAGACCGTCGAAGTCTGGGAGTACTTCGCGCTGAACATCGACGACTTCGCCACCGCGAAGACCATCGTCGATCACTTCGACGCGAACCCCCGCATGCTGGAAAGTCAAGAGAACGACTTCCACGGCTTGTACGTGCGCGCCAAGCTCACGCTCAAGCGCCAGGCCATCGCCTACGCGCAAGCGCAGGCGGCCATGGAAAAAGCACGCGAGCAATCGCGCAGTGCCCGCAGCGCCCTGAAGTCCGCCAAGGCCTTCATCGGCGCCGTGTACAGCACCGCCAAGTCCGAGCCCACCGTGCTCATCGCAGTGGCCTTCGGGCTGCTCTGGTACTTCCGCTGACGCCGGCTCACGCTGGTCCAGCCGGTAAGCACCGGTCCTGCCGATCCCCTGGGATGCCTCGTGCATCCCAGGCTCAGCCCCCCCCCCATCTGATCGCCCCTCTTCTCAACCCCGCAGCGGAACCACAAGCCGCTGCGGCCGTGGCTTCGCTGTGCCCTTCTCTCAAGGAGTCCACGCATGAAGCCACATCACCTGAGCCTGGTTGCCGCGAGCATCGTCCCTACGGTCGCCATCGCAGCGCTACAGGTTCCGCCTGCAGCCGTCCTGAAGCCGAGCAGTGACCGCAAGGTCTTCTGGAAGGCCTACCTCGACTGGCTGAGCACCGCCACCGACGATGAGGCCGAGCAGCTCGACCGAGTGCTCGCCCAGCACGCGCACCACGTGCGCCCCTTGGTGGTCGCCATCAGCGACGCCATCCACGACCCGGCCACGGCCAGTCACCTGCCTGGCAGCCTGCTCGCCGAGCTGTACGCCGCCGGCTGGCAGCCTCTGCCGCGCACGCTGCAACGCGCAGCCTGACTGCGCTGCCGGCGCGTCATTGCAACCTGAGGCCCACCGTTCTGGTGGGCCCCTCTCCCCTCTCATCACCTCGGGCTTCAACGCGAAGCCTTCCTGGAGTCCATCCCCATGGCCCTGATCTTTCCGCGCATCGCGCAGAACTTCATCAAGAACGGTTACTTCCCCACCGACGTGCCCACGCTGGATCGCATCTGCTCGGCACTCGACATCGGCGGCAGCGCGGTACGCGTAGCGGACCCCTGCTGCGGCGAAGGCGCAGCGCTGCTGCACGTGTGCGAGCACCTGCAGTCGTGCGGCGCAGAGGTCAGCAGCTTCGGCGTCGACGTCGACGAAGAGCGCGCCTGGCACGCCAAGACCGTGCTCGGCACCGTGGCCCACGCCGATGTGCACGACGTGCGCATCACCGACCGCAGTATGGGCCTGCTGTTCCTGAACCCACCCTATGGCGACCTGGTCGGCGACAAGGCCGACACCGGCGATCGCAAGCAAGGCCGCGAGCGGCACGAGAAGGTCTTCTGCCGTCGCACCTTCAGCCTCCTGCACCCCGGTGGTGTGCTCGTGCTCACCCTCTGATCAGCCGTGCCGCGCACTTCGGCATGACCACTGTTCCAGAGAAGCGCTTCGGCGAGGAGCTGGTTCACGTCTACCCGCCGATCCAGGCTGAGCCTGATTGGGGTGCGTTCTTCCGTGCTGTGGACCCGTTCCTCTTCGACGGAAGCATCCAGCCGGGCCGCCTCGGTCAGGTCTGGGGTCTGCCGCCCTCTTAAGCCATCCATGCCGGCGCTGACCGGCTTGTCTTCACCACCTTGCGGGCCCCCATGTGGGGCCCGCCTCTTTTGACGAAGGAACCAACATGTCATTCATGACCGGCCACGAGCTCTGCCAGGCCGTGGAAGAACATCTCGCAACGCTGGGCTACAGGGTCTTCGGCGATCCGTCCGATGGCTGGACCTGGGAGCTTGGCGAATACGAGCCGAAGCTGCAACCCTGCGACAGCCAAGGCGAGGCCGCGGCCGCAGCCCTGGCCGACCTGGTACAGCGCACCGACGAGCTGCTCGATGCGGCCGAGACCGTTGTTGAACGGTGGGAGCGCGGCGATCTGGCCGCGGCCGTGCGCGAGCTGGACCTTTGCGTCAAGGCTCTGCGCGAACGCACTGACGATGCCGACGCAGTTGAGATCGACGACAGCGTGGACGGCTGGCTGCTGCACGGCGACGGACCTACAGGCCCGTGGACCGTTGGCGCTTACCTGGACCTGGACGACGCGCATGAGGCGGCCTTGGAAAAGGCACGTGCGTGGGTCGAAGAAGGCCACCACGTCGACCTGGAGCACTTCGCTCTCACCCTGACAGAGCACAAGTTCGTCCACGTCATCGGACTGGACGTGAGCGTCTTGATCGATCCGCTCCCCTTCAAGAGCGCCTGAGCTTCTTCATCCACAACCTCCCCCGAGCGGGCCGCCCCGCTTGGGGGAGGCCCCGACGGGGGGCATCAGCAAGGAGTCCCCTGCAATGCACGTCCTACTCCGCCATCTTGGCGAACACCGCGGCGCACCGCGCCTGTACCTCGACACCACCGCCCTGGCTACGGCCGGCTTCACGCCTGGCGTGTCCATAGACATCAGCTCCGGCGCCGCCGACGAGGCCCGACTCACTATCCGCGTGGCCAACGCCGGAAAGCGCAAGGTTTCTCGCAAGCAGCGCGGCAGGCAGGAGGTGCCCGTGATCGACATCAACAGCCAGCAGGATCTGCAGCCGTTCGCGGCAGCCGGCCTGGTGCGGGTGGTGATCGAGCCCGGCGCCGTTCATGTCCTGATGCCCGCCAGCGTGCGCAAGGCGCTGGCCAGGTCCGCCAGGCTGGCAGCAAAGCTCGCACTTGGCCAGCCCTTGCGAACGGCCGGCATCGCCTTTGGTGCCGGCATCGCTTCGGGAGCAATCCACGCAGGCCTAGCCGCCGGCGGCGTGTCATCCGAGTTGGCCTTGGCCAACGAGATCTGCGAGGAGTACCTGGACATCGGCAGGCAGTCGAACCCGGTGGTGGCCACAACCACCACGACGGCCGCCATGCCGATGCAGGAGCTCGCGCAAGACGAGTGGCTGCTCAAGCGCACCCAAACAGTGGAAATCCTTGAGGCAGGAATCCCCTGCTCGGGTGCATCCCGCGCGGGGGCAGCCAAACGGGGGCTCACGCGGATGGAAGACCATCCGCACGTGGGCCATCTGATCGGGGCCGCCCTGCAGGTGATCGCTGCGCTGCAGCCGGCCATCCTCGTGGTGGAGAACGTCGAGACGTACCGCAACACTGCCAGCGCTTCCATCCTTCGGGCTTGGCTGCGTGACGCGGGGTACGCGGTCGCCGAGACGGTGCTCAACGCCATGGACTTCGGAAGCCTGGAGGCCAGGGTTCGTTGGTTCCTGGTGGCTTACCCACCAGAGCTGCAGCTGGACTTGAAGGACATGGAGCCAGAGGACACCGCCAGGCATTGCCTGGGCGATCTTCTGGAACCGATGGACCCCGACGACGAGCGGTACCGCCGCGTGGACTACCTGAAGGACAAGCAGGAGCGCGATGCCGAAAACGGCAAGCACTTCAGCATGCAGCTACTGACGCCGGCATCCACGCTGGTGCCAGTGTTGCGCAAGGGGTATCACAAGGGCGGGTCCACCGACCCGCGGCTACTGCATCCCACCGACCCTGAGAGGTCGAGGCTGCTTACGGCCGCGGAGCACGCCAGGATCAAGGGGATCAGCCCCGAACTGGTGGACGGCGTGCCGGAGACGACGGCGCACCAGGTGTGTGGCCAGTCGGTGGACGTGAGACCGGTCAAGGCGATCGGGAGGCGGATCGCTCAGGCTCTGAAGGCCTCTGGTTGGCCTGGAGACGGGGTGCGAAGTGTCCCAAAGCAACCCGCCACGGGGTTGATGGCGGTTGGGTAGAAGGGCTCTGGCAGAAGCCGGTTTGGGTGGGCCAGCAGCTTTGCTGCTCGGCCCGCACTTTTCGGTCCCCTGGACTGGACAAGACTGGTTCAGACTGGGTGCAGCCGTTCGGATTCGGCCGGCGAATGTCGGCGGACACCGATACCTGACCTTGCCCGGCCTTCCGGGCGGCTGTCAGGTCAACTTCGAAACCGGGCCTTCGGTGGCCGCGGAGCTCGCAGCAGCGTTAGCCACGCGGCGGCAATGTACGGTCAATGACCGGTCCCGCTGGCCGCGAACTGGTCCTCTCGACCCTCAGGAGTCGTTGGTGCTGTAGGAGAGCGGTCATTCAGTCGTCGAGTTGTTAGCGCGACGCCCGCGGTTGCCATGGGCCCCTGACACATGCGGGCTTGCCGACCTGATGCTCGTCGCTGACGACGCCTGGACCAGCTTGTTCAGGATGCCGCAGTGCTCTGCATCGCGGACACCGGCGCATTGCTGGCGTAGCGCCTTGAGTTGCTTCTCCAACTGGCGCAACTCCCGAATGCGCGTAGCGACGTGGCCGATATGCTCATCCAGCAGCGCGTTGACCTCGCCGCATTCGGCTTGCGGCTCGTCCTTGAAACGCAGCAGCACACGGATCTCGTCCAGCGTCATGTCCAGCGACCGGCAGTGGCGCACGAAGGCCAGCCGCTCGACATGCTCAGGCCCATAGATGCGGTAGTTGCCCTCGCTGCGAGGCGCCAGTGGCAACAGGCCCTCACGTTCGTAGTAGCGGATGGTCTCGACCTGGGTCTGCGCCGCCAGCGCCAGTTCACCGATCTTCATGCCCGAGTCCCTTCCTCAACTTGCCGCCCTGGGCTGCAGGGCAATGATCGCCATGCCGACAAGGCAGATGCCTCCACCGAAAAGGTCCCATCGCGTCGGGACCACACCGTCGACGCGCCACAGCCAGATCAGGGCGACGACGACATACACACCGCCGTAGGCCGCGTAGGTACGACCTGCCGCGCTGGGATGCAGAGTCAACAACCAAGCGAACGCCGCCAGCGATACGGCCGCCGGCAGCAGCCACCAGACCGGCCGACCTTGCGTGAGCACGAGCCACGGCAGGTAGCACCCGACGATCTCGGCAACAGCGGTGACGAAGAACAGTCCTGTGACGCGAAGGAAGTCGAACATGGATCGAGGCTCTCGGCGTGCATGAAGGGGCGCCTAACACTCTGCAGCATAGTCGCTTGACTCTGGAGCCGCTACAGGGTTTCAAATGCCGGCATCGACACCCGAAAGCCACTCATGAGCGACTCCTGCGGCAGCCACGGCTGCGCCACTCCTGCGGCCAGCCAGAGCCCGCGCTACCGGCGCGTGCTGTGGGCGGCGCTGATCATCAACCTGGCCATGTTCGGGGTCGAACTGGCCGGCGGCCTGAGCTCGGGATCGGTGTCGCTGTTGGCCGACGCCGTGGACTTCTTCGGCGATGCGGCCAACTACGGCATCTCGCTGCTCGTGCTGGGCATGGCGCTGACGTGGCGCGCGCGGGCTGCCCTCTTCAAGGGCCTGAGCATGGGCGCCTTCGGCATCTTCGTCCTCGGACGCGCCGCCTGGTCGGCCGCTTCCGGCACCGTGCCCGAACCGATGACGATGGGCGCCATCGGCGCCCTGGCGCTACTGGCCAACGTGTCGGTCGCCGCGATGCTCTACGCCTGGCGCGAGGGCGACGCCAACATGCGCTCGGTGTGGCTGTGCAGCCGCAACGACGCGATCGGCAACGTGGCGGTGATGGCTGCCGCGCTGGGCGTCTTCGGTACCGGAAGCGGCTGGCCGGACCTCGCGGTCGCCTCAGTCATGGGCGTGCTGGCGCTGACCGCCGCGCGCTCGGTCATTCAGCAGGCACGGGCTGAGCTTCGCCCGTTGCCGGCGCACGCCTGACAGGAGCCACACCATGTCCGACGCAATGCACACCCTACTTGCCGCGACCCCGCTGCTGGATGTCAACCACCCCGACATCGAAGCGCTGGTGGCTCGCCGTGAATGGCGAACCCTGCCCCCCTACGACCGAATTGGCGCCGTGTACGACTTCGTCCGCAACGAAATCGCCTTTGGCTACAACGAGGGCGACGAGCTGCCGGCATCCAGTGTGCTGGCCGACGGCATCGGCCAATGCAACACCAAGAGCACGCTGCTGATGGCCTTGCTGCGCGCGGTGGGCGTTCCCTGCCGCTTCCACGGCTTCACGATCGACAAGCCGCTACAGAAAGGCGCAATCACCGGCCTGGCCTACTGGCTGGCGCCGCAGCGCATCATCCACAGCTGGGTCGAAGTGAGTTTGGAAGGCCGCTGGATCGCGCTGGAAGGCTTCATCCTCGACGCACCGTACCTGGCCAGCCTGCAGCGGCGCTTCCCGCAGGCACGGCGCTTCTGCGGCTATGGCGCCGCCACGCTCGACCTGTCGGCGCCCGGGGTCGAGTGGCTTGGCGAGGACACCTACATCCAGAAGGAAGGCATCGCCGACGATTTCGGTGTCTTCGACAGCCCAGACGCGTTCTACACGCGCCACGGCTCCAACCTGTCAGGCATCAGGCGCTGGCTGTATGAGCGCGTCATCCGCCACGGGATGAATCGCAACGTTGCGCGCGTCCGCGCCTCGAAGTGGTGAAACCCCACGACTTGCTCGCCCTGCATGCGCCTGAACAAACCCTGTAGCAGCTAGACTCTCGATCGTGCGTCGGATCCTCGCCATTTTTCTGCTCGCCATGCTTCCGCTCCAGTTCAGCTGGGCAGTGGTCGCGTCTTATTGCGCGCATGAGGCTCAGGCTAGTACCGGACATTTTGGTCACCATGACCATGAGCACCACGTCCACGCCGGCAGCGATGCCGGGCCTGCTGCAGATGCGGGTGCAGATCTGACTTCGTCTCCAGACGAGGCTGGTGGCGTCAGGGGCGACAAGTTGCCTGGCGCCATGGACCTGGACTGCGGTCATTGCCACGGCACCTGCAGCGCGATGCTGACATTGCCGATAGGCCTGCCTGGTGCGCTCTCGACCGCGCTGCCCAGCGCCACCCTCGACGAAACGGGTGGTGCACACGCACCGACCCGACCCGAACGCCCTCAGTGGCTGCCCCTTGCCTGATCGGCGAGGCGGGTCTCTTCCCCTTCTGAAGCCCGTTCGCGCCTGAGTGCGCGCCGCAGCGTGCGGCGCCGTCGGGCACGACGCGACCTGTTGGTCGCCGCTTGCCGATCTCCCGTGGGTTGTTTTCAACACTGGAGCATTGGATGAGATATCGAACTCGAACGAAGGTCTGGCTGTTGCGCGCGAGTGTGGCGGGCGCTGCGACCCTGTGCGGCGCGGCCGTGGCGGCGCAGACAGCCGCGGATGCTGCAAATGCCGCAGTGGCGCCCGCAGCAGGCAGCACGGAAGCCGCTGCAAGCCCGTTGAATCTGCGACAGGTCTTCGACGCTGCCTGGTCCCGCCAGCCTGAAGCCCTGGCGCTGCAGGCGCGGCGCGACGCCGCACGTGCTCAGCAGAGTGCCGCCAAGGCCTGGACGCCTCAGCCGGCAGCACTGGAAGTCTCGAACAGGACCGACCGCCTGGGCAACAACCAGGGCGCGCGTGAAGTCGAAGTTGGCATCGCTGTGCCGCTCTGGCTGCCCGGTGAGCGTGGTCGCAGTGCAGCCATGGCCGACGCCGAGGGCGCGGCCATCGAAAGCCGGGCCAACGCAGCGCAACTGCGCGTCGCTGCCGCTGTTCGCGATGCGTGGTGGCAGTGGCAGCGTGCGCGCATCGAGTTGGTGACCGCCCGCGAGCAGCTCGCAAGCACCCGCCTCATCGCCGCCGACGTTGCGCGGCGTGCGAAGGCTGGCGATCTGGCCCGCGCCGATCAGCATCAGGCCGACGGCGCGGTAGCCGGCGGGGAAGCCGCTGTTGCGCAGGCTGAGGCCGGCCTCGCGCTGGCTCGACAGCATCTGCGTGCACTGGCCGGCGCCGCACCCGCCTTGTCCGGCGCTGACGACAGCCTGGCAGAGCCGGATCCCGGCGCCTCAGCCACCGAGATCGAAGCGCATGCTGCGCTTCAAGAGCTTAAGGACCGTGCCGCCGTGGCGCAGCGTTCCGTCGAACTCATTGCCACCCAGTCCCGCGCCAACCCTGAGCTGATGCTGGCCACCACGCGCGACCGCGGGGCGCGCGGCGAGGCGTCCCAGCAAACCATCACGCTGGGCATTCGCATCCCCTTCGGCGCCGGCCCGCGATCCGACGCCCGCAGCGCCAACGCACGCGCTGAAGCCATGGAGATCCAGGCCCAGCTGGCTCTGGAACGTGAGCGCCTCACTGCAGAACGGGAAGCGGCGCGCATGCGGGTCGAAGCCTCGCGCACGCAGCTGGTCGCTGTCGAAAGGCGCGCGCAGCTGGCCCGCGAGTCGCGAGGCTTCTTCGACAAGTCTTTCCGGCTGGGTGAAACCGATCTGCCGACACGCCTGCGCATTGAGGCCGAAGCGGCCGAGGCCGAACGCCAGGCCGCACGCACCCGCATCGAGCTCGCTGCAGCGATCTCTGCATGGCGCCAGGCCCTGGGACTTCTGCCCCAGTGACACGCCCGTGACGCCACTCCACGAATCTTCCAGGACATCCCCCATGAACTTTCCGATTCTCCCGGCCGCGCTGTTTGCTGCGGCCATCCTTGTTGCATCCCCCGCCTGGGCCGGCCCAGGCCACGACCACGGTGACGCGGCGCCCGCAGCCGTCGGCCAGGCGCTGCCGCGCTTCTCGGCCGTGTCCGAGACCTTCGAACTCGTCGGCGTGCTCAGCGGCAAGCAGATCACGCTGTACCTGGATCGCTTCGCCGACAACAGCCCCGTGCGCGGCGCGCAGATCGAGCTCGAGATCGGCGGGGCCAAGTTCAAGGCTGAGAAGCTTGGCGTCGATGAATACGAGGTCGTGCTGCCCGAGGCACCCAAGGTCGGCGTTTTGCCGGTGACCGCTACGGTGACCGCCGGCAATGAAGCCGACCTGCTGGCCGGTGAACTCGACATCCACGAGGAATCTCACGTCGACGAGGCCGCGCACACGCATTCCTGGACAGAGTACGCGGGGTGGGCGGTAGCCGGCATCGCCGCACTAGGTCTTCTCGGTTGGGGCGGACGCCGTGTGATCCATGCGCGCAGCGTTCGTACGGGAGCTGCAGCATGAAGCGCACCCTGATCGCCTCCAGCCTGGGGCTGCTGATCGCCCTGACAGGACTGCGCCCTGCCTACGCCGGCCCGGGCCACGACCATGGTGACGCCCCTGCCGCGCCCAGCGCCAACGGACCGCAGCGACAGCCCGATGGCAGCGTCTTCCTGCCCAAGCCCGCACAGCGGCAGCTGAGTGTGCGCACTGTCGTCACCGAAGCGGCAGAACTGCCCCGCACCGTGGAACTGAACGCCAAGGTGCAGATGGACCCGAATGCCGGTGGCAAGGTGCAGCCGCTGAACGCAGGCCGCATCGAACCCGGGCCGCGTGGCCTGCCCAACCCCGGGCAGATGGTGCGCAAGGGCGAGGTGCTGGCCTACGTCGTGCCTTCGGCGGCGCCCATCGAGCGCTCCAACCAGGCGGCCCAGCTCGCGGAGCTGCGCGCCGCCAAGGCCCTGGCCGACAAGCGCATTTCGCGCCTGCAGGAACTGGCCGACACCGTGCCGCGCAAAGAGATCGAAGCAGCCGAGAGCGAAGCCGCCAGCCTGTCGGCGCGTATCGCCGCGGTAGGTGGTGGTCTGTCCACGCGCGAGGCGCTTGTGGCGCCCGTGTCGGGCGTGATCGCCTCGGCCAACGTCGTGGCCGGCCAGGTGGTGGATGCACGCGAACTCATCTTCGAGATCGTCGACCCCTCACGCCTGCGCATCGAGGCATTGGCCTTCGATGCCGCCATCGCTTCCAGCATAGGTACCGCGACGATGGCCCTGGGCAATCAGCGAGTGCCGCTGACCTTCATCGGCGCCTCGCGCAGCCTGCGTGAGCAGGCGCTGCCGCTGGCCTTCCGCGCCCAGGGTGCCGCACTCAATCAGCTGGCCGTGGGCCAGCCGGTGCGCGTGTTCGTGCAGACGAAAGACAAGGTCAAGGGCATCCCGGTGCCAGTAGCCTCGCTGATGAAAAACCCAGCCAACCAGACGGTGGTCTGGGTGAAGACGGCGCCGGAACGCTTCGAACCCCGAACCGTCACCACCGAGCCGCTGGACGGTGTCAACGCCGCAGTCACCTCCGGGCTCGAACCCGGTGACCGCGTCGCGACACAAGGCGCCACCTTGATCAACCAGGTGCGCTGACATGTTCAAGTGGCTACTCGAAAGCAGCCTGGCCAACAGGCTGCTGGTACTGATCGCGGCCGTCGTGCTGATGGTCTATGGCGCGTTCACGCTGACGCGCACGCCGGTGGACGTGTTCCCCGATCTCAACAAGCCCACGGTCACGATCATGACCGAGGCGGGCGGCATGGCCGCCGAAGAGGTGGAGCAGCTGATCACCTTCCCGCTGGAGACGACGATGAACGGCCTGCCGGGCGTGGAGAGCGTGCGCTCCACCTCGTCGGCCGGCCTGTCGTTCCTGTACGTCACCTTCGACTGGAGCGTGGACATTTATCGGGCGCGGCAGCTTGTTGCCGAGCGCTTGTCGGCCATGGAAGAAGGTCTGCCCGAAGGCTTGGTGCCACGGATGGGACCCATTAGCTCGATCATGGGCGAGATCATGCAGATCGCGATTCCCGTCGACGAGAAGAAGATCAGCCCGATGGCCGTGCGCGAGTACGCCGACTGGGTGCTGCGGCCCCGGCTGCTGGCGGTGCCCGGCGTCGCGCAGGTCATCCCGATCGGTGGTGAGGTGCGGCAGTTCCAGGTGCAGCCGAACACGGCCCGCATGGCCGAACTCGGCATCACGCACGACCAGCTGGAGGCGGCGCTGCGCGGCTTCTCGGCCAACACCTCCGGCGGCTTTCTTGAGCTCAACGGGCGCGAGTACCTCATCCGCCACCTGGGCCGCACCTCGCGGCTGGAGGACCTTAGCAACCTGGCCGTGGGCAGCAACCGTGGGCAACCCATCCTGCTGCGGCAGATCGCCGAGGTGACATTCGCCGCGGCCATCAAGCGCGGCGAGGGCGGCTTCGAAGGCAAGCCGGCGGTCATCCTGGGCATCCAGAAGCAGCCCACCGCCGACACCATCGCGCTCACGCGCACCATCGAAGACGCGCTCACGGGGCTGAAGGCCTCACTGCCCGCGGGCATGGAAGCACCGCGGGTGACGTTCCGGCAGGCCAGCTTCATCGAGGCCTCGATCACCACGCTGCAAGGCAAGCTGATTGGCGCGTCGATCTTCGTCGCGGTGATCCTGTTCTTCTTCCTCGGCACGGTCCGGCCCACCGTGATCGCGCTGACGGCGATCCCGGTGTCGATCTTCATCACCGCGCTGGTCTTCCGCTACTTCGGCCTGTCGATCAACACGATGACGCTGGGTGGCCTGGCAATCGCCATCGGCGGCCTGGTGGACGACGCCGTGGTGGATGTGGAGAACATCCTGCGCCGGCTGAAAGAGGACCGGGCGCGCCACCCACAGCACCGCCTGCACCCCCTTCAGCTGGTGGCCAAGGCCTCGATGGAGGTGCGTTCGGGCATCCTGTACGCCACGGTGATCATCGTCCTGGTGTTCCTGCCGCTGTTTGCGCTACCGGGCATCGAGGGGCGGCTGTTCGTGCCGCTGGGCGTGGCCTTCATCGCCTCGACGCTGGCTTCGCTGCTGGTGTCGGTGACGGTGACGCCGGTGCTCAGCTACTACCTGCTGCCCCGCCTGAAGACGCTGGACCACGGCGACACACGAGCCCTGGCCTGGCTGAAGCGGCACTACCGTGGCGGCCTGCAGGCGGTGCTGAACCGCCCCAAGGCTGCCCTGGCAGCCGCTGGCCTGGCGGTGCTGGCGGCGGGCGCTGCCGTGCCCTTCTTCCCCACCACCTTCCTGCCGCCCTTCAACGAAGGCACTTTGCTGGTGGGCATTCGCCTGAATCCTGGGGTCACGCTCACCGAGAGTTCGGCATTGGCGCGGCAGGCCGAGGTGCTGATCTCGCAGGTACCGGAGGTCACACACGTCGGCCGGCGCAGCGGCCGGGCCGAACTCGACGAACACGCCGAGGGCGTACACGTCAGCGAGCTCGATGTCGGCATCGTTCCAGCCGAGCAGCTGGCGCGCACCATGGACGAGGTACGGGCCGACATCCGCAGTCGGCTGGTCAACCTGCCCGCGGCCATCGAGGTCGGCCAACCGATCTCGCACCGCATCGACCACATGCTCTCGGGTGTGCGCTCGCAGATCGCGATCAAGATCTACGGCGAAGACCTGGACGCCCTGCGCGGCCAGGCCGATGCACTGCGTGCGAAGCTGGCCACCATTCCGGGGATCGCTGACCTGCAGATCGAGAAGCAGGTGCTCGCGCCGCAGATCAAGGTGCGCGTGGACTATGCGGCGGCGGCACAGTACGGCGTGCCGGCGCCGCAGATCCTGGCCACGCTGCAGGGCCTGGTGGAAGGTGAGCGCGTGGCGCAGATCATCGAGGGCAACCGCCGCTTTGCGCTGGTGGTGCGGCTGCCGGAGTCGGCGCGTTCGATCGAGGGTTTGAGCCAGATCCTCATCGAGACCCCCAGCGGGCGGATCCCGCTGTCGAAGGTGGCCAGCATCGAGGACAGTGACGGCCCCAACCAGATCAGCCGCGACGATGGCAAGCGGCGCATCGTGCTGTCGGCCAACGCGTCAGGCCGGCCGCTGTCGGAGATCGTGGCCGACATCCGCAAGGTGGCCGCCGAGACCAAGCTGCCCGAGGGCATGTTCATCACGCTGGGCGGCCAGTTCCAGGCGCAGGAAGAAGCCTCGCGCCTGATCGGGCTGCTGTCCATCGTGTCGCTGACGCTGATGTTCGTGGTGCTCTACACGCGCTACCAGAGCGCCGTGCTGTCGGCGCTGATCATGGTGAACATCCCGTTGGCCCTGGTGGGCGCGGTGATCGGGCTGTGGTTGTCGGGCCAGCCGCTCAGCGTCGCGGCCATGGTCGGCTTCGTCACGCTGGCCGGCATCTCAGTGCGCAACGGCATCCTGAAGGTCAGCCACTACATCAACCTGATGCGCTTCGAGGGCGAGAACTTCGACCAGAAGATGATCATGCGCGGCTCGCTGGAGCGGCTGAGCCCGGTGCTGATGACGGCGCTGGTCACGGCCTTTGCGCTGGCACCGCTGCTGTTCGAGGCCGAACGTCCCGGCACCGAGGTGCTGCACCCGGTGGCCGTGGTGATCTTCTCCGGGCTCATCAGCTCGACCCTGCTCGACACCTTCCTCACGCCCGCCATGTTCTGGCTGTTCGGCCGCAAGCCGGCAGGCAAGCTCATGGATGCCAAGGACATCGAGGCGTTGTGAGCGCGATCTCAATCATTCCCCGTTCCCACTCCACTGAAAGGAAACCCATGAAAGCCAAGTTCTACGCTGCCGCCGCGATCGCCCTTGTCCTGGCCAGCACTGCCCACGCCGGAGGCGCGCACGACCACAGCCCCAAGCATGGCGGCGTGGTCACCGAGTCCAAGGACATGGACTACGAATTGGTCGCCAAGCCAACCGTCATCCAGCTGCACCTGCGCGACCATGGCAAGTCGGCCGACGTGTCCAAGGCCAGCGCCAAGCTGACGTTGCTCAGCGGAACCGAGAAGCAGGAGGTCGAACTCAAGCCAGCCGGTGACAAGCTGGAGGCCAAGGGCACCTTCAAGGTGGGCCCTGGCACCAAGGCGGTCGCCATCGTCACGATCGCCGGCAAGCCGTCCGGAACCGTGCGGTTTGCGCTGAAGTAGGGCGAGCTCGACCATGAGCAAAGCTCAACTCCCCCAGCGCAGGACCCTGCTGATCGGCTTGGCCGCCGTCGGCCTCGTGCCCTTGGCCGGCTGCATGACGAAGCCCCTTCGCCCGGTCAACGCTGACGGCACCTACTGCTATCGCATCGGCAAGAGCTACCGCCCCAAACTGACCTGCACACCGACGGCGGTTCCGACCGATGCCGTCGAAGCCGCTGTCAAACGCTTCGAGGCCGACCCGGCGTCACTGACCGTGTACGTGCTGCGCCGCCGCTGGGCGGATGCCAGCATGGTCGTGCCCGTGACGGTGGACGGCGCGGGCAGCATGGCAACCATTCCAGAGTCTTTGGCGCGCCTGCGCCTGAAGCCGGGCGAACACCGCCTGTCGGCACAGTGGGAGGCTCGGACCGTGGACATCAATGTCCAGGGACGAGCCGGTGACCTGCGCGTCGTCGAACTCGTGGGTTCCGGTTGGGCCTGGGGAACGAGCTTCAGTTGGGAGGCCGTTCAGGCCGATGAGGTCAAATCACGAGCGCAAGCCTCGAAGCTCGTGGCCGATCTCGACCTTCGGCGATAACGCGAATCGCATCCCGACACCTGACGCCAACGTGACCCCGACGATCCGAAGCTCCTTGGTCCATCCCGGGGTCGCCGCCGCGCTGGCGGCGGCGGCCCTGTTTGGCGCCGGCACGCCGATGGCCAAGCAGCTGCTGGGCACCGTGGATCCCTGGCTGCTCGCGGGACTGTTGTACCTGGGCTCCGGCATCGGCCTGGCGCTGTGGCGCCTTCTCACCCGCGCTGAACCTGTGAAGTTGCCGGCCGATCAACGGGTCTGGCTCGCCGGCGCGGTGTTCGCGGGCGGGGTCCTGGGCCCGCTGCTGCTGATGTTTGGCTTGTCCCGCATGCCAGCGTCGGGGGCATCCCTGCTGCTGAATGCGGAGGGCGTGTTCACGGCCTTGCTGGCGTGGTTTGTCTTCAAGGAGAACTTCGACCGGCGCATTGCACTCGGCATGGTGGCCATCGTCGCCGGCGCGCTGGTGTTGAGCTGGCCCGGCGAGGCGCGCATCGGTGAGGCCTGGCCCGCACTGGCCGTGCTGGGGGCCTGTGCGGCCTGGGCGGTCGACAACAACCTGACCCGCAAGGTGGCGCTCGCCGACGCGACGTGGGTTGCGTCGATCAAAGGGCTGGTCGCGGGCAGCGTGAACCTGGCACTGGGACTGGCCATCGGAGCATCCCTGCCGCCAGCCCCCTGGCTGGCCGGCGCATTGCTCCTCGGACTCGGGGCCTATGGCGTCAGCCTGACCTTGTTCGTCGTGGCGCTGCGGCACCTCGGCACAGCGCGCACGGGAGCGTACTTCTCGGTGGCGCCCTTCTTCGGCGCAGCGCTCGCGGTGGCCTGGCTCGGCGAGCCGGTCACGCCGGCTCTGCTGGTGGCGGGCGCTTTGATGGCCGCAGGCGTGTGGCTTCATCTGACCGAGCGGCATGCCCACGCGCACGCCCACCAGGCCGAGGAGCACGACCATGAGCACGAACACGATGTGCACCACCAACATGAGCATGCAGAAGGCCCCGTGGCTGGCCGCCATTCGCACCCGCATCGCCACGAGCCCTTGACCCACACGCACGAGCACTTTCCTGACGCGCACCATCGGCACAGCCACTGAAGCTGCCGGCGAGCTAACCTCGGCTCGTGAAGCGCAAGAACATCGTCATCGTTACGCCCGCGCTGGCGGGCACCGACCGTGGCAGCGAGAAACCGCACGGGCTCGACGGCATGACCGCGTCCCGACACCCCAGCTTTCCGAGTGCCCTGCTGCCTTGCGTTTCTCGTCTCGACCTGCAGCCGGCGCAGCCCGTCTTCCGGGCAGGCACGCCGCCGCGGTACATCCACTTCGTCGAGGAAGGCGCCGTACGCCTGGTCCGGCACGGCCGCCAGGGCGAGGAGGTGGTGCTGCACGACGCCCGCCCCGGCGAGTTCCTGGCCGAAGCCTCGCTCGACAGCGCGCGCTACCACTGCGACGCGGTCGCGTCGCAGCCCAGTGTGGTCCTGCGCGCCGCGAAGGCCGACTTCCAGCGGCTGCTGGTGGACGACGCGGACTTCGCGCACCTCTGGATGGCGTTGCTGGCCGCGCAACTTCGCACGGCGAGAGCCCGCATTGAGCGGCTCTCGCTGCGCAGCGCCGAGGAACGCATCCGGCACCTGCTGCTCTCCGAGGGCCGCGGAGCGCAGTGCGAGCTGGAGATCATGGGCTCGCTCAAGGACCTGGCGCGCAGGCTGGGCCTGACGCACGAATCGCTGTACCGGACCCTGGCCCGGATGCAGAAAGACGGGGTCATCGACCGTGACGGCTCGTGGCTGCGCCTGGCGAAGGACGGTGATTCCCGTCGTATGACTTGAATCATATGCAGCGTGGGTGCCACCCCGGCAACATGCAGCCATGAATCGTCAGCATCCCGCGCCTTTGACGCGCATGAAGTTCTTCGCTGCCGCCATGGCGGCCATCCTGGCCGGCTGTGCCGCGCCTTCGGGCGACCCGGCGGCACACGTCCACCAGCCGGGCCCGGCCGTTGCAGACCACGCAGCAGTTGCACCGTCTGACGATCCGCGTGTCATGGTCCGGTTCCCCGAGATGATGCGCACGCATACCCTGGCCAACATGCGTGACCACCTGCTGGCGTTGGCCGAGATCCAGGACCACCTGGCTCGCGGCGCCTTTGACAAGGCGAGCGACATCGCCGAACAGCGACTGGGCATGTCGTCGCTCAGTCTGCACGGCGCGCACGACGTGGCGAAGTTCATGCCGCAGGGCATGCAGGCTGCCGGTACGGCCATGCACCGCAGCGCCAGCCAGTTCGCCATCGTGGCCAAGGATGCGTCGGTGACCGGAGATCTCAAGGGCAGCCTCGCCGCGCTGGCCAGGGTGACGCAGACCTGCGTGGCCTGTCACGCGGCTTATCGCATTCAGTAGGGGTGCTTCTTCATCGACATCGGCGCTGACCCTTCGCGCACGGTGATGCGGTCAGGCTGCGGTCATGGACCCGTCAGGCTAGACGGCCACGGCGTGAAGTCACGTCGAACGCTCATCGCCCAAGTTTGCTGGAGCCCCAGCCCCATTGGTCCATCAGGCGCTGGTCACGTGCGCTTTCCGCCTCGATCGAATCGCGCGGCAGTTGCTTGAGGCAATCCTCCAGCGTCTGGGGATCGGGCTTCTCGGGCGGATCGGCCTGGACCTGCACGCGTGCTGATTTGCCATCCCAGGCGAACGGATTGGTGAACACCGGCGGGTCGGGCAGACAGTCGTCCTTGTAGAGCGGCGGGCCGTCCGAGGCAAACGGCGAGAACGAGATGGTCTTCTCGAAGATCAAGGGCCGGCCGGTCGGTGTGGGGGGCCATCGCGGCATGCTGCCGACCGCCTGGCGGGCGAGTCGCTCGGCGGCAGCCGATGTCGACCACAGCGTGTCGAGCCTGGCCAGGCTGCCATCGGGCGCGATTTCCACCCGGAACCTGACCATGCCTTGGTCGGGCCCCTCGACCACCGTACCCATCATGCTGCGGACCTGCTGCCCCCAGGCGTAGCGGTAGCCCTTGCTGTTCTTCAGCTTGTACGTGGAGGCGAAGGCCCATTCTTCTGCCGTCGGCGCTGGCGGCGCAGCCATGGATGCAGGTTCGCTGGGTGCGGCGGGCCCTACTGGCGAGCCGACTTCTGGCACCGGGATGGGGGCAGGTGGAAAGGCGGGCGCATCTGCCACGACGGTCGTATGGTCGGGTTCCGGCGCTGACTTCTCGGGCTCGGGCGGCTGGAGGACCAGCAACGTGATCGTCCGCTCGCGTGGCGGCAGGTCAGGCCTGTCCTTGAGCGCACCAAGGTGCGTGGAGGCCAGCATGAAAACCACCGCGTGTAGGGCCAGCGAAGTGGTCAGGCCGACGACGGACCTGACGCCGGCGTAGGGCACGGCAGGAGTGCGCAGGGCCAAGGTCGCTCCTGGCCCTACTGGGGATCGTGCCGGTGCAGTGCGATCTGGGCCAACCCGGGAGCCAGAAAACGCGAGGGCTGCAGAAGAAGGCCCACCCGTCAGCTCTTCTTGCCCGCACGCGAATAAGCTTCCACGCCGCCGCGTGCCTTCCATTCGTTGAAGCCGCCGTACAGCAGGCGGACGTTCTCGAATCCGTCCATGCGCAGCGCCATCGCCACCTGGGCCGCGAACGAACTGGTGTTGCAGTAGACGAGGATCGTCTTGTCCTTGGGCAGCTTGGTGCGCTGCGCAAAGACCTGCCACCATTCGATGTTCGCGGCGCCAGGCACGTGCTCCTTCGTGAACTGGGCCGCATCGCGCACGTCGAGCACGTAGAACTTCTTGTAGTCCTCGGCCGGGATCTGCTCGGGCAGGATGGTGCCGGCGTTGGCGTCCACGAAGTCGAAGTAGCCCTCCAGCGAGTTGAGGGTGGCCTTGTCGGCCTGGGCCTGGGCTGCCATGGGCAGGCAGGCGGCACAAGCCAGCGCCAGGGTCAGTGCGATTCGAAGTCGGGACATGGGGGTTTCCAGGGTTTGCAGCTCTTTGGTCTGTGACGGTGACGGCTGGCGGTCAGGCCTCCTCGACCCAGCCGTCCACCGTGTCGGCCCGATCGAGCCAGCGCACCACCTCGGCCGCCACGGGATGGCTCAAGGCGAGATAGCGCTGGCGCAGTCGCAGGCGGTCGTCGCCCAACTTGTCGATGCCCCGGTCCTGCAGGGCATGCAGGTCTTCCTCGAGCATGGCCGCGAGGTCGGCGCCTGCCAGGGTGCGCGCGGCGTCGCGGAAGGCGTGCATGTAGGCGTAGGCCGGACCGTCACGGTAGCTGGCCGCCAGCGTGGCAGCGGGAATCAGGCTCAGATGCGGCTGCAGCGCCGGGTTGATGGCATGCGCCGCGATGTGCGACCTGATCGCACTCGAGCGCCCCGTGAAACCGCGCAGGTGCAGGAAGCGCGACATCTGCGGTCCGTCGTTGACCGGGTAGTTGTCCCACAGCGTCGGCTTGCGCCGCAGCGATTCGGCCACGCGTGTCAGGTGGCCGGCGCCGAATTCGCGGGCGCAGATCTCTTCGCCCGTCCAGTAGACGCCGACGCGCGGATCGAGCCGGCGCCCGAGCTCATCCAGATAACCCGCAGGGCGCTCGCCGAAGACGACATCCAGCATCCTGTCGTCGCTGTAGTAGGTCGGGCACATCAGGACCCGGCTGGCGCGGGTGGTGGCCATCGCGGCGTGCACGATCTCGGCTTCGCGCGCGGCCAGGTCAGGCACGTCGCCCCGTGTGTCGTCGAAGAGGATCGCGAGATCATCGATGCCGATCTCATCGAGTGCCCGGAGCTTGGCGGCGAAGTCCGCCTTCGCGGCACCGGTGTAGTCGCGGTACAGCTCGTAAGGGCTGAGCCCGATGCCGAAGCGCATGCCCAGGCTGCGGCAATGCGCCGAGAGGTCGGCCTGCTGCGCGAAGGCGGCCGGCGGATGCGGTTCGCGCCAGCGTCGGCGCAGGAAGGCATCCGCCTTCGGCGCGTGGTGGAACCATGCGTAGCCCAGTTCGCGCAGCTGTGTCAGCACGCGCTTGCGATCTTCGTGGGCCCACGGCCTGCCGAAGTAGCCCTCGATGACACCCAGCTCTGGAAGCATGTGCCCGGCCTTCATGGTCTAGAAGACCAGCACCTTGTCGGCTTCGATGGTCCAGTCGGCCAGCTGCGCCAGGGTGCTGCGCCGGGCGCCTTCGATGACCTCGTCCTCGCGCAGGCCGCGCGCATCCATGCAGGTGCCGCACAGCGCCACTTCGCCTTTGCGCAGCACCTTGCCGAGCATGAGCTGCACGTTGTAGTAGCCCTCGGGCACCTTCTGGCCACCCTTGGCGCAGGCCACGGCGTCGGCCATCAGGAACAGCCTGACCTGCTGGTCGTCCTTGCCTGCCACTGCGGCTGCCAGGCGCAGGGCGTTGTAGGCCCGCTCGCTCCCATAGGGCGCGTCATTGAGGATGAACAGGGTGGAGGCCATGGTGGTTCCCTGGTTGTTCAGAGGTTTGCGTCAGGCGCCTTGGACCGGCAGGCCCGCCGCCTGCCATTCGCTGACGCCATCGAAGGTCTTGCGGGCGCGGTAGCCGCGTGCCTGCAGCAGCTTCACCGCTTCGTCGGACATCAGGCAGAACGGGCCGCGGCAATAGGCGACGATCTCGACGTCACGCGGCAGTTCGGCCAGACGCTGCGCCAACTCAGGCAGCGGCATCGATCGCGCGTAGGGCAGGTGCGCCGTGTCGAATTCCTCCTGCGGCCGCACGTCGAGCACGAGCACCTCGCCGCGCTTGGCCTGTGCCAGCAGCTCCTTGCGACCGACGCTGGCCAGCCGATCGGGCTCGGCCATCATCTGCTGCAGCGCCAGGCGCAGTTCCAGCAGGTGCTCTTCGGCCACCTGGCGCAGCGTCACGCCGAGGTGCGCCACGTCCTTGCCGCTCAGCCGGTAGACCATGCGCTTGCCCTCGCGCCGGCTTTGCACGAGCCGGGCTTCCTTCAGCGCCTTCAGGTGCGCACTGGCGAGCTTGACGTCGATGCCGACCTCAGCGGCCACGGACTCCACCGCCTTCTCGCCCTGGGCCAGCATCTCCAGCATCTCCAGCCGCTTCGGGCTGGCCAGAGCCTTGCCCACGCGGGCGACCTGTTCGTACAGAAGGTCCTTGAGCGTTCGGTTGTTCATAATGTACATTCTAACGGTCGTTGGTATGAAAGGTAAAGCCTGTCTGCCACTTCAGCCCCGGCCTCCTGGAGACAGCCATGGATCTCGAACAATTCGTCCTTGCCCATGAACCAGCCATCCGGCTGGGCTTCTTCGTGGGTGTCTTCGCGATCGTGGCGCTGTGGGAGTTGGCCGCACCGCGCCGCGCGCTGACGGTGTCCAAGGCCTTGCGCTGGGGCAGCAATCTCGGCTTGGTGGTGCTCAACACCGTGCTGCTGCGGCTCATATTCCCGCTGGCGGCGGTTGGCGTGGCCGCGTTCGGCCTAGCCAACGGCTGGGGCCTGCTCAACCACTTCGAGGTGCCTTTCTGGCTGGCCGTGCCGCTGGCGGTGATTGCGATGGACTTCGTCATCTGGCTCCAGCATGTGATGGTGCACGCCGTGCCGGCGCTGTGGCGGCTGCACCAGGTGCACCACGCCGACCTGGACTATGACCTGACCACCGGTGCACGCTTCCACCCGATCGAGATCGCACTGTCGATGCTGATCAAGTTCGCCACCGTCACCGTGCTCGGCCCGCCGGTGCTGGCCGTGGTGATCTTCGAGGTGCTGCTCAACGCCACGGCGATGTTCAACCACGGCAATATCCGCCTGCCGGCCGGGGTGGACCGCGTGCTGAGGTGGTTCGTCGTCACGCCGGACATGCACCGCGTGCACCACTCGGTCGAGGACGACGAGACCAACTCGAACTTCGGATTCAACCTGCCGTGGTGGGACCGGCTGTTCGGCACCTACCGCGCCCAACCGCGCGCCGGGCATGACGCCATCGTCATCGGCATCCATGGCCACACCGACCCGCGCGAAGTGGCGCGCCTGGACGGCATGCTGCTGATGCCGTTCAAGGGCAAGGTCGACGGCTACGCCATCAACCGTCGCCATTGGTCGGACGAAACGTCGGGCGAAGGCGCCTCGTGACGAACAAGTCGGTCATGCGCTGGGTGCTGGGCCTGGCACTGGTGCTGGCCATCGCCTTCGCGCTGGCCTGGCGTGATCGCTTCGATGCGGCAGCGCTGCAGGCCTGGGTCGAAGGTGCCGGGGCGGCGGGGCCGGTCGTGTTCATCGGCCTCTACGCCGTGGCCACGGTGCTGTTCCTCCCGGGAGCCGTCCTCACGCTGGCCGGCGGTACCTTGTTCGGGCCGCTCTGGGGAACGCTGTGGAACCTGACCGGGGCGACCTTGGGCGCCGCATTGGCCTTCCTCATCGCTCGCCACCTCGGCGCGGACTGGGTGGCGCGTCGCGCCGGCCCGCGCCTGCAACGGCTGAACGAGGGTGTGGCATCCGAAGGCTGGCGCTTCGTCGCCTTCGTGCGCTTGGTACCCCTGTTTCCCTTCAACCTGCTGAACTACGCGCTGGGTCTGACCCGCATTTCGTTCGTCACGTACCTGCTGTCCACCTGGGTCTTCATGCTGCCCGGCGCGTTCGCCTACACCTGGCTCGGTCATGCCGGGCGTGAGGCGCTGTCGGGTGGCGATGGTTTGGTGCGCAACGTCACCATCGCCGTATCACTGCTGGCTGCCGTGGCCTTGTTGCCGAGGCTGGTGCGCCAGCTCCGGGCAAAGCCGATGCTGGACGTGCTCGACTTGAAGTGCGAACTCGAGGCGGGTGAGGGTGTGCTCCTCCTGGACGTGCGCACAGTAGCCGAGTTCACGGGCGACTTGGGGCATATCGCGCAAGCCCGCAACTTGACGCTGGAGGAACTGCCCGAGTGCTTAGTGGAGTTCGAGAGCCGAAAGCAACGACCTGTCCGCTTGATCTGCCGCACCGATCGGCGTTCGGCACAGGCAGCGCGTTTGCTCGCCGAAGCCGGCTTCAGCGACGCCCAGGTCATCCGGGGCGGGATGACTGCCTGGCGCGCCCATGGATGGGCCGTCGTGAACGCCTGAAATGCACAGTGCGATGAAAGCCGAAGCGATGCCGAAATCGACCAAACCCTTGTCCAGGCCCGCATCGTGGGGCTTGATCCTCGGCCTCGCAGCGATCACCACCATCGTGGCATCCGGCATCGGCTATCGGCTCGGCTGGTGGCCCTTCACGCGCGGCCTGCAGGTCTCCGAGTGGGCGACCTATGGTGCCGGCGTCGCGCTCGTCCTGTCCGGGATCGGCCTGATCCAGGCCCGTCCGCGTGCGGTACGGCGCGGACGGGCCATTGCCGTCCTCGGGCTGCTGGTGGCGCTGTTGCCGCTGGGAATGGCGCTGCAGTGGGAATATGCCAGCCGCACCACGCCGCCCATCAACGACATCAGCACCGACACGGCGGATGCTCCGGTGTTCTGGGACATGCCCAACCCGACCGACTACCCTGGCGGGAAGTCGGCCGCTTTACAGCGTGCAGCCTATCCCGACGTGGTCCCGTTGAAGCTCGGTCTGACGCCAGAGCAGGCCTTTGCGCAGGCCTTGTCGGTCGCCCAGGAGAAGGGCTGGACCGTCGTCGCCAGCGTGCCAGCCGAGGGCCGCATCGAAGCGACCAGCAGCAGCCTGCTATATGGTTTCATCGACGAGGTGATCGTGAGGGTGAAGACCGCAGACGGGGGTGCGCTGGTGGACGTGCGTTCCCGGTCACGGCTCGGTCGCATCGACCGGGGTGTGAACGCCAAGCGCATCCGCGACTACATGGCTTCGCTGCAGGCACGCGCGACGGCCAACAAGCCCCAACCATGAGTGATCCGATCTACCTCGACCACAACGCCACCACGCCGGTGGCGCCGGAAGTGCTCGATGCGATGCTGCCGTGGTTGCGTGGTGAGTACGGCAATCCGTCCAGCGCCCACCCCTACGGCCAGCGCGCCGCGCAAGCAATGGCCGCGGCTCGGGGCCAGGTGGCCGGACTCATAGGCGCAGCCGCGCAGGAAATCGTCTTCACCGGCTGCGCCACCGAGGCCAACAACCTGGCGCTGCTGGGCGTGGCACGCGCACTCGGTGTCGAGAAGCGCCACCTGGTGGTCAGCGCGGTCGAACACCCGGCGGTCATGGCGCCGGCCATGCACCTTCGCAGCCTAGGGTGGGACGTCACCGTGCTGCCTGTCGACGCCTTCGGACGCGTGTCGGTCGATGACGTCGGCCGCGCGCTGAGGCCCGACACGGCCCTGGTGTCGGTGATGCACGCGAACAACGAGGTGGGCACGCTCCAGCCTGTGGCCGCGATTGCGGCGCTGACACGCCCGCGCGGCATCCTGTTGCACACCGACGCCGCACAGTCGGCCGGCAAGCTGCGCGTCGACGTCGATGAACTTGGCGTCGATCTGCTCACCCTGGCCGGGCACAAGTTCAACGCCCCCAAGGGCGTCGGCGCCTTGTACGCGCGCGCCGGCACGCCGATCCGCGCCGTCATGCACGGGGCCGACCAGGAGCATGGCCTGCGACCGGGCACCGAAAACGTGGCCTTGATCGTCGCGCTGGGCGCTGCTGCTGCGCTCGCCTCGGCGTCGCTGCCCGATCTGACCCCGAAGTTGCTCGCCCTGCGTGACCGGTTGCATGCGAGGCTCGGTGCCGGCGTACCCGGCCTGCAGCTCAATGGCCATCCACAGCACCGGCTGCCGAACACCTTGCACGTCTCCTTCCCCGGCGTCAGCGGCCGCGCCCTGCTGGCCGATGCCGCAGCCACGTTGGCGGCATCGGTCGGCTCGGCTTGCCACTCCGAGCATGACGCGGTCAGCGGCGTGCTGGCCGCCATGGGCATCGACACCGCGCGCGCCCTCGGTGCGGTGCGCTTGTCGGTGGGACGCACGACCCGGGTCGATGACATCGACCGCGCCGTGGCAGCGCTCGTTTCAGCCTGGTCTGGCTTGGCCAGAGCCTGACTGCGGCTGCCAGCCGGCAGGCCGATGCCAACCGACGGGCTGCTATCGAGCGGCAACCCGATAGTCGGCTCGTGGCCGGGAGTGTGAGTAGCTGCCTGAGCCAGTAAGCGGTCCATCGGCCCGGTCCACGATGGGGTTAGGGTTGACCCAGGGCAAGGGACCCGATGGAGAGTCGGCGCATCTTGTGTGGCCCTCAACTCGATGGGAGACCATCATGGGCAACACAGGCATCAACGCTATTCGCGAGCCGTGGAACAAGGGCAAGATCATCGGGCAGAAGGCCCCGTTCAAGCTCAAAGACATCTGGGCGCTGCGCGTTCGCTTTCAGATGGAGCACCGGGTGCGGGAGCTCGCGCTGTTCAACCTGGGCATCGACAGCAAGCTGCGTGGGTGTGATCTTGTCGCCTTGAAGGTCCGAGATGTTTGTCATGGGGATCAGGTTGCCACGCGCGCCATCGTCCTGCAGCACAAGACCCAGCGCCCGGTCCAGTTCGAGATCACGCCGGCCACCCGGGATGCCTTACAAGAGTGGATCAAGCAGGCTGGCTTGAAGTCGGATGACTTCATCTTCCCCAGCCGGCTCCACGACTCACCGCACCTCGGCACACGCCAGTACGCCCGGATCCTCGGGCACTGGGTCGACGAACTGGGCCTGGACCGCGCCGACTACGGGACGCACTCGATGCGCAGGACGAAGGCGACGCTGATCTACCGACGCACCAAGAACCTGCGCGCCGTGCAGCTGCTGCTGGGCCATTCCAAGCTGGAGTCGACAGTCCGATACCTCGGGATCGAGGTTGATGACGCGCTCGAGATCTCTGAGCAAACAGAGATCTGATCCAGCAGACCGCTGGCCACCCGCGCAACGCGGACGTGGCCAGCTGCGAGTGGCTGCTATCTGGTGTGCAGCCAGACTCACGCAGTCGGCCACAAGCGGCCGGTCGCCCAGCGCTCTCAGTTTCGGACGAGACAAGGCCTCAGATGACTGCTTTGCGGCGATGAGGCTGGACCGCTCGCCGGCCCGACTCGGCCAAGAGCGAACATGGCAATCATGTCCCCACAGCGGATGTTCAATGCACTCTTGCCCTCTGGTCCAGACTAGTCCCGGGGCAATCAGATCTGCTTGGTACAGAAGACGCCCAGACCTATCCGCGCCATGGAGTGCCTCTGCAATGAGAGTTGATCAGTCTTGGTGGCTCGACCGAAGCATCTCATGGTGAAGTCCCCAGTGCTCGACCGCAGCAACGAGCACGAATGATTCGCCGTCGTCGACTCGGGTATCGACTTCGGCGAGTTCGACACACAGCCGCAGCAACTTCAGCCGCAGCGCGGGGTCCTGGATCTCGCCCATCAGGTCTGCCAGCGTGCGCTCGTCGACCGGGCAGGCGTCGGCCCACTTCAACTGGCCGCTCGACAAGAGGTCTTCGCAGAAGGTGTCCAGCAGGGCAAGCAGCTCATGCCGAGCCAGGCCCAACCGCTCGTGTACGGCCAGCCGGTCGAGCCACTGCAGCTCGGCGTCACCGATGTCGCCATCGGCGACCACGGTCAATGCGAGGATGCGGGCGGCTGCCTGCGGGCTGTTGGTGGGATAGCTGCGCATGATGGGTGCTCCGTGAGTGGCTCGTTCCGGGTTCAGTCAAAGAAGTTGCCCAGCCAGGACTTCTTGCGGTGGCCGTGCGCACCTCGACCATGCTCGTAGTCTGAGTCCACGAACCCGGGCTGAGAGCGGGTGGCCGCGCTGTCCGCCGAAGTCGTGGCCGGGGCCATCGTTGCCGAGCGCTCGATCAGCTTGTCGAGTTCGCCCCGGTCCAGCCACACGCCGCGGCATTGCGGGCAGTAGTCGATCTCGACGCCCTGGCGGTCGCTCATCACGAGCGCGGTGTCGGTGCAGGTCGGGCACTTCATGGTGAATTCCTGGTGAGTGTCAATCTTCGGAACGGCAGAAGCCGAACAGGCTGGTCACGCCGGTGAACGGTTTGAGGACAGAGACATGCAGACGGACGGTGACCAGGCCTGCTGTCCCTGCTCTTCAGCGCTCGACGCCGATGAGGCGCTGGCGCATGCGACGCGAGTCGCTCCCGCGCCGCCACAGACGCATGAGGAACCGTGCTGCGCGGGCCAGCGCGTTGTCCAGCGCGGTCCGCCAGTCACCGGCCACGGAGGCGACGACCACCGATCCGGATCCGTCCGTCCGGAGTTCCACTTGGCAACGCTTGTCGATGCCACCACGCGGGCCGTTCACGTCAGTCATCTGCACTTCGGCGCGCGGCACCAGCCAACCCAGTCGCCGCAGCGCGAAGCGAACGCGGCGCTCGGTCAGGTCACGCAGTTCGGTGGCCTGGGGGTGTCGGGACTTGAAGAGCACTTGCATCACGGATCTCCATCGGTTGCTGGACACATCGAATCTGGGGCTGGGGTCGGTTCTGTAAAAGCAGAACTGGGAGAACATCAACATCGGAAAAGCCTGAACGCAGCGCATCGGTTCTGCCCCAGACTGCTGGGTTTGGCGACCGTGGCGCGCAGCGCGTCGCAACGCGCACCCCGTCCTGCCATGTCTCATGCGGAGAAACGCCATGCCCAATGCACGAACCGCGAACGCCGTCCGCCTGGAGTTCGCCGCCGAATCGCTGGTCCGGTCCAACCTCTCGGGAGCTGCCTTCAGCGGCGAGTGGCTCTGGGTTGCCGGCGACGAAGCCTGCGGTCTGGACCGCCTGCGCCGTCTCGACCCCGTGGGACGCGAGGTTTTGCGCTTCGGTGAGGTGCGTGACTTTCCGCTCGCCGACCTGCTGGATCTGCCAGGCGCGGCCGACGAAGAGGCCGATCTGGAAGGCATGGCCGTTGCCGACGGCTTTCTCTGGGTGGTGGGATCGCATGGCCTGAAGCGCAAGAACGCCAAGCCCGAGCGCAGCCACGCCGACAACGCCAGGCGGCTGGCCAAGGTGGCGCTGGACGGCAACCGGCGCCTGCTGGCCTGCCTGCCGATCGAGCCTGACGCCCAGGGCGCCCCTTGCCTGGTGCGCCGTGCCCAGGACGGCCGCAAGGCGCTGCGCCTGAAGGGGGACGCCCAGTCCAACCTGCTCACCCGCGCCCTGGCCGACGACCCCCACTTCGGCCCCTACATGGCCATTCCTGGCAAGGACAACGGCTTCGACATCGAGGGACTGGCCGTGGACGGCCGCCGGCTGCTGCTGGGCCTTCGCGGCCCGGTGCTGCGGGGCTGGTCGGCGCTGCTCGAGATCCAGATTGAGGCCCGCGCCGACGACTTGCGCCTGGTGCCGCTGGACGACAGCGGCACGCTGATCCGCAAGCACTTCCTACAGCTCGACGGCCTGGGCATCCGGGATCTGCACTTCTCTGGCGACGACCTGTTCATCCTGGCCGGCCCGACGATGGTGCTGAACGGTGACATCCGCGTCTTCAAGTGGCATGGGGCCCGGCCAGCGCTCGCCGCCAACCGCGAACCGGTGCGCTTCGAGGAGGCCTTGACCGAGTCGGTGCCCCTGCCGCATGGTCGCGGCGTCAACCGGGCCGAGGCCATCTGCCAGTTGCCGCCGGCGCTGTCGGGCGGCAAGACGAGCTGGCTAGTCCTGTATGACGCACCGGGTCCCGAGCGCCGGGACGGCGAACACGCCGTGTTCGGTGACCTGCTGCGCCGCGACTGACCGCCGTCTTCGCGAATTGTCTGTCCCTGCCATGTGGGGTGCTCACAGCATCGATCCTTCGGCACCGCTGCAGTTCGTCATCAACGCGGCCTCCGGCAGCAGCGATGCGGACACGAAGCGCGAAAGCATCGAGGCGGCGCTGCAGGCCGAGGGTCGCCGCGGCGACCTGCACTTCTGCGCGCCGCAAGAGCTGGCGCGGGTGGCACACGAGAAGGCGCAACGGGCCTTGTCCGCCCACACCGCCGTGGTGGCGGTCGGCGGTGACGGTACGCTGAACACAGTGGCACAGGCCGCACACGCTACGGGCTGCGCCATGGGCGTGGTGCCCCAGGGCACCTTCAACTACTTTGCCCGCACCCACGGCATTCCGGTCGACCCGACCGAGGCGGTCAGCCAGCTGCTTCGCTCGACGCCCGTTCCGGTGCAGGTGGCCGGCATCAATGACCACCTGTTCCTCGTCAACGCCAGCCTCGGGCTGTACCCGGATCTGCTGGAAGACCGCGAGGCCTACAAGGCCCGCTTCGGGCGCAGCCGCTGGGTGGCGTTCGTGGCCGCCTGCGCGACGCTGTTGCGCTCGCAACGCAAGTTGCGCGTCCACATCGAGATGGGTGGCACGGTGCGCGACGTGCAAACCTTGACGCTCTTCGTCGGCAACAACCGGCTGCAACTGCAGCAGCTCGGTGCCGAGCCGGAGGACACGGTGGCCGGCACGCCTGGCGACGGCAGCATGGCTGCCCTGATGCTGCGGCCCATCGGCACGCTGCCGATGATCGGGCTGATGCTGCACGGGGCGATGGGCCGTCTCGGCGAGGCGGCCGGGGTGGAACGCTTCGAGTTCCAGCACATGGTGGTCAACCCGACGCTGACGCAAGGGCGCCGCGGGGTGAAGGTGGCCTTTGACGGCGAGGTGGCGACGCTGCGCGCACCGCTGGACTTCCGCGTGCTCGCCCAGCCGCTGTATCTGCTGGCGCCGCGGCGCGGGGAGACCGGGGGATGACCGTCCTGCTGCAAGTCTCCGACCCGCACTTCGGCACCGAGCGGCCGACCGTCGTCCACGCGCTGGCGGAATTGGCACGTCAGCAGCGGCCCGATCTGGTCGTGCTGTCCGGCGACATCACGCAGCGGGCCCGACCCGCGCAGTTCCGCGCCGCCCGTGCCTTCACCGACCGACTGGGCGTGCCCGTGCTGGCGGTGCCAGGCAATCACGACATCCCGCTCTTCGATCTGTGGACGCGCCTGCGCAGCCCCTACGCCCGCTATGCGGCCGCCTTCGGCACCGACCTCGAACCGGTGCGCCGTTCTCAGGACCTGCTGGTGGTGGGCGTGAACACCACGCGTGCCCGGCGCCACAAGGATGGAGAGATCTCCCCGCCGCAGATCGAGCGCGTGGCCGCGCTTCTCGAAGGCGCCACGGCGACTCAGCTTCGCGTCGTGGTGGTTCACCAGCCGATTGCCGTGACGCGCGATGACGACCTGCCCAACCGTCTGCACGGCCATGACGCTGCGCTGCATCGCTGGGCCGGGGCCGGCGCCGACCTGGTCATGGGCGGCCATATCCACCTGCCGTACGTCTTGGGACTGAAGGACCTGGCGCGGCCGATGTGGGCGGTGCAGGCCGGCACGGCCGTCTCGACCCGCGTCCGCCCAGGCGTTCCCAACTCGGTGAACCTGCTGCGCTGGGGACAGGACTCGACACTCGGCCTCTGCCAGATCGAGCAATGGGACTTTGCCGCCGGCGCCGGATCATTCGTCCGCAACACGGTGAGCGAGGTTAGGCCCGCAAGGGTAGGCATCCAAGGCTGAGCGCCCGCAGCGTACTCGGAACTCGAAGCCTGGCGCTGTTGGGGCATCCCGCGTGCGGGTTGAAGATGGCATGCACATCGCCTGCGTCGTCGTGCGCCAGTGTTGGCGGGCGTTGGCATCCGCGGCGGCATGGGAAGATTCTTCGATGAACACGAGGAGGACGTTCCGATGCTGATCAACTGCGTGGCCTACCAGGACGGCCGCAAGCTCGCCGACATTCCTGTCGAGGACATCGACGGATGGCTGCGCAAGCCGAACTGCTTCGTCTGGGTGGCCTTGCGCGATGCGACCGACGACGAACTGCGCCAGATGCAGCAGGAGTTCGATCTGCACGAACTGGCGGTCGAGGACGCCCGCCATGGTCACCAGCGGCCCAAGATCGAGGAGTACGGGGACACGCTGTTTGTCGTGATGAAGCTGCCGGAGATGCGCGACGGCGAGTTGGACAGCGGTGAGGTGGCCATCTTCGTCGGCCAGAACTTCGTACTCTCGGTGCGCAACAACAGCCAGCAGGGCTTCCTGGGCGTACGCGAGCGCTGCGAGCGCGAGCCCGACCACCTGAAGCAAGGCGCCGGCTTCGTGCTCTACGCCCTGATGGACGCCGTGGTCGACCGCTACTTCCCGATCCTGGACTCGCTGGAAACCGACCTTGAGAAGATCGAGAGCCAGATCTTCGATCGCGGCGCGGCCAAGTGGAACATCCAGCGGCTGTACGACCTGAAGCGCCGGGCCACCGTGCTGCGCCACGTGGTCGCGCCCCTGCTGGAGGTGGCCGGCAAGCTGCACGGCGGGCGTGTGCCGGCAGTGTGCTCGCGCAGCCAAGAATACTTCCGAGACGTGCACGACCACCTGGCGCGCATCAACGGCGCCATTGACGGCATCCGGGACACGATTGCCACCGCGATCCAGGTCAACCTGTCGATGGTGACGATCGAGGAGTCCGAGACCACGAAGAGGCTGGCGGCCTATGCCGCCATCTTCGCGGTGTCGACGGCACTGGCGGGGATCTGGGGCATGAACTTCGAGAACATGCCCGAGTTGAAGTGGAAGTACGGCTACGTGATGGCTCTGGCTGCCATTGCGGGTGCTGCCGGCGTGCTCTTCTGGCGGTTCAGGCGCGCAGGCTGGCTGTGATGTGACCAAACCCGCGCGCCCCGACCGAGATGCCCCCGCTGTATCGCTATGGGCTGACCGATCCACGTCCTTCGCCAACCGGCCGCGCCACGGCCGGATCCGCGGCCTCCGCAGGATCCGGAGCGAACATCGCGTGGCCGCGTCTCCCCCGCCAGTCGCCAAGGAACAGCAGGATGGGCGCCGCAATGAAGACCGACGAAGCCGCCGCGATGGCGATGCCAAAGGCCATCGGCACCGCGAAGCTGGCCAACGCCGGGCCGCCCCACACCGCCAACGGCAGCACTGCCAGGAAGGCCGTGACCGACGTGTAGAGGCTGCGCGTCAGCGTCTGGTTGATTGACAGGTCGATCACTTCGCGCAGCGGCCGCTTGCGCAGGCTGCGCAAGTTCTCGCGCATGCGGTCGTAGACCACCACCTTGTCGTTCACCGAGTAGCCCACCAGCGTCAGCAGCGCGGCGATGGCCGTCAGGCTGAAGTCCAGGCCGGTGACCGCGAAGACGCCCAGTGTGAGCACAACATCGAGCGCCAGCGTCAGGATGGCGCCCACCGCGAACGGCCATTCGAAACGCACCCAGATGTAGACCAACATCGCGAGCGTCGCCAGGATGACTGCGATCACCCCCGCCTGGGCCAGCTCGCCACTCACCTTCGGGCCGACCACCTCCGTGCGCTCGAAGCTGGCCTTCGGATCGACGGCCAGCATGGCCGCCTTGAGCTTCTCGACGGCGGCCGTCTGCTGCACCTCGCCGCCCGGCTGCCGCTCCACCCGCACGAGCAGGCGACCTTCGTCGCCCATGGTCTGCAGGGACACCTCTCCGAGGCCCAGTCCGTCGAGCTGCGCCCGATACCGGGGCAGGTGCGACAGGTCCTCGGGCGCGCTCGTGGCCACCTCCATCTGGATGCCGCCGCGGAAGTCGATGCCGAAGTTCAGGCCCGGCTTGAACAGCAGTGCCACGCTGCCGATCACCAGCAGCGCCGTCAGACCCAGCCCGGCCAGGCGCGCCCTCATGAACTTGAACTGCGTGCCGTCGGGCACGGGCCTGAAGCCGAAAAGGGGCTTGATCTGGATGGTCTTGAGCCTGCGGCGCCGCGCGATCGACAGCATCATGACCTTGACCACCGACACTGCGGTGAACATCGAGATCACGATGCCGAGTGCCATGGTGATGGCGAAGCCGCGCACCGGCCCCGAGCCGAACCAGAACAGCAGCAACGTGGCGATCAGCGCGGTAAGGTTGCTGTCCATCACGGTAGCGTAAGCGCGCCGGAAGCCAGCCTCGATGGCCAGCAGCGCGGATTTGCCCTTGAGCGCCTCCTCACGAATGCGCTCGTTGATCAGCACGTTCGCATCTACCGCCAGCCCGATCCCCAGCACGATGCCGGCGATACCCGGCAGCGTGAGGGTGGCCCCCAGCATGCTCATGCCCGCGATGGTGAGGATCACATTGAGTGCGAGGGCGACGTTGGCCACCAGGCCCCAGCCGCCGTAGAGCACGAACATGAAGAGAAACACCAGCACGAAGGCCGCGATGCCGGCGTAGACACCCTTCTGGATCACATCGCTGCCCAGGTCGGCACCGACACTGCGCTCCTCGATGACGGTCAGCTTGGCGGGCAGCGCCCCAGCCCGCAGCAGCGCCGACAGGGTGCCGGCCTCCTGCACCGTGAAGCTGCCTGATATCTGGCCGGAGCCACCGGTGATCGGTTCGCGGATCACTGGCGCACTCAGCACCTTGCCGTCGAGCACGATGGCAAACGGCCGGCCGACGTTGGCCTCGGTGATGGCGGCGAACTCACGGGCTCCCGTGCGGTCGAAGCGGAAGTTGACAACCGGCTCGCGCGTCTGCGGGTCGAATCCGGCGCTGGCGTCCGACAAGCGGTCGCCGCTCAAGGCCACGCTGTTGCGCACCGGGTAGCTGTCGCCCTGGCTGTCCTGCAGCGTGCGGATGCCATCAGGGCTGGACGAATCGCCCAGTAGGTGGAAGCTCATCTTGGCGGTCGAGCCCAGCAAGGCGCGCAGCTGCGCCGGATCCTGAAGGCCGGGCAGTTGCACCAGGATGCGGTCCGCCCCGACGCGCTGGATCGTCGGCTCGGACACGCCCACCTGGTCCACGCGCTGGCGGATCACCTCCAGGCTCTGTTCGACGGCGCGGCCCATGGACTGGAGCTGGCCATCCTCGGTGAGTGAAAGTTCGATGCCGTCAGTGCCTCTACGTGTGACCGCCAGGTCCTGCCGGGCTGTGCCAACTGGGTTGGACAAGGTCCTGAGCTGGTCGATCGCAACGTCCTGCTGCTCGGCCGAGCGCAGGGTGATCGTGAGGCCGCGCTCGCCGGTCTCGACGCTGCGCCAAGGGATGTCGTCTTCGCGCAGCAGGCGCCGGGCGTCCTCCGCCAGGGTGCGCACGCGCTCGCGGCGCAGCTCGCTGCCGTCGACTTCCAGCACGAGGTGCGATCCTCCGCGCAGATCGAGGCCAAGGGCGACGGGTTTGTCGGGCAATGCGCTGGGCCAGCGCTCGAGAACGGAGGCGGGGAGCACGTTCGGCAACGCGAACAGCAGACCCGCGACGATGATGGCCAGGTACATGGCCACCAGGTAAGGTGAGCTCTTCATGGAATGACCTTGACAGGCGTACGCAACCATCAGGCGTGCGCACGCGGGCTTCGGGAAAGCGAGATGCGCGCAGCAGGTACGCGCGAAGCGTCAGGCCAGGAGAGGAGGTGCCCGGCTCGGGGGCATGCGATGCCGCGCTGCCGGACGCGGCTCGGTCGCTGCAGGCGCTTGTGCAGCCGATCGCCACTCGACCGTCGGCAGCGCGATGCGGCCCGGCGGAACTGCGCCGTCGGTGTGCACCTCGACGACGGCGGCTGAGGCATCGGCAACCTTCAGCTCGGCCGCGACGCCCGGCAACTCGCGGCGCATCGCGCGGGAGGACAGCGACGGTCCGCCATGACGCTGCAGGTGCTGCACGCTGGCAGCCAGCTTCCCAGCCAGCGTCTGCGAGACCACGCCGACCGTGCCGCCGAGTCCGGCGCAGAGCAGTGCTGTCCAGGCCAGCAGTGTGACGAGCATCGCCTGCACGGCGGTGCGAGTTCCCGCTGGAGCGCCCGCAGGCGTGCGCAGGTCGGACCGCGAGGAAGCGGACTCGACGGAAGCAAGGCGGACGGACGGGATCTTCACCAGTCGGACTATAGGACCGAGGCAGTTCGGTTTTTCCTGAACTGGAGTTCTAGATGCTGCGCTTCCTTCGAAGTCCAGACGGGTGCACATTCAAGCTCTTCACTACTCCTCGACCGACCCGCCATGAAGCTCATCGCAAGCCTTTCCACCCTGGCGGTCGCGCGCCTCGACCGGGCCTTGCGGCCGGTGCACGCGTTGCTCAGTGCATCGATGCGCCCGCCGCGGCTGGTGCCGATCCCGATCCGAGTCGACCGTCGCACGAGCGATGTGACCGATCGGCCATCCCGTCGCCGCTACTGAGCCGCGCGAAGGCCGATGCATCCAGTCGGTTTGGCAGGCAGCTCAAGCGGCACGGCAACGTCGCCGCCTCTCCAGCAATAGTCCGAGTGCAGTCCAACACGGTCATCAACCCAGTGAAAAGGCAAGTCCACCATGCGCAGCTATCCCCTGAACAGCCCTGAAGCCGCGGCACGAATCGTCTCGCTCGTGCTCATCTCCGACGGGCATGTCTGCAGCTCGGAGTTCGACATCCTCAAGCGGCTGGGCGCCGAGCGTGAACTCGGCCTGGAGCCGCAGCTGCTGCCGCATGTCGTTCACACGCTTTGCGAAGAACTGATGGCCAGCGGGTACGAGACGGGGTCTCTCATGAGCAACGTCGACGACAGCACCCTGGCGTCCCTGATGGCCGAAATCTCGGATCCGGTGCTGCGGAGGAAGGTGTTGCGTCTGTCGCTGGCCGCGGCGCGGGCCGACGGGCACCTGGCCGATGGCGAAACCCTGGTCGTGGACGCCGCGCGGCGCCACTGGCAATTGGTCGATGGCGAGGAGCCGTTGAACACCAAGAAGGCCGGCCCCCGTCTCGACGCCTGACCAGCGCCACCACCGCCATCACGGCATCGCCGCGGCCACCACCCGCATCACCAAGGGGTGGTGTTGTCCGCGGCGCGAGCGGATGGCGTGGATCTCCTCCTTCACGCCGTCGCTGCTGCCTAGCAGGCGCAGCCCCCGCATCAGGCCGACGTCGTCTGCTCCCAGCCGGCTGACCGGGAACACCCCCAGGCCGCGGGCAGCGAAGACAGCCAGAAGCGCGCTGTCCTCGAACTCGCCGACGACGCGAGGCCGCAGCCCCTGGACCTCGAACCATCGGTCCAGAGTCGCGCGGAGCGCGGAGTGTCCGGTGGGCAGCAGAACGGGAAGTTCGTTCAGGCTCTGCGGAAACCGGTCGCGCTCGGTCTTGCCAACCATCCGTGCCGGTCCGTACCACTCGACCGGCGAGTCGACGAGCCGCTCGCTGGTGAGGCGCAGGTTCGGATTGCGTGGCGCAGCCTGTCCTGCAAGAACCAGGTCCAGGTGATGCAGAGCCAGCTCGCCCAGCAGCTGCTCGAACTCGCCTTCATGGCACACCAGACGCAGATGCGGAGTGCTCAGCACCGGCTCCAGCAGCGCATGCGCCGCCAGCTTGGAGATGCCATCGGAGAACCCGACCGCGAGGCGGGCCACCTTGCCGCTCGCCGCTTCGCGCACCTCGTCGGGGATGCCCTGGCCGAGCTGGAAGATCTCCTCGGCTCGTGCGAAGGCAGCCTGGCCCGCCTCGGTGAGCGCCACGCCGCGTCCCGAAGGTTTTAGCAGCTGATGGCCGAGCGCTTTCTCCAGTTCGCGCACCTGCGCGCTGATCGTCTGCACGGCCATGTCCAGCCGCTCGGCGGCCCGGGCAAAGCCACCTTCCTTGGTGACGACCCAGAAGTAGTGCAGATGGCGATAGTTCAGCATGTGCGCTCCGATTCGGTAAAACCGAACTATAGGTGCGCTTCACTCTGGTTTGTCCGATGGCTCTCCGTCCCCACACTCTGACCATCCGATCACATCACCCTCCTCGCACCATGTTCTACGTTCTCAGCTGGTTTGCCATCGCTTCGTTGCTTGCACTGTGGTCCCTGGCCACCTGGGCCTTGCATGCCGTTGCGGTCTGGTCTGTCTCCAACGTGGGGGCGCTCTCTGGCGCTGCCGAGGGCGTCGGCAGCATCGCCTTGCCGGATTGGCTGGCACCTTGGGTGCCGACCGAACTGGTGCAGGGCGTGACCCAGATGGCGGCGGGGCTCGGGCCGCTGGTCGACAGCCTGCTGCAGGCTGTTCCCTTCCTGGCCGGCGGGTTGACGGTCGTGGCGTGGGTGGTCTGGGCCATCGGCGGCGTACTCCTCTTGGTGCTGGGTGCTGCGCTGCACCTGCTGATCGCGCTGTGGCGTCGCCGCGGCGGCGGTGGCTCCGGTTCAAGCGCCGGTCCTTCGCTGGCGACGCGCTGATCGCGCAGGCACCACGATCACCTATCCAACATCAACTCGAACCGATCCACAGAATCACCATGGACACCAGCACCTTGCTGTTAACGATCCTCGCCATCACCCTGGCCGGCGTCGCCTTCCACGCCTGGCGTCTGGGCAACGAGAAGCGCGATGTCGCGCTGCTGGGCGTGTTCAGCGGGCTGTGCGGCGTGGGCAGTGCGGTCACTGCCATCCTCTGAAGAACAAGACATGGACTTCCTGCTTCCCTTCCTCACCTCCGACTTCATGGGCAAGCCGGCGTGGGTCTGGCTGACCTTCGTCGGTATCGTCGTGGCACTGCTGGCCTTCGATCTGGGCGTCCTGCACAAGGACGACAAGGAGATCGGCGTGCGCGAGAGCCTGCTGCTGTCGGCCGGCTACATCAGCGTGGCGCTGCTCTTTGGCGCCTGGGTCTGGTGGTACCTGGGCGCGCAGAGCGGCATGGACTACTACACCGGCTTCATGATCGAGAAGTCGCTGTCGATGGACAACGTCTTCGTCATCGCGCTGATCTTCAGCTTCTTCGCCATTCCGCGGCAGTACCAGCACCGGGTGCTGTTCTGGGGCATCCTGGGCGTGATCGTGCTGCGCGCCATCATGATCGCGCTCGGCGCCACGCTGGTCAGCCAGTTCAGCTGGGTGCTCTACGTGTTCGGCGCGTTCCTGATCTTCACCGGCATCAAGATGTGGGTCATCGCCGACCACATGCCCGATATTGCGAACAACCCGCTGCTGAAGTTCCTGAAGCGGCACATGCGCGTGACCGAGGGCCTGCGCGGCAACGCCTTCTGGGTGCGTGAACCCGACCCCAAAACCGGGAAGCTGGAGCGCTTCGCGACCCCGCTGTTTCTGGCTCTGGTGCTGGTGGAGTTCGTCGACCTGATCTTCGCGGTCGACTCGGTGCCCGCGATCTTCGCGATCACCACCGACCCCTTCATCGTCTACACGAGCAACATCTTTGCCATCCTGGGCCTGCGGGCGCTGTACTTCGCGCTTGCCGCGATGATCCACCGCTTCAAGTACCTGAAGTACGCCCTGGCCCTGGTGCTGGTGTTCATCGGCAGCAAGATCTTCCTCGTGGGCATCATCGGCAAGATCCCGGCCGTCATCTCGCTCAGCGTGACCTTTGGGCTGATCGCCGGCGGTGTGCTGGTGTCGCTGTGGAAGACGCGCCGGCAGGCCGCAAACGGCGAGGCCGCGTGACGCCCCCGATCGTGCAGCGGCTGCGCGACGAGCGGGTGTCGATGCGGGCCATCGCGCAGGCCCACGGGTCCGAGGCACACGGCAGGCTGCTGCTGTTGCCGACCCTGCCTGCTGCCCGTGCCGGGCGTAGGCACAGTGTTTGGGCTGGGCACGGCGCCATTGGCATCCATGGTGAAGACCCTGCAAAGGTTGGCCCTTTGCGCCGTGGGCAATGCCACTCCTAGCGTCACCACCGAGAGGCCGTAGTTCGCTGCTGCCGACGGCTTCGCGTCAGCAGGCGCGCATGCGCCCGGGTCTCAAGGACGCCGGAGCCGCTGGGCTCGCTTTTGGCCAGCGGAATGACCGGTCTTCTGCTGGACCGCCGGCTGCCATGGGTCGAAACGACGCGTCGGCGAGCGGCAGCTTCCGGGCATCGAACCTCTGACGTCAGCTTTCCGGCGATGAGTCCAAGGGGCGGCCGTCGCAGCCCGACCCATAGCGGTCCGATGGCTCGCTCTGAAGCTGCCCGACTGCTGAGCCCGGTCGGATCACGTTGTGCATCCCCACAGCGGTCGTTTTCGGCCTTAGATAACCGCCCAGGACCAGACATCCCTGGGTCGGCAACCTCCGGGAAGCTCGCGTCAGCCTCACCGGCACACGCATGAATCCCTGCCATAGTCGCCACTGGTCTGGCCCGGCGGGGCGGGGCGGCCCGTGGCAGGGTGCACTGGACTACGGAGACATCTCATGCGTATCGTGATCATGGGCAGCGGCGGCGTGGGCGCCTACGTGGGCGCGCGGCTTCAGGCGACCGGCGAAGACGTGGCCTTCATCGCCCGCGGCGCCCACCTGAAGGCCCTGCAGACCGAGGGCCTGCGCCTAGAGCACCCGCAGCACCCACTGCACCTGCCCCAGGTGCAGGTGAGCGCCGATGCGGCTGAGCTGGCCCGCCGCGGCCCGGCCGATCTGGTCGTCTTCGCCGTCAAGCTCGGCGACACCGAGTCCGCAGCGAGCGCGCTCGGCCCGGTGCTCGGCCCGCAGACGCGCATCCTGACGCTGCAGAACGGCATCGACAGCGTCGAGCTGATCCAGGCCCATGTCGGCACGACGGCGGTGCGCGGTGGCGTCATTTACGTCTCGGCCGTGATCGACCGGCCGGGCGTGATACGCAGCCCAGGCGGCTTGCACGTCATCGTGGCCGACGCTGCCGGCGGCGACCCCACGATGGCGGTCTTCTTCGCTGCCTGTGGCCGTGCAACGGCGCTGCAGGCCAAGCCGACGGACGACATCCGCTCGGTGTTGTGGGAGAAGTTCATCGCGCTGAGCTCGCTCTCGGCCACCACCTCGCTGTTGCGTGCGCCTATGGGCGCCATCCTTGGCCACCCCGAGACCCGCGCGCTGCAGCGCCAGCTGATCGAGGAAGCTGTGGCCGTGGCCGGGGCAGCCGGCGTGCCCCAGCGCGCTGGCCTGGTTGACGAAGTGATGGCGAAGCTGGCCAATATGCCAGCAAGTTTTCGCTCATCCATGTCGGAAGACTTGGCCCGCGGCAAGGCGCTGGAACTGCAGTGGCTGTCGGGCCGGGTTCATGCGTTGGGCCAGCAGCTGGGCGTGCCTACGCCGGCACACAGCACTGCCTGGCGCGCTCTTCTGCTGTACTCGGACGGCAGCACTGGCTTCTGAGAGCCCGCCGGCGGGCGACAGCGACGACCCTGACACGCTGTAAGCCAGTTAGAGGTGGTTTGGGCTTGGGTGACCGCTGTAAATCGGGACACGCCCGCCGCCGTCAGAGGTTCGTCCCCGAGAAGCTGACCTTCACGCACCGATTGCCGAAAGCGGCCGGTAGCCACCGAGTGCAATCGACCCCAAGCCGACATCCGCGGCCCTGAACTGGGCGCCCCGAAGCGGCCGGTCCGATCGTTACCCAGGCTAGAGAGGCAACTGTGCCTACTATCGGAAGGTCACGTCTGCAGTTCGATCTCCCACTTAACCCAGTCACCCCTGTAGAGCACTTCGGCGTAGTACAGGATCCGGTCCTGGCGGTCGAGGAACACTCGCGTGACATGGGCCACGGGTGTGCCGACGCTGATCTCGAGCAGACGCGCTGTTTCGGGATCGGCGGCACCGATCGACATCGTCTGATGCGCTCGCTCGATCCGGACGGCCCGCTTCATGCGCAGGAGCAGCGGAATCACGGCGCGCAATCGGAACTCTTCCGGTGAACGCTGAAACACCTCCTGCAAGAGGTAGAGCGAAATGACGGCATAGGGCTTGCCCTTGGTGAAGTGCAGGCGCCGCATGTGCACGTAGTTGCTGCCGAGCTTCCCGGCATCGGCAGCGACGCTCGGCATCGCATGAGACTCGTCGAACGTGAGGATCTTGGCGCTCGTCGTCTCGTACATCGCGGCCAGCGACTCGAGGGAGGTCTTCATGACGACGATGTTGGGCGCGTCATCGGCCTTGGTCACGACCGTGCCGTAACCCCGCCGCGACGCCAGCAGGCCCTCGCTCGCGAGCAACTGCACCGCTTGGCGTGCCGTCACGCGTGCCACCTTGAACTCACTGGCCAGCGCTTCCAGAGTGGGGATCAGGGCGCCGGCCAGCCACTCTCGCCTGTTGATGCGGCCGCGCAGGATGTCGGCGATCTGCAGGTAAAGGGGAATCGGGCTGCTGGCCAACGGGCTTGACGCGTCCCGAGTCTTAAACGTACTATTAACCATTCTTTTAGATGTTAAGTCCTTCAGATGCTCACGGGGCAGCTCACCGACGGTCGGTCCGGTCGAACCGGATACGACTTCATCATCGTAGGCGCGGGATCGGCTGGCTGCGTGCTGGCTAACCGATTGTCCGCAGACCCGACGGCGCGGGTGTTGCTGCTCGAAGCTGGCGGTGCCGATCGCCACTTTTGGCTGCGCCTGCCGGTCGGCTACTTCAAGACCATCTACAACGAGAAGTTTTCGCGCGTCTTCCAGGCTGAAGGCGGTGGCGGGGTCGGGGGGCGCTCCATTGCGTGGCCACGCGGTCGCATCCTGGGCGGTTCCAGCTCGATCAACGGGCTTCTTTACCTTCGCGGGCAGCGCCAGGACTTCGACCACTGGGCCGCCGAGGGTGCGACCGGCTGGGACTACGGGTCCGTTCTGCCCTTCTTCAAGAGGTCCGAGGCCTTCAGCGGCCCCGAGTCGAGTTACCACGGGACATCCGGTGAACTCGGCGTGTCCGAGTTGCGCAACGACCATCCTTACTGCGGTCACTGGCTCGGCGCCGCGCAGCAGTTCGGCCTGCCGGCCAACGACGACTTCAACGGCGAGACGGATTACGGCGTCGGCCGGTTCCAGCTCACCATCGCCGGCGGATGGCGCTCCAGCGCTTCAGTGGCCTTCCTGCGGCCGGCGCTGCAGCGCGCGAACCTCACCGTCGTGACGGGCGCGCAGGTCTCGCGCGTGTGCTTCGAAGGCACGCGTGCGGTGGGTGTCGAGTGGGTGCGCAACGGCAAGGCCGAGTCCGCATACGCCGATGCGGAAGTGATTGTCTCCGCCGGCGCCATCCAGTCGCCCCAGTTGCTCCAGCTCTCGGGCGTCGGTCCCGCCCCAGTCCTGAAACGGGCGGGTGTACCCGTCGTCGTCGACGCGCCCGAAGTCGGTTCGAACCTGCAGGACCATTACCAGGCCCGGACGATCGTGAAGCTGCGCAAGCCGCACTCGATGAACAACGATGTTCGCAATCCGCTCAAGCTCGCGGCCATGGGACTGGAGTGGCTGCTGTTCAACAGGGGGCCGCTCACCGTCGGCGCGGGGCAGGTGGGCGGCTTCGCCCGCACACGCCACGCGCGCGACGAGCGCGCTGACGTGCAGTTCGCGGTCATGCCCCTGTCCGTGGACAAACCGGGTGAACCCCTGCACCGCTTCGCCGGCTTCACGGCCACAGCATGCCAGTGCCGGCCCGAGTCGCGCGGTACGGTCACCATCTTGTCGACGGACCCGTTCCAGGCGCCCCGCATCCAGGCGAACTATTTGACCACTGACATCGATCGCAAGACACTCGCCGACGGCATCCGCATGCTGCGCGACATCTACAGGCAGCCTGCGTTCAGCGACTTGATCGACGCGCATGTGCTGCCGCAGGCGAGTGATTGGTCCGAGCATGCCCTCCTTCAGTTCGCATGCGACCAGGGCAGCACGGTCTTCCATCCCAGCGGCACCTGCCGAATGGGCAGCGACGACCGCGCCGTGGTGAATCCCGAACTGAAGGTCAATGGCGTTTCGCGGCTGCGGGTCATCGACGCATCCGTCATGCCGCGGATGACATCGGCCAACATCAATGCACCGACCATCATGATCGGCGAAAAGGGCTCCGCTCTCGTCATCAACGAGCGATCCGTTGCTCGAGCGGCTCGGTCCGAGGCACTCGCATGACCTACACCTACGGCAACCTCATCGGCGGCGCGTGGCGCGACACACCCTCTCGGTTCGACACGTTCAACCCGGCGCGACCGGCGCAAGTCGTCGGGCGCTACTCGCTGGCCGACGCGTCGCTGGTCGCTGAAGCGGTCGCGGCGGCCAAGCAGGTGCAGCAGCCCTGGGCTCGGTTGCCCGCGGCGCAGCGTTGCGAGGTGCTGGCGCGCTACATCGACCGCATCGAAGCGCACAAGGAGGACCTGGCGCGGGCGATCACCGCCGAGCAGGGCAAGACCCTTGTGGAAAGCCGCGGCGAGGTGACCAAGGCCTGCGCGGAGTCCCGCTTCATGCTCCAGCACGTCATGGCAGGCGATGGCTCGCGCCATGTGCCGTCGCTGCGCGCAGGCGTGCGCAACCTGGTGATGCGCAGGCCGCGCGGGGTGATCGTCGCGATCACGCCGTGGAACTTCCCGGTGATGACACCGATGCGCAAGATCGCGCCCGCCCTGGGCTTCGGCAACGCGGTGATCGTGAAGGCTTCGGAGTTCACGCCAGCAGCGGTCTGCCTGCTCGGTGAACTGGCGTCGGGCTTGCTGGCCGATGGCCTGCTGCAGGTCATCCACGGCGGTGCCGATGTGGGCAGCGCGTTGGTCTCGCATGGCGGTGTGCACGGCGTGACGTTCACAGGCTCCGTCGCGACGGGCCGGCGCATCGTGGCCGCGACCGCGGCCAACCTAGCGGCGGTCTCGCTCGAACTGGGTGGCAAGAACGCCGCAGTGATCCACGACGCGCCCGACCTCGACGCGTGCCTGGACCAGGTGAGCAACGCCGCACTCATGTGTTCGGGGCAGCGATGCACCGCGGTCAGCCGCGTGCTGGTTCAGCGAGGCTTGCACGCCGATGTCGCCGCGGGGCTTGCACGACGCGCATCGGTGATACGGCTGGGCGGAGGCGCGGAGGCTGCGACGCAACTCGGCCCGATGACCCATCGCGCGCAGCTGGAACAGGTCAAGGCGGCCGTGCGACAGGCCCGTGAGGATGGTGCAGAGGTCTTGGCCGGCGGCACCGAAGTCGCCATCGACGGCTGCGAGGGCGGCTACTTCTACGCGCCGACGGTGCTCGACCGCGTGCGCGCAGACAGCGCCGCCGCCAGGGAAGAGATCTTCGGCCCCGTCATCAGCCTCATCGAATACGACACGCTGGACGAGGCCATCGACATCCTCAACAGCGTCGACTATGGCCTGACCGCGGCCTTCTTCTCCAACGATGCGAAGGCGATCGCGCGCTTCGTCGACGAGTGCCAGACCGGCATGCTGCACGTCAACCACGGCACGGTGCCGGACAGCCACATGCCTTTCGGCGGCATCAAGGCTTCAGGGGTTGGTGCCTATTCCGTCGGGCCGAGCGCAGCGGCGTTCTACACGACGGAACACTCGGTCTACCTGGGCACGTGATGGCGTCGATCCGGTTGCGGTCCATCCGCGCCTCGGTCTACCGGGTGCCTGTCGAGACGCCGGTCCAGACATCGTTTGGCGTGCTGCGCGACCGCGCGGCAGTCGTCGTGCGCGCCATCGACGAAGACGGCTGCGAAGGCTGGGGCGAGATCTGGTGCAACTTCCCCACCGTGGGCGCGGAGCATCGCGCCAAGCTGCTTGCCGAAACGGTCGCCCCGCTGGCCCTGGCGCGCGCGTGGTCGTCCCCCTCGGAGTGTTTCAAAGCGCTGACGGCGGCGACGCACATCCTTGCGATCCAGTCTGGCGAGCCCGGCCCGCTGGCGCAGGTGATCGCCGGTGTCGACATCGCGTTGTGGGACCTTGCGGCGCGCCGCGAGGCAGTGCCGCTGTGGCGGATGCTCGGTGGCCGCAGCGGTGTCGTGAAGGTCTACGCGTCGGGCTTGAACCCGACACAGCCCGAGCGTCTGGCCGCCGCCAAGGCCGCCGAGGGGTTCACGGCCTTCAAGCTGAAGGTGGGCTTCGGCGCCGAGCGCGATGTCGCCAACCTGTCGACTCTGCGGTCGGCACTGGGGGATTCGGCCCGGCTCATGGTGGATGCCAACCAGGCTTGGGGTGTCGAAGAGGCTCAGCAGATGGCCGAGCGCCTTGCCGCATTCGCGCCGCTGTGGCTGGAAGAGCCGATCGCGGCAGATGCGTCCATTGAACAGTGGCAGCGGCTCGCGCAGCGCTCGCCCATCCCACTGGCAGCCGGCGAGAACCTGCGTGCCTGCGACTTCGCGCGCTTCCTCGACGCCCGATGCCTCAAGGTGCTGCAGCCCGACGTGGCCAAGTGGGGCGGATTCACCGGTTGCCTGCCTCTTGGCGAAGGGGCGTCAAGGGCCTCGGCATGGCTGTGCCCGCACTGGCTGGGCGGCGGCATCGGTCTGCTCGCGACGCTGCACCTGAAGGCCGCCCTCGGCGGCGAAGGGTTTGCCGAAGTCGATGCCAACCCCAATCCGCTGCGTGAGCTGCTGGTCGGCGGACTGCCACCCGTTCGCGGCGGCGCGGTGACGCTGCCCGAACTTGCAGGGCTCGGCGCGACGCCCGACTTGTCGGCCGTCGCGCCTTACCTCACCCTGGAGCGCATCGTGGACAGCAAGCCGATCTCAGGAGGTCCATCGAAGTGACTGGCAAGCCCAACATCATCCTCATCATCACCGACCAACAGCGCGTCGACACCATCAATGCGCTGGGCGCACCTTGGATGAAGACGCCCGTGCTCGACAAGCTGGCGCGCGAGGGCGCCGCCTTCACCAACTGCTACGTGACGTCGCCCGTGTGCGTGGGCTCGCGTGCCAGCCTGTTCATGGGCCAGTACCCGCACGCCACGGGCGTGTTCACGAACTTCCATCCTTGGGAGCCGACCTGGGTGAAGTCGCTGGCCGATGCCGGTTACCACTGCGTGAACATCGGCAAGATGCACATCAACCCCTACGACGCGAAGGGCGGTTTCCACCAGCGCTTCTTCGTCGAAAACAAGGACCGGCCACTGTTCCTGGACGAGCACCCTCGGGCGCTGTATGACGAGTGGGACAAGGCGTTGCATGCGCGCAAGCTCGAGAAGCCGAGCCGCTACACGCGTCACGCGGCCGACCCCGAGGGCTACCAGCGAGCCCTCGGTGCCTTCCCATGGCACCTCGACGAAGACATGCACTCGGACATGTTCATCGGCGACCACGCGGTGTGGTGGCTCAAGGAGCGCAGGTCCGAGGCCCCGCTGTTCCTGCAGATCGGATTCCCGGGGCCGCACCCGCCCTACGACCCGCTGCCGCGCTATCTGGAGATGTACCAGGACGTCGACATCCCGGTGCCGGAGGTCACCGCGGAGGAACTCGCCGCGCAACCGCGATCCCAGGGACAGCTGCGCAACAACATGATCCGCAACAACTACGACTCGGTCTCCTGGACGGACCAGCCGAGCCGCGAAGACCTGCTGCGCATCCGCCGCCACTACGCAGCCAACGTGACGATGATCGACGACAAGGTCGGCGAGATCCTGAAGACGCTGGACGAAAAGGGCTACCTCGACAACGCCCTGGTCATCTTCACGTCCGACCATGGCGACGCGCTGGGCGACCACGGCCACATCCAGAAGTGGACGATGTACGACAGCTCGGTGAAGGTGCCGCTCATCCTCTGGTCGAAGAACGGTGTGGTGCCGCGCAGCAGCCCGGCGCTGGTGCAGTTGATGGACGTCGCGCCGACGATCCTGGAGGCCGCAGGCCTGACACCACCGAAGGCGTTCGAGGCGAAGTCGCTGTGGCCGATCCTCAACGGGGATGTGACCGACATCCGGCAGGAAGTGTGGTCGGAGCTCGCCCGCGACCACATCCAGACCGGCGCTGAGTACATGGTGATGCGCCGCGACACGAAGTGGAAAGTCGTCTACTACCTCGGCGAAGACCAGGGCGAGCTCTACGACCTGGAGTCGGACCCGGGCGAGCTGCGCAATCTCTGGACATCGCCGGACCACCGCGATTTGCGGGACTCGCTCGTGCACGAAGTGCTGGTGTGGCAGCTCCGTGGCGCGATCGCCAGTCGCCAGCAGGTCACCCCGAAGCCCCAGCAGCCGATGCTGATTTGAACCACTCCAGGACGCCCCCCATGAACATGAACCGCCGCGACATTCTCCTGGCCATCGCCGCTGCGACCGGTGCCGTGCCCGCCACAGCGCAGGACAAATACCCCAACCGCCCCGTGAGCATCGTGGTCCCGTTCCCGGCCGGCGGTGTGGTCGACCTGGTGGCGCGCACCGTCGGCCCGAAGATGGCCGCTGCCCTGGGCGCTCCGGTCGTCGTCGAGAACAAGGCCGGCGCCGGCGGGACCATCGGCGCCGCCTTTGTGTCGAAGGCCAAGCCGGACGGCTACACGCTGCTGCTCGGAGGATCGGCGACCCAGGTGTTCGGCCCGGCCCTTTACAAGAAGCTGCAATACGACGCGAAGAAGGACTTCACGCCCGTCGGCCAGATCAGCTCGGGCCCGCTGGTGCTGGTCACTGGGTCGAAAGTGCCGGCCACGGATGTTCCGCAGCTGACGCAGTACCTGAAGGCGCAAGGGGTCCGCGCCTTCTACGGCAGCAATGGCAACGGCACCTTCCCGCAACTGGCCGCCGAGCTGTTCAAGCAGGCGAACCAGCTGCCGTCTGCGCACATCCCCTACAGCGGTGGCCCCGGTGCGCTCACGGCCCTCATCGCGGGCGACATCGCGTACTCGATCAACCACATCCCGGTAGTGCAGGGCATGGTCAAGTCCGGGAAGCTGCGCGCGCTCGCCACGACAGGCCGCAAGCGGTCTGTGGCATTTCCCAACCTGCCGACGCTTGACGAGGCCGGCATGAAAGGTTTCGAGGCCAACGCCTGGTGGGGGCTGTTCGCGCCCGCGGGAACGTCGCCCGAGATCGTGCAGGCGCTCAACGAGGCCCTGGCCGCAGCCCTCAAGGACCCCGCCGTCCGCACTGCTCTCGAGGCGCAGGGTGACGAGGTGTCCTACAGCACCCCGAAGGACTTCGCGGCCTTCGTCAACGCCGAGTCCACGAAGTGGACAAAGGTGGTGAAGACCGCCGACCTGCAGTTGGACTGAGGCCCGGGCGAACACACCGTCGCACGACACGCCGGCCGGGACGCCGCTGATGGGCTGGCACCAGTGGTTCCCGTTCCTGCGCTGGTGGCGACGCGTCGATCGCCACACGTTGAGGTTCGACGCCGTGGCCGGGTTGACCGGGGGCATCATCCTTGTGCCCCAGGGCGTGGCCTTCGCCACCGTGGCGGGCATGCCGCCCGAATACGGCCTTTACACCGCGATGGTCCCAGCCATCGTCGCTGCACTCTGGGGCTCGTCATGGCACCTGGTGTCGGGGCCGACCACCGCGATCTCGCTCGTCATCTTCGCCACGATCAGCCCGCTGGCACCGGCTGGCACGGATGAGTACGTTCGGCTCGTGCTCGCGCTCACCCTCATCGTGGGTATGTTCCAGCTGCTGCTGGGGTTGCTGCGCCTGGGCACGCTGGTGAACTTCGTGTCGCACACCGTGGTCGTCGGATTCACGGCCGGTGCAGCAGTCCTGATCGTGGCGAGCCAGGCCGGACACTTCTTCGGGGTGGATATTCCTCGTGGCAGTAGCCCCTTCGACGTGGCAAGGGAACTGCTGACCCGGTTGTCCCAGATCAATCCGTTCGTTACGGCGGTCGCAGCCGGCACGGTGATTGCCAGTGTCGCGGCCCGTCGCTGGCTGCAGCAGGTCCCGCACCTCATCGTGGCCATGCTGGCTGGCAGTCTGCTGGGCGTTGCACTCGATGCCACACTCGGTGCGAGACGCACCGGCATCGAGAGCATCGGCGCGCTGCAGGTGGGATGGCCGCCAGTGTCGATGCCGGATCTGTCACTCGCCACGATCGAGCAGTTGTTGCCTATTGCCATCACGGTCGCGATGCTCTCCCTCACCGAAGCCGTGGCCATTGCGCGGGCCATTGCACTGAAGAGCGGGCAGCGGATCGACGGCAATCAGGAGGTCATCGGACAGGGCCTCGCGAATGTGGCGGGCGCCTTCTTTTCGGGGTATGCATCGAGTGGGTCGTTCAACCGCTCGGGGCTGAACTACGCTGCCGGCGCCCGCACGCCGCTTTCGGCGGTGTTCTCGGCCTTCTTTCTGCTGGCCATGCTGATCTTCCTGGCGCCGTTCGCGCGCTACCTCACGGCGCCGGTCATGGCGGGCATCCTGTTCGTCGTGGCCTGGGGGCTTATCGACTTCGCTCACATCAGGGAGATCGTGCGTGCCAGTCGGCAGGAGACAGCCGTTCTCGCCGTGACCTTTGCCGCCACCCTGACGCTGCACCTCGAGTACGCGGTCTACCTGGGGGTGCTGCTGTCGTTGATGCTCTACCTTCGACGCACCTCGCAGCCGAGACTGGAGGAGGTGTTCCCGGTGCCCGGGATGCTTCCGCCAGTGTTCGCGCCGCAGGCATCCAACGGGCCTGTCGATCCCGGGCTCAAGATCGTGCGGCTGAACGGGTCCCTGTACTTTGGCGCGGTCAGTCACCTGGAGGAGTTGCTTCAGGCCATCGACGAGCGCAACCCGGAGCACCGGCACGTTCTGCTGGTGGCCTCAGGTATCAACTTCATCGACCTCGCCGGTGCCAACCTCCTGGCACGGGAGGCGCAAAGGCGGCGGGCGATCGGAGGAGGTCTCTATCTCTTCAATCCGAAACAGGATGCGCTGGACATGCTGCAGCGGAGCGGCCAGTTGAAGGAGATCGGTGCCGCGAACATTTTTCGGCTGGGGGAGGACGTGATCGGTTTGCTCCGGGGCCGATTGAAAAGCGAGGCCGACAACAGGTGCGGCGTCCGGCTTGCGTGAAGGGTACGCCGATCTCACGCTGGAGAGCCGGCCGTCCGCTGGCGCGGGAGCCCGGAAGCCGCCTTTCCCCAAAGACGGCTCATGGCCGGGTTGGGAAGTAGTGCCGTCCAGGTAGGGCGCCGAAAAGCGGCCCTTCGCCGGTAGGTCGCGCCAGGAATTGCGAGCCCGCCGGCTACGACCGCTTGTGGCCGGGTCCCGATGGCCACGACCAGCGGCTTTGTGGCCGCCCAATCCGTAGGAGGCCGGTCCGAGCGTCCGACGGCTTCCGGAAAGACTGACGGGCGGCTTTGGGTCGGGAGTTCCAGTTCGCCTACGGGGACAGCGGTCGTTCAAGCGACCCCGGTGGGCCTCGGCGCTTGGGATGTCGGCTGCACTTCCATCAGCGGTCATAGAGCATGCGCGATCAGCGCCGGGCCGATGACTGCTGCGTGGCCGTGACCGTGCATTGAGGTCGCGTCGACCACCGACCGCAACCGCTGCAAAGCTGTACCCTGCAAACGAGGCGGTCGTGGCGCCGAGACGTGTAAGAAGCGCTGATACTCTTTCTCTTCGCTGACAGCTCATCGTGCCGACCCAACCAGCCTCACGACCAGTCCGGCGGCCTTCTTCAGGCCGGCCAAAGCCACTTGCCCTGTGCAGTGTCTTTCTCCTGACGCCAGAAGCTGACGCGAAACTAGATGGCATCTCACTACGAGCAGCCCTCAAGGCTGATGGACGAGAGTACCTGTTCAAGATCTTTGAACGCGTTATGCGTTGCCAGCCAGGACAGTCGCAGCGGCAGCTGATTGTTCAGCTCGACGCACTTTATCCAAAAGGCCGCGAAGTTCCCCCGCTGCTTGATCTGATCCGACGCGCAATCTATGGCGATCCGGTCGCAATCTCTGAAGCAGAGAGCGTGGGTCTCTGGCAGTGCTGGAAGGCGGGGCTCGGAGAGCGCGTCCCGTTCCATCAGCGCATAGCTATGGATCATGCAATCGAAGTCGAGCAGGCTTGCCTTGCAATCTTGGCCGATTTGCGTGACAAATCATTTGACCGCGTAGCAGCAGCAATCGCCTTCGACCAACGACTGCGGCCTTACGCGACCGACACGGCCCTAGGTTGCCTGACCAGCGCGACATCTGAAGTTACGGCGCTGCCTGCTCGAGTGGCTTGCCTCTGTGAGTTTCTTCTGTCTCAAGTGGCACGCGTCGATGTAGCAATGCAGCTACGTAGAGGAGAGAAGGGGAGCCAGAGCTTTTCCTATCTTGTCGGCACGGATGATGGGAAACGATGCACGCCTGGGGGCAATCTCATACGCTGGATTCAAACTCGATTCGGTGTGGTCACACTAGAAGGTCTGCTTGCGCTGAACGCGAAGGGCCAAGCTCCAGCCGTCATTGACGAGTCCACATTGAAGCGGTGGAGCAGCGACGCCGTCTTTCCATCGGGTACAAAATTGGGCCAGCTTGTCCTATCCGTCCTGAAGTCGCGGTATGACGTTGGGGGTGTGGTTCAAGCGGAGCTTACTGTGATCGGTGCGCACTACTGGGCAGCTCGGCGGTTGCATAAGGTATTGCAAATTGCGAGGCGTTTGCATGCAATCGATCGCTCGGCGGATGAGCGGATTCGCTGGATGCAGCTGATGAACGACACCACACCGGAGACGTGGTGTCGTCGGCGCTACCCGTTATGGATAGCGCACTGGCAGGAGAGGGACGAGGTCGCGAGCGGAACCTAACTTCACGCGACACCGAACCTGGTGACCGTGATCAACGCTTTGGCGGATTGTTACCTCGACCGCCACCAGATGGGTTGCCCGTCTTGCTCGGGCCGTTAGCCGGCGTACCGCCCCCCTGGCGCTGACCACCCGAATTTCCACCAACACCGGACTTGCTCATTCCAAACTCCTGTTCGATTAGGTTATCTGCGCTGGCCAATTCCTGCGCATGCAGAGAAGTGTCAGCTTCTGGTTCAGCACTGTCAGTAGCAAAGTTTGGACACCTGTGCCGGGTCCATCGCACGTGAGCGTCTGGCCGCCCCATATTGACGGGCGGGTTGGCCCCTTCTCTATCGCGTCGGCTTGACCGCCCCGACGAAGGCAACGCACTCGCGAGGTTGAGCGAGGCCACCGGCAGCAACCGCCGCCGAGAAGACCTCCACACCTTGAAGGACGGCTCCAGACTGATCTGAGTCAGGCGCAGCCAGGGCCCTGAATGACCGCTTGCTCCAGCACCGGTCACTGACGCTCGGCGGCCTCGACTGACTGCTTCACTCCCGATTGAGGTCGCCCATCCGCTGCCACGGTTGAGGCATGACGCGACCGACCGCTCTTGCCTGCAGCGACTGGCTCAGTTCGACCCACAACTGCCAGTGGAAGGTTTGAAATGGCGTCGGTAAAGCCGACATTTGCGGTGTCTACAGACTTCGGCCCGAATCCAAAGGCAGGTTCGATAGGGTCGTGCAATACGGCGGGCTCAAGGTGCAGGCAGCCTGACCAGGCTGCCCGAACGAAGATCGACGAGCCACTCGCTGGTGGGCACGGGCCGCCTGAAGAAGTAGCCCTGCATCGACTCGCAGCCTCGGTTCGTCAGGAAGTTCGCTTGCTCGAGCGTCTCGACGCCTTCGGCCACCACGCGCAGCTTTAGCAATTTGGCCAGTGAGATGACCATCTGCACGATCTCGGTGTCGTTGTGGTCGTCCGGTATGCCGTCGACAAAACTCTTGTCGATCTTCAGCTCGTACAGCGGCAGGCGCTTCAGGTAGGCCAGGCTGGAATAGCCGGTGCCGAAATCGTCGATCGAGAAACGGATGCCCACCGCGCGCAGCTCGTTCATGCGGAGGATGGTGGCGTCCACTGGGCCGACCAACAGGCTTTCGGTAACTTCGAAGATCAGGCTGCTGCCCGGCACGTCGTGGGCCTGCAGCACTTCCTGAACGCGCTCGGTGAAGCCGGGGAAGCGGAACTGCCGCGGGCTGATGTTCACCGACAGGGGGATGTCGTGTCCGGTCGCGCGCAGCTCCTTTACCAGCAGGCAGGCCTGGTTCAAGACCCAATCGCCGATGCGCACGATCAAGCCGGTCTCTTCGGCCACCTCGATGAAATGCAGCGGCGGGATCATGCCCTGCTCGGGGTGACGCCAACGCAGCAGCAACTCGGCACCAATCAGCCGGCCCTTGGCATCCATCTGCGATTGGGCGTGCAGGCTCATCTGCTGGCGCTCGATGGCTTGCGCAAGATCATTTTCAACGGTCAGGCGCTGTTCGACTTCGGCCTGCATGCTGGCCTGGAAGAACGCAATCTGGTTGCGCCCGGCGCTCTTCGCGCGGTACATGGCGATGTCGGCCTCGCGCAGCAGGTTGTCGACAGTCTGGTCGTCCATCACCAGCAGGGCCACGCCGATGCTGGCACTGGAGGTAAAGAACTGCTGATCGATCTCGTAGGGTACTTCGAGCGCCGCACGCATCTTTTCCGCCAGGAGGTGGGCCGAGCGCGCGGCGTCGGCGGCGTTGTCGGCCAGGCCGGTGGCCAGCACGACGAACTCGTCGCCGCCCATGCGGGCGACGGTGTCGCCCTCGCGCGTCAGCGCCTGAAGACGCGCGGCCACGGTCTTGAGCAAGGCGTCGCCGGTGGCGTGGCCACGGGCGTCGTTGATGCTCTTGAAACGGTCGAGGTCGATAAACATCAGTGCGCCGAACAGACGCGCCCGACGCGCCCGGGCCAGCGCCTTCGTCACCTCCTGGGTCAACATACGCCGGTTGGGCAGCGATGTCAGCGTGTCGAAGAAGGCAAGGCGGTGGATTTCATCATCGCGATGGCGGCGTTCTGAAATGTCGACGATGACCCCCAGCATCCGGCTGGCACGGCGTTCCGCGTCGCGCTCGGAGACGCGGCCCTGGGTGGCCACCCAGAGCGTCTGGCCGGTGCGGGTTTTGAAGCGGTGCTCTGCCAGCAAGTCGTCCTCGCCCTGCCGCAGCACTTTTCTGAAAGCGGCCGTCACCAGCGTCCTGTCGGCATCTGGGATCAGGCGCAACAGCCCACGTAGCGACAACTGGGTGGTCACGTGAGGCCCACCCAGCAATTCGGACCAGGTCTCTGACAGGTACACCGACCCGCTGTGAATCTCCAGATCCCAGATCGCCATGCGCGAGCCTTCGAGCGCCAGCTTGAGCCGGGCTTGGCTGTGCTGCAGCCGTGCCTGCGTGTCGCCGATGGCGTCGAGCATGAGGTTGAACTCGCGCCCTACTTCGGCCAGTTCGATCGGGCCGTCCGTGGGCACGCGCACGTCTAGGCCGCCACCACCGGCACGCCGTGCCGCCACGCTGAGTGCGTGAATGGGCCGGGCAATACGGCGACTGAGCAGCACCGCCAGCAGCATCACCAGTACGACGATGCCCGCCGCCGCCATTGCACTGGCCTGCGCGCTGCGCGTGACGCTGGCCAGTGCGTAGTCGGCATCGATGCCCGCCATGGCAATCCAGTCGGTGCCTGCCACGGGCGTGAAACCATAGAAGCGCGGGATGCGCTCGGCACCGACGGACTCCGCCGTCCCCTGACGCTGCTTGACGGCAATGCGCAGGATCTCCGACTTGTCGAGCAGGTTGCTGCCGACAAAACGCTCGGCTTCGCGTGAACGGGCGACAACGTTGCCGCGAATGTCGACAATGGCGATAAAGATTTTCGAAGGCAGCCGCTCGGCTGCTGGCACCAGCCTGAACTTCAGCAGGTCGATCGGGGTCTGCAAGGCGCCAACCATCTTGCCGCTGCCATCACGCACCGGTTCGGCCAGCACCGTGATCCAGTTCTTGTTAATAGGGCCGTAGACGATGGGCCCGACCACGAAGTCCTTGCGCTGGTAGACCTGCTGAAACCAGGCCATGTGGGCCACCGGCAAGGGCTGGTTGTCAGGCTGGGGCAACGACGAGCAAACCAGGAAGCCCGCTGGCGTCGACAAGCTCATGTTCGACAGCTGGGGGTAGAACTCTTTGAAGGTGGGGAAGATCTCGTCGCAGGGCTGCCCCGGATCTGTGATCTTGGCCAGCATCTGCCGCCGCTGCGCCAGCGTGGTGAGCACGCCGCGGGCGTCCTTGATGAAGGTCTCTGCCGTGTCTGCCGTGAGCTGCGCCAGGCGCAGCGCCTCGGCCTGGGCCAGCGCCTTGCCGCTCTGGTATTGCTGCCAGACGTTGTAGCTGACTAGCAGCGCCATCGGCGCAATCACGCCGGCGGCGAGCAGATACAGCAGGCGGGGTACGGTCCAGGCGGGACGAAAACGCAATGAACGCTCCGAGTTTGGGGCAAACGCAGATGTAACCGACAGTTTGGCACGGCGGGTGGCCGCCTTGTTGCCCAATTGGCCTACTGCGTCATGCCATCAGTGATCGCTACCTGCTGAGTGACCACTTGCGGTCTGGTCCGATGAAGGTCGCGATGCCGCCGAACCTGTTTTCAGCTTCGTCGATGGCCCAGTGTCAGCTGCTCCCGGCTAGCAGCGCTCCACAGGCCTGATCGCGGCCACGTGACTTAGCCAGGTACAGCTGCGCGTCTGCAGCCGCCAGCAGCGCCTCGGCGCTTCCAGCGACACTGGGCGTCCAAGTGCACAGGCCGACGCTGATGGTGAGCAATGGCCCGACGCTTGACTCGACGTGGTCGATCTGCGCCAGCCGCAGGCCTTCGCGAATCTGGCCTGCCAAGTGCAGCGCACCGGCGGCGTCGGTGTCCGGCAACAGCAGGCCAAACTCTTCGCCGCCGTAGCGGGCGACCATGTCGGTCGGACGTTTCAGGCTCGCTGTCATCACCGCCGCCACGCGCCGCAGACACTCATCGCCAGCCGGGTGGCCGTAGTGGTCGTTGTAGCGCTTGAAGAGGTCGACGTCGACCAGCCCCACGCTCAGCGGCGCTCCCAGGCGGGCGGCGCGGTCCCATTCGCTGGCCAGGTGCTCGTCGAAGCAGCGGCGGTTGCAGACCCGCGTCAAGCCGTCGATGTAGACCCACTGTCGCAGCAGGTCCGACTGGCGCTTCATCGTCAACTGGGTCTTGACGCGGGCGCGCACGATGCGCGGGTTGATGGGCTTCGAGATGAAGTCGGCGCCGCCGACGTCCAGCCCGCGTGTCTCGGCCTCCTCGTCGTTGTGCCCGGTGACAAAGATCACCGGGATGTCCTTGGTGGCGTCGTCGGCCTTCAACTGCCGGCAGACCTCGAAGCCGTCCATGCCCGGCATCACCACGTCCAGAAGGACCAGGTCGGGAGGTTGGCTGCGGCACAACGCCAGCGCCTGCTCGCCGCTGGTGGCCATCGACACCTTGTAGTCGGCCTGGAACACCTGGAACAGGGCCTGGATGTTGGCGCGCTGATCGTCGACGACCAGCAGCCGCGGCCGCTCGTCAGCGGCTGCCGCGGTCTGTACAGCGCTCTGTGACAGCAGGCTGGCGACGCCGGGTTCAGCAGAGTTCATTTTTCACACTCCAGCATCCACTCGCCGCAAAGCGACAGGGCGGATTCGAATTCGAGCGATTCGACGGCGGCTTCCAGGGCGTCGAACCGTACCCCGGCCACCGCAGGCAAGCGGATGCGCAGGGTCTGCAAGGCGTTGGCCGCGTCGAGGTCCGACGCCTGCAGCAAGCTCTGCACGGTCTTCAGCAGCTCGGCTAGCAGGGCCGTGTCTGAGGGAGTCAGCGCGGCAGCTGGAGCGGACGAGCTAACGTCCTTTGCTGTCTGCGGGATGCCGTCCAGCGTTACGTACAGCAATGCCAACGACGACTCGGCCGTTTGGATGGCTACGCCGACACGCGATATGCAGGCAGCATCCTCGGCTGGCAGTGACAGGCTGGTGAATTGGGCCTCAGCCTCGCCGGCCAGCTTGGCCAGCGCCGTGACGCCGACGGTGGCGGCCACACCCTTGAGCGTGTGCAGTTCGCGGCGCACCTCGTCGCGCTCGCCGCACTGCGAAAGACGGTCTAGTTTTTCGGGCAGGCCTTGCAGATCGGCCGTGAAGCTGCGCAGGGTGCGGCCGAAAACCTTGAGCTTGCCGCCCAGCCGGGCCAGTGCCCGTTCGATGTCAACCCCGGCGGAGCCCGCCGCGTCCAGCACCTCGGCCGGCAGCGTTGGGACCGCGGCCTGGTCAGGTCGTGCAGCGATGGCGACTGCAGCACGACCTGCCAGCCGCAGCAGAACGGCCACCAGGTGGTCCAGGTCGAAAGGTTTGCCGACGTGGTCGTTCATGCCCGCCGCCAGGCAGGCCTCGCGGTCGGTGGCCATGGCGTTGGCGGTCATGGCGACGATGGGCAGCGTCAGTTTTTGTAAGTCCTGGCGAATGCGGGTGGTGGCGGTGTAGCCGTCCATCACCGGCATCTGCAGGTCCATCAGCACGACGTCGAACGGAGGGTCCGCCGCTGCCACCGCCTCGACCGCGAGCAGGCCGTTGTCGGCAATCTGCACCAGGGCGCCCTCGTCCTCGAGCAGTTCGCGCGCCACCTGCTGGTTGTTGGCGTTGTCTTCCACCACCAGCAGGCGCAGGCCGGGCAAGCGCTGCACCGCAGGCGATGATGCGCTGCGGGAGGCCTGCAGCGCTTCGGGATCTGAACGCGCATCGACGACGGCGTCGTACAACATCGAGGCCGTGACAGGCTTGACCAGGAAGCCGTGCACCAGCGCCTGCTCTTCTTGGCTGCGCTGCGACAGCATGTCGCGGCCGTGGGCCGTGACCATGATGAGCAGCGGTTTCGCACCCGCCTTACAGCGGCCGCGGATCTGTTGGCAGGTCTGCCAGCCGTCCAGTCCCGGCATCTGCCAGTCGATGAAGGCGGCATCGAAGGCGGCGGCGGCGTCTTCCAGGCAGGCCAGCGCCGCCTCTCCGCTGTCGGCCAGCGTCACCTGCCAGCCCAGCGATTCAGCCAAGCGCCCCATCAGTTCACGGGCCAGCGGGTTGTCGTCGACCACCAGCACGCGCAGCGCGACGGGCTGGCGCAGGCGCAGCGGCGCAAGCTCGGCACCGGCCGCGTCGGAGCCGACGGCCAGTTCAGCGCGGAAGTAGAAGCGGCTGCCGCGGCCCACCGCGCTATCCAGTTGCAGTTCACCCCCCATCAGGCCTACCAGGCGCTGGCAGATCGCCAGGCCCAGACCGGTGCCGCCGAAACGGCGCGTGGTCGAGGCCTCGGCCTGCGAGAAGCCGCTGAAGATGTGCTGCTGGTTTTCGGGCGCAATGCCGATGCCGGAGTCGCGCACCGCCACCTCCAGCGTTACCGAGTCGCTGCCGCGCGCCACCACCGCCACCGAAACTACCACCTCGCCGTGAGCGGTGAACTTGATCGCGTTCCCACCCAGGTTGATCAGCACCTGCTGCAGGCGCATCGCGTCGCCCACCAGCACTGGAGGCAGCTGCGGGTCGATGTCGAACAGCACCTCGATTTGCTTGCCCGCAGTGTTGGACGCCAGGATCACGGCCAGGTCGCGCAATAACTGGTCGGGCCGGAAAGGGTGCAGGTCAAGTGTCATCTTGCCGGCCTCGACCTTGCTGAAGTCGAGGATGTCGTTCAGCAGTCCCAGCAGCGAACGTGCAGCGCCCTCGGTCTTGCCGGTGTAGTCGGCCTGGCGCGCGGTGAGTTCGGTCTTTTTCAGCAGCGCCAGCATGCCCAGGATGGCGTTCATGGGCGTGCGGATTTCGTGGCTCATGTTGGCCAGGAACTGGCTCTTCGAGCGTGATGCCTCTTGCGCGGCCTCGGTGGCGCGTACGAACTCGGTAATGTCGACGTGGAAGCCCACGATGTGACCGTCGGCCATGCGGCGCTCGCCGATCCGCAGGATGCGGCCGTCGCCCAGACGCCGCGTCACCTTCGACGACGGCTGGCGATGGGTGGCCACGCGCTCGGCCACCCAGGCATCAACGCGGCCGATGGCGTCGGCGTACTGGCCGCGTTCGGCCCCGGCGCGGACTATGTCTTCGAAGCGCGCACCCGGCACCATCAGCTCCGCGCACAGCGGGTACAGGTCGCGGTAGGGCTGGTTGCACAGCACCAGGATCCCGTCCGCATCAAACAGCGCGTAGGCATCTTCCAGGGCGTCGATGGAGCCACGCAGCAGGGCGCTGGCGCGCTGCACCTCGGCCTCGGCGCGCTTGCGTGCGCTGATGTCGGTGTAGGTCGTGACAAAGCCGCCGCCCGGCATCGGGCCGCCGCGGATCTCAAGCTGCGTGCCGTCGGGGCGGACGCGCTCGAACTGGTGCGGCTCGGTGCTCTGTCTGGCGCGGGCGACGATGGCCTGCACCGTGGCTTCGACATCACCTGGGCCGTACTCGCCGCGCCCGGCGTTGAAGCGAATGACCTCCTCGAAATGCGTGCTGGCGCCAGCAAACAGCGCGTCGGGAAAGTCCAGCAGGCGTCGGAACTCAGTGTTCGATGCCACCAGCTGCAACTCACCGTCGAACACGCTCAGCCCGCAGGGCAGGTTCTCGATCACGCTGGTGAGCAGTTCGCTCTTGCGCCGCACCTCGTCCTCGAGCTGATGGCGTTCCGTCACGTCCTGGAAGGTGCCCACCAAGCGCAGAGGCCGACCGTCGGCGGATTCCAGTTCGCCCACCGAACGCACCCAGATCGATCGGCCCTGGGCGGTGACCATCGGCAACTCGATGTCAAAGCTTTCGCCACGTTCTATGCAGCGCTGCACCGCCTGCGCAACCTCGGCACGCGCCTCGGGCGCGTAGTAGTTGATGGCTTCTTCCATGCCCGGCTGGTGGCCGGGTTCGCGGTCGTGGATGCGGCAGGTCTGGTCGCTCCAGCGGATGACCTGCGACTCGAGTTCGACAGCCCAGCCGCCGACACCCGCGATGCGCCCGGTCTTGTCCAACAGCGCCTGGCTGGCGCGCAGCGCAGCATCCGCGGCCCTGCGTTCGGTGATGTCGGATTCAACCGCCATGAAACCCTGGTGCGAGCCGTCGTCGTCGTACAGCGGCTGGATGTCCAGCGCCAGCCAGTAACGGCGGCCATCCTTGGCGCGGTTCAGGATCTCGCCCTGGAAAGACTCGCAGGCATTCAGCGCCGTGCGCAGCGCCGCTACGGTGGCGGCGTCGGTCCCGGCGTCCTGCAGCAGGGCTCCTGGCGATTGGCCGAGCGCCTCGGCGGCGCTGTAGCCACTGATGCGTTCGAAGCCTTCGTTGACCCAGGTGATGCGGCGCCTGGCGTCGGTGATAACGACTGCGTTGCTGGTGCGACGAGCGACCGCAGCCAGCCGTTGCAGGTCGACCGTCATGGCCCGCGCCAGTGCCTCGGCGCGACCGCGCCCGTTGATCTGTTGGCGCAGCAGGCCGGCCAGCAGCACGCTGGTCAGTAGGCCGCCTGCGAGCAGCAGCCAGGGCGCGGCATTGCTGTGCGCGGCATCGAACTGCGGCGTGCTACGCACGCGCAGCAGCATGTCGCGGCCAGGCAGCGATAGCTTGCGATCTTCCTGGAATCGGCCCAGCCGGGGCGCCACATCGGTACCCCTCAAGCCGCTGCTCGTGTCATCGCCGCTGTCGAAGACGGTGTTGCCGATAGTCGCGTCAATGAGTTGGAAGTGGGCCAGCCCCGCCGCAACATCCGGAACGGCAGCGAGTATCTCGCCGACCACCATCGGGGCAAACAGCAGCCCGACGAGGGCCTGACGGCGCTGCGCCGGGGTGGTGGGGTCGGTGCCATTACGGAAGACCGGCACAAAGAGGAGGAAACCGGCGCTGCGCCTCGTGTCCTGCACGAGCGTGATGGCAGCTGTGAGCGTGGGCAGGCCCGTGGCCACAGCACGTTCGGCGGCCTCGCGCCGGATGGGTTCGGAGCCGATGTCCAGACCCAGAGCCGCCGCGTTTGAAACGGCGGGCTCGATGTACTTGATGACGTAGAGGTCTTCCTCGCCCAGCGCCCACAGTTCACGCACCGCGAATTGCGGCGCTTCGTCGGCCTGCTCGGCGGCCACGAAAGCAGGCAAGGCGCTGCGCTCTAGGCGTTGGATGAACCCGAAGCCGCGGACGCCCGGGAACTCCTGCGCCAGATCGCGTGACTCGACGTAGGCCCGGAACTCGCTCCGGCGCACCTGTTTGCTCGCCGCGTAGACCCCGCCCGCACCGCGCAGTCCGAAAATCGGTTGCTGCATCCGCACCTCGATGATCTGGGCCACGCGTGTGGCGCTGCGCTCGAAGTCGGCATGGATCTGCGCGTCGTTCTGGTGCTGCAACCACAGGCTCGCAGCGGCGGCCAGACAGCTGCCAAGCAACGCGACGGCCAGGGGTACGAAACGTCCCAGGTTGCCTCGGCCTGCAGGTGCCAGCACGGTTATCAGTCTCCCTCTCGGCCAAACGATGCACCAGACAGGTGCTGCCCAGAGTTTCACGTTTGTGCCAGATTCTCTGGGGCTGGGACCTCGAGAGCATCAAGAAAAGGCCCGGAATTTGTTCTCAACTCTGCGAACCTGCTGCGCGAGCCGATGGCAGCATGTTGCCCAGACAGCCGTCTTCCTACGCGAAGCAAAACGACGCGTCTGTTAAGGCTTGTGGGATAACTGGCCGGCGCCCACTACCGAGCATTGCACAGCCATGACCGAACGGCAGGCATCCCACGAGCCTTAAAAAAGCAGTGCGAGGTCGGCCGAAACGGGGGCTCATGTTCGCGATCTGCTGGCGAGGTCACTAGCTATGAAGGCGGCAATCAAGGTCGGAGTTCGACTCAATACTTCCCGCGGCCCAACGTGCGGCAAAGAACCAATCCGCCCGAGAAACTTGACCTTTACTCACTGTCGATCCTGCGAACCGGTCCGGGCTCCCACCCCGGATGCATCAGCAAAGCCGCTCTTTCTGGTGTCCAGCCAGCGAAGCAAGGCTTCATAGAGCCGGCCGACCTCCATGGGCTTGGTGATGAAATCGTCCATGCCAGCCGCGGCGCAGGCCTGCCGATCCTCATCGAACGCATTGGCCGTCAGCGCCAGGATGGGTGGCGTTTGCCAACCCTTCAGGCCCCGAATCGCGCGCGTCGCCTCGAGGCCGCCCATCTCGGGCATCTGCATGTCCATCAAGACGAGGTCGTAGACGCCGGCGGCGGCCAGACGCACAGCCTCGCGGCCATCCATCGCAGTCGCCACATCCATGCCGACGCCATGCAGCATCGCCAGTGTGACCTCGAGATTGACTTCGTTGTCCTCGACCAGGAGGATGCGCGCCCCGCGGTGGCGGTGGCGCAGTCGCATTTCGGCGTCCGCCAGGTCGACCAATGGCTCGGCCGGAAGTACGCCATGGCCACGCAGCAGTCGGACGGTGAACCAGAATTTGCTGCCCACGCCCGGCTCGCTCTCGACCCCGCAATCGCCACCCATCAGTCTTGCCAGCCGCTGGCTGATTGCCAGGCCCAGCCCGGTGCCGCCGAACTTGCGTGTGATGGATACATCGGCCTGCTCGAAGGCCTGGAAGAGTCGGGACAGTTGTTCCGGCGCGATACCGATGCCGGTGTCCTCGATCTCGAAACGGACCAGCAGTTCATCGCCGTCTGTCTGCAGCAGCTTCGCCCTCAGAGCGATTGAGCCCTGCTCGGTGAACTTCACCGCATTGCTCGCCAAGTTCAACAGGGCCTGTCGCAGCCGCGTCGGGTCGCCCCGCAGCCAGATCGGTACGGCATTGCCGTCGACCTCGACGCTCAGGCCCTTGGCACGCGCGGCGTCGGCGATAAGGGACTGCACATTGTCGAGCACGGCCGACAGGTGGAAATTGGTGCTCTCGATCTGCACCCGCCCGGCTTCGATCTTCGACAGGTCCAGTACATCGTTGATGATCGACAGCAGGTGTTGGCCCGCGGCGTCGATCTTTTCTAAGCGAGCGGCCTGCGTCGGCGTGAGGGATTCGCGCCGAATCAGATGGTTCAGGCCAACGATCGCATTCAGAGGCGTGCGGATCTCGTGGCTCATGTTGGCCAGGAAGGCGCTCTTTGCCCGGTTGGCTTCCTCGGCCTGCTGCCGTGCTGCGGTCAGTTCTGCGGTGCGGCTGACGACCAGTTCTTCCAGATGGTGCCGATGGCGTTCGAGTTCGGCGTTCAGGCGGATCCTCTCCGCCTTCGCCAGTTCCCGCGCCGTCACGTCCGTGGCCAGCACCAGACGAGAAGGCCGGTTGCCGTAGTCCAAACTGCTGGACTTGATCTCGACCTGCATCAGACTGCCACCCTTGCGTCTGTGGACCCAGCGCATCTCGTCCTGCCGGCTGCTACCCTCCCCGGCCAGATACCGGCGCAGGCGTACGGCCTCCTCGGGCGGTCGGATGTCGAGGATGGTCATCGCGAGAAACTCGTCGCGGCTATAACCATATTGTCGGATCGCAGCAAGATTGACCGCCAGGAAGGCATATGTCTCGACGTCGAACACCCACATCGGTTGCGGGTTGCTGTCAAACAACTCGCGATAGCGCTGTTCGCTGCCACTCAGCGCTGCCTCTGCCTGCTTGCGCTCGGTGATGTCGTGGAAGGCGCCAAGCAGACGGACCACCTTGCCGCCCTCGGTCACACAAGAGCCCTGGGTGCGGACCCAGATCCGCCGGCCTTTGGCTGTGATGAGGGGTAACTCCAGGTCGAATGGCGTGCCGTGGTCGATGGCGGCTCGTATGGCCGCTTGGATGGTGGGCAAGCTCTCGGGCGCGTAGAAGTCGATCGCCCTGTCCAGCGGCGGGGTGACCGGGGGATCAACTTCATGGATCCGACAAGTCTCGGGGGACCAATAGGGTCGCATGGTCTTGACGTCGAGCTCCCAGCCTCCGACCTTGGCCATGGCGCTGGTGCGCTCGTGCATCTCCGTCATGGCGGCCATTGCCTTGCGCGCGCGGTAGGTTTCTGTGACGTCCCTGAAGACGATCACGACGCCTACGATCAAGCCGCCGCTATCCCGGATCGGCGCTGCGCTCTCCGCAATCTGGTACTCCGGACCGTCGCGGGCCAGCAGCGCGGTGTGGTTGGCCAAACCAACGATGGCGCCGGTCGTCATAACGCGCTGGACAGGGTCCTCGGCCAGCGCCCGCGACTCGGCATCGACGGTGCGGAAAACCTCGGTCAGGGCCCGCTTGGTGGCATCCACCGCCGGCCAACCGGTCAGCGTTTCGGCTGTGGGGTTCATGAAGACCACGCGGCCGTCGGTGTCGGTGGCGATGACAGCGTCGCCTATGCTGCGCAGTACCACCTCCAGCCACTCGCTCTTTTGCCACAGCAGCGTCTCAGCCTCGCGCCGGCGCTCCATTTCGCGCGATAGCGCCTCAATGCGTTCGTTCAGCGCGGTGAAGTGGCTGGTGGCTTTAGCCTGCGGCACCAAACGAAGCAGCAGTGCGGCGCCCGTTCCGGGGCCCTGCACGTCGGCCACGGCGGCCAGTTCGCAGCGTAATCTTTGAGGTTCGGCGCCCGCACCGCGGCCCTGCAGCATCAGACTGCCGGGCGTGAAGCGGCTGCTACGCCGGCCCTGGCGCAACAGCGATGTCAGGTGGTCCGGGCTGTCTGCACACAGTGCCTGCAGCGGCTGACCGCGCAGATCTTCCGGTTCAGCCCCCAGCAGCGCGGCCGCCGCGCGATTGGCGTAAGTCACCATGCCACCGTCATCCAGCAGCAGCATTGCCTCGGGCAAGACGTCAAGAAGCAGGGCGGCCCCCTTCATACTGTTCCAGGACATCAGGCTGGTCCATGCGCCGGGCGTGCGATTCAGGATCTGAAGTATTCGCGGCCGTCGGCAGCGAGAGCCTGCGCGCTGGGCTTCAGGTAAACGACTACACGGCACGCGGCGTCGCCGCGCGCGATGGTCTGCTCCAGCACCACCTTGGCCCGGCCCAGGTTCTCGGCCGTGATGACGCCGAAGACGTTGCTGGTCATCATGCACATCGAGGGCCGCCCCGCGACCTTGTCGCCAAAAGGGCAGGCACCGTTGGTAAAGACGATGCGTTCGTCGGTGGCCTCGACGATGCTGAAGCGGCCCTGGATGCGGCGTTTCAGGTCGACCAGTACCTCGGCCACCTGCGCTGGACTGAGCTCAGATACACCCAGTGCGGCCTTGTAGTCGTCATTGATCTGCTCGCCAATGCGCTGGCCTACAACACTGATGAAGCCCGAGGCTTCCTCCAAACCCACCACATCCTGCAACGTGCCAGCCAGTTCACGCACCAGGTTACGCAGGAAGACGTCGCGCTCGAGCGGGATGTCAAGGACCTGCAGGGTCGTAGTTTCCGACGGGGTAAAGGCGGAACTGTTCATTTCTAAGGTCCCTGGCTGGGGCGGCAAGAACCGTCCGTGGAAGATTCAGGACGAGGGCAACAGAACGCTTCCCGCGTATTCCGTGCAGAGGCCTCGGTTGGAAGCATCGGAATCGCATCCGGTGTGCGCCCGGGCGCGAGAGCACATATTGACAGGGAGCACAGAAGGGCTCAAGTCTCAGGCGCCTCAGGCGCCTCAGGCGACCTTGAAGTACGCCATCGCCGTGTTCAGCCGGCGTGCGCTGTCTTCGAGCGAGGACGCCGCCGCTGCGGTCTGCTCCACCAGGGCGGCGTTTTGCTGGGTCATCGCGTCTAACTGCTCCACCGACTGAGACACCTCGCCGATGCCTGCCATCTGCTCCTGGGTTGCGTGGCTGATTTCGCCAATGAGCGACTTCACCCGCGAGGCGTTGTCCACGATCTGCTGCATGGTCGAGCCCGCCTGCCCGACCACGCGGGAGCCACTCTCCACCTGCTCGACGCTCGTGCCGATGAGCGATTTGATCTCCTTGGCAGCACCAGCGGAGCGCTGCGCCAGGGCCCGGACTTCGCTGGCCACCACTGCGAATCCCCGACCGGCTTCACCTGCCCGTGCGGCCTCGACAGCGGCGTTCAGCGCCAGGATGTTGGTCTGGAATGCGATGCCGTCGATGGTGCCGATGATCTCCGCAATGCGAGCCGACGACTGACGGATCTCGCCCATGGTGTCCACGACGCGACCCACTTCCTGTCCGCCCTGAGTCGCCACGTCTGCGTTGCCTGCCACCAGGGTGGCCGCGCCGGCAGCGGTTTGGGTGGTGTGCTGCACGGTGCTTCCGATCTGCGCCATGGCCGCCGACGTGCGTTGCAGATGGGCCGCCGTCTCCTCGGTGCGCCGGGACAGGTCGACGGATGCAGAGGCCACTTCCTGGCTGGCCGTTTCGATCTCGCCAGCGCCCGAGCGAACTTCGGCGACGATGCGCCGCAATGCATCCAGCGTGGCCGCAAGGGTGTTCATCAACTGCGCCACCTCGTCGCGACCCCAGGGTTTGGGGCGCAGTGTCAGGTTGCCGTTGGCGATCTGCTCCAGCTGACGTGCCACTTCGCTGATGCCACCCTGGGTGACGCGGTAGAAGGCCACCAGTAGATAGACGGCAGCCGCGACGCCTAGCAGAGACAGGCCGACCTGCAGCCACAGCGCATGCTGCAGCTTGTCCACGCGCGCTGCCAGGCGCTTGTCCAGCGCATCGAAGGCCTTGTTGACACTCTCGTACTGCAGCGCGATGGCCTGATTCGCCGCCGAGACGTAGGCTGCAGCGTCACCCTGAGGAGCGGCGACCAGCACTTGCTGCTTGACCATCTGCAGGAAGGCGGCACTGCTTGCCGTACTGGCCGCTTCGTCGAGCTCATCACCGATCGTCTCGTCGGCGCCGATGGCGCGCTTCAAGGCCTGCTCTGCCCCCGCCGTGTGCGCCATCGCGAAGGCGTTGGCCTCCGTCAGTGCATCGTGCTGGTCCGGCGTCTTCTGGCCGCTGCGCAACACCGCGTTCCCCAGGCCGCGCAGCCTGCCCACTTGTTCGATCAGCAGCGGCTTCTTGAAGATCGCCGCGTCCATCAGGTAGTAGGTGTTGACGTCGGGATCCAGCGTCAGGTTCGACCGGTCGGCCACCTCGTTCAGCAGGACCAGCGCCTGGTCTACGAAGGCCGTGTGCGCCCCAAACGTGGCGCTGATGTCGCCTCGCACGGGCTGCGCAGACAGTTCTGCCTCCATGGCGCGCAGCTTGTCCCAGAACTCACTCGTGCCGAGATCGGCACCGAGCCTCTGCTCCACCTTGGCAACCGCCTCTAGCGTCTGCGCCACGCGCTGCTGAGCGTCGGCCAAGTCTGGCGCGTTGGCCACGGCAGCCCGACGTCGGTTCTGGGCGGCATCCAGCAATGGCATCAGCACACGCGCGTACTGCACACCCAGCCGCTCCTTGGCCGAGAAGTCGATGGCCTGCGAGGCCGTGATCCACAGCGAGGCGGCCAGCAAGAGGATGGGTAGCAAGAACGCCAGCGAGACCCATGCCGATTTCGCCGGAAAGCCGATGCGCCTGAAGAGCCGGATGCCCGGTGACATCAGGCCATGACCCTTAAACAGGATCATCGGCTCATCGAATGACTGTCGTGCAGCCGTCAGAGCGAGGCCGGCTGGGGTTGGATGCGACACGGGTGGCTCCTGGCGCCTGGGTTCGATGGAGGTTTTTCGGCCCGCAGCCCGGCCGCTTGAGCGCAGGCCGCAATCAAGCGACGTCAGACGGAGCGTCAGTCGCGCCGCCGGCCAGATCCTGCCGGTCGCCTCGTGCTGCAACAGTCTCAACCGCTAAGTGCCCTCCTGCGAACTATCGGTTCAGGGCAGCGCCTATTGAGCCGATATCGGCTGGCCCCGCAGTACCCGAGACCGGCCAGTCGTGACCGTCAGGTTGTGGCCGAACTGAGTCGGCTGCGCTTGCGCTCCACAGCGGTCTTTGACGTCCTGACGCCTCGAATCCCTGCGACCGCTTACTGGATGGGCCGCGATTGGCCCAGACCGGCCATCAGCTGACGCTGGCGAAGGTCAGCTTGCTGGCAGCTCGTCTCTTCATGGCTGCGCCGGAGCAATCGCAAGCTGGTCATCAGAACGCGGCTCCGCGCAAGTACGGACCCAAATGCAGGCTGCACTTTGATCGATTGAGGCGCGGGGCACGGCTTGACACCGTAAGGGCTCGCCGATTCGGTAGCTTCGCGCGCAAGCCATCGGCCGGTCGCCCAAGTGGGCGCTGGATGGCGCACATGTTCACTGCGAGCGCCACTGCCCTGAGCAAACCGCGCTGTACCGTCGGGTGCAGCAGCACGCCGCGACATTCTTGGCCCAGCCCTATGACGTTGCCCGCGCCGGTATGCCGCAACACACCAAGGACGAGGTCGACGCCTTCCTCCAGTTCGACATCCCGGCACATGGCTTCCCGCAACTGCGCTGTGGCGACAGCGGCAGCCACTTCGCGGTGGCCTTCCGTTGCAAGCGGCGCGGCCGCTACCCGCGGCGCGGGGCGCGGCGGATGTCGCAGACCGCGCCGCACTCGCTGGACCATGTGATCCCCCATGTGCCGGTGCGGCAGTCCGTGCTGTCGCTGCCAACATGAGAGCCCCCCTCGGGGTTAACCATAGACGACCTACCCCACGGACAGAGGAGGACGGCCGTGCGGCGCAGGCATCGTCCAACGAAATGCACAGTTCGCCCGGTAGCATCCCAAGGTAGCGGTATCGGACTCGCGCCGTGAGTCCGGGGCACGCTACACGAGGAGCGACTTCACCATGCCCCAGCCGAGATGGAACAAATTCCAGAGCAGACATCGAACCGCGGCGCGCGCGGTCGTTGGTGTGGCGCTACTGGCGTGTCTCACCGCATGTGGTGGTGGGCAGCGGGGCGGTGACAGTCGTGCACAGGCCGCTGCCGCTGCCGTTGACGCCGACGGCGTGGCCAGGGCTTTGGCGGTCGGCAGCCGAGCGACGGCCAATGCGAATGCTGCCGAAGTCACCGTCACCGGGCTCATCATCGTCTCGCAGACGCCAATCAGCACCACGCATGAAGAGATCGTTTTGCGGGTCAAGGTCAGGAACGCCAGCAGCGCGCCGTGGGCCAACGGTGCGCTGACCGTCCAGAGCGCCGCCCGAAGCACGCGCCCGGCCGGTGATCGGGTCGAGGTACCTTTCCTGCCGCTGCAATCGACCGTCGAGACCGTGCAGACGCTGAGTGTCCGCAACGAACGAGCCGTCCCCTTCAACCCCGCAGTGCTGCGGTGGACCTTCAGCGGCGCGCCTGTGGCGCAAGTGCCGGTGACGCCAGACAACACCGGAATCCCGGACCGCAGCGGCGTGGCGGTGCAGTCCGCAGGCGCGACGATCATCGGATTGGAGTCGGCAGCGGGCAGTCCCCAGACGCTGTCGATCGAAGTCACGACACCGCCGGAGGTCGCCGCAGAGAAGCTGGTCGGCGCGGCCGTCGTTCGGTTCCACAACATCAGCACGACCCAGGCGGTGGGCGTGTTCCGCAGCCCGAGCGCAGCGCAGCGGGTGCATGAGTGCGATCTCGAACTCACCGAGTGTCGAAGGGTTCACGCCGCCTACCGGCTGAACGCCCAGGACATCGCATTCCCAATCAATGCGGACCGGCTGTACGCCGTGCAGAAGCCATGAGGGCCGGCATGGAGATGGTGCCGTTCCTGCTTCGCTGGGCCTTCGCGGCGCTGTTGGCGTTGACGGGTGCCGCGGCCTGGTCGCAAACGATGTCGATCAACGTGCGGATTGCCTACGAAGGCAGCGAGACCATCGTCGACTTCTCTCAGGCCAACTGGCGTACCGAGGTCACCCAGATCCGGCTGTTGTCGTGTAGCGAGACCGATGAGTGCACGCCGGTAGCCGGATCGATGCCGGCCGTTCCGGCCGACGGCCGGCTGAGGCTGCCGCGTCTCTTCGGTCTTCACCGAGTCGAGTTCGTCGGCGCGCCAATGGCCTGGAAGCCGGCCGCGTTCGAGGTGTTATGGCTGCAGTACCTGGCTCCTCCAACGATGGCGCATGCTGAGTTGGCGACGTTGGCCAACCGGCATGCGCCGGTGCTGTCCTTCCACGTGGCAGAGGGGTACTTTCCGATCACGGTGGAGCGGTTGTTCGCGCAGCCGGTGACTAACTTCACCGGTTGGGCAGTCGGCCCGGCCGACGTGCAGAACCTGGGGGGTAGCATCACGATCGGCACGGCGGGCACTGCCGCGCAGTTCATGGCGGCCAATGGCTACCACGACTTGCGGTTCTATCTGCGGCCGGATGCGGTTGCGTCGACAAACGCGCCGCTTGGGACGACGGTTCCGGCCTATTGGCTCTCACAGATCCGAGACACCGCGGCCAACGAGGCCGACCATCGGGCGTGGATCACCTACTTCTATCTGTTTGCGTACGACGAGAAGCTTTATAGCGGACCGACGGGAGCCGGTGGCAATCACACCGTCGACCGTGAGTCGGTCACTGTTGAGTTTCACAAGCAGGCCGGTCAGTGGCAGCCCCGCTTCGTGATCTACGCCGGCCACTTGCCCGACCAGCCGACTACGTTCAAGGGTTGCGACGAGCCGCTGGCGTGCAATGCCGAAGGCAGCCAGTCAGTTCTGTGGAATGGCGGGCGCCTTGCGGTGCCGTGGGACCGCGCGTCGCGCTGGGGTGAGGCGCCAATCGCCTACGTCGCGCACGGCTCGCATGCCATGAAGCCAGCGCGCGGCTACTACTTTCTTGACGTGCTCGGGCCGATTAACGCGACGGAACCGGCCGGCAGTTCGCTTCCCGGACGGTACCGCCGGTCGCAAGTGCAACCGCTGGACCTCTCCAGCGCGCATCAGGCGCTGGTTTTCAGCGGGTTGTTGATCGACGGCGCAGTCAATGTCAACAGCCGCGTATTCCCGTTCGTGCGCTACCCCATCGCCGATTGGCTCGAGCCCGGTGCGGGCGGTCGCCCAGCGCTCGACAGGACTGCGTTCAATGAGTGCCTCGGACCGGGCGGCGCCTGCAACCCACTGGTGGTGCGCACACCGACGATCGAAGTGGTGCCAGTGCCGCTGCGCGCCGGGCAAGTCAACGACATCATCGTGCGCGGCACTGGCTTGGACTTCGGCACATTGAAGGTCACTGGCAACTGCGTTGACCCGCCGATCATCGTGCGGGACAGCCAGTTTCCCGCAGAGCGAGCCACCATCCGATGCCAGCCGTCGGCCGCAGCGGTGCAGGCTGGGAGGCTTGCGCTGTCGGTACGCGCCTACCTGAACACGAACGACGCCACCGGCGTCAGCCTGCACGGCGACACGCCGATCGAACTGTCGATCGCCAGCATTGGACCCGAGCCGCTGCGGGCCGGCGAGTTGACCAGTTGGTCGATCGGCGCGCTGCTCGAGCAAGCCACTCAGGTCGTGTGGCATGTGGCGCAAGCGATAGGCACGTTCGTCGCACAGGTGGTGAATGGCGTGTCGCAGTCGGTGCAGCTCGTGCTGCGGGAGACCGGTTGGGTCAGCGTCGGCGCGGAGTTCCGCGGCGCTGCCGGCCAGACGCTCGGAAGACAGGACTTCGAGGTGCAGGTCGGGCAAGGTCCAACCGTGAACGCAGTGACGCCTGCCGAAGCGGTGGCGGGGCAGACCGTCGAGTTCTCGGTGGTCGGCGCGAGGCTGCCTGCGGGCTTGTCGTTCATGTTGGACGACTGCACTGGCGTCGTCGAAGTCACCAACGCGGGCAGCGCCTTCGATCGCCGCTTCCGATGCACTTTCGCCGGCAGCGTCACGGCCGGCGACAAGGCGGGCGGCATCGGACCGGTGGGGTCCAACGGCTCGCCGTTCACCTCCGCGCTGGCGGCATTCGCCGTCCGTGTAGGCGCGGCGCCAGCTCCGACAGGCTTCATCGAGGAGTTCGCACCGCCGCTGAACCTGCAACGCTGGACGATCGATGGGCAGATTCCGTTCGGCGCCAACATCGTTGGGCCTGTCGTGATCGACACCGATGGGCTGGCGCAGTTCGGTGCCTGGGGCCGCATCAGCACGTTCGGGAAGGTGGTGTTCTCCGGCAGGAAGATCGTGATCGAGGCGCGCATGGCGGGCACCGGTGGCGGCCGCGACACGTCGTTCATCCTCGCGGAGCCCGGAAACATCGACAACCTCATCATGTCGGGGGACACCAACTACTGCGGCTGGGGCATGTACATCCAGTCGCGCGGCGTCTATCGCATGTCGGGACCGAACGGTACCTGCGGCGCGGACATTCCTGTTCCACACACTGGCGGCTCGACACCCGCATTTATGGAGTACCGCTGGACCATCGACGGCGATCGCTTCACCGCCGAGCGCGGGCCAACCTTGCAGAACATCACACAGTCGGTCAGCGCGACGCTGGGGCGAAGCGTCGCAGGACGCAGCTTCTTTCTGAGCATCGGCACGGCTTCGCAGGCCTACTCGCCGGGCACGTTTGACTGGATCCGTGTGACAACCACTGAGGGGACAGCGGCGCGCTGACGGATGGCGATCGCGGCAGCTACGGTCAGAGCACAACCGCGCCGGCAAGGGTCCGAAGGAGCCCAGCCATGTCGCGTCTGGCAAGATCCCCTCGCGCAGGGGTCGGCCCCACCGCGGCAATCAAGCAATCGAGAGCCGGCGTGGTGGTAGAGGCGCGCCGCCAGCGCGGGGTAACCCGTGCCAACGTCTCTACAGCGTCGTCGACAGCTGGTGGCAAACCGTCGAGATCGACGAGATCGTCTGGCTTGAAGCTTCGCTGGAAGTCGCCCGGTGCATCGAGGGCGAGAACGCTTGCCCGCCTTATGGTTTGGGTGGCGATGATGGGTGTCCGGAGTTCATGAAAGTGCTGGGCAATCCCAGTCATCCGGGGTCAGGCTCCTCTGACGGTCTGGAACCGGTCAGCCCTGTTACACCCGTGCCTTCGACGTCGAAGAGTTCAACGCTCGGGTAAGCGCCGCCGAGTGACGCGCCGAAGGTGGTGGGGCCTGAGGTTTACGCCCGGCGGCGTGTGCACTTCGCTTCGGGACACTACACCAGTAACTGAGGGGTTATCCGACCGGCAGCTTCAGGGCGGCGCGATCCAGACAACGAATGGCTGTTCAGGGTCGGCAGTGACCCGTCGAGCCTAGTAGGAGCAGTCGTTCGACCTGGCCGTGACGAGGTTTGACGTGGGTTGAAGGGTCTGCGCCTCCGGCCGCCACCGCGGTCGCCGGCAATGTCAGCAGTACCCCTGTAAGCGGCCGGAGGAGGCGCCACCCGGTGCGAGCTCGAACGACTGCAAGGTGTCCGAGACCGTGAGTTCGAGGGCTGGCGGCGACCGGCCGCAACCGCTGCAACGCCGACGGCCGCAAACCGTCAGCTCAACGGCGATGCCGCATCCCCTCTCCGCTGCCTCAACGCCTGCCACAGCCCGGCCGCGCCGAGCAGCGTTGCCTTCAGTTCCGCCCTGACCGACGGTGACTCCAGCGCTTGCCTGCTCATCAAGCTGTGTGCGTCCATTGCTTCAACGATGGCATTTTCGAGCTCGCGGTCGATGTCAGGCGAGCCGTCGAAACGCTCTTTGGTGTTGTTCACGGCCTGCTCGGCCAGCTTTTCCGACTCCATCAGCTTGCCCTTGATCACGTCGTTGACGTAGACCAGCTTGTCGCCGGGTGTCAGGTCGCCCTCGAACAGATCGTTCACCTTGGCGATGAGTTCGGCCAGTGCGATCTTGGTCTTGTCTTGCACCGCCCCTGATCCGATCTCACTCGTCGGGTCGATCTTGACTGCGTCTCCTGTCGCCAGGCTCAGGTTCGGGTCGCCGATGTTCTTGATGGTGTACGCCGCCAGCTTCAACGCAGAAAGGTCCACCCCCTCACGCTCGCGGCCGAAGGTCAGGAGCGGGTGCAGGAGGCGGAAAAAGATCGACCGCTTCTCCACGTCGGTGTTGCCGTAGTCAAAGATCTGCGACAGGAAGCCGTACATGCGTACGTAGGCGGCGATGTCGCTCTTGAACAGGATCAACGAATCCATCTTGTCTTTGGCGGCCTGGGCCTGCTGATTGCCTGGCGTGGCCGCCTCGAAGGCCTTCTTTGCTTCAGCGTAGGACAGCAGCAGCCGGCTAGCCACCGGTGTAGTGGCGGCGTCCAGCTCAGACTGCTTGGCCTTCTTGCCCTTCAGCGCCACGTTGACAACGCGGTCCACCTCGAAAGGTTCATACAGCGCCTGGCCGTCTAGCTTCGCCTTCAAGGTCAGCACGTTGTCGGGGTCGGTCACGCCTGACAGTTCCGCCGTCTCGTAGTACGGCTTGAACGCGGCCAGGATGTCGGCCGCGTCGTTGACGAAGTCGACGACGTAGGTCTGGTCCTTGCCCGGGTAGCAGCGATTCAGCCGCGACAGGGTCTGCACGGCCTGGATGCCGCCCAGCTTCTTGTCCACGTACATGGCGCACAGCAGGGGCTGGTCGAAGCCGGTCTGGAACTTGTTGGCCACCAGCAGCAACTGGTAGTCCTCGCCCTTGAAGGCGTTGCGGATGTCCTGGCCGTTCAGCCTGGGGTTCAGCTCGTGGCTGTTCTCGGTGAAGGGGTCATGCCCACTCTCCGGGTCGATGACCTCGCCCGAGAAGGCAACCAGCGTGTCGATCTTGTAGCCGTGGTCGGCGATGTACTTGCGCGTGGCCCTTTGCCAGCGCACGGCCTCCTTGCGGCTGCCGGTCACCACCATGGCCTTGGCTTTGCCACCCAGGAGGCCGGCCACATGCTTGCGGAAGTGCTCGACCACCACCTGCACGCGCTGCGCGATGTTGTACTCGTGCAGCCGCACCCAACCCATGATGCCCTTCATGGCTTCCGACTTGTCCACCTCGGCAGACTCGATCAGCTTGCCGTTGTGGGCCAGTGAGAAGGCAATCTTGTAGGAGGTGTAGGTCTCCAGCACGTCCAAGATGAACTTCTCCTCGATGGCCTGCCGCATCGAGTAAACGTGGAAGGGTGCCGGGATGTTGTCGGGTGCCGGCTTGCGACTGGGGTCAGGCCGTGTGCCGAACAGCTGCAGCGTCTTGTCTTTGGGCGTGGCCGTGAACGCCACGAAGGTGATGCCCGCGTTCTCGTCGTCGCCAGCCTTGGCCGCCATCTGCGCAGCCAGCACCTCTTCGGCGCTGACGGTGCCGCCGTCGATCAGCTCGGCCATCTCGGCTGCGCTGAGCACCAGCTTCAGCTTCGCGGCGGTTTCGTTCGACTGCGACGAATGCGCCTCGTCGGCGATGACCGCGAAGCGCTTCTTCTTGGTGGCGGCCAGCTTGCGCACCTCCTCCAGCGCGAAGGGGAAGGTCTGCAGCGTGCACACCACGATCTTCTTGCCGCCCGAAAGCGCCTCGGCCAGTTCTTTGCTCTTGCTGGCACCCTCGCCCTTGATCACCGCCACCACGCCCGCCGTACGCTCGAAGGACATGATGGCTTCGCTGAGTTGGTCGTCCAGCACCGTGCGGTCCGACACCACGATGACCGTGTCGAAGACCTTCTGGTCTGCAGCGTCGTGCAGGTCAGCCAGACAGTGGGCGGTCCAGGCGATCGAGTTCGTCTTGCCTGAGCCGGCTGAATGCTGGATTAGGTACTTGCCCCCCGGGCCTTCTGCGGTCACAGCCGCCACCAGCTTGCGCGTGACAGTGAGCTGGTGGTACCGCGGGAAGATCCAGCCCACCAGCTGCTTCTTGGCGTTCTTCACCGGAACTAGGTAGCGCCCAAGGATCTGCAGGAAGCTGTCGCGCTGCCAGATCTCCTTCCACAGGTAGTCGGTGGCGATGCCGGCCGGGTTCGGCGGGTTGCCCGCCCCGCCGGCGTTGCCCTGATTGAACGGCAGGAAGGTGGTGTCCAGGCCGGCCAGCCGGGTCGTCATCTCGGCCGCCGCGTTGCTCACGGCGAAGTGCACTAGCGCCCCGCCAGGGAAGGCCAGCAGCGGCTCGGCCACGTTCTTGGGCTTGAAGAACGGTTCACGGTCGGTCTTGTACTGGTAGACCGCGTCCTGCACGCCCTGCGTGTAGTGGCTCTTCAGCTCGGCCGTGGCCACCGGGATGCCGTTGACGAACAGCACCAGGTCGATGCTGTTTTCATGGTGGACGGAGTAGTGCACCTGACGCACCACGCGCAGCCGGTTGGCGGCGTACCTGGCCTGCAGGTCGGCGTTCATGGCAAGAGCGGGCTTGAACTGGCACATGGCCACCGCGTGTTTGAGGCCGATCATCTCGAAGCCCTGGCGCAGCACCGCCAGCGCGCCCTGGCTATCCAGCGCCTTGCGCAGGCGCTCGGCGACCACCTTGGCTGCGGCGGCACCGTGGCTCTTATGTATCGCTTCCCAGGCTTTGGGCTGGCTGGCCTGGATCCAGGCCACGGCGTCATCAACGAACAGCGCCTGCGGGCGGTCGTAGCGGCCAGCATCGGCGGCGTCGTAGAGCCAGCCCGCCGCCTTCAGGTCGGCGCAGATCTCATCTTCGAGGTGGATTTCCTTGTGGATGCTCATGCGGCTACTTCCTCTGCGTGCAGCGACAGGCTACAGACGTCGATCTTGCCGGTAACAGCGGCGGATATCAGGGCGGCGCGGCGTTCCTGGAGAAGGGCTATGGCCGTCTCCGCTTCTTTCGCTAGCAACTCGAACCTGTTGGATTTGTCCGCCACTTCAGCGACGATCCGGAGTTGCTCATCGAGGGGAGGAACGGCGATATGGATGTCTGCAAGCGTTCCAATATTGATGACATCCATCGTGCCGCCCCTGCTCGCGAGCGCGAATTGCTCGAACGTGACATTGCTACGAAGCACCGTGCAGAGATATTCAGGGCTTGCTAGTGGGCCGACGCGGAGCCTTAGGGACAGTCTGCAAAACCTCTCGTCATTCCGACTGGCGCACGGCTTGACGGCGTTGGACGATGCAAGGCATGGATCAGATGACGTTTGGACTGGACCCACTGCCCAAGAAGACCCGCAAGGAGGTCTTCCTCGACGAGATGAACCAGGTCGTGCCCTGGGCCGCGTTGGTTGAGCTGATCCGGTCCCATGCCCGAGGTGCGCACCAGGCGCTGGGCGGTCGACCTCCGTTCCCCATCGAGACCATGCTGCGCATCCACTGCTTGCAGCTCTGGTGGAACCTCAGCGATCCGGCAATGGAAGAGGAGTTGCACGAGCGACCGCTGTACCGCCGTTTCGCCGGCCTCGAAGGCGCCGCGCGTATGCCCGACGAGACCACCATCCTGCGGTTCCGGCACCTGCTGGAGAAGCACGAACTCGCGCCTCAGGTGCTGGGCACCATCAACGCGGGCTTGGCCAAGCATGGCCTGATGCTCAAGACCGGCACCGTGGTAGACGCCACCATCATCGCCGCGCCGAGTTCGACCAAGAACAAGAGCGGCGAGCGCGATCCCGAGATGCACCAGACCAAGAAGGGCAAGCAATGGCACTTCGGCATGAAGGCGCACATCGGGGTGGATGCCGAGTCGAGGCTGGTGCACACGGTCATTGGCACTGCGGCCAACGTCAACGACGTGACGCAGGCCGGCGCGCTCTTGCACGGGCAAGAGACTGCAGCGTTTGGTGACGCCGGCTACCGTGGAGTGGACAAGCGACCGGAGGCCCAGGGGCCGACCTGGTTCGTGGCCATGCAGCCGGGCAAGCGCAAGGCGTTGGACACGACCAAGAAGTGGGCGCGGTTGCTGGAGAAAGCTGAACAGATCAAGGCCAGCGTGAGGGCCAAGGTCGAGCACCCGTTCCGCGTCGTCAAGCAGCAGTTCGGCCATACCAAGGTGCGCTACCGCGGCCTGGCCAAGAACACCGCGCGGCTGACGATGCTGTTCGCGCTGAGCAATCTGTGGATGGCTCGGCGGCAAGTCCTCGGAGCGCGGGGATGAGTGCGTCTGCGATCCAGCGCAAGGCAGCCGAAGGGCTCGAAATCACGAGCTGCGCGAAGCGCCTCGCGCTCAGCACCTCGACAGATTCCGCATCACGGCATGCCAGCCACAAAGCCAACCCCACCGCGCGTTCTGCGCGGGGTTTTGCAGACTCTCCTTAGCAGGCGCGGATTGATGATTCCAGCCTCGATGCCCGACGGAACCAGTGCAATCTTTCCAAAGGTACCAACGCAACTGATCAAGATGTCGCCAGGGCGTGTCTCGTACTGCCTTAGCTCCGCGAACTTGTCAGCAGTGATGTAGTAGTCGCCAACTGAGAAGTCGCCGGGAATAACTTGCTCCTGTCCGTACACGCGATACCCGGAGTCGACGTACTGATCCTTAGTAAGCGCTGAACCAAACGGGCCTGCCTTGATGCTGTCTGTAATGAGCTTGAGGCGCAGAACACGCCAATGCGCCGGCACCTTCCCCAACCACGCCACCCCTGAATCCCGCATTGGCACGTCCGCATTCAGCCCCTTGGTGATGGCCTGCGAGATCACCGCATGGCGCTTCTCTTTCAGCAGGTTGATCAGGCGCTGCTGCTCTTCGACCAAAGCATCGATCTTGGCCGCTTCGTTCTGAACGAAGGCGACTAGGGCCTGCTGCTCTTTGAGCGGAGGGACCGCGATGAACATGCCAGTGATCGCTGCTTGGCCAATGTTCAACATGGAGCTGCTTGCTCCGGAAGCCGTCGCTTCTATCACCCCTCGTGCTGCAGGTGTCGACAGGGAACTGGCAAGGAACGCTGCATCACACCTCTGCTCATCGACCCTGAGCCGATAGAGCTTGTCGCAGAGCATGAGCCATTCATAGTCGCGTTCGGCCACGGCCACGCTGCCGACCAACTCCCGGGTGTTGGCTCTCGATACAAGCACGTCCCCTCGGCGAATCGAAAGATCGGGTAGCGGTTCGAGAGTCGATGGGAGTGCCTTGTTCTCAGACGGATCGAACGATCCGCCATTCACGCAACCCACCTTGAGGACACCCCACTGTCCGGCATCGGCCGGATAGTTCTCGCACTGCGGGCTCCAGCCTTGAATGACCGATTTCAAGCAGCGCTTCACGGGGACGATCTCCCAGTGTTCCGGGACATCGCCCAGTTGCTCGATGCGCGAATGCTTGTAGGCCGGATATGGAGGAAAGCTCATGCCGACAGCCCCTCGATCATGGCCTTGATGCGGTCGGTGACCTTCTTCAGGTCGGTGTCGATCTCGGCCAGCTCGCGCGGCGGCTCAAAGACGTAGAAGTGCCGGTTGAACGGAATTTCGTAACCGACCTTGGTCTTCTCGTGGTCGATCCAGGCGTCCGGTGCATGAGGGAGCACCTCGCGCTTGAAAAACCTATCTACGTCTTCTGACAGCGGCACGTTCTCGGCGTCGCGCAGGCTGCTGTCAGGCTGAGGCTTGCCCTTGAGCTTGCCTTTCTCACCCAGGATGAGCTTGCCGGCTTCGTCGCGCAGGGGCCGCTCCACCGTGATCGTCCGGTAGCCGAAGTCCTCGTTGCGGAAGATGCGCGAGACCGGCACCCCCCTCACCTTGCCGCCGGCGGGTGCGCCGGGCAGCGTCTCGCCGTCCATCAGCACCTGGCGGCCGACTTCCTTGCCGTCTGCGCCCACCACCGTCACCAGGCTGGCTTCGACGAAGTCGCCGAACATCTTGGTCACCTGGGCGATGTGCTCGTCACTCATCTCCTTGCGCTTCGAGCCCAGGGTCTTGCGCATCTTCTGCCAGAAGCTTGAGGCGTCGATGAGCTGCACGTAGCCCTTGCGGTCCTCGGGCTTGCGGTTGCTCAGGATCCAGATGTAGGTGCTGATGCCGGTGTTGTAGAACATGTCCGTGGGCAGCGCGACGATGGCCTCGACCAGGTCGTTTTCCAGGACGTAGCGCCTGATCTCGGACTCGCCCGAACCGGCTCCGCCGGTAAACAGCGGTGAGCCGTTGAGCACGATGCCGACACGGCTGCCGCCTTGCACGGCCGGGCGCATCTTGCTGAGAAGGTGCAGCAGGAACAGCAGCGAGCCGTCCGACACGCGGGGCAGGCCGGGCCCGAAGCGGCCGGTGTAGCCCTGCTTCTCGTACTCGTCGCGGATGGCCTTCTCGATCTTTTTCCACTCCACGCCGAAGGGAGGGTTGGACAGCATGTAGTCGAACAGCTTGCCCAGCAGGCCATCGTCACTGAGCGTGTTGCCGAGGATGATGTTGCTGATGTCCTGGCCGCGGATCAGCATGTCGGCCTTGCAGATCGCGTGCGACTCGGGGTTCAGCTCCTGGCCGAAGAGCGTCAGCCGGGCCTTTGGGTTCAGCTCGGCCAGGTACTCGCCCGCCACCGACAACATGCCGCCGGTGCCGGCAGTCGGGTCGTACATCGTGCGCACCACGCCCGGCTTGGTCAGGGCGTCGCTGTCCTCGATGAACAGCAGGTTCACCATCAGGCGGATCACCTCGCGCGGGGTGAAGTGTTCGCCGGCGGTCTCGTTGGAGATCTCGGCGAACTTGCGGATCAGCTCCTCGAAGACCAGGCCCATCTGCATGTTGTCCACTGAGCTGGGGTGCAGGTTGAAGCCGGCGAACTTCTCGGTCACCAGGTACAGCAGCTTGGCCTTGTGCAGCCGCTCGACCGTTGCCGCGAAGTCGAAGTGCTCGAAGATCGAACGCACGTCGGGCGCGAAACCCTGGATGTAGCTGTCCAGGTTGGCGCGGACGTTGTCCTGGTCGCCCATGAGCTTGCCCATGTCCAGCGACGAGACGTTGTAGAAGTCCAGGCCCGCCTTGCGCTTGACGAAGGGCTCGAAGGCGATGCCCGCGGCCTGCTTTGCGGCGTACTCCTTGAGCACCTCAGCCTTGGTGGGCGCAAGCACGCAGTCCAGGCGGCGGAGCACGGTGAACGGCAGGATCACTCGGCCGTACTCGCTTTGCTTGAAGTCGCCGCGCAGGAGGTCGGCGACGGACCAGATGAGGGAGGAGAGTGCTTGTTGGTTCATGCGGGCGGGTCGTGTCGTGGAGCCGGCGAAGCAGGCTTGACGTTCGTTGGTCTCAGGTTGGCGACTTCATGGACGCCTTACCACCTGGGTTTGCTTCAACAGTGGCCAGGGTATCTACCTAGGCCGACGCGGAAGCCATACCCCGTCAGGGCACGGTATCCAGCAAGCCGTGCTGCCGCATCAATTCGGCGAGTGATGCCTCTTCCAAGGCGTACACCCCCCGGGCGGCTCGCCACACCAGCGCTTTGTCTTGCAGAGCAATCAAGGCCTGCTGCACGGCGGGCACGTCTGCCCTGCCCTCGCCCTCTGGGCTGGCTGCTTGCAACACAGCTTGGTAGTCGCGGAGGGTGGCCGCCTCAAAGGGCGCGTAGTCCCCGCCCCGCTTGGCCAGGACCTTCAAGACCGCCGACTGAAGCGGAGTGAGGCTGTGGACCACGCGCAAAAGTTCGTCGTTGCTGGCCTTGATTTGCACTTCAACTGCGCCGGCGAAGCGCTCAGGCACTTCTGCCGGCGCCAGGCCGAACTCGAAACGCAGAGCATCGGCTGCGGAGCCCAACAGCTCTGGTCGGTGCGCGGCGCGATCGAACAAGGCCGCGACGCTGTCAACGTCAAGGGACGCCGCCAAGGCAACGCGCTCGCAAAACCAGGCCACGTAGTCGCGCCCGAGGGGCGGAAAACTCACCAGCGGCGCGCCGTAGAAGGCCTGGTCTCGGCTGTTGCGCAGCATGGCCAGCTTGTCGCGGTTGGAGCCCGTCGCTACAACGCGCAGGCCTTTGTGTCGGCTGCTGTTGAGCTCGTCTCGGGCCGCCTTCAGGGCAAAGAGCGCGTCGTTGCCGCGCTCGCTGGTGATGGCGTGCTGAGCTTCGTCGACGATCAGCACGATGACTTGCCCGGTTTCATCAGACAGCGCGGCTAGGGCGGCCGACAGCGAGATGCCGTCGCCCAGACCCACCTTGTCCAGTGAGAAGGCCATGTCGCCTACCGACACCTTCTCCATGCCGGCAGACCGTGCCAGGCGCTTGAGCACGCCGTCGTGGCGCGAGAGCTCGGCTCGTACCGAGTTCACGATGACATCGCCAGGGTCGGCCCTGCGGTCTTCCCAGAGGTCGACGTAGACCACGAGCGCACCGCGCTTTTCGAGCTGGGGGCGAAGGTCTTCGCGCAGGAAGGTCGACTTGCCCGTGCGCCGGGGCGCCGCCAGAAAGAGACCCGAACCCGAGGCCGAGGTGGGCGCCAGGAAAAGCACCTTGCTCGCGAGGTCTGCAGCGAGCGCCTCTCGGTGAAACACCTCCATGCCGGCCTCCAGGCTTTGGCTACTTATAGACGATTATAGAAAACTATAGACGTCAGCCGATATCCGGCTGCTCAGGCATCCAGGGCCAGACCTCGCGGCCCTGGCGATCGAGCTTGCGCACCACCAGCGCGGTGGAGATCGTGTCGTCGACGGCAGCTTCCAGCGCGTGCATCCGGTCAACCAAGATACTGCGCTCACGAAACTCGCGTTCCCACTGCAGGGCCTCTCTGCAGGCCAGCACGGCAGCGCGCTCCTGCAGTACCTGCGAACTGTTGAACAGCCAGCGCAGAAACGCCAGGAAACTGATTCGCTGTTCCCACAGAGCGCCGTAGGCGTTCACGTAGCTATGGGCGGTGGCTGGTTCCTCAAAGTTGCTGCTGTGCCAGATGGCCAGGGGTTGCGGTTCGATGGTGCCGCACAGTGCCTCGGCGATGTACGGGTTGGCCAAGAAGGCCCGCCGCAGGGCGGTGGCAGCGCTTACCCATTGCCGGTTCATGAGATGGAGCAGACCCAGCTCGTACTGATAAGGCGGGTAGTTGGCCGCCTCAGGCTCCATGGCGACTTGCGCGGCTTCTATCCGGCCGGCCCGCAGAAGCTCTGAGCCATACAGGTAGCGCACGCCTTGGTTGTCGGCGGGGTTCAAGCTCAGCATGCGCTCGGCGAACGCCGCGGCATCTTTGTGGCGCCCCAGCCGCACCGAAGCCAGCAGCGCGCCGTGCAGGGTACGCAGGTAGGGTCTGTTTTCAAGGAGGCCCCAGGGCAACTGGCCGGCGAAGCCCTCTGGAATCAGCCTGTTGGCGGCCGCGAGGCCAGCCAAGCTGGCGTCGAGCGCCTTCTTGGGCTTGCCCTGCTCAATCCAGGCGTAGGCCAGGTGGGCGTGCGCGTCTGTGAAGTCGGGTTCTTCGGCGATAAGCTTCTGCAGCGACTTGGTATAGCCGGCCGAGGTCAGCGCGCCCTGCTCTTTTGGGTCGAGCAGGCCGTCCAGTTCGGCCACGAGGCCGTCGAAGAGTTCGTCGGGGAAGCTGAAGCTGCAAGTGTCGGCATCGATGTTTCGGAACTGAGCGGGCATTTGGCGGCGGGGCTGGGCTGCGGACTGGCAGAGTCTCACCGAAGTGGCGGTCGGCCACGACCAACGCCGACCAACGGAAAAACTCCCCTGCCCCAGAGCTACGAAGCTCGGACGTCCCAGAAGCGCTGCATGCTCTTCAAGCGGCGCGCGGCCTCGGTGGTGACATAGACCGTGGTGGTAGCCAGCGATGCGTGACCGAGGTTTTGCTGGGCCTCCTGTACGCTGACCCCACTGGCAAGTGCATGGCTGGCGTGCGTGTGTCGTAACCAGTGGGTGCTGGCACGGGCCAATCGCTCTGCGGCAGCATGCTCGCCGGCGGCCTTTTTCGCCGACGCGCAGGCCGCGAAATGCGCCTTGAGCTGCTTGTAGAGCGTTGACTCGCCGATGCCGCCATCAACTCCCGAGGCGTTGCTCTGAGCCAGCGCCGGTGCGCGTTCAGCGATGTCGACCGCACCGGCCAAGAGGTAGGCGCCGCGCACCGCCGGCAGAGACATATCACCTGACAGGCCGCGGTGCTGCAGGTAGGCCTGAATCTGATTCACCAATCCGTCTGGCACCGGCACCTCGCGCAGGCGCTGCCCCTTGCCCAACACGGTGAGCATCCAGCCCCGCACGTGCTGCTGCGCATCGGCGTCGAAGTATTCAACCTGCTGCAAGTCACCGACACGCGCACTGACGAGCTCGGCCGTCCGAAGGCCGGTGAAGTACAGCAGGTCCAGAGCGAGACGCAGCCGGATCGCGGCCGAGTGCGGCCCTGCCTGCGCAGCCCGCTCGCGCACGAAGGCCCACTGGGCGGCAGTGAGGCTGCGTGACGCGTCAAGGCCAGGCCGCGCGGCACGAGGAACGGGCACCGCAGACCACGGGTTGCCCATCAGGTAGTTCTGATCAACAAGGAAGCCGTACAGATTCTTCAGGATCGAGATAGCCTGGCGCTGCGCCGCAGCCGAGAGCGCCCCCTCAAACGGGCGCCACAGCGGCGACCACCTCTCCCGCGCCCTAGGGCCGCACCAGCGCGCACGCGGCTGAGGGTCAACCAGGAACGCTGCGTATTCGATGCAGTCTTCCGACGTCATCGACGACAAGGGCTTGGCGCGCTGCACGATTGCCCAAAGCAAGAAGCGCTCTGCCTCCTTGCGGTAGGCGCGTTGAGTGTGGGAGAGCGCGGAAGACATGACCGGGCCGCCCTGACCGCCCTGGCGCTGACCTTGGGGTGCTGACGCCGATCTACCCTTGGCCTGCAGCCACACCAGCACGGCATCGAGATCGGTGTCGGCCTGCATGAGACAGTGGTCGCGCGGCCGGCGGAACCTGCCCTGCTGTCCATCAAGCTCAGCGGGGACGATGAGCTTTTCCAGCGGGCGGATGTCGGTGGCGGGTGAGACAACGCAGGCCAGCGCTGCTGAGGCAACGTCGCGGCGGGCGGCGATGGCGTGAACGCCGAAGCTGACGCCGATGGTGTTTGCATGGGCGGCAACCCAAGCCGCGATCCTCTGGGACTTCAGTGGACCGATGCCGCGGATGCTTCGTGCCCAGTTCTTGCCGATTCCATTGATGCGCTCGGCGAGCTGGGCCAGCGTAAAGAGATCCACGGCGTTCAGGAAACTGGCCAGCTCCGGCCGTAGCCAAGACGCGATCGCGTCGCCGGGCGCCGGCTCTCGGGCCGCCACCTCTTCCAGCCATCGCAGGGCAGCCAGCTGCCGCTGAAGCAGTTTGGCCTTTCGCCTCAGTCGTGCAGAGGCTCGGCCATAACGGCCCTCGAAGGCCGCCACCTGATCAGACTCACGCTCGTCCTCCAGCCCTGCTTCTTCGGCGAACTGTGCCAGGCTGGGCAGACTGGGGGTTGATTGCACCAGACGCTGGACATCCAGGCGCAGCAGCCTGGCGGTTCCAGGGCGCTCTTCCCGCTTGGCCGCGGCGGCGAGCTCGGCGCGGATCCACGCGACGGTGGCGGGCACCAGGCGAAGGTCCGAGCGCTGGCCTTCGACCGTCATGTACCTGTCCCAGAGGGGCTCGGCGTCAAGGCCTTCGATCAGGCCTCGGAAGAATGCGAAGTGGTCTCGGCTGAGGTGCCTCGCACGAGCGGGTGCGCCCCGAGGGGTGCTGGCAACAGGCACTCTGATGGGGTGGATGGTCATCTGGCCGCTGCGCCGTTTGAGATCGCGCCCACGCCAGCAACCTGCATATAGCCGCGGCGTTCGCGGTGGCGGCACAGCTGGGCCAGAGCGGCAAGCCCAGATTGCTTGTCTCGCGCAGGCAGAACTTGCTGGCCGCCACGGGCGCTTTCCAAAGCACCCCAGACCTTCCAGAGCTCCCAGCCACCGAACAGGTCGCGTTGGACGACGGCCTCGTAGTAGCGGCGTCTATGGCGGTTCTCCCACCGGACACGGATTGCCGTCGATGCAGCCGGTGTCGACCCGCATACAGCTGGGCCTGCGATGTAGGCAGCCCGGCCTTTTACAGCTGAGTTCATGGAGCCCCCTCCTCGATCCCGACAGCCGGACAAAAACTGCCACCTGGAAACCCTGTCAGTCCAGAATCGCCCAGAAGCTGGATTTTTCGACGCATCATGATTATGTGCGTAATCATGATGTGGAAGCTTACAGAGATTGGACCGCCGGCGATGCCGGACACGTCCCTGCATGGAAGTCGCTGGCCGTCGGGTGTCCCGCCTGGACGTCGCCATCACTCCGCGGTCATCCGAAGTTCCCGACCAAGAAGCGCGGCCATGCTGAGGATTCAGCTAGCGCTTTGGGTAGATGCCATCGCATCCATCGCTGGCTACGACAGCGCGAACCACTGCTGCAGGCAGTGGATGCGCAGCATTGTCTCGATGCCGAACGGCAGTTGTCTCGGCTTGGCCCTGTAGTAGACCGGCTCCACCACCCACATGAGTGCCGTCCACGGCACCACGCGCTTCATCTCATCAAGGGACTCGCGCTTGCGCGTCCTCACAGTCGACAGGTTCGGGCCGAGTCCGAGCTGCTTCATGATTGTCCTCGTCAACCCACCGGGGGCCTCAATCCAGACGGACCGGCCCGCGGTTTTGCAGACTTTCCGTAGATCTCAACAAGACTACCTATGCGCCCCCGTCAAAACAGCGGATTCGCAGCACATGAGGCACCCTATCGCTTACCCTGAGTCTTTGTCGTCGGCGACCGGCGTCCCGACGACAATCGGTAGCTACCGGTAGCCACCCCTGCGGCAGAAAACACGTTAGGCCTCACCAAAACTACCTATGCGCTCCCTCGCCCAAACAGCCGGTTTGCAGCACTTGAGGCACCTTATCGCTTTCCCTGAGTCTTTGTCGCCGTCGACCGGCGTCACGACGACAATCGGTAGCTACCGGTAGCCACCCCTGCGGTAGAAAACACGTTAGGCGTCACAAACCACTCTTTGCTCGGCTCCAGCATGCCCAAGAACCGGACCGCACATACGAATGCGAAGCAGCTGCAGCGCTATCTGTTTCCACACGCCTGCTTCGGTTGCCGCAAAGTCTTTCGCAAACCGTACAGCGAAACGGGCCGAGTCTGCCCTGAGTGCGCAACGCCTATGACCATACTTGGTCGGAAGTTCCATACTCCAAAGTCAGCGGACCGAGCGCAATGGAAAAAGGTTCAAGTCTTGGTCGAGCATGGCTTTACCTTTGACTCCGTCTACCGAGCCACAGAATCAGGCGGTAAGGTAGCTGTCCCGTACCCGAGAACACTGGCTGAAGTCCCGGCCTTCGTCGCGGAGTTCCAGGGCCAAGCACGAGCAGTCAGACAAGTTCGCCCCGGAAGCTGTCGAAGTGACGCCTAACCCCTCGCTCAGCCCCCGACCCGCTACGGCATGCGTCGTAAGCCCGGCGCCCGCCGCTCTTAGCATCATCGGTCACCGGGCTTACGCCACCTGCCTCCGCGGTCGGGGTTAGCTCGAACGTTAGGCCGCGCAAGCAAACATGTCAGCACTCGCCGCTTCAGTGAAGACCAAGCGCTTAGTGCTGGAGCCGTTTGAGCGTACGGACGCAATGCATCTCTTCGGCTTCATGGCTGACGCAGCAGCTATGCAACACACCTATGTCGCGCCGTCCTACCAGCACTGCCTTGGACGTCTGCAATCGTATGAAGCAACACGCGACATGCTTGGCTTCGCACCATGGGTGGTCCGCACGGCGCAAGACGGTCAGGTCATCGGTTGGGGCGGTCTCAGCATCGATCCGCTGGAACCAGAGTGGGGCCTGGAGGTCATCTACGCCTTTGCACCGAGCTCGTGGGGTCTCGGGTATGCGACCGAGCTCGTTCACGCATCGCTGGGCTTTGCATTCGGGAACCTCGGTGTCCACGAAGTCCACGCCTTTGCAAAGCCGGAGAACACGGCCTCAGCGCGAGTGCTGCAGAAGTGCGGCTTCTCTCTGCAAGGCTATGAGCCGGCTCTCGCGAGGAACCACTTTGTTGCTGCAAGTACGCGCGCGGCCTAACCCCTCGCTCAGCCCCCGACCCGCTACGGCAGGCCAGCTTGCCCGTGCGGCGCGCTGGTTTATGCTGCACCGCACGGGCAAGCCGTCCTGCCTCCGCGGTCGGGGTTAGCTCGAACGTTAGGCTTCACCAACAGGAACCTTATGGCATCGAAGTCTTCAGATACCTTGCTCCGGGCACTGGTTGCCTCAATAGCGTCAATGACTGTCGCACCCGCCTTATCGCAGGTGAATCTGCGCCCGCCAAACATATCCATCGAGCATCAATCCTGCCAGCTAAACAGCGAACGAGCGCTTAACGTCGCGCCGTCGCCCGGCCTCCTTCTCTTGTCCTACGTAGCGTCGGCTGAGAGCGGACTTCAGTCAACACAGGTTGTAGTTTCTTCTGGCGATCCGAAGTTTGATGCAGAGGTGGAAGCTCGCCTCAAGGCCTGCCGATTCCTCGGGCGCGCCAACTCAGACCCTAAGTCAAACCTTCAGGGTCTCGTCGCCATCCCAATTCGAACCAACTCTGCGCGTGAACCGAACCGTCGCCCCGCGATGTTGAACGTAGCGAACTGCGCGCCTACGGCCCAGCACTACCCAGAGGCATCAGCCAAGAATGGCGAGCAAGGAACCACCCTCATCAGGTTCTACCTAACAGCGGATGACACAATCTCCCGCGCCGAGATTAGATCTTCCAGTGGTTTCGGTCGACTTGATGCTACAGCCCTGTACATGCTCAGTCAGTGCCAGTTTCGGTCTGCAACCTCACCGACTGGAGACCGTATTCCCTCTACTTTCGATGCCGAATACGTGTGGCGTCTCCAGTGAAGCCTAACCCCTCGCTCAGCCCCCGACCCGCTACGGCAGGCGTTGTAAGCCCGGTCCGCGCCAGCGGTAGCATCATCGCGAACCGGGCTTACAACGCCTGCCTCCGCGGTCGGGGTTAGCTCGAACGTTAGGCGTCACAAACCACTCTTTGCTCGGCTCCAGCATGCCCAAGAACCGGACCGCACATACGAATGCGAAGCAGCTGCAGCGCTATCTGTTTCCACACGCCTGCTTCGGTTGCCGCAAAGTCTTTCGCAAACCGTACAGCGAAACGGGCCGAGTCTGCCCTGAGTGCGCAACGCCTATGACCATACTTGGTCGGAAGTTCCATACTCCAAAGTCAGCGGACCGAGCGCAATGGAAAAAGGTTCAAGTCTTGGTCGAGCATGGCTTTACCTTTGACTCCGTCTACCGAGCCACAGAATCAGGCGGTAAGGTAGCTGTCCCGTACCCGAGAACACTGGCTGAAGTCCCGGCCTTCGTCGCGGAGTTCCAGGGCCAAGCACGAGCACTCAGAAAAGTTCGCCCCGGAAGCCGTCGAAGTGACGCCTAACCCCTCGCTCAGCCCCCGACCCGCTACGGCAGGCGTTGTAAGCCCGGTCCGTGCCAGCGGTAGCATCGTCACGCACCGGGCTTACAACACCTGCCTCCGCGGTCGGGGTTAGCTCGAACGTTAGGCCGCACACAGCGGGCATCGGCGGTCGAACCACCTCGACGTTCCGAGATGCCCGCCGCGTTCAAATCCAAGCGCCGGGTTAAGCGTGCTCCGGTCAGAGGTCAGCGCACAAAACCTGCGCACGCCAACGTAGCTAGGCGCTCCGCGGCGAGCGCCCAAGAAGTCCACCGTTCATGTCAGCGCTGTGCGGGATCCGCCATCTCCTGGCCTCGTTCTCGCGTCAGCCAGTCCGTCGTCTCGCCGCCGGGAACGGAGCTGTGCAGCCCACGAACTCCGTCAGCGGCGGCGAAGAAGCCCTCAGGCTTCGCAGTTGCGCCGCGCTGAGGGTTCAGCAAAGGTCACGGGTCGCCACCTTCGCAGCGTCCGGCGTGCGGCCTAACCCTTCGCTCAGCCGCGACCCCACACGGCAAGGCGCTTGGGCGGCGCGGCGCCTTGGTCTATGCTGCGCCACGCCGCCCAAGCGCCTTGCCGCGCGGGTCGCGGTT
>NZ_SACR01000031.1 GCF_004016505.1 Rubrivivax rivuli | reverse complement strand
TGCAGGTGCGCAACCGGCTGGCACAGGCCTACAGCGACATCATGAACATGCAGGTGTGAACCTGCAGGGGCATGAGCGTCGCTGCCGGGTGAGGCACGACATCATGAACATGCAGGTGTGAACCTGCAGGGGCATGAGCGTCGCTGCCGGGTGAGGCACGACATCATGAACATGCAGGTGTGAACCTGCCGGTTCAGGCCACTGCCGAGCTCAGCCCAGCGTG
>NZ_SACR01000030.1 GCF_004016505.1 Rubrivivax rivuli | reverse complement strand
AACCTTCCCAACAACCAGTTGACATCGTTTAGGGCGTGGACTACCAGGGTATCTAATCCTGTTTGCTCCCCACGCTTTCGTGCATGAGCGTCAGTACAGGCCCAGGGGATTGCCTTCGCCATCGGTGCTCCTCCGCATATCTACGCATTTCACTGCTACACGCGGAATTCCATCCCCCTCTGCCGTACTCTAGCCTTGCAGTCACAAATGCAGTTCCCAGGTTGAGCCCGGGGATTTCACATCTGTCTTGCAAGA
>NZ_SACR01000002.1 GCF_004016505.1 Rubrivivax rivuli | reverse complement strand
CCGATCCGATGGACGAGCAGATCGCCAGCGCCAGCTACGAGACCACCTCGGTCTACGGCTTCGGCCATCCCCGCTACTACGACAACGTGATCAGCACCCTGCGCGGCGAAGCGCAGCCCGAGACCGATGGTCGCGAAGGTCTGAAGAGCCTGGAGCTGCTGATCGCGCTGTACCTGTCGGCGCGGGATGGCAAGCGCATGAACCTGCCGCTGGCGTACTGAGCATGGCCACGACCATCCACCCCAGCGCCATCGTCGACGAAGGGGCCGTGCTGGGCGAGAACTGCCGTGTGTGGCACTTCGTGCACATCAGCGCCGGGGCGCGGATAGGCGCACGCTGCTCGTTCGGGCAGAACGTGTATGTGGGCAATGACGTCGCCATTGGCGACAACGTGAAGGTGCAGAACAACGTCTCGGTCTATGACGCGGTGACGCTGGAAGACGACGTGTTCTGCGGCCCGAGCATGGTGTTCACCAACGTCTACAACCCCCGATCGGCCGTGACGCGCAAGGACGAGTACCGCCGAACGCTCGTGCGCCAGGGGGCCACGCTGGGGGCCAACTGCACCATCGTGTGCGGCACCACGGTGGGCCGGTATGCCTTCGTGGGCGCTGGCGCGGTGGTCAACCGCGACGTGCCCGACTTCGCGCTGATGGTGGGCGTGCCGGCGCGCCAGGTGGGCTGGATGAGCCGCCACGGCGAACGCCTGCCGCTGCCGCTGCAGGGCCAGGCCGAGGCCACCTGCCCGCACACGGGCGACCGCTACGTGCTGCAAGGCGCCCAACTCAGCCTGCAGACCGCCTGAACCGACACCGCCCACTGCGTGAAACAAGAGGCACCGACATGAATGCACCCGAATCGCCCAAGACCCTGGCCCAGCCGCTGGACTTCATCGACCTGAAGAGCCAGTACGCTGCGCTGCGCGAGAACATCAACGCGCGCATCCAGCGCGTGCTCGACCACGGCCAGTACATCATGGGCCCCGAGGTGCAGGAACTGGAGACCAAGCTGGCCGCCTTCACGGGCTCGAAGCACTGCATCACGGTCTCCAGCGGCACCGAGGCCTTACTGATCTCGCTGATGGCACTGGGCCTGAAGCCGGGCGAGGAGGTCATCACCACGCCCTTCACCTTCGCGGCCACGGCCGAGATGATCGTGCTGGCCGGCGGCAAGCCCGTGTTCGTGGACATCGACCCGGCCACCTGCAACATCGACGCAAGCCTGATCGAGTCGAAGATCACGCCGAAGACGCGGGCGATCATGCCGGTCAGCCTGTACGGCCAGGTGGCCGACATGGCAGAGATCAATGCGATCGCGGCACGGCACGGGCTGCCGGTCATCGAGGATGCGGCGCAGAGCTTCGGTGCGAGCTACCAGGGTGGCAAAAGCTGCAACCTCAGCACCCTGGGCTGCACCAGTTTCTTCCCCAGCAAGCCGCTGGGCTGCTATGGCGACGGCGGGGCCATCTTCACGAACGACGACGCGCTGGCCAAGGCGTGCCGCGAGATCCGCGTGCACGGGCAGAGCCAACGCTACACGCACACGCGGGTGGGGGTGGGTGGTCGCATGGACACGCTGCAGTGCGCGGTGGTCCTGGGCAAGCTCGACCGCTTCGAGTGGGAACTGGCGCAGCGCCGGCGGCTGGGTGCGCGCTATGGCGAATTGCTGGCTGCAGTGCCGGGCGTGCGGCTGCTGGCAGAGCGGGCCGACCGCGACTGCGTTTGGGCGCAGTACACCGTGTTCGTGCAGAACCGCGCGGCGGTGCAGGAGGCACTGAAGCAGCAGGGCATCCCGACGGCCGTTCATTACCCCAAGCCGCTGCACCACCAGGTGGCCTATGCGGAGCACTGCTGCCCTGACTGCTGCCCGAACAGCGTGCAGGCCGGCGATCAGGTGATGAGCCTGCCGATGAGCCCCGACCTGACCGAGGCGCAGGTGGACCGCGTGGTGGCGGCACTGGCCCAGGCCGTGGGGAACTGATCCGGGGCGAGGGATCCCGCTGGGCGCGGCACCTTTTCCGCGCCTTCGAGGATCCGTCCTGTCGTGAAGTAAACCAGAGCCGAATAAGGGAGTGCGCTTGCAGCGCCCTAGAAGGCGATTACGGAACTCAGCTCGGAGCCGGGAGTCACCGTGTTCCGCGCCGCGGACGTGCTGTGCGCGACCGGCCATTGCCTGTTGAGCTTGGCGGATGGCCTGTCCTAGTCCTTTGACGACAACCATCTGAGCATGGTTGGTGCCAGGGTTCTTGCGGCTCGGATGGATGTGATCATGGGCCCGGCACAATGCCAACAAGGCCAGCCGTAGTTGACGGCTGTGGGGCCGTCATTCGGCCGTCGGATCCTTGGCGTTGGCACCTGACAGCGGGTCAACCGGTTTCGCTCGGTACTTTCGCCACATCAAGCCGGCCACATGACGCGCGGCACTCGCCAGCCCGCGCAACGAAGTGCGCTTGAACGCCAGCAAGCCGACTCGTTCGCGGCGGTGCGACATCCAGTCGCGCTTGTAGCCATCATCTCCCGTCAGATAGTCGACGTCGTCCACGCGGTCTTCATCGAACGCACGACGCATCAGTTCTGCTGAAAGCACTGAGCCCGCCGAAAAGCGCTTGTACTCTTCGTCGTATGCCAGTTTGTAGATCAATGCGCGGCCGTCTTTCACCAGCCACAGTTGTGCGGCGATGGGCGTGTTGCCAAACCGTATGACGCCCAGTCGCAGCCAACCGCGCTCAGCCGCACGGCGGCAGAGATTGGGCACAAAGTGCGGGAAGGGTTCAGGTGATTTCCAGCTCTTGTTGTAGATGGTCTGGAAGTCTTCAATGCCCCGTTCCATCTCTGCGCCAGGCGTGCGGTGCACCTGCAGTGTCCAGGCACCCGCCCCGTCCAGCTTCTTGCGCCCGCGTTTGATGGTGTTCTTGATGCGCGAGGGCAGGGTTTCTTCATAGGCGGCAAAGCTGCGGCCCAAGACGGGTAGATGCCAATTGCCGAAACAGAAGTAGCTGTAGGTGATGTACCCCTCGGCGCGCAAGGCGGAAGTCATCTCTGTGATGAAGGGCCCGTCGCTCTCAAGGGGCTGCAGGTCCAGCACATGGCAGGGCACTTGCTGTGCCTCCAACTCGCGCAAGGCGCGGCGAAGTGCTCCTGTGCTCAGCGCCTCGGTTTTGCCTGCCGGTGCATAGAGGCTGCTGTAGAAGTTGGACAGCCCGGTCACGGCAGGGCCGCCCAGTGCTGCGGCGCTCCGCGGCTGCAACAGCAGCGGCAACCCCAAGATGCTGCCTTCGCTGCGGTGATGCATCTGCAACCAGAGCCGCTTGAGTTCAGGTTGCAGGCCGCATGCAGCCAGGTTGTCGAACCACACCCAGGTGCAGTAATAGTCAGACTCGGCTTCGGCCGATTCAAACAGCTTGGCCCACGATGCCGGGCCCGTGGTGCTGGTATGCAGCTCGCAGGTGTACGCGTCGGGGTCGCTGCGGTTCAACGTTTGCCCAATTGCCAGGGGCATCACTGAGTCGGGTCTTTCCAATGACCTGCCTTCTGGAGAGCTTCCCGCAGCTGAGTGCCTTCAAAGCCCATCGTGGCGGCTTCATGCGCAACGCGAAGGGCTTGCTCGGGCAAGCCCACCTCCAAGTAAACCAGACCCAGGTTGTGCAGGGACATCCCGTCCTGCGCTTGCTTGGCGAAGTGCTCGGCCACCTCCAACTGCCTTTGTGCTTCTGGCACGCGCTTCAGGCGGGACAGATAAATCGCATAAAGGCGCCTGACTATGGTGTCTGAAGGCTTGAACCGGGTGGCGCGATCAAAGTAGCACTCCACGGACAGGGTCATGTGGGGCGGCGTCGGGCTCTTGGTGCGCGCGGCGAAGTTCATCGCCGCCACCAGCGCGCGATGGTGGTTGGGAGATGCGTTCAACGTGTAGCTGAGGTCACCCCCCAAGTAGCCCGATGAGCCACCAATCAGGGCTTCCACCCGCGGCGTGAAGTGAAATCGTTCCACGATCTCCAAGCGCCCACGTTCCGTGACGTAGTCGTATGGCCCGTAGTGCCCCGGGATTGCAACGGGCCCGCAGGCGTTCCCCGACCCTTGCGCTACCGCGTTGACGGGCCACGCTGTGCAGGTCAGCAAGCATGCTGTCACCAAACCCGGCAGCGCCTGCTGCCTGAGACTCTGCACACGGGGGTTGCCGTGCGCAGCCCATAGCGCACGCTTCGGGCCCGCACTCACGCGGCGCCCCTCAGGTTGAGCCATTGCACCAGCCCCTTTTCAAACTGTTGGCGGTCGTTGGGCCCCGAAAGGGTGTGATCGGCGTTCGACAGGTGCACCACCTGCACTTGGCCCATAAGACCTGCTTCAGCCACGTTGCGCCAGATTGCTTGGTGGGCCAGCGCATCTGCAAACTCCTGGGCTGTGATGTCGTGCTGCGACAGCGCGATCTGGCAACGCCCACTGAACTTCGCGAGCCCATCGGCCATCTTTTCCTGAAAAGTCAGGTCGTGCTCATCGCCGCGCCCTTCTGCTTGGCCCAGGCTGCTGCGCAAACTGCCCAGGAACTCCACCAAACGTCGCCCGATGCTGACCTCGCCGCGCAGCAAACGACGCCAGAAGGTGCGGTCAAGGAAGCGCTCTGCGTAGTAGTGCTTCACCTGCGCGCGCGCGAGGCTCAATTCGCTGCGTACCCACGGGTTCAGCAGGCTCAAGCCGGCGATGCGGCTGTCGCGTGTGCGGTGCAGGTAGAGCAGGGCCGCAGATGCCCCGTCGCACAACCCAAAGATCACCAGCTGCTGCAGGCTCGGCAGCTCGGCTTTGAGTGCGCCTAGGGCGGCTGAGATGTCGTCGCTCAAGTGTTCGAACCCGCGCGGCGCTCCCGTGCTGTCACCCATGCCGCGCACATCGAACCGCAGCACGCTGTGACCGACGCCCGCCAGTGCGCGGGCCAGTTGCACGAATTGCCGGTGGGCACCCGCCCGGTACTGAGGCCCGCCTACCACCACGAGAACGCCTGTGCCACTGGCGAGGGTGGATTCGACAGGCGTTGCGAGTACTCCTACCAGTTGGTCCCCTTGGCAGTTGAATGTGACGGCGCGTTCTTGCCAGTTCATGCGGCCACCTGCCGCAAGGCGGCTTGTGCAGCCTGTCCCAGGCAGCTCGGCACCGCCATCGGTGAAGTCAGCAACGCATGGGTCGTGGCCTCCAGCAGGTCAGGCGCTTCCTCAATCTCGGTCGTCTGCCAGAAACTCGGCCCGGCCACCGAGCGATGCCTGACCTGCCAACCCGCAGCTGTCCAGGCCTCGATGTGCCGCTGGGCTGCTGGTGTCGGCTCCTGGTTTGCGGCGGGCGCCAAGTCGAGCCACTCCAGGCGCGCCTGCCGTGCTGGCGCAGCCAGGCGAGCGGCCTCCAGCCCTGTGGTCAGCGCTGGGGCCAGCCCATAGCCGGCCACCGCGGCCACTTCGCCACGTGCCAGAGCTGCGCGCGCTCCACCCTTGGCGTCCGCTTGCGTTGAAGACGCTTCCTGGTTCTTGCCCAGCAGCGCGCCAGCAGTCTCCAACCTCAAGAACTGCTGCAGCACTTGCTTGCCCTGCAGGCTGGGCTGCCAGAACAGCAGGTTCACCGGCTCGGCCAGCGCCTGCGCCGCTTCTGCTGCCAGCAAGGCGCCGGCCCGCTGGCCCCACAGCCAAAGCTCAGGGGGCGCTGCGCCGGGCCAGGTGGCGGCATGGCGTTCGCGTGCGAGTGCCACGCTGGCCAGCACGTCATCGACCCAAGCCGCCCAGCTGGCGTCGCTGAACTCTCCGGCGCTGTCGCCGCAGCCCAGCAGGTCCATGCGCCACACGGCGAAGCCGGCAGCCGCCAGCGCGCGCGACTGCAGCGCCACCATGCGGCGGCTCTTGTTCATCTCTTCGGCAAAGGCATGCACGTGCACCACCAGCGCACGTGGGGCTTGCGCGGCGTCGGCGTGCCAGAGGCAAAAGCGCTGCCCCAGGGGACTGGGCTGCACGGCGGTGTAGAAAGCCTCTGTCGTGGCCATGCCTTCAGCCGGTGAGCAGGCCGTCAACGAAGTCGACCAGGCTGCCTACCGTTGCAAAGGTGGCGCCGTCGATGGCGTCGTCGTCCACCGTCACGCCCAGGCGTTCTTCCAGGGTGGTGATCAGGCTCACCACGGCCATCGAATCAAGTTCAGGAATGGCACCCAGCAGGTGGGTCTCGCGCGTGAAGCTGGCGCTGCGGCCACCCAGGCTGAGCACTTCGTCGAGCACCTTCAAGACTTCTTGTTCGACGTTCATGGCCATGGGTGTGTGTTGTTCAAGCTGGATCGCCCGGAATTCTAGGTGGCGAATGCGGCCATGCCAGCCTGCGCCAGCCGTGGGCACGGCTTTGCGGAACAAGGTCACACCCCGCCATGCCGTGGCCCGTGGCGCCTGCGTACATGCGAAAAAACCCTGTGCAATACTTGTTTTTTGCTTGCAGCAGCGCTGCGGCCGCGCACCTTCTGAACCATGCCTGAAGCCCACTTGCTGCACGAACTGATCGAAGTTGCTGCCTCCCGCAGGCCCGAGGCGGTGGCCCTCAGCCACGGTGCAGCCTCCAGCACTTACGGCGAACTGGCCTCGGCCACCCAAGCCTTTGCCAGCGGGCTGCTGGCGATGGGCTTGCAGCGTGGGCAGCGTGTGGCCATCTACCTTGAGAAGCGCACGGAGACCGTGGTGGCCAGCTTCGGTGCCACGGCGGCGGGCGCGGTGTTCGTGCCGCTGAACCCGCTGCTCAAGCCCGAGCAGGTGGGCTTCATCTTGCGTGATTGCGGCGTGCGGGTGCTGCTCACGTCACCCGACCGCCTGTCCTTGCTGGCGCCCGTGCTGGCCGAATGCCCGGCCCTGCAGCAGGTGGTACTGACCGAGCCCTCGGCATCGCCCGGCGTGACCTTGCCCGTCACAACCTGGGGCCAGTTGCTGCAGACGCCGGCCCGCGCCGGCCACCGGGTCATCGACACCGACCTGGCCGCCATCCTCTACACCAGCGGCAGCACCGGCAAGCCCAAGGGCGTGGTGCTCAGCCACCGCAACATGGTGGCGGGCGCCAAGAGCGTGGCCAGCTACCTCGAGAATGGCCCGCAAGACACCCTGCTGGCGGCGCTGCCGCTCAGCTTCGACGCTGGCTTCAGCCAGCTCACCACCGCGTTCCACAGCGGCGCGCGGGTGGTGCTGCTGAACTACCTGTTGCCGCGCGACGTGCTGAAGGCGCTGGAGCGCGAGAAGGTCACGGGCCTGACGGCCGTGCCGCCGCTGTACATCCAGCTCTCGCAGCTGGAATGGCCGGCAGCCATCAACGACCACCTGCGCTACTTCGCCAACACCGGCGGCCGCATGCCGCGTGAAACCCTGCAGCTGCTGCGCCAGCGCGTGCCGAAGGCCAAGCCCTTCCTGATGTACGGCCTGACCGAGGCCTTCCGCAGCACCTACCTGCCCCCGGAAGAAGTCGACCGCCGGCCCGACAGCATCGGCAAGGCCATCCCCAATGCCGAGATCCTGGTGCTGCGCGAAGACGGCAGCGAATGCGCACCCGATGAGCCGGGCGAACTGGTGCACCGGGGCGCACTGGTGGGCCAGGGCTACTGGGGCGATGCCGAGAAGACGGCCGAACGCTACAAGCCGCTGCCCGTGGGCGTGGGTGGGCGCGAGGCTGCACTGCAGTTGCCCGAACTGGCGGTGTTCTCGGGCGACACGGTGCGGCGTGATGCGGAGGGGTTCCTGTATTTCATCGGCCGTCGCGACGAGATGATGAAAACCAGCGGCTACCGGGTCAGCCCCACCGAAGTGGAGGAGGTGCTGTACGCCACGAAGCTGGTGGGCGAATGCGTGGCCTTCGGCGTGGAGCACGCCACCCTGGGCCAGGCCATCCAGGTGATCGCCACCGCGCCCGATGGAAGCGCCGCACTCGACGTGGGGGCCGTGCTTTCAGAGTGCAAGAAGCACATGCCTGCCTACATGGTGCCGCACGGCATCACGCCCATGGCCGGGCCGCTGCCGCGCAACCCTAACGGCAAGATCGACCGCAAGCGGCTCTCGACCGAATGGCATGAGTGTCACGGTGCTTGAATATTGAGCCGCTAGCCTGACAGCGTCGACCAAGCGGGTCGGCTCGATGTCGGGGCGGCAGCATGAAGATCACGGTTTTTGGCGCGGGCTATGTCGGTCTCGTGACGGGCGCCTGCCTGGCCGAAATGGGCAATCACGTGATGTGCGTGGATGTCGAGCCGCACAGGATCGACATGCTGCGCCAGGGCCAGGTGCCGATCTACGAATCGGGGCTTGACGTCCTCATCCAGCGCAACGCGGCGGGCCGCCGTCTGCAATTCACGCTGGACGCCGAAGCCGCGGTGGCGCATGGCACGCTGCAGATCATCGCGGTGGGCACGCCCCCTGAGGAAGACGGGTCCGCCGACCTTCAGCACATGTTGGCGGTGGCCCGCACCATCGGCCAGCACATGACCGACTACAAGGTCGTCGTCGACAAGAGCACGGTGCCTGTGGGCACGGCTGACAAGGTGCGTGCTGCCATCGCCGAGCAACTGGCGGCGCGCGGCACGCCCATGAGCTACGCGGTGGTGAGCAACCCCGAGTTCTTGAAGGAGGGCGCCGCGATCGAAGACTTCATGAAGCCCGACCGCATCGTCATCGGCAGCGACGACGACCGCGCCACGCTCTTGATGCGTGCCCTCTACTCGCCTTTCATGCGCAACAGCGACCGCCTGGTGGTGATGGACGTGCGCAGCGCCGAGTTCACCAAGTACGCTGCCAACGCCATGCTGGCCACGCGCATCAGCTTCATGAACGAGTTGGCCCACCTGGCCGATGCCGTGGGCGCCGACATCGAGTGGGTGCGCAAGGGCATCGGCAGCGACCCCCGCATCGGCACGCACTTCCTCTATCCCGGCACGGGCTACGGCGGTTCCTGCTTCCCCAAGGACGTGAAGGCCCTGATCCGCACTGGCCGCGACAACGGGGTGCCGCTGCGCGTGCTGGACGCCGTGGAAGCGGCCAACGGCGCCCAGAAGCAGGTGCTGGTGCAGCGCGTGGTGCAGCGTTTTGGAGAAGACCTTCGGGGACGCGCCTTCGCGCTCTGGGGCCTGGCTTTCAAGCCCGACACCGACGACATGCGCGAAGCGCCCAGCCGCGTGGTGGTGGAAGAACTGACGCGCCGCGGTGCGCGCGTGCAGGCCTATGACCCCGTGGCCATGCCGCAGGCCCAACGCCTGCTGAGCCATGTGGAGGGTTTCACCACCGTGCCTTCAGCGCAGGCGGCGCTGGAAGGGGCCGACGCATTGCTCATCGTCACCGAGTGGCGCGAGTTCCGCACGCCTGACTTCGAGCACATCAAGGCCACCCTGCGGCGGCCGCTGGTGCTGGACGGCCGCAACCTCTACGAGCCCGAGCTGATGCAGGCCATGGGGCTGGAGTACGTGGGCATCGGGCGTGGGGTTCGGGCCGGTTCGCAGCTCGCCTAGCCACTGCTGCGGGCTGGCCCGCTGGCGCGATAATGAAGCGGGGCAGCGTTCGGTAGCGAGCGCCCCCTGGCTATCGCTGCCGTTGCCTTCGAACACGCAGCCATGCCGGTTTCTTTGACCGCGACCTTGAACGCCATGCGGGGCTGCATGTCAAGCAGCTCGGCGGGTGGAACCCCCCCATGAATCTGCCCACAACCCGTACACCACCCGTCCACGCTGCGATGTCTCAGTGGCAATGGCAGCACGGTGAGCTGCGGGTGGGCAACACCCCCGTCTCGCGCCTGGCCGCGCGCGTCGGCCAGACCCCGTTCTACGCCTACAGCCGCGAGCTGCTGCAGGCCCGCGTGGCGCAGCTGCGTGCGGTGCTGCCGGCCGCGGTGAAGCTGCACTACGCGATGAAGGCCAACCCCATGCCTGCCGTGGTGCAGCACATGGCCACGCTGGTGGAAGGCATCGACGTGGCCTCGGCCGGCGAGCTGAAGGTGGCGCTGGATGCAGGCGCGAACCCGGCCGAGATCAGCTTTGCCGGCCCCGGCAAACGCGACCCCGAGCTCGTGCAGGCCGTGGCCGCCGGCGTGCTGGTGAACGTGGAAAGCCTGCGTGAACTGCCGGTGCTGGCCGCCGCTTCGCAGGCCCTGGGCCTGCCGGCCCGCGTGGCCGTGCGCGTGAACCCCGATTTCGAGCTGAAGGGCTCGGGCATGAAGATGGGCGGCGGGCCCAAGCAGTTCGGCGTGGACGTGGACGTGGTGCCCGAGTTGCTGAACTTCGCCGCGCGCGAGGGCCTGGCCTTCGAAGGCTTCCACCTGTATGCCGGTTCGCAGAACCTGCGCGCCGAAAGCATCTGCGAAGCGCAGCAGAAGAGCTATGAACTGGCGCTGCGCCTGGCGCAGCTGGCGCACACGCCGGTGAAGTTCCTGAACCTGGGCGGGGGCTTCGGCATTCCTTACTTCCCGGGCGAGCAGCGGCTCGACCTGGCTCCCATCGGCGCCAACCTGGCCGCCTTGAGCGAACGCGCGCAGGCCGAGCTGCCGCAGGCGCACATCGTCATCGAACTGGGGCGTTACCTGGTGGGCGAGGCGGGCGTCTACATCGCACGGGTGGTCGACCGCAAGGTCTCGCGCGGGCAGGTGTACCTGGTCACCGATGGCGGCCTGCACCATGCGCTGGCGGCCAGCGGCAACTTCGGCCAGGTGGTGCGCAAGAACTACCCGGTGGCGGTGGCTTGGCGTGCCGCCGGGGCGGCCGGCGCCGAGGAGCGTGAAGCGGCCAGCGTGGTCGGCCCGCTGTGCACCCCGCTGGACCTGCTGGGCGACCGCATGGAATTGCCGGTGGCCCAGGTGGGCGATCTGGTGGCGGTGTTCCAGAGCGGCGCATACGGCCCCAGTGCCAGCCCGCAGGGCTTCCTGGGGCACCCGGCCTGCGTGGAAGTGCTGGTGTAGCGGCCCTGCTGCTCGCACGCGGCCGCATTGCGTTCAGGGAGCCTCGCAGCGCGCCGCCTGCGTGGCGCCCGGCGGGCTGGCTGTAGCGCGCGGCCGGGCGCAGAAATCGGTGGTGACGCCCTCGGGCCGGCTCGCCAGTGCGGGCATTTCCTGCCAGCGAAGGTCCAGCGCGTCGGGTTGCGCCATCAGGGCTGCGAGCCGGCCTGTTTCCAGGTTCTCCAGGCTCTCCAGCCGGGCGCCCCGGCGCTGCTGCAGGCGGCCCTCCACCACATTGGCCTGCAGCCGCGCCTGGGCCGGCGCTTCGCGCACCATCACGCCCAGTGTGTTGACAAGGGTGTTATGCGCCACCGAAGCGCCCGGGCTGCGGAAGACGTCGATGCCCGAATCGTTGCAGTGCGCCACCACGTTGTTGGCCACCACGCCACCTACATGCTCTGCATCGCAGGGCTGGCGCCGGCAAGAGCCGACGTCGGTGCCGCCACCGCCCAGCGAGATGCCCACGCGTTGCCCGCGCTGCGCCACGGCCTCTGGCGTGCAAACGACCAAGTTGCGCTCGATGCGACCACCTTCGCCGCCGCCCTTCAGGAAAACGCCGAAGGAAATGCCATTGCCGCCGAGCTTGATGAAACGCTCGATGTGGTTGTCCAGCACCTGCCAATGGCTCGCGCCGACCAGGTCGATGGGCGTCACCGGTTTGTCGGTGCGGCGCGCACGTTGGTTGCTGAAGGTGTTGAACTGCAGCAGCCCGGCATCGGGCCAGAGCCCGTTCTCGCCATTCACTTTGATCGCGGCGTTGAAGTCCTCGAAACGGTTGTTGCGCAGCACCACGCCCACGGCGCCGCCCACCACATGCAGTGCGTGCTCGCAGCGGTCGTCCGAGGCACAGACACCGCGCCACACCAGGTTCTCGAAGACCCAGTAGGGTTGCGCAGCCACCACGGCCTGCACCGTATCCACCTCCAGCGTGACGCTGCCGGGCTGGGCTGCGCGCAGCGTGATCGGCGCGCCGGGCTGGCCCGCTTGGCCGGTATCCAGGCGGCTGCGCAAGCGGTAGGTGCCGGGTGCGAGTTCCAGCACTTCGCCGGCACGGGCGTCGCGCAGGGCCTCTGCCAAGGATTCGGTGGACAGCAGTACACGCCGGGCCTGGCGTGCCGGCAGCGTGGCGGCCGGCAGGGAGGGCAGGGGGCGACCTGCCGTGTCGTAGTCCTGAGGCGTCAGACCCAAGGGGCGCACGCCCTTGCCCAGGTCACGCAAGGGCAGCGCCGGTTCGCGGATGTAGTGCGCTTCTATACGCGCTAGAACTGGCAGTGCCACTGCTTCCAGGTTCGGATGTCCTTCCAGACGGCGGCGGGCATGGCGCACCATTTCGGTAGGGTGGCGTTCTTGCCAAGCTTGCCAGACCGCCCCTGGGCCGCCATTCGAACGTAGCGCGAGCACCAGAACCACTGCGGCGGTCAGTACCAACCCCAGGGTGAGGAGGACCGCCAGCGCACCGAGCCAGCGCCGCTGCATGAGCCTCATGGCTTGGGGGCGCGGCCGGCTGTGGGCCCCGGCTCTGTACGGCTGATCGGGGTGCCCTTCCTACGCCGTAAACTATGGGGTTTGGCTGAACCACGGCCCGCCGTGGCAGGCCGGCCAACCGACTCAAGGACCCTGACCGTGCTCATCTCCGTAGCCTACGCCCAAGCCGCCCCCGCCGCCGCCCCGAGCGGCACCGACACCCTCATGAGCCTGCTGCCGCTCGTGCTGATGTTCGTGGTGCTGTACTTCATCATGATCCGCCCGCAGATGAAGAAGCAGAAGGAGCACAAGGCCATGATCGAGGCCCTGGCCAAGGGTGACGAGGTCGTCATCGCCGGCGGCCTGCTGGGCAAGGTGGCCAAGCTGGGCGACAACTATCTGCATGTGGAAGTGGCCAACGGCGTTGAACTGCAGGTGCAGCGCGGTGCCGTGGTGCAGGTGCTGCCCAAGGGCACCTTCAAGTAAACGGCAGGTGGGGCTGCGCGCAGGCGCGGCCACCCACTTGCGGGGCCGCGCATCTGCCGGCCCTTTTGTTTTTCCGGTGGTGCCACCAAGTGCGGGGGCCCGCCCAAGGATGTCTCGATGAACCGCTACCCTCTGTGGAAGTACGCCATCCTCGGCGTCGTGCTGCTGATCGGCCTGCTCTACACGCTGCCGAACTTCTACGGCGAGGCGCCCGCGGTGCAGATCAGCGGCGCCAAGTCCACCGTGAAGGTCACCGTCGACCTGGTGGCTCGCGTTGAAGAGACCCTGAAAGCCGCCCAGGTCACGCCAGACTACGTTCGCTACGACAACGGCTCGGTGCGCGCCCGCTTCCGCGACATCGACAACCAGATCAAGGCCCGCGACGCGCTGCTCAAGGCACTGAACACCGAGCCGGGCGACCCGCGCTACATCGTGGCGCTGAACCTGGTGTCGCGTGCGCCCGAGTGGATGGCCAGCGTGCGCGCCATGCCCATGTACCTGGGCCTGGACCTCCGCGGCGGTGTGCACTTCCTGATGCAGGTGGACATGCGCGGCGCGCTCAAGCAGGCCGTGGAAACCTACGCCAGCGACGCCCGCACCGCGTTGCGCGAGAAGCGCATCCGCTTCACCGGCATCGCGCGCGAGACCAACGGCCTGACCGTCACGCTGCCCGACGCGGCCGAAGCCGCCAAGGCCCGCGACCTGCTCTTCGAACGCCTGCCCTCGATGACCTGGACGCGCAGTGACGAGGGCGGCACGGTGCGCATCCTCGGCCGCCTCTCGCCGCAGGCCGTCATCGACATCCAGAACCAGGCCGTCTCGCAGAACGTCGAGACGCTGCACAAGCGTGTCAACGAACTGGGCGTGGCCGAGCCCGTCATCCAGCGCCAGGGCGCCGACCGCGTGGTGGTGCAGTTGCCGGGCGTGCAAGACCCGGCCCGCGCGAAAGACATCCTTGGCCGCACCGCCACGCTGCAGTTCCGCCTGGTGGACAACGACACCGCCACCGCTGCCGAGGTGGTGCCCACCCGCGGCGGCGGCACGGTGGGCCTGAAGCGCGACGTCATCGCGACGGGTGAACAGCTCAAGCAGGCCTCGGCCACGCTCGACCAGGACCAGCGCCCCGCCGTCAGCGTGAAGCTCGACGACGTGGCCGGCCGCAGCATGCGCAACGTCACGCGCGAGAACCTGGGCAAGCCCATGGCCATCGTGCTGTACGAGAAGGGCAAGGGCGAGGCGCTCTCGGTGGCCAACATCCAGGGCGAGTTCGGTGCCGACTTCCAGATCACCGGCAACTTCACGCCCCAGGAAACCGCCGACCTGGCGCTGCTCACGCGCGCCGGCGCGCTGGCTGCGCCGATGGAGATCATCGAGGAAGGCACCATCGGCCCGAGCCTGGGTGCCGAGAACATCGCCAAGGGCTTCAACAGCGTGCTGTACGGCTTCATCGCGATCGCGGTGTTCATGTGCGCCTACTACCTGCTGTTCGGCGTCTTCAGCACCATCGCACTCGCGTTCAACCTGCTCTGCCTGGTGGCGGTGCTGAGCATGCTGCAGGCCACGCTGACGCTGCCGGGCATGGCCGCCATCGCGCTGACCCTGGGCATGGCCATCGACGCCAACGTGCTGATCAACGAGCGGGTGCGCGAAGAGCTGCGCAATGGCGCGCCGCCGCAGATCGCCATCCACCGCGGCTATGAGATGGCCTGGGGCACCATCCTCGACAGCAACGTCACCACGCTGATCGCCGGCATCGCGCTGCTGGCCTTCGGTTCGGGCCCGGTGCGCGGCTTCGCCGTGGTGCACTGCCTGGGCATCCTGACCAGCATGTTCTCTGCCGTGATGTTCTCGCGCGGCCTGGTCAACCTCTGGTACGGCCGCCAGAAGCGCCTGAAGTCGGTGTCCATCGGCCAGGTGTGGCGGCCCGATGGCGCCAAGGGCGACAGCGCCCTGACGAAGGACGACGCCGAGGCCACCAAGGCCTGAACGGGAGCAAAGAGCCATGGAATTTTTCCGCATCCGCAAAGACATCCCGTTCATGCGCCATGTGCTGGTGCTGAACGTCATTTCCTTCGTCACCTTCGCGCTGGCCGTGTACTTCCTGGCCACGCGGGGCCTGCACCTGAGCATCGAGTTCGTGGGCGGCACGCTGGTAGAGGTGCAGTACAGCCAGCCGGCCGACATCAACCGAACCCGGGGCACGGTGGAAAAGCTGGGCTATGGCGATGTTCAGGTGCAGACCTTCGGCACCTCGCGCGACGTGCTCATCCGCGTGCCGCTACGCGCGGGTGAGAAGCAGAGCGATTCGGCCGACCTGGTGTTCAAGGCGCTGTGCACGGCCGAGCAGGGGCAGGTGGTGCGCAAGGAATACACCACGGCCGAGGGTGAGCAGGTCAGCCGCCCGAGCTGTGTGCGCGCCGATGGCGCCGAACCGCTGGTGCGCAAGCGCAGCGAAGCCGTCAGTTCCTCGGTGGGCGACGAGCTCTACACCAACGGCGCCTGGGCGCTGGGCTTCACCATCCTGGGCATCATGGCCTACCTGGCCGTGCGCTTCGAGTGGAAGTTCGCGGTGGCCGGCATCATCGCCAACCTGCACGACGTGGTCATCATCCTGGGCTTCTTCGCCTTCTTCCAGTGGGAATTCTCGCTGGCGGTGCTGGCGGCCATCCTGGCGGTGCTGGGCTACTCGGTGAACGAATCGGTGGTCATCTTCGACCGCGTGCGCGAGGTCTTCCGCAAGTACCGCAAGTTCACGCCGCCGCAGGCCATCGACAACGCGATCACCAGCACCATCAGCCGCACCGTCATCACCCACGGCAGCACGCAGATCATGGTGCTCAGCATGCTGCTGTTCGGCGGCCCCACGCTGCACTACTTCGCGGTGGCGCTGACCATCGGCATCCTGTTCGGCATCTACTCGTCGATCTTCGTGGCGGCGGGCCTGGCGATGTGGTTCGGCGTCAAGCGCGAGGACCTCATCAAGGCGACCGGCAAGGAGCACGACCCGAACGACCCGAATGCAGGGGCGGTCGTGTAGAGTGTGAGGCTTCTCACACGGCTTCTTCCACGCTGCTGACATGGCCATTGGCGCCTCGCCCGATTCACTTGCTGGCCAGGCGCGCAGGCTCTACACGGAAGAGCTCGTCAAGGGCTTGGTGCCGCTCGTGCAGACGGCCATCGACACGGCGCGCAACCTGCTCGACAAGCCCAGCGAACACACCGTCTTCGCGCGCCGCCGAGACCTGTTCCAGGCGTTGAACAGCGGCGCGCAGGCCTGGCACCGCGGCATCGTGGTCGGTCTGCGGCAGGCTCTTGCGCCGGGTGCCGCCGGCTCGCGCGGCCTCGATTTCCCGCTGCCGAGCACCGGGCGCGAGGCGGCCCTGTCGCTGGTCAGCGACGACACCATCGAACTCGAGATCGTCACCTCGCGCCTGGCCCTGGCCATCATGGACAAGGCCTCGTGGGAGTTCGCCGATCTTCGCTCGCGCATCGCCCACCTGGAGAACCGCGGCGAGCTCGATCCGCAGGACATGCTGCGTGCCCACGTGCTGGCGCGCATCGTCTTCGACGCCTGGCGCGCCGCCGGCCAGACGCTGGAAGGCTGGCGCGAACTGCAGCCCGTGCTGCACGACGAGTTCGCGCTGCTGGTGGAAGAGGCCTACCACGAGACCAACCGCTGGCTGGTCGACCACCGCGTGCTGCCCGAAGTGGACCTGCGCCCCTTCATCCGCCGCTCGCGCACCCATCCCAACGCCCCAGGGGGCTGGCAGGCGGGCACGGGCTTTTCCGATTCACGCCACGACGCCGGCCGCAACCTGGGCAACGCCACGGGCTACGGTTCGGGCGCCGCCAGCTATGCCGGCAACAGCGGCGGTGGTGCCTACGGCGGGCCGGCCAGCGGCCGCGGCGGCGTGGGTGAAGAAACGCGCATGATGACGCGCGGTGCGCCGCTGGCGCGCAACCGCGAGCACGCCGAAGCCGTGCTGGGCCGGCTGAACCGGCTGATCGGCCGCCACGTGCCCGAGTTCGCGAACTCCACCCGTTCGGCCGGCCTGGCGGCCGGGGCCGATGCGCCGGCCCAGGCCATGTCGCCGGGCCTGGCCCGCGCCATCGAGACCGCGCAGCAGGGCATCCGCCAGCGCCTGAGCACCACGCTGCAGGGCGGCGAGGCCGTGGTCACCGCGCCGGTGATGCTGGAAGAGATGCACCAGCGCAAGCAGGTGCTGAAGAAGGCGGCGGCCAGCCCTGAAGAGCGGGCCACCATCGAGATCGTGGCGCTGCTGTTCCAGAGCATCCTCACCGAAGACCGCATCCCGGCGGCGGTGCGCGTGTGGTTCGCGCGGCTGCAGATGCCGGTGCTGCGCGTGGCCGTGACCGAGCCCGATTTCTTCGCCACCATCGACCACCCCGCGCGTCGCCTGATCGACCGCATGGGCGCCTGTGTGATGGGCTTCGACAGCGCCACCGCGGGCAGCGTGGCTGGCAAGCCCAACGAGGCGCTGGAGAAGGAGATCAAGCGCATCGTGCAGGTGGTCGAGGCCTACCCCGACACCGGCCGGCGCGTCTTCCAGACCGTGCTCACCGAGTTCGAGAAGTTCCTGGAGCACTACTTCCGCAACGAGAACGAGGCCACCAAGCGCGGCGTCTCGCTGGCGCAGCAGGTCGAGCAGCGCGAGACCATGGCCATCCAGTACACCATCGAGCTGCGCAAGATGCTCAACGAGGTGCCGGTGCAGGAGGGTGTGCGGCAGTTCCTCTTCCACGTCTGGGCCGATGTGCTGGCCACCACGGGCGTGCGCTATGGCGCGCAAGGCGCGCAGACCAAGCAGATGAAGCGCGCGGCGGCCGATCTCATCTGGAGCGCCAGTGCCAAGGTCACGCGCGAAGAGCGCGCCGAGGTCATCCGCCGCCTGCCGCTGCTGCTGAAGAGCCTGCGCGAGGGCATGGCCTCGGCCGGCATGGAAACGGGCAAGCAGGACGAACACATCCAGCAGCTGAACAACTCGCTGGCGGCCGCTTTCACGGCCAAGGCAGCGGTCATCCCCGACGACCGCCTGCGCGAGCTGATGGAACGCCTGGAGACGCTGGAAGAATTGCTGCCCGAGGCGGCCGATGTCGACATCGACGAGTCGATGGTGCTGGATCTTTCAGGCCACCAGAACAGCGAGCTGGAAGTGGTGCTCGACGGCGGCAGCATGCCCACCCCGGCCATGGTGGCCTGGGCGCGTGAGCTGCAGGTGGGCAGCTGGTACATGCTCGACCGTGGCGGCCACAGCGAGGCCGTGCAGCTGGCCTGGCACGGCCTGCGCAAGCAGCTCAGCCTTTTCGTCACGCCGCAGGGCCGCTGTGTGCTCTTCCAGCAGCACCGCCTGGCGAGTTACCTGCAGGCCGGCCTGATGCTCCCGGCGCAAGACGAAGCCCTGACCGTGCGCGCCACGCGAAGTGCGCTGGCCAAGCTGGATGTGGATGCTTCCCGCCTTCTGAATTGACGGCCCGCCGAAGGCGGGGCCGACATCAAGCAAGCGCCGCGGAACCGGCTCTGCCGGGCCGCTGGCGAACGGCCCCCTCGGGGGGTAGCGAGCGCCAGCGAGCTTGGGGGCTCAATGAATGATGCGGTCGTCGGGGTCGACGAAAAGCTCGTCGAGCACCAGCGCATCGGGCTCTTCGCCCAGGCTCCAGAAGACCATCAGCACGATGATCTTCAGGTCTTCCAGCGCCATCGGCCCGCCGCCTGCAGCCACCGCGCGGTCGATGACCATCTCACGCAGCGGCGCTGCCAGCACCCCGGCTGACTCGAGGAAGGCGATGAAGCCCACGGCGGTTTCGTCCAGCACCTCGCGCTCGGCGTCGGTGTAGATGCGCATGCTGCCCGGCACGGGCTGGCCGGTGACCGACTCGGCGCTGCTGGCCAGGCCGTCAAGCCAGCGCAAGGCGTCCTGGATTTCTTCGGGCTCGAAGCCCACGGCCGAGAGCTTGCGCGAGAGCTGCTTGGGCTCAGGGCAGGCGTCAGGGCGCCAGTAGTTCTCGTAGAGATAGACCAGTACTTCGAACATCGGCCCACTATACCCGAGGGCCTCTGGCCGCAAAGGCCCTGCAAGCGGTGCAGCCGCCCCTTGTTTCGGCGTCGGCCGTCGGCCGGCCCGTAAGCGCTGTTTCAGGCGCTGTGGCGGCGCTGGAACAGGCCGCCCGGCAGGCGCGCCACCTGGCCCGCGAGCTCCAGTTCCAGCAGCCGCGCGTTCAGCACGGCCGTGGGCTCGCCTGTGCGCGCCAGCAGGGTGTCCAGCGTCATGGGGTCATCGCCCAGGGCGGCCAGCAGGGGATCGGCAGACGCTGCCGCTGTCGCCGGCTGCCAGGGCAGGCCGGCCTGGTTGCTGGTCTCTGCCGCGGGCAGGTCCGGCCCGCCGCTGGGTTCGAGTTCGTCGAGCATGTCCTGCACGCATTCGACGAGGGCTGCGCCCTGCTTGATCAGGGCATGGCAGCCACGCGATTGCGGCGCGTGGATGGAGCCCGGGATCGCCCATACCTCGCGCCCGGCCTCGTTGGCCAGGCGCGCCGTGATCAGCGAGCCGCTGCGCAGCGCGGCCTCCACCACCAGCGTGCCGCGGGCCAGCGCGGCGATCAGGCGGTTGCGCTGCGGGAAGTGCTCGGCCAGCGGCGGCGTGCCGGGTGCGTACTCGCTGAGCAGCGTGCCCTGCGCCGCGATGCGCCGGGCCAGCGCGCGGTGGCCGGTCGGGTAACACTGGTCGAGCCCCGTGCCGACCACCGCCACGGTGCGCCCACCGGCTGCCAGCGCGCCTTCGTGGGCTGCGGCGTCCACGCCCTGGGCCAGGCCCGAGACCACCACCCAGCCCGCGCTGGCCAGTTCACGCGCGAAGCGCCCGGCGTTGTCGCGGCCCTGCGCCGTGGGCTGGCGGCTGCCCACCACCGCAATGCACGGCGCACTGAGAGCGGCCAGATCGCCTTCGGCGTACAGCAGCAGCGGGGCATCGGCGGCCTGCAGCAGCAGCGGGGGCCAGGCCGGGTGGCTGAGCGTGAGCACGTGCCGCTGCTCACCCCCATGCAGCCAAGCCCGTGCGGCGCGTAGGCGGGCCGCGAAGTCAGGCGGCTCGTGCTGCAGGGCCTCGGCCAGCTTCGGGCCGAGCACGTCGCGCAGCACGGCGGGCGGGCTCTCGAGCACCGCAGCGGGTTCGCCCAGGGCTGCGAGCAGACGGCGGACTTTCTCGCGGCCCAGGCCCGGGGTTTCGAGCAGCCTGAACCAGGCTGCGAACTCGGCGTCGTCCAACGGAGCCATGACCGGTGGGGCGCGCCGGGCCTGCGCCGGTTCAGCGGGGCGCGTTCAGCGCAGCCCGTTCAGGGCTGGGTGAAGCGGTCGCCCGCGCGCACCGGTTCCTGCACGCCCAGGATCAGCGCGTAGGAGACGCGCTCGAAGGTGCGGAAGACAAACAGCGTGCCGTGCTTTTCGTCCGGCAGCTGCAGGGCCTCGCGGCGCGCGCCCGTGGTGTCGGTGGTGGCCTTGCCGGCGCGCCAGAGTGCCAGCACATGGCCGCGTTCCATGCCGTCGCGCCGGCCCTTGTTGATGCTGACGATCTGGTTCTGGCCTGCGCGCAGGCCATCGCCGTAGATGCCGACGATGCGGCCGTCCACCGGCGCGCTGGGGGCGCGCGGCACGTAGGCCACGAGCTCCTGCATCGGCACGGGGCTCAGGCGGTCACCGACCACCACTTCCATGCGCGTGCTGGTGATGCGAAAGGTGTCGGGCACCAGCGCGCCGCTGCCACCGGCGCTGGCGAGCTGCGTTTCTCCCGCGCGCACGAACTCGGCGGTGCCGACGTAGCGGCCCTCGTAGCCCAGCACCTCGCGCGTGACGGGGTCGGTCAGCGGCACGAGCTGGCGGAAGAGGCGGAAATCACGCGCGCCGGCGAGGTCGCCGCGCACATAGGCGGTGTCGCCCCGGCCCATCATCACGCGCCCCTCCTGGGCCGAGACGACCCGCGGTGCGCTGTCGAGCACGTTGTTGTCGAAGACCACCGCCTCGTTCAGGAAGGGGCCGATCAGGTGCACCGGGATGGCGGCGATGGCGCCGTTGTCCAGCAGCGAACTGCGCACGCGTGGCGAGAGCTTCACGGTGTTCGTGGGCAGGCCGATCTCGCCATTGGCCACGCGCAGGGTGGCGCGGCCGTCGATCTTCTCCAGCACCAGCACCTGGCCCGGGTAGATGAGGTGAGGGTTGCGGATCTGCTGCAGGTTCATGCCCCACAGCTCGGGCCAGCGCCAGGCGCTCTTGAGGAACAGGCCCGAGATGCCCCAGAGCGTGTCGCCCGGCTGCACGGTGTGTGAATCGGGCGCGTTGGGTGCCAGGTCTTCCAGCGGCACGCCGGCCTGGGCCACGCGCTCGGCGGTGCCCCGCCACTCGGGGGTGATGGGCAGGCGGCTGGGCTGGGACAGGGCCGGTGCGGCCATGCCGGCCAGCGTGAGCAGGGCCAGGCCGTGGAGGGCTGCGGTGCGCAGACCCTGCGGCAAGGGACGGGTGAGACGGGGGCTCACGCGGTGGCTCACGCGGTGGCTCATGGCGCTGGGGGTCTCCGGGCAGGTGCTCAGGCGGCGGCCGGTGTGAAAATACAAGCTCGGCCTGGGGGTCTTGGGGGCTCCGGCAGATGATGGCGCGGAAACCGGCGGCGGATTGAGACAAGTTGCACCGCGATGTGCCTGCATCTGCCGCACGACAATGCTCATATGGTTTGACAGATTCTGCCCCTAAACCCTTGATGCCGCAAACAAACTGCCTCGCCGTGACCGCTGCTGCCAAGCCGGTTCAAGGCGCGCGTTGTGCCTCATCCACAGCTGTTGCGAGCTGTTTCCTCACCCCCGAGCGCCCCTTCTGACATGGCCCGACTGAACATCCTCCGCTACCCCGACCCCCGCCTGCACACCGTGGCCCAGGCCGTGGCCGTGGTGGACGACCGCATCCGCCGGCTCGTCGACGACATGTTCGAGACCATGTACGACGCCGAGGGCGTGGGGCTGGCCGCCACGCAGGTGGACGTGCACGAACGGGTCATCGTCATGGACACCAGCGAAGAGCACAACCGGCCCGTGGTGCTGATCAACCCGACGCTGACCTGGAAGAGCGAAGAGATGTCGGTGGCCGAAGAGGGCTGCCTCTCGGTGCCGCAGACCTACGACCGCGTGGAGCGCCACGCCCGCGTGAAGGTGCAGGCGCTCAACCGCGACGGCGAACTGTTCGAACTCGACGCGGAAGGCTTGTCGGCCGTGTGCGTCCAGCACGAGATGGATCACCTGATGGGCAAGGTCTTCGTCGAGTACCTCAGCTTCCTCAAGCGCGACCGCATCCGCACGAAGATGCTGAAGAAGCAGCGCGAAGAGCAGCGTGTCCGCTGACGATCGGCCGCTGACCGGCCTGCGTGTCGGCTACGCCGGCACGCCCGAGTTCGCGCGCGTGGCCTTGCAGGCCTTGGTGGAGGCCGGCGCCACCGTGCCGCTTGTGCTGACCCAGCCCGACCGCCCCGCCGGCCGGGGCCTGAAGCTGCAGGCCTCGCCCGTCAAGCAGCTGGCGCAGGCCCACGGGCTGCCGCTGGCGCAGCCGCGCAGCCTGCGCCTGGACGGCAAGTACCCTGACGACGCGGCGGCCGCGCGGCAGGCGCTGCAGGCGGCCGCACTCGACGTGATGGTGGTGGCCGCCTATGGCCTCATTCTCCCGGCCTGGGTGCTGGCCACGCCGCGCCACGGCTGCCTGAACATCCACGGCTCGCTGCTGCCGCGCTGGCGTGGCGCTGCGCCCATCCAGCGCGCCATCGAGGCTGGCGATGCCGAGACCGGCATCACGCTGATGCAGATGGACGAAGGCCTGGACACCGGCGACATGCTGCTCGTCGAGGCCACGCCCATCGGTGCCGATGACACCACCACCACGCTGCACGACCGTCTGGCTGCGCTGGGCGCCCGGTTGATGGTGCAGGGCCTGCGCCAGCTGCGGGGCGGCACCCTGCGTGCGGTGCCGCAGCCGGCCGAGGGCGCCACTTACGCTCGAAAGATCGAAAAGGCCGAAGCCCAGCTCGACTGGCGCGAGGCAGCGGCCGTGCTGGAGCGCCGGCTGCGCGCCTTCGACCCCTTCCCGGGCGGGGCCGTCGAGTGGCAGGGCCAGCCCCTGAAGCTGTGGCGCGCGCGCGTCCTGGCAGACGCCGCGCCCGCTGGCATGGCGCCCGGCACCTGGCTGCCGCTGGGCGAAGGCCGGCTGGCGCTGGCCTGCGGCGAAGGGGCGCTGGAGTGGCTGGAAGTGCAGCCCGCTGGCGGCCGGCGCATGGGCGTGCGGGATTTCCTGCAACGGCAGCCTCGCCACGCGGGCTGAGCACGCGTGGCCGGGGCGTGGCCCGGCCTCAAGAAGGCGAAGGCTGCGGCCGATATCCCGGGGGCCATGCCAACATCGTCCCGTCTCGTCACCACCGTCCTGCTGGCCGCGACCTTGCTGCTGGCCGGCTGCGACCAGCTCGGCATTCCCAACCCGGCTGTGGAAGCGGCCAAGCGCGAGGCCGAGGGCAAGGCCATCGGCGCCGGGTGCCGCCATGCCGCGCGCTCGGTGGAGAACTGCTACGAGACCAACAAGCGCGCCGATAAGGCCGCCATCTTCGCCGGCTGGCGCGAGATGAACGACTACATGCGCGAGAACAACATCGAGGCCATGCCGGCGCCGCCCCCGGTGGCGCAGGCGCCCGAGGAAGACGCCGAGGCCGAACCGGCTGCGAAGTCGGGAAAGTCCGCCAAGGCGCATTGAGCCCCGGCAGCGCACGCGCCGCGCGGGCGCCTTGACATCACACGCCCCGCGCCCGGCAGTTCATCGCCGCAAGCCGCATCACGTCGCGCAGCGCTCGCCGTGGCCCGTGGGCGCCGGCACATTGCAGGCTCACACCCACCAGGAGCCCCGCATGAACCGCCTCAACCCCGCCACTGCCCTGCTGGGCACGCCCTCGCGCCGCGCGGCGCTGGCCACGCTGCTGGTCGGCGCCATGGCCCTCGTCTCGGCGGTCCTCCCGGTCTCGGCCCAGGCCCAGAGCGGCTCGGGCACGGCGCTGACGGAGATGCGTTCGGTCGAGAGCTTCGAGGCCGTCAGCGTCAGCGGCTCGATGGACGTGGTGGTGCGCCAGGGTGCGCAGCAATCCGTGCAGGTGCAGGCCGACGACAACCTCCTGCCGCTGCTGGAGACGGTGGTGGAGAGCGGCCGCAATGGCCCCACGCTGCAGGTGCGCTGGAAGCGCAACGGCGGCGGCAGCTGGTGGAACAGCCAGAGCATCTACCCGCGCACCAAGGTGCTGGTGACGGTGGTCGTGCCCAAGCTGAACGCCGTGGGCCTGGCGGGCTCGGGCGACTTGCGCGTGGAGAGTTTCCAGACGCCTTCGCTGCAGCTGTCGCTCTCGGGCTCGGGCGATGCCCGCCTGGAGGGCCTGACCACCGACGAACTGGGCGTGCGCATCTCGGGCAGCGGCGATGTCTCGGGCCGCGGCAAGGCCAGCACCGTGAAGATCAGCATCGCCGGCAGTGGCGACGTGCGCCTGAGCGAGATGCGTGCCGACGATGTGAGCGTCTCCATCGCGGGCAGCGGCGACGCCGCCGTGAACGCGCAGAAGGCGCTGTCGGTCAGCATCGCGGGCAGCGGCGATGTGCGCTACAGCGGCGAAGCGCAGGTCAAGAGCTCGGTGGCCGGCAGCGGCTCGGTGCGCAAGCTGTAGTCGCCCGCCTCGCAAGGCGTGGTCCGGCCGCGACAGCGGCTGGCGACAATGCGGGGGTGAGTCCGTCCACCCCCGCGCCCCACTGGCGACACCCCGAGTTCGCCCGCGGTGCCCGCGAGATGCTGGGCACCGCCATCGGCATCGCCGCCTGGGGCCTGATCACCGGCGTGGCCATGGGCAAGAGCGGCCTGCCGACGGTGGCGATGGTCGCGATGTCGCTGCTGGTCTTCGCGGGCAGCGCACAGCTGGCGGTGCTGCCTTTGATGAGCAGCGGCGCGCCCCTGTGGGTGGTGTGGGCCACGGCCCTGTGCGTGAACCTGCGTTTCGTCATCTTCAGCGCCGGCTGGCGGCCTTACTTCGGCCACTACCCGCTGGGCCAGCGCCTGCGCCTGGCCTACCTCACCGCCGACCTGAACTACGTGCTGTTCATGCGGCGGTTTCCCGAGCCCAAGCCCGCCCCTGAACAACTGCCGTACTTCTGGGGCGGCGTGGCCTGCAACTGGTTCGCGTGGCAGGTGCCGGCCATCACCGGCATCTTCCTGGCCGATGCCGTGCCGGTGCACTGGGGCTTCGGCTTCGCCGGCACGCTGGCGCTGCTGGGCGTGGGCCTGTCGCTGGTGAGCGACCGCGCCACCAGCGTGGCGGCCGGTGTGGCGGCCTGCGCGGCAGTGGCGGCCTACGCGCTGCCCTTCAAGCTGAACATCGTGGTGGCCATCGCCGCGGCCGTGGCCATGGGTCTGCTGATCGACCACGGCACCCCACGCCGCGCACCGCCCCCCGACGGCGCGCTGGACGACAAGACCTGAACGCGATGGACACCTTCGAGGCCCTCGTCGCCGTCATCGGCCTGACCGTCATCACCGTGGTCACGCGCGGCTTCTTCTTCCTCAGCCGCCGCGAGATCCCGCTGCCCGACTGGCTGCGCCAGGGCCTGCGCTACGCGCCGCTGGCGGCCATGGCCGCCGTGGTGGTGCCCGAGGTGGTGATGAGCCAGGGCCAGCTCATCGGCACCTGGCAGGACGCGCGGCTCTTCGCGGTGGTGGCGGGTGCGGCCTGGTTCTGGTGGCGGCGCGGCATCCTCGGCACCATCCTCGTGGGCATGGCGGTGCTGCTGCCCTTGCGCCTGGGGCTGGGCTGGTGAGCGCCCTTTCTAGAATTCCGACAACCTTGCAGGAGACCCTCATGAACGTTCTTCGACTCACCGACCTCATCAACCAGGGCGCTGTCGCCGGCAAGCGCGTGTTCATCCGCGCCGACCTCAACGTGCCGCAAGACGACGCCGGCCGCATCACCGAAGACACGCGCATCCGCGCCAGCGTGCCGGCCATCCGCATGGCGCTGGACGCTGGTGCCGCCGTGATGGTCACCAGCCACCTCGGCCGCCCCACCGAGGGCGAGTTCAAGCCCGAAGACAGCCTGGCCCCGGTGGCCGAGCGCCTGGGTGAGCTGCTGGGCTTCCAGGTGCCGCTGGTCTCGAACTGGGTCGACGGCGTCACCGTGGCCCCGGGCCACGTGGTGCTGCTCGAGAACTGCCGCCTCAACAAGGGCGAGAAGAAGAACAACGAAGAACTCGCGAAGAAGATGGCCGCGCTGTGCGACATCTTCGTGCACGACGCCTTCGGCACCGCGCACCGCGCCGAGGCCAGCACCTACGGCATCGCGCAGTTCGCGCCGGTGGCCTGCGCCGGCCCGCTGCTGGCGGCCGAGATCGATGCCATCACCAAGGCGCTGGCCCAGCCGAAGCGCCCGCTGCTGGCCATCGTGGCCGGCAGCAAGGTCAGCACCAAGCTCACCATCCTCAAGGCGCTGGCCGAGAAGGTGGACGGCCTCATCGTCGGCGGCGGCATCGCCAACACCTTCCTGCTGGCCATGGGCCTGCCCATCGGCAAGAGCCTGGCCGAGCCCGACCTCGTGGCCGAGGCCAAGGCCGTGATCGACGCCATGCAGGCGCGCGGCGCGGCGGTGCCCATCCCCACCGACGTGGTGGTGGCGCAGCGCTTTGCGGCCGACGCGCCGGCCACCGTCAAGGCCGTGGCCGACGTCGGCGCCGACGACCTGATCCTCGACATCGGCCCCGGCACCGCTGCCGTGCTGGCTGCGCAGCTCAAGGCCGCCGGCACCATCGTCTGGAACGGCCCCGTGGGCGTGTTCGAGTTCGAGGCCTTCAGCCACGGCACCGAGGCCGTGGCGCGGGCGATCGCCCAGAGCAGCGCCTTCAGCATCGCCGGCGGTGGCGACACGCTGGCGGCGATTGCCAAGTACGGCATCGAGGGTGACGTGGGCTACATCAGCACGGGCGGCGGCGCTTTCCTGGAAGTGCTGGAGGGCAAGACGCTGCCGGCCTTCGAGATCCTTTCCCGCCGCGCCGCGCAAAACTGAAATCGCTCCGGCGCGCGGGGTCGCACCGGCGGCCCCTGCAGGGTTCCGCAGTAACCTCCGTGGCATTCCTACGAATGCCACGGAGACGAACATGGCCCAGAAGCTTTCAGACGCCGAAAGCCTGCTGCGCGACGCAGCGCTGGAATACCACCGCGCCCCCACGCGCGGCAAGATCTCCGTCACGCCGACCAAGCCGCTGTCCAACCAGCGCGACCTGAGCCTGGCCTACTCGCCCGGCGTGGCCTACGCCTGCCTGGCCATCCAGGAGAACCCGGCGCTGGCGCACGACTACACGAGCCGCGGCAACCTGGTGGGCGTGGTCACCAACGGCACCGCGGTGCTGGGCCTGGGCGACATCGGCCCGCTGGCCGGCAAGCCCGTGATGGAAGGCAAGGGCTGCCTGTTCAAGAAGTTCGCCGGCATCGATGTCTTCGACATCGAACTCGCCGAGCGCGACCCCGACAAGCTCATCGAGATCATCGCCGCGCTGGAGCCCACGCTCGGCGGCGTGAACCTGGAAGACATCAAGGCGCCCGAGTGCTTCTACATCGAGAAGAAGCTGCGCGAGCGCATGAACATCCCCGTCTTCCACGACGACCAGCACGGCACCGCCATCATCAGCAGCGCCGCGCTGCTGAACGGCCTGGAACTGGTGGGCAAGGCCATCGGCGAGGTGAAACTCGCGGTCAGCGGCGCCGGTGCCGCGGCCATCGCCTGCCTGGACGTGATGGTGGGCCTGGGCGTGCGGCGCGAAAACATCTTCGTCTGCGACAGCAAGGGCGTCATCCAGAGCGAGCGCGAAGACGCCAAGGCGGGCAAGCTCGACGAGAGCAAGCAGCGCTACTGCCAGAAGACCACGGCGCGCACGCTGGCCGATGTGGTCAACGGCGCTGATGTCTTCCTCGGCTGCAGCGCCGCCGGCGTGCTGAGCGTGGAGATGGTGATGAGCATGGCGCGCCAGCCCATCATCCTGGCGCTGGCCAACCCCGAGCCCGAGATCCGGCCCGAACTGGCCAAGGCCGCGCGGCCCGACTGCATCATCGCCACCGGGCGCAGCGACTACGCCAACCAGGTCAACAACGTTCTCTGCTTCCCCTACATCTTCCGCGGCGCGCTCGATTGCGGCGCCACCAAGATCACCGAGGCCATGAAGCTGGCCTGCGTGCGCGAGATCGCCGCGCTGGCCAAGGCCGAAGCGAGTGACGAGGTGGCAGCCGCCTACCAGGGCAAGGAACTGAAGTTCGGGCCCGAGTACCTGATCCCCACGCCCTTCGACGTGCGCCTGATCCTTCGCATTGCGCCGGCGGTGGCGCGAGCGGCGGCCGAAAGCGGCGTGGCCACGCGACCCATCCTCGACCTGGAGGCCTACCGCCAGGGGCTGGAGCGTTTCGTCTACCAGACCGGCATGTTCATGCGCCCGGTGTTCGCGGCGGCCAAGGCGCGGCGCGACCAGGGTTCAGCCCGCGTGGTGTACGCCGAAGGCGAAGACGAACGTGTGCTGCGCGCGCTGCAGGTGGTGAAGGAAGAGGGCCTGGCGCAGCCCATCCTGGTGGGCCGCCCCGAGGTGGTGAAGATGCGCATCGAACGCGCCGGCCTGCGCCTGCAGGCAGGACGCGACTTCGAGATCTGCGACCCCGAGAACGACCCGCGATTCCGCGAGTACTGGGAGACCTACCGCGGCCTGATGGCGCGCGACGGCGTCACGCCCGAGGTGGCCAAGGCCGCCGTGCGCCGCAGCAACACGCTGATCAGTGCGCTGATGCTGCGCCGCGGCGAGGCCGATGCCATGGTCTGCGGCCTGGTGGGCCGCTACGACAGCCACCTGGAGCACGTGCGCCACGTCATCGGCCGCAAGCAGGGCGCGCACGTGATGGCGGCCATGAACGCGCTGATGCTGGAGGACCGCACACTCTTCATCACCGACACCTTCGTCAACGAAGAGCCCAGTGCCGAAGAACTGGCCGACATCGCGCTGATGGCCGCGGCCGAGGTGCAGCGTTTCGGCGTGCCGCCCAAGGTGGCCTTCCTGTCGCACTCGATCTTCGGTTCTTCCAACCGCCCCTCGGCGCAGCGCATGCGCCAGGCGCACGCGCTCTTCCGCGAGCGCGCGCCGGCCGGCATGGAAAGCGATGGCGAGATGCAGGGCGACGCCGCGCTCAGCGAAAGCGTGCGCCGCGGCTACCTGCCCGAGACCACGCTCAGCGGCAGCGCCAACCTGCTGGTGCTGCCCAACCTGGACGCCGCCAACATCCTGTTCAACGTGCTGAAGATGACGGGCGGACAGGGCGTGACGGTCGGGCCCATCCTGCTGGGCGCGGCCAGGCCGGTGCACATCCTCACGCCCAGCGCCACGGTGCGCCGCATCGTCAACATGACGGCACTGGCGGTGGCCGACGCGGCGGCGGGCTGAAACCGCGCTGAAACTGCCGTGCCAGGGCGCGGCCGATAATGGGCCGAGAACCCTGCAAGCCGGAGACAGCCCCCTCATGATGCGCGCCACCAAGATCGTCGCCACCCTCGGCCCGGCTTCCAGCGACCCCGGCGTGCTCGAGCGCCTGCTGCGCGCCGGCGTCGACGTGGTGCGGCTGAACTTCAGCCACGGCAAGGCGCAGGACCACATCGACCGCGCGAACCTCGTGCGCGAGGTGGCCGCCAAGGTCGGCAAGCCCATCGCGCTGATGGCCGACCTGCAGGGCCCGAAGATCCGCGTCGGCAAGTTCGTCGAAGGCAAGGTGATGCTGGAGCCGGGCGCCGCCTTCGTGCTGGACGCGCAGCGCACCGAGCCCGGCGACCTCACGGCCGTGGGCCTGGACTACAAGGAACTGCCGCGCGACGTGCGCCCCGGCGACACGCTGCTGCTGAACGACGGCCTCATCAAGCTGACCGTGGAAGCCGTGCGTGGCGAGCAGGTGCACACGCGCGTGGTGCTGGGCGGCGAACTCAGCAACAACAAGGGCATCAACAAGGCCGGTGGCGGCCTCACGGCGCCGGCGCTCACGGCCAAGGACATGGAGGACATCAAGACCGCCATGGCCTTCCAGTGCGAGTACCTGGCGGTGAGCTTCCCGAAGAACGCCACCGACATGGAGATGGCGCGCCAGCTGGCCAACGTGGCCGGCGAGTCCACGCGCCACAAGCCGGCGATGATCGCGAAGATCGAGCGCAGCGAGGCCATCCCGCACCTGGAGGCCATCCTCAAGGCCAGCGACGGCATCATGGTGGCGCGCGGCGATCTGGCGGTGGAAGTCGGCAACGCCGCCGTGCCGGCACTGCAGAAACGCATGATCCGCATGGCGCGGCAGCTCGACAAGGTCGTCATCACGGCCACGCAGATGATGGAGAGCATGATCCTCGCGCCCGTGCCCACGCGTGCCGAGGTCAGCGACGTGGCCAACGCGGTGCTGGACGGCACCGACGCGGTGATGCTGAGCGCCGAGACCGCCGCCGGCAAGTTCCCGGTGGAGACGGTGGAGCAGATGGCCGCCATCGCGCTGGAGGCCGAGCGCGCCGAAGAAGTCAACTTCAAGGACGACTTCATGCAGCGCCACTTCGGGCGCATCGACCAGAGCATCGCCATGGGTGCGCTGTTCACGGCGCACCACCTGGGCTGCAAGGCCATCATCGCGCTCACCGAGAGCGGCAGCACCGCGCTGTGGATGAGCCGGCACAACATCCAGGTGCCGATCTACGGCCTCACGCACAAGCAGCAGAGCGAGCGCCGCATGGCGCTGTACCGCAACGTGCAGCCCATCCTGATGCCCACCCACAACGACCGCGACCAGGCCCTGGCCGAGGCCGAACAGGTGCTGGTGGCGCGCGGCGTGCTCAAGCCTGGCGACACCTACGCCATCACCTGCGGCGAGCCCATGGGCTACCCAGGGGGCACCAACATGCTCAAGGTCTGCCAGGTGAAGTGAGCGGATGGGTGCCCCTGGCGCCCTGGGTGCTTCGAAACTAGGGGGGGTCGGGCCCCCCACCCCCGGGTTCGCGGGAGTCGGGCGCCTTGTGGCGGCGGTGGTGCGGGGCTAGCGTCAGGCTTCGCATCCGAGCGGGCCCGGGAGCGCGGCACAGCAGTGCCGGGTCGAGGCCACCTTCCCCACACAGCCAGGAGTGAGCCATGAAGAAGATCATTGCCTTGGGTCTGATCGCTGCCAGCGCCGGTTCGGCGCAAGCGGTTGACCTGTTCAACAACGGGGCCGCCGCTTCGGGCACGCCGCCCATTTCGGTCATCCGTACCGGTGGCACCCTCTTCGGTGCCGGCGCGCAGGGCAACATCCCCAATCTCGTCGCCGACGACTTCACCGTCACCGGGCCGGGCTGGACGGTGGAAAGCCTGAGCTTCTTCAGTTACCAGACGGGTGCCGCCAGCGCCTTCACTTTCACCGGGCTGACCTGGAGTGTCGTCGCCGGTGACGTGAACACCGGCACCGTGGTGGCTTCGGGCTCGGGCGCCCCGGCCAATGGCGGTCTGGCGGGCTACCGCGTCACCGCGACGACGCTGACCGACACCAACCGCGCCATCTTCCGCCTGGACCTGAACGTGGCTGACTTCAACCTGGCGCCCGGCAACTACTGGCTGCGCTGGGGCATCACCGGCACCCTGGCCTCGGGCCCGTGGCAGCCGCCCACGGCCGACGGCGCTTTCGGCAACGCAAGCCAGAGCCTGGCCAACGCCCCCTTCACGAGTGTGGTGGATGCGGGTGATGGCCTGGGCGTGGAGTTCCCCTTCATCGTGCAAGGCAGCCTGGTGCCCGAGCCCGGCACCTGGGCCCTGATGCTGGCCGGTGGCTTGGCCGTGGTGGGCCTGGCCCGTCGCCGCAAGGCCTGAGCAAGGTTGCGCTTCCCGGCTTGCGGGCCGGGGTGCTGAAGACGGGCCTGCGGGCCCGTTTTTGTTTTTCCGGCGGCGGGCCTGCAGCGCCGCGAAGCTCAGTCGTAGCGCAGTGACAGCCCCGTCACCAGCGCCAGGTCGGTGGCCCGCAGCCCGGGCGCCGGCCGCGTGATGTGGCGCAGGCTCAGGCCGCTGCTGAGGTTCACGCGCTCGCTGATCGCCACCGACACCTGGCCGTCGAACTCGGTGCGCACGAGGCCGCTCTCGCGCAGGCTGGGCAGCAACACGAGCTTCTGGCGCAAGGTGGTGCTCGGGCTCAGGCGCAGGTTGGCCTCTTGCGCGAGCACGAGGCCCAGGTCGGTGAGCTCGCGGCGCAGCGCGCCGTCACCCCGCGGGGCCACAGGCCGCACGTAGCGTTCGTGCGCCAGCGCAAGGCCGGCCCAGGCATCCCAGAACTCGTTCTGGGCCTTCAGCAGGTGCAGGCCCATGCCGGTGGTGACGGTGAGTCGCTCGCGGGTGTTGGCCGGCCGGTCGGTGAGCCCGGCGGCCTGAACGAAGCCGAACGTTCGCCGCCAGGGTTCGATGTCGCCGTTGTACTGTGAACTCACCAGCGCGCGTTTGCCGGTGATGCGGCCGCTGCTGTCGGTGTAGAGCAACTGGCCGGTGGCCGACCACTTGCTGCTCTCGGTGGCGCGCACGGCGTCCAGGCCGAGGTTCAGGGCCGTGGTGCGGGTGTTGCCGCTGTTGACGGTGAGGCCTGCGGTGGTGAGCGAGCGCCATTGCCCGTCGGGCTTGACGGTCACCTGGGCCATCCCGGAAGCCGGGGCCAGGGCCAGGGCCAGCAGCAGGCCGGCGGTGCCGAGAAGGGGGCGAAGAAGGTGGAAGGCGGGCCGGCTGGGGAGTGTCATGCGCTCAAGGGTGCGCCGGCGGCCATGGCCGGGCCGACACTGGCCACCATGGCCTGCACGTCGCGGTTCATGCCCACCGGCACCAGTTGCAGCGCCGGATTGTTGCGCGGGAACACGCGGAACAGCTCGTCGGCAAAGCCATGGCCGATGTCGTGGATGCCCGAGAAATCGATGTCGGCACGTCGGAACTCGCCCAGGCGCGCGGCAACACGGCGCGCGTCGGCGCGGCTGACCAGCGCCTGCTCGGCACCGCCCAGCAGGTGCAGCGGCACCACGGTGCGGTCGAAGCGGTAGCCGGCGTCCACGCTGTGGGCACGCAGCACGCCGTCGAGCGTGCGTGTGGTGTCCAGCGCAATCGCCAGGTAGATGCTGGTGCCTTGCCGGGCCACGGGCCGGCCGGCGCGCCAGGGGCGGTTTTCCCAGGCGCGGCACTGGAAGGCGGCGTGGTTGGCATGCAGGTCGAACACATCGGCCAGGCGCGAGGTGAAGAAAAGCCCGTGTCCGCAGTGGCCCTCGGGCGCGCTGGTGAGCTTGCCCTTGCTGAGCTCCAGCATGGCCAGCAGCGGGTCGTCGATGGCGAAGCTCTGGCCGATGCGTTCGAACACGCCGCAGCCGTCGTCGCTGACCAGCAACTGCAGCTGCAGCGGCGTCTGGCGCATCGACACCGTGACCTGCGTACCGCCGCTGTGCTCGGCCGCGTTGTTCAGCAGTTCGGTGAAGGCGTGGCGGGCCATGCGCTGCACCGGGGCCGGCAAGTCGAAGAAGGGGGCGAAGTCGCGGCGCCAGGGGGTGTCTTCCTCCAGCCCCGCCAAGGGGTAGCGCTGCACCACCTGGCGCAAGGCACCGGGCGCATGCTGCGGCTTGCGCGGGGTGCCGGTGCTCAGCAGCCATTGCGCGGCCACCAGCTTGCTGAGCAGCAGGTTGGCGCGGCGCCGGCTGATGCCCAGGCGGGCCATCAGGTGGGCCGGCAAGGCCTGGCCGTGTTGCACGGCGGCGGCGGTGATCCATTGCGTCAGCGGGGCGAGGTCGTAGCGGGCCATGGCATGCATCGGTGACGCCGGCCCCACGGCCGGCATGGGCGGAAGTGTCGGTGCCTGGAGGCCGGGGCTTGAGCGCGAAAAGCGGCACGTTCAGCCGCCAGTTCATGTCCGCGGCCGGTGGGCGCTCTGCCGGCCGGCGCGGGGTGGCGCCCTAGAATGCGGCGCAGTTTCAGGCCGGTTACAGCGGCGGTTTTTCGCCTGTTTCCCTGTCGCCTGTGGCGCGCTGCCGCGCCGGTGCCCGCTTCATCACTCCTGGAGTTCTTCCATGCCTCTCGTCTCGATGCGCCAGCTGCTCGACCATGCCGCCGAAAACGGCTACGGCATCCCGGCCTTCAACGTGAACAACCTCGAACAGGTGCAGGCCGTGATGACGGCAGCGCACGAAGTGGGCGCGCCTGTCATCCTGCAGGCCAGTGCCGGCGCCCGCAAATACGCCGGTGAAGCTTTCATCAAGCACCTGATCCAGGCAGCCGTGGAGGCCTACCCGCACATCCCGCTGGTGATGCACCAGGACCATGGCCAGACGCCGGCCATCTGCCAGGGCGCCATCGAGCTGGGCTTCGGCTCGGTGATGATGGACGGCAGCCTGCAGGCCGACGGCAAGACGCCCGCCAGCTTCGACTACAACGTCGAGGTCACGCGCAAGGTGGTGGACATGGCCCACGCCGTGGGCGTGACGGTGGAAGGTGAACTCGGCTGCCTGGGCAACCTGGAGACGGGTGAGGCCGGCGAAGAAGACGGCATCGGCGCCGAAGGCAAGCTCGACCACAGCCAGATGCTGACCGACCCCGAGGAAGCCGCCGTCTTCGTGAAGGCCACGCAGCTCGACGCGCTGGCCATCGCCATCGGCACCAGCCACGGCGCCTACAAGTTCAGCCGCAAGCCCACGGGCGACATCCTGGCCATCGGCCGCGTGAAAGAGATCCACAAGCGCATCCCGAACACGCACCTGGTGATGCACGGCTCGTCCAGCGTGCCGGCAGAGCTGCTGGCCATCATCAACCAGTACGGCGGCAAGATGAAAGAGACCTTCGGCGTGCCGGTGGAAGAGATCCAGGAAGCCATCAAGCACGGCGTGCGCAAGATCAACATCGACACCGACATCCGCCTGGCGATGACGGGCGCGGTGCGCAAGTTCATGGCCGAGAACCCCGACAAGTTCGACGCGCGCGAGTGGCTCAAGCCGGCGCGCGAAGCCGCGTACAAGATCTGCAAGCAGCGCTACATGGAGTTCGGCTGCGAGGGCCAGGCCGGCAAGATCAAGCCCATGGCCATGAGCGAAGTGGCGCGGCGTTACGCCAGCGGCGAGCTGGCGCAGATGGTGCAGTGAGCCGGGCCGAACGGCCATGAAGAAGGGGCGCCGCGGCGCCCCTTTTTTCTTGCCTTGTGGCCGCTCAGACGGAGCCGATCAGCATGGGATCGATGGCATGGTTCTGCGGCCCGCGCTCGGCGATCTTCAGCGCGCCCAGGCGGTTGCCCAGCTTGGCGCAGCGCTCCAGCGACCAGCCGCGCTCCAGGCCGTAGAGCAGCGCGGCGCGGAAGGCGTCGCCGCAGCCGGTGGGGTCGACCACGCGGCGCGCCTCCACCGGCGGCACGTGCGTGCGCTCGCCCTTGATCCACAGCTCGCAGCCGTTTTCGCCCAGCGTCACCACCACGCCCTGCATGTTCGGCCGGCGGCTGATGGTGGCGGCGTCTTCACCCGTGCGCTCCTGCAGCATGCGGGCTTCGTAGTCGTTCACGGCCAGCCAGCTGGCCAGGCCGAGGATCTCGCGGTGCTCGTCGCCGTTGAACTGCGGCAGTTGCTGGCCGGGGTCGAAGATGAAGGGGATCTTCTGCGCGGCCAGCTGGTGGGCGTGCTGCCACATCGCGTCACGGCCGTCGGGCGCGATGATGCCGATGGCCAGGTCGGTGCGCACGCTCTTGGGCGGCACCACCACCTCGTGGGCCCGGCTCATCGCGCCCGGGTGGAAGGCGGCGATCTGGTTGTTGTCGCGGTCGGTGGTGATGTGGCACTGCGCGGTGTGCAGGTGGGTGTCGCGGTGGATCAGCGAGACGTCGGCGCCCCAGTCCTTCACACGGGCCAGGTACTCGCCACCGTCCACGCCCAGGGCGCCCAGGATCACCGGCTGGCCGCCGAGCGCCTGCAGGTTGTAGGCGATGTTGCCGGCGCAACCGCCGAATTCACGTCGCAGCGTGGGCACCAGGAAGCTGACGTTCAGGATGTGCACCTGGTCGGCCATGATCTGGTCGGCAAAGCGCCCCGGGAAGGTGGTGATGGTGTCGAAGGCGAGGGAACCGCAGATCAAGGCGGGCATGGGCGCTCCAGAAGGGCGTGGAAGGGGAAAGCGGCCGACGGCGCGCGCAGCGCCGTCAGGGGTAGAAGAGTTCGATGGTGTAGCCGGCCACCGGGGCGGTGGCGGCGCGCAGTGTGGCCTGCACGGCCAGTTCGCGCCCGGCGCCCAGCGTGGCCTGGTTCACGCCGAGTTCGCCCGCGGTGAGCACGCGGCGGGCCACCAGCTGCCCCTGGCTGTCGGTGAGCGAGAGTTCCAGCGCGGGCATCGCCACCTCCAGCTCGGCGCGGTTGCGCAGCGCCACGCTGAGCTTGTAGATGCTCGATTTCTCCACGCGCACCAGCCCGCTGCTCTCCACCACCAGGCTCTCGATGACGTGCGCCGGCCCCACCTGGCAGCCCAGCGGCTGGCAGGCGGCCTGCAGCACGGGCCGCAGCGCCGGGAAGCGTGCAGCCACCAGGCTGCGGTAGGTCAAGGCCACCTGGGCCGCCAGCAGCACGCCGCCGAGCACCACGCCCACGGCCAGCGCGGCACGCACCTGAGGGCGGCGCCAGCGTGCGGCGCGCTCGGCCTGGCGCACGAACGAGGGCGTGGCACCGGCCATGGGGCGCGGGTCGGCCTTGATGTCTTCTGCGGGGGCCGCGGCGCTGTCGGGCTCGGGCCCGACGGCCGCGGACCGAAACTCCGGTTCGGCGGCGGCATCGGCCGCGAATCGCGACACGGCCTGGTCCATGGTCGGCACGGGCTCGTTGCCGTCCAAGAACACGTCTTCCTCGGCGGGAGGCGCAGGCGGGGGTGGCGCTGGCCGAGCGGCAGGGGCTGGCGGCGGCATCGGCAAGCCGAAATCGGCCAGGGCCGGGGGTGGGCCGGCGGGTGCGGGGCTGCGGCTGTAGCCCGGTCGTGCGCCCGTGCGCGGGGCCGCACCGCCCTCCAGCGGCCCGCGCGGGGCGCCGGTGTCGAGGTCGAGCAGGGCCTCGGCGGCGTTGAACACCTCCGAGCAGCGGCCGCAGCGCACCCAGCCTTCGGACACGCGCAGCTGGTCGGGCACGACACGGAAAACCGTGCCGCACGCGGTGCAGCGGGTGGCCATGCCGGATGCCATCGTGCGGCCCTTCAGCGTGTCAGGCGGCGGGGCGGCGGGCGCACATCAGCACCCAGCCTTCCTGCTGGTCGGCCACCTGCACGTCGAGCCAGGGCGCGTAGGCGGCGGTGATCTCCTCGGCCTGGCGTTCCAGGATGCCGGCCATCACCAGCCAGCCGCCCGGCGCGACGTGGCCGGCCAGCAGCGGCGCCAGCAGCTTCAAGGGCGTGGCCAGGATATTGGCCAGCACCACGCCGTACTGGCCTTGTGCCTGCGCCGGCAAGCCGGCGGCCAGCGTGGTGGCGGGGACGCCGTTACGCTGGGCGTTGTCGCGAGTGCTCTGAACGGCGGCGGGGTCGATGTCGACCGCGTCGATGAAGCCGGCACCCACCACCGCCGCGCCGAGCGCGAGGATGCCGCTGCCGCAGCCGTAATCGAGCACGCGGCTCAGGTCGGCGGTCTCGGGCTTGCGCGCGAGCCAGCGCAGGCACATGTGCGTGGTGGGGTGCGTGCCGGTGCCGAAGGCCAGGCCCGGGTCGAGCCGCATCACGTGCTTCGCGCCTGGCGGCACTTCGTGCCAGCTCGGCACCACCCAGAACTCGGGCGTGATCTCCACCGGCGCGAACTGGCTCTGCGTCAGCCGCACCCAGTCTTGTTCTTCCACGCGGTGCAGGGCCTGCACGTGCGCGCCTTGCTCGCCGAAGTGCGCCAGCGCCAGCGTGGCCGCCTGCTCGGCCGCGGCTTCGCTGTCGAACAGGGCCTTCAGCGTGCTGCGCTCCCAGCCCGGAGCAGGCGCGGGCATGCCCGGCTCGCCGAAGAGCGCGCGCTCGGACTCGGTGTCGGCATCGGCGTCCTCGACGCTGACCGACAGCGATTCCAGCTCGTCCATCAGCAGGTCGGACAGCGGTTCCACCACGTCCGCCGGGGCGCGCAAGACAAGTTCAAACATGGCGGGGTCAGCGGGTGTGTTGCCCGAGCCAGCCTTCCAGGTAGTGGATGCTGGTGCCACCTTCGATGAACTTGGCATCGGCCATCAGCTCGCGGTGCAGCGGGATGTTGGTCTGGATGCCTTCGACCACCGTCTCGCTCAGCGCCGTGCGCATGCGCGCCAGGGCCTGGTCGCGGGTGTCGCCGTGGCAGATGATCTTGCCGACCATGCTGTCGTAGTTCGGCGGCACGAAGTAGTTCGTGTAGATGTGCGAATCCACGCGCACACCCGGCCCGCCCGGCGGGTGCCACAGGCTGATGCGGCCTGGCGACGGGGTGAACTTGTAGGGGTCTTCGGCGTTGATGCGGCACTCGATGGCGTGGCCGCGCATCTCGATGTTGCGCTGCGCGAAGGGCAGCTTCTCGCCGGCCGCCACGCGGATCTGCATCTGCACGATGTCGATGCCGGTGACCATCTCCGTCACCGGGTGCTCCACCTGCACGCGCGTGTTCATCTCGATGAAATAGAACTCGCCGTCCTCAAACAGGAACTCGAAGGTGCCGGCGCCGCGGTAGCCGATCTTCTTGCAGGCGGCGGCGCAGCGGTCGCCGATGCGTTCGATGACACGCCGCGGGATGCCCGGCGCCGGCGCCTCTTCGATGATCTTCTGGTGGCGTCGCTGCATGCTGCAGTCGCGCTCGCCCAGCCACACCGCGTTCTTGTGCTGGTCGGCCATCACCTGGATCTCGATGTGGCGAGGCCGCTCCAGGAACTTCTCCATGTAGACCTGCGGGTTGCCGAAGGCGGCACCGGCCTCGGCACGCGTGGTCTGCACGGCGTGGATGAGCGCGGCCTCGGTGTGCACCACGCGCATGCCGCGCCCGCCGCCGCCGCCGGCGGCCTTGATGATCACCGGGTAGCCGATGCTGCGGGCGATCTTGATGATCTCCTTCGGGTCTTCCGGCAGGGCGCCTTCGCTGCCCGGCACGCAAGGCACGCCGCTCTTGATCATGGCCTGCTTGGCGCTGACCTTGTCGCCCATCAGCCGGATGCTCTCGGGCGTGGGGCCGATGAAGGTGAAGCCGCTCATCTCCACGCGCTCGGCGAAGTTGGCGTTTTCGCTCAGGAAGCCGTAGCCGGGGTGGATGGCCTCGGCGTCGGTCACCTCGGCCGTGCTGATGATGGCCGGCATGTTGAGGTAGCTCAGCGACGAAGCCGCCGGGCCGATGCACACCGCCTCGTCCGCCAGCTTCACGTACTTGGCTTCGCGGTCGGCCTCGGAGTAGACGACCACCGCCTTGATGCCCATTTCCTTGCAGGCGCGCTGGATGCGCAGGGCGATTTCGCCGCGGTTGGCGATCAGGATCTTCTTGAACACGGGTCAGTTCCCGTTCATTCGACGATGAAGAGCGGCTGGCCGAACTCGACGGCTTGCCCGTTCTCGCACAGGATGCGCAGCACCTTGCCTTCGCAGTCGGCCTCGATCTCGTTCATGATCTTCATGGCCTCGATGATGCAGACCGGCTGGCCCACCTTGATCTGGTCGCCCAGCTCGGCGAAGGCCTTGGCGCCCGGGCTGGCCGCGCGGTAGAAGGTGCCGACCATCGGTGATTTGATGACCTTGCCTTCCGGCGCGGCTTCGGCCACGGGTGCGGCGGGCGCGGCCGCGGCGGGCGCCGCACCGGCCACCGGTGCGGCCACGGGCGCGGGCGGTGCATACACCGGGGCGGCCACGGCCACGGCGGTGCCGGCCTTGACGATGCGCACCTTGCCTTCGGCTTCGGTGATCTCCAGCTCAGAGATGTTCGACTCGCTGACCAGGTCGATCAGCGTCTTCAGTTTTCTCAGATCCATGGAAGGGTCCTCGGTGTCAGGCCCCGGCTCTGCGGCCGGTGGGCGGGTTCGGGTGAAGGGTCAGGCGGCGGACTGTAGCCGGCCGAGCGCGTGGCGCAGCGCCAGGCGGTAGCCGTCCACCCCCAGCCCGCAGATCACGCCGACGGCGATTTCTGACAGGTAGGAGTGGCGGCGGAAGGCCTCGCGCGCGTGCACATTGCTGATGTGCACTTCGATGAAAGGCAGCGCCACGCCGGCCAGCGCGTCGCGAAGCGCCACGCTGGTGTGGGTGAGGCCACCCGGGTTGATCAGGATGAAGCGCGTGCCGTCCCCGCGCGCGGCCTGGATGCGGTCGATCAGCGCGCCTTCGTGGTTGCTCTGGAAACAATGCAGGGCCACACCGGCATCTGCAGCCATCTGCTGCAGTTCTGCCTCGATCATGGGCAGCGTCGTGCGGCCATAGACCTCCGGCTCGCGGGTGCCGAGCAGGTTGAGGTTGGGGCCGTTGAGGACGAGCAGGCTCATGTCTTTGGGGGGTGGCCGGGGTGGCGCGGGGCGGACTTTACGCTTTTTGCGGCCCGATGGGCACAAATCGCCGCAAGAGCGAGTTTTCGGCCGCTGGCGCCGGTGGTGGCCTCCAGGGCCCGGCGTTCAGAGCGTTTTCGCCCAGCCCAGCAGCTCGTCGTGCGTGGTTTCGCCCAGCTTGCGCTGCACGATGCGGCCCTGGCGGTCGAACATCGCGGTGAAGGGCAGGGCGCCGGTGCTGTTGCCGAGCTTGCGGCTGAGCTCGGTGCCATCGAAGCCGGCCAGCCCGATGCCGTAGCTGACGGGCGTCTTGGCCAGGAACTGGCGCACCGCCGTCGGGTTGTCCACCGCCAGACCCACCACACGCCCGCCCTGGCTGGCGAAGGCCTTGGCGAAGCGGTCGAGCTCGGGCATCTCCTTCACGCAGGGCGGGCACCAGGTGGCCCAGAAGTTCAGCACCAGCGGCTGGCCGAACATCGAGCGCATGGCCAGCTCGCCGCCCTCGGGCCGCGTGAAGGCGGCCTGCCAGAAGGCCAGGGTGTTCTCGTCCAGCACCACCGGGGGCGGCTGGCGCCACAGGTTCCAGCCGACGCCGGCACCCGCCGCCGCGGCGCCGGCCGCGCCCAGCACGAGATGACGCCGCTTCATGCCGCCTCCCCGCCCGCCAGGGCTGCGTCTTCGCGGGCCAGCAGCTTCTGCAGGGCCGCCAGGTCGCCGCGCCAGCTGCGGCCGCGGGCGTCGGGCTTGAGGGCGCCGCGCTGGTCGTCGGTGTCGTGCAGGATGAGGTGCAGGGTCACCGGCTCGCCCAGGGCGCGGTTGGGCGCGCTCAGGCGCAGCACGTGCAAGGGCTCGCCACCGCGGCCGCCCGGGCGGTCGATGCTGCCGCTGTCGTAGTCGACGCCGGCGTTGATGAGCATGATCTCGGCGGCCTTGGGGTCGTCGCAGTACAGATCGAGGTGGATGGTGGACAGCCGGGTGGCCGTGCCGCGCCACACCGCGCCCGAGAGGTGCGGGCGGAACTCGGCCAGCCGCTGCATCCAGGGCAGCGCGGCCTCGCGCAGCGCGCGCAGCTCGGCCGGCTGCGTCTCGGCGCAGAAGATCTCGATGTGCTCGCGCACCGCGTCTTCCACCTCTTCGTTCGTCGGCAGTTCGGCGCGCGCGCCGAAATCCCGGCCGGCCTTGCGCTTGGCGGCGGCGTACTCCATGCCTTCTTCCACCACCAGGCGGGCGGCGGCAGCGGCGATCTCTTCGGTGGCGCTCATCGGTTCTCTGGGCAATCTCAGGGTGGCGTGACGTCACCCATGCGGGCCGCGATGGTGGCAGAACGCCCCAGCACATAGCCCGAGCCGGGGTTCTTCTCGAAGCGCTTGGGCGCCGGCAGCATCACCGCCAGGCGTGCCGCCTGCAGCGCGCCGAGCTGCGAGGCATCCACGCGGAAGTAGTGCCGCGCCGCCGCCTGCGCGCCGAAGAGGCCCTCGCCCCACTCCACGTTGTTCAGATAGATCTCCAGCAGCCGGTCTTTGGGCAGCAGCGCGTCCAGCGCCAGCGCCAGCACCATCTCCTGGCCCTTGCGCAGCACCGTGCGCTCGCCGCTCAGGAAGAGGTTCTTGGCCAGCTGCTGCGTGATGGTGGAGCCGCCCACCACCTTCGGCACCACCTGGCGTGTGGGCTGGCGGGCCTTGAGGCGCTCGACCCGGGCCTCGGCCTTCTGGTTCTTCTCCCAGGCTTTCTCGATGGCTTCCCAGTCGATGCCGGCGTGCTCGGTGAAGCCGGCGTCTTCGCTGGCGATCACCGCGCGCTTGAGGTTGGGCGAGATGCGTTCGTAAGGCACCCAGGTCTGGCTCCAGGCGATCTGGCCCTTTTCGGTCAGCAGCCGCCAGGCCTCGCTGCGCTGGAAGGGGGTGGACTGCGGGTCCACCACGTTCATCAGCACGATGCGCAGCACGAACACCAGCTGCAGGCTGAGGGCGCACAGCAGCACCAGGCCGATGAGGCGCAGCGCGTGGCGCTGCCAGGCAGGACGGGCTTTCATGGGGGCCCGATTGTGCGGGCTCTTGAAACGCCTGCTTACGGTGCCTTCGTGTCTACCTCGGCGCGCAGCGCCTGCAACACCGGTGCGGTGAGTGGGCGCACACCACGCCAGAGCTCGAAGGCCTCGGCCGCCTGCTCCACCAGCATGCCCAGCCCGTCGCGTGAGCTGGCGCCGTGCGCCTGCGCCCAGGCCAGGAAAGGCGCGGCGGCGGCGCCGTACATCAGGTCGACGGCCAGCGCGCCCGGGCCCAGCGTGGCCGCGGGCACGGGCGAAGCCGCGCCCTGCAGGCTGCTGGCGCTGGCGTTGATGACGAGATCGAATCCTTCACCCGGCGTGGTCAGCGGCGCCGCGCTGAGCGCCACACCGTGTTCGTCGGCCCAGGCCGTGTGGCTCGCCACCAGCGCCTGCGCCTTCTCGGCCGTGCGGTTGGCCAACACCAGGGCTGCCGGGCGCGCGGCCAGCAGCGGGCCCAGCACGCCGGCACCGGCGCCGCCCGCGCCCACCAGCAGCACCCGGCGGCCGGCCAGCGGCCAGCCGGCGTTGATCTCGATGTCGCGCAGCAGGCCGATGCCGTCGGTGTTGTCGGCCAGCCAGCCGGCGGGGTCGGCGCCGCCGTCGAAGCGCAGCGTGTTGGCGGCCCCGGCCAGCAGCGCACGCGGCGTGCGGCGGCCGGCAAGGTGGAAGGCCTCGAACTTGAAGGGCACGGTGACGTTGCAGCCGCGGGCCGGGGCAGCCGGATCGCCGGCGAAGGCGCGCACGGTCTCGGCAAAGCCGTCCAAGGGCGCCAGAACGCGTTCATAGACCAGCGCCTGCCCCGTCTGCCGCGCGAAGGCCGCGTGGATGGCCGGGCTGCGGCTGTGCGCCACGGGGTTGCCGATGACGGCGTAGCGGTCGGGCGGGGTGCTCATTGGCCGGTGCTCAGCGTGGTTTCCAGCCCGTCGTCGCGCGTGAAGCGGAAGCGCGAGGTGACGACGATCTGGTCGGCCTGCGCCCGCATGCCGGCGGTGAAGGGGCCGAAGGGCGCCGCGGCCATCACGATGGCCAGGGCCTGCTGGTCGAGCCGGCGCGACTTGGACGGGCGCACGATCTCGGCTTCCACCACGCGGCCGTTGGCGTCGACCGTCACGTTCATCGTCAGCTCGCCGTACAGCTTGCGGCCGTTGAACTCCGGAAAGTCGCGCGTGCCGCGCTCCTCGATGCGGCGGCGCAGGCCGTCGTAGTACATCGCGTAGACCTCTTCGCGCGTGGCTGGGCTGATGTAGCGCTTCTTGGGCCGCGCGTTTTCGTCGTTCACGCGCTTCTCGATCTCGGCCAGCAGGCGCAGCAGCTGCTTGCGGCGGTCTTCCTGCTCGCGCTCTTGCGGCGTGCCGTTTTCGCGCTGCGGGTCGGGCGGCGGCAGCGCGGCCAGGTCGCGGCGGATCTGCGCCAGCAGCTGTTGCTGCTCATGCTGGAGCCGGTCGATGCGGCGGCGTGCGTCGTCGGCCGCATCGCCCAGCTGCATGGTGGCCGCGCTCGGCAGCGGGCTGGTGGCGCGGCCCTTCTCGGCCTCGCCGCCGCCGGCCAGGTTGGCCTGCGCGATGGCCTGTGCCTGCGTGGGCGCTTCCTTGCTGCGCGCGTTGACGAGGATGACTTCCAGCGGCGTGTCGTTGAACACGCGGTTGAAGCCCTCGGGGTCGACGAAGCGCACCGTCAGCACCGCCGCGTGCAGCGCGCCCGAGAAGAGCAGCGCCCATTGCAGGGTGGACAGGTCGCGCCAGCGCATCGCCGTGGGTCAGCCGGCCTGGCCTTCCGGGGCCGTGGCGGCGGGCGCCGCTTCGCCGTCGTCCAGCGTCAGCGCGATCTGCAGGCCGCCCACGGGCTCGGCTTCGTCTTCGCTGGCCTCTTCATCGGCCGCAGCCGGCGCCGCTTCGTCCAGGCGTGCGGCCAGGCTGGCGTGCAGTTCCAGCGTGAGCAGGTCGATGCCCGTCACGCGGGCGCGCACGCGGCTGCCGCGCGGCAGGCTCTCGGTGCCCGGCACGCGGAAGACCAGCGGCAGCGTGTCGGCGCGCACCAGGCCGTCCTTCATCACGGCGGCGTCGATCTCGGTGAGCGCGTTCTGTTCCACGTAGCGCAGTGTCCAGTAGCGCTCGATGCCTTGCTGGAACCCGTTGTAAGCGGTGTAGGCGGCGTCGAAGCCCGAGAGGATGGAAAACAGCGCCGCGTCCTTGGGCTTGAAGGGCGCGGCCAGGGCCGCGGTGCGGCCGTGGCGCACGCAGCTGATGATCTGCCACTGGTTCACCAGGTCGACGTAGCGCCGCAGCGGGCTGGTGCTCCAGGCGTACTGCGCCACGCCCATGCCGGCGTGCGGCGCGGGTTTCACGCCCATGCGCACCTTCACACCCGGTGCCAGGCTGGCCTGGCTGCGGTACAGGCCCGGCACGCCGTGCTCGGCCAGCCAGCCGCCCCAGGTGCTGTTGGCCAGGATCATGGCCTCGGCGACGATCAAGTCCAGCGGCGCACCGCGCTGGCGCGTGCTGATCAGCACCTGCTCATGCCCCTGCGGCTCGGCGGTGTTGCCCACCAGGCGGAAGTTGTAGTCGGGCCGGTTGAAGCTCTCGGGCTTGCCGCGCACCACCTCGCGCCGGGCCTTCAGCGCCTGCGCCAGGCGGAAGGCGAAGGCAAGTTCGGGCGCGAAGCTGTAGTCGGCGGGCGCGGCGCCCGTCAGGCTGGCCTCGGTGACCACGGCATCCAGCTTGTCATGCCGCAGGTTCGCGGCGATGGGCACACGCTCCACCTTGCTCTCGTGGCTGCGCACTTCCAGCGTGGCCTCGTCCAGCGTGACGTAGAGGCTCAGCGCGGGGCAGTCGCGGCCCTCCGCCAGCGTGTAGGTCTGCACCACCTCGTCGGGCAGCATGGTCAGCTTCCAGCCCGGCATGTAGACGGTGCTCAGGCGCTCGCGCGCCACCTTGTCGAGCTGCGAATCGGGTGAGATGGCCAGGCCCGGCGCGGCGATGTGCACGCCGAAGACCACCGTGCCCGTGCCCAGGCCCTGCACCGAGAGCGCGTCGTCGATCTCGGTGGTGGCCGAATCGTCGATGGAGAAGGCCTGCACGGCGGCCACGGCCAGGTCGGCCGGCGCCGCTGGCGCCGCGAGGCCCGCCGGGAACTTCGTGCCCTTGGGGAACTGGTCGAACAAGAAGCGCTGCCAGTGGAACTGGTAGGGGCTCTCGATGGCGCCGGCGGCCGTCAGCAGGTCGAGCGGGGCGCGCTGCGCCGTCTTGGCGGCCTGTACCACGGCCTTGTACTCGGGGCCGTTCTTGTCGGGCTTGAAGAGGATGCGGTAGAGCTGCTCGCGCACAGGCGCCGGGCACTGGCCGGCCACCAGCTCGGCGGCCCAGGCCTCGATCTGCGCGGCCACCTGTTTCTTGCGTTCGATGGCCAGCAGCGCGGCCTTGACGATGTCTTCCGGCGCCTTCTTGAACTGGCCCTTGCCGGCGCGGCGGAAGTAGTGCGGGGCTTCGTACAGGCGCAGCAGCATGGCCGCCTGCATCTCGGGGCCTGCGCTGGCGCTGAAGTAGTCGCGGGCCAGGTCGGCGAAGTGGAAGTCGCCCTCGGGGGCGAACTCCCAGGCCAGGTCGAGGTCGATTTCGTTGGCCTGGGCGGTCGCGCCGGCCAGCAGCGCGGCCGGGGCCGGTTTCTCGAAACGCAGCATCACGCTGGCGCTCTTGACCTTCACGCGCTTGCCCGAGTCGAGCTCCACCTGCATCGAACTCTCGGCCTCGGACATCACGCGGCCGGCGTGGAATTTGCCGGCGTCATCGAACAGTGCATACATCGGCCGGATTGTCGCTGCTGCGACGGCCGAGGCTTCAGACGCTCATGCCGCCGGAAACCTCGATCACCGTGCCGTTGATGTAGCTGGCATCGTCACTTGCCAGGAAGGCATAGACGCTGGCGATCTCGGCCGGCTGCGCCAGCCGGCCCAGCGGCACCTGCTCCTTCATCTGCTGCAGCACCTTCTCGGGCACGGTGGCGAGGATGGGCGTCTCCACGAAACCCGGCGCCACGGCGTTGACACGCACGCCCTTGGGGCCGAGTTCGCGGCTCCAGGTCTTGGTGAAGCCGATGACGCCGAACTTGGCCGCCGCGTAATTGGTCTGGCCGTAGTTGCCATAGAGGCCCACCACGCTGCTGGCGTTGAGGATGACACCGCGGCCGCGTTCCACCATCGAGGGCGCCACCGCCTGCGCGCAGTGGAAGACGCCGCGCAGGTTCACGTCGATCACGGCGTCGAACTGCTCCAGCGTCATCTTCACCAGGCGCGCGTCTTTGGTGATGCCGGCGTTGTTCACCAGCACGTCGATGCGGCCGTGCTGCGCCAGCACCGCGGCCACCATGGTGTCGATGGCGGCGCGGTCGGTCACGTCCACCTCGAAGAAGGCGGCGGCGCCGGGCACCGGCGTGGCCGGGGCGCGGCGGTCGCAGGCGATGACGGTGGCACCTTCGGCGGCGAATCGTTCGCAGGTGGCCGCACCGATGCCTTGGGCGGCGCCGGTGACGATGCAGATCTTGTCTTTCAGTCTCATGCGGGGGAGCGGTTCAGGGGTTCAGGTTCAGGAAGTGCAGCAGCGCCGGCAGGTGTTGATCGAAATCGCTGAGCGCGTGGTCGCTGCCTTCGATCACGCGCTGCTGCGCGCCGGCGTAGCGCGCGGCCATCTCTTCCCAGCTGAGCAGTTCGTCGCCCTGGGCGATGAGCGCGAAGCAGCGTTCCGGATGGTCCAGCGGGCCGGCGTGCAGCGCGCGCAGTTCGTCGATGTATTCCGCGCGGAAGTAGAAGGCTTCCTCGGGCGTGTGGAAGGCCCGCTGCTCGCCGATGTAGGCCGCGAGGTCGCGCGCCGGGTCGACGGCCGGGTTCATCACCACCCAAGGCCAGCCGCGCTGGTTCGCCACCGCCGTGGCGTAGAAACCGCCCAGCGAACTGCCCAGCACGGCCGAGCTGCCGGCCGGCCAGTGGGCCGTGCCGTCCATCACCAGCGCCAGGGCCTCGCGCGGCGAGGGCGGCAGCTGCGGGCACCACCAGTGGATGTCGGGCCGATATTCGGCCAGCCAGGCGGCCAGGCGCTGCGCCTTGAACGACTTCGGCGAAGAGCGGAAGCCGTGCAGGTAGAGCAGGTGCGTGGGTGCCGCGGCAGCCGGCACAGGCAAAGAAAAAGGCATGCGCCGAGTCTATCGACGCATGCCTGCTGGGGTCTGTCGCGCCCGCGGCAGCGGGCGTGACAGACGGGGTCAGACGCCCTGCTTGCTGATCGGTGCCTTGATGGCCTCGGTCAGCGTGGCCAGCGTGTCGGCCAGGTGCGCGCGCGCGGCCGGCGTCCAGCCGCTGGCGGCGGTGGCCGCCTTCAGCTGGGCTTCCAGGCCGAGCGCCGTCTGGCGGTAGGCGGCGCGCACGTCGGCGGCCACCGGCGCACTGGGGCGCAGCAGGCCGCCGGCCAGGCGGCGCACGTGCTCGCGCTGCAGGTTGCGGCGCAGGCTGTCGATTTCGCGCACACCGCCTTTGGCCGGTGCCTTCAGCTCGGCCCACACGGCGTTGCTCAGGCGCTGCTGCACCTCGGCATAGCTCAGCAGGCTCTTGGTGTCGGCGACCTTGCTTTCGGCGTCGGCCAGGCGCTGCGCGATGGCGTCGCCCATCAGGTTGTCGAGCACGCCGCGTTGCAGCGTCAGCACGGTGGTGGGCAGGCTGAAATCGGTGCCGAACTGCGTGCGGCCCGGGGCGATGCGGTCGAGCTGGTCCACACCCAGGCGGCTCATGAACTTCGGGTCGAAGCGGAAGCTGTCGCTGGAGAGCACCTCGTTCAGGATGAGGTCGAGCGCGGCACGCTGCTGCGGCGCCGGCACCGGCGTCATCAGCGCCTTGCCCGAGCCGGCCAACGTGCGGGTGGTGAGCAGGCCCCCCACGTACTTGCCGGCGATCGGCACCGAGGCGTTGAAGCTGCTCAGCCCGCGCATCAGGTTGCGGCGGTAGACCGTGAGGTCGTCGTCGGCAGCGAGTTCGCGCTTCTGGGTGCGGGTCCACAGCTCGCGCGCCAGCTTCATCTGGCGCTGTGCGAAGGCCAGCGGGTCGTCGCCCAGGTCGCGCTGGTTGGCCATGGGGTCGGCTGCGGCGATGACGTCTTCGTCGGTGGCGTACACCAGCGCCGGGTTGGTTTCGGCCATGGTGGCAATGCGCGCCAGCGCGGCCTTTTCCTGCTCGGGCGTGAACTCGCGGTAGCCGTACTCGATGGCCCAGTAGTCGTAAGCGCCGAGGCCGCGCATGTGGTACTCGGCCACCGGCTCGCCGTCCAGCGGCAGGTTCAGCGCGTTGTAGTCCATCACCGAGTTGGAGACGCCGTTGGCCGCCGTGAAGGCCTTGTCGCGCAGCTGCGCCGGCTTGATGCCGGTGCTGGCCTTGAAGTTGTGGCGCAAGCCCAGCGCGTGGCCGACTTCGTGCATGGTCACGTCGGTCAGGCTCTGTGCGATGTACTGGTCGGCCTCCGGGCTGCCGGGCGTGAAGTCACCCCGCGCGCTCAGCAGTTCAAAGCCGAACTGCATCTCTTCGAAAGCGTCGGTGGCGTAGGTGCACTGCATCAGGCGCTGTGCAAAGTCGCCGGTCGGCAGGGCGGCGTTGGCGTTCAGGCGCGGTTGCAGGTCGCCGACCTGGGCGCGCGACAGCCGCGCCCAGTTCTCGGGAATGATGGCCGCGCCACGCAGGATCTCACCGGTGCGCGGGTCGGCCTGGCTCGGGCCCACCGCGGTGGCGCCGGGGCCGTCGATGGCGAACCAGCGCACGGCCAGCATGCGCGTGCCTTCCAGCGAAGTCCAGTCGGTGTTGTCGGCCTGCTGTTCCACCACGATGGCGTTGCGGAAGCCGGCCTTCTCGAAGGCCTTGTTCCACTCCAGGATGCCGGCCTTCACGGCCGGGCGCCACTTCTCGGGGATGTTGCGGTCCATCACCACGCGGATGGGCTGCTTGGGCTCGCTGATCTCGGCGGCCGGGTCCTTCTTCTCCAGGCGCCAGCGCTCGATGTGGTGCACGCGGCGGCCTTCGGTGGTGTCGTCACCGAAATCGAGGTAGGCGGTGGTGAAGTAGCCCACGCGCTGGTCGGCGGCACGGGTGCGCGCAGGTTGCGCCGGCAGCGGCGCCAGCGTGTAGGTGGTGCTGAGGAAGAAGCTGCGCCCGTCGGGCACGCCCAGCGGCGGGTTGGGCATGGCGCCGGGGGGCGGCGGCGGCGAGCCGGGCAACATGACCGGCGGGGCCGGCAGCTTGGGCACGGCGTAGTGCGAACGCACGGTGATGTGCGTGCCTTCGGCGGCGGCGCGGCTGCGCTCGATGTTGGAGTTGGCGCGGTCCAGGCCGTAGGGGAGGCGGTAGCTGGCTTCAATGGACGTTTGCACGCCGTTGATGTCGCCACCCAGCAGCGCGTAGGCGTCCACCAGCAAGGCCTTGCGCTCGGCGTGCGGTGCCGAGGCCAGCGGCACGGCGGCCAGCAAGCTGTCGGAATAGCTCTCGTCCACGGCGCGCCCCAGCGGCGTGCCTTGCGGCGCCTTGATCTTGGTGTTGCGGGCCAGCAGTTGCAGCGTGTTGCCCTGGCGGCGCAGCACCACCATGAACTCGCGGCCCATCATGCCCGGCCAGAAGCCGCGCTCGCCCAGGCCCGAGGCCAGCGAGCTGCCCAGGAAGAAGGGCTTGTCCAGCATCTCGGCGGGCACTTCCAGCCAGGTCTTGTCGTCCTTGGTCCACAGTGGCATGAAGCCGTCGCTGCGCTTGGCGTCCTTGGTGACTTCGGCGAAGGGCGGCGGCGAACCCGGCGCCGCTGCGGGCGGGCGCGGGCCGGCTGCGGCAGCGGCGGGCGCGGCACCGCCCGGTGGCGTGGCGGCAGCCGCAGGGGCAGCGCCCGGGGCGCGGGGCGCTGTGGCTGCGGGGGTGGCGGCTGCCGTGGCCGCTGCGGCCGGGGCTGCAGTGGCGGCGGGTGGCGCGGCGGTGTCGGTGGTGGCGCAGCCGGTCAGCAGCGCGGTGATGGCCCCCAGCACCGCGGGCGAGGCGATCCGGAGGTGGCGGGGCGTGGGGGTCGGCAAGCGGCTCATGGGGTGGTGCGTTCCGGGTGGTGCCAAAGGAAGGGAGGGACGCTAGCGCAAAGTGGCCCACCACTGCACGCGGTGCGACGAAACGCCCTTGCCACGGCTTGAACGGCAAACGGCCGTGGCGCACGTGGCACACCGGGCACCCCACCCCTCGCAGATACGGGGGCCGCAGTCGGGCGGGCAGGCACAGAATCCGCCGCTTCTTCTTTCAGCGACCCTGGGCCGGACATGAACTTCCCTGCACGCACCACCCCCCGCCTGACCCTGCTGGCCTCGGCCGCAATGGCCGTGCTCAGCCTGAGCGCCTGCGCCACGGGGCCGGCCCCCAGCGCGGCGGCCCCCGTGGCCCAAGCCGTCACGCCGCCGCCGGCCGATGCCGCCCGCGCGCCCGGGGCCGCACCCGGTGCTGCCGCCGCGCCAGGGGCCGCCCGCCCCGACCCTGCAGCCCCGCGCCCTTTCGCCGAAGTGGCCCGCGACGCCAAGCGCAGCGACGGTTTCGTGCCTGTCTGGCGCAAGGACGAGAAGGTCTGGCTCGAGATCAGCAAGGAGCAGCTCGGCCGCCCCATGCTCTTCAGCGTGAACATCGCCGAATCGGTGGGCGAGCGCGGCCTCTACGCCAGCCAGATGGGCCCGCGCTGGATGGTCGAGTTCCGCCGCATCGGCAACCAGATGCAGATGGTGGCGCGCCAGACCGGCTTCCGCGCCGACCGCGACAAGGCCAACGCCCGCGCCGTGGCGCAAGGCTTCAGCGAGAGCCTGATCGCCAGCGGCCCCGTCGCGAGTGCGGAGCACCCCGAGCGCAAGTCGGTGCTGGTCGATGCCAGCCTGCTGCTGGCCGACCTGGCCAGCTACAGCACCGCGCTGGAGCGCGCCTTCCGCCTGCCCTACGCGCCCGACCGCGCCAACTCCTTCTTCCAGGACGTGCGCACCGACGCCGGCCTGACCACGCTCTCGGCCAAGGTGCACTACGCGGTGCCGCGCATCCCCGTGCCGCCGCCACTGCCGCCCGGCACGCCGCCCAACCCGGCTGCGCAGACCACGCAGCCACCGCAGTTCACGCCCGATGCGCGCAGCCTCTTCGTCACCTTCGTCTACAACCTGCGCGAACTGCCCGCGCAAGCCATGGCGCCGCGCGTGGCCGACCCGCGTGTGGGCTATTTCACCGACACCTACACCGACCTTTCGGACGACGTGCGCGCCAACGCCAAGGTGCACAACATCAAGCGCTGGCGCCTCGACAAGAAGGACCCCAACGCGGCAATGAGCGAGCCGGTGCAGCCCATCACCTTCTGGATGGACCGCAACATCCCTGTGCGTTACCGCAAGGCGGTGGAAGAAGGCATCCTGGAATGGAACCGGGCCTTCGAGCGCATCGGCTTCAAGAACGCCGTGGTGGCCAAGCAGCAGCCCGATGACGCCAGCTTCGACCTGATGGACGCGCGGCACGCCTCCATCCGCTGGTTCCTCGGCGCCGATGTCGGCTTCGCGCAGGGCCCGAGCCACAGCGACCCGCGAACCGGCGAGATCTTCGATGCCGACATCCGCATGAGCGACGTCTTCGGCCGCGGCGGCCGCCGCCTGGTGCGTGACGATTTCTACGGCATGGCCGGTGGCGAGGTGCCGGCCTGGAAGGCCGGCCTGGACGCGCTGGGCCAGGGCCACACGCACTGCACCTACGCGCTGGACGCCGGCGACGAACTCGGTTTCGCGCTCGACCTGATGGAAGCCCGCGGCGAGCTCGACCCCGACACGCCCGAGGCCGAACGTTTCGTGCAGAACTACATCAAGGACGTCATCACCCACGAGGTGGGCCACACCCTGGGCCTGCGCCACAACTTCAAGGCCAGCACCACCATCACGCGGGATCAGCTGAAGGACACCGCCTTCGTCACGCGCGAGGGCATCAGCGGCTCGGTGATGGACTACAACGCCTTCAACCTGCCGCTGCAGGGCGAGCCCAAGACCGAGATGAACATGGTCACGCTGGGCGCCTACGACTTGTTTGCCATCGAGTACGGCTACAAGCCTGTGAAGTCGGCCGAGGAACTGAAGGCGATTGCCGAACGCAGCCGCACCGACAAGCGCCTGGCCTTCAGCGACGACGGTGACGTCGGCCCCGACGGCATCGACCCGCTGGTGAACCAGCGCGACCTCGGCGACAGCCCGCTGGCCTACGCGCAGCGCCGCCTGCAGCTGAGCAAGGAGCTGTGGGCCCGCGTGCAGGCGCGCCAGCCGCAGGCCGGCGACGACCCCGAGCGCGCACGCCGCAGCCTGCTGGCCGGCTTCCGCCAGGTGGGCACGCTGCCGGTGATGGCCGCCAAGTACGTGGGCGGCATGCACACCGACCGCGACCAGCCCGGCAGCGGCCGCCCGGCCTTCCGCCCGGTCGACCCGGTGCAGCAGCGCGCCGCGCTGCGCTTCCTGACGCAGGAGCTGTTCAGCAACGACAGCTTCAGCTTCAAGCCCGAGTTCCTGCAGAGCCTGCAGCAGGACTACATCGAGTGGCAGCGCACCGGCCCGCTGAACGTGCCGCAGGCCGTGCTGGCGCTGCACACGCAGACGCTGGACCGCCTGATGAGCCCCGGCACCGCGCGCCGCCTGCTCGACCTGCCCCAGTACCTGCCCGAGGCGCAGCGCAAGAGCGCCTTGAGCCTCAACGAGGTCTACAGCACGCTGCAAGGCGCCGTGTGGAGCGAGCTGAAGACGGGCAAGGCCACCGACGAGCTGCGCCGCAGCCTGCAGCGCGAGCACCTGCAACGCCTGAAGACGGTGCTGACGCGCCCGGCCCCTGGCACGCCGGCCGATGCCGTGAGCCTGGCGCGCCTGCAGGCCGTGGAGCTGCAGGGCCAGCTGCGCGCCGCGCTGGGCAAGAAGGCCGGTATGGCGGTGGAAGACCGCGCGCATCTGGAAGAGGCGCTGGCGCTGGTGACGGAAACCCTGCGCGCAACACTCCAACGGATGTGAGCCCCCGGGCTCGCTAGCGCTCGCCACCCCCCGAGGGGGCCGTCCCCCAGCGGCCCGGCCAAGCCGGTTCCGCGGGGGAAATCTTGGTCAGTGCGCGGCGCGCTGTGCCAGTGCTTCGAGCAGCCGATCGTGGATGCCGCCGAAGCCGCCGTTGCTCATGCAGAGCACGTGGTCGCCCGGCATCGCGGCCTGCGCGATGGCTGCGACGAGCGCGTCGAGCTTGTCCTTCACCACGGCGTTCGCGCCCAGCGGCGCCAGCGCCTCGGCCGCGCTCCAGCCGTAGTTGCCTTGCAGGCAGAAGCTGAGGTCGGCTTCTTCCAGCGCCCAGGGCAGCTGCGCCTTCATCGCGCCCAGCTTCATGGTGTTGGAGCGCGGCTCGAACACCGCCAGGATGCGTGCACCGTGGCCCACCTTCCGGCGCAGGCCGTCGACCGTGGTGCGCATGGCGGTGGGGTGGTGGGCGAAGTCGTCGTAGACCTTCACGCCCGCGGCCTCGCCGCGCAGTTCCAGCCGCCGGCGCACGTTCTGGAAGCTGGCCAGGGCGGCGCAGGCCACGTCCGGCGCCACGCCCACGTGCTCGGCCGCGCCGATGGCGGCCAGCGCGTTCATCTGGTTGTGCTCGCCCAGCAGCGCCCATTCCACGCGGCCCAGCTTCAGGCTGCCGCGCAGCACGTCGAAGCTCTGCGGCTCGCCGCGCGCGCACAGGCCGCCCGGCTCTTCGCGCTTGGTGCCGAAGCGCTGCACCTCGCTCCAGCAGCCGCGCGCCAGCACGCGCTGCAGCGATTCTTCGCGCGCGTTCACCACCAGCCGGCCGCTGGCCGGCACCGTGCGCACGAGGTGGTGGAACTGCGTCTCGATGGCCGCCAGGTCGGGGAAGATGTCGGCGTGGTCGTGTTCCAGGTTGTTCAGGATGGCGGTGCGCGGCCGGTAGTGCACGAACTTGCTGCGCTTGTCGAAGAGCGCGGTGTCGTATTCGTCGGCTTCGATGACGAAGGTGCTGCCCGAGCCGAGGCGTGCGGAGACACCAAAGTTCAAGGGCACGCCCCCCACCAGGAAACCCGGCTGCAGCCCGGCGTGCTCGAGGATCCACGCCAGCATCGAGGTGGTGGTGGTCTTGCCGTGCGTGCCGGCCACGGCCAGCACGTGCCGGCCCTGCAGCACGTTCTCGGCCAGCCACTGCGGGCCGCTGGTGTAGCGCGCGCCGGCGTCGAGAATCGCCTCCATCAGCGGGTTGCCGCGCGAGACCACGTTGCCGATGACGAAGACGTCGGGCTTCAGCGCGAGTTGATCGGCGCCGAATCCTTCGATGAGATCGATGCCGAGTGCGCGCAGCTGGTCGCTCATCGGCGGGTAGACGCCGGCGTCGCAGCCGGTCACGCGGTGGCCGGCTTCGCGGGCCAGCGCTGCCAGTCCCCCCATGAAGGTGCCGCAGATGCCAAGGATGTGAAGATGCATGCCGGTCATTCTAGGTAGCGCACCCTGCCCACTCGCTGATGGACTTCCCCCGCATCGAGGGTTTCACCGCCCTGGCCAGCCACCCCTGGGCCTACCCGGCGCTGGAGGCCGTGCACATCGTCGGCATCGCGCTGCTGCTGGGCAGCCTGGTGCTGGTGGAACTGCGCGTCTGGGGCGCGGGGCAGGAGCTGCCCTTGCGCGCGCTGGCGCGGCTGGCGCTGCCCGTGACGGTGGCGGGCTTCGGGCTGGTGGCCCTGAGCGGGCTGTTGCTCTTTGCCGCGCAACCCAACGAGATGCTGGGCAACCGCGCTTTCCTGCTGAAGCTGGGCCTCGTGTCGCTGGCGGGCCTGAACGCCGCGTTTTTCCATGCCCGTGGCAGCCTGGCGCTGAACGACGCCTTCGCGCGGGCACAGACCGCGCTGTCGCTGGGGTTGTGGCTGGCCGCCATCATCTGCGGCCGTTTCATCGCCTACAGCTGAATTCGAAACTTCTCGGAGGACCCCTCATGCAACGCCGCCACTTCATCGCTGCCGCCAGCGCAGGCACGGCCGCACTCGCGCTGCCCGCCTGGGCCCACCACGGCTGGAGCAGCTTCGACCAGAAGCGCCCGATCTACCTGGAGGGCACCGCCAGCCAAGTGCGCTGGGCCAACCCGCACACCGAGCTGGTGCTGGAACTCCCGGCCGATCTGAAGCTGCCCGCCGACCTGGCCACGCGCGCAGTGCCCGCGCAGAGCGCCCAGGTCGATGGCCCGGGGCTGCTGAAGGCCGCGCAGCTGCCCACGCGCAAAGACCGCCGCTGGCAGATCGAGCTGGCGCCGCTGACGCGCATGAACGCCTGGGCCGTGCCCGAGATCAAGAACGGCGACCGCGTGGCGGTGCTGGGCTTCACCTTCGCCGAAGAAAAGGGCGAAGCCATCCTGCGCGCCGAGTACGTGTTCGTCGGCGGCAAGGCCTACGGGCTGCGGTCTTCGCCGGCCTGAGCTGGCGACGCAGGCTTCACTGCCGGCTTGCGGCCGGCCGGGCCTCAGGTGCGAAGGGCTCGCCGCCGGGCGCGAGGCGCCCAGGCAGCCAGCAGGCCCAGACCGGCCAGCGCCAGGCTGCCGGGCTCCGGCACGGCCTGGATGGCCAAGCCATTGAAGCCACCGCCGCTGCAGTTCACGTTGCTGACGTTGTTCTCCACGCAAACCTGCTGTGCCACGACCGTGGCCAGGCCCGTGCTCGCGTTGAGGGTGTAGGTGCGCGCCTCGGCGTCGCCCAGGCCCCAGATCACGCCCGTGTTCGGGTCCACATCCATGCCGTCGCGTCCGGCGGGTGAGAAGCCAAAGCTGCCGATGGTGGTGGTGGCCGCGTTGGCGGTGTTGATCGACACCAGCGTGTCATCACCCGTCCAGCCGAAGAGCGAGCCGCCGTAGTAACCGAGGCTGCGCACGTTCAGGCCGTTCGAGAAGTCGCCTACCTTCGTGGCGGCGCCTGTGGTGGTGTTCACCGTGTACAGGCTGCCGACGGTGTCCGCGCTGTTCGTGGCGGACATGTACAAGGTGCTGCCGACGAAGGCCAGACCCATGTCGTTGATGCCGCTGCCCAGCAAACCCACTTCGATGGCCACGCCCGTGCTGGCGTTGATCGAGAGCAGGGCGTTGTCGGTGTCGTTCACGGCCCAGAGCAGACCTTGGGCGTCGAAGGCCAGGCCGTCGACATCGCTGTAGCCCTCGGTGCCGTCCGCGTTCTGGATCCGCCCGATCACGGTGCCAACGCCCGTGGCGAGGTCGAAGCGCACGAGCTTGTCGGTACCGCTGACGTCCCAGGCGCTGTAGCCCACTGGGCCGGCCCAGGCAGACCAGGCGGGCGCGAGCAGCAGCGCGCAAGCCAGGGCGGCGCGGCGCAGCGTGGCTCGCGCACGGTGCCGTTTGGGCAGGGATGAAACGCAGGTTGCAGGTGTCACGGGGCGCTCCTTGAGGGAAGGTAGGACGTGCGCCCGGTCGGTTGCAGGGCGCGGATACGTGGGTTCCACCTGGAGGTACGCCGAATCGCCTGCTCAAAGGGCTCAGAAATGCGCAGGCCACCCCTTGAGTGAGTGGCACGGCGGCCCATTCGCGCTGACCTGCCCTGATCGCTTCAGCGCCCGCTGCGACCCACGCACCCCGCCCGAATCAGTGCCAGAGCCTGAAAACGAGGCGCCCCAGCCAGCGAAGCAGGTCGACGGCCATGCCGATCATCTCGATGTCGAACCAGCCGTCGCGCTCTTTGGGTGGCACGCGGCCTGAGGCCCGGTCGGCCTCTTTCTGCATCTCGCGCGCGCGGTCGCGCTGGCGCTGCAGCGCAGGCTGCTGGCGCGCCAGGCGCTCCTGCACCACGTGCGGGGCCGGGCGCTCGGCGTGGGCGCGCAGGGCCGGGCCGAGGGCGCTGACCTGCCGGTGCGCCTCGGCCAGGCCGGGCACGGTAAGCGTGGCGCCGCAACTCGTGCAGGCCCAGCCGCCCTCGGCCGGCTGCGCTGCGCCGCAGGCCGCGCAAGACAAGGCGCCGGCCTCGCCGCGCTGGCGGTGCACGGCGTGCTGGCGCGTGGCGCCTTCGGGGTCGAGCGCCAGCGCCAGTCGGGCCACGTCCACAACCGCCGGCACCGAGCCGCACCAGCTGCACACGGTGTCGCCCTGGCCGATGCCGCCGCCGCAGTTCACGCAGTGCAAGGCGCCATCACGTTGCAGCGCGCGGTGGCGGTCGGCCGAGTTCATCGGTCGCACCAGGCCCTTCTGATGCAGGAACTGGCCGAAGCTCTGCCAGGCGCCGTGGCGCTGCGTGCATTCCAGTTGCAGCGAGGCGCCGTAGCGGCTGGGGTTGTGCACGGTGTGCAGCGGCCCGGCGCAGCGCAGGCAGCCCAGCTGGGGCTTCAGCGGCGTGTGCGGCAGGCTCTGCGCCTGCGCCATCTCGCCCACCAGCCGCAGCAGCGAAGGCCCGGCCAGGTGGGCGCCTTCGATGGCGTCGAACCACAGCAGGTGGCAGGGCGCGCAGAGGTCGATCTCCAGCGCGCGGCCGTAGTGGCCCTGCAGGGCCAGCACGCGCAGCGCCTGTCCGCAGTTGCGGCAGGCCAGCGCGGCGCCGGCCGGGGCGTTCAAGCTCAGTTCTTCAGCGCGAGCAGCGATTCGCGCGCGGCCTCCAGCGTGTGGTCGATGTCGGCCTGTGTATGGGCGGCGCTGACGAAACCCGCCTCGTACAGCGCCGGCGCCAGGTAGACACCGCGTTGCAGCATGCCGTGGAAGAAGCGGTTGAAGCGCTCCTTGTCGGTGGCCATCACGGTGGCGTAGTTCTGCGGCAGTTCCTGCTCGAAGAAGAAGCCGAACATGCCGCCCAGGCTGTCGCCGACCAGGGGCACGCCCACGTCCTTGGCCACCGCTTCGAGCCCGCGCACCAGCGCCGTGGTGCGCGCGCCCAGGGCCTCGTAGAAGCCGGGCTTGGCGATCTCCTTCAGCGTGGCCAGGCCGCAGGCCGTGGCCACCGGGTTGCCGCTCAGCGTGCCGGCCTGATAGACCGGGCCCAGCGGCGCGAGCTGGCTCATCACCTCTTTGCTGGCACCGAAGGCCGCCAGCGGCATGCCGCCGCCGATGACCTTGCCGAAGACGAAGACGTCGGCCTTGAAGCCCGGGATCCACTGCTGGAAGAGGCTGTGTGCGCCGCCCAGGGCCACGCGGAAGCCCGACATCACCTCGTCGAACACCAGCATCGCACCGTGCTGCGTGCACAGCTCGCGCAGCAGCGTCATGAAGGGGAGGCTGGCGCGCACGAAGTTCATGTTGCCGGCGATGGGCTCGATCATCACGCAGGCGAGTTCACGCCCGTGCTCGGCGAAGGCGGCTTCCAGCGCCGGGATGTCGTTGTAGGGCAGCACCAGCGTGTGCTTGACCACGTCTTCCGGCACGCCGGCGCTGGTGGGGAAGCCGAAGGTGGCCAGGCCCGAGCCGGCCTTCACCAGCAGCGGGTCGGCGTGGCCGTGGTAGCAGCCCTCGAACTTGATGAACTTGGCGCGACCCGTGGCGCCGCGCGCCAGGCGCAGCGCGCTCATGCCGGCTTCGGTGCCGCTGCTGACCAGGCGCACCATTTCGCAACCGGGTACCAGCGCGAGGATGGCTTCGGCGAGTTCGATCTCCCGCTCGGTGGGCGCGCCGAAGCTGAAGCCGTCCAGCAGCGCTTTTTGAACCGCGTCGACCACCGCCGGGTGGCCGTGGCCCAGGATCATCGGGCCCCAGCTGCCGATGTAATCGACGTACTTCTGGCCTTCGGCGTCCCAGATGTAGGCGCCCTGGCCGCGCTGGATGAAGCGCGGTGTGCCGCCGACCGCGCGGAAGGCACGCACCGGCGAGTTCACGCCGCCGGGGATGACGCGCTGCGCGCGGGCAAAGAGTTCTTCGTTCGTGGCCATGGTTATCCAGATTGATCAAGCTTCCCGCCGCGGAACCGGCTCTGCCGGGCCGCCGGCGGACGGCCCCCTCGGGGGGCAGCGAGCGCTAGCGAGCTTGGGGGCTCAATGAACGCGGCGGGGCGAGGTCTTGGTTTGTGGGTCTTCGGGTTCGGGGTCGGGCATCTCGCCTTCGCCGCCTTCGCCTTCTTCCGGCGGCGGCAGCGCCCAGAAGAAGCGGTCGGGCACGACATTGCCCATGCCGGGGCGGAAGCCAGCGTCCAGGCTCTGGTCGAGGAAGCTCAGCGCTTCGGCCACGGCGGGCTGCAGTTCGCTGCCGGCGGCCAGCAGCGCGGCCAGGGCCGCGGCCAGCGTGTCGCCGGCGCCCTGGAAGCTGGTGTCGAAACGTTCGAACTTCTCACCGGCGATCGCGCCTTGCGGGCTGGCCAGCACGTTGTCGATGTACTGCTCGGGCGGTTGGCCCGGCGTGGCGCTTTTGGCCGCAGCCTTGGGCGCCAGCATGATGCCGGTGACCAGCACGTAGCGCGTGCCGTGCTCGCCGGCGGCCACGGCCAGCTCGCGCGCCGAGGGCGGGCGCTCGCTGTCCCATTCGGGCAGCAGGAAGTCTTGCAGCGTCTTGTGGCTGCCCACCAGCACCTCGGTGGCCGGCAGGATGAGTTCGCGGAAGGCTTCCAGGTAAGGCTGCAGCGCGTCTTCTTCCATCCAGCTCAGGTTGGGCAGGTAACTCACCAGCGGGATCTCGGTGTAGTCGCTCAGCACCTCAGCCACGGCGCTGACGTTGTCGGCGCTGCCCAGGAAGCCCACCTTCCAGCCGGCCAGCGTCACGTCTTCCAGGATGGTGCGGGCCTGCTCGGCCACCGCGTCGGCATCGATCTCGTGCTGGTCGAAGGTGTCGGCGGTGTCGCGCATCACGATGCTGGTCACCACCGGCAGCGCGTGCGCACCCATCGCGGCGATGGTGGCCACGTCGCCGGCCATGCCGCCGGCGCCGCTGGGGTCGCTGGCGTTGAAGCACATCACGCAGGCCGGCGGCGGGGGTTCGGTGTGGGGGTCTTCGAGGGCCGTGTCCGGGGTGGTGTCGGGGGTCATGGGCGGTCGGCCTGAGCGCGAGCGTGTCGCGGTTGGGAGGGGGCAGGGCCTGGTGGGCCGCACCTCCAGCAAAGTCTGAGCAAGGCGTTGTAGGTCCTCACAATTCCTCGGAAAACGCTGGAAATGCGTGGCTACAATCCGCGTCCATTGTAGTGAGGTGACAGTCTGACCGTGAGCGAACCCCGTACCTGGATGTGCCTGATCTGCGGCTGGATCTACAGTGAGGCCGATGGCGATCCGGAGCACGGCATTGCGCCCGGCACCGCGTGGCCCGACGTGTCCATCAACTGGACCTGCCCCGAGTGTGGCGCGCGCAAGGAAGACTTCGAGATGGTCCAGATCTGAATCTGGCCTCGCGGGCTGATGGCAGCCCGCGACCTGCGGTTCCTTTGGGGGAGTACAGCGCTTGGAGATTCTGGGGCCTGACACAGGCGCGGCCGGCGGGGCCAAGGTGCTCGTCATCGACGACAGCAACACCATCCGGCGCAGCGCCGAGATCTTCCTGCGCCAGGGCGGGCACGAGGTGGTGCTGGCCGAAGACGGCTTCGATGCGTTGGCCAAGGTCAACGACCACATGCCCGAACTGATCTTCTGCGACATCCTGATGCCGCGGCTCGACGGTTACCAGACCTGCGCCATCATCAAGCGCAACCCCAAGTTCACGCACGTGCCGGTGATCATGCTGTCCAGCAAGGACGGCCTGTTCGACAAGGCCCGCGGCCGCATGGTGGGCTCGGAGGACTACCTCACCAAGCCCTTCACCAAAGAACAACTCCTGCGCGCCGTGGACGACTACCGCCGTGGCGCGGCCTGACGCCGCCTGAGGCGGCCACTGTCCGGACTCCAAGGAATCCACCCCGATGCCGATCCAGAAAATTCTTGTCGTCGACGACTCGAAGACCGAACTGCATCACCTCTCCGAACTGCTGGGCAAGCGCGGCTATGCCGTGCGCACGGCCGAGAATGGCGAAGAGGCGCTGCGCCGCCTGGCCGAAGACAAGCCCGACCTGATCCTCATGGACGTGGTGATGCCGGGCCAGAACGGCTTCCAGCTGACGCGGGCCATCACGCGCGACCCGAGGTTCTCCGATGTGCCGGTGATCATGTGCACCAGCAAGAACCAGGAGACCGACCGTGTGTGGGGCATGCGCCAGGGCGCCCGCGACTACATCGTCAAGCCGGTCAACGGCGACGAGCTGTTCGCCAAGATCAAGGCCTTCGATTGATGGCCGCGGCCACCGCCACCGGCTCTGCTGACTGATGGCCAAGCGCGAAGCCCTTCGCGAGCTGCAAAGCCGCCTCGCCGAGCGGCTGCAGCAGGCGCGCACCGAGGTGCGCTCGGTGTCCTGGCTGGCCGTCGAATGCGGCGGCCTGGGCCTGCTGTTCCCACTGCCCACGGCCGGTGAGATCTTCCCGGTCGGCACGCTGCTGCCGGTGCCGCACACGCAGCGCTGGTTCATGGGCGTGGCCAACCTGCGCGGGGGCCTGCACGGGGTGGTCGATTTCGCCGCCTTCCTGGGCCTGCGTGCACCCATCGCCCGCGAGGCCGTGCGCGAGCAGGCGCAGCTGCTGGCATTGAGCGCGCGTTTCGGCGCCAGTTGCGCCTTGCTGGTCGACCGCCTGGCTGGCCTGCGCAGCACCGAGCAATTGCGGCCCGAGCCCCCCGACGAAGGGCCGCGGCCGGTGTTCGCCGGTGGCCGCTGGCGCGACGAGACCGGCCGCGTCTGGCAGGAGATCGACCTGGCCGCACTGGCCCGCCACGACCAGTTCCTGGCCATCTCGGCATGACGCCAGCCGGCCGCCCACACCCCTTTCATCCAGCAGCACCGGCCCCGGCCGTTTGTGTGCCTTTCAGCGATACGAGGACGAGATGAGCTTCCTTGACAGGATCAAAGGCAATGCCCGCAAGACCGACGCCCAGAGCAGCGTCGCCCCGGGCACGTCCCCTTTCGACGACGCCTCTTCGGTGAGCCCGATGGAGGCCACCGTGCGCCTGGGCCCGAGCACGCTGGGCGTGACGCCCAGCCGGCTGGACAACGAAGACTCCTCCATCATCAGCGAGGCGGCCCCCTCCGAGATGGCGGCCGATTTCCCTGAAAGCCGCCACCCGGGCGCCGAGGCCGATGGCTTCACCAGCGGCCTGCCGGTGGTGGGCACCTGGCCGCTGGCGCGCCAGCAGAAGGCGATGTGGGGCCTGTTCGCCGGTGGTCTGGCGATGCTGCTGCTCACGGCCGTCCTGGCGCTGGTGGCCAGCAACCGAAGCGCCGGGCAGGTGGGTGCCGCCGGCCAGGCCACCACGCAGTCGCAGCGGCTGGCCAAGTCAGTGTCGCAGGCGCTGGTGGGCAACGCCGCCGCCTTCCCTGAGGTGCAGGACAGCGTCAGCATCCTGGCCCGCAACGTGCGCGGCCTGAAGACGGGTGAAGGCGACATCGCCGGCGCGCCGGGTTCGCTGCAGGAATCGCTGGACCAGCTCGTGCCGCTGGTCGACAAGGCCGAGAAGAACGCCGGCGTGGTACTCGCGCAGCAGAAGACGCTGACGCAGGTGAGCCAGGCGCTGCGCGCCATCAACCGTCAGAGTGCCGACCTGCTGGAGACGGCCGAGACCGTGTCGTCGCTGAAGCTGCAGGGCGGCGCCTCGGCGGCCGAGCTGTCGGCCGTGGGCCAGCTGGTGATGTTGACGCAGCGCATCGGCAAGAGTGCCAACGAGTTCCTCACGACCGAAGGCGTCAGCGCCGAGGCCGTGTTCCTGCTGGGCAAGGACCTGAACTCCTTCCGCGAGATCGCGCAGGGCGTGATCGAGGGCAATGCCGATCTGCGCCTGCCCGGCACGCGCGACCCGCAGGTCAAGGAGCAGCTGACCCGCCTGCTCGGGCAGTACGAGAAGACCCGCACCGAGGCCAGCGCCATCCTGGGCAATCTGCAGGGCCTGGTGGCCGCGCGCGAGGCGCAGAACGCCATCGTGGCCGACTCCGAGCCGCTGCGCCTGGGCCTGGACGGCCTGCAGAAGGCCCTGGCCGAGCAGGCCGGCTTCGGCGGTGCGCGGCTGCTCTCGCTGCTGTTGGCGCTGCTGCTGCTGGGTGCAGGCAGCTTCGGCCTGCTGCGCCTGTTCGTCATCGACCAGACCAGCCGATCCAAGGCCGCCGACAACCAGCGCCTGGAAGCCGAGCGCCAGGAGCAGGAAGCCAAGCGCGTGAACGACGCCAACCAGGCCGCCATTCTGCGTTTGATGAACGAGCTGCAGACGGTGGCCGAGGGCGACCTCACGCAGCAGGCCACGGTGACGGAAGACATCACGGGCGCCATCGCCGACTCGGTGAACTACACCGTGGAAGAACTGCGCAGCCTGGTGGCCCAGGTGCAGGACACGGTGGGCCGCGTGACCGACACCACGCAACAGGTGGAGCAGACCTCCACCGAACTGCTGGCCGCGTCCACCGAGCAGCTGCGCGAGATCCGCAACACGGGCGACTCGGTGCTGCAGATGGCCGGCCGCATCAACGACGTGTCGGCGCAGGCGCAGGAAACGGCCCAGGTGGCGCGCCAGTCGCTGCGCGCGGCAGAAACCGGCCTGAACGCGGTGCAGAACGCCATCGGCGGCATGAACGCCATCCGCGACCAGATCCAGGACACCTCCAAGCGCATCAAGCGTCTCGGTGAGAGCTCGCAGGAGATCGGCGAGATCACCGAGCTGATCTCCGACATTACCGAGCAGACCAACGTGCTGGCGCTGAACGCCGCCATCCAGGCGGCCAGTGCCGGTGACGCGGGCCGCGGCTTCAGCGTGGTGGCCGAGGAAGTGCAGCGCCTGGCCGAACGCTCGGGCGACGCGACGCGGCAGATCGCGGCCATCGTGCGGACGATTCAGACCGACACCCAGGATGCCGTGGGCGCCATGGAGCGCAGCACGCAGGGCGTGGTGGAAGGGGCCCGGCTGTCCGATGCCGCCGGCGCTGCGCTGGCCGACATCGACCGCGTGACGCGCGAGCTGTCCGACCTGATTCAGCGCATCTCCCAGGAAGCCCTGCGTGAAGCCGAATCGGCCAACGTGGTGGCGGCCAACATCCAGCACATCTTCGCGGTGACCGAGCAGACCTCCGAAGGCACGCGCTCCACCGCGCAGATGGTGCGCGAACTGTCTCGCACGGCCGAGGAACTCAAGGCCTCGGTCGCCCGCTTCAAGATTTCCTGACCCAGGCCCGGCCCCACGATGGACAGCGCAGCCGCCAGCCCCCCGATGCAGCCGGGCGATGACCTCAGTCCCCTGGCCTGGGTGAACGGCGAGTTGCGCCGTTCGCTGGAGGCGGCCAACAAGGCCTTGCGCCGCTACCTCAAGGAAGCCGAGGCCGCGCGCGGCGGCGACCTCGATGCGGTCGACCCCGCGGTGCTGCGCAGTGCGCGTGCCCAGCTGCACCAGGGTGTCGGGGCGCTCGAACTCGTGGGCCTGCCGGCCGTGGCCGATGTGCTGCGCGGCAGCGAGGCCGCGGTGCAGCGCATGGCGGCCAAGCCGCAGCTCGTGACCAGCGCGGCCATCGACACGGTGGAGAAGGTCTCCTTCGCGGTGCTCGATTTCCTGGCCCGCCAGCTGGCGGGCAAGCCGGTCTCGCCGGTGATGCTCTTCCCGCAGTACCGCGCCGTGCAGCAGCTTGCCGGGGCCGACCGCGTGCACCCGGCCGACCTCTGGAAGGCCGATTGGCAGTGGCGCGAGCTGCCGCACGACGCCGCGGCCACGCCGCGCAACGCCGACGAGGCCGCGCGCGACGAGATGGAGACGCTGACACTGGCGCTGATGCGTCAGGCCCCCGGCGACCAGAGCCGCGGCGCGCTTGACCGCCTGAGCGACCTGTGTGCCGACCTCGGCGCGGGCGCACGCCTGTCGGCTGAAGGCGGTAGCCAGCGGGCCACGTTCTGGCAACTGGCAGCGGCCGTGTTCCAGGCCCAGGCCGCTGGCCTGCTGGTGGGTGATGTCTACGTCAAGCGCCTGGCCTCGCGCCTGCTGTCGCAGCTGCGCGCAGCTGTGCGCGGGCAGCACGAGCTTTCCGACCGTCTTGCGCAGGACCTTCTCTTTTTCTGCGGCCACGCCAAGCCGCCGATGGAGGGGCGCGCCGCGCCCCGCCTGTCTGCCGTGCGCCAGGTCTGGCAGCTCGACGGGCAAGGCGCTGCCGCCGACTACGAAACCACGCGCCTGGGTCGCTTCGACCCCGCGCTGGTGGCGCTGGCGCGCAAACGCGTGGCGGCGGCGAAAGACTCGTGGTCGGCCGTGGCCGGCGGCGAGCTGCACCGCATGCCGGCGCTGCCCGAGCAGTTCGCCTTGGTGGGTGAATCGCTGCAGCGCCTGTTGCCGCACGGCGAAGAGCTCTCGCAGTCGTTGCAGACGGCAGTGGCCACCACCGTCAACTCGGGCGAGCCGCCCTCGCCGGCACTGGCCATGGAAGTGGCCACCGGCATCCTCTACCTCGATGCGACCCTGGAGGACGGCGAGTTCGACGACCCCGAACTGCCGGCACGCGTGCAGCACCTGGCCGGGCGCGTGGAAGGTGTGCGCCAGGGCGCCGAGCCGCGCCCGCTGGACGTGTGGATGGAGGAACTGTACCGCCGCGTCAGCGACCGCCAGACCATGGGCAGCGTGGTGCAGGAACTGCGCAGCTCGCTGTCCGAGATCGAGAAGCAGATCGACCAGTACTTCCGCGATCCGTCGCAGCGCCAGGTGCTGATTCCGGTGCCCGCGCAGCTGTCGGCGATGCGCGGCGTGCTGTCGGTGCTGGGCCTGGGCCAGGCCTCGGCCGCGGCGCTGCGCATGCGCGACGATGTCGACGCGCTGGCGCAGACCGAGGTCGACCCGCAACGCGCCGTGCAGGCCGGCACCTTCGACCGCCTGGCCGACAACCTGGGCGCCCTGAGCTTCCTCATCGACATGCTCAGCGTGCAGCCGGCGCTGGCCAAGAGCCTGTTCCGCTTCGACCCCGACACCGGCAGCCTCAGCGCCGTGATGGGCCAGAGCGAGCGTGTCTCGGCCTTCGCGGCCTTCGACGAGGCCGACGCCCCGGCACCGGCTTCGCCGCCACCGCCACCGGCTGCAGTGCCGCTGCTCGACCAGCTGCGCGAAGTGGCCGCCCTGGCCGCTGACGCCGCCGTGGCCGACAGCCGCATCGCCAGCCGCCTGGAACCGCTGGCCCAGCAGGCCTATGCCGCCGAGCAGCCCGAGCTGGCACGGCTGCTGTCGGGCGCACGGGTCGCGCTGCAGGCCGGTGATGACGCCGAGGCCAGCGCCGCCGTGCGTGCCCAGCTGGCCGAAGCCGTGGAGGCGCTGTCGCCGCCGGCCGCGCCGCCAGCGCCGGTGTCGGCGCCCGTGCCGCCGCCCAAGCCCGCCCCGGCAGGCGGCACCGGCCTCGAAGAAGACGAGGAGATGCGCGACATCTTCATCGAGGAGGCGCGCGAGGTCATCAGCGATGCGCATGCCGCGCTCGAGCGCCTGGTCGATGCCCCCGAAAGCGCGCACGACCTGACCGCCGTGCGCCGCGCCTTCCACACGCTGAAGGGCAGCTCGCGCATGGTCGGGCTGAAGGACTTCGGCGAAGCCGGCTGGGCCTGCGAGCAGCTCTACAACGACCGCCTGGCCCAGGCGCCGCGCATGGACGCGCCGCTGCGCCAGTTCACGGGCGAGGCGCTGGCCTACCTGGCGGGCTGGGTGGAGGCCATTGCCGTCAACGAAGACCACGGCCACAACGCGCCGGCCGTGGCGCGCGCAGCAGAGGCGCTGCGCCTGCAGGGCGAGCAGGTCACCATCCCGCTGCCGCAGGCCCCTGCGGGCTCGGCCGTGCAGGCTCCGGTCCCGGCAGCGGTGCTGCCCGTTCCCGCTGCGGCCGAAGGCGTGTTCGAGTTCAGCGGGCTGGACGCCGAGCTCGCGCCGAGCCCGCCGCCACCCGAAGCCTCGGTGGGCGAGCTCATCGAGCTGAGCTTCGACCCGGAAGAAGACGCCAGCGCCGAGCTCGCGACCGAAGCCCCGGCCGAAGCGGCTGCGCAGGCCGAAGAAGCCCCGGCCGCAGCCCCCGACCTGCCCTCTGAGCCGGCCGCGCTCGACGCGCCGCCGGCCGAGCTGCCCGACGGGCTGGCGCCGGACGTGCCCTCGCCGCTGCAACTGCGCGTGCCCGATCTGCCCAGCGCCGCCGATCTCGACCTGGGCGGCGAACCCGAGCTTGCTGCGGCCAGCCCGGCGCAGCCGGCGGCCGAGGCCTTGCTGCCGAGCTTCGAGCTCGACCTGGGTGCCTTGGGTGAGGCCGAGCCGGGCCCCGTGCCCCTGCCTGTCGATCCGCAGGCACTGCCCGAACTGCTGCTGGACGAGCCCTTGCCGGCCGATGCCGCCGAAGCGGATGCGCCCGAGACCCTGCCCGAGGCCATGCCCGAAGGCGAGGCGCTGGAAATGGACCTGGCGGATCTGGACGCGCTCTTCGCCGAGCCGGCGGGCGGCGAGGCGGCCGCCTTGGTGGTGGAGGGCCTCGGCGAGCCCGAGGCCGCGTCGGTCATCGAGCCGCTCGCCGGATCGGTGAGCGAGCCTGCCGAGGCGAGCGCAGACATCCCGGCGCTCGACACCACGGCGCCCGATGAGCCTGCCCCGCACGAGGCTGCCGAGATGCCGGCGACAGACGCCGTCGAGATCGACTTCGAGCCGCCCGTGCTGAGCCTGGTCGAAGCCCCGGCCGCGCCCGCGCCGGCCGAGGCGGCCAACGATGCCACGGCCGACGAAGACGAGCAGGTCAAGGTCATTGGCCCGCTGCGCATCAGCATCCCGCTGTTCAACATCTACCTCAACGAGGCGGACGAACTCTCGCGCCGGCTCGTCACCGAACTGGCCGAGTGGGCGCTGGAGAGCGAACGCCACGCCGTGCCGGACAGCAGCGTGGCGCTGGCGCATTCGCTGGCCGGCAGTTCGGCCACGGTCGGGTACGCCGAGCTTTCGGCGCTGGCGCGCGCCCTGGAACACGCGCTGATGCGCTCGCACGATGTCGGCCATGCGCGTGAAGGCGAGCCTGCGCTGTTCTGCGACGCGGCCGACGAGATCCGCCGCCTGCTGCACCAATTCGCGGCCGGTTTCCTGCGGCCGGTGGCGCCTGCGCTGATGGAGCGCCTGGCGGCCCACGAGCGGCTGCCGCTGCCGCCGGAAACGGCCGAATCCCTCGAGCCTGAAGATCTGCACGAAGACGAGCCGGCGGCGCCCTCGCCCGCTGAGGCGCCCATCTCGGCAGACATCGAAGACGCGATCGACGCCGAACTGCTGCCCATCTTCGAGGAAGAGGCCGAGGAACTGCTGCCGCAGCTGCAGTCGCGCCTGCGCGATTGGCTCGATCGTCCCGACGATGCCGATGCGCCCATGGCCTGCATGCGGACGCTGCACACGCTCAAGGGTGGCGCGCGGCTGGCCGGTGCCATGCGCATGGGCGAGCTGGCCCACCGCCTGGAAACCGACATCGAGCACCTGGTGGCCCGTGGTGGCGTCAGCGCGGCCGATGTCGACCCGCTGATGGCGCGCGCCGATGCGATGAGCGAGCTCTTCGAGCGGCTCCGCGCCGGCCCTGCACCTGCTGCAGTCCCTGCCGCTGCCTTGCCGGCGGTGGCTGAGGCGGCGGTTGCGGCGCTGGCACCGCCGGCGCCTGAAGAAGCCGGCCTGGACCTGGATTTCGACCTGCCGGCCGAGGCCGTGCCTGCGGAGGCGGCGGCCTCGCCCCCGGCCGATGAAGCGCTCGACCTCGACTTCGAAGAAGACGCCGCGCCCGCGCCGGCCGCAGCGCCCCTGGATGGGCCCACCGTTGAGGCGCCGCCCCTCGCGGTTGCGGCGCCGCTGGAGCCGGTCGAACCGGTCGCCCCGCCTCCCCCAGCGCCCGAGATCGACTGGCAGCGCTTTTCGCTCGGCGACAGCGCCGAAGCGGCGGGCGCCGACCGCGTCACCGCAAGCAATGCCGTCGTGCGCGTGCGTGCCAGCCTGCTCGACAGGCTGGTGAACCAGGCCGGCGAGGTGAGCATCACGCGCGCCCGCATCGACGCCGACGTGCGCCAGTTGCAGGCCTCGCTGAACGACCTGACCGACAGCCTGGACCGCATGCGCAAGCAGCTGCGCGACATCGAGCTGCAGGCCGAGACGCAGATCGCCACGCGCATCGAGGCGGCCAAGGCTGCATCGCAGAGCTTCGACCCGCTGGAGATGGACCGCTTCACGCGCTTCCAGGAGCTCACGCGCTTCATGGCCGAGTCGGTGAACGACGTGGCCACCTTGCAGCGCAGCCTGCAGCGCACGCTGCAGAGCAGCGAAGACGAACTGGCTGCACAGGCGCGCCTGACGCGTGAACTGCAGGACGACTTGCTGCGCACGCGCATGGTCGAGTTCGACAGCATGGCCGAGCGCCTGCAGCGCACCACGCGCCAGGCGGCGCGCGAGACCGGCCGCCAGGCTCGGCTGGAGATCGTCGGCGGCGCCATCGAAATCGACCGCGGCGTGCTCGAGCGCATGGCCGGCTCCTTCGAGCACCTGCTGCGCAACAGCGTGGCGCACGGCATCGAAGCGCCGGCCGTGCGCAGCGCGGCGGGCAAGGACGCCACCGGCCTCATCACCGTGGCCGTGGCGCAGGCGGGCAACGAAGTGGCGGTGGAGTTCGCCGATGACGGCGGCGGGCTGGACCTCGGCCGTATCCGCCAGCGTGCGCTGGAGCGTGGCCTTCTGCCCGAAGGCGCGGCGGTCAACGACGCCGAACTGGCGCAGATGATCTTCAAGCCCGGCTTCAGCACCGCCGAGACGGTGACGGAGATCGCCGGCCGGGGTGTCGGCCTGGACGTGGTGCGTGCCGAGGTCAACGCCATGGGTGGCCGCATCGAGACGCAGAGCCAGCCCGGAGCCGGTACGCGTTTCAAGCTGCTGCTGCCCTTGACCACGGCCGTCACGCAGGTGGTGATGCTGCGCTGCGGCGAGCAGCAGGTGGCGGTGCCCTCGCCCCTGATCGAGACCGTGCGCCGCGTGCCCAACGAAGAGGTGGCCCGCGCCTACGCCGATCTGACGCTCAGCTACGCCGACGAGGCCGTGCCCTTCTTCTGGCTGGGAGCGCTGCTGCGCAGCGGTGGCCGGGGCGAGACGCCCGGGCGCACGCAGACCGTGGTGGTCATCCGCAGTGCCGCGCAGCGTGTGGCCGTTCACGTCGACGAGGTCATGGGCAACCAGGAAGTGGTGGTCAAGAACGTCGGCCCGCAGTTGTCGCGCCTGCCGGGCCTGGCCGGGGTGACGCTGCTGCCTTCGGGCGAGGTGTCGTTGATCTACAACCCCGTGGCCCTGGCCTCGCTGTACGGCGACGAAGCGCGTGCCGCCATGCAGCAGGCCATCGCGCGGCCCGCGTCGCCGGTGCCGGGCGGCACGCCGCCGGTAGGCGCTGCTCCCGTGCCGGCGGTGCCCGAAATGCCACGCACGCCCATGGTGATGGTGGTGGACGACTCGATCACCGTGCGCCGCGTCACGCAGCGCCTGCTGGTGCGCGAGGGCTACCGCGTCGTCACTGCGAAGGATGGGCTCGACGCACTGGAGCGCCTGGCCGAGGAGCGCCCGGCGGTGCTGCTGTCGGACATCGAGATGCCGCGCATGGACGGCTTCGACCTGCTGCGAAACGTGCGCGCCGATGCGCGCCTGGCCGGCCTGCCGGTGGTGATGATCACGTCCCGCACGGCGCAGAAGCACCGCGACTATGCGGAGCAGCTGGGGGTCGACCATTACCTCGGCAAGCCCTACTCTGAAGACGAATTGCTGGGTCTGGTGGCGCGCTACGCGGGCAGCCGGATGCCGGCCTGAGCGGCGCGACGGCCGCCGCGTGGAGCGCAGCAGAGCACGATGTCGCAACTGGTTGATCACCTGGCCGAGCTGACGGGCTTCCGCGACCGTGACGTGCTGGACGTCACGCTCGTCGGGGCCCTGCGCGACCTGCTGCGGCCCCAGGAGGTGGCCATCTACCGTGCCGTGGGCGAACCTGGCGCGCAGGTCTGGATGACACGCGCCCGGCTGCGTGCAAACGATTCGGCGCCGCACGCCGATCCGTTGTGGGCCGAACCCGGCAGCCTGCCGACACTGGACAGCGTGCCGCAGCGTCTGGCCTGCCTGCAGTGCCAGCACGCCGTGCAGCACCACGGCGAATGGTCCTGCGCGTGGTTTCCCGTGGCCAACGACCCGCACACGGTGCAGGTGCTGGAACTGCACACCGAACGCCCGCTGGATGCGGATGCGCTGCGCACGGTCAGCAGCGTGCTGCGCATCTACCGCAACTTCCAGGATCTGCTGGACTACAGCGAGCGCGACACGCTCACGGGCCTGCTCAACCGCAAGACCTTCGACGAACGTTTCATGCGCCTGGCCAGCCTCGGGCCGGAGCCTGTGGCCGCCCCGCCGGCGCCAGACCTGCCCGAACTGCGCCGCCTCGCGCCCGCGGGGCAGATGTGGCTGGCCGTGATCGACATCGACCACTTCAAGCGCGTCAATGATGTCTATGGGCACCTCATCGGCGACGAGGTGCTGCTCCTGCTCTCGCGCCTGATGCGCAGCACCTTCCGCTTCCACGACCACCTGTACCGCTTCGGCGGCGAAGAGTTCGTGGTTCTGATGCGCTGCGACGATGCCGAGGCCGCGGCCAGCGCCCTCGAGCGCCTGCGGCAGGTGGTGGCAAGTTACCGGTTCCCGCAGGTCGAGCGCATCACCGTGAGTGTCGGCTTCACGGGCTTGCGCCCCTCCGACACCCCCAGCGCTGCCTTCGAGCGTGCCGACCTCGCGCTCTACCACGTCAAGCAGAACGGCCGCGACGGGGTGGCCTGCCACGCCGAGCTTGTGGCCCAGGGCCACCTGCAAGACCGTGCGCGCGACAACGACGTCGAACTCTTCTGAGCGAGGCTTCGGAGAAACCCTGATCCCTGGTAAGTTAATCAAACGTTTGATTTGATGCGCTACAGTGCGCGCCGTGAACGCACGCCGCACCACCAGCACGCTCGCCAGCCCCTCGTCGCCTGACGCGCAGCAGCCCGCCCCAGGCGCCGACACCGAGCCCCGGTCGCGGCTGCTCCATGCCGGCTTGCGGCTCTTCGCCACCCAGGGCTACAGCAAGACCTCCACGCGCGAGCTGGCCGAAGCCGCGCAGGTCAACGTGGCGGCCATCAGCTACTACTTCGGCGACAAGGCCGGCCTCTACCGCGCCGTGTTCAGCGAGCCGATCGGCTCGCCGGAAGAGGACCTGGGCCGCTGGAACCGGCCGGAGCAGACCCTGCGTGAGGCGCTGCACGGCTTCTACGCCGGCTTCCTGGAGCCGCTGCGCCAGGGTGACGTCGCGCGGCTGTGCACGAAGCTGCACTTCCGCGAGATGCTGGAGCCCACGGGCCTGTGGCAGGCCGACCCCACCTTCGGCATCGGCGAGATGCACCGGGCCTTGCTGGGCCTGCTGGCGCGCCACCTCGGGCTGCCCGGGCCCGACGAAGACCTGCAGCGCCTGGCCATCTGCCTGGCCGGCCTGGGCGTGCACTTGCATGTGGGCCACGACATCAACGAGGTGCTGGCCCCTGGCCTGGTGGACGGTTCGGCCGCGCTGGACCGCTGGGCCGAGCGCCTGGTCGATTTCGGCCTGGCCCTGATCGACGCCGAGCGCCAACGCCGGGGCCTGCCCCTTCCCACCCAACGAGAGCCGTGATGACATCCCGCGCACTGCACCTGCTGGCGGCCGCCGCCGCCCTGGCCCTCCTGAGCGCCTGTGCCACCGGCGCGGCCCCTGCTGCCGACGCACCACCGCCCCCGCTGCCTGCCGCATGGCAGGCGCCACTGCCCACGCCGGGCTCCAGCGCCAGTGCCGACCTGTTGCAAGGCTCGGCCTGGTGGGCCAGCTTCCAGGCCCCCGAGTTGCCAGGGTTGATCGACGCCGCCCAGGCGGCCAGCCCCACGCTCGCGGCGGCGCGGGCTCGCATCGAGCGGGCCCGCGCCACGCGAACAGCGGCCGCCGCTGCGCTGTTGCCGCAGGTGGATGCTGTGGCTGGCGCCCAGAGCGGCCGCAGCGTGCCGCGCCAGCCCGCTGCCGGCAGTGCCAGCCTGGGCCTGCAGGCGGCCTGGGAGATCGACATCTTCGGCGGTGCCAGCGCCGGCCGCGAAGCGGCGCAAGCGCGGCTGGAAGCCGCCCAGGTCGGCTGGCACGACGCCCGTGCGGCAGTGGCGGCCGAAGTGGCCAGCAGCTACATCGCCTACCGCGGCTGCACGGCACAGGCGGCGCAAGCCGGGCTCGACGCCGCCTCCCGAGAGGAAACCGCGCGCCTCACCGGTCTCAGCGCGCAGGCGGGCTTCGCCGCCCCGGCTGACGCCGCCCTGGCCCGGGCCGGTGCCGCGCAGGCGCGCAGCACGCTGGTGGCGCGGCGTGCGCAGTGCGAGACCTTGCTCAAGAGTCTCGTGGAACTGACGGGCCTGGCCGAGCTCGAGCTGCGCCAGCGGCTGACGGCCCCCGCAGCTGCGGGCCACGCGTCGGTGCCGCAGCCGGCGGCCTGGGCCGTGAGCGCGCTGCCGGCCGAACTGCTGCGCCGCAGGCCCGATCTGGCCGAAGCCGAGCGCACAGTGCTGGCGGCGGCTGGCGACCGCCGCAGCGCCGAAGCGAGCGAGCGGCCGCAGTTGCGCCTGTCGGGCAACCTCGCTGCAGCCAGCTTTCGCAGCGCCGGGGTCAGCAGCAACGGCAGCACCTGGTCGCTCGGCCCCTTGCAACTGAGCCTGCCCGTCTTCGATGGGGGCAGCCGTGCAGCGAACAGCGCCGCTGCGCGTGCCGAGTACGAGGCCGCCGTCGCGGCCTACCAGGGCCAGGTGCGTCGCGCCGTGCGGGAAGTGGAGGCTGCCCTGGTGGCGCTGGACGCCAGCGCCAGCCGGCAGCGCGATGCCGAAGCCGCCGCGCGCGACTTCCAGGCTGCGTTGCAGGCCACGCAGGCGCGCCAGCGCAGCGGTCTGGCCAGCCTTTTCGACCTGGAAGACGCGCGCCGTCTGGCGCTGCAGGCGCAGAGCGCGCTGGTGGAGCTGCAGACCGATCGCGCCAGCGCCTGGATCACGCTCTACCGTGCCCTCGGCGGCGGTTTCGTCCCCGACCCCCAGCCGCCTGCGGCCCCCGCGCCCGCGCGTTGACCGCCGCCCTGCTGCCCACCTTTCCCCCATGCCTCTACCGGACTGCCCCATGAAGCTGCCCGCCCTCGCGAACCCCACTTTCTCCATCAGCCCAGCGCGCCTGAAGCCCTGGCACGCTGGCCTGGCCGCCGCGGCGCTTCTCGTGGCCGGCTTGCTGACCACCTGGGCGGTGCAAGCCGCCGACGAGAAGGCCAAGCCGGCACCCGAAGCCGGCAAGCCAGCCCCCAAGCCCGCGCTCACCGTCACCGCCACGCAGCCCCAGCGCAGCGAGATCGGCAGCGTGCTGGGTGCCAACGGCAGCATCGCCGCCTGGCAGGAAGCCGTGGTGGGTGCTGAGGCGAACGGCCTGCGGCTGGCCGAGGTGCGCGTGAACGTGGGCGATGTGGTGCGCAAGGGCCAGGTGCTGGCCACCTTCGCGCCCGAGCTCGTGCGCGCCGATCTCGCGCAGAGCCAGGCCGCCGTGGCCGAAGCCGAGGCCACCCTGGGCGAAGCCGCCGCCAACGCCCAGCGTGCGCGCGACCTGCAGGCCAGTGGCGCCTTGAGCGCGCAGCAGATCAACCAGTACCTCACCGCCGAGCGCACCGCGCAGGCGCGCCTGGCCTCCGTCAAGGCGATGGCCCAGACCCAGCAGTTGCGTCTGGCCCAGACCCAGGTGCTGGCGCCCGACAACGGCGTGATCAGCGCCCGCACGGCCACCGTGGGGGCGGTGGTTGCGCCGGGTACCGAGCTGTTCCGGCTGATCCGCCAGGGCCGGCTGGAGTGGCGTGCCGAAGTGGCCGCCGACGAGCTGGCGCAGCTGAAGGCCGGGCAGGCGGTGCGCGTGCTGGCCGCCAGCGGCGCGGCCGTGGAAGGCCGGCTGCGCATGGTGGCGCCCACGGTCGACCCGGCCACGCGCAACGGCCTGGTCTACGTGGACCTGCCGGCCGCCGGCGCGCAGAACGCCGGGCTGAAGGCCGGCATGTTCGCGCGGGGCGAGTTCAGCACCGGCCAGCGCAGCGGCCTCACGCTGCCGCAGAGCGCCGTGCTGCTGCGCGACGGCTTCAGCTACGTCTTCAAGCTGGGCGCCGACAACAAAGTGACGCGGGCCAAGGTGGCCGTGGGCCGGCGCGTGGGCGAGCGCATCGAGATCACCTCCGGCCTGGATGCGGGCGCCCGCGTGGTGGCCAGCGGCGCCGGTTTCCTCACCGACGGCGACACCGTGCGCGTGGTGGACGCTGCGCCGGCCGTGAAGCCGGCCGCCAAGTGACACCCCGGCACCCCTTACCGCGAAAGCCGCAACCATGAACGTGTCAGCCTGGTGCATACGCAACCCGATCCCGGCGGTGATGTTCTTCGTCATGCTCACGCTGGCGGGGCTGCTGGGTTTCCAGTCGATGAAGATCCAGCAGTTCCCGGACATCGACCTGCCCACCATCAACGTCACCGCCAGCCTGCCCGGCACCGCGCCGGCGCAGATGGAAACCGAGGTGGCGCGCAAGATCGAGAACGCCGTGGCCTCGCTGCAGGGCGTGAAGAACATCTACACCAAGGTGCAGGATGGCGTGGCCATCGTCACCGTGGAGTTCCGCCTGGAGAAGCCCACGCAGGAGGCGCTGGACGACGTGCGCTCGGCCGTGGCGCGTGTGCGCTCTGACCTGCCCGGTGAGCTGCGCGACCCCGTCATCAGCAAGCTGGAACTGGCCGGTGCGCCCATCCTCACCTACACGGTGGCGAGCTCGCGCATGGACGACGAGGCGCTGAGCTGGTTCGTCGACAACGAGGTCACCAAGGCCATGCTCGCCGTGCGCGGCGTGGGCAGCGTGGCGCGCGTGGGCGGTGTCACGCGCGAGGTGCGCGTGGCGCTCGACCCGGCGCGCCTGCTGGCGCTGAACGCCAGCGCGGCCGACATCTCGCGCCAGCTGCGCAACGTGCAGCAAGAGGCCTCAGGCGGCCGTGCCGACGTGGGCGGCATCGAGCAGAGCGTGCGCACCATCGCCACCGTGCAGAGCGCGGCCGAGCTGGGCCGGCTGGAGATCAACCTGGCCGATGGCCGCCGCATCCGCCTGGACCAGGTGGCCACCGTCACCGACACCGTGGCCGAGCAGCGCAGCGGCGCCTTGCTCAACGGCCAGCCGGTGGTGGGTTTCGAGATCGTGCGCTCGCGCGGCGCGGGTGAAACCGATGTAGCCGACGGCGTGCGCGCAGCCCTGGACAAGCTGCGGGCCGACCACCCCGACGTCACCGTCACCGAGGCCTTCAACTTCGTCGACCCGGTGGTCGAGAACTACGAAGGCAGCATGTACCTGCTGCTGGAGGGCGCCGTGCTGGCGGTGCTGGTGGTGTGGCTCTTCCTGCGCGACTGGCGCGCCACGCTGGTGGCGGCGACCGCCTTGCCCTTGTCCATCATCCCGGCCTTCGCGGCCATGCACTACGTCTTCGGCTTCACGCTGAACACGGTGACGCTGCTCTCGATGAGCCTGGTGGTGGGCATCCTCGTGGACGACGCCATCGTCGAGATCGAGAACATCATGCGCCACCTGCGCATGGGCAAGACGCCCTACCAGGCGGCGATGGAAGCGGCCGACGAGATCGGCCTGGCGGTGATTGCCACCACCTTCACGTTGATCGCGGTGTTCCTGCCCACGGCCTTCATGGCCGGCGTGCCGGGCAAGTTCTTCGTGCAGTTCGGCTGGACGGCCGCGATCGCCGTGTTCTTCAGCCTCGTGGTGGCGCGCATGCTCACGCCCATGATGGCGGCCTACATCCTGAAGCCGCCGAAACACGAGCACCGCGAGCCCTTCTGGATGGGCCGCTACCTCGGCTGGGCGGGCTGGTGCCTGAAGCACCGCATCCTCACGCTGCTGGCCACGGGCGTGTTCTTCGTCGGCAGCTTCATGCTGGTGCCCTACCTGCCCACGGGTTTCCTGCCGCCCGACGACCTGAGCCAGACCCAGGTGACGGTGACGCTGCCGCCGGGCAGCACCTACCAGCAGACCTTCGCGGCCGCCGAGCAGGCGCGCGCGGTGGTGCAGCAGAACAAGCACGTGAAGCTGGTCTACACCGCCATCGGCGCGGGTAGCACGGGCGCCGACACCTTCACCCCCGGCGGTGGCGTGCCCGATGTCACCAAGGCCACGCTCACGATCAACATGACGCCGCGTGGCGAGCGCAGCAGCCTCTTCAGCGGCGGCATCTCCAAGCAGGACATCGAGGGCCAGCTGCGCGAGGCGCTGGCGGTGATCCCCGGCGTGCGCGTGAAGGTGGGCTTCGGCGCCAGCGCCGAAAAGTACGTGCTGGTGCTGGCCGGTGAAGACGGCACGGCGCTGAGCGCGCACGCTGCGGTGGTGGAGAAGGAGCTGCGCACCATCCCCGGCATTGGCGCGGTGACGAGCAGCAGCAGCCTCGTGCGGCCCGAGCTCATCGTGCGGCCCGACCCCGACAGGGCCGCCGACCTGGGCGTGAGCGCCGCGGCGATTGCCGACACGCTGCGCATCGCCACCGCGGGCGACTACGACCAGAGCCTGGCCAAGCTCAACCTCAGCCAGCGCCAGATTCCCATCGTCGTGCGGCTGCCGGCCGAGGCGCGCACCGACCTGGCCCTGCTGGCGCGCCTGCCGGTACCGGGCAAGAACGGGCCGGTGATGCTCGGCAACGTGGCCACGCTGTCCATCGCCAGCGGGCCGGCCACCATCGACCGCTACAACCGCCAGCGCAACGTCAACTTCGAGATCGAGCTGAACCAGCAGCCGCTGGGCGAGGTGAAGGCAGCGGTGATGGCCCTGGACAGCGTGAAGAACCTGCCGCCGGGCATCAGCCAGACCGAGATCGGCGACGCCGAGGCCATGAGCGAGCTCTTCGCGAGCTTCGGCCTGGCCATGCTGACGGGCGTGCTGTGCATCTACATCGTGCTGGTGCTGCTGTTCAAGGACTTCGTGCAGCCGGTCACCATCCTCGGTGCGCTGGTGCTCTCGATCCCGGGGGCCTTCCTCGCGCTCTTCATCACGCAGACGGCGCTCTCCATGCCCAGCATGATCGGCCTGATCATGCTGATGGGCATCGCCACCAAGAACAGCATCCTGCTCGTCGATTACGTGATCCTGGCGCGGCGCGACGGCATGAAGCGCTTCGAGGCCATCATCGACGCCTGCCACAAGCGTGCGCAGCCCATCGTGATGACCACCATCGCCATGGGCGCGGGCATGCTGCCCATCGCCCTGGGCATCGGCACCGACCCGAGCTTCCGTGCGCCGATGGCCATCGTGGTGATCGGCGGGCTGATCACCAGCACCTTCCTGAGCCTGCTGGTGATTCCGGTGCTCTTCACCTACGTGGACGATGCCATCCGCCTGCTGCAGCGCCTGCTGCGGCGCGGGGCCCCTGAGGCCCCGGCCCCGGGTTCGGAGAAAACCGCATGAAGCCCACGAACGCCTCGCTGCTGAACCGCCGTCGCTGCCTGAGCCTGGGCGCGGCCGCCGCGCTGGCCGCCTTCGCCACCCCGCGCGGTGCGCGTGCCGCCACCGATGGCGCGGCGCCGGCCGCCCCCGAGGCCGAAACGCGGCGCTTCCAGGCGCTGGATCTGGATTGGACCGACACCACCCGCCGGCGCCCGGTGCCTGTGCGCCTGTACCTGCCCGAGCCCGTGGCGGGTGCGCGCGTGCCTTTGGTGGTGTTCTCGCACGGCATCGGGGGCAGCCGCCGGGGCTACACCTGGCTGGGCCAGCACGTGGCGCGCCACGGCATCGCGAGCCTGCACCTGCAGCACGTGGGCAGCGACCGCACGCTGTGGGGCGGCAGCATCTTCGGCCTGGTGGGGCGCTTGCAGAACGCCGCGCAGGACGCCGAGGCCGTGGCCCGCGTGCAAGACCTGCGCTTCGCGCTGGACACGTTGCTGGCCGGCGAACTGGGCAGCCCTATCGAGGCCGAGCGCATCGTGGCCGGCGGCCACAGCTACGGCGCCAACACCACGCTGCTGGCCGCCGGTGCCCGTGTGGCGCGCGAGGGCAGTGTGCTCGACCTGGCCGATGCGCGCATCCGCGCCGCCATCGTGATCTCGGCGCCGCCCTTCTATGGCGAAGACGAGCCGCAGCGCATCCTGGCCAGCGTGGCCGTGCCCAGCCTGCACGTGACGGCCACCGACGACGTGATCCGCATCCCCGGCTACTACAGCGGCGCTGACGACCGCGTGAAGGTCTTCGAGGCCACCGGCAGCGCGCGCAAGTGGCTGGCCGTGTACGAAGGCGGCTCGCACAGCATGTTCACCGACCGCAGCACCACGGGCGGCGCCACGCTGAACCCGCGTGTGAAGCAGGCCACCCAGCGCCTGGTGCTGGCCTTCCTGCGCGGCGTGTTCGACGGCGACGGCAGCGCCCTGGCGGCCTGGCCGCAGCAGCACGCCCCGCTGCTGGCACGCTTCGCAGCGCCGCCTGCGGCTTGATGGCGGTGTCAGGTCGCCCCCGCCGCTTCGTGCTGGCCGCCCGTGTGGGGCCGCGCGGGGTCACCGCACCGCCACCCGACACCACGGTGCGGCCGCCCACGCCCGCAGACACGGAAGCGCTGGCGCGGCTGATGCACGCGGCCTACGCCGGCACCATCGACGACAAAGGCGAGACGCTGGACGACACGCGTGCGGTGGTCGCGCAGTACTTCGCCGGTGAGTTCGGGCCGCCCATGCCCTCGGTGTCTGAAGTCACCGAGCGTGCCGGCGAACCGCTGGCGGCCACGCTGCTCACGCAGTGGTGGGGCGGGCCTTTCGTGGCCTTCATGATCACCGCGCCGCAGGCCCAGCGTCAGGGTCTGGCGCGTGCCGGGCTCACCCGCGCCCTCAACCGCCTGGCGGCGGGCGACGAGCCCTGGCTGCGCCTGGTGGTGACCGAGGGCAATGCACGCGCCGAGACGCTGTACGCCAGCCTGGGTTTCGTGCCCGCGCCAGTGCCACCCTTCGACGGCGAGGCCGCTCAGGCCTGAGCACGGGGCCGCTGGCGGCGCGACAGCCATCCCAGTGCGGCCGCACCGGCCAGCCACAGCATGGCTGGCGTGGGTTCGGGCACGGTGCTCACGAGGCTGAAGCCATCCAGCGTCCAGGCGGTGCCCGTGGTGCCGTTGGCGCGGTCGATCACCAGTGCGATGCCGTCCACCTGCCCGAAGTTGAAGCTGGCGTCGTTGGCGAAGGGCACCACCACCTGCAGCGCTGCGCCTGGCGAGGCCGGGGCCACGTTCAAGCCCACGGTGCTGTAGTACAGCGGGGCCGTCGGGTCCAGCGGTGCCGAGGTGTAGAGCACGATGTTGATGTTCATCGTGCTGGCCATGCCCGTGAAGTCGAGTTGGAAGCTGTCGTAGGGCCGGGCGTCCAAGCCCAGGCGCGGGCCGCCGACATCGGGCTGCAGCTTGGGGCGCGTGAAGGCGCCGTAAAGCGCCAGCACCTCGTTGCGCACGCCCACGCCGTTGCTGCTGCTGAGCACGCCGTTGCCGGCCGCCAGGGCCGAGACGCTGCCCAAGGGGTTGGTGTAGGTGTGGTGGTAGAGGCCGCGCACACCGCCCAGCACGGTGGGCGAGAAGGTGTTGAACTGCCGCTCGCCAATGCCGGTGAGCACGCTGGTCGCGGGCTCGTCGGGGGCTTCGAAGCCGTCCACCAGCAGCGAGCTGGCGCGCGCCGGGCTGCTGGCCAGCAGCATGAAGGCCAACAGTGCCGCGGCGAAGGTGGCGGGGCCGATCAGGCTGCGCAGGGCGCGCGTGGTGCGGTCAGGGTGGGGGGCCATGGGTCTCTCCGGCAGGCAGGGCATGCCCGGTGGGCACGCAGACCTGTATTGCACGGTGCCGCTCCTGCGGCGCCCACCCCTCGCAGGTTGGAGATCCGCCCGTTGTTTTAGGGGGTCTCCTGCGGGACCGTCAGCCGGCTGTGGCGGGGCTGCAGCGCCGGGCCCGGCGGCTGGCCACGCCAACCCCCATCAGCGCCGCAGACACCAACAGCAAGGTGGTGGGTTCGGGCACCGGGTTGGCAGTTCTGACCTGCATGGCCGTGAAGACCACGTGGTCGGTCGTGCTGTTCATGTAGATGCGCTGCGTTGCCTGGTCTGCGGTGAAGCGACCGACCACGTATTGAGGAACGCTGGATGCCGTCGAGCCGAACGGCGCTGCCGGTGCGCCTTGGTTGAGCGTGACCGAATTGCCGCTGCCGTCGCTGAACTGCGTGGCCCAGTTGTAGTTCCAGAATGACTCAAGAATCTGGACGTCGTAGGCCTGCCCGATGGTGAGGTTGGCAATCTCGATGTACGGGCATGTGCCCGATTGGATGGAGCAGTTGGGGATGTTGGACCCGCGGAAGCCGCCGGCTGAAACCAGCGATCCGTAGCTGCCCCAGGAGCCAGGCGCACTGCCGTAGCTGGCGATGTCTTCTTCCATCCCGTACAGCTTGATCGGGGCAGAGCCGAAACTCACCACACCGCCACTGAAGCCCGACACGCCAGCGAAGCTGACGCCGTTCACCGACACCGAGGAAGCGCTTCCCGCGCGGACAGCGCCATGGAGGCTGCCGCCGGTGATGATCTCCGCCGCGTTGCCGGTCTCGTTCTGGACCGCGCCCCAGGTGATCGGCGCCGCCTGTGCAACCCAAGCGGTACTGAACAACGCCAGACCCAGCGCGTACGCCCCGGAAAACGATGCAAGACTCTTGCGGTCGGACATCAGCTCGCTCCTCGTTCGTTGTTGTGCGGCGCTGTTCGGGTGAAACCCGTGCGGTTCGCGCTGCCTGCGCATGCCAAGCAACATCAAGGCCAACTGCGATTTCCCGTTCTTCGACAAAGGCTTGAGGGGCCGCCTGCACTTCTGCAAGCGCCAGCGGACCCTCGGCTGTCAAGTGCTTCGACATCCGTCCCGCTGACCCCAAGGGGCTCAGCCCTTGACCACGGCATAACGCGCCAGCGTCTTCTCGCGCGCCACGGCGTGGTCCACCACCGGCAGCGGGTAGTGCTTGCCGAGCTCGATGTTGGCGGCCAGCAGGTCCACCGGCCGTGCCAACCAAGGCGCGTGGATGAGCTTGTCGGGCAACGCCGCCAACTGCGGCAGGTAGCGCTTGATGAAGCGGCCCTGCGGGTCGAACTTCTCGCTTTGGTTCACCGGGTTGAAGATGCGGAAGTAGGGCTGTGCATCGCAGCCCGAGCTCGCAGCCCACTGCCAGCCGCCGTTGTTGGCGGCGAGGTCGAAGTCGTTGAGGTGCAGCGCGAACCAGGCTTCGCCGCGGCGCCAGTCGAGGCCCAGGTCCTTGGTGAGGAAACTCGCCACCACCATGCGCAGGCGGTTGTGCATGTAGCCGGTCTGCGCCAGCTGCAGCATGGCCGCGTCCACCAGGGGGTAGCCCGTGCGGCCTTCGCACCACGCGGCGAACAGATCATCGGCGTGTTTGCCGTGTTCCCAGCGGATGCGGTCGTACTCTGGCTTGAAGGCCTGCTGCACCACGCGCGGGTGGTGGTGCAGCACCTGGTGGTAAAAGTCGCGCCAGATCAGCTCAGACAGCCACACGTCGGCGCCACCGCGTGGGGCATCGGGCGCCGCCGGCGGGCTGGCCTGCTTGCGATCCATTGCCAGCCGCGCCAGCCGACGCACGCTGACCGTGCCGAAGCGCAGGTGTGTGCTGAGGTAGCTGGGGCCCTTGACGGCCGGGAAGTCGCGCGTTTCGCCATAGCGGTCGATGCGCTCGAGGAAGTCGGTCAGCAGCTCTTCTGCGCCGGCCGGGCCGCTGGGCAGGCGCAACTGGTGCAGGTTCGTGCGCTGGAAGCCGATGTCTTCCAGCGTCGGCACGCCGGGCTCGTTCTCGGGCTTGGGCGCCAGCGCGCCGGCGTGTTTCGCCACCGGCCATGCGCTCAGGAAGTAGGGCTCGCACCTCTTCAGCCACGCGTTCTTGTAGGGCGTGAAGACCGAGAACGCGCCGCCGCTCATCGTGAGCACTTCGCTGCGCTCGAAGACCACGTGGTCCTTCACGGTGTGCAGCATCACGCCGGCTTCGGCCAGGCGACCCCGTACCTGGGCGTCGCGCGCCTGCGCCGCGGGCTCGTCGTCGTGGCTGGCGTAGACGGCCTGTACCTGCAGCCGCGCCGCCAATTCGGGGATGGCCTGCTTCGGCCAGCCGTGCAGCACGATGAGCCCGGCGCCTTCCACGCCGTGCGAGACGGCCAGTGCGCGCAGTTCGGCGTCCACGCCGACCAGGCTGTCGCGGATGAACTCGACCCGGCGGTCGGCCCGGGGCAGGGGGTCGAGGATGTCGCGGTCGAAGACGAACACGCACCACACCTGCCGCGCGGCTTTCAGCGCGTGGTGCAGGGCGGCGTGGTCGTCGGTGCGCAGGTCGCGGCGCATCCACACGAGGGCGCGCGCCAGGCGCGGCGGGGCGGGGTGGGGGGTGGGCTTGCTCACGGCCCGTAGTGTGGCCGCGGAATAGAATCCGAGCATGCCCACAGGCCCGCGCATCGACCTGACGAACCAGTTCCTGATCGCCATGCCGGGCATGGTCGACGAGACCTTTGCGCGCACCGTGGTGTACCTGTGCGAGCACAACGAAAAGGGCGCCCTGGGCCTGGTCATCAACAAGCCCATCGACATCAAGCTCAAGAACCTGTTCGAGAAGGTCGAGCTGCCGCTGGACCGCGCCGAACTGGCCGAACAGCCCGTCTTCTTCGGCGGTCCGGTGCAGACCGAACGCGGCTTTGTGCTGCACGAGAAGCTGCTGGAAGGCGCCAGCCCCTTCAACAGCACGCTCTCGGTGCCCGGTGGCCTGGAGATGACCACCAGCAAGGACGTGCTGGAAGCCCTGGCCGAAGGTTCGGGCCCGGCCAAGGTGCTGGTGACGCTGGGCTACAGCGGCTGGCAGGCCGGGCAACTGGAAGACGAGATCGGCCGCAACGGCTGGCTGAACGTCGACGCCGACCCGAAGGTGATCTTCGACACGCCGGTGGAGAAGCGCTACGAGACGGCGCTGGCGCTGCTGGGCATCGACCCGCGCATGTTGTCGCAAGAGGCCGGTCATGCGTAGATGTTGGCCCCCAAGCTCGCTGGCGCTCGCTACCCCCCCAGGGGGCCGTCCGCCAGCGGCCCGGCTGAGCCGGATCCGCGGCGGGAAGCTTGGCTGTGGCTGTTCGTAGCTTTTTGGCCTTCGACTACGGTGTGAAGCGCGTGGGTGTCGCTTCGGGCAACACGCTCTTGGGTCGAGCCACCCCTCTGAAGACGATCAGCGTCGACGGCGATGCGCGCTTTGCCGCCATCGGCAAGCTGCTGGCCGAATGGCAGCCCGACGCGCTGGTCGTGGGCGTGCCCTTCCACCCCGATGGCGCCGAGCATGAGAACACCTTGAAGGCGCGGCGCTTTGCACGCCAACTGCACGGGCGCTTTCGCTTGCCGGTGCACGAGGTCGACGAGCGCTACACCACCACCGAAGCCCTGGGCCAGGGCGCGGCCGATGCCGATGCCGCGGCTGCGGCCATCATCCTGGAGCAGCACCTGCGCTCGCTCGCTGCTCCCCCAGAAAGCGCATGACCATGCTGCAACTCGACGCCGAAGCCCTGTATGCCGAACTGCGCGAAGGCGTGCGCGGCCTGCTCAAGCCCGAGGGCGCGCTGGTGGGCGTGTGGAGCGGAGGCGCCTGGCTGGCTGAGCGGCTGCAGAAAGACCTGGGCTTGCCCGGTGGCGACAAGGGCCACGGCGTCATCAGCAGCACGCTGCACCGCGACGATTTCTCCGAGCGCGGCTTGGCCGCCGGCACCGATGCCACGCGCCTGCCCTTTGCCATCGACGGCCGCCACATCGTGCTGATCGACGACGTGCTCTACACCGGCCGCACGCTGCGCGCGGTGATCAACGAACTCTTCGACTTCGGCCGCCCGGCCAGCGTGACGCTGGCGGTGCTGGTCGACCGCGGCGGGCGCGAGCTGCCCATGGCCGCGGCCTTCGCGGCCGCGCGCATCGTGCTGCCGGCCACGCAGCGCCTGTCGCTGGCGCGCGCCGATGACGGGCACTTCAGCTTCACCGTCACCAACCCCCACCACCCGCACGACTGAGCCGCAAGCCATGCTGTCCCGCCGCAACCCGCAGCTCAACACGCACGGCGAGCTGATCCACCTGCTCAGCATCGAGGGCCTGCCCAAGGCCGTGCTGACGCAGATCCTCGATACCGCCGGCACTTTCTTGAGCGTCAACGACCGCGACGTGAAGAAGGTGCCGCTGCTGCGGGGAAAAAGCGTCTTCAACCTGTTCTTCGAGAACAGCACGCGCACGCGCACGACCTTCGAGATCGCGGCCAAGCGCCTGAGCGCCGACGTCATCAACCTCGACATCGCGCGCAGCAGCACGGCCAAGGGCGAGAGCCTGCTCGACACCATCGCGAACCTCTCCGCGATGCATGCCGACATGTTCATCGTGCGCCATGCCGAAAGCGGCGCGCCCTACCTGATTGCGCAGCATGTGGCGCCGCACGTGCACGTGGTCAATGCCGGCGACGGGCGCCACGCCCACCCCACGCAGGGGCTGCTGGACATGTACACGATCCGGCACTTCAAGAAAGACTTCACCCAGCTGACCGTGGCCATCGTCGGCGACATCGTGCACAGCCGCGTGGCCCGTTCCGACATCCACGCGCTCACCACTTTAGGCGTGCCCGAGATCCGCGCCGTGGGCCCGAAGACGCTGGTGCCGGGCGATCTGGCTTCCATGGGCGTGCGCGTGTGCCACCGCATGGAAGAGGGCATCAAGGACGCCGACGTCATCATCATGCTGCGCCTGCAGAACGAACGCATGAGCGGCGCCATGCTGCCCAGCGCCGGCGAGTTCTTCAAGAGCTACGGCCTCACGCCCGAGAAGCTGGCGCTGGCCAAACCCGATTGCATCGTGATGCACCCCGGGCCCATCAATCGCGGCGTGGAAATCGCGTCGGAAGTGGCCGACGGCGGCCACAGCGTCATCCTGCCTCAGGTGACCTTCGGCATCGCGGTGCGCATGGCGGTGATGAGCACGATCGCTGGGAACCAGGCATGAAGATCCTCATTCGCAACGGCCGCGTCATCGACCCTGCCTCGGGCCGGGACGAGATCACCGATGTCTGCATTGCCAGCGGCCGCATCGTCAGCATCGGCCCGGCCGGCGAGTTCAGCGCCGACCGAGTGATCGACGCCACCGGCCTGGTGGTGGCGCCGGGCCTCGTGGACCTGGCCGCGCGCCTGCGCGAGCCCGGGCAAGAGCACGAAGGCATGCTGGAAAGCGAACTGGCTGCCGCCGCAGCCGGGGGCGTGACCAGCCTCGTCTGCCCGCCCGACACCGACCCCGTGCTCGACGAGCCCGGCCTGGTGGAGATGCTGAAGTTCCGCGCACGCAAGCTCAGCCGCTGCCGTGTGTTCCCGCTGGGCGCGCTGACACGCGGGCTGCAAGGCCAGGCCCTCACCGAGATGGCCGAGCTGACCGAGGCCGGCTGCGTGGGCTACTCGCAAGCCGACGTGCCCGTCACCGACCAGCTCGTGCTGCTGCGCGCGCTGCAGTACGCCGCCACCTTCGGCTACACGGTGTGGCTGCGCCCGCTGGACGCCTGGCTGGGCAAGGGCGTGGCCGCCTCGGGCGCGCTGGCCACGCGCCTGGGCCTGAGTGGCGTGCCGGTGGTGGCCGAGACGGTGGCGCTGCACACCATCTTCGAACTGGTGCGCGCCACCAAGGCGCGCGTGCACCTGTGCCGCCTGAGCAGCGCCGCTGGCGTGGCGCTGCTGCGGGCGGCCAAGGCCGAGGGCCTGCCGGTGACGGCCGATGTCAGCATCAACAGCCTGCACCTCACCGATGTCGACATCGGCTACTTCAACCCTGACATGCGCCTCGTGCCGCCGCTGCGCCAGGGCCCCGACCGCGCCGCGCTGCGCGCCGCACTCGCCGACGGCACGCTGGACGCGCTGGTCTCCGACCACAACCCCGTGGCCGACGACATGAAGAACCTGCCCTTCGGCGAAGCCGAGCCCGGCGCCACCGGGCTGGAGCTGCTGCTGAGCCTGGCGCTGCGCTGGGGCCAGGACAGCGGCCTGCCGCTGGCCCAGACCCTGGCGCGGGTGACGCAGGGCCCGGTGGCGGTGCTGGGTGACGCCTTGGGCTCGCTGGCCAGCAGCGCCGGCCGTCTGGTGGAGGGCGGCGTGGCCGATGTCTGCGTCTTCGACCCGTCCGATGAATGGACGGTGAGCCCTGGCGTGCTGGCCAGCCAGGGCAAACACACACCGTTCTCCTTCTCGTCCACCGGCATGGCGCTGCCGGGCCGCGTGCGCGCCACGCTGGTGGCCGGCACCCTGGCCTGCGAGCGCGCACCGCTCGCCCAGGCCTGATGCAGGTCTTGGGGGGCGCCTGGCGCCTGCTTCGCGCCGTGCTGCACGTGCTGCATGGCATGGCGGTGATGACCCGTTTCCCGCGCCTGAGCGCGGCCGAGCGCCACCAGCGCATCCAGTGGTGGTCGGCCGGCCTGTTGCGCGCCATCGGGCTGCATCTGCAGGTCACCGGTGTGGCGCCGCGCGCCAGCGCGACGCTGGTGGTGGCCAATCACATCTCCTGGCTGGACATCGCTGCCATCCACGCCGCCGCGCCGCAGGTGCGATTCGTCAGCAAGGCCGATGTGCTGCAGTGGCCGCTGCTGGGCTGGCTGATCCGTGGTGCCGGCACGCTCTTCATCGAACGCGAACGCAAGCGCGACGCCGTGCGCGTGGTGCACGCCATGGCCGAGGCGCTGAGCGCGGGCGACGCCGTGGCCGTGTTCCCCGAGGGCACCACCGGCGCCGGGCCGGAGCCGCTGCCCTTCCATGCCAACCTGCTGCAGGCGGCGATCGCCTCTGGCGCGCCGGTGCAACCGATGGTGCTGCGTTTCTCCGACGCCGCTGGGCCCTTCAGCCCCAGCGTGGAGTTCCTCGGCGAGACCACGTTGCTGCAGAGCGTTTGGCGTGTGGCCACCGCGCGCGGGCTCACCGTGCATGTGGAACTGCTGCCCCCCGTGAGCACGGCTCACGCCGACCGCCGGGCGCTGGCCGAACACCTGCGCCAGCTCATCGCCGAGCGCCTGGCTCAGGCGGCCTGAAGGCTGTTGTCGCGCCGCAGCCATGTGCGCGACTTCTCCTCTTGGCGACTGGCGCTGCAGGCCTTAGCGTCAACGCATGCTGCAACTGCTGGCTTTCGAAGACAACTGCGCGCTGGCGCCCGCGCTGGCCCAGGCGCTGGATTGCCCCTGGGCGGTGGTGCAGCGCCACCGCTTTCCTGACGGTGAAACCCGCCTGCGCCTGCCCCCCGTGCTGCCGTCGCATGTGATCGTCCTGCGCGGCCTCGAAGACCCCAACGCCAAGCTCACCGAGCTGCTGTTCGCAGCGGCCGGCGCTCGTGAACTCGGCGCGCAGCGGCTCACGCTGGTCAGCCCTTACCTGGCCTACATGCGCCAGGACATGGCCTTCAACCCCGGCGAAGTCGTCAGCCAGCGCCACCTGGGCGCCTTGCTGGCCGCGGCCTTCGAGGCCGTGGTCACGGTCGACCCCCACCTTCATCGCGTGGCCTCGCTCGACGAGGTGCTGCCCGGGCGCCGGGGCTTGTCTGTCAGCGCTGCGCCTTTGCTGGGTCTGCACGCGGCCCGCCAGGTGCCCGGCGCCTTGCTGGTGGCCCCCGACGAAGAAGCCGGTCAATGGGTGCGGGCGGCCGCGCAGGCTGCCGGGCTGGCCCATGCCGTCTGCCACAAGCAACGCCATGGCGACCGCGAGGTCGAGGTGGCGCTGCCCGACGTGGACGTGCGCGGCCGCGCCGTCGTGTTGCTGGACGATGTGGCCAGCACGGGCCGCACCCTGGTGGCTGCGGCCCGTGGCGTGCTGGCGGCGGGCGCGCTGAGCGTCGACGTGGCCGTCACCCACGCCCTTTTCGTCGGCCAGGCCCTCGCCGAGGTTCACGCTGCCGGCGTTCGCCATGTCTGGAGCAGCGACTGCGTGCCGCACGCCAGCAATGCCGTCAGCGTGGCACCGCTGCTGGCCGAGGCCGTGCAGCGCTTGACAGGCCTTGAACCGGGATGTGCCGCATGAACGCACCCGCATCGCCGCCCCCCAACGTGCCCCTGGGTGAGCTGATGGAGCTCACCACGCCGGGCGCGCCGCTGCCCTTTGCCGTGCTGGACAGCATGGGTCGCCTGCTCTTGGCCGCCGGCAAGCAACTGCAGGACGCCGACCAGTTGCATGCGCTGATGGAGCGCGGCGGCTGTGTCGATCCGGTGGAGGCGGAAGCGGCCCGCGCTGCGGCCCGCGCCGCCGCCGGTGGCGGCGCTGCGTCGGCCGGCGGCGCCGGCTGGGGGCCCGTGGTCCGCCAGCGCACCTGGTTCGATCGCATGGAGCGGCAGATCTGGACGCTGGACGAGCTCTTGCGCGGTCTGGGCCGCGGCAGCACGACGGCGGCACAGCTCGAGGCCTTTGCCGATGGCTACATCGCGCTGGTGGAGCGCCATCCCGACCCCGCGCTTTACCTGTGCGTGCGCCAGTACGACCGCCGCTTTGCGCTGTATGCGCTGACGCACGCGCTGCACACGGCCACGGTCTCGCTGCTCACCGCCCGGCAGCTGGGCTGGGCCGCCGAAGACCAGCGTTGCGCGGTGCGGGCGGCGCTGACGATGAACGCCTCCATCGTCGAGCTGCAGGCGCGCATGGCCGAGCAGAACGAGGCGCCCAATGCTCGCCAGATGGCGCAGATACGCGCCCACCCCCAGGAGTCTGCGCAACTGCTCCGCAAGGCCGGTGTGCAGGAGGCCGATTGGCTGCAGGCCATCGAGCAGCACCACGAGCGGCCGGGCGGCGGCGGCTACCCCCAGGGCCTGAACGAGGTGGGTACCCAGGCCCACCTGCTGCGTGCGGCCGATGTCTTCACGGCCAAGATCAGCCCGCGCGCCTTCCGCGCGCCGCTGACCACGCAGCTCGCAGCGCGGCAGCTGTTCCAGGAAGAGAAGGGCGGCCCGGTGGCCGCGGGCCTGATCAAGGCCGTGGGCATCTACCCGCCGGGCGATTTCGTCTGGCTGAAGAACGGCGATGCCGGCATCGTCGTGCATCGCGCTGCGCCGGGGCGGGGCACGGTGGTGGTGTCGCTGTTCGGCGCCAATGGCCGGCCCGTGCCGGGCTCACCGCGCCGCGACACTGCGCAGCCCGAGTTCGCCATCACCGGCTCGCTGGCCGAAAAGGCCAACCTGCCGCGCGTGCTGCCCGAGCAGGTGTACGGCCTGCTCGACCAGGAAGCCCCGCCCGCCTGAGCGGGCCGATGCCGCGGGCCCTGGCGCTTCAGGCCGTCTTGCCGGCGGCCTGGGCAGCCACCGCGGCGGCGGCTTTGGCGGCCGCTTCGGCATCACCGAGGTAGTAGCTCTTCAGGGGTTTGAGCTGCGCATCCAGCTCGTAGACGAGCGGGATGCCATTCGGGATGTTGACGCCGACGATGGCGTCGTCGGCCACGTTGTCGAGGTACTTCACCAGCGCGCGAATGCTGTTGCCGTGCGCGGCGATCACCACGCGCTGCCCCGAGACGATGGCCGGCGCGATGCGCTCGTTCCAGAAGGGCAGCACGCGCGCGACGGTGTCCTTCAGGCACTCGGTCAGCGGGATCTGCTCCGGTGCGAGCTTGGCGTAGCGGATGTCGCTGCGCTCGCTGCGCGCATCGGTGGCTTCAAGTGCCGGCGGGGGCGTGTCGTAGCTGCGACGCCAGATGAGCACCTGCTCGTCGCCATACTGCTTGGCCATGTCGGCCTTGTTCAGGCCTTGCAGCGCGCCATAGTGGCGCTCGTTCAGGCGCCAGTCGTGCTGAACGGGCAGCCAGGTGCGATCGAGCGCGTCGAGTGCATGCCACAGCGTCCACACCGCGCGCTTGAGCACCGAGGTGTAGGCCACATCGAAGTCGTAGCCCGCTTCCTTCAGCAGACGGCCAGCTTCCTGCGCCTGCCGCACGCCGGTGGCCGTCAGCGGCACGTCGGTCCAGCCGGTGAAGCGGTTCTCGAGATTCCAGGTGGATTCGCCGTGGCGAATGAGGACAAGCTTGTACATGGGCCCGGATTCTATAATTCGGGGTTTGCATAGACGCGCCTTGCAGCGCAGGCCCCCCGGTGAATTTCTTTCTCGAAAACTGGCCTCTCTTTGCCCTGGCGGCCACCTCGGGCGGCCTGCTGATGTGGCCCATGATCAAGGGTGGCTCGGCCTCGGGCAGCGTGAGCACGGCCGAAGCGGTGCGCCTGATCAACCGCGAGCGCGGTGTGCTCATCGACGTGAGCGAGCCCGGCGAGTACGCCGCTGGTCACGCTGCCGGGGCGCGCAACATCCCCTTCGGCCAGATCGAGGGTCACAAGTCGCTGCCCACGAACAAGCAGCTGCCCGTGTTGCTGATGTGCCCCACGGGTGCACGCGCCGGCCGCGCCGCAGCGCTGCTGCGCCAGGCCGGTCACGAGAAGGCCGTGGCGGTCGCCGGGGGCACCGCTGCCTGGCGCGAGGCCAGCCTGCCGGTGGACAAGCAGGCCGCCGAGGCCGACAAGGCCGACAAGAACGACAAGGCCGAGAAAAGTGAAAAGGGCGGCAAGGCGGCCTGAGGGTTCGCAAGCCGCCGTTCACGCCTGCATCTGCTTCCGAAAGGCACCGCATGAGTTCCGTGACCATGTACACCACGCAGGTCTGCCCTTTCTGCGTCCGGGCCAAGGCCCTGCTCAAGCAGCGGGGTGTCGAGCAGATCAACGAGATCCGGATCGATCTCGACCCGGTGCAGCGCCAGCACATGATGGAGATCACCGGTCGCCGCACCGTGCCGCAGATCTTCATCGGCGAAACGCATGTCGGCGGCTGCGACGACCTCATCGCACTCGACCAGCGCGGCGGGCTCCTGCCTTTGCTGGGCCAGGCGGCCAACTGAACATTCCTGGGCCCCCGCATCGCGGGGCTTCATGGGCGTTGCCGGGCTGGGTGAGGTCAGGCGCTCGGCCATAATCCCGCGCTGCGGCTCGGTGCCACCTGCGGCGTCGGGCTTTGTCACCTTTGGAACCCCTCTCATGGCCGACGAGACCCCCGTTTTCCAGATCCAGCGCATGTACCTGAAGGACCTGTCGCTGGAGCAACCCAATTCGCCGGCGATCCTGCTCGAGCAGGCTCAGCCGCAGGTCGACATCAACCTGGGCATGGGCGCGCAGCCGGTGCAGGACGGCATCTTCGAAGTGACCGTCACCGCCACCGTCACCACCAAGGTCAAGGACAAGGTGCTGTTCCTGGTGGAGGCCAAGCAGGCCGGCATCTTCGAGATCCGCAACGTGCCCGAAGAGCAGATGCAGGGCATTATCAGCATCGTCTGCCCGCAGATGATCTACCCCTACCTGCGCGCCATCGTCAGCGATGTCTGCACCCGTGCAGGTTTCCCGCCCATCCTGCTGACCGAAGTGAATTTCCAGGCCATGTTCGAGGCCCAGCAGGCACAGATGGCTGCGCAGGCCAACGGCGGCTCCAGCATCATCACAGGCGTGAACTAAGGGCTCCGGGCTTGTCGCTGCGCGCCTTCGCCACCCCCGGGGGGCTCTTCCCGGACCGGGGGGCCCCGATCCGGGAAGGAAGGGGCGCAGCGAGCCTGTGAAGATCGCCGTCTTCGGCGCGGGCGCCTGGGGCACGGCGCTGGCCATGGCCGCGGCGCAGCGCCATGACACCCTGCTGTGGGCGCGCGACGCCTCCCAGGCCCAGGCCCTGTTGGCCGAGCGGCGCAACAGCCGCTACCTCGGCGGCGTTGCATTGCCGCCGACCTTGCGCGTCACGGCCGATTTTTCACAGGCCCAGGCCCATGCGTGCCAAGGCCTCACCGTCATCGCCACGCCGATGGCGGCATTGCGCGAGCAACTGGCCCGCATTCCCGATGCCCGCCCCGTGCTGTGGCTGTGCAAGGGCTTCGAGGCGCGCACTGGTGCGCTGGGCCACGAGGTGGCGCGCGAGGTGCGGCCCTCGGCCGCGGCCGGTGTGCTCTCCGGCCCCAGCTTCGCGCTCGAGGTGGCGCGCGGCCAACCCACGGCCTTGGTGGCGGCCAGCAACGACACGGCCCTGGTCCAGTCGGCCGTGGCGGCCTTCCACGGCGACAACTTGCGGGTCTACTCCAGCACCGACACCGTGGGCGTGGAGGTGGGCGGCGCCGTGAAGAACGTGCTGGCCATCGCCACCGGCATCGTCGATGGCCTGGCTGGGGCGGGCCGCGAAGGGGCGCCGGGGCTCAATGCGCGGGCGGCGCTCATCACCCGGGGCCTGGCCGAGATGACGCGCCTGGGCGTGGCGCTTGGCGCCCGGCCCGATACCTTCATGGGCCTGTCGGGCCTGGGCGATCTCGTGCTCACGGCCACCGGCGACCTCTCGCGCAACCGGCGCGTCGGCCTGATGCTGGCCGCCGGGCGCACCTTGCCCGAGACCTTGAGCGAGCTTGGCCATGTCGCCGAGGGTGTCTACAGCGCCGTGACCGTGCGCGACCGCGCCCGCGCAGCGGGCGTGGAGATGCCGATCACCGATGCCGTCTGCGAAGTGCTGGAAGGCCGACTGGGCCCGGCCGATGCGCTGCGCCTGCTGATGGCACGCGATCCGCGGCCCGAGGCTTGAGGCAACCCGGGCCGCAGGCCCTCAGCCCGCGGCGCCCTCGTAGCCACACTGGCGCCAGGCGTCGAAAACCGCCACTGCCACTGCGTTGCTGAGGTTCAGGCTGCGCTGCCCGGCAAGCATGGGCAGGCGCACCCGCTGCGCGGCCGGAAAGCTGTCGCGAAGGGCCGGCGGCAGGCCGGCCGACTCGCAGCCGAAGACCATCCAGTCGCCGGACTGCCAGTGCACCGCCGGCAGCGGCTGCGAGCCGCGGGTGGTGAACGCGAAGCAGCGCTTCGGGTCGGGCCGCTCGCTGCTCAGCAGCGCCTCCCACGAGGCATGCCGGCGCACCGCGGCGGTCTCGTGGTAGTCCAGGCCGGCGCGCCGCAGCAGCTTGTCGTCCATCGAGAAACCCAGCGGCTCCACCAGGTGCAGCGCGCAGCCGGTGTTGGCGGCCAGGCGGATCACGTTGCCGGTGTTGGGCGGAATCTCGGGGTGGACGAGCACGATGTGGAACATGGGAACTTCAATCGGCGGTGGGGTTGTCGGGCGTGCGCGCCAGCACCCAGACCTCGACCGCCGCCGCGCCGGCGCGGCGCAGCACGGCAGCGGATTCGCGCACCGTGGCGCCCGTGGTCATCACGTCATCGACCAGCGCGACACGCCGGCCTTGCAGCGCGTTGCGCCGCTGCGGGTCGGCCATGAAGGCCGTGCGCAGGTTGCGCTGGCGTTCGCTGCGCGTCAAGGCGCTCTGGTGCGCGGTGTCCAGCGGGCGCTGCAGCAGCGCGGCGTCCGACGGCAGCGCCAGGGTGCGGGCCACGTGCCGCGCCAGTTCCCACGCCTGGTTGTAGCCCCGCTCGCGCAGGCGCGCTGGTGCCAGGGGCACGGGCAGCACGGTGTCGGGCCAGGGCCTGGGCGCCTGTGCCACCGAGCGTCTGACCGCCGCGGCAAGCAGTTCCGCCAGCGGCATGGCGAGTTCGGCGCGGCCGTGAAACTTGAAGGCGGTGATGAGGCGATCCCAGGGGTAGGCGTAGTCGGCCACGCAGACCGTGCATTCGAAGGGAGGCGGCTCTCGCAGACAGGCGCCGCATCGCGGCAAGGCCAGCCCCGTGACGAGGCCGCAGGTGGTGCAACGCGGGCGCGGCGCGGCGAAGCGGCACAGGCACTCGGCGCAGATGCCGCTGTCTGCCCAGCGCCGGCAGACCTCGCACTGCTGCGGCAACGTGAGCCTGGCAGGGGCGTGGCGGCGCATCGGCTCAATATACTGCCCACCCATGGCACTCCCCGACTCCGGCGGCAGCGACAAGGCCCGTCCGCTGGACGTCCGCGCGCTGGAGCGCGTGCAGCGCCGGCTGCAGGCCGCGGCGCAGCCTCCCTGGCTGCACGGCGAGGTGGCGCGGCGCATGGCCGAGCGGCTGCCCTTCATCAAGATGCAGCCCGCTGCGGTGGCCGACTGGGAGGCCTTCCTCGGCGCCAGCCAGCCGCAGTTGCGCGAGCGCTACCCAAGGGCGCGCCTTCTGGCCGTGGAGCACAGCGCCACGCGGCTTGGCGCCACGGCCGAGGCTCTGGCGCAGCCCTGGTGGTCGCCACGCCGCTGGGCCGGCGCCGCTGCGCAGGCGATGGACCCCGATGCGGTGACGCCCGGACAGGTGCAGCTGGTGTGGGCCAACATGGGTTTGCACGGCGCCGCCGAGCCGCTGCGGCGGATGCGCCAATGGCACCGGGCGCTGGCCGTCGACGGCTTCTTGATGTTCTCGACGCTCGGCCCCGGCACCTTGAACAGCCTGCAGGCCCTGTACCGGGCGAAAGGCTGGCCGTCGCCCCTGGCGCCTTTCGTCGACATGCACGACCTCGGCGACATGCTGATCGAGGCTGGCTTCGCAGACCCGGTGATGGACCAGGAAACCATCACCCTCACCTGGGCCACGCCCGAAGAGCTGTTGGCCGAACTGCGGCAGTTGGGGGGCAACCTGGCCCTGGACCGCTACCCGGGCCTGCGCACGCCGCGTTGGCGGCAGCAACTGCTCCAGGCCCTGCGTGGCCTGGCCGGCCCGGATGGCCGCCTCGGCCTGGACTTCGAGATCGTCTACGGCCATGCCTTCAAGCCCCTGCCCAGGGCGCGCTTGGCCGCCGAAACCCAGGTGCCACTGGCAGACCTGCGCGCCATGGTGAAGTCTGGCCGCCGATCAGACGGTAGAGGCTGACCCCGCAGCCCGGTGAAGCGGGCTCACTGCTATAGAATTCCAGATGAAATTAGGGGTTGGGTCGCCGCAATCGGCTGCACCAGCGAGCGTTTGATGCCTGCTCCAGCCCGCACCGTCACTTCCGCCCCTGCAGTACGCCCTCCGATGTCCGCCACCTACGCCCCAGGCCTCTGGCCCGAGCCGCACGCTTCGCTGCGCGATGGGTCCTGGGTTTTCGGGCGCGAGGTGGTGCTGGCTCACCTGCCCGGCAGCCCTGTGTCATTGCAGTGGCTGTTCAAGCGCAACTGCTCGATCACGCCGCGCCAATTGGGCTGGTTCTACGCCTCGCTCTGCGCGGTGTCGCTGTTCATAGGCACTTTCTTTTTCCTGCAGGGTGCGCCGCTGGTGCTGCTGTTCACGGGCCTTGAATTGCTGGCGGTTGGGCTTGCGCTGCTGCTCTTCGCTCGCCACGCGGGTGATCGAGAAGTCCTCACACTCGTGGGGCGCTCGCTCCAGGTCGAGCAGTGCGTGGGCTCCAAGGTCGATCGCACCGAATTCCTTGCCGACTGGCTGCACGTGGAGCCCGCCCGCGGGCAGGGCTCGCTGGTGCAGCTCCGGGGGCGAGGGCAACTCGTGCAGGTGGGGCGCCAGCTGCGTCCGGAACTGCGCGGCGCCTTCGCACAAGAACTCCGCCGGGCCCTGCGTCGCTTGTCTTCGCAGCCTGGCACAGAGACCGATCCGAACCGAAGCACTCCATGATGACGATGAAGCCTATCTCCTGGTCCAGCCTGACCCGGCGCTGCGCGCAGCCCTTGCTGGCCCTGGGTGCCCTGACGGCAAGCGGCGTGGCCCTGGCCACGAACGACCTGCCCGGCGGCCCCAAGGTCAACCAGTTGAACCTGCACGATCCGGTCACCAAGATCGGCGAGCAGCAGCACTTCCTGCACAACTTCATGCTGGTGGTGTGCCTGGTGATCTTCATCGCGGTGTTCGCGGTGATGTTCTATTCGATCCTCAAGCACCGCAAGTCGCTGGGCCACAAGCCGGCGAACTTCCATGAGAGTGTGGCGGTCGAGATCGCCTGGACCATCGTGCCCTTCATCATCGTCGTGATCATGGGCGCCATGGCCACGCGCACCGTGGTGGCCATGAAGGACACCAGCAACGCCGACCTCACCATCAAGGCCACCGGCTACCAGTGGAAGTGGGGCTACGACTACCTGAAGGGCCAGGGTGAGGGCATCGCCTTCCTGTCGACGCTCGACGTGTCGCAGCGCACCATGTCCGACAGCGGCAAGCCCTCGGGTGACGACTACCTGCTGAAGGTGGACAACCCCCTGGTCGTGCCCGTCAACCAGAAGGTGCGCATCGTCACCACGGCCAACGACGTGATCCACGCCTGGATGGTGCCCAGCTTGGGCGTCAAGCAGGATGCCATCCCCGGCTTCGTGCGCGACACCTGGTTCCGCGCCGAAAAGGTGGGCGATTACTACGGCCAGTGCGCCGAGCTCTGCGGCAAGGAGCACGCCTACATGCCCATCCACGTGAAGGTGCTCAGCACCGAGGACTACGCCAAGTGGGTGGAAGGCAAGAAGAAGGAAATGGCCGCGCTGGCCGATGATCCGAGCAAGGTCTGGACGCTGGAAGACCTGGTGGCCCGTGGCGAGAAGGTCTACGCCGCCAACTGCGCCGCCTGCCACCGGCCCGACGGCAAGGGCGCCGGCCCCATCAAGGCACTCGACGGCAGCCCGGTGGTGACCGACGCCGACAAGAGCAAGCAGATCCAGATCCTGTTGAATGGCGCCGCCAACGGGGCGATGCCGGCCTGGAAGACGCTCTCGGACACCGAGATTGCGGCTGTGGCCACCTACACCAAGAATTCCTGGGGCAACAAGACGGGCACGGTCGTGCAGCCGTCTGAAATTGTTGCCGCCCGCAAGTAATCGGCCGCCCAGCAGACGCCAAAAGGATTCACCATGAGCGCAGTTCTCGACCCCAAGGGCCACGCAGGCGGCCATTCTGACGACCACGCCCACGACCACGGCCATCCGCATGGCTGGCGTCGTTGGCTGTTCGCCACCAACCACAAGGACATCGGCACGATGTACCTGCTGTTCAGCTTCGCGATGCTGATGGTGGGTGGCGTGCTGGCGCTGGGCATCCGTGCCGAGCTCTTCCAGCCGGGCCTGCAGTTCGTCAACCCGGAGCTGTTCAACCAGCTCACGACGATGCACGGCCTGATCATGGTGTTCGGCGCCATCATGCCGGCCTTCGTGGGCTTCGCGAACTGGATGCTGCCGCTCCAGATCGGCGCGGCGGACATGGCCTTCGCGCGCATGAACAACCTCAGCTTCTGGCTGCTGATCCCGGCGGCGCTGATGCTGGTGGGCAGCTTCTTCATGCCCGGTGGCGCCCCGGCCGCCGGCTGGACGCTCTATGCGCCGCTGACGCTGCAGATGGGCCCCTCGATGGACGCTGGCATTTTCGCCATGCACATCATGGGCGCGAGCTCGATCATGGGCTCGATCAACATCATCGTCACCATCCTGAACATGCGCGCGCCTGGCATGACGCTGATGAAGATGCCGCTGTTCGCCTGGACCTGGCTGATCACGGCCTACCTGCTCATCGCGGTGATGCCCGTGCTGGCCGGCGCCATCACGATGACGCTGACCGACCGCCACTTCGGTACCAGCTTCTTCAACCCCGCCGGCGGCGGTGACCCGGTGATGTACCAGCACATCTTCTGGTTCTTCGGTCACCCCGAGGTCTACATCATGATCTTGCCGGCGTTCGGCATCGTCAGCGCCATCATCCCGGCCTTCGCACGCAAGCGCCTCTTCGGCTACACCTCGATGGTGTACGCCACGGCCTCCATCGCCATCCTGAGCTTCATCGTGTGGGCGCACCACATGTACACCACCGGCATGCCGGTGACGGGCCAGCTCTTCTTCATGTACGCGACCATGCTGATCGCGGTGCCCACGGGCGTGAAGATCTTCAACTGGATCGCCACGATGTGGAAGGGCTCGATGACCTTCGAGACCCCGATGCTCTGGAGCGTGGGCTTCCTCTTCGTGTTCACCATGGGCGGCTTCACGGGCCTGATCCTGGCCATGGCGCCCATCGACATCCAGTTGCAGGACACCTACTACGTGGTGGCGCACTTCCACTACGTGCTGGTGGCGGGCTCGCTGTTCGCGCTGTTCGCGGGTGTGTACTACTGGGGTCCGAAGTGGACCGGTGTCATGTACAGCGAGACGCGCGGCAAGATCCACTTCTGGGGTTCGTTGATCTTCTTCAACATCACCTTCTTCCCGATGCACTTCCTGGGTCTGGCCGGCATGCCCCGCCGTTATGCCGACTACCCGATGCAGTTCGCCGACTTCAACGCCATCGCCTCGGTGGGCGCATTCGGCTTCGGGCTGATGCAGGTCTACTTCTTCGTCTTCGTCGTGCTGCCCATGATGCGCGGCAAGGGCGAGCCGGCGCCCCAGAAGCCCTGGGAAGCCGCTGAAGGCCTGGAGTGGGAAGTGCCTTCGCCGGCGCCGTGGCACACCTTCGAGACGCCCCCGAAGCTGGACGCCACCGCCACGCGCGTGATCGGCTGAGCGCAGACGGTGCCCCATGGCTCTGAGTGAACAGCAGCGCAAGGCCAACCGGCGTTTGGGTCTGATCCTGGCGTCGGTGGCTCTGGTCTTCGCGCTGGGCTTCGTCACCAAGCTCGCCTACTTCGGCGGTTGAGAGCCCGACCATGCCATCGATGAACCGCCTCTTTGCCGACAACCGGCGCATGCTGGGCAAGTTGCTCGTCATCGTGGCGGTGATGTTCGGCTTCGGCTACGCGCTGGTGCCGATGTACCGCGCCATCTGCGAGGCGCTGGGCATCAACGTGCTCAGCCTCTCTGAGCAACGCATCGCCACCGGCAAGTGGAGCACGCATTCGGTGCCGGCGAACACGCAGGTCGACACCAGCCGCACCATCACGGTCGAATTCGACGGCAACGTGCGCGGCCCCTGGGATTTCAAGCCCGCGCGCAGCTCGCTGCAGGTGCACCCGGGCGAGATGATGACGGTGATGTACGAGTTCCGGAACCGCCAGAACCGCACGATGGCGGCTCAGGCGATCCCGAGCTACGCACCGCGCCAGGCCAGTGCGCACTTCAGCAAGGTCGAGTGCTTCTGCTTCAACGAGTGGACGCTCGCGCCCGGCGAGCGCCGCGAGTGGCCCGTTACCTTCGTCATCAACCCCAAGCTGCCGAAAGACGTGACGACCATCACCTTGTCGTACACCTTCTTCGAGGTGGGCGGCAAGGTGCCTGCAGCACCCACAGGTTCGGTGGGCGTGAAGGCGGTCTCGCTGAAAGGGGCCGGCCTGTGAGCGATCTCAAGGACGCGGTCGCACGCCGCGGGTCCTTCCTGCAGACGGCGCGGGCTGTCGGGTGGTCGTTCTTTGGCGTGCGCCGGTCGGCCGATCTTGCGCAAGACGTGCAGAAGCTCAATCCGGTGCACGTGATCGTCGCCGGGCTGCTTGGGGCAGCCTTGTTCGTGCTGGCGCTGGTGCTGCTGGTGCGCTGGGTCATCGGCAGCGGCGTCGCCGGGGCCTGAGGGGGCCCCAGCGCCCGTCACATTGGATATTCTGGTTCGAGGAGAAACACACAACATGTCCGCCACCACCGCTGCCGGCAGCACGCCGCACTACTACATCCCCGCGCCCTCGCGCCACCCGGTGCTGATGGCCGGTGGCCTCTTTCTCGTCATCCTCGGCGCCGGGCAGTGGGTCAACGGCTCCACCTGGGCACCTTGGGTCCTGCTGGCCGGCATGGCCGTGTGGCTGACCGTGATGTTCCAGTGGTTCAGCGAGGCCATCCGCGAAAGCGAAAGCGGCCTCTACAGCGACCGCATCGATGTCAGCTTCCGCTGGAGCATGAGCTGGTTCATCTTCAGCGAGGTGATGTTCTTCGCGGCTTTCTTCGGGGCTCTTTACTGGGCTCGCGTGCACGCCGTGCCCAACCTGGGCAGCCTTGAGAACCAGCTGCTGTGGCCCGACTTCAAGGCCCTGTGGCCCAGCGCCGGCCCCGGCATCACGGCCTCGCCGGCGGGCACCGTGGAGCCCTTCAGCACCATCGGCCCCTGGCCCCTGCCCACCATCAACACGGCCCTGCTGCTGACTTCGGGTGTCACCCTGACGATCGCCCACCACGCGCTGATCGCTGGCAACCGCGGCAAGACCATCCTGTGGATGTGGATCACGGTCGCTCTGGGTGCCACCTTCGTCGGCGTGCAGGCCTTCGAATACATCCATGCCTACCGTGACCTGAACCTCAAGCTCAGCAGCGGCATCTTCGGCAGCACCTTCTTCATGCTGACGGGCTTCCACGGCTTCCACGTGCTCGTGGGCATGTTGATGCTGTTGTTCATCACCATCCGGCTGATGAAGGGTCACTTCACGCCCGAGCGTCACTTCGGTTTCGAAGGCGCAGCTTGGTACTGGCACTTCGTGGACGTGGTGTGGCTGGGTCTGTACTTCCTGGTGTACTGGCTCTGAGCTTCCATCAGCGCCCAATGCAAACGCCGCGTGAAGCGGCGTTTGTTTTTGCAGCGGCGCAGCGGCGAGCTACCCCGTCGCTCAGCGCCCGGTGGGCAGGCCCGTGGGTTGCACCCACCCCATGGCCCAACTCAGCAAGATGAGCAGGAACAAGGCCACCGACAGCCCGACCCGCACCGCCAGCGCACGCGCCATGTGCTTGCTGCGGTTGCTGTCGGCCGCCTTGTCGTTGCCGCGCCGCATCATGAAGACACCAGCACTGGCCAAAGCCACGAGCACGGCCACGAGGAACAAGACCATCACGGTTTTCATCGCTGGGGATTATCCGTGCCGGGCGTCAGGCCACCGATGAAGGTGCGCAACGCCATCGTCCTGCTCGTGGCCTTGCTGTCGGCAGCGCTGACCGCGAGGCTGGGCGTGTGGCAGCTCGACCGCGCCGCACAGAAGACGGCCTTGCAGCAGGCGCTGGCGACGCAGCGTGCCTTGCCGCCCCTGCGCCAGGCCGAACTGGCCTCGGCCGCCGCCGAACTGCCGCCCCAGGTGCACCGCCTCGCCGCCGTGCAAGGCCGTTGGCTGGCCGCGCAGACCGTCTATCTCGAGAACCGCCAGATGAACGGTCGCCCTGGCTTCTACGCCGTCACGCCCTTGCAGCTGGACGACGGCAGCGCCGTGCTGGTGCAACGCGGTTGGCTGCCTCGGGACATCCTCGATCGCACGCGCATCGCGGCACCGCCGCCGCCCGAGGGCACGGTGCAGGTGCAGGGGCGCATCGCCCCCGGCCCGGCCCGGTTGTACGAGTTCGAAGGCGCGGCTTCCGGGGCGATCCGGCAAAATCTCGACGTGTCGTCTTTCGCCCGCGAGACGGGTCTCCCACTGCGGCCGATGGCCCTGGTGCAGGAGGACGGCGCCGCCCCGCCGGCCGATGGCCTGCTGCGCCAGTGGCCGCAGCCGGCCCTCGGCGTCGACAAGCACCACGGGTACGCGTTCCAGTGGTTCGCGCTCAGCGCCCTCATCATCGGTCTGTATGTCTGGTTCCAACTCGTCCGTCCCGCCCGGGTCCGCGCCCGCGGCGCCTGAGCCCGTGGCCCTGACGGTGCACAGCCTGGCTGGCCCCGAACTCGGCCAGGGGGGCGCTGCCGACGGCTCGCGCACGCGCATCGGCCGGCTGAAGATGCTGCTGGTTTTGCTGGTGTGCGCCTCGCCGGTCATCGCGTCCTACTTCACCTACTTCGTCATCCGGCCCGAAGGGCGCACGAACTACAGCGAACTGATCCTCCCGACGCGCAGCTTGCCGGCCGACCTGAACCTGCGCACCTTGGAAGGCACACCCGTCACGGCACGCTCGCTGCACGGCCAGTGGCTGCTGATGGCCGTAGGCCCGGCGGCCTGCGATGCCGCGTGCGAGAAGCGCCTGTTCATGCAGCGCCAACTGCGGGAGATGCTGGGTCGAGAGCGCGACCGGCTGGACAAGGTGTGGATCGTCACCGACGAACAACCCCTCACACCCCAGTTGCGTGAAGCGCTGGGCGGCGCGGTGCCGGTGACGGTGCTGCGCGCCGATGCCGCAGCTGTGGCTCGCTGGCTGGCGCCCGAGGCTGGCAGACGCATCGACGAGCACCTCTATGTCGTCGATCCGATGGGCGAGTGGATGATGCGTGCGCCGGTCGACCCCGAGCCTTCCCGTGTCAAGCGCGATCTCGACAAGGTCTTGCGCGCCTCCAGCTTCTGGGACAAGGCCGGTCGCTGACGTGGAGCCCCAGCCGCTCGTCGACCTGGCCCCCACCCTGCGTCTGCTGCTGCTGGCGCTGGTGGTGGCGCTGCTGCCGCTGTGCTGGGTGTGGCTTCGCCAGCGGGGCGCCAGCACGCAACGCCGACTGGCCGCGCTGACGACGGTGACGCTCTTCCTGACCTTCGATCTCATCGTCTTCGGCGCCTTCACCCGGCTGAGCGACTCAGGCCTGGGCTGTCCCGACTGGCCCGGCTGCTACGGCGAAGCCACGCCCTTCGGCGCGCGCGCGGAAATCCACGCCGCTCAGACCGCGCTGCCCAGCGGCCCCGTTACCTGGAGCAAGGCCTGGATCGAAATGATCCACCGCTACCTCGCGATGACCGTGGGCGTGCTGATCCTGGTGATGGCGGCCACCGCCTGGCGCGAGCGGCAGCGCCTGCCTTTCTCGCCGTGGTGGCCCACGGTGACGCTGGTGTGGGTGATCGTGCAGGGGCTGTTCGGAAAGTACACGGTCACGCTCAAGCTCTACCCGGCCGTGGTCACGCTGCACCTGCTGGGCGGGCTGGCCTTGCTGGCGATGCTGGCCTTCCAGCACGAGGCCTTCCGCCGGCGCCCGATGGCGCTGGCGCCGGGCGTGCGCGCCTGGGGGCTGGCCGCCGCGGCTGCGCTGGCGGTGCAGATCGCGCTGGGCGGTTGGGTCAGCACGAACTACGCGGTGCTGGCCTGCACGGGCTTTCCGCAGTGCAACGGCAGCTGGTGGCCGGCGATGGACGTGGCCCAGGGCTTCGCGGTGCTGCGTGAACTCGGACAGGCCACTGGCGGCGGCGCGCTGCCTTTCGAGGCGCTGGTGGCCATCCACATGGCGCACCGCCTGTTCGCCGTTGTGGTGGTGCTGCTTTTCGCCTTGCTGGCCTGGCGCCTGTGGCACGACGGTGGCGCGGTGGCCCGGCGTTTTGCCGGCGCCTTGCTGCTGCTGCTGCTGGCGCAGTTGCTCAGCGGCTTGTCCAACGTGGTGCTGGGCTGGCCCTTGCTGGCGGCACTGGGCCACTCGGCCGGTGCCGCAGCGCTGGTGCTGTTGCTCGCGCTGCTTCTCGCGCGCAGTGCGCAAAGCTCGGCAATGCCGGAACGCCGCCCCGCGACGGCCGCCGCCTAAAATGCGCGGTTGCCCATGAGTGAGACCCTTGCCGCCCCCCGGCCCACCAGTTCACGCTGGGCCCAGTTCTACGCGCTGACCAAGCCGCGCGTGGTGCAGCTCATCGTGTTCTGCGCGCTCATCGGGGTGCTGCTGGCGCAGCCCGGCCTGCCGGACTGGCGCCTGGCCGGTGCGGCCGTGCTCGGCATCTGGCTGGTGGCCAGCGCGGCAGCGGCCTTCAACTGCCTGGTCGAACAGCAGATCGACCGCCGCATGCAGCGCACCGCCTGGCGCCCCACGGCCAAAGGTGAGCTCACCACGCCGTATACGCTGGCGTTTTCGGCGGTGCTGTGTGCAGCCGGCAGCGCGATCCTCTACATCTGGGTCAACCCGCTGACGATGTGGCTGACCTTCGCCACCTTCGTGGGTTACGCGGTGGTCTACACCGTGGTGCTCAAGCCGCTGACGCCGCAGAACATCGTGATCGGTGGCGCCAGTGGGGCGATGCCACCGGTGCTGGGCTGGGCGGCGATGACGGGCGACGTGGGCCCCGAAGCGCTGATGCTTTGCCTGATCATCTTCCTGTGGACACCGCCGCACTTCTGGGCGCTGGCCTTGTACCGGGTGGAGGACTACCGCAAGGCCGGCCTGCCGATGCTGCCCATCACGCACGGCTCGGAGTTCACGCGTCTGCAGGTGCTGCTTTACACGCTGGTGCTGTTCGCGGCAACGCTGCTGCCCTTCGTCTACGGCATGAGCGGCTGGCTCTATCTGGCGGCGGCCTTGGTGCTGGGGGTCGGCTTCATCGCCTACGCCTGGCAACTCTGGCGCGAGTACAGCGACGCGCTGGCCCGCAAGACCTTCCGTTTCTCGATTTGGCACCTGTCGCTGCTGTTTGCCGCGCTGCTGGTCGATCACTACGTGAACCCATGGCTGTCTCGCGCCGTCGCCTGATCACCGCCGCAGCCCTGGCGCCTGTGCTGGGCGCTTGTGACCAGGCCGCAGCACCGCTTTCCTTCAAGGCGGTGGACATCACCGGTGCCGACTACGCTCAAGACCTCGACCTGCCCGACACCGAGGGCAAGCGCCGCCACATCAGCGAGTTCAAGGGCAAGTTGACGGTGGTGTTCTTCGGCTTCACGCAGTGCCCCGATGTGTGCCCCACGACCATGCTCGAACTCGCGCAGGTGAAGCAGGCGTTGGGCGCCGATGGCGCGAAGGTGCAGGGTGTCTTCGTCAGCATCGACCCCGAACGCGACACGCCCGAGGTGCTGAAGGCCTACGTGCAGAACTTCAGCCCGGACTTCATTGCCCTGCGTGGTACACCCGAAGAAACCAAGGCCATGGCCAAGCGCTTCAAGGTGTTCTACGCAAAGGTGCCTGGCAAGACCGAGGGTGGCTACACCCTGGACCACACCGCCGGCAGCTACATCTTCGACGCCCAGGGCAAGGTGCGGCTCTTCACGCGCTACGGCGCGGGCGCCGAGGCCCTGAAGCACGACCTGCAGATCCTGCTGAAGCAGACGGCCTGAAGCCCTTGCCGAGCGTTTGGATGCGCGCTCAACGCGCCTGGAAGCACCAGTGCCAGGGCTCGTAGCCGTAGCCTGAGGTGTTGCCGCGCGGGTAGGACAGGCTGAAGCCATGCGACGCGGCGTGCGCCTGCAGCCAAGCGAAGGCCTCGGTGGTCTCGAAGCATTCCTCCAGCGCAGGTTCGCCGGGCACGCCGATGTCGATGGCGCGGCCGCTGTGGTGTTCGCTGTAGCCCGGCGGGGCCACCCACCGCAGGGCTTCTTCGATGCTCACGCCTGCAGCCAGCTTGTCGCGCAGGATCTCCGTTTGGCGGCCCACGCTGCGGAAGGCCGAGACCAGGCACATCGCCACGCCGTCGCGCGAGGCGGCTGCCTTCATCGTTTGCCAAGCCTGCGCGGCGCCCGGTTCCAGCAGGAACTCGCGGCCTTCGGGCCCGATCTCCGCCAACGTGAGTTGCGTGGCCTCGGCGCAGGGCTGCAGGCCGCGGGCTTGCAGCAGGGTCGGCGTGATGCCCAGCACGTGCAGCGATTGCGCCAGCGCTGGGGTCAACATCGTTGCCGGCCCAGGCGGTGTGATCAGGCCGGCACGAGCGCCTTGCGCATCTTCTTCATCGCCGCCACTTCGATCTGGCGGATGCGCTCGGCGCTGACACCGTACTCGGCGGCCAGCTCGTGCAGCGTCATGCCGCCGGAGCTGTCATCGTTGACCTTGAGCCAGCGCTCTTCGACGATGCGGCGGCTGCGCTCGTCCAGCGCGTTCAGCGCTTGGGCGATGCCGTCGCCGGCGAGCCAGTCGCGGCTGCGCGCCTCGATGACGCGGGTGGGTTCCTGGCTGTCGTCGGCCAGATAGGCGATGGGGGCGTAGCTCTCTTCGCCATCGTCGGTTTGCGGCTCCAGCGCCACGTCACCGCCCGACAGGCGCATCTCCATCTCCACCACCTCGTCGGCCTTGACGTTGAGCTCGCGCGCCACGCTGGCCACTTCGGCCGGCGTGAGCGTGTTGCGGTGCGTGTCGGCGTCGGCGGCTTCGCCCTTCATGCCCTGCTTCATCGAGCGCAGGTTGAAGAACAGCTTGCGCTGGGCCTTGGTGGTGGCCACCTTCACCATGCGCCAGTTCTTCAGGATGTACTCGTGGATCTCGGCCTTGATCCAGTGCATGGCGTAGCTGACCAGCCGCACGCCCTGCTCGGGGTCGAAGCGCTTGACGGCCTTCATCAGGCCGACGTTGCCTTCCTGGATCAGGTCGCCCTGCGGCAGGCCGTAGCCCAGGTACTGGCGCGAGATGCTCACCACCAGGCGCAGATGACTCAGCACCAGGCGGCCGGCGGCCTGCACGTCGCCCTTGTCGCGCAATGCGCGGGCGAGCTCGGTCTCTTCCGTCGGCGTGAGCATCGGCATGCGGTTGACGGCCGACACATAGGCATCCAGGTTGCCCAGCGAGGGCACCAGGGACCAGGGGTCGCGGACGGTGACAGCGGTGGCGGCGGTGATGTTCATGCGGCTCTGACTCCCAGGGAGGGATGAGGTTCCGCAAATATTAGCACTCTCCGTGGGGGAGTGCTGATATCGAACCCTGCCAGCAGAAGGATGCCTGGCGATCGCTGAAAAATTCGAGTTAAAGGCGAGAGTGTGCGCAAACATCCTAGGCTGGCAGCCCGCGCTCGGCGAAGATCAGCACCCGGGGGCCGTTGCGCTCGTCGCGGTGCTCGTGCACCCGGGTCTGCGCGAAGCCCAGCTCCACCAGCAGTTGCAGCAGGTCGTCCAGCACCAGCCACGCGGCGTGGTCGTACATGCCCGAGAAGACCTCGCCGACGCCGCCTTCGGCATACCGCTGGCAGCGCCACTGGCGCCCGCCGCTGAGCAGCATGTGCCGCGCCGTCTCTGCCGTTGCCACGTGGGTGTCGAGCATCAAGCCCCGGCGCACCTTTGGCGCCAGCGCCTGCAGGTGCCGCACCGGGTCGACCAGGTGGTACAGCACGCCGACGTGGTGCAGCAGGTCCACGTCGGGCAGGCTTTCCAGTTCGGCCTGCACTTCCAAGTCGCAGCGGCGCACATCGGGCACCACGCCGTAGAACTGGCAGCGCAGCATCGTCTTGACGACGTTTTCCATGCGCGCGTCCACCGCCGTGACCTGGGCGCCGGCCTGGGCCAGGCCGATCGTGTGCACGCCTTCGAAGCAGCCGACCTCCAGCACACTGCGGCCGGTCAGGCCGCAGGCCTGGTCGAACAGCGCGATGCGGCGGTCAGGGATGGGCTGTGGCAGTTCGCGCTTGCCCGCACGGGCGCAATCGCCGAAGCGCCGGCCCCGGCTGTCCACCGTGTAGCAGTTCCACTTCAGCAGGCTGTTGAGCTGCTGCAGGTCGTCGTCGCGCAGCCGGTCCACGGCCGGCACGGGAACCGGGCTGGGCTCATGGCCGGTCAGCGGCAGGCGGGGCTGCGGCGGGCGCAGCAACTTGCGGAGGTTCATGCAAAAGGCTCGCGGCGGTGTCGGGAGAACTGGGGGTGCCGCCGATGATGACAGCCATTGGGCAGGACAATCGCGCGATGAAGCCTGCTGCACCGCCACCTTCTTCGCCCCGCCGCTTGATCGTCGCCATCACCGGCGCCTCGGGCGCGATCTACGGCGTGCGCGCCCTGCAGTTGCTGCGCGAGATGGGCGGCATCGAGACCCACCTCATCCTCACGCCCTCGGGCGCGCGCACGCTCGCCGAAGAAACCGACCACAGCGCTGCCGACGTGCGCGCCCTGGCCGACGTGGTGCACAGCCCGCGCGACATCGGCGCGACGGTGTCCTCGGGCTCGTTCCGCACCCTGGGCATGCTGGTGGCGCCCTGCTCGATCAAGACGCTCAGCGGCATCGCCCATTGCTACAACGACGAACTCGTCGTGCGCGCGGCCGACGTCTGCCTGAAGGAGCGCCGCCGCGTGGTGCTGCTGCTGCGCGAGACCCCGCTGCACGCCGGCCACATCGCGCTGATGGACCAGGCCACGCGCAACGGCGCGGTGATCATGCCGCCGGTGCCGGCTTTCTATCAGCGGCCCGCCACGGTGCAGGACATCGTCGACCAGACCGTGGGCCGCGCGCTCGATCTCTTCGACCTGGACAGCGCCGCCGTCAAGCGCTGGGACGGCGGGCAGCGCGGCCGCCCGCGCGGCGAAGATGGTGCCGCGGACGACGACCTCTGAGGCACCCATGACCGCCCCCCTGCACACCCTCGACGCCACCACCCTCGCCCGCGCGCTGGCCGCGCGCGAGCTGAAGGCCGAGACCCTGGCGCAAGCCCTCACCGAACGTGCGCTGGCGCTGGGGCCGCGCCTGCACGCCTGGGCCCACCTGGATGCGGCCGCCGCACGCCGCCGGGCGCGCGCGCTGGATCAGGCGGCTGCCGGCGGCAGCGCCTCGGGTGCACTGCACGGTCTGCCGCTCGGCATCAAGGACAACATCGACACCGCGGGCCTGCCCACGGCCTATGGCTCGGCCGTCTACGCCGGCCATGTGCCGCAGGCCGACGCCGCCGTGGTGGCGCTGGCGCGTGCCGCTGGCGCCTGGGTGATGGGCAAGACCGCCTGCACCGAGTTCGCGAACATGACGCCCTGCGCCACGCGCAACCCGCACGTGCCGGCCCACACGCCGGGTGGCTCGTCCAGCGGCTCGGCGGCGGCGGTGGCCGCCGGCCTCGTGCCGCTGGCGCTGGGCACGCAGACGGCAGGCTCGGTGATCCGGCCGGCCGCATTCTGCGGCACCGTGGGTTACAAGCCCTCGCCGCGGCGCCTGCCGCGGGCGGGGGCCAAGCCGAATTCGGACACGCTCGACGAGATCGGCGTGCTGGCGCGCAGCGTGGCCGATGCCGCCTTGCTCTCGGGGGTGCTGGGCGCCTGGGGCGCCGGCCCGGCCCCGAGGCTGGGCGGCGATGCAGCCACCCCGCGCCTGGGCGTGACGCTCACGTCCCGGGCGCAGGCTTTGTCGGCGCCCATGGTCGCGATGGTGGAAGACGCGGCGGCGCGGCTCTCAGCGGCCGGTGCGACCATGCAGCTGGCCGTGTGGCCCGAAGGTTTCGATTCGCTCTTCGACGCCCAGCGCACCGTGCAGGTGTTCGAAACCGCGATGGCCCTGGCCGCCGAGCGCCAGTATCGGCGCCGGCAACTCTCTGCCGGCTTGCGCGCCCTGCTGGACGAAGGCGCGGCCCTGCCCGCCGCAGCCTACGCTGCCGCGCTGAGCACGGCGCAGGCCACGGGCTTGCGCATCGAAGAACTATTCGGCCAGGCCGAGGTGCTGCTCACGCCGGCCGCCCCCGGCGCCGCGCCGCGCAGCCTGCGCCAGACGGGCGATCCGGCGTTCAACCGGCCCTGGCAGCTGCTGGGTTGCCCCTGCCTCACGCTGCCCGGCGGGCTGGACGCCCAGGGCCTGCCGCTGGGCCTGCAGCTGGTGGCGCGGCCGGGCCAGGACGCGCGGCTGTTCGAGGTGGCCGCGTGGGTCGAAGAGCGCCTGGAGGCCCGCACGATCACGCACGCGGCCTGCGGCGACTGAGGCGCCCGCCGCCTCAGGGCGTGGGCGGCAGTTCCACCACCACGCGGCGCGGGTTCATGCCCAGCTTCGGAAAGTCCATCAGCGCCGCCTGGAAGAGCGCGCCGTAGAGCTGCGCATCGGCGCGGCTGCCGGTGTCGGCCAGGGCCTTGCTCTCGAAGAGCGGCTTGCCGGTGGCGCGGTCGCGCAGCAACAGGCCCACCTGGCTTTCGTAACGCGGGAACTCGCTGCGCAGGCTGAGCTGCCAGCGCGGCGAGATCCACGGCCCGTGGCGCCAATAGCCGAAGCCACCGCGCCACCACAGCGGGTCGTCCCAGGGGCTGTCGATGTAGCGGCTGTCGCGCGCGCCCACCTGCACCAGCACGTCGGGTTGCTGGCCTTCGGCCGCGGGCTTGAAGCCGGCCTTCTCCAGCGCCGGGCGGGCGGCGTTCTCCAGCAGTTCGGTTTCGGCGGCCAGCGCCTGCTGCGAGGGCAGGCGCTCGAAGGCGTAGGTGCCGGCCTTGCGGTCGGCCGGCCACTCGCCGAAGCTGGACACCTCGGTGCTCACGCTGCGCAGGCCGGCGCAGGCCGAGAGCAGCAGGCCGCCCATCACCAGGGCGCCGAGTTGCAGCCAGCGCTGCACGGGGGTGACACGAGACTTCATGGTCAGTCCTCCAGATCGTCGTCGCCCTCGGCATCGCCAGCCCGGTGCAGATGCACGCGGTTCGGCGTTGAGGGCGTTGAACAAGGCTCTTCGTCGAAAGCGATGTCGCCCTCGGCGCTGGCCTCACCGGTGGGTGTGATCGTCGTGAAGGGGTAGAGGTTCCGGTCCATCAGGTGCGAAGGCACCACGTGGGCCATCGCACGCAGCATGTTGTCGGTGCGGCCGGGGTACTGGCGCTCCCATTCGCGGATCATCTTCTTCACCTGCACTCGCTGCAGGTCGCTCTGGCTGCCGCACAGCGTGCAGGGGATGATGGGGAACTGGCGGTGCACCGCCCACTTCTCCAGATCAGTCTCGGCCACGTAGGCCAGCGGGCGGATGACGGTGTGCTTGCCGTTGTCACTCACCAGCTTGGCCGGCATGCCCTTCATGCGGCCGCCGAAGAACATGTTCATCATCAGCGTGACGACCATGTCGTCGCGGTGGTGACCCAGCGCGATCTTGGTGGCGCCCAACTCGCCGGCCACGCGGTACAGGATGCCACGGCGCAGCCGGCTGCACAGGCTGCACATCGTCTGGCCCTCGGGCACCAGCTTCTTGACGATGCTGTAGGTGTCCTGGTTCTCGATGTGGAAGGGCACGCCCAGCTTCGTCAGGTAGGCCGGCAGCACCTCGGTCGGGAAGCCGGGCTGCTTCTGGTCCAGGTTGACGGCGACGATGTCGAAGTGGATGGGCGCACGCTCGCGCAGGCTCAGCAGGATGTCGAGCATCGCGTAGCTGTCCTTGCCGCCGCTCAGGCAGACCATCACCTTGTCGCCGGCTTCGATCATGTTGAAGTCGACGATGGCCTGGCCCACCTGGCGGTGCAGGCGCTTGCCCAGCTTCTGCATGGACACCGCCAGCTTCTTGGCCGGGTGGAATTCGACGGTGGCGTTCATCTCACTGTTCCTTCATGCCGAAGACTTCCACGCCCACGGCCTCGCAATCGGGGTAAACGTCGGGCTTGGCGGTGGACACGCGCGCGGCCCGCACGCGGGGGTGGGCCAGCATCAGCGCCAGCACGTCGTCGGCCAAGGTTTCCTGCAGGTGGATGTGGCCCTTGGAGACGCGCTCCATCACGCTGCGGCGGATGAAGTCGTAGTCGACCACCTCGTCCAGCTTGTCCTGCGTGGGCGTGGACAGCGCCAGCGGGATGTAGAGGTCGACGTTGATCAGCACGCGCTGCTCGCCCTTCTTCTCGAAGTCGTGCACGCCGATGTTGATCCAGACGGCGTAGTCGCGCAGGAAGAGCCGGCGGCAGTCCATCAGGCTCGGGTGGTTCAGCAGGCTTTGCATCAGGTGTCTTTCTTGTCTCGGGCCAGGAACATCACGTCCCGCGCCTGGGCCTGCAGGTGCTGGCCGCCATCGACCAGCAAGGTGGTGCCGGTGACGGCGGGCGCCTCCAGCAGGTAGTGCACGGCGCGCGCCACGTCGGCCGGCGTGGAACTGCGGCCCAGCGGCGTCATGGTGTGCGAGGCGCTGAATTCATCGCCGCTCATCTCGCCCGAAAGCAGCGTCACGCCCGGCGCCACGCCGCACACGCGCACGCGCGGCGCCAGCGCCTGCGCCAGCAGCGTGTTGGCGGCTTCCAGCGCGGCCTTGCTCAGCGTGTAGCTGAGGTAGTCGGGGTTGGGGTTCCAGAGTTTCTGGTCGAGGATGTTGATCACACAGCCTTGGGCTGCCTCGCCCAGCAGGCCATGCAGAGCGCGTGCCAGCACGATGGCGGGCAGGGTGTTCGCGCGCCAGTGCGCTTCCATGCGCGCGGCGCTGAAGCTGGCGACGTCGTCGTACTCGAAGAGCGAGGCGTTGTTCACCACGGCGTCCACCCGGCCGAAGGCCTGGTGCACCGCCGGCAGCAGGGCTTCGCAGTCGGCTTCCACGGCCAGGTCGGCGGCGAAGGACATCGCCACGCCGCCGGCCTCGCGAATGGCGGCCACGGTCTGCACCGCGGCGGCGGCCGAGCTGCGGTAGTGCACGGCCACGCGCCAGCCGTGCGTGGCCAGGTGCAGACTGATCTCGCGACCGATGCGCTGGGCGGCGCCGGTCACCAGCACGACGGGGCGGGTGTCCATCAAGGGTGGGGAACAGGAGCGGAGGGGTTTCTACAATGCCGCGGATGTCTGCACCCGGGGCCGAGAGTTTATCGGCGCGACTCTGTCAGCGCCTGCGCACGGCCATCGCCGAAAACGGCGGCTGGCTGCCTTTCGACCGCACCATGGCGATGGCGCTCTACGAGCCGGGCCTGGGCTACTACACGCGCGGCACGCCGGTGTTCGGGTCGATGCCCAGCTCGGGCAGCGATTTCGTCACCGCGCCTGAGATGTCGCCGCTCTTCGGCCATACGCTGGCGCGCCAGGTGGCGCAGGCGTTGCAGGCCACGGGCACACACGAGGTGCTGGAGTTCGGCGCCGGCTCTGGCGCGCTGGCCGAGCAGCTGCTGGAAGCGCTGGGCGATGCCGTGCAGCGCTACACCATCGTCGACGTGTCCGGCACGCTGCGCGAGCGGCAGGCCGAACGGCTGGCGCGTTTTGCACCGCGCGTGCAGTGGTCGAACGCCTGGCCGAACGAGATCGAAGCCGTGGTGGTGGGCAACGAGGTGCTCGACGCCATGCCCGTGCAACTGCTGCACTTCGACGGCCACCAGTGGCTGGAGCGCGGTGTGGCCATCGAGGGCGAGGCTTTCACCTGGGCCGACCGCGCCACCACCCTGCGCCCGCCCGGCGAGGGTGTGTTCGTGCCCGGCACCGTCACCGAGATCCACCCTCAGGCCGAAGCCTTCGTGCGCAGCCTGGCCGAACGCCTGCAGCGCGGCGCCGCGTTTTTCATCGACTACGGCTTCCCCGAGGCCGAGTACTACCACCCGCAGCGCACGGGCGGCACGCTGATGTGCCACCGCGCCCACCAGGCCGATGCGAACCCGCTGGTGCAGGTGGGCGAGAAGGACATCACCGCGCACGTCAACTTCAGCGCCATCGCGCTGGCCGGGCAAGACGCCGGCCTGCAGGTGCTGGGCTACACGAGCCAGGCGCGCTTCCTGCTGAACTGCGGGTTGCTCGATCTCTTGCAGGGCGCCGATGTGCGCAGCACCGCGATGGCCCAGAAACTCATCACCGAGCACGAGATGGGCGAGCTTTTCAAGGTGCTGGGTTTCGTGAAGGGCGCCGACTTCGGCGCCCTGGGTTTTGCGGCGGGCGACCGCTCGCACACCCTCTGAGCCGGCGGCAAACACACGATGCGCTGGCTGCTCGTCTTCCTGCTGGCCTCCTTGTTCTTCAACGTGCTGCACGGCTGGCTGCGCAAGATCGGCCTGGGCAAGCTGCCCGGCGATTTCAGCTTCACCTTCCGCGGCCGTGAATGGCACGTGCCCCTGGCCAGCAGCGTGGTGCTCAGCGTGCTGGCCATGCTGATCGGTTTGATGTTCTGAAGGCGCGGCCACCATGACCGCGGGCATCCTGCTGGCTTTCGTGCTGGGCTACTTCGCGCTGCTGCTGGCCGTGGCCTGGTGGACGAGCCGCCGCGCCGACAACGAGGCCTACTTCATCGGCAGCCGCAACAGCCCGTGGATGCTGGTGGCCTTCGGCATGGTGGGCACCTCGCTGTCGGGCGTCACCTTCATCAGCGTGCCGGGCGCGGTGGGCCTCACGCATTTCGGCTACCTGCAGCTGGTGCTGGGGCAGGTGGCGGGCTACTTCGTCATCGCCTTCGTGCTGCTGCCGCTGTACTTCAAGCTCGGCCTCACCTCCATCTACGGCACGCTGGCGCAGCGCCTGGGGCCGCGCAGCTACCGCACGGGCGCTGCGTTTTTCATCGCCTCGCGCACGCTGGGCGCCACGGCGCGGCTGTACCTGGTGGTGAAGGTGCTGCAGGACATGATCCTCGACGCCTTCGGCGTGCCCTTCTGGCTGACGGCCGCCGTCATCCTGCTGATGGTGCTGCTGTACACGCTGGAAGGCGGCGTGCGCACCATCGTGTTCACCGACACGCTGCAAACCGCGGGCATGCTGCTGGGCTTGGGTGTGTGCGTGTGGTTCCTGCTGAACAAGCTGAACCTCAACGTGCCGCAGGCGCTGGCTGCGATGGACGTGCAGGGCCTGTCGACAGTGTGGGGCACCGACCCGCTGGCGCGCGATTTCTGGGCCAAGCAGCTGCTGGCCGGCGCCTTCATCGCCATCGCGATGACGGGCCTGGACCAGGAGATGATGCAGAAGAGCCTCTCGGTGCGCCGCCTGGCCGATTCACAGAAGAACCTGGTGGTGCTGGCCTTCGTGCTGCTGGCGGTGGTGGGCGTGTTCCTCTTCCTGGGCGGGCTGCTCTATCTCTTCGCGCCCACGGTGGGCCTGCAGACCGCGGGCGACCGCATCTTCCCGGCCGTGGTGCTGGGCTACCTGCCGGTGGCGGTGCAGGTGCTGTTCGTCATCGCGCTGATCTCGGCGCTCTTCCCCAGCGCCGATGGCGCGCTGACCGCGCTGACCAGCAGCTTCTGCATCGACATCCTCGGTTTGCAGCAGCGCACGCAGCTCGACGAAGCGCGCCGCACGCGCATCCGCCGCTGGGTGCATCTGGGTTTTGCTGCGCTCTTCATGGCGCTGGTGATGGTTTTCAAGGCCGTGGACGACCCCAGCATGATCTGGCTGATCCTGAAGCTGGCGGCCTACACCTACGGGCCGTTGCTGGGCCTGTTCGCCTACGCCATCTTCAGCCGCCGCCCGGCGCCCGACCGCTGGGCGCCGCTGGTGGCCGTGGCCGCGCCGGCGCTGTGCTGGGTGCTGGACGCGAACCAGGCCGCCTGGTTGGGCGGCTGGCAGATCGGGCTGGAGCTGCTGGTGCTCAACGGCGCGCTCACCTACGCCGGCCTGTGGCTGCTGGCGCCGCGCGCTGCGGCCCGCCAGGCCGCCGCGCCGCGCTGAAGCCGCTTCAGCCCAGCGCGGCCTGCACCGCGGCCACGCGCGCGTTGTGCACCGCGGCGCCGATCTCGGGGCCTTGTTTGCCGCGCGACATCGCGGCTTGTGCTGCCGTGGCGGTGTCGATGGTGCGTGCAGCGGCCAGCAAGGGCGGCAGGCGCGTGGCGGGCTCGTAAGGCCGGTCTTGCAGCCCGGTGCGGCCGCGTGCATCGCAGGCACAAGCCAGCAGGGCCTGCTCGAAGCGCTCGGGCCGGCGCAGTGCATCGCAGCGTTCGAACAGCCGCACCAGCCCGCCGGCGTTCAAGCTGCCGCTGCCGTGCAGGTGCGTGTGTTCGCGCGCCACCACCTCGGCCAGTTCGCGGCACTCCACCGGCACGCGCAGGCGTTCGCCCAGCGCCGCGGCCAGCTTGGCACTGCGGCCCTCATGGCCGATGTGGCGCGGCCAGGCCTCGGGGTGAGTGTTGCCCTTGCCCAGGTCGTGGCACAGGCAGGCCCAGCGCACGGCCAGCGGCGCGTTTACGCGTGCGGCTTCGTCCAGTACCAGCAACAGGTGCACGCCGGTGTCCACCTCGGGGTGGTGGGCCACGGGTTGCGGCACGCCCCAAAGGCGGTTCACCTCGGGCAGCAGGCGGGCCAGGGCGCCGCATTCGCGCAGCACCTCCAGCATGCGGCTGGGGCGGGCCGTCATCAGGCCGCGTGAAAGTTCTTGCCACACACGTTCCGGCACCAGGTGGTCGACCTCGCCGTCGTCCACCATCTGGCGCAGCAGCGCCATCGTCTCCGGTGCCACGGTGAAGCCTTCGAAGCGCGCCGCCAGCCGCGCCAGGCGCAGCAGCCGCACCGGGTCTTCCACGAAGGCCGGCGAGACATGCCGCAGCACCCGCGCCTCGATGTCACGCTGGCCGCCGTGGGGGTCGATCAGCGTGCCGTCCTCGGCCATCGCGATGGCGTTGATGGTCAGGTCGCGCCGCAGCAGGTCGTCTTCCAGCGTCACGCCCGGCGCGGCGTGCACGGCAAAGCCCCGGTAGCCGGGGCCGGTCTTGCGTTCGGTGCGCGCGAGGGCCACCTCTTCGCCGGTGTGCGGGTGGATGAAGACCGGGAAGTCCTTGCCGACCGCCTTGTAGCCCAGGGCCAGCATCTCGTCGGGCGTGGCGCCCACGGCGACCCAGTCGCGGTCGCTTTCGGGCAAGCCCAGCAGGCGGTCGCGCACGGCGCCGCCCACCACGTACAGCTGCATCGGCATCAGGAAGTCAGGGTTCGCGTGACGTCAGCGGTGCTGACGGTAAGGCTCGTCTTCGACGATGAAGTCGCACTCTTCCAGCGCGTCGACGATCCAGGCGCGCACGCCCGGCGCGGCGGCCACGCGGCCGATGTAGTCGTGCAGGCGGTGCGGCATGGGCAGCGCGTAGGTGCGCAGCCGCATGCACACCGGCGCGAACATCGCATCGGCCGCGCTGAAGGCACCGAAGAGGAAAGGCCCCCCGCTGTCGTTCAGCGCCTCGGCCCACATCTGCTCGATGCGCAGCACGTCGGCACGCACCGCGGGCTGCTCGGCCCAGACCTTGGCGCCCACCTCGGGCAGCGCGGCCTCGATGTTCATGGGGCAATGGCTGCGCAGCGCGCTGAAGCCGCTGTGCATCTCGGCGCAGATGGAGCGGGCGCGGGCGCGGGCGCGCATGTCTTCGGGCCAGACCCCGTGGCCGGGGAACTTGTCGTGCAGGTACTCGATGATGGCCATCGTGTCCCACACGGCGAAATCGTCGTCCAGCAGCACCGGCACCTTGCCCGAGGGCGAGAAGGTGGCCACTTCGCGGCGGAAGGGCGAGCCGGGTGAGAAATCGAAGCGCAGCTTGCGTTCTTCAAAGGGCAGGCCCAGCTGCTTCATCAGCACCCAGGGCCGCATCGACCACGACGAGTAGTTCTTGTTGCCGATCACCAAGTGCATGGTTTTCTCCTGGGCCACGCGCCATGCGTGCAGGGCCCCATGCTAGGCCGAGATGCGGCCGCGTGGCTTGATTTGCCCGCATGAATCCGATGCCGAGGCGGCATCGGGGCTCGCTCATTCGCGCCGCGCCCCGGCGCGCAGCTTCTCCAGCTTGGCGCGGCCGTGTTCGTGCCCCAGGTAGCCAGGCCCGATGGCTTCCAGCGGCGTGGGCGTGATGCCCAGGGCCTGCAGGCCCGGCAGCTGGCCGCTGGCCACGTTGGGCAGCTTCATCGAATCGATGTTGTCGCGCGACATGAGCGTGGGCCCGGGCATGAGCTCCATCGCCAGGGCCTGCAGCCGCGCGATGCCGTCGGGCAAGGCCATGATTGGGCGCTCGTGGCCCGACCAGCGCCCCGCCAGCCGCACCAGCTCGGCCAGCGTGTAGACCGTCGGGCCTGCCAGCTCGTAGGTCTTGCCGATGCTGGCCGGCTGCTGCAGCGCAGAAACGATGGCGGCGGCCACGTCGTCCACCCACACCGGCTGGAAACGCGCCTGCGTGCCCGCCAGCGGCAGGAAGGGCGCCAGGCGCTGCAGCTGCGCGAAGAGGTTGAGGAAGCTGTCTTCGGCGCCGAAGATGACCGAGGGCCGCAGCAGCGTGAGCTGCAGGCCGCTTTGCTCCAGCACGTGTTCGCCGGCGGTCTTGCTGCGCAGGTAGTTCGACGGCGCGGCATTCACTTCACGGCCCACGCCCAGGGCGCTGACATGCACCAGGCGCTGCACCCCCGCGTTGCGGCAGGCCTGCGCCAGGTGGCGCGGCAGCTGCACGTGGGCGCGGTCGAAGGCGGCCGGGCTGCCGTGCAGGATGGCCACCAGGTTCACCACCGCATCGTTGCCGGCCACCAGGCGTGCGAGCGTGGCGTCGTCGTTCACGTCGGCCTGCACCAGCTGCACCGTGGGCAGGGCGCTCAGGCCCTTGGCGCGCGCCGGGCGGCGCGAAGGCACCACGATGCGCAGCCGCGGGTTCGAGGCCGCCAGGCGCTGGCACAAGGCACGGCCGACGAAGCCGGTGCCACCAAGGACGAGGATGCTGTTCATGGGGGGATCGGGACTCGGTTTCGGTCAGGGCAGGTCGCGGTCGGGTGCCGCCGCGGCGGGGTCGCGCGGGCCGATGGGCTTGCCCAGGCGCTCGCGCAGCGTGGGCACGCGGCCGCCCAGCACGGGCGCGTGCGCCGCGGCGTAGGCCACGCTGTTGGACAGCACCTTCTTCACGTAGTCGCGCGTTTCGTTGAAGGGGATGGTCTCGGCCCAGATGGCCGCGTCGTGCGTGCCGCCGGCCTCGCGCCAGCGTCGCGGGCGGTTGGGGCCGGCGTTGTAGGCTGCCGCGGCCATGGTGAGCGAGCCGTCCAGGTCGTCGAGCACGCGCTTCAGGTAGAAGGTGCCGAGCTGCAGGTTCAGGCTGGTGTCGTTGATGAAGCCGGCCTGCCAGGGCAGGCCGAGCTTGCGCGCCGTCCAGCGCGCGGTGTCGGGCATCAGCTGCATCAGGCCGCTGGCGCCTACGCCCGAGCGCGCGTCGATGACGAAGCGCGATTCCTGGCGGATCAGGCCCAGCACCAGTGCGGGGTCGAGCCCGGCGCCGCGGGCGCGCTCCTGCACCATCTCGCGGAAAGCCAGCGGGTAACGGTGCTGCACGTCGATCTCGCTGCGCGTGCGCTCACTGGTGTTGATGCAGCGGTCCCAGACCTCGCGCTCGCAGGCCCATTGCGCGGCGCCCAGCAGTTCGCGTTCGGGCAGGCCGCGCAGCGTGTAGTTCCACTCGCGCGTGCCCTCGCTGCGCAGGCCCAGGGCCAGCAGCTGCAGCGCGCGCTGGAAGCCAGGGTTGCCGCGCACGGCCTCGCGTTCGGCAGCGCTCAGCGCCTGCGGTGGGGGCGGCAGGCGCAGCGGCTGGCCCAGGTCTTCACCGGCCAGCAGGCCGTAGAAGCTGAAGGGCGACACCAGCCCCGCCAGCGCGCTGCGCGCCGTGGCGCGGGCAGCCTCGCCCTCGGGCCCGGCCGGCGCGCGCGCGAGTTCGGCCTGCGCGTTCCAGTAGACCCAGGCCTCCTGGCGCTGCTCGGCCGGGGGCATGGCCTCGATGGCGCGTTGCACCAGCGCCCAGCGCGTGGTGTCGCGTGCCGGCAGGCGCAGGGCGGCGCGCACGTGCCAGGCCAGCACGTCTTCGCTCCAGGGTGGCTGCACGCCGGGCTTGTTCGCGCGGTCCCACAGCTTCCAGGCATGACGCGCGTGTTCGGCGGCCTGCGGCTGCAGCTTTAGGCCGGCCTGGCGGGCGATCTGCGCCCACACGAAGGCTTCCTGCGCCGTGCTCAGCCGCGCGGTGGTGTTGGCCGACAGGCGCTTGGCGGCTTCGTCGGGGTCTTCCACAGCCAGGCGCATCAGCGCCAGCATCAGCAGCGGGTGGCCCTGGCGGCCGGCGCCGGCGTTGCGCTGCTTCAGGTAGCGGTCGGGCCGCTCGACGATCTCCACCACCGCCTTCTCGGTGGGCTTGCCCAGCAAGGCCGCGGCGGTGCGCACGGTGCGCAGGCGGCCTTGCTCGGCAGCGGCGTGCACGCGGGCCCAGATGTCGTCGTCGGTGAAAACGCGGGCCTCCAGCAGCGTGGCGGCCAGCAAGGTGCAGCCGGGCTCCAACTCGCGCTGCGCCTGCCAGGCGGCCAGGGCGGCCTGGCGCACGTCCTGCTTTTCCAGGTGGCGCGCCAGCAGCACGTGGCAGGTGACCTCGCGGTCGTCGTTCATGCGGAAGCGCGGGAACTCCGCGCGCACGCCGGCCCAGTCTTGCCGGCGGCCCAGTTCGAGCAGCCAGTCATTGCGCAGGCGGTCTTCGACGTAGGTGCCCGGCCAGCGCGCGTAGAAGGCGTCTAGCTCGGGCTGCTGCGCGGTGGCCAGGCGGTTGCTGAGCTCCCAGTAGTCGGCCCACTGGGCCAGCGGGTGGCGTTGCTGCTGCAGCGCATCGCGCGCGGCCAGCAGCGCGGCGCGGTCGCCGCGCCGCAGGGCCTCGCGGGCCTGCACGACGGTGGTGTCGGCGGCGCCGGGCGGGGGCAGTTGCGCCTGTGCCGGGGCCCAGGCCGCCAGCGTCAGCAGCGCCAGCAGGCCGGCGGCGGCCGCGCGCCAGCGCGGGCCGGCCGGCCAGTGGCCGCGGGGGAGGGCAGTCGGTCTCATGCGGCTGAATTTAGCGCAGGGGGGTGTGACCCCTGCGTCATGCAGGCAGCGGTTCACGGGCCAGTTCCTCGCGCGTCAGCGCGGCCTGCTCCAGCAGCCAGCCCTCGAAGGCGGCCAGCGCGGGGCGTTCACGCCGCGCTGGCCAGCGCACCAGCCAGTAGGAAAACGGCGATTCCACGCGGCCGGCGCTGCCGAAGGGCTCGACCAGTTCGCCCCGGGCGATGGCCTCGCGCACCAGCGGCACGCGCGCCAGCGCCACGCCCTGGCCGGCCAGCGCGGCCTGCACTTGCTGGTAGGTGAAGTTCAGGTAGACCCAGCCGCGCGGCTGCAGCGCGGGCGGTGCGTTCAGGCGCAGCCAGTGGCGCCAGCTCAGGTACTCGGCGCTGGGGCGGGGGTCGTCTTCTTCCAGCAGGGTGTGGCCGGCCAGGTCGGCGGCGCTGCGCAGCGGCAGGCGTTGCAGCAGCGCCGGGCTGGCCACGGGCGTGAGCACCTCGCCGAACAGCAGCGTGCTGCCCGGGGGTGCCTGCTCGGGGCGGCAGTAGCGCAGCGCGAGGTCGATCTCGGGGTCGTCGAAATCCACCAGGTGGTCGCTGGCGGAAATGCGGATGTCCGATTCCGGGTGCGTGTTCTGGAAGCCCGCCAGCCGCGGCAGCAGCCACAGCGAGGCGAAGCTGGCGAAGGTGGTCACGCCCACCGGCTGGCGGTGCTGGGTGTGGCGGATCTGGCGCACGCTGCGGTCCATCTGCGCCAGCAGGGGCGCCACGGTCTGCAGCAGCTGCGCGCCCGGGCCGGTGAGCTCCACATGCCGCGTGCCGCGCAGGAAGAGCGTGGCGCCGAGTTCGTCTTCCAGGCTGCGGATCTGGCGGCTGATGGCGGGCTGCGTGAGGTGCAGCTCTTCGGCCGCGGCGCGGAAGCTCAGCCGCCGGGCGACGGCCTCGAAGGCCCGCAGGGGGCCGATGGACAGCGGACGATGGCGCGGGGCATTCATTACCGCTGATTATCAATCAAGCGCCACAAGATGATTGGACGGTGGCCGGGGTTAACCCGATGATTCGCTTCGCTGAGCGTAGCCAAGGAGCACACCGTGAAAACATCACTGTCCATGATCAGATTGCATGAGCACTCGGCCCCCTGGGCCTGGACGCTGCGGGGTCACGAAGCCACCACGCTGCCTGCCAGCCCCGTGGCGCGCTGGCTGCGCGTGGACGAAGGTTGCCTGTGGGTGACGCCCGAGCAAGCCGGCCCCGAGGCCGAAGACCTGTGGCTGCAGCCCGGCGACAGCCTCGAGCTGCCTGCTGGCAGCCGCTGGGTGCTGCAGGCCTGGCCGCAAGCGCGGCTGAGCGTGCTGCTGGCCCCGGCCGTGGCTGGCCAGGCGCCGGCGCGAGCCTGGTGGCAATCGCCCTGGGTCTGGCCCTGGGTGCTGCCCGAGGCCCGCGGCCAGCGCCTGCCGGCCCAGGCCTGAGCGGCGGCCGCTCCCCCGGGGCCGCCCGCTGGCACAGCAGGCGGCCCCGGCCTGACAATCGGCGGCATGAGCTTCACGCTGCCGCCCCTGGAACCCTCGCGCGACAAGAAGACCCTGCGGCGCCAGCTGCAGGCCGAGCGCCAGAGCCTGATCGACCGCCACCAGCGCGCCATGCACCTGCAAGAGGTGCTGCGCGTCTGGCTGATGGGCCGCGATGACAAGGCCATCGGCGCCTACTGGCCCATCAAGGGCGAGTTCGACGCGCTGCCGGCGCTCTACCGCTGGACGGAAGCCGACGAAGAACGCTGCATCGGCCTGCCCGTCATCGACAAGGGCACCAAGCAGCTGCGCTTCCAGATGTGGTTCCCGGGCTGCGAGATGGAAGACGACGCCTACGGCATTCCGAAGCCGAAAGACACGCCCGTCTTCCACCCGACGCTGCTGCTGGTGCCCTGCGTGGGCTACGGCCCGGGGGGCGTGCGCCTGGGGTATGGCGGCGGCTTCTACGACCGCACGCTGGCCACGCTAGAGCCCCGGCCGTACACCGTGGGCCTGGCCTACAGCTTCGGCTTTTTGCCGTGGCTGACAGCCGAGCCGCACGACGTGCCGCTGGACGCCGTGCTCACCGAAGAAGGCGTGGCCTGGCAGCGGCCGGATTGAGGCCGCTGCCCTGCCCCATCAGAAGCGTTTGCCCAGCCCGATGCTGAAGAGCGTCGGGTCGACCTTGAAGGTGCCGGCCTTGGTGGCGCCGGCATAGACATCGGTCTCCAGCTTCACCTTCTTCAGGTCGAAGTTCAGCAGCCAGCCGCCCACCGGCACGTCCACGCCCACCTGCAAGGCCAGGCCGACGCTGTGCTTCTTGATGCGCGGCTGCAGGGCGGCCACCACGGCCGGGGCGAACTGCACGTCGGAGAAGATCGTGTAGTTCACGCCCGCGCCCACGTAGGGGCGGAAGCCGCCCAGCCCGGTGAAGTGGTACTGGCCCAGCAGCGTGGGCGGCAGGTGCTTGAGCGTGCCGATCTTCGCGCCGTTGCTGCGGATGTCGTGCTTCTGCGGGTAGGTCAGCACCAGTTCGGCCGCGACGTTCGGGCTGAAGAAGTAGCTGATGTCGAACTCGGGGAAGGTCTTGTTGTTGACGCTCAGGTTCAGGCCCGTGCTGTCCTTGTTGGCCGAGTCGAGGTACAGCGCGCGGCCGCGCACCAGCCAGTTGCCCGTGTCCTGGGCCTGGACCGCGCCGGCCGCTGCCAGCAAGACCCAGAGCAGGGTCTTGGCGAAGGGCAGGGTGGTGGAGCGGGTCGTGGTCTTCATGAAATCCTCCGTGGGAGTGGGTCGGGGCCACATGGCCTCGAACCCATTGCACTGCCGCAGGGAACACGAAGGCTGACACCGCTGTCAGGTGAGGGGGCCCGCTTGACCTGGGTCAAGCGGGCGGGGCAGCGCTGTGGCGCTGCGGCAACCGGGCGGCTTTCGCCGCCGGGCCGGGGCTGTTTCAGCCCAGCTGCTTGCAGATGTCCAGGCTCAGCGCGCTCTGGTTGAGCGTGTAGAAGTGGATGCCGGGTGCACCGCCATCGATGAGCCGGCGGCACAGGCGCGCCACCACCTCGATGCCGAAGGCGCGCACGCTGGCGGCGTCGTCGAGGTAGCCCTCCATCTTCAACGCCACCCAGCGCGGGATCTCGATGCCGTCACGTGCCGCGAACTGCGCGATCTTCGCGTAGTTGTGGATGGGCATGATGCCCGGCACGATGGGCGCCGTGACGCCGAGCTTGCGCACCTCGTCCACGAAGTGGAAGTAGGCGTCGGGGTTGAAGAAGAACTGCGTGATCGCGCTGTCGGCGCCGGCCTTCATCTTGGCCGCGAAGTGCTCGAGGTCCTTTTTCGCGTAGCGCTGCTGCGGGTGGTACTCGGGGTAGGCTGCGGCCTCGATGTGCCAGTCGGCGCCTTGCTCCTGGCGGATGAACGCGATGAGGTCCGCGGCGTAGCGGAACTCACCGGCCACCGCAGTGCCGCTGGGCAGGTCGCCGCGCAGCGCCACCAGCCGCCGGATGCCCTGGGCGCGGTAGGTGCCCAGGATCTCGCGGATGCTCTCGCGCGTGCTGCCCACGCAGCTGAGGTGCGGCGCGGCTTCGTGGCCCATCGCCGCGATGTCCTTCACCGTGGCCAGCGTCTTCTCACGCGTGGCCCCGCCCGCGCCGTAGGTGACGCTGAAGAACTCCGGCTTCACGGCCGAGAGATCCTGCACCACCGTCTTCAGCTTGTCGCTGCCGACGGGGGTGTTGGGCGGGAAGAACTCGAAGCTGATGGGCACCGGCTTGTGCTCGGTGCTCATGGATCAGGCCTCAGTAGCGATACGTGTCGGGCTTGAAGGGCCCGGTCTTCGGCACGCCGATGTAGGCGGCCTGCTCGTCGCTCAGTTCCGTCAGCATCGCGCCGACCTTCTTCAGGTGCAGGCGCGCGACCTTCTCGTCCAGATGCTTCGGCAGCACGTAGACCTTGCCGATGTCGTAGCTGTCCGGGTGGCTGAAGAGCTCGATCTGCGCGATCGTCTGGTTCGCGAAGCTGGCGCTCATCACGAAGCTGGGGTGGCCCGTGCCGCAGCCCAGGTTCACCAGGCGGCCCTTGGCCAGCATGATGATCTTCTTGCCGTCGGGGAAGATCACATGGTCGACCTGGGGTTTGATCTCGTCCCAGGTGCAGTCGGCCAGCGCAGCGACGTCGATCTCGTTGTCGAAGTGGCCGATGTTGCAGACGATGGCCTCGTCCTTCATCGCTTCCATGTGCTTGCGCGTGATGACGCTCTTGTTGCCGGTGGCGCTGACGAAGATGTCGCACTTGTCGGCGGCGTACTCCATGGTCACGACCTTGTAGCCTTCCATCGTGGCCTGCAGGGCGTTGATTGGGTCGATCTCCGTCACCCACACCTGGGCGCTGAGCGCGCGCAGGGCCTGGGCGCTGCCCTTCCCCACGTCGCCATAGCCGGCCACCACGGCCACCTTGCCGGCGATCATCACGTCGGTGGCGCGCTTGATGGCGTCGACCAGGCTCTCGCGGCAGCCGTAGAGGTTGTCGAACTTGCTCTTGGTGACGCTGTCGTTGACGTTGATGGCGCGGAACATGAGCTGGCCCTTGGCGCTCATTTCCTTCAGGCGGTGCACGCCCGTGGTCGTCTCTTCGGTCACGCCGATGATCTGCGCGCCCTTGCGGCTGTACCAGGTGCTGTCTTCGGCGAGCTTGGCCTTGATGGCGGCGAAGAGGATGGTCTCTTCCTCGCTGCCCGGGTTGGCCAGCACGCTGGGGTCGGTCTCGGCCTTCTTGCCCAGGTGCATCAGCAGCGTGGCATCGCCGCCATCGTCCAGGATCATGTTCGGGCCTTCGCCTTCGCTGCCCTTGGCGCCGAATTCGAAGATGCGGTGCGTGTAGTCCCAGTAGTCGACCAGGGTCTCGCCCTTGTAGGCGAAGACCGGCGTGCCCTTGACCACCAGCGCGGCAGCGGCGTGGTCTTGCGTGCTGAAGATGTTGCAGCTGGCCCAGCGCACGTCGGCGCCCAGGGCTTGCAGCGTCTCCACCAGCACGGCGGTCTGGATGGTCATGTGCAGGCTGCCGGTGATGCGCGCGCCCTTCAGCGGCTGCTTGGCCGCGAACTCTTCGCGGATGGCCATCAGGCCGGGCATCTCGGTCTCGGCGATCTTGATTTCCTTGCGACCCCACTCGGCCAGGGAAAGATCGGCCACGGCGTAGTCGCTGGTGTGCAGGGGTTTCAGAACGGCATTCATGGTCAGGCTCCAAACGGTTGAGGACCTGCACGCACGCGATGGGGAGAATCAGCTCACCCACGAACACGGTCGTGCAGGTGAGCGCGGTTGCAATGTAGAGATCCGAGCCTGGCCTTCTTGCTGAAGGTTGCAACGCTCCTCGGAACTGCCGCGAATTCTAGCCACAAGCCCCTGAATGCGTGGGGCGCGGGCTTCACGCCCTGCGCGGCAGCGTGAATTCCTGCGGTCAGGGCGGGGCCACGCCCAGAAACTCGGCCAGGCGTGCCGCCTCGTCGGCCAGCGCCGCGGCGTAGCCCGACTCGCGAGGGGAGCGGCCGCTGACGTAGCCGGCCTGCACCTGCAGGCGCTCGCCTTGCACGCTGGCGTTGGCCCAGCCGATGACCTGGTCGCGCCACAGCAGCGGCAGCGCGTAGTAGCCGCGCACGCGCCGAGGCGCCGGGGTGTAGGCCTCGAAGCGGTAGGCCCAGCCCCACAGCAACTCGAAGCGGCGGCGGTCCCACACCACGGGGTCGAAAGGCGCCAGCAGCCGCACCGTGTCGGGCACGGCGTGGCGGCGCGAGACCGGGTTCTCGCCGTCGGGCCAGAACCAGCGTTGCCCGTCCACCGCGGCGTTGGGCAGCCGCGCCTTGGCGCGCGCCAGCGCGGGCTTGCACAAGGCCGTCCATTGCGGGGCGCCATAGCGGATGCGGCTGACCAGCATGTTCAGCGTCAGCTCCGGCAGCGGCGCGTACTTCTGCACCACCAGGTCGACCAGCGCGTCCATCGCCGCGGCGGTGTCCGCCGGCGCTTCGTGCACTTCGCGAACGCTGTAGAGGCGGATGCCGCCTTCGCGCCGCGCCGTGCGCAGCAGGCCGCGGTAGTGCATGCCGTCCAGCAACTGGGTGCTGGCATTGCTGCTGCCGCCGAACCAGTTTTTCGCCTTGCCGTGCTGGAAGTGCGCGTCCACCTCGCGCGGGTGCACCACGCCGCGTTCGCGCACGAAGTCGAGCACGGCCTGCGCCTGCTTCCAGCGTGCTGCCGGCCACGGCGTGTTCGCGGTGCGCGGGTGCATCAGCGCCTGCGTCTCGCGCGCCAGGTAGCCGTAGTTGATGAAGAAGTCTTCCTCGATGGGCAGGCGCGTGTAGCGCCGCTCGAGATCTCCGGCGCGGTAGCCCTGCACGCGGTGGCGCAGCGTGAGGTCTTGAGCGCGGGCCGGGGCGCGGATGGGGTCGGCCTGCACGAAGCCCAGGCGGCGCAGGGCCGCAGGCAAGGTGGTGGGCTTGAAGAGGCTGCGCGCCACGGCGTGGCGGCGCAGGTCGTCCAGGCAAGGGGGTGGCACCAGGCGGGGTCGGCAGGAATTCAAGGGGGCAGGTCGTCGGGCTGCGGCAAGCCGTGCAGCGGCGTGCCCACGCCCCGGTGCAGCACGCCCGCGCGGTCGAAGCGCCGCAGCCGGCGCGAGAACACCAGCGTCACGGTCTCGGGCGCGGCCGCCAGCTTGTCGCCCAGTGCGTCCAGGGGTTTGCAGACGTAGCGGTTGCAGATGTCGGCGCGATGTTCGCGCGGCAGGTGGCAGCCGGTGGCGGTCTGGAAGGCGCAGCCGCCGTCCAGGTGTTCGGGTGGCAATGCGGCGAGGTAGGCCGCGATGGCGTCTTCGGTGGTGTGGCCGGGGTGCCGGGCCTGCCAGCGCTCCAGCACCTCGGCGTCGATGAAGGCGTGATGCTGCGCGCCCTGCACGCAGCAATACCCGCCGCACAAGGCGCACAGCGTGCTGGCAGCGGCCGGCAGGGCCGTGGCCGAATCTTCACCACCATGGCGCCGGCGCCGGTCTTCGGCGGCGGCCAGGCGCCAAGCTTGCGCCAGCCGCTCACGCAGGCCGTCGCCTACGGCGACGAGCGTGCGGGGCGCCGGGTCCAGCCAGACCACTTCGGGTGCTGTGCCGGCGACGGGGACACCCTCCTCTGCCGCCTGCTGTGCGGCCAGCGCCACCACCCGTTGCCAGCGCTTCTGCAGTTGCTGCTCGTCGGCGCGCTGGCGGCAGCTGGCGCTGCCGCAATGCGGCTGCTTCAGGTGTTGGGCCAGGGCGTTCAGCGCTTGGCTGCAGTGGGGGCAAGACGGCGGTGAGGCGGGCATGGGCGCAGCTTAACGGCGGGCCCGCACACGGCAAAGGGACCGGCCCGGGCGGGCGCGGCCTCTTTGCGTGGGGGGCGATTACAGGCCGGCGGCCGCGCGCAGCGCCTCGACCTTGTCGGTGCGCTCCCAGCTGAACTCGGGCTCTTCGCGGCCGAAGTGGCCGTAGGCGGCAGTCTTTTCGTAAATGGGACGCAACAGGTCCAGCATCTGGATGATGCCCTTGGGGCGCAGGTCGAAGACCTCGGCCACGATGGCGCTGAGCTTGTCGTCGCTGATCTTGCCCGTGCCCTCGGTGTAGACCGTGATGTTCATGGGCTTGGCCACGCCGATGGCATAGGCCACCTGCACCTGGCACTGGCGCGCGAGACCCGCGGCCACCACATTCTTGGCCACGTAGCGCGCGGCGTAGGCGGCCGAGCGGTCGACCTTGGAGGGATCCTTGCCCGAGAAGGCACCGCCGCCGTGCGGGCAGGCGCCGCCGTAGGTGTCGACGATGATCTTGCGGCCCGTGAGGCCGCAGTCACCCTGCGGGCCGCCGACGACGAAGCGGCCGGTCGGGTTGATCAGGTAGCGCGTGTTCTGCAGCCATTCCTTAGGCAGCACGGGCTTAATGATCTGCTCGATCACGGCCTCGGTGAACTCGGGCTTCATCTTGTCGCCCAGGCTCCACTCGGGGGCGTGCTGGCTGCTCAGCACCACGGTGTCGATGCTGTGCGGCTTGCCGTCGACATAGCGCATCGTCACCTGGCTCTTGGCGTCGGGCCGCAGGTAGGGCATGCGGCCGTCCTTGCGCAGCTGGGCCTGGCGCTCCACCAGACGGTGCGCGTAGTAGATGGGCGCGGGCATCAGCTCGGGCGTCTCGTCGCAGGCGTAGCCGAACATCAGGCCCTGGTCGCCGGCGCCGATGTTGAGGTAGTCGTCGCTGGCGTGGTCCACGCCCTGGGCGATGTCGTTGCTCTGCTTGTCGTAGCAGACCATCACCGCGCAGCCCTTGTAGTCGATGCCGTACTCGGTGTTGTCGTAGCCGATGCGCTTGATGGTGTCGCGCGCCACCTGGATGTAGTCGACGTGCGCGTTGGTCGTGATCTCTCCGGCCAGCACCACCAGGCCGGTGTTGCACAGCGTCTCGGCAGCCACGCGGCTCTTGGGGTCTTGCTTGAAGATCGCGTCGAGGATGGCGTCGGAGATCTGGTCGGCCACCTTGTCGGGGTGACCCTCAGAGACCGATTCGGATGTGAAGAGGAAGTCGTTCGCCACTGGAAAAGCTCCGTTGTAGTTGCACCTGGATCGCGTCGTCGCTGGTCAGATGCTCTGGAGCCGCGGCGAACGCTTTAGCGGATTTGTTGAGGCTCGGGCTGGCAGGCCCGGCACCCCGGCGGCGAGAGGCCCAGCCATGTGGCTATGCTTCACGTCCGCGATCGCCCCGCAAGTTGTTCTTTAACTCGGCGATGCCCGCATTCTACGAACGATGTCCTTCCTGCTGCCCCGGCTCGCCCGCCGCTCCCTGCGCTTTTTGCACGCCCTGGGCGGGCTCATGGGCTGGCTGGCCTACCTGTTGTCCCCCAGCTACCGCCGCCGCCTGAAGGCCAACGCCACGCTGGCAGGCGTGAGCACGGCCAACCGCCGCGCTGCCGTGGCCGATGCCGGCAAGCTGGTGATGGAACTGCCGCGCCTGTGGCTGCGGCCGCGCGAACAGCCCATCACCGACCCCGTGCGCTGGGAGGGCGCTGAACTGCTGGAAGAACTGCTCGCCCGCGGCAAGGGCCTGGTGCTGCTGACGCCGCACATGGGCAGCTTCGAAGTGAGCGCGCAGGCTTATGCCGAGCGCTTCGGGGCGCGTCAGCCCATCACCGTGCTCTACCGCCCGGCGCGCCAGGCCTGGCTGCGCGAGCTGGAAGAGACCGCCCGCGCCCGCCCGGCGCTGGCCACCGCACCGGCCAGCCTGGCGGGTGTGCGGCTCCTGATGCGCGCCTTGAAGAAGGGCGAGACCCTGGGCCTGCTGCCCGACCAGGTGCCGCCCTCGGGCATGGGCGTGTGGGCGCCGTTCTTCGGCCAGCCCGCCTACACGATGACGTTGGCCGCACGCCTGGTCCTGCAGACAGGCGCCGCCGTCGCCGTGCTGTGGACCGAGCGCCTGCCACACGGCGCCGGCTACGTGGTGCGTGCGCAGCCGTTGCCGGTGCCGCTGCCTGAACGCGCCGCCGACGGCAGCATCGACGACGAGGCCGCTGCCATCGCCATCAACCGCAGCATGGAGCAGGTGATCCTGCAGCGGCCCTCGCAATACCTCTGGGGCTACCACCGCTACAAGCAGCCGCGCCAGGTGGAGAGCGCGTCTTGAGCGCGCCGGGCTTCAAGCAAGCTGCGGCCAACGGCGCCGCCCGCTTGGCGCTGGGCCTGGTGTGGCTGCTGCACTGGCTGCCGTTGCCGGTGCTGGCGCGCGTGGGCCAGGGCCTGGGCCTGCTGCTGCACAGCCTGGGCCGCGCGCGGCGCGAGGTGGCGCGGCGCAACATCGCGCTGTGCATGCCGCAACTGAGCGTGGCCGAACAGCACCGCCTGGTGCGCGAACACTTCATGTGGACCGGCCGCAGCCTGCTGGAGCGCGGCCTGCTCTGGCACGCCAGTGCCGAGCGGCTGAAGCGCCTGATCCACGTCGAAGGCGAGGTGCACCTGGCCGAGCGCAGCGACAGGCCGGTGATGTGGCTGGTGCCGCACTTCGTGGGGCTGGAGGTTGCGGGCGCGGCCACGCAGCTCTTCCAGTCGTGCATGGGCTGCGACATCTACACCGCGCAGAGCAACCCCGTGATGGACGCCGCCTTCCACAAGGGCCGTGCGCGCTTCGGTCTGGCGCTGCTGTTCAACCGCCAGCAGGGCGCGATGCCGGTGGTGCGGGCCATCAAGAAGGGGGCGGCCTTCTTCAACGCGTCGGACATGGATTTCGGCCTGCGCGATGCCGCCTTCGTGCCCTTCTACGGCCAGCCGGCGGCCACGCTGCTGGCGCCTTCGCGCATGGCCAAGAGCCTGGGCATGCTGGTGCAGCCCCTCATCGCCGAGATGCTGCCCGGCGGCCAGGGCTATCGCGTGAAGTTCATGCCGGCCTGGGAAGGTTGGCCCAGCGACGACCCCGAGGCCGACGCCGCGGCGATGAACCGTTTCATCGAGCAGCAGATCGCCACCATGCCGGCGCAGTACTTCTGGGTGCACAAGCGCTTCAAGACGCGCCCGCCTGGCGAACCGCCGGTGTACTGAAGCCTCGGGCCCCGGCTGCGACAATCGCGCCATGCGGCTCCAGTTCACCAAGATGCAGGGCGCGGGCAACGACTTCGTCGTGCTCGATGGCACGGCTGCGCCGCTGGCCTTGAGCCGTGCGCAGCTGCGCCGCCTGGGTGACCGCCGCTTCGGCGTGGGCGCCGACCAGATCCTGCTCGTGGAGCGCAGCGCCACGCCGGGCGTGGACTTCCGCTACCGCATCTTCAACGGTGCCAGCGGCGACGAGGTCGAGCACTGCGGCAACGGCGCGCGCTGCTTCGTGCGCTATGTGCACCGGCGCGGCCTCACCAGCAAGACCACCGTGGAGGTGGAGACCGTCAACAACCGGCTCACGCTGCAGTTGCGCAGCGACGGCCGCGTGACGGTGGACATGAACCGCCCGGTGTTCGAGCACGCGCGCCTGCCGTTCGATGCCGCCGGCCTGCAGCCGCGCGCCGAAGGCGGCTTCGAGCACTGGCCGCTGGCGGATGTGGCGCCGGGCTGTGAAGTGGCCGTGCTCTCGATGGGCAACCCGCACGCCGTGCTGCGCGTGGCCGATGTCGACACCGCGCCGGTGGCCGACTGGGGCCCGCGCATCGAGACGCACGCGCGTTTCCCGCGCCGGGTGAACGTGGGCTTCCTGCAGGTGCTCACGCGCAGCGAGGTGCGCCTGCGCGTGCACGAGCGCGACGCTGGCGAGACCCTGGCCTGCGGCACCGGCGCCTGCGCCGCCGTGGTGGCCGGCATCCGCCTGGGCTGGCTGGATGCCGCGGTGGAAGTGCACACGCGCGGGGGCGACCTGCGCATCGAGTGGGCGGGCGGTGAGAGCCCGGTGCTGATGACCGGCCCGGCCGAGACTGTTTTCGAAGGAGAGATCGAACTGTGAGCAACAACGCCGACGGGGTGCAGGGCATCACCGAAGCCGACATCGCCAACTACCTGGCCAACACGCCGGGGTTCTTCGAGCGCCATGCCGAGCTGCTGGGCGCCATCCAGCTCACCAGCCCGCACGGCCAGCGTGCCGTCTCACTGCAGGAGCGGCAGATGGAAATGCTGCGCGAGCGCATCAAGGGCCTGGAATTGAAGATCATGGAGATGATCCGCAACAGCCAGGAGAACGTGGCCATCGCCGAGCGCCTGCACCGCTACACGCGCACCATCCTGCTGACGGCCGACGCGGCCGAGTTGCCCGGGCGCATGGTGGCTTCGCTGAAACACGAGTTCCTGATCCCGCAGGCCGCCATCCGCCTGTGGGGCGTGGATGTGCCGCACAACGGCGCCACCTACGCCGAGCCGGCCAGCGACGACGTGAAGAGCTTCGCCTCCAGCCTCACGCTGCCCTACTGCGGCGCCAACGCCGGCTTCGAGGCGAGCGAGTGGCTTGAAGACGGTGTCACCGTGGCCAGCATGGCCATGATTCCGCTGCGCCACGGCATGGACGACAAGAGCGGCGCCTTCGGCCTGCTGGTGCTGGGCTCGCCCGACCCCACGCGCTACGCAGCCGACATGGGCACCGAGTTCCTGATGCGCATCGGCGAGGTCTCGTCGGCCGCGCTCTCGCGCCTGCGCCCGCAGGCCTGAGGCAGGCGGGGCGGCGCGTGAGCACGCCGGTGCCGGCGGCCGACGCGCCGCTCGATTCCGCGCTCGAAGACTTTCTCACGCACCTGCGTGTGGAACGGCGTCTGGCCGAGCGCACCCTGGCCATGTACCGCGAGGCGCTGCGCCGCCTGCAAACCGCCGCGACGGCCAGCGCTGTGCCCTTGCAGCAGGCCCAGGTGCACCACCTGCGTGGCTGGGTGGCGCAGCTGCGCTTGCGCGGCCTGGCGGCGCGCAGCATCGCCATCCACCTGGCCGCGTGGCGCGGCCTCTACCGCTGGTGGGGGCGCCAGGGCGTGGTGAAGCTCAACCCCGTGGAAGGCCTGCGCCCGCCCAAGTCGGCCAAGCCCCTGCCCAAGGCGTTGGGTGTGGAGCAGGCCATGGCGCTGGCCGATCACCAGACCGAGAACACCCCACCCGCGCTGGCCGCGCGCGACCACGCGATCACCGAGCTTCTGTACGGTTGCGGCCTGCGCGTGGCCGAGGTGCTGGGCCTGGACCTGCAGGCCGGGCCCGAGACCGGCAGCGCCAGCCGCGGCTGGCTCGATCTGCCCGATGCCACGGCCCACGTGCAGGGCAAGGGCGGCAAGCGCCGCAGCCTGCCCATCGGCAGCGCAGCCTTGGCGGCGCTGCAGGCCTGGCTGCCCTGGCGCGCCACGCTGGCCGCGGCCGGCGAGCCGGCGCTCTTCGTCAGCCGCCTGGGCACGCGCCTCACGCCCAACCAGCTGCGCAACCGCCTGCAGCTGCAGGCCGCGCAGGCCGGCCTGCCCACGCGCGTGCACCCGCACATGCTGCGCCACAGCTACGCCAGCCACCTGCTGCAGAGCAGCGGCGACCTGCGCGCCGTGCAGGAGCTGCTGGGCCACGCCAGCATCAGCACCACCCAGGTCTACACCAAGCTCGACTTCCAGCACCTGGCACGGGCCTACGACGCCGCGCACCCGCGCGCCAAGAAAAAGAGTGGATCTGAAGCCATGAAAGCCATCCGCCTCCGCGAGGGCAAAGAGCGCTCGCTGCAACGCCGCCACCCCTGGGTGTTCCAGGGCAGCATCGCCAAGGGTGCCGCCGATGCCGGCGAGACCGTGCGCGTGGAAGACGCCGCCGGCAAGTTCCTCGCCTGGGCGGCGTACAGCCCCACCTCGATGATCCGCGTGCGCGCCTGGAGCTTCGACGAGGCCGAGCGCATCGACCGCGCCTTCTTCGAACGCCGCGTGCAGCGCGCCGTGGCGCTGCGCGCGCGCCTGCCCATCGCCAGCGACGGCGTGCGCCTGGTGCATGGCGAGGCCGACGGGCTGCCGGGGCTGATCGTCGACCGTTATGCCGACACGCTGAGCGTGCAGTTCCTCAGCGCCGGCACCGAGCGCTGGAAGCAGACCCTGGCCGACGTGCTGCTGCAGGCCACCGGTTGCACGCGCCTGTATGAGCGCAGCGATTCCGGCGTGCGCGGGCTGGAAGGCCTGCAGCCCGCCACCGGCTGGCTGCGCGGCGAGGGGCCCACCGAGATCACCATCACCGAACACGGCTGGCGCCTGACGCTGGACGTGGCGCAGGGCCACAAGACCGGCTTCTATCTCGACCAGCGCGACAACCGCGCGCTGCTGCAGCGCTGGGTGCAGCACTACGGCTTCCAGGACGTGCTGAACTGCTACTGCTACACCGGCGGTTTCAGCGTGGCGGCCCTGGCTGGCGGCGCGGCGCGCGTGACGAGCATCGACTCCTCGGCGCCCGCCCTCGAGCGCGTGAACGCGCACGTGGCGCTCAACGGCTTCGACCCCGCGCGCAGCGAAGCCCGCGATGCCGACGTCAACCAGTACCTGCGCGACGCGCTGAAGGAGGGCCGGCGCTTCGACTGCATCGTGCTCGACCCGCCGAAGTTCGCGCCCACCGCGGCCCATGCCGACCGCGCGAGCCGCGCCTACAAGGACATCAACCGCCTGGCGCTGAAGCTGCTGCAGCCCGGGGGCTTGCTGCTCACCTACAGCTGCAGCGGCGGCATCGGCGCCGAGCTCTTCCACAAGATCGTGGCTGGCGCGGCCATGGACGCCGGCGTGGACGGCGCCATCCTGCAGCGCCTGGAAGGCGCGTGTGACCACCCCACCACGCTGGTCTTCCCCGAGGGCGAATACCTCAAGGGCCTGGCGGTGCTGAAGGCGGCCTGAGCACGCCTCAGCCGGCCGCGCTGGCGGGCGGCAGCGGCAGCCGGGGCTCGAACTTCGCGCGCTTAACGCTGAAGAAGGCCTTCACGTTGCGCACGTTGGCGTCTTGCGTGAAGAGGCGCTGCACCAGCGCCTGGTAGGCCGGCATGCCTTCCACGTGCGCCACCAGCACGAAATCGGGCCCCGGGCTCACGCGCCACACCTGCTGCACGGCGGCGTCGGCCACGGCGCGGGCCTCGAAGGCTTCCAGGTGCTCGGCGCCCTGGCGGTCGAGCGTGATCTCCACCAGCGCCGTGAGGCCCCCGTGCCCCGCCCACAGGGCCTGTGGGTTCAACAAGGCCACGCGGCGTTCGATGACCCCGCCTTCTTCCAGCCGGCGCACCCGGCGCAGCGCCGTGGCCGGCGAGGTGCCGGCGCGGTCGGCCAGGGCCTGGTTGGTGAGCGAGGCGTCGTCTTGCAGCAGGGCGAGCAGGCGCAGGTCGGTGGCGTCGAGGTTCATGATGAAAGAATAATTCATCATGAGTCAGAATATGAATCTTCAGACGTGCACATCTGCACGAGTGGCGTTTTGCTTCAAAACAAGGTTGATATCGCAAGAAAATGCCGGGCTTCCTGGCCTAGCATGCGCCACTTTTGAGCATCCAGGAGCTTTCCACATGTGTGGCATCGTCGGCGCCGTCAGCAACCGCAACATCGTTCCCATCCTGCTGGAAGGCCTGAAGCGCCTGGAGTACCGCGGCTATGACAGCTGCGGCGTGGCCGTGCACCAGGACGGCGCCCTGCGGCGCGCGCGCAGCACCAGCCGCGTGGCCGAGCTGGAGACCAACATCGCCACCGACGGCGTGGCCAGCGGCACCGGCATCGCCCACACGCGCTGGGCCACGCACGGTGCGCCGGCGGTGCACAACGCGCACCCGCACTTCAGCGCCGGCGCCAACGTCGACGCCATGGCCACCGGCTTCGGCAGCCTGGAAGCCGACGCTGCCAGCACCACGCCGGTGGCGCGCATCGGCCTCGTGCACAACGGCATCATCGAGAACCACGACGAGCTCCGCGCCGAGCTGCGCGAGCGCGGCTACGTCTTCACCAGCCAGACCGACACCGAGGTCATCGCCCACCTGGTGCACAGCTTCTACGACGGCGACCTGCTCGACGCCGTGCAGCGCGCGCTGCCGCTGCTGAAGGGTGCCTACGCGATCGCGGTGTTCGCGCGTGACGAGCCCCACCGCGTGGTGGGTGCGCGCCAGGGCTCGCCGCTGGTGCTGGGCGTGTGCCCTGGCGAGAACTTCCTGGCCAGCGACGCCATGGCCCTGGCCGGTGTCACCGACCAGATCGTCTACCTGGAAGAGGGCGACGTGGTCGACCTGCAACTCGGCAAGGTGTGGATCACCGCTGCCGATGCACAGGGCCGCTACCTGCCCGTGCAGCGCCCGGTGCGCACCGTCACCGCCCACAGCGGCGCGGCCGAACTCGGCCCCTACCGCCACTACATGCAGAAAGAGATCTTCGAGCAGCCGCGCGCGCTGGCCGACACGCTGGAGGGCGTGGAAGGCATCAGCCCCGAGTTGTTCGGCGACGGCGCCTACCGCGTCTTCAAGGAGGTGGACCGCGTGCTCATCCTCGCCTGCGGCACCAGCAGCTACGCCGGCATGACGGCCAAGTACTGGCTGGAGAGCATCGCGGGCATTCCCACCAGCGTGGAGATCGCCAGCGAGTACCGCTACCGCGACAGCGTGCCCGACCCGAAGACGCTGGTCGTCACCATCACGCAAAGCGGCGAGACGGCAGACACCCTGGCGGCCCTCAAGCATGCGCGCAGCCTGGGCATGGAGCACACGCTGACCATCTGCAACGTGAGCACCAGCGCGATGGTGCGCGAGTGCAAGCTGGCCTACATCACGCGGGCCGGCGTGGAGATCGGGGTGGCCAGCACCAAGGCCTTCACCACGCAGCTGGCGGGCCTGTACCTGCTGACGCTGGCGCTGGCGCTGGTGCGCGGCCGCCTGAGCGAGAAGCAAGAGGCCGCCGAGCTGAAGGCGCTGCGCCACCTGCCCGTGGCGTTGCAGGCCGTGCTGGCGCTGGAGCCGCAGATCATCGCGTGGAGCGAAGACTTCGCGCGCAAAGAGAACGCGCTCTTCCTGGGCCGCGGCCTGCACTACCCCATCGCGCTGGAAGGCGCGCTGAAGCTGAAGGAGATCAGCTACATCCACGCCGAGGCCTACCCGGCGGGTGAGCTGAAGCACGGCCCGCTGGCGCTCGTCACCGACGAGATGCCGGTGGTGACCGTGGCGCCGAACGACGCGCTGCTGGAAAAGCTCAAGAGCAACCTGCAGGAAGTGCGTGCCCGCGGCGGCCAGCTCTACGTGTTCGCCGACAGCGACACCCACATCGGCAGCGAGCCTGGCGTGCACGTCATCCGCATGCCCGAGCACTACGGCTCGCTGAGCCCGCTGCTGCACGTGGTGCCGCTGCAGCTGCTGGCGTATCACACGGCCTGCGCGCGTGGGACGGATGTGGACAAGCCGCGGAATCTGGCGAAGAGTGTGACGGTGGAGTGAGGGCCGATTTGCCTCGCCCGGCTGATCCGTGGGAATAACGTCTGTCGGAGATTTAATAGCGTCTGTCGGGATGCGGCCCCTGCGACCGCACGGTTACAAATGACCTCGGCCGCGGTACATGACGCCGGGCCTTCCGTGCGCGGCGGCCGCTCCGCCGACCAGCCGCCGCGCAGTTCTGACTAGACGTCACCCTTCCCCTGGGCGGGCTTGCGTCGCAGGTAAGCCGGCACCGAAGAAGCTTCGGCGAGGCGGAACGCCACGCTCTCGTCCTTCGCCGCCAGCCGGCTGCGCAGCTTGCTGGACGAGTACATCATCTCCTTCATCGCCCGCTCGCGTTCGCGCCCGGCGGCGATAGACCGCATCGCTTCGAGGACCGCCGCCACCCACTCGTTGCCGGCGAACTGCCGGCTGGCGGCCTCCAGCAAGGCGTCGACGCGGGCCCAGTCGCTGGCCGCAGCCGCCTGGCGCATGCCCATCAAGGCCTCTGCAGCGGCCAGCTCCACCAGACGGCGCGTAACCAGTTCGTCATCCGCCAAGTTATCGAAGGCGGCAGACGTCATCACCGGCAACGACAGCCCGACACGCTCCAGCGACACGGCGTCGCCCTCCAGGCTCTGCCCGACCACCGCCACCCGAAGGACCGTGCACAACTGCCCTGCCGACGGCAGTGCACCGGTCGGAACCGTCACTCGCAGCACAGCCCAGGCCTCAGCGCCCCAGGCGAGATCGGGCAGGCGCCATCCGGCGTCAGTCTTTGGCAGCTGGTTCACCATCTCGACGGCGAAACCGTCCGGCACTGATGCTGTCAGGCGCAGGTCGCGGAGGCACAGGTTGCCCAGCAGTTCCAACTCCTGCTGGAACGGCTCCATAAGGTCATCGGCCGTGTCACCGTAGTAGTGGTTGCCGCCACCGGCGCGGGCCATCGCCACCATCAGCTCCTCGTTGAAGCTGTTGCCCAGGCCGTAGGTGCTGGTGGTGACGCCCTTGGCGGCCCAGGCGGCGCACTGGGCGGCGATCTCGCTGGCGTCGGTCACCCCCTCGTTGGCTTGGCCGTCTGACAGCAGGATCACCCGCTTCAGCCCTTGGCCGGACAAGTCGGCCATCCGAGCGGCGATCTACCGCGCCGATCTGGACACCGTTCGGTCAGACTTCTGGGGCGTCCACCAGGTCGTTGTGGCTTCTCTGCCGACACTCAGATTCGACAGCAACGGACGCCACGAGCGGCTGCTTGACGCACCGGCCTGGGACATGGTGATCGTCGACGAGGCCCATCACCTCAACGCGGAGGAGAACAGCGGGAAGACACTCGGTCTGGAGCTTCTGGAGAAGCTCAATGCAGCGGGCAAGGTCGAGTCCTGCGTGCTCTTCACTGGCACGCCGCATCGCGGCAAGGCCTTCGGGTTCTGGTCGTTGATGAGTCTTCTGGATTCGGACCTGTTTGGCCCGCGCCGGAACGAGGGGGCGATGCTGCAAGCCCTTCCTCGGTACCTCATCCGCAACGCAAAGCAGAAGGCGGTCGACATGAAGGGGCGGCGCCTGTTCATGCCCGTCCAGCAGTTCCCGGAGGTGTTCACCTATTCGGACGAGGAAGAGACCTTCTACGAGCTCCTGTCCAGCTTCATCCTGGCCGGGAAGGCCTACGCCTCTTCGTTGGGTCGACTGGAAGGTGGTCAGGTCATCCTTGTGCTCATCGCGCTCCAGAAGCTCGCCTCCAGCTCAATCGCAGCTGTCCTTGCGGCGCTGGATACAAGACAGCGCCGGCTCGCGGCGCTGGCAGCACAGAGTCGCGAGGAGCTCGCCACCGATCTAGGCGAACAGGAGTCCGAAGAACTGGCCCAGGCGATCGACGCGTGGCTGAAGTCGGAGCGCAAGGCCCGTATCCAACTTATGGAGGATGAAGGGCGTCACCTCGGCGAGCTCATCGCGGCGGGGCGAGCCGTGAAGTCGGAGACGCGGATTTCTCGTGTGCTCGAGGTCATCCAATTGCGCTTCAGCGAGGAGCCGGTGCTGCTGTTCACGGAGTACAAGCGCACGCAGGCGTTGATCGTTTCTGCGTTGATGCGGGTGTTCGGCTCCGACTCCGTCGGCTTCATGAATGGCGACAACAGGCTGGACGCGGTCATGTTGCCCGATGGCACCTCGCGCACGCTCTCGGCCCGCCGTGAGGACGTTTGCGATGCGTTTAATGCTGGACGCATTCGGTTCCTCGTGTCCACGGAGGCCGGTGGTGAGGGCATCGATCTGCAGGAGCGGTGCAGTGCACTGGTTCACGTAGACCTGCCTTGGAATCCTATGCGGCTGCATCAGCGGGTCGGACGCCTCAACCGCTACGGGCAACAGCGCCCAGTGCGCGTGGTGTCTCTTCGCAATCCGGATACGGTCGAAGCTCTGATCTGGGGGAAGCTTGAGGAGAAGCTCAACAGCATCATGCGTGCATTGGGTTCGGCCATGGACGAACCCGAAGACCTGATGCAGCTTGTTCTCGGCATGAGCGGCTCGAACACGTTCGATGATCTCTTCGCTGGGGCTGTTGGGCTTCGGAAGGACAGGATCGCCGACTGGTTCGACCAAAAGGCCGGCACTTTCGGAGGAGAGTCGGCGATCAAGACCGTACAGGAGCTGGTGGGCCACGCTTCGAGCTTCGATCTGTCGGATCTGAAGGAAGTGCCGCCACTCGACTTACGCGATCTCTTGCCTTTCTTTGAGAACGCACTCTTCCACAATCGACGTCGTCCCAAAGTCGAAGGGTTGTCATTGAGCTTTCGGACTCCCGACGAGTGGCTCACATCGCCGGCGATCAAGAGAAGCTACGAGAACATCCAGTTCGATCGAACCAAAGGCGCGCACGAGGGCGACCTGATGGGCGTCGGCCATCCGGTGATCGGCAAGGCGCTGGATCAGGCCACCAAGTTGCAGGGGTCGTTCTGCATTGCTTCCGGTCTGGAGGAGCCTCTGCTCGTGTTCGCGGTGATGGACCGCGTCTCAGACAGTACGCGCCAAGCGCGAAGAGTCCTCGCTGGCATTGCCGGGTGGGATGGATCAATGCGCGTGCTGCGAGATTGGCAGGTTCTCAAAGCGGTCAATGAAATCGACACGAGGAGCGAGACGTTAGCGCCCGCACCTGAAGATAGTCGCCGTGGCCCGTGGCTCGCTTCAGCGAGTCAGTTGGCCGATCGTGCCTTGCACGATCTGGCGCTACCCTTTGAGCGGCCGGAATGCCGTGAGATTGCATTGCTATGGCCGAGATAGGCTTGGTAGATTGATCGCGTGCTGCAAAGCCGGATCGCGCTGACTGACGCAAGCTGAGATGGGACTGCGTCGTTGGAACTGAATTGAAACGCCGACAGTTGAGCAAAGGGATTGATGGCCTCCTACACCTTTTTCTTCAACAAGCAGACCTTTGACGGTCGTCGCAGCAGTCTGTCGACGGGCGATGACTGGATCGACTACCTCACTGGAGACGACAGGAGACCCTTGAACACGATGTCTGACGGCGACGAGGTGTTTGTTGTTGGTCTGCTGGATGGCAAGGTGCGCCTTGGTGGTCGCCTGATCGTCGATGGAAAGCCAGTACGACGGGCAGAGGCTGAGCTGAAGCTGGGGCGTCGTGACATTCGAGATGGCGACATCTACCTCATCGGCAAGAGGGACCGTCTTGATAGATTCCGCCCGAATCACTTCCTGGATGCATCCGTGGCACGGGTTCTTGAGCTCTATACGAGCAGCGGGGACCCTGCGAACGTGGACGGCCTGCGCAATGGCAGTCCAGATCCCAACCAGTTCCGGACACCGCTCCGCCTGTCGGAAGAGTCGGCCGCGCAGCTGCGGCGCGCGCTCGAACTGGACACTACTGCGTCGCATCCGGCTGAATCGGAGACTTCAGCGCGTTCTGAAGCGGATGACGACTTAGAAGGCGACGAAGACGAGAGGCAGCAGAGGGCGATCAAGACCCGTCGTGGACAGGCGCGCTTTCGTGAGGCCCTGATGCTGGCGTACAAGCGGCGGTGTGCGATCAGTCGTTGCGCCGTCGAAGAGCTGCTCGAGGCCGCGCACATCAGGCCGCATTCCGAGCAGACCGACTATGCCGTATCGAACGGATTGTTGCTGCGGTCCGACCTGCACACGCTGTTCGATCTCAAGTTGTTGGCGATCGACGACCGTTACCGCGTCCGCTTGTCAGAGAAGCTTCGCAACAGCGAGTATTGGAAGTACCAGGGGCAGGACATCGCGATGCCAGATCGGGTTTCTGACAATCCGGATCGCGACGCGCTCGCACGGAGGTTGCTGGAGCTACGGGGGGCATAGCCCCGCGAGGCCGGGCTTTGCTGATCGCTGCTGGCCGTTCAAGGCATCCGGTTGGTGGCGCCGCTTGATGCGATGCTGTTCGTTTGTCCAGTAGCTCGAGTTCTGAGCGAGCGATCCCCTAAGTTGAGCTGGTTGCAACTAGCGGAGGAACTCGAACATGGACTCGCTGAACACTGTGACCTCTTCGGCTGCGGCTCCGGACGTTGCTGCTGAGCCGCTTTACCTGCATCTCTCGATCACCGATCCCGAGGTGGTCCAGGCACTGACCGAAGCCGGCGAAAGCCGCGAGCGCCAGGAATTGGCCCTGACGGCGCTTCGCATCGGCATCCTCTCGCTCAAGGCGGCGCGCGGCACTGTGGATGGCGCCATGGTTCGGAGCGAGGGCGAGCGCCTGCTCGTGACGCTCGAGGAGCGCCTGTCTTCCCACCGCCAGGTGCTCGACGAGGCCCTGGGCGGCACGCTGCGCGCCTACTTCGACCCGTCCAGCGGCGCGTTCACCGAGCGCGTGCAGCGCCTGCTGCACAAGGACGGCGAGCTGGCCGGGCTGATCGGCGGGCAGGTCGATGCTGCGCGCCGGTCGCTGGACACGCTGTTCCAGCAGCACCTCGGCGAGGACAGCGAGCTGCGCCGCCTGCTCAGCCCCGAGCAGGGCAACGAGTTCATGGCCGCTCTGCACGCCCAGCTGACGCATGCCCTGCAGCGCCAGGGCGATGCCATCACCGCCGAGTTCACGCTCGACCGCCCGGAGAGCGCCTTGAGCCGGCTGGTGCGCGAGCTGAAGGACCGCCACGGCGACCTGGAGCGCAACCTGGGCGAGAAGGTGGCGTCGGTCGTGGGCGAGTTCTCGCTCGACGACGAGAACTCTGCATTGTCCCGCCTTGTCGGCCGGGTGGAGAGCGCGCAGAGCCAAATCAGTGCCCAGTTCTCGCTCGACAACCCGGAGTCCGGCCTGACGCGGATCGTGCAGCGGATCGAGAGCCTCGAGCGTGCGCAGACCGAGCGCTCGCGCGAGTTCGAGCTGCGCGTGACAGGGATCCTGGAGAAGCTGGTGGTCCGGCGCGACGAGTCTCGACGTGGCACGCAGCACGGCAACGAGTTCGAGGCGCGGGTGGGCGAGCAACTGCAAGCCTCCTGCATCGACGGCGACGACGTGCTCGACGCGGTCGGCGCCACGACCGGCACGGTCCCGCGCAGCAAGGTTGGCGACTTCGTCGTCACGCTGGGGCCGGACTCCGCAGCGCCGGGTGCGGCCATCGTCGTGGAGGCCAAGGCCCGCGACGGCATGACGCTCAAGGCCACGCTCGAGGAGGCCGACGAGGCGCGGCGCAATCGGGGTGCCTCGGTGTGCCTGTTCGTCCACGCAGCGCGCACCGCGCCCGTCGGTCTGCCCGAGCTGCGGCGCTGGGGCAACGACATCGTCGTCATCTGGGACGACGACGACGCGGCAACCGACATCCGGCTCAAGGCCGCCTACCAGGCGGCCAAAGCGCTGGCCGTGCGTGCCGGCCGGGACGACGAAGAAGAGGCCGCCAGCCTGGCGGAGATGGACGCGGCCATCGAGGCCATCCGCAAGCAGATTGCCGGCTTCGAGGAGATCCAGACCACGGCGCGCACCGTGATCAATGGCGGCGAAAAGATCCACAACCGCGCCCGGATCATGGGCGAGGAGATCGAGCGCCGGTTGCTGACCCTGCAGGACCACGCCCGCCGCCTGCGCGCTGGCGGAGAGGCCGCCTGATGCAGCGGGTCGAGGGCGAGCGCCTCTACTCGGCGACCGACCTGGTCGCCTTTCTCGAGTGCGAGCATCTGAGCGCGCTCGATCTTCGGGCGCTGGACGACGAGGCCCTTCGCGCCGAACGCAGTCAGGCCGACGAGTCGCAGCAGCTCATCGCCGACAAGGGCGACGCGCACGAGAAGCGCCACCTCGCGGACCAGCACACGCAAGGACGCCAGGTGGTGGATATCGCTGCGGGCGGCGGAAGCATCTCGGACAGGGTGCAGGCGACGCTGGCGGCCATGCGCGCAGGGGTCGAGGTGATCTACCAGGCCACGCTTCGTGACGGCTGCTGGGTGGGGCACGCGGACTTTCTTCGGCGCGTGGATGGCGTGGCGTCGTCGCTGGGCGCCTGGTCTTACGAGGTCGCCGACACCAAGCTGGCGCGGTCACCCAAGGCCAAGTTCCTGCTGCAGCTCGCGTTCTATAGCGACCTGGTGGCCAAGGCTCAGGGCGTCGCGCCGCGTCAGATGCATGTCGTTCTCGGCGATGGCACCGAGCGCAACTTTCGCGTCGCGGACTACGCGCACTACCTCGAGTCGCTGCGGACTCGGTTCCTCGCTGCGATCGAGGGGCTGCTTGGTGCGACCCGCCAGGCCCCCTATCCCGTGCCCTGTGAGCACTGCGACCTGTGCCACTGGAGCAAGCGCTGCGAGAGGCGGCGCCTGGCCGATGACCACTTGTCTCAGGTGGCGGGGATCACCCGGATCCAGACGTCCCGCCTGCAGGAAGCGGGCGTCTCGACCATGGCTGCGCTGGCCGCACTCCCGGCCGATGCCAGGGTGGCCCGGATCCAGCCGGAGACCTTGGTCAGCCACTTGGCCTCGACGCATCACGAGTCGGTGCGGAGCTTCCTCAACGCGCTCATTGGTAAGCGGGCAGCCCTGGACCTTGCAGAGGCGCCCGAGGACGACGCAAAGGCACCCGACTTGGGCATGGGTGACGAGACCTCCGACGGCGCAGCCGCCGTGGAGGCGGGCGATGTGCAGGCGTCCTCAACGAGCGCTTCAAAAGCGGACGCCACCGATGAGTCGAAGCGACTCCTGCAGCAGCGCCAGCGCTACGTTCAAGACACGCAGCGCAGCATCGTCGACGGCGTTGAAGCGTTCCTCAAGACCTTGCGAGAACGGGCCCAGACTCAACCGCTGGGGGTCGTCGACTTGCTACGACTTCGCGCGCTCCTTGTGGTGGTACTGGGCGCGGGGAGCAAGAAGGCCGACCTGCGGCCAAAGGACTTGAACGCCGAAGTTCGCCGCCGGCAGGTGCTGCCGTCCAGAGGCGATGCAAGCTGGCGTGGCCGCATTGGACGACTGCTTTTCGAGTTCTTCCGCGATCACGCCGCGGCAAGACCTCCGCTCATCAAGAGCCTGCACCTGGAGGCGGACGACAACCAGGGGCTTCCAGAGGATGTCCTCGAGTGCTGGGCCACCTGCTTCTGGGCCATGTGCGCCATGCGGGTGGCCACCGACGATGCGGGCGCTGCGTTCGAGGTGACCAGTAGGGAGGCCATGCTTGCCGACGACCTGTACCGGTTCAGCCGTCTGCTGCCGCAGCAATCCCTTGGTGCAGTCGTACAAGATGTGTTCGCCGGCATGAAACGCCGTTATGCGGAGCGGCTTGGTGTGAGCGCTGAGCGACTGGAGCTAGAGCACCGCGCGCTGGTGGACATCGCCTTCGTCCGGTCGGGCGTCAAGCAGGCGTAAGCAGCTGTGCTAACCCGGCGGTGGTCTCCGACGGCCGCTGCGACCGCCCCCGTCTTCTTGAACCCCATCGAGCGGTTGGTCACTCGGAAGTGCCGAGCGAACTGCGCCAACAGCCTCAACCCCATGACCACTGTCCTTGGTATCGACGCCGCCTGGACCACTACGGAGCCGAGTGGCGTAGCGCTCGTCCAGCAGCGGGATCGTCGCTGGCGATACGTCGTCACGGCCCCCAGCTACGAGTCGTTCATCGAACAAGCTGAAGGCGGCGAAGCCCACTGGGGTCGCAGTAGCGTTGGCTCGTCTCCCGATCTGGCCAAGCTGCTGCGGGCAGCAGAACAACACACGGGCGAACACCCGACGCTCATCACCCTGGACATGCCCGTGGCGACCGTCCCGATCGTGCGCCGTCGTACGGCGGATCGTGAGGTCTCGCGATCCTTCGGCGCGAAATGGTGCTCGGCCCACTCGCCTGGACCGATTCGGCCTGGTCCGCTCGGCGCCAATCTCTCCCGGAAGCTCTCCGAGGCTGGCTACCCCATTTCGACGGCAACCACCCCGATCGGCACGCCTCGCCGGCTAGTCGAGGTTTATCCACACCCCGCACTCCTGTCGCTCCTTGGTCGTGACCGAAGGGTTCCTTACAAGGTCGGCAAGGCGTTGAAGTATTGGAAGGGCGCGTCGATCGATGAACGCATCGAACGGCTCCTGCACGAGTTTGCGGCCATCCTTGCCGGCTTGGCAGCCCACATCGACGGCATCGCGATCCCGCTACCCGATGCGTCCGAGGTGCACAGCTTGGCCGCGCTCAAACCCTTCGAAGATGCGATCGATGCGCTGGTGTGCTGCTGGGTGGGCTGCGAGTACCTGGCAGGCAGGTGCTATCCCCTCGGCGATGAGACCGCTGCCATCTGGTGCCCCGTCACGTGACCCAGCCCCGAGGAAGGCCGGACGTCCTGTGGCGTGCTTGACGAGGTCGCCTTAAGCTCACACTATGAGCCAGTGCTCTGCCACCCTCGGGTTGCCGACTGGGAGAGCTTGTATGAACCACCGCGACCGAGTTCTCATGCGCATGCGCCTACTGGACTGCTGGCGTCGCGTCGCCAGGACCATTCGTGGAGGCACTAGCGTCCACTGTGTGGATCCTCGTCGATGCGATGCTCTCTTGAGTTCCGTGGCCGTGGCTGCCGGTACATGGTCCAGCGGTTCGGCCGGCCCAGTGGCGCAGTCGGGGTGTCACCTCGCAACGCCGCAGCCCTCACGCCTTGAAGCTTTGGTCCTTGGCGGTCTGTCCGCCTTCAATGCTTCTCTTCTTGAAGTGGGCATCAGCCCAGTACAACGGCGACGGATGCTTCTGTCCACGCTCAGGCGAGGATTTCTGGATGGGCTTGCACCGCCGCAATATCGCCGCGCCGCGGCATGGGTATTCGATCAGGAACAACGCGAAGCCATGTGCCGGCCCGCGGCTCGGTGAGTCGTGCAAGCGCCGTTGACGTAGCGGCGTCCGGCCTCGCGTCTCGTAGACTGCACGCTCGGCGCGTCGTGTTACAGGTCCCGACCGACGTTGTTCCGAAAATGCAAACTGACCGGCGCCAAGGCTGACCAACCGACAGGCATTTCCCGCATCAAAAACAATGGCGGTTCGTGGGGCCGAGCCGACAGACCTTATTCCAACGGATCACGGCACCACCCGTCATAGGCCGGCGGCCGTCGCTCTGCGCTGCCACACCCGGGTCAACCACCAGCACAGAGCCAGCGTGGCCAGTGCTGCATGGATCAGCCACAGCGCCATCGGGCCCAGCCCAGCGAGGGCCAGGCCCAGCAGCAAAACCCCAGCGGCGGCCGTGAGGGCCGCGGCACGGGGTGTGACGGCCTGCACGGCCGCCGTGCTGCGCAGGCTGGCCTGAACACCGCCCTGCAGGCCGCGCACCCAGGCCAGGCTCCAGGCTGCGGTATGCAGCAGCGTGGCCGCCATCAGACCCTGCAGCAGGGGCAGCACGGTGAGCGCCAGGCCCCCGCCGATCAGCAGCGCGGCGCAGGGCAGGGCTGCGTCCCAGGGCCGCTCGATGCGACGCCACGCACCCGCACAGCACGCCGGCAGCGCCATCGCCGACAGGTGCAGCACCACCACCGTCAGCGGTCTGGCGCCGGCCGGCGTGCACAGCGCCAGCATGGTCGGCAGCCCGGCCATCATCGGCAACATGGCCGCGGCCGACAGGCGCTGCGGCAGATCGGCCTGGGCCCACGCGGCGCGCCAGCCGGCGGCGTCCAGGCCCTGCAGCGCGCGCCACTCGTCCAGCGCGCCCCAGCGGCAACCCTGGCGCGCGGGTGCGCGGTACAGCGTCAGCGCGGCGCCGCCCACCATCAGCCCCAGCGCGGGCAGTGGCCACCAGGCGGGCAGGCCCGCCAGCAATGCAGGAAGCCCGCAGGCCCCCCCGGCTGCCACGCCCGCAGCCGCCGGCACCAGCGCCTGCCGCCATGGTGTGCGTGCAGCTCCGCGCGACAGGCGCACGGTCCAGCTCGACGCGGCCGACGCAGCCGCCCAGCTGCAGATCAACCACAGCGGCTGCGCGCTCGCGGAGGCCAGCAGCAAGACCGCGGCGGCCAGCAGCCAGGCGGCACGCACCGTGCGGGCCGTCAGCGTGCGGCCTGCCTGGGCCTGCAGCACGAAGGCCAGCAGGCCCAGCCACAGCGCCGTCGGCAACAAGCCACCGAACTGCAGCGGCCACAGCTGCGCGCCCAGCGCCCCCAACACCAGCCAGCCGCTGGTGTGCACGGCCCAGGCGATGCTGCGGGCCAGTGCCAGGCGCAGCGCAGCGGCTGCCGGGCCCCTCATGCGGCGCTGTAGCCGTGCAGCCTGTCGCCGCCGCGCGCCGCGTGCACGCTGGCGTTGAAGGACACGATCACACGTTCACGCTCGCCGTCATAGGGCAGCGCCTGGTGCGCCAGCCACGACGGAAAGATCAGCAGCTGCCCCGGCACCGGGGCCACGTCCACATGCGGCGGCTGCAGATAGGCATTGCCCAGGTCGACGTGCGCGCCGCCCAGCGTGGCGAAAGGCGGGCCATAAAAGCGCGTGACGCCGTTCATCGCGCCGTAGACCGGATGGGCCGTGCGCTGCGCCTCGTCGTCCACCTGCACGCAGTAGACACCCGACCACGAACAGTTGCCGTGGGTGTGCACGTCGTGGAAGGCACCGCCACGGCTGGTCTGGAACCACAGGCCCTCGAGGGCCACCTGCAGGTCGAGGCCGCCCACCGGCCAGGCCTGCGCATTGGCCGCGCTCACGGTGTCGCGCAGGCTGGCGACGATGAAGCGCACGAAGGCCTGCCACTCGGGCAACTGCACCCGCGTGAGCAGATCGTCGTCACTCGCGAAGAAGGCCGCGCCCGGGGCCTGGCCGCGGGCGTGCAGCTGGGTGGCCCGCAGCGCGCCGAAGATGCGCACCAGCAGCGGGTTCAGCGCCTCGGCCTGCGCGTGGCGGTGCACGCCCAGCGGCGTGGGCCACAGCAGCTGCAGGCCGGGGTTCATGGCGCCTTCATGCCGGCTTCAAGCCACAGCCAGGGCCGCCGGCCAGCGCAGCACATGGCCGGTGTCGCGCGTGAAGGCCTCCAGGTCTTCGGGCGTGTCGACATCGACGCGGTAGCGCCGGTTGTCGGTGACGAAGGGCGCCACGTCCTGCGCGTTCGCGGCCTGCCATTGCCGGCAGCCGACGTTCGCCGCGCCGGCCAGGATCTGTTCACGCACCCCGTTGCTGAACATCACCGGGTTGCCGCGTTCGCCGTTGACCTGCGGAAAGACGACCGACGTGCCTTCGGGCCGCTTCTTGAATGCGCCGATCAGTGCGGTGATGTCCTGCGCGTTGATCAGCGGCTGGTCGGCCAGCGCGACGATCACCGCATCCAGCTTGCCGCCCAGGGCGGCCAGCCCGAGGCGCTGCGACGAGACCTGGCCGTCGTCCGGGTTCAGGTTGCGCACCAGCGTGACCGGGAAGGTCTGCACCACCGGCTCGATCAGCTCGGCGTGGTGGCCGAGCACGACGACGACCTCGTCGACACCGGCGCCCGACAGCGCGATCAGCTGCCTGCGGATCAGCGGCACACCGCCCAGTTCGAGCAGGCTCTTGGGCTTGTGGCCCATGCGCGAGCCGCTGCCCGCGGCCAGCAGCACGGCGCCCACCACCACGCGGCTGTAGAGACCGCCGCCGCCTTTGAGGATGCATCCCATCAGGCCGCTCTCAGGACTTGCCGCCGCCGCAGCACGAGCCACCGATCACCGGCAGCTCGGGCAGGGGCAGGGGCAGGGGCTTGGGACGAAGGGCGGGCGCCGCAGCCGCTGCCGGTGCAGCGACAGACGCCTCGACAGGCGCCTCGACAGGCGCCCCGGCCGGCGCACCCCGCCGCGCCGCCACCACCGCGGCCAGCACCGACAGCGCGATCTCTTCTGGCGTCTGCGCGCCGATGGCCTGGCCGGCCGGCGCGACGATGGCGTCCACCGCCGCGGCGTCGGCACCGGATTCCAGCAGCGCCGCCTTCAGCACACCGGCCTTGCGCGCGCTGGCGACGAAGAAGACCTGGCGTGCGTGCAGCGACAGCGCGGCGCGCAGCCCCTGCACATCGCGCCGGCCCTGGGTGGCCACGACGACGAAGCTGCCGGGGCCGATGTCGGCGCCGGGCTCGTCGCTGGGGACGACGCGCGTGGCGTCGGGGAAGCGCGCCGCATCGGCCCCCTGGGCCAGCACCGTCACCGGCAGGCCGACACGCGGGGCCAGCGCCGTCAGCGCGGCGGCCAGCGGTGTGTCGCCGATCACCGTCAGGCGTGCGGCCGGCAGCATCGGGTCGACGAAGAGCTCCAGGGTGCCCCCGGAATGGCAGCTCATGCCGAACTCCAGCACATCGTCCAGTTCCCGCACGCTGCCGTCTTCGGCGGGTGCGATGCGGATCACGCGCGCCTTGCCGTCCTGCAAGGCCAGGCGCACCGTGCGCATCACCGCGGGCTGTGCGCAGCCGCCACCGATCCAGCCTTGCTGGATGCCTTCGGCGGTGACGATGGCCTTGTCGCCGGGCTTGGCCGATGCGGGGGCCAGCACGCGCAGCACGCTCACCAGCGCATAAGGCTGGCCCTGCTGCTGCAGGCGCTGCGCGGCGGACAGGATGTCGAGGCTGTTCATCGTGAACGTCCTTTCTTCTTCAATTCAAGGCATCGGCAGCCAGCGCCAGATCGCGCAGGCTGTTCAGGCGGACAAAACGCTGCACCAGCGGGAGCGCGGTCTGCACCGCCTGCGACTGCGGGCGCTGGTCGGCCGGGTGGAACCAGGTGATGCGCGCGCCGCGGCTGCGCACCGCCGCCAGCTCGTCGGCCAGCTGCTGCGGCTCATCGGCATCAAACCCATCGGACAGCACCCACACCTGGGCGCTGCGGTTGAGCTGTGCGCGTGCATGCACGCCGTGGAAGTCGGCCAGGCTGGTGGCGATGCGTGTGCCGCCACCGAAGCCGGCGGTCACCGCGTTGATCTTTTCCTGCACCGTCGCCGAATCGCGCAGCAGCAGCGGCGTCACTTCGGCCAGCCGCGTGTGGAAGACGAAGACACGCGCGCCGATGGCCTGCACGAAGGCGCGCGCGATGCGCAGGAAGAGCTGCGCGTGGGTCTCCATCGAGCGGCTGACATCCACCAGGATGAAGACGCGTGGCTTCTCGCGCCGCTGCCGGCGCCAGGCCGGCGTGATGGGCACGCCGCCGGTCTTCAGGCTGGCGCGCAGGGTGCGGCGCACATCCAGCCGCGCGCCGCGCGGGTCGTCCTGCCAGCGGCGTGTCAGGCGCACCCGCAGGCGGCGGGCGATGCGTTCGGCGAGTTGATCGAGCAAGGCCAGATCCTGCGGCAGCCACTGCGACAGGCCGCGGTCGTGCAAGGCTTCGGTGCGGCTGGCGCCGCCTTGAGCGCGCGGCGCGGCGTCGCTGTCGCTGCCGCCTTCGGCTTCGGGCGCGGACTGCAAGGCCGTGTCCAGCGACTGCCGGCCTGGCGGCGGCGTGCTGCCGTTGTCAGCCAGCGACTGCTGCAGCTGCTGCACCACCTGGCGGATGTCGCGCGCCGGCCGCGTCTGGCCGCTGACACGCACACGCCCCGTGCTGCGGTGGGGCCGCCAGTAGCGGTCGAAAAGCTCGGGCCACTGCCGCCAAGAACGTGCATCGTGGCAGGCGATGGCGCGCCAGGCGGCATCGATCTGCGCGCTGCGCTGCGCCGGCAGCGCCAGCGCGGCGCGCACGAAGGCCTGCTGCTCGGCCACGCCCACCTTCAGCCCGTGTTCACGCAGCAGCGCTGCGAAGCCGGCGATGGCCTGCAGAGGTTCGGCGTGGGTGGCGGCCTGCATGGTTTCAGGCGCCACCCGCCGGCTTCACCGCGACGCCTTCGGTGGCCTGCCGGTGACGGCCTTCCATCAGCTGCCGCACACGATCGGGGCCGAACTGGAAACGGTCTTCGCGCGTCTTCAGCAGGCAGGCCAGCGTGTGGGTCAGCGCATGCGGGTCTTCGGGCACGGCCGCGTGGCCCAGGCGGTTCAGGGCGCGCACCCAGTCGAGCGTTTCGGCCACGCCGGGGGTCTTGCCGAGGTCTTCCTTGCGCAGGCGCTGCACGAAGGCCACGGACTGTTCCACCAGCGCACTTTCGGCGTCGGGCAGCGTGGCGCGCACGATGGCGATCTCACGCGCCAGCGTCGGGTAGTCCAGCCAGTGGTAGAGGCAGCGGCGGCGCAGCGCGTCGCTGAGTTCGCGGGTGCCGTTGCTCGTCAGCAGCACGGCCGGCACGTGGCGCGCCGTGAGGGTGCCGAGTTCGGGCACGGTGATCTGCCAGTCGGCCAGCACCTCCAGCAGGAAAGCTTCGAAGGCTTCGTCGGCGCGGTCGATCTCGTCGATCAGCAGCACGCAGGGCTGCTCACTGCTCAAGGCGGTCAGCAGCGGGCGTTCCAGCAGGTAATCACGCGCGAACAGGTCGGCTTCGCGCACGGCCTGCGCGCTGGTTTCGTGCAAGCGGATGGCCAGCAGTTGCCGGCCGTAGTTCCATTCGTAGGCCGCCTGCGCCAGGTCCAGGCCTTCGTGGCATTGCAGGCGCACCAGCCGCCGGCCCAGGGCCCGGGCCTGGGCCAGCGCCAGCGCGGTCTTGCCGACGCCGGCATCGCCTTCGATCAGCAGCGGGCGCTGCAGCTCGCTGGCCAGCCAGAGCGTGGTGGCCAGCGCCTCGTCGGCGATGTAGCCGGCCTGGTGCAGGCGCTCGCGCAGGCCGGCTTCTCCGCTCATGCGCGCTTGCCGCCGAACAGGCCGGCGAGCCAGCCCCGGAAGACCGTCCACATCAGGGCCAGCGCGTTGAGTTCCTTCACCGGCGCCGGGGTCACCACCACCGCGGCACGCGGCTCGGCCGGCGCTGCGGGGGCGGTGCCGGCGGCCGTGGCCGCAGGCGCAGGCTCGGGCGCCGGCACCGCCGCAGCGGCTGCGCGGAAGTTGTCGGCGAACTGCGCCAGCATGGCGTCGGACACCGGCACCAGCAGCCGGCTGCCGAACTGCGCCAGCTTGCCGCTGACGACGATGGTGGCCTCGCCCACCAGCACCGAAGTGCCGGCCGTGGCCCCGGCCGCCAGATGCGCCTTCAGCTCCATCGAGGCCGAAGAGCCGCTCTTGTCGGCGCCCTTGCCCAGCATCTGCATCGACTTCGCAGCCGCATCCAGGCCCAGCACCTCGATGTCGCCCCCGAACTGCATCACCGCCGGCCCGATCTTGCTTTTCACCGTGCCCTTGTAGTGCGTGGCATCGAGCTGTTCGGTGATCTGCGCACCGGGCATGCAGCGCGCCACCGCGTGGATGTCGCACAGCACGGCCCAGGCCTGCTCGGCGCTGACCGCGAGCTCGTAACGCTTGTCGAGCTTGACCTCCATTTACAGGGCCACTCCGCTCTTCACCAGTTGCTGCCAGACGCGGTAGGCGCTGTGCGGCATGGTCATGTTCGTCACGCCCAGGTGTGCAAAAGCATCGACCACCGCGCTGGTGAAGGTGGGGATGCTGCCGACGTGCGGCGACTCGGCCACGCCCTTGGCGCCCAGCGGGTGGTGCGGGCTGGGCGTGACGGTGTGGTCGGTCTCCCAGTGCGGCGTTTCCACGAAGGTGGGCAGGAAGTAGTCCATCAGCGTGTTGCCCAGCAGGTTGCCTTGCGCGTCGAACGGCATCTGCTGGCCCATCGCGACGGCGAAGCCTTCGGTGAGGCCGCCGTGGATCTGGCCTTCGATGATCATCGGGTTGATGCGCGTGCCGCAGTCGTCCAGCGCATAGAAGCGGCGCACCTTGGTTTCACCGGTGGCGCGGTCGATGTCCACCACGGCCAGGTAGATGCCGAAGGGGTAGGTGAAGTTGGGCGGGTCGTAGTAGTGCACGGCTTCCAGACCCATCTCCAGGCCGGGCGGCACGTTGTTGTAGGCGGCCCAGCAGATGTCCTTCATCGTCTTGTGGCGCGCCGGGTCGCCCTTGACGTTGAAACGGTCGATCTCCCAGTCGAGGTCGTTCTCACCCACTTCCAGCAGGTGCGCCGCGATCTTCCGGGCCTTCGCATGGATCTTGCGCGCTGCCAGCGCGATGGCCGCGCCGGCCACCGGCGTCGAGCGTGAACCGTAGGTGCCCAGGCCGTAGGGCGCGGTGCTGGTGTCACCTTCCTCGACCTGGATCACCTCGCTGGGCAGGCCCAGCTCGGTGGCGATGATCTGCGCATAGGTGGTCTGGTGGCCCTGGCCCTGCGTGATGGTGCCCATGCGCGCGATGGCCGATCCCGTCGGGTGCACGCGGATCTCGCACGAGTCGAACATGCCCACGCCCAGGATGTCGCACATCTTGCTGGGGCCGGCCCCCACCACCTCGGTGAAGGTGACCAGGCCGATGCCCATCAGCGTGGGGCAGTTCGGATCGGCGCGCTTGGCGGCCTGCTCGGCGCGCAGCGCCTTGTAGTCCACGGCAGCCAGCACCTTGTCCAGCGCGGCGTGGTAGTCGCCACTGTCGTATTCGAAACCGAAGGCGCTGGTGTAGGGGAACTGTTCCTTGCGGATGAAGTTCTTGGCGCGGATCTCGGCCTTGTCCATGCCCAGCTTCTGGGCCAGCACATCGACCATGCGCTCGATCAGGTACACCGCTTCGGTGACGCGGAAGCTGCAGCGGTAGGCCACGCCGCCTGGCGCCTTGTTGGTGTACACGCCCTTGACGCTGGCGTGCGCGGCCGGGATGTCGTAGCTGCCGCTGCAGATGTGGAAGAGGCCGGCAGGGAACTTGGTCGGGTCGGCGCAGGCGTCGAAAGCGCCGTGGTCGGCCACGACATTGACGCGCAGCCCGGTGATCTTGCCGTCGGGTGTGGCGGCGATCTCGCCGTCCATGTGGTAGTCCCGTGCAAAGGCCGTGGAGCTGATGTTCTCGATGCGGTCTTCCACCCACTTCACCGGCTTGCCCAGCACGATGGACGAGACGATGGCGCAGACATAACCCGGGTAGATGCCGACCTTGTTGCCGAAGCCGCCGCCGATGTCGGGGCTGACGATGCGCACCTTGCTCTCGGGGATGCCCGACAGCAGGCTGACCACCGTGCGCACGACGTGCGGCGCCTGGCTGGTGATGTAGGTGGTGAGCTCGCCGCGCACCGGGTCGAAGCTGGCCACGCAGCCGCAGGTCTCCAGCGGGCAGGGGTGCACACGCGGGTAGAAGATGTGTTCCTTCACCACCACCGGCGCGGCAGCGAAGGCAGCGTCGGCCGCAGCCTTGTCACCGGCCTCCCAGGTGAAGATGTGGTTGTGGTGTTCACGCGGGCCGTGGGCGCCGCTGGTCTTGCCGGCCAGGTCTTCACGCAGCACCGGGGCGCCGGGCTGCAGCGCCTCGTACGGGTCCATGACCACCGGCAGTTCTTCGTATTCGACCTGCACGGCCTCCACGCCGTCGGCCGCGGCGTAGCGGTCTTCGGCGATGACGACGCAGACCTCCTGCATCTGGAAGTGCACCTTCTCGTCGGCCAGCACGGCCGCAACGTCGCCGGCCAATGTCGGCATCCAGTGCAGCTTCAGCGGCTTCAGGTCGTCGGCGGTCAAGACCGCGATCACGCCGGGGACGGCCAGCGCAGCGCTCTTGTCGATGCTCTTGATGCGGGCATGGGCGTAGGGGCTGCGCACGATGTCCATGTGCAGCATGCCGGGCATCTTGATGTCGTCGACGTAATTGCCCTTGCCCTGGATGAAGCGCGCGTCTTCCTTGCGCAGGCGGCTGTCGCCCAGGCCTTGCAGCGCGTCCTTGCGTTCGAGCACGGTCGGATCAACAGGAGCATTCATGCGGCCACCTTCTCGTTCTGTTGCAGCTTGGCCGCGGCGTACTGCACGGCCTTGACGATGTTCTGGTAACCCGTGCAGCGGCACAGGTTGCCGGCCATGCCGGCGCGGATCTCGGCTTCGCTCGGGTTCGGGTTCTCCTGCAGGAAGCGGTAGGCGCGCATCAGCATGCCCGGCGTGCAGAAGCCGCATTGCAGGCCGTGTTCCTTGTAGAAGCCTTCCTGCACGGCGTGCAGCACGCCGGCGTTCGCCAGGCCTTCCACGGTCAAGACCTCAGAGCCGTCGCACTGCACCGCCAGGTGGGTGCAGCTCTTGACGCTCTGCCCGTCGATGTCGACGGTGCAGGCGCCGCAATGGCTGGTTTCGCAGCCGATGTGCGCGCCGGTCAGGCTGAGTTCTTCACGCAGGAAGTGGATCAACAGCGTGCGCGGCTCGACCGCCTTCTCCTGCGTGCGGCCGTTGACCTTCACGCTGATCAGTTTCTTCGCCATGGGTGTGCTCCTTGAAGTTCAGCTGCAGCGCGCAGCGGCAGCCTGGATCGCGCGCTTGACCATCTGGCCGGCCATCGCGGTCTTGTAGGCGATGTCGCCGCGCAGGTCTTCGGCGGGGTCGGCGGCGGTCTGGGCCGCCTGGGCCGCGGCAGCGATCGAAGCGGCGCTGAGCGGCTGGCCCAAGAGCGCGGCTTCGGCGGCGGGCACGCGGATGGCCATCGGCGCCAGGTTGGTCAGCGCGATGCGCACATGGCTGACGCTGCCGCCGCTCAGGCGCAGCACCACGGCGGCGCCGGCCGTGGCCCAGTCGCCGGTCTTGCGCTTGAGCTTTTCGTAGGCCCAGCCGGTGCCGGGTGCAAAAGCCGGCACCCGGATGGCGACCATGATCTCGTCTTCGGCCAGCGCGGTGGTGTAAGTGCCGAGGAAGAAGTCGGCGGCCTTGACACTGCGCTTGCCCTGGGGGCCTTGCAGGTCGAAGGTGGCATCCAGTGCCAGGCTGATGGCCGGATGGTCGTTGCCCGGGTCGCCGTGCGCGATGTCGCCACCGATGGTGCCGCGGTTGCGCACCTGCGGGTCGGCGATCTGCTTGGGCGCATCGGCCAGCAGCGGCACCTTGGCCTGCAGCAGGGGGCTGGCGATCAGCTCGTTCTCGACCGTCATCGCGCCGATCACGACCTCGTTGCCCTCTTCGCGAATGCCGCGCAGTTCGGGGATGCGGTTGATGTCGATCAGGTGCGCCGGCTGGGCGAAGCGCAGCTTCATCATCGGCAGCAGGCTGTGGCCGCCGGCCAGCAGCTTGGCATCGCTGCCCAGACTGCCGAGCAGCGCAATCGCTTCATCCACGGTGCGGGGCGCGTGGTAATCGAAGGCGGGTGGGATCATCGAAGGCGTCTCCAGCTGGTGTGTTTTTAGCGGGAGGCCATTCTTGACTTGATGTCCAAAGGCGCGCTGGCGCCGGGACTGTGGGTGGCGGCGCCCGAGAGCGCGCCAAGCGCCGCGTTTCTGCACGAACTGCAGTTGCGCTGCACGAAGCGAAGCCGGGCCGGTTTGCGGCCCGCTGCACTACGGGAAAGTCCTGCCCCGGACTAACCCTGGGCCCAGCCTGGGCTGGAGCCTGGCCTAAGTCTGGCGCGTGGCCACCGAAGCCGGCGCGATGCCCAGCCGGGCCATCAAGGCGCTGCTGCTGGTGCGCGAGACCGGCACCTCGGTGGTGTCGCCGCGCAGGGTCAGCACCAGCCGGCCGTCCACGCGCAGCAGTTGCGTGACATGGCGCAGATTGACGATGTGACTGCGGTGCACGCGCATGAAGTGCTCGGCGTCCAGCCGCGTTTCCAGGTCGCCGATGCTGAGGTTGCAGAACTGGTTGGCCTCGGCGGTGACGACGCGCGTGTAGTGGCCGTCGCTGTTCAGCCGCAACACCTCGTCGGCCTCGACGAAGACGATCTTCTGGCCGGAGACCGTGGGAATCTTCTGCAGCTGGCGCCGCACCACGGCCTGGGCATCGGGCCCCGGCTGCTCGTTGGCGGCCACCAGCTCGGTGATGTCGTAGAAGACCAGCACATAGCCTGTGGGTCGCTGTTCGCCGTCAGCCGTGCGCGCCACCTTGATCAGCAGCACCCGTTCGGGGATGTTGATGATCATCGTCATCGGCGGCGGGTTGGCCACCGGGCAGGAAGCTGCCTGATCGAGCAGGAATTCGACCTTGGGCTGCGAGCGTTCGGGGTGGAAGCTCAGCACCATGCGGTTGAAGGGCTGCATGCGGTCGACCGGCAGCACACGCCGCGCGAACTCGTTCATGCCGGTCACGTGGCGCGCGTTGTCGAGGTGGACCACGCCCACGTCGAAGCGTTCCAGCAAGTACAGCGGCGAGACGGCAGGGGCCATGGGTTCCAGGCGAGCGGCAACGGCGCGGATTGAAACACGGCGCCGCAGCCCGCACTACCGGGCGCTGCCGCCGCGCGAGCGCGCAACGACGGCGCATTGCACGCGGTGCTGCAGAACAGCCTCGCCCGGCACATGGAGGCGCTCGCTCGCCAGGGTAGCTGGTCGTGGACACGGGGCAGACCTGCCCTGGCCGAGCTGGACAAGCTTCAACACGAGGTGCAGCAGCACGCCACGGCTCTCGTCACACCAGCAGCAGGCTGATCTGACCCCGGCAGCTGGCGAGGTCGTGGATCACGTCGTCCTGCGGTTCGATGAAGCGCAGCGTGGCGTGTTTGTCCACGAACCAGTTCACGGCGTGGTAGCCATCGACCCAGTCGAAATTGCCCCAGACCATGCCCACGCAGAGGCCGAACTTCATGGCGGCTGATTGGTAGGCGTGGACCGACATCTCGGCCTTGAGGACGTAGGCAAAGTCGTCGCAGTCGAAGCGCTCTTCCAGCCACTTCTCGCGGTCGAGTCGGCTGGCCGCCAGGATGTCTTGAACCTCCTTCAGCGTCGGCAGGTAGAAGGAGCCATCGCCGAAGCGGATGCCGGGATCGTCGGACAACTTCCCCTGCAAGAGCTGTCTGACGAGCCCGTCCAGCGAACTGGCCGGCGCGACAACGCCTTCGGGGCCGGCGCCGGGTGCCAACAGGGCGGTTGTGGCGGCAGGCGCCAGCGGGGCCACGCGGCGTCCGACCAGACGGCCAGTGATGCGGGTGCCTAGTGCTGTCATGGATGTCTCCGTTGCGGGTGGGATGAAGAGGGATGGGCAGACCCAGCGCGCTTGCGTTGTCCGCGAGCCGGTGTCTTGAGGCGATGCAGCCCTGTGCGTCTGCCAAGGGCGGTCACCGGTCAGGTGGCGGTGCTTGCATTCTTGGGCTCCAGGTCTGGACGTGGCTTCCGCAAGCTTGACGAGGCGGGAACGCGGCTCAAGCCCTCTGCTTTCCCCGCCGGCCGCAGCGCCACAATGGCCGATGCCTGCTGTTCTGCCCGCTGTTTTGCGTGCCGCCTGCTTCGCCCTTGTGGGCCTGGCCCTCGCGTTGCGCGCCCTGCCGGCGGCGGCCGCCGAGCCGATTCAGGTGGGCTCGAAGCGTTTCACCGAGAGCTACGTGCTCGGCGAACTGGCGCGCCTGGCGCTGCAGCAAGGCGGCGTGGCCGCGGTGCACCGCCAGGGCCTGGGCAACACGGCCATCCTCGAGCAGGCGCTGCGCAGCGGGCAGATCGACCTCTACCCCGAGTACACCGGCACCATCGTCCGTGAACTTCTCAAGCGCCAGCCCGCGCCCGGCGCGCCGCCGCCCACGCTGGCCGAGCTGAACACTTGGCTGGCGCCGCTGGGCCTGAAGGCCGCGGTGCCGCTGGGCTTCAACAACAGCTATGCGCTGGCGCTGCGCGAGGCCGATGCGCAACGGCTTGGAGTGGCCACGCTTTCGGCCGTGGCGGCCTTGCCCGCCGCCACGGCCGCGCGGTTGCGGCCGGGCCTCTCGCATGAGTTTCTCGTGCGGGCCGATGGCTGGCCCGGGCTGCAGCAGCGCTACGGCCTGCAGCCGGCCGCGCCGCGCGCGCTCGACCACGGCCTGGCCTACCAGGCCCTGGCGCAAGGCCAGGTGGACCTGATCGACGTCTACAGCACCGATGCGCAGATCGGCCGCCTGGGCCTGCGCGTGCTGCGCGACGACCTGGGTTTCTTCCCGCGCTATGACGCGGTGCTGCTGATGCGCGCCAACCTGCCCGCCGCGGCGCTGGCCGCGCTGGCGCCGCTGCAGGGGCACATCGACGAGGCCGCGATGATCGCGATGAACGCGGCGGTGGAGATCGACGGGCGGCCTTTCGCCGAGGTGGCTGGCGCCTTCCTGCGCACAGGCCCCGCCGCGGCGCCGGCAGCGCCCGGCCTTCTGGCCCTGATCTTCGCGCCCGATCTCGGCCGCCTGCTGGGGCAGCACCTGGCGCTGGTGGCCGGCTCGGTGCTGATGGCGGTGGGCCTGGGCGTGCCGCTGGGCGTGCTGGCGCAGCGCCGTGCGCGCCTGGGCGCTTGGGTGATGGCGGCGGTGGGCCTGCTGCAGACGCTGCCCTCGCTGGCGCTGCTGGCCTTCCTGATCGCGTGGCTGGGCCGCATCGGCTTCCTGCCAGCGCTGCTGGCGCTGTTTCTCTACGCGCTGTTGCCCATCGTGCGCAACACCGTCGCCGGTCTGGCCAGCGTGCCCGCGGGCCAGCGCGACGCGGCGCGTGCGCTGGGCCTGCGCCCCTGGGCGGCCTGGCGCTGCGTGGAACTGCCGCAGGCCCTGCCCACGCTGCTGGCCGGCATCGGCACGGCGGCCGTCATCAACGTGGGCACGGCCACGGTGGCGGCCTTCGTGGGCGCAGGCGGCCTGGGCGACCGCATCGTGGCCGGGCTGGCCGTCAACGACACCCAACGCATGCTGGCCGGGGCCATCCCGGCGGCGCTGCTGGCGCTGGCCGTGCAGGCGGCGCTGGCGGGGCTGCAGCGGTGGCTGGTGCCCGCGCCGCTGCGCGGGGCGCCGCAGCGCCCTGGCGCGGCCTAGCCGTTGTGGGGGGGGCTGAACCTGTCGGCGCAGCCCATGTCGGCTCGTGCGCGAGCCGACTGTGGCTCCGACGGTGAGGGTGCATGCGGGTGCTGACGCCCCGCCCAGCATCACCCAGGTGTCGACTTGTTTGACATCGAATGTCGGGCCAGATCGCTTTCCTGTGCTCTGACAGCCACTTATCCGCGGGGCGTGCTTCTTGCTTGGGGGCGGGCGAGGTCCCCGCAGCGGACTGCCACCAAGGACAGCAATGCTTCTCTCACGGATCCGAGCCTTTGGCGTGATGGCCACGCTGGCCGGTGTGGCCCTGGTGGCCGCTGCTGCCCCGGTGACCTACGTCTACAGCGGCAACGCTTATGGCCAGTTCAGTTCGTCGTCCGGCTCAGGTACGGCCTACACCAGCGCCAACAGCTTCTCGGTGTCCGTGACCATGGCCACCGCGCTGGGCAGCAACTTCAACGGCTTCGTGACACCGGACGCCTTTGTCTTCACGGACGGCAGGCTCACACTGGCCCACGACTCCAACCCCAATGCGTTGGGGCGGAGCGCGCGGTTCAGGTTCGTGACGGACGCTGCGGGCAACATCCGCCAGTGGGACGTGGGGGTCGAGCACTTTTTCTCCGGCGGGGCCTTCCAACTGCGGCAGGTGATGGACACCGTGAACATCGAGTTTTCGCCGGGCAGCCTCACGCGCTACGACCGCAGCAGTGATGCGCTGTGCTCCGGCGCTGCGACGCTGATGACTTGCACGATGTCACCCACCGTCGTGCACACGGGTGCGGTTTTCGGCAGCCCTGGCACCTGGGCTGTCGCTGGCGTGGGTGCGCCGACGCCCAACTCCGCCGTGTCCGAGCCTTCGGGGCTCGCGCTGTGCGGCCTGGCCCTGGCTGCCCTCGGCTTCACGGCGCGCCGTCGCCAGCAGCGGCCCTGACCGTTCCGTCCTCGACCGCCAAGATCTGGTCGGCGGCGCAGCGCCCTAGCGCGTGAGCTGGCGCCGCCAGACGTAGCTGCACAGGTCCACCAGCGCCACCAGCGCCAGCATGGCCAGCAGCACGGTGGCGGTCTTGCCCATCTGGAACAGGCCCATGTGGAAGCTCAGCATCTGGCCCAGCCCGCCCGCGCCCACCACGCCCAGCACGGCGGCGGCGCGGATGTTGTTCTCCCAGCGGTAGAGCGAGTAGCTCATCAGCTGCGGCAGCACCTGCGGCAGCGTGGCGTACAGGAACACGCGCACCGGCCCCACGCCCTGCACGCGCAGGGCATCGCCCGGGCCGCTGGGCGCGTTTTCGATGGCCTCGGCGAACAGCCGCCCCAGCACGCCGGCCGTGTGCGTGGCCAGCGCCAGCGTGCCGGCAAACGGCCCCAGGCCGGCGGCGATGAGCAGCAGCGAGGCCCACACCAGCTCGGGCACCGAGCGCAGCGCGTTCAGCAGCAGGCGCACGGGGCCGCGGCCGCGCGCGGCGTCGCCGTCGTGCAGGCGGCTGGCCGGCAGCGCCAGCAGCAGGCCGGCGGCCGCCGCCAGCACCGTGCCCAGCGCCGACATGGCCAGCGTCTCCCAGGTGGCCTGCAGCACCTGCGCCAGGAAGGCCGGACTGGTGTCGGGCGGGAAGAACTCGCCCAGGAAGCGGCCCATGCTGCGCGCCGCCTCCAGGCTGAAGAACTGCGCCCACTGCAGGTTCAGGCTGGCGAAGCTGGCCACCACCAGCACCAGCAGGGCCGCGCAGAACCAGCAGGCGCGGCAGCGCGCGCTGAACAGGCTGGGGGGCACGGGGATGGGGTCGGGTGTCGCGCGCATGGCGGCCTTCATCCCAGCGCGCGGCGCAGGCCGGCGCTCACGCGGTCGGCCAGCGCCACCAGGGCCACGAAGACCGCCAGCATCGTGAACACCTCGCCGCCGTTGAACATCTTCATGGAGTTGTCCAGTTGCTGGCCCAGGCCGCCCGCACCCACGAAACCCAGCACCACCGAGCTGCGGATGGCGCACTCCCAGCGGTAGACGGTGTAGCTGGTCAGCTCGGCCGCGTTCTGCGGCAAGAGGCCGTAGAAGAAGGCCTGCAGGCGCGAACTGCCGTTGCGCAGCAGGGTTTCGGTGGCGTGGGCCTCGCCGCTTTCCAGGATCTCGCCGTACACCTTGCCCAGCATGCCGCCGTAGGTGAGCGCGATGGCCAGCACGCCCGCCGTGGGCCCCAGGCCCACCACGCGCACGAAGACCAGCGCCCACACCAGCTCGGGCACGCTGCGCAGCACGATGAGCAGCCAGCGCACGGCCTGGCGCAGCAGCGCCGGCGCGCCGGCCATGTGGCCCGACAGCGCCGACACCGACAGCACCCGCGTGGAGGCCAGCGTCAGCGGCACGGCCAGCACGAAAGCCAGCGTGAGGCCGGCCGTGGCGATGGCCACCGTGCGCCACGCCTCGCGCAGCACCATGCCCAGAAATTCAGCGCCATGGGCCGGCGGCAGGAAGGAGGCCAGGAACTGGCCCGTCACCTTCAGGTTGCTGCGCTCGAACAGCACCCAGGGCCTGAACTCGGTGGCCACCAGCATGGGCCCCAGCACCACAGCGGCAGCGCACAGCCAGAACACGCGGCCCAGCCAGGCCGGGTCGCGGCTGGGCGCGGTGGCGGTGGTGGCCAGGGCCGGGGTCATGGCGGCAGGTTCGAGGGGCCGGCGCCGCGCTCAGCGGCAGTGCATCGCCACAGGCGCGGGCGGGGCGGGGTGGATGTCGGGCACCGCGGTGTGTGGCGCATCGCCGCGCAGCTCGTGTTCGTGCTGCGCATACAGGCGCAGCAGGCGCTCGCGCGTCACCTCCGCGGCCGGCAGGTCGAAGGCGAGCGCCCCCTGCTGCAGCGCCACGATGCGCGGAAAGTGGGCCAGCGCCACGTCCACCTGGTGCAGCGTGGCCACCAGCGTCACGCCGCGGGCGCGCGCCTCGTGCACCAGGGTGTCGATGGCCTGGCGCGAGCGCGCCGGGTCCAGCGCCGAGAGCGGTTCGTCCACCAGCCACAGCCGCGCCGGCGAGAGCAGCGCGCGCGCCAGCCCCACACGCTGGCGCTCGCCGCCGGAGAGGCGGTCCACGCGTTCGAAGAGCTTGTCGGCCAGGTCGAAGCGCGCCAGCGCGGCGTGGGCGGCCGGGATGTCGGACGGGTAGAACAGCGAGCGCAGACTGGCCGCCAGCGAGAGTGCCGGCAGCCGCCCCGCCAGCACCGCCGTCACCACGCGCTGCCGCGGCGGCAGCGGCGGCACCTGCGGCGCCAGGAAGAGCTGGCCGCGCAGCGCCTGCAGCTGCCGGCGCGGCAGCCGCCAGGGGTCGGTGCCGTTCAGGGCCAGCGTGCCTGCGCTGGGCGGCAGGGCGCAGGCCAGAGCCTGCAGCAGCGTGGTCTTGCCCGCGCCCGAGGGGCCGATGACGGCCAGCACCTCGCCCGCGCCGATGTGCAAGGTGGTGGGTTGCAGGGCCGGCGCGGCACCGGCCCGCGCCGCGGGGTGGCGCGCCGCCAGGTCTTGCAGCGCGAGCGAGAGGCCGTTGCTCACCCGTTCACGCGGCTCACAGCAGCCCGGCGCTGCGGCCGGCTGCTTCCAGGCCCTTGTAGTTCTCGGCCTGGGTGGGGATGTAGCGCGTGGCGCGGTTCAGGCGCAGGATCTCCGCGCCTTCGGGCGTGGCCGGGCTCAGGTCGAGCAGCGCCTTGGTGATGCGCTGGCGCAGGTCGGCCGGCATGTCGGCGTGCACCGACCAGTTGTAGTTGAAGAAGGGCGGCGTGGTGAAGAACACGTCCACGGCCTTGGTGTCGACGCGGTTCTCGGCCACGAACTTGCGCCACACGGTGATGTCGAGCGCTGCGGCGTCCACCTTGCCGCTGACGACGCTGGCGATGGTGGCGTCGTGCGCGCCGCTGTAGGCGATGCGGCGGAAGTCCTTCTCCGGGTTGATGCCGGCGGCCAGCAGGTTGCTGCGCGGCATCAGGTGACCCGAGGTGCTGCTTTGCGAGCCGAAGCTGACCTGCTTGCCCTTCATGTCGGCCAGGCTCTTGATGCCGCTGTCGGTCTTGGCGATGAACACGCTGCGGAACTGCGTGTCTTCCTCGCGCTGCGCGATGGGGACGATCTTGCCGCCCGAACGCAGCTGCGCCTGCACGTGCGTGAAGCCGCCGAACCACACCAGGTCGACCTTCTTGTTCACCAACGCTTCCACCGCGGCGGGGTAGTCGGAGACCGGCGTGAACTCGACCTTCACGCCGAGCTGCTTCTCCAGGTACTGGGCGAGCGGCGTGAACTTGCGCACCTGCTCGGTGGCGGCTTCCTCGGGGATGGTGGTGACGCGCAGCACCTGCTGCGCCTGCGCCGCCGAGCCCCAGGCGAGCAGGGCGCCGGCCAGCAGCGAGAACAGGGAACGGCGGCGGGTGGTATGGGGCATGGGGAACTCGGTAAGTGGAAAGGGGCTCGGCGGCGAAGGGCTCACGGCGCCTGCAGCGCCCGCACTCTAGCGGCTTGCCGCTGACAGCGCACAGCTGCGAAAGCCGGCCGGCACGTCGGTACGTGCCGCGGCAAAGAAATTGCGGTAGCGCGGGTGGCGCATGCGCGGCTGCGTGCAGTGCGAGGCGCCGCGCAGCACCGGGCGGCCGTCGAACCAGGGGGCCGAGTAGTCGCGGTAAAGGTGGGGCTGGAAGCCCTCGAAAGGCTGGAAGGGGCTAGCCGTCCACTCCCACACATCGCCCCAGCGGAAGGCCTGCGGCGCACTGCAGGCGGCGCATTCCCACTCGGCCTCGGTGGGCAGGCGGCGCCCGGCCCAGCGGCACCAGGCCTCGGCCTCGTGCAGGCTCAGGTGGCAGGCGGCTTCGTGCAGGTTCAGCGGGAGCCAGCGGCCCTGGTGCCATTGCAGCCAGCCTTCGGCCGACTGGCGCAGGTAGCGCGGGGCGGCCGGTGCTCCCTGTGCACCGAGCCAGCGTGCACCGGCCTTCGTCCAGAAGCCCGGCTGCGTGTAGCCGCCGGCCTCCACGAAAGGCAGGAACTCCGCCCAGCGCACCGCCTGGCGGTCGATGGTGCAAGGCTGCAGCGCCACGGCATGGGCCGGGCGTTCGTTGTCGAACACGAAACCTGCGCCGTCCGGGCTGCCCAGCTGCCACGGGCCGCCGGGCAAGGACAGCGGCGCGGCGGGTTCGGTCAGCGGCTGCGGCAGCCAGCGGGCGTCGTCCACCGCCACACCCAGGCTTCGCGCCATGTAGAGACCGGCCTCGTGGTGCATGTCCTCGTGCAGCAGCGCGAGGCGGAAGACGTAGAGCGCGTCGTCGCTGTCGCCGGCCTCCTTCAACAGCGCCAGCGTGGCCCGCAGCTGCTGCGCCAGTTGTGCGCGTGTGCGCCCGGCATCGGGCAGCGGCAGGTGCCAGCGCGCGGCATGGGGCACGCGGCTGGAGTCGTAGAGCGCGTCATCGGCCGAGCCCGGGTGGTCTGCGGGGTCGGCCAGCGCCCCGCGCGCGCGCTGCCGGGCCGGGAATCTCTCGGTCCAGTGAGCCTGGAACCAGCCGATGTGCCCCAGTTCCCACAGCGGCGGGTTGAGCTCGGCCCGCTGCGGTACCTGAAGACCGGGCAGGGCGTGTTCGAAGGCCGCGAAAAGGCGCAGCGTGTCGGCGCGCGCGGCCTGCAGGGCCTGCGCCAGGGCTTTGGGGCCACCCTGACGGGCTTGCAGGGCCGCAGGCGCTACGCTCGCATCGTGCATCGATCATCCCTGGTCATCGTGACGCCGGCGCTGGCAGACGCCAACAACGGCAATTGGCAGACGGCGCACCGCTGGGCAGCGCTGCTGCGGCCAGCTTACCGCGTGCACCTCACCAGCCACTGGCAGGGCGGCGACGAGGCGCTGATGATCGCGCTGCATGCGCGGCGTTCGGCCGCCTCCATCGCCGCGTGGCGGTCGTCCCGGTCCCCAGCGGCGCAGCGCCCGCTGGTGGTGGTGCTGACGGGCACCGACCTCTACCGCGACATCGCCACCGACGCACCCGCCCGACAGTCGCTGGCGCTGGCCGATGCGCTGGTGGTGCTGAACGAACTCGGCGCGCGCAGCCTGCCGCCGGCGTTGCGCAGCAAGGCCCACGTGGTGCTGCAGTCGTGCAGCGCGCGCGCGCCGCAGGCCCGCACCCCGCGACACCTGCGCTGTCTGATGGTGGGCCACCTGCGCGACGAGAAGGACCCGCGCACCTACTGGCGCGCCGCACAGCGCCTGACCGGGCGCCCCGACATCCACCTCGACCACATCGGCGCCGCGCTCGACCCCGCGCTCGGCGCCGAGGCCGCGGCGCTGGCGGCGCAGCACCCGCGCTTCCGCTGGCTGGGCGGGCTGCCCCACGCCAGCGTGCGCCGGCGCATCCAGGGCGCGCACGTGCTGGTGCACAGCAGCCGCATGGAAGGCGGCGCGCACGTCGTCATCGAGGCCCTGCGCAGCGGCACGCCGGTGCTGGCCTCGCGCATCGACGGCAACGTCGGGCTGCTGGGCGAGGGCCACGAGGGTCTCTTCGATGTGGGCGATGACGCGGCCCTGGCCACCCTGCTGGCACGCGCGCGCGACGAGCCGGCTATGCTCGAAAGGCTGGCCGCCCAGGGCGCGCTGCGCGCCCCGCTGTTCACCCCCGAAGCCGAGCAGGCCGCCCTGCACCGGCTGCTGGGCTCCCTGATTGCACGCACCCCCGACGAGACGCCCCGATGACTCCCACGCCTGCTTCCACCGCCGCCACCGAGCCCCGCCTCACCTCGCTGTCGCACGGCGGTGGCTGCGGCTGCAAGATCGCGCCGGGCGTGCTCTCCGAGATCCTCAAGGGCACGGCGGCCCTGCCCATCCCGAAAGAGCTGCTGGTCGGCATCGAGACCGCGGACGACGCCGCCGTCTACCAGCTCAACGACGAGCAGGCGCTGATCGCCACCACCGACTTCTTCATGCCCATCGTCGACGACCCCTTCGACTTCGGGCGCATCGCGGCCACCAACGCCATCAGCGACGTGTACGCGATGGGCGGCAAGCCCATCCTGGCGCTGGCGCTGGTGGGCATGCCCATCAACGTGCTGTCCACGCAGACCATCGGGCGCGTGCTGGAAGGCGGCGCCGCGGTGTGCCGCACCGCGGGCATCCCCATCGCGGGCGGCCACACCATCGACAGCGTCGAGGCCATCTACGGCCTGGTGGCGCTGGGCCTGGTGCACCCGCGGCACGTCAAGCGCAACGCCGATGCGCAGCCGGGTGATGTGCTCGTGCTGGGCAAGCCGCTGGGCGTGGGCGTGATGAGCGCTGCGCTGAAGAAGGAACAGCTGGGGGCCGAGGGCTACGCGCAGATGATCGCCAGCACCACGAAGCTCAACACCCCGGGCCCTGAGCTGGCTGCGCTGCCCGGCGTGCATGCGCTGACCGACGTCACCGGCTTCGGCCTCGCCGGCCATGCGCTGGAGATGGCGCGCGGCGCGCGCTGCACGGTGGAGATCGACTGGCGCGCCACCCCGCTGCTGCCCGGCGTGCGCGCGCTGGCGGCGCGTGGCTTCGTCACCGGCGCTTCCGGGCGCAACTGGGCCGGCTACGGGCACGACGTGAGCCTGCCCGCGCCCTTCGCGGCCGAAGACCAGGCCCTGCTCACCGATCCGCAGACCAGCGGCGGCTTGCTCGTGTCTTGCAGCCCCGGCACCGTGGACGCCGTGCTGGACATCTTCCGCCGCCACGGCTTCGAGGCGGCGGCGGTGGTGGGCCGCGTGCTGCCGGCAGGGAGCCAGCCGCTGCGCGTGGTGGCCTGACGCAGGCCGGCCGGCGCCACGCCCGAACCCAGGCCCACCATGTCCGGAGGCGACTGGAAGGAGATGTTCAACGCCGCCTGCAGCGGCGACCTGGCGCTGGTGGAGTACCACGTGCACGCCGGCATCGACATCGACTACGCACACCCGGAATTCCTCTCCACGCCGCTGGTGGCCTGCATCCTGGCTGGCCAGGCGCCGGTGGCGCTCTTCCTGCTGGACCGGGGGGCCAACCCGCAGCTGTGGTCGGAGTTCGACGGCCTCACCCCCTTGCAGGCCGCGCGCCGGGCGGGCCTGGCCGAGGTTGAACGCCGCTTGCTGGCGCTGGGCGTCAAGCCGCTGCCGCCGGCGCGCCGCGTGGGGGGCTGGTGGTCCCGCCTCTGGCGCCATGCTTCCGCCTGACGCGGCCTTGACCCGCCGGCCTGCACCGAAGTGCAGTGCGGACCCAGGGCGGCTGCGTCTATGCTGGCGGCTGCGCGCACCTGCCCCCACCGCCCGACCCGAACCGTGCAGCTCGAGTACCGCACCGCCACGCCGCAAGACACCGCCGAGTGCATCCGCATCCGCGGCCTGACGCGGGAAAACGCCGTCTCTGCAGAACGCCTGGCCAGCCTGGGCATCACCCACGACGCCTGGGCCGATGACATCTGGTCGGGCGCGTTGCGCGGCTGCATCTGCATGGCGGGTGCCGAGATGGCGGGCTACTGCTTCGGTGACACCGCCACCGGCGAGATCGTCGTGCTGGCGCTGCTGCCGGCCTATGAAGGCCGCGGCATCGGCCGCGAACTGCTGGCCCGCGTGAGCGCGCAGCTGCATGCCCTCGGCCACCAGCGGCTCTTCCTGGGCTGCTCGGCCGATCCGGCCGTGCGCTCGCACGGCTTCTATCGCCACCTCGGCTGGCGCAGCACCGGTGGCGTCGACGGGCATGGCGACGAGGTGCTGGAACTCCTGCGCGCGTGAACACTCTGCTGCTGCAGCGTCACCCGCAGCCCAGGAGCTTGCACATGAGGGTTACCCGCAGGGCCATCGCGTGCACGCTGGCCGCCTTCACGGCGCTGGCCGCCGCAGCCGACGCCGCCGAGCGCGGCTTCATCCGCAAGGGCATGAAGGAGGGCGAGGTGGTGCTGCGCATCGGGCCGCCCGACCACGAGACCTTCATCCGCAACACCAGGGGCGAGCCCGAGGAGAAGGCCTGGACCTACTTCCCCGCCCCGCGCGACGCGCAGACCCTGACCATCATCACGCTGAAGGCCGGCGTGGTGCAGGGTGTGGAACGCAAGATCTCGCGGCCCTGACGGCGCCGGCCCGCCGCTTTCGCCCCGGGCTCAGCAGCGGCCCGAGCGCCGGCTGCGCGGTTGCAGCTTGTCGAGTTCGGCGAACTGCTGCTTCAGCAGCAGCATCAGCGTGCGCGCATGGTCCACCGGCAGCCGCAGGCAACTGGTGGGCGCGCCGTCGTCCTGGGCCTTGCGGGCCAGCACGAGGGCGTCGACGTTCACTTCGATCAGGCCCTTGTCGTGCCTCAGCGATTTCAGGCGTTGCACTTCGATGTCGTACGGTTTCAAGCGGGGCTCCCGGGCTGCGTGCCGGCGAGGATTGTCGGGCCGGCGCTGCGCGGCCGGCCGAAGTGAGCGGCGGGTGGCCGCGCACCCCGCACTCGGGTGGTCACGCGGGTTGCACCGCGGCTGCGCGCGGCCCTAGCATGCCGGCAGCCTTCACCCGGGATGCCCCATGCTGAAAACCGCCCTGCTTTCCATCGCCCTGGCCGCGGCCAGCCTCGTGCCGAGCGCCCATGCCGCCACGGCCTGGGATGAAGCCGTCTCGGGCGATCTGTCCAACGTCGGCCTCACGCCCAACGGCGTCAGCATGACGGCCGGCTCGAACTTTGTCGTCGGCACCACGGGGCGCAGCGTGCAGGGCATCGTCGACCGCGACTACTTCACCTTCACGATCGCCGCCGGCTTCCAGCTCGACGCGCTGCTGGTGCTGCCCGGTTCCACCTTCCTGGGCCCCGAGAGCATCTCCTTCATCGCCTTCCAGGCCGGCCCGCAGTTCACCGTCAGCCCCACCAGCAACAGCCCCGAAGGCCTGCTCGGCTACTGGCTCTACGGCCCCAACGACCTCGGCCTGGACATCCTGCAGCAGATGGGCTCCAGCCCGGGCGCGGTGGGTTTCTTCGGCGCGTTGCCGGCCGGCACCTACAGCGTGTGGATCCAGGAAACCGGCACGGGCGTGGCCAACTACAACTTCGACTTCCAGGTTTCGCAGGTGCCCGAGCCTGGCACCGCGCTCTTCATGGCCGCGGGCCTGGCGGCACTGGGCTGGCGCGCGCGCAAGCGCTGAGCCCTGCGGTTTTCCCCGCTGTCGGGGCGGGCCGCACCGGTTTAAGTTCCGCCCGCCGCGCGCCGTGCCCGCGCGGAACACGGGCCCGTCATGCCGCTTGCCGCACCGGCTTCAGGTCAGCTGCCAAAGATCCAGCAACACGCGCGCCGCTTCGCGCCGCCCGCTGGCAATGGCCATGGTGCGGTTCAGGTGCAGCCACGCCGTCGCGCCGGTGGTGAAGCGCACGCAGGTGCGGAAGAAGTAGTCGGCCGGGTCCACCGCCTCGCCCTGCGCCAGGCGCTCCATCACCGCAGGCGGGCCGTGCCGCAGACCGGTGCTGCGCACCTCCACCAGGCCGCCATCGGCGGCCGCCCGCAGCACGTAGTGTGCGTCGATCTCCAGCGTGCCATCGGCGTGCTGCCATTGCCAGTCGATGCCCCCGGCCACGACCTCGCCCGTGAAGCCCGGGCCCTCGACCCGGCCCCCGAGCAGCGGCACGCAGCGCCGCTGGCCGCCCGGCGCGGCGCCCAGCGCCTGCAGCGCGCCAACCTCGCAGGAGACGCGGCACATCGGCACGAGGCCCGGGGCGGGGATGAAGATCTCGGGGGCAAGGGCGCTGTTCATGGGCCGACGATAGGGCCGCAGGCACGGCACGCCTGTCGACCGAAAGAGCGACAGGGGGGCCGCGCGTGCAAGCCTGGGCGCTGAACGACGCCTCCACCGCCCGTGCCCAGGCGGCGGTGGCCCGGGCCATCGGGGCCATCGGCCGCGCGCCTTTCGCCGCCGAGGCGCTGAGCGGGTTGCACGCCGCCTTCGGCGCGGCTTCCTGGTCGGTCTACCGCCTGCGGCGCGATGCGCCGCCCACGCTGCACCTCTCGGCCAGCCGTGGCGTGCCCGACACCACCGCCGCCTGTTTCTCGATCTACCGCGACGAAGGCCTGTACCGCGGCGACAGCAGCTTCCAGGCGGTGCAGGCGCTGCCCCAGCCAGGCGCCGCCGTGATGCTGCGCATGCGTGCCGAGGAAGCACCCAGCGCCGACCACCGCGACGCCATCTACCGCCGCCACGGCATCAGCGAGCGCCTGTCGGTGGCCTGCCTCGAAGACGGCGGCGCGCTGCTCGCGGTCAACCTGTACTGCCATGCGCCGGCCCAGGGTTTCGCGGCGGGCACGGTGGAAGGGTTCGGCCTGACCGCGGCCACCTTGCTGGCTGCGGTGCGGCGCCATCTGGACGACGAAGCAGCGCTGGCCTTGCCACCCCCGCGGCGCGAGCGCCTGCGCCAGCGGTGCGCGCAACTCACCGAGCGCGAACTCGACGTGCTCGAAGCCCTGCTCGACGGCCTGACCTACGACGGCATCGCTGCCCGGCTCGGCCTGAGCGTGGCCACCGTCAAGACCTACCGCGCCCGTGCCTTCGAGCGCCTGGGTCTGCACTTCAGGAGCCAGCTCTTCGCGGCCTTCGTGCCGCCCGGGGCCTGAGCGACGGCAGCGCCTGTCAGCCTCTTGGTGGACAGCCGCAGGGCCGGCGGCGTTCGACACTGCGGCCCCCAACGCTGTGCTGGAGCCTGCCGTGCCCGACCGCCGCCTCGTCCTCTCGTCCTTGTGCCTGCCTGTGGTGCTGAGCCTGTCCTCGCCGGCGTGGTCGCAGGCAGCCGCCTATCCCGACCGGGCCCCGCGCCTGGTGGTGGGCTTCCCGCCCGGGACCGGGCCCGACGTGGTGGCGCGCACCGTCGGCCAGCGCCTGGGTGAACTGCTCAAGCAGTCGGTGGTGATCGACAACCGCGCTGGCGCGGGGGGCCAGATCGCGGCGCAGGCCGTGGCCAAGAGCGCAGCCGATGGCTACACCTTGCTGCTGGGCGAGGTGGGTTCCATCGCCATCGCACCGGCGGCCTACGGCAAGCTGCCCTACCAGCCGGCGCGTGAACTCGCGCCCATCGCCGAACTGGTGCGCTCCGACTTCGTGCTGGTGGTGCCGCCGGCCTCGCCCGCGCGCGACCTGAAGGGCCTGCTCGACAGCGCGCGTGCGGCGCCTGCAGGCGTCAACTTCGCCACCTTCGGCGCGGGCACGCCGGGGCACTTCGGTGCCGTGGTGCTGGCCGAGCAGGCCGGCTTCAAGGTGGAGCCGGTCCACTACCGCGCCACGGGCGACGCGCTCACGGCGCTGATCGCGGGCGACGTGCAGGCCGCCTTCGTCTCCACGGCGCTGGCGGTGCCGCAGATCAAGGCCGGCAAGCTGCGCGCCCTGGCCACCACCGCCGGCACGCGGGCGCCCCAACTGCCCGAGGTGCCGACGTTCGCCGAGGCAGGCTGGCCGCGCATCGACTTCACGGCCTGGTTCATGCTCTTTGCGCCGGCCGACGCGCCGCCGGCCGTGCTGGACACCCTGAGCCGCCAGGCGGTGGCCGCCATGCAGACGCCGGAACTTCGCCAGAAGCTGCAGGACGCGGGCTTCACGCTCGTGGGCGGCGGCCGGGCCGAGGCCGAGAAGCGGGTGCGCAGCGAAACCGAGCGCTGGGCCGCCATCGTCAAGGCCACGGGTTTCAAGGGCGACTGAGCGGCGCCACGCGGCGCGGGCGGGCGCCGCCACCCACCCCCTTGAACCCGGGGTTGGCGCCGGCGACTCCCCTTCATTTGCGTGTTGGGCTCGAAAGTTCGCGCTGTTGCTGCTACCGTCATCGGCACGGTTTCTTGTGCTTTCCGTGCACTCTTCAACGCTTCGGCGGGCGAGGTGCGGGCCGGGCACGCAGCAAGCCCATCGTTTGTGCGGCCGCTGGCCCCCCGAGGCCCGCCGCTGCGCTTTTCAGCAGTTGCTCGCGGGCCTGGCGCCCGGTATGTGGAGGGGTCGAGATGAAGGTTTCTGGACAACGGGTCTTCAAGGCACTGGTGGTGGCCGTGGCAGCCGCCGCGGCCGTGGGCGCGCACGCGGCCGGCGCGAAGGGCGCCGCCACCACGGCCAGTGCCAAGGCCCAGCATTGGTCGGCCTCCACGGGCACCGTGGGGTTGCGCTGGAACCGCGATCTGGCCGGTGACATCGGCCTCGTGCTGGGCACCGCGCAAGCGCGCCAGGGCGCCATCGGCGTCGACGACCACGAGTTCTTCGATCTGCAGCCTTCGGCCACGCTCGACTTCAACGTGCGCAGCGGCAACCTCGACAGCTTCGTCGGGGGCGAACTGCGCGCGCTGGGCGGCTACAGCATCCAGTCGAAGGCCGCCGGCACCATCGACCTGACGAACTTCCGCCTCGTGCCGCGCGTCGGCGCCAAGGTGCCCACGCTCGACGTCGTGGGGGCCGACGGCAAGGCCTGGTTCTACCTCGATCGCGTGATGTACGAGCTGATCGACGGCAACCAGCGCCTGGCGCTGCGCACCATGGATCTGCGCATCTCGCCCGAGCTGGCGCAGCGCATCGGCCACCCCGAGGTGGCCGACTGGGCGATCGCCGACATGGTGGTGACGGCCAACGTGCTGCGCCAGGGCCCGCTGCCGCAGCCGGTGCTCGGCAGCACCAAGTGGCACGGCAACCCGGTGCCGGGCGTGCCGGGCCAGACCTACCAGGCCGACCTGTTCATGACCACCTTCAGCATGCAGTACTCGCGCTGCAACGGCTGCACGGGTGCCGGCGGCAACGGCCTGACGGTGTTCACGCCCTCTTCCACGCTGCGCAACAGCCTGAACAACGGCACCTTCGTGGCCACCGTGCCGGGCGACCCGCTGGGCACCAGCACGGCGCTCTACGCCGCCGACATTCCGTGGTACGAGAAGTTCACCGGTCCCTTCCCGCCCTACGGCAACGACCAGCACCCCTACCTGATCTGGAACATGTACCGCTACAACGCGGACGGCAGCATCGACCAGATCGGCCGCTCGGGCGTGAAGCACGCCTTCCTCACGCTGAACACCAACTGCCTGCAGAACCCCGGCGACAGCCACATCCTGGGCCTGGGCTGTGCCGACGTCTACAGCGTGGGCAACAACGACAGCAACAACTCGCTGGGCCCGCGCAGCGAGATCATCCCGTCGAACAACGCCTGGGGCCGCTGCGGCTCGATCTACGACACCAACTGCGACGGCTTCGCCAACGCCACGCCCAACGGCGCCTACGACCAGCGCCTGACGGTGCGTGAATCGCAGTTCAGCGGCCCGGCTCACAGCGGCGCCACCTTCCGCTTCGAGAGCTGGTACCTGGCGCGCCAGGACATCAACATCCTCAACTCCATGGGCACGGTGCGCACGACCTTCTCGCGTCCGTCGACGGTCTGGGTGGTGGGCGGCAACGACCAGTACCGCCTCGGGCCGGCCATCGACCGCTGGGTCGACCCCGCCGCGCCGGGTGCCAACGCCAGCTCGACGATGGTGACCACGGCCGAGGGCAGCGTGAAGGTGGCGATGAAGGCCATCAGCCTGGGCGGTGGCCTGTGGCGCTACCACTACGCGGTGATGAACCTCGACTTCTCGCGCCCGCAGACCGAAGGGGCCGAGCCCAACCTGCGCGTGCTGCGCAACCTGGGCTTCGACAACTTCACGGTCCCGGTGGGCGCCAACACCGTCACCGACCTGGTCTTCAGCGACGGTGACCTCGATGCCGTCAACGACTGGGTGCCTGCCATCCGCGACGGCCGCCTCACCTGGACGGCGGCCTCGCGCGGCAACGCGCTGAACTGGGGCACGATGTTCCGCTTCTCCTTCACCACGAACGTGGCCCCGAGCAGCAGCGCGGTGACCCTGCACGTGGCCGCCGACAACACGCGTGAGGTGCTGCGTGCCAGCGGCGTGCTGGCCCCGGCACCGCTGCAGCGGCCAGCGGCCACGGCCTCGCGTTGACCGGCAGGCGCCTTTGCGGCGCCTGCCCACAGAGCCTGACTGAAGGAACAGCGCCGGTCCGAGACCGGCGCTGCCGTTTCAGGCGCGCGGTTTGCGCGCCTTCTTCGAGGCGGCCTCGCGTGCTGCCTTCTTGGCGCTGCGAGCCGCCTCGCGTTCGGCGGTGGCGGCCAGCCACACGGCCTGGTCTTGCGGTGTCTCCAGCGTCACCCGGCCGATGGCGGCGCTGCGGAAGTCGTTGAGCACCGCCTCGGCGGCCTTGTGCAGGTGCGGCACGCTGCCGGCCCCCAGGTAGCCGCGGTGCCGGGCGATGCGTTCCAGCACCAGCTCCGAAGGCTGTGCCGCCAGTTCGGCCACGGCCTCGGGCGTGGCCGCCAGCTTGTAGCGCGCGCCCAGGGCCGCTGCGTAGCCGGCCTGCAGGCGTTCGATCAATCCCAGCGCCACCTCTTCTTCGTCGTAGGCGTTGCGGCCCACGGCGCCGCTGGCGGCCAGCAGGATGCCGTGCTCGGGCACGGTGATGCGCGGCCACAGCAGGCCGGGCGTGTCGTAGAGCGTCACGTCGCTGGCCAGCGCGATGGCCTGCTCGGTCTTGGTGATGCCGGCTTCGTCGCCGGTCTTCGTGGCCTTGCGCTTGGCCAAGGTGTTGATCAGCGTGCTCTTGCCGACGTTGGGCACGCCGCAGATCAGCACGCGCAGCGGCTTGACCATGCCGCCGCGCAGCGGCGCCAGCGCGCGGCAGGCCTGCACCAGGCGCGCCGCGGGCGCGGCTTCGCTCGCGTCCAGGCCATAGGCGTGGGTCTCGGGCAGGGCGTTGTAGTGCGCCAGCCAGGCCTCGGTGCGCGCCGGGTCGGCCAGGTCCTGCTTGTTGAGGATCTTCAGCGCCGGCTTGCCCGCCGTGAGCTCGGCCAGCAGCGGGTTCAGGCTGGCGGCGGGCAGGCGCGCGTCGAGCAGTTCGATGACGACGTCGATGCCGGCCTTGAAACGTTCCACCATCGCCTTGCGCGTGGCGTGCATGTGGCCGGGGAACCATTGGATGGCCATGTCAGGGCGGGCGGGGAAACATCGGCCGATGCTACCCAGGTCGCGCGCGGGGCCGGCCGGGCATGCCTTAGGCTCGCTGCATGGTCCACCCTCGTTCGCTTGTCACTCTCGGCCGCCGCTGGCTGCAGCTGTTCGCCGGCCTGGCCTTGCTGCTGGCGCTGCCGCTGCACGCGCAGACGCTCAGCATCGGCGTCGACACGCCCCTGGCCGCCGTGCTGGCCGACGCCGCACCCGCCTTCACCGCCACGCGCCCGGGCGTGAAGATCGTGCTGAAGGCCGCGCCCGCCGCGCAGCTGCTGGACGAGCTGGCGCGCGGCGCCCCGCTCGACCTGCTGGTGGGCATCGAACGCGAAACCGCCGCGCTGGGCGAGCAGCGCCGGTTGCTGCGGCCCGAGGCCCGCGCCGCTTTCGCCAGCAACCGGCTCGTGCTGGTGGTGCCCGCCGGCGTGGCCACGGTGCAGCGCCTGTCGGACCTGGCGCTGCCCGCCGTGCAGCGCGTGGGCCTGGGCCGCAGCAGCAGCCTGCCGCTGGGTCGCCATGGGCGCGAGGCGCTCAACGCGCAGCGGCTGTGGCCCGCGGTGCAGCGCAAGGTGATGCAGGCCGACGACAGCGCCGCGCTGCTGGCGCTGGTGAAGGAAGGCGCCGTCGACGCCGCCTTCGTGTACGAGACCGATGCCCTGGCCGCTGGTGCAGCGCTGCGCGTGGTGCAGGTGCTGCCCACGCCCGAGCCTCTGCGCCATGGCGCGCACCTCAGCACGGCCAGCCGGCAGGCCGAACTGGCGGCGGCTTTCGCCGCCTGGCTGCGCAGCGACGCCGCCCGCGCTCTGCTGCAGGCGCGCGGCTTCGGCCCCCCCTGAAACCGCGCGCCTGCGCCCCGCGCAGGCACCCCCTCCACCCCGGGTGCGCCCGCAGCAGCAAGGCGCGGTCTTTTGCGCACAATGCGCCGCTTCAACGCTCACCGCCCCACCCGGGCCCACCGCATGAAGCTGCAACGCTCCACCCTGGCCCTGTTGGCCACCGCCGGCACCCTGGCCCTGCTGTCGCCTGCCACCCAGGCCCAGACCCTGAGCTACCCTGCCACGCGCACCGTCGAGCAGGTCGACACCTACCACGGCACCCGCGTGCCCGACCCCTACCGCTGGCTGGAAGACGACAACAGCGCCGACACCAAGGCCTGGGTGCAGGCGCAGAACGCGGTGACGGAGAAGTTCTTCGCCGGCGTGCCGCAGCGATTGCCCACGCGCCAGCTGTACACCACGCTCTTCAACTACGAGCGATATGGCGTGCCCTTCGAGGAGGGCGGCCGCTACTTCTGGACGCGCAACGACGGCTTGCAGCAGCAGGCCGTGCTGTACACCGCCACCGCGCTGAACGCCAAGCCCACGGTGGCGCTGGACCCCAACACGCTCAGCAAGGACGGCACCGTGGCCCTCACCGGCGTGGTGCCCAGCCGCGACGGCAAGTTGCTGGCCTACGGCGTGGCCAAGGCCGGTTCCGACTGGCAGACCTGGCGCGTGCGCGACCTGGCCACCGGCCAGGACCTGCCCGACCTCATCGACTGGGTGAAGTTCAGCAGCGCCACCTGGACGCCCGACGGCAAGGGCTTCTTCTACGGCCGCTACGAAGCGCCCAAGCCCGGCGAAGCGCTCAGCGGCGTCAACCTCTTCCAGAAGCTGTACTACCACCGCCTGGGCACGCCGCAGTCGGCCGACGTGCTCGTCATCGACAACCCGCGCGAGGGCAAGTGGGGTTTCGGGGCCAGCGTCAGCGACGACGGTCGCATGCTGATGATCACCGTCAGCAACGGCACCGGGCGGCGCAACGGCCTGATGTTCCTGCCGCTGAAGGACGGCGCCTACGTCGGCGGCACGCCGCAGCCGCTGACCCTGGCCTTCGACGCGCAGTACGTGCCGCTGCACCTGAACGGCGAGCGCCTCGTGCTGCGCAGCGACCGCGGCGCGCCCAACGGCGCGCTGCTCAGCGTGCAGCTGCCCGCCCCGGGCGCCGAGCCCGTCTGGCAGACCCTGGTGCCGGAGGCCCGCGACGCGCTGGTGGGCGCCAGCGCCGTGGGCGGCCGCTACATCCTGCGCTACCTGCGCGACGCCTCCACGCTGGTGCGCCTGCACCGGCCTGACGGCAGCGTCGACCGTGAACTGCCGCTGCCCGGCGTGGGCACGGCCGGCGGCTTCGGCGGCCGCTGGGACGACAGCGAAACCTTCTTCAGCTACACCAGCCTGGTGACGCCCGCCGACGTGATGCGCCTGGACATGAAGAGCGGCCAGACCTCGGTCTTCCAGCGCCCGAAGACCGCCTTCGACCCCGAGCAGTACGAGACGCGCCGCGCCTTCGTCACCAGCAAGGACGGCACCAAGTTCCCCATCTTCATCGGCCACAGGAAGGGCCTGAAGCTCGACGGCAGCAACCCCACGCTGCTCTACGGCTACGGCGGCTTCAACGTGCCCACCACGCCGGGCTACAACGTGACGGCTGCGGCCTGGATGCAGATGGGCGGCGTGTACGTCACGGCCGCCATCCGTGGCGGCGGCGAGTACGGCCGCGCCTGGCACGAGGCTGGCACCAAGCTGAAGAAGCAGAACGTCTTCGACGACTTCATCGCCGCGGGCGAATGGCTGGTGGCGCAGAAGATCACCACCCCCGCCAAGCTGGCCATCAACGGCGGCAGCAACGGCGGCCTGCTGGTGGGCGCGGTGCTCAACCAGCGACCCGAGCTCTTCGGCGCCGCGGTGCCGGCGGTGGGCGTGATGGACATGCTGCGTTTCCACAAGTTCACCATCGGCTGGGCCTGGATCAGCGACTACGGCTCGTCCGACGACGCCGAGCAGTTCAAGGCGCTGCTGGCCTACTCGCCGCTGCACAACATCCAGGCCGGCAAGAAGTACCCGCCGGTGCTGGTGCTGACGGCCGACCACGACGACCGCGTCGTGCCGGCGCACAGCTTCAAGTACGCCGCCGCGCTGCAGGCCGCCAACACCGGGCCGGCGCCCAAGCTGATCCGCATCGAAACCAACGCCGGCCACGGCGCGGGCAAGCCCACCAGCAAGATCATCGAAGAGCGCGCCGACATGCTGGCTTTCCTGGCCCACACCTTCGGCATGAAGGTCGCGCCTTCGGCACCTTGAGCGAAACGGGCCGGGCCGGCACCTCCAGCCGGAGCCGGCCCTGGCGGCGCGTGTTGGCCGGCCCACCCCGCGCCATGGAGAAAACCATTTGCCGGTGTCGCGATCAACACGGGCATCGATTCACGCGAATTCACGAATTGCGGTTTTGCCAGAGGCGCCGTGCAGTAATTCACTGAATCTGCAAATTGCATGTCTTTGCGCGCGAAGATGTGCAATTTGACGCAAGGCGAAAACGCTGCGGTGTAGCGCCCTGGCATCGACGGCAAATCAACGGCCTGTCGAAGGGTTTGACAGTTCTGGCGAGCGATCCCCTGGGGGAAAGCAACTCATTGATATCAATCAATGAGTTAGAAGTGATGGCCTGGGTTTTGCTAATGGCGGGCTAATTCAGCGTCACTCTCTTTTTCAGTTTTTCGCCGGAGGCCCCCTTGATCTCACGTCCCTACTTTGCCGCTGCTCTTTCGACCTTGACCTTGCTGTGCGCAGGCACGGCGGTCGCAGCACCTGTGCTCGATCAGCGCCAGGAAGCCTTCGGCATCGGCATTCCCTTTGGCTTCAGCACCTCCGGCAACAACCTGCCCGTGGGGCAGAGCTTCACCGCCGGGCTCACCGGCCGGCTCACGTCCATCCAGCTGTTCTCCAACGGCACCAGCGACCTGAACGGTCTCAGCAACACGGTGACGATGTCGGTGCGCGCCGGTGCCACCCGTTCAAGCACGGCGCTGGGCACGGCCACCTACACGGGCCACGTCACCTGCACGGCGACGTGCTGGTTCTCCTTCGATTTCTCCAGCCAGGCGGTGGATCTGGTCGGCGGCAACGCCTACCACTTCGACATCACCAGCGTCACCGGCCCGGGCGCCTTCGGCTCGCGCGGCATCGTCGGTACCAGCATCAGCACCTACGCGGGTGGCCGCGTGCTGCCCATGCCCGGCTACGGGTCGCCGGACTGGGATCTGACCTTCAGGACCTATGTCGACACCAGCATCACCAGCAACGTGCCCGAACCCGGCACCCTGGCCCTGGCCGGCTTGGCCCTCCTGGCCGCCGCAGGGCTGCGCCGCAAGGTCTGAAGCGACGGCCGGGCGCGGCCGCTCTTTCTCTCGGTCCCTGCGGGTCCTGCGGGGCACTGCCGCGCACCACATGCAGCGCAGGGCGGGCTTTGCGGTCCAATCAGGTCCATGCAAAACGAAGCCGCACGCATGGATGACCGCATCGAGGCCCGCCTTACCGAACTGGAGATCAAGGCCAGCTACAGCGAAGACCTGCTCGACCGCCTGAACGAGGTGGTGGTGCGCCAGCAGGCGCAGATCGAGGCGCTGCAGCGCGCCTTGTCGGCGCTGCATGAGCAGGTGCTGGCCGCGCCGCAGCAGCCGGCCTTCCGCAGCCTGCGCGACGAGCTGCCGCCGCACTACTGAAACGAAAACGGCCCCGGGGCGCGCTGCCCTGGGGCCGTTGCCTTTTGGGCGGCTGGGGTTTACTTCGCCGCCAGTGCTTCCTTCAGCCCGGCCGCGAACTCGGCGCCATGGCGCACCTGTGCGGTGCTGGGCTTGAGCGTGCTGCCGATGGGCTCGGCACGGCCGCCCAGGCATTGCGCCAAGAAGTTCTCGGTCACCGCGTTGAAGGCGATGTTGTTCACCGGCCGCGCGAAGCCGTGGCCTTCGTCGGGGAAGACGATGTAGGTCACGGGGATCTTGCGCGCCTTCATGGCGTCGACGATCTGGTCGCTCTCGGCCACGTTCACGCGCGGGTCGTTGGCGCCCTGGCCGATGAGCAGCGGCCGCTCGATGTTGGCCGCGAAGTTCAGCGGCGAACGCTCCTTCAGCAGCGCCTGGCCCTCGGGCGTGCCAGGGTCGCCCATGCGGCGGTAGAGCTGCTTCTTGAAGGCTTCCCAATACGGCGGGATGGTGCCCAGCAGCGTGAACAGGTTGCTCGGGCCGACGATGTCGACACCGCAGGCGAACTCCTTGGGCGTGAAGGCCAGGCCGGCCAGCGTGGCATAGCCGCCGTAGCTGCCGCCCATGATGGCCACCTTGTCCTTCTGCGCCACGCCGCGCTGCACGGCCCACTGCACGGCGTCGAGCAGGTCGTCGTGCATCTTGCGGCCCCACTGCAGGTCGCCGGCATTCACGAAGCTCTTCCCGAAGCCCGTGCTGCCGCGGAAGTTCACGCTCAGCACCGCGTAGCCGCGGTTGGCCAGCCACTGGTGGTAGGCGTCGTAGCCGTACGTGTCGCGCGCCCATGGGCCGCCGTGCACCATCAGCACCATGGGCACGGGCTGGCGCGGCTTGCCTTGCGCGTCGGGCTGGGCCTGGGCGGGCACCGTGAGGTAGCTCACCAGCGTGAGCCCGTCGCGCGACTTGATCTCGTGCGCCTGCATCGGCACCAGCGGCGCGCCCACCAGTTCGGGGCGGCTCACGTACAGCGGGCTGAGCTTGCGCGCCTTGCGGTCGTACACGTGCACGGCGGCCGGTGCGGTGACGGTGTCCACCGCCACCAGCCACTTGTCGTCGGCCTCGGTGCGCGAGGTGATGCTGAACTGGCCCTTGGTCTCGCGCACCAGGAACTCGAGGTCGGCCTTCAGCGCCGGGTCCAGCGCCACGGGCTCGCTCTTCAGGTAGTTGACGGCGTAGCCCTGCACGCGGCCGGTCTGCGGGTCGAAGAGGCCGTCGGTGATGTCGGCGCGGCGGTCTTGCGCCACCACCGTCATCTGGCCGCTGGCCACGTCTTGCGCCATCAGCGCAGCGGTGTCGCGGCCGCGGGCGTCCACCCAGTACAGCGTCTTGCCGTCGGCGGTGTAGCCCAGCGGCGCGGTGGTCTGGCTGTCTTCCAGGCCCACGCTGATCATCGGCGTGGCTTCCACCTTGTTGTCGCTGACGCGGAAGTAGTCGCTGCCGCCGGCCGCGTTCGGCCGGCTGGCCAGGCGCAGGTTCAGGTCGCGGTCGGCGCGAAAGCCGCCATAGCCCTCGTTCTTCAGCACCAGCGTCAGTTCGCCGGTGGCCAGGTTCAGGCTGTGCACGTCGTGGAAACGCGGGTCGCGGTTGTTCAGGCCCACGAGGATGCGGTCGCGCACCTTGGGGCTGATGCCGATGACCTGCACCACGGTCTTGTCGAAGGGCGTGTAGCTCTTCTGCGTGCCGGTGGCCACGTCCACGCCGTAGAGGCGGAAGTTCTCGTCACCGCCCTGGTCGTTGACGTAGAGCAGGGTCTTGGAATCGGGCGACCAGAAGCTGCTGCGGATGGGCCGCACGCGTTCGTTGGTGAGCGCTCGGGCCTGCTCGGGCTTGTCCAGCGGCGCCACCCAGAGGTTGAGCACGCCGTCGCGAGGCGCCACCCAGCTCAGCCAGCGGCCGTCGGGGCTCAGGCGCCCGCCGGCCTTGGTGGGGTTGCCGAAGAACTTGGCGCGCTCGATCAGCGGCACCTGGGCGCCCGTGGCAGCCTGGGCCAGGGCGCTCTGCATGTGCAGGGGCAGGGCGGCGGCGATCAGCAGCGCCGGCAGGGAACGTGGGGTCATGCGGTCTCCGTGTGACGCGAAATGCGCCTGAAGGTGTCTCGGAAACCACGATTCTGCGTCGCACGGCCGGCTTCGTGCGCCCCGCGCGACAGGCTGCCTCAGGGCCGGATGGACGGGCCGCCGGGTGCTTCAGTGGAACTTGCCGCCCTTGCCTGGCGCCTTGCCTGTTGCCTTGCCGCCAGCTTTGCCCGTGAAACGCTTGGGCGGCGTGGGCTCGGCTTCCGGCGCCGGGGCGGCGCCGCGCGCGCTGGCCTGCGCGGCCAGGGCCGCGCCGCTGACGCCGGCGAAGAGCGCGGCGGCGCGCACCTTGATCTCCAGCAGCTCGCTGGCGCTCACCGAGTACTGGCCGGTGACGGTGTTGACCTCGATGCGGAACTCGACGTCCTTGCCGTTGTTCGACAGCGTGCCGCAGGTGAACTCGTAGTCTTCGCTCTCGAAGGGCAGACCCTGGGTGTCGATGTCGTAATCCTCGTACTCGATGCGGCCGATCTCGCCGCTGGCGAGGTTCAGCAGGCCGGTGGAGGTGATGACCTCGTCGGTCAGTTCATCGGCGATCGAGATCGGCACTTTCAGATCCACGGGCAGTCCTTGCGATTTCAGAGCGCGCATTCTGGGGCCTCGCGCCCGTGGGCCCTGGAGGGCTGCGCTTAAAGTGCCTGCATGAAGCCGCGTCTGCGCCTGCGCACCCTCACCCGCGGCGATGGCCTGCTCGGCAGCCGCGCTGTCACGGGCTTCGGGCCGCGCGGTGCGCAGCTGACGGTGGCGCAGGTGCACTACACCTATCCCGCGGCGGGCGCAGCGCCTGGCGACGAGCCTTTCGCCGTGCCCGCCCCGCGCAGCGTGCTGCAGCCGCGGCCCTGGCCCGTGCCACCGGGCCGCGACCTTGCCGCCGAAGCCACCGCGGCCGACCAGCTGTGGGCCAGTGCCTTGCGCCCGCTGCCTGATTTCGCGCCCCAGTGGCGCGCGCCCGAGGCCGCCGCCGGCCTGGACGACCTGTGGACCCTGCGCGAAGAAGGCCACTGGCCCGATTTCTGGGCCGACGAGGTGCCGCGCCTGCAGGCCCTGGGCTGGCAGGTGCTGGTGATGCCGGGGTTCGCCCACTTCAGCGTGCCCGTGCAGCGCTGGCACCTGGGCCTGCAGCCGCTGGCCGAGGCCGGGCTGGAGCCCGCCGTGGTGGCCGCGCTGCCCACCGATGGCGGTGTCGCGGGCCTGCTGCCGCTGCAAGGCCCGCGCGGGGTGGGGCAGGGCGTGGGCCAGGAAGGCGGCTGGCGCATGGCGCTGGGCGTGGAGGTGGAAGGCGAGGTGCTCGACCTCGCGCCCATGCTGGCCGCGCTGCTGCGCCGCGACCGTCGCTGGCTGCAGGCCGATGAACTGGCCGCGATGGACGATGCGATGACGGTGACGCTGCGCGCGCCCGGCGGCAGGCGCATCGAGGCACCGGTGGGGCCGCTCAAGCGCATCGTGACGGCGCTGCTCGACCTGCTGCTCACGCTGCCGGCCGAAGACAGCGCCGAGAAAGCCGCGCAGCGCCTTTCGGCCTGGGAAGCGGCGCAGGTGCAGGCGCTGCAAGAGTCTCTGGCCGACACCATGGGCGCCCGTGCAGGGGCGCAGACCTGGCAGCTGCAGGGCGATGCCGGCCTGGCCACGCTGGTGGCGCGCCTGCGTGATGCCGGCGCGCCGCCCGCCGTGCCAGCACCGGCCGGCCTGGCCACCCCGATGCGGCCCTACCAGCAGCACGGCCTGGCCTGGCTGCAATACCTGCGGGCGCAGGGGCTGGCGGGCATCCTGGCCGACGACATGGGCCTGGGCAAGACGCTGCAGGTGCTGGCCCACGTGCTGGCCGAGAAAGAGGCCGGCCGCCTCACCGCGCCGGCCTTGGTGGTGCTGCCCACCTCGCTGCTGGCCAACTGGCAGGCCGAGGCCGCGCGCCACGCGCCGGGCCTGCGCGTGGCGCTGCTGCACGGGCCGGGACGCGAGGCGGTGCTCGCACCGCCCGCCGATCAAGGTGACGTCACGCCGGCCCCGGCCTTCGACCTCGTGCTCACCACCTACGCCCTCGTCTGGCGCGACATCGACACGCTCGCCGCGCGCGACTGGCACCTGCTCGTGCTCGACGAAGCCCAGCAGGCCAAGAACGCTGGCAGCCGCGCCGCGCGCGCGCTGCGCCAGTTGCGCGCACGCCACCGCCTGTGCGTGACCGGCACGCCGCTGGAAAACCACCTTGGCGAGCTGTGGGCGCATTTCGATCTGCTGATGCCGGGCTTCCTGGGCGACACGCGCAGCTTCACGCGCCTGTGGCGCAAGCCCATCGAGGTGAACGGCGAAACCGCGCGCGCCGAGCTGCTGGCGCGGCGCCTGCGCCCCTTCATCCTGCGCCGGCGCAAGGAAGACGTGGCGCCCGAGCTGCCACCGCTGACCGAAGTGCTGCGCCGCGTGCCGCTGGAAGGCGCGCAGCGCACGCTTTACGAGACCGTGCGCATCGCGGTGGACGAGCAGGTGCGGCGCGTTCTCGAACGCCAGGGCCTGGCGCGCGGGCAGATCGAGGTGCTGGACGCGCTGCTCAAGCTGCGCCAGGTGTGCAACCACCCGCGCCTTCTGAAGACGCCGGGTGCCGCTGGCGTGCCCAGCGCCAAGCTCGCGCTGCTGATGCAGATGCTCCCGGCGCTCATCGCCGAGGGCCGCCAGGTGCTGGTGTTCAGCCAGTTCACCGAGATGCTGGCGCTGGTGGCCGAGGCCCTGGCCGCTCTGCCTGCGGCCGAGCGCCTGCCCTGGCTGCAGCTGACAGGCGACACGCCCGCCGCGCAGCGTGGCAAGGTGGTGAGCGCCTTCCAGGCCGGCGAAGCGCCGCTGCTGCTGCTGAGCCTGAAGGCCGGCGGCGTGGGCCTGAACCTCACGGCTGCCGACACCGTGATCCACCTCGACCCCTGGTGGAACCCGGCGGTGCAGGCCCAGGCCACGGCGCGCGCGCACCGCATCGGCCAGCACCGGCCGGTGTTCGCCTACCAGCTGGTGGCCGAAGGCAGCATCGAAGAACGCCTGCTCGCGCTGCAGGCGCGCAAGGCCGCGCTGGCCGAAGGCGTGCTGGGGCAGGACGCAGCCTTCGCGCCGAAGTTCGGTGAAGACGACCTGCGGGGCTTGCTGGCGCCCTTGCGGTAGAACCGCGGCATGCGCAAGAACGCCTCGGCCGGGGAAACCGGCCTCGTCTATTCCACCGACACCGGCCGCATGTGCCCGGCCTGCCGCCAGCCGCTGGCGGCCTGCCTCTGCAAGGCCTTGGCCAAGGCCGTGCCGGCCGGCGATGGCACCGCGCGCGTCACGCGCGAGAAGCAGGGCCGGGGCGGCAAGACCGTCACCGTGGTGCGTGGCCTGGCGCTGGACGCCGAGGCTCTGGGGGCCCTGGGCAAACGCCTGCGCAGCGCCTGCGGGGCCGGCGGCACGGCCAAGGACGGCGTGTTGGAAGTGCAGGGCGACCACGCCGACAAGGTGCTGACGCTGCTGCTGGCCGAAGGCTTCAAGGCCAAGCGCGCCGGCGGCTGAACGGCGCGCGGCCCTCCAGGCCGGCGGCCCTGCAAACACGGCGTCACCACGGGGTGTTGCCGGGCGGGCATGATGCGTCGATACCGTCTGCCTGCCACCCCTGGGAGCCCCGCTTGAACCCACCCCGTCGCCGCGCCCTGGCGCCCATCGCCGCCGCCCTGACCTTGCTGACCACCGGCCCTGCCGCGCAGGCGCAGAGCGAAGAAGCGCCGGCGTCCTCGCTGCCGCTGTGGGAACTGGGGGCCTTCGGCTTCGGCGTCTCGCAGCAGGCCTACCCGGGCTCTGAAGAACAGCTCACGCGCGGCCTCGTGCTGCCCTATGCGCAGTACCGCGGCCGCTTCCTGCGTGCCGACCGCGACACCGCCGGCCTGCGCGCCGTGAAGACGCCGCTGTACGAACTGGACATCGGCGTGGCCGGCTCCTTCGGCGGCAGCTCCGACGAGATCGGCGCGCGCCGCGGCATGCCCGCGCTGGGCACGCTCATCGAGTTCGGCCCGCGCCTGAAGATCAACCTGGGCACCTGGGGCGAGGGCCGCCACGCCGGCCGCTGGCGTGTGGAACTGCCGCTGCGCGGCGTCTTCGACATCAGCGACGGCGCAGCCCACCGCGGCATGAGCTTCGAGCCCAAGATCAACTTCCAGCGCCGCAGCCTGGGCGGCTGGGGCTACGCGGTGAGCCTGGGCGCCATCGTCGGCGACAAGCGCCTGAACCGCACCTTCTATGGCGTCGACCCGGTCTACGCCTTGCCCGACCGCCCCGCCTACGCGGCGCAGAGCGGCCTGATCTCGTGGCGCCTGAGCACCTCGCTGTCGCGCCAGGTCTCGCGCGACTGGCGCTGGGTGGGTTTTGCGCGCTGGGCCAGCGTGGCCGGCGCGGCCAACGAGGCCAGCCCGCTCGTCAAGCGCACCAACGGCCTGAGCGTGGGCATGGGCCTGAGCTACACCTGGCTGCGCTCGGAGGCGCGCGCCAACGAGTGAGCCGGCGCGCGCCCGGCTTTCAGGCTGCGGCCTTGCCGCGCTTCTTCTTGGCCGGGGCGGGCGGCGCGCTCAGCGTGGCGTAGAGCGCCGCGAACTCCAGCGTCACCTTGTGCTTGGCATCGAGGTGGATCAGGGGCTTCGCGAGCTCGTGCGATTCCTTGATCTTCACGCTGGCGCTCAGGCAGGGCTGCAGCACCGGCAGGCCTTCGTCGACCAGCTCCTGCACCGTGCGCCGCGGCAGGCTGGCGCGCGGCTGGTACTGGTTGACGACGATGCCCTCCACCCGCAGCGCCGGGTTGTGGTCGGCCTGGATCTCCTTCACCGTCTCCAGCAGGCCATAGAGCGCGCGACGGCTGAAGTCGTCGCAGTCGAAGGGGATCAGGCAGCCCTGCGCCGCGATCAGCGCCGAGCGTGTGTAGAAGTTCAAGGCCGGCGGCGTGTCGATCCACACCTCATCAAAGCTGTCGGCCATCTCGTCGAGCGCGTCGCGCAGCTTGTAGATCTTGTAGCGGCTCTCCAGCTTGCCGTGCAGCTCGTCCAGCAGCGGGCCGCCGGGCATCAGGTGCAGGTTCGGCCAGGGCGTGGCGACGATGAAGCTGCTGGTGGGCGGCGGGCGCAGCGTGAACTTCAGCGTGGTCTCGAAGAAACCCGCCGCGCCCGGGGCTTCGGCGTGTTCGGCATCGGCCGTGGCGCCCAGCAGGTAGCGCGTGCTGTTGCCCTGCGGGTCGAGGTCGATGACCAGCACGCGCCGCCCCGCGGCGGCGGCCAGCGCGGCCAGGTTGCAGGTGATGGTGGACTTGCCCACGCCACCCTTCTGGTTGAAAACGACGCGTCTCATGCAGCCCTCGGCAGCCGGTTCGAAAGCTGCATTGTGCGCCGCAGCAAAACACGTTTCGACGCGATGCCGCCACACTCGGGCCGTCGCTGCATCCGGCAGCGCCGCCCGCGCGTAGAAGGCGGCTGGCCGCGGTGAGCCCCGCGCGCCGCGCCGCGCCCCCAAAACCCCCGAGAAGGACTCCCCATGCGCACCACCCTCGCCCCCCTGGCCCTCGCCGTGGCCACCGCCGGCCTGCTGAGCAGCCCCGCTGAGGCCCAGGTCAGCCCCGTGACCATGGTCGACGCCTTCGAAGCCACCAACGGCAAGTTCGAGGGCTACCGCCGCTCCGGCGCCAAGGGCGTGTGCGCCACCGGCGAGTTCGTCGGCAGCGCCGAAGGCCGCGCCCTCTCCACGGCTTCGGCCTTCAGCGGCCGTGCGGTGCCGGTGATCGTGCGCTTCTCGGTGGGCGGCGCCAACCCGAAGGCCGCCGACAACACGCGCTCGCAGCGCAACCTGGCGCTGCAGTTCAACCTGCCCGACGGCGAGATCTGGCAGATGGGCAACATCTCGGCGCCCATCTTCGGCGCTGTCACGCCCGAGCAGATGCTGGGCAGGCTGCAATCGCTGCAGCCCGACCCGGCCACCAAGGCGCCAGACCCGGCCAAGGTCAAGGCCTACGTCGACGCCAACCCCGAGGTGCTGCTGCAAGGCCGCTACTTCGCCAGCCAGCCCGTGCCGGCCAGCTTCGGCAGCGTGAACTACTGGGGCGTGCACGCCTTCGCCTTCGTCAACGCCAAGGGCGAGAAGCAATGGGGCAAGTGGATCTTCGAACCGGTGGGCGGCGTGCGCGGCCTGAGCGACGAAGAAGCCAAGGCCAAGGGCCCGAGTTTCCTGTTCGACGACCTGCGTGAGCGCGTCAAGGCCGGCGGCGTGGCCTTCAACTTCAACCTCGAACTCGCCCAGCCCGGCGACAAGCTCGACAGCGCCATCGTGCCCCTGCCCGAAGGGCGCAAGAAGGTGACGCTGGGCAGCCTGAAGATCACCGCCGTGGCGCCCGATGCCGGCGGCAACTGCGTGGCCATCAACTTCGACCCCAACCGCCTGCCCAAGGGCGTGGAGCCCTCGGCCGACCCGATGCTGGCCGCGCGCGCCGCGCCTTACGCCATCTCGCTGAGCCGCCGCATCAACGAAGGCGCCAAGCAGTGAGCCCAGGCCGCGGCCTGGCCGCCGTGCGCGGCGGGGCGCGGCCTATCATCCTTCGATGAGTGCCGACATCGAAGACCCGAACGCCCCGATCCACGAGCCGCGCCTGTGGCGCGACAACGGCTGGACGGCGCGCGTGGTGAAGAACAACGACGACGAAGGCTGGGCGGTGGAGATGTACCGCGCAGGCCAGGTCGAGCCGGCCCTGATCGGCCCCTGGACCATGGGCCGCGACAAGAAGAACCCCAAGCCGCTGGACACCAACGCCTTCAACACCCTGGTGAAGACCGCGCACGAGGTGGTGCGCCGCCACGAGCAGGCGCAGCACGCGCTGCTGCACAAGGAGGTGGTGCTGATGCTGGAGAGCGGCCGCGTGACGGTGACGCTGGACGTGGTGCCCGACGAAGACGACCCCCACGCCTGGCTGGCCGCCACCGACGCCGAGGGCGGCGAAATCGGCCGCGTGCGCGTGGCGCCGAGCTTCAAGCTCAACAGCACCAGCGCGGCGGCCTGGGTGGAAGGCGGCTGCGGCAAGCCGCGCTAAAGCCGCACGAGAGCCGCACGAAAGCCGCGCCGGGCGCTCAGCCCAGCCCGCAGAGCTTGCGCAGCGGCCCGAGCAGCGTTTCACCCTTGAAGGGCTTGACGATCCAGCCCGTCACGCCGATGGCCTTGCCGCGTGCGCGCATGGCGGCGTTGTCTTCGGTGGTCAGCATCACGATGCGCACGTCGGTGTTGCCCATGTCGCTGCGGATCTTCTCCGCCATCGTCAGCCCGTCCATGTTGGGCATGTTGATGTCGCTGAGCACGAGGCGGATGCCGGGGTTCTGGCTCAGCTGCGCCAGGCCGTCGCGCCCGTCGGTGGCCACGGCCACCTCGAAGCCGTTCTTGCTGAGAAAGCTGGCGACGATCTCGCGCATGGTGGCGGAGTCGTCGACGACCAGTACTTGGGCCATGGCTTGCGGTCCTTGCAGGGCTTCTTGAGGCACCACGCGGGTGCCTGGCTTCAAAACAGTTCGAGTTCGCCGGTGTTGGCGGCTTGATCGGGCGGCGCGGCGTATTCCGTGAACTTCTCGGGCAACCACAGCAGGTTGAAGATCAGGCGCTGCACGATGGTCAGCGGCGGCAGGCCGGGCCGGCGCGGGTCGCTCAACAAGTAGCGCACGCACAGCTGTGGGTCTTCAGAGCCGAAGCTCATGTACTTGTGGTGGTGGTTGATGACGATGGGCACCTGCGTCTGCTGGTTGGCGAAGGCCTCGGGCGGGATGTAGCGGTTCTTGAACGCGCCCCAGATGAGGTTGGTGGTCTCGCCCAGCAGATGGTTGAGTTCGCGGAAGTTCAGGTCGCCGCCCACGCCGGCCAGGCCGAAGCCTTGCAGCAGGCCCTGGCGCAGCGCGCTCTCTTCGGTCTGCAGCATCATGTAGCCGCGGCACCAGGTGCTCTCCAGGGCGATGAGCGTGCTCACCTCGCCGAAGATGATGCGGTCGTGCACCACGTAGGGCGGTTCGTGGCCGACCTCGGCATGCGGGAACATCGAGCGGATGCTGCGCAGCGTGAGCTCCAGCACGCCCTGCACCAGCTCGGGCGGGTAGCGCAGGCCGTACAGGCTGCGCTCCACGGCGGCGCGCAGGCTGGCGGTGTCGCCACCGGCCCAGGCGTGTTTGATGGCCGCGGCTTCCGGCCCGCTGAGTGCACGCGCGCTGGTGCGCCGCAGAAAGATGGGCAGCTCGGGGCGCTGGCGGTGGATGGTCTGCGCCAGGCCCAGGCTGTCGGGCTGCACACCGGGCAGGTCTTCGGCCAGCAGCACGCCCGCCAGGTCCAGGTGCTCGGCCAGCGTGGCCACGGCATTCACCGCGCTGCGCGGCAGCGGCTTCAGGCCCAGCTCGTTGCAGAAGTCCAGCAAGTCCTGGTAGTGCTGGGGGTCGTGCTCCAGCAGCAGCACCTTGGCGGCGCGGAAGTCGTTGGCAGACATGGGATGGCAACAGGTTGGCGCTCGTGCGGAGCTGCGGGAACGCGCGCGGCCCCGTCCAGGGTGCCGGCTTGAGGCATATCGGCAGCGAGGGCGGAAGGTTGAGGGGGCCCGCACACGCGCTCGGCGGTGCTCTGGCCGCCAGGCCTTCAGCGCTTGCGGGCTGCCGCCTCCTGCGCCGTGAGCCACAGCCGCGTCTCGAACTCCAGCTGGTGGTACTCGGCCTCCATGTGCTGGCACAGCGCGTAGAAGGCCTTGTCGTGTTCACGCTCGCGCAGGTGCGCGAGTTCGTGCACGACGATCATGCGCAGGAAGTTGGCCGGCGCGTCCTGGAAGACGCTGGCGATGCGGATCTCGCGCTTGGCCTGCAGGCGCCCGCCCTGCACGCGCGAGACGGCCGTGTGCGTGCCCAGGGCCTGGTGCACCACGTGCAGGTGGTTGTCGTAGCGCACCTGCGCCAGCGGCGGCGCGTTTTTCATGTGCCGTGCCTTCAGCTCGGCCACGTAGGCCTGCAAGGCACGGTCGCTGCGCACGGTGTGGGTCTCGGGGTGGCGCTGCAGCAGCCAGGGCATCAGGCGGCCTTCGTCCAGCATCGCCTGCACGCGCGCCAGCACCTCTGGCGGGTGGTCCTGCAGGTACTTCATGGCGCAGGCCGCGCCACGATGCGCAGCGCGTTGGCCACGGCGCGCTGCGCGGGCTCGTTGGCCGGGCGAGCGGCCAGCGACCGGCCCTGCACGAAGAGCGCGCTGCTGCCGCCGCCGTCGAGGTTGACGGCCTCGTACACGCCCTGCGCCTGCAGCCACTGCGCCAGCGGCGCAAGGACGACGCCCGGCACGCCCGGGCGCCGGCCCTCGGCCACCACGATCCAGAGGTGGCGGCGCGCCGCGTCCAGGCCCACCACGGTGCGCGGGTGTTCGCGGGCACACAGGCCCGGGCAGCGCTGGTCGTCGGAGGGCTCGCGCGCCCGGCCCTCGCGCACCAGCCAGGGCGTGCCGGCCACGGCGTTGAACCACGCCGGCGGCGCCGCCGCGGGCGGCTCGAAGACGATCTCGCAGCGCTGCTCGCGCGTGCAGGCCAGCAGCGGGCTGGTCGCCACGGCCAGCGGGCGCGGCCAGACCTCGCCCTCGCTCACGGTCCAGCCGCGGGCGTCGAACTGGCGGTCGAAGAAGGACGCGTTGACGATCGCCAGCGCCGCCGCGGCGCCGGGCATCGCGTCCAGCGTCTGGCCGCGCTCGGCGGGCGCGCTGATGGCCAGGCGCAGGCCGGGCGCCTGCAGGTCCAGGCGCAGCAGGTGCAGCTCGGCGCCGGGCCAGGGCTGGGCGCGGCGGTAGTCCAGGCCCGGGGCGATGCGGGCCCAGCCCGGGGCTCCGGGCGCGCCGGCGGGCGGCAGCGCACACGCGCCCAGCAGCAGCGCCAGCGCTGCACACGCTGCGCCGCGCCAGCCCCGCCAGCCCTTCACCGCCGTGGGCGGCCGCCGGGGCGGCGCTGCTGCGCCAGCGGGCGCTTGCCCTTGAGCTGGCGTTCGATGCCGTCGTTCAGCGCGCTGCGCAGCAGGATGACTTCGTCGACATGGCCGTACACGCCTTCGAAGCGCAGGTCGAGCCAAAGCCACAGCGTGCAGGCGCGCAGCGCCATCTCCATGCGCTCCAGCCGGCTGTGGCCGTCCACCTGGTCCAGGAACCACGGGCGCCCGGCGCGGCCGGTGTGGGCGTGGCTGCTGCTCCAGTCCAGGAAGGCCTGCAGCTGCCCCTCGGTGCGCGTGTCCACCGGCGCCTGCGCGTAGGTGAAGCGCTGCTTCAGGGTCAGCGTGCCGGCGCTGGCGTCCAGCTGTTCGGCCAGCTCCAGCATCTGCTCCAGTTCGGCCACCTGGAAGTGCGCGTCGTCGAGCTTGAGCTGTTCGACGAAGACCCCCAGCACCTCGCGCAGCCGTGTCTTGCCCAGACGCTGCGAGATGGTGTCGATGTGCCAGCCGTTGGGCGCCACCGGCGCCTTGAAGTTGGCCGGTGCCTGCGGCGTGCGCGCCAGCAGCTCCTTCAGCGTGCGCAAGGCGCCGGGCTCGGCGTCTTCCAGCACGCCGGCAAAGCCTTCTTCGTGCATGCCGTAGCGGCCGGCGCGGCCGGCGATCTGGTGCGTCTCCGATTCATCCAGCCGGCGGTCGGCCACGCCGTCGTACTTGGTGAGCGTGCTGAAGAGCACGCGCCGGATGGGCAGGTTCAGGCCCATGCCGATGGCGTCGGTGGCCACCAGGATGTGGCTCTCGCCGGTGGCGAAACGTTCGGCCTCGCGGCGGCGCACCTCGGGCGGCAGCGCGCCGTAGATCACGCTCACCGGATGGCCGGCCGCGCCGATCGCGTCGCGCAGGGTCAGCACCTCGCGGCGGCTGAAGGCCACCACGGCGTCGCCCTTGTGCAGCGACTTCAGCGCCACCGGCCCAGGCAGCAGCTGCACGTGCTGCTTGCGCGTGAAATCACGCACCTCGCAGCTCTCGCCGCACAGGCCCAGCAGGTTCTCGATGGCCGGCACCGCGTAGGCGCTGCAGATGATGTAGACCTCGCGCGCCGGCACGGCCACGATGGCCTGCGTCCAGGCCCAGCCGCGGCTCTTGTCGAAGATCATCTGCGCTTCGTCGATCACGGCCACGTCGATGACGGTGTTGGTCGACACCATCTCGATGGTGCTGCTGACCACGCGTGCGCCCGGTGCGGGCTGGTTCTCTTCGCCGGTGAGCAGCGAGCAGGGCACGCCGGCGGCCATGAGCCGGTCTCGCCCCTCCAGCGCCAGCAGGCGCAGCGGCGCGAGGTAGGCGCCGTCCAGGGCGCCGGCCAGCTTCTGGAAGGCGGTGTAGGTCTTGCCGCTGTTTGGCGGGCCCACGAACAGCGTCACCTTGCGCTGCAGGCGGCGGGCTTTCTGGAAGGTGTCGGGGTAGCCGGTGAAGGCCAGCTCGGAGTGCAGGCCCTCCAGCGTGTCGAGCTCGGTGACGCGCCGCTCCCAGCGCTCTTGCGCGCGGCGGCAGGCGGCCAGCAGCTCGGGCAGGTCTTGCGGCGTGGCGCACTCGGCCTGCAGCGCGGGCAGCAGGCTGGCCAGGTGCGCCGGCTTGAAGGCCAGGCTGCGCGCCACCAGCGCATCCAGCTGCGCCACCAGCTCGGCGGCCTGCGGGTGCGGGGGCGGCGCGCCCATGGCGGCACGCAGCGCGGCTTCGTCGCCGCTGCGGTAGTAGGCCCACACCACGTCGGCGGCCACCGGCACGCGGAAGATCACCGGCACGCGCCAATCCTGCTGCTGCAGGCGCAGCGCGTGGCTGATCAGCCGGGTCCAGCTGCCGTGGTGGCGCGCCACGCCCAGCCCCTGCAGCACGCCGCTGCGCTGCAGCAGCACGGTGCGCGCCTCGGGGCCGGTGCCCACGGCGTCGATGTGCGCCAGCGCGGCGTCCATCAGCGCGGGGTCGATCCAGCGGCTGGGCCGCTGGCCGGCCACGGCCTTCTGCAGCAGCACGAAGCCGAGCTTGTCGAGGTGGTCTTCGTGGCCCTGGGCGTGCTCGGGCAGGTAGTCGGCCGGCTTCACCACCTGCGGCAGCGTGTAGGCGGCGTGGCGGATGCGCGCCAGCGCTTCCTTGTCGATGTGCTCGGGCAGCCGCGCGGCGTGGCGGTTGATGGGCAGGTTGGCGGGGTTCACCGCGCTGCTGCGCGGCGCGCCGCCGGGGCTGGCAGGCGCCTTGGCCGGTGGCTTGGAAGGAGAAGAACTCATGCCTGGGGGCAGCGCCGCGAGGGGCGCCACCGGTGTTGTAACGGCCGTGGAGCGGCACGGCACCGGGTGCGGCCGACTTTAAACCCGCGGGATGGCCCGCGAAACCCGCGCTGTTCCACCGATAAGGCCGCGGCCGCCTTGCGAACAATCGCGCCATCCAGATGTAACAGCTTCCACCATGCACGCCTGCTACCGCCTCGCACCCAGTGCCGGGCCAGCTTCGTGGGGCAGCGATGTCGCCGGCTGAACTCGACATCGCCACCCTGTCGGTGCTGGATGCCACGCACCAACACATCGCCGTCGTCGACGCGGCGGGGCTGATCGTCGCCGTCAACCGGCCCTGGTTGAACTTCGCGCGCCGCCACGGCGTGCTGGGCCCGGACGAAGACCCGGCCGGGCGGCCCTACCTGCCCCTGTGCGAGGCCTGCGGCCTGCCGGCCGATGCCGCCACCCAGGCCGGCCTGGCCGAGGTGCTGGCCGGCAGCGACCGCAGCTTCGAGCTGGAACACCCCTGCGCGCGCCGCCACGATGCGCCGGCCACCGAGAGCGGCGAGCGCTGGTACCTGATGCGCGCCTCGTCGCTGGCCGGCAACCGCGGCGGTGCCGTCATCACGCACGAGGATGTCAGCACGCGGCGCCAGGCCGAGCAGCAGATCCGCAACCTGGCCTTCATCGACCCCCTGACCGGCCTGCCCAACCGCCGCATGCTCTTCGACCGCCTGCAGCAGGCCTGCGCCACCAGCGCGCGCCACGGCCAGCACGGCGCGCTGTTCTTCATCGACCTCGACCACTTCAAGCTCGTCAACGACACCCTCGGCCACGACCACGGCGACCTGCTGCTGCAGCAGGTGGCGCGCCGCCTGCAGGGCTGCGTGCGCGGCGAAGACACCGTGGCGCGCATCGGCGGCGACGAGTTCGTGGTGATGACCGTGGGCCTGGACGGCTTGGAGAAGACCGCCGCCACCCAGGCCGCCGTGGTGGGCGAGAAGATCCTCGCTGCCGTGGGCCAGCCCATGCTGCTGGGCGAGCACCCGCACACCGTCACGCCCAGCATCGGGGTGAGCCTGTTCCGCGGGCGCGAGCACACGCAGGAAGAGCTGGTCAAGCGCGCCGACGTGGCCATGTACCAGGCCAAGGCCGCCGGCCGCGGCACCGTGCGTTTCTTCGACCCCGTGATGCAGGCCGGGCTGGACGCGCGCGCCGCCCTGGAGGCCGACCTCAAGCGCGCCCTGGGCGCGAACCAGCTCAGCCTGCACTACCAGGGCCAGGTGGAAGACCAGCGCGGCACCGTGGGCGCCGAGGCGCTGCTGCGCTGGGTGCACCCGCAGCGCGGCCTGCTGCGGCCCGAGCAGTTCCTGCCGCTGGCCGAGCAGAATGGGCTCATCGTGCCCATCGGCCAGTGGGTCCTCGACCGCGCCTGCGCGCAGCTGGGCCTGTGGCAGCGCAGCGGGCGGCACCCGGGCCTGCACCTCTCGGTGAACGTGAGCGCGCGCCAGTTCCGGCACGACGGCTTCGTCGACAGCGTGGCGCAGGCTCTGCGCCGCCACGGCGCCGACCCGCGCCGCCTGCGCCTGGAGCTGCGCGAAAGCCTGGTGCAGGACAACCCCGCGCGCACGCTCAGCCGCATGGGCGCGCTGAAGGACCTGGGCGTGAGCTTCGTGCTCGACGACTTCGGCATCAGCTACTCGTCGCTGAGCCTGCTCAAGCGCCTGCCGCTGGAGCAGATCAAGATCAGCCAGACGCTGATGCGCACGCTGCTCAGCGACCCGCACGACGCCGCCATCGTGCGCACCATCGTCGGCATCGCCGACGGCATGGGCCTGGGCGCCGGTGCGGTGGGCGTGGAGAACGCGCAGCAGCGCGACAAGCTGCTGCAGCTGGGCTGCCGCCAGTTCCAGGGCGATTTCTTCGGCGCGCCCGCGCCGCTGGGCCAGTTCGAGGCCCGCATGGCCGGCGTGGCCACGCTGGCCGGCCTGCCGCACACCCGCACCAGCCTGCGCGCCTGAGCGCCTGGGCGCGGGCCCACCCGCGCCGTGACAATCGGCGCGATGAACCCCAACGTTTCCGCTGCCGCCGCCGGCTTCGACACCTTGCCGCTGCCGCCCGCGGCGCTGCAGAACCTGGCCCGCCTGGGCTACACCGCGATGACGCCCATCCAGGCCGCCGCGCTGCCGCTGGCCCTGGCCGGGCACGACCTGCTGGCGCAGGCGCGCACCGGCAGCGGCAAGACCGCCGCCTTTGCGCTGGCGCTGCTGGCCCGCCTGGGCGCTGACCCTCAGAAGCGCAGCCCCATGGGCGCGCTGGCCGTGCAGGCCCTGGTGCTGTGCCCCACGCGCGAACTGGCCGACCAGGTGACGCAGGAGATCCGCCGCCTGGCCGCGGCGGAAGACAACATCAAGGTGCTCACGCTCTGCGGCGGCAGCCCCATGCGCCCGCAGCTGGCCAGCCTGGAGCACGGCGCGCACGTGGTGGTGGGCACGCCCGGCCGCCTGATGGACCACCTGGAACGCGGCAGCCTCGACCTGGCCGCGCTGAACACGCTGGTGCTGGACGAAGCCGACCGCATGCTCGACATGGGCTTCTTCGACGACATCGTCACCGTCGTCAAGCAGTGCCCGAAGCAGCGGCAGACGCTGCTGTTCAGCGCCACCTACCCCGAGGGCATCGGCAAGCTGGCCGCGGCCTTCCTGCGCGAGCCGAAGGAAGTGAAGATCGCCGCGCCCGCGCCCAGCGTGGCCGCGGCGCAGATCCAGCAGCGTTTCGTGCAGGTCAGCGAAGAAGACCGGCTGCACACCGTGGGCCTGCTGCTGGACCACGTGCGCCCGGCGCGCACGCTGGCCTTCTGCAACACCAAGCAGCAGTGCCGCGACCTCGTGGCCGTGCTGCGCGCGCAGGGGCTGGTGGCGCTGGAACTGCACGGCGACCTGGAGCAGCGCGAGCGCGACCAGGTGCTGGTGCAGTTCAGCAACGGCAGCGCCAGCGTGCTGGTGGCCACCGACATCGCCGCGCGCGGGCTCGACATCGTGGGCCTGGAGGCGGTGGTCAACGTCGACGTCAGCCCCGACGTGGCCACGCACACGCACCGCATCGGCCGCACCGGCCGGGCCGACGCGGTGGGCGCCGCCTACACCCTGGCCAGCCTGGACGAGATGGGCCGCGTGGGCGCCATCGAGCAGGCCGGGGGCTTCAGCTCGCAATGGCTGGCGGTGGACAGCCTGGTGCCCAGCAGCGCAGGGCCGCTGGTGCCGGCGATGGCCACGCTGCAGATCCTGGGCGGCCGCAAGGAAAAGATCCGCGCTGGCGACGTGCTGGGCGCGCTGACCAAGGACATGGGTTTTGCCGCCGCCCAGGTGGGCAAGATCAACGTCAACGAGTTCAGCACCTACGTGGCCGTGGCGCGCGGCGTGGCCGATGCGGCGGTGCGCAAGCTGAACGCGGGCAAGGTCAAGGGCAAGAGCGTGAAGGTGCGGCGGCTGTAGCCGCACCTGTCGCAGCGCCCGCATCGGCGCCGCCCCGCCTTGCTTCGTTGCTCAATTCAACGATTCGGCGTGGGGCCAAATTTGATGATTTGGTCAATCGCCACCCGGGGTAAGCACTGAGCCACCCCGCGGGCGCAGCCGCGCCCGGCCGGACCCGGGAAACCACCAAGTTCCTCCTGTGGCGGCGCCCTGCCGCCAAGGCCCCCGGCAGCGCGTTCGCGGCCCCGCTGGCACGTGCATTGCGCTCTCCTGGACAAGCGGCCATCCCGTTGCCGACTTCATCAATCCACCAGGAGACTTGCCATGGGTGCTTCGGAACAACTGCCTCTCATGCCTGCCGCGGCCGACGCCCGCCTTTATGACCAGGGCGCCTGGCGCGTGCCCACCGGCGGCACGCGGCCGGTCAACGAACCCGCCACCGGCCTGGTGCTGGGCCAGGTGGGCATCGCCTCGGCGGCCGACATGCAGGGCGCCATCGGGCGCGCCCAGGCGGCGCAGAAGGCCTGGGCGGCCACCTCGCCGCGCGACCGGGCCGCCGTGCTGCTGAAGGCCGCGCAGGCCCTGCAGGCGCGCTTCGAGGACTACGCCCTGGCCATCGCCCGCGAGACCGGCGGCATCGTGCCCAAGGGCCAGCACGAGGTGAAGGAAGCCATCGTGCTGTGCCAGGTGGCCGCCGGCCTGCCCATGCAGGCGCAGGGGCAGGTGCTGCCCAGCACGCCGGGCCGCATGTCGCTGGCCAAGCGCGTGCCGCATGGCGTGGTGGGCGTGATCTCGCCCTTCAATTTCCCGCTGATCCTGGGCATCCGCTCGGTGGCACCGGCACTGGCGCTGGGCAATGCCGTGGTGCTGAAGCCCGATCCGCGCACGCCCTACAGCGGCGGCGTGATCATGGCCGAGGTGTTCGAGCAAGCCGGCCTGCCCGCCGGCCTGCTGCAGGTGCTGCCGGGCGACGCCGAAGCCGGCGAAGCCCTGGTCACCGACCCGCGCGTGCCGATGATCGCCTTCACCGGCTCGCCCGGGGTGGGCCGCCGCATCGGTGAACTGGCCGGCCGCCACCTGAAGAAGGTGTCGCTGGAACTGGGCGGTGCCAACAACCTCATCGTGCTGGAAGACGCCGACCTCGATGCCGCCGCCAGCGCCGTGGCCTTCGGCGCCTGGTTCCATCAGGGCCAGATCTGCATGGCCAGCAACCGCGTGCTGGTGCATGAATCGGTGCTGGAAGGCCTGAAGGCCCGCCTGGTGGGCAAGGCCACGCACCTGCCCGTGGGCGACGGCGCCAGCGGCCGCGTGGCCCTGGGGCCGATGATCGACGCCAAGCAGCTGAGCCACTTCGATGCGCTGGTGAAGGACACCGTGAAGGCCGGCGCCACGCTGGAAGCCGGCGGCACCTTCGAGGGCCTTTGCTACAGGCCCACCGTGCTGTCGGGCGTGAAGCCGGGCATGCGCTCCTTCGACGAAGAGCCCTTCGGCCCGCTGGTCAACCTGGTGTCCTTCAAGACCGACGAAGAGGCCGTGAGCCTGGCCAACAACAGCCAGGGTGGTTTGTCGGCGGCGGTGATCGGCCGCGATGTCTCGCGCGCGCTGGCCATCGGCGAGCAGCTCAACGCCGGCATGTTGCACATCAACGACCAGACCGTGAACGACGACGCCGTCAACCCCTTCGGCGGCCCCGGTCTGGGCGGCAACGGCAGCGCGGTGGGCGGCCCGGCCGACCTCGACGAATACACCCGCTGGCAGTGGGTGACCGTCAAGGCCGCGTTGCCCGGCTTCCCGTTCTGAAGCGGCCGCAGAGCCCCAGAACCCCGAAACCCCAGGGCCCCGCGGGGCCCTGCGACCCGACTCACACCCACAACTTCTCGGCCAAGACCGAGGTGCAGGAGACAAGCATGAACGAATCCACCAAGTCCACTGGGCTCAACGCTGCCGCTGCGCCTTCGCGCCGTGCGGTCTTGCGCAGCGGCGCTGCAGCGGCAGGCCTGGCGGCCTTCCCGATGATCGGCCGCACGCAGGGCAACACCCTGCGCATCGGCGTCGTGAGCCCGCGCTCGGGGCCGCTGGCGCTGTTCGGTGAAGGCGACGGCTGGGTGCTCGACCAGGTGCGCAAGCACGTGGCCGGTGGCGTCGAGGCCGGCGGCAAGCGCTGGAACCTGGAGTTCATCGCCAAGGACACCACCAGCAACCCGGTGCGTGCCGCGGCCGTGGCGCGCGAGCTGATCAACGCCGACAAGGTGGACTTCGTGCTGTCCACCTCCACCCCCGAGACCGTGAACCCGGTGGCCGACGCGTGCGAAGCCGCCGGCATGCCCGCGCTGTCCACCACCAGCCCCTGGGAGGCCTTCTACTTCGGCCGCGGTGCCAAGCCCGGCGAGCCCTCGCCCTTCAAGTGGACCTTCCACTTCTGCTTCGGCGTGGGCAACTTCGCCAAGCTCTACACCGACCAGTGGAGCAAGGTCGCCACCAACAAGAAGGTGGGCATGCTGCTGCCGGCCGACGCCGACGGCAACGCCATCCGCCGCATGCTGATCCCGGCGCTGCAGCAGAACGGCTTCAGCGTCTTCGACGCCGGCCCCTACCAGAACGGCCTGGCCGATTTCTCGGCGCAGATCGCGGCTTTCCGCAAGGAAGGCATCGAGATCTTCAACACCTTCCCCTTCCCGCCCGACTTCGCGGTGTTCTGGCGCCAGGCCGCGCAGCGCGGGCTGGCCCAGCAGGTGAAGATCGTGCAGACGGCCAAGGCCGGCCTGTTTGCGGCCGAGATGCAGGCCCTGGGCCAGCTGGGCAACGGCATCCACTCGGGCACCTACTGGCACCGCAGCTTCCCGTTCAGCTCGCCCGCCACCGGCATGAGCAGCGCGCAGCTGGCCGACAACTACGCCAAGGCCAGCGGCAAGGTCTGGACGGCGCAGATCGGTGCCACCGCCTCGCTGTTCGACGCCGCCGTTGCCGCGGTGCGCGGAAGCGCCAACCCGGGCGACCGCGCCGCACTGGCCGCCTCCATCGCCAAGCTCAAGACCCCCACGGCCGTGGGCGACATCGACTTCACCACCGGCCCGGTGCCCAACGTCGCCACCACCAACCTGGTGGGCGTGCAGTGGCGGCGCGCTGCCAACGGCACCTTCAGCCTGGACATCGTGGCCAACGCCGACCACCCGAAGGTGCCGCTGACCGGCCAGATGACCGCCTACAAGCTGAGCTGATCGCCACAGCGGGGCGGGCCTCATGAACCACGACATCGTGCTCGGTGCCACCGGCATCACCAAGCATTTCGGCGCGCTGCAGGTGCTGCATGGCGTCGACCTGCACGTGCGCCGCGGCGAAGCGCTGGGCGTGGTGGGCCCCAATGGCGCGGGCAAGACCACGCTGTTCGGCGTGCTGGCCGGCACCCTGCCGGCCAGCCACGGGCGCGTGCACTTCGACGGCCGCGACATCAGCGCCTGGGACACCTCCGAGCGCTGCCGCGCGGGCATCGGGCGCACCTACCAGGTGCCGCGCCCCTTCCTGAGCATGAGCGTGGCCGAGAACGTGCTGGTGGCGGCCCAACACGGCGCGGGCCTGCGCGGCGCGGCGGCCCAGGCGGCCGTGCACAGCGCGCTGGACCGCACCGGCCTGCTGCCGCTGGCCCCGCGCCCGGCCGACACGCTGGGCCTGCTCGACCGCAAGCGGCTGGAGCTGGCCCGTGCGCTGGCCACCAACCCGAAGGTGCTGCTGCTCGACGAGATCGGCGGCGGCCTGACCGAGGCCGAACTCCTGAAGCTGGTGGAACTGGTGGGCAGCCTGCACGCCGAAGGCTTGACGCTGGTGTGGATCGAACACGTGCTGCACGCGCTGCTGAAGGTGGTGGGCCGGCTGGTGTGCATGGACGCCGGCAGCGTGCTGGCCGAAGGCGAGCCCGCGGCCGTGATGGCCAACCCGCTGGTGATGAAGGCCTACCTGGGTGGAGCCGCTGCATGAGCCCGGCAACCCGCAACCCCGATCACATCCTGCAGGTGCAAGGCCTGCGCGCCGGCCACGGCCAGCTGGTGGCCGTGCGCGACGTGTCGTTCGCCTTGAAGCGCGGCGCATGTGTGGCGCTCATCGGTGCCAACGGCGCCGGCAAGACCACGCTGCTGCGCTGCTTGGCCGGCGTGCACCCGGCCTTGGGCGGGCGGTTGCACCTGGGCGCGCAAGACATCACCGCGCTGCCCGCGCACCGCCGCGTGCAGCAGGGCCTGGCCCTGGTGCCGGAAGGCCGCCGCCTGTGGGCCGACATGACGGTGCGCGAGAACCTCACCGTGGCGCTGGAACACCGCGACGCCGCCCGCGCCGCCGCAGCCACAGCGCCCTGGTCCATCGAACGCGCACTGCAGGCCCTGCCGGGCCTCGTGCCCATCCTCGACCGCCCGGCCGGCGCCCTGTCGGGCGGCCAGCGCCAGGCCGCGGCCATCGCCCGCGCCCTGATGAGCAACCCCGAGGTGCTGCTGCTCGACGAGGTGTCGCTCGGCCTCTCGCCGCTGGTGGTGGACGAGGTCTACCGCAGCCTGCAGGCGCTGCGCGCGCAGGCCGGCACCACCTTGCTGCTGGTCGAACAAGACCTGGGCCGCGCGCTGGCCTTCGCCGACCGCGTGATGTGCCTGCGCGAAGGCCAGATCGTGCTGGAAGCGGCTTGCGCCGAGACCACGCGCGAGGCCGTCACCGAAGCGTATTTCGGCATGGCGCATGCGGCGCCGAGCGCTGCCCTGGAGACCACCCCATGACCGACGCCATCGTGCAAGGCGTGCTGCTGGGCGGCTACTACGCCGTGCTGGCCGCCGGCCTGTCGCTGATGTTCGGCGTCATGCGCATCATCAACCTGGCGCATGGCGACCTGGCCATCCTGGGCGCCTACGGCGTGCTGGCGCTCACCAGTGCCGGGCTGCCCTGGTGGGGCGCGGCGCTGCTGGTGCTGCCCGTGATGGCCGTGGTGGGCGCGCTGCTGCAGCGCTGGGTGCTCGCGCGCACGCTGCGGGCGGGGGTGCTGCTGCCGCTCTTGGTGACCATCGGCCTGGGCGCGCTGCTGCAGAACCTGCTGTACGGCGTGTTCGGCTCCGACACGCGCTCGCTGGCCGATGCGCTGGGGCCCTTGTCGTGGGCCAGCTGGACGCTGCCGGGCGGCATCGTCGTGGGCCAGGTGCCGGTGCTGACGCTGGGGCTGGGCATCGCGGTGCTGGCCTCGCTGCAGCTGATGCTCAAGCGCACGCGGCTGGGCCGCGCCATCCGCGCCGCCGCGTCCGACCCCGAAGCCGCCGCGCTGAACGGCGTGGACGCCGCGCGCGTGCACCGCGCGGCGGCCGGCATCGCGGTGGCGCTGGCGGCCCTGGCCGGCACCATGCTGGCCCTGCGCGCCACCGTCGAGCCCTATGCCGGGCCGCTGCTGCTCATCAGCGCCTTCGAGGCGGTGGTCATTGGCGGCATCGGCTCGCTGTGGGGCACCTTGCTCGGCGGCATCCTGCTGGGGCTGGCGCAATCGCTGGGCGCGCTGGTGTCGCCGGCGGGCTTCCAGCTGGGCGGGCACCTGCTCTTCCTGGCCGTGCTGGGCGCGCGCCTGTGGGCGCAGCACCGCGCCGCCCACGGCCGGCCGGCCTGGCCCTGGCAGGCGCGCCGGGCGGCCGCCTCACCCAGCGCCGCGCCCGTCAAAGGAGTGGTCTGATGACGCCCCGCCAGGTTCTCTTCGGGGGCACGGCCGTGTTGGCCGTGCTGACGCTGCTACCGCTGGTGGTGGGCGCCAACGTCATCGACAAGCTCACGGGCCTGTTCATCCTGATGCTGCTGGCCGCCATGTGGGGCCTGATGGCCGGGCAGGCCGGGCTGGTGTCGGTGGGCCAGCAGGCCTTCTTCGGCCTGGGCGGCTACTTCGCGCTGCGGCTGGTGGACGGCGGCTTCTCGGCCTACCCGGCGCTGCTGGCCGGTGCCGTGGGCGCTGCGGCCGTGGCCTGGGTGATGTCGTTCTTCCTGCTGCGCCTGAAGGACGGTGAGTTCGCCATCGCCACCTGGGTGGTGGCCGAGGTCATCCGCATTCTCGTGATGCTCGATCCGCTGGTGCAGGGCGAAACCGGCACCTCCTTGCTCGCGCTGAACGCGGTGGAGCCCGCGCTGCGCCGCAACCTGGGCTACGGCTTCGCGCTGGTGTCGCTGGCCGCCATGCTGCTGGCCGTGTGGTGGCTGATGCGCAGCCCGGTGGGCACGGCCTCGCGCGCCCTGGGCGACGATGACGAAGCCGCCGCTTCGCTGGGGGTGCGCGTGATGTCCACGCGGCGGGCGGTGTACGTGCTGGCGGCCTTCGGCTGCGCCCTGGCCGGCGTGGCCTGGCTGGCCAGCGCCGTCACCTTCCTGCCGCGCACCAACTTCGGCGTGCAGTGGTCGGTGCTGATGCTGTTCATGGTGCTGGTGGGCGGCCTGCGCAGCCTGGCCGGGCCCATCGTCGGCGCGCTGCTGCTCTTCACGCTGCAGGAGAGCCTGGGCGACTTCGGCGTCTGGTACCTGGCCGGCGTGGGCGCGCTGGCCGCCCTCTTCGCGCTGTTCCTGCCGCAAGGCCTGGTGGGCCTGTGGCAAGAGCGGCGGGCCCGCCAGGCGGCGCAGGCCGCCAGCGCTGCAGCACCACCGCCTGCAGACGCCTCAACCCCCGTCAACCCAACCCGGAGCATCTCCACATGAGCAAGTTTCAAGGCAAGACCATCGTCGTCACGGGTGTCAGTTCGGGCATCGGCAGCGACACCGCCCGGCTGCTGCGCCAGCAGGGCGCGCGCGTCATCGGCCTGGACCGCAACGACCCCATGCTGACGCTGGACGGCTTCGTCAAGGCCGACCTCTCGGAGCAGGCCGCCATCGACGCCGCGCTGCGCCAGCTGCCCGAGCGTGTGGACGGCCTGGCCAACATCGCCGGCGTGCCCGGCACCGCCCCGGTGGACCTGGTGGCCCGCGTCAACTTCCTGGGCCTGCGCCACCTCACGCAGAAGCTGGCCGAGCGCATGCCCGAGGGCGGCAGCATCGTCAACGTGTCGTCCATCCTCGGCTTCGAGTGGCCCGCCCGCGTCGACCTGCACAAGGCGCTGGCCGAGACGCCCAGCTTCGAGGCCGGCCTGGCCTGGCTGGCGCGCCACCCGGTGCCGCAGGCCAGCTGCTACCAGTACTTCAAGGAAGCGCTGATCGTGTGGACGCTGACGCAATCGCAGCGGCAGTTCCTGGCCCGGGGCGTGCGCATGAACTGCGTGGCGCCGGGGCCGGTGTTCACGCCCATCCTGGGCGACTTCGTGCAGATGCTGGGCCAAGAGCGCGTGCAGGCCGACGCCCACCGCATGAAGCGGCCGGCCTTCAGCGACGAGGTGGCGCCGGCCATCGCCTTCCTGCTGGGCGACGACGCACGCTGGGTCAGCGGCATCAACCTGCCTGTGGATGGCGGCCTGGCCTCGACCTACATCTGAGCCCAGGGGAGCGAGAGCCATGACAGCCCTCACCGAGGCCGCAGCCCCGCAGGCGGCCAGCAGCCCCTTGCCTGCACCGCAGACCCTGCCCATCGGCGGCAGCACGGTGCGCTACCGCGACAGTGGCGGCCCGGGCCTGCCGGTGCTGCTGACGCACGGCATCGGCGGCTCGCTGGAGCTCTGGAACCGGCAGTTCGAGCGGGCCGACCCGGCCCTGCGGCTGATCGCCTGGGACATGCCTTCGCACGGCCTGTCGAGCCCGGCGCCGGAGGACACCAGCCTGGACGGCATCGCGCGCCAGGGCTGGCAGCTGCTGCAGGCCCTGGGCGTGGGCCGCGCGCTGCTGGTGGGCAACTCGCTCGGCGGCGCGGTGTCGCTGCGCATGGCGGCGCAGGCCCCCGAGGCGGCCTGCGGCCTGCTGCTGGCGGCGGCTGCCACGCTGGGCCGCGGAACCGTGCTGCCCTTTCGCCTGATGACGCTGCCCGGCCTGGGCGAGCTGATGGTCAAGCCTGGCCCCATGGCGGTGAAGCAGCAGGTGCAGGCCATCGTGAAGCAGCCCGGGTCGATCACCCCCGAGGTGCTGGCCGCCATCGAGCGCAACGTGATGCGCCCGGGCGGGTCTGCCCACTTCCTGGCGCTGCTGCGCAGCCTCACGGCCTTCCGGGGCCAGAAGCAGGAGGTGGTGCAGCGCTCGCACGAGATCCTGCGCCAGCTCCGTGTTCCGTTCACCTTCCTGCATGGGGAAGAGGATGCGGTGCTGCCGGTTTCGCACTCGCGGCAGGCGCACCAGCAGCTGCCGCATGCGGGGCTGGTGGTGCTGCCCGGCTGCGGCCACACCCCGCAGCTGGAGCAGCCGGCGGCCTTCCAGTTCGCGCTGCTGGACCTGGCCCGGCAGGCCGGTGCCTGAGCCGGCCGGTGGTCTTGTTGGGGCTCCGGGGCGCCACGCGGTCACCCGCGGCCAGGCCTCGGGCCGCGCACCCACGGCACGGTGTGAAGTGAGGGCGCGCCGCTGCGGCACACTCAGTGCCCCCGCTGCCCCCATCCTTCCATGCGCCCACTTTCACTGCTGCCCGCCCTGGCCCTGACGCTGCTGCTTGGCTCTGCAGGGTTTGCCAAGGCCGCGCAGGCCGCCCAGCCGCCGGCCGCGCCGGTGCCCAGCACGGCCCCGGCCTCGCCCGACCACTGGCACCTGCCCGTGACCACCCACACCCTGCCCAACGGCCTGACGCTGGTGGTCACCGAAGACCAGAGCTCGCCCACCGTGGGCATCAGCGTGGTCTACAAGGTGGGCATGCGGCGCGAGCCGCGCGGGCGCAGCGGCTTTGCGCACCTCTTCGAGCACCTGATGTTCCAGGGCACGCCGGTGGCGCCCAAGGGCGTGTTCGACCGCGTCACCACCGCCGGCGGGGGCGACAACAACGGCAGCACACGCGCCGACTTCACCAACTACATCGAACGCGCACCGGTCTCGGCGCTGGAGACCATGCTGTGGCTGGAAGCCGACCGCATGAAGACGCTGGACTTCAACCCCACCACGCTGAAGAACCAGCAAGACGTGGTGAAGGAGGAGATCCGCGTCAACGTGCAGAACGCGCCCTACGGCGGCTTCATGTGGATCGACATCGGCATGCTCGCCTTCGACAAGTGGGAGAACAAGCACGACGGCTACGGCAGCTTCGAGGACCTGGACAACGCCAACCTGGACGACGTGCGCGCCTTCCACCGCGACTTCTACGGCCCCAACAACGCCGTCATCGCCATCGCCGGCGCGGTGACGCCAGCGCGTGCGCTGGCGCTGGTGCAGAAGCACTTCGGCAGCATCCCGCGCCGGCCGGTGCCGCCGCTGGCGGACTTCAGCGAGCCGCTGAACACCGCCGAGCGCCGCCTGGTGCAGAGCGACTCGCTGGCCCAGGTGCCCGGCCTGGCCGCCGCCTGGAAGATGCCCGTGCGCGGCAGCGCCGACCACGCCCCCATGGTGGTGCTGGGCGAGGTGCTGGCCGGCGGCAACGCCTCGCGCCTGTACCAGGGCCTGGTGAAGGGCCGCGAGCTCGCGCTGAACCTGGAAAGCCTGTGGGGACTGACCGGCCCCTGGCAGTACGACGGCCCGACGCTCTTCACGCTGTTCGCGCTGTACAAACCCGGCACCAGCGCCGACGGCGTGTTGGCCGCGGTGGACGAAGAGGTGGCGCGCATCGTGCGCGAAGGCGTCTCCGAGGCCGAGCTGCGCCGTGTGAAGACGCGCATGAAGGCCGATTGGTACAACGGCCTGGAAAGCTTCCTCGGCCGCGCCGACCTGCTGGCGCAGTTGCAGGCGATGTGGGGCGATGCGAAGGTGGTGAACCAGATCCCGGCGTGGATCGACGGTGTGAACTCGGCGCAGATCCAGCGCGTGGCCGCCACCTACCTCACGCGGGCCAACCGCTCGGTCATCGACCGCCGGCCTGCCGCCGCCACCACCCCTGCCGCCCGATGAGAGCCGCCATGACCCTGCGCCCCCAGAACCGCCCCGCCACGCTGCGTTCGCTGGCCTGCGCCGCTGCGCTGCTGGTGGCCGCCGCGCCTGCCCTCGCGCAGAGCGCCGCGCCGCCGCCCTTCCCGAAGGACATGCCGCGTTTCGGCCCCGACCCCGTGCTGCCTGCGCCGCAGGTCAGCCGCCACCGCCTGCCCAACGGGCTGGAGGTGTGGGTGGTGCCACGCGCCGGCCTGCCGCGTGTGGACGCCATGCTGGCCGTGCGCGGCGCCGGCCAGGCGGCCGACGCGCTGGCCCAGGCCGGCTTCAGCGCGCTGCTCGCCGCCCTGCTGAGCGAAGGCACGCTGCGGCGCGACGCGCTCACGCTGGCGCAGGACGTGCAGGCCCTGGGCGGCAGCCTGGGCGCGGCGGCCAGCGCCGACGGCATCACCGTGGGCATGCAGGCCCTGGCATCGCAGGCCGGGCCGATGTTGCAACTGCTGGCCGAGGTGGTGCGCGAGCCGGCCTTTGCCGCTGCCGAGGTGCAACTGGCCCGCAACAACGCGCTGGAAGGCCTGAAGGTGTCCAGCGCCGAGCCCGGCTACCGGGCCGAGGGGGCGCTGGGCCCGGCCCTCTTCGGCAGCCACCCCTATGCGCGCAGCCTGGCCACCGAAGCCGGTCTGATGAGCGCCACGCCCGAGGCCCTGCGGCGCGCGCACGCGCAGCGTTTCCGGCCCGAGCGCGCGCTGCTGGTGGTGGCCGGCCGCATCAGCGCGGCCGAGGGCCTGGCACTGGCCCGCGCCGCCTTCGGCAACTGGCAGGCCGCGGGTGAGGCACTGCCGCCCACGCCCGCCGCGCCGCGCCAGGCCACGCCCGTGCGCCAGCTGATCGAGCGGCCTGGCAGCGTGCAGACCACGCTGCGCCTGGGCCGCCCTGCCGTGCCTGCCAACCACCCCGACGCCGTGCCGTTGCGCGTGGCCGGCGCGGTGCTGGGCGACGGCTTCACCAGCCGCATCAACCTGAACCTGCGCGAAGACAAGGGCTACACCTACGGCGCCAGCCTGCGCAGCGGCACGCTGCGCGAGGGCGGCGCCATCCGCGGCGGGGCCGACGTGCGCAACGAGGTCACGGGCGCGGCGATGCAGGAGATCCAGCGCGAGATGCGCCGCCTGCAGACCGAGCCCGTGCCGGCGCAGGAGCTGGCCGAGACGCAGCGTTACCTCAGCGGCAGCTACCTCGTGGGCCTGCAGACGCAGAGCGCGCTGGTGGGCACGCTGGCGCGCAACTGGGTGGTGGGCCTGCCGCCCGAGCACCTGGTGAATTACACGAAAGCCGTGCACCGCGTGACGGCCGCGCAGGTGCAGGCGGTGGCCAAGACCTACTTCGCGCCCGAGGCCTACAGCTGGGTGGTGGTGGGCGATGCGGCGGTGGCGCCGCAGCTGCAGCCCATCGGGCGCTTCGAGACGCTCAAGCCTTGACCTGAGCCGCTGCCGGCAGCCGCAGGCCGGCATCGCCTGCCACGCGCTCGGGCAAGGCTTCGGCCCTGAAGAAGCGCAGTTCCAGGCTGCGCCGCGCTTGCGTCATCGTGGGCGTGAGGTGGGTGCGGTGCAGGCACAGGCCGTCGAAGAGCAGCGCGTCGCCAGCCTGCAGCACGGCGTGCTGGAAAGCGCCCTGACCGAAGCGCGCCGCCACCGCCTCGGGCGTGAGTTCGGGCGGGCTCAGCAGGCCGGGCAGGGCGGTGCCCACCCATTGCAGCGAAGGCGCGTCGCCGCCGCAGGGCGTGAGTGCGATCCACAGCGTCTGCATTGACAGCGCCGCACCGGCCGGGGCCGGCTGGCCGGCATGGGCCAGGAAGTCGTGCCGCAGCGCGCCGTCCTGGTGCCAGTGGTGCGCCGGCCGGCCGCTGCGCAGCCAGCTCTGCGACAGGTTGCACCAGGGCGCCGGGCCCAGGGCGCCAACCAGAGGCCCGGCTGCGGCGCTGTCGGCCACGGCCTGCAGCACCGCGGCGGCGTCCAGCGGCAGGGCGGTGAGCGGTGTTGACGCAGGGCTGTTCGTGGTGGCTTCCAGCCACGCTTCGCACAAGGCCGCCGGCAGCAGGCCGGGCAGAAGCTGCAGCGGCGTCGGCATGGCCGGGGACTTCAGTCGCTCTTGGCCAGCGCGCGCTCGATGCGGCGCCGCGCGATGCGCGTCTTCGGCACGTTGAAGTCGAACCACACGCGCACATCGTCTTCCAGCCCGATGCCGTGCATGTAGTTGTAGAGCGCCTTCTTCAGGCCCACACCCAAAGCGTCGTGGTCGGTGCCGGTGGGGTCGAAGAAGCCGATGTCGTTCTTGCCGAAGGTGACCTCGGGCAGCTCCTGCAGCGTCACGCCGTAGGCCGCCGGGTCCAGGCCCACGGGCGAGTGCACGGTGCAGGTGAAACGGTGCCAGAAACCGCTCTGGATGCAGCCGTGCACGAAGAGCTGGCGCACCAGTTCCAGCGCGTCCACCGTGTCCTGCACCGTCTGTGTGGGAAAGCCATACATCAGGTAGGCATGCACCAGCACGCCGGCGTCGCTGAAGCCCTTGGTGACACGCGCCACCTGGTCGACGCTCACGCCCTTTTTCATCAGCGCGAGCAAACGGTCAGACGCCACCTCCAGCCCGCCGCTGATGGCGATGCAGCCGCTGTCGGCCAGCTGCTGGCACAGCTGCGGCGTGAAGGTCTTCTCGAAGCGGATGTTGCCCCACCAGGTGATGGGCAGCTGCCGGCGCTGGATCTCCGCGGCCAGGGCCTTCAGCGATTTCGGCGGCGCGGCTTCGTCGACGAAATGGAAACCCGTCTGGCCGGTCTCGGCGACGATGGCCTCGATGCGGTCGCACAGCAGTTCGGCACTGGCTGCGTCGTAGCGGCCGATGTAGTCGAGGCTGACGTCGCAGAAGCTGCACTTCTTCCAGTAGCAGCCGTGGGCCACGGTGAGCTTGTTCCAGCGCCCGTCGCTCCACAGCCGGTGCATGGGGTTGAGCATGTCCAGCAGGCTGAGATAGCTGTGCAGAGGCAGGCCGTCCCAGGTGGGCGTGCCCACCTCGGCGAAGGGCACCTCGGGTTCGGCGAAGTTCACATAGCGCACGGCACCCGTGTCGGCATCGCGCAGGAAGGTGCGCACGAGGCGGCTCTTGCCGCGGCGCCCCTGCAGGTGGTCCAGCAGCGCCAGCAGCGGGCGTTCGCCGGCATCCAGCGTGACGAAATCGAAGAAGTCGAAGACGCGCGGCTCTTTCAACTCACGCAGCTCGGTGTTGACGTAGCCGCCGCCGAGCACGGTGACGATCTCGGGGTGCTGGGCCTTCACCGCCTGCGCGATGCGGAAGGCCGCGTACACCGCGCCGGGGAAGGGCACCGAGAGCAGCAGCACCGTGGGCCGGTGCTCGGCCACCGCCGCCAGCGCCAGGCGCTGCAGCGTGCGGTCCACCAGGTTCGGCGGTGCGGCCAGGGCGGCGGCCAGCGGCTCGAAGGTGGGCTGGCTCATCGCCAGGCGCTCGGCATAGCGCACGAACTCGAAGCGCGGGTCCACCGCGTCCTTCAGCACGTCGGCGATGTCGTTGAGGTAGAGCGTGGCCAGGTGGCGCGCGCGGTCTTGCACGCCGAGGGAACCGAAGGCCCAACCCAAGGCATCGGCGCCGGGTTCGTCTTCGGGGTCGGCATAAGCCTCCAGCGCCGCGAAGCGTGGGCCCTCGGGCAGGAAGCCGCGTGCGGCGATGCGGTGCGCCAGCGTGGCATCACGCCCCTGCAGGAAGGCCAGCGTGGGGCCGATGCTGCGGCTGTAGGCCTCGTACTGCGCCAGAAAACCCTGCACGCGCTGGCTGGGCTTCTTCAGCGCCAGGGCCTCTTCCCGCACGGCCTGCAGGCCGGGGCGCGAAAGCAGTTCGAGGATGAGCGCCAGCGCCAGGTCGACCTGCTGCGCCTGCACCCCGCGCGAGCGCAGGAAACCCGTGAGGTAGGCGGTGGAGGGGTAGGGCGTGTTGAGCTGCGTCATCGGCGGGATGACGCTGAGCACGCGCGGCCCCTCGGGGTTCGGGTTCGGGCTCGGGTTCGGGCTGGAGTTCGGCGGCGCAGTCATGGCGGCGCCGATTGTCGCGGCCCGGCGCTGCGGCCGGGCCGCCGGGGCCGTTCAACCCCGGGCGTGGCTCACTCGCTGGGCATGAAGATCCACAGCAGCACGTAGGCCAGCACGCCGAAGCCGCCCATCAGCAGCAGTGCCACGAAGAGCAGGCGCACCAGCCAGGCCTCCAGGCCCGCATAGCGGGCCAGCCCGGCGCACACGCCGCCCAGCCAGCGGTCTTGCCGGCTGCGGCGCATCAGGCGCGCGCCGGGGCTGGCGGTCGGGGCCTCGCCCTCGATCACGCGCGCCTTGGCGCGCTGGTACTCGTCGTCGCTGAGCTTGCCGCTGCTGTGCAGGGCGGCCAGGCGGTCCAGTTCGGTGGCAATCATGGGGGTGCTCCTGAGGTTGGAAAGACGGCTTCAGCTTTGCGGCTGCAGGGTGAATTCGCGGCGGCCCGAGCCCTTCTGGCCGGCGCCCGAACCGCTGTTGGTGGTGATGCGTTGCGTGGCGACCAGGCGCTCACCGACCACGGCGAAGACCTGTTCCTCGGTGTTCTGCATCTCGAAGCTGATGACCACGAAGGCGCTGCCTTCCAAGCGCTGCCGTGCCCGGCTGGCCAGCGGCGTGCCGTCGGCCCCCAGCCAGACTTCGAGCGTGGACTCGTACTTCTTCACGTACTTGTCTTTCTTGACCTGCGGCACGTCGAAGACCAGCACGCGTGCCGGCTGGCCCTGCCAGGGCTCGCTGCGCTCTGCCTTGAACACGGCGTTGGCCAGGTCGCGGCGCAGGTTCTCGGCGGCGCGCGAGAGTTCGCGCACCTCGCTGAAGCCCAGGCCGCGCAGGCCGGTGGCGGTGGGGGCCGGGGCCTTGGGGTTGGTGGCACGCGCGGCGTCTTCCTGCGCGGCCCTGGTCAGCGCGGCCTGCGGGTAGCTCAGGCGCAGGCCTTGCGGGCCGTCTTCCAGCTGCACGCTGGCCAGGCCGGTGTTGGTTTCGGTCTCGTCGCCGTCGGAGCTGCGGCCTTCGCTCTTCAGCTGTACCAAGGCCTTGATCGGCGTGTGGCCGGAGAGGCGGCCGAGGGTGTCGCGCAGGTCTTGCAGCGGGTTGGCCTGCAGGGGCAGGGCCACCAGCCAGCTGGCGGCGATGAGGAGAGGGGTACGCATCATGGGTTGGCATTGTGCGAAGCCAGCCCGCCGCCGCGCCAGCCCCGTGCGACCAGCCGCACGCCGGGCGGGTTCAAGCGCCGCTGCGCGGCCCGGACTGCACGCGCGGGTGCTGGGCTACCCGGGCGCCAGCCAGGCCCGCAACTGCTGCTGCACGGCCGGGCTGTGCAGCAGGGCCAGGTGGCCGGTGTTGGCGAGCACCGCGGTCTGGCCGGGCGGGAAGGCCAGGCGCTGCGCCACCGTGGCGTGCTGCCCCAGCGCGCTGGCCACGGGCACCAGCCCGTCGCCGCGCAGGCGGCTGAAGGCCTGCCGCGTGCGGCCACCGCCAGCGGGCGGGGTCTCGGCGTCCAGCGTGCCGGCCAGCGCCCAGCAGCGCGGGCCTGTTGGTGGCGGCGGTGGCAGCGGCAGGGCGCGGCCCTCGGCGTCTTGCAGGCCGTGGCGCAGGTTGGTGATGCCGGCGCTGCGCACCTTGCCCAGGCGCGCCAGCGGCGCGGTGTAGCGCGCCAGGCCTGGCGCGGCGCCGAGCAGCCAGTCCACGCCGTGGCCGGCGCGCTCCAGCGGCGCGCCGTGGTGCGGGCTGCCCAGGCACACCAGGTCGCTGCACAGCGCCGCCCAGCCGCTGCCCGCGGCCTGGTGCAGCGCGCTGCGCGCGATCAGCCCGCCCATGCTGTGGCCCAGCAGCACCACGCGGCGCACCGGCACGGGCCAGGCCGCCACCAGTGCTTGCATCAACGCGGCGAACTGGCGACCGTTGTCGGCGATGGGCAGGCCGGTGTTGGCGTGCAGGTACAGCGGCAGCGCGTCCAGCGGGCCGGCCAGTTCGCTGCCGAGGTCGCCGCCGGGGGTGCCATCCGGGGCCGCGGGGTGGGCCCACTGGCGGTCGTTCATGCACAGGCCGTGCAGCAGCACGAGCAGGGTGTCGGGCGCGGGCAGGCTGCGGGCCTGCAGCCAGGCGGCCAGCGCCGGGGCCTGCAGCGGCAGGGCCTGCCCGCCACGGCGCAAGGCCATGGGGATGGCCAGCGGGTTGGCTGTGGCGGCGAGGTGGTCGCCCAGCACGCCGTTGAGTGCGGCCACCAGGGCCTCGCGCTCGGCGCTGGGCAAGGCGGCAGGGGCGGCGGCCAGGCCGGGCGGGCCCTCGCTGCCGGCCGCCAGGCTCGGGCCGAGCAGGGCCAGCAGCGCTTCCAGCGTGCCGCCGGCCAGGCGCGTGACGCCGCGCACGCTGCGGTAGACCAGCCCGGTGAGGCCCGTGGTGCGGCCCTGCAGCTCGCCCGGCGTGCCGGGCAGCTTGGCGATGCGCTCGTGCATCGCTTCCACCAAAGAGGTGAGGCCGGCCACGCCGTCGGTGGCCAGGCGGGCGGCGCCGCGCAGGTCTTTCGTGTCGATCGCGGCGCTCCTTTCCGCACAAGGGCGCACGGTGTGCCGACGCTAACCGAAAGCCGTTGCGCCGCGATGGCGCGGCGAGCGCAAGCCCCGTCTTCCCCTCGGAGCCCGTTGGAAGCCTTGGGTTTAAATTCGAGCGCTTATGCCTGTCTCCAGCCTGCTCCACCACCCCACCGACCACCAAGACCAACTGCTCGACCGCCATCTGCGCGAGTTGCTGGGCCCCATGGCGCCAGAAGCGCTGCAGGCGCTGCACGGCGCCTTCCAGTGGGTGGAGATCGCCGCCGGCGAGACGCTCATCACCCAGGGTGAGGCGGCCGACTGCATGTACCTCTCCATCAGCGGCCGTCTGCGCGCCTGCCTGCGCGGCGACGACGGGCAGGACCGCCCGGTGCGCGAGATGGCCCGCGGGCAGGTCATCGGCGAGATGGCGCTCTACACCGACGAGCCGCGTTCAGCCACGGTGGTGGCCATCCGCGATTCGGTGCTCGTGCGGCTGGACAAGGCGGCCTTCCTCGGCTTGCTGGCACAGAACGCGCAGCTCTCGGTGGCGCTGACGCGCCAGATCATCCGCCGCCTGCAGAGCGCGCAGCAGGGCCCCGAGGCCACGAGGCCCGTGACCATGGCGCTGCTGCCCGTGACGGCCGGCGTGGACACGGCGGCCTTCGCTGCCGCGTTGGCGGCACAGCTGCGCGTGGCTGCACCACAGGCGCCTGTGCGTGTGCTCGACGCGGCGGCGCTGGACGCCGAACTGCAGCAACCGGGCCTGGCGCGCAGCGACGCGGCCGACCTGCAGGCCAACCGCCGCATCGCGCTGGCGCTGGACGACATCGAGGCCACGCACGGCTTCGTGCTGCTGGTGGCCGACGACGGCCCCACGCCCTGGACCGAGCGCTGCACGCGCCGCTGCGACGAACTGCTGCTGCTGGCCGATGCCACGCAGCCGCCGGCCCTGCACCCGAGCGAGACGCAGTTCCTCGCGGCGCGCAGCGGCCGGGCCGAGATCGCGCAGGTGGCCGAGGTGCTGGTGCTGCTGCACCCCGAAGGCACGGCCAACCCGCAGAACACGCGCGCCTGGCTCGACCGCCGCCCCGTGGCCGACCACGTGCACGTGCGCCCCGCGCGCACGGCCGACATGGCCCGGCTGGCGCGCCTGCAGAGCCGCACGGCGGTGGGTCTGGTGTTCGCCGGGGGCGGCGCGCGCGGCCTGGCCCACCTGGGCATCGTGGCCGAGCTGGAAGCACGCGGCCTGCACATCGACTGCCTGGGCGGCACCAGCATCGGCGCCATCATGGCCGCCGTCACTGCCAGCGGGTTGCCGCTGGAGCAGCGCCTGGACGTGGCCCGGCGCGCCTTCCTCCAGGGGCCCACGGGCGACTTCAACCCGGTGCCGCTGCTGAGCCTGATCCGCGGGCAGCGGCTGCGTGGCATCGTCAGCGAAGCCATCACCGCGCTGTTCGGCGGCCCGGTGCATGCCGAAGACCTGTGGAAGAACTTCTACGCCGTCGCCAGCAACTACAGCCGTGCCAGCGAGCAGGTGCTGCGCCGCGGCCCGCTGCAGCAGGCGCTGCTGGCCAGCGCCGCCATCCCCGGCGCGCTGCCGCCGGTGCTGCGCGACGGTGAGCTGCTGTGCGACGGCGGCACCTTCAACAACTTCCCGGTGGACGTGATGCGGCGCCAGCGCGGCATCGGCCGCGTGATCGGCGTCGACCTGGGCGCACGGGCGCCGCGGCGCATCCCGCACGATGAGGTGCCCGGTGCCTGGGCGCTGTTTCTCGACCGGCTGCGCCCGCGCCGCCTGCGCCGCTACCGCTTTCCTTCGCTGGTGTCGTACCTGATGAACGTCACCATCCTCTACAGCGGTTCTCGCCAGCGCCAGGCGCAGGCGCTCACCGATCTGTACTTCAACCCGCCGCTGCACCGCGTGGGCATGCTGCAGTGGAAACGCTTCGACGCCATCGTTCGCCAGGGGCGCGAACACGCGGCGCAGCAGCTCTCGGCGATGTCCGACGAGGCCTTGCAGCCCTACCGCCGCTAGGCCCGCCAGGCCGGCGCTGCGCGCCCGGGCGCGCGCCGTAAACTGCGCGCACGAAGAACGCGTGGCACGCATGAGCAACAAGACCGAAGGCCGGGCCCGCCGCAAGGGCGCGGCCACGCACGACAGCGGCAAGGTGACTCTGGAGATGGTGGCGGCGGCTGCCGGCGTTTCGCCCAGCACCGTCTCGCGCATCCTCAACGGCACCGCGGTGGTGGCCGACGAGAAGCGTGCCGCGGTCGACGAGGCCATCGCGCGCCTGGGTTTCGTGCCCAACCCCATGGCGCGCGGCCTGGCCGGCGGGCGCACGCTGAGCATCGGCGTGGTCACCCAGGCCATCGACAGCCCGTTCTACGGCGGCGCGCTGCGCGGCGTGGAAGAAGAACTCGGCCGCGCCGGCTACAGCCCGCTCTTCGTCAGCGGCCACTGGAGCGCCGCGCGCGAGGCGCAGTGCATCGAGACGCTGAAGGCGCGCCGCGTGGACGGCATCATCGTGCTGACGGGCCGCCTGAGCGACGCCGCCCTGGCCCAGCAAGCGCAGAGCCTGCCGGTGGTGGTGACGGGCCGCAACCTGGTGGCGCCACGCCTGTACGCGCTGAATTTCGACAACTTCGAGGGCGCGCGGCTGGCCGCGCACCACCTGCTCAGCCTGGGCCACCGCCGCATCGCCTTCATCTCGGGCGACAGCCGCCACCCCGACGCGAAAGAGCGCCTGCGCGGCTACCGCGCCGCGCTGGAGGCCGCGGGCCTGCCCTTCGAGCCGGCGCTGGTGCTGCCCGGCAACTACACCGAAGACAGCGGCCGCATGGCGGTGGAGCGTCTGCTGGACAGCCGAGAACCTTTCACGGCGATCTTCGCGGCCAACGACCAGATGGCTTTCGGTGCCGGCCTGGCGCTGCACCGCCGCCACCTGCGGGTGCCGGAAGACGTGTCGCTGGTGGGCTTCGACGACGTGGCCAGCGCGCTCTACGCCATCCCGCCCTTGAGCACCGTGCACCACCCGGTGTACGAACTCGGGCAGGCCGCGGCCCAGGCCATGCTGCAGCTGCTGGCGGGCGAAACGCCCACGGCACAGCTGCCGGCGCCGCGTTTCATCTCGCGCGAGAGCAGCCGCGAACTGCAGGCCGCGCCAGCCGGCGCTGCCCCGCGGGCCCGGCGCCGCTGAAGCCCCGAGCCGGCAGCTGGCGCCGGCGGTCCGCACTAACCCTCGATTGACAGCCCGGACCCGCCGCCTTAAATTCTGAAAGCGCTTTCATAGAGTCGTTTGCGGGCCCCGTGCGGGCGCCGCGACCCCGTGCGCACCGGCTCCGCTTCCTTTTTCCTTGACTGTCATGAACCCCAAGCCCCCCTTTCCCGCGCCGCAGCGCTTCCCGAAGGACTTCGTCTGGGGCGTGGCCACCAGCGCCTTCCAGATCGAGGGGGCGGCCACGGCCGATGGCAAGGGCCCGTCGATCTGGGACCGTTTCTGCCAGCAGCCCGGGGCCATTGCCGACGCCAGCAACGGCGACGTGGCCTGCGACCACTACCACCGCTGGCCGGCCGACCTCGACCTCATCCAGAACCTGGGCGTGGACGCCTACCGCTTCAGCATCAGCTGGCCGCGGGTGCAGGCCAGCGGCCACGGCGCCTTCAACGCCGCAGGCCTGGATTTCTACGAGCGCATCGTCGACGGCCTGCTGGAACGCGGCATCCGCCCCTACCTCACGCTGAACCACTGGGACCTGCCGCAGGCCCTGCAAGACGAGGGCGGCTGGGCGAACCGCAGCACCGTGCAGCGCTTCGTCGACTACGCCTGCGCCATCGACCGCCGCCTGGGCCGCCGAGTGGCCGCCATCACCACCCACAATGAACCCTGGGTGATGGCCGTGCTGGGCCACGAGACCGGCCTCTTTGCGCCGGGCCAGAAAAGCCGCGCCACCGCCATGCAGGCGGCGCACCACCTGCTGCTCAGCCACGGCCTGGCGCTGCAGGCGCTGCGCGCGCAGGGCTGCAGCAGCCGGCTGGGCATCGTGCTGAACCTCTCGCCCATCCGCGCCGCCACCGACAGCCCCGCCGACCAGGCGCAGGCCCGCCTGGAAGACGGCCGTGCCGTGCGCTGGTACATGGACCCGTTGTTCAAGGGCCAGTACCCCGAAGACGTGTGGCAGCACCTGGGCGCCGATGCGCCGCAGGTGCAGGCTGGCGACCTGGCCGCCATCAGCACGCCGATGGACTTTCTCGGCGTCAACTACTACACGCGCTCGGTGGTGAGTGCCGATGGCAGCTGGGACGTGAAGAACAGCGGCAAGGCCCTCACCGACATGGGCTGGGAGGTCTACCCCGAGGGCCTGACCGAACTGCTGGTGCGCCTGCACCGCGACTGGCCACTGCCCGCGCTGTACGTGAAGGAAAACGGCGCGGCTTTCAAGGACGAGTTCGTGCCGGGCAGCGCGGGCCAGCCTGGCCGCGTGCACGACGTGGCCCGCACCGACTACATCGCGCGCCACATCAGCGCCGTGGCCGATGCGCTGGCGCAGGGCGTGCCCATGGCCGGCTACATGGTGTGGAGCCTGCTCGACAACTTCGAGTGGGCCTCGGGCTACGAGAAGCGCTTCGGCATCGTGCACGTGGACTACGCCACCCAGCAGCGCACGCTGAAGGACAGCGCGCTCTGGTACCGCGACTTCCTTCAGGTGCAGAAGAGCGCCCGCCAGCCGGCGCTGAGCACCGTGGCCGTCTGACCCCCCGGAGCCCCCCGATGAAGAAGACCGCGCCGAAGACCAAGCCTCCCAAGATCGAGGGCTGGAAACTCGTCTGGCATGACGAGTTCGAAGGCGACGCCGTCGACCCCGCCAAGTGGGACTTCGACCTCGGCAACGGCTTCTACGACTACAAGAACCACGCCTGGGTGCCGGGCTGGGGCAACGAAGAACTGCAGTACTACACCGCAGAAGCGGAGAACGTGCAGGTGCGTGACAGCTGCCTTCGCATCCGCGCCGTGAAGGCGCCGCTGCACGGCTGCGGCTACACCTCGGCCCGGCTGAAGACCAAGGCGCGTGACGGGCGCGTTCTTTTCGCCACCTGCTACGGCCGCATCGAGTTCCGCGCGCAGGTGCCCTGGGGCAAGGGCCTGTGGCCCGCGCTGTGGATGCTGCCGGTGGACGACAAGTACGGCGGCTGGGCCGCCAGCGGCGAAATCGACCTGATGGAGATCGTGGGCGAGAAGCCCGAGGAGGTGCTCAACAGCATCCACTTCGGCAGCAGCTTCCCCAAGCGCTCGCTCATCACCACCGTGCACGCGCTGCCCGAAGGCAGCGTGGTGAGCGACTGGCACACCTACGCGGTGGAGTGGGAGCCGGGCGAGATCCGCTTCTTTGTCGACGGCGTGCAGACCTGCACCTACAGCCACTGGTGGAGTTGCAGCCAGCTGAAGAACGGGCAGGGCGTGGAGCCCAGGAAGGCCGCCGACCTGAACCCCTGGCCCGCGCCCTTCGACCAGCCCTTCTACCTGGTGATGAACGTGGCCGTGGGCGGCAACTTCCCTGGCGTGCCCAACGAGCAGACGCGTTTTCCCGCTGAGATGGTGGTGGATTACGTGCGGGTGTACGAGAAGGTGGGCGGCTACGGCGCACCGAAACCCATCGGCCCGGGCGCCTTCCCGTGGCAGATGAAGAAGAAAAAGGCCTGAGGAGCGTTGCGATGTCCCGTCCCACCGAACCGAACGATGCCGCGCCCGCGGGGCGCCTGACGCGCAGCGCCGAAGAGGGCGAAACCGCACGAACCCAGCAGCACCGCCACTCAGGCGCCTTGCCGCAGGCCACGGCGGTGGAACGCAGCCGCTGGCAGACGCAAGGCCCCGAGGTGTGGACCGCCGAGGCCCGCCGCACGCTGATCGACGACTTCAGCACCACACTGCAGCGCGGCGTGCACGGCCTGTGTTTCAGCCCCTACCTGGAAGGCCAGCAGCCCGGCAGCCAGGTCAGCGAAGCGCAGATCCGCGAGCGGCTGGCCATCATCCGCCCGCACTGCCAGTGGATCCGCACCTTCTCGTGCACCGACGGCCACGAGCAGACGCCTCGCATCGCGCACGAACTCGGCTTCAAGACGCTGGTGGGCGCCTGGCTGGGCACCGACGCCGAGATCAACGAACGCGAGATCCAGGGCGTGATCGACGTCGCGCGCGCCGGCCATGCCGACATCGTGGCCGTGGGCAACGAGGTGCTGCTGCGCGAAGACATGCCGGAAGAGCAGCTGCTCGGCTTCATGCAGCGGGTGAAAGACGCCTTGCCCAGCGTGCCGGTGGGTTACGTGGACGCCTACTACCTCTTCGAGAAGCACCCGCTCGTCACCGCCGCCTGCGACGTGGTGATGACCAACTGCTACCCCTTCTGGGAAGGCTGCCCGCGCGAGCAGGCGCTGGCCTACATGCAGCAGATGGTGGCGCGCACACGCGCCGCCGCGCCGGGCAAGCGGGTGCTGATCAGCGAGACGGGCTGGCCCGACCAGGGCAGCGCCTTCCAGGGCTCGGTGCCCTCGCGCGAAGGCGCGATGCAGTACTTCGTGGACACCTGTCGCTGGGCGCAGCAAGACGGCATCGAGATCTTCTACTTCGCGGCCTTTGACGAAGCGTGGAAGGTCGGCGCCGAAGGGGATGTGGGGGCCTACTGGGGTCTGTGGGACAAAGACGGCGCGCCGAAGTTCGCATGAGCCACGCCGAGTTCACGCTGCCCTCAGGCAACGCCATCTGCTATTCGGGCTACCGCGAAGGCCAGAGCCCCGACAGCCGCGTCTACCCCTCGGTGGCGCAGATCCGCGAAGACCTGCACCTGCTGCTGCGCGAGTGGCGGCTGCTGCGCCTGTACGACTGCAGCGTGCATGCCGAGCGTGTGCTGCAGGTGATCGAGGAAGACCGGCTGCCCATGCAGGTGATGCTGGGCGCCTACCTCGGCGCCGAGATGAACAACTTCGGTTGCCCCTGGGGCGGCACCTACAGCGAAGAGAAGCTCGAAGCCAGCCGGCTGGAGAACCAGGCCGAACTGCAGCGCCTGATCGAGCTCGCCAACCGCTACCCCCGCATCGTCTTCTCGGTGGCCGTGGGCAACGAGGCCACGGTCGACTGGACCGACCATTACGTGCCGGTGCCGCAGATGATCGAGTACGTGCGCCGCGTGAAGGCCGGCGTGCGCCAGCCCGTGACCTTCTGCGAGAACTACGTGCCCTGGCAGCACAAGCTGCGCGGGCTGGTGCAAGAGCTCGACTTCATCTCGCTGCACACCTACCCGGTGTGGGAATACAAGCACATCCACGAGGCGCTGGACTACACCAAGGCCAACGTGCACAGCGTGGCCAGCCTCTACCCCGGCAAGCCCGTGGTCATCACCGAAGCCGGCTGGTGCACCAACAGCAACGGCCGTGGCATGCACGCCGAGCACGCGGTGCAGGAACTGCAGGCGATCTACTACCAGGACCTGATGGACTGGACGCGCGCCGAAGGCCTGCTGTGTTTCGTGTTCGAGGCTTTCGACGAACCCTGGAAGGGCTCGGCCGACCCGCTGGAGCCCGAGAAGCACTGGGGCCTGTTCACCGTGGACCGCCGTCCCAAGCTGGTGATGCAGCCGCTGTACCCCGAACTGGCGCCCCCCGCCACCACCGAAAGCCCCGCATGAACGCACCCGCCGCCACCGCCGCAGCCCACAAGGTGCCCTTCGCCCACAAGGTGGCCTTCGGCCTGGGCATGCTGGCCAACCAGATGTTCCCGGCGGCCCTGGGCATCTTCATGGTGGTGCTGGTGCAGGACATGGGCTTTCCCACGTGGATGTGGGGCATCCTGTTTTTCCTGCCGCGCGCCTACGACGCGGTGCTCGACCCCATCATGGGTTTCATCTCCGACAACACGCGCTCGCGCTGGGGCCGGCGGCGGCAGTACGTGTTCATCGGCGCCCTCATGCTGGGCGTGGCCTTCGTGATGATGTGGCAGCTCTACCGTGAAGACGGGCTGGCCTACAACTTCGGCTACTTCCTGTTCTGGTCGCTGGTCTTCTTCACGGGGCTCACGGTCTTCAGCATCCCCTACGTGGCCATGGGCTACGAGATGAGCGACGACTTCCACGAGCGCACCAGCATCATGGCCGTGGCGCAGTGGATCGGCCAGTGGGCCTGGGTCATCGCGCCCTGGTTCTGGGTGGTGATGTACGACCCGGCCTGGTTCCCCAATGCCGACACCGCCACGCGCACGCTCTCGGTGTGGGTGGGCGTAGCCTGCATGCTGCTGGCCATGGTGCCGGCGGTCTTCCTGCCCAGCCGCTCCACGCTGAACGACACCCACCTGGTGCCGCTGACGGTGGCCAACATCGGCCACGGCTTCAAGGAGCTGATGGACGGTTTCAAGGAAGCCTTCGCCTGCGTGCCCTTCCGCAAGCTGTGCTTCTCCACCTTCCTGATCTTCAACGCCTTCAACACGGTGGCGGCGTTCTCCTTCTTCATCGTCGTCTACCACCTGTTCAACGGAAACACGGCGGCGGCCGGCATCTGGCCCACGCTCTTCGGCAGCATCGGCGCGCTGGTCACCACCTTCGCCGTCATCCCCACCGTGGCGTGGATGTCCAGGCGCCTGGGCAAGAAGATGGCCTTCATGGCCTCGCAGGGCATCTCCATCCTGGGCTACATCCTGCTGTGGTTCCTGATGGTGCCGGGCAAGCCGTGGATGTTCATGCTGGCGCTGCCCTTCTTCAGCTTCGGCATCGGCGGGCTTTTCACCATCATGATGAGCATGACGGCCGATGTGTGCGACCTGGACGAACTGGCCACCGGCAAGCGGCGCGAGGGCATCTTCGGCGCCATCTACTGGTGGATGGTGAAGCTGGGCTTCGCGGTGGCCGGCCTGCTCAGCGGCGCCATCATGGCCTTCGTGGCCTTCACCCCCGGCGCGCCGGTGCAGCCGGCGGGCGCGGTGGACGGCCTGCGGCTCTTCTACTCCGGCATCCCCATCTTCGGCACGCTGCTGGCGATGTGGATCATGCGCAACTACGACCTCGACGAGGCCCGCGCCGTGGAGGTGCATGCCGAGCTCGAGCGCCGCAAGCAGCGCGCGGCCGCGGCTGGCAGCGGCGGTGCTTCCGGCGCCGGCGCGCGCACCTGGCTCGTCGACCACGGTCTGGAGCTGGTGGAAGGCCAGCGCTCCAGCCTCGCGGGCTGCAGCGGGGCCGAACTGCAGGCCCGCTTCAACGAGCAGCGCGCCGAGCGCCTGTACGGCCTGTGCTTCAGCGCCTATGCGCGCGGCCAGGGCGCGGGCGACGTGCTGCCGCCTTCGCAGGTGCGCCGCCGCGTGGCGTTGGTGGCGCCGCACACGCGCTGGCTGCGTTCGTTCTCTTGCACCGAAGGCCACGAGCTCATCCCCAGCCTGGCGCGCGAGCACGGCCTGAAGACGATGGTGGGCGCCTGGATCAGCGCCGACCGCGAACGCAACGAGCGCGAGATCCACAGCCTCATCACGCTGGCGCAGGCCGGGCGCGTGGACATCGCCGTGGTCGGCAACGAGGTGCTGCTGCGCGGTGACCTGCCCGAAGCCGAATTGCTGGCCTACCTCCAGCGCGTGAAAGAAGCGGTGCCGGAAGACGTGCGCGTGGGCTGCGTGGACGCCTACTACGTCTTCCTGGAGCGGCCGGCCCTGGTGGCGGCCTGCGACGTGCTGCTGCCCAACTGCTACCCCTTCTGGGAAGGCGCCGACATCGCCTGGGCGGCGCACTACCTCAAGCGCATGCACGCGCTGGTTCAGGCCGCGGGCGGCGAGAAGCAGGTGATCCTGGCCGAGACCGGCTGGCCCGGCGCCGGCCAGGCGGTGGGCGGCGCCGTGCCCTCGGCCGAGAACGCCATGCGCTACTTCATCGACGTGCAGACCTGGGCGCGGCGCGAGGGCGTGAAGGTCTTCCACTTCTCGTCCTTCGACGAGCCCTGGAAGCTGCAGCCCGAAGGCGAGGTGGGCACGCAGTGGGGCTTGTGGGACGCCGACGAGAAGCCGAAGTACCTGGGCCCGGCCGCCTGATGCCGTGCGTCCCTGAACAAGCGCAGCGCCGCACCCGCACGCTGGCCGTGCTGGGCTGCCTGGTGCAGCTGGCGGCTTGTGGTGGTGGTGGCGGCGGCGGTGCGAGCAGCCCAGCCCCTGTGGCCGCAAGCCCGGCGCCCGCGCCGCCCGTGGCTGCGCCCACGCCGCCAGCCGCCCCCGCGCCACCCCCGGTGGCCACCGGTGCCGTGCCGGCGGGCTACCGCCTCGTGTGGTCTGACGAGTTCGACCTGCCCGGCCTGCCCGACGCCACGCGCTGGGGCTACGACACCGAGCGCAACCGCCTGGGCTGGTGGAACAACGAGCGCCAGTACTACGCGGCGGCGCGTTTCCAGAACAGCGTGGTGGACGGCGGCCGGCTGCTCATCACCGCGCGCCGCGAAGCCCTGTCGCAGCTGCCTGACTGGGGCGGCCAGGCCTACAGCTCCGCACGGCTCATCACGCGCGGCAAGGCGGCCTGGACCTACGGCTACTTCGAGATCCGCGCGAAGATGCCCTGCGGCACCGGCACCTGGCCCGCCATCTGGATGCTGGGCACGGGTGGGGTGTGGCCCGACGATGGCGAGATCGACATCCTCGAACACGTGGGCCGCACGCCGGGCGAGATTCTGGGCACGGTGCACACGCCCATCACCGGCGGCAGTGGCAACGGCTCGCGCACCGCGCTGCCCACCGCCTGTACCGCCTTCAACGACTACCAGCTGCACTGGACGGCCGATGAAATCGCCATCGGCGTCAACGGCACGGTCTACCACCGCTACCGCAACCCCCGCACCGGCCGTGCCGCCTGGCCTTTCGACGCGCCGCAGTACCTGCTGCTGAACATCGCGGTGGGCGGCACGCTGGGCGGCGCGGTGGACGACAGCATCTTTCCGCGCACGCTGGAAGTGGAGCACGTGCGGGTGTGGCAGGCGGCGCCTTGAACCGCCACTGAGGCGGCCACTCGGGCCCCCACATCGGCGGCCACTGATCCCCAGCCGCCCGGGTCGGGCGCGTGCTTGCCGTTAGAGTCGCCCGCGCCTTCGCGAACGAACCTGCCCATGCATCGAATCAAGCTCGGCCTGCCCGCCCTGTTGGCGAATTTCGCCGCCTTCGCGGCCCTCATCACCCTGGCGCCGCCGGCCGCGGCCCAGATCGGCACCGAACGCCTGCAAGGCCTGCGCGACAACACCCCGCGCTGGCACGCCATCACCGGCGCGCGGCTGGTGCTGGCGCCCGGCCGCGTGGTCGAAGGCGGCACGCTGGTGATGAAGGATGGCGTGATCGTCGCGGCCGGCACGGGCGTGGCGGTGCCGGCCGGCGCACGTGTCTGGGCGCTGCCCGGCCGCACGGTCTACGCCGGCTTCATCGACCTGGCCAGCCCGCTGGCACTGCCGGCGGCGATGAAGGCTGCTCCGCCCACGCGCCCGGGCGCCGAGCCGGGGGGCGTGCCGCCCGCAGGGGCGCGCCCGCCTGCCGCCTCGCCCAGCGGCCGCGGCCTGGCTGCCCGCAACCCCCTGGTGCGCGCCGAACAAGACGTGGCCCAGCAGCTCGACTGGAAGCCCGACGAGGTGCGTGCCGCGCGCGAACTCGGCTTCACTGCCGTGCTGGCAGCCCCTGCGGCTGGCGTGTTCCGCGGCCAGGGCGCGCTGCTGGCGCTGGGCGCGCCGGCCAGCGGCGACCCGAAATCGCAGGTGATCGCAGCGCGCGTGTCGCAGCACCTGGCCTTCGAGCTGGGCACGGGCCGCGACAGCTACCCCAGCTCGTTGATGGGCGCCATCGCGCTGATGCGCCAGACCTTCCTCGACGCCCGCTGGCAGGCCCGCGCACTGGCCGCCCCCGCAACTCTGGCCGCCGGTGAGCGCCTGGAACCCAATGCCACGCTGCAGGCGCTGCTGCCGGCGCTGGAGGGCCGCCAGCCCGTCATCCATGTGGCTGACGACGAGCAGGACTACCTCCGCATCGCCCGCCTGCGCGACGAGTTCAAGCTCAGAAGCGTGGTGCAGGGCAACGGCTTCGAGTACCGCCGCGCCGCACAGTTGAAGGCGCTGGCGCTGCCCGTGATCGTGCCGCTGGCCTACCCGGCACGGCCCGAGGTCGACAACCCCGACAGCGCGCTGGACGTCTCGCTGGCCGCGCTGCAGCACTGGGAGCAGGCGCCCTCCAACCTGGCGCTGATCGACCGCGCCGGCGTGCCCTTTGCCGTCACCGCGGCCGGCCTGCGCGATGCGAAGCGCGATTTCTGGCCCCGCCTGCGCCAGGCCGTGCGCCGCGGCCTGCCGGCCGAGCGGGCGCTGGCCGGCCTGACCACCGTGCCGGCCGGCCTGGTGGGCGAAGCGGCGCGCCTGGGCACGCTGGAGGCGGGGCGCATCGCGAACCTCGTCGTGGCGCGCGGCGACCTCTTCACCAGCGATGAGGCCGAGATCGAGCTGGCCTTCGTCGACGGCCGCCCGCTGGCCACCGAAGTTGCCGAGCGCGGTGACGTGCGCGGCACCTGGGCCGTGGACGGCAGCGGCGAGACCCTGACGATCACCGGCACGCGCGCCGCGCCGCGGCTGCAGCGCGACGGCGCCCCGTGCGACCTGGCGCAGCGCGGCACCGACTGGGTGCTGCGACTGCCCTGCGGCCGGCCGGGCGCCACGGGGCCTGCCGCCGAGGGCGCGGCGCCGCCCAGCCAGGTGGTGGCAGCCCTGCGGGGCGACCGCTGGGCCGGCACGCTGCAAGTGGGCGACGGGCCGCTGCAGGCCTGGTCGGCCCGGCGCGCCGCGCCTGCCGCGCCCGCGCCGGCCGCGTCGGCCGCCGTTGCGCTGGCGGCGGCCGATGCGGCCGTCAAGCCGCCCCCGGCCACCTGGCCGGCCGGTGCGGTGTCGCGTGCCCTCCCCGAGCAGCCGGCCGCGGTGCTGCTGCGCAACGCCACCGTGTGGACGGTGGGCGCTGCCGGCACCCTGCCGCGCGCCGACGTATTGGTGCGTGCCGGCAAGATCGCGGCGGTCGGCCCGAACCTCGCGGCGCCCGCCGGTGCCACCGTGATCGACGCCACCGGCAGGCACATCACCCCCGGGATGATCGACGCGCATTCGCACGTGGCCATCGCGCGCGGCATCAACGAGTTCAGCCACTCCGTCACCGCCGAGGTGCGCGTGGCCGACATCCTCGATGCCACCGACATGACGATCTACCGCCAGCTCGCCGGCGGCACCACTGCGGCCAACGTGCTGCACGGTTCGGCCAACACCATCGGCGGTCAGAACGAGGTCATCAAGATGCGCTGGGGCGGTGACGCCGCGGCGCTGGTCTTCCAGGGGGCACAGCCGGGCATCAAGTTCGCGCTGGGCGAGAACGTCAAGCGCTCGAACTTCGGCCCCGGCTCGCGCTACCCGGCCACGCGCATGGGCGTGGAGCAGGTGCTGCGCGACAGCTTCGCGGCCGCCGAGGAGTACGCGGCCGAGTGGAAGGCTTTCCGTGCGGCCAAGCCTGGCACGCGGACGGAGCCCCGGCGCGATCTGCAACTCGACACGCTGGTGGAACTGCTCGAGCGCAAGCGCGCCATTCACGTGCACTCATACCGCGCCGACGAGATCCTCATGTTTGCCCGCTTCGCGAAGGAGAAGAACCTGGAGGTCGCAGCCTTCCAGCACGTGCTGGAAGGCTACAAGGTGGCCGACGAGATGGCGGCCATCGGCGCCGGCGGCTCGACCTTCAGCGACTGGTGGGCCTACAAGATGGAGGTGCTCGACGCGATCCCGCACAACGCCGCGCTGATGGCACGCGCCGGCGTCGTGACCACGCTGAACAGCGACAACAACGAACTCGGCCGGCGCCTGAACACCGAGGCCGCCAAGGCCATCAAGCACGGCGGGCTCAGCCCGCAGGAAGCGCTGGCCCTGGTGACGCTGAACGCCGCCAAGCAGCTGGGCGTGGCCGCGCGCACCGGCTCGCTGGAAGTGGGCAAGGACGCCGACCTCGTGGTGTGGAACGGGCCGCCCATGGCCACCACCAGCCGCGTGGAGCAGACCTGGGTGGACGGCCGCCGCTACTTCGACCTGGAGGCCGACCGGCGCCAGCGCGAGGCCGATGCCGCCGAGCGCGCCCGCCTGGTGGCCGCCGCACTGCGCGCGCCGCGCCCTGCTGCCAGCGAAGGCGGCGGCGCGCCACCCGGTGGCGCCAGCCCGCCGCGCCCGAACTTCACCGACGGGCTGAACTGGTTCCACCTCTTCGACAAGATGCGCGCCCACCGCCACAGCTATGCCGACCTGGGCGCCTGGCACGAATGCACCGAGGACGCGCGATGAAAGCCGTGACGCAACACCTGCCCCTGCGGCACTGGCCGGCCCTGCTGCTGGCACTGGCCTGCACCGGGCCCGCGCAGGCCGCCGACCACGTGCCCCCGCCGCCGCAGCGCGTGCCGATGCTCGTCACCAACGCCGTGCTGCACACCGTCAGCGGCCCGGTCATCACGGGCGGGCGCATGCTGGTGGAGCGCGGACGCATCGTCGCCATCGCCGGCCCGGGCGAAGCCCTGCCCACGCCCAGCGCGGCACCGCAGGTGCTGGACCTGGGCGGTCGTCACGTCTACCCCGGCTTCATCTCGGCCAACACCGCGCTGGGCCTGGCCGAGATCAACTCGGTGCCGGCGACGGTGGACCTGCAGGAGGTGGGCCCGATCAACCCCAACGCACGCGCGCTGGTGGCCCTCAACCCCGACAGCGAACTGCTGCCGGTGACCCGCAGCAACGGCGTGCTGGCGGCGCTGGCGGTGCCGCAGGGCCCATCGGGCGGCGGTTTTGCCGGTACCTCGGCCGTGGTGCAGATGGACGGCTGGACCTGGGAAGACATGGCCCTGCGGCGCGAGGCCGCAGTGCACCTGGCGCTGCCCTCGATGCGCCTGAACCCCGAGCTGTTGCGCGGCGGCATGGAACTCTTCGCCGAAGAGCTGCGCCGCGCCACCGCGCAGCGCCTGCGCCTCATCGACGAATCCTTCGAGGCCGCGGCCGCCTACGGCCGCGCGCGCGCCGCCGACGCCAGCCACCCGCGCGATGCGCGCTGGGATGCGCTGCTGCCGGTGCTGCGCGGCGAGCGCCCGCTTTTCGTGCAGGCCGACGAACTGCCGCAGATCCGCCACGCGCTGGCGCTGGCCGAGAAACACGGCTTCAAGCTGGTGATCGTGGGCGGCGCCGACGCCCCACGCATCGCCAGCCTGCTGCGCGAACGCCAGGTGCCGGTGGTCATCGCCGGCATGCACCGCCTGCCGCTGCGCCGCGACGAGGCCTACGACGGGCCCTACCGCCTGGCCACCGCGCTGGCCGAGGCCGGCGTCACCTACTGCATCGGCCGCACCGGGGGCGCCTTCGCCGCGGCCAACGAACGCAACCTGCCCTACGAGGCCGGCACCGCGGTGGCGCATGGTCTCTCGCGCGATGAAGCGCTGAAGGCCATCACGCTCTACCCCGCGCGCATCCTCGGCGTGGCCGACCAGCTCGGCGCGCTGGCCCCCGGCCTGCTGGCCAGCTTCATCGTCACCGACGGCGACCCGCTGCAGACCGAGACGCAGGTGCTGCGTGTCTTCATCCAGGGCCGTGAGGTGGAGATCGGCAACCGGCAGACGCGGCTGGCGGAGAAGTACCGGCAGAAGTACGAGCAGCTGAAGGCGCGGTGAGCGGCGCGGTCGGGCGGGGTGGGGGCGCGCAGCCCGGGCGTTGTCACCCCGGTCGGTGAGGCGCCGCCCTGCACCGGAGCCAGGGCACGCGCGCCGGCTGCCTGGTTCCGAGGCTTCTGGGTGCTCAGCCCTGCCAGGGTTCTGCGGCGTAACCGGCCTCGAGCAGGGCCGTCGCGATGTCTTCAGCCGTGATCATCGCGGTGTGCATCACCCAGGCCTGGCGTTCGGCGAGCCGCACTTCGGCCTGGCTCACGCACGGCAGGTCCTGCAGTTCGAACATCACCGCATCGGCATCGTCCTGGCTCTGCAGGCCGGGGAGGTGGAAGGTGGTCTGGGGCATGGGGGCGTGGGAGGCGGGCAGGGCCAGCCTTGGGCAGCCGGTGTCGGCGCAGCTTACAACCTGCGACGCTGGAGCTGCTCTCAACGCACAGAAGTGCGCGCAAGTCCCTCATGTGAAAGCAAAAGTTTCAACTGGCAAGGAATCTGCTGGCAGGGCGGCCGTGCGAGCGGTGTGCCGGCGTCGGGTCGCTTGCGGGTGTGGCACGAAGCAGGAGAAACACATGATTCGGAACATCTCGAAGGGCTTCTTTTCATTGGCCCTGGCATGCATCGGTTGGGCTGCTTCGGCAGCGCCCATCGCGATCAGTGGCTACAACGTCCTGAATGCCACCGTGTCGGGTACCGGTGGATGGACCCATACCTACACGGGCACGATCACGCCGACCGGCACGCCGGGCTATGCCAACTACACCGGCGGCACTGGCACGATGGCCGACGGCGTGATCGGCGCCACCATTAGCGACACGCAGTTGTTCTGCCAGGTGTCGACTTCGACATGCAGCGGCACCTCCAACATCGGCCCCACCATCACGCTGTTCCTGGGCGGCACCTTCAACGTCTCCAGCTTGTCCATCTATGGCGGCTCTTTCAGTGGCAACTCCATCCCAGGGGCCATCACCGGCATGGATGTGACGATCGGCGGCACCACCGTCACCGTCGCCTCCACGCAGTTCGGGATGGCGGGCGGCTCCGGGCAACTGGTCAACGATCTGCTGAACCTGGTAGGCACCGGTCTCGAGAACATCGCCACGAGCAGCGTGGTGCTGTCCCGCATCACTTTCCTGGAGCAAGGGGTCACCACGCGAGGCCGCTTCTCGATCACCGAGATCACGCTCGATGGAGCTGCTGTGAACGTCGTGCCTGTGCCCGGAACCTTGGCGCTGGCAGGGGTGGCGCTGGCGCTGGCTGGCGTGTGCCGGCGGCGCGCTGCCCGCAGGGTGTGACGCGAACGATGCCGCGAGGCGGCGCTGCGAGGGCCGGCGTTTCACCGGTCTCGCAGGACTTCAGGTGCCGCCGTTCGCGGCCAGCAGGCTCAGGATGCCGTGCGCCGGCACCTGCACCCCAGCCCAACGCCCATCCACCAGCAGCGTGAAGCCCTGCGCCGCATCGCTGCGGTTGAGCACCACCACCACCACCTGCCCACCGGGGTTGCGCGCCGCCGTCACTTCCAGCACCTGCTTCGAGGCCGCGCACAGCACCCGCTGCGCCCCCGGCTGCATGAAGCGCGCGAAGTGGCCCAGCGCGGCGTAGCTGCTCTGGAGGTGCAGCGCCGCACGCCCAGCGTCCGCCAGGATCGGTGCGCTGCAGAAGTTGCCCACGTGGTTGGGGCCGCCGTGTTCGTCCAGCAGCAGGTTCCAGTCGATCCAGCCCACGGTCCAGTGGTTGAGGTCCTGGATCATTGAACGCGCATAGCGCTCGGCCAGCGCCCAGCTGCCGTGGTGCGGGCCGCCTTCCTGGCAGCCTTCGGTGAAGAGCAGCTGCTTGGTCGGATACGCGTCGTGCAGCAACTGCACCTGCTCGAAGTGGTCTTCCACGTACCAGTGGAAGCCGGCGCCCCAGACGTACTTCGCGGCCTCGGGGTCGGCGTAGACGGTGCCGGCGCGCTGCACCAGCTCGTCGCGGTTGTGGTCGTGCACGACGATCTTCACGTGCTGCAGCCCGGCGGCGTGCAGCGCGGGGCCGAGGTGGTCGCGCACGAAATCGCGCTCTTCCTCGGCGCTGAAGATGCACGAATCCCAGCGCTGCGTGGCCTGCGGCTCGTTCTGCACGCTCACGCCCCAGATGGGCACGCCTTCGGCGGCATAGGCCTGGATGAACTTCACGTAGCACTGCGCCCACGCGTCGCGGCATTCGGGCCGCAGTTGCCCGCCGCCGTTCATGCGGCCGGTGGTCTTCATCCAGGCCGGTGGGCTCCAGGGTGAAGCGAGCAGACGGATGGGCCGGCCCGCCACACGCTGCGCGGCGTGGATCAGGGGCAGGATCGCCTGCCGGTCGCGCTCGATGTTGAAGTGTTGGAGCGCGAAGTCGCCCTCGACATCGGCATGCGCGTAGTTGCCCAGTCCGAAATCGCTGCTGCCCATGGGCACACGGCACAGCGTGTAGCCGTGGCCTTCGGTGGGCGAGAAGCAGGCGCGCAAGAACTCGTCGGCCTGCGCCGGCGCCAGCTGCTGCCACACCGTGGCCGTGGCCTCGGTGAAGGCGCCGCCGAAGCCCAGCAGGGTCTGCAGGCGGCGTGTGCTGTCCACGTACACCTGCGGCCCGCCGGGCGGCGGGCCGCTGTGCCAGGGCAGCGGGGGCTGCTCGGCCAGGCGCTCGCCGCTGTCGCGGCAGCTGCGCCAGTGGCGCAGCGCCTGCGGCGGGCTCACTTCGCCCGTCACGTCGATCGTCACTTCGACCAGTGGATGCCGTCGACCTGGATCTTCGGCAGCCCCGTCGTGTTCAGCGGCTTGCCGGTGAACGAGAAGCGGTCGGCGATGATGAAGCGGAAGCTCACCATGCGCAGATCGAGCTTGGGGTTGGCGGCGACGAAGGCCGAGATGGGGATGCTCACCTGGCACCAGTTGTTGGTGTTGCAGTAACCGTAGTCGCCGGGGCCGATGGGCAGGAAGGCTTCCTGCACGTCGCGGTCTTCGGTGTCGGTGCTGATGCCGATCTCGATCTTGCCCGGGTAGCTGTCGCTCTTCACCGCGAAGTTCAGGCGGCCGTTGGCGTAACCCGAGAGGTTGGCCGTGACGCCGCTGCCCGAGTAGAGGAACAGGCCCCAGCCGAAGTTCACCGGGTTGGGCGTGATCTCGAAGCTGTTGCTGCCGTCACCCGGCGCGCCGCCGGCCACGGTGGCGTAGCCGGTGGTGGCAAACGGGTCCCAGCGCAGGCCGGTGGCCACCTGCTCGCCGGCCACCACGGCTTCACTGAAGAGCGTGTAGCGGTTGGCCGCGACCGCGGTGCCGATGGTGGGCGCCACCCACTTCACGGCGTCGGCCGTGGTGTAGGTGCCGGGTTCACAGGCCCAGGTCACGCCGCAGGTGCCGAGGCTCTGCACCGCGTAGCGCGCCTGGCGGTCCTTGTTGAAGAGGCCCCAGCCGTCGTCACCCTGCTTCCAGGGTTCGTCGAAGGCCTGGAAGAAGAAGACCGCCTTCGGCCCGTTGCCGCGCCGGCCTTCGGCCGCCCACTCCTGCAGGGCGTCGAAGTAGAGCTTCTGGTTCACCGGGTGCGCGCGGAAGGCCAGGTTGGGGCCGCCGGCCGTGTCCACGGCCGTCCAGCCGGTCTCGCCGATGATCATCGGCATGTTCTGCAGGCCGAGCTGGTCGAGCGCAGCGCGCGCCTTGCCGAACTGTTCCTTCGCCTCGGTGATGCTGGCCGCGATCATGGCCTGCGCACGTTGCGCCTCGGGCACGCTCTTCAGGCGCCAATCCCACTCACTCGGGTTGTAGAAGGTGTCCAGCACCGGGTAGGTGTGCACGGCCGCGAAGTCCACCACGTCGGTGATGACCTTGGGCACGCGCGACCAGAAGAGCCAGTTGTCGTCGGTGGTGACGGGCTGCTTGATGGCGTCGCGCACGCTCTTGATGTAGCGCGCCATGATCACCGGGTCGACCTTGTGCGTGGACCACTCCACCATGGTCTCGTTGCCCACGCTCACCGCGGCCACGATGGACTCGAAGCGCTTGGCCAGCTCGATGCACTTGGCCAGCTCGGCCAGGTTGGCGGCCTCGTCGGCCAGGCTGTTGACCGGGTTGGGGTAGGCGCCCAGCATCACCTTCAGGTCGAGGTTGTTGTCGCGGATGACGGAGAGCACCGTCTCGGCGAAGGCCTTGCTGCTGAAGAGGCGGATGGTGCCGATGCCGGTGGCCCGGATCAGCCGCAGGTCCTGCAGCACGTTGGCCGCGGTGATGACCTCGTTGCCGATCTCGGACTCGTTGCGCGAAGTGCGGTAGGGCGAGTAGTTCACCGCCGCGCGCGTGGTGAATTCGGCCGGCAGCGCGCGGCGCTCGGTCACCGAGACGGGTGATTCGGTGTAGCCACCACCGCCGCAGGCGGTGAAGGTGGCGGCCATCGTCACCGCCATGGCGGCGACCAGCGCGGCGCGGGCGCCGGGCAGCGTGTTCAACCAGTTGGACTTCATGGAAGCAGCCTCGGTCTCAGAAGGTGTAGTTCGCTTCGAGCGACACCCAGTTGCCGCGGTTGGCAATGCGGGAGTCGACGTTCGAGAAGGCATCGTGGGCCGGCATGCTCAGCGGCGCCTGGCCCTTGCGGCCGTAGGCCACGGCGTTCACCGAGCCCGAGACGCTGAGCCCGCCGCCCACGGCGTAGCGGGCGCCCAGGCTCACGAAGAGCGCGGTGTTGTTCTGGCCGCGGTCGCTCGGGTTCTTGGTGCTGGCCTTGCCCAGGTAGGTGAGGCCCGTGTAGCCCACGAGTTTCGGGTTGATGTACTTGCGCAGGCCGAGCATCAGGTCGACGGAGCGCGCCGAGTAACCCGGGTTGGGCACGCCGTTGGCGTCGAAGCCGCCCCAGTTCACGTTGAAGGGGTTGTTCCACTGCGCCTGCGCGCCGGTGGTCAGCGGCACGGCGTAGCTGCCGCTCCAGCGGTTGAAGCGCAGGCCGCCCGACACTTCGTATGCGGTGCCGATCTGGTACTTGCTCAGCAGCATGAACATGCCCTGGCTGCTGCCATTGAGCTGCCCATCGTCACGCTCGGGGAAGGGCGTGAGGCCCGTGAAGGGCGCCTTCGCGAAGGCGGCCGGCGGGCCGTTCTTGGCCGATTGCGCGATGGCTTCCACCACCAGCGGGCCGCGCGCCCACAGCGCCCAGAACTCGAAGAGCTGGGGCTTGTTGCGCTTGAAGTTGGTGTCGCCCTGGTCGTAGGTGGCTTCCAGCACCAGGTTGCCATCGGCCACGAACAGCTCGCGCGAGGTGTAGCGCAGCGCCTTGGTGAGGATGCCGTAGGCCGCGCCCGAATCGCTGAAGGCCGTCTGACCCAGGTCGCTGGCGTAGGGGAAGTCGGGGCGGTTCCAGCCGCGGGCGAGGAAGTTGCCGATCTGCACGGTGCCGTAGTACTCGTGCTGCAGCGTCAGGCTGCGCTCGTACACCACGCCGGGCAGGTCGGGTTTGCCGTCGCGCAGGCGCTGCGAGTAGGCGCCGCTGATCTTGAAACCCTGCGGTAGGTCGAACTTGACGCCCAGCACGGGCTGGATCTGCACGCTGTCGGTGTTCAGGCCGCCGTACTCCTTGCCGTAGACGATGTCATCGGCCCAGATGAAGTGGCGGCCGGCCTGCGGGTCGCGCTGGCAGCCTTCGCAGCCGTTGCTGACGCGGCCCACGCTCACCTTGGCAAAGCCAGTGAGGCTGAAGGGGCCGTATTCGAAGGCCTGGGCGGCGGGCGCGGCCGCAAGGCCCAGCGCGCACAGCGTCAGGGGCAGCGCTGCTGAAATGGCGGCCGCCAAGGCGCGGCGCGCCGGAAGCCGGGGCTGCCCGGCCGGGCGTGCTGTGGGGGCCGGGGTGCCGCGAGGGCGGGTGATGTCTTGCTGCATAGGTCGGGCCACCTTGGGCTGGATGGTTGCGTTGAAAGCGCTTTCACAGAATACGGTTGACGGTGCTGCGGCGTCAACGCGAACGCGGTGCGTGTTTACCCTCGCGCCTGAGGCCGGCAGGGTCTTGCGGGTGTGACGGCTCCGGGAAAACGCGGAATCTTTCTGAAAGCGCTTTCACAAACAATCGCCGCGCAGGCAGTTCTTGCACGAAAGGGAATGGCATGAGCGCGACGAACGCAGGTGGGCCCTTGCGGCCGGTGGGGGGCACGTGGCAGCGCTGGCGCCCGCGCGGGCTGGCCCGCATGGGGGCCGCCGTGCTGGCCGCGGTGTTGTCGGCCGCTGCCTGGGTGGGCCCTGCAACGGCGCAGACCGTCAAGCTCGGCGCCGGCGCCTACCACCTCACCCCCAAGGCCGGCGACAAGCCCGTGCCGCGCGCGCCCTTCCGCACCGAGGCCATGCTGCAGCGCGCCGCGCCCACGAGCCAGTGGTACTCGTCGCTGGTCTTCAACCCCAAGCCCGAAGCGCTGTTCGTCCAGCCCATCACGGTGAAGACCGTGCCGGCCGGCCTGGAGTTCGCGTTGCCGAGCAAGGAAGCCATCAACAGCGTGCGGCAGGACGTGGAGATCCGCTATCCGCACAAGGACCCGCTGCTGATCTCGCCCGTGGCCTTCGAGCCCGGCAAGGCCAAGCTGGCTGGCGCCGACGATTGGTCCATCGACATCTCGTTTGCCAACGGCGCCGACGACTTCCGCGCCACCGTGGCGCGCGGCAACCCCTACGCCTTCCTGAAGCTCACGCGCGGCGACCTGCGCGTGCGCCTGCCCGCCGCAGGCCAGCGCCTGCACGAGGCCGCCGATGCGCGCGTGCTGGCGCTGAAAGTGGGGGGCAAGGCCTATGCGCTCTTCGGCCCAACGGGCGTGAAGTGGGAGGCGGTGTCGCCCACGGAATGGATCGCGCGTTTGCCGGCCGGTGCCGGCTACGCCTCGGTGGCGGCGCTGCCCGACGAGCAGGCCGCCACGTTGGCCCTCTTCACAAAGCACGCCTACAGCTTCATCGAACAGACCCGCGTGGCCTGGCGCTACGACGAGGCCGCGAGCCTCGTGGAAACCACCTTCACGGCCACCACCAAGGCCATGGAAGGCGCCGACGCAGGCCCGCTGCTCGGCCTGTACCCGCACCAGTGGTTCAGGAATGCCTCGGTCGAGGGCAAGCTGGGCGTCACGTTCGACACCGTGCGTGGCCCGCTGCGCCTGCTGGCGGCCTCGCAGTTCAAGACCACCACGCGATACAACGGCTTCTTGCCTTACTGGCCCGGCATCACGGCCTCGCCGTGGCTCGACGAGCTGAAAGACGTGATGGAGAAGGACATCCGCACCGCCGGCCGCGAACTGCAGCGCGAAGGCAAGAGCGCCTACTGGGCCGGCAAGGGCCTGCAGCGCACGCTGAAGCTGGCCGAGGTCTTCGAGCAGCAGGGCGACAACGCCAGCCGCGACCGCCTGCTGGAGATGCTGAAGAAGCGCGCCGAAGAGTGGCTGGGTGGCGACAGCAGCCGCGGCTACGTGCAGTACGAGAAGTCGATGGGCGTGGTGAACATCTACCCCGAAGAGTTCTTCGCCATCACCGAGATCAACGACCACCAGTTCTGGTTCGGCTACTGGATCCGCGTGGCCGCGGAAGTGGGCCTGCGCGACCCGTCCTGGATCGCGAAAGACCGCTGGGGCGGCATGATCGAACTGCTGATCGCCGACATCGCCACCACCGAGCGCGGCCGCGCCGACTTCCCCTTCCTGCGCAACTGGGACGCCTACGAGGCCCACACCTGGGCCAACGGCATCGGCGCGGGCGAGTTCGGCAACAACAACGAGAGCTCGTCGGAAGCCATCAACGCCTGGGCCGGGCTCATCCTGTGGGGCGAGCTCACCGGCAACAAGGCACTGCGCGACCTGGGCGTGTATCTCTACACGAACGAGATCGAGGCCATCAACCACTACTGGTTCGACATCCACGGCCTGGTCTTCGCGAAGGAGTACAAGAACGCCGAGGTGAGCCAGGTCTTCGGCGGCATGTACCGCCACGACACCTGGTGGATCGACGACCCGCGGCAGATCAAGGGCATCAACCTGCTGCCCGTGACCACGGCGCACACCTACCTGGGCCGCGACCCGGCCTTCGTCAAGCGCAGCCTGGCCACGCTGCCGGCCGAGACGGCGCTGTGGAACCGCATCGCCAAGAAACCCAGCCCGCCGCCGCCGAAGGACATCTGGCAGGACGTGTTCGCGCAATACCTCGCGCTGGCCGACCCCGCCGAGGCGCTGAAGACCTGGGAGCGCTGGGGCTCGGTGGAGCTGGGCGCCTCGCGCAGCTACACGCTGCACTTCATGCTCAACCTCGAAGCGATGGGCCCGCCCGACTTCAGCATCACCGCCGACACACCGCTGCACGCCGTGTTCAAGCGCGCCGACGGCAGCCGCAGCTACCTGGCCTACAACGCGCGCAGCACGCCGCTGGAGGTGCGCTTCAGCGACGGCAAGCGCATGACAGTGGCGCCCAAGGCCCTGGGCCGCCTCAGCAGCGCGAACTGAAGGCCGCCCACCGAGGCCCGACCACCGAAACCAGCGCGCCTACGGGTAAGCCAGGGGGCGCGCGCCCTTGCCAAGCCAGAAACCGCCTGCGCATACTGCTGAAAGCGCTTTCACAGATTTTGTCGAACGACGTCACCCCGACAGGAAACACCGCCATGAACACCGCCCAACGCCCCCGTTCGCTGTCTGCCGGGCAGCCCGCCCGCCAGCCCCGGCACCTGATGTCTGCCACGGCGCTGGCCGCGGCCCTGCTGCTGGCCGCCTGCGGCGGCGGTGACGGCGAAGCGCCGCCGCAGCTGGCCACCGGCACGGCCGACACGGCCGGCCCGGTGATCACCATCACCGACAGCGTGGCCGAAACCAACGCCACGGGCGACGTCACCTTCACCTTCAACTTCAACGAAGACGTCGGCACCAGCTTCACGGTGGACGATGTCACCGTGGCCGGCGGCACCAAGGGCGCCTTCGTGCGCGTCAGCGGCACGCGCGCCACGCTGGTGGTGGTGCCCACGCCCGACGCCGTCGGCACCATCAACCTCAGCATCGCCGCCGGCCGCGTGAGCGACGCCGTGGGCAACACCAACGCGGTGGTCAGCTCGCTGCAGGCCTACAACACCGTGATCCCCATCGTGGAGACGCGCATCGTCGGCTTCAGCGAGGCCACGCCGCCGGTGCTGGCGGGCTTCGGCGGCGCCGAAGACGCCACCATCACGGCCGACCCCACCGACGCCAGCAACCGCGTGGCCAAGGTCGTGAAGAGCCCGACCGCCGAGCTTTGGGCCGGCACCACCGTGAGCATCTGCCCCAGCAGTGCCATCGTGCGCCTGCCCTTCAGCAGCACGCTCACCACCGTCACCGCCCGCGTGTGGGCGCCGGCCGCCGGCATCCCGGTGCGCCTGAAGGTGGAAGACGCGGCCGACGGCACGAAGAGCGCCGAGACCGAAGCCCTCACCACGGTGGCGGCAGGCTGGCAGACGCTGCTGTTCAACTTCGCCAACCCGGCGGCGGGCACGGCGGCGCTGAACCTGGCCAACACCTACAACAAGGCCTCGATCTTCTTCAACTTCGGCAAGACCGGCGCGGCCGGTGGTGGCGGCACCTTCTACTTCGACGACCTCGCCTTCCGTGGCAGCAGCTTCACCGTGGCCTGCCCCAGCGCAGGTGGCGGTGGCACGGCCACCACCACCAGCATCACGATGGACGAGGCCACCGCGCCCACGCTCACGGGCTTTGGCGGTGCGGAAGACAGCGCCATCGTCGCCGACCCCACCAACGCCGCCAACAAGGTGGCGCGCGTGATCAAGAGCGGCACCGCCGAACTCTGGGCCGGCACCACCATCTCGAACCTGGCCAACCAGGCCATCGCGCCCATCGGCTTCACGGCGACGAACCGCACCATCACGGCCCGTGTGTGGTCGCCCACCGCCGGCACGCCGGTGCGCCTGAAGGTGGAGAACGCCACCGATCCGAGCAAGAGCGTGGAGACCGAGGCCACCACCACCGTGGCGGCCGGCTGGCAAACGCTGAGCTTCAACTTCGCCAACCAGGCCGCCGGCACCGCGGCGCTGAACCTGGCCACCACCTACAACAAGCTGTCGGTCTTCTTCAACTTCGGCACCACGGGCGCGGCCGCTGGTGGCGCGCGCACCTACTACGTCGACGACATCGTCTACCCGGCGCCCGCAGCGGCCGGTGGCGGCGGCGGTGGCAGCACGGGCCCCGTCACCTTCAGCAGCGGCTTTGGCGCCACGACCACCGTGCAGGGCGGGGCCTACGGCGGCTACAGCGGCAGCAGCGTCGACGGCTTCAACTGCGGCGCGCCCGCGCAGTGCGGCAGCGGCGGCAGCTTCACGCCGGCGGTGGCGGCGGCCGACAGCGGCTTCTTCTACTTCTACCAGACGCCCACCGCGGTGACCTCGCTGTACGCCGGCATCTTCGTGCAGGCCCCGGGCCTCACCACGGGCCTGAGCGGCACGGGCGACACCCCGGGCGTGTCCATCGCAGGCAAGACCTCAATGTCCTTCACCTTCGGCCAGAACCCCGAGTGGTTCAACGGCCCGGCGAAGAATTTCGGCGTCATCCTCACCCTGGGCAAGTACTACAACGTGGGCAGCGCCTCGGCCCCCGCGGCCTGCAACATCAAGCTGCTGGCCGCGGTGACGCCCACCGCGCAGGCGGCCACGCGCTACACGCTGCAGCTGGCCGACTTCACGCTGATCCAGACCTGCAACGTGGCCGGCCTCACGCCTGCCAGTGCGCTGGCCCTGGGGCCGCTGTCGCAGGTCGACTTCCAGGCCGTGGGCTCGGGCAACCCGCTGCCGCCCAACAACGGCAAGCTGGTCGGCGCGAACATGAGCGTGTCCACGGGGAGCCCGGCGGTCTTCCCGACCACGCTGGTGGTCAACGGCGCCATCACCTTCGAGTGATGAAGGCTGGCCGGGCGCCGGCCCGGCCTGGTGTCACGGGCCGCACCGCGGCCCGTTGCTCCTTCAGCCGCGCCCGAGGTGTGCGCCCACCGTGTCGAGCAGGGCGTCCAGCGCGAGCGGCTTGGTGAGGTAGGCCGCAAAACCGGCTTCGTGCGCGGCGGTGATGTCTTCCTGCAGCGCGTTGGCGCTGACCGCCAGCACGGGCGTGTGCACCAGCGCAGGCATCTCGCGCAGGTGCCGCAGCACGGCGAAGCCGTCCATCTCGGGCAGGTGGATGTCCAGCAGCACCAGGGCCGGGCGGTGCTCTGCGGCCAGGCGCAGGCCTTCGCTGGGGGTCTCGGCGCACAGCAGGCGCACGCCGGGCAGGCGCGCCAGCATGGCCTCCATCAGCGCCACGTTGACGGGGTTGTCCTCGATGTAGAGCACGGTTTGTTCGGGCTGCGCTGGCGGTGCTGCGGGCGCCGCATCCAGCGCCGCACCGCTGAGCGGCAGCCCCGGGGCCGACGGGCTGCCGCCGTCGCGCGGCAGGCGCAGCCAGAAGGTGCTGCCTTCACCCGGCACGCTGTGCACACCGATCTGCCCGCCCATGGCCAGCACGAGGCGGCGGCTGATGGCCAGCCCGATGCCCGTGCCCTCGATGCCCGATTGCGCGGCCCCCAGGCGCTCGAAGGGCTGGAACAGCCGCGCCTGTTCGTCGGGCGTGAGCCCGCGGCCGCTGTCACGCACACCCAGCCAGAGTTCGCTGCCTTCCAGGCGCCAGAGCACGGCCACCGTGCCGCCGGGGCGGTTGTACTTGATGGCGTTGCCCAGCAGGTTCAGCAACACCTGCTTGAGGCGGCGTCGGTCGGCGCGCACCTGCACGCCCTCCAGGCCGCCCGGCGTGGCGCCCAGCGTCACCTCCAGGCTCTGCGCGAGGGCCTGCACCAGCGCCAGGCACTCGTCGACCAGATCGCCCGGGGCCAGCGGCTGCAGTTCCAGCGGCAGCTCGCCGGCTTCGATGCGGCCGAGGTCGAGGATCTCGTTGATCAGGCTGAGCAGGTGCTCGGCGCCGCGCAGCATCTCGCGCACCCAGGCCTGCTGGTGCGGCACGAGCGTCGCGCGCGGGTCGGAACCGAGCAGCTGCCCGAAACCCAGGATGGCGTTGAGCGGCGTGCGCAGCTCGTGCGACATCTGCGAGAGGAACTGCGACTTCGCCTGGTTGGCACTCTCGGCCTCGTCGCGCGCCGCGATCAGCGCCTCTTCGGCCTGCTTGCGCGCGGTGATGTCCACGCCGAAGGCATAGCAGTTCTGGCGGCCGTCGGCCTGGCGGGGGCCGGTCACGCGGGTCACTTCCAGCACCAGGCGCTGCCCGTCGGGCCCGCGGTAGAAGCTCGCTTCCGTGACCGAAGGCTCGCCCCGGTGCGCACGCTGGATGGCGGCTTCCACGCCCGCTGCGCGTTCTTCGCCCAGCACTTCGCGCACGGTGCGCCCGATGGCGGCCTCGCGCGAGAGGCCCCACACCGCGAGCAGGCGGTCGTTGATGTAGGTGTAGCGCAGCGCCTCGTCGGTGGCCGCGATGTAGCCTGGAAAGGCCTCCAGCAAGGCACCCAGTTCGGCCGAGCTGGCCCGCAGCGCCGCTTCGGCGCGCTTGCGCTGCGTGATGTCGAGCGTGAAGCCGTAGACCACGGGCTCGCCGCTCAGCGGGTCGGCGCCGGCCACCATGCGCACCTGCAGGTCCAGCGGCTCGGCGTCGGGCGGCCGTACCGTGTGCTCGTAGCTCACGGCCTCGCCGCGCAGCACGCGTTCGATCAGCGGATGCAAGGCCTGGGCCCGCTCTGCGCCCAGCACCTCGGCCACGCTGCAGCCCACCACGGTCTCGGGCGTGCGGCCGAACAGCGCGGCCAGGCGCTGGTTGACGTAGGTGTAGCGGTGCTGGCGGTCGAGGCGGCTGATGTAGCCCGGGAAGTTGTCGAGCAGCGCCCGGTGCTCGGCGGCGCTGGCCAGCAGCGCGTTGCGGCTGCGCTCCTGGTCGGTGACATCGCGCGTGACCATCACCACCTGCTGCACGCGCCCGGTGTTGTCCTTCTGCGGGAAGTAGTGGGTCTCGATGACGCAGTTCGGCCTCGAGGCGCGCGGGTCGGGGCTGCGGGCGCTGCGCATCTCGCCAGTGGCCATGCACTCGCGCAGGGCCTGCAGGCGCGCCTCGGTCACGCGGTGCGACAGCACCTCGCTGGTCAATCGTCCCAGCGCCGCCTCGCGCGGCACGCGCGAGGCGCGGCACCAGGCGTCGTTGACGAGGAGGTAGCGCTCGCTGCGGTCGACCACCGACACCACATCGCTGATGGCATTCACCGCCAGCTCGTAGTGCCGCAGCGCCGCTTCGGTGCTGCGGCGCTGGGTGATGTCGGTCCAGACACCCACCGAGCCCACCTTCGCGCCCTGCGCATCGAACAGCGCGGTGGCGCTGCACACGCAGTGCAGCCGTCGGCCGTCGGCGCGCATCAGCGTCAGCTCGTAGTGCCCTGCGGCCCCGCCGATGCGCTGTGCCAGTTCCATGGCCAGCACGGCCTGGTCTTCCGGCGCCACGAAGTCCTGCACGCGCCGCCCAAGCACGGCGGCGTGCGGCTCGCCCAGCAAGCGGGCCATGGCCGGGTTGAGGTCGGTGGTGCGCGCCTCGTTGTCGATGAACCAGAAGCCCTGCTGCGAGGTCTGCATCAGCTGCGTCAGCAGGTGGTGCTGGTCGGCCAGGCGCTGTGCCACGTCGTCGGCGCGCTGGCGGTCGGCCAGCGCCTCGTTGGCGCGCCGGCTTTCCAGCAGGCGCAGGTGCACGCCGTCGCGCACCAGCTGCTGCGCGCGGCGGGCGGTGGTGGTGGTGATGCACAGGTAGACGGCCGCCATCGCCGCCAGGGCCAGGGCGCCTGGGTCCTGCGAGCGCAGAGCCAGCAGCAAAGCCGCGCTGACGGTGGGCAGCGCGAAGAACAGGGCGGTGCGCAGGTCGAAGGCCGCGGTGCCGAGCGCGCCGGCGGTCACGATGCTCAGCGCGAACACCAGCAGGTCGAGCTCGCGCCCGGCTTGCAGCTGATCGGGCACCAGCACCACGCCCACCCAGGCCAGCCCGTGCAGCAGGAAGGCTGCGCGGTGGCGCCAGACCCAGCGGGGGTACCCGTCGGCCGCCGGGCTGCGCGCCGCCTGCGCACGCACGCCAGCCCAGCGCAGCGCCAGGGCCCCGGCCAGCGTGGCCAGCCAGGCCAACACGGCCCCTGGCGCAGCCACGCTCCAGAGCGCCGCAGCCAGCAGCAGGCCGATGCTGCCGCTGCCGAGCACCGAGCCGAGCACCACGCGTTCGTGCTGCAACAGGCGCTCGGCCTGCAGGGCCTTGTCGATATCGCTGTCGGTCACCATCGGGGCGCTGAATCTCCAGTTCGGGCAAGGGTGGCCGGGGCGGCTGCGCCGACCACGAGGCCCGAAGAGCGCGGCCCGCGTTGTGGGCTGCATTATTCATTTCCTGCTTGGTGCTGCCTGGTGCTGCTTGGTGCAGCTTCGCCCGCTGGCCGCGGGCGCGGTGCGACACTGCTGCCCGATGAAACCCGCGGCCGTCGTGCTGGCGCTGGGCACGGCGCAGACGCTGGCCTGGGCCTCCAGCTTCTACCTGCCGGCCATGCTGGCCGCGCCGATGGCGGCCGAACTTGGCCTGGCACCGGCCACCGTCTACGCGCTGCTGTCCATGGCCTTGCTGATCTCGGCGCTGCTGGGGCCGCTGTCAGGCCGCACCATCGACCGTCACGGCGGCCGCCCCGTGCTGATGGGCTGCAGCCTCGCCTTTGCGGCCGCGCTGGCACTGATGGCCGCAGCGCCCAGCGCGCCGGTGCTGGTGCTGGCCTGGGCGGCCTTGGGGGCGGCCATGGGTTTTGGGCTCTACGACGCGGCCTTCGCGGCGCTGGTGCGCTTGTACGGCGGCCAGGCGCGCAGTGCCATCACCGGCATCACGCTGCTGGCCGGCTTTGCCAGCACCGTGGGCTGGCCGCTCACGGCTTGGTTCGAAGCCACCTGGGGCTGGCGCGGGGCCTGCGCGGCCTGGGCCGCGCTGCACGTGCTGGTCGGGCTGCCCTTGAACGCCGGGCTGCCGCGCGTTGGCGCCGCCGCCATGGTGCCGCCGCCAGCCCCAGGCGCCGAGGCGCAGTCCGCCCAGCCGACGGCCGAAGCGGGCCGCGGGCTCGCCCCGCAGCGCGCGCGCCGCCTGGGTGTGCTGCTGGCGGCGGTGTTCGCGGCGATGAGCGTGGTCAGCGCCGGCATCGCCACGCACCTGCCGGCGCTGCTGCAGGCCAGCGGTGCCAGCCTGCCCGTGGCCGTGGCCACGGCGGCGCTGATGGGCCCGGCCCAGGTGGCGGCACGGCTGCTGGAGCTGGGCTGGCTGCGCCACCACCCGCCCTTGCTGGCCGCCCGCGCCGCGGCCCTGGCCCACCCGGTGGCGGCCGGGCTGCTGCTGACGCTGGGCCCGCTGGCGGCCATGCCCTTCACGGTGGTGCACGGCCTGGGCAACGGCCTCGTCACCATCGTGCGCGGCACGCTGCCGCTGGCGGTGTTCGGCAGCGCTGGCTACGGCGCTCGCCAGGGTTGGCTCACGCTGCCGGCACGGGTGCTGGGCGCCCTGTCGCCCTGGCTCTTCGGGTTGGCGCTGGCCCGCTGGGGCCTGGGTGCCGTGGGTCTGACGGCCGCGGTGGCGCTGGCCGGCGCGGCCGGGCTGTGGGTGCTGCGCCTGCCTGCGCGCTGAAACGGGGGCGCTGCCTCAGGCCGGCGCTGAACGCCAGCCCAGGCGCGTGGAGAGGCCCTGGGCCGCGGCCCTCACGCGTTGCACCAGCGCGCTGCCCGGGCGGCTGTCGAACACCGCCGTGGGGCCGATGGCGGTGAGGCTGAGCACCAGCGCGCCGCCGCCGTCGAACACCGGCGCGGCCAGCGCGCTGATGCCGGGCAGGTAGACGTCCTGCACGCGGCTGATGCCTTCCTCGCGCACGGCCTGCAGCGCGGCGCGCAGCTCGGCGTCGAGCGCGGCGCCGCCGCGGCCGCTGGCCTTGTGCTCATCGCGCAGCACCGGCTGCACCACGGCCGGCGGCATCAGCGCTGCAAAGAGGCGGCCGCTGGCGGTGGCGCGCAGGCTCATCACCGTGCCGTGGCGCATGCCCACGAACACCGCCGTGGGCGGCTGCGCCACGCGCACGATGGTGGCGCCGCGGTCGCCCCACACGGCCACGGCCATCGTGTGGCCGCACTCGGCGGCCAGTTCTTCGATCAGGGGCGTGGCCAGCGCCAGCGGGTCGAGCTGCTGCAGGCTGATCAGGCCCAGCTGCATGGCCAGCGGGCCCAGGCCGTAGCGCCCGCTGGCGTCTTGCGCCACCAGGCCCAGCTTGCCGAAGCTCACGAGATACGGGTGGGCCTTGGCCGGGGCCATGCCGGCGTTGGCGGCCAGCTCTTTCAGCGGCAGCGGGCGGCCGTGGTGGGCCAGCGCGCGCAGCAGCGCGCCGCCAACCTCGATGCTCTGGATGCCGCGCTGGGCCGCAGGGGTGGCGGGTGGTTCGGCGCGGGCAGGGCGGGGCATGATGAGCGTTAGTGGATGGTTAATGCGTTCGACAATACAGAACTCGTGCGCTAGCATCAAGGGCCATGTTCTTCAGCGGGTGTGCGCGATGACTTCCACCAAGACCTTTGCCAGCCAGGCCGATTTGCAAGAGAAGCAGGTCAGCTTCACCCGCCTGAGCGACAACGCCTACGCCTACACGGCCGAAGGCGACCCCAACACCGGCATCATCATTGGCGACGACGCGGTGCTGGTGCTGGACACCCAGGCCACGCCGGTGATGGCGCAGGACGTGATCCGCCGCATCCGCGAAGTCACCGACAAGCCCATCCGCTACGTGCTGCTCACGCATTACCACGCGGTGCGTGTGCTGGGTGCTTCGGCCTACGGCGCCGAGCACATCATCGCGAGCGAAGACACGCTCGACCTCATCAAGGAGCGCGGCGAGCAGGACAAGGCCAGCGAGATCGGCCGCTTCCCGCGCCTGTTCCGCAACGTGGAGAGCGTGCCGCCGGGGCTGACCTGGCCGACGATCACCTTCACCGGCAAGATGACGCTGTGGCTCGGCAAGCTCGAAGTGCAGCTGCTGCAGCTGGGCCGCGGCCATACCAAGGGCGACACGGTGGCCTGGCTGCCGCAGCAGAAGATCCTGTTCAGCGGCGACCTGGTGGAGTTCGACGCCACGCCCTACGCCGGCGACGCCTACTTCACCGACTGGCCGCAGACGTTGGACAACATCGCCGCGCTGCAGCCGCAGCAGCTGGTGCCCGGCCGGGGCCCCGCGCTTACCACGCCCGAAGCCGTGGCGGCGGGTCTGGCCGGCACGCGCAGCTTCATCGCCGACGTGCGCGCCAGCGTCGAAGCCGGCGTCAAGGCGGGGCTGGATCTCAACGCCACCTACAAGGCCACGATGGCGAAGCTGGCGCCCAGGTACGGCCACTGGGTCATCTTCCAGCACTGCATGCCCTTCGACGTGACGCGCTGCTACGACGAGATGAGCGGCCACACCCACCCGCGCATCTGGACGGCCGAGCGCGACATCGAGATGTGGAAGGCCCTGGAGAGCTGAGGCGCCGCCGTGCTGAGCACCTACACCTGGCCCCGCTACGCGGCCGGTGCGGCGCCCGAGGTCGGCGCGGCATCGACGCGCCGCGTGCCGCTGGTGGTGCTGGGCGCCGGCCCGGTGGGCCTGAGCGCGGCCATCGACGCCGCGCAGCGCGGCCTGCCCGTGCTGCTGCTGGACGACGACGACACCGTCTCGGTGGGCTCGCGCGGGCTTTGCTATGCCAAGCGCACGCTGGAGATCTTCGACCGCCTGGGCCTGGGCCAGCGCGTGGTGGACAAGGGCGTCACCTGGAACGTGGGCCGCACCTTCCTGGGCGAGCGCGAGGTCTTCAGCTTCAACCTGCTGCCCGAGCCCGGCCACCAGCGCCCGGGCATGGTGAACCTGCAGCAGTACCACCTGGAGCAGTTCCTGGTGGAGCGTGCGGCCGAACTGCAGGGCCTGGATCTGCGCTGGCGCCACCGCGTGGCCCAGGTCACGCCCTTGGCCGATGGCGCGCTGCTCCACGTTGAATCGCCGAACGGCGGCTACACGCTGCACGCCGACTGGCTGGTGGTGGCCGATGGCGCGCGCAGCCCCACACGCCGCGCGCTGGGCCTGGACATCGACGGCCAGGTCTTCCAGGACCGCTTCCTGATTGCCGACGTGCTGCTCGACGGCGAGCCCTTCCCGCTGGAGCGCACCGAGCGCCGCTTCTGGTTCAAGCCCAGCTTCTTCGATGGCGAAAGCGCGCTGATGCACCGCGAGGCCGATGGCGTCTGGCGCATCGATCTGCAGCTGGGCTGGCAGGCCGACCCCGAGGCCGAGAAACAGCCCGAACGCGTGGCCCCGCGCATCCGCCGCCTGCTCGATCAGCAAGGCTGGGGCCACATCGGCTTCACGCTGGAATGGGTGAGCGTCTACACCTTCCAGTGCCGGCGCATGGCGAAGTTCCGCCACGGCCGGCTGCTGTTCGCAGGCGACAGCGCGCACCAGGTCTCGCCCTTCGGCGCGCGCGGCGCGAACTCGGGCGTGCAGGACGCCGACAACCTGGTGTGGAAGCTGCAACAGGTGATCACGGGCCAGGCGCCTGAAGGCCTGCTCGACAGCTACGACGCCGAGCGCGGCGCTGCCGCCGACGAGAACCTGCTCAACAGCACGCGCAGCACCGAGTTCATGACGCCCAAGACACCGGCCGCGCGCACGCTGCGCGACGCCGTGCTGGGCCTGGCCGGTGCCGTGCCCGGCGTGCGCGCCCTGGTCAACAGCGGCCGGCTCTCGGTGCCCAGCTGCTACCGCGGCAGCCCCTTGAACACGCCGGACACGGACGCCTTCGAAGGCCGCATGGAACCCGGCGCGCCGCTGGACGACGCGCCCGTGGCCGGCCCGCGGCCCTGGCTGCTGCAGCACCTGGGGCAGGGGGGCTTCACGCTGCTGCACTTCGGCCTGCCCGATGCGGCCACCGCCACCGCGCTGCGCGGCCTGCCCGCTGGCGTGGCGGCCCTGTGTGTGCTGGCGGCCGACACCGACTGCAGCCTGCCGCATGTGGTGGACGTGCAAGGCCTCGCCGCGCGCCGCTGCGACGCCCGCCCGGGCACCGTCTACCTGCTGCGCCCCGACCAGCACGTGGCCGCGCGCTGGCGCGGCTTCAGCGCCGAGGCCGTGCACCGCGCGTGGCGCCGCGCGCTGGCGATGGACGCGCAGGCCGAGGCCGCCGCATGAAGCCCGAACACTTGATCACCGTCGCGAACTTCGGCCTGCCCGGCGAGCGGCACCGCCACGCCTACGAGCCCGGCGACACCTTCTTCAACCAGCTGGTGCAAGCCCACCAGGGCCTGAGCGAGGCGCAGAGCGAGCAGCTCAACGCCCGTCTCGTGCTGCTGCTGGCCAACCACATCGGCGACTTGCGCGTGCTGGGCGAAGCCCTGGCGCTGGCGCGCGAGAGCCTTGCTCCTGGAGATTCCGCATGACCCGCACTTACCTCAGCGGCTTCGGCAACCACTTCGCCACCGAGGCCGTGCCCGGCACGCTGCCCGTCGGCCGCAACAGCCCGCAGCGCGTGGCCCACGGCCTGTATGCCGAACTCCTCAGCGGCACCGCCTTCACCGCGCCGCGCGTGGAGAACCGCCGCACCTGGGTCTACCGCCGCCAGCCCGCGGTGGTGGTGGGCGGCTACACGCCCTACGCGCAGCCGCTTTGGAAAACGGGCCTGGCCGAGGGCGTGAACGCGCCGCCCGACCCGCTGCGCTGGCACCCGGTGCCGGTGCCCGAAGACACCGCGCTCGATTTCATCGATGGCGTGCGCACCGTGGTCGTCAACGGCGATGCCGAAGCCCAGAACGGCATGGCCGCGCACCTGGTGCTCATCAACCGCCCGATGTTCACGGGCGGCGCACGCCGCTGCTTCATCAACAACGACGGCGAGATGCTGCTCGTGCCGCAGCAGGGCGCTTTGTGCATCACCACCGAGCTCGGCGTGCTCGACGTGGCCCCGGGCGAGGTGGCCTTGCTGCCACGCGGCGTGGCTTTCAGCGTGGACGTGCAGGGCCCGAGCCGCGTCTACGTGTGCGAGAACTACGGCGCGCCCTTCCGCCTGCCCGAGCTCGGCCCCATCGGCAGCAACGGGCTGGCCAACCCGCGCGATTTCCAGGCGCCGGTGGCGGCCTTCGAGGCCACGCCTGCACCCGTGCAGCTCATCAAGAAGGCCGGCGGCCAGCTGTGGCAGGCCACCCAAGACCACAGCCCTTACGACGTGGTGGCCTGGCACGGTAACCTCTGCCCCTTGAAGTACGACACGGCGCACTTCAACACGATCGGCAGCATCAGCTTCGACCACCCCGACCCGAGCATCTTCACCGTGCTCACCAGCCCCAGCGACACGCCGGGCGTGGCCAATGTCGATTTCGTGATCTTCCCGCCGCGCTGGCTGGTGGCCGAAGACACCTTCCGCCCGCCCTGGTACCACCGCAATGTGATGAGCGAGTTCATGGGCCTGGTGCTGGGCCAGTACGACGCCAAGCCCGAGGGTTTCCGCCCCGGTGGCATGAGCCTGCACAACAGCCACGTGCCGCACGGCCCCGACACCGAGGCCTTCGGCAAGGCCAGCAGCGCCGCATTGGCGCCGCAGAAGCTCGAAGACACACTGGCCTTCATGTTCGAAAGCCGCTGGCGCATGCGGCCCACGGCCTGGGCGCTGCAGCCGGCGCTGCTCGACGGCGCGTATGCGCAATGCTGGGCCGGCCTGGCCGACCACTTTCAGCCTTGAACCTGGATGGCGCCGCTGCAAGCGCCATGATCCGCCCATGAACGACAACAACAACGCCCCGCTCACCGACGCCACCCACCACCCCGCGCTGCGCAGCTGGGTGGCCAGCGCCAACGAGCCCGGCACCGATTTCCCCATCCAGAACCTGCCGCTGGGCCGCTTTCGCCTGGGCGCGCAAGAAGCCGAGCGCGCGAGCGACCACGCCTTGCGCGTGGGTGTGGCCATCGGCGACCAGGTGCTCGACCTCAAGCTCGCGGCGCAGCTGTGCCCCTGGGCCGACGAAGTCCATCCGCTGCTGGAACCCCTGGCCGCTGGCGATTTGCCGGCCTTCATGGCCCTGGGCCGGCCGGCCTGGCGTGCGCTGCGTGCGGCACTCTCGGCCGCATTGGCCGAAGGCAGCGAGCAGGGGCCGTTTCTGGAGGTCTGCCTGCACCCGCAGAACGCCGTGCGCATGGCCCTTCCCTGCACGGTGCGCGACTACACCGATTTCTACGTCGGCATTCACCACGCCACGAACATCGGCCGCCTGCTGCGGCCCGACAACCCGCTGCTGCCCAACTACAAGTGGGTGCCCATCGGCTACCACGGCCGGGCGTCATCGGTGGGGCTGGGCGGCCCGGTGCGCCGGCCGCAAGGCCAGCAGCGCCTGCAAGCGGAAGGCGCGCCCGTCTACGCCCCCAGCCGCCGGCTGGACCACGAGATGGAACTTGCGCTCTGGGTGGGCGTGGGCAACGAACTGGGGCAGCCCGTGCCCATCGAGAAGGCCGAGCAGCACCTCTTCGGCGTCTCGCTGCTCAACGACTGGTCGGCGCGCGACCTGCAGGCTTGGGAGTACCAGCCGCTCGGGCCCTTCCTGGCCAAGAGTTTTGCCACCTCGGTCTCGCCCTGGGTGGTCAGCTTCGAGGCGCTGGCGCCTTTCCGCCGCCCCATGCAGCGCCCGGCCGACGACCCCGCGCCGCTGCCCTACCTGCTGGACGCACACGACCAGCAGCACGGCGCCATCGCGCTCACGCTCGAAGTCTGGCTGCACACCGCCGCCATGCGCGCGGCCGGGCAGAACCCGGTGCGCCTGTCTCAGGCCAACGCCGCCGAAGCGGCGTACTGGAGCCCCGCGCAACTGCTGGCCCACCACAGCAGCAACGGCTGCAACCTCGCCACGGGCGATCTCTTCGGCACCGGCACGCTCTCGGGCCCCGGGCCGGGGCAGGGCGGCAGCCTGATGGAACTTAGCCGCGCCGGGCGCGAGCCCATCACGCTGCCCAATGGCGAGCGGCGCAGCTTCCTGGAGGACGGCGACACCGTGCTGATGCGCGCCTATGCCGAAGCGCCGGGCGTCGTGCGCATCGGCCTGGGCACGCTCAGCGGCACCGTCATGCCGGCCTGAACCTCTCTCGGCCCACCGCGCCGGTGGGCGGGCCCGAAGCGCGGAACAGGCCGCCTGCGGCAGCGCTTATGCAGGCTTGGTGTGCGTGCCGCGCTGCCGAGAATCGGGGTTCATCATGGATCACTTGCGCCTGTCTGCCGTGGTTGCGCGTGTGGTGGCGTGGCACAACCGCCACCCGCTGGCGCGCCGCATTGGCGCGGCGCAGGTGCATGCCGTGGGTTACGTGTCACTCCCCTTCACCGGCCCGGCGCCGCAGCACACCGCGCCGAGTGCCGCGCAAGCCGCGGCCGAGGCCATCGCCGCCGCTGCGGCCACGCCGTTGCCCGTGCTGACCGAGGCGGCCGAGCCCGCGCATGCGCTGGCCGAAGGTCAACAGGCCGAGGCAGGCCCGGCGGCCCCACCCGATGCCTTGGGCCACGAGCGCAGCCGCCTGCGCGAGCGGGTGCTGGCCCGCGCCCGCGAACTTGCCGCGCTGCCGCCCGAGACCCAGGCGCAACTGCTGGCCGAAGAGCAGGCCGCGGCCGTGCTCGCCACGCTGGCGCCCGCCCTTCTGAAGCCCGACTTCAGCGAAGACTTCATCGACCCACTGACGCCGCGGCAGGTGGCGCGCTTCGCGCTCAAGCACGGCAGCGTGCTGGCCCGCATGCCCGTGGACGGCCCGGTGCGCCTGGTGCAGGCCGACAGCCTGCTGCCCGGCCGCAAGCCCGAGCCCGGCCGTGTGCTGGCGCGCGTGCTGCTGCTCACGGCGGTGGTGGAGACCGACACCCGCAAGAGCCGCGTGCTGCTGGGCAGCGGCCTGCAGCCCGAGGTGCTGGGCCGGCGCATCCACAGCACGCCCCGCCGTGCCGCCGTGCTGGCGCTGGGCGCCGGGCTGGTGGGCCTGCCGCTGTGGATCTGGCGGCCTGCGGGCCTGGTGCTGCCCGCCGGGGCAGGGGCGGCGCTGCCCGCGTCGGCCGTTGCAACGTCGGCTGCGGCGGCCTCCGCGGCCGTGCCGGTGCCGGCGGCCGGCGCCTCGGCCGCCGCCTCGGCCGCCGCGCTCCCCCTGGTGCCGCCTGATGCGGCCCACGGCCCTGCGGCTGCGGCCAGCGCCGCCAGCCCTGACCCCGTGCCCACGGCCACGGCTGTCGTCGAGGGTGCACCGGCCCCGGCTCACGCCGGCCCGCCCAGCGCCCATGCCGTGCCCATCGCCCCTGCGCCCCAGGCCGCTGCGTCTGGCGCCGCGGCGGCCGGGTCGCCTGCGGCCGGCCGCACGCCCCGCGTGTCCATCGTGCCGCCCTTGAGCGAAGAAGAAAAAGCCCGGGCCCGCGAGGCGCGTGCCGCGCTGCGGCCGGCAGCGCCCGCCGCTTCGGCGCCGGCGCCGGTGTCCGTGCCTGTGGCCGGCGCGGCAGCCGCTGCGGCGCCGCCCGAACCGGGCGCCGCGCCACCGGCCGGCACCCTGCCCCGCGTGTGGCGCGCCGGACCGACGCCCCGCCGCTTGCCCGGCGAGGCCGCCGACGGCGCACCCGCTGCAGCCGCCGGCACGCCGTCCGCGCAGGCCGCGGCCACCGCTGCGCCCGCGCGCGCCGCGGCGCCTGCTGGCGGGCCGGTGTTCGCCATCACCACGCGCCCGCTGCGCACGCGTTCCGAAGCCGATCAGGTGCGCGTGGCCATGGTTTCGCTGCTGCGCACGCTGGGCCACGAGAAGCTGCAGGTGGAAGTGCTGCCCCAGGGCGACGACTGGCGCGTGGTGGCCTTGCCCTTCTCGCGCCGTGCCGAAGCCGACCAGGGCCGCACGCTGCTGGTCTCGCGCGGGATGCGCGTCGAGGTCGTCGACTTCTAGCCGGCGGCCCGGCGGCGCCTCAGCGCGGCGCCCCGACGCGGACCACCACCGCCTGCTCGGCCACCCGCCCCTTCTCGTCGGCCACGCGCACGAAGAGCCGGTGCGTGCCCTGCGGCACCTGGGCCTGCTCCACCACCACGCCGCTTTCGCTGATCTGCGCATGGCGCTGCAGGCGCTCGGTGACATCGAGCTTGAGCACGCCGTAGAGGATGCGGAAGCTGCCCGGCACGATGCGCGCATCCACCGGCGGCAGGAACTGCACCTGCAGCCGCAACGGCGAGGGCACGGCGCGGCCGTCGGCCACCGGAGCCAGCACCTCGATGCCTGGCACCTGCCGCGGCGGGGCCGGCCCCGAAGCCGGGGCGGGCAGGCTGCGCGTCGGCGTGGGCAGCGCGGGTGCCGGCCCGGCGGCGGCCTCGCGCCGGGCTTCCTCTTCCGTGATCAGCACCGGCGGCCTCGCCGCAGCCGCCGGGGCCTGCGCCGCCGCGGACGGCAGCAGGCTGCAGGCCACCAGCGCCAGGGCGGAGAGCCCTGCGCCGGGCCCCACACCGGGCCAGAAGGGTCGGCTGTTCAGACGCATGCACAACTCCCGCAGCGGCCGCGCTGCGCGGCCAGCGCTCATTCTGAGGTGAACAGGTCGGCGCGTTTGCCCCGGATGGGCGCGTAGAAGCGCTTGATCTCGCCCATGTCGGCTTCCACGTCGCCCGTGGGCGTGAACACGGGGCCCAGGCCGCTGCGCTTTTCAGCGTAGTCCATGTAGGCCAGCACGATGGGCACGCGGGCTTCCAGCGCGATGAAGTAGAAGCCCGTCTTCCAGTGCCGGGTCTTGCCGCGCGTCCCCTCGGGTGGCACCACCAGCTGCACCGGCCCGTCGGCCTGCACCAGGGCCGCTGCCGAGGCCTGCACCAGGTTGTTGGTCTTGCTGCGGTCCACCGCAATGCCGCCCAGCCAGCGCATCACCGGGCCGAAGGGAAAACGGAAGATGCTGGCCTTGCCCATCCAGTAGATGTTCAGGCGCAGGCTGAAGGCCACCATCAGCGTGTAGGGCAGGTCCCAGTTGCTGGTGTGGGGGGCGGCGATGAGCACCGCTTTCGTGGCGCCGGGCGGCAGTTCACCCTCGATGCGCCAGCCCGTGGCGCGCAGGAAAGCCAGGGAAGCGGCGCGCAGGCAGGTGTTGACCACCGGTGTGCTGAAGATCGTGCGGTGCATGCAGAAACGGGGAATCGGTGGCGGGCGGATTGTCGGCCACCGGCCGGCCCCGCTGCCCCCGGGGCTGCCCGGGGCTCGGCGTTAACCCGTAGCATCGGGCGATGCATCCCGCCTTGGTGCCGGCCGTCTCCGGAGAACGCATCGAACGCCACGGCCTGAGCTGTTACGTGGCCGGCGAGGGCCCGCCGCTGCTGCTGCTGCACAGCGTCAACGCCGCGGCTTCCGCTGCCGAGGTGCGGCCGCTCTTCGAACACTGGCGCGCCACGCGCACCGTCTTCGCGCCCGATCTGCCCGGCTATGGCTACAGCGAGCGCACAGACCGCGCCTACACCCCGCGCCTGATGACCGACGCGCTGCACGCGGTGGCCGCGCTGGCGCGCGAACGTTGCGGGCCGCAGCCGCTGGACGCGCTGGCGGTCTCGCTGGGCTGCGAGTTCCTGGCGCGCGCCGCGGCCGAACAGCCGGCGCACTGGGGTCGGCTGGCGCTGGTCAGCCCCACCGGCTTCATGGGCCGGCGCGCCTGGCGCAAGGCGCCGGGCACCACGCGCGGGCTGCCCGCCCTGCACCGCGTGCTGGCCAACCCGCGCTGGGCACAGGCGCTGTTCAACGGTCTCACCAAGCCGCCCGTGGTGCGCTATTTCCTGCGCCGCACCTGGGGCGGCCCGAACATCGACACCGCGATGGCCGACTACGCCATCCTCACCGCACGCCAGCCCGGCGCGCGCCACGCGCCGCTGCACTTCCTGAGCGCCGGGCTGTTCAGCGCCGACATCCACACCGTCTACGACGCCCTGCAGCAGCCCGTGTGGGTGAGCCACGGGGTGCGCGGCGACTTCACCGACTACCGCGGCCTTGAAGGCTGGCGCGCACGGCCGAACTGGCGCATCACCGTCTACCCCACCGGCGCGCTGCCCTACTTCGAGCGCGAGGCCGATTTCAATGCCGAGCTCGCGCACTTTCTGGCGCAGCCGTCGGTGCCGGCTGCCGCCGTGGCTTGAGGCATATTCCGGACCAGGCCTGTCGCCCCCCCGTCCGCGCCCGCCATGCAGCTCTCTGCCACCGAAGTCCGCGTCCTCAGCCGCCTGATCGAGCGCACGCTGGCGCTGCCGCCCGAGCAGCGCGAGGCCTACCTCGCCGGACTGCCCGAGCCGCAGCAGGGTCTGGTGCCACGCATCCGCGAGCGCCTGGCGCAGCTGGCCGAAACGGCCGCCGAGGCCGAAGCCGCGGTGGCCCCGCCCCCGCCCCGACCCGCCAAGCCCGACGTGCGCGTGGGGCCCTACCGCCTGCTGGAGCCGCTGGGTGCCGACGCGCAGGCGCGTGTGTGGTCGGTGGAGCGCGCCGAAGGTGCCGCGCGTCAGCGTTTCGTGCTGCGCCTGCCCGATGCACCGGCGGCTGGCGGCACCGCGCCCCCGAGCGCCGATGAAGCCCGCCGCCAGGCGGCCGAGCGTCAGGTGGTGCTGCTGCCCGAGCATGCCGACATCGTGCGCCTGATCGACGCCGGCATCGAGGCCGAAGGCCGCTTCTACCGCGTGCTGCCGCACATCGACGGACTGGGCCTGCTCGAGCACGCGCAGCGCCGCGGCCTCGGGCTGCTGGCCCGCGTGGGCCTGCTGCGCCAGGTGTGCCGCCTGGTGGCCCACGTGCATGACGAGGAAGTGGCCTGCACCGCGCTGGGCCCGGCCTGCCTGCGCGTGGACGACGATGGCCGCGTGCGCCTGCTCGACTGGGGCCGCGGCCGCAGCCTGCGTCCCGACACGCGGGCCGAGGACATCGCCGCACTGGGGGCCCTGCTGCAGGCGCTGCTGGAGGCCGGCTCGCTGGCCCCGGGCCCCGACGTGGGCCAGATCCTGAGGCGCGCACTGCGCCGGGACGGTGCCGCGCCTTACAAGACCGTGCAGGCGCTGATCGACGATCTGAACCTCGTGCTCGGCTGGCAGCCGGTGCCAGGGGCCGGCGGCGGCACGCTGTACCTGGCGCGGCTGTGGTTGCGCCGTCACCGCACGAGGCTGGTGCTGGGCGCGGTGGCAGCGGCCTTGCTGGGCGCGGGCAGCTGGTCTGGCTGGCAGGCCTGGCAACGCAGCCAGGGCCAGGCGCTGCGCAGCGACGCCGTGAAGCTCTTCCTGCAAGAGCACCTGCCCGAGGCCCTGCCCGCGGGGCCCGCCGCTTCGGCCGCCGGGCCGGCCGTCGAGATCGACCTCGCCGTGGCAGGCCCGCGCCTGCAGCAGGCGCTGGAGCGCGCCCGCGCCGGTTTTGCCGGTGAGCCGGTGCTGCGCGGCCAGGTGCTGACCGCGCTGGGCTTGCGCTTCCGCGTGCTGGGTCAGCCCGAGCAGGCGCAGGGTGTGCTGCAGGAGGCGGTGACGCTGCTGCAGACCACCGCCCGCCCTGACGACCCCGCGCTCGGCGCGGCGCGTGCCGAACTGGCGCAGCAATGGCTGCTGGAAGGCAGCGCTGCGGGCCGCCAGCGCGCCGCGGTGCTTGCGCGCGAGGTGCTGCAGCAGTGCAGCGGCACGGCCTGCGCGGCGGCCCGGCTGCAGGCGCAGCGCGTGCAGCGGCAACTCGAGCCCTGAAGTTCCGCGGCCGCTACAGCACCTTGGTGGCGAGGCGGAAATCCGGGTCTTCGGGGTAGGGCGCCACAGTGAAGCCCAGGCTGGCCATGAGCTTCAGCATGGGTGCGTTGTTGGTCAGGATCAGGCCCATCACCGCTGCCAGCCCCATGCGGCGCGCGGCCTCGATGATGGACAGCATCAGCCGCGTGCCCAGGCCGCGCCCGGCGAAGTCGTCGGCCACCAGCAGCGCGAACTCGCAGCTCGTCCCGTCGGGGTTCGTGACGATGCGGCTCACGCCGACGATGCGCTCGGTCTCGGTGCTGCTGCCGTCGGCTTCGGCGTGGCTGTCCTTCACCACCGCCACCAGGGCCATCTCGCGGTCGTAGTCGATCAGCGTGAAGCGCGCCAGCATGCGCAGGGGCAGTTCGGGCAGCGTGCTGGCAAAGCGGAAGTAGCGGCTCTCCGGCGAGAGGCCGCGCACCAGGGCCTGCAGCATCTGGGCGTCGTCGGGGTGGATGGGGCGGATGGTGTAGACCCCGCCGGGCGCCGTGGCAGCGTTTTCGCCCGGCGCCGGCTTGGCGCGCCAGGGCCACTCGCGCTCTTGCCCGGTGGGGTAGGGCACGATGGCCAGGTGCGCGAAGCTGCCCGGGTGGCTGGCCGCGTCTTCCACCACCACGCGCGCATCCACCGCCACCGCGCCGTGCTCGTCCACGATGATGGGGTTGATGTCCATCTCGCGCAGCTGCGGCAGCGCGCACACCATCTCGCTCACGCGCAGCAGCACGGCTTCCAGCGCGGCCAGGTTGGCGGGCGCTGCGCCACGCCAGGCGCCCAGCATCTCGGCCACGCGGGCGCGGTCGATCAGGCGCGACGCCAGAAACTGGTTCAGCGGTGGCAGCTCCATCGCGCGGTCGGCGATCAGCTCCACCATCGTGCCGCCGGCGCCGAAGGTGATGACGGGGCCGAAGGCCTCGTCGGTGGTCAGTCCCACGAAAACCTCGCGGCCGCGGCCCTGGCCCGGGCCCTGGCCGTTGCGGCGGCTGGCCATGGGCTGCACCGTCACGCCGTTGATGCGGGCGCCCGGCTGCGCGTGGGCCACGGCCTGCAGCATCTCGAGGTAGCGGTCGCGCACCTGGGTGGCGTTGTGCACGTTCAGCACCACGCCCTGCACGTCGCTCTTGTGCGTGATGTCGGGTGAATCGATCTTCAGCGCCACCGGGTAGCCCAGCTGGCTGGCGATCAGCATGGCCTCGTTGGCGCTGCGCGCGAGCATGGTGCGCGTGACGGGGATGTGGAAGGCCGCCAGCAGCGCCTTGCTCTCCATCTCGGTCAGCACCTGGCGGCGTTCGGCGAGCACGCCTTCGATGAGCAGGCGCGCGCCTTCGGTGTCGGGCTGCGCGCCATCGCCCAGCGGCGGCGGCGTCTGCTGCAGCAGCAGCTGGTTGCGGTAGAAGCTGGCGATGCTGTGGAAGGCGTCCACCGCGGCCTCGGGTGTGCGGAACACCGGCAGGCTGCGCGCGGCCAGCAGCTCGCGCGCGGCGCGCACGCGGGTCTCGCCCATCCAGCAGGCCAGCACCGGCTTGCTGGATGGCGAGAAAGCCGCGGCGATGTCGCGCGTGAGCGCGTCCACGTCCACGCCGGCCTTGGGCGCGTGGATGAGCAGCACGCCGTCGACATCGCGGCTGTCCACGCAGGTCTTCAGCGCCTGCACGTAGGCCGGGCCGTCGGCGTCCTCGCCCAGGTCGTGCACCGCGCCCACCTGCAGGCCCAGCGTGCCGGCCCAGTCGGCGGCCAGCACGGCGGGCCCGCCGCCGTTGGTGACGAGGGCCAGCGTCTGCCCCACCGGCCGAAAGCGCGAGGCCAGGCACTGCGCCGCGCTGAAGAGCTGCGTGAACTGCCGCACCCGCACCACGCCGGCACGGCGAAGGGCGGCGTCGAAGACATCGTCGCTGCCCACGATGGCCGCGCTGTGCGTCAGTGCCACCTTGCTGCCGGCGGCCTGGCGGCCGGCCTTCATCACCACCACCGGCTTCGAATAGGCCGCTGCGCGCAGCGCGCTCATGAAACGCCGCGCGTGGCGGATGCCTTCCATGTAGACCAGGATGCTCTGCGTGCTGCTGTCGCTCGTCAGGTAGTCCAGCACCTGCGGCAGCTCCACCGCGGTGTTGGGGCCCAGCGAGACGACGGTGGAAAAGCCCACGCCGTGCTGGCGGGCCCAGTCGAGCATGGCCGAGGTGAGCGCGCCCGATTGCGACACCAGCGCCAGCGGCCCCGGGGCCGCCAGCGGCCCCAGGCTGCTGGCGTTCAGGCCGATGGCCGGGCGCTGCAGGCCCAGGCTGTTGGGGCCGAGCAGGTTCACGCCGTGCTGCCGGGCGGTCTGGTGGAGCTGTGTGCAGATCGCGGCGTCGAGCCCCGTGGTCATCACCAGCGCGGCGCGGCAGCGGATGCGCCCGGCCACCTCCAGCGCGGCCACACACTGCGCCGCCGGCAGCGCGATGAGTGCCAGGTCGGCCCGGCTCTGCGCCAGATCGCCCAGCGTGCCGGTGGTGTTGATGTCCAGCCAGGTGACGGGGCCTTGGTAGCCACCCTCGGCCAGCGCCTGGCGCAGCGCACGCGCTTCCCGCGTGAGGGCCTCGGCGTCGGGGTCACCGGCGAAGACGATCAGCGAGCGCGGCTGGAACAGCGGGGTCAGGAAGTGGCGGTCCACGGGGCGGCGTCCTCGCGCAGGGGTCTGTCGGGTGGGGGCCGGGGAAGGCTGACGTGCAGCATAGGGCAGGCGAGGTGACGGCCCGCTGACAGCGCGTGGCACGATAGCGCGATGCCTGCCGCCGATCTGACCGCCATCGCCCTTCAGCACCTCACGCAGGCCCTGGCCGACCCGGTGCAGCTGGTGGCCCTGGTCTCGGCCGCGGTGGCCGGGGCGCTGGTGATCGTCAGCGCCTTCGTGCGCACCATGATCCCGCTGCGCTGGCTCGCCGTGGGCAGCAACGTCGGCTTCATCGTCTACGGCCTGGTGCACCCGAGCTGGCTGATGGTGGCCTTGCACGCGGTGCTGCTGCCGGTGAACCTGTTCCGCGTGGTGCAGATGGTGCGCCTGAGCCGCCGCGTGGCCGCTGCCACCACCGACCCGCGCCAGCTGGCCGTGTGGATGCGCCCCTACATGCGCAGCCGCCGCTACGCAGCCGGCCGCGTGATCTTCGAGCTGGGGCAGCGTGCCGACCGGCTGTACTTCCTGGCCGAAGGCGAGGTCGAGCTGCCCGAGGTGGGCCGCCGCCTGCAGCCCGGGCAGATGTTCGGCGAGATCGCCTTCTTCGCCCCCGGCCGCCAGCGCAGCAGCAGCGCGCGCTGCCTCACGGCGGCCACGGTGCTGAGCATCGACGAGGCCACCTTCCGTCAGCTGGTCTACCAGAACCCGGAATTCGGCCTGGAGATCGTGGGCCTGATCGCCGGCCGCCTGAGCCAGGACGTGCAGCGTCTGCAAGCCGCCGAAACAGGGGCCGCCGCGGGCCGTGCTGTGCTGGAAAACAAGTCGACCTGATTACACTGCGGCCGCCGGCGCGGGCTGCGCCACGCCTTCACTTTCTGCACAGGACCCCCATGAAGAAGTTCGCCCTGCTTGCCGCCCTGCTCTCGACCCTGGCCGTGGCCGGCACCGCGCACGCGGCCGACCCCAAGGTCAAGATGAACCTCATCGACCACAGCAACGCCAACCTCATCGCCCCCGATGTGGCCAAGGCCGTGATGGGCGAGGCGCTGCCGGCCAAGGTGTGGAAGATCCACCCCGCCAACCGCTACGCCTTCGTGGCCCAGGTGGAAGGCGGCATGAAGGGCAGCACCTGCGTGGTGGCCGCCCGGGTGATGCTGGTGCCGCTGACGGCCACGGCCAAGGCCGTGCTCTTCCGCCCGCTGGAAACCGCCACCGCCTACGACGCGCTGCCCAACAGCAGCACCGACGCGTGCAAGGCCCTGGCCAAGGACAAGCTGAAGGAAGCCACCAGCGCCGTGGCCTCCAGCATCGTCAAGAGTTAAGGGTCGCGGGGTACAGGCCCCGCTGCCGCGCCATCAGCCGCACCAGGCCGAAGAGCGCGTCGATGTTCGGCGTGGCCTGGCCCAGGTGGGCGCCGATCTCGCGCACCGCGCCGAGCAGCGCGTCCAGCTCCAGCGGCCGGCCGGCCTCGGCGTCCTGCAGCATCGAGGTCTTGAAGCTGCCGAGCTTGCGCGTCACCGCATGGCGCGCCTCGGGTGCCTGGTCGATGGGGATGCCGAAGGCCGCGCCGATGGCCTGCGCCTCGCGCATCACGGCGCTGCAGAAGCCGCGCACGAGGTCGTCGTCGAGGATGCGGTCGCAAGGCGCGCCCGTCAGCGCGGAGACCGGGTTCATGGTCATGTTGCCCCAGAGCTTGAACCAGACCTCGCGCTGAACCTGCGCTGAGCGCGTCACGTCGAAGCCGGCGCGCTCCAGAACGGTGGCAACGGCCTGCAGCGAAGCGCCATCGTCAGCGGCGGTGCCCGCTTCACCGATCACCAGCCCCTGGCCCATCACCGGCCGCACCTCGCCCGGCGCTGGTGCCGTGGCGCTGGCGTTCACCACGCCGCCCAGCACGCGCGCGGCGGGCAGCAGCGCGCGCACCGCGGCGCCCGGGTCCACGCTTTGCAGCACCAGCCCGCGACAGGGGCCAGGCAGCTCCTCGAAGAACCACCAGGGCACGCCGTTCATCGCCGCGAGCACGCGCGTGTGCAGGCCGCACAGCGCGGCCACGGCCGGCGCCACCGCGGGCAGGGCCGGGCCCTTCACGGCCACGATGACGAGGTCCTGCACGCCGAGCGCGGCCGGGTCGTCGCTGGCTGGTAGGGGTATGGCGGTGATGCCTTCCGGCCCGTGCACACGCAGGCCGTGCTGCCGCACCGCCGCCAGCGTGGCGCCGCGCGCCAGCGCCGAGAGCGTGACCTCGCCCGGCGGCAGGCGCTGGCCCAGCCGCGCCGCGAACAGGCCCCCGATGGCGCCCAGGCCGACGATGCAGACTTTCATGGCACAGGCACGCGTGGTGGTGGTGATGCGGGCCGAGTCTATGCGTGGCTGCGCGCCGGGCCTGCGGGGCGGGCAGCGGCGCGGCAGGGGCGGGCATCATCCGGCGCATGTCTGATGCCTTCCTGCCTGCCGCCATCTCGGGCTTCGTGCTCGGCCTGTCGCTCATCGTCGCCATCGGCGCACAGAACGCCTTCGTGCTGCGCCAGGGGCTGCGGCGCGAGCATGTCGGGCCCATCGTGGCGCTGTGCGCATGTTGCGACGCCGTGCTGATGGCGGCCGGCGTGGCGGGCCTGGCGCAACTGCTGGGCACGCGCCCGGGCCTGGCCACGGTGCTGACGCTGGGGGGGATGGTCTTCCTGGCGGCTTACGGGCTGATGGCGCTGAAGCGCGCGCTGCGCCCGGGCACGCTGCAGGCCGCGGCGGCCAGCGGTGCACCCACCCCGCTGCGCACCGTGCTGCTGCAGGCCCTGGGCTTCACGCTGCTGAACCCGCATGTCTACCTCGACACCGTGCTGCTGCTGGGCAGCCTGGGCGCGCAGCAGCCGGGTGCGGCGAAGGGCGCCTTCGTGGCCGCAGCGGCCACGGCCAGCCTGCTGTGGTTCACGGCACTGGGCTACGGCGCGCGCTGGCTCGCGCCGGTGTTCGCGCGGCCGCGGGCCTGGCAGGTGCTGGACGTGCTGATCGGCCTGACCATGCTGGTCTTGGCGGCAGGGCTGGGCTGGCGGCTGTGGACCGGCTCCTAGCGTGGCGTGCCGCCCCGTTGTGCACAGGGGCGGCTCCGGGAGGCGGGCCTCATGGCGCTGCAGCCAGGCCGTCGTCCGCGGCGTGGCGCCAGGCCAGGGTGCCGCATTCCTTCAGGAAGATCCGTTTCGGGGATGGCGACATGTCGCGCAGCTTCATGCCGAACTCGTTGCCCGAGACGCCCCTGAAGTGCGGCACGCCCAGCGCGGTGCCCACCGTCTGCACGCAGGTCTCGCCGATCACCTCTTGAATGGTGCATTCGCGGCGGGCAGCCACGGCCTGCTGGGTTTGCTTGAAATGGGCGATCTCGTCGTGCTTGGCCTGCAGTGATTGCTGCAGGGCCTGCTTTTCCTTGGCGAACCTTTCCATGGCCTTGAGCCCGGTCAGGTGCCTTTGCTGCATCTGGCGGAAGCTGCTCTCCTGCACCGGCGAGAGTGCCAGCTTGCCTGCACGCACCATCTCGGTCAGAGCCAGAAGCTTGCTGAATTCGGGGTCCGCGGCGAGTTTCTTCACTTCGGCGGACACGGCCTCGATCTTCTGCTCGATGTCGGCCACACCCGCCCACAGCGCAGCCAGCTTGCGCCGTCCTTCGGCGGCATCTGGCACCAGCACGGTCACCAGGGTGGGCTTGCCGCGGCGCACGTCGGAGGTCTGGATCTGCACCGACTGGGCCACCAAGGTGCAGCCCTGCGCCACGCCGACCCGCAGGCTGTTGGCGATGACCTCGCAATTGATGGCGTGGCCGATGACCACCTCATCGCCGATGAGCGTCGAGTTCTCGGCGTAATGCACGTCGATGCTGCCGCCCACGGCCTCGACGCCGGCGTTCAATGCACGGTGCTTGATGTGGATGCTGCCGCCCGTGCTCGTGGCCCGGCCGCCACTGAGGCTGTCAGCCAGCTCGATGCGCCCGGCCTTGGAGACCAGCGAGCCGTACACGGTGGAGGTGAACTTCATGTGCTTGCCTTCCACGACGCGGCCTTCCTGCACCTCGCCGTGTTCGACAAACTCATCCACCGAGAGGGTCAGATCCCCGGTGGTCTTGGCATTGATGCCGCTCTTGTTCTCGATCTTCTCGGTCACCGAGATCAGGTTGGAGCCGACATCGATCGAGATGAACCCGCTGGCCGCCGCGGTGATGAACTCGCCGTCGGGGCCGTTGTCGATGCGTGTCCCGGGCCCGGCCAGGGCCTCCAGGCTCAGGTCCTTGGGCAGGTCGGGCTCGATGAGTTCGCCCGTGACTCGAAAGCCCGGCTTGCCCAGTTGCCGGGGCACCTTCTTCATCATCCGCGTGCCCTTGGCGATCTGCGGAAAGCGATTCTTGAAGCGCCGCAGATCGGCCCGGCCCGAGGTGATCAAGGGCGAATCGTCGCGGTGCAGGCCCTCGAACTGCTCCAGCAGTTCGGCATCGCGCCCGGGCTGGGGCGCGAGTTCCAGCGCCACGGCCACGCGGTCCGCCTTATTGGCGGCGATGGCGTCCTGCACCGCCTGCACCTGGATGCCGAAGCGCACGCCCTTGGTCCACATGACGCAAATGAACTCGTCGATGTCCAGGCGGGCCGGCTCGAGGCGGCTGCGGTCGCGGTGGTCGAGGGCCGGCGTCTGGCCGGGCTGGGGTTCCGGCTCGGCCACTTCCAGGAACACGGGCTCGAACAGGTACTCGGCCCGCGCGCCCTGGTCGAGCACCCGCACCTCCTTGTAGAGCGAGCGCCGCTCGGGCGACAAACGCATGATGCCGGCCGCCAGCCGTATCTCGCGGGCAGGACTGCGGATCGACTCGGGCTGGTACAGCAGCGCCTGGAAGCTGGCGTGGTCGAGTTGGGTGAAGTAGGCGCCCTGCGCAAACAGCCGGTCCACGAAGACCATGAAGCTGTCATCCACGGGCATCTTGGCCACATCGAGCACGACACCCCGGGGGGTCTTGCGGATGAAGCTCGGCAATGGCGACAAGTCAGGGCTGGACCCCACGACCTCAGCGTGATCTGTCTGCTCAATCATGTCGCTTCAGCGTGCCCATCGTGAACATCCATCGAGCTTGGCTCGGTTCTCGGTCGGTGCCGGCCGGCCCAGATTTTCACTGCGGCGCCAGTCCAGCCCGGCGGCTGGGGCTGGCAACGGCGTGGCGCGCCGGCGCGGACATCCACCACCGTTGTCGGCCAACCGGCGCCTTTCTTCAGGGCGCACCGACCCGCCGCGTTCATTCAACCGTGACCGAGGTCGCCAGATTCCTCGTCTTGACCGCACCGCCCGCCAAAGACCGCGCGGCGCTGGGCGGGCGTCATCGCTTCCAGGGTGTCGATGTTGCGCTCGAAGATGGCCTCGGCCTCGGGGAAGGCGGCCACCGCGCGCTCGACGCTGTCTTCGCGCAGCAGGTGCAGCGTGGGGTGGGGCGCGCGGTTGCTGAGGTTGCCGGCATCGCCAGGCTCGGTGCCCTCGAACTGGAACTGCGGGTGGAAGCTGGCGATCTGGAGGTCGCCGTCCAGGCCCAGGTCTTCCAGCGCGCCCTCGGCGACGTCCAGAAAGTCGTTGAAATCGAGGAAATCAGGCAGGGCCTGCGGGCACACCAGCACCGTGGTGTCGGTGGTCTCGGCCGGCGTGGCGTGCAGGTGCTGCAGCTCGGCCACCAGGTCGGCCAGCAGTTCGCGGGGCTGCTTGGCGCTGCTTTCCACCCAGCGGATCTGGCCCTTGCTGTGCACGGCCTTGGCGAAGGGGCACAGGTTCAGGCCGATGACGGCCTGCTCCAGCCAGGCTTGGGTGTCCTGCAGCGCAGGGGAGGGGGTGGTCGAGATCAAGGCGGTGCCCGTGGTGGGTTCACGGCCGCACGGCGGGGCTTTCCATCGCCATGCCGGCGGCGCGCTGTTTCAGGTAGAGCTCGATCATCGTGTATTCGTCGCTGCCGTAGGCATAGGGCTCGGCGCGCACGCCGGTCATGCAGTTGCGCAGGCGGCGCTGCAGCGAGCCCAGGCCCTGCCACTCCAGCCGGTACAGCGGGTAGCCCGTGGGGTGGGCCTGCGGGATCAGCGCGCCGGCCAGGCGGCGGCCGGCATGATCGTCGTGGCACTGGGCGCAGGAGAAATCGAGCTGGCCGATGCGCTGGCGGTAGAGCGCCTCGCCCCGGGCCAAAAAGGGCTGCAGCGCCGGCGTGCGGTCGGGTGCGATGGGCAGGCCGCGCGACTGCAGCGCCACAAAGGCTTCCAGCGCGAGCAGGCCTTCGCTCTCGGGCGCCAGCGGCGGCGCCTTCACGTGGCGCACGCGGCACTGGTTGATGCGGCCGGCCAGCGTGAGCGGTTTGCCGAGCGTGGCGTCCCAGGCGGGGTGGCGGGCCGCGGCGCCGCGCAGGCTCATGGCCGGTGCGCTGCCGGCGCCGTGGCAGCTTGCGCAATCTGCCTGGAAGCGCTGCTCGCCGTCTTGCACCCACAGCATGGCCGGGTTGAGCGTGTCGTCGCGCTGCAGGGCCTGGGTGCTGGGTGCCATGTCGGCGAAGCCCGAGCGGCGAGGGTCGGCCGCCTGGGCAGTGCCGGCTGTCACCACCGCGAGCAGCAGGCCCACCCCGCCCAGCAAGGCAGCGCGGGCGAAGCTCATGCCACCGTGAGCGTGGCGGTTTCGCGCTGCGAGACGCCGTTGTCGCCTTCGATGCCGACCACCAGCGTGCCGCTGCGCGTGGCGCGAAGCGGGAAGGCGAGGAAAGGGTTGGCGGTGATGGCCGGGAAGAGATCGGCCGCGAACACCAGCTCGCCCTCGAAACGCGCCTCGATGCGCCGCAGGATGTTGCGCGGCACCGTGCGGCCGCCAGCATCGGGGCGGAAGCCGGTCTCCATGGGGTGCTGCAGGAGCAGCCGCACCTCCACCACCTCGCCAGGGCGGGCCGTGGCGGGCAGGCGGAGCAGGGCGCGCACGTTGCTCATTCGCCCTCCAGGCAGGCAGCGAGTGCCACCGTCACGGCCACGCGGTGCTGCCAGCAGCTGCCGTCGTTCATCTGCGCGATGGCGATGACGTGCTGGCTGCTGGCCATGCGCATGCGCGTGCCCACCTGCGCGCGGCCGCTGGCCGGGCCCAGGTGGAACACGGCCACCTCGGGTTGCGGGTTCAGCTCGGTCAAAAGCGCAATGCGCCTGACGTGCTGCTCGGCCGTCATGGGGCTTTGCACGCTCACGCTCACCGGTACGGTGTTGCCGTTCTCCACCACCGCGTCCACGGCCAAGGTCACGCGGCCGGTCTGCAGCGGGGCGCCGCCGGTGAAACGTTCGATGGCGGCCTGCAGCGCGGGCGAAGTGGCCGCGTGCGCAGACCAGGGCCGCAGCAGCACGGTCAGCGCGCCCGCACCGCCGGCGGCCAAGAGCGTGCGGCGATCGGTGCTCATTGCAGGGTCTCGAGAAAAGCCACCACATCCTCCACTTGCTGCGCCGTCAGCACCGGTTTGCCCTGCCACGCCGCGCCCACGCGCTGCTCGGCCGTGGCTGGCGGCAGGCGGTGGAAGCTGGGCATCACGCTGGCCGGGTTCAGGTGCCTGGCATCGGCCACACGCAGCCGCAGTTGCGCCGCGCTGTAGCGGCGGCCCACGCCGGCCAGGTTCGTCGACAGGTTGCCCTGCGCGCGCTCGGCCGGCGTGCGGTCGAAAGGCCCGCTGTGGCACAGCAGGCACAGGCCCTGGGTGCGGTCGACCACGAGGGCGCGGCCGGCAGCGGCGTTGCCGGGCGTGGCAGTCAGGGGCTGCGGGATGCCATCGCCCACCACCGTGAACGTGGTGACCGCCCCCGCCAAGGCCAACGCCGCCATGCCCGGCATCACGCGCCCTGTGCCTCAGGCCTGCTGCAGCTGCTGCTTGATGGGCAGCTCGCGGATGCGCTTGCCGGTGGCCGCGAAGATGGCGTTCAGCACTGCCGGTGCCGCCACCGCGATGGTGGGCTCGCCCACACCGCCCCAGAAGCCGCCCGAGGGCATGACGATGGTTTCCACCTTGGGCATCTCGGCGATGCGCATCGACGGATAGGTGTCGAAGTTGCGCTGCTCGATGCGGCCGTCCTTCACCGTGCACTCTTCGTAGAGCATGGCGCTCAGGCCGTAGACGAAGCTGCCTTCCACCTGCGCCTCGATCTGCTGCGGGTTCACCGCGTAGCCGCAGTCGGTGGCCGCCACGATGCGGTGGATCTTGAGCTGCCCCTTGGGGCCCACCGAGACCTCGGCGCAGGCCGCCACGTAGCTGCCGAAGCCGTGCGTCACGCACAGGCCACGGTGCACCTTCTGGCCGTTGATGTCGGCCGCGGGCTTGTCCCAGCCCACGCGCTCGGCCACCGCGTTCAGCACCGCCAGGTGCTTGGGATGGTTGGCCATCAGCTTGCGGCGCAGGGCCAGCGGATCCTGGTTGGTGGCCTGGGCCACCTCGTCCAGGAAGCACTCCAGGTAGAAGGCGTTCTGGTTCAGGTTCACGCCGCGCCAGAAGCCGGGCGGCACGTGCGGGTTGCGCATCGCGTGGTCCACCAGCAGGGCCGGGAAGGTGTAGCCGATCATGGCCTCGCCGCCGCCGTTGTTCAGCCCCTGGAACATCACCGGGTCGCGCCCCTCGCGGATGTTCTGCGGCGCCACGCCGGCCAGGATGCTCTGGCCGCTGATGCGCATGTGCAGCCCGGTGATGTTGCCCTGCGCGTCCAGCCCGGCCGTGAGCTTGGCCTGGGTGATGGGGTGGTAGCGGCCCTGGGTCATGTCTTCTTCGCGCGACCACAGCAGCTTCACCGGCGTGCCGGGCATCTGCTTGGCGATCAGCACGGCCTGGGTGATCCAGTCCTGCACCGCGCCGCGGCGGCCGAAGCCGCCACCGAGGTCGATCTTGTAGACCTCGCATTGCGCCGCCGGCAGGCCCGCGGCCAGCGCCGCGGCCGAGAGCGAGGCCTCGCCGTTCTGCGTGGGCGTCCAGACCTCGCAGCGCTCGGGCGTCCACTTGGCCGTGGCGTTCATCGGCTCCATCGTGGCGTGGTTCTGGTGCGGGTAGGCGTACACCGCCTCCACCTTGCGCACGGCGCCGGCCAGCGCGGCCTTCACGTCGCCGTTGCTGTTGCCCACCACGGCCTGCGGGGCGTCCAGGCCGGCCTTCAGCACCGCGTTGAAGTCGGCCTGCTGGGCGTTGGCATGCGCGCCGAAATCCCACTGCACCGGCAGCGCATCCAGCGCCTTCTTCGCGCGCCACCAGGTGTCGGCCACCACGGCCACGGCGTTGTCGCCCACGGCCAGCACCTTCTTCACGCCGGGCATCTTCTCCACGGCGGCCGCGTCATAGCCCTTGAGCTTCCCGCCGAACACCGGGCAGGCGTTGATGGCGGCGTTCAGCATGCCGGGCAGTTGCAGGTCGGCGCCGAAGACCTTCTTGCCGTTGACCTTGTCCACCGTGTCCAGGCGCGCCATGCGCTGGCCGATGAGCTTCCAGTCCTTGGGGTCCTTCAGCGGGATGTCGGCGGCGGCCGGCGGCGTGAGCTTCGCGGCGGCGGCGGCCACCTGGCCGTAGCTCACCTTGCGGCGGCTGGCGGCGTGGGTGATCACGCCCTTGCTCACGGTGCACTCGGCAGCCGGCACCTGCCAGCCGTCGGCGGCAGCCTGCACCAGCATCATGCGTGCGCTGGCGCCGCCCTTGCGCACGTACTCGTGGCTGGTGCGGATGCCGCGGCTGCCGCCGGTGCCGAAGTCGCCCCAGGGGCGCTTACGGGCCAGGCTCTGGCCCGGCGTGGGGTATTCGGTGGTGACCTTGGACCAGTCGCATTCCAGCTCTTCGGCCACCATCTGCGCCAGGCCGGTGAGCGTGCCCTGGCCCATCTCGCTGCGCGCGATGCGGATGATCACCTTGTCATCGGGCTGGATCACCACCCAGGCGTTGATCTCGGGCGTTTGCCCCTGCGCCGTGGCGCTGGTGGGGAAGCCGAAGACGAAGCCCCCGGTGACGGCGGCCGTGGCCGCGGCGCCGGTGCCCAGGAACTGGCGGCGGTTCAATGTGGCGGCCTTCATGCGACGCTCCGGGTGACGTGCACGATGTCCAGGCCCGCGGTCTTGGTGACCCCGGCGGCTTCCTTGATGGCCGCGCGCACGCGGTTGAAAGTGCCGCAGCGGCAGATGTTGGTGATCTCGGCGTCGATGTCGGCGTCGGTGGGCTTGGGCTTCTTCTTCAGCAGCGCGGCGGCCGCCATGATCATGCCGCTCTGGCAGTAGCCGCACTGCGGCACGTCGTTGTTGACCCACGCCTTCTGCAGCGCGTTCAGGCCCTTGGGCGAGAGGCCCTCGATGGTGATGACCTTCTGGCTGGGCTGCACCGCCGAGACCGGCATCACGCAGCTGCGCACCGGGTTGCCGTCGATGTGCACCGTGCAAGAGCCGCACTGGGCGACGCCGCAGCCGTACTTGGTGCCCGTCAGGCCCAGATGTTCACGCAGCACCCACAGCAGCGGGGTGTCGGGTTCGGCGGGGTGCTGTCGCACCTGGCCATTGACGTTCAGACGCGTCATCGGGTGTCTCCTGGCGGTGGCTGTTAGAGACGCCGATGATGGCCGGTGTGAACCACCCCCGAGTTCAGTCGGGATTGCGCTTCAGTGCAAGTTGTCCTTGCCGTCCTTGCGCTGTTGAAAGCGGTCGGGCCGGTAGACGTTGCCCTCGCGCTCCACCTGCGCAGCCCGGCGGGCGCGCTCGATGAGGGCTTCGGCCTCCTCGCGGGCCTGCCGCGGGTCGGGCTGCCGGGGCGGCGCCGGCGCGCGCCGGGCGGCACTCGCACGCCGCCACCAGGCTTGCACGCGGTGGCGCAGCCCCTGCGTGCGCGCCGGGCCGAGCCACATGCCGCCCCACACGAGCGCGCAGAACACCAGCCCCAAGACCGCGAAAACCTGATCAGCCATGCCCGGAATCTAGCGCGCCTGCGGCCGCAGCGCGCGGTGCCGGGGCCGCGAATCTGCGGCGCATCTGGCACCGGCCCGCTCTTGGAGGGATGGCCGCCGGCCCCCGCCTTCCGCTATGGTGCGGGCTTCGCGCGCGCGAAGCGGGGCCGGTCCGGCACCCGCGCGCTGCGCCGGCTGCCGCACCATGCCCCTGCCTCTGCCCGCCACCGCACGTCCGCTGCCCGCCCGGCTCTGGCTGGGCGCCTGCGCCTTGTTGCTGCTCGCCGCGGCCCTGCCCGCCGAGGCCGCCCGCCTGGCCCTGGTGGTGGGCAACGACCGCTACCAGCACGTCACCCCCCTGCGCAACGCGCGCAACGACGCGCAGTCGCTGGCGCAGGAACTGCAGGCCGCCGGCTTCCAGGTCACCACCGTGCTCGACGGCACGCGCGAGCAGATGCACGACCAGATCGACGGCTTCCTGCGCCGCATCGAGAAGGGTGACGAGGTGGTGTTCTTTTTCAGCGGCCACGGTTCGCAGCCGCCGCAGCTGGGGCCCTACCTGCTGCCGGTGGACATCAAGGTGACGGGCGAGCGCGCCATCCAGCGCGACGGCCTCTCGCTGGAACAGTTGGTGGACGATCTCAACCAGCGCGCGCGCTTCTCGCTGATCATCGTCGACGCCTGCCGCGACGACCCCTTCCGCGCCACCACGGCAGGGCGTTCGCTGCCGCCGGGTTCGTCGCTCTCGCGCATCGAGCCGCCCAAGGGCTCGATGATCATCATGGCGGCCTCCAAGGGCCAGCAGGCGCTGGACCGCCTGGGCGACAGCGACCCGGTGCCCAACGGCCTGTTCACGCGCGAGCTGATCAAGCAGATGCGCAACGTGGGCGTGTCGGCGGCCGAGATGCTCAAGCGCGTGCGCAGCAGCGTGGAGACCAAGGCCTCGGCCGTGAACCACCAGCAGCGGCCCTCGCTGGTGGACGAGAGCTCCACCGATTTCTTCTTCTACCCGCCCAAGCCCGGCAGCGCCGTGGCCACGCCCGGGCCGGTGCAGCCGGCCACCCTGCCTGCAGCGGCGCTGGCACCTGCCGCGCAGCCCGTGCCGCGGCAGGGTGGCACGCCCGAGGCGGCGGCGCCCGCCCCGGCGCCTGCCACGCCGGCCAACGCGCTGCAGGCCGAGTTCGAGCTCTGGGATCGCGCCGCCAACAGCAAGCGCCGCGAAGACTACGAGGCCTACCTGCGCGCCTACCCCAAGGGCCGCTACGCCGAACGCGTGCGCGAGGCGCTGAAGCAGTTGCCCTGAAGGCGGCCGAGTGCCCCGCCGGGGCGCTCAGGCCAGGTGCTCCGTCAGCAGGGTCGACAGCATCGGCAGCGCCTGCTCCAGCAGCGGCCCGCGCGGGCGCTGCGCCGAGGTGGCCAGCCAGAGCGTGGCCGCCAGTTCGGTGGCCGCCGCGCCGCGCCGTGCGGGCAGTTGCACCGGGCGCGCGCGCAGTTCGTTTTCGCGCCCGCTGGCTCGGATGGCGTTCAGCGACAGCACGGCGTGCAGCGGGTGGCGCTGCACCAGGTCCAGGATGGCCGGCACGCTTTCGATCTCCAGCCCCACGCGGGGTTTGAGGCCTGCCTCGGCCATCACCGTCTCCAGGCGCATGCGGATGGCATGCGGGCGGCTCGGGATGGCGAGCTCGCGGGTGGCCAGCGTGGCCAGGTCGAGCGGGCGCGCCACCAGCTCGGCCCCAGCCTCGCGCGGGGTGCGCGCCGAGACGAGATAAAGCGGTTCTTCCAGCACCGGCAGCAGTTCGAAGGCCGCCGCTGGCGTGGCGTTGTAGACCACGGCGCAATCGATGCGGCCCTGGGCCAGCCATTCCAGCGTGTAGGTGGTGAGGCCCTCCACCACGGTGAGCGTGGCGCGCGGAAAGCGCTCGCGGAACAGCTCCACCAGCGGCGCCGTGAGCGTACGGCTGACGCTGGGCGGCAGGCCGATGCTCAGCAGCCCGGCGGCCATGCCGCGGTGTTCTTCCAGGTCTTGCCGGGCGCGCTCCAGCTGCTGCAGGATGCCGCGGCCGTGGCCGAGAAGGCGCGTGCCGGCCGGCGTGAGCGTGACCCCGCGGCCGTTGCGCTCGAAGAGGGCCTGGCGAAGCTCGACCTCCAGCGCGCGCACCTGGCGGCTGAGCGCCGGCTGTGCCACGCGCAGCACGCTGGCCGCGCGTGTGAAGCTGCCCAGCTCGGCCACCTGCACGAAGGTCTGCAGCTGTTTGAAATCCATGCGGCAATGGTATGCCGAAACGGCCTAGCAGCTAGTGTCGCCATGCGGTTGCAACATGGGCGGTCCGGTCGAAGAATGCGGGGCATCCGAGGCCCTGGCCCCTGTCCATTCCTCCACCCTGCGCGCATGAACACCCCGGCCTCCCCGCTCACCGGCATCTCTTCGATGGCCACGCGCCACCTGCTGGCCGAACTGGCCGAGCGCTGCGTGGCCCAGGGCGGCCCGCGCGTGGTGTTCGAGAGCGTGGGCGGCGTCGACGCCGCCCGCCGTGTGGCCGCCGGTGAACACTTCGACCTGGTGGTGCTGGCGTCGGATGCCATCGACACCTTGCTCGCCGCCGGGCAGGTGCGCGGCCCGCGCCTGGACCTGGTGCGCTCGGCCATGGTGGTGGCGGTGCCGGCCGGTGCGCCGCACCCGCCCCTGCACGACGAAGCCGCGCTGCGCGACGCCGTGGCCGCCGCGCCCAGCATCGGCTACAGCACCGGGCCCAGCGGCAAGCACCTGCTGGCGCTGGTGGCACGCTGGGGCCTGCAAGACAGCCTGGCCGGCCGCCTGGTGCTGGCCCCGCCCGGCGTGCCCGTGGCCACGCTGGTGGCCAGCGGGCAGGCGGCGATGGGTTTCCAGCAACTGCCCGAGTTCGCCGGCCAGCCCGGCATCGAGGTGGTGGGCGAGTTGCCGGCCGGCGCCGCGCAAACCACTGTCTTCAGCGCCGCGCTGGGCCTGCAGGCCGCCCCGGCCGCGGTGGTGGCGCTGGCGCACTTCATGCACCCGGCCACGGCCGCCCTCAAGCGCCATCACGGCTTGAGCGCCGCAGGCTGACAACCCGACGGAGACACCGTTCATGATCATCGACATCCACGGCCACTACACCACCGCGCCCAAGGCGCTGGAAAACTGGCGCAACGCGCAGATCGCCGGCATCAAGGACCCCGCGTCCATGCCGCGTGTGGCCGATCTCAAGATCAGCGACGACGAGCTGCGCGAGACCATCGAGCTCAACCAGCTGGCCAAGATGCGCGAGCGCGGCAGCGACCTCACCATCTTCAGCCCGCGTGCCAGCTTCATGGCCCACCACATCGGCGATTTCCAGGTCAGCAGCACCTGGGCCGCCATCTGCAACGAGCTTTGCTACCGCGTCAGCCAGCTCTTCCCGCAGCACTTCATCCCCGCGGCCATGCTGCCGCAGAGCCCGGGCGTGGACCCGGCCACCTGCATCCCCGAGCTGGTGAAGTGCGTCGAGCAGTTCGGCAACGTGGCGCTGAACCTCAACCCCGACCCGAGCGGCGGCCACTGGACCAGCCCGCCTTTGACCGACCGCCACTGGTACCCCATCTACGAGAAGATGGTGGAGTACGGCATTCCGGCCATGGTGCACGTCAGCACCAGCTGCAACGCGTGTTTCCACACCACCGGCGCGCACTACATCAACGCCGACACCACGGCCTTCATGCAGCTGCTGCAGGGCGACCTGTTCAAGGATTTCCCGACGCTGAAGTTCATCATCCCGCACGGCGGCGGCGCCGCGCCCTACCACTGGGGGCGTTACCGCGGCCTGGCCCAAGAGCTGAAGAAGCCGCTGCTGAGCGAACACCTGCTGAACAACGTGTTCTTCGACACCTGCGTTTACCACCAGCCGGGCATCGACCTGCTGACCAAGGTGATCCCGGTGGCGAACATCCTCTTCGCCAGCGAAATGATCGGCGCGGTGCGCGGCATCGACCCCGAGACCGGCTTCAACTACGACGACACCAAGCGCTACATCGAGGCCAGCACGCAGCTCAGCGCGGCCGAGAAACACGCCATCTACGAAGGCAACGCGCGCCGTGTCTACCCGCGGCTGGACGCCGCCCTGAAAGCCCAAGGACTCTGACCATGTACGAACTCGGCGTCGTCTACCGCAACATCACGCGCACCCCGGCGCACATCGCCGACCAGCTGGCGCACTTCGGCAGCGCCACGGTGCACGAGGCCATGGGCCGCGTGGGCCTGCTGCACACCGGCATGCGGCCCATCTACAGCGGCGCGCAGGTCAGCGGCACCGCCGTCACCGTGCTGCTGCACCCGGGTGACAACTGGATGATGCATGTGGTGGCCGAGCAGATACAGCCCGGCGACATCGTCATCGCAGCCATCACCGCGCCTTGCACCGATGGCTATTTCGGCGACCTGCTGGCCACGTCCTTCCAGGCCCGCGGCGCGCGTGCGCTGGTCATCGACGCCGGCGTGCGCGACGTGAAGACGCTCACCGAGATGCGCTTCCCGGTGTGGAGCAAGGCCATCAGCGCCAAGGGCACGATCAAGGCCACCCTGGGCAGCGTGAACATCCCCGTGGTGTGCGCCGGCGCGCTGGTGCACCCGGGCGACGTGGTGGTGGCCGACGACGACGGCGTGGTGTGCGTGCCGCGCGCCATGGCCGAAGCCACGCTGGCCGCCGCCACGAAGCGCGAGGCCAACGAAGGCGAGAAGCGCGCGAAGCTGGCCGCGGGCGTGCTGGGCCTGGACATGTACAAGATGCGCGAGCCGCTGGCCCAGGCCGGCCTGCGCTACATCGACTGAAGGCGCGACTGTGCGCATCGGCCTCATCGGTTATGGCGAAGTCGGCCGCATCCTGGCGGAAGACCTGGGTGCCGCCGGCCACCGGCTGCAGGCCCACGACCTGAAGCTCGCCGGCGCGGGCGCTGCGCCGCTGCGCGCCCATGCCGCGGCACACGGCGTGGTGCTGGCGGCCACGCACGCGGAAGCCGTGCGCGGTGCCGAGTTGGTCGTCAGCGCAGTCACCGCCAGCCAGGCCGTGGCCGTGGCCGAAGCCTGCGCTGCGGGCCTGGCCCCCGGTGGCTTTTTTCTCGACTTCAACAGCGCCAGCCCCGGCGCCAAGATCCAGGCCTCGCAGTGGGTCAACGCGGCCGGCGGCCGGTATGTGGAAGGCGCGGTGATGACCAGCGTGCCGCCCTACCGCCTGAAGGTGCCGCTGCTGCTGGGCGGGCCCGACGCGGCGGCGCTGAAGCCGCTGCTGGACACCTTGGGTTTTGCCGCCCAGGTGCACAGCGAACAGCTCGGCGTGGCCAGTGCCACCAAGATGTGCCGCAGCGTGATGATCAAGGGCCTGGAGGCCATGGTCATCGAGAGCTTCACCGCCGCGCGCCACCACGGCGTGGAAGACGCGGTGATCGCTTCGCTGCAGGAAACCTTCCCCGGCATCGACTGGGAGAAGCAGGCCAGCTACTTCTTCCAGCGCGTCATCGAACACGGCCGCCGCCGCAGCGAAGAGGTGCGCGAGGTGGCCGTCACCGTGCGTGAAGCCGGCCTCGTGCCGCACAGCGCGGCGGGCACGGCCGAGCGCCAGGCGCACATCGCCGATCTCGCCGACGCCGGCGTGTTCGGCACCCGCGGTGAACCGGGTTTTGCGCGCGGCGCCGACTGGCGTGTGGAAGCCGACCGCCTGCTGGCGGCCGTCAACAAGGACAAGACATGAAGACCCAGGTTGTCATCATCGGCAGCGGCCCCGCGGGCCTGTTGCTTTCGGAGATCCTGCACCGCCACGGCATCGAGAGCCTGGTGCTGGAACGCCAGACGCGCGAGTACGTGCTCTCGCGCATCCGCGCCGGTGTGCTGGAAAGCACCACGGTGGACGTGCTGCGCGCCAACGGCCTGAGCGAACGCATGGACCGCGAAGGCCACCCGCACGACGGCATGCGCATCGCGTGGGCCGGGCGCGACAGCTTCCTGGTGGACACCGCCAGCACCCTGGGCCGGCGCTTCATGGTCTACGGCCAGACGGCCATCCAGGAAGACCTCTACGCCGCCGCCGACCGCCGCGGCCAGACCGTGCTGACCGAAGTGCAGGACGTGGTGCTGCACGAGTTCGACGGCCGCCCGGGCGCCAAGCCCTACGTCACCTACACGCGCCATGGCCAGGCCGGGCGCGTGGACTGCGAGTTCATCGCCGGCTGCGATGGCTTCCATGGCGTGAGCCGACGCAGCATCCCCGAGAGCGTGCGCAAGGAGTACGAGAAGGTCTACCCCTTCGGCTGGCTGGGCGTGATGGCGCGCGTGAAGCCGCTGCCCGACATCACCTACGTCAACCACCCGCAAGGTTTTGCGCTGGCGAGTTATCGGAACAGCCAGCTCTCGCGCTACTACATCCAGGTGCCGGTGGACGACAAGGTGGAGGCCTGGTCCGACGACCGTTTCTGGAGCGAACTGACGGCGCGTTTCCCGGCCGAGATGGCCGAGATGATCGAAACCGGGCCCACCATCGAGAAGAGCATCGCGCCGCTGCGCAGCTTCGTCAGCGAGCCCATGCGTTATGGCGCCCTCTACCTGTGTGGTGATGCGGCGCACATCGTGCCGCCCACCGGCGCCAAGGGCCTGAACCTGGCGGTGAGCGATGTGTTCTACCTCTCGCGGGCGCTTGCCAGCTGGTACGGCCAGGGCAAGGACGAACTGCTCAACAACTACAGCGCGATGGCGCTGCGCCGCGTGTGGAGCAGCGTGCGCACCAGCTGGTACCTCACGACGCTGCTGCACCGCTTCCCGCACTTCAGCGATTTCGACCAGAAGGCGCAGGAGCACGAGCTCGATTACCTGAAGAACTCGCGGTTTGCACAAGCCGCGCTGGCCGAGCAGTACGCTGGCCTTCCCTTCGAGATGGTGAGCTGAAACCATGGTGCAGAACGTCTTCGAGAAGACCCCCGGCTGGCTGGATTGGTACGCCGGCCCATCGAAACCCCGCTTCCAGCTGCCGCCGGGCGCGGTGGACGCGCACTGCCACGTCTTCGGCCCCGGTGCCGAGTTCCCCTACGCGCCCGAACGCAAGTACACGCCCTGCGATGCCAGCAAGGCGCAGCTGTTCGCGCTGCGCGACCACCTGGGTTTTGCACGTAACGTCATCGTGCAGGCCACCTGCCACGGCGCCGACAACCGTGCCATGGCCGACGCCTGCGCCAGCAGTGGCGGCAAGGCGCGCGGCGTGGCCACGGTCAAGCGCAGCGTGACGGACCGGGAACTCGAAGCCCTGCACAACGACGGCGTGCGCGGCGTGCGCTTCAACTTCGTCAAGCGCCTGGTCGACTTCACGCCGAAAGACGAACTGATGGAGATCGCCGGGCGCATCAAGTCTTTGGGCTGGCACGTCGTCATCTATTTCGAGGCGGTGGACCTGCCCGAGCTGTGGGACTTCTTCACCGCGCTGCCCACCACCGTGGTGGTGGACCACATGGGCCGCCCTGACGTGAGCCTGCCGGTGGACGGCCCGCAGTTCGCGCTGTTCCAGCGGTTCATGCGTGAGCATGAAAACGTGTGGAGCAAGGTCAGCTGCCCTGAGCGCCTGAGCGTGGCCGGCCCGCGCGCCTTGAACGGCGAGCAGGCCGCCTACCGTGACGTGGTGCCCTTCGCCCGCCGCATCGTCGAGAGCTTCCACGACCGCGTGCTCTGGGGCACCGACTGGCCGCATCCCAACCTGAAGGACCACATGCCCGACGACGGCTTGCTGGTCGACTTCATCCCGCACATCGCCGTGACGGCAGAACTGCAGCAGCAGCTGCTCGTCACCAACCCGATGCGCCTCTATTGGCCGGAGGAAACCGCATGAGCCTCGACAAGCCGTACCTCGACATCCCTGGCACCACCATCTTCGACGCCGAGCAAAGCCGCAAGGGCTACCACCTCAACCAGTTCTGCATGAGCCTGATGAAGGCCGAGAACCGCAAGCGCTTCAAGGCCGATGAGCGGGCCTATCTCGACGAGTGGCCGATGACGGAAGACCAGAAACTGGCCGTGCTGGCGCGCGACCTGAACCGCTGCATCGCACTGGGCGGCAACATCTACTTCCTGGCCAAGATCGGCGCCACCGACGGCCGCAGCTTCCAGCAGATGGCCGGCAGCATGACAGGCATGAGCGAAGACGAGTACCGCGCCATGATGGTGGCCGGCGGCCGCGACCCGATGTGGGGAAGGAACTGACATGGCCCGCATCACCGCCTCGGTCTACACCAGCCACGTGCCCGCCATCGGCGCGGCGCTGGACCTCGGCAAGACGGCCGAGCCTTACTGGCAGCCGCTGTTCCAGGGCTACGAGTACAGCAAAGCCTGGCTGCAGGACAACCAGCCCGACGTGATCTTCCTGGTCTACAACGATCACGCCACGGCCTTCAGCCTGGACCTCATTCCCACCTTTGCCATCGGCACCGCAGCGGCTTACCAGCCCGCCGACGAAGGCTGGGGCCCGCGGCCCGTGCCCACCGTGATCGGCCACCCCGAATTGGCCAGCCACATCGCGCACAGCGTGATCCAGGACGACTTCGACCTCACCATCGTGAACAAGATGGATGTCGACCATGGGCTCACCGTGCCGCTGTCCTTGATGTGCGGGCAGCCGCAGGCCTGGCCCTGCCCGGTGATCCCCTTCGCCGTGAACGTGGTGCAGTACCCCGTGCCCAGCGGCCGGCGCTGCTTCAACCTGGGCCGCGCCATCCGCAAGGCCGTGGAGAGCTACGACCAAGACCTGAAGGTGCAGATCTGGGGCACCGGTGGCATGAGCCACCAGCTGCAGGGCCCGCGCGCCGGGCTCATCAACCGCGAGTGGGACAACCGCTTCCTCGACCGCCTGATCAGCGAACCCGAAGCCCTGTCCCAGGTCTCGCACATCGACTACGTGCGCGAGGCCGGCAGCGAGGGCATCGAACTCGTGATGTGGCTGATTGCGCGCGGTGCCATGAGCGACAGCGCGCCGCTGGTGAAGCACCGCTTCTACCATGTGCCCGCCAGCAACACGGCCGTGGGCCATCTGATCCTGGAGAACACATGACCATCAAAGTTGCCCTCGCCGGTGCCGGCGCCTTCGGCCTGAAGCACCTGGACGCGATGAAGCTGATTCCCGACGTCGAGGTGGTGTCGCTGATCAGCCGCGACCTCGCCAAGACGCAGGAAGTGGCCAGCAAGTACGGCATCCCGCACGTCACCACCAAGCTGGAAGACAGCCTGGCCATTGCGGAAGTGGACGCCGTCATCCTCGTCACGCCCACGCAGATGCACGCCAGCCAGACCCTGGCCTGCCTGGAGGCCGGCAAACACGTGCAGGTGGAGATTCCGCTGTGCGACGCGCTGAAGGACGGCCAGGCCGTGGTGCAGCGCGCGAAAGAGACCGGCAAGGTGGCCATGTGCGGCCACACGCGCCGCTTCAACCCCAGCCACCAGTGGGTGCGCCAGCGCATCGTGAAGGACGAGTTCCACATCCAGCAGATGGACGTGCAGACCTACTTCTTCCGCCGCACGAACATGAACGCGCTGGGCCAGCCGCGCAGCTGGACCGACCACCTGCTGTGGCACCACGCCGCACACACGGTGGACCTCTTCGCCTACCAGGCGCGCAGCCCCATCGTGCAGGCCAACGCGTTGCAGGGCCCCATCCACCCGACGCTGGGCATCGCGATGGACATGAGCATCCAGCTCAAGGCCGCCAACGGCGCGATCTGCACGCTGAGCTTGAGCTTCAACAACGAAGGGCCGCTGGGCACCTTCTTCCGCTACATCGGCGACACCGGCACCTACATCGCGCGCTACGACGATCTCTTCAACGGCAAGGAGGAGAAGATCGATGTCAGCCAGGTCGATGTGTCGATGAACGGCATCGAGCTGCAGGACCGCGAGTTCTTCGCGGCCATCCGCGAGGGCCGCGAGCCCAACGCCAGCGTGGCGCAGGTGCTGCCCTGCTACGAGGTGCTGCACCGGCTGGAGCAGCAGCTGAACCCGGCCTGAACCTCGGCGCATGAAGACGCGACGCATCGGCCCGTTTGAAGTGGCCGCCCTTGGCCTGGGCTGCATGAACCTGAGCCACGCCTACGGCACGCCGCCCGAGCCCGCGGCCGCCGAGGCCCTGCTGCTGCAGGCGCTGGACGCGGGCATCACGCTCTTCGACACCGCGGCGCTCTATGGCTTCGGCGCGAATGAATCGCTGGTGGGCCGTGTGCTCCAGGCTCACCGCAGCCGCATCGTGCTGTGCAGCAAGGGTGGCATGACGGGTCAACCGGTCGGCGCCGGCGGCGCGCTGCAGCGCGTGATCGACGGCCGGCCGGCTTCGATCCAGCGCGACTGCGAAGACAGCCTGCGCCGCCTGGGCACCGAGGTCATCGATGTCTACTACCTGCACCGCTGGGACAAGAGCGTGCCCATCGAAGACAGCGTGGGTGCGATGGCGCGGCTGGTCGAGCAGGGCAAGGTGCGCGCCCTGGGCCTGAGCGAGGTGGGCGCCGCCACGCTGAAGCGCGCGCAGGCCGTGCACCCGATTGCCGCGCTGCAGACCGAGTACTCGCTGTGGACGCGCAATCCCGAGATCGCCGTGCTGCAGGCCTGCGCCGACAGCGGCACCGCTTTCGTCGCCTTCAGCCCGGTGGGGCGCGGTTTCTTGTGCGGCGCGCCGCTGGATGCGGCGGCCTTCGCGCCCAAGGACATCCGCCGCGCCATGCCGCGCTTCGAGCCGGCGCACGCCGCCGCCAACGCGGCGCTGCTGCCCGCCCTGGCCGGGCTGGCCGCACAGGCCGGCTGCACGCCGGCGCAGCTGGCCCTGGCCTGGCTGCTGGCGCGGGGCGAGCACGTCATCCCCATCCCCGGCACCACGCAGGCCGCGCACCTGCAGGAGAACCTGGGCGCGTTGGCCCTCACCGTGCCGCCGGCCGTGATGGCGGCGCTGGACGCGCTGTTCGCGCCGGGCCGCATCAGCGGCGCGCGTTACAACGCGCAGAACGAAGCGGAAGTCGACACCGAACGATTTGCGGCCTGAGCGCGCCGGCTCTCGAAATCCTGGCCGGCGGGCCTTAGAGTCGAAGGGCACAGTTTCTGTGTGCCCTTCGGCTTCATGCCCGACCGCCCATGCCGCAAGCCCGCAACGCCCCTGCCATGCACCGCATCGTCATCGTCGGCGGCGGCGCCGGTGGGCTGGAACTGGCCACGCGCCTGGGCGACACGATGGGTCGGCGCGGGCAGGCGCACATCACGCTGATCGAGAAGAACCGCACCCACGTCTGGAAGCCCAAGCTGCACGAGATCGCGGCCGGCAGCATGGACATGGCCGACCACGAGGTGGGCTACCTCGCGCAGAGCCACTGGCATCACTTCACTTACCGCGTGGGCCAGATGACGGGGCTCGACCGTGAGCAGCGCCTGGTGAAGGTGGCGCCTTATCTCGACGACGAAGGCGTGGAAGTGGCCCCGGCGCGCGACGTGCCCTACGACACGCTGGTGATCGCGGTGGGCAGCCAGAGCAACGACTTCGGCACACCCGGCGTGCGCGAGCACGCGATGCGGCTGGAGTCGGCGGCCGATGCGCTGCGATTCCACCAGCGCATGGTCAACGCCTGCATCCGCGCGCACTCGCAGAGCGAGCCGCTGCGGCCCGAGCAGCTGCACGTGGCCATCATCGGCGCGGGCGCCACGGGCGTGGAGCTGGCCGCCGAACTGCACCGCACCACGCGCGAGGTGGTGGCCTACGGGCTGGACCGGGTGGATGCCGACAAGGACATCCAGCTCGCCGTGGTGGAGGCCGCGCCGCGTGTGCTGCCGGCGCTGCCCGAACGCCTGAGCACGGCCACCGAAAAGCTGCTGAAGAACCTGGGCGTGGCCGTGCACACCAGCGGCAAGGTGGCGGCGGTGTCGGCCGGCGCCGTGCACCTGGCCGACGGGCGCGTGCTGCCGGCCGAGCTGATTGTCTGGGCTGCAGGCGTGAAGGCGCCCGACTTCCTCAAGGACATCGGCGGCCTGGAGACCAACCGCGTCAACCAGATCGTCGTGCGCGACACGCTGCAGAGCACGCGCGACGAGGCCATCTTCGCCATCGGCGACTGCGCCGCCTGCGAGTGGAAGGACGTGCAGGAGGGCCGCGGCGCGCGCGACCACGGCACCGGCGTGAAGATCGTGCCGCCGCGCGCGCAGGCGGCGCACCAGCAGGCCAAGCACCTGCTCAAGCAGCTGCGGCGCCGCGTGAAGGGCCAGCCGCTGCAGCCCTGGTACTACCGCGATTTCGGCTCGCTCGTGAGCCTGGGCGAGTTCAGCACCGTGGGCAGCATGATGGGCGGCCTGGTCAGCGGCATGAAGGGCGGCAGCCTGATGGTGGAGGGCTACTTCGCCAAGTTGATGTACCAAAGCCTGTACAAGATGCACGAGCTGGCCCTGCACGGCTGGGTGAAGGTGGTGCTGGACACGCTGGCCCGGTCCATCGTGCGGCGCACCGAGCCGCACGTGAAGCTGCACTGAAGCCGCTTCAGCCCCGGGCGGGCCAGGCGGCGGTGTTCACCTCGGCCAGCGCGCGGAAAGCCGGGCGCGCAAACAGGTAGCCCTGCATCAGGCGCACGCCTTCTTCGGCCAGGAAGTCGCGTTCGGCCGGGGTCTCGATGCCCTCGGCGATGACCTGGATGTCGAGGTCGCGGCACACCTGCATCAGCCCGCGCACGATGGTCTGACGCGGCCGGCGGGTGTCGATGTCGCGCACCAGATCCATGTCGATCTTGATGAAGTCGGGCTGGAAGTCGGCCAGCAGCTTCAGCCCCGCGTAGCCGGCGCCGAAGTCGTCGATGGCCGTCTTGAAGCCGCAGCGCTTGTACTCGCGCAGGATCTGCGCGAACCAGGGGCCGTCCTGCACACGCTCGCCTTCGGTCACCTCGAAGAGGATGTGGTCGAGCGGGAATCCTGCGGCGCGGGCCGCTTCCAGCGTGGTGCGGATGCACACCTCAGGCTTGTAGACCGCGTTGGGCAGGAAATTGATCGACAGCAGGGCCTGCATCCCCAGCGCCTGCGCGCCCTTGATGGCCTTCACGCGGCAGGCCTGGTCGAAGCGGTAGCGGTTGATCTCGGTCACCTGCGCCAGCACATGGGCTGCCGGCTCGCCTGCCGGGCCACGCACCAAAGCCTCGTGCGCGAAGACGCGCCGCGTGGCCACGTCGACGATGGGCTGGTAGGCGTAGTCGAACAGGAAACCCAGGCGCTCGGGCGCATCGCAGCCACCGCAATGCCGCGCCTCGGCTTCCAGGGGCAGGAAAGCCGAGGCGGCAGGGGCCATGGTGCGCGACATCTGCGCAGCATAGAAGCGCCGTCTCCCGCCCGAACGGCGCAGAAGCGGGGGCTGTCGGGGCCTTCTCTGGCGGCGCGCCGCAGCCCCTACGCTGACCGGGAGCCTTGTCCTTACTGCTCGACGAAAGCCCGCTCGATGACGAAGTCGCCGGGCTTGGTCGTGTTGCCTTCCTTGAACTGGCGCTCTTCCAGCAGGCGCTTCAGGTCGCGCAGCATGGCGGGGCTGCCGCAGATCATCACGCGGTCGACCGCGGGGTCCAGCGGTGGCACGCCGAGGTCGGTGAAGAGCTTGCCGTTCTCGATGAGGTCGGTCATGCGGCCCTGGTTGCGGAAGGGCTCGCGCGTGACGGTGGGGTAGTACTTCAGCTTGCCGGCCACCACCTCGCCCAGCAGTTCGTCCTTGGCCAGGTCTTCGCTGAGCAGCTGGTGGTAGGCCAGCTCGGCCACCTCGCGCACGCCGTGCACCACCACCACCTCTTCGAACTTCTCGTAGGTCTCGGGGTCGCGCACCACGCTCAGGAAAGGCGCCAGCCCGGTGCCCGTGCCCAGCAGGTACAGGCGCTTGCCCGGCAGCAGGTAGTCGATCAGCAGCGTACCGGTGGGCTTCTTGCCGACGATGATGGTGTCGCCCACCTGGATGTGCTGCAGCCGGCTGGTGAGCGGGCCATCCGGCACCTTGATGCTCAGGAACTCGAGGTGCTCTTCGTAGTTCGCGCTGACGATGCTGTAGGCGCGCAGCAGCGGCTTGCCGTCCACGCGCAGGCCGATCATCGTGAAGTGGCCGTTGGAGAAGCGCAGCGCCGGGTCGCGCGTGGTGGTGAAGCTGAACAGGCGGTCGGTCCAGTGGTGGACGCTCAGGACACGTTCTTCGAGAAAGGCGCTCATGGGGGCGGGCCGGGCTGCGCGGCTTCAAGGAAAACCCTGAATTTTAGCGGGCCGCCCCTGCGCGGGCGCTGACAGGGTCACACCGCGCCGTCAGGCCTTGCGGCGCGGCCACAGCAGGTAGGCCAGCGGGCCCAGCGAGCCCCCCACCAGCGTCAGCAGCGCCCAGGGCCACCAGGGCTTGCCGCGGGCGCGGCAGTCGCGGGCGATGTAGCCCACCAGCAGGGTGCAGGCGATGATCAGGTCGAAGGTGATCTGCATCGAGCCCAGGTTGGCGAAACCGCCCTGCCAGATGCCGAAGTAACCCAGCTGCCACAGCACCCAGGTGGAAAAGGCGGCGAAGGCGAGCGCGACGGGCCAGAGCAGGGCTTTGTGGGCGGGCATGGTGGGGTCTCCAGAAGGGGTTGCGTTGAAGAGGCGGCCAGTCTCGGCGGGGCCGCGTCATGGCCGCAACGACCTCGGAGGTCATCGCGCCGGGGCAGGGCCCGGCCTATCCTCGCGACATGCACCCCCTTGCCGAACTGCGCCGCCAGCGGCGCATCAGCCAGCTGGAACTGGGCTTGAAGGCCGGCGTTTCGCAGCGCCACCTGAGCTGCATCGAAACCGGCCGCGCGCGCCCCACGCGCCCCACGCTGCTGGCCTTGCTGGATGCCTTGGAAGCGCCGCTGCCCGAACGCAACGGCGTGCTGCTGGCCGCCGGCCTGGCGCCCGCCTACACCGAGTTGGCGCTGGATGCGCCCGCCCTGCAGCCCGCGCGGCAGGCGCTGGAGCAGCTGCTGCACGCCCCCGGCAGCCCGCCGGCGCTGGTGATCGACGCCGAATGGAACCTGGTGATGGCCAACGCCGCCGTGCTGCGCCTGCTGGCGCTGCTGGGCCAGCCCGCGCCCACCGGGCCCGTCAACCTGCTCGACTGGCTGCTGGCGCCCGGCGGGCTGCGCGGCTGCATGCTCAACGAGGCCGAGGTCTGCGCCGACGTGCTGCACCGCGCGCGGCGCGAGGCGCCGCAGGTGCCGGCGCTCGCCGCGCGCCTGCAGCGCCTGGCGGCCGACTTGCCGGCCTGGCCGGCACCCGCCGTGGCCACGCCACTGCTGCTGACGCGGCTGCGTTCGCAGGTGGGCGAGCTGCGGCTGTTCTCGATGTTCAGCAGCTTTGGCGCACCCATGGACGTGACGCTGGCTTCGCTGCGCATCGAGCACCTGTTCGCTGCCGATGCCGAGACTGCGCGCGCCCTGGCCGTGCCGCCGGTGGCCTGAAGCGGGCACCGGCCTTCATGTCCCGCCGCCTGCACCGCAGCCTGTAGGACACCGCCGGCACGCGGCCGCGCCGGCGTCTGCTGGCGGGTGCGCGCTGGCCCGCGCATGCTGCGGGCACACGCATGAACCGACCGCAGGCGCCGCCCGCCCACCCCTCAGGCCCCGGAGCCCCGTCAGGCCTCAGCCCGCGCGCGCTGGGCTCGCTGCTGCGCGCCGCCGCCGTGGCCTGGGTGCAGGACCGCGCGCCCACCATGGGCGCGGCGCTGGCCTACTACACGCTGTTCTCGCTGGCACCGCTGCTCTTGATCGCCATCTCGGTGGCGGGCGCCGTGTTCGGGCTGGACGCTGCGCGCGGCGAGATCCTGCAGCAGATGCAAACGCTGCTGGGCCGCGAGGGCGCCGAGGCCATCGCCACCATGCTCGACCAGGTGCGGCGCAGCGGCCAATCCGCATTGGGCACGGTGCTGGGCGTGGTCCTTCTCGTCATCGGTGCCACCACGGTGTTCGCCGAACTGCAGGATTCGCTGGACCACATCTGGCGCGTCGACACCCCGCGGCGCGGCGGCACCCTGTGGCAGCTGCTGCGCGCGCGCCTGCTGTCCTTCGGCCTGGTGCTGGGCGTCGGCTTCCTGCTGATGGTGTCGCTGGCGGCCAGCGCGGCCCTCGCGGCCTGGGGCCGATGGTGGGCGCCGGCCTTCGGCGGCAGCCTGGGGCTGCTGGACGCGGCCAACCACGTGCTGGGTTTCGGGCTCACCACGCTGCTGTTCGCGGCCATCTACAAGGGCATGCCGCGTGCGCGCATCGGCTGGGCCGATGTGGTGCTGGGCAGCCTGATCACCTCCGTGCTCTTCACCCTGGGCAAGGCCTTGATCGGCTGGCTGCTCACCCGCACCGGCATGGCGGCGGGTTTCGGCGCGGCCAGCGCGGTGGTGGGTTTGCTCGTGTGGGTGTATGCCTCGGCGCAGGTGTTTCTTTATGGAGCCGAGGTGACGTGGCTGTTCGCGCAGCGTCACGGCTCGCGGCGTGGGGCGGCGGCGGGCTGAACCCGGCGGCAGCCCCGGCGCCTGCCGTGGCATGCTCGGCGGCTGCATGCAGAACACCGCCCCCGACACCTTCCTCCACACCCTGCCCAACGGCGTGCGCTGCCTCGTGCTGCACCAGCCCTGGCGGCAGGCCGTCAACCTCAGCGTCTTCGTGCGCGCCGGCAGCCAGCACGAGGCGCGGCGCTTCACCGGCATCAGCCACGTCGTGGAGCACATGGCCTTCAAGGGCACGGCCACGCGCAGCTGCCAGCAGATCAACCTGGCCGCCGAAGCCCTGGGCGCCGAGGTCAACGCCCACACCGACAAGGACCACACGGCCTTCCACATCGACGGCATGGCCGCCGATCTGCCGGCCTTCGTGGCGCTGCTGGCCGAGATCGTGCAGCACAGCACCTTCCCCGAAGAAGAGCTGGAGCGCGAGCGCCAGGTGATCCTGCACGAGTACACCGAGTTCGACGAAGACCCGGTGAGCATGGCCTTCCGCCTCTTCGACCGCGCCTGCTACGGCTTGCACCCGGCGGGCCAGCCCGTGATCGGCAGCCGCGCGAACCTGGAACGTTTCACGCGCGCCGACCTGCAGGCCCACGTGGCGCGCCTGTACACCGGGCCCAACGTGGTGGTGGCCGTGGCCGGCCCAGTGGACGCGCCGGCTTTTGCGCGGCAGGTGGAAGCCGCTTTCGGCGCCATGCCCGGCGGCACGCCCAACACGGTGGAAGCACCCGCCTGGCAAGGCGGCGTGAAACTGCGCCGCATGGCCGGCAGCGCGCAGTGCCAGCTGGTGCTGGGCCACGGCATGCCGCCGCTGGCGGATGCCAAACACACGGCCTGGGTGCTGGCCGCGGCGCTGCTGGGCGAGGGCATGAGCTCGCCGCTGCTGGACGAGATCCGCGAGCGGCGCGGCCTGGCCTACCACGTGGGCTGTTCGGCCGACGTGGGCGCGCTGGCGGCGCAGTTCGTCATCGACGCCGCCACCGCGCCCGAGCAGGCCGACGAGCTGCTGCAGGCCGTGGCCGTGCTGCTGCAGCGCCATGCCGAGAAGACCGACAGCGTGGCCCTGGCCCGCGCGCGCAAGCAGCTGGCCGTGCGCGCGCTGCGCACGCTGGAGCAGCCCGTGCGCCGGCTGGAAGCGGCGGTGCAGGACGTGTACACCTTCGGCCGCGTGCGCAGCACCGAAGAACAGTTGCAGGCCCTGCACGACGTGACGCCGGCGCAGGTGCGCCGCGTTTTCGCCACCATGGCCATGCGCCCGGCGGCCATCGGCCTGGCCGGCAGCGTGACGGCGCGGGCGCGCGAGCAGGCCGAAGCCTTGTTCGTGGCCGAAGGCCGAGCGGCCAGCACAATCGGCGCGTGATTCCTACAAGGCAAGGCGGTGCGGCATGGCAGGCAAAGTGAACAGGCGCGCTTGGATGGCGGGGGCCGGGGCCGCCGTGGGGGCGGCGGCCTTGCCGGCTGAAGCGGGCACCTCGGCCAAGGCCACCGCGAGCGTGAAGCCGGCCTTGAAGGACAGCAAGCTCGACACGATGGACGTCACCGCGCTGCAGGCCGAGATGGCCGGCGGCCGGCTCACATCGCAGGCCTTGGTGCGCCACTGCCTGCAGCGCATCCAGGCCATCGACCAGCGCGGCCCGCGCCTGAACGCCGTCATCCAGCTCAACCCCGAAGCGCTGGCGCAAGCCCAGGCGCTGGACGCCGAACGGCGCGGCACGCGCAGCACCCCGGGCCGCGTGCGCGGGCCGCTCCACGGCATCCCGGTGCTTCTGAAGGACAACATCGCCACCGCCGATGCCATGGCCACCACGGCCGGCTCGCTGGTGCTGGCGGGTTTGCGTGCTCAGGCCGACGCGCCCATCGTCGCGCGGCTGCGCGAGGCCGGCGCCGTGATCCTGGGCAAGACCAACCTCAGCGAGTGGGCCAACATGCGCAGCACGCGCAGCAGCGGCGGCTGGAGCAGCCGCGGCGGCCAGACGCGCAACCCGCACGTGCTCAACCGCAGCCCCAGCGGCAGCAGTTCGGGCTCGGGCGCCGCGGCCGCCGCCGGCCTGGCGCCGCTGACCATCGGCACCGAGACCGACGGCTCCATCTGCAGCCCGGCCAACGTCAACGGCGTGGTGGGCTTCAAGCCGACGGTGGGCCTGGTCAGCCGCAGCGGCATCATCCCCATCTCGGCCAGCCAGGACACCGCCGGCCCCATGGTGCGCCACGTGCGCGACGCCGCGCTGTTGCTGCAGGCCCTGGCCGGGCCCGATGCGCGTGACGCGGCCACCGCCGCGCAGCCGGCCACGCCGCCCGACTTCATCGCGGCGCTGAAGCCCGGCGCGCTGCAAGGCGCGCGCATCGGCGTCGTGCGCCACGCCGTGCCCACGCAGCCGCAGGTGGCCGCGCTTTTCGAAGAAGCGCTCACCGTGCTGCGCGCGCAGGGCGCAGTGCTGGTGGACCCGGTGGAGATCCCCAACCGCGACAAGATTCGCAGCCCCGAGTTCGCCGTGCTGCTGCACGAGCTGAAGCCGGGCCTGGCCGACTACCTGAAGGCCTACCAGCCCGATGCGCCGGTGAAGACGCTCGCGGACATCATCGCTTGGAACAAGGCCAACGCGCCGCGCGCGATGCCGCACTTCGCGCAAGAGCTCTTCGACCTGTCCGAAGCCACCGCCGGGCTGGAGGCCACCGTCTACACCGAGGCGCTGGCCACGTGCCGGCGCTTTTCGCGCGCCGAAGGCCTGGACGCGCTTTTCGCCCAGCACCAGCTCGACGCCGTGGTGGGTCCCACCGGCGCCGTGGCCTGGCCCATCGACCAGCTGCTGGGTGATCGGTCCGGCGGCGGCGGCTTCGGCAGCGTCTTCGCCGTGGCGGGCTACCCGCACCTCACCGTGCCCATGGGCGTGGTGGCCGGCCTGCCCACGGGCCTGAGCTTCGGCGGCCTGGCCTGGCAAGACGCGCGCGTGCTGGCACTCGGCCACGCCTACGAGCAGGCCAGCCGCCGCCGCGTGGCGCCGGGCTACCTGCGCGAAACCGGTATCGCGGGATGAAAGCCCCGCCGCGCCTGCAGGCGCTGGTGGACGAAGGGCTGATCGACGCGGTGCTGCGCCAGCTGATGAGCGGCAAGGAGGCCGAGGTCTACGTGGTGCGCCGCGGTGAAGAGGTGATCTGCGCCAAGGTCTACAAGGAAGCCACGCACCGCAGCTTCCGCCAGGCGGTGGACTACACCGAGAACCGCAAGGTCAAGAACAGCCGCCAGGCCCGCGCCATGGCCAAGGGCACGAAGTACGGGCGTGAATCGCAAGAAGCCGCCTGGCAGAGCGCCGAGGTCGACGCGCTCTACCGCTTGGCCGCCGCCGGCGTGCGTGTTCCCCGCCCGCACAACTTCTTCGAAGGTGTGCTGCTGATGGACCTCGTCACCACGGCCGAGGGCGACGCCGCGCCGCGCCTGAACGACGTGCCCTTCACGCCGGAAGACGCCACCCGCCACCACGCCACGCTGCTGCGCGAGGTGCTGCGCATGCTGTGCGCGGGCGTGGTGCACGGCGACCTGTCGGAGTTCAACATCCTGCTGGCCGAAGACGGCCCGGTCATCATCGATCTGCCCCAGGCCGTGGACGCCGCCGGCAACAACCACGCCCGGCGCATGCTGCTGCGCGACGTGGACAACCTGCGCGATTTCTTCGGCCGCTACAACCCGGCGCTGCTGCCCACGCAGTACGGCCCGGAGATCTGGGCGCTGTACGAGAAGGGCCTGCTGCGGCCCGACACGGTGCTGAGCGGCCTTTTCGAGGCCCCGAAGACGCCGGTGGACCTGGCCGGCGTGGTGCGCGAGATCGACGACGCCCGCGCCGAAGACGCTGCGCGCCGGCTGCGGATGGGCCAGCCACCCGGCTGAGGCCCCAGCCCGGCTCTTGAAATCGGCCAGCCCACCCCCAAAGTGCGCTGGCCGGGCGGGAACACGCCGCCCTCCCACATTCCAAACCGTCATTGCCTGCACCCATGGACAAGCAAACCCTGTCATTCCAGGCCGAGGTCAAGCAGATCCTGCACCTCGTCACCCACAGCCTGTACAGCAACAAGGAAATCTTCCTGCGCGAGCTGGTCAGCAACGCCAGCGACGCCTGCGACAAGCTGCGTTTCGAGGCGTTGGACAACGCGGCCCTGTTCGAAGACCAGCCGAACCTGGAAATCCGCGTCTGGTTCGATGCGGAAAAGAAGACCATCACCATCCGCGACAACGGCATCGGCATGACGGCCGAAGAGGCCGTGGCCCACCTGGGCACCATCGCCAAGAGCGGCACGCGGGAGTTCATGGCCAAGCTGGAAGGCGACCAGAAGAAGGACGCCAACCTCATCGGCCAGTTCGGCGTGGGCTTCTACAGCGGCTTCATCGTCGCCGAGCGCATGACCGTGGAAACCCGCCGCGCCGGCGCCGAGGCCAGCCAGGGCGTGCGCTGGAGCAGCGAAGGCACGGGTGACTTCGAGGTGGAAACCATCGAACGCGCGCAGCGCGGCACCGACGTCATCCTGCACCTGCGCGAGGGCGAGGAAGAGTTCCTCTCGGCCTGGAAGCTGAAGTCCATCATCAGCAAGTACAGCGACCACATCAGCCTGCCGGTGCTGATGCCCAAGCAAAAGTGGGATGAAGAGAAGAAGGAACAGGTCACCACCGACGAGTGGGAGCCCGTGAACAAGGCCGCCGCGCTGTGGACCCGCCCCAAGAGCGAGGTGACCGACGCGCAGTACCAGGAGTTCTACAAGCAGATCAGCTACGACCAGGAAGCGCCGCTGGCCTACACGCACAACCGCGTGGAGGGCCGCACCGAGTACACGCAGCTGCTCTACGTGCCGGCCAAGGCGCCCTTCGACCTGTGGAACCGCGACAAGCGCGGCGGCGTGAAGCTGTACGTGAAGCGCGTCTTCATCATGGACGACGCCGAGGCGCTGATGCCGGTGTACCTGCGCTTCGTCAAGGGTGTGATCGACAGCGCCGACCTGCCGCTGAACGTGAGCCGCGAGCTGCTGCAGGAAAGCCGCGACGTGAAGGCCATCCGCGAGGGCAGCACGAAGAAGGTGCTCGGCATGCTGGAAGACGTGGCCGAGAACCAGAAGGACAAGTACGCCGAGTTCTGGAAGCAGTTCGGCGCCGTGCTGAAGGAAGGCATCGGCGAAGACTTCCAGAACCAGGAGCGCCTGGCCAAGCTGCTGCGTTTTGCCAGCACCACGGCGGACGAAGGCGTGAGCCTGCCCGACTACGTGGCGCGCATGAAGGAAGGCCAGGAATCCATCTACTACATCACCGCCGACAGCCTGGCCGCCGCGAAGAACAGCCCGCAGCTGGAGATCTTCCGCAAGAAGGGCATCGAGGTGCTGCTGCTGACCGACCGTGTCGACGAGTGGATGCTCAGCCACCTGTACGAGTTCGACGGCAAGCCGCTGCAGAGCGTGGCCAAGGGCGGCGTCGACCTCGGCAAGCTGCAGGACGAAGAAGAGAAGAAGGCCGCCGAGGCCACCGCCGAGGCGCTGAAGCCGCTGATCGATCGCCTCAAGGGCAGCCTGCAAGACCGTGCGAAAGACGTGCGCGTCACCACGCGCCTGGTCGATTCACCGGCCTGCATCGTGGTGGACGAAGGCGACATGAGCGGCCACCTGGCGCGCATGCTCAAGCAGGCCGGCCAGAACGCGCCCGCGAGCAAGCCCATCCTGGAGATCAACGCCGAGCACGCGCTGATCAAGCGCCTGGATTCGGCCGAGGGCAGCGAGCGCTTCGACGACCTGGCGCACATCGTCTTCGACCAGGCCGTGCTGGCCGAGGGCGGCCACCTGGAAGACCCGGCGGCCTATGTGCGGCGCGTGAACTCGCTGCTGACGGCGTGATGTCGCCGTGATGTGAACTTCAGGCGAAACCGTCGCCGTCGAAGCTCACGTCTTCGTCAACGCCCCCGCGGTGCCAGCGCGCCTCGGGGGCGTTGTCCATGAGGGCAGCCGTCTCGGCCATGGCCTCGATCTGCTCGCGCAGCTGCGTGGTCTGCTGGTTCCAGTAGGCCGCGGTGCCGAAAAACGGAAAGTTCAGCGGGAAGGTGGGGTCGCTCCAGCGCTCGGCCAGCCAGGCGCTGTGCCGCAGCATGCGCAGCGTGCGCAGCGGCTCGATGAGGCGGCGTTCGCGCTCGTCGAAGTCGCAGAACTGTTCGTAGCCTTCGAGCAGCGTGTTGAGCTGCTGCGCCATCGTGGCGTGGTCGCCCGAGACCAGCATCCACAGGTCTTGCACCGCCGGGCCTTGCATGGCGTCGTCGAGGTCGACGATGTGCGGCGAGCCGTCGCGCCACAGCACGTTGCCCAGGTGGCAATCGCCGTGCAGGCGCAGCGTCTGCAAGGGCGCTTTGGGCGTGAAGGTGTCGAAGGCCGCGTTCACGGCGGCCAGCGCCTGCTCGCAGGCTTGTTGCCAGGGCGCACGCTCGGTGTCGGGCACGAAGCCACCGGCCAACAGCAGGCGCAGCGCGCGTTCGCCGTCGGCGCGCGGGTGCAGGTGGTGGCGGTGTTCGAACACCCGCTGCCGGCCCACCGCGTGCAGCCGCCCGATGAAACGGCCCAGCTGGCGCAGCGCCGCCGGGTCTTCAAGCTCGGGCTCGCGGCCGGCGCAGCGGGCCGACACGCCCCAACGGTGGCCGAAGCCGCAAGCCAACGTGGGCGGCGTGCCCAGCAACTGCACCTCGGGCGTGGCCGAGGGCAGGGCCAGCGGCGGCACCACCGGCACTTCGGCCGCGGCGAGCTCCAGCGCGAAGGCGTGTTCTTCCAGGATCTGCGCGTCGCTCCAGCGGCCCGGCCGGTAGAACTTTGCCACCACGGCGCTGTGGCCCTGGTGGGGCTCTTCCAGGAAGACCTGGAAGACGCGGTTCTCGTAGCTGTTGAGCTGCAGCACGCGGCCGTCGCCGCGCAGGCCCACGGCGTCCAGCGCGTCCAGCACGCGCTGGGGGTCGAGGTGGCTGTAATCCACGCGCGCGCTCAGGGGCGCCGTGCCGGTGGCGCCGGGCCGTCGACGACCATCCCGCCGCCCTCGGGCGCCTGCCCCGGCGGGGGCTCGGGCGCGGGCTGCAGCGTGCTGTGGTGCGAGTCGGCAAAGGTCGAATCGGCGAAGCGCGAGTCGGCAAAAGCCGAATCGGGCCACTGGCCCTGCTGGCGCTGCTGGCGGCGCGAGGCCACGGTGTTGGACAGGCGCTCGCGCGATTGGTCCACGGGCGACAGGGGCATGGGCGCCGACACCGGCATCGCCGAGTTCAGCACCGGCAGCGGCAGCAGGCCCTGCAGCGTGGCCACCGTCGGCAGTTCACCGGGCGTGCAGCGCAGGTAGCGCACCCGGCAGGTCTCCAGCACGGCGGCCTTGATCTGCCGGCTGCGCCGCGAGGTGCTGCGTTCGGTCTCGATGTCCACGGCCGCCAGCACGCGCCCGCTGGGGCTGCAGATGGCGAAGGCCACATGGCTGCCGGCCAGCAACTCGTACCAGTAGCGCACCCGCTTCGGGTCGAGCGGCTGGCAGAAGCGCACCAGCGGCAGCTTGGCCAGGATCACGTGCTGCGGCAAAGCTTCGCGCAGCTGGCGGTACAGCCGGCGCTCGTCGGACGTGAACACCGGCCTCGGCGACAGGCCCCACTCGCGCGGCAGCGGCCCGCGCCCGGGCTTGCGCCGCGCCTGCATCAGCAGCAGCAGCGCCACCAGCAGCAGCGCGGCGGCCACGAGGGCGGGAATCCAGGCAAGCAGGGGCGGCATGGCAGGGAAAGCGGCAGGCGCTGGCGCAGCGCCCGGCGGGCGTTGCGGATGCCGGGGCACCGGGTGAGCCGGGATTATTGCCGCCGCCCCCTGGCGGCGCGTCAGCCCGATGGGGGTGAGCCGCGCGCGCCACGGCTCAGCGGGCGCGGTCTGCAGCAGGCTGCCCTTGCCGGCCACAATGCAGCTATACTCACGGGCTTTTCCCAATTTCGGCCGGGAAAAGAACCATCTGCCGCAAGATCGCCCCGCGAGGCCGCCCCCCACAGAGCGGTACCAAAGGAGGATCGGCAGGCGGTCAGGGCGCAGGCCCTGCAGGCCGATGCAACGCGCGGTGCCCTCAAGCCCGCGACCCCAGAGAGACTCTCATGAAGACCTTCAGCGCCAAGCCGGCCGAAGTGACGCACGAGTGGTTTGTGATTGACGCCACCGACAAGGTGCTCGGTCGTGTTGCCAGCGAAGCAGCACGCCGTTTGCGCGGCAAGCACAAGGCCATTTACACGCCTCACGTCGACACCGGTGATTTCATCATCGTCGTCAATGCCGACAAGCTCCGCGTGACCGGGGCCAAGGCCACCGACAAGATCTACTACCGCCACAGCGGCTACCCCGGCGGCATCACCGCCACGCCCTTCAAGGACATGCAGGCCAAGCACCCCGGCCGCGCCCTGGAGAAGGCCGTCAAGGGCATGCTGCCCAAGGGCCCGCTGGGCTACGCGATGGTCAAGAAGCTGAAGGTCTATGCCGGTGACACCCACCCGCACACCGCTCAGCAGCCCAAGCCGCTCGAGATCTGAGGACGAAGCGATGATCGGAACCTGGAATTACGGCACCGGCCGCCGCAAGTCGAGCGTGGCACGCGTCTTCATCAAGAAGGGCAGCGGCCAGATCGTCATCAACGGCAAGCCCATTGACGCCTACTTCGGCCGTCAGACCTCCATCATGATCGTGCGCCAGCCGCTGCTGCTCACGGGCAACAACGAGGCCTTCGACATCAAGATCAACGTGCACGGCGGCGGTGAATCCGGCCAGGCCGGCGCGGTGCGCCACGGCATCACCCGTGCGCTGATCGACTACGACACCGCGCTGAAGCCCGACCTCAGCCGTGCCGGCTTCGTGACGCGTGACGCGCGCGAAGTGGAACGCAAGAAGGTCGGTCTGCACGGCGCTCGCCGCCGCAAGCAGTTCAGCAAGCGCTGACCCCCCCCGGCCCGGCCACCCTGCTGCCAACGCGGGGAGCCGGCCAACGAACCGCGGATCGTCGACAATCGACGTCCGCGGTTTTGTTTTTTGGGGCGCAGCCCCCAACTACCGTCTCTCGATTTCCGCTGCCACTGGAGCCTGCCATGAACGCTGTTGCCGAACTGCCCGTCACCACCGACGAAATGCCGCCCCCGCTGGTCTTCACCGACAGCGCCGCCGCCAAGGTGGCCGACCTCGTGGCCGAAGAAGGCAACCCCGAACTGAAGCTGCGCGTCTTCGTGCAAGGCGGCGGCTGCTCGGGCTTCCAGTACGGCTTCACCTTCGACGAGGTGATCAACGAAGACGACACGCAGATGACGAAGAACGGCGTCACGCTGCTGATCGACGCCATGAGCCTGCAGTACCTGGGCGGCGCCGAGATCGACTACAAGGAAGACCTGCAGGGCGCGCAGTTCGTCATCAAGAACCCGAACGCCACCACCACCTGCGGTTGCGGCTCGTCATTCTCGGTCTGATCTTTAACGTGCGCCGCCTGCGAGGCGGCGCCATCTCGCGCAAGGCTCAGGCGGCCGGGTACAGCGCGCCCAGCACGCGCGGGCCCTGGGCGCCGGTCACAGCCGGCATGTTGCCGGGCCTTCGCGCCAGGCAAGCCTGGGCCAGCCAGGCGAAGGCCAGCGCTTCCACCTGATCGGGCGCCACGCCCAGGGCAGCCGTGCTGGCCACGGCCACATCCGGCAAGGCCGCCTGCAACAGACCCATCAGGTGCGTGTTGGAAGCACCGCCTCCGCACACGTGCAGGGCCCGGGCTTCGGGCGCATGCGTGTGGATCGCCTGGGCAACGCTGCGGGCCGTCAAGGCAGCCAAGGTCGCCATCACGTCGACAGGCACCACTGCGGCTGCGCCCTCGAGCCAGGTGGCCAGCCAGCGCGCATCGAACAGATCGCGCCCCGTGCTCTTGGGTGGGGGCAGCGCGAAGTAGGGCTCGGCCAGGGCGCGCGCCAGCAATCCGTCGTCGACTTGCCCGCTCGCGGCCCACTGCCCGCTGGCGTCGTGGCTGGTGCCTCGGTGCTGTTGGCACCAGGTGTCCATCAACACATTGGCCGGGCCGGTGTCGAAGCCCTCGACGCGGCCATCGGCGTGCAACAGCGTGACGTTGGCAATGCCGCCGAGGTTGAGCACCGCGTGCGTCTGCCCGGGCTGCGCGAAGCGGGCTGCATGGAAAGCCGGTACCAGCGGCGCCCCTTGCCCGCCGGCGGCCACATCGCGGCTGCGGAAATCGCACACCACGTCAATGCCGGTCAGTTCGGCCAGCCGTGCGCCGTTGAGGATCTGCACGGTGTAGCCGATGCCATCGTGCAGGCCGGGTTGGTGGCGCACGGTCTGCCCGTGGGCACCCAAGGCCGTGATCGCGGTGGGCGCCAGGTCTTGCGCCTGCAGCACCGCCTGCACGGCCTCGGCGTACACCGCCGCCAGCGCGTTGGCCGCGAGCGCGGCACGGTGCAGTTCGTCAGCGCCGCTGCGGTTGAGCGCCAGCAATTCGGCGCGCAGGGCCGGTGGGAAGGGAAAGTGCCGGTGGGCCCGGGATTGCAGCGGGCCAGCGCCCGGCGCGGCTTCGGCGAGCACGGCATCCACGCCGTCCAGCGAGGTGCCTGACATCAGACCGATGAACCAGGCCATGGACGGAATCGCAACACAGCCAGGCGCTCGAGCCCGGCGCGTGCTCACTCCATGCGCACGCGTGCCCCGCCCAGGGTCTCGGCAGCCTGCAGCTTCACCTGCACTGCGGCCACGCGTTCCTGGAACTGCGGGCGCAGACCGGATTCGATGGGACGCGACTCCGAAGCCTTGGCCACGCGCAGCGGGTCCTGGTGCTGGCCGTTGACGCGGAATTCGAAGTGAAGGTGCGGGCCGGTGGCCCAGCCCGTGGCGCCGACGGCACCGATGCGCTGGCCCTGCTCGACGCGCTGGCCTTTCCTCACGTCGATGCGACTGAGGTGCGCATAGAGCGTGGTGCGGTTGTTCGGGTGGCGCACTTCGATCACGTTGCCGTAGCCGTTCTGGCGGCCGGCGTAGTCGACCACGCCATCGCCCACCACGCGCACGGGCGTGCCGGTGGGCGCGCCGTAATCCACGCCCAGGTGAGCACGGCGGGTCTGAAAGATGGGATGGATGCGCATCGCGAACCCGGAGGTCACGCGCGAGAATTCCAGCGGGCTGGCCAGGAAGGCGCGGCGCTTGCTGCTGCCGTCGAGCCCGTAGTAGGCGCCCTTGCCATCGGCGCCGGCAAACCACACGGCGTGGTGCTCGCGGCCGGCATTGACGAACTCGGCGGCCAGGACACGGCCCGCACCTTCGTTCCAGGCCACGGGCTCGCCATCGGCGAGCAGGGCTTCGTAGACGACGCTGAAGGTGTCGCCCTTGCGCAGTTCGCGGTGGAAGTCGATGTCGGTGGAGAAGATGTCGGCCAGCTGCACGGCCACGGCGTCAGGCAGGCCCGATTCGTCGGTGGCGGCGAAGAGCGAACTGCGGATGCTGCCGCTGGAGAGGCGAGCTTGCGTCGTGAAGGGCGCCGTCTCAAGACGCGCGAGCCAGCGGCCGTCGATGCGCGAGACCGTCAGGCGCGTGAAATGCGTGCGCGCCAGTTCGCTGTTCTCGGCCGGAAAGCGTGCCACCAGCTCACGCAGGCTGCCGAAGCTATCGGTGTCGGCGCGCACCATCTTGCCGCCCCGCCCAGTGATGAGGCGTCGCGCCGTGGCATCGGTACGGATGAAGCTGGCGGCCTCAGGGTCGCGCACGCCCAGGCGCGCGAAAAGGGCCTCTGCAGTGTCGGTGCCGCGCGTGATGTCGCTGCGGGTCAGCGTGAGCTCCTGCAGCGCCAATTCGGCGAGCTGGCTCTCGACGCCCTGCGGGACCAGGGCCTCGGTGACAACCCGCTTCGGCAGCGAGGCTGCATCAGGCGCCAGGGGTGCCACGGCCACCGCCGTGATGCCGAAGCCGGCCATCAGCACCACCGCACCCGCCACGAGCGTGCGGCGATGCTGGCGGCTGAAGGCCTGGAGGCTTTGCAGGGCGCGTTGGGCAGCGGGCTTCAAGGGCGGGACATCACGGCTGAGCGCAGGAGACCCTGTGGCTGCATCAGGGGGCCGGCGGTGTTGACGGGGTGGCCTGCGGTGGCGGGCAAACGCCGGCGCCAGACAGGCCGTCCACTAGAATGAAAGGCTGTTCAGCCGAAGGCTGGGCCGTGACATCCGTCCTGGATAGGTCGGCAGAGTATAACGAAGGCACCCCCGTTCGGGCGAGTGCGTAGCCCCCCTCCGAGTAAGCGTTCATGACAGAGCCCAGCGCCAAACCGGCGACCGCCAGCACCGTGCCCTCCGCCGACACCGCGCCTTTGAGCGATGCGGTGCAGCAAGCCCTGGCCGTGTCTCTGCGGGGCTGCGACGAACTGCTTCCGCAGCCTGATTGGGTGAAGAAGCTGCAGCGTGCCGAAGCCACGGGCCAGCCGCTGCGCATCAAGCTCGGGCTGGACCCGACGGCGCCCGACATCCACATCGGCCACACCGTGGTGCTGAACAAGATGCGCCAGCTGCAGGACCTGGGGCACACGGTCATCTTCCTGATCGGCGACTTCACCTCGATGATCGGTGACCCTTCGGGCCGCAACGCCACGCGCCCGCCGCTGACGCGCGAGCAGATCGAGGCCAACGCCCAGACTTACTACAAGCAGGCCAGCCTGGTGCTGGACCCGAGCAAGACCGAGATTCGTTACAACAGCGAGTGGAGCGACCCGCTGGGCACGCGCGGGCTCATCCAGCTCTCGGCCAAGTACACGCTGGCGCGCATGCTCGAGCGCGACGACTTCACCAAGCGCTTCAAGGCCAACACGCCCATCAGCCTGCACGAGCTGCTCTACCCGCTGATGCAGGGCTACGACTCGGTGGCCTTGAAGAGCGACCTCGAACTCGGCGGCACCGACCAGAAGTTCAACCTGCTGGTGGGCCGCGCGCTGCAGCAGGAGTTCGGGCAGGAGCCGCAGTGCATCCTGACGATGCCACTGCTGGAAGGGCTGGACGGCGTCGAGAAGATGTCGAAGAGCAAGCACAACTACATCGGCATCACCGAAGAGCCCAACACCATGTTCGCCAAGGTGCTGAGCATCAGCGACGTGCAGATGTGGAAGTGGTTCACGCTGCTGAGCTTCCGGCCCGAAGGCGAGATCGCGGCGCTGAAGGCCGAGGTGGAGGGCGGCCGCAACCCGAAGGACGCCAAGGTGATGCTGGCGCGCGAGATCACCTCGCGTTTCCACGGCGCGGCGGCGGCCGAGGCCGCGGTGGAAGATTTCCACCGCCGCGCAGCGGGCGGTGTGCCTGACGAAATTCCTGAAGTGGCGCTCGTCGGCGCCCCGCTGGCCGTGGGCGCGCTGCTCAAGCAGGCGGGCCTGGCGCCTTCCACCAGCGAGGCGCTGCGTCTCGTGGAGCAAGGCGGTGTGCGCATCGACGGCGGCGTGGTCAGCGACAAAGGTTTGAAGCTGGCTGCTGGGGTCTACGTGGTGCAGGTCGGCAAGCGCAAGTTCGCGCGTGTGACGCTCACGGCCTGAGCGCGCATGCAGGTACAGCGCTACCTGCAACTGTCCATCGCGGTGGCGCTGGCCACCATCGCGCTGAAGACCGGCGCCTGGTGGGTGAGCGACAGCGTGAGCCTGTTGTCGGACGCGCTGGAGTCGCTGGTGAACCTGGCTGGTGCGGTGTTCGCGCTGGCGATGGTGACCATCGCGGCCCGTCCGCCCGACGACGACCACCCCTACGGCCACCACAAGGCCGAGTACTTCAGCAGCGGCTTCGAGGGCGTGCTGATCTTCGCGGCGGCGTTGGGCATCGTGTGGGCCTCGGTCGACCGCCTGTTGAACCCGCAGCCGCTGGAGGCTGTGGGCCTGGGCCTGCTGCTTTCGGTGCTGAGTTCGGCGCTGAACGGCGCGCTGGCCTTCAGCATGCTGCGCAAGGCGCGGCAGGTGCATTCGATGGCGCTGGAGGCCGATGCACGGCACCTCTTCACCGATGTCTGGACCTCGGTCGGCGTGGTGGCTGGGCTGCTGGCGGTGATGGCCACCGGCTGGGGCTGGCTCGACCCGGTGATCGCCATCGCCGTGGCGCTGAACATCCTGCGCGTGGGCGCGGCCCTGGTGTGGCAATCGGTGCGCGGCCTGATGGACGAGGCGCTGGAGCCCGAACACCAGGCCGCGGTGGCGCGCGTGCTGGCGGCAGCGGCCCACGACGCCGTGCGCTTCGACCACGTGAGCTCGCGCCGCGCCGGGCCGCGGCGCTTCATCGACCTGCACATGCACATGCCGGCCGATTGGACCTTGGGCCAGGCGGCCGCTGAGCGCGCCCTGGTCGAGCGGGCCCTGATGGAGGCCGTGCCCGGGTTGAGGGCCAGCATCCAGCTCCTGCCGCTGGGTGTGGAAGCCCACTTGGGCGACCCGCTGGACAGCGAGGAGACCCGCACGTGATCGCGCTCGTGCAGCGCGTGCGCGAGGCCCGCGTGGCAGTGGCGGGTGCCACCGTGGGCGAGATCGGCCCTGGCCTGCTGGTGCTGGTGTGCGCTGAACCTGCCGACACGTCGGCTCAGGCCGCGAAGCTGCTGGACAAGCTCTTGAAGCTGCGCATCTTCAGCGACGAGGCCGGCAAGATGAACCGCAGCGTGCAGGACGTGGGCGGCGGCTTGCTCATCGTCAGCCAGTTCACGCTGGCGGCCGATGTCAGTGGCGGCAACCGGCCGAGTTTCACGGGTGCAGCACCGCCTGCACTGGGCCGTGGGCTCTACGAAGAACTGCTGCGCCTGGCGCGCGCGCGCCACCCGCAGGTGGCTGCCGGCGAGTTCGGCGCTGACATGCAGGTGCACTTGGTGAACGACGGCCCGGTGACGATCCCGATCACGGTGCGCTGAGCCGAAAAGAAAAAGGCCGCCCCTGGGCGGCCTCTTGTTGCGCGCAGGCTGCCGTGTTTCAGTCAGCGTACTGGCCGGCCGCCTTGATGGCCGGGCCCCACTTGTTGATCTCGGCTTCCACGAACTTCTTGTGGTCGGCGGGGTTGATGCGGTTGTCGTTGACAACCACGGCGCCCAGGGCTTCCTGGCGCTTGATGAACTCGGGGTCCTTCAGCGCGGCGCGCAGCGCGGTGTTCACCTGGTCGACGATGGCCTTGGGCGTGCCCTTGGGCGCGTACAGGCCGTGCCAGATGGAGACGTTGAAGCCCTTCAGGCCTTGCGAATCCAGCGTGGGCAGCTTGCTCAGGGCGGGCGTGCTCAGCGGCTTGAGCGTGGTGACGGCGTAGGCCTTGACCTTGCCGGCTTCGATCTGGCCGGTGGTGTTGGTGGTCTGGTCGCACATGATGTCGACCTGACCGCCCAGAATGTCGGTCATGGCCGGCGCGGTGCCCTTGTAGGGCACGGTGGTCATGTCGATCTTCAGGTTCTGCTGGAAGAGCAGGCCGCACAGGTGCGAAGCAGCGCCCAGGCCGGCGTTGGCCAGGTTGATCTTGCCCTTGTTGGCTTCCAGCCACTTCACGAGCTCGGCGTAGTTGTTGGCCGGCAGCGTGGGGCGGCCGATCAGCGTCATCGGCACGTCGTTGACCATGCCCACGTACTCGAAGTCTTCCAGCACCTTGAACGACAGGTTGCGGTACAGGGCCGGCGCGGTGGCCATGCCGATGTGGTGCAGCAGGAAGGTGTAGCCATCGGGAGCGGCCTTGGCCACCTTGGCCGCGCCCAGCGTGCCGCCGGCCCCGCCCACGTTCTCGATGATGATGGTCTGGTTCTTCAGGTTCTTGCGCAGCACCTCGGCGAGGTCGCGGGCCACCTTGTCGGTGGGACCGCCCGCCGCGAACGGCACGACCATGGTGATGGGCTTGTCGGGGTAGGCGAAGCTGCTGGTGGCCACGAAGGCCGCTGCCAGGGCGGTGAGGGTCTTGATCTGGGTCTTCATGGTCTTGTCTCCAGGGGACGGACGGTGGTCAACGGGCGCGATGTTAGGACCGCCGGGTGGCGGGGTCACGTCGGGAACTACTTATCGCTTGGCCGGTGTGAGGTCATCACGCCTTTGGCCCTCTTGCTCGCCGGGGCGCAGCGCTGGCTGCACACTCGGCACCCCTTCCACCTTCAGGCGCTCCATGATTCGACGCTCTGCACTGCACGGCCTGCTGGGCGCGGGCCTCCTGGCCATGGCCGCCCCTGCTGCCATGGCCACCGAAGAACCCGCCTTCGAACTCGTGCGCCAGCTCGGCGCGGTGGAGATCCGCCAGTACGCGCCCTACGTCGTGGCCGAGGTGGAAGTGACCGGCACGTCAGAGACCGCCGGCAACACGGCCTTCCCCATCCTGGCCGGCTACATCTTCGGCAAGAACAAGGGCGAGCGGAAGATGGCGATGACGGCCCCCGTCACGCAGACGGCCGCGCCCATGAAGATGGCCATGACGGCACCGGTGACGCAGACGGCCAGCGGCGAAGACCGCTTCGTGGTGCAGTTCGTGCTGCCGGCCAGCGTGAGCCTGGCCACCGCGCCCGAGCCGCTGGATGCGCGTGTGAAGCTGCGCGAGGTGCCGGCCACGAAGGTTGCTGTCATCCGCTACCGCGGCACCTGGTCGCAGGCCAATTACGACGAGCACCTGGGGCAGCTGCAGAAGGCCCTCACCGAGGCGCAGATGGCTTGGGCCGGCGAGCCGGTGTTCTCGCGCTACGACCCGCCGCTGATGCCGTGGTTCTTGCGCCGCAACGAGATCTGGCTGACCCTGTCCTGAAGCCGGCCGGCGCTGCTCAGGCGTAGCTGCGCTTGTCCTCGATCACCTTGCCGTCGTTGGGCAAGCTGCCCGGGGGCAGCAATTGCACGTCGCAGCGCAGCTTGGTGAGGTCACGCACGCTCGCGGCCACGGCGGCCTGCAGGCCTGCAGCGGCGCTGGCGGTCTCGGCGTGCAGGGTGAGGCGGTCGTTGGCCATCTCGCCCTCCACCACCAGGCGCGCGCGGCCCAGTTCGGGGTGGCGCTTGAGAACGTCGGCCACCTGGCTGGGGTGCACGAACATGCCGCGCACCTTGGCCGTCTGGTCGGCGCGGCCCATCCAGCCCTGGATGCGCGTGTGGGTGCGGCCGGTGGGGCAGGGGCCGGGCAACACGGCGCTCAGGTCGCCGGTGCCGAAGCGCAGCATCGGGTAGTCGGCGTTGAAGGTGGTGACCACCACCTCGCCCACCTCGCCATCGGGCAGCACGTCGCCGGTGCCCGGGCGCACGATCTCCACGATCACGCCCTCATCCACCACCAGGCCTTCGCGGGCGCTGGTTTCGTAGGCGATGACGCCGACATCGGCAGTGGCGTAGGCCTGGTAACCGGCGATGCCACGCTCCAGCAGCCAGTCGCGCAGGCTGGGCGGGAAGGCCTCGCCGCTGACCAGCGCCTTCTGCAGGCTGGGCAGTTGCACGCCGGTCTCGGCCGCCTTCTCCAGCAGGATGCGCAGGAAGCTCGGCGTGCCGGTGTAGGCGCTGGGGCGCAGGTGCTGCATGGCCTGCAGCTGCAGCTCGGTGTTGCCCACGCCGCCGGGGAAGACGGTGCAGCCCAAGGCGTGCGCGCCGCTTTCCATGATCCATGCGCCGGGCGTGAGGTGGTAGCTGAAGCTGTTGTGCACCAGGTCGCCGGCCGTGAAGCCTGCGGCGCGCATCGCCCGGGCCACGCGCCAGTAGTCGGCGGCGAAGCCTTCGGGTTCGTAGATCGGGCCGGGCGATTGGTAGACGCGCCGTGCCGGCCGCAGCGCACGCTGTGTGGCCCAGCCCAGCGCCGAGTAGCCGCCGAAGGCATCGCTGCCGCGCTGCGCGTTCTGCGCATCGAGCAGCTCGTGCTTGCGCGTGACGGGCAGCGTCGCCAGTGCCGAGAGGCTGGTGATGCCGGCTGCGTCCACGCCTTGCAGCCGCGCGGCCATCGCCGGCACGGCCATCGCGGCTTGCACCTGCACGGGCAGGGCCTGCGCCAGCGCAGCCTCGCGTTCAGCCGGGCTGCGGGTCTCCAGGGGGTCGGGCTGCATGCGGCGCCTGCTTGGGGTGGAGGTCGTTTCAGTCTTCCTGGTCCCAGCGGGCCAGGCGCTTCTTCAGTTCATCGATCAGCTTGCGCTGCTCGGCGGCGTTGCGCACGGTGTGGCGGTCCCACTCGGGCGTCATCGCCAGCTTGCGGGCCAGGCGCACCTGCATGGCATCGCCTTCCACGCTGGCCTGCAGCACGGGCTTGCCGCGCAGTTCGAAGCCGGCGCTGCGGGCGCTGAGCTTCAGGTCGCGCGCGGCGCGCTGCAGGGCTTGCAGCGCCTCGTCGGGCTTGAAGGCGGGCAGCGCGAGGCCGAAGTCGTCGTCGCTCATGACAACCAACGCTTGCGGCGCTTGTAGCTCTTCACGTCCTTGAAGCTCTTGCGGTCGCCACCACCCATGCCGAGGTAGAACTCTTTCACGTCCTCGTTCTCGCGCAGGTCTTTCGCGGCGCCTTCCATCACGATGCGGCCGCTCTCCAGGATGTAGCCGTGGTCGGCGTAGCGCAGCGCCATGTGGGTGTTCTGCTCGGCCAGCAGGAAGGTGACCTTCTCGCGCTGGTTGAGGTCCTTCACGATCTCGAAGACCTCTTCCACGATCTGCGGCGCCAGGCCCATGCTGGGCTCGTCGAGCAGCACCATCTTCGGGTTGGCCATCAACGCGCGGCCGATGGCGCACATCTGCTGCTCGCCACCGCTGGTGTAGGCCGCCTGGCTGCCCCGCCGCGTCTTCAGGCGCGGGAAGTAGTTGTAGACCTTCTCCAGCGTGGCGTTGATGGCGCCCTTGCCGTCCTTGCGCGTGTAGGCGCCCGTCATCAGGTTCTCTTCGATGGACAGGTGCGCAAAGCAGTGCCGCCCCTCCATCACCTGGATCACGCCCCGCTCCACCATCGCCGAGGTGCTGAGCTTCTCGATGCGCTCGCCGCGCAGTTCGATGCTGCCCTTGGTGACCTCGCCGCGCTCGCCGGCGAGCAGGTTGCTCACCGCGCGCAGCGTGGTCGTCTTGCCGGCACCGTTGCCACCCAGCAAGGCCACCACGCCGCCCTCGGGCACCTGCAGGCTCACGCCCTTGAGCACCAGGATGACGTGGTTGTAGATGACCTCGATGCCGTTGACGTTGAGGAGCGGGGCGCTCATGGCTTCAGCTCTGGCAGTCTGCCGGTGCGCGGCGCGTCAGCTTCTTCTCGGCGGCGTACTTCTCGGCCGAGGCCTTGACCATGGGCTTGATCAGCTGCTCGTCGGCCTGCAGCCAGTCAGAAGCCCAGGTGAACTTGGCGCCGTCCCAGGTGTGCACACGCGCCCAGGCCGAGCCCATGTGGTTGAAGCAGCTGGTGGAGACCGGCCGCATCACGCCCTTGAAGCCGAGTGCATCCAGCTTGGCCTGCGTGAGGTCGAGGTTCTCGTAGCCCCAGCGCGCCTGCTCGCCCGTCATCACCTTGCCCTTGCCGAAGCGCTCTTGCGCCGCGCGCACGCCTTCGACGGCCAGCATCGCGCCGACCACGCCGCGCATGTAGAGCACCTGACCCACTTCGTCCTTCGGCCCGGTGCCCTGGCCCTTGGCGTGCACCTTGTCCAGGATCTCCTTCACCACGGCGGCCTGCGGCTCGGCACCGTGCTGCATCATCACCGCGCTGTAGCCCTTGGCAGCGGCGCCCACGTCCTTGAGATCGGGCTCGGCGCCGCTCCACCAGGTGCCGAACATCTTCTCGCGCGGGTAGCCGGTGGCGATGGCTTCCTTCAGCGCGGTGGCCGTCATCACGCCCCAGGTCTGCATGATCACGAAGTCAGGGCGCTGCTGGCGCACCTGCAGCCAGATGGCCTTCTGCTCCACGCCCGGTGCCGGCACCGGCAGCAGCTGCACCTCGAAGCCGTGCATCTTCTGCCGCTCTTGAATGATGGGCAGCAGCTCCTTGCCGAAGGGGCTGTCGTGGTAGACCACGGCGATCTTCTTGCCCTTGAGCTTGTCCCAGCCGCCTTCCTTCTTGGCGATGTGCTGCAGCACGGTGTCGCCGGCCACCCAGTAATGGCCGATCAGCGGGAAGTTCCACTTGAAGACGCCGCCGTCCTGGCTGTCGCTGCGGCCGTAGCCCGAAGTGATCATCGGGATCTTGTCGTTCGGGATCTTCTCGGTCAGCGCGAAGGTGATGCCGGTGGACAGCGGCTGGAACACCGTGGCGCCGCCGTGTTTGCCCTTCAGGCGCTCATAGCACTCCACGCCGCGGTCGGTGGCGTAGGCCGTCTCGCACTCTTCCACCAGGGTCTGCACACCGTTGATGCCGCCGCGCGCGTTCACGAGCTTCATGTAGTCGGCATAGCCGTTCGCAAACGGCGTGGCGTTGGGCGCCACGGGGCCGGTGCGGCCGGTGAGGCTGGGGAAGAACTGCACCTTGGCCTGCGCGAGCGCGGCCGTGGCGGTGAACAGGCTGCCGGCAGCCAGGGTGGCGGCCAGGGCCAGGGTGCTGAGTTTCATGGTCTTGTCTCCGAACGTCTGAGGGTGGGTGTCAGTGAGGGAAGGGCCACAGCCGCATCTTTTCCTTGGCGGTCGACCAGAGTCGTGCCAGGCCGTGCGGTTCCTTGATGAGGAAGAAGACGATGAGTGCGCCGAAGATCATCAGCTCGCTGTGCGCCACGGCGGCGGTGCTGATCTCCACGCCGAACAGGTCGCCCACGGCCGGCAGCGCGCGGTTCAGGAAGATGGGCAGGATGACGATGAAGGCCGCGCCGAAGAAGCAGCCCATGATCGAGCCCAGCCCGCCGATGATGATCATGAACAGCAGCTGGAAGCTGCGGTCGATGCTGAAGGCCGCGGGCTCCCAACTGCCCAGGTGCACGAATCCCCACAGCCCGCCGGCCACGCCGACGATGAAGCTGCTCACGGCAAAGGCCGTGAGCTTGGCGTAGACGGGACGGATGCCGATGACGGCAGCGGCCACGTCCATGTCGCGGATGGCCATCCACTCGCGGCCGATGTGCCCGCGCACCAGGTTCTTGGCCAGCCATGCGAACAGCACCACGATGCCCAGGCAGAACAGGTACTTCTCGTGGGGCGTGTTGATGGAGATGCCAAAGAAGGAGAGGTTCGAGACGCTCACCGAGCCCGAGGGCGAGTTGTTCGTGAACCAGCTGATGCGCAGGAAGGCCCAGTCGACGAAGAACTGCGCCGCCAGCGTGGCCACCGCGAGGTACAGGCCCTTGATGCGCAGCGAAGGGATGCCGAAGAACACGCCCACCACCGTGGCGCACAGCCCGCCGAGCAGCAGCGCCACGATGAGCGGCATGCCCTCGATGCGCACGAAGAAGTTGTAGGCCGCGTAAGCGCCCACCGCCATGAAGGCGCCGGTGCCCAGGCTGATCTGCCCGCAGTAGCCCACCAGGATGTTCAACCCCAGTGCCGCCAGCGACAGGATCAGGAAGGGGATGAGGATGGCGCGGAAGAGGTACTCGTCGGCCAGCACCGGCACCGCCAGCACCGCGAAGGCCAGCAGCGCGAGGATGGCAACGCGGTCTTGCGTGATCGGGAAGACCTGCTGGTCGGCCCGGTAGCTGGTCTTGAACTGCCCGTTTTCTCTGTACAGCATCAGGCCTCCCGCCGGGCCGCCCCAAGGGAGGCCTGCGCCCCCTCGGGGGGCAGCGAACGAAGTGAGCGTGGGGGTCGCATGTCTAGACCCGATCGATGATCTTCTCGCCGAACAGCCCTTGCGGCCGCACGAGGAGCACGAACAACACCAGCACGTAGCCGAACCAGATCTCGATGCCGCCGCCGAGCGTCGGGCCGAGGTAGACCTCGCTGACCTTCTCGCCCACGCCGATGATCAGCCCGCCGATGATGGCGCCGGGCACGCTGGTGAGGCCGCCCAGGATGACCACCGGCAGCGCCTTCAGCGCCACCAGGCTCAGCGAGAACTGCACGCCGAGCTTGCTGCCCCAGATCATGCCGGCCACCAAAGCCACGAAGCCGGCCACGCTCCAGACGATGACCCAGATGCGGTTCAGCGGGATGCCGATGCTCTGTGCCGCCTGGTGGTCGTCGGCCACGGCACGCAGCGCGCGGCCGGTGCTGGTGTACTGGAAGAACACGCTGAGCGCGATCACCAGCGCCGCGGCGATGCCGGCGGCGTAGAGGTCTTCCTTGTTCACGAGCACGCCGCCCTGGAACACGCTTTCCAGCAGGAAGAGCGGATCTTTCGGCAGGCCGACGTCGATCTTGTAGATGGCGCTGCCGAAGAGCGTCTGCCCGAAGCCGTCGAGGAAATACGCGATGCCCAAGGTGGCCATCAGCAGCGTGATGCCTTCCTGGTTCACCAGCTTGCTCAGCACCAGGCGTTCGATCAGCCAGGCCACCGCCACCATCACCACCATGGCGCCCGCAAAGGCCAGCAGGTTGCCGATGAGCTTGTTGTCCAGCCCCAGCAGCGCCGGGAACCATTCGGCAAAGCGCGCCATCGCCAGCGCCGCGAACAGCACCATCGCGCCCTGTGCGAAGTTGAAGACGCCGCTGGCCTTGAAGATGAGCACGAAGCCCAGGGCCACCAGCGAATAGAGCATGCCGCTCATGAGCCCGCCGATGACGGTTTCGATGAAGAAGCCCATGTCAGTGACCCGCTCCGAGGTAGGCGCTGATGACCTCGGGGTTGGCGCGCACCGCTTCGGGCGTGCCGTCACCGATCTTCTTGCCGTAATCGAGCACGACCACGCGGTCGCTGATGTCCATCACCACGCCCATGTCGTGCTCGATGAGCACGATGGTGGTGCCGTACTCGTCGTTCACGTCGAGGATGAAGCGGCTCATGTCGCGCTTCTCTTCCACGTTCATGCCGGCCATGGGTTCGTCGAGCAGCAGCACCTGCGGCTCCATCGCCAGTGCGCGGCCCAGGTCCACGCGCTTCTGCAGGCCGTAAGGCAGGCGGCCCACGGGTGTCTTGCGGTAGGCCTGGATCTCGAGGAAGTCGATGATCTTCTCGACGAACTCGCGGTGCTCGCCTTCTTCACGCTCGGCGGCGCCGAAACGGATGGCCTGCTGGAAGAGGTTGCTCTTCATCTTCAGGTTGCGGCCCGACATGATGTTGTCGAGCACGCTCATGCCCTTGAAGAGCGCCAGGTTCTGGAAGGTGCGCGCCACGCCCATCTCTGCCACCTGGCGGCTGTTCATGTGGCTGAAGGTCTTGCCGCGGAAGGTGATCTGCCCTTCCTGCGGCGAGTACACGCCGTTGATGCAGTTGAGCATGCTGCTCTTGCCGGCGCCGTTGGGGCCGATGATGGCACGCACCTCGTGCTCGCGCACGTTGAAGCTGATGTCGGTGAGCGCCTTCACGCCGCCGAAACGCAGGCTGATGTTCTTGACGTCGAGGATGACCTCGCCGATACGGCGTTCGCTCATCAGGCGGCCCTCCCCATCGCAGCTGCCGCAGGGAAGGTCTTGGCATCGACGATGGGCAGCGTGGCGCTCACGCTGCCGGTGCGGCCGTCTTCGAACTTCACCGCGGTCTCGATGAACTGCTCGGTCTTGCCGCCGTAGAGCGCGTCCACCAGCGGCTGGTACTTCTCGCCGATGTAGCCGCGGCGCACCTTGCGTGTGCGGGTGAGTTCGCCGTCATCGGCGTCGAGTTCCTTGTGCAGCACGAGGAAGCGGCTGATCTGGCTGCCGGCCAGCATGGCGTCGGCGGCGAGGTCGGCGTTGACCTTCTCCACGCAATCTTTCACCAGCGCGAGCACTTCCTTCTTCGCGGCCAGGTCGGTGTAGCCGGCGTAGGGCAGGTTGCGGCGCTCGGCCCAGTTGCCCACGGCCTCGAAGTCGATGTTGACGAAGGCGCAGACCTTCTCGCGCCGGTCGCCGAAGGCCACGGCTTCCTTGATGAAGGGGAAGAACTTCAGCTTGTTCTCCACGTACTTGGGGGCAAACATCGCGCCTTCGTTGGCCCCTGGCGCAGGCAGCAGACGCCCCACGTCTTTCGCACGGTCGATGATCTTCAGATGGCCCGTGGCGTCCAGGAAGCCGGCGTCGCCCGTGTGGTACCAGCCGTCGGCCGTCAGTACCTCGGCCGTGGCCTTCTCGTTCTTGTAGTAGCCCTTGAGCAGGCCCGGGCTGCGCACCAGGATCTCGCCGTTGGCCGCCACCTGGATCTCCACGCCGTCGATGGGCACGCCCACGGTGTCGGCCTTCACCTCGTGGTCGGGTTGAAGGCACACGAACACGGCGGTCTCGGTCGAGCCGTACAGCTGTTTGAGGTTGATGCCGATGCTGCGGTAGAAGGTGAAGAGGTCGGGCCCGATGGCCTCACCCGCGGTGTAGGCCACGCGCACGCAGGAGAAGCCCAAGGTGTTGCGCAGCGGGCCGTACACGCAGGCATTGCCGATGGCGTAGAGCACCGTGTCCACCAGCCCCAGCGGCTTGCCGTCCATCTTGGTGGGGCCCACGCGGCGCGCCACGTCCATGAAGGTGTGGAAGAGCCAGCGCTTGAAGCGGCCCGCGTCTTCCATGCGGATCATCACGCTGGTGAGCAGGCCCTCGAAGACGCGCGGCGGCGCGAAGTAGTAGGTGGGCCCGATCTCCTTGAGATCGATCATCACCGTGCTGGCCGACTCCGGGCAGTTCACCACGTAGCCGCAGGCCAGCCACTGCGCGTAGCTGAAGATGTTCTGGCCGATCCAGGCCAGCGGCATGTAGGCCAGCACCTCTTCGCGGTTGCTCAAGTTGTCGAAGCGCTGGCCGGCGGTGGCGCGGTCCAGCAGCGTGGCGTGGGTGTGCACCACGCCTTTCGGGTTGCCGGTGGTGCCGCTGGTGAAGAACATCGCGGCCACGTCGCCGGGCTGGCAGCGCGCCACTTCGTCTTCGAAGAGCCGTGCGTTCGCCGCGTCGTGCGCCTGGCCGGCGGCCACCAAGGCATCGACGCTGTCCAGGCCGGGCTCGCTGTAGTTGCGCAGGCCGCGTGGGTCGTCGAACCAGATGCGGCGCAGGCTGGGGCACTGCGCGCGCAGCTCGATCATCTTGTCGACCTGCTCCTGGTCTTCGACGATGGCCCAGGCCACTTCCGCGTTGTTGATGGGGAAGGCGTACTCGGGCGCGGCGGCGTCCTGGTACAGCGGCACCGGGATGGCGCCCAGCGCCTGCGCGGCCAGCATCGAGGCGTAAAGACGCGGGCGGTTCTCGCCGACGATGACCACGTGGTCGCCTCGCTGCACGCCCGCATGCGCCAGCCCGCAGGCCAGGCGGCGCACCAGCAGGGCCAGCGCAGCCCAGCTGGTGGTCTGCCAGATGCCGTAGACCTTCTCGCGCAGCGCCGGTGCTTCGGGGCGCGCTTGGGCGTGGTCCAGCAGCAATCGCGGAAAGGTCGAGGGCACGGACGGTGTCTCCTGGTGCTTTGCAGCGCATTCTGGGCGGCACTTTGACGCCATGTTGTCGTTGTGACGACAATCTTCGGGTTCGTCCTCACAGGCCTTACCCCCAAAGCCCACCGAAAGCTTGCCGCATCACCGGCCTCTTGCCGCCTGGCCCCCGCATGCCCGCCCACCCTTTGCCCCGCGCGGCCGACGCCGCAGCCGTGCAGGCCTCGCGCTCGCGCGCGGCCCAGCCCGAGGACCTGCTGCAGATTCCGTGGCTGGCCGCCGTGGACGACGCCGACAGGGCCCGCGTGCAGGCCGACCTGCGCGTGGTGCAGGTCGAGCCCGGCGAACTGATCTGCCGCATCGGCCGCCCCGTGACCTACTGGTTCGGCCTGGTCGACGGCCTGCTGAAGATGAGCAACGACAGCGGCTCGGCCGATGGCCGCAGCGCGCCCATCACCTTCACGGGTGTCTCGCCGGGCGGTTGGTTCGGCGAAGGCACGGTGCTGAAGAACGAGGTCTACCGCTACAACATCCAGGCGCTGCGCCGCAGCGTGGTGGCGGGCATCTCGTCCGAAACCTTCCACTGGTTGCTGGGCCGCAGCATCGGCTTCAACCGCTTCGTGATGAACCAGCTCAACGAGCGCCTGGGCCAGTTCATCGCCGCACGCGAGATCGACCGCCTCACGCACCCCGACGAACGCGTGGCGCGCAACCTCGCGGCACTGTTCCACCCCGTGCTCTACCCCGGCGTGGGTGAGGTGCTGCGCATCACGCAGCAGGAACTGGGCTACCTGGTGGGCCTGAGCCGGCAGCGGGTGAACGAGGCGCTGGCGGCCTTGCAGGCTGCCAGCGTCATACGCGTCGAGTACGGCGGCGTGCGCGTGCTCGACCTCGAGACCCTGCGGCGCTACCGCTCGGGCTGAGCGGGTGCAGCGCGCTCGCGCCGCACCCGGGCCGCGTCAGCGCGCGACAGCGCGGCTGCCGATGGCGCGCGTGGCCGGTGCGGCCGGCGCCTTGGCGCGTGCAGCCGCAAAGTCGATCACCACCAAGATCGGGTCGTGGTCCGACGAGCGGTAGGGGTCCAGGCGGTTGGCCGGGTCGGGCGCGCAGGTGGCGCAGGCCGGCTGCTTGAACTCGAGGTTGTAGTCGTAGGCCACGCTCTCGTCGGCGTTGATGTTCCACAGCCGCGTGTTCACCACCTTGCTGGAGAAACCGGCGTTGGTGATGGCGTGGTCCAGGCGGCCCGACCTGCCGTCGAAGACGTAGGTGTAGGCCAGCGGGTTGAAGCGCGAGGCCTGGTCGACGAAACCATTGCTGGTGAGTTCGAAGATCGGGTCTTCCTGGCCGTAGGCGTTGAAGTCGCCCATCAGCAGCACGTCGGCCACGCCGGTGTTCTGCTGCACCTGCGCCACGAAGGTGCGCAGGCGCTGGGTTTGTGCCAGGCGCGTGGCGTTCCAGCAGCCCTGGCCGTCGCCCTGGTCGGCATCGGGGCCGCTGCCGCTGGGGCAACTGCCTTTGCTCTTGAGGTGGTTCACGAAGTAGGTGAACCGGTTGCCGGTGCTGGTCTGGAAGGTCTGGGCCAGCGTCGGGCGGTTGTTCACAGCGTCGGTGTCGCTGACGGGCGCACCCACCGGCGTCACCTTGGCGGGCTTGTAGATCATCGCCACGCGGATGGCGTCGGTGCCGGTGCCGCCGGTGGGCAGCGCGATCACGGCCCAGGGGCCCGAGCGCACCTGCGCGTTCAGCGCATCCACGAGGTTCTGTGCCGCGACGTTGCCGTTGTTTTGGATCTCCATCAGGCCCACCACGTCGGCGTCCAGGCCGGCGATGGCGCGCACGATCTTGTCGCGCTGGCGCTGGAACTCGGCCAGGTTGTTGGCGCCGCGGCAGTTGCCGGCGGTGGTGGACGTGCCCACCGTGCAGCCCTGGCCGGTCTGGCCGTCGGCGGTCTGGCCGTTGGTGAAGGTGGTGAAGTAGTTCAGCACGTTCATGCCGGCCACGGTGAGCTTGCCGCTGTCCAGGCCCGCCAGCGCGCGAGGGCGCGGGTTGGTGGCGGTGATGACCGGCGCAGCCACCGGGTGCAGGCGGTACAGGCCCGGGCCGGCGCTGCTGGTGCCCGAGAGGCCGAAGTCCAGCGTGCCGACCAGGTTGCTCACCGTGTCACCCGTGCGGGGCAGGCCGTTGGCGCCGAAGTAGGGCGTGGGGTTCAGGTTCTGCGCCGAGCTGCCGTCGTCCAGCACGATGCGGCCGCGCGCCTGCAGCGCTTCCAGGTCGAGGGCCTGCGGCGTGTTCGGGCGGAAGCGGTTGGTCGGCACCTCGTGGCGGCCGCCGGCGCCCAGCAGCAGCTGGCCGAAGCGCGCCTGCAGCTCGTTGGCCTGCACGGTGAGCGCGGTCTCGATGCGCACCAGCATGCCTTCGAAGCGCTCCAGGCTGTCGCCCGCGGCCACGGGCAGCGTCACCGACACCGGCGCGATGCTGTAGCCCGTGCCCAGCAGCGACACCGCGGTCGGGCTGGCGATCTGCGTCAGCGGCGTGGCGGCGGTGCCGCTGCCACTGGCGAACTCGGTGACGGTGCCCGTCACCTGCACCAGGTTGCCCACCACCACTTCCGGGAAGACCGTGGTGCCGGTGAAGACGAAGAGGCCGTCGCTGGTGGCGGGGTTGCCGTCACCCTGCAGGTCCTGGATGAAGAAGCCGTTGCTGTTGATGCGCGTGACCACGCCGCTGGTCACCACGGCCTGACCGGCCAGCGCGCTGGTGGTGCCGCTGCCCTGGATGGTGTAGATCGGCGCCGCCGTGGGCGTGCCGCCGCCCCCACCGCCCCCACCACCGCCCCCGCCGCCATTGGCGCACACGGCCACGGGCGCGCTGCTGTTGCGCGGCGCGGGTGTGCCGACCGTGAAGTCGGCCAGGTTGTTGCCGGTGTCGTCGCAGCCGCCGGTGTTGCGGATCGCGGCGGTGGTGGCGCTGAGCGCCGGTGTGGGGGTGCCTTCGGTGTTGCTCGCAGTGCCGTAGCTCACGATGTCGACCACCGCGCCGCCCACCGGCGCCACGCCCGAAAGCGGCGTCAGCGTGTTGGCCAGGGCCACCTTGCCGTTGCTGCCGCCCATGGCGATGGTGCCGGTGATGTCACCGACCACGTCCACGGTGCCGCCGGTGCCCGCCGCCTGGCGGATCAGCAGGTAGCCGCCGGCCGGGATGCTGGTGCCCGGAGGGATGCTCGTGACCTGCCAGGTGCTGCCGGTGCCCGAGGCGTACTGCACCGACCAGCCGCCCACGCTTTCGGTCACCGTGCTGCGGTTCTTCAGCTCGATGAAGTCGTGGCGCAGCGTGGCGCCGGTGTTGCCGCCACCGCCATACACCTGGCTGATGACCACCTGCGCAGCGGCCGGGGACAGGAAGGCGGCGATGGCCAGGGGCACGGCCGCGGCGCGGAAGGCGCGCCAGGCGCGGCCAGGGCTGGCAAGCAGGGTGTTCAGGCTCATGGGCAGGATCCGTTCGGTGAGCTGTCGCCGCGCGTGCACGGCGGTATCAAAGAAAGCAAAGGCCCGGCGGCCACCGTGGCAGCCGCCGGGCCGTTCAGGCTCAGCCGCGGCGGCGGCGTGCCACGAAGCCCAGGCTGGCCACGCCGGCCAGCCACATCGCCAGCGTGCCGGGTTCGGGCACCGGCGTCACGGCAAAGCTGAAGTTGTCGATGGCCAGGCCGTGGTCGTTGCCGGCGTCGTTGAGGTCGGACCAGCGGAACCACAGCGTCTCGCCCGGCGCCCAGTTCATGTTGATGAACATGGCGCCCAGGCCGCCCACCAGACCCGCGGTGTTGCCGTCCACGGCGGCTGCAGTAGCGCCCGTGATGGGCGAGGTGACGTTGGTGGCAGCGACGCCCGGGATGTAGGCGGCGGTGCCGAAGCTGCTGCCGAAGCCGAACTCGAAGCTCAGTGTCTGGGCGCTGGTGTTGCCGCCGTTGCGCCACTGCTCGCCCTGCATGGCGAAGCTGAAGCGGTCGATGGCCGCACCGGTGTTGTTGGTGAAGGCCACCGCGATCCAGCCAGCCACCGCACCCGTGGCGGGCGAGCCGAAGTAGGTGCCGCCCGAGGCCGCGGAGCCCAGCGCGCGATCAGTGCTGCCGGCCGCACCGAAGCTGTAGAAGCTGCCGGTGTTGCTGCTGCCGGTGCCGCCCAGCAGCGTGGGGGCCGCGTTGCCGTTGCCGATGAACAGGCTCCAGCCCGGCAGGGTGCTGTTGTTGGCCCAGGGCTGCGCCGTCGTGGCCGTGGTCAGGCTGTCGAAGTTCTGCGTGTAGGTGAACGCAGGGTCGGTGATGCTGATTTGCGCCTGCGCGGCAGGCAGCACGGCCAGCAGCGCGGCGGCAGTGAGGAGGGTCTTCTTCATCGGGAACGGTCCTTCGGAGTGCAAATCGATCGGGGCCCCTGCGGGCCCCGTGTCTTCAGCCAAGACCTTAGGGGGAAAGCATGAACCGCGCATGACGCAGGGCTGCGAGGACGGGGGGCTCCCCCACGAATGGGGGGCGAAGGATTCCACGGCCGGCCGCGCCCTAAACTCCGCGCATGGCCGCAGACGACCCCCGCGAACGCGCGGAACAGCGCACCCTGCTCATGCCCCGGCGCGACCAGGGCAGCGAGCTGCGTCCCGGTCACCAGCTGCAGGAGTTCATCGTCGAACGCCTGCTCGGCGTGGGCGGCTACAGCTGCGTCTACATGGCCCGCGACACGCGGCTCGACCGCAAGGTCGCGCTGAAGGAGTACCTGCCCGCCACCCTGGCCGCTCGCGGCGCTGACGGCATCGTCGCCGCGAGGCTGCCGCGCTTCGAAGACTTCTACAACAAGGGCCTGCAGGGTTTCCTCAACGAGGCCCGGCTGCTCGGTTCCTTCGACCACCCCTCGCTGGTGAAGGTCTACCGCTTCTGGGCAGAGGCCGGCACCGCCTACATGGTGATGCCCTACTACGAAGGCATCACGCTCAAGAAGTGGCTGGCCGACTTGGGGGCGCCGCCCTCGGAGCGCTGGCTCCGGGACCTGGCCGACCCCATGATGACGGCGCTGGGGGCCATGCATGCGCAGCGCTGTTTTCACCGCGACGTGGCGCCCGACAACATCCTCATGCTCTACGACCGCAAGGCGCCGGGCAGCTACCTCGAGCAGAAGCCGCGCCCCGTGCTGCTGGATTTCGGCGCTGCGCGCCGCGTGATCGGCGACGCGACACAGCAGCTCACCGCCATCCTGAAAAGCGGCTATTCGCCCGTGGAGCAGTACGAGGGCGAAGAATCGCTGCGCCAGGGCGCCTGGACCGATGTCTACGCGCTGTGCGCGGTGCTCTACACCGCCATCACCGGCAAGCCGCCGGGTTCTTCCGTGGCGCGCGCGGTGCGCGACGACCTGGTGCCTGCGGTCGTGGCAGGCCAGGGCCGCTACTCGCCCTCTTTCCTGGCCGCCATCGACGCCGGCCTGCAGGTGCGGCCCGAGCAGCGTCCGCAGAGCATGCAGGCCTTGCGCGAACTGATGGATGCGCCCGCCCCTGCACCGGCCGTGCCCGCCACGGCACCCGCCGCCCCAGCGGCGGCGCCCGCCTCGCGCACCGCGCTGTGGGCGGGCGGTGCGGTGGCCGCGGCCGTGCTGGCCGCGGGCGGCTACTTCCTGCTGCGCTGAGGCGCGTTCAGGCGTTGCGCACGCCCGAGGCCACGTGCCCGGCAGGCACGTGGGGCGCGGCGTTCTCGATGTGGCCGGTCTGGTCGTCGAAGAAGAAGTCGGGCTCGAACTCGCGCAGGAAGCTGCCCTTGGGCAGGCCGCCCAGGAACATCGCCTCGTCGACATCGATCTGCCAGGCCATCAGCGTGCGGATGGCCCGTTCGTGCGCGGGCGCACTGCGCGCGGTGACCAGCGCGGTGCGCAGGCGCATGGCGGCCACGGGCTCGTTCTGCAGCCGGCGCAGCGCTTCCAGCAGCGGCTTGAAGGGGCCGGGGGCCAGCGGCGTGTCTGCGCGTTCGCGCTCGTGGCTCTGGAAGGCGCTCAGGCCTTCGGCCTGGAAGACGCGCTCGGCCTCGTCGCTGAAGAGCACGGCATCGCCGTCGAAGGCGATGCGCACCTCGGCCGGGTGCGCGGCGCTGGCGCGCGCGCTGTCGGGGTAGACGCGCGCGGCCGGCACGCCGGCGGCCAGGGCCTGGCGCACGTCGGCCTCGTTGGTGCTGAGAAAGAGGTTGGCCGCCAGCGGGCGCAGGTAGCGCCACGGCGGCTCGCCGCGCGTGAACACGCCGCGCTCGATGGGCAGGCCGTAGTGCTGGGCGGAACGGAACACGCGCATGCCCGAGACGGGGTCGTTGCGCGAGAGGATCACCACCTCCACGCGCGGCTGCCCGGCCGTGTTGAAGGCCAGCAGCTTGTTCACCAGCGAGAAGGCCACGCCGGGCCGCGCGGGCTGCTCCACACGCTGCAGCTGCAGTTGCATGTAGGCGCGGTCGTCACCGCTCTCGAAGATGCGGTTCTCCTCTTCGAAGTCGAAGAGTGCGCGCGAGGAGATGGCGACGACGAGCTGGCCGTCCAGGGTCATGGGCATGGTGCGCAGCATGCCATGGCAGCGCCCCTGCGCGCCGGCGGGTGAGAAGCGCACGGCACAATCCGCGCGCTTCCTGGAGCCCAGCCCATGCGCCTGCCCCGCCTCGCCCCGTCACCCGCCCTGTTCGCGGCCCTTGCGCTGTCCGCCGCCGTGCCCGCCTGGGCCGGCAAGGCCCACCAGCACGGCGTGGCCCAGCTGGACGTGGCGGTGGAACCGGGCCGGGTCACGCTGGACCTGCAGACGCCGCTGGATGGCCTGGTGGGCTTCGAGCGTGCGCCGCGCAACGACGCCGAGCGCGCGCGCGTGGAGGCCGCGCTGGCCCGGCTGCGCGATGCCGCAAGCCTGTTCCGCATCGACAGCGCCGCGGGCTGCACGCTGGCCAAGGTGACGCTGAACGCGCCCGTGCTCGGCGTGACGCCGGCGGGTACGGCCGCGCCGGCCGCACCCGCGAAGGGCGAGCACGCCGATCTGGACGGCCGCTTCGAGTTCAACTGCAAGGGCGATGCCCGGCCGGCTTTCGTCGAAGTGGGCCTTTTCGAGGCCTTCAGCGGCATGAAGCGCATCGAGCTGCGGCTGGTGCTGCCCAAGGGTCAGATGAAGGCCACGCTGGTGCGCCCCGCCACGCGCGTGGCGCTGGCGCGCTGAAGGGCCTGCCCGCACCGTGCTGCGACTGCAGGGCGTCTGTTTTGCGTGGCCCGGCGCAGCCACCGACTGCCTGGATATCGAGGCGCTGCACATCGCCGCCGGCCGCACGGTCTTCCTGCACGGCCCCAGCGGCTGCGGCAAGAGCACGCTGCTGGGGCTGATGGCCGGCGTGCTGGTGGCGCGCGCCGGCAGCGTTGAACTGCTGGGGCAGGACTGGGCCGCCCTCGGCGGTGGCCGGCGCGACGCCCGGCGTGTCGACCATGTCGGCGTGATCTTCCAGCAGTTCAACCTGCTGCCCTACCTCACGATGCTGGACAACGTGCTGCTGCCGACCCGTTTCTCGAAGGCGCGGGCCGCGCGCTGCGCCGGCGGCGCCGCCGCCGCTGCACGCAGCCTGCTGGAGCGCGTGGGCCTGCCAGCGCCGCTTTGGGCGCGCCGCGCCGACGCACTGAGCGTGGGCCAGCAGCAGCGTGTGGCCGCGGCGCGGGCGCTCATCGGCGCGCCCGAACTCGTGATCGCCGACGAGCCCACCTCGGCGCTCGACGCGGCGCGCCGAGATGACTTCATGGCGCTGCTGATGGACGCCTGCGCCGCGGCCGGCAGCACGCTGGTCTTCGTGAGCCACGACGAACGCCTGGCCGACCGCTTCGACGAGAAGCTCTCGCTGCCGGCGCTGAACCGCGCGCTCGCCACGGCATGAAGGCCTTGCTGCACATCGCGGCACGCAGCGCCTGGAACCGGCGCGGCACGCTGATGCTGGTGGTGCTGTCCATCGCGCTGGCCACGGCACTGCTGCTCGGTCTGGAGCGCCTGCGCACCGACGTGCGCAGCAGCTTCACCGCCGCCGTCAGCGGCACCGACCTCGTGGTGGGGGCGCGCACCGGGCCCGTTCAGCTGATGCTCTATGCGGTGTTCCGCGTCGGCGGCGCCACCAACAACATCCAGATAGACAGCGTGAAGGCCATCGCCGAGCACCGCGCCGTGCGCTGGGTGGTGCCCATCGCCTTGGGCGATTCGCACCGCGGCCATCCGGTGATCGGCACCACGCCGGCCTACTTCGAGCACTTCATGTACGGCGACCGCCAGCCCCTGGCGCTGCAGCAGGGCCGCGCCTTCAGCGGCACGCTGGACGGTCTGTACGAAGCCGTGCTCGGCGCCGAAGTGGCCGAGGCCCTGGGCTACACGCTGGGCCAGAAGATCACGCTCACGCACGGACTGGGCGCCGCACCCGGCGACCTGGCTGCGGAACATGCCGACAAGCCCTTCACGGTGGTGGGCATCCTCGCGCGCACGGGCACGCCGGTGGACCGCTCGGTGCATGTCAGCCTGCAGGCCATCGAGGCCATCCACCTCGACTGGGTGGGCGGCGCGCCGCTGCCCGCGGCCGCGGGCCTCAAGATCGCGCCGGAGTTCGCGCGCAAGTTCGACCTCGAGCCCAAGCAGGTCACGGCCGTGATGGTGGGCCTGAAGAGCCGTGCCGCGGTGTTCGCGGTGCAGCGTTTCGTGGCCAGCTACGAGCCCGAGCCCTTGCTGGCCGTGCTGCCCGGCGTGGCGCTGGACGAACTCTGGCAGGCCGTGGGCCTGGGCGAGAAGGCGCTGCTGGCCATCAGCGGCCTGGTGGCGCTGGTGAGCCTGGCCTCGCTGGTGGCCGTGGTGCTGGCCGGCCTGAACGAACGCCGACGCGAACTGGCCGTGCTGCGCGCCGTGGGCGCCGGCCCGCGCCAGGTGCTGGTGCTGCTGGCCACCGAGGGCGCGCTCGTCACGCTGTGCGGCGCGCTGCTGGGCGCGGCGCTGGCCGCCGCCGCGGTGCTGGCCGCCGGGCCCTGGGTGCAGCAGCGTTTCGGCATCGGCCTGCAGGCCGGCGCGCCCACGCCCGAGCAATGGGGCTTGTTCGCCGCCGTGCTGGCCGCGGGTATGCTCGCCAGCCTGGTGCCCGGGTGGCGGGCATACCGCCTCTCGCTGGCCGATGGCCTCTCGCCACGCACCTGATGCGCTGCCCCGTTTCTTGACCTTCTGAGACCCACCCGCCCATGCGCCGTCTGTTGCCCACCACCGCCTCAGCCGCCCTGGCCCTGATGCTGGCTGCCGCCACCGGCCCGGCCGCGGCCCAGCCCCAGGGTGTGCCGCTGATGAAGCCACCGATCGCGGCCACACCGCCGGCGGCCAAGACGCCACAGGCCCAGGCCTTCCGCACCATCACCTGGGAAGCGCTGGTGCCGAAGGACTGGGACCCCTTCGCCGAGTTCAAGGGCATCGACCTGGCCAGCATGCAGGACGGCGACCCGCGCACCAACGAACTGATGAAGCGCATGCGCGCGGTCTGGGACCGGGCGCCGGTGAACACCGCCCTGGTGGGGCAGCAGGTGCGCATTCCCGGTTTCGTGGTGCCGCTGGAAGACACGAAGGACGGCATCAAGGAGTTCCTGCTCGTGCCGTACTTCGGGGCCTGCGTGCACAGCCCGCCGCCGCCTTCGAACCAGATCATCCACGTGCTGCCGCAGTCGGCGGTGAAGAACGTGCGTTCGATGGACGCGGTGTGGATCACCGGCACGCTCACCAACGAGCAGACCGATTCCTACATGGGCGCTGCCAGCTGGCGGCTCAGCGCCGTGGGCGTGGTGCCCTACGAAGCGCCCAAACGCTGACGCACCGGCCGGGCCGCACCGCCGACCGAACGCCTGGCACACCCCCATGAGCGCCCGCCGCCCGCAAGACCTCACACGCGTCACCTTCGGCGTGCTCGTCATCGGCGTGCTGCTGGCGGCGGTGCTGTGGATCCTCAAGCCCTTCATCGGCCCGGCCATCTGGGCCACGATGGTGGTGGTGGCCACCTGGCCGGTGATGCTGCGCGCCCAGGCCCTGCTCGGCAACCGCCGCGGCCTGGCCGTCACGGCCATGACGCTGCTGCTGCTGCTGCTGTTCGTGGTGCCGCTGACGATGGCCATCGTCACCATCGTGGGCAACGCCGACCGCCTGGCCGGGTGGGCCAAGCTCGCAGCCGACTACCACTTGCCCGAAAGCCCGCCCGCCTGGCTGCTGAACCTGCCGGTGCTGGGCGGGCTGGTCGAGCGCCTCTGGGAGCAGGCCACCGCGCTGGGCGTGCGCGATCTGCTGCCGCGCCTGTCGCCTTATGCCGGTGGCCTGACGCGGTGGTTTGTCGACCAGGTCGGCAACGTCGGCTTCCTCACCCTGCAGTTCCTGCTGACGGTGGTGATCGCGGCCGTGCTCTACGCCACGGGTGAAGACGCGGCGCGCCTCGTGAAGCGGTTTGCCGGGCGGCTGGGGGGGCAGCGTGGTGTGGAGGTGGTGGCCCTGGCCGGCGGCGCCATCCGTGGCGTGGCGCTGGGCGTCGGTGTCACGGCCCTGGTGCAGGCGGTGCTGTCGGGCCTGGCGCTGGCACTGGCCGGCGTGCCGTTCGCGGGGCTGCTCACGGCCGTGATCTTCATGTTCTGCATCGCGCAGGTAGGGCCCATTCCCGTGCTGGTGCCGGCGGTGGCCTGGGCCTTCTGGAATGACAGCACGGGCTGGGGCATCTTCCTCATCGTCGCCACCGTGCTCATCGCCAACCTCGACAACGTGCTGCGCCCCGTGCTCATCCGCATGGGGGCCGATCTCTCGCTGCTGCTCATCTTCGGCGGCGTCATCGGCGGCCTGGTGGCCTTCGGCCTGGTGGGCATCTTCGTCGGCCCGGTGGTGCTGGCCGTGGCCTGGAAGCTGCTGGAGGCCTGGATGGACGACGGCGACAAGCCCCAGCCGGGCTGGCGCGACTGAACCGCGCCCGCAGGGCCGCTAGAGCCAGCCGGCCGCGCGAAGTTCGGCCTCGGCCTGTGCCGCGTGGTGGAACACCCGGCCGTGCCAGCCCAAGGCGCGCGCCGCCTCGATGTTGGGCGGGTGGTCGTCGAGGAAGACGAGTTCGCTCACCGGGTGCCCGAAACGCTGCGCCGCGATCTCGTAGATGGCCGGCTCGGGCTTGTTGTGGTGCACGCGCCCGCTGAACACGCCGTCGCTGAAGAGGCGCAGGAAGCCGTGTGTCGCCTCCAGGTGGTCGGCCATGGGTGCCGGCATGTTCGAGAGGTAGTAAAGGCGCCGCCCGGCGGCATGCAGCCGCTCGATCAGCGCCACGGTCTCGGGCAGCGGCGTCAGTGACAGCGGCACGGCCTGCACCACGCGCTGCACCTCGGCCTGGTGCAGGCCGGTGCGCGCGGCGATGCGCTGCACCAGCTCGGCCGGGCTGACGGTGCCACGGTCGTACTCGCCCCAGTCGCCGCCGTAGCTCTGGAAGATCTGCGCCACCCAGTGCGCCGCGGCGGTGCTGTCGGTGGCCCGCTCGGGCAGCACCTGCTGCAGCACGGCCGCTGGCTCCCAGCGGAAGACCACGCGGCCAAAGTCGAAGACGAACTTCTTCGCAGACAGCGCGCTCATGCCGTCAGGCGCCGCAGCAGCCCGGCGGTGGAGGCGTCCAGCCCTGCCGTGTCGCCGCTGGCCAGGCGTGGCAGAAGCTGGTTGCACAGCGCCTTGCCCAGCTCCACGCCCCACTGGTCGAAGCTGTTGATGCCCCAGAGCGCGCCGCTGGTGAAGACGCGGTGTTCGTACATCGCCACCAGCGCGCCCAGGCTGCGCGGCGTCAGCGCTTCCAGCACGAAGGTGGTGCTGGGCCGGTTGCCGGGGAAGCTGCGGTGCTGCGCCAGCACCTCGGGCGCGATGCTGGCGCTGGCCGTGGGCGCCTTCTCGGTGGCGGCCTCGGCCGCCGTCTTGCCCAGCATCAGCGCCTGGCTCTGCGCCAGGCAGTTGGCCAGCAGCTTGTGGTGCTGGCCGGCCCAGGGGTGGCTGGGCGTCTTCACGGCGATGAACTCCACCGGGATGACGTCGGTGCCCTGGTGCAGCATCTGGAAGTAGGCGTGCTGGCCGTTGGTGCCGGGCTCGCCCCACACCACCGGGCTGGTGCCGAAGGGCAGGGCGGCGCCGTGCACGTCGACGCGCTTGCCGTTGCTTTCCATCTCCAGCTGCTGCAGGTAGGCCGGCAGGCGCGCCAGGCCCTGGTGGTAGGGCGCCACGCTGCGGCTGCCGAAGCCGTGGAAGTTGCGGTACCAGAGGTCCAGCAGGCCCAGAAGCGCCGGCAGGTTCCTTTCCAGCGGGGCTTCGGCGAAGTGGCGGTCCATCGCGTGCGCGCCGGCCAGCAGTTCACGGAAGTTCGCGCTGCCGATGGCGATGGCGATGGGCAGGCCGATCGCGCTCCACAGCGAGTAGCGGCCGCCCACCCAGTCCCAGAAGCCGAAGGTGGTGCTGATGCCGAAAGCTGCGGCCGCCTCGATGTTGGTGGTGGTGGCCACGAAGTGGCGCGAGATGGCGTGGCCGCCGGCGCTGAGGAACCAGTCGCGCGCGGCCTGCGCGTTGGCCATGGTCTCCTGCGTCGTGAAGGTCTTGCTGGCGACGATGAACAGCGTCTTGTTCGGGTCCAGGCGCTGCAGCAGCGGCGCGAGGTCGTGGCCGTCGACGTTGCTCACGAAGTGCAGGCGCTGGCCCGAGTGCGTGTAGCTCTCCAGCGCGCGCACCACCATCTGCGGGCCGAGGTCGCTGCCGCCGATGCCGATGTTGACGATGTCGGTGAAAGCCCAGTCGGCGCGCACGCCGTCGGCGTAGGCGAGCATGTGGTCGAGCACGCCATGCACGTCGTCGCTGAAGGGGGCCGTGCCCTGCGGTGCGCGCAGCGCGGTGTGCAGCACCGCGCGGCCCTCGGTGCCATTGACGGGCTCGCCGCGCAGCAGCGCGTCGCGCTGCGTTTCCAGGCCGCACTCGCGCGCGAGGTCGAGCAGGAAGTGCAGCGTGGCGGTGTCCAGCAGGTTCTTGCTGAGGTCGGCGTAGACCTCGGGGGCCTCGATGCCCATCGCGGTGTAGCGGCCGGCGTCGCGCGCGAAGGCCTCGCGCAGGTCGAAGCCCCGGCCATGGGCCTGGTAGTGGCCTTGCAGGGCGGCCCAGGCGGCCGTCTGGTCACACCGTTTCATGCGCGTGCCGCCTCGATGAGCTTGTCGAGCTTGCCCGCATCCACGGCGAAGGCGCGGATGCCTTCGGCGAGCTTCTCGGTCGCCATGGCGTCTTCGTTCAAGGCCCAGCGGAAGCTCTTTTCGTCGTGGTGCAGGGCCGGCAGCGCCAGGCTGCGCGCGGCCTCGGCGTCCAGTGCACGCGCCAGCGGTGCCGCGCTGCCCTGCAGCTGGGCCAGCAATTCGGGGCTGATGGTCAGCAGGTCGCAGCCGGCCAGCGCGGTGATCTGGCCCACGTTGCGGAAGCTGGCGCCCATCACCTGCGTCTCGATGCCGTGGCGCTTGTAGTGGTTGAAGATGGCGGTGACGCTCTTCACGCCGGGGTCGTTCGCGCCGGCCATGGCCGCTTCGTCCCAGGCGGTGCCGGCCTGCTTCTTGTACCAGTCGTAGATGCGGCCGACGAAGGGGCTGATCAGGCGCACGCCGGCATCACCGCAGGCCACGGCCTGGCAGAAGGCGAACAGCAGCGTGAGGTTGCAGCGGATGCCCTGGCGCTCCAGCACCTCGGCGGCGCGGATGCCTTCCCAGGTGGCCGCGATCTTGATCAGCACCCGCTCGCGGCCGATGCCTGCGGCTTCGTACAGGCCCATCAGCCGCTGCGCGCGCGCCACGGTGGCGGCGGTGTCGAAGCTCAGGCGCGCGTCGACCTCGGTGCTCACGCGGCCGGGCACCACCTTCAGGATCTCGCGGCCGAAGCGCACCAGCACCTCGTCGACGATGGCCTCCAGCGCAGCGCCGCGGTGCGCCGCCACGGTCTCGGCCAGCAGCGGCGCGTACTCGGGCTGCTGCACGGCCTTCAGGATGAGGCTGGGGTTGGTGGTGGCATCCTGCGGCGCGAAGGCCGCGAGCTGGTGGAAGTTGCCGGTGTCGGCCACCACGGTGGTGTGCTGCTTGAGCTGGTCGAGCTGGTTCATGACGGTGCAGGGTTGAAGCCAGCTTGGATTAGACCCGAGAGCGCGGCTTCGCCGGGAAATGGGCGGTGCCGGCCGGCCTGTTCATGCGATGGGTGCGTTGACAGCGCCGGGGGGGCCTGCGAAGGTGTGCATGGCCGTCAGGCGCCCGCCGGGTGGCCCTGTTCGCGCCTGAATCCGCACCTCGCCCCACGCTGACTGCCTGCCTTCGCGATGAGCCTGCCCGCCCTGCGCCTGCTGCCCGGTGCCGATGCCTCGGCGCCGGAAGCGGTGCGCCCGGCGCAGGCCGTGCGTGCGCCAGCGCTCCGGCTGGTGGTGGCCTGGCCGGCGGCGCCGGTGCCGGTGGTGGCGCGCCCCGCGCTCACACCCTTCATGCGGCGCTGCCTGCTGCTGGCCGCGCTGCTGCACGTGTGGCTGGTGCTGATGTTGGGCAACGCGCCGGGCGGCACAGCAGCGCCCGGGCAGGGCGTGGCCGGCACGCTCAACATCACCTTGCAGGGGCCGGTGACCCCGGGCGCGACACAAGAAGTGCTGCCGCCAGCGCCGGCCGTGCCCGAGGGGCCGACCGGTACTGGCACGCAGCCGCGCTGGGGTGGCCAGGTGCGCAGCGAGGCGCCGGCCGTGGCCGCCGAACCAGGCGCCGCCCAACTGGGCCGCTGGGCGGCCGAGCCGGGCCCCGCGGTCGTGCCGGCGCCGCCACCGCCCCCTGGGCGCGTGCTGGAAGAACGCAGCGCTGCCGAACCCGAAGCCGTGGCCATCCCCGAGCCGCCAGCCCTGGCCGCCGTGCCCATGCCCGTGCCGGTACCGACCGCGTCGCCTGAACCGGCACCGGCTCCGCCCCTGGCCCAGGCGGTTCCGGCCGCCAACCCGGCAGCCCCGGCCGCGGTGGCGCCCCAGCCCGTGCCGGCCGAACGCAGCCTGCAGGCGCCCGCCGTGCGTGCCGGTGCGGCAGCCCTGGCACCGATCGAACCCCTGGCCCCGGCGGCAGCCTTGCCTGTGCTGCCCACCGAGCTGCCGCCCACGGCCGCCCCGCTGCAGCGCCTGGCCAGGCCTGCCGTGCCCGCCCCTGCGGCGGCGACCGTGGCGCCGACCCTGGCGCCGACCCTGGCGCCGATAGCCGCCGAACCCCTGGCTGCGGCACCGGCCCGGCTGGCGCCGCCGGCCCTGCCGGCCCAGGCCGTGCCGATGGCCGCAGCGGAGCCGGCGCCAGGCGCTGCCGTGCCGGGCGCCGCGCCTGGCAGCCCGCCTTCACGGCCACCGCTGAAAACCGGGCAACCCGATGCCGGCGCCCAGCTGGGCCGCGATGTCGCCACCCCCCCGGCTCCCGCGGCCAGCGTGCCACCGCGCCTGAACTTGACGCTGCAGCGCCCCCGGGGCGGCGAGCTCTCGCGCGGGCGCAGCGCGGGCGCGCTGCCGGTGCTGCCCCGCCCGCCGGAGGTGGACGAGAAGCTCGGCCGCGACATCGCCAAGTCGGCCCGGGCCGACTGCCGCGAGGCCTACCGCGGCGGCGGCCTGGCCGCCGCCTTGCCGCTGCTGGCCGATGCGGTCAAGCCGGACAGCGGCTGCAAGTGGTGAGCGCCGTCGGAGGGCGCATGAGCGACGAAAAATGTCGCATAAAGAATATAAATAGACGGCATAAATATCAATTGAATCAATTGAAGGCCGTGAAACCCTAAACTCCGGGGGCGACTTCGCAGGTGCCGCTGGCCCCTTCGTGAGCGTCCGCACAGGGCGGTTGCCCTGAAGCCTTGCCTCCTGGAGTACCCATGCGCGCCGTGTCCCGTCTGAGCTTCGCCGCCCGTCTGTACCTGATGACCGCGCTTGTCAGCCTCGCGCTGGTGGCGATGGCGCTGACGGCGCATGTCAAGCTCAGCGCTGTGGTGGCTGCCGCGCACCACACCGGCACCACCCGCATCCCGCAGCTGGACCAGATCGCGAAGCTGGAACTGGGGGTCACCCGCGTCTCGCTGCAATTGCGCCATGCCTTGCTGGTGCGCAACGCGGCGGAACTCGAAGCCACGCTGCAGGCCATCGGCCGGCTGCGGCAGGACATTGCGGGCCACCAGCAGGCCTACGAGAAGGGCCTGTTCACGGCCGCTGGTCGCGAGCGCTACGCCGCGCTGCCGCCCGCGATGGCCGCGTTCTGGCGCGAGGGCGAGGCCAACATCGCCCTCATCCGCGAAGGCCGGAAGGACGAGGCCTTTGCCCACCTCGTCGAACGCACCATGCCTGCGCGCGACGCGCTGGTCTCGGTGCTGGGCGCCACGCTGCGCTACCAGGAAGAGGCCTTGGCCGCCGACATCGAAACGGTGGCCGGCCGCGTCGACGCCACCTTGCAGCTGCTGGAAGGGCTGGTGCTGCTGATCACCTGCGGGCTGGTGGCGGCCAGTTGGCGCCTGGCCCGCGCGTTGCGCCGGCGTGTTGCCCAGGCCCAGCGCGTGGCCGAGCAGGTGCGCGACGGCGACCTGAGCATCGCCCCTGACGACGCCCGCCGCGACGAGCTTTCGCCCCTGCTGCACGCGCTGCAGCAGATGCAGCGTTCGCTGGCCGACGTGGTGAGGCACGTGCGGGGCAACGCCGAGGGCGTGGCCACGGCCAGCGAGCAGATCGCCCAGGGCAACCTCGACCTGTCCTCGCGCACCGAAGAGCAGGCCGCGGCGCTGCAGCAGACCGCCGCCACGATGGACGAACTCGGCACCACCGTGCGCCACAACGCCGACAACGCGCAGCAGGCCAACGAACTTGCGCAACGGGCGTCGCGGGTGGCGGCGCGCGGCGGCGAGGTGGTGGGCCAGGTGGTCAGCACGATGACCGCCATCCACGAGGCCTCGCGCCGCATCGCCGACATCACCGCCGTCATCGACGGCATCGCCTTCCAGACCAACATCCTGGCCTTGAATGCGGCGGTGGAAGCGGCCCGCGCCGGTGAAGAAGGCCGTGGCTTCGCCGTGGTGGCCAGCGAAGTGCGCCACCTCGCGCAGCGCAGCGCGACGGCCGCGCGCGAGATCAAGGCGCTGATCGGCAGCAGCGTCGACCGGGTGGAACAAGGCACTTCGCTGGCGAGCGAAGCCGGGCAGAGGATGAGCGAGATCGTCGGCGCCATCGAGCGCGTGAACCAGATCGTGTCCGAGATCAGCGCCGCCAGCCGCGAGCAGAGCCATGGCGTGGGCCAGGTGGGCGAGGCCGTCAACCAGATGGACCGCGCCACGCAGCAGAACGCGGCGCTGGTGGAACAGTCGGCCGCCGCCGCCGAGAGCCTCAAGCAGCAGGCTGCGCGCATGGTGCAGGCGGTCGCTGTGTTCCGGCTGCAGGGCGGCCGCGCCTGAGGCACCGGCTGCGGGCCGTTGCGGGCAGCCGCTAAGCTGCTGCCATGCGCGAACCCGCCCTGTTGCCGCTGCTGCTGACCACACTGGAAGCCACCGCCACCGTCGCCTTTGCGCTCTCGGGCCTGATGGAGGCGGCGCGCAAGCGGCTCGACGCCGTGGGCGTGTGCGTCGTGGCGGGCCTGGCGGCCTTCGGCGGCGGCACGCTGCGCGACGTGCTGCTCGACCGCCGGCCCTTCTTCTGGGTGGAGCACGCCGGCTGGCTGTGGGCGCTGCTGGGCGGCTGCATCGTCGCGATGCTGCTGCTGCGCCGGCGTCACTTCGCGCCCACCGAGCGCGCCATGCAGTGGCCCGATGCCGTGGGCCTGGGCCTCTTCAGCGCGGGCGGCACGCAGCTGGCGCTGGCGCAGGGCCTGCCGGCCATCGTGGCCGTGTTGATGGGCGTGGTGACGGCGGTGTTCGGCGGCGTGCTGCGCGACATCGTCTGCAACGAGATCCCGAGCGCCTTCCGCGACCACCGGCCGTACGCCGTGTGCGCCTTCGCCGGGGGCTGGGTGCTGGTGGCGGCGCGCAGCCTCGGCCTGGACGACAGCGCCGCCGTGCTGCTGGCCGCAGCCGCCACCTTCGGCCTGCGCGCGCTGGCGCTGGCCACCGACTACCGCCTGCCGGCGTGGACCTCGGGGTCCGAACGGTGAGCCTGTCTTTGCCTTCCACCGAATCCGCCACCCGCCCATGAGCGACCTTGATTTCCGCTGGGGCCTGATCGGCCCGGGCGCCATCGCCCACCGCTTTGCCGAAGCCGTGCAGGGCCTGCCCGGCGCTCGCCTGGTGGCGGTGGCCGGGCGTGACGAAGCGCGCAGCCGTGCCTTCGCAGAACGTTGGAGCGGGCCCGCCCCCGTGGCGGCCTCGCCCAGCGTGGCCGCGCTGCTGTCGCGCGGCGACCTGGACGCCGTCTACATCGCCACGCCGCACAGCGCCCATGCCGAAGCGGTGCGGGCCTGCCTGCAGGCCGGCCTGCCGGTGCTGTGCGAGAAGCCGCTCGTGCCCACGCTGGCGCAGGCGCGGCCGCTGGTGGCGCTGGCGCGCGAGCGGGGCGTTTTCCTCATGGAGGCGCTGTGGTCGCGTTTCTTGCCGCTGTATGGCGAGATCGGCGCCTGGCTGCGCCGTGGCGACATCGGCCCCTTGCGGGCCGTGCACAGCAGCTTTGCCTTCCGGCTCGGTTTCGACCCGTCGCACCGCTGCTTCGCCCCTGCCCTGGCCGGCGGCGCGCTGCTGGACATCGGCGTCTACAACGTGGCGTTGTCGCGCTGGGCGCTGGAGCAGACCCTGGGCGCCTGCCCTGCGCTGACGGCCGTGCATGCGCAGGGCCTGCTGGCGCCCACGGGCGTGGACCAGCGCGTGAGTGCGCAACTCGTGTACGAAGGCGGCGCCGTGGTGCAGTTCTTCTGTGCCTTCGACAGCGAGGGCGACAACAGCCTGCACCTGCTGGGCGAGCGCGGCAGCATCGTCGTGCCGCAGGCTTTCTGGCAGGGCACGCGGGCGACGTTGGTGCGCCAGGACGGTGAGACGCGCAACGTGGAGCGGCCTTTCGAGATCAACGGTTTCGAAGGCGAGATCCGCGAGGCCATGCGCTGCGTGCGCGCCGGTCTGGTGGAAAGCCCGGGCATGCCGCACGCCGAGAGCTTGGCGCTGGTGGCCACGCTGGACCGGCTACGGGCGGCGGTGGGGGTGCGCTACCCGTTCGACAACGGTCAACTGGCGCCTTGACGGCAGCCGAAGGCCCGCGAGCCACCCGCCCGCAGGGCCTTCAGCCGGCATCGGCTGGCGTCCGCCGTCTGCCGCCGCGTGCCGTCAGCATCAGCCCGGCCAGGGCAGCGCCCACAAGCGCCAGGGCCGAAGGCTCCGGCACGGGCTGCGAGGGCGTCTGCACCGTGGGCGAGCTCATCTCGATCCGCGACGCGATGTCCATGTCCGGGAGGGCGGAGTACCCGCTGCCACCGTAGTTGGCGTAGAAGCGGCCGCCGTCGATTGCCGTGCCACCGACCGCGCTCAGCGAGAGCCGGCCTCCCGCCGTGTTCGTCACCAGGCCGGTGTCGACGCCGATGAAGTACTCCAGCCCCACGGTCAAGGTGAGATTTGGAGCAAAGAACAGATCGCCCGAGACGAGGTCCGCGGGCAGATCGTCGCTTTGCCACAGGACCGACCCGATGGGGGCATTCATGCCGACGGAGCTGTCGAACCCGATGGCCATCACCACCGCGCGGAAGAAGCCTGCACCGAATTGGATGTTGAGCGTGAACGAGTCGAGCCGCGTGCCGTCGGCCGTGAAACTGCCGCCGCCGACGCTTGCCGGATTCGCCGCAAACTGCGATTGCGAGTCCCAGCCGTAGGAGGGGGATGCCGATCGCGAATCGATGATGCCCGCTGCGCCGGGGCCGGCCAGCATCAGGAACAGGGCGCCAGCGGCGGCAGCGCGGGTGGTGAGGGGCATGTCAGACCTGTGGGTGATCGGTGGCGTGAAAGACGGCACCTGTCGTGGGCAGCGCCAGCGCCGTGCACTGGCGGACGCTAACACGCGCAGGGACGCATGGGTTCGAAGGCGGTGCCCGCGTTTGGGGGGCGGTCGAGCCGGAGGCTGGCGCGGGGCCAGTCCCACGCTGCTCGTGCCATCGCCGAGCACGCGGCGCGCACCCGATGGGGTCGTTCAGTTCACCAGCACCGCCCGGAAGTCGTTGACGTTGGTGTAGGTCGGCCCCGGCACCACCAGGTCGCCCAAGGCCGCGAAGAAGCTGTAGGCGTCGTGGCGGTCGAGGAACTCCGGCGGCTTCAGGCCCAGCGCCGCGGCGCGGGCCAGCGTGTCGGGGGTGACGATGGCGCCGGCGTTGTCTTCCAGGCCGTCGATGCCGTCGGTGTCGGCGGCCAGCACGTGCACGCCGGGCTGGCCCTGCAGTGCGATGGCGCAGCCGAGCAGGAACTCGGTGGCGCGCCCGCCCTTGCCACCCTGGCCTTGCACCGTGACCGTGGTCTCGCCGCCAGAAAGAATCACGCAGGGCTTCGCGAAGGGCGCGCCGCGCCGCGCCACCGCGCGCGCCAGCGCCGCCTGCACTTGGCCGACGACGCGGCTTTCGCCTTCCATTTCGTCACTGAGGATGTGCGCTTCCACACCGGCCGCGCGCGCGGCTTCGGCAGCCGCTTCCAGCGCCTGCTGCGGCGTGGCCAGCATGTGCACCTGGTGGCCGTGGAAGAGCGGGTCGCCGGGTTTGGGCGTTTCGAAGGCGCCGCTTTCCAGCCCCGCCAGCGCCGCCGGCGGCAGCGCGATGCCGTAACGGCGGCAGATGGCCAGCGCGTCGGCGCAGGTACTGGCGTCGGGCACGGTGGGGCCGCTGGCGATGACCTCGGGCGCGTCGCCGGGCACGTCGCTGATCAGCAGCGTCACCACGCGCGCCGGCGCGCACAGCGCGGCCAGGCGGCCGCCCTTGATGGCGCTCAGGTGCTTGCGCACGCAGTTCATCTCGTCGATGGCGGCGCCGCTCTTCAGCAGCGCGCGGTTGATGGCCTGCTTGTCTTCCAGCGTCAGCCCCGGCGCGGGCAGCGAGAGCAAGGCCGAGCCGCCGCCGCTGACGAGGCACAGCACGAGGTCGTGTTCGGTCAGACCCTGCACCATCGCCGCGATGCGCTGCGCGGCCTGGCGGCCGGCTTCGTCGGGCACGGGGTGGCGGGCTTCCACCACCTCGATGCGCCCCGGCCGGGCGCGGTAGGCCGGCGGCACGTGGTCGTAGCGCGTCACCACCAGGCCGCTGAGCGGCGCGGCAGCGGGCCAAAGTGCGTCCACGGCCGCCGCCATCGCACCGCCGGCCTTGCCCGCGCCGATGACCACCGTGCGGCCGCGCCGCGGGCCTTCGGTGTCGGGCGGTGGCGGCAGGTGCGCAGCGGTGTTCAGCGCCGGCAGCGCGCGCTGCACGGCGGTGTCGTAGAGGTGGCACAAAAAGGCGCGCGGGTCGTGCAGCGCAGCGCTCATCGCGGGGCGGGGTGCGTGGGATCCACCCAGGCGACCGTGGTGGGTTGTTCGACAGGGGTGATGTCGAGATTCACGGCCACGGCCTCGCCGTCGCTGCGGCAGAGCACGCACTCCAGCACCTCGGTGGCGCTGGCGTTGATCTCCTGGTGCGGCACGAAGGGCGGCACGTAGATGAAGTCGCCCGGGCCGGCCTCGGCGGTGAACTCGAGCCGCTCGCCCCAGCGCATGCGCGCGCGGCCCTTGATCACGTAGATCACGCTCTCCAGCGGCCCGTGGTGATGGGCGCCGGTCTTGGCGTCGGGGTGGATGTGCACCGTGCCGGCCCACAGCTTCTGCGCACCCACGCGCGCGAAGTTGATGGCGGCCTTGCGGTCCATGCCCGGCGTCTGCGCGGTGTTCGCGTCCAGCTGGTTGGCAGGCACCACGCGCACGCCGTCGTGCTGCCAGCGCGGGTGGTCGTGCGTGTGTTCGTGCGATTCGGCCATGGGTGGGTCTCCTTGTCGTTCTCGGGCTTCAGGCCTCGGCCTGCAGCAGCGTTTCCAGCGCCTGTTCGCGGATGCCGAAGAAGCGTTTGAGCTCGGCCACCTGCGCCAGTGCGGCCTCGCGCTGGCGCGCCGTGGCGGCGTTGGCCGGCCGCTTCACGGCCAGGATCATCTTGTTCTTGCGCGTGTGTTCCAGCGTGATGAACTCGAAGACCTGGGTGTCGTAGCCGCGTGCTTCCAGCAGCAGCGCGCGCAGGCTGTCGGTCAGCATCTCGGCCTGCTGTTCGGCGTGGATGCCGTGCTGGAACACCGGCCGCAGCGGGTGCGGGCTCAGCAGCTGCGGGCGGATCTGCTTGTGGCAGCAGGGGCTGCACAGGATGATCTCGGCGCCGGCCTGCAGGCCCAGGTGGATAGCGTGGTCGGTGGCGGTGTCGCAAGCGTGCAGCGCGATCATCACGTTCATCGCGCCGGGCTGGAAATCACGCACGTCGCCGGCCTCGAAGCGCAGGCCCTGCAGGCCCAGCCGCTGGATGCTGGCCTGGGCCTCTTGCACCAGATCCGGCCGCAGCTCCACGCCGTGCACCTCGGCCTGCACACCCAGCCCGTGCTGCAGCCAGTGGTGGATGGCAAACGTCAGGTAGCCGCGGCCGGCGCCGAAATCGGCCACCTTCACCACCGGCGCGCCGGCCAGCGGCGAGCGCTGCAGCGCGTGCGCAAACACCTCGACGAACTTGTTGATCTGCTTCCACTTGCGCGCCATCGCGGGCACCAGCGTGCCCTGCGGGGTGGTCACGCCCAACGCCGTGAGGAAGGGTGCCTGCAGGTCGATCCAGCGCTGCTTCTCGCGGTCGTGGCCGGCGGTCTCGGCGACGTCTGCCGCCGGGGGGGCCGCCGCAGACGCCGTGTGGCTGAACAGCGCCTTGCCGCGTTTGCTGATGGCCAGCTGGCTTTCGCCATCGGCCGCCAGCAGGTGCAGCTTGCGGAAGCCCGGCTTGCCGGCCAGCGTGGGCAGCAGCGCCCGGGCCTCGGCCAGCGGCAGGTTCTTCGTCACGTCGCGCGTGCGGTGGCTGTAGACGAGGCTCAGGCAGGCTTCGCCACGCAGCTGCAGCGGGCGCGCCGTGATGCGCTGCAGGTCTTCAGGCTGCACGCCTTCGGGCTGGGCCAGCACCAGCTTGTGCAGCCGGCCCTGGGCCAGCGCTTCGTCCACGCGCTGCCAGAAGCGCAGGCGCGCCTGCGCGCTGCGGGCGGCCTCGGCATCGTCGGCAGAGGGTGAGGGTGCGGCGGTGACGGCGTCTTCAGGCATCAGGGCGTGGGCGGGCCGGGCAGGGAGGGCAGGGGTTCGCCCGGCCGATTGTCTCTGTGTGCTGGTGCTACCCTGAAATGCTGTACCGCCCGCCGCCCAATAAGCCTCATGCCTGCACCCGCCCCGCCCACCAGCCCGCCGGCCGCCGCCTACAAGAGCCGCGGCGGCATCGGCCGCGTCTTCCGCGCGCTGCGTTACTCGTGGGCCGGCCTGCGCGCCGCGGTGCGCCACGAAGCCGCTTTCCGGCAAGAGCTGCTGCTGGCCGCGCCGCTGCTGGTGGCGGCGCCCTTCCTCGCGCCGGGGCGCTGGCAGTTGCTGGTGATGGTGGCCAGCGTGGTGGCGGTGCTGGTGGTGGAGCTGCTGAATTCGGCCATCGAGGCGCTGGCCGATGCCGTGTCGCTGGAGCTGCAGCCGCTGCTGGGCCGTGCGAAAGACCTGGGCAGCGCCGCCGTGCTGCTGACGCTGCTGGGCGTGCCCTTCACCTGGGGCCTGGTGCTGCTGCCCGCGCCGCCCTGGCGCTGAGGGCGGCGCTCAGGCCTGCGCTCAGGCCGCTAGCAGCGCCTGCAGGCGCAGCACGCCATCCGGCACGGCGCGGCTGAGGCGGTCCACGCAGGCCGGGTCGTCGAAGTCCAGCGGGTTGCCCTCGGCGTCGACCGCGGGCGTGTCCACGCCGTCCAGGCCGCCGCCCAGCTGCAGCAGCGGGGCCAGTGCGGGCTCGCCCCAGGGGCCGCCGCCGGGGGTGTCCCAGGCGCTGGGCCACAGGTCCACCGCCTGCAGGAAGCCGGCGCACCAGTCGCTGGCGTCGGCCCACTCGTCGGCGCCCTGTTCGGCGATGCTGAAGATGGGCTGCCAATCGTCGGGCCGCTGCAGCTCGGCCTGCACGTGGCGCAGGTGGCGCAGCAACTGCACCACGGTGTTCTTGCGCAGGCGCTTGCTGGCGAAGGGCTCGGCCGCGTCGTGGCCCTGCGGGCTGTCGCCGCCCCACACCTGGGGCAGCCACTCGGCGGTGGGCAGCTCGGCCAGCAGGCCGGCCGGGGCCACCGCCAGCGCGGTGAGGAAGCCGTCGGCGCCATCCAGGCTCATCACGCCGTCCTGCGTGGCCTGCAGCGTCTGCAGCAGGTGGTCGAGCGCCTGCAGTTCGTCGGGCTGCAGCGGGGTCAGCGGGGAAGCGGGGTCGTAGCGCGGGTAGTCCATGCCCGCGAGTGTCTCTCAGCCCGGCGCGGGCCCGGCTTGCACCTGCACTTGGGTGCCGCCCACCTGCACCGTCTCACCACCGCGCAGCTTGCGGCCGCGGCGGGTTTCCACCTCGCCGTCCACACGCACCTGGCCCTCGGTGATGAGCAGCTTGGCCTCGCCGCCGCTGCCCACCAGGCCGGTGGCCTTGAGCAGGGCGTCCAGCGTGATGAGTTCGCCGCGCAGCGTGAAGGGCTGCGGCGCCGTGGCTGGTTTCAGGGGCTTCATGGCTTGGCCCGCGCGCCCAGGTCGGCGCCCAGGCTGCCGCGCATGGCGCCCAGCACGCGGCGCGAACCTTCCACGAGCAGGTTCACGTCGGAGGCCAGCGTCACGAAGCGGTAGCCGAGTTCGATGCGCGCCTGCGCCACCTCGGTGCGGCCGTTGTGGATGCCCGCGAACAGGCCGTGCGCCTTCGCGCGCTGGGCGATGTGCTCGATGGCCTGCTGCACTTTCGGCTCGACATCGTCGAAGGTGGGCTTGCAGCCCAGGCTCATCGAGAGGTCGGACGGGCCGACGTAGACCGCGTCCAGCCCTTCCACCGAGAGGATGCTGTCGAGGTTGTCCAGCGCCTGCGCGGTTTCGATCATCGCGAAGACCACGATCTCGCTGTTCGCGCGCGCCACGTACTCGGGCCCGTGCAGCTGCACCGCGCGGATGGGGCCCACGCTGCGCGTGCCCTGCGGGGCGTAGTGCGTCCAGGCCACGAGCTTCTGCGCGTCTTCTCGCGTGTTGACCATGGGGCAGATGACGGCCATGGCGCCGGCGTCGAGCGCGCGCATCAGGATGCCCGGCTCCAGCCAGGGCACGCGCACCACGGGCACGGTGGCGGTGGTGCTGAGGGCCTGCAGCATCGGCACCAGCGCGCCGGCGTCGGCCAGGCCGTGCTGCAGGTCGATGGTGAGGGTGTCGTAGCCCTGTCGCGCCATCACCTCGGCGCTGAAGCTGTTGGGCACGGCCAGCCAGCCGTTGAGCGCCGCGCGGTCTTGCGCCCACAGCTGGCGCAGGGGGTTGGGCTTCATCGGCAGGCTTTCGGGTGCGGGTTCAGCGGCGGGCGCCGGGGGCTTCCACCGGGTCCAGCGGGAACTGCGTGCAGCCCAGCTGGCGCGAGATGTCGCGGCTGGCGTCGCGCAGCATGGCCACGAGTTCGGGCTCGCGCGCGGTGTCGTAGCGGAAGGTGGGGAAGCTCACGCTCAGGCCGGCCACCACCTGGTTCTGGCGGTCGAAGATGGGGATGCCGGCGCAGCGGATGTGGTCGTCGAACTCTTCGCGGTCCTGCCCGAAGCCCTGGGCCAGCGTGCGTTCGAGTTCGGCGTTGAAGGCTTCCAGCGTGGTGATGGTCTTCTCGCGGTAGGGCTTGAAGTCGCAGCCTTGCAGGATCTGCGCGCGGCGGGCCGGGCTCTCCCAGGCCAGCAGCACCTTGCCGATGGCCGTGCAGTGCAGCGGCGCGCGGCGCCCCACGCGCGAGTACATGCCCAGCATGTGGCGGCTGTCGACCTTGTGCACGTAGATGATCTCGCTGTCGATCAGCGTGCCCAGGTGCACCGTCTCGCCAGTGGCGTCACTCAGGCTCTGCATGTGCGGCTTGCAGATCTCCACGAGATCCGGGTACTGCAGCGCCTTGGCGCCGAGTTCGAACATGCGCATCGACAGGCCGTAGCGCTCGCTGTCGACCTGCTGGCGCACGTAGCCCAGCGTCTTCATCGTCTGCAGGAAGCGGTAGACCGTGGCCTTGGGCATGGCCAGGCGCACCGAGAGTTCGCTGATGCCGGTTTCGTCCCGCTCCGACAGCGACTGCAGGATGGCGAAGACTTTCAGGACCGCGGCCACCGATTCGGGCTGCCGGGCGTCGTAGCTGTCGTCGTCCATGTTGTTTCGATCGTTTCGGGCTGGCGTTTCAGAAGATATTGTGAACCGACTGGCGGGCACGGCGGGCGCCGGCCTGCGGGCGCTGGCGCCGCGGCTCATGGGGCCCCCAGCCACAACCACCCCGGCCCGGCCGTGGCGCGCACGCGGGCGGGCACGGATGCAGCTGGGTCGGCAGCGGGCGGGTGGGGGGGGTGCCAGCCCAGCGCATCGGAAACGCTGGCGCCGCTGGCGCGCAGCGTGGCGGCCAGGTCCAGCAGCCGGCCGTTGTGCAGCGAACCCTGGTCGCGGAAGAGGCTGCCCTTGAGCACACGCACCAGCTGGGCGGGCGCCACCGTGGGTGGTGTCTGCCAGGCGTTGCTTTCGCTGAACACGCGCGAGCCCTGGCCCAGGCCCAGCGAGTAGCCGAACTCGCTGCCGGGGTTGACGAGGTAGAGGTTGTTCAGCAGGTGCACCTGCCCGTAGCGCACGCGCGGGGCGCGCTCCTTCACGTCTTCCCAGAGGTTGTGGTGCAGCGTCACCTGCAGCTTGCCGTCGTCGCTGGTGAGGCTGTCGCTGTTGCCGATGAGCACGGTCTTGTCGTGGCCGCGGAAATGGCTGTGGCTCACGGTGACGAACTGGCTGCCGCGGATGATGTCGAGCAGGCCATCGAAGCGCTGCAGCGGTCGGCCGAAGATCACGCGCTCGGACGGGGTCGCGGGGACGCCATCGTCAAACAGGCAGTGGTTCACCCACACGTGGCGCGCGTTGCGCAGCATCAGCGTGTCGTAGGCCGAGTTCCATTCGCCGCCGGCGTTGTCGTTCGGATCCCAGGCCGGGAAGTGGTCGTAGGCGCGGCGCAGGTGCAGGTGGCGCAGGACGACCTGCTGCACGCCGTCGAGCACCAGGCCGCCGCCCGTGATCTCGGCGCCGGCGCCGAGGCCCACGATCGTGGTGTTGGAAGGCACGGCCACCATCACCTGCGCGGCCTGGCGTTTGGCCGAGCGCTGGCGGGCTTCTTCCAGCGGGCCTTCGGGCTTCTTCTTGCCCCAGGTGGCAGGGGCGTAGGCGGCTTCGAAGGCGTCCCAGCTGAAGGCGGGGTCGCGGAAGTCATCGAAGCCCAGGGCGCGTCCGTCGTCGGCCTGGGCCAGGTCGATGCGGCCGGCGATCTTCACCAGGCGCGGGCGCTGCACGCCGGGGCGGCCGTCGGTGCCGAGGTGGGGCTTCAGTGCGGCGCGCAGCTGCGCGGCCGTGCGCACGGTGTGCACGTCTTCGGGCGCGGCCTCGGCGCCGCCGCGCGTGCCGCCTTCGGCTGCGGCCCAGCCGCCATCGGCAGCCAGCACTTCGCGCGCCGGGTCGGCCGGCAGCGCCCGGTTGTTGAACTCGAAGAAGCGGTTGGCCTGCTCGCCCGTGGCCGCAAAAGGCCGGCGCGAGGTGCTGGCCGACCAGCCGCCCAGGTGGGGCCCGAGCTGGCTGTCGCGGATCAGCACCTGGCCGTTGGGCGAAACGCCCGGCTGCCAGGTGCCGCGCGCCACGCCTTCGTCCCAGGCCCGCCCCAGGCTGATGCTGGCGGGCGCCACGCCCGGCTCGGCCGTGAAGCGCGTGCGCTGCACCAGGAAACCCAGGCGCGCCGCGGCCGGTGTGCTGGGCGCCAGCACGTGGCCGCCGTTGGGCGGCTGGCGGCGGCCGGCGCGCTGCAGGATGGTGCTGTCGTCGATGACGAGCGTGGCGTTGCCGAAGATGTAGTCCACATCGCCGGCGATCAGGCTGGCACGCACCAGCACGCGGCCAGGCAGCGTGGGTTTCGCGCGGCGCACGTGCAGCGTGTCCTGGTGGGCGAGCAGGTGCACGCGTTCCAGCAGCACGCGGTCGCCGATGGTCATCAGCGCCACGGCCTGCGCGCCGCCGCTTTCACCGGCGCCGGGTGGGTAGCCCTGGCCGGCCTTCACGCCGTCCATCGCGTCGTTGGCGATGGTGAGGTGGACGGCGGTGAGGTCGTCGCTGGCGAACACCACGCTGGCGCTGCCGTAGGTGCCGTAGGTGGTGGCGGCCAGGTCGGGCCAGCAGGCGTGGGCCGCGGTGCCGGCGGGTTTGGTCTGCGCGTTGTAGCGGCCTTCCACCAGCCGCACGGCGCCGGCATCGCCGGGCACGCCGATGAGCGTCAGCGGGGCCTTGCCTTGCACGCACAAGGGCTCGCGGTAGGTGCCGGGGCGGATCTGGATGACCCAGCGGCGCCCGTTGTTGCTGGCGGTGGCCGCGGGCACGGCATCCACCGCGGCCTGCACCGTGCGGTGCGTGCCGCTGCCGTCGGCGGCGACGATGAAGTCGGGCTTCAGCGCGTGGGTGTCCACCGCCGCCGGCGCCCAGGGCGTGGGGCCGTCGGCCAGGTAGTGCGCCGCGGTGTGTTCGGCGGCCTGGGCCGTGCTCAGCTGCGGGCGCAGCGGGCCGGTGTGGTTGTCGGTGCCGGGCGTGGCCGCCGCCGCCGCGCCGGCCAGGGTGGACAGCAGCAGCAGCGCGAGGCTCGGCGTCATGGGCTTACGCAGGCAGGTCTGCAAGGTAGAGGGCCGGCTCGCCTTCGGCATCGGCGCTGAACAGCACCTGTTTCCCGTCGGGCGTGAAGCTGGGGTGCGGGTGCGTGACCTGCCGGTTGCCCTTGTGCACCTTCCAGCTGCTGTCGTGCCGGGCGATGCGCGTGGTGGTGCCGGCCTGCATGTCGAAGAGGTGCAGGTAGGGGTCGTGATCGATCGCGTGGCTGCTGGCGTCGGCCACGTCGGCCGGGCTGCCGCAGCCGTCGCCCACCATCAGGCTGCCGTCGTGGTTGCTCATCAGGTGCGAGCAGGGCGGCATTTGCATGAGCTGGCGGCTTTCCAGCGTCACGGGGTCCAGGCTGCAGATCCAGCGTTCACGCTCGCCCTTGAAGTAGCTCACGAAGGCCATGGCGCTGCCATCGGGCACCCAGAACTCGTGCGTGCAGCTCTCGCCGGGTGCGTGCACCTTGCCGCAGCGGCGCTTGGTGCCGTCTTCGTTGATGAACCACATGCGCGCGTCCACCAAGTCGTGCGGGCCTTCGTGGCAGTAGGCCACGGTGTGGTCGTCGCCGGGGCGGTATTGCGGGTGGCCGAGCCAGCCTTTCTGTTCGAGGATGACGGTCCGTGCGCCGGTGGCCAGGTCGATGCTGAACAGCCGGCACAGCGGTTGCCGGTGGTACATCTCGGCGAACTGCTTCCAGTCGGACAGCGGCGACCAATCGGCCTGCGCGATCTCGATGCCCACCATCTTCGTGCAGGCGCTGTTGCTCACCCAGGTGCCGTAGCCCACCCAGCCTTCGGGCACGGTGTAGACCACGTCTTCGTGCAGGCCCTGGAGTGCCAGGCGCACCAGCGTGCGGCCGCCGCGCACGAAATAGAGGTGCTGGTCGTCGGGGCTCAGGAAGCCGCCGAAGGTGTTTTCACCGGCACCGTCGCTGAGCTGCACGGCCGTCTGGCTTTGCAGGTCGAGCAGGTGGTAGTTCCAATTCGTGCCGGGGCCGAACTCGGCGCCGAAGATCAGCTTCGAGCCATCGTTCGTGAAGCACTTCTGGTAGAAGTAATTGCGGTGGCAGGTGACGTCGGTGGGCGTGAGCCGCGTGACCCGCGCGCCGGTGTCGGGGTCGGCGCGGGTGACGAATTGCAGCTGGCGTTCGGTGTGCTTGGGCATGAGGGGCTCGGCCCGACAAGGCCGCCGTGGTTCTTACTTGATGCGGTTGAGTAGCGCAGCGCCATCGGTGATGAGGCGGCGCGCGGCGGCGATGTCGGTGGTCTTGTTGTACGCCACCGTCTCGAAAACTTCGCGCATGAACTTGAGCATTCGCGGGTGCTCGAAGAGCGGGCCCGGCAAGGGCAGGCGGCCGGCATCGCGCTGGGCCTGGATCTGCCGGTGCGCTTGCAGCTCCAGCGCGGGCAACTGGCCCTCACGCTCCAGCTGCTGCAGCGGGCCGCGCGCGCCGGGCAGGCCGCGCGTGCGGCCGAGCAGGCGTGCGGCGTCCAGGTCGGTGAGCAGAAACTCGATGAGCCTGGCCGCCAGCTCGGGCTGCTTGCAGTGGCGGCCCACGGCATACATCAGCGTGGGGCGGCCGAACATGCCGCTGTGCAGGGCGCCGGGCAGGGTGGGGAAATCGCCCAGGGCCAGGCGCTGCGGGGGCTTCAGCGTGCTGGCGCGCAGCGGAATCGCCGAATCCCAGGTGTAGTTGCCGGCCCAGCGGCCGGTCACCCAATCTGGCTGCTGCTCGGTGGGCTTTTCAGCGCCGCCCAGGCTGGCGCGCAGCGGCAGCGGCGTGGCCACGTGCTCCTTCACCAGGCGCTGGTAGATGCGCACCCAGTCCAGCGCCGCGGCTTCGTTCATCGCCACGCGGCTGGGGCCTTCGGCCGTGGCCGGCGCGATGAAGGGCGTGCCGTGTTTCTGCTGCACCCAGGTCTGGGCGAGCAGGATCATGTCGTAGAGCTCACCGTCCAGCGGAAAGGCGCCCTCGCCCAGCTTGTTGCGGAACACCGGGCCGGCGGCAAAGAGTTCGTCCCAGGTCTTGGGCAGGGCCAGGCCCACGCGCTCGAAGGTGCTGGGGTTCCACAGCATCACGCGCGCGCTGTAGCTCACAGGCAGCGCGTTGAGCTTGCCGGCCACGCGGCCGGTGGCGAGTTCGGCCTCGGGCAACTGTTCGCGCACGGCCGGGCCCAGCAGCGGCGTGAGGTCGGTGAAGCCGCTGCCGCGCTTGCTGAACATCGCCAGCCAGGCCCAGTTGATCTGCATCACGTCGGGCTCGCTGCCGCCGGCCACCTGCGTGGTCAGGCGCTCGAGGTAGCCGTTGAAGCCCATGTACTCCGACTTGATGCGCAGGCCCGCGTTGCGCTGCTCGAAGAGCCGCACCGCGGCCAGCGTGGCGCCGTGGCGCGCCGCGCCGCCCCACCACGCGAAGCGCAGCACACGCGCATCCTTCTGCGCCAGCGCGGGGGCGCTGAGCGTCGCGGCGCCCAGGCCTTGCAGCAGCAGGCGGCGCTTCATGCCACGGCCAGGCCGCTGGCGGCGTCGAAGAGGTGGGCCGCGCCCATCTGCAGGTGCATGGTGAGCGCCGCGCCGCGCTGCAGGCCATGCAGGCCGCTGGCCTGCTCCACCGGCACGCGGGCGCTGAAGGGCAGTTCGCCGATGTTGAAGTGCACATAGACCTCGCTGCCCATGTGCTCGGTGAAACGCAGCGTGGCGGGCACGGGCAGGCTGTCGCCCTGCGGGCGCGGCAGCGCGCCGATGTGTTCGGGCCGCAGGCCGAAGGTGATGGCGCCTTGCCGGCCCGCCAGTGCCGCAGAGCGGGCGCCCGACAGCGGCAGCACCTGCCCGCCCAGGCCGACAGCAGCGCTGCCGTTCAGCGGCTGCAACTCGGCCTTCACCAGGTTCATCTCGGGCGAGCCGATGAAACCCGCCACAAACGCGTTGGCCGGCTTCTCGTACAGCGCCACGGGCGTGTCCACCTGCTGGATCACGCCTTCCTTGAGCACGCAGATGCGCTCGCCCATGGTCATGGCTTCGGTCTGGTCGTGGGTGACGTAGATCACCGTGGCCGGCTGGCCCTGGTCGCGCAGCGTCTGGTGCAGCTCGGTCAGGCGCACGCGCATCGCGGCGCGCAGCTTGGCGTCGAGGTTGGAGAGCGGCTCGTCGAAGAGAAACACCTCGGGCTTCTTCACGATGGCGCGGCCCACGGCCACACGTTGCGCCTGGCCGCCACTCAGCTGCTTGGGGTAACGCTCCAGCAGGTGCTCCATCTCCAGCAATTGCGCGGCCTGGCGCACGCGCAGGTCGAGTTCCTTCTTCGGTGTGCCGGCCAGCTTCAGCCCGAAGGCGAGGTTGTCGTACACCGTCATGTGCGGGTAGAGCGCGTAGTTCTGGAACACCATGGCGATGCCGCGCGCCTTGGCCGGCAGGTCGTTGACCCGCTTGTCGCCGATGCGCAGTTCGCCGCCGGTGATGCTCTCCAGCCCCGCCACCATGCGCAGCAGCGTGCTCTTGGCGCAGCCGCTGGGGCCCACGAAGACCATGAACTCGCCGTCACGGATGTCGAGGTCGACGCCGTGCACGGCCTTGAAGCCGTTGGGATAGACCTTCTCGATCTTGCTCAAACTCACGCGGGCCATGGCTCAGCCTTTGATGCCGCTGCTGGCGGCACCTTCGATGAAATGTTTCTGGGCGGCAAAGAACACCGCAACGGAAGGCAGCAGGGCCACCACGCTGATGGCGATGACGTTGGCCCACTCGACCTCTTCGGTGGCGCCGATGCTCATCTTCAGCGCCAGGCTCACGGGGTACTTCTCGACGCTGGCGAGATAGATCAGCGGCCCCATGAAGTCGTTCATCGTCCAGATGAACTGGAAGACGACCACGCTGATGATGGCCGGCTTGAGCAGCGGCACGATGATGTGCCACAGCATCTGGATGGCGTTGCAGCCGTCGATCATCGCGGCCTCTTCCATGTCACGCGGGATGCCGCGCAGGAACTGCACGAGCATGAACACGAAGAAGGTGTCGGTGGCGAAGGCGCTGGGCAGGATCAGCGGCCAGTAGCTGTCGAGCATGCCCACTTCGCGGAACATCAGGTACTGCGGCAGCCGCAGCACGATGAGCGGCAGCATCATCGTGCCCACCATGATGGCGAACAGCGACTTCTTGCCCCAGAACTCGAAGCGCGCAAACGCGTACGCCACCAGCACGCAGCTGATCACCGTGACGATGATGCGCGGCACGGTGATGATGAAGCTGTTGAGGAAGTAGGTCGCGAAGGTGTACTCGGTGCTGGTCTTCCAGCCCTTTTCATACGCGCCGAAGTCCAGCCGGCTGGGCCAGAAGCCGATCTCGGTGAAGATCTCGGCGTTGGTCTTGAAGGTGGCGCCCACCAGCCAGATCAGCGGGTAGAGCATCAGCAGCGACACCGCGCCCAGCGCGATGTAGCGCACCCAGGGCACGGGGGGCGCCGCGTCGCGCAGCGGCGCCGGGGAGGCAGACGTCGTCATTTCTTGGCCGCCTCTTTTTCACCGGCGTAGAACACCCAGTACTTCGAACTCCAGAAGCTCAGGCCCGCCAGCGCGGCCACCAGGGCGAACAGCACCCAGCTCAGTGCCGAGCCGTAGCCCAGGTTGAAGTAGCGGAAGCTCTGGTCGTAGATGTAGAGCGCGAGCACGTAGGTGCTGGAGAGAGGCCCGCCCTCGGTGACCATGTAAGGCGCGTTGAACTCCTGGAAGGCGTGCACCATCTGCATGATCACGTTGAAGAAGATCACCGGCGTGATCAGCGGCACCGTGATGCGCCAGAACTGCTGCGAGCGGCTTGCGCCGTCGATCTCGGCCGCTTCATAGAGCGATTGCGGCACGTTCTGCAGCGCCGCCAGGAAGATGACCATGGCCGAGCCGAACTGCCACATGAAGAGCAGCACGATGGTCCACATCGAGTAATGCTCGTCGGCCAGCCAGGCGATGGGCTCGATGCCGAACTGCCCCAGGATGCCGTTGACCAGCCCGTTGCGCGCGAACAGAAAGCGCCACAGCACCGCGGTGGCGATGCTGCCGCCCAGGATGCTGGGCAGGTAGAAGGCGCTGCGGAAGAAGTTGATGCCGCGCAGCTTGAAGTTCAGCACGTGCGCCACGAAGAGCGCAAAGCCCACGCGCGCCGGCACCGCCAGCACCGCGAACCACAGCGTCACGCCCAGGCTCTTGGTGAAGAGCGGGTCTTCGGTGGCCAGTTCCTTGTAGTTCTGCAGGCCCACGTAGACCGGCGGGTCCATCACGTCGTACTGGGTGAAGCTCAGCGCAAAGCTCATCACGAAAGGGAAGAGCTTGAACAGCAGCACGCCCAGCACGAAGGGCAGCACGAACAGGAAGCCTAGTCTCTTGTTCTCGTACATCTCACCGTGTCTCCGGCGGTGATGAAGGGGCGCTGGATCAGCGTGCCAACCAGCCGCCGTCGACGGCGACCGTGTAGCCGTTGACGTAGTCGCTGGCCTGGCTGGCGAGGAAGACCACCGGCCCGGCCAGATCGTCAGGCACGCCCCAGCGGCCGGCGGGGATGCGTTCCAGGATGGACGCGTTGCGGCCTTCGTCCGCGCGCAGCGCGGCGGTGTTGTTGGTGGCCATGTAGCCCGGGGCGATGGCGTTGACGTTGATGCGGTGGCCGGCCCATTCATTGGCCATCAGCCGGGTGATGCCCATCACGCCGCTCTTGCTGGCCGTGTAGCTGGGCACGCGCACGCCGCCCTGGAAGCTGAGCATCGAGGCCACGTTGATGATCTTGCCGCCCGTGCCCTGGGCCAGGTACTGGCGCGCGGCGGCCTGGGCGAAGAAGAAGACCGACTTCAGGTTGATGTCGATGACATCGTCCCAGTCCTTCTCGCTGAACTTGATGGCGTCTTCGCGGCGGATGATGCCGGCGTTGTTCACGAGGATGTCCACGTGGCCCGCCAGCTCCAGCGCCTGCTTCATCAGGCCTTCGATGCAGCCGATGCTGCCCAGGTTGGCGCGCAGGTCCAGGAAGCGGCGGCCCAGGGCCTCCACCTGCGCCTGCGTCTCGCTGGGGGCACTCACGTTCACGCCCACGATGTCAGCGCCCGCTTGCGCCAAAGCGCGCGCCATGCCTTGGCCCAGGCCGGTGTCGCAGCCGGTCACGATGGCGACCTTGCCGCCGAGTTGGAACTGTTGAAGGATCATTTTCTGGGCACCGTGTAGGGAGTGGGGCGCGTCTGCGCCGGGGGTGGCAGGGCGTCGGGGCGCGAGCCTAAACCAGCTTCCGCCTTGTCCAAAATCATGGTTTCTAATTAGTGAACCGGCGTTTCTTTTTTATTGTGCCATTGCTACAGTCCTTCCGAATCGATGTCCCGGAGACTGCTGCATGAACCCCTACTTCCTCGAAGCCGAGACGCCCTGGACCGATCTGGGCGGTGGCATCCGCCGCAAGATCGTGGGCCACACGCCTGGCCTGATGAGCGTGCTGGTGCAGTTCGACCAAGGCGCGGTGGGCACGCCCCACGCGCACGACGAGTACGACCAGATCGCCTACGTGGTGAGCGGCTCCTTCGAGGCCGATGTCGCCGGCGTGAAGCGCGTGCTGCGCCCCGGTGACGCCTTCATCGCCCCGCGCACGCACCTGCACGGTGTCGTGGCGCTGGAGCCGAACAGCACCCTGCTCGACCAGTTCACCCCCCGCCGCGAGGACTACCTCTAGGCCGCTGCCTGCCCGGCCGGCGCGCACTGCAGCGCCCGGCCCTGACTCAGCCACAAGAGGCGACCTGCATGCGCCCGGCCCCACCCGACGGAGACAAGACCATGACCCAGCGCCACCCGCGCTCCCTTCGACCCACCCGCGCCCTGCGCCACCCGCGCGGCCTGCAACTCACGGCCGTGGCCGGTGCCCTGGTGGCGCTGGCCGCTTCCGCCCAGGTTCAGGCCCAGGCCCAGACGGCACCCGCTGCCGGCACGGCCGCGGCCGCCAACCAGCCGCAGCGCATCGAGATCACCGGCTTCCGCGGCTCGCTGGAAAGCGCGCTGAACAAGAAGCGCGAGGACACCGGCATCGTCGATGTCATCCGCGCCGAGGACATCGCCAAGTTCCCCGACACCAACCTGGCCGAGAGCCTGCAGCGCATCCCCGGCGTGGTGATCGACCGCGACGCCGGCGAAGGCCGCAACATCACGGTGCGCGGCCTGGGTTCCGACTTCACCCGCGTGCGCATCAACGGCATCGAAGCCCTGGCCACCACTGGCGGCACCGACAGCAGCGGCGGTGCCAACCGCTCGCGCGGCTTCGACTTCAACGTCTTCGCGGCCGAGCTCTTCAACAGCATCACCGTGCGCAAGAGCGCCTCGGCCGATGTGGAAGAAGGCTCGCTCGGTGCCACCGTCGACCTGCAGGCCTCGCGCCCCTTCGACTTCAAGCAGCGCACCTTCAGCGTCTCTGTGAAGGGTCGCTACAACGATGTCGGCCGCAAGACCGACCCGCGCATCGCCTTCCTGGCCACCGACACCTTCTTCGACCGCAAGGTGGGCGTGCTGGTCTCCGGCGCCTACAGCAAGCGCAACCTGCTCGAAGAGGGCTTCAGCACCGTTCGCTGGGACAACGGCGCCAGCTCCGGCGGCTGGTGCGCCCCCACCGGCGTTGTGCCGGCCAACCCCACCACCAGCACCGCCACCACCTGCGGCCCGGCCGCCCAGGGTGTGCCGCGCGTGACCGGCACCGCCGACAACATCGCCGCCTACAACACGGCCAGCAGCGCCAGCAACTTCCACCCGCGCCTGCCGCGCTACGGCCGCCTCACGCACGAGCAGGACCGCCTGGGTCTCACGGCCTCGGTGCAGCTCAGGCCGGCCGAGGGCACGCTGGTCTCTCTGGACGTGCTCTACAGCAAGCTCGACGCCACGCGCCAGGAAGACTTCCTGCAGGCCATCAGCTTCAGCCGCAGCGCCACGCAAGGCGGCAAGCCGCAGACCACCGTGCTGGAGACGCAGTACGCCGCCAACGGTGCGCTGCTCTACGGCCGCTACAACGGCGTCGACATCCGTTCCGAATCGCGTTTCGACGAGCTGAGCACCACCTTCACGCAGCCCAGCCTCACCATCCAGCAGGACATCGGCGACAGCATCCGCCTGTTCGGCCGCATCGGCCGCGCCGACAGCAAGTTCCGCAACCCGGTGCAGACGACCACCACGCTGGACGCGCTGAACGTCAACGGCTACGCCATCGATTTCCGCGGCAACGACCGCCTGCCCAGCATCACCTACCCCTTCGACGTCACGCAGCCCGGCGGCGCCTTGACGCTGGTATCGGTGCCGCAGGTGACCACCGGCACCCAGCCCAGCACCATCACCAACACCACCAGCAGCGAGATCCGCATCCGCCCGCAGGGTGCCAACAACATCAACGACGTGGCCTCGTTCAGCGGCGAGTGGGAAGCCCTGCCCGGCAACCTGACGCTGAAGGCCGGCCTGGACTACAAGCGCTACACCTTCGACACCTACGAGTTCCGCCGCGTCAACCAGAACGACACCATCTTCGCGCCGCCGACGGGCACCAGCATCGCCAGCCTGACCACCAGCGTCACCGGCTTCGGCCGCGGCCTGGGGCTGCCCGCGGGCACCCCCACCAGCTGGGTGATCCCGAACCTGAACGCCATCGCGGCGGCCTACGACATCTACTGCAACTGCATCAAGAGCGGCCCGGCCGGCGGCCCCGGCGACTTCACGCTCTCGTCCATCACCAACGGCAACGCGCGCGGCAACAACCGCAAGGTGGTGGAGACCGACCAGGGCGTTTTCGCGATGGCCGACTTCAGCTTCAAGCTGGGTGCCATGCCCATCCGCGGTAACGCCGGCGTGCGCGTGGTGCAGACCGAGCAGGCGGCCACCGGCTACCAGGCCGGCGGCGGCGGCACCGAGGTGACGGTGACGCAGACCTACACCGACACCCTGCCCAGCATCAACCTCTCGGCCAACCTCACGAAGGACATCGTCCTGCGTGCGGCCGCGGCCAAAGTGATGGCACGCCCGCAGCTCGGCAACCTGAACCCCGGCGGCACCATCAGCACCACCGGCACGCTCAGCGTGACCAGCGGCAACCCGCTGCTCAAGCCCTTCCGGGCCACCACGCTGGACCTCAGCGCCGAGTGGTACCTGGGGCGGCAGACCTTTGTCGGCCTGGGCCTCTTCACGAAGGACATCAACACCTACATCCAGAGCCTGCGCACGACGATCCCGTACAACCAGACGGGCCTGCCGCTGAGCTTGCTGCCGAGCAACTTCACGGGCGAGGAAGTCTTCCAGGTCACCACGCCCATCAACACCAACGGCGGCAAGCTCACGGGCTTCGAGTTCAACTGGCAGCAGCCCTTCACCTTCCTGCCGGGCGCGCTCAGCAACTTCGGCATGCTGGTGAACTACACGCAGGTCAAGAGCAAGATCGACTACCAGGTCTCGCCGACCAGCACCTCGGTGATCCGCGACGACCTGCTGAACCTCTCGCCCAAGAGCTGGAACCTGACGCTGTACTACGACGATGGCACCTTCAGCGCACGCGTCTCGGCGGCCAACCGCTCGGGCTTCCTGACGCGCGTGCCGGGGCAGAACAACAACGACGTGGAAGGCAAGAACGCCAGCACCAACGTCGACGCCTCGATCTCCTACAAGATCAGCGATCAGCTGGACATCACGCTGGAAGGCGTGAACCTCACCAACGAGGCCAACGACCAGTTCATCAGCCGGGCGCGCAACAGCTCGGTCGTCTATCACAAGACCGGGCGCGAGTACCTGCTCGGCATGCGCTACAAGTTCTGAAGGAAGGCCTGACCATGAACCGCAAACTGAACGTGATGCGGCTCGCGGGCTTGCTGGCGGCCACCCTGGCCGCCGGCAGCCTGCAGGCCGCGCCCTTGAGCCTGAGCGGCAGCAGCGTGAGCGCTTCTGCCACCTTGAACGGCAGCGCGCTGGTGCTGCTGAGTGCCGACAGCGGCTTCGCCGCCGGCGGGCCCGCGCAGGTGGGCGATGCCGGCGTCGAGTTCATCACCGACGACGCCAACCCCAGCCTGTTCGCCGACCCTTCCTTGCAGATCGACTTCGGCACCAGCGGGCTGCTGAGCTTCTTCGACAACACCGGCCTGGGCACGCCCAGCGGCAACTACAGCTTCAGCTTCGTCTTCACCGGCCTGGCGGGCGCACTGGGCGGCGTGGATCTCGATCTCTCGCTGCTCACCGCCGGCAGCGTGACCGCCACGGTCACCGCGCCCGACACCGTGCAGTTCACGCTCAGCGGCGTGAACTTCGCGAACCCGTTCGAGAGCTTCAGTGCCCAGCTGAACGCCGCCCCGCAGGCGGCCGTGCCGCTGCCGGGCACGCTGGCCCTGGCCGGTCTGGCCCTGGCCCTCATGGCCGCGCCCACGCGCCGCCGCAAGGAGGTTTGACATGCGACGCTTCTTCACCGGCACCGCGGGTGCCGTGGCCGCGCTCACCTTGACGCTGGCCGTTTCGGGGGCCCAGGCCCAGACCGACCCGGCCCGCCAGCAGGCCCCGGCCGATGGCTGGGCCGCCCTGGCCGGCGGCACGCGCGGCGGCGCCAATGCCGAAAGTGCCCAGATCTACACCGTGACCAACCGCGTGCAGCTGCAGGCGGCGCTGGACGACGGCGCGGGCCTGCCCAAGATCGTGAAAGTGGTGGGCACCATCGACATGAGCGAGGGCCGGCCCTACCTCAGCCGCGCCGACCAGACCAGCCGCGGCAACGTGCGCCTGCCGAGCAACACCACGCTCATCGGTGCCGGCCCGGGCGCGGGTTTCGTCAATGCGCAGGTCCTCATCAGCGGGGTCTCGCAGGTCATCGTGCGCAACCTCAAGATCGTGGCGCCCTGCGATGTGGCGCCGGTGTTCGACCCCACCGACGGCGCCAACGGCAGCTGGAACGCGGCCTTCGACGCCATCTCGGTGATCTCCAGCGATCACGTCTGGATCGACCGCAACACCATCACCGACGTGCCTGTCACCGACGACACCCTGCCCATCGAGAACGGGCAGGTGCGCCAGTGCCACGACGGCGCCATCGACATCACGCAGGCCAGCGACCACGTCACAGTCTCGTACAACGTGATCGAGATGCACAACAAGACTGTGCTGATCGGCGGCAACGACAGCCACACCGGCGACGCCGGCCGGCTGCGCGTGACGCTGGCCAACAACGTCTTCCGCAACGTGGTGCAGCGCGCGCCGCGCGTGCGCTACGGCCAGGTGCACCTTTTCAACAACCTGCACCTGGGCAGCCGCACGGCGCAGCCTTACCCGCACAGCTACAGCGTGGGCGTGGGCAAGGCCGCCAAGATCATCAGCACGGCCAACGTGCACACCATCACCGGCGCGGCGCCCGGCTGTGCCAGCGTTGTGTCGGCCACCACGCCCGATGCCGACAGCCGCTTCGTCGACACCGGCAGCGTGCTCAACGGCGCGGCGCTGGGCCCCTGCGCCTTCGCGGCCGACGTGGGCTGGAGCGTGCCCTACGTCTTCCGCGCGCGGCCGGCCAGCCTGGTGAGCGCGCACGTGCTGGCCACGGCCGGCGCGGGCAGGTTCAGCACCGCCATCACCGGCACCGGCAACCAGGCCACCCCCCCGGGCACCCGCGCACCGGCCCCTGGCGACATGGCCGCGCACACCGACACGCGCCTGAGCCTGGCCTTCGACAACGTGCCCACGCTGGGCACCAGCGGCTTCATCACCGTGCGCCGCGCCAGCGATGGGGTGGTGGTCGACACCATCGACATCAGCAACGCGCCTTCCGCAGGCGAGACGCAGACGGCGATCCCGCGCACGAACATGGAGATCGATGCCATCGCGCGCGGTGCCATGCCCGAGAACCCGGCGCTGGCACGCTGGGTCTGGTACCGGCCGCTGCGTGTCGTCAGCAACCGTGTCGAGATCCAGCTGCACGACGGCAAGCTCGCGCACGGCACGGCCTACACCGTCAGCATCGACCCCGGCGTCATCAACGGCACGCTGTTCGGCCAGGCCTTCAACGGCATCGCCCCGGGCGATGGCTGGACCTTCACCACGCGGGCCGCGCCGGCCAGCTACACCAACCTCACGGTGGACGACACCGGCAGCACGGCCGATTTCCGCAGCCTGCAGGGCGCGCTGAACTGGGTGATGCGGCACTGCTCGCAGGGCAGCGCCACCAACGCCTTCGGCTGCAACACGCTGGCCACGCCCAAGCTCATCACCGTGGCCAACGGGCGTTACCGCGAGTTCAACATGCTGCGCCGCGTGCTGAACCTCACCATCCGTGGTGAAAGCCGCGACGGCGTGGTGATCGGCGACGTCAACTTCGAGAGCTTCAACAGCGGCAGCGGCGGCACGTCGGCCTCGCCCGGCACTGCGTTCACCACCGGGGGGCGCGTCATCGGCCGGCGCATCCTGCTCGGGGGCCGCGCATCGATGCTGGTGGAGAGCTGCGACCTGCTGACCCTGGAGAACTTCACCTTCGTCAACCCGCACGCCCGCATCAACACCTTCGACAACCAGGCCGAGGTGATCTACTTCAACACCGGCAGCACCGCCACGGCGGGGCGCATGGTGGCCAAGCAGGTGAGCTTCCTGAGCCAGCAGGACACGCTGCAGCTCAAGGGTTATGTGTGGGTCTACCAGTCGCTGGTGGAAGGCAACGTCGATTTCATCTGGGGCGGCCCGATGGCGGCGCTGTTCGAAGACAGCGAGATCCGCTCGGTGCGCGACACCTCCAGCAGCTCGCCCGGCTACATCCTGCAGGCGCGGGCCATCGCCGGCGACAAGGGCTTCGTCTTCCTCAACAGCCGTCTCACCGCCGGCCCCGGGGTGACGGCGGCCTACCTGGCGCGCAGCGGCGGCACCACCAGCAGCACCTACATCGACAACATCGCCTTCATCAACACGCGCATCGGCCCGCACATCCTGCCCGTGGGCTGGTGCGTGGGCACCGGCACCAGCAAGACGGGCACGGGCACGGGCAATTGCAGCACCAACCCGCCGCCCTGGGCCGGCACCACCACCGGTGCCGCCACCGACGCAGCCGGCTGGCGCGAGTGGGGCAGCACCGACCTGGACGGCAACCCGCTCGACCTGAGCCAGCGCCTGGGCAGCGCCACCGTGAACGTGGCGGGCACGCCGCGCAGCGTGGTGCTGGCCAAGCCGTTGGACAGTACCGCCGGCCTGGCCACACGCGCCGAGGTGTTTGCCAACAGCACCGCCGGGGGCCTGCCGGCGGGCTGGGTGCCGGTGCCGTGACACGGGCGCAGGCCCTGGCCGGGCTGCTGCTGGCCGGGGCTGCGCTCGCGGGCGCGCCGCACGCCGCGGCCAACGGGCTGGAAGCCGAGCGGCCGGCCCTGCTGCTGGTCGGCGACAGCACGCTGGCCCCGCGCAGCGGCTATGGCGACGCCCTCTGCGAACGGCTGGCCCCGGGCTGGGCCTGCCTGAACCTGGCGCGCGGCGGTCGCAGCACCAAGAGCTACCGCGAAGAAGGCCTGTGGGAGCGCGTGCTCGTGCGCCTGCGCTCGCGCCAGAGCAACGCGCCGCACGTGGTGCTGATCCAGTTCGGCCACAACGACCAGCCCGGCAAGCCCGGCCGCAGCACCGACCTGGCCACCGAGTTCCCGGCCAACCTGCGGCGCTATGTCGAGGAGGTGCGCGCCGCCGGCGGCCTGCCGGTGCTGGGCACGCCGCTCACGCGCCGCAGCTTCAAGGAGGGGCGGCTGCAGGGCGATCTGGAGCCCTGGGCAGACACCACCCGCCGCGTGGCGCGCGAACTCGGCGTGCCGCTGGTGGACACGCTGGCCAGCAGCGCCGCGCGCGTGCAGGCCCTGGGCGAAGCGTTGGCCGACACACTGGCCGTGGCCGCCAAGCCCGCGCCCGGTGAAGCGCCGGGGCGTGGCTCCAACAGCTTCGACCGCACGCACGTGGGCCCGCGCGGCGCCTGCCTGTTTGCGGCGACGTCGGCGCCCCTGCTGGCACAGGCCGTGCCGGCCTTGCGTGAGGCCTTCGTCAGCGCCGGCCAGCCGGATGAATCCGCCTGCCTGGCGCTGCCGCCCCCGCCGCCGGCGGCGGCGCTGGGGCAGGCCAGCGAACTGCACCGCGGCAGCTACACGATGCCCGGGTGGGCGGTGGGCACGCAGGGCGGGCGCGGCGGGCGGGTGCTGCGTGTCACCAACCTGCAGCCCAGCGGCCCGGGGTCGCTGCGCGCCGCGCTGGAGGCGCGCGGCCCGCGCAACATCGTCTTCGAAGTCGGCGGCGTCATCGACCTGCAAGGCGGCAAGCTCGACATCCGCGAGCCCTTCGTCACCATCGCCGGGCAGACGGCGCCCGCGCCCGGCATCACGCTCATCAAGGGTGAGGTGCGCGTGGGCACGCACGACGTCATCGTGCAGCACCTGCGCTTCCGCCCCGGCGCCTGGGGCCGCCCCGCACGCAGCGGCGGTGATCAAGACGGCCTGAGCACCGGCGCCGGCGCGCACCAGGTCATCGTCGACCACTGCAGCTTCAGCTGGGCCACCGACGAAAACCTCTCGGTCGGCGGCCCGCGTTTCCCCGGCAAGACGCCCGACGAGTGGCGTCGCCACACCGGCCGCGCCATCACCTTCAGCCACAACCTCATCTACGAAGGCCTGGGCCATTCGGTGCACGCCAAGGGCGAGCACAGCAAGGGCACGCTGATCCACGACAACGCCACCGGCATCCTGCTGCACGCCAACCTCTACGCCAGCAACCGCGAGCGCAACGCGCTCTTCAAAGGGGGCGTGCACGCGGCCATGGTCAACAACCTGGTCTTCAACCCCGGCACGCGCGCCGTTCACTACAACCTGCCTGCCGGCGAGTGGGAAGGCCAGCCGCACCAGACGGGCCGCATCGCGCTGCTGGGCAACCTGCTGCGCCACGGGCCCGACACGCGAGCCGGCCTGCCGCTCTTCGTGCTGGGCGGCCATGGCGATGTGGAACTGCACCTCGAGGGCAACACGGCCGTCGATTTCCTGGGCCGCCCGCTGCCGCTGACGGCGGTGGACAACGCCGGCCGCGCCCGCATCATCGAAGTGCCCGCCGCGCAGGCCACGCTGCCGCCCGACCTGCGCCTGCTGCCCGTGGCCGAGCTGGAAGTGCAGCTCACGCGTGCCGCCGGCGCCCGCCCCTGGGACCGCGACGAGGCCGACCAGAAGCTGCTGGCCGACGTGGCCGAAGGTCGCGGGCGGCTGATCGACGACGAGACGCAGGGCCTGGGCCACCCGCGCCACGCGCCCACGCGGCGGCCCTTCAACGCGGCCGATTGGCAGCTGCACGACCTCAGCCCGCGTGCGGGCTGGGCCTCGCTGTTCCCGCCCGAGGCCGCGCCACCTGCGGCCCCTGCGGCCAGCGCCCCGCCGGCTTCGATGAACCCGGCCACCGCGCCCCGCTGGGCCGCCGGCCCGGAGGGCCAGCGCCGCGCCGACCTGGGCGACGGCCGCTTTCGCAACCCCGTGCTGGCCGGCGACTTCCCCGACCCCACGGTGCTGAAGGACGGCCCTGACTACTACCTCACGCACTCGTCCTTCGAGGCGGTGCCCGGCCTGCTGATCTGGCATTCGCGCGATCTCGTCAACTGGCAGCCGCTGGCGCCTGCGCTCACGCGCTACATCGGCAGCGTCTGGGCGCCCGAACTTGTCAAGCACGCCGGCCGCTACTACCTCTACGTGCCGGCCAAGCGCCCCGGGCCGCAGCAAGGCGCTGGGGGCGGGGGCCCCCGCGGCGACATCTTCGTGATGCACGCGCCGCACCCGCGCGGGCCCTGGTCGGCGCCGGTGGCGCTGGGCATCGACCGCATCGACCCCGGCCACGCGGTGGACGAGCAAGGCCGGCGCTGGCTCTTCCTCAACGGCGGCGTGCGCGTGCCGCTGAGTGCCGACGGCCTGCGCACCACCGGTCCGCTGGAGACGGTGTACGAGGGCTGGCGCTACCCCGAAGACTGGGTGGTGGAGAGCTACTCGCAAGAAGGCCCGAAGATGCTGCGCAAGGACGGCTGGTGGCACATGACGCTGGCGGTGGGTGGCACCGCCGGCCCGCCCACCGGGCACATGGTGATCTCGGCGCGCGCGCGCACGCTGGCCGGGCCCTGGGAGCACTCGCCGCACAACCCGCTGGTGCGCACGCGCTCGCGCAGCGAGGCCTGGTGGTCGCGCGGCCATGCCACGCTGGTGGAAGGCCCCACGCCGGGCGACTGGTACATGCTCTATCACGGCTACGAAGCCGGGTACCACACGCTCGGCCGGCAGATGCTGCTGGAGCCCATCGAATGGACGCCCGAGGGCTGGTTCCGCAGCCGGCTGCCGCCGGGCGCCGATGTCGGCGACCCGCTGCCCATGCCGCGCGGCGGCAACGCCTTGCCGCACGGCCGCGCGCTGTCCGACGACTTCCAGGCGTCGCAGCTGGCCATGCCATGGAGCTTCTTCCGCGGTGACGAGAGCGACGCCGCGCGGGTGCGGGTGGGTGGCGGTACGCTGGCACTGGCCGCGCGCGGCAACGGCCCGGCCGACAGCCGGCCGCTGAGCTTCGTGGCCGGCGACCGCGCCTATGAACTGGAGGTGGACCTCGACCCCGACGCCGGCGCCACCGCCGGGTTGCTGCTCTTCTACAGCGAGCGCCTCTATGCCGGCCTGGGCCTGCAGCCGCTGCCCGAAGGCGGGGCGGCGCTGCTGCTGCACCGCTACGGCACCGACCAGCGCCGCGGCAGCCTGCCCTTGCGCGCCGACGGCCAGCCCTGGCGCCCCGGCCAGCCGCTGCGCCTGCGCCTGCGGCTGGAAGACCAAGTGCTGACGCTGCACACCAGCACCGACGGTGGGCAGCGGTGGCAGAAGTTCGGCACGCAGATCGAGGTTTCGGGCTACCACCACAACGTGGCCGGCGGCTTCATGAGCCTGCGGCCGGCGCTCTACGCGGCGGGGCAGGGGCAGGTACGATTCCGCCGCCTCGTCTACCGCGCGCTGCCCTGAACCCGAGCTTCTTCCCGGCCGATCTGGCGGGCTGGCTCAGCCCCGCACAGTTGCTGGGTTATGCCGCCTTCGCCCTGGGGCTGGCCTGTTTCCTCCAAACCGACGACCGCCGCTTCAAGCTCTTCATGGCGGCCGAGTGCGCGGCCTACATCGGCCACTTCGCGCTGCTGGGCCAGCCCACGGCGGTGGCCAGCACGGCGGTGTCGCTCGGGCGTTCCATCGCTTCCTTGAAGTGGCGCACGCCGGCGGTGGGCCTGTTCTTCATTGCGCTGAGCCTGGCGCTCGGGGCCTGGTTGTTCCAGGGCTGGCTGAGCTTGCTGCCCATCGCGGCCTCTTGCATCGGCACCACGGCGCTGTTCTTCCTGCACGGCCTGCGCATGCGCGCGCTGATGCTGGTGGGCACGCTGCTGTGGCTGGTGAACAACCTGCTGGTGGGCAGCATCGGCGGCACCTTGCTGGAGGCCTGCCTGGCCGTGGCCAACCTGCGCACCATCGCGCAGCTGTGGCGGGCCGAGGCGCGGGCCGCGGCCTGAAGCACCCTCAGGGCGGGTCGCTCACCGGGCGGCCGGCCAGCAGCCGCTGCACGAATTCCACCGTGGCGTGGTGCAGGAAGTTGCGGTTGTCGGCGCGGTTGAAGCCGTGACCTTCGTTCTCGCCGGTGAGAAACCACACCGGCGTGCCTTGCGCGCGCAGCGCCTGCACGATCTGCTCGGCCTCGCGCCAGGGCACGCGCGGGTCGTTGCGGCCGTGCACGATGAACATCGGCTTCTTCATCTGCGCCACGCGGTTCAGCGGCGAGATGCTGTTCAGGAAGGCGCGCATCGCGGGGTCGCGCTCGTCACCGTATTCGAGCCGGCGGTTGTCGCGCCGGTAGCTCTCGGTGTTCTCCAGCAGGCTCACGAAGTTGCTGATGCCCAAGCGGTTGATGGCGCCCAGGATGCGCGCGTTCTCGGCCGCTGCCACGGCCAGCGCCATGTAGCCGCCGTAGCTGCCGCCGGCCACCACCACGCGGCCCGCGTCCACGCCCGGCAGCGTGGCCAGGTGGTCGAGCAGGCCGCTGATGTCGCGCACGGCGTTTTCGCGCTGGCGGCCGTTGTCCAGGTCGAGGAAGCGCCGGCCGAAGCCCTCGCTGCCGCGCACGTTGGGCAGCACCAGGTGCATGCCGAGTTCCTGCACCACGTGGCGCAGCGTGCCTTGCAGGTAGCTGGGGCGCGCCTGCGAGCTCGGCCCGCCGTGGATCTCGATGAACACCGGCCTCGGCCCGCTGAAGCTCGCCGGCGGGGCGATGTGCAGCGCGCTGATCTCGGTGCCGTCGAAGCTTTTCCAGCGCAGCGTGCGCAGTTCGGGCTGCACGGTGCCCGCGGGCTGGGTGCTCGCGCTCCAGGGCTGCACTTCGCCGCGCTCCAGGTCCAGCACCCAGGGACGGCCCGGGCTCTGCGGCGAGACGTGGTTGAAGGCCAGCAGCGGAAGCCGCGGGTGCCAGGCCAGCGTGCCGATCACGCCGGGCGGCACGCCGTCCGGACGGCGCAACTCGCCAGCGCCGTCCTTCGGCAAGAAGAGGCGCAGCACCGACAGGCCCTGCTCGTTGTGCACCAGCGCCAGCGGCCGGGGCGGGCTGCCTGCCGGCGGCACGGCCAGGCCTTCCAGGTCGGCGGCGGGGCTGGCGCTGTAGCGGGTGCGCTGGCCGGTGTCGGGGTCCAGCGCTGCGAGGCCGCGGAAATCGCCTTCCACCGGCCGGGTCCACAGCAGGCCGGGGGGCGTGGGGCTGGCCGGGCCGGCATCCGCCAGCACCGGGCCGGGGGTGGTGGTGGCCGTCTCGCCGCGGCCGGTGATGGCCGTGGGCGGGCCGCCGCGCCAGGGGTGGCGCCACACCCGGCTGCCGCGGCCCACGGTGTGCAGCAGCGTGATGTCGCCGTTGGCCAGCACACGCAGATCGCTCAGCCGCGTGCCCTCGGCGCTGGCCAGCAGCTGCGGCTCGGCTTCGGGGCGCAGAGGGTCGATGCGCCAGAGCTCGGTGCGCGCCTGGCGGGCGCCTGGGGCCGGGTTCGGGCTGTCTTCGCCTTCGTCGCCCTTGTCGTCGGCATCGGGGCTGCGCGCGGCGCGGCGGTCCAGCGTGGTCAGCAGCACGGCCAGGCTGCGGCCGTCGCGGGCTTCCGGCGCGAAGGCGTAGTCGGCCACGCGCAGGTGGGCGGGCGTCAGCGGCACCGGGGCTTCACGGCCTTCGGGGTCGAGGCGGAAGAGGCGCCAGGCTTCGTCGCCGTCGGTGTCGCGGCTGTAGACGAGGTAGGCACCGGCCTGCGGTTCCCACAGCGCGCGCTGCACGGCATGGCGCTCGCGCGTCAGCGGCAACGGGCGGCCGCCGGGCTCGCGCAGGCGGTGCAGCTGCGGCGTGCCGGCGCTCTCAGTGCCGCCGCCGGCCACCACCAGCATCTCAGGGCGCTGCGGGTGCCAGTCGACGAAGCGCAGGCTGCGCGGTGCCGGCGTCTCGGCGCGCGGCAGGCGGGGAATGGGGGGCAGGCCTTCGGCGCGCAGCTGCGGGCCGGGGGCCAGCCGCGGGGTGTGGGTGCCCGTTTCGTCGGCGTTCTGGGCCTGTGCCGGGTTGGCGAGGCCAGCGCTCAGCAGGGCCAGCAGACCCACCGCGCGCCAGCTGGCTTGGGCGCGCGGGTGCAGGGAGGGCTTGGGTTCGGCAGTGCTGGGCTTCATCGCGGCATGGCCTCGGGGGGAATCACGGCCCCCCGATGCTGCACCACGATGCTGGCCAGTTGGTTGCCGGCCGCCGCCGCCGCCGTGGCGCTGCCGCCGGCCAGGCGCGTGGCGAGGTAGGCGCCGGCAAAGCTGTCGCCAGCGGCGGTGGTGTCCACCACCTTGGGCACGGTCACGGTGGGCACCTCCACCGGCGCCTGGCCCTGCAGCCGCACCAGCGTGGGGGCGGCGCCGCGCTTGACCACCACCTCGCCGCAAGGCAGGGCCAGCGTGCGCGCCAGCGCGTTGGCCGCGCCTTCGGGCGTGGCGGGGTCGCCCCAGAGCAGCTGTTCGTCGTCCAGCGTGGCCAGCACCGTGCTGGCCAGCGCGGTGAAGGTGCTGAAGGCGGCCTGCGCGGTGGCCGCATCGGCCCACAGGCGCGGGCGGTAGTTGTTGTCGAAGACCACCGCGGCCCCGCGCGCGCGCAGCCGCTGTGCCAGCGCCGCCAGCCGCGCACGGCCGGCCGGCGGCAGGATGGCCAGGCTGATGCCGCTGAGGTACAGCGCGTCGATGCTGTTGGCCTGCTGCTCCAGCGGCGTGTCGCCCTCCGCGGTGTCGAAGTAGGCGCGCGCGGCGGCCTGCTCGCGCCAGTAGTGGAAACGGCGCTCGCCGTGTGCATCCACCTCGATGAGGTACAGGCCCGGCAGCTTGCCCGGCAGCCGCCGCACCAGGCCGGTGGCAATGCCCTCGGCCTGCCAGCGCTGCAGCAGACCGGTGCTGAGGCCGTCGTCGCCCAAGGCGGTGGCGTAGTCCACCCGCAGGCCGTGGCGCGCGCCGCAGCGCGCCAGGTAGACGGCGGTGTTCAGCGTGTCGCCGCCGTAGCCCTGCTGCAGCGTGCCGAAGGGCTGGCCCTGCAGTTCCAGCATGCATTCGCCGATGGCCACGATGCGCGGGCCGGGGCCCGGGGTGCCTGCCATGTGGATTCCCCTATCTGCTTTTGAAACGACGTTTCGATATTCTAGGCACCTGATTTCACCCGCCCGCTCCGGGCCGACCCTGGGCCCATGAACACCGCCACGCCCGTTTTCGACACGCTGCTGCTTACCGGTGCCGCCGGCACCCTGGGCCGCGCCCTGGCGCCCAGCCTGCGCGCCCTGTGCCGCACGCTGCGCCTGAGCGACCTGCCTGCCGCGCTGGCTGCGCCGCCGCTGCAGCCCGGCGACGAAGCGCGCCCCGCCGACCTGGCCGACGCCAGCGCGATGGACGCGCTGCTGCATGGCGTGCAGGCCGTGGTGCACCTGGGCGGCGTGTCGGTGGAAGGGCCGTTTGCGCCCATCCTGGCGGCCAACCTGGCCGGCACCACGCACCTGTACGAGGCCGCGCGCCGCGCCGGCACGCGGCGCATCGTCTTCGCCAGCAGCAACCACGTGACGGGCGGCTACCCGCAAGGCCACAGCCTCACCACGGCCTGCCCGCCGCGGCCCGACGGCTTCTACGGTGCCAGCAAGCTCTATGGCGAAGGCCTGGCCGCGCTGTACTGGCAGCGCTACGGCATCGAGAGCGTGTGCCTGCGCATCGGCAGCGCCACGCCCGAGCCCACCGACGCCCGCGCGCTGGCCACCTGGCTGAGCCTGCGCGACCTGGCGCAGCTGGTGCGCTGCGCGCTCACCGCCCCCGGCGTGGGGTGCACCGTGGCCTACGGCTGCAGCGCCAACACGCGCCGCTGGTGGCAGGACGACGCCACCTGGGCCCGCCTGGGCTACGCCCCGCAGGACAACGCCGAAGCCTGGGCTGCGCAGTTGCAGGACCGCCTGCTGCCCGAAGGCCCGCAGCGCGAGCTTCAGGGCGGTTCTTTCCTCGGCATCGGCCCCTTCGATCCATGAGCAACCCGTCTTCTCCAGACCGCCGACTGCTGCAGCAGCACGCTGCGGACAACGTGGCCATCGCCGTGCAGGCCGGCGGCCTGGCTTCGGGCACCGTGCTGGCCGGTGGCCTGGTGCTGCGCGACACGGTGCCGCAGGCGCACAAGGTGGCGCTGCAAGACATCGCCGCCGGCGCGCCCGTGCTGCGCTACGGCGTGGCCATCGGCCATGCGCTGCGCGACGTCGCCGCCGGCAGCTGGGTGCATGAACGCCTGCTGCAGCCCTTGCCTGCGCGGTCGCTGGAGGGCCTGCCGATGGCCACGGCGCTGCCGCCGGCCGCACCGCCGCTGCACGGCCACACCTTCCAGGGCTACCGCAACGCCGACGGCAGCGTGGGCACGCGCAACCTGCTGGCCATCAGCACCACGGTGCAGTGCGTGGCGGGTGTGCTGGACGTGGCGGTGCAGCGCATCAGGGCCGAACTGCTGCCGCGTTTCCCCAACGTCGACGGCGTGCTGGGCCTGGAGCACGCCTACGGATGTGGCGTGGCCATCAGCGCACCGGGCGCCGAGATCCCCATCCGCACGTTGCGCCACCTGGCGATGAACCCCAACTTCGGCGGCGAGGTGATGCTGCTCGGCCTGGGCTGCGAAAAGCTGCAGCCCGAGCTGCTGCTGCCGCCGGGCAGCCTGCCGCTGCACACCGCGCAGACGCTGAGCACGCTGCGCCTGCAAGACCCGCAGCACGTGGGTTTTGGCGCGATGGTCGACCACCTCGTGCAAAGCGCCGTACCCCATCTGGAGCGCCTGAACGCACGCCGCCGCGAGACCGTGCCCGCCAGCGCGCTGGTGGTGGGCGTGCAGTGCGGCGGCAGCGACGCCTTCAGCGGCCTGACCGCCAACCCCGCCGTGGGCCACTGCACCGATCTGTTGTTGCGCGCCGGCGCCACCGTGCTGTTCAGCGAAACCACCGAAGTGCGCGACGCCATCGCGCAGCTCACCGCGCGCGCTGCCACGCCGGCCGTGGCGCAGCGCCTCGTCGACGAGATGGCCTGGTACGACGACTACCTGGCCCGTGGCGGCGCCGACCGCAGTGCCAACACCACGCCGGGCAACAAGGCCGGCGGCCTGAGCCACATCGTCGAGAAGGCCATGGGCAGCGTGGTCAAGAGCGGCAGCGCGGCCATCACCGGCGTGCTCTCACCGGGCGAGCGCGTGCCGCCGGGCGCGCCGGGTCTCTACTACTGCGCCACACCGGCCAGCGATTTCATCTGCGGCACGCTGCAGCTGGCCGCGGGCATGAACCTGCACGTCTTCACCACCGGCCGCGGCACGCCCTATGGCCTGGCGGCCTGCCCCGTGGTGAAGGTGGCCACGCGCAGCGAACTGGCCGAACGCTGGCACGACCTGATGGACATCGACGCCGGCCCCATTGCCGACGGCCGCGCCACGGTGCAAGAGCTCGGCGAGCTGATGTTCCGCAGCTTGCTGGCCGTGGCCAGCGGACAGCGCACCTGGGCCGAGCATTGGGGCCTGCACAACGCGCTGGTGCTCTTCAATCCGGCGCCCGTGACCTGAAGGCCAGGGGCGACGCCCGCACGCCGACGTGCATGCGAGCATGCGGGCGTGAACCCCGAGCCCCCGGCGACCCTGCCGCCTGCACCCCGCCGCGCCGCGTGCCCACGCTGCCTGCGCCCGCAGCCCACCTGCCTGTGCGCGCTGGTGCGCCCTACCGCGCACCGCAGCGGGGTGCTGGTGCTGCAGCACCCGCAAGAGCAGCGCCAGGCGAAGAACAGCGTGGGCTTGCTGCGGCTCTCGCTGGCGCATTGCGAGGTGGTGGTGGGCGAACGTTTCACGCCTGAGGGGCTGGCCGCCCTGCTGCACCGGCCCGGGCGGCAGACCCGGCTGCTTTATCCCGACGGGCCTGCCGCGCCGGCACCGCAGGTGCCAGCGCCGGCCCCGCAACAGGCTGCGTGGCCTGTCCGGCTGGTCGTCATCGACGCCACCTGGCGCAAGAGCCTGCGCCTGCTGCTCGAACACCCGGCGCTCGCCGCGCTGCCGCGCCTGGCTCTGCCCGCGCCGCCGCCCACGCGCTACCGCGCCATCCGCGCCGCGCGCCGGCCCGACCACGTCTCGACGCTGGAAGCCACGGTGCAGGCGCTGGCGCTGATCGAAGGCCCGGGCTTCGACGGCGCGCCGCTGCTGTCGGCTTTCGGACAGTTCGTGGACACGCTGGCGGCCCGCAGGTGAGGGGTGCTGTTCGAATGGGCCTGCCCTGCACGTTGATGGGCAGGTTGCGAGGCGATACATTCACCGCGCGTCGATGCCGGCGAGGATCGAAGGCCTGAAGGCCCTCAGCAGTTCAACGGTGCACGGACTTGGGAGAAGCGAGTGGCGAGCAAAAAGTCAAAGGCGAAGGCAGCGGCTCCAGCAGCGGCCGTCACGCCGCGAATCATCTTTCAGGACCTGGACCCAGTGTCGGAAGCGGCGGTCCGGGCGATGATCCAGGCGCTGGGTGACGGCTCGCCCTCCGCGCAGTTCGTGGGTCAGGCGCAGGCTGAGACGGTCTGGGCCGGGATGAATGCGCCTGTCGCGATCTGCGCTTCGCCCTATCCCCCCGACAACCCCAGCAATCCAGCCCCGAACGGGCCGGCACCTGCGCGCAAGGCGCCGGGCAAGAAGGCGCCGAAGACCCCTGCCGACAAGCCGAAGAAGCCGCCTCGGGACGGCAAGTAACCTCGCGCCGCGCCGCGATGCATGACGCGTCGGCGCACGCGTCGCGCGGTGCCGGTTCCGCGCGCGTCTTGCGCCGCGGCTCCAGCTTGCGAGCCTGCGCGCCCGCGCTGACGCTGAGCCGGGCGCGCGCCGCGATGGCGGCGCTCGGCATCACCCGGGTGACCGACATCACCCGGCTCGACCAGCTGGGCCTGCCCGTGTTCACCAGCATCCGCCCGCGCGGGCAGGGTCTGCGTGTCCATGCGGGCAAAGGCCTGCGGCGCATCGACGCGCAGGTGGGCGCCTTGATGGAGGCCATCGAGTTCGCCGTGGCCGACCCTGGCCGCCAGCCCAGCCTCGGCCGGCGCTTCAGCGTTGCAGCGCTGCAGCGGCGCTGGGGCGAGCGGCTGATCGACCTGGTGCCGCTGCTGTCCTGGCAGCCGCAGGCCGACCAGCGCCTGCGCTGCCTGCCGCTGGACGACCTGGCCGCCGGCCTCCGGGTCTGGGTGCCGTCGGCGCTGGTTCTCTACCCCTGCGACGGCCCCACCTTCGGCGAGCCCGAGGTCTTCGGCGCCACCACCACCGGCCTGGCCTCGGGCAACACGCTCGACGAGGCCACGCTCCACGGGTTGCTGGAAGTGCTGGAGCGCGACGCCATCGCCCTGCACCACGCGCAAGACCGCTCGATGCACGTGGCGCCCGGCGACCTGCCCGCACCTTTCCGACGGCTGGCGCTGCAGTGGCGCGAACTCGGCATCCACCTGGCCGTTCGCTGCATCCCGAACGACTTCGATCTGCCCTGCTTCTTTGCCGTGCTGCACGACGCGACGGGCGCACCCGTGCATCTCGCGGGCGGGCACGGCCTCCACCTCGACGCCCGCGTGGCGCTGTCGCGGGCCGTCTGTGAGGCGGCGCAGTCCCGCCTGAGCCAGATCCACGGCGGACGCGACGATGTGACGCGCTACCACGCCCAGTTCGCGGCCCTGCCCAAGCAGGACCGTGCGGCCGCCATCGCCCGGCAGCTCGAGCCGTGGTTCGACACGCACCGGCGCATCCGTTTCCGCGACGTGCCCTCGCGCCCGGTGGCAGGGCGCAGCCTCGCGCAGCACGTCAGCGACCTGGTCGCCGAACTCGGCCGGCGCGGTTTTCCCACGGTCGCCCGGCACCGCTTCGACGCCGGCCTCGACGGGCTGGAGGTGGTGCGCATCGTCGTTCCCCGCTGCGAAGACCTGGCAGGCGGCACGCGCCGCGCCGGCATGCGTTTTGTCGCACGCGCCATCGGCCGTGGCTGAACCGGTGCTCTTCGTCGGCCCGACGGCCTGCGGCATCGACCTTGCGGCCTTGTCGCGCGGTGGCCTGCGCGTGCGCCCGCCCGTGGCGCGCGGTGATGTCGACAGCCTGCTGGCCCGTTCGCGCCGGCCCGGCGTGATGATCCTCTGCGACGGCCTGTTCCAGTCGCAACCAGCCGTCTCGCATGCGGAGCTGTGCCGCGCGCTCGATGCCGGTTGGCAGGTGTGGGGCGTCTCCAGCCTGGGCGCCATCCGCGCGCACGAGTTGCGTGGCGAAGGCATGCGCGGCTTCGGCTGGGTCTACGAGCAGTTCTCGCGCCACGCCGATTTCACCGACGACGAGATGTGCCTGCTGCACTTCCCCGAGCCGCCTTTCTTCCCGGCCAGCGTGCCGCTGGTGAACCTGCGCTACGCGCTGGCCTGCCGCGCTGCAGACCTCGGCATCACCGCGGCCAGCGGGCGGCGCGTGCTGTCGGAGCTGTCGGGGCTGTGGTTCGGCGACCGCACCGCATCGCGCATGCGCCTGGCCCTGCTCGAAACAGGCGGGCTGTCGGCCGCGGTGGCCGACGAGCTGCTGCGCTGGATGGCCGCCTACCCGGTCAAGACGCTGGATCTGCAGGCATTGCTGCAGCAGCGGCCCTGGCGGGCTGCGCCCGCGTAGGGCCGGCCCCCAGGGGCGATGCGCTCAGCGCGCGGGCCAGCGCGGCCTGCAGCGGCAGGGCCTCGCCCTGCCGGCGGAGTTCGGCCAGGCTGCCCGCGTCGAACTGCTGCACCAGCGCGGCCTGCACGTCTTCGATGAGGGCCGCTTCCGCCGGATCGGGCTGCAGGGCGCGCTCGTGGCGCAGGCGTGCCGCGCAGGCGGCCAGCAGGGCCGCGTCGTCCCAGCGCGCTTCGCGGGTGGCGGCCAGCGCCATCGACTCCAGCACGAGAAACGCCACGCCGGGCGACGCACGCACCGCGGCGCGCGCGGCTTGCCGGGCCAGTTCCAGGCGCCCCAGGCGCACACCGGCCAGCGCCCGGTTGCACAGCATCAGGCTGCGCAGCCGGGGCCCCAGGTCCCAGCTTTCCAGATCGTGGTCGGTGGCCTCGAGCACGGCTTCGTACTGGCCTTCGACCAGCAGCCGGTCGGACAGCCGCACGCGGCAGGTGGACGCCAGCATCGCGAAACCGGCATCCGCCGCCCGCTGCTGCAGCGCCTGCAGCTGGGCCGCCTTGCGGTCGCTCCGGTAGAAGAGGCCGGAGGTGATCTCGCCCCACAGCCGCACGCGGGCCGAGAGCTCCCAGCTTTCGGATTCGCGCAGCCGCGCCCAGGCCTCCAGGGCCTCGCCCAGCCGGCCGGGCTGCGCTTCACACAGCCGGATCAGTTGCGCCAGGGCGCGGTACTCGCCGGCCTGGTCGCCCGCGGCCCGGTAGTCGTCGAGGGCGCGGCGCGTCAGCTCCGTGCCCACCTGCCGGCGTCCGTCCTCGTGGTGGGCCCGGCCCAGTTCCAGGCAGGCCCAGGCCCGGCGCCGCTGCCCGGCCAGGGCCAGCCGGTCCATTGGCACTGGCGTCTGCAAGACCTCGGGGGCCGTCTGCAGCAGCGTGTCGACCTGGGCCAGCCCGGCCACCAGCACCGCCAGCGTGTCGGGCTCGCCGTGTTCGCAGGCCCAGGCCAGGGCCTGCCGCAGGTTCGCCCGCTCGGTGGCGTAGCGGTCCATCCAGGGCGCATCGGCCAGGTGGTCGAGCTGTTCGTTGGCGTCTTCGAACCACCGCGCCAGGGCCTGCGCGTGGCTGCGCTGGATGGCGGCCGTCTCGCCCTGCCGCTCGAGCAGTTCCGCGGCGTAGTCGCGCGCGCTTTCCAGCAGGTAGAAGCGGTCGCCTTGCTCGCGGTGCCGGTGCACGAGCGACTTGTCGACCAGCGCACCGAGCGCATCGAGGAGGTCCCACTCGCCCAGCGTGGCATCGGCCGCGTCGAGGCACACCACCTGGCAGGCCACCTCGACACGGAAGCCGCCCACGAAAGGCTGCAGCCGGCGGAACACCAGGCGCTCCGTGGGCGTCAGCAGTTCGTAGCTCCAGTCGTAGGTCTGGCGCAGGCTCTGGTGCCGCGCGGCCCCGGGGCCCTGCCGCCGCGACAGCAGCCGCCGCTGCCGCAGCTGCGCATGCACCACCACCAGGCCCAGCGAAGCCACACGGGCCGCGGCCATCTCGATGGCCAGCGGCAGGCCGTCGAGTTGCTGGCACAGCTCGGCGGCGACCTTCACGTTCGAGGCATCCAGCAGGAAGCGGCGGTCGCCTTCGACCGTGCGCTGCCACAGGAGCTGCAGCGCCGGGTACTCGGCCACGTGGTCCGGCGAGACCCCGGGGCCGGGCGTCGCGAGCGGGTCGAGCCGGTAGACCCGTTCACCGGCCACATGCAGCGGCGTGCGCGAGGTCAGCAGCCACCGCACGCCCGGTGCGCGCGCCAGCGCCGCCGAGACGATCTCGGCCACTGCCGCCGAGAGGTGCTCGCAGTTGTCCATCACCACCAGCACCTGCGCCTGCGACAAGGCCTGCAGCAAGGCCTCGCGCCCGTCGGCGCAGGCCAGGATCTCGATCTGCAGCGCTGCCGCCAGCCGCGGCACCAGCTCGTCGCCGTTGCGCAGCAGGTCGAGCTCGAGCCAGCACACGTCACCTGCCAGGGTGGCGCTGCGCCGGGCGACGAGCGCCTGTGCCAGCGCGGTCTTGCCGACACCGCCCGTGCCAGTGATGCTGACCAGGGGCGATTGCGCGAGCCAGCCCGTCAAGGCCGTGAGATCGGCCTCGCGGCCGACGAGCCGGGGCGCCTGGGGGGCTGTGGGTGCCAGGGCAGCGCTGGACGGTGCGGGGGGTGCGGGAGGCGCAGCCGCAGGGGTGTCATCGCGCCGGGGCACGCTGAGGCGGTAGCCGATGGCCGGCACGGTGGCGATCGCCTGCGCGCCCAGCAGCTTGCGCAGCGTGGAGATCTGCACCGAGATGTTGTTTTCCTCGACCATGAGCGCGCCCCAGGCGCTGTCGAGGATCTGCCGCTTGCTCACCACTTGCTCGGGTTGGCGCGCCAGGGCCAGCAGCACGTCGAAAGCGCGGCTGCCGATCTCGACGGGATACCCCCCCACCCGCAGCACCCGTGCGACGGGATCGATATCGAAACCTTGGAAACGGAGCACGGCCATGGGGTCAACGCAGGGATGCGGCAAGGGCGCATCGGCAAGCCTGCGGATTCTCGGGCAAGCCGTGCGCTGGCAACGCCAGGACTTGCGAAGACCGAGCCCAGGCCCTGGCGGCGGCTGTGCGACGATGCCCGGGCGCCCCGCACCGTCCCAAGCACCCCACACCCACCCGAGATCCAGCCCCGCCATGGCCCGCCTGCCCTACGCCGACCTCACCCACCCCGAAGCCGCGCCGCTGGTGCAGCGCATCGTCGCCGAACGCGGCAGCGTGCTGCACCTCTACCAGATGCTGCTGCACAGCCCGCCGCTGGCCGAGGGCTGGTTGAACTACCTCACCGCGGTGCGGCAGAAGCTCGGCATCGGCGGCGCGCTGCGCGAGATGGTCATCATGCGCGTGGCCGTGCTCAACGGCGCACCCTACGAGGCCTTCCAGCACGCGCCCATCGCGCTGAAGGAAGGCATGACGCAGGCGCAGCTGGACGCGCTGGAACACTGGCAGGACAGCGCGCTCTTCAGCGACACCGAGCGCGCCGTGCTGAGGCTGACCGATGCGATGACGCGCGAGATCCACTTCGCGCCCGAGATCATGGAAGCCGTGCGCAGCGCTCTGGGCGAACGCGGCGCGGTGGAAGTGGCGGCCACCATCGCGGCCTATAACATGGTCTCGCGTTTTCTGGAAGCACTGCAGATCCACGCGGACGATCCGCGTTGAATGCGCTGCGGGCGCTGCAGGCCGCTCAGAACGGCTGCTGCCACTGCGCCTGCAGCAGCCACGGCCGGCCCGTCACGGGCTCGAAGAAGCGGCCATTGGCATCGCCCACGATCACGCTGCCCACGTAGGGCCGGCCCGAGAGGTTCTCCAGGCGCGCGCGCAGCGTCAGCGTGCCTGGGCCGAGCGGCAGCGCCTGGCTCGCGCGCAGGGCCGCGGTGGTGGCCGATGCGGCGAAATCGGTGTTGCGGTCGTTGACGGCCACGGCGCCTTGCTGGCGCAGTTCCAGCCCGACTTCGCGGCCCGTGCCGGGCGGGGCCCAGGCCAGCTGCAGCGCCGCGCTGCGCGGCTGCGTGCCCGCGATGCGGCCCCCGGGCGCCACCGTCACGCGGCCTTGCGTGGCGGTGCAGGGCACGCCGGTGCAGGCGATGAAGGCGTCGAGGTAGCGCGCGCTGAGTGTGGTGGCCGCGGCCTGCACACGCCAGGCCGGGTGCGGCTGCCAGCGCAACGCGAGTTCTGCGCCGCGGCGCTGCGTGCGGCCCACGTTCTGGAAGGTGGATCGGCCACCGGCGTTGGTGAGCACGCCGATCTCGTTGCTGGTGCGCGCGTCGAAGAGCGCCAGCTCGGCTTGCAGGTTCAAGGCCGGCGCGCGCCACTTCGCGCCCGCCTCCACCTGGCGGCTGCTTTGCGCGCGCAGCGCGCTGTTCAGGCCCGGCGCGCCATCGGGGCGGTAGGCCAGCTCGCCCAGCGTCGGCGTCTCGAAGCCGCGGCCGGCGCTGAGGTACAGGTTCCAGCCGCCGCCGGCCGGCGCCCACTGCAGCGCGGCCACGGGGTTGGTGTAGCGCAGGCGCTGGCTGCCGCTGTCGTCGCCGTTGCGGAGGTAGGCGTCCTGCGTGCTCAGCTGCAGGCGGCCGTGGCGCAGGCCGGCGGTGGCGGTGAAGCCGGCGCCCAGCGGCTGCTCGGCCTGGGCGTAGACATCGCTGTTGCGCAGGCGTGAACTCTCCTGGCGGCGCAGCGCCCCGCTCACGCCCAGCGTGGGGCCGATGAAGTTCTCGTAGCCGCGGCGGTCTTCGTCCTGCTGCTCGACGTTGAAACCCGCCACCAGCTGCGTGCCGCCGGCCCAGCGCCACACGGCGCGCAGGTCGACGCCGCCATAGTCGCGGTCGAAGTCGATCACGCCGCCGGGGTGCGCGGGGGCGGCCTGCGTGGCCACGGGGATGGCCTGCCACTGCGTCACCGCGCGCCGGCCGGTGTAGGCCGCGGCCTGCAGCTCACGCAGCGCGCCGTCACCGCCGAAGCGGTGGCGCCAGCTCGCGCCCGCCTGCGTCTGCCGTGCGCTCTTGCGGGTGTTGAACTGCAGGGCGGGTGTCGCGGTCTGGCCGGGGTCGGCCTCGAACTGCGTGCGGGTCAGGCCCAGCGGGTCTTGCGCCGGCTGCTCGGCGTGGTTCAGCACGACCGTCAGCGTGTCGGTTTCGGTGCTGCGGCCCACGCGCAGGTTGGCCAGCGTTCGCTGCGCCGCGCTGTGCGGGCGCGGGCCGTCGGTGCGCAGGCCGCTGGCCAGCGCGCGCGCGTGCCAGCCGGCCGCCAAGGGCGCTTCGGCCACCAGCCGCAGCTGCTGGAAGCCGTCGGCGCCGACATCGAGATCGAGCGACCCACGCCTTTGCGTGGGCGGCGCGCTCACCACCGAAAGCACCCCGCCCGAGCTGCTGCCGTACAAGGCGCTGAACGGGCCGCGCAGCACCTCCACGCGCTGCGCGCCGGCGAGGTCGAAGTGCGCCACCTGGCCCTGGCCGTCGGGCATGGTGGCGGGGATGCCGTCGCTGTACAGCCGCAAGCCGCGGATGCCGAAGCTGGCGCGTGCGCCATACCCGCGTGAGCTGAGTTGCAGGTCTTGCGCGTAGTTGTTGCGTGCATTCGCCACCAGGCCCGGCACCAGCGTGAGCGCCTCCGAGAGGTTGACCATGGGCCCGGCGTCGCGCAGCGAGTCGGCGTTGATCACGGTCACGGCGAAGGGCGCGTCGAAGGCGCGGCGTTCGGTGCCGTTGCCGCTGATGACGATGGTTTCCGCGGGCGCCTGCGCCAGCGTGGGGCCGGCCATCAAGGCGGCGGCCAGGGCAGCCAGCACAGGGACGTGGTGTCGCGCGGGTGTGGACGGGCGCACTGCGCGGCGCGGGCGGGGGGTTCGCATCGGTTCGGGCCGGTCAAGGGCAGGCCACGAAGGCGGCTTGCAGCAGGGGCGCGAGCTTAAGCGCCGCTGCTTTCTCCTGGCCGGCCGCGGGCTGCCGCCAGCCGGCGGTAGAGCAGCCCGCGCGACACGCCCAGCTCGCGCGCCGCGCGCGAGACATTGCCGCCGTTGCGCGCCAGCGCCTGCAGCACGAGGCGGTGGTCGTGTTCGGCCAAGGTCGACGCGGCGTCCGCGGCTGCGGAGGGCGCGGGCTCGGGCGCCACCGCCCGGGTCGAGGCCTCTGCGGCGGGCGGCGCCAGCGTGGGGGCCGGGGTGCGGCGGCCTTCGCCGTCGTCGCTGCGTGCGCCCGGCGCCATCTGCAGCCGCGCGCGCAGCCACACGCCCAGGCCGTTGGCCAGCTGCAGCGGCTGCGGGCCGCGCGTGCCGGCCGTGGCCATCAACACCGCCAGCTCGTGGCCAAAGACCTCGGCCACCGGCCGCTCTTGCAGATCGTCGGTGCCCAGCAGGCTGCGCGCGGCGCGGTTGGCCCAGGCCACGCGGCCTTGCGCGTCGATGCCGGCCAGCGCCTGCAGGGGCGTGCCGAGCAGGCGCGGGTCGGCCTGGAAGTGCAGCACCAGGGTGTCGCCATCGGGCTCGGCCAGCAGCGCGTCTTCGATGCTGCTGGCGTACAGGCCCACCAGCGCCGCGGCATCGAAGGTGAAGGCCCGGCCTTCGGTGGAGAGATCGAGCACGCCGGCCAGCCGGCCCTGGCGGTCGCGGATGGGCGCGGCGGCGCAGCTCAGGCGACCGCAGAGGTCGAAGAAGTGCTCTTCACGCGTCACCGTCACGGCCTGGCCCGTGCGCAGCACCAGGCCCGGCGCGGTGGTGCCCACCGCGTCTTCGCCCAGGTTCACGCCCAGGCGGCTGGCCAGGCCGAGCACGGGCTCGGTGTCCACCGGCACCGGCGAGCTGTGCACCACCAGGCCTTCGCCATCGCAGAGAAAGCTGCGCACGCCCGTGCGTGCCAGCGTGGCCTGCAGGCGTTCCAGCGCGGGGCGTGCGGCCTCCAGCAGCGGGCGTCCGCGTTGCAGGGCCCCGTGCCGGCGCGACGCGGTGACGGGGTCGAAGGCCAGCTTCTCGCCCGGCTGGCGGTGCGCCACCAGGCAGCGCTGCCAGCTCTGGATGATGGGCTCGGCCACCAGCCCGGTGGGGCGCTGGCCTTCGACGAACAAACGTTCGCGCGCCAGCGCGGCGCGCTGCGGTGCGCTGGCGAAGAAGGGCTGCTCGGGCAGGGCCACGGCGCTGTGCGCTGAACGGCGGCCGGCTGGCGGGTGGTGCATGGCGGGCAGTTTGTGCCGGGACGGAACAGCGCCTCATTCGGGAAAGCCCGTTGTTTGCGGCAAGGCGCGCCCGCGCGAAGCTGCGGCCCAGCCATGCGGTGGGCCGGGATCGGCCACACCCGGGCGCGGTTCAAGAACAAGCGCAGGAGACGACGCATGAACACCCCGCACCACCTCGCGGCCTGTCTGGCCCTCTGCCTCTCGGTGGGGGCCGTGGCGCAGACCGCCAAGCCGGCCGCCAACGCCACCCCCGCGGCCAAGGGCTCGGCCGCCCACATCAAGGCCGTGACCACGCGCGTGGACACCGGCTTCATCCGCGCCAACGCGCGAACCACCGTCGATTGGCCCAGCTACGGCCTCGACCACGCCGAGACGCGCTTTTCCAAGCTCACGCAGATCAACACCGCCAATGTCGGCAAGCTCGGCCTGGCCTGGAGCTACAACCTCGAGAGCACACGCGGCGTGGAGGCCACGCCGGTGGTGGTGGACGGCATCATGTACGTCACCGCCAGCTGGAGCATCGTGCACGCCATCGACGTGCGCACCGGCAAGCGCCTGTGGAGCTTCGACCCGCAGGTCGACCGCGGCTACGGCTACAAGGGCTGCTGCGATGTGGTGAACCGCGGCGTGGCCGTCTACCAGGGCAAGGTCTTCGTGGCCAGCTACGACGGCCGCCTGATCGCGCTGGACGCCGCCACCGGGGCCAAGGCCTGGGAGGTGGACACCATCATCGACCGCAAGTTCAGCTACACCATCACCGGCGCGCCGCGTGTCTACAAGGGCAAGGTGATCATCGGCAACGGCGGTGCCGAGTACGGCGTGCGCGGCTACATCACCGCGTACGACGCCAAGAGCGGCAAGCAGCAGTGGCGCTGGTTCACGGTGCCGGGCGACCCGAGCAAGCCCTTCGAAGACGAGAGCATGGCCAAGGCCGCCAAGACCTGGGACCCTGCCGGCAAGTACTGGGAAGCGGGTGGCGGCGGCACGGCCTGGGACACCATGGCCTTCGACCCCGAGCTGAACCTGATGTACGTGGGCACCGGCAACGGCAGCCCCTGGGCGCACAAGAAGCGCAGCCCGGCCGGTGGCGACAACCTCTACCTGGCCAGCCTGGTCGCGCTGAACCCCGACACCGGCAAGTACGTCTGGCACTACCAGCAGACGCCGGGCGACAACTGGGACTTCACCTCCACGCAGCCCATGATCCTGGCCGACCTGAAGATCGGCGGAAAGCCGCGCAAGGTGATCCTGCACGCGCCGAAGAACGGCTTCTTCTTCGTGGTCGACCGCAAGAGCGGCGAGTTCATCTCGGCGAAGAACTTCGTCGACGTCAACTGGGCCACGGGCTACGACGCCAAGGGCCGGCCCATCGAGACCGACATCGCGCGCGTGGCCGACCGCCCGCGGGAGATCATTCCCAGCCCCTATGGCGCGCGCAACTGGCACTCGATGAGCTTCAACCCGCAGACCGGGCTGGTGTACATGCCGGTGCAGAACGTGCCCGTCACGCTGCTGGACAACAAGGCCTGGAAGTTCAACGCCGCCAGCCCGCTGGAGCCGCACAGCAACCTGGGCTGGAACCTGGGCATGTTCGCGAATGCCGAGCCGCCCAAGAGCGCGCCCTTCGGCCGCCTGCTGGCCTGGGACCCGGTGAACCAGCGCGAGGCCTGGCGCGCGGAGAACGTCTCGCCGTGGAACGGCGGCACGCTCACCACCGCGGGCAACCTGGTCTTCCAGGGCACGGCCGACGGCCGCTTCATCGCGTACGACGCCCGCGACGGCAAGAAGCTCTGGGAAACGCCCACCGGCACCGGCGTCATCGCCGCGCCCAGCACCTACATGGTGGACGGCAAGCAGTACGTGAGCATCGCGGTGGGCTGGGGTGGCGTCTACGGCCACACCGCGCGCCACACCGACCGCAAGGGTCCGGGCACGGTCTACACCTTCGTCATCGACGGCCAGGCCCCTGCGCCCGAGTTCGTGGCCTACCGCCTGGGCGAACTGGTGCAGGGCGTGGCCTACGACAAGAATCACGTCGCCGAAGGCACGGCGCTGTACGTCAGCAACTGCGTCTTCTGCCACGGCGTGCCGGGCGTGGACCGCGGCGGCAACATCCCGAACCTGGGCTACTCGGCGCAGGGCGTCATCGCCAACCTCGACAAGTACATGTTCGGCGCGCTGGCCAAGAACGGCATGCCCGATTTCACCGGCAAGCTGCAGCCGGCGGATGTGGAGAAGCTCAAGGCCTTCATTCAGGGGACGGCGGACGCGATACGCCCGAAGTGACGGTTCCACCCCCGGGGGGCGCGGGCAGAATCGCGCTCCTCGGGAGGTGAGATGGTCTGGATGAAGAACGCGACGCGGTGGGCGCTGGGTGCGCTGGTTCTGGTGCTGGGCGCTTGCGGCGGCGGTGGGGGCGGAGGCGGCGGCCCCTCGAACAATGGGCTGCGGCTCACGGTCGACAGCAGCCGCGTCGATTTCACCGTGCTCGAAGGCGCAACGCCCGGCCAGGGCGCGCAGACCGTCACCGCGCGCCTCAGCGGTGGCAACGGCAACGAATCGGTCTTCATCGGAGTGGAGGCCACCGGCCAGGGCGTGCTGCTGCCCATTGGCGTGACCATCGACACCGTGGCACGCACCGGCGTGGCCTCGGTGGCGCCGAACGCGGCGCTGGCCGCTGGCACCTACAACGGCACCTTGCGGGTGCTGGCCTGCCTGGACGCGGCCTGCAACTCGCCCATCAGCGGCTCGCCGTTCACCATCAACTACGGCACCACGGTGCAGCCGCGTTTCAAGGCCTCGGTGGGCAGCCTGGCCTTTGCGGCCGCCGAATCGGTACAGGCCGCGGCCAAGACCTTGACGCTCACCTTGCCCAGTGGCGTGAGTGCGGCCACCCACACCGTGCGCTACGGCAGCGGCGCGACGGGCTGGCTGCAGGTGGACGCTACAGGCAGCAGCTACAGCATCCGCCCTGGCACGGGCCTGGCCGCTGGCAGCTACAACGCCCAGATCGACTTTGACGCCGGCTCGCAGCCGCGCGTGACGGTGGACGTGCAGCACGTGGTGAGCGCCGGCCTGGTGCTGGCGCCTCTGGTGGAGGCACGCATCACCTCCACCAGCCCAGCCTCGGCCAACAGCGGTTCGGTGGCCGTGGACGCCGCCCCCGGCGTGGCCGCTGGCACATGGACCGCCAGCACGGCCAGCCCCTGGCTGCGCCTGGCAAGCACCACGGGTGCGCTCGGCACGCCGCTGCAGTGGTCGATCGACCCCGAGGGCTTCCGCGCCCTGCCCAACGGCGCCAGCACCGACGCGAGGGTCACGGTCACCGCCGGTGCGCTGACCCCCCAGGTGCTGACGCTGCGCCTGAACAAGGACGTTGCCGAGTTCCAGGGCATCGACACCCTGGCCGTGCTGGCCGGCGAGGCTGGCGAGGTGCTGATCCACGGCCGCCTGCTCGATGAAGCCGGCCTGCAGCAGCGCGTGGTGGCCACGGGCTTCACGCCCGGTGCACTCACGGTGCGCAGCCCCAAGCTGCTCAGCCTGCAGGTGGGTGCGCTGGCGGCCGGCAGCTACACCCTCACGCTGCCCACGGCCTCGGGCCTGCCGACGCGCAGCGTGCAGTTGCAGGTGCTGGCGCCGGTGGACCGCGGCGCGCAGGTGGTGGCCACCACGGGCATCAAGGGCGGCGTGCAGTGGGACCCGATCACCCAGAGCCTGTTCGTGCACAACATCAGCCAGTCTTCGGTGATGCGCTTCCAGCTCGGCGGCAGCGTGGCCCAGCCCAGTGCCACCGTGAGCAGCCGCGTGATCGCCGGCCTGATGGGCATCGCGCTCAGCCCCGACCGCCGCAGCGTCATTGCCATCACCGCCACGGGCACGCTGCTGCGCCTGAGCACGCAGGACCTGTCGACGCAGACCAGCACCGAACTGGGCCGCACCGTGGCAGAGGGCACCTCGGTGGGCCTGCCGCTGGTGGTGACGGGCGACCAGCGCCTGCTGATGTCGCAAGGCAGCCAGTTTGCAGGCGCACTGTATGTCGACCTCGAGACCGACCGCGTGCTGCCGCTGCCCACGGGCAACTTCACCTTCTACAGCGGGCCCTGGGGGCGCGTCTCTCCCAACGGCCAGCGCGCGCTGATCGTGCAGACGGCCGGCCTCTCGCCGGCGCCGCCGCTGCTGCGCCGCGATGCGGCCGACGGGCTGCTCTCGCCGGTGGTGGGCAACGCCCCGTCCTTCTTCTACCGCGGTGCCAGCGACCGGCGCGGCACGCGCTGGGTGCTGGACGGGCGCGTGTACACCTACGACATGGTGCAGCAGGGCATGCTGCAGCCGGTGCCGCCGGATGGCTGGTTCGGGCAGGAGGCCGTGATGTCGCGTGACGGCTCGCGCACCTACCTCTACACCCGCAACGCCGTGCTCTCGCAGTCGCGCATCTTCGTGCTGGACACCGGCGCATCGCTGGGCACGGGCTACATCTTCCCGTCGCTCGGCACCCTGGAACCCTGGCTGGAACCTTCGTGCTCGAACCAGGTGCAGAACGAAAGCTGCAACGGCTACGCCACGCGCGTGGTGCTGACGGACGACGACCGCACGCTGCTGCTGATCGGCGATCGCCAGCTGGCCGTGGTGCCCATCCCCGCGAACCTGCGCGGCGGGCCGCTGCCGGCCACGGCGCAGGGCACGCGCTGGATGGGGCCGGCGCGGCGCTGACGGCCGCCGCTGGCGCGCGGCTCAGCCGAGCGCCAGCGCCCGAGCCAGCTGCCCGCGGTTGAGCCAGGCGCGCAGCTGCAGTTGCAGCCGGCCCTGCTCGGCTTCCAGCCGCGCGTTCCTGGCCTGCAGGAAATCGGCCTTGGCGATGGCGCCCACCTCCAGGCGCAGCGCGGCCACGCGCTCGGCGGCTTGCGTCTCGCGCAGGCGCGTGGCGTTGGCGGCCAGTTGCTGGCGCAGGCGCTCGCCGTCGATGAGGGCCGATTCCACCTCCACCAGCGCACGCGCCACCGTCTCGCGCAGCGCCAGCGCGGCCAGCTCCAGCTCGGTGCGGGCGGCGTCGCGCTGCAGGTCGAGGCGGCGCCAGTCGATCAAGGGCACCACCAGGTTGCCGGCCAGCGAGGCCACGGGGTTGCTCAGCCAGTCGCGCGCGGCGCTGCCGCCGGTGCCCAGGCTGGCACTGAAGCTCAAGGCCGGGTAGCGCTGCGCCTCGGCGGCCTGGCTGCGGGCCAGCGCGGCGTCCACCTGCGCGCGGGCGCGCTGCACGTCGGGGCGGCGCTCCAGCACGGCGGCAGGCCCTTCGCCCACGCGCCAGGGCGGGGGCAGGCCGTCGGCCGCGCCTGCCGGCAGGCGCGGCTGCTGCAGCGCAGGGCCCGGCGGGGTTTCGTCCAGCAGCAGGGCCAGCTGCAGGCGCTGCTGCGCGACATCGGCCTGCAGGTCGGCCAGCCGCTGCTCGGCCTGCTGCAGCGTGGCGGCGGCGCGGTCCACCTCGATGGGCAGCAGCTTGCCTTCCTGCACGCGCAGGCGCGTGGCGGCCAGCAGTTCGCGGTTGAGCTGCAACTGTTCTTGCGCCAGCGCGCCCTGCGTGCGGGCGGCGGCCAGCTGCCAGTAGCTCTCGGCCACGCGCTGGCGCAGCAGCAGGCGCGCGGCGCGCAGGTCGGTCTGCGCGCCGCGCAGTTGTGCGGCGTCGGCGGTGCGCAGCGCGGCCAGGCGGCCCCAGAGGTCGAGTTCGTAACCCACGCCCACGCTGGCGCCATAGCTGCGCGTGGTGCGTGCCGGCAGGGGCGCGGGCGGGTCCAGCGGGCGGTTGGCGCCGGTGCTGAGCCCTGCCGAGGGCGTGAGGCGCAGATCACCCAACCCAGCCTGCGTGCGTGCCTGTTCGATGCGCAGCGCCGCCTGGATGAGATCGCGGTTGGCGGCTTCGGCCCGCTGCAGCAGCGCCTGCAGTTCGGGGTCGGCCAGCAGGGCCCAGTCGGCGGGTGTGCCGCTGCTCGGCTCGGCCTGCCAGCTTTCGGGCGCAGCCGGGGCGGCGGGGGCGGCCTGAAGGACCGGGCCGCGCCAGGCGCAGCCGCCCAACGTCAAGGCCACGCTGGCAGCGGCAGCGGCCGTCAGCGCCGAGACACCGGCTTGCCGCAGGCCGCGGGGTGGGGTTCGCGCTCTCAAGGTCTTGTCCTTCTTCGCCGTTTTCATTCCCAGGGCCTCATTCCCGCGCCAGCGCGTCCACCGGGCTCAGCGCCGCCGCGCGGCGGGCCGGCACGGTGCCGAAGATCAGGCCCACCGCGCTGCTGACCGCGAAGGCCACGCCCAGCGCCGACCAGCTCACCGTCACCGCCAGCTTGTCCTGCGCGGCATTCAGCGCCTGCGCGCCCAGCCAGCTGAAGCCCACGCCCACCAGGCCGCCCAGGCAGCACAGCACCACGGCCTCGATGAGGAACTGCAGCCGCACGTCGCCCTGGCGCGCGCCCACGGCCATGCGGATGCCGATCTCGCGCGTGCGCTCGCTCACCGAGACCAGCATGATGTTCATCACGCCCACCCCGCCCACCAGCAGCGCGATGGCGCCCACGCCCGCGAACAGCGCGGCGAAGCCGGCGGTCACCTCCTGCATCTTGCGGAACTCGCTGTCGCCGCTCCAACTGGAGAAGTTCTCGGCGCCGCGTAGCGCCACCAGCCGGTGCTTGATGTGGCGCAGCACCTCTTCGGGCGGCTGCGTGAAGTCCATCTGCACGCTGAAGGCGTCGACCGCGGGCCGCGAATCCAGGCGCTGGATGAAGGTGCGCTCGGGCACGAAGGCGATGCCGTTGCCGAAGTTGATGCCCAGCTGCGTGTCGGCCTTGACGGTGCCGATCACCGTGAAGGGCAGGGCCGCCGTGGCCGGCGCGGCACCGGCCCCGGGTAGGCCGGCGCCGCTTTCGCCACCGCCCCCCATGCCGCCGGCGGCGCCCGAGCCGCTGAGCAGCACCGTCTTGCCGACGGGCGATTCGGTGTCCTTGAACAGCGCCTTGCGCGACTGCTCGTCGAGCACCAGCACCTGTGCGCCTTCCGCGAGTTCGTAGGCGCTGAAGAAGCGCCCGCTGTCGACCTTCAGCTTGCGCTCGTAGAGCGTGTTGCCGTCGGCGCCGCGCGCGTTGAGGTTGGCATCGCTGGAGCGGTGGCGCAGCAGCACGGGCAGCTGCCGTTCGCCCTGCACGCTGGCGATGCCGGGCAGGCCGCGCAGCGCGTCGATCTCCGCCAACCGGAAGGACGGCGGCTGCGCGCCCGGTGGCAGGCGGTTGTTGCCGCGCCAGATCCAGATCTTGCCGCTCATCACGCTCTGGAACTCGCCTTCGAAGGTGCTGCGCGCGGCACTCGTCAGCGCCACGATGCTCACCACCGAGGCGATGCCGATGCTGATGCCCAGCATCGAGAGAAAGGTGCGCAGCCGGTTGCCTTGCAGCGAGAGCCAGGCCGTGGCCACGGCCTCGCGCCACTGCACCTGCCAGCGGCGCAGCCAGCCGCCCTGGTGCACTTGCGGGGCATCGGGTGCCGGCGGCAGCGTCTGCGTCTTGTGGTCGGTGGGCGTGCCGTCGTCCTTGACGACGCGGCCGTCGCGCAGCTCGATCACGCGGCGCGCGTGCGCGGCCACGGTGGGGTCGTGCGTCACCAGGATGATGGTGTGGCCGGCCTCGTTCAGCTCTTTCAGCAGGCGCAGCATCTCGGCGCCGCTGTTGGTGTCCAGCGCGCCGGTGGGCTCGTCGGCCAGGATGATCTGCCCGCCGTTCATCAGCGCCCGCGCGATGGACACACGCTGCTGCTGCCCGCCCGAAAGCTCGTTGGGCTTGTGGTGCAGGCGCTCGCCCAGGCCCAGCCGTTCCAGCAGCGCCTGCGCGCGGGCACCGCGTGCGCCGCTGCCCACGCCGGCGTACACGGCCGGCAGTGCGGCGTTGCCGCGCGCGTCCAGGTGCGGCAGCAGGTGGTAGCGCTGGAAGATGAAGCCGAAACGCTCGCGCCGCAGCGCGGCGAGTTCGTCGGGGCCGAACTGCCCGGCGTCTTGCCCGTCGATGAGGAACTGTCCTTCGGTGGGGTTGTCCAGACAACCCAGCACGTTCATCAGCGTGCTCTTGCCCGAGCCCGACTGGCCCATGATGGCCACGAACTCGCCGGCCTCGATGGCCAGCGTGATGCCGTCCAGCGCACGCACCTCGATCGTGCCCAGCGTGTAGCGGCGGCTGACGCCGCGCAGCTCGATCAGCGCCATGCCCACGCGTCCTTCCGGGCCCGGCTCACTTCGCGGCCTTGCTGGCCGAGGCTGCCGACGCGGCCGCATCGGCCTTGGCCGCTTCCTCGGCCGAGGGCGGCGCGGTGAGCACGGTGTCGCCCAGCTGCAGGCCCTCGAGCACCTGCACGCGGGTGCCGTCCTGCAGGCCGGTGCGCACGAAGCGCGGCTGCTGCTTCTGGTCCTTGTCGAGCACGGTCACGCGGAAGCGGCCGTCCTTGCCGCGCTCGCCCAGGGCCACCATGGGCATGGCCAGCACGTCCTTCACACGGCCGGTCTCCACGTCGACCTGCACCGTCATGTCGGAGTAGAGCTTGCGTGCGCGGTTGTCCACCTCGAAGAGCACGTTGTAGAAGACCGCGTTGCCCACGCGCTCGGGCACCGGCTGGATGACGCGCAGCTTGCCTTCGTAGAACTGGCCTTCGCCGGCCAGGGTGGTGAAGCGCGCCACCTGGCCCACCTGCACGGTCTGGATGTCGGCCTCGGGCACCTTGGTGCGCACGGTGATGGTGTCCAGGTCGGCCAGCGTCAGCATCACCGGCGTGATCTGCACCGCGATCACCGTCTGCCCCACCTGCACCGGCAGGCTGACCACGGTGCCGTCCATGGGCGCGGTGATGCGTGTGTAGCCCAGGCGCACCTGGGCCTGGGCCAGGTCGGCCTGCAGCCGGCTCATCACCGCGCTCTGGCCGCGCACCTCGGCTTCGAGCTTGGCGAGATCGCTCTCGGCGCGCTCGGCTTCCAGCGCCGCGGTGGCGTCGCCGGCCAGCAGGCGGCGCTGGCGGTCGCGCTCGCGGCGTGCGGTGGCCAGGTCGACCTGGCGCGATTCGAGCAGCGCCCTCTGCTGCAGCAGCGCGGCTTCGGCCCGCGCCACGTCGTTGCGCGCGAGTTCGGGGTCGAGGCTGACGAGCAGTTCGCCCTTCTTGACCTGCTGGCCCAGCTGCACGTGCAGCGTCTGGATCTGGCCGCTGACCTGCGCGCCCACGTCGACCTTGGTCTTGGCCTGCAGCACGCCGGCAGCCTGCACGAGCTGGGTGATGTCGGCCTTCTCCACCTTGGCGCTGGGCGGGGGCGGCGGAGGCGGCGGCGGGTTCAGCGCCCGCCAGCCGGCGTAGGCGCCGGCGGCCAGGGCCAGGATCAGCAACCAACGCAGCCGGGTGTGGCGCTGCCAACGGCGGCGCAACACGCCGCCTGCCTTGTTCTTCTCCGTGACGCTCAAGACCTTCTCCTCTCAGGCCGGCGCAATGTAGCGGCGCCGCTTCGGCCCGGGCAGCGTGTGGCGACGAAGCGCAGCGCGCAGCCGACAGGCCGCAGCCCGCCGGGATGGGCGGAAGCGCCCTGTGGCGCGGCACGCTAGAGTCCCCGGCTTTCGTTCACCCCCGGGCCCGGGGCAAGCCTGGCCGCCCCCTGATCGAGACCCCCTGCCGATGAAGCACCTTTCCCTACGCCGCCCGCTGCAGGCCCTGCTGCTGAGCACCGCGCTGGCCGCGGTGTTCACCGCCGCCGCCCAGGCCCCCGCGGCCCCGCCCGCGGGCCCCCGCGCGCTGAGCTACGCCGACACCGACGCCTGGCGCAGCATCGCCACGCCCACGCTGTCGAACGACGGCGCCTGGCTGGCCTACTCGGTGCAGCCGCAGCTGGGCGATGGCGAGCTGGTGCTGCGCGAGCGCAGCAGCGGCAAGGAGCGGCGGGAAGGCGTGGGCATGTTGCCGCCGCCGGTGACCACGCCCAACGCCGAGAACCCCGATGCCCCGCCGCCGCCGCGCGCCATCCGCGTGGTCTTCAGCAGCGACAGCCGCTTTCTCGTGGCGAGCACGAACCCCACGCAGGCCGAGACGCTGGCCGCGCGCAAGGCCCGCACGCGGCCCGACGACATGCTCAAGGGCGGCCTGCTGATCGTCGACCTGAAGGCCGAAGGCCCGGCGCTGCGCGTGCCGCGTGTGAAGAGCCTGGCACTGCCGTCCAAGGGCGGCGCCTGGCTGGCCTACCTGAAGGAAGCCGAGCCGGCCCCTGCAGCGCGCCCGGCCGCGGCCGGTTCGGCCCCCGCAGCCGCCACAGCCCCCACCGCCGCGCGTGCACCAGCCGCCGGCGCCGCCGCCGCTGGTGCGGGCGCCCCGCGCAAGGAGTACGGCACCGAACTCGTCGTGCGCGATCTCACCAGCGGCACCGAGCGCCGTTTCCCCGACGTGCTGGAGATGAGCTGGGCGCGCGACGGCCAGACGCTCGTGTACACCGTTTCCAGCCGCACCGAAGCGAACAACGGTGTCTACGCGCTGGCGCCGCAGACGGGCGCCGCGCCGGTGGCGCTGCTCTCGGGCAAGGGCCGCTACAGCAAGCTCACCTGGGACCGCGCGCAGACGCAACTCGCCTTCCTCAGCGACCGCGACGACGAAGCCGCCAAGGTGCCGGCCTTCAAGCTCTACCACTGGCCGCGGGGCAGCGCGGCAGCGGTGGAGAAGGTCACCGCCGCCACGCCGGGCTTCCCGGCCGGGCAGGTGGTCAGCGACAAGGGCCCCATCGCCTTCTCGCGCGATGGCAGGAAGCTCTACGTGCCGGCTGCGCCGCCGCCCAAGCCGCCGCGCACGCCCGAGAGCCAGCCGCATGAAGAAGACCGCGTCGTGGCCGACCTCTGGCGCTGGAACGACGACCTCGTGCAGCCCATGCAGAAGGTGCGTGCGGTGGTGGAGCGCAACCGCAGCTTCCGCGGCGTGCTCGACCTCGCCAGCAACACCTACGTGCAGCTGGCCGACGAGAGCCTGCGCCAGGTCTCGCTCAGCGACGACGGCCAGCGCGCCCTGGGCCTGGACGACCGCGCCTACCGCCGCCGTGTCGACTACGACGGCCTTTACCACGACGTGTACGTCGTCAACCCGCGCAGCGGTGCGCGCAAGCTGGCGCTGAAGATGCAGCGCCTGGGCTTCAATGCCAGCCTCAACGCCGAGCAGTGGTCGCCCGACGGCCGCTGGCTGCTGCACTACCAAGACCGCCAGTGGTCGGCCATCGACACCGAAACCGGCGCCCTCCAGCCGCTGAGCAAGGCCATCCCGCGCCCGGTGCACAACGAACTGCACGACGCCCCCGGGCCCGCCGCCGCCTACGGAACCGCGGGCTGGACGAGCGACAGCCTCTCGGCGCTGGTGTATGACCGTTACGACGTCTGGCAGGTCTTCGTCGACGGCCGCGCGCCGCGCAACCTGACGCTGGGCGAAGGCCGCAAGACGCGCACGCGCCTGGTGGTGCAGCGCATCGACCCGGTGGACGAGGATGACGACGAGCGCGGCATCGACCCCACCAAACCCCTGACGCTGCGTGGCGAGAGCGAGACCACGCGTGCCAGCGGTTTCCTGCGCACCGGTTTCGATGCGAAGACGGCGCCGCAGAAGCTGACTTGGGGCGACCAGGCCTGGCGCTTCGTGGCCCGCGCGCGTGAGGCCGATGTCGCCATCACCACCGCCTCGCGTTTCGACGCCTTCCCCGAACTGCGCCTGAGCGATCTGGCCTTCGCCAACCCGCAGCCCGTCACCGACGTGGGCGTGCAGCTGAAGGCCTTCCGCTGGGGCCGCGCCGAGCTGATGGACTTCAGGAATGCCAAGGGCGTGGCGCTGCAGGCGGCGGTCTACAGGCCGGCCGACTTCGACCCGAAGAAGAAGTACCCGGTGATGGTCTACATCTACGAGCGGGTCTCGCAGAACGTGCACAACTTCGTGAACCCCACGCCGAGCAACATCGTCAACATCTCGCTGTACACCAGCAACGGCTACGTGGTGCTGGCGCCGGACATCGCCTACACCGTGGGCCAGCCGGGCCGCAGCGCGCTGGATGCCGTGCTGCCCGCCATCGATGCCCTGGTGAAGAAGGGCGGCATCGACGAGAAGAACATCGGCATCCAGGGCCACTCCTGGGGCGGTTACCAGATCGCCTGGATGGTGACGAAGACGAACCGCTTCAAGGCCGCCGGCGCCGGCGCGCCGGTGGGCAACATGACGAGCGCCTACTCGGGCATCCGCTGGGGCTCGGGCCTGCCGCGGCAGTTCCAGTACGAGCAGGGGCAAAGCCGCATCGGCCCTTCGATGAACAAGGCCCTGCCGCTGTACCTGGAGAACTCGCCGGTCTTCCACGTCGACAAGGTGAAGACGCCGCTGCTCATCCTGCACAACGATGCCGACGACGCCGTGCCCTGGTACCAGGGCATCGAGCTCTTCCTCGCGCTGCGCCGGCTGGAGAAGGAGGCCTACCTCTTCAACTACAACAACCAGCTGCACAACCTGCGCCGCCGTGCCGACCAGAAGGACTTCGCGGTGCGCATGCAGCAGTTCTTCGACCACTTCCTGAAGGGCGCGCCGGCGCCCGCTTGGATGCGCGAGGGCATCCCCTTCAACGACCGCGAGGAAGAGAAGGAAAGCTTCGCCAAGGCGGCCGCGACACAGCCTTGAGCTGCGGCGTGCTGCGCACGCGGCCGCCGCCCAGAGCTGCGCTTCAGAATGCCGGGCCAGGGCCCCAAGGGGCGGGCCCGTCCACAGCAACGAAACGCCTGCCCAGGCAGGCGCGCAAGGAGCAGACCATGGGTTGGTTCTCGAAGCAGGACGCCGGCTTCTTTCTCGCCACCGTGCTGCCGGCACCGGCAGCCGACGGCAGCGGGCCGCGTGTGCAGCGCTACCTGGGGGTGGTGCACGGCGAAGCGATCATCGGCGCGAACATCTTCCGCGACCTGTTCTCTTCGGTGCGCGACGTGGTGGGTGGCCGCGCCGGCGGCTACGAGCGGGCGCTCTCGGGTGCGCGGGACGCGGCCCTGGCCGACCTGATCGAAAGCGCCAAGGAGATGGGCGCCGACGGCGTGATCGGCATCGACTTCGACTACGAGGTGCTCGGCGAGACCAACGGCATGATGATGGTGGCCGTCAGCGGCACCGCCGTGAAGATGGGCTGAACGCCCTGGCGCGCCGCGGTGTTCAGCCGCAGGCCGCCGCGCCCGCGCGCCGCCAGGGCAAGGTGGCGGTGGCATCGCCGCCGCGCAGGGTGTTGCCGTCCACCGTGGCCTGCCAGCGGGCGCCGGCCTCGCCCAGCAGTTCCATCGCCGTGCCGTGCAGGCGACCGCTGTAGCTGCGCGACAGCCCGCCCTGCGTGAGCAGTGCGCTCAAGACCTGGTAACGCTGCTGCAGCTGCAGCGTGGCGCCACCCGGTCCGCACCACAGGCCTTGCACGGCCGCGGGCACCGTCCACAGGTGCAGGCGGCTGAGCTTCTCGCGGCCGATGGTCTTCTCGGGCACGGCCACGGTGAGCGTGCGGTCGGGCGCCCAGTCGCCCAGGTCCCAGTCGTGCGAGACGATGCGTGTGCCCGGCTTCAGCGCCAGCAGGCGCGGGCGCAGCGCCAGGTTCACCTCGGGCAGCAGGTACATCGTCACCACGCTGGCCGGTGCCAGGTCGGTGGCGAAGAGGTCCTGCACCTCGAAGCGCGTGCGCGCCGCCACGCCGGCGCGGCGCGCGTTCTCGCGGCTCTGCGCCACCAGATCGGGCACGATCTCCACGCCCAGCCCGCTGGCCCCGAAGCGCTTCGCGGCGGTGATGACGATGCGGCCATCACCCGAGCCGAGGTCGATGACGTGGTCACGGGCGCCCACGCCCGCCAGTTCCAGCATGGCCACGGTGACGTGGTCGGGCGTGGTGATGAAGGGCACGTCTTCGACGGAGGCTGTCACCGTCACTGGGCCTTGCGCTGCGGCCCACAGCGGCAGGACCAGCCAGAGAAACGGCGCCCGCAGGCGCCTTCGAGGAAGGATGCGCATGCGCCCGATGCTAGCGGCGCAGGCCTGCCCGGCTTCAGCCTTGCGGTGCCTCGGCCACCGCATGTGCCGCCATCAGCTCCAGCGCCTTCACCAGTGCGCTGTGATCGAGCTGGTCCCAGCCCTGCGCGGCGCAGGCCTGCATCAGCTGCGCGGCGCCCGCGGTCTGCGGCAGGCTCACGCCCAGGGCCTTGGCGCCCTGCAGCGCGAGGTTCAGGTCCTTCTGGTGCAGGCCGATGCGGAAGCCGGGGTTGAAGGTGCGCTGGATCATGCGTTCGCCGTGCACCTCCAGGATGCGGCTGCTGGCGAAGCCGCCCATCAGCGCCTGCCGCACCTTGGCCGGGTCGGCGCCGGCCTTGCTGGCGAAGACCAAAGCCTCGCTCACGGCTGCGATGTTCAGCGCCACGATGATCTGGTTAGCCACCTTGGTGGTCTGCCCGTCGCCGTGGCCGCCCACGTGCGTGATGTTCTTGCCCATCAGCTGCAGCAGCGGCAGCACCTGGGCGAAGCCGGCTTCCGTGGCGCCCACCATGATGGTGAGGCTGGCGGCCTTGGCACCCACTTCGCCGCCGCTGACCGGCGCATCCACGTACTCGCAGCCCAGCGCGCTGATCTTCTCCGCGAAGGTCTTGGTCGCGATGGGCGAGATGCTGCTCATGTCCACCACGGTCTTGCCGGGCCGCAGCCCGGCGGCCACGCCTTTGGGGCCGAAGAGCACGGCCTCGACATCGGGCGTGTCGGGCACCATGGTGAAGATGACCTCGGCCGCCTCGGCCACCTCCTTGCCGCTGGCGCAGGCCACGGCGCCGGCCTCCAGCAAGGCCTGCGGCAGCTTGCTGCGCGTGGTGATGTAGAGCTCGTGCCCGGCGGCACGCAGGTGGCCGGCCATGGGCGTGCCCATGATGCCCAGGCCGATGAATCCGAGTTTCATGCGAGTGTCTCCAGGACCTTGGTCAGGGCCTTGCGCGGAGCCGGCTCTGCCGGGCCGCTGCAAGAGCCCCCTCGGGGGGTGGCGAACGTCAGTGAGCCTGGGGGCCCTTGAACTGGCGTCTTGCGGTTTCGAGCCAGCCCAAGCCGGCTTCGGTGGTGGTGGCGGGTTTGTACTCGCAACCCACCCAGCCCTTGTAGCCGATGCGTTGCAGGTGCGCGAAGAGGAAGGCGAAGTTGATCTCGCCCGTGCCCGGCTCGTTGCGGCCCGGGTTGTCGGCCACCTGGATGTGCGCGATGCGGCCCAGGTGCTTCGCCATCGTGGCCGCGAGCTCGCCCTCGTAGCGCTGTGCGTGGTAGATGTCGTACTGCAGGTAGGCGTTGTCGGCACCCACCTCGTCCAGCACCGCCAGCGCCTGCGCCGTGCTGTGCAACCAGAAGCCGGGGATGTCGTAGGTGTTGATCGGCTCGATCAGCAGCTTCAGCCCCACTTCCTTCAGCGCCGCGGCCGCGAAGCGCAGGTTCTCGACGAAGGTCTGGCGCAACACGGCCTCGGACACGCCGGCCGGTGCCTTGCCGGCCAGGCAGTTGAGCTGCGGCACCTCCAGCGCCTGCGCGTAATGGATGGCGCGTGCCACGCCCGCGCGGAACTCGTCCACGCGGTCGGGGTGGCAGGCGATGCCGCGCTCGCCGGCGGCCCAGTCACCCGCCGGCAGGTTGTGCAGCACCATCTTCAGCCGGTTGGCCTGCAGGCGCTTGCGCAGTTCCTCGGCCGGGGCTTCGTAAGGGAACTGCAACTCCACCGTCGTGAAGCCGGCGCGGGCGGCGCGCTCGAAGCGTTCGAGCAGCGGCACCTCGGTGAACAGCATCGACAGGTTGGCAGCAAAACGCGGCATCGGGGTCACTCCAGCAGGCCGGCCATCTGCAGGCCTTCACGGCCCTGCGGATGCCGGCAGTCGATCTCTTCGAACTCGTTGATCTTGTCGATCTCGGTGCCCATGGCGATGTTGGTCACCTTCTCCAGGATCACCTCCACCACCACCGGCACGCGCAGATCATGGGCCATCAGCTTGGCCTGCTGCAGCGCGCCTTCGATCTTGGCCGGATCGGTCACGCGCAGCGCCTTGCAGCCCATGCCTTCCACCACCTTGGCGTGGTCCATGCCGTAGCCCTTGAGCGCGGCGTCGTCGACGTTGATGTTGTCGTAGGCCAGCTGCACGCAGAAGTCCATGTCGAAGCCGCGCTGGCTCTGGCGGATCAGGCCCAGGTAGCTGTTGTTGACCAGCACCACCACCAGCGGCAGCTTGAACTGCGCGCCGACGGCCAGCTCTTCGATGAGGAACTGGAAGTCGTAGTCGCCGCACAGGCCCACCACGGTCTTGGTGGTGTCGCTGGCCACCACGCCCAGGGCCGCCGGCAGCGTCCAGCCCAGCGGGCCGGCCTGGCCGCAGTTGATCCACTGCCGCGGCTCGAACACGTGCAGAAACTGCGCGCCCGCAATCTGGCTCAGGCCGATGGTGGTGACGTACACCGTGTCGCGGCCGAAGGCGCGGTTCATCTCCTCGTACACGCGCTGCGGCTTCACCGGGATCTGCTCGAAGTGCGTCTTGCGGTGCATCAGGCGCTTGCGCTCCTGGCAGCGGAAGGCCCAGTCGCTGCGGTCCTTCAAGGCCCCAGCGGCCTGGCGCTCGCGCGCCACCTCCACGAAGAGTTCCAGCGCCAGCTTCGCATCGCTGACGATGCCGAAATCGGGCGTGAACACGCGGCCGATCTGCGTGGGCTCGATGTCCACGTGCACGAACTTGCGGCCCGCGGTGTAGGTCTCGACGCTGCCGGTGTGGCGGTTGGCCCAGCGGTTGCCGATGCCCAGCACGAAATCCGACGCCAGCATGGTGGCGTTGCCGTAGCGGTGGCTGGTCTGCAGGCCCACCATGCCGGCCATCAGCGGGTGGTCGTCGGGGATGCAGCCCCAGCCCATCAGCGTGGGGATCACGGGCACGCCGGTGAGTTCGGCCAGTTCCACCAGCAGCGCGGAAGCGTCGGCGTTGATGATGCCGCCGCCGGCCACGAGCAGCGGCTTCTCGGCGGCCTGCAACATGTCCAGCGCCTTCTCCACTTGCTTGCGCGTGGCGGCGGGTTTGTAGACGGGCAGCGGCTCGTAGGTGTCGATGTCGAACTCGATCTCGGCCATCTGCACGTCGAAGGGCAGGTCGATCAGCACCGGCCCCGGGCGGCCGCTGCGCATCAGGTGGAAGGCCTGCTGAAAGGCGCGCGGCACCTGGCCGGGCTCGCGCACGGTCACGGCCATCTTCGTCACCGGCTTGGCGATGCTCTCGATGTCGACGGCCTGGAAGTCTTCCTTGTACAGCCGCGCACGCGGCGCCTGGCCGGTGATGCACAGGATGGGGATGCTGTCTGCGCCGGCGCTGTACAGGCCGGTGATCATGTCGGTGCCCGCCGGGCCGCTGGTGCCGATGCACACGCCGATGTTGCCGGCCTTGGCGCGCGTGTAGCCCTCGGCCATGTGGCTGGCGGCTTCCACGTGCCGGGCCAGGATGTGGGCGATGCCTTGCCGCTCGCGCAGCGCGGCGTACAGCGGGTTGATCGCGGCACCGGGCACGCCGAAGGCCTGCGTGACGCCTTCTTTCTCCATCACCAGCACGGCGGCCATCGCGGCCTTCATCTTTGCCATCGTCGTGTCTCCTTTTGAGGTGGGCGGATGCTGGGGCGCCGTGCCGGGCGCGAGAAGCGCAGCCAGCGGATATGAGCTATTCCGTGGTGGAATGGCGCGGTGAAAAGTGCTCTCTGGAAGGCCCTGCTCGGGGCCGCATGCGCGGTGGGGGCCTTGCTGCCCGCCTCCTTGATGGCCGCCCCGGCAAAGATTGAAGACACGCTCGCCGCACGGCTGGCGGCGTGCAGCACCTGCCACGGCGCGCAGGGCCGCGCCGCACCCGATGGCTACCACCCGCGCATCGCGGGCAAACCGGCGGGCTATGTCTACAACCAGCTGCTGAACTTCCGCGAAGGCCGGCGCGCCTACGGGCCGATGGTCAGCCTGGTGGCGCCCTTGCCTGATGCCTACTTGCGTGAGATCGCCGCGCACTACGCCGCGCTGGAGCTGCCCTACGCCGCGCCGCCGCCCGCGCAGGCCGATGCGGCCACACTCCCGCGCGGCCGGCAGCTTGCGTTGCAAGGTGATGCCGCGCGCCAGCTGCCGGCCTGCAGCAGCTGCCACGGCCCCACGCTCACCGGCCGCCTGCCGGCCACGCCAGGGCTGCTGGGTTTGCCGCGTGACTACCTCATCGGCCAGCTCGGCGCCTGGCGCAATGGCCAGCGCCGCGCCCACGAGCCCGACTGCATGGCCAGCATCGCCCGGCAGCTTTCGCCCGAAGACCTGGGCGCCGTCACCGCCTGGCTGGCCAGCCAGCCCGTGCCGGCCGGCGCGCGGGTGGCTGCTGCGCCAGCGGCGGGTGAGGCCCTGCCAATGAAGTGCGGCAGCGCGGTGGCGCCATGAAGCGCTCGCTGAAGCTGGGGCTGGGCGCCGCCGTGGCGCTGCCGCTGCTGGGCCTGGCCGCGGCAGCGGCCGTGCTGGCGCTGGATGCCGCACCCGCGCTGCCAGCCAGCCCCGCGCCGCTGGCGCTGAACGACCCCGCGCTCATCGAACGCGGCCGCGTGCTGGCGCTGGCGGGCAACTGCGCCGGTTGCCACAGCACGCCCGGCGGCGCGCCCTACGCGGGCGGCCCGGCCTTGCGCACGCCCTTCGGCGCCGTCTACGCTGGCAACCTGACGCCCGATGCCCGCACCGGCCTGGGCCGCTGGAGCGTCGACGACTTCTGGCGCGCCCTGCAGCATGGCCGCAGCGCCGACGGCCGCCGCCTCGTGCCGGCCTTCCCCTACACCGAGACCACCCTGATGCCGCGCGCCGACAGCGACGCGCTCTACGCCTGGCTGCGCACGCTGCCGGCCGTGCAGCAGCCCGCGCGCCCGCACGAGCTGCGCTGGCCCTACAACACGCAGCTGGCGCTGGCCGCCTGGCGGGTGCTGTTCTTCCGCCCCGGCCCCTGGCAAGACCACCCGGCGCAAAGCGCCGAGTGGAACCGCGGTGCCTATCTCGTCAACGGCCCGGCGCATTGCGTGGCGTGCCACGGCGGCCGCAACGTTCTGGGCGCCACCGCCGATGCCGGCTTCGGCGGCGGGCTGCTGCCCACGCGCAACTGGTACGCGCCGGCGCTGAACCGCACCAGCCAGGCCAGCGTGGCCGATTGGCCGGTGGAAGACATCGTGGCGCTGCTGCGCGACGGCCGCGCGCCACGCGGCCAGGCCCTGGGCCCGATGGCCGAGGTGGTGGCACAGAGCACGCAGCACCTGCCCGCGGCCGACCTGCGCGCGATGGCCGTCTACCTGAAAACGCTGACCATGGTGGCCGAGCCCGCACCGCGCCATGTCGACCCGCCCGCGCTCGAGCGTTTGGCGCGTGGCGAGAAGCTCTATGCCGAGCACTGCGCCGATTGCCACGGCGCCACCGGTGAAGGCGGTGTGCTGCCCAGCGGCGAACGCGTGGTGCCGCCGCTGGCCGGCAACCGCGTGGTCACCATGGACCCGCCGGCCAACCTCGTGCGCGCCATCGCGCTGGGCGGCTTCGGCCCGGCCACGGCGGCGCACCCGCGGCCCTTCGGCATGCCGCCTTTTGCGCATGTGCTCAGCGATGCCGACATCGCCGACCTGGCCACCTGGCTGCGCCGGCGCGAGAACCCGCAGGCCACCACGCTCAACGCCTTCGACGTGGCGCGCTGGCGCGGCGGCGACTAACTCGGCGCCGTGCCCGGCGGCGCTGCCGAGCGCCGCAGGAACTGCCGCACGCGTTCGTCTGCCGTCAGGCCCAGCGCGCGCTGCAAGGCGGCCTCGGCGTTTTGCCCGGCCTGCCGCTGCAGGTGGGCCAGCGCCACCCAGTAGGGCTGGTGATCACGCACACGTTCGGCCGGCAGCGCCGCCAGCAGTGTCAGGCCCTCGGCGCCTTGGCCTGCTTCGCCCAGCGCCACCGCGTGGCCGATGTGGGCGCCCAGGCTGCCTGTCAGCGTGACCAGCGCGCCGTAGAGCTGCGCGATCTGCGGCCAGGGCGTGGCCCGGCCGCGCCGGCGTTCGGCGTGGGCCGACTGGATGGCCGCTTCGATCTGCAGCGGCCCGGGCTGGCGCAGCGCGGCGGCGCGGCGCAAGGCGGTCTCGGCTTCGTCCAGCAGGCCCGCGTGCCACAGCGCGGGGTCTTGCTGCGCCAGGGGCACGAAGTCGCCGCCGTGCGTGAACAGCGCCGGCCGGCGCGCCTCGGCATGCGCCAGCAGGGCGTGCAGGCCGGCGGCCTCGGCCGAGGCCGGCTGCAGCGCGGCCACCAGGCGCGCCAGGTAGAGCGCTTCGTCGCGCAGGCCGGGTTCGGCCTCGGGCGCGGGCGAGGCGAAATCGCTGCCGATGGTGTAGGCGCCATAGATGCCTTCCAGCACCGCGCCCAGGCGGGCCGGCAGTTCCTCGGGGCCGGGGATCTGGAAGCCGATGCCGGCATCGCGGATCTTGGCTTTCGCGCGCACCAGGCGTTGCGCCAGCGTGGCCGGCGGCAGCATCAGGGCGCGCGCGATGCTGCGCGCCTCCAGGCCCAGCACGGCCTGCAGCATCAGCGGCGCGTGCACCGACGGGGCCAGCGCCGGGTGGGCACAGACCAGCAGCAGTTCCAGGCGGCGGTCGGGCAGGGCGGGCGCTTCAGGCGCGGTGGGTTCAGCCTCCAGCAGCGCCTGCACTTCGGGTGATTGCGCCAGGCGCTGGCGGCGGTGCTGCTGCAGCAGTTCGCGCTGCGCGGTCTTCAGCAACCAGGCCTCGGGCTGCGCCGGGATGCCGCGTTCGGGCCAGTGCGTCAGGGCCGCCACCAGGGCCTGGCCGAGCGCGTCTTCGGCCGCGGCCAGGTCGCGCCACTGCCAGGCCAGCCAGGCCACCAGGCGGCCGTAGCTCTGGCGGGCCACGGCCTGGGCCGTCGCTTGGGCCTTGAGCGTGGCGGTGTTCAAGGCCGATTCAGCCCGGCGCGCCGTCGTCGGGCATGTGCATCACCGGGCGCACCTCCACGCTGCCGGCGCAGGCGCAGGGCGCGCGCGCGGCCCAGGCCAGCGCGGTGTCGAGGCTGTCGGTCTCGATGAGGAAGTAGCCGCCCAGGTGCTCGCGCACGTCGGCGAAGGGGCCGTCCTGCACCACGCGCTGTCCGCCCACCACGCGCACGGTGGTGGCGGTGCGGGGCGGCTGCAGGCCGTTGCCACCGCGCACCAGGCCGCTGCCTTGCAGCGCGGCCACGTAGGCGCCCCAGGCGCCCCAGTAGGCCTCGGCCTGGGCCGGGTCGTCGGCGCGCGCCTGCTCGGCGGGGGTTTCGTAGAACAGCAGCATGTAGTCCATGGGTCTTCCTTGGTCGGGGTGGACGGGCCGGCGCACACCGCCAGCCCTGTGATGTTGATGCACGGCCCGGCCGCCAATCGACAGGCCCTGTGTCTGCCCCCGATGTTTTTTTCAAGGGGCGGGTCTAGAGTGGCCCGCATGGACACCGTCACCGGCCTGCGCCTGTTCATCCGCGTGGTGGAAACGGGCAGCTTCAGCAAGGCCAGCGCCGACCTCGGCATCACCCAGCCCACGGCCACCAAGCACGTGGCGGCGCTGGAGGCGCGCCTGGGCGCGCGGCTCTTCCACCGCAGCACGCGCGGTGTCACGCCCACCGAGGTGGGCGCGGCCTACTACGACCAGTGCAAGAGCATCGCGCGCCAGCTCGAAGACGCCGACAACCTGGCCGCGCTGATGCAGCAGCGCGTGCGCGGCACGCTGCGCATCAGCACCAGCGTGGCCTTCGGCCGCCGCGTGCTCACACCCATGGTGCTGCGCTTCATGCAGCAGCACCCCGACCTGCAGATCGACCTCAGCTTCGAAGACCGCTACGTCAACCTGGTGGAGCAGGGCATCGACCTGGCCGTGCGCATGGGCCGCCTGGCCGACAGCACGCTGGGCGCGCGCTACCTGGGCCTGAACCACTGGGTGCTGGTGGCCGCGCCGGCCTACCTGCGCGAGCGCGGCACGCCCGCCCAGCCGGCCGAACTGGCGCAGCACGCCGCGCTCGTCTACAGCACGGTGCAGGGCGACGACCTCTGGCACTTCACCGGCCCGGCCGGCGAGCCCCAGGCCGTGCGCGTGCGCGGCCCGCTGCGCAGCAACAACCTCAGCGCGCTGCTGGCCGCCGCGCGCGCCGGCATGGGCCTGGCGGTGCTGCCGCGCTACGTGGCGCGCGAAAGCCTGCAGACCGGCCAGGTGCAGGCGCTGCTGCCCGGCTGGGTGCTGCCGGCGCAGGAGATGCACGCGGTCTTCCCTTCGCCGCGCCTCGTGCCGACCAAGGTGAGTGGCTTCGTCGATTGGCTGCAAGGCCAGTTCAGCGACGAGGCCTGGGCGCGCTGAGGGCGGCCGGCGCGGGCACCTGCCCGGCGCCGCTCTGCTTGCTAATGCGAACCATTCGCATTACAGTTTGGGCATGAAGATCCGCATCGAACCCCGGCACCTGACCCGCGCCGTGGCGCGGGTGCAGCGATGCCGGGCCACTGCCACGGTCACGGCCACCGAGGCCAAGCCCAGCGCCGGCCGGCGCCGCCTGTGGGACCTGCCGCCGCGGGCGCTGGACATGGTGCTGGGCATCGGCCTGCCCCACGAGGCGCTGCGCCGCGTGGCCCGGCGCGTGCTGCGCGCCGAGCCGCAGGCGCAGGGCCACGAACTGCACGCCGGCCTGGTGGCCGAGTGCAGGCGCCGGGGGCCGATGGCCGAGGCGCTGCAGGAAGCCCTGGAGCGCCAGCACGCGGCCACCCAGGGCCAGGCCCACGAGGCCGGCTGCACCGAGGCCCTGGCCGCGTGGTGGCAGGACCGGGCGGCCCGCGGTGAACTGCCCGGGGCGCTCTGGGCCGTGCTCACCCATCCGCACTGCACCGAAGCCCTGCAGCAGCGCGTGCTGGGCGAGGTGCAGATGCTGCAGTTCCAGGCTGGGCAGGCGGCGCGCGTGGAGCTGGCGCGTTTCGAGGCGCTGATCGACGAAAACGCCGTGCTCGGGCGCGCGCTGGCCGCGGCGCAGCAGCGCTGCGCACAAGGGGCCGCCGAGCACGCGCGCGAGCGTGCGGCATGGCTGAGCGAAGGGGCCGCCTTGCGCGGCCGGCTGGCGGCGATGGAAGCGCGGCTGGCCGAACGCCCCGGGCCGGCGTCGGCGGATGCGCAGCGGCTCGATCGCCAGGCGGCGCGCATCTCGGCACTGGAGCGGGCGCTGGCCGTCGCGCTGGCCGGCGCAGGTGCCGCCCCGCAGACAGCGGCCACATCCCCACGGGCGGCAGCCACCGCCTTGCCGGAACCGCTGCCCGTGCTGCCGCAGCCCGCCAGCGCGGCCCCTGCGCTGGACCAGCGCAACGTGCTCTGCGTGGGGGGCCGCACCGCCATCGTGCCGGTCTACCGCCGGCTGATAGAAGCCAGCGGCGGCCGCTTCCTGCACCACGACGGTGGCGAAGAAGACAAGCTCGGCGCCCTCGACGCCACGCTGGCCGCTGCCGACCTCGTCATCTGCCAGGCCGGCTGCGTGAGCCACAACGCCTACTGGCGCGTGAAGGACCACTGCAAGCGCACCGGCAAACGCTGCGTCTTTGTCGAGACGCCCAGCGCCGCCGGGCTGCAGCGCGCATTGGCGCAGATCAGCGGCTGAGGCCGCCTGACTTCAGTCTCTCAACCCCAGTTTCCCCATCTGCCAGAGCAGGAAGCTCTGCATGTCGGCCGCCAGGGCCTGGCGCTGCGTGTGCGTGCTGCCCATGCCGTGGCCGGCCTGCATGTCCAGGCGCAGCAGCGTGGTGCCGGCGTTCGGCAGGCCGGCCTGCGCAGCCTGCAGGCGCGCGGCGGTCTTGCCGCTTTGCCACACGTCCACGCGCGGGTCGTTCATGCCGTGCACCAGCATCACGCCGGGGTAGGCCTGGCCGTCCTTCACGGCGTGGTAGGTGCTCATCGCCATCAGCGCCTTGAACTCGGCCGGGTCCTTCACGGTGCCGAACTCGCTGATGTTGGTGACGCCGTTGGCGCTGTCTTCCGAGCGGATGGTGTCCATCATGCCCACGTTGAAGATGGCCGCCGCGAACAGTTCAGGCGCCTCGGTCACCGCGCGGCCCACGAAGATGCCGCCCGCGCTGGTGCCCATGATGCCCATGGTCTTGGGCGAGCCGTAGCCCTTGGCGATGAGGTACTTGGCGCCGGCGATGCCGTCCTTCCAGGTGTTGGGCTTGGTGGTCTTGAAGCCGGCGCGGTGCCATTCGTCGCCATGCACGCCGCTGCCGCGCGGGTTGATCTTGGCGATGACGCCGCCGCGCTCGATCCACACCATGTTGTCGCTGCTGAAGCCGGCCGAGATGGAGAAGCCGTAGCTCGCGTAGCCGTCCAGCAGCACGGGGTTGCGGCCGTCCAGCGGCAAACCCTTCCTGTGCAGGATGGTCATGGGCACCAGCACGCCGTCGTGGCTGGGCACCTGCACCTCGGTCACCACCACATCGGGCAGGTTCACTGGCGCGCTGCGCTGGCCGAAGCTGACCTCGGTGTTGCGGGCGTTCCTGTCGCTCGAATCCAGGCGCTGCCAGCGCAGCGGCTCGGTCCAGCTGCTGTGGGCGTACAGCAGGGTTTCGCTGTCCTGCGCCGGGGCGGCAGCCGTCCAGGCCGTGCCCGGGCCGGGCAGCGGCAGTTCCACGCCGTTCACGTCGCCCTTCGCGTAGCGGCGCAGCAGCACCGAGGTGCCGCGGCGCCACTGCGCGATCACGGCCGTGGGCGTGAGCTCGAAGCCTTCCAGCGCGCCTTCTTTCGGCTGCGCGGCCACCACGGGCGCCTGTTGCAGCGGCACGGGCTGGCGCAGGTCCACGCGCACCACCTGGCGGCGCGGTGCGCCGGCCTGCAGCATCACGTAGAGATGGTCGCCCTGCAGCGCCACCTCCATCACCTTGTCGGCTTCGTTGCCCAGGGGCTGCCAGCGCATCTTCGGCGTGCCCAGGTCGGCCAGGCGGCCGGCGAAGAGCTTGCCCTCGGGCACGGTGGTGTCGGTGGTGCGCGCCACCACCCAGGGGCTGTCGGGCACGGTGTAGATCTGGCCCACGTCCAGGCGCACCAGGCCGAGCTGGCGCGTCACCGTCGGGCCGAACACGGGTTTCGGCGCGCCGCCCAGGCGCTGCAGCATCACCTGCGCGTCCATGTAGGTTTCCACCACGGGCTGGCCGGGCTTCATCAGGCGCGTCTGCGTGTAGGTGAGGGCGCGGCTGTCGGGCAGCCAGTGCACGCCGGCGTCGTACACGCGCGGCACGGGCCGGCCCACGGTCTTGCCGCTGGCGATGTTCAGCACGTAGAGGGAGGCGTCTTCCGAGCCGCCGGCCGACATGCCGTAGGCCAGGTGCCGGCCATCCCACGACGGCTTGAAGTAGTTGATGGCGTGCGGCACGCCGTCGCGGCGCGTGGCCTCTTCGGGGTCGACCAGCAGTTTCTCGGCGCCCTGCAGGCCCTGGCGCATCACCAGCTTGAACTGCTTCTCGCCGACCTTGCGCTTGAGGTAGTAATAGCGCTCGCCAGGCAGGCGCATCACGCTGCGCACGGCGTCGCCCTGCGCATCGGCCAGCTCGGCCAGGCGCTGGGCGATGGCCTCGCGGCCATCGATGCGGTCGAGCACCGAGCGGGCCTCCGCGCCCTGGCCCTTGAACCAGGCCTGGGCGGGCGCGCTCTTGACCTCTTCCATCCAGCGGTAGGGGTCGGGGACCACGGTGCCGTGCAGCGTGGTGGGAACGTTCTTGATCTCGGCCACGGGCGGGGCAGCCAGGGCCGCCGGGGCCACGGTGGCGGCGGCTGCGGCCACCAGGGTGGTGGCCAGCAGGGTGAGGGTGAGTCGCATCGGCGGACCTCCAGCTTCAGAGGCGGCCGATGCTACGCCGCTGCGGCGGCCTGGGTGCTGGCGGCCTCAGGCCGTGGGCAGCACGTGGTCCTTGAACAGCTCGCGCAGCTTGTTCTTCTGCATCTTGCCGGTGGCGCCCAGCGGGATGGCGTCGACAAACACCACGTCGTCGGGCGTCCACCACTTGGCGATCTTGCCTTCGAAGAACCCGATGATCTCCTCGCGCGTGACGGCCGCGCCGGGCTTCTTCATCACCACCAGCAGCGGGCGCTCGTCCCACTTCGGGTGCTTCGCGGCGATGCAGGCGGCCATGGCCACGGCGGGGTGGGCCATGGCGATGTTCTCCAGGTCGATGCTGCCGATCCACTCGCCGCCGCTCTTGATGACGTCCTTGCTGCGGTCGGTGATCTGCATGTAGCCGTCGGCGTCCATGCGGGCCACGTCGCCGGTGGGGAACCAGCCGTCCACCAGCGGGTCGCCTCCTTCACCCTTGAAGTACTGGCTGACGATCCACGGGCCCTTGACGAGCACGTCGCCCGAGGTCTCGGTGCCCCAGGGCAGCTCTTCACCGTTCTCGCCGACGATCTTGAGGTCGACGCCGTAGACCGCGCGGCCCTGCTTGGACATCACGCCATACTGTTCTTCCTTGCTGAGCCCCAGGTGGCGCGGCTTGAAGGCGGCCACGGTGCCGACCGGGCTCATCTCCGTCATGCCCCAGGCGTGCAGCACGCGCACGTCGTACTCGTCGCCGAACTTGCGCAGCATGGCCGGCGGGCAGGCCGAGCCGCCGATGACGGTGCGGCGCATGGTGCTGAACTTCAGGCCGTTGGCCTCGACATAGGCCAGCAGGCCCTGCCACACGGTGGGCACGCCGGCCGAGACGGTGACCTTCTCGGTCTCGAACAGCTCGTAGAGGTTCTTGCCGTCCAGCCCCGCGCCAGGGAAGACGAGCTTGGCGCCGTTCATGCACGCCGCATAGGGCAGGCCCCAGGCGTTGACGTGGAACATCGGCACCACGGGCAGGATGCTGTCGTTGGCGCTGACGCTGAGCGCGTCGGGCATGCTGATGGCGAAGGTGTGCAGCACCGTGCTGCGGTGGCTGTAGAGCACGCCCTTGGGGTTGCCGGTGGTGCCGCTGGTGTAGCACAGCGAGCTGGCGTGGTTCTCGTCGAAGCTGGGCCAGGTGTAGCGGTCGTCCTGGCCTTCGATCAGCTCCTCGAAGCACAGCAGCCCGGGGATCTTGGCCGCCGCGTCGCCGGTGGGCATGTGCGCGCGGTCGCTCATCAACACCCAGTGCTTGACGGTCTTGCAGCGCGCGGCCACGGCCTGCACCAGCGGCAGGAAGGTGAGGTCGAAGAACAGCACCTGGTCTTCGGCGTGGTCGGCGATGTAGACCACCTGGTCGGGGTGCAGGCGCGGGTTCAGCGTGTGCAGCACGGCGCCGCTGCCGCTGACGGCGTAGTACAGCTCCATGTGGCGGTAGGTGTTCCAGGCCAGCGTGGCCACGCGGTCGCTGTGGCGCACGCCCAGTGCGGCCAGGGCCTTGGCCATGCGGCGGGCGCGGGCGGCCAGCTCGCGGTAGGTCTCGCGGTGGATGTCGCCCTCGACGCGACGCGTCACGACTTCCTGCTCGCCGTGGTGGCGTTCGGCGTGCACGAGCAGGGAAGAGATCAGCAGCGGCTGCTGCATCATCTGGCCGTTCATAGGTCTCCTTGAGGCTTGTTGTTGCACCCGGGCTGCAGTGCCCAGGCGTCGTGCAGGTCCGCTTCGATTTTGCGACAGGCCGGAGCGCCGCCGCCTGAGGTTCAACCCCCGCGCGCGCAGCGGAAGCCGATGTAGACCACCGTGGTGTCGGGCGCCTTGAACTGGGCGTGGTCTTCGCGCATCTGCGCCGTGCCGTACCACCACGAGCCACCGCGGGTGCGGCGCTCAGCGCCTGCGGCGGCCCCGGCCGGATCGTCCACCCATTCCCAGGCGTTGCCGCCCATCTCGAAAAGGCCGTTCACGCCGGCAGGCGTGCTGCCCACCAGCGCATGGCCGTGGCCGCGCATCAGGCGCGCGCCCTGGCGGTGGCCGCGCTGGCGGGCGGTGCGGCCGCAGTCGTCCAGGCACTGCGCACCTTCGGCGCTCTCGCCCGTGGGCAGCGGGTAGCGTCGGCCGGTGCTGAAGGGCGCGGGCGGGTTGCTGCGCTGCTCCAGGTAGGCCGCGCGGGTCCATTGCGCGTCGGTGGGCAGCGCCCCGCCGGCCCAGCGGCAGAAGCTGCGGGCTTCGTCGAACGTGAGGTGCACGGCCGGCTCGTTGTCCACACCCAGCCGGCCGAAGGGCCGGGCCCAGGTCCAGCCGGGGCGGTCGGTCCAGCCGAGTTCGTAGACCTGGCCGCCGCCGCGCTCTTCGGCCAGCGTGCGCGTGTTCGTGGCCTGCACGAAGCGGCGGAACTGGCCGACCGTAGTTTCGGTGCGGGCGATCTCGAAGCTGCCGGGGCCGCTGCCGATGCGCACCCAGTCGATGCCGGCCGGGTTGGCGGTCTTGGCCTGGGCAGCGGCCGCGGCGAGCAGGGCCGCCAGTGTCGCCAGGGTCAGCAGCTGGCGCGTCATGGTGCCTTCGGGGCCTGGGGCGGTGCAGGCGCCTTGTCGCTCCACAGCACGCCGCCGGTGGCCCAGTCGTGGCGCTCGATGTCGTGAAAGATCACGTCCACGGTGTCGGCGTTGCCGCCGAGCGTCTTCACCACGGCTTCGGTGATGGCCACCGCGGCGGCGCGTTTCTGGTCGGCCGTGCGGCCCTTGAAGAGCTGGACGTGGACGGTGGGCATGCGGGCTCCGTGCGGAAGTGTTCGGGGCCGCAAGGCTAACGGGCCGCGGTTTTCCGGCGCCGCGGTGCGCCTACTCTGCGGCCTGCGCTTGCTTCGCGCCGGCCTGCACCCAGCGCCCGATCAGCGCACGCTCTTCGTCGGTGATGCCGGTGGCGTTGTTCATCGGCATGAGCTTGAGCACCACGGTCTGCTGGTAGACGGCCTGGGCCTGCTGCTGCAGCAATTCGGGCGTGTGCAGGGCCACGTTCTTCTGGCGCACCTGGTCGTTGTGGCACATCACGCAGCGCGCCTGCACCACGGCGTGGGCCTGGGCCAGGGTCACTGGCGCGGCGCTGGCCGCCACGGGCGCGGCGGGCTTGGGCGCGAGCCACACCGCCAGGCCCAGCAGCAGCACGGTGCCGCCCGCCGCGTACTCCCAGGGCACGCGCTTGCCGAGCACCAAGGCCTTGTGCCGCACCACGAAGCTGTGGCGGATGAGCGCGCCGGCCAGCATCAGCAGCACCAGCACGGCCCAGTTGTGCGCGCCCTGGTAGAGCCAGCCGTAGTGGTTGCTGAGCATGGCCACCAGCACCGGCAGCGTGAAGTAGGTGTTGTGCACGCTGCGCTGCTTGGCGCGCTGGCCGTGGATCGCTTCCACCGGCTGGCCGGCCTTCATCTGCGCGATGACCTTGCGCTGCCCCGGAATGATCCAGAAGAAGACGTTGGCGCTCATCGCCGTGGCGAGCATCGCGCCCACCAGCACGAAGGCGGCGCGCCCGGCGAAGAGCTGGCAGGCCAGCCACGACGCGAGCACCACGTAAAGCAGCACCAGCACGCCGACGCGCAGGTCGCCACCGACCGCACCGTTCTTCTCGCCGAACCAGCGGCAGATGCGGTCGTAGAACACCCAGAACAGCACCAGGAAGGCCAGCGCCGCCGCGACCGCCATCCACGGCGCGGGCCAGGCGTGCACGCGCGCATCGACGAGGAAGGTGCTGGCGTTGAAGAGGTACATCACCGTGAAGAGCGCAAAGCCCGTCAGCCAGGTGGAATAGCTCTCCCAGAAGAACCAGTGCAGGTGCTCGGGCAGCGTCTTGGGCGCCACGAGGTACTTCTGCGGGTTGTAGAAGCCGCCGCCGTGCACGGCCCAGAGCTCGCCGCCCACGCCTTGCTCTTTGAGCTTGGGGTCGGTGGGCGGCGTCAGGCTGTTGTCGAGGAAGACGAAGTAGAACGAGGAGCCGATCCACGCGATGGCCACGATGACGTGGGCCCAGCGCAGCAGCAGGTTGGCCCAGTCGAGCAGGTAGTTCAGGTCCATTGCTGCGATCAAGAACCGCGGTAGGTGCTGTAGCTCCAGGGGCTGCAAAGCAGCGGCACGTGGTAGTGGCCTGCGGCATCGGCGATGCCGAAGTCGAGTTGCACCACATCGATGAACGGCGGCTCGGGCAGCACCACGCCGCGTGCACGGAAGTAGGGCGCCACGGCGAAGAGCAGGCGGTAGTGGCCGACGGCCATCTCCTCGGCCTTAAGCAGCGGGCCGTCGGCACGGCCGTCGGCGTTGAGCGTCACCTGCTTCAGCGTCACCGGCCCGGTCTCCTCGACGCGCTGCAGGGTGACGGCCATGCCGGCGGCGGGGCAGCCGTGGGCGGTGTCGAGAACGTGGGTGCTGAGGTGGCCCATGGCTTGCTGGTGAAAACGTGTGCAGGGTGTGCGAGCTATTCTCGGCCACCACGCAAGAACACTGCCAAGCCTGCGATGAACGCCCCCTTGCCCGCCGAACGCTACCCGCGCGACCTGCGCGGCCACGGCCGCTACCCGCCGAACCCGCACTGGCCCGGCGGCGCCCGCGTGGCTTTGCAGTTCGTGCTGAACTTCGAGGAGGGTGGCGAGAACAGCGTGCTGCACGGCGATGCCGGCAGCGAGCAGTTCCTGAGCGAGATGTTCAACCCGCCCGCCTTCCCGGCGCGCCACCTCAGCATGGAAGGCATCTACGAATACGGCAGCCGGGTGGGCGTGTGGCGGCTGCTGCGCGAGTTCGAGGCCCGCGGCCTGCCGCTCACCATCTTCGGCGTGGGCATGGCGCTGCAGCGTTGCCCCGAAGTGGCGGCCGCCTTCGTCGAACTGGGCCACGAGATCGCCTGCCACGGCTGGCGCTGGGTGCATTACCAGAACATCGACGAGGCCACCGAGCGCGAGCACCTGCGCCTCGGTCGCGCGGCGGTGGAAGCCGTGACGGGCCAGCCCTGCACCGGCTGGTACACCGGCCGCGACAGCTCCAACACGCGCCGCCTGGTGGTGGAGGCCGGCGGTTTCGAGTACGACAGCGACTACTACGGCGACGACCTGCCCTTCTGGCTGCAGGTGCGCAAGAGCGACGGCACGCTGGCGCCGCACCTGGTGGTGCCCTACACGCTGGACGCCAACGACATGCGTTTCGCGCTGCCCCAGGGCTACAGCCACGGCGACGAGTTTTTCCAGTACCTGCGCGACAGTTTCGATGTGCTCTATGCCGAAGGGGCGCGCGACCCCGCCGAGGGCCAGGGCGGCCCGGCGATGATGAGCATCGGCCTGCACTGCCGGCTGCTGGGCCGGCCCGGCCGCATGCGCGCCTTCCAGCGTTTTCTCGACCACGTGCAGGCTCACGACCACGTGTGGGTGGCGCGGCGCATCGACATCGCGCGGCATTGGAAGGCCACGCATCCTTTCGATGCGGCCACGGCTTTTGTTTGGGAATGAGCGCCTGCTGATGAGCACCCCCCTGACGCTGGACCTGTTGAACGCCGCCGGCCGCGACGACTTCGTTGCGCTGCTGGCCGGCACCTATGAACACTCGCCCTGGGTGGCCGAGGCCGCGCATGCGCAACGCCCGGCCGAGGGTTTTGCGACGCTGGCGGCGCTGAAACACGCGCTGGCACAAGCCGTGCGGCAGGCCCCGCGTGCGCAGCAGCTGGCGTTGATCTGTGCCCACCCCGAGCTGGCCGGCAAGGCGGCGATCGCCGGTGAGCTGACGGCCGAAAGCACGAACGAGCAAAGCAAGGCCGGCCTCACCGCCTGCAGCCCCGAAGAGTTCGCGCGGCTGCAGCAGCTGAATGCCGACTACAAGGCCAAGTTCGGCTGGCCTTTCATCCTGGCCGTGCGCGGCCCGCGCGGGCTGGGCCTCACGCGCGCCGAGATCATCGCGGCCTTCCAGCGCCGCCTGGCCGGCCACCGCGACTTCGAATTCGCCGAGTGCCTGCGCCACATCCACCGCATCGCCGAGATCCGCCTGAACGACCGCTTCGGCCACGTGCCGGTGCTCGGTCAGCGCCTGTGGGACTGGGCCGAAGCCCTGGCCGCGCACAGCGACCCCGGCTTCAAGGAACAAGGCCAGCTCACGGTGACCTACCTCACCGAGGCCCACCGCGCCGTGGCTGCGCAGCTGCAGGCCTGGATGCACGAGGCCGGTTTCGACCACGTGCGCCTCGACGCCGTGGGCAACGTGGTGGGTGTCTACGAAGGCCAGCAGCCCGGCGCACGCCGCCTGCTCACCGGCAGCCACTTCGACACCGTGCGCAACGGCGGCAAGTACGACGGGCGGCTGGGCATCCTGGTGCCGATGGCGCTGGTGCGCGAGCTGCACGCGCAGGGCCGGCGCCTGCCTTTCGGCATCGAGGTGGTGGCTTTCTCGGAAGAAGAGGGTCAGCGCTACCCGGCCACCTTCCTGGGCAGCGGTGCGCTCACCGGCAGCTTCGTGCCCGCCTGGCTGGAACAGGCCGATGCCGAGGGCATCACCATGCGCCAGGCCCTGCAGGCCGCCGGGCTGCCCGGCACGCTGGAGAGCATCGTCGCGCTCCAGCGCGACCCGGCGCAGTACCTGGGTTTCGTGGAAGTGCACATCGAGCAGGGTCCGGTGCTCAACGAGCTGGACCTGCCGCTGGGTGTCGTCACGTCCATCAACGGCAGCCTGCGCTACCAGTGCACGGTGCAGGGCGTGGCCAGCCATGCCGGCACCACGCCCATGGACCGGCGGCGCGATGCGGCGTGCGCGGTGGCCGAGCTGGTGCTGTTTGTGGAGAAGCGCGCGGCAGCGGTGCCCGACGTCGTGGGCACCGTGGGCATGCTGCAGGTGCCGAACGGCTCCATCAACGTGGTGCCCGGCGCCTGCCACTTCAGCCTGGACCTGCGCGCCACCACCAACGCCGCGCGCGACGCCCTGGGCGCCGACGTGCTGGCCGAGCTGCAGCGCATCTGCGAACGCCGCGGCCTCACGCACAGCGTGGTGCCCACGCTGGCGGCCAACGCCGCGCCCAGCCACCCGGCGTGGCAGCAGCGCTGGGAGCGCGCGGTGGCCGCCCTGGGCTTGCCGGTCTACCGCCTGCCCAGCGGTGCCGGGCACGACGCGATGAAGCTGCACGAACGCATGCCGCAGGCCATGCTCTTCCTGCGCGGCGGCAACGCGGGCATCAGCCACAACCCGCTGGAAACCATCAGCGCCGACGACGCCGAGCTGTGTGCGCTGGCCTTCCAGAACCTGCTTGAAGACCTGGCCGCCGCATGACTGACCTGTACCAAGCTCTCGACACCTGGATCGCCGCGCACTTCGACGAAGAAGTGCGTTTCCTGCAGGCCCTGGTGCAAGTGCCCACCGACACCCCGCCCGGGAACAACGCGCCGCATGCCGAGCGCACCGCCGCGTTGCTGTCGGGCATGGGCTACACGGCCGAGGTGCACCCGGTGCCGGAGGCAGAAGTGCAGGCCTACGGTCTCCAAAGCCTGAGCAACCTGATCGTGCGGCAAGGCTTTGCCGAAGGCGGCCCGACCATCGCCCTCAACGCCCACGGCGACGTGGTGCCCCCCGGCGAAGGCTGGACGCATGGCCCTTACAGCGGCGAGGTGGCCGACGGCAAGCTCTACGGCCGCGCCTCGGCCGTGAGCAAGAGCGACTTCGCCACCTACACCTTCGCGCTGCGCGCCCTGCAGTCTCTGGGCGTGCCCTTGAAAGGCGCCGTGGAGCTGCACTTCACCTACGACGAAGAGTTCGGCGGCGAACTCGGCCCCGGCTGGCTGCTGCGCCGGGGCCTGACGAAACCCGACCTGCTGATCGCCGCCGGCTTCAGCTACCAGGTGGTGACGGCGCACAACGGCTGCCTGCAGCTGCAGGTGACGCTGCACGGCCTGGCCTCGCACGCCGCCTACCCGCACACTGGCGTGGACGCTTTGCAGGCCGCCAACCAGCTGCTGACGGCGCTGTACGCGCACAACGCGGTGCTGAAGACGCGTCTCTCGAAGGTGGCCGGCATCACCCACCCCTACCTGAACGTGGGCCGCATCGAAGGCGGCAGCAACACCAACGTGGTGCCCGGGCAGGTGACGATCAAGCTCGACCGCCGCATGATCCCCGAGGAAGACCCGGCGGCGGTGGAAGCCGAGGTGCGAGCGCTCATCGAGCAGACGGTGGCCGCCTGCCCCGGCATCCGCCTGGAGATCAAGCGCCTGCTGCTGGCCCACCCGCTGCAGCCGCTGCCTGGCAACGCGCCGCTTGTGGCGGCCATCCAGCGCCATGGGCAGGCGGTGTTCGGTGAAGCGATCCCGGTCTCGGGCACGCCGCTTTACACCGACGTGCGCCTTTACGGTGCCGTCGGCGTGCCGGCCGTGATCTACGGCGCCGGCCCGCGCACGGTGCTGGAAAGCAATGCCAAGCGCGCCGACGAGCACCTGGTGCTGAGCGACCTGCAAGGCGCCACGCGCGTGGTGGCGCGCACGCTGCTGGACTTGCTGCGCGCGGGCTGAGGTTTCCGCCGCCCGGCGCGGCGCGCGCTCAGGCCCCGGGCTGCCAGCGGCCGACCAGCCGGCCCACCTCGGCCAGCACCGCCTCGTCCTCGGGACGCATGCGGTCGCTGTCGCGGTGCCGGCTCTCGAAGTAGGCCGCCAGCAGCCAAGGTGCGCGCTGGGCGCCGGGCCAGATGATGGCCACGTCGTTGTAGCGGTCGGGCATCGTCGGGTGCATGCCGGTGCCGGTCTTGTCGCCGGCTTTCCAACCGGCGGGCAGGCCGGCACGCAGGCGCCGCGCGCCCGTTTGTGTGGCCACCATCCAGCCGATGAGCTGTTCGCGCCCGGCGGGGCTGAGCACCGGGCCCGTCAGGATGCGGGCGCCTGTGGCAGCGATGGCCGCCGGCGTGCTGGTGTCGCGCTCGTCGCCCGGCGCCACCACGTTCATCTCGGGCTCCCAGCGGTCGATGCGCGTGACCGCATCGCCCTGGCGGCGCAGCCAGGCGGTCAGCCCGGCCGGGCCGCCGAAGAGCTCGCGCAGCAGCAGGTTGGCGGCGGCGTTGTCGCTCGTCTCCTGGGTGGCCTGGGCCATCTGCAGCGCCGTGAGGCCGCCTTCGGCCAGGCGCTCGCGCAAGACCGGTGAAGGCGGTATCAGATCGGCCGCGGTGTAGGCGATGCGCCGGGTGCTCGGCCAAGCGCCGGCTTCGACGCGTTCGATCGTGGCCGCGGCCAGCAGCAGCTTGAAGCTGGAGCACAGGCCGAAGCGCGAGTCGGCGCGGTGGCCGGCGCTGGCGCCGCTGGCGGTGTCGAGAACGGCCACGCCCAGGCGGCCGCCACTGCGGGCTTCCAGCGCGGCCAGTTCGTTTTGCAGGGCCAGGCTGCGCAAGGGCTGCTGCGCGCGCGCAGGCAGCGGCGCAGCCAGGCCCAGCAAACTGCCCATCAGGGCGAGGCAGTGGCGGCGCGGCAGATGGGGCGGGCAGGGCGGATGGGGCATGGCGGTGCGTTCGGCGGGCTCGAAAGCCCGGATTCTGGTCGCCAGTGCCACCTTCTGGTGCACGGCACTGTGCATGGAACTTGCACAACCCTGTCTCAAGGCCCGGCGTCCTGGGCTGCTGCAGGAGAAGATGCCCATGTTCCGCACGTCCCCCGTTCCCAAGCTGGCGAAGTCGGCGAAGCTGCCGAAGATGCAGCGCCGCGGCTGGCTGCAACTGGCGGCCCCGCTGGTGGCCACGCTGCTGTCGCTGCCCACGCTGGTGTGCGCGCAGACCGCGCTGAAGTTCCAGCTCGACTGGCGCTTCGAAGGACCGGCCGCGCTTTTCCTGGCCAGCCAGGCCAAGGGTTACTACAAGGCCGCAGGCCTGGACGTGACGCTGGACGCCGGCAACGGCAGCGGCGGCACCGTCACGCGCGTGGCCAGCGGCGTGTACGACGTCGGATTCGCCGACATGGCGGCGCTGATGGAGTTCCACGCCAACAACCCCGAGGCGCCGAACAAGCCCGTGGCCGTGCTGATGGTCTACAACAACACGCCGGCCGCGGTGCTGGCGCTGAAGAAGAGCGGCATCAAGACCCCGGCCGACCTCAACGGCAAGAAGCTCGGCGCCACGGGCTTCGACGCCGGCCGCAAGGCCTTCCCCATCTTCGCCAAGGCCAACAAGGTCAGCGGCGTCACCTGGACCAGCATGGACCCGCCGCTGCGCGAGACCATGCTGGTGCGCGGCGACATCGACGCCATCACCGGCTTCAGCTTCACCAGCCTCTTGAACCTGGAGGCGCGTGGCGTCAAGGCCGAAGACGTGGTGGTGATGCCCTACCCGGCTTTCGGCGTGAAGCTCTACGGCAACGTGATCATCGCCAGCCCCAAGCTGATCAAGGAGAACCCGGCGGCGCTCAAGGCCTTCATCGGCGCCTTTCTGAAGGGGGCCAAGGAGGTGATGGCCAACCCGGATGCCGCCATCGAGTACGTGAAGGCCCGCGACGGCATCATCAACGTCGATCTGGAGAAGCGCCGCCTGCGCCTGGCCATCGATGCCGTGGTGGCCAGCCCTGATGCGCGCGCCGAAGGCTTCGGCGTGGTGGTGCCCGGCCGCCTGGCCCTGATGGCCAGCCAGGTGAGCGACGCCTTCGGCACCAAGACGCGCGTGGATCCGGCGGCGGTGTGGACCGACGCCTTCCTGCCCGCCAAGGCCGAGCTGAACATCCTGCCGCCGCTGAAGAAGTAGGCGGGCATGGCATCGTTCGTCGAGTTCGACAAGGTCTGGCTGGCCTACAACGACGAACTGCTCGCCAAGGAGCAGTTCGCCGTCGAGGACATCACGCTGAAGGTGGGCGAGGGCGAGTTCATCGCCATCGTGGGGCCGAGCGGCTGTGGCAAGAGCACCTTCATGAAGCTGGCCACCGGCCTGCGCCGGCCCAGCCGGGGCACCGTGGTCATCGACGGCAAGGAAGTGACCGGCCCGCTGAAGATCACCGGCATGGCCTTCCAGGCGCCGAGCCTGCTGCCCTGGCGCACCACGGTGCAGAACGTGATGCTGCCGCTGGAGATCGTGGAGCCCTACCGCAGCCAGTTCAAGTCGAAGAAGAAGGAGTTCGAGGCCAAGGCGCGCGCGCTGCTGCAGAGCGTGGGCCTGGGCGGCTACGAAGACAAGTTTCCGTGGCAGCTCTCGGGCGGCATGCAGCAGCGCGCCAGCATCTGCCGCGCGCTGGTGCACGAGCCCAAGATGCTGCTGCTCGATGAACCCTTCGGCGCACTCGACGCCTTCACGCGCGAAGAGCTGTGGTGCGCGCTGCGCGACCTGCACGCGGCGCAGAAGTTCAACGTCATCCTCGTCACGCACGACCTGCGCGAGAGCGTGTTCCTGGCCGACACCGTCTACTGCATGAGCCGCAGCCCGGGCCGTTTCGTCGTCAGGCGCGACATCGAACTGCCGCGCCCGCGGGACCTGGAAGTGACCTACACCCCGCAGTTCACCGACATCGTGCACGAGCTGCGCGGGCACATCGGCGCGATGCGAAAGACCGGCGTGGTCGTACCCCAATGAAGATCACCAAGAACGTCGAACGCTGGTCGCCGCTGATCCTGCTGGCCGCCTGCCTGCTGCTGTGGCAGGGGGTGGTGATGGGTTTCAGCGTGCCCGAGTACATCTTCCCGAGCCCGGTGCAGATCGCGCAGCAGTTCGTCGAGTTCACAGGCCCGCTGATGGAAGCGGCGTGGAAGACCTTCTGGGTGACGATGCTGGGCTTCGCCATCGCCATCGTGGTGGGCGTGCTGCTGGGCTTCTTGATCGGCAGCAGCCGGCTGGCCTACACCGCCATCTACCCGCTGATGGTGGCCTTCAATGCCGTGCCCAAGGCGGCGGTGGTGCCCATCCTCGTGGTGTGGTTCGGCATCGGGCTGGGGCCGGGCATCCTCACGGCCTTCCTCATCAGCTTCTTCCCCATCACGGTGAACATCGCCACCGGCCTGGCCACGCTGGAGCCCGAACTGGAAGACGTGCTGCGTGTGCTGGGTGCCCGGCGCTGGGACGTGCTGGTGAAGGTGGGCCTGCCGCGCTCGATGCCCTACTTCTACGGCAGCCTGAAGATCGCCATCACGCTGGCCTTCGTGGGCACGGTGCTGGCCGAGATGACGGCGGGTGATTCGGGCATCGGCTACCTGATGCAGAGCGCCGGCAGCCAGCAGCGCATGCCGCTGGCCTTTGCCGGGCTGGTGACCATCGGCGCGATGGCGATGGCGATGTACGAGCTGTTCAGCTGGGTGGAGAAACGCACCACCGGCTGGGCGCACCGCGGCAGCCAGGGCGAGTGAGGCTTTGGGGTGTAGCGGCATCATCGGCGCATGACTTCAGCTTCAGGCTGGCGCGGCGAACTGCGCCTGCGCTACCACCGCCGCGGCGAACGCACCGTCGCCTTCGACGCCCACACCGGCCCGCTGCGTGTGCTGCAGCCGCTCTACCCCGAGGGCGAGGGTGTGTGCCACCACGTGCTGGTGCACCCGCCTGGCGGCGTGGTGGGCGGCGACGAGCTGCACGTGCAGGTGCAGGCCGAGGCCGGCAGCCACGCGCTGCTGACGACGCCCGGCGCCACACGCTTCTACCGCAGCGAAGGCGCGCAGGCGCTGCAGCACACCCAGCTGCAACTGGCCGAAGGCGCGCGGTTCGAATGGCTGCCGATGGAGACCATCGCCTACAGCGGCTGCCAGGCCAGCAACCGCGTGACGGCCGAACTCGCGCCCGGCGCCGAGATGCTGGGCTGGGACGTGCTGGCCCTGGGCCTGGCGGCGGCCGGCCAGCCCTTCGAGCGGGGCGTGTTCAGCCAGCACTTGGAACTGCCGGGGCAGTGGATCGAAGGCGGCCGGATTGCGGCCGAAGATGCGACGCTGCTGCAAGGCCCGGTGGGCTGGGCCGGGCACACGGTGGCGGCCACGCTGTGGTTCGCGGCCGGCGCGCCACTGGCGCCGGCGCGCCGCGCGGCCTTGGTGGAGGCTGCTCGCGAGCTGCTTCCCAGCCACACGCTCGCGGCCACCGCGGGCGTCACGGCCCCGCAGGCCGGCGTGGTGGTGCTGCGCGTGCTGGCCGCACGCGTGGAGCCCGTGATGCAGCTCTTCACGGCCGTGCGCGCCGCCTGGCGGCAGCAGGCCTGGGCGCTGGCCGCGGTGCCGCCGCGCATCTGGAAGACCTGATCCGGCCGCGCCCCGCGCCCTGAACCGGGCCGCCCGGCCCGGCCGCTATCCTCGCGCCCCATGTACGCGTCGTTCTTCGGCCTCAGCAAAGAGCCTTTCTCGATCGCGCCCGACCCGCGTTTCCTGTTCATGAGCGAACAGCACCGCGAGGCGCTGGCGCACCTGCTCTACGGCCTGGGCGGTGGGGGCGGCTTCGTGCTGCTCACGGGCGAGGTCGGCGCGGGCAAGACCACGGTGTGCCGCTGCTTCCTGGAGCAGGTGCCCGCGCATTGCCGCGTGGCCTACATCTTCAACCCCAAGCTCAGCGTGGCCGAGCTGCTGCAGACGGTGTGCGGCGAGTTCGGCATTCCGCTGCCGGCGCAGGCCGACAGCGTGAAGGCGCATGTCGATGCGCTGAACGCCTTCTTGCTTGCAGGCCACGCGAAGGGCGAGCAGGCGGTGCTGGTCATCGACGAAGCGCAGAGCCTGAGCGCCGAGGTGCTGGAGCAGCTGCGCCTGCTCACCAACCTGGAGACGGCCGAGCGCAAGCTGCTGCAGATCATCCTCATCGGGCAGCCCGAGCTGCGCGAGATGGTCGCGCGGCCCGAGCTCGAGCAACTGGCGCAGCGCATCGTCGCGCGCTACCACCTCGGCCCGCTGAGCCTGGCCGAGACGCAGCAGTACATCCAGCACCGCCTCTCGGTGGCCGGGCCCAGCGCGCCGCTGCCCTTCAGCGCGGCGGCGCTGGCGCGCATCCATGCGCTCAGCGGCGGCGTGCCGCGGCGCATCAACCTGCTGGCCGACCGCGCGCTGCTGGGCGCCTACGCGCAGGGCCAGCCACGGGCCGAGCGCCGCACGGTGCAGCAGGCCGCGCAAGAGGTCTTCGGCCGCGGGCCCGCGCTGCCCGTGGCTTGGCGGTGGCCGGCCCTAGCCGGCGGCGTGGCGGTGCTGCTGGTGCTGGGCGCGGTGGGGCTGCTGCGCAAGCCGGCGGTGCCGGCGCCGGTGGTGGCGGCGGTGACGGGCACGGCCTCGCAGCCTGGCGCCAGTGCAGGCGGGGCAGCGCCTGCCCTGCCCGGGCCCGCACCGGCCAGCGCCCCGCCGCTGGCCGGCTCGGCCGAGCTGGGTGCGCTGTGGCGGGCTGCGCCTGTGCCGCCGGCCACGGCCTGGCGCGAGCTGGCGCTGCGCTGGAACGTGGCCATCGGCGACGGCGAACCCTGCGCTGCCGCCGCGCAGGCGCAGCTGGCGTGCTTCCGCAGCGGCTCGGGCGGCCTGGCCGTCGTGCGGCAGTTGGGGCGTCCGGGCTGGATCACGCTGCGCCGGCCTGAAGGCGGCAGCAGCGCAGCCTTGCTGGTGGCGCTGAACGACAGCCAGGCCACGCTGCAGGCCGGCGGGCAGACGGTGAGCTTGTCGCTGGCCACGCTGGCCGGTCTGTGGCCCGGCGATTTCGCGACGCTCTGGCGCCTGCCGCCTGGCTGGGCCGACAGCCCCGATGGCGGCGCCGACCCTGCCGCCCGCGCCTGGCTGGAGCAGGGCCTGCTGCGCGCCGGCATTGCCGCCGGGCCGACGTTGGCCGAGCGCGTGCGCCAGTTCCAGCGCGCCCAGGGCCTGCCGCCCGATGGCCGCGCCGGCCCGGTGACGGTGATGCGGCTGAACCGCCTTGCCGGTGTTCAAGAAGCCCGCCTCGCGGGCGAGAGCTGAAGCCCCGCGATGTCCTACATCCTCGAAGCCCTGCGCCGGTCGCAGGCCGAACGTGAACGCGGCCAGGTGCCCGGCCTGAACGCGCAGCCCGGCGCCGTGGCCGCCTTGCCGCCACGGCCCGAGGGGCCGCCCTGGCGCTGGGTGCTGCCGCTGGGCCTGCTGGCGTTGGGCGCGGTGCTGCTGGCTGTCTGGGCCTGGCGCAGCGCCGCGAAGCCGGTGCCGGCTGCCGCGCCGGCACCCGCCGTGGTGGCTGCCCCGCCGGCCGCCCCGCCTGCGCCGCTGCCGCTGGTGGTGTCGGCACCAACACCCACCGTGGGGGCCGACGCGCCCGCCGCCCCGGCGGCACCGGCCGTGGCCGACCGGCCCGCCGCCCCCGCCCCCGCCCCCGCCCCCGCCCCGCGCGCGCTGCGGCTGTCGGAGCTGACGGCCGAGCAACGGCGCGAGCTGCCCTCGATGTCGCTGGGCGGCTCGGTGTGGTCGGACAGCGCGCTCAGCCGCTTCGTCATCGTCAACGGCCAGGTCGTGCGCGAAGGCGAGACCGCCGCGCCCGGCGTGGTGGTCGACAGCATCGGCCCGAAGTCGGTGCGCCTGCGCTGGCGTGACATGCGCATCGAACTGGCGCTCTGAGATCTGCGGCCATCCCCGTGCTTCGGGGGAAGCACCTCGGGTGCGGGCCCTGCCGCGGGCCATACTCCGCGCCGATCAGAAATGGAGCGTGGGGTGAGATGAGGGCGGCGGGCGCAGCGTTGTGGTCGGGCAGCAGGCGGTGGGCGTGGTCACGCGGTGTCGCGCTGGGCCTGTGTGTCCTGGGCGCCTGCGCCGCTGCCATCGCCACGCCGGGCAACGCCTGGGTGGTGACGCCGGAAGGTGGCCCGGCGGCGCTGGCCGATGCGGTGGCCCGCGCCGCCGATGGCGACACCGTCGAACTCATGCCCGGTGAGTACAAGGGCAAGCTCTTGCTGGAGCAGCGCCGCCTGACCCTGCGCGGCACCGGCAAGGTGGTGGTGCAGGGGGCTGGCCAGCCCGGCGAGCACAAGGCGCTGTGGACGGTGCGTGGCGGCGAGGTGCTGATCGAGGGCATCGAGTTCCGGGGCGCGCGCGCCAAGGACGGCAGCGGAGCCGGCGTGCTGCTCGACGGCGGCAAGCTGACGCTGCGCAAGGTGCAGCTCTTCGACAACGAATACGGCCTGCTGGCCGTCAACAGCCCGCAGGCCGAGCTGACGATCGAGAACTGCGTCTTCGGCCAGGCGCCCAAGGTCGAGGGCGGGCTGCACCACCTGCTGAATGTCGGCCGCGTCGCCAAGCTGCGCATCACCGGCAGCCGCTTCCAGCAGGGTTTCGAGGGCCACCTCATCAAGAGCCGGGCGCGCGAGGCCTTCATCGCCTACAACTTCATCCACGACGGCGTGCGGGGCGGGGCCTCCTACGAGATCGAACTGGCCGCCGGCGGGCTGGCCACCGTCATCGGCAATGTCATCGGCCAGGGCGTGGACAGCCAGAACCGGGTGCTCTTGAGCTATGGCAACGAGGGTCGCGCCTGGGACCGCAACGAGCTCTACGTGGCCCACAACACCTTCGTGCATTACGGCTGGCTGCCGGCCTGGTTCATGCGCGTCTTCGACGACCGCGTCGGCCCCGACGTGCGCGTGCACGCCGTCAACAACCTGCTCGTCGGGCCGGGCGTGTTCTGGCTCGCGGCCCGCGGCGAGTTTGCGGGCAACCGCCACGTCACGCGCGGCATGCTGCAGGACATCTGGACCAACGGCTTCGAGCTGCCGCCGGGCGCGATGTGGCGCGACAAGGGCGTTGACCCGGGCAAGATCAACGGGCAAGACCTCCGTCCGCAGGCCGAGTTCGAGTGGCCCGTGGGCACGCGCGCGCTGCAGCCCGCGACGAGCTGGACGCCAGGCGCCTTCCAGCGATAGGCCGGGCCCCGCGCCGGCAGGGGGTGGCGGGCTACGATGCCGGGCATGAGCAAACCCCTGCACCCCGACAGCATCGCCGCCCAGGCCCTGGGCTGGATCGACGAAGCCACGCGCGCCATCACGCCGCCCATCCATGTCAGCAGCACCTACCTGCGCGACCCCGACAACCAGTACCGCAGCGGCCGCGTCTACGCGCGCGCCGACAACCCGGCCTACGACCAGGCCGAGGCCGTGATCAACACGCTGGAAGGCGGCCACCAGACCCTGCTCTTTGCCAGCGGCATGGCCGCGGCCACCGCCGTGTTCCAGGCCCTGCAGCCCGGCGACCACGTGCTGGCCCCCAAGGTCATGTACTGGAGCCTGCGCAACTGGCTCATGACATTCGCCACCGGCTGGGGCCTGCAGGTCGAGCTCATCGACATGACCGACCCGGCCACGGTGCAGGCCGCGCTGCGCCCGGGCAAGACCAGGCTCGTGTGGATCGAGACACCGGCCAACCCGCTGTGGAGCATCACCGACATCGCCGCCACCGCCAGCTTGGCGCACGAAGCCGGCGCGCTGCTGGCGGTGGACAGCACGGTGGCCACGCCGCTGCTCACGCAGCCGCTGTCGCTGGGCGCCGACCTGGTGATGCACGCCGCCACCAAGTACCTGAACGGGCACAGCGACTTGATCGCCGGCTGCCTCAGCACGCGCGCCGACAACGAACACTGGCAGCGTGTGCGCAAGGTGCGCGCGCAGGTGGGCGGCACGCTGGGCAGCTTCGAGGCCTGGCTGCTGCTGCGCGGCTTGCGCACGCTGCACCTGCGCGTGCGCGCGGCCTGCGCTTCGGCGCAGCGCATCGCCGAGCACTTCGACGGCCATGCGCTGGTGGCCGAGGTGCTCTACCCGGGCCTGCCCGGTTTCCCCGGCCACGCCATTGCCGCGCGGCAGATGCAGGGCGGCTTCGGCGGGATGATGTCGATCCGTGCGAAACACGGTGAAGCCGCGGCGATTGCCGTGGCGGCGCAGACGCAGCTCTGGAAACGCGCCACCTCGCTGGGCGGCACCGAGAGCCTGATCGAGCACCGCGCCAGCGTCGAAGGCGCCGGCACGCCCGCACCGGCCGACCTGCTGCGCCTGTCGGTGGGCATCGAGAACACGGAGGACCTGATCGCTGATCTGGAGCAGGCGCTGGCGGCCGCGGCGGCGGCCGTCGGGGCCGCCCCGCGTTGACCCGTCTCTGAAACGTCGGCATCATCAGGCCTGTAACTTAATTACAAGTCCTTCGGCCTGCAGCCGGGGGCGGCCCGCATGTCCTTCGACCTCGTCCTCTTCGGTGGCACTGGCGACCTCACCTGGCGCAAGCTGATGCCGGCCCTCTTCCAGGCCTGGCGTCACGGCAAACTGCCCGGTGGCGGCCGCATCCTGGCGGTGGCGCGCGACCAGCGCAGCGATGCCGAGTACCGCCAGTACATCCGCGAGCGTTTCACCGCGGTCGACGAGGCCAAGCAGCCCACCGAGGCCGAGTTCAACCAGTTCGCCGAACTGCTGCACTACCGGCGCATGGATCTGGCCCAGCCCGAGCACTACGCGGGGCTGAAACAGTGGCTGGACGCCCGCGGTGCCGACACCGTGGTGGTGTTCCTGGCCACCAGCCCGCACCTCTTCGTGCCCGTGTGCCAGCAGCTCGGCGCGGCCGGCATCAACGGCGAGAACGTGCGCTTGGTGCTGGAGAAGCCGCTGGGCCACGACCTCGCCAGTGCGCAGGCCATCAACCGCGCCGTGCGGGCCAGCTTCCGCGAAGAGCAGGCGCTGCGCATCGACCACTACCTCGGCAAACCCGCGGTGCAGAACCTGATGGCGCTGCGCTTCGGCAACGCCCTGTTCGAGCCGCTGTGGCGCCGCGAGAGCATCGCCAACATCCAGATCACCATGGCCGAGAGCATCGGCGTGGGCACGCGTGGCGACTTCTACGACAACACCGGCGCGCTGCGCGACATGGTGCAGAACCATGCGCTGCAGCTGCTGACGATGATCGCGATGGAGCCGCCCTCCACCAGCGACGCCGACGCCATCCGCGACGAGAAGCTCAAGGTGTTGCGCTCGCTCAAGCCCTTCACGCCCGAGAGCGTGGCGCGCGACGTGGTGCGTGGCCAGTACAAGGCCGGCACGGTGGATGGCAAGCCTGTGGCGGGCTACCTCGACGAGCAGAAGGTCCCTGCCGGCAGCGCCTGCGAAACCTTCGTCGCGCTGCGCACCGAGGTGCAGAACTGGCGCTGGGCCGGCGTGCCCTTCTACCTGCGCACCGGCAAGCGCCTGCCGGCGCGTGACGCGCACATCGTCGTGAACTTCCGCGAAGTGCCGCACCCGATCTTCCCGGGCACGCGCCGGGCCAACAAGCTGGTGATCAAGCTGCAGCCCGAAGACGGGCTCGAGCTGCACCTGCTGGCGGCCAAGGGCGGCGGCGCTTCCCTGAACGGCCAGGAGATCCTCTCGCCGGTGTCGCTGGACCTCGATTTCGACAAGGCCTTCCCGAGCGAGCGCGTGGGGGGCTACGAGCGCCTGCTGCTCGATGCCATCGCCGGGCGCCTGAACCTCTTCGTCCGCAGCGACGAACAAGAGCAGGCCTGGCGCTGGGTGGAGCCCATCCTCAAGGCCTGGGCCGACGACCCCACCGGCCCGCGCCCCTACAGCGCCGGCAGCTGGGGCCCGGCCGCGGCCAGCGCGCTTGTGGCGCGCGACGGCGGTGCCTGGGCGGAAGAGCTTTGAGCGCAGCTTCAGCCTGGAGCCCGGCATGAGCACCGGCATGCTCGACCGCATCCGCGCTTCGATCCCGGCGCTGCCGCCGGCCGAGCAGCGCGTGGCCAAGCTGCTGATGGCCGACCCGCGCGGCTTCGCCACGCTGCCCGTGGTGGAACTGGCCGAGCGTGCGCATGTCAGCAAGCCCACCGTGGTGCGCTTCTGCCGCAGCATCGGCTACGACGGCCTGGCCGACTTCAAGCTCAAGCTGGCCGGCAGCGTCAACGAAGGCGTGCCCTTCGTGCACCGCGCCGTGGACGACGACGACAAGGCCGGCGACATCGTCGTGAAGGTCATCGACAACGCGGTGGCCGCGATGCTGCGCTACCGCAACGCCGCGGCCAGCCAGAGCGTGGAGCGCGCCATCGAGGCCTTGGCCGAGGCCTGCCGCCAGGGCCGGCGCATCGAGTTCTACGGCGTGGGCAACAGCGGCATCGTGGCGCAGGACGCGCAGCACAAGTTCTTCCGCCTGGGCGTGATGGCGGCGGCCGTGAGCGACGGCCACATGCAGGTGATGAGCGTGACCATGCTCAGGCCTGGCGATTGCGCGGTGATCATCAGCAACTCCGGCCGCAGCCGCGACCTGCTCGACGTGGCCGAGATCGCGCGGCGCAAGGGCGCCACCGTCATCGCCATCACGGCCAGCGGCTCACCGCTCGCGCTGGAATGCCGTGTGGGTGCGAACCACATCCTGTTGGCGGCCGACCACCCGGAGGACGCCGACCGCTACAGCCCGATGGTCTCGCGGTTGCTGCACCTCTTGATCGTCGACATTCTCACCACGGGCGTGGCGCTGCGCCTGGGCTCGGCGGGCCTGCGGCCCATGCTGCAGGAGATCAAGAAGAACCTGCGCCAGAAACGCTATGCCGCGCTCAGCGGCACCGCGGCTCAGGACGCGGCCGAAGGCGACAGCGCCAGCAGTTCTTCCACGCCATAGAGCGCGGCCAGTTGCTGCAACTGCTGCGGCGCCCCGCTGACACTGAAGCCGCGCCCCGCGGCCTGCGCGGCACGGCGCGCCTGCATCAGCAATGCGATGGTGGCGGTGTCGTAGGCCGTCAGGGCGGAGGCGTCGACCGTGAAGGTGCCGCTGCCGCCAGACACGGCGCTCGGCAGGGCGGCGGCCAGTTCTGCCACCTTCGTCAACGTGGCGTCGGCGGGCAGTTGCATCGCCAGGCGCCTTACTTGGCCGCGGCCTTGTTGCGCTCGGCCAGCGTGTTGATCAGGCCGTCGATGCCGCCTTTGCCCAGTTCGGTGGCGAACTGCGAGCGGTAGTTCTGCACCAGCCAGATGCCACCGACGTTCACGTCGATGATCTTCCACACCTCACCGGCCTTGTCGAGGCGGTAGTCGAGCTTGATCGGTTCGCCCGAGCCCTTGACCTCGCTCTGCACGATGACCTGCGTGCTGCCCGGCGTGGGCAGGGTGCGCGTGATGGAGACGGTCTGGTCCTTCAATTGCGTCAGCGCGCCGGCGTACAGGCGCAGCAGCAGGGTCTTGAACTCGGCTTGCAGGCGGGTGCGCTGTTCGGGCGTGGCGCTGCGCCACTGCGGGCCCACGGCGGAGCGCGTGGCGACTTCGAAGTTCACGCTGGGCATGACCTTGCTGTCGACCAGGGCCGTGATGCGCGCCATGTCGCCGGCCTGGATGGCCTTGTCGGTCTTGGCGACGTCGATGACCTCGGTGGAGATCTGGCGCACCAGCGCGTCGGGCGTCTGGCTGGCGTGCGCCGGGGCCGCGAGCACGGTGACGGCGCCCGCGAAGGCGGCCAGGGCGGTGGTGTTCAGCAGGTTCGGGACCATGTTCATTCCTTCTCAAGTGCGGGCCGCGCGGTCAGGGGCCCGGGGTTTCGACCCCGCCCGACCGTGGAGGTTCAACGCGCGGCGGAAGCAGGTTTGGCGGCAGGTGCCGCAGAAGCCGCGGCGGCAGCGGGCCTGGCCGCAGGTGATTCGGGTTCGTCGTCGAAGGTCTCCATCGGCGGCGCACCGTCGTAGAGCGCATCGCGGCGGCGCGACAGGTAGGCATCGCGCAGGAAGCTGTACTTGTCGATGGCGACGCTGTCGACGAAGTTGCCGGCCTGCAGCAGGTTGGTGCGCGTGTTCAGCAGTTCCAGCGCAGTGATGGTGTACTGCTCGGCGGCGCCCGAAGGCAGCACCGAGGGCGAGACCTGCCGGTCGGCGAAGTAGCCGACACTGTCGCGCAGCGTCGAGGGGCCCAGGAAGGGCAGCACGACGAAGGGGCCCGTGGGCACGCCCCACATGCCCAGGGTCTGGCCGAAATCTTCCGAGCGGCGCACCAGGCCCATCTCGGTGGCCGGGTCCATCACGCCGAGCGCACCGAACACCGTGTTGGTGATCACGCGCATGCCCATCTCGGCACCCGTGCGGAACTTGCCCTGCAGGAAGTGGTTGGCCGTGGACCAGACGTCGTAGAAGTTGCCCAGCACGTTGTTGATGCTGGTGCGCACGAAGACCGGCACGACATCGCGGTAGGTTTCGGCCACGGGCTTGAGCACCGCGCGGTCGACCTTGTCATTGAAGGCGAAGACGCGGCGGTTCCAGCTTTCCATCGGGTCGGCCGTGGGGCCGGCGGCGCTGGGTGGGACGGTGGCGCAACCCGCCAGCACCACCAGGGCCGCCGTGGCCGCGGCCGCGCGCACGCCCAGGTGCCGGGCATTCACTTCGCGGGCTCCGCGGCGGCCGGGGCTGCACCCGTTGCGGGCGCGGCCGGCGTTTCGGCCTTGCTGCTGAGGAACTGGCCGATGAGGTTTTCCAGCACCACGGCCGATTGCGTCTGCGGCACCAGCGCGCCGGCGGTGAGGTTGGCATCGTCGCCGCCGGGCTCCAGGCCGATGTACTGGTCGCCCAGCAGGCCGGCGGTGAGGATCTTTGCGGCCGAGTCCTTCGGAAACTGGTAGACGCGGTCGATCTCCATCGTCACCACGCCCTGGTAGGTCTTGCTGTCGAGCTGGATGCCCGTGACGCGGCCCACGGTCACGCCCGCGGTGCGCACCGGCGCGCGCACCTTCAGGCCGCCGATGTTGTCGAAGTTGGCCTTCAGCGTGTAGGTGTCGCCACCGCCCACGCTGCCCAGGTTGGCGGCCTTCATGGCCAGGAACACCAGCCCGGCCATGCCCAGCAGCACGAAGAACCCGACGAGGGTTTCGATGCTTCGTTTGCCCATGCGATAAAGCTCCTGAATCCTGTTGCGCCGTCAGGGCGTGGAGAACATCAATGCGGTCAGCACGAAGTCCATGCCCAGCACCCACAGCGAAGAGATGACCACCGTGCGGGTGGTGGCGTAGGCCACGCCCTCGGGCGTGGCTTCGGTCTCGAAGCCCTGGTACAGCGCCACCAGCGTGCAGATGACGCCGAAGACGGCGGCCTTCACGAGACCGTTGCCGACATCGCGGAACACGTCCACGCGCGTCTGCATGATCGACCAGAAGTTGCCCGCGTCCACGCCGATCAGCAGCACCGCCACGACGTAGGCCCCGAGAATGCCCACCGCCGAGAACAGCACGGCCAGGATGGGCATGGAGACGATGCCGCCGATGAAGCGCGGCGCCAGCACCCGCACCTTGGGGTCGATGGCCATCAGTTCCATCGCGGCGATCTGCTCGCCGGCCTTCATCAGGCCGATCTCGGCCGTCAGCGAGGTGCCGGCGCGCCCGGCGAACAGCAGCGCCGTCACCACCGGCCCGAGTTCACGCACCAGCGCCAGGTTCACGATGAGGCCCAGGCTCTCGGCCGCGCCGTAGGTGACCAGCGCGTAGTACATCTGCAGCGCCAGCACGAAACCCACCGCCAGGCCCGAGGCCAGGATGATGATGAGGCTGCGGTTGCCGATGGCGTAGACCTGCGCCACCACGAGGCCGAAGCGCCGCAGCGAGGCCGGCAATGCGCGCAGCACCTCCAGGAAGAAGAAGGCCGCATGGCCCCAGCCACGGAACTGGTCGAGCGTGCGGGCGCCCAGCTGTTGCAGGAAGGTGGTCATGGCGCCACCCCGAAGTCGGCCGCGATCTCGGGCGCGGGGTAGTGGAACTTCACCGGGCCGTCGGGTTCACCGCGCACGAACTGGCGCGTCTCGGGGTCCATGCTGTCCATCAGTTCCTTGGGCGTGCCCTGGGCCACGATGCGGCCGCCGGTGGCCATCAGCACCACGTAGTCGGCGATCGCCATGCACTCGGGCACGTCGTGGCTGATGACGAGGCTGGTGGCGCCTGTCACGTCGTTGAGCGTGCGGATGAGCTTGGCGGCCACGCCCATGCTGATGAGGTCGAGGCCCGCGAAGGGCTCGTCGTACATGATGAGCTCGGGGTCGAGCGCGATGGCGCGGGCCAGCGCGATGCGGCGCGCCATGCCGCCCGAGACCTCGGAGATGCGCAACCCGGCCGCACCCCGCAGGCCCACCGCATTGAGCTTCATCAGCACGATGTCGCGGATCATGGCCTCGGGCAGCTGCGTGTGCTCGCGCAGCGGGAAGGCTACGTTGTCGAAGACGCTGAGGTCGGTGAAGAGCGCGCCGAACTGGAAGAGCATGCCCAGGCGGCGGCGCAGGCGGTAGAGCTGGGCGCGATCGCGGGTGTCGACCACCTCGCCGTCGAAGATGACGCGGCCGCTGTCGGGGCGGTGCACGCCGCCGATCAGGCGCATCAGCGTGGTCTTGCCGCAGCCCGATCCACCGAGGATGGCGGTGACCTGGCCCCGCGGGAACTTCAAGGAGATGTCCTTGAGGATCGTGCGGCTGCTGTCGTAGCCGAACGTGACGCGGTCGATCTCGATGAAGGGCGTGGTGGTCAAGCGGGGCAGCGCCCGAGCGTGCTCAGGCGGTCGTGGCCGATGTGATGGGCGCAGATTGTGGCATGCAGCCCTGGTAAGCAAGGGTTACCCCGAGGGGCGGGGTGACGAGCTGCCAGGGCGTGGGCACGAAGTGCAGCCCGCCGGGCCCAGACGGCGGGCCGGCGGCTGCCGGCTCTGGTCTTCAGTTCACGGGCCGCCAGTAGATGCGGCGCCATTGGGCCGCGGTCGAGGCAGGCTCCGGCACCTCGGGTGCCCGCACCGTCTTGTCGGACATGCGGATCAGCGCGCGTTTGCCGGCCGAGGTGGTGACGATCACGGGGCGGCTGGCCAGGGCATAGCCCAGGAAATAGCCCGCGTCGTAGTAGGTGTTGCCGCCGACGTTGCGCACCACGGCGCCGCCGGTGGCGCCGTTCAGCGCCAAGAACCACGAGCGGCCGCCCGGGTCGCACTGCACGTTGGTGGGGATGTTGACGGTGAGCGTGAGCGTGCCGCTGCTGGTGAGCGCGGGCTTGCTGACGATGCGGCCGTTGATCATGTGGCGGCCTGCAGGCGTGCTGGAGGTCGGCAGATCGAGGTACCAGCCGCGCCCCGAGCCCAGATCGACCGCGTGCGTGGTGGCCTGGTAGGTGTCGGTGCTGCTGTTGTAGGTGAGCGCCTGGCAGACCAGCGAGCCGTTGCCGCCACCGGCGGGGCAGTTGCTGCCGTTGGTGCCGCGCATGTTGGTGATGCGCGCTGCCACGCCGGTGAGCGTGACGTCATCCACCAGGCCGTAGATGCTCTGTCGCTGCGTGGCCTCTGCATTGGCGCCGGTGCCCGGAACATCGGCATCGGCCAGGTAGCGCCCGGTGCCGAGTTGCACCACGAAGCGCGTGGTGCTGCCCGAGACCTGGCTCACCTCGGGGGCGGAGGTCACGGGCTGGGCCAGCGAGCCGCCATCGTCCACCAGCGAGGCGATGAGCACGGCGGCGCTGCTGCCGCTGCCCGTGATGTCGAAGCGCCAGACGTTGCCCAGGTTGTCGGCGCCCCAGACGTAGGAGGTGTCGGCGTCCGGCGCGACGTTCGCCAGCTTGCCCAGGTGCGCGAGGCCCGAGCCGGTGACGCCGGTGTCGATGGTCTTCACGATGCTGCCATCGGCTGCGTTGAGCACCCAGACCCGGCCCGACACCGACGCATCGAAACCCGAGGCCACCACCACGCGCCAGGTGCCGCCCACCTTCACGATCAAGGGCGTGCCGAAGGAATAGCCCATGCCCGAGGGGCTGACTTCCCATTTCACCTTGCTGGCGGCGTCGGCCTCGGAGCTGGCGGTGTAGCTGGAGATGTCGAGGGCGTAGTAGCCGCGGCCGCCCTTGCCCAGGCCGCCGACGAGCAGCTTGCTCATGCCGCCCAGACCCGTCACGTCGGCTGCAGCCGGCGTGCCGTCGATGTAGTAGCGGTGGGTGTAGTTGACGTTGGTCAGTTCGGACAGCGTGCCGTGCAGGAGCTTGGGGACATAGGCCCACAGTTCCTGGCCTCGGGTGGCCACCGAGGCGTCGGTGCGCCCGTCCACCACGTGCAGCATGCCGTCGTTGGCGCCCTGGAAGACGATGGGCACGTTGCCGGCGTAGTTCACCACCACCGGTTCGGCGTTGATGATGTCGCCGAGCACATCCTGGCGCTGGCGAAACGTGGTGCCTTCGCCCGTGCGGTCGCCGCGCAGGTAGTTGATGACGGCGCCCGTCAGCGAGGCCGGTTTGCCGGTGTAGGCCAGGGTGTCCCTGAAGACGACCCCGGCCGTGCCGTTGAAGGTGGCGATCTTGCGGCTGTTGGGGGTCTGCGCGGCGAGCCGTTCGCGCAGCGACCAGATGTCGGCACCCGTCTGCAGGCCGGTGCTGGTGTCCAGCGAATAGGCGGCGAGATCGCCGTACCACGAGCCCGAGTTGTAGCTGGAGGCATAGCCCACGTTGTTCAGCGTGATCTGCGCGTTCGCCACCGCAACGGCCGCAGCGGCAGCGTCCTTCGCGAAGGCGTCGGTGATCACGCGCTGGAAGGCAGCGGTCAGAGAGGTGCCGTCAGCCGCATTGAGGAACAGGCCGCCACCCTGCGCGGCCGTGTTGATCAGCAGCGGGTCGTTCTCCACCGCCTCGTCGGCGAAGCCGATGGTGTAGGTCAGCAGGTTGTTCTTCTTCGGCCGCGTCGTCGGGTTGGGCGACAGGAGGTCCGGGCGCAGGTCCACGTCGAACAGCGCCTTCGCGATGTCGTCCAGGTAATCCGAACCCACCTGCGAACCGCTGACGCTCTCATAGGGCAAGCGCGCCGTCTTGCGGTCCCAGTTGGCGATGGCGGTCGACTCGGTGCCGCCGACGCAGTTGGCCGCCAGGGGGCCCTTGCAGTCGCCGTCGTAGTCGCGCAGGTACTCGTTGCGGTTGAAGCTTCGGTCGTAGGTGGGGCGTCCGTCGGTCACGAGGAAGGCGTAGGAGCGCTGGCACCACTGCTGAATGGGCTTCTGCGCCTCGGTGGCGGACGTGCTGCTGCACGACACCGGTGTGCCCGCCAGGCAGGCGTTGGTGCCCAGCGCGGTGGTGTCCGTGCCGTTCTTCTTGAAGAAGTTGTCGATGTTGACGCCGCTGACACTGCCGGCCGTGATGTTGCCGTTGTAGCCGGTGGACATGTAGCGGCCGATGTCGGCGAGCGTGGTGGCCAGCGGCGTGAAGCCGGAGGGCTCGGCCAAGGTCGGGATGGTGGTGCCCGTGAGCGTGCTGCGCGCAGCGCTGGTCAGGTCGCTCATCGCGTACCTCAGCGCACCGCCGCCGTTGCCTCCTGAGGCATAGGTGCTGAGGCCCACGCGCACCAGCGGGGCGCCGCCCACGGTGGCCGGCACCGGCAGGCCGCCGATGACGGCGATGGCGGAACGCTTGGCCACTTCCCACCGGTTGCTGGCCAGGGCACCCGAAGTGAGCCTCTTGCGTGCGGCACTGCCCGTGGGCCAGCCGCTGCCCGGGCCGTCGTAGACGCCGAAATACCAGTTCAGGAAGTGCCCGGTGTAGCGGCCCGTGGTCGTGCCCACGTCGCTGGTGCCCACCAGCCTGGCGGGATAGGTCGCGGTGTTGTTGAAGCAGCGGCCCGTGCCCGAACCCAGGCTGACATGGCGGAAGTTGGTGGTGGACGAACCGACCCGGAACTGGGGGATGCCGCTCGGGGTGCCGCTGGTGGTCACGTTCAAGGTGATCAGCGAGCCGGCCGCGATGGTCTGTGCCGCGGTGCAGGTGAAGCTGTAGGTGGCCGTCTCGCTGTAGGGGGCGTCGGGCACGACGTGCAGCATCGAGCCCGAACTGTCCAGCATGAACATGAAGTTGGCCGGCACGTTGTTCTTCACGGCCATCGGCACGTCGTTGATGCTCTGCGCCTGTGCAGGGCCGGCGAGCAGCAGTGCAGCAATGAACAGGGCACCGACGGCGTGGACCGCCGTGGCCGGACGGCCCGCGAAGGTGCAGTGAGACGTAGGCATCATGTGGAACTCCCGGAGGGGCAGGTCTGCTGCTTGCAGCGTTGCGGGGCGTGCGGGGGCTTCAGCTGGAGGCCGGACCGGAGACCATGGCTTCGAACCACTGCTCGGTGCCGCGGGGGCCACGCACGCGCATGATCACGCGGTAGCGCAGCTGGATGTTGAAGGCCGACACCACGCCTGCGCTGGCTTCGTGCTCGCACTTGGCACGGATGTCGTTGATGTCGGTGAGCGTCGGGTTGCTGTTGCACAGGCGCTCGATGACGTACTGGATGCGGTAGTTGCCGTCGTCAGCGGCGCAGTTGCCGATCACGGTGCCTGCGGGGTCGACGCAGCCCACGTTGTCCCAGTTGATGGAGGTTGGAAAGCCGCGTGCGTCCACGGCGCCCTGCCGGGTGCTGAAGTAGCGGTTGGCGACGTTTGTGTTGCCGCCGCCAGCGATCACGGCGCCTGCTGCGGTGTTCAGCGCATCGGTCAGGGCGCGGTCGGCCGATTGCATGGCGGCCTGCTGGAACGAGAAGTTGCCGGCGATGACGTTGCCCGAGTCCACCGCGCGCAGGGCGCCAGCACCGGCCAGCAGCAGCAGGGCGAGCACCACCAGCACCACCAGCAGCACCATGCCCCGCGCGCGCTGCTTCAAGCCGGCGCGTGCCTGGGCTGCGCGGGTGCGTGCGGGCCGGGTGGCCATGAGGGGCGCCATCAGTTGCTCCAGATCACGTTGCGCAGCGGAATCACCGCCTGCTGGACGCGATAGCGGTAACGCCGCCAGTTCGAGCCGCTGGGGGTGCTGGTGGCGCTGAGGTCGATCACGGGAGCCTCGGCGTCGTTGAAGGAGCAGGGGCCGACGTTCGCCACGCCGGCGTCGTTGGTGCAACTGGCGGGGGTGACGTCCTCCCCGGCCGCCTCTTTCGAGCGCGAGACGATGACCACGCGCACCGCCTTGATGCGGCCCACGTTGGCTGCCGTGGGGCTGGCCCAGTTGACACCGCCGACCGTCTTGGCGTCGACCCAGTTGGTGACCACGTCGCTGCTGGCCGTGGCGCTGATGCCGTACTGGGCCTGCAGCAGCACCACGTCGGTGACCAGCGCGTTGGCGCCACCGCTGAAGTCCAGCGGGCCGGTGGTGCAGGCGGGGTTGTCGATGAAGGCGTTGTATTCGACCAGCGTCTCGCAGAGCACGGCGAAGGCCTGCTGGCGGAAGTTGGTGCCCAGGCCCATCACCACCGCCGGGCCGAAGACCGGGGGTGCGTCGGCGAAGCCGTAGCGCGGTTCGTTCGCGAAGGTGCCAGCCGACGGGTTGTAGTTGCCGCCTGCGGTGCGCGCGAGGGTCTTGCACTGGCTGGCGTTGCCGCCGCAGGACACGCCGGAGGTCGGTGTGGCCGTCACCTGGAACAGGGTGCAGGGCACGGCGGCTGAACCGGGCACACCGACGATGGCCAGGTCGTTGGCGGCGATGAGCCCGCCGTCGGTGACCACGATGTCGGCCGCCGAAGAAGCCATGGCATCCATCACCGGCATGCCCGAGAGCGGACCGATGGCGCTGGAGGCCGAGAAGACGAGCCGGTCCGAGGCCGTGTCGCTGCCGCCGTCGATGATGCGCGCCGGCATCAGCGGTGCGCCGTTGGACTTGACCGTGCCGCCGTAAGCGGCATTGAAGCTCATGCAGACCGGCTGGCCGTTGCTGAAGAGACCGGCGCCAGCGGTGCGCCCGGCGCTGTCGATCAAGGACAGCGCCAGTTGCGCGTTGACCTGGGCGGCCGATGTGGAGCCGACCACGCGGAACTGCCGCCCCATGGTCAGCATCGAGAGGCTGACCGCCAGCGCGAGCACGAGGCCGATGGTCAGCGCGACCATCAACTCCACCAGCGTGAAGCCGCCCGCTGCGTTGCGGCCGGCGCGTGCGGGCCTGCGGTGGGCGGGGTTCATAGTTGCCACTGCACTTGGTTGCTGACCGACAGGCTGCGCGGCGCATCGTTGCCGTTCTGCCAGCACAGGGTGACGATGACGCGCGCAGTGATGTCGGGCGCCGAGGGGGGCACCACCACGATCTGCTGCAAGCCGGCGGTGGCGTTGGGCAACTGCCGGAGCACCTCGGCGAGCCAGCCGGTGACCACCGCGTTGGTCGACTCCGCGCCGCTGGGGTTGCAGGCCGTGGTGCCCGACGGTTTGTGCTGGAAGGTGGTGGCCGTGGCGGGGTCGGCGATCAGCATGCGGGCCAGCAGCTGGTCGGCCAGGAAAGTGGCCACGGCACGGTCACGGGCGTCGCCGGCCATGCGCGTGGCCGTGGCCTGGATGGACACCAGCGCCAGCACCCCCAGCGAGAACACGAGCAGGGCGACCAGCACCTCGATCATCGTGAAACCGCCCCTCCGTGCGCAGGGCACGCGGCATGCGGCTGAGCGCTTGTGCATGCCCATCAGCATCTCCGCGGGTCGCCAGCGGCCGTGACTGCCGGGTCACAGGCCCGGATGAGGCCACCGCCGAAGATGTCGATGCGGCGGGTTTCGGTGTTGGCGGCCGAACTCGCCAGGTTGATCTGGCTCATGCGTGTGCCGCTGCCATCGACGAAGCCGGTCGCGGTGAAGGTCACGGCGCGGCTCGCGGTGGTGGAGGTGGCGCTGACACCCGGCGAATCACCGGCCGCACGCTGCTGCAGCGTGGTGGCGGGGCTGACCTGCGCCACGGTCCAGCCTGAACCCGTGTCGCTGAGCGTGAAGCTCACCGGCGAGTTGCGCCGCACGGCTTCGGCGCGGGCGTAGTTCAGGCCGTTGATGATGCTCTCGGAGGCCGTGCGCAGCCGGTAGTTGGCGATCTGCTGCGTGAAGGTCGGGGCGGCCAGGGCCAGGCCGATGGCCAGCACGGCGATCGTGATCATCAGCTCGATGAGCGTGAGCCCCCGGGCCGCCTGGCGGTGGCCGGGGCTGCACCGAGCGCGCACGAGTTTCAGCATGTGTCGCCTGCGCGCCTCAGCCAGCAGTTCACGGGCAAGCCACTGGCGCCCGTGAAGGCGGTGGTGCGCTGGAGGTTGTCCTGGTTCACGGTGAAGGTGTAGCCGCCCATGCTGGCGCTGGACTTGCCGGTGGCCGTGAGCACGAAGGACTGGTTGGACGAGGTGGCGCCCCAGCCGCAGGTGTAGGTGAAGTAGTCGCCCGTGGGCATGGCCACGCCGCAGGCGCTGGCGCCGTAGTTGCGGTTGTCCTGGTAGTACTGCTCCATGCGCACCCGCGTGACGCTGAGCGTGCCGGTGGCCTCAGCCAGGCGGCTGCGCGTCACGTAGCTGGTGTATTGGGGGTAGGCCACGGCCGCCAGGATGCCGACGATGGCCACGGCGATCATCAGTTCGATGAGGGTGAAGCCCGCCTCCCGGCCGTGCGCCGGCAGGACGCTGCGGCCGCGCCCCGGGGCACGACGCACAAAGTTCGGAAAAGGCAGACGCACGCAAACTCCTCAGCACTCGGACCAACCCGAGTCTGCCTCTCTTTATCGACCCTGGATCGGTGAAGCTGTAGGGTCTGTGTGCGTCAAATGTGCGGCGGTGCAACAAACCGTGACGGCTGCGCCGGCCGCGGGCCCGCCGCAGCGGGCCCGGCCTGGCTTCAGCGCGGCAGGCTGCTGCGGCCCATCAGGTAGGCGTCGACCTCCCGCGCGGCCTGGCGGCCTTCGCGGATGGCCCACACCACCAGGCTCTGACCGCGGCGCATGTCGCCGGCGGCAAACACCTTGTCGACGTTGGTGCGGTAGCCGGTGCCGTCTTCGGTGCCGGCGCGGGCGTTGCCGCGGGCGTCTTTCTGCACGCCGAAGGCGTCGAGCACCGTGCCCACGGGCGAGGTAAAGCCCATGGCCAGCAGCACGAGGTCGGCCTTGTGCTCCTGCTCGGTGCCGGGCACCTCGACGAACTTGCCGCCCTCGAGTTGCACGCGCACGGTCTTGACCGCGGTGACCTTGCCCTTGCTGCCGATGATTTCCTTGGTGGCGATGGCGAACTCGCGCTCGCAGCCTTCTTCGTGGCTGGAACTCGTGCGCAGCTTGGTTGGCCAGTACGGCCAGGTCAGCGGCTTGTCTTCCTGCTCGGGCGGCTGCGGCATCAGCTCGAACTGCGTGACGCTGGCCGCGCCGTGGCGGTTGCTGGTGCCCACGCAGTCGGAACCGGTGTCGCCGCCGCCGATCACGATGACGTGCTTGCCGTCGGCGCGCAGCTGCTTCTTCAGCTTGTCGCCGGCCACCACCTTGTTCTGCTGCGGCAGGAACTCCATCGCGAAGTGCACGCCATCCAGCTCACGGCCGGGCACGGGCAGGTCGCGGCTGTTTTCGCTGCCGCCGGTGAGCAGCACGGCGTCGAACTCGGCCTTGAGCTGCTCGGCGCTGACGGTTTCCCTCGCGTCGTTGGTCACCTTGCTGTCGACCGGGAAGGCGCCCACCAGCACGCCGGTGCGGAAGACCACACCCTCGGCCTGCATCTGCGCGATGCGGCGGTCGATGTGGGTCTTCTCCATCTTGAAGTCGGGTATGCCGTAGCGCAGCAGGCCGCCGATGCGGCTGTTCTTCTCGAACACCGTCACGTCATGGCCGGCGCGGGCCAGCTGCTGAGCGGCGGCCAGGCCGGCCGGGCCGCTGCCCACCACGGCCACCTTCTTGCCCGTCTTCACCGCTGGCACCTCGGGCTGCACCCAGCCCTCCGCCCAGGCGCGGTCGATGATGGCGTGCTCGATGCTCTTGATGCCCACCGCGTCGTCGTTGACGTTGAGCGTGCAGGCTGCCTCGCAGGGCGCCGGGCAGACGCGGCCGGTGAACTCGGGGAAATTGTTGGTGCTGTGCAGCACCGTGATCGCGTTCTTCCAGTCGCCCTGGTAGACGAGGTCGTTGAAGTCGGGGATGACGTTGTTGACCGGGCAGCCGCTGTTGCAGAAGGGTGTGCCGCAGTCCATGCAGCGCGCACCCTGCACCTTGGCCTGGTCCGCGTTCAGCGTGATGACGAACTCCTTCCAGGTCTTCAGCCGCGCCGGTGGCGGCTCGTAGCCTTCTTCGATGCGCTCGTACTCGAGAAATCCGGTGACCTTGCCCATGGTGTGTCTCAGCTCGATAGGGTGGGGTGTGGGTGCGCAGGCGCTTTACTTGGCGTCGAGGGTGCTGGCGGCGGTGGCTGCGGCGGCCCGTGCGGCCAGCACGCGCTTGTATTCGTGCGGGAAGACCTTCACGAACTTGGCGCGCGAGGCGGCCCAGTGGTCCAGCAGCTCGCGCGCACGCAGGCTGCCCGTCCAGCGGTGGTGGTCCTCGATCAGCTTCTTCAGCAGCGCTTCGTCGGTCTCGCCGGCGTGCAGGCCCGCAGCGTGCGTGGTCTGCTCTTCGCGCGGCAGCACCTTGTCCAGCGCCACCATGCTGGTGTTGCAGCGGCGTGCGAACTGGCCGTCTTCGTCGTACACATAGGCCACGCCGCCGCTCATGCCGGCGGCGAAGTTGCGGCCGGTGGCGCCCAGCACGACGACGGTGCCGCCCGTCATGTATTCACAGCCGTGGTCGCCCGTGCCTTCCACCACCGCGGTGGCGCCGCTCAGGCGCACCGCAAAACGTTCGCCGGCCACGCCGCGGAAGAAGGCTTCGCCGCTGGTGGCGCCGTAGAGCGCGGTGTTGCCGATGATGATGTTCTTGGTGGCGTCACCGCGGAACTCGATGCTCGGCCGCACGACGACGCGGCCGCCGCTCAGGCCCTTGCCGGTGTAGTCGTTGGCATCGCCGATCAGGTAGAGCGTGATGCCGCTGGCCAGGAAGGCGCCGAAGCTCTGGCCACCCACGCCTTCCATCTGCATGAAGATGGTGTGGTCGGGCAGGCCTTCAGGGCGGTGCTTGACCAGCTCGCCCGAGAGCATGGCGCCAACGCTGCGGTTGAGGTTGCGCGCGTCCTCCATGAAGTGCACCTTCTCACCCTTCTGGATGGCGGGCTGGCAGCGCTCGATCAGCTTCATGTCCAGGGCCTTGGCCAGGCCGTGGTCTTGCACCTCGGTGTGGTGGCGCGCCACGCTGGCTGGCACGGCCGGCTGGTGGAAGACACGGCCGAAATCGAGGCCGCGCGCCTTCCAGTGCTCGATGCCCTTCTTGGTGTCCAGCAGGTCGGCGCGGCCGATCAGTTCGTCGAACTTGCGGATGCCCAGCTGCGCCATGATCTGGCGTGCTTCTTCGGCGACAAAGAAGAAGTAGTTCACCACGTGCTCGGGCTTGCCCGCGAACTTGGCGCGCAGCACCGGGTCTTGCGTGGCCACGCCCACCGGGCAGGTGTTGAGGTGGCACTTGCGCATCATGATGCAGCCCTCCACCACCAGCGGTGCGGTGGCGAAGCCGAACTCGTCGGCGCCCAGCAGCGCGCCGATGACGACGTCGCGGCCGGTCTTCATCTGGCCGTCGGCCTGCACACGGATGCGGCTGCGCAGGCGGTTGAGCACCAGGGTCTGCTGCGTCTCGGCCAGGCCCAGTTCCCAGGGCGTGCCGCAGTGTTTGATCGACGACCACGGCGATGCGCCGGTGCCGCCGTCGTGGCCCGCGATCACCACATGGTCGGCCTTGCACTTGGCCACGCCGGCCGCGATCGTGCCCACGCCGACTTCCGACACCAGCTTCACGCTGATGCTGGCGCGCGGGTTGGCGTTTTTCAGGTCGTGGATGAGCTGCGCCAGGTCTTCGATGGAGTAGATGTCGTGGTGCGGCGGCGGGCTGATGAGGCCCACGCCGGGCACGCTGTAGCGCAGGAAGCCGATGTACTCGGAGACCTTGCCGCCCGGCAGCTGGCCGCCTTCGCCAGGCTTGGCGCCCTGGGCCATCTTGATCTGGATCTGGTCGGCGCTCACCAGGTATTCGGTGGTCACACCGAAACGGCCCGAGGCCACCTGCTTGATCTTGCTGCGCAGGCTGTCGCCCTCGCGCATCTCGTAGTCGGCCTCGATCACCTTCTTGCCGATGACGTCAGACACCTTGGTGCCGGCCGTGACCTTGATGCCCTTCAACTCGCTGCGGTAGCGCGCCGGGTCTTCGCCGCCTTCGCCGGTGTTGCTCTTGCCGCCGATGCGGTTCATGGCAATGGCCAGCGTGCTGTGGGCTTCGGTGGAGATCGAGCCCAGGCTCATCGCGCCGGTGGCGAAGCGCTTGACGATCTCGGCCGCCGATTCCACCTCGTCCACGGGGATGGCCTTGCTCGGGTCGACCTTGAACTCGAACAGGCCGCGCAGCGTCATGTGGCGCTTGCTCTGGTCGTTGACGATCTGCGCGTACTCTTTGTACGTGTCCCACTTGTTGGCACGCGTGCTGTGCTGCAGCTTGGCGATGGCGTCGGGCGTCCACATGTGCTCTTCGCCACGCGCGCGCCAGGCGTACTCGCCGCCGGTTTCCAGCATGTTGGCCAGCAGCGGATCGTTGCCGAAGGCGGCGTGGTGCATGCGCAGCGCTTCTTCGGCCACCTCGAAGACACCGATGCCGCCCACCTGCGTGGCCGTGCCGCGGAAGTACTTCTCGACGAAGGCTTTCTCCAGACCGATGGCCTCGAAGAGCTGGGCGCCGCAATACGACATGTAGGTCGACACGCCCATCTTGGACATGATCTTCGACAGGCCCTTGCCGATGGCCTTGACGTAGTTGTAGATCGCCTTGTCGGCATCGATCTCGCCCGGCAGCGAACCTTGCAGCTCCACCAGCGTCTCCATCGCCAGGTAGGGGTGCACGGCCTCGGCGCCGTAGCCCGCCAGCACCGCGAAGTGGTGCACCTCGCGCGCGCTGCCGGTTTCCACCACCAGGCCGGCGGTGGTGCGGCGGCCTTCGCGCACCAGGTGGTGGTGCACGGCGCTCAGCGCCAGCAGCGCCGGAATGGCGATCTGCGTGCGGCTCATGCGCCGGTCGGTGATGATGAGGATGTTGTGGCCACCCTTGAGGGCGTCCACCGCCTCGGCGCACAGGCTCGCGAGCTTGGCTTCCACGCCTTCACGGCCCCAGGCCAGCGGGTAGGTGATGTCGAGCTCGTAGCTCTTGAACTTGCCGCCCGTGTGCTGGGCGATGCCGCGCAGCCGCGCCATGTCGGCGAAGTTGAGGATGGGCTGCGTCACCTCCAGGCGCATCGGCGGGTTCACCGCGTTGATGTCCAGCAGGTTGGGTTTCGGCCCGATGAAGCTGTTCAGGCTCATCACGATCGCTTCCCGGATGGGGTCGATCGGCGGGTTCGTCACCTGCGCGAAGAGCTGCTTGAAGTAGTTGAAGAGCGGCTTGTTCTTGTCGCTCAGCACGGCCAGCGGGCTGTCGTTGCCCATGCTGCCGATGGCCTCTTCACCGTTGGCGGCCATGGGCGCCATCAGGAACTTCAGGTCTTCCTGCGTGTAGCCGAAGGCCTGCTGGCGGTCGAGCAGGCTCTCGGCGGCGGCCGCGGGTTCGATGCCACCGCCCACTTCGTCGAGGCGCACGCGCACGTTGTCGATCCACTGCCGGTAGGGGCGGGCGTTGGCGAACTGGTTCTTCAACTCCTCGTCGTCGACGATGCGGCCCTGTTCCAGGTCGATGAGGAACATCTTGCCGGGCTGCAGGCGCCACTTCTTGATGATCTTGCTCTGCGGCACCGGCAGCACGCCGCTCTCGGAGGCCATCACCACGAGGTCGTCGTCGGTGACGATGTAGCGCGCGGGGCGCAAGCCGTTGCGGTCGAGCGTGGCACCGATCTGCTTGCCGTCGGTGAACACCATCGCCGCGGGGCCGTCCCAGGGCTCGAGCATGGCCGCGTGGTACTCGTAGAAGGCGCGGCGGCGCTCGTCCATCAGCTCGTGGTTCTCCCAGGCCTCCGGGATCATCATCATCGCCGCGTGGGCCAGCGGGTAGCCGGCCATGGTCAGCAACTCCAGCGCGTTGTCGAAGGTGGCGGTGTCGCTCTGGCCTTCGAAGCTGATGGGGTAGAGCTTGTTCAGGTCGTCGCCCAGCACCGGGCTCTTCATCACGCCTTCGCGGGCGCGCATCCAGTTGAAGTTGCCCTTGACGGTGTTGATCTCGCCGTTGTGCGCCACCATGCGGTAGGGGTGGGCCAGCGGCCATTCTGGGAAGGTGTTGGTGCTGAAGCGCTGGTGCACCAGCGCCAGGGCGCTGACGGCGCGCGGATCGGCCAGGTCCTTGAAGTACACGCCCACCTGGTTGGCCAGCAGCAGGCCCTTGTAGATGACGGTGCGGCAGCTCATGCTGGGCACGTAGTACTCGCGGCTGTGCGTGAGCTTCAGCGCCTGGATGGCGGCGCTGGCCGTCTTGCGGATGACGTAGAGCTTGCGTTCCAGCGCGTCGGGCACGATGACGTCGGTGCCACGGCCGATGAAGATCTGGCGGATGACGGGCTCTTTCGCGCGCACGGCCGGGCTCATCGGCATCTCGCGGTCCACCGGCACGTCGCGCCAGCCCAGCAGCACCTGGCCTTCGGCCTTCACGGCGCGCTCCAGTTCCTGCTCGCAGGCCAGGCGGCTGGCGTGTTCCTTGGGCAGGAAGATCATGCCGACGCCGTACTCGCCCGGGGGCGGCAGCGTCACGCCCTGGGCCGCCATTTCCGCGCGGTAGAAGTCGTCGGGAATCTGGATCAGGATGCCCGCGCCGTCGCCCATCAGCTCGTCGGCACCCACGGCGCCGCGGTGGTCGAGGTTCTCCAGAATCTTCAGGCCCTGCTGCACGATGGCGTGCGCCTTGGCGCCCTTGATGTGGGCGACGAAGCCGACGCCGCAGGCGTCGTGCTCGTTGCGCGGGTCGTACAGGCCGTCGCGGGCGAGGCCCTCGATGTCTGCGGCGCTGGCAGCGGAGGCGTCGGCGTGGGGGGTGGGCGTCGGCATGGCGCGTTCCTGGATCAAGGGTGCAAAACGGGGCGGATCAAGCGGCGAGGGCGGGGAAACCCTTCGGCCGGCGAGCGTACTGCAGTGCAGCAAACGGGACAACCGCTATTAAATGGGGTCAGACCCGATAAATATTGCAGCGAGTCTGTCGCTGAATTAATTGGGGACATATCAGTCTGGTGCGAGCCGACCCTGCCGGGGCTGCCTATGCAGCCCGCATGCCAGGCGCGTCAACCGAAGCCCGTGAGCTTGCGCGGCCTGCCCCGCGCCCGCGGGCGGGCGGGCCGCGCGGTGGCGGCGGCCACTTCGCCGGCGAAAGCCGCCGAACCGGCCGCCCAGCCGCCCAGTGCGGCTTGGCGCAGGCTGTCGGCCAGCGTCGTGCCGAGCCCCTGCGCCAGTTGCTGCCGGTACAGGGCTTCGCGGTCGAAGGGCGTGTTCCCCAGGGCCCACCATTCCGGTGGGTCGGTCAGCAGCCCGTCCCGCGGGCCGCCGGTGCGCGCGGCGGCGCTGGTCCAGCCCGGCAGTTCCGATTGACCGTCCACCAGCAGCAGCGCCTGCAGCCGCAACGCGCCAGGTTCCACCACGGCGCTGCGGAAGCGGCCGTCCCACAGGCTGCCGCGGTGGCCGTGGCGGCGGTTGTAGGCGCTCACATAGCGCCGCCCCAGGGCCTGCATCAGCCGGCCCAGGGCGCCTGCGGGGCCGGGCGTGGCCAGCAGTTGCACCTCGGTGGGCAGCAGGGCGTAGGCGTGCACCTGCACCTGCTCGGCCACCGCGGCTTCGCGCAGCGCGGCCAGAAAGGCGTTGCGGTCGGCCGCGTCAGCAAAGACGCCGGGCTGCCCGGCGGCATGGGCGCTGAGCAGTCCGCCATGCGCACGCTGCAGCAGGTAGTGCGTGTGGCCTGGCCATTCCAGCCGCGGCAGGCGCGCCACGCTCGGCCTCCGTGGGCCCCGCGCTTCAGTCGAACAGCCGCCGCCCGGTAAGGCGGTGGTGCTCGCGCAGCGCGTAGCGGTCGGTCATGCCGGCGATGTAGTCGGCCACGGCGCGCGCCTGGTCGTCGGCCTGCAGGTAGTCGGCCGGCATCTCGCGGGGCTGCGCCAGGTAGGCCTCGAACAGCTCGGCCACCACCGTGCGTGCCAGCCCGGTGGAAGCCACCACTTGCGGGTGGCGGTAGAGCTCGCGGAAGAGAAAGCGCTTCAGTGCTGCGTTCTGGGCCTGCAGCGCCGGGCTCAGGGCAACGAGTGCGGGCAGCTGGCGCACTGCCGCTGCATCGGCGGGCTCGGCCTCTGCCAGCAGGGTGCTGGTCTGCGTGATCAAGTCACCCACCTGCGCCGACAGCAAACGTCGCAGCGTCTCGAAGAGCAAGCGCCTGCCGCCCTGCTCGCCCAGTTGCGGATGCTCGGTCAGCACCTCGTCACGCCATTGCGCGAAGACCGGCACTTCGCCCAGCTGCTGCAGCGTGATCAGGCCCGAACGCACGCCGTCGTCGATGTCGTGGGCGTTGTAGGCCATCTCATCGGCCAGGTTCACCAGCTGCGCCTCCAGGCTGGGGCGCGTGCCGTCGATGAAGCGCTGCGCCGGCCCGCCGGGTTCGGCAGCCACCAGGCGCTGCGCGTTGCGCGGCGAACAATGCTTGAGGATGCCCTCGCGCGTCTCGAAGCAGAGGTTCAGGCCGTCGAAGGCGGGGTAGCGCACCTCCAGTGCGTCCACCACGCGCAGGCTCTGCAGGTTGTGCTCGAAGCCGCCGTGGGCCTGCATGCAGGCGTGCAAGGCGTCCTGCCCGGCGTGGCCAAAGGGCGTGTGGCCCAGGTCATGGGCCAGGGCGATGGCCTCCACCAGGTCTTCGTTCAGGCGCAGCGCACGCGCCATCGATCGGCCGAGCTGTGCCACCTCCAGCGAATGCGTCAGCCGTGTGCGGAAGAGGTCGCCTTCGTGGTTGAGAAAGACCTGCGTCTTGTAGACCAGACGCCGGAAAGCCGTGCTGTGCACGATGCGGTCGCGGTCGCGCTGGTGCTCGTGGCGAGGCGGCGAGGGCGGTTCTGCCACACGCCGGCCGCGTGTGCGGCGCGGGTCGCTGGCCCAGGGCGCCAGATCGTCGAGGTTCACGCCGCGCTGGCCACGGGTACGCTGTGGCGGCGGATGACACGCAACACCTGGTCGTCAGGCGCGCTGCGCAGGCTGGCGCGCCCCGGCGGGTCGATCAGCACGAAGCGGATGGCGCCGGCTTCGGCTTTCTTGTCCACCCGCATCAGCTCGAGCCAGCGTTCGTCGGGCATCGCCGGCGCCTGCGTGGGCAGTCCGGCGGCCTGTACCAGACGCGTCAGCCGCTCGACGAAGGCGCCCGGCACCAGCCCCAACTCGGCCGAGAGCGCAGCTGCCAGCACCATGCCGCAGCCCACGGCCTCGCCATGCAGCCATGCGCCATAGCCCTGGCCGGCTTCGATGGCGTGTCCGAAGGTGTGGCCGAAATTGAGGATGGCGCGCAGGCCGCTCTCGCGCTCGTCCTGGCCCACCACCTCGGCCTTGATCTCGCAAGAGCGCTGCACGGCATGGGCCAGAGCTTCGGCATCGCCAGCGCGCAAGGCCACCATGTGGTCTTCGATCCAGTCGAGGAAGGCCATGTCGAAGATCGGCCCGTACTTGATGACTTCGGCCAGGCCGGCCGAAAGCTCGCGTGCCGGCAAGCTGGCCAGGGTGCCGAGATCGCAGACCACGCGCGCCGGCTGGTAGAACGCGCCGATCATGTTCTTGCCCAGCGGATGGTTGATGGCGGTCTTGCCGCCCACCGACGAATCCACCTGTGCCAGCAGTGTGGTGGGCACCTGCACGAAGGGCACGCCGCGCATGTAGGTGGCGGCGGCGAACCCGGTCATGTCGCCGATGACGCCCCCGCCCAGCGCGTACAGCACGGTCTTGCGGTCACAGGCGTGAGCCAGCAGGTGGTCGAAGATCCGGTTCAGTGAATCCCAGGTCTTGTGCGCTTCGCCCTCCGGCAGCAGCACACGACTGACCTGACGGTGCCGGGAGGCCAGCGAGGCCGCCAGGTCATCGCCGTACAGCGCATCCACGGTGGCATTGCTGACGATGACGGCCTGCGACGAGGCTGGCAGATCCGCCCAACTGCTGGCGTCTTGCAGCAGACCGCTGCCGATCAGGATGTCGTAACGGCCGCCGGGTGTGGCCACCGCGACCGTGCGAGGACGCGCTGAGTTCATGACCATGAGTTTACGGGTGAGCCGTCGGGCGTCCTGCGGCGCAGGCAGGTGGCTGCGGCCGTGCAAACCTCAGCCGTGATGCTGATCGACGCTGGAAGGAACCTGGCCTGGATCCACCAGGCCCGCCAGTTCAAGTTGCATCAACACCATGCCCGTGAGCGAATGCACCGAGGGCCGGGCCGCCTCGACGACGAAGTGCGCCGTGCGGCGGTAGAGCGGATCTCGCTCGCGGTACAGGTCACGCAGGCGGCCGAGCGGGTCGGCCACCTGGAGCAGCGGCCGCTGCTGGTCGTGCCGCAGCCGGCGGTGCAGCTCTTCGGCGGTGCTGCGCAGGTAGACGACGTGCGTGCGCGAGTGCAGCGCGTCGCGGTTCGACGGTCGCAGCACGGCGCCGCCGCCCGTGGCCAGCACGCAGCCCTGTTGCTGCGTCAACTCGTCGATCGCGTCCTGTTCGATGTCGCGGAACGCGGCTTCGCCATTGGCTTCGAAGAAAGCACGGATGGGCATGCCGATCCGCTGCTCGATCTCGGCGTCGCTGTCGACGAAGCGCAGGTTTAGGTGCCGCGCCAGATGGCGCCCGACCGTGGACTTGCCACAGCCGGGCATGCCGACGAGGGAGACCGTCAGAGGCACGGGGTCGAGGTGGGCCCCGCGTTGCGGTAGAAGGTCTGCGCAAAGACCGTGGTCAGTCCACCCGGCGAGCGCACCGAGATGGTCACCGTACCGGAGGTCGTGGTGTCGTCGAAGGTGTAGCTGATGGCCGATGCTGACGGCGACAAGGTGCTCGGCACCGTGTTAGCCAGGACCGAGACCGTGAGACCGGCCGTGGCCACGGCGCTGATGGTGGTGCCCGCAGCCGCAGGGTTCAGTGCGATGGGGTTGTTGTCGGCCACGAGGAAGGCCACCGAACCGGTCTTGCCGAGGTTGGCCAAGGCCACGCCCGACCCGTCGCCCAGGAGGTAGAACGGGACGGACATCGCCGTGTCGTTGTTGGCGTAGGGTGCAGCGGCGATCTGGTCGATGAGACTCACACGCTGGCAACTGCCGGCGCCGTTGGAGACCGCACGCGCATCCGGCGCCACGCGCCAGCCCAGGCGCGTCTCGGAGGTGGAGAAGACCGTCTGAATGGCCCTGCGCACATAGGCCCGGCCCCAGCCGCTGACGCAGGTGTTCAAGGCCGCGCCGGTGTTCGACAACACGCGCGACGGTTCGCCGCTGCCCAGGCGCAGCAACTGCGACGTGGCCGTGCGGCAAGCGTCGACGCCGCTGATCGACAGCGAGATGAACTGGTCTTCGTTGCCGTTGAAGCTGCCGTTGAAGAGGCGGTCGAGGAACACATCACCGAGGTCCTGGAAGTCTTCCCCTGGCGTGAACACGTTGTCGCCGTTGGTATCGAGGAAAGACTCCTCGCCGAGCGCATAGGCCAGCACCGTCACGCGGCCATCGGGCGGGCGCGGTGACGAGGACTGGAAGTTGGCCGTTGCGCTGGCCAGGCCGTTGCTCAGGGTCGTGAAGCGGATGGCCTGCACCTGGCCGCCTTCTGTCACGAAGTTGATGGCCGTGCCCTCGGGCACGGGGTTGCCGAGCCGATCGGAGGCGATGACCAGGTAGGTGTTCGGGCGCCCATCGATGTTGTAGCCCTCGATGTTGAAGGTGCCTTGCGACAGCGAGAAGTTCTGCTGCGAAGGCAGGCCCACCGCCACCGCGAGGTTGCTGGACACGGTGGAGATGTTCGAGGCCGCCAAGGTGGCGCGCACGCGCACGGGTGTCGGCACCGTTCCGGCGTTGATGCGCACCAGCACGTTGCCGTTGGAGTCGGTGCGCTTGGTGACAGGCACGGCGCCATCGTCGATCAGCAAGCCGCCGGCCAGGGACGTGGCCTCCAGCGTGACCACCTGGTTCGGGACGCCGAGCCCGTTCGCGTCGCGCACCTGGAAGCTCACGATCGAGTTCTCTGCGAAGCCCGATCCCTTGAGGTAGATCTCGCTCGGCGCGGCCGAGACGAAGGCGATGCTGGCGGGCGTGGGGGGCGTCAGCGTGATCGAGCGTGCCGCTGTGGCAGCCGTGCCCGTGACGGATGCCTGCAGGCCGTCGGTCACCTGGAAGGCACCGCAGCCGGCGTCTCGGTAGGTGAAGGTGGCGGTGCCGGTGCTGGTGGAGGCCGTGGCCGGTGTCAGCGTGGCGCGGCCGGAGGTGACGCACGACGAGGAGATGGCGACGTTCACGGGGTTGGCCGGCGAAGTGCCGGCCAAGGTCACGGTCAGCAGGGTCTGACCGTAGGCACTCAAGCTGCCTGTGCCGATGTCGGCAGTGAAGGCGGAGATCGTGACGTTGGTGGCGGTGAGCTGGAAGCCGAGAGAACCGCTCACCACCGAGCCGTTGACGGTGGTGGAGGCGATCACCGTGTCGGCCCCGACGGCGCTGGCGGTGGCGGGCGACAGCGTGACCGTGGCCACGCCATCGGCGTTGGTGAGGGCCGTGGCGGCGCTGAAGGCGCCCAGGCCCGTGGACGTGGAGAACGAGACCACCTGATTGCTCAGTGCGGCGCCTGCACTCGACACCACGCGCGCCGACACCGTCGCGGGTTGCGATGACGTGACGGTCTGCGCAGACAGGGTGAGCGTGACGCTGTAAGTGACGGTGGCTCCACCGCCCGATCCGCCGCCGCCCGAGCCATTGCCGCTGCCGAATGGCGTATTGCCGGCACTGCCGCCGCCGCCGCCGCAGGCCACCAGCAGCAAGGACATCAGGCTGGCCCCGACAATGTGTAGGACACGGTTCATAGGGTTCTCGCGATGACTGGTACGCGCTGGCGGAACTTCAGCGGGCCGCCGACCGGTCCGTCACGATCTTCGGCGTGATGAAGATCAGCAACTCGGTCTTGCGGGTGCTGCGCACACGGTTCTGGAAGAGGTAGCCAAGGTAGGGAATGTCGCCCAGCAGCGGGACCTTGTTGACCTCGGTCTGTTCGTCCTGCGTGAAGATGCCGCCGATGACGACGGTGCCGCCGTTTTCGACCAGCACCTGGGTCTTCACCTGCTTGGTGTTGATCGCGGGCCCGGCGGCCGTCAGCGCGCCGCGGCTGTCCTTGTTCACTTCCAGGTCGAGGATCACATTGCCTTCGGGCGTGATCTGCGGCGTCACTTCCAGGCTCAGGCTGGCCTTTTTGAAGGAGACCGAGGTGGCGCCGCTCGACGTGGCCTGCTGGTAGGGAATCTCTTCGCCCTGCTCGATGCGCGCCTTGGTCTGATCGGCCGTGATCACCCGCGGGCTGGACACGATGTTGCCCTTGCCTTCGGCTTCCAGCGCAGAAAGCTCCAGGTTCAGGAAGCGGTTGGCCGTGGCACCGAACAAGGACAGCGCGAAGGTGGCCGCATTGCTGCCGCTGAAGGCGGTGGTGTTGGCCGGGAAGCTGATGAAGGCGCTGTCCGAGAAACTCGGCGCCGAGCCGCCCTGGCCCGTCTGGTAGCCGATGGCGGCATAGTTGTTGCCGATGGTCACGCGGTTGTCGCCGCCGACCCCATAGCCGGGGGTGCCACCGCGCACCCCGCGCAGGTCGTTGCCGCCCAGGCGCACCCCGAGGGCGCGGCCGAAGCTGTCATCGGCCTCGACGATGCGCGCTTCGATCAGTACCTGGCGCACCGGGATGTCGATCTTGGTGATCAGCGCCTGGATCTCTTCCAACTTGGACGGAATGTCGTTCACGAAGAGCTGGTTGGTGCGCGCTTCGAAAATCACGCTGCCGCGCGGCGAGAGGATGCGTGAGGCCTGTCCGCTGGTGCCACTGCCGCCGCCGGTCGTCTGACCGGTCAGGCCCTTGGCCACTTCTTCGGCCTTGGTGTAGTTCAGCTGGAAGGACTGCGTGCGCAGCGGCTCCAGTTCAGCCACCTTCTTCTTGGCTTCGAGGTCGACCTGTTCCTTCGCGGCCAGTTCGTCCTTCGGCGCGATCCACAGCACGTTGCCGTTCTTGCGCACGCCCAAACCCTTGCTCTGCAGGATGATGTCCAGCGCCTGGTCCCAGGGCACGTCCTTCAGGCGCAGCGTGACGGTGCCGGTCACCGTGTCGCTGGTGACGACGTTGAAGTTGGTGAAGTCGGCGATGACCTGCAGCAGGGCCCGCACTTCGATGTTCTGGAAGTTCAGGCTGAGTTTCTCGCCCTGGAAGCCAGGGCCTTGCGTCAACTTGTTGGGGTCGACCTTCACCGGGCGCACTTCCAGCACGAACTGGTTGTCGCTCTGGTAGGCGCTGTGCTCCCACGAACCGCTGGGCTCCACCACCATGCGGACGCGGTCGCCCGACTGGAAGGTGGACACGGTGCGCACGGGCGTGCCGAAGTCGGTGACGTCGAGCCGCCGGCGCAGGTTCTCGGGCAGGCTGGAACGCAGGAACTCGACCACCAGGGTCTGGCCCTGCTGGCGGATGTCCACGCCGACCTGGGTGCTGGGCAGGTTGACGATCACCCGGCCGGTGCCGTCCTGGCCGCGCCGGAAGTCGATGTCGCGCAGCGCCAGCGGTGCGTTGTTCTGTGGCGCGGCGAACTGCACGGTCTGCCCGGCCGGGCTGGTGGACGGTGCTGCCGCGGCCGTGGCCTCGGCAGCAGGGCCGGGCCCCGCAGTGTCCAGGATGACCAGCAGCACCTTGCCTTGAACCTGGGCGCGGTAGCCCGAGGCTTGCTTGAGGTTGAGCACCAGGCGAGAGCGGTCACCGGCCTGGGCCACGCTGGCCGAACGCAGGTTGCCCTGGTTGATGTCGATGCTGTTGCGGCCCAGGCCGTTGCTCACGCCCGGCAGGTCGATGGCGATGCGGGGCGGCGCCTGCACCGAGAAGCCATTGGGCACCGCGGTCAGCGGCTCGCTCAGTTCGACGCGCACGACCTCCGTGCCGGCCTGCTGGCTGCTGGTGATGGACTGGATCGCGTTCTGGGCCCACGAGGACAGCGGCACGAACAGGGCGCTGGCGGCAGACAGAGCGGCAAGGGCGGCACGCCAATGCGACATGGTGCATCTCTCCTGATAGGTCTTCATCGCGCCCTCTCCTGCAGTTGCAGCGTCGCGGGGCGCTCGATCATTTCGCCGCTGGCGTCCATGACCAGTTCGCGCAACACGATCTCGGTCTCGGCAATCTTCGTGATCAGCCCGTAGTTCTGGCCCAGGTGGTCACCCACCTTCACCTGGTACAGCAGGTTGTCCACCCGCAGCAGCGCGAAGGGCCGGCCTTCCTTGTTGACGCTGCCGACCATGCTCATGCTGTCCAAGGGGTAGGCTTCCAGCGGTTCCTTGCGGCGATTCAATTCAGCAGCCAGCAAGGAGTTCGGCTGCTTCGCCTCTTGCTTGAGCGCCACTGACAGCTTTTGTGTGCTGAAGGGTTCCACGCCCTGGGCCACGCCATAGGGTTCGGGATCGAACTTCTTGGGGGGTTGCAGGGGCTGCACGCTGGGTTTGACCTCACGCCGCTGCTGCTCCATCCACTCGCGCAGTTCATCGTGTTCGGCGCCGCAGGCAGCCAGCAGCCCGGCGCCGGTGAGAACCAGGGCGATCGTGTGCAGACGGCTCATTTCTTGGCCCCCTTGCGTTGTTCGGCGATCTCGCTGGTGTCGAGGTAGCGGTAGGTGCGAGCGGTCGCCTCCATGGCGAGGTTGCCGCTGGCAGCGTTGACGGGCGTGATGACCAGGTTCTGCAGCGTCACGATGCGGGACAGGTTGGCCACATCGGCAGCGAAAGACCCCACATCGTGGTACCGGCCGCTCACGCGGATGGCGATGGGCAACTCGGCGTAGTAGTCCTTGATTTGCACCTGGCCGGGCCGGAACAGTTCGAACTGCAGGCCGCGCCCGAGACCGGCCTGGTTGATGTCCGACAACAGCGCGTCGATCTCGGCCTTGCCGGGCAACTGCTTCTCCAGCTGCGTCACGTACTCCTGTACCTGCAGGCGCTGCTTGCGGTACTCGCTGAGGTTGACGGCCTGGCCCAGCCGGTCCTTGTAGGTGTTCTTGAGCTGCGGCTCTTTAGCGCGCAGGTCTTCCAGGTCTTGCGTGGCGGCAGACAGCAACAAGAACCATCCCACGACGACCACGGCACCGCAGGCCGCCAGCCAGGTGGCGATCTTCGGCAGCGGTGGCCATTGGCCGGGCTCGTTGGGATTGAGGTTGCGAAACTGGGACGCCGCCTGCTCGACAAAGCCGGTGACATCGAAACTCATCGTGGAGGGCTTGGCCATGCGGACCTCAGCTCGCCTTCGCGGGCGTGGAAACGGCGGGTGCCGAAGTGGCCGGGGCAGGCGCGGGGGCGGCCGTTCGCTGCCGCTTGATCGTCACGCGCATCGAAAAGTCGAACAGGCGGCGCTGGTCGCGGGTACCGGTCGTGACGTTGGAGGCCCGGATCTCGACGAGGTCGGGCTTTTCCAGCCAGGTTGAGTTGTAGAGCGCATTGCGCAGGAATTCGGACACCCGCTCATTGGTTTGCGCCACGCCCGTGATCGAGACGATCTGGCCGGTCTGCCGGATGCTGGTGAGGAACACGCCCTCCGGCGTCTGCTGCACGAGTTCGTTGAGCAGGTAGACCGGCACGTTCCGGTCGTTCTGGAGGTCTTCGACTGCCTTCTTGCGCGCATTGAGCGCCTCGATCTCGGAGCGCAGCGTGGCGATGTCCTTGATCTGCGAATCCAGGCGCGTGATCTCGGCCTGCAGGAAGGCGTTGCGTGACTCCTGGTCGGCCGTCATCTGACCCAGCACGGTGTACCAGATGGCGACGATGACTGCGCCAGCCATGGCGCAAGCGGCGAGGCTGGCGAAGTACGCCCGTTTGCGCTGGCGCCGCTTTTCCTCGCGGTGCGGCAGCAGGTTGATCAGGATCACTGGAGGAACCTCCGCATCGCCAGACCGCAGGCCGTGAGGTAGGAGGGCGCTTCGCGGCGCACCCGGCTCTCGCGAACGGAAGAGCCGAGTTGCATCTGCTCGAAGGGGTTCACGACGCTGGAGGCGAAGCCTGTCAGGTCGGTGACCCGGTCCTTGAGACCGGGCAAGGTGGCGGTGCCGCCGGCCAGCATCACGTAGTGCACCTTGTGGTGCGGCGTGCTGGTAAAGAAGTACTGCAGCGCGCGGCCGATTTCCTGGGACAGGCTGTCGACGAAGGGTGAAAGGATCACGCTCTCGTAGTCTTCGGGCAGGTCACCGCTGAGCTTTTTGGCCTCGGCCTCCTCGAAGCTGAAGCCGTACTGGCGGCTGATCAGCTGCGTGAGCTGCGAGCCACCGAAGGCCTGGTCGCGGTCGTACAGCATCTCGTCGTCGCGCAACACTTTCAGGCTCGTGGTGTCTGCGCCAATCTCGAACAGCGCCACCAGCGCGTCGCGGCCTTCGTTGGGCAGTGCCCCCACCACGCGGCCCATGGCCAGCCGCGAGGCGTGCGATTCGATGTCCAGCACCACCGGCTTGAGGCCGGCGGCCTCGGCCAGACCTTGGCGGTCCTGCACGCGGTCGCGGCGCGAGGCGGCGATCAGCACCTCGACGTCGCCCGCCGACGTCGGGCTGGGGCCGACAACACAGAAATCCAGGCTCACCTCGTCGAGCGAGAAGGGGATGTATTGGTTGGCCTCGCTCTCGACCTGGATCTCCATCTCTTCTTCGCGCAGGCCGGCCGGCAGCATGATCTTCTTGGTGATCACGGCCGACTGCGGCATGGCCATCACGACCTGCTTGGTCTTGGTGCCGCTCTTGCTGACCACGCGCTTGACGGCGGCGGCCACCTCGTCGAATTTTTCGATCTGGCCGTCGGTGATCCAGCCCTTCTCGAAGGGCTCGGAGGCGAAACGCTCGAGGATCAATTCGCCGCTGGCGGTCTGGCCCAGTTCGACCAACTTGACGCTGGAGGAACTGATGTCCAGCCCGATCATGGGCGGATGCTTGCGGCCCAGCAATGTGTCAAGAAAACCCAAGTCTCACACTCCCCAGCCACTCGGCCTTCAGTCGCACGGAACCCGAAAAGAGCCCAAGGCTTGTTAAGAAGTTACTTCAATGCTAGCAGTAAAGCCCTTGTGCACCAAAGAAAAAGGCGCCTTCGGCTGCCCATGCTCGTTGCCATTCCCTGACGTTGGCATCGCAGTTGAAACAAGCCGCAAAGCCCACCGCTGATGCCCCCAGCTCCGGCCTGTGCGGCTGTGGACAATGCCACGAGGGCCCTGCTACCGCCGAAGGGTCCGGCCCGACCGGGCGGTGAAAACCCGCTCCCTATAATCTTTCGACCCGGTTCCCGGGTTCTTTATGGCTGCCACCGACGACGCCCGCGCCCCAGCAACATCTCCAGCCTCAGGCCAGCGTCTGCCGGGATGGGCGAGGGTGGGTCTGCGTGTGGCCGGCTGGCTGTTCGGCTTGGCGCTGGCCGGGCTGTTGGCAGTCTTGTTGCTGGTGGGTGTGGCGCTGGCAGTGGCCTACCCGAACTTGCCCGAAATCAGCAGCCTGGCCGATTACCGGCCCAAGCTGCCCCTGCGCGTTTATTCGACCGAGGGCGTCCTGCTTGGTGAGTTTGGCGAAGAACGGCGGAATTTCCAGCCGATTGCACAGATTCCGCAGGTCATGAAAGACGCGGTACTGGCCGCGGAGGATGCGCGCTTCTACCAGCACGGCGGTGTCGACTACAAAGGCGTCGCCAGAGCCGCCCTCGAGAACCTGCGCGACGCCCGCAGCCAGGGTGCGAGCACCATCACCATGCAGGTGGCGCGCAATTTCTACCTCTCGACCGAAAAGACATTCACACGCAAGATTTACGAAATCCTCTTGGCGCTGAAGATCGAGAACCTGCTGAGCAAGGACCAGATTCTCGAGCTCTACATGAACCAGATTTTCCTGGGGCAGCGCGCCAACGGATTCGCGGCGGCTTCAGAAATCTATTTCGGCAAGAAGCTGAAGGACGTCACGGTGGCCGAGGCGGCCATGTTGGCGGGTCTGCCCAAGGCGCCTTCGGCCTACAACCCCGTTTCGAACCCTCGCCGGGCCACGGTGCGGCAGCGGTACATCATCAACCGCATGTTCGAGACCGGCTTCATCACCGAAGCCCAGCACGAAGAGGCGCTGGCCGAGAAACTGCGCTACCGCACCCAGCGCGAGAGCGCACCGCACGCCGAGTACCTGACCGAGACGGCGCGCCAACTGGTTTTTGCCCAGTACGGCGAAGACACCTACACGCGCGGCCTGAACGTCTACCTCACGGTCAAGGCTGCCGACCAGATCGTGGCCTACCGTGCGCTGCGGCGGGGCCTGATGGACTTCGAACTGCGGCAGGTCTACCGCGGCCCCGAGGCCTACACCACGCTGCCGGCCGACGAGGCTCTCATCGACGCACGCGTGGCCGAGGCCCTGGCCGACCACCCCGACAACGATGACCTGCGTGCCGCCGTGGTGCTGGAAGCGTCGCCGCGCAAGGTGGTGGCGATGCTGCAGTCGGGCGACACCGTCACCATCACGGGCGAGGGCCTGAAGCCCGTCACCTCGGGGCTGTCCGAGAAGGCGCTGCCGCAGAAGCAGATACGGCGCGGGGCCATCGTGCGCGTCTACAAACACCCGGCTTTCAACAAGGGAGAGTGGCTGCTCACACAGGTGCCGGAGGTCGAGGGCGCTTTCGTCGCGCTCGATCCGCGCAACGGCGCCATGCGGGCGATGGTGGGCGGCTTCGATTTCGGCGGCGGCAAGTTCAACCACGTCACGCAGGCCTGGCGCCAGCCGGGGTCGAGCTTCAAGCCCTTCATCTACTCGGCCGCGCTGGAGAAGGGCTTCACGCCTGCCACCGTGGTGAACGATGCGCCGCTGTTCTTCGATGCAGGCGCCACCGGAAGCCAGCCCTGGGAGCCCAAGAACTACGACGGCAAGTTCGATGGCCCGATGCCCTTGCAGACGGCCTTGGCCAAGTCGAAGAACATGGTGTCCATCCGCGTGCTGCAGGGCACCGGCACCGGGTTTGCGCAGGAGTGGATCCAGCATTTCGGCTTCGAGCCCGACAAGCACCCGGCCTACCTGACCATGGCCTTGGGTGCCGGCTCGGTCACACCGCTGCAGATGGCCACGGCCTACAGCGTGTTTGCCAACGGCGGCTTTGGCGTGCAGCCGCAGTTGATCGAACGCATCACCGACCAGAAGGGCAAGGTGCTGCTCGAAGCGAAGCTGCCGCCTTTCGACGAAAGCCAGCGCACGCTGCCGGCGCGCAATGCCTTCGTGATGGGCACGCTGTTGCAGGAGATCACACGTTCGGGCACGGCCGCCCGGGCGCAGGCCACGCTCAAGCGGCCAGACCTCTACGGCAAGACCGGTACGACCAACGATTCGATGGACGCCTGGTTTGCGGGCTTCCATCCCACGCTGACGGCGGTGGTCTGGATCGGCTACGACACGCCCCGCAAGCTCGGCGACCGTGAAACGGGCGGTGGGCTGTCGCTGCCGGTGTGGATCGAGTTCATGCAGCACGCGCTGCGCAACGAGCCGGTGCAGGAACTCACCCCACCCGAGGGTGTGATCCAGGCCGGTCCCTACTGGGTCTTCGACGAGTTCGCAGGCAAGCAGGGCATCGCCAGCGTCGGGCTGGACGACAAGGTGCCGCAGCCCCCCAGCACCGAAGAGCGCAGCAGCATCCTCGACCTGTTCAAGCGCTAGAACTGCAGCGGCTGGCCGCCCTGCAGAGTGGCGTGCGCGTTCAAGGCAGCGAAGAACTCGCTGCCATCGCGTGTGTCGCGCCACGCGCCATCGGCCCAGCGGTAGTGGAAGCCCCCGCCGCGCGCCGCCATCCACACCTCGTGCAGCGGCGGCTGCGTGTTGACGATGATCTTGCTGCCGTTGGGAAAGCTCAGCTCCAGGAGGCCGCCGCTGCGGTGCGTGTCGATGTCGATGACATCGTCCTGCAGCCAGCGGTCGGCCGCGGCTTCGATGCGGGCTAGCAGCGCGCTGGTCTCCTGGGCGTAGGCCTGGTCGCTGAGCGAAGAGCCGGTGAGGGTGCCACTCATAGAATCGTTTTCATGGACAGACCAAGGGCGGTAAGTTTAGTGGCGCGCCCGGCCACCCCCTTGGCGGCAGGGCCGCGCGTGCGTTTCGGTGCTGCCGCGTCGCTGATGGCAGCGGTGCTGTTGGCCGGCTGCGGGCAGAAGGGCCCGCTGAGCCTGCCGGGCACCTCGCCAGCCGCTCCCGCCAACACCGCTTCGGCGCCCACGCGATGAACCTGCCCGGCGCCCCTTTCCTGGCCCGACAGGGCCGCGAGCTTTGCCTCGAAGGTCATGCCTTGGCCGAACTGGCTGCGCGCTTCGGTACGCCGCTGTATGTGTACTCGCGCGGTGCGATGCTGCGGGCCTTCCAGGCCTACGAACGCGCCCTGCATGGGCGCCGCCACCTGGTCTGCTACGCGATGAAGGCCAATTCCAGCCTGGCGGTGCTGCAGACGTTCGCCCAGGCCGGCGCGGGCTTCGACATCGTCTCGGGCGGTGAACTCGCGCGTGTGCTGGCCGCTGGCGGCGACGCCAGCCGCGTGGTGTTCTCGGGCGTCGGCAAGACGCGGGCCGAGATGCGGCAGGCATTGCAGGCCGGCGTGCGCTGCTTCAATGTCGAGAGCCAGGACGAGCTCGACACGCTCAACGCCGAGGCCCTGGCCAGCGGTTGCCGCGCGCCGGTGAGCCTGCGCGTGAACCCTGATGTCGATGCCGGCACGCACCCGTACATCAGCACGGGGCTGAAGGGCAACAAGTTCGGCATCGCGCATGCGCAGGCGCTGGGCGCCTACCGCCATGCGGCCTCCTTGCCGGGGCTGCACGTGGTGGGCATCGATTGCCACATCGGCTCGCAGATCACGCAGCTGCCGCCTTACCTCGATGCGCTGGACCGCCTGCTGGACCTGGTGGAGGCCGTGGAAGCCGCCGGCATCCCCATCCATCACGTGGACGTGGGCGGCGGCCTGGGCATCACCTACACCGACGAGACCCCGCCCGACGCCGGCGCGCTGGTGCGCGCGCTGCTGCAGCGCCTGGACGAGCGCGGTCACGGCCACCGTGAGGTGCTGTTCGAGCCGGGTCGTTCGCTGGTGGGCAATGCCGGCGTGCTGCTGGCCGAGGTGCTGGTGCTCAAGCACGCGCTGGATGCCGAGGGCAAGAACTTCTGCATCGTCGATGCGGCGATGAACGACCTCGTGCGCCCGGCCATGTACGAGGCCTGGATGGGCATCGAACCCTGCGTGCAACGCGACGGCCCGGCGCCGGTGTGGGACGTGGTGGGCCCGGTGTGCGAATCGGGCGACTGGCTGGGCCGCGCGCGCGCACTGGCCGTTGCGCCGGGCGACGTGCTGGCGGTGCTGTCGGCCGGCGCCTACGGCATGACCATGGCCAGCAACTACAACACACGCCCACGCGCCGCCGAGGTGATGCTCGACGGCCCTCGGGTGCACCTGATCCGCGAGCGCGAAGACGTGCGCCAGCTCTTCGCTGGCGAGCGGCTGCTGTGAGATGAACCGATGGCCGCAGCGCCTGCAAGGCGCCGCGGCTGGTGCATCAGCTCAGATGCGCCCTTCCTGCACCGCGTGGCAGGCCACCTCGATGCCCTGGAAGCGCGTGAGCGCCGGGCGCTCGCTGCTGCAGCGCGCGTTGGCGTGCGGGCAGCGCGGGTGGAAGGCGCAGCCACTGGGCGGGTTCAGCGGGTTGGGCACCTCGCCCTGCACCGGCGTGCGGGCGCGGCCCGTCATGTGGATGTCGGGAATGGCGTCCAGCAGCATGCGCGTGTAGGGGTGGCGCGGACTGCCGAAGAGCTCGGCCTTGGGCGCCACTTCCACCAGCCGGCCCAGGTACATCACGCCGACGCGGTCGGCCACGTGGCGCACCACGGCCAGGTTGTGGCTGATGAAGAGGTAGGTCAGGCCCTGCGTCTTCTGCAGGTCCTTCATGATGTTGAGCACCTGGGCCTGCACGCTGACGTCCAGCGCCGAAGTCGGCTCGTCGCAGACCAGGAACTCGGGCTGCGTGGCCAGTGCGCGTGCAATGGAGATGCGCTGGCGCTGCCCGCCGCTGAACTGGTGCGGGAACTTGTCGCAGTCGGCCGCGGCCAGGCCCACCTGCTGCAGCAACTCGCCCACGCGCTGGCGCAGCGCTTCCTTGCCCGGCACGAGGCCGTGCTCGCGCAGCGGCTCGCCGATGATGTCCAGCACCTTCCAGCGCGGGTTCAGGCTGGCGTACGGGTCCTGGAAGATCATCTGCATGCGCCGCCGCAGCGTGCGCAGTTCGGCCGCGTTGCGGCTGGCGTTCGTGGCCTGGCCGTCGAACTGCACATCGCCGCGGGTGGGGCTGTAAAGACCCACGAGCAGGCGCGCCACCGTGCTCTTGCCGCAGCCCGATTCGCCCACCAGCGCCAGCGTCGTGCCCTTCTCGATGCTGAAGCTCACGCCATCGACGGCGTGCACGAAGAGCTTGGGCTGGCGTTCGATGACACGGTTCAACCAGGGCGCCGAGACGTCGAAGGTCTTGGCCAGGTCACTCACTTCCACCAGGGCGCTCATGCCGCAGCTTCCTTGTTCACCAGCCAGCACGCCGCGCGCGTGGCGCCGGCATCTTGCAGTTCAGGGCGGTCTTGCCGGCAGCGTTCGAACACCTGCGGGCAACGCGGGTTGAAGGCGCAGCCGCGCGGGATGGCGTTCAGGCGTGGCATCGCGCCGTCGATCTGCAGCAGCCGTTCGCGGTCTTCGTCCATCGCCGGGATGGAGCCCATCAGGCCGCGCGTGTAGGGGTGGCTGGGCCGGTGGATGACCTCGCCCACGGGCCCGATCTCGGCCACGCGGCCGGCGTAGAGCACGGCCACGCGGTCGCAGGTTTCGGCGATCACGCCCATGTCGTGCGTGACCAGCATCACCGCCGCACCATGCTCTTTGCAAAGCCGCTTCAGCAGCGAAATGATCTGCGCCTGGATCGAGACGTCCAGCGCCGTCGTGGGCTCGTCGGCCACGATGAGCTTGGGCTCGGCCGCCAGGGCCAGCGCGATCACCACCCGCTGGCGCATGCCACCACTGAACTGGTGCGGGTACTGGTCGATGCGCTGTTCGGCCGCCGGGATGCCGGTTTCCTGCAGCAACCGGATGGCGCGCTGGCGGGCCTCTTCGGCGCTGACAGGCAGGTGCGTCTGGATGGTCTCCACCAGCTGCCGGCCGATGGTGTACAACGGGTTCAGCGAGGTCAGCGGGTCCTGGAAGATCGCGCCGATCTGGCGGCCGCGGATCTTGCGCATCTCTTCGTAGGGCAGGTTGTCGATGCGGCGACCGCCGAGCAGGATTTCGCCACCCGCGATGCGCCCGGGCGGCTCCAGCAGACCGATGATGGCCGCGCCGGTGAGGCTCTTGCCGGCGCCCGACTCGCCCACCACGCCCAGGATCTCACCCGGTGCGATGTCGAAGTTGATGTCGTCCAGCGCCAGCAGCGTGCCGCGGCGGGTGGGGAATTCGACGCGGAGGTTCTTCACCTCCAACAAGGGCGTAGCCATCAGCGGAGTCTTGGGTTCAGGGCGTCACGCAGCCAGTCGCCCAGCAGGTTCACGCTCAGGGCGATCAGCACCAGCATCACGCCCGGGAAGATGGTGATCCACCACTCACCAGAGAAAAGGAAGTCGTTGCCGATGCGGATCAGCGTGCCCAGCGACGGGCTGGTGGGCGGCACGCCGACGCCCAGGAAGGACAGCGTGGCCTCGGTGAGGATCGCAGCAGCCACCTGGATCGTGGCCAGGACCAGCACCGGCCCCAGCACGTTCGGCAGAACGTGCTTGAACATGATGCGCAGCGGCGCCACGCCGATCACGCGCGCGGCCTGCACATACTCTTTGTTGCGCTCCACCAGCGTGCTGCCGCGCACCGTGCGCGCGTACTGCACCCAACCCGTGAGCGCGATGGCCAGCACCAGCACGCCGAGGGCCAGGGTGTCTTGTGCGTTCGGGAACATCGCACGGCCCACGCCGTTGATCAGCAGCGCCACCAGGATGGACGGGAAGCTCAGCATCACGTCGCACACGCGCATGATGAACGCGTCGACCTTGCCGCCGATGAAGCCCGACAGCAGCCCCAGGCCCACGCCCACCACCACCGAGAGCAGCACCGAGGCCAGGCCCACCGCCAGAGACAGGCGCGCACCGTAGAACAACGCCGAAAGGATGTCGCGGCCCTGGTCGTCGGTGCCGAGCAGGAAGCGTTTGTCGCCGCCTTCCTGCCAGGCCGGTGGCAGGCGCGCGTCTGACAGGTTCAGCGTCGCCAGATCGAAGGGGTTGTGCGGCGAAACCCAGGGCGCGAAGACCGAGCAGAAGACGCAGAGCACGGCGATGACGGCCGCCAGCATCGCCATCGGCGAGGTCTTGAAGCTGTGCCAGATGTCGCTGTCGAGCCAGCGCGCCAGGCGCCCCGGTTGGGCGGGAGAAGTCGGTGTGCTCATGGGGAACTCAGTGGCCAGCGGCCGATTTCTCGATGCGCAGGCGCGGGTCGACCAGGAAGTACAGAAGGTCGACGATGAGGTTGACGATGACGAAGATCAGCGCGATGAGGCACAGGTAGGCGGCCATCACCGGGATGTCGGCGAACTGCACCGCCTGGATGAAGAGGAAGCCCATGCCCGGCCACTGGAAGACGGTCTCGGTGATGATGGCGAAGGCGATCAGGCTGCCCAGCTGCAGGCCGGTGATGGTGATCACCGGCACCAGCGTGTTCTTCAGCGCATGGCCGAAGTAGACGGCACGGTTGGTGAGACCGCGCGCGCGCGAACTTGACGTAGTCGGTGCGCAGGACTTCCAGCATCTCGGCGCGCACCAGACGCATGATCAGCGCCAGCTGGAAGACGCTGAGCGTGATGGCCGGCAGGATCAGGTGCTGCCAGCCGTCCACGCTGAGCAGTCCGGTGCTCCAGCCGCCGAGCATCACGGTGTCGCCACGCCCGAAGCTGGGCAGCCAGCCCAGGGTGACCGAAAACACCAGGATCAACAGGATGCCGATCAGGAAGGTGGGCAGCGACACACCCAGCAGCGAGAGCGTCATCACCAACTGCGAGCCGAAGCGCCCGCGGCGCAGCGCCGCATAGACGCCGAGCGGGATGCCAACCCCCAGCGCCACCACGGCAGCGCCGAGCGCCAGTTCCAGGGTCGCCGGAAAACGTTCGGCGATGAGGGTCGACACCTGCCGGCCCTGGCGCAGGCTGAGCCCGAACTCGCCCTGCACGGCGTTGCCCACGAAGCGCGTGAACTGCACGGCGAAAGAGCGGTCGAGGCCGAGGTCGCGGCGCAGCTCGTCGCGCTGTTCCTGGGTGGCGTCCTGGCCGAGGATGCTGGTGACCGGGTCGCCGACGTACTGGAAGAGCATGAAGGCGATGAAGGCCACCGTCAGCATGACGATGACGGCCTGCAACAGGCGACGAAGGATGAAGACCAGCATGGGTGTCGGGAGCAGCGGCAGGGTCCGCCGTCAGTGCATCAGTGCAATTCGACCGGACCGTACCACGAGCGCGCGCGTGACTTGGTGTTGTCGGTGTCGGTCATGACCGCGATGGAGTCCAGCCGGCCTGGCGCTTCGCCGAAGGCCAGGCGGAAATCGTCGGCGAGGTTGCGCCGGTGCTCGCGCCAGCGGCCGCGCGCTTCGGGCCCGGAGTCGACAACGATCTTGCGGATGCGGTCGCTGCGCGGGTTGACGATCACCGTACCCACGGGAGCCGTCGCGTCCCACACGTACATGAGCGTGGCGTAGGGCGGGCGTTCGCCGGTGAGCGCTTCGGCCAGTTCGAACATCACCCGGGTCCGGGCGGGCAGGCTGCTGACGTCGCCCTGGAAGCCGAACAGCACGCGCGCTGGCGCGTCTTCGCGGTCGGCGTGTGCGACGCTGCTGTTCTCTGGCGCTTCACTCACCCACCAGGAGAAGCTCACCTCGCCCAAAGCCTGGGCCTCGCGCGAAACGCGCTTGCGCAGCATGCTGGCCGAGCCGTCGGAGGTTGCGGCAATGGCCTGCCGTCCATCCTTCTGCACCCACCGGTACTCGGTGCTGGATTTGCCGGGCAGTGGCACAGCCTGCCAGCCGTCCGCGGCCGGGCCTTCGGCAGGCGGCTGGCGCGGCGCTATCGAGCAGCCGGCCAGCAGCAGGCTCAGCAGCAGACCGAAAAGGCGGGAGGGCATCGGCGACGGTGGTGGTTGGTGCAGGTTCGGGGAGGGTCGGCAACGGGCGCGCCGCAGGGTTGCCCCAAGCTTTCATCCCACAAGAAATTGGCCGCCCGAAGGCGGCCAATCTGGCGATGAATAGCCGCCCCCTCGGAGCGGCTGTCGCAGCTTAGAAGTCGTGGCGGATGCCGACGTCGTAACCCGTGGAGGTCTGACCGGCGCGCATGCCGGCCGGGCCGCTCGGGGAAGCGGTGTAGACGTTGTTGCCCTTGTTGGCGATGCGGCCAAAGTTCGTATACACCGAGGTGCGCTTGGACAGACCCTGGACATAACCCAGGCCGATCAGCGTGGCGCCACTGGCCTTGGCGTACTGGGCCTTGAATGCGCCCGTACCCGTCGGGATCACCGCAGCCACCGTGGCCAGCTTGCGCTTCGTGGTGCTGTAGTCGGCCTGCTCATAAGACGCGTGGAAGGTCGCGAACCCGGCATTGAAAGAGCCACCGAAGATCAAGGAGGTCGCGTCGTCGACCATGCCACCCGTTTGGTCGGCCTTGCCGTACGCGCCCGAGAAATTCAGGGGGCCGGCGGCGTAACCCAGGCGGAAGCCGGTGTACTTGTTGCCGCGTGCACCTTCTGGGGCAGCGATCATCACCTGACCGTACAAACCGCCCATGGCGGGCAGGAAGTAGCTGATCGAGTTGTTGTTGCGAGCAGCCAGACCGGCGTTACCGACGGGCGTTGCGTAGAAGCGGCTGCGCAGGTTGCCGGTAGAGGCCACGCCAACGTAGGCGAAGGGATCGTGCGACACGAAGGTGTTGAACACCGGGTTGTAGTCACGACCCAGGCGCACTTCACCGAAGCTACCGATCAGGCTCACGGTGGAACGACGCTGCCAGCTCTGGCCCGCTGCTTGGCCATCATCAGCGGAGAGGTCGCCTTCCAGCCAGAAACCCGCACGCAAGCCACCGCCCAGATCTTCGACGCCGCGCACGCCCAGGCGGCTAGAAACTTGGCCGTTGGGGCTGACCGACTTGATGGAGCCAGCGTTGCCGTTTTTCACACTACGGGCAGCCAGGTCAACGATACCGAACAGGGTGACCGACGACTGAGCCGAAGCCACGCCCGCGAACGCAGTCAGCGCGGCCAGGGCGAGCAGGGATTTTTTCATTGCAGCTATCTCCTAGGTTGAACGTGAGGTCCCGATCGGGGTGGTCACCCTGCGAGGGGCGGATCAGGCCAACCTCCTCATCGGAAGTTGACGGTATTGCACCAGACGGGTCTCAGCCTTGCCAAGGCATGCTCTGGAAACCACCAAGGAAATGAACACATCAATGTTGTCTGCCAGCAACGCGTGGCAGTTCCTGGGAAAGGTGGGTGATCGGCTATCCTGAGGCCATCATGGAAAGCACCGATCGCTTTTTGTCCAGCATCGACAACGCCTTGCGCACGCTCAGCGGCGCCGTGCATGCGGCACGGGCCGTGCCTGCGCAGCCAACGCCGCCGGCCCACCTCGGTGACGAGGAACGGCGCCTGTCGGGCGCGCTGATGCGCGTGAACCACGTCGGCGAAGTCTGCGCGCAGGCCCTTTACCAGGCGCAGGCCCTGACCGCCCGCACGCCCGCCTTGCGCCAGCAGATGACCGAAGCCGCGCGTGAGGAGACCGACCACCTCGCGTGGACGCAGCAGCGCCTGGCAGAACTCGGCGATCGGCCCAGCCTGCTGAACCCGCTCTGGTACGCCGGCGCTTTCGGCATCGGGCTGCTCGCCGGCCGGTTGGGCGATGCCGTCAGCCTGGGTTTCGTCGTCGAGACCGAGCGCCAGGTCGAGCAGCACCTGGCCGGTCACCTCGACCGCCTGCCTGCCCATGACGAACGCTCGCGGGCGATCGTGGCGGCCATGAAGGACGACGAGGCCCGCCATGCCGACCATGCGCTTGCCGCCGGCGCGCTGCCGCTGCCGGCGCCGGTGCGCTGGCTGATGCGCGGCGCCGCGCGCGTGATGACGGGCACGGCCCACCACCTTTGAGGCGCGCGGGGCCGGAGGCGGCCTGTCTCGCCCGGCTCAGGCGTCCAGCAATTCGAAACTGGTCGTGATCTCGGCCGTTTTGCCCAGCATGATGCTGGCCGAGCAGTAGCGCTCGTGCGACAGCGCGATGGCCCGCTCCACGGCACTGGCCGGCAGGCCCTTGCCGGTCACGATGAAGTGCATGTGGATGCGCGTGAAGACCTTCGGGTCCTCAGTGGCCCGCTCGGAACTCAGCTTGACCTGGCAGGCGCGCACATCGTGGCGGCCGCGCTTGAGGATCAGCACCACGTCGTAGGCCGTGCAGCCGCCGGTGCCGGCCAGAACGGTCTCCATCGGCCGCGCGGCCAGGTTGCGGCCTCCACCGTCTGGCGCGCCGTCCATGGTCAGGAAGTGGCCGCTGCCCGTCTCTGCAACGAAGCCCATGCCGGTGCCCGGCATCCAGTTGATGGTGCATTCCATGTCGAATCTGCCCCTTTCAGGCGCGCCGCGCACCGCGGCTTGGATTTGTAGAGTGTGCTCACCAGAACGCTGCGCAGATTGCATATTGCACCGCAGCATTCAGGTGCTATATTGACTTCAAGGGTGGCGTTGCAAGGCGCGCTGCCCGCCGATTGTCTCCTCCACCTCCAACCGGTGGATTCGGCCCGGGGCCCCAAGCCCCGGGCCTTTTTTCTGTCTCGGCCGGTGGCGCCTGGCAGGGCCGGCGAGCCGGGGCGGGCGCCTTATCATCCCGCCCCCATCACTCGAAGAGCCTGCCCATGCCTGCTGGCAAGAGTCCCGGCAAAAGCAGCCCCAGCCTGGCGCCGCCCGCACGCAGCCCGGCGGCCAAGGGCCAACGCATCGCCGCGTCCTACCTGAAGCGGGTGCTGACGGCGCGGGTCTACGACGTGGCGCGCGAAACCCCGTTGGAACCGGCACGCAACCTCTCGCGCCGCCTGGGCAACCAAGTGCTGCTCAAGCGTGAAGACCAGCAGCCGGTGTTCAGCTTCAAGCTGCGCGGCGCCTACAACAAGATGGTGCACCTGCCAGCCGAGGCACTGGCGCGCGGCGTCATCTGCGCCAGTGCCGGCAACCACGCCCAGGGCGTGGCGCTGTCGGCCAAGCGCCTGGGTTGCAGGGCCGTCATCGTGATGCCGGTGACCACGCCGCGGCTCAAGATCGACGCCGTGCAGGCCCTGGGGGGCGAGGTGGTTCTGCACGGCGACAGCTACTCCGACGCCTACGGCCGTGCCGTGGCCTTGCAGGCCGAGGCCGGCCTGACTTTCGTGCACCCCTTCGACGACCCCGACGTCATCGCCGGTCAGGGCACGGTGGCGATGGAGATCCTGCGCCAGCACCAGGGTCCGCTCGATGCCGTGTTCGTCGCCATCGGCGGCGGTGGCTTGATCTCCGGGGTGGCGGCTTACATCAAGGCCGTGCGCCCCGAGGTGCGCGTGATCGGCGTGCAGACCGCCGACTCCGACGCCATGCTGCAATCGGTGCGCAAGGGCCGGCGCGTGACGCTGGCCGACGTGGGCTTGTTTTCCGATGGCACGGCCGTCAAGCTGGTGGGCGAAGAGACCTTCCGCGTGGCGCGCGAACTGGTGGACGACTACGTGGTGGTCGACACCGACGCCGTCTGCGCCGCCATCAAGGATGTCTTTCAGGACACGCGCAGCGTGCTCGAGCCCGCAGGCGCTCTGGGCGTGGCCGCCATCAAGCAGTACGTGGCACGGCACAAGCTCAAGGGCCAGACCATGGTGGCCATCACCTGCGGCGCGAACATGAACTTCGATCGCCTGCGCTTCGTTGCCGAGCGGGCCGAGTTCGGCGAGCAGCGCGAGGCGCTGTTCGCCGTCACCATCCCGGAAGAGCGCGGCTCCTTCAAGCGGTTCTGCGAGCTGCTGGGCCCGCGCTCGGTGACTGAATTCAACTACCGCATCAGCGACGCAAAGGTCGCGCACGTGTTCGTGGGCCTGGGCATTCAGCGGCGTGACGAAGCCGAGCGCATCGGGCGCCAACTGGTGAAGCAGGGTTTCGCCACCGTCAATCTCACCGACGACGAACTCGCCAAGGAACACGTGCGCCACATGGTCGGCGGGCGCAGCGAACTCGCGCGCGACGAGCGGCTCTTCCGCTTCCAGTTCCCCGAGCGGCCGGGCGCGTTGATGCGTTTTCTGGCGGCCATGCACCCGGGCTGGAACATCAGCCTCTTCCACTACCGCAACCAGGGTGCCGACTACGGGCGCATCCTCGTCGGCATCCAGGTGCCGGCGGGTGACGAGGCCGCCTTCGATCACTTCCTGCGTTCCCTGGCCTACCCCTGCACCGAAGAGACGCGCAACCCGGTGGTCGCGCTTTTCCTGCAGTAGGGCCGCCGCACGGCCGCGCCGAACCGCTCGCTACACTGCCGCGCCATGGCCAGTTCGAACCGTTCCCTCGTCACGCCCACCAGCAACCCGCTGCTGGAGAAGGCCTTGCGCGAGAAACTGCAGCGCCGCAACGAGGTGGGTGGCAGCCTGGGCGAACTGGAGCCCCTGGCCATCCGCCTGGGTCTGATGCAGAACTCGCTGAAGCCGCGCTTCCAGCATCCGCAACTGCTCGTCTTCGCCGCCGACCACGGCATCGCCGTCGATGGCATCCGCGATGCCCACGGCCGCGCCACGCACGAGACCGTGCGCATGCTGCTGGCCAACCAGCTGCCGCTGACCGTGTTCGCACGCGCGCAGCAACTGGAAGTGACCGTCGTCGATTGCGGCATGGCCGAGAAACTGCCCCCGCACGACCGCCTGCTGATGCGCAAGATCACGCATGGCACGCGGAACGCGCGCGTGGCTTCGGCGATGACCCTGCAACAGGCCCACGCCGGCATGCGTGCCGGCATGGAGATCGGCGACAAGCTGCGTGGCAACTGCACCGTGCTGGCCGGTGTGGGCGTGGGCTCGCACGAGAGCGCGGCCATGGTGCTGGCGCGCATGACGAACACGCCGGTGCGCGACCTCGTGGTCAGCGGCCCGGAGATGAACAAGGACGAGCTCACGCACCTGCTCACCGTGCTGGAAGCTGCGCATGCACGGCACCGCGATGTCACCGAGCCTATCGAGGTGCTGGCGGCCTTCGGCGGCTACGAGGTGGCTGTGATGGTGGGTGTGATGTTGATGGCCGCCAGCAAGCGACACCTGTTGATGGTCGACGGCATGCCGGCTTGCGCGGCGCTGATGCTGGCGGCGCGCATCGCGCAGCCGGTCACCGACTACTGCCTGTTCTGCCGCAGTCACAGCCACCTCGGGCTGGACCAGGCCCTGAACCTGTTCCGCGCCTCGGCCCTGCTGGAACTGGGCATGGAAAGCACCGACGGCACGGGGGCCACGCTCGCCTGGCCGATGGTCAAGAGCGCTGCGGCCTTGCTCACCGAAGTGGCCGATGGTGAAGACCCGGGGCCTTCGGTGCCTGATGGCCTGGACGATCCTTTCAGCCCCGCCGAACCTGAGCCCTCGCCCTTCGGCGACGCGCTCTACTGAAAGCGGCGCTTCCGAGGCCTATCGCCGCGGCTCAGCGCTGAGGCTGGGTGTCCGCCTGGTTGGGCTGGGGCTCCACCATCTCCTGGGGCTCCACGGCGGGCATCGGTTGCCCTGGCTGGCGTTGCTGGCCGGGCAGGGGCGGCAAGGTGCCCGGGCGCGAGCCGGCGCCCAGATCGGGCAGGCTGCCCGTGGCGGGCGGCGTGGGTGGGGGCAGGTTCAGCGCCACGAGCACGGGGCCGTTGCGCAAGCCCAGGTTCACGCCGCGGGCTTCGACGCTCTGCACGATCTTGTCGCCATCGATGCGGGCACCCACGCGGTAGGCCTTGGGGGGCTGGCCGTCGATGGCGATCAAGGCCACGCCTTCGCGGCCAGCTTGTCGGGGAGGGGCGCTGAGCACCCCCACCAGCTGGAAGCGCGCATCGGCAGCAGCAACAGGCGCGGCTTCGGCCACGGGCGGCGGGGGGTCGTTGCCCAGCAGGCGGGTGAGGTCGCCGCGCGGTGCCGCCGCCGCGCCGGCCACCTGCGTGTGCGCGGGAGCGGCAGGCGCCTTCACGAAGAGCCGCAAGCCCCAGAACAGGCCGCTGCCGGCGACCAGCGCCCAAACTCCCCACGTCCACCAGCGTGCTGACATGCGCGGATTATCATGCAAGCCACCGGCCAATCTGGCCTTCCTGCCTGCCGCCGGCGCCGCCGGCCCCTGGCCATGCGCCCATGCCTTCCATGCCCCTGATGCACCGTCCCCCGTCTGTCGCGCACCCGGGCACCCAGCCCGCCGGCAGGCCACGCGAGCGCGGCTTCACCCTGATCGAACTGCTGGTGGTGTTGGTCATCATCGGCGTGCTGGGCGCACTGATCGTGCCCAACCTCTTCAGCAGCCTCGATGACGCCCGCAGCACGGCCGCGCGCACCGACATCAAGACGCTGGTGGAGGGCTTGAAGCGCTACAAGATCGACAACCAGCGCTACCCCAGCGCCGAGCAGGGGCTCGACGCGCTGGTGCGCAAGCCCACTGCGGGCGCCGTGCCCCCGAACTGGAAGCCCTACCTCGACAAGCTGCCGGCAGACCCCTGGGGTCGCCCCTACCAGTTCCTCAACCCCGGGGTGAACGGCGAGATCGATGTCTTCAGCTTCGGCGCCGATGGCCAGCCGGGGGGTGAAGGCGCCAATGCCGACATCGGTTCCTGGCAGTAGCGGCCCAGGCCGCTCCGCGGCGCTGCGGCGCGCGCGCGGGCGTGGCTTCACGCTGATCGAGCTGCTGGTCGTCATCGCCATCGTGGCGGTGTCGTCGGGCCTGATCATGCTGACGCTGCGCGATGGCCAGGCCGCCAAACTGGAAGAAGAGGGCGCGCGCCTGGCCGCGCTGCTGGAGATGGCGCGCGCCGAGGCCCGCGTCTCGGGCGTGGCGGTGCGCTGGGTGCCCAAGGGGGAGGGCAATGCCGACCCCGACCCGGCGGTGCAGTTCCGCTTTGTCGGCCTGTCTGCGGCGCAGGCCATGCCCACCCGCTGGCTCGACCCTGCCACGCGGGCCGAGGTTGTCGGCGCGCCGCAGGTGCTGCTGGGCCCTGAGGCCATCCTGCCGCCGCAGCGCATCGTGCTGCGGTTGGAAGCACAGCGGCTCGAGCTCGCCAGCGATGGCCTGGGCCCCTTTGCCGTGGCCACGGCCGCCGGCCCGCAGCCGTGAAGGGCCGCACGCGCCCGGCAGGCCGTCGGCACCGCGGCTTCACGCTGCTGGAAGTGCTGGTGGCGCTGGCCATCGTGGCGATTGCGCTGGGGGCCGGCCTGCGCGCCGCGGGCGTGCTCACCGACAACGCCGCACGGCTGGCCGATGTGGTGGCCGCGCAGTGGTGCGCGGAGAACGAGCTCACCGCCCTGCGCATCAGTCGCGTGTTCCCGGGCGTGGGCGAGGCCGACTTCAGCTGCGAGCAACTCGGCCGCAGCTACCCCGGGCAGCTGGTGACGCGGCCCACGCCCAACCCCAACTTCCGCCGCGTCGACGCGGTGGTGAAGGACAGCGAAGGGCGCCCGCTGCTGACCTTGTCCACCGTGCTGCCCAGGCCATGAACCGCGCCTGCTGTTCCGATTGCCGACGCCGCGCCGCCGGCTTCACGCTGGTGGAGGTGCTGGTGGCGCTGCTCATGATGGCGCTGCTCACCACGCTGGCCTGGCAGGCGCTGGATTCGGTGGTGCGTGCGCGCGACGAAGGCCAGGCCTCGGTCGACCGCACCGTGCGCCTGGCCACCGTGCTGACGCAGTGGGAACAGGACCTGCAGGCCCTGCACGACACCGATCTCGTGCCGCCGCTGGCCTTCGACGGCCAGACGCTGCGCCTCACGCGTCGGGCCGAAGGCGGTGTGCAGCTGGTGACCTGGGCCGTGCGCAGCGGGCGTTGGCAGCGCTGGGTGGGGCCCACCGTGGTGCGCGGCAGCGAGCTGCAGGAAGCCTGGCTGCGCAGCCAGCAATTGCTGGGCACCGAGCCTGGCACCGTGCTGCTCAGCGAAGGCGTGTCCAGCTGGCAGATCTACTTCGCGCGCGGCGGGCAGTGGAGCAACGCGCAGTCCAGCGGCAACGTCGTGGCGGTGCAGGGCCCGCCCACGCCGGCCCCTGCCGCCAGCGGGGCCAGCGCGCCCCAGGGCAACGTGCAGCTGCGCGAAGAGCTGCCCGAGGCCGTGCGCCTGCAGATCTTCTTTGGCGAGAAGCCGCTTACGCGCGACATCGCGCTGGGCCCCGCCGGGTCATGAAGCAGCGCGCGGCGGCCCCGGCCCAGCGCGGCGCTGCGCTGCTGCTGGCCATGGTGATCGTGGCGCTGATCGTCACCATCGCCTCCAGCATGGTGTGGCTGCAGACCCGTGCCGTGCAGGTGGAAGCCGCTGAGCGGGCACGCGCGCAAGCGGCCTGGATCCTCGCCGGTGCGCTGGATTGGTCGCGCCTCATCCTGAAGGAAGACGCCCGAGAGGCGCGCAACCGCGGCCAGAACCGCGATTCGCTCGACGAACCCTGGGCCACGCCCCTGGCCGAGGCGCGGCTGTCCACCTTCCTCGCCGCCGACCAGGACAACAACGCCGACAGCGGCCCCGAGGCCTTCATCAGCGGCGCCATCGTCGATGCGCAGTCGCGCTTGAACCTGCGCGGCCTCGTCGATGGCGCCGGCAAGACCGTGCCGGCGCAGGTGGCCGCACTGCAGCGCCTGGCCGACCTGGCCGGCGCCCCGGCCGACACCGCGGCCCGTATCGCCGAGGGCCTGCGCCTGGCGCAACTGCCGCCTGAGGAAGCCGGCGCCGCCGGGGCCCCGCTGCGCCCGGCGCAGGTGGACGACCTGCGCTGGCTCGGCATCGACCCCGCCACGCTGGCGCGTCTGTCGCTCTGGGTCGAGCTGCTGCCCGTGGCCACGCCGGTGAACGCCAATACCGCCCCGCGCGAGGTGCTGCTGGCCGCCATCGACAACATCGACCTCGGCACGGCCGAGCGCCTGGTGCTGGCGCGCCAGCGCAAACCCTTCGACACGCTGGCCGACGTGCAGGCGCTGTTGCCGGCCGATGCCAAGGTGGAGGGCGCGCGCATTGGCGTTGCTTCGGCCTGGTTCCTGGTGTCAGGCCGGCTGCGGCTGGAAGAGCGGGTGCTCGAAGAGCGTTCGCTGCTGCAGCGCGATGGCGACCGTGTCGTCGTGCGCCGCCGCGAGCGCCACAGCTTCACGGCCCCGACACAGTGAGCATCTGCAGCAAGGCCACAATACGCGCCGCCCGGGCCCATGGCCCGTGGCCGACCGGCTTGCGTTCACCCTTTCCTTGTCGACCTGGCGCCTGAGCACCGATGTCCCTGCTAGCCCTGCTGCTCCCCCCGCGCGAACGCCTGACGGCGCGTGCCGCCGGCGCTGCCGATGCCTTGGCCCATGCAGGCTCTGCGCTGAAGCTGCCCGCGCAGTGGAGCTTCGTGTTCAGCAGCGACGGCCGCAGCGTCACCCAGCAGGGCACGGCCGCACCGGCCCTGCTGCCCCGTGCCGACCAGACCGTGCTGGTGCTGGCCGAGGGCGATGTCAGCTGGCACCGCATCGACCTGCCCAAGGCCCCGCCCGCCCGCCTGCGCGCGGCCTTGCTGGGCGTGATGGAAGAGACGCTGCTGGAAGACGACGAGCACCTGCACTTCGCCTTGGCCGAAGGCGCCGTGCCTGGCCAGAGCGGCTGGGTGGCCGTGACGCACCGCCCACGGCTGGCTGCCGCGCTGGCTGCGCTGGAAGCCGCAGGCCTGGCTGTGGAGCGGGTGGTGGCCGCAGCCGGCCCGGTGGCCGCTGGCGAGCCCGCCCGCGGCCATTTCCACACCGCGGGCGACGACAGCGACAGCGCCCCCTGGCTGACGCTGGCCCGCGCCGACGGCGTGGCCTGCTTGCGTGCCGGCCCGCTGGCCCGCGTGCTGCAGCCCGAAGGCGAAGCCGTGCGGTACACCGCCACGCCGGCGGCCACGGCCGCCGCCGAACGCTGGCTGGGGGCGCCCGTCGGCGTGCTGAGTGAAGCCGAGCGTGCGCTGGAAGCCGCGCAGGCCGCCACCAACCTGCGCCAGTTCGACCTGGCCGTGCGCCACCGCGGCTCACGCGCGGCGCGTGACCTGGGCAAGCGCTTCTTCAGCGCCGAATGGCGCCCCGTGCGCTGGGGCCTGGCCGCGCTGGTGGGCGTGCAACTCCTGGGCCTGAACGTCTACGCCTGGCAGCAAGCGCAAAAGCTCGCCCAGCAGCGCGCCCTGATGACGGCGTTGCTGCAGTCGGCCCACCCCGGCGTGCGCACCGTGCTCGATGCACCGCTGCAGATGCAGCGAGAAACCGAGCGGCTGCGTGCCGCGGCCGGCCGCCCGGGTGAGGGTGATCTCGAATCTCTGATGGGCGCCGCCGCCGCCGCCTGGCCCGACGGCCAAGGGCCAGTGCAAACACTGAACTTCGACGGCACGCGCCTGAGCCTGTCGGCGCCCGGTTTCGGCGCGCCGCAACTCGCGCAGATGCAAGAGCGCCTGCGCGGCACGCCGCTGCGCGCGGAACTGGTGGAAGGCCGCCTCGTGCTGGCCCGCGCCACCACCTCGAACCGCAAGCCCACGCCATGAACGCACCGACCGGCACTTCTTCAGGGCCCGCCGCCCCCGGCCGTGGCGCCGCGCAGGCGCTGGCCCCGCTGCGCAGCTGGTGGCGCGCGCTGCCGGCGCGCGAGCAGCGCCTGCTCACCCTGGCTGGCGCCGTGCTCGGTCTGGCCTTGCTGTGGTGGGTCGTGCTGCAGCCGGCGCTTCGCACGCTGCGCACCGCGCCCGCCGCAATCGAAGCCAGCGAGAACCAGCTGCGCGCCATGCAGCGCCTGGCAGCGGAAGCCACCGAACTGCGCAACGCGCCGCCCGTCAACGTCGAACAGGCCGGTGCGGCCTTGCGCGCAGCCACAGAACGCCTGGGCGACCAGGCCAAGCTCTCGCTGCAGGGCGACCGGGCTGTGCTCACGCTCAACGGCATCACCACCAGCCAGTTGCGCGACTGGCTGGCCGAAGCCCGCTCCGGCGCGCGTGCCCGCCCGGTGGAAGCCAGCCTGCTGCGCAGCGGCCCCGGTTACAGCGGCACCCTGGTGCTGGCCCTGGGGGGCGCGCCTTGACGATGAAGCGCTGGGCTGTCGCCGGTGCGGCCACGGGGGTCCTGGTGGCCTTGGTGGCCTTTGCGCCCGCAGCCTGGCTGGCCGGCGCCCTGGCCTCGGCCACGGGGCAGCGTCTGCTGCTGGCCGACGCACGTGGCACGGTGTGGAACGGCAATGCCGTGCTGATACTGACCGGCGGCGAGGGCAGCCGCGACGCCAGCGCCTTGCCCGACCGCCTGCACTGGCGACTGCGCCCCACTGGCGCGGGTTTCACGCTGCACGCGAGCCAGCCTTGCTGCATCAATGGCGAGCAGCCGCTGCGGGTGGCCTTCGGGCTCGGCCGTGTGCGGCTGGAGTTGCCGGCGGCTGGTGCCGACGCGGGCACGGGCCTCGCCGCCGGCCCTGGCCCCGCCTTCGGGCAATGGCCGGCCGCTTGGCTCACAGGCCTGGGCACACCCTGGAACACGCTCCGGCCCACGGGCACGCTGCAGCTCAGCAGCCCCGGCCTGGTGCTGGAGCAGGTGCAGGGCCGTTGGCGCTTCACCGGGCGGCTCGACCTGACCTTGGCCACCCTCGCTTCCCGCCTGTCGACGCTGGACAGCCTGGGCAGCTACCGCCTCACGCTGAGCGGCGATGCCGCCGGCGAGCAGCCCGCGCGGCTGCAGCTGCTCACCACCGAAGGCGCGCTGCAGCTCAGCGGCAGCGGTGAACTGCTGGGCAGCGGCGCCGCCTCGCGCCTGCGTTTCCGCGGCCAGGCCAGCGCGGCCGGCGGCTACGAAGCCGCCTTGGGCAACCTGCTGAACATCATCGGGCGGCGCCAGGGCGCGTCGTCGATCATTTCCATAGGATGAGCATGAACCTTCGGCAACTCGGCCGCTGTGCCTTGGCCCTGGCCTTGCTGGCGCAACTGCCCGCCGGCGCGCAGGACCTCCCGACGCGCTCGCGCGCACCGGTGACGGTGAACTTCGTCAACGCCGACATCGAAGGCGTCACGCGCGCCTTCGCCGCGATGATCGGCCGCGCCATCGTGGTCGACCCGCGCGTGAAGGGCACCATCACCGTCTACAGCGAACAGCCGCAGACCATCCGCCAGGCCTGGCAGAGCTACCAGAGCGCGCTGCGCGGCCTGGGCTTCTCGGTGGTGGAGAGCGGGGGCCTGCTGAAGGTGGTGCCCGAGGCCGATGCCAAGCTGCAGACCGGCACGGTGTCGGTGGGTGAGGTGGGGGCCAAGGGTGACCAGGTCATCACGCAGATCTTCTCGCTGCGCCACGAGAACCCGAACAACCTCGTGCCCATCCTGCGGCCCCTGATCAGCGCCAACAACACCATCAACGCCAACCCGGCGAGCAACTCGCTGGTCATCACCGACTACGCCGGCAACCTCGAGCGCATCGGCCGCATCATCGCGGCGCTCGACCTGCCGTCCAGCACGGGCGTGGAGGTGGTGCCGCTGCAGCACGCCGTGGCCGCCGACCTGGCGCCGCTGGTGCAGCGCCTGAGCGATGCCTCCGCTGCCGCCGTGCCCGGTGTGCCCAACGCTGGCGGCGGCACCACCGTGGTGGCCGACTCGCGGGCCAACGCCTTGCTGGTGAAGGCCGCCAACCCCGCGCGCCTGGCGCAGGTGCGCGCCACCATCGCGCAGCTCGACCGCCCCAGCACGCTGCTGGGCCCGGGCGGCGGCATGTGGGTCGTGCACCTGAAAAACGCCGAGGCCACGCGCCTGGCCACGGTGGTGCGCGCGGCCTTCGGGGCTTTCGGCACCGGGGCCAGCGGCAGCGCTGCGGCCAGCACCGGCAGCGTGGCCACGCCCGGCGCGGGCACTGCCCCCACGGGGGCGCCCCAGGGCACGCCGGGCAGCCAGGGCACGGGCGGCGGTGCCGTGGCGGGCGCCGCCCAGCCCAGCACGGGCGGCTTCATCCAGGCCGACCCGGCGACGAACTCGCTGATCATCACGGCGCCCGAGCCGCTCTACAAGCAGGTGCGCGCGCTCATCGACCAGCTCGACACGCGCCGCGCGCAGGTCTACATCGAAAGCATGATCGTCGAGGTGGCCGGCGGCGACGCGGCCGACTTCGGCTTCCAGTGGCAGGGGCTGCTGGGCCAGAGCGGCGACCGCACCGGCCTGGCCGGCGGCACCAACTTCACGCCCGCCGGCGGCGTGGGCAACATCATCAGCGTCAACACCGGCGCGGTGCAGGGGCAGATCAACCTCGGCCAGGGCCTGAACGTGGGCTTGCTGCGGGCCTACAACGGCGTCACCTCGCTGGCGGCCATCGCGCGCATGCTGCAGAGCCAGGCGCAGACCAACATCGTCAGCACGCCGACGCTGATCACGCTGGACAACGAAGAAGCCAAGATCGTCGTCGGCGAGAACGTGCCCTTCATCACCGGCCAGTTCACCGGCGTGGGCGGCACCAGCGGCGCCACCACCAACCCCTTCCAGACCATCGAGCGGAAAGACGTCGGCATCACGCTGCGCATCCGCCCGCAGATCGGCGAGGGCGGCGCGGTGCGCATGACCATCTTCCAGGAGCAGAGCAGCGTCAAGCAGGACACCGCGGCCGGCACCACCAACGCCGGCCCCAGCACCACCAAGCGCAGCTACGAAGGCGCGGTGGTGGTGGACGACGGCGAGATCCTCGTGCTGGGCGGCCTGATCGAAGACCGTTTCGTCACCAACCAGAGCAAGGTGCCGCTGCTGGGCGACATCCCCTGGCTCGGCGCGCTGTTCCGCAGCGAGAGCCGCGAACGCCGCCGCACCAACCTGATGGTCTTCCTGCGGCCCATCGTGATGCGCGACGCCGAGGCCGCCAACCGCTTCTCGGCCGACCGCTACGAGCAAATGCGCGGCCGCCAGCAAGACGCGCAGCCTGCGCCCAGCGTGGTGATGCCGATCAACGAATCGCCGGTGCTGCCGGCGCGGCCCTCGGCCAGCCAGCCCTTGGGCAGCGCCCCGGCTGCCGCGCCCGCACCGGCACCGCGCCCCTGATCGCAGGCCCGGGACACTGCCATGGCCGTGCGTCACCCCCTGCCCTACGCCTACGCCAAGGCGCACACGCTGCTGCTCGAAGACGACGGCGAGCAACTCGCGCTGTGGGCCGCCGAGACCACCTCGCCCTCGGCGCTGGCCGAGGTCGGCCGGCTGTTCGATGTGGCTGCCTTCGAGCGCGAGAACAGCAGCACGCTGGTGCAGCGCATCGCCGCGGCCTACGCGGGCGGTGAAAGCAGCGCCGCCGCCGTCATCGGAGAGGTGGAAAGCGGCGTCGACCTCAGCCGCATGATGCAAGACCTGCCCGCGGTGGAAGACCTGCTGGAGGCCGCAGACGACGCCCCCATCATCCGCATGCTCAATGCACTGCTGACGCAGGCCGCGAAGGACGGCGCCAGCGACATCCACATCGAGCCCTACGAGCGCAGCAGCAGCGTGCGCTTCCGCGTGGACGGCACGTTGCGCGAGGTGGTGCAGCCCAACAAGGCGCTGCACGCGGCGCTGATCAGCCGGCTGAAGATCATGGCCGAGCTCGACATCGCCGAGAAGCGCCTGCCGCAGGACGGCCGCATCTCCTTGCGCATCGGCGGCCGCGCCATCGACGTGCGCGTGAGCACGCTGCCCTCTTCGCACGGCGAACGCGCCGTGCTGCGCCTGCTGGACAAGACCGAGAGCCGCTTCACGCTGGAAGGCTTGGGCATGGACGGCGAGGTGCTCAAGAGCTTCGACCGCCTGGTGCAGCAGCCGCACGGCATCGTGCTCGTGACCGGCCCCACCGGCAGCGGCAAGACCACCACGCTCTACGCCAGCCTGGGCCGCGTGGACACCGCCACCACCAACGTGCTGACCGTGGAAGACCCGGTGGAGTACGAGCTGGCCGGCATCGGCCAGACGCAGGTGAACCCGAAGATCGACCTGACTTTCGCCAAGGCCCTGCGCGCCATCCTGCGGCAGGACCCTGACGTGATCATGATCGGCGAGATCCGCGACCACGAGACCGCCAGCATCGCCATCCAGGCCAGCCTGACGGGCCACCTCGTGCTGGCCACCGTGCACACCAACGATGCGCCCAGCAGCGTCACGCGCCTGATCGACATGGGCGTGGAACCCTTCCTGCTGAGCAGCAGCCTGCTGGGCGTGCTGGCGCAGCGTCTGGTGCGCAAGCTGTGCCCGCACTGCAAGAAGCGCGGCGACGATGGCGAAGACGGCCAGCCGCGCTGGCACCCCGTGGGTTGCGAGAAATGCAGCATGACGGGCTACAAGGGCCGCACCGGCGTCTACGAGCTGATGCGTGTGGACGAGCAGGTGCAGGCGCTGATCCACAGCCGTGCGCCCGAGCAGGACCTGGTGGCGGCCGCGCGCGCCGCGGGCCTGAAGAGCATGCGGGAAGACGGTGAGCGGCTGGTGCGTGAAGGCATCACCTCGCTGGAAGAAGTGATCCGGGTCACGCGCGACTAGCCATGCCCGCCTACCGTTTCGAAGCGCTGGATGCCGCCGGCAAGGCCCAGAGCGGCCTGCTGGAAGCCGACAACGTGAAGGCCGCGCGGCAGCAGCTGCGCGGGCGCGATCTGGTGCCGCTGGGGGTGACGGCCGTCACGATGGCCGCCACCGACAACAGCGCGGGCGCGCGCTTCACGCGGCGTGTGTTCTCGGCCACCAGCCTGGCGGTGTGGACGCGGCAGCTCGCTGGCCTGGTGGGCTCGGGCCTGCCGCTGGAGCGGGCTCTCACGGCGCTGGCCGACGAGGCCGAAAACCCGCGCCAGCGCGAGCTGGTGGCGCATTTGAAGAGCGAGGTCAACGCCGGCAGTTCCTTTGGCCGCGCACTCGGCACCGCGCCGCGCGAGTTCGACGAGATCTACCGCGCCGTGGTGGCCGCGGGTGAGCAGAGCGGTGCCCTGGGCGCGGTGCTCGAACGCCTGGCCGACGACCTGGAGGACCGCCAGGCCCTGCGCAGCAAGGTGCTGGGCGCGATGCTCTACCCGGCCATCGTCTCGCTGGTGGCACTGATCATCGTGATCGTGCTGGTCACCTTCGTGGTGCCGCAGATCGCCAATGTCTTCACCACCGGCAAGCGCGCGCTGCCTTTCCTGACGGTGGCGATGCTGGGCGTGAGCAGTTTCGTGCGCAACTGGGGCTGGGCGGTGGCGCTGCTGGCCACGGGCGGCATCACGGCCTTCGTGCTGGCGCGGCGTAACGAAGCCTTTCGCGAACGCACCGATGCGGCCTTCCTGAACCTGCCGCTCTTCGGCCGCCTGGCACGGGGTTACAACGCCGCGCGTTTCGGCGGCACGCTGGCCATGCTGGCCGGGGCGGGCGTGCCCATCCTGAAGGCGCTGCAGGCCGCGGCCGAGACCTTGGGCAACCGTGCGATGCGCGCGGATGCGCTGGACGCGCTGGTGCAGGTGCGCGAGGGCGCACCGCTGGCCAGCGCGCTGGCGGGCAAGAAACGCTTTCCCGGGCTGCTGGCGATGTTCGCGCGGCTGGGTGAGCAGACGGGTCAGCTGCCGCAGATGCTGCAGCGCGCTTCCAAGCAGATGTCGGCCGAGGTGCAGCGCCGCGCGCTGAGCGCCGCCACCATCCTGGAGCCGCTGCTCATCGTGGGCATGGGCGGCGTGGTGGTGGTCATCATGCTGGCGGTGCTGATGCCGATCATTCAGCTGAATACCTGGGTGAAATAGGGCCCCCCAGCTCGCTGCGCTCGCCGGTCTCGGGCTTGCAAGCCCGAGACCGTTCGCCAGCCACTCACAAGCGCGCAGGCGCTTGTTCGGCGCCGGCTCACCCCACCCGAGGGGGAGGTTCGGCCTGTGCCCGGGGGACCCGGGCACGGCCTCTGGCTTGAACGTGGGCGGCGCTTCGCGCGCCCGGTGGCCGGAGCTGGTGCTCGGCTTCAGGCCGACGGCTTGGCGTCGGTTTCGGCGTCGGGGGCCTTGGTGTGCTTGATGAGGAGGCCGGCGGCGATGATGCCGATCTCGTACAGGATGCACATCGGGATGGCCAAGGCCAGCTGGCTGATGACGTCGGGCGGGGTCACCACGGCGGCGACGATGAAGCTGGCAACGATGAAGTAGCCGCGCCAGGCGCGCAGTTGCTCCAGCGTGACGATGCCCATGCGCGCCAACACCACCACGGCAATCGGCACCTCGAAGGCGATGCCGAAGACGAGAAACAGCGTCAGCACGAAGCCGAAGTACTGCTCGATGTCCGGCGCGGCCGTGATGGTGGTCGGCGCGAAGGCCTGGATGAACTTGCTCATCCCTGGAATCACCAGGAAGTAGCAGAAGGCCACGCCGGCGATGAAGAGAATGGTGCTGCTCACCACCAGCGGCAGCACCAGCTTCTTCTCGTGCGAATACAGCCCCGGCGCCACGAAGGCCCACAGCTGGTACAGCACCACCGGCAAGGCCACCATGAAGGCTGCCATCAACGTGATCTTCAGCGGCACCAGGATGGGCGAGATCACGTTGGTGGCGATCAGCTTGGTGTCGGCCGGCAGATGCGCCACCATGGGCGCGGCCAGCAGGTCGTACAAGCCCGCGGGGCCAGGCCAGACACACAGCGCGCCGAACACCACGCCCACGGCGATGACAGCGCGGATCAGCCGGTCGCGCAGCTCGACCAGGTGCGAGACGAAAGGCGCTTCGGTGCCGGCGAGCTCGTCGGGCTTGTTGTCGTTGCTGCTGCTCATCGGCCTGTGGACGACCCGGCGCCGGCCTTGGGACGGAAGCGCGCCACGCGGGCCGCGCCCGACAGCGCCTTGGTGCGCACGCCGTTGCGCTGCTTGTACCACTGGGGCGTGGCCCCACGCTTCAGGCGCCAGTTCTTCTTGGGGTGCGTGTAGTAGGGCGGCGGCGAGGCCAGCGGCTCGTAGCCGATGCTGCTGGAACCGCTGTTCGTGCCATCGCCGTCCAGGCCGGCGGTGGCCGAGGCCCATTCATTGTCGAAGGCGGCACTGGCCGAGTTGACCTCGCTGCGCACCGTGTCTTCCACGTTGCGCGCGGCGTCCTCGAACTGCGTCTTCATCTTCTTGAGCTCTTCGAGCTCGATGCTGCGGTTCACCTCGGCCTTGACGTCGGAGACGTAGCGCTGTGCCTTGCCGAAGAGCGCACCCACGGTGCGCGCCACGCGCGGCAGCTTTTCGGGGCCGATGACCACCAGGGCCACGGCGCCGATGAGCGCCAGCTTGTCGAGGCCGAAGTCCATCATGGCGTCAGCGCCGCAGCAGGAGCAGCTTCAGTCAAGCGGCTCAGCTCTTGGTCTTCGCGTCCACGTCCACCGTGTTGGCGTCGCTGCGCTTGGCGGTGGTGACCTGTTGTGCCGGCGTGTCGGCCGCGGGCGTGTCGTCACCGCCGGTCTTCATGCCTTCCTTGAAGCCCTTGACGGCGCCGCCGAGGTCGCTGCCGATGTTGCGAAGTTTCTTGGTGCCGAAGATGACCACGACGACCAGCAAAACGATCAGCCAATGCCAGATGCTGAACGAACCCATGATCTCTCTCCTAACGAAGGCGAAGCCCGCGATTCTACGGTTGATGCGTGAAGGGCCTGTGGCAGGCGGGTCTCACCCCGCACCGCACCAGGCCCGCTGAATTCAGCCCTTGGCCCAGGGCCGGGGCCCGCCCATCACGTGCATGTGGAGGTGGTAGACCTCCTGCCCGCCGTCGGGCCCGGTGTTGATGACGGTGCGGAAGCCCCCCGTCACGCCCAGCTGTTTCATCAGCTGCGGCGCGAGGCCCAGCATGCGCCCGAGCAGCGCGTCGTGCTCGGGTCCCACGTCGGCCAGCGTCGCGATGTGCTGCTTGGGAATCACCAGCACGTGAACCGGCGCCCACGGCGCGATGTCGTGGAAGGCCAGCAGTTGATCGTCTTCGAAGACCTTCTTGGCAGGGATCTGCCCGGCGACGATCTTGCAGAAGATGCAGTTCGGGTCGGCGCTGCTCATGGGTACAAGGGGGAAGGAAGTGGCGGGGTTTCAGGCGCCGATGGGGCGGTTGCCGTTCAGGTTCATCCAGCCGCGCACCACGCGGTAGAGGAACCAGATGGAGATGCAGGTCCAGGCGATCCAGCCCGGCACCGCGAACAGCAGCCACAGCGGTGCGGTGACGAGATAGAGGATGGCCGCGATCACCACACTGCGGATGCGCCAGCCGAAGTGCGATTCTTGCCAGGTGCCGACGGCGTCGCCGCGCTTGACGAGGTCGATGATGAAGGCCACCACCAGCAGCGCCACGCCCGGCTGCGCGCCTGGGATCACCGCGCCCACGGCCACGATGGCGTGCAGCAGGTAGCTGATGTGACCCACGGTCTTCAGGCTGTTGTCGCGGTCGACGGTGTCGATGACTTCACTCACGGCTGCTTCCTTTCGCTGCGGCTTGGGCCTCGGCAGATTCACGCTCGCGCGCCTTGCGCAGGGCGAATTCTTCCAGCCCCGACAAGCCCTCACGCCGCTCCAGTTCGGCCAGCACATCGGCCGGTTTCAGGTTGAAATGCGCCAGGGCCACCATCGTGTGGAACCAGAGGTCGGCCACTTCGCCCACCAGGGCAGCGCCGCCGCCGTCCTTGGCGGCCATCACCACTTCGGTGGCCTCTTCGCCCACCTTCTTCAAGATGGCGTCGGTGCCCTTGGAAAACAAGCGCGCGACGTAACTTTTGTCGGGGTCTTGCCCTCGGCGCGATTCGATGACCTCGGCCAGGCGGGCCAGGGTGTCGTTGCTGCTCATTTGTAGATGCTCTCGGGGTCTTTCAGCACAGGCTCCACGGCCTGCCATTGCGGCGCGGGAGCGCGGGTGTCCAGGCGCTGGAAGAAGCAACTGTGGCGGCCGGTGTGGCACGCGATGGAGGGGTCGTGGCCGTGCTGGGTCACGCTGAGCAGCACGACGTCGGCGTCGCAGTCCAAGCGCATCTCGTGCACCTGCTGGAAGTGGCCCGACTCTTCGCCCTTGTGCCACAGGCGCTGCCGCGAGCGGCTGTAGTACACCGCCTGCCCGCGCGCCGCGGTGGCGGCCAGCGCCTCGCGGTTCATCCACGCGAACATCAGCACGTCTTTCGTGCCGTGCTCCTGGGCGATGACGGGCACCAAGCCCTGCGCATCCCACTTCACTTGATCGAGCCAGTCCATGGGCCGCAGTCTAGTGGGTGGGGCCTGCGAAACCCTGCTCGGCGGCCAGCCAGGCCAGCACCGGCACGGTGCCGGGCAGCACTGGCGCCACCTGCACCGGCAGCGTCTGCCAGGCCATGGTCTGGCCTTCGCGCATCTCGAAGTCGCCCGTCCACTGCCACACCTTGCAGAAGTGCAGGCGCACGCGGGCGTGCGGGTAGTCCATCAGGTCGATCTTCCACGGCTCGGCGTGGCCGATGGTGATGCCCAGTTCTTCCTGCAACTCGCGGCGCAGCGCCTGCACCACGGTTTCGCCGGCTTCGAGCTTGCCGCCCGGGAACTCCCAGTAGCCGGCGTAGACCTTGCCTTCAGGGCGGCTGGTCAGCAGGAAGCGGCCCTCGGCATCGATCAAGACCCCGACCGCGACATCGACGGCCTGGCGCTCAGGCGTTGGTGCTGGCTCAGCCACCGTGCCGCCCCGCGTAGTCGCGCGCGAACTGCTGGGCCACGCGGCCGCTGCGGCTGCCGCGCTCCAGCGCCCAGACCAGGCTCTCCTGCCGTGCTGCCGTGATGGCGTCTTCGGCCACGCCGAAAGAACGCAGCCACTGGGCAACGATCGCCAGGTACTCGCCCTGCGTGAAGGGGTAGAAGCTGATCCAAAGCCCGAAACGCTCGCTCAGCGAGATCTTTTCTTCCACCACCTCGCCCGGGTGCACCTCGCCGTCCTCGGTGTGCTGGTAGCTCAGGTTCTCCTTCATGTACTCGGGCAGCAGGTGGCGGCGGTTGCTGGTGGCGTAGATCAGCAGGTTGTCGCTGGCGGCGGCCACGCTGCCGTCGAGCACGCTCTTCAGCGCCTTGTAGCCGGGCTCGCCCTCGTCGAAGCTGAGGTCGTCACAGAAAACGATGAACTTCTCGGGCCGCTCGGCCACCAGGTCGATCAGGTCGGGCAGGTCCACCAGATCGGCCTTGTCCACCTCGATCAGGCGCAGGCCTTGCGGCGCGTACTCGTGGAGCATGGCCTTCACCAGGCTGCTCTTGCCCGTGCCGCGTGCGCCCGTCAGCAGCACGTTGTTGGCGCCGTGGCCGGCGACGAATTGCGCGGTGTTGCGCTGCAGGCGCTCTTTCTGCGCGTCCACTTCCTTCAGATCGCGCAGGGTGATGCGCGAGACGTGTTTCACCGGCTCCAGCACGCCCGCGCTGCCACGCTTGCGGTAGCGGAAGGCCACGGAGGCCTGCCAGTCTGGGGCCGTGGCGGCGTGCGGGAGGATGGCCTCCAGCCGTGCCAGCAGCGATTCGGCGCGCACCAGCAGGTGCTCAAAGGCGGGGTTCATGGGCGCGCAGTTTAGGCGGCGGGCAGGGCGCGCACTTCGTCGCCGGCCACCACGCAGACGCGGTCGCCGGGCTGCGGCTGCACCACGTGCATCCCAGTGAACGCGCCGAAGGCCGGCAGCACACCCACCGCGGCGCCGAAGTGGAAGCAGGGCAGGCGCAGGCGCTCGTGCGCGCGCCCGCCCAGCACCACGGCCGGGTGCAGGTGCCCTGCCAGCGTGTAGGCGCCAGCAACGGGCTGCGGGTGGTGGCACAAGGCCAGGCCACCCAGGGCCCAGGGTTCGTCGACACAGCGCACGCTCCAGGCCGCAGGCGGGTCGCCGGCATGGCCATCGTGGTTGCCGCGCACCAGCGTCAGGCGCAGGTGCGCGTGGGCGTCGCGCCAGGCCGCCACCGCCGCCCAAGTGGCCGCGGTGCGCGAACGTGCCGAGTGCAGCAGGTCGCCCAGAAAGATGATTTCTTCAGCGCCCGTGGCCGCCACGGCGTCGCTCAGGCGCTGCAGGGTCTCGGTGGTGGTGCCGCCGGGCACCGGCACGCCCAGCTTGCGGAAGCTCACGGCCTTGCCGATGTGGACATCGGCCACCAGCAGCGTGCGGTGTTCGGGCAGGTAGGCCGCGCGTTGCGGCAGCAGCCGCAGCGTGGTGCCGCCCGCTTGGATGTCCAGCATGGCCGGGTGCGCTGTCGCCGCGCTCAGCGGCTCAGGTCGTCAGCCGGTGCAACGCGGGTTCGAGGTGCTCGGTGGGCAGGCGCTTGAAGCCCGAGCGCGCGTAACGCTGCAGCCGGCCGATGGCCAGAGCGCTGAGCGCCGAGGCCAGGGCCTGCGCGTCGACACTGGGCGTGGGCGAGCCCGCCGCCTCGGCGGCGGCGCGCAGGCTCTGGCGCAGCTGCGATTCCAGCCGGTCGAAGAACTGGTTCATGCGCAGCGTCAGGCGCTCGTGCTCGAAGACGAGCGCGTCGCCCACCATCACGCGCGTCATGCCCGGGTTCTTCTCGCCGAACTGCAGCAGCACGGCGACGATCTTCTGCGCCTGCACGGCCCCCGAGGTTTCGTGCTCGGTGATGCGGTTGACGAGCGTGAAAACGCTGCTTTCGATGAACTCGATGAGCCCTTCGAACATCTGCGCCTTGCTGGCGAAGTGGCGGTAGAGCGCCGCTTCGCTCACCTCCAGCTTGGCCGCCAGCGCGGCGGTGGTGATGCGCTCGGCGCCGGGCTGCTCCAGCATGCCGGCCAGCGTCTGCAGGATCTGCACGCGGCGTTCGCCCGGCTTGGGCCGCTTGCGCATGGGCGCTGCAGCGGCGGGGCTGTCGGCGGCGGCTTCGTCGAGGTCGTCTTCGCCGACCGGGGGGGTGTCATCTGTCACGTCGGACATGCGGTCGGGCGGCTCGGCTGGGGCGGGGTGTCGGAAACAAAAAAGATTCTTGCACAGCGCCTGCGCGGGGCCGCTTGCAGGTAAACACTGACAAACGCCGCGCCAGCACCCGGGGTAGGGCGGGTGCCGCGCCGGCCCGGTCCGCGTGTTCAGCCGCTGCGCAGCAAGGCGCGCAGTGCGCGCACGCGCAGGCCCACGTAGGCCGGCCGCCGGTGCGGCCGCTTGCGCTCGGGCGGCAGCCAGCGCTGCATCCACACGGTGTCCATGCCCACGCGGCGCGCGGCCTTCTGGTGCACGAGCGTATCTTCCACCAGCACGCAGTGCGCCGGGTGCACCCGCAGCCGCGCAGCCACCGCGCGCAGCATGCGCGCGTCGGGCTTGGGCCGCAGCCGGCCGAAGACCTGCATCTGCTCGATGGCGATGACGCCGTCGAAGAGGTGCGCGATGCCCAGGGCCCCCAGCACGCGTGCGGCGTAGGCCGCCGGCGCGTTGGTGAGGATGTAGCGGCGCCCCGGCAGCCGCGCCAGCGCCGCGATGTCGGCACGATGCCCGCGCACGCGCGCCTCCAGGCCGGGTAGCACGTGCGTGTGGTGCAGGAAGTGCGCGGCATCCACGCCCTGGTGCTTCACCAGGCCCAGCAGCGTGGCCCCATAGCGGTGCCAATGCTGGTTGCGCAGCGCCTCGGCCTCCGCGCGGGGGAAGCCCAGGTGCTGCTCGATGTAGTCGCCCATGGCGTCGCGGATCTGCGGCATCGACGCACCGGCGGCATCGTGCAGCGTGTCGTCCAGATCGAAGAGCCAGACGCGGCGGCGCGAGCTCATCGCACTGCGCAGCCGTTCAGAACAGCCACAGCCGCTTCTTGCGCAGTGCACGCACCGCCACGCGCTTGCCCAGCACCAGTTGCTTGATGATGAGCTCGGTGCGGCGCTCGTCGAAGCGGTGCCGCGCGATCACGGGCGAGGGCATGGGCGTGATGCGCTGGCGCAGTTCCAGCCGGCCGGCCTGGGCGTCCCAGCCTATCCAGAAGTTGTGGCTGCGCCGCCCGCTGGGGCCGGGCCAGTTGTAACGCACGCCGTCGCCCGTGAAACCCAGCGAGGCGCCCTGCTGCGAGCGCAGCCAAACGCGGAAGGCCGTGCCTTGCTTCGGTGCCTCGGTGACGACTTCGCGGCGCAGCTTCAGCTCATCGGGCAGCGCGTCGTTGAAGGCCTCCAGCCGCTGCCAGAGCGCAGCCAGCGCTTCTTCGCCGGCACGGAGGGCCTCGGCGCTGGCCTCACCGGCGGCCGCGCCCGGCGGCACTGCCGGCTTGCGCTTGCGGCGCTTGAGTTCCTTCTGGATCCAGGACATGGGGCCTCCGCCGCGCCGGCCGCTCAGTGCGAGCGGATCATGGTGCCGTAGGCCTGGTCGGTCAGGATCTCCAGCAGCATCGCGTGCGGCACGCGCCCGTCGACGATGTGCACGGCGTTCACACCGCTCTTGGCCGCGTCGATGGCGCCGGCGATCTTGGGCAGCATGCCGCCGCTGATGGTGCCGTCCTCGATCAGCTCGTCGATCTGCCGCGCCGTCAGGTCCGTCAGCAGTTCGCCGGCCTTGTTCAGCACGCCCTTGATGTTGGTGAGCATCACCAGCTTCTCGGCGTTCAGCACCGTGGCCAGCTTCGCGGCGACCAAGTCGGCGTTGATGTTGTAGCTCTCGTTCTTCTCGCCAAAGCCGATGGGGCTGATGACGGGGATGAACTGGTCGTCCTGCAGTGCCTTGACCACGCTGGGGTCGATGCTGGTGATCTCACCGACCTGGCCGATGTCGTGCTGCTTGCTTGGGTCGTCCTTGTCGGTGAGCTTCATCTGGCGCGCGCGGATCATGCCGCCGTCGCGCCCGGTCAGGCCCACGGCCTTGCCGCCGGCGGCGTTGATCAGGCCGACGATGTCCTGCTGCACCTCGCCGCCCAGCACCCACTCCACCACTTCCATGGTCTCTTCGTCGGTGACGCGCATGCCCTGGATGAAGGTGCCCTTCTTGCCGATCTTGGCCAGGGCGTCGTCGATCTGCGGCCCGCCGCCGTGCACGACGATGGGGTTCATGCCCACCAGCTTGAGCAGCACCACGTCTTCCGCGAAGTCCTGCTGCAGCGCCGGGTCGGTCATGGCGTTGCCGCCGTACTTGATCACCAGCGTCTTGCCATGGAACCTGCGGATGTAGGGCAGGGCCTGGGCCAGGATCTCGGCCTGGTCGCGCGGCGTGATGTGGGACAGGTCGGGGTCGGGGCTGCTCATGGGGGTGGATCCTGGGCGTGGGCTCGGGCGCGATTGTAGGAAGCCGCGCCTGCAGGAACCATCGGCCTGCGGCACACTCCAAGGCAGGGCCGCCGTCTGGCGGTTTGCAGGGAAGGACCTCTGATGAAGCGCTGGCTGCTTGCCTTGACCGCCGCCGTGCTGGCCGCTTCGGCCTGGGCACAGGGTGCGCCCGTGGCCGGAGAGGTGACCAAGCTCGACAAGACCACCGGCCGCATCACGCTGAAACACGGCGAGATCAAGCACCTGGACATGCCGCCGATGACCATGGTCTTCCGCGTGCGCGAGGCCAGGCTGCTCGACGGCGTGGCCGTGGGCGACCGCGTGCGCTTCACCGCCGACAAGCTGGACGGCCAGTACACCGTCACGGCCCTGAGCAAGGCGCCCTGACCGAGCGGCCTCCTACAGGCCGGTACCGCGTCGCGCACGCGACGCCGGCGCCTCCCGGGGCTCGGTAGCATCTGCCGGCAGCGCGAACTCTCGCGCTGCGTCTGTTGGAGAAAGCCCCCCATGAACACCCCCGCCGCCCCGCTGGCCACGCTTGTCAACCACCAGGTGCGCCTGGCCGCCCGCCCGCAGGGCCTGCCCGGCCCCGAGTGCTGGCAGCACACCGAGGAGCCCGTGCCCGAACCCGGCGAAGGCGGTGTGGTCGTCAAGGTGCTGGCGCTGAGCCTGGACCCGGCCATGCGCGGCTGGATGAACGAAGGCAAGAGCTACATCCCGCCCGTGGGCATCGGCGAGGTGATGCGCGCCGGCGGCGTGGGCGTGGTCGTGGCCTCTAAGAACCCGGCCTTCGCCGTGGGCGACCACGTCAGCGGCGGCCCCGGCGTGCAGGAGTACTGGAGCATCGCCGCCGACCATCTCAAGCGCAGCGGCCTCGTCAAGATCGACCTGCGCGCCGGCACGCTGACGCAGTGGCTCAACGTGCTGGGCATGCCTGGCATGACGGGCTACTTCGGCCTGATGGATGTGGGCCAGCCCAAGGCCGGCGAGACCGTGGTGGTCTCGGGCGCGGCCGGTGCCGTGGGCCAGACCGTGGGTCAGATCGCCAAGATCAAGGGCTGCCGCGTGGTCGGCATTGCCGGTGGGCCGGCCAAGTGCGAGTGGGTGGTGAAGGAACTCGGTTTCGACGCCTGCATCGACTACAAGGCCCCGGCACCCGAGGGCAGCACCAAGTGGGACGCCGTGCGAGAGGGCCTCAAGCAGCACTGCCCGGCCGGCGTGGACGTGTACTTCGACAACGTCGGCGGCGAGATCCTCGACACCGTGCTGGCGCGCATCAACCGCAAGGCCCGCATCATCATCTGCGGGGCCATCAGCCAGTACAACAACACCACCGCCGTGCAGGGCCCGAAGAACTACCTCAGCCTGCTGGTGAACCGCGCGCGCATGGAAGGCATCGTCGTCTTCGACTACGCCGACCGTTACCACCTGGCGGTGGCCGAGATGGCCGGCTACCTGAAGGACGGCCGCATGAAGAGCAAGGAAGACGTGGTGACGGGCGGCGTGGCCGCTTTCCCCGGCACGCTGCCCAAGCTCTTCACGGGCGAGAACTTCGGCAAGCTGGTGCTGCAGGTGGCCGAGGCCTGAGCCCGCCCCTGCCGCGCTGAGGCGGGCCGCGCCCGCCTCGCGACCTCAGCGCATGCTGGCGCCGCCCAGCACGCCGAGCAGCACACGTTCGACGTTCTGCTCCACCATGTTGCGCAGCACGTCGACCTTCTCCTGCGGGTCGAGCGCGTTCCAGATGTTTTCGGCTTCGATGTCCTTGCGGCCGGCGAAGAGGCGGCCGACACGGATGGTCTCGCTGCCGACGATGTCGCCGGTCTTCACCTCCATGAGTTGCAGGCGCACCATCATGAAGGCGCCCAGGAAGCCCGACGAGGGCAGCCCGGTGTCCACGTTCTTCAGCTCGGTGGTGTTGTCGAGGTAGTAGCCGATGCCCTCCACCACGCCCCGGCCGACGCTGAAGCCGTCGTTCACGGGGAAACGCGCGTCGCCGCGGTTGCGCGTGATCAGCAGGATGTGCGTGAGGCCGTTCTTGTTGATGGCTTCAATCACCCAGGCCGGCAACTCGGCGCGCGCTGCGCCGTCGGCAACGGCGCGCTGCTCGGGCAGCGTCATCGGCTGCGTGGCGCGGAACATCTGCAGCTGCGTCTGCGGGTAGTGGTTGCCCACGGTCTTCGTGACGGCGCGCAGCGCTGCCTGGTCGAAGCCGATGTTCTTGGTGGGCAGCGACTCGCGCAGGTTGCGGTCCAGGCGCGTGTCGGTGACGGGGGCGGCGAACACCAACTGCAAGCCGTCGCCCATCAGCGAAAAGACCCCCAGCTTGCCGATGCCGGCGCGGGCAGCGAGCGCGGCGCCGGGGACGAACAGACCCGCGCCCAGGGCGGCGGGCAGCGCCAGGCTCAACAGGCGCCGGCGGTTGCGGGCATTCGGATCGATGGTGGCATGCATGGCAGGGCCTCGGGGTGACAGCGATGCCGGGCATTCTGCATGCCGGCCCTGCGCCCCGTATCCACCCTTGCGACGGATGGTCACTTGGGCGGATGAAGGGCCGGCGAAGCCGCGCGAGTGCGTCTCAGAAGTGGATGCCGCGCATCAGCGCCTGCACCGCCACCGCCTCGGCGCTGAGCTGCGGCTTGCCTTTCTCGCCCTTGGCGGCGTCGCTGTCGGGGAACATGCGGAAGGTGGTGTTCATCGTGATCTGCGCGATGCGCGGCACCAGCGCGTGCAGCACCTCGCCGAAGATGCCCAGGCGCGTGGCGATGCGCACCGGCTTGGCGATGCAGGCCTGCGCGATCATGTCGGCCGCCTCTTCTGGGCTGAGCGTGGGCACGTTGTTGTAGATCTTGGTGGGCGCGATCATCGGCGTGCGCACCAGCGGCATGTTGATGGTGGTGAAGGTCACGCCCTGGTCGGCGAACTCGCTGCTGGCGCAGCGCGTCCAGGCGTCCAGCGCCGCCTTGCTGGCCACATAGGCCGAGAAGCGTGGCGCATTGGTCAGCACGCCGATGCTGCTGATGTTGACCACATGGCCCTTCTTGCGTGCCGCCATGCCCGGCAGCAGGCCCATGGTCACGCGCAGGCAGCCGAAGTAGTTCAGCTGCATCGTGCGCTCGAAATCGTGGAAGCGGTCGTAGCTGCTTTCGATGGCGCGACGGATGCTGCGGCCGGCGTTGTTGATGAGGAAGTCGACGCCGCCGTGGTCGGCGATGAGCTGCTGGATGAAGCGGTCGCAGTCGGCCATGTCGGCGATGTCGGCCGAGTAGGCCACGAAGCTGTAGCCCTTGGCCTTGGCCTCGGCGCAGGCTTCGTCGAGCTTGTCCTGGTCACGCCCGCAGATGATGGTGGTGGCGCCGGCCTCGGCGAACTTGTGCGCCGCCGCCAGACCGATGCCGCTGCTGCCGCCCGTCACCAGCACCACCTTGCCGCCCACCGTGCCCTTCAGGCTGCGGTCGATGAAGAGGTCGGGGTCGAGGTGGCGCTCCCAGTAGTCCCACAGCAGCCAGGCGTAGTCGCGCAGGTCGGGGCATTCGATGCCGCTGCCCTTGAGCACCGCATCGAGTTCCCGGCGGTCGTAGCGCGTCGGGAAGTTGATGAAGGTGAACATGTCGTCGGGCAGGCCCAGGTCCTTCATCACCGCGTTGCGGATGCGGCGCACCGGGGCTAGCGCCATCATCCCCTTCTTAACGCTCTTGGGGATGAAGCCCAGCAGTGCGGCGTTGACGAAGAGGTTCATCTTCGGGGCGTGCGCGGCCTTGCTGAAGATGTCGAGCACGTCGCCCACGCGGTAGCCCTTGGGGTCCACCAGGTGGTAGCACTTGCCGGTGTGGTTGTGCTTGTCGTGGCTGATGTGGTCGAGGCAGGCGACGACGAAGTCCACCGGCACGATGTTGATGCGGCCGCCCTCGATGCCCACGCTGGGCATCCACGGCGGCAGGATCTGCCGCATGCGCTGGATGAGCTTGAAGAAGTAGTAGGGCCCGTCGATCTTGTCCATCTCGCCGGTCTTGCTGTCGCCCACCACCAGGGCCGGGCGGTACACCGTCCAGGGCACCTTGCACTCCTTGCGCACGATCTTCTCGCTCTCGTGCTTGGTCATGAAGTACGGATGGTCCAGGCCCTCGGCCTCGTCGAACATGTCTTCGCGGAACACGCCTTCGTACAGGCCCGCCGCGGCGATGCTGCTGACATGGTGCACGTGCCCGGCGTCGATGGCCTTGGCGAACTCGACCATGTTGCGCGTGCCTTCGACGTTCACCTGCACCTGGCTCTCGGCGTCGGCGCCCAGGTCGTACACGGCAGCGAGGTGGTAGACCGCATCGATCTGGCCCTTCAGCGCCTTCAGCGCATCGGCCACCACGCCCAGCTTCTTGGCCGTGAGGTCGCCCGTCACCGGCACTGCGCGGGCCTTGCCCGAGCCGCTGAGGCCCCAGTACTCGTACAGCGCAGCGAGCTTGCTTTCGCTGCCCGCGCGCACGAGGAAGTGCACCTTGGCGCCACGCCGCGCCAGCAGCGCCTTGACGAGTCTCTTGCCGATGAAGCCGGTGGCGCCGGTCACGAAATACTGCATGCAGTGCTCCTCGCGGGGATGGTTCAGGGTGGTGCGGTGGGCGCACAGCATAGAGCCGTCTCACTAGAGATTTAGGCTGCGCCCCCCAGGGGGGAACCCTATATTCATCGTCGTGGTGTTGCCGCATTCCGCGCCGTGGCACCAGCCCCCACAACAAGCGGCTTCGGCCGCAGCAACCCAGAGGAAGCCACCATGGTCAAGAAGACGAAAGCCGCCGCCCCCAGCGCCCCCGAAGCTGCGAAGCACAGTCAACTGGCCGGCGCCGTGAAGGATTCGGCCCAGCAGATCTGGCTGGCCGGCATGGGCGCCTTCAGCAAGGCCCAGGAAGAAGGCACCAAGGTCTTCGAGGCCCTGGTCAAGGAAGGCATGACGCTGCAGAAGAAGACGCAGGGCATCGCCGAAGAGAAGATCAGCGAAGTCACCGGCAAGATGAGCGCGATGGCCGACACCGTCAGCAACAAGGCCGGCCAGAACTGGGACAAGCTGGAGAGCATCTTCGAAGCCCGCACCGCCAAGGCGCTGAACAAGCTGGGCGTGCCCACCGCGAAGGACGTGCAGGCCCTGGCCGAGCGCGTGGACGCGCTGGCCGCCGCCGTGGCCAAGCTGGGCAAGGGCGCGGCGCCGAAGGCTGCCGTGAAGGCCGCCGCCAAGCCGGCCGCGAAGGCTGTGAAGGCCAAGCCGGTGGCCAAGCCCGCCGCCGTGGAAGCCGTGGCCGAGAAGGCGCCCGTCAAGCGCGCCCGCAAGACCGCCGCCAAGCCGGCAGCTGCCGCCTGATCCAGGCCGCTGACGTCGGCGTCCGAGCCTTGCCGTGCCCGTAACGCGCCCGCGCATCGGGCTGGCCCTGGCCGGCGGCGGACCGCTCGGCGCCATCTACGAGATTGGCGCGCTCTGCGCCCTGGCCGAGGCCCTGCCGGGTCTCGACTTCACGGCGCTCGACGGCTACGTCGGTGTTTCGGCCGGCAGCTTCATCGCCGCGGGCCTCGCCAATGGCCTGACGCCCAGGCAGCTGTGCACCTCCTTCGTCGAGAACGAGGGGCCGGCCACCGATCTGATCCGCCCCGGGCTCTTCTTCCGCCCCGCGTGGCAGGAGTACGCCCAGCGTCTGCTGGCCGCCCCGCGGCTGGCCGGCCAGGCCGCTTGGGACGTCACCGTGCGCGGCCGCACCTTGTTGGCCGCGGCCGAACGCCTGGGGCGCGTGCTGCCTGCGGGACTGTTCAGCAACGCCGCGCTGCAGGCCCAACTGGCGCAGGTGTTCTCCGCACCCGGCCGCAGCAACGATTTCCGCCAGCTCCAGCGTGAGCGCGGCCGCCGCCTGGTGCTGGTGGCCACCGACCTGGACAGCGGCGAGGCCGCGCCCTTCGGCCTGCCCGGCTGGGACCACGTGCCCATCTCGCAGGCCGTGGCCGCCAGTGCCGCGCTGCCCGGGCTGTTCCCACCCGAGCCCATCAACGGCCGCTGGTACGTGGACGGTGCCCTGAAGAAGACGCTGCACGCCCGCGTGCTGCTGGACGAGGGCCTGGACCTGCTGCTGTGCCTGAACCCGCTGGTGCCTTTCGATGCCCGCGGCGCCTCTTCCCGCGAAGCCCCGCGCCACCGCGTGCTGGGCGGTGCCAGCGAGCGCATTCCGCAGCTGGTAGCCGGCGGCCTGCCGCTGGTGCTGAGCCAGACCTTCCGCTCGCTCATCCACTCGCGCCTGGAACTGGGCATGAAGGGCTACGAGGCCAGCCATCCGGGCACCGACATCCTGCTCTTCGAGCCCGACCACGCCGACCCGGAGATGTTCCTGGCCAACACCTTCGGCTACTCGCAGCGGCGCGTGCTGGCCGAACACGCCTACCAGCACACGCGGGCCGACCTGCGTTCACGCCGCAGCGAACTGCGCGCCACGCTGTCCGCGCAGGGCCTGGTGCTGGACGAGGCCGTGCTGGACGATGCCCAGCGGCGCTTGTTGCGCCGCCGCATCGGTCGCCGCCCGGCGGCCCTGCCGGCTTCGCGCACCGAGGCGGGTCGGGCGCTGCAGCGCCTGGACGAGGTGTTGAACGACCTGGAGCGCGCGCTGGCCGCGCGCTGAGGCCGCCCGGGCGGGCTCAACGTGACGAAATGTCGCTGCCGGCGCCCACGTCGGTGACGTGCGGGCTGGCTTGCGGCAACATGCGCCATGCGCGAGCCCGCCGCCTGCTTCGAGCCCGAACATGAGCCTTTCCCCACCGCCCAGCCCTGCCCCCCAAGACCGCCTGCGCGGGCGGCTGATGGCTGAAGCGCTGGGCCGCCTGCTCGACCGCGTGCGCGGCTCGCGCGAGGTGCTGCCTCATCTGGCGGCGCTGGAGCGGGGCCTGCTGGCCGAGGGCCTGCCCGCGCTGGCCGCGGCGTCGACGCCCGCGCTGGGCCGCATCGCCTCGCAACTGGCCAGCCTGCCCTTGCCTGAAGACGACCGGCCGCTGCAGGACCTGCTGCACCGCGTGATGGACAGCCTGGAAGCGCGCCGCGCCGAGGTCAGCAACCAGCCCTTCGACATCGAGAAGACGGTGGTCATCGAGGAGATGAGCCACACCGACTTCATGACCATCCAGCGCGCCGAGGCGCCCACAGAATTCGACGACGGCCGTTCGCTCGACGGCCGCCCTGCCCAGCCGCGCTGAATCAGCCCAGGTAGCGCGTTTCCAGGTGCGCCTTGAAGTGGGCCGCGTTCAGCGGCTCACCGCTGGCCCGGCGGGCCAGCTCGTCGGTGGTCCAGCGGCTGGCCTGCGTCCAGATGTTGTCGCGCAGCCAGTCGAACACCGGGGCGAGGTCGCCCGCGCCGATGCGGGCGTCCAGGTCGGGCATCTGCCGGCGCATGGTGGCGAACCACTGCGCCGCGTACATCGCGCCCAGCGAGTAGCACGGGAAGTAGCCGAACAGGCCCGAGGGCCAGTGCACGTCCTGCATGGCGCCGTCCTTGAAGTTGCCGCGCGTGTCGACGCCCAGCAGCTCCATCATCTTCGCGTCCCACAGCGCCGGGATGTCGTCGACCTCGACCTCGCCTTCGATCAGCGCTTTCTCGATCTCGTAGCGCAGGATGACGTGGGCCGGGTAGGTGACTTCGTCGGCATCGACACGGATGAACCCGGGCTTCACGCGCGTGATGAGCCGGTGCAGGTTCTGCGGCGTGAAGGCCGGCTGCGCGCCGAAGGTGGCGGTGACCATGGGTGCCAGGCGCGCCACGAAGCCGGGGTGGCTGCCCAGCTGCATCTCGAAGCTCAGGCTCTGGCTCTCGTGCAGCGCCATGCTGCGCGCCTGCGCCATGGGCTGGCCGAGCCACTCGCGCGGCAGGTTCTGCTCGTAGCGGCCGTGGCCGGTTTCGTGGATGGTGCCCATCAGGCTGGTGATGAACTCGTCATCGCGGAAGCGCGTGGTCAGGCGCACGTCCTCCGGCACGCCGCCGCAGAAGGGGTGGGTGCTGACATCGAGCCGGCCGGCCTCGAAATCGAAGCCGAGCAGGCGGATGACCTGCTCGCACAGCGCCCGCTGTTTCTCGATGGCGAAGGGCCCCACGGGCAGGATCACGTCTTCCTGCGCCTGCTTGGCGATGACCTGCTGGATCAGGCCTGGCAGCCAGCGCCGCACGTCGCCGAAGACCTGATCGACCTGCGTGCAGCGCATGCCAGGCTCGAATCGGTCCATCAGCGCGTCGTAGGGGCGCAGGCCGCTCTTGTCGGCCAGCAGCTGGGCCTCTTCACGCGCCAGGGCCAGCACTTCCTTGAGCTGCGGTGCGAAGCCGGCCCAGTCGTTGGCCGGGCGCTGCTGGCGCCAGGCGTGTTCGCAGCGCGAGGTGACGATCTGCTGGCGCTGCACCAGGCTTTCGGGCAGCGCGGTGGCGGCCTGCCACTGGCGCTGCATCTCGCGCAGGTTGGCGCGCTGCTCTTCGCTCAGCGGCTCCTGCTCGGCGCACTGCAGGCCGTGGCCCAGGTTCGGGTCGGTGCGCATGCGGTGCAGCAGCGCGGCCATCTCGGCCAGCGCGGCCGCGCGCGCCTCGTTGCCCTTGGGGGGCATGTTGGCGGCGTGGTCCCAGCCGGCGATGGCCTGCAGGTGTTCGAGGTTGTGCAGGCGCGTCCAGGTGGAGGCCAGCTGTTCGTAGGCGGGGGTGGCGGTGCTCATGGCTTGCGGCAGGGCGGGCAGAAGAGGCCGGCATTGTGGCGGCCTGCCGCGCTGCTGGCGAAGGCCACAACCCCGTTACAGACTCAACTGCCCCGGAAAGAGCCACAGCAGCGCCGCCGTCATCGTGACGTAGCGCAGGAACTTGCCGATGGCCATGTAGAACACGCAGGGCCAGAAAGGCAGCTTGAGCCAGCCGGCCAGCGCGCACAGCGGGTCGCCCACCGCGGGCAGCCAGCTCAGCAGGCAGGCCTTGGGGCCGAGCTTCTCCAGCCAGCGCAGGGCCCGCAGTTCCAGTTTCTTGTGCTGGATCTTCTCGTACAGGGCTTCGGCGCCGTAGCCCATCCACCAGCTGATGGCGCCGCCGATCGTGTTGCCGACGGTGGCCACCAGCACGGCCGGCCAGAACAGATCGGCGTTGAGCTTGAGCAGGCCGATGACGGCGAACTCGCTGCCCATGGGCAGCAGCGTGGCCGAGACCACGGCCACGAGGAAGACGACGGCGAGGCCGTAGGTCGGCTCGGCCAGCGTGTGCAGGAGGGACAGGAACCAGGCTTCCATCGGGAGGCCGGATTATGGGCAGGCCGCCCGGGCCCAGGCCGTGCAAGGCCGCTGGCGGGTGGGCTGGCTATACTCGCGCCTCATTTTTCAGCACCACCACCGGCCCTCCCTTCCATGCGCATCGGCTCCATCGAACTGCCGAACAAGCTGTTCGTCGCACCGATGGCCGGTGTCACCGACCGCCCTTTCCGCATGCTGTGCCGCAGTCTCGGCGCGGGCTATGCGGTCAGCGAGATGGTCACCAGCAAGCGTGAGCTCTGGAAGAGCCTGAAGACCTCGCGCCGGGCCGACCACGAAGGCGAGCCGGCGCCCATCGCGGTGCAGATCGCCGGTGTGGACCCTGCCGAGATGGCCGATGCCGCGCGCTACAACGTCGACCGCGGCGCGCAGATCATCGACATCAACATGGGCTGCCCGGCCAAGAAGGTGTGCAACAAGTGGGCCGGCTCGGCGCTGATGCAGGACGAGCCGCTGGCCACCGCCATCGTCGAGGCCGTGGTGGCCGCCTGCGCGCCGCTGAACGTGCCCGTGACGCTGAAGATGCGCACCGGCTGGTGCCAGGCCGAACGCAACGCCGTGCGCCTGGCGAAGATGGCCGAGAGTGCGGGCGTGGCCATGGTCACCGTGCACGGCCGCACGCGCGAGCAGGGCTACAAGGGCTGCGCCGAGTACGACACCGTGGCCGCGGTGAAGGCGGCGCTGAAGATCCCGGTGGTGGCCAACGGCGACATCCACAGCCCCGAGAAGGCGCTGCAGGTGCTGCGCGCCACGGGCGCCGATGCGCTGATGATCGGCCGCGCGGCACAGGGCCGGCCCTGGATCTTCCGCGAGATCCTGCATTTCCTGGCCACTGGCGAGCACCTGCCGCCGCCGGCCACGCACGAGGTGCGGCGCTGGCTCACCGAGCACCTGCACCAGCACTACGGCCTGTACGGCGAGCACATTGGCGTGCGCAGCGCGCGCAAGCACATCGGCTGGGCGGTGCGGGCCCTGCCCGGCGGCGAGGCCTTCCGCGCCGAGATGAACCTGATCGACGACACCGGCGCGCAGTTGCGCGCGGTGAACGACTACTTCGAGTCCCTGGCCGAGACGCACCCGCTGCTGCCTCAGCAGGCCGCGGCCCTGGCCGCCAACGATGAAGACGGCGCCGAAGCCACCGAGCCGGCGGCCCAAGCCGCATGAGCAAGAAAGACATCGATGCCTGCATCCGCACGAGCGTGGAGCAGTACCTGAAAGACCTGCGCGGTGCCGACCCCGCCGACCTGCACGAGCTCTTTCTCGGCGCGGCCGAGAAGCCGTTGCTGGAGGTGGTGCTGCGCCACGCCGAGGGCAACCAGAGCAAGGCCGCCGAATGGCTGGGCATCAACCGCAACACGCTGCGGCGCAAGCTGCTCGACCACAAGCTTCTGAAATGAACGCGGCCCTCGCCGGCCGCAAGGAAAGCGCATCTTGGCTGCACCTACCAGCAACGCCCCCCTCACCGCCCTGATCTCGGTCTCCGACAAGACCGGCGTCGTCGAATTTGCCCAGGCCCTGGCTGCGCAGGGCGTGCGCCTGCTGTCCACCGGCGGCACCGCGCGGCTGCTGGCCGATGCCGGGCTGGCCGTCACCGAGGTGGCCGAAGTGACCGGCTTCCCCGAGATGCTGGACGGCCGCGTGAAGACGCTGCACCCGCGCATCCACGGTGGCCTGCTGGCGCGGCGCGACCTCCCCGAGCACATGGCCGCGCTGGCCGCGCACGGCATCCAGACCATCGACCTGCTGGTGGTCAACCTCTACCCCTTCGCGATGGCCACCGCGCGGCCCGATTGCACGCTGGAAGACGCCATCGAGAACATCGACATCGGCGGCCCGGCCATGCTGCGCGCCGCGGCCAAGAACTGGGCCGATGTGGCGGTGCTCATCGACCCGAGCGACTACGCGCAAGTGCTGGCCGAGCTGCGTGCCGGCGGCCTGCAGCGCAGCACCAAGTTCCGCCTGGCCAAGAAGGTGTATGCACACACCGCGGCCTACGACGGCATGATCAGCAACTACCTCGGCGCGCTGCAGCCGGGCGTGGAGTCACAGGCCGACGCCGTGCCCGCGCGCGAGCCTTTCCCCGCCACCTACACGCTGCAGCTCACCAAGACGCAGGACATGCGCTACGGCGAGAACCCGCACCAGGCCGCCGCCTTCTACCGCGACGCCAAGGTCGCCCCGGGCCTGCTGGCCGGCTGGGTGCAGCTGCAGGGCAAGGAGCTCAGCTACAACAACATCGCCGATGCCGACGCCGCCTGGGAGTGCGTCAAGACCTTCGACGTGCCGGCCTGCGTGATCGTCAAGCATGCCAACCCCTGCGGCGTGGCGGTAGGCAGCAGCCAGGTGGCGGCCTACATCCAGGCGTGGAAGACCGACCCCACCTCGGCCTTCGGCGGCATCCTCGCGTTCAACCGTCCGCTGGACGAAGCCACGGCGCGGCAGATCGGCGAGCACAAGCAGTTCGTGGAGGTGCTGATCGCACCGGCCATCACGCCCGAGGCACGGGCGCTCTTCGCCGCCAAGCAGAACGTGCGCTTGCTGGAGGTGCCGCTGGGCGCCGACGCCAACGCGCTGGACTTCAAGCGGGTGGGCGGCGGCATGCTGCTGCAGACGCCCGACGTGAAGAACGTGGCGCCGGGCGAGCTGCGCGTGGTCACCAGGCTGGCGCCCACGGCGGCGCAGATGGACGACCTGCTCTTCGCCTGGAAGGTGGCCAAGTTCGTGAAGAGCAACGCCATCGTCTTCTGCGGCGGCGGCGCCACGCTGGGCGTGGGTGCCGGCCAGATGAGCCGGCTCGACAGCGCGCGCATCGCGCGTGTGAAGGCCAACGCGGCCGGCCTGAGTCTGGCCGGCTCGGCCGTGGCCAGCGATGCGTTCTTCCCCTTCCGTGACGGGCTGGACGTGGTGATCGACGAAGGCGCCACCTGCGTCATCCAGCCCGGTGGCAGCATGCGCGACGACGAGGTGATCGCGGCGGCCGACGAACGCGGCATCGCCATGGTCTTCACCGGCACCCGCCATTTCAGACACTGACGGTGTCGCAAACCCTCCGCCCATGACACGCGCCGATGTTGCGGGCGGCCTGCTGGCCTTCATTGCGCGCCTGATCACGGGCGCGCAGGGGCACTGGAAGGGCTGCCCGCCCAAGGCCGAGCAGCGCATCTACTTCGCCAATCACCAGAGCCACCTCGACTGGGTGCTGATCTGGGCGGCGCTGCCGCATGAGCTGCGCGCGGTCACGCGGCCCATCGCGGCCAAGGATTACTGGACGGCCACGCCGCTGAAGCACTGGATCACGCGCGAGGTCTTCAACGCCGTCTACGTGAGCCGCACGCGCACCGACGACCAAGACCCGCTGGAGCCGCTGGTGCAGGCCTTGGGCAACGGCGATTCGCTGGTGATCTTTCCGGAGGGCACGCGCAGCAACAAGGGCGAGCCGCAGGCCTTCAAGAGCGGCCTGTTCCACCTGGCCGAGCAGTTCCCGCAGGTGCAGCTGATCCCGGCGTGGGTCGACAACGTGCAGCGCGTCATGCCCAAAGGCGAGGTGGTGCCGGTGCCGATCCTGTGCACCGTGACCTTCGGCGCGCCGCTGCAACTGCAGGCCGGTGAAGACAAGCGCGATTTCCTCGCCCGCGCACGGCAGGCCGTGGTGGACTTGCGTCCGCACCTGGCCTGAGCGGCGCATGAGAACCCTGCGCGAGCTCAGCGTCGACCAGCAGGTGAGCCTGCTGTTCGTGGTGCTCTTCGGGCTGCTGGCCGTGGGCTCGCTGCTGGCCTTGCTGCTGCTGCGTCGCGAGGGCGAGGCGAGCGACCGCCGCCTGCGCCTGCTGCGCGACATGCGTGCGCTGTGGGTGGGTTCTCTGGTCTTCTGGCTGGCGTGGGTCACGGCCCCGGTGGGGGCCACGCTGCTCTTCGGCGCCTTCAGCTTCTTCGCGCTGCGCGAGTTCATCACGCTGATGCACACGCGCCGGGCCGACCACCGCAGCCTGCTGCTGGCGTTCTTCGTGGTGCTGCCGTTGCAGTACGTGATGGCTGGCGGGCGCTTCTTCGACCTGTTCACCGTCTTCATCCCGGTCTACGTCTTCCTCGCCATCCCGGTGGCCAGTGCCCTGGCCGGCGACCCCGAGCGCTTCCTGGAGCGCAACGCGAAGATCCAGTGGGGCATCATGGTCTGCGTCTACGGCCTGAGCCACGCGCCCGCGCTGCTGCTGCTGAACTTCCCGCGTTTCGAGGGGCGCGGGGCCTTCCTGCTGTTCTTCCTGGTGGTGGTGGCGGTGGTGGCGCAACTGGTGCAGGAGGCCTGCAGCCGCTGGCTGCGCCGCCGGCCCGTGGCGCGCCACATCGACCGCAGCTTCAGCTACCGGGCCTGGTTCGCGGGCGCGCTGGCCGCGGGCATCACGGGGGCCTTGCTGTACTGGGTCACGCCCTTCAAGGCCGGGCAGGCGCTGGCGATGGCCTTCATCGCCGGCGGCGCCGGCACGCTGGGCGAACTGGTGATGAAGGCGCTGAAGAAGGACGCCGGCGTGCGCTACTGGGGCAACACCGCCAGCGTCACGGGCGCCGTGGGCCTGCTGGACCGGCTGGCGCCGCTGTGTTTCGCGGCGCCCGTGTTCTTCCATTCGGTCCGCTGGTACTTCAAGCTCTGATGCGCATCCTCGGCATCGACCCCGGTTTGCAGCGCACCGGCTTCGGCGTCATCGAGGCCGACGGCCCGCGCCTGGCCTACGTGGCCAGCGGCACCATCAGCACGCTGGAAGCGCCGCGCGGCGACCTGCCGGGCCGGCTGAAGATCATCTTCGAGGGCGTGAAGGAGGTGGTGCAGCGCTACACGCCCGATTGCGCCTGCGCCGAGATCGTCTTCGTCAACGTCAACCCTCAGAGCACGCTGTTGCTGGGCCAGGCACGCGGCGCCGCGCTGGCCGCGCTGGTCTCGGGCGGCCTGACGGTGGCCGAGTACACGGCGCTGCAGATGAAGAAGGCCGTGGTGGGCCACGGCCTGGCCAACAAGGCCCAGGTGCAGGAGATGGTCAAGCGCCTGCTCAAGCTGCCCGCGCTGCCCGGCAAGGACGCGGCCGACGCCCTGGGCCTGGCCATCTCGCACGCGCACGCCGGGGCCTCGTTCACGGCGCTGGCCGCCGCCGCGCCGCTGGCGCGCCGCCAGCACGCGCAGTACCGCAAGGGCCGCACGTTCTGAGGGCAGGGCTGGCCGCGTGGCGGCACTGGCGCTGGGCGCGCCGCCCCGAAGAGAGGCGGTTCGTGCAAGGCGCACGAACCCAAAAAAACAGCCCCGGCAAGCCGGGGCTGGAAGGGTCTCGGTGTTGACTGAGACTCAGGAGTGATCGGTGGGCCGCGCCAGGGCGGCCGGCGTGGGCCCGGGGGCGGTTTCAGGCCTTGGGCGCCGTGACGCCATGGTGCGCCAGTTGCGCTGCGGTGGGCTCGCTGGTGGCCAGGCCGTTGACGGCCAGCAGCATGGCCACCGTCATCACGCTGGCCAGGGCCAGGGCCGACAGGCGGGCGGGGGTGGCGGGCTTCAGGGTGTTCTGGGCGGTGGTGTTCATGGCGGGGTGTCCTTCTGTGCGGTGTTGCGTTGCGCTTTGTCGATGGGTGCACTGTAGGCAGCGCCGCCCCGCGCCGCGACGGGCTTGCGATGGTCTGCAGGCTTGCAGCGGCCAGCGGCAGAAAGCGGCGACGAACGGCATGGCGCTGGCGTGAAGCCTGCCCGCAAGCCGGGGCCGAACGAGCCCTGATGCCCCGATTTGCGGTGTGAGACCGGGTTTGATTCAAGGCCTGCTTGTGGCACGCTTTGCTTCAATCAAGACGCACCTGCAAGGTTCTCTTGTCGTCCGTGTGTCCCGTGCAAACGTTCGGTGCAAGTGGAAGGAGCCCGCCTGATGAGCGCTGAAACCGGCCTGGTCCCTGTTTCTCACCTCGGCCACGGTCTGCCCGTGGCCCGCATGCGGGCGGTGTACCGCCTGGACGAGGTGGAAAAGCGCCTCGACAAGCTGCCCCAGCGTGAACACGAGAACCTGCGTGCCACCTACGAGCGCATGCTGGAGAAGGGCCCCGAGCGCTTCCAGGTCAAGCCCGGCGGCCTGCCGGCCATGGACCATCTCTACGACGAGATGCCCAACTTCAATGCGGTGCTCGACGACGTCAAGCGCCAGCTCGCGCTGTGCACCGACAGCCGCGACGCGCTGGAGATCACGCCCATGCTGCTGCTGGGCCCGCCGGGCATCGGCAAGACCCACTTCGCGCGCGAGATCGCGCAGCTGCTGGGCACGGGCCTGGGCTTCATCAGCATGAGCAGCCTCACCGCCGGCTGGGTGCTCAGCGGCGCCTCCAGCCAATGGAAGGGCGCGCGGCCGGGCAAGGTCTTCGAGACCCTGGTCGACGGCCAGTACGCCAACCCGGTGATGGTGGTCGACGAGATCGACAAGGCGCGCGCCGAGCACGCCTACGACCCGCTGGGCGCGCTGTACAGCCTGCTGGAGCACGACACCGCCGGCGCCTTCACCGACGAGTTCGCCGAGGTCGCCATCGACGCCAGCCAGGTGATCTGGGTGGCCACGGCCAACGACGAGCGCAGCATCCCCGAGCCCATCCTCAACCGCATGAACGTGTTCGAGGTGCAGGCGCCCGATGCCGATGCGGCGCGCGCCATCGCGCTGCGCCTGTACCGCCAGCTGCGCGCCAGCCACGACTGGGGCCAGCGCTTCGACGAGCAGCCTTCGGAGGCCGTGCTCGAACGCCTGGCCAGCACCGCCCCGCGCGAGATGCGCCGCGCCTGGATGACGGCCTTCGGCAATGCCCGGCTGGCCGGCCGCAGCACCATCGAGCTGGCCGATCTGCCCGGTGCCAGCGGCAAGCGATCGACGATCGGCTTCGTGCAGTAGGCGCCGGGCCTGGCGCCATGGGCGCTCAGGCAGCCCGCGGCGTCGCGGGCGGCGTGGGGCCGCCGCGGCGCGGCGCAGCCTCTTCCTGCAGGAAGCGTGAGCAGTCGGCGCTGCTCAGCGGCCGGCTGATGAAGTAGCCCTGCACCACGTCGCAGCCCAGGTGGCGCAAGAACTCCAGCTGCGAGGTGGTTTCCACCCCCTCTGCCACCACGCCCACGCCCAGGCTGTGCGCCAGCTGGATGGAGGCCGAGCAGATGACGGCGTCGTTGGCATCACGCTCGATGTCGCTCACGAAGCTGCGGTCGAGCTTCAGGCAACTCAAGGGCAACTGTTTCAGATAGGCCAGGCTGGAGTAGCCCGTGCCGAAGTCGTCGATGGCCACGGCCACGCCGATGCGGCGCAACTGCCCGAGCAGCGTGGCCATGCGCTCGGGGTCGCCCATCGCGACGCCTTCGGTCAGCTCCAGCTCCAGCGCGTTGCTGGGGAGGTGATGCCGTTCCAGCGCCCGGGCCACCTCGCCCACGAAGCTGTCGGCCTGCAGTTGCCGGGCAGAGACGTTCACGGCCACGCGCAGCCTGGCATGCCCGGCCTGGCGCCAGAGCGCCACCTGCTGCAGCGCCTGCTCCAGCACCCACAGGCCGATGGGCTCGATCTGCCCGGTTTCCTCGGCCAGGGGTATGAAGTTGGAGGGCGGCACCAGCCCGAGCTGGGGGTGCTGCCAGCGCACCAGCGCTTCCACGCCGATGATGAGCCCGCTGCGCAAGTCCAGCTGCGGCTGGTAGTGCAGCACGAGTTCGCCTCGTCGTGCCACGCCGCGCAGGCCGACATCCAGCGCCAGCTGCATCTGCATGGACTCCCTCAAGGCCGGCGTGATGAACTGGTAGTTGTTCCGGCCCTGGCGCTTGGCGTGGTACATCGCCGCGTCGGCGTTTTTCATCAGCGTGGCGCTGTCTTCGCCGTTGTCCGGGGCCAGCGCGATGCCGATGCTCGGGCTGGAGTAGATCTCGTGCCCCTGCACCACACACGGCTGGCTCAGGCTGTGCAAGACCTTGCTGGCCAGGGCCTCGGCGGCCGCGGCCGCCCCCGGGCTCTCGGTCGTGAGCACCAGCCCGAATTCGTCGCCGCCCAGGCGCGCCACGATGTCGGTGCCCCGCACCAGCGCCCGCAGGCGGCGCGCCACCTCCACCAGCAGCGCGTCGCCCACGCCGTGGCCCAGGTTGTCATTGACCTTCTTGAAGTGGTCGAGGTCGACGAACAGAACGGCCAGCCCGTGCCGGTCGCGATGGGCCGCGGCGAGCGCCACCTCGAGCTGGCCCCTCAGGTGGGCGCGGTTGGGCAGTTGCGTCAGCGGGTCGTGGCTGGCCAGGTGTCGCAGGCTCTCCTCGGCCTGCCTGACTTGCGAGAGATCGATGGCGCTGCACACGTAGTGCGTGACCCGGCCCAGTTCGTCGCGCACCACCGACATCGTCGTCCAGCGCGGGTACTCGTGGCCTTCCTTGTGCCGCACCCACACCTCGCCGCGCCACAGCCCGGTGGTGGCCAGGGTGCCGAACTGCTGGGCCAGAAGTTCGGGATCCTGGGCCGCATCGGCCAGCAGCAGGCGTGAGTCTGTGCCCAGGATGGAAGCGGCCTCATGGCCGGTCTCGCGTTCGAAGGCCGGGTTCACTTCGATGAGGCGCAGTTCCTTGTCGAGGATGGCCATCGACTCCCCGCTGTTCGCGAAGAAGCGTGCCAGCAGATCGATGCGCTGGCGTGCCCGTTGGTGGTGACGGTGCAGCCGCCACCAGAGCAGACCACCGCCGCCGTAGCCCAGCAGCAGCACCGCCCAGGCCAGGCCGAGCGCCGACGGCGCGCTCTTCGGAGGCGGCGCAGGGGTGGGCGCAGACGCCAAGCCCCGGCCCGCTGGGTCGGCAGCGTGTGCTTCGGCCAGCCACGGGGTCCTTGCAGCCTGGGGGCCTCCCTTCGGCCCGTGGAAGCTGAACACCGCCAGCAGGAGCGCTGGCCCCAGCAGGATGAGCGTCAGGGCGGCGGTGCCCGGTCGGAAAGCGCGTTTCAACGGTGGACGTCGGAGCAAGGGGTCGGCGTGAAGGCCGGGGCGGTTGGCCCTCGAAGAGAATCATTCTTGTCATCAGAAGTGATCGGAGCCACACTCTGGCGGCCGCGGCGACAAGATTGAGCCAGGATTGAACCCGCGGGCCGCCTGCCTGCCCTCGGGGGCCCGTTAGGGTCGCGGCCTCGCCGCGGCCGAGGTCGCCCCGGCTCTTCCAACGCCACCCGGTGCCACGCCGCAGCTTCATGAACCGCATCGCCCACGAACCGCCCGTCGCGGCCCAGCCCCCTGTCCTTTGCTTCGGGAATTGCGAGTTGCGGGCCGGCACGCGTGAGCTTCTCGTCGATGGCCGGCCCCAGGCCCTGCGGCGGCGGGTTTTCGATCTGATGCTCTACCTCATCGCGCACCGTGCGCGCGTGGTGCCGCATGCCGAGCTGTTGAAGGAGGTCTGGCCCCGGCCCAGCGTCTCTTCCAAGATGCTGGCGCGCGCGATGATGGAAGCGCGGCGTGCCTGCGGCGATACGGCCCAGCAGCCCGCCTTCTTCGCCTCGGTGCATGGCGTGGGCTACCGGTTCGTGGGGCAGCTCCGGGACGCTTCGGTCGCCCCGGCCGGCGGCAAACCCTTGGCAGAGCCGGGTGCCGCCGGGGTGCTTGACCTGCTGCAACAGGCCAAGGCTGCCCGCGACGCCGGCCGGTTCGACGAGGCCCAGCTGCTCGCGGAGCGCGCCCTGGTGTTGGCAGGCCAGGTCCCTTCGCCCACTGCACGCGTGCAGGCGCTGGCGCTGTGTTCTGCACTGACCCTGCGGCGCGGCACGGCGGGCGCGGCTGCCAGGCTGGCGGCGCAGGCCCTGCAGGTGGCGCGCGCTGAAGGCAGCGATCAGCTCGAAGCCCAGGCGCGGCTGGCCTTGGGCTGCGTTCACGTGGCCGCGGGTGACAGCGCCTTGGGCCTTCGGTATCTGCAGGCAGCCCACGAGGTGCTGCGGGCCTCGGGCAGCCCGGAGGACCTGATGCGCTGCAAGAGCTACATGGCGGCGGCGTTTCGCGACAAGAGCAACGCGCAGAGCGGCCTGCGCTTGTGTCGGGACAGCCTGGCCTATGCCATCAGCCAGAACGCCACGCAGCAGATCCTGGCCGAGCGCTGCAACGAGATCGTCTTCCTCATCAACCTGGGCGAGCAGCTGGAGGCCGAGCGCCATGCCGCCCAGGCACGGGCCACCTACGAGGAAGGCCTGGCCCTGGTCGAGGCCTTGATCCGCGACATCGCCGAACTCGGGGCCGTCAACCGGCGCGAGCCGGCCCTGGGCAACCGGGCGAGCCTGCTCGAAAAGCTGGGCCGTGTGGACGAGGCCTGGCAGGCGATGGCCGATCTTGAGCAGGCCATGGACTTGTCGGCCGGGGCTGGCAGCCCCGTGCATGCGGAACGCCAGCAGATGTTCCTGACCCTGAAGGCGATCCTGCTGGCCCGTTCAGGTCGGTATGCCGAGGCGCTGCAGCACATCGAGGGCTGCATCGAGGTCGCGCAGCGCCCCGGTCATGTGAGCAACCTGCCCTGGATGTACGGTGTTGCCAGCGACTTGGCCGAGCGCGCCGGGCGCTGTGGCCTGGCCTTGACCTGGGCGCGCCAGCAGACGGCGGCGCAGGCTGCCCGCCACGCCAGCGATGCGGCTCAGCTGGTGCGCATCCTGGAGGCTGAACGCAACATCGAGGACGTGCAGGCCGACCTGGAACGCTCGCGCCACCAGGTGGCCACGCTGCTCCAGGAGAACGCCGCCCTGCGCCAGCAGGCCCAGGCGATGGTGGGTGCGCTGCATGTCTCGCCGCTGACGGGTCTTGCCCCGGAGTCCAGCCTCGGCGCGGCCTTTCACGGGCCTCACTGGCAGGCCCGGGCGCGGGGCCTGCCCATGTGCCTGGGCCTGCTCAGCCTGAACGGCGCGCTGCTGGCGCGCATGCAGCATGCGCCTGAACTGCTGCTGGCCTTCCACAAGCGTGCGGCCGAGGTGCTGCGCAACCATGCCGACATTGCCTACCCTGCCGTGGAGGTGGGTGCAGGTCAGCTGGTGTTCCACATCCGGGACGCGGGCCTGCTCCGCGCGGCCGAGGTGTGCCGGGCCGTGGCGGCGCAGTTGCACCGCCAGGACTGGAACCCTGCCGAGCCCGGCTCGGCACCCGTGTGGCAGGCGCACCATCTGGACGGCGCGCTGCTGGAGTCGGTGGACAGCGTCGTGCACCAGCTGCGCGCCCGCGCGGCGGCGCAGGCCAGCCCGGGTGCCGTTGCCGGCCCGGCGGCTGTCGCCAGCGACTGAGCGCCGGCATCGGCAGCGCCTTCAGGCCGTGGCGAGCGAGCGCCCGCCGCGCTGCACGCGGTGGCGGCCGGCTTCCTTGCCGGCATACATGGCGGCATCGGCGCGCTTGATCAATTCGTCGGCGGTGTGGCCGTCCAACGGTGCCAGGGCGTAGCCGGCGGTCAGGCCCACGCGGCAGTGCTGCCCCTCGATGACGAAAGGCTCTTCGAAGGCTGCCAGCATCTTCTGCCCCAGGGTCTGGGCGGTGGATTCGTCGGGCAGCCCGGCGGCCAGCACCACGAATTCGTCGCCGCCCAGGCGCGCCACCACGTCGCTGGCGCGCAGCTGCGTCTTCAGGCGCTGCCCCACGGCCACGAGCAAGGCGTCGCCCACGTCGTGCCCGTAGCGGTCGTTCACGGGCTTGAAACCGTCCAGGTCCAGCAGGTACAGCGCCAGCAGCTGCTGCGGGCGCGCCTGGGGCAGCGCAGCCGTCAGGTGCTGCTGCAGGCCGCGGCGGTTGGGCAGGCCGGTGAGGGCGTCGGTCTGCGCCAGCGTGCGCAGGGTCTCGGTCTCCAGGCGCGCGCGGTCGGCGCTGCGGTGGATGGCCTGCACGCGCAGGCTGAGCACGGCCATCCAGGCGCTCATCTCCACCATCAGAGAGAAGGGGTAGACGTGCTGCGCCCAGAACGTGGGCTCGACATGGCCGCGCAGCAGCCCGGCCGTGACCACCGCGCCCACGGCATAGAAGGCCCAGCCGAAGAGCATGTAGACCGCCGTGTGAGCGCCCTGCCGGGCCCGGATGTAGGCCGCCGGCAGCACCGCGATGGTGGCCACCATGCCCAGCGCGGTGACGGCGGACTGCGCGCTGCGGTAGTCGAGCAGCCCCGTCAGCGTGGCGCCCAGGGCCAGCAGCGCCGCGATGCTGATGCCCTGCAGCACGCGCGAGATGAAGCGGCTCACCTCCCACACCGCCAGCGCCGCGTTCATGAAGCGCGCTGCCGCGGCCACGGCCACCATCACCGCCATCGGCGCCACGCTCATCGACAGGGCGGGCCAGTCGGGCCACAGGTACTGCGCGCCCAGGCCGAAGTAGGCCAGCACGAACACCAGGTTGCCCGCCAGCAGCAGGGCGTAATCCAGGAACAGCGCGTCGCGCAGCGTGATCCAGTGCGTGAGGCTGTAGATCAGCATGCACAGCGCCAGGCCGATGACGATGCCCAGCAGGACCTGCGACCGCGATTCGTGCGCGGTGAAGTCTTGCGGCGTGCGCACGGTGATGGGCAGCACCATCGAGCTCTGCGTCTGCACGCGCAGCAGCAGCTCGTGGCGGCCGGGCGCCAGGTTCAGCGGGGCGGCGTGCGTGCGCGCCGGCATCACCTTGTCGGCGCCGCGCTGCTGGTTGCCCAGGCGCAGGTGCTGCACCAGTTCGCCCTGGCTCAGCACATACACATCGATGAGGTTCAGCGAGGGGTAGTCGATCTGCAGCACGCGCTGCACGGGCAGGGCGCCGGGCACCTCCACCGCGAAGCGCAGCCACAGCACGCTGGCGCTGCGGCCGAGGTTCGAGACGGTGCCGGTGGGCACCTGGAAGCGCTGCGGCGTGGCCAGCACGTCGTTCAGCGACCACTGGGCTGCGGGGTCGGGCAGCACCTGCACCGCGGGCCAGACAGGCACGGCAGGGCGGCTGTCGAGCAGCAGGCTGGCGGGCCCCTCGGCCGCCGGGCCGCCCGCAGTGGCACGCGCCGCGGCGCTGAAAAGCAGCAGCCAACCCAGCAGCAGTGCGCAGCACCAGGCGGCTGTGGCGGGGGGCAGGGGGCGTGGAGATCGGGCCATCGGTCTTCGTGTATCGGCCGCGGGCGGCCAGGCTTGAGGCGGCCGCGCCAGAATCCGACCCCATGGCCCGCTTCCACCCTGCAGACTGCCCCCCCCGCGACGCCAGCCGGCCCCGTCGGGCGTGGGCCGGCGCGGGCCTGGCGCTGCTGCTGGCGCTGCAGGCGGTGGCGCCGGCCTGGGCGCAGGAGCCCCCGCGCCCGCGCGTGGGCCTGGTGCTGGGCGGCGGCGGGGCGCGCGGCGCGGCCCACATCGGCGTGCTGGAAGAGCTGGAGCGCCTGCGCATCCCCGTGGACTGCGTGGCCGGCACCAGCATGGGCGCCCTGGTGGCCGGGGCCTGGGCCGCGGGCCTGACCCCTGCCGAGATGCGCCAGGAACTGGCCCGGGCCGACTGGGCCGACATGTTCCGCGACGATCCCGGCTACGAGGAGCTCAACTTCCGCAACAAGCGGCTGCAGCAGCGCTTCCTGCCCGGTTCGGAGACGGGTTTTGCCGGCGGCAGCGCCGTGGCGCTGCCGGGCGTGGTAACGGGGCAGAAGATCAAGCTCTTCTTCAACCACCTGGTGCGTGCCGACACCGGCGAGCGCGAACTGCAGCAACTGCCGCTGCCGGTGAGCATCGTGGCCACCGACATCGGCACCGGCGAGCGCGTGGTGCTGCGCGACGGCAGCCTCACGCTGGCCATGCGCGCCAGCATGAGCGTGCCCGGCCTGCTGGCGCCGGTGGAGTACCGCGGGCGCAAGCTGGTGGACGGCGGCCTGGTGGACAACGTGCCCATCAAGGAGGTGCGCGAGCGCTGCGGGGCCGATGTCGTCATCGCCGTGAACGTGGGCTCGCCGCCGCTCAAGCCCGAGCAGGTGCAGGGCCTGCTGAGCATCACCACGCAGATGGTGGCGCTGTTGACCGAGCAGAACGTGGCCGCCAGCCTGGCCTTGCTGCGGCCGCAGGACATCTACATCCAGCCCGACCTCGGGCCGGTGACCGCGGCCGACTTCGACCGCCACACCGAAGCCGCCGACCGCGGCCGCGCCGCCGCGGCGCTGCTGGCCGAACGCCTGGCGCCGCTGGGGGTGCCCGAGCCGGCCTATGCCGCCTGGCAACGCAGCGTGGCCGTTCGCGAGCGTGACGTGCCGCGCATCGACGCGGTGGAGATCGCCGGCCTGGGCCGCGTGAACCCCGAGGTGGTGCGCCGCTACCTGGAGCAGCGCGACGGCGCGCCGCTGGACACCAACGCCCTCAACCGCGACCTGCTGCGCGCCTATGGCGACGGCTTCTACGAGCGCGTGGACTACAGCGTGGTGCGGCAGGATGGCCGCAACGTGCTGCGGCTCTTCCCGGTGGAGAAGGCCTGGGGCCCCGACTACCTGCGCCTGGCCCTGCGCCTGGACAGCAACCTCAGCCAGGGCAGCAGCTACACGCTGCGGGCGGGCTACCAGAAGACCTGGCTCAACCGCCTGGGCGGCGAACTGCTCTTTGTGGGTGAACTCGGGGGCAGCACCGGCGGTGGCGTGGAGTGGTACCAGCCGCTGGACGAGCGCCACCGGGTCTTCGTCGCCAGTTCCATCGACTACAAGCGCGAGCGCAACGACTACTGGTTCCTGGAGCAGCGCATCGCCGAGTACCGCACCGCGCGCACGCGGGCCGAACTGGCCGTGGGCCTGAACTTCCGCTTGCTCGGACAGGTGCGCCTGGGCTGGCGCGAGACGCGCATCAGCAGCGGTCTGGAGACCGGGCTGGACGTGCTGGGCGGCCTGGCCACCAACCGCGCCGAGCGCGCCAGCGGCGGCTGGCTGTTCGCGCTGGACCTGGAGCAGGCCGACCGGCTGCACTTCCCGAGCCGGGGCTGGGCCACCAAGCTGAGCCTGTACGACTCGCCCCGCCGTGATTACGGGCGGCTGGCGCTGGAAGGCAGCGTGGCGGTGCCGTGGGAACGCTACGTGATCTCGGCGCGCAGCACCTGGGTGGGCGCCACGCGTGGCGAATTGCCGCTCAGCGATGCCGCCCGGCTGGGCGGGCTGCTGAACCTCACGGGCTTTGCCGCCGGGCAACTGGTGGGCGACGAAGTGGCCTACGCGCAGTTGCGTGGCGAGCGCGTGATCGGCCGCGCGCCGCTGGGCCTGCGCGGCGAGTTGCGCGCCGGTGTGGCGCTGGAGGCGGCGCGCATCGGGGTGCCCTACACGAGGCAGGTGCGCACCGGCACGCTGCACAGCCTGGCCGTCTACCTGGGTGGTGAAACGCCAGTGGGCCCCTTCTTCGTGGGCGTGGGGCGGGGCAGCGGCGGGCTGGTCAACGCCTACCTGGTGATCGGCGCGCCTTGATGGGCCGGCCGCGCGGCGCGCGGCTCAGGCCTGCGACAGCCCGGCCAGCGCCAGCCGGGCGGCTGCCAGGCCCTGCGTGACGATCTGCTGTTTCCACAGCGGGGTGTCGGTGTAGAAGGCCTCGCGCATGGCGCTGCGGGCGGCCTCGCGGGTGTCGGCCGGCACGGTGCCAGGCGGCTGTGCGGCGCACCAGTGGTCGAAGCGCAGCGCCCACAAGGTCTGGGCCAGAGAAACCGTGCCGTACTCCAGGGCGATGCCGGTGTACTCGGCTCGCGGGCAGCTGTCTCGAGCGGCCTGCCACAGCATGCCGCTGATCTGGCTGGCGCTGCTGCTGCCGTCATGCAGCGCCGTCACCACGCCGCCATCGGCCTGCCACCAGGCGCGCGCGCGGGCCAGGGTCTGGGCATCGGCGGGCGCCGCGAAGATGCGTTCGCCATGGCCGCTGGGGCCCAGGCCGGTGTGCAGGTCGATCCAGGCCAGCTGCTGCACGCCAGCGCCATGCTGCCGCAGCACACGCTCGATGGCCAGGCGGCTCCACGTGGGCCCGCTGCCGCCGTAGAACAGGCCTAGCGGGTGCCGGTACTGCCCGCCGCTGACGGCCTGCTGGAAGCCGCGCTCGCCGTGCTGCTGCGTGTAGGCCTGCAGCGCGGCTTCGTTCTCTTCGCTGGGCGGCCAGGTGGGGGGCACCAGCAGGTGGGCCAGCGCGTCGTAGCCCGTGTTGGCCGGCCGGTGCAGGCCATCCAGACCCTCGAAGGCGATGAAGTTGCGGTTCAGGTCCACGCCCTCGTGCGTGACGCGCCGGCTGTGCGAGAAGCCGTGCGGGTTGAGCGCGTGCACGAAGAGCAGCGCCACGCCGGCGGCCTGCGCTTCCTGCAGGAAACCGGGGTTACCCAGCAGCGCGTGCTGCACGCCCGAGCCGCAGTGCCCTTCCACGCCGTGGCAGGCGCTGCTGATCACCAGCAGGCGCGGCAGGTCGAAACCACCCACACGCGCCACGTCCATCGCCAGGGCTTCGCCTTCAGCGCCAGGCAGCGGGTGGGCCAGCGTCTGCACCGTGGCGCCGGCGGCGCCGCTGGCGTCGAGGAACAGCCGCCGCGCGGCGCGGTAGCTGGGGGCGAAGTGGTGGTCGGCGTCCATGTGCAGCGCCGGGCTCAGCGCACCGGCGCCGGGGCCTTCAGCCACTCTTCGGCCAGGCGCACCCAGGCCGTGGCGCCCAGCGGGATCAGCTCGTCGTTGAAGTCGTAGCTGGGGTTGTGCAGCGTGCAGGGGCCCAGGCCGTGGCCGCCTTCGCGGTGCGCGCCGTCACCGTTGCCGATCATGAAATAGCAGCCCGGCTTGGCCTGCAGGAAGTAGCTGAAGTCTTCGGCGGCCATCGTGGGTTCGAAGCCCTGCACGTTCTCGGGGCCCACCACCTCGCCCAGCACGCGCTGCACGAAGGCCGTCTCCAACGGGTGGTTCACCGTGGGCGGGTAGTTGCGCTTGAAGCTGAACTCGCAGCGCGTGCCGAAGGCCGCGGCGGTGTGCTCGGCCACCTCGCGCATGCGCCGCTCGATGAGGTCGAGCGTCTCGATGCTGAAGGTGCGCACGGTGCCCTGCATCTCGCAACGGTCGGGCACCACGTTGGTGGCCTCGCCGGCGTGGATCATGGTCACGCTGATCACGCCCGGGTCCACCGGGTGCCGGTTGCGCGTGATGATGGTCTGGAAGGCCATCACCATCTGCGCCGCCACCGGCACCGGGTCGATGCCCAGGTGCGGCATGGCCGCGTGGCTGCCCTTGCCGTGGATGGTGATGCTGAACTCGTTGCTGCTGGCCATCATCGGCCCGTTCTTCACCGCGAAACTGCCCACGGGCATGCCGGGCCAGTTGTGGGCGCCGAACATGGCCTCCATCGGGAAGAGGTCGAAGAGGCCGTCCTGGATCATTTCGCGCGCGCCGCCGCCGCCTTCTTCGGCGGGCTGGAAGACGAGGTAGACCGTGCCGTCGAAATCGCGGTGCCGGGCCAGGTGCTTGGCCGCGGCCAGCAGCATGGCGGTGTGGCCGTCGTGGCCGCAGGCGTGCATCTTGCCGGGGTGCTGGCTGGCGTGGGCGAAGGTGTTGTGCTCGGTCATCGGCAGCGCGTCGATGTCGGCGCGCAGGCCCACGGCGCGGCTCGACGTGCCGTTCTTGACGATGCCCACCACCCCCGTCTTGCCCAGGCCGCGGTGGATGGGGATGCCCCAGTCGGTGAGCGCCTTGGCGATGACATCGGCCGTGCGCACTTCCTGGAAGCACAGCTCCGGGTGCGCATGGATGTCGCGGCGCAGGGCCGTGACTTCGGCCGCGTCGGCCAGGATGGGTTCGATGAGCTTCATGACAGCAGGCCCCTCAGTGGAAGGCGGATCTTAGCCAGCCCCCCGGCGCTGTGCCGGGTGGGTGTGCGATAGTCTTTCGATGAGTTCCGCTTCCCTCGGCGCGCCCGGCGCGCCTGCCGCCACCGTGGTGCAGGGCGCCTGCCCGCACGACTGCCCCGACACCTGCGCGCTGCACATCACCGTGGAAGACGGCCGCGTCACGCGCGTGGCCGGCGACCCGGAGCACCCGCCCACCCACGGCGCGCTGTGCACGAAGGTGAGCCGCTATGCCGAGCGCACCTACCACCCCGAGCGCGTGCTCACGCCGCTGAAGCGGGTGGGCAAGAAGGGCGAAGGCCGCTTCGAGCCCGTGGGCTGGAGCGAGGCGCTGGCCGACATCGCCAGCCGGCTGCAGCGCATCGCTGCGCGCAGCCCCGAAGCCATCCTGCCCTACAGCTATGCCGGCACCATGGGGCTGGTGCAGGGCGACGGCATGGCCGCGCGCTTCTTCCACCGGCTGGGCGCGAGCCTGCTCGACCGCACCATCTGCGCCAGCGCCGGCGCCGAGGGCCTGATGGCCACCTACGGCGGCAAGGTCGGCATGCACGTGGAGTTCTTCGCCGAAAGCAAGCTCATCCTGGTGTGGGGCAGCAACCCCATCACGAGCAGCGTGCACTTCTGGAACTTCGCGCAGCAGGCCAAGCGGGCTGGCTCCAAGCTCGTCTGCATCGACCCGCGCCGCACCGAAACGGCCGAGAAGTGCCACCAGCACATCGCGCTGCGCCCGGGCACCGACGGTGCACTGGCGCTGGGCCTGATGCACGAGCTGATCACGCACGAGCTGCTCGACCACGACTACGTGAACCGCTTTGTGGAAGGCTGGCCGGCGCTGCGCGAGCGTGCACGGCAGTGGCCGCCCGAGCGCGTGGCGCAGGTCTGCGGCCTCACGGCCGACGAGGTCCGCGGCCTGGCACAGGACTACGGCCGCACGCGGCCTGCGGCCATCCGCCTGAACTACGGCATGCAGCGCGTGCGTGGCGGCGGCAACGCCGTGCGCCTGGTGGCGCTGTTGCCTTGTCTGACCGGCGCCTGGCGCCACCGCGCCGGTGGCCTGCTGCTGAGCAGTTCGGGCTGGTTCAAGGGCGTGCGGCACGACGCCTGGCTGCAGCGGCCCGACCTGCTGGGCCAGCGTACGCCGCGCACCATCAACATGAGCACCATCGGCGACGCACTGCTCAGCGAAGCTTCGCCCACCTTCGGGCCGAAGATCGAGGCCGTGGTGGTCTACAACAGCAACCCGGTGGCGGTGGCGCCCGAGAGCGGCAAGGTGGCGCAGGGCTTTGCGCGCGAGGACCTCTTCACCGTGGTGCTGGAGCACTTCCTCACCGACACCGCCGACCACGCCGACTACGTGCTGCCCGCCACCACGCAGCTGGAGCACTGGGACGCGCACAGCGCCTACGGCCACACCTACGCGCTGCTGAACCGCCCGGCCATCGCGCCGCTGGGGCAGGCGCGCAGCAACGCCGAGATCTTCCGTGCGCTGGCCGCGCAGATGGGCTTCGAGGAGCCCTGTTTCACCGACAGCGACGAAGCCTTGGCCCGCGGCGCCTTCGACGCGCGGCACGTCGACCTGGACGAGCTGTTTGCGCGTGGCTGGTCGAAGCTGAAGATCGCCGAAGCGCCTTTCGCCGAAGGCGGTTTCCCCACGCCCAGCGGCAAGGCCTGGGCCGACGCGCCGGGCTACGGCCTGCCCGACCATGTGCCCAACTATGAAAGCGCCGAGAGCGCGCCCGAGCTGGCCGCGCGCTACCCGCTGGCGATGATCTCGCCGCCGGCGCGGCACTTCCTCAACAGCACCTTCGTCAACGTCGCCAGCCTGCGCGCGGCCGAGAAGGAACCGCTGCTGGAGATGCACGCCGACGACGCCGCCGCGCGCGGCCTGGCCGACGCCACCGAGGTGCTGGTGTTCAACGACCGCGGCCACTACCGCTGCCGCCTGAAGGTGAGCGCACGCGCGCGGCCGGGCGTGGTCAACGGCCTGGGCATCTGGTGGCGCAAGCTGGGGCTGGACGGCACCAACGTCAACGAACTGACGCACCAGCGCCTGACGGACCTGGGCCGGGCGCCCACGTTCTACGACTGCCTCGTCGAGGTGCGGGCGGCTTGAGCGGCGGTGGACACACGGCACGCCAGCGGCGCAGGCCGCTCTGGATCGTCGGACTGATGGCCACGGGCGGCCTGATCGGCACCGTGCTGCTGGCGGCAGCGGCCGTGTGCCTCACCAGCGGCTGCAGCACCCTGGGCTACTACGCCCAGGCCGCCGGCGGCCACCTGGACCTGCTGCAGCGCGCCCGCCCCGTGGCCGAGGTGGTGGCCGACCCCGCCACGCCCGAGCCGCTGCGCCAGCGCCTGCAGCGCAGCCAGCAGATGCGCGACTTCGCCGTGCGCGAGCTGCAGCTGCCCGACAACGACAGCTACCGCCGCTACGCCGACCTGCAGCGCGAGGCCGTGGTGTGGAACGTGGTGGCCGCGCCCGAACTGGGCCTGACGCTGAAGACCTGGTGCTTCCCGGTGATGGGCTGCGTGGGCTACCGCGGCTACTTCAGCCGCGAAGCCGCCGAGGCCACGGCCGCGCAGCTCAAGGCCGAAGGCTGGGAGGTGATGCTCTACGGCGTGCCGGCCTACAGCACCCTGGGCTGGAGCAACTGGGTGGGCGGCGACCCGCTGCTCAACACCTTCATCAGCTGGAGCGAAGCCGAGCTGGCGCGCCTGATCTTCCACGAGCTGGCCCACCAGGTGGTCTACGTGGCCGACGACACCACCTTCAACGAAAGCTACGCCACGGCCGTGGAGCGCCTGGGCGGCCGCCTCTGGCTGGCGCAGCACGGCAGCGCCGCGGCGCTGGCCGAGGTGCAGGCCACCGAGCGGCGCCGTGAAGACTTCCGCGCGCTGACCTTGCGCGCGCGGCAGCGCCTGCTGGAGATCTACGCCGGCCCGGGCAGCGACGACGAGAAGCGCCAGGCCAAGGCCGCGGCGATGGCCGCGCTGCGCGCCGAGTACGCTGCCCTGAAGGGCGGGCCCTGGGGCGGTTTCGCGGGATATGACGGCTGGTTCGCGCGTGCCAACAATGCATCCTTCGGTGTGCTGGCCGCGTACAACGAGCTGGTGCCGGGTTTCGAGGCCTTGTTCGAGGCCGAAGCGCGCGATTGGTCGAGGTTTCATCGCGCCGTGAAGGAACTGTCAGCCCGGCCCGGAGACGAAAGACGACAACGGCTCGTGCAGCTGGGGGCGCGGCCCCCGGCGGCCGGCACCCCCACCCCTGCAACGCCTTGAAAGAAGCAGCGAGAACGACACCATGGCCGACATCCACATCCACCGAGAACACAGCCTGGGCCTGGCCCAGGCGCGCAAGATCGCCTGGCAATGGGCCGAAGAGGTGGAGAACAAGTTCGACATGGAGTGCACCGTGGTCGAAGGCGAGACCAGCGACACGGTGGAGTTCAAGCGCACCGGCGTCAGCGGGCGCCTGATCGTGGCCGGCGACCATTTCGAACTCGAGGCCAAGCTCGGCTTCCTGCTCGGGGCCTTCAGCAAGACCATCGAGGCCGAGATCACCAAGAACCTCGATGCCCTGCTGGCCAGCAGCAAGCCGGCGAAGAAGGCCGCGGCCCGCAAGACGGCGAAGTGATGCACGCCGGGCGCCCAGGCCTGCTGGCCGCCGGCGTTTAAGCCGCGTTTGCCCCTGAGGCCACGCGCCGCGGCGCTTGGTGGCAGCATCCGCGCTCCGTCATTGCCAGGGCCGTTCCATGAAAGTGCCATCGATCCTCGCTCTCTCCGTGCTGGCTGCCGCCTTGGGCACCACCGCCGCCGTGCCCGCATGGGCCCAGGCCGCGCCTGCGGCCGCGGCTGCTGCGGCCTGCCCCGCCTTGCTGCAGCACAGCTTCCCGCGCCTGCAGGACGAGAAGCCGCAGAACCTGTGCCAGTACGCCGGCAAGGTGCTGCTGGTCGTCAACACCGCCAGCAAGTGCGGCTTCACGCCGCAGTACGAAGGCCTGGAGGCGCTGAACGCCAGGTACGGCCCGCAAGGCCTGGTGGTGCTGGGCTTCCCGAGCGGCGACTTCGGCGGGCAGGAGCTGAAGGACAGCAAGGAGATCGCCGATTTCTGCTTCAACACCTACGGCGTGAAGTTCCCGATGTTCGCGAAGAGCTCGGTCAAAGGCTCGGCCGCCAACCCGCTGTACGTGCAGCTGATCCAGGCCACCGGCAAGACGCCGGGCTGGAACTTTCACAAGTACCTGATCGGCCGCGACGGCAAGCCGCTGGGCAGCTACGGCAGCAACGTCACGCCCACGGCGCCCACGCTGGTGGCCGAGATCGAGAAGGCGCTGGCTGCGAAATGAGACCGTGCGGCCTCAGCGCCGCACCTTGCCGTCGCCGGTGAGCATCGAGAGCTCGACGAACGTTGATCCACGCCGGTTGCGCGGCCCGAAGCTCACCTGGAAACCGCCTGCGTCGTAGCGCTGCATCGACTCCAGTGCGTCCACCAAGCTGGCGCGCGTGGGGTTGCCGCCGGCACGGCGCAGGCCCTCGGCCAGCACCTTGGCGGCGAGGTAGCCCTCAATGCTGCTGTAGTTGGCCGTGGCATCGCCACCGGCGCGCTTGACGGCGTCGAGGTATTCGCGCGCCAGGGCGTTGGTGGTGCTGAAGGGGAAGGGCATCACCTGGCTCACCACCACGCCCAGGCCGTCCTTGCCCAGTTCGTCGGCCAGGGCCTGCGTGCCCACGAAGCTGACGTTGTAGAAGGTGCCGCCGTAGCCGGCCTTGCGCGCTTCGCGCACGAAGGCAGCGCAGCTCTTGTAGGCGCTGATCTGCACCACCGCGTCGGGCATGGCCGGCACGATGGCCTGCACGGCCGCGGCCACGTTGACCGAATTGCGCTCCACCAGGCCCACGGCGGCGGGGGCCAGTTGCTGCGCCTTCAGTGCGCGCAGTACGCCGTCCAGCCCGGCCTGGCCGTAGCTGTCGTTCTGGCGGAAGACGGCGATCTTCTTGCGGCCGAGCGCGGTGAGTTGCTTCACGATGAGCGCCGTCTCGTCGTAGTACGAGGCGCGCACGTGGAAGACGTTGCGGTTGAAGGGCTCGCGCAGCGCCTCGGCACCCGTGAAGGCACCGAAGAAGGGGATGTTGGCCGCCGTCACCAGCGGCAGGGCGGCCAGCGAGGTGGGCGTGCCGACGTAGCCGAAGAGCGCGAACACCTCGTCGTCGATCAGCGTGCGCGTGTTGACGGCGCAGCGTTCGGGCTCGTAGCCGTCGTCCATCGCGCGCAGTTCGATGCGGCGGCCGTTGACGCCGCCTTCGGCGTTCAGGCGCTCGAAGAAGATGCGCGCGCCGCGGTTCATCTGCAGGCCCAGCTGGGCGGCTGGGCCGCTCATCGCGGCGCTCTGGCCCAGCAGGATGCGGCGTTCGCCTTGGGCCCAGGTGGGCAGGGCCAGGGCAGCGGCAGCGCCGCCGGCCAGGGTTTTCAGGGCCTGGCGGCGCGGCAGGGTCGCAATCGGCATCTGGGCTTTACTTCAGCGATTCGATGAGGTCGACGTAGGACTGCATGGCCTCTTCGGCGCTGGTGCCCTTGAGGGAGTCCCAGGCGTCGAACTTGGCACGGCCCACCAGGTCGGTGAAGCCGGGGCGCTTGCCCTGCACGTCGCCCTCGGTGGCTTGCTTGTAGAGCGAGTAGATCTTCAGCAGCGTCATGTTGTCGGGCTTTTCCGGCAGCTGCTTGCTGGCGGCAACGGCGGCTTCGAAGGTGGCTTTCAGGTCGGCCATGGCGGGGGGCTCCGTGGGTGAAAATCCTTGGTTGACGGGGCGGATGTTACCCAGCATCGTGCGCCGCGCCGGTGCCCCGCGCCCACCCCTTGCAGGAGTTCCTTCACATGTCCCATGCCGCCGAGCGCATGTCGCGGGTCGATACCGCCTGGCTGCGCATGGACAACGAGGTGAACCTGATGATGATCGTCGGCGTGTGGCTGCTCACGCCGGCCCTCACGCTGGAGGCGCTGCGCGAGCGCATCGAGAGCAAGCTGCTGAAGTACGAGCGCTTCCGCCACAAGGCCGTGGCCGACGCGATGGGCGCGACCTGGGTGCCCGACGACGACTTCGACATCGCCCGTCATGTGGTGCGCGCCACGCTGCAGCGCCAGCCCGGCGAGAGCGAACGCCACGCGCTGCAGCGCCTGTGCGGTGAACTGGCCATGACGCCGCTGGACCCGGCGCGCCCGCTGTGGCAGTTCCACTTCATCGAAGACTACGAAGGCGGCAGCGCGCTGGTGGCCCGGGTGCACCACTGCATCGGCGACGGCATCGCGCTGATCAGCGTGATGATGAGCATCACCGACGGCGGTGCCGAGCCGCCGAAACGCCGCAAGCGCGAGGCCGCCGAAGACGCGGGCGAGGCCGACTGGCTGGCCGATGCCGTGCTCAAGCCGCTGACCGACCTCACCATCAAGGCCATCGGCATGTACGGCGGCGGCATGGCCAAGAGCATCGACATGCTGGCCAACCCTTACCAGCCGCTGCTGGGCAGCATGGACATGGCGCGCACCGGCTACAAGGTGCTGGGCGACGTGGCCGCGCTGGCCGTGATGCCCGACGACTCGCCCACGCTGCTGAAGGGCAAGCCCGCCGGCCGCAAGGCCGTGGCCTGGAGCGAGCCGATGTCGCTGGACGCGGTGAAGACCATCGGCAAGGGCCTGGGCTGCAGCGTCAACGACGTGCTGCTGGGCTGCGTGGCCGGCGCCATCGGCGAGTACCTGCGCGGCCGCGGCGAAGACCCCGCGGGCAAGGAGATCCGCGCCATGGTGCCGGTGAACCTGCGCCCGCTCGACAAAGCCTGGCAGCTCGGCAACCGCTTCGGCCTGGCGCCGCTGGTGCTGCCCATCGGCATCAGCAACCCGGTGGAACGCACCTACGCCGTGCACCAGCGCATGAACGAGCTCAAGGGCAGCTACCAGCCGCTGCTGGCCTTCGCGGTGCTGGCGATGTCGGGCCTGTTCATCAAACCAGTGCAAGACGCCGTGCTGGGCATGTTTGCGAAGAAGGCCACCGCGGTGATGACCAACGTGCCGGGGCCTGCGGCGCCGCTGAAGTTCTGCGGCAGCACCTTGCGCCAGACCATGTTCTGGGTGCCGGCCTCGGGCGACATCGGCGTGGGCGTGTCCATCCTCAGCTACGGCGGCGGCGTGCAGTTCGGCCTGATCACCGACGCGGGCCTGTGCCCCGAGCCGCAGCAGATCATCGACCGTTTCGAGCCCGAGTTCGAGAAGCTGCTCTACCTCACGCTGATGCTGCCCTGGGCCGGGCAAGACGGCGCCTGACAACACCTCGCAAGGAGACCTGCATGACCATCACCGTCGACATCGACCTCGGCTACGAATTCACCGTCAAGGCGGGCATGAAGGACGTGTTCGACGTGCTCTCGCACGTGCCCACGTCGGCCAGCTTCTTCCCGAAGGTGGACAAACTCACCGAGATCGCGAAAGACACCTACCGCTGGGAGATGGAGAAAGTGGGCACCGCGCAGGTGAACATCCAAACCGTCTACGCCAGCAAGTACGTGACCGACCGCAAGAAGGGCACCGTGGTCTGGACGCCCGTGAAGGGCGAAGGCAACGCGCTGGTGGGCGGGCACTGGAAGCTGAAGGAAGGCAAGGCCGGCACCGAGATCGAGTTCAAGGTGGCCGGCAGCGTGGACGTGCCGCTGCCCGGGCTGATGAAGGCGCTGGTGGGGCCGGTGGTGAGCAGCGAGTTCGAGAAGCTGGTCGACAAGTACATCGCCAACCTCATCAAGAAGTTTGGAGGCGAGGTGGAGTGACACACTCTCGGGCTGTCGTCTTGATCGCCCGGAGTACTGTCTTGTCCCACCCCCAGTTCACCCGCCGCCGCCTGGGCCAGGCCGCGGCCGCTCTCGGTGCCACCGTCTGGTGGCCCGCCCAGGCCGCCACACCGCCCGACACGCTGGTGCTGGCCATGCAGCTGGACGACCTCATCAGCCTGGACCCGGCCGAGGCCTTCGAGATCACGGCTGGCGAGCTGCTGGGCAACACCTACAGCGCCCTGCTGCGCTACGACGTGGCCGAACCCAGCAAACTGGTGCCCGAACTCGCCACGCAGTGGGCGGTCTCGGCCGATGGCAAGCGATATAGCTTCACGCTGCGACCGGGCCTGAAGTTCGCCAGCGGCAACCCGCTCACCGCTGAAGACGTGGTGTTCAGCCTGCAGCGCGCCGTACTGCTGGACAAGACGCCGGCCTTCATCCTCACGCAGTTCGGCTTCAGCAAGGCCAACGCGAAAGAGCGCATCCGCCAGACCGGCCCGCTCACGCTGGAGCTCGACACCGACAAGGCCTACGCGCCCACGCTGGTCTACAACTGCCTGACGGCCGGCGTGGCGGCCGTGGTGGACAAGAAGCTGGTGCTGAGCAAAGAGGCTGGTGGTGACCTCGGCAACGGCTGGCTGAAGACCAACTACGCGGGCAGCGGCGCGCTGAAGATCCGCGAGTGGCGCGCCAACCAGCTGGTGGCATTGGAGCGCAATGATCAATACACGCTCGGCCCCAAAGCGCCCCTGGCCCGCGTGATCTACCGCCACGTGAAGGAAAGCGCCACGCAGCGCCTGCTGCTGGAAAAGGGCGATGTCGACATCGCGCGCAACCTCACGCCGCAAGACCTGGAGGCGGTGGCCGCCAAGCCCGAGATCGCCATCACCGCCACGCCCACGGGGCAGCTCATCTACCTGGGCCTGAACCAGAAGAACCCGGTGCTGGCCAAGCCCGAGGTGCGCGAGGCGATGAAGTGGCTGGTGGACTACGACGCCATCGCCGCGACGATCATGAAGAACATCGGTGTGGTGCACCAGAACTTCCTGCCGGTCGGCTTGCTGGGCGCCTCGAAAGAGCGGCCCTACAAGCTGGACGTGGCGAAGGCGAAGGCCTTGCTGGCCAAGGCTGGCGTACCCCAGGGCTTCAAGGTCACGGTGGACATGCGCACCACGCAACCCATCCAGGGCATCACCGAGGCCATGCAGCAGACCTTCGCGCGCGCCGGCATCCAGATGGAGATCATCCCCGGCGACGGCAAGCAGACGCTGACCAAGTACCGCGCGCGCAGCCACGACCTCTACATCGGCAACTGGGGCGCCGATTACTGGGACCCGCACACCAACGCCGACACCTTCGCACGCAACCCCGACAACGGCGACAACGCGGCCACCAAGCCGCTGGCCTGGCGCAACGCCTGGGCCATCCCCGAGATGACCAAGAAGGCCGACGCCGCCGCGCTGGAGCGTGACGCTGGCAAGCGCGCCAAGCTCTACCAGGAACTGCAGGCCGAGTTCCGCAAGACCAGCCCCTTCGTGATGCTCTTCCAGCAGACCGAGGTGGCCGCGCACCGCAAGAACGTGGCCGGCCTGCGTCTGGGCCCCACGGCCGACGGCACGCTGCTCTACAAGGTCAGCAAGCGCTGATGCGATGGCGTGAATCTGGGCCGTTGCGCGGGTTGCGCGCGGTCGGGGGCCTGGCCTTCTCGGTGGCGCTCACGCTGCTGGGCCTGCTGGCCGTCACCTTCTTCATAGGCCGCGTGGTGCCGGTGGACCCGGTGCTGGCCGTGGTGGGCGACCGCGCGCCCGAGCACGTGGTGCAGCGTGCGCGTGAAGAGCTGGGGCTGAACCTGCCGCTGCACGAGCAGTTCGCGCGTTACGTTGCCAAGGCCGCGCGGGGCGATTTCGGCACCTCGGTGCTGACGGCCAACCCGGTGTGGGAAGACGTGAAACAGGCCTTCCCGGCCACGCTGGAGCTGGCCACCTGCGGCATCCTCATCGGCGCGGGCCTGGGCGTGCCGCTGGGCGTGTGGGCCGCGGTGCGCCGCGGCGGCGCCGCCGACCACGCGGTGCGCGTGATGGGGCTGGTGGGCTACTCGGTGCCCATCTTCTGGCTGGGCCTGATGGCGCTGGTGCTCTTCTACGCCAAGCTGGGCTGGGTGTCGGGGCCGGGGCGCATCGACGTGGCGCACGAGTTCAGTGTCGACCGTGTCACCGGCCTGCTGCTGGTGGATGCGGCGCTGGCGGCGCGCAGCAGCGGCGACTGGTCGGCCTTCCGCAGCGCCTTGAGCCACCTGGTGCTGCCGGCCAGCCTGCTGGGCTACTTCTCGCTGGCCTACATCAGCCGCATGACACGCAGCTTCATGCTGCACGAGCTGGCGCAGGAGTACATCGTCGCCGCGCGCGCCAAGGGCCTGAGCGAGGCGCGCATCGTCTGGCGCCACGCGCTGCGCAACGCGATGGTGCCGCTGGTGACGGTGATCGCGCTCAGCTACGCCGGCCTGCTGGAAGGCAGCGTGCTCACCGAGACGGTGTTCTCCTGGCCGGGCCTGGGCCTGTACCTCACCAACAGCCTGCAGAACGCAGACATGAACGCCGTGCTGGGCGCCACGCTGGTGGTGGGCACGGTCTTCATCGTGCTGAACCTGCTGAGCGATGCGCTGTACCGGATGCTCGATCCGCGAACGCGAGACACCCGCGCCGAGGTGCCGCGATGAAGGCGCAATGGCAAGACCTGCAGCAGTGGCTGCTGAGCGACCGCCCTGCCTCGCGCCGCCAGGCCGCCTGGGGCCGCGCCTATGCCGGCTGGCGCAGCTTTGCTCGCAACCGGCTGGCGTTGGTGGGCCTGGTGCTGGTGCTGGCGCTGGTGGTGCTGGCCGTGCTGGCGCCGTGGATCGCGCCGCACTCGCCCACGGTGGGCGACCTCGCGCAGCGCCTGCAGCCGCCCTCGGCCACGCACTGGTTCGGCACCGACGACCAGGGCCGCGACATCTTCAGCCGCCTGCTGCACGGCAGCCGCATCACGCTCTTCGTGGTGGTGCTGGTGGCGGTGCTGGCCGCGCCGATCGGGCTGCTGGTGGGGACGGCGGCCGGGTATGCCGGCGGCTGGGTGGATGCGCTGCTGATGCGCATCACCGACATCTTCCTCGCCTTCCCGCGGCTGATCCTCGCGCTGGCTTTCGTGGCCGCCCTGGGGCCGGGCATCGAAAACGCGGTGATCGCGATCGCCATCACCAGCTGGCCGCCCTACGCCCGCATCGCCCGCGCCGAGACGCTCACGCTGCGCCAGGCCGACTACATCCAGGCCGTGCGCCTGCTCGGCGCCGGGCCGGTGCGCGTGGTGCTGCGCCACGTGATGCCGATGTGCGTGCCCAGCGTCATCGTGCGCGTGACACTGGACATGGCCGGCATCATCCTCACCGCCGCCGGCCTGGGCTTCCTGGGCCTTGGCGCGCAGCCGCCCCTGCCCGAGTGGGGCGCGATGATCGCCGCCGGCCGCGCCTACGTGCTCGACCAGTGGTGGGTGGCCGCCGCACCGGGTGCGGCCATCTTCATCGTGAGCCTGGCCTTCAACCTGCTGGGCGACGGCCTGCGCGACGCGCTGGACCCGAGGGCGGCGTCATGAGCGAGGTGCTGTTGACGGTGGACGACCTGCGCGTGGCCTACCCGCGGCGCGAAGGCGGCCTGCAGGAAGTGGTGCGCGGCGTGAGCTTCACGCTGGGCCGCGAGCGCCTGGGCATCGTCGGTGAATCGGGCAGCGGCAAGAGCCAGACCGGCCGCGCCATCCTGGGCCTCACGGCGCCCGGTGGCGTGGTCAGCGCGAAGGCCTTGCAGTTCGGTGATGTGGACTTGCTGCGCTGCCCGCCACGGCAGCGCCGCGCCTTGCGTGGCGGCCGCATCGCGATGGTGCTGCAAGACCCCAAGTACTCGCTGAGCCCGGTGATGCGCATCGGCGCGCAGATCGAAGAAACGCTGCGCATGCACACGCGCTGCACAGCGGCCGAGCGCCGCGCACGCATGCTGCAGGCGCTGGCCGATGTCGGCATCGACGACCCGCCGCGCGTGGCGCGCCTCTACCCGCACGAGGTCTCCGGTGGCATGGGCCAGCGCGTGATGATCGCGATGATGCTGGTGGCCGGGCCCGAGCTGCTGATCGCCGACGAACCCACCTCGGCGCTGGACGTCACGGTGCAATTGCAGGTGCTGGGCGTGCTCGACCGCCTGGTGCGCGAACGCGGCATGGGCCTGATCTTCATCTCGCACGACCTGCGCCTGGTCAGCAGCTTCTGCGACCGCGTGCTGGTGATGTATGCCGGCCGCGTGGTGGAGACCCTGGCCGCTTCCGAGCTGCACAACGCGCAGCACCCCTACACACGCGGCCTGCTGCACTGCCTGCCGCAGCTGGACGCACCGCGCCACCCGCTGCCCGTGCTGCAGCGCGACGAGGCCTGGGCGCGATGAACGCAACGCCAAGCACCACGCCGCTGGGCCTGCACGTGCAGGGCCTGCGTGTGGTCTACGGCAGTTTCGCCGCGGTCGAGGGCCTGAGCTTCGACGTGGCGCCGGGCGAGAGCTTCGGCATCGTCGGTGAATCGGGCAGCGGCAAGAGCACGGTGCTGCGCGCGCTGTGCGGCCTGGCGCCGCGCACGGCGGGCGAGATCGGCCTCACCAGCAGCGAGCCTGGCGCTGCGCTGCCGCCGCCCGGCAGCCTGGGCTGGCGGCGCGCGGTGCAGATGGTCTTCCAAGACCCCTACGGCAGCCTGCACCCGAGGCAGACGGTGGACCGCATCCTGGCCGAGCCCCTGGCCATCCACGGTCTTGGCGAAGGTGATGAACGCGAGGCCCGCATCCAGCAGGCGCTGGACGAGGTGGGCCTGGGCGCGGGCTTCCGCTTCCGCTACCCGCACCAGCTCTCGGGCGGGCAGCGCCAGCGCGTGGCCATTGCGCGGGCCTTGATCCTGCAGCCGCAGGTGCTGCTGCTGGACGAGCCCACCTCGGCGCTGGACGCCAGCGTGCAGGCCGAGGTGCTGAACCTGCTGGAAGCGCTGCGCGCACAGCGGCGCCTGAGTTTCGTGATGGTGAGCCACGACCTGGCGGTCGTCACGCACCTGTGCCAGCGCCTGCTGGTGATGCAGGGCGGCCGTGCGGTGGAAACGCTGGCCGCAGCCGACCTGGCGGCGCGCCGCGTGCAGGCGCCCTACACGCAGCGCTTGATGGCAGCCGCCGCGGGCTTCGTGCGGCCGGCCGCCTGACCGTTCAGACCCCCGCGGCCACCCGGGCCGCGATGGCCTGGCCCATCACCGTGGTGCTGGCGCTGCCGCCCAGATCGCGCGTGACTTCGCTGCGCGGGCCCGTCAGCGTGGCTTCGATGGCGCGCAGGATGGCGTCGTGCGCCGCCTGCTCGCCCAGGAACTGCAGCATCAGCGCGGCGCTCCAGATCATCGCCACCGGGTTGGCGATGTTCTGGCCGTAGATGTCGGGCGCGCTGCCGTGCACGGGCTCGAAGAGGCTCGGGAAGGTGCGCTCGGGGTTCAGGTTGGCCGAAGGCGCCAGGCCGATGGTGCCGGTGGTGGCCGGGCCCAGGTCCGACAGGATGTCGCCGAAGAGGTTGCTGGCCACGACCACGTCGAAGCGCCCGGGCTGCAGCACGAAGCGGGCGCTCAAGATGTCGATGTGCTGCTTGTCCACCGCCACGGCCGGGTAGTGCGCATGCATGGCGTCGGCGCGGCCGTCCCACCAGGGCATGCTGATGGCAATGCCGTTGCTCTTGGTGGCCACCGTCAGGTGCTTGCGCGGGCGGCTGTTCGCCAGCTCGAAGGCGTACTTCAGCACGCGGTCGCTGCCGTGGCGGCTGAACACGCTCTCCTGGATCACCACCTCGCGCTCGGTGCCCTCGAACATGATGCCGCCGAGCTTGGTGTACTCGCCCTCGGTGTTCTCGCGCACGATGAAGTAGTCGATGTCGCCGGGCTTTCGGCCGGCCAGCGGGCAGGGCACGCCTTCGAACAGGCGCACCGGGCGCAGGTTGATGTACTGGTCGAACTCGCGGCGGAACTTCAGCAGGCTGCCCCAGAGCGAGACGTTGTCGGGCACCGTGGCCGGCCAGCCCACGGCGCCGAAGAGCAGCGCATGCTGGTCTTGGAGCTGCGCCTTCCAGTCGGGCGGCATCATGTCGCCGTGGGCGGCAAAGTGGTCGCAGCTCGCCCATGCGATGGGCGTGAGGTCGAGCTGCACGCTGAAGCGCTGCTGCACGGCCTGCAGCACGCGCAGGGCTTCGGGCATCACTTCCTTGCCGATGCCGTCGCCGGGGATGACGGCAATGCGGTGGACAGGCTGGTTCATGGTGGGCGCGGTGGGGCTGTAGAAGGCGCCAGCATCGTACGGGGCCGCACGGCGGGCCGGCGTGTGGGCTTTGCTTAGGGCCGTGCCCCGCCTGCACGGCACGCCCGCCCTTGCTCGTGCGATAGTGCGGCCCCCATGACCGAGTTCGAACCCGACCCCTACCGCCCCATCAACCGCCGCCGCCGCGTGCTGGTGGCTGTGCTGGCCGTGGGCACGGCGTCTTTCGGGGTGTGGGCGATGACACGCAAGTCGGGCCTGGTGCGCAACGCGGCGCTGCACCCGGTCGACGTGCCGGCCTGCACCGCGGGCCAGCGTGCCGACCCCAAGGCCGGCTGCGTGGGCAGCATGACGAGCGTGATCAGCGTGCCGGCTTCCGGCGCGCGCTGAACACGCCGACGTTTCAGCCCCTCGCGCCTTCGCTCGGCCGCGGCGGGCGCACCACCGTCACCGGCACCGGGCTGTGCGCCAGCAGCGCCAGCGCCACGCTGCCCACCGGGTGGGCTGTCTCGCCGGCGCCTCGGGCCCCCATCACCACGGCCTGGCAGCCGTAGTTCTCGATCAGGTCCACCAGCACGTGGCCGGGGTCGCCGCCGGCCACCTCGCTCTCGAAGCCCAGCCCCGCGGCATCGAGCATGGCCTCGGCGGTGCGCAGCAGGTCGGCGCCGGCGTCGGCGCGCACCTGGTCCAGCACCACCGGGTCGTGCGCCACCACCACCTCGTACAGCGAAGGCGGCTCCTGCACGTTGGCCAGCACGAAGTGGGCCTTGAGGCCCCCACGCACCAGTTGCACCGCGTGGTGCACCGCCGCCAGCGAAGCCAGCGATCCGTCGACAGGCAGAAAGATCTTCATGGCTTGAGTGTGCGCCTTTGCCGCGGGCTGGTGAACGCCGGCCTCAGGTCTTCATCGCCATGCCCAGGCGTTCGATGGTCGCCTTCTCGGCCTGGAAGGTTTCACGCGCCCACTTGGTGTACTGCTCGGTGCCCATGTAGATGATGGTCTGGTCGAACTTGTCGAAGATGGCCAGCACGGCCGGGTCTTCCAGCGTCTTGCGGAAGGCGTCGTGCAGCGTGCGCGTGACAGCCGGGTCCATGCCCTTGGGGCCGCACACGCCGAAGGGCGAATCGCTCACGGTCTTGTAGCCCAGCTCGGTGAGCGTGGGCACTTCGGGCCAGCGCTTGGTGCGTTTGCTGCCGTAGGTGGCAATCAGCCGCAGCTTGCCGCTGGCCACGTGCGGGGCCCAGCCGGTGGCGTCGCTCGCGCCCATGGTGTGGCCGCCCAGGATGGCCTGCATGTTGTCGGCGTTGCCCTTGAAGGGGATGTGGTTCAGCGTGATGCCGGCGCGCTGCGCGAACTCTTCCATCGCCAGGTGCGGGCTGGTGCCGGTGCCGGTGCTGCCGTAGGTGAACTTGCCCGGGTTGGCCTTGGCGTAGGCCACGAGATCGGCCACGCTCTTGATCGGCCCCTCGGCCGGCACCACGAGGCCGAAGGTGTAGCCGGTGAGGCAGGCGATCCAGGTGAAGTCGGACAAAGTGTCGAAGGTGGTCTTCTGCATGTGCGGGATGCGGAAGACGCCGTGCGGCAGCTGGCTCAGCGTGTAGCCGTCAGGCTTGGCACTCACCAGTTCGTTGGCGCCCAGCATGCCGCCGGCGCCAGGCTTGTTGTCGACGATGATCTGCTGGCCCAGCGTCTTGGCCGCGCTCTCGGCGATGGCGCGGATGACGGCATCGGTGCTGCCCCCGGCCGGCCAGGGGCAGATGTAGCGGATGGGCCGCGCCGGGAAGGCCTGCGCCAGGCCCAGCGAGGGCAAGGCCAGCGTGGCGGCGCCCGCGGCGGCGGTGGTGAGGACGTGGCGGCGTGTGGTCATGCGGTGTACTCCGTTGGCAAGGGGTCAGTCTGCTTTGGCGCCAGAGTCTTTGACGACCTTGGCCCATTTCGTGATCTCTCTCGCCTGGTAGGCGCTCAGTTCCTCCGGGGTGCTGATCCACGGCTCCAGGCCCAGGGTCTTCATCTTCTCGGCCACGTCGGGCAGCTTGTAGACGCGCTGCATCTCGGCGTTGAGCCTGGCGACCACGTCTTTCGGCGTGCCGGCCGGCGCGAACATCGCGAACCAGGTGGTGGCCTCGAAGCCGGGCACCGTCTCGGCCACGGTGGGCACGTCGGGCGCGGCGGCGCTGCGCTTGGCGGTGGTCTGTGCCAGCGCGCGGATCTTGCCTTCCTTGGCCATGGGAAGCGCCGAAGGCATGTTGTCGAACATCACCTGGATGCTGCCGCCCACCAGGTCAGGAATGGCGAACTGCCGGCCCTTGTAGGGCACGTGAGTCATGCTGGTGCCGGTGAGGCTCTGGAAGAGCTCGCCCGAGACGTGCACCGATGTGCCGATGCCCGGGCTGCCGAAGCTCAGCTTGTTCGGGTTGGCCTTCATGTAGCTGATGAGCTCGGCCACGCTCTTCACAGGCAGGTCGTTGTTCACCACCAGCAGGTTGGGCGCCGAAGCCACGTGCCCCAGCGGCGCGAAATCGCGCACCATGTCGTAGGGCATCTTGCTGTAGAGCGCGCCGTTGATGGCGTGCGTGCCCACCGTGCCCATCACCAGGGTGTAGCCGTCGGCCGGCGCCTTGGCCACCATCTCGGCGCCGATGTTGCCGCCGGCGCCGGGCTTGTTGTCCACCACCACGGGCTGGCCGAGCTGGGCCTTGTCGGCGAACAGCCGCGCCAGGATGTCGGGCGCGCCGCCGGGCGGGAAGGTCACCACCAGGCGGATGGGCTTGTTCGGGTAGGCCTGCTGGGCGCCGGCGGGGCCGGCCAGCAAGGCTGCGGCGGCCACGCCCGAGAGCGCGGCCAAGGCTTTCAAGAAGGTCTTGCGCTGCATGCACCTGTCTCCTGCTTCGCCGTGCGGCAAGACAGCCGCCGGGGGGCTCTGCCGGCCCCGGCGCAGGATAGGACAAGCCCTGCGGCATGCGTCTGCGCACAAGCCCTGACGGGTTTCCCCGCGGCTTGTCGCTTGCGGGACAAGAGACCCGGCGGATGCCCTGGCCACGGGGCGAGGGGCCGCCTCGCGGCCGTGTCGCGCAGGGTCGACGGGACCCGCCGGTGGGCTAAGCTGCAGGCTCCACCACCGGAGACCGCCCGTTCGCCTGACCCTGCTGCACGAGGACGCCGAACTCGTGGCGATCGACAAGCCCGCCGGGCTGCTGGTGCACCGCACGGCCCTGGACGCCCACGAGCCGCTCAACGCGCTGGACCTGCTGCGCGCGCAGTTGGGTGAGCCCTTGTGGCCCGCCCATCGCCTGGACAAGGGCACTTCCGGCGTGCTGCTCTTCGCCCGCAGTGCCGACGCGGCGCGGGCCATCGGGGAAGAGTTCAGGGCCGAGTTCAGCGCCGGGCGCGTGGCCAAGCAGTACCTGGCGCTGGTGCGCGGCTGGCCGGCGGACGAGGGCCTGGTGGACCACCCGCTGGCCCGCGACCCCGAGCGGCCCTCCACCGGTCAGCCGCACTTGCAGGCCCTCACGCGCTGGCGTGTGCTGGCGCGTCACGAATGGCCTTTTCCGGACGGCCGCCATGCCAGCAGCCGCTATGCCTTGGTCGCGGTGTGGCCCGAGACCGGCCGTCGGCACCAGATCCGTCGCCACTTCAAGCACCTCGCACACCCGCTGGTGGGCGACAGCACCCACGGCAAGGGGCCGCACAACCGCGCGGTGGCTGCTTGGCTGGGGACGGCGCGGCTGTGGCTGCATGCCCAGCGGCTGACCGTGGCCGGCCGGGTGATCGAGGCCCCGCCCGGGCCCGAGTGGGCAGCGCTGGGCGCGCAGGCCCCGGGCGCGGCTACACCGGCACGCTGCGCTTGACGTAGGCCGGTGCGCAGCGGTGCTGCGTGGCCTGCTCGAAGGCCAGCCCATAGGCCAGCAGCTGCGCTTCGGTGTAGGGCCTGCCGACGAAGCTCAGGCCCAGCGGCAGCCCTTGCACGAAGCCCGCCGGCACCGTGAGGTGCGGGTAGCCCGCCACCGCCGCCGGCGTGCTGAAGCTGCCGCCGTAGTGGTCGCCGTTGACGGGGTCGATGAGCCAGGCCGGGCCGCCGGTGGGGGCGATCAACGCGTCCAGGCGGTGGGTCTCGAAAGCGCGGTCCAGGCCTTCGGTGCGCGCGCCCTTCACGCAGGCTTCCAGCGCTTCGCGGTAGGCCGGGCTGTCCAGGCCGCCCAGGGCCTGCGCCTTCTCGAAGAGCTCTTGCCGGAACCAGGGCATCTCGCGCGCCGCGTGCTGGCGGTTGAAGGCGATGACGTCGGCCAGGCTCTGCACCTTGGCCTGCGGCGCGTAAGTCTTCAGCCAGACCGCGAGATCGTGCTTGAGTTCGTGGAGCAGCACACTGAGTTCGGCGTCGCCATAGCCGGGCGCGGGCAGGCCGGCGTCGTCGACGATGGTGGCGCCGAGTTCACGCAGCTTGGCGATGGCGGCTTCCAGCACGGCATCGGCTTCGTCGTTGCCCGTGAAGTAGGCGCGCGCCACGCCCATGCGTACGCCCTTCAGGCTGGCGGCCGCCAGCGGACCGGTGGGCGCCGCGGGCTGCTTCAGCGTGACGGCGTCGTCGGCATCGGGCCCGAGCATCGCGGCATAGAGCAGTGCGGCATCCGCCACCGTGCGGGTCATCGGACCGGCCGTGTCCTGGCTGTGCGCGATGGGGATGATGCCGGCACGGCTCACGCGCCCGATCGTCGGCTTCAGGCCCACCAGGCCGTTGATGGAAGCCGGCGAGACGATGCTGCCGTCGGTCTCGGTGCCCACGCCCAGGGCGCACAGGCTGGCGGCGATGGCGGCCCCCGTGCCCGAGCTGCTGCCGCTGGTGCTGCGGTCCAGCGCGTAAGGGTTGCGCGTGAGGCCGCCGCGCGCGCTCCAGCCGCTGGTGCTGCGCGTGCTGCGGATGTTGGCCCACTCGCTGAGGTTGGTCTTGCCCAGGATCACGGCGCCGGCCTCGCGCAGGCGCTTCACGATGTGCGCGTCGCGGTTGGCGCGCACGCCATCGAGGGCCAGCGAACCCGCGGTGGTGGCCATCTTGTCGGCGGTGGCAATGTTGTCCTTCAGCAGCACGGGCAGGCCGTGCAGCGGGCCGCGCAGTTTGCCGGCGCGGCGCTCGGCGTCGCGTTCACGCGCGATGGCCAGCGCGTCGGGGTTCATCTCGATCACGCTGTTGAGCTTGGGGCCGCGGCGGTCGAGGGCCTCGATGCGCGCGCTGTAGCCCTTCACCAGCGCTTCGGCCGTGGTGCGGCCGGTCTGCAGCGCTTGCGCCAGGGCGTTGGCGCTGGCCTCCTGCAGGTCGGGCAGGGCGGCCGTGGTGGCCTTGTTCGGGGGCTGGGCGTTGCTCATCGCAGAAGCTTTCAGGGTGGCAGCGCCCGCAGTGGCGGCCAGAAGAAGAGAGCGGCGTTGCATCGTTGGGTGTCGGGCGGTTCAGGGGTTCAGGTAGGCCGCCGCCAGCGCGTGCAGGTGCTCGCGCGAGGCGGTGTCCAGGTGCGGCAGCAGCAGCGCCAGCGCGTGGTAGCCGCCGCGGCCCATGGCGGCGGCGGCGCTTTCGGGCTCCAGCGCCTTGCGCGGTTCGCGCACGTACTCGAAGCTCAACCAGTAGGTCACCAGCACCACCATGCTGGTGGCCAGCGGCGCGGCCTCGGCACTGGTCAGGCGGACGGCACCGCTGCGTGACAAACCGTCCAGCAGCGCGTGCATGGCCTTGGCCTTGTTCTTCAGCACGAACTGGAAGTGCGTTTCCAAGCGGCGGTTCTTGCTGAGCAGGTCATTGAGGTCGCGGTAAAGGAAGCGGTAGCCCCACACCAGCTCGAAGAGCATGTGGAAGAAGAGCCAGGCGTCTTCCACGTTCTCCACGCCATCGGCGGCGTGCAGGATCTCGGCCAGCGCCTTTTCGTAGCGGTCGAAGAGCGCGTTGATGAGTTCGTCTTTGGCCGGGTAGTGGTAGTACAGGTTGCCCGGGCTGATGCCGAGCTCGGCGCTGATCAGCGTGGTGCTGACATTGGGCTCACCGAAGCGGTTGAAGAGGTCGAGCGTCACTTCCAGGATGCGCTCGGCGGTGCGGCGGGGCTTCTTGGTGGGCTTGGGCGACATGGGCTGGATTCTGTGGCCGGCGCGCAGCGGGGCGGCTGCCTACAATCCCGCGCTCTGCGCAGGCCCTTCTGGCCTGCACGCCTGTTGCCCATGCCCGCCGTCTCCTTCAAGAACATCAGCAAGACCTACACGGGCGCCCGCGGTAGCTTCCAAGCCTTGAAGGGCGTCAGCTTCGACATCGAAGCCGGCGAATTCTTCGGCCTGCTCGGCCCCAACGGCGCCGGCAAGACCACGCTGATCAGCATCCTGGCAGGCCTGGCGCGTGCCACGGGCGGCAGCGTCACCGTGATGGGCCACGATGTCGTCAACGACTACGCCGCCGCACGCAAGTGCCTGGGCATCGTGCCGCAGGAACTGGTCTTCGACCCGTTTTTCAGCGTGCGCGAGACGTTGCGCATCCAGAGCGGCTACTTCGGCGTGAAGAACAACGAAGCCTGGATCGACGAACTGCTGCAAAGCCTGGGCCTTTCCGACAAGGCCAACGCCAACATGCGCCAGCTCTCGGGCGGCATGAAACGCCGCGTGCTGGTGGCGCAGGCGCTGGTGCACAAGCCGCCGGTCATCGTGCTGGACGAACCCACCGCGGGCGTGGACGTGGAACTGCGCCAGACGCTGTGGCAGTTCGTCAGCCGCCTGAACCGCGAAGGCCACGCCGTGCTGCTGACCACGCACTACCTGGAAGAAGCCGAGGCCCTGTGCGGCCGCATCGGCATGCTCAAGCAGGGCCAGCTGGTGGCGCTGGACCGCACCAGCGCTTTGCTGGCCGGCCGCGCCAGCACCATGCTGCGCTTCAAGACCGACGCTGCCCTGCCGCCGGCCGTGGCGGCCGTGGCGCGCGTGACGGGCCGCATCGTGCAGGCCAAGGCACACGACGCCGCCGAGGTGGAACACCTGCTGGCGCTGCTGCGTGCCGAAGGCGTGAAGGTGGAAGACCTGGAGATCGGCCGCGCCGACCTGGAAGACGTGTTCTTGGAGATCATGAACGCCGCAGGCAGTGTTTCAGCGCCCACTGGGAGCGCCGCATGAACTTCGAAGGCGCCTGGCCGCTGTTCCGCAAGGAGGTGCTGCGCTTCTGGAAGGTGGCCTTCCAGACCGTGGCTGCGCCCGTGCTGACCGCGGTGCTCTACCTGCTGATCTTCGGCCACGTGCTCGACAAGCATGTCGAGGCCTTCCCCGGCGTGGGCTACACCAGCTTCCTGGTGCCGGGCCTGGTGATGATGAGCGTGCTGCAGAACGCCTTCGCCAACAGCAGCAGCTCGCTGGTGCAGAGCAAGATCACCGGCAACCTCGTCTTCCTGCTGGTGACGCCACTCAGCCATTGGGCCTGGTTCGCGGCCTACGTGGGCGCCTCGGTGGTGCGCGGGCTGGCCGTGGGCACGGGCGTGATGCTGGTGACGGTGTGGTTCGCGCCGTTGCGCCTGGCCGAGCCGTGGTGGATCTTGATCTTCGGCGCCCTGGGCGCGGGGCTGTTGGGTTCGCTCGGGCTGATCGCCGGCTTGTGGGCCGAGAAGTTCGACCAGATGGCGGCCTTCCAGAACTTCATCATCATGCCCATGACCTTCCTGTCGGGCGTGTTCTATTCGGTGCACTCGCTGCCCGCGATGTGGCAGGCCGTGAGCCACTTGAACCCGTTCTTCTACATGATCGACGGCTTCCGCCGCGGCTTCTTCGGAGTGAGTGATGTGTCGCCCTGGTTGAGCCTGGGTGTGGTCGGCCTGAGTTTTGTCGTGGTCGCTGGCCTGGCTTTGCGCCTGCTGGCCACCGGCTACAAGATCAGAAGCTGAGAGAATTCGGGCATGGCCGACCCCACCCCTGACGAAGTCCGCAGCTACATCGCTGCCGGGCTGCCCTGCACCGTTCTGGAAGTGGAAGGCGATGGCCGCCACTTCTTCGCCACCATCGTCTCGGCCGAGTTCGACGGCCTGAGCCGCGTCAAGCGCCACCAGCGCGTGTATGCGGCCCTGGGCGATAGAATGCGCGAGCAAATTCATGCCCTCTCGATGAAGACGCTCACCCCCTCCGAACACGCGGCAGCAGCGCAGGCCCCGGGCCTGGGCGCGGCCCCCCACCACCACTGACAACCCCCTTGCGGTGCGCCGCAGGGGTTGCCCTGCGCCACCTGCGACACAAGAGGGGGTGCACCAGGCGGGCCCGGCAGCGCATCGACGGACACCCACACCGATGATCACGCTCGCCTTGTCCAAAGGCCGCATCTTCGAAGACACGCTGCCGCTCTTGCGCGCCGCGGGCATCGAGGTGCTGGAAGACCCCGAAAAGAGCCGCAAGCTCATCATCGGCACCAGCCGGCCCGATGTGCGTGTGGTGCTGGTGCGCGCTTCCGATGTGCCCACCTACGTGCAGCATGGCGGCGCCGATCTCGGCGTGGCCGGGCTCGACGTGCTGCTGGAAGCTGCGGCCGACCACGGCGGCGGCCTCTACCGCCTGCTCGACCTGGGCATCGCGCGCTGCCGCCTGAGCGTGGCCGTGCGCGAGGGCTACGACTACGCCGCCACCGTGAAGCAGGGCTCGCGCCTGAAGGTGGCCACCAAGTACACGCACCTGGCGCGGCAGTTCTTCGCCAGCAAGGGTGTGCACGTCGACCTGGTCAAGCTCTACGGATCGATGGAACTGGCGCCGCTCACGGGTCTGGCCGACGCCATCGTCGACCTCGTCTCCACCGGCAGCACGCTCAAGGCCAACCACCTGGTGGAGGTGGAGAAGATCATGGACATCTCGGCGCGCCTGGTGGTGAACCCCGCGGCGCTGAAGCTCAAGCGCGAGCCGCTGCGCGCGCTGGTCGAGGCCTTCGAGGCCGCCCTGGGAGCGCAAGCATGAGCCGCCCTGTGAACATCCGCCACCTCAGCACGGCGAGCGCCGATTTCGAGGCGCAGTTCGGCGCGCTGCAGCACTGGTCGGCCGAGACCGACGCCGCCATCGAAAGCCGTGTGGCCGAGATCATTGCCGACGTGCGCGCACGCGGCGATGCGGCGCTGCTGGAACTCACCGCGCGTTTCGACGGCGTGCAGGCCGCGAGCGTGGCGGCGCTGGAAATCGGCCGCGAGGAACTGCGCGCTGCTTTTGAAGGGCTGCCCGCCACGCAGCGCGCGGCCCTGCAGGCCGCTGCCGAACGCGTGCGCCGCTACCATCAGCGCCAGCTGGAAGCCAGCAGCCGCAGCTGGCACTACCGCGATGCCGACGGCACGCTGCTGGGCCAGAAGGTCACGCCGCTGGACCGCGTGGGCATCTACGTGCCCGGCGGCAAGGCCGCCTACCCGAGCAGCGTGCTGATGAACGCCATTCCGGCGCAGGTGGCCGGGGTGCCCGAGATCGTGATGGTGGTGCCGACGCCGCGCGGTGAGAAGAACGCGCTGGTGCTGGCCGCGGCCTTCGTGGCCGGCGCGCACCGCGTATTCACCGTCGGTGGTGCCCAGGCCGTGGCCGCGCTGGCTTACGGCACCGCCACGGTGCCGCGGGTCGACAAGATCACCGGCCCGGGCAACGCCTATGTGGCCAGCGCCAAGCGCCGCGTCTTCGGCCAGGTCGGCATCGACATGATCGCCGGGCCCAGCGAGATCCTCGTGCTGGCCGACGGCAGCACGCCGGCCGAGTGGGTGGCCATGGACCTCTTCAGCCAGGCCGAGCACGACGAACTTGCGCAGAGCATCCTGCTGTGCCCGAGCGCCGACTACATCGCGCAGGTGCAGGCCGCCATCGACCGGCTGCTGCCCGAGATGCCGCGCCAGGAGGTCATCCGTGCCAGCCTGGAAGGCCGTGGTGCGCTCATCCTCACGCGCAGCCTCGAAGAAGCCTGCGAGATCAGCAACCGCATCGCGCCCGAGCACCTGGAAGTCAGCACCACCGAGCCCGGCCGCTGGGAAAAGCTGCTCAAGCACGCCGGCGCCATCTTCCTCGGCGCCTACACCAGCGAGAGCCTGGGCGACTACTGCGCCGGCCCCAACCACGTGCTGCCCACCAGTGGCACGGCGCGCTTCAGCTCGCCGCTGGGCGTGTACGACTTCGTCAAGCGCAGCAGCCTCATCGAGGTGAGCGAAGCCGGCGCCCAGGTGCTGGGCCCGGTGGCCGCCACGCTGGCTTATGGCGAAGGCCTGCAAGGCCACGCACGTGCGGCCGAGATGCGGCTGAACCCGCAGGCGGCACCCGCGCCAGCGGCGGCCGATCGGCCTTTCAGCGTGCGCCCGGTGGACGCCGGCAATGTCGACGCCGTGCTCAAGCTGCAGGTGGCTGCGGGCCAGCGGCGTTTGGTCTCCAACGTCGAGCGTTCGCTGGCGCAAGTGGCTTACGAGCCCGCCGGGCGCGCCGTGGCCATGTTCAGCGGCGAAGGCAGCGACGAAGAAGCCGTCGGCATGATGCTGCTCTACGACATGCGCATGGACAAGAAGTCGCCCGCCGATCAACTGTACGTGTGGCGCCTGCTGGTGGACGAACGTTTCCAGGGCCTGGGCCACGGCCGCCGCGCGATGCAGTGGGTGATCGAAGAGGCGCGCCGCCTGGGCTTGCCTTCCGTGGGGCTCTCTCACGTCGAACTCGAAGGCCACGCCGGCGACTTCTACGAGAAGCTGGGCTTCCGCTACACCGGCGAGGTGGACGAAGGCGAGCTCAAGATGATCCTCGCGCTGGGAGGCGACTGAGTCATGGGCACCGAACGCCTGAAGCAGACCTTGCGGCAAGACGTGCAGGGCATGCACGCCTACGCCATCCAGCCCAGCGCCGGCTTCATCAAGCTCGATGCGATGGAGAACCCTTTCGTGCTGCCGCCGGAACTGCAGCACGCACTCGGTGAACGCCTGGGCCGTGCGGCCATCAACCGCTACCCCGCGCAGCGCGTGGCCGATCTGGCCGCGGCGCTCACCGCCCACGTGCAACTGCCGGCCGGCCAGCGGCTGATGCTGGGCAACGGGTCGGACGAGCTGATCGACCTGCTGGCGGTGGCTTGCGATGTCCCCGGCGCCACGATCCTCGCGCCAGTGCCCGGCTTCGTGATGTACGCGATGTCCGCCCAGTTGCGCGGCCTGAACTTCGTTGGCGTGACACTGACGGCCGACTTCCAGCTGGACGAGGCCGCCATGCTGGCCGCCATCGAGCAGCACCGTCCGGCCATCACCTACATTGCCTACCCGAACAACCCCACGGCCAATCTCTTCGACGATGCCGTCATCGAGAAGATCGTCGCGGCCATCGGCAAGCAGAACGGTCTGGTGGTGTTCGACGAAGCCTACCAGCCCTTCAGCGCGCGCACCTGGCTGCCGCGCCTGGGTGCGCACGATCACGTGCTGGTGCTGCGCACGCTGTCCAAGTTCGGCTTGGCCGGCGTGCGCCTGGGCTACCTCTGTGGCCCGACAGCGCTCATCGACGAAATCGACAAGGTGCGCCCGCCCTACAACGTGAGCGTGCTGAACGCCGAAGCCGGCCTTTTCGCGCTGGAGCATGCGGGCGAGTACGCACGCCAGGCGGCGCTTTTGAAGGAAGAGCGCACGCGGCTGATGGCAGCGTTGTCTGACGTGCCGGGCGTGCAGGTCTTCCCCAGCGAAGCCAACATGGTGCTGGTGCGCGTGCCCGATTCGAAGCGCACTTTCGAAGGCATGAAGCAGCGCGGCGTGCTCGTCAAGCACGTGGCCGGCCTGCACCCGCTGCTGCAGAACTGCCTGCGCCTGACCGTCGGCGCGCCCGAAGAGAACATCGTGATGATCCGTGCCCTGAAGGAAAGCCTGTGAGCGAAGCCCTGCAACGCGTGGCCGAAGTACGCCGCGACACGAAAGAGACGCAGATCCGCGTGCGCATCAACCTGGATGGCACCGGAGCGGCGAAGCTGGCCACCGGCATCGGTTTCTTCGACCACATGCTCGACCAGATCGCGCGCCACGGCCTGATCGACCTCGACATCGAAGCCCAGGGCGACCTGCACATCGACGGCCACCACACCGTGGAAGACGTGGGGATCACGCTGGGCATGGCCTTCGCGCAGGCCGTGGGCGACAAGAAGGGCATCACGCGCTACGGGCACAGCTACGTGCCGCTGGACGAAGCCTTGTCGCGCGTGGTGGTCGATTTTTCCGGCCGCCCCGGCCTGCACATGCGCGTGCCTTTCAAGGCGGGCATGGTGGGCGCTTTCGACACGCAGCTCACCTACGAGTTTTTCCAGGGCTTCGTGAACCACGCGCTCGTCACGCTGCACATCGACAACCTGCACGGCGACAACGCACACCACCAGTGCGAGACGGTTTTCAAGGCCTTCGCGCGTGCGTTGCGCATGGCGTTGACGCCCGATCCGCGCTCGGCAGGTGTCATCCCGTCCACCAAGGGTTCGCTGTAGACATGGCCACCGTCGCCGTCGTCGACTACGGCATGGGCAACCTGCGCTCGGTCTCGCAGGCCGTGATGCACGTGGCTGCCAGCACGGGCCTGGAGGTCATCGTCACCCAGCGCCCTGAAGACGTGCTGTCTGCAGAACGCGTGGTGCTGCCCGGCCAGGGTGCCATGCGCGACTGCATGGCCGAGTTGCAGCGCAGCGGCCTCAAGGACGCCGTGCTGCACGCCGCCGCGAACAAGCCCCTGATGGGTGTGTGCGTGGGCATGCAGATGCTGTTGGACCACAGCGAGGAACAAGACACGCCCGGCCTGGGGCTGATCCCGGGCCGCGTGCACCGTTTCCAACTCGAAGACCGGCTGCAGCCCGACGGCAGCCGCTACAAGGTGCCGCAGATGGGCTGGAACCGCGTTCATCAGCGCCCGCACGCGCTGTGGGCCGGCGTGCCCGAGGGCAGCTGGTTCTACTTCGTGCACAGCTACTACGCAGCGCCAGCCGAAGCCGCGCACAGCGTGGGCGAAGCCGAATACGGCGCTCGCTTTACCTGCGCCGTCGCGCGGGATAACATTTTTGCCACCCAGTTCCACCCCGAGAAGAGCGCCGAGCAGGGCCTGGCCCTGTACCGCAACTTCCTGCATTGGCAACCCTGACGCTCCCCGCGCAGCCCTGCCCACCCTCCAGCGCCCTGCTGCCCCATTCCCACCACGCTCCCCCCGAGCCATGCTGCTGATACCGGCCATCGATCTCAAGGACGGCAAGTGCGTCCGTCTGCAACAAGGCGACATGGACGTCGTCACCACCTTCGGTGACGACCCCGCCGCCATGGCCCAGCGCTGGCTGGACGCGGGCGCGCGCCGCCTGCACCTGGTCGACCTCAACGGCGCCTTTGCGGGCAAGCCGGTGAACGAGGGCGCCGTGAAGTCCATCCTGCGCGTGGTGGGCGACAAGATCCCCGTGCAACTCGGCGGCGGCCTGCGCGACCTGGACACCATCGAGCGCTACCTCGACGACGGCCTGAGCTACGTGATCATCGGCACGGCCGCCGTCAAGAGCCCGGGTTTCCTCAAGGACGCCTGCAGCGCCTTCGGCGGCCACATCATCGTGGGCCTCGACGCGAAGGACGGCAAGGTCGCCACCGACGGCTGGAGCAAGCTCACCGGCCACGAGGTGGTGGATCTGGCCAAGAAGTTCGAGGATTACGGCGTCGAAGGCGTGATCTACACCGACATCGGGCGCGACGGCATGCTGACGGGCATCAACATCGATGCCACGGTCAAGCTGGCCCGTGCGCTCACCATCCCTGTGTTTGCCTCAGGCGGCTTGTCGAACATCGCCGACATCGAGCGCCTGTGCGCGGTGGAGTCCGAAGGTGTCGAGGGCGTGATCTGCGGGCGCAGCATCTACACCGGCGCGCTCGACTTCACGGCGGCCCAGCAGCGCGCCGACGAACTGGCCCAGGCCTGAGCAGGCCAGTTTTTCCGCGCCTGAACGAAAAAGCCGCCCGAGGGCGGCTTTCTTGCGGGTGTCGGGCGCTTCAGCCGCGACGGCGGCGCGCGGCGAATGCCACGGCGCCCAAACCGGCCAGCATCAGGGCGTAGGTGCCCGGCTCGGGCACCACCGTGGTAATGGGCAGGAAACCGCGGATCTCACCGCCCTGGTAGGTGCCGGGCGTGTGGATGTTCACGTAGGCTCGGCCGGCGGCAGCGCCGGTCAGCAGCGAGTTGAAGGCTATGGGGGTGAGGGCGAACACGTTCGAGTACGTGCCCGTGGTGGTGGCGGGCAGCGGCGTGAAGTTCAGCGCCACGCCGGCGTTGCCCGTCAGCGGCGTTGCGGTGCAGCAGTGGATGTGGCCGAAGGGGGCGCTGTTGGCCAGGCCCGCGAAGCTGAGTTGCACCGTCACCGTGGAGGCCACATCGTCGAAGGTGACGATGGCTGCACCGGTGGCCGTGGAGGTGGGCACAGGTTCACCGGCGCTGGACAGCGTGGTGACGAAGATCGTGGTCAGGGCCGAGGCAGGCAGAGCGGTGAACAGCCCCACTGCTGCGGCGGCGATCAGGGATGCGCGCATGGCGAACTCCGGGAAACGGCGGGAGAGATATCCCAGCGCGTTTGTACCTGCTGCCCGCGCGATTGCACAGCCCGAAGGGTCAGCCACCCCGCAAGCGAGGGGTGCCAGTTCGGCACGGGATAATCGCGCATGCTCGCCAAAAGAATCATTCCCTGTCTCGACGTGACTGGCGGCCGTGTCGTCAAGGGCGTCAACTTCGTTGCGTTGCGCGACGCCGGCGACCCCGTCGAGATCGCGGCGCGCTACAACGACCAGGGGGCCGACGAACTGACCTTCCTGGACATCACCGCCACCAGCGACGGCCGTGACCTCATCCTCCACATCATCGAGGCCGTGGCCTCGCAGGTCTTCATCCCGCTGACCGTCGGTGGCGGTGTGCGCACGGTCGAAGACGTGCGGCGCCTGCTGAACGCCGGCGCCGACAAGGTCAGCTTCAACTCGGCGGCCGTGGCGAACCCGCAGGTCATCCGCGACGCATCCGACAAGTACGGCGCGCAGTGCATCGTCGTGGCCATCGATGCCAAGCGGCGTGCAGGCGACGACCTGGCCGCCCAGGGCCCGGGCTGGGACGTCTACACCCATGGCGGGCGCAAGAACACGCACCTGGACGCCGTGGCCTGGGCGCGGCAGATGGCCGAGCAGGGTGCGGGCGAGATCCTGCTCACCAGCATGGACCGCGACGGCACCAAGGTCGGCTTCGACCTCGAACTCACCCGCGCCGTCAGCGACGCGGTGCCGGTGCCCGTCATCGCCTCGGGCGGCGTGGGCGCGCTGGAGCACCTGAGCGAGGGCATTCGCATCGGCGGCGCCGATGCGGTGCTGGCCGCCAGCATCTTCCATTACGGCGAGTTCACGGTCGGCCAGGCCAAGGCGCTGATGGCGCGCGACGGCATCCCGGTGCGCCTGTGAAGAACCCCGCCCCGCGCAAGCCGCAGGCCCATGGCCGCGACCCCAAGTCGACCCGGCCCGTCATCAAGCCTGCCACGCGGCACCCGGGCGAGGTGCGGCTGATCGCCGGCCTGTACCGCGGCCGCAAGCTGCCCGTGGCCGACCGCCCCGGCCTGCGCCCCACGCCCGACCGCGTGCGCGAGACCCTCTTCAATTGGCTGGGCCAGACGCTGGACGGCTGGCGCGTGCTGGACGCCTTCGCCGGCAGCGGGGCCCTGGGCTTCGAGGCTGCTTCGCGCGGCGCCGCCGAGGCGGTGCTGCTCGAACTCGACCCGGCCCTGGTGGCCAGCCTGCGCGAGAGCCGCGAACGCCTGAAGGCCGAGGCCGTGAAGATCGAGCGCAGCGAGGCCTTGCGTTGGATGGCCGGTTGCACGCCGCAGCGCTTCGAAGCCGTGCTGCTCGACCCGCCTTTCGATGCCGGTCTTGGCGCAGCGGCTGCGGCCGCCGCAGCGCGGCTGGTCGTGCCCGGCGGCTACGTCTATCTGGAGGGCCCGGCGCCCTTGGCCGAAGCGCCCGCCGGCCTGGTGCTGCACCGCAGCCAGCGCGCCGGCGCGGTGCACAGCCAGCTGTGGCAGGCGCCGCTCTGAGCCCCCGCTACACTGGCCGCGCCGCGCCAGGCACCCCCCACCCTGACCCCCGCCAGGAGGCTCGCGCCGTGACCCTCAAAGCCCCGCTCACCGCCGTCTACCCGGGTACCTTCGACCCCATGACCCTGGGCCACGAAGACCTGATGCGGCGTGCCGCCAGCCTCTTCGACCGCCTCATCCTGGCCGTGGCCGTGGGCCACCACAAGCGCACGATGTTCACCATCGCCGAGCGCCTGGAGATCGCGCAGGAGATCGCTGCGCCTTATGGCAACGTCGAGGTCACTGCCTTCCGCGGCCTGCTGCGCGACTTCGTCGTCGATGCCGGCGGCAAGGTGGTGGTGCGCGGCCTGCGCGCGGTCAGCGACTTCGAGTACGAGTTCCAGATGGCCGGGATGAACCGGCAACTGATGCCGGACGTCGAGACCGTGTTCATGACGCCGAGCGACCAGTACCAGTTCGTCAGCGGCACCTTCGTGCGCGAGATTGCCAGCCTCGGCGGTGATGTCTCGAAGTTCGTGGCACCCTCGGTGCTGCGGCGGCTGAAAGAGCGCGTCACGCAGTCCGACAGCTGAACCCGCCACCCCAGCACCGAAACCGAGCACCGACATGGCCCTGTGGATCACCGACGAGTGCATCAATTGCGACGTCTGCGAACCCGAATGCCCGAACCAGGCCATCTCGATGGGCGCGGAGATCTACGAGATCGACCCCCACCGCTGCACCGAATGCGTGGGCCACTTCGACGAACCGCAGTGCGTGCAGGTGTGCCCGGTGAGCTGCATCCCGGTCAATCCGTCTTTTGTCGAGACGAAGGTGCAACTGCTCGCGAAGTACCACGTGCTGCAGGGCCCGCCGGCCGCAGCGCCTGTGGCCGAAGCTGGGCTTCCTTCGACGGGCGCTTGAATCCAGTTGCCTGGCGCAGAGGCGGGCGCTTCGTGTCAGCCGCCACTGGCCCCAGCGAGGCCAGCCCGCTGCCGCGCTGAGCGGCTTCTTCGGCCAGGCGCTCGCGCCGCAGCTGTTCGGCCAGGCGGATTTCGTGCTCGGCGCGGGCCCGGGCGGCCGCCAGGTCTTCGGCGGGCCGCGTCTCGGCCACGGCGAGTGCGCGGCCTTCGGCGCAGGGCGTGTCGCTGAAGCTGCGGCCGTCCGGCCCGCAGCGCCAGACCGTCTGGGCGCTGGCCAGCCCCGCCAGGTTGCACAGGGCGAGTGTCACGAGCAGTTGCTTCATGGGGGGGGCTCTCCGGTGGTGGCGTCAGGCGTGGCCGTCGCCGGCGGTTTGCGCGGCGGCTTGGGGCGGGGCGGCTGGGCGTGGATGGCGGCCAGCGCCTTGTCCATCTGGCCGGCGATCAGCAGCTCGCTGGCGGCCAGCGATTGGTCGATGGCCTTGAAGATGCCTTCGCGCTGCTCGGGCGCCGGTTTCTTCAGCACGTAGTTCACCACCTCGGCCTTAACGCCCGGGTGGCCGATGCCCAGGCGCAGGCGCCAGAAGTCGGGGGTGCCCAGCAGGCCGTGGATGTCTTTCAGGCCGTTGTGCCCGCCCGAACTGCCGCCCAGCTTCAGCTTGGCCTGGCCGGGCAGCACGTCGAGCTCGTCGTGCACGACGAGGATCTCCTTCGGCTCGATCTTGAAGAAGCGCGCCAGCGGCGCGACCGAAGCGCCCGAGCGGTTCATGAAGGTCATGGGCTCCAGCAGCCACACCGGGCCGCCGGGCAGGTTGGCGCGCGCCACCAGGCCCTGGTAGGCGCGCTCGGGCACCAAGCGCACGCCGAGTTTGGCCGCCAGCGCGTCGATCCACCAGAAACCGGCGTTGTGGCGCGTGGCCTCGTACTCGGTGCCTGGGTTGCCCAGGCCAACGAAGAGTCGAATCATGGGAACGATTATTGGGCGCAGTGGAAACGAAAAAGCCCCACCGAGGTGGGGCCTGGCAGCACGGGAGAGAGGGACTCCCGAAGGGGGGGCTTAACCGCCGCGGCCCTTCTGCTGCTTCTCTTCCTTGCGGGGCTTGGCGCCCTTGCCCTTGTCGGCAGCCACCACGGCCGTCGGGGCCACTTCTTCTTCGATCTTCGGCGTGGTCACGGCAACGATCACCGGGTCCAGCGTGCCGCGCTTGACGGCCTTGATGCCGGCGGGCAACTGCAGGTCGCTGGCGTGCAGGCTCTGGTTCTTCGTCAGGCCCGACAGGTCGATGTTGACGAACTCGGGCAGTTGCGAGGCCAGGCACTCGATCTCGAGTTCCAGCGCCACGTGGCTGACCAGGCACTTGTCGGTCTTGACGGCCGGCGAGCTTTCTTCACCGCTGAAGTGCAGGGGCACCTTCTTGCGCAGCTTGGTGGTCTCGTCCACGCGCTGGAAGTCGATGTGCAGCACGATGGGCTTGAACGCGTGCATCTGGAAGTCGCGCAGCAGCACCTTCTCGACCTTGCCGCCCAGTTCCATCTCGAGGATGGAACTGTGGAAGGCTTCCTTCTTCAGCGCGAAGAACAGGGCGTTGTGATCGAGTTCGATCATCGTGGGCGTGCCGGCACCGTAGACGATGCCGGGCACCTTGGCGGCGTGGCGCAGGCGGCGGCTCGCTCCGGTCCCCTGCAGCGTACGCGCATAAGCGGTGAATTTCATGAAAACTCCAAGTGGATGAGGCGCCCGCGACCAGGCGCCAGGGAAATGACACCGCGCCAGCCGCGGTGTCGAGGTTTGCCGTTCAGAAGTTGTTGTTCTGCTCGGCAAAGAGGGAGGTGACCGATTCGCCATCGGAAATGCGGCGGATGGTCTCGGCAAACAGGAAAGCCACCGACAACTGGCGGATCTTGGTGCAGGTCTTGCCGGCGTCCGACAGCGGGATGGTGTTGGTGATGACGACTTCGTCGATCTGCGAGTTGGCGATGCGCTCCACCGCCGGGCCCGAGAAGACCGGGTGCGTGCAGTAGGCGTAGACGCTCTTGGCGCCGCGGGCCTTCAGCACCTCGGCCGCCTTCACCAGCGTGCCGGCGGTGTCGATCATGTCGTCCATGATCACGCAGTTGCGGCCTTCGATCTCGCCGATGACGTGCATCACTTCAGACACGTTGGCCGTGGGCCTGCGCTTGTCGATGATGGCCAGGTCGCAGCCGAGTTGCTTGGCCAGCGCGCGGGCGCGCACCACGCCGCCGACGTCGGGGCTCACCACCACCAGGTTGGGGTAGTTCTTGCTCTTCAGGTCGGACAGCAGCACCGGGCTGGCGTAGATGTTGTCGACGGGGATGTCGAAGAAGCCCTGGATCTGGTCGGCGTGCAGGTCCATCGTGAGCACGCGCTCGACGCCCACGGTTTCCAGCAGGTTGGCCACCACCTTCGCGCTGATGGGCACGCGCGTGCTGCGCGGGCGGCGGTCTTGGCGGGCGTAGCCGAAGTAGGGGATCACGGCGGTGATGCGGCGCGCACTGGCACGCTTGAGCGCATCGACCATGATCAGCAGTTCCATCAGGTTCTCGTTCGTGGGCGCGCAGGTGGACTGCACCACGAAGACGTCGCGGGCGCGAACGTTCTGACGGATCTCGACGGTGACCTCGCCGTCGGAGAAACGGCCGACGGAGGCGGCGCCGACCTCGACGCCCAGGTGCTTGGCCATCTCCTGCGCGAGCACCGGGTTGGCGTTGCCGGTGAACAGCACGGTGTTGAAAAGCACGCTGGTGTCTCCGTCGGAGGTGCGCCGGCGGGGCCGGTGGTGGCCGCGCCTGGCGTCAGAAGAAGATTTGGCAGGGGAGGAAGGACTCGAACCCTCGCATGTCGGAATCAAAATCCGATGCCTTAACCAACTTGGCGACTCCCCTACACAGGTTGCAGCCCGGAGGCCACCACCCAAAACCTGTCAGTCGGCCCAAGCCCGCAAAGGGTGCCCAGACAAACTGCTGCACATCCGCCCCACCCAGCCTGTTGGCAGATTCTGGAAATCTGCCGCCGGGTCTGTCGCCAGGGATGGCGCCGACGTGCCCACTCTTGAAAAGACGGCGCTGCCGGAGCCCGTCATGCGGCTGTTGCCGTAACGGGCCGCCAACCACGAAAGGGCTTGCGCCACTTCCGGGCAGCGGTCTTCGGCGGGTGCTTGCAGGTCGTTGCGGCCGTAGCCTTCAACAAAACGCTGCATCCAGTCTGCCGGCAGGCCGCTGCGGCTTGCCTCTTCAGGAGAGCCCACAACTATAACAGCTTCTGTGTCGCGCTTGAGAAGCGGGTGCTCGAAGATTTCTCGCGTCGGCAAGGATGCGGCAGGCTTCACGACCGCGTAGGCCTGCACCGGCCAGTCGATCGGGCGCAGCACCTCGCCGATGCCTTCGACGAATGCATTGCGGCCGCCGATGAAGAACGGCACGTCGGCGCCGAGCTTCAGGCCCAGTTGCGCCAGACGTTCGCGCGGCCACTGCAGGCCCCACAGCCGGTTCAGCGCGAGCAGCGTGGTGGCTGCATCGGAGCTGCCGCCGCCCATGCCTGCGCCCCAGGGCACGTGCTTGTGGATGTGGATGTCGGCGCCCAGGGTGCAGCCGCTGGCGGCCTGCAGGGCGCGGGCCGCGCGCAGGCAGAGGTCGTCTGCGGGCAGCGCGGGGCCGAGATCGTGGCGCTGCAGGCGGCCGTCGTCGCGGCGTTCGATGTGCAGGACGTCGGCCCAGTCGATCATCACGAAGGGCGACTGCAGCAGGTGGTAGCCGTCGGCTCGGCGGCCCACCACATGCAGGAACATGTTCAGCTTGGCCGGTGCCAGCAGGTCGTAGAGGGCTTGCAGGCTCATGCGGGGGCATCCAGCTTGATGCGCAATTGCACGGCAGGCGGCGCAGTGCGGCGGGCTTCGATGAAGCCTTCGGCCAGGCGCGTGAGCTGCACCTGCCAGCCTTGCTGTTCGAAGCCTTCGGCATTGGGCGTGTGTGGCGCGGCAGGCCAGGGGCGGCCCGCCAGCCAGTCGGGCAGGGCCGCCAGCGGCAGGGCCTCGCCGAGGGCGGCCATCGACAGTTCGTCCAGGCTGCCGAACTCGCGCTGGCCTTCCCCGGTTTCCAGCCGCACGCGGCCTGGTGCCCAGCGAGCCTGTGCGACGCTGGTGCCCAGGGGTGAGAGCAGGCGCAGCTCACCAACCAAATCGGTGCCGCGCAGTTCGAAGCCAGCGCTGACGCTTTGCGCCACCCGCTGAGGGCTCGCGTCCACGCGCACCGCGAGGCGGCCGGTGGTGTAGGGGCCGGTGGCCGAGGGCATGTCGGGCGGGGGCGTCACGCTGGCGCAGGCGCCCAGCAGCAGGGCCGCGGCGGCCCAGATGGCAGGCCGCGTGAACCGCGCCGCGTTCACAGGTCGACGCGCAAGCGGGCCAGTGTCTCGCGCAGGACCTCGTTGGCCGCGTCCCGGCTGCGCGCTTCGCGCAGCACACGCCGCGCTTCATCGCGCTGCCCCATCGTCCACAGCACCTCGCCGAGGTGCGCAGCGATCTCGGTGTCGGGCCGCGTGCCATAGGCCAGCCGCAGCAGGCGCGCCGCTTCGGGCAGGTTGCCCAGCTGGAACTCCACCCAGCCCAGGCTGTCGGTGATGAAAGGGTCGCCGGGCGCGAGCTGCAGCGCGCGCTGGATGAGTTCACGGGCTTCCGGCAGGCGCAGCTTGCGCTCGGCCAGCGAGTAGCCCAGCGCGTTGTAGGCGTGCGCGTTGTCGGGCTTCAGCTCCATCACGCGGCGTAACAGGCGCTCCATGTCGGCCAGGCGGTCGAGCTTCTCGGCCATCATGGCCTGCTCGTAGAGGATGTCGGCGTCGGTGTTGAAACGCTGGCTGGCCATGCCCAGCACCTCGTAGGCCTCGGCCCAGCGTTTCACGTCGCGCAACACGCCAGCCTCGGCCATCAGCTTGGCGCGTGCGTCATCAGGGCCGCGCTCAGGGGAACTGCGCACGATTTCCCGGGCCTGTGCGATCTTGCCCTGGCGGGCCAGGATGGAGGCCCGCCGCGTCTGCACATCGAGTGCATTGCGCGGGTCGTCGATCTTGGCCAGGTAGGCCTCGGCCGCCGCGAAATCGCGCCGCTGCTCGGCCGCCTGGGCCAGCATCAGCCAGGCCTGTACCAGCCCTTGCGCCGGGCCTGCTGCAGTGGTGTCGTCGTCGTCCGGGCCGTCGTCGTCGCCGCCGCGCGCCATGAGGGGCTCGTTCGCGGCACCTGCGGCCTGGCGTGCGGCCAGGGGTTGGGCCAGTTCGACATAGCGACGCAGCGCCGCCTCGCCTTCGTTGACGTTCTTCAGCTCCAGCTGCAGCGCGCCCAGCGAAAGGTAGGGCTGAGCGACGTCGGGCTGCTGCTGCGTGAGTGTCTGCAACTGGGCCACTGCAGCGGGATAGCGCTGCGCGGTGGTGAGCACGCGCACATAGGCCAGGCGCAGCGCGGGTTCGGCCTGCGGCTGCTTCAGGTAATCGAGCACGAGGCTCTCGGCCGCGGGCTGGCCGCGCATCAACTCCATGCCCAGCAGGGCCGGGCCGGGCGAGCTGGGTTCCAGGGCCTGCGCCTCTCGTGCGAGTTCGAGCGCGCGCGCGGGTTCGCCGGCTTCCAGCCAGGCGCGGCCCAGCGCGATGCGCACCGGCACGCGCGTGCTCTCCACGTCGCGGTAGGGTTTGAGCGCGTCTTCGGTCAGGCGTGCCACGGCGCGCGCGTCACCCGCGCGCTGCAGGAAACGCGGCAGCACCGAGATCAGGCCCGGGCGTTCGGCTGCCGGCGTGAGCGCCAGCAGCGCACGCAGGGGTTCGGCCACGGCTTCAGGGCGGTTCATCAGCAGCAGGATCTGCAGCTGCAGCCGCGCGGCATCGGCCGAATCGGGCTTGGCCAGTCGCCATGCGCGCGAGGCCGCCAGGGCCTGGTCGCCCGCGCGGGCGCGCAGCGCGATGTCGGCGGCGCGGCGGAAGAGGCCGTCGTCGCGCGTGCGCCGGGCGGCGTCGAGCATGAGTTCGTAGGCGCTGCCGGCATCGCCAGCGCCCAGGGCCATCTCGCCGACGAGCAACTGGTAGAAAAGCCGGTCGTCCATCGCCGAATTCACCACCGGTGCCGGCGCGGATTCAGCGGCTGGCGCCGCAGCGACGCGGCCTTGGGCAAAACTGGTGGCTGGCCCGAACATGCCCAGGCTGCACAGCAGCAGGGAAGCCCGGACAGACAAGGCCGCGGGGCGGCGCAAGAGGTGAGACATCGGGGTTCCCATGGGGTCTGGATTCATTCTCACATAATGAGTTCCATGCCCGAGCTCCCGGAAGTTGAGGTCACCAGGCGGGGCTTGGCCGCGCCGCTGCGCGGCGCGCTGGTGCTGGGCGCGCGGCTGGGCAAGCCTTTGCGCTGGCCCCTGGGTTGCGAGCCCGAGAGCCTGGTGGGCCACCGCGTGGGCGAGATCACCCGGCGGGGCAAGTACCTCTGGTTGCCTTTGCTGGGCGCGGCCGAAGGGGCAGGGGCCGTCGGCGGGTTGCTGTTGCACCTGGGCATGTCGGGATCGCTGGCGCTGCAGCAACTGCAGCAGCCCCCCGGCCCACACGACCACTTCGACCTGCACACCAGCGCGGGCACGTTGCGCCTGAACGACCCGCGGCGCTTTGGCGCCGTGGTGTGGTCCGCGTCGCCCGCCGACGAGCCGGCCGCCACGCTGCTTCGGCGCCTGGGCCCCGAGCCCTTCGACCCCGCGCTCACGCCGCTGAGCTTCCACGCGGCCTTGCAGCAGCGCCGCTCGCCGATCAAGGCCGTGTTGCTGGGCGGCGAAGCCATCGTCGGGGCCGGCAACATCTACGCCTGCGAGGCCCTGTTCCAGGCCGGCATCCACCCGGCGCTGCGCGCCGACCGCATCAGCCGGCCACGGGCCGCGCGCCTGCTGGCGGCCCTGCGCGCCACGCTGGCGCGCGCGCTGGACCTGGGGGGCTCGACGCTGCGCGACTTCACCGACGTGCACGGCGCCAGCGGCGCCTACCAGGCCGAGGCGGCGGTGTATGGGCGCGAAGGCCAGCCCTGCGGCCGCTGCGGCGGCACCGTGCGCCGGGTGGTGCAGGCGCAGCGTTCGACCTATTTCTGCACCAACTGTCAGCGTCGGTAACGTTGCGTTTGACTGTGACATCCGGCCCTCATGAGGGTGTGCCGGCGCCAGGGCCTGCGCTAGCATGCCCCGCGACTTGCACGCCCACATGAGCACCCCGCGCACCGACCTCCCCGCCGAGCCTGCCGCTCCCGCCGGCACGCCGGCCAGCGCCATCGCGCAAAGCCTCGATGCGCTGGCCGGCTGGCGCGCGCAACTCGAGCGCCACATCGTGCAACTGGGCCGAGCCCTGGCCGACCAGGACCTGCTCGACGACGGCGATGGCGCGGTGCTCGCCGGCCTGCGCGACCGCCTGGCCTCCGACAAGCTGGTGCTGGCCTTCGTCGCCGAGTTCTCACGCGGCAAGAGCGAGCTGATCAACGCCATCTTCTTTGCCGATGCCGGCCGCCGCGTGCTGCCGGCCACGCCGGGCCGCACGACGATGTGCCCGGTGGAGCTGCGGCATGAGCCGCAACTGCCGCCGCGCCTGTCCTTGCTGCCCATCGAGACGCGCCTGCGGGGCTTGTCCCTGACCGAACTGCGCCCGCGTGACGAACACTGGCAGCACGTGCCGCTGGACGCGGGCAACGCGCAGACGCTGGTGCAGGCGCTGGGTGCCGTCACCCGCACGCAGCGTGTGAGCGTGGAGCAGGCCGTGGCTTTGGGCTTCTGGAGCGAAAGCCAGCCAGAAGACAACCCGCCGCAGGCCGAAGACGGCAGCGTGGAAGTGCCGGCTTGGCGCCACGCGGTCATCAACTACCCGCACCCGCTGCTGCAGCGCGGCCTGGTCGTCATCGACACCCCGGGCCTGAATGCCGTGGGCGCCGAGCCCGAGCTGACCTTGGGCATGCTGCCTTCTGCGCATGCCATCGTGTTCGTGCTGGGCGCGGACACTGGCGTCACGCGATCCGACCTGGCCATCTGGCGCGAGCACCTGGGCCAAAGCAGCCTGGACCGCTTCGTGGTGCTCAACAAGATCGACACGCTGGAAGACCCTCTGGGCACACCCGAGGGCGTTCAGGCGCAGATCGAGCAGCAGCGGCTCACCGCCGCCGAGACGCTGGGCGTGGCGCCGGCGCGCGTGTTCGCGCTGTCGGCTCGCGAGGCGCTGGCGGCCCGCGTGGGCGGTGATGCGGCGGCCTTGCAGGCCAGCCGCCTGCCGCCGCTGGAGCAGGCGTTGGCCGACGAGCTGCTGCCGCGGCGGCAGGCCTTGCTGGTGCAGTCGGCCGTCAGCGTGGTGCAGCAGTTGCGGGCATCGGCCAGCCGGCGTGTGGGCGACCGCCGCCGCCAGCATGCCGAGCAACTGATGGAACTGCGCGGCCTGCGCGGCAAGAGCGGTGCCAAGCTGCGCATGATGATGGAGCGCGTGGAACTGGAAGTGGCCGACTTCGAGCGCTGCACCTCGCGCCTGGTGGCGCTGCGTTCCGTGCAGGGCCGCATCCTGCGCACGGTGCTGGCCGGGCTTTCGGCCGAGGCCCTGCGCAACGAGGTGGCCACCCTGCAGGCGGCCATGGGTGCGCGCCCGCTGAACCTGGGCGCACGCGGCGCCTTCGACGATTTCATCGGCCGCCTTCGCCAGGCCCTGGCCCAGTCGCGCCAGCAGGCCGATGAACTGCGCCAGATGCTGGAGGCCAGCTTCCGGCAGCTCAACACCGAGTTCGGCTTCGCCTTCTCGCTCGGCCCCGTGCCGGACATGAAGCACTTCGAGGGCGAGATCGAACTCATTGCCGAGAACTACGGCCGCTACCTCGGCATCACCCAGGCCTGGCGCCTGGCCGCGCCGGGCTTTGCCGAGCAGTTCAGGCGCATGCTGTCTTCCAAGCTGCGCGTGGTCTTCGAGAACGCCGCGGCCGAGCTCGAGCTCTGGAGCAAGGGCGCCAGCGGGCAGGTGGAATCGCAGTTGGGCGAGCGGCGGCGCGGATTCATGCGCCGGCGTGAAGCTTTGCAGCGCGTGCAGGCGGCCGCTGGCGACCTGGAGCAGCGCATCGCCGAAGTGCAGGCCCAGGAAGATCACTTGGGCACCTTGCAGGCGCGCCTGGACGCCCTGGCCGCCGAGGCCATCGCCAGCGCACAGCGCCTGGGGCGCGAGGTGGTGCCCGGCCTGGCGGCCCGGGACGCCGCTTGACACGGCCCGGGCTGGCCGGCGAACTCATCGCCTGGCAGCGCCAGCACGGCCGCCACGGCTTGCCGTGGCAGGGCACGCGCGATGCCTACCGCGTGTGGTTGTCCGAGGTCATGCTGCAACAGACGCAGGTGAGCACGGTGCTGGACTACTACCCGCGTTTCCTGGCGCGCTTTCCGGATGTGCAGGCGCTGGCCGCTGCGCCGCTGGATGACGTGCTGTCGCTGTGGAGTGGCCTGGGCTACTACAGCCGCGCGCGCAACCTGCACCGCTGCGCGCAGGCGGTGGTGGTGCAGCACGGCGGGCGTTTCCCACCCAGCAGCGCAGCGCTGGCCACCTTGCCCGGCATCGGCCGCAGCACCGCAGCGGCCATCGCGGCCTTCTGCTTTGGTGAGCGGGCCGCCATCCTCGACGGCAACGTCAAGCGCGTGCTCACGCGCGTGCTGGGTTTCGAGGGCGACCTGTCCTCCAGCGCCGAAGAGAAGCGGCTCTGGGCGCTGGCCGAGGCGCAACTGCCAGAGCGCGATGTCGATGTCTACACGCAGGGCCTGATGGACCTGGGGGCCACTGTGTGCAGCACGCGCTCGCCAGCCTGTTTGCTGTGCCCGCTGCAGGCGCGCTGCGTGGCGAAGGCGGCCGGCACGCCCGAGCGTTTCCCGGTGAAGACCCGGAAGCTCAAGCGCAGCCGCCGCAGCCATGCGCTGCTGTGGCTGCGCCAGGGCGGGCGCTTGTGGCTGGTGCAGAGGCCTGAGCGTGGCGTGTGGGCCGGCCTGTGGAGCCTGCCCGAGTTCGAAGACGCCGCAGCGCTGCAAGCCTTGCTGGCCGCCGCGCCCGGCGAAGGTGAGTGGCTGCCCGCCATCGAGCATGCGCTGACGCACTTCGACTGGACGCTGCAACCCCATGTGTGGACCTTGCCAACCGGCGCCGCCCTGCCAGCAGGCTTGCCGCCGGGCCGCTGGGTGACGGAAGAAGAGGCGCTGGCCATGGGCCTGCCGGCCCCGGTGCGCAAGCTGCTCGCTGGCTGAAACTGAAGCGCGCGGCTGCGCTGTGCGCAGCGGCTCAGCCCACCACGACCTTCTTGTCGCGCAGGAAGCCGTCCACCAGCGAGAGCCGGATCACGGGGTCTTCCAACTCCATCAGCTTCTGCTTGGCCGCGAGGCTGATGGGCAGCAGTTCGCACCAGCGGTTGGCCACCCAGCCGGCTTCATCCAGCCGGTAGGGCGCGGCGAACGGTACACGGTCGCCGGCCTGCAGCTTCTTGATGGCCTCGGCCAAGGCCTGCACGGTCTGCAGCATGGCCGGCCCGGGCAGGCGCACCGGGTCGGGCGGCAGCAATTCGGCGGGCGCGACCCACAGGCCGTTCTCGCGCTGCGTGGGCGTGCCGGTCATGCGAAAGCGCTGGCTGGCATGGGCGCGCACCCGCAGCAGGCCGGGGTCGTCGGCGTCCACCTCGTCGAGGTGGCACAGCACCCCCACGTTCTCCATCTGCACCTTGGCGGCGTGGCGGCCGGCTTCAGAGCCGGCCATCAGGCACACCACGCCGAAGGGCTGGCCGTTGCGCAGGCACTCGCTCATCAGGTCGAGATAACGCGCCTCGAAGACCCGCAGGCCGAGCAGCCCGTCAGGGAAGAGCACCGTGTTCAGCGGGAACAGCGGCAGCGGCGAGGGCAGGGCGGCGGAGTCGGGTGCAGAGGGCATCGGGGCCTTCAGCCGCGGGCGTCGAGCTCGCGGTGGCGGATGAGCGTGGCGTAGCGCCCGTCGAAGCGCCGTGCCAGCCACTCGACGCTGTACACCGAACGGTGCTGCCCGCCGGTGCAGCCGATGGCCACGGTGAGATAGCTGCGCTGGTCGTCTTCGAAAGAAGGCAGCCAGCGCTGCAGGAAGGTCTGGATCTGCGCGAGCATCTCCACCGCCTCGGGCTGCGCTTCGAGGTAGGCCGCCACGGGCGCGTCGCGGCCGGTGAGCGGCCGCAGTTCGCGGATGTAGTAGGGGTTGGGCAGCACGCGCACGTCGAACACGTAGTCGGCATCCAGCGGCACGCCGTGCTTGAAGGCGAAGCTCTCGAACACCAGCGTCAGCGAGGCTTCGCGCGCACCCACCATCGAACGCACCCAGCTGCGCAGCAGCGCTGGGCGCAGCTGGCTGGTGTCGATGACGGTGGAGATCTCGCGCAGACCCGAGAGCAGGTCGCGTTCGAGCTCGATGGCTTCCACCAGGGCGCGCGTGCCGTCACCACCGCCGGGCACCGAAGTCAGCGGGTGCGGGCGGCGCGTTTCGGAGAAGCGGCGCACCAGTGCGTCGGTGCTGGCATCCAGGAAGATGGGACGGATGCGCACGCCTTCGGCGCGCAGGTCTTCGATCAGCGGCACCAGATGCGGCAGCGAGCCCGCCGTGCGCACGTCCACCGCCACCGCCACGCGGTGCGTGTAGCGCTCGTGTTCGAGGCGGATGAACTCGCGCAGCAGTTCGGGTGGCAGGTTGTCGACGCAGAAATAGCCCGCGTCTTCCAGCGCGTGCAGCGCCACCGACTTGCCCGATCCCGAGATGCCCGTGATCAGCACCACCTCGTCACGCCGGCCGTGGTCCAGCGACATCCACTCGCTCATGGGCGTGCCTTTCGCGGCTTGGGAAGCTGGGGCTCGGCCGCGGGCTCTTGTGACAGCAGGGCCTGCGCGTGCGCCGTGCCCGAGAGCTTTTCGCCGCCCAGCATGCGGGCAATCTCGGCCACGCGGGCTTCGCCCTCCACCGGCTGGATGTTCGACAAGGTCTGCCGACCCTGGAGTGCCTTGCTCACCACGAAATGGTGGTCGGCGCAGGCAGCCACCTGCGCCAGGTGCGTGACGGCCAGCACCTGCGTCTGTCCGGTGTGTGCCGCGCCGAGCTGCTTCATCAGCCGACCCACGCTGTCGGCCACCGTGCCGCCGACGCCGGCGTCGATCTCGTCGAAGATCAAGGTGGCCACGCTGCCCGTGCCGGCGCCTTGCGCCGTGGTCACGGCAATGGCCAGCGCCAGGCGCGAAAGCTCACCGCCCGAGGCCACCTTGGCCAGCGCGCGCGGCGTGCTGCCGGCATGGCCGGCCACGCGCAGCTCGGCAGCTTCCAGGCCGTAGGCCTGGGCTTCGTCTTGCGGCAGCAGCGCCACTTCGAAGCGCCCGCCGGCCATGCCCAGCTGCTGCATGGCCTGGGTGACGGCTGCGCCCAGGCGCGGCGCGGCCTTCTGGCGCAGCTTGGAGATCTTCTCGGCCTCGCGGCGCCAGGCCTGCTCGGCCGCGGCCACGCGGGCCTGCAGGCCTTCGAGGTCGGCCGCGGCATCCAGCTGCTGCAGCTCTTGCTGCCAGCCGGCCAGCAGCGCGGGCAGTTCGGCCGGCGTGCGGCGGTAGCGGCGGGCTTGGGAGACCCAGGCGCCGATGCGCTCGTCCAGCTCGGCCAGGCGGCCGGGGTCGGGCTCGCGGTGGCCGAGGTAGGCGTGCAGCGTGTGCGCGGCGTCTTCCAGAAGCGCCTGCGCGTTGCGCAGCACCTCGGCCACGGGGGCGAGGCTGCTGTCGTAGCGCTGCACCTCGTCCAGCGCATCCACGGCGCGGGCGGTGAGGCCGATGGCGGCGGGCTCGTCTTCAGACAGCGCGTTCAGCGCGGCGCGCGCGCCGTCCAGCAGCGCCTGCCCGTGGGCCAGGCGCTGGTGCTCGGCGTTGAGCACGTCCCACTCGCCTTCGGCCGGGGCCAGCTTGTTGAGTTCACCCACCTGCCAGGCCAGGCGTTCGCGCTCGCGCTCCAGTGTGTCGCGCTGCTGGCGGGCGGTTTCCAACTGTGCCAGCGCGGCGCGCCAGGCGGCCCAGGCGGCTTGCAGGGCGGTGGTGTCGGCACCGGCCTGCGCATCCAGCAGCGCGCGCACGGCGGCCGGGCGCGTGAGGCTCTGCCAGGCGTGCTGGCCGTGGATGTCGATGAGGTGTTCGGCCACCTCGCGCAGCTGCGTCACCGTGGCCGGGCTGCCGTTGACCCAGGCGCGGCTCTTGCCCTGCGCATCCACCGTGCGGCGCAGCAGCAGCGTGTCTTCGGTGGCGAAGCCGGCTTCTTCCAGCCAGGCGGCCAGCGTGGGCGGGCTGTCGAACTCGGCGCTCACCTCGGCCCGCGCCGCACCTTCGCGCACGATGCCGGCATCGGCACGCTGGCCCAGGGCCAACTGCAGGGCGTCGATGAGGATGGACTTGCCGGCGCCGGTTTCGCCGGTCAGAACGGTGAAGCCGGCGTTCAGTTCCAGTTCGAGTTCGGCGACGATGACGACATCGCGCAGGCTCAAGCGGCGCAGCATGTTCAGCCTGCCCCGTCGTACCAGCGCAGCTTGCGGCGCAGCGTGGCGTAGTAGCTCCAGCCGCGCGGGTGCAGGAAGCGCACCTTGAAGGCGCTGCGCCGCACGCGCACCTCATCGCCGTGCAGCAGGCTGGCGAGGTTGTGCATGTCGAAGTTGGCCGAGACGTCTTTGCCCGAGACGATGCCGATGCGCACCTCGCCGCGGTCGGGCAGCACGATGGGGCGGTTGCTCAGCGTGTGGCTGGCAATCGGCACCACGATCCAGCCGCCGATGCCCGGGTGCAGGATGGGCCCGCCCGCGCTCAAGGCGTAGGCGGTGCTGCCGGTGGGGCTGGCCACGATCAGGCCGTCGGCGCGGATGTTGGCGACGAACTCGTCGTCCACGTCCACCCGCAGTTCCACCATGCTGGCGGTGGCGCCGCGGCTGACCACCACGTCGTTCATCGACAGGCCTTCGTAGATGCGCTGGCCGTCGCGCCAGACATCGCCTTCGAGCATGCTGCGCTGCTCTTCTTCGTAGTCGCCGGCGACGATGGGCGCCAGCGCTTCCTGGAACTGGCCCAGCGGGATGTCGGTAATGAAACCCAGGCGGCCCTGGTTGATACCCACCAGCGGCATGTTCCAGCGCGCCAGTTCGCGCGCGATGCCCAGCATGGTGCCGTCGCCGCCCACCACCACGGCCAAGTCGCAGCGCTGGCCCACCTGTTCCGGGGACAAGGCCTCGAAATCGGTCACACCGGTGGCGGCAGCCGTGTCACGCTCGAAGCTGACTTCCAGCCCGCGGCCCATCAGGAAATGGGCGACCTCTTCCAGCACCGGGCGTATGCCCCGCGCCTGAAATTTCCCGACGATGGCTGCATGACGAAAGCCCGATGGCATGCGATGGATTACACCATAGGGCCCCCGCCCCGCCGTGACCGTGGGCACGCGATACGCAGGCCCAAAATACAATGAAGCACCATGCTTGACGACCGTGCCCGGACCCTGCTGAAGACGCTGGTGGAGCGTTACATCGCCGACGGCACGCCGGTGGGCAGCCGCACGCTCTCACGCACCTCGGGGCTGGACCTCTCGCCGGCCACCATCCGCAACGTGATGGCCGACTTGGAAGAGCTGGGCCTGATCGCCAGCCCCCACACCAGCGCCGGGCGCATCCCCACGGCGCGCGGCTACCGGTTGTTCGTCGACACCATGCTCACCGCGCGCCCGCGCGAACTCGGCGTGATGCCGCCCGACGTGGCCGCCGCCAGCGGCCAGTTGCACCCCGACCAGCCCCAGCGCGTGATCGCGCAGGCCGCCAGCCTGCTGAGCAGCCTGAGCAGCTTCGTTGGCGTGGTGACGGCGCCGCGCAAGGCCAGCGTCTTCCACCACATCGAGTTCTTGCGGTTGGGCGAGAAGCGCGTGCTCGTCATCCTGGTGGCGCCTGATGGCGACGTGCAGAACCGCGTGATCTTCACCGCGCGTGACTACGCCCAGCCCGAGCTGCTGGAAGCCACCAACTACCTGAATGCGCACTACGCCGGCCTCACCATCGAAGAGGTGCGTGAACGGCTCAAGCACGAGATCGACGCGCTGCGCGGCGAGATCGCCACGCTGATGCAGGCCGCCGTGCAGGCCGGCACCGAGGTGCTGGCCGAGGCCACCGACAATGTGGTGGTGAGCGGCGAACGCAACCTGCTGACGGTGCAGGACTTCGGCAACGACATGAGCAGCCTGCGCCGGCTGTTTGATGTGTTCGAGCAGAAGACCGAACTGATGCGCCTGCTGGACGTGAGCAGCCGCGCCGAAGGCGTGCGCATCTACATCGGCGGCGAAAGCCACGTCGTGCCCTTCGAAGAGCTGAGCGTGGTGACGGCCCCTTACGAGGTGGACGGCCGCGTGGTGGGCACGCTGGGCGTGATCGGCCCCACGCGCATGGCCTACGACCGCATGATCCAGATCGTGGACATCACCTCGCGGCTGGTGGGCAACGCGCTGTCGACGAAGTAGGCGCAGCCCGGGCCTGCCGCAAGGCCGGCACCTAGAATGCGTCGCCTGGTAGCGAGGGGCCGTTAGCTCAGTTGGTCAGAGCAGAGGACTCATAATCCTTTGGTCGTTGGTTCAAGTCCAACACGGCCTACCACCGCGTTCACAACGCGAACATCCGCCGCGCCAAGTGGCCTCAATGTCGGGCCGAACGCGAATCGCGGGGCTGGCTTCGCTCAGCCACCACTCACGAACCAAACCTTGGTGATGCCGCGTTCGGCCACCTCGTAGATGGCCGCCACCTCCATCGGCTCGGCCTGCACCCCGTGCACCCTTTCGTGGTCGATGACCTTGTTGCCGAAGGTCATGCGCTTGACCAATTCGGCGTGCAAGCCGGGCAGCTGGAAGCGGTGCTCGCGGTAGTGCGCGGCCAAGGCCTCGCGGCCCACCAGCACGGGTTCGGGGTTCGGCAGGCGCCACACCTCCACGTCTTCGGCGTACTCGGCCACAAAGGCCGCCAGGTCGCGGGCGTTGTAGGCGTCCAGCTGGCGCTGGGCGAAGGCCGCGGGGGCCAAGGAATCCAAGCGGTCGGCAGGGTTGGGCGTCGGGTTCATGCAGGCTTGATGGGCAGTGGCGCGTGGCCCGCAGTGTGGCCCAGGGCGGCGCCCTGCAGAGCAAGCCACCGCGCAGCACAATGCGCCGCATGAGCACCACCGACACTGCATCCACGACCCCGGCCCCCGCCGGTCCGCCCGCGCAGCCCGCGGGCTACCAGCCGCCCAAGGTGTGGGCACCGCCGGCGGCCAACGGCGGCCGTTTCGCCAGCATCAACCGCCCGGTGGCCGGCGCCACGCACGAGCAAGAGCTGCCCGTGGGCCGCCATCCGCTGCAGCTGTACTCGCTGGCCACGCCCAATGGCGTGAAGGTCACGGTGATGCTGGAAGAGCTGCTGGCGCTCGGCCACAGCGGCGCCGAGTACGACGCTTGGCTCATCCGCATCCAGGAAGGGCAGCAGTTCGGCAGCGGCTTTGTCGGCGCCAATCCGAACTCCAAGATCCCGGCGCTGGTCGACCACAGCGGCCCGGTGCCGGTGCGCGTGTTCGAGTCGGGCGCCATCCTCATGTACCTGGCCGAGAAGTTCGGCGCCTTCCTGCCCACCGAGCCGGCGGCGCGCGCCGAATGCCTGTCGTGGTTGTTCTGGCAGATGGGCAGCGCGCCTTTCCTGGGCGGTGGCTTCGGGCACTTCTACGCCTACGCGCCTTTCAAGATCGAGTACGCCATCGACCGCTACGCGATGGAAACCAAGCGCCAGATGGACGTGCTCGACCGCCGCCTGGCCGAGACCGAATACGTGGCCGGCAACGCGTACACCATCGCCGACATGGCCATCTGGCCCTGGTACGGCGCGCTCTCGCAGGGCCTGCTGTACGAGGCGGGCGAGTTCCTGCAGGTGCAGCAGTACACGCACGTGCGGCGCTGGGCTGAACAGTTGGCGCAGCGGCCGGCCGTGCAGCGCGGGCGCATGGTCAACCGCGCCTGGGGCGAGCTCGCCAGCCAGCTGCACGAGCGCCACGATGCGAGCGATTTCGAACTGCGCACGCAAGACAAGCTGGCACCCGCCGCCTGAAGCCCGGGCCCGCCCATGACGACCTTCCCGCGCCCGCTGCTCTACGACTGCGCCACCGCGCCGAGCCCGCGGCGCGCCCGCATCCTGCTGGCCGAGAAGGGCGTGGCGCACGACACCGTGCAGGTCGACCTGCGCAACGGTGAACAGCTGACCGAGGCCTACCGCCAGATCAACCCGCTGTGTACCGTGCCGGCGCTGCGCACCGAAGAAGGTGCGCTGCTCACCGACAACGCCGCCATCGCCGCCTACGTGGAGGCGCACTACCCCGCGCCGCCGCTGCTGGGCCGCACGCCGCTGGAGAAGGCCGAGATCGCCAGCTGGCAGTGGCGCGTGGAGTTCGACGGGCTGATGGCCGTGGCCGAGGCCTTCCGCAACACCAGCCCGGCGATGGCTGGCCGCGCACTGCCGGGGCCCGTGCACCACGCGCAGATTCCGGCGCTGGGTGAGCGGGGTCTGTTGCGTGTGCAGCAGTTCTTCGAGCAGCTGAACGCGCGGCTGCGTGGGCGTGATTTCATCGCCGGCGAGGGTTTCAGCATCGTGGACATCACCGCCGTGGTGGTGGTGGACTTCGCGCGCGTGGTCAAGCTCAAGCCCGGCGACAACCTGCCTGAGCTGCTGCGCTGGCGCGCCGCCATGGCCCAGCGGCCTTCGATGTCGGTTTGAGTGTTGCGCCGCCTGACTTCAGGCGGCTGCAGCAGGTTCAGCGGCGGGCAGCAGCAGCTGCACGGTGGTGCCGGTGCCCTCGGTGCTGGCCAGCGTGATTTCGCCGCCCATCTGCCCCAGCAGCCAGCGGCACAAGACCAGGCCCAGGCCGACGCCCTCCGCGGGCGCATCGCGTTCCAAGCGCGCTGCGGGGCGGCCCACACGGTTGAAGGGTTCGAAGACGTGCGGCAGCTGGGCCGCGGGGATGCCCAGGCCATCGTCCTGCAGCGTGAGGCGCCAGCGTGGCGCATCGCCGGGTTCGGCTTCCACCGTCAGCCGCACGCTGCCTCCGCTGCGGCTGAACTTCAAGGCATTGCCGAGCAGCTGGCCCAGCACCTGCTGCAGGCGCTGGGCGTCGGCCCAGACCTGCGCATGCTCCGGCAGCGGGCCGGTGAGCACGGTCACGCCACGGGTGGCCGCCAGCGCCGCGTGCGCCTGACAGGCTGCTGCCCAGGCCTCGGCAACGGGCACCGCCACCATCTGCAGTTCGAGCTGGCCGCTTTCCGCCCGGGTGAGATCGAGCACGTCATTGACCAGGGCCAGCAGTTGCCAGCCGGCCTGCTCGATGAGGCCCAGATGGCGGCGCTGTGTGGCCAGGTCGGCCGTGCCCAGCTGGCTGCGCAGCAGCTGGGCAAAACCGAGCACGGCGTTCAGGGGCGTGCGCAGCTCGTGGCTCATGCGGGAAAGGAACTCGTCCTTGACCCGCTGCGCGGCCACCGCGCGCACGTGCTCGGCGCGCAGCGCCTCGAGCTCGCGGCGGTCGGTCAGGTCGGTGAGGGTGCCCACCACACGCAGGGCGTTCCCGGCCTCGTCGCGCTGCACCACGCGCCCACGAGAAAGCACCCAGCGGTAGTTGCCCGCTGCGGTGCGCAGCCGGAACTCCGCGCTGTAGGCTGGCGTGTGGCCCTGCAAGTGGGCCTCGAGTGTCGCCTTCATCGCACCGAGGTCGTCGGGGTGCACCCGAGAGCGCCACACGCTGGTGCTCTCGGGCGCGTCGTCGGGCGGGTATCCGAGCATCTGCTTCCACTCGGGCGAGTAGTGCACTTGGTGTGCCGTAGGATCGAGATCCCATACGCCAAACGATGCGCTTTGCAGGGCCAGCCCCCAGCGCTGCTCCAGAGCTTTCAGGTCGTTATGCATGCGGGGGCTCCGCTCGCCTGCGCGCCGGGTGGAAGTTCATGGGCACAGTATCGGGTGCACGCGCGGCAAATCAAGCCGGCAGGAGGCGCCCCGATCGGCAGCCCTACCGGCCTGCAGGGCGTGCAACGGCAGCGCCGATGCCCGGGCAGCGCGTGCCCGAGAATCCGCAGTGGCGCGTCTTCGCATGCAAGTTGGTCATGACCCCTACCCACGAACGAATTTCCCAGCCTACCCGCCGCACAGTGCTTTCCCGCTCGGCGGGGGTGGCGGCGCTGCTGGCCGGTGCCGGCCTGCTGCCCTTGCAAGCGCAGGCAGCCTGGAACGCGAGGGCCTTCGAGGTGAAGACCCTGGCCGAACTCGCCCGGGTCCTGGGCGGTAGTGTGCCGGCGGAGAGCAAGGACCTGGCCGTGACCGCCCCCGACCTGGCCGACAACGGCGCCGTGGTGCAGGTGGGCATCGCCACCACGCTGCCGGGCGTGAAGCAGTTGCTCCTGCTGGTCGAGAAGAATCCGAACGTGCTGTCGGCCTCTTTCGACATCACCGATGCCATCGATCCCGCCTTCACCGTGGGCGTGAAGATGGGCCAGACCTCCCAAGTGCTGGCCGTGGCCCTGATGAAGGACAACCGTGTGTTGTACGCACAGAAGGAAGTGAAAGTCACGCTGGGCGGCTGCGGCGCTTGACCCACGCCGGGGGCTGCCGCTTGGCAACGCTTGACCGACATTCAGTACAGACGAGGAGCAACCCATGGCAGAACCGATGCGCATCCGCGCTCAAGCCAGCGGCGACAAGGCCACCGTTCGCGTGCGCATGGCCCACGAGATGGAGAGCGGCCAGCGCAAAGATGCAGCCGGCAAGACGGTGCCGGCCTGGTTCATCCAGGAGGTCACGGCCCACCACAATGGCCGGCGCGTGCTCACTGCGGAATGGGGCCCCTCCATCTCGAAGAATCCGTTCTTCCAGTTCGTGGTCAGGGGCGCGAAGGCTGGCGACAAGATCGCTTTGACCTGGCGCGACAACAAGGGCGACACGCGCACCGACGAAACCACGGTGGCCTGAGCCAGGGCCCCGTTCAGTGCATGCGCTCGATGCGCCAGGCCTGGTAGCGCAGCGCGGCCACCGCCCCTGCCACGATGCCCGCCAGCGCGATGAAACTGCCGAGCGACAGCGTCGACACGCCTGACAGGCCCTGCCCCACCGTGCAGCCCATGGCCAGCACGCCGCCCACGCCCATCAGCAAGGCGCCCGCAAGGTGGTTGCCCAGGTCTTCAATGCCGCCGAAGCCTTCCCAGCGGAAACTGCGGTCGAGCATCGAGACGATGAAGGCCCCCAGCGCCAAGCCCACCACGCTGAGGATGCCCAGCGTCAGTGTGCGCGAGGTGTCGCTGAAGAACAGCAGCCAGTCCAGCGTGTAGGCCACCGGCGCCACCATGCTCAGCGACTCCATGCGGCGCGAGTTCGTGCCCAGAAAAGCCGGCTCCAGCGTGTTCGGGTCTTCGGGCACGTAACCCAGGCGGCCGCTGACCCACCACACGGCCACGATCACCGCGCCAACGCCCAGGCCACCGGCCAGCACCTCGCCGCTGCGGCCCTCGGGTTTGCTCAGCACCCACACCAGCAGCACGAGCGCCAGCGCCGCACCGAGTGCCAGCGCCGCCGTGGCCGTGGGCAGGCCGAAAGCGGCCGCGGCGATGGAGGGGAGGTCTTGCCCGGTGGCGAGTTCGAAGTGCACCTTGTCCACCGTGTTCACACGCAGCACGCCCGTGATGCCGCGCAGCGTGGCGTAAGACGCGAGCCCCAGCACCAGCAGCACCACCAGCGCCTTGAGATTGCCGCTGCCCAGGCGCAGCAGGTTCTTGCTGCCGCAGCCCGAGGCCAGCACCATGCCGAAGCCGAACAACGCGCCGCCCAGCAGCGCCGACAGCCACAGCACGCGCGGTGCCGCATAGATGCTGCCGCTGGCCTGCACCCAGCCCGCGGCCACCATGCCGTTGAAGCCCAGCACGGCCACGGCCACGGCCAGCACCCACATGCGGGCGCGTTCCCAGTCGCCCATGTTCACCACGTCGGCAATCGCGCCCATGGTGCAGAAGCGCGTGCGCTGCGCCACGGCGCCGAAGATCACCGAAAGCGCGAAGGAGGCCCAGAGCACCTGTGTCGTGAGGCCAGGGATGTCGACTGTGTCCATCCCCGAATTGTGGCGCGCCGCGCCAGACGGAGGTGCTCAGCCCATCGGCGCGTGCTGATACAGTGATGCGCGGATGTATACCTCAGAGGGCGCCGTGAGCAGTGAACGCGAAGAGGACGTGGTCTTCGAATCGGCCGCAGAGCTGTTCGGCCTGCTGTCGACGCCGGTGCGGCTGAAGATCGTCAGCGCCCTCGGCAACGGCGAGCGCAACGTGTCCGACCTGCTGGCGCAGATCGACACCACGCAGCCCAACATGTCGCAGCACCTCGCCACGCTCTACCGCGCCGGGGTGCTGGGCCGCCGCCGCGAGGGCACGCAGATCTACTACCGGCTGCAGAGCGAGCGCGTGGCCATGCTGTGCCGCGCGGTCTGCACCCAGGTGGCGCTGGAGCTCGACAGCCCGTCCAGCGTGCCCCCCGAAGACCGCCTGCTGCGCGCCGGCCCGCGCTGAGTCGCGGCGCGGCAGGGGCCGCGCTCACAGCTGTGCGGGCTGGGTCTCGTTGCTGCTGCGATTGGGCAGCACGATGATGAAGACCGCGCCACCCTCGGGGCGGTTCTGTGCGCTGATGGTGCCGCCGTGCGCCTCGACGATCTTGCGCGAGATGGCCAGGCCCAGGCCGGTGCCCCCTGAGCCGTCCTTGGTCTTGCTGCTCTGCACGAAGGCCTGGAAGATGACCTCCAGCTCGGCCGGCGGGATGCCCGGGCCCTCGTCGGCCACGCGCAGTTCCAGCTCGCCCATGTCGGTGTGGCCACCCTGCACGAGGATGCGGCTGCCCGGCGGCGAGAACTTGATCGCGTTGGCCACCACGTTGCGCAGCACCTGCTGGAAGCGCAGCGGGTCGACCTTGCCCCGCAAGGGCTGCGTGCCCAACTGCAGCAGCACTTGCAGCTGCTTGCCCTCGAGCAGCGGCGCCAGCTCCTTCAGCACGTGGCCCACCAGCCCGCGCAGGTCGGTGCGTTCCAGGTGGATGGTGCCCACGGTGCTTTCGATCTTGGCCACGTCGAGCAGGTCGTTGACGAGCGCCAGCATGCGTTGCCCGGCGTTGTGGATGTCGTCGAACATGCCGGCGAGCCGGGGATGGTCCTGGCCCCGACGCAGGCCCAGCTCGGAAAAGCCGATGATGGATTGCAGCGGCGTGCGCAGTTCGTGGCTGATGTTGGCGATGAACTCGCTCTTCGCGCGAGAGGCTTCCTCGGCGATGTCGCGGGCCTCGCGCGTGCTGCGTTCGGCGTTGCGGAACTCGGTGACGTCCACCATCACCGCCAGCACGCAGGCGGGCTGCTCCTCGTCGCCGGGCACGAGCAGCTTGTTGACCATGAGGTCGCGCATGCTGCCGTCACGGTGGCGGGCCTGGGCCTCGTAGCGGCGGGGCTGGCCGTCGGCCAGCAGCGCGCGGTCCTGCGCCTCGTGCTGGGCGCGCTCGGATTGCGGCAGCGCACCGCCGACGATCTGGCCCACCGTCTCGGCCCGGGTGCGGCCGGTGAAGTCTTCCCAGGCCTTGTTCACCATCACGTAGCGCCGCTTCATGTCGAACAGCGACATCGGGAACGGGCTCACGTTCATCAGCTGTTCGGTGAAGGCCAGCTGCATCTGGAGGCGGCGTTGCGCCACGATGCGGCCGGTCACGTCTGCCGCGCTGCCGGCAAAGCCGGTGAGCCGGCCGTTTTCGTGCAGCGGCATCACCGAGATGTCGAAGCTGCGCTGCCGGCCCCCCTGTTCGGCCATCACGGCCTGCAGGTGGCGCACGTCGGTGTCGCTGGCCCGTGCGAACAGGGCGCGTGCGGCGTTGCGCTGTTCGCTGGCCACCAGCTCCCACATCGGCCGGCCCGCGCCGGCGGCCATGGCCCAAGACTGGTTGGCATAGGTGAGCAGGCCCTGCGCGTCGGTGCGGAAGATCAGCTCCTGCAGGCTCTGGATGGTGACGCTGAGTTCGCGTTCGCGGCGCAGGGCCTGGGCCTGCGCGGCGTCGCGCTCGACACGCGCGATCTCGCGGGCCCGCACGCTGCGCCAGGCCACGAAGGTGACGCTCACCACCATGGTGAATATGGCCGCACCGGCCAGGGCGAGGTTGCGTACCAGCGCCCACCAGGGCTCCAGCACGGAGGCGCGTTCCACTTCCACCAGCACCGCCAGCGGGCGGGTGGCCGAGACCCTGAACGCGGCCAGCTGCGTGCCCTGGCGCAGGCCTTCGCCGACCCAGGCGCCGTGTTCGCGCGCAGGCAGGAACTGGCTGAAGGGCGGCAGGCTCTTCAGGCTGGCGCCAGCCGGCCGCAGCACGGTGTCGGTGCCGGCGACGAGGCGGCCGTCGTAGGTGGTGAGGGCCGCCGCGGCGCCCGGCCCGTCCAGCAGCAGCTGCTGGAAGTTGACGAAGGCGCTCGGGTTGAGCAGGGCCACCACCAGCAGCGTCTCGCCATTGGAACGCCGCACCGTGCGCAGCAGCGGCAGGAAGCTCACGCCGGCGGGGATGGCGGTGGCCTGGCCGCGCGCCAGATCGGCCAGGCTGCGGCCTGGGGCCTGCTCGGCAAGCCGGTCGACGCCGGGCGGGGGCAGCGGGCCCAGCGCAGCCAGGTCGATCAGGCGGCCGACCTCGCTGGGCTGCGGGCTGGCACGCACGTGGCCGGCGCCGTCCAGCACCGCAATGCTGCGCAGGAAGGGCAGGTTCACCAGCGATTGCTGCATCGCGGCCGCGGTCTGCGCGCTTTCGGGCGCCTGGTCGCGCTGCAGCAGGTCGGCCAGCGTGGCAACGGCCAGGGCCGCAGCTTCGATATTGCGCGTGGTCTGCTCGGTGAGCACCCGCGCCAGCAGCTCGTTGCGCTCGGTCACGATCTCCTGCACCTGCCGGTGTTCGTGCCACGCCATGCCCGACAAGGTCAGCGCCACCAGGCTCACCAGCACCGCGCCGGCACCGAACACCCAGCGTCGCTTGCCGGCCAACTGCGGCGGCGGTACCGCCATGTCGGTACCGCCGAGCGCGGGCACGCCCGCGGCAGGCGGACGAGCCCTGGGGGTGCTCCCGGCCGTGCTCACCGCAAGCGCACGATGGGGCTCAGGCCGTGCTTGCGCGCTGCGGCTTCCAGCCGTCCGTCACGCTGGATGCGCGCGACGAACCCGTCCACCGCTTCGGCCCACGCGCTGTCGCCCTTCTTCATGGCGTAGGCATAGGGCAGCACGCTGAAGGGCGCGGGCGGCGAGATCAGCGTGGCCCAGTCGGCGTTGTCGAGCAGGCGCCGGCTGTAGGGGTAGTCGGTCATGAAGACGTCCACGCGGCCCGCTTCGAGCTCTCGCTCGCGCGTTGCGGGGGGGGCCACGCGCACGAGGCGGGCGTTCTTCAGCGCCGCGGCCATCACAGGCTCCATGAAGGTGCCGGCCTGCACAGCCACGGCGACGCCGGGCTTGTCGATGTCTTCCCAGCCCTTGACGACCTGGTTGCCCTTGGTGGTGACCCCGTAGATGTCGCTCTGCATGTAGGGGCGGGTGAAAGCCAGTTGCTCCATGCGCTGCGGCAGCATGCCCACGGCGAACATGGCCACGTCGCAGCGGTCGCTCTTGAGGTCGGCCACCAGCGTGGCGAACGACGAATCGACGTACTCGACCTTCACCTTCAGGTCGCGCCCCAGTTCGGCCGAGAGGTCGATGTCGATGCCCGTGAGCTGTTGCGTGCGGGGGTTGCGCAAGCTGACGCCGTAGTAGTCAGGCCAGATGCACACCTTGACGGTGCCACTGGCCTTCACCCGCGCCTGCACCTCACCGGCCTGCGCGCTGCCCGCGCCGAAGGTGGCGGCCAGCAAGGCCAGGCCCATCAGCAAGAGCGGGCTGCGGGAGATGCGGGGGGCAGGCAGGCGGTTCATGGTGTGCTTACTTCTGGCAGAGGGCTGTTGAGAAGAAGGGATGGCAGGGCTCTGCTTCATGCAGAGATCACGTTCAACTGCACCAGCAGTTCCAGCAGCTGCATGGGGCTGAAGGGTTTGACGATGTAGGCGTCGGCACCGGCCAGCAGGCCGGCTTCGCGGTCGGCGCTGCCGCCGCGGGCCGTGAGCATCAGCACCGGCACCTTGCGCAGGCGGGCATCGGCCTTGATGGCGCGGCACAGGTCCAGGCCATTCAGCGCGCCGGGCATCATCACGTCGAGCAGCACGGCGTCGGGCTGCAGTTCACGCGCCATGTCCCAGCCCGTCGGGGCGTCAGGCGCTTCGTGGATCTCGCAGTGCTCGAACTCCAGCGTCATGCGGATCAGACGGCGGATGTCGGCATGGTCCTCGACGATCAGGATCTTCTTCATTCGGGCTGGCGTGGGTGCGGTTCGGTGGGCGGCAGCGGAGCTTGGCGGGTGTTTCAGCAGCTCGGCTTCCGGACGTGATTGTGCGCAATTCGGCATTTATCATTTTTTGCAAATATCACGGGCGCTGGCTTTTTACGGTCTCAAACCGGCAAAATCGCGGGAATGGACATTCCAAGCTTTCCGGCCACCACTCCCGATCTGACCGACGAATGCAGCACCCGCGACGTGGCGCAGATGCTCGGCATGGCCGTGCGGTCGGTGCAGCTGATGGTCGACCGTGGCGAACTGCAGGCCTGGAAGACGCCGGGCGGCCATCGGCGCATCTCTCGCCGCTCGGTCGAGGCCTGGCTGGCGCAGCGGCAGGGCAGCCCGCGACCGCAGGGCGTGCGCGGGCCTGGCCGTGCCAAGCCCGGGGCGGGCCCTTCGGGCTGGGCCGCTGCGGCGCGGCCTGGCGTGCTCTTGATCGAAGACTCGCGCCATTTCCAGAACCTGGTGTCCTTGCTCGTGCGCCAGCATTTCCCCGAGGTCGAACTGCACCTGGCCGATGACGGTATCACCGGGCTGGCCATGGCGGGGCGCCTGCAACCCCGTGTGCTGCTCGTGGACATCCTGCTGCCCGGCATCGACGGCGCCACGCTGATTAACGGGCTGCGATCCAGCCCGGCTTTCGAAGGCAGCCGGCTGATCGTGGTCACCTCGCTCAGCGGCGACGAGTTGCAGCCCTACGCCTTTGCGCTCGAAGGCCTGCCGGTGATCCACAAGCCCCGGCTCGCCCTGGAGCTGCCGGGCCTGCTCGGCGCGGCCCTGGGCCTGGCGGTCGAGGCGGCCGATGCCGCCTGAACTCCAGCCCGCTGCGGCCGCTGCAGTGCCGCGCGCGCTGCCGCGTGTGCTGTTGGTGGAAGACGACCCCTCGGTGCGGCGGCTGGTGGCGCTGGCCCTCGATGGTCAGCCCATTGAACTGCTCAGCTGCGCCGATGGCGAGGAGGCCCTGGCCTTGCTGCGGGCCGGCCCCGTGCAGGTGCTGGTGACCGACCTGATGATGCCCGGCATCTCCGGGCTCGACTTGCTCCGCCGCCTTGCCCGCGAGCCGGCCCTGCGACAGGGCGCCGAACTCGTGGCCTTCAGCGCCGGCATCGACGCCGGCATGCGCCAGCAGCTGCAGGCGCTGGGGGTGCGGCGCATGCTGTCCAAACCGGTGTCGCTGCAATCGCTGGAAGACGTGGTGATGGAGGCGGTGGCCAGCTTCGCCGGCCACGCACCTGCCGGCGTCGAAGTGGCCGACTCGAGAGCTGCTGCAGCGCCAGCCCTGCTGTTGGCACCAGGGGGCGAACCGGACATCGAGCCGGGGCCCGAGCCCGAGCCCGGCCATGCCGCGCCGGCCGATGAAGCCCGGGCCATCGCCACCCACTTTGGCGGCGACGCCGCGCTGTTCCACGATTTCCGCCGCAGCTGCCTGCCGCAGTTCGTGGTCGACCTGGCCGATGGCGAGGCGGCTTTCGCACGGGCCGATGCCGCGGCTGTGCGGCGCCTCGGGCACAGCCTGAAGAGCGTGCTGGCCACGCTCGGCCATGCCGAGGCCTCGGCCTTGGCGCGGGCGATGGAAACGGCGGCCGCTGGCGGACACCTGGCCGCCGCGCGGGCGCCATGGGGCGCGCTGCGCGCCCGGCTGCAGGGGCTGGCCGCCGCGGCGATGGACTGAGCCGCCGCGGGCTGTGCAGCGCTCAGCGCTGCGGTTCGGTGGCCTTGGCGGGCTCGGCCACTGGCGGCGCTATCGCGGGTGCACGCGTCACGCGCACACGGCCGCCAGTGCTCACCAGGATGACAGGGTCGCCCGGATTGAAGGTCTCGGCCGCCTTGGCCTGCACCACCGAGCGACGGTCGCCGTTCTTGAGCTGCACGAGGATCTCGACAGCTTCTTCGCGTGTGGTGCTGCGTTCCACCGCATTGCCGATCACGCCGCCCACCACCGCGCCGATCACGCCCACCACCATGGCTTCACGGCGGCCGCCCACACCCGAGCCGGCCACGCCGCCCGCCACGCTGCCTGCAGCTGCGCCGATGCCGCTCTGCTGGCCTTCCACCACCACCGGGCGTGAGTTCAGCACCACGGCATCCACGACGGTGGACAGGCGCTGCGCTTCGCTGCGGCTGACGACGTCGGGGCTGGTGGTCGAGCAGGCTCCCAGCGCCACCGCAGCGACGATCAAGGTGGAGCGGATGACGAGGTGCTTCATGAGGGGTCTCCTGGGGGCGCGCAGGGCGGGTGCCGGCGGCGTGATGCGAGCATCTTGCCGGTGTGGACGGGGCGCGGGCAAGTGAAGTTCCGCGTCACGGCGTAAAGAAGCGACGGAACGCGACCGGCCGCGACGAAGTGCCACCGCCGGCCCAAGACCCGCCGCGCCGGCGGGGATTCAAGCGGGGTCAGCCGTGCAGCCGTGAACTGCGCGGCACGCTGGCCAGCAGGAACTCCATCTGGTCGGCCACGATGCGCCGGCCGCGCAGGATCATGTCTTCGTGCAGGCTGGGCACGTAGGGCAGATAGAGCAGCGTCATGCGCGCCTCTTCCGGCAGGCGGCTGCCCTTGTGGCCGTTGCAGGCGCGGCAGGCGGTGATGCAGTTCATCCAGGTGTCGCCGCCGCCGCGCGACACCGGCACGATGTGCTCGCGCGTGAGCTCGTCGAAGTGGAAGTGCCCGCCGCAGTAGGCGCAGATGCCGCGGTCGCGCACGAAGAGCTTCTGGTTCGTGAGCGCCGGCGTGTGGCGCCAGGCCCGGCTGGGGATGGCGCCGCGCACGGCCACGATGGGGTGCACTTCGATGCGGCTTTGCAGGCCCGTGGCCCGCTGCGTGCCGCCCCGCAGCACCTGGAAGGCATCGCCCAGCGTCCACGCGACGGCGTCGCTGGCGTACAGCACCGCCGCTTCGCGGGATGTGATCCACGCTTGGGGGCGGCCCGAGATATCGAGCTGCAGCACGTCCATGGGGCCTGAGCGTAAACCAATTGCGTGTCAGCCCGCAGGCCCCGGGCCACGGGGCCGGCAGCTGCGGCTGGCTTGCGGGCTGCCCCAGGCGCCTGGGTTCTAGGAGAGCGCCCCTAAAAAAGTCACGGCATCGTGTCCGCACGGTCACACGAAGTCTGCAAAATAGAACGGTCGTTCGATTTCTTGCCGATGACGTGAACCCACCTGCCGACACTGCTGCCAGCGCCACCGCGGAAGCCCCCCGCAGCGCCCCGCGCGCCCTGCACAAGGGGCAGCAGACGCGCGCCGCGATTCTCGACGCCGCGCTCGGCCTGGCCTCGCACATGGGACTGGAGGGGCTGTCCATCGGCGCGCTGGCCGAGGTCACGCAGATGAGCAAGAGCGGCGTCTTCGCGCACTTCGGTTCGCGCGAAGAGCTGCAGATCAGCGTCATCCGCGAGTACCACGCACGCTTCGAAGACGAAGTCTTCTTCCCCGCCATCAAGGAAGAGCGCGGCCTGCCGCGCCTGCGCGCCCTGTTCGAGCGCTGGATCCGCCGCGTGTCGGTGGAACTGGACTCGGGCTGCATCTACATCAGCGGTGCGGTCGAGTTCGACGACCGGCCCGGCCCCGTGCGCGACGCGCTGGCCAGCATGGTGCGCGCCTGGCACGCGGCGCTGGCGCGGGCCATCCGCCTGGCCGTGCAGGCCGGGCAACTGCGCGCCGACACCGACCCCGAGCAGATGCTCTTCGAGCTGCACGGCCTGATCCTGGCCCTGCACCACGACGCGCGCTTCCTGCGGAGCCCCGGCGCCCTGGACCGCGCCCGCGCCGGCTTCGAGCGCACGCTGGGCCACTACGCCATGCCCGTCCTGGATGCGGGCACAACCACCGCCCCCCCACCGGCCCGGCCGCGCAGCAAGCGCTGAGCACCGGCACGCCGCCCCTGTCACCGTTTTCCTTTCCCTTCTTCAGGAGTTCTGCCATGGCCGTCTACACCCCGCCGCTGCGCGACATGCAATTCGTGCTGCACGAGCTGCTGAACGTCACCGACGAACTGAAGATGCTGCCGGCGCATGCCGAGATCGACGCCGACACCATCAACGCGGTGCTGGAAGAAGGTGGCAAGTTCGCCGCCGAGGTGATCTTTCCGCTGAACCAGAGCGGCGACCGCGAAGGCTGCACCTACGACAAGGCCACCAAGAGCGTCACCGCGCCCACGGGCTTCAAAGAGGCCTACGCCAAGTACGTGGAAGGCGGCTGGCCCGCGCTGGCCATCGAGCCGGCCTACGGCGGCCAGGGCCTGCCCATCGTGGTGAACCAGTGCTTCTACGAGATGCTCAACAGCGCCAACCAGGCCTGGACCATGTACCCCGGCCTGAGCCACGGCGCGCTGGAATGCCTGCACGCGCACGGCACCGAAGCGCAGAAGCAGCTCTACCTGCCCAAGCTGACCAGCGGCGAGTGGACCGGCACCATGTGCCTGACCGAGCCCCATTGCGGCACCGACCTCGGCCTGCTGCGCACCAAGGCCGAGCCCGTGGCCGGCGCGCCCGAGGGCACCTACAAGCTGACCGGCCAGAAGATCTTCATCAGCGCCGGTGAACACGACCTCGCCCCGAACATCGTGCACCTGGTGCTGGCCCGCCTGCCTGATGCGCCGGCCGGCAGCAAGGGCATCAGCCTCTTCGTGGTGCCCAAGTTCAAGATCAATGCCGATGGCAGCCTGGGCGAGCGCAACCCCATCTTCTGCAGCGCCATCGAGCACAAGATGGGCATCAACGGAAGTGCCACCTGCCAGATGATGCTGGACGGTGCCGAAGGCACGCTGGTGGGCGCGCCGCACAAGGGCCTGGCCGCGATGTTCGTGATGATGAACGCCGCCCGCCTGGGCGTGGGCAACCAGGGCCTGGGCCTGACCGAGGTGGCCTACCAGAATGCCGTGGCCTACGCCAAAGACCGCCGCCAGATGCGTTCGCTCAGCGGCCCCAAGCAGCCCGACCAGCCGGCCGACACCATCATCGTGCATCCCGACGTGCGCAAGATGCTGCTGACGGCGCGCGCCTATGCCGAAGGCGGCCGCGCGCTGGCGATCTACATCGCGCTCTTGATCGACCGCGAACTCAACACCGACGACGAAGACGAGCGCAAGGACTGCGCCGACCAGGTGGCCCTGCTCACGCCCATCGTCAAGGCCTTCCTCACCGACAACGCCTGGCTGGCCACCAGCCACTGCATGCAGGTGTATGGCGGCCACGGCTACATCAAGGAATGGGGCATGGAGCAGTACGTGCGCGATGCCCGCATCAACATGATCTACGAGGGCACCAACACCATCCAGAGCCTGGACCTGCTGGGCCGAAAGGTGCTGGGCGACAACGGCGCCAAGCTGAAGAAGTTCGGCAAGCTGATCGCCGAGTTCGTGGAAGAGGAAGGCACCAACGAGGCGCTGCAGGAGTTCGTGAACCCGCTGGCCGAGCTGGGCGACAAGGTCACCAAGCTCACCACCGAGCTGGGCATGAAGGCCTTCGGCAACGCCGACGAAGTGGGCGCCGCCGCGGTGGACTACCTGCGCGTGGTGGGCCACCTGGTGTTCGCCTACTTCTTCGCGCGCAGTGCCAAGATCGCGCTGGCCAAGCAAGGCAGTGGCGACCCCTTTTACACCGCCAAGCTGCACACGGCGCGCTTCTACTTCGCCAAGCTGCTGCCCGAGACGGCCGGCCTGATGCGCAGCGCCCGCACGGGCGTGGCGCCGCTGATGGCCATGGACGAAGCGCTGTTCTGACCGTTCCCGTTCACCACCCCCTCAAACCGGAGACAAGACGATGAAGAAGCTGCTGAGCACCGCCCTGCTGACCGCCGCCTGCGCCCTGGCCGGCAGCGCCTTCGCCCAGGCCACGCCCGTGGGCCTGTGGAAGACCATCGACGACGACACCAAGCAGGAGAAATCGCTGGTGCGCATCACCGAAAGCGGTGGCGTGGTCACCGGCAAGATCGAGAAGCTGCTGGATCCGTCCAAGGCCGACGCCAAGTGCGACAAGTGCACCGACGCGCGCAAGGACCAGCCCGTGGTGGGCATGACCATCATCAACGGCGTGAAGAAGCACAGCGACGAGGCCTACTGGGAAGGCGGCCAGATCCTCGACCCCAACAACGGCAAGACCTACAAGGTGCGCCTGACGCCCAAGGACGGCGGCAAGACGCTGGAGGTGCGCGGCTTCATCGGCTTTCTCTACCGCAACCAGACCTGGCAACGGGTCGAGTGAACCCCATTCAGTGAAGGAAACAACGTGAACCGATTCCAAGTCCGCAAGGTCGCCGTGCTCGGCGCCGGCGTGATGGGCGCGCAGATCGCCGCCCATCTGGTGAACTGCAAGGTGCCTGTCGTCCTGTTCGACCTGCCGGCGAAAGAGGGGCCCAAGAACGGCATCGTCACCAAGGCCATCGAAGGCCTGAAGAAGCTCAAGCCCGCGCCGCTGGGCGTGCCTGAAGATGCCGCGCGCATCCAGGCTGCCAACTACGAAGAGCACCTGGCGCTGTTGGGCGAGTGCGACCTCGTCATCGAGGCCATCGCCGAGCGCATGGACTGGAAGCTGGACCTGTACCAGAAGATCGCCGGCAGCCTGGCCCCGCACGCCATCGTGGCCAGCAACACCTCGGGCCTGAGCATCACCAAGCTCAGCGAGGTGCTGCCCGAGAGCATCCAGCCGCGTTTCTGCGGCATCCACTTCTTCAACCCTCCGCGCTACATGGCGCTGGTGGAGCTGATCAACACCCCGGCCACGATGCCCGAGGTGCTGGACCAGCTGGAAGCCTTCGTCACCAGCGCTCTGGGCAAGAGCGTGGTGCGCGCGAAGGACACGCCGAACTTCATCGCCAACCGCGTGGGCATCGCCGGCATGCTGGCGACGATCAAGGAAGCCGAGAACTACGGCCTCTCGTACGACGTGGTCGACGACCTCACCGGCAAGAAGCTGGGCCGCGCCAGCAGCGGCACCTTCCGCACCGCTGACGTGGTGGGCCTGGACACCATGGCCCACGTCATCAAGACGCTGCAGGACAACCTGGCTGACGACCCGTTCTTCCCCAGCTACAGCACGCCCGCCGTGCTGAAGGCGCTCATCGAGAAGGGCGCGCTGGGCCAGAAGGCCGGCGCCGGTTTCTACAAGAAGGTGGGCAAGGACATCCTGCGCCTGGACCCGGCCAAGGCCGATTACGTCCCCGCCGGCGGCAAGGCCGAGCCCATCGTCGAGCGCATGCTGAAGAAGCCCGCGGCCGAACGCCTGAAGCTGCTGCGCGAAAGCAGCAACCCGCAGGCGCAGTTCCTGTGGGCCATCCACCGCAACGCCTTCCACTACGCCGCCGTGCACCTGGGCAGCATCGCCGACACCGCGCGCGACGTGGATTTCGCGATGCGCTGGGGCTTCGGCATGAAGCAGGGCCCCTTCGAGCTGTGGCAAGACGCCGGCTGGCAGCAGGTGGCCGGCTGGGTGAAGGAAGACATCGAAGCCGGCAAGGCGCTGAGCAGCGCGCCGCTGCCGGCCTGGGTGTTCGATGGCCGCACGGGCGTGCACACGCCGGAAGGCAGTTGGAGCCCGACGAAGGGCGCCTACGTGCCTGGCAGCAGCCTGCCCGTCTACCAGCGCCAGCACTTCCCCGAGACCGTGCTGGGCGCCGGCGCTGCCGCGCCCTTGAGCAGCGGCACCGAAGTCTTCAAGAACGACGAAGTGCGCGTGTGGACGCTGGACGGCGAGGTGCTCATCCTCAGCATCACCAGCAAGCTGCACCTCATCGGCACCGGCGTGGTGGAAGGTCTGCACAAGGCCGTGGAGCTGGCCGAAGCGGGCTACAAGGGCCTGGTGATCTGGTCGCCCGATGACGTGTTCAGTGCCGGCGCGAACCTGGAGCAGACGCTGCCCGTCTTCATGAAGGAAGGCGCCAAGGGCATCGCCCCGGTCATCCTGCAGCTGCAGACGGCGCTGCTGCGCATGCGTTACGCGCAGGTGCCGGTGGTGGCCGCGATGCGTGGCATCGCCCTGGGCGGTGGTTGCGAGATCGCGCTGCACTGCGCGCGCCGCGTGGCCGCGATGGAAACCTACGTGGGCCTGGTGGAAGTGGGCGTGGGCCTGATCCCGGGCGGTGGTGGCCTGACCTACATCGCGCGCCGCGCGGCCGAAATGGCTGCCGCGGGTAACGCGAATGCCGACATCATGAAGTTCGCCACCGACGGCTTCACCAACGCCGCGATGGCCAAGGTGGGCACGAGCGCCATCGAATCGCGCAAGCTGGGCTACCTGCTGGACACCGACATCGTCGTGCCGCACAAGGACGAGCTGCTGTTCGTGGCCAGCACGCAGGCCAAGGCCATGTTCGACAGCGGTTACCGCCCGCCGCACAAGGCGCTGTTCCCGGTGGCGGGCCGCAGCGCCATCGCCACCATCATGGGCCAGCTGGCCAACATGCGCGACGGCGGCTTCATCAGCGCGCACGACTTCCACATCAGCACGCTGATCGCCCAGGTGGTGTGCGGCGGCGATGTCGACGCCGGCAGCCTGGTGAGCGAGGAGTACCTGATGGCCATGGAGCGCAGCCGCTTCTGCAGCCTGCTGGAACACCCCAAGTCGCAAGAGCGGATCATGGGCATGCTGCAAACGGGCAAGCCCGTGCGCAACTGAGCGAAGGACTTCACATCATGAGCAGCAAACAAGTTCAAGACGCCTACATCGTCGCCGCCACGCGCACGCCCATCGGCAAGAGCGGCCGCGGCTACTTCCGCAACACGCGGCCCGACGACCTGCTGGTGGCCGCCGTGCGCAGCGCGCTGGCCCAGGTGCCGACGCTGGACCCGAAGGCCATCGAAGACGCCATCATCGGCTGCAGCTTCCCCGAGGGCGAGCAGGGCATGAACATGGCGCGTGCCGCGATGGTGCTGGCCGGCCTGCCGCACAGCGTGGGCGGTGTCACCGTCAACCGCTTCTGCGCCAGCGGCCTGACCGCATTGCAGATGGCAGCCGATCGCATCCGCGTCGGCGAAGCCGACGTGATGATCGCCGGCGGCGCCGAGAGCATGAGCATGGTGCCCATGGGCGGCAACAAGCCCAGCTTCAACCCCGAGGTGTTTGCCCGCGACGAAAACGTCGGCATCGCCTACGGCATGGGCCTGACGGCCGAGAAGGTGGCGGCGCAGTGGAAGGTCTCGCGCGAAGACCAGGACGCGTTCGCGCTGGCCTCGCACCAGAAGGCGCTGAAGGCGCAGGCCGCCGGCGAGTTCACGGCCGAGATGACGCCCATCGACATCGTCGAGCGTTTCCCGAACCTGGCCACCGGCGAAGTGGGCACCAAGACGCGCACCGTGAACCTGGACGAAGGCGCGCGCCCCGACACCAGCCTGGAAGGCCTGGCCAAGCTCAAGCCCGTGTTCGCCGCCAAAGGCAGCGTGACGGCCGGCAACAGCAGCCAGACCAGCGACGGCGCGGGCGCGCTGATCCTGGCCAGTGAAGCGGCTTGTCGGCGCTACGACCTCAAGCCCCTGGCGCGCTTCGTCAGCTATGCCGCGCGCGGCGTGGCGCCCGAGATCATGGGCATCGGCCCCATCGAGGCCATCCCTGCCGCGCTGAAGTACGCCGGCCTGAGCCTGTCGGACATCGGCTGGATCGAACTGAACGAAGCTTTCGCCGCGCAGGCCCTGGCCGTCATCAACACCGTGGGCCTGGACCCGTCCAAGGTCAACCCGATGGGCGGTGCCATTGCACTCGGCCACCCGCTGGGCGCCACCGGCGCCATCCGCGCCGCCACCGTGGTGCACGCGCTGCGCCGCCACCAGCTGAAGTACGGCATGGTGACGATGTGCGTGGGCATGGGGCAGGGCGCCGCCGGTATTCTGGAAGCCGTCTGACCCCGAAGCGGTCACAGGAGACAAACACGATGAGCATCAAGACCGCGACGCTGAACGGCGTCACCACCATCGAGATCGCGCGCCCCGAGAAGAAGAACGCGCTCACGGTGGCCATGTACCAGGCGATGAGCGACGCGCTGAACGCGGCCCGGGCCGATGGCACCGTTCGCGCGGTGCTGATCACCGGGCAGCCGGGCATCTTCACCAGCGGCAACGACATCGAAGACTTCATGTCGCGCGGCACCGGCGGCGGTGGCGCAGGCAGCGAAGACAACGAGTCGCCGGTGTTCAAGTTCATGCGCGCGCTGCTCGATTGCGACAAGCCCGTGGTGGCCGCCGTCACGGGTGCTGCCATCGGCATCGGCACCACGCTGCTGCTGCACTGCGACTTCGTCTACGTCAGCGACGAAGCGCGCCTGGCCATGCCCTTCGTGAGCCTGGGTCTGGTGCCCGAGTTCGCCAGCAGCCTGGTGGTGCCGCAGCTGATGGGCAACCGCCGCGCTGCCGAGAAACTGCTGCTGGGTGAACCCTTCACGCCCGAGCAGGCCGTGGAGTGCGGCATCGCCAACGCCGTGTTGCCTGCCACCGAGGTGGTGAACCACGCGCGCCGCGTGGCCGAGCGCTTCAACGCGCTGCCGCCCGGCGCCGTGCGCGAGGCCAAGCAGCTGATGCGCGCGCCGCAGCGTGAACTGGTGCTGCAGACCATCCGCACCGAAGGCGAGCTCTTCGCCAAGCGCCTGCGCAGCCCCGAGGCCATGGAAGCCTTCCAGGCCTTCTTCCAGAAGCGGCAGCCCGACTTCTCGAAGTTCTGACCCTCCGCACGATGTCCCTGGCCCTCAAGCTCGCGCTGAGCCCGCTGCTGGTGGCGCAGGCGGTGCTGGCACGCCGGCGCCTGCCGGTGCTGCCAGAGCCGGCCGGGGCGCGGCAGGGTGTGGCTGGGGCGGCGAGCGCCGCGCCGCTGCGTTTGCTGATCACGGGCGATTCGTCGGCCGCCGGCGTGGGTGTGGTGCACCAGCGCCAGGCGCTGGCCGTGCAACTGGCCCAACAGGCGGCACGCCTGTGCGCGGCGCGCGTGAGCTGGCAGTTGCTGGCGAAATCAGGGCTGAACACGGCGCAGACGCGGCTGCTGCTGCAGCGCGAGGGCGCCGGGCTGCAGGCCGACGTGGCCGTGGTGGTGACGGGCGTGAACGACGTGGTGGAACAGGTGCCTTCCCACCACGCAGTCAGCGCCCGCGAGGCGCTGGCCAACGCGCTGCGCAATGCGCACGGCGTGCAGCATGTGGTGTTCGCGCCGCTGCCGCCCATCCACCACTTCCCGGGCCTGCCGCAGCCGCTGCGCTGGGTGGCCGGCAGCGATGCGCGCCGCCACAACAAGGCCTTGCAGCAGTGGGTGCAGCAGCGTGGTGGTGACGTCAGCCTGGTGGACATGGAAACGCCGCTGAACGCCGGCGTGATGGCGGCCGATGGCTTCCACCCGGGCGAGCCGGTGTACCGCTACTGCGCGGCGGCGATCGCCGAGCACATCGCGGCCGAAGTGTGGCCGCGGCTGAGCGTTCAGGCTTCCTAGCGCGGCACCGGCCGCGGCTGGCCTTGCAGGTCGATGGCCACGTAGGTGAGGTCGGCCTCCGTCACCTTCACCACCTGCAGGTTGGCCGGGTTGCGCTCGGCATAGACCTCCACGTGCACGCTGACGCTGGTGTTGCCGATGCGCGTGACGCGCGCATAGAAACTCAGCAGGTCGCCGATGGAGACCGGCTGCTTGAAGACGAACTGGTTCACCGCCACCGTGGCGATGCGCCCCTTGGCGATGCGCGCCGGCAGCACGGCGCCGGCCAGGTCGACCTGGGCCATGATCCAGCCGCCGAAGACATCGCCGTTGGCGTTGGCATCGGCCGGCATGGGCATCACGCGCAGCACCAGTTCGGCGCCGTTGGGCAGGCTGTGCGGCGCCATCATGGGTGCGGCAGGGGCGGGGGTGGTGCTGGGCTCGGTCATGGCGGGCGGGCAAGCGGCTGAACGGGGGCGCGGTGACAATCCACCGCATGCGTCCCACTGTAGCCGCTGGCGCGCCTGAAGCCAGCACGGGCACCCCGCCCGCCGCCCCGCGTTCCGATTGGTCCACCCTGGGCAAGCTGCTGCCCTACCTGTGGCAGTACCGCTGGCGCGTGGGCATCGCGCTGGCGTTCATCGTGGCGGCCAAGGTGGCCAACGTCAGCGTGCCGCTGCTGCTGAAGAACCTGGTCGATGCGCTCTCCTACAAGCCCACCGACCCGGCCGCGGTGCTGGTGGTGCCCATCGGCCTGCTGGTGGCCTACGGCGCGCTGCGCCTGAGCACCAGCCTCTTCACCGAGCTGCGCGAGCTCATCTTCGCCAAGGCCACCGAAGGCGCGGCGCGCAGCATCAGCCTGAAGGTCTTCCGCCACCTGCACGCCCTGAGCCTGCGCTTCCACCTGGAGCGCCAGACCGGCGGCATGACGCGCGACATCGAACGCGGCACGCGTGCCGTGCACTCGCTGATCTCGTACTCGCTCTACAGCATCGGCCCCACGCTCATCGAGGTGGCGATGGTGCTCACGCTGCTGGCGGTGAAGTTCGACGCCTGGTTCGCGTGGATCACCATCGCCGCGCTGGTGGTCTACGTGGTCTTCACCATCACGGTGACGGAGTGGCGCACGCAGTTCCGCAAGCAGATGAACGAGCTCGACAGCTCGGCGCACAGCCGCGCCATCGATGCGCTGCTGAACTACGAGACGGTGAAGTACTTCAACAACGAAGACTTCGAGGCCAGGCGCTACGACGAGAACCTGGAACGCCTGCGCCAGGCCAGCCTGAAGAGCCAGAGCACGCTGAGCCTGCTCAACACCGGGCAGCAGCTCATCATCGCCACCGCGCTGGTGGCCATGCTCTGGCGCGCCACGCAGGGCGTGGTGGATGGGCGCATGACGCTGGGCGATCTGGTGATGGTCAACGCCTTCATGATCCAGCTCTACATCCCGCTGAACTTCCTGGGCGTGATGTACCGCGAGATCAAGCAGAGCCTGACCGATCTCGACAAGATGTTCACGCTGCTGGAGAAGAACCGCGAGGTGGACGACGCGCCCGGAGCGCCCGCGCTTCAGGTGCGCGAAGGCCACGTGCGCTTCGAGAACGTGAGCTTCGCCTACGACCCGAGCCGGCCCATCCTGCACGGCGTGAGCTTCGAGATCCCGCCGGGCAAGACGGTGGCCGTGGTGGGCCCCAGCGGTGCGGGCAAGAGCACGCTGGCGCGGCTGCTCTACCGCTTCTACGACATCGACAGCGGGCACATCAGCATCGACGGGCAGGAGCTGCGCTCGGTCACGCAGGCCAGCCTGCGCAGCGCCATCGGCATCGTGCCGCAGGACACCGTGCTCTTCAACGACACCGTGGAATACAACATCGCCTACGGTCGCCCCGGCGCCACGCGTGCCGAGGTGGAAGCCGCGGCCCAGGCCGCGCACATCCACGGTTTCATCAGCGCCACGCCCAAGGGCTACGACACCATGGTGGGCGAGCGGGGCCTGAAGCTCAGCGGTGGCGAGAAGCAGCGCGTGGCCATCGCGCGCACGCTGCTGAAAAACCCGCCCATCCTCATCTTCGACGAGGCCACTTCGGCGCTGGACAGCGCCAACGAGCGCGCCATCCAGGCCGAACTGCGCGCGGTGTCACAGGGCAAGACGGCGCTCGTGATTGCGCACCGCCTGAGCACGGTGGTGGACGCGCACGAGATCGTGGTGATGGAGGCCGGCCGCGTGGTGGAACGCGGCCCGCATGCCGAACTGCTGGCGCGCGGCGGGCGCTACGCGCAGATGTGGCGCCTGCAGCAGAGCGGGCAGGAGGCCTGAACCCACGGCGGCAGCGCCTGCGATGGCGCGCTCGATACACTCGCCGGCGTGGAAACCAAGTGGCTCGAAGACTTCGTGAGCCTGGCCGAGACGCGCAGCTTCTCGCGCTCGGCGCAATTGCGGCACGTCACCCAGCCGGCCTTCAGCCGCCGCATCCAGGCCCTGGAGGCCTGGGCCGGTGTCGATCTCGTGGACCGCTCTTCCTTCCCTACGCGGCTCACGCCGGCTGGTGAAACCTTCCATGCCCAGGCGCTGGAGGTGCTGGACGCGCTGCAGGCCACGCGCAACCTCATGCGCAGCCACCAGGCCGCCGGGCAGGACATGGTGGAGTTCGCGGTGCCGCACACACTGGCCTTCACCTTCTTCCCGCACTGGCTCACGCAGATCAACAGCGACCTGAAGCTCGAATCGGGGACGCTGAAGACACGCCTGACGGCCCTGAACGTGCACGACGCCGTGCTGCGCCTGACCGAAGGCGGCTGCGACCTGCTCATCGCCTACCACCACGCCAGCCAGCCGCTGCAGCTGAGCGCCGAGCGCTACGAGATGCTGAGCCTGGGCCACGAGACCCTGGCGCCCTACGCCAAGGCCGGCCCCGACGGCGCGCCGCTCTTCAGCCTGCCCGGCCGGGCGGGCGCGCCCGTGCCCTTTCTGGGTTATGCCTCGGGCGCCTACATGGCGCGGCTGGTGGACGTGATCCTCAAGCAGGCCGGGCAGGCGCTGCACCTCGATCCGATCTACGAAACCGACATGGCCGAAGGCCTGAAGGCCATGGCCCTGGAAGGCCACGGCCTGGCCTTCCTGCCGCACAGCAGCGTGCGCAAGGAACTGCGCGCGCGGCGCCTGGTGCCCGCAGCGCCCGACGGCGAGCTGAATGTGACGATGGAGGTGCGCATCTACCGCGAGCGCCCGGCCACTGTCCGCCACGCCAAGCCGGCGGTGCAGGCGCTGTGGAGCTTTCTCGGCGCCCAGGTGCAGGCGCGGTGAAGCGCCGCCGCACCCGCGCCAAGCTCGAGCTTGGCCCGCGGCTTGCATGCACACCCGGCCTTGGGGCCGGGCTTCCACCCGTTGGGCCTGTTGGCAGGCTTCCTAGAATGCCCCACCCTGTTTCTGAAGGAGAGTACCGATGAACAAATTGTCTTTTGCCCTCGCCGCGCTGGCCCTGGCTGCCGCTGGCGCTGCGCAGGCCGACACGCTGGCCAAGATCAAGGGCAGTGCTGCGGTCACCATGGGTGTGCGCGAGTCTTCGGGCGCGCTGAGCTACACGCTCGGCAACGGTGCCTATGCCGGCTTCCATGTCGAGATCTGCCAGCGCGTGCTCGCCGATGTGCAGAAGCAGCTGGGCCTGCCCAAGCTCGACATCAAGTACCAGCTGGTCACCTCGCAGAACCGCATTCCCCTGGTCCAGAACGGCACCGTGGACATCGAGTGCGGCAGCACCACCAACAACGCCACGCGCCAGAAGGACGTGGCCTTCGCCGTCACCACCTATGTCGAGGAGGTGCGCATCGCCGTCAAGGCCAACAGCGGCATCACCAGCATCGCGCAGCTCTCGGGCAAGAACGTGGCCACGACCACTGGCACCACCAGCGTGCAGCTGCTGCGCAAGCACGAGCGTGCCAACGGCGTTGATTTCAAGGAAGTCTTCGGCAAGGACCACGCGGACAGCTTCCTGCTGCTGGAAAGCGGCCGGGCCGATGCCTTCGTGATGGACGGTCAGATCCTGGCTGGCAACATCGCCAAGGCCAAGAACCCGGCCGATTTCCGCATCGTCGGCGAAGTGCTGGCGGTGGAGCCCATCGCCATCATGCTGCGCAAGGACGACCCGGCCTTCAAGAAGGCCGTGGACACCAGCATCGGCGCGCTGATGAAGAGCGGCGAGATCGCCAAGCTCTACGACAAGTGGTTCATGCAGCCTATCCCGCCGAGCAACACGCGCGTGGGCCTGGCCGCCAGCGAGGCCACCAAGGCCGCCTGGGCGAGCCCGAACGACAAGCCCGTGGAAGAGTACGCCAAGAAGTAAGGCGCCCCTTCCCGCAACCGCGAGAGCGTCAGAGCAAGGGCCTGCATGAGTGGCGTGAACTGGGATTGGCAGGTCTTCTGCAAGGAAACCACCACTGGCGAGGTGGTGACCAGCTGCTTCGGCCAGGGCGGCGACATCACCTACCTCGACTGGCTGCTCTCGGCCTGGGGCTGGACGCTGAGCGTGGCGCTGCTGGCCCTGCTGGTGGCGCTGCTCGTGGGCGCCTTGATGGGCATCTTGCGCACGGTGCCCGACAAGCGCCTGGTCTTCATCGGCAACGCGTGGACGGAGCTCTTCCGCAACATCCCGCTGCTGGTGCAGATCTTCCTCTGGTACCACGTGCTGCCCTCGCTGTTCAAGCCGCTGCAGGGCGTGCCGAGTTTCCTGCTGGTGGTGTTTGCTTTGGGTTTCTTCACCAGCGCGCGCGTGAGCGAGCAGGTCAAGGCCGGCATCCAGACGCTGCCGCGCGGCCAGCGCTACGCGGGCCTGGCGATGGGCCTGACGCTGCCGCAGACCTACCGCTACGTGCTGCTGCCGATGGCCTTCCGCATCGTCATCCCGCCGCTCACGAGCGAGGCGATGAACATCGTCAAGAACTCGTCGGTGGCCTTCGCCGTCAGCATTGCCGAACTGACGATGTTCGCGCTGCAGGCGGGCGAGGAAACCTCGCGCAACATCGAGATGTACCTCGCAGTCACCGCGCTCTACTTCGTTTCGGCCTTCACCATCAACCGCCTCGCGCTGGTGCTGGAGAACCGCGTGCGGGTGCCCGGCCTGCTGGGCGCGAAGTGAGGGCGGCGCGATGAACCTCGACTTCAGTTTCCTCAGCTTCGACGTGCTCTCGGGCTTCGTGCTCAAGGGCCTGATCTTCAGCTTCCAGCTCACCCTCATCGCGATGGTGGGCGGCATCCTCCTGGGCACGGCGCTGGCGCTGATGCGCCTGTCGGGCAAGCCCTGGCTGGCGGTGCCTGCGGCGGCCTACGTGAACACCATGCGCAGCATCCCGCTGGTGATGGTGATCCTGTGGTTCTTCCTGCTCATTCCGCTGATGCTGGGCAAGCCGCTGGGCGCCGAGATCTCGGCCATGGTGACCTTCACGCTCTTCGAGGCCGCCTACTACAGCGAGATCATGCGCGCCGGCATCCAGAGCGTGCCCAAGGGCCAGGTCAACGCCGGCTACGCCGTGGGCATGACCTACCCGCAGACCATGCAGTACATCGTGCTGCCGCAGGCCTTTCGCAACATGCTGCCGGTGCTGCTGACGCAGACCATCATCCTGTTCCAGGACACGAGCCTGGTCTACGCCATCGGCGCCTACGATCTGCTCAAGGGTTTCGAGGTCGCCGGCAAGAACTTCAACCGGCCGGTGGAGACCTACCTCGTCGCCGCCGTCGTGTACTTCGTCATCTGCTTCTCGCTGAGCATGCTCGTGCGCAGGCTGCAGCAGAAGATCGCCATCATTCGCTAGAAGGCCCAGCCGCCATGATCGAAATCAAGAACGTCAGCAAGTGGTACGGCAGCTTCCAGGTGCTCACCGACTGCAGCACCACCGTGAACAAGGGCGAGGTGGTGGTGGTATGCGGGCCTTCCGGCTCGGGCAAGAGCACGCTGATCAAGACCGTCAACGCGCTGGAGCCCTTCCAGAAGGGTGACATCACGGTCGACGGCATCAGCATCAGCGACCCCAAGACCGACCTGCCCAAGCTGCGCAGCCGCGTGGGCATGGTGTTCCAGCACTTCGAGCTTTTCCCACACCTGAGCGTGACCGAGAACCTCACGCTGGCGCAGATCAAGGTGCTGGGCCGCAGCGTGGACGAAGCCAAGGCCCGTGGCCTGAAGATGCTCGACCGTGTGGGCCTGATGGCGCACAAGGACAAGTTCCCGGGCCAGCTCAGCGGCGGTCAGCAGCAGCGCGTGGCGATCGCACGCGCGCTGAGCATGGACCCCATCGTGATGCTCTTCGACGAGCCCACCAGCGCGCTCGACCCCGAGATGGTGGGCGAGGTGCTCGACGTGATGGTGCTGCTGGCCAAGGAAGGCATGACGATGATGGTCGTCACGCACGAGATGGGCTTCGCCCGCAAGGTGAGCCACCGCGTCATCTTCATGGACGCCGGCAAGATCGTCGAAGACTGCAAGAAGGAAGCCTTCTTCGGCGACACCGCCTCACGCTCGCCTCGCGCGCAGGAGTTTCTCTCGAAGATCCTGCAGCACTAGGCCCCCCGGGCTCAGGGCATCAGGGCTCTATGGCGGCCCCAACGAGCGGCTCGCCGCCACCCACCGTGCCGATGAAGGTGGCCTTGCCGGTGGCCAGGTCTACCCGGTGCCAGCGCGTGGCCTTGCTGTCCTTGTTGTGCACGCCTGCGTAGGCCGTGGGCGAAACGTCGCTGATGTCGAAGGTGGCATGGGCAAAGGAGCCGATGCCCAGCTTGCCTACCGTGTACAGGCGCCCGGTGTTGGGCGAAACCACGGGCGTCACACCTTCCTTGCTGCCCTGGTGCACCAGAGTGCCGAGTTCACCGTCCAGCGCGTAGTTGGTGGTGATCTTGTCGTTGGTCTTGTTGTAGGTGTAGGCCGCGCCCACGATGCGGGGCTTCTCGTCGTCGTTCGTGTCCTTGGGGTCGTAGGCCAGGCGGCCGTCGAACTGCACGCCGGGCTGGTTCGGGTCGGCATCGACGGCGGCCCCGGTGTCGGGGTGCAGGCGCAGGTTGAAGCCGGCGTTGTTGGCCACGCGGATGCGGTCCACCGTGGGGTTGAAGTCGAAGGCCCATTCGGTGGCGCCGGCGCTCGGCAGCACGGTCGGGCTGCCCACGGGCGTGGCCCGCGCCTGCGCGACATCGATCTTGTAGAGCTGACCCGAGGAGCCCAGTGCGTAGAGCTCGCCGCGTGCCACGCGGAAGTCGATGCCCAGCACGCGTTCGTTGGGGCGCAGGCCCTGCAGCGGCTTGCGATCGCGCACCTGCTGTGGCTGCCCAGCGTTGAAGCGCAGCAGGTGGTTGCTTGCCGATACGGCCACGATCTCCTCCTTCGCCGCGGGCCCCATGGGTTCTGTCTTCGGTGTCGAACCACACGCGGCCAGGGCCAGGGCGATGGCGGTCAGCAAGGGGGCGGCGTAACGGGGCTTCATGCGGGGTCTTCCTCCAGAAAGTGATGTGCGCGGCTGGGGGGCGCTGCAGCCTGCAGTATCCGCAAGTGCGCGCTGCGGGTGAATTGCTGAATGCGAGAATGAAGCCATGCTTGATGCCCTGACCCTCACGCGCCCTGACGACTGGCACCTGCACCTTCGCGACGGTGCCGCACTGGCTGCTGTGCTGCCGGCCACTGCCCGTCAGTTTGCCCGAGCCATCGTCATGCCGAACCTGCGGCCGCCGGTCACCACCGCCGCGGCGGCCGTGGCCTACCGCGAACGCATCATGGCCGCGTTGCCTACCGGTGCGAGCTTCACGCCCTTGATGACGCTCTATCTCACCGACAACACGCCCCCGGAAGAGATCGCCCGCGCCAAGGCGGCCGGCGTGGTGGCGCTCAAGCTCTACCCCGCCGGTGCCACCACCAACAGCGACGCTGGCGTCACCGACCTGCGCAAGTGCCACGCCACGCTGGAAGCGATGCAGCGCGAAGGCCTGCTGCTGCTGGTGCACGGCGAAGTCACCGACGCCGAGATCGACATCTTCGATCGCGAAGCCGTCTTCATCGACCGCGTGATGCAACCGCTGCGCCGCGACTTCCCCGAGCTGAAGGTGGTGTTCGAGCACATCACCACCACCGAGGCCGCGCAGTACGTGGCCGAAGCCGGCCCGCGCACCGCGGCCACGCTGACCGCGCACCACTTGCTCTACAACCGCAACGCGCTCTTCACCGGCGGCCTGCGCCCGCACTACTACTGCCTGCCGGTGCTCAAGAAGGAAAAGCACCGCCAGGCGCTGGTGAAGGCCGCCACCTCCGGCAGCCCGCGCTTCTTCCTGGGCACCGACAGCGCCCCGCACGCGGCCGTGATGAAGGAGCAGAGCGTGTGCGGCGCCGGCTGCTACACCGCCCCGGCGGCGCTGGAGCTTTACGCCGAGGCCTTCGAGGCCGCCGGTGCGCTGGACAAGCTGGAAGGCTTCGCCAGCCACTTCGGGGCCGATTTCTACGGCCTGCCGCGCAACACCGACCGCGTGACGCTCAAGCGCGAAGCCTGGGCGCTGCCCGAGACCCTGCCTTTCGGCGACGCCACCATCAAGCCGCTGCGCGCCGGCGAAACGCTGAACTGGAAACTGCAATGAAGGCCTGCCCATGACGACGGACCGCGTGATGCTCCTCATCGACGCCGACAACGTGTCGGTCGACGTGATGGAGCAGGCCGTGCGCCTGCTGCTGAACCAGCACGGCGCGCTGCACGTGCGCCGCGCCTACTGCACGGCCGAAAGCGCCGTGGCCAACCAGAACGCCTTCAAGCGCCTGGGCATCAAGCCCATGGTGAACCTGGCCGCCGGCAAGAACAGCACCGACATCGCGATGGCGGTCGACGCCATCGACCTTGTGCTGGCCGAGCGGCCCGACGTGGTGGTGATCGCTTCTTCCGACAGCGACTTCGCGCCCCTGGTGCAGCGCCTGCGAGAGAAGGGCTGTGTCGTGCGCGGCATCGGCCAGCTGGGCAAGACGGGCGACGAGACGCAGGAGGTCTACGACGACTTCACCGTGCTCGAACACCGCAAGTCGGCCGCCAGCGCCGCCGCCGCGGCCGAGCGGCCCAAGCGCACACCACGCAAGACGGCAGCCGCCAAGACCCCGGCCACCAAGACCGCTGCTGCTAAGAAGGCGCCAGCCGCCCGCAAACGCGCCGCCACCCCGGCGCCTGCCGAGGCGCCTGAGCCGGCCCTGGCACCGGCGGCGGCCGAGGCCGAGGTCAAGCCGGCAGCGCGCAAGACCCCTGCGCGCAAGAAGGCCGCTGCGGCCGTGCCTGCACCCGCGCTCGATGAGTCGGCCGATGACGACCTGCCCAGCGCCGTGGTGGCCATGCTGGAAGCGGGCGTGCCGGCGGCCACGTCCGCGCCCATCGCACCGGCTTCGGCCGGCCGTGCGGCTGACGAATCCCGTGCGCCACGTGCGCCCTCCAGCCTGGCAGCCGTGTTGGCCTGCCTGCCCGAGCTGGAAGCAGGCCAGAGCCTGGCGCTGAACGTGGCGGTGCAGCGCCTGCGCGCCGCGCAGCTGCTGGGCAAGAGCAGCTCTTCGCTCAAGCTGTTCTCGCAGCTGGGCGACCGCTTCGAACTGCTGCCGCCCGACAAGCCGGCCCAGGTGCGCCTGCGCCGTTGAACCGGGGGCCTTGCCCCCACAGCCGCCGGGTCTGCTTGAATCCGCCGGTCGCGCCCTAACATCCTGCCTGTCCTGGGCATTTCTGCGGCATGGAGGCCGCTTCTGCCATGAAACGCATCCTGCTTTTCGTCGTCACCAACCTGGCCGTCATGCTGGTGCTGGGCCTTGCCGCCAGCCTGCTGGGGGTCAACCGCTTCCTCACGGCCAACGGGCTGAACCTCGGCGCGCTGCTGGGCTTCGCGGCGTTGATGGGCTTCGGCGGCGCCATCATCTCGCTGCTGATGAGCAAGCCCATGGCCAAGTGGACCACGGGCGCGAAGATCATCAACGACTCCACCGACCCCACGCACCGCTGGATCGTCAGCACGGTGCAGAACTTCTCGCAGAAGGCCGGCATCGGCATGCCCGAGGTGGCCATCTACGACGGTGAGCCCAACGCCTTTGCCACGGGTGCGTTCAAGAACTCGGCCCTGGTGGCCGTGAGCACGGGCCTGCTGCACAGCATGAACCGCGACGAGGTCGAGGCCGTCATCGGCCACGAGGTGGCCCACGTGGCCAACGGCGACATGGTGACGATGACGCTGATCCAGGGCGTGATGAACACCTTCGTCGTGTTCCTTTCGCGTGTGGTCGGCTACTTCGTCGACAAGGTCGTGCTGCGCAACACCAACGACGGCCCGGGCATCGGCTACTACGTCACCACCATCGTGCTCGACATCGTGCTGGGCGTGCTGGCCGCCGTGATCGTGGCCTGGTTCTCGCGCCAGCGTGAGTACCGCGCCGACGCCGGTGCCGCCGCGCTGATGGGCCGCAAGCAGCCGATGATCAACGCCCTGGCGCGCCTGGGCGGGCTGGAGCCGGGTGAACTGCCCAAGAGCGTGGCCAACATGGGCATCAGCAGCAAGCCCAGCGGCCTGATGGCGCTGTTCAGCAGCCACCCGCCCATCGAAGACCGCATCCGCATGCTGCAGCAGTCGCAGTGAGCGGTGTGAAATGAACAAGGGCCCGGTTTGCACCGGGCCCTTTTCTTTGGCTTGAAGCCGTTCAGGCCTTGGGCGCGCGGGGCACGCGGCCCATCAGAAAGAACTCGTCGTTGGGCCGCATGCCCGTCAGGTTGGCCATGCGGTTGCTCAGGCCGAAGAAGGCGGTGATGGCGCCGATGTCCCAGATGTCCTCGTCGTCGAAGCCGTGGCCACGCAGCGTCTCGAAGTCGGCTTCGTCCACCGTGTGCGAGGCGGTGCAGACCTTCATCGCGAAATCGAGCATGGCCTTCTGGCGCGGCGTGATGTCGGCCTTGCGGTGGTTCACAGCCACCTGGTCGGCCACCAGCGGCGCCTTCTCGTACACGCGCAGGATGGCGCCGTGCGCCACCACGCAATAGAGGCACTGGTTGGCCGCTGACGTGGCCACGATGATCATCTCGCGCTCGCCCTTGCTGAGGCTGCCGGTGTCCTTGAGCAGCAGCGCATCGTGGTAGGCCATGAAGGCGCGCCACTCGGCCGGCCGGTGCGCCAGCGCGAGAAAGACGTTGGGCACGAAGCCGGCCTTGGCCTGCACTTCCAGGATGCGCGTGCGCAGGTCTTCCGGCAGATCCTGCAGTTCGGGCACCGGGTAGCGTGAGATCGGGTGAGGCATGGCGCGGTGTCCCCATCAGTTTCTGAACTGCATGGCGTGCAGCCGCGCGTAAAGCCCGCCGGCGGCCAGCAGTTCGGTGTGCGTGCCTTGCTCGACCACGCGGCCGGCTTCCATGGCCACCACGCGGTCGGCCTTCTCGATGGTGGACAGGCGGTGCGCGATGACGAGCGTGGTGCGGCCCTCCATCAGCCCTTCCAGCGCGGCCTGCACGGCGCGTTCGCTTTCGCTGTCCAGCGCCGAGGTGGCTTCGTCGAGGATGAGCACCGGCGCGTCTTTCACAATGGCACGCGCGATGGCCAGGCGCTGGCGCTGGCCGCCCGAGAGCTGGCTGCCGTTGTGGCCGATGACGGTGTCCAGGCCCTGCGGCAGGCCCTCGACGAAATCGAGCAGGTGCGCGGCCTGCAGCGCGGCACGCACCTGCTCGCGGCTCAGCGTGGCGCCCAGGGCGACGTTGGCGGCCACGGTGTCGTTGAAGAGGATCACGTCCTGGCTCACCAGCGCGAACTGCCGGCGCAGCGCCTGCACGTCCCAATCGGCCAGCGGCACGCCGTCCAGCGTGATGCGGCCGGCGGTGGGCTCGATGAAACGCGGCAGCAGGTTGGCCAGCGTCGTCTTGCCCGCGCCCGAGGGGCCGACCAGGGCCACCGTTTCGCCGGCGCGCACCCGCAGGTCCATCGCGTCCACGGCGGGCGGGCTGCCTTCGCGGTAGCGCAGGCTCACGCCCTCGATGGCGAGGTCACCGCGCGCGCGGCCCGCGTCGAAGCCGCCACCTTGCTCCACCGGGCTGTGCTCGATGAGGTCGAGCCCGCGTTCCACCGCGGCCAGGCCGCGGGTGAGTGGCGCCATCACGTCCGACAGGTGCTTGGCCGGCGCCACCAGCTGCAGCATCGCGGTGACGAAGGACACGAACTCGCCCACCGAGGTGCCACCGCTGCGGCTTTGCCACAGCGCCACGGTGATGACGGCCGAGATGGCCACCGAGGCCAGCATCTGCGTGATGGGCGTCATGGTGCCGCCCGCCACCACCGCCTTCATCATCAGCCGCCGCACGCTGTCGGCGCTGAAGCGGAAACGTTCCTGCTGCTGCGCCTGCGCCCCGTGCAGGCGCACGATGCGCCAGGCCAGCACGTTCTCTTCCACCACGTAGGCCAGGCTGTCGGTGGCCTTCTGGCCTTCCACCGTCACGCGGTGCAGGCGTTTGCCCAGCGCCCGCATCACCAGCGCCACGGCCGGGAACAGCAGGCCCACCACCAGCGTGAGCTGCCAGTTCAGCCACAGCAGGTAGGCCAGCAGGCCGACGAGGATGAGCGTGTCGCGCACCAGCGTCAGCACCGAGGCCGAGAGGATGGTGACGCCGGCCTGCGCCTCGTAGACCAGCGTGTTGGTCATGCCGCTGGCCGTCTGCTGCGTGTAGAGCTCGGGCGTGTGCGAGAGCAGCCGCGCGAACATGCCTTCGCGCAGCTTGAGCACCGCGCGGTTGCTCACCCAGGCCAGCCCGTACTGCGCCAGGAAGCCCGAGAGGCTGCGCACCGCGAACAGGCCGATGATGGCCACCGGCACGATCCACAAGGGCAGGCCGCCGCCGGCAAAACCCTGGTCGAGCAACTGGCCCAGCAGCAGCGGGATGGCGGGTTCGGTGGCGGCCGTGACCGCCGCGGCCAGCGCGGCGGCCACCAGGCCCGCACGGCTGTGGCGAACGTAGGGCCAGAGCCGCTTCAGGCGCTGCATCAAGGTGGGCATGGGCGGGGTTCTGGCAGGGCCTGAAAAGGGCGACGGCGCGGCCGACATCAGCGGCGGATTATCGCGGTGACCGTTTGTTGCCCAGGGGCGGGCAGGGCGCTGCCTACAATGAAACCATGTTCAGCCCCCGCCACCGACCGTCTTGAACCCCCTTGTCGACCGCGGGCGCCGTGCGCTCATCGCCAGCGGTCTGCTGGCCACCGCAGGGCCGGCGCTGGCCCAGTTCCGTGTCGAGATCTCGGGCGTGGGCGCCACCCAGGTGCCGCTGGCCAGCGCGGTGTTCCGTGGCGAGGTGGACGCCGGCGTGCCGGTCTCGCGCATCGTGCGCGCAGACCTGGAGCGCAGCGGCCTCATCCGCACGGTCGACATCACCGAAGCGCTGGACGAGCGCAGCACCATCGACCTGCCCGCCTGGCGTGCCAAGGGTGTGGACGCGGTGCTCGCGGGCTCGGTCACGCGGCTGGTCGACGGCCGCTTCGACGTGCGCTACAAGCTCTGGGACGCCGTGCGCAATGAAGAGCTGCTGGGGCAGAGCAAGGTGGTGCTGGCGGCCGATCTGCGCCTGGCGGCCCACCGCGTGGCCGACGAGATCCACCAGAAGCTCACCGGCGAGCGCGGTGTCAATGCCACGCGCATCGCCTACGTGGTGCGCTCGGGCCGCCGCTACACGCTGCATGTCACCGATGCCGACGGCGAAGGCGGCCAGATCGCGCTGGCCAGCCCCGAGCCCATCATCTCGCCGGCCTGGAGCCCCGAGGGCAAGCGCCTGGCCTATGTGTCTTTCGAGACGCAGAAGGCCGTGGTCTGGGTGCAAGACCTCACCACCGGCCAGCGCAGCATGCTGGCCAGCTTCCGCGGCAGCAACAGCGCGCCGGCCTGGAGCCCCGACGGCCGCCAGCTGGCCGTGGCCTTGTCGCAGGACGGGCTCACGCAGCTCTATCTGATGCCCTCGACCGGCGGCACGCCGCAGCGGCTGACGCGCAGCAACGGCATCGACACCGAGCCCGTGTTCGCGCCCGATGGCCGCAGCGTGTTTTTCGTCAGCGACCGCGGCGGCGGCCCGCAGGTCTACCGCGTGGGGCTGGATGGCGCCAGCCCGCAGCGCGTGACCTTCTCCGGTGCCTACAACATCAGCCCCGCCGTCAGCCCCGACGGCACGCACCTGGCCTACATCACGCGCCAGGGCAACGGCTACCGGCTGATGCTGCAAGACCTCAACGACGGAACTGTGCTGCCGCTTTCCGACACACAGGACGACGAGAGCCCGAGCTTCGCGCCCAACGGCCGCCTGATCGTGTACGCCTCGCGCGTGCAGGGAACCGACGTGTTGATGACCACCACGCTTGATGGCAAGATCAAAACACGCCTCCTCAGCATCAGCAGCGGTGCCGACATGCGCGAACCGGCCTGGGGCCCTTACGGGCGCTAGCACCGGGCTGCACGAATTCCGCACATCGCCGCTTCTACCGTTCAACCCTGCAAGGAGACGTCCATGAAGACCCGTCTGTCCACCTTCCGACCCGCTGCCGCGCTGATCGCCACCGCGGCCCTGCTGGCCGCTTGCGGCACCACGCGCCTGCCGGCCGACACCGCATCGCCGGCGGTGCAGACCGCCACGCCGGTGGCCACTGCAGCCCCGGTGACCACGGCCACGCCGCGTTCGGCCACACCCACGGCCACGCCGCAATCCAGCGTGGCCACCGTGAGCTTGCCGGGCGCTGGCGCGCCGGGTGCCACGCCCACCACCGGCGCTGCTGCCGGTGGCACGGCCGCTGCGGGTGCCGCCGCGCTGCTGGCCCTGCCCAGCCAGAAGGTCGTCTACTTCGACTTCGACAGCTTCGCCATCAAGGACGACTTCAAGCCGGTGCTCGACGGCTACGCACGCGTGCTGTCGGCCAATGCCGGCAAGCGCCTGACCATCGAAGGCCACACCGACGAGCGGGGTGGCCGCGAGTACAACCTGGCCCTGGGCCAGAAGCGCGCAGCAGCCGTGATGAACTCGCTGAAGCTGCTGGGTGTGAAGGAAGGCCAGATGGAAGCCGTGAGCTTCGGCGAAGAGCGCCCCGCCGCCCAGGGCACCGATGAATCGGCCTGGTCCAAGAACCGCCGTGCCGAACTGAAGGACCGTTGAGATGCACAGACTTGCGCAGGTGAGCCGCGCCGCAGTCCTGGCCTTGAGCCTGGGCGGCACGGTGGGGGCGGCACACGCCATCTTCAGCGACGACGAGGCCCGCAAGGCCATCGTCGACCTGCGCAACCGTGTCACCGCGGTGGAAGACGCCGGCAAGGCGCGCAGCGCCGAGCTGGCCGCGGCCAACGCGCAACTGCTCGAGCAGCTGACGGCCCTGCGCCGCAGCATGCTCGACCTCAACAACCAGCTCGAAGCCATGCGCGGCGAACTGGCCAAGCTGCGCGGCAACGACGAGCAGATGATGCGCGACGTGGCCGAGATGCAGGCGCGCCAGAAAGACGTCAGCCAGAGCCTGGACGACCGCCTGCGCAAGATCGAGCCCGTGAAGGTCAGCATCGATGGCCGCGAGGCCATCGTCGAGCAGGACGAGAAGCGCGCTTATGAAGAAGCCATCGCCGCCATCCGCGGCGGTGACTTCGACAAGTCGGTGGCGCTGCTCACCACCTTCCAGCGCCGCTTCATTGGCAGCGCCTACACCGACTCCGCGCGCTTCTGGCTTGGCAACGCGCTCTACGGCAAGCGCGACTACAAGGAGGCGATCACCGCCTTCCGTGCCTTCGTCGCCGGTGCAGCCGAGCACCCGCGCGCGCCCGAGGCGCTGCTTGCGCTGGCCAACAGCCAAGCCGAGATGAAAGACCCGCGCGGCGCACGTCGCACCATCGAAGAGCTGATGAAGACCTACCCCGATTCCGAGGCCGCGCAGGCTGGCAAGGAACGGCTGGCCTCGATCAAGTGACGGCGGCGGCCGCGCCTGCGGCCCCATCGGTGCTGCCCGAAGACGCCGATCTAGAGCGCCGTTTCGGCGGTCTGCGGCGGCTGTACGGCGACGCGGGCTACCAGCAGGTTCGCGGTGCTGCAGTGGCCGTGGTGGGATTGGGCGGCGTGGGTTCCTGGGCCGCCGAAGCCCTGGCCCGCAGCGGCGTGGCGCGCCTGGTGCTGATCGACCTGGACCACGTGGCCGAGTCCAACATCAACCGCCAGGTGCAGGCCTTGGGTGCCACGGTCGGCCAGCACAAGGGCGAGGCCCTGCGCTCGCGTGTGGCCGACATCCACCCTGGTTGCGAGGTGCGCGTGGTCGATGCCTTCGTCGACATGGACAACTGGCCGGCGCTGCTGCCCGTGCCGGTGCAGGCCGTGATCGATGCTTGCGACCAGGTGCGCGCCAAGCAGGCCCTGGCCGCCTGGGCCCGTGTGGCCGGGATACCGCTGGTGTGCGTGGGTGCGGCCGGCGGCAAACGCGAAGCGCAGCGCGTGGAGGTGGCCGATCTGGCGGACGCCACACACGACCCCTTGCTTGCCAGCCTCCGGCAGCGCCTGCGCAAGGACGCTGGGGCGCCCCGGCAGGGACGCATCGGCGTGCGTTGCGTGTTCTCGCGCGAGGCCGTTGCAGCCCCGGCTGACAGCTGCGCCACCGACGGCAGCCTAAATTGCCACGGCTATGGATCGAGCGTCACCGTGACTGCAACGTTTGGCATGGTGGCAGCCGGTGAGGCTCTTGCACAACTGATGGCGCGCGGCCACGCGGCGCAGACCTGATTTTTCTGTCTATAATGTGAGGCTCACCGGAGGGGTCGTTAGCTCAGTCGGTAGAGCAGCGGACTTTTAATCCGTTGGTCGCGTGTTCGAGTCACGCACGACCCACCACGCGACGGCGCAGGGCCTCACGCCCAGTCAACGTGTGAACCGGTACCCCGGGCTCCTAGCTCAGTTGGTAGAGCAGCGGACTCTTAATCCGTTGGTCGACAGTTCGAATCTGTCGGGGCCCACCAAAAAACGAGAACGGCTCAGGCGCGACGCCTGAGCCGTTTTTCTTTGCGCATCGTGCGCCCAGCGCGGCCGCCTGCCAGCAAGGCCTGCCGTGGCCGATGCAGACTTCTCAGGTCGGCAATGCAGGTCCTTGGAGCTTCAGGGACAGCAGTTCCCGGTTCACCGGGTTGCGCGTGAGAAAGGACTCGCGGAAGGGCGCATCGACCTGTGTCGACGCGGTCTCCTGCACCCAGGCCCTGCCGGCCGCGAGCACCGCGCGTGCGCGCGGCGGGTCCAGCGGCGCCAGGCCCGAGGCTGCGGCCAGCCACACCTCGGCGCGGTAGGCGCCGTAGGGTTCATGGGTCTCGAAGAGCCGCAACGCGGCACAGGCATGTTCTGCGGCGGCTTCTGCGTCGCTCGCACGTCTGGCGGCATCGATCGCGCGCATCTCGGCCAGCAATGTGAGCGCGCCATGCCCCATGCCCTGGGCCTCGTCGCGCAGCGCACGCACGGCAGCCAGGCCACCGGCCCCGGGCACATGGCGCGCGCGTCCCAGGCGCAGTGCGAAATCGATCCGCTGCGTTGCATGGCCGTAGCGCTGCCGGATCTCGTCGTACACGGCCAGCGGCGTCGGCGCGCCGCGCGGCGCCACTCCGACTTCGGACGCCAGTTCGAGGGCGCGTGCCGCGTACACGGGTGCCGCTTCGTCGCTGAGCGCCAGCGCGGCCTGCGCACTTTGGCGCGCCCGTGCCCATTGCCCCAGACGCATCCAGAGCCGGGTGAGCTGGTTGTGCACCGCGATGACCTGGCTGGGCTGGTCGGCCCGGTAGCGCTCGAGCGCGACCTCCAGCAGAGGCAGCGCTTCGCGAAACCGGCCGAGGTCCAAGGCCAGGCGCGCCCGGTGGCCGTCGAAGATCGGCCAGCCTTGCGACAGCTCCAGTTCGTGCTGCAGCGCCAGCCGATCTGCCAGCGCGAGATGCTCGGCGGCCTCTCGGTGCCGCCCCACCTCCAGCCGGTTGCCGGTACAGCCGAGCAGTGAGGTGAGCATGCCGGTCGGGCGCGCGCCTGCTTCGTGCAGGCGCAGGCCGCGCAACTGATGGGGGTAGGCTTCGTTGAGCCGCCCCACCCACATCAGCACATTGCCCAGCGTGCCCACGGTCTCGGCCAGGCGGCGGTCGTTGCCGGCCACCTCTGCCAGCGCAAGCGCACGGAACAGCGTGCCCAGCGCCGCGTCGGCGTGGCCCTGGTGCAGTTCGCCGACGGCCACCTGCAGCATCAGCCCGCTGGCCAGCTCTGGCGCCTCATGCGGCTCGAACAAGGACAAGGCATGGGCCGCGGTGTCGCCGCTCGAGCCCCACTCCCCCGCGCGCTCCAGCACTGCCGCTCGGTGACCCGCAGCCGTGGCGCGTTGCAGCGGGCTGTCGGCCCAGGCCGAGAGTTGATCGAGCAGGCGCAGCGTGTCGGGTTCCCGGCGCGGCGCCGCCTGCGTGAACCAGCGGTCGAGCGCCTCGAAGGCGGCGTGTCGATCGCCCTGGGCTTCGAGCAGCCGCGCGGCCTGCTCGAAGGCCATGCAGGCCTCGCGCGGGCGCAGCGCGGCCAAGGCTCGCTCGCCTGCGGCCAGCAGGTGCGGCACTGCGGCGGCAGGGGTGTCACTGGCGGACCAATGCGCGGCAATGCGCTCTGGCGCCGCCTGGCGCTGCTGCAGCAGCGCGGCGATGGCGCCGTGCATCTGGCGCGCCAGCGGCGCGGGCACCGACGCGAGGGCCGCGTCGTGGATCAGATCGTGCGCGAAGGCCTGCTCGCGCAGCAACTGCGCCGCCTCGAGTTCGGCCCAGGCGTCGGCCAGGTCGAGGGTGCCGACACCCAGCAACTCGATCGCCAGCGCAGTGCTGAAGTCGGGGCCTGCAAGGGCCACGCAGCGGGCCAGCCGAAGTGCCGCCGGCGAGCAGCGGGCCAGCCGGTGCCCGATGAGCTGCGCGATGCCGTCCAGCGGCGGCAGCGTGTCGCCCTGGGCGCCGGCCGGGCGCAGCAGCAGCGCCTTCAGGGTCTCCAGCAGGAACAGCGGGTTGCCGCCAGCGTGGCGGTACAGGCGCGGCGCCAACGCGGCCGCATCGAGGCCCGGCAAGGCCAGCGAGGCAACGAACTCCTGCACCCCCGCTGCCGAGAGCGCACCCAGCGCGATGGCGCGCAGCCGCACGCGCTCCAGAAGCGCCGCATGCAGTTGGCGCAGCGCAGGGCCGCCATCGGCCGAGCGGCTGGCGAAAACCCATGCGGGCTGATCGGCCGTGGCTTCCGTGGTCAGCGCGAGCAGCATCTCCAGGCTGGCTTCATCGGCGTGGTGCAGGTCGTCCAGCACCAGCACATCGAGCCCGAGGGTCCGTGCCTGCGCCAGCACCTGGTGCAGATCGCGCTCGGGCGTGGCGGCGGGCACCAGGGCGGCCGTGACCTGGCCCAGCACGCGCGCGCACTGACCCTGCTCCATCACGGGCCGCAGCCCCGGTCGCGCTGCGAGCACGGCCTGCAGCAGGCGGCCCAGCGAGGCATAGGGCACAGGCCCGTCGCCGGGCCGCGCCTGCGCCACCACCCACCCAGGGTTCTCGGCCGCGGCCTCCTGCAGCAGCCGCGTCTTGCCGAAGCCGGCTTCGCCGAAGAGCCAAGGCAGCTGCTGCGCGGCAAGCGCCTCGCGCAGTGCCCTGCGTTCGGCATCGCGCCCGATCAGGCGCGGCGGGCGCAGCACGCTCACGGGCAGGCCGCGCGTGCGGGGCGCGGGCGGCGCAGTGCGCTGCACGGTGTCCAGCAGGGCCAGCATCTCGGGCGAAGGCCGCGCGCCAACCTCGTCTTTCAGCATGCGCTCGCAGGCGTCGAAAGCCAACAGCGCGGCGGCACGGTCACCGGCCAGGTAATGCAGGCGCATCAGGCGCAGGTGCGCAGGTTCCGAGAGCGGATCCAGTGCGAGGGCTTCCCGCGCCTGGGCGATGGCTTCTGGCCATTCGCGGGCGGCCTCGGCCTGCTCGCTCCGCTCGACGAGCGCATGCACGGCGCGCGCGCGGCGGCGCTGGCGCTGCTGTTCGAGCCAGGTGGCGGCCGCGGTGCCGAGCGGGAACTCCACGCCTTCGAGCACGCTGCCCGCATCGGCCAGGTCGTGCGTGACGCCGGCGCCCAAGGCGAGCACCGTCGTCCCTTCGGTCAGGTCGGCGCCGCAGAGCCTGCGCAGCTGGAAGAGGCGTTGGCGCAGCGCGTTGCGGGCCGCGTCGGGCGCCTTGTCCGGCCACAGCAGGGCGATGAGGCGCGCGCGGGGGCTGGCGCCTTCCAGGGCCAGCCAGGCCAGCAGCAGGCCGTCCTGCGGCGGCAGGTCGCGCGAAGTGCCGCTGCCATCGAGCCACCGGGGCGTGGCGCGCAGTTGCAACTGCAAGCGTGGCGTGCAAGGGGGTTCGGACATCGGGGGCCGGCTCAGGGTGGGGCGTCCAGTGCGCATGCAGCCCGCTTTATAGGCGCGCCGACGTTAGGGCGCCGTTACCGGGGCGTCGCGCCGCCGCCCTGCTGCGTGTCGCTGTGTGCCTGCCACCGTTGCAGGCGGCACGCAGGAGAATGCAGGCTTTGCCACCTTGCGCTGAGCCGGTCCATGCCCTTCGACGCTGCCCCGCCCACCGACTTGCGCGCGCTCACGCGGCAGTGGCCCCTGACCGGGCAGTTGCAGACCATCGTGCTGCGGCCGGGCCGCGGCCTGCCCGCAGTGGAGGCAGACACCGCCTTTGCGGTGGCCGGCCGTGGCCTGCAGGGTGACCGCACGGGCGACAAGGCCCGCAGTTCGCCGCTGGGCGGCAAGCGGCAGGTCACCCTGCTGCAGGCCGAGCACCTGCCCCTGATCGCTGCTTTCGCCGGCCGGGCGCTGGCGCCGGCGACGCTGCTGCGCCGCAACCTCGTGGTCTCGGGCCTGAACCTGCTCGCGGCACGCTCGCCGTTTGCCGACCAGCCCGTGCATCTGCACCTGGGCGACGAAGTCGTGCTCGAGCTCACCGGCCCCTGCGACCCGTGTTCGAAGATGGAAGTGCTGCTCGGTCCTGGCGGCTACAACGCCATGCGCGGTCACGGCGGGCTCACGGCCCGCGTGCTGCGCGGCGGACACCTGCGCGTGGGCGACGCCGTCTGGGCGGCCGTTGCGGTGGATGCGCCCTCATCCACAGCGCTCGCGGCGGACTGAGCCCGTGCGCGCCACCGGGCCTGCCTTGTTTCTCCACACCCCTTCGATGCCATGTCCAAAGACACCACCACCCTCTCGCCCCACACCCGCCGGCCCCTGGGGCGCTCGGGTCTTGCGGTGTCCCCGCTGTGTTTCGGCGGCAACGTCTTCGGCTGGACGGTGGACGAAGCCACGGCCTTCCAGCTGCTCGACGCCTGGTTCGACGCGGGCTTCAACTTCATCGACACCGCCGATGTCTATTCGATCTGGGCACCCGGTCATGTGGGGGGTGAAAGCGAAACGCTGATCGGCCGCTGGCTGGCCCGCAGCGGCCGCCGTTCGCAGGTGGTGCTGGCCACGAAAGTGGGCAAGCCCATGGGGCCGGGGCTGGAAGGCCTGAAGCCGGCCTACATCCGCAGCGCGGTCGAGGCCTCGCTGCGCCGCTTGCAGACCGACCACATCGATCTCTACCAGACCCATGCAGACGACGAAAGCACGCCGCTGGCCGACACGCTGGGCGCCTTCGATGACCTCATCCGCGCCGGCAAGGTGCGGGCCATCGGCGCCTCGAACTACAGCGCGCCGCGCTTGGCCGAGGCGCTGCGCGTCAGCAGCGCGGTCGGCCTGCCGCGCTTCGAGAGCCTGCAGCCGCTCTACAACCCCGTCGATCGCGCCGGCTTCGAAGCAGCGCTGCAGCCGCTGTGTGTCGCCGAAGGCGTGGGGGTCATCAATTTCTACGGCCTCGCCGCCGGCTTCCTCACCGGCAAGTACCGCGTACCGGCCGATGCCGCGCGCAGCGTGCGCGGCGAGAACGTGGTGAAGCGCTACCTGAACGAGCGCGGCCTGCGCGTGCTGGCAGCGCTGGACGACGTGGCCGCACGGCACGGCGCCACCCCCGGCCAGGTGGCGCTGGCCTGGCAACTGCTGCAGCCGGGCATCACGGCGCCGATCGCGAGTGCCACGTCCTTGGCGCAGCTGTCCGAGTTGACCGCGGCTGCAAGCCTGCGCTTGAGCGACGAGGACCGTCAACGCATCGACACGGCCAGCGCCTGACGCCACCGCGGCCGCGCCGCTGCCCTCAGGGGGGGGGCGCGATATCGCGGATCTGCTGCAGCAGGGCCGTTGCCCGCGCGGTGCGGGCCTCCACCTCGGCCAGCAGGGGTGCGGCGGCGAGGCCGTTGTCGCCATCGGCGATGTCCATCGCGGCCAGGCTGGCGTTGGCGATGATGGCGCCCACCAGCTCGTGGCCCTCGGTCGGCTGGGCCGCGCGCGTGGTGCGGGTGAGGGCCGCTTCCAGGCGGTGGCGCAAGGTGTTCGCCTCGTGCGCCTGGCTGACGTCTTCGAAGGTGAAGATGCAGCCCAGCAGCGGCGTGTCGCTGCCCTGCACGGGCTCGGCGCGCACGGCCACCGGCACGCAGCGGCCATCGGGGCGGCGCAGTTCGAGTTCACCATGCCAGGGCCGGTGCTCGGCACGCACCTGCCCGATGGCCCTGTGGGCCATCGCGGGCTGCGTGAACAGCGCAGCCAGCGCCTCCAGGCTGCCCACCTCGTCGCGACGTCGGCCGCTGAGCGCCAGGAAGGCGGCGTTGGGGTAGAAGCTGCGCTGCGCCGCGTCGGTGACGACCGCGGCCTCCTGCGAGCCGGCCACGGCCGTGCGCAGCTGCGATAGCTGGTGCTCGGCGATGAGCAGGCGCACGGCATTGACCTGCAGGATCATGTCCACCAGCGCCGTGCCGTAGGCCTGCGCCAGCGACAGGTCGCTGCGCGTCCAGGGCAGGCAGTGCCCGGTGTCCGCCTGCACAGGGCGCAGCCAGACCAGGGCATCGGGCTGTGTCCGCGACAGGCGCACCGCCAGCACACCCAACCGGGCCGGTGGCACCGCAGGGGCGAGGCGGTCCGGCACGGCCTCTTCATCGCGCAGATCCAGCGCCGGGTGTTGCCAGGGCAGGGGGCTGTCGGGCTGCGCCTGCAGCCATTGGGCCAGGCGCTGCAGCGCCGGGCCTGAGGGGGCGTCGCCACAGCGCAGCAGTTCGCCTTCGTGCCACAGCAGCGCCGCGCTGGCCTCCAGCGGCAGCAGCAAGGCCGCCTGGTTGCGGAAGAGCGCGGCGCGCCAATCGCCTTCGACGGACGTGGCCTCGAGCAGGCGCTGCTCGAGCCGGCGCACCTCGGCGCGTACCTGGGCTCGGGCGTAGTTCTCCAGCGCCACCACCCGGGTCATGAAGACCTCCGCCAGCAGTTCCAGGGCCGCCCGCAACGCCTGCCCTGCACGGCGGGGTTCGGGGTGATGGCAGGTGATCAGGCCCCAGAGCTGCCCTTCGCGCACCAGGGCCGCCACCACGCTGGCCGCGACACCGTGCTCGCGCAGACGCTCGGCGTGCGCGGCCGACGTGCTGCGCAGGTCGCCCATCGTGAGATCGTGGCCGCCGTCGCTGCCCGGGGGAAGGGCCGGCAGCAGTTCCGAGGGGCTGGCCTTGGCGTCCACCAGCACCCTCACGCGCTTGTGCAGGTAGACCTGGCGCGAGCGGGCCGATGGATCGGGCCAGGCTTCGTCGAGCAGCCGGTTCTGGCCCAGCCAGGGCGGCAGGCGCAGCGCGCGGTCTTCCGCGATCACGCAACCCCGGCCGTCCGGTCCGAACTCGGTGACGAAGACACGGTCGTGGCCCAGCAGGCGCCGCACCGCCTGGGCGGCAGCAACGGCCAGGGCAGCCACGGACGGGGCCGCGCTGAAGCGTTGCACCGCCGCACTCAACTGCGCCAGCAGGGCGGCATGGGGCGCGTCGTTGCCCGGGGCTTGCGCGGCGGTTTCGGCCGGTTCGAGTTCCAGCACCACCGTGTCGGTGGTGACGCGGTGCACACAGCCCTCGAAAGCGCCGCCAGGACCCGGTGCGCCCAAGGTGCAGCGCAGGGCCTGGGGCTGGCCGGCGCGCAGACCGCCGAGCATGGCCCCCAAGCGGGCGGCGGCGTCGCCGCCCAGGTCGAACAGGCTGGCCAGCAGCAGCGTGGGCAGTGGCCGGTTCAGCCAGTGCGCGGCGCTCACGCTGGCCTGCACGATGCGCAACTGGGGCTCTCTGAGCACCAGCAGCAGCCCATGGGGCTGGATGCTGCCCACCAGGCCGGGCGGGACGGTTGCAAGGCTGTCGGTGTGACCGTATGCCGTACTGCGCGACACGGAACTACCTCGTTGGCGGCGGGGCGGTGAAGCCCGGTTGTCGGCGCAACTGCGCCAGTTCATCGATCGTGATGCCCAAGAGCCTGGCGGCTGCAGGTGCATCCCCGGGATGGCGGTCGAGCGCCGTGTGCACGAAGTGCTGTTGCGCCAGGGCCTGGGCTTCGCGCAGCAGATCGGGCAGCGGCGAACCTCCCAATTCTGCCGCCAGCGCGTGGATCGCGCGCAGAAGTTCTGCAGCCCGGGCGTCGGCGGTCAGCACGTGAGGACCGGAAGGGCGCAAGGTGAAACCCGCATCGCCACCGGCCACGTCGTCCAGCAGGGCGCCGGCCAGGTCGACCGCGAGGTCTTGCTCGTCTCCGCGAACGAGCACCACACGCTGCGTCGGGGCCAGCCCGTGGCTGTGCAGGCTGCGCAGGTTGGCCATGGCGGTGCCCGGCAGCCAGCGTTCCAGGGGCTGGCCGATGACGGCTTCCAGGTCGGGCGCCTGCACCAGTTGCACGAAGGCGAGGTTGGCTTCCCGCACCAGCGCCAGGCGGTCGACGACGACGATGCCCTCGGGCGTGCCGTCGACATGGCGTGCCAGTGCCGAGCCCAGGGCCAGCGGATCGTCCAGCACCGGGTCTGCCTGGCGCAGGCGCAGCAGCACGGTGGGCTGGCGTGCCTCGGGCAGGCGCGTGGCGGTCAGGCTGATCGACAAGTGCGTGCCGGCCAGCCGAACCTGCGTGGCCACCGCCTCGGGGCTGGCACAGGCGCGCGCCAGCAGCGCCACCACCGCGGGGCGCGAGCGCGCATCGAAGTGCGCCGCGAGCAGCCGGCCCTGGGCCGAGGCGCCTTCCACCTGCAGCAGCCGCGCGGCCGCGGCATTGACGGCCACGAGGCTCTCGCGCCGCACGTCCACGCTGGCCACGGCGTCGGTGGCCACCTGGTAGAGCAGGCGGCAGCGCATCTCGCCGTGGCGCGCGCGCCAATAGCTGCGCTCCAGCGCCTGCTGGGTGTCGAGAAAACGTTGCTGGATGGCCGCCAGGCTGCGCAGGTCGCGCCCGACGGCGAGCACCGGGCCCTTCTCGCCCAGGCGCAGGGCGGTGTAGGCCACCGGCAGCTCATGGCCCTGGGCGCCCTGGTGGTTGACTTCGCGGCGGCGCCCCAGGCCTGCCGTGCACGCATCGGCCAGCAGGCTCTCGATCTTGCCGCGGGTGTCGCCGGTGACGGTCTGGCTCCAGGGGCGGCCTATCCAGGCCTGCGCGGAGGCGTCCATGGGCGCCTGCTCGTTCTGCACCACGTCGGTGACGATGCCGTGCTCGTCGATCACCAGCGCGATGTCGGAGGACAGGGAAACGAAGGCGCGCGCCAGCCCCGCGGCACAGCCGGACAGGGCGTCCAGGTCGTTCGACAGGCGGTTCGGGGGCGGGCTCAAGAGGATGTCCTTCCATGCGCTGGGTGACCTGAGCAGAAAGGGAGACGAATGCGGGCCCCTTCAGGCGCGCAGACAGCCACGGCAGCCGCAGGCGCGGCCGCCGCCAACCCACCGGGGCGGCGTCTCAGACGCGCGCCAGCCCGAGCAGGTGAGCCATGTCCTTGAAGAAGATGCGCACGTGGGCCATGGGCTTCTTGCGCACCAGTTCCTTGTTCATGTACGACTCGAAAGTGAGCTGCTGGACGTCCTTGTCCATGCAGATCTTGACGAAGCTCTCGCGGCGCTTGTCGTTGCGGTACCAGAAGCGTTGCATGATGCCCAGCACCCAGAACACGCGGCCGTGGGCCTTCATGAAGCGCTTGCGCGCGCCGGCCAGCGCCGCGGCCTGGCCGGTGCGCAGGAACTCCTGGGCCGCGTCGGCTGCGAGGCGGCCGCCATACATGGCGTAGTAGATGCCTTCGCCGGACGAGGGCGCCACCACGCCGGCGGCGTCACCGGCCAGCACCACGTTGCGGCCATCGTCCCAGCGCTTGAGCGGCTTCATCGGCAGGGGCGCGCCTTCGCGGCGCACGGTCTCGAAGTGCGCCATGCCGGCGGCCTGGCGCAGCGTGGCGGTGGCCGTGCGCAGCGAGAAGCCCTTGTCGGCGCTGCCGGTGCCGATGCTCAGTGTCTCGCCGTGGGGGAAGACCCATCCGTAGAAGTCAGGGCTGAGTTCGCCGCGGTAGTAGACATCGCAGCGTGTGTCGTCGTAGCCCGCGGGCTTCTCGGCCGGGGCACGCACGATCTCGTGGTACGCGAAGACGTACTCGGTGTCGTGCGAGCCGGGCACGCACTGCTGGGCCACGGCCGAGCGGGCACCATCGGCACCGATGACGCAGCGGGCGCGCACCGTGGCAGCGTGGCCGCTGGCCGGGCCATCGTCGTTGCGGGCGCGGAAATGCACGACGGCCAGGCCGTCGTCGCTGTGCTCGATCTTCTCGAAGGTGCCGGTGGCGCGCACGGCACCGCTGCTCGCGGCGCGCTGGCGCAGCCACTCGTCGAAGTGCTCGCGGTCGACCATGCCGACGTAGCCGTTCTCGATGGGGATGTCGACCTTGCGGTCGGCCGGCGAGATCATGCGCGCCGAGCGTGCCTTCGCCACCAGCAGGTGGTCGGGAATCTGGAAGTCCTTGATGGCGCGCGGCGGGATGGCACCGCCGCAGGGCTTGATGCGTCCGGCGCGGTCGAGCAGCAGCACGCTGCGGCCCTGGCTGGCCAGGTCATGGGCGGCGGTGGCGCCGGCCGGGCCGCCGCCGATGACGACGACGTCGTAAGCCTTGGCAGTGTCGGGGGTGGTGGACATCAGGAACCTCCAGCCCGCAGGGCTTGGGTGTCGGCGGTGCCGACGAGGGGCGCGGCCAGGGGCTCGCTCGAGGGGGCGGCAGGCGCGCTGAGCAGCGGCCCACCGATGCGGGCGGCGAGCATTGCCGCCGCGACGAACATGCCGGCTTCCAAGGCGAACACCGCGGCGTAGGCGGTGCCCATGTCGCCGATGAGCCAGCGTGCCACGTCGCTGGCGGCGGCGCCGAAGAGCCCGCCGACCGCAAAGCCGATGGCCTGTGCCGCACCCCACAGGCCCATGCGCGTGCCTTCACGCGCTTCACCGGTGGCGGTAGCCCCGCCGGCCAGGCTCATCATCGAGCCGATGGCTGCGATGGAGAAGGCGCCGTTGGCCACGCCCAGGACGAAGACGTTGGCGCGCAGCGGCCAGTTCGGGGCCATCGAGCCGGCCACCACCAGGCCCAGCAGCGCCAGCCCCGAGGCGATGCAACCGCCCACCGTCCAGGCGCGCAGCGAACCCAGGCGCGCACCGGCCACGCGCCGGCCCGCCAGGGCGGCCAGCAGCATGCCCATCAGCGTGCCGCCGTGCTGCACGCCCGACAACTGGGTGGAGGCACCTGGCGTGAAGCCGAAGACCGCGCCTGCGAAGGGCTCGAGGATCAGGTCTTGTGTGCTGTAGGCCAGCATCGAGACGAAGACGAAGATGGTGAAGCGGCGGGCATCGGGTTCACGCCAGACTTCGCGCAGCGCAGCGGCGAAGTCGGGCCGGGCCTTCTGTGCAGGGGGCACAGAGCGGCCATGGCCTTCCAGGCCCCACAGCGCCAGCGCCGCCACCACCACCGCCACCAGCGACACCGTGCCCGACACCGCCATCAGGCGCACGGGCGTGTAGGGGTCGAGAAAACGTCCGGCCAAGCCGGCCGTGACGGCGAAGCCGACGATCATCATCACCCACACCAGCGCGGCGGCCGAAGCGCGTCGCGGCGCATCCACGCGTTTGGCCAGCAGCACCAGCAGCGAGGTGCCGCCGGCGCTGACGCCCACGCCCACGAGTGCAAAGCTGAACACGGCCAGTGCGATGCCGGGGCCGCGCGCGGTGTTCATCCAGGTGGTGGCCACTGCCGCGCCGAAACCGCCCAGTGCCAACACGCCGATGCCCCCCAGGATCCACGGCGTGCGGCGGCCGCCGACATCGCTGCCATAGCCCATGCGCGGGCGGCTCAACTGCACGGCGTAGTGCAGCGCCACCAGCAGGCCGGGCAGCAGGGCCGGCAGGGCCAGTTCCACCACCATCACGCGGTTGAGTGTGGAAGTGGTCAGCACCACCACCGCGCCCAGCATGGCTTGCACCAGGCCGAGGCGGAGAATGCCCAGCCAGCCCAGGCACGGTTGCGTGCTCAAGCCGGGGCCCCAGCCAGACCGCGAAGGGCGAAGGCACTGACCATCATGCCGCTGACGAACAGCGGCACACCGAAGCCGCTGTACCACAGCGCCTGGCGCACCGGGTCGCGCAGGAAGCGCCGCATCATCAGGCCCTGGCCCACCAGCAGCGCGGCCACCGCGGCCGCGTGCAGCGGCTGGCCCCAGTGCAGCAACAGGCCGATGACGACCCCCTGCGGCAGCGCCATGAAGAGGCAGGCCACACGCGCCGCGCCTTGCACGCCCAGGCGCACCGGCAGCGAGCCGATGCCCATCTGGCGGTCGCCTTCGATGGCCTTGAAGTCGTTGAGCGTCATGATGCCGTGGGCACCGCCGCTGTACAGCGCGGCCAGCAGCAGCGAGGCGGCCGCAGGCGCAGCGCCACCGGCCATCACCACACCGCCGGTCACCCAGGCCAGGCCCTCATAGCAGATGCCGCAGGCCAGGCAACCCCACCAGCCGTTGCGTTTCAGGCGCAGCGGCGGGGCGCTGTAGGCCCAGGCCAGCAGCAGCCCGACCACGGCCGCGCCAAAACCCCAGGGCCCGAGCAGCGTGGCCACCGCCAGGGACAGCAGCGTCCAGATGACGGCGACGTACAGGCCCCAGCGCCCGGGCATGCGGCCACTCGGGATGGGGCGGTGTGGCTCGTTGATGGCGTCGACATGCCGGTCGAACCAGTCGTTCACGGCCTGGCTGGTGGCACAAACGAGCGGCCCGCTGAGAAGCACGCCCACCACGATCAGCATCCAGTGCCCGGCCAGCGGGACGCCCGAGGCGATGACACCGCAGCTGAAGGCCCACATCGGCGGGAACCACGTTACCGGCTTGAGCAGCTCGGTGATGGCCGAAGGGGCCGGGAATTGCGCAGGGGCGGCGTGGGCCGTGGAGCTCATGAGCGCATCTTGCGCTTGACACTCCGCTGCGTCAATCTATGTTTACACCTGAATCTGACCCGGGTGTCAGCGGCGCTGGACGGCACTGCGGCCTGGGCCAGAACCCTGTTCGCTACTCTTCGCCGCCCAGGCTGCCCAACCCGTAGCGGCGGAGCTTGACATACAGGCTCTGGCGCGAAAGCCCCAGCAGCAGCGCCGCCGAGGCACGGTTGTCGTGCGACATCTGCAGCGCAGTCTCGATGCAAAGCTGCTCGATGAGGTCGGTGGTCTCGCTGACGATGTCCTTCAGCGGCGTGCGGCCCACCAGCTCGGTGAGTTCGCTGACCGAGCGCGTCATGGCGCGGCCGCTTTCGGGCTCGGGCTTGATGCGGCGTTCGATGTCGCGGATGGCGAAGGCCAGCACCGTCTCGCTGTCGGGCGCCAGTTGTGCCGCCGAGATCTCGACCTCGACTTCGGTGCCGTACTCGCCGCGCAGCGCGGTGACGAAGCGCCCCACGCTGCCGCGCTGACGCAGGTTGGTGATGAGCACGCCGAGCTCGACGCCCGTGCGGCCGAGCCAGCGGTCGAGGGCCTGCCCGCGGGCCTGGTCTTCGGTGCTGAGTTCGGCCAGGGTCAGGAAGGCGCGGTTGGCGCTGAGCACACGGCCTCCTTCGTCGCAGAACACCAAACCGTCGGGCGAGTTCTGCACGAAGGCCACCAGCATGGCTTCCCAGCTCGGAGCCCCGGCCGGGGCGGTGCGCCGCTGCGCAGCCTTGCCGGTGGCCACCGGCACCACCACGGGGGCCAGGCGCACCAGCACGAGCACGGCATCTTCCTGGCGGAACACCGAGGCAGACACCGCGACCTCGCTCTGGCCCTCCAGCAGGCGTGCGCGCACCGCGTCCTTCTTGCCCACGGAACGCGCGGCTGCCAACAGGTCTTGCAGCCGCTCGCCGTGGGCGGCCTCGAAGAGCGCCGGCAGGGGCGAGCCGACGAGCTTGGCGCGGGTGCTGCCACACAGGGTGCGTGCCGCCGGGTTGGCTTCGAGCACCTTCTGCGTGCTGCCGTCGACGATCAGCACCGCTTCCGACGACGTCTCCAGCAGGTGGCGGTAGCGGGTTTCGGCCTCGCGGGAGCGCCAATAGTCGCGCTCCATGGCCTGCTGGGTGTCGATGAGGCGGCGCTGCAGCGCCACGGTGGCGCGCAGGTCGCGAGCGAAGGCCACGATGCGACCCTTGCCGCCGCGCTCGCCGTCGCCCAGGCGCACGGCCGAGTACAGCAGCGGGAGTTCGTCGCCGTCGGCGATGGGGTGGTTCACCTGGCGCCAGCGGCCGATGTCGGCATCGGCGGCGGCCTGCGCGTCGCGCAACATGGCCTCCACCTTCTGGCGGCTGTCTGGCGAGACGGTCTGCACCCAGGGCTTGCCGCGCCACGCGCGCAACTGCTGGGTGGCGACATCGTCGACCTGCGTCACCACATCGAGGATGGTGCCCTCGTGGTCGAGCACCAGGGCCACGTCGCTCGATGCCTGCACGAGCCTGGCCGCACTCTGGGCGTCAAGAGCGCCGAGCGCGTGCTGCTCGCCGGTGTTTCGGGGCATGGGCTGGGGCCGCTGGTGATGTGGTTGACGGTCGGTATTGTCAGTCAGTGCTTACAGCACGGGCTGCATCAACCATTATTTTTTCGCAACCGGCCCCTGCTGAGCAGGCGCTCGGCGACCAGCGGCGCTTCCTTGCCGTTGCTGGCTGTGCCGTCGGCGCCCACGGCCACGGCCACTTCAGGCCGTGCCACGAAGGGCGGGCCCCCCACCAGCACCGCCAGCGCGGCATTGCGCGAGGCTGCGCGCACGGCGACGATGGTCTCCTGCAGCCAGGGCAGGCGGCTGTCGCTGCCTACCGAGAAGCCGATGATGTCGATCCACTCGTCGCGCACCATGGCCACCGGACTGGTGACCGCGCCGCCGATGCCGCCGATGACGTCCCATCCGTCGCGGCGGAAGAATTCGGCCACCATCGAGAGGCCGAAGCTGTGCTGCTCGTCGCGCGGTTGCACGAAGAGGGCGCGCCTGCCGTTGGCCGGGTGCTCGATCTCGGTGCCGAAGGCCGGGCTCAACTCGCGCAGCAGGCGCTGCAGCCTGCCCAGTGCCACCGTGACGGTGCTGAAGTCGCAACTGTCGTTTTCCCACATCTCACCGAGCCGCCGCGCCACCGGGCCGAAGACGTCGAGGTACAGCGACTCGACCGACACACCACGTTCACGCAGCCCGTCGATGAGCGACAAGGTCTCGGCTTCGCTGCCCCGCAGGATCTGCTGCAGCAGCGTTTCGATGTCGGACGGGTAGGGCAGGACAGACCCCGGCTGGGGGTTGGCAGCGCCTGGGCGGTGGGCCTGAACGAGGCGGGGGATGACATCCGCCTCGATGGTGCGTGCCAGCCGCGCCAGCCGGTGCTTGGCCGCGTCGGTATCGGGCACGTCGGGCCAGGAGGACGGGCGTTCCTCGTTGGCCCATTGGCGTTCATGGCCTTCGCCGTCCGGCGAAGCCTGTCCTCGTGTGGGATCACCTTGCATCACAACCTCCAGGCGCGGGGGCCCATTCAGGGCGGGGCGGCCGGTACAGGCAAGGCAGCACGGCTCCTGCAAGCGAACCACGCCCCCGGCACAGGGCCGGCGGTGGCGAGGGAGGCAGGCGCACGTCCAACTTCAACGGCTCGTGGGAATCTTGTTCTTGGCTCACGTCGCTGGGGGTTGTAAACCGCGACCGGCTGGTCGTCAAAGCATTCTTTCCTCTCGGTGTTTCCACCGAGACCGCTGCGCCGGGACCCCTGGGCGGGTGCCGGTGTGACCGCCGCGCACAGACGCAGGCGGTGTGCTGGAAATCATGCGGGGCGGTGTTTTGAGTGTCAACTGTGATTTACGTCTATCTGAATTGACAGTTGCCGAACCAGCCCCTAGGCTCCGCTTCATGAATCGATCACAGCGGCCTGCAAGGGCCCCCGGCGCCGCGGTACAGCGCCCCCCGCTGTACACGGCTGAGCAGCGTGTGCGGCGCAACCAGAGCCGCTGGACCCTGGTGCAGGGCCTGCTGGCTCCGGTGCAGTTCGTCGTCTTCCTGGTGAGCGCTGCGCTCGTGCTGCGCTATCTCGCCACGGGTGAAGGCCTCTGGGCGGCCACGATCTCGGTGGTGGTGAAGACGCTGGTGCTCTACACCATCATGGTCACCGGCGCGATCTGGGAAAAGGTGGTCTTCGGCCAGTACCTCTTTGCTCCGGCCTTCTATTGGGAGGACGTGTTCAGCATGCTGGTGCTGGCGTTGCACACGGCCTACCTCGTGGCGCTGGCCACCGGCGTCCTGGGCGCGAGGGGTCAGATGCTGCTGGCCCTGGCGGCCTACGCCGCCTACGTGGTGAACGCAGCCCAGTTCGTCTGGAAACTGCGCCTGGCGCGGCTGGACGAAGCCGCCCGCGCGGCCGGTTCGGGCTCGACCGAGGGCAAGCCCCGCCCCGCGAGCCAGGGGGTGGCCGCATGAACGCCGTGATCCCACTGCACGTGGAAGCGGCCGGCGGCTGCAGCACCGCCCCGGTGCTGAAAGAGCGCGGCCAACGCGAAGTGTTCTGCGGCCTGACGGGCATCGTGTGGCTGCACCGCAAGATCCAGGACGCGTTTTTCCTCGTCGTCGGCTCGCGCACCTGCGCCCACCTGGTGCAAAGCGCCGCCGGCGTGATGATCTTCGCCGAGCCGCGTTTCGCCACCGCCATCATCGACGAGCGCGACCTCGCCGGCCTGGCCGACGCGCAGGACGAACTCGACCGTGTCGTCACCCGCCTGCTCGAGCGCCGCAGCGACATCCGCACGCTCTTCCTGGTGGGCAGCTGCCCCTCGGAAGTCATCAAGCTCGACCTTTCGCGCGCCGCGCAGCGCCTGAGCACACGCTTCGCGCCGCAGGTGCGGGTGCTGAACTACTCGGGCAGCGGCATCGAAACCACCTTCACCCAGGGTGAAGACGCCTGCCTGGCCTCGCTGGTGCCCGGCCTGCCGGTGCCCGCCGCCACGGCCCCGGCGCAACTCGTGGTGGTGGGCGCGCTGGCCGATGTGGTGGAAGACCAGTTCACGCGCCTGTTCGCGCAGATCGGCCTACCGGCGGTGCAGTTCCTGCCCGCGCGCCGCAGCGATGCGATGCCGGCAGTGGGCCCGAACACGCGCTACCTGCTGGCCCAGCCCTTCCTCGCCGACACCGCCCGCGCGCTGGAAAACCGCGGCGCGCGCCGCATCGCCGCCCCCTTCCCGCTGGGCGTGGAAGGCACGCTGGGCTGGCTGACCGCCGCCGCCGCCGCCTTCGGCATCGGCGCCGAAGCGGTGCAGGCCGCCACCGCCGCGCCGCGGGCCCGCGCCGAGGCCGCGCTGACGCGCCACCGCGCCGCGCTCTCGGGCCAGCGCATCTTCTTCTTCCCGGACTCGCAACTCGAGATCCCGCTGGCGCGTTTCCTGGCGCGTGAGCTGGGCATGCAGCTCACCGAGGTGGGCACGCCCTACCTGCACCGCGAACATCTCTCCGAAGAGCTGGCGCTGCTGCCCAGCGGCACCGTGCTGAGCGAGGGGCAAGACCTCGAAAAGCAGCTCGACCGCTGCCGCGCCCAGCAGCCCGACATCGTGGTCTGCGGCCTCGGCCTTGCCAACCCGCTGGAGGCCGAGGGCCTGACGACCAAGTGGGCCATCGAGCTGGTGTTCAGCCCCATCCACGGCTTCGAGCAGGCGGCCGACCTGGCCGAGCTCTTCGCCCGCCCGCTGCGCCGCCGCGCGCTGCTGCAAGCCGGCCTGGCCGCCTGAAGGGACGACGAGCACCATGCAGTTGACGCTCTGGACCTACGAAGGCCCGCCGCACATCGGCGCGATGCGCATCGCCACCGCGATGAAGGGCCTGCACTACGTGCTGCACGCGCCCCAGGGCGACACCTACGCCGACCTGCTGTTCACGATGATCGAGCGGCGCGACGCGCGCCCGCCCGTCACCTACACCACCTTCCAGGCGCGCGACCTGGGCGGTGACACGGCCGAGCTCTTCAAGAGCGCGGCGCGCAGCGCCTACGAGCGCTTCCAGCCGCAGGCCATGATCGTCGGCGCCTCGTGCACGGCCGAGCTGATCCAGGACGACCCGGGCGGCCTGGCCGCTGCGCTGAACTTGCCCTGCCCGGTGGTGCCGCTGGAACTGCCGGCCTACCAGCGCAAGGAGAACTGGGGCGCTTCCGAAACCTTCTACCAGCTGGTGCGCGCGCTGTGCACGCCGCACGTGGCCGTGCCCGCCGTGCCGCGCGAACGCGCCGCCGGGCAGAAGGCCCGCTGCAACGTGCTGGGGCCCACGGCCCTGGGCTTTCGCCACAAGGACGACCTGCGCGAGGTGCTGGAACTGCTGCGCCGGCTGGACGTCGAGATCAACGTCGTCGCGCCGCTGGACGCCACGCCGCACGACCTGACCCGCCTGGGCGAAGCCGACTTCAACGTCGTGATGTACCCGGAAGTGGCCATGCAGGCCGCGCAGTGGCTGCTGCGCAACTTCCGCCAGCCCGTGGTGAAGACCGTGCCCATCGGCGTGGGGGCCACGCGCGAGTTCATCAAGGAAGTGGCCGCGCTCAGCGGTGCCGACCCGGCCCCGCTGCTGAACGACCCGCGCGCGCGTTCGCCCTGGTACTCGAAGTCGGTGGATTCGACCTACCTCACCGGCAAGCGCGTCTTCATCTTCGGCGACGCCACGCACGCCATCGCGGCGGCGCGCATCGCCGCCAAGGAACTGGGTTTCGAGGTGGTGGGCCTGGGCACCTACAGCCGCGAGTTCGCCCGCGACGTGCGCGACGCCGCCAAGCTCTACGGCATCGAGGCCCTGATCACCGACGACTACCTCGAGGTGGAAGACAAGGTGGCCGAGCTTCACCCCGAGCTGGTGCTGGGCACGCAGATGGAACGCCACATCGCCAAGCGCCTGGGCGTGCCCTGCGCCGTGATCAGCGCGCCCATGCACGTGCAGGACTTCCCGGCGCGCCACGCCCCGCAGATGGGCTTCGAAGGCGCGAACGTGATGTTCGATGCCTGGGTGCACCCGCTGATGATGGGCCTGGAAGAGCACCTGCTGCACATGTTCCGCGGCGACTTCGAGTTCCACGATGGCGCCGCCCCGTCGCACCTGGGCTCGGCCGCCAGCCGGCCCGAGCCCGCCGCCGCACCGCTGCAGGCCGAGGTGGCGCTGCTCGAACCCGAAACCACCGCGCCCGCCGCCGGGCTGCCGACACCCCTCACCGGCCTGCCGCTGGCCTGGACCGCCGACGCCGAGAAAGAGCTCAAGAAGATCCCCTTCTTCGTGCGCGGCAAGGCCAAGCGCAACACCGAGGCCTATGCCGGCCAGCGGGGCGTGTCGTCCATCACCGTCGAGACCCTCTACGATGCCAAAGCCCACTTCAGCCGCTGAGAGCGCGGGGGCGCAGCTCGCCAGCAGCAGCGGCACGCTGCCGGCCGAGACGGGCATGGGCGGGCTCTTCGGGCGCAGCGCGCGCCCGGCCCAGGCCCAGACCCGTGCGGCCGATGGCCCGGCGCCCATGCGCGTGGTGCTGGTCACGATGGACAGCCACCTGGCCAGCGCCGCGCAGCGCGCCGCGCGCAGCCTGGCGCGCCAGTTGCCCGGCCTGCAGCTCAGCGTGCACGCCGCCGACGAGTGGGGCAACGACGAACACGCGCTGTCGCGCTGCAAGGCCGCCATCGAGCAGGGCCACATCGTCATCGTGACGATGCTCTTCCTCGAAGACCACTTCATGCCCCTGCTGCCCGCGCTGCAGGCGCGCCGCGAGCATTGCGACGCCATGGTCTGTGCGATGAGCGCGGCCGAGGTGACCAAGCTCACGCGCATGGGCAAGTTCGACATGTCGGCGCCGGCCAGCGGCTTCGTCAGCCTGCTCAAGCGCCTGCGTGGCAAGGCCAAGCAGACCGCCGACAACAAGGCGGACAACAGCACCAAGACGACGGCCGGCGCCGAGCAGATGAAGATGCTGCGCCGGCTGCCGAAGATCCTGCGCTTCATCCCGGGCACGGCGCAGGACGTGCGCGCCTATTTCCTGACGCTGCAGTACTGGCTGGCGGGCAGCGAGGCCAACGTCGGCCACATGGTGCACTTCCTGGTGGACCGCTACGCCGACGGCGCCCGCCGCGGCCTGCGCGGCGCGCTGAAGACCCATGAGCCGGTGGACTACCCCGAGCTCGGCGCCTACCACCCGCAACTCACGCAGCGCCTGGTGCACGAAGCCGCCGATCTGCCGCAGGCGGCCCGCGCCGGCGAACGCGGCACGGTGGGCATCCTGCTGCTGCGCTCCTACCTGCTGGCCGGCAACGCCGGGCACTACGACGGCGTCATCACCGCGCTGCAGGCCCGCGGCCTGCGCGTGCTGCCGGTCTTCGCCACCGGGCTCGATTCACGACCGGCCATCGAGAAATTCTTCTTCGACGGCGAGCGCTGCACGGTCGACGCGGTGGTCTCGCTCACCGGCTTCTCGCTGGTGGGCGGCCCGGCCTACAACGATGCCAAGGCGGCCGAAGAGATCCTGGCGCGCCTGGATGTGCCTTACCTGGCGGTCACGCCGGTGGAGTTCCAGACGCTGGAGCAGTGGGGCGGCAGCGAACGCGGCCTGCTGCCGGTAGAAGCCACGATGATGGTGGCCATCCCCGAGCTGGACGGCGCCACCGGCTCCATGGTCTACGGCGGCCGCGGCAACGCGGCGCACACCGCCTGCACGGGCTGCGACCGCGCCTGCACCTTCGAATCGCTGCACTCCGACGCCGCCGCGCAGGACAGCGGCCACGACATGTTCACCTGCAGCGAACGCGCCGAGATGCTGGCCGCACGCGTGGGCCGCCTGGTCGACCTGCGCCGTTCTCAGCGTGCGCAGCGCAAGGTGGCGCTGGTGATCTTCAACTTCCCGCCCAACGCGGGCGCCACGGGCACGGCGGCCTTCCTCTCGGTGTTCGAGAGCCTCTACAACACGCTGGCCGCGATGCAGCGCGAGGGCTACACCGTCACGCTGCCCGCCAGCGTGGACGCGCTGCGCGACAGCGTGATCAACGGCAACGCCGCGCAGTGGGGCGCCCTGGCCAACGTGCATGCGCGCATCCCGGCCAACGACCATGTGCGCCGCGAGCGCTGGCTCAGGCAGATCGAAGCGGCCTGGGGCCCCGCGCCAGGCAAGCTGCAAAGCGACGGCAGCTGCATCCAGGTGCTGGGCGAACGTTTCGGCAACGTCTTCGTCGGCATCCAGCCCGGCATGGGCTACGAAGGCGACCCGATGCGCCTGCTGTTCGAGAAGGGCTTCGCCCCCACGCACGCCTTCTCGGCCTTCTACCGCTGGCTGCGCGAAGACTTTGGCGCCCACGCGGTGCTGCACTTCGGCACCCACGGCTCGCTCGAGTTCATGCCCGGCAAGCAGAACGGCATGACGGCCAATTGCTGGCCCGACCGCATGATCGGCGACCTGCCGAACTTCTACCTCTACGCCAGCAACAACCCCAGCGAAGGCACCATCGCCAAGCGCCGCGCCGCCGCCACGCTGGTGAGCTACCTCACGCCGCCCACGGCGCAGGCCGGGCTCTACAAGGGGCTGGTCGACCTCAAGGCAGCGATCGAACGCTTCCGCAGCCTGGAGCCCGAGGCCCAGCGCGAACGCGAAGAGCTGGCCGAGATGATCCAGGCCCAGGCCGTGCCGCTGGAACTGGCGCAGGCCGAGCCGGCCTGGGGTGCGTCTGCTGGCGAACACATTGCACGCCTGGCCGACACGGTGCTGGAGCTCGAGTACACGCTCATCCCGCACGGCCTGCACGTGGTGGGCCAGGCGCCCACCGCCGAGCAGCGCGTGGACCTGCTGATGTCGCTGGCCGAAGCCAGCCACGGGCAGCGGCTCGAACGCGCCACCCTGCAGGCCCTGGTGGCCGGCAGCGCCCCGCGCGCCCTGGCGGCGGGCGATGCCGAGCGCGAAACCCTGCTGGCCGCGCTGGCCGAGAGCAACCGCCTGATGGCCGACGACCACGAAGTGGCCGGCCTGCTGCGTGCGCTGGACGGCCGCTTCGTACGCCCGGCGCCGGGCGGTGACCTGCTGCGCACGCCGGCCATCCTGCCCACGGGCCGCAACCTGCACGGCTTCGACCCCTTCCGCATCCCCAGCGCCTACGCGGTGAAGGACGGCGCACGCCAGGCCGAGCGTCTGCTGGCCCGCCACATGAGTGACGGCAACGCACTGCCCGAGAGCATCGCGCTGGTGCTCTGGGGCACCGACAACCTGAAGAGCGAAGGCGGCCCCATCGCCCAGGCCCTGGCCCTCTTCGGTGCCAAGCCGCGTTTCGACAGCTACGGCCGCCTGGCCGGTGCCGAACTGCTGCCGCTGGCCGAACTGGGCCGGCCGCGCGTGGACGTGGTGATCACGCTGTCGGGCATCTTCCGCGACCTGCTGCCGCTGCAGGTGAAGCTGCTGGCCGAAGCTGCCTTCCTCGCCGCCAGCGCCGACGAGCCGCCGGAACAGAACTTCGTGCGCAAGCATGCGCTGGCCTACATGGCCGAACACGGTGGCGACATCGAGACGGCGGCGCTGCGGGTCTTCGGCAACGCCGAAGGGGCCTATGGCGCCAACGTCGGCCTGCTGGTGGACAACGCGCGCTGGGACAGCGAAGACGAGCTGGCCGAGACCTATTCGCGCCGCAAGGGCTTCGCCTACGGTCGCAGCGGGCGCCCGGTGCAGAACGCGCAGTTGCTGCAGGCCGTGCTGGCCAAGGTGGAGCTGGCCTACCAGAACCTCGATTCGGTGGAACTCGGCGTCACCACCATCGACACCTACTTCGACACCTTGGGCGGCATCAGCCGCGCCGTGAAGCGCGCCAAGTCGGTGGCGCAAGGGTCCGAGGCCAAGGTGGCCCCGGTCTACATCGGCGACCAGACGAACGACGCCATCGGCGGCGGCACCGTGCGCACGCTGGGCGAGCAGGTGGCGCTGGAAACACGCACCCGCATGCTCAATCCCAAGTGGTACGAAGGCATGCTGGAGCACGGCTATGAAGGCGTGCGCCAGATCGAAGTGCACCTCACCAACACGCTGGGCTGGAGCGCCACCACCGGCCAGGTGCAGCCTTGGGTCTACCAGCAGCTGAGCGAGACCTTCGTGCTCGACCCGGCCATGCGCGAGCGCCTGGCCAAGCTCAACCCCACCGCGTCCGCCAAGGTCGCGCACCGACTTCTTGAAGCACACCGGCGCCAGTACTGGACGCCGGACGCACAAACGCTCGAGGCCCTGCAACGTGCAGGCGAAGAGCTGGAAGACCGCCTCGAAGGCGTGTACGACGAAAAGGCAGCAGCATGACCGAAACCGTGACTCTCCCCTTCCCGAGCCTGATGAAGAAGGCAGCCCGCGGCGAAGACGGCGAAGGCAGCCTGCAGGTGCAGCTGGACCCGAGCGTGAAGATCGGTACCGCCAAGGTCTTCGCCATCTACGGCAAGGGCGGCATCGGCAAGAGCACGACCAGCAGCAACCTGAGCGCCGCCTTCAGCATGATGGGCAAGCGGGTGCTGCAGATCGGCTGCGACCCCAAGCACGACAGCACCTTCACGCTGACGAAGAAGATGCTGCCCACCGTGATCGACGTGCTGGAGACGGTGGACTTCCACGCCGAGGAACTGCGTGTCGAAGACTTCGTCTTCCCCGGCTACAACGGCGTGATGTGCGTGGAAGCCGGCGGCCCGCCCGCGGGCACGGGCTGCGGCGGCTACGTGGTCGGTCAGACCGTGAAGCTGCTCAAGGAGCACCACCTGCTGGAAGACACCGACGTGGTGATCTTCGACGTGCTGGGCGACGTGGTGTGCGGCGGTTTCGCCGCCCCGCTGCAGCACGCCGACCGGGCCATGATCGTCACGGCCAACGACTTCGACTCGATCTTCGCGATGAACCGCATCGTGCAGGCCATTGGCGCGAAGGCGAAGAACTACAACGTGCGCCTGGGCGGTGTCATTGCCAACCGCAGCGCGGCCACCGACCAGATCGACAAGTACACGGCCAAGATCGGCCTGGAACTGGCCGCCCACTTCCCCGATCTCGACGTCATCCGCCGCAGCCGCCTCAAGAAGAGCGTGCTCTTCGAGATGGAGACCAGCCCCGAACTCGAGGCCGTCAAGCGCGAGTACATGCGCCTGGCTGCCAACCTCTGGCTGGGCGGCAAGGAATACAGCGCGGTGCCGATGAAGGACCGCGACATCTTCGACCTGCTCGGGTTCGATTGAGGCCCACCGCCATGGACGCCCGCTACGAAACCCGCCGCAGTGAGATCGAAGACTACTTCGACCGCACCGCGCTGAAGGCCTGGGAGCAGCTCACCAGCACGGCGCCGGTGGGCCGCATCCGCGCCACCGTGCGGGCCGGCCGTGACCGCATGCGCGCCACGCTGATGGGCTGCCTGCCGCAAGACCTGCGGGGCGCACGCGTGCTCGATGCCGGCTGCGGCACCGGCGCGCTGGCGCTGGAGGCGGCGGCGCGGGGTGCCGAGGTGGTGGCGATCGACCTCTCGCCGGCGCTGGTGAACGTGGCCCGCGAGCGCATGAACGCGCTGCTGGCCGCGCACCCGGTGGCCGGCCGCATCGAGTTCCGCAGCGGCGACATGCTCGACCCGCAGCTCGGCGGTTTCGACCACGTGGTGGCGATGGACTCGCTCATCCACTACGACGAAGCCGACATGGTGCGCGTGATCGAAAGCTGGTCGCAGCGCACGCGCCATTCGATGCTCTTCACCTTCGCGCCGCGCAACCCGGCCCTGGCCGCGATGCGTGCGGTGGGCCGGCTCTTCCCGCGCGGCAACCGCGCGCCATGGATCGAGCCCGTGGCCGAGAAGTCGCTGCGCACGCGGCTGCACCGCGGCGTGCCGCAGTTCCGCCCCGCGCGCACGCAGCGCATCAGCAGCGGTTTCTACACCTCGCAGGCCCTGGAACTGGTGCGCGGCTGATGAACACCCGGCGTGGCGGCAAGGCCCCCTCGAACCTGGCGCTCAAGTGGAAGCGCCTGGGGCCGCGCTTCCTGCCTTTCGCCGACGCCGCCACGGCCGACCTGCCCTTGCCGCGCCTGCTGCGCCTGGGCCTGTTCCAGGTGAGCGTGGGCATGGCCACCGCGCTGATGGTGGGCACGCTCAACCGCGTGATGATCGTCGAGCTGGGCGTGGCCGCCTGGCTGGTGGCGCTGATGGTGGCACTGCCCATCATCGCGGCGCCGCTGCGCGCCTTCATCGGCCACAAGAGTGATGTCTACGCCTCGGCCATCGGCTGGCGCCGCGTGCCCTACATCGGGCTGGGCGCCTTCCTGCAGTTCGCCGGGCTGGCGCTGCTGCCGTTTGCGCTGCTGCTGCTCACGGGGCAGGGCCGTTTCGGCCTGGCCTGGGTGGGGCAACTGGTCAGCGGCCTGTCCTTCCTGCTGGTGGGCGCCGGCCTGCAGACCACGCAGACCGCCGGTCTGGCGCTGGCCTCCGACCTCTCCACCGACGCCACGCGCCCACGCGTGGTGGCGCTGATGTACGTGATGCTGCTCGTGGGCCTGGTGGGCGGGGGCACGGTCTTTGGCCTGCTGCTGGCCGACTTCTCGCCCACGCGCCTGGTGCAGGTGGTGCAGGGCGCGGGCGTGGCCACGGCGGCTCTGTGCGTCGTCGCAGTATGGAAACAAGAGGCGCGCAACTCGAACTGCCGCCGCTCGCCCGCCGAGCCGGCGCCGGCCTTCGGCCCGCGCTGGCAGAGCTTCATCGGCCAGCCCAAGGCGCGCCGTTTCCTCGTCACCGTGGGCCTGGGCACGATGGCCTTCGCGATGCAGGACGTGGTGCTCGAGCCCTACGGTGGCGAGATCCTCAAGCTCAGCGTCGGCGCCACGAGCTCTCTCACCGCGGTGATGGCGCTCGGCGCGCTCGGAGCCTTCGGGCTGGCCGCGCGCTGGCTGGCGCGTGGCGGCGACCCCTACCGCGTGGCCGCCTGCGGCCTGGTGCTGGGCCTGCCGGCCTTTGCCGCCGTCATCTTCTCGGCCCCGGCCGAGGCGCCTTGGCTCTTCCGCTGCGGCACGGCGCTCATCGGCTTCGGCGGCGGACTGTTCTCGGTCGGCATGCTCACGGCGGCCATGTCGCTGGAGCACCGCGACCACGTCGGCCTGGCGCTGGGCGCCTGGGGCGCGGTGCAGGCGACGGCCGGCGGCCTCGGCATCGCGCTGGGCGGTGCACTGCGCGACCTCGTGTCCACGCTGGCCACGCACGGGGCATTCGGCGAAGTGCTGGTGACGCCGGTCACCGGCTACAGCTTCGTCTACCACCTCGAGCTGTACCTCTTGTTCGCGGCGCTGATTGCCATCGGCCCGCTCGTTCGCTCGCTGGGGCCCTCCGTCCGGAGCCCCGGCACCAAGTTCGGCCTGGCCGACCTGCCCGGCTGAATCACGACTGAAGGAGACCCCCATGGGAACCGGAGCCATCACGCAGTACATCGATATCGCCCAGCTGGTGCTCTACGCCTTCTGGATCTTCTTCGCCTTCCTCATCTACTACCTGGTGCTGGAGAACCACCGCGAGGGCTACCCCATGGTCACCGACAACGGTGTCTCGGTGCGGGGCTTTCCCATCCCCGAGCCCAAGACCTACCTGCTTCAGGATGGCCGCACCTTCTCGGCGCCCAACGACATCGTCTCGCCGCAAGTGCTGATGGCCGAGCCGTCGCACCGCTGGGCGGGCGCGCCGCTGGTGCCCACGGGCGCCAACCCGCTGCTGGACGGCGTGGGCCCGGGCGCCTGGGCCGACCGGCACGACCACCCCGACGTGAACTTCGAAGGCCACATCAAGCTGATGCCGCTGCGCGTGGCCACCGAGTTCGACGTGACACGCGGCGACACCGATCCACGCGGCCTGCCGGTGATGGGCGCCGATGACAAGGTGGGCGGCACGGTGGTCGACCTCTGGGTGGACGAGGCCGAGAGCCTGTTCCGCTACATCGAGCTGGAAGCCAGTGCCAACGGCCGGCGTGTGCTGCTGCCGATGAACTTCGCGCGCGTCAAGCGCGACAAGGTCAAGGTCGGCGCCATCCTCAGCCACCAGTTCGCCGACGTGCCCGGCACGCGCAACCCTGACGTGGTGACGCTGCTGGAAGAAGAGAAGATCATGGGCTACTACGGTGCCGGCACGCTCTACGCCGAGCCCTCGCGCGCGGAGCCGCTGCTGTGAAGGCGTTGCGTCGCGCTCCGGCTGCCACCTCGCCGGTGAACGCCAGCGCGCCGCTGGCGCAAGAGCACGAGTTCGAGGCCGCCCGCGGCCTGCCCGAGATGCTGCCGGCCGGTGAGCGTGTGCTCTGGCAAGGCAGCCCGCAGTGGCAGACCCTGGCGCGACAGGCCTTCCACCTGCGCAAGCTGGTGGTGTACTTCGCGGCCTTGATGGTGCTGCGGCTGGCGCTGCTGGCCACCGAGAACGCGAGCTTCGGCACGATGGTTGTGTCGGCGTTGTGGATGCTGCTGCTGGCCGGCTCGGCCCTGGGCATGCTGGCCTTCATTGCCTGGCTGTCGGCCCGCTCGGCCATCTACACGGTGACCAACCGCCGCGTCGTCATGCGCATCGGGGTTGTGCTGACGCTCACCTTCAACATTCCCTTCAAGCGCATCGCCGCCGCCGGCCTGCATGTGAATGCCGATGGCAGCGGCGACCTGCCCCTGCAACTGGCTGGCGACGACCGCATCGCCTACCTGCACCTGTGGCCGCACGCCCGCCCCTGGCGCGTGGGTCAGCCCGAGCCGATGCTGCGCTGCGTGCCTGAAGCCGCCGCGGTGGCCCGCACGCTCGCGCAGGCCTGGGCGCAGGACACCGGCGTCGAACTGCCGGCGCCCGCTGCAGCCTCGGCAGCCCCCGAAGCCCAGGGCCGCGGTGCCACGCCCGCGATGGCCGGCCGCTGAAAGCCACCCCATGAGCAACGCCCACACCCACCCCGACCCGCTGCCCCGTGGCCTGCTGATGGCCATGGCTGCGCTGGTGCTGGTGGCGCTGGCCGGCGTGTCGGCCGTGCGCCTCTCGGGCGTGGCGGTGCGTGCGCCCGATGCCGGCACCGTGCTTTCGCGCAGCCTGAAGTTCAGCGACGCCAGCGATGGCGGCGTGCTCGTCATCGACGCCCGCAGCGGCCAGCAGGTGGCGCACGTGCAGGGCGAGGGCGGCTTCCTGCGCGGCGCGCTTCGCGTGATGGCGCGCGAGCGCCGCATGCGCGGCCTGGGCGGCGAGGCGCCGTTTGAGCTGCTGGGCCGCGCCGACGGCCGGCTCACGCTGCTGGACCCGGCCACCGGCCAGCGCATCGACCTCGAGGCCTTCGGGCCCACGAACGCCGGCGCCTTCGCGGACCTGCTGCGCAGCGCATCACCGTCTGATCCGATCAGGAGTACCCCATGAGCGCCACCCACGCCGTCAGCATCGACAGCCCCGAAGAAGCCGCCCGCAAGGCCAAGCAGGAGACCCTGCTCACGCCCCGCTTCTACACGACCGACTTCAAGGCCATGGACCGCCTGGACGTGAACCCCATCCGCCAGGAGTGGGACACGATGATGGCCGAGTACGAAGGCGACAACAACCACGACCACTTCCAGCGCACGCCCGAGTTCGCCGACGAGGCGCGCGCGCAGATGGCGCAGATGTCGCCCGAGCTGCGCCAGGAGTTCCTGGACTTTCTCATCAGCAGCGTGACCAGCGAGTTCAGCGGCTGCATCCTCTACAACGAGATCCAGAAGAACATCAGCAACCCCGACATCAAGGCGCTGATGCGCTACATGGCGCGCGACGAATCGCGCCATGCGGGTTTCATCAACCAGAGCCTGAAGGACTTCGGCCTCGGCCTCGACCTGGGCGACCTCAAGCGCACCAAGGCCTACACCTACTTCAAGCCCAAGTACATCTTCTACGCCACCTACCTGAGCGAGAAGATCGGCTACGCGCGCTACATCACCATCTTCCGCCAGCTCGAGCGCTGCCCCGAGAAGCGCTTCCACCCCATCTTCAAGTGGTTCGAGCGCTGGTGCAACGACGAATTCCGCCACGGCGAGAGCTTCGCGCTGCTGATGCGCGCGCAGCCGCACCTGCTGCGCGGCGCCAACACGCTGTGGATCCGCTTCTTCCTGCTGGCCGTCTACGCCACCATGTACGTGCGCGACCACACGCGCCCCATGCTGAAGAACGCCATGGGCCTGGACGCCACGGCCTACGACTACGAGGTCTTCCGCATCACGACGGAAATCAGCAAGCAGGTCTTCCCGATCTCGCTCGACCACGACCTGCCGGCCTTCCGCGCCGGCATGACGCGGCTGTATGAGCTGTCGATGCGCATGGATGCCGCCAAGGCGCAGGGCGGTGTCATCGGCAAGCTGAAGCAGGCCGGTCTGGCCGTGCAGGGCTTCGCCACCTTCGCACGCCTGTACTTCCTGCCGGTGAAGCACCACGAACTGCCCGCGCAGGTGCGCGTCGCGCCGGCCTGGTGACATCGATGTCCGAAGCGCTCTGGCCCATCCTGTTTGCGGTGTTCGTCTGGTGGTTCTCCACCGGACTGGTGCTGCTGCTGGATGGCCTGCCGCGCACCACCTTCCGCTGGAGCCACCTGATCAGCAGCGCGCTGGCGGTGATGGCGCTGGTGGGCCTGCAGAGAACGGCGTCGCAGTCCGACGTGGGCTCCGCCTACTGCGCCTTCACCTGCGCGCTGCTGGTCTGGGGCTGGCATGAACTCAGTTTCCTCACCGGCTGGGTCACCGGCCCGCGCCAGCAGGCCTTGGACACCGGCCTGCGCGGCTGGCCGCGTTTCGTGCAGGCCACAGCCACGCTGTTGTGGCACGAACTGGCCATCCTGGCCACGGGGCTGCTGATTGCCGCGCTCACCTGGGGTGGCAGCAACCAGGTTGGCGTGGCCACCTTCGGCGTGCTCTGGGCCATGCGCATCAGCGCCAAGCTCAATGTCTTTCTCGGTGTGCGCAATCTCAGCGTCCAGCTGCTGCCGGTGCACCTTCGCTACCTGGGCAGCTACTTCCGCCACCGGGCGATGAACCTGCTCTTTCCTGTCGTCGTCACGGCCGCCACGGTGGTGGCGGTGTGGCTGGTGGCCTATGCCCTGGCCCAGGCGCCGGGCAGTGCCCGGGCCGTTGGCGCCTGGCTGGTGACGGCGTTGCTGGTGCTGGCCATCGTCGAACACTGGTTGCTGGTGCTGCCGCTGGAGGCCACGGCGCTGTGGCGCTGGGCCTTGCACGACCCTTCAAGCCGAGCTGCTCCTGTCGTGGAGCCGGTGGCCCATCTGCCTGAAATGGTCCTGGACAACGATGACAAGCTTCTTCACGCCCGCTGACAGCGCCACGGGCTCTGCCCTGCGCGCCGTCACGCCCACGCCGCCGGCCGCTGTGCCTGCGCGCGGCCGCTCCGGGGGCGCGCCGGCGCCCAAGGCCATCGTCATCGGCAGTGGCTTTGGCGGCCTGGCCGCCGCGGTGCGCCTGAGCTGCAAGGGCTACGACGTCGAGGTCTACGAAAAGCTCGACGCGCCCGGCGGTCGCGCCTATGTCTGGCGCGAGGGTGGCTACACCTGGGACGCCGGCCCCACCATCATCACCGCCCCCTTCATGCTGGAGGAGCTGTGGGCGCTGTGCGGCAAGCGGCTGGAAGACGACGTCACGCTGAAGGCGCTGGACCCGTTCTACCGCATCCGTTTCGACGACGGCACGCACTTCGATTACAGCGGTGATGCCGACAAGATGCGCGCCGAGGTGGCCCGCATCTGCCCTGAAGACTTGCCCGGCTACGAACGTTTCCTGCTGGAAGCCGCCAGCTGCTACCGCCAGGGTTTCGAAGAGCTCGGCCCGCAGGCCTTCGACGGCATCGGCAGCCTGCTCAAGGCCGTGCCGGCGCTGGCGCGCATGCGCGGCTGGCGGAGCCTGCACCACATGGTGGCCGGGCACATCAAGCATCCGAAGCTGCGTGTGGTGATGACCATCCACCCGCTGCTGATCGGCGGCAACCCGTTCTCGGTCACCTGCATCTACAGCCTCATCAACACGCTCGAACGCCGCTACGGCGTGCACTGGGCGATGGGCGGCACCGGCGTGCTGGTGCAGGGCCTGGTGAAGCTGCTGGCCGACCGGGGTGCACCGGTGCACCTGAATGCCGAGGTCCAGCGCATCACGGTCGAAAACGGCCAGGCCACGGGCATCGAACTCGCTGACGGCACGCGCCGTCGCGCCGACATCGTGGTCAGCAACGCCGACACCGCCTGGACGTACCGCAACCTGGTGGAGCCGCAGCACCGCCGCCACTGGACCAACGCCAAGATCGAGCGCGGCGACTACTCGATGAGCCTTTTCGTCTGGTACTTCGGCACCACGAAGCAGTTTCCCGACGTGCCGCACCACATGATGGTGCTGGGCCCGCGCTACGAAGGCCTGCTGAAGGACATCTTCAAGAAGCACAAGCTCGCGCCCGACTTCAGCCTCTACCTGCACCGCCCCACGGCCACCGACCCGAGCATGGCGCCCGCCGGGCGTGATTGCTTCTACGTGCTGGCCCCGGTACCCCACCTCGACAGCGGCACCGACTGGCCGGCCTTTGCCGAGACCTTCCGCCAGGCCGTGGAGAAGCGCCTGGACGAGACCGTGATGCCAGGCTTCGGCGCGTTCGTGGAGCACTCGCGCGTGACCACGCCGCAAGACTTCCACGACCGCCTGCTGTCCTTCAAGGGCGCGGCCTTCGGCCTGGAGCCGCTGCTGCTGCAAAGCGCCTGGTTCCGCCCGCACAACCGCAGCGAAGACGTGAAGAACCTCTTCATGGTGGGTGCCAGCACCCACCCTGGCGCCGGCGTGCCCGGCGTGTTGATGTCCGCCAAAGCCCTGGAAACGGTGGTGCCGCATGCCCATAGCTTCAACTGAACTTCACGCGTCCGACAGCGCCAGCTGCCGCGAACTGATGCGCGGCGGGTCCAAGACCTTCTTCGCCGCATCGCTGCTGCTGCCGGCGCGCGTGCGCGAGCCGGCGCGGGCGCTCTACGCCTTCTGCCGCCTGGCCGATGACGAGATCGACGACGGCGACAACCCGCAGGCCGCGGTGCTGCGCCTGCAGCGCCGGCTGGACGCCGTGTACGACGGCCGCCCGCTGAACATCGGTGTCGATGCGGCATTGGCCCAGGTGGTGCACCGCTTCGACATGCCGCGCGAACTGCTCGACGCGCTGATCGACGGCTTCTACTGGGACACCACCGCCCGCACCTACGAAACCCTGCAGGACGTGCAGGACTACGGTGCACGCGTGGCGGGCACCGTCGGCGCGATGATGGCCGTGATCATGGGCGTGCGGGGCGAAGCGGCCATGGCCCGCGCCTGCGACCTGGGCGTGGCGATGCAGCTCACCAACATCGCGCGCGACGTCGGTGAAGACGCCCGCCGCGGGCGCCTGTACCTGCCGCGGCAGTGGCTGCGCGAGGCCGGCATCGATGTCGAGGCCTGGCTGCAGCAGCCGGTTTTCGACGCCCGCATCGCGGGTGTGGTGCAACGCCTGCTGCACACCGCTGATGCGCTGTATGCGAAGGCCGACCACGGCATCGCGGCACTGCCGCGCGATTGCCGCGCCGCCATCCACGCCGCGCGCCTGGTCTATGCCGAGATCGGCCGCGAGATCGAACACAACGGACTCGACTCCATCACACGCCGCGCTGTGGTGAGCAAGCAGCGCAAGCTGGCCTTGATCGCACGCGCCAGTGCCGCCGTGGTGCGCACGCCCGCGGTGGTGCGCATGCCGCTGCCGGTGCTGCCCGCGGTGCAGTTCCTGGTGGACGCGGCCGTGACGGCAGCGCCCACCCCCCTGTCGGCCGGCCCGGCTTCGCGCAGCTTCGACGACCGCATGGGCTGGGTGATTGCGCTGTCGGAGCGTCAGGCGCTGCATCAGAGCGTTGCCCGATGAACGCTGCACCCGCGAAAGCGGCTCGCTTTTTTTTCTCGAAAGTGTCACGGGTACGTGACAGCCTGGGTTGTAAACGGCAATTGACCAATTACATCCCGGGGCGTAGAGTTCCTCTGAAGTCTGGGGGAATTGCGTGGCCAACGCAGCCACAAGAAGCCCTCGTGCGGGTTCAGCACGGTATGTCTGACTATTGGAGAGAACAACATGGCAGATGATCCGAACAGAGTTTGGCCGTCGGGGCTTACCACCCCAGAAGCTGAAGAATTGCAACAGGGCTTGGTCGAGGGCACCCGAATCTTCGGCCTCATCGCTCTGCTGGCGCACTTCTTCGCCTACGTCTATTCCCCGTGGCTTAAGTAAGGAGACCTCATGAACCAAGGCAAAGTTTGGCGTGTGGTCAACCCCACCATCGGCGTTCCTCTCTTCCTGGGCGCAGTGGCACTGACCTCGCTGTTCGTGCACTACCAGCTCCTGAAGACGACGCAGTGGCTGCCGGCCTACTACCAGGGCGGCCCCAAGGCGGCCCCGAAGGCGGCTGATGCCACGATGGCGGCACCCACCGTCACGGCGCAGAGCGCGACACCGGCCGCACCGGCCAAGCAGTAAGGCTCGCTCGATCCGTCGAGCACCCCTGCAGAAGCGGGGCACCGGCATCCCTGGATGCCAGTGCCCCGATTTCTTTTGGGCGGCACGTTTCGAATCCATCGTGAATTCGCGCGCAATGAAAAAGGCGATGCACCTGGCACCGCCTTTTGCGAGTTGAAAGCGCGCCGAATGGCGCGCGGTGGCTAACTCAAGCCAATTGCGTCAGTGATACCAGCGTCATCACGGCAGCGGCGAAGCTGAAGACCAGGGCGAAGGTGTAGCGGGCGGCCCGCACCTTGTGCACACTCATGGCCAGCAGGTAGGCCTCGCGCGGCTGGCGCGTGTGCACCGCGGCGTCGGCGCCCCAGAGCAGGGCGAGGTTGGGGATCATCAGCACGCAGCTGAAGAGCGCCAGCACGAAGCCCCACCGGTTGAGTTGCGCAAAGCTCTCGGCGGCGCCGCTGCCGGCCTGGTAGGCCATCAACACCATCACCAAGGCCAGCAAGGCGTCGAACTGCATCAGGCCCACCGATCGGCGCGTGATGCCGTCCAGGGCCTTTTCCACGGCGTGCACCGCGGCGAACTTGCCGACCGCCTCATCAGCGGCGCGTTCGACCATCGCCGCCTCGAAGTTGTTGACGTCGGTCTCGGTGTGGGGCGTACCCCAGAACAGGCGCTTCTTCATCGTCATGGCCCAGGTGCTGGGGGCGTGGCGGGGGGCGGAGGTGAGTTTCATCAGGGTGTCTCGCTGGCGGGGTGGTGAGGGGTGGGTCCGGGCACCGCGATGGCAGAGCGGCGCAGCAGGGGTGCCATGGCCACCACGGTGGCCAGCAGCAGGACGATCTCGAGGCTGTAGACCGCGGTGTAGGGCGTGGCTCGCGCGTCTGCGTGCAACGCGCCTCCCAGGCTGGCGAGCACGTCTCGCATCACACCGCCCAGGGCGACGGCCACACCCGCGGCGGTGGCCTGCACGGCGCCCCAGGCGCCCAGCGCCAGGCCCACTTGCTGCGGCGGCGCTGTCTGCATGGTGGCGGTGAGCGTGCCGTGGGCGAAGAGCCCGCCACCGAAGCCGATCAACCAGACGCCCAGGCCGAAGAGCGCGGGCGTCTGCAAGGGCGCCGCTGCGATCACGGTCATGAACGCGGGAATGCCCACGAGCGCGCCTGCGCTGGCCATGCGGAAGGGATCGGCGCCGCGGCCGAGCACGCGCGAGGCCAGTGCAAAGCCGATCAAGCCGCCGATGGCCAGCGTGGCGGTGAGCTGGGTGGTGGCGCCCACCGTCATGCCCAGCACCTGGCCGCCATAGGGTTCAAGCAGCACGTCCTGCATGCCAAAGGCCATGGTGCCCAGGCCCACCGCGACGAGGCGGCGCCGCGCCTGCGCGCCCTGCAGGAAGTGCCCCCACGCCTGCTGGAACGAAGGCTCCTCGCGGCGCGGCCGCTGCAGCATGCCGCGCTGCCGCGTCTCTTGTTTCCACAGCGCCAGGATGTTGAGCGCGATCGTGACCACCGCCGAACCCTGGATGACCTGGATCAGCCTGGCCGGGCTGAACTCTTCCAGCAAGGCGCCGAAGACCAGCGCGCTGACGATCATGCCCAGCAGCTGCGAGACGTACATCAGCCCCACCACCTTGGGCTGGGTCTCGATCGGGGCGAGGTCGGTGGCCAGCGCCAGGCCGGCGGTCTGCGTGATGTGCAGGCCCGCGCCCACCAGCAGGAAGGCCAGGCCGGCGCCGAGGTGACCGATCCACGCCGGCCACTGCTGCGCGTTGCCGCCGCCCGAAAGCACCAGTAACGCGAAGGGCATGATGGCCAGCCCGCCGAACTGCACCATGGTGCCCTTCCAGATGTAGGGCACGCGCCGCCATCCCAAGGCGCTGCGGTGGTTGTCGCTCTTGTAGCCCACCAGCGCGCGCATCGGCGCGAAGAGCACCGGCAGCGAGATCATGATCGCCACCAGCGCCGCCGGCACGCCCAGCTCGACGATCATCACGCGGTTGAGCGTGCCCACCAGCAGCACGAGGGCCATGCCGACGCTGACCTGGAACAGGCTCAGGCGCAGCAGGCGCAGCAGCGGCAACTCGGCGCTGGCCGCGTCGGCAAACGGCAGGAAACGTGGGCCCAGGCGGGCCCAGCCCTTCATGGTGCCGGTGATGAGGTCGGGGATCTTCACGGAGGGGCCGGGAGTGTCGGGATCAGCGCACCCTGGGCATGCGCCAGGGCAGCATCAGGCGTGTGCTGCGAGCCACCACGCGCGGTACGTTGAGGGTTTCGTGCACCGAGGTCACGCGCTCGCCGAGCAGGCCCGACTGCAGCACGCTGCGCACGTAGAAGGGCGTGTCTTCCAGCGTCTGCTCCACGAGCGCGGGCTCGTAGGGGTCGGTGCGCATGGTGCGGTTGATGCGCCACGCGGTGCGGGGCAGGGGCTGGCGCGGTGGGGGTGAAAAGGCCTCCGAGCTGCCATCGGGCATGAAGCGGCGCGAGACCACGCGGTCGCGGCCGTTCTTCTGGCGCACGTCGTAGATCACGGCGGTGCTGCCGTCCTTCATGCCTGCGCGCGACCAGTCCCACTCGGTGAAGGGGCGGTCGATGGGTTCGTCGCCTTCGTTGCTGTCGAGGTAGGCCTCGCCGGCCCAGCTTGCGCCGGGTTTGTCGAGCTCCACCTCCACGCGTGCGCAGGGCGCGATCGGCCCCCAGCGGTGGCGGCCGCCGTCGTCCAGTGCGGTGACGAAGTTCGCCAGCCCACGCGGCCACACGCGCACGCGGCCGCGCACGCGCTGCGGCAGGGGCACGCTGATCTCGTCGAGTTCGATGAGCAGCGACTGCCCGTCCCAGTGCAGCCGGCTCGGGCCGATGGCGAGCTCGGTGGCGCTGCGGCGCAGGCTGGCCTTGCTGCGCTCGGTCATGGTCCAGCGACGGCCTTGTGCGCCGTAGAGCGCCACGTTGATGGCGACATGGTTCTCGGCCTCGGTGGCCGGGTTGCGGGCCAGGGCCCAGGCGTAGTAGGGGGAGAAGACACTGCCGACAAATGCGATGAGGCTCAACGCATGGCGACCGTCGTCGCTGATCGCGTCGACGTACCACCAGAGGTAGCCACCGGGTGCCACCGGCTGGTCGAAACGAGGTGCGCCATCGAGGCCGCGGCCGCCAGTTGCCCTGACAGGGCTGCCATCGGCACGCCCGGACCCGGGTGCACCCCACCCCCCGCCAGAAACAGGCCCGGCACCCGGCAGCTCGCGCCAGGCCGGCGGAACAGCGCCATCCAGCCGTGCGTCGCCGGGCCATACAGCGCCCCCCCACTGGCCGGGAAGAGACGGTGGAAGTCCGCCGGCGTGGTGCGCTGGGTGCTCGTGTTCATCTCGAGCTGCAGGCCGCAGCGATGCAGCAGGGACAGGCTCCGTTGTTCGCATGGGTCTGTCTCCAGGGCATCGAAGGAACGCCGGTCGCCGTCGGGCGGGGCGTTCATCAGGCACAGCAGCCGCTCGGGCGTGCCGGCGGGCAAGGGTTGTGGGCCTTCGCGGTCTTGCGCGCACACATAGACGGTGCCCGCCTGCGGCAGGCGGCGGCGTTGGAAGATGTCTTGGAACTCGCTGCGGTAGTCGTCTTCGAAGAAGACGTTGTGGTGCGCGAGTTCAAAGCCGGCCGTGGGGGTCTTCACTGCCCAGGTCACGGCCGAGAGCGAGCGGCGTGCGCGCGGCAGCGGCGGCACGGCCTGGCGCAAGGCGTCTCCCAGCAGGCCCTGCACCAGCGCCTGGGGGTCGCCGTTGAAGACCACGGCATCGGCGTGCAGCTCTTCGCCCCCGGCCAGTTGCACCCCGCGCGCCACGCCGTCTTTCAGCAAGATGCGCGTGCAGGGCGTGCCGTACCGCAGCGTGGCGCCATGCCGCTCGGCCAGCTGTGCGAAGCGCTGGGCCACGGCATGCATGCCGCCCTCCACGGCCCAGACGCCGTCCATCTCCACCTGCGCCACCAGCATCAGCGTGGCCGGCGCCTGCCAGGGCGAGCCGCCGCAGTAGGTGGCGTAGCGGCCGAAGAGCTGGCGCAGGCGCGCGTCGTGGAAATGCCGGCCGAGATAGCGCCACAGCGTGTTGAAGGGCCCCAGACCCGTGAGCGTGGCCAGGCCGCGTGGGCCGAGGCTGGCGATCATCGAGGCCACGCTGGGCTTGGCGCCGCGCATGTACGGGCCTTCCAGCGTGCGGTAGACCTTGCGGGCCTCGTCGCAAAAGGCGAGGAAACGCTGCGCTTCGGCGGCGCCGGCGAAGGTGCCGATGGCCTCGGCCGAGCGGCGGCGGTCGGCGTGCAGATCGAGCGTGGCGCCGTGGCCGCGCCAGGCATGGCGGGCCAGCACGTCCAGCGCTCGCAGCGCGGGCAGGTCAGACAGGCTGTGGCCGGCCTGTTCCAGGATCTGTTCGAACACCCAGCGCAGCGTGAACACGGTGGGCCCGGCGTCCATGGCGCTGCCATCCACCACCTGCTGGCGCATCTTGCCGCCGGGGCCGGCCGCCGCGTCCACCAGCGTCACCTGCACGCCCTGGCGCGCCAGCAGCAGCGCGGCCACGAGGCCGCCCATGCCGGCACCGACCACGACGACGCGGCGCTCAGCCATGGGCCTGCCCCTGCCAGCAGCCCTGCAGCTGCAGCGGCACGAAACGCACGAACATCGATTCGCTGAAGTGCCCGCCGCCGTAGGCCGCGCGGATGGCCTGCTGGTGCGCGCCGCTGCGCGCGTAGGCGTCCATCGCGGCGGTGCTTCGCCACAGGCTGAAGGTGCACTGGCGCAGCACGGGCGCTTCGCCCAGGCCAGCGGCGAGCAGGCAGCCCTCGGCGCGGGCCAGCGAGGCCTCGGCCGGCGGCGACAGGCGCCAGAAGGCCAGCGCGCGCTGCGGCTTGATGGAGGCCCGTGTCAGCGCGGCGATGGGACCTTTGCCGGCGTCTGGCGCGTCGGCGGTGACGTCCATCGCTGCGCCCGACCAACTGCCTTTGCTGCTGGTGGCGCGCAGCAGCGTCACCAGGCATTCGCGCGCATGGGCGCGCCAGGCAGCGAGTTGCGGGTCTTGTTCGATGAACAGGCGGGCCGCTTCTTCGGTGTCGAAACCGAGGAACAGGCCGCGGTGCGTGCCGCTGGGCTTCAGGCCGAAGCCGCCGCCCTGGCCGCTGCCCATCACCTTGATGAACTGCAGCCCCGGCACGCCGCGAAACGGCCGCGCGCCCAGCACCAGCCGGCCCCAGGCCCACAGGCGTGCAGCGGGCGCCATGTCGGCCAGCACCAGCACCGCCACGCTGCCGGCGCTGCGCGTGCCCGTTCGGCTGCTGCCGCCGGTGCCTGCCGCCGAACGCGCCGTCGGCACGGGGCCCTGGAGCGCGTCCGGTTGCATGGTGGTGCCGGTTGCGGTGGCTTCAGCCCACCCTCATTGCGGTGCGCTGGCCGCGGCCGCGGCCGCAGGCGCTGCGCCGCTCAGGGCCTGCAGGCCCGGCCAGTTCTTGGCCATGGCGGCGCCGTACAGGGGCTTGTTCACGCCCTGGTGGCAGGTGGCGCAGGCCACCAGCGGCGTGTCGCCGTTGGGCCCGAGCTTGTTCTTGGGCAGCACCTTGCCCAGCGGCAGCGTGTAGCCCACGTTCAGGTCGCGCACCATGTTGATGCCGTGCCAGGCTTGCGTGCGTTGCGGTGGGCTCTCGGCCCAGTTGCCGAAACTGCGGCTGTTGTGGCAATGCGTGCAGTTCACACCCAGCGAGCCCGAGAAGTGGAACATCAGCGCGTAGGTGCCTTCGGTGGCCTGGATGCTCACATCGTTGCCGGTGGGCAGTGCCGTGGTGCCGCCCACGCGGATCTGCTTCACATCGGTGAGGTACATCGTCACCGGATCGGCGGGCAGCGAAGACAGGCCTACCGTCGGAGAACCGAGGTTCTGGCCGTTGCGGTTGCCGATGAAATCGGCTCGCTTGTCCTGCGCCTTGGGCTGGAACCAGGTCTGCGCGGGCACGTTGTTGCCGCGGTGGCAGGTGTAGCAGGTGACACCGGTGTTCGCGACGTGCTGTTTCCAGTTCGCGTTCACGTTCTGCGTCATCTGGATCATCTTGCGCGCCACGATCTTGGTGTAGACCGAGTCGTCGGCGAAGTTGCCCGGCACATGGCAGTAGTTGCAGCCCTGCTCGGGGGCCACCCAGGCCGTGATGGCCGCCATCTGCGCCGTGAACTGCGCCAGGCTCAGGTCGCCCAGCACCTGCACGTTCTGCAGCACGTCCTTGGCCTTGGGGCCTTCGGGGCTGCCGGCGTCGAGCTGCGGCGGTGCCACGTTGGCCGCCACCTTCTTGGCCTCGGTGCGCGGGTTGATGTTCTGCTCCATCGCGGTGCCGCGATAGCCGATCTGCTTGGAGTCGATGGGCGGGCGTTCGCAACCGGCCAGCAGCGCGGCCGCGGCCAGGCTGGTGATCAGCACGCTCGGGCGTGTCAGCAGGTTCATGGCTTGGCTCCTTGCAGGGTGGCCGGGTCGACCATGTTGCCGAACACGGGCGGGTAGGGCGGCGCAACACCGTGCTGCACGGCCCAGAGGTACCAGTTGTCGACCACGGTGCCGGTGAGCAGGATGCCGATGCCGCCGGTCAGCGGGCACAGCACCGCGAACCACCAGGCCCAGCGGTGGATGGACTCCATCGTCGCGTTCCAGCCCATGGTCCAGCGCCAGAAGAGCGCAGCGCGTTCGCTGGCACTGCCGCGGTCGACGATCTGCTCCAGCTCGCGTTCACCGCCGAAGCGGCTGACGGCGAGGATGGTGCCGCCGTGCATCGCGAAGAGCAGCGCACTGCCGTAGAGGAAGGCGATGCTCAGCGCGTGGAAGGGGTTGTAGAACAGGTTGCCGTAGCGGATGCTGAAGGCGGCCGTCCAGTCGAGGTGGCTGAAGATGCCGAAGGGCACCGCCTCGGACCAGCTGCCCATCAGCACCGGGCGGATGAAGCCCAGCACCAGGAAGAGCCAGATCGCCGCGGCAAAGGCCCACGCGATGTGCGTGCCCAGGCCGAGGGCGCGGGCCCGGGTGTACATGCGCGTCCACCACAGCAGGATGCTGGTGGTGAGGAAGCCGCCGGCCATGAGCCACCAGCCGCCCTGGTTCAGCGGCGGCAGGCGCAGGCCGTACTCGGGCGCTGGCGGGTCCAGCGACAACCAGAACAGCTGGCGGATGAACTCCACCGGGTTCCAGTTCACCGAGGCCAGCATGTTGAAGCCGATGATCACGAAGGCCAGCGTGCCGAAGAAGATCGACGCGATGCCCAGGCGGCCGAGGTAGATGCGTCCCATCTGGGCCATGCCGAGCTTGCCCAGGATGGGCACCGAGATCGGCGAGCCGTCGCGGGCGATGCTGGTGCCTTCGACGTGCGGCACGCCGTTGTGCAGCGGGCCCGCGGCGCGGACCGTGGTGAAGAGGTTTTGGTATTCGACGTGGATCATGTTCGCTCCTGCTTCACTTCAGAGGCCATTGCGACCAGATCGGCATGTTCAGCCACCAGCCCCACCACTCGGGCCAGCCGCGGGTCCAGAAGGGCCCGCTGATGACGATGCACACGGCACTGAAGAAGACCGCTGCCATCGCCAGGAACAGGCCCAGGCGGTGGATGCCCAGCGAGCCGATCGAGTAGCCGATGGCGTCGCGGAAAAAGGTGTCCTCGTGGTCGGTGGTCTTCACCACCTGGCCCTTCTTCGGGTTGCTGGCCGAGAGGATCAGGCCGCCGTGCATCGACAGGGCCAGGCAGCACGTGAAGAAGAACGTGATGGCCAGCATGTGCGCCGGGTTGTAGTGGAAGTGCAGGTACTGGTAGCCCACGTTGGACACCCAGTCGAGGTGGCTGAAGATGCCGTAGGGGAAGCCGTGCCCCCAGGCGCCCAGCAGCACGGGGCGGATCACCACCAGCGTGACGTAGGCGAAGATGGCCATCGCAAACGCGATGGGCACGTGGTACTGCATGCCGAGCTTGCGGCAGATCTCCACCTCGCGCAGCGCCCACGAGACAAAGGCACCGATGGCGCAGACCGTGATCACCTGCCACAGCCCGCCTTCCATCATCGGCGCCAGGCCCAGGCCGTATTTCAGGTCGGGCGGTGCGATGTTGATCTGCCAGAGATTCCAGGTCGGCCCCTGCGAGGCGCCCCAGAGGATCATGGCCGTGCCCACGAAGCTGAAGAACAGCGTCGTGACACCGAAGAAGCCGACGTAGAACGGCCCGACCCAGAAGTCGAAGAGATCACCCCCGACGAGGGTGCCGCCGCGCACGCGGTACTTCCGCTCGAAACTCAACATGGCCATATTCAGTCCTCCGACCGCTGCGCTGGCACGCGCACGCGGCGAGTGTTTGGTGGCAGCGGAACGGAACCGGCCGGAGCCGGCCCGTCCGCTGCTGCTGACGCGACGAGAGTTACTTCGACAACGACAGTTGGGCCACCGCCGTGGTGGCGGTTGCCGCCGGCACGGTGGCCGCGGCCTTCTTGGCTGGCGGCGCACCGTCCAGCCAGTTGTACTTGTTGGTGCTGAGCAGGATGAGGTGAATCATCACTGCGATGCCGAACAAGAAGACAGCTTGCGCCACGAGGACCCGAAGGGGGTCGATCAAACGCCAGATTCTCCACATGGTTCCGAGCTCCTAATTCAAATTACGTAGGACATGAACGTGTAGACGGCGGCTTTCACGCCCCCGAACAACCCACTCACGCCTTCTGCACCGGGCAGCCACGTCCGCCACGGCCGGCCCAGCAATGCGCCCGTGAGGGCGATCACCAGAAACACGACAAAACTCAGTCCGAAAAGCAGGAGTTCCTTGCGGTTCGCCAGCGTCGGTGCCGAATGAAGTGCACTGTTGGTTTGAGCCATGGTTTTCGCTTCCTGTCAGGTGTGTCTGATCAGACGTCGATCAGAGCCACGGGCGCCAGATCCACACCAGCATGTGTGCGGCCAGGGCCACGGCGGTGAAGCCGATGAAACCTTGGACGTAGTAGCGGTGGAATTCCTGCGCTTCGTCGTCGGAGAGGCCCGAGATCGAGCCCTTGTTTTCAGCCATCAGAAATCTCCTTAGGCTTGGCTTTGCAGCCAGCCGCGCGCCAAGCCCGCGCGACAAGGGCAGTCGCGGCCGGGTGCCGCAACGTCAGGGGCACTGGGTGCAGGGCACCCGATGCGTGTGAGGGGCGTGCGGGCGGCGTTCATGCCGGCACACCATGTTTCTGGGGTGCCGCGGCACCGGTGCAGGCCTGGGCTGCGCGGTCGAGCGTGACGCGTTCTTCGCCGTGGCGGCGCGCTTCGGCCTCGGCCTGGTCGCGCCAGCGCTTGGCCGCCGAGATGCGCACCAGCACGGGCTGCGCTTCCACCGCTTCGTCGAGCAGCGCGTTGGCCTCGTCGTCCCAGGGGAGGGCACCCAGGTAACGGGCCGGCGTGGCTTCGACCTTGTCGAGTTCGGTGCCCAGCGGCAGGATGTTGAACAACGCATCGAACAGCGCGTTGCAGAACTCCTGCACGATGTAGGTGGCGCCTGCGTAGCCCATGAAGGGCGTGCCGGTCGCGCGCCGGATGATGGCGCCCGGGAAGCTCGCCGGGATGTAGGCCGGCCGCGGGCCGTGACCGCCGCCGGTCTCGGCCAGGTACATGCGTTCGTTGTAGCTGCCGAACATCACCAGGGGCGTCTTCTCGTGCACGAGGCGGCGGACGGTGGCGTTGTCGGTCTTGCTGCCCGCGGTGCGCGAGACGGCGAAATTGCAGGGCAGGCCCAGCTCGTCTTCCAGGAAGTGGCGGATGCCGCGTGCGTAGGTTTCGCCGGCCACCACCGCGAAGTTCGCGGTGCCGAAGAAGTCTTGCGTGACGCTGCGCCACAGGTCCCACACCGGCTTGATGGTGGTGTGCTTCTCGCGCTGGATGAAGGGCTCGGGGTCGAGGTTCAGCAGCTTGCCCAGTTCACGCAGGAAGGCGGTGGTGCTGTGCAGGCCGATGGGGGCCTGCAGGTAGGGCCGCTCCAGCGCCTCGCACAGCATGCGGCCGTACTCGCGGTACATGCAGATGTTGACGTCCGCCCCCACCAGGCGCGAAACATCGGCCAGATGGCTGCCCAGCGGAAAGACCATGTTCACTTCGGCGCCGATGCCCTGCACCAGGCGGCGGATCTCGGCCAGGTCGCTGGGCATGTTGAAGGTGCCGTAGCAGGGGCCGATGAGGTTCACGCGCGGCTTCTCGCCGGCGGGGCGCTCGGCGAAGGGCATGCGTTGCGGCACCTTGCGCAGGCCGTACTGCGTCCACAGCCAGTACATCGCGCGGTTGGCGCATTGCCACTGGTCTTCGTCGATGGTTCGCGGCAGGAAGCGCTGGATCGTCGTGCCCTCGGGCGTGACGCCGCCGCCGATCATCTCGGCGATGCTGCCCGTCACCACCACGCTGGGCAGGTCGGGGTCGAGCGCGGCGTGGGCGCGTTTCATCGCGCCTTCGGTGCCTTCGCGGCCGAGCTGTTCTTCGGCCAGGCCCGTCACGACGATGGGCAGTTCGTGCGGCGGCAGCGCGTCGGTGTAATGCAGCACGCTGGTGACCGGCAGGTTCTCGCAGCCCACCGGGCCGTCGATGATGACCTGCAGGCCCTTGATGGCCGTGAAGACGTAGACGGCACCCCAGTAACCGCCCGCGCGGTCGTGGTCGATGACGTAGTTCAGCTTCGGAGTCTGCGGCGTGGCCATCAGATCATCTCCTCGGCCTTGCGCTTCTTCATCAGCTTGATGACCTGGCGCTTGGTTTCGGCGCGGAACTCGGGCCGCTCGACGGGCACGCCTTCCCAGACGCCGGATTTGTCGCCACCGCCCACGTCATCGAAGAACTCGCGCATCTGGTTGAAGCGCGCCTTGTTCTGGATGGCGGCGTTGATCACCTGCGCCAGGCTGCCGGCGCCGGCCGGGCCCATCAGCGGGCGTGCCGAGATCAGGTTGGTGAAGTACAGCGCCGGGATGGCGGCCTGCTTGGCTGCCTGCACCACGGGCGTGGTGCCGATGGCCAGGTCGGGCCTGAACTCGCGCACGGCGCCGATGTCCTGCTCCAGCGTGGCGCGGTACTGCACGTGCACACCGCGGGCCTGCAGCCACTGCAGGTCGGGCTCGCTCCAGGGCGTGCGCGGGCAGGCGGTGCCGACGTAGGGCACCTGGGCGCCGCTCTCGACGAGCAGGCGCGCCACCAGCAGTTCACTGCCCTCGTAACCGCTGACGGTGATGCGGCCGTGGATGGGCGTCTTGGCCAGCACGGCCTTGATGACGGGCAGGAAGCGGTTCTTCGCGGCGTCGATCTGCGCCTGGCCCACGTTGCAGGCCTGTCCGATGGCCTGCAGCCAGGCTTCGGTGCCGTCGTGCCCCACGGGCGCCGACGCAACAATGGGCCGGCCGGCGGTGGCGAACTCGCGCACGCTGGCGGTGTAGAAGGGGTGGATGGCCGCCACGGCCGCGCAGTCGAGCGCGGCGTAGAGCTCGCGCCACTCACGCGTGGGCACCACGGGGCCGGCGGCCAGGCCCAGCGGCTCGAGCATGGCGCCGATGATCACGGGGTCGGCCGGGAACATCTCGCCCAGCAACGTGACGGTGGGCTTCTCGCTCACGCCGGTGCGCGGGGCCGTCACGGGGCCGGCCTCGGCTTCGGTGCGGGCGTACTTCAGCATGGCACCGGCCAGAACGTCCTTGGCTTCTGCGTGCGTGGGCACGCCGAAGCCGGGCACGTCGATGCCGATGATGCGCACGCCATTGATGGCCTTGGGCAGCAGCTGCAGCGGCACACCGCTGGCTGTCGGCACGCAGAGGTTGATGATGACGATGCTGTCGTACTTGGCCGGGTCGGCCTCGGCATGCACGGTGTCGCGGATGTCCTCGAACAGCTTGCCCGTCACCAGGCTCTCGCTGTTGAAGGGCACGTAGCCCACGCTGCGGCGAGCGCCGTAGAAGTGGCTCGTGAAGGTGAGGCCGTAGACACAGCAGGCGCTGCCGCTCAGGATGGTGTGCGTGCGGCGCATGCGCAAACCCACACGCAGGCTGCCGAAGGCCGGGCACATGCTCTGCGGCTGTTCGTGCGGGCCGGCGTCGTCGGGCAGCGGGTAGTCTTTCGCGTACTGCGCGAGCACCTCGCTCTTGCCGGCCGATTTGGCGGCGTCGAGCATGGCTTCCTTGCCGGAATGACAGCCGTGGCCGTCACCCTCGAGGGCTGCGGGAACAGGCAGGTCGTTGGCGCCCATGGTGCTGGCTCAGGCGGCGTCGTAGACGACTTCGAGGGTCGGCTTGACGATGTCGTGCTTGCCGACCATGTCGAAGACCGTTGCCGGTTCCATCACGAAATCGCGGCCCGTGACCTCGGCGCTGAACAGGCCCAGCAGCTGGTCCTGCGTCTGCGGTTTCGGCCGCACGGGCGGCGCGATGGCGACGTTGGTGGCCAGCTCCTCGAACAGCGGCGCCCACTGCGTGCCGGGCCGGCCGATGATTTCGTAGCTGGCGCTCTTGCGGCGGATGTCGTCGTTGGCCGGGATGGTGGCCAGCACCGGGATGCCGGCTGCGCTGGCGAACTGCTTGGCCTCGCCGGTGCCGTCGTCGCGGTTGATCACCATGCCCGCCACGCCCACGTTGCCGCCGAGCTTGCGGAAGTACTCCACCGCGCTGCAGACGTTGTTGGCCACGTAGAGCGACTGCAGGTCGTTGCTGGCTACGACGATGACCTTCTGGCACATGTCGCGCGCAATGGGCAGGCCGAAGCCGCCGCAGACCACGTCGCCCAGGAAATCGAGCAGCACGTAGTCGAAGCCCCAGTCGTGGAAGCCGAGCTTCTCCAGCGTCTCGAAGCCGTGGATGATCCCGCGCCCGCCGCAGCCGCGGCCGACCTCGGGCCCGCCGAGTTCCATCGCGTAGACGCCGTCGCGCTTGAAGCACACGTCGCCGATGGCCACCGCCTCGCCGGCCAGCTTCTTCTTGCTGCTGGTCTCGATGATGGTGGGGCAGGCCTTGCCGCCGAAGAGCAGGCTGGTGGTGTCGCTCTTGGGGTCGCAGCCGATGAGCAGCACCTTCTTGCCCTGCTGCGCCATCATGTAGCTCAGGTTGGCCAGCGTGAAGCTCTTGCCGATGCCGCCCTTGCCGTAGATCGCGATGATCTGCGTCTCTTTCGTCACCGGGCCGGTGGCGACCGGATCGGGTTCGATGTTCGCTTCGGCGAGCAGCTGCTCGCGCGCCATGAACTTGATGGTGGCCGTGGCCGGGATCGTGCTACTGCTCATTGCATCTGTCTCCAGTCGAGAACCATCTTCAAACACGCGGCATCGCCGAAGGCGGTGCGGTAGGCGTTCGCGGCGTGGACCGCTTCGTCGTGGTGCGTGATCAGGCCGTCGAGTGACAGCCGGCCGCTTTCGGCCAATTCCTTGACGGCCAGCATGTCGGCGCGCTGCCATTCGGCGGCGGTGCGGATGCTGGCTTCGCGCATGAAGGCCGGCGCGAAGTTGAAGCTCAGCGGCTCGCTGTAGAAGCCCGCGAGCACGACCTCGCCGCCGTGCGTCAGGCGGGCGATGGCCTTGTCGAGGATGGCGCAGTCGCCGCTGACGTCGTAGATGGCGCGGTAGTTGCGCCGCGTGTCGTCGGCCGGTGACATGACGGTGTAGCCCTCGGCGCCGTGGGCCCGGTCGGGGTTGAGTTCCCACACCGTGGGCGCCTCGAAGCCGGCGGCCACCACCATGCGCGCCAGCAGGCGGCCGAGCACGCCATGGCCGACGATGAGGTCGGGCGGGGCGCAGGGGGCGTGTTTGCCGCCGCAGGCCACCGTGTGGTACGCCGTGGCGGCCAGGGCCAGCAGCACGGCTTCGCGGCCCAGCGTCTCGCTGATGGGGATGACCTTGTCGTCGCCCACGACCACCTTGGAAGCCGCGCCGCCGAAGAGGCCGCGCACCTCGCCGTAACAGCGGGCGCCGGGCACGAAGACACGTTCACCCACCCGGTGCTGAGCCAGCGGACCGGCCGCGACGATGCGGCCCACCGATTCATAGCCCGGCACCAGCGGGTAGCCCATGCCAGGGAACATGGGCATGCGGCCGTTCCAGAGCAGGCGTTCGGTGCCGGTGGAGATGCCGCTGAAGTCGATGTCCACCACCACGTCGCCGTCGCCGGGTGCGGTGAGCGGCAAGGTGCTGAGCCTGAGGTGTTCGGGCTGTTCCAGAACGACGGCGGTGGTTTTCATGCGGAGCCTCCTGGGCGGGCAAAGCGCAGCAGCAGGGGGGTGTGAACAGCGCGCAAGGGCATGGGGGCGTTGGCGGGCAGGGCGGGCGAGTGGGTGGCGAGGGGCGTGAGGGACGTTGGGCAGATCAAGAGCGACACCCGCGCACAGGTTTGGGGCTGGTGTCTGAATGTCATCTTAGGCTGACGTTGAGGAGTGTCAAGCAGGATTTACGCTTTTCGTGTTCGGGCGGGTTTTCACTGCCCGCCTCAGCCACGCGGTTTGCGCGCCACCAGCACACTCACCTGCAGCGGGATGGGGGTGGCCAGTTCGCGCACCGCTTCGAAACCCGCGGCCTCCACCAGGCGCGCCAGGTCGGCGGCGCTGCGCGAACGCCCACCGTGCATGGCCAGCAGGTAGAAGTTGAAGTAGGCGTCGCCCATGCGCGGCGCCCCGCGTGCGCCGGCCATGGGCTCGGCCAGCAGCAGCGTGCCCCCGGGGGGCAGGGCTTCGAAGACGGCGCGCAGGATGGTGGCGGCGCGTTCGTCGGGGTGGTCGTAGATGACGCGGATGAGCGAGGCGATGTCGGCGCCGCGCGGCAGCGCGTCGCGTGTGAAGTCGCCACCGTGCACCTGGGTGCGGCTGGTCAGTCCGGCCGCAGCGAACTGGCGCTGCGCCGCCGGCACCACGCCCGGCAGGTCGAAAAGCTGCAGTTGCAGCGTCGGCGAGCGGCGCGCCGCGGCCAGCAGGAAACGGCCCTGGCCGCCGCCCACGTCGAGCAGGCAGCGGTGGCCGTGCACGTTGTAGGCGTCGAGCACCTCGTCGGCCACCAGGGGCTGCGAGGCGCTCATCAGCGCCGAGTACTCGTCGACGGCTTCCGGCGGCAGTTCACCCGGCCGCGCCGCGCTGGCATAGGCCCAGTAGCGGCTGAGCGCCGGGGCCGTGCCCCCACGCAGCAAGGCCACGGGGTCGCTGAGGTCGGCGTAGAGCACCGCGTGGTGCTCCACCATCGCGGCCACGGCCTCGTTGGCCACCATGGGCGCGCCCAGCTTGCCCAGGCCGTAGCGCAGCGTGCCGCCGCTCTCGCGCCGCTCCAGCAGTTCCAGCGCCACCGCGGCGGCCAGCAGGCGCTCGGTGCCTTCGGCGGGCAGGTCGAGCACGCGCTGCAGCTCGGCCGCGCTCAGCGGGCCGGCGGCCAGGTGGTCGAAGACCTTCAGCCGCACGCAGGCCAGCAGCACCTGCGAATAGACGAAACCGGCCACCAGGTCGAAGAGCCCGCGCGCGCGTTGCCGGGCGATGGGCCGCATCCACCAGCTGCGCGCGGCGCGGCGCTGGAAGTCGGGGCTGGTCAGCACGCCGTCGCGCCAGGCTTGCCAGCGTTCGCGCCAGGTGCTGGGCTTGGGCGCCGGGCTGGGGTGGGGCAGTTGGGCTTGCAGCATGAAGGCGTGTGTCTGTTCGGATTCAGGCGGCCAAGGCCGGCGCGCGCACGGTGGCCTCGGGCACGAGGCGCTCGGACTCGGCACGCACCAGCGCGCGCAGCGCGGGCGCGCCTTTGCACGGCGGAATGGCCCCGACGGCGCGGGCCAGCAGCGCGTCGAAGTGGGCGATGGCGCCCGCCAGGCCCATCTCGGTGGCGCAGCTCGGGCGGCACAGCGCGATGTCCTGCCCGGCGGGTTTGCCGAGCATCTCGGTGGCCAGCGCGACGTCGCGGATGTCATCGGCCACCTGGTAGGCCTCGCCGAGGAAAAGACCGAAGGACTGCCAGCGCTCGGGGTTGGCGCCCGCGGCCAGGGCGCCGGCTTCGGTGCAGGCCGAGAACAGCGAACCGGTCTTGGCCCGGTGGTAGGCGGCCAGGCCGACATAGGGCTCGCACTCCCAGGCCTGCCCCGCCACGATGCCGGTGGGCGCGCCCACACGCTGCGCCACGATGGACAGCAGCCCCGGCAGCCGGGCCGGGCTGTGGCGGCCCGCATGGGCCAGGGCCTGGAAGGCCAGCACGATGAGCCCGTCGCCCGCCAGCACCGCGATGCGCTCGCCGTAGGCGGTGTGCACCGTGGGGCGGCCGCGGCGCGTGGTGGCGTCGTCGAAGCAAGGCAGGTCGTCGTGCACGAGCGATGCGCAGTGCAGCAGTTCGATGGCGACGGCGGCGCCGTCGGCCAGTTCGGGATCGGGGTCGCCGCAGGCCTTGGCCACGGCCAGGCACAGCTGCGGCCGTATGCGCGCGCCGCCGGGAAACACCGCGTGGCGCAGGGCAGCAGCCAGTTTGGGTGGGCCGCCGGTGCCTTCGGCCAGGGCCAGGGCGTTCTGCAGCGCCTGTTCGATGCGGGTGAGGGTGTCCATGCGCGTCCTTCCTGGGTGCGGGCCGTTGAAGGGCGCTCCCGGCGCCCTGCGTCAAGCTAAGTTGTCACCCTAAGTTGTCAACTAGGCGAGACAGACCTAGCATAGGGACATGCACCAGCGTCGTCAACGAGACCTTGCCCACCCCGCCCAGCACGCGCGTGCCCCACACGCAGGGGGCCTTCGGTGAGCGTGCTGGCCCTCGGGCTGAACCACCAGAGCGCGCCGTTGGACCTGCGCGCGCGCTTCGCCTTTCCGGCCCCGCAGCTGCCCCACGCGCTGCGCGGCCTGCGCGAGCACCTGGCCCGTGGCGCCGCGGTGGCGCCCGAGGCCACGCTGCTGTCCACCTGCAACCGCACCGAGCTCTACGTGGCCGCCAACGACGCGCACGCCGCGGCCGCCCTGGCCCAGCCCGCGCTGGAATGGCTGGCGCTGCAGGGTGGCACCAGCGGCGCGCAACTGGCCGAACACGCCTACGTGGTGGAAGACAGCGCTGCGGCGCGCCACGCCTTCCGCGTGGCTTCGGGCCTGGACAGCATGGTGCTGGGCGAGCCGCAGATCCTGGGCCAGATCAAGCAGGCCGTGCGGGAGGCCGGCCTGGCCGGCACGCTGGGCAGCACGCTGCACCAGCTCTTCCAGCGCAGCTTCAGTGTTGCCAAGGAAGTGCGCACCGCCACCGAGATCGGCGCGCACAGCGTGAGCATGTCCGCTGCCACCGTGCGCCTGGCTGGCCAGCTCTTCGAAGACCTGCGCCAGGTGCGCGTGCTGCTGGTGGGTGCGGGCGAGATGATCGAGCTCGTGGCGGCGCACTTCGCCAGCCAGAAGCCCCTGGCCATGGCCGTGGCCAACCGCACGCAGGAGCGCGGCGAGAGCGTGGCCGCGCGCTTCGGCGCCACCGCCATGCGCCTGGCCGACCTGCCCGATCGCCTGCACGAGTTCGACGTCGTGGTGTCGTGCACCGCCAGCACGCTGCCGCTGATCGGGCTGGGCGCGGTGGAGCGCGCGCTGAAGAAGCGCCGCCAGCGCCCGATGTTCATGGTCGATCTCGCGGTGCCGCGCGACATCGAACCCGAGGTCTCACGCCTGAACGATGTCTACCTCTACACGGTGGACGACCTCTCGGCCCTGGTGCAGACCGCCGGCGAGAAGCGCCATGCCGCGGTGGCCCGGGCCGAAGAGATCGTCGAGCAGGGGGTGCGGGGCTTCGAGCACTGGATCGGCCAGCGCGCCAGCGTGCCGCTGATCCGCGCCGTGCAGCAGCAGGCCGAAGACTGGCGCAGCGCCGAGCTGCGGCGCGCGCGCCAGCAACTGGCGCGCGGGGCGGATGTCGACGCCGTGCTGGAGACGCTGACCCGCGGCCTCACCGCGAAGCTGCTGCACGGCCCCCTGGCCGAGCTGCGCGCAGCCGATGCCGAGCACCGGGCCCAGATGAGCAGCACCGTGCAGCAGCTTTTCCTGCGGCCCGGCGCGCGCGGGCACGCCTAAGCCAGGTCTGGACGCGCGGCGCGCTGCCGCGCGATGTATCGCTCCAGTTCGGGCGCGGGCATGGGGCGGGCGTAGAGGTAGCCCTGGCCGTAGTCGCAGCCCAGCTCGCGCAGCACGGCCTCTTGTTCCTTCGTCTCCACGCCTTCGGCGATGACTTGCAGGCCCAGCGAACGTGCCATGCCGACGATGGCTTCCACCAGCGCGTGGTCGCGCCCGGGCTGTCCCAGGCGGCGCGTGAAGCTCTGGTCCACCTTCAGGAAGCTCAGGTCCATCTGGCTGAGGTTGTTGAGGTTCGAGTAGCCGGTACCGAAGTCGTCGATGGCCAGTTGCACGCCGGCCTCGCGCAGCGCGTGCAGGCGCGCGGCGATGCCGGCCTCGGGCTGCACCATCAGGCTCTCGGTGATCTCCACCACCATGCTCTTGCCGGCCACGCCGGCGGTGCGCAGCGCGCGCACCCAGTCGCCAACGTCTTGCGCGCCAGGCGCCAACTGCAGGGGCGAGACGTTCAGGCTGACCTGGAAGTCGGGGCCGAAGCGCGCCTGCCAGAGTTGCAGCTGGCGGGTGACTTCGTGGAAGACCCAGTCGCCGATGTCGCGGATGGCGCCCGTGCTCTCGGCCAGCGGGATGAACTGCGCCGGGCTCACCAGGCCGCGCTCGGGGTGGTGCCAGCGGATGAGGGCTTCGCACTTGTGCACCTGGCCCGTGCGCAGGCACACCACCGGCTGGTAGACCAGCTTCAGCTCGTGCTGGGCCACCGCCGTGCGCAGGGCGGCGCCCAGCTTCAGTTGCTCTTGGGCCGACACCTCCAGCGGCTGCGCAAAGAAACGCAGGCGGTTGCGGCCCGCGGTCTTGGCGTCGAACATGGCCAGGTCGGCGTGCCGTACCAGTTCCTCGGCGTCGGCCCCGTGCTGCGGGTACATCGAGCAGCCGATGCTGCACGAGATGTAGACCGTCTCCGTCTCGATCTGGATGGGCTCGCGCAGCTGCTCCATCACGTGCTTGGCCACGCGTTCGATCTCGTCTCCGCTCGCCGTCGGCGACAGCAGCACGACGAACTCGTCGCCGCCCAGGCGCGCCACGCTGTCGGTGTCGCGCAGACCGTCACGGATGCGGCCCGCGGCCGCGGCAATCACCTGGTCGCCTGCGATGCGGCCCAGGCCGTCGTTGACCTGCTTGAAGTGATCGAGGTCGATGTACAGCACCGCCAGGCGTGCGCCTTGGGCCGGCGCCTCGGCAATGAGCTGGTCCAGGCGTTCCTCGAAAAGTGCCCGCTTGGGCATGCCGGTGAGGCTGTCGTAGTTCGACTGCAGCCACATCACATGCTGGTTGCGGAAGCGCTCGGTGATGTCGCGCGCGATCTTCGAGGCGCCGACGATGCGGCCGCTGTCGTCGAAGATGGGCGAGATGCTCACCGAGACGTTGATCTGGCGGCCCGACTTGCTGCGCCGCACGGTCTCGAAGTGCAGCACGCGTTCACCCTGGCGCAGGTGCTCCAGGATGTAGGCCTCTTCGGCCAGGCGCTCGGGCGGAAAGATGCAGGTCATCGGCTGGCCGATCATCTCGGCCGCGCTGTAGCCGAACAGACGTTCGGCGGCCGGGTTCCAGCTCTCGACGATGCCGTCCAGCGACTTGCTGATGATCGCGTCGTCCGACGATTCGACGATGGCGGCGCAGTGGCGTTGGTAGGCCACGGCGCGTTCGGGGTCGGCCGGCACGCTCGAGACCGCGTTCATGTCGGCCGGCACGAAGGCGATGACTTCCGCGGGCCCGGGCGGTACGGCGTCGCTCAAGGCGGGCGGCTCGCCGGGCGAAAGCGACAGCCGCCGCTCACCCTGCGCCATGGCGGGCTGGCGGCTTTGTGGTGCGTCAGGGCTTTGATCGGGCATGTCGGGCGTGCACGGCACGGGGGCTGGGTCAGGATCTCTTGACGCGCAGCCCCGGCGATGTGCCTGACCACTGTAGCGGTTCGTGAGCGTAGCGGAAGGCTTCAGGCCCTGAAGTCACGAAGAGCCGTGCATCCTGGCCCCTATTGACCCTGATCGACCGGGTTGACACTCAAGGGCCGCCTGGTGCGGGGTGGGGGGATGCAGCACCGGGCGCCTGCAAGCCGCCCAGACGCAGCAGCAGCGCCGCAAGCCGGGCCGGCGCCTCTTCGTGCGCGAGGTGGCCCAGGCCCGGCAGGCGGTGCACCTGGGCCGAGGGTTGCAGGCGCTGCACCCGCGCAGCGTCGCCGGGCGGGATGGTGCCGTCGGCTTCCCCCACCACCATGTGCAGCATCGTGCGCAGGGCGGGCAGGTCGCGTGCCAGAGCTGGCAGGTCCCACTGCGCCATCATGGCCAGCGCGCCAGCCACATGGGCCGGGCTCTCGATCAGGCGCCGGTACAGCGCCGCGCCTTCGGCGTCCAGGGTCGAGCCGGTGCTCCCCAGCAGGCGTGCCAGCATGCGGCCCTGGGTGGCGTGCCAGCTGAAGAAGTGCGGCGCCAGCGGGTTCAGCGCCAGCAGCTTGGCCGCGGGCGAGAACAGCGTGCCGGCCAGGCCCTGCAGCGGCAGCAGTGCGGCATTCAGTCCGAACAGGGTGTGGGCTGGCGCGGGGCTGCTGCCCGCGTCTTCGCGCAGTCGCCAGCGCACGGCGATGGCGGCGCCTGCGGAGTGGCCCACGGTGGCCGCCGGCGCCTGGCCCAGTTCGCGCAACAGCATGCGCACGGCCTGGGCCATGCCTTCCATGCCGGCCCGGCCGATGGGCGCCGGCCCGCTGAAGCCATGGCCAGGCAGATCGGGCGCCACCAGGCCCACGTGCGGGGCCAGCAGCGGCGCCAGGCCGCGCCACGAGTGGGTGGAGGCGCCGGTGCCGTGCAGCAGCAGCCAGGTGGGGGCCCCCGGCCGCGGCGGCGGCCAAGACTGCACGTGCCAGTGTTGCCCGCTGACCTGCAGGAACTGGCTGTGCGTGCGGTGCGGCCAGTGCGCACCGTCATCGCCCCAGAGCAACGCGCCGGGCATGGTGTCGCCGCGGGCAGGTGCAGGCGTCAGCCCGCGCGCGGGCGCGGCAGCGCCTGCACCGCGGCCGAAAGCGCTGCCGCACCGGCATGCGGCAGCGCGCGGTAGCTGCCGCCCATCTCGGCGGCCAGGCGCTGCGCGGCCACGGCCGGCTGCGGCGAGGTGTCCACCACCAGCGCAGTCAGCCGCGCGGTGCGGAACTGACGCGCCATCTGCAGCGCATCGGTCTCGGCCTGGGCGCGGCCGTTTTCGCCGCTGCGCGTGACGTTGGCCCGGCCATCCGTCAGCAGCACCACCACGGGCGTGGCGCCGCTGCGCTGCACCACGGATGCCAGGCGCAGCGCGGCCTCCAGCCCCAGCGCCAGCGGGGTGCCGCCACCGCCGGGCAGCGCGGCCAGGCAGCGCTTGGCGCGCACCAGCGAGCGTGTGGGCGGCAGCAGCAACTCGGCCTTGCGGCCGCGAAAGGCGATGACGCCCACCTCGTCGCGCCGCACGTAGCAATCGGCCAGCAGCAGCTGGATGGCGCCCTTGGCTTCGCCCAGGCGGTGCAGGGCCGAGGAGCCCGAGGCGTCGAGCACGAACAGCGTGGCGGTGGCCGCGCGTTGCTGCAGTCGGCTGATGCGCAGGTCGTCGGCGTGCACGTGGATGGGTTGGTGGCGGCCCTGGGCCGCAGCGGCGCGGCGGCGCAAGGCCTGCCAAGGCGCGGCGGCACGCAAGGTCTCCACCAGGTTCAGCCGGGCGCCACCGCGCGGCGTGCCGGCACGCGTGCCGACGGGGCGGCCGCCACGCGGCGAGGCGCTGAGCTTGCCGATGCGCCCGGCCTGGCTGGCCGCGAACTGGCCCTGCAGCGCGGCCAGCAGGCCGGCGGGCAGGCTGGCCACGGCGGCCTCGACGATGCGGTCTTCCAGCGCCTGGGGTTCGGGCTGCGCGTCGGTGGTGGCTTCGGGCGGCGGCTCGGGCGGCTCTTCGGGCGCGGCGTTCTCGGGAGGCTCTGGCGGGGCTTCGGGCTCGGCCTCGTCTTCGGGCGCCGGCGGCAAGCGCGTGGCCAGCGGGGCCAGCACCAGGCGGGCGGCCTGCATCGCGTCGTCTTCGGTGGCGGTTTCGTGGCCGGCCAGCGCCGCGGCGGCACGCGTGGCGCGCAGCGCGTGCTGGCTGGCGCGAAGGGGACTCACGCCCAGTTGCAGCGCGGTGCCGCACAGGGCCTGCAGCACGCGATCAGGCACCTGCACGCGCGGCAGCAGTGCGCGTGCGTCGCGCACTTGGGCCGCGCTGGTGGCCAGCGGGGCGATGTCACGCAGGCCGCAGCCGCACAGGTCGGCGTGCAGCGCCAGGCGGTCGCGCAGCGCGGGGGGCAGGGCGGCGTCGTCGGGGCCGCCTTCGTCCATCGCCACCACGCCCAGGCGCGCCGGCCAGCGCTGGCTGAGGCCGTCGCGTTCGAAGCCGATCTCGGCGCTGTCGAGCACGGCGGCCAGGCGCGCGGCGTGGCCGCTGCTGAGGCGCTCGGCCATGGGCACCAGCACCACGCCGCCGTGGGCTTCGGCCAGCAGGCCGCGTTGCGCCACGGGCTTGCCATGGGCCAGCGTGGCGGGCAGGTCCAGGCCACCGAGCAGGCGCTCGTCGGCGATGTGCCCGGGCAGGCGGCGCAGCGGTTCGTCAGCCGGTAGCAGGGCCTTCAAGTCGGCGAGCCAGCGGTCGCGCACGCCGCCGGCGCCGGCGCGCAGGTGCAGGCCGCCGAGGCCGTGCGGGTCCACCGCGAAGAGCGCCAGCGCATCGGCCGCGTTGAGCCAGGCGGCTTCACCGGGGGGTACCGCCGTGCTGCCTGGCCCTGCCGGCGCGGCCGCCATGTTCAAGCGCCGAACACCTCGGCGCAGACGCGCTCGACACGCACGCTGGCATCGGTGTCGTCCAGCGGGTCGCGGCGCAGGCGGTGGCGCAGCGCGGGCTGGGCCATGCGGCGGATCTGGCTGTCGCCCACGGCCTCGGCGCCGTCCAGCGCGGCCAGCGCGCGTGCGGCGCGGATGACGGTGAGTTCGCCGCGCAGGCCGTCGGTGCCCAGCGCCATGCACAGCTGCGCGGCACGTTCCAGCGCGCTGTCGGGCACCTGGACATCGGGCAGGCGCTTGCGGGCGGCGACGATGCGCGCACGCACCTTGTCGTCTTCCTTCTGCCAGCGCGCGATGAAGCCTTCGGCGCCGCGTTCGAAATCATCACGCCGGCGCACCACCTCCACGCGCGAGGCGATGTCCTGCGGGGTGCGCACCTCCACGGCCAGGCCGAAGCGGTCGAGCAGCTGCGGGCGCAACTCGCCTTCTTCGGGGTTGCCGCTGCCCACCAGCACGAAGCGCGCGGGGTGGCGCACGCTCAGGCCTTCACGCTCCACCACGTTCTCGCCCGAGGCGGCCACGTCGATCAGCAGGTCGACCAGGTGGTCTTCGAGCAGGTTGACTTCGTCGATGTAGAGAAAGCCGCGATGCGCGCGCGCCAGCAGCCCGGGCTCGAAGGCCTTGACGCCGGCGGTGAGGGCCTTCTCCAGATCGAGCGCACCGACCACGCGGTCTTCGGTGGCGCCCAGCGGCAGGTCGACCACCGGCACCGGGATCAGGTGCGTCTTGGGTTTGCCGCCGGCCTTCAGCGCGCTGCACTGCTCGCAGGTGGCGGCCTTGTCGGCCGGGTCGCAGCCGTAGCGGCAGCCCACCACGGCCTTCATCTTGGGCAGCAGCGCGGCCAGCGCGCGCACCGCGGTGCTCTTGCCGGTGCCGCGGTCGCCGAAGACCAGGACGCCGCCGATGCGCGCGTCGACCGCGGCGCAGAGGATGGCGAGCTTCATCTCGTCCTGGCCGACGATGGCGGAGAAGGGGAAATACGCTGTGCTCATGCCGTTCACTTCAACTTCAAGGTGCGGTGAGTACCGCGGTGCAGGCCACCCTGCCGCCGGGTTGCGGGCCCTTCAATGCGCGGCCTCGTCGGCGGCGACGCGGCGGCGTGCGCGGCGCACGGCCAGCACCACGGCCACGGCCACCAGCGGGATGCTCAGGCCCGTCAGCAGGTCGGCGTTGACCGGCAGTCCACCGGCCTTCAGGCCTTTGGCGCCATACCCCACCAGCCCGGCCACGTAGTAGCAGATGGCGGCCACCGAGAGGCCTTCCACCGTCTGCTGCAGGCGCAACTGCAGCTTGGCGCGGCGGTCCATGCTGGCCAGCAGCGCCTGGTTCTGGCGTTCGCGCGTGATGTCCACCCGCGTGCTGAGCAGCGCGCTGGCCTGCGCCACGCGTTCCGAGAGGTCGTGCAGCCGCTGCGACACGGTGGCGCAGGTGGCCACGGCGGGCCGGAAGCGCCGTGCCATGAACTCCTCGATGGGCGGCACACCCGACAGGCGCTGCTCGCGCAGCTCGGCGATGCGGCGCATCACCAGGTCTTCGTAGGCGCGGCAGGCGCCGAAGCGGAACTGGCTGGCGGCCAGGCCGCTTTCCACCTCGGCGGCCAGGCGCGTGAGCTCGTGCAGCAGCACTTCGTCGTCGCCCTCGCCGCGGGCGATGCCGTCGGTCAGCTGTGCCAGCGCAGCCTCGATCTGCACGATGCGCGGGCCCTGGCGCCGGGCGATGGGCAGCGCCAGCAGCGCCAGCGTGCGGTAGGCCTCGATCTCGAACAGGCGCTGCAGCGTGCGGCCGGCCTGCCGTTCGGTGAGGTGGTTGTCCACCAGCACGAAGCGCGTGCAGCCCTCGTGCAGACGGAAATCGGTGTAGACGCGGGCCGCGCCGTCGGCCACCACGGCACCGGCCACGGTCTGGCCTGCGAAGGCCTGCTCCAGCAGGCCGGCCAGGCGCGTCTCTTCGGGCGCGACCAGCAGCGTGGCGTGGGCAGCGGCGATGGTGGCGCCGGGCAGCGCGGCCAGCCAGCCTTCGGGCAGCAGGCTGGCGGCCACGGCCTGGAAAGGGCGCTCGTTCACATCGGCGGCGATGACGGTGTAGCCCGAGAACTCCCCGTGCCGCTCCCACTTCAGCCGGCAATGGCCCCGCTCGGTGTTGAACTCGGCGCGGAAGTGAGAGGCGCCGGGCAGGGGCGGTTCGACGCCCAGGCTGTCGCACAGGCTGCAGAGGTGCCCGAACTCGCGAGTGCGCTGGTCGGCCTCGACCAGCACGGCCACGTAGCTGGCGCGCGCCGGCGCTTCCACGGCTTCGGGCGGGCGGGCGTGGATTTCGTCGGCCAGCGTCGTCCGCAGTGCGTGGTCGGGGGGGAACATCGACATCGTGGGGCGTGCGTGTGCAGGACGGGCGGCGGCGCGGTGCCTCAGTATGTCACTCAAAGTGGACACTTCAAGTGTCACGAACCCTTGTCAGTAGCTTGTTGCCGGCAACCATCAGCCGCCGGGCAGCTGCAGGTGGAAGTGCGCCGAGGCCACGGCCTGCCCGTTCACCTGCACGGCCAGCCCGTGCCGGCCGGCGTGGTATCGGCGGGTTGTCACGGGTTTCAGGGCGTGCTGTTTCTCCAGCGTGGCGGTCTCGCCTGGCGCCAGCACGAGCTTCCAGCCCTTGAAGACCTTGGGGCTGAGGCTGCCGTCGGCCTTGACGTGGTGCACGGCGTAGTCCACCACCAGCGTTTGTGGCTGCGGGGCCTTGGACTGCAGCGTCAAGCGGATGGTCACCGCGCCACCCAGCACCACGTGGGCCGGGCTCACGCGCAGGCGCGCCTGGCCGTCGAAGCCCGGTGCCAGGCCCCAGGCCTGCAACGTGGGCGCGTGACCCTGCTTCACCAGCGTGCGGCTGGCATGGCGCAGCAGCGCCCGGCGCGGGGCGGGCGCACCGGGCAGGTGGGCTTCCAGCCAGGCGGCCACCAGCCCGGGGTGGTCTTTGGCGATGTCGTTGAGGTGGTTGGCCACGCTGCGCCGCACATAGGCGCTGGGGTCGTCTTGCAAGGTGCGCAGCAGCGGCAGCGAGGGGCTGGGGTCGGCCACCAGCGCGTGCAGGCGCTGGCCCCAGGGCAGGCGTGGGCGGCTGCCTTCGCTGACCAGGCGCCGCACGTGCTCGCTGGGGTCGGCCACCCAGCGCTGCAGCGTGGCAAAGGCCAGCGCCGGGTGCTGCACGATGAAGGGCCGGATGGCGAACTCGGCCGTGAAGCGCTGCGTGAGCGCGTGCAGCGCGGCCATCGCACGCTCGGGCTGCCGCTGGCCGCGCCGTGCGATGTACTCGCCCACGGGCCACAGGATCCAGCCGCGCAGGCCTTCGTGCAGCCCGGGGGCGGCCGAGATCTCGCCAGGCGCGGTGGGGGGCGCCAGGCTTTGCTCGAGGAGGCCGGCCGCCGCGTCGAAATCCGCCGGCAGCGTGGCTTCCAGCGCGGCGCAGATCTGCAGCGCGCGGGCCTTCATCTCCAGCGCTTCCAGGCCGGCGCAGGCCTGTGCGGTGAAAGCCTCGGCATCGAAGCGGGGCGCATGGCGCCGCAGCCGTGCCCCGGCCTCGGCCACCAGGGCCGGGTTGAGCAGGTTCTTGAAGGGTTCCATGCTCAGCCCAGACGCACCGGCAGGTGGCGGAAGCCGCGGAAACGCAGGCGCAGGTCGCGTTCGGGCGGGCCGGCGGGTTCGAGCCGCGGGTAGCGCTGGATCAGCTTCAGGATCGCGATGCGGCCTTCCAGCCGCGCCACGTTCATGCCCGAACAGGCATGGGCGCCCTGGCCGAAGGCGAGGTGGTTGTTCGGCTTGCGCAGCAGGTCGAGCCGGTCGGGTTCGGCGAACACGGCCGGGTCGCGATTGGCCGCGCCGATGCCCAGCGTGAGGAAGCTGCCCGGCGGCAGCAACTCGCCGCCCAACTCCAGCGGCGCGGTCACGAGACGGTTGTTGAGCTGCAAGGGGCTCTCGAAGCGCAGCAGTTCCTCGACGGCGCCCTGGATGAGGCCGGGCTCGGCGTGCAGTTGCTCGAAGGCGTGGCGGTGCGTCATCAGCGCGTGCAGGCCGTTGCCGATGAGGTTGGTGGTGGTCTCGTGGCCCGCATTGAGCAGAAAGATGCAGTTGTGCAGCAACTCGGCCTCGCTCAGCCGGCCTTCTGCATCACCCTGCAGCAGGCGTGTCAGCACGTCGCTGTCGGGGTCGCCGGGGTGGGCCTGGCGGTCGGCCACCAGCCCGCGCAGGTAGGCCAGGAAATCGGTGACGGCCGCGTGCCCGCGCGCCAGCACCTCGGCGCCGGGTGCGGGCTCCAGGGCCGAGAGGATGGCCAGGCTCCAGGCGCGCAGCGGGCCGCGGTCTTCGTGCGGCACGGCCAGCAGGTTGCCGATCACCTCCACCGGGATCTGCGCTGCGTAGTCTTCGATGAGGTCGGGCGCCGGCCTGTCGGCCAGGCGGTCGAGCAGGCCGTCCACCAATGCGTGCAGGCCGCTTTCCATGCGCTGGATGGCGCGCTGGTTCAAGGCCCCCATCAGGATGCGGCGAACGCGGGTGTGCAGTGGCGGATCGTTGAACACCAGGCTGGTGGTGTGGTGCTCGAACAGCGGCGAGCCCGGGCCGAACTTGGGCGCGAACTCGCGATGCTTGTCGCTGCTGAGCTGCGTGCTGCGGTAGGCCGCCAGGACGTCGGCGTGCCGTGTCAGCAGCCAGCTGTCGGGGCCCAGGCGGTGCACGGGGCGTGTGCGGCGCAGTGCGGCATAGGTGGGGTAGGGATCGGCCGCGAACCCCGGTGGCGGGGCCAGCAGACTGAAGTGCGCCAGCGCGCCGTTGTCGTCCATGGCCACCGAGTGTAGGCAGCGCTGCTAAGCTGCCCATCCATGTTTACCGGCATCGTTCAAGGCATCGCCTCCGTCCGCAGCATCACCGACCGCCCCGGGCTGCGCAGCTTCATCCTGGAACTGCCGCCCGGCTTCACCGAGGGGCTGGCCATCGGCGCCAGCGTCTCGGTGGACGGGGTTTGCCTCACCGTCACTGAACGCGTGGGCGACGACGCCGCCAGCTTCGACGTGATGCAGCAGAGCCTGGCGCTCACCACGCTGGGCACCCTGCAGGCGGGCAGCCGCATCAACGTGGAACGCGCCGCGAAAGACGGCGCCGAGATCGGCGGCCACCCGCTCAGCGGCCACATCGACTTCCTCGCCACGGTGGTGCAGGTGCGGCGGCCCGAGAACAACTGCGTGCTGCGCATTGGCGTGCCCGCGCCGTGGATGCGCTACGTCTTCGCCAAGGGCTACATCGCCGTGAACGGCGCCAGCCTCACCGTGGCCGAGGCCCACCGCGCGGCCGATGGCAGCGGCTGGTTCGAGGTGTGGCTGATCCCCGAGACGCTGCGCATGACCACCTTCGCCGAGAAGGCCGAGGGCGCGGGGCTGAACATCGAGATCGAGCGCCAGACGCAGGTCTTCGTGGATACCGTGCGCGCTGCCATCGACGAACGTCTGGGCCCGCTGCTGCCGGCGCTGGAGGCGCTGCTGCGCCAGCAGGGCGCCTCGCTCGAAGACCTGGCGCGCCCGGCGGCGCTGCCGCGTTGACGATGGCAGCCCGCCGCCATTGGCTGCAGCAGGTCCTGGCCGGCACGGCCGCTGCGGTGGCCGCGCCACTGTTCGTGCGCCACGCGCGCGCCGCCGACACGGCGCGCTTTGCGCTGGGCGTGGCCTCGGGCCAACCGCAGCCGCGGGGCCTGGTGCTGTGGACGATGCTGACCGGCCCCGACCTGCCCGCGCAGGCCGAGGTGCGCTGGGAGATCGCCGAAGACGAGGCCTTCACGCGCATCGCCGCGCGCGGCACCGAAACCGCCGTGCCCGAGGACGCCCACAGCGTGCACGCCGAGCCCACCGGCTTGCAGCCCGAGCGCTGGTACTTCTACCGCTTCGAAGCCCTGGGCCAGCGCAGCCCGGTGGGCCGCACGCGCACCGCGCCGGCGCCCGATGCGCGCGTGCAGCGCCTGCACTTCGTCACCGCCAGCTGCCAGCGTTTCGATGTCGGCCACTACGCCGCCTGGCGCCATGCCGCGGCCGAGGCGCCCGAGCTCGTGGTCTTTCTTGGCGACTACATCTACGAATACGGCCGCGACAGCAGCCCCGCCGACGCGCCGCGCCGCCACGAGGGCGGCAAGGTGCGCACGCTGGCCGGCTACCGCGCGCGGTATGCGCAGTACAAGAGCGACCCCGCGCTGCAGGCTGCGCACGCCGCCGCACCGTGGTTCTTGATCTGGGACGACCACGAGGTCGACAACGACTACGCCGGCCTGCAGGGCCAGGACCTGCAACCCGATTTCGCGGCCCAGCGCGCCGCGGCCTACCAGGCCTACTGGGAGTTCCTGCCCTGGCCCAAGGCCGCGCGCCCGGTGGGCGGCGCCATGCGCATCACCGGCCGGCTCGACTGGGGACGCCTGGCGCGCCTGCATTTGTTGGACACCCGCCAGCACCGCGACCCGCAGGCCTGCCCGCGCCCCGGCCGCGGCGGCAGCAACACGGTGGACGTCGCCGAATGCCCGGCGCTGCTGGCGCGCGACCGCAGCCTGCTGGGCGCAGCGCAAGAGCAGTGGCTCGCCGAGGGCTGGGCGCTGGACCGGCCCTGGAACCTGCTGTTGCAGCAGACGCTGATGGCGCGCTGCAGCTGGACCGACCCCGCCGGCCCCACCCGCGGTCGCTACTGGACCGAGGGCTGGGACGGCTACGCTGCCACGCGCGCCCGCCTGCTGGGCACCGCGGCCGAGCGCCGCGTGCCGGGGCTGGTGTCATTGGGCGGTGATGTGCACGCGCACTATGTGGCCGAACTCAAGGCCGACTACGACGACCCCAAGGCCCCGGTCATCGGCAGCGAGTTCGTCGGCACCTCCATCAGCAGCCTGGGCCTGCCGCAGGCCCGGCTGGACACGCTGCGCCCAGTGAACCCGCACCTGCTGCACGTGCGTGGCGACCAGCGCGGCTACCAGAGCTTCGTGCTGGAGCCCGGGCGCCTGCAAGTGCGGCTGCACGCGGTGGCCGATGCCCGGCTGCCCGACAGTGCTTTGCACACCCAGGCGCGCTACGTCGTCGAGGCCGGCAAGCCTGGCCCTCAGCTTGAAGGCTGAAGTGGGGCTGCCCCGGGCCTGGCCGGAGGCGTCAGTGCCAGATGCGCATGCCGAGCCAGCCGTGACTGGCCAGCCAGCCCAGCAGCAGGGCCGCCAGCAGCAAGTGCAGGCCACCCAACACGCGCGGCCATCGCGGTAGCGCCGACCGCCACCAAACCCAGGCGCCCAGCAGCCACACCAGCGGCGCCAGGGCGCCGATGCCGGCCAGCGCCCAGCCCGCCAAGGTGGGGCGTCCCAGCCACTGCAGGTCGGCCGTGCCGAGGAGTGCCAGCACGCCCGCCGGCACCGCCACCGCCGTCCACAGCGCTAGCAGCGGCAGACCGCGCGCCGCCCAGGCGGCACCTCGGCGGCCCGTGGGGCCCAGGCGCCCGCGCCACGCGGCCCATGCCCACCACAGGGCCAGCGGCAGGCTCAGCGGCAGCACCACCGCCGCCACCGCCAGGCTGCCTTGCTTGAGCGCCGCTTCCCAGGCCGGCACGCGGCGGCGCGACCCGTCGCGGGTGTGGGCCTGCACCTCGGCACGTTCGGGGCCTGGCGCCGTGAACACCAGGCCGGGCGCGGCTGCGGATTCGGCGCGGAAGACGCCGCCGCCCTGGTGCAGCCAGCGCCGGCCCCCGTAGCGCAGCACGTCGCCGTCGAAAGCGGCGCCTTCCCACTGGGTCAGGCCTATCAGGCCGCGCAACAGTTCCTGGCGCGGCGTCAGGCTCTGGTACTGGCCTGCCCAGGCCGCGCGCTCCGCGGCACTCACGGGCTGCCCGGTGGCGGCCGGAGGCGGCAGCTTCCGCTCCAGGTAGGCACGGATCTGCGCAGCCACGGCCAGGGGTGCGTCGGACAGCGAATTGGCCATCACCACGTAACCCGCCCCCAGCGTCGGGGCGTAGGCGAAGCGTGCGACGAAGCCGTCGATGCTGCCGTCGTGGCCGTAGAACACCGCGCGGCCCTCGGCATCGGCCTGCAGGCCCGGGCCCCAGCCCAGGACCAGGCCCGGTTGTGCGGCCGTCGCGCCGGTGGCGGGCTGCTCCAGGCGTGCCACCGACGCCGGCGTGAGCACCCGCACCCCGTCGAGTTCGCCGCGGCCCAGCAGCACCTGCGGCAGCCTTGCGAGATCGCGTGCGCTGATGTTCAGCGAGCCGCTGGGCCGCGCGGGGGTCTCGACAAAGGGCTCAGGCGTGCGGCCGTCGCTGCCGTAGCTTCGCGCCAGTCGCACCTCGATGTCGTCGCTGCGGGTCCAGCGCGCGCTGGCCATGCCCAGCGGCGCCGTGAACCGCTGCGTGACGAAGGCGGCGAAGTCGGTGCCCGCCACGCGTTCGATCGCGCGGCCTGCCACCACGGGGCCGGCGTTGCTGTAGGCCGTGCCGCTGCCCGGGCGCCAACGAACCGCGTAGGGCCCGAAAGCCGGCAGCGCCTGGGCCAGGGGCAGGGTGGCACTGTCGAGGAGGTAGTGCCGGTAGCGCACGTCGTCCAGGCCCGCCGTGTGCTCGAGCAAGTGCACCAGGCGCACCGGATCGGTGGCAGCCCAGCGGTTGTCGTGCGCCCACTCGGGCAACAAGGTCGCCACCGGTGCCTGCAGCGAGAGGCGCCCTTCCTCCGCCAGGGCCAGCGCCGCCATCGCGGTGAAGGTCTTGCTGATGGAACCGGCGCGGAACACCGTGTTCGGGGTGGCGGCGCGACCGCTCGCGAGATCGGCCACGCCATGCCCGGTCGCCAGCACCACGCGCCCGCCTTCGATGACCACCACCGCAGCGCCGGGCACGCCGGCGGCCTGCCAGGTGCGTGAGATCGCCGCTTCCAGCGCGGGCAGGCCGGGCGGCGGCGCGGGACCCTGGGCGGCCGCGACCTGCAGTGCCGCGGTGGCGCACAGCGCAGCCAGGCCCGCGAGAAGCAGCCTCGAAAGGGCGGTGGGGCTGGGCGGCGGCGGGGTGGTGGGTGAGGGCATGGCTGATTTTGCGAACCGAGGCCCACTGCGCGCCTGCGCTGTGCGACACGCTGCAGCGTCCAGGGGATGCGCTGCCTGCGGCGCGGAAGCGCCGGTGCCGGAACTTCGCCCTGGCCAGGATCCCGGTCATGCCTGACTGGTCGGCTAACATCTGATCAGCAGGGGCATCGGCAGCACCCTGACGCATCAATGGGGTTGGAGCCAGTTTGCGCATCTCTGCGAACCGTTTGAGTCGTGGCTTGCGCATCGGAGCGCGCGGGCTCTGCCAGTGGGCCCGTGTTGCGCTGGCGCTGATGTTGCTGCCAGCGGCTGCCTGGGCCTCCGACCCCCAGATCGCGTCACTCGTCGACGACCCCGATCCGGTGCCCGCCGGCGGCCTGTACACCTACAGCCTGCGCATCGACAACAACGCGGCGGCCTCGGCGCTGAACACGCGGCTGACCTTCACGGTGCCCTCGGGGGCCACCTTCTTCAGCGCCTCGCCGGCGGCCGCCAATTGCGCGCCCTTGTCGGCAACCGTGGTTCGCTGCGAACTCGGCACGCTGGGCGGCAACGGTGCCGACCTGCGCGACATCGTGCTGACCTGGCGTGCGCTCGGCCCTGGCCCCACGACGATCAGCGCCACGGCCGTGCTGACCGCCGACGACGACACCAACCCCGCGAACAACACCCAGAACGCCACCACGTCCGTCATCAGCGGTGCGAACCTCGCCATCGCCAAGGTCGGCACGCCCGACCCGGTGGTGGGCGGCGCCAACCTGAGCTACACCCTGACCGTCAGCAATGCCGGGCCGAACGCCTCGGGCAACATCGTCGTCACCGACACCCTGCCGCCTTCGGTGAGCTTCGTGTCCGCAGCAGGCTCGGGCTGGACCTGCAGCCACAGCGCTGGCACCGTCAGCTGCACCCGGCCCGGCCCGCACGCCGCGGGCGCGGCCATCCCGGCCATCACGCTGGTGGGCCGCGTGAACGCGGCCGGAGGCACCGTGACCAACAGCGTTTCGGTGGCCCCGGCCACGGGCGGCACCGCCGACCCCGACACCGCCAACAACACCGCCACCGCCAGCACCACGGTGCTGCCGGGGGCCGACATCCGCATTGCGCAGAAATCGGTGATCTCCGCCGTGCCGGCGGTGGCCGGCAGCAACGTCAGCTTCCGCATCCAGCCGCGCAACGGCGGCCCGGCCACGGCCACGAACGTGGTCGTCACCGACACCCTGCCCGCCGGCTGGACCTTCGTCTCGGCCGCCGGCACCAACTGGGCCTGCAGCAACGCCGCCAACGTGGTGAGCTGCACCCGCGCGAGCATGCCCACCAGCGCGGCTGACGACATCACCGTCGTGGCCCAGGCGCCGGGCAATGCGGCGGTGGGGCCCACGGGCACCAGCTACACCAACACCGCGTCCATCGCTGCCAGCTCCAACGACCCCGACGCCGGCAACAACAGCGGCTCGGTGAACGTCAACGTGCTGCCCGACGGGGCCGACCTGCGGCTGTCGAAATCGAAGACACCCAACCCGGTGGCGCAGGGGGCGAACATGAGCTCCAGCATCACCGTCAGCAACAACGGCCCGCGCACGGCCACCGGGCCGCTGCGCGTGGTGGAGCAGCTCAGCGGCGAGAGCTTCGTCAGCGCCAGCGGCACGGGCTGGAGCTGCGACGCCAGCGGTGCGCCCACCATCGTGTGCAGCCACCCCAACACCGGCGGCCTGGCGGTGAACGCCTCGTTGCCGACGCTGACGATCGTCACGCGTGCCGATGCAGCCGGCAGTGTGGGCAACACCGCCTGCACGGGCGGCTCGGTGCCCGCGGGCGCCGGAGCGGGCCTGGCCTCGCCCCCGGCCGAGACCGACCCCAACCCCACCAACGACTGCGCCACCGCCACCAACACCAGCACCACGGTGCAGCCCGACCTGGCCATCACCAAAGTGACCAGCACGCCCACGGGCGGCGACAAGACGGTGAGCACCAGCGAGGGCTCGGTGACCTACACGCTGGTGGTGAGCAACGTCTCGGCCACGCCCCAGGCCGCCACGGGCGTGGTCATCAGCGACAGCCTGCCGGCCTTCGTGTCCAACACCAGCGTGGCCTCGCTGACGGCCACGCCCTCGGCCGGCAGCACGGCCACCTTCAACTGCAGCAGCGTTCGCAACGAGGTGGTGTGCAGCCAGAACGGCGGGCAGCTGCTGCAGGGCCAGAGCGTGACGGTGGTGATCGTCGTCAACCGCCCGATGAGCGAAGGCAGCTTCACCAACACCGCCACGGTGCGCAACGTCAACGAAGGCGACCCCAACCCGAACAACAACAGCGCCAGCGACACCGTGGTCATCGAGCCCATCGCCGATGTCGAGATGACCGGCAAGTCGGTCACACCCGGCACGGTGCGGGCGGGCGAGGTGGCCACCTACGTGCTCTCGTTCCGCAACAACGGGCCCAGCCCGGCGCTGGGCGTGACGGTGAGCGACCAGTTCACCTTCCCCGGCGGCGACAGCGGCGTGACGGTGACGCAGATCACCTCGTCGAAATCGGGCTCCACCTGCAGCATCGCGGCCGGCGCCGTGCTCACGCCGGGCAGCTCGAACTTCAGCTGCACCATCGGCACCCTCGCCAGCGGCGAGACGCAGACCATCACGCTGCTGGTGCGCCCCAACTTCCAGGCCGGCAACCCGGCGCGCAGCTTCGGCAACCTGGCGCGCGTGAACACCACCAGCGTCGAGAACCCCGCCGGTGGTGACAACGGCAACAACGAACGCAGCGCCACGCTGGCCGTCACCGCCGCGGCGGTGGACCTGCTGGTGAACAAGACCGACCGCGTCGGCGCCGTCAACTTCGACCCCGTGGCCTACACGGCGGGCAGCACCTTCCTGGCCTACCAGGTCAGCGTCAACAACAGCGGCCCCTCCTACGCCACCGGCGCGCAGGTGACGGAGACCATGACGCCCCCGGCCGGCAAGCGCGTGCGCTTCGTCTGCGACGTCACCACCTTCGGCGGCAGCACCTGCAACCCGGCGCCGCTGTGCAGCAACCCCAACGTGACTTCGGCGCCCGGCACGGCCATTCCGCCCTTCACTTGCAGCGTGCCGGCGGGCACGGCCAGCACCGGTGCCGGCGTCGGCGAACTGGCGGTGGGCGCTACCAAGAACATCTTCCTGCGCTTCGAGGTGCTGGACCAACCGGCGCCCACCGGCGACATCTTCAACAACGTGGCCACGGTGTCTTCCAACGAGCCCGACACCCAGGCCGGCAACAACACCGAGAACGAGCAGACCACCACGCGCCAGCGCGTGGACCTGCGCGTGAGCAAGGCCGCCACCGTGGCCAGCCCCACGCTGATGCAGCCCTTCGACTGGGTCATCACGGTCGTCAACAACGGCCCGGGCAATGCGCTGCAGACCGACCTCACCGACACCTTGCCGGCGCAGGCCGAAGTGACGGGCCCCATCACCTGGACACGCAGCCTGCAGCCGGCCAACGGCAACTGCACGCGCAGCGGCGTCACGGTGAGCTGCGCGCTCGGCCAGCTGGACAGCGGCGGCACCGCCACCATCACCGTGCCGGTGCGCATCACCAGCTACCCTGGCAGCGGCAGCGTGACCAACAGCGCCACGGTGGACACCGACCCCATCAAGATCGGCGGCATCGACACCCCCGGCGGCAACAACACCGGCACCAGCACGGTGACGGTGCAGCGCTCGTCGCTGGCGGGCACGGTGTTCGAAGACCGCGTGCGCAGCGGCGCCAACGGCGGCACGCCCCAGGCCGCGGGGCAAGAGCCGCGCGTGGCGAACGTGACCGTCACGCTCACCGGCACCGATGCCTACGGCAACGTGGTGAACCGCAGCACCACCACCGACGCCAGCGGCAACTACCTCTTCAACAACCTGGCGCCCTCCAACGGCGCGGGCTACACGCTCACGCAGACGCAGCCCGCGGGCTACGACAACGGCCCGGTGGCTGCGCCTGCCGGCAGCGCTGGCGGCACCTACGCGGCCGGCGGCGGCAATGGCAACAGCAGCCACAGCGGCGTGGTGCTGGGTGCCAGCGTCAGCGGCACGAACTACAACTTCCCCGAACTGCGGCGCGTGAGCCTGTCGGGTTTTGTGTACCTCGACGCCAACGCCAACAACCTGCGCGATGCCGCCACCGACCCCGCCATCTCTGGCGCCACGGTGCGCCTGCTCAACGCCGCTGACGGCAGCGTGCTGGCCACCGCCACCACCGCGGGCGACGGCAGCTACAGCTTCACGGGCCTGGACCCGCTGGTGCCCTACACGCTGGAGCAGCCGCTGCCCGCCAGCCCGGCCGGCCTGCGCAACGGCCCGGTGAACCCGGGGCTGGTCGGCGGCAGCGCCTGTGCCGCCGGCTGCACGGCGCAGCCCGACACGCCCGCCGCCGGTACCGACCGCATCGCCGCCATCGACCTCTCCAGCGGCGCCGACGGCACGGCCTTCAACTTCGGCGAGGTGCAGCTCAGCAGCGTCAGCGGCCTGGTGTGGATCGACCGCGACCGCGACGGCACGCTCGGCGGCACAGAAATCGGCCGCCTGCCCGGCGTGACGCTGCGCCTGGTGCAGGGCGCCGACTGCAGCACCGGCACCACGGTGCAGACCACCACCACCGCGGCCGACGGCACTTACCGCTTCGACAACGTGCGGGCCTTCCAGAACTACCTGGTCTGCCAGACGCAGCCCGGCGGCTACGGCACCGGCACGGCCAATGGCAGCGCCGGCAACGTGGCCACCGTCACCAACCTGGCCGCGGCCGGTTCGCCGAACAACAACTTCGGCGAAACCGTGGCCAGCCTGGCCGGTGCGGTGTACGCCGACTACTCGCCCGCCACGCCCGCCAACACCGACAACGGCGTGCGTGATGCCGGCGAGACCGGCATCCCCGGCGTGCCCGTCACGCTCACCGGCACCGACATCAACGGCGCGGCCGTGAGCCTGAGCACGGTGACGGACGCCAGCGGCAACTACAGCTTCGACGGCCTGCTGCAAAGCGATGCCAGCGGCTACACCGTCACCGAAGGCGCCATCCCGCCAGCGGCCGGTGTCTTCAACGACGGCCGCGACACTGCGGGCAGCACCGGCGGCAGCACCGCCACCAACGACCGCATCTCGGGCGTGGTGCTGGGCGCCGCGGTGCAGGCCACCGGCTACCTCTTCGGCGAACTGCCCATCGCGCCCATCACCGGCAGCGTCTACATCGACCGCGACGGCAGCGGCACCCTGGGCGCGGGCGACGGCACCATCCCTGGTGTGACCATCCGCCTCGTGCTGGGCCCCAACTGCAGCGGCGCCGTGGTGGCCACCACCACCACCGACGCCAGCGGCAACTACAGCTTCAGCGGTGTGTCCGCCGGCCTGACCTACACGCTGTGCGAAGTGCAGCCCGCCGGTTATGGCGAAGGCGCCACCAACCCGGGCGGCAGCGGCAGCAGCGGTGTGGGCAACGCCATCACGATCAGCAACCTGCCTACCACGGGCTCGGCCGGCAACCACTTCGGCGAACGTGCGGCCACGCTCTCGGGCTCGGTCTACCTCGACACCAACAACGACGGCATCCGCCAGGGCGGCGAAAGCGGCATCGCGGGCGTGGTGGTCACGCTCACCGGCACCGACGCGGCGGGCAACAACGTCACGCGCACCGCCACCACCGACGCCGCCGGCAACTACAGCTTCACCGACCTGCTGGCCGCCGGCCCCGGCGGCTACACCGTCACCGAGCAGGCAGCGCAGCCGGTGGTCAATACCGCAGCCGGCCCCGTCACCACCGTCGACGGCCGCAGCAGCGCCGGCAGCACCGGCGGCAGCGCCACAGCCGTGGGCAGCACGCCCAGCACCCTGAGCGGCATCACGCTGGTCGCAGGCGGCACCAGCACCGACAACCGTTTCGGCGAACTGCTGCCGGTCTCGATCAGCGGCACCGTCTTCCTCGACCTCGACAACAACGGCCTGCAAGACACCGCTGGCGATGCCGGCCTGGGCGGCGTGCCGCTCGTCATCACCGGCACCGACGACACCGGCGCGGCCGTCACGCGCAACCTCGTCACCGGCGCTGATGGCCGCTACAGCGTGGCCGACTTGCGCCCCGGCACCTACACCGTGACCGAGCCCACGCAGCCGGCCGGCACCAGCAACGGCATCACCACGGCGGGCAGCGCCGGTGGCAGCGCCACGCCCGTGGCCACGCTGCCCAGCGCGGTGGCGGGCATCGTGCTCGCGACCTCGGGCGCTACGTCCAGCGGCAACAACTTCGCCGAGATCCCGAACAACAGTGCCATCGAAGGTCGCGTCTGGCTGGATGCCAACAACAACGGCCTCATCGACGGCACCGAAGGCGGCATCGCTGGTGTGACCATCGAACTCACCGGCACCGACACCGCAGGCCGCAGCATCAGCCGCAGCACCACCACCGCGGCCGATGGCAGCTACAGCTTCGGCAGCCTGGCCCCGGGCAACTACGCGTTGCGCCAGCCCACGCAGCCGCCGGCCACGGTGAACGGCCGCACGGTGGCTGGCAGCACCGGCGGCACGGCCACGGCCGTGGCCACCGCACCCAGCGCCATCACGGCCGTGAGCCTGGGCGTGGGCGCGGCTTCGGTGGCCAACAACTTCGGCGAAGTGCCGGCGGCTGGCCTGAGCGGCATCGTCTACGCCGACAACAACAACGACGGCATCGTCGGCCCCAGCGAAGGCGGCCTGCCCGGCGTGACCCTGGTGCTCACCGGCACCGACGACCTTGGCAACGCGGTGAGCCTCACCACGGTGACAGGTGCTGACGGCCGCTACAGCTTCGACGGTCTGCGCCCGGGCACCTACACCGTCACGCAGCCCACGCAGCCGGCCGGCACCGTCAACGGCAGAACCACCGCCGGCACGCTGGGCGGCACGGCCACCGGGCCGGGCACCGTGCCTTCGGCCATCGCGGCCGTGGTGCTGGGCCCCGGCGCGCAGGCGCTGAACAACAACTTCGGCGAGATCGGCAACTCGCCCGACCTGCGCGTGAGCAAGAGCGCGGTGGGCGCGCCCTTCACCGTGGGCTACAGCGGCGGCTACCACTTGAGCGTGCGCAACGTGGGTGAGATCGCCAGCAGCGGTGCCTACACCGTGAGCGACCGCCTGCCCGCCGGCCTGACGCTGGCCGCCACGCCCGCCGGCAACGGCTGGGTGTGCAGCGGCGCCGCGGGCGCCAGCAGCTTCAGCTGCAGCAGCAGCACCGTCATCGCCGCGGGCGCAGTGGCGGCCGATGCCATCACCGCCAGCGTGGCGGTGGGGGCCGCGGCGGCCACGGCCTCGCCGGTGAACAACGTGGTGATGGTCGAAGGCGGCGGTGAACTGCCGGCGCGCGGCCCCAGCGCGGCCGAGCGCGACGCCTTCAACAACAACCCCGCCGCGCTGCCGGTGTGCACGCCGGCCATCGAGCACAACGCCTGCCGCACGCCGACGCCGGTGCAGCGGGCCGCTTCGGTGTCGGGCACGGTCTGGTACGACATCGGCAGCGGCTCGCGTGTGCTCGACGCGGGTGACCGCCGGTTGGCCGGCTGGCTGGTGGAAGTGGTCGACCCCGCCACGGGCGCCATCGTCGGCCGCGCCACGACGGATGCCAGCGGCGCCTACAGCGTGCCCAACCTGCTGCCAGGCGTGCCGCTGGCGGTGCGTTTCCGCGAGCCCGGCTCGGGCGTGGTCTACGGCTACCCGGTCAACGGCAACACCGCGCCGGGCAGCAGCGGCGCCAGCTGCAACGCCACACCGCCGGCCGGCACCGCCAGTTCTTGCGTGGGCACCGGCAACACACCAGCGCTGACGGTGGTGCTGGCGCCGGGCCAGGACCTGCCGCAGCAAAGCCTGCCGGTGGACCCCAGCGGCGTGGTCTACGACTCGGGCCTGCGCACGCCGGTGCCGGGCTCGGTGGTGCGCCTGGCGCCGGTGGGCGCCTGCACGGGCTGGAACCCGGCCACCGCGCTGGTGGGCGCCACGCTGGGCGGCTACACGCTCAGCGGCGATGCGGCTTCGATGACGGTGGGCAGCGACGGCTTCTACCAGTTCCTCTTCGGGCCGGGCGCGCCGGCCAGCTGCACCTTCGGTCTGACGGTCACGCCGCCGGCGGGCTACAGCTTCGTCTCCAGCGCCATCCCGCCGGCCGCCGGGCCGCTGGTGCCGGGCGGTGGGCCGGGCTCGGTGTTCCCGGTGCAGCCGCAGGCCACCGCGCCCACGGGCGCCATCGGCACGGCCACCACCTACTTCCTCAGCCTCACTTCGGGCTCGGGCGGCGCCAACATCATCCACAACCACATCCCGCTCGACCCTGCTTTGCCCGGCGCCGTGGGCTTAAGCAAGACGGGCGACAAGGCGCAGGCCGAGGTGGGCGACAGCGTGCGCTACACCATCACCGTCAGCGTGCCCAGCGGCGCGCTGCCGCGGCAGACGACGGTGGTGGACCGCCTGCCGGCGGGCTTCACCTACATCCGCGGCACGGCGATGGTGGGTGACGTGCCGATTGCGGACCCGCAAGGGGGTGTGGGCCCGACCCTGGCCTTCAACCTCGGCCCCATGCCGGCCAGCCGCCAGCTCGTGCTGCGCTACCGCCTGCGTGTGGGCGTGGGGGCGCAGCAGGGCGACGGCATCAACCGGGCGCGCGGCCATGCCTGCGGCCAGCCGGCGGGCTGCGTGGACGCGAGCTTCAACCCGCTGCCGGGCAGCGTGGCCACCAACGACGCCGCCTTCCGCGTGCGGGTGAGCGGCGGCGTCTTCACCACCGACGCCTGCGTGCTGGGCAAGGTCTTCGTCGATTGCAATGGCAACCACGTGCAAGACGCCGAAGAGCTGGGCATCCCGGGGGTGCGCCTGGTGATGCAGGACGGCACCACGCTCATCAGCGACAGCGAAGGCAAGTACAGCGTCTGCGGCGTGCCGCCGCGCAGCGCGGTGCTGAAGGCCGACCCGCTGACGCTGCCGCGTGGCTCGCGCCTCACCACGTCCAGCAACCGCAACCTGGGCGATGCCGGCAGCTTGTGGCTGGACCTGAAAAACGGCGAGCTGCACCGCGCCGACTTCATCGAGGGCAGCTGCAGCAACACCGTGCTGGAACAGGTGAAAGCCCGCCGCGCCCAGGGTGAGGTGCGCGCCCCCGAGCCCGAGAAGAAGGGCGGCCCGGCGCTGCGCTTCGACAGCAAGGCGCACGGCCTCACGCCTTTGAACTCGCCGCAGCAGGGCACCGACGGCGCCAACCAGCAGGCGCCCAAGGCGCGCGACACGAAACCCAGACCGCCCCAGCCCGCGGCCGACGAAACCCACGTGCCCACCTCCCAGCTGCCGATGAACCAACCCGCCCCGGCCGGCCGCGACAGCGGCACCGCGCCCGGTGCGCGCCGCGAAGGAGGCAGCGATGGCGCGCGCTGAGCCTTTCATGGCCGACAGCCTGACCCGGCTGCTGACCTTGGGCGCCGTGGCCCTGGCCGCGCAGGCCCCGGTGCAGGCGCAGACCCAGCCGCCCGCCGGCACACCGGCCGATGTGCGCTACACGCCCAGCACCGCGGGCGATGCCACGCTCTACCCGCGCCAGCCTGGGCAGGACGCGCAGGCGCCGCTGCGCTTCCGCGGTGAGCAGGGCGGGGTGGACTACGCGCCCAACGGCGCCGTGGGCCGCATCGTGGTGGAGGTGGACCAGAACGCCGTGCCCGCCGATGGCCAGGCGCCGGTGCGCCTGACGCTGCGCCTCTTCGGCCGCGACGGCCAGCCGCTGAAGCAGGCCGTGTTCGCCACCATCGAACACTCCGGCGGCCGCGTGCTGCTGCCGGGTGCGCGCACCGACGAGTTCGGCCCGCGCCGGCTCGATGCCGACCGCGCCACGCCCGGCGTGCAGCTGAAGGTGGAGGGCGGCCTTGCCGAGTTCACATTGCTGGCCCCGGCCGAAGCGCAGGACGTGCGCGTGCGCATCAGCGCCGGCGCCGAAGAGGCGGCCGGTGTCATCAGCTTCGTGCCCGACCAGCGGCCGATGGTGGCGGCCGGCCTGGTGGAAGGCATCCTGAGCTTCCGCAACAAGGTGCAGCTCTCGCAGCCGCGCCGGCAAGACGGCTTCGAGCAGGAGATCGAGTCGTGGAGCCGCCAGTTCAACGGGGGCAAGGCCAACGCCGCGGCGCGCGCGGCCTTCTACCTGAAGGGCACGATCCGCGGCGACCTGCTGCTGACGGCGGCCTACGACAGCGACAAGGCCACGCGCGCGCGCCTGCTGCGCGACGTGCGGCCCGACGAGCTCTACCCCGTGTACGGCGACGCCTCGCTGCGCAGCTTCGACGCGCGCAGCGGCGACCGCCTCTACGTGCGCATCGACAAGGACAAGAGCTACGCGCTCTACGGCGATTTCGTCACTGGCGACGGCTTCACGCAGGCCATCGGCCAGGGCGCCGTGGCGTCCTTGAAGCAACGAAGCCTGGGCAACTACAACCGCACCGCCACCGGCCTGCGCCTGCACCACGAGGCCGGCGCTTTCACGGGCAACGTGTTCGCCACGCGCGACACGCTGCGCCAGGTGGTGGAAGAGATCGCCAGCCAGGGCTCGGGCCCCTACGGCCTGCGCAACAACGGCGTGCTGGAGGGCAGCGAGAAGGTGGAGGTCGTGGTGCGCGACCGCCTGCAGCCTTCCCGCATCGTCAGCGTGCGTGCGCTGGTGCGGCTGGTGGACTACAGCTTCGAGCCTTTCTCGGGCCGCATCCTGCTCACCAGCTTCCTGCCGGCGGTGGACGAGCAGCTCAACCCGGTGAGCCTGCGCATCACCTACGAGGTCGATCAGGGCGGCGAGGCCTTCTGGGTGCTGGGCGCCGACGGCCAGTGGCGCCTGAGCTCCGCCGTGGAAGTGGGTGGCTCGGTGGTCACCGACCGCAACGTGCTGGCACCCTATGAACTGGTGAGCGCCAACGCCACGCTGCGCCTGGCCCCACGCACCGCGCTGGTGGTGGAAGCGGCGCAGAGCACCAGCACCGTCAACACCAACCCGACCAATCGCAGCACCTCCGCCGCTTTGGCCGGCCGCACCGGCGAGGTGGATGGCAAGGCCGCGCGCGTGGAACTCGCGCACGAGGGCGAGAGCACCGAAGCGCGTGTGTTCTGGGGCCGCTCGTCGCCGCTCTTCAACAACCCGGCGGCGCCGCTGAACGGGGGCCGTGGCGAGCTCTTCGCCAAGGGCGCCGTGCGCGTGGCCGATGGATTCAAGCTCTACGCCGAAGGCCTGCGCAGTGAAGACCGCAACACCGCTGGCGGCACGCGCAGCGGCGCCGGCCTGGGCCTGCGCTGGGACGCGACCGAGAGCCTCACGCTCGATGCCAGTCTGCGCCGCGCACGTGAGACCGTGGGCACGCTGCCCGGCGGCACGCTGAGCTGGCCTTTCGACAACACGCTGGGCCTGAGCAGCGGCATCGGCAGCGGTTCGGGCGGCGGTGTTCTCGGCTTCGGCAACCAGGCGGTCGACCCCGCCACCGGCCTGCCCGTCATCAGCCAGAGCGGCGGCCTGCCGCCCGCGGCCAGCAGCCTGCCCGCAGGCACGGCGCTGGCCAGCGACAGCCTGCGCCTGGGCCTGGGCTGGCGCGCCACCGAGCGTTTGTCACTCGGCGCCGAAGCCGAGAACGACATCTCCGGCGACGCCCGCCGCCGCGTGGCGCTGGGCGGCGACTACCTGCTGGCCGAACGCACGCGCCTCTATGGCCGCTACGAGCGCCAAAGCGGCTGGGTGCAGCTGGGCGGTGTGTCCGACACCGGCCGCAGTGCCGAGACGGTGGCGCTCGGCATCGACAGCAGCTACCTGCGCGACACGCAGGCCTTCAGCGAGTACCGCCTGCGCGACGCCATCTCCGGCCGCGACCTCGTGCAGGCCAGCGGCGTGCGCAACGTGCACGACCTCGCCGAAGGCTGGCGCGTCAGCAGCGCCTACGAGCACCTGCGTGTGGTCAGTGGCAACACGGCGCCCGTCAACGCGGCGATCCTCGGCCTGGACTGGACGGCCCACCCGCTGTGGCGCGGCAGCACACGCGTGGAGCTGCGGCGTTCGGGCGACGTGGCCGGCACGGCCGACAACGAACGCTTCCAGACCCTGCTCTGGCAGGGCCTGCTGGCGCGCAAGCTCAGCCGCGACTGGACGCTGCTGCTGCGCAACCACCTGCTGCAGACCGACTACGCCGCGCGCGGCGACGTGCTGCAAGACCGCGCCCAGCTCGGCGTGGCCTACCGCGACACCGACACCAACCGCGTCAACGCGCTGGCCAAGCTGGAATACAAGACCGAGCGCGACGCCAGCAACGCGCTGGTGGGCGAGCTGCGCACCCGCGCCTGGATCGCCTCGGCCCACGGCGACTACCACCCCAGCCGCCCCTGGTGGCTGACCGGCCGCGTGGCCGCCAAGTGGCAGCGTGATGTGTTCGAAGGCGGCGTGCCCAACAGCTTCGGCGCTCGGCTCGTCGCCGGCCGGCTGGTCTACGACCTCACCGAGAACTGGGATGTGGGCGTGCTCGCCGCCGCGCAGTTCGGCGGCAGCGGCGCGCGCCAGACGGCCTACGGCGTGGAAGCCGGCTACCTGCTGCGCCAGAACCTGTGGCTCTCGGCGGGCTTCAACGCCAGCGGCTTTGCCGGCGATGCCGATCTCACCGGCTACGAGTACACCCGCCGCGGCGTCTACCTGCGCCTGCGCTTCAAGTTCGACGAGAACCTCTTCAAGGGCCGCGACCGCGAGGTCAACCGGAGCCTGCCGCGATGAACAGACACCTCCCCCGGGCCACCGCGTTCATGGCCGCATTCGCGGCCGCACTGGCCGCCTTGATGGCGGGCATGGCTGCCGCCCCCGCCTTCGCGCAAGGCGCCCAGCTCAAGCCGCCGGCCGAACGCATCAGCGACGAAGCCATCAGCGCCGACCAGCGCACCTACGAAGCGATGCAGGCGCGCATCAAGGGCCTGAACGACCGCGGCCGGCCCGTGCGCGACTACTTCCTCAGCAAGGCGCAGTGCTGGCTGGACGTGAGCTTCCACGAGTACACGCGCAACGACCGCAGCGCCTTCCCGCAAGAGGCCCTGGCCGAGGCCGAGAAGCTGGTGGTCGGCATGGAGCAGGGCCGCAACCCGCTGCCCACCGACACCCCGTTGGTCAACGGCGCCGACCGCCTGCGCCCCGACCTCTGGGAGCGCGCCGCCGCCCTGCGCGGCCACAGCGGCTGGGCCTGCGCACAGCAGAAGGCCGCCTGTGCCGAGGTGGAGCTGGTGCACGCCGGCAACGAACACAAGCAGCAGCAGTGGCGCCACGCCAAGCCCTACGTGCAGATCGCCGAAGACCTGCTGGGCGAAGCGCAGGCGCTGGCGGCCAGCTGCACGCCCCCGGCACCGCCGCCCCCACCCGCACCGCCGCCGCTGCCGGCCCCGCCCCCGGTGCCCGCACCCGTGGTGTTGCCGGTGCCCGTGCCGGTGCCGCCCGTCACCGAGCGGCTGCTGCAACTGTCTGCCGAGGTGGTGTTCAACTTCGACAAACACGAGATCGGCCAGGCCCGGCCCTACTCGCGCGTGCGGCTGGAGCAGCTGGCGAAGCGCATCCTGCGCGAGAAGCTGGTGGTGCAGTCCATCACCCTCACCGGCCATGCCGACCGCCTGAACAGCACCGGCCATAGCGACTACAACCAGCGCCTCTCCGAGCGGCGCGTGGCCACCGTGAAGGCCGAGCTGGTCCGCCTGGGCCTGGACGCCGCGCTCATCAACACCGCCGCTCGCGGCGACGCGCAGCAGATCGAAGGCTGCGAGCAGCGTTTCACCAAGCCGGCCGAGTTGCAGGAGTGCCTGCTGCCGAACCGGCGTGTGGACGTGCTGATCCAGGCCCGCCTGCCTTGACGCGGTGCCGCTGAGGCGGCCCCGCTGCTCGCGCCCGGTGCGGGCGCGAGTGACGGTTCAAGCCCGCTTCAGGGCACCTCGCACAGGCAGTGCAGCACCGCGCTGTAGGGCCGCTTGCCGGCCGCCATGGCGCCCGGCTGCACGCCCAGCGCCTCCAGTTCCTGCAGCACCGGCAGCGCCGCGGCGGCGGGCAAGGGCGCCAGCGCGGCGGTGGCTGCAGCCGTTTCCGCCGCGCCTTGCCAGGCCTGCAGGCTGCTGAGCAGGGGGCCCAGGGTCTCGCTGAGGCCGAAGCGCTGCAGCCACCGGTCCAGCCGACCCGGCGGTGCCTCGACGTACACCACGCGGTGGCCTTCGTTCAGCTTGGCGCGCGCGGCCGCCACGCGCACGGCATCGTTCAGGCCGCCCAGGCGGTCGACCAGGCCGTGGCCGAGGGCCTGGCTGCCGGCCCACACACGGCCCTGCGCCACGGCGTCGATCTTCTCGGGCGTCGTCTTGCGCGCCTGCGCCACGCGGGTGATGAAGTCCTTGTAGATGTGGTCGACACCGCTCTGGATCAGCGTGCGAAGCCGCGGGTCGAGCCCGGTGCGCAGGTCGTAGGCGGTGCCCAGCCAGGTGGTGCTGGCGCCGGCGGCGCGGATGCCCAGCTTGCTGAAGGCGCCCTCGGCCGTGGGCAGCATGGCCACCACGCCGATGCTGCCGGTGATGGTGGCCGGGTCGGCCAACAGCTCGTCGGCGGCCAGGCTGATCCAGTAGCCGCCCGAGGCGGCCACGTCGCCCATGCTCACCACCACGGGCTTGCCGGCCGCGCGCGTGAGCTCGAGCTCGCGCCGCACCAGTTCGCTGCCGAAGGCGCTGCCGCCGGGGCTGTTCACACGCAGCACCACGGCCTTGATCTGCTTGTCTTCGCGCGCCTGGCGGATCAGCTCGGCCGTGCTCAGCCCGCCGATGCGCCCGGGCCCGGCGCGGCCGTCGCTGATGCCGCCTTCGGCCACCACGATGCCCAGGGCATCACCGCTGGTCTCGGGCTTCTGGCGGGCCAGGTAGGCACGCCAGTTCACCTGCCGGAAGGTGGGCGGGGCTGCGCTGTCGGGCGTGGCCTCGGCCTTCTCGCCCAGCTCGATGAGGCGGGCGCGCATCTCGTCGCGGGTCTTCAGCGCCGTCACCAGCTTGCGCTGCACGGCCCAGCGGGCCAGGTCGCCGCCGGCGGCCGCCAGGCTGTCGGGCAGCGAATCGATGGCCTGCATCACGCTGCCGGCGGGCAACTGCCGGGCCTTCTCCACGCCGCCGGTCCAGGTGGACCACAGCGCGTTGTACAGCGCGGCATCGGCTTCCTTGGTCTGTTCGGAGGGGCCGCTGGCCGAGAAGGTCTCGGCCGCGTTCTTGAACTGACCGGCGCGGATGACGTGGGCCGTGACGCCGACCTTCTCGAACAGGTCCTTGTAGTAGCTGCGCGTGCGGCCGTAGCCCACGATCTCGATGCCGCCCATGGGGTGCAGCCACAACTCGGTGGCGTGGGCGGCCAGGTAGTAGCTGGGCTGGTCGTAGTTCGAGCCCCAGGCGTAGACGGGCTTGCCGGCGGCCTTCACGGCCTGCATCGCGGCGGCCACCTCGCGCAGCGTGGCCAGGCCGGCGCCCTGCAGGCCGTCGGTGAGCAGCAGCACGTGGGCGATGGCGGGGTCCCGCTCGGCGGCCTTCAGCGCGGCCAGCACGTCACGCAGGCGGGTCTGCTCGTCGCGTTCGCCTTCCAGGCGGCGCAGCGCGCTGCCGCGGCCCGATTCGGGGCGTTGTTCGCTGATGCGGCCTTGCAGGTCGAGCACCAGGGCCGTCTTGGGCTGCAGCGGTTCGGGGCCGTCGCGCAGCCACAACCACAGCAGCGTGGCCAGCACGGCCAGCAACAGCAGGTTCAGCAGCGCCCGGCGGGTGAAGTCCAGCGCCCACCACGCGCCGCGCAGGCCGCGACCCAGGGCCGAGAAGAAAGAAGACATGGGGGCTGAGTTCCTGTGCCTGCGGTCGAAGGCCGCGACAGCCCGAGCTTACGCAGCCTGCGCCGCGCCTGCCCGACCTTGCGACGAATCCCCACCGGCGGCCGATAAAGCACGGGGTGCCGCTGCCGGCGTGTGGGGTTGCGATACTCCGCGCCCGTGCCTTCCATCTTCGCCGTCACGCTGCCCTTCTTCGCGCTGGTGCTGTGCGGCTACCTGGCCGCGCGCCGCGGCGTGCTGCCCGAAAGCGCCATCCCAGGGCTCAACGGCTACGTGCTGTATTTCGCGCTGCCCTGCATGCTGTTCCGCTTCGGCGCCGAAACGCCCCTGTTCGACCTGCTGAACCCGGTGGTGCTGGCGGTCTACGTGGCCGCGGCGCTGCTCATCGTGTTCTTCACCATCGCGGTGACCATGAACGAACGCGTGGGCCTGAAGGACGCGGCCTTCGGTGCGCTGGTGGCGGCCTTCCCGAACACCGGCTTCATGGGCGTGCCGCTGCTGGTGGCGCTGCTGGGCAGCGCCGCAGCCGGGCCGGTGATCAGCTCCATCCTGGCCGATTTCTTCATCACCAGCACGCTGTGTCTGGCGCTGGCGCAGGCCGCAGGCGCGGCCGCCGCTGGGGGAACGGCCGATGCCGCGGGCGCCAGCGCCCGCCAGGCGGCGCTGCGCGCGCTGCGTGCGGCCCTGGGCAACCCGCTGCCCTGGTCCATCGCGCTGGGCGCGGTGTTCTCGGTCACCGGGCTCACCTTGCCCGGCCCGGTGGCCAAGGTGGTGGAGATGCTGGCCGCCTCGGCCTCGCCGGTGGCGCTGTTCACCATCGGCGTGGTGCTGTGGCGTTCCAGCCAGCACGCGCACACCCGCACGCCGGTGGCCGACTACCTGCCCGTGGCCTTGATCAAGCTCTTCGTGCACCCGCTGCTGGTCTTCCTGCTGGGCGGCGCGGCGCTGTCGCTGGGTGCGCCGCTGACGAAGTTCCAGCTCGTCGTGCTGACGCTGGCCGCCGCCCTTCCCAGCGCCAGCAACGTGAGCCTGCTGACGGAGCGTTACGGCGCCGACAGCGGGCGCGTGGCGCGCATCATCATGAGCAGCACGGTGCTGGCCTTCGGCAGCTTCTCGGGCCTGGCCTGGCTGTTCGGCGTGAACCCGGGCTGACACGCCCGCCCGGGCCTGCCCTGGCGGCTGCGCCGCCCCGCGTCGGCACGGGCACAGCGCGCGAACAGCGCCCGAAACCCGCCTGAACTCCGGCGATCGGCGCCCTCCAGCGCGGCCGACACTGTGACGATGTCGCCCCGTCCGCCTTTCGCCCTGCTGCCCGTGGTGCTCTTGTGCGCGGCGCTGGCCGGCCCTGCCGCTGGCCGCTGCGTGGATGAAGACGCGCCCGAACCGCCCAGCCCTGCAAACGCCCAGGGGGCCCCGATGGCGCCTGTCGAGCCGCGCAGCGCGCTGGCCGGGCTGGTGAAGGACACCCTGGAGCGCAGCCACGCGGTGGGCGCCGCGCGCCTGCTGGCCGAGGCCGCCATCCAGGACATCGACGAAGCCCGTGCCGCGCGCGGCCTGCAGGCCAGCGTGGGCGCCGGGCTCGGGCCCGGGGGCTCGCGCGACCGCGGCATCACCGAAAGTGCCGCGCTGCAACTGCGCGCCAACATCAACATCAGCCAGCTGCTGTGGGACGGCGGACGCAGCGAGCGCCTGGTCGACTGGCGCACGCAGCTGGCCGACTCCGCCCGCTGGGGCCACCTCACGCAGCAGGAGCAGCTCGCGCTCACCGCCGTGGCGCTGCAGCTGGAGCGCAGCCGCAACCGCATGACGGCGCAGGTGTGGCGCCAGCACGTGCGCAAGACCGCCTGCCTGGTGGAAGCGCTGGAGACCATCGTGCGCGCCGACCGCGGACGCGCCAGCGAACTGGTGCAGGCGCAGAAGACGCTGCAGCAGGCCGAGCTGCAGCTGGTGCAGACGCAGTCGGCCGTGCGCCAGATCGAGGTGCGGCTGCGCCGCCTGGTGGGCGACGGCCTGCCCGGCACCGAAGGCCTGAGCACCGTGTTCCTGGGCGTGCCCGAGCTGCCGCAACTGGTGGCCGACGTGGAACGCTCGGCCGAGATCGCGCAGTACGACGCGCAGGAACGCGCCGCGCGGCGCTACGCCGAGGCCGTGGCCGCCGGCACCAAGCCGCAGCTCAGCTGGAACTTGCGCGGGGACGTGATGGCCTCCACCGGCAACCGCAGCAACCAGGGCGGCGAAGAGCCGGGCGGCCCCGGCGGGCCGACGGCATCGCGCCGCAATGGCAGCTACTCGCTGGGGCTGAGCGTCAGCGTGCCGCTGATCAGCCCGGGCCAGGAAGCCGCCACCGGCGCTGCGCGCCTGCGCGCCGAGGCCGCGCGGCTGCAGCGCGCCGAGGCGCTGGAATCGCGGCGCTTCCGCGTGGCCGAGGTGCACGAGCAGGCCACCGCCGCCGCCGAACGCGCGCGCCGCCTGGCCGAGGTGCTGAAGAACAGCGACCAGGTGCGCAGCTTCACGCTGCAGCAGTGGCAGCAGCTCGGGCGCCGCAGCCTCTTCGACGTGATGGCCGCCGAGGCCGACCACTACAGCATGCGCATCGCCTACGTGAACGCACTGCACGACGTGCAGCAGCTCAACGCCAACCTGCTGACGCTCGGGCGCGGCGTCATCGAGTGGCTGCGCTGAACGCGCCGGCCGCAATCTCAGCCCTCTCCAGCCTCTTCCAACCGAAGGAACAGTCCCCATGAGCCAGAAGAAGGTCCTCAACGTCGGCGGCAACAACAAGTCCATCCCGCTGCCGCCGCAGTACGCCGGTTTCGAGCACCTGCTGCTGGACATCGACCCCACCGGCAAGCCCGACATCTGCTGCGATGCCCGCAAGCTGGCCACGCTGGACGCGGGGCAGTTCGATGCCATCTACAACTCGCACAACCTGGAGCACTACTACCGCCACGACGTGGGCGCGGTGCTCTCGGGCTTCCGGCATGTGCTGAAGGACGGCGGCTTCATCCAGATCCGCGTGCCCGACATGGCCGAGGTCTTCCGCCGCATCGTCGAGGGCAACCTGGACATCGACGACACGCTCTACCAGAGTGCAGCCGGTCCCATCATGGCGCTGGACGTGATCTACGGCTTCCAGCTGCAGATCGAGCGCAGCGGGCAGGAGTTCTTCGCGCACAAGACCGGTTTCACGCAGAAGTCGCTGATGCGGGCACTGCAGCGCGCCGGCTTCACCAAGGTCTACAGCAGCGTGGGCAATCTCGAAGTGAATGCCGTGGCCTTCAAGGGCCAGCCGAGCAACGAGACGCTGGCGCTGTGGGGCCTGCCGCCCGAGACCACCGTGGCCGAGCCCGCCGAGGCGCTGGCATGAGCGCGCGCCAGGCCCCGTTCGCGGCTGCGCTGCCACCCGCCGTGGCCGCACCCAGCATCAAGATCTACCAGACCTTCCACAAGGACCACGTCCACAACGCCCAGGCAGAGTGGCTGCGCCCGGTGGGCGTGGGCGGCTACACGCATGAGGGTTTCGAGTCGGACGCACAGGGCGACAACATCGCCGCGCTGAACCCGGCCTACTGCGAGCTGACCGTGCAGTACTGGGCGTGGAAGAACACGCGCAGCGACTACGTGGGCCTGTGCCACTACCGCCGGCTGATGAACTTCGTCGTCGACCAGTCGTGGCTGGCCGCAGGCAACTCCAGCGTCGCGCCAGACCAGGCCATGGTGGACTACCTCACGTCGCCGGCGCAGCTGCAGCGCCTGCAGGCGCTGCTGACGCAATACGACGTGGTGGTGCCGCGCCAGGTGCGCACCGTGCCTTCCATCGAGCACCAGTACCTGGCCTGCGTCGAACGCGCCCCGTGGGAGGCCTTCCTGCGCGTGCTGCGGCTGGTGTATTCGCAGCATGCCGGCGTGGAGGACTACTTCCGCCTCGCGCCGCAGGCCCCGATGTGGAACATGTTCGTGATGCGGCGTGATCTCTTCGAGGCCTACAGCCGCGAGCTCTTCCTGGTGCTGGACGCCGTCTACGAGCAGATCGGCATGCCCTACGACACCTACCAGAACCGCTATCCGGGCTTCCTGGGCGAGCGCTTCCTGGGCCTGTGGCTGCACCTGAACCGGCCTCGCACCTGCGAAGTGCCGATGCTGCACCTGGGCTGAACGCCCGCACGCAAGGAGAACCGCCGTGGCGAAGACCCTGAACATCGGCATGGCCGGCGCCGGCCTTTCGTGCGCGGTGATCGCGCGCGAGCTGGCCGAGGCCGGCCACCGCATCACCGTGCTGGAAAAGCGCCTGCACGTGGCGGGCAACTGCCACACCGAGCGCGACCCGCGCTCGGGCGTGCTGGTGCATGTCTACGGGCCGCACATCTTCCACACCGATGACGAAGAGGTGTGGAACCTGGTCAACCGCTACGTGACCTTCAGGCCCTACGTGAACCGGGTCAAGGCCACCACCGGCGGGCGCGTGTTCTCGCTGCCCATCAACCTGCTGACCATCAACCAGTTCTTCGGCAAGACCTTCAGCCCCTCGGAAGCGCGCGCCTTCATCGAAAGCCGCGCCGACCGTTCGATCACCGAGCCGAAGAGCTTCGAGGAGCAGGCGCTGCGCTTCATCGGCCCCGAGCTCTACGAGGCCTTCTTCAAGGGCTACACGCTCAAGCAGTGGGAAGTCGACCCCAAGCGCCTGCCCGCTTCCATCCTGAAGCGGCTGCCGGTGCGCTTCAACTACGACGACAACTACTTCTTCCACCGCTTCCAGGGCATGCCCGAAGAGGGCTACACGCCCCTGGTGCAGCGGCTGCTGGACCACCCGAACATCACCGTGCACCTCGGTGAAGGCCTGGCCGCCGCCGACGTGGCGCGCTTCGACCACGTCTACTGGTCGGGGCCGCTGGACGGCTACTACGGTTTCGACGAAGGCCGGCTGCCCTACCGCACGCTCGATTTCGAGCGCTTCGAGGGCGAGGGCGACATCCAGGGCTGCGCGGTGATGAACTACACCGACGCCTCGGTGCCCTACACCCGCATCACCGAGCACAAGCACTTCGCGCCCTGGGAGAGCCACGAACGCTCGGTGTGCTACCGCGAGTTCAGCCGCCACTGCGGGCCCGAGGACATTCCGTACTACCCGGTGCACCTGACCGAGGGCGACGCGCTGCTGCAGCGCTACCAGGCGCGTGCCCGCAACGAGCGCGGGGTCACCTTCGTCGGCCGCCTGGGCACCTACCGTTACATGGACATGGACGTGACCATCCGCGCCGCGCTGGACGTGGCACGCGCGGCGCTGGCGGGTTGAGGCGGCGGCCGCCTATGCGCGGCTGAACATATCGCGCAGCACGCGGGTGCTGGGAAGAATCGCGGGCTGGTTCCATCACGCCCGCGTCGGGCCTCTTGCCATGCGCACCCGCAGAAGTCTCTGGTCCCTGATCGCCGGCACGGCCGTGCTGGCCTTGTCTGGCGCCGTCGGCGTCGCCCAGGCGCAGGACAAGTTCATCGTCGTGGCCAGCACCACGTCCACCGAGCAGTCGGGCCTCTTCGGCCACCTGCTGCCCCTGTACAAGCAGGCCAGCGGCGTGAGCGTGCGCGTGGTGGCCCTGGGCACCGGCCAGGCGCTGGACAGCGCGCGGCGTGGCGACGCCGATGTCGTCTTCGTGCACGACCAGGCGGCCGAAGAGAAGTTCGTGGCCGAAGGCTTCGGCTTGAAGCGCCTGCCGGTCATGTACAACGACTTCGTGCTCATCGGCCCCAAGGCCGACCCTGCCGGCACGCGCGGCCTGGACATCGCTGCAGCGCTCAAGAAGCTCGCCGCCACGCCGCAGCCCTTCGTCTCGCGCGGCGACAAGAGCGGCACCCACGCCGCCGAGTTGCGCTACTGGAAGGGCGCCGGCATCGATGTGGCCGCCACCAGGCCCGCCGGCTACCGCGAATGCGGCTGCGGCATGGGCCCTGCGCTGAACATGGCCTCGTCCATGAACGGCTACGTGCTGGCCGACCGCGGCACCTGGCTGAACTTCAGGAATCGCGGCGAACTGGCGGTGCTGGTGCAAGGCGACCCGCGCCTCTTCAACCAATACGGCGTGATGGTGGTCAACCCCGCCCGGCATCCGCACGTGAAGACCGAACTCGCGCAAGGCTTCGTGGACTGGCTGGTTTCGCCGGCCGGCCAGGCGACCATCGCCGGCTACAAGATCGGCGGCGAGCAGCTCTTCTTCCCGAACGCCCGGTGACAACGGCCTCGTGAAAGCACCGCAGCGCCGGGCCCTGCACGGGCACCGGCGCTGCGGTGGCTGAAGCCGGCGGTGTGCCCCGCGAAGGGCACGCCGCTTCAGCCTCAGATCAGCGGCACCTGGCTGCGCAGCAGCTCGTCGTCGAGCGCGCCGCGGTTCATCACCAGGCCACCGACGCCACCCGCCGTGGCTGCGGCCGGGGTGTGGCCCGCGTCGCTGCCCAGCAGCTCGGCGGCAGGGCCGCTGAGCAGTTCGGCCGCCGTCGGCGTGGCCGCTTCCTTGGCGAACCACACGTCCACCATCGCCGCCTGCGTGCCGTCGGTCTTGGTGTAGTTGCCCACCAGGCCCATCAGGTTGCCGGCGTTGAGGTCGCTGGTCTTGGTGTAGTCGAGGTTCAGCTCGGCCACGCCCATCTCCAGCAGGCCCTTCAGTTCGCCGGCGTCGGTGACACCGTCGCTGTCGGCGTCCACCCACAGCTTCAGTTCGCCGAAGGCATCGTCGGCGGCGCTGAGCTTGCCGTCGCCGTTGCTGTCCAGCGCGGCCATGGCGCGGTAGCCGTCACCCGCACGCTGCCCGTTGGCCAGCTGCGTGGCGCCGCCGAAGAGCTCGGTGCCGTCGTTGATGACACCGTCGCCGTTGAGGTCGCGCACCAGCAGGCCGTCCTGCGCGCTGGCCCAGCCCACCTTCGAGGCCGTGCCCGTGCCGGTGAGGTCGAAGTTCACGCCTTCGGCGGCCGAGAGGGTCTGCACGCCGTCGCCGTTGAGGTCCAGCACGATCGGGGTCACCGCCTGCAGCGCGAAGAACTGCGCCGTGCTCATGGCCCCGAAGTCCTCGCCCTCGAAGGCGTTGTACTGCGTCATGGTCATGGCGCCGAGGTCCTGCGTCTCGAAGGCCACCACCTGCGTGGTGGTCAGCGCGACGATCTGCTCCTCGGTCAGGGCGCGGGCCTGGGCCGTGGTCAGGGCCACGATGTCCTGGGTCTCCAGGCCTGCGATCTGCGCGGTGCTCAGGGCCACGATCTGCGCCGTGGTCAGCGCCGCGAACTGCTGCGTGCTGAAGGCGGCGATCTCGGCGGTGTCGAAGGTTTCCAGCTGTTCCAGGGTCAGCGCCGCCACCTGCGTGGTGGTGAGCTGGCCGAGCTGTGCGTTGGTCAGCGCTTCGATCTGTGCCGTGGTCAGCGCCGCGATCTGCGCCGTCGTGAAGGCCTGCAGGTCGGCGTTCTCCATCTGCACCAGGTCAGCCGTCTCGATCGCCACCACCTGCTGGGTGCTCAGCGCGGCCACCTGTGCGGTGGTCAGGCCGGCCACCTGGGCGGTGGTCAGGGCTTCGATGGCCGCCGTGCCCAGGCCGCGGATCTGGGCCGTGGTCATGGCCGCGATGTCGGCCACGGCCAGCGTGGAGATCTGCGCCGTGCTCAGGCTGTTGACCTGGGCCGTGCTCATGGCCGCGATCTGCGCCGAGCTGAAGTTCGACAGGTCCGCGCCGGTCAGCGCCGTCAGTTGCGTGACGGTGAGTGCGGCCACCTGGGCGGTGGTCAGCGCAGCCAGCTGGCTGCCGGTCAGCGCGTCGATCTGCGCCGTGCCGAAGGCGGCCACCTGGGTGGCGCTCATCGCGGCCAGGTCGGCGTTCTCCAGCACCGCGACGTCGGCCGTCTCCAGCGCAAACACCTGGGCGGTGGTCAGCGCCGCGGCCTGCGCCGTGGTCAGGGCCTGGATCGAGGCCGTGCTCAGCGCCGCCATGGCCGCCGTGCCCAGCGAGCGGATCTGCGCCGTGCTCAGCACCGCCAGGTCGGCCGTCTCGAAGCCGGCCGCCTGGGCCGAGCTGATGGCGCCGATCTGTGCGGCGGTCATCGCCACGAACTGCGCGGTGGTGAACTGCGCCAGGTCGCCGGCACTGATGCCGCCGATCTGCCCGACGCTCAGCCCGGCCACCTGGCGGGTGGTCATGGCGGCGAACTGGCCGGCCGTCATGGCGCCGAGCTGGTCGACGTTGAAGGCGGCCACCTGGGTGACGCTCATCGCGGCCAGGTCGGCGGTTTCCAGGGCGGTGATGTTGGCCGTGGCCAGGGCACGCACCTGCTGCGTGCTCAGTGCCATCACCTGGGCGCTGCTCAGTGCGGTGAGCCCGGCGCCCGACAGGGCGTTGATGCCGGCCGTGCTGAAGCCGCGGATCTGCGAGCTGCTCAGCGCCGCCAGGTCCTCCGTCTGCAGGTTGCTCACCTGCGCGGTGCTCAGCTGGCCGAGCTGCGCCGTGGTCAGGGCCTGGAACTGCGTGGAGCTCAGCGCGTTCAGCGTGGCGGTGCCTATCGAGGCGATCTGCGCCGAGCCGATGGCTGCCAACTGGGCCGTGCCCATGTTGGTGAGCTGCGAGTCGCTCAGCGCGGCCACCTGGCCGGCCGTCAGCGCCCGCACCTGGGCCGTGCCCAGCGCGGCGATGTCCTCGGTCTGCATCACCGCCAGGTCAGAGGTCTGGATGGCCGTGATCTGGTTGGTGCGCAGTGCCGCCACCTGGGCCGTGCCCAGGGCCTGCAGCTGGCCGGCCGACAGCGCGACGATGTCTTCCGTGTCGAGCGCACGCACCTGGTCGGTGGTGAGCGCGGCGAGGTCGACGGTGTCGAGCGCGGCCACCTGGGCGGTGCCCAGCGCAGCGATCTGGGCCGTGGTCAGCACCTGGAACTGGGCCGTGCTCAGGGTGTTGAGCTTGGAAGAATCCAGGCCCGCCACCTGCGCCGTGGTGAGGTAGCTCAGCTGGCTGTCGGTCAGCGTGGTGAGCTGGTCGGTCGTCAGCGCGGCCACCTGGGCGGTGCTCAGGCCGGCGATCTGGCTCTGGCTCAGCTGGGTCAGGTCAGCGGTCTCCAGCAGCGCAAAGTTGGCGTTGCTGATGGCGCGCAGCTGGGCCGTGGTGAGGCCCGGGATCTGGTTCGTGGCCAGGGCCTGCAGCTGGGCCGAGCTCAGCGCTGCAATGCCGGCGGTGCTGATGCCGCGCAGTTGCAGGTCGCTCAGCGAAGCCAGGTCCTCGGTCTGCATCGCCTGCACCTGGGCCGTGGTCAGGCCGCCAAGCTGCGCCGCGCTGAGCGCTGCGAACTCGGACGTGCCCAGCGACTGCAGGCGGGTGGGGTCGATGGCGGCCAGCTGGGCCGTGCCCATGCTGCCCAGCAGCGTGTCGGTGAGGTTGGACAGCTGCGCCGTCGTGAGGGCTGCCACCTGGGTGGTGGACAGCGCGGCGAACTGCGTCGGGCTCAGCGCGTTCAGGTCTTCCGTGGCCATGGCCACCAGGGTGGCGGTGGGGATGGCACGCAGCTGTGCGGCCGTCAGCACCGCGGCCTGCGCCGTGCTCAGGGCCTCGAACTGGGCCTGGGTCAGCGCGCCGATGGCGGCCGTGTTCAGGGCCTCGATCTGGGCCGTGCCCATCTGGGCGATGTCCACCGTGTCCAGGCCCACGATCTGCGTCGCGCTCAGGCTGGCCACTTGCGTGGCGCTCAGGGCCGGCACCTGGGTGGAGGTGAGCGCGGCGATGTCGGCCGAGCTCAGGGCGCGCAGCTGGCCGGTGCTCAGGAAGCCCAGGCGGGTGTTGTCCAGGGCCGCGAGCTGGGCGGTGGTGAGGTCGGCGATCTGCACCGTGGTCAGGGCGGCCACCTGGGCGCTGCCCATGGCGTTGAGGTCTTCGGTCGCGATGGCCTGCACCTGCGCCGCCGTCAGGGCGCGCAGCTGCGCCGAGGTCAGCGCGGCCACCTGTTCGGTGCTCATGCCGTTGATCACGGCGGTGCTCAGCGCGGCCACCGCGGCCGTGCCGATGGCGGCCACCTGCGTGGCCGAGAGGAAGCCCACGTCGGTGCTGTCCAGCGCACCGGCCTGGCTGGCCGTCAGTGCCGGCAGCTGGGTGGTGGTGATGGCCTGCAGCTGGGTGCTGGTCATGGCGCTCAGGTCACCGGCCTCGATGGCGGCGAACTGCGCCGTGCTCAGGGCCTGCACCTGTTCGGTCAGCAGCGCGGCGGCGCCGGCTGCGGTCAGCGCGGCGATCGCCGCGGTGCCCAGGGCCTGCACCTGCGTGGTCGTCAGCGCGATCACGTCGGCCGTTTCCAGGTTGGCCACCTGGTCTTCGGTCAGGCGGGCGATCTGCGCCGTGCTCAGCGCCTGGATCTGCGTGCTGTTGAAGGCGGCCAGCACGGCCGGCTCCAGGGCGGCGATCTGCGTCGAGGTCAGCAGCGGCACTTGCGCGGCGGTGAGGCCGGCCACGGCCGCCGTGGTCAGCGCGGCGATGGCCGCGGTGTTCAGCGAGGCGATGGTCGTGGTGCCGAAGGCGGCGAGGTCGGCCGAGGTCAGCAGCGCGGCCTGTGCGTCGGTGAGGGCGCCCACCTGGGCCGCCGTCATGCCGGTGAGCTGGCCGGCCGTCAGGGCCGCCACGTCGTCGGCTTCCAGCTGCGTGATCTGCAGCGTGCTGAGCGCCGCGATCTGCGCGGTGCCCATGGCAGCGATGCCGCCGGTGGTCAGCGCGGCCAGCTGTTCGGCGCTGAGCGCACGCAGCTGGGCCGAGCCCAGGGCGGCGAGGTCGGCCGTCTCCAGGTTGGCGATCTGGTCCACCGTCAGCGCCGAGATCTGGCGCGTGGTGAGGGCCTGGAACTGCGCCGTGCCCAGCGAGTTCAGGCCGGTCACGCTCAGCTCGGAGATCTGCGTCGTGGTCAGCGCGGCGGCCTGACCCGTGGTCAGCGCGTTGATCTGTGCCGTGCTCAGCGCGGCCAGCTGCTCACCGCGCAGCGCGGCGATCTGGACCGTGCCGAGCAGGGCCACGTCGGCGGTGTCCATCGAGGCCAGAGCGGCAGCGTCCAGCGCGGCGATCTGGGCCGTGGTCAGCACCGGCACCTGGGCAGAGGTCAGGGCCTTGATGCCGTCGCCCGTCAGCGAGGCGATGACTTCCGGCGTGATGGCCCGCAGTTGGGCGCTGGTCAGCACCGAGAGGTCGACCGTGTCCATCGCGGACAGCTGGTCGGCGCTCAGGCTGGCCATCTGGGCGGTGGTCAGGGCCTGGAACTGGGCCGTGCCCATGCCGGTGAAGTCGGCGATGTCCAGCGCGGCGAGCTGGTTGGTCGTCAGCGCGGCCACCTGGGCGGTGGTGAGCGCAGCCACCTGCACCGCCGTCAGCGCGGTGACCTGGCTGTCGGTCAGCGAGCGCAGCTGCGTGCTGCCCAGCGCCCGCAGGTCAACCGTCTGCAGGCTGCTCACCTGGTCTTCGGTCAGGGCCGTGAGCTGGTTGGCCGTGAGCGCGGCGAACTGGGCGGTGGTCAGGGTGTTCAGCGTGTCGGTGCTCAGCGTGGCCAGCAGGCCGGCGTCGATGGTGGACACCTGGCTGGTGCTCAGCGCCGCGAGCTGGGCGCTGCTCAGCAGCGTCAGGCCTTCGGCGCCCAGGGCGTTGATCTGGGCGCTGCCCAGCTTGACGAGGTCGACGGTCTCCAGCGCGCTCAGGTTGCCCGAGGCGAGCGAGGCGACCTGGCCCACGCTCAGCGCGGCGGCCTGGGCCGTGGTCAGCGCGGTCACGGCGGCGGCCGAGAGTGCGCCCACGGTGTCAGGCGTCAGCGCCCGCACCTGGGTCACGCTCAGCGCGGCCACGTCGGCGGCTTCCAGCGCGGCAGCCTGCTCGGTGCTCAGCACCGCGAGCTGGGCGGTGGTGAGCGCGGCGTACTGCGCCGTCGTCATGGTGGCCAGGTTGCTGGCTTCCAGGCCGGCGATCTGCGTGGTGGTCAGCGCGGCCACCTGGCGCGAGGTGAGCGCACCGAGCTGCGTGCTGCTGAACTGGTTCAGCTGCTCGGCGGCGAAGGCGCCCACCTGTTCGGTGGTCATCGCGGCCAGGTCGACGGTCTGCAGCGCGGTCAGCACGTTGGCGCCGAGGCCCAGCACCTGGGCGGTGCCCAGCGCGGCCACCTGGGCCGTGGTGAGGGCCTGCACCGAGGCGCTGCCCAGGCCCGCCAGGGCCTCGGTGCTGAAGGCGCGCACCTGGGCCGTGGTCAGCGAGGCCAGCACTTCGGTGCTCAGCGCGCCGGCCTGTTCGGCCGTCATCGCGGCGATCTGGGCGGTGCTCAGCGAGAAGTACTGCGCGCTGCCCAGGGCCGCCTGGTCGGCGGCGTCGAGCGCGGCGAACTGGGCCGTCGTCAGCGCGGCCAGCTGGGCCGTGCTCAGCGAACCCACCTGGGTGCTGGACAGGGCCTCGATCTGCGCCGTGCTCAGCAGCTGGATCTGGGCGGTGCTGAGCGCACGCAGGTCGGCCGTTTCCAGCGCCGCCACCTGGCCGCCGGTGAGGGCGGCGATCTGTGCGTCGCTCAGGGCCTTGACCTGCGCCGTGGTCAGCGAAGGAATGGCGGCTTCGCTGATGGCAGCCAGCGCGGCGGTGCTCATCGCACGCAGCTGCGCGGTGCCCAGCACGGCCAGGTCGGCGGCCTGCAGGCCGGCGGCCTGGTCGGCGGTCATGGCGGCGATCTGCGCCGTGGTCATGGCCGCGTACTGCGCGGTGCCCATGGCGGCCAGGTCGGCCACCTCGATGGCGGCGAACTGTGCGGCCGTCAGCGCCGCCACCTGGCGGGTGCCCAGGCCGGCGAGCTGGGCGCTGCTCATGGCTTCCACCTGCGTGGAGCTCAGCGTGGCGAGCACCGGGGCGCCGATGGCAGCCAGGTCGACGGTTTCCAGCGCGGCGATCTGCTCGATGTTCAGCGTGCCCAGCTGGCTGCTCGTGAGCGCGCCGGCCTGCAGCGTGCCCATGCCGGCCAGTGCGGCGGTGGACAGCGCGCCGACGGCGGCGTCGCTCAGCGCCCGCACCTGCAGGGCGGTGAGTGCTGCGAAGTCGGCCGCTTCCATCGCCGCGGCCTGGGCCGTGGTGAGGGCGGCCAGCTGTGCCGTGGTCAAGGCGCGGAACTGCGCCGTGCCCATGGCGGCGAAGTCGTTGGCGTCGAGCGAAGCAAGTTGCAGCGTCGACAGCGAGGCCACCTGGCGCGTGGTGAGCGCGGCCACCTGGGCGCTGCTCAGCGCGTCGAGCTGGGCCGTGTTCAGCACTGCGAGCTGGGCCGTGTTCAGGGCGGCCAGGTCGGCGGTCTGCATGGCAGCCAGCTGCTCCAGCGTCATCGCCTGCACCTGCGAGGTCTGCAGCGCGGCGGCCTGCGCGGTGGTCAGCGCGGCGATGCCGTCGGCCGTCAGCGCGGCGAAGGCGGCGGTGGTCAGCGCGCGGATCTGCGCCGTGCTCAGCGCTGCGATGTCCACCGTCTCCAGCACCGGAGCCTGGGTCGAGGTGATGGCGGCAATCTCGGCGGTGCCCAGCGACTGGAACTGGGTGGAGCTCAACGCCGCCAGGTTCTCGGGCGTCATGCCCGCGATCTGGGCCGGCGTCCAGCCGTTGACCTGGCCGCTGCTGATGGCACCCAGCTGCGCCGAGGTGAACGCGGCGAACTGCGCCGAGCTCAGCGCGCCGAGCTGCGCCGTGGTGAGGGCTGCGACGTCGGCGGTTTCCATGCCGGCGATCTGCTCGGCCGTCAGCGCGGCCACCTGGGCCGTGCCCAGCGAGGCCACCTGGGCCGTGCTGAGGCCCTGGATGGCGGCCACCGAGAGCTGGGCCACGCGGTTGGCGCCCAGGGCGGCCAGTTGCGTGGTGGTCAGCGCGGTGACATCGGCGGCCTGCAGCTCAGCGGCCTGGGCCGTGGTGATGGCGGCGATCTGCGCCGTGCCCATGGCACGGAACTGCTCGGTCGTCATCGCGGCCAGGTCGGTCGGCGTGAGGCTGGCCACCTGGCCTGCCGTGAGCGCGGCCACCTGGGCCGTGGTCAGCGCGGCGATCTGGTCGGCGTCGAACACGTCGAGCTGCGCCGTGCTCAGGGCCTTGACGGCCGCGGTGTTCAGCAGCACCAGGTTGGCGGTGGTCAGGCTGCCCAACGAATCGGTGTCGATGGCGGCGGCCTGGTCGGAGGTCATGGCCTGGGCCTGGGCGGTGCTCAGCGCGGCGATGTGCACGCCTTCCAGCGCGGCCACGGCGGCGGTGCCCAGCGCGGCGAAGCGCGCGGCGCCCAGCGCGGTGACGTCGGCGGCGTCCATGCCCGCGGCCTGGGCCGCGGTGATGGCGGCCACCTGGGCCGTGCCCATGGCGGCGAAATGCTCGGTGCCCAGGGCAGACAGGTTGCCGGCGTCGATGTCGGCGATCTGCTCGGTGGTGAGCGCGGCCACCTGCGTGGTGGTCAGCGTGGCCAGCGAGGTGGCGCCCAGCGCATCGAGCTGCGCTTCACTCAGCGCACGCACCTGGGCCGTGCCGAGGGCACGCAGGTTGGCGCTGCTCATCAGGGCCAGGTCGCCGGTCTCCAGCACCGCCACCTGGGCGGTGGTGAGGGCCGCGGCCTGCGCCGTGGTCAGGCCCGAGATGCCGTCGGCCGACAGTGCAGCCACGTTCGTCGGGCTCAGCGCGGCGATCTGCAGCGTGGACATGGCGGCCACGTCGGCAGCCTCCATCGCGGCCACCTGGGCCGGCGTCAACGCAGCCACCTGCGCGGTGGTGAGCGCACCGATCTGCGTGGGCGTCAGCGAGGCGATGTCGTCGGCGCTCAGCAGCCCGAGCTGGGCCACGGTGAGGGCGCGCACCTGGGCCGTGCCGAGCGCGGCCAGCTGGTCGGCCGTCAGCGCGTTGATCTGCGTGTCGGCCAGTGCGGCCACCTGGGCGGTGCCCAGGGCGGCGAGGTCGGCCGTCTCCAGCTGGGCCAGCACGGCCGGCTCGATGGCGCGGACCTGGGCGGTGCTCAGCGCGGCGGCCTGCTCGGTGGTCAGCGAGAGCATCGTCTCGCCGGTGACGGCGGCGATCTGCGTGGGGCTCAGCGCGCGGATCTGCGTGGGCGTCAGCGCCGCGAAGTCGGCGGCTTCCAGCTGGCCCATCTGCTCGGCCGTGATGGCCGCCACCTGCGCGGTGGTGAGCTTGGCGAACTGGGCTGCGCTCAGCGCGTTGAGCTGGTCGGGCGACATGCCGGCAATCTGCGCCGTGCTCAGGCCGCTGACCTGCGCCGTGCTCAGCGCGGCCAGCTGGTCGGCCGACAGCGCGGCGAGCTGGGCGCTGCTCAGCGCCAGCACCTGGTCGCCGTCCAGCGCCGAGAGGGCCAGCGTGGTGACGCCGGCGAGGTCGTCGGCATCGATGGCGCGCAGCTGGGCGCTGCTCAGCGCGGCAGCCTGCGAAGAGGTGAGGGCGGCGATCTGCCCGCCGTCCAGCGCGGCGATGTTGGCCGTGCTCAGCGCGGCATAGCGGTCGGAGGCCAGCGCGGCCAGGTCGGCAGCTTCCAGCGCCACGGCCTGCGCGGTGGTGAGGGCGGCGATCTGCGCGGAGGTGAAGCCGGCGTACTGGGCGCTGGTCAGCGAGGCCAGGTCACCGGCCTCCATGGCCGCCACCTGCGCGGTGGTCAGCTGCGAGATCTGCAGCGTGCTCAGGCCGGCCAGCTGCTCGGGCGACAGCGCCTCGAGCTGGGCCGAGGAGAGCGTGCGCAGCTGGCTGCTGGAGAGCTGGCCGATCTGCGCGCTGCTGAAGGCGGTGAAGTCGTCGGCGTCGAGCGCACGCAGCTGGGTGGTCGTCAGCGCGGCCATCTGGGCGGTGCCCAGGTCCTTGCCGAGCGCGGCCACCTGGTCGGCGTTCAGCGCGGCGAGGGCGGCGGTGCTGAAGGCACGCACCTGGTTGGAGCTCAGCACGGCCAGGTCGGCCGTCTGCATCGCCACGGCCTGGTCGGTGGTGAACGAAGCGATCTGCGTCGTGGCCATGGCCGCGAAGGCCGCGGTGCCCAGGCCCGCGAGTTCATCGGCGGCAATGGCGCGCAGCTGTGCGGTGGTGAGGGCGGCGATGCGGGTCGGATCCAGCGCAGCCAGTTGCGCGCCGCTCAGTGCTTCGATCTGCGTCGTGGTCAGCGAGGCCACCTGGGCCGTGCCGAGGGCGGCAAGCTTGGCAGTGGGCAGCGCGGCGAGGTCTTCGGCGTCGATGGCACGCACCTGTTGCGTGCTCAGCGCCGCGACCTGTTCGGTCTTCAGCGCGCCCAGCGTCTCGGCGCTCATCGCGGTGATGGCGCTGCTGCTCAGGCCGCGGATGGCCGCGCTGCTGATGGCGGCGAGGTCTTCGGTCTGCAGCGAGGCGGCCTGCTCGGTGCTCAGGCGGGCGATCTGGCCCGAGCTCATCACCGAGAACTGCAGCGTGCTCAGCGCATTCAGGCGCTCCGGCGTCAGGCTGGCGATCTGTGCGCTGCTCAGGCCCGGGATCTGGGTGGAGGTGAGCGCGGCCAGCTCGGCGGTGTCGAAGGTGTCGATCTGCTCGGTGGTCATCGCACCGATCTGTGCCGACGTGAAGGCGGTCAGCTTGGCGGTGGTGAGCACCGCGAGGTCTTCGGTCTCCAGCGCACGCACCTGGGCCGTGGACATGCCGGCCAGCTGGGCGGTGCTCAGGCCGGCCACCTGGGCGGTGGTCAGCGCGGCGATGCCGGCGGCGCTGAGGCCGCCGATCTGCGTGGGCGACAGGCCCGAGAGGTCGATCGTGCTGCCGGCGTTGTCGGCGAACAGCGCGCCGAGCTGGGCCGAGCTCAGCGCGGCGAGCTGTGCCGAGCCGAAGTAGGTGGCTTGCTGCGTGCTCAGCGCGGCCAGCATGGCGGTGCTCAGGCCGCGCATCTGCGAAGCCGTGAGCGCGGCGAGGTCGGCGCTTTCGAAGGCCGCGAAGTCGGCGGTGCCCATGGCCGTGAAGTGGCCGACGGTCAGGCCCTGCACCTGCGCGGTGGTCAGCGAGTTGAGCTGGTCCGTGCCCATGGCGGCCACGGCCTGCGTGCTCAGCGCGCCGATCTGGCGCGAGTCGAGCGCGCCCAGGTCGGCGCCCGAGAGGTTGGTGACCTGCGTGGTGGTCAGCGCCCCCAGCTGCGAAGGCGTGAGCGCGGCGAACTGTGCCGTGCTCAGCAGGCCGATGTTGTTGCCCAGCGCGACGATGTGCTCACGCGTCAGGCCGGCCACCTGGGTGGAGCCCAGTTGGGCGAAGTCGGCCGTCAGGCCCGCCACCTGTGCGGTGGTCAGTGCGGCCACCTGCGCGGCGCTCAGCGCGGCGAGGTCGCCGTTGAGTTCGTTGACGTTGGCACCCAGCGCGGTGACCTGGCCGGCGCTCAGCGCGGCCACCTGGGCCGAGGTGAGGGCGCCGACTTCGGTGCCGTCCAGCGAGCCGATGACGGCCGTGCTCAGCGCGCGGATCTGCGGCACGCCCAGCGCGGCGATGGCGGCCGTGCCCAGCTGGGCGAACTGCGCCGTGGTGATGCCGGCCATGGGCCCGGCCGACAGGGTGACGATGTCGTCAGACGCCAGCGCCGTGCCCAGCGCGGCGATGGCTGCGCTGCTCAGGCCGTTGATCTGCGTGCTGGTCAGCACGCCGATGTCGGTGGTCAGGCCCACGGCCTGGGCACTGCTCAGCGTGGCCAGCTGGGCGCTGGTCAGCGCGGCCAGGCGCTCGGTGGCCAGGGCGTCCAGGTCGTCGGCGCTCAGGCCGTCCATCTGCACGCCGTTGAGCGCGCGAACCTGGGCGGTGGTCAGGGCGTTGAGCTGCGCGGTGGTGAAGGCGCCGAGCTGCGTGCTGGTGAGCGCGCTGATGCGAGAGGTGCCCAGACCGACGATGTCGTCAGTGGACAGACCGGCCAGTGCGGCAGTGTTGATGGCGCCCAGCTGGGCCAGCGACAGGGCGTTCAGCTGGTCGGAGCTGAGCACGTTGATGTCGGCGCTTTCCAGGCCCGAGATGGCGCCGGTGCTCAGCAGGCGCAGCGAGGCCGTCGACATCGCGGCGATCTCGGCCGTGGTCAGCGAGGTGCCGTAGGCGGCACCCAGCGAGGCCACCTGCGTGGTCGTCAGTGCAGCGAGCTGGGCTTCGGTGATGGTGTCCAGGCGCGCCAGTTGCGCGGTGGTCATGGCGGCCACTTGCGCGGGCGTCAGCGACTCGATCTGGGCCGTGGTCAGCGCGTCGATGGCGGCGGTGCCGAGGGCGCGGATCTGCGCCGTGCCCAGCACGGCCAGGTCGGCGGTCTCCAGGGCCGCGGCCTGCGGGCCGCTGAAGCCGGCCAGCTGCGCCGTGGTCATCGCAGCGAGGTCGGCGGTCTCCAGCGCGTCGATGGATGCGGTGGCGATGGCGCGGATCTGCGCCGAGCTGAGGGCGGCGATCTGCGAGGTGCGCAGCGCAGCGATGGCGTCGTCGCCCAGGCCCGGGATGGCGGCCGTGCTCAGCGCCTGGATCTGCGCGCTGCTCAGGGCGGCGATGTCGTCGGTGCCCAAAGCGGCCAGCTGCGCGCTGGTGAGCTGGCGGATCTGCGTGGTGCCCAGGCCCGCGATCTGCTGCGTGCTCAGCGCCGAGATCTGCTGGGTGGTGAGGGCGCCGAACTGCGCGCTGGAGAGCGCGGAAAGACCGGTGGTGCCCAGCGCGGCGATGTCACCGCTGCTGATGGCCTGGATGTCTGCCGTGCCCAGCGCCCGCAGCTGGGTGGAGGTCAGCGAGGCGATCTGCGCCGAGGTCATGGCGGTGAAGTCGGCCTCCGACATCGCCACCAGCTGGGCGCTGCTCAGGGCGCGCACTGCGCCGGTGGACAGCGAGCCGATCTGCGCGGTGTCCAGAGCCACGACGCCCGCGGTCCCCAACGCGGCGATCTGGCTGGCCGTCAACGCCGAGACGGCGTTGGTGGAGATGGCGGCGATGTCCACCGTCTGCATCGACGCGATCTGGCCGGTCGTCAGCGCCGCCACCTGCTGCGAGGCCAGGGCGTTGATCTGCTGCGTGGTGAAGGCCTGCACCTGCGTGGTGGACAGGGCCTGCACCTGCGTGGCCGTGAACTGCGTCACATCAGGCGCGTCGATCGCGGCGATCTGCGCTGCCGTGAACACCCGCAGCCCGGCCACCGCGATGGCCGGCATCTGCGCGGTGGTCAGCGCGGCCACCTGTGCCGTGCTGAAGGCCGCCCAGTCTTCGGTCGTCAGGGCCGCGATCTGCTCCGTCGTCATGACGGCGATCTGCGCGGGAGTGAAGTTCGGGATGTTCGAGGCCATGGAGCTGTCCTTTGGGGTACCGGGGGGCTACGACGGCGGGCTTCGGGTTCGGCCCGACCGCCTTCCGGGTCATGTCCTCGGGGTATCGGTGTCCATGGACCGCGACTTGAGGGGGAAGCGGCGGGCTTTTCAGCCGCTTTTTCACGCTGCGCACCTGGCAGGCCCGTGCTGGGGCCGCGCCGGGGCCTTGCGCCCCGGGGGAAGCGCCGCGCCAGGCCGGCGCAGCGAAACAGCAGCAGTGAAGCGGCGGGACGGTGACCCGCTCGCCTGTTGCATTTCGGCAGCTCCAAACGGAACTTGAGGGCCGCCGCACAAAAAAAGTCCGGCCCTGCGCACGCGGTGCGGCAGGGCCGGTTTCGGGGCCGGGGCGGCGCCCCGGGCCGGTGCGCTCAGCGCGGCGGCATCACTTGCCGGCGGGCACCTTGCCCTCCACGCCCTTGATATAGAAGTTCACGCCGCCGAGGAACTTGTCGTCGGCCACGGCGCCGGCGGCCAGCACTTCCTTGCCGTCCTGGCCGATGATCGGGCCCTTCCAGATCTGGAAGCTGCCGTCCTTCAGGCCGGCCTTGACCTTGGCGACCTGCTCCTGCGTCTCGGCCGGCACCATGGCGTTGATGCTCACGATGTCGATGGCGCCTTCCTTCACGCCCCACCACACGCCGCCGGTGGACCAGGTGCCTTCCAGCGCCTCCTTGGTCGCCTTGATGTAGTACGGCGCCCAGTTGATGATGGCGCTGGCCAGGTGGGCCTCGGGCGCGTAGGCCGTCATGTCGCTGTCCCAGCCGAAGGCCAGCTTCTTGTTCTTGGCGGCGGTCTGCAGCACCGCCGAGCTGTCGGTGTTCTGGAACAGCACGTCGGCACCCTGGTTGATCAGGCTCTGCGCGGCTTCGGTTTCCTTGGGCGGGTTGAACCACTCGTTGACCCAGACCACCTTGGTCTTGATCTTCGGGTTCACGCTCTGTGCGCCCAGGGTGAAGCTGTTGATGTTGCGGATGACCTCGGGGATGGGGATGCTGCCCACCACGCCCACCACGCCGGCTTTGCTCATCTTGCCGGCGATGATGCCGGCCATGTAGGCGCCCTCGTAGGTGCGGCTGTCGTAGGTGCGCATGTTGGCCGCCGTCTTGTAGCCGGTGGCGTGCTCGAACTTGATGGCCGGGTGGTCGGCCGCGACCTTGAGCATGGGCTCCATGTAGCCGAAGGTGGTGCCGAAGATCAGCTGAGCGCCCTGGCTGGCCATGTCGCGGAACACGCGCTCGGCGTCGGCGCTTTCGGGCACCTGTTCGACGAAGCTGGTGACGACGCGGTTGCCGAACTCCTTCTCGATGGCCTTGCGGCCGTTGTCGTGCGCGAAGGTCCAGCCACCGTCGCCCACGGGGCCGACGTAGGCGAAGGCGATCTTCAGCGGCGCAGGTGCGGCAGCCGAAGCGGCGGCCGAGGCCGGGGCCGCGGCCGCGGGGGCTTCTGCCTTCTTGCCGCAGCCGGCCAGCAGCGTGGCCGCGGCGGCCAGCGTGGCCCCTGCAGCGGTGCGCAGCAGCGTGCGCCGGGTGGTGGGGATCATGGGCTCTCTCCTGGTGGTGGTCGAAACAAGACAGTCGGCCGGCCTTCAGCCGCCCGGGAAAAACGGTTTGCCCAGCGCCGCGGGCATGTTGGCGCGCACCCAGCCCGCGTTGCGCGAGATGAGCACCAGCACCACGATGGTGGCGATGTAGGGCAGCATGCTCAGCAGCTGGCTGGCCACTTCCACGCCCTGGCCCTGCAGGTGGAACTGCAGCATCGTCACGCCGCCGAAGACATAGGCCCCCAGCAGCACCCGGCCGGGCCGCCAGGTGGCGAAGGTGGTCAGGGCCAGGGCGATCCAGCCCTTGCCCGCGACCATGCCTTCCACCCACAGCGGCGTGTAGATCACGCTCAGGTAGGCCCCGGCCAGTCCGCACAGCGCGCCGCCGGCCAGCACCGCCAGGAAGCGGATGCGCCGCACGGGGTAACCCAGCGCGTGCGCCGATTCGGGCGACTCGCCCACCGCGCGCAGCACCAGCCCGGCACGGCTGCGGTAGAGAAACCAGCCCAGCGCGAAGGCCAGCAGCAGCGCGACGTAGACCATCGGGTGCTGGCGGAAGAGGGCCGGGCCGAGGAAGGGGATGTCGGCCAGCACCGGCACCTGGAAGTTCAGGCGGGGGCCCAGTTGCGCCTGCACGAAGCCCACACCCACGAAGGCCGAGAAGCCGCCGCCGAAGAGGCTGAGCGCCAGGCCCGTGGCCACCTGGTTGGTGTTCAAGCCGATGGCCAGGGCGCCAAACAGTGCGGCCATGCCGGCACCGGCCAGAGCGCCGGCGCCGAAGGCCAGGATGTCGCTGCCGGTGGCCACGCCGGTGGCGAAGCCGGCGATGGCGGCCACGAGCATCATGCCTTCTGCACCCAGGTTGACGACACCGGCGCGTTCGTTGATGAGCAGGCCCAGGCCGGCGAGGGCGAGCACCGTGCCGGCGTTGAAGGTGGCGGCGATGAGGAGGGCTAGGGCGTCCATGGGCTCTTGTTCTGGATGCGGCTGCGCCTCGCGTCGCGGCGGGCGGTGCCCGCTGTGGGCGCAGGCTGGGGCGGTCGGCGCACAGCGCCCACTCCGCTGCGGTGCTCGGGCCCAGGGCGTGCCGCATAACTCGCTGCGTTCGCTGCGCTCACTCCGCTCAAACAGGATGCGGCAGAAATGATGTTGATGCGCGCTGCGCGCGCCGCCCTGGGCCCTGCGCTCCTCGCCGCCCCAGACAGCGCCCACAGCGGGCACCGCCCGCCGCTCTGGCGACGAGGCGGCGTTCGTGGGCGCGCTGCCGTGCTGCTGCAAAGGGTGGGGCGGGCTGGCTGCCGCGGGCGTGGGAAGCGCCGAGGAGCGCAGGGCCCGGGGCGGCGCGCGCAGCGCGCATCCACCTCTGACTGGCCGCAGCCTGTTTGAACGCAGCGAACGCAGTGAGCGAAGTGAGTTCTGCGGCCCGCCCCGGGGCCGAGCACCGCAGGGCAGTCGGCCGCAGGCCGACCGCTTCCGTCGACCGCGGCAGCCAGCCCGCCCCGCCCTTTGCTGCGAGGTCTCATGATCGCGCTCCCCGAGCCACCCACCGCACCCGGTAGGCAATCAAGGTGTCGCAAGCCAGCAGCGTGAACAGCAGCAGCCCCTGGAACACGCCCGTCAGCGATTTCGGCAGCCCCAAGCGAGACTGCGCCAGTTCGCCCCCGATGTAGAACATGCTCATCAGCACACCCGCGAACACGATGCCCACCGGGTGCAGCCGGCCCACGTAGGCCACGATGATGGCGGCGAAGCCGTAGCCGGCTGGCAGTTGCGGTGTCAGCTGGCCCAGCGGCCCGGCAGCTTCCAGCCCACCGGCCAGCCCGGCCAGGCCGCCGCTGAGCAGCAGCGCCGTCCACAGCGCGCTGCGCGACGAAAAACCCGCGTAACGCGCCGCCGCTGGCGCCAGCCCGCCCACCTGCAGGGCAAAGCCGCGGTAGCTGCGGAAGAGGAACACCCACACCAGCACCACCGCCACCAGCGCCACCAGCAGCCCGGCATGCATGCGCCAGGGCGGCGCCAGCCGCGGCACGCGCGCCTCGGCCGCGAAGGTGGCGGTCTGCGGGAAGTTGTAGCCGGCCGGGTCTTTCCACGGGCCATAGACCAGGTAGCTGAGCAGCAGGCCGGCCACGTAGACCAGCATCAGGCTCACCAGAATCTCGTTGGCATTGAAGCGGTCGCGCAGCAGCGCCACGATGGCCGCCCAGGCCATGCCCCCGGCCACGCCGGCCAGCAGCACCGGCACCACCCACCAGGGGCCGAAACCCAGGCCCCCACTGCCGCTGGCACCGGCCTGCAACGCCACCCAGCCCGCACACAGCGCGCCCACGATGTACTGCCCCTCGGCGCCGATGTTCCACACCTGGCTGCGGAAACACACCGCCAGCCCCAGTGCGATCAGCACCAGCGGCGTGGCCTTCACGCTCAGCTCCGACAGCGCGTAGCCACTGGAGAGTGGCAGCACGAAAAACACCTCCAGCCCGCGCAGCGGGTCGCGGCCCAGCAGCGCAAACAGGCCCGTGCCCACCAGCACTGTCAGCGCCAGGGCCAGCAGCGGGCTGGCCAGCGACATCCACTGCGAAGGCTGCGCACGCGGCTCCAGCTTCAGCATGCGGCGGCCTCCGCGCCGGCCGGGGTTTCGTCCCACAGCCCGCTCATCCAGACCCCGATCTGCGCCACGCTGGCCTGCGCCACCGGCACCGCGGGCGAGAGCCGCCCCTGCGCCATCACGCACAGCCGGTCGGCCAGCTGGAACAGTTCGTCGAGCTCTTCGCTCACCACCAGCAGCGCGCAGCCCGCCTCGCGCAAAGCCAGCAACTCGCCGCGGATCTGCGCCGCCGCGCCCACGTCCACGCCCCAGGTGGGCTGACTCACGATCAGCAGCTTCGGTTTTGCATCGATCTCGCGCCCCACGATGAACTTCTGCAGGTTGCCGCCCGACAGGCTCTTGGCCGCAGCACCCGCGCCGCCGGTGCGCACGCCGAAGCGCGCGATCAGGCTTTCGGCCAGGCGCTGCGCCTGCCCGTTGCGCAGCCAACCCCCGCGGCCCACGGCCTCGGTGCGCGTGAGCAGGGTGTTCTGCGCCAGGCTCAGCGTGGGCACGGCGCCGCGGCCCAGGCGTTCTTCGGGCACGAAGTGCAGGCCCAAGGCGCGGCGCTGGCGCGGGCCGGCGCGTGCGATGTCGGTGCTGCCCAGCGTGATGCTGCCCGGCGCCGCACGCGGGTCTTCGCCCGAGAGCGCGGCCATCAGCTCTTGCTGCCCGTTGCCCGAGACGCCCGCGATGCCCAGCACCTCACCGGCGCGCAGTTGCAGCGTCACGCCTTGCAGGTCGGTGCCGAAGGGGTCTTGCCGCGGCAGGCAGAGCTGCTGCACACGCAGCACCGTCTCGCCCTGCGTGGCGGCGCGCGGCTGCAGCGCCGGCGGCTCGGCGCCGATCATCAGGCGCGAGAGGCTGGCGTTGCTCTCTTCGCGCGGGTCCACCACGCCCGTGACCCGGCCGCCGCGCAGCACGGTGCAGCGCTGGCAGAGCGCGCGGATCTCGTCGAGCTTGTGGCTGATGTACAGGATGCTGCAGCCCTGTTCCGCCAGCCGCCGCAGCGTGACGAAGAGCTGCTCCACCGCCTGCGGCGTGAGCACCGAGGTCGGCTCGTCCAGGATCAGCAGCTGCGGCTTCGTCATCAGCGCGCGCACGATCTCCACGCGCTGGCGCTCGCCCACGCTCAACGTGTGCACCGGGCGTTGCGGCTCCACCGCGAGGCCGTAGCTGGCGGCGAGCTCGGTGATGCGCTGGGTCACCTCGGGCAGCTTCGGGCCGCGGTCCAGACCCAGCCAGACGTTTTCGGCCACGGTCAGCGTGTCGAACAGGCTGAAGTGCTGGTAGACCATGCTGATGCCCAGCGCGCGCGCCTGCGCAGGGCTCTGCAGCGCCACGCGCTGGCCGTTGAAGTGCATCTGGCCGGCGTCGGGCTGCACCGCGCCGTAGATGATCTTCATCAGCGTGCTCTTGCCCGCACCGTTTTCGCCCAGCACGGCGTGGATCTCACCCGGGGCCACGGTGAGGTGCACGCCGTCGTTGGCGCGCACGGCGGGGTACTGCTTGCTGATGCCGGCGAGTTCGAGGCGGGGGGTGGCCACGCTGTTCATGAGGCAGGCATTGTCACCATGGCGCCGGCCCGCCCCGCGCAGGCGGGGGCAGGCCGGCGAAGGCCGGCCTCAGAAGCGGTGGCGCATGCCGGCGGCCAGCGTGGTGCCGGTGCTGCGGCCGGTGTACTTGTCGCTCATGAAGATGCCGTAGAGCTCGGTGCGCTTGCTCAGGTTGTGGGTGTAGCCCAGCGTGATCATGTCGCTCTCGGGCTTCAGCGCCACGCCGCGGGTGGCAATGCTGCCCATGCCGTAGGCGGCCAGGAAGGCGCCCGTGCTGCCCACTGGCATGCTGGCGCTGAGGTTGATGTTCTTCACTTTCACCTTCGCCGTGGCGCTGGTTTCGATGACGCCGTACTGCACGAAGAACTTGGCGAACTTGGCGTCGAAGCTGCCGCCGAACTGGTAGGCGGTCTGGTCAGAGAAGCCCGGGAAAGCCGAGATGCCGCGGCCCAGCGTGCCCTGGGCCTGCACCTTCTGCCACGCCGCCGTGAAGCCGATGGGCCCGCCGAAGTACACCAGGTTGGCGCCCCAGTTCGGCCCGCGGGCCGTGGCAGCGCCTTCGCCAGCGGCCACCTGCACGTTGCCCGACAGGCCGCCGAAGCGCGGCGAGCTGTAGCCGATGCTGTTGTTCCAGCCCGAGTCGCCCACCAGCGGTGTGCCGTAGGGCGCGTTGTAGTACTGGCGGATGCTGGGCGAGTAGCCGAAGCTGTCGCCGAAGCTGTTGAACAGCAGCGTGCTGACGAACAGCGGCGGGCCCATGCGGCCGAAGCGCAGCGTGCCGAAGCCGCCCGAGATGCCCACGTTGGCGTTGCGGCCCCAGAAGCCGTCGACGCCGTTGACGCGGCCGGCCGTGCCGGCATCCACCAGCAGGAAGCTCTCGAGCGCGAAGTTCACCTTCAGGCCGCCGCCCAGGTCTTCGGTGCCGCGGAAGCCGATGTAGCTGGTGCTGAAGTTGCCGCTGTCCAGGCGCTTGACCTTGGCGCCGCCGGCCACCTGGAACTGGCCGGCGGCCACGTCGAGCAGGCCGTAGGCGGTGACGGTGGATTGCGCCTGCGCGCTGCCGGCGGCCAGCAGGGCGGCGGTGGCCAGGGCGGCCAGCGTCAGGGGGGACGGTGCGGTTCTCGTGGGGTGCATGTGGGGCCTCCTCGGGGCTTCGGGTCTGTCGGTCTTGTCGGGTTGCTGGCAGTCGTCTGCAGCGCCCTCCGACCAGCCCTCAGCAAGAAGCAGGCCTCATTTGTCATTGCGGTCGATCATCCGCCCCCACCGCGTCCTGCACGGCGTCGGCCGGCGACGTAGGTGGCCGCCAGCTGCCGCTCGTCGGCCAGCGTCAGCCAGGCGAAGACGCGCGCATGCAGCGGCTGGGCCGCCAGGCCCGGCACGGCACCGGTGGCCACGGCATCGCGGTGGTGTCCCACCGGGCCTTCGGCCCAGCGCCAGACGGCGAGGTCGGCCGTGGCGCCGGGGTCGAGGTGCCCGATCTCTCGGGACAGGCCCAGCGCCTCGGCCGCGCCGCGTGTGGCGGCGTGCAGCAAGGTCCAGGCGCTCAGCGTCGTGCCGCGCAGCGCCTGCACCTTGTAGGCCTCGGCCAGCGTGCGCGTCAGGCTCAGGCTGGTGCCGCCGCCCACGTCAGAGGCGATGCTGACGCCGTGGCCGCTGTCGACGGCCGCCTGCCAGTCGAAGAGGCCGCTGCCGAGGAAGAGGTTGCTGCTCGGGCTGTGCGCGATGTGTGCACCGGTGTCGCGCAGCAATGCCCTGTCCTGGGCATCCAGCCAGATGCCGTGCGCCAGCACGGCGCGTTCGTGCAGCAGGCCGGCGCGGTGGTAGACGTCGAGGTAGCTGCGGGCTTCCGGGAAGAGCCGGGCCACCCAGGCCACCTCGTCGCGGTTCTCGGCCACGTGGGTCTGCATGTAAAGGCCGGGGTGGTGGCGCCCCAGTTCGCCAGCCATCGCCAATTGTTCGGGCGTGCTGGTGACGGCAAAGCGCACCGTCACGGCGTAGGCGTTGCGGCCCTGGCCATGCCAGCGCTGGATCAGCGCCTCGCAGTCGGCTCGGGCGCCGTCCACGTCGTCGCGCAGACCCTCGGGCGCGTGGCGGTTCATCAGCACCTTGCCGGTGATCAGGCGCATGCCGCGCTGCGAGGCGGCTTCGAAAAGCGCCTCGGCACTCGCGCGGTGCACGGTGGGGAACACGACGGCCGCGGTGGTGCCGTGGGCCAGCAGCGCGTCGAGAAAGCGCGCCGCGCCCTCGGCGGCCACGGCCGGGTCGGCATAACGCTGCTCGGCCGGGAACGTGTAGGTGTTCAGCCAGTCCAGCAGCGTGGCGCCCCAGCTGGCGATCACGTCCAGCTGCGGCGCGTGCACGTGGGTGTCGATGAAGCCCGGCATCAGCAGGTGGCCGCGGTGGTCGTGCTGCTGCCAGTCGGGCCCCGGCGTGAACGTGGCCGCAGGCTCGGCACCCTGGATGCGGCCGTCGGCACCGACCAGCAGCCAGTGGTCGGGCCGGAAGCGCACGCCTTGCAGCGTGGGGCTGCCCCAGCTGGGCGGGGCGGTGAAGTCGAGCAGGTCGGCGCGCAGCGCCTGGGGGGCAAGGGCAGAAGAGGTCACGGGCGCATCATCGCCCAGACCTGGGCCCAAGCGGCAGGCCGAGCCCGGCGCGGGCCTTGCATCTGGCTTACCCTTGCGCCCGAAGTGAGTGAGCCCATGCCTGTCGAAGAAGTCCGCCCCGTCCGCTTTGTCCACCGCGGTGCCATCGTGGAGGTGGCCGACGCCGCGCCCACGCGCACGGTGCTGGAGTGGCTGCGCGAAGACGCCCGCTGCACCGGCACGAAAGAAGGCTGTGCCGAAGGCGACTGCGGCGCCTGCACCGTGGTGCTGGGCGACCTGGATGCGCAAGGCCAGCTGCAGCTGCGCCCGGTGAACGCCTGCATCCAGTTCCTGCCCACGCTGGACGGCCGCGCGCTCTTCACGGTGGAAGACCTGGCGCCGATGGCGCAGCGCTGCGGGGCTGGCGCCCTGCACCCGGTGCAGCAGGCGATGGTGGACTGCCACGGCTCGCAATGCGGTTTCTGCACGCCGGGCTTCGTGATGAGCCTGTGGGCCGGTTACGAGTTGCGCGTCGGCAGCGGTGCCGTGCCGACCCGGCAGGCGCTGGCCGACGAGCTCTCGGGCAACCTCTGCCGCTGCACGGGCTACCGCCCCATCCTCGACGCCGGCCTGGCCGCCCACGCCGCGCCCCCGGTGGCGCTGCCGCGCGAGCCGGTGCGGGCTGCGCTGGCCACGCTGGCGCAAGACCCGCCCCTGCACCACCAGGCCGGCGGCGTGCACTTCCACGCGCCGCGCACGCTGGCCGACTTTGCGGCTCTGCGGCTGGCGAAGCCGCAGGCGCGGGTGCTGGCCGGCAGCACCGACGTGGGGCTGTGGGTCACCAAGCAGTTCCGCGATCTCGGCGACATCCTCTACCTTGGCCGCGTGGCCGAACTGCAGGCGGTGCAGACCACGGCCACGCACATCCAGATCGGCGCCGGGGCCACGTTGCAGGCCGCCTGGGCGGCACTCGCGGCCGAGTGGCCGAGCCTGCGCGATGTGTGGCTGCGCTTCGCCGGGCTGCCGGTGCGGCTGAGCGGCACCATGGGCGGCAACGTGGCCAACGGCTCGCCCATCGGCGATTCGGCGCCGGTGCTCATCGCTTTGGGCGCAGCCATCGTGCTGCGCCAGGGTGAACGTGTGCGCGAAATGCTCCTGGAAGACTTCTATGTCGACTACATGAAGAACCGCCTGGAGCCTGGCGAGTTCGTGCAGGCGCTGCGCGTGCCGCGTGCCGTGCCAGGGCAGGTGGTGCGCGTCTACAAGATCAGCAAGCGCTTCGATTGCGACATCTCGGCCGTTTGCGCGGCCTACAGCCTGCATTTGGCCCAGGGCCGCGTGCAGCAGGCCCGCATCGCCCACGGCGGCATGGCCGGCACCGTGCGCCGCGCCCCGCAGGCCGAGGCGGCGCTGCAAGGCCAGCCTTGGGGTGGCGACGGCGAACCCGCCCTGCAGGCCGCCATGGCCGCGCTGGCGCAGGACTACACGCCGCTGACTGACATGCGCGCCAGCGCCGCCTACCGCCTGCAGGTGGCACAGAACCTCTTGCGCCGCTGCTGGCTGGAAACGCGCACCGACGCGCCTTGGCCCGAGTCGGCCGTGAACGTGTTTGCGCGGGAGGCCGCGCTGTGAACAAGCCTGCCGAGTTACCTGTGCAGACCACGCAGCCCGGCGCCGTCGGCCAGACGCGCCCGCACGAATCGGCCCATCTGCACGTGGCCGGTGCGGCGCCCTATACCGACGACATTCCTGAACTCGCCGGCACGCTGCACGCCGCGCTCGGCCTCTCGCCGCTGGCGCACGGTGTGATCGAAAGCCTGGACCTCGAGCGCATCCGCCAGCAGCCCGGCGTGGTGGACGTGTTCAGCGCGCGCGAGATCCCCGGCGCCAACCAGTGCGGTGCGCTGCTGCAAGACGAGCCCATCCTGGCGGGTGAAACCGGCGACACCCTGCGCTACCGCGGCCAGCCGGTCTTTGCCGTCATCGCCACCACGCGCGACGCGGCGCGCCGCGCGGCCGCGCTGGCGAAAGAGGTGGTGCGTGCAACGCCGCTGCCGCCGCTGCTGACACCCCAGGCGGCGCACGCCGCCCAGCAGTACGTGGTACCGCCCATGCACCTGGCGCGTGGCGATGCCGCCACCGCGATGGCCGCCGCGCCGCAACGCCTGGCCGTGGCCTTCGAACTCGGCGGGCAGGAACAGTTCTACCTGGAAGGCCAGATCAGCTACGCCGTGCCGCAGGAAGACGGCGGCATGAAGCTCTTCTGCAGCACCCAGCACCCCAGCGAGATGCAGCACCACGTGGCGCACGCACTGCACCGGCCGCTGCACGCGGTGCAGGTGGAGTGCCGGCGCATGGGCGGCGGCTTCGGCGGCAAGGAGTCGCAGAGCGCCGCCTTCGCCTGCGTGGCCGCGGTGGCCGCAGCGCGGCTGGGCCGCCCCGTGAAGCTGCGCGTGGACCGCGACGACGATTTCCTCATCACCGGCCGCCGGCACTGCTTCCATGTCGAAGCCGAAGCGGGCTTCGACACCGAAGGCCGGCTGCTCGGGGCCGAGGCCACGCTGGTCTCGCGCGCCGGGCATTGCGCCGATCTCTCGGGCCCGGTGATGACGCGGGCGCTCTGCCACTTCGACAACGCCTACTGGCTGCCGAACGTGGCGCTGCACGGCTACAGCGCGAAGACGAACACGCAGAGCAACACCGCCTTCCGTGGCTTCGGCGGGCCGCAGGGCGCGTTCGCGGTCGAGTACCTGCTCGACAGCGTGGCGCGCCGCCTGGGCCGCGATGCGCTGGACGTGCGGCGCGCCAACTTCTACGGCGTGGCCGAACGCAACGTCACGCCCTACGGCCAGACGGTCGACGACAACATCCTGCACCCGCTGGTGGCCGAGTTGGAGGCCAGCAGCGACTACCGCGCGCGCCGCGCTGCCGTGCATGCCTTCAACGCGCAGAGCCCGGTGCTGAAGAAAGGCCTGGCGCTCACGCCGCTGAAGTTCGGCATCAGCTTCAACGTCACGCACCTGAACCAGGCCGGCGCGCTGGTGCACGTGTACACCGACGGCAGCGTGCTCGTGAACCACGGCGGTACCGAGATGGGCCAGGGCCTCAACACCAAGGTGGCCCAGGTGGTGGCGCACGAGCTGGGCCTGCCGCTGGCCGCCGTGCGCTGCAGCGCCACCGACACGCAGAAGATCGCCAACACCTCGGCCACCGCCGCCAGCACCGGCAGCGACCTGAACGGCAAGGCCGCGCAGGACGCCGCGGCGCAGGTGAAGCGGCGGCTGGTGGCCTTCATCGCCGCGAAGTGGGGCTGCGCCGAAGCCGCGGTGGTGTTCGATGAGGGCCGCGTGCGTGCCCCGGGGCAGGACGCCGGCTTTGCCGAGGTGGTGCAGCAGGCCTACCTGGCCCGCGTGCAGCTGTGGAGCGACGGCTTCTACGCCACGCCCGGCCTGCACTGGGACAAGGCGAAGCTGCAGGGCCGGCCCTTCTTCTACTTCGCTTACGGCGCCGCCTGCAGCGAGGTGCTGCTGGACACGCTGACCGGCGAATGGAAGCTGCTGCGCGCCGACGTGCTGCACGACGTGGGCCGCAGCCTGAACCCGGCCATCGACATCGGCCAGATCGAAGGCGCCTTCATCCAGGGCATGGGCTGGCTGACGATGGAAGAGCTGATCTGGCATCCGGCCGACGGCTCGCCGCGCGCGGGCCTCTTGATGACCCACGCCCCCAGCACCTACAAGGTGCCCACGGCCAACGACTGCCCGGCCGACTTCCGCGTGAAGCTCTACGAGGGCGAGAACCGCCACGACAGCATCCACCGCAGCAAGGCGGTGGGCGAGCCGCCACTGCTGCTGCCCTTCAGCGTGTTCTTCGCGCTGCGCGACGCGGTCTCGGCGGTGGGCGGGCACCGCGTCGACCCGCCGCTGCAGGCCCCGGCCACCGGCGAGGCGCTGCTGCGCGCCATCACCGCCGTGCAGCGGGCCCCGGCCGACTGATGCTCGACCTGCGCAGCCTGGCGCTGCAATGGCAGGCTGCGGGCCGGCCGGCCGTGGTGGTGAGCGTGGGCGCCACGCAAGGCAGCGTGCCGCGCGAGAGCGGCACGCGTTTGCTGGTGGCGGCCGACGAGGTGCTCGGCACCATCGGTGGCGGGCACCTGGAACTGCAGGCCATCGCCGACGCCCGCGCGCTGCTTTCGAGCGGTGGCGCGGCCTTCGAGCAGCGCATCGCGCTCGGCCCCAGCCTGGGCCAGTGTTGCGGCGGCGCGCTCACGCTGCACTTCGCCCCCCTGGCGCAGGACGAGCCGGCCGCCTGGCAAGGCGAGCACCCGCGCTTCTTCCTGCAGCTCTACGGTGCCGGCCATGTCGGCCGGGCGATCGTGAAGCTGCTGGCCGACCTGCCTTGCCGCGTGCAGTGGGTGGACGAGCGTGAGAGCGAGTTCCCGCCCGGCCCCCTGCCGCCGCACATCGAAAGCGTCTGTGTCGATCCCGTGCAGGCCGAGGTGGCCGCCGCGCCGCCGGGGGCCTTCTTCCTCGTGCTGACGCACAGCCACGCGCTCGACCTCGCACTGGCCGAAGCCATCCTCGCTCGCGGCGACGCGGCCTGGTTCGGGCTCATCGGCTCCAAGACCAAGCGCGCGCGCTTCGAGCACCGGCTGCTGGCCCGCGGCTTTGCCCCCGAGGCGGTGGGCCGGATGGTCTGCCCCATCGGCCTGCCGGGCCTGGCGGGCAAGCAGCCCGAGGTGCTGGCGGTCTCGGTGGTGGCGCAGCTGCTGCTGGCGGCGCCGCCCCCGTGAACGCGGGTTGCGCCGCCGCAACGGCGCGGCGGTGCGGCCCGATTGACGCTGGCGCAGAGCGCCCTCCACACTTCAAAAGCCCCGCCATTTGTGGGGCAAAACAACCAGGAGTGAGGAAATGAGTCATCGCATGCTGCGTTCCATCACCGCATTGGCCATGAGCCTGTGCGCCTTCACGGCCAGCGCGCAAACCCGCGCGCCCTTCGTGATCGATGGCCACGCGTTCACCAGCCAGGACGCCTTCGTGAAGGCCGGCAAACGTTGTGCTTCGCCCGTCTTCGACATCGACCAGATGATGGAGATCGACACCTTCATCCTCAACAACCGCGGCGGGCCGAACAACCCCTTCCGCCCGGGCATGACGGAGCCGCCGCAGTCGGCCGTCACAGGCGGGCAGATCCAGGTCTACGTGCACGTCATCACCCGGGCCAACGGCACCGGCGGCGTGACGACGGCGCAGATCCAGCAGCAGATCCAGGTGCTGAACACCGGTTTCGCCAGCACCGGCTGGACCTACAACCTCGCCGGCGTGACCACCACCGCCAACGACGCCTGGTACACCATGCAGCCGGGCACCGTGGCCGAGACGCAAGCCAAGAACGCGCTGCGCGTGGGCACGGCCGAGACGCTGAACATGTACATCGCCGGCATCGGCGGCGGCCTGCTGGGCTGGGCCACCTTCCCGTCCAGCTACGCCGGCGCGCCCAAGATGGACGGCGTGGTGCTGCTGAACCAGTCGCTGCCCGGCGGCACGGCCGCGCCCTATAACCTGGGCGACACCGGCACGCACGAGGTGGGCCACTGGATGGGGCTGTACCACACCTTCCAGGGCGGCTGCTCGCGCAACGCCACCGGTGGCGGTGACCTCGTGGCCGACACGCCGGCCGAACGCTCGGCCGCCTACGGCTGCCCGACGGGCCGCAACAGCTGCACCAACATCGCCGGCAACGACCCGATCACGAACTTCATGGACTACACCGACGACGCGTGCATGTTCCAGTTCACCGCGGGTCAAGACGCGCGCATGGACGCCGCGTTCTCCGCCTACCGCTTCGGCCGGTGACCCCACGCAAGCGGGGCCACCGGCCCCGCTTGCGTCAGTCCAGCACCAGCAGTTTGCCGAAAGGCGGCAGCGCTGCGGCGTGCTGGGCCTGCACGGCCCAGATCACGGGCCAGCGTGGGCGGTAGTTCGCGGGGCCTTCCAGGTCGGTGAGCACCACGCCGATGTCGGGGCGGTGGCGGTCGGCCTCCTCCAGCATCGGCGTGAAGTCGGTGCCACCGCCGCCTTCGAACACGAGCTCGGCCAGCTGTGAACGGCCGGGCTCGCAGTGCGTTACCGCGCGCACGCGGTCGTCGCCCACCACCAGCGTGAGGCCGGCCTCCAGCCGGCGCGTGATCGCGTCGATCTCGCTGGCGAAGCGCCGCAGCACCGGCTCTTCGATGCTGCCCGAGACGTCCACCACCACCACCAGCCGCGGCACGCGGCGTGACAGGCTGAAGCCCGGCTCCCAGGGCAGGCGGTGGCCGGCGGCGTTGCGGCCCTGGTTGGCGATGTAGCTGCGCGCCGGGCGCGACCAGGCCACGCCCAGCTTGGGCGTCAAGGCCCGCGCCAGCTGCGTGCGGAGCACCTGCTGCCAGGGCGTGCGTGTGCGTGGCAGGTCGGCCAGCAGCGTGCGCAGCATCGAGAACTCGCCATCGCCGGCGTGCGCGCGCAGCAGGCGCTCGCCCCATTCGCGCGCGGCCTCGGCTTCGGCTTCGGGGGCTTCGCGCACCGCGGCGCTGGGGCGCAGGTCGCGCGCGGTGGCGGCGCCCAGCGCACGGGCGCGTGCGGCGCGCGGGCCGTCTTCGCGGGGCGCTTGTCTCGATGCTTGCGGGCTGCGCCCTTCGCCCTCTCGGCCGCCCTGGTGCGCCTGTGCATCGGGGTCGCGGCTGTTGCCACCACCACCGGCCGGGCGGCGGTCGTCCAGCGCGCGGTACAGGCGCTCGACGTCCCATTCGAGCAGCGATTTCTCCACCGGCTGTGCCAGCGCCAGCGTGGCTTCCAGCAGCTTGTCCAGCGTCACGCCGTCTTCGGGCAGCTGCAGCCAGGCCAGGTGCGAGAGCGCGCTGTTCACCACCGCATCGGCGCAGGTGTTGAAGAGCGTGAGGTCGACATCGCCCAGCACCGCCTGCAGCGCGAGAAAGCGCTGCGGGTGGCGCAGCGCGATGTGCAGCACCTCGTGCGCCACCCAGCCGGTCTGCTGCGCCAACGGCAGCGCGGCGAAGCCGGGGCCGTAGCGCAGTGTCAGGCCGTCGGTGGTGACGGGCGGCGGCGCTTCCGGCCCGGTGTCGTCCCGCGCGCCGGCATCGTGATGCCGCACCCACAGCGCCAGCCCGCCGGTGGAGGGGGCGTACTCCACCATGCGCTGCACGGCGCGCGTGCCGCGGTGGTCCATCTCAAGCGTTGGCTTGGCGCTGGGCCGAATAGCGGCGGTAGGCCGCGCTGTCCATCACGGTGGCCTCCAGCCCGGTCTCCAGCGCCTTCTGGAAGAGCAACTCCATCGCCAGCGTCTGCGCTTCGCGCAGCGGCAGGCCCGCGGCGGCGCCGGCGGTGTGCGTGGGCAGGGCTTCGACGATGTCCAGCGCCCGCGCCAGCACCGGTGCTTCGGTGCAGGCCGCCACCAGGCCGTAGATCAGGCCGTAAAGACCGTCCAGCGTGGTGGGCAGCAGCGCCAGCGTGGCCGCGCCGGGCGCGGCGGCCAGGATCTGCAGCACGTCGGCCCCGGCGCGCAGCTCGCGCAGCACGCCGAAGAACTCGGCCGCGTTGGCCGCGCCGATGCGGCCCTGCACGAAATGGCGCTGCACGGCCTCGCTCAGGCCGCTCTTCAGCACGTTGGAGATGTCTTCCCAGCCGCGCGGGCTGGCGCCCACCAGGTGATCGGCGGCCAGTTGTGCGGCGGTGTCGTCCAGCTTGTCGGGCCGCACCTTCAGGTAAGCCATCACCTCGGGCGCAAAACCCTGGGCCAGCGCGTGCGCGAGGAAGGCGTCGATGGTGGCCTGCACGTTGAAGTGGAAGAGCCGGTCGGCCAGCGCCGTGCCCATGTCGTGGCTGACGGCGCCGTGAAAACTCGCGTTGCCGGCGGCCACCACCATCCAGCCCTCGGGCAGGCGGTAGTGGCCCACCTGGCGGTCGAGGATCAGCGAGTAGGCGCTGATCTGCAGGCGCTGGTCGGCCGCGGTGAGTTCGTCCAGGAACAGGATGCCGGCCGGCATTTCGGGCCCGGGCAGGAACTCGGGCGGGAACCACACCGTCTTGCCCTGCACCTCGTCGGCATAGATGGCGCCGCGGATGTCCACCGGCTCGATGGTGGTCAGCCGCAGGTCCACCAGCGGCACGCCATGCTGCGCCGCCACCTGGCGCACGATGGACGACTTGCCCACGCCGCGCGGCCCCCACAGCATGGTGGCGCGCCGGCGCAGCAGCGGCTGCGCGAACTGCTCGGCCAGCGCCGCCTTGGCCGCCGCGATGCTGAGCGGCGGGATGTTCATCGGGTTGCTGTGCATGGGGCCCTTTGCCGCGTCGGCATCGTCAAGTGCTGCGCCACTGCGCCTGGCGCAGGCGCCGCGGCAGCGGCGGTATCTCCACGCGCGGCAGTTCGTTCAGGCAGAACAGCGCCACCATGATGATGGGCGGCGCGTGGAAGATCAGCATTCGGAACACCGATTCCTGCGGCAGGTCGGGCTCCAGCTTCGCGAAGGCCCAGGCGCCGATGATCATCAGGATGGCGCCCAGCAGCGGGATGCTGCGCCGCCCCGCCGCGGCCCAGCGCGCCGCGGCCTGCCGCTCGTGGAAACGCGCCGGTGGCTCGGCCAGGGTCTGCGCCAGGTGGTGCACGGCCCGTTCCAGCTTCAGTTCGCCGTCGCGGCTGCGCTTGAAACCCTCGCCCTGCAGGCGCAGGCGCGTCGTCCAGCCGTTCTGGCGCTTCACCAGCCGCGCCCAGCTCCAGCCCAGCACGGCCAGCAGGTCGTCGGGCAGGGCCAGGGGCTGGCCGTCGGCGGCCTCCAGCTCGAACTCGGCCGAGATGCCCTTCACCGGACTTTGCTTGTAGCGCAGCACCAGGCCGCCGGCGTGGGCCACGTGGGCCGTGGCCTGGCTCATCAGCAGCGGGGCGCTGGCGTCGGGCGCTGCCGCGCCCTTGGCTTCGAAGGCCAGGGTCTTGGCCACCAGCAGGCCAGGCCCGCACAGCAGCTGGCGCTGCAGCGGAACGGCGGCCACGCGCGCCAGCAGTTCGGCCGGCGTGCCGCCTTCGGCCACCAGCACGGCTTGCAGGCCGCCGGGCAGGTGCAGCGTGCGCGTCAGGCGCGGTGGGGCAGGGTTGCGGCCGCCGGGGCTGGGGATGTCGAGCTGCAGCACTTCCTGCAGCGCGGGGTGGCTGTCGGTGGCGGCGTGTTCGAGCGGCTTGAAGAGCAGCCGGCGCGCCGCGCGGTCGCTGGCGGGCAGGTCGATGCCGCGGCCGGCGCGCGTGAAGGGCTCCACCAGGCCCAGGATCTCGTGATGGCTGAGCGGTGTGACGGGGGGAGGGGGCGCGCTTCGCACGGGCGGCGGTGCCGCCAGCCGAACGGGCCTGGGGGGCTGCTCAAAGATGGCACGATTCTGCCCAAGCACGCCCGGGCGTGCCGGCGTGGGGCTGCGTCAGCCCTGCGCCAGCCGCCGGGCGCCCACTCGGTGCCGCACTTCTTTCAACACCCCCAGGAGACTTTCACCATGAGCACCCGCGACGTCGTCGTTCTTGCCGCCGCCCGTTCCGCCATCGGCACCTTCAACGGCAGCCTGGCCGAGCTGGAGCCCGCCGAACTGGCCGGCACCGTGATGAAAGAGGCCGTGCAGCGCTCGGGCGTCGACCCGAAGGCCATCAACTACGTGACGGTGGGCAACACCATCCCCACGGAAAGCCGCTTCGCCTACGTGGCGCGCGTGGCCAGCATCCAGGCCGGCCTGCCGATGGACAGCGTGGCCATGGCGGTCAACCGCCTGTGCAGCAGCGGGCTGCAGGGCATCGTCACCACCGCGCAGAACATCCTGCTGGGCGATTGCGATTACGGCATCGGCGGCGGCGTGGAGGTGATGAGCCGCGGCGGCTACCTGAGCCCCGCCATGCGCAGCGGCGCGCGCATGGGCCACACGCAGATGCTCGACATGATGGTGGCCACCCTCACCGACCCCTTCGGCGTGGGCCACATGGGCATCACCGCCGAGAACCTGGCCACCAAGTGGGGCATCACGCGCGAGGAGCAGGACGCCTTCGCGGTGGAGAGCCACCGCAAGGCCGCTGCTGCGATCGCCGAGGGCCGCTTCAAGAGCCAGATCGTGCCCATCGTCAAGCAGACGAAGAAGGGCGAGGTGGTCTTCGACACCGACGAACACGTCAAGCCCGCCACCACGATGGAGACGCTCGCCAAGATGAAGCCGGCCTTCAAGAAGGACGGCTCGGTGACGGCCGGCAACGCCAGCGGCATCAACGACGGCGCGGCGTTCTTCGTGCTGGCCGATGCCAGCGTGGCCGCGGCCCACGGCCACAAGCCCATGGCGCGCCTGGCCGGCTACGCCGTGGCCGGGGTGCCCAACGAGATCATGGGCGAAGGTCCCATCCCGGCCACCAAGCTGGCGCTGAAGAAGGCCGGCCTCACGCTGCAGCAGATGGACGTGATCGAAAGCAACGAGGCCTTCGCCGCCCAGGCCCTGGCCGTGGCGCGCGGGCTGGAGTTCGACATGGCCAAGGTCAACCCCAACGGCGGTGCCATTGCGCTGGGCCACCCCATCGGCTGCAGCGGCGCTTTCCTCGCCACCAAGGCCGTTTACGAACTGCACCGCACGGGCGCACGTTATGCGCTGGTGACCATGTGCATCGGCGGCGGCCAAGGCATCGCGGCCATCTTCGAGCGCCTTTGAGCATGGCCGCTTCAAAGAAGAAGGCCGCCTCCCCCAGCACCGAGCCCGCCTGGGCGGCGGCGCTGCCCTACCTGCAGCCCTGGCTGGCGCACCAGCTGCGCACCACCGAACAGCCGGGCGTCAGCGTGGCCGTGGCCCACCGGGGCCGCGTGCTGCTGAGCTTCGCGCAGGGGCAGGGTGGTGACGGCGCCAGGCTCACGCCGCGCCACCGCTTCCGCGTGGCTTCGCACTCCAAGACCTTCACCGCGGTGGCGGTGCTGAAGCTGCGCGAGCAGGGCCGGTTGAAGCTGGACGACGCCGTGGGCGCCTACGTGCCCGGGCTGCCGGCCGATGTGGCGGCGGCCACGCTCGCGCAGCTGCTCAGCCACACCGCCGGCCTGGTGCGCGACGGCTACGACGCCGGCCAATGGAGCGACCGCCGGCCCTTCCTGGACGAAGCGGCGCTGCGCGACGACCTGGCCCGCGGCGCGGTGCTGCCGGCCAACACGCGCTTCAAGTACAGCAACCACGGCTACGGCCTGCTGGGGCTGGTGGTCGAGGCCGTGACGGGCGAGCCCTACACCGCCTGGGTGCAACGCGAGGTGGTGCAGGCCGCCGGCCTGAAGGACACCGTGCCCGATGCGCCGCAGCTGGCCGACAGCACGCCTTTCGCCCAGGGCCACAGCGCCAAGTGGCCGCTGGGCCGGCGCGTGGGCATCCCGGGCCGCAACCCGACGAACGTGCTGGCCGCGGCCACCGGCTTCATCAGCACCGCGGCCGACCTGGCGCGCTTCTTTGCCAGCCTCGACCCCGACGCCGCCGACAGCGTGCTGACCCCCGCCAGCCGCCGCGAGCTGGTGCGCCGCCAGTGGCGCGACCCCTACGGCAGCGTGGAGCGCTGGTACGGCCTGGGCACGCTGAGCGGCGGCACGCCCGGTGGCGGCGCGGCGTGGGACCACTTCGGCCACACCGGCGGCTTCCAGGGCACGCTCACGCGCACCGTGTGCGTGCCGGCGCAGGGCCTGAGCCTGTCCATCCTCACCAACGCCGCCGACGGCATGGCCGGCGTGTGGGTGGACGGCGCGCTGCAGCTGCTGCGCACCGCGGCCGAACACGGCGCGCCCAGCGCCGCCGCGGCCGGCTGGGGCGGGCGCTGGTGGAGCCTGTGGGGCGCCAGCGACCTGCTGCCCCTGGGCAGGCGGGTGTTCGTGGCGAACCCGGGGCTCACGAACCCCTTGCTCGATGCGCCGCAGATCGAACCGGCGGCTGCGGTGGATGGCAGCACGCGCCATGGCCGTTTCGTGCAGGCCGGTGGTTTTGCGAGCTTCGGCGAAGCCGCGCGCCTGGAACACGACGCCCGCGGCCGTGCGCAGGCGCTGTGGCTGGGCGGCACGCGGCTGCAGACCGAGGCGCAGGCGGCGAAGGAGCTGGCGCGGCGCTACGGCGGGGGCTGAGCGCTGGGGCTTGCGCCCCGCTCAGGTCTCGACGTCGCCGGGCCTCGTCGGCGGGCGGCGCATCAGCGGCGCGAGGTCGGCGCGGCGCCAGGCCCGGCGGGCCAGCGCCGTGCACAGCGCGGCTAGCGCGAACTGCACGAAGAGGTAGGTGCCGTCGCGCGTGCCGAGCTCCGCAAGGAAGGCGGCCCCGGGACCCGGCGTCTGGGCCCAGGCCCACCGGGCGCAAAACCACAGCAGCGCGGCCCCGCCGATCACGAGCGCCGCCCGTTTCTGCGTGCCGAGTGCAGCGCGCAGCCACGCGGCCAGCGCCACGGCCAAGGCGAGATCGGCCACGACGGGTGGGGCGTAGCGCAGCGTCAGCTCTGGCAGCCGAGCCCAGGGCACGCCGGGCAGGAAGGGCAGCAGCGTGAACATCAGGCCCAGCACCGTCAGCACGAAGAGCAGCAGCGCCGTCATCGAGAGCAGCGTCGTGCCCACGATGCGCAGGCCCAGGTCGCGGCGGAAGTGCCCGCCGGGCGCGAGCAGCAGGCGCCAGTGCGGCGTGGCCCCGCGCAGCAGCAGCAAGGCCAGCAGCGTGAGCGTGGCCATGCGCAGGCCGTGCATCGCCGTGATGCTGCTGCCCCAGGCCTGGAAGACGTGCATCTGCGGGTTCGGGTTGCTGAGGTTCCCGGGCAATTGGCCCAGGATGATGGTCAGCCCCACGCCGGCCTTGCCGCCATCCACCAGCCGCCAGCGTTCGATGAAGGCCTGCCACCGCCGCCGCCAGGGCAGCAGCACGGCCGGGGCCAGCGGCAGTGCGCTCGGCGCCTGCTGCAGGCGCTGGTGCACCGTGTGCAGCGTGAGGGCGCCGGTGGCGAACAGCAGCATCAGCAAGACCAGGCCGTAGCCCTGCAGCCAGCCCCCCAGCCCCAGCGCGGGCAGCGCCGCGCGCGGCACACCGCCGGCCTCGGGCATCACCAGCACCAGCAAGGCCAGCCCCGCCAGCGCGCCCCAGGCCGCGGGCAGCAGCCGGGCCAGGGCCGCGGCCGCGGCGAGGGCCAGGCCCATCAGCGCAGCCAGCAGCGCGGCGGGCCACGCGGCCTCCAGCAGGGTCGCGCCCCAGGTCTCGGCTTCGGGCCGCGTCAGCACGCGCAGCAGCGCCAGCGGCAGGGCCACCAGGGCCCAGCTCAGCAGCAGTGCGCGGCGATGGTCGTGCAGCGCGCGCTGCCACGCTGGCAGCGGGGCCACGCGGCCCAGCCACACCGCGCGCTCGGCCCGCAACTGCGGCACGGTGAAGAGCGGCAGCGGCATCAGCAGCACGCAGGCCAGTGCGGTGAGGCCCGTCTGCCAGCCGGGCGAGACCACCTCGCCCTGGGCGGCAGCGGCCATCACCAGCAACACCGTCACGCCGTGCAGCAGCACGCACAGCCCCCAGAACACGAGCAGGCCCGACGGCACGCGGCCGAGGAAGCCCCGCTTCGACACCGCCCCTGCGCTCATGCGTTGAGCTCCGCAAAGAGGTCGTCCAAGCCCAGCGGGTGACCGGCAGCGGGCGGGGCGATGGCCGTGCGCGCGTCGAAGAGCACACGCACGCGGCCGTCCTTCTCGCGCCGGTGCAGCACGCCGGGGCCTTGCTGCAGATCCAGCAGCACGGCGGCGTGGGCCGGCAGTTCCAGCAGCCGCACGTGCTCAGTCAGCGCATCCCATTCGTCCACCAGCTGCAGCCGGCCCTGGCGCAGGAAGGCCACGTGCGTGACCACGCGTTCCAGGTCGCTGAGCAGGTGGCTGCTGATGAGCACGGTCCGCGGCGGCTGGTAGGGCGCGCGGCGTTCGAAGAGCGAGCGCATGAAGTCGCGCCGGGCCAGCGGGTCGAGGCTGGCCACGGGCTCGTCCAGGATGAGCAGGTCGGGGTCGTGCGCCAGGGCCAGCAGCACGCTGAGCTTCTGCTGGTCACCGCCCGAGAGCCGGCTGGCGCGCACGCCCAGCGGCAGTTCCAGCCGCGCGGCCAGCATCAGCGCGCGCCGCTCGTCGTAACCAGGGTAGAGCGCGCTGAAGCGCTGCAGGTGCTGCTCGCCATTGAGCCAATCGAAGAGGTCGGGCGTCTGCGCGCCGTAGCCCAGGCGCGCGCGCACGGTGTCGGGCAGGTCGAGCGAGGGCGCGCCCAGCAGAGTGCTTTGGCCCTCGCTGGGCGCGCTCAGCCCCACCAGGCAGCGCAGCAGGCTGCTTTTGCCGGCGCCGTTGCGGCCGACCAGGCCGACCACGGCGCCGGCCGGCACCTGCAGCGTCACGCCGCTCAGCGCGGTGTGCTGGGCGCCGGCCTGGCGGTAGCGCAGGCCCAGGCCTTGGGCTGCGATGGCGATGGGCGCGCCGTCGGGCGCTTCAACGGGGTTCATCGTCCCGGTCTCCGGAGGTGGGTGTGTGTTGAAGGCAGCGCTGGAAGAGCGACAGCGCCTCGCCGTCGGCAAAGCCCAGCTGGCGCGCCTGAAGTGCCGCGGCTTGCAGCGCGGGCTCGAGCAGCGCTTCACGCCGGGCTGCGCCCGCTGCACCGCCGGGCGAACGCCGCGCGGCCACGACCATGCCCATGCCCCGGCGGCGTTCGAGCAGGCCTTCGGCTTCCAGCAGGCTGTAGGCCTTGCTCACCGTCATCGGGTTGATGGCGTGCTCTTGCGCCAGCGCGCGCACGCTCGGCAGTTCGTCGCCGGCGCGCCACTGCCCACTGGCGACGTGACGGCGCACCTGCTCGACGATCTGCCGGTAGATGGGCTCGGGCGCCGAGGGCTGGATGCTGAAGCGCATCCATCTACTGTATTACTGCAGTAATACGGTAGTCAAGAAAGAACCCCGTCATGCAAGCCGCGGCAGCAGCGCAGCCTGCCGGCGGTGGCGATCGGGGCCCGGGCAGGCCGGCTGGATGGCCTGCCGCGGCCTGGGCTCTCTGTCAGCGATCGGGGCGCAGGAACTGCAGCGGCGCCGAGACGAAGACGCCCCACTTCAGCCCCGCCTCGCCGCTGCTGCGGCTGATCACGATGCCGGCGGCGAAGGGGTTCTTCTTGGCGGAGCCGTCGTTGGTGCGGAACAGGTAGAACGGCACCTCGGCATCGACCTTGTCGGTCTCCAGGTCCTGCTTGATCCGCAGGCCGACATCGAAGGCGGGCATGTGCTGGCGGATCTCCAGGCTCACCAGGCGGCCGTAGGTGCGCTTGGGAGCCCCCCATGAGCCGGTGTAGCAGCCCACCAAGGTGGCGGCCGTGCCGGTGGGGTCGACGGGGCACCGGGTCTGCACGTCGCTGTTCTTGTACCGGCGCTGGCTCTCCTGACCGAACACGAGCAAGGTCTTGTAGTCGCTGGTCGGATTCGCCAGAAAGACCCACTTGACCCCGAGACTCACCACCACATAGCTCTTCTCGACCTTGGTGACCTGCACGGGTGTTGCAGGGTCTGAGAGGTAATGGCTGCGCGTATCCTGGGCGGCCGCCACCGAGAACCCGAAGTCGTTGAGCGTGCCGATCGCAGGAAATCGGAAGGGCATGTTGGTCAGCTGGAAGCCGTACTTCACCGAGGCCAGGTTCTGCAGCGCATCGGTGCTGTCGGCGAAGCGCGTCACCCCGCTTTTGTCCTTGTTGGTGGGCGCTGAAAACACGAGGCTGGAGCGGTTCAGCCGGCCCAGCCACTTGCCGTCACCTTCCCACACGTAGCGGAAGCTCAGGTTCGAATCCTGCGCGCCGGCCGTGATGCCCACGGCGTCGCCGCCGAAGTAGGACTTCACGTCGGGATTGCTGTCCAGCAGCTTGCGGAAGGCCACCGCGCCTGGCAACTGCTCGGGCCGGATGTCCGGTTGCTGCTTGATCACTGCCAGCCCGTAGGCCGCCGTGCTCAGATCGGCATCGGCCTTGTCCGCTGCGTCGTGATGCTGGTCGAAGGCGAGCTTGGCGATCATGCCGGTCACCAGCGGCTCTTGCTGGCAGGCGTAGCGCCCCGGCTCTTCGCAGGCCAGGTAGGTGATCGCCGCCTTGACCAACTTGTCGGCCTCGGCCTGCGCTGCGGACAGGCTTTTCCTGAAGGTTCTGGGCAGGCGCTCGGCATCCTGGGCCCAGCGCCGCACTTCCGCCGAGACCGTGGCGCGGTCGGCGCCGGTGCCCACACGCGAGAAGTCGTTCAGGTCGATGGCGACCGAAGCGCCCGTATCGCCCCGTTCGTACGCGGTCTGGAACTTGGCCCGCAGCTTGTCGACCTTGGCCTGGGCATCTCGTGCCGCTTTCAACATGACGGCTTCGGGCGGCGGATCCGTCGGCTTGAGCTTCGAGGCGGCTTCCTTCAGGCTGGAGAGTTGGCAGAACTGCCGCAAGTCCTCGGCAGCTGGCTTGGGCAAGGCGGCTGCCTGGCGCTCCAGCTCTTCGGCCGGATCGCAGGCTTTGGCGAGGACGACGCCCTGCCCGGCCAGACTGCGCTCCAGCGGGGCCAGGCGCTCTTGCAAGAGCGCCGGGAATCCGTCCATGGTCTTCGGCCATTGGGCCCAGGCGGTGCCGCTGGCGAGCCCGGTGCAAAGCAGCCCCAGCGCAGCCCATTGTTGTCGTTTCACTTCTGCTCCTCGGTGTGGATGGATCGTCAGGGCGCATTCTTCGGTGCCGCGCCCGGGCGTCGTCAGCAAGGCTGGTGACGTGCAGGACGAGGCGGCCCAGGTCGGCAAGGGGCGGCTCAGGCGCTCGCCTGCCGTGGGGCGGGCGGCGCGGCGCGCGTTCTCTTGCGCTGGATGCGCTGGGCTCGGGGCGATGGCGGGCTCCGGTGCGGAACCCGAAGCTGTCTCAGCTTGCGGGCACCACCCGCCGCCGCGCCACGCCCACCACCGCCAGCAGCCCGGCGGCCATCAGCGCCCAGGTGCCTGGCTCGGGCACGGGCAGCACGGCAGCACTGATCCAGCCGCCATTCACACTGCCCAGCACCAGCGAGAAGTTGCTGTTGTTGGCCGGGCCGGCGGGGTCGATGGTGCCCAGGCCGCGCGCGGCGTTGGCGCCGCCCGACTCGCTGATGAGGTAGCGGCCGTTGCCCAGCTCGGCCACGCCGCGCACGCCCAGGCCAGGGGTGCCCGTCCAGCTGCTGACCAGGCTGCCGTTGGCGCCGAACTCGTACAGGCCGAAGCTGGCCAGCGGCTGCGAGCCGTTGGCCGCGGAGAGCACGTTGCCGTTGGCGCGAACGAACATCTGCTGCGGGATGTTGTTGAAGGCCGCCGTGAAGGCACCGCTGTAGCTGCCGTCGGTGTTGTAGAGCTGCAGCGCGCGCGAGGTGCCGTCGGACACCAGCAGCTGCCCGTTGTAGCTGACCACGTCCCACGGCGAGTTGCCCAGGGTGCCGCCGCTGGCGCTGGTGCTGAAGGCGCCCAGGATGTTGCCCGCGGTGTCGATGCGCACCAGCGAGGCGCCTGGCGCACCGTTGTCGGTGCCGGCGTTGACCGCGTAGACCACGCCGTCGATGAAACGCAGGCCTCGCACGTTGCTCAGGCCACCGCCGGGCACGTTGCCGCCGATGCGGCCGACATAGCCGCCGCCCAGGTCGAAGCGGTAGATGGCGTTGACGTTGGGGCTCTGGTCGCTGACCCAGATCTCCTGCCCCACCTGGATGGCGGCGCGCGGGGTCTGGAAGTCGAAGGGGCTGCCGGCGCCGATGTCGACGATGAAGTTCGCGTTGAGCACCGCGCCTGTTTGCGGGTCGAGCGTCATCACGCGGTTGCGGCCGGTGTCCACGGCCAGCAGCACGTTCTGCGTCGGCACGGGCTGGGCCGCGGCGAGCATCGAGCACAGGGTGGCACCGAGCGCGACCAGGATCTTCTTCATCACATCCTCCTGCATGAATAACGCCAGCGTTGATGGTAGGCGGCGCGGCGGGTTGCCGGCAGGGCGTCCCCGCGAACCCGGGGGCGCTGTCAGCGGCCTTGGAAGCGCGGCGCGCGGCGCGCGGCCCAGGCGGCCAGGCCTTCCTGCAGATCGGCACTGACGGCGCAACGCGCCACGCGCTCGGCGATGCGCGCCGCCGCCGCGGCATCGGGGCCGCGTGCGGTGTCGTCGAGCGAGAGCTTCATGCCCTGCAGCGCCAGGGGCGCGCCGGCCAGCAGCGCCTGCACGGTGGCGTCGGTGGCAGCGTCCAGCGCCTCGGCCGGCACCTGCTGGTCGAGGTAGCCGATGCGCAGCAGCTCGTCGGAACGCACCGCCTGCGCCAGCAGGAACAGGCGCTTGGCCGCCTGCAGCCCCAGGCGCGAGACGTAGCGTTGCAGCCCGCTGGGGTAGTAGTGCAGGCCCAGGCGCGCCGCGGGCATGCGCAGTTCCATCCCTTGCACGCCGATGCGGAAGTCGCAGGCCAGCGCCAGGTCGGTGGCGCCGCCATAGACGCTGCCGTTCAGGCGCGCCACGGTGGGCAGGGGCAGCGCCTCCAGTGCATCCACCGCGTGCTCGAAGAGCTGCGGGTCGGCGGCGCCGGCCTCGGCCTCTTCCAGTTCACCGAGGTGAAAGCCGCTGCAGAACACAGGGCCGCTGGCGGTGAGGACGAGCACGCGTGCGCGCGGCTCCTGCGCCAGCGCGCGCAGGTGCTGCTGCAGCGCGTGCAGGTCTTCGCGGTGCAGGCGGTGGTGGTGCTGCGGGCGTTGCAGCGTGAGGGTGGCGCGGCCGTCTTCGGCCAGGTGCAGCAGCGGCGGGCCCACCGCGGCTCAGCCTTGCGTCTTCTCGAACTCGCGCAGCCAGTCCACCAGCGCCTGTACGCCGGCCAGCGGCATGGCGTTGTAGAGCGAGGCGCGCATGCCGCCCACCACGCGGTGGCCCTTGAGCTGCACGAGGCCGCGCGCCTCGGCGCCCTTCAGGAAGGCGGCGTCCAGGCGCTCGTCGGGCAGGCGGAAGGTCACGTTCATGCGGCTGCGGCACTCGCGCGCCACGGGCGTGCTGTAGAAATCGCTGGCGTCCAGCGCACCGTACAGCAGCGCGGCCTTGGCGGCGTTGTGCTGCTCCATCGCGGCCAGCCCGCCCTGGGCCTTGATCCAGTTGAACACCAGCCCGGCGATGTAGATCGCGTAGGTGGGCGGCGTGTTGTACATGCTGCCGTTGTCGGCCACCACCTGGTAGTTGAAGGCCGTGGGCGTGCAGGGCAGGGCCTGGCCGAGCAGGTCTTCGCGCACGATCACCAGCGTAAGGCCGGCCGGGCCGATGTTCTTCTGCGCGCCGCCGTAGATCAGCCCGTACTTCGATACATCCACCGGCCGGCTGAGGATGCTGCTGCTCATGTCGGCCACCAGCGGCACCTCACCCACGTCGGGTGTGAAGTGGTACTCCAGGCCGCCGATGGTCTCGTTGCTGCAGATGTGCACGTAGGCGGCTTGCGGGTCGAGCTGCCAGGTCTCGCGCGCGGGGATGGCGGTGTAGCCGCTGCCCGCGCCGCTGGCGGCGATGTTCACGCCGCCGTAGCGCCGCGCTTCCTGTGCCGACTTCTTGCTCCACTCGCCGGTGTCGATGTAGTCGGCGCTGGCGCGGCCGCGCAGCATGTTCATCGGCACGATGGCGTTTTCGGCCAGCGCACCCCCCTGCATGAAGAGCAGCTTGTAGTTCGGCGGGGCCTGCAGCAGTTCGCGCAGCAGACTCTCGGCCTCGGCGGCGATCTGCGTGAACTGCGGGCCGCGGTGGCTCATCTCCATCACGCCCATGCCGCTGCCGCGCCAATCCAGCATCTCGGCGGCCGCCTGCTGCAGCACGCTCTCGGGCAGCGCCGCGGGGCCGGCGCTGAAATTGTGAACACGGGTCATGGTGGTGCTTGCCAGGGCCGGCCTGGGGGCGGAGGCGGAATTGCGGAAACAGGCCAGCCCGCGGCGGGAAGTGTAGCCAGCACCCGCAGGCGGTGACCGAGGGCAAGACTTGTCACCAGCATCGGCCGGCCTGCGGGTTGACCCTGGATGCGCGATCGCAGGGCGGGCCGAACAATGGCCTGCGGCAAAGGCTGCAGCACGCGCCGACGGGCATGGTGATGCCCGTGGCTCGTCGAGGCGCTAACGCTCGAAAAGCATGCATCCGGCCCCCCAACGGCAAAAACCTTCAACCGACTGCACAGCGAGGAATTGAGATGTCTCGACAAGTTCAACCCCAGCGTCACCTGATCGCCTGCGCCTTGGCGGCCCTGTGGGCGCTCGGCCCGCAGGCCCACGCGGGCCAGGAAGAGTTCCAGCCGATGCGCGAGGCCGTGCAACTGCCTGCGCAGGGCCTGATCGTGAAGTACCGCGACGGCGCGGCCGCGGCCGAACTGCGCGGCAGCGACGCCTCGTTCGCGGCGCGCACCCGCGTGATGCAGCGGCTGGAGGCGCTGTCGGCGCGCAGCGGCACGCCGCTGAAGCACGTGCGCGCGCTGGCCATCGGCGCGCAGCTGATCGACGTGGTCGAGACCAGCGGCGACACCCGCAGCACCCGCAAGCCCGACCTGGCGGCCCTGGCCGAGCAACTGCGCCAAGACCCCGAGGTGCTGTCGGTCGAACTCAACGCGATGATGCAGCCGCTGCTCACGCCCAACGACACGCGCTACCCCGAGCAATGGCATTACTTCGAAGCCACCGGCGGCATCAACGCCGTGCCCGCCTGGGACCGCGCCAGGGGCACGGGTGTGGCGGTGGCCATCATCGACACCGGCATCGTGCCGCACAGCGACCTGAACGCCAACGTGCTGCCCGGCTACGACTTCGTCTCCGACGCCGCAGCTGCGCGCGACGGCAACGGCCGTGACAGCAACCCGCGCGACGAGGGCGACTGGTCGCTGGCCGGCGAGTGCGGCCGGCCCACCGCCGCCAACAGTTCCTGGCACGGCACGCACGTGGCAGGCACCGTGGCCGCCGTCACCAACAACGCCGCGGGCGTGGCCGGCGTGGCCTTCGGCGCGAAGATCGTCCCGGTGCGTGCACTGGCCAAGTGCGGCGGCACGCTGGCCGACATTGCCGACGCCATCGTGTGGTCGGCCGGCGGCAGCGTGCCCGGCGTGCCGGCCAACGCCAACCCGGCCAAGGTCATCAACATGAGCCTCGGGGGCAGCGGCGCCTGCGGCACCACCTACCAGACGGCCATCAACACCGCGCGCTCGCTCGGCGCGGCCGTGGTGGTGGCGGCGGGCAACAGCAACGTCGACGCCGTCAACGCGCGCCCGGCGAACTGCACCGGCGTGATCACCGTGGCGGCCACCACGCGCAGCGGCGGCAAGGCCAGCTTCTCGAACTTCGGCACCGTGGTGGACGTGGCGGCGCCGGGCGCGGGCATCCTCTCCACGCTGAACAGCGGCACCACCGTGCCGGCGGCCGAAAGCTACGCCAGCTACAACGGCACCAGCATGGCCACGCCGCACGTGGCCGGTGTGGCGGCGCTGCTGTTCCAGGCCAAGCCCACGGCCACGCCCACCGAGATCGAGACCGCGCTGCGCAACTCGGCCCGCGTGTTCCCGCAGGCCTGCAGCGGCTGCGGCACCGGCATCGTCGATGCCAACGCGGCCCTCACCGCCATCAGCGGCACCACGCCGCCCCCGCCGCCGCCCGCGGGCAACGTGCTGCAGAACAACGTGGGCCGCGTGATCTCGGGCGCCACCGGCACCGACAACCGCTTCACGATGGTGGTGCCCGCCGGCCGCACGAGCCTGAGCTTCTCGATCAGCGGCGGCACGGGCGATGCCGACCTCTACGTGCGGTTCGGCACCGCGCCCACCACCACCACCTACGACTGCCGGCCCTTCCGCAGCGGCAACACCGAGACCTGCACCATCACCAACATCCAGGCGGGCACCTACCACGTGAACGTGCGCGCCTACTCGGCGTACTCGAACGTCACGCTGGTGGGCCGCTACACGCCGCAGTGAGTGGGCGGTGTTGACCAGGCGCCGCTGGGGCCGGGTGCTGGTGGCCGGCGTGGTGGCCAGCGCCGTGGGGCCGGCGGCCACAGCGGGGGCGCCTGCCCCCGCGCCGCGCCCGGCGGCCCCTGTGCAGGCTGACGAGCTCATCCTGCAGTTCAAGCGCCCCGAACTGCAGGCGGCTTTGCTGCAGGCCCAGGGCGACGCTGGCGCGCGCGGCACCGTGCAGCGCGCCCTGGACGCCCTGGCCCGCCGTCACGGCGTGGCGCTGCACTACCTGCAGACGCTGGGCGTGGGCAGCGCGCTGGTGGCGATGACCCCCGCAGCGGCGCAGGCCGCCGCGCTGCAGGCGCGGCTGGCGCGCCTGGCGGCCGATGCCGAGGTGCAGGCGGTGGAACTCAACGCCCGCATGAAGCACTTCCAGCCTGGCGGGCGCTGAGAAGACGCCACGGCGCCGGTGCCGCATCCGGCCGGTCAGGGTTGCAGCTGGCGCACCTTCTGCTCGGCCTCGGCCACATCCTTGCCCAGTTCGGTGAGGTAGCGCGTGCGCTCCTCGCTTTGCCACTCGGCCTCGGAGAAGCTCGCCAGCGCGTAGCTGCGAGAGCGGTGCTGCTCGCCGATGCGGCGCGCCAGCATCACGCGGTCTGGGAAGGTGTCGGGCTTCAGCAGGAAGCCCTCCACGTCGCGCAGCACCAGCGGAAACTCGGGCTTGGCGTCGCGGATGAGCTTGCCGAAGACCGGCAGCTTGAACTCCACGGCACCCGCGCCCACCTCGCCATTGAACTGCACCAGCGCCACGGGCGTGCCGCGTGCATCGTCGACGCGGCCGGTGACGACGTAGCGGCCGGGCTTGTGCACCTGCGCCTTCACGAAGAAATCGAGACCGGCGGGCGTGGCGGCCTCGCGCACGCCAGGAAGCCAGGTGGCGGCTTGCTCGGGGCTGTAGACGAGGTCGAAGTAGAGGAAGCCGGGCTGGCCGGCGTACTCCAGGTTCAGTTCCAGGCGCACCGTGCCGGCGAAGCCGGCGAAACCCTGCGCGCCGGGCTGCATCAGCACCGACCAGGTGCCGTCGCCGGCCACCAGGTCGCCCTGGGTGCCGGTGTCGTTGACGGCCAGCGCCACCTCGGCCGTGCGTGCCGTGGCGCCGGGGGGCGTCACTTCCTTCTGAACCGCGCGTTGCACGCGCAGGGGCAGCGTGCGGCCCTGCTCGTCGGTGAGCGTGATCGTGATGCGGTTGCTCTCCATGCCGCTGGCAAACACGCGCTCCTGCGTGGTGCGCAGGCGCACGCCCTGGGTGGTGCTGCCGCCCGGCATGCGCAGCGCGCGCTCTTCGGTGATGGGCGCGAAGGGGCGCAGCTGGTCCGGGTGTTCGCTCAGCGGCCGCGATTCGTGGGGGTACTGCGCCGCGGCCTGGTAGCCCTGCAGCGCCTCACGCGCGCGCTCGAGGCGGCCTTGCCAGAGTTCCAGCTGTTCGCGCCGCTGGGCCAGGCCCAGCGGGCTCAGGGGCGCCCCCAGGCTGCGTGAAGCGGGCGCTGCCGCGGGGCTGGGGGCTGCGGCGGGCGCTGGTGCCGCAGCCTGCGGTGCCAGCAGCTGCGCCGGCGTGGCGGCCCGCAGTTCGCCCAGCGCGCCCTGCCACCAGGCGAAGAGCGCCAGTGCAGCGGCCAGCACCGCCACGCCCAGCCAGGCTGCGCGCCCCTGTTGCGGGCGCTGGCGGCCCGGCCGTGGCTTCACTGCGCGTTGGCCACCATGTCGGCACGCACCTTCGAGACGATGCCCGCCCAGTTGCCGCGCGTGTAGTGGTCCAGCGCCTCGCCGTCATCGCGGAAGCGCACCGAGTGGTAGCTCCACTTCGCGCGGCCGCCCTGGTTGGCCGCGGTGCCCAGCGTGAGGTCGTTGCACAGCCAGTCGCTGGGGTTGCAGAACGAGGCGCCGCTGCTGCCCGAGACGCCGCCGCTGGAGTGGTAGGCGATGGCCTCGTCGTCCTGCCCCGGCAGCACGAAGCTGTACAGCGTGCCCTTGCTGCCGGCGTACATGTAGAACCACTTGCCGGTGGTGGCGTTGTGGTTGTACAGCGCGCGTGCCGTGCTGGTCTTCAGGTCGCTCACCAGCGGCTCGCTCAGCGCCCAGTCACCGGCATCGGCCAGTTCGCTGCCGCCGCCGGCGCCGCCGGCCACGTTCACCCACTTGATGTTCCAGCCCGTCTGCGTGCCGGCGCCACTGTTGCTGCATTGGCCGGCGCTGTTCGGCGTGGGTGTCTTGATGCTGCGGCTGCTGGTGCCGTAGAGCGACAGTGCGTAGCCGATCTGCAGGTTGCCGGCGGAGTGGGCCGCCACGTAACACCAGTTCGGCCCCGTGCAGTAGCAATCCAGTGCGTCGCGGATGTTGCCGTTGGTGGTGCTGATGCGGTTGTAGCCGTCCCAGTTCACGGCCTTCTTGTTGACGCCGGCGGCGGTGGTCGCCGGGCCCCAGTAGGTGAAGTCGGCGTGGTTGCCGACCTGGCCGCCGCCGGTGCGGCCGTTGATCCAGAGGCTGTAGTTGGTGGCCTGGGCCAGGGCCAGCCAGGCGCCCGCGCTCAGCAGGCCCAGCGCGGCCAGCCAACGCCATGGGGTGGTCTTGCGCATGCGTGTCTCCTCCTCGTTAGGTTCTGCGCTGGATCATCGGTGCGCCCTGGCGCTGGCAACAACGGGCGTTTTCCCGGAGCGCGGGCAGGGTTTCTTGCGGCTGCCCTTGACCCGCGTCAACCCTGCCTTGCCCCGTGTTTCCTAGACTGGGTTCGAAGTTCCGGTCCCTTGCCGGACACCCCGAGGCTGCCCCATGTACACCCATCTCTTCGTGCCGGTCGATGGCAGCGAGCTGTCCGAACGCACTTTCGTGCACAGCGTTCATCTGGCCAGCAAGCTGGGCGCCCGCATCACCGGCTTTGTGGCCGAGCCCATGCCACCACTGCCCACCGAGAGCTCGGCGATGACCTCCTACCTGCGCCAGGCCGATGAACACCGCCAGCGCACCGAAGCCCACGCTCAAGCCACGCTCGACCGATTCGCCGCCCATGCCGCGGCGGCCGGTGTGCCTTTCGAGGGCTGCTTCAAGCGCAGCGATGCGGTGGACAACACCATCGTCTCCACCGCCGTGGAGCATGGCTGCGATCTGCTGGTGATGGCCACGCACGGCCGAGGCGCACTGGGCGAGCTGATCTTCGGGTCTCACACCAAGAGCGTGATCTCGCGCAGCACACTGCCGGTGCTGGTGCTGCATTGAGCGCCGAGGCGGCCGATCGGCTGGCCGGACTGCTGGCGCGCAGCGGCCTGCGGCCGCTGCAGCTTGCGGGCCGCACCTTGCTGCCCGTCGTTCAAGGCGGCATGGGCGTGGGTGTGTCGGCCCAGCGCCTGGCCGGCGCGGTGGCGGCGGCCGGCGGCATGGGCACGATCAGCAGCGTCGACCTTCGGCGCCTCCATCCTGACCTGATGGCGCAGACGCGCGGCCTGGGCACTGGCGAGGCCGCCAAGGCCGCGATCGACGATGCCAACCTGGAAGCGCTGTCCCGGGAGATCGCGGCAGCGCGCCAGCGCAGCGGTGGCCGTGGCCTGCTTGCCGTCAACGTGATGCGCGCGGTGAGCGCCTACGCGGCCCAGGTGCGCCGCGCGCTGGAAGCCGGCATCGACGCCGTGGTGGTGGGCGCTGGCCTGCCGCTGGACCTGCCCGACCTGGCGCAAGACCACCCGCGCGCCGCACTCGTGCCCATCCTCAGCGATGCACGCGGCGTACAGCTCATCGTGAAGAAGTGGGAGCGCAAGAAGCGCCTGCCCGACGCCATCGTCATCGAGCACCCGCGCCTGGCCGGCGGCCACCTGGGCGCGGCGCGCGTGGCCGACCTGCAAGACCCGCGTTTCGATTTCGAGAACGTCATCCCGCAGAGCCTGGCCTTCCTGCGCAGCGCAGGACTGGAGCGCGAGGTGCCTTTGATCGCCGCGGGGGGCATCCGCCGCTTCGAGCAGATCGCCGGGCTGCAGGCGCTGGGCGCCGCCGCGGTGCAACTGGGCACGCCCTTTGCCGTCACCGCCGAGGCCGACGCCGACCCGGTGTTCAAGCGTGTGCTGGCCGAAGCACGCGAGGAGGACGTGGTCGAGTTCACCAGCGTCGCCGGCCTGCCGGCCCGCGCTGTGGCCACCCCCTGGCTGCGCCAGTACCTGGCGCACGAAGGGCGCCTGCAGGCCGTGGCCCACGCGAAGGCGCGCTGCACCAAGGCCTTCGATTGCCTGGCCCAGTGCGGGCTGCGCGACGGCTTGAAGGGTTGGGGCCAGTTCTGCATCGACCACCAGCTCGCTGCCGCTCTGCGAGGCGACGAGAAGAAGGGCCTGTTCTTCCGTGGCGCGGGCGAACTGCCCTTCGGCGCCCAGATCCGCAGCGTGCGCGAGCTGCTGGAACGCTTGCTCACCCCCGGCGAGGCGACGGGCTTGCCGTCGGCCGCACCGGGTGCGAGCATCGCGGCCCACGCCACCTGAACGCTGAAGGACCTGCCCCATGGCCAAGCCGATGTTCGACGCCGACGCGCTCATCTCGATGTTCGAGAGCGCCACCGCCCAGCAAGGCGCGCAGTTGCGCAAGGCCACCACCGAGGCCACGCTGGCCGCGCTGCAGGGCCGCGAGCTGACGCTGAAGAACATCCGCGGCGCGCTCAAGCAGGTGGCCGAGGCCGCCAGCACCGGCATCGCGAAGAACCCGCTGCCCGGCATCGACCCCGAGAGCCTGCTCGACCAGGCCGTCACCGGCATGGACCAGGCATTGCTCAAGGCCGTGGAGGCCAACCGTGTGGCCCTCAGCACGCTGGTGACGCAGGGCGCCGACCTGCGCGAGAAGCACCTGGGCAAGGCCCTGGCCGACCTGGAGAAGATGGAAGACACGATGTTCGCCGCCATGAAGAAGGCCGCGGCCGGGGCCGGGGCGCCGATGGCCGATGCCTGGGCGCCCATCCTCGAGAAGATGCAGGCCGGTGGCACGCTCAGCGGCGCGCAGGCCGCCACCACGGCCGAGGCCATGGCCGAGCAGATGCACAGTGCCATGCGCAGCAGCCGCGCCGCCAGCATGCGCGCTGCGCAGGTGCTGGCCGAGAGCTACACGGCCATGGTCAGCGGCGTGCTCATCGGCATGAGCGATGCGCTCAGCAGCGGCGGCAGCGCCGCGCGCAAGACCAAGGCGAAGTGAGGGGCGGGGCGATCAGCGCGCTTGTCCGGCGCGACCGCCTCACACCTTGAAGTCGGCCGGCCCCAAGCCGACGATGCGCGATTTGTCCACCTTGGGCAGCGGCGTGCCGCTGCCCAGCACACGTTCGATGCCGCCCGAGATGGCGTCGGCCACAGAGCCAAGCGCCGCGCCCGGCGCCGAGGTCACCTTGTCCAGGCCGGTCTTGTGGCTCCAGTTCGCCTCGCGGATGCCCTTGGCGTTTTCCATGCGCGGGATCTCGAAGCGCGAGACCTTGATGTAGTGCCGCGCCTTCTCCAGCACGAGCTGGATCTGCTTGACCAGGCGCTCCACGTCCAGCATCCAGTTCGGTGTGCCGTAGTCGGCCACGGCGAAGTTGATGATGCTGCTGTGGTCCTGCACCACCAGAAAGTAGCAACCCAGCACCGGACAGGTGCGGAAGAGGTCGATGTTCAGCGCGCCGAGCTGCAGCGCGCGGTTGGCGCGCTGCACTTCCTTGTAGTCGCGCACGTATTCCACGATGGTCTGGAAGATCTGCGCCAGCGTCTCCAGCGCGCCCAGCACCGGGCCCGTGACAGCGCCGCCATCCGCGAACACACCCAGCGCCTTGCCGGTGAAGGCCACGCTGTGCACCGCGGCCTTCTGGCTGGTGGCGGCGATTTCGCGGTCGAGCAGCAGCAGCACGGCCTCGAAGGCGGCCTCGGGGTCGCCGGGGCGGATGGCGTAGCGACGGTCGCGCACCTCCGAGCGGTCGTAGGCCAGCTTGGCCACGCTGGCCCAGCCGATGAGCGCCTTGCCGCCCGAGGAGATGGTGCCCAGGAAGGGCGCGAGGTTGGCCGCGAACTGCTCCACCGCGCCGAGGTTCAGCGCGTCGAAGACCCCCTGCGGCTCGACCCCCGGGCACAGCTCCTTGATGAAGGCGATGATCTTGGGCCTCAGCGACATCGCGTCGCTCTGCGCCGCCTGGTGCACCGCGCTCACACCGCCGCTTTGCAGCGCAGCCACGCGGGAGGGCATCTGCGCGAGTGAACGCCCGGCGATGGCGCCCTTCACCGCAAGGCCGCCGCCATCCACCACCACCGTGCTGGCACCGGTCTTGAAGCGTTCCCAGTTCGTGCGCGCCGAACTCGCCATGCCCAGCACGGTGTTGCGCTTGAACTGCAGCTGGCGCCCCATGAACTGCTTCTGCAGTGCCAGGCGCTGCTGCAACGCGATGTAGGCCAGCGCATCGCGCTCCTCGGGGCTGAGCTGGCGCTTGTCCACCTGGTTCAGTGCGCGGTGCAGCGCCGTGACGGCACCTTTCTGGTTGCGCACGCTCTTCGTCCAGTCCTTGCCCTGGCGGCTTTGGTCGAAGCGCCAGCGGTCCAGGGCCTCGCGCAGGGCCTTCAGGTTCGCTTCGCCGGGTTGCTTCTCGTGGGCCAGCAGCGCGGCGTCCACGCGCTTGAGCAACTCGCTGCGCGGCGAGGTCAGCGAGTAGGTGTCGGCCATCCAGCGCGTGTGGGCAATGATCTGGGCCATGGTCGGCAGTGGCGGTGATCGGAAAGTTGCCGAATGTATCCGCCGCCGCCGGCCGCGCCGGTTGGCAAATCCCCCGAAGCCCTCGGCCCGGGGCGCCGCCTACACTGCCGGCATGAAAAAAGTCGTCATTTCCGGGACCGGGCTGTTCCAGCCTTCGCAGGTGATCAGCAACGCTGAACTGGTGGCCAGCTACAACGCCTACGCTGACCTGCAGAACGCCAGGTACGCCGAGGAAATCGCCGCCGGCACGCGGCAGCCGCTGCCGCACTCCAGCGTCGAGTTCATCGAAAAGGCCTCGGGCATCCAGCAGCGCTACGTGCTCGAGAAAGAGGGCGTGCTCGACCCCACGCGCATGAAGCCGCGCTTCGCGCCGCGTGCCGATGGCGAGCTCAGCCTGATGGCCGAAATCGCCGTGGCCGCCGCGAAGCAGGCCCTGGCCGCTGCCGGCAAGCAGGGCAGCGACATCGACGGCGTGCTCTGCGCCGCCGCCAACATGCAGCGCGCCTACCCGGCGATGGCCTGCGAGATCCAGGCCGCCATCGGCGCCCGCGGCTACGGCTTCGACATGAACGTGGCCTGCAGCAGCGCCACCTTCGCCATCGAGCAGGCCGTCAACGCCATCAAGTGCGGCAGCGCGAAGTGCGTGCTGGTCGTCAACCCCGAGATCACCTCGGCCCACCTGGAGTGGCGCGACCGCGACTGCCACTTCATCTTCGGCGATGTCTGCACCGCCGTCATCGTGGAAGCCGCCGACACCGCCACCAGCACCGACCAGTGGGAGGTGCTGGGCACCCACCTCGTCACGCAGTACAGCAACAACATCCGCAACAACGCGGGTTTCATGAACCGCTGCGAGGACACCGACCCCGACGCGCGCGACAAGACCTTCATGCAGGAAGGCCGCAAGGTCTTCAAGGAGGTGGTGCCCATGGCCGCCGCGCACATCGAGGCCCACCTGCACACCCTGGGCTTCGAGCCCACCTCGGTGCGCCGCTTCTGGCTGCACCAGGCCAACCTGGGCATGAACCAGCTGGTGCTGAAGAAGCTGGTGGGGCGCGAGGTCGGCGATGACATCGCGCCCATCATCCTCAGCGAGTACGCCAACACGGCCAGTGCCGGCAGCATCATCGCCTTCCACGAGCACCACGCCGACCTGGCGGCTGGCAGCCTGGGCGTGATCTGCAGCTTTGGCGCCGGCTACTCGATCGGCAGCGTGGTGATCAGGCGGGCCTGAGGCCCGCGCTTGCAGGTTCGGCGGGCCTGAGGCCCGCGCGAAGAGTCACCACACCACGATGGGGTTGGCGGCCACCATCGGGTCGCCCGGCTTGCAGTTGAAGGCCTGCGCAAAGGCCGGGATGTTCGACAGCGGCCCCAGGATGCGCCAGCGCCCCGGCGAGTGCTGGCCGGTGCGCAGCTGGTCCACCAGCGCCTCGGTGCGGTACTTGCCGCGCCAGACCGTGGCGTGCGAGAGGAAGAAGCGCTGCTCGGGCGTGCGGCCGTCGATGAGCGGCGCCGGCTTGCCGGCTGCGCGCTGGCGCTGCAGCGCGATCTGCAGACCATCGAACGCGATCTGGATGCCCGCCAGATCGGAGATGTTCTCGCCCAGCGTCTGGCGGCCGTTGATGCGCACGCCGGGCACGGGCTCGTAGCTGCTGTAGAGCGCGGCCACCTGGTCGGCGCGTGCCTTGTAGGCGGCGGCGTCGGCGGGCTGCCACCAGTCGCGCAGGTTGCCCACGGCGTCGAACTGGCGGCCGCGGTCGTCGAAGTGGTGCGTGATCTCGTGGCCGATGACCATGCCGATGCCGCCGTAGTTGCTGGCGTCGTCGGCCTTCTCGTCGAAGAAGGGCGGCTGCAGGATGCCGGCCGGGAAGACGATCTGGTTGCCACCGGCCGCGAAGGCATTGACGATGTGCGGGCTGGTGTTCCAGCGGCTGCGGTCCACGGGCTGGTTCAGGTCGGCCAGGCGCTGCGCGGTGTGCCAGGCGTTGACCTTCAGCAGGTTGCCCGCGAAATCATCGGGCTGCAGCACCAGGCCGTCGTAGGTCTTCCACTTCTCGGGGCCACCGATCTTCACCGACATCGCCGCCAGCTTGGCCTGGGCCAGGGCCTTGGTGGGCGCGCTCATCCACGGCAGCGCGTCGATGCGGCGCTGCATGGCCAGCTTGATGTCGGCCACCATGGCCAGTGCGCGTTCTTGCGCGGCCGGCGAGAAGGCCTTGGTGACGAACAGTTCGCCCAGCGTCTCGCCCAGCGGCGAGCCGCCCGTGCGGCCGCCGATCATCAGGATGAGCTGCTCCACGCGCGGCGGTGCGGCCTTCAGGCCGCGGATGGCGCCTTGCGTGTAGTCGAAGTGCGGCTGCGCCACGGATTGCGGGCCGTGCTCGGCGATGGCGTCGAGCGCGCGCACACGCAGGTAGCTGCGCCAGGCTTCCAGTGGCGCCTTCTCGGCCAGCGCGGCCACGCCTTGTGCAAAGGCCGGTTGCCCGACGATGAGGGCCTGGTTCGCACCCAGCCCGGCGTAGGCCTGCAGCCAGGCCGCCCAGTCGAAGCCCGGGGCCTGCTGCTGCAGCTGCGCCACCGTCATGGGGTTGTAGACGGCGTTGGGGTCGCGGCGCTGCACGCGCGTCATCGAGGCCTGCGCCAGGTCGCGCTCGAAGGCCATCAGCGCGTCGATGGTCGCGGCATCGGCGGGCTCGCCTGCAGCCTTCAGCAGGCGCTCGGCGTAGACGCGGTAGGCGGCCTGCAGCTTGCGGCTGTTGTCGTCGGTGCCGAAGTAGTCGTCGCGGTCGGGCAGGCCCAGGCCGGCCTGGCTGAGCTGCAGGGCGTGGCGCGTGGCGTCCTTGGCGTCGACACCCACGAACACCGCCACCGGCGCGCTGACCTGCAGCCGCGCCATCTCGCCGATGAGCGCCGGCAGTTGCGCGCGTTCGAGCTTGGCGATGCGCGCCAGCCAGGGCTGCACGGCGCTCAGGCCGCGCTTCTCGATGCTGGCGGTGTCGAGCCCGGCGCGGTAGTAGGCCGAAAGCAGCTTCAGACCCGGCGTGCGCGCGCGGCTGGGGTCGGCCGCGATCTCGCGCAGGCCCTGTTCCAGCAGGCGGTCGTTGGCCACGCGCAGCGCGTCGAAGCTGCCGATGCGGGCGCGGTCGGGCGGCAGTTCGGTGCGGGCCATCCACTCGGCGTTGGCGTAGGCGTCGAAATCGGTGCACGCGCCGGGCTTGGCGGCGGGCTGCTGGGCCAGCGCGGCGCTGGCCAGGCCGGCGGCCAGCAGGGCGGTGGTGAGGCGGTGCAGGTGGGGCATGGGGTGTGTTCGGGGCGAAGGTGAGGACAGCGAAGCGGCGCAGTCTAGGGGCCGGCGCAGCCCCTTGCACACCGGGGATGCACGGGGCCTTGCGCTATCGTGCCCGCATGAGCGAACTCAGCTTCTACTGGCACGACTACGAGACCTTCGGCCGCGTGCCGCGCCGCGACCGGCCTTCGCAGTTCGCCGGCGTGCGCACCGATGCGGACTTGAACGAGATCGGCGAGCCGCTGATGCTGTTCTGCCAGCCCGCGCCCGACAGCCTGCCCGACCCCGAAAGCGTGCTGCTCACCGGCATCACGCCGCAGCAGGCGCTGCAGCAGGGCGTGCCCGAGCACGCCTTCGCCGCCGCCATCGAGCGTGAACTGGCGCAGGACGGCACCGTGGGCCTGGGCTACAACAGCATCCGCTTCGACGACGAGGTCACGCGCCACCTCTTCTGGCGCAACCTGATCGACCCCTACGCGCGTGAATGGCAGAACGGCTGCGGCCGCTGGGACCTGCTGGACGTGGTGCGCTGCTGCTGGGCGCTGCGGCCCGAGGGCATCCAGTGGCCCGTGCACACCGCGCCCGAGATGGCCGGCCGGCCTTCCTTCAAGCTGGAGCACCTCACCGCCGCCAACGGCCTGGCCCACGAGGCGGCGCACGACGCGCTGAGCGACGTGCGCGCCACCATCGCGATGGCGCGTTTGATCAAGTCCAAGCAGCCGCGGCTGTGGGATTTCTGTCTGAAGCTGCGCAGGAAAGACGCCGTGGCCGCCGAGATCGGCGTGGGCCGGCCCTTCGTGCACCTCTCGGGCATGTACCCCGTGGAACGCGGCTGCCTCGCCGTGGTGTGGCCGCTGGGCATGCACCCGACGAAAAAGAACGAGCTCATCGTCTGGGACTTGGCGCACGACCCGCGCGCGCTCGACGGCCTGGACGCCGACACCGTGCGCCGGCGCATGTTCACGCGCCAGGCCGAGCTCGATGCGGCGGGCCAGGGCGAGCAGCGCCTGCCCATCAAGACCATCCACCTCAACAAGAGCCCCATCGTCATCGGCAACCTGAAGACGCTGGGCGGCGCGGCCGAGCGCTGGGGCCTGGACCTGCCGGCGGCCATGGCGCATGCCGAAGCCGCCGCGGCGCTGGGCGCTGGCGGCGCCTTCGATGCGCTGTGGCCGCAGGTCTTCGTGCGGCCCGCGCCCGCCGAGGCGCCCGATGTCGACGAAGACCTCTACGGCGGCTTCGTCGGCAACGACGACCGCCGCACGCTGCAGCGCCTGCGCGGCCTGTCGCCCGAAAAGCTGGCGGGCCAGCGCGTGGCCTTCAACGACGCGCGGCTGGACGAATTGCTCTTCCGCTACCGCGCACGCAACTTCCCGCAGACGCTGAACGCCGAGGAACAGCAGCGCTGGGAAGAACACCGCACCGAACGCCTGCACCACGGGCGCGGCGGCGCGCTCACGCTGGAGGCGTTCTTCGAGCGCATCGACCAACTGGCCGAAGCCGCCGACACCGCCGGCGACGAACGCGCGCAGGGCCTGCTGGAAGCGCTGTACGACTACGCCGAAGGCATCGCCCCCGAGTTGTGACGGCAGGCGGGCTCGGCGCCTGCTGCTGGGCGGGATGGCCGCCGGTGTGCCTTCAGCGGCCGCTGGCAGCGGCCGCAGGCGCAGAGGCCGCACCTGCAGGCGCCACGCCCGAGGCCGCGGGCTCGCTGGGCGGCGGCACCTCGGGCTCGCCCACCTTCACGACGAAGCCGCCGGCCTCGAACTCGACATAGCGCCAGTCGCCATCGATGGCGACCACGTCGTCGGGTTGGTAGAGCGGCTGGAAGTTCACGCCGCGCAGGCTGCGCGCCAGCGCGTCAATCCACACCGGCAGCGCCAGGCCGCCGCCCGATTCGCGCTCGCCCAGGCTCCTGGGCTCGTCGTGCCCGATCCACGCGACGGCGGCCACGCCTGGGCCCCAGCCGGCGAACCAGGCGTCCACCGCGTCGTTGGTGGTGCCGGTTTTGCCATAGACGTCGCTGCGGCCCAGAGCGCCCTGTGCGCGCGCCGCGGTGCCGCGCGCGGTGACGTCGCGCATCAGCGTGTTGGTGAGAAAGGCGTTGCGCGCAGGGATCGCACGCGTGCTGCCGTCCAGCGGCACGGGTGGCGGGGCTTCGAAGATGACCTGGCCCTTCGCGTCGACGATCTTCTCGATGAGCACCGGTGTCACACGGTGGCCGCCGTTGGCGAACACCGCGTAGGCCGCGGCCATCTGCAAGGGCGTGACGCTGCCGGTGCCGAGCGCCAGCGTCAGGTTGTTGGGGTGGCGGTTGAGCTCGAAACCGAAGCGCGTGATCCACTGCCGCGCCGCACTCATGCCGATGTGATCGAGCACGCGGATGCTCACCAGGTTCTTGCTGCGCACCAGGCCTTCGCGAACGCTGATCTCGCCGTCGAAGCGGCCGTCGCTGTTCTGCGGGTTCCAGTTGCCCGGGCGCAGGCCGGGGCTGGCGTTGCCGGCGGCGTCGATCAGCGGTGCGTCGTTCACCAGCGTCTCGGGCATCACGCCCTGCTCCAGCGCCGCCGAGTACAGGAAGGGCTTGAAGCTCGAGCCCGGCTGGCGCCAGGCGCTGGTGACGCGGTTGAACTGGTTGCGCGTGAACGAGAAACCGCCCACCAGCGCGCGGATGCGGCCGGTGGTGGGGTCCAGCGCGACATAGGCACCTTCGGCCTGTGGCCATTGCGCCAGCGTCCAGCTGGCCGGCGTGGGTTTGCCCTCGGCGTCGGGCCGGGCGGGCTGGGCCAGCAGGCGCACGATGCTGCCTCGGCGCAGCGCCAGGTTCTGCGGCGCACCCGGGGCCAGCGCGGCCTGCACCCAGCGCAGGGCGTCGCCGCGCAGCGTGACACGTTCGCCGCTGACCACCTGCGCCACCAGCTCGCGCGGGCTGGCGGCCAGCACGATGGCCAGGCGCAGGTCGTCGTCGTCGCGGCCGTCCTTCAGCGCCAGGCCCGCTGCACGCGCCGCTTCTTCTGGGTCGGCGGGCAGGGCCTCGAAACCTTCGGGGCCGCGCCAGGGCTGGCGGCGTTCGTGCGCCAGCAGCGCGCGGCGCAGCGCGGCGTGGGCGGCGCGCTGGTCGTCGGCCACCAGCGAGGTGTAGACACGCACACCTTCGGTGTAGGCCTTCTCGCCCAGGCGCTCCACCACCGCGCGGCGCGCCATCTCGGCCACGTGCTGGGCCTGCACGTCCACGAACGCCGGCTTGCGGTAGACCAGCTTGGTGGCCAGGGCTTCGGCTTCCTGCGCCTCGGTGATGGCGCCGGTGCGCTGCATGCGTTCCAGCACCCAGCGCTGGCGCTTGGTGGCGGCCGCTGCGTTGTTGATGGGGTTGGCGTAGATCGGGTTCTGCTGCAGCCCGGCGAGCATGGCGCTTTCGGCGAGGTTCAGCTGCGACAGCGGCTTGCCGAAGTAGACCTGCGCCGCCGCGCCATAGCCGTAGGCGCGCTGGCCGAGGTAGATCTGGTTCAGGTAGAGCTCGAGGATCTCGTCCTTGCTCAGCGTCTTCTCCAACTGGCGCGCGATCAGCGCTTCCTTCACCTTGCGCTCCAGCGTGCGCTGCGTGCTCAGGAAGAAGGTGCGCGAGACCTGCTGCGTGATGGTGCTGGCCCCGCCGCCGATGCCGCCGGTGAGGTTGGACCACACCGCGCGCACCACGCCCTTCCAGCTGATCCCTTCGTGCTCGTAGAAGCCGGCGTCTTCCACGGCCAGCACGGCCTGCTTCAGCGCCTGCGGCGTCTGCGCGATGGGCACGAAGACGCGCCGCTCGCTGCCGAATTGCGCGATCTCGCTGCCATCGGCGGCCAGCACCTGCAGGTGCTGGCGCGGGCGGTAGTCCACTGCTTTGTCCAGCGGCGGCAGGTCGAAGCTCCACCACAAGGTCAGCAGCGAGAGCACCAGCACCGCCAGCACGGCCAGGCCGGCCAGCAGGGCCAAGGTGCCCAGCACCACCAGGCCGGCAGGGCGCTGCCGCAGTTCGCGCAGGCGTTGCATCACGGTCCAGGCTGCAGTTCGAAGAGCGCGCTGCCATCACCCCGGTCCTGCACCAGGCGAACCTGCGGCGTGCGCGCCAGGTGTGCGATGCCGCCCGCCCCCGAGGCGAAACGCAGCGAGACGCCGGGCACGGGCAGGATGCGCCAGTTGCCATCGGCCGCCGGGTCCACCGTGCGTGCCGCCTGCAGGTACTGCGTCAGCGCCTCGCGGTTCTCGTCGGGCGCGTCAAGCACGATGGTGCTGCCGTCCAGCGCGGGAAAACTGCCGCCGCCCGAGGCGCGGTAGTTGTTGGTGACGACGAGGAACTCGGCCTGGTCGTCCACCGGCCGGCCCTGGTAGCGCAGGTCGACGATGCGGCGCGCCTGCGGCGCCACGAGCTGGCCGCTGCGCTCGTAGCGCGCGGGCTGCGTCACGTCGATGCGGTAGCTCACGCCGTCGATGGTGTCGAAGTTGAAGCTGGGGAAGGCGGGGTTGAGCAGGTTCTGCTCTTTCGGGCCGGCGGGGTCGATGCGGTTGAAGGCGCCGGCGGCGAACTCCAGCCATTCGCGCACCTGCGTGCCACTGAGCTTCACCACCTTCACGGTGTTGGGGTAGATGTAGAGGTCGGCCACGTTGCGCAGCGCGATGGGGCCGGCCGGGATGTCGGTGTAGTAGCCGGTGCCGCCGCGCCCGCCCGTCTTGAAGGGCGCCGAAGCCGAGAGCAGCGGCAGCTTCTCCAGCGGCGTGCCGGCCAGCGCCTTGCGCGCATAGGCCAGCTGCGCCTGGCTGACGATCTGCACGCTGGGGTCGTCGGCCACCTGCGCGAAATAGCTGTGGATGGGTGCGGTGGTGCGCGCCACCTCGGCGCGCATGTGCAGCACCGTGCCATCGTGCTCGGCCTGCACCAGCGCTGCCACCATCGGGTCGGGCGCCACCAGCGCCTTGCGCGTGGCGCGGTCGCGGATGGGGCGGATCTCGGCGCGCGCATCGCTCACCTGCCAGCCGCTGCCTTCCTTCTTCAGCACCAGGTCCACCACGCCGAGGTGGCTGCCCCAGGCGCCGGGCATGGCCGCGGGCACGCCGTTGATGGTGCCCTTGGCGATGTCGACCTTCGGGTAGCCGGCGAAGGCCGAGCCCGGGAACTCGCCGTGCGCGTGCCCGAAGAGGATGGCGTTGAGGCCCGGAACCTCGGCGAGCGCGCCCACCACGTTCTCGGCCATCGGGGCCGGTGGTGTGCGCGAGAAGCCTGTGTGGGCCAGCACCACCACCACATCGGCGCCTTCGGCCTTCAGGCGCGGCACCAGCGCACGCGCGCTGGCCACCATGTCGAGCACCTTCACGCGGCCCTGCAGGTGCTGGCGGTCCCATTGCAGGATCTGCGGCGGCACCAGGCCGATGACGCCGATCTTCAGCGTGTGCGGGGCGCCGGTGTCGTCGACGAAGCGGCGTTCCAGCAGCACGTGGGTCGGGAACGCCGGTTTCGCCTTTTCGGCCGGTCCGCCGTCGTCGACCACGACGTTGCTGCTGACCACGGGAAAGGCCGCGCCGGCCAGCGCCTGGCGCAGGAAGGGCAGGCCGAAGTTGAACTCGTGGTTGCCCAAGGTGGCGGCGTCGACCTTCAGTGCGTTCAGCACCTTGAAGGCCGGGTGCACCGCGCCGGGCTGCAGCGGCTTGACCTTGGCCACGAAGTCGCCCAGCGGGCTGCCCTGCAGCAGGTCGCCGTTGTCGAAGAGCAGGGTGTTGGGCTTCTCGGCGCGCGCGGCCTTGATCAGCGTGGCGGTTCGGTCCAGACCGAACTCTTCGGTGGGCCGGTCCTGGTAGTAGTCCCAGCCCAGCAGGTTCATGTGCAGGTCGCTGGTGTGCAGCACACGCAAGTGCAGTTGCTGGGCGTGGACGCTGCCCCACGCCAGGGCCAGGGCGAGCAGGTAAGCGGCGCGTGGTTTCATGCGGGCAAGGAGGAAGAAGGTTTCAGCCGAACCAGGCCAGGCGCAATTCGGCCGGCAGCTGCGGGCCGTCGGCCAGACTCGCGCGGTGAGCGCGTTCGATGACCTGCCAGAAGTAACGGTAGCTCGCACGGTCGTGCAGGGTGTCGTGGTGGCGGATGGGCGCCCACTGTGCGGCCTGCGCGGCGGTGATGATCTCGATGGCGTCCTCGATCTCCGCGGCCGTGGGCGAGAAGGCCTCGACGATGGGGCGGATCTGCGCCGGGTGGATGCTCCACATGCGCGTGTAGCCCAACTCGCGGCTGGCCTTCTCCGCGGCTTCACGCAGCGCGCGTTCGTTCCTGAACTCGGTGACGACGCAGTGCGAAGGCGTCTTGCCCGCAGCGTGGCAGGCCGCGGCGATCTCCAGCTTCGCGCGCAGCACCAGCGGGTGCGCGAACTGGCCGCCTGCAGGCGACATGCCCATGGCCGCCTGCGGTATGGCGCCGCGGTGGGCCGAGACGAAGTCCATCAGCCCGAAGGACAACGATTGCACCCGGGGCAGCGCGGCGATGGCGAACACGTCGCGCAGCGCGCCGTGGGTCTCGATCAGCACGTGCACCGGCACCGCGCCGCCGCCCAGCGCGTCGAGCGTCTGCACCGCGCGCTGCACGTCGGCCAGGCCTTCAGGCTTGGGCAGCATCAGATAAGCCGGCGCACGCGATGCGCCCAGCACCGCGGCGGCCACCTCGCTGAACAGGCGGTGCTGCACCGGCAGCAGGCGCACGCCGACACGGCCCCAGCGGTTGTCGGGGCCTGCCAGCAGGCTGGCGATCAACTGCGCCTGATCGAACTCGCCGCCCACGGGCGCGCCGTCTTCGTTGTCGAGCGTGACGTCGAACACCGGGCCCATCTCGGCCTGCAACTGCAGGCTCTTGGTCATGCGTGGCTCCACGCCGGCGTAGTGGTCGCACACGGGCAGCGCCGCCAGGCTCACTTCGTCGGGGTCGAAAAGCGCTTGGCGCGGGGTGGCGGGAACGGTCGGGCTCATCGCGGTTCGGGGGCGGGTCTCGCAGGTAGCGGACTGTAGGGCAGCGCGCCGGGCCGGCCGCGCCGGGCTGGGCCGGGGCGCCGGCGTTTACGTTTGCGCACGTCTGGGGCCGCGCCGAGGGGGGCGTTCTCCCTGAGCCGCGGGGTGCAGACGTAACAGCAGCGGTGTCGTGACAATCTGCGTGGGCGTTTTCCGCCGCGATGTAGTGAAATCTGGGATGGTTGTGCCCTTGGCGCGGTGTGCGCCTGCCTGAGGCCAGAAAGCGAGACGAAGATCATGATGATGAACAAGCTGTTGAAGGGCCTGTGCGCCAGCGTGGTGTTCTGTGCCTCGATGGGCGCGATGGCCGAAGGCGTGTCGCTGATCGGTTCCAAGGTGGCCATCGGGCAGGGCGGTGCCCAGACCTGGTATGTCGGCACCCTGGCCGGCTTTCAGTCGAACGGCAACAACCTCGGTGATTTCGAAGCCGCCAACCTCGGCAGCTACACCCTGGGCAGTACCGGCTACCTGTCGGGCGCGCAGGTGCAGACCTTCACGGTCCAGGCCCCGAGCTCGGCAACGGTCACGGGGGCCAGCCTGTTCTGGCGCGTGGGCAGCACCGGGGCCTTCAACGAAGTCGGCCTGGGCTTCACCACGAACGCTCCCTTCACCGATGTCGCTGGCGATCTTTTCGACCAGCCGGGTCAGCAGCAGTGGGCGGGTTGGGGCAGCGACATTGATTTCCTGGCTGGCGTGGGCGTGGGCTCGCACACCCTGGAGGTCTACTTCGGTGCAGCGGCCACGCTCGTGGGCGGCGGCAGCCTGAACCTGGTGGAAGACAACAGCGGCAACTATTTCCGAGCCAACTTCACCGTCACTGGTGGTGGTCAAGGGGGCAGCGTCCCAGAGCCCTCGGCGCTGGCCCTGGCGGGCCTGAGCCTCGCGCTGCTGGCCGCTTCGCGCCGCCGCGGCGCCTGATCGGAGAGCCGCCTCCCGGAGCCGGCCGCCTGCCGGCCGAGCAAAAGAAAGGGCCCCATGACGGGGCCCTTCTTCTTGGGTCAGGGCGCCACGCGCCCCGGCTTCACAGCAGGTGCTTCACACCGTCCTGCTCGCCCACCAGCTCGGCCAGCGTCTTGTCGATGCAGCCCTGGCTGAACTCGTCCACCGGCAGGCCTTCGACGATCTTGTACTTGCCCCCTTCGCAGGTGACGGGGTAGCCGAACATCGTGTCCTTGGGGATCCCGTACTCGCCGTTGCTGGGCACGCCCATCGTGACCCAGCCGCCGTTGGTGCCCAGGGCCCAGTCGCGCATGTGGTCGATGGCGGCGTTGGCGGCCGAAGCTGCCGACGAGAGGCCGCGCGCCTCGATGATGGCCGCGCCACGCTTGCCCACGGTGGGCAGGAACACGTCCTTGTTCCAGGCGTGGTCGTTGATCATGTCCTTCACGCTGGCGCCCTCGATGGTGGCGAAGCGGTAGTCGGCGTACATGGTCGGGCTGTGGTTGCCCCACACGGCCAGCTTCTGGATGCTGGCCACGGGCTTGCCGGTCTTGGCAGCCAGCTGGCTGAGGGCGCGGTTGTGGTCCAGGCGCAGCATGGCGGTGAAGTTCTCGCGCGGCAGGCTGGGCGCGCTCTTCATCGCGATCCAGGCGTTGGTGTTGGCGGGGTTGCCCACCACCAGCACCTTCACGTCGCGGCTGGCCACGGCGTCGAGCGCCTTGCCCTGGCCGATGAAGATCTGGCCGTTGATGCTGAGCAGCTCGGCGCGCTCCATGCCGGCCTTGCGCGGCATCGAGCCCACGAGCAGCGCGTAGTCGGTGTCCTTGAAGGCGGTCATGGGGTCGCTGTGCGCTTCCATGCCGGCCAGCAGCGGGAAGGCGCAGTCGTCCAGTTCCATCATCACGCCCTTCAGCGCCTTCTGCGGGCCTTCGACGGGCACTTCCAGCAGCTGCAGGATGACCGGCTGGTCCTTGCCCAGCATTTCGCCGCTGGCAATGCGGAAGAGCAGGGCGTAGCCGATCTGGCCGGCGGCGCCGGTGACAGCCACGCGAACGGGCTTCTTGGACATGGAGGTCTCCTGGATCAAAAAGGGGTGTGAACGTGCAGGGAACACGAAGCCCGGATTCTAGTCGTCGCACCCTGACTGAATTCTTATGTCTTATGCAAGACTTCTGAGGGAGAATGCCCACCATGTCTTCGGTCCTGCCTACCTCCGGCCCTGCGGCCTCGCCTGCCGTGTCGGGCACGCCGGTTGCGTCCCCGGTGGCATCGGGCCTGGGCACGCCGGCCTTCAGCCCGCTGTACCAGCAGATCAAGGCGCTGCTGCTGCAAAGCCTGCAGGCCGGCGAGTGGCTGCCGGGCCAGGCCATCCCCAGCGAGGTGGAGCTGGCCGCGCGTTTCCGCGTCAGCCAGGGCACCGTGCGCAAGGCCATCGACGAGATGGCGACCGACAACGTGCTCGTGCGGCGCCAGGGCAAGGGCACTTTCGTGGCCACGCACGCCGAGCGTGCCACGCAGTTCCGCTTCCTGCGCCTCTTGCCCGACGACGGCACCGCGCCGCAGCTGCAGCGCCGCCTGCTGGAATGCCGCCGCATGCGTGCGCCGGCCGAAGTGGCGCGCCTGCTCGCCCTGAGCTCGGGAGAGGCCGCCGTGCAGGTGCGCCGGCTGCTGCTGGCGCCCGAAGGCAGCGAGCTGCGGCCCGTGGTGCTGGACGACATCTGGCTGCCCGGCACGCTGTTCAAGGGACTGACGGCCGAACGACTGCAGGCCTGGCGCGGGCCGATGTACCGGCTGTTCGAGGCCGAATTCAATGTGCACATGATCCGTGCCGAAGAGAAGTTGCGCGCGGTGGGCGCCAGTGCCACCGAAGCGGCCCTGCTGGCCGTGCGCGAAGGCGAGCCGCTGCTGTCGGTCGAGCGGCTGGCCTACACCTATGGCGACCGCCCCGTGGAACTGCGCCGCGGCCTCTATCACACCGCAGGCCACCACTACCGCAACGAGCTCAGTTGAAGCCTGTCAACATGCCCTGACCAGCTCCGCGTAAGCCTGTTGCATTGCAATAAACTCCGAGGGTTTCACCCGGTTTCACCACGAGAAGTACAAATGCCTGAGATGAGCAGACAAAGACCCGGCACCATGCGCCTGGTCGACGCCACGAAGTACCGTCTTCCACTGGCAGCCTGGGTGTCCATCCTCCACCGCGTCAGCGGCGGTTTGATGTTCGTGTTGCTGCCCTTCGTGATCTGGCTCTTCGACGTCAGCGTCACTTCCGAGATCAGCTACGAGCGCTTCACCAGCGCCTTCAGCGCCGGCATCGGCTTCGTGCCGGGCTGGTTCGTCAAGCTCACCGTGCTGGGCCTGATCTGGGCCTACCTGCACCACTTCATCGCCGGTGTGCGCCACCTCTGGATGGACATGACGCACAGCGTCACCAAGGCCCACGGCAAGAACTCGGCCGTCGTCACGCTGGTGCTGAGCCTCACGCTCACCGCCGCGCTGGGCGCCAAGCTCTTCGGCCTGTACTGAAGGGGCGCAGACATGTCGGTCAACTACGGTTCGAAGCGCGTCGTCACGGGCGCCCACTACGGCATGCGCGACTGGCTGAGCCAGCGCGTCACCGCCACGCTGATGGCCATCTACACGGTGGTGCTGCTCGCGCAGGTGCTGTTCACCAGCGGCCCCATCGGCTACGACGCCTGGGCGGGCATCTTCGCCGCGCAGTGGATGAAGGTGCTCACGCTCGTGCTCTTCGTCGCCCTGGGCTGGCACGCCTGGGTGGGCGTGCGCGACATCTGGATGGATTACGTCAAGGCTGCAGCGGTTCGCCTGGTGCTGCAGGTGTTCACCATCGTCTGGCTCATCGGCTGCATGGGCTGGGCCATTCAAGTGCTCTGGAGGCTGTGAGCTTGGCCCACCCCCTACGGGCTGCGCCCGCTCCCTCCCGGGGGCAACGCCAGCGGCCCGGCAGAGCCGGCTCCGCGGCCTTCGCTTGATTTCCTGCTGTACGAGGCAACTTCACATGGGTACTGCATCTCTTCCGCGTCGCAAGTTCGACGTCGTCATCGTGGGTGCCGGCGGTTCCGGCATGCGCGCTTCGCTGCAGCTCGCGCTGGCCGGCCTGAACGTGGCGGTGCTGAGCAAGGTCTTCCCGACGCGCAGCCACACGGTGGCGGCGCAGGGCGGCATCGGGGCCTCTCTCGGCAACATGGCCGAGGACAACTGGCACTACCACTTCTACGACACCGTCAAGGGTTCTGACTGGCTGGGCGACCAGGATGCCATCGAGTTCATGTGCCGCGAAGCACCGAAGGTGGTGTATGAGCTCGAGCACATGGGCATGCCCTTCGACCGCAACCCCGACGGCACGATCTACCAGCGCCCCTTCGGCGGCCACACCGCCAACTACGGCGAGAAGCCCGTGCAGCGCGCCTGCGCCGCAGCCGACCGCACCGGCCACGCGATGCTGCACACGCTGTACCAGCAGAACGTGAAGGCGCGCACCAATTTCTTCGTCGAGTGGATGGCGCTGGACCTGATCCGCGACAGCGAAGGCGACGTGCTGGGTGTCACCGCGCTGGAGATGGAGACGGGCGACGTCTACATCCTCGAAGCCAAGACCACGCTGTTCGCCACCGGCGGCGCCGGCCGCATCTTCGCCGCCAGCACCAACGCCTTCATCAACACCGGTGACGGCCTGGGCATGGCCGCGCGTTCGGGCATCCCGCTCGAAGACATGGAGTTCTGGCAGTTCCACCCCACCGGCGTGCATAACGCCGGCGTGCTGCTGACCGAAGGCTGCCGCGGCGAAGGCGCCATCCTGCGCAACGCCAACGGCGAGCGTTTCATGGAGCGCTACGCCCCGACGCTGAAGGACCTGGCGCCGCGCGATTTCGTCAGCCGCTGCATGGACCAGGAGATCAAGGAAGGTCGCGGTTGCGGTCCGAACAAGGACTACATCAACCTCGACATGACGCACCTGGGTGGCGACACCATCCTCAAGCGCCTGCCCAGCGTCTTCGAGATCGGCCACAACTTCGCCAACGTCGACATCACCAAGGAACCCATTCCCGTGGTGCCGACCATCCACTACCAGATGGGCGGCATCCCCACCAACATCCACGGCCAGGTGGTGGCGCCGAAGAACGGCAACCCCAACAGCGTCGTGGGTGGCTTCTACGCCGTGGGCGAGTGCAGCTGCGTCAGCGTGCACGGCGCCAACCGCCTGGGCACGAACTCGCTGCTCGACCTGCTGGTCTTCGGCCGCGCGGCCGGCAACCACATCGTCGACAGCGGCCTGAAGAAGCAGAGCCACAAGCCGCTGCCGGCCGATGCAGCAGATGCCAGCCTGGCCCGCCTGGCGCGCCTGGACAGCAGCACCAACGGCGAGTACGCGCAAGACGTGGCCAACGACCTGCGCGACACCATGCAGCGCCACGCCAGCGTCTTCCGCACCCAGGCGCTGATGGACGAAGGCGTGAAGAAGGTGGCCGACCTGGCCGAGCGCGTGAAGGCCATCGGCCTGAAGGACAAGAGCAAGGTCTTCAACACCGCGCGCATCGAGGCGCTGGAAGTCGACAACCTGATCGAGAGCGCCCAGGCCACGATGGTGAGCGCCGCCGCGCGCAAGGAAAGCCGCGGCGCCCACACCGTGAATGACTACGGCGACACCCCCGAGCACCCGAACGGCCGCAACGACGAGGTGTGGATGAAGCACACGCTCTGGTACTCGGAAGGCAACCGCCTCGAATACAAGCCTGTGAACCTGAAGCCGCTGACGGTCGAATCCGTGCCGCCCAAGGTCCGCACTTTCTGAGTCAGGAGCAGTACCCCATGACGCTACGCACCTTCCAGATCTACCGCTACGACCCCGACACCGACGCCAAGCCCCGCATGCAGACCCTGCAGGTGGAGCTCGACGGCAACGAGCGCATGCTGCTCGACGCGCTGAACAAGCTCAAGGCCGTGGACCCGACGCTGAGCTTCCGCCGCAGCTGCCGCGAAGGCGTGTGCGGTTCGGACGCGATGAACATCAACGGCAAGAACGGCCTCGCTTGCCTGACCAACATGCGCACGCTGCCGGGCACCATCGTGCTCAAGCCGCTGCCGGGCCTGCCCGTCATCCGCGACCTGATCGTGGACATGACGCTGTTCTTCAAGCAGTACCACAGCATCAAGCCTTACCTGGTGAACGAGACGCAGCCGCCCGAGAAGGAGCGCCTGCAGAGCCCGGAAGAGCGCGACGAGCTCAACGGCCTGTACGAGTGCATCCTGTGCGCCAGCTGCAGCACCAGCTGCCCGAGCTTCTGGTGGAACCCCGACAAGTTCGTCGGCCCCGCCGGCCTGCTGCAGGCCTACCGCTTCATCGCCGACAGCCGCGATCAAGACACGGCCGGCCGCCTGGACAACCTGGAAGACCCGTACCGGCTCTTCCGTTGCCACACCATCATGAACTGCGTCGATGTCTGCCCCAAGGGTCTGAACCCCACCAAGGCCATCGGCAAGATCAAGGAGTTGATGGTCCGTCGCGCCATCTGATGCCATGGACGCGCTGCTCGACGAACGCTCGCTCTCCAAGCTGAAGTGGCGCTGCCGCCGCGGCCTGCTGGAGAACGACCTCTTCGTGCAGCGCTTCTTCGAGCGCCATGAAGCCACGCTCACCGTGCGCCAAGCCGAAGGTCTGCAGGCGCTGATGGCGCTGGCCGACAACGACCTGCTCGACCTGCTGCTCTCTCGCAAGCAGCCGCACGATCTGAAAGAAGAGCCCTGCGACACCCCCGAGGTGCACGAGGTGCTGGCGCTGATGCGTGTGCAGCGCCACTGAACGAACCCTGCCGAATCCGTCCCTGCTGTCCGAACCCGAAGAAAGGCCCAGCCCATGACCCCCTCCGACGTGAAAGCCACCCTGTCCTTCTCGGACGGCAGCCCCAGCATGGAACTGCCCTTGTACAAGGGCAGCATCGGGCCCGATGTCATCGACATCCGCAAGCTCTACGCGCAGACCGGCAAGTTCACCTACGACCCGGGCTTCCTCAGCACCGCCAGCTGCAACAGCACCATCACCTACATCGACGGTGACAAGGGCGAGCTGCTGTACCGCGGCTACCCCATCGAGCAACTCGCCACGCAATGCGACTTCCTCGAGACCTGCTACCTGCTGCTGAAGGGCGAACTGCCCAACGCCGAGCAGCGCACCGACTTCACCAAGCTCGTCACCAACCACACGATGGTGAACGAGCAGATGCAGTTCTTCCTGCGCGGCTTCCGCCGTGATGCCCACCCGATGGCCGTGATGACGGGCCTGGTGGGCGCGCTGTCGGCCTTCTATCACGACAGCACCGACATCACGAACCCGCAGCACCGCGAGATCAGCGCCATCCGCCTGATCGCGAAGATGCCCACGCTGGTGGCCATGGCCTACAAGTACGGCATCGGCCAGCCCTTCATCTACCCGAAGAACTCGCTGAGCTACAGCGCGAACTTCATGCGCATGATGTTCGCCACGCCATGCGAAGAGTACGAGCCCGACGACGTGCTGGTGCGCGCCATCGACCGCATCTTCATCCTGCACGCCGACCACGAGCAGAACGCCAGCACCTCCACCGTGCGCCTGTGCGGCAGCTCGGGCACCAACCCGTTTGCCGCCATCGCGGCGGGCGTGGCCTGCCTCTGGGGCCCGGCACACGGCGGCGCCAACGAAGCCGCACTGAACATGCTGAAGGACATCCAGCGCCAGGGTGGCGTGGAGAAGATCGGCGAGTTCATCAAGCAGGTCAAGGACAAGAACAGCAACGTCAAGCTGATGGGCTTCGGCCACCGGGTCTACAAGAACTACGACCCGCGCGCCAAGCTGATGCGCGAAACCTGCCACGAGGTGCTGCAAGCCACCGGCCTGCACGACGACCCGCTGTTCAAGCTGGCCATGGCGCTGGAGAAGATTGCGCTGGAAGACGACTACTTCGTCAGCCGCAAGCTCTACCCCAACGTCGACTTCTACTCGGGCATCGTGCAGAGCGCGCTGGGCATTCCGGTCAGCCTCTTCACCGCCATCTTCGCGCTGGCCCGTACGGTCGGCTGGATCGCCCAGCTCAACGAGATGATCGGCGACCCCGAGTACAAGATCGGCCGTCCGCGCCAGCTCTTCGTGGGCTCGGTCGCGCGCAACGTCAAGCCGATCGGCGAGCGTTGATGAGACGGGTGCTGCCCAACGGCCGCGCCCCAACCAAGCTTCCCGCCGCGGAACCGGCTCTGCCGGGCCGCTGGCGGACTGCCCCCTCGGGGGGTGGCGAGCGCTAGCGAGCCCGGGGGCTCACTTCAGCTCTTGGGCCAGGCGCGCGATGATGGCCTTGGCGTTGGCACCCAGTTCAGGGTTGCCAGCCGAACTTTGGACGGTCACTTCGCTCACGCCGGCCGCGCTCTTGAGCACGACGCGGTAGCGCACGGCGGCCAGCGGGTTGGTGTCGTTGCCGAACAGGCGCGACCAGAAGCCCGGCTCTTCCTTGCCGGCACTCTTCGGGTCGACGTAGCGCACGTAGTAGATGCCGGCCGAGCGGTCGCGGTCTTCGACGGTGAAGCCGCTGCGGTCCAGCGCCACGCCCAGGCGGCGCCACGCGCGGTCGAAGGGCTCGGCGATGCTCAACGACGTGGCCTGCGCCGCGACCACGGCCTGCGGCGCAGGCGCCGCCGGGGCAGCGGCCGAAGCGGCGGTTGCCGCGGCCACGGCGCTGCGCGCGGGCTGCTCGGCGGCGCCCAGCGTCACCAGCAGCCGGCTCAGCATCTCTGCTTCGAGCTCGGGGTCTGAAGGCCGGGCGCGCCAGGTGGTGCCGCTGTCACGCTGCTGCGTGGTGAAGACCTCTTCCACACCGCGGTGGCTGAGATAGATCTCGGTGCCGCTGGGCGTGCGCTCCAGCCGCGTGCGGTAGCTGTCGCGCTCGCCGGTGTCGTAGAGGTTGCCCAGCAGGCGGCCGACGGTGTTGCGAATGATGTCGTTGGGCAGCTTGGCGCGGTTTTCCGACCAGTTGGTCTCCATGACACCGGCCGCCGCGTTGTCTTCAACCAGCGTGAAGCCGCGCTCCTGCCAGAAGGTCTTCAGGCGCGGCCACAGCTGTTCGGGCGTTTGCGGCACGACCAGCCAGCGGCGCTGGCCGTCGCGCACCACGCGCATCTCGCCCAGGTTGTTGAGCGCGACGGTTGCCGGGGCCGCGATGCCCGCCGCCGGCACGGCTGCCGCTGTGCCGCCTGCCGCCGCAGCGCTGACCACGCCGCCCTGGGGCTGGTAGCGCGATTCGCGAGAGAGCTGCGTCAGGTCGGGCGGCACTTCGAGGGGCTGCGCCTTCACGACGGTCGAGCGGTAGTCGACCTTGTCGTTCGAAAACAGGCCATCGCCCACGGTGGTGCAGCCGGTGGCGCCCAGCACCACGATGGCCAGGGCCACGGCACTCAGGGGGCGGGCCGGATGGGCGGCAGGGGCCGGGGCAAGAGCAACAGGTTTCACGTTCAAGGTCTCCGCAGCGGCCTGGTGCAGGCCCTGCCAGCAAGGATGGGGTGGCGTTGGAAAGGGCGGGCGCCGTTCAGACGGCGTGCACACCGGCGTCGCGCAGGGCCTGGCCGACGGCCGCCTGGCCCGCCGCCGTGAGCGGCACGATGGGCAGCCGCACGTGCGGCGCGCAGCGGCCCAGTTGGGCCAGGGCCCACTTGGCCGGCGCCGGGCTGGGTTCGCAGAACAGTTGCTTGTGCAGCGGCAGCAGGCGCAGGTGGATCTCACGCGCGGTGGCCACGTCGCCGGCAATGGCGGCCTTGCACAACTCGTGCATCAGCCGCGGCGCGATGTTGGCGGTGACGCTGACGTTGCCGTCGCCGCCCAGCAGCATCAGCGCCACCGCGGTGCCGTCGTCGCCGGAGTAGACGGCGAATCCTTCAGGCCGGTGCTTGATGAGCTGGCAGGCGCGTTCGATGTTGCCCGTGGCTTCCTTGATGCCAACGATGCCGGGCAGTTCCGCCAGGCGCAGCGTGGTCTCGGGCTGCATGTCGGCCACGGTGCGGCCGGGCACGTTGTAAAGCACCAGCGGCAGGTCCACCGCTTCGCTGATGGCCTTGAAGTGCTGGTAGATGCCTTCCTGCGAAGGCTTGTTGTAGTAGGGCACCACCGAGAGGTGGCAGTCGGCGCCCACCTGCTTGGCGAAGCGCGTGAGCTCGATGGCCTCGGCCGTGGAGTTGGCACCCGTGCCGGCCATGATGGGCACGCGCCCGGCGGCATGTTCCACCGCCACGCGGATGACCTCGCAGTTCTCGGCCATCGACACCGTGGGCGATTCGCCGGTGGTGCCGACCACGCCGATGCAGTCGGTGCCCTCGGCGATGTGCCAGTCGATGAGGCGGCGCAGGGCATCGAAGTCGATGCCGCCGTCCGCGTGCATCGGGGTCACGAGCGCGACGATGCTGCCTTGGATGGGGTTCATGCGGGTGGGGGACAAGGTGAATCGGCGGATTTTAGCCGCCCGGGCCTGGGCGCCGGCTGCGCGCCTACCCCAGGGGCCAGCGCGCTTCGATACCGCCCGCCGCGGTTTCGTTCACCGCCACGATGCGCTGCACGCAACGGCCGCTGCCGGCGGGGTCTGCCGGGGCTTCGAAGCCGTCTTCGAAGGCGACCACACGCAGACCGGCACACACCCGCAACAGTTCACCGCGCTGCAGCAGGAAATCCGGCCGGCTGGGGCGGCCGATGTGCTGGTGGCCGTCAGCGAAGGTCTCGTGCAGGTAGATGCCGCCGGGCGCCAGCGCAGCCAGCAGTGCCGGGAACAGCGGGCGCCAGAGGTAGTTGGTGACGACGATGGCGTCGAAGCGGCGGCCGGGCAGCGGCCAGGGGGCGCCTTCGAGATCGGCCTGCAGCAACTCGGCCGCGGGCAGGGCCTGGGCCACCAGCGCCAGCGCGGTGGGGTCGCGGTCCACGCCCATCACGCGGTGGCCTTGTGACGCCAGCCACTGCAGGTGGCGGCCGCCACCGCAGGCCACGTCCAACACCGTGGCGCCGGCGGGCAGCAGCGGCGTGAAGCGCCGCACCCAGGCCGAAGGCGCACCCAGGCCGTGCATCGCCGCAGGCTGCATCAGAAGCAGCTCCACACGCGGTTGGCGAGGTCCACCACCGTGTGCGGGTTCAGGTAGGCCATGAAGACGGCCGCCAGAACGGCCGCAGCCAGGGCGGCCATCAACAGGGGCAGGGCGCGTCGTTTCATGACACTCAGGCGGCCTTGGGCACCGGGCCGCCGCGCACCAGGGCCACCTCGCGCACCGGCAGGTTCACCAGCGCAGCAAACACCCCCAGGCCGACGGCGATCCACCACACCACGTCGTAGCTGCCGGTGGCATCGAAGAGCTTGCCGCCCAGCCACACGCCCAGGAAGCTGCCCACCTGGTGGCTGAGGAAGACGAAGCCGCCCAGCATGCTCATGTATTGCACGCCGAAGATCTGCGCGACGATGGCGTTGGTGGGCGGCACAGTGCTGAGCCAGAGGAAGCCCATCACCGCGGCGAAGATGTAGACGCTGGTGGGCGTCAGCGGTGCCAGCAGGAAGGCCACGATGGCCACCGAGCGCAGCGCGTAGATGGCGCTGAGGATGTAGCGCTTGGGCAGGCGCTGCCCCAGGCTGCCGGCGGCATAGGTGCCGAACACGTTGAACAGGCCGATGAGGGCCAGCGCCCCGGTGGCCACCTCGGGGCTGAGGCCCTGGTCCTTCAGGTAGCTGGGCATGTGCACGCCGATGAACACCACCTGGAAGCCGCAGACGAAGTAGCCCGCCATCAAGAGGCCGAAGCTGGGCGTGGTGAAGGCCTCGCGCAGCGCCGCGGCCACGCTCTGCTTGGGGCCGCTGCTGGCCGCCTTGGGCGGCTCGCGCATGCCGAGAGCCAGCGGCGCGATGATCAGCGCCATGCAGGCCAGCACAAAGAGCGCGTTCTGCCAGCCCAGCCCGCCGATGAGCCCGTTTTCCACCGGCACCATCAGGAACTGGCCGAAGCTGCCCGCCGCTGCCGTGATGCCCATGGCCCACGAGCGTTTCTCAGGCGCGACCTGGCGCGCGATCACGCCGTAAACCACCGCGTAGGTGGTGCCGCTCTGCGCCAGCCCCAACACGATGCCCGCACCGCCCATGAAGGCCAGGCCGCTGCTGGCCAGGCCCATGAACACCAGCCCCAGCGCGTAGAGCACAGCGCCCACCACCAGCACCCGGAAGGCGCCGAAGCGGTCGGCCAAGCCGCCGGCAATCGGCCCGGCCAGGCCCCAGGCCAGGTTCTGGATGGCCAGCGCGAAGGCGAAGGTCTCGCGCGACCAGCCGCGCTCCATGGTAATGGGCTGCAGCCACAGGCCGAAGCCGTGGCGGATGCCCATGCTCAGCGTGACGATCAAGGCGCCGCAGATGAGCACTTGCTTCATCGACAGCGTGGGCGACGGCATATGTGTCGCCCGGTCTGGCGCGGAAGCTGCATTCATTCGGGCATTGTCTCGGAAAACGCTGCAAGTCGTCGGCGCCGGGCTGGCTAGAGTGACACCACTTTCCGGAGGTCGTGATGAAGGTGCTGGTGCTGGGTGGCGGTGTGATCGGGGTCTCGACGGCCTACTATCTGGCGAAAGCCGGCCACGAGGTGGAACTGGTCGACCGCCAGAGCGGCGCCGCGCTGGAGACGAGCTTCGGCAACGCCGGCGAGGTGAGCCCCGGCTACAGCGCGCCTTGGGCGGGCCCGGGCGTGCCCATCAAGGCCATCAAGTGGATGCTGATGCAGCACAGCCCGCTGGTGATCTGGCCGCTGCTCGACCCTGCCATGTGGCGCTGGGGCGCGCAGATGCTGGCCAACTGCACCGAGAAGGCCTATGCGCTGAACAAGAGCCGCATGGTGCCGATTGCCGAGTACAGCCGCGATTGCCTGAAAGCGCTGCGCGCCGAGACCGGTATCGCCTACGACGACCGCGCGCAAGGCACGCTGCAGCTCTTCCGCACCCAGAAGCAACTCGACAGCATCGGCGGCGACGTGGCCGTGCTCAAGCAGTACGGCGTGCCCTTCGAGGTGCTCGACCGTGCCGGCTTCTGCGCCGTGGAGCCTGCGCTCAAGCTCACGCAGGAGAAGTTCGTCGGCGCACTGCGCCTGCCCAACGACGAAACCGGCGACTGCCACCTTTTCACCAACCGCCTGGCCGAGATGGCCGCGGCGCTCGGTGTGAAGTTCCGCTGGAACACGCGCATCCAGGCGTTGCAGGTGGGCGGCGGCGCCATCACCGGCGTGCACACCGACGCCGGCCTGCTGCAGGCCGACAAGGTGGTGCTGGCCCTGGGCAGCTTCAGCCCCCAGTTGCTGGAGCCGGTGGGCCTCCGAATCCCCGTCTACCCGGTCAAGGGCTACAGCATCACGGTGCCCATCACCGACGCGCAGTACGCGCCCGAGAGCACCATCATGGACGAGACGCACAAGGTGGCCGTCACACGCCTGGGCGACCGCATCCGTGTGGGCGGCACGGCCGAACTGGCCGGCTACAGCCTGAACCTGCGCGAAGGCCGCCGCGCCACGCTGAACCACGTGGTGAGCGACCTCTTCCCTCGCGGCGGCGATGTCAGCAAGGCCAGCTTCTGGTGCGGCCTGCGCCCCATGACGCCCGATGGCACGCCCATCGTCGGCCCCACGCCGGTGCAGAACTTGCTGCTGGCCACCGGCCACGGCACGCTGGGCTGGACCATGGCGGCCGGTACCGGCCGCGTGATCGCCGATCTGGTGAGCGGCAAGCAGCCCGAGATCGACGTCAGCGGGCTGGCGATGTCGCGCTACCGGCAGTAAGCCGGGCGCGGCCTCGGCCACGGCTTCCGCGTCAGGGCCCCACCTAAAATCGGGCCCATGCCTTCCATCAAGCAGAACAACAGTTACGGCGAAGCCTCGATCCGCGTGCTCAAGGGCCTGGAGCCCGTCAAGCAGCGGCCGGGCATGTACACGCGCACCGACAACCCCCTGCACATCATCCAGGAGGTCATCGACAACGCCGCCGACGAAGCCCTGGCCGGCCATGGCAGCCGCATCGGCGTGACGCTGCATGCCGACGGCAGCATCAGCGTGGAAGACGACGGCCGCGGCATCCCCTTCGGCCTGCACCCGGAAGAACAGGTGCCGGTGATCGAGATCGTCTACACACGCCTGCATGCCGGCGGCAAGTTCGACAAGGGCGCCGGCGGCGCCTACAGCTTCAGCGGCGGCCTGCACGGCGTGGGTGTGAGCGTGACCAACGCGCTGGCCAAACGCCTGCAGGTGACGGTGTGGCGCGAAGGCCAGGTGGCCGCGCTGTGCTTTGGCAACGGTGGCGATGTGATCGAACCGCTGGTGCTGCGCAAGGCCAGTGCGGGTGACCGCAAACACGGCACCACCGTGCGCGTGTGGCCCGATGCCAAGTACTTCGAGAGCGCCGATCTGCCGCGGGCCGAGCTGCTGCACCTGCTGCGCAGCAAGGCCGTGCTGATGCCCGGCGTGACGGTGACGCTGACGGTGGAGAAGGCGGGCCAGAAAGACCCGGAAGTCACCACCTGGAAGTACGCCGCCGGCCTGCGCGACTACTTGCAGCAGAGCCTGGTGGCCGACCCGCTGATCCCGCTGTTCGAAGGTGCGCAGTACGCCAGCGCCAGCGAAAGCGAGAACTTCGCCGAAGGCGAGGGCGCTGCCTGGTGTGTGGCTTTCACCGACGAAGGCACGCTGCTGCGCGAGAGCTACGTCAACCTCATCCCCACGGTGGCCGGCGGCACGCACGAAAGTGGCTTAAAGGACGGCCTCTTCGGCGCCATCAAGGGTTTCATCGACCTGCACAGCCTGCTGCCCAAGGGCGTGAAGCTGATGCCGGAAGACGTGTTCTCGCGCGCCAGCTTCGTGCTGAGCGCCAAGGTGCTGGACCCGCAGTTCCAGGGCCAGATCAAGGAGCGCCTGAACAGCCGTGACGCGTTGCGCCTGGTGTCGGCCTACGTGAAGCCGGCGCTGGAGCTGTGGCTGAACCAGCACGTGGATCTCGGCAAGAAGCTGGCCGAGCTCGTCATCCGCCAGGCGCAGACGCGCCAGCGGGCCTCGCAGAAGGTGGAAAAGCGCAAGGGCAGTGGTGTGGCCGTGCTGCCGGGCAAGCTGACCGATTGCGAAAGCCGCGACCTGCTGTTCAACGAGGTGTTTCTCGTCGAGGGCGACAGCGCCGGTGGCAGCGCCAAGATGGGCCGAAACAAGGAAACCCAGGCCGTGCTGCCCTTGCGCGGCAAGGTGCTCAACACCTGGGAGGTCGACCGCGACCGGCTCTTCGGCAACACCGAGATCCACGACATCGCCGTGGCCGTGGGCGTGGACCCGCACGGCCCCAACGACGAACCCGATTTCAGCGGCCTGCGCTACGGCAAGGTCTGCATCCTGAGCGACGCCGATGTCGACGGCTCGCACATCCAGGTGCTGCTGCTCACGCTCTTCTTCCGCCACTTCCCGAAGCTGGTGGAGCGCGGCCATGTCTACATCGCGCGGCCGCCGCTGTACCGCATCGACGCCCCGGCGCGCGGCAAGCGCCCGGCCGCCAAGCTGTACGCACTGGACGAAGGCGAACTCGAAGCCGCGCTCGACAAGCTGCGCAAGGAAGGCGCCAAGGAAGGCAGCTGGAGCATCAGCCGCTTCAAGGGCCTGGGCGAGATGAACGCCGAGCAGCTGTGGGAAACCACGCTCAACCCCGAAACGCGCCGGCTGCTGCCCGTGAGCTGGCTGGACCGCGGGTTCGATGCCACTGGCACGCTGCTGGGCAAGCTGATGGGCAAGGGCGAAGCGCAGGCGCGGCGCGACCTGATGGAGCTGCGCGGCGACGAGGTCGAGGTGGACGTCTGAAACACGTCGTCGTCACCGGCGCCGGGGCTGGCATCGGCCGCTGTGTGGCCGAGACCCTGGCCGGCCAAGGCCACCGCGTCTGGGCCTGCGCCCGCCAACCGGCTGACCTGGCGGCCCTGGGAGCCATCGCTGGCATCGAGCCCGTGGCGCTGGACGTGCGCCAGCCGGCACAGGTGCAGGCCCTGGCCGAGCGCCTGCCGGTGCTGCACGGGCTGGTGAACAACGCCGGTGTCGGCGGCCTGGGCTGGCTGCACACCTTCAGCGACGACGAGTTCCAGGACATCCTCGACACCAACCTGCTGGGCCCGCAGCGCCTGAGCCGCGCCTTGCTGCCGGCGCTGCTGGCCGCAGGGGCCGGGCAGGGCCGCATCGTGCACATCGGTTCGATGGGCGGCAGCATCACGAGCCCGCTCTACGGCCCCTACACCGCGAGCAAACACGCACTGGAAGCCTTGGCGCAGTGCCAGCGCCTGGAGCTGGCGCCACACGGTGTGTCGGTCAGCATCGTGCAACCGGGCGCCGTGGCCACAGGTATCGGCCAGCGGGGCGCGGCCGGCCTGCGCGCGCGGCTGCAGCGCGCCGGGCCGCCGTTTGCGGAGGCCGCGGCCGCTCTGCTGGCGCAGCTCGACGGCGATGGCGGTGCGCCCGCGCCCTTCGGCCCCTCGCAGCCCGAATCCGCCAGCAACCGCCGCCAGTCGCCGCCCGCAGCGGTGGCCGCAGCGGTGTTGCACGCGCTGTTCGACGGCGCGCCGCGGGCCCGCTATCTGGTCGGCAGCCGCTGGGAAGGCGACCGGGTGGTCCACCAACTCATCGAGCGCCTGCTCGATGCCAACGAAGGCGAGGCGATGCAGATGGGTCGGGATGAACTGGTGGCGCGCCTGGACGCCGCGCTCGCACAGCGCGCCGCGGCAGGCGCAGATGCCAAGGCGGGGCGGCCATGCTGAGCTTGCGGCCGACCATGCTGTCCGACCTCGACTACGTGGCCAGCGTCGAGAGCGATCCCGCCAACCTGCCCTTCATCACCCCCTGGGAACGCACGCAACACGAGAGCGCGGTGCGTTTTCCGGATTTCCGTCACTTCATCATCGACGCCAGTGCGGGGGTGGCGGGTGAAGCTGGGGGCCGCGACGGCTTCGTCATCCTGCAAGGCTGCCGCAACCCGCACAAGAGCGTGGAACTCAAGCGCCTGGTGCTGCAGCCCAAGGGCCGCGGCCTGGGCCGGCAGTGCGTGCGCGTGCTCAAGCGCCTGGCCTTCCGCGACCTGGGCGCGCACCGCTTCTGGCTCGATGTGAAGAGCCTCAACACGCGCGCGCTGGCGCTCTATGCGAGCGAAGGCTTTGTCGAAGAAGGCCGCCTGCGCGAAAGCGTGCGCCTGCAGCCCGGCCCGGGGCAGCCGGCCGATGGCTACGACACGCTGGTGGTGATGAGCCTGCTGGACCGCGAGTACCAGGCGCGCGTGGCGCTCGGGCTGGAAGGCGGCTGATCGCACGCTCGGCCCCTGTGGAGCCGGATTCATCGCAATGCTTTGCAGTTGGTCGCAGCCGGCATGCCACGCAGCCCCCTGGCGCCTATCCTGCAACTTGGTCTCATTACGCCGGCCCGCCCGGCGCGCCCCACCATGAACACTTCACCCCGCTTGCGCTCCCTCTGGCCGCTGCTGTGCAGCGCCCCGGCTTTGCTGCTGCCCACCCTGGCCCAAGCCCAAAGCCCGGCGCCGGCCCCGGCCGGCCGCTCGCTGGTGGCCTTGTACGACGCGCCCACCATCACGCGCCGCTGCACGGCCGAGCTGAAGGCCACGCGCACGGCCATCGCCGCGATGGAAAAGGGCCGCGACCCCGCGCGCCTGCTGGCCGACTTCAACCGCCTGCAACTGCGCAGCGCGAGTTTCGGCAACCCGGTCTACCTGCTGGCCAACGTCTCGCCCAGCAAGACCGTGCGCGATGCGGCGCAGGCCTGCGTGGAGAAGCTCAGCCCGCTGAGCACCGAGCTCTACCAGAGCGTGCCGCTGTACCGCCGCGTGCAGGCGCTGCAGCCGGCCGATGCCGTGGATGCGCGTTACCGCGAAGAGCTGCTCGAGAACTTCGAAGACAGCGGCGCCTCGCTGCCGGCCGACAAGCGCGCCCGCGCCAAGGCCATCAGCGACGAGCTGGAGGTGCTGGGCCTGGCTTTCCAGAAGGCCGTCAACGAAGACCCGAGCACCGTGACGATCACCGTGGCCGAAGCCGCCGGCCTGCCCGAGGCCTGGCTGAAGGAGCGCAAGCGCGACGCCGAGGGCCGCCTGGTGCTGGGCATGGACTACCCGACCGTGGTGCCCTTCCTCACCAACGCCAGCAACGAAGAAGCGCGCCGCAAGCTGTGGACGATGTTCCAGAACCAGGGCGGCGAGGCCAACCTGCAGCGCCTGGACCGCGCGCTCAAGCTTCGCCACGAACTCGCGCAACTGCACGGCCAGCCCGACTACGCCACCATGGTGCTCAAGCGCCGCATGGCGCAGACGCCGCAGGCGGTGGAAGACTTTCTGCAAGGCGTGCGCAAGGCCTTGGATGCGGGTGAACTGCGCGAACTGGCCGAACTGCGCGCCGAGAAGGCCGCGCAACTGGGCCTGCCGCTGGAGCAGGTGCAGGTGCAGCGCTGGGACACCAGCTTCCTGCAAGAGCGGCTGAAGCGTTCGCGCTACGCCGTCGATCAGGAGAAGCTGCGGGCCTACTTCCCCACCGACGCTTCGGTGGCCTTCGCCATCCGCCTGGCCGAGCGCCTGTACGGCGTGCGTTTCGTCGCCGCGAAGGTGCCGGTGTGGCACCCCGAGGTGCGCTACTACGACGTCTTCGAAGCCGACGGCAAGACCTTCGTGGGCAGCGTCTACCTCGATCTCTTCCCGCGCGAGGGCAAGTACAACCACGCGGCGGCCTTCGGTGTGGTGCCCGGTTCCAGCCTCGCCAAGTTGCGGCCTGCCTCGGTGCTGGTGACCAACTTCAACCGCCAGGGCCTGGACCACAACGAGCTGGAAACCTTGCTGCACGAGTTCGGCCACGTGCTGCACGGCGTGTTCTCGCAGACACGTTATGCCGACCAGGCCGGCACCTCGGTGAAGCGCGATTTCGTCGAGGCGCCCTCGCAGATGTTCGAGGAATGGGCGCGCCGCCCCGAGACCCTGGCCGTGCTGGCCGAGGTGTGCAAGGACTGCCCGCGCCTGAGCGCCGAGCAGTTGCAGCAGCTGGACCGCGCCCGCACCTTCGGGCGCGCCATGCGCTACAGCCGCCAGTGGCAATACGCCAGCTACGACATGGCCCTGCACACCGGCACGCCGAAACCAGCCCTGGCCACCTGGGTGGCGTTGGAGAAGAGCCTGCCGCTGGGCTACGTGGAAGGCACGCGCTTCCCGGCCGGCTTCGGCCACCTGATGGGCGGTTACGGCGCGGGCTACTACGGCTACCTGTGGTCGGAGGTGATGGCGCTGGACATGCTCTCGGCCTTCCAGGGCCGGCTCATGGACCCGGCCGTGGGCCGGCGCTACCGCGAGCTCATCCTGTCGCGTGGCGGCGAGGTGCCGCCGCAGGCCATGGTGGAGGCTTTCCTCGGCCGCAAGCCGGGCACCGAGGCCTTCTTCCGCGAGATCGCCGGCCAGCGCTGACAGGGCGGGCCCGGCAGGGCCGCGGCGCGCAGGCGAAAATGCGCGTTTCGCCCGAGTGAGACGCGCCCCAGCGGCGCCTGCCGATGCCTGACGATCTGTTTTCCCAGCCCGCCGATCCGGCGGACGCCCTGGCCCTGGCCGACTACGCCGAACGCGCCTACCTCGAGTACGCGCTGAGCGTGGTGAAGGGCCGCGCGCTGCCCGATGTGTGCGACGGCAACAAGCCGGTGCAGCGGCGCATCCTGTACTCGATGTTCCGCATGGGCCTGGCCTACACCGGCAGCGGCGGTGCCAAGCCCGTGAAGAGCGCGCGTGTGGTGGGCGATGTGCTGGGCCGCTACCACCCGCACGGCGACACCGCGGCCTACGACGCGCTGGTGCGCATGGCGCAGAACTTCAGCCAGCGCTACCCGCTGATCGACGGCCAGGGCAACTTTGGCAGCCGCGATGGCGACGGCGCCGCGGCCATGCGCTACACCGAGGCGCGCCTGAGCCCCATCGCGCGCCTGCTGCTGGACGAGATCGACGAAGGCACCATCGATTTCCAGCCCAACTACGACGGCAGCACCGAAGAGCCGAAGCAGCTGCCGGCACGCCTGCCCTTCGTGCTGCTGAACGGCGCCAGCGGCATCGCCGTGGGCCTGGCCACCGAGGTGCCCAGCCACAACCTGCGCGAGGTGGCCGCGGCCAGCATCGCGCTGATCAAGGACGAGAAGCTCAGCGACGACGAACTCTTCGCGTTGCTGCCCGCGCCCGATTTCCCGGGCGGCGGCCAGATCATCAGCAGCGCCGCCGACATCCGTGACGCCTACGCGGGCGGCCGCGGCAGCCTGAAGGTGCGCGCCCGCTGGATCATCGAAGACCTGGCGCGCGGCCAGTGGCAGCTGGTGGTGACCGAGCTGCCGCCGCAGACCAGCGCGCAGAAGGTGCTGGAAGAGATCGAGGAACTGACCAACCCCAAGGTCAAGACCGGCAAGAAGGCGCTGGCGCCCGAGCAACTGCAGCTCAAGGCCGCGGTGCTGAGCGTGCTGGACACGGTGCGCGACGAGAGCAGCAAAGACGCCCCGGTGCGCCTGGTCTTCGAGCCCAAGAGCCGCACGGTGGAGCAGGCCGAGCTCATCACCACGCTGCTGGCGCACACCAGCCTGGAAAGCAGCGTGCCCATGAACCTGACCATGGTGGGCCTGGACGGCCGCCCGGTGCAGAAGGGGCTGCGCAAGATCCTCACCGAGTGGATCGCGTTCCGCCTCGGCACGGTGGAGCGCCGCACGCGCCACCGCCTGGCCAAGGTGCTGGACCGCATCCACATCCTCGAGGGCCGGCAGGCGGTGCTGCTGAACATCGACGAGGTGATCCGCATCATCCGCAACAGCGACGAGCCTAAGCCGGCGCTGATCGAACGTTTCCGCTTGAGCGACCGCCAGGCCGAAGACATCCTCGAAATCCGGCTGCGCCAACTGGCGCGGCTGGAGGCCATCAAGATCGAGCAGGAGCTGAAGGAACTGCGCGAACAGCAAGGCAAGCTCGAAGACATCCTCGGCAACCCCAGCGCCCTCAAGCGTGTGGTGATCAAGGAGATCGAAGCCGACGCCAAGGCCCACGGCGACGACCGCCGCACGCTGGTGCAGGAAGAGAAGAAGGCCGTGGCCGAGGTGAAGGTGGTGGACGAGCCGGTGACGGTGGTCGTCAGCACCAAGGGCTGGGTGCGTGCGCTCAAGGGTCACGAGGTGGACGCCAGCACGCTGGCCTTCAAGCCGGGCGATGGGCTCTACGCCACCTTCCAAGCCCGCACGGTGGACGTGCTGCTGGTCTTCGGCAGCAACGGGCGTGTGTACAGCGTGGCGGTGAGCCTGCTGCCGGGCGGGCGCGGCGACGGCGTGCCCATCACCACGCTCATCGACCTGGAAGCGGGTTCACAGATCACCCACTACTTCGCGGGCGCTGCTGCCACCAAGCTGCTGCTGGCCAACAGCGGCGGCTACGGCCTGCTGGCGCTGGCCGGCGACATGGTGGGCCGCAACCGCGGCGGCAAGGCTTTCCTCACGTTGGAGGCCGGCGACCAACTGCTGCCGCCGGTGCCCGTGGCCGCCGCGCACAAGCAGGTGGCTTGCCTGGCGGCCGACGGCCGGCTGCTGGTCTACGGCCTGGACGAACTCAAGCTGCAGCCCGGCGGTGGCCGCGGCCTGACGCTGATGGACGTGGACGCGAAAACGCCGCTGGTGAGCATTGCCACGTTGGCCGATGCGCTGAAGGTGCTGGGCCTGGGGCGCGGGCAGAAGCCCAAGGAAGAGGTCTTCAAGTGGTCGGCGCTGGCCGATCACATCGGCAAGCGCGCGCGCAAGGGCCGCGCGGTGGCGGCTTTCCAGAAGGTGCTGAAGGTGGTGGCGGCCTGAGGCCGCTGCCGGCCCGGGCCCCGCGGTGGGCCCGGCCGCTTCAGGGGAGGCTGGCCCGCCCGGGCTAGCCGTGTCAGCGGCGCGCGCGCATCACGCGCAGCGCCACGAAGGCCAGCAGCGCAAACAGCGCCAGGCTGTAGAACTCGTAAGGCACGCCGAGGAGGTTCACCTTCGCATCGGCGCAGCTGGCGTAGGCGGCAAAGAGCTGCGGCGCCAGTTCGTCCAGGCCTGAAGCGCGCATCCAGCGGTCGGCCAAGGTCATGGCGCAAGAGGCGCTCTGCGCCGCCACGAAGTGCTGCCACAGCGCGGCGGTGGCACCGGCGATGGCCAGCAAGGCCATCGCACCACCGCCCAGCCAGCGCATCCACGGGTTGCGCACGAAGACGCCCGGCAGTGCCACCAGCGCGATGGCGACGAAGACCACGCGCTGCAGCACGCACCAGGCGCAGGGTTGCATGTCCCACGCATACTGCGTGAAGAGCGCGGCGCCCACGGCGCCCAGCGACAGCAGCACCGCCAGCGCGCACCACACGCGCGCCGAAATGCCGCCGCGCGAATGCGAACCCACGCCCGAACCGCGCATCGCCAGCCTCACTCGATCTCGGCGATGAGCTCGATCTCCACGCAGGCGCCCATGGGCAGCTGTGCCACGCCGAAGGCGCTGCGCGCGTGCGCGCCGATCTCGGCGCCGCAGACCTGGCCGATCAGCTCGCTGGCGCCGTTGGTGACGAGGTGGTGCTCGGTGTAGGTGGGCGCGCTGTTCACCAGGCTCAGCAGCTTGACGATGCGCTTGACCTTCGAGAGATCGCCCACTGCGGCCTGCAGCGTGCCCAGCAGGTCGATGGCCACGGCGCGCGCGGCGGCCTTGGCGGTCTCGGTGTCCATGTCGGTGCCGAGCTGGCCGACCCAGGGCTTGCCGTCGCGCTTGGCGATGTGGCCCGACAGGAAGACCAGCGAGCCGGTGCGCACGAAAGGCACGTAGGCCGCGGCGGGCACGGCCACGGGCGGCAGCGTGATGCCCAGGGCTTGCAGGCGTTCGGCGATGGGGGTGCTCATGCGGGTCTCCGGCGGGAAAAAGGGGTGTGCTGCGTGCCGCCGCGCGGTGCTGCGGGTGAGGGTGCCAACGCGAGAGGGAGCCCCTCTGGGGGGCCTGTGCGGGGCCGCGGAATCCTACACTGGCCCGCATGCAAACCCGGCCTGCCGCCATCGCCCCGCTGGGCTGGGCGGCACCGGCCGCGGCGCTGGCCTGGGGGCTGCTCGGCGGGGTGCTGCTGCAGTTGCAGCAGGCGGCCTTGCCTGGGTTCGCGGCCCTGGCCGGGACATTCGTTGTGGCCGCGGTGGTGGGCGTTGCGGTGCTGTGGGGCTGGCGCTGGCAAAGCATGCGGCCGCCTCGCGCCGGTGGGCCGTGGGCGCTGCTGGCGCTGCTGTTGCTGTCTGCGGCCACGCTGGGCTACGCCAGCACCGCAGCGCGCGCGCAGCTGAAGCTGCAAGACCGCCTGCCGGCCGCGCTGGAAGGCGTGGACCTGCAGGTCACCGGCCTCATCGCCGACCTGCCGCGCCACGGCCTGCAGGGCACGCGCTTCGTCTTCGAGCCCGAAGCTGCCACGCTGCGCGGCGCGCCGGTGCGTGTGCCCGAGCGCCTGTCGCTGGGCTGGTACCGCGGCTTCGACGAAGACAGCCTGCTCGCCGGCCCCGAAGAACCGCTGCGCGCCGGCCAGCGCTGGCGCCTCACGCTGCGGCTGCGCCAACCGCACGGCGCGGTGAACCCGCACGGCTTCGACCTGGAGCTGTGGATGTTCGAGCGCGGCCTGGGCGCCAGCGGCTATGTTCGAGCGCGGCCCGAGAGCCCGCCCGAGAAGCTGGCGGAGGCCGCCGGCGCCCCCGTGCAGCGTGCGCGCCAGGCGCTGCGCGACGCGCTGCAGCGCCAGGTGGGCGAGGGCGCAGCGGCCGATGTGCTGGCGGCTTTGTTGATCGGCGACCAGGCCGCCATCTGGAGGCGCCCAAAAGAGTTGGAACCTTGTCGACCTCGCCCGCCTACGAGGGAAAACCCCGCAACCAACACTGCTTACCGCCATGGCTCGCCAAAAGTGTCAGGTTCCTTGGTCTGCAGGATTTGGCTTCTCGGAACCAATCGTGCCAACAAAAGAGTCGTGTAGAGGGCGCGCTAACCTCTTGATCGCAAAGGCGAATGCTGGGAAGAAGCGAGCACAGCAAATCCAACGATTGCGGCCTAGTGGTTCCCCAACCTCACCTCGAGAACGACCCCCGAGAATTGCAGGTCCCTCGCTGCTCGGTCACCCTGAATGTCTAGGAGTCGTGCGTCGAGGCGCGGTTCCGCCTCAGGCGCTACTTAAAGCAACAAGCACACGGCCGCTAGCCAGCTTCCTCGCCGCCTGCACTGCAAAGCCTACGTCCGCCTCGGCGGTAGGCACGCAAGAGAACGACAAAGGCGATATGACCACATGCCGCCAGCTCAAGGCCTTGCCTCGAGAAGGCCTGGAGTAGGTTCGACGGCAGGTTTGCCCTCAGGTGATCTCGAAGTGTCGGCGCAGTGCTGAACATCGGCTTGCGACGACCAGCGGCGGAGTTGCAGCGGTTGCTGTCGTTGGCCGCCGGCGTGCGAACTCAGGCTTACTGCCACCAAGCGGTCGTTGGGTTTGGCGACCGCGGGCTGCGCGTTTGGCAGCAGTACTAGGTTGTGCACCGCGGACCCCGCGTTCCTGCGCGGGTCGCTTGACACGCCGCATCTTGCACTGGATACAATAACAGTGTCGCCTTGAATTCGTGTCCGACGCCTCGGCAAGGCGCGTGTGCTGTGCTCCCGAACGTCAACAAGGAATTGCGATGGCGAAGCTACCCAAATTCACGCTCGGCTACGACAAGGCGCGGGACGCCTGGCAATTGCGTAATGGCGCCAAGCACGTCGTTCGATCGTTCGACACCAAGACTGAGGCCATCAAGGGCGGCGTGCTGGAGAAGACCGTGGGTACTGGCGGAGGATCGGTTCAGATCCGCAAGCTAGACGGCACGATTCAGGAAGAGCGTACCTATCCAGGCTCTGCTGATCCCAAACGCTCGCCCGGCTGATAGCGTGCGCGGCGCAATGACGCGCAAACTCTTTCGACCGGGTGGGCCGCTGGGCATCCAGGATCTCGGCAATCACCAGTACCGGATGAACATTTCGCTGCCCCCCGACCAGGACGGCCGGATAGCGCGGGAATGTCCGAGGTCGGGCTGCTCGCCGGCCTACTTCAAGGTGCGTCCGGGGACAGGGCTCGCGGGTATGGCTGTCGCGTACTGTCCCTACTGCCGCCATGATTCCGCGCCCAATGACTTCGCAACGCGCGAACAGGTCCGCTATGCCAAGGACCTAGCTGTGCGAGAGGCCCACAAGGGACTCGATGGCATCGTCAAGGATGCGCTTGGCATCGGGCGAAGCGGCAAGCGCACGTTCGGCGGCGGGATGCTGTCGATGACGATGACTTACAAGCCAGGTGCTTTGCCCAGCGTCCGCCGCCCCTACGAGGATGAGGTGAGGCGCGATGTGGTTTGCCCGCACTGCGCGCTCGACCACACGGTGTTTGGACTCGCCACCTGGTGTTCTGACTGTGGAGAGGACATCTTCCTGACCCATGTGCAGGCCGAACTCGCGGTAACGCGAAGCATGGTGGGCGACATGGAGCGCAGACGAGAAACACTTGGGCCCCGCGTTGCTGCAAAAGACCTTGAGAACTGCTTGGAGGATGCCGTCTCGCTGTTCGAAGCGGCGATGAAGGCCTTGAGCCGACGCCGGCTGGCTTCGACGGGTGCTTCCGAGGAAGAGGTCGAGGCGCGGCTTCGCAAGCTGGGTAACGGCTACCAGAACATCGCGAGGACGAAGGAACTGCTCCCCGATGTGCTCGGCATCGATCTTCCTCCTGGTGTCGAATGGGATCGCCTCGGCGAAGCGTTCGAGAAGCGCCATCCGATCACACACAACCTCGGCGTCGTGGACCGCAAGTACTTGGAGCGCTCACAGAGCCATGACCGGCATGGCCGCGAGGTTCGCATCACGGCGTCCGAGGTCCAGACGCTGCTTGACGATGTGATGGCGGCCGTGTCGGCATCGCACGCGGCGCGATTCGGATCAACTCCGCCGAGCGGGGCGGTAGAGGATGGGCATGGATGAAGCGGTGACGTTTCTGAGCTTCGCCTACGGCTCGAACATGCTGACGGCTCGGCTGCGCGAGCGTGTCTCCTCCGCGCGGCCCGTGGGCACGGCCTGCCTGCCCGGGTTCTCGCTGCACTGGCATAAAGTCAGCGTGGATGGTTCGGGCAAGTGCGACGTGGTGGAGGACGCAACATCAGGCGCTTGCGTCTGGGGCGTTGTCTTCGCGATCGAATCCGCGCAGAAGGACTCGCTGGACAAGTCCGAAGGCCTGGGTAACGGCTATGGAGATCGCAAGATCAGCGTCATGCTGGGGGGCGCGACGCTGACAGCCCAGGCCTATGTCGCGACGCGCACGGATGTGGCATACCTTCCCTACGACTGGTACAAGGCTCTCGTCGTCGCCGGTGCCCACGAGCATGCATTGCCACCGCACTATGTCGCTGCGCTGGAGGCGCAGCCGTTCACGGTCGACGCCAACGAAGAGCGTCGGCGGAAGAACCTGCTACTGATCAACGCCAGATAAGTCGGCTCGCCCTCACGGCGTCGGGCATGGTATCGGGGGATGAAACGCGTCGCAGGGCCAGACTTGATCCTAGATCGAAGCATCAGTACGGGCTACAAGGGATCGCGCAAAACAAGGGGCATAGCACCCATGAGCACAACTGATCTTGACTCTTTCGTCGACGCATATGTCGCCGCACTACGCGATCAGACGGCTGCCGTATTCGCTGGTGCAGGGCTATCGATTCCGACCGGGATGGTCGACTGGCGGACGCTGCTTAAGGGCATTGCACGTGACCTTGGCCTCGACGTGGCAAAGGAAACGGATCTGGTCACGCTCGCACAGTTCCATGTGAACGAGCGACGTGGCCGCCACCAGCTCAATCAGGCGCTGATCATCGAGTTCAACAAGCGCGCAAAGCTCTCAGTAAATCATGAGCTGCTGGCTTCATTGCCGATACAGACCTACTGGACGACGAACTACGACGCGCTCATCGAAGAGTCGCTTGCCAAGGCAGGTCGTCTCGCCGACGTAAAGCGTACCGTGGCGAACCTCGCGACCAAGGGGCTTGAGCACACCATCGGTTGCGCGGGTGACGGGGCGGCCAGTAAAGGAGAGTCCGACGGCTTCGATAAGGTTGGGCATGGACAGAGGGCTGTTCCCAGCAAGAGGTTTGTCTCCTGTAGGTATCGGTGCATTCCGTGCCCTCTGAAGGGATGTCGCCCTCCGCTGCAGTGGCGCTGTAAAGGATCCTTCCGTCTGGCCTCCAAGGCCCCTTGTCTAGTCCCAGGAGTGAGGTACCGATGGGGAGCAAGGCCCGTGTGGCGGCGAGTGGCCGCTTGCCATCAGCCTGGGAGCACCGACTGAGGCGGAAGTGATGGCTGACCTCACCGCGGTGCAGGGCTGGGCACAGGCCTGGCGGCAGTGGGCGGGGCCCGGCGCAGTGGAGTTTGAGCCCAGGAAGTGGGCGCGCCTTGGGAGCCAGGACCTGCCAGCAAGGCTCTTGCTTGGCAGCCCCGGGGAGGTCGCGGCGCTTTGCGGGCAAGACAAGCGGTGGGCGAAGGCTGTTGCCAGGCGCGAGGCAATGCTGGCGGTCTGGCCAGGCCTTGCGACCAATGTCAGGCTCGGGCGCTACTTTGATGTTCTGGCCGACTATGCCGACAGCGACTTCGAGCGACTCGTCGCGGTCTTGAGGTGGCTTGAGGCCAATCCGGCTTCCAACCTGTACATCCGACAGCTCCCGATCGTGGGGGTCGACACAAAGTGGCTGGAGAAGCGCCAGGGTTTGGTCGCTGAGCTCTTGAGCCTGGTTGCCGGTACGGAGCAAGCTGGTGACTTCTTCGAGGTCACTGGGCTTAGGCGCCTAGCGCACCGCGTGCGCGTGCTGGTGCTGTGTCCCGAACTCAGGCGATCGGTGGGTGGGCTGCGCGACTTTGAAGCTCCCATGGAGGACGTCGTGCAGCTTGGCTTGGCGCCAAAGCGCATTTTGGTGGTGGAGAACCACGCTTGCGCCACGGCGCTTGGCGACATGCCTGGCTGCGTCGCCTTTGCGGGCCTTGGTAAGGCGGTAGGAGTGCTTGGCCGGGTGGGTTGGGCGCAGGGCGTCCCCGCACTCTACTGGGGTGACATTGATACCCATGGGTTGGTCATCTTGAACTCAGCCAGGGCGGCCTTGCCGGGCTTGAGGTCGGTTCTGATGGACATTGAGACGTTGGTTGAGTTCAAGGAACTGGCAGTGCACGAATCTGTTCAAGCGGTTGAGACGGGGCAGGAGCACTTGACAGCAGAGGAGGTTGAGCTGCTCGAGGGCCTACGGTCTGGGCGGTGGGGGTTGAAGCCAAGGCTCGAACAGGAGCGGCTGCCCTGGGTAGTGGTCGAAGCTGCGCTGGCGGCAGCTGCTGCGCCTGGCAAGGAGGTGCACCGCGCGGCGCATCAACTGAAAGATGGGGCGTTGGGGTAAGACTCGAGCCCGCGCCAGTCGCGCCTCACACTGTTCGTTGCGTCGCCGCGCACAGGCACGATGTTGTCGATCTGTGATTCATCCAGAGCCGCAACGGCCCGAACGCTTCATCAGCCTTGAATGGCACTCCGTAGCGATCGGGCGTCACCAATGCCACGCGAGCGCTGCGGCTCACGTGGGTCAAGGTGGACCTCTTTCACCTATGGTACGGGCCTTGATGCTGCGGTAGGGGAGTCAGAGTCGAACTTCACGTAATGGATCTGGACGCAAGGAGGTCGGGACACATGTCCGCTTGACCCGGAGGCCGGCATCTACTCCCTCAGCAATTGGTAGATCTGGTCGCGTTCCGGATGTTGCCTCACGAACGCAGACAGCTGGCTTGCCATCACACTTGCCTCGACGGCCAGCTCTACCCTTTTGTGCAGCAGCCGAGTGTGAAAGGCATGCAACGAGAAGAGCGTCGCGCAAAGACCGGTTGCATCTGCAGACGTGTCGGGGCGAAAGGGTTCGCCAGAGCGCCTACACCTAAAGTGAGTTCGGCCACCAAAGGGCACGACGTAAGCCACGCCTGACTCAAGCTCCGTGATGGCAACAAGGTTGGGCTTCTGCCTTTCGTCGGTCAGCCACCAGATGACGTGCGGTACTGCTAACCCCAGCCAGCGAAAGATCTCAAGAGAGTGAAGCTGCAGAACCCGACTGTTGTCAGAGTTCGGGTCGTGCACTCGCATTCCGATCGGCTTCTCTCTACGCTGGCTAATGTGCAATCGAGTTGGGTCAAAGAAGGTCCAGCTGGGAGTGGCTGAGAGTGGGTCGGTCTGAGTGCTCACGAACAATGTCCGATCAGTCTGCCCGCGACTTGTGCTCGGCGACGCCGATCGCGAGACGTTGAAGGTGTCGCTGACAACTTACTTGCATGGGCCTGCGTGTGCGATTACGTCGGTTCGAGTCGCCTTGCTTTGCAACCGAAAAGCACATCGTCGACAGCTGACCGTAGCTTCATTCTGATGTGAAGCCATTGCTTTCGCAATTTGTTCGGTAGGTCGTAAAGGGTGTTCTTGAAGTGCTTAACCAATAAGACTGGCGGGATTGATTTAAGGTTTGCCCGTCTAGTGCTTGATAAGTGTCGTCAGTCTTGCTCTGGCTTTTGGCCGCAAGTAAGCGATAGCGGCGAAAGTGGAGTACGATCCGAGTCCCCGCAAGTCCGCTTGCGCCGAATGAGTGCGACCTTAGTGTTGGGCTATCGACTTCAATTTGTGGCCACGTGAGTGAGCGGCTGCCGACGGTTCTTGAAGTTGATCTTCGTGGCGTAAAGACTCTCTGCGTTTATTGACATTCTTCGAGCAAGAGTTTCATGTCCCATCTCCCAGCCTAGTCCGAGCACTCTGAACTTGCGAGAACCTGCGATGGTGTCGCAAGTGACCTAGAGTCCATCGCGCTACCACGAGGGCTGGGTGGCAGGTTTCCTGCTGCATCCGTTTCTCTTGTGAGGGTGCAACGTGAGACTACAAGCTGTTCTTGGTGAAGTCTTTTGTCTTGGAGATTCGACTCGACTTGCCTATACACGGGGCTATTTGATCCTCAAACACGAGGAGCGAGTTCGGGAAATCAAGTTCGTGCGCTTGGAGTGCAGGCACATCCAGGCCGCGCTTGCGGCACGTCAGCTCAATCAGCCAGGTTCGGCTGAACTGGCTGCCGCACTGCGCGAGATAGTGCATCGCGACTGTCTGACGTGGCGGCAGATACACACTCCCAGAGAGCACGTGGTCTTGTTCGCGCAACGACTTGCTGGTGTGGCTGGTGCGTATCAGGGGTTGGTGTTCAGCAGTCCAGAGGTTCTGCATCAAGAGCTCCGCGTCTACTGGAAACAGGCGCTGGAGTCAGGTTGGCGAACACCTATCGAGCGGTTCCCCTCGATTCAAGACGTCACCGCGGCCGTAGGGCATCTTCTTTGCGGCTCCCGCAATGCGCCTTCGCAGTTGATCTGAACTTGTCATGCCATCTCGTCTGAGGGGGCTGCGCCTATCGCTTGGGAGCCTTCGTGACAACACTTGTCAGGTCGGCTCTGCGGTGGACGGCCACACGGTCCATCGGCCTAGCAAAAGCAGGCTGACGTCTGACCGGGTTGAAGAGCTCCTGGATCGAGCACGTCGGTGATGGCAACGCCCCACTTGCTGGAGTACCTCTGTGGCATGTGTGGCATCAGGTTTACGAAGTGCGGCGCCAGCGTCCGCATCGGAGGATGCGCCTGACGCCTGCGTTGGCGCCGCGTGCAAGTCGTTGGTGCGCCTAGAGTTTTTCAGACATTTCGCAGTCTTGGAGGATGCTGTGGTTCCGCTTCTTTTGTTGGGCGCTGGCAAATCTGCACCCTGGAACCCGGCCGGCGATTTGACTCTCTTGTCATAGGGGCTCAAACGACCCGACTCTCGTCTAGGTTTCGACTCTTTTGTAGCCCTCCACATCGCGCGCGAGGACTGGGAGGTCTTCCGCCTCACGGGCGTGGCCCACCTCATGTCGATCTCGGGCTTGCACGTGACCATGTTCGCGTGGCTGGCCGGCACCGTCATCGGCTGGCTGTGGCGGCGCTCGGCCCGCGCGCCGCTGTGGCTGCCGGCGCCGCAGGCGGCACGTTGGGGCGGCTTGGTGTGCGCGCTGGCCTACGCCTTGTTGGCCGGCTGGGGCGTGCCTGCGCAGCGCACGGTGGGCATGATCGCCGTGGTGGTGCTGCTGCGCACGGTCGGTGCGCGCTGGCCGCTGCACGCGGTGCTGCTGGCCGTGGCGCTGGCGGTGGCGATGGGCGACCCCTGGGCGCTGCTGCAGCCGGGCTTCTGGCTCAGCTTCGTGGCGGTGGCCTTGCTGGTGGCTTCTGAGCCGGCACAGGCCGCGCCAGAAGCGACGGCCGCCGGTTGGCGCGCTGCCGCCCTGCAGGCGCTGCGCGGCGGCCTGCGCACGCAAGCCGTGGCCACGGTGGGCCTGGCGCCCCTGACGCTGGTGTTCTTCCAGCAGCTTTCGCTGGTGGGTTTTGCGGCCAACCTGGTGGCCATCCCGCTCGTCACGCTGCTCGTGGTGCCGCTGGCGATGGCGGGCGTGCTGCTGCCGCCGCTGTGGAGCCTGGCCGCGGCTTTTGTGGAAGGCCTGATGGTGCTGCTGCACGCGATGGCCGCCTGGCCCTGGGCGCTGTGGCAGACCGCCGCCGCGCCGCTCTGGGCCCTGGCCTGCGGGCTGCTGGCCGGCGCGCTGGCGGTGCTGCCGCTGCCGCCGCGGTGGCGCTGGCTGGCGCTGCCCCTGCTGCTGCCCTTGCTGTGGCCGCCGGTGCCGCGCCCCGGGCCGGGGCAGTTCGAGCTGGTGGCGGCCGACGTCGGCCAGGGCACGGCGGTGCTGGTGCGCACGCAGCGGCACTTGCTGGTCTACGACGCCGGCCCGGCCTACACGCCCGAGGCCGATGCCGGCAGCCGCGTGCTGCTGCCGCTGCTGCGCGCGCGGGGTGAGCGCCACATCAGTCTGTTGATGCTCAGCCACCGCGACACCGACCACACCGGCGGTGCCGCCGCCCTGCTGGACGGCCTGCCGGTGCGGGCGCTGGCTTCCTCGCTGGAAAACGGCCACCCGCTGCTGGCCAACGCAGCCGCGCGCCAGGTCCCGCACAGCGCCTGCAACGCCGGCCAACGCTGGGTGTGGGACGGCGTGCAGTTCGACGTGCTGCACCCGCCTGCCGAAGCGCTGGCGGCCGAGCGCCGCGGCAAGCCCAACACGCTGAGCTGCGTGCTGCGGGTGCAGGCCACGGCCCCGGGCCTCGGCGGCGGGCCGCCGCCCAGCGCGCTGCTGACCGGCGACATCGAAGCCGCGCAGGAAGCCGCCCTGGTGCAGCAGCACGGCGCTGCGCTGGCCAGCCGGCTGCTGCTGGTGCCGCACCATGGCAGCAAGACCTCGTCCACGCCCGCCTTCCTGCAGGCCGTGCGGCCGGCACAGGCCGTGGTGCAGGCGGCCTACCGCAGCCGCTACGGCCACCCGGCGCCCGCCGTGATGGCGCGCTACGAGGCGCTGGGCGTGCAGCCGCTGCGCAGCGACCGCTGCGGCGCCTACGTGCAGGCCGCCGACGGCAGCGGGCACTGCCAGCGGCAGATGGGCAGGCGTTACTGGCATCATGGCTCTGCGGCGCCGCACCCGGCGCCGCCGGCCGGCCGCCCATGAGGCGCCTGGCCACCCCCGGCGCCACGAGGTGGCCCGCCGCTTGCAAGCAGCACGGGGTCTCGCCCCCCGTACCCTGGCCCAGGAGCCTCTGCCCGTGTCCATCCATGTCGCGCTGAACCACGTCACGCACTACCGCTACGACCGCCGCGTCTCGCTCTCGCCGCAGGTGGTGCGCCTGCGCCCGGCCCCGCACTGCCGCACGCGCATCCTGAGCTACTCGCTGCGCGTGGAGCCGGCGAACCACTTCATCAACTGGATGCAGGACCCCTTTGCCAACCACCTGGCGCGGCTGGTCTTCCCGGAAAAGACGCGCGAGTTCAAGGTCACGGTCGATCTCGTGGCCGAGATGTCGGTGCTCAACCCGTTTGACTTCTTCCTCGAGCCCGAGGCCGAGAACTTCCCCTTCGCCTACAGCCCCGAGACGCAGGCCGACCTGCTGCCCTACCTGGCCAAGGGCGAGCTCACGCCCAAGTTCAAGGCGTTCGTGGAAAGCGTGTCGCTGGAGAAGCAGCGCACCATCGATTTCCTGGTGGGCATCAACCAGCGGCTGCAGAACGACATCAGCTACCTCATCCGCATGGAGCCGGGCGTGCAGACGCCCGAGGTCACGCTGACCAACGGCAGCGGTTCCTGCCGCGACACCGGCTGGCTGCTGGTGCAGACGCTGCGCCACCTGGGCCTGGCGGCGCGTTTCGTCTCGGGCTACCTCATCCAGCTCAAGCCCGACGTGAAGGCGCTCGACGGCCCCAGCGGCGCCGAGACCGACTTCACCGACCTGCACGCCTGGTGTGAGGTCTTCCTGCCCGGCGCCGGCTGGATCGGCCTGGACCCCACCAGTGGCCTGCTGGCTGGCGAAGGCCACATCCCCGTGGCCTGCACGCCCGAGCCCAGCACGGCCGCGCCCGTCAGCGGCGCGGTGGACGAGTGCGAGGTCGAGTTCAGCCACCACATGGAGGTCACGCGCATCCACGAATCGCCGCGCGTGACCAAGCCCTACACCGAAGACCAGTGGGCGGCCATCGAGCAGCTGGGCCATGCGGTGGACGCCCAGCTGGCCGCGCAGGACGTGCGCCTGACCATGGGCGGCGAGCCCACCTTCGTGGCCGTGGCCGACCGCGACGCGCCCGAGTGGAACACCGACGCCCTGGGCCCGACCAAGCGCGGCCTGGCCACCGAGCTGGTGCACCGCCTGCGCGAGAAGTACGGCCAAGGCGCCTTCCTGCACTTCGGCCAGGGCAAGTGGTACCCCGGCGAGCAACTGCCGCGCTGGGCGCTGAGCATCTGCTGGCGTGCCGACGGCCAGCCCTGCTGGCACGACCCTTCGTGGTTCGCCGACGAGCGCGAGCCGCACCGCTACACCGCGGCCGATGCCGAGACCTTCCTCCACACGCTGACGCGCCGCCTGGGCCTGGACACGAAGTTCGTGCAGCCGGCGTTCGAAGACACCTACTACTACCTCTGGCGCGAGCGCCGGCTGCCGGTGAACGTCGACCCCTTCGACGCCCGGCTCGACGACGAGATGGAGCGCGCGCGCCTGCACCGCGTCTTCAACCAGGGGCTGAAGGCCGTGGTGGGGCACGTGCTGCCGCTCAGCCGGGAGTGGCACGTGGGCCTGGCGGGCCCGGCCTGGAAAACCGGCCCCTGGTTCCTGCGCGACGACCGCATGTACCTGATCCCGGGTGATTCGCCGATGGGCTTCCGCCTGCCGCTCGATTCGCAGGCCTGGGCCGCCAAGGACGACCGGCCCTTCCCGATGCTGCAAGACCCGTTCGCCACGCCCGCCGCGCTGCCGCCGGCCGCGGCCTTGCGCCGGCAGCACGCCACCGGGTCGGCCAGCACCCCCAGCGGCCTGGAGGGCGCCGAGGGCGGCCTGGATGCCGAGGGCTTCCACGCCGACGCCGGACCGCAGGGCCCCGAAGCCGCCGCCGGCGGCCGCCCCGGTGAAGGCCGCATGGCCACCGAACACAGCCCGGCCTATGCCTTCAGCCGCGACCCGATGGCGGTGCCCTCGCGCTTCGAGTCGGCCGGCGAGCTGATCCGCACCGCGCTGTGCGTCGAGGTGCGCGACCCCCAGCGCGGCAACGGCCCCAAGGCCGAGCGCGAACACGGCGGCAAGGCCGGCGTGCTCTACCTCTTCATGCCGCCCCTGCGCTTCCTGGAGGACTACCTCGAACTGCTGGCCGCCATCGAGGCCACCTGCGCCGAGACGGGCATGAAGATCGTCATCGAGGGCTACGGCCCGCCGCGCGACGCCCGCCTCAAGACCCTGGCCGTCACGCCCGACCCGGGCGTCATCGAGGTCAACATCCACCCGGCGCACGATTGGGCCGAACTCGTCGACCACACCGAGTTCCTGTACGAGGCCGCGCACCAGACGCGCCTGTCCACCGAGAAGTTCATGCTGGATGGCCGCCACACCGGCACCGGTGGCGGCAACCACTTCGTGCTGGGCGGCGCCACGCCGGCCGACAGCCCCTTCCTGCGCCGGCCCGACGTGCTGGCCAGCCTCATCACCTACTGGCACAACCACCCGGCGCTGAGCTACCTGTTCAGCGGCATGTTCATCGGCCCCACCAGCCAGGCGCCGCGTTTCGACGAGGCGCGTGGCGACCAGGTGTACGAGGTGGAGATCGGGTTGAACGAGCTGGAGCGGCAGCTGGGCCTGTACGGCAACGTGCCACCCTGGATCGTCGACCGCACGCTGCGCAACCTGCTGGTGGACGTGACCGGCAACACCCACCGCAGCGAGTTCTGCATCGACAAGCTCTACAGCCCCGACGGTCCCACCGGCCGCCTGGGCCTGCTGGAACTGCGCGCCTTCGAGATGCCGCCGCATGCGCGCATGAGCCTGGCGCAGCAGCTCTTGCTGCGCGCGCTGCTGGCGTGGTTCTGGCGCGAGCCCTACCGCGGCCGCGGCGCCACGCGCCTGACGCGCTGGGGCACCGGCCTGCACGATCGCTTCCTGCTGCCGAGCTTCGTGCAGATGGACTTCGACGACGTGATGGCCGACCTGAACGCCGCCGGTTTCGCCTTCGACAGCGCCTGGTTCGCGCCGCACTTCGCCTTCCGCTTCCCGCTCATCGGCGACGTCAAGGTGATGGGCATGGCGCTGACGCTGCGCAACGCACTGGAGCCCTGGCACGTGATGGGTGAAGAAGGCTCGGCCGGCGGCACGGTGCGTTATGTCGATTCGTCGCTGGAGCGGCTGGAGGTCAAGGCCACGGGCCTGAACGGCAACCGCCACGTCGTCACCGTCAACGGCCGCGCGCTGCCGCTGCAGCCCACCGGGCGCGTGGGCGAGTACGTCTGCGGCGTGCGCTACCGGGCCTGGCAGCCGCCTTCGGCGCTGCACCCGACGATCAAGGTGCACGCGCCGCTCACCTTCGACATCGTCGACAGCTGGCAGCACCGCAGCCTGGGCGGCTGCCGCTACCACGTGGCCCACCCGGGCGGGCGCAATCACGACGCCTTCCCGGTGAACGCCTACGAGGCTGAGAGCCGCCGGCTGGCGCGCTTCTTCCGTTTTGGCCACACGCCCGGCCGCATGGACGTGCAGCCCGCTGCGCCGAGCCTGGAGCATCCCTTCACGCTCGACCTGCGGGTCTAGCCCGTGCCGGCCCCACGCCCCCGCCGTGTAGCCTAGCGCGCATGCCGTCCAGCCAGAGCCAGAGCCAGAGCCAGAGCCCGCAGCCGGGCCTGGCGCAGACCGCGTCGCAGGGCTCGCTGCCTTTCGAGGCCGCGCCCGGCGCCGGGGCGGCCGGCGTGCACACGCTGGGCAGCCGCACCCTGCCGGCCGACAGCGGCGTCTGGGACGAACTGCGCCAGCCCGACGGCACCCTGCGGCCCGCCTGGGACGCCTTTGCCCGCGCACTGCCGGGCACGAGCGAAGGCGACCTGGCCGACGACCTCGACCGCCGCGTCGGCCAGGTGGCGCAGCGCATCCGCCAGGACGGTGTCACGCACAACGTCTTCAGCGACGACCCGGCCGTGGCTGCGGCCTCTCGCCCGTGGAGCCTGGAACTGCTGCCGTTGCTCATCGAGCCGGCCGACTGGGCCCACATCGAAGCCGGCGTGGCGCAGCGGGCCGACCTGCTGCAGCGCATGCTGGCCGACCTGTACGGCACCGGCCCGGGCAGCCAGCGGCTGCTGCACGAGGGCCTGCTGCCGCCGGCGCTGCTGCTGCGCCACCCCGGCTGGCTGCGGCCGATGGTGGGCGTGAAACCGCCGCCCGGGCCCGGCGGGGTGGAGGGGGAGGAAGGCCTGCGCCTATTCATCGTGGCCTTCGACCTCGCGCGCGGGCCCGACGGCCGCTGGTGGCAGGTGGCGCAGCGCACACAGGGCCCCTCGGGCCTGGGCTATGTGCTGCACAACCGCATGGTGGTGGCGCGGCAGTTCCCCGAGGCCTTCCGCGAACTGCGCGTGCAGCGCATCGCCAGCAGCTACCGGCGCCTGCTCGACACGCTGGAAACCGCCGCTGCCGAGGTCGCGCGCCGCCTGGGCGACGGCCACACGCCCCGCGTGGTGCTGCTCACGCCCGGGCCCTACAGCGAAACCTATTTCGAGCACGCCTACCTGGCGCGTTACCTCGGCCTGCCGCTGGTGGAAGGCGGCGACCTCACCGTGCGCGGCGACCGCCTGTTCCTGAAGACCGTCGAAGGCCTGGAGCCCGTGCACGGCCTCATGCGCCGCCTGGACGACGACTGGTGCGACCCGCTGGAACTGCGCCCCGACAGCACCCTGGGCGTGCCCGGCCTGCTGCAGGCCGCGCGGGCCGGCACGGTGGTGATGGCCAACGCCCTGGGCAGTGCCTTCCTCGAATCACCGGCGGTGCAGGGTTTCCTGCCCGCCATCGCGCGGCGGCTGACCGGGCAGGAACTGCTGCTGCCGTCGCTGCCCACCTGGTGGTGCGGCGAAGCGGCGGCCTGGAACGACGTGCGCGAACAGCTCGACGACAAGCTCGTGCGCAGCACCTTCCCGCGCGGCGGGCGCACCTCGCAGCTGCGCGATGCGCAGGCCGCCGCGGTGGATGAAGACCCCGACGCCTGGACGGTGCAGGGCCGGCTGCGCTTCTCTCGCGCACCCATCTGGGGCGCCGGGGTGGTGGCGCCGCGCCCGGCCATGGTGCGTGTCTACGCCGTGGCCGATGCGCAAGGCCGCTGGCATGTGCTGCCCGGCGGCATGACGCGTGTGGCCCGCCGTGAAGAGGCCAGCGTCAGCATGCAGCGTGGCGGCACCAGCCTCGACACCTGGGTGCTGACCGAGGGCCCCATCGACGCCTTTAGCATGCTGCCGCAGCGGCTCGAGGTCGACGACATCGCCCAGCGCCGCCGCCCCGTGAGCAGCCGCACCGGCGAAAACCTGTTTTGGCTGGGCCGCTACACCGAGCGCACCGAGCAGCTGGTGCGCCTGGCACGCGCCACGCTGATGTTCCTGGACGCCGACAACGAGGCCGCGCCGGCGGTGCGCCAGGTGCTGTCGGCGCTGGCGGTGCAGACCGGCCTGGCCCCGCCCGGCGTGCCCACGCTCACACAGAGCGCGCACCTGTTCGAGCGCGCCGTGCTTGCCGGCCTGGGTGACCCCTACGGCAAGGACGGCACCACCAGCATCGCCTACAACCTGGCGGCGCTGGAGCGCGCCTCGATGGCGCTGCGCGAGCGCTTGTCCTCTGAACACTGGGGCGTGATCCGGGCCATGCGCGAAGGCTTCGCGCGCGAGCTGGAAACCGCGAGCGGCCAGCTGCCCGGCCTGGCCCAGGTGCTGCCCGCGCTGGACCGCCTGGCGCTGCAACTGGCCGCCGTGACCGGCGCGCAGACCGACCGCATGACGCGCGACCACGGCTGGCGCCTGCTGACCGTGGGCCGGCTGATCGAGCGCCTGATCGGCGTGGCCACGCGCTTGCGCGCCTTTCTCGACGCGCAGGCCCTGGGCACCGCCGAGGGCGCCGAATTGCTGCTGGAGCTCTTCGACAGCCTGATCACCTTCCGCGCCCGCTACCAGCGCCACGAAGACCTGCTGGCGCTCACCGACCTGCTGGTGCTGGACAGCACCAACCCGCGCGCCTTCGCCGGCGTGCTGCGCCGCCTGCGCACCGAGCTCGGCAAGCTGCCGGGCGAGCCCGAGGTGCTGGCCGAACTGCTGTCACAGCTGCCGGCCGAGGGTGCGGGCCTGACGCTGGACGAGCTGCGCGAAGCCGACGAAGCCGACACCGCGCGCCGCCTGCGCCAGCTGGCGCAGACGCTGGGCGGTGCCGCTTCGCGGCTGGCCGAGCGCGTGAGCGAGCGCTACTTCACGCTGGCGCAGGGCGTCGACCAACGGGTGTGAGCCGGGGCATGCGTCTGCACATCGAGCACCTCACGCGCTACGACTACAGCGCGCCGGTGTCGCTGGCCCACCACCTGGCGCACCTGCAGCCGCTGAACGACGCCCACCAGCAGCTGCTGGCCTTCGACCTGTCGGTCGAACCGGCCCCGGGCGCGCTGAATGTCGGCACCGATGCGCAGGGCAACGCCGAGCACCACTTCAGCCTGGCGCAGCCGCACCGCAGCCTGAGCGTGCGGGCCACCAGCGTCGTGCAGGTGCAGCCGCGTTTCACGGCGCTGGAGACGGCCGCCTCGCCGGCCTGGGACACGCTGGCCGAGCGCCTGCGCTACGTGGCGCGCAAGGCCTTCGAGCCAGCGGGCGAGTTCGCGCTGCCGTCGCCCTACGTGCCGCGCCTGGCGCCCTTGAAGGACTACGCCGCCGAGAGCTTCAAGCCTGGCCGCCCGCTGGCCGAAGCCGCCATCGAGCTGATGCAGCGTGTGCACGCCGACTTCGAGTACCGCAGCCGCAGCACCGACATCGACACCCCGCTCGCGGCGGTGTGGGAGCAGCGCCGCGGTGTCTGCCAGGACTTCGCGCACCTGATGGCCGGCGCCATGCGCATGCTGGGCCTGCCGGTGCGTTATGTCAGCGGCTACCTGCTCACGCGTGCGCCCGATCGCGAGCCCGAAGGCGGCCGGCTGATGACGGGCGCCGATGCCTCGCACGCCTGGGTGCAGGTGTGGTGCCCCGGCACGCCGGGCGTGCCCACGAGCGGGCCGGGCGCGGGCTGGTTGTGCCTGGACCCCACCAACGACCTGGTGCCTGGCAGCGGCCACGTGCGCGTGGCCGTGGGGCGCGATTTCGGTGACGTGACCCCGCTGCGCGGGGTCATCCGCGGCGGCGGCCGGCACACGCTGACCGTGGGCGTGAACACACGCGTTCTCGACGAAGCCAGGTCGGAACGAGGCTTGCTAGAGACATCCTGATGGAGAACGAGAGACCATGAAGACGGCCTTCGACGAGATGCACGGTGCCGAGGGTGCGGTGCGCGAACAGTACGAGGTCTACGCCCGCTGGCTGGCGCAGCAGCCGCGCGACGTGATGCAGTCGCGGCGCGAGGAGGCCGAGGTCATCTTCCGCCGCGTGGGCATCACCTTCGCGGTGTACGGCGCGAAGGACGAAGACGGCTCGGGCACCGAGCGGCTGATCCCTTTCGACCTGATCCCGCGCGTGATCCCGCAGCGCGAGTGGGCGGCCATGGAAAAGGGCCTGGCGCAGCGCGTGACGGCGCTCAACCGCTTCATCCACGACGTCTACCACGGGCAGGAGATCCTGAAGGCCGGCATCGTGCCTGCCGAGCAGGTGCTGGGCAATGCGCAGTTCCGCCCCGAGATGATGGGTGTGAACGTGCCGGGCGATGTGTATTCGCACATCTCGGGCATCGACATCGTGCGTGCGGGCCAAGCCGACGGCAGCGGCGAGTACTACGTGCTGGAAGACAACCTGCGGGTGCCCAGCGGCGTGAGCTACATGCTGGAAAACCGCAAGATGATGATGCGGCTCTTCCCCGACCTCTTCAGCATGCACCGCGTGGAGCCGGTGGCGCATTACCCCGACCTGCTGCTGGAAACGCTGCGCGCCGTGGCCCCCAGCGGCGTGAACGAGCCCACCGTGGTGGTGCTGACGCCCGGCATGTACAACAGCGCCTACTTCGAGCACGCCTTCCTGGCGCAGCAGATGGGCGTGGAGCTGGTGGAGGGGCAGGACCTCTTCGTCAAGGAAGGCTTCGTCTACATGCGCACCACGCAGGGCCCGCGCCGCGTGGACGTGGTCTACCGCCGTGTGGACGACGACTTCCTCGACCCCAAGGCCTTCCGCCCCGACAGCACGCTGGGCTGCGCCGGGCTGCTGGACGTGTACCGCGCCGGCAACATCGCGCTGTGCAATGCCGTGGGCACCGGCATCGCCGACGACAAGAGCATCTATCCCTACGTGCCGAAGATGATCGAGTTCTATCTCGGCGAGAAGCCCATCCTCAACAACGTGCCCACCTGGCTGTGCCGGGAGAAGGACGACCTCGCCTACGTGCTCGACCACATGCACGAACTGGTGGTGAAAGAGGTGCACGGCGCCGGTGGCTACGGCATGTTGGTCGGCCCGGCGGCCACCAAAGCCGAGGTGGCCGAATTCCGCGAGGTGGTCAAGGCCAAGCCCACCAACTACATCGCACAGCCCACGCTGAGCTTGAGTACCTGCCCCACCTTCGTAGACAGCGGCGTCGCGCCGCGCCACATCGACCTGCGCCCCTATGTGCTGAGCAGCGGCAAGACCGTGCAGACCGTGCCCGGCGGCCTGACGCGCGTGGCGCTGAAGGAAGGCTCGCTCGTCGTCAACTCGTCGCAGGGCGGGGGCACGAAAGACACCTGGGTGCTGGAAGACTGAAGGAAGGGAGAACGACCATGCTGTCACGCACCGCCGACCACCTGTTCTGGATGGCTCGCTACATGGAGCGGGCCGAGAACACCGCGCGCATGCTCGACGTGAACTACCAGACCAGCCTGCTGCCGCAGAGCGCCGACACGGTAGAGCAGGGCTGGCGCGGCTTGCTGTCCATCAGCGAACTGACCTGGAGCTTCTCGCAGAAGTACAGCGAGGTCACGCCGCGCAACGTCATGGACTTCATGGTGCGCGACGAGACCAACCCGTCCAGCATCGTCTCGTGCCTGCGCGCCGCGCGCGAGAACGCACGCGCGGTGCGCGGCGCACTCACCACCGAGGTGTGGGAGACGCAGAACCAGACCTGGCTGGAGTTCAACCGCCTGATCCGCGGCGACGGCTTCGAGCGCGATCCGAGCAGCCTCTTCGAGTGGGTGAAGTTCCGCAGCCACCTGAGCCGTGGCGTGACCGTGGGCACCATGCTGCAGGACGAGGCGCTGCACTTCCTGCGCATCGGCACCTTCCTGGAGCGTGCCGACAACACCGCGCGGCTGCTGGACGTGAAGTTCCAGGCGCTGTCGGGTGGCGACTACTTCGGCCCCGGCGCCACCAAGGAAGGCCACGAAGTGGACTTCTACCACTGGAGCGCGATCCTGCGTTCGGTGAGCGGCTTCGAGATCTACCGCAAGGTCTACCGTAACGTGATCCACCCCGAGAAGGTGGCCGAGCTGCTCATCCTGCGCCCGGACATGCCGCGTTCGCTGGCCGCCTGCCTGAACGAGCTGGTGATGAACCTGGAGATGGTGGCCAACCAGCACAGCCGCGAAACCCTGCGCCGCGCCGGCCGCCTGCGTTCTGACCTGCAGTACGCGCGCATCGACGAGATCCTCGCCACGGGCCTGCACGCCTACCTCACGCAGTTCCTCGACCGCGTCAACGACATCGGCGTGGGCATCAGCCAGGACTTCCTGGTGCCGATGGCGGCTTGAGGGCTGGCGACAGGCCGATCAGCCTGTGGCGCGCTGCACGCCGTCCTTGGCGCCTGCCGAAGTCAGGGTGGGGTGAGCCTCCCCCCCCCCCACTTTCCCCCCAGCGGGGGGTGGGGTCGGCGTGCTGCCCGTCGCAGCATGAGCGCCTGCCCCATTGCCGGAGTGCCGCCATGCCCACCGATCCGCAGGATGCGGCGCGCCATCCTTCCCCACCCGACGCCCGCGAAGATACGGGCCCGCCGCTGAGCTTTTCAGCGTCTTTCGTGCGCTGGCACGTGGCCCTTTCTGTGGCGATCGCCGCTGTGGCTTCGGGTGTGCTGTGGTGGCCCCAGGGCTGGCCGCTGGAGGGGCGCGGTCATGTGCACACGGCGCTGCTGCTGCTGGTTTCGGCCTCGCTCTACATCGATTGGCGCGTCGGCCTGCTGGGCTTGACGCCGCACCAGATCTACCTGTGCTTCCGCCAGCCGGGCAGCCTGCTGCACCGCTGGTGCGGACGGCTGCACAACCTCGCGCTGGTGCTCTTCCTCGCAGCGGCGCTCACACACTCGTGCACCGGCTGAGCGAAACGCCGCGGCCCGTTTTCGGCCAAGCCGGCCCGCATCCGGGCCAGAATGCCGGCATGAACCTCCGCAAGACCTTCGCCATGGCCGCCCTGGGGCAGGTGCTGGCCTTCGCCCTCGCCGCGGCCGCGACCGGATCGGCCGGGGCCCAGACCCCCGACAAGCCCTACACCGTCGAGATCTGGTCCGACGCCACCTTCGGCCCTGACGGCAAGCTGCAGAAGCTGGAAGTGGCCGATGCCGCCGCGCAGCCGGCGGCCTTCGTCGAGCGCGTGAAGAAGCAACTGGCCAGCGCGCGCATTCCGCCCGTCACCGACAGTGCGGGGCAGCCCGCCACCTTCGAGACCGGCGTGCGCGTGATGTACCTCGTCACGCCCGCGGCCAGCGGCGGCACCGTGCGCATGACGGGCATGACCATCGAGCCGCGGCCGGTGAAGCGCTATGGCGCTTCCGAGCCCGACGGTCTGCCTTACGACACCACGCTGAACGTGCGCCTGGTCTGCACCATCGACACCGCCGGCGAGTGCAAGGAGCCCAAAGTGCTGGAAGCCGATGGCACCTACCCGGTGCTGCGTCGCTGGGCCATCGCCTCCTTGCAAGGCTGGCGCTTCGCACCGCAACGCATCAACGGGCAAGCCGTGCCGGCGGAGGTGGACGTGACCCTCTCGCTGCGCATCGACAACTACCGCCCCGCCGATTTCCGCAACCCGCTGAAGATCGGCAACTGAGCATGAAACCCCTGTTCACCCTGCCCTTGCTGATCGGGCCCTTGCTGGCCTGCGCCCAGATGACCTCACCCTCCCAGATGCTGCAAGTCGCTGCCACGCCCCCGTTCGCCCGCCAGGTGCCGCACACCGTCAAGAGCCCGAACGGTGACCGCATCGACGAGTACTACTGGCTGCGCGACGACGATCCGAAGACCAAGCGGCCCGAGGTCATCCAGTACCTCGAGGCCGAAAACGCCTACACCGACGCCAAGCTCGCGCCGCTGGCCGGCCTGCAGAAGCAACTGGTGGCGGAGATGCGTGCGCGCATCAAGGAAGACGACAGCACCCCGCCGGTCTACGACCGCGGCTGGTGGTACTGGCGCGAGTTCAAGGCCGGCGACGAGTACCCCCGCCTGATGCGCCAGCGCGGCAATGCCGAGCGCATGGATGCCAAGGCCAAGCCCGAGCTGCTGCTCGACCAGCCGGCGCTGGCCAAGGGCCAGGCCTACTACCGCGTGGGCGCCACCGCCGTCAGCCCCAACGGCCAGCTGCTCGCCTGGACCGAAGACACCACCGGCCGCCGCATCCACACGCTGCGCTTCAAGAACCTCGCAACAGGCCAGATCTACCCCGACGCGGTGCCCGGCACTTTGGAGGGCATGGCCTGGGCCAACGACAACCGCACGGTCTTCTACATCCTGCAAGACCCGGTGACGCTGCAGAGCGGCCCCGTCTACCGCCACGTGCTGGGCACCGACGCGAAGAGCGACGTGAAGGTCTATGAAGAAGCCGACAAGACGCTCTTCGTCGGCGTCGACCGCACGGCCTCGGGCAAGTACGTTGTCATCGGCGTGCGCGGCACCGAAACCGCCGAGACCCTGGTGGTGCCGGCCGACAAGCCCGCCACGCCCGTGAAGGTGCTGCTCAAGCGGCGCGACAAGGTGCGCCACAGCGCCGATCACTTGAACGGCCGCTGGGTCATCCGCACCAACGAGAACGCGCTGAACTTCAAGCTCGTCAGCGCGCCCGAGAACGCCGCCGACGTGCGCAGCCTCTGGCGCACGCTGGTGCCGGCGCGTGATCAGGCCACGCTGGAAGGTTTTGCGCTCACCACGCGCGGCATCGCGGTGGAAGAGCGCGTGAATGCCGACACGCGCGTGCGCCTGCTCGGCCAGGCTGCCGGCAAGGCGCTGGACCTGCCCGCTGGCACCGTGGTGGCGCTGGGCGAGCACCGCGACCCGGCGGCGGCCCACCTGCGCTACACCGTCACCTCGATGGTGCAGCCCACGGCCACCTACGACCTGCACCTGAAGAGCGGGAAGCCCGTGCTGCGCAAGCTGCGCGAGGTGCCGGGCTACGACGCCAAGCTCTACGCCACCGAGCGCCTCTGGGCGCCCTCGCGCGACGGCAAGCGCATCCCGGTGACGGTGGCCTGGCGCAAGGACAAGGCCCAGGCCAACGGCCAGGCGCCCTTGCTGGTGGTGGGCTACGGCAGCTACGGCTACAGCTACGACCCCAACTTCTCGTCGAACCGCCCGAGCCTGATGGACCGCGGCTTCGTCATCGCCATCGCGCACGTGCGCGGCGGCGCCGAGCTGGGCGAGGGCTGGTACGCCGATGGCCGCATGATGAACAAGAAGAACAGCTTCAACGACTTCGTCGACGCCACGCAGGCGCTGCTGAAGGCCGGCTGGGGCGCGCCCGACAAGGTGTTCGCCAACGGCGGTTCGGCCGGCGGCCTGCTGATGGGCGCGGTGGCCAACCAGGCGCCGCAGCTCTACAAGGGCATGGTGCTGGACGTGCCCTTCGTCGATGTGGTGACGACCATGCTCGACGAGAGCATCCCGCTCACCGCCAACGAATGGCAGCAGTGGGGCGACCCGCGCGAGAAGCCCGCCTACGACTACATGCTGAGCTACTCGCCCTACGACAACATCGAGGCCAAGGCCTACCCCGCGATGCTCGTCACCACGGGCCTGTGGGATTCGCAGGTTCAGTACTACGAGCCCGCCAAGTACGTGGCCCGCATGCGCGCCCGGCGCACCGACAGCAACCCTTTGCTGCTGGCCACCAACATGAAGGCCGGCCACGGCGGAGCTTCGGGGCGTTTCGAGATCCTGAACGAGATCGCGCGCGAGTACGTCTTCCTGCTGGATCTGGCGGGCGCCGCGAAGTAGGCCGCAGCAATGCGCGCGGTCGGTCTCAGCCCGGCCCGCGCCCCTGTCGCAGCGCGGCGGCCAGGTCGATGACGGCCATCGCGTAGTACGCGCTCCAGTTGTAGCGCGTGATGACGTAGAAGTTGGCCGTGCCCGCCACGTGCGTGGCCGGCGCCTCGCCGTTCTGCAGTTCCACCAGGGCCAGCAGGCCTTCGTGGCCCTGCGCCTCCTTCGGCAGCGTGGCGCCGTGGGCCGCGAACTCGGCGGCGGTGAAGCTGGGGCGGATGTCGGGGGCCAGCAGCATGGCCGCGTTCGCGGGCTCGGCGGGCAGTGTCACCGCGTAGTGCGTGGGCAGGCCGCGCTCCCAGCCATGGGCGGCCAGGAAGTGGGCCACGCTGCCCACCACGTCGGCACCGCTGTCCATCAGGTCGACATGGTCGTCGCCGTCGAAATCGAGCGCCCAGCGGTTCACGCTGCCGGGCATGAACTGCGGCAGGCCCCAGGCGCCGGCGAAGCTGCCCTTCATGCTCTGCGGGTCGCGGCCCTCGCGCGCGCAAAGCACGAAGAACTCCGCCAGCTCGCTGCGGAAGAAGGCGCTGCGGTCGCGGCGGCCGGTGGGGAAATCGAAGCTCAGCGTGGCCAGCGCGTCGATGAGGCGGAAGTTGCCGGTGATGCGGCCGTAGAAGGTTTCCACGCCCACGATGGCGGCCACGATCTCGGGTGGCACGCCCCAGCGCGCCTCGGCCTCGGCCAGCCAGCGCGCGTGCTGCTGCCAGAAGGCCAGGCCGGCGTTGATGCGCTGCGGCTCGATGAAACGCGCGCGGTAGGCCGCCCAGTTCTTGGGCACGCCCACCGGCGGCGGCATGATGAGTTGTTGGACTGCCGGCAGTTGCCGCGCCTGCCCCAGCTGCTGGCGCAGCCAGTCGGCGCTCAGGCCGCGCTCGGTGGCCACTTCCTCGGCAAAGGCCATCGCCGCCGGGTGGCCGACGTAGGCCGGGCCGGCGGGTCGGCTGCGGCGCCGGGCCGAGGGTTTGGCGGCGGCTTTGGCGCGGGGCTTCTTGGCCGGTGCCTGGGTCTGCGCTTGTGCTGCGGCGGCCTGCAAGCCCAGCATCGCTGGCGCCGCACCCCAACCCAGCACAGCCAGCGCCGCCAGCCATCGCCGACGTGCGGGCAGGCCTCCGTGGGATGAACTCATGCCCTGGATTTCACCGCACGCGGCAAAGCCCCCTGGAAGCGCCGCCACCAGCCCCGCTCCGGCGGCGCCGGCGGGCCGCTCTGGGCGTAACGCTCGCGGTCCAGTGCATCGAGCATGGCGGCGGCTTCGACGCCGGCCTCGCCCAACGCTGCGCGCAGGCGTTGCGCGCGTTCACGCGGCCCGTGGTGGGGCTGCACGTCCACGCCCAGCGCGCGCAGCCGCTGCAGCACCTGCTGCTGCAGGCGCAGCCAGGGGTCTTGCCGGCGGCGGTCCCACCAGGCCCAGCTGGCGCCCACCAGCGCCGCGCTGGCCAGCAGCACGCCCAGCAGCTGCGCCAGGTCTCGCCAGCTCGGCGCTTCGAAGCCCAGCTCGCGCAGCAGGTCGAACTGCTGGCCGCGGCTGTAGTTCAGCACCCATTGGTTCCAGCGGTTGTTGACGATCTCCCAGGCGTCGCGCAGGCGCGTGGCCAGCGCCGGGTCCAGCGCGTTGACGGCCCCGGCCACGAGCCCGGGCGGTGGCGCCAGGCGGTTGCCGCGCTGCACGCGGTCGGGCGCCACGGCCGTGGTGGGGTCCACGCGCACCCAGCCCTCGCCGGCCACCCAGATCTCGGCCCAGGCGTGCGCGTTGCGCTGGCGTACGACGTACCAGCCGTCCTGCGGCTGGGGGTCGGTGCCCTGGTAGCCCGTGACGATGCGAGCCGGCACGTCCATCGCGCGCATCACCACCACGAAGGCGCTGGCGAAGTGTTCGCAGAAGCCGAGCTTGCGGTCGAGCCAGAACTCGTCGATGGCGTTCTCGTCGTAGGGCCCGGGCTCCAGCGTGTAGGTGTAGCCGCCCTCGCGGATGTGGCGCAGCACCTGGTTGGCCAGGCTGCGCGCGTCGGCCGTCAGGTTGCCGGGGCGGGCGCGCAGGTCGGCGGCCCACTGCAGCGTGCGCGGGTTGGTGTTGGGCGGCAGGTCGACGAGATCGCGCAGACCGACGATGTCTTCGCGCGGGCCGTGGCGGTGCTGCAGGTGGGCGCTGGCCTGCACACGCACGCGGTCGATCAGCGGGCGGTCCAGCTGCCATTGGCCGTCTTGGCGCAGCTGCAGCTGCCAGCCCGGCAGCTCGGGCGCGCTGCCGGGGGTGTTGGGCGTCATCTCCAGCAGCGGCAGCAGCGGCAGGCGGCTGGGTTCCAACGTCATCTCGTAGCGCAGCGGTTGCCCGCGCACTTCCAGCTGCAGCGGCGGGCGCAGCGAAGGCGCGAAGCTGGACTGCAGCCGCGTCCATTCACGCCCGTTGAAGCCGCCCAGCACCGGGCCGCGGAAGTACATCTGCTCGGGGCTGGGCACGGGCCCGAAGAAGCGCAGACGCAGCGCGATGCTGTCGTCTTCGGCCAGGCTGGCCACGCCGCCCAGCCGCAGGCTGCCCGAAAGACCCGTGCGGCCCTGCGCGTCCTGCGGCAGGCCCCAAAGCGGCCCGATGCGCGGGAACAGCACGAAGAGCACCAGCATCAGCGGCACACCCAAGGCCGCCGCACGCGCCGCCACCTTGCCGGCCCGCCACAGCGGCGGGCGGCCCACCGGCAGGTGCGCCAGCGTCAGCGCCGTGAGCAGGCCCCACACCGAGATCAGCAGCCACAGGCCGGTGAGCAGGCTCTGTGAATAGAGGAAGTGCGTCAGCACCAGGAAGAAGCCGAGGAAGAACACCACCAGCGCGTCACGCCTGGCGCGCAGCTCCAGCGTCTTCAGCGCCATCAGCACCACCAGCAGCGTGATGCCGGCTTCCTTGCCCAGCAGCGTGCGTTCGCTCCACCAGGTCAGCGCACCGGCCACCAGCAGCAGCCCGGCCACCAGCCAGCGGCTGGGCAGGGCGCCCCCGGTCAGGGCGAGATGGCCGCGCCACAGCAGCAGCGCTGCCGCCATGCCACCGCACCACAGTGGCAGGTGCAGCGTGTGCGGCGCGATGGCCAGCGCGATGACGGCCAGGTGGAAGAGCGTGTCGCGCGTTTCGCGCGGCAGCTGCAGCACACGCAGCCGTGTCAGCAGGGGGATGGCGGCGGTCATGGGTGCAGGGCCAGCCATTCCAGCGCCGTGCGGCGCTGGGTGTCGCCGCTGCCGGGCGGCAACTCGCGGCCGGCCAGGCGCAGGCCGTAGTCCATGCCGGCCTGCTCGGCGGCCAGCACCCAGGCGGCCAGGCGCGAGAGGCGGGCTTCGCTGCCGCCGATGCCGGTGTTTTGCGCATCGAGCCAGAGCTCGCGCTGCGCGTTGCCGGTGGTCTCTCGGCTGACGAGCTCGCCGCTGCGCGCCACCTTCTTCCACACCACCTGGCGCATGGTGTCGCCGCGGCGCCAGGGGCGCACGCCGTCGAGCTCACCGCCGCTGCCGCGCGGGCTGCTGTGCTCTTCGCCGTGGCGGGCGCTGCTCAGCGGCAGCGGCGGCGCGGGGTGCTCGGGTTTCGGCCAAGCCAGCACACGCGCGGCCGGGCGCCACACCGTCCAGGCGCGGAAGAGGCCGAAGGGAAACAGCGTCTCCACCACCAGCGCCGGCACCGGCTGCCAGCCGCGGCGTGCCGGCACCAGGCTCAGCTGAACGCTGGCATGGCCGCCGGCGGGTGCGTCACACCAGGCCAGGCCGCCGTCCTCATCGCTCTCGAAGCGCAGGCCCAGGGCCGGGCGTTCGTGGCTGGGGTTCTGCAGCACCACGTCCAGCAGCGCCGGCTCGCCCACGAACACCGGCTGCGCCGGCCGCAGGTGCAGCGTCAAGCCGCGCAGGTTGCCGTGCGTGATGTGCATGCTGACCAGCGCCGCGCCGGCCAGCAGGAAGGTGAGGGCGTAGCCCAGGTTCAGCTGGTAGTTGATGCTGGCCAGCAGCATCACCGCCAGCGTGGCCAGGAAGGTGAAGCCGGCTCTGGTCGGCAGGATGTAGACGTTGCGCTGGCCCAGCACCCAGGTGTCGGTCAGCGGCAGGCGGGCCTGCCACCAGTGCCGGAAACGCTGGCGCACCGAGAGGCCGGCAAGCACCCCCGCGGCGTTCATGGAATCGGTGTGGCTTCCACCATGGCGCGCACTTGCGCGACGGCGCCGCGGCCCGCACCGGCCACGGGCGTGAGCCGGTGGGCCACGGCCTGCGGCAGGATGGCCTGGATGTCGTCGGGCGCCACGTAGTCGCGCCCGCCCATCAGCGCACGCGCCTTGGCCACGCGAAGCACGGCAATGCCTGCGCGTGGCGACAGCCCTTCCACGAACCAGGCGCCCGAGCGCGTGGCCGCGATCAAGGCCTGCAGGTAGTCGAGCAAGGCCTCGCTGGCACGCACCCGCTGCACCACGTCTTGCGCACGCAGCAGTTCTTCCGGCGTCATCACCGCCGGCAGGCTCAGCGCGGCATGGCGGCGGTCGCCGCCCGAGAGCAGCTCACGCTCGGCGGCACGGTCGGGGTAGCCGAGCGTGATGCGCAGCAGGAAGCGGTCGAGCTGGCTTTCGGGCAGCGGGTAGGTACCGAGCTGGTCGCTGGGGTTCTGCGTGCCGATCACGAAGAAGGGTTTGGGCAGCTTGAGCGTCTGGTTCTCCACCGAGACCTGCTGCTCTTCCATGGCCTCGAGCAGCGCGCTTTGCGTTTTCGGGCCGGCGCGGTTGATCTCGTCGGCCAGCAGCACCTGCGCGAACACCGGGCCGGGGTGGAAGACGAACTGGTCTTTGGCGCGTTCGAAGACGCTCACGCCGATGAGGTCGCTGGGCATGAGGTCGGCGGTGAACTGCACGCGCCGGAAATCCAGGCCCAGGCTGGCCGCCAGCGTGTGGGCCAGCGTGGTCTTGCCGACGCCCGGCACGTCCTCGATGAGCAGGTGGCCGCCGGCCAGCAGGCAGGCGATGCAGTCTTCGATCTGCGGGCGTTTGCCAACGACGATCGTGCTAATCTGATCGACCAGCTTTCCGAGCTGGTGCGCAAGCTGTGCATCCATGCGCGGCACCATACCCGAATTGCGGAAACCGGATTCCTTGATGAGCACCGTGTTCTACAGCCACCCCGATTGCCGTCTTCACGACATGGGGGCTGGCCACCCGGAGTGCCCGGCGCGGCTGGACGCCATCAACGACCACCTGCTCGCCACCGGCCTGGACATCGCGCTCGAGTTCAAGGAGGCGCCTGCCGCCACCGCCGAGCAGATCGAACGTGCGCACACCACGCACTACGTCACCGAACTGCAAGAGAAGCTGCAACTCGTGAAAACCAGCGGCGAATCACGCTCGCTCGACCCCGACACCGTGGCCTGCCCCGCCACGCTGAGCGCCGCGCTGCACGCCGCCGGCGCCGCCGTGGCCGCCACCGACGACGTGCTGGCCGGCCGCGCGCGCAACGCCTTCTGCAGCGTGCGCCCGCCCGGTCACCACGCCACGCGTGACGAGACCATGGGCTTCTGCTTCTTCAACAACGTGGCCATCGCCGCGCGCCACGCGCTGGACGTGCACGGCCTGAAGCGCGTGGCCATCATCGATTTCGACGTGCACCACGGCAACGGCACCGAAGACATCATCGCCGGCGACGAACGCGTGCTGATGTGCAGCTACTTCCAGCACCCGCTCTACCCCTACAGCGGCGCCGTGCCCAAGGGCACGAACATGGTCAACGTGCCGATGGCGCCCTACACGCGCGGCCCCGCCGTGCGTGAGGCCATCGAGCAGCAGTGGCTGCCGGCGCTGGAGGCCTTCCGCCCCGAGATGGTGTTCATCAGCGCCGGCTTCGACGCCCACCGCGAAGACGAACTCGGCCAGATGGGCCTGGTGGAGGCCGATTACGAATGGATCACGCGCCGCCTCGTCGAGGTGGCGAACCGGCACGCCCAAGGCCGCATCGTCAGCTGCCTGGAGGGCGGCTACCACCTCAGCGCGCTGGCGCGCAGCGTGGCGGCACACGTGCGCGTGCTGGCCGACGTGGCCTGATGGCCGCCGCTGCGGTGGGCCGCGGCCTCGACGCCGAGGAACTCGGCCGCCTGCTGCACGCGCTGTGGCAGCCCACGGCGCTCATCGAGATGGGCGTGATCGGTGGCTGCCTGGGCCTCGCGTGGGCGATCGTGCGGCTGGTGCGCGGGCCCGAGCCGCGCCGCGGCTCGATCTGGTTCGGCCATGGCGTGGTCGACGGCATCTTCTTTCCGGTGCTGGCGCTGCTGCTGGTGCTGCTGGCGCGCTGGGCGCTGAAGACCTGGGTGCCGCTGGCGGTGTTCAAGCTGGCGGTGCCGGTGCTGCTGTCGCTGGCCGTCATCAGGCTGACCGTGCGCGTGCTGCACGCCAGCTTCCCCGATTCGAGGCTCGTGCGGGTGGTCGAGCGCAGCGTCTCGTGGATGGTGTGGCTGGGCGTGGTGCTGTGGATCACGGGGCTGCTGCCGTTGCTGCTGCAGGAACTCGACACCATCCAGTGGAAGATCGGCAGCACGCAGATCAGTGTGCGCAACATCCTGGAAGGCGCGGTCAGCGCGGTGCTGGTGCTGGTGGGCGCGCTGTGGCTCTCGTCGATGCTGGAAGCGCGCTTGCTGCAGGGCGCCACCACCAACCTGGGCGTGCGCAAGATGGCGGCCAACGCGCTGCGCGCGCTGCTGCTCTTCATCGGGCTGATGTTCGCGCTGTCGGCCGCGGGCATCGATCTCACCGCACTGGGCGTGCTGGGTGGCGCTCTGGGCGTGGGCATCGGCTTCGGCCTGCAGAAGCTGGCGGCCAACTACGTGAGCGGCTTCGTCATCCTGGCCGAGCAGAGCATGCGCATCGGCGACCTGGTGAAGGTCGACAACTTCGAGGGCCGCATCACCGACATCAGCACGCGCTACACCGTCATCCGCGCCATCAACGGCCGCGAGGCCATCGTGCCCAACGAGATGATGATCACGCAGCGCGTGGAGAACGCCTCGCTGGCCGACTCGCGCATGCTGCTGAACACCGTGGTGCAGGTGGCCTACGGCACCGATGTCGAAGACCTGATCGTGCGCATGAAGGAGGCCGTGGCCGCAGTGCCCCGCGTGATGGCCGATCCGGCGCCCGCGGTGCTGCTGACCAATTTCGCGGCCGACGGCCTGGAACTGACGGTCGGCTTCTGGATCGCCGACCCCGAGAACGGCCAGGGTAACGTGCGCTCTGACGTGAACCTGGCCATCCTCAAGTTGTTCGAGGTCCTGCAGGTCGAGATCCCCTTCCCGCAGCGCGTGCTGCGCCGGGCTGCCGCCTGATGTCGCAACGGCGCATGCCAGGGGCTCGGCGGCCGAGTGCCGCGCACGCGTGGCTGCTCGCCGCGTTGCTGCTGGTGGCCCAGGGGCTGGGGCTGGTTCACGGCGTCTCGCACGGGCTCGGGCACGCTGTCGCGCACAGCCTCGCGCAGGGCACCCCGCAGCGTGACGCGCCTTCGTGTGCCGATGCAGGCCACGTCCACGAGTCCCGGCCGGTCTTCTCGGTCGCGCAGGTGCATGGCGGTTCACACGAAGCCGGCGATGCCGAGTGCCGCCTCATCGACCAGCTGGCGCATGCCGACGCACTGTTCGCGGCACCGGCCTGGGCCGGGCTGCCGCCGCCCGGGCGCGACGCCCCCGCCACGGCCCCGCGACTGGCCTGGGCCGCCGGGGGCTCGGCGGCCTACCTCGCCCGCGCTCCCCCGCGCGGCTGAGCCGGCGCAGGCGCCGCGCGCCTGCTTCACCCCGCCCTGTCCCTGACCACCGCCCCGCCGCCGCAGCGCGGCGCCGTGGCGGCCCTCTTCATTTCTGGTGCTGCCGTGCCTCAAGGCCGTCAGTGCCTGCGAGCCCTTTCATGTGCAAATCCTTTTCCGCCCCCCGTCGTCGCCGTGCCACCCGCCCGCGCGACCCTGCCTTGCATGCCTTGGCCCTTGCCGCCTGGCTGAGCGTGCCTGCCGTGCACGCGCAGACCGCCGCCCCGGCGGCGGCCCAGACCGTGGTGATCACCGGCAATCCGCTGGGCCGCGAAGCGGCCGCCGCGCCAGTCAGCGTGCTGGCCGGCAGCGGCCTGCTGCTGCGCCGCGCCGGCACGCTGGGTGAAACGCTCGACGGCCTGCCCGGCGTCAGCGCCAGCGGCTTCGGGCCCAACAGCAGCCGGCCCGTCATCCGCGGCCTGGATGGCGACCGCGTGCGCCTGCTCGATGGCGGTGCTGCCTCCATCGACGCCTCCAACCTGAGCTTCGACCACGCCAGCGCCACCGATCCACTGGTGGCCGAGCGCATCGAGGTGCTGCGCGGACCGGCAGCCTTGCTCTACGGCGGCAACGCCACGGGCGGTGTCGTCAACGTCATCGACAACCGCATCCCGCGCGTGGTGCCGGTGGGCGCCTTGAGCGGCCGCGCCGAAGTGCGTTTCGGCGGTGCCGCAGCAGAGCGCGCCGGCGCCGTGGTGCTGGAAGGCGGCGCCGGCGGCTTCGCCTGGCATGCCGACGCCCACGGCCGCCAGGCCAGCGACCTGCGCACGCCGCGCTACACGCCCATCGAGGACGGGCAGGCCCTCGAACCCACGAAGCGCGTGCGCAATTCAGCCGCGCGCACCGAAGGCGGTGCGCTGGGCGCCGGCTGGGTGGGCGCCAAGGGCTACCTCGGCGCTTCTTTCGACACCGGCGAGCAGCGCTACGGCGTGACGGTGGAACCCGACGTCATCATCCGCATGAAGCGCGACCGCAGCTCGCTGGCGGGTGAACTGCGCGCACTGGGCGGCCCCATTGCCGCCATCACCGCGCAGGCCAGCCACACGCGTTACCGGCACGACGAGGTGGAGGGCAGCGGCGAGATCGGCACCACCTTCCGCAGCACCGGTGATGAACTGCGCCTGCAGCTGCGCCACGCGCCCCTCGGTCCGCTGCAGGGCGTGTTCGGCGTGCAGACCGAGAAGCTCGACTTCTCGGCCCTGGGCGAAGAGGCTTTCGTGCCCGGCACCCGCACGCGCAGCACCGCGCTCTTCGCGCTGGAAGAACTGGACGCCGGCCCCGTGCGCCTGGGCTTCGGCCTGCGCACCGAGCGCGTGCGCGTGGCCAGCGTCGGCGATGCGCCCGATGCCGCCGAGCCGCGCTTTGGCGCGGCCGTCGAGCGCCGCTTCTCGCCCCGCAGTGCCTCGGTGCAGGCCAGCCTCGGCACGGGTCCGGGTTGGCAGCTCGGTGCCACGCTGGGCCACACCGAGCGTGCGCCGGCCTACTACGAGCTCTACGCCAACGGCGTGCACGTGGCCACCGCCGCCTACGAGCGCGGTGATGCCACGCTGCCCACCGAACGCAGCCGCCATGCCGAACTGGGCCTGGGTTGGTCGGGCGCCGGCAGCAGCCTGAAGTTCAGCCTTTGGCAGACCCGGTTTGCGCGCTACATCGCGCTCGATGCCACGGGCGTGGACATCGTCGTGCCCGGCGAGAACGGCGATCCCGACAGCAGCGTGCCCGAGTACGCCTTCCGCAGCGTGGGCGCGCGGCTGCAGGGCCTGGAACTCGAGGGGCGCACGCGGCTGTTCGACGCTGGCGCAGGGCGTCCTTTCGCGCTGGAGCTCAGCGGCAGCCTGGACCGCGTGAGCGGCCGCAACACCAGCACGGGCGAAGCGCTGCCGCGCCTGGCGCCGCTGCGGCTGCGCCTGGCGCTGCAGGCCCAGGCCGAAGGCTGGCAGGCCGGCGTGGCGCTGCGCCATGCCGCGAGGCAAAGCCGTGTGCCTGCCACCGACACCGCCACGCCTGGCCACACGCTGCTGGACCTGACAGCGGCCGGTGCACTGCCGATGGCCTGGGCGGGTGGTCGCACGCAGTGGTTCGCCAAGCTCAGCAACGTGACCGACCGCGTGGCCATCAATGCCGCGGCGATCGACACCGTCCGCGGCCTGTCACCGGCCGGCGGGCGCGCGTTGAGCGTGGGCCTGCGCGCCACCTTCTGACGGAGCGGCGGCCGTCCGCAGGCGTGTGCGAGAGGCGCTCGGTACACTGCGCCTGCGGGCCCAGGCCCGACCCCCAAGCAGTCTCCGAACCGTTCCATGCCGCCCGCTGACGACCCGCCTGCTGACAGCCTTCGCGTGCTTTGCGTCGAAGACAACCCGGTGAATCTGCAACTCGTGCGCGAGCTCATCGCCTTGCGCCCCGCGGTGCGCCTGCGCACGGCCGAAGATGGCCTCTCGGGCGTGGCCGCCGCCCAGGCCGAGCCTCCCGAGCTGGTGTTGCTGGACATCCAGCTGCCCGACATCGACGGCCTGGAAGTCATGCGCCGCCTGCGCTCGGCGCCGCGCACCGCAGGCTGCCGCATCGTGGCCTTGTCGGCCGATGCCATGCCCGAGCGCATCCGCGCGGCCTTGTCGGCCGGATTCGACGACTACTGGACCAAGCCCATCCAGTTCGATGCCTTCCTGAGGCATCTCGACCACCTCATCTCGGCCCGCGCGGCAGGGCAGGCCTTGCGCTGAGCCGGCTCAGGGCGCCAGGCGTTCACGGACCCAGGCGCCACCCACCTGCCGGTAGCGCAGGCGGTCGTGCAGGCGGCTCTTGCGGCCCTGCCAGAACTCCCAGGCGTCGGGCACGAGACGGTAGCCGCCCCAGTGTGGCGGGCGCGGCGGGTTCAACGCGTGGCGCACGGCAGCCTCGGCCGCGGCCTTCACGAGCACCGCACGCGAGCTGATCACCTGGCTTTGCGGCGAAGCCCAGGCACCGAGCCGCGAATCGAGCGGACGGCTGTGGAAGTAGGCGTCGGATTCTTCTTCGCTGGTCTTCTCGACACGCCCTTCGATGCGGACCACGCGCTCCAGTTCGACCCAGTGAAACTGGAGTGCAGCGAAGGGCCGTTGCGCCAGTTCGCGGCCCTTGCGGCTGCCGTAGTTGGTGTACCAGACGATGCCGCGTGCATCCACGCCCTTGATCAGCACCACGCGGGTGCTCGGCCGGCCGTCGTCACCCACGGTGGCCAGCGTCATGGCGTTGGGTTCGGGCAGCTGCGATTGCAGGGCCTGCTCGAACCAGAGCTGGAACTGGTGCAGAGGGTCGGCGGCCGAGGCCGTCTCGTCGAGTTCTGCCTTCTCGTAGCTCTTGCGCAGGCTGGCGATGTCTTCCATGCCGGGCAGTATAGGAAGGCGACAGAGCGTCTAGGGTTAACGCCCTAAGTGAATGGCCGTAAGTGGTTGGCCGTAAGTGATGGCCCCAGTTCATGGCGGGCCTCCACGGCGCCATTCTCGGCACCCAGGAAGAGGCCGCGCGCACAACCCGTGCCTGCCACGCGCGGCCAGACCACAAGCATGCGATTGCGCCCCACCATCGTCGTGCCCGCCGCCGGGCGGGGCAGCCGCTTCGGCGGGCCCTTGCACAAGCTGCTGCAACCCTTCGGTGGCAGCACCGTGCTGGGCACCACGCTGCGACAGGCGGTGCAGACCCAGCTGCCGGTGGTGCTGGTCACCACCGCAGCCATGCTGCCGCTGGCCAGCTTGGTGCTGGCCACGCGTGACATCGTGGTGCTCAGCGAAGAAGAAGCCGCGCGCGGCATGGGCGCCACCATCGCCCGCGGCGTGTCAGAGCGCTCGGGCGCGCCGGGCTGGGTGGTGCTGCCGGGCGACATGCCGCTGGTGCAGCCCGGCACCGTGCTGGCCGTGGCCGGCGCGCTGGAGCAGCACCCGGTGGTCTATGCCCAGCACCGGGGCCGCCGCGGCCACCCCGTGGCCTTCGGCGCCGAGCTGTATTCCGAGCTCATCCAGCTCAACAACGACGACGGCGCCCGGCGCGTCCTGCTGCGTTACCCGGCCCACGGCCAGGAGACCGAAGATGCCGGCGTGCTGCTCGACGTGGACACCGCCACCGATCTCGAAGCCCTGCGCCAGCGCGCCGTGCAAACCGCCGGCTGAAGCGCGCAGCAGGGCCGGCTAGAGCAGCCGATGGGCCTGTGCCAGCGCCATCAAGCGCTCCACCTCGCGGTCATGCCAGCCTCGCTCACGCAGGGCACGGGCGGTCTGTGCCAGGTAGTCCAGCGTGCTGCCGTAGCGGCCGCGGGCATGGCGCAGGATGTGCACCATCTCTTCGTCGGGCAGGCGCGGCAGGCAGGCCACGCTGCGGCGGCTGAGCGTGAAGGCCAGGGCCGGCACCACACCGTGCGCCGTGCGGGCCGGCAGCAGGCGCGCGTCGTACACGCCCGTGGGTTGTTCGCGCGCCCAGAGGCGGTCGAGCTCGGCCTCGGCGCTGTCGGTGCGCAGGCGGTACACCACGCCGCGGCAGGCGCCGCCCGGCAGCAGGGCGAAGACCAGGCCCGGTTGCTGGGGTGTGCCGCGGTTGATGCGAGAGCGCATGCGCAGCGCGCGGTGCCAGCCGCGCACCAGCGCCGGGCGGTGCTCGGCGGCTTCGAACTCGGGGCGCCAGATCAGCGAGGCATAGCCGAACACCCACCACTCGCGGTGAGGGCGCCATTGGGTGCGGAGCTGTCGCAGCGCTTCGGCGGGGTCGCGCAGCACCAGGCTGGCAGCGATGCTTTCGGTCATGGCGCGCAAGCATCGCACAGCCGCTGCGGGCGCTGGGCCCAGGATTGACGATGTAACCCGGTTACCGAATAATCGACGTAACGGTTACATGCCCGCTGCAGCCTGACGCTGCGGCTTCCACGCCCCACCGCCCGCCATGCCTGCATCCACCCCCGCCCCGGCCCTGCACCCCGTGATCGAGGCCGTCACGCGCCGCATCGCCGAGCGCAGCGCTGCCACGCGCAGTGCCTACCTCGCCCGGCTCGACCGCCTGGCCGGGCGCGCGCCCGGCGCCGCCCGCATGGGTTGCGCCAACGTGGCGCACGCCTTCGCGGCGCTGCCGGCCAACGACAAGTTCCGCGTCGTGGCCGAGAAGGCGCCGCACATCGGCATCGTCACGGCCTACAACGACATGCTTTCGGCGCACCAGCCGTACGAGGGCTACCCGGAACTCATCCGCGAGCAGGCCCGCGCCCAGGGCGCCACGGTGCAGGTGGCCGGCGGCGTGCCGGCCATGTGCGACGGCGTCACGCAGGGCCTGCCGGGCATGGAGCTCAGCCTCTTCAGCCGCGACACCATCGCCATGGGCACCGCGGTGGCGCTGACACACGACGTGTTCGATGCCGTGCTGCTGCTGGGCGTGTGCGACAAGATCGTGCCGGGCCTGCTGATCGGTGCGCTGCACTTCGGCCACCTGCCGTGCGTCTTCGTGCCCGCGGGGCCGATGAGCAGCGGCTTGAGCAACAACGACAAGGCCAAGGTGCGCGAGCAGGCAGCACAAGGCCTGGTGGGCCGCGAAGAACTGCTGAAGGCCGAGAGCGCGGCTTACCACGGCCCCGGCACCTGCACCTTCTACGGCACCGCCAACAGCAACCAGATGCTGCTGGAAGCCATGGGCCTGCACGTGCCCGGCGCGGCCTTCGTGCACCCGCACGCCGGTTTGCGCGAGGTGCTCACGCGCGAGGCCGTCAACACCGTGCTGGGCCTCACCCAGCGCGCGCGCTACACGCCCATCGGCCGCGTGGTCGATGAGCGCTGCATCGTCAACGCCATGGTGGCGTTGCTGGCCACCGGTGGCAGCACCAACCACCTCATCCATTGGGTGGCGGTGGCGCGTGCGGCCGGCATCCTCATCGACTGGAACGACTTCGCTGATCTTTCGGCCGTGGTGCCGCTGCTGGCCCGCGTGTACCCCAACGGCAGCGCCGACGTGAACCAGTTCCAGGCCGCCGGCGGCCCGGGCTATGTGCTGCGCGAGCTGCTGGACAGTGGCCGCCTGCATGGCGACGTGAACACCGTCAGCCCCCGCGGCCTGCGCGCCTACACCGAGCTGCCCACCACCGAAACCGGCACGCTGACTTGGCGCCGCCTGCCGCCCGACAGCGGCGACAGCAGCGTGCTGCGCCCCGCCGCGCGGCCCTTCAGTGAAAGCGGTGGCCTCAAGCTGCTGCAGGGCAACCTGGGCCGCGCCGTCATCAAGACCTCGGCGGTGCCCGAAGACCGCCACGTCGTGGAAGCCCCGGCGCGCGTGTTCAGCACGCAAGAGGCGCTGCAGGTGGCCTTCAAGGCCGGCGAGCTGAACCGCGACGTGGTCGTCGTGGTGCGCTTCCAGGGCCCGCACGCCAACGGCATGCCCGAATTGCACAAGCTCACGCCGCCGCTGGCGGTGCTGCAGGGCCAGGGCCACAAGGTGGCACTGGTGACCGACGGCCGCATGAGTGGCGCCAGTGGCAAGGTGCCGGCGGCCATCCACGTCAGCCCCGAGGCGCTGGCCGGCGGCCCTCTGGCCAAGGTGCGCGATGGCGACCTGATCCGCGTCGATGCGCTGGCCGGCACGCTGCAGGCCCTGGTGCCCGAGGCCGAATGGGCCGCGCGCGAGAACGCCACGCTCGACGCCACACAGGCCGAGGTGAACGCCTACGACCTGGGCCGCGAACTTTTCGGCGGCATGCGCCGCAACGTCACCAGCGCCGAGCAGGGCGCCGTGACTTGGCTTTGACCCCACAGGCTGTGAACATGAACACCCTCGAACTCGCCGACCACGGCCCCGTCATCCCCGTCATCGTGCTGCACCGCGTGCAGGACGCCGTGCCCATGGCCCGCGCGTTGGTCGAAGGCGGCGTGAAGGTGCTGGAGGTGACGCTGCGCACGCCGGCCGCGCTGGCCTGCATCGAGGCCATCGCACGCGAGGTGCCCGAGGCCATCGTCGGCGCCGGCACGCTGCGCGTGGCGGCTGACGCGCAGGCCGCGAAGAACGCCGGCAGCCGCTTCGCCGTGAGCCCGGGCTACACCGCGGCGCTGGGCGCGGCCTGCCGTGAGGCGCAGTTGCCGCTGCTGCCCGGCGTGGCCAGCGCCAGCGAGGTGATGGCCGCCATGGCCGACGGCCTGCAGTTCCTGAAGTTCTTCCCGGCCACGGCGGCCGGCGGCATCCCCATGCTGAAGGCGCTGGCGGGGCCCTTCCCGGACATCGCCTTCTGCCCCACGGGCGGCATCACGGTGGAGACGGCGCCGCAGTTCCTGGCGCTGCCGAACGTGAAGGTGTGCGGCGGTTCGTGGCTGACGCCGCAGGCCGCGGTGGACGCGGGCGACTGGGCGCAGATCACACGCCTCGCGAAAGCGGCTTCGGCGCTGCGCGCCTGAGGGCGGCCTCAGCGCTGCGCGCCTGAGTGCTTCCAGGCGTCGGCGCTCACCAGCGCCAGCCCGGCCCAGATGAAGACGAAGCCGATCAGCTTGGCCTGGCCGAAAGGTTCGTGGAAGAGCCACACGCCCAGCAGCAGCTGCAGGCTGGGCGAGAGGTACTGCACCAGCCCCAGCGTCGCGAGCTTCAGGCGCCTTGCGCCGGCCGCAAAACACAGCAGCGGCAGCGCCGTCAGCGGGCCTGACAGCAACAGCCAGCCGATCTGCGAGTTGGGCCCGGTGAGCAGCACGCCGTCGCGCGTGAAGGTCCACCACAGCAGGGCCGGGATCACCACCGGTGCCAGCAGGATGTTCTCCAGCGCCAGGCCTTCCAGCGCGCCCAGCGGCGCCGTCTTGCGCAGCAGGCCATAGAGGCCGAAGCTGCAGGCCAGCGCCAGCGCGATCCACGGCAGCCGGCCGCCCTGCCAGGTGAGCCACACCACACCGCAGGCCGCCAGCGCCACCGCCGCCCACTGCAGCAGGCGCAGCCGCTCGCGCAGCACCAGCACGCCCAGCAGCACATTGACCAGCGGGTTGATGAAATAGCCCAGGCTGGCCTCCACCACATGGCCGGTCTGCACGGCCAGCACGTAGACCATCCAGTTGCAGGCCAGCAGCAGCGCGCTGAAGCCGAAGAGCGCCACGCGCTTGGGCTGGCGCAGGTTCTCGCCCAGCCAGGCCCAGCGGCCTTGCCAGGCCAGCACCAGCAGCACGAAGCCCAGCGACCATACCGAGCGGTGCAGCACCACCTCCAGCGGCGGCACCTTCGCGATGAACTGGAAGTACAGCGGGAACAGCCCCCAGATGCCGAAGGCGAGGGCGGCGTAGGCGAGACCGGGGTTCATGCAGGCTTCATGGGAGGGGGCGGATTGTGGCAGCGCCAGCCGGCGCCACCTGCCGCGCCCGCGACAACCCTGGTGACGGCCGCCTTCGGCCGGTCCATCATCACCGCCCCATGGCCCGTGTCGTCTTCACCCCGCAGCTGCGCCGCTTCACGGCCACGCCCGAAGTGAGCACCGCCGCGGCCACGCTGCGCGCGGCGCTGGAAGACGCCTTTGCCGCGAACCCGCAACTGCGCGGCTACGTGCTCGACGACCAGGGCCACATGCGCGTGAACGTGGTGGCCTTCATCGACGGCCGCCGCTGCGACGACCGCGTGGGCCTGAACGACCCGCTGGGCCCCGAGAGCACGGTGCACGTGCTGCAGGCGCTGAGCGGTGGCTGAGCTTCCACTGCCGAGGAGACGCCGAGATGGACACACGCGCCTGGGTCGCCACCCGCAAGGGCCTGTTCGAGCTGCAGCGCAGCGATGCCGCGGCCACCGATTGGCGCATCGTGCGCCACAGCTTCCTCGGCGAGCCGGTGACCATGCTGCTGCCGCCGAGTGCCGACCCCCAAGGCCGCATGCTGGCGGCGCTGAACCTGGGCCACTTCGGCGTGCACCTGCACCGCAGCGAAGACGGCGGTGCCACCTGGGCCGAGGTGGCCGCGCCCACCTACCCGCCGCAGCCGCCGGAAGACAAGGGCTTCGCGTGGAAGCTGGTGCTGCTGTGGGCGCTGGAAGCCCAGCGCACGGAGGAGGGCAGCACGCTGTGGGCCGGCACCATCCCCGGTGGCCTCTTCCGCAGCAGCGATTGCGGCAGCAGCTGGCAACTGGTCGATGCGCTGTGGAACCGGCCCGAGCGCGCCGGCTGGTTCGGTGGTGGTTACCCCGAGCCGGGCATCCACTCCATCTGCACGCACCCGCAGCGGCCTGATGAACTGCTGGTGGGCCTGAGCTGCGCCGGCGCCTGGGTCACGCGCGACGGCGGGGCGAACTGGTTCATCCAGGCCAGCGGCATGCGCGCCGACTTCATGCCGCCCGAGCAGGCCGAAGACCCCAACGTGCAAGACCCGCACCGCATCGTGCGCTGCACGGCGCAGCCCGAGGTGCTGTGGTGCCAGCACCATGCCGGCATCTGGCGCAGCACCGACAACGCCGCCAGCTGGCAGCAGATCGAGGCGCCTGTGTCGAGCTTCGGTTTTGCGGTGGCCGTGCACCCGCACGATGCCGACACCGCCTGGTTCGTGCCCGCCATCAAGGACGAGAAGCGCGTGCCGGTGGACGGCGCGCTGTGCGTCAACCGCACACGCGACGGCGGCCAGACTTTCGAGACGCTGCGCACCGGCCTGCCGCAGCAGCACGCCTACGACCTGGTGTACCGCCACGGGCTGGACGTGTCGTCCGACGGCCGCAGCCTGCTGATGGGCAGCACCACGGGCGGCCTGTGGGCCAGCAGCGATGGCGGCGAGAGTTGGCACACCGTCTCGCTGAACCTGCCGCCGATCGCGGCCGTGCGCTTCGGCTGAGCAGGCCTTAAAGCAAGTCGCCGTCGACGTAGAACCAGCGCCCGTCTTCGCGCACGAAGCGGCTGCGTTCGTGCAGCCGGTGCGCGCGGCCGCCGAGCTTGCTGCGCGCGACGAACGTCACTTCGGCACTGTCGGCGCCCGTGATGCGGTGTTGCTTCACCTCCAGCCCCAGCCAGCGCAGGCCGGGCTCGAAGTTGAAGGGTTCGGCCGGCCGCGTGCGCGGGTGCCAGGTGGCGAGCAGGTAGGCCGCGTCTTCGCGCACGTAGGCGCTGTAGCGGCTGCGCATCAGCGCCTCGGCCGTGGGCGCCTGCAGGTGCAACTCGCCGCCATGCCAAGGGCCGCAGCAGGCGGGGTAGGGCAGGCCGCTGCCGCAAGGGCAGGGCTCGGTGGGGGCTGTGGCTGAGGCGGGGGCAGTCGGCTTCATCCACGCAGTGTGCCGCGCCGGCCGGCCCGCACCACGGTGCTGGGCAGGGGCATGGCGGCCAGCGCGCTGTTGCCTGCTTCAGGCGGCTCGCGCAGCTGCTCGCGGAAGGGCGCGAACAGCCACGAGCGCATGCCCACCAGCACCGTGAAGGCCTGCTTCTCGGTGCTGGGCAGCTTCTGGTTGCCCAGGTGCTGCTGCGAGAAGTCTTGCGCCAGGCGCTGCAGGCGTTCGTTGAAAAGCGCGGCTTGGGCTGGCGTCACCTGGCCGTGCACCAGCATCAGCAGTTCGCCGGCGCCGTCGAAGCCGCCTTCGAAGTAATCGGCCACCGCGTGCTGGCGGAAGAACTGCATCACCGGCCCGTGCGGGCGCCAGCGGAAGGTCTTGTCGATCTTCAGCCGGTAGCGGTTGTTCGCGCGCAGCTCGATGAAGCCCAGCTTGTCCAGCGCCAGCAGGCAGCCCACGGCCTGCGGCTTGCTGAGGGTGTAGGTCTGCACGATCTGCTCCAGCGTCCAGCCGCTCAGCGTGCAGATGGCCGTGAGCAGCAGCTTGGGGTCGGCCACCACGGCGCGCTCCTGCTCCAGCGTCAGCTCGCGCCGCGGCGGGCTGGCCAGGGCCACTTCGCGGGCCAGCTCGGCGAAGTCCATCTTCAGCACGGCCAGCACCTCGTCGATGCGCGACAGCGGCATGTCGGCCTTGGCAAACATGCGCTTGACGCTGCTCTCGGCCAGGCCCAGCTCGCGCGCGACATCGGCATAGGTCAGGCCGGCGCGGCGCAACTCGGCCTTCAGCACGGTGATGAGGTCCTGGCTGCTGCTCATGGCAGTCTTCCTTCAAAAAGTATCGCCAAACGATACCGGAAGTGCGATGAGGTGCCACGTCTCTTGGGGTGATGGATACCGAAGGCCGGCATCGGCAGGATGCGTTCCGTGTTCAACGAAACCCCCGCTGCCATGCAAACCGCCACCACCGCTTCAGCCCCCACGGCCCCCACCGCGCACATCGCCCACCACCCCAGCCGCCAGCGCGTTGCCACCGTCATGCGCAGCGACACCAAGGCCTGGCGCGTGCAGGTGTGGGTGAGCTTCGCCACCGCGGTGGCCTTGTGCGGCACGGGCCTGGCCTGGCTGCCGGGGCAGGACCTGGACCGCGCCTTCATGGTGATGGGCTACCTGTTCACGCTGTCGGCGGCTTTTGCCGTCAGCAAGTACGTGCGTGACAACGAAGGCCGCCGCGTCGACACGCCGATGTGGGGCCTGGTGGTCTGGGGCGGCTTCGCGCTGGCGATGGGCCTGACGGGCTGGGGCCTGTGGCGCATGGAGATCAACCCGACCTACAAGGCTTTTCTCGCGGTGAGCTGGCTCTTCCTCATCAGCAGCGTGTTCACGCTGGCCAAGACGCTGCGCGATGCCCACGAGTTGGCCTTGCACAACGCCCGCCACGGCCGTGACGCTGCCGACGACGCGAACGCCTGAAACCCCGCCCCGCCTGCGCCTGTTCCGTGCCTGTTGCCCCTGGAACCCTGTTGCTTCAACCTGAGGACCTCGACATGAAAAAGCTTGCCTTCACCCTCGCCCTGGCCGCCGCGCTGGCCGGCACCACCTTCACCGCCCCGGCCCACGCCCAGCGCGACACCATGGCCTCGGAGCTCAGCGCCCTCTCGGCGCTGCCGGTGGCGGTGTCGGTGGTCGCACCGGCCGTGCTGCTGTCCACCGGCGCCGTGTTCACCGTGGTGGCGGTGGAAGCCACCTCTCGCGGCACCGTGTGGGTGCTGGAGCGCGCCAGCGACGGCGCCCGCGCCAGCCTCACGCTCAGCGGCGCGGTGGTGGGCGGCGCCTCGCTCGTGGTGGGCGCCAGCGTGGTGGCCGTGGCCAGCACGGCCGGCTGGGTGATCTCGGCCGCCGGCAAGGCCATCGCCTTCATCCCCAACGAACTGGGCCGCGCGCTGCTGCACAACGAACGCATCACCTACTGATCAAGCGCTGAACGCCACCGCCATGAAGCTCACCACCCTCCTCACCACCCTGGCCCTGGCCGCCACGCTGGCCCTGGGCGCTGCCCCGGCCCAGGCCGGCCGCAGCTGCGAAGCGCGCCAGCCCGACACCACCGCCGTCGTGCGCGGCCTGAACCTGGCCGAGCGCACGGCCCGCGCGCTGGACGCCAGCGGCGCCGAGGTGGTGGTGCTGGCGCGCGCCGGGCAAGACCTCTCGAAGTACCGCCTGCGCTGGAGCCACCTGGCCCTGGCCTACAAGGAGACCACCGACACCGGCACGCGCTGGCGGGTCGTGCACAAGCTCAACCAGTGCGGCAGCGCGCGCGCCGATCTGTACCGCCAGGGCCTGGGCGAGTTTTTCCTCGACGACCCGCACGAGTTCGCCGCCGCCTTCAGCGTGCTCTCGGCCGAGGCGCAGCAGAAGCTGCACACGCTGCTGCATGACAACTTCAACGTGCAGAAGCTGCACCAGCCGGCCTACAACATGGTGGCCTACCCCTGGGCGCAGCAGTACCAGCAGAGCAACCAGTGGGTCATCGAGACCCTGGCCATGGCCATGGACGGCCGCATCCAGAACCGCGACCGCGCCCAGGCCTGGCTGCGGTACCAGGGCTACGAGCCCAGCGTGCTGCGGCTGGGCGCGTTGACGCGCCTCGGCGCCCGCGTGAGTGCGGCCAACGTCGCCTTCGACGACCACCCGAACGAGAAGCGCTACAGCGACCGCATCGAGACCATCACCGCCGATTCGGTGTTCGACTGGCTGCCCCGTGCCGGCCTCGGCCAGCGCCTGCAGGAGGTGCGATGAACCTCGGCCGCCGTCACGCCCTGTGTTGCGGCGCCGCTTTGGGCGCCGGGCTCTTCACCAGCTTGATGAGCCCGCCGGCCCGGGCCGCGCTGCGCAACCCCTGCCGCGGCGCGCTGCCGCCTGCGCTGGCGCAGCACCCGATGGTGCTGCAGGCCTTCGAGGGCATCGACGCCGCACGGCTGGTCGACACCCACGCCCACCTGCTGGGCAATGGCGACAGCGGCAGCGGCTGCACGGTGCACGCGTCCATGCACCAATGGTGGCGGCCCACCGAGGTGCTGCGCCGCCGCGCCATCCTCAACGCGGCCTGCGTGGCGGCCGATGCACCGTCCATCGACCGCGCCTACGTGCAGCGCCTGCAAGAACTGGCCGCGGGCTTCCCGACGGGCGCGCGCTGGTGGCTCTACGCCTTCGACCGCGCGCACGACAACGCCGGCCGGCCCGATGCCGAGCACACCACCTTCCACGTGCCCAACGCCTATGCCGAGCGCATCGCGCGTGAGAACCCGGGCCGCTTCGACTGGGTGGCCTCGGTGCACCCCTACCGCGAAGACGCCGTGCCGACCCTGGCCGCCGCGCTGGACGCCGGCGCCGTGGCGCTGAAGTGGCTGCCCAGCGCGATGAACATCGACCTGGCCGATGCCCGCTGCAAGCCCGTGTACGAGCTGCTCGCCCGGCGCGGTGTGCCCGTGGTGGTGCACTGCGGTGAAGAGAAGGCCGTGCCCGGCGCCGAGCAAGACGCCTACGGCAACCCGCTGGCGGTGCGGGCGCCGCTGGCCCTGGGCGTGCGCGTGATCGTGGCGCACTGCGCCTCGCTCGGCCGCGCGCGCGACACCGATCGCCGCAACGCGCCGCTGGTGCCGGCCTTCGACCTCTTCGCGCGGCTGATGGACGAGCCGGCGCACCGCGGCCTGCTTTTCGGCGACCTGTCGGCCGTGTTCCAGCGCAACCGCGAGCCCGCCGTGTGGCAGGCCGTGCTGCAGCGGCGCGACTGGCACGCCCGGCTGCTGCACGGCAGCGACCACCCGCTGCCCGGGCTGATGCCGCTGTTCTCGCCACCGGCGCTGGTGAAGGCCGGCCTGCTGGCCGAGGCCGACGTGCCGGTGCTGCAGGCCGTGCGCGAGCACAACGCGCTGCTGTTCGACTTCATGCTCAAGCGCCGGCTGCGTTGGCAGGGGCAGGGCCTGCCAGCGGCGGTGTTCGAGGGGGCGGCCTTGTCACCGCGCCCCGCTACAGTCAGCGGCGGCTGAGCCGTTTCGCCACCCACCCGAGGAAGACCGTGTCGACCCCGTCCAGCATCACCGCAGCGCCCGGCCCCGCGCCGCACGAGCACCCCAACCAGTTCGCGCTGCTCGGCCAGCGCCGCTTCGGCCCCTTCTTCTGGGTGCAGTTCCTCGGCGCCGGCAACGACAACCTCTTCAAGTTCGCCTTCACCGTGCTGGTCACCTACCAGCTGCAGGTGAGCTGGCTGCCGCCGGCCATGGCCGGGCTGGTGATCGGCGCGCTCTTCATCCTGCCCTTCGTGCTGTTCTCGGCCACCAGCGGGCAGCTGGCGGACAAGTACCCGAAGGAGGTGCTGATCCGCTTCGTCAAGAACCTCGAGATCGCCATCATGGCGCTGGCCGGCTGGGGCTTCGTGGTGCAGCACGTGCCTGTGCTGCTGGCCTGCGTCTTCCTCATGGGCCTGCACAGCACGCTCTTCGGCCCGGTGAAGTTCGCCTACCTCCCGCAGCATCTGAACGAGCGGGAACTCACAGGCGGCAACGGCATGGTGGAGATGGGCACCTTCGTGGCCATCCTGCTGGGTCAGGTGGCCGGCGGCCTGCTCATCGCCATCCCCGGGCAGGGCGGCATGTACGTGGCCATCGGCTGCGTAGCCGTGGCCGTGCTGGGCCGCGCGATGGCGCAGGCCGTGCCCGTGTCGCCGGCCACCGACCCCGGCCTGCAGATCAACTGGAACCCCTTCACCGAGACCTGGCGCAACCTGAAGCTGGCGCACGGCAACGTGGTGGTGTTCCGCTCGCTGCTGGGCATCAGCTGGATGTGGTTCTTCGGCGCCGTGTTCCTCAGCATGTTCCCGGCCTTCGCGCGCGACGTGCTGCACGGCAACGAGCAGGTGGCCTCGCTGCTGCTGGTGGTGTTCTCCATCGGCATCGGCATCGGCGCGCTGCTGTGCGAGGTGCTCTCCAAGCGGCACGTGGAGATCGGCCTCGTGCCGCTGGGCGCCATCGGCATGAGCGTCTTCGCCATCGACCTCTACTTCGCCGCGCGCGGCCTGGCGCCTTCCAGCGGCTACACGCTGGCGGCCTTCGTGGCCCAGCCCGCGCACTGGCGCGTGATGGCCGATCTGGCGCTGCTGTCGCTGTTCGCGGGCATCTACAGCGTGCCGATGTACGCGCTGATCCAGTTGCGCAGCCAGCCCACGCACCGCGCGCGCATCATCGCGGCCAACAACATCCTGAACGCGCTGTTCATGATCGTCAGCAGCCTGGGTGTGGGCGCTCTGCTGGCGGCGGGTTTCACCATCCCCGAGGTCTTCCTGGTCGTGGGCCTGCTCAACGCGGTGGTGGCCGGCTACATCTTCCTGCTGGTGCCCGAGTACCTGCTGCGTTTCATCGCCTTCATCCTCACGCGCTGCATCTACCGCTTCCAGGTGCGCGGCGACGAGCACATCCCGGTGCAGGGCGCGGCCATCCTCGTGTGCAACCACGTCAGCTTCATCGACGCCGTGGTGCTGATGGCGGCCAGCCCGCGGCCCATCCGCTTCCTCATGGACCACCGCATCTTCGCCATTCCCGTGCTGGGCTGGCTGTTCCGGCTGGGCAAGGCCATCCCCATCGCGCCGCAGAAGGAAGACCCGGCGGCCTACGAACGCGCCTTCGTGCAGGCGCGTGCCGTGCTGGACGAGGGCGACCTGCTGGCCCTCTTCCCGGAAGGCGGCATCACGCGCGACGGCAGCCTGGGCGAGTTCAAGGGCGGCGTGATGAAGATCCTGCAGACCCACCCGGTGCCCGTGGTGCCGATGGCACTGCAGAACCTGTGGGGCAGCTTCTTCAGCCGCATCGAAGGCGGCACGGCGATGGTCAAGCCCTTTCGCCGCGGCCTCTTCAGCCCGGTGGGCCTGGTGGCCGGGCCGGCGGTGCCGGCGGCCGAGGCCAGCCCGGCACTTCTTCGCGAACGTGTGGCCGCGCTGCTGTCGGCGGGCCCCGGCAGGTAGCGCCTGCTTGCAAAGCCCGCCAAGGCCTGCGATACCATGTACTTGAAACCTCTTTTGATGAAGGGACGACGTTCCATGACGACTCAGACCTCCCGCACCCCGTCGCCGCTGGCGCGTGCCACCGCCCTGGCCCTGCTGCTGGGCGCCTTCGCCGCGGCACCGGCACTGGCCGGCAGCTCGGCTTCGTCGGCCTCGTCCGACAGCGTCTCCACCTCGGTGGGCAGCAGCTCCACGTCCATCCAGACCTCCAGCGACAGTTCCAGCGGCGACAACAAGGTCGCCGAGGGCGATTACCGCGTCATCGAGGTGGCCGAGGCCCCGGCCCGTGCCGACACCGTGCGCCTGAAGCTGCACGCCGTGGCGGCCGACGCCAAGCAGGGCGAGTTCTTCCTCTACATGCCCAAGGAAGCCTACGAGCAGAGCCGTCTGGGCCAGGGCAGCGTGGTCACCGCCCGCGCCCGCGCCTACGGCCTGGAATTCGCGAACGCGCGCGCCCAGAAGCCCTTCTTCCTGGTGCTGGCCGACGAGTGGTTCCGCGAACTGCAGACCAAGATCGTCCGCCTTTGATCCGCGCGGCCCTGGCCGCGCTGGGCCTCGCGGCTGCGCTGTGCAGCCCGGGAGCCCAGGCCACCTCGCTGCGCGCCTGCGATCCGCCCGACAACCTCACGGCGGAGCAGAAGGACAAGATCTTCACCTTCGGCGCGGTCATCAAGACCGAGCTCGAGAAGTCGGGTGTGCGCCTGGCGCTCATCGCCCGCGCTGGTCTCGACCTCGGGCGGTTTGGCGTGCGTTATTCGCACGCCGGCTTCAGCCTCAAGCACAGCCCCGACACGCCCTGGGCCATCCGGCAGCTCTACTACGCCTGCGACGAGAAGCAGCCGCACATCTTCGACCAGGGCATGCTTGGCTTCCTGCTGGGCATGAACGAGCCCTCACGCGGTTTTGTTTCGGTGCTGCTGCTGCCCGAGGCCGAGGCCGCGGACATCGAGCGCGCTGCGCTCGACAAGAACCAGGCGCTGCAGCTGCTGGGCGCCACCTACAGCGCCAACGCCTACGCCTTCAGCCAGAAATACCAGAACTGCAACCAGTGGGTGGCCGAGGTGCTGGCCGCGGCGCGCGGGGGCCTGCTGCAGGGCCCGGGGGCCGCAGCGCCGGCACCGCAGCCCCCCTTGCCGCCTTTGCGTGAACGCGCCCAGGCCTGGCTGAAGGCCCAGGGCTACACCCCCAGCGTCATCGATGTGCGCTGGCGCCCGCTGATGTGGGGCACGGTCTTCGTGCCCTGGCTCAACAACGACGACCACCCGCCCGAAGACCAGGCGCAGGCGATCTACCGCGTCAGCATGCCGGCGGCCATCGAAGCTTTCCTGCGCCAGCAGGTGCCCGGCGCGCAGCGCCTGGAGTTCTGCCACACCGAGCGCCACGTGGTCGTGCGCCGCGGCTGGACACCCATCGCCGAGGGCTGTGTGCCCGAAGAGGGCGACACGGTGGTGCCGCTGGGCTGAGGGCGTTTTTCGCGGTCGGCCAGGATCCCGCCACTTGCCGAAAATACTGTATAGACGTACAGTATTTTCGTGGTCCTTCCGCCTGTTGCCCCGTCTTTGCCCTTGTCGCCGGTTGCGCCTGTTCGCCCACCGGGCGGTGGGGTGCGCCGCCTGCGTGGTCCTGGGGGTTTGCCGGCGGCCTTGTCCGGCGGGCGGGGGGCGCCCCCCGGGGGACAGGCGGGGCTGTTTGCCGATGACGAGCCGGCCCCGCTGTTGCCACGGCCACAGCAGCCACCGTCCGCCCCCACGCCGCCCTGCGTGGAGCCCGTGGCCCCGCCCGGCCCCGCCCCCGGCTTGTTGCTGCCCCCTGCGCCTGAAACCCTGCACCCGGCCCTGTGGCGCGCGCACCAGCTGGGCCGGCCCGTCGGCGCCGGCCTGCCCAGCGGCTTTGCCGCGCTCGACGCCCAGCTGCCCGGCGGCGGCTGGCCGCTGGGCGCGCTGACCGAGTTGCTGCTGCCGCACGAAGGCCTGGGCGAACTGCGCCTGCTGGCCCCCGCGCTGGCCGCGGTGCAGGCGCAGCAGCGCTGCGTGATGTGTTTCGACCCGCCGGCCTCGCCCTGCGCCTGGGCGCTGTCGGCCCTGGGCCTGGATTTGCAGCAGCTCGTGCTGCTGCGCGCCCGGCAAACGCTGAAAGGCCCGGCGCGCAGCCGCCTGCCGGCGCCTGACGTGCTGTGGGCGCTGGAGCAGGCGCTCAAGAGCGGCCACGTCGGTGCCGTGCTGGCCTGGCTGCCGGCGCGGCTGCCGGCCGATGCGCTGCGCCGCCTGCAATTGGCCGCGCAGTCGCATGACGGCCCGGTGTTCCTGGTGCGCGATGCCGCGCTGCGCCACCAGCCCAGCGCCGCGCCGCTGCGCCTGGCGCTGGCCGGCGCGGGCGCCGACCGCCTGCGCGTGGCCTTGCTCAAGCGCCGCGGCCCGCCCCTGGCCCAGCCGCTGGTGCTGGCGCTGCCGCCGGTGCTCTCGGGGCCGGCTGCGGCGCGCGCGCAGCGGGCCGTGGCGGCGCCCATGGGCGCCACGGCCGCGGTGTCGCCGCGCTGAGCGGCCGCGCTGTCGCTGCTGACCGTGCTGTCTGCCTGGAAGCTGCCTGATGCTGTGGTGGGCCCTGCACCTGCCGGCCTTGTCGCTGGAGGCCTTCATCGCCACGCTGCCGCCCGAGCAGGCCGCGCGGCCGGCGGCGCTGGTGGCCGCGCACCGCGTGGCCGTGGTCAATGCCGAAGCCGCGGCCTGCGGCGTGCGCGTGGGCATGAAACGCGCCACCGCGTTGGCGCTGGCCAGCGATCTGCTGCTGGCCGAAGCCAACGCCACGCGTGACGCCACCGCGTTGCGCGCCGTGACCCACACCGCGCTGGCCTACACCCCGGCCGTCACGCTGCAAGACCGCCAGACCGTGCTGATGGAGGTGCAGGGCAGCCTGCGCCTCTTCGGCGGCGCGGCCGGCCTGCAGCAGCGCCTGGCCGCCGCGCTGGCGCCGCTGGGCCACCGCGTGCAGATGGCCGCGGCGCCCACCGCGGTGGGGGCGGGTCTGCTGGCGCGCTGGTACCCGCAGCCGGGCGGTGCCAACGCAGCCGCGCCAGAGGGCGCTGCCGCAGCGAACCTGCTGCACGGCCCGCACAGCACCGACCTCACCGCGCTGCAGGCGCTGCTGGCCGGCGCACCGGTGTGGCTGCTGGGCCCGGGCCGCGAGCACTGGGAAGCGCTGCAGGGCATGGGTCTGCACACGCTGCACGATCTGCAGCAACTGCCGCGTGCCGGTCTGGCGCGTCGCTTCGGCACCGAGGTGCTCGACGAGCTCGACCGCGCCCTCGGCCAGCGCGCCGACCCGCGGCGCTGGCTCACTCTGCCCACCGTCTTCGAAAGCCGGCTCGAACTCTTCGCGCGCGCCGAAACCACCGAGCAGGTGCTGCATGGCGCCGGCGTGCTGCTGGCGCGGCTGCTGGCCTGGGCGCAGGCGCGGCAGGCGCGCGTGGGCGGCTTCACGCTGCGCATGCGCCACGAGCGCCAGCGCCAGGTGCTGCAGCCGCCCACCGAGCTGGCGGTGGCCCTGGCCGACCCATCGGCCGAACTCGGCCACCTGCAGCTGCTGCTGCGCGAGCGGCTGGCGCGCGTGGTGCTTACCGCACCCACGCTCGAGCTGCAGCTGCACTGCCAGCAGCTGGTGGCCGGTGAGGCGCCCAACGGCGAACTTTTCCCCACCCGCGCCGGGCAGGCCGAAGGCCTGGTGCGCCTGCTGGAGCGCCTGCGCGCGCGCCTGGGCGACGACCAGGTGCTGCGCCTGCAGCCCGTGGCCGACCACCGCCCCGAGTGCGCCACCCGCACCGTGCCCGCACAAGGCGGCGCAGGGGCTGCCGCCGGGGATGGGCCGGCCGATGCTCACCTGCAGGCCACCCTCGCGCTGGCCCAGGCGCAGGCCCACGGCCTGCTGCCGCTGCATCGCCCCACCTGGCTGCTGCCGCAGCCGCAGCCCCTGAGCGAACGCGACGCCGTGCCCTGGCTGCAGGGCCAGCCGCTGCAACTGCTGAGCGGCCCCGAGCGCATCGAAACCGGTTGGTGGGACGGCGAACCCGCCACGCGCGATTACTACATCGCCCAGACGCGTGAAGGCGCGCTGCTGTGGCTGTGGCACGCGCGCCTGCCCAGCGCCGACGAGGCGGCGCCGCGCTGGTTCCTGCAGGGGCGCTTTGGGTGAGGCGCGCCGAAGCGCTGGAAGGCGGGCCTGGAGCCCGCCCTGGAGTCCAGCCTAAAGCCTGATGACGAAACGCAGCCCCGGCCCGCCGCCAAAGGCCTCGGGCTTGGTGAAGCGCTCCAGCAGCTCGCCGCCATTGGCCGTGATGACCCGCTGCGATGGCGCGTTGTCGACGTCGGTGGTGAGCTCCACCTCGCGCAGCCCGAAGCCGCGCGCCAGCGGCAGCAACTGCGCCAGCGCCTGCGTGGCGTGCCCGCGGCGCTGCTGCCAGGGCACCACGGCATAGCCGATGTGGCCCAGCACGTGCGGCGGCATCGGCCCCAGGTCGCGCGGCCAGCGCAGGTTGATGCTGCCGCAGAAGCCTTCGTCGCTCCACATCCAGCGCACGATGCCGGGCAGGCGCTGCACCTGGCTGCCGTCGGGCAGCTTCACCGGCGGGCCCAGGGCCTCAGGGTCGTGCGTGACGGCGAGAAAGGCCGCGGCATCGGCCGCGATGTCGGCCAGCTGCTCTTGCGCCGCCTCGGGCCGCGTGGTGTTGGGCGACCAACCGCGAGACAAGGCCTCGCAATAACCGGCCAGGTGCTCGGGGGCGGGGCGGACGAGCTGCATGCCGGGCTTGCGGTGAAGCTTCAGGCGGGCTGCAGCACCTGCAGCAGCCAGCGCTGCAGGTCGCGCACTTCTTCGATGCACACCGAGTGCTGCATCGGGTAGTCGTGCCAGTCCAGCGGCTGGCCCAGCGCCTGCAACTGGTCGCGCGCGGCAGCACCCCGGGCCAGCGGCACCACGGGGTCGCTGCGGCCGTGGGCCAGGAACAGCGGCGTCAGCGCGTTGGCGTCGTGGCGCTCGGCTTCCAGCGCGGCGGCCAGCGGCATGTAGCCGGACATGCCCACCAGCCCCGCCAGGCGCTGGCCGTAGCGCAGGCCAGCGCCCAGCGTGATGGCGCAGCCCTGCGAGAAACCGCCGAGCACGATACGGTTGGCAGGCACGCCACGCGCCACCTCGCGGTCGATGAGCGCGTGCACTTGCGCAAAGCTCTCGCGCAGACCGCCTTCGTCTTCGCGCCGAACCAGATCGGTGCCGAGGATGTCGTACCAGGCGCGCATGCGGTGGCCGCCGTTGATCGTGACCGCTCGCTCGGGCGCGCGCGGGAAGACCCAGCGCACCGGGCCCACGGCGGCCAGCTTCATCTCGTCGGCGAAAGACAGGAAATCGGTGCCGTCGGCGCCCAGGCCGTGCAGCACGATGATGGTGGCCCGCGGCTCGGCGCCGGGGTGCACTTCGAAGGTCTGCAGCGCGTCCATCAGTAGTTCAGGCATCAATAGTTCAGGCCCATCGCGGTGCGCACGTCCTTCATGGTCTGGCGCGCCACCGTGCGCGCGCGCTCGGTGCCCATCTCCACGATCCAGTGCACCTGCTTGGGGTTGGCCAGGTACTGCTCGGCGCGCTCGCGCCACGGGGCCTGCTCCTTCACGATGGCGTCGATCACCGGCTGCTTGCATTCCAGGCAGCCGATGCCGGCGCTCTTGCAGCCCTGCTGCACCCATTCGTGCGTGGGCGCGTCGGTGTAGACCTTGTGCAGCTGCCACACCGGGCAGCGCGCCGGGTCGCCGGGGTCGGTGCGGCGGGCGCGGGCCGGGTCGGTGGCCATGCCTCGCACCTTGCGCGTCACCTCGGCCGGCTCTTCGCGCATGAGGATGGCGTTGCCGTAGCTCTTGCTCATCTTCGCGCCGTCCAGGCCGGGCAGCTTGCTGGTTTCGGTCAGCAGCGCCTGCGGCTCGGTGAGCACGCTCTTGCCGCTGCCCTTGAGGTGGCCGAGCAGCAGTTCGCTGTCGTCAGGCGTCCAGCCTTCCACCTGCGCGGCGGCCTTGTTGACCATGCCTTCGCCCTTGGCCAAGGCCTCGGGGCTGCCGGTCTCGCCGAATGCCTTGCGCTGCTTCTCGAAATAGCGCGCGTCGTCCTTGGGCAGCTTGGCCAGCGCCGCGGCCACCTGGGCCTCGAACTGGCTGCTGCGGCCGTAGAGGTTGTTGAAGCGGCGCGCCACCTCGCGCGTGAGCTCGACGTGGCTGCTCTGGTCTTCACCCACGGGCACGTGGTTGGCCTTGTAGATCAGGATGTCGGCGGCCTGCAGCAGCGGGTAGCCGAGGAAACCGTAGGTCGCGAGGTCGCGGTCCTTCAGCTTCTCCATCTGGTCCTTGTAGGTGGGCACACGTTCCAGCCAGCCCAGCGGCGTGCCCATGGCCAGCAGCGTGAAGAGCTCGGCGTGCTCGGGCAGGCGGCTCTGGATGAAGAGCGTGCACTTGTCGGGGTCCAGGCCGGCGGCGATCCAGTCGATCACCATCTCGTAGACGAACTTCTCCATGACCTCGCGCTCTTCGTAGTGCGTGGTCAGGGCGTGCCAGTCGGCCACGAAGAAGAAGCACTCGTGCTCGTGCTGCAGGCGCACCCAGTTCTTCAGGGCGCCGTGGTAGTGGCCGAGGTGCATGGCGCCGGTGGGGCGCATGCCGGAGAGAACGCGTGATCGCATGGTGGGCTACCGGGCTAGCGGGCAAAAGAGGCTGGCGGGGAAGGCCGCGATTGTCTCAGCAAGCCACGGCGCGGCGCAGGCGCCCGCCTACACTCCCGGCCGCTGCCAGCCGACCACCGCCATGAAACGCATCGTCATCCTCATCTCGGGCCGCGGCTCGAACATGGAAGCCCTCCATCAGCGCTGCACCGAGCAGGGCTGGCCGGCGCAGGTGGTGGCCGTCATCGCCAACCGCCCGCAGGCCGGCGGCCTGGCCTGGGCGGCCGAGCGCGGCATCGCCGCGACCTGCGTGGACCACAGGGCCTACCCCCAGCGCGAAGCCTTCGACGCCGCCCTGGCCGCCGCCATCGATGCCCACGCGCCCGACCTCGTGGTGCTGGCCGGTTTCATGCGCGTGCTGGGCGCTGATTTCGTGCGCCGCTATGAAGGCCGGCTGCTGAACATCCACCCTTCGCTGCTGCCGGCCTTCCCGGGCCTGCACACGCACCGGCGCGCGCTGGAGGCCGGCTGCAAGGCCGTGGGCGCCACCGTGCACTTCGTGACGCCCGAACTCGACCACGGCCCCATCGTGATGCAGAGCGTGGTGCCGGTGCTGCCCGGCGACGACGAGCAGAAGCTGGCCGCGCGCGTGCTGGCCACCGAGCACGTGATCTACCCGCTGGCCGTGCGCTGGTTCGTGGAAGGCAAGCTGCGCGTGGAGAACGGGCTGGTGATCCAGGCCGACGGTGCTTCGCAGGTGTTGATGTAGGGCCGCGCCCTCAGTCGCCGATGCGGGTGAAGCGCGGCTGTACGCGGCCGTCGATCGTCACCGTCTCGAAGAACATCGCGTAAGGCCGCACCCAATCGCCGCTCTGGTTGTAGAGCGGCCGGTAGAGCACCAGCGGCTCCAGTGTCTCGCTGTGGCGCACCACGCCCAGCAGTTGGTACTCGCCGCCCTTGTGGTGGCGGTAGCGGCCGGGCGGGGCGGCGGGCAGCGGTGGCAGATCTTCCGAGGCGACGTGGGTGGGCGGGTTCATGCCGGGCAGGATAATCCGGCGATGCATCCGAAAGCCCTTGTCGACCTGAGCACCGAGCTGCTGCGCGCCGTGCTCAAGCTCGACCAACCCGCCGATGGCGTGGTTTCTGCCTTTTTCCGCCAGCACCGTGCCCTGGGCTCGCGCGAGCGCCACGCGCTGGCCGAAACCGCCTACACCGTGCTGCGCCAGCGCCTGCTGTTCCAGAACCTGGCGCAAAGTGGCACCGGCCCGCTGGAGCGCCGCCTGGTGCTGCTGGCTTGGCAAGGGACGCCCAACTACCTGCTGGCCGCTACCGAGGCGCATGAACAGGCCTGGCTGGACAAGATCCGCCAGATCGACCCCGCCACCCTGCCCGAGAAGCAGCGCCACAACCTGCCCGACTGGCTGGCCGCGCCGCTGAAGGACACGATGGGCGACGACTTCTGGCCCCTGGTGCAGGCCTTGAACGAGGCCGCGCCGTTGGACCTGCGCGTCAACGTACTCAAGGCCAAACGCGACGAGGTGCGCCAGGCCTTGGCCGATGCCGGCCTGGCCGCCGAGCCCACGCCTCATTCGCCCTGGGGCCTGCGCCTGCACGGCAAGCCTGCGCTGCACAAGCTGGACGTCTTCACCCGGGGCCTGGTGGAAGTGCAGGACGAGGGCAGCCAGCTGCTGGCGCTGATCACCGACGCCAAGCGTGGCGAGATGGTCGTCGATTTCTGCGCCGGCGCCGGTGGCAAGACCTTGGCGCTGGGGGCGGCCATGCGCAACACGGGGCGGCTGTACGCCTTCGACGTCTCGGGCCACCGGCTGGACGCCTTGAAGCCGCGCCTGGCACGCAGCGGCCTGAGCAACGTGCACCCGGCGCAGATCGCCCACGAGCGCGACGACCGCATCAAGCGCCTGGCCGGCAAGATCGACCGCGTGCTGGTGGACGCGCCCTGTTCCGGCCTCGGCACCCTGCGCCGCAACCCCGACCTGAAGTGGCGCCAGAGCCCCAAGGCGGTGGAAGAACTGCAGGCCAAGCAGACCGCCATCCTGGCGAGTGCCGCGCGCCTGCTGAAGCCCGGCGGCCGGCTCGTCTACGCCACCTGCAGCCTGCTCGCGGCCGAGAACGAGGCCGTGGCCGAGGCCTTCACGGCCGCCAACGCTGCTCAGTTCGAGGTGCTGCCGGCCTTGCAAGCCCTGGAAGCCGCCCGCGTGGAAGCGCCGGCCCCGTTGGTGGCGGGCCCATACCTGCGCCTGTGGCCGCACCGGCACCAGACCGACGGCTTTTTTGCCGCGGCCTGGCAAAAGCGTTGAAATCAGGCGCTTCTGTCGCCATCTGATTTGATCTGGCGCAGGGTTTTGCGTCTTGGGCCGCGTTTGCGGGGTGTTGGCTACGCATAAACCGCAGCACGCGAGGCGTCGCCCCCCTACAATCAGTCGGTAACTTTTAAGCAGTCCCCAAGGAAAAGCTGATGGATCAACTGTGGCAGGTGCACGACGCGGTCGTCCAAATGCTTTCGCACGGCTTGCTCGAAGCGAGCTGGTGGCAAGTGCTGCTTTACACGCTGGTGACCACGCACCTCACCATCTGCGGCGTGACGATCTTCCTGCACCGCGCCCAGGCACACCGCGCGCTGGAACTGCATGCGATTCCTTCGCACTTCTTCCGTTTCTGGCTGTGGATCGGCACCGGCATGGTCACGAAGGAATTCGTGGCGGTGCACCGCAAGCACCACGCCAAGTGCGAGACCGAAGAAGACCCGCACAGCCCGCAGGTCAAGGGCCTGAAGGCGCTGCTGCTCACGGGCGTGGAGCTCTACCGCGTCGAAGCCAAGAACAAGGAAACCGTGGCCAAGTACGGCCACAACACGCCTGACGACTGGATCGAGCGCAACCTCTACACCCGCTACTCGTGGCAGGGCGTGGGCCTGATGCTGATCCTGAACCTCACGCTGTTCGGTGCCATCGGCGCGGCGGTGTGGGCTGTGCAGATGGCCTGGATCCCGGTGATGGCCACCGGCATCATCAACGGCATCGGCCACTACTGGGGCTACCGCAACTTCGAGGCGCCCGACGCCTCCACCAACGTCTCGCCCTGGGGCGTGCTGATCGGTGGCGAAGAGCTGCACAACAACCACCACACCTACCCGACCTCGGCCAAGTTCTCCGTCAAGCCTTACGAGTTCGACGTGGGCTGGATGTACATCCGCGCCATGGAGAAGGTGGGCCTGGCCCGCGTGAAGAAGGTGCCGCCCAAGCTGGAACTGGGCACCGCCCGCCCGGTGGCCGACGGCAAGACGCTGGAAGCCGTGATCGCCAACCGCTACGAAGTGATGGCGCGTTACGCGAACGAGCTGAAGGCGGCCGTGGGCAGCGAACTGGCCCGCCTGCAGGCCCAGGGCGCGCAGAACAGCGCGCGCTTCCGCAACCTGCGCGTGGCCAAGACCTGGTTGCACCGCGACGACGACAAGATCCCTCAAGGGGTGAAGCCCACGCTGCAAGAGGCGCTGGGCGAAAGCCCGCAGCTGGCCAAGTTGGTGGCCATGCGCGAAGAACTGCGTGCGCTGTGGACGCGCACCGGCGTCAGCGCCGAGCAGCTCGTGGCCGACCTGCAGGCCTGGTGCCGCAAGGCCGAAGAGAGCGGCATCGCCGCGTTGCAAGAGTTCTCGATGAAGCTGCGCGCCGCGCACGCCTGAGTCGGTTCCTGCCTCCGGAAGAAGCCCGCGTCAGCGGGCTTTTTTCATGGGGCGGGCGCGAGCCTCAAACCTGCGCGATGCCCGCGTACTCGGCCTGGCGCTGCAGATCGGCGCTGGAGTCGCTGTAGGCGATGGCGACGGCCTGGAAGTTGTCCTGCACGGCGAGAAAGGCGTCGACCACGTCGGGGTCGAAGTGCCGGCCGCGGGTCTGCTGGATGATGTGCGTGGCCTGTTCGTGGCTCATCGCCTCCTTGTGCAGGCGACGGCTGATCAGCGCGTCGTACACGTCGGCCAGGGCCATCAGCCGGCCCGACAGCGGGATGGCGCTGCCGGCCAGGCCTTCGGGGTAGCCGCTGCCGTCCCACTTCTCGTGGTGCGAGTAGGCGATTTCCTTGGCCACGTTGAGGTAGTCGACATCCACGCCGAGCTTGCGCTTGGCGTTGGCGATGGCGTCCCGGCCCAGCGTGGTGTGGGTCTTCATGATCTCGAACTCTTCCGGGCTGAGCCTGCCGGGCTTGAGCAGGATGCGGTCGGGGATGCCGGCCTTGCCGATGTCGTGCAGGGCCGCCGCCCGGAACATCAGGTCGATGTGCGTGGAGGTCAGCGAGGCCGCCAGGTGCGGCAGCGTCGACAGACGCCAGCCCAGGGCCTTGACGTAGTACTGCGTGCGGCGGATGTGGTTCGAGCTCTCGGTGCCGCGCGTTTCGGCCAGCGTGGCCATCACCAGCGTGGTGACGTCCTGGATGGCCTGCAGCTGCGCCGTGCGCAGCGCCAGTTCGTCCTGCAGGCCCTGCAGCCCGGCGCGCGCCGCAGCGGCCACGCGCAGCGCCCGTGCGCGGGCCTGCAGGCGCGCGGCCAGCAGCGCCTCGCCTTGCGGCAGGCCGATGCAGTCGGCAGCGCCGCGCTGCAGCCACTGGGCGGCAGCTGCTTCGTTGGCCGCATCGAGCAACACCACCACGGGCCCCGCGGTCGCGTCGCCGGGCACCGCTTCGCACAGTGCCGCGAGTTCGAGGCCGGGCAGGGCGGCGTCGGCCACCACGAGCGCGGGCTCCAGCCCGGCCACGGCCCGGGCGCGCTGTGCGGCTTGCACATCGGGCAACGCGGCAGGGCCTTCACGCTGCCATTGGACGGTGGCCCAGCCCCGCAGCGCCGCCTGCGCCAGGTTGCAGGCCGGGCCGGGCGCGGCCAGCAGCAGCACGGAAGCGAGTTCTTCAGAAGGGGCAGGGTGGGTCAAGGCCATGGTGAAAGCGGGCCGCAGGTGTTCAAGCGATGTCGCCGGCGTGCACGCCGTAGTGTCCGCTGCGGCGGTCTTCGAAAAAGCGCTCCAGCGTCAGGCGCACGGTGCGGAAGGCGAGTTCGTCCCAGGGTACTTCGTCTTCGCGGAAGAGCCGGGCTTCGATGGTCTCGGGGCCGGGGGCGAGCGTGGTGTCGAGCATGCGGGCACGGTAGAACAAGTGCAGCTGACCGGCACGCACCACGTTCAGCACGCTGAAGAGCGGCTCCAGTTCCACGCGGGCGCCCGCTTCCTCCACGGTCTCGCGCAGCGCGCCCTCCGCCGTGCTTTCGCCAAGCTCCAGGAAGCCGGCCGGCAGCGTCCAGAAGCCGAAACGCGGTTCGATGTTGCGGCGGCATAACAGCACCTGCTCGCCCCACACGGGCACGGTACCCACGACGTTGATCGGGTTCTCGTAGTGGATCTCGCCGCACGCGGTGCAGACGGCGCGCTCGCGGTTGTCGTCGGCAGGCACGCGGTAGCTGACCTCGGCACCGCAGACGCGGCAGTGCTTGATTCGACGGTGCAGGAACATGCAGACCAGTGTACCGGGGCCCCCCTGGCCCTCGGCCCCTGTGGGGAACCCGCGGCGGGCCGGTGGGTATCGCGTGGCATCATCTTCCGACTTCTTCCACGTTGCCTGCGCTGCCGCGCGCCACACCGCCATGAGCTTCGTCTTTCCGCCCTCCGCCCCCGTTGCCGTGCCCGTGGCAGGCGGTGGCAGCCTGCCGGTGCACCGCATCTACTGCGTGGGCCGCAACTACGCCGATCACGCGGTGGAGATGGGCTTCACCGGCCGCGAGCCCCCCTTCTTTTTCATGAAGCCTGCCGATGCCATCGTGGCGGTGCCGGACGGCGAAACCGGCCACATCGACTACCCCACGCTCACCGCCAACCTGCACCACGAGATCGAGCTCGTGGTGGCCATCGGCACCGGCGGCCGCAACATCGCTGCAGCCGATGCGCCCAAGCACATCTGGGGCTATGCCGTCGGCCTGGACATGACGCGCCGCGACCTGCAGAACGAGATGAAGAAGCAGGGCCGGCCCTGGTGCATCGGCAAGGCCTTCGATCAGAGCGCGCCCATCGGCCCCGTCGTGCCGATCGCGAGCACGGGCGAACTGCTCACCGGCGCCATCACGCTGGCCGTCAACGGCACGTTGAAGCAGCAGGGCGACCTGAAGGACCTGATCTGGAGCGTGAACGAGACCATCGAGCAGCTCAGCGCCGCCTGGACGCTGCAGCCCGGCGACCTGATCTTCACCGGCACGCCGGCCGGCGTGGGCGCGGTGGTGCGCGGTGATGTGATGGAAGGCGCCGTCGCCGGCCTGGGCACCCTGAAGGTGGCGGTGCGGTAAGCACCGCGGGCTGTGGAAAGCGCACGGGCCATGGAGCTCTTCAACTACTTCCGGTCGTCGGCCTCGTACCGCGTGCGCATTGCGCTGGCGCTCAAGGGCCTGGACTACGCCTACCTGCCGGTGCACCTGGCCAAGAGCGAGCAGCTCGGCGAGAGTTATGCCCAGGTCTCGGCCAGCCGCCTGGTGCCGCTGCTGCGTGACGGTGAGGCCAGCCTCACGCAGTCGCTGGCCATCATCGAGTACCTCGACGAGACCCACCCACAGCCACCGCTGCTGCCGGGCACGCCGGCCGAGCGGGCGCGTGTGCGTGCGCTGGCGCTGGACATCGCCTGCGAGGTCCACCCGCTGAACAACCTGCGCGTGCTGCGCTACCTGGTGCGCGACCTGAAGGTCAGCGAAGACGACAAGAACCGCTGGTACCGCCACTGGGTGGAGACGGGCCTGGAGGTGGTGGAACGGCAGCTGTCCGCAGCGCCCGCCACCTTCTGCCACGGCGAAGCGCCGACGCTGGCCGACTGCTGCCTGGTGCCGCAGATCTTCAACGCGCAGCGCTTCAACTGCCGGCTGGACCACGTGCCCCAGGTGATGCGCGTCTTCGACGCCTGCATGGCCTTGCCGGCCTTCGAACAGACCCGGCCCGAGCGCTGCCCGGATGCGGAGTGAGGCTGCGCTGAGCGCCAGCGTGGCCGCGCCGCTGTTGCGGCTCGCCTGGCGGCTGCCCCCTGGCGTGCAGGCCGGCATGAGCACCCGCGACGGCGGCGTGAGCAGCGGCCCGCATGCCACGTTGAACCTGGGCGTGGCCGTGAGCGACGCGCCGGCCGCGGTGGCCGAGAACCGCGCGCGTTTTGAAGCCGCGATGGGCGCGCGCCCGGTGTGGCTGCGCCAGGTGCACGGCAGCAACGTGCTGCACCTGCAGGCTGGCTGTGGCAGCCACCCTGAGACTCCGGCCGATGCCGCGTGGACGCGCGAGCGCGGCATCGCCTGCACCGTGCAGGTGGCCGATTGCCTGCCGGTGCTCTTCGCGCTGCGCGATGGCTCGGCCGTGGCCGCCGCACATGCGGGCTGGCGCGGCCTGGCCGGCGGTGTGCTGGAAGCCACCGTGCAGGCGCTGTGCGCAGGCACAGGCGCAGCCCCTGCCGAGGTGCAGGCCTGGCTGGGCCCGTGCATCGGACCGCGCCAGTTCGAGGTGGGGGCCGAGGTGCTGCAGGCCTTCGGCGATGACCCCGTGCAGCCCGACCCCGGGCGCTTCGTCTACCGCGCGCGGCCCGATGGCACGGCGCGTTGGCTGGCCAACCTGCCGGCGTTGGCCGCGGCCCGGCTGCAGGCGCTGAGCGTGGTGGCCGTCACGGCCGAGGGCGCGTGCACGGTGGAAGACGCCTCACGTTTCTTTTCGTTCCGCCGCGACGGTGTCACCGGCCGCATGGCCGCCGCCATCTGGCGCACCTGAGCCGGCGGCGGCGGCCGCCAGCGCCGCCTCTTCGGCGGCCTCGGCGGCGCGGCGCGCGCGGCGCCGCGCCGGCGTGCCGAAGATGTAGAGGAAGATGGACAGCGGCAGCATCCCGTAGAGCAGGAAGGTGAAGAAGGCGCCGAGCACCGAGCCCTGCGTCGACAGCGCCTCGGCCACGGCCATCATCAGCACGACATAGATCCAGGCGATGGCGATCAAGTACATGTGGGAACCCGCAAAGTGCCGCGGCCGGTGGCGGCTAAAGTGCATACACCGTCATGGCGCCGTCAGCGCTTCGGCGTAGAACGTGAAGTCGTGCCGCCCCGGCGTGGCACCCGCATGGCCAGGAGCGCCCGCCGAGCGCCCAGAAAGACCCAGGAGACACGACCGTGAAGCACAAGCCTAGCGCAGCTTTCCCACCCGCTGCAGCGCCCGTGCAGGCATTCGGGGCTGCCTTCGGGGACATCTTCAAGTCCATGGCGGGCTTGAACTTGCCGGTGCAGCAGCTGGCCGAGATCCAGGCCAACTACCTGAAAAGCGCTGCGGAGGTGTGGAACCAGTCGCTTCACACCCTGCAGGGCGAGGCTGCAGCAAGCCCCAAGGCCTTGGGCGACCGCCGGTTCGGCAGCGAGTGGCTTGGCAACCCGGCCTCGGCCTTCACGGCGCAGATGTACCTGCTGAACGCGCGCACGCTGATGCAGATGGCCGAGAGCGTGGAGGGCGACGCCAAGACACAGGCGCGCATCCGCTTCGCCGTGCAGCAGTGGGTGGACATGGCCAGCCCCAGCAACTTCTTGGCGCTCAACCCCGAGGCGCTGAAGAAGGCCATCGAGACCCAGGGCGAGAGCCTCACCACCGGCATGCACCATCTGCTGCAGGACCTGCAGAAGGGCCACGTCTCGCAGACCGACGAAAGCGTGTTCGAGGTGGGCCGCAACGTGGCCACCACGGCCGGGCAGGTGGTGTTCGAGAACGCGCTGTTCCAGCTGATCGAATACAAGCCCTTGACGGCCAAGGTGCACGAGCGGCCCATGCTCTTCGTGCCGCCCTGCATCAACAAGTACTACATCCTCGACCTGCAGCCCGACAACAGCGTCATCCGCTACACCGTCGAGCAGGGTCACCGCACCTTCGTGGTGAGCTGGCGCAACCCCGACGAGAGCCTGCGCGCCACCACCTGGGACGACTACATCGAAGACGGCGCCATCGCCGCCATTCGAACGGTGCAGGCCATCAGCGGCCAGGAGCGCATCAACACCCTGGGTTTCTGCGTGGGCGGCACCATCCTCTCCACGGCGCTGGCGGTGCTGGCCGCACGGGGCGAGCAGCCGGCGCAGAGCGTGACGCTGCTGACCACGCTGCTCGACTTCGAGAACACCGGCATCCTCGACATCTTCATCGACGAGGCCTCGGTCCAGCTGCGCGAGATGACGCTGGGCCCCGACGCCCCGGGCGGCCCCGGCCTGCTCAAGGGCCAGGAACTGGCCACCACCTTCAGCTTCCTGCGGCCCAACGACCTGGTGTGGAACTATGTCGTCGCCAACTACCTGAAGGGCGAGGCGCCGCCGCCCTTCGACCTGCTGTACTGGAACGGCGACAGCACCAACCTGCCCGGGCCCATGTATTGCTGGTACCTGCGCCACATGTACCTGCAGAACGAACTGAAGCAGCCCGGTGCACTGACCGTGTGCGGCGAAGCAGTGGATCTGGGCGCGATCGAAGCGCCGGTGTTCATCTATGGTTCACGCGAAGACCACATCGTGCCCTGGCCGGCGGCCTACGCTTCGGTGGCGCTGTTCAGCGGCGAGCGACAGTTCGTGCTGGGTGCCAGCGGGCACATCGCCGGCGTCATCAACCCGCCGGCCAAGGGCAAGCGCAGCCACTGGACGAACAACACCGGCTCAGCAAAGCACCCGGCCACCGCCGAGGCCTGGTTCGCCGGCGCCACCGAGCACCCGGGCAGTTGGTGGCCGGTGTGGAGCGACTGGCTCAAGCCGCAGGCCGGCAAGCTCGTCAACGCTCCGAAGAGCGCAGGCAGCGCCAAGTTCAAGCCCATCGAACCGGCCCCGGGGCGCTACGTGCGCGCCAAGGCCTGACATGGAGCCCCCAAGCTCGCTCGCGCTCGCTACCCCCCGAGGGGGCCGCCCGCCGACGGCCCGGCTGAGCCGGTTCCGTGGCGGGGAGCTTGAAGTTTTCCGCTCTTCGATCATTCCCAGGAGACATCCATGAGCCAGCAAGACATCGTCATCGTCGCCGCCGCCCGCACCGCGGTGGGCAAGTTCGGCGGCACGCTCGCCAAGACCCCGGCGCCCGAACTCGGCGCCACCGTGCTGAAGGCGCTGCTGGCGCGCAGCGGCCTGAGCAGCGAGCAGATCGGCGAGGTGATCCTCGGCCAGGTGCTCACCGCCGGCAGCGGCCAGAACGCCGCGCGCCAGGCCGTCATCAAGGCCGGTTTCAACACCGGCGTGCCGGCCATGACCATCAACAAGGTCTGCGGCAGCGGCCTGAAGGCGGTGATGCTCGCGGCGCAGGCCATCCGTGATGGCGACAGCGAGATCGTCATCGCCGGCGGCCAGGAGAACATGAGCGCTGCGCCGCACGTGCTGCTGGGCAGCCGCGACGGCCAGCGCATGGGCGACTGGAAGATGGTCGATTCGATGATCACCGACGGCCTGTGGGACGTCTACAACCAGTACCACATGGGCATCACGGCCGAGAACGTGGCCAAGAAGTACGGCATCACGCGCGAGGCGCAGGACGCGCTGGCGCTGGCCAGCCAGCAGAAGGCCGCCGCGGCGCAGGAAGCCGGGCGTTTCGTCGACGAGATCGTGCCCGTCAGCATCGCTCAGAAGAAGGGCGACCCGATCGTGTTCGCGGCCGACGAGTTCATCAACAAGAAGACCAGCGCCGAGGCCCTGGCCGGCCTGCGTCCGGCCTTCGACAAGGCCGGCAGCGTGACGGCGGGCAACGCCAGCGGCCTGAACGACGGCGCCGCCGGCGTGATGGTGATGACGGCCGCCAAGGCCGCCGCCTTGGGCCTGAAGCCGCTGGCGCGCATCGCCAGCTACGCCAGCGCGGGCCTGGACCCCGCCCTCATGGGCATGGGCCCGGTGCCCGCCGCGAAGAAGGCGCTGGAGCGCGCCGGCTGGAAGCCGCAAGACCTGGACCTGCTGGAGATCAACGAAGCCTTCGCTGCCCAGGCCTGTGCCGTGCATCAAGAGATGGGCTGGGACACCAGCAAGGTCAACGTCAACGGCGGCGCCATCGCCATCGGCCACCCCATCGGCGCCAGCGGCTGCCGCATCCTGGTGACGCTGCTGCACGAGATGATCAGGCGCGACGCGAAGAAGGGCATCGCCTCGCTGTGCATCGGCGGCGGCATGGGCGTGGCCCTGACCGTCGAGCGCTGAGCGCTCGCGCCACCTGTTTCAACCCCCCGAACAACACCGGGCGAACCCGCTTGACCGCAACAGGGCGGCCGGCGAACCTCGCCCCATCCAGCACCTAGGAGAGAGAAATGTCGAAGAAAGTGGCTTACGTGACCGGCGGCATGGGCGGCATCGGCACCGCCATCTGCCAGCGCCTGGCCAAGGAAGGCTTCACCGTCATCGCCGGTTGCGGCCCGAGCCGCGACCACGCCAAGTGGCTGGCCGAGCAGAAGGCCCTGGGCTACGAGTTCCACGCTTCGGTGGGCAACGTGGCCGACTGGGAAAGCACCGTCGCCGCGTTCACGAAGGCGCGCGAGGAACACGGCGCCATCGACGTGCTGGTGAACAACGCCGGCATCACGCGCGACCGCATGTTCCTGAAGATGTCGCCGGAAGACTGGCACGCCGTCATCGACACCAACCTCAACAGCATGTTCAACGTCACCAAGCAGGTGGTGCCGGGCATGGTGGAAAAGGGCTGGGGCCGCATCATCCAGATCAGCAGCGTGAACGGCGAGAAGGGCCAGGCCGGCCAGACCAACTACTCGGCCGCCAAGGCCGGCATGCACGGCTTCACGATGGCGCTGGCGCAGGAGCTGGCTGCCAAGGGCGTGACGGTGAACACCGTGAGCCCGGGCTACATCGGCACTGACATGGTCCGCGCCATCAAGCCCGAGGTGCTGGAAAAGATCGTCGCGACGATCCCCGTCAAGCGCCTGGGAACGCCGGAAGAAATCGGTTCCGTCGTGGCCTGGCTGGCCGGCCCTGATTCGGGCTTCACCACCGGCGCCGACTTCAGCTGCAACGGTGGCCTCCACATGGGTTGAGCGCCTGCGCTGCACCTGTTCAAAAGGCGGCCTGCGGGCCGCCTTTTGCATGCTCAGCCGTCGATGAAGAACTTGATGACGCTCTTGGCCGCGAAGCCCACGAGCCCGAAACCCAAAGCCAGGAAGAGCACGAAGGTGCCGAAGCGCCCAGCCTTCGATTCGCGTGCCAGCTGCCAGATGATGAAGGCCATGTAGAGCATGAACGCGCCCACCCCGAAGGTGAGCCCGAACTGCGCGATCTGCTCTTCGGTGTAGCCGAACATCAGGCTGGCGCCCCGGCGGCTTCGTCGGGTGGCACCAGATCGCGGTAGGCGTGCCAGCTGGCGTGCGCGAGCCAGGGCACCACCACCACGAGGCCCACCATGAAGCTGGCCATGCCGACGAGCGTGAGCACGAGGATGAGCGTGGCCCACAGCGCCATTGCCGGCGGGCTGGCCAGGGCCGCGCTGGCGCTGGTCATCACCGCCTGCAGCACGCTGTGCGGGCGGTCCAGCAGCAGGGGCAGGGCGACCACGCTGCTGATGAACATGGGTGCGGCCAGCGCGCTGCCAAGCATCAGCCAGATTTCGAAGAGCAGGCTGTGGTCGCTGAGCACCACCACGCGCAGGAAATCGGCCGGGCTGCCCACCGGCGCTGGCGCGAAGCGCGTGATCAAGGATGCCGAGGTCAACACCCAGCCGGTGCCGGCCAAGGCCAGCAGCAGACCGAAGACGACGAGGCGGTGGTCCCGGGGGCGCCATGCGGCCAGCGCGGTGCGCAGCGTGGGCCGCTGGCCCTGTTCCAGCGCGCGGCTCACGGCGTAGAGGCCGGTGGCCACCACCGGTGCCACCAGCAGGAAGCCGCTGAAACTGCCCGCCAGGGCCCAGAAGCGGTCGCGCGCGAGGGTCAGCAGCAGCGCGCCGAAAGCCGCCGCCAGCGCGCCGTGCAGCAGGCCCGGCAGCGGGCAGCGCCACAGGTCGGCCCAGCCCAGGGCCAGCCACTGCAGCGGCCGCGTGGCCGGCACCGGACGGACGCGCAAGGCCGCGGTACGTCGCTCAGGCTGGGACATGCGGCGTCTCCAGGGGCCGGTGCAGGGGCGCTGCGGCCCAGCGGGCCGCCACGGCCTGCAAGGTGGACGGATCTCCGTTGTCCAGGGCCACCACCTCGGCCTGCGCGTAGTGCTTGAAGTTGCGGGCCATCGATTTCTCGTAGACCGGGTCGTAGTGCAGCGTCAGCAGTTCTTCCACCACGCCGCCGTGCGCCCCGGCGCGGGCGCGCTGCTGCCAGCCTTCCACCACCGCGGCGCCGCGCAGCTCGCGCAGTGCGGCCAGGCGCTGGCAGAAGCTGTCGGTGTCACGCACGAAGTGCGCGTAGTCCTGCAGCAGGAACTGCACGCGTGCGGCCAGCGGCATCTGCACCTGCAGGCACCGAGCGGCGCGCACGGCCTCCGTCAGCGCCTCGGGCAGGCGCAGCCGGCCGATGGTGCGGCTCTCGCCTTCCACGAACACCGGGCGCGCCGGGTCCAGCGCGCGCAAGGCCTGCCACACCTGCGTTTCAAAGGCCTTCTGCGAGGGCTGCGGGCGCCCCGGTTCAGGGCCCAGCACGCTGCCGCGGTGGCAGGCGATGGCCTCCAGGTCGAGCACCTGCGCGCCTTCGGTGGCCAGCGCCTGCAGCAGCCGGCTCTTGGCGCTGCCGGTTCGGCCACACAGCACCACGAACTGCAGCCGCGCGGGCAGCACCTCCAGCTCGGCCAGCACGGCGCGGCGGAACTCGCGGTAGCCGCCTTCGAGCACCTGCACCTGGAAACCGATCTCACCCAGCACCAGGCTCAGCGAGCCCGAGCGCTGGCCGCCGCGCCAGCAGTACACCAGCGGCCGCCAGCTGCGCGGCAGTTCGGCGGCGTGCGTCTCGATGTGCTGCGCGATGTTGCGCGCCGCCATCACCGCGCCGCGCTTGCGCGCATCGAAAGGCGAGACCTGCTTGTACTGCGTGCCGATGTCGGCGCGCTGCGCGTCGTTCAGCACCGGCCAGTTCACGGCCCCGGGCAGGCGGTCTTCGGCGTGTTCGCTTTCGCTGCGCGCATCGATCACGGCATCGAACTGGCCGAGCTGTGCAATGGCGTCGGCGGCGGTGATACGGCGCAGGCTCATGTCGGCGGGAGAGGGGCTGGGATGGCGGGCCCGGCTTCAGCCGCCTGAAGCCGCCACCGCATCGAGCAGTTCGCTCTCGATGCGCAGCTGGGCCTTGCTCTTCTGCAGCTCGGGGCCGTCGACGAGAAAGGTGTCTTCCACGCGTTCGCCCAGCGTGGTGATCTTGGCCAGCTGCAGGTTGATGTGGTTGCGGCCCAGCACGCGGGCGATGGCGTAGAGCAGGCCCGAGCGGTCGCTGGCCGAGACCGTGAGCAGCCAGCGCTGCGCGCGCTCGTCAGGCGCCAGCGAGACGCGCGGCGTGACGGGGAAGCTGCGCACGCGGCGCGAGACGCGGCCGCTGCGCGGCTCGGGCAGCGGGCCCTCGCTGGCCAGCGCCAGGCCGAGCTGCGTTTCCACCAGCGAGACCAGATCGCGGTACTTGAGTTCGTGGTCGCTGCCGGCGTCGCTCCAGGCTTGCGTGGCCACCACCTGGAAAGTGTCGAGCGCGTAGCCGGCCTTGGTGGTGTGCACCTTGGCATCGAGGATGCTGAAGCCGGCGTTGTCGAAGTAGCCGCAGATGCGCGCGAAGAGGTCGGGCCGGTCGGGTGCGTACACCAGCACCTGCAGCCCGTCGCCCACCGAACTGGGCCGGGCGTTGACGATAGGCAGCGGGCTCTTCACGTAGCGCCACAGGCTGCGCGCGTGCCAGGCGATGTCGGCGGCGTCATGGCGCGCGAAGTAGCTCACTTCCAGCGTCTGCCACAGCGGCTCTTCGGTGCCGGGCAGCGCGCTGTGCAGGGCCAGGTTCTGCCGGGCCTCTTGCTTGCGCGCCTCGATCTCGGCGTCGAGGTTGGGCTGCGCGCCGCCCAGCGCCCGCAACGTGTAGCGGTACAGGTCCTCGAGCAGCTTGCCCTTCCAGGCGTTCCACACCTTGGGGCTGGTGCCGCGGATGTCGGCCACCGTCAGCAGGTACAGCGCCGTCAGGCGGCGCGGCGTGCCCACCAGCCTGGCGAAGCCGGCGATGACGTCGGAATCCGAGAGGTCTTCCTTCTGGGCGATGCGGCTCATCGTGAGATGGTGCTGCACGAGGAACTCGACCAGCTGGGCGTCCTCGCGGCCCAGGCCGTGGGCGCGGCAGAAGCGGCGCGCCTCGATGCTGCCGAGATCGGAGTGATCGCCGCCACGGCCCTTGGCGATGTCGTGGAACAGCGCCGCCACGTACAGCAGCCAGGGCTTGTCCCACTGCGCCGCCAGCTGGCTGCAGAAGGGGTACTCGTGAGCATGCTCTGGGATGAAGAAGCGCCGCGCGTTGCGCACCACCATCAGGATGTGCTGGTCGACCGTGTAGACATGGAACAGGTCGTGCTGCATGCGCCCGACGATGCGCCGGAAGGCCCACAGGTAGCGGCCGAGCACGCTGGTTTGGTTCATCAGCCGCATGGCATGCGTGATGCCGCGCGGCTGGCGCAGGATGTCGAGGAAGAGCTCGCGGTTGATGGGGTCGCGGCGGAACTTCGCGTCCATCACGTTGCGCGCGTTGTAGAGGGCCCGCAGCGTGCGGGCGCTCAGGCCCTGCAGGCCGGGCGTCTGCGCGAAGACCAGGAAGGTCTCCAGGATGGCGTGCGGGTTCTCGGTGTAGAGATCGTCGTGCGCCACTTCCAGCATGCCGGCGCGGTCGAAGAAGCGCGCGGTGATCGGGCGCATGGGGGCGTCTGCCGAGCCGTTGATGCGCTCTTCGATGTTGAGCATCAGGATCTGGTTCAGCTGCGTCACCGCCTTGGCCGCCCAGTAGTAGTGGCGCATCAGCACTTCGGAGCTGCGCTGCTCCTTCGTGGCCTTGTAGCCGAAGCTCTCGGCGGTGGCGGTCTGCAGGTCGAAGACCAGGCGGTCTTCGCGCCGCCGCGCCACCGTGTGCAGGCGTGCGCGGATGAGCTTGAGCGTGCCTTCGTGCTTCATCAGCTGCGAGGCCTCGAAGGGCGTGATCAGCCCCTTGGCGGCCAGTTCGGCCCAGGTGCGCCCCAGGCCGGCGGCACGCGCCACCCACACCACCACCTGCAGGTCGCGCAGGCCGCCGGGGCTTTCCTTGCAGTTGGGCTCCAGCGAGTAGGGCGTGCCTTCGTACTTGACGTGGCGCTGCTGCATCTCCAGCGTCTTGGCGCGCAGGAAGGCCTTGGGGTCGATGGCGGCCTGGTGCACCTTCGTGAAGCGCGTGAACAGCCGCCGCGCGCCCGCCACGAGGCGCGATTCGAGCAGCGCCGTCTGCACCGTCACATCACGCGCGGCCTCGGCCACGCACTCGTCGACAGTGCGCACCGAGGAGCCGATCTCCAGGCCGATGTCCCAGCAAGCGGTGACGAAGGCGCTCACCGCGGCGGCGGTGGCTTCGTCGGGCGGCGAGGCGTTGTCGGGCAGCAGCAGCAGCACGTCGACATCGGAGTGCGGGAAGAGCTCGCCCCGGCCATAGCCGCCCACAGCCACCAGCGCCGCCCCCGCCGGCAGCCCTGCGCCGCGCCAGAGTTCGGCCAGGGTGCCGTCGACATGCCGTGCCAGGGCCCGCACCAGGCGGCCGGCGGCTGGCGCGGTGGCGCGGGCCGCCGCAAAGCCCGCCAGCAGTTCGGCTTTGCCGTCGCGGAAGCGCGCGCGCAGGGCACCGATGCTGGCGGCGGCCTCGGCCACGCGCGCGGCTCCGGCGCTCAGGAGGTGACCAGGCTCGGCGCCCGGCAGGCCGCCGGCACCAGCACCGAGCCGTAGCCCAGCGGCGCGAAAGCCGGCGGCGGCGGGCTGCCGTCGCTGACCGTCAGCACCTCGTAGCCCGTCTCGGTGACGAGCACGGTGTGCTCCCACTGCGCCGAGAGGCTGCGGTCGCGCGTGACGATGGTCCAGCCGTCGTAGGGGCGGTTGCCCTTGCGGTCTTCCTTGATGTCGCGCTTGCCGGCGTTGATCATGGGCTCGATCGTGAAGATCATGCCCGGCACCAGTTCTTCCAGCGTGCCTGGGCGGCCGTAGTGCAGCACCTGCGGCTCTTCGTGGAAGCGCTTGCCGACGCCGTGGCCGCAGAACTCGCGCACCACGGTGAAGCCGGCGGTTTCGGCGAAGGTCTGGATGGCATGGCCGATGTCGCCCAGGCGTGCGCCGGGCTTGACCTTCACGATGCCCTTCCACATGGCGTCGAAGGTGATCTGGCACAGGCGCCTGGCGGCGATGCTGCCTTCGCCCACCACGAACATGCGGCTGTTGTCGCCGTGCCAGCCGTCCTTGATGACGGTGACGTCGATGTTGACGATGTCGCCGTTCTTCAGCGGGCGGTCGTCGGGGATGCCGTGGCACACCACCTCGTTGAGGCTGGTGCACATCGAGGCCGGGTAGGCCGGGTAGCCCGGCGGCTGGTAGCCCAGCGTGGCCGGGATGCCGCCCTGCACGTTCACCATGTGGTCGTGCGCGAGGCGGTCAAGCTCCTTGGTGGTGACACCGGGCTTGACGTGGGGGGTGAGCATGTCCAGCACTTCGCTGGCCAGCCGGCCGGCCAGGCGCATGCCTTCGATCTCGGCGGCGGATTTGAGGGTGATGGCCATCCCGGGATTATCCCACCGGGGCCCTAAAATCGCCGGCTCCCCCTCCTGCCCACCGGAACCTGCCGGGTCTGCATGACTGCCACGCCGCTCCATCTGATGCACTTCGAGGGCGGCGCCGCGCTCTCGGCCTTCCGCGCCCAGGCCCTGCTGGCGCGCCTGCAGGCGGCCTGCCCGCGCATCACCGGTGTGGCCGCGCGCCACGTGCACTGGGCCGGCTTCGATGCTGCGCCGTCAGGCGCCGAGGTGGACAAGCTGGCCGCGCTGCTGACCTACGGCGACGCCTACACCGGCCCCGCCAGCGGCGAACGCGTGGTGGTGATGCCGCGCCTGGGCACCGTCTCGCCCTGGGCCAGCAAGGCCAGCGACATCGCCCGCAACGTGGGGCTGCAGCTGCACCGGCTGGAGCGCGTCACCGAGTTCGTGCTCACGCTGAAGGCGCCGCTGCTGGGCATGGGTTCGCCCAAGCCGCTGAGTGCCGAAGAGCGCGCAGCCGTGGCCGCCGAGCTGCACGACCGCATGACCGAGAGCGTGGCCTTCGAGCGCGAGGCCGCGCGCCACCTCTTCGACGTGCAGCCGGCCGCGCCGCTGGCGCATGTGGACGTGCTCGGCGCCGGCCGAGCCGCCTTGGTCACGGCCAACACCGAGTTCGGCCTGGCACTGAGCGACGACGAGATCGACTACCTGGTGGCCGCCTTCACGCAGCTGGGCCGCAACCCCAGCGACGTCGAGCTGATGATGTTCGCGCAGGCCAACAGCGAGCACTGCCGCCACAAGATCTTCAACGCGAAGTTCACCATCGATGGCGTGGAACAGCCGCACTCGATGTTCGGGATGATCCGGCACACCGAGAAGACCAGCCCGCAGCACACGGTGGTGGCCTACGACGACAACGCCGCGGTGATGGAAGGCGGCCCGGCCACGCGCTGGCTGCCGCAAGGTTTCACCAACGCGCCGGCCTACGGCCCGCGGGAGGAGACCACGCACGTGCTGATGAAGGTGGAGACGCACAACCACCCCACGGCCATCAGCCCCTTCCCGGGCGCCAGCACGGGCGCGGGCGGCGAGATCCGCGACGAAGGCGCCACCGGTCGCGGCGCGCGGTCCAAGGCGGGCGTGACGGGCTTCAGCGTCAGCAACCTGCACCTGCCGGGCACGAACGAACCTTGGGAGCAGAACCCCATCGGCAAGCCGGCGCACATCGCCAGCCCCTTGCAGATCATGACCGAGGGCCCGCTGGGCGGCGCGGCCTTCAACAACGAGTTCGGCCGGCCCAACCTGGGCGGCTACTTCCGCGTCTTCGAGATGCCCGTGGCCGGCGTGCAGCGCGGTTACCACAAGCCCATCATGATCGCCGGCGGGCTGGGCAGCATCAGCGAGAGCCAGGTCAAGAAGCTGCCTTTCGGCGCGGGCACGCTGCTGGTGCAGCTGGGCGGGCCGGGCATGCGCATCGGCATGGGCGGCGGTGCCGCCAGCAGCATGGCCGCCGGCAGCAACACCGCCGCGCTCGATTTCGACAGCGTGCAGCGCGGCAACCCCGAGATCCAGCGCCGGGCGCAGGAAGTCATCAACCACTGCTGGGCGCAGGGCGCGATGAACCCCATCGTCGCCATCCACGACGTGGGCGCTGGTGGCATCAGCAACGCCTTCCCCGAGCTGGTGGACGGCGCAGGGCAGGGCGCCACCTTCGACCTGCGCAAGGTGCCGCTGGAAGAAAGCGGCCTGGCGCCCAAGGAGATCTGGTGCAACGAAAGCCAGGAGCGCTACGTCCTGGCCATCAACCCCGAGCTGATGCCGCTCTTCGAGCAGATGGCCGCGCGCGAGCGCTGCCCTTATGCCGTGGTGGGCGTGGCCACCAGCGAACGCGAACTGGTGCTGGAAGACGGCCCGGGCGGCGATCGCGTGATCGACATGCCCATGGACGTGCTGCTCGGCAAGCCGCCCAAGATGCACCGCGACGTGGCCCGCATGGCGCGCAGCGAAAAGCCGCTGGACCTGACGGGCGTGAAGCTGGAGACCGTGGCGCTGGACGTGCTGCGCCACCCCACGGTGGCGAGCAAGCGTTTCCTCGTGACGATCGGCGACCGCACCGTGGGCGGCCTGAACCACCGCGACCCCATGGTCGGCCCCTGGCAGGTGCCGGTGGCCGACTGCGCCGTGACGCTGGCCGACTACAGCGGCTTCCGCGGCGAGGCCATGGCCATGGGCGAGCGCACGCCGCTGGCCGCGCTGGACGCCCCCGCTTCCGGCCGCATGGCCGTGGGCGAGGCCGTCACCAACCTGCTGGCGGCGCCCATCGAGCTGCCGCGCGTGAAGCTCAGCGCCAACTGGATGGCTGCCTGTGGCGAGCCGGGTGAAGACGCGGCGCTCTACGACACGGTGAAGGCCGTGGGCCTGGAGTTGTGCCCGGCTTTGGGCATCGGCATCCCGGTGGGCAAGGATTCGCTGTCGATGAAGACGCGCTGGTCCGACAACGGCGCGACGAAGCAGGTGACAGCGCCGGTCTCGCTGATCGTCACGGCGTTTGCCACGCTGCCCGACGTGCGGGGCACGCTGACGCCGCAGCTGCAGCCGGGCGACACCACGCTGATCCTTGTCGACCTCGGCGAAGGCCGCAAGCGCATGGCCGGCAGCATGCTGGCGCAGGTGCTGGGCCAGTTCGGCCACGAGGTTCCTGACCTCGACGACCCGCAGTTGCTGAAGAACCTGGTCGCCGCCGTCAACGCGCTGCGCGCGCAAGGCTGCCTGCTGGCTTATCACGACCGCAGCGACGGCGGCCTGTGGGCGGCGGTGTGCGAGATGGCCTTCGCGGGCCACCTGGGCGTGAGCCTGAACGTCGACATCCTCGTCACCGAAGGCGACGGCATCAACGACAGCTTCGCCGAGTACGGGGATTCCAAGAACTGGGCCAGCCAGGTGAGCGAGCGCCGCAACGAGCTGATGCTCAAGGCCCTGTTCAACGAAGAACTCGGCGTGGTGCTGCAGGTGCCGACCGCGCAGCGCAACGAGGTGATGGCCACGCTGCGCGAGCACGGCCTGAGCCGCCACGCGCACTTCATCGGCAAGCCCAACGAGCGCGGCGTGGTGGAGGTGTGGCGCGACACCAAGCTGCAGTTCAGCGCCCCGCTGCACACGCTGCAGCAGCAGTGGGACGAGGTGAGCTGGCGCATCGCGCAAGGCCGCGACAACCCGGCCTGCGCCGACAGCGAACACGCCGCGGCCGGCGTGGCCGACGACCCCGGCTTGCACGTGCACCTGACCTTCGACGCGGGCAGCGCACCCGCCGTGCTGAGCACGCGCCCGAAGATGGCCATCCTGCGCGAGCAGGGCGTGAACTCGCACGTCGAGATGAGCTACGCGATGCACGCCGCTGGCTTCGACACCTTCGACGTGCACATGAGCGACCTGCAGGCGGGCCGCGCGAAGCTGGCCGATTTCCAGGGTCTGGTGGCCTGCGGCGGCTTCAGCTACGGTGACACCCTGGGCGCCGGCGAGGGCTGGGCGCGCAGCATCCTCTTCAACCCGGCCCTGGCCGAGCAGTTCGCGGCCTTCTTCAACCGCCCCGACACCCTGGCCCTGGGCGTGTGCAACGGCTGCCAGATGATGGCCGCGCTGGCGAGCATCATCCCCGGCACGCAGGCCTGGCCGAAGTTCACGCGCAACAAGAGCGAGCAGTTCGAGGCGCGGCTGAGCCTGGTGGAAATCCTGCAGAGCCCCAGCCTCTTCTTCACGGGCATGGCCGGCAGCCGCTTGCCCATCGCCGTGGCGCATGGCGAGGGTTTTGCCGATTTCAGCCAGCGCGGCGACGCGCAGGCCGTGCACGCGGCGATGCGTTTCGTGGATAACCACGGCCGCGCCACTGAGGCTTACCCGGCCAACCCCAACGGCAGCCCCGGCGGCCTGACCAGCGTGACCACGGCCGACGGCCGCTTCACGGTGCTGATGCCGCACCCCGAGCGTGTGTTCCGCAACGTGCAGATGAGCTGGACCTCGGGCAACATCGGTGCGCCCAGCCCGTGGATGCGCATGTTCCACAACGCCCGCCAGGCCTTGAAGTGAGTCCTGCATGAACCTCACCGTTCGCCGCCTGCTCGTCGACCTGAAGACACCCTTCGCCCGCCATTGGGCGGGCGGCTGTGCCTTCCGCAGCGCCTTCTTCAACGCGCTGTCGATGAGCTTCCCGGCGGGCGAGCAGCTCTTCATCGACAGCGTGAAGCTGGGCGTGCAGCAGCTGTCGCCGGAGCAGCAGGCGCGCTTCGCTGACGAAGTGAAGGGTTTCATTGGGCAGGAGGCCACGCACCGGCGCATCCACACGCTGTTCAACGAACAGCTCACCGCCCAGGGCTATGTGAACCACTGGGAAGGGCGCATCGCCCAGCGGCGCGAACGGATGGCCGAGCTGGACCCGCGCAACTGGCTGGCCGTGACCGCGGCGACCGAACACCTGACGGCGGTCTTTGCCGAGTACCTGCTGGCCCACCCCGAGTCGCTGGCGGATGCCGAACCGCGCCTGCGCGACCTGTGGCTGTGGCACTCGGCCGAAGAGAGCGAACACCGCAGCACGGCCTTCGACCTCTACACGGCCGCTGGCGGCAACCACGCCTGGCGCGTGCGCATCTTCCGCATCGTCGCCACGCATTTCGCACTGGACGTGGCGCGCCAGACCCTGCACAACCTCTGGCGCGACGGCCATTGGTGGCGCCCCGCCACCTGGGCCGGTGCCTGGCACCTGCTGATGGGCCGCGACGGGCTGCTGCGCCACAGCATCGTGCACGGCCGGCGCTACCTGCGCGAAGACTTCCACCCTTCGCAGGGCGACGGCCGTGCCGCCGAGGCCTGGCTGGCCGCCCACGCCGAGCTGGCGCCGCCGGTGCGCGCCGGCGCCTGAGCGCTGCGGGCCGCATGCCTGCCCGACACCCCGCGCTGGCGCGCGCCCAGGCCTTCGCCGGGCGCTATGGCTTGCAAGCACCGGTGCTGATGGCGCCGATGGCCGGCGCCAGCCCCGTGGCGCTGGCGCGGGCGGTGGCGCAGGCCGGCGGCATGGGCGCGCTGGGCGCCTTGCTGATGGACCCGGTGGCCATCACCGATTGGGTGGCGCGCTTCCGCGAAAGCGGCGGCGGGCCGCTGCAGATCAACCTGTGGGTGCCTGATCCGCCACCGCGTCGCGACGCCGCGCACGAGGCTGCGCTGCGCGAGTTTCTTGGCCGGCACGGCCCGCCCGTGCCAGCGACGGCTGGCGATGTACCGTTGCACGACTTCCACGCCCAGTGCCAGGCGCTGCTGGCCGCGCGGCCGATGGCGGTGTCGTCGATCATGGGCCTGCTGCCGCCGGCCTTCGTGGCGCAGTTGAAGGCGGCCGGCACCGCCTGGTTCGCCACCGTCACCACCGTGGCGGAGGCGCGCGCGGCCGAGGCGGCAGGCGCCGATGTCATCGTCGCCCAGGGCGCCGAGGCCGGCGGCCACTGCGGGGCCTTCCGTGCCGAGGCCGCACGCGACGAAGCGGTGGGCCTCTTCGCGCTGCTGCCGCAGGTGGTGGATGCGGTGCGCCTGCCCGTGGTGGCCACGGGCGGCGTGGCCGATGCGCGCGGGGTGGCCGCGGCGCTGCTGCTGGGGGCCAGCGCGGTGCAGCCCGGCACGGCGCTGCTGCGCACGCCCGAAGCGGCCGTGAACCCGGCCTGGGCCGAGGGCCTGGCCGGGGCCGCACCTGAAGGCACGCGGCTCACCCGCGCGTTCTCCGGCCGCGGGGGCCGGGCGCTGGCCACCGGCTACGTGCAGGCCGCGGCCGCGCCCGGGGTGCCCGAGCCTGCCCCCTACCCGGTGCAGCGCGGGCTGACGGCCGCGATGCGCGAGGCCGCGGCGGCGGCTGGCGATCTGCAGCACCTGCAGGCCTGGGCCGGCCAGGCCGCCGCCCTGGCGCCAGCGCGGCCGGCTGGCGACGTGGTGCGCGGCCTCTGGGCCGGCGCCTGCGAACTGCTCGGCTGAAGGCTGCGGCAGCAGCCCGGCGCAGCGCTCAGCGCCGCTGGGCCGGCGCCGGGCCAGGCACCGTGCGGCGCATCTGCTCGCAGGGGTCGGGCCGGGCTTGCGCTGGCGTGTAGACGCGGCGGTCGTAGGCGGTGAGCGGGTCGCCCTGCTCCAGCACGCCGATGGCTTCGCTGCGCGCCCGCAGTTCGGGCGCCATCCAGTGCGCCACGCCGATGTCCACGCGCACGTGGCCATTGCCGGCCAGCAGCACCACGCCCCGCTCGCTGTGCTGTTGCAGCACGCGGGCCATGAACTGGTCGCGCGCCACCTGGGCCAGGGCCATGCGGCGGGCCGTGGCGGTGTCCAGCAGGCCGCAATGGCTGGCCTCGATGCCGGCGGCCTGGCGGGCCAGCAGGTCCTCGGGCACCGCGGCGTCGAAGCCGGTGGCGGCCAGTCCCTCGCGCATCACGCGGCGGGCTTCTTCGCGGCCGACGTTGGCCGCCACGATGGGCAGGCCTTTGGCCAGGGCGGCCTCGATGAAGGGCCGGTAGTGCGGCCAGTGCCAGCCACCGCCGCCGGCGGCCTGGATCAGCGCATCGGCACCGGGCCGCGGGTTCTGGGCCAGCAGGCGGTCGATCAGCGGCTGCTTGTCGCGGTCGAACTGCTCCAGCGCCAGCGCAGGGCGGGCGCCGCGGGCCAGCAGGGCGGAGAAGGCCTCGGCGCGCAGCGCATGCTGGGCGGCGTTGTCGTGCACCTCGCCCAGCAGCACCACGGGCAGCCGCAGGGCCAGCGGGCGTTCAAGCGCCGGCGTGCCGCAGCCGGCGAGGCCGAAGAAAACGAAAGCGGCCGCGAGAAGCGGCCGCCATGAGCAGGGGGGAGAGGCCATGCCGGCATGCTAGCCGGCCGGCCGCCCCGGCGTCAGTTCAGTTGCTCGATGCCGGCGATGGCCCAGCTGCGGCTGTCGTCGTGCGGCTTGACCAGGTGCCACACCTCGTTGAAGGCCACCGGCGCCGCGCCGGCTTCTTCGACGATCAGGCCGTGGAAACGCACGCTGACGATCTGACGGTCGGCTTCGTTGGCAACGTCCAGCACCTCGGCTTCCACCTGCTGCACGTCGGTGTGCTGGCCGGTGTTGCCGCGCTCGAGCAGGTCCATGCGCAGCGAGGCGAAGAGCTCGGGCGTGGTGAAGCGCTTGAGGTCTTCCAGGTCGGCGCTGTCATTGGCGGCCTGCAGGCGGATGAAGATCATCTTGGCAGTGCGGGCGAAGCCTTCGGCGTCGAAGGCGGCGGGCACGAAGGCTGCGGCCACCGGGGCGGCCACGGCGGCGGCAGCGGCCACAGGGGCAGCGCCGGCGGCGGGCAGCGAGGGCTCGTTCAGCGCGCTGCGTTCCATCGGCGCCGGGGTCACCGGGGCGGGCTGCTGCACTTCCCAGGCACCGCGGCTGCTGCCGTTGGCGCCAGCACCGGCACCGGCCAGGGCCGGGCCGCCCATGCTGGCGTTGTTGCCGGCCTTGTTGCCGAAGCGGCGCATCAGGAAGACGCCCAGCGCCACCACGGCCACGGCCAGCAGCGCCAGCATCAGGAAGTTGGCGAAGGCTTCACCCAGACCCAGGTGGCTCATCAGCGCGGCCAGGCCCAGGCCGGCTGCGAGGCCTGCGATCGGGCCCATCCAGCTGCGCTTGGCCGGGGCGGCCGCTGCGGCGGCGCCGGGCGTGGCTGCGGCGGCGTTGGTGGGCGCGGCTTGCTGGCCCTGCGCCGGCGTGGCCGGCTTGGCCGGCGGCGCCGTGGGGGCCGTGCGCTCCGGCATGTTGCGCTGCATGCCCGACGACTTGTTGCCACCCAGGCGCTTGGCCTCGGCATCGAAGGGCAGGCTGGTGGTGAAGACGGCCACCGCCAGGGCGCCGATCAACCAAGTTTTCATGGGGAACTGTTCCTCGTGAGACATGCGGGATGAACCAGGGCTGCGCGCACCCAAGCGCGTCAGCACGCGTGAGTGTCGGTGACAGGGCCACAGCGGCCAAATCGGCAGCCGCATGGCCTTGTGCAGTTTGCGGGCTCCGTGCAGTCGGGCGGGTTTCGGCGTGCCACGGCGGACGCGACGCGAGGCAGAATGCAAGGAATGGCAAGCAAACGTGTCCGTCAGCTGTTCGGTGCCGTGCTGTTGGCCGCCAGCCCGGTGCTGGCCCAGGGCGACCGCACTTTCGAGCGCGAACTGTTCAAGACCCGCTTCGAGCAGGAGGTCAAGTTCCGCGCTGCCGCCATCCACGTGGCCTGGGGCGCCGAGGCGCTGTGCGACGCCACGACGCAGATCGAGCCCTTCGTGCTGCTGTCGGTGCACTCGATGCGCAGGCGCCTGGACGACAAGGACATGGCGCTGTTCCGCGAGATCACCGGCATGGACGAGAAGTGGCGCGTGGTCTGGGCCGACGAGGCGGCGCCCGAAGACCTGCACGTGCGCGACGTTGTCACCCACGTCAACGGCCGCCCCTTGCCGGCTGGCGGCACGCGCTTCGAGATGGGCGCGCTCTTCCGCGGCGGATCGGTGGTCTCCAACGACGACGGCGGCTTCTGGGACGCCATGCTGAAGGCGCGCAAGGAGGCCAGCGAAGGCAAGCCCATGACGCTGACGCTGGAAGACGGCCGCAAGCTCACGGTGGAGACGCAGAAGGGCTGCGCCGGCAGCGTGACGGCGAGCTCCTTCGACAACGACCCCGACAGCTTCTGGCGCCAAGGCACCGAGCGCGCCAAGATCCCGGCCAACGCGATGATCGAAGCGCAGACCGCCGACGAGTTCCGCTGGCTCGCGGCCTTCGGCACCTACTTCCAGGCCAGCCAGAGCGCGATCAAGGCCTCGCAACGCAGCGAAGGCGTGAGCAACGGCTTCCTGGTGGGCAAGATCCTGGCCATCGCCGTGCCGGGCGCGGGCATGCTGCTGTCTGCGGCCGAGGCGCAGGCCGAGAAGGCCATCGCGGTGGACAGCATCGTGGGCAGCGCCGACCTGTTCGCCAACGAGGTGGTGGCTTCGCTGGGGGGGGATCCCTCGGCGGGCTTGCGCCTCACCGAGCGCCTGATGGCGCGCGGCGTGAAGGTGGATGCGGTGATGATGGACGACTTCCGCCGCAGCAATTCGGCCAGCCACGCCAAGCAGATCAAGGCCATCCAGGTGGCGCAGGCCGAGCGCGAGCGCGCCGAACTTCGGGCCCAGGAAGACGCCGAGCGGCGCAAGCAGTTGATGCTGCCGCCCTTGCTGCCGCCGCTGCTGAAGTAGGCCCGTCGCTACGGGCTGTAGCTCACGCGCCGGCCAGGCGGCCGATCCACTCGCGCAGCGCGAAGACCGTGTCCTGCAAGCGGCTGGCGTTGGGCAGCCAGTCGTGCCAGCTCAGGCTGCCGGACTGCGGCAGGTCCATCGGTGCCGGGACGATCTCCATGGCTGCGCCCGCGGCCTTCTCGAAGTTCAGCACGGCGCGACGCATGTGGAAGTCGTGCGTCACCAGCACGATCCGCTGGATGCCATCCGCCCGCAGCATCGCGACCGTGCGCTGCGCGTTCTCTCTGGTGTCGCGCGAAGCCGATTCGATCCAGCGCAGAGGGCGCCCGAACTCACGTTCGGCGATGCGGGCCCCGATCTCGGCCTCGCCGGGCCCCTCGCGGGCGCCGTGGCCGACGCCCCCGCTCATGGCCACCGGCAGGCCGGTGGCGCGGCTCAGCCAGAGGCCGTAGCGCAGACGCTCCATCGTGCGCGGCAAGAGCGATGACATGCCGTACTCCGGCGCGTAGGACCGGCTGCCGCCGCCGAGAACGACGATGGCGGTCTTGGCTTGGCCCTTCAGCGACAGCACCTGCGCTTCGGTCAGCGCCGGCGGCGGGCGGGTCAGCACGCGAGTGAGCATGCCGCTCACGGCCCCGGTGCACGCGAGCCACAGGCTCACCACCCCGAGAAGGATCAGGAACCAGGCCAGCAGACGCCGGCGGAACATGAGCCGCGCCCCGACCAGCACCAGCAACAGCATGGGCAAGGGCGGCAGCAGCAGCACGCCGACGAGGGGCTTCCAGCTCTCGATACCGAGGGTGAGGAACAGCTCGTTCATGCGACCTCGCCCGCCGCGGCCTCACCGGACCTTGGCTTCAGAAGAAGGCCTGCAGGCCGGTTTGCGCCCGGCCGAGGATGAGCGCGTGCACGTCGTGCGTGCCTTCGTAGGTGTTGACGGTCTCGAGGTTGATCATGTGGCGGATGACGTGGTACTCGTCGTGGATGCCGTTGCCGCCATGCATGTCGCGCGCCATGCGCGCGATCTCCAGCGCCTTGCCGCAGCTGTTGCGCTTGATCAGACTGATCATCTCCGGCGCGACGCGGTCTTCGTCCATCAGCCGGCCCACGCGCAGCACGGCTTGCAGGCCCAGCGTGATCTCGGTCTGCATGTCGGCCAGCTTCTTCTGGATGAGCTGGTTCTGGGCCAGCGGGCGGCCGAACTGCTGGCGGTCCATCGTGTACTGGCGGGCGGCCATCCAGCAGAACTCGGCGGCGCCGAGCGCACCCCAGGCGATGCCGTAGCGCGCCTTGTTCAGGCAGCCGAAGGGGCCCTTCAGGCCGCTCACGTTGGGCAGCAGGTTCGCCTCGGGCACGAACACGCTGTCCATCACGATCTCGCCCGTGATGCTCGCGCGCAGGCTCATCTTGCCTTCGATCTTCGGTGCGCTGAGGCCCGGCATGCCCTTCTCGAGGATGAAGCCGCGGATGCTTTCCTGCCCACCGACCTTGCCATCGGGGTCTTCCAGCTTGGCCCAGACGACGAATACATCGGCGATGGGGCTGTTGGTGATCCACATCTTGCTGCCCTTGAGCAGGTAGCCACCGTCCACGGGCTTGGCGCGGCTCAGCATGCTGGCCGGGTCGCTGCCGTGGTTGGGTTCGGTCAGGCCGAAGCAGCCCACCCACTCGCCGGTGGCCAGCTTGGGCAGATACTTCTGGCGCTGCGCCTCGCTGCCGTAGGCGTGGATGGGGTGCATCACCAGGCTGCTCTGCACGCTCATCGCGCTGCGGTAGCCGCTGTCCACGCGCTCGACCTCGCGGGCCACGAGGCCGTAGCACACCGAGTTCAGCCCGGCGCAGCCGTAGCCTTCGATGGTGGTGCCCAGCAGGCCGAGAGCGCCCATCTCGCTCATGATCTCGCGGTCGAACTTTTCGTGCCGCGCGGCCATCAGCACACGGGTCTGCAGGCGCTCCTGGCAGTAGGCGGCGGCAGCGTCGCGCACGGCGCGCTCGTCGTCGCTGAGCTGGCTGTCGAAGAAGAAAGGGTCATCCCAGGTGAACTTGGTGGCCATGGCAACTGCTCCGGATAATCCAGCGAGTGTAAGGATTCAGGCTCGGTGGCGACTGTCACCTGGGCAAACCGGAGAGTGCGGGTGAACGAGCAAGTGAGCGAGCCAGTGAACGAGCAGGCGATCACCTTGGGCGGTGGCTGCTTCTGGTGCGTGGAAGCGGTGTTCGAACTGGTCGATGGGGTCATCGCCGTGGAGAACGGCTACTGCAATGGCCACGTGCTGCGGCCCACCTACGAGGCCGTGTGCAGCGGCAGCACCGGCCATGTGGAGGTGGTGCAGGTGCGTTTCGACGCCAACCGCATCAGCCTGCGCGAGGTGCTGGAGATCTTTTTCGTGGTGCACGACCCGACCACGCTGAACCGCCAGGGCAACGATGTCGGCACGCAGTACCGCAGCGGCATCTACCTGCACGATGGCTCGCAGGAGGCGGTGGCGCGCGAGGTGCTGGCCGAGGCGAATGCCGCCAGCGGCGGCCGCGTCGTGACGGAGCTGAAGCTGCGCGAAAACTACAGCACCGCCGAGGGCTACCACCAGCACTACTACGCGCGCAACCCGAACGCGGGCTACTGCGCCTACGTCGTGGCGCCCAAGGTCGAGAAGTTCAAGCGCACCTTCCGTGCGCGAGTGAAGGCGTGAAAGCCTGAAAGCCTGAACGCCTGAACGCGCGATGGGCCTGAAGAGCGGCCGGCCCTTCCCCGGAAGCCGGGTCAGAAGGGCGTGAATTCGATCGGGCCGTCGAGGTCGGGGAAGACGCTGTCGAGGCTGCGTCGCAGCAGCTGGCGGCGCTGGCGGGCATCGTCGTCCGTCGCGCTCAAGGTGTCGAAGACCGGGGCGCGCAGGAGCCACAGGTCCACCGGCTCTTCGGCGGCCCGCACCTGCACGCGCAGCCACTCGGCGCCGGGCAGCGTGTCCAGGGCCTGCAGGTAGCTGGTCTTCAGGTCCACGAAGGCCTGCCGGGCCGCCATGCGCGCGCCGCGGTCGCCCGGCAGGCCGGCGAAAGCGGCACCGGGCGTGAAGTCGCGGGGGGCGATGGAGGCTTGCATGGGCTGTGCTTCAGAGCGGCGCGAACTGCGAGCGCGGCGCGCGGGTCGGGAAATGGCGGTTGAGCAGGTCCACGCGGGCCTGCGCCTCGAACTGGCTGTGCGCCACGCCCACCAGCCGGTAGACGTCAGCGCGCGTGTGCCACAGCTCGCGCAGCGAGCGGGCGTCGTGGATGCGGCGGCGCAACTCGTCGGCCTCGACGCTGTCGATGTCCGACAAGGTGGCGAGAAACTCCATGCGCACGCCGGGCAGGCGGTTGATGGGCGGTGCCACCTCGTGCGGGGCCGGGGCCAACAGCCAGAACATCAGACGCTGCCAGGCGTTGCCTTCGGGCGCGTAGCGCAGCGAGGGCGGGCAGACTTCCACGCGCAGGCTGCTGGGGTCGGCCAGCGTCGTGCTGCGACGGCTCCAGCGGGACAGGGGGGCGAGGGCTCTGAGCATGTTGGGTTTATCGGCCGCAGGTGACTGCAACCTGAGGGCGATGCTCGGGCAAGCCGGCCCTGGCTGATGGGCGGAAGAGGCGGGCCAAGGCGGGCCAGTTCGCGGCGGGCCGGGTTGCTGCGGACGCCTGCCCGCCGCGCGGCCGGTTAGCCTTGCCGCCCCCTCATCGGAGAGATGTCGCGTGGTGAAGACCTGGATCAAGCGCGGGGCCTGGGCCCTGCTGGCGGTGGTGGTGCTGGCGCTGGCGGCGGGGCTGATCTACGCCCGCCGCACGCTGCCTGTCACGGAAGGCCGGCTGGCCTTGCCCGGCGTGCAGGCCGAACTGCGCATCGAGCGCGATGCCCAGGGCATCCCCAGCATCCGCGCCGCCAGCGAGCGCGACGCCTGGTACGGCCTGGGCGTGGCGCACGCGCAAGACCGGCTGTGGCAACTGGAGACGCACCGCCGCATCGCGGCCGGCCGGCTGGCCGAGGTGTTCGGCCCCAGCGCGCTGGAGACCGACCGCTTCCTGCGTGCCCTGGGCGTGCGCCGTGCCGCGCAGCAGCAATGGCAGCGCCTGCCCGAGAGCAGCCGGCTGGCGCTGCAGGCCTATGCCGATGGCATCAACGCCGTGCTCAGCGACGGCCTGCGGGCGCGGCCGCCCGAGTTCGTCATCCTGGGCGTGCAGCCCGAGCCGTGGACGCCCGTCGACAGCCTGGGCTGGGCCACCATGATGGCCTGGGACCTGGGCGGCAACTGGTCCACGGAACTGCTGCGCCTGCGCCTGTCGCTGCAGATGCCGGTGGCCCGCGTGCACCAGCTGCTGCCGCCTTACCCGGGCGAGCAGCCGCGCCCGACACTCGACTTCTCGGCGCTGTACCGTGGCCTCGGTCTGGACGGCCAGAAGACCACCGTCACCGCCTGGGGCCGCCTGCCCGACATCGCGCCCGAGAGCGGCATCGAGGGCGTGGGCAGCAACAACTGGGTGCTGGCCGGCAGCGGCACCACCACGGGCGCGCCCCTGCTGGCCAACGACCCGCACCTGAAGCTGAGCACGCCGGCGCTGTGGTACTTCGCGCGGCTGGAAGCGCCGGGCGCCAACGGGGTGGCACCTCTGAAGGTGGCTGGCGCCACGCTGCCCGGCATCCCCGGCGTGGTGCTGGGGCAGAACGCGCACATCGCCTGGGGCTTCACGAACACGGCGCCCGACGTGCAGGACCTCTACCTCGAGAAGCTCGACCCGCAGGACCCCAACCGCTACCGCACGCCCGAGGGCTGGGCGGTTTTCGAGACGGTCACCGAGATCGTCAAGGTCAAGGGCCAGCCCGATGTCGCGATGACGGTGCGCCGCAGCCGCCACGGCCCCGTGATCAGCGACGCCGGCAATGCCCCCGACGTGCTGGGCCCCGCCGAGCGCCCCACGCACGTGCTGGCGCTGCGCTGGACGGCGCTGGATGTGGACAGCGACCCCATCGCGCCGGCCTTCGCGATGCAGCGTGCCGAGTCGGTGGCCGCTTTCGTGGCGGCGGCGCGCGGCTGGGTGGCGCCGATGCAGAGCATGGTGGTGGCCGACAAGGCCGGGCGCATCGGCCTGGTGGCCCCGGGCCGCGTGCCGCTGCGCCGCGCTGACAACGACCTGCAGGGCCTGGCGCCCGCGCCCGGCTGGGAGGCGAAGTACGACTGGGCCGGCTGGGTGCCGGCCGACGAAACCCCGCGCGAGTTCGACCCGCCGCGCGGCTGGATCGCCACCGCCAACCAGCGCATCGTGCCGGCCGACTACCCGCACTACCTCACCAGCGAGTGGGCGTTGCCCTACCGGCAACAGCGCATCGAGCAGGTGCTGGGCGCCAAGCCCAAGCACAGCCTGGACGACCTGGCGGCGCTGCTGGCCGACGAGATGTCTCTCGCCGTCGCGCCGCTGCTGCCTTTTGCCCTGAAGGCGAAGTCGGTGCACCCGCTGGCGCCGACGGCGCAGGCGCTGCTGAAGGATTTCGACGGCCGCATGGCCGCCGACCGCGCCGCGCCCCTCATCTACTGGGCCTGGCAGCGGCAGCTGGCCCGCGCCGTGTTCGCCGACGACGTGAGCGAGGCCTTGTGGGAGAAGTCGCTGGCCGGCCGCAACTTCCAGGATGCACTGGAGCGGGTGCTGAAGGCCGACGACGCCGCCTGGTGCGACCAGCGCGACACCCCACTGGCCGAGAACTGCGCCGACCAGGCCGGCCTGGCGCTGACACGCGCCTTGGGCGAACTGCAGCAGCGCTTTGGCGCCGACCTCACGAAGTGGCGCTGGGGCGATGCCCACCAGGCGCGCGGCGAACACCGGCCCTTCAGCCGGGTGCCGGTGCTGCACCGGCTCTTCGAACTGCGCGCGCCCGTGGGCGGCGACACGCACACGGTGAACGTTTCGCGCGTGAACCTGCGGCCCGACAAGCTGACCGGCGATCTCTTCCACAGCGACCACGGCCCCAGCCTGCGCGCGCTGTACGACCTGGGCGACCCGCAGCAATCGCGGGTGATGAGCTCCACCGGCCAGAGCGGCAACGTGTTCTCCGCGGCCTACCGCAGCTTCCTGAAGCCCTGGGTGGCGGTGCAGTACGTGCCGCTGTGGCCGCGCGCCGGCGAGGCGGGCGAGCTGCTGGTGGTGACGCCGGCGCGGCCCTGAGGCGACGTGGCGGGGCCGCGAACGACCCCGCGATTCAGAGCGCGCCGTAGCGCGCCTTGCGCTCGGCGGTGTAGTCCCACCACGGGCGCGCCTCGGCGCCGCCCATGAAGGCCGTGGCGGCCATGAAGGTGTCGAGCACGCAGGGATCCTGGCGCTTGCCGGTTTTCTCGCACAGCGCCACGTAGAGCGCATGCGGGTCGCGGCCGGCCAGTTCCTGCGGGTGCTGGATGCCGAGGCTGCGCAGGTCGCCGGCGATGGAGGGGCCGATGTTGGGCAGTTGCTCCAGCCGTTCGCATTCGGCCGCGTGCCGGGCCTTGCGCGGCGGGATGGCCTTGGGTGGCGGACTCCCGAGATCGCGATCAAGCTTCCCGCCACGGATCCGGCTTGGCCGGTCCGTCAGCGGACGGCCCCCTTGGGGGGTAGCGAGCGGAAGCGAGCTTGGGGGCTCCATGTCACATGAGCATCGTGTTGCGGATGAGACCCACCGCGATGCCTTCCAGCTCGAAGTCGGCCGCATCCAGAGGCACGTGGATGGTCTGGAAATCGGGGTTCTCGGGCAGCAGCTCGATGCCCTTGCTGGTGCGGCGCAGGCGCTTGACCGTGACGTCGTCACCCAGGCGGGCCACGACGATCTGGCCGTTCTTGGCGTCCTTGGCCTTCTGCACGGCGAGCAGGTCGCCGTCGAGGATGCCGGCGTCGCGCATGCTCATGCCGCGCACCTTCAGCAGGTAGTCGGGGCGGCGGGCCCACATCGAGGCTTCCATCAGGTAGGTCTGGTCGACGTGCTCTTGCGCGAGGATGGGGCTGCCCGCCGCCACGCGGCCCACCAGCGGCAGCGTGAGTTGCGCCAGGTGCGGCAGCGGCAGCATGTACTGCTTGCCGAAGGGCGCCAGGCGCGCCTCGTTCAGCGCGCGCAGCGTGTCAGACTTCAACCTGATGCCGCGCGAGGTGCCGCCCACCAGTTCGATGACGCCCTTGCGCGCCAGGGCCTGCAGGTGCTCTTCGGCGGCGTTGGCCGACTTGAAGCCCAGCTCGGCCGCGATCTCGGCCCGCGTGGGCGGCGCGCCGGTGCGTTCGATGGCGCTCTGCACCAGGTCGAGCACCTGTTGCTGGCGGGCGGTGAGCTTGGGGCTGTCATCGATCATCGGCAGGCACTTCCGTAGGTTGGCGGGCACTGGCATTCCGTCCAGTGGCTGTATTTTTATCCAGAAAGCTCATCCATGCCAAGCACCGAGGGCGTGATCGTCATCCTGGGCACCGGCGGCACCATCGCCGGCACCGCCGCCAGCGCCACGCAACACACGGGCTACACCGCCGGCGCCCTGGGTGCCGAGGCCCTGTTGGCCGCCGTGCCCGCGCTGCAAGGCCGGCCGCTGGAAGCCGAAAGCATCGCCCAGATCGACAGCAGCAACATGGACGGCGCCACGTGGGCGCGGCTGGCCACGCGCTGCGCCACCCACCTGGCGCGGCCCGAGGTGGCCGGGGTGGTCGTCACACACGGCACCGACACCCTGGAAGAAACCGCCTACTGGCTGCACCGCGTGCTGGCGCCGCAGAAGCCGCTGGTGCTGACCGCGGCCATGCGCCCGGCCACGGCGCTGTCGCCCGACGGGCCGCAGAACCTCTTCGATGCGGTGAACGTGGCCGGCACACCGGGCGCGCGTGGCGTGCTGGCGGTGCTGGGCGGCGTGGTGGTCGGCGCGGCCGACCTGCGCAAGGTGCACGGCTACCGCGTGGACGCCTTCAGCGCCGGCGATGCAGGCCCGATGGCGCTGCTGGAAGACGGCCGGCTGCGGCTGCTGCGGCCTTGGGCCGAAGGCACGCCGCATGCCGCAGCCGCGCACCTGCCCGGTTTGCTGGCGGGCCAGCCCTGGCCACTGGTGGACGTCGTCACCAGCCACGCCCTGGCCGATGGCCGTGTGGTGGAGGCCCTGGTGGCCGCTGGCAGCCGCGGCCTGGTGGTGGCTGGCACCGGCAATGGCAGCGTGCACGCGGCCGTGAAGGCCGCCGCCGAGCGCGCGATGGCGCAGGGTGTGCGCGTGCTGCGCGCTTCGCGCTGCCAACTCGGCGGCGTGGTGGGCGGGGCGCCCGACGATCTGCCGAGCGCCGGCACGCTGACGCCGGTGCAGGCCCGCATCGAGCTGATGCTGGACCTGCTGGTGGAAGCTGGCTGAGTGAGGCCTGGGCTTCAGACCACCGACAGCGTCACGTCGATGTTGCCGCGGGTGGCGTTGCTGTAGGGGCAGACCTGGTGGGCGGTGGCCACCAGGGCTTCAGCGGCGGCCTTGTCCATGCCGGGGATGCTGATGGCCATGGCGACGCTGATGCTGAAGGCGCCTTCCTTGCCCGTCATCGGGCCGATGGCCACTTCGGCGGTGATGCTCACTTCGGCCGGCAGGCTGATCTTCTGGCGCGCGGCCACGGCCTTCATCGCGCCGATGAAGCAGGCCGAGTAGCCCGAGGCGAACAGCTGCTCGGGGTTGGTGCCGGGGCCGTCGTCGCCGCCCAGCGCCTTGGGCGTGGACAGCTGCGACTTCAGGCGGCCGTCGTTGCTGGCGGTGGTGCCGGCGCGGCCGCCGGTGCTGGTGGCGGTGGCGGTGTAGAGGGCTTTGTCGATGGCCATGGTGTTTCCTTCGGGGCGGGGTGGGTGAAAGACGCGGGCCGGTTCAGGCCACGCGCGGGAGGGACGCGGAGAGCTCTTCGCGCAGGGCGTGCAGCCGCGCGGTGAGCGAGGAGAGTTCGCCGAGCGTGCAGCCCGAGGCCTGGGCCACCTGCGGCGGCACGGCCGCGGCCCGCTGTTTCAGCGCGCGGCCGGCAGGCGTGAGTTGCAACAGCACGCGGCGCTCGTCGGCGGCATCACGCAGGCGCTGCACATAGCCTGCGCCTTCCAGGCGCTTGAGCAGCGGGGTGAGCGTGCCCGAGTCGAGGGCCAGGCGTTCGCCCACGGCGCCCACCGTGAGGCCATCGCCTTCCCACAGCACCAGCATCACGAGGTACTGCGGGTAGGTCAGGCCCAGCGGGTCGAGCAAGGGCTTGTAGAGCTTGGTCATGGCCAGCGAGGCCGAATACAGCGCGAAGCAGAGCTGGTGGTCCAGCGCGAGCCAGGCGGGGTCGGCGGTAGGGCTGGGGGCTTTGGAGCGCGGCATGGGCATTAATATAGCGCGCAATTGAATTGTGTGCAATGCAAATGACGGCGAGCCGCCGGCTGTCGGTGGTGAAACAAGCGGGCGGCCCTTTCAGCCCGCCGCCCGTCGCCCGCAGCCCACTCAGCCGGCCTGCAGCGCTTCCAGCTGCGTCTGCAGCTCGATCCAGCGCTCTTCCAGCATCGCCATCTCGGCGCTGGCGTGGGCCAGGCGGCGGCCCAGGTCGGCGTAGGCCTCGGCGCTGGCGTCGGGGCGCGAGAGCTCGGCCTCCAGCGCCGTCTTCTCGGCGGCCAGCTTGGCCAGCCGCATGTCGATGCCGGCCAGTTCGTTGCGCAGCGGGCGCGTGACCTCGGCCTGCTTGATGCGGGCCTGCTTGGCTTTGTCGCGGTCTTCGCGGCTGGCCGGGGGCGGCGGGGAAGGGGCTTTGCTCGGCGCGGGCGCAGACGGTTTGCCGGCGGCTGGCGCGGGTGCGGCGGCCTTGGGCTTGGCCGCAGGCGCCGGCGCTTCGGCCACGCTGTTGCCGCGCGGCGGGTCGGGGATGGGCTGGCCGCGCGCCGCAGCGCGCGAGACATCGAGCAGCCACTTCTGGTAGTCGTCGAGGTCGCCGTCGAAAGGCTCGACCTTGCCCTTGGCCACGAGCCAGAACTCGTCGCAGGTCTCGCGCAGCAGCGCGCGGTCGTGGCTGACCAGCATCACCGTGCCTTCGAACTCGTTCAGCGCGATGGACAGCGCCTCGCGCGTCTGCAGGTCGAGGTGGTTGGTGGGCTCGTCCATCAGCAGCAGGTTGGGGCGCTGCCACACCAGCATGGCCAGCACCAGGCGCGCCTTCTCGCCACCCGAGAGGCTGCCCACGGCCTGCTGCACCATGTCGCCGACGAAGCGGAAGCGGCCCAGGAAATCTCGCAGCTCCTGCTCGCGCGCGGCGGGGCCCACGTCGCGCGCCAGGCGCACCATGTGCATCAGCGGGCCGTCGTCCAGGCACAGCACGTCCACTTCCTGCTGCGCGAAGTAGCCGATCACCAGGCCTTTGCCCTGTGTCGTCTTGCCGCTGATCAACGGGATGGCGCCGGCGATCGTCTTCACCAGCGTCGACTTGCCCTGCCCGTTGGCGCCCAGGATGCCGATGCGCTGACCTGCCAGCACGCTGCGGCTGACGTTCTGCACGATGGGCGTGCCGGCATAACCGCAGCTGATGCCGTCGAAGGCCAGCATGGGGTTGGGCAGGCTCAGCGGTTCGCGGAACTCGAAATGGAAGTCGCCGGCCGTCATCACCGGCGCCAGCTTCTCCATGCGCGCCAGGGCCTTCACGCGGCTTTGCGCCTGCTTGGCCTTGCTGGCCTTGGCCTTGAAGCGGTCGATGAACTTCTGCAGGTGGGCCACACGCTCCTGCTGCTTGGCGAAGGCCGCGGCGGCTTGGCTCAGGCGCTCGGCGCGCATCTCTTCAAAGGCCGTGTAGTTGCCGCTGTAGCGCGTGAGCTGCTGGTCCTCCAGGTGGACGATGACGTTGCAGATGGCGTCGAGGAACTCGCGGTCGTGGCTGATGATGATCATCAGGCCCTCGTAGCGCTTGAGCCAGGCTTCCAGCCACACCAGCGCGTCGAGGTCGAGGTGGTTGGTGGGTTCGTCCAGCAGCAGCAGGTCCGACGGGCACATCAGTGCGCGCGCCAGCTGCAGCCGCATGCGCCAGCCGCCCGAGAAGGTGTTGACCGGCGCATCGAGCTGGTCCGATCGGAAGCCCAGGCCCAGCAGCAGCGCCTGCGCGCGCGCCGGTGCGTCGAAGGCGCCGGCTTCGTCCAGCGCCTGGTGGGCCTCGGCCATGGCGTGGCCGTCGTCGGCGGCTTCGGCGGCGGCCAGCGCGGCCTGCGCCTGCATCAGCGGGATGTCGCCTTGCAGCACGAAGTCGGTGGCGCCGTCGTCCGTTTCAGGCACGTCCTGCGCCACCTCGCCCACGCGCCAGCGCGGCGGGATGTCGACATCGCCGGCATCGGCCTGCAGCCGGTTCGTCATCAGCGCGAAGAGGCTGGACTTGCCGGCGCCGTTGCGGCCGATGAGGCCGACCTTCTCGCGCGGCTGCAGCGTCACGCTGGCGTTCTGCAGCACGACCTTCACGCCGCGGCGCAGGGTGACCTGGGAAATCTGGATCATGGGTTCTCTTGGGCAGGCAAGGCGCCAGCATGGCGCAAGGCCTCGGCGGTGATGAGCAGCACCTGGTCGTCGCCGGCGCTGGTGCTGAGCCACACCACCTCCAGCGCCGGAAAGGCGGCTTCGAAGTGGGCGCGCTCGTGGCCGATCTCCAGCACCAGCACGCCCTCGTCGTTCAGGTGCTGCGGCAGCGCGGCCAGCAGGCGGCGGATGAAGTCCATGCCGTCATCGCCGCCGGCCAGGGCCAGCGATGGCTCGGCGCGGTACTCGGGCGGCAGCGCCGCCATCGAGCCGCTGTTGACGTAGGGCGGGTTGCACAGCACCAGGTCGAAGCGCCGGCCGGCCACGGCGGCCAGGCCGTCGCCCTGGTGCAGCGTGATGCGGTCTTGCAGGCCGTGGCGGGCGACGTTCTTCGCGGCCACGGCCAGCGCGTCGGCGCTGAGGTCGGCGGCGGCCACCTGCACCTCGGGCCAGGCCATCGCCGCCAGCACCGCCAGGCTGCCGTTGCCGGTGCACAGGTCCAGCACCTGTTGTGTTTGCGGATGCAGCCAGGCGTCGAAGCTGCCTTCGGCCAGTGGCTCGGCGATCAGCGAACGCGGGATGATCACGCGCTCGTCCACGAAGAAGGGCACGCCCTGCAGCCAGGCTTCACCGGTCAGGTAGGCGGCGGGGCGGCGCGTGCGGATGCGTTCTTCCACGAGGGCCTGCACCTGCAGTTGCTCTTCCGCGCGGGTGTCGCGTTCGGCCTCGGCATCCAGCGCATCGAGCGGCAAGCGCAGGCGCCACAGCACCAGCCAGGCGGCTTCGTCGAAGGCGTTGGTGGTGCCATGGCCGAAGTGCACACCCGCGGCCTGCAGGCGTTCGGCGGCCTGCTCCACCAGGGTGATCAGCTTCATGCCGCCGCCGTGCCGAGAAAGCCTTCGGCCGTCTGGCGGTAGACCTGCTTCAGCGGCTCCAGCGCCGCCACGTCCACCCACTCGTCGAGCTTGTGGATGCTTTCGTTGATGACGCCGAACTCCATCACCTGGGGGCAGATCTGCGCGATGAAGCGGCCGTCGCTGGTGCCGCCCGTCGTGCTGAGTTCGGTGCTGAGATCGGCGCCCTGGCCCTCGCCACAAGCGGCGGCAATGGCCGCCAGCAGCGCGGTGCTCAGCGTGCCGGGTGGGGTGAGAAAGGGCTCGCCCCCCAGCGTCCATTCCAGCGTGTGCGGCACGGCGTGGCGCTGCAGCACTGCTTCAACGCCCTGGCGCAGCGCGGCCGGCGTGCTTTCGGTGCTGAAGCGGAAGTTGAAGTCGAGCACCAGCTCGCCCGGGATGACGTTGAACGCCCCCGTGCCCGCATGGATGTTGCTGACCTGGAAGCTGGTGGGCGGGAAAAACGCGTTGCCGCGGTCCCACTCGGTGGCCACCAGCTCGGCCAGCGCCGGCGCCAGCAGGTGCAGCGGGTTGGCGGCCAGTTGCGGGTAGGCGATGTGGCCTTGCACGCCGTGCACCACCAGCCGCCCCGACAGCGTGCCGCGCCGGCCGTTCTTCACCATGTCGCCCAGCCGGTGTACCGAGGTGGGCTCGCCGACGATGCAGCCGTCCAGCCGCTCGCCGCGCGCGCGCAGCAGCTCCACCACGTGCCGGGTGCCGTGCAGGGCCGGGCCTTCCTCATCGCTGGTGATGAGCAGCGCCACGCGGCCCGGGTGCCGGGGGTGGGCGGCCACGAACTCGCAGGCGGCCACCGTCATGGCGGCCACGGCGGCCTTCATGTCGGCCGCACCGCGCCCGAAGAGGCGCGGCCCGTTGGGGTAGGCGGCGCCGCTGCGGTGCGTGGGCACGAAGGGGTCGGTGGCCCAGCGTTCCAGCGGGCCGGTGGGCACCACGTCGGTGTGGCCGGCGAACACGAGCGTGGGCCCGGGCACGCCGGCGTCGTGCACCGCCCAGAGGTTGGTCACGCGGGCCTCGGGCGGGCCGGCGTCCAGCGCCTCGCAGGCGAACCCGGCAGGCTGCAGGTGCTGCAGCAGCAGCGCGCGGCAGCCGGCGTCGGCCGGGGTCACGGAGCGGCAGGCGATCAGCGCCTCGGTCAGGCGCAGCGTGGCGCCCACGGCCGCGGTGGTGCCGGTCATCGCTTCGTGGTCGCCCACGGCGGCTGCGCGCTGGCCCGGGGCTCTTCGGGCCGCACGTCGATGCTGAACTCGGTGAAGGTGGGCGCTTCCTGCTCTTCCTTCTTGGGCGCGGTGCGCGAGGCTGGTGCCTGCTCGTTCTGCAGGCGCCACAGCAGGTTGGTGGGCGAATCGGCGTAGGCCAGGCCTTCGTCGCGCGACACCACGCCTTCGCTGATGAGCCGCGCGATGTCGGCCTCGAAGGTCTGCGAGCCTTCGGCCAGGCTCTTCTCCACGGCTTCCTTGATGGCGGACAGGTCGCCCTTGTCGATGAGCTCGCTCACGAGCTTGGTGTTCAGCAGCACTTCCACCGCCGGCACGCGGCCGCCGCTGTTGCTGCGCAGCAGGCGCTGCGAGATCACCGCGCGAAGGCCGCTGGACAGGTCGGACAGCAGCGTGGGCCGCGCTTCGGGCGTGTAGAACGACAGGATGCGCCCCATCGCGTGGTAGCTGTTGTTCGCGTGCAGCGTGGCCAGCACCAGGTGGCCCGAGAGCGCGTAGCTGAGCGCCGCGCTCATGGTCTCGCGGTCGCGGATTTCGCCGATGAGGATGCAGTCGGGCGCCTGGCGCAGCGCATTCTTCAGCGCGATCTGCAGGCTTTGCGTGTCGCGGCCCACCTCGCGCTGGTTGATCACGCTCTTCTTGTTGCTGAAGAGGAACTCGATGGGGTCTTCGATGGTGAGGATGTGCCCCGTCATCTGCTGGTTGCGCCATTCCAGCATGGACGCCAGCGTGGTGCTCTTGCCGGTGCCGGTGGCGCCCACCATCAGGATGAGGCCGCGCTTCTCCGTCACCAGCTGCGCCAGCAGCGGCGGCACGCCCAGCGAATCGAGCGATGGGATCTCGAAGGGAATGCAGCGGATGACCGCGGCGATGCTGCCCCGCTGCTTGAAGGCCGAGAGCCGGAAGCTGCCCACGCGTGAGACGCTGATGCCGACGTTGAGCTCGCCGGTGTCGTCGAGCTCTTCCAGTTGCTGCGGTGCCAGCATCTCGGCCAGCAGCTGGCGCGTCTGGTGCGTGGTGAGGACCTGGTCGGAGAGCTGGAGGATCTGCCCGTTGATCTTGATGAGGATGGGCGTGTTGGCCGACATGTAGACGTCGGACGCGTTTTTCTCCGCCATCAGGCGCAGAACGCGTTCCAGATTGTTGGCCATGCTCGGTCCTCAGCAGAAGGGCAGGTGCAGGGAACGCGGCCTCAGGCGCGCAGCAGCTCGTTGATGCTGGTCTTGCTGCGCGTCTGCGCGTCGACGCGCTTGACGATGACGGCGGCGTACAGGCTGTAGGGCTGGCCGCCCGCCGCCGTCTTGGGCAGGTTGCCGCTGACCACCACGCTGCCGCTGGGCACGCGGCCGTAGCTGATCTCGCCGGTTTCGCGGTTGAAGATGGGCGTGCTCTGGCCGAGGTACACACCCATGCCCAGCACCGAGTTCTCTTCGACGATCACGCCTTCCACGACCTCCGAGCGCGCGCCGACGAAGCAGTTGTCTTCGATGATGGTGGGGTTGGCCTGCAGCGGCTCCAGCACGCCGCCGATGCCCACGCCGCCGCTCAGGTGCACGTTCTTGCCGATCTGCGCGCAGCTGCCCACGGTGGCCCAGGTGTCGACCATGGTGTTCTCGCCCACGTAGGCGCCGATGTTCACGTAGCTGGGCATCAGCACCGCGCCCTTGGCGACGAAGCTGCCGCGGCGCGCCACGGCCGGCGGCACCACGCGCACGCCGGCTTCGCGCATCTGCGCCTCGTCCAGGTGGCTGAACTTGGTCTTCACCTTGTCGAAGAAGCCCAGGTCGCCGGCGCGCATCACGGCGTTGTCGTTCAGGCGGAAGCTCAGCAGCACGGCCTTCTTCAGCCATTGGTTCACCTGCCACTCGCCCACGCCGCGCTGCTCGGCCACGCGCAGGCGGCCGCCGTTGAGTTCGGCAATCACGGCTTCCACCGCTTCGCGCACGTCAGGGGCGTTGAGCGCGCTGATCTCGGCGCGGGCTTCCCAGGCGGTGTCGATGGTGGCTTGCAGTTGGGCGAGATTCATCGCGGGCTTTCGGTGAGTTCTTGGGTGTACCGGACGATGCGTTCGGCGGCTTCCAGGCATTCGGCCACCGGCGCCACCAGGGCCATGCGGATGCGGCCGGTGCCGGGGTTGGGGGGGGTGTGGCCGGCCACGCTGCGCGCCAGCAGGCTGCCCGGCAGGACCTGCACATTGTATTGAGCGAGCAGGCCGCGGGCGTAGGCGATCTCGTCGCCCGGCCCCGCCGGGCCGCCGGGCACAGCCGGAATGCCGGCCCAGAGGTAGAAGGCGGCGTCGGGCAACTGCACGTCGAGCACCTGCGCCAGAACAGGCGTGACCTGCGCGAACTTGCGGCGGTAGAGCTCGCGGTTGGCCACCACGTGGGCTTCGTCGTTCCAGGCGGCGATGCTCGCGCGCTGCACCAGGCCGCCCATGGCGCTGCCGTGGTAGGTGCGGTAGAGCAGGAAGGCCTTGATGAGCTTGGCGTCACCGGCCACGAAGCCCGAGCGCAGGCCGGGCACGTTGCTGCGCTTGGACAGGCTGGTGAGCGCGATCAGGTTCTTGAAATCGCTGCGCCCCAGCGCCTGCGCAGCCTGCAGGGCGCCGAGCGGCGGCTCGTCGCGGAAGTAGATCTCGCTGTAGCACTCGTCGCTGGCGATCACGAAGCCGTGGCGCTCGCTCAGCTCGAACAAGGTCTGCCATTCCGACAGCGGCATCACCGCGCCGGTGGGGTTGCCCGGGCTGCAGACGTAGAGCAGCCGCGTGCGCGCCCAGGTGGCCTCGCTGACCGCGCCCCAATCGGCGGCGAAATTGCGCGCCGGGTCGCTGGGCACGAAATGCGTCTGCGCGCCGCCGAGCAGCGCCGCGCCTTCGTAGATTTGATAGAACGGGTTGGGGCACACCACCAGCGCGTCGCGCTCGGCCGGGTCCAGCACCGTCTGCGCCAGCGCGAAGAGGGCCTCGCGCGAGCCATTCACGGGCAGCACCTGGGTGCCCGGGTTCAGCACCACGCCGTAACGCCGCTGCACCCAGCCGGTGAAGGCCTCGCGCAGCGCGGGCTCGCCCAGCGTGGCGGGGTAGGCGCTCAGGGTGGGCAGGGCCTGCAGCAGCGCATCCTCGATCAGCACCGGCGTGGCGTGCTTGGGCTCGCCAATGCCCAGGCTGATGGGCCGGTAGGCCGGGTTGGGCGTGATGTCGGCGGTGAGTTCGCGCCAGCGCTCGAACGGGTAAGGGTGCAGGCGGGCGAGCAGGGGGTTCATGCACCGGGATTATCCCGGTCCCCTCGCACCGCCGCCGAGGTCAAGGCGGCCGCTGGCCGCCCGCGGGGCCGTCTCAGGCGTGCTGCAGGCGGAAAGCCGCCACCACGTCCACCAGCTGCTGGGCTTCGTGGCGCAGGCTCTCGGCGGCCGCCGCACTCTGCTCCACGAGGGCTGCATTGCGCTGCGTGGTCTGGTCCATCTGCGTGACCGCCTGGCCCACCTGCGCCACGCCGGCGCTCTGCTCCTGGCTGGCCGAGCTGATCTCTCGCACGATGGCCGTCACGCGGGTGATGGAGTTCACCACCTCGGTCATCGTGGCGCCGGCTTCGTCGACCTGGGCGGTGCCCTGCTCGACACGTTCCACGCTGGCCGCGATCAGGCTGCGGATTTCCTTGGCCGCCTCGGAGCTGCGCTGGGCCAGGCTGCGCACTTCGCTGGCCACCACCGCGAAGCCACGGCCCTGCTCGCCGGCACGCGCGGCTTCCACGGCGGCGTTCAGTGCCAGGATGTTGGTCTGGAAGGCGATGCCGTCGATCGTGCCGATGATGTCGGCGATCTTGCGGCTGCTCTCGTTGATGCCGCGCATGGTCTGCACCACCCGCGTGACAGCCTCGCCGCCGCGGCTGGCCACGACGCTGGCGTTGTTGGCCAGTTCGTCGGCCTGGCGGGCACTCTGGGCGTTCTGCTGCACCGTGCTGCCCAGTTGCTCCATCGAGGCCGATGTCTCCTGCAGCGCGCTGGCCTGCTGCTCGGTGCGTGCCGAGAGGTCGGCATTGCCCTGCGCGATCTCGTTGCTGGCGCCGGCCACGCGTTCGCTGCCGCTGCGCACCTGCTGCACCACGGTGGCCAGGCTGGTCTGCATGTGCTTCAGGCCGGCCATGAGGCTGGTGGTGTCTCCGCGGCGCAGCGGGATGTTGGTGCTGAGGTTGCCTTCGGCCACGGCGCGTGCCACGGCCGAGGCCACGGCAGGCTCGCCGCCCAGTTGCTTGAGCAGCCCGCGCGTGATCAGCACCGCCATCACCACGCCCAGGGCCAGGGCCAGGGCCACCAGGCCCAGGTTGACCGTGCGGCTCAGCTTGTAAGTGGCCGCTGCGCCGTCGGCAGCATGGCTGCCCCGTTCGAAGCTGAAGGCCGATAGCTTGTCCAGCTCGGCGATGGCTTCGTCGGCGGCCATCTTGGCCGCACCATCGCTGATGTCCCGCGCGTCGTCGACCTTCTCGCTGCGCCCCAGTTCCTGCACCTTGGCGCTGAAGCCCAGATACTCCTTCCACTTGGCACCCAAGGCGGTGGCCATGGCCTTTTCCTCGGTCAGGGCCGCCAGCTGCGCGTGCGCGGCGAGCTTCGCATCGACGCGGCCGTGCACTTCCTTCAGCTTGTCTTCGTATTCGGCACGGTAGCTGGCGTCGGCCGCCCGCGCGTGCTTCATCTCCAGATCGCGGTACTCGAGCATGGCCGCGCGTGCCTCGCCCAACGCGCCGACGCTCGGCAACCAGTGCCTGGCCAGGTCATCGGACGCTGCATTGACGCGTGCCAGGTTCACCACCGACGCGATACCGAGCAGGGCGGTCAGCGTCAGCACCGTGGCAAAAGCCAGGCTCAGCCGGGTGCCGATGCGCATGCTGCCGAACCAGGTCGAGAAGCGGGCCATGGTGTTCATCCTCGTGTGTTGTCTCGCTCTTTTTGCCTGCCGCGCACGCCGTGCGCGCGGGGTCTCACTTCTTGTAGCCGACGTAGGTCAGGCCGATGGTCTTGCCGCCGGCGTCCTTGATGGGGTGGTAGCAGGCGTCGAACTTGGTGCCCAGCACGTCGACCTCGCCGCAGAACTTCTCGCCCTTGTTCATCGCCTCGTAGGCCTTGGCGCGGGCCAGCGTGGTGCCCACGCCGCGCTTGCCCTCGGGCGTGAGCACGTTGGTGCTGACGCGGACGTAGTCGTCGCCGTCCTTCACGAACACCGTGGCGCTGGCGCCGGTGCTCTTCTTGATCTCGTCGACGACGTCGTAGTTGTTGTTGATCTTGCGCGGGCCGAAGAACAGCGCGCCGACGGTCTTGTCGCCGGCCTTGTCGGTGCCTTCCACCTTGGCCGGGCCGATCTTGGCCAGGCGGGCCTCCAGCGCGGCGATGGCGGTCTTGGGGTCGTTGGCGTGGGCGGCGAAGCTGGCGCTCAGCAGGGCAGCGGCGGCGAACGCGTAGAGGCTCTTCATGGGTCTATCTCCGGTGTAGAGGGGTCAGGTCATGGCTCACGAGCCGCGAAAAGGCCCGGGGTCCCTGGGATATCGGGAGTTCGCGGGCCAGCTTGAGCCCGCGCAAGCCCTGGTGATTTCGGGGTGTTCAGCGCTCAAGTTCGGCCTTTTGCGGCCGAGGGGGCTGCGCGCCGATGCGGGCCGGGATCAGGCCTGCATCGAGCCTGGAACCAGGCTGCTGCAGGCCCTGAGCAGACCTACAGCGCCCCTCGGCAGCCGGCCACGCCGCAGCGGCAGGCCAGGCGGCCTTCGTGGTGGGTTTCGCCGTAGTCGACGGTGATCTCTTCACCGGGCGCGATGTCGCGCAGCGCGTAGAACTCCACCCGCCCCTGGCGGATGCACAGCCGCGCGTTGGGGCGGCAGCTGTGGTTGGTGTAGCGCATGGGATCGGCGCTCTTGCTGAAGTCGATGGCTTTGCGGGCGCTCAGCTCCACGATCATGATGCGTTCGCTGCGCGTGGCGCGGATGCGCGCTTCCTGCACGCTGATGCTCTCGCCGCGGATCTCGCCGATCTTCAGCCGCGCGCGCACGGCCTCGGCCGCGAAGGCCCCCTGGCCGTCGATGGCGCTGGGGTGCACGTCCACGGCGAACTTCTGGTACGCCGGCCTGGCGGGCACGGTGGGCACGGTGACGCCTGCGGCCGCCGAGGGCACCGGGGCCGGGGGCCGGGCATCGTGCAGGCGCGGCATGGGCGTCAGGCGCCGGGCAGGTCCACCTTCGGGGCCGGCTTCCAGCCCTTCTGGCGGTGTTCCACCGTCACCAGGGTGCGGATGCCGCCGCGCACGAACCAGTCGGCGTGGATGCGCACGTAGCGCGGCGCGATGGCCTTCACGATGTCGCTGACGATGGTGTTGGTCACCTTCTCATGGAAGGCGCCCTCGTTCCGGTAGCTCCAGAAATACTGCTTCAGGCTCTTGGTCTCGACGCAGAAGCGGTCGGCCACGATGTCGATCTTGAAGTGCGCGAAATCGGGCTGGCCGGTCAGCGGGCAGAGGCAAGTGAACTCGGGCACGTCGAAGTGGATGAGGTAGTCGCGCTCGGGGGCCGGGTTCGGGAAGGCCTGCAGTTCCTTGCCCGGCGCGCTGGGCGGTGTGGCGGGCTTGGCGCGTTCGGGGGGCGAGGGCGGTGTCTTGCGGGCCATGGCGTCGGGGCGGCTGGAAGGGGTGGCGATGCTATCATCGCGCCCGCCCTGCGCCTTGGTAGTTGGCGCAATTTCTCAATGAAATCAAGCACTTGCGATCGCGCTCTGCCGCACTCGCCGGTGCTCACGACGGCCCCCGATGCGCCTGAACCAGATCAAGCTTGCGGGCTTCAAGTCCTTCGCCGAACCCACCACCTTCCAGTTGCCCGGGCAGCGCGTGGGCGTGGTGGGCCCCAACGGCTGCGGCAAGAGCAACATCATGGACGCCGTGCGCTGGGTGCTCGGCGAGAGCAAGGCGTCTGAGCTGCGTGGCGAGAGCATGCAGGACGTCATCTTCAACGGCAGCGGCAACCGCAAGCCGGCCAGCCGCGCCAGCGTGGAGCTGGTGTTCGACAACACGCTGGCGCGTGCCGGCGGCCAGTGGAACGCCTTTGCCGAGATCGCCGTCAAGCGCGTGCTCACGCGCGACGGCACCAGCAGCTACTTCATCAACAGCCAGCCGGTGCGCCGGCGTGACGTGCAGGACGTCTTCCTCGGCACCGGCCTGGGCCCGCGGGCCTACGCCATCATCGGCCAGGGCACCATCAGCCGCATCATCGAAAGCCGGCCCGAAGAGCTGCGCCTCTTCCTGGAAGAAGCCGCCGGCGTCAGCAAGTACAAAGAGCGCCGCCGGGAAACCGAGAACCGCCTCAAGGACACGCGCGAGAACCTCACGCGCGTGGAAGACATCCTGCGTGAGCTGGGCGGCAACCTCGAGAAGCTGGAGAAGCAGGCCGAAGTGGCCGCGCAATACCGCAGCCTGCAGGAGCAGGGCACCACCAGGCTGCACCAGCTGTGGTTCCTGAAGCACCGCGACGCCGCCAGCGAAGAAGCCCGCGTGCAGGCCGCCGCCCTGGCCGCCACCAACGCCCTGGAAAGCCGCATGGCCGACCTGCGCGCCGTGGAAGCGCAGTTGGAGCAGGTGCGCCAGGCGCACTACGCCGCCAACGACGTGCTGCACGCCAAGCAGGGCGCCCTGGGTGAGGCTGCGCTGGAAGTCAGCCGGCTCGAAGAACGCATTCGCTACGTGGTGGAAGGCCGCCAGCGCGCGCAACAGCGTCTGGCCGACCTGAAGACGCAGAACGCGCAGTGGGAAGACCGGCAGGAGACGGCCAAGGCCGAGCTGGAAGACATCGCCGCGCAGATCGAAGGCGCTGACGAGCAGGCCGGCGTGCTGGCCGCCCAGGCCGAAGAGCAGGGCTTCGAGTTGCCGACGCTGGAAGACGCGGTGCGCACGGCGCAGGGCGTGGCCAACCAGCAGCGCCAGAACGTGGTGCAGGTGCAGCAGCAGATCCAGGTGCTGGCGGCGGAGAGCCGCAGCATCGAAGAGCAGTCTCGCGGGCTGCGCACGCGGCGCGAGCGCCTGGCCACCGAGCGCCAGGGCCTGCAGGCGCCCGACATGGGCAAGATCGACACCCTGCGCGCCCAGGAGGCGGCAGCGGCCGAGCAGCGAGACGTGCTCGACGCCCGCCTGCACGAGCTGCAGGAAGAGGTGCCGCAGCTCGATGAGCAGCGCCGCGCCGCGCAGGCCCGCGTGAGCAGCGAGTCGGCACGCCTGTCCGACATCGGCGCACGCCTCGATGCGCTGCGCGCGCTGCAGGAGAAGGTGCAGACCGAGGGCAAGCTCAAGCCCTGGCTGGAAAAGCATGGCCTCTCCGGCCTGCAGGGCCTGTGGACGCAGGTGCACATCGAAGCCGGCTGGGAAACGGCGCTGGAAGCCGCGCTGCGCGAGCGCCTGAACGCGCTGGCCGTGGGTCGGCTCGACACCGTGCGCGCCTTCGCCACCGATGCGCCGCCGGCCAAGCTGGCCTTCTACGCCACGCCCGCCGGCGCCGCACCGCACACGCACCAGACGCTGCCGCAGCTGGCGCAGCGTCTCCAGCTGGGCGATGCGGGGCTGAAGGCGCTGCTGTCGGATTGGCTGGAAGGTGTCTACACCGCCACCAGCATCGACGAAGCGCTGGCGCAACGCAGCCAGCTCACACCGGGCGAAGTGATCATGACGCGCGAAGGCCATGCCGTCAGCGCGCACGCCGTGGCCTTCTATGCGCCCGACAGCGAACAGGCCGGCATGCTGGCCCGCGCGCAGGAGATCGAGAACCTGGGCCGCCAGCAGAAGGCGCAGGCGCTGATCGCCGACGACGCCAGGAGCGCCAGCGTGCGCCTGGAAGCCGCCTACACCGAGGCCAGCCAGCACCTGCAGACCGCCCGCCGCGAGGCCGCCGAGGCGCAGAACCGCGCCCACGGCCTGCACGTGGAACTGCTGCGCCTGACGCAGCAGGCCGAGGCCGCCACCAGCCGGCGCGAGCAGCTCAGCGAAGAGCTGGCCGAGATCGACGCGCAGATGGAAGCGCTGGAAGAGCGCAAGGCCACGGGCGAAGCGCGCTTCGAAGAGCTGGACATCGGCCTGGGCGACGCGCAGCAGAAACACGCCGAACTCGAAGACGCCGTCATCGCCGCCGAGCGCAAGCTGGCCGATGCGCGCGAGCAGCAGCGCGCGCTGGAGCGCCAGGCGCAGGAGGCCCGCTTCCAGGCGCGTGCGCTGGCCGCGCGGCGCGACGAGCTGCAGCGCAGCATCGAAACCGCCGCGGCGCAGGTGGCGGCCAACCTGCAGGCCGGCGAACAGCTGCAGCTGGAGCTGGGCAGCTTCGACGACGCCGCCGCGCAGAGCGGCCTGCAGGCTGCTCTGGAACTGAAGAGCGAGCGCGAGAAGGCCCTCGGCCTGGCGCGCAGCGAGTACGACGACCTGAGCGCGCAGCTGCGCCGCGCCGACGAGCAGAAGCTGGGCTTCGAACGCAGCCTGGAGCCGCTGCGCGAGCAGATCACCAAGCTGCAGCTGGAGCTGCAGGCGGCGCAGCTGGGCGGCGCGCAGTTCCTGGAACAGCTGACCGCGGCCGAGGTCGACTTGGAGGCGCTGGCGCAGGGCATCGAGCGCGACGGCATCAAGCTCTGGGGCCTGCAGACCGAGATCGACCGCATCCAGAAGGAGATCAACGCCCTGGGTGCGGTGAACCTGGCGGCGCTGGACGAGCTGACCGCCAGCCGCGAGCGCAAGACCTTCCTGGATGCGCAGAACGCCGACCTGCTCGATGCGATCAAGACACTGGAAGACGCCATCACCAAGATCGACCTGGAAACGCGCGACCTGCTGGCCAGCACCTTCAACCAGGTGAATGAGCACTTCGGGCGCATGTTCCCCACGCTCTTCGGCGGCGGCAATGCCAAGCTGGTGATGACGGGCACCGAGATCCTCGATGCCGGCGTGCAGGTGATGGCCCAGCCGCCGGGCAAGAAGAACAGCACCATCCACCTGCTCTCGGGCGGCGAGAAGGCGCTCACGGCCATCGCGCTGGTGTTCGCCATCTTCATGCTCAACCCCGCGCCCTTCTGCCTGCTGGACGAGGTGGACGCGCCGCTGGACGACGCCAACACCGAGCGCTACCGCAACCTCGTGCACGAGATGAGCCTGAAGGGCACGCAGTTCCTCTTCATCAGCCACAACAAGATCGCGATGGAAATGGCCGAGCAGCTCATCGGCGTGACGATGCAGGAGCAGGGTGTCAGCCGCATCGTGGCGGTGGACATGGAAGCGGCGCTGTCGATGGCGGAAGCCTGAATGGAGCTGGGCCTCGGCACAGCGCTGGCCCTGGCGGGCGCGGCCGTGCTGGCCGGCTTGGGCCTGCACGGCTGGTGGACCACGCGCCGCGCGGCCCAGCACGGCCAGCCCCGCGGCGGGCCCACCAGCGTGCTGCCCGGTGACCGGGTCGAGCCGCCCCTGGGCGCCGACCCCGTGACGGCTGGGCTTGCCGACACCGACACCGACCCCGACACCGAGCCCGCGCCCCTGCGCACGCCGGCCCGCCGCGTGCCGCGCCTGGACGCGCTGATCGACGCCATCGTGCCCATGGTGCTGGAAGCCCCGGTCAGCGGCGACATGGCGCTGCAGCACCTGCCGCCCAGCCGCCGCGCCGGCAGCAAGCCCTTCTACATCGAAGGCCTGGACACCGAAACCGGCACCTGGGAACCCCTGCAGGCCGGCCGGCGCTATGGCGAGCTGCAGGCCGGAGTGCAACTGGCCAGCCGCACGGGCGCCCTGGGCGAGATCGAGTACAGCGAGTTCATCCAGAAGCTGCAGGCCTTCGCCGACGCCATGGGCGCGCGCATGGACCCGCCCGACATGCTGGAGGTGGTGGCCCGCGCGCGCGAACTCGATGGCCTGACCAGCCCGCTGGATGCGCAGCTCACCGTCACGCTGCGCACCAACAGCGTGGCCTGGAGTGTGGCTTTCGTGCAGCAGGTGGCGCAGCGCGCGGGCCTGGTGCCTGGGGCGGTGCCCGGCCGCATGGTGCTGCCGTCCGACGAAGAGGGCGCGCCGCCGGTGCTGGTGCTGGCCGTGGACGCGCAAGCCGCCTTGGCCGCGCTGGGCGAGAGCCCGCAGGCCGCCGCGGTGCGCGAGTGTGCGCTGGTGCTCGACGTGCCGCAGACGGCCGCCAGCGCCGAGCCCTTCCCGGCCTGGCACCTGCTGGGCAAGCAACTGAGCGACGACCTCGACGCCACCGTGGTGGACGACCAGGGGCAGCCGCTGACCCTGCACGACTTCGCCGGCATCGGCCGCGAGGTGAACGAGCTCTACGCCCGCCTGGAAGCGCTGGACCTGGCCGCCGGCTCACCCGCGGCGCGCCGCCTTTTCAGCTGACCCCCCATGAGTGCCGAGACCGACCTGGCGCCGCGCGCCGCCGAGCTGCGCGCGCAGCTGCACCACCACGCCCACCTGTACTACGTGCTGGATGCGCCTGCGCTGCCTGACGCCGAGTACGACCGCCTGTTCCAGGAGCTGCAGGCCATCGAGGCTGCGCACCCCGAGCTGCTGACGGCCGATTCGCCGACGCAGCGGGTCATCGGCCGGGTGCTCGATGGCTTCACGCCCGTGCGGCACGCGGTGCCGATGCTGAGCATCCGCACCGAGACCGACACCACCGCCGCAGGTGCCACGGCTTTCGACGAGCGTGTGCGCCGCGAACTCGCGCTGTCGCCCGAAGCGCCGCCCGTGGCCTACAACGCCGAGCTGAAGTTCGACGGCCTGGCGCTGAACCTGCGCTACGAGCACGGCGTGCTGGTGCAGGCCGCCACGCGCGGCGATGGCGAGACGGGCGAGGACGTGACGCAGAACATCCGCACCATCGGGCAGATCCCGCTGCGCTTGAGGGGCGAGGCTGAAAGCCTGCCACCCGTGCTGGAGGTGCGTGGCGAGGTCTACATGCGCCGCGATGACTTCGAGCGCCTGAACGAACGACAGCGCGAGAAGGGCGAGAAGACCTACATCAACCCGCGCAACACCGCGGCCGGCGCCGTGCGCCAGCTGGACCCGGCCATCACCGCGCAAAGGCCGCTGAGCTTCTACGCCTACGGCCTGGGCGAGGTGCAGGGCTGGGCGCAGCCGCCCACGCACAGCGCCACGCTGGATGCGCTGGCCGCTTTCGGCCTGCCCGTGTGTGCCGACCGCGCCGTGGCGCTGGGCGCCGAGGGCCTGGTGGCTTTCCATGCCGCGATGGGGGCGAAACGCGACGCGCTGCCCTTCGACATCGACGGCGTGGTCTACAAGGTCGACAGCGTGGAGTTGCAGCAGCGCCTGGGCTTCGTCACGCGCGAGCCGCGCTGGGCCGTGGCGCACAAGTACCCGGCGCAGGAGCAGCTGACGCGCCTGAACGCCATCGAGATCCAGGTCGGCCGCACCGGCAAGCTCACGCCCGTGGCCAAGCTGGAGCCGGTGTTCGTGGGCGGCACCACGGTGAGCAACGCGACGCTGCACAACGTCTTCGAGCTGCGCCGCAAGGGCGTGCGTGTGGGCGACACGGTGATCGTGCGCCGCGCGGGCGACGTCATTCCCGAGGTGGTGGGCCGTGTGCCGGGTGAACGCGCCGCCTACGTGCCCAACTTCCGCCAGCCCACCGCCTGCCCCGTGTGCGGCAGTCGCGTGCTGCGCGAGAAGGGCGGCATGGACCACCGTTGCACCGGCGGCCTGTTCTGTGCCGCGCAGCGCAAGCAGGCGCTGCTGCACTTCGCGGGGCGCCGCGCGATGGACATCGAGGGCCTGGGCGACAAGCTGGTCGACCAGCTGGTGGATGGCGGCCTCATCCGCACCTTGCCCGAGCTCTACAAGCTGGGCGTGGCCAAGCTCGCGGCGCTGGAGCGTTTTGGCGAGAAGAGCGCGGCGAACCTGGTGGCTGGGCTCGAGAAGAGCAAGACGACCACCTTCGCGCGCTTTCTCTACGCCCTGGGCATCCGCCAGGTGGGCGAGACCACCGCGAAGGACCTGGCGCGCCACTTCGGCGGCATCGACCGGTTGATGGCCGCGAGCGTCGAAGAACTGCTGCAGGTGAAGGATGTGGGTCCCATCGTCGCGCAGAGCATCCGCACCTTCTTCGACCAGCCGCACAACGTGGAGGTGGTGGAGCAGCTGCGCGCCGCTGGCATCCACTGGCCCGAACAGGAGGCCGCGCTGGGCCCGCAGCCGCTGGCCGGCAAGACGCTGGTGCTCACCGGCACGCTGCCCACGCTGAGCCGCGACGAGGCCAAGGCCTTGATCGAAGCCGCCGGCGGCAAGGTCTCGGGCTCGGTGTCGAAGAAGACGAACTTCGTGGTGGCCGGTGAGGAAGCCGGCAGCAAACTCGACAAGGCGCGCGAGCTGGGCGTGCCCGTGCTCGACGAAGCCGGGCTGCAGGAGCTCTTGCGTGCAGACGACTGAACCCGCGGGCCCCGCCCGACGTCTGGCGCTGCTGGGCGGCGAGAGCAGCGGCAAGACCACCCTGGCCCAGGCCCTGGCCGAACAGCTGCACACGGCGTGGGTGCCCGAGTACGGCCGCGAGCTCTGGGAGCGCCTGCGCCAGACGCTGAGCGTGGAAGAACTGCTGCACGTGGGCCGCCACCAGATCGAGCTGGAAGACGCAGCCGCGGCCGGGCGCGGCGGCTGGATCGTCTGCGACACCACGCCGCTGACGACGCTGCAGTACTGCCTGCACGACCACGGAACGGCACCTGAGGAACTGCAGGCCATGGCCCGCCGCCGCTATGACCTGACGGTCGTGTGCGCGCCCGATTTCGCCTTTGTGCAGGACGGTTGCCGCCGCGACGACAGCTTCCGCCAGGCGCAGCACGCGTGGACGCTGGCGCAGTTGCAGGCCCAGGGTGTGCCCTGTCTGTTGGCGCAGGGCAGCGTGGCGCAGCGCGTGCAGCAGGTGCTGGCGGCCCTGCGCTGAGGGCCTGGCGCTGACAGCGCGCCCGGCCAGCCGCGACAATCGGCGCCGTTTGTGTGCAACCGAGGCCGGCCCCGATGACTGTTCGAGAAATCCTGAAGATGGGCGATGCGCGCCTGCTGCGCGTGGCCCAGCCCGTGCGCGAGTTCGGCACGCCCGCGCTGAAGACGCTGATTGCCGACATGTTCGAGACCATGGCCGCGGCCAACGGCGCGGGCCTGGCGGCGCCGCAGATCGGCGTCGATCTGCAGCTGGTGATCTTCGGCTACACCCACAACGTGCGCTACCCCGAGGCGCCCCCTGTGCCGCCCACGGTGCTGATCAACCCCGAGATCACGCCGCTGGACGAACAGCTGGTGAACGGCTGGGAAGGCTGCCTCTCGGTGCCCGGCCTGCGCGGCGTGGTGCCGCGCCACGCGCGCATCCGCTACCGCGGCTTCGACCCCGAAGGCCAGCCCATCGAGCGCGAAGCCGACGGTTTCCACGCCCGCGTGGTGCAGCACGAGTGCGACCACCTCATCGGCCGCCTCTACCCCACGCGCATGACCGACCTCACCCAGTTCGGCTACACCAGCGTGCTCTTCCCCGAACTCGACCCCACGGCCGACGACTGACGGGCCGGCTCGCTACAAGCCTTTACATCCGCCGGGGTCGGCGTGGGCGGGTGGGGCACCGTTGTAGGGCCATGAGCTTCACCGCCACCCCTTCGCCTTTCGCGTTTCAACCGCCGCGGCCGTTGCGCCTTGCTGCAGCCGGGGCTGCAGCATCTTGGCCGGCCAGGCTGTGGATGCTGGGCCTGGCCTTGCTGCTGGCACTGGTGGCACCGCTGGCGCTGGCCGACGAAGACCCGCCCGGTCGCGTGGGCCGGCTGGCCGATTTCAACGGCAGCGTCTCCTGGTGGGACAGCGACACCGGCGAATGGGCCGAGGCCGAGCGCAACCGCCCCCTGACGCAGGGCGACCGCGTGAGCACGGCGCAGAGCGGCCGTGCCGAACTGCGCGTCGGCTCGACCGTGCTGCGCCTGGCCGCGAACACCGAGTTCGAGGTACTGCGCCTGGACGACGAGCGCCTCGTCTTCCAACTGCACAGCGGCAGCGTGGCGGTGCGGGTGCGCTCGCGCGAGATCGCCGACGAACTGGAACTCGTCACCGCCGAGGCGCGCTTGCGCCCGTTGCGCGCCGGCCATTACCTGCTGACACGCACCGACGACACCACCACTGCCGGCGCCTGGCGTGGCGAGTGGCACGTGCGCGGCGAACGGGGCAGTGATGGCCTTGTCGTCGGCCCCGAGCGGTGGGCCGAGCTCTACCGCGCGGGCCGCCGCGGCGAGGCGGGTGAACTGCGCAGCGCCTGGGTTTCGCCACGCGACGACGGTTTCACGCGCTGGGCGCAGGGCGAAGACGCCCGCGACGAGCGCAGCGCCTCCACGCGCTACGTCTCGCCCGAGATGACGGGCGTGGAAGACCTGGATCGCCACGGCCGCTGGGAGCAGCACCCCGAGTACGGCGCGCTGTGGCTGCCCCTGGTGGTGCGGGCCGACTGGGCGCCCTACCGCCACGGACGCTGGGCCTGGGTGCGGCCCTGGGGCTGGACCTGGATCGACGAAGCGCCCTGGGGTTTTGCGCCCTTCCACTACGGCCGCTGGGTGAACTGGCGCGGCCGCTGGGGATGGGTGCCTGGGGCCTATGTGGCACGCCCGGTGTATGCGCCGGCCTTGGTGGCCTGGGTGGGAGGCGGCGGCAGCGGCTGGGGCGTTTCGGTGCGCATCGGCAGCCCGTCCGTGGGCTGGCTGCCGCTGGCCCCGCGCGAGGTCTACATGCCGCATTACCGCCACACGCCGCGCTACGTGGAACGTGTGAACCCGGCGCCGCCCTACCGTTGGCGGCATGCGCCGGGGCAGGTGCCCACCGGGCCCATCAGCTACGGCAACCAGGGCGTGCCCAACGCGGTGACGGTGGTGCCGGGCGACGTGCTGGTGCGGCGCCAACCTGTCGCCGGCGCTGTGATGGGGCCGCAGCGCGACGGCGCCCGTGCGCCGCTGATGGTGCAGCCGCCGCCCGATGGCCCGGCTTTCGTGGGCCCCCGCATGCCGCGCGTGGCCGCCCCCGCAACCCGTGGTGACGGCCCGGTGGGCACAGAGTGGCCGGGGCGGCCGGATCGGCCGGTTCGCCCGGAATCACCCGACCGGCCGGGTGCCGTGGCTCCGGTGCAGGTGGTGCCCGGGGGTGCCATGCCGCTGCCAGCACCGGCGGCTGCCGAGGTGCGGCCGCAGCGTCCAGCCGACGGCGATCGTCGGGTGCGGGACGACGGCCGGGGTGATGGTCGAGTGGATGGCCGATTTGATGGCCGCTATGACAGCCGTCGTGAAGATCGCGTCGACGATCGACGCGATGACCGCCGCGACGAACGCCGTGATGACAGGCCGGACAACCGCCGCGAGCCGCGCCGCGACGAGGTGCGAGACCTGCGCCGCGTCGAACCGCCTGCGGCTGCCGTGGGTCCGAGCCAGCCACGCGCGCCGGTGGCACCGCCGGCCCCGGTGGCCCGCCCGGCACCGCCGCCGCCCGCCCCGCCCCCGCAGAACATGGGGCCGCAACGCCCGGAACGTGTGGAGCGCCCTGCCGGCCCGGCACCCTCTGAGCGCGCGAACACGCCCGACCGGCAGCGCGACAAGGACCGTCAAGACTTGCGCTGAGCCTGACGCGCTGCAGCGCGCGCCTGGGCTTCAGCGCAGCAGCGGCCTCAGCACCGGCCACACGTTGGCCAGCATGCGTGGGTGTGCCTCTGCCTTCGGGTGGATGCGGTCCGGTTGGAACATCGCCTCGGCATCGGGCCCGTCGGCCACGCCGGCCAGCAGGAAAGGCACGAGCGCCGCACCTTCGGCCTTGGCGACGGTCGCGAAAAGCGCGGTGAAGGCCTCGCCGTACTGGCGCCCGTAGTTCGGCGGCACGGCCATCCCGGTGATGAGCACGCGCGCGCCGGCGGCCTTGGCGGCCTGCGCCATGGCCGTCAGGTTGGCCTGGGTCTGGGCCAGCGGCAGGCCGCGCAAGGCGTCGTTGCCACCGAGTTCCAGCACCACCACGCTGGGTTTGTGCTGGGCCAGCAGCGCCGGCAAACGCGCGCGCCCACCGGAGGTGGTGTCGCCGCTGATGCTGGCGTTCACCACCGTGGCGGCGATGCGCTCGCGGGCCAGGCGCGCTTCCAGCAGGGCCACCCAGCCGCTGCCACGCGGCAGGCCGTACTCGGCAGAGAGGCTATCGCCCACCACCAGCACCTTGGGCGGGGGCCTCGTCCCCACGCCGCTTGCGGCTGCGCCGCCCGCAGACAGGGCCAGCAGGCCGAGCGCGCTACAGTGCACGAAGAAGGCGCGTCGCGCCTGGGCAGAAGCTTCGATGTCAGAACCTCTCATAGACGTGCGCAGTGTCAGCAAGCAGGTGGCCGATGCCACCGGGGCCTTGACCATTCTCCATGACATCAAGTTCCAACTGCGCCCGCGCGAGAGCGTGGCCATCGTGGGTGCATCGGGCTCGGGCAAGAGCACGCTGCTGTCCATCCTGGCCGGCTTGGACGTGCCCACCGCGGGCACGGTGATGCTGGCGGGCCGTGATCTGTTCCAGCTCGACGAAGACGCGCGCGCCGCCTTGCGTGCGCAGCAGATGGGCTTCGTCTTCCAGAGCTTCCAGTTGCTCGGCAACCTGACAGCGCTGGAGAACGTGATGCTGCCGCTGGAACTGATGGGCCGCAGCGACGCGCGCAGCGCCGCCACCGAGATGCTGCGCCGTGTGGGCCTGGGTGAGCGCCTGGCGCACTACCCGAAGCTGCTCTCGGGCGGTGAGCAGCAGCGTGTGGCGCTGGCGCGGGCCTTCGTGGTGCGGCCGGCGCTGCTGCTGGCCGACGAACCCACCGGCAGCCTGGATTTCGCCACCGGCGAGCGCGTGATGGCGCTGATGTTCGAGCTGAACCGCGAAGCCGGCACGACGCTGGTGCTGGTGACGCACGACCGCGGCATCGCCGCGCGCTGCGACCGCCAACTCGTCATCGAAGCCGGGCGCCTGCTGCCCGAAGTCTCGGGCGCGGTGCCCGCCTGACCGGCAGCCGCTTTGGCGTCAGCAGACGCCGGCGGGCTTCAGTCGAAGGCGCGCACCGCTTGCACCTGGGCTGCCGGCACGACGATGGCCTGGCCCCAGAGGCCGCCGCGCGTGGGCAGGCAAAGCCGGTAGGTCTCGCCACACGCCAGGATGGCCATGACCGGCTGGTGCTCCGTACCGAAGACGGCCGGCAGCGGCGCGCCCACTTCGGCATGCACCGGGGTGTCGCCATGCAGGAAGCGCAGGCTGTGGATGCGCTGCTCGGTCGGCACCATGCCGTTGAAGCGGGCGACGGCGTCATACAGTGACTCGGCATGTTCGATGCTGTCGGCGGCGGGAACGAAGAACTTGACCACGGTGGGATGTCTCGAAAGGGGCGAACCAACCAGTGTGGGCCGCGGGAAAGAGAAGCCGGCGCGCCGCGGCAGTGTCACTTGCCGCCGACGCGAGCGAGCGCAGCCTGTGCATCAGCCGGGAAGCGGATGCCGTCGCAACTGTCGAAAACCAGGCCATCGCACTTGCCTGGCGTGGCCAGGGAAAGCCGGTAGTAGACGGCGGCCGCTTGCGGCCTGCCGCGTGCTTCGGCGGCGCGTCCGAGGTAGAAGTAGCCGAGGTCGGAGGCGTAGCCGATGCGCACCACCTCCACGACGAGTTCCTGCCAGACCCCGTGCTGGTGCAAGCCGCGCAAGGCCTTGCGTGCGGCCCGCCAGGTGCCCGCGCAAGCCAGGTCGCAGGTGAGGCGGAGGCGGCCCGCATCCAACTCTGTGACGATCTGGTGCTGCTCGATCGGATCGTCCGTGCCGGCACGTTCGGTGGCACAAGCGGTCAGGCCCAAAGCCAACACGACACCCAGCACCGCAAAGAGGCGCGTGCGGATCATCGGACTGTGTGCATGCATGCCAAGCCGGAAGCAGTAGGGCGGGGCCACACTGTAGCCGCCACAGGCTGGCGCAGGTGGCCGACCCCGTGGGTGCCGCCGTGGTCTTCGTGAGTTCAGCCCCGCTTGCCGCCGATCAGCAGCAAAAGACCGCCGACCACGATGGCACCGACACCGGCCCAGACGGGCACGTTCACGGTTTCCTTCTCCTTGACCGACAGTTCCAGTGGCCCCAGCTTCAAGGCGGTGGTGTCCTTGGTGTAACTGAAACTGCCATAGGCCAGGCCCAGCGTGCCCGTGATGAGGAGCAGCAGTCCGATCAGTTTGGTGGCGTTCATGGTTTCCTTGATTGGCAACGGCGGTTGGGGACTGGCGTTCTGATGTTCGAGGCCCACCAGACCATGCAAGTGAGCCGGCCCGCCGTTGCGGGTCGGGGAACGAGCGAGGCGTCAGGCGGCTGAGCGCAGGTGCAGCGCACTACGAGATGAACCAGCGCTGTTCGAAGGTGAATGTGCCCAGGGTCGGTGGCCCCGAAGCCTTGTACTTGCAAGACTGCACCAAGCGGACGGCCGAGCGATCGAGCAGCTTGTGTTCACGGCTGTCACCGGCGCTGACCTGCACGACGACATCCGTGATGAGCCCTGGCTCGGTGACCGTGTAGCGGACTGTTGTCTTTCCCTGGGCACCCGCGCGCATGGCCGCTGCCGGGTAGAAGGGTTCTTCGCAAACAAAGCCAGAGTTGCCCAGTCGAAAGCTCAAGACGGGCTCAGCCGGCTGACCGGAGGCCACTCCGGTTGCCAAACCCGCTGCGCCGATGGCCAAGCAGAAGAGCGATGTGCGGGACGTGCCCAAGAGCAGAGATCCTGGTTGCGAGATATCCGACGATCGAGCTGACCCTGGCCATGGAAGCCCGTGTTGTCAGCCCTAAGCGTGAAGATGCTACAGCGGGCACACGACAGGCTCACAACCCGTGTCGTGCGGGGGTGGAGCTTGAGCGAGGGTGCCGGCCTCAGAGCGTGCGCCCTTGGACAGCCCTGCATTCGGAAACTGAACGGACGAGGGACCGTTTGGCCGAACGGTCGGCTTCCTTGGCCGAAGCCGGAAATGTCACCCGGAAGGACGGGAAGCTTCCTGGGACGCGCCTGGCTGCAACCCAGACAGCACTTCTGGCCTCGAGCGCTGCGCACATCCCTTTGAGAACCAACTCGGAGAAATCTGAGTCCTTCCGAGGCGCGGTTCTCACCTCGAGCACGGAAAACGCTTCTTCTCGTTGTGACTCGATCAGGTAACCAGCGCGGCTGCCCTCGGCGCCAAGCTGAACGAGGGACGCTGGAAGCGATGTGTCGGGCGAAGCCAGCGCAGGAAGCACGAGGCCACTGAGAAGCAACGGGAGAGTGACTCTGGACATTGGAGGGGCGATTTGACGTTCGAGGTGGGCTGCCGGTGGCGCCCAGTCTGACCGAGCGATCAGGCCTCACCGGGATGGCCGATCTTCAATGATCTTTGGCAGAACACCGGCGAAAAAAGAGGCGCCGTCACTTTCCATTGTGGCCCGTATGCTTTCTGCCACATACGAAAATGCCACGAGATAGCCCACCGGCTGATCAGGCAGGCGGCACAAATGAAGGACGATCTGCCTCAGGATGGGCCCGCTGTGGGCCATGTTGGCAGCCGCAGATGAAACATCGATCACTGCTCGCACGCGCGCGCAGGCATGCATGAGGTTCGTCAGTCGCTCAACTGACTTGCTGACGATGATGGCGTTCGAGCCACGAAAGTGCTGTTCGATGTTCTTCTCGACCTCCATCTGCCATGCTTGTGAGTCGTTCGGCACTGATGTCGGACAGACATTGACGATGGCCGTGTCTGGAAAGTAGGCGTGGTCTGAGGTCTGCCGAACAAAAATGACCCCGCTTTCCGTCTTGCGGAAAACTGACCACTGGCCTGCAGTTGGATACTTGACCATCAGCGGGCCGATCGCAACGTGGGCCGGCTCGGCAGCGTCAGCGATGAGCCCGTGCGAGTGAAGCAGGAGTGCTACGAAAGCAGTGCGGAGGCGCATTCGATGGGATGCTTGGCGGCCTAACGTTAGGGCCCACCCCAAGCGCGGAGCTCGGCGGTGTTAGCCCGGTGGCCCATGATGCGACGAACGGCGGGCACCGGGCTGACGACGTCTGCCATAGCAGGTCTTGGCCTGAGCGAGGGCTTAGGCTGCATTTGGGGTTGAGCGAATGTGACCTGCAATCTGAGATGCCAGTTGCTCCGGCTGGATGTCCGTCGTGTCGTACACCAAGTGTGCGGTGATGTGACCGCGACACTTTCGGAACCCGTGATCAGCTTCCTCAAGTGTTCGGTCGCCGCGTGCCAGTGTCCTTTCCGTGATGGAGTGCCAAGAAGCATGCAGCTCAACAATCAACGGGTTGAAGGAACCCAGGGCAGTCAGAAGCTGCTTTGCCCCGGCCGGGGTCATGATGACGGTGTCGAAGATGACGCTGTGGCCTTGCTGGAGCAGTACCGCGGCGCAGGCGTAGGCTGCAGCATTGATTGAATGCCAATCGACCGCGGTGTGATCGTTCAGTGCGTTCACCCGCTTCACCACTGATGCAGGCAGGCATCCCTGAATCGCATCGGGAGAGAAGCGAATCCACTGTTTCGGCAGCAACTCTTCTTGCAATGCCTGAGCGAGAGTCGACTTCCCGACGCCTGAGCTGCCGACGATCAGGATGAGTTGTCGGGGCATGCAGTGAGCTTCGTTTGTGCGGTCTATCGTTCGAGCCAACGCCGGATGCGGACGCGGGTGGCGTAGGCCCGGAGACTGGTGATGCTGACAACGGCGGGCGCAGTGCTTGCGACGCCAGCCCTTGTGGGTGGGGGGCTGAGCGAGATGTCAGGCCTCGCAGCAATCTCGCAGACGCCATTGCGTTCGTATCGAGATTGCATGCAAAGCACTGCAGAAGTCAGCTGTTGATCGGCCTGCGACTGATCGCGCTCGCCATGAACAAGCTGATGAGAAGAAGGCTCACGACGGTCGGCTCTGGAATCGATGCGCTGACGGGAGAAACGGGTCCAAACTCAAGGTTGTCGAAGCCAACTGTCCCTGAGGTCCCGCTGATCACGACTCTGTGAATTCCCTGTGCAAAGTCAAGCTGAAGAGCCGCGCCTTGTCCGATAGAGCCATTGTCAAACTCAGTATCAGAGCCCAACAATGTCCCGTCAATGCCGAAGGCGCTCATGGTGATGGTACCTGAATTCAGTGGGAACCAGTCACCCAAGATCCTGACCATGGTCGTTGTTCCGAGCGTGGAGGAGTCGCCTGGCTTTACGAAGGTAATGGTGATTGGGGCTGTATAGCTCAACGTGCCGTCGGCCAGGGTTCCCCCGATTACCGCGGGCGGCGATGGGGTTGCGGACGGATTAGGACTGTGATTTACGACTGCAGCAAACCCGCCTTGCGAGGTAAAGAGAGCGCCAAGCCCGAGGTACTGATCCGTCAATCGGGACGCTACTGGGACGGCAGCTCCCGGTGAGTTGAGCATGGCCGCAGGTGCTATGCCAGTCTCTTCAAAGGTGATTACTGCTGCATGGGAGGCCGTGGCAATAGAGCCCAGAGCCAAAAGGCCAGCGACTGTGAATTTCATGGCATGCGGTCCAAGAGGGTAAGGGAGGGCTCTTGGACTGTGCGGTCACAAGTGATCATCGAACATCCCGCGAGCGCGGGGATGCAAGGCCCAACGTTCGAGCGACCCCGACCGCAGAGGCGGGACGGCTTGCCCCTGTGGTGCAGCAGAAACCAGCGCGCCGCATGGGCGAGACGGCCTGCCGTATTGGCTCGGGGGCTGAGCGAGGGGTCAGGCCGTATGCACCTGCGAGAAGGAGAAAGCCAAGCCTTGCCTTGGAACTCTAGATGGCGGGAAGCAGGAGTGGCAGGCTGTGAGTGCTTGGTGCGGGTCAGCCATGAAAAAAGACCGTGCGCAGCTGCGAACAGTGCAAAGCCAAGGCCGCCGCCCTAGAGCCGGAAGAATGCGCGAGCCGCTATGTGCCCCAGCGATGACCAGTACGTGCAATTGAGCATTTCTGTTGACCTGAGGCTGAGGAGTTCGGTGCCCATAACGAACACCAGTAAGGGGCCAAGGAACAGTAAAGCCAGCCCTGAGACGAAGGTGAGATCTTGCGCCTTTTGGGCAGTCCTGTGACTTGATCGACCGTCTCGAGTGGGGGTATGACGACTCCGAGGACAGCGCCGCTGGCGAGTGCAGAGACTTTGGTGGCACAAAGGATTTGCTTCATGCGGCCTAACGTTCGATCTATCACCAACTCACCACGAGGGAACGGTACCTGATCGTGGAGCACAAGTCGACGGGTATGAGCCTTCGGGAGATTGCGAAGGCGCTGTGCAGGAGTGCGTCGACGATCAGTCGTGAGCTCAAGCGCAACGCGGACAAGAGCGACGGCCGGTACCGGGTAGAGAAGGCCGACAGCTACGCCAGGGCCAGGCGCCGGCGAAGCCGGCGAGGCAGCCGGTTCAAGCCAGAGGAGAGGGTGCAGGTGCACCGGCTGCTGGGAAGAAGGTGGAGCCCGGAGCAGATCAGCGGGCGGCTGCGCAAGGAAGCGGGGCTGAGGATCGGGACGAGCACGATCTACCGGTGGCTGGCCAGGGACAAGGCCTTGGGCGGGACGAGCTGGCTGAGGACGAGGCAGCTGGCGCACCGGTACCGCAAGGGCTACCGGGTGAAGGATTTACGAGGGAGGATGAGCGGCAAGAGGCCGCTGAGTGAGAGGCCCGAGGCTGCAACCGACAGAAGCGAGGTGGGGCACCTCGAAGGCGACACGGTGATGGGCCGTGACGGGCGGCACTGCGTACTGACGCTGGTGGACAGGAAGACCCGGAAGGTACGGATCCTGAAGCTGCAGGCCAGGCAGGCGGCGCAGGTGAACAAGGCGCTGATCAGAGAGGCCGGGGCGGGAAGGCTAGAGATGAAGAGCCTGACGCTGGACAACGGGACGGAGTTCCACGGGTTCAGGGAGTTGGAGGCGAAGCTGGGGATACGGGTGTACTTCGCGCAGCCGTACCACTCATGGGAGAGGGGCACGAACGAGAACACGAACGGGCTGATCAGGCAGTACCTGCCCAAGGGCAGCTGCTTCAAGGAGCTGACTCAGAGGAGATGCAACGAGATCGAGCGAGAGCTCAACAACCGGCCGAGAAAGATTCTCGGGTTCAGTACGCCGAACGAGGCGCACGCAGCTGAGTGTTGCACTTAGTATGGGAATTCGTGCTGCCTAACGTTCGAGCTAACCCCGACCGCGGAGGCAGGTGGCGTAAGCCCGGTGACCGATGATGCTACGAACGTCGGGCGCCGGGCTTACGACGCCTGCCGTAGCGGGTCGGGGGCTGAGCGAGGGGTTAGGCCGCACTAGAGAGGTCGCTGTTCGCGCAGCTTGTACAGCACGATCTGCAAGTCCTTGAGTTCCGCGAGGATCGCCTCTAGGTCTTCAAGCCTGTACCGGACCTCGCGCTGGTCTTCGGACGTAGGCAAGCCGATGACGTTGACGACATGTTCACTTGCGGCTTCAACCCCCCAACGACCGTGGACAAGTTCGTTTCGGACGACTCTGACCGTGTTGGCGCGATTTAGCCAGAGCTTGTAGTTCCTGTACGAAGGCTTGCTCTTCTTGATGTTCCGGTCCACCGCTGCGTCTATGAACTCCAACTTCTTGTGGAAGGACATTGCTTGCACCCTGGGCGTGAGTTCCTTCAGCAGACGCCCTTCGTCGACCCAGACGGCGCAGAGACCGGCAGCCATATCGAGCCGAGAGTACTCAAATAGCATTCTTCCGAGCAGAGAGGCCGCGGTGCTTTCGAGATGCTCGCGTCTGCGGAGCAGGTCGAAGCCGGTCAGTTCGCTCATATCAAGAAGCTTTGCATTTCGGGGCGGAGGATTTGCACGGTCTTGGCCTGTGCGGCCTAACGTTCGAGCTAACCCCGACCGCGGAGGCGGGACGGCTTGCCCGCGTGGTGCAGCATTAACCAGCGCGCCGCGCGGGCAAGACGGCCTGCCGTAGTGGGTCGGTGGTTGAGCGAGGGGTTAGGCCTCACTGTGTTGCAGGCAGAGGCGTGCCAAGTACATGACTAGAAGCGACAAAGGAGATCTTGTAGCGAGGCTCGCCAGGCGCCTGAAACTCAATGGTGCTCGGTACGTCGCGCTTGGTGATCAGTCGAGGTGTTGCGATTACCTTCAGTCCGTCGGTTCCTGCTGCGTACACCTTCATCGCGATGTGAACCATCCCTTCCTTGTCGGTCGGGGTCACTTCAATCCTGAGGTCCTGGTCTCGTTGCATCGACGCTGTCGAATCTGACTTCGTCAGGAGTCGGGGCTTCGCGATGACTTGGTCGTTCTTCTCAACCGTCATGCTGAGCAAGATGCCGGGCTCCTGGGCGGAAGCGAGTGCGGAGGTCAGGCCCATGAGTAGACCGATAACAAACGACTTGGCTTGCATTGTGGACTCCCGATAGTGAGGACTGAATTGTGAGGCCTAACGTTCGAGCTAACCCCGACCGCGGAGGCAGGTGTTGTAAGCCCGGTTCGTGATGATGCTACCGCTGGCACGGACCGGGCTTACAACGCCTGCCGTAGCGGGTCGGGGGCTGAGCGAGGGGTTAGGCGTCGTTTATGGCCGTAACTCTGAGGGAAGGCGTTGCCACGTTAGGCGATTGAACGCTTCCTTGCCGCCGCTCCTGTACGGAGGAGTAGTGAGAAGGAGTCGGTCCCCCTCAATGCTGAAAGTGCGCTCGTAAGTTCTTCCGACTTCGTGGGGAAGGAGACTTGCTGTGAGAACATGGCTGACTTTGCTTTTGCTTGCGTCGATGGAGTATCTGCCCCAATAAGCATAGTAGGCAGAGTACGCGGCCGACTTCTCCTCGAGAGTAGCGCCAATAAGAGAGTGTCCCGAAGCAGGGACAGGTGGCATGGGGTCGCGAACGACCTGTACAGACATCCATCCGCTGGGCTCGTAGATGATGAATCCAGTAGGCGTCTTGCCATATGGATGAGTTACTGTCCCATCCTTAAAGACCGTTTCCCAGCTGACTAGGCGCCAAGCCCCTTGAACTGACTGCCCCTGCGGCGGTATGGAAGCACAGCCCACCGCAAGGAAGAGAATCAACATCAGGCTCCCAGTGCCGAGGAGCAGTCGTCGGAGTTCGGCCTTCATTCGTGACTACCTTCAAATGCCAAAAAAAGATGGAGTGGCTTGGGGCGGAGCGACGCCTAACGTTCGAGCTAACCCCGACCGCGGAGGCGGGGCGGCTTGCCCGCGCGGTGCAGCATAAACCAGTGCGCCGCGTGGGCAAGACGGCCTGCCGTAGCGGGTCGGGGGCTGAGCGAGGGGTTAGGCCTCGGATTCTGCATTCGGTGGGAACTTCGCGTCAGCAGCGGACGGCAGAGGAAGGGCTCTGAGTGCTGCCCTAGTTTTGAATGCGCGAATCATTCCGTGTGTCGACATGCCCGACAGCCAGATTCCGACTAGCGTCAAGAACGGGGCCCAGAACAAGTAGTCCGGATCTGAGTCGACGAGTGAGTAGCCGAAGTACACAGCCATGCCCACGGAGAGTATTACTCCTTGAAGTCTGTCCACGGGATCGCTGCACGACAGTTCGCCTGTGGTTAGATTCCTCCATCCAAGGACAGACTGCCAATCTCCCGCACTCTTCAAGGCTACAGCCAAGCTGTCGCCAACCTCAATACGTGGCCACCCTGCGACGGTTACATAGGGCTTCTTTAGCTTGCCAGCTTCAAAACCAAACACCGTCTGCTTCCGCGTGTACCTTGACTGCTCGGTTCTTCTCAAACTGATGACCCTACTAATGGTTACGTACTCGATGTGCATCAAAGTCGGGTGGGCGGTTTGTTTGGGAAGGCGTATTCCGAGGCCTAACGTTCGAGCTAACCCCGACCGCGGAGGCAGGTGGCGTGAGCCCGGTGACCGATGATGCTACGAACGGCGGGCGCCGGGCTTACGACGCCTGCCGTAGTGGGTCGGGGGCTGAGCGAGGGGTTAGGCCGCATGCTTGAGTGTGGAGGCGCGACAGCAAGCCTTTGCTTGACGAAGTGAGTCTGTGCTGCAGCGCGTTTTGGTGGGCATTTGAGAACCTAGGTGCATCGCTGTGCGGCGATGGCACTTGAGGCTGAGAGGAAGGCAAAGCCAAGTGCGCCGCCCAAAAGCCAGAAGATGCTACGCACGCCGACTTGCTTGAGTGATGCCCAGTAGGTGCGCTTGTGCATCTCCCGAGAGCCGATGGCAAGGTGCTCTGCGCCAACCACAAAGACGAGTACCGGCACGAAAAACAAGACTGCTAGAACGAGAACGTAGACCAGGCCTTGAGTTTGTTCGGATAGTCCGATGAACTGTCCTGCGGCCTGGAAGGCTGGCATGCCAATGCTGAGTACTACTCCGCTGAGGAGTGCAGTAAGTTTGGTAGCGCGGAAAGGTTCTTTCATGCGGCCTAACGTTCGAGCTAACCCCGACCGATACGGCAGGACGGCTTGCCCGTGCGGTGCAGCATAAACCAGCGCGCCGCGCGGGCAAGACGGCCTGCCGTAGCGGGTCGGGGGCTGAGCGAGGGGTTAGGCATCACCGGATTTGGCGGTTGGACTGGTTGGGTTGTAAGTGCCCTTTGCCTTGCAGGTGTGACAGCGGTAGGCGGCAGCGCGACGAGCGAAGAGGTGACTCCGGATACGAGAGCGCCGAAGCAAATGCGGCTGGCCAGCAGACGCGTGTTTTCTTGCTGGGCAGGCACAGGGCTGGCGCCGGAGCTGGAGGCCGCTTGCGTATGATTTTGCAGACGCGAGCTGTCTCGGCGCGTAGTGCTTTCTGCCGCCGCAGAAGCGCATGCCGAAGCAAAAGTGCTCGGACGGTGGCGGCTCAACTGACTGATTGACCTGCACAGGAGTCTTGGCCGGCGACCCGCGAAGCGCACAGGCATTGACCTTTTGAGGGGCGAGAATCCAGTAAGTCGGGCTTCAGTGCGCGGCCTCAGCCGCGCTTTGTGGCTGTTCAGCTCACGCCGAAGGCGCTGACCTGGCAACGAAACCAAACGCCTCGTTTCTGCCGCCTAACGTTCGAGCTAACCCCGACCGCGGAGGCAGGACGGCTTGCCCGTGCGGTGCAGCATAAACCAGCGCACCGCGCGGGCAAGACGGCCTGCCGTAGCGGGTCGGGGGCTGAGCGAGGGGTTAGGCCTCACTGCATTCTGCTCACGGCGAAAGATCCTGAGCTTGCCAGCCAAGGTAGTAGCCGTTCTCTTGCGCTGCTAGTGCGGATAGTCGCGTGCGGATGCGACCCAAGGTGTTTCCGTAGAGTACAACGACCTTGCAGGCGACCAGGAAGCGACCTTCCTCGAGCGAGGCAGGTTCATCGCGTTTGTAGTAGATCTCAATCTCTCCGGGCTCGCATTGCACGGAGTAGCCTTCAGTGGTAAGCCTCGATGAGAGGTAATCTGCCGAGGCTTCAGTTCGCACGAACAGCACGAACTGCACTCTGCGCGCACGCTCTAGATTTATGCCACGTCCCGACAGAGCGGTTAGCTTCGCATGATCCTCGGTGTTCTCGCCGCGTCCGCGGATTGACAAGTAGATGATCGGCAGCAGCGCCAGGCCGATGAGTGCTCCACCGATGGCTCCCTCGATCAGGGGATTCATGTGTTGATGTGAGGCCTAACGTTCGAGCTAACCCCGACCGCGGAGGCAGGACGCGCCCGCCGCGAAGTGGAGCATAAACAAGCCCGCTTCGCGGCGGGCGTGGCCTGCCGTAGCGGGTCGGGGGCTGAGCGAGGGGTTAGGCCTCGCTGTAGCGGTGGCGTCTACTTTTGGAATCCGGAGATGATTCGATAAGTTATTTCTGTATTCGTTGCCTTGATTACTTCTATCCGAGCTCCTTTGTATCCAATGACGTTGGATTCGGATAGGTCATATTCAACGGTATTGTTGAAGGCCGGCCGCGCCATGTTATTCTGAAGCTCTCGATAAGCAAGAGTTATCCGATTCCCAATCTTCCCGTTGTATAGCAGTGTCTGTTGCAGGCTGTCCGCCTTCGCTGTGTCTGGAATAGGACCGCGACCCATGCTGAAGTCATGCTTCACGCAGTCCTTTCCATCGATGCAGATTTGGTTGTTCGTCTTGTCGACGTAGAAGTAGTAGTCCCCTTTGTAGAACCACGTGCCAGTGGAGTTCTCCGTGTTGTAATGGTATTTCCCCCGCGGGAGCTTTACTTTTCCGACGGTGACATCCTCCGCGAACTCAATTTCCGTCCCGATTTCGCTGTAGCCCTGTTCTATTAGAATGTCGCCGATCGACCGAATTGCAACTTTTCCAACGGCAGGGATGACCCAATCTTCGTAGACTTTGGGTGGCCTTGTTCCGCATCCTGCTAGTGTGATAAACAAAGCAGCGGTAGATAGGGTTAGTATTGACTTCAATCGAGTTTCCTTGTGTTCGGTTGACGTTTGTTTCTGACGAACTCTATGGGCCAGCGCTGGTATTTGATAACAGGTGCCATGGGGCGTCTATAGGGCCTTGGTGCGGCTCGACCCCGCAAAAACGACATTTCAGTGAAGGAGTGTGTGTCTGAGAGGCCTAACGTTCGAGTTAACCCTGACCGCGGAGGCAGGCGCTGTAAGGCCGGGCTGCGACGATGGTACACACTGGCGCAGCCCGGCCTTACAGCGCCTGCCGTAGCGGGTCAGGGTTGAACGAGGGGTTAGGCCGCAGCCCGCAGCCTGCCCGTACGCCAGTTGGCGAGCCAGTAGAGACCATGCAATTGCCCTGAGGCGAGTGGCGCACCGCCCTTTGTGTGGAGGGTAGTGACGTAAGAGATGGGGAAGGGTTCGGAGCAAACCTTTCGCAACGGGCGAAGAAACGACTTCAGGACCGCGGACGTGGGCTCCATGGCGCCGTTGTAGAAGAACACAGGCCCATCCTCAAGGAAGACGACCGGCTGGTGACCGGAAAGAGTGTCTCCGGCATTGAGTGTGATCAGTCCAGAACGAAGGCGCCCATTGGGAAACATGAAGGCTGCCTGCACGATAGTCGGTCCTGTCTCGGCAAGCAGGTCTTGGAGCTTCAGAGGCCCGACAGTGCACTCGTCTTGACCCGCTCTTCCTTCCTCATCGCTGACGTACACCCAACACGGGTGCGCCTCAAGATCAGCGACAGAGAGTTCGTGTACTTGCTTGCGGATGCGACGGGGCATGTTTTCTGCGGCCTAACGTTCGAGCTAACCCCGACCGCGGAGGCAGGACGCGCCCGCCGCGGAGTGGAGCATAAACAAGCCCGCTTCGCGGCGGGCGTGGCCTGCCGTAGCGGGTCGGGGGCTGAGCGAGGGGTTAGGCATCAGCGTTGGGCGCGGGCCATACCCTGCTGGTGAGCAGCAATGCCACTCAGCAGCGTAGTTACCAGCTGATTCATCAGTTCGCTAGCTTCCTGATTAGTGACCTTCGCGATCTCGTCTGCCGTGCGATTACAAATTTCCAATGTCAATCGCGATGTTTCTGTTGCCATCAATGCTGCCATCATTTCTCGGCCGACCACGAGTACCTCTGGAACCGTCAGATCGAGATCCTGTTTACGCTTCGACCGCAGGCCTTCAAGCGCAGCTTGAAGTTTTGTGCGCGACTGAGCCGCGCTCTCCACAAAACGCTGAGACTGTTGCGGATGTGCCTTTGCGCAGTCACTCATCTCTCGCTCCGGCAATGAAATGGCCATGTGCAGCGCTTCAGCCGCAACGGAGCGCGGCTCTTTGGTCTGCGCCTGGAGCGTAGAAGAAAGCGACAGAACGAGAAGAAGGAATAACGCGCGCATAGGATTGAACTCTGATGCCTAACGTTTGAGCTAACCGCGACCCGCGCGGCAAGGCGCTTGGGCGGCGTGGTGCAGCATAAACCAGCGCACCACGACGCCCAAGCGGCTTGCCGTGTGGGGTCGCGGCTGAGCGAAGGGTTAGGCCGCACTTTGTTTGCACCGTGCTGGCTGTGCTGATGGCCGCCTTGATGGAAAGACAAGGCAGGCGAGCGCGGCGCGGGTGAAGGCGTACTTCGAGTGCGGACGCGTTGCGCGCGCAGCGCATCTTGACTGACTGATCTTCTGAAAGCGAGGACGCTGCGAACTGGGACTGTCTGCCCCTGTTGGCCTGCACGAGGTTCTTGACCGAGGCGGAGGTGCATGCCCCGGCGTTGACCGGGCGCCTTGCGCCCGCGCCGCGCTGTGCGCGGCTAACGCGAGTCGCGGGCTGGAAGAGAGGCGCTTCGAGCGGTGGACCAAGCCTGGTGGACGCGCTACAGCTAAAGCGTTCCGCTCACTGACTGGCTTGGCTGTGCGGCCTAACGTTCGAGCTAACCCCGACCGCGGAGGCAGGACGGCTTGCCCGTGCGGTGCAGCATAAACCAGCGCGCCGCACGGGCAAGCTGGCCTGCCGTAGCGGGTCGGGGGCTGAGCGAGGGGTTAGGCCTCATGCTGCATTGCTTAGGTGGAGCAACCTTGGACGTACTCTAGCGACGGCCCGACTCGAGTGGCTAGCTGGGCACAGAGTTCCTTCTCGGCCGGCACACAAGAGTTGAGGCGCTTCAGGAGGCGGCAAGCTGTGTTTTTTGCGTTCACCTCGGTCTCTTCCGGTTTGTAGAAGACCCCTAGAAGCAGCCAGTTCAGATAAGCAGGATTCTGGGCAACCAATCGTTTGAGTGTGCCGAGTTTCGGCGCGGTCCTATCCAGAAGCTGGGTGTGCTGTGAGCTCAGGGCCTCACCGAGCGCCGCGTCCGAGCAGCCGCCCTTGTAGCGGACAAAGTACGCATACGAGTCGTTCCACGTCGCGAACTGCCGCTTTGAGAGCTGTTTGTCAGCTTCACTGCAGCCTTCGGCATGGGCGGCGCATGAGACGGCAGCGGCAAGCGCAATGAGTGTTGCGAGGTATGTATTCATGAGGCCTAACGTTTGAGCTAACCGCGACCCGCGCGGTAAGGCGCTTGGGCGGCGTGGTGCAGCATAAACCAGCGTGCCACGACGCCCAAGCGGCTTGCCGTGTGGGGTCGCGGCTGAGCGAAGGGTTAGGCAGCACGCCAAGGTGGATGCCCAGGGTTTGGGGCTAGTGACTTCCGTTCCCTGGCGCCTTAGCGCCGGCTGAGAAAGGGGCCAGAGGTGGATGAGCTCCGCGGCACTTCCAGAGCGGTCCGACCTTAGACGGGCCGTGATGACGGGCGGAGGAGAGAAGCCCCGGTGCGCGGTGGTGTAGGCCGAAGAAGCCGCGAAGAACCACCCGGAGCACGCGTCTTGGCGGCGGACGCCGCAAGCGAGGTGGGGGTGCGCGAACAACTTTGCTCGTGCTGCCTAACGTTCGAGCTAACCCCGACCGCGGAGGCAGGACGGCCTGCCCGCGCGGTGCAGCATAAACCAGGGCGCCGCGCGGGCAAGCCGGCCTGCCGTAGCGGGTCGGGGGCTGAGCGAGGGGTTAGGCGTCACTCGGCCCCCCGTGGAGTTGATGTGCCAACGGCGACTTTGCCGAACCCTAGGGCAGCAACCGCAACCAGCCCTAGTGATATTGCGGGAACGAACCACCAGCCGTTCAGCTGTTCCGACTGGACGATTGGATTCACTGCTCGTCCGATGGCGACCACCACAACGAAGTTGACAGCAAACGCGATCCAGCTACCGAGGTGAAAGCGTTCGTCCCCACGATTTTTGCGTTGGTACCGCACAGCGAGTCCGCTGCTTGCTCCGATAGCCAAGCCTGCGAGTGCGAGCAGCAGACCATCAAGCATATGGACGGACTGAAGCTGAAGTGGTAGGGATCTGTCTTGAGCTCAAGAGAACTTCGATGGATCAACTGGGTGCAGTGACTGGCGGCAAGCGAGGGGCTGTGGGTTGTGACGCCTAACGTTCGAGCTAACCCCGACCGCGAAGGCAGGTGGCGTAAGCCCGGTGACCGATGATGCTACGAACGGCGGGCGCCGGGCTTACGGCGCCTGCCGTAGCGGGTCGGGGGCTGAGCGAGGGGTTAGGCGGCACTTTGGGTGCTACCCGAAGAAGCAACACAGTTCATCTGCGTTCACTACTTTGAGAGCTGACTGCAGCGTGCTGTGTAGATGGACAGGGTCGTAGGCGTACCACTTCAAGTCTCCGCGCATCCAGTAAAGGCGCCAGTGTTCCTCGGTACGAACAAACTTGATCCTAGCTACAGGTTCGTGCCGAAGCTTCGATTTGTCCTTCCGGTCGGGGCACACATGGAACAGATCAATGGTGTGACCGCTGATCTCGTAGGAAAGATCAAGTTGCGGTCGGATGTGTTCTGGAGGACGCCGCTGCTCCATGAACCAGTCAAGAGCGTTCTGGTTGATTGAGGTCTCGAAGTCGTTGAATGCCATCTTCAGTCCGGTCCAGTGGAGTCGCAAGGATGGCTTCTGGTGCCGCCTAACGTTCGAGTTCACCCGGGCCGCGAAGGCAGGTGTTGTAAGCCCGGTGCGTGACGATGCTACCGCTGGCACGGACCGGGCTTACAACGCCTGCCGTAGCGGGTCCGGGGTGCAACGAGGGGTTAGGCCTCATTCGGGTCGTCAGCATAGATGATGGAAGTTAGATCTTGGCGGCACTGCTCAAGTTGAATGCTCAAGTCGTTGACCTTTTCAAGATCCTGTTCGAACGACTCGGGCAAAAGCTCCTCTTCAACTTGTTCCAAGATGCCCTTTGCACCACGGAGTCGTGAGTTCTTTCTAATCAGGCCAAGCTTCTTCTCGTGTGTGATCCAATAGTGATACGACGAATGCACTAATTCATTCCGACGCTGGCTGATTCTTTCCAGATTTGTGGCGAGTGTATGAAAATCTGAGCGAAAGGTGGTGTGTTCCCTGCCCCTTAGGCTGAAGAAGTACCCATGTAGAACATCTGCCGTCTTCAGCCTCTTTGAGAACTCAAGCTCGTTAATCAGAATGCGCGTGACCTCTTCGTTCCCTCCAGCCAAGAGAACGATGATCTCATTGACCTGAGCTTCAAGTTGCTGGAACTGAACGATGAACGATCCGACGCGTTGGAGTGCTACTTCGGGATTCATATGAGGGGCGGATTTTCAGATCAAGTGCAACACCTTCAAGAAGAAGGCGGTGAGTTGGAGACTTGCTGCTTCTCTTCGGGCAGGAAGGGTCTGCAGTGGGATATCACCAACTCACCACGAGGGAACGGTACCTGATCGTGGAGCACAAGTCGACGGGTATGAGCCTTCGGGAGATTGCGAAGGCGCTGTGCAGGAGTGCGTCGACGATCAGTCGTGAGCTCAAGCGCAACGCGGACAAGAGCGACGGCCGGTACCGGGTGGAGAAGGCCGACAGCTACGCCAGGGCCAGGCGCCGGCGAAGCCGGCGAGGCAGCCGGTTCAAGCCAGAGGAGAGGGTGCAGGTGCACCGGCTGCTGGGAAGAAGGTGGAGCCCGGAGCAGATCAGCGGGCGGCTGCGCAAGGAAGCGGGGCTGAGGATCGGGACGAGCACGATCTACCGGTGGCTGGCCAGGGACAAGGCCTTGGGCGGGACGAGCTGGCTGAGGACGAGGCAGCTGGCGCACCGGTACCGCAAGGGCTACCGGGTGAAGGATCTACGAGGGAGGATGAGCGGCAAGAGAGGGGCACGAACGAGAACACGAACGGGCTGATCAGGCAGTACCTGCCCAAGGGCAGCTGCTTCAAGGAGCTGACTCAGAGGAGATGCAACGAGATCGAGCGAGAGCTCAACAACCGGCCGAGAAAGATTCTCGGGTTCAGTACGCCGAACGAGGCGCACGCAGCTGAGTGTTGCACTTAGTATGGGAATTCGTGCCGCCTAACGTTCGAGGTAACGCCGACCGCGGAGGCGGCTGGGCTTGCCCGTGCGGCCGATGATGATCAAAGGCGGCCGCGCGGGCAAGCACGGCCGCCGTAGTGGGTCGGCGTTGAGCGAGGGGTTAGGCCGCACCCGCAGGGCGCAGCTCTTTGCGGACGACCAGTTTGAGGCCAGACCAAACCTCTGAGACAGCGCAGACCTTGACATCGACGAACCCCAAAGGAAGCGCAAGCTCGCGAATCGTGTCTTCAGTGATGTCAGTGCTGACCTTGGAAGACTTCTTTGGCCATGACACCCAAACGGAAGCACTGGGCGCAAGGAGTGCGCGTAGCTTCTTGAGGTGCTTCTCCAAGGCCGCACGCTCGGTGCAAAAGACATGAACCATGTCCGAGTTCTTGGTCGGTGCCTGGCTGAACGACACACCAAGAACCTCCTCACCGAGGATGTCGAGGTAGGAACTTGGCGAGTCGATGACTGCGACTCGCATGTGCGCCTTGATGCCCAGCTTCTTGGGCAGAGGGGTTCCAGAGTAGCCGACGACCATGGTGTGTCCCTGTGCGGCCTAACGTTCGAGCTAACCCCGACCGCGGAGGCGGGACGGCTTGCCCGCGTGGTGCAGCATAAACCAGCGCGCCGCGCGGGCAAGACGGCCTGCCGTAGTGGGTCGGGGGCTGAGCGAGGGGTTAGGCCGCACTCTTGCCGGAGCGAGATAACGCCCGATACCCTAGCCAGCCCAAGCTGAGCCATACGGTTGCAACCAAGGACTTACCCCACCACTCCTGCAGCATTGCTTGAAGGCCCCAGCCTGCAGCCCGTGTGGGCCCCTCGAGTGCTGGCACGAACCCAAGAAGCAGCAGAACAGGTGGGCCGAAGCACACAAGGGCGCCGACTAAGCGGGCGAGCCAGCGCAACGTGACCGTCGCAGTTGTTGGACGAAGAGCAGCTGCTGTGGGCTTTGAAGTACGAGTTCGCCTGTTCGCCATGAGTTGCGGTGCAGAGAGCGTGCGAGACGGTGCTTGAAAGGCCGTCGAATACGTTTGCCTAGCGAGCCGAGAACCGGTCCCCTATGCGGCCTAACGTTCGAGCTAACACCGACCGCGGAGGCGGGACGGCTTGCCCGTGCGGCGCAGCATAAACCGAGGCGCTGCACGGGCAAGCTGGCCTGCCGTAGCGGGTCGGTGCTGAGCGAGGGGTTAGGCAGCACTGTGTTTCGTGGGGCTGAAGAGAGCGGCTTCCGTGTACGCCGTGCACAGCAGAACTCGCCAACCGTCACCCGTTCGGAGTAGGTTGTAGCTCGTGTTGAACTGCCAAGGCGCTTGCTCGCCAGTCCATTCGATGCGCCACAAGAGGTCGGCGACTGCGTGGTTGGGTCCTTGGTCCAAGAACTGCCCAGGCTCAAAGGTGGCTCGCACAAAGCCGCGCTTTTGGTACAGCTGACACAGGGCGGTCATGTTCTGTTCGACTGACGCCCTGCTACTCCAGTGCGTATAGACGCCGTCCTGCGCGATGCCAGACGGCTCTGCATACAGCTCAGCCACTGCTCTCCCGTCCAGGGCATTGAAGGCGTCACGATAGCTCTCGAAGATGGCTGTGACTTCGTGCGGCATGAAGACTTTCCGAAGCGCTGGTGAAGCAGGCGCGGGATGTTTTGGTGCTGCCTAACGTTTGAGCTAACCGCGACCCGCGCGGCAAGGCGCTTGGGCGGCGTGGTGCAGCATAAACCAGCGCAGCACGACGCCCAAGCGCCTTGCCGTGTGGGGTCGCGGCTGAGCGAAGGGTTAGGCGGCACGCTGAGGTAGATGCCAAAGGTTTGGGGCAAGTGACCTCCGTTCCCCGGCGCCTTAGCGCCGGCTGGGATAGGGGCAAGAAGTTGATGAGCGCCGCGGCATTGCCAGAGCGGGCCGGCCTTAGACGGCCCGCGATGACGGGCAGCAGAGAGGAGCCCAGGCACGGGGTGGTGCAGGCCGAAGAAGCTGCGAAGAACCATCCGGAGCGCGTGACTTTGCGGCGGACGCCGCAAGCGAGGTGGTGGCGAGCCGACGGCGTTGCTCGTGCTGCCTAACGTTCGAGCTAACCCCGACCGCGGAGGCAGGACGGCTTGCCCGTGCGGTGCAGCATAAACCAGCGCACCGCGCGGGCAAGACGGCCTGCCGTAGTGGGTCGGGGGCTGAGCGAGGGGTTAGGCGGCACTCTCCTCACCTGGCGTGATGAGCGATTGACTCAGGCAGCAGAACTGGCTGCAGGTGAGGGCGCTGGCGAGTCCCCCGGTGCGTAGGGCTCTCCTCGCTTGCACTTGCGGTTGCGCTCCTTCCAGTAGAGCGCGTTCCCAACCTGGACGACTGAGCCCGAGATGACGATGCTGGTTGCGGAGAAGGCAAGACCAGTAGCAAGGCTCAGAAGGCACGAGTCGTTTTCGCACGACTGAGCTACTCGGACGTTGGTGACGTCCAGTTCCATGCGCTTGGCCATGATTTGGCACTCTTCGTCGTAGTACTTGACCACTTTCGGGTACGCACAGCCCTGCAGCACGAGGACGCAGGCGACAAGAGGCAGAAGCGGTAGGCGTAAGTGCATTGAGAAGCTAGCTGAGCTGAAGAAACTGGGTTTTGGTGCCGCCTAACGTTCGAGCTAACCCCGACCGCGGAGGCAGGTGGCGTAAGCCCGGTGACCGATGATGCTACGAACGGCGGGCGCCGGGCTTACGACGCCTGCCGTAGTGGGTCGGGGGCTGAGCGAGGGGTTAGGCCGCAATTGCCGGAGTTGGCTGGGCCGTTTTGAACCAAGTGCTGTATGGGCTCAAGAAGGGGATTAACAGAGAAGCACCCCAAGTAAGCCATGATGCGGCATGAAGAGAGTACGCGACCCCAGACTGCACCAGACCACCATATTGCATGACGACAAGCAGCGGTAAGACCGTGGCGAAGAGGGCGAGCTTAGGTCCCCAAGTCTTAAAGCTCCAAAGCCCGTACATGGCAGCCGTCATAAGAACAGTTGAAGTCAGCGACAAAAGCATAAAGGCGACGGCACTCGTCCCGGTCCATTGCTGGTTGAGGGAGTTTTTGGCCCGAAGGAGCTCATCGGTCAGGAGGCTCGGGAACAGGAAGTCAACTAGCGCGCTGGTCCAGCAAAGGGCGAATGTGACAAGGACGAGATTTCGGAATTGCGACTGCGTCATGGTGTTCCTTTCGTCGAAGACAAGGTTACTGACTTGCGGCCTAACGTTCGAGCTAAGTGGGCGACGACGGCAGGACGCCAGGCCCGGGCTGGCGAAAATGCACCGCGCACCGCCAGACCGGGCCTGGTGGCCTGCCGTTGGCGCTCCGCTTGAGCGAGGGGTTAGGCGTCACTGCGCTTAGTGGAGATTGAGTGCCTTCCAGAGGCCTTTGTGTAGGACTACTGTTCGGGAGGGGTTAAACGTGGCATTAGGATTCCGGAACTTGAATTCGAACCAGTCCTGCCTGGTGGCGCGATCGCGCCACGTTAGTCCAATTGCGCTAGCGGAGAAGAGTGCATGCATCAAAACGTCGATTTTTGCTTTGGGTAAGCCAAGCGGTATTGCGACTGCCTCAAGTCGTTGCATGTTAAATCGACGTTCGTGAATTTCCCCGACGCTGTTCAGGAATATCTCAAGCTCTCTTGCTGTCACATAGCCCACAAGTTCATCCTTGATCTCTGGCAGAAAGTACTTTTCGGAGTAGAGCTTCACTCCATTCAAGACTTCAGTCTTGGTTGGTGCATCAGCGACTGATGCCTTTTGAATTTGAGTCAGTAGGGCAATGAAGTCTCTTGGAGTGTGCCGAGTCAAATCAGTGAGGTACTTCTTGGTTGGCACCCCGTGGTCCATAGACTTGGGAAGATACTCAGTGATGACATCAATCTCCTTGCCGACAGAAAGCTTGGCCCTGAGATTGATTAGAGTTAGGAGTTTCGACTGCTCGACGTCGCCAGAAGGTGGGTACCAGTCAATCTCAAGGGATGAGTCCTGTCGAATCTTATTCTTGTTGGCGCCGGGAAGCACTTCGTAAATGTCTGTCCGACAAAGTACGATAATCCATACAGGGATCTTACTGACTCGAAAATGCGCATTTAGCCTTGCAGTCTCGAAGATCAAGGCTGATAGAGTCTCGTATTGAATTGCCGCCTTTGTTAGTACATCGTCCAAGCCATCGATGACTAAGTATTGTGTTCCGTGGAAGTGGTAGTTTCCTATGAGCTTCTTGAGACTCGCTACTAGGTTCAGAAATGCCAAATCGGGCGGCATTCCTCCTGCTGAGGATTCTCCGAAAAATTCTAGAATGGCGGGAATCTGAGCCTTGAATCCAGCCTTGGATGAGCGCACTACCAGTTGCTGAATGTCGGCGGTCGGAAGCAGGCCGAACGTTTTCAGCTGTGCTATTGCACCGTTCGTATCGAAGTTCAGCGACTTGGTTGAGCCGGGATGTGTGCTCAATGCGTCAATGATCTGTAGGCAGAGCAGCCACGACCACGACGCCGGGTACCTAGATGCTGTCTCAACTGTTGATGGCATCAACTGAGCGAAAGTCTTGTACGGAAAGTCTGCCAAGTGAATGAGGCTGACGGCGGATGCCTTCTTCGTGTCAGTAGCGACCTGCTTTATTTTCTCGCCCAGAATCGACTTACCCGCGCCCTTTCGCGCAAGCAGCAGCCACTTCCTGTGGCTCAGAAATGGTTCTAAGAGTCCGTCATCAACGTAGCCATCCGCGACAAGGTGGGGCACTTCGGCGGCTTCGGCTTCACCTGAAGTCCGGCCGAAGTCGATTGTCTTGAAGGTCACCTGAGGCTCCCGATGTAGTTTGTGTTGGTGAGGATAGTCGACACGGGTGTTCTGTGACGCCTAACGTTCGAGCTAACCCCGACCGCGGAGGCGGGACGCGCCCGCCGCGAAGTGGAGCATAAACAAGCCCACTTCGCGGCGGGCGTGGCCTGCCGTAGCGGGTCGGGGGCTGAGCGAGGGGTTAGGCCTCACGTTGCTTCTCTCGGGTTCGCTGCTCGCGGACTCGTTGACGGTGGTCTTGACGTTGCTGGCGGGTTGGACGGTCATTTGTCTTCTTCTTCCAGTCGCAGTCCACACAGTCCAGACAGTCGCAGAGCCCGTCAAGGCAACGAGCGTCCTTGCCGTCGCAGGGTATGTCGCATGGAGGATCGCATGAGCCAAGCTGTGCTCTTCTCTTGGACGATATGGCCTTCCGTTCGGCGTGGCAGTCGGAACAGAGGGCCAGCCTTACGTTGAGAACATCTGTGCCGCCGAGCAGGCCGTACCTACGGATAGCTCTGTAGCCCAACTCGGAACAGCCGCTGCGGCCTGTATGAACGCGGTAGGCGCAGGAGAAGCCTTTGATCGGAGAGATCCACCGCTGGTAGAGGCGGATGGCAAGTAATGCGATGCGTGTCAAGGGTTGTATTCGTGAGGCCTAACGTTTGAGCTAACACCGACCGCGGAGGCGGGACGGCTTGCCCGTGCGGCGCAGCATAAACCAAGGCGCTGCACGGGCAAGCTGGCCTGCCGTAGCGGGTCGGTGCTGAGCGAAGGGTTGGGCAGCACGCTGAGGTAGATGCAAATGCTTTGGGGCGAGTGACCTCCGTTCCCCGGCGCCTTAGCGCCGGCTGGGACCGTGGCTGGAGGTTGCTGCGCGCCGCAGCATGCCCAGAGCAGCCCGGCCTTAGACGGGCTGCGATGACGGGCAGCCGAGAGGAGCCCAGGCGCGCGTTGGTGCAGGCCGAAGAGGCCGCGAAAAGCGACCCGGAGCGCGTGTATTGGCGGCGGACGCCGCAAGCGAGGTAGGGGCGCACAAACAGCTTTGCTCGTGCTGCCTAACGTTCGAGTTAACCCCGACCGTGGAGGCAAGGCTTGTAAGGCCGGGCTGCGACGATGGTACCTGTGGCGCGGACCGGCCTTGCAAGCCTTGCCGTAGCGGGTCGGGGGTTGAACGAGGGGTTAGGCCGCACCGTGCCGCAGCCGGCCTGGACCGAGAGAGAAGGTGATGCCGAAAGCATGTTCTACGAGCCACTCTCGGCTATGGCGGCGGTGTGCCACCGAGGCGTACAAGGTATGGCCCGACCTCGCGTTCCAGGACTCTGATGAGCGCGGGATCCATGAACTCGTACTCGTCGGGGATGTCCAGAACCACTAGGCGCTTGTTTCGGACTTGATGTCCGAACCTCTTGGTGACCCTGTTCCGGTGGGCGCGCTCCATGACAAAGATGATCTCGGCCCACTCGATTGCTTCAGCATCAAGGGGTGAGCCTGCCTTCTCATCTGTACCTGCGGAGGCCGCTTCGACGCCTTGCCACTTGCCGAAGATGTCTTCGGCTGTTGGACTGCGGAGTCGATTCTGAGAGCAGACGAAGAGTGCGCGGACCATTCGCTTGTGCGGCCTAACGTTCGAGCTAACGCCGACCGCGGAGGTGGGACGGCTTGCCCGTGCGGTGCAGCATAAACCAAGGCGCCGCACGGGCAAGCTGGCCCGCCGTAGCGGGTCGGCGCTGAGCGAGGGGTTAGGCCTCACACGAGTTGCACGAGTAGTGGCGAGCCGACTCGAGGCCGCTCGTGGCGCAGGTGCGGTGCGCGGGCTCTGGAGCCGCGTGAGCGTTGTGGCTTCAATCCGCTCGCACGGACGTGGCCGAAGAGCAGGGGAGTTCGCTTATTGCGGCCTCCTGGCCGCTGCTTGGTGTGCTGCAGTGCTGCCCGAGCGCTGCAGCTGCTCGCGTGCAGGAACGCGAAGCTTTGCGGGCGTTTGGGCGGATGTTTTGAGCGGCCGCCCGAGCGCTGAAGTGCCGCCGAGGCGCGGTGATGGCGCCGTATTTGCGTTTCGGCTTGTGAGGCCTAACGTTCGAGCTAAGCGGGCACCGGCGGAATGACGCCAGGCCCGCGAGGCGGAAGATTAACCAATGGAGCCTCGCGGGCCTGGTGGCCTGCCGTTGGTGCTCCGCTTGAGCGAGGGGTTAGGCGTCGCCGTTTCGGCGCTCAACTCGCGTGCGCGAGATGCATTGCATTCGAATGTGATTGCAGTGCATTCAAGGCGTGGGCCGGATTCGGAACCGCCTCTTTCAACTCGGCTGAAGGTTCCTTGTGGAACATACGAATCGCGCCCGAAAGGAAAAGAATGCAAGCGATTTGCGCTCTACTGTTTCGTCGGATCAAGCTGTGGGTAGTCATGAAAAAGTCCGTCAAGACTTCTCTGACGTCCTCTCGATCAACCTTCCTGCTGTACCGCTCCACCTTCCTCTCCTCTTCTGGAGAAGTGTGGTAGTCACTGAACACTTCAATTAGTCGCATCAGCGACAGCTTTTCGGTGGAACTGATATGGAAGTTGAGTGCTTTGACGGTTTCCTTGTATTCCCAAGAGTCCTCCGCCAGACCCTTGTAGACGACAAGCAATGCCAGCCTGTCGCGCAGCGCGAAGAAACGAAACTTGAACTTAGTAATGATGAGCTTGTTGTACTCATCAATCTGTAGAAACAGCACGTAGCAAAGAAAGCCGCCAACGAAGAGGCTCATGATCATTTCCATGGTCACTTCTTTCTCTTGGACGGGGTTACAGAGTCCGGCATAACGTACGACTCGCGTTGAGTGCCGTTGCTGGTGTGGAGTTCCTTGATTGGCGTGAAGTCACTCGACTTATCACCCAAGAGCAGCTTGGACCGAAGGTCGGACAGCCGCGTGATTTCCGACTGATAGATCTCGCGCTGACGGCGGATCAGCCACAGCCATCCAACATTCGTGACTATCAGAGCGCCCATCGCGAATCCGAACGACGAGCGAAGAAGCTGGAAGAACTCGCGGATGAGGCCAGCGAGTTCAGTATCCGGGACCCTCCAGGCGATGAGTCCCATGAGGACGAGCAGGAGCAAGCCGAAAGCAGGGAAGACCTTGCCGGAGTTGAGCAGCGAAAAGACACCACTGGAGAAGTCACGCGCGAAGCCCCAAAAACCATACGAAGCGCCCGGGGACTTGGCAGTCTTGGGCTTCGTCTCCTCTTCCCTTTTCGGCATCTGATGTGCTTTCTTGAGGCGCCCGCTGCGCGAGTACTGGCGTGACGGGTCACAGAACTGGGCGAGGATAGCAGACCACTAGCTTGACAGCAACGGGTCTGTGGGGTAGGGATTCAGGACGGCGATGAGGGGGGCTGCGACGCCTAACGTTCGAGCTAACCCCGACCGCGGAGGCAGGACGGCTTGCCCGCGTGGTGCAGCATAAACCAGCGCGCCGCGCGGGCAAGACGGCCTGCCGTAGCGGGTCGGGGGCTGAGCGAGGGGTTAGGCCGCAATGGTGCCGCTCTACGGGTAGGACACGGTCTGTCTGCGCCAAAGCTAACGCCTGAGGCACACGCACGGATCGGCGGGGTCAACACCGTAGATCTCGTCGTCGTCACCCGTGACGCGTGCGGACAAGGCTGCGGCGATCTCAACGAGGATCGCAACTGCTTGCGGGTCAGGGTTCTTTGTATGGAGCCCGCCGACGTCCCACCACCAGATCGGCCACCTCTTCGGATGCTGACTCATGATCCAGTTGGTTGGTCCTGGATTCTCGGGGTCGGGTTCAACTAAGGGTGAACTACTAGCGAACGCAATCCATTCATCGAGCGATATTGCTGGTCCTTCAGTATCTGACCAGAACTCTTTTCGCGAGATGTGGAGGTCGTAGCCCATAGAGCGTGTCTTTGCGGCCTAACGTTCGAGCTAACCCCGACCGCGGAGGCAGGCGGCGTAAGCCCGGTGACCGATGATGCTGCGAACGTCGGGCGCCGGGCTTATGACGCCTGCCGTAGCGGGTCGGGGGCTGAGCGAGGGGTTAGGCCCCACTCGTTGCCCTGTGTTGAGTGCCTTCGCCACGAGTGATGAAGAACATGCGGCTTGGTGCGAAGACCTTTGCTGTGTGCCAGACACCGCGCGGAACAAGCCTCGCGCCGCGACCGGTGATTCTTTCGGTTTGCAGACCTTCCGGCAGCTCAAGGATGAGCTCGACGTCTCCGCTGAGCAAGTACACAAACTCGTCTCCATGCGGATGCATTTCCCAGTTGCTCCAGTCTTCAGAGCAAACGAACTCGCTCACCAACCAGCCTTGATCGAAGCGCGCCATCTCGGCAGGTGGAAGTTGCCAGAAGGCAGCACCACCGGGCGTCTCTGTGCCTTGCCCGTTCTCTGCAAGATGCACATAGGTGTGCTCAGGATCTAGAGGCATAGTGAGTTCCGTGACTTTCGGCTGTGGGGCCTAACGTTCGAGCTAACCCCGACCGCGGAGGCAGGCGGCGTAAGCCCGGTGACCGATGATGCTACGAACGGCGGGCGCCGGGCTTACGACGCCTGCCGTA
>NZ_SACR01000029.1 GCF_004016505.1 Rubrivivax rivuli | reverse complement strand
TGCCGCCATCGATCTGCACCGTGGTGGCCGCGGCGGTGCCCTGCAGCGTGGCGTTGCCGCTGACCGTGAGGTTGCTGCCGCCCAGGTTGGCCTGCACCAGCGCGCCGCTGGCGAGCGTGGTGTCGGCAGTGAGGGTGCTGGCGCCGGCCAGCGTGCCGCCCAGCGTGAGCGTGGCGACGCTGTCGTTGCCGCCGAGGCTGAGCGTGGCGCCGTTGACGACGCTGACGGTGCCCGCATCGGGCAGCACGTTCGCGC
>NZ_SACR01000028.1 GCF_004016505.1 Rubrivivax rivuli | reverse complement strand
AACCTTCCCAACAACCAGTTGACATCGTTTAGGGCGTGGACTACCAGGGTATCTAATCCTGTTTGCTCCCCACGCTTTCGTGCATGAGCGTCAGTACAGGCCCAGGGGATTGCCTTCGCCATCGGTGTTCCTCCGCATATCTACGCATTTCACTGCTACACGCGGAATTCCATCCCCCTCTGCCGTACTCTAGCCTTGCAGTCACAAATGCAGTTCCCAGGTTGAGCCCGGGGATTTCACATCTGTCTTGCAAGA
>NZ_SACR01000027.1 GCF_004016505.1 Rubrivivax rivuli | reverse complement strand
GTCGCATGGACACGCTGCAGTGCGCGGTGGTCCTGGGCAAGCTCGACCGCTTCGAGTGGGAACTGGCGCAGCGCCGGCGGCTGGGTGCGCGCTATGGCGAATTGCTGGCTGCAGTGCCGGGCGTGCGACTGCTGGCAGAGCGGGCCGACCGCGACTGCGTTTGGGCGCAGTACACCGTGTTCGTGCAGAACCGCGCGGCGGTGCAGGAGGCACTGAAGCAGCAGGGCATCCCGACGGCCGTTCATTACCCCAAGC
>NZ_SACR01000026.1 GCF_004016505.1 Rubrivivax rivuli | reverse complement strand
GCATCCAGCGCGTGCTCGACCACGGCCAGTACATCATGGGCCCCGAGGTGCAGGAACTGGAGACCAAGCTGGCCGCCTTCACGGGCTCGAAGCACTGCATCACGGTCTCCAGCGGCACCGAGGCCTTGCTGATCTCGCTGATGGCACTGGGCCTGAAGCCGGGCGAGGAGGTCATCACCACGCCCTTCACCTTCGCGGCCACGGCCGAGATGATCGTGCTGGCCGGCGGCAAGCCCGTGTTCGTGGACATCGACC
>NZ_SACR01000025.1 GCF_004016505.1 Rubrivivax rivuli | reverse complement strand
GGTTGTAGACGTTGGTGAACACCATGCTCGGGCCGCAGAACACGTCGTCTTCCAGCGTCACCGCGTCATAGACCGAGACGTTGTTCTGCACCTTCACGTTGTCGCCAATGGCGACGTCATTGCCCACGTACACGTTCTGCCCGAACGAGCAACGCGCGCCGATCCGGGCCCCGGCGCTGATGTGCACGAAGTGCCACACACGGCAGTTCTCGCCCAGCACGGCCCCTTCGTCGACGATGGCGCTGGGGTGGATGGTCGTGGCCATGCTCAGTACGCCAGCGGCAGGTTCATGCG
>NZ_SACR01000024.1 GCF_004016505.1 Rubrivivax rivuli | reverse complement strand
CTGATGTGCACGAAGTGCCACACACGGCAGTTCTCGCCCAGCACGGCCCCTTCGTCGACGATGGCGCTGGGGTGGATGGTCGTGGCCATGCTCAGTACGCCAGCGGCAGGTTCATGCGCTTGCCATCGCGCGCCGACAGGTACAGCGCGATCAAGAGCTCCAGGCTCTTCAGGCCCTCGCGACCGTCGGTCTCGGGCTGCGCTTCGCCGCGCAGGGTGCTGATCACGTTGTCGTAGTAGCGGGGATGGCCGAAGCCGTAGACCGAGGTGGTCTCGTAGCTGGCGCTGGCGATCTGCTCGTCCATCGGATCGG
>NZ_SACR01000023.1 GCF_004016505.1 Rubrivivax rivuli | reverse complement strand
CGCAGGCACGCACCATGGCCAGCCCGTCGTGCCAGCGCGTGGCCATGGGCTTTTCCGTCATCACGTCGATGCCGGCACGGGCCACCTCGATCGCCTGGCGCGGGTGCAGGCCGCTGGGCGTCGTCAGGACCACGCAGTCCACCTGGGCCTTGGCCAGCAGTTCGGTGAGCGAGGCGAAGGGCTCCGCGCCGGTCTTCGCCTGTGCCGCAGCCAGCGCCGCAGGGTCGGTGTCGCAAATCGCAACCAGCTCGGACCGCTCCGAGTGCTTCGTGATGGACTCGAAGTGGTTCTGCGCAATGCGGCCGCAACCAATGA
>NZ_SACR01000022.1 GCF_004016505.1 Rubrivivax rivuli | reverse complement strand
GCAGCATCCTGGGCGCCGGCAGCATCGCCCTGGGCAGCGCCACGCTCACGCACACCGGCACCACCGCCACCAGCTTCGCCGGCACCCTCAGCGGCACGGGCGGCCTGCTCAAGCAGGGCACGGGCACGCTCACGCTCTCCGGCAACCACGGCTACACCGGCACCACGCGCGTGACCGGCGGCACGCTGGCGCTCAGCGGCACCCTGGCTTCCAGCACGGTGGAGATTGCCGGCGGCGCACTCACGCTCACCGGCAACGAGCGCCTGGCCAACACCGCAGCGGTCAACGTCACCAGCGGCAGCCTCACGCTGGGCGGCACCGAGACCGTCGGCACGCTGGCCTTGAGCGGCCTGCTCGATGGCAGCGG
>NZ_SACR01000021.1 GCF_004016505.1 Rubrivivax rivuli | reverse complement strand
GCAGCATCCTGGGCGCCGGCAGCATCGCCCTGGGCAGCGCCACGCTCACGCACACCGGCACCACCGCCACCAGCTTCGCCGGCACCCTCAGCGGCACGGGCGGCCTGCTCAAGCAGGGCACGGGCACACTCACGCTCTCCGGCAACCACGGCTACACCGGCACCACGCGCGTGACCGGCGGCACGCTGGCGCTCAGCGGCACCCTGGCTTCCAGCACCGTGGAGATTGCCGGCGGCGCATTCACGCTCACCGGCAACGAGCGCCTGGCCAACACCGCAGCGGTCAACGTCACCAGCGGCAGCCTCACGCTGGGCGGCACCGAGACCGTCGGCACGCTGGCCTTGAGCGGCCTGCTCGATGGCAGCGG
>NZ_SACR01000020.1 GCF_004016505.1 Rubrivivax rivuli | reverse complement strand
GCAATTCGCCATAGCGCGCACCCAGCCGCCGGCGCTGCGCCAGTTCCCACTCGAAGCGGTCGAGCTTGCCCAGGACCACCGCGCACTGCAGCGTGTCCATGCGACCACCCACCCCCACCCGCGTGTGTGTGTAGCGTTGACTCTGCCCGTGCACGCGGATCTCGCGGCACGCCTTGGCCAGCGCGTCGTCGTTCGTGAAGATGGCCCCGCCGTCGCCATAGCAGCCCAGCGGCTTGCTGGGGAAGAAGCTGGTGCAGCCCAGAGTGCTGAGGTTGCAGCTTTTGCCACCCTGGTAGCTCGCACCGAAGCTCTGCGCCGCATCCTCGATGACCGGCAGCCCGTGCCGTGCCGCGATCGCATTGATCTCTGCCATGTCGGCCACCTGGCCGT
>NZ_SACR01000001.1 GCF_004016505.1 Rubrivivax rivuli | reverse complement strand
CGCAGGCACGCACCATGGCCAGCCCGTCGTGCCAGCGCGTGGCCATGGGCTTTTCCGTCATCACGTCGATGCCGGCACGGGCCACCTCGATCGCCTGGCGCGGGTGCAGGCCGCTGGGCGTCGTCAGCACCACGCAGTCCACCTGGGCCTTGGCCAGCAGTTCGGTGAGCGAGGCGAAGGGCTCCGCACCGGTCTTCGCCTGTGCCGCAGCCAGCGCCGCAGGGTCGGTGTCGCAAATCGCAACCAGCTCGGACCGCTCCGAGTGCTTCGTGATGGACTCGAAGTGGTTCTGCGCAATGCGGCCGCAACCAATGACCGCAAAGCGGACCTTGCGGTCGGTCACAGGACGGCGGTGGATGTGCATGAAGCCTAAAGCTGTTGAAAGGGCCCGGACAAGGCACGTAGTGACGGCCTACGTGCACAACGAGCGCCGTTCTTGAGCCCTGAGCATGTCGCGTACGGCTGGGAATTCTGCTACGCGACCATTGCCATGGCCGTCACACCTCAACCTCGACTGGCGCACTATGCACGCGCCGGAGCACTTTCTGCATGCGAAGGCCCGTTCGGGCTGCGCAGAACCGGGCAAGTTAGATGTGTGCCCTCAAAGCGTGATGCCTGCCACGGCACGTACCTCCATTAGGGCGCTGACGGCGCGCGTCCTGAGTTCGCTCTAGGCAAGTGCCCGAGAATCTGCCGACTTTGGACAGCAGCCGCACCATCGCGGGTGCGCCTCCTCCGCTCAAGAGCAAGGCTCGTCGCATATGGCAAAGAAGATAGTCTCGATCGTGGGCGCGCGCCCGCAGTTCGTGAAGGCTGCGGTGGTCAGCGCTGCCCTCGTGGAAGCCGGCTTGTCAGAGAGGCTCGTCCATACTGGGCAGCACTATGACGCCAACATGTCCGACGTCTTCTTTCAGACGCTGGGCCTCCCCGTGCCCGCGCACCACCTTGGTATCGGTGGCGGCATGCATGGCGAGATGACGGGCAGGCAACTCATCGCCATCGAGCGCTGCCTGGTCGATGAGCGGCCCGACGTTGTGCTGGTCTTCGGCGACACCAACAGCACGCTGGCGGGTGCGCTGGCGGCCAGCAAGTTGCACCTGCCTGTCGCGCACGTCGAAGCGGGCCTGCGCTCGTTCAACCGCAAGATGCCGGAAGAGGTGAATCGCATCCTCACCGACCGGATCTCCGACGTCCTGTTCACGCCGTCCACGGTGGCCACAGGCCATCTGCTTCGGGAGGGCGTGGCGCCAGAACAGATCGTGCAGGTGGGCGACGTGATGTACGACGCAGCACTGCGCTTCAGCCAGGTAGCGGCCTCAGACGGCACCCCGGGCCTTGCAGCCGGTGGCGTGCTGGTGACGGTGCACCGTGCAGAGAACACCGATGACGGTGAGAAACTGGCCAAGATCGCCACCGCCCTGGGCACACTTTCGCGTGAACGGCCGGTGCTGTTTCCGGTGCACCCCCGAACGAGGGCACGCATCGAACAGTTGGGGCTGGCCGACCGCTTCGAGGCGGTGGAGATGGTGGCGCCACTGGGCTATGTGGAGATGCTCGCCGTGCTTCAGCGCGCGTCCCTCGTCATCACCGACTCTGGCGGCGTGCAGAAGGAAGCCTACTTTATGCAGGTACCCTGCATCACGCTGCGCGAGGAAACGGAGTGGGTAGAAACCATCGAGATGGGATGGAACCAACTTGTCCCGTCACTCGACCCCGCCGAGATCGTGGCGCAGGCGAAAGCGGCCACCCGGCCGTCGAGCTCAACAGAGCAGCCCTATGGCGACGGACGGGCAGCCGCGAAGATTGCCGAGTATCTGGCGCGGATGTGAGTCCGTAGGCCGCCCTCAAGGAAGACAGCAATTGCGGCGCGTTCTCTTCATCGCCTACCTTTATCCGCCCATCGCCAATTCAGGCACCCGGCGCAGCATTGAGTTCGCAAACCACCTGCCCGACAACGGCTGGGAGCCGGTCGTGCTGACGATCTCGAACCCAGACTCCCGGCCCGACCGCTACGACCCCGAACTGCTCTCCGACGTTCGAGCTGGAACCCGCGTGGAACGCGCACCGCTGGCTACGGAAGCCTGGGCGCAGCGACTCGGTGCGCTGTTGCCGGCGCCGATGGGCACACGAGTCGCTGCATCGCTGGCCTGGCGCCTTCCTGCGCTGTGGAAGGTGCCCGACGATGTGGCCGCATGGCGTTCATCGGCCGCAGCCCTCGGTATCAAGCTGCACCGCGAACAGCCCTTCGATGCCATCTACGCCAGCGGCTCGCCATGGACCTCGTTCCTGGTTGCGCGCGACATCAGCCGGGCGACCGGGGTGCCCTACGTGATCGACTACCGCGACATGTGGTCGCCCAGCGGCGATGCCCCATGGGAGCAAGAAACGCGGCTGCAGCGCCGGTTCCGCCCTCATCTGGAACGCAAGACCGCCCGGGACGCAGCCGCCGTCGTCACGGTGACGAAAGCCCTGGTCGAGAACATCGGTGCGCGCGTGGGGCGCGATGATCTGCGCTGCATCACCAACGGCTTCGAACCCGCCGACTTCGCCGGACTTCCACAGCCGGTGGACGACGGCAAGGTGCGAGTGAGCTACACGGGCGTCTGGCGGATGGGCTACGGGCCCGAGTTGCTCTACCGCGCGTTGCGGCTGGCAAAGCTGCGCCAGGCCCCCTGGCTGGACTGCCTGGCCGTGGATGCCGCCGGATTCAAGCCAGGTCCCGCGCACGAGTTCGGTATCGAAGACCGGGTGACGGAGCATGGGCGGGTGTCTCACGCCCAGGCCCTGGGAATGATGGGGCGTTCGAATGCCGTGTTCCTCCCCGTCTCGGAAGGCTTTTACGCAAGCGCTTCCTTGCCCGGCAAGTTGTTCGAGTACATCGGCAGCCAACGTCCAATCATCGCTGCAGCACCTGCCAATAGCGAGGTGGCGCGGGTTCTCGACGACGTTGGTGGGGCTTGGCGTCTGGAACGCGACGACGAGGAAGGCCTGCTTGCAGTGCTGCAGTCGCTGTGCACGGATGGCGCCTATACGGGCTTCACGCCCCGACGATCCGAACGGCTGATCACGTACACACGCGCAGCCACGGCGCGGCAACTGGCCGACGTCCTTGACGAGGTGCAAGCCAGACCGCACCCCGGGCGCGCGGGCGCATGAGCAGCCTGCGCGGGGCGCTGGCCTTCTCCTTCATCGAACGATGGCTGTCCATCATCATTGCGCTGGGCAGCAACATGCTGCTGGCGCGGCTGCTCACGCCCCAGGCCATCGGCATCTACTCGGTCAGCCTCGCGGTGCTAGGCATTGCGCAGGTGCTCAGGGACTTCGGCATCGTCGGCTTCCTGATCCAGGAAAAGAAACTCACCGATGCACACCTGCAAACAGCCTTCGGCCTCTCTCTGGCTCTGGGCGGTCTGCTCTTCGGTGTGGTGTTCATGGGCGCGCCGTGGGTGGCACAGTTTTACAAGAGCTCCGACGTGGCCACCACGCTGCGCATCTGCGCCCTCAGTTTCCTGGTGCTGCCCTTCTGCACGGTCTCGATGGCGCTGCTGCGCCGGAACATGCACTTCAAGCAGGTGGCGGCAGCTAACCTGGCCGGGGCCGGGCTGGGTGCGGTGGTGAGCATAGGGCTGGCATGGTTGGGCCTCGGCGTTGTCAGCCTAGCCATCGGCGCAGTGGTGGGCACGGCTACCACCGGACTTGCGTCATTCATCTTGAACGCCGAGCGGCGCTTGCTGTGGCCGGCGTTCACGGCCTGGCGGCAGATGATCAGCTACGGGGCGCAAAGCTCGCTGACGGGCACCGTGACCTCGCTATCGATGGATGCCAACGACTTGGCGATCGGGCGCGTGATGGGCTTCGAGCCTGTTGCGGTCATCAGCAAGGCGCAAGGCTTGATGGGGCTGTTCCACAAGGACGTGATGGGGGCTATCCGCAATGTCATGCATCCTGCGTTTGCCAGGACGCACCGGGAAGACGGCGAGATGGAACCCTTCTACCGCTTAACACTGGCCAACGTGACGGCCATCGCGTGGCCTTTCTACGCATTTATCAGCCTATACGCGCTAGAGACAATGCGGCTGCTGTTCGGCCAGCAGTGGGACCAGGCCGCCAAGCTGGTTCCCGTGTACTGCCTGGCCGGCGCAATTGCTGCCCTGGCTAGCCTGATCGGCACCCTGTTTCTGGCGATGGGCCGCATCGACCTGACCACACGCGTCGAGCTGTTGTTCCAGCCGTTCCGCGCGGCCCTCATTGTGGCTGGAGCGGTGGTGTTCCAGAGCATGGAGGCCTGCGCCTGGGCCCTGGTGCTGGCCCTTGCTTTGCAAGTCCCGCTGCTGTATGCCTACAAGGGGCGTTGCGTGCCCACACAGTGGCTGGCACTGGGCCGGCAGTTGCAGCGCAGCTTGCTGGTGTGCCTGCTCAGTATTGTGGTGCCCGCCGCGATTGCTCTAACCTGGGGCCTGGACCGGGCCGAGCCCGTGCCCCTTGGTGTGTTCGTAGCTGCCATCGCCAGTTGCATTCTCAGTTGGCCGCTAGCGTTGACGGCCTGTCGGCACCCGCTGGCCGCCGACCCGACGTTTCTGAAAGTGCGCCGAGCCTTACTGCGCTTTTGAGGCGGTACCGGCCCGTTCGGGAGGACTCTCTCGGCCTGCAGGCCTCAGTTCAGCCGGTCGCCAGCCAGTACTCGGCGATACAGGTCAAGGTGCATCTGGGCGGTCTTGCGCCACGCGAAACTCCGGGCCCAGCGCTGTGCTGCGCTCACTCGCTCTGCCCGCGCCGTCGGCTGCAGGCTGAGAGCGTCGCGCAAGGCTACTTGCCAGGCTGCCGGGTCTTGGGCCGGCACCGCCCATGTCAGCGGCCCCACCAGATCAGCCAGGCTGCTGACTGGACTGAAAAGCACAGGCGTGCCTGCGGCCTGTGCCTCGACAGCCGGGAAGCCGAAGCCCTCGTAGAGGGTGGGATAAAGCGCCACCCGCGCCCCCTGATACAGCGCCACCAGTTCGGCATCCGAAACGAAGGGAGCGAAGTGCACGCGCCCGACCAGGGACGACGGTACGACGGCTGCCTGCGCTGCTGCAGCGCCGAAACCACAGGCCACCAAGTGCAGCGCGCTGTCGTCCGCGCTGGCCAACAGGTCCAGGGCCCACCCGAAACGCTTGCGCGGCTGCGGTCCGCCTACATAGAGCAAATATGGCTTACGTCCTTGTCCGTCTTCCAGCACCGCGCGCAAGGCCGGAGGAAGCGGGGCGGTCGCTGGCTGGAAGAACTCATCGGCAATGCCGTGCGGGATAACCACCAGCCGGTCAGCCAGAAACGGCCAGCGCCGGGCAATGTCGCGCCGCGATGATTCACTGATGGTGATGACCGCTGAGCAGCGCCTGTAGGCTAGGCCCTGCACGTGATGCAAGTAGTGGTAATCCAGTCGCGTGGGCCTGGGCTCCTCCCACAGCACCGTGTCGTGGATGGTCACCACCGTGGGCATGGGTTGCCACAGCGGCACGGTGTTTTCGCCGCAATGCAGCAGTTGCACGCCGGCCCGCCGCGCATGCAGCGGCAGCCCGATCTGTTCCCACAGCTCGAAGCGGTCGCCTCGAAACCCGAACACGTCGGTCTCGCCTGCCAGGTCTGCGGGCACGCGTAACGGCAAAGCGGGATTGTTGGCGAACACAGTCCAATGCACGCCGTCTGCAGCTTTGCTGTTGCGCAGCACTTCCTGGATGTACCGGCCCGTGCCGCGCAGGTGGGGCGCGTTCAGCGTGCGAGCCACCATCCCGATGCGCAGCGTCATCAGCGCCTCGCCTGCAGGTGAGCAGCCAAACGCAGGGCCAGAGCAGCAATCGTTAGCCCTGTATTCGCCACGCCGCTGGCGGGAATGACCGCCCCGTCGCACACGTAGAGGTTGCCGACGCCGTGCACTCGGCAGTCTGCATCGCAGACGCCGCGTGCGGCATCGACGCTCATGCGCGCCGTGCCCGAATGGTGGGCGCCTGTGCGCAGTTCTTCCCACCAGTTGGGAAACAGGTTGGCACGGCGCACCACGGGCTGCAGTTGTTCGAGCAACTCGTCGATGGCAGCGCTCAGCTCTTGCCGGTAGGCGGACGTCAGCACCCACCGCCGCTCGCGATGGCGCACATTGGCATCCTTTCCCTCCGCGGCGACGATGGCCAATTCAAGTTGCGGCGGCATCTCGGCCATCATCAGCAGCGTGTAGTGGCGGGTGGGCCAGTGCACACCAAACTTGAACGACAGGATGTCCAGCACGTCGTCCCAATGTGCGAAGAGCTTGAAGTAATTCCAGAGGTTCCAGGGAGCGCGGCGCAACTCATTCAGCACTGTTCCCACACGCTGGCGGCGGGTGTCTCGGTAGTAGGTGGCTGCAGGCCGGAGTTGGAAAGAGATGTCGATGCCCGGCCTCCGGACGACGAACGGCAAACGCAGATTCCCGTCGGTACCTGGCACACGAAAGTTCCAAAGGCGGTACAGAGGCACAGTCACCTCCACCTCGCCCACGAAGCCCATGGGGTGATCTTCGTAGTGCAGACCCGCATGCTGCAGCGCTGGCAAGCTGCTGCCGGCAGCCGCAAGTGTCTGCAGCAGCACCGGCGTGCCAAGGCCGCCGGCGGCGAAGACGAACACGTCGCCCTCAAGCCTTTGCGTCTGCCCTGGCGTGCGCAGTTGAAGCGCTCGCACGGACTCACCTTCCCTTAGCTCGACGCCCACCACGTCAGCCTGCACCAGCTTCACGCTGTTGGCGAGGCCCAGGGCCTGCCAAACGTTCATTGGTGTCTGGGGGTAGAACAACCCGGGCAGCCCGTCCGCCGGCAAGCCGAGGGCCCGGTAGCGCTTAGCCAAGTCTTCGATGGCTGCACGCACCAGCCCGATTTCCAGGCCCGAGAGCAATTGGAAGGCTGAGGCATAGAAAGCGTCGAGTTCGGACTTGGGGAAGGGCCACCCCCGCTCGAAGACCGAAGCCTCGATCTCGATGAGCCCGTTGTGCCACAACTGAGTGGAACCACCAGGCCCAGCGCCCACATGCGGCCACATGCCTGCCGGGCGAGCTCGGTCGACTACAGGGTAGAGGTCGTGCGAACCCGCGCTACCGCGCTCTACCAGCGTCACCTCGTGCGTGTCCTTGATGGCGTGGGCCAGCACGCAGCCCCCAAGCCCTGCACCCACGATCACTACGCGCGGGCGGGTCACAGCAGATGGCCTTTCGCGCTCAACCACGCCCGGGTGAGTTCTGCACCGCGCTGGAAGCTCACCTGCGGCGACCAATCCAGAAGGGTCTTGGCCTTCTCGTTGCTGAATGCCACGGGAAAGCACTCCCGCTGTACACGTCCGAGGGGCGGCCACGGAGCCAGGGGCGGCTGCCAGCCACCCAGGTGACGCACCTTGCGCCAGGCCCGCAGCCACAGCGCGGGCGGAGGGGCAGGCGGGTGCACGGCCCAATACTGCACCGCTGCGGCTGAAGAAAGCTGCACTCGGCGAGGCAACGGCTGGACCATCATCGCAAAAGTGGAGATGAACTCGCCCCACGTGATGGGATGGTCGTCGGTGATGAACATCGCTTCGCCGACGGCTCGAGTAGTCTGCAGTGCGGCCTCAATTGCCCTGCAGACGTCATCCACGTAAACCGCGTTACAGACGCCACGGCCCTCGTCGAACACCGTGTAGGCCCCAGCACGGGCTTCCTGCACCACCTGCATCACGAAATGGGCGGCTGGTCCATAGACGATGGTCGGTCGCAGGATAACGACCTCCACGTCACCGCGCGCGTAAGCTGCCTGGACAGCCTCCTCTTGCTCGGCCTTCGAATCCGAGTAGTCATGCGCATAACGACCGATGCGTGCTGAGGCCTCCCGGGCGGCCTCCGGGCCTGGAGCCGGGCCGTGCACGGCCATCGAACTGACGTACACGAAGCGCTTCACACCATGCTTTGCGGCCAGTTGCAAGAGGCAGCGCGTCACCTTCGGGCCCTGCTCACCGTGCGCCAGATGGACAACTGCGTCGCAGCCCTTCAGGCCGGCGACCACGTCGACGGGGTTTCGCAGGTCGCCCTGCACCGCTTCCAGTCCCTGCGTCCGGAGCAGTTCTGCGGACTGAGCGCCCCTGACGAAAGGCACCTGCCGCCACACGCCGGCCCCCTTTAGGTGCTGGCACAGATGGCCACCGATGAAGCCAGCCGCCCCCGTAACGAATACGCGACTCAGAACCGGGGTGTCTGCCGGGCGGTGGCTCACCGCGCCGCTCCTTGCGACAGGCTGCGCAGCCAAGCGCGGCCCCAGTGCAGCCAAAGGGGAAGCCTGAAGGGTCGCTGGCGCAAGCAGGCTGCGAAGGCCTGGCGAGCAATCGCAGGGTCACCACCTTGGAGGTGAGCCCAACCATGCTGGAAGTGCAAGGAGTACAGCCTGCGTTGAAGATCTTCCAAAGGAAGAGGTGGATGGTCGGACTGCTGAATTCGGAACCTTTCCAAAGCACGCTGCAGCACCAGCAGTTCATGGTTCACCCCATGTGGCCTGCGCGAGGCAGACCCAGGCACCACGCGGTACAGAGCGCCGTCGAAATTCAGGCGGTCGATGTTGGTGCGCAGGGCTAGGCGCAACCAATAGTCGTAGTCTTCGCCTACCGGCAGATTGATGTCGAACTCACCCTCGGCCCGTGCGATGCTGGAGCGAAGCATCACCGTGGTGGTCAGCAGCCGGCAGTCGAGGAGAAGGTCGCCGAATATGCGGCCCGAGCGGGCAGGCACTGCGGCTACGCCTTCGAAAACCTCGGGCCATCCTTCAGGCCGATGCCAACTCCCCGCAGTGGAGTGCCAGACATGCCAGCCCGTGTAGCAGACGCCAGTCTCGGGATGGGCCTGCAGGTGAGCCACCTGCGCAGACAGTTTGCCGTGAGCCCACACGTCGTCCGCATCAAGAAAAGCAATGAACTCGCCCTGGGCTTCGCGCATGCCCAGGTTGCGTGCGCGAGCCGGGCCGCCGTTAGGGACGCTGATGACGCGGATGGTCGAGCCGTAGCTGGCTAGGATGTTTGTCGTGCGGTCTCGCGAACCGTCATCGATGACCAGCACTTCTTTGGACGGATAGTCCTGCGCTAACGCGCTGTTCACAGCTTCAGCGACGAAACGCTCACCGTTGTAGACGGGAATGATGACCGAGACCTGGGGGTACATGGGAGCGGGCGTGCCGCCATGGCAGCCAAAAGGCGCCCGGGGGCGCGGTGCCAAGGATGATAGTTAGCGGCAACTGCCCTTCACGGGCCGCGGTCGGTACCCGCGCAGCCATTGTTCACGCTGCAGGCTCACTTCGGCCCATCTTCAAACCAATCAGGCCGTTCGCACGAAGAAGATATTTGCATCGGCTCTCGGCATGACGATGAACCCCCCCAGCGCCGGCACGTAGCGCAGTCGGCCGTTTATGCCCGCTGGCACAGTGGCAGGGGGCGGCGTACCCGTGATGGGCAGCAAGCTGATGTCCCACACATTGCCGCTGTTTGGCGTGATGGCATACACGCGGCCCACCGCAGCGCCCCGGCCGTCATAGAACAGGAAGCGATCGTTGGCCGCGTCGTAATCCATGCCGGCATAGATGGGCGCATCGCTGATGAACTGAGTCAGCGCCGCACTTTGGTTGAAGGTCAAGGCCGTTTGCGCCCCGGTACGAGCGTTGAACTTGGACGCCACCACGCCACGCGCCAGGTCGAAGCCCTGGCCATCACCGAACTGCAATGTGAAGAACTGGCCGCGAAGAGGGTCGTACACGGCAGGCCAGCGCCAAGACACGCTAAAGGCAAAGGGGCCGGTCCAGGTGTTGCTGGACTGGTTCCACAGCCGCCCACTGTTGGTCCACACGTTTCCCGTGGTGGGGTCGTGCGCCACCCCGAAAGAGTTCGCACCGGCCACTGTGCCCCAGGTCCCTGCTTGATCCCAGGCCCATGCGCCGGTCACGGAATGTCCGTCAACCGCGAAGCCGTCTCCTCCATTCGCATACCAGGCTCGCGCGCCGAATAGCATTACCCGCCCACGCTGCTTGATGTAGTGCGCGTGGTGGTAGCCGTGTCGAGACACCGGCTTGCCGTCAGGCATGTAACTGGCGTTGGCCGTTACGGTGGGGCTGGGTGCAATGCGCTGCACCCAGGTCGGCGCATCCTGCAAGAGGTCGATGCTGGTAACGCGGTTGTCGGCGCTGTCGTTATGGCCGCCGTTGGCTGGCGACACCAGCGTGCCGGTGCCTTCGATCAACACCAGCGTGCCCCAGGCATCGATGGCAGCACCGCCGCCTCCGTTGGTGCCAGGGATAGCCACCCACTCGTTCAATGGGCTGTTGCGCGCCCAGGACGGGGCCGGGCTGGCTGGGCCTACCGACCAGACAGGTCGCGGATCGAAAGCTGCTGCGAGGCTGGGCCAGTTCGCAGCGCCTGTCATGCGCTCGTAGGCATCGCGCGCGCCTGGCACGGCATGACGCACGGCGTAGGCGATGGCGGGCTGCAGATTGCCCCACATGCCACGTGCTGTGGCGCCGTAATCGGGCTGGAACTCGAAGGCCAGGGTGCCCTCGGTGCTGCCCAGCCAGCTTGGCGGCGTGGCATAGGTGGCGGCATAAAAAGCAGCATCGCTAGCCGCCCAGGGTCCTACCCCGGTGGTGAAGTTGCTGGCGCTCAGGGCCGCCGTGCTGATCCGTGTGTTGAACGGTGCACCGTTGATGTACCAGAACCCATTGCGGTCGCCCAGCCGCATCACGGCGCTGCGGGCCTTCCAGGTGAAGAACTCGGACAGCTTGGTCTTGGCGGCCGCTGCCACCGGCAGGTCCATGGAGACCGCCCATCCGAACACCGCGGTCACGAAGTCTTGCTGCCACGGCGCGCAGATGCTGATGCTGTTGTTGTAGGCCTCCCCGGGCAGGATGTAGCCGAAGGGGTTGTTGGGCTGCGCCACATAGCGGCCGTGGAAGTGATCGATGTTGCTTTCCACGCAAGCGATGAGCTCGGTCCGCAGGGCGGTGTCGTTGTCAGGCACCACCGTCAGCGCCTGCACCTTGCTGCGCCAATCCCAGGCGCAACTGCGGGTCTGCCAGGCCTGCACGGCCGTCTGCACCAGCCCCCGGGCGCCGGTTCGGAGTTGGGCGTTGTCGCCATTGCCCAGGTAGTTCGCCGTGGCGGCGAACAGCACCTCTTCCATGAAGTACCAGCGGCCGGTCACCAGGTAAGCCAGGTAGCCCACTGAGGGGCTGTGAGCGACGTCCCAGCCCGGCGGGTTGCCGCCCGTGGCCGCGGGCGTGCGCGTGCTCGTGGTACTGCCGCCGTTGTCCTTGAAGCCCTGCCCGTCAGCGATCACACGCGTCGGGTGCTGGCTGAAGCGCAGCGGCCGGTTGGTGCTCTCGTCGCGGTAGTGGATGCCGTAGCGGCCCGCGCTGAAGCCGTTGCGCACCACCGCAGCGTGTGTGGCCATGCTGGCACCCAACAGGTGCAACACATCGTGCTGGGGCAGCAGCCCGATCGGGTCTTGGTAACCCGACTGCGCCATGTCGTCGCTGGTGTAGTTGAAGCTGCCCGCCTGCAGCGGCGTGAAGCTCGAAGGAAGCGCATTGATCACCGTGGTGGCCGCACCCTCGGCCGCAAAGTAGGTGGGCACCAGTTCGGTGGACATCAGGTAGCGGGCGTCGTGCAGCACGTTGAGCTGCGGGTCGGCCACGTTCCAGTACGACAGGGCGGCGCCGCTAACGAGTGGTGTGCGCTGGTGGTGCTTCAGGTCGATAGCGGCGTTGAATCGCTCGGTGCCTGCCAGCTTGAAGGTGTAGGTGGCCGCCTTGTTCGAAGGGGCTGCAACGGCGATGTAGCCGTTCTCGATCCAGGGCAGCACTTCCACGGCGCCGGCCGCGAACACCCGCACTTCCAGCCAAGCCGTGAGATGCGCATCGGCACCCACCTGGCGGCGGTAGATCCAGGACGACATCAAGGGGCCGGAAACCCAATTCTCGAAGGGCGTGTCCCAATCGGTGCCACCCCAACTGACGGTACCGAAGCTGCCGCAGCCCACTTCGGCGGTGACGCCGGTGCGCTTCAAGTCGGCCAGGTTCAGGGGCGTGCCAGTCAGGGGCGCACTGGCGCGCCGCAGGTTCAGCGGCGTCGGCGTGCCCGCTGGCAGATCCACCTGCCCCGCCAGCACCGCGAACTTCAAGGAGCCGTCGGGCCAGGTGTTTTTCGGCGTCACCTGCAGGCTGCCCAGGCTGCCTGAGACCGAGGCCCCAGCCGGCACGTCGCCCTTGCGGAACGCGAAGCCCACGCAGAACGGTGCCGCGCGGGTCTGGGCTGCGCTGCTCAACCAGACCCGCATCGCCCCGGTGGACGAAACCACACCCACCGGCGCAGGAGGCGGTGGTGGTGGCGGTGGCGGCGGTGGTGGGGGAGGAGGAGGAGGCGGCGGCGGCGGTGGTGGTGGCGGCGGCGGGGGAGGAGGAGGTGGCGGCGGAGGAGGCTCGCCAGCAACAGGTGGCCTCTGCGCTTCTTCGGCGGGTGACCCGCCCCCCCCGCAGCCCACCACAGGTACGGTCCCTGCCACGAAAGCCGAGTACTGGAGAAACGCCCTGCGCTTGCGATCAACCATGCTGTTTCCTGAGGACAACGATTGCCCCACGAGAGGTGCGGGGCGGAATGGGGGGATTCTGTGCCTGGACAAAGGCAGCCTGCGTGATGAACTGGCCGCGGAAACCAGGTCTGACAAATGCTCACAACAGCTGGGCTGAGGGCGCCTTGACCGGAGACAGCGGAGGCTGCCATTTGCAACCGACAGTAAGGATCCCGCAGGCGGCCCGCTCGCGCAAGCCACCCCCCCAGCTTTGAAACCAGTGAAGCGGAAGCCCCGCTGGACAAGGCTTGCGCACGGCAAGCGGGAGTCGCCGTGAAATGCATCAAGAGTGATGCCCATGGACAGCGGAGACAATGTCGGGATGCCTTCCACCCTCGATCGCCTCTTCCCATGACCACCCCTGACGAACTGCTCAGCCTGGGCAGCCCCCGCTTCGCAGATGCTGCACTGCAAGCTGTGGAAACGGCCGAGGGCGCCGAGGCTGCCTGGAAGGTGGCACTGAGCCGCGCGCCGCAGCCCGCTGCGGCCATCGCCCTCGCCCAGGGGCACTTCGCCATGGGCCTGCGGCGCGAAGACGGGCACGCCGTGCTGGCTGTCGACCGCTTTGCCGCTCAATCCTTGTGTTACGCCGAGCGAGACGGCCGCCTGGTGTTTGCCGAGCGTGCCGACACGCTGGCCGGCCCAGACGCGCCGCTGGACCTGCAGGCGCTGTACGACTACCTTTACTTCCATGCCATCCCCTCGCCGCGCACCGTCTTCAAGGGCGTGCGCCGTCTCACGGCCGGGCACTGTGCCTACAGCGATGCCAGCGGCGTGCACCTGCAGCGCTACTGGGCTCCGCACTTCGAAGAAACCGCCACCACCTTCGAGGCCGCGCGCGAGCGTTTCCGCACGCTGCTGCGTGAGGCCGTGAAGGCCCAGCTGGACGGCAGCACGCCCGCCTGCTTCCTGAGCGGCGGCACCGACAGTTCCACCGTGGCCGGCCTGCTGGCCGAGGTGACGGGCAGCAAGCCGGTGTCGTACTCCATCGGCTTCGAGGCCGAGGGCTACGACGAGATGGAGTACGCGCGCATCGCGGCACGCCACTTCGGCACCGACCACCGCGAGCACTACATCACCCCCGCCGACCTGGTTCGCCTCATACCGCGGGTGGCGCAGCACCACGACCAACCTTTCGGCAACTCATCGGCCCTGCCCACCTACTTCTGCGCGCTGAAGGCGCGTGAAGACGGCGTGACGCGGCTGCTGGCCGGCGATGGCGGCGACGAGCTCTTCGGCGGCAACACGCGTTATGCCAAGCAGCGTGTGTTCGCCCATTACGACAGCGTGCCAGCCGGCCTGCGCAATGGCCTGCTGAACCCGCTGACCGACAGCGGCGCCATCGACAAGCTGCCGCTGCTGCGCAAGGGCGCCAGCTACGTGCGCCAGGCGCGTGTTCCCATGCCCGACCGCCTGCAGACCTACAACCTGCTGCACCGCCTGGGTGAGACCGAGGTCTTGACGCCGGCCTTCCTGGCCCAGGTGAACCCTGAAGATCCGCAGGCCCAGCAGCGCGCGGTGTGGGCTGAAAGCGAAGGCGCCAGTTTCGTGAACCGCATGCTGGCCTACGACTGGCGCTACACCCTGGCCGAGAACGACCTGCCCAAGGTGCGTGGCGGCACGCAGCTGGCTGGCGTGCAGGTGGCCTACCCTTTCCTGCACCAGGCCATCGTCGACTTCTCGGCCACGCTGCCCACCTCGTTCAAGCTCAAGGGCTTGAAGCTGCGCTGGTTCTTCAAGGAAGCACTGCGCGGCTTCCTGCCCGACGCCATCATCACCAAGAAGAAGCACGGCTTCGGCCTGCCCTTCGGCCTATGGGCCACGCGGGATGCCGCGCTCAAGGCCCTGGCGCGCGACAGCGTGCAGGGCCTGGGGGCGCGCGGCATCGTGCAGCAGGCCTTCACGCACAAGCTGGTGGACGAGCTGCTGCCCCAGCACCCCGGCTACTACGGCGAGATGGTGTGGATCCTGATGATGCTGGAGCAGTGGTTCCAGCACCACCAGCCGAACTTCAAGCTGGGCCGCTGAAGCCGGCAGCAGGCCGGCCACCGGCCTGCAGAGCCCTCAGGTGCGCAGGTTCATCGCCAGCCGCGTGCCCCACCGCCAGCGCTGGCGGTCCCACGGGGTGAAGCGGCGCAGTTCGAACAGCGGGGCCTGTGCGCCGTTGGCACCGGGGTGGGTGCTCACGGCAGCCTCGAAGCCCAGGCTTTGCGCCAGGGCCGCGTCACGCGGCAGGTAGTCGCGGCCAGGCTTGCCATTGGGGTAGGCGAACAGCGTGACCTCGCGCTGGAGCCATTGCTGCAACTGGGCGCGGCTGGCAGCCATCTCGTACCGCGCCGTTTCGTCGTCCAGTCCGGCCAGGATGGGGTGGTTCACGGTGTGGGCGCCCAGCACCATGCCGCCGGCGGCCATGGCCTGCACCTGCGCCGTGTTCATCATCAGATCGTCCGGCAGGCTCACGCCGGCACGCCGGGCCAGGGCCTCCACCACCTCGCTGCGGCGGGCTGGCGCCAGGTACTTGGCCGCGTTCAACACGCTGTGCAGCGCGTGGCGGCGCTGTTCGATGGTGCCGAGCGCCAGCGTCTGCAGGCCATCCAGGCCCAGGCCGGTCACATCCAGCTGGCTTTGCGGGCAACGTCGCACGGTCTCCACCACGGTGTCGTTCCACATGCGGCCGCCGTTGATGAAGCCCGTGGCAATGAAGAAGGCACCCGAAAGACCGTGCGCCTGCAGCACAGGCAGGGCGTGGTCGTGGTTGTCGGCATAACCGTCATCGAAGGTGATGCACAGCGCGCGCGCTGGCAGCCGCCCCTCGCGCAGGGCGTGCACGGCCTCGTCCAGGGGCAGCACCTGGAACCACGTCTTCAGCCAGCGGCAGATCTCGTCGAAGCGCTGCCGGTCGGGTTCGTCGGGGAACAGCGGGTCGGGCTGGGCGTGCACACGGTGGAAGATGGCGATGGACAGCCGACCCTGCGGCCCCGCAGGGGCCAGCCGGCCCAGGGCGGCGCGGAGCAGAGGGTCAAACATGGCGGCGTGGGGGGGGCGGCGGCTGCCCTGCAGGGCCACCCTGCTCGCGGGGTGCTGCCGGCGGAACGGCCATCTGCGGCCGCGCCGGGGCCCGTGCCGCATCGCGGACAGCCGCGCGTACCAGCCGCTGTGCGACGGTGGCCATGATCATCACGTTGTAGGGCAGGTCGTAGTAGGACAGGCTGAGAAAGGCACCGGCCGAGGCGTAGGAGATCATGCTCACCTGGATCATCGGGCCCAGGTCGGCTGCCCACTTGTGCTCGGGGTGGGCCCGGCCCAGTTTGATCAGGTCGCGCGCGGCAAACCACGTGGCAGCACCGATGGCCATCCACAAGCCCAGGCCAATGAAGCCGTGCTCGCCCATCACCTGGAAGTAGATGCTGTGGGCCGCGTGAACCCGATCGGGCTCCGGACCGTAGATGGCGAAGATGGACCCCGTCCAGATCATGAAGCCGCCACCGAAGATGCGGTCCTTGGCGAGGTTCCACGCCATGCCCCAGGCATTGATTCGGCCCAGGGCAGAGTCATCCTGCTCGTAAGTCTTGATGGTCTCCATGCGATCCCACCAGGTGTCGGGCATCATCGGCAATGCGAGCAAGGCGATGGCCAGGATGACAGCGCCCGACAACAGTTTGCGGTTGCCCTTGACCCAAAAAAAGGTCCCCATGCAGACCAAACCGACCAAGGCCCCTCGGCTCTGCGTCCCCAAGGCTGTGGCCACACACAGCAGCATGGCCCCGGTGAAGGCATGAATGGCCCAGCGCTTGGTCTGCTGCATTTGCAGGAAACGCAATAAGGGTGTGACGCTGAGAACCGCCAACGCAATCTCATTGTTGCCCTGGATGAAGCCGCCAGGGCCCCAAACCCTGTAGCTACCGCCGGTAGCGATGGTGAAGACGCCGCCCTTCACCCCGAAATAGCCGATGGCGATGACATTGATCCAGATGAAGACCGTGAGCTTTTTCTTGGTGTCCAGCAGGGCCAGCGTGACGAAGACCATCAAGTAGATCTTCATCGAACGCTCCCAGAGGCCAAAGCTGGCCTCATAGAGCAATGAAAACGGCAACGTGATGCAGATCCACACGGTGAAGGCCAGCAGCCACTTCGGCCCGGCACCGACCAGCGGGTTTTGCCGCTCTTGCGTGAACAACAGACCCAGTATGGTGGCTGCGGCATAGCCCGTGGCCACGGGCCAAGCGGCGGCGGCGTAGCCGAACTCGGCATGCGGGCTCATCAGGCTGACCAAGGTCCAGCCCATGATGCCTATCCAGGGGGCCTTCAGGGCCCACAAGACCGTGACCACCAGCAAACCCAGGATGATCAGGTCTCTCACGGGGAACCCCCAGCGCCCACCGGGGACTGCGCAGCACCCGAAGCCGCCACGCGCGAGAACAGTTCCACCTGAGCCCGGCTGACCGGGCCCCAGCCCATGCCGAGTGCGTGGCGCCGCACTTCTTCACGCGCATACGGGAACGCCAGCGCACCGCGCAGGGCTTCGGCCAACTGCGCCGGAGTGTCGAAGCTGACGGCCTTGCCCAGGCTGTCGTGGCTCACGATTTCGGGCACGCCCCCCACGCGCGAAGCGAGCACGGGCGTGCCGCAGGCCATGGCCTCCAGCAGCACGTTGGGCCAGCCCTCGCGGCTGCTGGCCAGCACCAGCAGGTCGGCCGCGCTGTACCACTGGGCCAGCACAGGCTGCGGCACCGGGCCTGGCAGTTGCACGGCGTCGGCCAGGCCCAGGGCGGCGGCCTGGGCTTGGAGTTCGGCATGCTGTGGCCCGCCCCCCACGATGACCAGCCGTGCCTGCGGGTGGGTCTGCCGCAGCAGCGCCAGCGCCTGGATCACCAGGCCGTGGCGCTTGACGGGCAGCAGGTTGCCCACGGAAAGGAGCAGCGGCGAGCCCTGCACGCCCAGCTGCTGCCGCGCTTCGGGCTGCGGCGAGAACCGTTCGGTGTCGACGCCGTTGCGCAGCACCTGCACCGTGGGCGGCGGGGCGCCCAAGGCCAGCAGGCGCTGCGCCAGCGCGGCGCTCACCCCCACGTTGGCCGCGGCGCAGCCGGCCGCCCAGCGCATCAGCCTGCGCGGCAGCGCGTGCTGCGCAATGAGGTTCACATCGCTGCCGCGCGCGGTGATCACCAGCGGCCTGCGGAACCAGCGCGCCAGGAGCGCCGCAGCCACGCCATCAGGGTAGAAGTAGTGCGCGTCGATGAGGTCGAAGTCGAAACCTTCGTCCCGCAGCCGCTGCACGGCGCGGCGAGCACCCAGCGCCAGCATCAGCGGTGCGCTGCTCATGCCGATCTTGGGCAAAAGGGCGTAGCGGGGGTGCAAAACGTCGATGCCGTGGCGGGTTTCGCGGTGGGGGGTGCGCGCCATGGCAGCATGTTCGCCGAACCTGCTGTGGCCCGACGGGAACCAAGGCACAGGGGCCACGACCCGGGCATCCACCTGCCCGGTCTTGAGCAGTTCGCGCAGGCGCGTTTCCACGAAGATGCCGTGCCCCGGCCTTTCGCTGCTGGGATAAAGCGTGGAGAACAGCAGCGTGCGCATGCGCTCGCTCAGGCCGCCGCAGTGGCTCGGGGCGCGGCCTGCGCCAAGGCCCGTTGGCAGATGCCCTCGAACACCTGCGCCACCTGCCGGTGCCCGAACCGCGCCTCCACCAGCGCGCGGGCCGCGCGCGAGAGCCGCTCGCGCTGCGCTCCGTCAGCCAGCAAGGCCAGCAGTGCGGAGGCCATCGCCGCGGCTTGATCGCACTGCACGAAATGCCGGCCGGGCTCAGCCTCCAGCCCTTCCATGCCGATGGTGGTGGACACCACCGGGCAGCCCATGGCCATCGCCTCGAAGGCCTTGATGCGCGTGCCGCCGCCCACCAGCAACGGAATGACGAAGGCATGCGCCGCATGCGCGTAGGGCCGCACGTCGTCCACGAAACCCGTGAACTCGACGTTCTTCGAAAGCCGCGCCGCAGCCTGCAGTGCGGCCGGCGGGTTCTTGCCCACCACGACGAAACGGGCCTCGGGCATGGCCGCCAGGACCAGCGGCCACACCTCGCCCAGGAAGAACTGCACGCCGTCGATGTTGGCGCGCCAGTCCATGGACCCTGTGAACACCACCGTGGGCGGGTGTGCGGCATCCACCGGCGGCGGCGCCTGCCAGGCGAAGAAATCAAGGTCGACGCCGGTCGGGATGGCCTCGGCCTGCTGCACGCCGTACTGGCTGCGGAAGGCCTGTGCGTCACGTTCAGACACCGCGATCACGCGCGCGAAGCGGCGCAAGGCTTCGCCCTCGAAACGCAGCATCTTGCGGTGCTGCGAACGCCACAGCCAGCGGCGCAGTGCGTTGGGCGCCTGCTGGGCATGACGCGCGAAGATTTCAGCCTCCACGTTGTGCGTGAAACACACGGCGGGTGCGCGGGCGGATGCCGGCTGCAGCACGGCGGCGTGCACGAAATCGAAGACGATGAGGTCGATGTCCTGGCGGGCCGCCAGCGCGCGCACCGCCGCCAGCCCGGCGGCCGTGCGGTCGGCCACCACGTTCACTGGCAGTTCGCTCAGCAGTTGCAGGGCGCGCGCCCACTGCGGGCGCGGCGGCGTGGGCTGCCAGGCGATGAACTCGTCGCAAACACCCTTCAGTTCGGCCTGCCAGCGGTCTTGCTGCTCGCCGGTGGCCGGCGAAAGCAACACGATCTCGAAACTGCCGCCCTTCAAGCCCCGCAGGATGTTGGTGCTGCGTATCTTCCCGCCCGCGTCGTTGGGGAAGAGAAAGACCGGCGAGACGAATGCCAGACGTGGCCGACGGCTGCTCACCAGCAAATGCCTTCGTAGGCGCCGGCACCTGCAGCGCGGAGCTCGGCATAGCCCGAGAGGTCCACGATGCGGCGACCGCCGGCATGCTTGACGATGAGGCGGCGCGCCTCCGCGTCGGCATGCCCCACGACGATGACTTCGGCGTCCTTCAGCAGGGATTCGGCGTCTTCCGAGAGCAAGCGGTCGAGGTGGGGAATCTCGCGCTCGATGAATTCCTTGTTCTTGCCCAGCAGCCTGCTGAGCTTGACGAAGCTGTCGAAGATGCCGATCTCGAAACCCTTGCCCAGCAGCTTCTCCACCAGGGCGACCAGCGGCGAATCGCGCATGTCGTCGGTGCCCGGCTTGAAGGCCAGGCCGAAGAAGGCGATGCGCTTGCGGCCGTCGCGCGCGATGAGGTCGTAGGCGCGCTTGATGTGCGCTTCGTTGCTGTCGATCAGCCCGCCCAGGGCCGGGATGAGCACGTCGTGCTCACGGGCCAGCGTGATGAAGCCCTTCACTTCCTTGGGCAGGCAACTGCCGCCGAACGCAAAACCGGGGCGCATGTACGCGGCCGAGATGTTGAGCTGGGTGTCCTGGCAGAAGATCTTCAGGACCTCGCGCGCGTCCATGCCGTAAGCCTTCAGCACCGAGCCGGCCTCGTTGGCGAAGACGATCTTCAGGGCATGGAACACATTGCACAGGTACTTCACCGATTCGGCCACCTGGCAGCTGGTGCGCACGAAAGCGCCGGGCAGGCCCGCGTACATCTGCTCCATGGCGGCGTAGCCGGCTTCGTCGAGGCTGCCCACCACGGTTTGCGGCGGCTGGTGGAAGTCCTTGACGGACGAACCTTCGCGAAGGAACTCAGGGTTGAACACCAGCGACAGGCCTTCACCGATGCGGCGCCGCGAGGCCTCCAGCAGGATGGGCAGGATGCGGGCTTCGGTGGTGCCCGGCGGCACGGTGCTGCGCAACACCAGCACGTGCGGGCCGGCCTTCTTGCGCAGCGCCAGGCCGATGCTGCGCACCACGGCGTCTACCGCAGACAGGTTGGGCGTGTAGTTGGGGTTGGAAGGCGTGGCCACGGAGATCAGCGAGACCTCGGTGTTCAGCACGGCGTCTTCCAGGTCGGCCGTGGCGCGCAGCTTGCCGGCCTGCACGGCAGCGCCGATCAGTTCGTTGATGCCTTCTTCCACCACCGGCGACTGGCCGTCGTTGATCATCTGCACCTTCAACGGGTTGGTGTCGACACCAATCACCTCGTGGCCCAGTTCGGGCAGGCAGGCGCAGGAAACGGCGCCGACATAGCCGAGGCCAAACACAGAGATCTTCAAGGCAGTAGCTTTCGGTTTGTGACGGGCGCTGGCGCTCAGGCGGCCAGGCCCAGGCGGGCGGCGCCGGGCTGACGGGCAGCGCCGGTCTCGCGCTTCAGGAAGGCATCGAACATCAGCAGCGTCCACAGCGGCGTGCTGTGGTCGTGCTGGCCGCTTTCGTGCTGCACCACCAGCTGGCGCAGCACGTCGGCATTGAACATGCCGCTGGCCAGCATGCGCTCGCCCAGCAGGGCCTCGCGCACGCGCTGCTTCAAAGGGCCGCGGAACCAGCGGGCCAGGGGCACGGCAAAACCCATCTTCGGGCGGTAGAGCACGTCGTTCGGCAGGTGCGGCTCCATCGCCTTCTTGAAGAAGTACTTGCCCTCGTTGCCCTTGAGCTTCAGCGACGAAGGCAGCGTGGCCACCCACTGCACCAGTTCGTGGTCCATCAGCGGTTCGCGCACCTCCAGGCTGTGCGCCATGCTGGCACGGTCGACCTTGGTGTTGATGTCGCCCACCAGGTAGGTGTGGGTATCGATGTACTGGATGAGCGCCAGCGGGTCGTCGGTGTTGGCGCGCCGGGCATGGCGCTCGAACACCTCCAGCGCGCTGTAGCCGCCGAGCTGCGCCTTGAATTGCGCGCTGTACAGGCGGCTGCGCAAGGGCTGGCGGATGAAGCTCATGCTGTGGAAGTAGGCCTCCACCGAGCTGCGTGCCATGCCCTCGAAGGTGGTCTTGGCGCGGAAGACGCGCGGCGCCCAGTCGGCCTTGGGGTACAGGCGCCCCAGCAGGCCGAACACGGGCTTGCGCACGCCTTCGGGCAGGCTCGCGCGCATGCGCTCTTCCAGCATGTGCATCTTGTAGCGGCGGTAGCCACCGAAGGTTTCATCACCGCCGTCGCCTGACAGCGCCACCGTCACGTGCTTGCGTGCCAGCTGGCACACGCGGTAGGTGGGGATGGCCGAGCTGTCTGCATAGGGCTCGTCGTACAGGTGGGCCAGGGTGTCGATGAGGTCGAAGTCGTCGCTGCTGACCGTCTCGACGCGGTGGTTGGTGCCGTAGCGCTGCGCCACCAAGGCGGCGAATTCGCTCTCGTTGAAGGCCGGGTCGTCGAAGGCGATGGAGCAGGTGTTCACCGGTCCCGAAGACAAGCCGGCCATGGCCTGCACCACGGCGCTGGAATCCACGCCGCCCGAGAGGAAGGCGCCCAGCGGCACCTCGGCAATCATGCGCAGCTTCACGCTCTCGTTGAGGCGGCGCACCAGTTCCTCGCCGGCCTCCTGCACACCCATGGGGCTGGTGAGCGTGAAGTTCACGTCCCAGTACTCGCGCGGCTCGCCCACGGGTTCGCCGCGCCGCACCACCAGCGTGTGCGCCGGCGGCAGCTTTCTGGCCTGCTTGAAGATGGTGCGCGGCTCGGCCACGTAGCCCAGCGCGAAATACTCTTCCAGCGCCATGGGGTCGATGTCGCGCCGCAGTGCCGCGCCGCCCGCCGAGGGGCTGTAGGCCATCAAGGACTTGAGTTCGCTGCCGAACAGCAGCGTGCCGTCATCCAGCAGGGCGTAGAAGAAAGGCTTCACGCCCAGGCGGTCGCGCGCGATGAAGAAGCTCTGGCGGTTACGGTCCCACAGCGCGAAGGCGAACATGCCGCGAAAGCGCGAGACGCAGGCGTCGCCCCACTCTTCCCAGGCGTGCACGATGACTTCGGTGTCGCTCTTGGTGCGGAAGTGGTGGCCCAGGGCCTGCAGCTCGGGGATGAGCTCCTGGTAGTTGTAGATCTCGCCGTTGAAGACGACCACCACCGAGTGGTCTTCGTTGAACAGCGGCTGCTGGCCGGTGGCGATGTCGATGATGCTGAGCCGGCGGTGGCCGAAGCCCAGGCCGGGCTCGATGTGCAGGCTGCCCTCGTCAGGGCCGCGATGGTGCTGGCTGTCGTTCATGCGCCGCAGCACGCCGTCGTCGATGGGGCGCGTGCTGCGGGTGTCGAAGATGCCGGTGATGCCGCACATGTCTGGTTCTGCTCCACTACGGGGCGCGCGGCAGCGCGCGTTCGTAGACTGTCTCGTAGGCCGCCACCATGGCCGGCAGGCTGAAGTGCTGTTCAATGCGCAGGCGGCCCGCCTGCCCCATGGCCTGAGCGTCGCTCCTACTCCGAGCCAGAAGCCCCAGCCCGTCAGCCAGCGCCTGCGCATCGCCGGCAGCTGCCAGCCACCCCGTCTGACCGTCGACCAGCAGTTCTGCCGCGGCACCCACACGCGTGGCCAGCACCGGCAGCCCGCAGGCCATGGCCTCAAGAATGGTATTCGAGATGCCCTCGGCCAACGAGGGCAGCACGAAGCAATCCAGCCCTCGCATGACATCCGGCACATCGTCACGCACCCCTGGCAGCCAGGCCAGGTGGGCCACGCCCGCCTGCTCGAGGATGGCCTGGCACTCGGCGCGCAGCGGCCCGTCGCCCACCATCACCAGGCGCAGCGTTTCGCGAAGCGCAGGGTGCTGCTGCAGCAGCTGAACGAAGGCCTGTGCCAGCAGCGGCTGCGCCTTCACCGTCTGCATGCGGCCCACCGTGCCCACCAGCCACAGCCCGGGGTCGGTGAAGGGGCAGCCGGGTATGGGCAGGCGCGCAGGCGCGGGGCAGAAGCGCTGGTGGTCGACGCCGTTGTAGATGGCCGTGAGCTCACGCTCAGGCACGCCTATCTTCGTGCGCAGGTAGCCCGCCAGCTCGCCGCCCAGGGCGATGTGCTGGTGCACGAAGTGACGGTACACACGCCGCATCTGGATGTGGCGGCGGTTGGTGCCGTCCACATCGTCGGCATCGCGCCCATGCTCGCCATGCACACGGCCGGGCACGCCGGCCGCCCAGGCCGGCACCTGGGCCTCGAGCGCGCCCAGGTTGCGTGTGTGCACGATGGCCGGCCGAAGCTGGCGGAACAGGCGGTACAGCTTGGGGAACTGCCAGAAGCCCTGCCCGGGCGGCTTGTTCAGGGCCAGCATCTGAACGTCGGGCCGCTGGATGCGCGAGGCAAAGCCCGCATCGATCTCGGTCAGGGCCACGATGGCGTGGCGCCAGCGGTCTGCGGGCAGGCGGTTGATCAGGTTGACGACGCCGTTTTCCAGCCCGCCCATCGAGAAACGGTAGACCACGTGCGCGACCAGCGGCCGCTTGTCTGCAGCGTCGCGCACGGTGACGTCACAGACGCCAGAGTCGGTAGCCGGCTCCCTGCAACGCCTGCGCGTCGAAGGCCGCCTTCACGTCGATGAAAGCTCCGCCCTTCACGAGCTTCTGGCCGATCTCTTGCACGCCCAGGCCCATGTACTCGCGGTGCGACACGGCGGCCACGATGGCGTCGGCCTGCGGCAGTTCGCCGAAGGGCAGCAGGCGCACGCCGTACTCGTGCATGGCCTCTTCCACGTCTGCCTGCGGATCGCTCACGAACACTTCGACGCCGTAGCTCTGCAACTCGTGGATGATGTCGATGACCTTGCTGTTGCGCAGATCGCCGCAGTTCTCCTTGAAGGTGAGGCCCAACACGTTCACGCGCGCGCCCTTGATGGTGCTGCCGCTGGCGATCATGTTCTTGATGGTCTGCTCGGCCACGAACTTGGCCATGCCGTCGTTGATGCGGCGGCCGGCCAGGATCACCTGCGGGTGGTAGCCCAGCATGTCGGCCTTGTGCGTGAGGTAGTACGGGTCCACGCCGATGCAGTGCCCGCCCACCAGGCCGGGCTTGAACTTCAGGAAGTTCCACTTCGTGCCGGCGGCCTCCAGCACTTCGCTGGTGTCGATGCCGATCTTGTCGAAGATGATGGCCAGCTCGTTCATCAGCGCGATGTTCAGGTCGCGCTGGGTGTTCTCGATGACCTTGGCTGCTTCGGCGGCCTTGATGGAACTCGCGCGGTGCACGCCCGGCACGATGATCTTCTCGTAGACCTGGGCCACTTTCTCCAGCGTCTCGGGCGTGTCGCCGCTGACGATCTTCAGGATCTTGGTCAGCGTGTGTTCCTTGTCGCCCGGGTTGATGCGCTCGGGGCTGTAGCCGACGAAGAAATCCTGCTTCCACTTCAGACCGCTCTCGCGCTCCAGCACCGGGATGCACACCTCCTCGGTGGCGCCGGGGTAGACCGTGCTCTCGTAGACCACGATGGCGCCCTTCTTCATGTGGCGGCCCACGCTGGTGCTGCTGCCGACGAGGGGGCGGAAGTCGGGGATGTGCGCTTCGTCCACCGGCGTGGGCACCGCCACGATGATGACGTCGGCCTCGGCGAGCATCTTCGGGTCGTCGGTGTAGACGGCATGCGTGGCGGCCTGCACCTCGGCATCGGTGAGCTCGCGGCTGGGGTCGGTGCCGCGCTGGCAGGCCTGCACCTTGGCGGTGGCGATGTCGAAGCCGATCGTCCGCATCTGTTTGCCGAATTCAACAACGAGGGGCAGGCCGACGTAACCGAGGCCAATGACTGCGATGGTGTTCATGGGGTGGTGCAAGGGTGGTTCAGTGATCTTGTGGGGCGAGAGTGTGCACTTCAGCGCTGCATGCGCACGCTGTTCAGCCAGGTCGACAAGGGGCCGAGCTGCTGGGCGATGAACAGGTCGAGCTGCGCCTGGGCTTCAGGGCCGCTGCCTGAGATGTAGAAGGTGAGTCCCGCGGCGTCGTCGCCCCGGCCGGTGAGCTGCCCGGCCACGCCCAGCAGGGCCGCCAGGTGGTTGCTGGTGGTCAGGCGGCCGTTCACCCAGTAGAGCTGGCGCACCTGCAGCGTCTGCTCGGCAGAGAGGCCGCCCACGCTGCCGCTGCGCAGTTCGGCCGTGCGCAGAACCAGGGGCTCACCAGCCACCGTGACGGCGGTGGACGAACGCGAGGTCTGCCGCCAGAGCTTGTCGTCTGACGTGACCAGCACGTTTTGCGAGTTCACGAGCTTGCGGCCGAAAGTCTGCTGGCGGTAGTAGGCCACGTGCACGGTGATGGCCGCGGCCCCTTGCCCGTAGACCCGCGAGGCCTCTGCGCGCGGGTTCTCGTACGTCGGCTTGTGCAAGGGCTCGGCGCCCGGCACATCGGCGGTGCCGGGCAGCGCCGGCAGGCGCAGCAGGGGCGTCGGGGTGTCCGCCATCTGCAGCCGGTTCGCAAGCAGGGGCGGCGCACTCAACACCAGCACCAGGCTGGCAGCCACCCACCACTGCAGCGGGGCCCTGCGCAGTTGCCACGCGGCCTGCTCGGCAGCCGAGACCGGCGGCAGGGCCAGCTCGGGTTCGGCCCAGCCAGAACCCACCAGGAACATGATGCCGATGACGATGCCGAAGAAGACCCAGCCGTAGATGAGGTGGTCCACGCCAACGGCCAGCTTGTTGCCCGAGTAATGGCCCAGCAGCACAATCATCACCGCGCGGCCCCAGTTCGCCACGATGGGCATCAGCAACGAGAAGCCCACGAAGGCCAGCCGCCGCCGCGTGGAGTTGTAGTTCAGGTAGGCGAAGAGCGTGCCCACCATGAAACTGGCGATGAGGTAGCGCACGCCGCTGCAGGCTTCCACCACGCTCCAGCTGCCCGTGGGGATGACGAACTGCAGGCCTTCGCGGTACACCGGGATGCCGATGGCACGGACGGTGGCCACGGTGACGTCGGCCGTCCACTCCATCATCAGCGGCATCACGAACTCACCGATGGGCACCATGAAGAACAGGAAGCCCAGCGGAAACGCCAGCACCCGCGCCACCTGCCAGCCCAGCAAGGCGGGCACGGCCAGCACCAGCAGCGCGGTCACGGCCAGCTGCGTCAGGGCATTCACACCTGCGAGGTCACCCACCAGCCAGGCCAGGCCGCACAGCAGCGCGGGCAGCAGCATCCACGGCAGCGGCTTGGGGTTCAGGCGCGCCAGCCGTTCGCGCTGGCGCCACACCAGCCACAGGCTGATGGGCGGCACCAGGAAGGCGTGGGCGAAGGTGCCCGAGCGCTCCCAGATGCCGACCATGGCCAGGAAGGTCTCGCGGTACTGCCACAGCAGCAGCAGCAGCACACCACCGAGCACCGCGAGCGGCAGTCGCCAATGCTGCGGGGGCGCGGCGGGCATGGAAAGAACGGCACTCACGCGCGGGCTCCGGCAGGGTTCGGGGCCATCGCTGCCAGTGGCAGGCTGGCCTGGGCTTTCAGCGTGTGCTGAAGATGGCGTTCCAGGGTCTGCAGATGCGCAGGCCAGGCGTAGCCCTGCACCACGCAGCGGCGGCCGGCTTCGCCGAGGGCCGAGGCACGGGGGGCATCGGCCAGCAGCGCGAGCAGTTCGCGGACGTAATCGGCCGCCTCGCGGGCCGGCACCACGTCCTGCCCGGGTACCACCCGCATGGCGCTGACGCAGGTTTCTGCGGCCACCACGGGGCGACCCATGGCCATGGCTTCGAGGATCTTGTTCTGGATGCCCCGCGCCAGGCGCAACGGCGCCACCACCGCCGCGGCGTGCTGCAGGTAGGGGCGGACATCGGGCACGGTGCCCGTCACCACCACGGCGTCACCGGCCAGCGCCAGCACGGCCGGCGTCGGGCTGCGGCCCACGATGTGCAGGCGCAACTGCGGATGTACGGCGCGCAATTGCGGCAGAACCGCAGCTGCAAACCAGCTCACGGCGTCCACGTTGGGCCAGTAGTCCATGGCGCCGGTGAAGACCAGCGGCACTTCGTTCGTGGCGAAGGGCGAGGCCCGCCCGGGCTCTGGCGCGAAGTACTCGGCATCCACGCCGTTGTCCATGCCCTCGACAGATTCGGCCACCTCGGGCGCCAGGCTGCGGAACAACGCGGCTTCCTTCTCGGTGGCGAAGAAGCTGCGGCGCCCCTGTGCCGCCACGCGCCGCTCGCAGGCCAGCAGCATGCGGCCCTCGCGCGCATACAGCCACGAGAGCGGCCAAGGGTGCTGATGGGCGTAGTCGGCCCACTTGGCAGAGTCGACATCGACGAAATCCACCAGCATGGGCACCGCCGGGTGGGCCTGGGCGTACTGCGCCATCGACGAAGAGAACACCACGGTCGCGTCGATGCGCTCGCGAGCCACCGTCTGCGCCACCCAACGGGCCAGGCGGGGGCTGCGGTAGTACACCTCGGTCAGCGCCTCGCCCGTGGCCAGGCCGCGCAGGCTGGCCAGCCTGGCAAGGCGGGGGTGGAGCTGCTCGGCATGCACACTGGCGCACCAACGCTGCACGGTGGGCAGGTGCTGCAGGTCGTCGGGGTCGTCGACGAAGGTGCCCAGGTGTACCTGGTGCCGCTCGGCGAGGTGGCGCAACAGGTGGTAGCTGCGCACCTTGTCGCCCTTGTTGGGCGGGTAGGGCAGGCGGTGCGCCAGAAACAGGATGCGAGCCACGGCCATCAACCCAGGCTGCGCACCACGAAGGGGCCGAGCCAGTTCGCGAAGCCCAGCGGCATGCGCCGCCACGTTTCGATCATCAGCTTGTACTTCTTGTTCGCCGGGTTGTTCTGCGGCACGGCGTCGCGCTTGTAGAGGCGGTACTCGTAGTGCAGCGGCGTGGGCTCGAAGCCCCAGTTCTTCTTGAAGCTGTATGGGCCGGTGCCGACCTTGCTGCGCCCGTAGTCGAAGGTCTTGAGGCCGCGCGCGCACGAGCGGCGCATCAGCTCCCAGTACTTGAAGTCGTTGGCGGCCAGGTCACGCGCGGCCCATTCGTCGCCGGCGTAGTAGGGCAGCACCTCGTCACGGAAGTAGAAGCTCAGCACGCTGCTGAGCAACTGGCCTTCGGGGCCGGTGACGGTGAGCACCTCGCAGTCGTCGCCGAAGTGGCGGCGCAGGGCCTCGAAGTAACGGCGGCTGAGCGCCGGCGTGCCATGGCGGTGCACGTTGTCGGCGTAGAGCTGGAAGAAGCGGTCGACACCCGGGTCGATCTCGCTCTTCAGACCGTTCTTGATGCCCTTGCGCACCATCGCGCGCTGCTTGCGCGGGATGGCCAGCATGTTGGCCTCTTCTTCCGCCAGGATCTCCTTGCGGAAGGTGACGTAGAGCTCCTGCCGCGGCCAGCCTTCGTGCTGGCGTTGCAGCTGGCGCAGTTCCAGGTGGTCCACGCCCAGCTGTTGCGCCAGGCGCTGGGCTTCGGCCTCCAGCGCGGCAGCGGTGGCTTCGTCATCGGCCGCCACGCCGCCATACACCGCGAAGGGCAGGCTGGTGAGCGCGTTGCCGAAGAGCAGGCTCTTCATGTGCGCCAGCGGCAGCACCCCCGTCACACGGCCAGCCTCGTGCGCGAAGAGGTAGTGCGTGTCGTGGCGGAACACCTCATGCATCACCTGCTGCCAGGCGCTGCGGTGGAAGAAGGTGGCCTGCGGGCAGGCCATGACAAAGGCGTCCCACAGCGCGGCGCCGCGGGCGTCCTGTGGGGCCAGGCGCTCGATGGTGGGCACAGACAGGCTCAGCTGCGGGCCGCTGGGCCGGCGAGGAAGATGTGGTCCATGCGGCCCCAGCGGAAGTCTTGCAGCAGCTGGCGCAGCTTGGCCTCGTTGCGGTCGAGGTTCACGTAGTGGCGAAAACGCGTCTTGGCGTCGATGCCGGGGATGCGCGGCTGGCCGGGGTCGATCTCCCAGGGGTGGAAGTAGAAGATCGCGGCCTCGTGGTCTTGCTGGTTCACGCGGCGCAGCATCCAGCGCGACAGGGCATAGGGCATCAGCCGGAACCAGCCGCCACCGGTGGAAGGCAGGTTGCGCTGCCCCATACGCACCGTGGTGATCGGCACTTCCATCAAGCCGGCACCCACGCGGTAGGCGAAGCGCGGCGAGTCGGGCATGCCGTAGTGGTCGTGCTTGATGGGGTAGATGCTGCTGCTGTAGGTGTAGCCGGCCCGCGCCAGCTCATCGAAGGCCCAGAGATTGCCGGTGCCGATGCTGAAGCTGGGCGCGCGGTAGCCGAGCACCGGACGGCCCGAAAGATCTTCCAGCAGCAACTTGGCCCGCGTGACGTCTTCGCGGAAGGCCTTCTCGTTCAGGTCGCTGGCCCGTTCATGGCCGTAGCCGTGGCTGGCCAGTTCGTGGCCGCCTTCGACGATGCGGCGCACCACCTGGGGGTAACGCTCGGCCACCCAGCCCAGCGTGAAGAAGGTGGCCTGCACCTGGTGTTCGGCGAGCATCGCGAGGATGCGGTCGACGTTGCGCTCGACGCGGCACTCGCGCGCTTCCCACTCATCGCGGCGGATGTAGGGCGCGAGCGCAGAGACCTGGAAGTAATCTTCCACGTCGATGGTCAGGGCGTTGGTGATGGCGGGTGCGAGCATGGCAGCGCGCATTGTGGCCGCCCTCGCGAGCGGCCCGGGTGGTCATATGCCACGCCCGAGCGGGCTCGCACGGGCTCAGGCGCCCGGAGTGTCGGGTTTCTTGACGGCCTCGACCAGCTTGGTGAGCATGGCCAGTGTCTGCACGTTGATGCGCTCCAGGCGCAGCAGGCTGCGCTCCAGCCGCTGGAGCTGGTCGCCACGCTGATCGGCCGTCAGCGCGGCGATCTGCTGCGACATGGCGTCGAGTTCCTGCGCGCCCATCTGCACCGCGCCGAGGTCCACATCCAGCAGCGCACCGGCCATGCCGCCGGGCATGGTCGGGTCGGCCACGGCGGCCACCGCGCGGCGTGCGGCCGCCCGGCCGGCGGGCACGGCGTTTTCCTGCTCCAGTTCGCGCACCACCTCGGTCACATCGGCCACGGTGATGAGCGTGCGCCCGGCCAGGAAACCTGCGAGCAGCAGGCGGTCGCAGACCGCATTGATGCGCCGCGGAATGCCGCCCGTGGCCTTGTGGATGCCGTCGAAAACGCCGGGCTCGAAGCTGGGCTTGCCCTTCGCTCCGGCGCACTTGAGCCGGTGCTCGATGTAGCCACGGGTCTCTTCGGTGTCCAGCGGCCCGATGTGGCAGGTGGCCGCCACCCGCTGGCGGAACTGCTCCATCTCGGGCTGCTGCAGGATCTCGCGGAACTCGGGCTGGCCCACCAGAAAGCTCTGCAGCAGCGCCTGGTTGCCGAACTGGAAGTTGCTGAGCATGCGCAGTTCCTCCACCGCGCGCGGCGTGAGGTTCTGCGCCTCGTCGACGATGAGCAGGCAGCGCTTGCCCTTGCTGGTCTGGCTGATGAGGAAGGCTTCCAGCGTGATCAGAAGTTCGCTCTTGGGCACGTCCTTCACGCGGAAGCCGAAGGCGGCGCCCACCATGCGCAGCGTGTCTTCGGCGCCCAGCTGCGTGGTGACGAGGTGGCCGGTGATGACGTTGCTGCCGTTGAGCCCCTCGATGAGGCTGCGCAGCACCATGGTCTTGCCGGCGCCGATCTCGCCAGTGATGACGATGAAACCTTCGTTCCGCGAGACGCCGTACTCGAGGTACGCCTTCGCACGGCGGTGCTGCTTGCTCGCGAAGTAGAAGCTCGGGTCGGGGTTGAGCTGGAAGGGTTTGGCGCTGAGGCCGTAGAAGGCTTCGTACATGGCTCAGTACCTCAGGCCGAGTGTCGCGCTGACCGCGGTCTCGCGGTACGGCGTCGTCACGCTGTTGAACACACTGTAGCGGGCGCTCAGCCCCGCCGTGGTGTGGCGGCCGAGGCGCTCGGTCAGGTTCAGGCCCAGCGACTTCAAATCTGTGCCCGCCTGATTGTTCGTTGCTTTGGTCATGAGGCGCGAACCCTGCAGATTCAAGGTGGCCGTCGGCGTGAGGCGGTAGGCGACATTGCCGGTGTAGCCACGCTGGCGTGGCCCGGCTTCGGTGGCCGCCGCGCCTTCCAGGCCCAACTGCGTCGAACGGCTCGCAAACGCCTGCCCCGAAACGGTGAGCCGCTGCCCGCCGTAGATCCAGCCGATGTCGCTGCGCTGCTGCACGGTGGGCCCGCGGTTGATGCTCCCGCCGGTGACGGTGGCGGCAGGGTCCAGCCCCAGGCCCGACAGGAAGTTCAGCACGAGTTGCTGACGCTGCACTGGGTCGGGCTCCTGCGAGGCAAACTGCTCGAAGAAAAGATCGTAGAGCGACGCCGGCTTCGCCAGGCTGTCGGCGCTGGCCGCCAGGGTGATGTCGCGAACGCTGCCGAAACGGAAGCTCGATCGCGCCAGGCGGTAGGACAGGTTCACCGCGTGGGAACGTCCGAAGAAGCGCCGGTCGGTGGTGAAACTGGCCAGGGTTCGCGGGCTGGGCTGCCAACGCAACGAAGCACCCCAGTTGTTCTGCTGCACAGCCTCGCCCGCCACCTGGGTGACTTCTGCCGTTTCACGGCCGGCACGCAGGCTGAGACCGAGATCGACATCGGGCCTCAATTCCAGCGCCAAGGTGGCCCGGTCGTTCTTGGCGTCGGCCCGGGTTCGGTAATCGGTGGTGATGGTGCTCGCGCTCAGGCTCCACCCCAGCAAGGCGCCCGCGTCGACGGAACTGAGCGACAAGGACGCGCCGGTGCTGAGGCTGTCGCCCTCGAGCGACTTCCGCGTGTTGGAGGCGGTGGTGTTCACGCGCAGGTCCACCGCAGCGACACCCGCCAGCCGGCCCCGCAGCGAGGGGGTGATGTTGAGCGTGCCCACCTCTTGCTGGTTGGGGTTGTCGATGGCCTGCCCCGTCACCGACTGCTGCCCGAAGGCCGACACCGATTGCTTGGCGATGGACGCCGAGACATCCAGGAAGGCCAGGTCCTCCACCAGGGCGCCGTTCAGCGCGGCGGCCAGCTGGTTGCGCGCCTCGAAGTTGGGGTCGTTGCGCGTGCGATGCACCAGCCCCAGCCCGTAGGCGACCGACCCCTGCATCCGTCCGGCGCGGCCCGTGAAGCGAAAGCCAGGCTGCAGTTCGACGGTGGTTTCGCTGCGGGACGGGCCGGTGTCGAAACGGCGAATGTCGACATAGGTGACCTCGCTGCTCAGCGAGGGGACGAAGGCAGCGCCGCGGGCCTGCCCCTGCGCCAGTGCGAAGGCCGGCAGCAGAAGCAGGCACGCGGCTGCGCTGCGCCCACCGCAGCGGGCCACCGCAAGCAGCGCTCGCCTGCTATCGCGGCACAGCGCCGCGAGTAGGGAACTCATCGTCGACGGCCCAATTCAGCGCGGCGGTTCGGCACCGACCGCACCGCCGTCCGATTCAGGGGCTGCAGTGCCCGCCTGGGCGGCGCCATAGCCGTAGCCATAACCGTAGCCATAACCATAGCCGTAGCCGTACCCGTAGCCACTGCCGTAGTCGCCAGAGGCGCCGCTGTGGGCCTTGTTCAGGATCATCAGCTTCAGCGGACAAGCCTCGATGGCGGCCAGCGCCTGCTTGACGGTCCCTTGCAAGGTCCTGCCGGCATGCACGACCACCACCACCTGCCCCATGTGGGAAGCCAGCACACGCGACTCGGTCGTCAGCAGCAGGGGCGGCGAATCGAACAGGATGATGCGATCGGGGTAACGCGTGGCCATGTCGGCCAGCAGGTTGCGCATCGCGTCGCTGGCCAGCAGCTCGGTCGCCCGGGGGTGCGGCGAACCGCTCGGCAGGATGGTCAGCTTGTCGACGTTCGTGCGCAAGAGCACGCTGGCCATGTCGGCCTTGCCTTCCAGCAGGTCGAGCAGGCCTGGGCCGGGCTGCAGGCCCAGCATGCGCAGGATCGAAGGCCGGGCCACGTCAGCATCCACCAGCATCACGGTGTGGTCCAGTTCCGCAGCGATGCTCATCGCCAGGTTCACGGACGTGAAGCTCTTGCCCTCACCCGGCAGCGCGCTGGTGACCATGATGAGGTTGCCGTGCGCGACGGTTGCTGCGCCCTTGCCCATGGCGTTGGCGATCAGGGGCCGCTTGATCACGCGGTACTGGTCGGCCGTGTGCGAACGCGGCGAGGTCGGCGTGACGATGCCTGCGCGGCCAAGCATCACGAGGTCGATTTCAACCTGGCGAGACTGCGGCTGCGGCGGGGCCTTGCTCTCGAAGGGTTCGACGAATGCGGGGCCCGGGTGGCTGGCGGGCACGGGATCGCTGTGCGGCAGGCCTGCCCCGGCATCGACCGGCGCATCGGCTTCCAAGGCGATACGGGGCGCAGGCTCAGGGATGACAACCCCGGCTTGGCGGAGTTGCTCCAGCCGCTGCGCAGCTTGCTCGATGATGCTGCTCATGGCGTGCTGAAACTAGGTTCCATATCGGTTGGTCAGGGTCATGACGACCAAGCCTGCGGCGAAGAGCCCGACCAGGCCGCCCGAGGCGGCGACGAAACGCATGAGGCTGGCCCGTTGGTAGCGCCGGTCCGCGTCGGTGGTCAGGGCCGACACCACACCCAGCAGTGGCAGCCCCGTCACGGTCCGGAGCTGCTCGGGGTCGGAGAAGGTCGGGCGCAGCTGGCTGGCCACGAAGGCCACCGCGAAGCCTGAACCCAGCGCCAGCACCAGCACCAGCGGCAGGATGAGGAAGCGGTTCGGAGACACCGGCTTCGGCGCCACGCGCGGCGGATCGATGAGACGGAAATCGGCCACACCGGAGGCCACGTCAAGCTCGCCGGACATCACGGCCGACTGGCGCCTTGCGACGAGGTCTTCGTAGTTCTTCTTCGTGATGGCGTAGTCGCGGTTGAGCTGCGCGGCTTCGGCTTCGATCTGCGGCGCCAGCTTCAGCGACTCGCGTGCGGCGGCATACCGCCCGGCGTACTCCGACACGCGTGCGCGCAGTGCCGCCACCTGCACCTCGGAAGAGGCCAGCATGCGCCCCAGTTCCTGCGCGGCCAAGCTGCTGGTGTTGCCCGCCGACGGGGACCCCACCTGCATCGCCATGGCCGACTTGCGCAACTCGGCCATCTCGCGCTTCTTCTGGTCTTCCAACTCCTTGATCAGGCGCCGGGCACTCTGAACGTCGGGGTGCTGCTCGGTGTACCGCTGCAGCAGGCCGTCGAGGTTTCGTTTCTGTGCGTCCAGGCGCGCGTCCAACTCCGGCGTTGATACCGCCAGCGCCGACTCCTGCAGCAGGCTCTGGGTGACCGAACTGCCCGAGCCCTGCCCCTTCTCTGCCTGCAGCTGGGCCTTGGCCGCGTCTCTGGCGTTTTCTGCTTCACGCAGCTGCAACTTGGCGGCCTCGAGCTGCGCGCCGATTTCCGTCAGGCGAGAAGCGGCATCCTTGCCATCCGCCACCTGCGAATCGAGGTTGCGCAGGCGGAATTCCTTCAAGCGGGCTTCGGCTTCCTCCAGCTTGGTTTCGAAGGTCTTGATCTGCTCGGCCAGGAAGGTCTTGGCCGAATCGGTGTCCTTGCGGCTGGCACCCAAACCCGACTCGATAAAGATCGACACCAGGGACTGGATGACGCGTTTGGCCTTCTCGGGCTCCTGGTCGCGGTAGGCCATCGAGTACAGGTTCACGCCCCCCGCGCTGCGGATCTCGATGCCCTTGGTGAGCTTCTCGATCAACGCATCCTGGTCGGCCTTGCTGGCAGCACGCAGGTCGAGGTCGGCCATCCGGATGAGCTTCTCGATGTTCGGGCGGCTGATGAGGGTGCGGCTGAGCATGCCGATCTGCTGCTCGACATCAGGCTGCACCGTCAGCCCGGTCATCAGCGGCTTCAGGATGGAATCGGTATCGACGTAGACGCGCGCAGACGCCTCGAACTGGTCGGGGATGCGCCAGACCACCACCACGCCGATGGCCGCAATGACCCAGGCCACCACCACCGAAGGCCAACGGAACTTCCACATGCCACGCAGGGTGGCCAGCAGCTGCTTAACGGGTTCTTGCATTTGCGTCAGAGCGGTTGCCCGAGGAAGGCCGCCTCAGAACAGGCCCTGCGGAATGATGAGGATGTCGCCGGGGCGCATCTCCACGTTGGCCGAGAGATCGCCTCGCTTGAGAAGGTCCTTCAGGCGCACCGAGTACTGCTTGTTGCCTTCGGAGGTGCGCTGGATGATGGCGCGGTTGCCGTCGGCGAAGTCGGTGAGCCCACCCACCGCGATCATCAGGTCGAGCACGGTCATCTTCTGCTTGAAGGGGAGGAACTGCGGCCGCGCCGCCTCACCCACCACACGGATCTGCTCGCTGTAGGGGCCGACGAAGCCCGACACCAGCACCGTGACGACGGGGTCGCGCACATAGGTCGAGAGGCGCTTTTCGATGTCACGCGCGAGTTCGGTGGGGGTCTTGCCCTGGGCGGGCAACTCTTCGACCAGAGGCGCGGAGACCTTGCCATCCGGGCGCACCGGAACGGTCATCGAGAGGTCGGGATTCCGCCACACGACGATGTTCAGGGTGTCGCCAGCGCCGATGACATAGGTGTAGTCGCTGCTTGCCGCGGCGGCAGGGGCCGGCGTGATGTCCGCCGGCATCTGCGCGCAGCCCACCAAAGCGAATGCGACCGCAGCGCAACCGAGCCGTGCGCCGCACCAAAGTTGAAGGCGATTCAAGTTCACCGTATGCCCCGTCACAAGATAGACCGCCGCCAGCGGTGCCGCCGACGGATGCTGGGCCGCAGGCCATGGAGCCCGTGCCTGAGCACGCGCAATGCCCGCGTGCCGCCCACGATGATGGCATAGGGCTCTGCGCCGAGAACCGGCTCTTCCTTCAGCCAAACTGGCGGCGGGCCACTACTTCACAGAATCCGCGCCGCCGGCTGGGCGCCTCACAGCCGCGCGAGGAGGGCGCTGACCTCGGCTTGTTCCTTGAACTTGGGGCCCAGCGCCTGCAAGCGGGAGAGTTCTTCCTTCGCAAGAGCCTTGTCACCGGCCTGGAAGGCGAGTTGCGCCAGATGGAAGCGGAAGAGGTGGTCTCCAGGGGCCCGGGCCACGGCCCGGCGCTGCATTTCCAGCGCAGGCGCGAGTTGCTTTTCGTAGGCCAGCGCCGAAGCCAGGGTGTCCATGAAGTCGGCACGCTCCGGCGCCAGCAGGTGCGCCCTGCGAGCGATCTCAACGGCGCCGCTGCCCCCGAGTTGCACCGTCACCCAGGCCAGGTTGTTGAGTGCTGCGGCGTTCTGCGGCTCGACCGCGACGATGCGCCTGAGCCGACGCTCTGCCCCCTTCAGGTCCTGAGAGGAGATGTCTGCCATCGAGAGAATCAGCTCGACGGCGGTGTCCTTGGGGCGCTTGGCGAGCCACTTCTCACCCACCCGCCGGGCCTCGTCCTGCTTGCCGGTGGAAAACAGGTGCCCCAGCAGGCGAATCACCAGCTCGGGGCTCTCAGCCCGGGCCAGGCCTTCCTGCAGCACCCGCACCACGGCTTCGTTGTCCTTGAGCTTGGTGTACAGCACCGACTCGATGATGTAAGGCACATGGTCGCCCGGGCGAGCCCGCTTCAGGCTGGCGATGTACTCGACAGCGGCGGCCTGCCTGCGCGAATTCAGGTAGAGGTCGACCAGGGCATTCTGGGCTGCAGGGAGCGCTGGCGAGATCGTCAGTGCCTGCTTCAAGGCCGCCTCGGCCTGGCCAGGCCGGGCGGAGATGCTGTAGATCTGCGCCAGCAGCAGGTAGGGTTGTGGCGAGTTCGGAACCGCGGCGGCGTAGCGCCGCGTGGTGGTGATGGCTTGCTCGACATCGCCCGCACGCAGCTGTGCATTGCCGACGGTCAGCAGCAGTTCGCTGTCGTTCGGCAGCGCGGCCACGGCTTCCTGAGACGCCGCGAGCGCTTCCTTGAACAAGCGCTTGCCCAGCAGGTACTCGATCAACTGCAGACGGGCCATGGGCTCTGAAGGCGCCACGGTGATCGCTTGCGCCAGCGCCCGGCGCACCTCGTCCACGGGGCGCCCCTGACGCTCGAGCAGGTCGGCCAGCGCCACATGCAGCTGGCCGCTCTTGGGCTGGGACTCGATGCTGGTCTGCAGCCGCTGCACCCCCTGTTCAAGCTTGTTTTCGCGGGCGTCCAGGACGGCCAGGTTCACGACGGCCGCGACCAGGGCCGGGTCGAGCTTCAGCGCTTCTTCAAACGCCGCCCGGGCGCCCGCGAAGTCTGCACGCGCGAGATGCACCCGGCCCCGCATCTCGACGTAGGGCGCATGATTGGGACGCTTCTTGAGCAGGCCATTCAGCGTGTTCAGGGCAGCGGCGTGGTCCATCCGGCGCATCTGCGCGGCCAGCAGGGCCTCGTCGGCGTAGGTTTCCGACGATCGGGCAGACAGCGCCTGAAGCTCCGCCAGCGCCGCCTCGGCGTCGCCGGAAGACAGCCTGACGACGGCCGCCGTGGTCTGGCGCCGGACGTTCGAGGGGTCCTGCCTTGCGGCTTCAAGGAAGTAGCGCTGGGCTTCGGCCGGGTTGCCCAGGCGCAATGACGCATCGCCCGCCAGCGACAGGGCTTCAGGGCGCGGGGGGTTCATGGCAAGCAGCGGGCGCAGCGTCTCCAGCGCGCCGCTGTACTGGCCAAGGCGGATCTCGGCCTCGGCCAGGTTGGCCCGCAGGGCGTGCAGATTGGGGTAAAGCTGCATGGCCTTGCCGAAGTGCGCCGCCGCCTGCGTGACCTGCCCGAGACCGTACTCCGAGGCTCCCGCCAGGATGAGGACACTCGGGTTGTTAGGGGCCACGGTCAAGAGCTTCTGCGTGAGCTCGCGCGAACGATCCAGCCGGTTTTCCATGTAGGCCACCTGGGCCTCGACCAGCAGGGTGTGCGGGTGCACAGGCGCCACCTTGCGCAACTGCGTTGCCAGTTCCTTGGCGCCAGCGACATCCCGCTGGCGCACGCGCGACGAGATCAGGGCGGCATAGGCCAGCACGCTGGAGGGGTCCAGTTCGAGCGCCTTGCGGTGTGCAGCCTCGGCAGCCTTGCTGTCGCGCTGCTGGAACTCGAGGATCTCCCCCTTCAGGACCCACAGTTCCGGCAGCTTGGCGCCGCGTTCCGCGATCTGATCCAGCAGCTTCAGGGCGCCGTCGAAGTCCCTGCGCCCGGCGACCAGGCGCGCCTTCAACAGCAGCACCTGGGGGTCATCGGGGGCCGCGGCGGCGGCGGCGGCGGCGGCCGCCTCTGTCTTCTCGCGGTCTCCCAGTGCCCCCCAGGCGGTCGCCACCTGCACCTTGAGGTTGGCTTGTGCCACCGGGTTGTCGAGCTTGAGATCGCCATAGGCATCGACCAGGCGCTTGTACTGGCCCGAAAGCACCAGCGCGCGCGCCAGGCTCGGCAGCACGTCGGCTGCGGGCGCCTGCTGGTCCAGGGCCTTGGACAGCTCCACCGCAGCGCCGGCTGCATTGCCGCTCGCCAACAGCGACTGGCCGAGCAGGATTCGAGCAGACGCCGAACGCGCATCTGCCTGCAGCGCCGACTTGAATTCGATGACGGCCGAGCGGTGATCGCCCTTGGCCGCATGCGCCTTGCCCGCGGCGATCAGTTGTTCCGCTGACTTGTCACCGCAACCCGTCAGCGTGATCACGACGGAGAGGGCAAGAGCGCAACGGATCAAGTGCATGGAGCGGGAGGTCTCGGTCATGGGCGATTGCTCGCGCAGGGCCAGCGGGCCGCGCGAGGGTTCAGGTGCGATGTTGGCATGCAAGCGCACCCATCACCACCCTGGCAGCCACTGCAACCTGGGCGAATGATCCGCCGCGAGGAGGAATGCACGGGCCCGCAGCCCCCGGGGCGTGGCCGTCTTCGAGGCAGCTTGCGAAAGACGCCGTGAAAAAGAAAAAGGCCCCGCCTCGGCGGGGCCCATCCACGGAACTGTCGAGACTCAGGTAGAGCGGCGACGCAGAGCGCCGAGGCCCAGCAGAGCGATGCCGGCCAGAGCCAGGGTGCCCGGCTCAGGGATAACCAACTCGAAATCGCCCGAGTAGTTGGAAGGACCGGTCGCGGTGATGGTGATCACCTGCGTCAGCGAATAGGTGCCGCTCAGCGGAGCGAGTTGGCTAAAGTTGTTTGAAAAACTGCCGCTGGTCACCGGACCCAGCGTGCCAAGAAGCACGCTCTGCTCGAACAGCGTGTTTGAAGTACCGACGTACGCAGAGGCGGTCACCGATGCAGAACCCGATACCGTACCGCCCCACTGGCCCCAAATGTTTCCGAGGTCAGAGAAGCCCGTGTCGCTGAAACGAATGATCAGCGAGCCACCAGCCGTAGTGCTTGCGTTGATGGAGTTCAGGTCCATCAGGTTGATCGGGGAAAACAGGTTGCCGGTACCGGTGGTCACGTTCAGGACAAAGTTACCGAGGCTGCCGACAAAGGTCACGGCGTGAGGCAAGGCGTTGGCGTCGCCCGCCCCGCCGTCAGGCACCGTGGTCCAGTTGGCGCCACCGTCGATCGAGAACGACAGCGAGGGGGATGCGAGCGCCGAGGAAGCGGCACCCAAGAGCACGGCCGCTGCGACGGCGCCGATAGCGAAGACTGATTTCATTGCGTGTCCTTCCAAGTTCGTAGATCCGTGGTGCTTCGGCATTTTTCGCAGCTTACCTGCAATGGCCGCCGGGTACCAGCTCATTTGCAAGGCATGGGCCAGGCAGAAAAATCTGTTTTTTATCAGCCACTTAGCATCAATCAACCCAAGCACAGGCCCCGCACCCGACCGCCCGTGTAAAAAATCCTGACGGTCTGCTGAGCCCCGACCTGGAGGCCCGGAGCGCCGCGAATTGTCGAGGGCATGCCACCTTCGTGCACAAATCGGCGCCTTCGGCTTCCTGCTGGTGGGCGGCCGTCGCGGTGCCGCCCATCCTGACTATCCTCGCGCCCGGTGCTGAGCAGAGCTTCTGGCAAAGAGCGGGCCTGCCAGGCACCCACTGCGGGGATGTCTCGCCCCTGGGCACCCCTCTTACATTCAAGTACAGATTCAGGCCGCTCGGGCGGCTGACATGTGTCGCGGCCCCTGGGCGGCATCCCTCAGCACCGAAGGCGTCCGGTCAGCAGAATGATTCGAATCTTCAATCACTACGTTCACCGCTCGGCCGTCCAGGGCATGTTGTTCGACCTGGTGCTGGTCTTGCTGGTGGCGGTCGTCGCCGTCGGCCTTCAGGTGGGCAGCGTCGACCAGGCTGTTCCGATGGCAGCCACCCAGGTGATGTCGTTCGCGCTCACGGTGTTCGTGATCAGCAGCGCCTCGGGTCTGTACGAGCCCAGCCACTCGGTGTCTTTCGGGCGCTCGGTGGTGCGCGCCATGCTGGTTTTGGGCGCCGCGCTGCCCCTGACCTACGTCATCTTCGGGCTCTTGCCCGCCGACTTTGCCAACCGCGCAGCGGTGCAGTACTCCACCATGGCCGGGGTGGCTGCGCTGGTGCTGCGCCGGGCCTACCTGGCCCACTCGTCGGCCAACGCCCTGGGCCGCACCCGCATCCTGGTCTTCGGCGCCGGAACGGCCGCCTGCACCGTGGCCGAAGCGCTGCGCGAGCGCGACCCCAACGCCTACATCGTCGGCTTCGTGCCCGGGCCGAACGAGCGCGAACCGGCCGTGCCCCAGCGCGACCTGATCGACCTGCGCAGCACCCTGCCCGAGTTGGCCTACGAACTGGGCGTCGACGAGATCGTGGTGGCGCTGACCGAGCGACGCGCCGGCAGCATGCCGCTGCGCCAATTGCTGGACTGCAAGGTCTCGGGCATCAAGGTCTACGACCTCGCGACGCACTTCGAGAAGACGCTGGGGCAGATCCGGCTGGACTACCTCAACGCAAGCTGGCTGATCTTCGGCGATGGCTTCAACCAGGGCGCGTGGCGAACGGCGGTCAAGCGTGTGTTCGACATCTTCAGTGCCCTGCTGCTGATCGTGCTTTCGGCACCGGTGATGCTGGTGACGGCGGTGATCATCAAGTGCGAAAGCAAGGGCCCGGCCCTTTACCGCCAGGAACGGGTGGGTCAGAACGGACGCACCTTCAGCATCGCCAAGTTCCGCAGCATGCGTACCGATGCGGAGAAGGACGGCAAGCCCCGCTGGGCGAGCGCCAACGACGACCGCGTCACGAGGGTGGGCCACGTCATCCGCCGTCTGCGGATCGACGAGCTGCCGCAGCTTTTCAACGTGTTGCGCGGCGACATGAGCATGGTCGGGCCGCGCCCCGAGCGGCCTTTCTTCGTTGAGAAGCTGACGCAGGACATTCCCTTCTACGCGCTGCGCCACAGCGTGAAGCCCGGCGTCACGGGCTGGGCCCAGGTGCGCTATGCCTATGGCGCCACGGTGGAAGACTCGCAAGAGAAACTGCAGTACGACCTCTACTACGTGAAGAACCACACCTTGTTCCTCGACCTCGTGGTGCTGATCGAGACCGTGAGCGTGGTGCTGACGGGGCGCGGCGCGCGCTGATCCTGCTGCGCGTCAACTTCAACCCGCCCACGGCAAAGTGGGCCTCGCGGGCATGAGCTTTTCTGCTGCCGACATGGCCTTGTACGGACACGCCGTGTCCGCCCTGGCTCATGGGGTCTTTGCGCTGTACATGTCGCTCGCCTCGGCCCGGCAGCCTGTGGCTTCGGAGACCCCGCGGCGGCTGTTCATTGGCGCCCTTGTGGCCAGCGCCGCCTGGAACCTGCTGAGCGTCTGGCACGAAATGTCGGGTGCCGCGGTGGCGGCCCTGGCAGCTTCGGCTGCCGACCTGGTGCGGTATGGGCTCTGGTTCGGGTTTCTTCTCACGCTGCTGGGCGCCAACGGGCAGGTCGGGCGCCAGGGCACGCTGCCGGCACTGAAAGGCGGTGCGTCACTGACCTGGCTGGGCGCGGCAGCGCTCTGGGCCGTGCAGGGCTTCTCGGGCGGCACCGTCACGCCCGGGGTCGGCAACATTGCCGCGGCGCTCACGCTGGCCGTCTGCGGGCTGCTGCTGGTCGAACAGCTGTTCCGGAACATTGCCGAGGGCGGGCGCTGGAATGCCAAGCCCGCCTGCCTGGGGCTGGGCTGCGTCTTCGGCTTCGACCTCTATCTGTATGCAGAGGGCCTGCTCTTCAGCAAGTTCGACGACGACGTGCTGGCCTTTCGCAGCGTGGCGCATGCGCTGGCCATCCCCTTGCTGCTGATCGCGGCTCGCCGCAACGTCAACTGGCTGGCGCGCCTGCAGGTTTCGCACGCGGCGGCGTTCCACTCGGCAACGCTGCTGCTCACCGGCACCTACCTGCTGCTCATGGCGGCCATCGGCTACTACGTACGCTGGTTTGGTGGCGAGTGGGGGCGCGCGCTGCAACTCGGCCTGCTGGTCGCCGGCCTGGTGAGCCTGGGTGTGCTGGTGTTCTCGGGTTCGGTGCGGGCTTGGCTGCGGGTGTTCGTCAGCAAGCACTTCTACCGCTATCGCTACGACTACCGCGAAGAGTGGCTGCGGTTCACCACGCTGTTGTCGGCCAACCGCAGCCCGCAGGAGATGGGTGACGTCATCCTGCAGGCGCTGGCCAAGATGGTGGAAAGCCCGGCAGGCAGCCTGTGGCTGCGCGGAATCTCCACGCCCGACTTCCACCAGGTGTCGACATGGAACACCGCACGTGCAGTGCAACCAGAACCGCGCGATGGGTCGTTGTGCACCTTCCTGCGCGACAAAGGCTGGGTGGTCGATCTGGACGAGTACCGGGCATCCCCGCGGCGCTATGAGTCGCTGAGCCTGCCTGCCTGGCTGCTGGGCATGCCCAACGGCTGGCTGGTGGTGCCCTTGATGGCCGGCGAAGAACTGCGCGCCTTTGCCGTGCTGGCCCGCCCGCGCACGGCCATCCAGCTGAACTGGGAGGTTCTGGACCTGCTGAAGACCGCAGGCCGGCAAGCCGCGGGCTACCTGGCTCAGATGCAGGCCACTGACGCGTTGCTGGAGGCCCGCAAGTTCGACGCCTTCAACAAGATGTCGGCCTTCGTCGTGCATGACCTCAAGAACATCGTGACGCAGCTTTCATTGATGCTGAAGAATGCGGAACGTCTGCACGACAACCGCGAGTTCCAGCAAGACATGTTGTTGACCGTGGCAAGTTCGCTTGAGAAGATGAAGCGGCTGATGTTGCAGTTGCGTGAGGGCGCCACCCCACCCGGCGGCAACCATGGCGTGGAGTTGGAACCCATCTTGAACCGTCTGGTGGGCATGGCACAGGCCCAGGGGCGCACAGTGGACGTAGGGGCGAGCGAGCCACTGGCTTCTCGCGGACAGGAAGAGCGCCTTGAACGCGTGCTGGGCCACCTGGTGCAGAACGCCCTCGACGCGACGCCACCTTCGGGACGGGTCTGGGTCAAGGTCGAACGGCACAGCGGGCAGGTGAAGGTCGAGGTGGGGGACACGGGCAGCGGCATGAGCGAGGAGTTCATACGCTCACGGCTGTTCCGGCCGTTCAATACAACGAAGTCAAACGGCATGGGCATCGGCACCTACGAGAGCTTTCAGTACATCCGCGAACTGGGCGGGCACATCGATGTGCGAAGCGCCCTGGGCGAAGGCACCGTCATCACCGTGCTGTTGCCCCTGTTCGAGTCGGGTCGTGGTGCCGAGCTTCTGGGTGCCCACCGCAAATGAGTGCCGAGCAGAACGGAAGGACCAGTCCCGTACTCATCGTCGAAGACGATCTGGCCCTGCAGAAGCAGATCAAGTGGTCGCTGGACCGCTTCGAATCGGTGACCGCCAGCGACCGCGAGTCGGCGCTGCTGATGTTCCGCCGCCACCAGCCGGCGGTCGTGACGATGGACCTGGGGCTGCCGCCCGACCCGGATTCGGTCTCCGAAGGCTTCGCACTGCTGGAGCAGATGCTGGGCATCGACCCCTCGGTGAAAGTCATCGTGCTCACGGGTCAGAACGACCAGTCCAATGCGCTGCGCGCCGTGGCCTTGGGGGCCTATGACTTCCTGGCCAAGCCTTTCGAGCCGGACATCCTCACGCTCACGATCGAGCGGGCCTACCGGCTGGCGGAACTGCAAGCCGAGAACCGTCGGCTTCAGGCTCTGCACCAGCCCGACGCACTGGCGGGCTTGATCACGCGCGACGCCGACATGCTGCGCATCTGCCGCACGGTCGAGCGTGTGGCCTCGAGTGACGCCACCGTGCTGTTGCTCGGGGAAAGCGGCACGGGCAAGGAAGTTCTCGCGCAAGGTCTGCACACCGCCAGCAAACGGAGCGGGCGCTTCGTGGCGATCAATTGCGCGGCGATTCCGGAAAACCTCCTGGAAAGCGAGCTGTTCGGCTACGAGAAAGGCGCTTTCACGGGCGCCGGCAAGACAACCCAGGGCAAGATCGAAACGGCGCATGCCGGCACCCTGATGCTGGATGAGATCGGTGACTTGCCCCACTCGCTGCAGGCCAAGCTGCTTCGGTTCCTTCAGCAGCGCACCATTGAACGCATTGGCGGCCGCAATGAGATCCCGGTGGATGTGCGGGTGGTGGGTGCCACCCATCAGGACCTCAAGAACCTGATCGCTGAGGGCCGGTTCCGCGAGGATCTCTACTACCGCCTGGCCGAGATCGTCATCGACATTCCGCCCTTGCGTGCGCGGGCGGGCGATCCGGTGATGCTGGCCCAGGCCATGCTGCGTCGCTTCGCCCAGGAGCAGCGCCGCACCGGGCTGGGCTTCAGCGAAGACGCGTTGAGAGCCATCGAGAAGCACAGCTGGCCGGGCAACGTCCGCGAGCTGTTGAATGCGGTGAAGCGGGCGTCCATCATGGCGGATGCCGACCGGATCACTTGCGCCGACCTGGGGTTGCCCTTGCCTGAGCAAGCCGGCGAGGTGGGAGCCGTCTCGGATCTGGACCTTCGCACCGTGCGCGAGGCCGCAGAACGCCAGGCCATCGTTGCTGCGCTGGCGCGCAGCAACGGCAACATCCTCAAGGCCGCGGAGATCCTGGGGGTCAGCCGCCCCACGCTCTACGACCTCATGCGCCGTCTGGCGATCAAATAGCCCACCTGCAGTTGACCGCATGCTCGCGGTCACGGAAGTTCCATCAAGGTCGATCCCATGAACTCGAACGCCTTTGCTCACTCTGCAGCCACTCTGCGACGGATACACGCTGGCGTGGGCGCTGCCTCCGTCTGCTTGCTGCTGCTGGCTTGCAGCGGCCCCACCGACAAGGAGTTGATCGCGTCGGCCAAGGCGTCCATGGAGAAGAAGGACACCCGCACGGCCGTCATCCAGCTGAAGAACGCACTGGCCTCGAACCCGCAATCGGGCGAGGTGCGCTTGCTGCTCGGCCGTGCCCTGCTGGCCCAGGGCGACGCCGCATCGGCCTTGCTGGAACTGCGCAAGGCCCAGGAACTTCAGGTGCCGGATGAGCAGGTGGTGCCTGACCTCGCCAGAGCCATGCTGCTGACCGGAGAGCAGACACGGCTGATCGCCCAGTACGGCACCTTTGAACTGCGCGACGCCAGCGCCGGCGCCGACCTCAAGACATCGCTCGCTTCGGCCTATGCCATCCAGGGCGACGCCATCCAGGCCAACACCGCCGCAGAGGACGCTTTGCGCCTCAAGCCCGGGTTCGCGCCAGCCCTCATCGTGCAGGCCCGCTTGCGCGCGCAGGACGGTTCTGCAGATGAGGCGATCGCCTTGCTGGACAAGGTACTCGCTGCCGACCCCTCGGATGTTCGTGCGGCCACGCTGAAGGCCGACTTCCTGCTGTACGGCAAGCGCGACCCGGAGGCGGCGCTGGCGGCCTTCCGCCTTGCGCTGAAAGCACAGCCGGATTCGGTCATCTCACGCGCCGGCGTCATCAACATCCTGCTCGGCCAGCAGAAAACCGCCGACGCGCGGACGGAGTTCCAGCAGCTCAAGAGCACCGCAGCCGGCCATCCTGAGACGCTGTACTACGAGGCCCAGTTCGCCTTCATCGACAAGGACTACCCACGCGCCCTCACGACGATCGAGCAGGTTCTCAAGGGCTTCCCGAACAACGTTCGGGCCCTGGAACTGGCGGGTGCCACGGAGTTCCAGCTTCGCAACTATCTGGCCGCCGAAGCGCATCTCGGCAAGGCCTTGAAGCTCGTACCGCAGCAGCGCCTGTCTCGCCTGCTGCTGGCGCAGACCTACTTGCGCACCGGTGATCCGCAGAAGACGCTCGACACGCTCAAGCCTGTGCTCGATGCCGGGCTGGCAGATGGTTCCGCACTGGCGCTGGCGGGCGAGGCGCATCTGCAGCTCGGTGACGCGAAGGCTTCAGAGCAAGCCTTCCAGGCCGCGGTGAAGGCCGCGCCTGCGGACGTCCGTGTCCGCACGTCCGCCGCGATGGCCCAGTTGGCCCGTGGCAACGACAGCAGCGCCATCCTTGAGCTGGAAGCCGTGGCGGCCGGCGACAGCGGCCCGCGCGCCGACCTCGCGCTGATCAGCGCCCGCCTGCGCCAGAACGACGTGGCCGGGGCGCTGAAGACCATAGACGGGCTGGAAAAGAAGATGCCCGACCAGGCCCTGCCGCACCAGCTGCGCGGCCGGGTGCTGACACTGAAGAACGACCTGCCGGGTGCGGCGAAGAGTTTCGAAACGGCCATCGCGAAGGAGCCGAGCTACTTCCCGCCCGTGGCCAGCCTGGCAGCTCTTGATCTGGCCGCCAACAAACCCGAGAAGGCCCGCGAGCGTTTCGCCGCTTTCATCCAGGCCCATCCCAAGAGCTGGCAGGCCCACATGGCCGTGGCCGAGCTGGAAGCGCGTGTCGGCGCGCCGGCAGCCAAGATCACCGAGGCCCTGAGGGCTGCCGTCAAGGCCAACGCCGGTGAGGCGCGGCCGCACGTCGCGCTGGTCAACGACCTGATCAACCAGGGCGACGGCAAGGCGGCCTTGCTGGCGGCGCAGGACGCTACCGCAGCCTTGCCGAACAACACCGAAGTGATGGATGCGCTGGGGCGTGCCGAACTCGCCGCGGGCGACACCCAGCGCGCGCTGACCACGTTCAAGAAGCTCGCCAGCCTGCAGCCGCGCAACGCCTTGCCCGAGATGCGCCTGGCCGAGGTGCACATGGCTGCGAAAGACAATGAGTCGGCCGCGCGCTCGCTGCGCCGGGCCGCCGAGCTCGCGCCGGGCAACCAGGCGATACCGCTCGCACAGGCCCGCCTGGCGATGATGGGCGGCAAGCCCGACGAAGCCGTGAAGGTGGCACGCGACCTCCAGAAGCGCCTGCCGCAAGACCCCGTGGGCCTGACCCTCGAAGGCGACGTCGAAGCCAGCCGAAAGAACTGGGACGCCGCAGCGAACGCCTATCGCGGCGTGTTGAAGCTGGCGCGTTCGTCCGAGGTCACGGCCAAGCTGCACACGGTGCTGGTCTCGGCCAACAAGGGCGCCGAGGCCGAGCGTCTGGCGGCCGATTGGCTCAAGGCCAACCCCAAGGACACCAGCTTCAACTATTTCCTGGGCGACGTGGCGCTGGCCCAGGGCGACCTTCCGCGGGCCGAAGCGCGCTACCGCGCCGTGCTGCAGGTGGAGCCGGAGAACGCTTTGGCCCTCAACAACGTGGCCTGGCTGATGGTGAAGCAAGGCAAGCCTGGCGGTCTGGCGCTGGCGCAGCAAGCCAACAAGCTGTTGCCCGACCGTGCGCCCATCATCGACACGCTGTCGTATGCGCTGGAGGCCGACAACAAGATCTCGGAGGCCATCGACGCGCAGAAGCGGGCCATCGCTCTCGCTCCGAAGGACGGCAACCTGGCGCTTCGCCTGGCCAAGCTGTACATCAAGGCTGGCGACAAGACCCGGGCGCGTGCCGAACTCGACAGCCTGAGCCGTCTGGGCGACAAGTTCAGCGGGCACGCCGAGGTGAGCGCGCTGTTGAAGACCTTGTGACGGAGCACCTGCCCGGCCTGGTGCGCCGCCGCGCAGGGTTGCGGGCGCTGGGCGCGGTGGCGTGTTTCTTCCTGGGGCATCGCCCGCAGGCTGCAGCAGCAGCGGAGCCGGCAGGTGACCTGCGTGCTCTGGTCAGGCGCCACAAGGCCGCTGTGCTGCCTGTGGGCACTTACAGCCCGACCGACAGCCCTCGTTTCGGCTTCCGGGGCTCGGGCTTCGTTGTGGCTGGAGAGGGCGGCGCCCACAGCCGGCTGTTGGCCACCAACTTCCACGTTTTGCCCGACGGCGCGGAGGACTCGGCGTCCGTGCGCATGGCCGTCTGGGTGGGCGGCGGCGAAACACCCCCTTGGCGCCTGGCACGCGTGGTGGCGGCAGACCGCTTCCGCGATCTGGCGGTGCTGGAACTGGAGGGCCCCGCCCTGGCGGGGCTGGTGCTCGCGGCCGATGACACCGTGCAGGAGGGTCAGGCCATCGCCTTGATGGGCTTCCCGATCGGGTCGGTGCTCGGCTATTCGGTCGTGACGCACCGGGGCATCGTCAGCAGCATCACCGCAGCGGCCTTGCCGGCGGCGAATGCGCGGCAACTCGACCCACGCGCCGTGAGCCGCCTGCGCGAGGGCAACTTCCAGCTCTTGCAGTTGGATGCAACGGCCTACCCGGGCAACAGCGGCGGGCCGGTTTTCGATGTCGAGTCAGGCCACGTGGTCGGCGTTCTGAGCTCGGGGCTGGTGAAGGCGGGCCGCGAAAGTGCGCTGAGCAGCCCGACGGGCATCACCTATGCGGTGCCTGTGGCACCGCTGCGCGCCTTGATGCGGCAGCGCTGAAGCCCGTGTGTGCCGGGCCGGCAAAGCCGGGCCCGGCTGGTTTCAGACCTTGTAGTAGGCGCGGTACCACTCGACAAAGCGGGCCACCCCAGTGGCGATGTCGGTGGCCGGCGTGAAGCCCACCCACTCGTTCAGCGCGTCGACGTCGGCATACGTGGCCGGCACGTCGCCGTCCTGCAGCGGCAACAGGTTCTTCTCCGCTTCGCGGCCGACGGCCTTTTCGATGCAGCCGATGTAGTCGAGCAACTGCACCGGGCTGTGATTGCCGATGTTGAACACGCGGTAGGGTGCGTTGCTGGTGCCGGGGTCGGGCTGATCGGAGACAAAGGCGGGGTTGGGCGCTGCCGGCCGGTCGAGCACACGGATGACGCCCTCGACGATGTCGTCGACGAAGGTGAAGTCGCGCCGCATCTGGCCGTGGTTGAAGACGTCGATGGGGCGGCCTTCCAGGATGGCCTTGGTGAACAGGAACAAGGCCATGTCCGGCCGTCCCCAGGGCCCGTAGACGGTGAAGAAACGCAGCCCGGTCGTGGGCAGGCCGAACAGGTGGCTGTAGGTGTGGGCCATCAGTTCGTTGGCCTTCTTCGTCGCGGCGTACATGCTGACAGGATGGTCGACGCTGTCGTGCTCCGAGAAGGGCATCCTCGTGTTGCCGCCATAGACGCTGCTGCTGGAGGCGTACACGAGATGCTGCACCTGCGTGTGGCGGCAGCCTTCGAGCACGTTCATGAAGCCGACGATGTTGCTGTCGATGTAGGCGTGCGGGTTCTTCAGCGAATAGCGCACGCCGGCCTGCGCCGCCAGGTGGATGACGCGGTCGAAGCGTTCGGCGGCGAACAAGGCTTCCATGCCGGGCCGGTCGGCCACGTCCATCTGCACGAAGCGGAAGCCGGGGTGCGGGGTCAGGCGCGCCAGGCGCGCCTGCTTGAGCGTGACATCGTAGTAGTCGTTGAGGTTGTCCAGACCAACGATCTCGTCGCCACGCGCCAGCAGGCGCAGCGCAGTGGTCATGCCGATGAAACCGGCGGCACCGGTGAGCAGGATCTTCATGGAAAGAGGAGCAGTTGCGCGCAACCTCCGATTGTGCGGGGCGGCACGAACTCACCCCCTCATAGCAGCGTGACAGCCTGCTCGAATTCGAGCCGCGGCCCGCGCGGATGATTGCCGCTCGCATCGCCATGGCCGAGATTCACCAGGAAGTTGGCGCGCCAGCGCCCGTCCGGGAAAAACTCGGCGTTCAGCTTGGCGGCGTCGAAGCCACTCATCGGCCCGCAATCGAGACCCAGCAGCCGCGCAGCAATCATCAGATAGGCACCCTGCAGGCTGCCGTTGCGGTCGGCCGTGGCAGTGGCCAGGGCGGGGTTCGCCTCGAACATCGGCCGGGCGTCGTAGGCCGGAAACTGCAGCGGCAGATGCTCGTGGAAATGGTTGTCAATGGCGACGATGGCGACCACCGGCGCAGCCAGGGTCTTGTCGACGTTGCCCGGAGACAGGGCTGGCTTCAGGCGCTGCTTGGCGGCCTGCGTGCGCAGGAAAACGTAGCGCGCAGGCTGGCAGTTCATGGAGGTGGGCCCCCATTTCAGCAACTCATACAGGGCTGCCAGCGTCTCGTCAGTGACCGGCTCGGCGGTGAAACGGTTGAAGCTGCGGGCCTCGCGAAAGGCGAGATCGAGGGCGTGGTCGTTGGCGGGTTTCATGGCGCGATGCTAAGCGGGCCAGCGCAGGGACTGAAATCGCGGCCCGAAAAGACGAAGCCCGCACAAGGCGGGCTTCGGGGTTTGGTTGCGGGGGCAAGATTTGAACTTGCGACCTTTGGGTTATGAGCCCAACGAGCTACCAGGCTGCTCCACCCCGCGCCAGATTCTTGGCAGGCTTACTCGGCCTTGTCGGCCGGTGCGGCCTCGGCGGCGGGCTCGGGGCGGTCCAGCAGTTCGACGAAGGCCATCGGCGCGTTGTCGCCGACACGGAAGCCCATCTTCAGGATGCGCGTGTAGCCGCCCGGACGGGTGGCGTAACGCGGGCCGAGTTCGTTGAAGATCTTGGCCACGACATCGCGATCACGCGTGCGGTCGAAAGCCAGACGACGGTTGGCCAGGCTCGGCGTCTTGCCCAGGGTGATCAGCGGCTCGACGACGGCGCGCAGTTCCTTGGCCTTCGGCACGGTGGTCTTGATGGCCTCGTGCTTAATCAGCGAGTTGGCCATGTTCCTCAGCATCGCCAGGCGGTGCGAGGTGGTGCGGTTCAGTTTGCGGGGGCCGTTACGGTGGCGCATGGTGCTTGTCCGATCTTTTATTGAACCCCGGCCGTGTCAGGTACCGGGGGTTGCACATGACGAGCGCGGATTAACGCTTGTCCAGGCCCTGCGGGGGCCAGTTCTCCAGGCGTGCGCCCAGCGTGAGACCACGCGAAGCCAGCACTTCCTTGATTTCGTTCAGGCTCTTGCGGCCCAGGTTCGGCGTCTTCAGCAGCTCGGTTTCGGTGCGCTGGATCAGGTCGCCGATGTAGTAGATGTTCTCGGCCTTCAGGCAGTTGGCCGAACGCACCGTGAGTTCGAGCTCGTCCACCGGGCGCAGCAGGATGGGGTCGAAAGGCGTCGGGCGCGACACCGCCGGCACCATGCTGTCGATCGGGTTGACGTCGATCTGGCCGAAGAAGGCCAGTTGCTCGACCAGGATGCGCGCGCTCTGGCGGATCGCTTCCTCCGGCGCGATGGCGCCGTTGGTCTCGATCTCCATCACGAGCTTGTCGAGGTCGGTGCGCTGCTCGACGCGAGCGTTCTCGACGGCGTAGCTCACGCGGCGCACCGGCGAGAAGCTGGCGTCCAGCACGATGCGGCCGATGCTCTTGGTCGGCTCGTCGCCATAGCGGCGCAGATTGCCCGGCACGTAGCCACGGCCCTTCTCGACCTTGATCTGCATGTCGAGCTTGCCGCCGGCCGACAGGTGGGCGATGACGTGCTCGGGGTTGATGATCTCCACGTCGTGCGGCGTCTGGATGTCGCCGGCGGTGACGGGGCCTTCACCTTCCTTGCGCAGCACCAGGGTCACTTCGTCGCGGTTGTGGAGACGGAAGACCACGCCCTTGAGGTTCAGCATGATGTGAACGACATCTTCCTGAACGCCGTCGATCGCCGAGTACTCGTGCAGCACGCCAGCGATGGTCACTTCGGTCGGGGCGTAACCCACCATCGACGACAGCAGCACACGACGCAGCGCGTTGCCGAGGGTGTGGCCGTAGCCGCGCTCGAAAGGCTCGAGGGTGGCTTTGGCGCGATGGCCGCCGAGCGGCTCGACCTGGATGGCCTTGGGCTTCAGAAGGGTGGTTTGCATGAAGTTCTTTAGTTCCTGTCAATACCCTCGGCTCGTTACACCGATAAGGCTGTAGGACCGCGCCGGGTCTGTTGTGGCCGCTTCGTGCCCGGCGCACGAAGCACAACCGGAGATGGGCTCCCGGCACGACACCGGCAGCCCGCTCCCCCACCTGATCAGCGCGAATACAGTTCGACGATCAGGGCTTCCTTGATCTCGGCGCCGTACTGGTCGCGGTCGGGCACCTTCTTGAAGGTGCCTTCCATCTTGGTCGCGTCCACCTGCACCCAATCGGCCAGGCCGATGGACTGGGCCAGCTTCAGGGCCTCGGTCACGCGCAGCTGAGTCTTGCTCTTTTCGCGCAGGGCCACCACGTCACCGGCCTTGACCTGGAACGACGGGATGTTCACGACTTGGCCGTTCACCGTCAGGGCCTTGTGCGACACCAGTTGGCGCGCTTCGGCCCGCGTGCTGCCGAAGCCCATGCGGTAGACGACGTTGTCGAGGCGGCTTTCCAGCAGGGCCAGCAGGTTCGCACCGGTGTTGCCCTTGCGGCGCTCGGCTTCGGCGAAGTAGCGGCGGAACTGGCGCTCGAGCACGCCGTACATGCGCTTGACCTTCTGCTTCTCACGCAGCTGCATGCCGAAGTCAGAAGTGCGGCTGCCGCTGGTGCGGCCGTGCTGGCCGGGCTTGCTGTCGAACTTGGCCTTGTCGCTGATGGAGCGGCGGGCGCTCTTCAGGAAAAGGTCGGTGCCTTCGCGGCGGGAAAGTTTGGCCTTGGGGCCGAGGTAACGTGCCACTTGCGTGTCCTTGTTGTGTCTGTCTGACGCGGCAGCAGCCTTGCGATGGGCTGCCCGCGCGAGTCTGGCGCCGGTGATGCTGGCTGCGCAGACGGTGGGCTTGTGTGTCGGGCCTCAGGCCCTTCAACGAAACCGCCGGCGGGCACAAGTGCTCACCGGCGCGGGAAACTCTTGATTGTAGCGCAGGCGAATGGACTTCGCCCGGAGCGTACCGGGCTGACCGCCCGGCACCAACTCAGATGCGACGGCGCTTCTGCGGGCGGCAACCGTTGTGCGGCACCGGCGTCACATCGCTGATCGAGTTGATGCGGATACCCAGCGAGGCCAGGGCACGCACGCTGCTCTCACGGCCGGGGCCGGGGCCCTTGATGCGGACGTCGAGGTTCTTGATGCCTTGTTCCTGGGCGGCACGGCCACAGGTCTCGGCAGCCACCTGGGCAGCGAAGGGCGTGCTCTTGCGCGAGCCCTTGAAGCCCTGACCACCGCTGGAAGCCCAGGCCAACGACCCGCCTTGGCGGTCGGTGATGGTGATGATGGTGTTGTTGAACGACGCGTGCACGTGCGCAATACCGTCGGCGACGTTCTTGCGGACCTTTTTGCTGACGCGCCGGGCGGCGGTGTTGACGGGTGCCTTGGCCATGTCTTGATTCTCTCAGTGTTCCGGGCAGCTTACTTCTTCAGCGCGGCAGCGCCCTTGCGCGGACCCTTGCGGGTGCGGGCATTGGTGCGCGTACGCTGGCCGCGCACGGGCAGGCCGCGGCGGTGACGGAAGCCGCGGTAGCAGCCCAGATCCATCAGGCGCTTGATGCTGATGGACAGTTCGCGACGCAGGTCGCCTTCGATGGTCATGCGGCCGATCTCTTCACGGATCTTTTCCAGATCGGTGTCAGAGAGGTCCTTGATCTTCTTCGAGTAGGGGATGCCCACCGTGTCGCAGATCTTCTGCGCCGTGGTGCGACCAATACCGTAGATCGAGGTCAGGCCGATTTCCGCATGCTTGTGCGGAGGGACGTTGATACCGGCAATGCGTGCCATGTTGCTTCCTCTGGATCAGCCTTGACGCTGCTTGTGACGCGGGTCGGTGCAGATCACGCGCACCACACCCTTGCGGCGGATGATTTTGCAATTGCGGCACATCTTCTTGACGGAAGCGGCGACCTTCATGATCTTCTCCTTGACCCGAATTCGGGGGCTCTTACTTGGCGCGGAACACGATCCGCGCGCGACTCAAATCGTAGGGCGTGAGTTCAACGGTCACTTTGTCACCGGGCAGGATGCGGATGTAGTGCATGCGCATCTTGCCGGAGATGTGACCGAGCACCACGTGCCCGTTTTCCAACTTCACGCGGAAGGTGGCGTTGGGGAGATTCTCGAGAATCTCGCCCTGCATCTGGATAACGTCGTCCTTGGCCATGTCCTCAGCTTGCCTTGAAGTTGGCCTTCTTCAGCAGACTTTCGTACTGCTGGCTCATCACGTAGCTCTGGACCTGCGCCCAGAAATCCATCGTGACGACGACGATGATCAGCAGCGACGTTCCACCAAAGTAGAACGGCACGCTGTACTTCAAGACCAGGAACTCAGGCAGCAGGCAGACGGCTGTGATGTAAACAGCGCCGGCCAGCGTCAGGCGGCCCAGGATGCGATCGATGTACTTGGCGGTTTGATCACCAGGCCGGATGCCGGGGATGAACGCGCCACTCTTCTTCAGGTTGTCTGCCGTCTCACGGCTGTTGAACACCAGCGCCGTGTAGAAAAAGCAGAAGAACACGATCATCGCGGCGTACAGCATCACGTAGATCGGTTGCCCCGGCGACAACGCGGTCGACAGATCCTTCAACCAGCGCAGGCCTTCACCGGTGGCAAACCAGCCCACCACCGTCGCCGGCAACAGGATGATCGACGAGGCGAAGATCGGCGGGATCACGCCCGACATGTTCAGCTTCAGCGGCAGGTGCGAAGACTGGCCGCCATAGACCTTGTTGCCGACCTGGCGCTTGGCGTAGTTCACCAGGATCTTGCGTTGGCCGCGCTCCACGAACACCACCGCGTAGGTCACGCCGATGACCAGGGCGATGATGATCAGGCAGGCGATGATGCTCATCGCACCGGTGCGCACCAGCTCGAACAGGCCACCGATCGCCGAAGGCAGGCCAGCGACGATGCCCGCAAAGATCAGGATCGAGATGCCGTTGCCCAGGCCACGCTCGGTGATCTGCTCACCCAGCCACATCAGGAACATCGTGCCCGCCACCAGGCTGACCACCGCCGTCATGCGGAAGCCAAAACCCGGTGCCAGCACCAGCCCAGGCGAGCCTTCCAAAGCCAGGGCGATGCCCAGGCTCTGGAAGATGGCCAGGCCCAGCGTGCCGTAACGCGTGTACTGCGTGATCTTGCGCTTGCCCGCCTCGCCTTCCTTCTTGATGGCCTCGAGCGAGGGCACCACGTAGGTCATCAGCTGCATGATGATGCTGGCGCTGATGTAGGGCATGATGCCCAGGGCGAAGACGGTGAAGCGCGAGAGCGCCCCGCCACTGAACATGTTGAACAGGTTCAGGATGCCGCCGGCCTGGCTCTTGAAGAGCTGCTGCAGCGCGACGGGGTCGATGCCCGGCACGGGGATGTGCGCCCCGATGCGATAGACCACCAGCGCGAGCAGCAGGAAGACGATCCGCCTGCGCAGATCGCCAAACTTGCCGCTCTTGGCCAGCTGGTTCGCGTTGGTTGCCACTCGCTTGGTTTCCTGAATCAGGCCGCGGCTTGCGCGGGCTTCTTGGCAAGCTTCTTGGGCGGCGTCACGGCAGCGACGGTCTCCACCGTGCCGCCAGCGGCCTCAATGGCGGCCTTGGCGCCCGCGGTCGCCCCGATGCCCTTCAGGGCCACCTTGCGCGTCAGCTCGCCCGACTTGATCACCTTGACGGTCTTGATCAGCTCGCGCACCAGCCCAGCGGCCTTCAGCGTCAGCAGGTCCACCTCGTCGGCGCCCAGCTTCTCCAGGTCGGCCAGCGTGACTTCGCCGTTGTACTTCAGCTGCGCCGACTTGAAGCCGCGCTTGGGCAGGCGGCGCTGCAGCGGCATCTGGCCGCCCTCGAAGCCCACCTTGTGGTAGCCACCGGCACGCGAGCTCTGGCCCTTGTGGCCACGGCCGGCGGTCTTGCCCAGGCCGGAACCGATGCCACGGCCGACGCGACGGCGCGCCTTCTTGCTGCCCTCTGCGGGCTTGATCGTGTTGATTTGCATCACAGCACCAGAACCAGGTAAGCGACCTTGTTGATCATGCCGCGCACAGCGGGCGTGTCTTCCAGGGTGCGCGTGCTGTTGACCTTGCGCAGGCCCAGGCCCCGCACGGTGTCGCGGTGCGACTGGCGCGTGCCAGCCACGCTCTTGACGAGCTTGACCGTGAGGGTCTTCTTTTCAGTCGAGTCGGACATGAGGTTCTCCTCTTTCAGTTGAAGAGGTCTTCAACCGACTTGCCGCGCTTGGCCGCCACTTCGGCGGGCGTCGTCGAACGCTTGAGCGCGTCCAGCGTTGCGCGGACCATGTTGTACGGGTTGCTCGAGCCCAGGCTCTTGGCGACGATGTCGGTGACACCCATCACTTCGAACACCGCGCGCATCGGGCCACCGGCGATGATGCCGGTACCAGGGGCGGCCGGCGCCATCAGCACCTTGGCAGCGCCGTGCTCACCGCGCACGTTGTGCTGGATCGAGCCGTTGCGCAGGCTGACCTTGGTCATGTTGCGGCGGGCCGATTCCATGGCCTTCTGCACCGCAACCGGCACTTCCTTGGCCTTGCCCTTGCCCATGCCGATGCGGCCGTCGCCGTCACCCACCACCGTCAGTGCGGCGAAGCTGAGCGTGCGGCCGCCCTTCACCACCTTGGTGACGCGGTTGACCGCGATCATCTTTTCCTTGAGCCCGTCGTCGTTCGCTTCGGTCTGCGCGCGGGGAGTGAACTTTGCCATTTCGGTATTCCTGTGCTGCGCGGCTTAGAACTGCAGACCGGCTTCGCGAGCCGCATCTGCCAGCGCCTTGACGCGGCCGTGATAGGCGAAACCCGAGCGGTCGAAGGCGACCTTCTCGATGCCGGCGGCCTTGGCCTTCTCGGCGATGCGCTTGCCCACCAGCGTAGCGGCGGAAACGTTGCCGCCGTTGCCACCGGTCTGGTCGCGGACTTCCTTCTCGGCTGTCGATGCGCTGGCCAGCACCTGGGCGCCATCGCCGGAGACGATGCTCGCGTAGATGTGCAGGTTGGAGCGGTGCACCGCCAGACGCACAGCACCCTGCAGCGCGATGCGCACGCGGGTCTGGCGCGAACGGCGCAGGCGTTGTTCTTTCTTGGTCATGCTCATGGCGGCGCTCCTTACTTCTTCTTCGTCTCTTTCAACACCACGCGTTCGCCCACGTAGCGGATGCCCTTGCCCTTGTAGGGCTCGGGAGGACGGAAGGCACGCACCTCGGCGGCCAGCTGACCCACCACCTGGCGGTCGGCGCCGGTGATGACGATTTCAGTCTGCGTCGGCGTGGTGACCTTGATGCCCTCGGGCATGTCCTTCACCACCGGGTGCGAAAAACCGATCTGCAGATTGAGCTTTTGACCGGCGGCCTGGGCACGGAAGCCCACGCCCACCAGGCTGAGCTTCTTCTCGAAGCCCTTGCTGACGCCACCGACCATGTTGGCCACCAGCGCGCGCATCGTGCCGCTCATCGCGTCGGCCGCAGCGCTGTCGTTGGCGGGCGTGAAGGTCAGCACGCCGGCGTTGTTCTGCACCGTGACCAGCGGGTTGGCGGCGCGCACCAGCGTGCCGTTGCTGCCCTTGACGGTGATCTTCTCTGCCGTGATGGCCACATCCACGCCTTGCGGGACGGCCACGGGCATCTTTCCTACGCGGGACATTGTTCTGCTCCCCTTAAGCGACGTAGCAAAGCACTTCGCCACCGACACCGGTCTGGCGCGCCTTGCGGTCGGTCATCACGCCCTTGGGCGTGGTGACGATGGCCACACCGAGGCCGTTCATGACTTGCGGAATCGCGTCACGGCCCTTGTAGATGCGCAGGCCCGGGCGGCTCACGCGCTCGATGCGCTCGATCACCGGCTTGCCGGCGTAGTACTTCAGCGCGATTTCGAGCTCGGGCTTGCCGGTCTCTTCGTGCACTGCGTAGCCGTCGATGTAACCCTCGTCCTTCAGCACTTGCGCGATTGCGACCTTCAGCTTGGAAGACGGCATCTTGACGGCCGACTTGTCGACAGCCTGCGCATTGCGAATGCGGGTCAGCATGTCGGCGATGGGATCACTCATGCTCATGAAATTGCTCCTGATCTTCTCGCCGGATTACCAGCTGGCCTTGACCACGCCGGGAATGTCACCCTTGAAGGCGAGCTCACGGATCTTGTTGCGCGCCAGGCCGAACATGCGGAACGTGCCACGGGCGCGACCGGTCAGCGCGCAGCGGTTGCGCAGGCGCGTCGGGTTGGCATTGCGGGGCAGCTGCTGCAGTTGCAAGCGCGCGGCATAGCGCTCTTCGTCGCTGAGCTTGGCGTCGTTGGACGTGCTCTTCAGCTCAGCGTACTTCTTCGCGTACTTGGCAACCAGCTTCTCGCGCTTTTCTTCGCGCTGCTTGACGGAAAGTTTGGCCATGGTGGTTGCCTTCAGTTCTTGAACGGGAACTTGAACGCCGCGAGCAGCGCCTTGCACTCGTCGTCGGTCTTTGCACTGGTCGTGATGCTGATGTTCATGCCACGGATCGCGTCGATCTTGTCGTACTCGATCTCGGGGAAGATGATCTGCTCTTTCACGCCGATGTTGTAGTTGCCGCGACCATCGAAGCTGCGGCCGCTGATACCCCGGAAGTCACGCACGCGCGGCAGAGCCACGGTGACGAAGCGGTCCAGGAATTCGTACATGCGCACACCGCGCAGCGTGACCATCGCACCGATGGCCTGGCCTTCGCGGATCTTGAAACCGGCGATCGGCTTCTTGCTCTTCGTGACCACGGGTTTCTGGCCGGCGATCTTGGTCAGGTCGCCCACGGCGTTGTCCATGACCTTCTTGTCGCTGACAGCCTCGCTCACGCCCATGTTCAGCGTGATCTTCTGCAGGCGGGGCACCTGCATGATCGAGGTGTAGCCGAACTTGGCGATCAGCTCGGGGACGATCTTCTCGCGGTAGATGGCCTGCAGGCGCGCTTGCACTGCAGCACCCTGGTTCGCGGGGCCCGGCTGGGCTGTCGATGCTTGTTTCTTTGCCATGACGTTCTTTCCGTTCAGGCCTTGATCTCGTCGCCCGACGACTTGAAGACGCGAACCTTCTTGCCATCGGCCAGCAGCTTGATGCCCACGCGATCGGCCTTGCCGGTGGCGGCATTGAAGATGGCGACGTTCGACTGGTGGATGGGCATGGTCTTGTCGACCACACCACCCGTCGTGCCCTTGAGCGGGTTCGGCTTGACGTGCTTCTTGGCAACGTTCACGCCCTCAACGACGATGTGGTCGGCATCGACGCGCTGCGTCACGGTGCCGCGCTTGCCCTTGTCGCGGCCGGTGGTCACGATGACCTGGTCGCCTTTGCGAATCTTGTTCATGGTCGGGTCCTAACGAAGCGGCGCTTACAGCACTTCAGGGGCCAGCGAGACGATCTTCATGAAGCGCTCGCCACGCAGTTCGCGCGTGACCGGCCCGAAGATGCGGGTGCCGATGGGCTCGAGCTTGGCGTTCAGCAGCACGGCGGCATTGCCATCGAAGCGGATCAGCGAGCCATCCTGGCGGCGCACGCCCTTGGCGGTACGCACGACAACGGCGCTGTAGACCTCGCCCTTCTTCACACGACCACGCGGCGCAGCTTCTTTGATGCTGACCTTGATGACGTCGCCGATGCCGGCGTAACGACGCTTGGAACCACCCAGCACCTTGATGCACTGGACAGACTTCGCGCCCGTGTTGTCGGCCACGTCGAGCCGCGATTGCATTTGGATCATTGTGTCTCCCCAACTTGCCCCGTTGCAGCAGAGCTGCGTCGGTCAGTCTTGGGCCCTTGGATGGGTTGAACTGCTTCGCGCCAGAGTCGCCCGCCAGGGGCAGCCGCACAGCGCGAGCAGCGAAGCGTTCGAGTATGGCACAGCTTTCAATTCGCCGTCAAGCGGCTGCTGTGCAGAAACTTGGGTCAGGCCAGCAAAGCCTTGGCCTGGGCCAACATCGTGCCGGCGTCGCTGACCTCGAACTTGCCGGGGCCTTCGACGTTCAGCGACTTCACTTCGCCGTCCACCACCAGCATCGAGTAGCGGTTCGAACGCAGGCCCATGCCGCGTGCGGTGAGGTCCAGCGTCAGGCCCGTGGCCTTGGTGAACTCGGCACTGCCGTCGGCCATCATGCGCACCTTGCCGGCGGTCTTCTGATCGCGGCCCCAGGCACCCATGACAAACGCGTCATTGACCGAGACGCACCAAATCTCGTCCACACCCGCCGCCTTCAGCGCATCGGCGTGTTCGACGTAACCAGGCACATGCTTGGCCGAACAGGTCGGCGTGTAGGCACCGGGCAGCGCGAAGATGGCGATCTTCTTGCCGGCGGTGATCTGGGCCACGTCAAAGCTGTTGGGGCCCAGGGAGCAACCGTTGCCCTCGACCTCGATGAATTCGTTCAGCGTGCCCGCGGGCAGCTTGTCTCCGACCTTCAGCATGTGCGTTCTCCTGGCGGGATAAGACAAACGACCGGAGCTGGCATCACCAGCGTCCGGCCGCTCGGCAAGAAGGCAGCCGAAGCTGCCTCACGGTGTGTCAGACCAGCTTGGCCTTTTCGAGCAGCTTGGTGACAACCCACGACTTGGTCTTGCTGATGGGGCGGCCTTCGGCGATCTCGACCAGGTCACCCAGCTTGTATTCGCCTTTTTCGTCGTGCGCGTGGTACTTGCGCGACTTGGCGACGATCTTGCCGTAGAGCTCGTGCGCGGTGCGGCGCTCGACCAGCACGGTGACGGTCTTGGCGCGCTTGTCGCTGACGATGCGGCCAACCAGCGTGCGGGTGTTCTTCACCGGCGCGGCAGCGGTTTGTGCTTCGCTCATTTCGCAGCCCTCTTCTTTTCCGCGATGATGGTCTTCACGCGAGCGATTTCACGCTTCGTGTTGCCCAGTTGCGTGTGGTTGGTCAGCTGCTGGGTCGCCTTCTGCATGCGCAGGCCGAAATGGGCCTTCAGCAGGTCAGAGACTTCCTTTTCCAGCGCCGCCACGTCCTTGGCACGCAGTTCAGATGTCTTGCTCATGGTTGCTCCTGGTCAGGTACCGACCTGGCGGGCCACGAAAGTGCAACGCAGCGGCAGCTTGGCCGAAGCCAGCTGGAACGCCTCACGTGCCAATTGCTCAGGCACGCCGTTGATTTCGTAAAGCACCTTGCCCGGCTGGATCTCGGCCACGTAGTACTCGGGGTTGCCCTTGCCGTTACCCATGCGCACTTCGGCCGGCTTCTGCGAAATCGGCTTGTCGGGGAAGATGCGGATGAAGATGCGACCACCGCGCTTGATGTGGCGGCTGATGGCACGACGGGCGGCTTCGATCTGGCGGGCCGTGATGCGGCCGCGCTCGGTGGCCTTGAGGCCGAAGTCGCCGAACGACACAGCGGCGCCACGGGTGGCGATGCCGGTGTTGCGGCCCTTGTGTTCCTTGCGGAACTTGCGACGTGCGGGTTGCAGCATCGTTATTCTCCTTTGGTCTCGCCAGCGGCCGGCGTGGCCGGCGCAGCGCGACGAACGCGCTTGACGGCCGGGCCCTTGGGGCCATCGGCGGCGGGCGATGCCGGCGCTGCGGCCGTCGTCACTTCACCACGGGGCGCGGGCGCACGGTCACCACCTGGGCGGCCACGGCCACCCGGGGCGCCCGGACGGTCGCCAGGGCGGGGGCCACGGCGGTCACGGCGCTCGTTGTCGCCTTCGGTCTTCGCCAGTTGCGGCGCTTCGCCGTTGGCCAGGCGGTCACCGCGATAGACCCACACCTTCACGCCGATGACGCCGTAGGTCGTCTTGGCTTCGCTGAAGCCGTAGTCGATGTCGGCCTTCAGGGTGTGGAGGGGCACGCGGCCTTCGCGGTACCACTCGCAACGCGCGATTTCGATGCCGTTCAGGCGGCCCGAGCTCATGATCTTGATGCCCAGAGCACCCAGACGCATGGCGTTCTGCATCGCGCGCTTCATGGCGCGGCGGAACATGATGCGCTTTTCGAGCTGCTGCGTGATGCTGTCGGCGATCAGTTGCGCATCGACTTCCGGCTTGCGGATTTCTTCGATGTTCACTGCCACCGGCACGCCCAGGCGGCGGCCCAGTTCGGCCTTCAGGTTCTCGATGTCCTCGCCCTTCTTGCCGATCACCACGCCCGGACGTGCCGAGAAGATGGTGATGCGGGCGTTCTTGGCGGGGCGCTCGATCAGGATGCGCGAGACGGCGGCGCTCTTGAGCTTCGCCTTCAGGTACTCACGCACCTTCAGGTCTTCGGCCAGCATCGTGGCGAAGTTGCCCTTGGTCGCGAACCAGCGGCTCTGCCAGGCGCGTGTGACGGCGAGGCGGAAGCCGGTCGGATGGATTTTTTGTCCCATGTTCTTTCCAGTGCCTCAGTTGCCGACCGTCACATAGATGTGACAGGTGCCCTTGCTGATGCGTGCACCGCGGCCCTTGGCGCGAGCCGAGAAGCGCTTGAGCACGGCACCCTGCTCGACGTAGATCGACTTGATCTTCAGTTCGTCGATGTCAGCGCCGTCGTTGTGCTCGGCGTTGGCCACAGCCGAATCGACGACCTTCTTGATGATGCCGGCGGCCTTCTTCTGCGTGAAGCTGAGGATGTTGACGGCCTGAGCCACGGTCTTGCCGCGGATCATGTCGGCCACCAGACGACCCTTGTCGGACGACAGGCGCACACCACGGGCGATTGCTTTGGTTTCCATAGCGTCGGCTCCTTAGCGCTTGGCTTTCTTGTCCGCGGGGTGACCCTTGAACAAGCGCGTGAGTGCGAATTCGCCGAGCTTGTGGCCGACCATCTGGTCGGTCACGTACACGGGCACGTGCTGCTTGCCGTTGTGCACGGCCACCGTCAGGCCGATGAACTCGGGCAGGATGGTGCTGCGGCGCGACCAGGTCTTGATCGGCTTCTTGTCCTTGATGGCGGCGGCCTTCTCGACCTTGGCCATCAGGTGGTGGTCCACGAAGGGACCTTTTTTCAGCGAACGGGTCATGTTCTACGACCTCACTTCTTGCGACGCGAGACGATCATCGTCTGCGTGCGCTTGTTGCTGCGAGTGCGGTAGCCCTTGGTGAGGGTGTTCCACGGCGACACCTGCGGCTGGCCTTCGCCCGTCTTGCCTTCACCACCACCGTGCGGGTGGTCGATCGGGTTCATGGCGGTACCGCGCACGGTCGGGCGGATGCCCTTCCAGCGGATCGCACCGGCCTTGCCGTACTGGCGCAGGCTGTGCTCTTCGTTCGACACTTCGCCGATGGTCGCGCGGCAGTCGATGTGGATCTTGCGGACCTCACCCGAACGCAGACGCAGCTGGGCGTAGATGCCTTCGCGGGCCATCAGCGTGACGCTGGTGCCGGCCGAACGGGCAATCTGCGCACCCTTACCCGGCAGCATTTCCACGCAGTGGATGATGGAACCCACGGGGATGTTGCGGATGGGCAGCGTGTTGCCGGCCTTGATTGGGGCCTCGGGGCCGCTGAACAGCGTGGCACCAGCCTCAACACCGCGCGGGGCGATGATGTAGCGGCGCTCGCCGTCGGCGTAGCACAGCAGCGCGATGTGGGCGGTGCGGTTCGGGTCGTACTCGATGCGCTCGACCTTCGCCGGGATGCCGTCCTTGTTGCGCACGAAGTCGACCACGCGGTAGTGGTGCTTGTGACCACCGCCCTTGTGGCGCATCGTGATGTGGCCGTTGTTGTTGCGGCCGGACTTCTGCTTCTGCGGCTCGAGCAGCGAAGCTTCCGGGGCACCCTTGTGCAGGTGCTTGTGCACCACCTTCACCACGGCACGGCGGCCGGGCGATGTGGGCTTGACCTTGATGACAGCCATGATTACGCGGCCTCCCCGGAGAAGTTGAGCTCCTGGCCCGGCTTCAGCGACACAAACGCCTTCTTGACGTGGTCGCGGCGGCCGATGGTGCGGCCGAAGCGCTTGACCTTGCCCTTTTGCACAGCCGTGGAGACCGAAGCCACCTCGACCTTGAACATCAGCTCGACCGCAGCCTTGATTTCAGGCTTGGTGGCATCGCGCAGGACCTTGAACAACACCTGGTTGTTCTTCTCGCCCAGGCGCGTGGCCTTTTCCGAGATGATCGGCGCCACCAGCACCTGGCTGAGGCGGCCTTCGTCGAACTTGCGTTCGGCAGGAGTCGGATTCATGCGGCTCATGCGAACATCTCCTTGAGCTGTTCGATCGCGCCCTTGGTCACCAGCACCTTCTTGTAGAAGACGAGGCTCAGCGGATCGGCGTAACGCGGCTCGACCACCAGGACGTTCGACAGGTTGCGCGAAGCCAGCGCGATGTTGTCGTCGATCTGGTCGGCGATCACCAGCACCGAGTTCTTGGTGTCCGTGCCCAGGCCCATGGCCTTGAACTTGGCAGCCAGCAGCTTGGTCTTGGGGGCGTCGATGCTGATGCTGTCGACCACCGCCAGACGGCCGTCACGGGCCAGCTGCGACAGGATGGACGCCATGCCGGCGCGGTACATCTTCTTGTTCACCTTCTGCGAGAAGTTCTCGTCAGGGCGGTTCGGGAAGATGCGACCACCACCACGCCACAGCGGCGAGCTGGTCATACCGGCGCGAGCGCGGCCGGTGCCCTTCTGGCGGAACGGCTTCTTGGTGGAGTGCTTGACTTCACCGCGGTCGAGCTGGGCGCGGGTGCCTTGGCGGGCGTTGGCCTGGAAGGCCACGACCACCTGGTGCACCAGGGCTTCGTTGTAGTCACGGGCGAAGACCGTGTCGGGCGCGTCCACCTTCGAGGTGGCCTGGCCTTGTTCGTTCAGGAGCTCGAGCTGCATCATTGGGCCCCTTTCTTCACACGCGCCTTGATGGCGGGGCGCACGACCACATGGCCGTTCTTGTGGCCCGGCACGGCGCCGCGCACGAGCAGCAGCGAACGGGCTTCGTCCACGCGCACGATGTCCAGGTTCTGGGTGGTGACGGTTTCGTCGCCCATGTGACCGGTCATCTTCTTGCCCGGGAACACGCGGCCCGGGTCTTGCGCCATCGAGATCGAGCCCGGCACGTTGTGCGAACGGCTGTTGCCGTGCGACGCGCGCTGCGAGCTGAAGTTGTGGCGCTTGATCGCGCCCTGGAAGCCCTTGCCCAGCGAGGTGCCCTGCACGTCGACCTTCTGGCCGGCGGCGAACACGCTCACAGGAACAACAGCGCCGGCCTTGTACTGGCCAGCGACTTCAGCAGTGACGCGGAATTCTTTGAGGACCTCACCGGCTTCGACGCCGGCCTTGGCCAGGTGCCCGGCTTCGGGCTTGGTGACACGGCTGGCCTTGCGGGTTCCGAACGCAACTTGCAGTGCGTTGTAGCCGTCGGTCGCAGCGGTCTTGACTTGCGTGACGCGGTTGTTGGACACGTCGAGCACCGTCACGGGGATGGTGTCGCCATCGTCCGTGAAGATGCGCGTCATGCCCACCTTGCGGCCCAGCAAGCCGAGCTGTTCGCTCATGCTCATGGTTTTCTCCAGCGCCCAACGATGTGGACGCCTTGTTCACGATCCCGGGAACGATTGCCCGGGGCGGGTAATGCCGTCCCTCTACCGAAGTAGAGAGCGGAAAAGCCCGCGAGTATAACCTTTGCGGGCAATCCCGCAATGGCCGTCCTCGCAGGCGGCTGCGTTTACTGCAGCTTGATCTCGACGTCCACGCCAGCCGGCAGATCGAGCTTCATCAGCGCGTCCACGGTCTTGTCGGTGGGGTCGACGATGTCCATCAGGCGCTGGTGCGTGCGGATCTCGAACTGGTCGCGGCTCGTCTTGTTGACGTGCGGCGAGCGCAGGATGTCGAAACGCTGCATGCGCGTCGGCAGGGGAACGGGGCCCTTGACGATGGCGCCCGTGCGCTTGGCGGTGTCCACGATTTCCAGAGCCGACTGGTCGATCAGCTTGTAATCGAAGGCCTTCAGGCGGATGCGGATCTTTTGCTTGGCAGACATGGCAGATCCTTATTCGATGATCTTGGCCACGACGCCGGCGCCGACGGTGCGGCCGCCCTCACGGATGGCGAAGCGCAGGCCTTCTTCCATCGCGATCGGGTTGATCAGCTTCACCGTGATGCTGACGTTGTCGCCAGGCATCACCATCTCTTTATCCTTCGGCAGCTCCACCGCACCCGTCACGTCCGTCGTGCGGAAGTAGAACTGCGGGCGGTAGTTGTTGAAGAACGGCGTGTGACGACCGCCCTCTTCCTTGCTCAGCACGTAGATCTCGGCCGTGAAGTGCGTGTGCGGCTTCACCGAACCGGGCTTGCACAGCACCTGGCCGCGCTCCACGTCTTCGCGCTTGGTGCCGCGCAGCAGGATGCCCACGTTGTCGCCCGCCTGGCCCTGGTCCAGCAGCTTGCGGAACATCTCCACGCCCGTGCAGGTGGTCTTCTGCGTGGCCTTGATGCCGACGATCTCGATTTCCTCGCCGACCTTGATGATTCCGCGCTCCACGCGACCGGTCACCACGGTGCCGCGGCCCGAGATCGAGAACACGTCTTCCACCGGCATCAGGAAGGTGCCGTCCACCGCGCGCTCCGGCGTGGGGATGTAGCTGTCCAGCGCGTCGGCCAGGCGCATGATCGCCTGCTCGCCCAGATCGCCCGTGTCGCCTTCCATGGCCAGCTTGGCGCTGCCCTTGACGATGGGGGTGTCGTCACCGGGGAAGTCGTACTTGCTCAGCAGCTCGCGCACTTCCATCTCGACGAGCTCCAGCAGCTCGGCGTCGTCCACCATGTCGCACTTGTTCAGGAACACGATGATGTAGGGCACGCCCACCTGGCGGGCCAGCAGGATGTGCTCGCGCGTCTGGGGCATCGGGCCGTCAGCGGCCGAGCACACCAGGATCGCGCCGTCCATCTGGGCGGCACCCGTGATCATGTTCTTCACGTAGTCAGCGTGACCCGGGCAGTCCACGTGCGCGTAGTGGCGGTTGGCCGTCTCGTACTCGACGTGCGCGGTGTTGATCGTGATGCCGCGCGCCTTCTCTTCCGGCGCCGCGTCGATCTGGTCGTAGGCCTTGGCCTCGCCACCGAACTTCTTCGCCAGAATCGTCGTGATCGCCGCCGTCAGCGTCGTCTTGCCATGGTCCACGTGACCAATCGTGCCCACGTTCACGTGCGGCTTCGTGCGTTCAAATTTACCTTTTGCCATTTCTCAATCTCCGGAAAAGAGCAGTGCCAGTGTTTTGGTTTTAGGTTTCCGGAGGCCTGCTGAACCGCACGCCACTGGCAGCGTGCGCCAAGCCTCCGAAGACCAGCTGAATGTTTACTTGCCGCGTGCGGTGATGATGGCGTCGGCGACGTTCTTCGGAGCTTCGCTGTAGTGCTTGAACTCCATCGTGTACGTCGCGCGGCCCTGGCTCATCGAGCGCAACGTCGTGCTGTAGCCGAACATTTCCGACAGCGGCACTTCGGCGCGGATCACCTTGCCACCGCCAGGCATGTCGTCCATGCCCTGCACCATGCCGCGACGGCTGGACAGGTCGCCCATCACGCCGCCGGCGTAGTCTTCCGGCGTTTCCACTTCCACGGCCATCATCGGCTCCAGGATCACCGGCTGGGCCTTGCGGCAGCCGTCCTTGAAGCCCATCGAAGCGGCCATCTTGAAGGCGTTTTCGTTCGAGTCCACCTCGTGGTACGAACCGAAGGTCAGCGTGACCTTCACGTCCACCACCGGGTAGCCGGCCAGCACGCCGTTGGGCAGCGTTTCTTCGATGCCCTTCTGCACCGCGGGAATGAATTCACGCGGCACCACACCACCCTTGATGGCGTCGACGAACTCGAAGCCCTTGCCCGGCTCTTGCGGCTCGACCTTCAGCACGACGTGGCCGTACTGGCCCTTGCCGCCCGACTGGCGCACGAACTTGCCTTCCACATCGGCCACGGCCTTGCGGATGGTTTCGCGGTAGGCCACCTGCGGCTTGCCAACGTTGGCTTCCACGCCAAACTCGCGCTTCATGCGGTCGACGATGATTTCCAGGTGCAGCTCGCCCATGCCGGAAATGATGGTCTGGCCACTCTCTTCGTCGGTGCGCATGCGGAAGGACGGGTCTTCGGCGGCCAGACGGCCCAGCGCGATGCCCATCTTTTCCTGGTCGGCCTTGGTCTTGGGCTCGACAGCCTGGCTGATCACCGGCTCCGGGAAGATCATCTTTTCCAGCGTGATGATGCTGTCCGGGTCGCACAGGGTTTCGCCCGTGGTGACGTCCTTCAGGCCCACGCAGGCGGCGATGTCGCCGGCCAGAATTTCCTTGATTTCTTCACGCTGGTTGGCGTGCATCTGCAGGATACGGCCGATGCGCTCCTTCTTGCCGCGGATCGGGTTGAAGACCGAGTCGCCGCTCTTCAGCACGCCCGAGTAGACGCGCACGAAGGTCAACTGGCCGACGTACGGGTCGGTCATCAGCTTGAAGGCCAGCGCCGAGAACTTCTCTTCGTCGGTACGGGCACGGGTGACCGGCTTGTCGTCTTCGTCGGTGCCGGGCACCGGCGGGATGTCCGCAGGCGAAGGCAGGAAGTCGATCACGGCGTCCAGCATGCGCTGCACGCCCTTGTTCTTGAAGGCGGTGCCGCAGAGCATCGGCTGGATCTCGGTGCTGATCGTGCGCGTGCGCAGGCCGTGCTTGATCTCGGCCTCGGTCAGCTCACCCGTTTCCAGGTACTTGTTCATCAGCTCTTCGCTGGCCTCGGCAGCGGCCTCGACCATCTGCTCGCGCCACTTGTTCGACTCTTCCACCAGCTCGGCGGGGATGTCGTGGTACTCGAACTTCATGCCCTGGCTGGCCTCGTCCCAGATGATGGCTTTCATCTTGAACAGGTCGACCACGCCCTTGAAGTTTTCTTCAGAGCCGATGGGCACCACCACGGGCACGGGGTTGGCCTTCAGGCGCGTCTTCATCTGGTCGTAGACCTTGAAGAAGTTCGCACCCGTGCGGTCCATCTTGTTGACGAACGCGAGGCGCGGCACCTTGTACTTGTTGGCCTGGCGCCAGACGGTTTCCGACTGAGGCTGCACGCCACCCACGGCGCAGTACACCATGCAGGCTCCGTCGAGCACGCGCATCGAACGCTCGACTTCGATGGTGAAGTCGACGTGTCCGGGCGTGTCGATGATGTTGAAGCGGTGCTCCGGATAGGACAGGTCCATGCCCTTCCAGAAGCAGGTGGTGGCAGCCGACGTGATCGTGATGCCGCGCTCCTGCTCCTGCTCCATCCAGTCCATCGTGGCGGCGCCATCGTGCACTTCACCGATCTTGTGGTTCACACCCGTGTAGTACAGGATGCGCTCGGTCGTGGTGGTCTTGCCGGCATCGATGTGCGCGCTGATACCGATGTTGCGGTAGCGCTCGATGGGGGTCTTGCGGGCCATGGTCTATCTCCAAATGCAGGGGCCGCCTGCGGGTTAGTGCTAACCCGCAAAGGCGGCCGGTGGGCTACGTCGTGCTGTGCTTAGAAGCGGAAGTGCGAGAACGCCTTGTTCGCTTCGGCCATGCGGTGGACTTCGTCGCGCTTCTTCACGGCACCGCCGCGGCCTTCGCTGGCCTCGAGCAGTTCGTTGGCCAGACGCGCGGCCATGCTCTTCTCACCGCGCTTGCGCGCGCTTTCCTTCAACCAGCGCATGGCCAGGGCCTGCCGGCGAACGGGGCGAACTTCCACGGGAACTTGGTAGTTCGCACCGCCGACACGGCGGGACTTCACTTCGACCATCGGCTTGATGTTGTTCAGCGCAACCATGAAGACCTCGAGGGGGTCCTTGTTGGCCTTGGTTTCAACCTGCTCGAGCGCACCGTAGATGATGCGCTCGGCGATGGCCTTCTTGCCCGATTCCATGATGACGTTCATGAACTTGGACAGATCGACCGAGCCGAACTTCGGGTCAGGCAGGATCTCGCGCTTGGGTACTTCGCGACGACGTGGCATGGGAGTCTTCCTTCTATCGTTTCAGTTGGCCGGCGCTGCTGGCGCCCGCCGCGAAAGGCCATCAGGGCCCTTCACTTACTCGGCCGCTCACCCACACAGGGAAGAGCCGGCCGCAATGGTTCGGCCGATCAGGCCTTCTTGGGACGCTTCGCGCCGTACTTGGAGCGCGACTGCTTGCGATCCTTGACGCCTTGCAGGTCCAGCGAACCGCGCACGATGTGGTAACGCACACCGGGCAGGTCCTTCACACGGCCGCCGCGCACGAGCACGACGCTGTGCTCTTGCAGGTTGTGGCCCTCACCGCCGATGTAGCTGATGATCTCGAAACCGTTGGTCAGGCGCACCTTGGCGACCTTCCGCAAGGCCGAGTTCGGCTTCTTGGGAGTGGTGGTGTAGACGCGGGTGCAGACACCCCGGCGCTGCGGGCTGTTCTGCATCGCAGGCGACTTGGACTTCGTGACTTCGACCTGACGGCCGTGGCGCACGAGCTGATTGATGGTTGGCATAAAAGTAACTTGTTCCCGTTTGAAGCTACGCAATCTTTTCGGTGGAGCGTGGGCTTCAAGTGCAAGGATGCCGGGCGGTTGCCGCAGCACGCATTCGCAAGGGTGGGCCCGGCGTGCGCCGCCTTCTTTGAACCCTGGCCCCCTGTGGATGGGCACCAGAGCAGGAGCAAGCTCCCAGGGCTGAACGCAGCAAAGTCTGCCGAAAAGCCTTCTAGTATATTCGGCCGCGCCTTCAGCAGCAAGTCAGGGGCTCGATCTGAGCGAGAGTTTGTCCGCCCCGCGCGCCGCGGTGGTGCTCGATACCAACACCGTGCTCGACTGGCTGGTCTTTCGCGAGCCCGCGGTCGCGGCCCTGGCCGCGGCGGTGGAGCAAGGGCAAGTGCAGTGGCTCGCCTGCCCGGCGATGCGCGATGAGCTGGCCCGCACACTGGGCTACCGCACGCTGGTGAAGTGGAAGCCCGACAGTGAGCGCGTGCTCGCATCTTTCGACCAGCACGCCCAGCTGCACGCCGTGCCGCCGCCGGCACCCCTGCCCTTGCGCTGCAGCGACCCCGACGACCAGGTCTTCCTCGAACTCGCGCTCGCGCACCGTGCGACCTGGTTGCTCACGCACGACCGCGCGCTGCTGAAGCTGGCGCGCAGGGCGCGGCCGCTGGGGCTGACCATCCTGCGCCCGCAAGCATGGGTGTTGCCCGCCGTGCCCTGAACCCGCCGCCGGGCTGCGCCCAAGAAAAAGGCGGCCCGCAGGCCGCCTTCTCAGCTCAGTGGTGAACCGGCTGCGCCGGCCCACCCTCAGGCTTCAGTCGCTCACTCGGTGCTGTCGCCAGCGGCCGCTGCCGTGGCGGCATCGACACCGGCCATCTGCACCGCCGCCAGCTCTTCAGCTTCCTGCAGCGCAATGGCGCGACGCTCGCTCTCGTCCATGGCTTCCTTGGCCTTGCGGGCTTCGTGGAAGGCCATGCCGGTGCCTGCAGGGATCAGGCGGCCGACGATCACGTTTTCCTTCAGGCCACGCAGCTCGTCGCGCTTGCCCATGATGGCAGCTTCGGTGAGCACGCGGGTGGTTTCCTGGAAGGACGCCGCCGAGATGAAGCTGTCGGTCGACAGCGACGCCTTGGTGATGCCCAGCAGCACGTCGGCGTGCGTGGCCGGCACCTTGCCTTCGGCACGCAGGCGCTCGTTGGTGTTGAGCAGCTCGCTGCGTTCCACCTGCTCGCCGTTGATGTACGACGAATCGCCGGCGTTGACGATCTGCACGCGGCGCAGCATCTGGCGAACGATCACCTCGATGTGCTTGTCGTTGATCTTCACGCCTTGCAGACGGTAGACGTCCTGCACCTCGTCGACGATGTAGCGCGCCAGTTCCTCGATGCCCAGCAGGCGCAGGATGTCCTGCGGGTCTGCGCTGCCGTCGACCACCAGTTCGCCGCGGTTGACCACCTGGCCTTCGTGCACCAGGATGTTCTTTTCCTTGGCGACCAGCTCTTCGTGCACCTGGCCTTCGGGGCTGGTGATCTGCAGGCGGTTCTTGCCCTTGGTCTCCTTGCCGAAGCTGATGGTGCCGGTGATCTCGGCCAGCGTACCCACGTCCTTCGGGCTGCGCGCTTCGAAGAGCTCGGCCACCCGCGGCAGACCGCCGGTGATGTCGCGCGTCTTCTGGCCTTCCATCGGGATGCGCGCCAGCACTTCGCCGGGGCCCAGGTCCTGGCCGTCGCGCACCTGGATCAGGGCGCCCACCGGGAAGCCGATGGTCACGGCGTGGTCGGTGCCGGGGATCTTCACTTCCACGCCTGCGGCGTCCAGCAGCTTGACCTGCGGGCGCACCACCTTGGCGGCGCCGCGGCGCTTCGGGTCGATCACGACCAGCGTGCTCAGACCCGTCACTTCGTCCACCTGCTTGGCGACGGTGACACCCTCTTCCACGTTCTCGAACTTCGCCTTGCCGGCGAATTCCGTGATGATGGGGCGGGTCAGCGGGTCCCAGTTGGCCAGCACGGTGCCGGCCTTCACGTGCTGGTCGGGCTTGACGTTCAGCGTCGCGCCGTAAGGCAGCTTGTGACGCTCGCGCTCGCGGCCGTGCGGGTCGCTGATGACGATTTCGCCCGAACGCGAGATCACCACCAGGGTGCCGTTGGCGTTGGTGACGTAGCGCATCGTGGCGTTGAAGCCGATCAGGCCTTCGCTCTTGGCGTCCACGCTGCTGGCCACGGCCGCACGCGATGCCGCACCACCGATGTGGAAGGTGCGCATCGTCAGCTGCGTGCCGGGTTCACCGATGGACTGCGCCGCGATCACGCCGATGGCCTCACCCACGTTCACCAGGCCACCACGGCCCAGGTCGCGGCCGTAGCACTTGGCGCAGATGCCGAAGCGCGTGTCGCAGGTCAGGGCCGTGCGCACCTTCACTTCGTCCACGCCCGCGGCTTCCAGGGTGTCGATGAGGTCTTCGTCCAGCATCGTGCCGGCGGCGACCATCAGCTCCTGCGTCTCTGGGTGCAGCACCTCGGTGGCCGTCACGCGGCCGAGGATGCGGTCGCGCAGGCTTTCGATGACTTCACCACCCTCCACCAGCGCGCGGCGGTTCATGCCGTTCTGCGTGCCGCAGTCGACTTCCGTCACCACCAGGTCTTGCGTCACGTCCACCAGGCGGCGCGTGAGGTAGCCCGAGTTCGCGGTCTTCAGCGCCGTGTCCGCCAGGCCCTTGCGGGCACCGTGGGTGGAGATGAAGTACTGCAGAACGTTCAGGCCTTCGCGGAAGTTGGCCGTGATGGGCGTCTCGATGATGCTGCCGTCAGGCTTGGCCATCAGGCCGCGCATGCCGGCCAGCTGGCGGATCTGCGCAGCAGAACCGCGCGCGCCCGAGTCGGCCATCATGTAGATGGAGTTGAAGGACTCCTGGTCGACTTCCTTGCCGTGGCGGTCTTGCACCTTCTGCTTGGACAGCTGGCTCATCATGACCTTGCCGACTTCGTCGCCGGTCTTGCCCCAGATGTCCACGACCTTGTTGTAGCGCTCGCCCGCAGTCACCAGGCCCGAGACGTACTGCTGCTCGATCTCCTTGACTTCCTTCTCGGCGCGCTCGATCAGGCCCGGCTTCTCCTTCGGCACCAGCATGTCGTCGATGGCGATCGAGATGCCGGCGCGCGTGGCCAGGCGGAAGCCGTTCTGCAGCAGCTTGTCTGCGAAGACGACGGTTTCCTTCAGGCCGCACTTGCGGAAGCTGGCGTTGATCAGCTTGCTGATCTCCTTCTTCTTCAGCGCCTTGTTGATGTTGCTGAAGGGCAGGCCCTTGGGCAGGATCTCGCTCAGCAGCGCACGGCCGACGGTCGTGTCCACCAGCTTGGTCTCGGGCACGAACTCGCCGGTGGCGGCGTCCTTGTGCCACTCGACCATGCGCACGGCGATCTTGGCGGTGATCTCCACCACGCCGTTGTCGAGTGCGCGCTGGAGCTCCTGCATGTCCATGAAGACCATGCCCTCGCCCTTGCCGTTGATGCGTTCGCGGGTGGCGTAGTACAGGCCCAGCACCACGTCTTGCGAAGGCACGATCGACGGTTCGCCGTTGGCCGGGAACAGCACGTTGTTGGAGGCCAGCATCAGCGTGCGGGCTTCCATCTGCGCTTCGATGCTCAGCGGCACGTGAACGGCCATCTGGTCACCGTCGAAGTCGGCGTTGAAGGCCGAGCACACCAGCGGGTGCAACTGGATGGCCTTGCCTTCGATCAGCACCGGCTCGAAAGCCTGGATGCCCAGGCGGTGCAGCGTCGGCGCGCGGTTCAGCAGGATCGGGTGCTCTTTGATCACCTCTTCCAGGATGTCCCACACCACCGGCGTGCCGCTCTCGACTTCCTTCTTCGCCGCCTTGATGGTGGTGGCGATGCCCATCGCCTCCAGGCGCGAGAAGATGAAAGGCTTGAACAGCTCGATGGCCATCAGCTTGGGCAGGCCGCACTGGTGCAGCTTGAGCGTCGGGCCGACCACGATGACCGAACGGCCCGAGTAGTCGACGCGCTTGCCCAGCAGGTTCTGGCGGAAGCGGCCGCTCTTGCCCTTGATCATGTCGGCCAGCGACTTCAGCGCGCGCTTGTTCGCGCCCGTCATCGCCTTGCCGCGGCGGCCGTTGTCCAGCAGGCTGTCCACGGCCTCTTGCAGCATGCGCTTTTCGTTGCGCACGATGATTTCCGGCGCCTTCAGCTCCAGCAGCCGCGCCAGGCGGTTGTTGCGGTTGATGACGCGGCGGTAGAGGTCGTTGAGGTCAGAGGTCGCAAAGCGGCCACCGTCCAGCGGCACCAGCGGGCGCAGGTCGGGCGGCAGCACCGGCAGCACTTCCATCACCATCCAATGGGGACGGATGCCGCTCTTCTTGAAGGCTTCCAGCACCTTCAGGCGCTTGGAGTTCTTCTTGATCTTCAGCTCGGAGCCGGTCATGTCGTTGCGGATCTTGTCGATCTCCGCATCGATGTCCATTTCCTCGAGCAGCTTCTTGATGCCCTCGGCGCCCATCAGCGCGACGAACTCGTCACCGAATTCGGCGTGCTTGGCCTCGAAATCGTCCTCGCTCATGATGCTGAACTTCTTCAGCGGGGTCATGCCGGGGTCGACGACGACATACGCTTCGAAGTACAGCACGCGCTCGATGTCGCGCAGGGTCATGTCGAGCACCAGGCCCAGACGCGACGGCAGCGACTTCAGGAACCAGATGTGCGCGCAGGGCGCGGCCAGGTCGATGTGACCCATGCGCTCGCGGCGCACCTTGGTCTGCGTGACTTCAACGCCGCACTTCTCGCAGATCACGCCACGGTGCTTCAGGCGCTTGTACTTGCCGCACAGGCACTCGTAGTCCTTGATCGGGCCAAAGATCTTGGCGCAGAACAGGCCGTCGCGCTCGGGCTTGAAGGTGCGGTAGTTGATGGTCTCGGGCTTCTTCACCTCGCCGAAAGACCAGGAACGGATCTTCTCAGGAGAAGCCAGTCCGATCTTGATGGCATCGAAATGCTCATCAGGGGTGAATTGCTTGAAAAGGTCGAGTAGTCCCTTCATGCGTCGGCTCCTTAATTGCGTTCGAGTTCAATGTCGATGCCCAAGGAGCGGATTTCCTTGACCAACACATTGAAGGATTCCGGCATGCCGGCTTCGATGGCGTGTTCGCCCTTGACGATGCTCTCGTACACCTTGGTACGGCCGTTCACGTCGTCGGACTTCACCGTCAGCATTTCCTGCAGGATGTACGAAGCGCCGTAGGCTTCCAGCGCCCACACTTCCATCTCGCCGAAACGCTGGCCGCCGAACTGCGCCTTGCCGCCCAGCGGCTGCTGGGTGACGAGCGAGTACGGGCCGGTCGAGCGGGCATGCATCTTGTCGTCCACCAGGTGGTGCAGCTTCAGCACGTGCATGTAGCCCACGGTCACCGGGCGCTCGAAGGCTTCACCGGTGCGGCCGTCACTCAGGATGGCCTGGGTGCGCGTGGCGGTCAGGCCCTTCTTGGCGGCGATGTCGTCCGGATAGGCCAGCTTCAGCATGGCGCGGATCTCTTCTTCCGCGGCACCGTCGAACACCGGGGTGGCGAAGGGCACGCCGTGCTGCAGGTTGCCGGCCATCTCGAGCACTTGCTCGTCGCTCAGGTCGTCGAGGTGCTCGCCCTTGCCGCCGCTCTTGTTGTAGAGCTCGTCCAGGAACTTGCGGATCTCGGCCACCTTGGCCTGCTCTTGCAGCATGTTGCCGATGCGCTGGCCGATGCCCTTGCCGGCCCAGCCCAGGTGCACTTCCAGCACCTGGCCCACGTTCATGCGCGAAGGCACACCCAGCGGGTTCAGCACGATGTCCACCGGCGTGCCGTCGGCCATGTAAGGCATGTCTTCCACGGCGGTGATCTTCGAGACCACACCCTTGTTGCCGTGGCGGCCGGCCATCTTGTCGCCCGGCTGCAGGCGGCGCTTGACGGCCAGGTACACCTTCACCATCTTCAGCACGCCCGCGGGCAGCTCGTCGCCCTGGGTGAGCTTCTTGCGCTTCTCTTCGAACGCGAGGTCGAAGCTGTGGCGCGTCTGGTCGAGGCTGTTCTTGATGCTTTCCAGCTGGTTGGCGACGTCGTCTTCCGCCGGGCGGATGTCGAACCAGTGGTACTTCTCCACCGAGGCCAGGTAGTCCTTGGTGATGGCCGTGCCCTTGGCGATCTTGTTCGGACCGCCGTTGGCCACCTTGCCGTTGAGCAGCTTGGCGATACGGTCGAAGGCGTCGGCCTCCACGATGCGCAGCTGGTCGTTCAGGTCGAGGCGGAAGCGCTTGAGCTCGTCGTCGATGATCTGCTGGGCGCGCTTGTCGCGCACGATGCCTTCGCGGGTGAAGACCTGCACGTCGATGACGGTGCCCTGCGTGCCCTGGTCGACGCGCAGCGAGGTGTCCTTCACGTCGGAAGCCTTCTCGCCGAAGATGGCGCGCAGCAGCTTCTCTTCCGGCGTCAGCGTGGTCTCGCCCTTCGGCGTGACCTTGCCCACCAGCACGTCGCCGGGGTTCACCTCGGCGCCGATGTAGACGATGCCGCTCTCGTCCAGGCGGGCCAGTTGCTGCTCGCTCAGGTTCGGGATGTCGCGCGTGATTTCTTCGGAGCCCAGCTTGGTGTCGCGGGCCATGACCACCAGTTCCTCGATGTGGATCGAGGTGTAGCGGTCTTCGGCGACGACACGTTCGCTGATGAGGATCGAGTCCTCGAAGTTGTAGCCGTTCCAGGGCATGAAGGCGACCAGCATGTTCTGGCCCAGGGCGAGTTCGCCCAGGTCCGTCGACGCGCCGTCGGCCACCACGTCACCGGCACCGACCAGGTCGCCACGCTTGACGATGGCGCGCTGGTGGATGTTGGTGTTCTGGTTGGAACGCTGGTACTTGATGAGGTTGTAGATGTCCACGCCCACCTCACCGGCCACCGTTTCCGCGTCGTTCACGCGGATCACGATGCGGTTGGTGTCGACGTAGTCGACCACGCCACCGCGGCGGGCCGTGACCACGGTGCCCGAGTCGACCGCGGCGACGCGCTCGACGCCGGTGCCCACCAGGGCCTTCTCGGGGCGCAGCGTCGGCACGGCCTGGCGCTGCATGTTGGCGCCCATCAGTGCGCGGTTGGCGTCGTCGTGCTCCAGGAAGGGCACGAGCGAGGCGGCCACCGACACGATCTGCGCCGGCGCCACGTCCATGTACTGCACACGCTCGGGGCTCAGCAGCACCGACTCGCCCTTTTCACGGGCGCTGACCAGTTCGTCGATCAGCTTCCCGTCGGCGTCCAGGCCGGCGTTGGCCTGGGCGATGACGTACTTGCCTTCTTCGATGGCCGACAGGTAGTCGATCTGGTCCGTCACCTTGCCATCGACCACGCGACGGTAGGGCGTCTCCAGGAAACCGTACTCGTTCAGTTGGGCGAAGAGAGAGAGCGAGTTGATCAGGCCGATGTTCGGGCCTTCCGGCGTCTCGATCGGGCAGACACGGCCGTAGTGCGTGGGGTGCACGTCGCGCACTTCGAAGCCGGCACGCTCGCGGGTCAGACCGCCCGGGCCCAGGGCCGAGACGCGACGCTTGTGCGTGATCTCGGACAGCGGGTTGGTCTGGTCCATGAACTGCGAGAGCTGGCTCGCACCGAAGAACTCCTTCAGCGCCGCGCTGATCGGCTTGGAGTTGATCAGGTCGTGCGGCATCAGGGCTTCGGTCTCGGCCTGGCCCAGACGCTCCTTCACGGCCTTCTCGATGCGCGCCAGGCCGCTGCGGTACTGGTTCTCGGCGAGTTCGCCCACGCAACGCACGCGGCGGTTGCCCAGGTGGTCGATGTCGTCGACATCGCCATTGCCGTTGCGCAGATCCACCAGGATCTTGACGACATCGAGGATGTCGTCATTGCTCAGCGTCATCTTGCCTTCGGGCGTGTCGCGGCCCACGCGGGCGTTGAACTTCATGCGGCCGACACGGCTGAGGTCGTAGGTGTCCTCGCTGTAGAACAGGCGGTGGAAGAGGGCTTCCACGGCGTCTTCGGTCGGCGGCTCGCCGGGGCGCATCATGCGGTAGATGGCCACGCGCGCGGCCAGCTGGTCGGTGGTCTCGTCAGAGGCCAGCGTCTGGCTGATGAACGCGCCCTGGTTGAGCTCGTTCGTGTAGATGCACTGGATGTCCTTGATGCCGGCGGCGCGCAGCTTCTTCAGCAGCGCTTCGGTGACCTCTTCGTTGGCCTTGGCCACGATCTCACCGGTGTCGCCATCCACCATGTTCTTGCTGATGACGCGGCCGACCAGGAAGTCTTCCGGCACGCTCACGAAACCCGTGCCGGCCTGTTCCAGCTGGCGCACGTGGCGAGCGGTGATGCGCTTGTCCTTCTCGACGACGACGTTGCCGTTCTTGTCGGTCAGGTCGAAGCGCGCCACTTCGCCCTTCAGGCGATCGGCCACGAACTCCATCTGCGCGCCCGAGTCCATCAGGCGGAAGTTGTCGTTCTGGAAGAAGTGGGCCAGGATGGTTTCCGGCGTCAGGCCGATGGCCTTCAGCAGGATGGTCACCGGCATCTTGCGGCGGCGGTCGACACGGAAGTACAGGATGTCCTTCGGGTCGAACTCGAAGTCGAGCCAGCTGCCGCGGTAGGGGATGATGCGCGCGCTGAACAGCAGCTTGCCGCTGCTGTGCGTCTTGCCCTTGTCGTGCTCGAAGAACACGCCGGGGCTGCGGTGCAGCTGCGACACGATCACGCGCTCGGTGCCGTTGACGATGAAGGAACCGTAGTCGGTCATCAGGGGCACTTCGCCCATGTAGACCTCTTGCTCCTTGATTTCTTTCACGACGCGCTGCGGATGGCTCTCGCGGTCGTAGATGATCATCTGCAGCTTCGCACGCACGGCGGCGGCGTAGGTCAGGCCGCGCTGCTGGCATTCGCGAACGTCGAAGGGCGGCTTCGCGATGTTGTATTCGATGAACTTCATCTCCACAAAGCTGTTGTGGGAGACGATGGGGAAGGCGGAGAGGAAGGCCGCCTGCAGGCCCTCGGGCTTGCGTTTCTGGGGCGGAACATCCTTCTGCAGGAAGGCGACATAACTGTCGCTCTGCATGGTCAGAAGATAGGGAACCTTGAGGACACTCTCACGCTTGCCGAAGCTCTTGCGAATGCGCTTCCGCTCGGTGTAGGTGTAGGGGGTTGCTTGCGCCATTGAACTCTCCGTGTCGAGAACGCACACCTGGCCTAGGCATGCGATCTGCGGCGACTGGCTGGCTCGAGCCCCCGGTGTCCGCCTGCGCGGCCCCGCCTCAGTCAAGAGGCAGGTTCTCTCCGAAGACTCTCGCCGACTCGGGCCTTGCGCCCGAGGTCTGGTGACGGGCCACTACCCGTCGCTGGCGGACAACCGAGGCATTGCACCTCAGTCCGACCAAACCCGTTCTCTGCAGTCGGATCAGAGAACACTGAACGAAGCCCCCAGGCTGCGGGGCCGGCTGCGCCGGCGTCCTCGCCACCCCCCGAGGGGGCTCTGCCTGCGGCCCGGCGAAGCCGGTTCCGCGGCAGTCCTTGATGGACTTCGTTCGCTGTTCTCGAACAGCGAATGGGGCGAGTCTCTCGCGAGACTCGCCCGTTGGACTTACTTGATCTCGGCCTTGGCGCCAGCGTCCACCAGCTTCTTCAGAGCGGCTTCGGCGTCGGCCTTGGGGATGGCTTCCTTGACGGGCTTCGGAGCGCCGTCCACCAGGTCCTTGGCTTCCTTCAGGCCCAGGCCCGTCAGTTCGCGCACGGCCTTGATGACCGAGACCTTCTGGGCGCCAGCGTCCAGAAGGATCACGTTGAATTCGGTCTTCTCTTCAGCGGCCGGGGCAGCAGCGCCACCGCCACCAGCGGCCGGGGCGGCCATGGCTGCGGCGGACACGCCGAACTTCTCTTCAATGGCCTTGACCAGGTCATTGAGTTCCATCACCGACATGCTGTCCATGGCGGACAGGAAAGCGTCTTTATCGAATGCCATTTGGGGTTCCTCGAAACGATTGATTCTGAAAGGGGGATGCTGGATCAAGCTGCGGGCGCTGCGGCTTCGGCTTCCGCCGTTGCACCGCCACCGCGCTTTTCGGCCACTGCAGCCAGCACGCCAGCCATGCGCTGGATCGGCGACTTCAGCAGGCCGGCCACCTGGGCGATCAGCACTTCGCGGCTCGGGATCGCGGCCAGGGCTTTGACGCCGTCGACCGTGAGTGCCTTGCCGGCGTAGGCGCCGCCCTTGATGACGAGCTTGTCGTTGGTCTTGGCGAAGTCACTGATGACTTTCGCCGCGGCCACGGCATCTTCGGAAAAGCCGTAGATCAGCGGACCGACCATGGCACCCTGGGCCACCTCGAACGGGGTGCCGGCAACGGCGCGACGGGCCAGGGTGTTCTTCAGCACGTGAAGGTACACACCCTTGGACCGCGCATCGACGCGCAGCTTGTTCAGGCTTTCCACGGTGAGGCCACGGTACTCGGCCAACGCCAGCGTCTGCGAACGTGCGGCTTGCGCCGACACCTCCGTGACCACGGCAGCCTTCTCGCTTTTATTGAGACTCAAGGTCTGTTCCTCACACAAAACGTGCCCTTGCCTCGCGGCGCAGGCACACCCGGATTCAGCAGCCTTGCTGTTCGGGAACCCCTCTCAGAGAACCTTTGCAGCGGGACCGCCATCTGCGCTGGCTTCGAGCAGCGCCTTTCGGCCTTGCTCTCGATTACGGGCTGGCGCTTGCGCGCTTCACCCACCAGCGGTCTTGGATGGCCCACCAGCAGCGAACTGCCAGCGGCCCACCAATTCATACAGCAGCGCGCCAGACTCGCGCGCCGCCTTCATTCAAGTTCGATCAGGCCGCAGCGGCGTTGATCGACGAGGTGTCGACGCGAACGCCCACGCCCATGGTCGAAGACACGGCTACCTTGCGCAGGTAGACACCCTTGCTGCTGGCCGGCTTGGCCTTGTTCAGGGCGTCGATCAGCGCACGCAGGTTTTCCGTCAGCTTGCCGTCGTCGAACGAGCGGCGGCCGATGGTGCCGTGGATGATGCCGGCCTTGTCGACACGGAACTGCACCTGGCCGGCCTTGGCGTTGCGCACGGCCTGGGCCACGTCGGGCGTGACGGTACCGACTTTCGGGTTCGGCATCAGGCCGCGCGGGCCCAGCACCTGACCCAGGGTACCGACGATGCGCATCGTGTCGGGGCTGGCGATGACGACGTCGAAGTCCATCTTGCCGGCCTTGATCTCGGCGGCCAGGTCGTCCATGCCGACGATGTCGGCGCCGGCGGCCTTGGCTTCTTCGGCCTTGGCGCCCTGGGCGAACACGGCCACGCGCTTGGTCTTGCCGGTGCCGGCGGGCATCACGACGGCGCCACGCACCACCTGGTCGGACTTCTTGGCGTCCACGCCCAGCTGCACGGCCACGTCGATGGATTCATCGAACTTGGCGGTGGCGTGTTCCTTCACGAGGCTCAGCGCCGCTTCCAGCGGGTACAGCTTCAGGCTGTCGACCTTGCCCTGCAGGGCCTTGGCTTTCTTGGTGAGCTTGGCCATGTTCAGACTCCTTCGACGATCAGGCCGATCGAACGGGCCGAGCCCGCGATGATCTTGACCGCGCCGTCCATGTCAGCGGCGTTCAGATCCTTCATCTTGATCTTGGCGATCTCTTCGAGCTGCTGGCGCGTGACCTTGCCAACCTTGTCGAGGTGGGCCTTGCCCGAACCCTTGGTGATGCCGGCGGCCTTCTTCAGCAGCGCGGTCGCCGGGGGCGACTTGATGATGAAGGTGAAGCTCTTGTCGGCGAAGGCCGTGATGACCACGGGCAGCTTCATGCCGATCTCGAAGCCTTGCTGGGTCTGGGCGTTGAACGCCTTGCAGAACTCCATGATGTTCAGGCCGCGCTGGCCCAAGGCAGGGCCGATGGGGGGCGAGGGGTTGGCCTTGCCGGCCGGTACTTGCAGCTTGATGAAGCCGACGATCTTCTTTGCCATGAATGGCTCCTCGAGTTCAAACGCCGCCGGGCAAATGCCGCGTGCAGCTCCTCGTCAAACGACCCGGACCAACGAACGAAACGCAGGCGCCGGGTCGGGCACGCCTGCGTTGAAAAAACTCAGATCTTCTCGACCTGCGCGAAGTCGAGCTCGACGCCGGTGGCGCGGCCGAAGATGGTGACCGAGACCTTGACCTTGCTCTTCTCGTAGTTCACGTCTTCGACGGCGCCGTTGAAGTCGGTGAACGGACCTTCCTTCACACGCACCAGTTCGCCCACCGTCCACTCGACCTTTGGGCGCGGCTTGTCCACGCCCTCTTGCATCTGGTTGACGATCTTGGCGACCTCGGCTTCAGAGATCGGGGCTGGGCGGTTGCGCGCGCCACCGATGAAACCGGTGACCTTGCTGGTGTGCTTCACCAGGTGCCAGGTGTCGTCGGCCATGTCCATCTCCACGAGCACGTAGCCCGGGTAGATGCGGCGCTCGGTGACGCTCTTCTTGCCGTTCTTCAGTTCCACCACTTCTTCGGTGGGCACGAGGATGCGGCCGAACTTGTCCTGCATGCCGGCGCGGTCGATGCGCTCGCGCAGGTTGCGCTCGACGGCCTTTTCCATGCCCGAGTAGGCGTGGACGATGTACCAGCGCTTGGTGGAGGGGGCAGCGGCCGGCGCGGCGCCGGTGTCAACTTGTTCGGTCATCGTGTGTGCCTCAGCTGCGCCAACCCAGGATCAGGTCGAAGATCGCCCACTCGAGCGTCTTGTCGGTGAGCCACATGAACAAGGCCATCACCACCACGAAGGCGAAGACGTAGCCGGTCATCTGCATGGCTTCCTTGCGGGTGGGCCAGACGACCTTCTTGGTCTCGCGCACCGAATCGGCGCCGAAGGCGATGAGCTGCTTGCCCGATTCGGAGGTGAAAAACAGCGCCACGGCCGCCCCCAGCAGGGCCAGCAGGGCGACGACGCGCACCCACAGGTCTTGTTTGCCGAGGTAGTAGAAGGCCACGATCGAAGCCAGCACGAGCAGCGCCGCACCGGCCAGCTTGGCCTTGTCAGCGCCCGTGGAGACGGTTTCGACTTGGGGTTGGGTGGACATGGGTTCCAGCGTGTAGGTCGCGGTCAGCGACGGCGCCCTTCGGCGGATTCAGACGCAAGGCCCGCAGCACCGAAAAGTGCTGCGGGCCGGCTGTGAAAGGCCACTCGGGGCTACCAGGTGGCAGGGGCGGAGGGAATCGAACCCCCGACCTTCGGTTTTGGAAACCGGCGCTCTACCAATTGAGCTACACCCCTGCGGAAAAACTCACTCGATGATCTTGGCCACGACGCCGGCGCCGACGGTGCGGCCGCCTTCACGGATGGCGAAGCGCAGGCCTTCTTCCATCGCGATCGGGTTGATCAGCTTCACCGTGATGCTGACGTTGTCGCCAGGCATCACCATCTCCTTGTCCTTCGGCAGCTCAACTGCACCCGTCACGTCCGTCGTGCGGAAGTAGAACTGCGGGCGGTAGTTGTTGAAGAACGGCGTGTGACGACCGCCCTCTTCCTTGCTCAGCACGTAGATCTCGGCCGTGAAGTGCGTGTGCGGCTTCACCGAACCGGGCTTGCACAGCACCTGGCCGCGCTCCACGTCTTCGCGCTTGGTGCCGCGCAGCAGGATGCCGACGTTGTCGCCCGCCTGGCCCTGGTCCAGCAGCTTGCGGAACATCTCCACGCCCGTGCAGGTGGTCTTCTGCGTGGCCTTGATGCCGACGATCTCGATTTCCTCGCCGACCTTGATGATCCCGCGCTCCACGCGACCGGTCACCACGGTGCCGCGGCCCGAGATCGAGAACACGTCTTCCACCGGCATCAGGAAGGTGCCGTCCACCGCCCGCTCCGGCGTGGGGATGTAGCTGTCCAGCGCGTCGGCCAGGCGCATGATCGCCTGCTCGCCCAGATCACCCGTGTCGCCTTCCATGGCCAGCTTGGCGCTGCCCTTGACGATGGGGGTGTCGTCACCAGGGAAGTCGTACTTGCTCAGCAGCTCGCGCACTTCCATCTCGACGAGCTCCAGCAGCTCGGCGTCGTCCACCATGTCGCACTTGTTCAGGAACACGATGATGTAAGGCACGCCCACCTGGCGGGCCAGCAGGATGTGCTCGCGCGTCTGGGGCATCGGGCCGTCAGCGGCCGAGCACACCAGGATCGCGCCGTCCATCTGGGCGGCACCCGTGATCATGTTCTTCACGTAGTCAGCGTGACCCGGGCAATCCACGTGCGCGTAGTGACGGTTGGCCGTCTCGTACTCGACGTGCGCGGTGTTGATCGTGATGCCGCGCGCCTTCTCTTCCGGCGCCGCGTCGATCTGGTCGTAGGCCTTGGCCTCGCCACCGAACTTCTTCGCCAGAATCGTCGTGATCGCCGCCGTCAGCGTCGTCTTGCCATGGTCCACGTGACCAATCGTGCCCACGTTCACGTGCGGCTTCGTGCGTTCAAATTTACCTTTTGCCATTTCCTTGCGCTCCTGGCTAAGACAAGTGGGATCGAAGAAGAAGTGGTGCCCATGGCGGGAATCGGACCCGCGACCTCTCCCTTACCAAGGGAGTGCTCTACCACTGAGCCACATGGGCATCGTCAAGGGCCTGCGGGCGACGGCGCTGCCGAACACCAGCAGACCCTTGACGACGAAAACACCGAACTACCGAAACTGAAGAAACAACCTTGGCGCCGTGGAGCGGGAGACGGGAATCGAACCCGTGTCATTAGCTTGGAAGGCTAAGGTTCTGCCATTGAACTACTCCCGCCCGGCAAACTCTCGCCACCGATTGCAGGCCTCGCCGCGGCTGCACGGCAAGAAGTCTCTGGTGGAGGAGGCTGGATTCGAACCAGCGTAGGCGTAAGCCAACAGATTTACAGTCTGCCCCCTTTAGCCACTCGGGCACCCCTCCGGAGAGCCGGTGACTATAACACGGGCCGCGCCGCCGCCAAGCCCCAGCTGATCGGCGGCCGGCCGGCGGCCTGCAGGAAGCGGTTCGCTTCCCCGAAGTGGCCACAGCCGATGAAGGGCACGGGCGGCCGCAACGCAGACAGCGGCGAGGGGTGGTTGCTGCACAGCACACGATGCGCTGTGCCTGTCAGTTGCGGCGCCAGCGCCTGGGCGTGGGCACCCCAGAGCATGAAGACCTTGGGCACAGGATCGTCAGCCGCCATGCGGCAAATGGAATCAGTGAGCGCCTGCCAACCCAGCTTGCTGTGGCTGGCCGCGGCCCCTTCTTCCACGGTCAGCACGGTGTTCAGCAGCAGCACGCCCTGGCGCGCCCAGGGCAGCAAGGACGGCTGCAGCGGCGGCGGCAGCCCGAGGTCGCGCTGCAGTTCCTTGAAGATGTTGCGCAGGCTGGGCGGCGGCTTCTGCCCGGCGGGCACCGAGAAGGCCAGGCCCTCGGCCTGGCCTGGGCCGTGGTACGGGTCTTGACCCAGGATCACGACCTGCACCTGCGACAGCGGCGTCAGCGACAGCGCTCGCAGCGGCTCGGCGGGGTAGACCGTTGCGCCGGCGGCCAACCGCGCATCCACGGCCCGCACCAATGCATGCCCGGCCGGGCTGTTGCGCCAGCGTTCTACCAGCGGCTGCCAGTCGCCGTGGTCAGCCGCCAGCCACTCGCCCAGCGGGCGTTGGAGCCTGTTCGAGGCGGTCGTCAATCGAACAGCGCCGACAGCGCCACGCCCGGCTCCGGCGCGCGCATGAAGGCTTCGCCCACCAGGAAGGCATGCACCTGCGCCGCGCGCATGCGCTGCACGTCGGCGCGGCCGAGGATGCCCGACTCGGTGACGAGCAGCCGGTCGGCCGGCACGCGCGGCAGCAGGCCGAGCGTGGTGTCCAGCGTCACCTCGAAGGTGCGCAGGTTGCGGTTGTTGATGCCCAGCAGTGGCGTCTTGAGCAGCAGCGCACGGTCCAGCTCGTCGCCATCGTGCACTTCCACCAGCACGTCCATGCCCAGGGCCAGCGCGGCAGCTTCCAGGTCGGCCATCTGCTCATCGCTCAGGCAGGCGGCGATGAGCAGGATGGCGTCGGCCCCCAGCGCACGCGCTTCCATCACCTGGTACTCGTCGACCATGAAGTCCTTGCGCAGCACCGGCAGCGCGCAGGCGGCGCGGGCCTGCTGCAGGAAGGCGGCGCTGCCCTGGAAGAAACGCTCGTCGGTCAGCACGCTCAGGCAGGCGGCGCCATGGGCGGCGTAGCTGGCGGCGATCTCGGCGGGCACGAACTGTTCGCGCAACACACCCTTGCTCGGGCTGGCCTTCTTCACTTCGGCAATCACCGCGGCGCGTCCGGCAACCAGCTTCGCGCGCAGCGCAGCCTCGAAACCCCGCACGTCACGCCGCGCCTCGGCCTCTTCGCGCCAGCTGGCCAGGCTGCGGCGCTGGCGTGCGGCGGCCAGCTCTTCGTGCTTGACCGCGACGATCTTGTTGAGGATGTCGCTCATGCCGAGGCCAGTTCCTTGCTGCGCGCCACGAACTGGTGCAGCTTGGCGAGCGCACGGCCTGAGGCGATGCCTTCGCGCGCTACCGCCACGCCTTCGGCCATGCCGGGCACCACGCCCGCGGCGTACAGCGCCACGCCGGCGTTGAGGATGACGATGTCGCGCGCCGGGCCCGGCTCGTTGTCCAGCACGGCCTGCATCAGCGCGCGCGACTGCTCGGGCGTCTCGACCTTCAGCGCGCGGCTGCTGGCCATGGTGAGGCCGAAGTCTTCGGGGTGGATCTCGTACTCGCGGATGGCACCGTCCTTGTACTCGCCCACCATCGTGGCCGAGCCGAGAGACACCTCGTCCATGCCGTCACGACCGTAGACCACCACCGCGTGTTCGGCGCCCAGGCGCTGCAGCGCGCGCACCTGGATGCCCACCAGATCGGGGTGGAACACGCCCATCAGGATGTTGGGCGCGTCGGCCGGGTTGGTCAGCGGGCCCAGGATGTTGAAGAGCGTGCGCACGCCGAGTTCGCGCCGCACCGGCGCGACGTTTTTCATCGCCGGGTGGTGGTTGGGCGCGAACATGAAACCGATGCCGGTGTCGGCGATGCAGCGCGCCACCGCCTCGGGCGCCAGCGTCATCGGCACACCCAGCGTTTCCAGCACGTCGGCGCTGCCGCTCTTGCTGCTGACACCGCGGTTGCCGTGTTTGCTGACGCGCGCACCGCAGGCCGCCGCCACGAACATGCTGCAGGTGCTGATGTTGAAGGTGTGCGAGCCGTCGCCGCCCGTGCCGACGATGTCGACCAGATGCGTGCGATCGGCCACGTTGACCTTGGTGGAGAACTCGCGCATCACCTGCGCCGCAGCGGTGATCTCGCCGATGGTCTCCTTCTTCACGCGCAAGCCCACCAGCAGCGCGGCCATCATCACCGGGCTCATCTCGCCGCTCATGATGCGGCGCATCAGCGCCAGCATCTCGTCGTGGAAGATCTCGCGGTGCTCGATCACGCGCGTGAGCGCCTCGTGGTTGCTGATGGGCATGGTGGGGGCCTTCACAGGTGTTGCCGCAGCACGGCCACGGCGCGGGTGATGTCGTCGGCCGAGACGTTCAGGTGCGTCACGAAGCGCAGGCGGTACAGGCCCGTGCACAACACGCCGGCAGCGCGCAGGCGCTCCACCACGCCCGGTGCTTTCTCGGGCGCAAGGTCGACGAAGACGATGTTGGTCTGCGGCGGCTGCACCGTCACGCCCGGCAGGCCGGCCAGGCCTTCGGCCAGGGCGCGGGCGTTGGCGTGGTCGTCGGCCAGGCGCTCGATGTGGTGGTCGAGCGCGTAACTCGCTGCGGCGGCCAGCACACCCGCCTGGCGCATGCCGCCGCCCAGCATCTTGCGCACGCGGTGCGCGCGGGCGATGAAGTCCTTCGGGCCGACGAGCGCCGAGCCCACGGGTGCGCCCAGGCCCTTGCTGAAGCACACCGAGACGCTGTCGAAGTGCTGCGCAATCTGCCGCGCCGGCACACCGCTGGCCACCGCGGCGTTGAACAGGCGCGCGCCGTCCAGGTGCGTGGCCAGGCCCTTGCGCCGCGCCAGCGCGGTGGCCGCTTCGATGTAGGGCAGCGGCAGCACCTGGCCGCCCCAGGTGTTCTCCAGCGCCAGCAGCCGCGTCTTCGCGAAGTGCGCGTCGTCGGGCTTGATGTTGGCCTCGATGTCCGACAGCAGGATGGAACCATCCGCCTGCTGCGGCAGCGGCTGCGGCTGGATGCTGCCCAGCACCGCGGCGCCGCCGCCTTCCCAGCGGTAGGTGTGGGCCATCTGGCCGACGAGGTACTCGTCGCCGCGGCCGCAGTGCGCCATCAGGCCGCACAGGTTGCTCTGTGTGCCGGTGGGCACGAAAAGCGCCGCCTCCTTGCCGAGCAGCGCGGCGATCTTGGCCTGCAGCTCGTTGACGCTGGGGTCGTCGGCGAAGACGTCATCGCCCAGCGCCGCGGCGTGCATGGCCGCGCGCATGGCAGGCGTGGGCAGCGTGACGGTGTCGCTGCGCAGGTCGATGGCTTGGCTCATGTTCAGCGCACTTGCTCCAGGAAGTTCTTCAGCATCGCGTGCCCGTGTTCGCTGAGGATGGACTCGGGGTGGAACTGCACACCTTCCAGCGGCAGGCCGCGGTGGCGCAGGCCCATGATCTCGCCATCTTCGCTGGTGGCGGTGACGATGAGGTCGGCCGGCAGCGAAGCCCGTTCCACCGCCAGCGAGTGGTAGCGGATGACGCTGAAGTGCTCGGGCAGCGCGTGGAACACGCCCTGCTGGTCGGTGCGGATGGTGCTGGCCTTGCCGTGCATCTGCACCTGCGCGCGCACCACCTTCCCGCCGAGGGCCGCACCCATGGCCTGGTGGCCCAGGCACACGCCCAGCATGGGCAGCTTGCCAGCGAAGTGGCGGATGGCCTCGATGCACACGCCCGCCTCGGCCGGGCTGCAGGGCCCGGGCGAGAGCACCAGGCGCTCGGGCTTCAGTGCGGCGATGCCGGTCACATCGATCTCGTCGTTGCGCACCACGCGCACGTCTTCGCCGAGCTCGGCGAAGTACTGCACCAGGTTGAAGGTGAAGCTGTCGTAGTTGTCGATCATGAGGAGCATCTCAGAAGCCCTCCTCGACGAGTTCTGCCGCGCGGATCAGGGCCCGCGCCTTGTGTTCGGTTTCGCGCCATTCCATCTCGGGGATGGAGTCGGCCACCACACCCGCGGCGGCCTGCACGTACAGCGTGCCGCCCTGCACGATGCCCGTGCGGATGGCGATGGCCACGTCCATGTCGCCAGCGAAGCTCAGGTAGCCGCAGGCGCCGCCGTAGATGCCGCGCTTGACGGGTTCCAGCTCGTCGATGATCTCCATCGCCCGGATCTTGGGCGCCCCGGTCAGCGTGCCGGCGGGGAAGGTGGCGCGCAGCACGTCGAGGTTGCTCATGCCGTCGAGCAACTGCCCCTCGACGTTGCTGACGATGTGCATCACGTGCGAATAGCGCTCGATGACGAAGGCGTCGGTCACCTTCACGCTGCCGGTCTTGGCGATGCGCCCGATGTCGTTGCGCGCCAGGTCGATCAGCATCAGGTGTTCGGCGCGTTCCTTCGGGTCGGCGCTGAGCTCGGCTTCCAGGGCCTTGTCCAGCTCGGGCGTGGCCCCGCGCGGGCGCGTGCCGGCCAGCGGGCGGATGGTGACTTTCGCGCCCTCGGCCGTGCGCTCCTGGCGCACCAGGATTTCGGGGCTGGCGCCGACGATCTGGAAGTCGCCCATGTCGTAGAAGTACATGTAGGGCGAGGGGTTCAGGCTGCGCAGCGCGCGGTACAGCGACAGCGGGCTCTCGGTGTAGCGCTTCTTCAGCCGCTGACCCACCTGCACCTGCATCATGTCGCCGGCGGCGATGTACTCCTTGGCCTTGGCCACCGCGGCCAGGTAGGCGGCCTTGTCGAACTCGCGCTCCACCGGGTGGCTGGGCCCGCGCTTGACCGGCGGCGCGGTGACGCTGTAGCGCAGCTGGTCGCCCAGTTCGCCCAGGCGCTTTTTGCCCTTGAAGTAGGCCTCGGGCTGCGCGGGGTCGGCATAGACGATGAGGTAGAGGCGCCCGGACAGGTTGTCGATGACGGCCAGTTCCTCGCACTGCAGCAGCAGCACGTCGGGCGTGTCCAGGCCGCCCGTCTTCCAGGTCTTGGCCAGCTTGGGCTCGACGTAGCGCACGGCGTCGTAGCCGAAGTAGCCGGCCAGCCCGCCGCAGAAGCGCGGCAGCCCGGGGGTCAGCGCCACCTTGAAACGCTGCTGGTAGGCCGCGATGAAATCGAGCGGGTTGCCTTCGTGCGTTTCCACCACCTCGCCGGCGGTCACCACCTCGGTCTGGAAACCGCGGGCGCGCAACAAGGTGCGTGCCGGCAGGCCGATGAAGCTGTAGCGGCCGAAACGCTCGCCGCCCACCACGCTTTCCAGCAGGAAGCTGTGCTTGGCGCCGCCGGCCAGCTTGAGGTAGAGGGACAACGGCGTTTCCAGGTCGGCGAAGGCCTCCTGGATCAGCGGGATGCGGTTGTAGCCTTCGCGGGCCAGGCTTTGGAACTCAAGTTCGGTGATCACGTCTCGCACCTGTTCACACGGGGGCCGCGGCCTGGGGATGCCAGTGCTGGGCGGCGGTGTTCGGGGGGCGGGCCGTCCCTGCAGGGTGCAGGGGCTTGGCCCGCGGTGGGGGGCCGGCCGGCGAAGCGGCTAGCAGCAAGGGCTGTGCGAGCGACGCCAGGGCCAGGCTCCCTGGTCGTACAGACCGGGCCGGCGGGCGGCAAGCGTGGACAAAGGCAGCAACATGACCGGGTCAGTTTAGCAGCCCGTTCCCAGGCCGTTCCCACCGCCCGCGCTGCGTGGCAGACTGCGCGCCCTTTCCGCTTTCAACGAAATCGAGCCGCCGCCATGCACCGTCGTTCCCTGCTGGCCCTGATTGCCACCGCAGCGCTGTCAGCGCTGCCCGGTGGCGCCCAAGCCCAGGCCGCCAACCCCGCCGCCGTGCCAGGCAGCGTCGAGGTTTCGGGTGTGCGCTACACCCCCACCGTGCAGGTGGCTGGCAGCACCCTGCAGCTCAACGGCGCAGGCACGCGCTACAAGTTCGTGGTGCGTGTCTACACGGCCGGCCTCTACCTGGGCACCAAGGCGGCCACGCCCGAGGCGGTGTACGCCGCCTCGGGCCCCAAGCGCATCCACGTGGTGATGCTGCGCGACATCGACGCCAACGAATTGGGCAAGCTGTTCACGCGCGGCATGCAGGACAACGCGCCGAAGGAGGCCTTCAGCAAGTCCATCCCCGGCACGCTGCGCATGGCCGACATCTTCTCGGCCAAGAAGCGCCTGCAGACGGGCGAGAACTTCTCTGTCGACTACGTGCCGGGGGTCGGCACCAGCGTGCTGGTCAATGGCAAGGCGCAAGGCGAGCCGGTGCGCGAGCCTGAATTCTTCAATGCGCTGCTGAGCATCTGGCTCGGCCCCAACCCGGCCGACGACGGCCTGAAGGCCTCGTTGCTGGGCCAGGAAGCCCCGACCCCGCGCAGCGGCCGCAACCGCTGAGGCCACGGGCAGCGATTCAGCCCGCCAGCAAGGGCGCGATCGCGTCCAGCCGCGCGACGATGGCATCGGGCTGCGCGCTGGCCACCGGCTCGCCGTGGTTGTAGCCGTAGCTCACCAGCACCACCGGGCAGCCGGCGGCGCGGGCCGCGGCGGCATCGTTGCTGGAGTCGCCCACCATCAGCGTGCGTGACGGAGGCGTGCCCAGGGCCTCGCAGGCCTTGAGCAGCGGCAGGGGATGCGGCTTCTTGTGAGCGAAGGCGTCGCCGCCAAAGACGAGTTCGAAGTGGCCGTCCAGGCCCTTGCTGGCCAGCAGGGGCCGCGCGAAAGCGCCGGGCTTGTTGGTCAGGCACACCAGGCGCAGGCCCGCGGCGCGCAAGGCCTGCAGGCCTTCCACCACGCCCGGGTAGACCGCCGAGTGCCGGCCGTTGATAGCCAGGTAGTGGTGCTGGTAACGCTCCCACGCCGGCTGCTGCAGGGCCGCGGGTGCACCCACGGCGGCCAGGCACTGCGCAATGAGGTGTTCGCTGCCCTTGCCGACGGTGCGCACGATGAAGTCGCGCCCCACGGGGTGCAGGCCGAGGTCGGCCCAGGCCAGGCCGATCGCGGCCTCGAAGTCACCCACGGTGTCGACCATCGTGCCGTCGAGATCGACGATGGCCGCAGCCAGGTTCGCGGCCTGCAAGCTCATCGTTGAACCTTCGCCTTCTGGGGCCGAGCCATCGGCCCGCCGTGCCGCGCCAGCCAGGCCGCGAACTCGGTGTACCAGAGCCGGCTGTTGCGCGGCTTGAGCACCCAGTGGTTCTCATCCGGGAACCACAGCAGCCGTGCGTCGATGCCGCGCGCCTGCAGCGTGTTGTAGTAGGCCAGGCCGTTGCAGTCGGGCACGCGGAAGTCTTGCGCGCCGTGCGTCACCAGCGTGGGCGTGTGCATCTGCGCCGCGAAGCTGTGCGGGCTCTGCGCGGCCACGCGGGCCGGGTCTTCCCAGTACCTGGCGCCCAGGTCGAGCGGGCGCGTGGTGTAGCTGTCGGCGCTGAAGGTGGCGATGCGGTCATACACGCCCGCGTGGCAGACGTAGGCTCGGTAGCGCCCCGGCGCCACATGCCCGTTCATCCACGCCACCAGGAAGCCGCCGTAGCTGCCGCCGGTGGCGTAGACGCGCGTCTTGTCGGCCCAGCGCTGCTGCAGCAGCCAGTCGGTGGCGGCCTCGATGTCCTGCAGTTCCAGTTCGCCCTGCCGGCCGATCAGGCTGTCGCGGAAGGCGAAGCCGAAGCCGCTGCTGCCGTGGTAGTTCACCTGCGCAATGACGTGGCCGGGCGCGGCGAAGATGTGCGGGTTCCAGCGCCAGCTGAAGGTGTCGCCGGCGGCGGCAAAGGGCCCGCCGTGGATGACGTGGTTGACCGGGTGCTTCTTCTTGGCGTCGAAGCCCGGCGGGAAAACCAGCCACACCTGCACGGGTTCGCCCAAGGCACCGGTCACCGAGACCTCACGCACCTCGCCGAAGGCCACGCCGGCCAGCAGTGCGTCGTTGAAGTCTTCCAGCCGGCGCGGCGCGGCGGCCGCATCGGCCAAGCTGCGCGCCAGCACGCGGGCCGGATGGGTGGCGCTGTCGGCCTGCACCACCACGGTGTCGCCGGCGACATCGAAGCCCTGCACCCAGCCACCGGCATGCAGCACGGTGGGTGCGGCGGCCTCGGCCTCCACAGGGCATCGCCACAAGGGGCAGCGGCCGCGGTCTTCGGCGGTGAAGAGCACAGCGCTGCCATCGGGCGCCCAGCGCAAGGGCGTGTTGATGGCGCGGTCCCAGCCAGGTACCAGCACGCGCAGCGTGGCAGCGCCCTTGATGCCCTTGCTGCGCTTGCTGCCAGCAGTCGCGGGCGTGACGAGAGCCGGCTGCGCCAGCGCAGTGTGCTTGCGGCCCACGTGCGCCGCGGCCACGGCGATGTGGCGGCCGTCGGGGCTGTAGACGGGGCCGGCCAGGTCCCAGGCGGCATCGTCGACCAGTGGCTGCACGCGCCGCGTGGCGATGTCGATCTCGCTCAAGGCCAGGCGGTTCACCTGCAGCGGGCGTGCCGAGGGGTCGTGCACGAAGGCGATGCGGCGGCCTGAGGGATGCACGTCGTAGACCTCGTTGCCGGCCCCGTCGCGCGGCAGTTCCAGCGCCGTGCCTTCGAAGAGATCGGTGACGCGGCCGCTGGCCAGGTCGAGCAGCAGCAGGTGCAGCACGCGGCCCTGCGGCACGTTGTGGTCCCAGTGGCGGTAGTAGCCCTCGCTGGTGGCGTAGCCGCTTTCCTTGCGCTCGCGCCAGGCGGCCATCGCCTTGTTCTGCGCGGCGGCACCCTTCAGGCCGGGCCAGACCCAGGCCGAGAAGACCACGCGACGCCCATCGGGCAGCCACTTGAAGGACTCGATGCCGGGGCCGAACTGGCTGTGGCGCCGGGCTTCGCCCCCGTCGGCGGCGATGGTGTAGAGCTGCGGGCTGCTGTCCTTGAGATCTTCCTGCTCGCGGCGCGCCACGAAGGCGATGCAGTCGCCGCGCGGCGACCAGGCGGGCTGGCCGTCGCGTTCGCCGCAGCTCGTCAGCGCACGCGGCGCCTGCCGGTCGGTGGGCAGCAGCCACAGGCGAGAGCGCGTGTGGTTCTTCTCCATCGACGGCGTGGCCACCGACACCACGGCGGCGCGGCCGTCGGGTGCGAGGCTCACGCCGCCCAGGCGCTGCAGTTGCCAGAGGGTGTCGACGTCGAGCGGGCGGGCCAGTCGGCGCGGGGTCGCGCGCTTCTTCGGGGGGGCGGTGTCTTTCATCCCCGCAGTGTCGCCGTTGCCGGCCGGGCTGTCAGGCGCGGGCGTCCAGGCCCTCGGACATCGCCACCTCCAGCCGGCCGCTGGCGCGCCAGTCTTGCAGCGTGCCGGCGGAAGCCGCCTTCAGTGCGGCGGCCGATTCGGCCTCGGCCTTCACCACGCCCAGCCAACCATCGCGCCCGCTGCGCTTGACGGCGAAGAGCGCAGCGTCGGCAATGTCCACCACCGCGGCCCAGCTCAGCACGCCGGGGTGCGCCGGCGCCGGCGGGAAAGCAGCAAAACCCACGGAGCAGGTGCGTTGCAGCAGCGTGCCATCGTCCAGCCGGAAGGGGGTGTCGGCCACGAGGTGGCGCACGCGCTCGGCCAGCTCGGCGGCCCGGTGGCGCGAGGTGCCGCGCGCGACGATCAGGAACTCTTCGCCGCCCCAGCGCACCAGGTGATCGCCCTGGCGGAAGGCCTGCTGCAGCCGCTCTCGCATCTGCATCAGCACGGCGTCACCGGCCGTGTGGCCGTGGGCGTCGTTCACCTGCTTGAAGTGGTCGATGTCGATGACGAAGAAGACGAGGTCGGCGTCCTCAGGCGGCGGTGTGCCGCTGCGCAAGGCCTGCTCGGCGCGGCGCACGGCCAGGGCCACGTCGGCCTCGATGTTCTGCGCCAGGAAGCGCCGGTTGTGCAGCCCTGTCAGCGGGTCGGTGAGGCTGGAGGCCTCCAGCGCCTGGGTCTTGAGCTGCAGTTGCTGCGACAGCGCCTGCAGCGCCTCGGTGCGCTCACGCACCCGCAGCTCCAGCACCGCCTGCTGGCGCCGCAGCAGGCGTGTGCGCAGGCTCACCACCGACCACACCAGCAGCGCGGCCAGCACCACGCCCCCGACGCGCGCCCACCACGTCTGCCACCAAGCCGGCAGCACCTCCACCGGGATGAGCAGCTCGCGCGGGCTCCAGGCGCCCACGCGGTTGCTGCCCTGCAACTGCAGCGTGTAGCGGCCGGGCGGCAGGTTGCCGTAGCTCGCCACCCGGAAGTCGGAGCCACTTTCGATCCACGCACTGTCGAAGCCCTGCAGCCGGTAGCGGTAGCGGTTGCGCTCGGGGTGGCCGTAGTCCAGTGCCGCGAACTCGACACTGAAGCGGCCTTCGGGCGGCCGCAGCCTCAGCTGTCCTTGCAGGCGCGCCAGCGGCACACGCTCGCCATCGATGCGCAGATCGGACACCACCACCGGCGGCACGTGGTCCCACGGGCGGAAGCGATCGCTCTCCACCACCAGGATGCCCGTGCTCCCGCCGTAGAGCAGGCGCCCGTCGGCCAGCTTGGTGTAGGCGCGGAACCAGCCGGTGCCGATGTCCACGCCGTCGGCCTGGCTCAGTTCGTAGCGACTGTCGTCGCGAGGGTCGTAGACGGTCTGGTGCGTCCAGATGCGGCCCTGGGCGTCTTCCAGCAAGTTGGCGCCGAAGCTCGCGCGCGAATCGGCACCCTGGCTGTCGGTCACGGGCTGGAAGCGCGCGCTGCGGCCATCCCAGGCCACCATCCGATGAAGGCCGGCGCTGGTGTCCACCCACAGCATCTGCTGCCGGTCCATCAGCAGGCCCAGCACCACGGGCTTGAGCAGGCCAGCGCCCGCCACCGCCAGCACCGGCGCGAGCACGGGTTGACCGGGCGCTGCACGGTACAGGCCGTTGTTGCCGCCCACCCAGACCGTGCCGTCGGCCGATTCGGCCAGCGCGTTGACGTTGCCGCTGAGCACGCCGCCGTCGGCCAGTGCCACGCGCAGGAAGCGCCCGCTGGCGCCGTCCCGGCGGTACACACCGTCTTGCGTGCCCACCCACAGCGTGCCGTCTCGGGCCGCCATCAAGCGCCGCGGCCGGCCCTGACCGGCCTGGTGGCGTGCCAGCAATCGGCGACTTTCGGAAAACTCGTACAGCTCGCTGTCGGCACCCACCCAGATGTGGCCGTCGGCAGTCTGCGTGATGGCGCCCACGAGACCGCCGCCGAAACCGCGCGGGCGCTGCGGCTCAGGGGGAATCTCGGCCAGCAACTGCAGCCGGGCGTCGAGCACGGCCACGCCACGTTCGTTGGTGCCGGCCCAGATCTCGCCGTTGCGCATCTGGTGCAGGCTGCGCACGTTAGCCTCGGCGAAGACGCTGCCCTCGCGGCCATCGCCATGGCGTACCCACAGCCCCGGGCGTGCGCTGTGGCGCTGCAGGCCGCCACCATAACTGCCCACCCACAGGTTGCCGGCCTGGTCGCGCAGCAGCGCCACCACGTTGTGGCCGGCCAGGCCCCAGGGCTTGCGCAGGTCGCGCCGCAAGTGCTTGACGAGCGTGCCGTCGTCCACCCGGCGCACGTCGATGCCGCTCTCGCGGCCGATCCAAAGCTCGCGCTCGTCGGCCCAGGCCATGGAGAGCACGGCACTGTCATTGCCCACCACCAGGCCGGCGCGCTGCAACCAGCGCGCCTGGCCGCTGCCGGGCTCCAGCACCGCCAGATCGCCCTGGCGCGTGCCCACCCAGAGCCGGCCGTCGGGTGCCTCGGCAATCATCGAGACGATGCGGCCGGCCAGGCTCTCGGCCACCTGCGGGCTGGAGAGCACAGGCTCGAAGCGCGTCTCGCCGCGTCGCTTGCGCAACAGGCCACTCCAGGTGCCCACCCACAGGCTGCCCTGGCGGTCGACGCGAAGGGCGTGCACGCGGTCGTCGGGCAGGTCACCGCTGGCGCGGCGGTAGGCGCGGAAGGTCTGTTCGCCAGGTGCCAGGCTGTACAGGCCGCCGCCGGTGGTGCCGACCCACAGCACACCCTCGGCATCCAGCGCCAGCGCACGCACGGTGCCGCTGGCCAGCGCCCCGGCGCGCGTGGCATCGGGGCGGTAGACCGTCCAGACGTTGCTGGCGATGTCCAGTCGCGCCAGGCCTTCGCCTTCCAAGCCCACCCACAGCACGCCGCCTGGCGCCGCCAGCAGGCTGCGCACGTGGCTGGCGCCCTGGGGCGCGCCGGCCGGCGCGCTGCGCACCGGCACCGGGCGCAGCTGGTAGCCGTCGTAACGCACCAGGCCCACCGTGGTGCCTATCCACAGCAGGCCGTTCTCGTCCTGCGCCAGCGCGGTGACCACGCCGTCATTGATGGAGCGTGTGTCGCCCACGCGCTCCATGCGCGGTTCGGCCAGGGGGTCGCTCTGTGCGTAGGCGCAGGCGCCCGTGCACAACAGCATCCACAAGCACAGCAATCGCAGCGGTCGCAGCATGGCCGCCGAACTATAGCCAGCGCCTGTGATGGCACAGGGCTGCCGGGCCCGCGCCCGGCTGCAGGGTCAGCCGATGCTCTCGACCTGCCGGCTCTGCTGGTACGCCGCGCCGAAGCGGTTGGCCAGGAAATCGGGCAGCGCCACTTCTTCCTGGCGGATGAAGCCCTTCTGCGGCAGCTTGCCTTCGCGGAAGAGGTCGACCGCCGCGCAGATGCCGGCGGCCGTGGTGATCTGGATGGCGCTCAGCGGGTGCGTCTCGCTGCGCTCGGCGAAGATCTTGCGCGCGAAGACCTCCTGCACCAGCGCACCCTTCTTCATGCCACTGACGGTGACGAAGACCAGCACCACGTCCTGCATGGTGCTGGGGATGCTCTTGCGCATGATGTCCTTGAGCGTCTCGGTGTCCTGGTTGAGCTGCAGCTCTTCCAGCAGCATCTTCATCAGCGCCTGGTGGCCGGGGTAGCGCACGCTCTTGTAGTCGAGCGTCTGCACCTTGCCGGCGAGCGTCTCGCACAGCGTGCCCAGGCCGCCGCTGGTGTTGAAGGCCTCGTACTCGGTGCCGTCCAGGCTGAAGTGCTCCAGGCCTTCGAGCGGCAGCACCTCGATGTTCTTGCCACCGCGGATGGCCTCGCAGGGGTGGCAGTACTCGTTGATGAGGCCGTCCACGCTCCAGGTCAGGTTGTATTTCAGGCTGTTGGTCGGGAAGGCCGGCAGCGCGCCGACGCGCATCTTCACTTCCTGCAGGCTGTCGAAGCCTTGCGCCAGGTGGTGCGCCACGATGCCGATGAAACCCGGCGCCAGACCGCACTGCGGCATGAAGGCGGTGTTCGCGCCTTCGGCCAGCTGCTTGATGGCGCGCGTGGCGGCCACGTCTTCGGTCAGGTCGAAGTAGTGGCAGCCGGCTTCGCGCGCAGCCGTCGCGGCCAGGGTGGCCAGGTGGTAGGGCAAGGCGTTGATGACCGCCTGCTGCCCACGCAGCGCGCCCAGCAGCGCCTGCGCGTCGGAGGTCTCCACCACACGGGTCTGCACCGGCATGCCGGCCAGCTTGGCCAGGGCCTCGGGGCTGCGGTCGACGACCGTGACTTCGTAGTCGCCGCTGTGCGAGAGCAGGTGGGCGATGGTGTGGCCGATGTGGCCGGCGCCGAGCAGGGTGATGCGCATGGGAAAGGCTTTCCGTGAGGGGCTGAACTGCCCGGCAGTCTAGGCCGCAGCCCCGACGGAAGAAAGCCTCAATGCGTCATATACGATGCTTAAGCCGACGTATCGTCACACTGATTGAACGTATCGACGAACTCAACCGCCGAGCGGGCTTTCCATGCCCGCTGCAGCCGATCAAGCCGCCTGCAACTGCTCGCGGATCTCGCGCGCGGCGGCGCGCTTGGCGCGGGTGCTGGCCTTCTGGTAGGCCTCTTCGGCTTCGCGCCGCATCTCTATGGCGCGTTCCAGCGCCTTCTCGTAGCGCTCGATGCTGTAGGTGTTCTCGGTGCCGATGTAGATGGTGCGCCGCCTGGGCTTGTCGCCGAAGCGCGGGATCAGCACCATCAGGCTGCAGTCGCGCGTCTGGCTGTTGCGGCGCATGCGCACGACGGGGCCGGTGATGCCGGGCGGCAACTGGTTGCTCTTGTTGGCGCTGGGCGCGCGCTGCAGCAGCGAAGGCGCCGGCAGCTTGTTGATGCGCTTGATCAACTCCTGCGTGGCGCGCTGCAGCGAGGCGGCTGCGCCTTCGGCGCCGTCTGAGTACAGCTTGGTGCCGCCGTAACGCAGCTGCCAGCCGTGGGTGGCGCGGTGGTCGATGCGCTGGATGCCTTGCGGCACTTCAAAGATCTCACCGCTGAAGATCGTGATCTTGCGGACTTTCATGCAGGCCCCTGGAATGGCGCGAAGCTGCGCCCCTCTGCGGCCTTTCGGCGTCTGCCGGGCAAACCTGAGGCTGCCTGGCCTGTGCAAGCCACGCTGGCGGTGAAAATGCCGCATGCCCGTGCTGGACACCCTCGACCGCCGCCTGCTCGCCCTGCTGCAGGCCGACGCCCGCACCAGCACCGCCGATCTCGGCCGGCGCCTGGGCGTGGCGCGCACCACCGTGCTGGCGCGCCTGACCCGGCTGGAACGTGAAGGCGTGATCGTCGGCTACACGGTACGGCTGGCCGCCCTGGAAAGCGAGAGCAGCGTGGAAGCCTATGTCGGCATCACCACCGAACCGAAGGCCGGCGCGCTGGTGACGCAGCGCCTGGCCGCCTTGCCTGAACTCCGCCAGCTGTGCAGCGTGAGCGGCGAATCCGACTACCTGGCGCTGCTGCGCACCGAATCCACGGCCCGGCTCGACCAGCTGCTGGATGAGATCGGGGCCATCGAAGGCGTCACCAAGACCAACACCTCAGTCGTTTTGGCCCGCCGCATCGACAGGACCTGATCAGCGCGCCAGTTCCGCGCGCATGGCGTCGATGACAGCCTTGTATTCGGGCTGGTTGAAGATGGCGCTGCCGGCCACGAAGGTGTCGGCGCCGGCATCGGCCACGCGGCGGATGTTGTCGACCTTGATGCCGCCGTCCACTTCCAGGCGGATGTCGCGGCCGGTCTGTTCGATGAGCTTGCGCGCCTGCTCGATCTTGCGCAGCGCACTCGGGATGAAGCTCTGCCCGCCGAAGCCCGGGTTGACGCTCATGATGAGGATCAGGTCGACCTTGTCGATGACGTACTGCAGCACGTCCAGCGGCGTCGCGGGGTTGAACACCAGGCCGGCCTGCTTGCCCTCGGCCTTGATGAGCTGCAGCGTGCGGTCGACGTGCGCGCTGGCCTCGGGGTGGAAGCTCACCAGGTCGGCACCGGCCTGGCAGAAGGCCTGCGCCAGCGCGTCCACCGGTTGCACCATCAGGTGCACGTCGATGGGCACGCGGCTGTGCTTGCGCAAGGCCTGGCAGACCATGGGCCCGAAGGTGAGGTTGGGCACGTAATGGTTGTCCATCACGTCGAAGTGGATCCAGTCGGCGCCGGCGTCGATGACGTTGCGCACTTCTTCGCCAAGGCGGGCAAAGTCGGCCGAAAGAATGCTCGGGGCGATGCGGAAATCACTCATCTTTCGATTCTAGGTGTCCACGCCGCCGACGCCGGGGCGGGGGCGCGCCGCCCAGGGGCGGCTCCTAGAATGCGCGCCATGGCCAAACCCGAGTTCACCTGCGAAGTGCGCGTGCAGTACCTGCCCGAGCAGTCTCAGCCGCCCGAGGGGCCCTACGCCTTCGCCTACACCGTCACCATCCGCAACACCGGCGACGTGACGGCGCAGCTCGTGGCGCGCCACTGGGTCGTCACCAACGCCGACGGCCACCACGAAGACGTGCGCGGCCTGGCCGTGGTGGGCCACCAGCCCGTGCTCAAGCCCGGCGAGCAGTTCGAATACACGAGCTGGACGCGCATCGACACACCCCACGGCAGCATGCGCGGCACCTTCTTCTGCATGACCGAACACGCCCACCCCTTCGACGCCCTGGTGCCGGAGTTCGCGCTGGTCTATCCGGGCGCGCTGCACTGAGCGCCTCTGGCATGGCGCAGAGCTGGGATCTCACTGCGCTGATCAACGCTGCCGACGCGAAGGCGGGTCAGGCCGAACGCCACCTGTGGCTGGTGCGCCTGATGGAATGGCTGCGGCACGCGCCGCGTTCGGCCACACCCGCGCCGCCGGGCACCGAGCCGCCTGATCACACCCGCACCCCGCTGCCGGTGCTGCGCCTGCGCCACCTGCTGAACCAGGTCGAGAAGAACGAGCAGCTGCGCCAGCAGGTGCAGGGCCTGGCCGAGGCCTTCTGGCGCGACATCGACGCCGCCTCGCTGTTCGCCGACCTGGGCTTCGGCGCACGCCTGTCCTTCGGCAGCGAACTGATCTCGCGCGTGCACCTGCGCCTGCTGCCCGGCACGCCCGAGACGCGCGACCTGGCCAGCCTCTTCCGCCTGCTCTTCGAACCCGAAGACGCCGAGTGGGTGGCCGCCCTGGACAGCGGCACGCTGGCCCGCGCAGCCAAGCTGCTGGGCCCGGCCGACGGCGAGGTGCTGCGCGGCGTGCTGCTGGGCGCCATCACCATCCTCGTCAGCGCGGTGCATTCGGCCGGCCACACCACGGCCTTGCGCCAGCGCATGGACGCCACGGCGCTGCAGGACGAGCCCTTCCGCCAGCTCACGCAGGCGGCCGCCGCGCTGCGCGAGGCGGTGCTGCAGGGCCGTCATGACGAAGCGCTGAAGGCCGCCGCCTACCTGCGCGCGCTGCTCGACGCCTGCCGCCACGCCGCCGCCAGCGTGATGCCGCACCTGGAGCAGTACGGCGTGTCGGTGGACATCGTCTTCGACCTCGACCAGCTGCGCGGGCGCACGCTGCGCATCGAGCAGCTGGTGGATTGCGTGCTCGCGCCCGAGCCGCTGCCCGAAGGCCGACGCCTGCTGCTGGAGCTGCTGCGCGTGCTGGGCGAACAGCTGGGCCTGCGCGCCCTGTTTGCGCGGCACTACTCGCTGCTGGCGCGCCAGGTGGCCGAACGCAGCGCCGAGACCGGCGAGCACTACATCACCCGCAGCCGCACCGAGTACCGCGACATGCTGCGGCGCGCCCTGGGCGGCGGCGCGGTCATCGCGGGCACCACCTTCCTGAAGTTCGCCATCGCGGCCCTGGGCTTCACGGCCTTCTGGGGCGGCTTCTGGGCCGGTGTGAACTACGCGGCCAGCTTCGTGCTGGTGATGCTGCTGCACTGGACGGTGGCCACCAAGCAGCCCGCGATGACGGCCCCGGCGATGGCCGCCTCGCTGCCGCGCGGCACGAGCGCCAGCGACGCCGAGATCGAAGGCTTCGTCGACCGCGTGGCCCAGCTGATCCGCTCGCAGGCGGCGGCCATCGCAGGCAACCTGGCGATGTGCTTCCCGCTCGTGCTGGCGGTGCAGCTCATCGCCAAGGCGGCGTTCGGCGAGACGCCGGTGGGCGAAAAGGACGCGCAGTACGTGCTGCACAGCATCACGCTGCTGGGGCCCACCGCGCTCTTCGCGGCCTTCACGGGCGTGCTGCTGTTTGCCAGCAGCCTGGTGGCGGGTTGGGCCGAGAACTGGTTCGTGCTGCACCGGCTGGACAGCGCCATCGCCTGGAACCCGCGCATCGTGGCGCGCCTGGGCGCGGCACGCGCGCAGCGCTGGGCGCGCTGGTGGCGTGCCCACATCTCGGGGCTGGCCGCCAACATCAGCCTGGGCCTGATGCTGGGGCTGGTGCCGGCGCTGCTGGGTTTCTTCGGCCTGCCCATCGACGTGCGCCACGTCACGCTGGCCAGCGGGCAGCTGGGCGCGGCGCTGGGCGCCTTGGGCTGGGGCCTCCTGGCGCAGCCTGCCTTCTGGTGGTGCGTGGCGGGCATTGCCGTCACCGGCGTGCTGAACCTGACGGTGAGCTTCACGCTGGCCTTCCGCGTGGCGCTGCGCTCGCGCGGCGTGCGTGTGCAAGACCGCCGCCGCATCGGCGCGGCGCTGTGGCGCCGGCTGCGCACGCAGCCCTTGAGTTTCTTCAGGCCGCCATCGGAAGGCAGCGGGCCGGGCGGCGCCTAGGCCTTCGGCGGCGGGTCTTCGCCGGGCGGGTCTTCAGGCGTCTCTTCGCGCCGCCGGCCCGAGAACATCGTCCACCAGACCGCGAAGATCAGCACGGCCAGCGCGGCCAGGGCTTCCAGGATCAAGAGCCACATCGGGAATGTCGTTCCAGGTTCTCAGGTGGCCACGGCGATGCGGTCGCGGCCCTGGGCCTTGGCGTCCTGCAGGGCGCGCGCGGCGCGTTCCAGGGTCTGCGCCACCGCCTCGCCGGCGTGGTGCTCGGCCAGGCCGCAGCTCATGGTGACGGCCACCGCCGTGTTGCCATGCAGGATGCGCAAGGCCCCCACCTTCTGGCGCAGGCGCTCCAGGCCGCCGCGGGCCAGCGCGGCGCGCGTGTCGCCCAGCATCAGCACGAAGTCGTCGCTCTCCCAGCGGCTGAGCATGTCGGAGACGCGCACATGGCGCTGCGCCTCCTGGGCCACGGCACGCATCACGGCATCGCCCACCGCATAGCCATGTGCTTCATTGACGGGCTTGAAGCCGTCGATGTCCAGCACCGCCAGGCAAAAGCTCTGGCCGCTGCGGATGCAGCGCTGGTGCTCCTGGTCGATGAGCTCTTGCATGTGGCGGCGGTTGATGAGGCCGGTGAGCTCGTCGCGCGTGGTGTGCTCGCGCAGGTTGGACAGCGCCTGCGCCAGCTCGGCGCGCTGCTGGCGGGCGCGCTGGCGCAGGCGCGACAGGCGCGAGGCCAGCAGCGAGACGCCCGGCACCATGGTGGCCACCAGCAGGAAGTGCCCGAGTTCGATGCGCCAGGGGTAGGCCGCCGGCCGCAGCACCGCCATGGCGGCCATCACGGCACCGAAGAGCAGCACCGCGTAGGCACTCACCCAGCGCATCTGCCGCGGCGAGGCGATGAACATGCCGAACATCAGCACCACCATCACCATCGGGAAGACCGCGCCGCGGCCGGCGCCCAGCAGGGCGTAGGCCACGGCCCCGCTGGCCAGCGCAAACACCATCTGCGGCACGGTCAGCGAAGGCTCGGACCAGCGGCGCGAGGCGCCGCTGCGGATCATCAGGAAAAAGCCCACCATGCCCGCCAGCGTGACGGCCGACCACCACAGCACCGGCGCCCAGGGCGCGACGCCGACCGCGGCGAAGTAGTTCATCGCCGCCACGCCGGCCGCGAGCAGCAGCAGCGCCAGCCCGGCCTGGGCCAGGCGGGTGCGTTGGCTGGGTTCGGTGCCGAGCAGCAGGTCGAGCAGGCGGGTCATGAGGCGCGGAGGGTAGCGCACTCGCCTGGGGCCGCCCCTGCACCAGGCAGGGCCGCGCCGGGCCTCCTCGGCGCTCAGCGCACGCGCAACAGGTGCGAAAGCGGCAGCGCCGCGCCCGCCTTCACCTCGCCCAGGCTGAAGCTGGTCTGCAGGTCCTTCACGTGCGGCAGCTTGAAGAGCGTCTGCATGGCCCAGCGCGAGAACGCATCCAGGTCGGTGGCCATCACGTGCAGCTCGAAGGTGCCCGTGCCGCTGATGTAGTGGCAGGCCACCACCTCGGGCAGCTCGCGGATGGCGGCTTCCAGCGCCTGCGTGGCCTGCGCGTTGTGGCGCTCGGCGTCCACGCGCACGAAGGCCAGCACGCCCAGGCCGATCTTGCGGCGGTCGATCTCCGCCCTGTACCCGGTGATGTAGCCCTGCTCTTCCAGCCACTTCACGCGGCGCCAGGTGGGCGCGGCGCTCAGGCCGATGCGGGCGGCCAGCTCGGTGTTGGACAGCCGCGCTTCGGCCTGCAGCTCGCGCAGGATGGCCACGTCGTAGCGGTCTAGCGCACGGGTGCCGTCGGCTTCGGCCGGCTCAGGGGGCGGCGCAACCCCGCCGACTGAGGTTTTCCCTGATTTCACCCGGTTGGGCACGATCTGCTTCTTGTTGGCCACTTTCGAGCAAGCTCCTTTCTTGCAGCATGCCTGAGCGGGCATCAAAAGAAAAGACATGCCAGACGCGTTTACCTACACTGCGGCACGCGTCTTGCGGGCCGTTGTGGCATCCGCGTTCGCCCTGCAGCACCGAGGAGCCCGCCGCATGAATGCCCCCTTGCCCGAACACATCCGCAAGGCGCTCGAGTCCGTCACGCTCGACGACAAGTACAGCCTCTCCAGCGGCCGTGCCTTCATGAGCGGCGTGCAGGCCCTGGTGCGCCTGCCCATGCTGCAGCGCGAGCGCGACGAACGCGCCGGGCTGAACACCGCCGGCTTCATCAGCGGCTACCGCGGCAGCCCACTCGGCGGCTATGACCAGGCGCTGTGGGCCGCCAAGAAGCACCTGGCGGCCAAGCACGTGGTCTTCCAGCCGGGCGTGAACGAAGAACTCGGCGCCACCGCCGTGTGGGGCACGCAGCAGCTCGACCTGTGGCCGCAGAGCAAGAAGTACGACGGCGTCTTCGGCATCTGGTACGGCAAGGGCCCGGGCGTGGACCGCTGCAGCGATGTGTTCAAGCACGCCAACATGGCCGGCACTTCCAAGCACGGCGGCGTGATCGCCATCGCCGCCGACGACCACGTCAGCAAGAGCAGCACCGCGCCGCACCAGAGCGACCACATCTTCAAGGCCTGCGGGCTGCCGGTGTTCTTCCCGTCCGACGTGCAGGGCATCCTGGACATGGGCCTGCACGCCATCGCCATGAGCCGTTTCAGCGGCGTGTGGAGCGGCATGAAGACCATCCAGGAGGTGGTGGAGTCTTCGTCTTCCGTGGTGGTGGACCCCGATCGCGTGAAGATCGTGCTGCCCGAAGACTTCGTCATGCCGCCCGGCGGCCTGCACGTGCGCTGGCCCGATGCCCCGCTGGAGCAGGAAGCGCGGCTGATGGACTACAAGTGGTACGCGGCCCTGGCCTATGTGCGCGCCAACAAGCTGAACCACAACGTCATCGCCACGGCGCAAGACCGCTTCGGCGTCATCGCCAGCGGCAAGGCCTTCAACGACACGCGCCAGGCCCTGGCCGACCTGGGCCTGGACGACGCCACCTGCCAGGCCATCGGCCTGCGCCTGCACAAGGTGAACGTGGTGTGGCCGCTGGAAGCCAGCATCACGCGCGATTTCGCGACCGGGCTTTCAGAGATTCTGGTGGTGGAAGAGAAGCGCCAGGTCATCGAGTACCAACTCAAGGAAGAGCTCTACAACTGGCGCCCCGACGTGCGCCCCAACGTGCTGGGCAAGTTCGACGAGCCGGAGGGTGACAGCGACGGCGGCGAATGGAGCCGCCCCAACCCCAGCGACAACTGGCTGCTGCGCGCCAAGGGCGACCTCACGCCGGCCATCATCGCCAAGGCCATCGCCAAGCGCCTGAAGAAGATGGGCGTGCCGGCGGACATCGCCGCGCGCATGGACGAGCGCCTGGCCACCATCGCCGCGCGCGAAACGCAGCTCGCCGCGATGAAGGCCGACACCGGCGAGCGTGCGCCCTGGTTCTGCAGCGGCTGCCCGCACAACACCAGCACGCGCGTGCCCGAGGGCAGCCGCGCGTTGGCCGGCATCGGTTGCCACTACATGGCGACCTGGATGGACCGCAGCACCGAAACCTTCAGCCAGATGGGCGGCGAAGGCGTCACCTGGACGGGCCAGGCGCCCTTCAGCACCGATGCGCACGTTTTCGCCAACCTGGGCGACGGCACCTACTTCCACAGCGGCATCCTCGCCATCCGGCAGAGCATCGCCAGCGGCGTGAACATCACCTACAAGGTGCTCTACAACGACGCCGTGGCGATGACGGGCGGCCAACAGGTGGGCGAACGCGCCGAGGGCCACACGGTGCTGCAGATCCAGAAAAGCCTGCTCAGCGAAGGCGTGAAGAAGCTGGTGATCGTCACCGACGAGCCGGGCAAGTACGACGGTGTGGCGCTCGAAGCAGGTGTCACCGTGCATCACCGCGACCGGCTGGACGACATCCAGCGCGAGTTCCGCGAGATCCCCGGCACCACGGCCATCATCTACGACCAGACCTGCGCCACCGAGAAGCGCCGCCGCCGCAAGCGCGGCAAGCTGGCCGACCCCGAGAAGCGCGTCGTCATCAACGAGCTGGTATGCGAAGGCTGCGGCGATTGCAGCGTGCAGAGCAACTGCCTGAGCGTGGAGCCGGTGGAAACCGAGTTCGGCCGCAAGCGCCGCATCAACCAGAACAGCTGCAACAAGGACTTCTCCTGCGTGAAGGGCTTCTGCCCGAGTTTCGTCACCGTGGAAGGCGGGCAGCTGAAGAAGTCCAAGAAAGAGAAGAAGGGCGACCTCTCGGCGCTGCCGCCGCTGCCCGAGCCGGTGCTGCCGGCGGCCGAAATGGCCTGGGGCATCGTGGTGGGCGGCGTGGGCGGCACGGGCGTCATCACCATCGGCAGCCTGCTGGGCATGGCCGCGCACCTGGAAGGCAAGGGCGTGGTCACGCAAGACGCCGGCGGCCTGGCGCAAAAGGGCGGCGCCACCTGGAGCCACATCCAGATCGCCAACCGGCCCGAGGCCATCTTCACGACCAAGGTCGACACCGCCAAGGCCGACCTCGTGATCGCCTGCGACAGCATCGTCGGCGCCGCGAAGTACACGCTGGCGGTGATGCAGCAAGGCCGCACCTTCGTGGCACTGAACACGCACGGCACGCCCACCGCCAGCTTCGTGAAGAACGCCGACTGGCAGTTCCCGGGCGGCGCCTGCGAGGCCGCCGTGCGCGCCAGCGTGGGCGATGCGCTGGTGGGCGCCTTCGACGCCGAGGTGGTGGCCGTGCAGCTGCTGGGCGACAGCATCTACACGAACCCGCTGATGATGGGCTACGCCTGGCAGCAGGGCCGCATTCCGCTGAGCCATGCCGCGCTGATGCGCGCCATCGAGCTCAACAACGTGCAGATCGACAACAACAAGGCCGCCTTCGAATGGGGCCGGCGTTGCGCCCACGACCTGGCCGCGGTGCAGGCGCTGTTCAAGGCGCAGCAGGTCATCCAGTTCGTCAAGAAGCCCGGCCTGGACGAGATGCTGAAGACGCGCGTGGACTTCCTCACCGGCTACCAGGACGCCGCCTACGCCGCGAGCTACCGCGCTTTCGTCGAGAAGGTGCGCGCGGCTGAAGCCCCGCTGGGCGGCGGCACGGCCCTGAGCGAGGCCGTGGCGCGCTACCTCTTCAAGCTGATGGCCTACAAGGACGAGTACGAGGTCGCCCGCCTGCACACCGACCCGGCCTTCACCACGAAGGTGGCCGAGATGTTCGAAGGCGACTACAAGCTCGTGCACCACCTCGCGCCGCCCGGCATCGCCAAGACGAATGCGCGTGGCGAACTGGTGAAGCAGCCCTTCGGCCCCTGGATGCGCAGCGCCTTCGGGCTGCTGGCGAAGATGAAGGGCCTGCGCGGCGGGGCGCTCGACCTCTTCGGCCGCACCGAAGAGCGCCGCATGGAACGCGCGCTGATCGTCGAGTACCGCGCCTGCATCGAAGAGCTGCTGAAGACGCTGAACGCCGGCAACCGCGCGCTGGCGGTGGAGATCGCGCGCATCCCGGAAGAGATCCGCGGCTACGGCCACGTCAAGGCCCGCCACCTGGCCACGGCAAGGCCGAAGTGGGAAGCGCTGATGAAGCGTTGGCGCGCGGGTGAGCTGAAGCAGGCCGCATGAGGTGGGGCCCGGTGCTGGCAGCCGCCAGCGCCGCAGAAGCGCCCGGGCAGGCCGCATCCCGCGTGCCTTTCCACGTGGCCGGCGTGCAGGTGGGCAGCGTGGCCCGGGCGCACCTGCCGGCCCTGCGCGCCTGGCCGCAGTGGCTGCGGGTGGCGGCCGAAACCGTCACCCTCACGGCCGACCCTGGCGAACGCGACGCAGCGCTGGCCGAGGTGCACGCCGCGCTGCGCGCCCAGGGCCACATCCGCGCCTGGCGCAACGAACCCTTCCCGCTTTTCGACCCCCAAACCGGCGCCGTGCTGGCGACGATGGAACGCGCCGCCGCGCGCTTCTGGGGCAGCCTGACGCTGGGTGCGCACGCCAACGGCTACGTGGCCGACAGCCTGGGCCGGCCGACGCACCTCTGGATCGCCCAGCGCGCCTTCGACAAGGCCACCGACCCCGGCCTCTACGACAACCTCATCGGCGGCGGTGTGCCTGCCGGCCAGACACCGTTGCAGGCGCTGCAGCGCGAAGGCTGGGAAGAAGCCGGCCTGAACGCCGCGCAGATGGCCGGGGTGCAGGCCACCGCCGTGCTGCGCCTGCACCGTGACGTGCCCGAGGGCCGCCAGCTCGAAGACCTGCACGCCTACGACCTCGAACTGCCCCCGGGCCTGCAGCCGCAGAACCAGGACGGCGAGGTGGCCGGCTTCCACCGGCTGCCGGTGGACGAAGCCCTGGCCCTGGCCGCGGGCACCTCGCCGCGCGGTCGCATGACGTTGGACGCGGCGCTGGTGACCCTGGCCTTCGGCCACCGCCACGGCCTGCTGCCGGCCCCCGAGCACGCGGCGCTCGCCGCGGCCGGGTTCATGCGCGCAGTCTGACGCCATCAAAAGGCTTGAACGGCCGCCCAGGTCGGCCCCGGGACACTTCAGTCCCATGAACACCGCCCTGCCCTCCCAGCGCTACACCGGCGTGGCCATCGCCCTGCACTGGCTGCTGGCCCTGATGATCACCGGCGCCTTCGCGGTCGGCCTGTACATGGTCGACCTGCCCTTCTCGCCGCAGCGCCTGAAGCTCTACAACTGGCACAAGTGGGCCGGCGTGCTCATCCTCACGCTCTCGGCCGCCCGCCTGCTGTGGCGCCTGACGCACCGCCCGCCAGCCGACCTGCCCATGCCCGCCTGGCAGGCACGCGCCGCGCACGCCGCGCACATCGCGCTCTACGTGCTGTTCTTCGCCGTGCCGCTCTCGGGCTGGGCCTACAGCTCGGCCGCCGGCTTCCCCATCGTGCTCTTCGGCGTGCTGCCGCTGCCTGACTTCGTACCCGTCAGCCGCGAGCTGGCCGACGCCGTCAAGCCCTTCCACGGCTGGCTGGCCAAGGGCCTGGCTGCCATCGTGGTGCTGCACGTGGCCGGCGCGCTGAAGCACCACTTTATCGACCGCGACGGCCTCTTGATGCGCATGCAACCCGGCCGCACCTGAGCGCGCCAGCGCACCGCCGCCCTTGAACCGATCACCCCAGGAAACCACCATGTCCTCCCGCGTCCTTCTCGGCCTGACCCTGGCCATCGCCCTGCTCGGCGCCGCCGTGCAGCCCGCCCTGGCGCAAGCCAAGCCCGCCGTGCTGGTGCCCGCCGGCAGCGAGATCGCCTTCACCACGCGCCAGATGGGCGTGCCGGTGGAAGGCAAGTTCGGCAAGTTCACGGCCCAGGTCACGCTCGACCCCAAGAAACCCGAGACCGGCACCGTGGCCTTCACCATCGACACCGCCAGCGCCCGCTTCGGCAGCGCGGAGCTCGACGCCGAGGTGCCCAAGGCCACTTGGCTGAACGTGGCCAAGTTCCCGCAGGCCAGCTTCCAGAGCACGGGCATCAAGGCCGCCGGGGCCGGCAAGTTCGAGGTGGCGGGCAAGCTCACCATCAAGGGCGCCACGCAGAACGTCGTGGTGCCGGTGCAGGTGGCCCAGGCCGCAGGCGCGAGCACTGCCACCGGCACCTTCACGATCAAGCGCCTGGCCTTCAAGGTGGGCGATGGTGACTGGAACGACACCTCGCTGCTCGCCGATGACGTGCAGATCCGCTTCAAGCTGCAGCTCACCGGCCTGGCGCCGCTGTGAACCCCGACCCTGTCCCCACCTCTTTCACCCCCCTTCACCCCCAACCCCTCTCGGAGAACCCCATGAAGAAGCTCATCACCATGGCCGCGGCCGCCGCCCTGCTGGCCGGTTTCGGCGCCAGCGCCCAGGCCCAGACCGCCACCTACACGCTGGACCCCACGCACACCTTCGTGACCTGGGAAGCGCTGCACTTCGGCACCAGCACCAACCGGGGCCGCTTCGACAAGAAGGAAGGCAAGATCGAGATCGACCGCGCCGCCAAGACCGGCAAGATCGACATCACCATCGACATGGCCAGCATCAGCACCGGCGTGGCGCCGTTTGACAACCACCTGAAGAGCAAGGACTTCTTCGACGTCGCCACCCACCCGACCGCGCGCTTCCAGGCCACGGGCCTGAGCTTCGACGGCACCAAGGTCACCGGCGTGAAGGGCACGCTCACGATGTTCGGCAAGACCCAGCCGGTGGAACTGAAGGGCTCGCGCTTCAACTGCTACGAGAACCCCTTCTTCAAGCGCGAGGTCTGCGGCGGCGACTTCGAGACCACCATCCAGCGCAGCCAGTGGGGCAGCACCTACGGCCTGCCCGGCATCCCCGACAACATCCGCCTGCTGATCCAGGTGGAAGCCGTCAAGCAGTAAAGCGCTCACGGCAGCAGCCCTGGCGCCGCCCAGGGCCCCGTTCTCGGGCAGCATGCAGGCATGAACATGCCCGCATCGCTGCCCGCTCTGCTTTTTGGCGCCCTGCTGGCGCTGGCCCCACCCGGCCAGGCCCAGCCACGCAGCTACACGCTCGACCGCGACCACAGCTGGGTGCACTTCGAGGTGCTGCATTTCGGCACCAGCACCATCCGCGGGCGCATCGGGCCCATCGAGGGCAGCGTCACGCTCGACCCTGCCGCCGGCACGGGCGAGGTGGGTCTCACCATTCCCACCGCCACCGTCGACACCGGGCTGGCCGTCTTCAACAGCCGGCTGCGGCAAGACGACCTGCTGGCCAGCACCGCGCACCCGGTGGCCTATTTCGTGGCCCGGCGCTTCAGCTTCGAAGGCCCGCGTGTGCGGGCCCTGCGCGGTGAATTCACCTGGCGCGGCGTGAGCCAGCCGCTGGAGCTGCGGGCGCAGCGCTACACCTGCCGCGAGGCCGTGCACGAAGGCGCCCGCGTGGAGGTCTGCGGGGGTGACTTCGAAGGCGAGGTCTCGCGCAGCGAGTACGGCGCCACTTTCGGCTTGCCCCTGGTGGGCGACCGCGTGCGCCTGCTCGTGCAGGTGGAAGGCCGTCGGCCGTTGCCTTGACGGGCTGGCGCCATTGGTGCGCGCGAAGTCAAAACACCTGCACCCTGGCCACCGACAGGCTGGCCGTCGCGCTGGCGCCAGAGCCCGGGTAAGACCGACTTGTGCCCCTGCGAAGCCGCGGGCCATAGTGCGACGTTGTCCTCTGGGCCCCTGGGCCTGCCTCCCCCTGAATCGCCCCTCATTGGAGATAAGACCATGACCGAAGCCAAGAAGCCGGCCCCGCGCCGCAGTTTCCTGAAGTCCACCGCCGCGGGCGCCGTGGGCGTTGGCGCCCTGGCCACGCCGATGGTGTCGTCGGCCCAGACCGTCGCCTTCCGCTTCCAGAGCACCTGGCCCGCGAAGGACATCTTCCACGAGTACGCCAACGACTTCGCCAAGAAGGTCAACGACATGGCGGGCAACCGCCTGAAGATCGAAGTGCTGCCTTCGGGCTCGGTGGTGCCGGCCTTCCAGCTGCTGGACGCCGTCAACAAGGGCACGCTCGATGGCGGCCACGGCGTGGTGGCCTACCACTACGGCAAGAACACGGCGCTGGCGCTGTGGGGTTCGGGCCCGGCCTTCGGCATGGACCCCAACATGGTTCTCGCCTGGCACTACTACGGTGGTGGCGAGGCCATGCTGAAGGAGATCTACAAGTCGCTGAACATCGACGTGGTGTCCTTCCTCTACGGCCCCATGCCCACGCAGCCGCTGGGCTGGTTCAAGAAGCCGGTGCGCACCGTGGCCGACATGAAGGGCCTGAAGTTCCGCACCGTGGGCCTGGCCGTCGATGTGTTCAAGGAACTGGGCACCGCCGTGAACCCGCTGCCCGGCGGTGAGATCGTGCCGGCGCTCGACCGCGGCCTGATCGACGCGGCCGAGTTCAACAACGCCAGCTCCGACCGCCTGCTCGGCTTCCCCGACGTGGTGAAGAACTGCATGCTGCAGAGCTTCCACCAGAGCGGCGAGCAGTTCGAGATCCTGTTCAACAAGACCAAGTACGACGCACTGCCGGGCGAGCTGAAGGCCGTCATCGACTACTCGGTGCAGGCTGCCAGCGCCGACATGTCGTGGAAGGCCATCCAGCGCAACAGCCAGGACTACATCGAGCTGAAGAAGGCCAAGGTCAACTTCTACAAGACGCCCGATCCCATCCTGCGTGCCCAGCTGGCCGCCTGGGACAAGGTCACCACCGCCAAGGCCGGCGAGAACCCGCTGTTCAAGAAGATCCTCGACTCGCAGCGCGCCTTCGCCGAGCGCGCCGGCTCTTGGCAGAACGACTACATGGTCGACTTCAAGATGGCCTGGAACCACTACTTCCGCCCGGCCAAGAAGGCCTGAGCCTCCGCGCTCCGCCCGCACGGGGCCACCGCAGCCAACAGGCCGGTGGCCCTTTTTCCTGGGCGAGAATCCCTGGTTCCCGTCTGTGTATCTCCCGGAGATTGCCGCGATGCAAAGCCTCTTGCTGCTGGTGGACCGCATATCCACGTGGCTTGGCCAGCTGTTCGCCTGGTTGATCGTCAGCCTGACGCTGATGATCACCTGGGAAGTGTTCTCGCGCTACGCGCTCAACAACCCGCACGACTGGGCGCTGGACGCGCAGGTCATGATGTACGGGACCCTGTTCATGATGGCCGGCGCCTACACGCTCAGCAAGAACGGGCACGTGCGCGGCGACGTGCTCTACAGCTTCTTCCGCCCGCGCACGCAAGCCGCGTGGGACCTGCTCCTCTATTTCCTCTTCTTCCTGCCGGGTGTGGTGGCGCTCACCTACGCCGGCTGGATCTTCGCCAACGAATCGCTGGCCATCCGCGAGAGCACCTTCAGTGCCACGCCGCTGCCGCTGTACCCGTTCAAGTTCGCCATTCCCATCGCCGGCGGCATGCTGCTGCTGCAGGGCATCGTGGAGATCGTGCGCTGCATCGCCTGCATCCGCGACGGCGAGTGGCCTTCCCGTGAACAAGACGTCGAAGAGGTCGACGTCGACAAACTCAAGGCCATGGTGCACGTGAAGGACGAAGACATCGCCCAGCTCGACAAGTTCGTGGTCAAGCAGGAGGCCGCCAAGTGAAGATCCGCAAGGAACTCTGGTTCGGCTTCATCATCATGGGGCTGATCATCGCGGGCACCGCGACGATGCTGCTCTCGGCCGACAAGATCACCAACGGCCACCTCGGCCTGATGATGCTGGGCCTGGTCGTCGTGGCCATCATGCTGGGCTTCCCCACGGCCTTCACGCTGATGGGCATGGGCATGATCTTCACGTGGATCGCCTACGAGGAGAACACCTCCAAGACGCTCACGCTGATGGTGCAGAGCGCCTTCAAGGTGATGGGCAACGACGTGCTCATCTCGATCCCGCTGTTCGTGTTCATGGGCTACCTCGTCGAACGCGCCAACCTGATCGAGAAGCTCTTCAAGAGCCTGCACCTGGCGATGGCGCGCGTGCCCGGCAGCCTGGCCGTGGCCACGCTCTTCACCTGCGCGGTCTTCGCCACGGCCACCGGCATCGTGGGCGCGGTGGTCACGCTGATGGGCCTGCTGGCGCTGCCGCAGATGCTGCGCGGCGGCTACGACGTGCGCGTCTCGGCCGGTGCCATCACGGCCGGCGGCTGCCTGGGCATCCTGATCCCGCCCAGCGTGATGCTCATCGTCTACGGCGCCACGGCCGGTGTCTCGGTGGTGCAGCTCTACGCCGGGGCGTTTTTCCCCGGCATCATGCTGGCCGGTCTGTACGTGCTGTACGTGATCATCCTGGCCAAGCTCAAGCCGGCGCTGATGCCACCGCTGTCGGCCGCCGAGCGTTTCGTGCCGCTGCCGCCGATGACCGAGCCCATCGCGCAGCACATCGGCAACAACGCGCTGCCGGCGCTGCTGCGCGCCCTGAAGGGCCACCGCAACGTGGCCGTGCCCACCGGCTACATCGTCAAGCAGCTCTTCGTTGCGCTGCTGCCGGCGCTGCTGTTCGCGGCCGTGGCCGGGCTGAGCTGGCATGTCAACACGGCCCCGCCCAGCGCGGAAGCGCAAGCCGATGCCGCGCGCACCGATGCCACGGCTGCATCAGACGGCGGCCTGCAATCGCCGGGCGGTCTGGCCGAACCTGCCGCCGAAGGTGGGCTGAAGGAGCCACCGGCCGAAGGCGGTGGCTTGAAGGAACCGCCCGCAGAAGGCGGCGGCGATCTGAAGGAGCCTCCTGCAGAAGGTGGCGTCAAGGAGCCACCGGCCGAAGGCGGTGTGAAGGAGCCGCCGGCCGAGGGTGGCGTCAAGGAACCGCCCGCTGAAGGAGGTGTGAAGGAACCGCCGGCCGCCGGTGAAGGCGCCTCGGCCGCCGCGGCCGAGACGGGTGGCGGCGTGCAAGAGCCCCCGGGCGCTGCCACGGCCGATGCCGCGCAGCCGGTCAGCACGGAGCGCACGCCGCCCACGCGCGGCTGGTACATCGGCACCGCCGTCGGCGCGCTGGCGCTGGTGGGTTTCTATGCGCTGCTGAGCTTCCAGCGCCTGGAAATCTTCAAGATGCTGCTGAGCAGCTTCTTCCCGCTGCTGGTGCTCATCCTGGCGGTGCTGGGCAGCATCGTGTTGGGCCTGGCCACGCCCACCGAGGCGGCGGCGGTGGGCGCCTTCGGCGGCTTCCTGCTCGCCGTGGCCTACCGGCAGTTCAACATGACGGTGCTGAAGGAAAGCGTCTTCCTCACGGCCAAGACCAGCGCCATGGTGTGCTGGCTGTTCGTGGGCAGCGCCATCTTCTCGGCGGCGTTCGCGCTGCTGGGCGGGCAGGAACTGGTCGAGCGCTGGGTCATGTCGATGAACCTGAGCAAGACCGAGTTCCTGATCTTGAGCCAGGTGATCATCTTCATCCTGGGCTGGCCGCTGGAGTGGACCGAGATCATCGTGATCTTCATGCCCATCTTCATCCCGCTGCTCGACAACTTCGGCGTCGACCCGCTGTTCTTCGGCCTGCTGGTGGCGCTGAACCTGCAGACGGCCTTCCTGAGCCCGCCGGTGGCGATGGCGGCCTTCTACCTGAAGGGCGTGAGCCCGCCGCACGTCACGCTGAACCAGATCTTCGCGGGCATGCTGCCCTTCATGGGCATCCAGGTGCTGGCCATCGTGCTGCTGTACAACTTCCCGGCCATCGGCATGTGGCTGCCCGAGGTGCTGTACAAGTGATGCAAGGCGGGGGGCGGCGAGCCCCTCGCGATGCGCAGACACCAAAGAAAAGGGGCCGCAGATGCGGCCCCTTTTTTGTGTCAGGTGAAGGCGTTCAGCGCGCGAAGCTGCGGCCGAAGGCGAACACCGAGTTCGGCGCCGTGGTGCGCGGCGGCTTCACCACCGGCGGCGTGGCGATGGCGCGGCGAACCGGCTTCACTTCCACCGTGGCGCCCTGCGCCTTCTGCTCGTCCACCAGGCCTTGCAGCGTGATGGTGGCCATGTGCTGCAGCATCGTGGCATTCAGGCGCTGCCACAGGGCCTGGCTCAGGCCGTCGGCGGCGGCTTCGGCTTCGGTGCTTTCCATCGGGTCGTCCACGGCCGAGACGATGTCGGCCACGGTGATCTCGACGGCAGGGCGGCCCAGGGTGTAGCCACCGCCAGGGCCGCGGGTGCTTTCGACGATGCCATCACGCCGCAGCCGGCTGAAGAGCTGCTCCAGGTAAGACAACGACACCTGCTGGCGTGCGCTGATCGTCGCCAGCGCCACGGGGCCGGCGGCCTCCCGCAGGGCGAGGTCGATGAGAGCGTTGACGGCAAAACGGCCTTTGGTGCTCATGCGCATGCTGAATCTCCTTGCAGTGGGCGTCGTCCATCGACGCACACAGGCAATGTAGGGACATCCAATGCCTCCGTAAATTCGAACTTTAGACAACGTCAGTTCGATAAACTCGAAGCATGAACTTCAAGCACCTGCACTACTTCTGGGTCACGGCCAAGGCCGGCGGCATCATGAAGGCCAGCGAACAGCTGCACCTGACGCCGCAGACGCTGTCCGGGCAGATCAAGCTGCTGGAAGACCGCCTGGGCCGCCAGCTCTTCCGCAAGGCCGGCCGCAAGCTGGAGCTCACCGACGACGGCCGCATCGCGCTGCGTTACGCCGACGAGATCTTCGCCCTCGGCCACGAGCTGGAAAACGAACTGCGGGCGCAACGCCGCGCTGGCAAGCCTGTGCAGGATTTTCGCGTCGGCATTGCCGATGCGCTGGCCAAGACCGTGGCCTACCGGCTGCTGGAGCCGGCGCTGCACCTGGCCGACCCGGTGCGCCTGATCTGCGTGGAAGGCCAGTTCAACGACCTGATGGCGCAGCTGGCGCTGCACAAGCTGGACCTCGTCATCACCGACGAGCCTCTGACCAGCCGCCTCAGCGTGAAGGCCTTCAACCACCCGCTGGGTTCGTCGGCCATGTCCTTCTACGCCTCGCCCGGGCTGCGCGCCCGTCTGCAGGGGCCCTTTCCAGCCTGCTTGAACGACGCGCCCATGCTCGTGCCCGGCGGCACCTCGTCGGTGCGGCCGCAGTTCGAGGCCTGGCTCACGCGCCACGACCTGCACCCGCGCGTGGTCGGCGAGTTCAACGACGGCGCGCTGATGAAGGCCTTCGGCCGCGAAGGCGGTGGCGTCTTCCTCTCGCCCAGCGTCTGCGAGCAGGAGACCGCAGAGCAGTACGGCGTGGAGATCATCGGCCGCAGCAGCGAGATCAGCGAACACTTCTTCGCTGTCTCGGCCGAGCGGCGCATCACCCACCCCGCGGTAGCGGCCATCACCAACGCGGCGCGCGTCGAGCTCTTCACCTGAACCGTGGGTGCACGTGGCTCCGCAGCCGGCAGCGCCGCCGCTATCCTCGCCGCCGTGCAAGACACCCCCCTGCTGCTGCAACTGACCGGCGCGCCCAGCGTGGTGACCGCGCCCGGCGCACGGCCCTTGCCCTTGGCCCCGCCCGACGCCTTGATGCTGGCCTGGCTGGCGCTGGAAGGCCCCACATCGCGCGAGCGCCTGGCCGCGCTGCTGTGGCCGGGCAGCGAAACCGAGGCAGCGCGCAACGCCATGCGTCAGCGGCTCTTCCGGCTGCGCAAGCAAATCGGGCGCGACGCCGCCACCGGCACCGCCACCCTGGCCCTGGCCCCCGACGTCCGGCACGACCTGGACACCGCCACCGGCCTGCTCGGCGACCTGCGCCTGCCGGAGGCTCCAGAAATCGACACCTGGCTGGAAGGCCGCCGCGCCGCGCGCCGGGCTGCGGCCCGCCAGGGCGAAGAAGCGCGCATCGAAGCGCTGGAAGCCGCCGGCGACGTGGCCGCCGCGCTGCCGCTGGCGCTGGCGCTGCTCGAGCGCGACCCGCTGTCGGAAGACGCGCACCGGCGCGTGATGCGCCTGCACTACCTGCGCGGCGACCGCGCCGCCGCGCTGCTGGCCTTCGACCGCTGCGAGCAGATGCTCAAGCACGAAGTGGGCGCGGCACCGGCCGCCGCCACGCTGGCGCTGCTGGCCACCATCGAGCAGTCGGGCACGGTGGCGCACAGCGAGCGCGTGCGCAGCGCCCCGCCGGCGGCCGTGCTGCGCCCGCCGCGGCTGGTGGGGCGCGACACCGAACTGGCCGCGCTGCAGCGGGGCTTGGGCGCCGGCGAGGTGGTGGTCGTGATCGGCGAGGCGGGCATGGGCAAATCGCGCCTGCTGCAGGCCCTGGCCGGCATGCGCCCCGGCGTGCTGCACAGCAGCGGCCGCCCCGGTGATGCGCTGGTGCCCTACGCCACGCTCGCGCGGGCGCTGCGCCAGGTGCTCGACCGCGACCCCGCCGCCGCCGACCCCGCGCTGCGCCGTGCCCTGGCACCCCTGCTGCCCGAGCTGGCCGAGGCCGCCGAGCCGCTGCCGCCCACGCAGCAGCCGCTGGCGCAGCCGGTGCTGGCGCTGCTGCAACGCGCCCGGCGCAGCATCGACACCCTGGTGCTGGACGACCTGCATTTCGCCGATGCCGCCACGCTCGAGCTCTTGCAGGGCCTGGTGGCAGCGCCGCGCGACCTGGTGGCTGCCCGTGGCGACAGCCTGCCGCGCTGCTGCCTGGGGCTGCGGCCGGCGGCCACGGGCACGCCGCTCTCGGGTTTGCTGCTGGCACTGGCCGCGGCCGGGCCGCACACCCGGCTGCCGCTGCAGCCGCTGTCCGAAGCCGCGATGGCCGAGTTCGTCGACTCTCTGGGCTTGCCGGGCGTCTCAGGCGCTGCGCTGGCCCCGGTGCTGTGCCAGCGCACCGGCGGCAACCCGCTCTTCGCGCTGGAGACTTTGAAGCTGGCCTGGAGCGACGGCAGCCTGGGCACCCTGGCCGCGCCGGGCGTGGCCGAACAGCTGCCGCGACCCGACACGCTGGCGCAGTTGATCGGCCAGCAGCTGGCGCGCCTGTCGGCCCCGGCGCTGCAACTGGCGCGCGTGGCGGCCGTGGCCGGCGTCGACTTCAGCATCGCTCTGGCCGCCCACCTGCTGGGCCGCAGCGTGCTCGACCTGGCCGACCCCTGGGCCGAACTGGAAGCCCAGCAGGTGCTGCGCGGCGAATCCTTCGCGCACGACCTGGTGCACGACGCCGTGCTGCAGGGTCTGCCCGAAGTGATCGCTCGCCATCTGCACGGCCAAACGGCGGCATGGCTGGAAACCCAGACCGCCGACACGCACGCCGCCGACCCCGCCCGCGTGGCCGCCCACTGGGAAGCCGCCGGCCAGCGCGCTCGCGCCCTGCCGGCGCTGCGCACTGCGGCCGAACTCGCGCACCGCTCGCTGCGCGAGAACGAACGCATCGGCTTCCTGCTGCGCGCTGCCGACATCGCCGAGGCCGCCGAACGCCCCGACGAGGCTTTCGACCTGCTGCGCGATGCCATCGAGGGCCACATGAACACCCTCCGCCAGGCCGACGGCCTGCCGTTGGTCGACCGCCTGCAAGCCCTGGCCCGCACGCCGCTGCAGCAGGCCCTGGCCGCCGGCGACCGCGCCTGGTACAGCGCGGTGCTGGGCGATTTCGACACCGCCATCGAGCAGGGCAGCGCTGCGCTGGCGCTGGCCGAGCCGCTGGGCAACGAAGCCCTGCTCACACTGCTGCGCCAGCGCCTGGGCACGGCGCTGAGCCTCACCGGCCGCTTCGAGGAAGCACTGCCCCACATGCGCGCCGCCGAGCAGGGCATCGGCCTGCTGGCCGCGCCCGAGGTGGCCGCCGAGTTCCACGGCAACCTCGCCGTGGTGTTGAGCAACCTCGGGCGGCCGCTGGACGCGCAGCCCCACTACGAACGCTGTGTCTCGATCAGCCGCGATGTTGGTGATCACTCCCAACTCGCCACCAACCTGGCGAACTACGCGAGCAGTTGCCTGGACGCCGGCGACCTGGCGCTGGCCACCGCGCAGATTGCCCAGGCGCAGCGCATCGTCAGCACCTACGAACTGGACGGCAGCAGCGCGGGCTACATCGCCACGCTGCAGGCGCAGTGCGAGCGCGGCGCCGGGCGTTACGCCACGGCGCTGGAGTGGTGCCGGCGCGCCGAAGACATCATCTCCGAGCGCAACCCTTCGCGCGTGCCGGTGGCGCGGCTGCCGCTGGCGCAGGTGTGGCTGGAACTCGGCCAGCACGCGCGCGCGCAACAGGTGCTGGGCGGCGAGGCGCTGGCCGCCGCGCGGCGCATGCCGGCGCGTTACGCGGTGCGCTGGCTGGTGCTGCTGGCCCGCCTGCAGCGGCGCTTGCGGCTCGACCCCAGCGCGCTGCTGGCCGAGGCCGCCACCCTGGCGCCGGCCGATGGCTGGCCCGAACTGCGGCTGATCGTGCGCACCGAGCAGGCCCTGGCCGAAGGCCCGGCCGAGTCCATCGCCCGGCTGCTGGCCGTGGCCGACGAGGCGCAAGGCCTCAGCCTGCACGGTGCGGAACTCGGCGCACTGCTGCACGCCGCGCAGCGCGTGCGCGAGCCCGCGCAGGCGCTGTCACTGGCCCGGCGGGCCACCGCCCGGGCCAGCGGCACCGAGGCGCTGCATGCCGACCGCGCCCTGCGCTACACCGCCCCGGCCCTGGCCTGGCTGTGTGGCGGGCGCAGGGCCGAGGCCCAGGCACTGTGGGACGAAGGCCGGGCCTGGCTGCGCACGACGGCAGCCGCGCACGTGCCGGCCGAGTTTGCCGACAGCTTCCTGCACCAGCACCCGCTGCACCGCGAGTTGCTGGGGCCGCTGCCCGGCGCGGCCGGATAAGGGGCAGCACCCCCCGGGCTTGCGTGGGCCGGCAGCGTGACAGCCCCAGGCCGTGAGCCGCCGCGGGGCGTAACGGGTGCGTAACGGGTGGAGGCCTACAACCTCGACATGGCAGCCCGAGCAGGGCGCCGAGCCAGGTCAGACCCACAAGAGCCGAGGAGCCCGCCCATGATCGCCAAGCCCACCCCCCGCCCCGATTTCGCCGACACCCTCAGCGTCGCAGACGGCCCGTGGGCCTGGTCGAGCCTGGGCCGTGCCGAAGGCAGCGATGCCCGCGAGCTGATGGCCAGCGTCGACGCCGCCGACCGCCACCTGCTGCGCCTGGTGCTGTGCGCCGCCGCCGCCACCCTGGTGCTGGCCCTGGCCACCAGCCTCGGAGCCTGAGCCCAGGAACCGTTCAACCCGCCGCCGGCGCGCTGCGCGTGGCAGGCGCCTTGGGCGCCGGGCGCGCGTAGTCGGCGGGCACGCGCATCAGGGCCGGGTCGGGCTCGCCCCGCTTCAGGTTCTTCAGCCGGTAGTTCACTTCCCCGCTGCGCGGGTCGAAGTCCCGGGTCTGCAAGGTCAGCATCAGCTCTGGCGAGGTCCACACCTCGCGCAGGATCTGGATGGGCTTCTCGTTGCCCACCTTCCCCGCCTCGATGACCCAGCTGCTGCGCTCGCCATGGGCGCGCAGGCCCTCGATGTCGCGCGCCGGCAGCGCCTGCACCGTCGCCGGGCCGCGCGGCGCCAGCACCTGGGCGCGCCACTGCACCCCCGGTGGCGGCGTCGGCACCTCGAGCCCTGGTGCCGCTTCCTGCGACAGCCGGATCACCTGCACCTCGCGGCGGGTTTCGCCCGGTGCGCTCCTCAGCGTGCGCTCGATCACCACCGGCTGTGCGGCGCCCGGCGGGGGCGGGGGCAGCGGCGGCAAGGGCGCCCCCGCGGCACCGGCTTCGCTGGCGGCCTGGCGAGCGCGGCTGGCCACGTTGCGCGCCCAATCGCGAAGCCGCTCGGCGTGGTCGGCCACCAGCGCCGACTCCACGGCAATGGCATGGCCGCCGCCCACGGGCCGGGCCGTCTTGCGCTCGGGGTCGAGCAGCCAGCTCTCACGTGCCACGGGGTCGCGCAGGTAGACCAGCGTGCGGCCGCCGCGGCCGATCTCCTGCCGTGTGCGGCCTTCGCCGTCGCGGCACAGCTGGGTGCTGACGCGGCGTGTCACGCGGTTGGGCGCGCCGCCCTGGCCATCGGCCAGCCATTGCACCGTCTCCTGCTCGGCCTCGGCACAGTAGGGCGCGCCCTTGACCACACGCTCGCCGCCGGCGGCGCCGGTGACGAAGTTGACCGCGCCCTCGCCGATGAACACCGGGGCATCCAGCCCCGCCTGCGCCAGCAGGCCCGGCACGGCGGGGGGTGGCGGCGCAGCCGGCGGCAGCGGCGGCAGGGTGCTGGCCAGCGCCGCACCGGCCAGGCAGGACAACAGGAACGAACAGGGCTTCTTCATGGCGGGTCCTCAGGCAGGGATTCGGGTTTCGGGGTTCAGGATTCGAGAGCTCGTCAGTTCAGCAAGCGCACCGCCAGCACTTCGCCGGACGGGTGCAGCAAGAGCTCGGCTCGCACGGCCTCGCCGGCCCGCGAGGGGTCGAAGGGCAGGCCCAGGGTGGCCAGCCGCTCACGCTGCAGCTCGGTGCTGACCAGCCAGGCCGGCGTGTCGCTCTGCGGCCAGTGCTGTGGTGGCGCCACGGCCACGAAGCCGCTGTCTTGCAGGGCCTCGTCGACCAGGGGCGGGTTCACCGCCGGCCGCATCACCAGCAGCAATGCCGTGCCCACGAGCACGGTGGCGAAAGCCGCCGCCGGCGCGCGCGGGCCGGCGGCCCAGACACGCTGCCACCAGGGCCGGGGGGCCATCGCCGCACGCAGCTGCCGCAGCAGCCGGGGCGGCGGCTGACGGCCCTGCAGCTCGGCACCGGCCTCGCGCAGCACCTCGGCCAGCGGGCGTGGGGGCGGGCGGGCCGGGCCGTCGCGGGGGTCGGAAGGAAGGGCGCTCATGGCGGGCTCCTGCCGTCGGCGCCGAGCAGCGCCGCCAGCTTCAGGCGCGCCCGGTGCAGCCGGGTGCGCAGGGTGTTGATCTCGCAGCCGGCGATGTGCGCGGCTTCGGCATAGGGGCGTTCCTGCAGGTCCACCAGCACCAGCGCCTCGCGCATCGGTGCCGGCAAGCTGCGCAGCGCGGCCCAGAGTTCGGCGCTGTCCTGCACGCGCACCAGCAGGGTCTCGGGCGAGGGCGCCGTGCCCGCCAGCGGCAGGCCGGCGCGCTCGCCCGGGGCACCGCCGGGCTCGTCGGGGCCGGGCTCCAGGCTGTCTTCCAGGCGCTGGCTGCGCCACAGCGCCTGCAGGTGGTGCCGCGCCACGCCGGCCAGGTAGGCGCCCAGGCTGCCACGGCCGGCGTCGTAGCCCTGGGGCCGCGTCGCCAGCGCGATGAAGGCCTCCTGCGTGGCATCGGCCGCCGAGGCCGCGTTGCCGCTGAGCGCCAGCGCGTAGCGGTAGACCGGGCCGCTCTCGCGGCGGTAGAGCTCGTCCAGTGCCGCGCTGTCGCCCGCGGCCAGCTGCGCCAAGAGGGCCGGCACGTCGGCCACGGCGGTACTTGCGGCGCGACGGCGGGGTTGGAAGGGCACGAAGGGCAGCATCGCGGTGTCTCTGCCTGCTATTGGCGCGGCGGCGCCGAAAAGTTCCCGCGGCGGCCCATCGTCGTGAGATGCACCCTGTCACGCCGCCTGTGCGCCGCGTCGTGCGCCCCTGGCGGCCCCGGGGCCGCTGCGTACAGTGCACAGCATCCGAGCCCCCCGCCCGACCCGACCATGAATCCCCCCTCCCCCTGGCCCGACCGCTGGCAGCGCTTTTCTTCCGGGGCCGTGCGGGCCTTCCACGCCTACGGCACCTGGCTCGTGGGCATCAGCTGGCGTCGCTTCATCGTGCTGGCGCTGGCGCTCATCGTGGTGATGGCCATCGTGCACGACTCGCCCCCCTTCACCTGGCGCTTCACGCGGACCGTGGAAGTGCGCCCGCCCAGCGTGGTGGTGATGCCCCCCGCGGCCCCACGCGCCCCGGCCGCGCCGAAGCCGCGTGAACCGAAATCCCCCGGCGACCTGGGTGACGTGCAGATCAGCATCGGCGAGGACGGCGTGCGCATCACGCGCAAGCCTTCGGCCGCTGCATCGGCCGCTTCGGCCTCGGCGGCCGCCTCGGCCGCAGCTGGCGCGTCGGTGGACATCCGCATCCCCCCCGGGCAGATCAGCGACGCCATCCGCCAGGCCGTGGAAGAAGCCCGCCGCGACATCGAGGAGGCCGCGCGCGAAGCCCGTGAAGAAGCGGCGCAAGCCGAGCGCGACGCCGAGCAGGCCCGCCGCGACGCCGAAAGCGCCCTGGCCGACCTGGTGCGCGAGCGCACCGGCCCGCGCTTCGAGGAGCACGAGACGCGCGTGGGCATCGGCGACTTCCTGATGCAACTCACGCTGCTGTGGGTGCTGGGCTCGGCGGTGCTGAAGTTCACCTACAAGGGCCGCATGCAGGCCGAGGTGAAGGCCGCCCAGGCCACCGAGACGGCCGAGGCCGAGGCGCTCAAGCGCCAGGTGGTGGAGGCGCGCATGGCGGCGATGCAGGCCCAGGTGGAGCCGCACTTCCTGTTCAACACCCTGGCCAGCATCGACCACCTGATCGAGACCGACCCGGCCCGCGCCAGCCAGATGCAGAAGAACCTGATCGCGCTGCTGCGCGCCAGCATGCCCACGATGCGCGAGGCCAACGGCGACGGCATGAGCGGCGTGCGCGACCTGGGCCGCGAACTGGCTGTCATCCGCCCCTACCTCGAGATCCTGAAAGTGCGCATGGAAGAGCGCCTGGCCACCGACATCCAGGTGCCCGACGGCCTGCTCTCGGCCGAGTTCCCGCCGATGATGATCCAGACCCTGGTGGAAAACGCCATCAAGCACGGCCTGGAACCCAAGGCCGAAGGCGGCACGCTCCAGCTCAAGGCCGAGATCGTGCATGGCCGGCTGCAGGTGACGGTGGCCGACACCGGCCTGGGCTTCGGCAAGGCCGCCACGGCGGGCACCGGCGTGGGCCTGGCCAACATCCGCGAACGGCTGCAGCTGCTCTACGGCCCCAAGGCCAGCCTCACCGTGGCCGCCAACCAACCCAACGGCACCGTCGTCACCATCACCGTGCCCTACAAGGCCGTGGAAGGGAGCTTTGCATGAACCCCACCGCGCAACCCGGCGCCTTCAGCGCGCTGGACGATGAAGCCATCCATGCGTTCACGCCGGCCCCGGGCCGCCGCGGCGCGGCACCGCCAGCGCCGCCGGCCCTGCCCGTGCGCCGGCGGCGGCTGTGGCCCTGGCTGCTGCTGCTCGGGCTGGCGCTGGTGGCGGCGCTGCTGCTGACGGGCGTGGCGCTCGTGCTCGACAACCTCGTCGAGCCCGGGCTGACTGCCAGCTGGCACCTGGGCCACGGCGACATCGAGAACGACGGCCTGGGCACGCTGCTGCTGGTGTTGGGCGCGCTGTTCGCCGGCGGCACGGCCGCGGTGCTGGCCACGGCGGCGGGCCTGCTGGCGGTGCTGCTGCTGATGCCCTTGGGCCTGGCCATCGGCCTGCTCGGGGCCGCCTTGGGCGTGGCGGCGGTGATGCTCGCGGTGCTGGCCGGGCTGGTGGCGCTGCTGCTGCCGTTGTGGCTGCCGCTGCTGCTCTTGTGGCTGCTGCTGCGCCAGCGCCAACCGGCGCCCGCCACCCCCCGCTAGGATGTCCGCATGAACACGCCCACGCCCCTGACGAATGCACCGCGCGCGGTGCTGGCCGACGACGAACGCCTGATGCGCGAACAGCTGCGCGCCCGCCTCGCCGAGGTGTGGCCCGAGCTGCAGATCGTGGCCGAAGCCCGCAACGGCCTGGAGGCCGTGCAGCTGGTAAACGAGCACCGGCCCGAGATCGTCTTCCTCGACATCCGCATGCCCGGCCTGACGGGCGTGGAAGCCGCGCGCCAGATCACGCAGCTGCCACCGCGCGCCGGCGAAGACGACGAGCTGCTGCCAGAGATCGTCTTCATCACCGCCTACGACCAGTACGCCGTGGAAGCCTTCGAGCAGGGCGTGGCCGACTACGTGCTCAAGCCCGCCGAACGCGAGCGCCTGCAGGTGACGGTGCAGCGCATCCAGCAGCGCCTGGCCGCGCGCAACGCGCCGGCCGGCACGGTGGACGCGCCGCCGGGGCCGAACATGCAGCAGTTGCTGCACCAGCTCAGCGCGCGCCTGAACCCCGGCGGCACGCCCAACTACCTGCAGTGGATCCAGGCCACGGTAGGCCAGGCCATCCAGATGATCCCGGTGGACGAGGTGCTCTTCTTCATCAGCGACGAGAAGTACACCCGCGTGCAGACGGCGCAGGTGGAAGCGCTGATCAGGAAGCCCATCAAGGAACTGGTGGACGAGGTCGACCCGCGGGTTTTCTGGCAGATCCACCGCAGCACGCTGGTGAACGTGAAGGCGATTGCGGGCGTCACGCGCGATTTCCGCGGGCGCCAGATCGTCAGCGTCAAAGGCCACGGCGAGAAGCTGGAAGTCAGCCGCAGCTACACAGGGCTGTTCAAGGGAATGTGAATTCCCGCAGCCCGCGGCGTCGGGCGGCGCGCTGCGGCGCAGGCGCCCGACGGCAGCCGGCAGTCCGACTGAACCCCACGGGCACGGGGGAGCGGCCCCCCATTTCGTGCGGATTCGCACGGCCCGGGCGCCGGCGCGCCGCACGAACGTCACCAGGTGTGGCCGCCCGCCCCAGCGGCCGGGCGCCCGCCGGGTTGCAGCTTGTGTCGCGCGGCGACACATCTGAAGCATCTGCTCGCAAACAGCCACCCGCTGTCACGGAGAAACGCTGCGTGGCCCGCTAACTTCTGACGCAGCGGTGGGACCACGCCCCAGGTCTGATGGCACCGCAACGCCTCGCCCACTTTGCCTGCCGCTGCGACCATGCTCCTTGCTGCCACCCAACCCGCCCAGATGCGCTTCGATTTCGCCCGCCGCACCTTTGGCCGCAGCACCGCCGGCTGGGTGGTGCGCGAAGAAGCCATCATGGGCACCGCCATCCGCGTGGAGCTGTGGGCCGAAGACCGGCGCCAGGGCGAAGCCGCCGCCGCTGCCGTGATGGACGAGATGCACCGCATCGACCGCACCTACAGCCCGCACAAGGCCGGCAGCGAGCTGAGCCGCATCAATCGCGAGGCCGGCACGCGCGCCGTGCCGCTGTCTGAAGAAACCTGCGGCCTGGTGGAACGCGCGCTGGCCTTCTCGCGCCTGACCGACGGCGCCTTCGACATCAGCTACGCCGCTGCCGGCCGCCTCTACGACTACCGCCAGCGCCAGCGCCCCACGGCCGAGGCCCTGGCCGCCGCGCGTGCAGCGGTGGGCTGGCAGCACCTGCTGCTGGACAGCACCGCACGCACCTTGCGCTTTGGCCGCGAGGGCATGTGCATCGACCTCGGCGGCTTCGCCAAGGGCCACGCGGTGGACCGCGCCGCCGCCGCGCTGCGCCAGCGCGGCGTGCAGCACGCCTATGTGGCCGCCGGCGGCGACAGCCGCGTCATCGGCAGCCGCCGCGACACCAACGCCCAGGGCGTGACCGAACAACGCCCCTGGACGGTCGCCATCCGCGACCCGCGCCGGGCCGGCGAGGTGGTGGCCGTGTTGCCGCTGGAAGACTGCTCGGTCTCGACCTCGGGCGACTACGAGCGCTACTTCGACGACGGCGCCGAGCGTGTGCACCACCTCCTCGACCCCGCCACCGGCCGCAGCCCCCAGCACGTGCACAGCGTCACCGTGATCTCGGCCGATGGCCTGACGAGCGAGGCCTTGTCCAAGGCCGTGTTCGTGATGGGCGTCGAACGCGGCCTTGCTCTCGTCAACAGCCTGCAGGGCGTGGACGCCGTGGTGGTGGACGCGTCGGGCGCGCTGCACGCCTCGGCCGGCCTGCTGCACGGCGGCCCTGCCGCACCCGTCACCCGTCAATGAGCCTGGCGGCCCGCCGCGGCCGCACCCAGTGCATCCACCGAAGGGGAGGAACCCACGATGAACACCAAGACCTTGTTTTGTGCCGCCATGGCCACGCTGCTGGCGGCGTGCTCGGGCGGCGGTGGCAGCGGCGACAGCGCCGACACCCTCACCGTCAACGGCGACGTGCCGCTGGTCTACGTCAAGCGCGCCACCTCGCTGGGCATGAACCCCACCGACGGCACCAACAGCGCCCCCGGCGGCGACCTCATGCTGCGCGACAAGAGCAGCCCCACGGCCACCGAGCACAACCTCACCGCGCGCTTCACCGCGGGCGTGGGCGATGCCAGCGACCCCGAGGTCAGCTACGACGGCAAGAAGGTCGTCTTCGCGCTGAGGTGCCCCACGGCCAACACCGCCACCGTCGACGGCACGCCCGGCGGCGCGAGGGCCTGCACCGGCCGCTGGAACATCTGGGAGTACGACATGAGCGCGGCCCCGGCCGGCAAGCTCAACGAAGGCGTGTTCCGCCGCCTCACCGCCAGCACCAGCGACGACGATGTCGACCCGGTCTACCTGCCCGCGGGCCGCGGGATCATCTTCGCCAGCAACCGCCAGGCCAAGAGCAGCCGCAACCAGGCCCTGGGCCGCGCCTACTTCGCCGCCGACGAGTACGAGCGCGAGCGCGTGCTCAACCTGCACAGCATGAGCGCCACGGGCGCAGGCGTGCAGCAGATCACCTTCAACCAGAGCCACGACCGCAACCCCGTCATCCGCCCTGACGGCACCATCATGTTCAGCCGCTGGGAGCACGTGGGTGACCGCAACCGCTTCGCGGTGTTCAAGGCCAAGCCCGACGGCACCGACCTCTTCGTGCTGTACGGCGCGCACAGCCCCGGCAACAGCTACCTGCACCCGCGCGACATGGACCCGCGCGGCCCCAACAAGGGCCAGGTGCTGAGCTCGCTGATGCCGCTCTCCGGCACGCAGGAGGGCGGCTCCATGCACCTCATCAACGCCGCCAACTACAGCGAGTTCAACACCCCGGCCAACACCACGGTGGCCGCCACGGGCGGGCAGGTGGAGATCACCGGCAATGCGCTGAGCGACGGCCGCGCCCTGGCCCTGGGCGGCCGCGCCACCACGCCCTACCCGCTGTGGGACGGCACCGAGCGCGTGCTGGTGGCCTGGCGGCCGTGTGCCGTCACGCGCAACGGCGTGGTGGTCTCGTGCACCACGCTCACCGACGACGAGAAGGCGATGCTCGCCGACACCAACCGCACGATGGCCGTGCGCGCCACCGACAGCGTGCGCGACAACGCCCCGGCAGCCTACGGCATCTGGATGTACGACCCGACGCAGCGCACCTGGCTCATCGTGGCCGCGCCGCCGGCCGGCTTCATGTACACCGACCCCATCGCGCTGCAGGCCCGGCCCGAGCCCAACGTGGTGGAACCCACCACCGTCGACCCCGCGCTGGCCGCGCGCGACCTGGCGCTCATCGAGGTGCGCAGCGTCTACGACACCGACGGCCTGAACCGCATGGCCGAGCAGATGTTCACCTCGGCCGACCGCCCCGAGGGCTGCACCACCAGCATCCCGCTCACGCGTCCGGCCGACCCCATGGACACGCGCGCCCAGGTGGCCGACCTCGGCCGCATGAAGAACCCTGCCGACGCCGCCTACCGCTGCGCCCCGGCGCGCTGGGTGCGCGCCATCCGCGCCGTGGCGCCGCCTTCGGGCTCGATGGGCCTGCGCCTGGCCATCGGCGAGACCGATTTCGAGCAGCAGCAGATCCTGGGCTACGCGCCGGTGGAGCCTGATGGCAGCTTCAAGCTGCAGGTGCCGGCCGACGTGCCGCTGGCGCTGAGCATCGTCGACGCCGAAGGCCGCGCCATCCAGACGCACACCAACTGGATCCAGGTGCGCCCGGGCGAGCGCCGCACCTGCGACGGCTGCCACAGCCCGCGCCGCGGCGCCGCGCTCAACGCCGGGACCGTGGTCAACACGCTGCCTGAAGGCCTGGTGCGCGCCCTGGCCGCCCAGCACCAGAGCGGCGAGACCCTGGCCAGCCTGCGCACGCGGCTGAACCCGGCCGCGCTCAGCCTGCAGGCCGACGCCGTGTTCACCGACGCCTGGGCCGACACCGCCCGCGCCGGCGTCACCGCGCTGCCCGCCGTCAGCCTGCGCTACACCGGCAACCCCACGGCCACCGACGACCTGGCCACGCCGGCCCCGGTCAACGGCGTCATCAACTACCCCGAGCACATCCAGCCGCTGTGGACCCGCGCCCGCGGCCCGGCGGGCGCCCACACCTGCACCGCCTGCCACGCCGACGCCACCAAGCTCGACCTGCGCGGCACGGTGGGTGGCAGCGGCCGGCTCACGTCCTACGAAGAGCTGCTGATCGGCGACCCCGTCATCGGCGCCGACGGCCGGCCCGTGGTGCGGGTGCGCGAAGGCGTGCCCGAGCTCGTGCGCGGCGCGCCGCTGGTGGAAACCAGTTCGGGTGCGGCGAACAGCGCCGGTCAGGCGCGCAAGAGCCGCCTGACAGAGATCCTGTGGGGACAGACCCTGCTGGCCGGCAGCGCCGCCCGCACCGCCCACCCCAACCCACCGGCCACCGTCACCACCGGCACCGGCGAGACGGCCGTCACCATCACCATTCCCGACCACGCCACCCTGCTGAACAAGGCCGAAAAACGCCTGCTGGCCGAGTGGATGGACCTGGGCGGCCAGTACTACAACGACCCCTTCGATGCCAGCAACGGCGTGCGCAGCGTGGCGCAACTCAGCCAGGCCACCTTCCTGCAGCAGGTACAACCGGTGCTGCGCGCCAGCTGCGCCGGCTGCCACCAGGCGGGCCTGGGCAATCCGCGCAACCGCTTCGTGCTCACGGGCAGCGAAGAAGGCGATTTCAACGTGACGCTGACGATGGTGAACGACACCTGCAACCCCGCCGCCAACCCGCTGCTGAGCCGGCCCTCCACAGTGCCGCACCCGGCCGGTGAGCTGACACAGACCACCGCACTGCTGCCGGTGGGCAGCACCGCCTACACGCAGATCGCCAGCTGGATCGGGCGCGGCTGCACCACCGCCACCCCGTCTGCGGGCAAGGCCGCCCGATGAACCCTCGCGCGATCTTCGGCGCAGCGCTGGCCACGGGGGCCGCGCTGCTGGTGGCCTGCGGCGGTGGCGGCGCGCTGGACAACCCGCCCAACCTGGCCAACCCACCGGGTGTCAGCGGCCAGAAGCTGTCTTTCGCCTATTTCCAGCGCTGCGTGAACCCGGTGCTGAACCAGCCCCTGCCCGTCACCTTGAACGGCAGCACCTCGCTCAACACCTGCGCTTCGGCCGGCTGCCACGACAACAGCACGGGGACGGGCGGTGCACTGCGCCTGCTCGGCCAGGCCACCGCAGTGGACACGGCCACGCTCAGCGCCGACGCCATCCGCGCCACCGACATGTACAAGAACTACTACTCATCGCTCGGCGAAAGCGTCGTCGGCGCGCCCGACCAGAGCCGTATGCTCAACAAGCCGCTGGTGCGCGGCGTGCTGCACGGCGGTGGGTTGATCTTCGAGAACACCAGCAGCCGCGAAGCCCAGCTCATCCGCTACTGGATCAGCCGGCCCATGCCGCAGGGCCAGGACGAGTTTAGCGCCGCAGCCAACACCATGTTCAACCCCGCCACTGGCGCCTGCAACACAGAATGAAAGCCGCGCCTTGCCTCTTGCCGACCTGACCCCGCTGCGCCGCGCCGGGCTGCGCGCCGCCGCTTTGCTGCTGGCGGGTGTGGGCGCTGCGCTCCCGCTGGCCGCGCAGACCACCGCCCCGGCAGCTGCCACTCCAAGTGCGCTGACAGCGCCGGCCGCCGCCAGCCCCGCCGTGCGCCCCGGCGACCCCCTGCTGGCCGAGCGCCTGCAGGTGGCCGAGCCCTTCCTGGAGATGCACACCGGCCCCGGCCGCGGCTACCCGGTGTTCTTCGTCGTCGAGAAGTCGCAGTGGGTGGTGGTGGAGCTGCGCCGCACCGACTGGTACCGCGTGCGCGCCGAAGGCGGGCAGGTGGGCTGGGTGCCGCGCCAGGCGCTGGCCAGCACGCTCACGGCCGCCGGCAGCACCAAGACCTTCCGCGACCTGATGCTCGACGACTACCTCAAGCGCCGCGTCGAATTCAGCGGCGGCTGGGGCCGCTTCCGCGGCGAACCCATGCTGCGCCTGGGCCTGCAGGCGCGCGTGGCCGACACCGTGGGCGTGGAGCTCGTCGTCGGGCAGGTGCAGGGCCTGTTCTCGGGCACCGATTTCTGGCACGTGAGCCTGGTCTCCGAACCCTGGAGCGACCGCCGCTGGTCGCCGTACTTCTCGGTCGGCCTGGGCAAGTTCCGCAACATCCCTAACAGCAGCCTGGTGGACGCCACGCCGGTGGACGCCAACCTCGCCCAGGCCAGCCTGGGCCTGCGCTGGCACATCAGCGAACGCTTCGTCGCGCGGCTCGACTGGACGCTGCACACCGCCTTCGTCTCCGACACCCGCAGCACCGAGTACCGCAGCATCACCGCGGGCCTGGGCTTCTACTTCTGAACGGCGCACCCTGGCGCACACCCACCATGCACCGCACCCCCGTCCTTCTTGCCGCAGCCCTGTTGGCCACCAGCGGCGCCAGCGCGCAAAGCAACACGGCCCCGCCCGAAGGCCCCGGCCAGGTGATCGTGCCGCAGGTCGAGCGGCGTGACGTGCGCCTGCCCAAGTTCGCCTCGCGCGACATCTCGCTGGGCCTGTTCACCGGCACCTACGCCACGCAGAACTTCGGCACCAGTTCCGTCAGCGGCGTGCGGCTGGGGTACCACGTCACCGAAGACATCTTCGTCGAGGCCACCTACGCCAGCACGAAGGTGAGTGACGAAGACTTCCGCCAGATCTTCCCCAACGGCGGCATCTTCCCCACGCCTACGCAGCGCCTGAGCTACTACAACGTGGTGGCCGGCTACAACGTGCTGCCGGGCGAGGTGTTCTTCGGCCGCCGCCACGCCAAGCTCTCGCAGGGCTACCTGCTGGCCGGCGTGGGCAGCACCGATTTCGCGGGCCAGAAGCGCCAGACCATCACCGCCGGCTTCGGGCTGCGCGTGATCTTCACCGACTGGTTCGCCGTGCAGGCCGACGTGCGCGACCACATCTACTCGCTCGACCTGCTGGGCAAGCGCCGCAACACCAACAACCTGGAGGTCACCGCCGGCCTCACGGTCTACTTCTGAAGGCCCGCGCCATGCGCCTGAACGCCTTGTTGTCTGCCCTGCTGCTGGGCGCCGCCCTGGCCGCACCGGCTGCGGCCACGCCCACGCCGCAGAGCCACGCCCCCGACTTCACCCTCAAGGGCACCGACGGCCGCAACCTGCGCCTGCAAGAGCAGCGCGGGCAGGTGGTGCTGGTGAACTTCTGGGCCACCTGGTGCGGCCCCTGCCGCCAGGAGATGCCGCACCTGAACCGCCTGTACGACAAGTACCGCAGCGGCGGCTTCACGCTGCTGGCCGTGAACATCGACGACGACCCGCGCACCGCCGTGGCCACGGCCGCCAAGATGGGCCTGCGTTTCCCGGTGCTGCTGGACACCGACAAGGCCGTGAGCAAGCGCTACGACCTGGGCAGCATGCCGGCCACCGTGCTCATCGACCGCGACGGCAAGGTGCGCTACCTGCACCGCGGCTACCGCGAGGGCATGGAGGTGGCGTACGAGCAGCAGATCCGCGAACTGGTGAAGGAATGAACATGGCCCGCGCTCTGCTGCTCATCCCTGCCCTGTTGACCTTGGCCGTGCTGCAAGGCTGCGCTGCCCCGCAGCCTTGGGTGAAGCCCTATGAACGCGAAAAGCTCGCCGACCCGGTGATGCAGTGGTCGCGTCAGTCTTTGGCCGACAAGCACCGCGAACACATCCACTCGGTGCGCGAAGGCGCGCGCGGCGCCACCGGCGTGCAGGGCGGCGGCTGTGGCTGCAATTGAAATGCTGCGCCGCCTTTTCACCGCGCTGCGCGGGCTGCTGAAGGCCGCGCTCGGCGGCGCCGTGGCCACGGGTGCGGCGCAAGCCGCCACGCTGCCGGAGAACAAGGCCGAGGCGATGTACCACGTCTACGACGGCGGCGGCGTCAAGGCCACGGGCCCGGCGCTGCTGGTGCGCAAGAGCATCGCCGACCGGGTTTCGCTCTCGGCGCAGTACTACGTGGATGCGGTGAGCAACGCCAGCATCGACGTGGTCACCACCGCCAGCCCCTTCAAGGAAAAGCGCACCGCCTGGGACTTCAGCGCCGACACCGTGGTGCGCGACTCCACGGTCTCGCTCAGCCTCTCGCGCAGCACCGAGCCCGACTACATCGCCGAAGGTGTGGGCGTGGACGTCTCGCACGAGGTCTTCGGCGGCATGACCACCATCAGCCTGGGCACCACGCGCAGCCGCGACCTGGTGGGCAAGAAGGGCGAGCAGGGCTGGATCGACCAGGCCAGCCACTGGCAATACCGCGCCGGCATCACGCAGATCCTCACCCCGCGTTGGCTGGTGAGCGTGAACGCCGAGGCGGTGTCCGACAGCGGCTACCTCGGCAGCCCCTACCGCGCCGCGCGCGTGTTCGGCGCCGCCGTGCCCGAACGCAACCCGCGCACGCGCAGCAGCCGCGCGGTGAAGCTGCGCAGCCTGTACGACACGGGCGAACTGGTGGCCGGCAGTTCGTTGCGCGCCGAGTACCGCCGCTTCTGGGACAACTGGGACATCAGCGCCAGCACCACCGAAGTGGGCTGGGCCCAGCACGTGGCGCGCGGCTGGCTGGTGGATGCCTCGTTCCGCTGGTACTCGCAAGGCAAGGCGCTTTTCTACAGCGACAACGCGCAGCGCGAGACCGTCTACGTCTCGCGCAACCGGCAGCTCAGCACCTTCAAGAGCACGGCCCTGGGCCTGCGCGCCAGCTACACCTGGCCCGGCCTGCCGCCGGGCTACGACGTGAAGTTCATCGGCGCCTACGAGCGCAAGAGCTTCAAGTTCGCCGACTTCACCGACCTGCGCAGCGGCCAGCCCTATGCCTACAGCGCCAACGTGCTGCAGCTGACCGTGCAAGCCACCTTCTGAGATTGCCGAGAAAGATGCCCGCCATGACCCCGCGTCTGCTCTCCTTGCTGGCCCTCCTGGGGGCCGGTGTGCTGGCCCTCGTGTTCGCTCTCGTGGCGGCGCTGCCGGCGCTGGCCCAGGGCACCGCGCCCGCCGCGGCAGCGGCACCCGCACCGGCGCCGGTGTCCGCACCGGCCTCGGCGCCAACCGCCTCATCCGCAGCCGTCGCCCCGACGGCCGAAGCAGCCTCGGCGCCTGCCGCAGCTGCCTCAGCCCCCGCCCCCACGCCCGCCGCACTGGACACCCGCGTGCAGCAGCTCAAGGCCGACGTCATCCGCCTCAACCGCGACCTGCTGGTGCTGGAAGAAGAGCTGCTCTTCCCCGCCGGCACGCAGGTGGCGCTGTTCGTGAGCATGGACGTGGGCAGGCTCTTCGAGCTGGAATCGGTGCAGATCAAGCTCGACGACAAGCTCGTGGCCACCCACCTCTACACGCCGCTGGAGGTGCAGGCCCTGCACCGCGGCGGCGTGCAGCGCGTCTTCGTGGGCAACCTGCGCGGCGGCAAACACCGCGTCGACGCCTTCTTCACCGGCCGCGGCCCGCACGAGCGCGACTACAAGCGCGCCACCACGCTGGAGTTCGAGAAGGGCACCGAGCCGCGCTACATCGAGCTGCGCATCAAGGACACGCAGGCCAAGCTGCAGCCCGAGTTCGAGGTCAAGGTCTGGTGAACAAGTCCCCCCCCGAAGCGACTGCGTCGCTCCCCCCCAGGGGGGCACCGCCAGCGGCCCGGCGAAGCCGGTTCCGCGGCGGTCGCTTGATCGGCCTCCTTGTCGCGACAAGCATGGGCACCGCCGCGGCGCAGACGCCCGTGCCCGGCGCTCCGCAGGTGATCACGGCGCCGCACTACGGCGACACGCTTTTCCAGTTCTACCAAGGGCGCAGCTTCGCGGCCCTCACGGGGCTGATGGTCTCGCAGCACTTCAAGCGCGTGAGCCCGCACGACGACGAGGCCGAGGTGCTGCGCGGCGGGCTGCTGCTGGGTTACGGCCTGCACGACGAGGCCGAGGCCGTGTTCGCGCGCCTCATCGAGCGCCAGGCGCCGCCCGAAGTGCAGAACCGCGCCTGGTTCTACCTCGCCAAGCTGCGCCACCAGCGTGGCCTGCCCGAGGCATCGGCCTTGGCGCTCTCGCGCGTGGCGGGCAGGCTGCCAGGCACGCTGGAAGAAGACCACCAGCTGCTGCGCGCGCAACTGCTGCTGGAAGCGCGTGATTACCGCGCCGCCGCCGCCGTGCTGCGCGCGCTGCAGCCCGAAGCGCCGAAGAAGGACGCCCCGCCGCCCAGCACCGCGCTGCTCTACGCCCGCTACAACCTGGGCGTGGCGCTGGTGAAGGCCGGCGACGAAGCCGAAGGCCAGGCCCTGCTGGACAGCGTGGGCCAGACGCCCGGCCCCGACGAGGAAGTGCGCAGCCTGCGCGACCGCGCCAACGTGGCCCTCGGTTTCGCCGCACTCGCCGCGAAGAAACCGCGCGAAGCCCGCGCCGTGCTGCAGCGTGTGCGCCTGCAAGGCCCGCAATCGAACAAGGCGCTGCTGGGCTTCGGCTGGGCCGCAGCCGAGCTGAAAGATCCGCAGCTGGCGCTGGCCCCCTGGACCGAACTCGCCGGCCGCGGCGCGCAAGGCGGTGCCGATGCTGCCGTGCTGGAAGCGCGCATCGCGCTGCCTTACGCCATGGCCGAGCTGCGCGCCTACCAAAGCGCGCTGCAGGGCTACCGCCAGGCCGCGCAGGGTTTCGAAGACGAACAGCGCGCCCTCACCGAAAGCATCGCCGCAGTGCGCGGCGGTGAGTTCGTCAACCGCCTGCTGGACGCCAACCCCGAAGGCAGCGCGCCAGGCCTGGGCGTCTCGCCCGGCATGGGCCGGCTGCCACCGCTGCCCCACGCCGCCCACCTGGCGCCGCTGCTCGCCGGCCACGGCTTCCAAGAGGCCTTCAAGCAGCTGCGCGATCTTCAGTTCCTGCAGCACAACGTGCAGCAGTGGCAGAACAACCTGGGCACCTACGCCGACATGCTGGACAACCGCCGCCGCGCCTTCGAGGCGCGCCTGCCCGCGGCGCGCAACAGCCGCGGCGCGGCCGAGCTGGCGGCACTGGCCGAACGCCGCAGCGCGCTGGTGGCCGAACTGGCGCGCACGCAGGCCGAAGGTGACGTGGCAGCTTTCGCCAACCCGGCCGAGCAGGCCTTGCAGCAGCGCATCGAACGCAGCCGCAGCACGCTGAAGGCCGCAGAAGGCGCCGAAGTGATGGACGCCGCCGCGCTGACCGAAGCCGCCGAGCGCCTGCGCCGCGCTGCCGGCGCGCTGCAGTGGCAACTCTCGCAAACCTATCCAGAGCGCCGCTGGGAAGCCACCAAGGCGCTGCGCGGCGCCGAGGCCACGCTGGCCGAGGCGCGTGAACGCGAAGCCGCACTGGTGCGCGCGCAGCAGGAAGAACCGGCGCGCCACGCGCTGTTCGCCGAACGCATCGCGCAGCTGTCGGCGCGCATCACCGCACTGCAGCCGCAGCTGGCCGGCGCGGCGCAGCTGGCGCAGGCGCGGCTGCAAGACATTGCCGTGGCCGAGCTGCAAGCGCAGCAGGAGCGCCTGGGCGTCTACGCCGCACAGGCGCGGCTGGCCATCGCGCAGATCCACGACCAGGCACAGTTCGCGCGCCGCACCGACGCCGCCGCACCCGCCACAGAAAGCAACGCGCGATGAAGCGCCCGCCCGACTCACCGTTCGTGCTGGCCGCCACGGCCACCGCCGCCGCGCTGCTGCTGGCCGCCTGCGCAGGGCCGAAGACTTTGCCCGGCGACAACCAGCCCACGCTGGCCAGCCTGTCGCAGCGCCAGATCAAGGTGGCGCCCGACAACCTGCCGGCGCTGGCCGAAGAGCAGACCATCGCCGCCTACCGCGATTTCCTGGCCACCACGCCGCAGCCGGCGCAGGCCCCGCAGCGCGCCGAAGCGCTGCGCCGCCTGGGCGACCTGGAGATGGACCGCGCCGACCGCGTGGCGGCCGACAGCACGGCCGCTGCCGGCGCCGAGCCCGACTACAAGGCCGCAGTTTCGCGCTACGAAGACTTCCTCAAGCTCTACCCGCAAGACCCCGGCAACCACCGCGTGCTCTACCAGCTGGCGCGCGCGCAAGAGCAGGGCGGCCAGCTCGAAGCGGCCCTGGCCACGCTGACGAAGCTCGTCACCACCTACCCCGGCACCGTTCACGCCGAAGAAGCGCAGTTCCGCCGCGGCGAGCTGCTCTTTGCCATGCGCAACTACGCACTGGCCGAAACCGCCTACGCCGCGGTGCTGCAGGCTGGGCCGGGCACGGCCTTCCAGGAACGTGCGCTGTACATGCAGGGCTGGTCGCTCTTCAAGCAGGGCAAGGCCGAAGAGGCGCTCAAGCCCTTCTTCGGCGTGCTCGACCTCAAGCTCGGCGGCCTCAAGGGGCTGATGCAGGACGAGGCCGACCTCGCGGCCATCCCAGCGCTGACACGCGCCGACCGCGAGCTGGTGGAAGACAGCTTCCGCGTGATGAGCATCAGCCTGGCCAGCCTGCAGGGCGCCGAGAGCGTGTGGCGCTACATCGACAGCCCCGTGCGCGAGGCCTACCAGTTCCGCGTGTACGGCGCCCTGGGCGAGCTGTTTTCGAAGCAAGAGCGCATCAAGGACGCGGCCGACACCTACGCGCTCTTCGTGCGCCGCCAGCCGCTGCACGTGCAGGCGCCGCTGCTGCAGGCGCGCGTGATCGAACTGTACGAGGCGAACGGCTTCGACACCCTGGCGCTGCAGGCCAAGAAGGACCACGTGCGCCGCTACGGCGCCGAAGGCGAGGGCGCCGAGTTCCGCCGCGCCAACCCCACGGGCTGGCAGCGTGTGCAGCCGCTGGTGCAGACCCACCTCACGCAGCTGGCACGCCACCACCACGCACTGGCGCAGCGCACGCGCGCCCCGGCCGATGTGCAAGAGGCGGTGCGCTGGTACCGGACGCTGCTGACGTCTTTCCCGCAGAGCGCAGAAGCGCCGGCGCAGCGTTTCCTGCTGGCCGAGCTGCTGTTCGAAGACCGCCAGTGGGCCGCCGCGGCCGCCGAGTACGAAACCGTCGCCTACCGCCACGCCAACCACCCGCGCGGCGCCGATGCCGGCTACTCGGCGCTGCTGGCCTATGCCGAGCAGGAGAAGGCCGCGGCCGACAAGCCCGCCCGCGAAGCGCTGCAGCGCGCCTCGGTGGCCAGTGCGCTGCGGTTCGCGCAGGCCTACCGGGCCGATGTGCGCGGCGGCCCGGTGCTCACGCGCGCGGCCGAGCAGCTCTTTGCGCTGAACGACACCGCAGCCGCTGCCGGCGTGGCGCGCCAGGCGCTGGCGCTGCAGCCGCCGCCGGCCGAGGCGCAGCGCCGCACGGCCTGGACCGTGATCGCGCACCACGCCTTCGAACAAGGCCTCCACAAAGAGGCCGAAGCCGCCTACGGCGAGGTACTGGCGCTCTCGCCCGCCGGCACGCCGGGCCGTGGTGAAGCGGCCGAGCGCCTGGCCGCCAGCATCTACAAGCAGGGCGAAGCCGCGCGCGGTGCCGGCGATGCGCGCGCGGCCGTGGGCCATTTCGAACGTGTGGCCGCCTTGGGCGCGAGCACGGGCGGGCTGCTGGCCGCCACCTCGGCGGTGCGCGCCAGCGCGCAGTTCGACGTGGCCGCTGCGCTGATCCAGCTGAAAGACTGGCCGCGGGCCGCCACGGCGCTGGAAAACTTCCGCCGCGAGCAGCCCGGCCATCCGCTGCAGGCCGAGGTGGCACCGCGCCTGGCGCTGGCCTACCTGGAGCAGAACCGCCACAGCCTGGCCGCGGCCGAGTTCGAGAAGGTCAGCGCCGCCAGCACCGAGCCCGAGCTCGCGCGCGGCGCGCTCTGGCAGGCCGCCGAACTGCACGAGAAGGCCGCCCGCGAGGCACCGCCGCCCGCGCCCGTGGTGGCCGCAGCGCCCGCCCGCAAGCCCGCGGTGCGCCCACCCGCCCCGGCACCGAAGCGCAACACACGCGCAGCCCCGGCCGCGCCGGTGGAGCCCCCGCTGGCCGGCAGCACCCCGCTGCTGACCACCGCGCTGAAGGCCTACGAGAACTACCTGCAGCGCCACCCGCTGCCCTTGGAAACCGCGGTGGAAGCGCGCTGGCGCATCGCCGAGTTGCTGCGCACCGACAAGCAGCCTGAACGCGCCCTGGCCTGGCAACGCCGCGTGCAAGAAGCCGACGCGAACGCCGGCGAAGCCCGCACCGCGCGCACACGCACGCTGGGCGGCCAGGCCACGCTGGCGCTGGCCGAGCCCGTGCGCGCCGCCTACCAGCAGGTGGCGCTGGTGGAGCCCCTGGCGCAGCAGCTCAAGCTGAAGAAGGCGCGGCTGGAAGAAACGCTGCGCGCCTACGCCGCGGCCAGCGAGGTGGGCATCGCCGAAGTGACCACCGCCGCCACCTTCCACACCGCGAGCCTGTACCAAGACTTCGGCAAGGCCATGCTCGATTCGGCGCGGCCCAAGAAGCTGAAAAAGGACGAGCTGGAACAGTACAACGTGATGCTGGAAGAGCAGGCCTTCCCGTTCGAGGAGAAAGCCATCGAGCTCTACGAAACGAACGCGCGCCGCACCACGCAGGGCCTGTACGACCGCTGGGTGCAGGCCAGCCTGGCCGCGCTGGCGAAGCTGAAACCCGTGCGCTACGCCAAGGCCGAGCGCAGCGACCCGGCCGTGCCCGCGGCGCTGCAGAACGACCTGCCCGCTTTGCAGGCGGCACTGGCGCCGCTGCAGGGCCTGGCGCGCGCGCCGCTGCTGAACCAGCAGGGTTTGCTGCAGCGCCAGCAAGGCCGTTTCGAAGACGCCAGGCAGTCGTACGAAGACGCCATCGCCGCCGACAAGGACGCGCTGGCCCCGGTGTTCAACCTCGCCATCCTGCACGACCTCTACCTCGGCGACCCGGCCCGCGCACAGGCGCTCTACCAGCGCTGCCTGGAGCTGGCCCCGGCCGAGGCGCCCACCCTCAACCGCTGGCTGGCCGAGCTGAAGGCGCGCAAGCCCGCCAAGCTGGCCGCCGCACCGGCCGCGGCCACGGCCACACCCAACACCGCCACCACCGCCCAGGAGACGCGATGAGAACCATCCTGAGCTTCACCACCGCCTGTTTGCTGGCCAGCGCCACAGCCGCGCAAGATCGTGCCGACATCGACCGCACGCAGATCATCGGCAACCGCGAGCTGCCCAAGGTGCTGTACATCGTGCCGTGGAAGAAGCCGCTGCCCGGCACGCTCAGCGGCCGCCCGGTGCAGAGCGTGCTCGACGAGGCCCTGGCGCCCGTGGACCGCGATGTCTTCCGCCGTGAAGTGATCTACAGCGCGCAGTTGCGCGCCGCGCCGGCCGCGACCACGGCCGCCACCCCCGTTCCCACCCCTGCCCCTGCCAACACCCCCGCCCCTGCCGGAGCCCCCCGATGAACACCTTCAACACCGTCGTCAAGTTCTTCGTCGACTGCGGCCCCTTCCTCTACCCGAGCCTGGCGATGATGACCATCGGCCTGGCCATCGCCATCGAGCGCTTCATCTTCCTGCGCCGCGCGCGCAGCGAGAACCGCAAGCTCTGGGACCAGCTGCTGCCCACGCTGCAGGCCGGCAAGTTCAAGGAAGCCGCGGGCATGGTGGCCAACAGCGAGGCCGCCATCGGCAAGATCGTCTCGCACGGGCTGGCGCGCATGGCCAGCGCCCGCCGCCGCGAGGACATCGACCACGCCATGGAAGAAGGCATGATGGAAATCGTGCCGCGCCTGGAGAAGCGCACGCACTACATCGCCACCTTCGCCAACACCATCACCCTGGTGGGCCTGCTGGGCACCATCATCGGCCTGATCAAGGGCTTCACGGCCGTGGCCCAGGTGAACCCGGCGGAGAAGGCCGAGCTGCTGAGTGCATCGATCTCGGTGGCCATGAACAACACGGCGTTTGCGCTGATGGTGGCCATCCCCTTCCTGCTGATCCACGCCTTCCTGCAGGCCCGTGCCAGCGAGATCGTCGACAGCCTGGAGGCCGCGAAGATCACCTTCCTGAACCTGGTGCAGCGCCTGGCGGGTGAGCAACCGCGCGACCAACGCGAGCCCTCTTCGCCATCGCCCGCCATGCGTGCGATGGGTGCCGGCCTGGCCGACTGAGCAGGCAGCAGCGCCATGAGAACGCGCCGCTTGCGCAAGGAAGTGCCGCACCTGGAGATCACGGCCTTCATCAACCTGATCGTCGTGCTGGTGCCCTTCCTGCTGTCCACCGCCGTGTTCACGCGGCTGGCGGTGATGGACCTGCAGTTGCCGGCGCAACAGTCGGCGGTGGACCAGCTCAAGGTCGACAACCTGCAGCTCGAAGTCGTCATCCGCAAGGACGCGCTGGAGGTGGGCGACCGTGTCGGCGGCCTCATCCAGCGCATCGAGGCCAAGGCCGTGGCGGGCACGCCGGGCGCCGTCGAACACGACGTCAAGGCCTTGCAGCAGCTGATGGTGATGGTGAAGGGCAAGTTCCCCACGCAGCGTGAAGCCACGCTGCTGGCCGAGCCCGACACCAGCTACGACCAGCTGGTGCAGGTGATGGACGCCGTGCGTGGCACCGTCACGCCGCAGGGCAAGCAGCTGGTGCGGGCCGAGCTCTTCCCGAACATCTCGGTGGGGGATGCGCCCGTGCGCGGTGCAGCAGCGAACGCCGCCGCGAACCCCACCACCGCCGCGAAAGGCCGCAGCTGATGGCCACGCTCTCACCGCTGCAGAAGCGCGCCCAGCGCAAGGCGCGCAACAGCACCGCCATGGACATGAACCTGGTGGCGCTGATCGACGTCTTCACCATCCTGATCTTCTTCCTGCTCAGCAGCGCCACCGGCGTGGAAACGCTGGTCAGCCCCAAGGCGGTGGAGCTGCCTTTGGCCAACAGCATCCAGGCGCCGAAAGACACCGTGGTGCTGGTGGTGGCGGGTGACGAGATCCTGGCCGACGGGCGCCGCGTGGCGCTGGTCAGCGAGGCCCTGGCGAGCAAGGACGACCTGATCCCGGGCCTGAAGGCCGAGCTCGACGTGCTGGCCAGCCGGCAGGCCGTGCGCGCCGAGAACCGCGAACGCCTCGCGGCCGAGGGGCAGGCCGTCACCATCATGGCCGACAAGACCGTGCCCTACCAGTTGCTGCGCAAGGTGATGGCCACCTGCGCACGCGCCAACTTCAGCGACGTGTCCTTCGCGGTGCGTCAGCGCGTGGAGGGCTGATGAGCAGCTTCGCACTCCCTGCCGCCCCGCACCCGGCGCTGCCGCCCGGCGCGCTGGCCGCGCTGGAACAGTTGCAGCGCGTCAAGGCCGCCGCGATGCTGCCCTGGGCGGTGTCGGCCGCCGACGAGCAGCGCTTCCGGCGCATCTTGCGCACGCTGTTCGCGCTGGTGCTGCTGCTGGCCATCGCGCTGCCCTTCGTGCCGCTGCGCACGCCCGAACGCACGGCCGCGCCCGCGCTGCCGCCGCCCATGGCGAAGCTGCTGCTGGAGCGGCCGGTGGCGCCGCCCGCACCGCCACCGCCTGCGGTGAAGCCCGAAGCCACCGAAGTGGCCGAGGCCCCCAAACCCGAGGCGCCGAAAGAAGCCGCGGCCAAGCCCGCACCGCCCGTGCCGCCCAAGAAGGGCGCCCCGGTGCCCGAGGCGCGCCAGCCCATCGAAGGCAAACCCCCCGGCGAGGTGGCTTTGGACAACGCCCGCCGCAAGGCCAGCGGCGTGGGCCTGCTGGCGATGAAGAGCGAACTCGCCGAGTTGAGTGGCGCACCGGCCGCGGTGCAGCTCAAGCAGGACATCAAGCCCGGCCCCGGCGTGGGCACGGGTGTTGGCGTGGGCGTCGGCGCCGGGCGCGACCCCGGCGTGCCGGTGCGCGCGCTGATCACCAGCAACGCCACCACCGGCAGCGGCGGCATCAACACCGCCGCCTACAGCCGCGACACCGGCGGCGGCGGCCTGGCCGGCCGCGCCACCACGCTGGTGGAAGGCGTGGCGGGTGGTGGTGGCGGTGGCGGCCCCGGCGGTGGCGGTGCACGCGATGGCAAGGGCACCGGCAGTTCCGTCGGCGGTGGTGGCGGCAGTGGCAAAGGCGGCACCCTCACCAAGGGCAGCAGCGGCAAGGCCACGCGCAGCATCGAGGACATCAAGCTCGTCTTCGAACGCAACAAGGGCGCCATCTACGCCATCTACAACCGCGCGCTGCGCGACGACCCGGCGCTGCAAGGCAAGGTGGTGCTGGAGCTGAAGATCGCGCCGAGTGGCGCGGTGGAAGGCCTGCGCATCGTCAGCAGCGAGCTGAAGGCCGAAGAGCTGGAGAAGAAGTTGCTGGCGCGCATCCGCCAGTTCGACTTCGGTGCGAAGGATGTCGACCAGATGGTCGTCACCTGGCCGGTGGACTTCCTGCCGTCCTGAGTTGACACCCCCCATCCGCGGGGTTCGGCCGCGCTTCAGGCCTGCAACACGGCGGCTCCCCCCAGGAACTAGGGAGCCGAGCCCCGCGCACCGAGGGGCTTCGATAACGCCTGCGTAACGCCGGCGCGGCAAGATGGGAACGTGGTGCGCAGTGGGTCTGTGACCCTGCTGCGCGAGGTGCCGGCGCCCCCTGTCGAAGGGAGGCGCCCAGGCACCCGGTGCGCCTAAGGTGCGCTGCCCGCTGCGTCTGACCGTCGAACCCGGAGTCCTGCCATGTCCTCGAAGCGCCTGCCCAGCCGTTCCGCCCGCCAGCCCAAGCGCCCCCTGCGGCCCGTGGCCCTGGCTGTCCTGCTGGCCCTGGGCGCCAACGGCCTGAACGCCGCCCCGCGCACCTTCCTGGGCGGCAGCAGCTTCTGGGACGTCGCCACCAACTGGGCCGGCGGCATCCTGCCCGGCGTGGGTGACGACGCGCTGCTGGGCGCCTTCAACACCGAGGTGCGCACGGCCTTCACCATCAACAGCTTCACCGGCACGGGTTCGCTGACGGTCAGCTCCGGCACGCTGAGCTTCGCCGCGGCGTCGAGCATCGGCGCCTTGAACATCACGGGTGGCGCCTTGGCCGGGGCCGGCACCTTGCAGGTGGCGGGGGCATCGACCTGGACCTCCGGCACCATCAGCAGCACAGGCACCATCAACTTCAACGGTGCCTTGGCCATGAGCACCGCCGGCTTCAAGGACATCCGCGACGGCCGTGTCGTCAACTTCAACGGCACGACCACCTGGAGCACGCCCAGCGCCAGCCAGGGCCGCATCCGCACCGGCAGCAACGCCACGCTGAACAACAACGGCACCTGGCAAGACCAGAGCAACTTCGCCAACGCCATCAGCAACGACTTCGGCGGCCCGGCTTCCACCTTCAACAACGCCGGCACGTACACCAAGACCGGTACAGGCACCACCACCATCGGCATCGCGTTCAACAACACCCGCAGCACGCCGGGCACTGGCGTGGTCAGCGTCGATGCAGGGCGGCTGCTGCTGGAAGGCGGCGGCACCAGCAACGGCAGCTTCAGCGGCGCTGCAGGCACCACGCTGGGCTTCGGGGGCAACCACACGCTGCAGGCTGCCTCCAGCATCGACACCGCCGGCACGGTCGAGTTCTCCAGCGGCACCAACACCGTCGCCGGCAGCTTCAACGCCGCCACCGGCACCACCTTCAGCGGCGGCACCACCACCTTCAGCGGCACCGTCACCGGCATCGGCTCGACCGTCACCGCCAGCGGTGGCACAGGCATCTTCAACAACACCCAGGCCTTCACCGTCGCCGGGCTTGCGATCAGCGGCGGGGGGCTGGCCTTCAACAACACCGGCGGCGCCACCAGCGGCAGCCTGAACCTCACCGGCGGCTCGCTGGCCGGCACCTCGCTCGTCACCATCACGGGTGCCACGACGTGGGCCAACGGCACCATGTCCGGCACCGGCACGACCGCGCTGAACGGCGCCGTGGCGCTGAACACCAGCGGCTTCAAGGACATCCGCGACGGCCGTGTCGTCAACTTCAACGGCACCACCACCTGGACCACGCCCAGCGCCAGCCAGGGCCGCATCCGCACCGGCAGCAACGCCACGCTGAACAACAACGGCACCTGGCAAGACCAGAACACGCTCGCCAACTCCATCACCCAGGACTTCGGCGGCCCGGCTTCCACCTTCAACAACGCCGGCACGTACACCAAGACCGGTACAGGCACCACCGCCATCGGCATCGCGTTCAACAACACCCGCAGCACGCCGGGCACTGGCGTGGTCAACGTCAATGCAGGGCGGCTGCAGCTGGAAGGCGGCGGCACCAGCAACGGCAGCTTCAGCGGCGCTGCAGGCACCACGCTGGGCTTCGGGGGCAACCACACGCTGCAGGCTGCCTCCAGCATCGACACCGCCGGCACGGTCGAGTTCTCCAGCGGCACCAACACCGTCGCCGGCAGCTTCAACGCCGCCACCGGCACCACCTTCAGCGGCGGCACCACCACCTTCAGCGGCACCGTCACCGGCATCGGCTCGACCGTCACCGCCAGTGGTGGCACCGGCATCTTCAACAACACCCAGGCCTTCACCGTCGCCGGGCTTGCGATCAGCGGCGGGGGGCTGGCCTTCAACAACACTGGCGGCGTCACCACCACCAACCTCAACCTCACCGGCGGCACGCTGGCTGGCACTGCGTCTGTGACCGTCACGGGGGCCGCTACCTGGACCAACGGCACGATGTCAGGCACCGGCACCACCACGCTGGACACCAACCTGGCCCTGGACACCAGCGGCTTGAAGGACATCCGCGACGGCCGTGTCGTCAACTTCAACGGCACCACCACCTGGACCACGCCCAGCGCCAACCAAGGCCGCATCCGCACCGGCGGCGGCGCCGTGCTGAACAACAACGGCACCTGGCAAGACCAGAACACGCTCGCCAACTCCATCACCCAGGACTTTGGCGGCGCGGCCTCTGCCTTCAACAACACCGGCGTCTACACCAAGAGCGGTACCGGCACCACGAACATCAACATCGCCTTCAACAACACCCGCAGCACGCCAGGCACGGGGGTGGTCAACGTGAACGCCGGGCGCCTGCTGCTGGAAGGCGGCGGCGGCGGCAACGGCAGCTTCGCGGGCGCCGGCTCGCTGGAGTTCAACGGCGGCACCTTCGCCTTGCTGGCGAGTTCCAGCGTCACGGTCGCCAACGTCGTGTTCAGCAGCGGCACGGCCAACGTGGCCGGCACCTATGACGTGGCCACCGGCACCCGCTTCTCGGGGGGCACCGCCAACTTCACGGGCAGCGTGGCCAACAGCGGCGGCTCGCTGAGCTTCACCACCGGCGGCGGCACGGCCAATTTCAGCAATACGGCCGGCGTGCAGTTCAGCAGCCTGTCCATGGCAGCGGGCACCATTGGCGGCACGCAGGCGGTGAGTTTCTCGGGCCCCTCGACCTGGTCGAACGGTGGCATGACTGGTGCCGGCACCACCAGCTTCAACGGCGCCCTGGCGCTGACCTCGGCGGGGCTCAAGGACATCACGAACGGGCGCACCGTCAACTTCAACGGCACCACCACCTGGGTGACGCCGGCGGTGCCGGGCTCGCCCGGCACGCCCGAGGCCAACGGCGGGCGCATCCGCACCGGCAGCGGCGCCACGCTGAACAACACGGGCACCTGGCTGGACCAGAACCCCCAGGACACCACCATTTCGCAGGATTTCGGCGGCAGCACTTCCACCTTCACCAACGCTGGCATCTACACCAAGAGCGGCGCCGGGACGACGAACATCGGCATCGCCTTCAACAACACTGCCGGCAGCCCAGGCACTGGCGTGGTCAACGTCAATGCCGGCCGGCTGGTGCTGAGCGGCGGGGGCACCAGCACCGGCAGCTTCGCCGGCGCAGGCGCGCTGGACTTCGGCGGTGGCACGCACCAGTTGCAGGCGGCCTCGAGCATCGCGAACCCGAACGTGGTGTTCAGCGGCGGCACGACGAACATCGCGGGCAGCTACAACGTCGGCACCAGCACGCTGTTCAGCGGCGGCACCGCCAACTTCACCGGCAGCGTGGCCAACAACGGCGGCACGCTGACCTTCACCACCTCCGGTGGCACGGCCAACTTCAGCAACACGGCCGGGGTGCAATTCAGCAACCTCTCCATGGCCGGCGGCACCATCGGCGGCACGCAGTCGGTGAGCTTCGCAGGCCCTTCGACCTGGTCGAACGGGAGCATGACAGGCGCGGGCATCACCAACTTCGACAGCAGTCTGGCCCTGGCCACGGCAGGCCTGAAGGACGTGACCAACGGCCGCACCATCAACTTCAATGGCGCCACCACCTGGTCGGCCGGCCGCATCCGCACGGGCAGCGGCGCCACGCTGAACAACAACGGCACCTGGCTCGACCAGAACGGCACGGATGCGCAAGTCAGCCAAGACTTTGGCGGCGCGGCCTCAGCCTTCGTCAACGCGGGCACCTACAACAAGGCCAACGGCGGCACGACGGGCTTCTTCATCGACTTCAACAACACAGCCAGCGGCCCCGGCACGGCCGTGGTCAACGTGAATGCCGGCCGCCTGCAACTTGGCGCTGGCGGCAGCAGCACCGGCAGCTTTGCCCTGGCGGCAGGCACCACGCTGGAGTTCAGCGGCAGCCCCTACACGCTCGGCGGCACCGTCACGGGCGGGGCCACGTCGCGCCTGCTCGTCAGCAGTGCCACCGTCAACAGCACCACCGCCAAGAGCTTCGGTGGCTTGCTGGAGATCACGGGCGGCACGCTCTCGGCGGGCCAGAGCTTCGCGGCGACAACCTTCCAGCAAAGCGGGGGCACGGTCGCCGGCACGGGCGCGTTCAGCGTGAGCGGGCCCGCCACCTGGACATCGGGCACGATGACCGGTTCGGGCACCACCACCTTCAGCGGTGATGTGGCCCTCAGCGGCAACAACGTCAAGGACGCCACTGCCGGCCGCACCATCAACTTCAACGGCACCACCACCTGGACCAACACCTCGGCCAGCGGTGGCGCCATCCGCACCGGCGCCAGCGCCACGCTGAACAACAACGGCACCTGGCTCGACCAGAACGCCTTCGCCAACCGCATCGGGCAAGACTTCGGCGGCGCCGCCTCCACCTTCGCCAACGCCGGCACCTATACCAAGAGCGGCAACAGCACCACCACCATCGACATCGGCTTCAACAACGCCGGCACCGTCAACGTCAACGCCGGCACGCTCAGCCTGGGCGGCGGCGGCACCAGCAACGGCAGCACCTTCAACGTCGCCGCTGGCACCGTGCTGAACTTCAGCGGCGGCACGCACAACCTGACCGACATCGCCCTGGGCACCGGCACCGGCCGCATGACCGTCTCCAGCGGCACCGTCAACGCCAACGGCACGCTGGCCTTCTCCGGCACGCTGGGCGCCAGCGGCGGCACCTTCAACGCCAACGGCACCGCCAGCGCCGCAGGCTTCGAGCTGCTGGGCGGCACCATCGCCGGCACCGGCAGCTTCACCAGCAGCGGCGCCGGGCTGTGGACCTCCGGCACGATGACCGGCACCGGCACCACCACCTTCAACGGCGATGTCGCCCTCAACACCAACGGCGCCAAGGACATCACCAGCGGCCGCACCGTCAACTTCAACGGCACCACCACCTGGTCCAACACCTCGGCCAGCGGCGGCCTCATCCGCACCGGCAGCGCCGCCACGCTGAACAACAACGGCACCTGGCTCGACCAGAACGCCTTCGCCAACCGCATCGGGCAAGACTTCGGCGGCGCCGCCTCCACCTTCGCCAACGCCGGCACGTACACCAAGAGCGGCAACAGCACCACCACCATCGACATCGGCTTCAACAACGCCGGCACCGTCAACGTCAACGCCGGCAGCTTGCGCCTGAACAGCCTCACGAACTTTGCGGGCACCACCCTCAGCGGCGGCAGCTTCAACGTCACGGGCGCCAGCACATTCAGCTTCACGGGCGCCAACGTCGTGACCAACGCCGCCAGCATCACGCTGGACGGCGCAGGCTCGCAGTTCCTGAACGCGAGCACCAGCGCGAGCGGCCTGGCCAACTTCGCCACCAACGCCAGCGTGGGCAGCTTCACGATCCGCAACGGCCGCAACTTCGCGTCGGCCGGCAATTTCACGAACGCCGGCACCGTCACGGTGGGCACGGGCAGCACCTTCACCGGCGGCGGCACTTCGTTCAGCAACCAGTCCACCGGCCGCCTGCTGCTGGCCGGGGGCACGCAGGCCGGCGCGGCCGTGGCCAATGCCGGCACGGTGGAGGGCTTCGGCACCCTGGCTGCGGCGATCACCAACAACGGCACGGTGCGCGCCAGCGGCGGCACGCTGGCGGCCACCCAGGGCATCCAGGGCAGCGCGGGGACGGTCGCCGTCGCGGCAGACGCCACGCTGAACCTGGCCGGCAGTGCCGCCCTCAGCAGCGCCGCGACGCTGGCGCTGCAGGGCAGCCTGGCGCTGGGCTCGCAGAACTTCACGGTCTTCGGTGATTACACCAACAGCGCCTTCGGCAGCGGCAACAGCTTCGATGCACGCGCGAGCGTCAGCGGGGCCGGCCTGATCGTCGGCGTCAATGCCGCACAGTCGCTCACCGGTGAGGTGGCGGCAGGCACGGCCAACACCTACGTCATCGACTTCGGCACCGTGCGCGGCGGCGCCACGGCCACGCGCAGCTTCCAGGTGGCCAACAGCGGCACGGGCGCCAGCATCCGCGGCGCGCTGCAGACGGGCGGCCCGGGCCTGGGCAACCTCACCGACTCGCGCCTGTCGGGCAGCGGCACCGTGGCGGCCAACTTCGGCCCCATCGCGGCAGGCAGCAGCAGCGGCAGTTTCTCGATCACGCTGGACGCCACGGGCAGCGGCGGTGCGCTCAGCGGCCAGAGCCTGGCCGTGGTCAGCAACTTCAGCAACGTCGCGACGCAGACGGTGACGCTCAGCGGCTTCAGCACCGTGCTGGCACAGGGAGCCGCCACGCCCGCCGGGCCGGTGGACCTGGGCAACTTCCGCGTCGGCGTGCTGCCGGCGGTGAGCACCAGCCTGGCCGTCAGCAACACCACCACCGGCGCTGGCGCCGAGCGCCTGGCCGTTTCTGCGGCCACGGCCAGCGGCAACTTCAGTGTCACCAACAACCTGGGCGGCGGCTTCGTGCTGCCCGGCGCCACGGCCGCCGGCGCGGTGACCGTGGCCTCCAGCAGCGGTACCGTCGGCCTGAACAGTGGCAGCGTGCTGCTGCAGTTCGCCAGCAACGGCGAGCTGTTCGACGGCAGCTTCACCAACCTGGCCACGAACCAGCAGACCGTGGCCGTTCAGGCCACTGGCTTCCTCACCGCACAGCCGGCGCTGCCGGCCACGGTGACGGTGGGCAACTTCCGGCTGGTCGATGGCGCCAGCCGTGCCATCACGGTCACCAACACCAACCTGGCGCCCACGGGCTTCCAGGAACTGCTGAACGCCAGCGCCGGCAGCACTTCGGCCGGCGTCACGCTGACGGGTGCGATCAACGGTCTGGCGCCGGGCGCCAGCAGCAGCAACCTCGTGATCGGCTTTGCAGCGGGCGGCAGCGATGGCCCGCGCAGCGGCAGCGCGACCGTGCAACTGGTTTCCGATGGCGCGGGTACCAGCGGCCTGGGCCTGTTCAACTTGCCGAGCACGGCCGTGGCCATCGATGGCACCGCGTTCAACCTGGCGGCGGGCGCAGCCACGCCGACCCCGGTCGTGGTGCCGAACCAGCGTGTGGGCGGGGTGGGCGGGGGCAGCGCCAGCGTGGCCCTCAACATCGCGAACACCGCGCCCGCAGGCGCCTTCAGCGAGGCGCTGAACGCCAGCTTCTCCGCCTTGGCGGGTGATGCCGTCGCCAACGGAGGCAGCGTGCTGAACCTGGCCGCAGGCGCCAGCAACGGCAGCGCGATGGCCGTCAGCCTGAGCAACAGCCAGGCGGGTGCGCGCAGCGGCACGGTCACGCTGGCCTACGCCAGCGACGGCACCGGCCCGAACGGCAACAGCGGCCTGGCCGCGGTGGATGTCGGCACGCAGACGATCAACGTCACCGGCAATGTTTACCGCCTGGCCGAAGCCAGCGCCGTGGCGCCCAGCCCGGTGGTGCTGGCCCACCAGCGCGTGGGCGGCACGCTCTCGCAGGCCCTGAGCTTCTCCAACCTCGCCGCCAATGACGGCTTCAGCGAACGGCTGAACGCCACCATCGCCGCCAATGGCACCGCCACGGCCACCGGCTCGTTCAACCTGCTGGCCGCCGGCGCCACCAGCACCGCGCTGGCCGTCGGCGTCGACACCAGCAGCGCCGGTGCCAAGAGCGGCACGGCCACCATCACCCTGGCCTCCGACGGCACCGGCACCAGCGGCTTCAGCCCGCTGGCCCTGGCCAGCCAGAGCGTGAACGTCAGCGGCAGCGTCTACCGCCTGGCCGAAGCCAGCGCCGTGGCGCCCAGCCCGGTGGTGCTGGCCAACCAGCGCGTGGGCGGCACGCTCTCGCAGGCCCTGAGCTTCTCCAACCTCGCCGCCGGCGACGGCTTCAGCGAACGCCTGAACGCCACCATCGCTGCCAGCGGTACCGCCACGGCCACCGGCTCGTTCAACCTGCTGGCCGCCGGCGCCACCAGCACCGCGCTGTCGGTGGGCGTGGACACCAGCAGCGCCGGTGCCAAGAGCGGCACGGCCACCATCACCCTGGCCTCCGACGGCACCGGCACCAGCGGCTTCAGCCCGCTGGCCCTGGCCAGCCAGAGCGTGAACGTCAGCGGCAACGTCTACCGCGTGGCCCAGGCCAGCACCGTGGCGCCCAGCACGGTGACCCTGGGCAACGTCCGGGCTGGCGGGACGCTGACGCAAGCGCTGACGCTCAGCAACCTGGCCGCAGCCGACGGCTTCTCGGAGAGCCTCAACGCCAGCATCGTGGCCACTTCGGGCCTGCTCGCCGGCGGTTCCTTCAGCGGGCTCGCGGCGGGCAGCAGCAGTTCCTCGCTCTTCGTCGGCGTGGACACCACCAGCGGCGGCGCCCGGACCGGCAGCGCGACCATCACGCTGGTCTCCGATGGCACAGGTACCAGCGGTCTGGCACCGATCGCCCTGGGCACGCAGGTGGTCAACGTCACCGCCAACGTCTACCGCCTGGCCAGCGCCAGCGCCGTCACCCCGAACCCGGTGGTTCTGGCGAACCAGCGGGTGGGCGGTTCGTTGACGCAAGCCCTCACCCTGGCCAACACCGCCGTGGCCGACGGCTTCTCGGAGGCCCTGAACGCCAGCATCAGCGCCACGGGCACGGCCAACGCTGGCGGCAGCGTCAGCCTGCTGGCGGCAGGCGCCAGCAGCAGCGCCTTGTTCGTGGGTGTCGACACCAGCACGGCCGGCGCAAAGGGCGGCACGGCCACGGTGGCGCTGTTCTCGGACGGCACGGGCGGCAGCGGCTTCGGTGCACTGGCCATCGGCACGCAGGAGGTGGCGGTCTCCGGCAACGTCTACCGCCTGGCCCAGGCCTCGGTGGTGTCGCCGGCCAGCATCACCCTGCTCGACCAACGCGTGGGCGGCAGCCTCAGCCAGGCCCTGACGCTGGCCAACACGGCCGCTGCCGATGGCTTCTCGGAGCGCCTCAACGCCAGCATCGCCGCCAGCGGCAGCGCCACGGCCAGCGGCAGCTTCAGCCTGCTGGCCGCCGGCAGCAGCAGCAGCGTGCTGGCCGTGGGCGTGGACACCAGCAGCGCGGGCGCCAAGACCGGCACGGCCACGCTCACGCTGGCGAGCGACGGCACCGGCACCAGCGGCTTCGCACCCTTGGCCCTGGCTGGCCAGAGCGTCAGCGTCAGCGGCAACGTCTACCGCCTGGCCGTGCCGGTGGTGGACACCACGCCGTTGGTGCTGGTGGGCCGCGTGGGTGACGCCACGCTGCAAGGCAGCATCGGCGTGAGCAACAACGCCCCCGATCTGTTCACCGAGCGGCTGAACGCCAGCATCGCCAGCAGCCCCGCGGGCACCAGCCCGGGGGCCGCTCTGGTGCTGGCGCCCAACGCCAGCGGCAGCCTCGGCATCAGCCTGCCCACGGGCACGGCGGGCAGCTTCGGCGGTGCGGTGGGTGTGGCGCTGGTCTCCAGCAGCGCCGGCACCACCAGCGGCGCGCCCGACTTCAACCTGCCCGGCGCCAGCGTGGCACTGACCGGCCGCGTCTATGCACCGGCGGTGGCGCAGGTGGCACCGACGGTGATCGACTTCGGCACCGTGCGCGTGGGCGACGTGGTGGCTGCGCGCACGGTCACTGTCAGCAACACGGCCAGCGGCGCGTTGACCGACACCCTCAGGGCCAGCATCGGTGGCGGTACCGGCGCCTTCAGCACCAGCGGCAGCGTGGCAGGGCTGGCGGCGGGCGCGAGCAACAACGCAGCGCTGCAGGTGCAGTTCGCCACGGCCGCGGCCGGGGTGTTCAACGGCAGCGCCACCGTGGCGCTGACGAGCCAGAACCCCGAGCTGGCCGATCTGGAGCTGGCCCCGGTGGGCCTCACCTTGCAGGGCCAGGTGAACAACCTGGCGCAGGCGGTGCTGAGCAAGACCGGCGGCAGCGGCACTTTCAGCGGCGGGGCCTTCAGCTACACGCTCGATTTCGGCACCGTGCTGGCCGAAGGCGGCAGCCTCAGCACGAGCCTGGTGCTGGGCAACGGGGCTACCGGCCCGGCAGATGCCCTGGCAGGCAGCTGGGCTCTGGGCAGTGGCGGAGCCTTCAGCGTGACGGGCTTCGGGCCCTTCAGCGGGCTGGCCGCCGGGGCCACGCTGGCCGGGCTGACCATCCAGTTCGACCTCGGCACCGAAGGCAGCTTCGCGCGCACCCTGGTGCTCAGCAGCCAGAGCACCAACGGCAGCGGCCCCGACCTGGGGCTGGGCGACATCACGCTGCACCTGCAGGGCAGCGTGGTGGCCGTGCCCGAGCCCAGCACCTACCTGATGATGGCGCTGGGCGTGCTGGCCATCGGCAGCCTGGTGCGGCGGCGCATGCAGCCCCGGCAAGACTGACGACGGCGGCCTCCCGGGGCCTGCCGTCGCACGGCCAAGCGGCGGCAGGCCCTTCGCTCAGGCCTTGGGCGCCTCGCCCGGGCCTTGCGCCACCAGCCGCTCGCGCAGCTTCTTCAGCCGCTCGCGCGGGTCTTCCTTGCTGACCTGTTCACTGAGCTTCATCTCGGCGATGAAGCGGCTGGGCACGGCCTGCACCGTCTCGCGGCCCTTCTTGCGGCGGCGCAGCGTGCTCACCACCAGCGTGCTGCGCGCGCGCGTGATGCCCACGTACATCAGCCGGCGCTCTTCTTCCAGGCGCTCGGGCGTCATCTCCTCGTCGCCGCTGCGGAAGGGCAGCAGCCCCTCGTTCACGCCCACCAGCACCACGTGCGGCCACTCCAGGCCCTTGCTGGCGTGCAGCGTGGACAGCGTCACCACGTCCTGGTCGCCCTCGCGCTCGGCCAGGCTGATGATGACGGCGATGGTCTGCGCCACCTGCAGCACGGTCTGGCGCTCGGTCTCGAAGGTGGCGCCGGCCTCCTGGCTGATCTGCCCGCCGCAGCGCTTGGCGATCCAGTCGACGAAGTCCAGCACGTTGCCCCAGCGCGCAGCGGCGAGCTTCTCGCTGTCTTCGCCGTCGAAGAGATGCTGCTCGTACTGGATGTCCTTCAGCCAGCCCATCAGCAGCGCCTTGGCTTCTTCGTAGCCCTGGGTGTGGCGGGCGCGGTGCTCCAGGTCGCTGACCTCACGGCCGAATTGCTGCAGCGCCTCGATGGCCTTACCCTTGAGCACGGTGTTCAGGCTGGGCGAGAACAGCGCCTCGAAGAGGCTGATCTTCCACTTCGACGCGAACTCGCCCAGGGCCGCCAGCGTGGTGTGGCCGATGCCGCGCTTGGGCGTGGTGGCCGCGCGCAGGAAGGCCGGGTCGTCGTCCTGGTTCACCAGCAGGCGCAACCAGGCGCAGAGGTCCTTGATCTCGGCGCGATCGAAGTAGCTCTGGCCGCCGCTGACCTTGTACGGGATTTGTGCCGCGCGCAACTTCTGCTCGAACACGCGCGCCTGGTGGTTGGCGCGGTAGAGGATGGCGAAGTCAGAGAACTTGTTGCGCCCGTCGTTGCCCCTGAGCGATTGGATGCGCGAGACCGCGCGCTCGGCCTCGTGCTCCTCGCTGTCGTTCTCCTGCAGCTTCACGGGCTCGCCGTCGCCGAACTCGCTCCACAGCTTCTTCTCGAAAAGCTTGGGGTTCTTCGCGATCACCGCATTCGCCGCGCGCAGGATGTGGCCCGTGCTGCGGTAGTTCTGCTCCAGCGGAATCACCTTGAGCTGCGGAAAGTCCTGCGGCAGCTTCTTCAGGTTCTCGATGGTGGCGCCGCGCCAGCCGTAGATGCTCTGGTCGTCGTCGCCCACGGCGGTGAACATCGCGCGCTCGCCCACCAGCGCCTTGAGCAGCTCGTACTGCACGGCGTTGGTGTCCTGGTACTCGTCCACCAGCACGTGGCGGAAGGTGGCCTGCCACTTGGCGCGCGCTTCAGCATCGCGCTGCAGCAGCGCAAGCGGCAGCGTGATGAGGTCGTCGAAGTCCACCGCCTGGAAAGCCGCCAGCCGCTCCTGGTACAGGCGCATCACGCGCGCGGCCACCTGCTCGTCGGGCGTGGTGGCAGCGGCTTCGGCGGTCTCGGCGTTCAGGCCCTGGTTCTTCCACAGGCTGATCGCCCACTGCCAGCGGCGCGCCAGGGCCGCGTCGGTGGTGCCGCCGGCCTCGCGCATCACGCCCAGCACGTCGTCGCTGTCGAGGATGCTGAAGTTGGCCTTCAGCCCGATGCGCGTGCCATCGGTGCGCAGCATGCGCACGCCCAGCGAGTGGAAGGTGCTCACCGCCAGCTCGCGCGCGGCCTTGCCGCCGATGAGCTGCTTGGCACGCTCGCGCATCTCGGCCGCGGCCTTGTTGGTGAAGGTGATGGCGGCGATCTGCTTCGCCTCCAGCCCGCTTTGCAGCAAGCGCGCGATCTTGTGCACGATCACGCGCGTCTTGCCCGAGCCCGCGCCGGCCAGCACCAGACAAGGCCCGTGCAGGTGGTGCACGGCCTCCATCTGGGCGTTGTTGAGCGAGGCGGGGGCCGGGGCGTTCATGAGGGGCGCGATGATAGCCAGCGCCCCCCGGCGCGGCGCTGACGCGGGCTGCGCTGCGCGCCTAGGCCATGAAGCCCAGGTTGCGTTTGCTCGCGTCGAAGTTGCTGAGGTTCGGGAAGATCTCCAGCAGCGTGCTGTCGCTCACCCCGAACCAGCGGCCCAGCGTGGCCCCGAGCTGGTCCACCGACACCTCGGGCAGCAGCGAGCCGTTGCCCAGCTGGTCGGTGCTGCTGTCGAAGTTGTTGTTGTTGCTGTTCTTCACGCCCAGCGTCGGCAGGCGGCCGTAGACATCACCGCCGCGCACCGCGCCGCCCATCACGAAGTGGTGGCTGCCCCAGCCGTGGTCGGTGCCGTCGCCGTTGCTGGTGAAGGTGCGGCCGAAATCGCTGGCAGTGAACAGCGTGACGTTGCTGCGCGCGTTCAGGGCGCCCAAGGCGCCGTCGAAGTAGCTCAGCGCCTGGCTCAGCCGTGCCATCAGGTCGGCGTGGTTGCGGTTCTGCAGGTCGTGGGTGTCGAAGCCGCCCAGGCTCACGAAGAAGACCTGCCGGCGCACGCCCGTCGCGCCGCTGATGCCCGCATCGATCATGCGCGCCACCACCTGCAGCTGCTGCGCCAGGCCGTTGGCCGTCTGCTGGCCGGTCAGCGGGTTCAGGTAGCGCAGCTTCGGGTCGTTGCCGGCGTTGTAGGCGCCCGTGGCCGGCGCGGTGCCAAAGGCCGGCTCGCTGGGCGCACGCAGCGCGGTCCGCAGCGTGGTCTCGGCGTCGATGCTGCGCTGGCCGATGCCGGCGAGGTCGCGCTCGAAGACGTGGGTGCCACGGCTGGTGGCCGCGATGCGCTGCAGCGCGGTGGCCACCTCGGCGCTGCCGTAGACACGGCCGTTGCTGTCGGCGCCCATGCGGATGGCGCCGTTGGTGCTGACCTGGTACTGCTGCACCGTCTGCCCCGCCAGCCACACCGCGTTGCCGCTGGCCGAGATGCTGGTGAACACCGTGCGCGAATTCATCGAGGCCAGCGCGTCGCCCATGCGCCCGCCCCAGCCGCGTGTGGCGCCTTCGGCGGCCAAGGCCTGCCAGGTGTTCTGCTGGTCGTTGTGCGAGAACAAGCTGGCCGGCTTGGGGTGCGTGCTCTGGCCGTACTGCGCCTTGGTGGTGGGCCGGATCAGCGGGCCCACGTTAGGCACGATGGCCAGGCGGCGGTCGGTGTCGAAGAGCTGCTGCACGCCGCCCATCAGCGGGTGCAGGGCCAGCGTGCGGCCGGTGTTCAGGCCGTTCGCATTCAACGGGTTCAGCGGCAGCACACCGCCCAGGCGCGCCGGTGAGCCCACCGCCGCGCCGGCGTTGGGCACCACCCCCGGCGCCAGCAGCGCGATGGAATCGGGCGCCTGGTTGCGCGTGGTGCTGTAGGCCTGCCAGCTGGCGGCATCGGTGGGCAGCACCATGTTGAAGCTGTCGTTGCCGCCGAAGAGGAAGAGGCAGACGATGGCCTTGTAATCGGGCGCGGTCTGCGCCGAGGCCGAGCCGGCGGCCAGCAGGCTGAGCGCGGTGGGGGCGCCGGCACCGGCCAGCAGGCCCATGGCGCTGGCGTGTTGCAGGAAGGCGCGGCGTTCGAGGCGGTGGTTGATCTTCATGGTGTCGGGTCCTCGGCGCTCAGCGCTGGATCTGGAACTCGGGCGCCGCCAGCACCAGCAGGATGGCGGCATTGACGCGGTTGCGGCGCGCGGTGTCGATGGCGGCCTGGTTGGTGCCGCCGGTGTTCAGCGCCGGGATGGCGATGGTGCCCACCGCTGTGGCGATCTCGGCCTTCAACGCCGTGCCGGCCTGGCCCCAGGTGAGCTTCTCGGCCACACGCTCCACCAGCGCGGTGGCGTCGTTGGCCAGCGCGATCTCGGCGGCGAAATCGGGGCGGATGTCGCGCCGGTTCAGCGCCACGCCGTTCACCGTGCCGTTGGTCTGGCCCACGCCGCTGGCCACGTTGTCGCGCATGAAGTTCACCCACGCGGCCACGCTGGTCTCGTGGGCGATCTGCAGCTCGGGCGCCACCAGGTTGGCGGCGGCCGCGGCCGTGCCCGGCGCCACGTAGCCGGGGCGGTAGAAGTTGAAGACCGAGGGCGAGCGCAGCGGCGTCTGGCCCAGCGAGGTGGCCGGGTTGTCGGTGTTGCCCACGCGCCAGAAGCCGGTGTCGCTGCTGTGCGGGAAGGCGCGCAGGTAGGCCGCGAGCTTCAGCACGGGCTCGCGCACCTTGCCCGAGGTGTCGTTCACGCGCCGTGCCTCGGGGTGCATCAGCACCGCCTTCACCACGGCCTTCATGTCGCCACGCACGCCGCTGCCGTTGTTGGCCCAGGCCTGCGACACGGCACGCACATAGGCCGGGCTCGGGTTGCTGGTGACCAGGCGCTGTATGAGCTGCCGGCCGATGAAGGGGCCGACGTTGGCGTGGTTGGCCAGCAGGTCCATGGCCACGCGCAGGCTGGCAGTGGGGTCGCCCAGCGACTGCGCCGGGATGGTGGTGCCCAGAAAGGTCTTCACCTCGGTGCTGTGGTACTGCTGGTAGCCCAGCATGGCCTTGAAGCTGCGATCGGGGTCGCTGTTGCCGTTGGCCGTGCCTTGCGAGAAGCAGCTGTTGTCGGGCCAGTCGGGGCAGGCCCAGCTCCAGCCGGTGAAGACCTTGGCCATGCCGCTGATGTCGGCCGGCGTGTAGGTGTCGATGGCGTTGCCGGCGTTCGTGCGCGCGCTGCCGTCTTCGTTGAGCTCCACCAGGCCGATGCTGAAGAGCTGCAGCACTTCACGCGCGTAGTTCTCGTCGGGCACGCGCCCGGTGCGCGGGTCGGCCTTCTGGTTGCGCAGGTGCGAGAGGTACACGCCCATCATCGGGTGGCGCGACACGGTCTCCAGCAGGCTGCGGTAGTTGCCCAGGCCTTCGCTGTTCAGCATGTCCAGCCAGGCGGCCACGGCACGCGGGTTCTCGCCCACCGTGCCGTCGACCATGCTGATCACGAAGATCTGCGACAGCGCGTAGGCCACGCGCTGGCGCAGCTGGTCGTCACCGGTGACGGCCTGTTTCCAGAAGCTTTCGAACACCTGGTCCTGGTTGGCCGTGGTGCCGGGCGTGGCGGCGCGGATGGCGGCGTCGCGCGTTTCCCAGTAGGTGCGGTGCACGGGGGCCGCCGGCAACGCCAGTTGCTCGTCGATCCAGGCGGCGTAGCCCACGCTCATCACGCGGTCGATGCTGGCCTCGGTGGCGCCGAAACTGGCCTGGGCCAGGAAGCGCGCCGCCTCCGCCCGGGTGGCGGGCTTCTCCACCACCGGCGCCGGCGGCGGCGCGGCCACGGGTGGCGCAGGTGCTGCGCTGTCGCCACCCCCGCCACCGCCGCCGCAGGCGGCCATCAAGCCCCCGAGGGCCAAGACGGCGAAGCGCCGCCGGATGTGTTGAGTCAGCATGTCGGTCGCCCACTGGGCACCGCGTGCCCTGTTACAGGCATTCTCGGCACGACAGCGGCCGGCCTGTGCCAATTTCTTGGCAAGCGGTACAGGCTTTACTTACAGAAGCGTTTGCGGGCGGCCGACCGTTCAGCCCTGCGACAGCCTGAACTGCGCCACCGCCTGGACGAGTTGATGCGCCTGGTCCTTCAGGCCGTCGGCCGCGACAGCGCTGTGCTGCACCAGCGAGGCGTTCTGCTGCGTGGTGCGGTCCATCTGGTTGACCGCGTTGCCCACCACCGAGATGCCCGCTGTCTGCTCCGCACTGGCCGCGCTAATCTCGGCCACGATGTCGCTGACGCGCTGGATGGCGCCCACGATCTCACCCATGGTCTGGCCCGCCTGGCCCACCAGCACGGACCCCTGCTCCACCTGCTCGACGCTGCGGTTGATGAGCGTCTTGATCTGGCGGGCGGCCTCGGCGCTGCGCTGGGCCAGGCTGCGAACCTCCGCCGCCACCACGGCAAAACCTCGGCCCTGCTCGCCGGCCCGCGCCGCCTCCACCGCCGCATTCAGCGCCAGGATGTTGGTCTGGAAGGCGATGCCGTCGATGACACCGATGATCTCGCCGATCTGGCGGCTGCTGTCGCTGATGCCCTGCATGGTGGCAACCACCTTGCCCACCACGTCACCACCTTGCGCGGCCACCGCCGTCGCGCTCTGCGCGAGTTGGTTGGCCTGCTGCGCGTTGTCGGCGTTGTTGCGCACGGTGCTGCCCAGCGTGTCCATGGTGGTGGCCGTCTGCTGCAGCGCACTGGCCTGCTGTTCGGTGCGGCCGCTGAGGTCCTGGTTGCCCTGGGCGATCTGCGCGCTCACCGTGGCCACGCTCTCCGCGTTGGCCCGCACGCTGCCCACCACGCTGGCCAGGCGCTGCTGCATCGCGCCCAGGGCGCTGAGCAGCGGGCTGATCTCGTCGCGGGCGCTGTCGATGACGGGGGTGACCAGGTCGCCGTCGCGCACCTGCTCGGCCACCAGCCGCGCCTGGCCCACACGGCGCCGCACCAGGTGCACCACGTGCACGCTGACCGTGACCAGCACCACCATCGCGGCCACCAGCAGGCCAATCACCAGCACCATGGTCTGGTTCACGTCCCGGCCGATGTCGCTGAGGTCGTGGTCGAGCCGTTCGGTCTGGTACTGCACGGTCTTGCTCAGTTGCTCCAGCAGCTGGTTGCGCGCCGGAATGGTCTGTGCCACCAGGAAGGCGAAGGCCTCGTCGCGCTGGCCGGCCTTGATGAGCTCGATGTTCTTGCCGCCCACCTCGAAGAAGTTCTTCACCACCGGCGGCACGGAGGAGAACCGCTCACGGCCGGCCGGGGTGAACAAGCCCTGCTCGTAAGCCGCCAGCACGCGCTGGATGTGCTGGCCGCGGGCGCCGGCCTCGTCCAGTGCTGCCGCCTGTTCCTCGGGGCTGCGCGCCAGCATGGCGTGGCGCAGTTGCAGGGACAGGCGCGTCACGTTGAGCTCCAGGTCGGCCATCAGCAGGAGCTGCGGCACGCGCCGGGCTTGCGTCGTCTGCGCCGCATCCCTGACCTGGCTGAGGCGTTCCAGTGCCACCAGGGCCACCGCCAGGAAAGTCAGGCCCAGCAGGGCGACCACACCGTAAAGACGCTGCGAGATGCTCAGGTTCGTACGGGATGTCATTTGAATTCTCCGGAATGCCTACGGCCGGCCTTGAAAACAGGGCCGCGCCCCAGGGTATCGGCCTGAACCCGTGCGGGTTGAGGTTGCAGATGACCCAGCAGCTCATTAATCAGCGATGCACCCAGCGCCAGCGGCGGTTTCCGACCCTGCGCGAGAACTGCCCATGAAAGCGCCTTCAGCTTCAGGCCCTTGTCGCCGAAAACCCTGCCTAGAGTCCGTTCACGGGCCGCAGCCAGCTGTCTTGACGCGGCGCCCCCCCACCACCTCCAAGACCGGGTCATGGAGATCAGGAGACCGTTCATGCAGAGCTTCCACAGCCTCAATCTCGCCACGCGTCTGGCCACCGTGTTCGGCACCATCATCGCCATCTTCGTGGCCGCGGTGGCGGTGGCCTTGTTCAACACCGCCCGCCTCGCGGATGCCGAGCACTGGAACACCCACACCCACAAGGTGCTGAAACTCGCGCAAGAGAACCTGACCGCCATGGTGAACATGGAAACCGGCGCCCGCGGCTTCCTGCTGGCCGGCACCGACAACTTCCTCGAGCCATGGAACGGGGGCCAGGCAGAGTTCGAGAAATCCTGGAACGAAGCCAAGCAGCTGACCTCGGACAACCCGGCGCAGCAGAAGCGGCTCGACGCCATGAAGACCCGGCGCGACGAGTTCGTGGCCGTGGGCCAGTCGCTGATCCAGGCGCGCCGGGCGGTGAAGCCGGCCGACGGCAGCATGGACGCCTTCATCACCGAGTTCGCCCAGGGCCGCGACAAGGCCGCGATGGACGGCTACCGCGCGCTGAACAAGGAGTTCTACGACGTCGAGGCGCAGTTGCTCGCGGTGCGTGCGAAGGACGCCGAGGACGCGCGCGACACCATGAAGCTCACGCTCCAGGGCGGCCTGCTGCTCGCCATCCTGGTCGCAGGCGGCCTGGGCCTGGCGCTGACCCGCTCGGTGCTCGGCCAACTGGGCGGCGAGCCCGCACAGGCGGCCGGCGTGGCCCAGGCCATCGCCCAGGGCGACCTGGCCACCGCGGTGCGGGTGAAGGGTGGCGACACCAGCAGCCTGATGGCGCAGCTGGCCGTGATGCAACGCGACCTGGCCCGCGTGGTGGGCAACGTGCGCCACAACGCCGAGAGCGTGGCCACCGCCAGCGCGCAGATCGCCCAGGGCAACCAGGACCTCAGCAGCCGCACCGAACAGCAGGCCAGTGCGCTGCAGCAGACCGCGGCCACGATGGAAGAGCTGGGCACCACCGTGCGCGGCAACGCCGACAGCGCGAAGCAGGCCAACCAGCTGGCGCAGGGCGCCTCGGCGGTGGCGGCACAGGGCGGTCAGGTCGTCGACAAGGTGGTCGTCACCATGCAGGGGATCAACGAGAGCTCACGCAAGATCGGCGACATCATCGGCACCATCGACGGCATCGCCTTCCAGACCAACATCCTGGCGCTGAACGCGGCGGTGGAAGCCGCGCGCGCCGGCGAGCAGGGCCGGGGCTTCGCCGTGGTGGCGGCCGAAGTGCGCAGCCTGGCGCAGCGCAGCGCCGAAGCGGCCAAGGAGATCAAGAGCCTGATCGGCCGCAGCGTCGAGCAGGTGGAGCAGGGCACGTCGCTGGTCGACGAGGCTGGCAAGACGATGAACGAGATCGTCAGCAGCATCCAGCGCGTGAGCGACATCGTGGCCGAGATCAGCGCCGCCAGTGTCGAGCAGAGCAGTGGCGTGTCTCAGGTCGGCGAAGCCGTCACCCAGATGGACCGCGCCACGCAGCAGAACGCCGCGCTGGTGGAAGAAAGCGCCGCAGCAGCGCAGAGCATGCAGCAGCAGGCCGAGCAGCTGGTGCGCGCCGTGGCCGTGTTCAAGCTCGCGCCGCAGGCGCACTGAGCTTGCGGCTGCGCGGCAAGGCCCTCCGGCCTTGCACGCGCGGGCTCAGCCCAGCGCCGGCGCCAGCGCGCGCCGCGCGTCGTGTTCGGCCAGCCCCTGGCGCTGCGCCCAATCGGCCAGCTGGTCTTCACCGATGCGGCCGACGTTGAAGTAGCTCGCCTCCGGGTGGGCCAGGTAGAAGCCGCTGACGCTGGCCGCCGGCGTCATGGCCAGGCTGTCGGTCAGGCCCATGCCGATGCTTTCGGCCTGCAGCACGCGGAACATGTCGCGCTTGACGGTGTGGTCGGGGCAGGCCGGGTAGCCCGGCGCCGGGCGGATGCCGCGGTATTGCTCGGCGATCAGCTGCTCGTTGCTCAGCGCCTCGTCGGCCGCGTAGCCCCACAGGTCGGTGCGCACGCGCTGGTGCAGGCGCTCGGCGAAGGCTTCGGCCAGGCGGTCGGCCAGGGCCTTGAACATGATGGCGCTGTAGTCGTCGTGGTCGTCGTTGAAGATCTTCTCGCGCTTGTCCACGCCCAGGCCGGCCGTCACGGCGAAGCAGCCGATGTAGTCGGCCTTCACGCCTTTGGGCGCGATGAAGTCGGCCAGGCTGCGGTTGGGCCGCTTCACACCGTCCACCACCGGGCGCTCGGTCTGCAGGCGCAGCGGGTTCCAGCGCAGCGCGACCTCGCTGCGGCTCTCGTCGGTGTAGATCTCGATGGTGTCGTCGCCCACCGTGTTGGCCGGCAGCAGCGCCACCACGCCGTTGGCCTGCAGCCAGCGGCCTTCGATCAGGCGCTGCAGCAGGCGCTTGCCGTCGCTGAAGACACGCTGCGCCTCGTGGCCCACGACCTCGTCGCGCAGGATCTCTGGGAACTTGCCGGCCAGGTCCCAGGTCTGGAAGAACGGTCCCCAGTCGATGGCCGTGGCCAGGTCGGCCAGGTCGTAGTTGCGCAGTTCGCGGCGGCCGATGAACTTGGGCACCGGCGGCGTGTAGGCCGCCCAGTCGATGGCGTGCTTGTTGGCGCGCGCAGCGGCCAGCGTCACCAGCGGCGTGGCCTTCTTCTGCGCGTGCAACTGGCGCACCTGCTCGTAATCGGCGCGCAATTCGTCGATGTACTTCGCCGCGCGCTCGTCGCTCAGCAGGTCGCTGCACACGCCCACGCTGCGGCTGGCATCGGGCACGTAGACCACCGGGCCTTCGTAGTTCGGCGCGATCTTCACCGCCGTGTGCACGCGGCTGCAGGTAGCGCCGCCGATCAAGAGCGGCGTGCCGCGGCTGCGGAAGTAGTCGTCGCGCTGCATCTCGGCCGCCACGTGCTGCATCTCTTCGAGGCTGGGGGTGATCAGGCCGCTCAGGCCGATGATGTCGGCGCCCTCTTCCTTGGCCTTCTTCAGGATGTCCTGGCAGGGCACCATCACGCCCATGTTCACGACCTCGAAGTTGTTGCACTGCAAGACCACCGTGACGATGTTCTTGCCGATGTCGTGCACGTCGCCCTTCACGGTGGCGATGACGATCTTGCCTTTCGGCTTGGCCTCGCCGCCGCCGGCGATCAGCAGCTTCTTTTCCTCTTCGATGTAGGGCAGCAGGTGGGCCACGGCCTGCTTCATCACACGCGCGCTCTTCACCACCTGCGGCAGGAACATCTTGCCCTGGCCGAAGAGGTCGCCCACCACGTTCATGCCGGCCATCAGCGGGCCTTCGATCACGTGCAGCGGCCGGCCGCCGGTGGCTTCGATGGCGCGCCAGGCTTCCTCGGTGTCTTCGACGATGAACTCGGTGATGCCGTGCACCAGCGCATGCGAGAGGCGCTCGTTCACGCCCGCGGCGCGCCAGGCCAGGCGCGCGCTGTCGTCCTTGGCCGCGCCCTTGGCGCTTTCGGCCACTTCGATGAGGCGTTCGCCGGCATCTTTCCGGCGGTTGAGCACCACGTCTTCCACGCGCTCGCGCAGCGTGGCCTCCAGGTCGTCGTACACGCCCACCATGCCGGCGTTGACGATGCCCATGTCCAGCCCGGCGCGGATGGCGTGGTACAGGAAGACGGTGTGGATGGCCTCGCGCACCGGGTCGTTGCCGCGGAAGCTGAAGCTCACGTTGCTGACGCCGCCGCTCACCTTCGCGCCGGGCAGGTTCTGCTTGATCCAGCGCGTGGCCTCGATGAAGTCGACCGCGTAGTTGTCGTGCTCTTCGATGCCGGTGGCGATGGCGAAGATGTTGGGGTCGAAGATGATGTCTTCGGCCGGGAAACCCACCTCGTCCACCAGCACGCGGTAGGCGCGTTCGCAGATCTCGATCTTGCGCTGGTAGGTGTCGGCCTGGCCCTTCTCGTCGAAGGCCATCACCACGGCGGCGGCGCCGTAGCGGCGCACCAGCGTGGCCTGGCGCTTGAACTCGGCTTCGCCTTCCTTCAGCGAGATGCTGTTGACGATGCCCTTGCCCTGGATGCACTTCAGGCCGGCCTCGATGACGCTCCACTTCGAGCTGTCGATCATGATGGGCACGCGCGCGATCTCGGGCTCGCCCGCGATCAGCTTGAGAAAGCGCTCCATGGCGGCGGCGCTGTCGAGCATGGCCTCGTCCATGTTGACGTCGATGACCTGGGCGCCGTTCTCCACCTGCTGGCGCGCGACGCTCAGCGCGTCTTCGAAGCGCCCTTCGAGGATCATGCGGGCGAAGGCCCTGCTGCCCGTGACGTTGGTGCGCTCGCCGATGTTGACGAAGAGGCTGCCCGTGCCGATGGCAACGGGCTCCAGGCCCGACAGGCGCATGGGGGGCGGTAGGCGATGCATGGCGGCACTCCGGCAGAACGTTTCAGGAGTGAGCGCCGTTGCCACCGGCTGCAGGCCATCTGCCGCGGGCCGGACCCCGAGCCTGGCAGCCCACGCCGGGCTCTGGGCCACGGGCGGCTGTCGCAACGCTCCTCGGGAAGCGCCTGATTTTAGGCGCGGCCGGCCGCGCCGGCCGGGGCCGGTTCAGCGGCTGTGTGAAGTCAGGCGCGAGAGCGGGCCCGAGGTGCTGATGCCCGGCCCGGCGCGGCGCGCGGTGGGCAGCACGGCATTGGCCGGCGCTTCGTCCAGCCCCACGGCGGCCACGTCGGGCAGGGCCGAAACGCTCTCGGCGCCGCGGCGCATGGCCAGGCCCACGGCCAGGATGTCGATCACCAGCAGGTGCAGGATGCGGCTGACCATGGGCACGTGCGTGGCCACGTCTTCCACGTGGTCGACGATCAGCGCGACATCGGCCTTGCGGGCCAGCGGGCTCTGGCTGGCGGTGATGGCCACCACCGGGGCACCGCGCGCATGCGCCGTCTCGCAAACGGCCAGCAGGTCGTCCACGCGGCCGCTGCTGCTGATGATCACCACCACGTCCGAAGGCCGCAGCACCTTGGCCGAGAGCAGCTGCAGTCGCGGGTCGGTCACGCTCGCGCTCGGCACGCCGAAGCGCAGGAACTTGAACTGCGCGTCGTCGGCCACCACGCCGTAGTGGCCCACGGCGTAGAACTCGATGCGCTCGGCCGCGGCCAGCAGGTCGATGGCGCGCACCAGGGTGTCGCGGTTGAGCTGCTCGCGCACCTGCAGGATGGCGCTGGCCGTGTTGCCCAGCACCTTCACGCCGAGCTCCAGCACCGAGTCGGAACCCGTGACCTGCGTGTGCGTCAGCGGCACCGTGGCCGAGAGGCCCGAGGCCAGGCGCAGCTTGAAGTCACTCAAGCCCTCGCAGCCCAGGCTGCGGCAGAAGCGGATCACGGTGGGCTGGCTCACCTGCGCCGCCTTGGCGATCTCGGCGATGGGGTCGTTCAGCGCCGAGCGCGGGTGCGCCAGCACGTGGTCGGCCACGCGCTTCTCGGCCGGCGAGAGGCCTTCGCGCGCGCGCTGGATCTGCCCCAGGATGGCCGAGCCATGTTCGGCATGCAGCGTGCGCAGCTGTGCGGCCAGGATGGCGGCCACGCCGTCGAAGGTGGCGTGCTCGGCCGTCACCACGAAGGTGGGGATGACCTTCACGTAGTCGCTGAAACGGCCCTTGTCCTCGAAGCGCGCGCGGAAGGGGCTGGCGTCGAAGTACTCGCCCAGCCGCGGCACGATGCCGCCGCCGATGTAGACGCCGCCCAGGGCGCCCAGCGTCACCGCCAGGTTGCCGGCCGCCGTGCCCAGGATGCTGCAGAAGGCCTGCAGCGTCTCTTCGCACAGCGGGTCGGCGTGGTCGAGCGCGCGGCGCGTGATCTCCGGGGCCGACAGGCCCTCGGGCACGAGCCCGGCGCGCTCGCTGAGCGCGCGGTGGATCAGCTCCAGCCCCGGGCCCGAGAGCAGGCGCTCGAAGGACAGGTGCGAATACAGCGTCATGCCGTAGCGCAGGATGGCGATTTCTCGCTCGTCGCGCGGCGCGAAGTTGGTGTGGCCGCCTTCGGTGCCCAGCGCCACGTAGCCGTCGCTCAGGGGAATGAGGCCGCTGACACCCAGGCCGCTGCCGGCGCCGATGACGCCGATGACGCTGTTCTCGCGCGCCTGCCCGCCGCCCACCTGGCGCCGCTGGCTGGGTGCCAGTCGCGGCAGCGCCATGGCCAGCGCGGTGAAGTCGTTGACCACCACCAGCGTGGACAGCCCCAGCCGCTGGCGCATCTGCTCGATGCTGAACTGCCAGTGGTAGTTGGTCATCCGCACTTCATCGCCTTCCACCGGGTTGGCGATGGCGATGGCGGCGTGCTCCACGGTGGGCGCCAGGCCCTCGGGCAGCCGGCCCAGGTAAGCGGTGACGGCGGCGTGGAAATCGGCGTGCTCAGCGCACAGCAGCGAGGCGGTGTGCTCGAAGCGTGATGGCGCCACCTGCAAAGTGAAGCGGGCGTAGGTGCCGCCGATGTCGGCAAGCAGGCGCGGGCTGTGCGAGGGCGTCATGGCGGGCGATTGTGGCGGAGCGGGCACGGCATCTGCATGCGGGTAAGGCCGAGACGACAGCACTGTAGCTTCACTACAGCAACACGGGCCCTGGCCGGGGACCGTTCAACAGGGAAACCGGTGGCCGCCTCGGGCAAAGCCGCTTGTTCACATCATGTAGTTTTGCTACCGTGCACAGGTTTGGGGCTGGCACCTGCCGCGGCAAGTTCCAGCTTTCGACGTTCACCACCCGCCATGTCAGACCCAGAAGCCCTCACCCGCCCCGCTGCCGCGGCCGGCCCTGCAGCAGCAGGCACGGCCGCAGCCGGCCTGCCCCGCCCCTGGCTGGTGGCCGACATCGGCGGCACCAACGCGCGCTTCGGCTGGCTGGCCGAGGGCGCCGACCACATCAGCCATGTCGCCACCCTGCCGGCAGCCGGCCACGCCGGGCCGGCCGATGCCGCCGCCGACTACCTGGCCCGCGTGGCGCGCAGCCTGGGCGGCGTCTACCGGCCGCCCCGCGCCGCCGCCTTCGCCGTGGCCACGGCCGTGGGCACCGACCGCATCGCCTTCACCAACAGCGGCTGGGCCTTCTCCTGCCGCGAGGCGCAGGCGGCGCTGGGGCTGGAAGCACTGCTGGTGCTCAACGATTTCGAGGCCTTGGCGCTCTCGCTGCCCCGGCTGCAGGCCAGCCAGGTGCAGCCCTGGCCCGGCGCACCCGAGCGGGCGGCACTGCCTGGCCGCGCCACACTGGCGGTCATCGGCCCGGGCACCGGTCTCGGCGTCGCCGGCTTGGTGCCCGCACCCGGCGGTGGCTGGGTGGCCGTGCCGGGCGAAGGCGGCCACGCCAGCCTGTCGGCGGCCGACGACTTCGACGCCGCGCTGCTCGCCGCCGTGCGGCGCGAGCATGCGCACGTGTCGGCCGAGCGCCTGCTCTCGGGCATCGGCCTGCCGGTGCTGCACAGCGCGGTGGCCACAGTGCTCGGCCAGCCGGCCGAAACGCTGGCGGCCGAACTGATCGTCGAACGAGGCCTGAACGGCAGCTGCGCGGTGTGCAGCCGCACGCTGGACAGTTTCTGCGCGCTGCTGGGCAGCTTTGCAGGCAATGTCGCGCTGGTGATGGGCGCGCGGGGCGGCGTCTACATCGGCGGCGGCATCGTGCCGCGCCTGGGCGAGCGCTTTTTCCAGAGCCATTTCCGCCAGCGCTTCGAGGCCAAGGGCCGCTTCCAGGCCTACCTGCAGGCCGTGCCGACCCTGCTGATCACCGACACCCTGGCCGCGCTGAACGGTGGGGTGCAGGCACTCGCTCAGCACAAACCCTGAGCCCTTGCAGAGCGCACGGAAATTTTTGCCCGGCCTTGTCAACCCTTCGCTTGACGATGCGTTGTGATCACAGCCTGAGCTGCGGTGCACCGCGATCGGGCTCTCGGCGCCCCGGAATGGTTCGGGTTGACGAGGTTTTCGAAAACCTGACTTTCCTCTGAGAGAGAGACATCATGATCAAGTTCATCAGCGCTCTGGCCCTGGCCGCTTTCGCTATCGGCGCCCAAGCCGCTGCCCACGCTGGCAAGGCTGACGCCGCCAAGCCGGCCGCCAGCGCCGCCAAGAAGGCCGACGCCAAGAAGGACGACGCCAAGCCGGCCCCCAAGAAGGAAGAAGCCAAGAAGTAATCTTCTGGTTTCCATGTGACAAGGGCGGGAGCGCAAGCTCCCGCCCTTGTTGCTTTCCGGGCCTGTGGCTCAGGGCAGCGTCAGCACGCCGCTCTCGTCCATCACGCGCGGACCGTCCTCGCGGCCACCGCCCATGGCGTAGGCGCGGGGCTCGGGGCCCAGGGCACGGTAGCCGCCGTCGTAGTCCCAGGTCGTGACGTAGATGCGCGCGCCGCGCAGCGAAGGCAGCCGGCCCAGCGCCGCCGCCGGCAGCGTGAAGCTCACGGTGTTGCTGGCGCGGTCCACGGCCAGCGTGGCGCTGGGCGTCACCGGCGTGCCTTCGTTCGTGGCGCTGGCGCCCTCGGCCCCATGCAACGCGTTCGACCACCCGCCCGCCCGCAGCCGCAGGTGCCAGCGCATGCCGCCAGGCAGGCTGGCGTTCTGCAGCGGCATCACCGTGGCGCCGCCGGGCACGCCAGGCAGTTCGATGTAGACGGTGAAGTTGACGTGGTCGAAGCCGTTGGGCGGGCTCCAGGGCGTGGTGATGCGGTGCAGGCCCAGGTGCAGGCGCAGCGCGCCGCCGGCGGTCTCCACGCGCACGCGGCGCAGGTCCATCTGACGGTTCTCGCCCCAGCCGGGGTCGGTGGGGTAGGTGTAGGCCGCGCCGGGCGGGCCGGTGTCGTCGCCGGCCGGGTCGGGCTGGTCGAGCACGGTCTGCCACATGCGCTCTACGCGGAAGCTGCGCGGCGCTGAGACGGCTTGGCCCTCCGCCCAGGCCACCACGCTGTGCTCGGTGGCAGGGTCGACCATGGCTGCGGTGTCCACGCGCGCCTGCCAGCGGCCGCTGGCGTCGGGCTGCACCTCGAGGGCACGCGCCAGGTCGCCATCCACCACCAGCTGCAGGCGGGGCACGGCCGGGCTCACGGTGCCGCTGACCTCGAAGTCACCCCGCTGCACGGCGCCCCCGGCCAGCGCCAGCTGCACGCGCGTTGCCACGACGGCCGGCGCCGCACGGCGCGCGGTGGCGCGCCACACCTGCCCGCTGCGCGGCGGCAGACGCAGCGTGAGCAGGCCCCCAGCCCCCACCACGGCATCGGCAGGCCGGCCTTCCAGCCCGTGCAGGCCTTCCAGCACGGTGCCAGCGGGCAGGCCGGTGGCCAATGCCGGCAGCAGCGTGTCGCTCTCGGCGGTGTTGAAGACGACGAAGACCGGCTGGCGCTCGGCCGGCTTGCGGCGCTGCGCCTCCGGACCGCGCCAGTCCATGCGCCACGCCAGCGCGCCCGGCGTGGCCGCGTTGCCGTGCAGCACGGTGGGCCAGCCGCGCGAGAGCACGCGGTGCGTGCGGCGCAGCTGCGTCATCTCGGCGATGGCGCGGTACAGCGGTGCTTCGGTGTCGTAGCGGTCGCGCCCGCCCGAGCCCCAACCGGCCGCGAACATCGAAGCCCGCGGCTCGGTGAAGCCCTGCTCGGTGCCGTAATACAGCACCGGCACGCCAGGCAAGGTCATCATGGCCAGCAGCGCCTGCTTCAGGCCGGCCACGCTGCCGCCAGCCAGAAAGCGGTCGACGTCGTGGTTGTCGATGAAGCTCACCATGCGGTGCGGGTCGCTGTGCACCTTCAGCATGCGCGTGATGCGGTCGCCCAGTTCGGCCGGCGGCCGGCCCCGCGCGAAGGCATCACCCAGGGCGCCGTAGAGCGGGAAGTTCAGCATGCCCGGCAGGCGGGGTTCGCCGCGCGGGCCGCGCACGTAGCTCTCGATCTTGCGCGCCTGCGCATCCTGCCCCGGGCGGTCGATGCCGAAGCCCTCGCCGAAGACGAAGAAGTCGCGCCGGCCCGTGCGCCGCGCCACCTCGGCCAGGCCGGGCGCGAGCGGGTCGCGGGCGCGCATGAAATCGGTGAAGTACTCGGGCGCGACGTAGAAGGCGGTGTCGACGCGGAAGGCATCCACGCCCACCTCGCGCACCCAGTGGCCGTAGCTCTCGCGCAGCGCGCGGCGCACCACGGGGTTGTCCGTGGCCAGGTCGTCCAGGCCGCCCATCTGGAAGCGGCGCTCCTGCTCGGGGTCGGTGTAGTCGGTGATGTCCGGCGTCCAGTGGTAGATGCCGGCGGCACGGTGCGCAGGGTCGCGCGGGTCGTTCTGGTCGAAGGGGGGCTGGCTCGGCCGCGGCACCGGGCGCGTGTGGGTGTTCGGCGTGTAGCCAAGGGCGGGATCGCTGCGCTGCCAGCCGCTGTAGCCGAAGAAGTTGCCGGTGTGGTTCACCACGATGTCCTGCACCAGCACCATGCCCTGGCTGTGCAGCGCGTGCGAGAGGGCCTTGTAGTCGTCCAGCGTGCCGAGGTGGGGGTCGAGCCGCTTGAAGTTCTCGGCCCAGTAGCCGTGGTAGCTGGTGTAGTGGCCGGCCGGATCGAGCCACTGGTTGGCTACGGGCGGCGTGATCCACACGCCCGTGGCGCCCAGGCCCCGGATGTAGGCCAGGCGCTGCTGCAACCCGCGCAGGTCACCGCCCTGGTAGCGCGTGCGGTCGCCGGGCTTGTACTCGCCAGCGCCCTGGTCGTTGTTGGCCGGGTCACCATCGGCGAAGCGGTCGGTCATCACGAAATAGAGGACCTGGTCGCGCCAGTCGGGAGAAGGCGCGTGCAGTTGCAGCGGGGCACCGGCGGCCCAGGCCGAGGCTGCAGCCATCGCTGCAACACCGGCCCAGGTCCGTCTGACAAGCCGGCAAACGCGCAGGGTGTTGCTTTTTTGCAATGTAGTTTCGCTACAAACACACGCCGCAGAGTCCGCCATCAGCCCCGTTGCGGTGCGTTCTGATCAGTGTACCCAGGGCACACACCGCCTGTACAGGCCAGAAATTCGCCACAACTCCGGCCTGGGAACGCACCGATCTAGGGTTTCCGCAGGGTGCCGCGAAATCTAGTTTTGGTACAAAGTTCCGGTCGCCAATCCTTTCCCATGCCCGATCAGCGCCGCCAGCAGCGGCAGGCGCCGGCGGAAGTTGTCGTGATCCCGTGAGTCTCAGGAGACAAGCCATGAAGAGTTCCTACCCCCGCAGCAGCGCCCAGCGCGCCTTGCTGCAGGCCACCCCGGTGGCCGCTGCCGTGGCCGCCATGCTGATGGCCAGCGGCGTGGCGCAAGCCCAGACGGCACCCGCCGCCGGCGCCAGCGCAGCCCCCCAGGTGATCACGGTGACCGGCATCCGCCGCGGCATCGAGAGCGCCATCAACACGAAGAAGAACGCCGACGCCATCGTCGAGAGCATCTCCGCTGAAGACATCGGCAAGCTGCCCGACAGCAGCATCGCCGAGAGCATTGCGCGCCTGCCCGGCTTGACGGCCCAGCGCGTGAACGGCCGCGCCACCGAGATCAACATCCGCGGCCTGTCGGGCGACTTCGCCAACACGCTGCTGAACGGCCGCGAGCAGGTCTCCACCGGCAACAACCGCAGCGTCGAGTTCGACCAGTACCCGAGCGAACTGCTCTCGGGCGTGAGCATCTACAAGACGCCCACCTCCGACCTGCTGGGCCAGGGCCTGTCGGGCACCATCGACCTGCAGACCGTGCGCCCGCTGAATTTCGGCCAGCGCGTCATCGGCGTGAACGTGCGCGGTGAGAAGAACGGTGGCGGCACGCCCTTCGAAGGCGACGGCACGCGCTTCAACTTCACCTACATCGACCAGTTCGCCGACCGCACCCTGGGCGTGGCCTTCGGTGTGGCGCGCCTGAGCCAGAAGGTGGGCAAGTCGCGCAGCGAAACCTACGACACCAACAACACCGGCAACTTCGCCAACGTCAACGGCGGCCAGAACTTCACCTTCAACCAGGGCTTCAAGTACTTCGTCGACGACACCGACGAGACGCGCACCGGCGCCATGGCCGTGCTGGAGTACAAGCCCAACAAGGACTTCACCAGCGTCGTCGACCTGTTCTATTCGAAGTTCGAGAAGGACGTCATCAGGCGCGGCCTGGAGATCCAGGTCAACGACAGCTGGAAGGGTGGCAGCCTGGCCTTCCAGTCGCCCACGCTGACCAACGCCACGGTCACCAACGGCCGCCTCGTCAGCGGCACCTGGGGCAACGTGAACCCGCTCTCGCGCACCATCTGGGAACCGCGTGAAGACGAACTCAAGTCCTTCGGCTGGAACAACAAGCTGAAGTTCGCGGGCGGCTGGACCGGCATGGCCGACCTGAGCTTCTCGTCGGCCGAAAGCCGCGAGCAGATCATCGAGATGGAAGCCGGCGTCTTCGACACGGTGAACAACCGTCCGCTGCCCGGCACCGTGACGGTGAGCAACTACAACAGCATCACCGGCCTGCAGTACGACCACGGCAACCCTGCCATCGTGCGCCTGACCGACCCCGAGAGCTGGGGCCAGAACGGCTACGACAAGATCATCACCACCAAGGACGAGCTGAAGGCCATCAAGCTGGTCGGTCAGAAGGACCTGGAAGGCTTCTTCTCCCGCGTGAGCTTCGGTCTGAACCTCACCCAGCGTGACAAGACCAAGGGCTCGGCCGAGAACTTCCTGCGCCTGCCCGCGCGCAGTGCCACCAACACCAACCCTGGCACGCCGCTGCCGGCCGGTGCGGGTTCGCTCGCTCTGCCGGGCCTGGGCTTCAACACGGTGAGCTTCGACCCGGGTGCGGCCTACCCCTCGCTGTACCGCCTGGACCGCAACATCAACGGCGACATCCTGCGCAAGGGCTGGGAAGTCAACGAGGACATCAAGACCGTCTTCGTGAAGGCCGACATCGACACCGAACTCTTCGGCCTGCCGGTGCGCGGCAACGTGGGCACGCAGATCGTCAAGAGCGACCAGAGCTCGACGGCGCCGGTGGTGGACAACACCAACCAGGGCACCTTCACGCTGCGCACGGCCGGCAAGAGCTACACCGACTTCCTGCCCACGCTGAACGTGACGATGGAACTCGCCAGCGACCAGTTCCTGCGCCTGGGCGTGGGCCGGCAGATGGCCCGCCCCCGCATGGACCAGCTCAGCGCCTTCACGCGTTCTGAAGTGAACGACCAGCTGAAGTGGACCGGCAGCGGCGGCAACCCAAACCTCGACCCCTACCGCGCCACCGCGCTGGACGTGTCGTACGAGAAGTACTTCGGCACCAAGGGCTACATCTCGGCCGCCGCGTTCTACAAGGACCTGAAGAGCTACATCTTCGACTTCAAGAACACGCAGTTCAACTTCAGCGGCTTCCCCAACCTCTCGGGCCGCGTGCCGACCTCGAACATCGGCGAGTTCACCGCGCCGGTCAACGGCAAGGGCGGCACCATCAAGGGTCTGGAACTGGCCGTCGACGTGCCGCTGAACCTGCTGTTCAAGCCGCTGGATGGTTTCGGCATCCAGGCCAGCTACAGCGACACCAAGAGCGCCATCAAGCCTTTCGGTGACGCCGACGTGCGGCCGCTGCCGGGCCTGTCGCGCAAGGTGCAGACGCTGACGGCGTACTACGAGAACAGCGGCTTCTCCATCCGCGTGGCCAACCGCAAGCGTTCGAGCTTCATCGCCGAGATCGAAGGCTTCGGTGCCGACCGCGAGTACAAGTACGCACGCCCCGAGACCATCACCGACCTGCAGCTCAGCTACGAGATCCAGAGCGGCATCGCCAAGGGCCTGAACTTCCTGTTGCAGGTGAACAACCTCAACAACGAGCCCTATGTCGAGTACGACGGTGGCACCGGCCGCGACACCAAGAAGGACGAGTACGGCCGCACCATGCTCTTCGGCGTGAGCTACAAGTTCTGACGTAGCCACGTGCAAAGCCCCTGCCGATCCCGGCAGGGGCTTTTTTCATTGCGCAGAATCCTGCACCGTTCCGACGAAAGCACGCCATGCCCACGCAGCCCACCCACATCCAGCACATCGTCATCGCCGGCGGCGGCACCGCAGGCTGGATGGCCGCCGCGGCGCTGGCCAAGCTGCTGGGCACGGCCTGGCGCATCACGCTGATCGAGAGCGAGGAGATCGGCACCGTGGGCGTGGGCGAGGCCACCATCCCGCTGATCAACATCTACAACAACGCGCTGGAGTTGGACGAGAACCTCTTCATGCGCGAGACCGCGGCCACCTTCAAGCTCGGCATCGAGTTCGTGAACTGGGGCCGCCAGGGCGACCGCTACATCCACGGCTTCGGCCCGCTGGGGCCGGACATCGGCCTGACCAAGTTCCACCACTACTGGCTGAAGATGCGCGCGCTCGGCCAGGCCGACGACCTGGACGCCTACAGCATCAACAACGCCGCGGCCAAGGCCAACAAGTTCATCCGCGCGCAGCGCGACATGGGCAACTCGCCGCTGGCCGAGATCGCGCACGCGTACCACTTCGACGCGGGCCTGTACGCCGCCTTCCTGCGCCGCTACGCCGAGAAGCTGGGCGTGGTGCGGCTGGAAGGCAAGATCAGCGGCGCCACCACGCGGCCTGAAGACGGCTTCGTCGACGCCGTGGTGATGGAAGGCGGCCGCCGCATCGAGGGCGACCTCTTCATCGACTGCACGGGCTTCCGCGGCCTGCTGATCGAACAGGCGCTGCACACCGGCTATGACGACTGGAGCCACTGGCTGCCGGCCGACCGCGCCTGGGCCGTGCCTTGCGAATCGGTGAACCCGCTGACGCCCTACACGCGCAGCACCGCACGCACGGCGGGCTGGCAATGGCGCATTCCGCTGCAGCATCGCACCGGCAACGGCCATGTCTTCAGCAGCAAGTTCATCGGCGAGCAAGACGCCGCCGACGTGCTGATGCAGAACCTGGACGGCGCGCCGCTGGCCGACCCGCGCATGCTGAAGTTCGTCACCGGCAAGCGCAAGCAACTCTGGAACAAGAACGTGGTGGCGGTGGGCCTGGCCAGCGGCTTCATGGAGCCCCTGGAGAGCACCAGCATCCACCTCATCCAGAACACCATCGCGCGGCTGACCACCTTCTTCCCGTACCGCAAGTTCGACGCTGCCGACATCGCCGAATTCAACCGCCAGAGCGACTTCGAGTTCGAGCGCATCCGCGACTTCATCATCCTGCACTACAAGGCCACCGAGCGCGACGACACGGCGTTCTGGAACTACGTGCGCACGATGCCGATACCGGACACCCTGCAGCACAAGTTCGACCTCTTCCGCAGCAACGGCCGCGTCTTCCGCGAGAACGGCGAACTCTTCAGCGAGATCAGCTGGGTGGAAGTGTTCCTCGGCCAGCGTGTGATGCCCGAGGCCTACCACCCGCTGGTGGACACGCTGCCCGAAGCCAAGATCGCCGATTTCCTCAAGAGCGTGCGCCACACCATCGCGCGCTGCGTCGACGCCATGCCCACGCACGCCGAGTTCGTGGCCCAGCACTGCGCCACCGACATCCCGAAGCGCAAGGCCGAGGCCGAAGCGGCGGCGATGGCGATGAAGAAGATGCAGGCTGCTGCAGGGGCCGGGCCCAAGCCGGCCGTGCAGACCGCCTGAGTGCGATGTTCAACCCCCGCCCGCGCATCGAGCGCGTGTCCGTGGGAGGCGTTCACGACGTCTGGGTCGTCGACGACGTGCTGCTCGACCCCGAGGCGCTGCGCGAGCGCGCGATCGCCGGCCGCGCCAGCTTCCGCGCCGCGCCCTTCAATGCCTACCCGGGGCTGGAGTGGCAGCAAGGCCCCGACATCGACGGCCCGCTCTCCGACTTCTTCATGCTGCACCTGCGCCAGCGCCTGGGCGCACGGCGCACGCAAAGCATGTACAGCCGGCTCTCGCTGGCCACGCTGCAGCCGGCACAGCTGCGACCGCTGCAGCGCCTGTGCCACCGCGACCGCTTCGGGACCACGGCCGAGCAGACGGTGGCGGCCTGCACGCTCTACCTCTTCCATGACGCCGCCCTGGGCGGCACCAGCTTCTACCTGCCGCGTCGGCCCATCGAAGACATCAACGCCGACATCCGGCGCTGGGCCGCGATGGACGACGCCGCCTTCACGGCCGAGATCGGCGCCCCGCCGGGCTACATCGGCGCCAGCAACGCCCACTTCGAACTGGCCGCCGTGGTGCCGGCGGCCTACAACCGCGCGGTGTTCTACGACGGCGGCCACTTCCACAGCAGCCACATCACCCAGCCCGAGAAGCTGAGTGCCGACCCTGCGCAGGGCCGGCTCACGCTCAACGGCTTTTTCATCTGCCGCCGCGCAGCGGCCTGATCGGCGCCTCTTCCCGCCGTTCGTCCATGAGCCCATCCCCCGCCCTGCCACACGCCGCCCGCCGCCACCTGCTGCAAGCCACCGCGGCCGGCCTGGCCGGCTGCTGGCTGCCCACCTGGGCGCAGCCTGCGGCCGCGCCGGCCGCGGCGCCACTGCCCGTGGCGCAGTTCTTCCAGCGCCCGGTCTTCAGCGGCGCCAAGCTCTCGCCCAGCGGCCAGCGCGTGGCCGTGCGCGCCAGCGCCGCGGGCCAGCGCGACCGCCTCGCGGTGCTGGACACGGCCACGCTGAAGCTGCAGGTGGTGGCGGCCTTCAAGGACGCCGACGTGCGCCGCTTCCACTGGGTGAACGACCAGCGCCTGGTCTACGACCTGGCCGATCACCAGTCGGCCGATGCCGACCTGCAGTTCGCGCCGGGCCTGTTCGCCGTCAACGCCGATGGCAGCGGCTACCGCAGCCTGGTGCACCGCGAGCACGTCACCGAGCGCTACGACCGCCACCTGCGCGAGCTGCCCTGGAATACCTTCCTGCTGGAGCAGGGCGGCGCACAGGACGGCGACCACGTCTTCGTCGTGCAGCCCGATGCCGTCACCGACAAGGGCTTCGACTACTTCCGCCTGCTCAAGCTCAACACCGTCACCGGCCTGGCCGAGGAGATCGAAGCGCCGCGGCAGGCCTTCCAGTGGCTGATCGACGCGCGCGGCGAGCTGCGCGCGGTGTTCACCGCCAAGGGCGCACGCGCCGCCATCCACTGGCGCAACCCGGCCGATGGCCGCTGGCAGGCGCTGCGCGAGTTCGATCGCTTCGGCTTGAACGCCGATTTCGCGATGCACGCCGTGGCCCCCGACGGCCGCCTGTACGTGACCGCGCGCCCGGGCACCGACACCGAAGGCGTCTACCTCTTCGACCCCGCCACCGACCAGCTGCAGCAGCCCGCCGTGCTGGCGCTGCCGCAGTTCGACATCGACCCCAGCTTCGTCTGGCGCGGCGAGCGCGTGGCGGGCCTGCGGCACACCGTGGACGCCGAGGTCACGCAGTGGTTCGACGAGGCGATGCGCGGCCACCAGGCCGAGGTCGACCGCCTGCTGCCGGCCACGGCCAACCGCCTGACACCGCCGCGCCGCGGCGACGGGCCCTTCATGCTGGTGCGCGCGCAGGCCGACGTGCAGCCGGCCGTGCACCTGCTCTACAACAGCAGCACGCGCAAGCTGGTGCGCCTGGGCGCCGAGCAGCCGCACATCACGCCTGCGCGCATGGCCGCGATGGACTTCGTGCGCTACAAGGCGCGTGACGGGCTGGAGATCCCGGCCTACCTGACGCTGCCGGCCGGCCACAGTGCCAATGCGGGCACCGAGCGCAAGCCGCCGCTGGTGGTGCTGGTGCACGGCGGGCCCTGGGTGCGCGGCGCCGAGTGGGAATGGCAGGCCGAGGTGCAGTTCCTCGCCTCGCGCGGCTACGCGGTGCTGCAGCCCGAGTTCCGCGGCAGCACCGGCTTCGGCCAGAAGCACTTCACCGCCGGCTGGCGCCAGTGGGGCCGCGCGATGCAAGACGACCTGGCCGACGGCGTGCGCTGGGCCGTGGCCCAGGGCCATGCCGATGCGCGCCGCGTGGCGGTGCTGGGCGCCAGCTACGGCGGTTATGCCGCGCTGATGGGGCTGGTGCGCCAGCCCGAGGTCTTCCGCTGCGCGGTGGCCTGGGCTGGCGTGAGCGACCTGCTGCTGATGTTCGACGCGCGCTGGAGCGACACCAGCGATGCCTTCAAGCGCCACGGCATGCCGCAGCTCATCGGCGACCGCGAGAAGGACGCGGCCGAGCTGGCCGCTCATTCACCGCTGCAGCAGGCCGCACGCATCCGTGCGCCGCTGCTGCTGGGCCATGGCCGGGTCGACCGCCGCGTGCCCATCGAACACGGCCGCCGCCTGCGCGACGCCGTGCGACCGCACAACCCGGCGCTGCAGTGGGTGGAGTACGAGAAAGAAGGCCACGGCTGGGCGCTGCCCGAGACCCAGGCCGATTGGTGGGGCCGGGTGGAAAGCTTCCTGGGCCAGCACCTGGCGCCCGTGGCCGCCTGAGCCCGGCCGTTCACGCCGCAGCCAGCCGCCGCCGCGCCGCGCGTGCGTGCGGCACCCAGGCCAGCGTGGCCCAGCGGCGCCACATCAGCAGGCCGCGCAGCCATTCGTCGGCGGCGTAGGCGATCCACACGCCCACCAGGCCCCAGCCCAGCTTCACGCCCAGCAGCCAGCTGCCGAAGGCCATCACCACCACCATGCTGCCGGTGCCCACCATCACCGGGTAGCGCGCGTCGCCGGCGGCGCGCAGCGCGTTGATGACCACCAGGTTGAAGGTGCGGCCGGGCTCCAGCAGCACCGTCCACCACAGCAGCACGGTGGCGGTGGCGATGATCTGGGCATCGGCGGTGAAGATGCGCATCAGCCAGGGCGAGGCCAGCGCCGCCACAGCGGCCACCGCCACGCTGACGGCCAGCCCCCGCGCCAGCCCGCGCCGCACCACGCGGTGGGCACGCTTGAACTGCCCGGCGCCGATGAGGTGGCCCACCACCGTCTCGGCACTGAGCCCGGTGGCCAGGCCGAAGAGCAGCACCACCATCATCACCTGCTGCACGTAGGCGTGGGTGGCCAGCGCGGCAGCGCCCAGCGTGCCCACCACCGCCACCGTCACCATGAAGGCCAGGCGCCAGGCGATGTTCTCGGCCGCGCCGGGCAGGCCGATGCGGGCCACTTCGGCCAGCTCGGCCCGGCGCAGGCGCCACCAGTCGCTGCGCCGCGGCCGCAGGTTCAGCCGCGTGCGCCACAGCCACAGGTGCAGACCGATGGCCACGGCGCGCGCCATCAGCAGCGCCAGCGCAAAACCCGGCAGGCCCAGCGCCGGCAGCTGCAGCGGCCCCAGCTGCAGCCCGAACATCAGCGGCCCCATCAACGCCAGGTGCAGCAGGTGCATGGCCACCATCACGGCCAGCGTCTCGCGGGCGCGAAGGTGGGCGCGCATCACGGCCGTCATGCTGGCGTTCCAGGCGTCCAGCAGCATGGCCGGGGCCAGCGCCATCAGCAGCGGCGCGGCCAGCGGCAGCACCGCAGCGGGGGCGTTCATCACGCCCAGCAGCGCCCCCGGGAACAGCAGCGCCGGCAGCGCCACGGCCACGCCCATCCAGGTGCTGGCGCCCAGCACGGCGCGGGCCACCGCATCGGCGGCGTCGCGCCGGCCGGCGCCCAGCGCCTGCGTGAGCACCACGCCCACGCCCGCGCCGATGACGCGGAACAGGATGAACAGCGTGCCGAAGACGTGGTGCGAGAGCGCAAAGGCGGCGCCGGCCGCGTCGCTCAGGCGCGCAGCCAGGGCCGTGCCCACCACGCCCACGGCGATGCCCAGCAAGAGCTCCAGGAACAGCGGCCAGGCCAACGAGAACAAGCGCGGCTGCGGGCGGTGCAGGGTGCGCGCGGCGGGCGCCGGCGGCGAGGTCAAGGTCATCCCGCGAGCTTAGGGCGGAACCTCGGTGTAACCCGGGCACGGCTCGCGCGATGATCGCGAAAACACCGCGCTGTCGCGCGGTGGCCGCAAGCGCCTGCCCCGCCTCCGTCCGCCCTGAGCCCTGCCATGCCCCTGAACCGCCGCGATGCCCTGCAACACCTGCTCGCCACGCCGGCACTCGCCGCCGCCCTGGCCAGCCCGTCCGCCCGGGCCCAGGGCCCAGCCCCTCTGAGCGCGGCCGAGGCGCGCAGCGATCTGCAGACCCTGCGCCGCGCGCTGCAAGCCCTGCATCCGGGCCTGCAGCGCCGCGCCACGCCGGCGCAGATCGAGGCCGCCTTCGCCACCGCCGAGGCCGCCATCGCCGGGGGTTGCACGCGGCCGGCCTTTTTCCTGAATTGCTCGCGCGTTGCAGCGGCCGTGAACTGCGGCCACACCTGGGCCAGCCGCTACAACACACGCGCCGATCTGCGCTCGCTGCTGTTCGACGGCCCCGACAAGCTGCCCTGCACGCTGCGCTGGCTGCAGGGCCGTGCGCTGGTCACCGGCAGCGCTGCCCCGGGGCTGGCCACCGGCAGCGAACTGCTGGCCATCGACGGCCGGCCGGTGGGCGAGATCGCCGCGGCGCTGCTGCCGCTGCTGCGCGCCGACGGCACGCACGCGGGCGCTGTCGGCAAGCGCTGGGCGCAGCTCGACACCGGCGCCAACGGCAGCGCGATGGACTGGCTCTTCCCCATCGCCTTCCCGCCACAGGCCGGCCGCTGGCGCCTGGCGGTGCGCAGTGCTGCAGGCCCTCAGACGGTGGAGGTGCCCGCCATGACCCTGGCCGAGCGCCAGCGCACGCTGCCCGAAACGCCCCCGCCCTGGGGCCTGCAGCGCGAGGGCGACACCGCGGTGCTGCGCATCACCACCTTTGCCTTCTGGAACAGCAGCTTCAAGGCCGATGCCTTCCTGGCACGCACCTTCCAGGCGATCCGCGGGCTGCCCTACCTCGTGCTGGACCTGCGCGAGTGCGAAGGCGGCGACGACAGCATCGCGCGGCAGTTGCTGGCCCACCTGCTGCGCCAGCCTTACGAGACCCCGGCCGAACGCCGCGAGAGCGCCTACGAGCTGGCCCCGGCCGAGTTGCTGCCGCTGCTGGGCACCTGGGACAACAGCTTCTTCGACCGCCGCGGCCAGGCCACGCGCACGCCCGAGGGCCGCTGGCAGCTGGCCCCGCGCCCGCCGCAGCGCGTGGAGCCCGTGGCCGAGCCCTACCCCGGTCGCACGGTGGCGCTGGTGGGGCCGCAGAACAGCTCGGCCGCCTTCCTGCTGGCGCGCGACCTGCAGCGCAGCGGCGCCGCGGTGCTGATGGGCGAGCCCACGGCCGGCCACCTGCAAGGGCTCAACGGCGGGCAGATCGCCTGGCTGACCTTGCCCGCCTCGGGCGTGGCGGTGGACATCCCGCTGCGCGCCAACCATGTGCAGCCCGACGACGGTGACACACTGCCCGACCGCGGCGTGCTGCCCGAGCTGCCCGTGGCACCGCGCTGGGAGGACGCCGTGGCCGGCACCGACACCGTGATGGAGGCGGCGCGCGCGCTCATCCGGGGCTGGCGGCCGGGCCGGGCACCGACCGTGGCACCCACGTCCTGAGCCCCGCATGTCCTGCGCATGGCCCCTGCGCCAGACCCCTGCGCTACGATGCCGCCGCCCGGCCGGGCTGCCCTTGCGGCACCGGCCTTCCTTCCAACCTGCACGCACATCCTCAAGGCACGCATGAGCCACATCCACTTCATCGGCGGTGAAAAAGGCGGGGTCGGCAAATCGCTGCTGGCGCGCGTGCTGGCGCAGCACTTCATCGACCGCAACCAGCCGTTCATCGGCTTCGACACCGACCGCTCGCACGGCGCGCTGCTGCGCTACTACGCCGACTACGCCGCGCCGCTGCCGCTGGACGGCCACGACAGCCTCGACCCCGTGATCGAAGCCGCCACGGCCGAGCCCGGCCGGCGCGTGCTGGTGGACCTGGCCGCCCAGACCCAGGCGCCGCTGCTGCGCTGGCTCGACGAAGCCGCCGTGCCCACGCTGGCCCAGGAACTGGGCCTGAAGATGACGTACTGGCACGTGATGGACGCGGGCCGCGATTCGGCCGACCTGCTGGGCCGCTGGCTCGATGGCGCCACCGGCGGCGCGGCCGGCCTGCCGCTGGTGATGGTGCTCAACGAGGTGCGCGGCGACGGCTTCGAGCAGCTGGAGGCCTCCGGCCTGGTGCCACGCGCCCAGGCCCAGGGTGCGCGCAGCCTGCGCCTGCGCAAGCTGCCCGACTCGCTGCTGCAGAAGGTGGACGCCAAGGGCCAGAGCTTCTGGGCCGCCACACAGGCCGCCACCAGCGGCCTGGGCCTGCTCGACCGGCAGCGCCTGAAGCTGTGGCTGCAGCGCACGCAGGCCGAGCTGGCCACGCTCGACATCTGAGCCCGGTGAACTAGGGCTGGGCCGGCGGGTGCCGGCAGCGCATCATCCCGGCCCCACCTGCCGCCGGAGCGCGCCATGCCCACCGTCAAACCTGCCAAGCCCACCGCGCCGAAGGCGCTGTCCCTGCACCTGGGCCTGAACACCGTCAGCGCCGCCGCCTACGCCGGCTGGGAAGGTCCGCTGGCGGCCTGCGAGTTCGACGCCCGCGACATGGCCGACATCGCGCGCAGCCGCGGCATGAAGCCGACCGTGCTGCTGACGAAGCAGGCCACGCGCAAGGCCGTGCTGGGCGCGATGCGCGGCGCCGCCAAGGCGCTGAAGGCCGGCGACTTCTTCTTCCTCAGCTTCAGCGGCCACGGCGGCCAGGTGCCCGACACCAACCGAGACGAGCCCGACCGCAAGGACGAGACCTGGTGCCTCTACGACGGCCAGCTCATCGACGACGAGCTCTACCTGGAGCTGAGCCGCTTCGCCAGCGGCGTGCGTGTTCTGGTGCTCTCCGACAGCTGCCACAGCGGCAGCGTCACGCGTGACGGCCCGCTGCCCCCGCCGCCACCCGGCCAGCGCTACAAGCTCATGCCCGAGGCCGTGGGCCGGCGCGTCTACAGCGCGCACCAGGCCTTCTACGACGGCCTGCAAGCCGAGGTGGCGAAAGCTTCCAAAAACACCATCGTCGACCCCGATGCAGCCCTGGCCCAGGTGGCCCACACGGTGGCCGCCGCACAGGCCACCTCGGTGGTGGGCAGCTTCAAGCCCGCGGTGCTGCTCATCAGCGGCTGCCAGGACAACCAGACCAGCATGGACGGCGAGCACAACGGCGCCTTCACCGAGAAGTTGCTGCGCGTGTGGGGCAGCGGCAGCTTCAAGGGCAACTACCTCAGCTTCCACCAGCGCATCCGCGCCGCGCTGCCGCCCAGCCAGAGCCCCAACCTCTTCACGCTGGGCCCGGCGGCCGAGTTCGTGAAGCAGGCGCCGTTCAGCGTCTGACCGGCGGGGCCCCGGGCGTGCCGGCCGGGGCCATCAGAAACAGCAGCGGCACCTCCAGCCGCGCCGCCCAGGCGCGTTCGTTGTGGCCGGTGCCCTCGAAGACGCGAAGCAGGCTGTCCTGCGCGGTGTAGCCGCGGTCGCGCACGAGTTCGTTCACGAAGGCCTGGTAGGGCGCGTAGATCGCGTCCAGCTCGGTGGTGCCGTGATCCATGTAGAGGCGCCGGCCGTCGGGCGGCGCGAGGTGGTCACGCAGGTAGTTGAAGGCCGCCAGCGGCAGCGCCGCGTTGGGCTGGTGGCTGCCCACCCAGTGCGTGGACAGGCCCGCCGCGCCGCCGAAGACCTGCGGGTACTCGTTCATCGCGTAGACCGAGATCAGCCCGCCCATGCTGCTGCCCATGATGAAGGTGCCCTCGCGGCCCGGGCGCGTGGCGTAGCGGGCGTCGATAGCGGGCTTGAGCTCTTCCACCAGGAAACGCAGGTAGGCGTCGGCCTGCGGCTTGCCGCGCAGGGCTTTCTCGACGAACAGCTCGCGCACGGCCGGGGCCAGGTGCGGCAGGAACTTCTGCGGGTAGTACTCGCTGTGCCGCCAGGGGCCGTTGTTCCACACACCCACCACGAGGGTGTCAGGGATGCGGCCGGCGCGCACCAGGCGGTCGACCGCCAGGTGCACGTCCCAGGCCTGCTTGTTCCAGCTCTTGCGCGCGTCGAAGAGCATCTGCCCGTCGTGCATGTAGAGCACGTTGTAGCGCTTGGCCGGGTTGTAGTCGGCCGGCAGCCACACATCCACCGGGCGCGGGTCGACATGGCGCGAGGCGATGGCCGGCAGGCGCTCGACGCGGCCGACCTCCACCTCCGGCATCGGGAAGGCCGGCGGCGCGCCCGCCGGCGCCTGGGCCTGCACGGACGAACCGACGGCCAGCAGGCAGAGCGCAGCGGCCCCCCAAAAGGGGCGGTTCCAGGGCTTGTTCATCGAAGGCCTCCTGTCCTGTGCGGACTGTCACAACTTGCAAGGCTTTGCATCCAGCGCAGCGTCAGCGGCGTAACGACGGTGTCACGCCCGGTGACCAAACTGCCGATACACACCCAAGCAACGTTCCTGCACCGCTCACCGCCGCCCGAACCGGAGCCCGACCATGCAAAGCCACCTCCTGCCCCCCGAAGCCTGGCGCAGCGAAGCCTTCGCTGAAGACCTGTTCGAGCCCGCCCAGCCGAGCCCGGTCGTCCCGGCCCGGCAACTGCGCACCGGCCGCCTGCTGCTGAGCGTGCTGCCGGTGATGCTGGTGCTGGCCGGCGCGCTGGCGCTGGGCCTGGGCGTCGCCTGAGCGCCACCGCCGTGCCTTCAGCGGCCCGGGGCCACCAGCACCCGCCCGAACAGCGGCGGCAGCGTCAGGCGCCAGCGGCCCTCTGAGGCCGAGCCCACCGCCTGCAGCGCGGGCGCCCCGCCCGGCCCATCCCCCAGCACATCCTTCAAGGCCGCCACGGGCACGCCGGGCGGCAACTTCACTTCCACGTTGCGCGCCTCGGTGGCGTTGTTCAGACCCACCAGCGCCCAGGTCGCCCCAGCACCGCTGCCCAGGCGGCGCAGCAACACGATCACCTGCTTGTCGGCATGCAGCGGCGCCTCCAGGCTGCCGCGGCGCAGCACGGCGTGCTGGTTGCGCATCGCGATCAGGCGCTTGAAGTCGGCGTGCAGCGCCTCGTCAGGCTGGCCGCCCTGGTCGGCCCAGGGGAAGGTGGCGCGGTTGTAGGGGTCGTCGCCGCCGGTCACGCCCACCTCGTCGCCGTAGTAGACGGTGGGCGCGCCGGGGTAGCTCATCTGGAACAGCACCGCCAGCCGCAGGCGCTGCTTGGCCTGGGCGATGGCGGCGGGATCCTTCGTGTCGTCGTGCCAGCCGAAGTGGTGCAGCGCGCGCGCCTGGTCGTGGCTGCTGAGCAGGTTCATCAGCGCATACAGGGCCTGGGGCGGGTAGGCCTCGCGCAGGTGCTCCAGGTGCGTGTACAGCGCCGCGCCGTCGCCGCCGGCCGCGTACTCGAGCACGGCGTTGCGGAAGACGTAGTTCATGGTGCTGTCGAACATGTCGCCCAGGAAGTACTTGCTGGCGTCGAACCAGGTCTCGGCCACCGTCAGCGCATCGGGCTTGTGGGCCTTGAGCGCGGCGCGCCACTCGCGCCAGAAGTCGTCGGGCACCCAGGGCGCCACGTCCATGCGCCAGCCGGCAGCGCCGCGGTCGAGCCAGAGCTTGGTGACGGAATCGCGGTCGCGGTAGAAGAAGTTGCGCAGGCTCTCGCTGTTCTTGTTGAGTTCGGGCAGGTCGGTCACGCCCACCCAGCCCTTGAACTGCTTGTCGGGCTCGGCCTGCGTGGTGTCGAAGCTGTACCAGCCGGCCCAGGGCGAAGCCGGGTTGACCTTGCCGCCCTGGAAGGCGCCCTGGCTGCCGTAGTTGCCGTAGCGGTTGAAGTACAGCGAATCGGCGCCGGTGTGGTTCAGGCTGGTGTCGGGGATGACGCGGATGCCGCGCTTCGCAGCCTCTTTCGTCAGGCGCTCGAAATCGGCGTTGCTGCCGAAGGCGGGGTCGATCTCGCGGTAGTCGGCGGTGTCGTACTTGTGGTTGCTGCTGGCCTTGAAGACCGGCGTCATGTAGATCGTGTTGGCACCGAGTTCCTTGATGTGGTCGAGCTTCTGGATCAGGCCTTCGAGGTCGCCGCCGAAGAAGTCGTTGTTGAAGAACGCGTCGCTGCCGTCGCCGCTGTTCGGGCGGTAGGGGCGGTCGGTCCAGTTCCTGTGCACTTCCACCGTGTGCTGGTGGTAGCGCGTGATGCCGGGTTTCGGGTCGTTGGCCGGGTTGCCGTTGCGGAAGCGCTCGGGGAAGACGTAGTAGTAGACGATGTCGGGCGCCCACGCGGGCACCTTGAAATCGGGGCTGTAGACGGTCTGGCGGAAACGGCGGATGCCGGCCGTGCCTCTTCCGGATGCAGGCCTGTCGGCCACCTCGGCGCGGCCGCCGGCGCCCTTCTCGCGCGTCCAGAACACCGGTGCGGCGTTGTTCTGCAGCACGTAGGTCTTCCCGCCGATCTGCGCCTCGAACCAGTGGCCATAGACGGCCACGTCGGCGTAGCGGTGGCGCGCGGTCCAGCGCAGGTTCGCACCGTCACGGCGGGCCTGCATCGGCACGCGCGCGACTTCGGTGTAATCCAGCACCTCCTGGTTGCCTTCGAGCCGGCGCTTCTCCACCACCAGCGTGAGGCGCTGCACGCCGGGCAGCGAAGTCACCGCGTACTGCACCGGGGTGCCGGCCTTCACGGCGCCGAAAGGGCGCTTGTGGGCCAGGTTGCGGCTGTCGTAGCGCAGGCTCAGCGCGACGGGATCGGTGACGCTCTTGGCCGCCGGGTCGGCAAAGGTCTTCGGGCCCACGCTCAGGCGCGGCTTGCCGTCTTCGAAGGCCACGCGCACCGTGTGTTCGCCATTGAAGACGTGCGCGAAGTTGCCGCCGCCTTCGCCAAAGCTGCTGGCGTCTTTCCAGCCGGCGTCGGCCACCTTGAACTCGTGCCGGCCGCTGAGCTTGACGTTGAGGTAGTAGGCGTCGCAGCTGTACTGGAAGGCCCAGTCGTCGAGTGCGGCCCAGTTGTTGGGCGTGCCGCGCAGGTAGAGCACGGTGTCGCCGAAAGGGGCGGGCGCGGGGCAGGCGCTGACCTGCAGTTGCGGGGTCGCGCTCGATGCATCCATGGTCAGCGTGAAGCGGTGCACGCCGTCGAAGCGGCGCTTGAGTTCGGGGCCGCGCAGCGACAGCCGTTCGGCGCTGCCTTCGGCCGCACCGCGGCCGAAATCGGCATCGCCGCTCCAGCCCTCGTCGGCCACCTTGAAGCTGTGCTCGCCCTGCAGGCGCGTGACCAACTCCCAGCGCTGGCAGGCCCAGGTGAAACGCTGCGTCTCCAGCGCGTTCCAGCTGTTGAAGGTGCCGCGCAGGTAGAGGCTGCGGCCCTGCAGCGGGTCGGGCCGGCAGGCCTCGGCCGCAGACGCGCCCAGGCCGGTGCCCAGCAGGGCCAGCCCCAGAAACCAGGCCCGCATCACTGCAGCCGTCATCACTGCACGCACCATCACTGCACGCGCTTGTAGGCGCTGTAACCACCGCCCGGGCTGGCCTCGGGCTTCAGCACCAGAAAACCACCCGGCGGCAGCGTGACGTGCAGCATGCCCACCAGGATGGGCAGCTTCACCTGCCCGTCCAGCGAGACCAGGTTCCAGTTGTTCATCAGCTTGCTGTTGCCCACGAGCACGCTTTCGCTCACCGGCTGGTCACTGGGGTTGGCGATGACGACGATGGTGTCCAGCGCGCGGTCGGTGTAGCGCTCGAAGGCCAGCAGCTTGTGCGCGGTGATGGGCCGGTAGTCGCCCACGCGCAGCGCGCGGTGGGCCTTGCGCAAGGCCACGAGCTGCTTCGTCCACGTCAGCTCGGGGTGGCCCTGGTCCACCAGGTCCCAGCGCATCGGGCCGCGCATCTCGGGGTCTTGCTCGCCCGTCATGCCCACCTCGCTGCCGTAGTAGAGGTTGGGTGAGCCCGGCAGCGAGAACTGCAGCACTTGCGCCATCCGGCGGCGCTGCGTGTCGGGGATGGTGCTGGCCAGCCGCGGCGTGTCGTGGTTGTCCAGCATGATCCAGCTCTTGAGCAGGCCGCCGGGCGGTGAGTCGGCCATCATGCGGTCGATCATCTTCTGCGCCAGCGGCACCTCCAGCTGGCCTTTCGCGGTGCGCACGATGATCTCGCGCAGCGTGAAGTTCATGGCGCCGTCCACCGCGGGCATCCAGTCTTTCGGGTAGTTGGCGATCTCGCCCACCACCAGCGAGCCGGGCTTCTCGGCGTGCGCCGCGCGCGTGAGCTCGTTGAGGAACTGGAAGCCGATGTCCACCGCCACGTCGAGCCGCCAGCCGTCGACGCCGTCGCGCAGGTAGCTGCGCACCACGGAGTCCTTCGCGCCGTAGATGTGGTCGCGCACGGCCTTGTTCTCGAGGTTGATCTCGGGCAGGTTCTCGGCCAGCCACCAGGTGCGCGTGCCGCTCTGGTACTGGGGGCCGAAGTAGAACCAGTCGCGCCATTTCGACTGCGGGTTGGCCTGCGCGTCCTTGAAGATGGGCGCGTTGCGGCCCATGTGGTTGAACACGCCGTCCAGCACCAGCTTCATGCCGCGGGCATGCACGTTCTTCGCCAGGGCCTTGACGTCTTCGCGCGTGCCGAACTCAGGGCTCACGGCGTTGTAGTCGAAGGCGTCGTACTTGTGGTTGGTGTAGGCCAGGTGGATGGGGTTGAGGTAGAGCACGTCGGCGCCGAGCGCCTGCACGTGGTCGAGCTTGGTGACCAGGCTGGCCAGGTCACCGCCCCAGAACTCGATCTCGTGGCTCCACAGGCGCGCGCTCTCGACGTAGCTGCCGCGCTTGGGGCTTTCGTCCCAGCGGCGCAGCACCTTGGGCGCGGGGTAGAGGTGGCGCTTGGCCTCCAGGTTGGCCGCCGGCGCGAAGCGGTCGGGCAGCACCTGGTAGACGACGGCGCCGTTGCGCCAGTCTTTCTCGCGCGCCTCGTACACGCCCTTGAGGGCTTCGTCGGCAGGGTTGCCGGCGGGGGTGTTCACGCCGGTGGCGAAGTTGGCGGCATGGGCCATGCTGAAACCGGCCGCCAGCGCGGCCACGAGGGCAGGGGTCTTCATCCTTTGACGCCGCCGGCGGTCAGCCCGCTGACGATCCAGCGCTGCGCGAACAGGAACACCAGCGTGATGGGCAGGCCGCTCAACACCGCAGCGGCGGCGAAATCGCCCCACAGGTACTTCTGCTCGTAGAGGTAGAACTTGCTGCCCACCGCCAGCGTGAGGTTGGGCTCTTCACGCAGCAGGATGGAAGCCACCGGGTACTCGATGATGGTGCCGATGAAGGCCAGCACGAACACCACCATCAGGATGGGCACGGCCATGGGCAGCAGCACGTGGCGGAAGGCCTGCCAGTGCGTGGCGCCGTCGACCTTGGCGTTCTCCTCGATCTCCATCGGGATGGTCTCGAAGTAGCCCTTGATCGTCCAGATGTGCATGGCCACACCGCCCATGTAGGCCACGATGAGGCCGGCGTGGGTCTCGATGCCCAGCCAGGGCAGCTGGGTGCCGATGCCTTCGAAGATGGCGTAGATGGCCACCAACGCCACCGCCACCGGGAACATCTGCAGCAGCAGCATGCTGTTGAGGATGAGGTTCTTGCGCGCGAACTTCATGCGCGCGAAGGCGTAGGCCGCCGTGGTGCTGATGCCCACGATGAGCAGCGCAGAGATGGTGGCGATCTTGATGCTGTTCCACAGCCACAGCAGCACCGGGAAGGGCGGCTGCACGACCGTGCCGTCGGGCTGCGTGTAGGGGATGCCCAGGGCCAGCTGCCAGTGCTCGAAGCTGATGGTGGTGGGGATCAGGCTGCCGGTGGCGAAGTTGCCCGGCCGCAGGCTGATGCTGATGACCGCCAGCAGCGGAAACAGCGTGAAGGCCAGCAGCACCCACATGAAGGCGTGCGCGCCGATGACGCGCCAGCGCTGGCTCTTGCCGGTGACGATGGCCATGCCTTACCTCTTGTTCTCGGTGCGTTGCGTGATGCGCAGCTGCACCAGCGCCATCACCGCCACCATCACGAAGATCAGCGTGCTGATGGCCGCGGCCAGGCCGAAGTTCTGGCCGCTGTCGGTGAAGGCGATGCGGTAGGTGTAGCTCACCAGGATGTCGGTGGTGCCCGCCGGCAGCTTGGTATTCAGGAAATCGGGCCGGCCGTCGGTCAGCAAGCTGATCAACACGAAGTTGTTGAAGTTGAAGGCAAAGGCGCTGATGAGCAGCGGCGTCAGCGGCTTGGCGATCAGCGGTGCGGTGATCTTGAAGAAGTTGGTCAGCGGCCCGGCACCGGCGATGGCGCTGGCTTCGTACAGGTCGCTCGGGATGGCTTTGATCAGCCCCGAGCACAGGATCATGATGTACGGGTAGCCCAGCCAGGTGTTGACGACGAGGATCATCGCCTTGGCCAGCAGCGGGTCGGCGAACCACGCCGGGCGGATGCCGAAGAGCGCATCGAGGATGGCGTTGATCTCGCCGAAGTTCTGGTTGAACAGGCCCTTGAAGACCAGGATGCTGATGAAGCCCGGCACCGCGTAAGGCAGGAAAAGCAGCGTGCGGTAGAGCGCGCGGTACTTCAGGTTCTGCCACTCCAGCATCACGGCCAGCGTCATGCCCAGGGCGGTGCTGAACAGCACCGTGAGGCCGGCGAAGAGCACCGTCCAGATGAAGATGCTGACGAAGGGGCCGCGGAAGTCGGCGTCCAGCAGCATGCGCGTGTAGTTGGCAAAACCGATGCCCACCTTGAAGCCCGGGGGCATGCGTTCGCCGGCGGCGCTTTCGAAGAAGCCGGTCTCGAAGTTCGGCTTGAACACGGTGCCGGTGGCCAGCTGCTTCAGGCTGCCATCGGGCCCGGCCTGCCACAGCGGCTGGATGACGCCGAACTCGCGCAGGCCGGCATAACGCAAGGGCGCTGAGACACCGGGCACCTGCAGTTGCAGGCCCATCAGGCCCGGGCGGTGGGCGATGAGGCCGCGCAGGTCGAGCGCAGGGCCAAGCTTCAGGTCGCCCTGCGGCTGCAGCAGCACGGGGCCGGCGGGCGCCGAGCCCTCCAACGCCAGCAGCGGCGTGACGAGTGCCGGGCCGCGCGTGCCGTCGGCCTGCTCGGGCGGCAGCAGCCGCAGGCGGTGCTGGCTGCCTTCGCTGTGCAGCGTGTAGCTGTAGGCCTGGCGCTCGTCGACGACGCTCTGCTCCATCAAGTAGGTCTGGGAGCGCTCGAAATCGAGCAGGTTGCTCGACGAGTAGTTCGTGAAGCCGATCTGCACCGTGTAGACCAGCGGAAAGGCCACGAACACCAGTATGCCGGCCACGCCAGGGAAGAGGTACTTCCAGGCCACGCTCGTGGCCGTGCCGTAGACCACCAGCGCGGTGCCGCCCAGCGCCAGCACGCCCACGGCCGCCAGCGGCTGCGCCGCGGCCCAGAGGCTGAACACGAACCAGAGCAGGCCCAGCGCCGCCAGCGTGGCAATGGCCGGGCCCAGCCAGCGGGCCAGCGAAGATGCAGGCGCGCGGCTCATCGCGTCTTCATCCGCGCTGCGGCGCCGTCCATCGCCGCCTTGGGCGCCTGCCGGCCGTTGGTGATGGCCTCCAGCGCGGCATCCATGGCCGGGAAGAAGCGACCCATCTCGGGGATGTTGGGGATGGGCTCGCCCGCGCGCGCGTTGGCCATGGTGGCGGCGATGCGGGGGTCGCTGCTGAGCTCGGCGTAGTAGGCCTTGTTGGCCGGCACGCCCAGCGGCACGTCGGCGGCCACGGTCTTCAGCGCCGGCACCTTCAGCAGGTGGTGTTCGATGAACTCCAGCGCGATGTCCTTCTGGCGGCTGGCGGCGCTGACCATGCAGCCCAGCACGCCCACGAAAGGCTTGCCCGGCTTGCCGCCGACGGTGGGGATGGGTGCCACGCCGAAATCGATGCCGACCTTGCGCACGTTGTCCCAGGCCCAGGGGCCGTTGATCATCATCGCCACCTGGCCGCGCGCGAAGGCGCCTTCCATCTCGGAGTAACGCGCGCCGCGCGGCATGTGGCCGTCCTGCACCAAGCGCTGCAGCAGCGTGGCGCCCTGCACCGCGCCGGCGTTGTTCACGCCCAGGTCGGCGGTGTTGAGTTCGCCCTGCGGCGTGCGGCCGAAGACGTAGGCGCCCGAGCCGGCCAGCAAGGCCCAGCTGAAGAAGCTGTTGTTGTAGGCCCAGAGGATGGCGCTCTTGCGTCCCTGCGATTCGGCCTTGAGCTTGCGGTCGAGCGCGATGACCTCGTCGAAGGTCGCCGGCGGCGTGGCCACCAGCGCCTTGTTGTAGATGAGGCCGACGGTCTCGATGGCCAGCGGGTAGCCCCAGACCTGGCCGCGGTAGGTGAAGGCAGCCCAGGCGCTGTCGTCGATCTCGGCACGCGTGCTGCGCGCGGGCTTCACGGGCACGATCAGGCCCGACTTCACCCACTCGCCCACGCGGTCGTGGGGCCAGCACATCACGTCGGGGCCCTTGCCGGCGGCGGCGGCGGCGGTGAACTTGTCGGGCGCACCCTCGGGGTGCTGCACGACCACGGGCACGCCGCTCAGGCGGGCGAACTCGTCGCCCACCTTCTGCAGGCCGTTGTAGCCCTTGTCGCCGTTGATCCACACCAGCAGGCGTTGCGGGGCCTGGGCCCAGGCAGGCGCGGTGGCGGAGAGGCCCGCCACCAAGACCGCGGCGAGCGCACGGCGCTGGGAACGATCACGCCGCATCGGTTTGCCCGGCAACTTGCAGGCGGGTGAAGGCCTGGCCTTGCGCATCGAAGAGATAGGCCTTGTGCACCGGCACGCCCAGCGGCAGCACGCCACCGATGTGCACGGGGCGGTCGCCCTCCACGGCGCAGGTGATCACGTCTTCCAGCCCCGGGTTGCTGCAGTAGGCGTAGGTCATGCTGCCCAGGCTTTCGACGAAGGTCACCTGGGTCTGCAGCGCGTTGGCGGCATCGCCGGCGCGCAGGTGCTCGGGGCGCACGCCCAGGGTCACTTCGTCACCCGCCTTCGCCTGCGCGGCATCCACGGCGCAGCGGATGTGCTCGCCACCGCCCAGCTTCACCAGCGCATGCGTGGCGCTGGCTTCCAGCACCGTGGCCTTCAGGAAGTTCATGCCCGGGCTGCCGATGAAACCGGCCACGAAGGTGTTGCAGGGGTGTTCGTACAGCGCCATCGGCGCGCCCACCTGCTCGATGCGGCCAGCCTGCAGCACGACGATGCGGTCGGCCAGCGTCATGGCCTCCACCTGGTCGTGCGTGACGTAGACCATGGTCGTCTTGAACTGCTCGTGCAGCTTGGCGAACTCGTAGCGCATCTTCACGCGCAGCGCGGTGTCCAGGTTGGACAGCGGCTCGTCGAAGAGAAACACTTCGGGCTTGCGCACGATGGCGCGGCCGATGGCCACGCGCTGGCGCTGGCCGCCCGACAGGTCTTTGGGCTTGCGCTGCAGCAGGTGGTCGATGTGCAGGATCTTGGCCGCCTGGTTCACGGCGGTCTCGATCTCGGCTTGCGGCACCTTCGCCAACTTCAGCCCGAAGGCCATGTTGTCGAACAGGTTCATGTGCGGGTAGAGCGCGTAGCTCTGGAACACCATGCTGATGCCGCGCTCGGCCGGCGGCACGTCGTTGACCACGCGGCCGCCGATGGAGAGTTCGCCTTCGGTGATGTCTTCCAGGCCGGCGATGGTGCGCAGCAAGGTGCTCTTGCCGCAGCCGCTGGGCCCGACGAAGACCATGAACTCGCCGTCACGGATGTGCAGGTCGATGCCCTTCAGGATCTTGACGTCGCCGTAGGCCTTGCCGACCCCGGACAGCTTGACTTCGGCCACGCGCTTGTCTCCAGAACACGGGCTGCAGACCCGCGGTGATGTAGCGAATATACCGCCGCATCTCCGCCAGCCACATCCGCAACAGCCCTAGGTGCAAAGCTGCAAGTTATTGAAAATCAACAACTTGCGTGCCAGCGCGATGACACCGCAGCCGCGCAGATGTAGCATAACTACATGAACAACGCGCCTTTGACGCCGTCCCCCGGCCGCCTGGAACCCTGGGGTGCGCAAGCCCGCGACGGCGGCGTGAACTTCGTCGTCTTCGCAGCGCATGCCCGCGCGCTGCAACTGTGCCTCTTCGACGAACAAGGTGCGGAGGAACGCCGATACCGCCTGCACGGCCCCACGGCCGACGGCCTGTGGCACGGCTTCGTGCCCGGCCTGGCGCCCGGGCAGTTGTACGGCCTGCGCGCCCACGGGCCCTGGGCGCCGGCCGAGGGCCACCGCTACAACGCGCACAAGCTGCTGCTCGACCCGGCGGCGCAGGAGATCGTCGGCAGCTTCAGCTGGCGGCCCGAGCACCATGGCTACGTGCTGGGCCAGGACCCCGACACCGCCTTCGAGGCCAGCGACAACGCGGCCTGGGCGCTGAAGGCCCGGGTCCCTGCACCGATGCCGGCACTGCGGCCGGCGCAACACAAGCCCCGCATCGCCGCGGCCGAGCGCGTGCTCTACGAAGTGCACGTCAAGGGTTTCAGCCAGCAGCACCCCGGCATCCCGCCCGAACTGCGCGGCACCTACGCAGCGCTGGCGCACCCGGCGGCCCTCGCGCACTTCAAGCGCCTGGGCATCACCACGCTGAGCCTGCTGCCGGTGCACTACGCGCTGAACGAGCCGATGCTGCCGCCGGGCCTGGTGAACTACTGGGGCTACAACACCCTGGGGTTCTTCTGCCCCACGCCGCGCTACAGCCGCACGCCGCAAGACCCGGCCGCGGTGAACGCCGAGTTCCGCGCCATGGTCGATGCGCTGCACGCGCAGGGGCTGGAGGTGGTGCTGGACGTGGTCTACAACCACACCCCCGAAGGCAACCACTTCGGGCCCACGCTCAGCTTCCGCGGGCTCGACCAGCGCAGCTGGTATCGGATCGACGGCACCGGCCGCCCGCTGAACTGGAGCGCCTGCGGCAACACGCTGAACTTCGCGCACCCGCAGGTGGTGGCTTTCACGCTGGCCAGCCTGCGCCATTGGGTGCAGGTGATGGGCGTGGACGGCTTCCGCTTCGACCTGGCCGCCGTGCTGGGCCGCGGCACCGAGGGCGGCTTCGACCGCGACCACCCCTTTTTCCAGGCGCTGGACACCGACCCCGTGCTGAAGGAAGCCCTGCTCATCGCCGAGCCCTGGGACGCCGGCCCGCAGGGCTACCGCGTGGGCGATTTCCCCGGCCGCTGGCTGGAGTGGCACGACCGCTTCCGCGATGCCGCCAACGGCTACTGGCTGCACAAGCCCACGCCCCATGGCGAGGTCAGCCGCACCGAGTTCGCCGCACGCTTCGACGGCAGCGCCGAGACCTACCGCGATCGCCACCCCGCGCAGCAGCGCGCCCCGCAGGCGGGCGTGAACTACCTCGCCGTGCACGACGGCTACACGCTGGCCGACCTGGTGGCCTACGAGCGCAAGCACAACCACGCCAACGGCGAGAACAACCGCGACGGGCGTGACAACGAGGTCTGCGCGAACTTCGGCGTCGAAGGGCCGAGCGCCGACCCCGCCGTGCTGGCCACACGGCTGCGCGTGCGCCGGGCCCTCGTGGCCACGCTGCTGCTGGCTGCCGGCACGCCCATGCTGGGCGGCGGCGACGAGGTCGGCAACACGCAGCACGGCAACAACAACGCCTGGAGCCAGGACAACCCCACAGGCTGGATCACCTGGCCCGACCCGGCCGATGCCGCCGCCGGCGCCGAGGCCGCGGCCTTCACCGCCTTCATCGGCGAGCTCAACGCCCTGCGTCACCAGCAGCCGCTGCTGCGGCCGGGCGCCTTCAGCGAGATCGTGCGCCGATGGGAAGGGCTGGTGTACGGCGATGACACGCCGCTGCTGTGCCACCTGCACCGCGCCGGCGAGGCTGCAGGCGCCGCGCCGCTGCTCATCGCCTTCAACCGCAGCGCCGAGGTGCTGCCACTGGCCCTGCCCCCGGGCCGCTGGCAGGTGCTGCTGTGCAGCGAGCCCCCGGACCTCACCCCACCGCCCGCCACCGCCGGCGCCCCGCTGCCCCCGCGCGGCCTGCGCGTGCTGCAGCGCCTGCCCTGAACCTGAGAGCGCCGAACACCATGGACCTGCGTCAACGCGCCAGCGGCCTCGTGCTGCACATCACCTCGCTGCCCGGGCCGCATGGCATCGGCGACCTGGGCGAGGAGGCCTACCGTTTCGTCGACTGGCTGGCCAGCGCCGGGCAGACGATCTGGCAGACGCTGCCCGTCAACCCCATCGGCCCGGGCAACTCGCCTTACCAGTGCCCCTCGGCCTTCGCGGGCAGCGGGCTGATGGTGGCGCTGGCGCCGCTGGTGCAGCGGGGCTGGCTGCCGGCCGAGGCGCTGCACGACGTGCCGGCCTTCGACGCCGCGCGCGTGGATTGGGGCGCCGTCATTCCCTGGCGCTGGTCGCGGCTGCGCGAGGCCGCAGAGGGCTTCTTCGCGAACGCGAGCGAGCCCGACCGCGCCACCTTCGCGGCCTGGCGCGCCACGCAGGCCAGCTGGCTGGAGGAATGGACCCTCTTCGCGGCCCTGAAAGACGCCCACGGCGGCCAGCCCTGGTGGGCCTGGGCGCCCGAACTCGCCCGGCGTGAGCCCGCAGCGCTGCAGGCCGCGCGCACGAGCCTGGCCGCCGCGCGCGACACCCACGCCTTCGTGCAGTGGTGCTTCGACGAACAGCTCGCCGCGCTGCGCGCACACGCCCAAGCGCGCGGCGTGCGGCTGATGGGCGACCTGCCCATCTTCGTGGCGCACGACAGCGCGGATGTCTGGGCCCGGCCCGATCTCTACTTCCTCGACGAACATCACCAGCCCACGGTGGTGGCCGGCTGCCCGCCCGACGGCTTCAGCCCCGACGGCCAGCGCTGGGGCAACCCGCTGTACCGCTGGGACCGCATGGCCGCCGAGGGCTACGCCTGGTGGGTGGCGCGGGTGCGGCGCGCGCTGGCGCAGGCCGATGTCTTCCGCATCGACCACTTCCGCGGCTTCGCCGGCTACTGGGAAGTGCCCGCCAGCTGCCCCACCGCGCGCGAAGGCCGCTGGGCCCCGGGCCCGGGCGTCGCGCTGTTCCAGGCGATCCAAGATGCGCTGGGCGCGCTGCCCATCGTGGCCGAAGACCTGGGCACCATCACGCCCGACGTCATCGCGCTGCGCGACCACTTCGGCTTCCCCGGCATGCGCATCGTGCAGGAGGCCTTCAGCGGCGACGCGAACCACGGCTTCCTGCCCCACCACCACGTGCCGGCCTGCCTGGCCTACAGCAGCACGCACGACAGCGACACCGCCCTGGGCTGGTGGCGCCACGCGCCGGCCGCGCACCGGGCCTTTGCGGCCGAGTACCTGCAGGCCGGCGGCCCCGGCGGCACGGGCGATGGCAGCGACGTGCCGATGGCCCTGGTGCGCGCCGCCAGCCGTTCGGTGGCGGCGCTGGCGCTGTTCACGATGCAGGACGTGCTCTCGCTCGGCGGCGAGCACCGCATGAACCTGCCTGGCACCGACCGCGGCAACTGGAGCTGGCGCTTCACCTGGTCGCAGGTGCCGGCCGATCTGGCGCCCACCCTGGCGCGCATGGCAGCAGCCACGGGACGCGCGGCCTTCCCGCTGCTCGCGGCCTGAGCGCGCGAAGGCCGGCTGCCTAGAATCGGCGGGTTTTGTCGACCCCAGACGCCCCCTCCGCCCCCGCCCCCACCGCGCCGCCCCGGCTGCTGCCGGTGCTGTTCATCGGCGTCTTCATGGCCGCGCTGGACACGGCCGTGCTGGCGCCGGCCATCCCCGTGCTGCGCGCGAGCTTCGGGCTCAGCCTGCAAGAGGCCGGGCTGCTGATGGTGGCCTTCATCCTCTTCAGCCTGCCCAGCACCGCGCTGATGGCCAACCTGGGCGACCGCCACGGCCGCCGGCCCGTCTTCCTCTCCAGCGTGGGCCTGTTCGCCGCCGGCTCGCTGCTGGTGGCACTGGCGCCGAACTTCGCCACGCTGCTGGCCGGCCGCGCGCTGCAGGGCCTGGGCGGTGGCGGCATCATCCCCACGGCCAGCGCCGTGATCGGCGACGCGCTGCCGCCGGCGCAGCGCGGCCGCGCCCTGGGCCTCATCGGCGCCACCTACGGCATGGCCTTCGTGCTGGGCCCGCCCCTGGCCGCGCTGCTGATGACGGTGGCCAGCTGGCACTGGATCTTCCTGCTGAACCTGCCGATTGCGGCGCTGGTGATGGCGCTGGGCCTGCGCGCACTGCCGCGCCAGGCCGCCGCGCCGGGCGCACTGCCGCGGCTGGACTGGGCCGGCCTCGTGCTCGTCTTCGTCACGCTCATCTGCCTGGTGCTAGGCATCACGCGCGGGCTCGACGGACTGCCGGGCCGGACGCTGTGGCCGGGCCTGCTGGCGGCCGCCGCCGCGGGCCTGGTGCTGCTGCTGTGGGTGGAAACGCGCGCCGCGGCGCGCGGCCAGCGGCCGATGATCCCGCTGGCACTGCTGCAACAGCGCCAGCTCGCGCTGACCTACTTGCTCACCGCAGGCGCCGGCTTCGGCATGGGCAGCGTGATCTTCCTCACCAGCATCGCCACGCTGGCGCACGGCGTGGCGCGCGAGAACGGCGGCTTCGTGCTGCTGCCGATGGTGCTGTGCTCCATGCTGGGCTCGGTGGGTGCGGGGCGCCTGCTGCTGCCCTGGGGCGCGCGGCGCGTGGTGCTGGCCGGCTTCATGCTGCTGGCGCTGGGCTATGGCGCGAGCGCCTGGCCGGGCTGGGGCTGGTGGGGCTTCATCGCCGCCACCCTGCCCGTGGGCCTGGGCGTGGGCGTGGTGGTGGGCGGCGCGCTGCGCAGCATCGCCATCGACGAAGCACCCGCAGCGCAGCGCGGCGCGGCGCAAGGGCTGGTCAACATCTTCACCAGCGTGGGCACGCTGCTCTCGGCCACGGTGATCGGCGCGGTGGCCGACTTCGCCGGTGGCGGCGCCCACGGCCTGATGCTGGCCTACGCCGGCGTGGCCGCCGCGATGGTGCTGATGGCCGCGGTGACGCTGGCCTTGCGCGCAGCACCCGGCGCACAGCACCAAGGGGCAGAGCCCCTGGAAACACGGGCTTGACCGCCCCCCGGGCAGCGGCAGACTGGCAGCCCCTGTTCCACCGCGTGCCCCCTGACGGGGCCTTGTCACCATGCGCCTGCACCTCCTGAATACCTTCGCCCTGGCCGCCACCCTGGCGCTGGGCACCACCTCGGCCGCCGCCCAAGGCACGGTGCAGAGCGGCAGCACCTACCTGCAGTTCACGGGCACGCCGCTGGCCGCGGGCACGGGCAACGCCAACCTCTTCTTCGGCAGCAACGGCGCCTTCGCCACCGACATGCTCTACCGCTACGGCTGGAGCTACAACCAAGGCGTGGGCACCACCAACCGCCCCTTCAGCGCGCTGGACACGCCCGCAGCCAGCTACGCCGGCAACGTGGCCACCTTCACCTGGACCAACGCCGGCGCCGGCACGGCCGGCTTCGCGCGCTGGGACGCGGTGATGACGATCACCCTCACCGAACTGGCCGCCGGCACCACCACAGTGCCCGGGCAGGCGCGCGTGGACACGGCGCTGAGCTTCCGCGCCAGCAGCGGCAACGCCGCGCCCATCGCCTTCAACCTCTTCCACGAGCTCGATCTCGACATCACCGGCGCCAGCGGCCCCGGCGGCGACACCTTCCGCGTGCTGGACGCCAATGCCGTGAGCGGTCGCGCCTTCGACGCCAGCGGCAACTACGCCGAGTTCCAGGGCACGGGCGCGCAGCGCTACCTGTTCGCCACCGGCGCCTCGCTGCGCGGTGGCCTCAACGGCGGCAGCAGCAACCTGGGCACGCTGGCCGGCACGGTGCAGCCCGACTGGGTTTCCAGCGACGGCGCGGTGGGCTTCCAGTGGACCCGCACGCTGGCGCCCGGCGAAGCCTTCTCGGTGAACAGCAGCTTCACCATCAACAGCCCCGTGCCCGAACCCGGCACCTGGGCGCTGATGGCCGGCGGCCTGCTCGCCGTGGCGGGCCTGGCGCGGCGTCGCCGCGCGGGCTGAGGCCCAAGGCCGCGCCGCCGCGCCCCCGCGGGCCGGCGGCCGGTCAGGCCGGCTTCCTGGCCGGCGCCTTCTTCGGCGCGGCCTTCTTCGGCGCCGCCTTGCCGGCGGCCTTCTTTTTCGGCGCAGCCTTGGCGCCCTTCTTCGCCGGGGTCTTCTTCGCCGGCTTGGCCGCCTTGTTCACGGCTTGCGCGCCGCTGTTCACCAGCAGCACCCGCACCGACTGCGGCCCCAGGTAGAGGCTGGCCTGCCCCGCTGCGTTGGCCTTGGTCGCCAAGGCGCCGCCGGCCGGCAAGGCCGAGTGCAGACGCGCGTTGGGCGGCAGCTTGTCCATCTGCGCCTGCGCCAGCTGCGTGCCGTAGTTCACCAGCACCACCGCGCGCTCGCCTCCGTGCACCCGCTGCCAGCCCGCCACCAGACCCTGGGCGAAGCCGTGCTCCATGCGCCCGCGCGCGAGGCTGGGCCGCGTGTTGCGCAGCGCCAGCAGCGTCTTGTAGAAATTGAAGAGGCTGCCAGGGTCGGCGCGCTGCGCCTGCAGGTTGTGCGTGGCGGCGTTGGACGCCACGGGGCGGAAGGGCGTGCCGGCGGTGAAGCCCGCCGCGCCGGGTTCGGCCGTCCAACTGTAGGGGCCGCGCAAGGGCAGGTCGCCCGGCAGGCCGGGCACGCCGGCCTGGCCGATCTCTTCGCCGTAGTAGATGAAGGGCGTGCCGGGCTGCAGCAGGTAGCCGGCCGCGGCCAGGCGGTAGGCGCGTTCGTTGCCGCCGAGCTGGTCCCACAAGCGCCGGCCGGCAAAGATGTCGTGGTTGCTCAGGAAGGTGGCCATGGTGGGTGAAGCCCCGCCCTGCGCCACGTCGTAATGCGTGGCCACCTTCTGCACCGACTCGGCCTCGCCCTGTGCCGCCTTCACGTAGTGGTGCACGAAGCCGAAGGCGAATGCGCCGCCGCAGACGGCCGGGTCGCCATAGGCCGCCGGCTCGGCCGTGGCCTCGCAGACGACGTAGCGGTGTTCGTAGCCCTTGATCAGGTCTTGCAGGCGCTTGGTGAGCGCGCGGCTCTCGGGCTGGTCGTTCCAGCGCACGGCGTCGCCTTCCAGCAGGTGGGGCACGGCGTCGAGCCGGTAGCCATCGAGCCCGCGGTTGAGCCAGAAGCGCAGGCTGTCCTCGTGGTACTGCAGCACTGGCGGGTGGCGGAAGTTGAAGTCGGGCATGTGCGGCCCGAAGGTGCCGAAGTAGAAGTTCTTCGCGCCGGCGCTGGGCGGGGGCAGCTGCTTCACGTCACCGGTGAACAGCCAGGGCTGGTCTTCGGCGGCGTACCAGGGGTTCTTGCCCCAGATGTCCCAGCCCACGGGCATCGCCTCCGACCACACGAACCAGGGGCGGAAGGGGTTGTCGGGGCCCTTCAGCGCCTGCAAGAACATCGGGTGCTGGGCGGCGCTGTGGTTGATCACGTAATCCATGATCACGCCGATGCCGCGCCGGTGGGCTTCGCGCAGCAGTTCGTCGAAGTCTTCCAGCGTGCCGTACTCCGGCGCGATGGCGCGGAAATCGGTGGTGGCATAGCCGTGGTCGCCGTCGGCGTTGGCGGTGATGGGCATCAGCCACAGGCCGCGCACGCCCAGTTCCTGCAGGTGGTCGAGGCTCTGCGTGAGGCCGCGCAGGTCGCCGATGCCGTCACCGTTGCTGTCGCGCCAGCCGCGCACGAAGATCTCCATGAAGGCACCGTGGTGCCAGCCTTCCGGCAAGGCACTGCGGGTGTTCGTGGGCGGCACGGGGCGGGTGTCCAGCACCGGCGACGGCCACGCAGCCAGCGGCAGCAGGCCCGCCAGGGCCAGGGCCAGGCGCGACAGGATCGAGGCTTTGCGGGTCATGGGCGGGGCGCAGGTGCGGGCGGTCGGAGCGGATCTGAAATGTAGGCCGACTACAGGCTTTGCGGCCTGCAGAAGAACCCGCCCCGCATCCAGCCCGCACTTGGCACACCGCCCGGGCCGACACCACTACACGAAGGGGTGTAGTTTTACTACGCTACGATGCCCCACACCCTGCCGCCACCCCAAGCCCCCCATGCGCCCAGTCATCCCCTTCTTTGCTCTCGGTGCCTGGCTCTGCGCCGGCCTGGCGCACGCGGCCACGCCCACGCCGGCGGCCTGCGCCGCCGGTTTCGAGACGGTGCTGCAGGCCGCCCCCGCTGCGGCCCCATCACTGCCCGCCCAGGCGGTGTGGCTGAACCGCCAGTGGCTGCGCTGGCCCGGCGCAGGCGCGGTACCCGCGGGCGGGGGCTACCGCCTGCATTTCTCGGCCACCGGGCAGATCAGTGCCCGGCCGGGTGAGCCCGTGGCCGGCGCCGATGGCGCGCTGACGCTGGACCTGCGCAACCCCGCACTGCCTGCCGCGCTGCAGCAGCGCTGGCGCTGGGTGGGCGCCGGCCCCACGCTGGCCGTGCGCGCCGCCGACCAGCACCGCCTGCGCGAACTGCACCGCGGCCAGTTGGTGCTGGCGCTGGAAGACGCGCAAGGCCGCGTGCTGCAGGCCACGCGCACGCAGACGCCCGGGGCGCTGGACGATCTGTACGCCCGGGCCGAACAGCTGCCCGACCTGGGCGCCACCATCACCCGCACCCGCGTACGCGGCGGGGGCGACGCGAAGGGCTGGCGCACCGGCTTCCGCCTCTGGGCGCCCACCGCACAGGCCGTGCACCTGTGCCTGCACCCCGGCGCCGACGCACCGGCCAGCGCCGTGCACACGCTGCAGCGCGACAACGCCACCGGCGCCTGGGGCTTGCAACTGCCCGGCGACCTCAGCCAGCCCCAGCCTCACTACTACACCTACCTCGTCGACCTGGCCCTGCCCGGCGGCGGCGTGGTGCGCAACCGCGTCACCGACCCCTACTCGCTGAGCCTGAACGCCAACTCGCAACGCAGCTGGATCGGCCGCCTCGACGACCCGCGCTGGCAACCCGAAGGCTGGGCGCAGACCCAGCGCCCGGCCACCGTGCGCCACAACACCGATCTCGTCATCTACGAGCTGCACCTGCGCGATTTCTCGGTGCGCGACACCAGCGTGCCCGCCGCCCACCGCGGCAGCTACCTCGCCTTCACGCACCCGCAGTCGGCCGGCATGCAGCACCTGCGCCTGCTGCGCGCTGCGGGCCTGACCGACGTGCACCTGCTGCCCGTCTTCGACCTGGCCACCGTGCCCGAGCAAGGCTGCACCACGCCCGACGAAGCCCGCCTGGCCGCGCTGCCCCCCGACAGCGAAGAGCAGCAGGCCCTGGTGGCGGCCAGCGCCGCGCAAGACTGCTTCAACTGGGGCTACGACCCGCTGCACTTCACCGCACCCGAAGGCAGCTACGCCACCGATGCCAACGAGGGCGGCACGCGCATCCTCGAGTTCCGCCGCATGGTGATGGCGCTGCACCGCGCCGGGCTGCGCGTGGGCATGGACATGGTCTACAACCACACCAGCGCCAGCGGCCAGAACGCGAAAAGCGTGCTCGACCGCATCGTGCCCGGCTACTACCACCGGCTGAACGCACAAGGCGGCGTGGAGACCAGCACCTGCTGCGACAACACGGCCACCGAGCACCGCATGATGGCCAAGCTGATGATCGAATCGGCCGTGGTGTGGGCGCGCGACCACCGCATCGACAGCATGCGCTTCGACCTCATGGGCCACCAGCCGCGCGCGGCGATGGAGCGGCTGCAGCGCGCCGTGAACCGCGCGGCCGGCCAGCCCATCCACCTGCTGGGCGAAGGCTGGAACTTCGGCGAGATCAAGGACGGCGCGCGGTTCGTTCAGGCCGCGCAGAAAAGCCTCAACGGCAGCGGCATCGCCACCTTCAGCGACCGCGGCCGTGATGCCGCCCGCGGCGGCGGCTGCTGCGACGGCCCGGCCGAGGTGCTGAAGCACCAGGGCTGGCTCAACGGCCTGCACTACGCGCCCAACCCGCAGGCCCAGGCCGCCGGGGCCGGCACCCGCGCCGAGTTGCTGCGCAGCGCCGACCTCATCCGCGTGGGCCTGGCCGGCACGCTGCAGGGCTACCGGCTGCAGACGGCCGACGGCAGCGTCAAACGCCTGGACCAGATCGACTACGCCGGCCAGGGCGCGGGCTACGCGAGCCAGCCCGGCGAGGTGGTGAACTACGTCGAGAACCACGACAACCCCACGCTGTGGGACCTGAACGTGCTGAAGCTGCCGCCCGACACGCCGCGCGAAGACCGCGCGCGCGTGCAGGTGCTGGGCGGCGCCCTCACGGCCTTCAGCCAGGGCGTGGCCTACCTGCATGCCGGCGTGGAACTGCTGCGCAGCAAGAACCTCGACCGCAACAGCTACGACAGCGGCGACTGGTTCAACCGCGTCGACTGGACGCTGCAAGACAACTTCTTCGGCGGTGGCCTGCCCCCAAGGAAGGAAGGCGAAGGCCTTTGGCCGGCGGCGCGCCCGCTGCTGGCGCGTGCCGCAGAGATCAAGCCCACGGCAGCGGAGATGCGCTTCACGCGCGACGCCTTCCTCGATCTGCTGCGCATCCGCGCCAGCACGCCGCTCTTCCGCCTGCGCACGGCCGATGACGTGCAGCGCCGGCTGACGATGCTGAACACCGGCCCCGACCAGACCCCCACCGTGGCCGTGGGCCATCTCGACGGCCGTGGCCTGCGCGGCGCGCGCTTTGCCGAAGTGCTTTACGCCATCAACGTGGCGCCCGAGGCGGCCACGCTGAGCCTGCCCACCTTGCGCGGACGGCCCCTGGTGCTGCACCCCGTGCACCGGGGCCCCGGCGCCGCCGACCCGCGCCCGGCGGCGCAGGCGCAATGGGACCCGGCCACCGCCACGCTGCGGGTACCGCCCCGCACGGCGCTGGTGTATGTGCGCGAGTGAACGGTGCCGCGGGCCCTGGCGGCCGACAATCGCCCGATGACATCGCCCACGCCCCTGAGAACTTCATCGACCCGTTTGCAGGGGGCCCGCAGCCTGGTCTTGAGCCTGGGCCTGGCCGGCGCCCTCTTCGTCGGCACCGCGCAGGCGCAGACGGCAGCGCCCGCCCCGCTGGCCACCGTGCCCAGCGTGGACCTGGAACGCTACATGGGCCGCTGGTACGAGATCGCGCGCTTCCCCAACCGCTTCCAGAAGGACTGCAGCGGCCCGGCCACCGCCGACTACCTGCTGCAGCCCGGTGGCCGCGTGCAGGTGACCAACCGCTGCCCGCAGGCCGACGGCAAGACCGACGAGGCCATCGGCGAAGCCCGCCGTGTCGGCGAAGCCGGCTCGCCCAGGCTGGAAGTGCGTTTCGCGCCGGCCTGGCTGTCTTGGCTGCCCATGGTCTGGGGCAACTACTGGGTGATCGATCTCGACCCGGCCTACACCCTGGCCGTGGTGAGCGAGCCGAAGCGCGAGTTCCTGTGGGTGCTGGCGCGGCAGCCGCAGGTGGATGCGGCGACGTGGGAAGCGCTGATGGCCCGCCTGCGCGCGCAGGGCTTCGACCTGGCGCGGCTGAAGCCGGCCGGCCCCACGCCGGGCGCGCCCGCCCGGCCCTGAGCCCAGCCGCCACGGCACCGGAAGTGCCGCCTAATGCACACACCAGCCCGGCATGTACGGAAGCCCCCTGCGGCTGGGGGTGCGGAATGGAGGGAGCCCCTGGGATAATCTGTGGAAGAGTGTGACCGGATCCCCAGGAGAACCCCAGATGACCAGCCCCGACAAGACGCCCACCCCGGCGCAGGCTGCCCGACGCCAGCTGGTGCGTGGCGCGTTCGCGGCACCCACGCTGCTGACGGTGTTCAGCGGCAGCGCGCTGGCCACGAGTTCGGCCAAGAAGTGCCTGACCAACCAGACCGCCATCCCGCGGATGGAGCCTGTCAGCGACACGCAGGGCACCCTGGTGCGCATCCAGTTGCACCAGAGCGGCACCGCGCCGGTGAAATACTGGGTCAGCGGCGCCACCTTGAACAACTACAAGCGCAGTTCGACCACGGTCTACCTCAGCAGCACGCACTGGCAGGAATTCGACATCAACACCAACAAGGTGGTCGGCTCGGGCATGACCCTGAGCACGCCGCCAACGCTGTCGAACCCGCCGAAGTGGGCCGCGGTGCGCTTCCATTCCTCGGGCAGCGTGCGGGGCGTGGGCATCTCGCTGTCCGCCGTGACCGAAGAGTCGGCCCTGGCCAGCACCTGCTGGAACTCCGTCGCGCCAACCCTGTAAGGCCAGCAGAGACCTGCGGCCATGCAGGCCTACCTTCGGGCGCCCCGGGCGCAGTTTGCGCAACTCGGCGAGTCCTGGGTGGCCTTCAGCGGCGTGTCTGGCGAAACGCACGTGCTGAACACCGAGAGCGTGGCCCTGGTGGAGACGCTGGATGAGCACACCCCCCGCACGGCCGAAGCGGTCGCCGCCGATCTGGCGCTGGAGACCGGCACCCCAGTCGAAGAAATGACGGCCATGTTGAGCGACGCCTGGCCGATGCTGCTGCAGGCAGGCCTGGTACGGGTGTGCGGCAGCACGGCATGCGACCCGGCCTGATGGCCGCGGACGCCGCCCCACCGAACCTCGGCACCGCCGGCCTGCAGCCGATTCGACAGGCCCTCGGCGGCGACGGCCTCTGGCTGGACGTCGGGCTGGTGCGCATGCGCGTGCGCAGCAACCTGCCCGTGCTGGCCGCCCACCTGCAATCCGTCTATCGCCACTTCGGCTTCCAGACGCAAGGCGAGTGGGCCGATCTTCACTTCGACCTGCGCAGTCCTGGCAACCTGCGGCGCTGGATCGCGCCGCAGGTGCGGTTCTTCTGCGATGGGCAGGTGCCTTTCGAGCCCTTCCCTGCCAGCGCCGCGCTGCCCTTGATGGAGTGGGGCGCGAACTGGCTGATCGGTCGCCGCTGCAACCACCTGCTCTTGCTGCACGCCGGCGTGGTGGAGCGCCAAGGCCGGGCACTGGTGATGCCCGCCTTGCCAGGATCGGGCAAGAGCACGCTCACCGCCGCCCTGTCGCTGAGCGGCTGGCGCCTGCTGTCTGACGAGTTCGGCGCCTACGACCTGGCCGCCGGCGCCTTCAGGCCCGCCATCAAGCCCATCGGCCTGAAGAACCAGTCGATCGACGTCATACGCGCCTTCGCCCCCTCGGCGCCGCTGGGCCCGAGCTTTCCCAAGACGCGCAAAGGCACCGTGGCCCATCTGGCACCTGACCAGGCTTCGGTGCTGGGCGTGCACGAAACGGCCCGGCCCGGCGCGGTGCTGCTGCCTCGCTGGGAGGCGGGCAGCGCCACCCAACTGCAACGTGTGCAACCGCACCTGGCGTTCTCGGCGCTCGCCTTCAACGCCTTCAACTACCAGGTGCTGGGCGCGCAGGGCTTCCAGGCCGTGGTCGCGCTGTGCGAGCAATGCCCCGTGTGGCAGTTGGTCTACAGCGACCTCGACGACGCGCTGGCGCGCATCGACGCCTTGTGGTCCGAGGTCATGGCAGGGCACTCACCATGACATCGGCGCAGCGCCGGGTGCCGGCGTCCATGCGCTGGCTGGCGGCGCTCCACCAGGCCGAGGTGGTGCTGGCATGGAGCCTGCCCGAGTGGCAGCGGGTGCTTCGCCTGTCGCGCCGCCTGCGCCTGCTGGGCCGCCTGGCCGAGCAGGTGGAGGCCGCCGGCCTGATGGACCGCCTGCCGCCGCCGGTGGTGAACCCCCTGCGCGCCGAGTTGCAGTTCTCCCGCTGGCGAACCAACCAGATGCGCTGGACGGTGGAAAGGGTGTCGGCCACGCTGTCGGACGTCACGCACCCGCTGGTTTTGCTCAAGGGTGCGGCCTATGCCGGGCTCGGCCTGCCGATCGCACGGGGGCGGCTGCCTTCCGATCTGGACATCCTGGTGCCACAAGCCCACCTGGCCGAGGTGCAGGCCCGGCTGGTGGCGGCAGGCTGGGTGGAAGCCGAGCTCGACGCGCACGACCAGCGCTACTACCGCGAGTGGAGCCACGAAGTGCCGCCCATGCGCCACCCCGTGCTGCCCCTGGAACTGGACCTGCACCACAACATCCTGCCACCGGTGGCCCGGGTCTCGGTGCCGGCAGCGCCGCTGCTGGCGCGCCTGCAGCCCTCGAAGTGGCAGGGCTGGCAGGTGCTGCACCCGGCAGACCAACTGCTGCACAGCGCCGTGCACCTCTTCCATGATTCCGAGGCCCGGGACCGCCTGCGCGACCTCGTCGACATGGACGGCCTGGTGCGCCACTTCGGCCCGACCGTGCCCGACTTCTGGCCCGCCCTGCTGAGCCGCGCGCAGGAACTCAAGCTGAGCGAGGACCTGGCCCTGGCCTGCCACTTCCTGCAGGCCTGGCTGGACACGCCGATCCCCGAGGCGGTGGGGGCCACCCTGGCGCAGGGCAGGCGCTCACGGCACCGCTGGCTCCTGCCACTGTGGGCGACGGTGCTGCACCCCACCGAGCCCGACCGCGAACCCGGCCTCGGCCAGAGCCTGGCCGCCGGCGTGGTGCTCGTGCGCCACCATCTGGGCCGCATGCCGCTGCGCCTGCTCATCCCGCACTTGTTCCACAAGGCGCGTGCCCAGCGCGCCAAGGCCGCACAAGCCCTGATCGCCGACACCCCTTCAGACGACTGAGCAGCCCGCTAGATCTTGCCCAGTGCCCGCAGGATCTTCTCGGGCGTGATGGGCTGCGAACTCACCCGCGCCCCGAAAGGCGCCAGCGCGTCGTTGATCGCGTTCATCACCGCGCCCGGCGCGCCGGCCGTGCCGGCTTCACCCGCGCCCTTGGCGCCCAGCATGCTGCTGCGCGTGGGGCTCTGCACGTGGCTGACCACGATGTCGGGCATCTCGCCGGCCATGGGCACCAGGTAGTCGGCCATGTTGGCGTTGCGCAGGGTGCCGTCGGTGTCGTACAGGCACTCCTCGAACAGCACACCGCCGATGCCCTGCACGATGGCGCCGCGCATCTGCTCGTCCACCAGCATGGGGTTGATGACCCGCCCGCAGTCTTCCACGGCCCAGTGCTTGAGCAGCTTCACGAAGCCGGTGTCGACGTCCACCTCCACGTGGCTGACCTGCACGCCGTTGGTGAAGATGAAGGGGTAGTCGCGCTGCGCGTAGTGGCGCGTGACCATCAGCTCGGGCGTGAAGTCTTTCGGCAGCGTGTCGCTGCGGAAGTAGGCGATGCGGCCGAGTTCGGCCAGGTCGAGCAGCGTCTCACCGCTGGCGCCATCGACGATGGCGTTGCGGTAGACGCGCAGCCCGGCGCGTTCGCGCTTGAGAATCGCTTCGGCCACGGCCAGGATGTTCTCGCGCAGCACACGGCCGGCCTGCAGCACGGCTTCGCCGCCGATGCCGGCGCCGCGGCTGGCCCAGGTGCCGCCGCCATAGGGCGTGGTGTCGGTGTCGCCGGTGCTGATGCGCACGCGGTCCAGGCTCACGCCCACGGCATCGGCCGCGATCTGCGCGAAGATGGCTTCGGCACCCTGGCCTTGCTCACCGACGCTGCTGCTGACGGTGATCACGCCCGTGGGCTCCAGGCGGATCGTCGCGCCGTCTTGCGACGCGATGCGCGCGCCGCCCACGCCGTAGAAGGCCGCGCTCGGGTTGGTGAGTTCGATCAGCGCCGCCACGCCGATGCCGCGGTAGACGCCCTGCTGGCGCAGCTCGGCCTGCTCGGCGCGCAGCGCGTCGTAATCACACACACGCCGCGCCTCGCGCAGGCAGGCCTCGTGCGACAGCACCTCCAGCTTGATGCCACTGGCACCCGTGGCCGGGTAGGCGTCATCCGGAATCACGTTCTTCTGGCGGAACTCGATGGGATCGAGACCCAGCTTGGCCGCCACGCCATCCACCAAGGCCTCGGTCACCGCGCAGGCAATCGGGTGGCCCACGCCGCGGTACTGGCAGGTCGGCACCTTGTTCTGGAACACCACCTTCAGCTTCGCGCGGTAGTGCTTGTGCTTGTAGGGCCCGCCGGTGAGGTTGACGACCTGGTTGCCTTCGATACCGCTGGTGCGCGGGAACATGCTGAAGGGGCCGATGCCGGTGAGGTCGTCGATCTCGAAGGCCAGGATCTCGCCGGCTTTGCTCGCCGCGATCCTGGCGTGGATGCGGTGCTCGCGCGCATGGATGTCGCTGACAAAGCTCTCCAGCCGGTCGGCCACGAACTTGATGGGCCGGCCCAGCATCAGGCTCAGCGCGACGGTGGCGAAGTCGTCGGGGTAGGCGTGCACCTTGATGCCGAAGCTGCCGCCCACGTCGCGGCAGATCACGCGCACCTGCCCCTCGCTCAGCTCGAACTGGCGGCAGTACAGGTCCTGCATCATGTGCGGGGCCTGGAAGGAGTGGTACACGGTCAGCCGGCCCTCGGCCAGCGTGCGGCCGGGCTGCCAGTCGGCGATCTGGCAGCGCGGCTCCAGCGTCACGCCGGTGTGGCGGCCGAAGACGTAGGTCTCCTCGAACACCACCGCGTCTTCGCGCGAAAAAGCTTCGTCCACGCCGCCGGTGTCCAGCTGGCGCTGGAAACACAGGTTGTCGCCGAGCTCGGGGTGGATCAAGGGCGTGGCCGCGTCCAACGCGGTTTCGGTGTCCAGCACGGCGGGCAGGTCTTCCCACGCCACCTCCAGCAGCGCCAGCGCGTCTTCGGCGCGCGCGCGCGTTTCGGCCACGATGGCCACCACCGGCTCGCCCTGCCAGGTGGCGCGGTCGATGGCCAGCGGGTACTGCGGCGCGCTCTTGATGCCGGCCAGGTGCATCAGCGTGGCCACCCAGGGTTTGCAGACCTGGGCGATCTCGGGGCCCGTCACCACCGCAATCACCCCCGGCAGCGCCGCCGCGGCCGTGCGGTCGATGCGCGTGATGCGCATGTGCGCCACGGGGCTGCGCCAGAACACCACGTGCGCCAAACGCGGCAGGTCGATGTCGTCGATGTACTGGCCGCGGCCCTGCGTGAGGCGGCGCACGCCTTCGCGCGGGTGGGCCACGCCGATGTGGCGCTGGTCTTCGGTGATGGCGGGCAGCTCGCCGCCCAGGTCGCGGTGCGCGGGCTTCTCGGTGGGGTGGTTCATGCGCGCACCTCGCTGGCCTGCAGACCGCCGGCCTTCTGTTTCTCCAACACCGCGCACACCGCGTCGACGATGGCGTGGTAGCCCGTGCAGCGGCAGTAGTTGCCGCTCATCCACTCGCGCACCTGCTCGCGGTTCGCGTCGGGCTTGTGTTCCACCAGGTCCAGCGCCGCCATCAGCATGCCGGGCGTGCAGTAGCCGCACTGCAGCGCGTTGTGGGCGACGAAGGCGTCTTGCAGCGCGCGCAGCGCGGGGCTGGGCGTGAGCGTTTCCACCGTCTCGATGTGGCGGCCGTCGGCCTGCGCGGCCAGCACCAGGCAGCCGCGCACGATCTGCCCGTCCACACGCACGGTGCAGGCCCCGCAGACGCCGTGCTCGCAGCCAACGTGGCTGCCCTTCAGGCCACAGTCTTCGCGCAGGAAATCGATCAGGTGCTTGCGGCATTCCACCTGGCGCACCAGCGCCTGGCCGTTGACCTGCACGCTCACGCGCATGCTGGGGTTGTCGAGCGGCGTGTTCATGCGGGGGTCTCCATCAAGGCCTTCACCGCGCGGCGCATCAGCGTGGCGGCCATCTGCGTCTTGGCGGCGGCGGAATGGGTGAGGTCGGCAAAGGGCTGCAGTTCGGCGCGCAGCGCGGCGTCGGCTTGCTCCAGGCGTGCCGGCGTCAGCGGGCCGGCGGCGAGCACGGCCTCGGCCGCGCGGGCGCGCACGGGGCGGTCGCCCAGGCTCAGGAAGGCCAGGCGCACGTCGCTCAGCTGCGCACCCTGTACCGTGGCGCAGGCTGCCAGCCCGGCGATGGCGTAATCGCCATGCCGGCGCGCCAGCTCGCTGAAGTGGTGGCGCTGGCCCGGGGCGACGAGGGGCAGCTCGCAGGCCACGAGCAGCTCGTCGTCGCGGCGCGCGGTGGTGAAGAGGCCCTGGAAAAAGTCGGCAGCGGCCACGCGGCGCTCGCCGGACGCGCCCAGCAGCACCAGCGTGCCGCCGAGGGCCACCACGCAAGCCGGCCACTCGGCCGCCGGGTCGGCATAAGCCAGCGCACCGCCGAAGGTACCCAGGTTGCGGATGGCGCGGTGCGCGATGTGCGGCGCGGCCTGCGCCAGCAGCGGCGCGTGCTGCGCCACCAGCGGCGACTCTTCCACCTCGACATGCCGCGTCATCGCGCCGATGCGCAGCATGCTGCCTTGCACCGCAATGCCGGCCAGCTGCGTGAGCCCGCCGATGTCCACCAGCAGCGCCGGCTGCGACAGCCGCATGTTCAGCGTGGCCAGCAGCGTCTGCCCGCCGGCCAGCAGGCGCGCGTTGTCGCCGTGCTCGGCCATCAGTTGCAGCGCGTGCTGCGGCGAACTGGCGCGGACGTAATCGAAGGCCGGGGATTTCATGGCCGTGTCTCCATCCGTTTTTGAAAGGGCGCGAGGGCTGCCGAAGCCGGCCCGCCACCCCGCGCAGCGCTTCAGGGTTTGTCGGGATGGGGCTTGTTGAGCACGCGCTCAACAATTTCAGCAGAGTTGAGCAGATGGTCAATACCGCAGAAACCCGGCCCAAGCGCGGCGCCCCGAAGGCGCCTGCGGCGGCGCCTGCGCCTTCTTCGGCAGCACCCGCCGCCCGCAAGCGCCTGGACGCGCGGGAGCGCGAGCAGCAGATCATCGAAGGCGCCACCGAGTTCTTCGCGCGCCGCGGGCTGGACGCGCAGATGCGCGAGCTGGCCGCCGAGCTGGGCATCGCGCACACGCTGCTGTACCACTACTTCCCCACCAAGCGGCAGCTGATCGAACGTGTCTACGAAGAGACCATCGCCGGCCGCTGGGACACGCGCTGGGAGACCTTGCTCGACGACCCGCAACTGCCCGTGGCCGAGAAGCTGCAGGCCTTCTACCGCGAGTACCTGCCCGCCATCCTCACACCCGAGTGGCTGCGCATCCTGGTGCACTCGGGCCTGAGCGACGGGCTCATTCCCAACCGCTATTTCGCGCTGGTGCGCGAGCGGCTCTTCCCGCGCCTGCTGCGCGAGGTGCGCCGCGCGGCCGGCAGCCGCAGCAAGGCCAAAGCCAGCGCACGCGAGGAAGGCCTGCTGATGGCCTTCCACGGCGGGCTGATCTACCACCTGGGCATCTGGCCGCTGGTCTACCAGCAGAGCTACACGGGCCAGGGGGATGCCGCGCTGACCGACAGCTTCATCGCCGACCGCATCCGCGGCTTGCTCTTGCAAGCCCCGGAAATCGTCACGCAGGTCGCCAGCGCGCGCGCCTGAACCGGAGAAGGACCGACACCATGTCGCTGAGCCTGAACCACTACTCCATCCGCACCGCCGACCTGGCCGCGTGCGAGCGTTTCTATTGCGGCCTGCTCGGCCTGCAGGTGGGGCCGCGGCCGCCGTTTCCCTTCCCGGGGCTGTGGCTCTACCAGGGCGACACCGCGGTGTGGGCCAACGCCGCGGTGCACATCATCGGCATCGACCGCAACGACCCCGAAGGCCTGAAAGCCTACCTCGGCGACCGCGAAGAAGTCAGCCTGCAAGGCAGCGGCGCGGTCGACCACGTGGCCTTCTTCGCCACCGGCCTGCCCGCGATGCTGCAGCGCCTGCAAGCGCAGGGCATCGAGCTGCGCGAGCGCACGGTGCCGCTGCTGGGCCTGCACCAGGTGTTCGTCGACGACCCCAACGGCATCGTCGTCGAGTTGAACTTCCCGGCGGCCGAGAAGGCTGCGCTGGACGCTGCAGCCGCCACGGTGGCCTGAACACCGCCATGGCGCGCATCCTCGTCGTCGGTGGATCGCTCGGGGGCCTGATGGCCGCCAACCTGCTGCTGCGCGCCGGGCACGACGTGACGGTGCTGGAACGCTCGCCGCGCTCGCTGCAGGGGCGCGGCGCGGGCATCGTCACGCACGAAGGCCTGCGCCAGACCTTGCGCGCTGCCGGCGCGGTGGTCGACGAGACCCTGGGCGTGCCCGTGGCCGAACGTGTGGTGCTGGGCCCCGAGGGCCAGGCCTTGTGCCGCTGGGCGCATCCGCAGATCCTCACCTCGTGGGGGCGCCTGTACACGCTGCTGAACGAGGCCCTGCCCGCCGAACGCCACCGGCTGGGCGCGGCCGTCGACAGCGTCACGGCACTGAAGGACAGCGTGCAGGTGCAGCTGGCCGGCGGCGAAGTGCTGCAGGCCGACTTGCTGATCGCCGCCGATGGCATCCGCAGCACGGTGCGCCAGCAGTGGCTGCCCGAAGTGAAGCCGCTGTACGCCGGCTACGTGGCCTGGCGCGGCGTGTGCGACGAGGCCGTGCTCTCGCGCCACACGCGCGAAACCTTGTTCCCGCACTTCGGCTTCGGGCTGCCGGCGGGCGAGCAGATGATCGGCTACCCCGTCGCCGGCGACCACGGCGCGCAAGGCAACAGCACCGCCGTGGGCCAGCGGCGCTGGAACTTCGTCTGGTACCGGCCCGCGCCCACGCCGGCCGAGCTGCAGGCCCTGCTGACCGACGCCGACGGCGTGCACCACGCCGAAGGCATCCCGCCGCAGCTGGTGAGCCGGCGCCACATCGCCGCCATGCGCCAGGCCGCGCGCGAGAAGCTCGCGCCGCAGTTCGCCGAGATCGTCGAGAAGACCGCGCAGCCCTTCCTGCAGCCCATCTACGACCTGGTCTCGCCACAGTTGGCCCACGGCCGCATCGCGTTGATGGGTGACGCCGCCTTCGTCGCGCGGCCGCACGTGGGCATGGGCGTGGCCAAGGCCGGTGACGACGCTGCGGCCCTGGCCGCCTGCATCGCCTTACACGGCGCCACGCCCGAGGCCCTGCAGCGCTACGAGGCCGAGCGCCATGCCAGCGCCGCCGCCGTGGTGCAGCGCGCGCGCCTGCTCGGCGCGCCGCTGGCCCTGCCGCCGGGCAGCGCACCGCCTTACCGCGATCCGCGCGGCCCCATGCAGCAGACGGCCATCGACCCGGCCCTGTTCGAAACCTACCCCCCCGAAGCGCTGGCCGCCTGAAGAAGCCCGCCTTTTCTTTCAACCCGAAGGAGACAAGCCCGATGAACGACCTGCCCGTCAAGCCCGTGAACAGCCCCCGCCGCCGCCAACTGGTGCTGGCCGGCGGTGCCCTGGCCACCGCCCCTGCGCTGTTCAACATCGCCCGTGCACAAGCGGCGCCCATCAAGATCGGCTTCCCGGTGCCGCTGACCGGCCCCTTCAGCGCCGAGGCGCAAGACCAGGTGCGCGCCGCCGAGCTGGCCGTCAAGGAGTGGAATGCCGCTGGCGGCCACAAAGGCCAGAAGGCCGAGCTGCTGGTGCGCGACGACAAGCTCAACCCGGGCGAGGCCGCCACGCGCACGCTGGAGCTGATCGAGAAGGACAAGGTCAACTTCGTCGTCGGCAGCTTGAGCGCGGCCACGCAGCTCAGCATCAACGCCGTGACGCGCGAGCGCAAGGTGCTGTTCAACAGCATCAGCCAGAGCGACGCCATCAATGAGGCCAAGGACTGGAGCCTCTACACCTTCCACGAAGCGCTCAACCCGCACCTCACGGCCGGTGCCGTGGCGCGCTACGCCTTCCCGAAGTTCGGCAAGAAGATCGTGTACCTGACGGCCGATTACGCCTATGGCCACGAGATGGTGCGCGGCTTCCAGCGCGCGGGCCAGGCCCTGGGCGCGCAGACGCTGGCCGACATCCGCCACCCGCTGGGTGCCGCCGACTACAGCGCCTTCCTGCCGCGCATCCAGGCGCTCAAGCCCGACATCCTGGTGCTCTGCAATTTCGGCCGTGACCTGGTCAACAGCGCCAAGCAAGCCACCGATTTCGGCCTCAAGCAGGGCACGAAGATCATCGCGCCCGTGCTGCTGTACACCAGCCGCGTGGCCGGCGGTGCCGACGCCTTCGAGGGCATCCTCGGCGGCACCAGCTACTACTGGGGCATGGAAGACAAGATCCCCAGCGCGAAGAAGTTCAACGACGCCTTCCGCAAGGCCTACAACGGCGCCGTGCCTTCCGACTACGGCGCTTTGGGCTACGCCGGCATCCTGAGCGTGCTGCAGGCCGTGAAGAACGCCGACGCCACCGATTCGCAGCGCGTGGCCATCGCGCTGCGCCAGCTGAAGTACGACTGGTACAAGGGCCCGCAGTTCTATCGGAAGTGCGACCACCAGAGCGTGCAGAGCGTGGTCATCGTCGAATCGAAGTCCAAGGGCATGAAGGACAAGAACGACGTCTTCAACGTGCTGGCCATCGAAGACGCCAACGAGAAGAACCTGCGCAGCTGCGAAGAGATGGGCCACAAGCCGGCCTGAAGCTGCACAGCCCACGAAGGTCGCTTCCATGGAGATCACCCCCTCGCTGCTGGCCCTGCAGCTCGTCACCGGCATCGCCTTGGGTGCCATCTACGCGCTGCTGGCCATCGGCCTGAGCCTCATCTTCGGCATGCTCACCGTGGTGAACTTCGCCCACGGCGCGTTTTTCATGGTGGGGGCCTTCATCGGGCTGTACTTCCTGGGCCTCACGGGCAACTTCTGGTTCAGCCTGGTGCTCACGCCGCTGGTGGTGGGCGGCATCGGGCTGCTGACCGAACGGTTCCTGGTGCGGCCGCTCTACGGCCGCGGCATCGACTACCCGCTGCTGCTGACCTTCGGCCTGAGCTGGGTGCTCATCGAGGCCATGCGCCTGGCCTTCGGCGTGGAAGGCCTGCCGTCTTCCACGCCGCCCGAGCTGCGCGGCGCGGTCGACCTGGGCATCGGCTACTTCCCGAAGTACCGGCTCTTCCTCATCTTCGCCACCGCGGTGGTGGTGGTGGCGCTGTGGCTCTTCCTGGAGAAGACGCGTTACGGCCTCATCGTGCGCGCCGGCAGCCGCGACGGCGAGATCTGCCGCGTGCTGGGCATCGACATCTCGCGCGTGTGGCTGGTGGTCTTCGGCATCGGCTGCGCCATCGCGGGCCTGAGCGGCGTGCTGGCCGCGCCCACGCGGGCGGTGAACCCCGAGATGGGCGTGCACGTGCTGGCCGAGAGCTTCGTCGTCACCGTGGTCGGCGGCATGGGCAGCCTGGTGGGTGCGGTGGTGGCCGGGCTGCTGGTGGGCGTGGTTTTCGCGCTGACCTCGCTGTTCGCGCCCGACCTGGCCGAGTTGAGCATCTTCGTGCTGATGGCGCTGGTGCTGCTGGTGCGGCCGCAGGGCCTGTTCGGCAAGCCGGGCCTGATGAGCTGAGTTCCGCGCATGAAAGACGCCATCCTCTTCATCCGCCGCCACCGCGTGGCCGCGGTGATCGCCTTCCTGCTGGTGTTTCCGCTGCTGATGCCCTACCAGGCGCTGGCGATCAACATCCTCATCTTCGGCCTCTTCGCGGTGGGCTTCAACCTGCTGTTCGGCTACACCGGGCTGCTGAGCTTCGGCCATGCGGCCTTTCTCGGCGTGGGCAGCTACCTCACCGGCATCGGCATGGTGCATTTCGGCATGCCCTGGGGCCTGGCGGTGCTGCTGGGCGTGGCCAGCGCGGCGCTGGTGGGCGTGGTGATGGGGTATCTCGCCATCCGCACGCGCGGCATCTACTTCAGCATGGTGACGCTGGCGCTGGCGCAGATCGTTTACTACGCCTTCTACAAGGCCGAACGCTGGACGGGCGGCGAGAACGGCCTGCGCGGCATCCAGGTGCCGCAGATGGAGGTGTTCGGGTTCACGCTCGACTTCCTCAACCCCAACGTCAAGTACTACGTCATCCTGGCCTTCGTGGCGGTGGCGCTGTGGTTCGTGTCGCGGCTGCTGGCCTCGCCTTTCGGCGCGGTGATTGAAGCCGTGCGTGAGAACGAAAAGCGCGCCGCCGCCTGCGGCTACGACGTCGCGCGCACCAAGCTGCTGGTCTTCGTGATCAGCGCCGCGCTGTGCGGCCTGGCTGGCGCCTTGCGCGCGCTGCACCTGAGCGTGGTGCCCATCGAGAGCCTGCACTACCTGCTGTCGGGCCAGGCCGTGATGATGTGCCTGCTGGGCGGCATGGGCACCTTCTTCGGGCCCTTCATCGGCGCCGGCGTCTTCCTCACGCTGGAAGACGTGGTGACGACGATGACGAAACACTGGATGGCCATCGTCGGCACCGTCTTCATCATCTTCGTGCTCTTCTTCCCCGCCGGCATCTGGGGCACCTTCATGAAGAAGCTGGAGCAGCGCGCATGACGGCGGCGGCACCGATTCTTGAAGTGCAGGGCGTCAGCAAACGCTTCGGCAAGTTCGTGGCGCTGAACGACGTCTCGGCGAGTTTCCAGCCCGGCAAGCTCAGCGCCATCATCGGCCCCAACGGTGCGGGCAAGAGCACCTTCTTCAACGTGGTGAGCGGCGCCTTCCCGCCCAGCAGCGGGCGGCTGAAGTTCAAGGGCCACGACATCACGGGCCTGGCGCAGCACGAGTTCGCGCGCATCGGCATTGCCAAGAGCTTCCAGATCACGAACGTGTTCAAGCAGCTCAGCGCCCACGAGAACGTGCGCGTGGCGGTGCAGATGCGGCATGCGCGCTACCAGCTCTTCAAGCCGCGCGCGGGCATGGCCGAGGTGGACGACCGCGCCCACGCCCTGCTGCAGCGCGTGGGCCTGGCCGCGCACGCCAGGCGCCCCGCGGCCGACCTGGCCCACGGCCAGCAGCGCGCGCTGGAAGTGGCCATGGCCCTGGCCGCCGAGCCCGAGCTGCTGCTCATGGACGAGCCCACCGCCGGCATGAGCCCGGAAGAGACGGTGGTGATGATGGACCTCATCACCGCGCTGGCCGCCGAGCGCAGCGTGATCCTGGTGGAACACAAGATGAAGCTGGTGATGGGCATCTGCGAACGCCTCCTGGTGCTGCACCACGGCGAGTTCCTCGCCGAAGGCACGCCGGCCGACATCAAGGCCAACGCCGACGTGCGGCGCGTCTACCTCGGGCAGGGCTGAACAAGATGCTGAAAGTCGAAAAACTCGACGCCTGGTACGACACCAGCCACGTCGTGCAAGGGCTGAGCTTCGAGGTGCGCACCGGCGAGATCGTCACGCTGATGGGCCGCAACGGCGCGGGCAAGACGACGACGCTGAAGACCCTCATGGGGCTGATCTCGCGCCCGGGCGGCAGCGTGACCTTCGACGGGCAGGAGATCCTCACCCAGCCCGCGCACAAGCGTTACCACCTGGGCCTGGCCTATGTGCCCGAAGACCGCCGCATCGTGCCCGGCCTGACGGTGCGCGAGAACCTGCGCCTGGGGCTGATCGCCGGCAAGGACGTGAAGCACGAGGCCACGCGCATCGAGGAGATCGCCAAGACCTTCCCGCGGCTGGCCGAGCGCATGGACCAGGAGGGCACCAGCATGAGCGGTGGCGAGCAGCAGATGCTGGCCATCGCCCGCGCGATGATGAGCAAGCCGCGCATGATCCTGCTGGACGAACCCAGCGAGGGCATCATGCCGGTGCTGGTGGACGAGATGTTCGAGCTCTTCGCGCGCATGAAAAGCGAAGGCACCACCATCCTGCTGGTGGAGCAGAACGTCGAACGCGCGCTGAACGTGAGCGACCGCGCCTACATCCTCGACCAGGGGCAGATCGTGCACGAGGGCGACGCCCGCGCTTTGCTGGCCGACAAGGACATCCAGGACAAGTACTGCGCAGTCTGACCGAGCTGTGGCACGCTAGGCACATTGACAGTGAAGGAGCGACGCATGAACAGCATGGACGTCGAAGTCATCCGCACCGCGATGGACTGGATGAACCGTGGCCACCGCGTGGTGCTGGGCACGGTGGTGCGCACCTGGGGCAGCAGCCCGCGGCCGCCGGGCAGCCTGATGATCATCCGCGACGACGGGCAGGTGGCCGGCAGCCTCTCGGGCGGCTGCATCGAAGACGACCTCATCGACCGCGTGAAGCGGGGCGAGCTCGCCCCGCGCCTGCCGCAGGCCACGACCTACGGCGTCACGGCCGAGGAAGCGCAGCGTTTCGGCCTGCCCTGCGGCGGCACGGTGCAGATCGTGCTGGAGCCGCTGTCGGCGCAGAGCCTGCTGCGCGACATGCTGGCCGCCATCGAAAGCCACCGCGTCATCCGCCGGCGGCTGGAACTGGCCACGGGGCTCGTCAGCCTGCGCCCTTGCGACGACGGCGACGCCTTGCGTTTCGACGGCCAGGTGCTGGAGACCGTGCACGGCCCGCGCCTGCGGCTGGTGATCATCGGCGGCGGACAACTCAGCCGCTACCTGGCCAGTATGGCGGTGATGCTGGATTACCGCGTGACAGTGTGCGACCCGCGCGAGGAGTACCACGAAGGGTGGGCCGAGATGGAAGGCGTGACCCTGTCGCGCCTGATGCCCGACGACCTCGTCATCGCGATGAACCTCGACGCCAACAGCGCGCTCGTGGCCGTCACGCACGACCCCAAGCTCGACGACCTGGCGCTGATGGAAGCGCTGAAGACGCCGGCCTTCTACGTGGGCGCCTTGGGCAGCCGCCGCAACAACGACAACCGGCGTTTGCGCCTGAAGGACTTCGACGTCAGCGAGACCGAGTTGCTCAAGCTGCGCGGCCCGGTGGGCCTGAACCTGGGCGCGAAGACACCGCCCGAGATCGCGATGAGCATCGTCGCGGAGATGACGGCAGCGCGCCGCGGCGTCGATCTCACCGGCCCGCTGGCCGACTGGAGCGGCTCGCAGACCGAGTGCCGGGTGAGCGCTTGAGGCCCTGACACGGCCGTCTTCGGCGCCGGCCCTGCACTTGGGTCGGGCGGCCGCGACAATGCGGCCATGCCTGTCCCCGATCTGCTGCACGAGGCCTTGCGCGGTGGCATGGCACCGCGCACAGAGACTCCTGGGCGCCTGCCGCGCGTGGTGGTGGCAGGCGGTGCGGGCCCCTTGGGCTCCGCGGTGCTCGAGCAACTGCTGGCCGGCCCCTTCAGCCCCGTGGGCGTGCTGGTGCAGCAGACCATGGGCACAGCGCTGCGCGACCTGCAGGTGTGGTACACGGCCGGCTGGCAGACCGCGCCACTGGCGCAGCAGCAAGCCGACATCGCTGTGGTGGTCTTCGACCGCGGCCGCTCTCGGCACGGTCGAGAAGAGGCCTTCGTCCAACCGGCCGCCGAAGAGTTGCCGGCGCTGGCCGCCTGGCTTCTGGCCTGCGGTGTGCAGCACCTCGTGGTGGTGCTGCCGCACGCACCGGGCCTGCTGCCCCAGGCGCTGCGTGCTGGCCTGGCCAGCCTGGACGAGCAGGCCGTGGCCCAACTCGGCTTCCAGCAGTTGGTCTTCGTACGGCCGGCACGCCCGGGTACCGGCGCTGCGCCCAGGCCGGGCGCCCTGCTGGCCCGCCTGGGCCGCGGCCTGCTCGCGCAACTGCACTGGATGGTGCCGCAGCGCGACCAGGCCTTGCGCGCCGCCAAGGTGGCGGCTTTCGTCAGCGACTTGGCCGCAAGCTTGCCCGCCGCACCGCCCGGCACCCGCGTGGTGGCGCCCGACCTGATCTGGGACTGGGCCCAGCCCGAGGGCGGCAGGCCGCTGCTGCAGGCCTGGCTGCAGGGCCGCACCTTGCCCGAAACCCGCGCTGCAAGACCCCGCTGGTGAGTGCCTCGCCCCCGTGCATTTCCGGGGGCAGGATGCATGGACAAGGACGTGGCGCCCTGGGCAGAATCGACGCAAGAGGGCGGCCATGGTGATCGCCCCAGCAGGGAGTTACCAGTGCCTCGTTTCAACCTCCGGCCGCGTCGACTTGCGCTGGCCCTGATTGGTCACGCCCGCATCGTCGGTGCTGCCTTGACCCTTTGCTTCACGGCCGGGCTTCCCGCCTTGGCGCAGACCACGCCCGCGGCCTTGCCGGTGGAGGCCTTCTTCAAGCCCTCGGCCCTGCGCGCGCCCGAACTGTCGCCCTCGGGCCGGTGGCTGGCCGTGCTGACCAGCGTGCCCGGCAAGCGCGTGGGTTTCCTGTTCATCGACCTGGAAGGCGGTGAAGCCCAACGCTTCATCGAGGCAGCGCCCAACGCCGATGTGATGTGGTTCCAGTGGGTCAACGACGACTGGCTGATCTTCGGGCTGGAGGAGCCGGGCCGTACTGGCAGCGATCGCCGCGGTCCCGGCCTGATGTCGATGAAGCGCGACGGCAGCGAGAGCAAGCAGCTCATCCGCCGTTCGTATGACGCCTTTGTCAGCGGCGACGATGGCCCGGCGCGCCGCCGCGCGCTGCCCGCCAACCACAGCTTCGTCGGCCTGGGCACGCCAGGCTCGCGCGAGATCATCGTGGAGGAGTGGGTCTTCGACGTGCGCGGCGAGTACAGCCACAGCAATGCGATGGTGCTGGACGTGGGCACGCTTGCCGTGCGCACCATGCTGAAGGACGCCCCCCGCTCCACCGATGTGCTGCTGGACAACCAGGGCCGCGCGCGCGTGCTCATCGACGAGCGCGACGGCCAGATCTCGATGCACTGGTCCGAAGACGGCAACGCCCCCTGGCGCCTGATCAGCAAGACACCGCGCTTCGAAACGGGCTTCTGGCCGTCGTATGTGGACGACTCGGGCAATCTGATCGTCGAAACCGACACAGGCACTGGCGGCGAGTTGCGCCGGCTCGACCTTGCCACGGGCAAGCTCGCGCCCGAACCCCTTGTCGCCACCCCAGGCTTCGAGCCCAACGTGCGGCCGCGCACAGCGCCGGGCTCCGGCAAGGTGTCGGGCATCTCTCTGCAGGTGGACGCCCGCACGACAGTGTGGTTCGAGCCCGCGATGCAGCGCATCCAGGCAGAGATCGACGCCAAGTTGCCGGGCCGGGTGAACCTGCTCAGCTGCCGGCCCTGCGACAAACCCAAGGTGGTTCTGATCGCGTCGTATTCCGACGTGATGCCAGGCGAATTCCTGATCTACCGTCCTGAGAAAGGCCAGTTGCTCGCCCTCGGCCCCAGCCGACCCGACATCGATCCACGGCGCATGTCGCGCCTGGAGTTCCACCGCACGCAGGCCCGCGACAAGCGCGACCTGCCGATCTGGGTGACGCGCCCGGCATCGGCCAACGGCAAGCCGGCGCCGGCCGTGGTGCTGGTGCACGGCGGCCCCTGGGTGCGCGGCAATGAGTGGGAATGGAGCGCGCAGGCCCAGTTCCTGGCCTCGCGCGGTTATGTGGTCATCGAACCCGAGTTCCGTGGCAGCCGTGGCTACGGTGACGACCACTTCCGCGCCGGCTTCAAGCAGTGGGGCCTGACGATGCAGGACGACGTCACCGACGCGCTGAAGTTCGCTGTCGACAAGGGCTGGGCCACGCCCGGCAAGGCGTGCATCGTCGGCGGCAGCTACGGCGGCTACGCCACGCTGATGGGCCTGGCCAAGGACCCCGACCTCTACCAGTGCGGCGTGGCCTTCATGGCCGTGGCCGACCAGCGTTTCATGTTCTCGATGCACTGGTCGGACGTCAGCACAGAAGGGCGCAAGTACGGCTATGGCACGCTGCTGGGCGACCCGGTGAAGGACGAAGCCCGCTTCATCGCGACCTCACCACTGGAGCAGGCGGCGAGGATCAAGGCCCCGCTGCTGCTGATCCACGGCAAGCTCGACCGCCGTGTGCCCATCCAGAACGGAGAGCGCATGCGCGACGCGCTGTTGAAAAACGGCAAGAAGGTCGAGTGGGTGACCTACGACGACGAAGGCCACGGCTTCTCGCTCGATGCCAACCGCATCGACTTCTGGCGTCGGGTAGAGACTTTCCTGGGTGCGCACCTGAAGTGACGGAAGGGGCGAAAGCGCCCGTGATAATGGTCCGCATGACTTCGCCCCACCTGCACAACGACACCTTTCTCCGCGCCTGTCTGCGCCAACCCACCACGCACACGCCGGTGTGGCTGATGCGCCAGGCCGGTCGCTACCTGCCCGAGTACAAGGCCACGCGGGTGAAGGCCGGCAGCAGCTTCATGGGGCTGGCCACCAACCCCGAGTTCGCCACCGAGGTGACGCTGCAGCCGCTGGAGCGCTACCCGCTCGATGCCGCCATCCTGTTCAGCGACATCCTCACCGTGCCCGACGCCATGGGCCTGGGCCTGAGCTTCGGCGCCGGCGAAGGGCCGCGCTTCGCGCACCCGGTGCGCGACGAAGCTGCCGTGATGGCGCTGCGCTCGCCCGACCTGGACAAGCTCCGCTACGTCTTCGACGCCGTCAAGTCCATCCGCACGGCGCTGGCCGGCAAGGTGCCGCTGATCGGCTTCTCGGGCAGCCCCTGGACGCTGGCCAGCTACATGGTCGAAGGCGCCGGCAGCGACGACTACCGGCTCATCAAGACCATGCTCTACAGCCGGCCCGACCTGATGCACCGCATCCTGTCTGTGAACGCTGAAGCCGTGACGGCCTACCTCAACGCGCAGATCGACGCCGGCGCGCAGGCCGTGATGGTGTTCGACAGCTGGGGTGGCGTGCTCGCCGACGGCGCCTTCCAGGAATTCAGCCTCAACTACACCCGCCAGGTGGTGGCCGGCCTCAAGCGCGAGGCCGAGGGCCGCCAGGTGCCGGTGGTCGTGTTCACCAAGGGCGGCGGGCTGTGGCTGGAAGAAATCGCCGCCATTGGCGCCGACGTGGTGGGCCTGGACTGGACCATGAACCTCGGCACGGCACGCGCCCGCGTGGGCCACCGCGTGGCGCTTCAGGGCAACCTCGACCCCAGCGTGCTCTTCGCGCCGCCCGAGGCCGTGGCGCGCGAAGGCGTGAAGGTGCTGGAGAGCTTCGGCCGCCCGCAGCGCGCCGATGGCAGCTGGGACGGCCACATCTTCAACCTCGGCCACGGCATCAGCCAGTTCACCCCCCCTGATCACGTGACGGCCTTGGTCGAGGCCGTGCACGCACACTCGCGCCGCCAGCGCCAGCCGGCCTGAGGTCCGCCCGGCGCTTCGCAGCGCCGGGGCCCACCACAACGCCATCGCGGGGTGAGTGAGCGCTCAGCCCGCCGGTCGGCCAGGAGCCCTGCCACGGCCAGCATTCGCTGCGCTGCAGCAGCAAAAAATGTCGGGTGAGTGAGCGCTCAGGGCTTGACTTATCCCCATTTTCCCGCCTCACGCCCCGGCTTGTGCACAGCACAACGCCAAGTGAGAGAAATTGGGCCAGATTGGTGCTAAGTTGTTGATTCTTATGAATTCGCCGCACTGCCACCAAAACGGGCAACCGGGCCCGAGGCCCCGCAGAATCAAGCACTTGGCGCAGCTTGGCGCAGCTTCCCCACAAACTTATCCACAGATTTCGTGGACAGCCGGAAAAAGCCTTGTTGATCATGGACTTGCGGCACTTGCTTGAAGTGGAGCCGAGATTTGTGACGCAAGTGACAGTCCGATGACAGCCTCTTGGCCTGGCCGCGTGGCGGTGGCGGTGGAAACCCCGCGCCACACCAGCGTGAGTGGCTTGCTCGACTACGCGAGTGAGCAGCCGCTGGCGCCAGGCACCCTGGTTCGTGTGCCGCTGGGCAAACGCGATGTGCCGGGCTTGGTGTGGGAGCCCGGCCCCGAGGCCGAGGCAGCACCGCCCGTGCTGCGCCCGGTGACGGTGGCACTGACGGCTTTGCCGCCGATGGGTGCCGACTGGCGCGCGCTGGTGGCCTTCGCCGCGGCCTACTACCAGCGCGGTCTGGGCGAACTGGCGCTGGCCGTGCTGCCGCCCGAGCTGCGCAAGCTGGACGACACCCAACTCGCCCGCCGCCTGAAGAAGCTGGCCGGTGCCCCGCCCGCGGCCGCCGCCGCGCCGCCCCCGGCACTGCCCGAGCTCAGCGAAGAACAGGCCGCCGCGCTGGCAGTCCTGGGCACGCCCGAGGGCCGCGCCAAACCCGTGCTGCTGCACGGCGTGACGGGCAGCGGCAAGACCGAGGTCTACCTGCGCGCCGCCGCCGATGCGCTGGCGCGCGGCGAGCAGGCCCTGGTGCTGGTGCCCGAGATCAACCTCACGCCGCAGCTGGAGGCGCGCTTCGCCGAGCGCTTCCCGGGCCGGGTGCTCGTCAGCCTGCACAGCGCGCTGACGCCCGCGCAGCGCCTGCGCCACTGGCTGCAGGCCCACCTGGGCCAGGCCGACCTGGTGCTCGGCACGCGGCTGGCGGTGTTCGCCTCGTTGCCGAGGCTGGGCTTGATCGTCGTCGACGAGGAGCACGACCCCAGCTTCAAGCAGCAGGAAGGCGCGCGCTACTCGGCGCGCGACCTCGCCGTCTGGCGCGCCCACCACGCCGGCGTGCCGGTGCTGCTGGGCTCGGCCACGCCCTCGCTGGAGAGCTGGCAGCGCGTGCAGGAAGGCCGCTACCGGCGACTGCCGATGCTGCAGCGCATTGGCGGCGGGGCGATGCCGCGTGTGCGGCTGGTGGACATGAACCTCTTGCCGCGCGGCACGCAAGAGCGTGTGCTCGCGCCGCAGCTGCTGGAAGCCATCGAGAAACGCATCGCCGCCGGCGAGCAGAGCCTGCTGCTGCTGAACCGCCGCGGCTACGCGCCGGTGCTGCACTGCGGTGCCTGCGCCTGGAAAAGCGGCTGCCCGCACTGCAGCGCCTGGCGCGTCTTCCACAAGCTCGACCGCACGCTGAAGTGCCACCACTGCGGCTACAGCGAACGCGTGCCGCGCGCCTGCCCCGAGTGCGGCAACCTCGACATCGCGCCCATCGGGCGGGGCACCGAGAAGCTGCAGGAGCAGCTCGCCGCGCTGCTGCCGCAGGCGCGCGTGGCGCGGCTGGACGCCGACACCACGCGCGCTGCCGGCAGCCTGCAGCAGCAGCTGGCCGAGGTGCATGCGGGCGAGGTGGACGTGCTCGTGGGCACGCAGATGCTGGCCAAGGGGCACGACTTCAGGCGTGTCACGCTGGTGGCAGCCATCAACGCCGATGGCGCGCTGTTCAGCAGCGACTTCCGCGCGCCCGAGCGGCTGTTTGCACTGCTCATGCAGGCCGCCGGCCGCGCCGGGCGCGATGCCGAGCAGGCCGCGCGCAGCGAGATGTGGGTGCAGACCTGGAGCCCTACGCACCCGCTCTTCGCGGCGCTGCGCAAACACGACTACGACAGCTTCGCCGCCGCGCAGCTGGAAGAACGCCAGGCCGCCGGCCTGCCGCCCTTTGCGCACCTGGCCTTGCTGCGTGCCGAGGCGCGCACGGCCGAGGCCGCCACCGGCTTCCTGCACGACGCCGCGGCGCTGATCGACGCGGCCACGGCCGGTGTCACCATCTACCCGCCCGTGCCGCCCTTCGTGGCCAAGCTCGCCGATGTCGAACGCATGCAGATGCTGCTGGAATCGCCCTCGCGCGCCGCGCTCCAGCGCACGCTGGCGGGCTGGCTGCCGCAGCTGAACGGCCTGCGCGGCGCCCACAAGGGCCTGCTGCGCTGGGCGGTGGACATCGACCCGCTGGCCATCTGAACCCGAACCCACAGGCGCACACGCATGAGCACCACCGTCTACGGCATCCCGAACTGCGACACCGTCAAGCGCGCCCGCGCCTGGCTCGCCGAGCACGGCGTGGCGCACGATTTTCATGACTTCAAGAAACAAGGCCTGCCGGAAGACGCGCTGCAGCGCTGGCTGGCCGCGGCCGGCTGGGAGACGCTGCTCAACCGCAAGGGCAGCACCTGGCGCCAGCTGCCACCGGCCGAGCAGGCGGCGGTGGTGGATGCGGCCAGCGCCGCCGCGCTGATGCGCCGCGCGCCCAGCGTCATCAAGCGCCCGGTGGTGGCCTGGGCCGACGGCCGGCTGACCGTGGGCTTCGACGCCGAGGCCTGGGCCGCGGCTACTTCTTCGGCGCGCTAGCGGTCGGCATTGCGGGCGCGGCCACTGGGACAGCGGGCGCCTTGAACCGGGCCTCGCGCATCAGCACACGGTGGAAGCGCTCGGTGCGGTCGAGCCAGGCCTCGAACTCGGCGCCCTTCATCACGGTGGCACTGAAGGCCCCGCGGGCCATGAAGGCCTGCCACTCGGGCAAGGCGCGCAGGCGGTCGAGCACGCCGTCGTAGTAGGCGCGCTGCGCCGGCGTGAGGCCGGGCGCCGCGAAGATGCCGCGCATCATGAGGTACTGCACCGGCATGCCCGCCGACATGCAGGTGGGCAGATCGGCCCAGGACTGCGTGCCCGCGACCGGGACGCGCTGGGCCAGCGGCTTGCCGTCGAACACGCACAACGGCCTCAGCACGCCCTGGCGCCACAGGGCCTCGGCCTCGATCGGGTTGTTCACCGTCAGGTCGACCTCGCGCGCGGCCAGGGCCTTGGCCACGTCACCGCCGCCCTTCAAGGGCACGTAGGCGATGCGCGTGGCCGCGGCGGTTTCCAGCAGTACGCTGATGAGCTGGTCTTCCTGGCGGCTGCCCGTGCCGCCCAGCTTCAGGCTGCCCGGCGGCGCACTGCGCAGCGCCGCCAGCATCTCGGCCGCGTTGCGCTGAGGCGCCTGTGCGTGCACCCACAGCACGAACTGGTCTTGCGCGAGCAGTTGCACCGGTGTCAGGTCGCGCCAGCCGACGTCGGCCCCGGCGGCCAGCGGCGCAGTGAACAGGTTCGACAGCGTGATGACGAGCTTGTGCGGGTCGCCTTGCGCTGCCTTCATGTAGAGCAGGCCTTCCACACCCGAATTGCCGGCCTTGTTGCTGACCTGCACGGGCTGCGGCATCAGGCGGTGGTCGGCCACCAGCTTCTGGATCAGCCGCGCCATCTGGTCAGCGCCGCCGCCGGTGCCGGCCGGCACCACCAGTTCCACAGGCTGCGTCGGCTGCCAGCCCTGCGCCTGTGCGCTGCCCAGCAGCCCCGCGGCGGCGACCACCGCCACCAAGCCCCCCCGACAGACAGCAAACCAACCCAACCAGCCAGCAACTCGGTTCATGGGCACAGCGGCCATCGGGGCCGGTGGAGCGCGGGCGGACCGCGGAGTGCCGATTCTGCGTTGGCACCCCGGGGCACGGCGCAGCCGCGATTCTGCGAATGTGAGCTTTTGTCTCCGTCGGCGCTGCAGCGCGGCGGGTGCGATGCCGTCACCGCCGTCAGGCGTGGGGCTGCAGCACCATCACGCAGCCTGGCACGGGCTGCTGCTGTTCCTGCCGCAGCACCACGGCCTCGGCGCTGCGCACCTGCAGACCTTGGGCCGCCGCCGTGGCCCGCAGGCCGGCTTCGGTGTGGGCGTAACGCAGGCTGCGGCGCAGCACGAAGGCCACGCCCGGCAACACCGTCTCGCTTTCGGTGGCCTGCTCCACCGAGAACGCGAAGCAACCGCCAGGGGCGAGCACCCGGGCCACTTCGGCAAACACCGGACCGAGCTCGCCCAGGTAGATGAAGACATCGGCCGCGACGATGACATCGGCGCTGGCGGCGGGCTGCGCGCGCAGGTGCTGCAGCAACTCGGCCTCGTGCACCGTGTCGTAACAAGCGCGGTTGCGGGCCAGGCGCACCATGGTCGGCGAAAGGTCCACGCCTTCCAGGCGCTGCACCCAGGGCCGCAGCAGCGGGCCGCACAGGCCGCTGCCGCAGCCGAGGTCCAGCGCCCGCAGCGGCGTGGGCCTGCCGGCCGGTGCCGCCGCTTTCGCCGCGGCCACCACCGCCTCGTGGCCACGGTAGTGCAGCTGCTGCACGAGGTGCTCGTCGAAGCTCTCGGCGTAGGGGTCGAACAGCAGGCGCAGGTAGACCGCCGGGGCCACCGGCGGCGTGGCACTGCCGGCGAGCGGGGCCGAGAGGTAGTCCAGCAAGGCAGCGTCGCCGCCCGCTTCACGGGCGCGTTGCAGCGCCGCGCGGGCGGCCTCGGCCTGGCCGGCTTCGGCCAGCAGCACGCCCTGGTGCAGCCAGGCGTCGGGCAGCGCGGGGTCGGCCGCAGTGGCGGCGCGGTAGGCCGCCAAGGCTTCATCGGGGCGACCCAGGGCCTGCAGGGTCTGGCCGCGCAGCAGCTCGGCATCGGCCAGCGCGGGGTGCTCGGCCAGCAGCGCCTGCAGCACGGCCAATGCCTTGGCATGCCGGCCCTGGCGGTTGAGCAGCGTGGCCTGCAGGCAGCGCGCGGCCGGCGGCAGCGGGGCCAGCGCCTGCGCGCGGGCCAGGTTGTCCAGCGCCTCGGTGTCGCGCCCGATTTCGCTGCAGGCGCTGGCGCGGTGGCACCAGGCGTCGGGCTGGGCGGCGCTGGCGGCCAGCGCTTCGTCCAGCGGCGGCAGCGCCTCGGCCGGCCGGCCCAGGGCCAGGCGCGCGGCGGCCAGGTTCACCAGCGTCGAAGGCCGGCCGGGCAGGTGCTGCAGCGAGGCCAGCAGGTGGGCTTCGGCCGCAGCAGCATCACCCGCCTCGAAAGCCGCCACGCCCTGCTGGAAGTGCGCGCGGGCGGTGTCGAAGGCAGCAGACATGGGGCGGCGGCTGTGGAAGGCTGAAGGCGGCGGAGTTTAGGCGCGGACCGCCCCCGGCGCGCCAACGGGCGCTCACCCTGGCAGCACACGCTGCAGCTGCAGCGCCTCGGCCAGATGCAGCGTGCCCACCGACTCGGCGCCGGCCAGGTCGGCGATGGTGCGCGCCACCTTCAGCGTGCGGTGCAGGCGGCGGCCGCTCCAGCCCAGCGTTTCGGCCGCGCTGCGCACGAAACGCGTGGCGGTGTCGTCCAGCGCGCAGTGGCGGTCGATGGCGGCGGCCTCCAGCCGTGCGTTGGGCTCGCCCTGGCGTGTGAGCGCCCGCTCTCGCGCAGCCGCAGCGCGCTCGGCCACGGCAGCGCTGGGCTCGCCGTCGGGCAGGGCCAGAAGCTCGGCCGCGGGCGCGGCGCGCACGTCCACCTGCAGGTCGATGCGGTCGAGCAGCGGGCCCGAGAGCTTGCCCTGGTAGCGCGCCACGGCCTCGGGCGAGCAGCGGCAGTGCCGGCCGGTGGCCGCTGCCGCGCCGTGCCAGCCGCAGGGGCAGGGGTTCATCGCCGCCACCAGCTGGAAGCGCGCCGGAAAGCTGGCCTGCCGCGCCGCGCGCGAGATGGTGATGCGGCCGGTCTCCAAGGGCTCGCGCAGCGCCTCCAGCGCGGCGCGGGGGAATTCGGGCAGTTCGTCCAGGAACAGCAAGCCGCCATGGGCGAGCGAGATCTCGCCCGGCCGCGGCGGCGAGCCCCCGCCCACCAGCGCCACCGCGCTGGCCGTGTGGTGCGGGCAGCGCACCGGGCGTTGCGCCAGCCTCTCGGCATCGGCACCGGCCGTGGTGAGGCCGCGCAGCGCGGCGCTGGCCAGCGCTTCTTCGTCGGCCAGCGGCGGCAGCAGGCCGGCCAGGCGCTGGGCCAGCATGCTCTTGCCGGTGCCGGGCGGGCCCACCAGCAACAGGCTGTGCGCCCCGGCTGCCGCGATTTCCAGCGCGCGCTTGGCGGCGGCCTGGCCCTTGACCTCGCGCAGATCGGGCGTCGTCGCTGCGCCCGCCGCCGACGCGGGCGCGGGCCGAGCCACGGGCAGGGGATCGGCCGCCTCGCCCGGCCGCAGCGCTGCCACCACCTCGGACAGATGGCGGCCGGAGCGCACGTCCAGCCCCGGCACCTGCGCCGCGGCGCAGGCGCTCAGGGCGGGCAGCACCAGGGTGCGGCCGGCGCCGCCGCGCAGCGCGGCCAAGCCGAGCGCCAAGGCACCGCGCACCGGCCGCAGTTCGCCCGCCAGCGAGAGTTCACCGGCGAACTCGCAGGCTGCCAGGCGCGCCGCATCCAGCTCACCCGCCGCGGCCAGGATGCCCAAGGCGATGGGCAGATCGAAACGCCCGCTCTCCTTGGGCAGGTCGGCCGGCGCCAGGTTCACGGTGATGCGTTTGTTGTGCGGGAAGTTGAAGCCGCTCTGCTGCAGCGCCGCGCGCACGCGTTCGCGCGACTCTTTCACCTCGGTGTCGGCCAGGCCCACGAGCGTGAAACTCGGCAGGCCGTTGGCGAGCTGCACCTCCACGTGCACCTCGGGCGCTTCCAGGCCGTCGAGGGCCCGGCTCATCACCAGCGCCAGCGTCATAGCCACCTCCTTTGTGTGGCGCAAATTCTCGGCAGCCGGTCGGCGGCCCGGTATCCGCACCAAGAGCGTGCGAAGAGGGTGTCTGCACCGTCTTGGTGCGAAGAATGCTCACCCTTCCGAGGGCCACCGCCCGCCGGGGCGGCGCGGGGCCGCCCGCGCTGTGGCATGGAATCTGCAAACCTGCCCGCCAGACCGGCCCACAAGGCCTGCTGCCCGATCGACCCCACCCGTTTCGAATTCCAGAACCCCCGAGACCCGGCACCTGTGCAGCGCCGGGGCTTGTCCACCGTATCCAAGGAGCAACGACCATGAAGATGGTGACTGCGATCGTCAAACCCTTCAAATTGGACGAAGTGCGCGAAGCCCTCAGCGGCATCGGCGTCCAAGGCATCACCGTGACCGAAGTCAAGGGCTTCGGTCGCCAGAAAGGCCACACCGAGCTGTACCGCGGCGCGGAGTACGTGGTCGACTTCCTGCCCAAGGTAAAGATCGAAGCGGCCGTGGACGACGGCATCGTCGACCGTGTCATCGAGGCCATCGAGAGCTCGGCCCGCACCGGCAAGATCGGCGACGGGAAGATCTTCGTCACCACGCTGGAACAGGTGGTTCGCATCCGCACCGGCGAGACCGGCAAGGACGCGCTGTAAGCACGCATCCCCACGAGAGCCCCAACATGAAAAAACTTCTTGCTTTGATGACCCTGGGCGTTGCGCTCCTGGGCCTGGGCGGCAGCGCCTGGGCGCAGGACGCCGCCGCTTCGGCCGCCGCTGCGGCCTCGGCCGTGGTGGACGCGGCTTCGGCGCCGGCGGCCGCCGCCGCACCGGCCGCTGAGGCCGCCTCGGCCGCCGCCCCCGCGGCCGCCCCGGCCCCCGTGCCCAACAAGGGCGACACGGCCTTCATGACGATGTCGACCATGCTCGTCATCCTGATGACCATCCCCGGCCTGGCGCTGTTCTACGGCGGCCTGGTGCGCAGCAAGAACATGCTGTCGGTGCTGATGCAGGTGTTCATGATCTTCGCGCTGATCTCGGTGCTGTGGGTCATCTACGGCTACAGCGTGGCCTTCACTGGCGGCAGCCCCTTCTTCGGCGGCTTCGACAAGCTCTTCTTGAAGGGGGTCACGCCAGACAGCATCGCGGCCACCTTCAGCAAGGGCGTCTACATCCCCGAGCTGAGCTTCGTGGCCTTCCAGGGCACCTTCGCGGCCATCACGGTGGCGCTGATCGTCGGCGCCTTCGCCGAGCGCATCAAGTTCAGCGCGGTGCTGCTGTTCGCGGTGCTGTGGTTCACCTTCAGCTACCTGCCGGTGGCGCACATGGTCTGGTACTGGGACGGCCCTGACGCCATCACCGACGCCGCCAGCCTGGAGAAGGTGACGGCCGCAGCCGGCTTCATGTGGGCCAAGGGCGCGCTCGACTTCGCCGGCGGCACCGTGGTGCACATCAACGCCGCCGTGGCGGGCCTGGTGGGTGCCTACATGATCGGCAAGCGCGTGGGCTACGGCAAGGAAGCCATGGCCCCGCACAGCCTGCCGCTGACCATGGTGGGCGCCTCGCTGCTGTGGGTGGGCTGGTTCGGCTTCAACGCCGGCTCCAACCTGGAAGCCAACGGCATCGCTTCGCTGGCCTTCGTGAACACGGTGGTCGCCACCGCCGCCGCCACGCTGGCGTGGACGGCCGGTGAGGCGCTGCTCAAGGGCAAGGCCTCGATGCTGGGTGCAGCTTCGGGCGCGGTGGCCGGCCTGGTGGCCATCACCCCGGCCTGCGGCTTCGTCGGTGTCGGCGGTGCGCTGGTCATCGGCCTGGTCTCCGGCCTGGTCTGCCTGTGGGGCGTGAGCGGGCTCAAGAAGATGCTGGGCGCCGACGACTCGCTGGACGTGTTCGGCGTGCACGGCGTGGGCGGCATCATCGGTGCGCTGCTGACCGGCGTGTTCGCCAGCCCCGACCTCGGCGGCCTGGGCGCCTGCGACTACATCGCCAACAAGTGCGGCGTGTTCCCGGGCATCGGCGCGCAGCTGTGGATCCAGGCGCAGGGCATCATCTACACCGTGATCATCTCGGCGGTGGTGGCCTTCATCGCCTACAAGATCGTCGACCTGACGGTGGGCCTACGCGTGCCGGAAGACGAAGAGCGCGAAGGCCTGGACATCTCGTCGCACGGCGAGACCGCCTACAACAAGTGATATTCGGGACACCCGGGCTGGCGCCCGGGTGCTCGAATATCTCGCCTCGATCGACACGACGGGCTTGGCCCGCGTGTCATCTCGGCGGGGCTCGAAAAGGGCGCCCTTCTGGGCGCCCTTTTCGTTGCCTCGTGCGCGTTCGTGCTCAGCGCCACTTGGCGGGGTCGGGCAGAATTCCCGGCTCTCTGCGGCCCCTTGGCCGCAGACCTACCGAGCACGCGCCATGGTTCCCCACCTCACCACCGCCCTGAACGGGCCCATCAACGAGCTCGAGCAGCGCATCCTCGAGTCGATGCCGGCCATCGAACGCTGGTTCCGGCTCGAGTGGATGGAGCACACGCCGCCCTTCTACACCTCGGCCGACCTGCGCAACGCGGGCTTCAAGCTGGCCCCGGTGGACACCAACCTCTTCCCCAGCACCTTCAACAACCTCACGCCCGAGATGCTGCCGCTGGCGGTGCAGGCGGCGATGGCGGCCATCGAGAAGATCTGCCCCGAGGCCAAGAACCTGCTGCTCATCCCCGAGCAACGCAGCAACAGCTTCTACCTGCAGAACGTGGCGCAGCTGGTGCAGATCTTCAACCAGGCCGGCCTGAACGTGCGCCTGGGTTCGATGGACCCGGCGCTCACCGCGCCCATGCCCGTGGCGCTGCCCGATGGCAGCGAACTCACGCTGGAGCCACTGCTGCGCAACCGCGGCCGCCTGGGGCTGAAGGACTTCGACCCCTGCACCATCCTGTTGAACAACGACCTCTCGGGCGGCGTGCCGCGCGCGCTGCAGCACCTGCACGAGCAGTACCTGCTGCCGCCGCTGCACGCGGGCTGGGGCGTGCGCCGCAAGAGCCGCCACTTCCAGAGCTACGAAGAGGTGGCCAAGAAGTTCGCCAAGCTGCTGGGCATGGACCCCTGGCTCATCAACCCCATGCACGGCCAGTGCGGCAAGGTCGACTTCGACACGCCCAGCGGGCTGGACTGCGTAAAGAGCAACGTCGACGCCCTGCTCACCAAGGTGCGCCGCAAGTACAAGGAATACGGCATCAACGAGAAGCCGTTTGTCGTGGTGAAGGCCGACAACGCGGCCGGCCAGGGCATCCTGACCGTGCGCGACGTGAAGGATCTCGACGACCGCGAGCGCGTGATGCGCGGCCGCGAAGGCCTGGTCAGCGAAGGCCAGGTGCCCGATGAACTGATCATCCAGGAAGGCGTGCCCACCTACGAGCGCATGAACGACGCCGTGGCCGAGCCCGTGGTGATGATGATCGACCGCTATGTGGTGGGCGGCTTCTACCGCGTGCACGCCGACCGCGGCATCGACGAAGGCCTGTGCTCGCCGGGCTCGCGCTACGTGCCGCTGGCCTTTGCCGGCAGCCACACGCTGCCCAAGCCCGGCAGCAAGCCGGGCGCCAGCGCGCCCAACCGCTTCTACATGTACGGCGTGATCGGCCGCCTGGCCATGCTGGCCGCGGCCTACGAGTTGGAAGCCACCGACCCCGACGCCGAGAGCTACGAGTGAGCACGGGCCCGCGTGCGATGCTGCACTGCAACACCCGCAGCAGCCGCTGACGCAGGCAGGCGCACAATGCGCGGCCGACCATGAGCCGCGAAAGCCCGCAGACCCACACGCCCGCCGCGCTGGCAGCGCTGACCATCGCCGCCATCGGCGTGGTCTACGGCGACATCGGCACCAGCCCGCTTTACGCGCTGAAGGAAGTGTTCGCGCACGGCCGCGTGCCGCTGACGCCCGAGAACATCCTGGGCATCCTCTCGCTGGTGTTCTGGACACTGACGGTGGTGGTGTCTCTGAAGTACGTGGTGCTGATCCTGCGCGCCGACAACCATGGCGAAGGCGGCCTCATCGCGATGCTGGCGCTGGCCTCGCAGGCCGTGAAAGACCACCCCAAGCTGCGCGAGCGGCTGCTGCTGCTGGGCATCTTCGGCACCGCCATCTTCTTCGGTGACGGCGTCATCACCCCGGCCATCAGCGTGCTGTCGGCGGTGGAGGGCCTGGAGGTGGCCGCCCCCGCGCTGCACCGCTACGTGGTGCCCATCACGCTGCTCGTGCTGACGCTGCTGTTCTGGGCGCAGCGTTTCGGCACGGCGGTGGTGGGGCGGTTGTTCGGCCCCATCACGCTGGCCTGGTTCGGCGTGCTGGCGCTGCTGGGCGTGATGCACATCGCCAAGAACCCGGCGGTGCTGGTGGCGCTGTCGCCGCACCATGCGCTGGGCTTCATGGCCGCGCACCCGGGCATCGCCTTCGTCGCCCTGGGCGCGGTGGTGCTGTGCGTCACGGGCGCCGAAGCGCTGTATGCCGATCTCGGCCACTTCGGCCGCCGCCCCATCCGCCTGGCCTGGTTCAGCGTGGTGATGCCGGCGCTGGTGCTGAACTACTTCGGCCAGGGCGCGATGCTGCTGCAGCACCCCGAGAACGTGAACAACCCGTTCTACGAGATGGCGCCGCACTGGGCGCTCTTCCCGCTGATCGGGCTGGCCACGCTGGCCACCGTCATCGCCTCGCAGGCGCTCATCACGGCGGCGTTCTCCGTCACCAAGCAGGCCACACAGCTCGGCTACCTGCCGCGGCTGCGCATCCTGCACACCAACGTGCGTGCCACGGGCCAGATCTACGTGCCCTTCGTGAACTGGGCGCTGTACGGCTGCGTCGTGTTCGCGGTGGTGGTGTTCGGCAGCAGCGGCGCATTGGCCAGCGCCTACGGCATTGCCGTCACCATCGACATGAGCATCACCACGGTGATGACCTTCTTCGTCATCCGCTACGCCTGGAAGCTGCCGATGGCGCTGTGCGTGGCGGCCACGGGCTTCTTCTTCCTGGTGGACATCACCTTCTTCGCGGCCAATGCCGTGAAGGTGCTGGACGGCGGCTGGTTCCCCTTGCTGATCGGCGCAGCGATGTTCACGCTGATGGTGACGTGGCAACGCGGCCGTGCGCTGCTCGGCTCACGCCTGCGTGAAGAGGCCATCGAGCTGCAGCCCTTCCTCGAATCGCTGTTCATCAGCCCGCCCACACGCGTGGCCGGCACGGCGGTGTTTCTCAACGCAGAGCAAGGCAGCACGCCGTTCGCGCTGCTGCACAACCTCAAGCACAACAAGGTGCTGCATGAGCAGAACCTCTTCGTGACGGTGCAGCACCACGAGGTGCCGTGGATCGGTTTCGACAAGCGCTGCCAGATCGAGCCGCTGGGCCACGATTGCTGGCAGGTGACGCTGCACTTCGGCTTCAAGAACGAGCCCGACGTGCCCGAGGCCCTGGCCCTGCTGGCCGGCCGCGGCGTGAACCTGGAAGAGATGGAGACCAGCTACTTCCTGAGCCGCGACACCGTGGTACCCAGCTTCGGCGGCGGCATGCCGATGTGGCGCGAGAAGCTCTTCGCCAGCATGCACCGCAACGCCGCCGCCGCGGCCGACTTCCTGCATCTGCCGACGAACCGCATCGTCGAGCTGGGCACCAAGATAGAGATCTGAGCCCCCAAGCTCCCGCTGGTCGCTACCCCCAGGGGGGGCGAGCCGGCGGCCCGGCAGAGCCGGCTCCGCGGGCGGAAGCTTGATCGGGGAAGACCCCTTCGGGGCTCTATTGGCTCAATGCCAACGTGTAGCGGCCGTCCACCGGCCCCTTGCCGCCACTGCCGTAGCCCACGCGCACGTAGACCGTCATCGAGGCGGCGCCGGTGTTGCTGTAGCTCACGGTCTCCACCTGCCCCGTGCCCAGGAAGTTGGCGGCCAGGCGCTGGCCCGCGCTGTTCAGAAGCTCGACGTTGTAGTCGCCGCCCGCGTTGGGGGTCATCACGGCCGTGAGCGTCTTGCCCGCACCCAGCTCGATGCGGAAGAAGTCGGTGTCGCTGCGTTCGCTGCGTTCCGGCGTGTCCATGGTGGCGTTGACCAGCGACGGGAAGACCGACACCGTCTGCGCCAGCGCGGGCCGGCCGTTGCTTTCCACCTCCGGCAGCTGGGTCACCACCGCCGGCGTGACGTTCAGGAACACCGCCGACACGGGGCCCCAGATGCCGCTGGCGTCACGCGCGCGCACGAACACCGTGTGGCGGCCCGGGGCCAGGCCCGCCGTGCTGATGCTGCCGGCCAGCGCCTCGGTGGCGCTGTTGAAGCTGCCATCGGCAGCTTGCAGCACGCGCGGCACGGCCGCGGCCTCCCAGGGCGGGGTGTCGATGGTGTATTCGGCGGCGCTCACGGCCTGCGTGGCTTCGGTGCCGTTGGTCTGGTTGAAGCGGGCGTCGGTGGCGCTGGCGCTCAGGGCCACGGCCGTGCCGGCGGCCACGCCACTGCCCGAGGCATTGCCTTCCAGCGCCAGCGCCGTCACCTCGGGCCCGCCGGGCGTGACGTAGGGCGTACGCACCACCTTGGCAGCGTAGATCAGCGCCGGCAGGTTGCCCGGCTTGACGGTGCTCTCGTAGACCGAGCAGCTCTGGAAGAAGGCCGTTCCCAGCTCGAAGGTGAAGGCGGCCACACCCAGCTCGCCATAGCTCGGGCCGTCGCTCGTGCCATCGGTGGGGTACAGGCCGATGGACTGCGTGGGCTGGTAGCCGTTGAACCAGGCGAAGCGCCGACCCAGGGTCTGCAGCGCCGGGCCGTTGGGCGCCGGCGAGGCCGTGGCGCCCCAGGGCCATAGCACCAGTTCGCTGAAGCTGTGGATGTCGATGTGGATGCCGCTGGTGTCGGCTGGCGCGGGGTCGTTCACGCCCGGACCGCGGCGGTCGGGCCAGAGGCTGCGCGCATAGTTCTGCACCGCCTGCGTCTCCGGCTCGCTGCCGGCCGAAGGGCCGCGGTAGGTCAGGCTGCAGGCGCTGCCGCTGCTGCCCTGCCCGGCCGTGCTGTTCCACTCGAAGCTGAAGTTGCGGTTGAGGTCGACACCGCGCGTGTTGGTGTTGGCGCAGAAGTTGTTGTTGACGTTCTTGCGCCAGCTCAGGCCCGTTTCGGCGCGCTTGCGGCCGTCGGGGTTGGTGTGGAACAGCAGGTGGACCTCGTGGTGGTCGAGGATCCAGGTGGCGTCGGCGTTCACGCCGTAGCCATTGACGAGCCAGCGGGCAAACTCCAGCACCAGCGGGGCCGTCGTGTACTCGCGGGCGTGGATGGCGCTGGTCAGGAAAAGCCTGGGCTTGGCCGTACCGGCAGGCGCGGCCACGGCGCTGTTGGTGAGCTTGAGCACCTTGATGTCGTAGCCGCCCTGCCCCTGCGTCTTCAGCCAGCTGCTGCCGGCCGTCACCCAGCTGGCCAGCGTGGGCTGCGCGGCGATCAGCCCATCGGCAGCGCTGAAGGTCTCTTCCACCGTCTCGTAGCAGGCGTAACCCGGGATGGACAGCGGCTCGGGCTGGCCGGCGATGCGCCGCGTGCGTTCGATCTGGAACTCGGTCAGCGCGCGGTTGCGGCGCTCGATGAACTCGGTGGCGCGCTCGAAGCGGAAGCCGAATCGCTGCAACTGCCGCATTTCGCGCTCGTCGAGTTGCATGACGAGGAAGCCGCCGGCGTAGTCGCTCTCCAGCAGCTGGGCATGGAAGGTGACCGCCGCCCTGCGCGCGATGTCGCGGCTGGGGAAGTAGGCCTTGTAGACGTTGTAGACGCCCTTCTCCGCTTCCAGCTGCTGGTAGATGTCGTCGCCGGCCGGCGTGGCGGTGCGGCTCTGGGCCTGTGCCGGCAGCGCCAGGCCGAACGCCAGGCCCACGGCCAGGCCGAGCGCCGAAAGGCGGGGAAGGAAGGTGTGCATGAAGGCCGCTCCCGCCCCGGTGTTCATGGGGCTTTCAGGCCATCATAGGTGTCGTGGTGCCGCGCACTCGACCCCGCCCGCCCCCTGCCTGCGGGGGCAAGGCGACGCCCTGCGCCTCAGGCCGCCAGCAGCGTGCTGAACAACGGGTCTTGCCGGCTGCGCGGCCGGTAGGGGCGCAGGCGCCGCGCGATCTCTGCGATGTGCTCGGGTGTGGTGCCGCAGCAGCCGCCGGCGATGTTCAGGAAGCCCGCCTTCGCGAACTCTTCCATCAGTGAACCCGTGACCTGCGGCGTCTCGTCGAAGCCGGTGTCGCTCATCGGGTTGGGCAGGCCGGCGTTGGGGTAGCAGCTGATGTAGGTGTCGGCGGCCACCTTGCTGAGCTCTTCGATGTAGGGCCGCATCACCGCGGCGCCCAGGGCGCAGTTCAGGCCGATGGCCAGCGGGCGGGCGTGCCGAACGCTGTGCCAGAAGGCGGCCACGGTCTGGCCGCTCAGGATGCGGCCGGACGCGTCCGTGACGGTGCCGCTCAGGATGACGGGCAGGCGCTCGCCGGTCTCGGCCATCAACTCGTCCAGCGCGAAGATCGCGGCCTTGGCGTTGAGCGTGTCGAAGATGGTCTCGACGAGGAAGACATCGCAGCCGCCTTCCAGCAGCCCTTCGGCCTGCTCGCGGTAGGCCGCGCGCAGTTCGTCGAAACTGGTGTTGCGCGCACCCGGGTCGTTCACGTCGGGGCTGATGCTGGCCGTGCGCGGCGTGGGGCCGAGGGCGCCGGCCACGAAACGCGGGCGGTCGGGGGTGCTGTGCTCGTCGGCCACGCTGCGGGCAATGCGGGCAGCGGCCACGTTCATCTCGCGCGCGATGTGCGCCAGGCCGTAGTCTTCCTGCGCCACGCTGGTGGCGCCGAAGGTGTTGGTCTCGATCAGGTCGGCACCGGCCGCGAGGTACTGGCCGTGGATCTCGCGGATGACGTCGGGGCGCGTCAGCACCAGCAGGTCGTTGTTGCCCTTGAGGTCGGTGGGATGGTCCGCGAAACGCTCGCTGCGGAAATCGGCCTCGGCCAGCTTGTAGCGCTGGATCATGGTGCCCATGGCGCCGTCGATGATGGCGATGCGGTCCTGCATCAGCGCAGCCAGGGCAGCGCCGCGCGTGTAGGCCGGGGCAGAAGGCGAAGTTTTCATGCACCGATTGTAGGAAGGCTGCCTTGAAGCTGCTGGCAGCTCACAGCGTGCGGATGCGCTGGCGGCGCTTGCGGCGCTTGCCGGGCTGGAAGTCGCCCACGCTGCGGCTGCGGCGCTGGTGGCGGCGCAACCAGAGGTCGAGCGACGCGGCGGCCAACAGCAGCGGCAGCAGCACGCCGGCCACCAGGCTGAGCACCGTGCCGGGCACCTGCCGCTGGTGGATGGTGCCGACCTGCGCGCCCAGGCCTGCGGCCAGCGCCAGCAGCTCTTCGCCAGCCATCAGGCCCACCGCTGCGAGCGCCACGCCCACAAAGCGCCACACCGTGCGGCGCGGGCTTTGCTCGCCGGCGGCGCAGAAGGACACCCAGCGCGCCAGCGGCAACACCAGCAAGAGCAGCAAGGTGGCCGCAGCCAGCATGTCGCGCCGCCAGATCACGCCGGGTCGGAAGCCCGCAGCCCACACCCAGCCGGCATCCATCGCCACCACCACCAGGGCCAGCACGGCCCCCGAGGCGGGCAGCGCCCAGGCCGCGCGCACGGCCAGCGGCAGCACCACCACCGGCAGGCAGACGACGAGCGCCAGGCCCCACAGCAGCAGCGCCGGGCCCCAGGCGTAACCCACGACGAAGCTGAGGGGCTGCGCCTGCATGCCCAGCACCAGCGCCGCATTCACCCCCAGGCCCAGCGCCGCGCCAGCCATGGCCAGCGCCGGCCATTGCGCCCGCAGCGTGGGGCCGCGCTGCGCCCTGCGCACCCAGCCGTTGCTCAGGTGCAAGGCCAGGGCCACCACCAGGACGCCGAGCGTCCACAGCAGCAGGGAGAACTCGGAAGTGGACGAATCGCTCATGGTCGGTCTGGCATGCGGGGCGGCATCTTCGCACCGCCGAGGGCGGGGTGCGCGGCGGCGCTCACTTCAAGGGCGCCGGCGCCGTGGCTTCGAAGATCGAGGCCCGGAAACCGGGGCCCGCCTCGCCGTCGGCCGGCGGCTCGTCGGTGTCGGCCCACAAGGCCAGCGCCGTGGCACTCATGGGCTTGGCGAAGAGGTAGCCCTGCAACTCGTTGCAGCCGAGCCCCACGAGCACATCACGCTGCGCGGTGGTCTCCACACCTTCGGCCACCACGCGCAATTCCAGCGTGCGCGCCATCTGCACCACGGCCTGCACGATCGAACGTGCGCGCTCGCTGTGGCCGAGGTCGGTGATGAAGGCGCGGTCGATCTTCAACTCGGCCGCTGGCAGCCGGCGCAGCGTGGCCAGGCTGCTGTGCCCCGTGCCGAAGTCGTCGATGGAGACGTGCAGCCCGGCTTTGCGCAGGCGCTCGAAGGCCGCGCGGGTGTGCGCCGTGTCGTCCATGGCCACCGATTCGGTGATTTCCACCGTCAGGCGTTCGGCAGGGATCTTGTGGCGCTTCAGACAGGCCTGGATGTGCGGCACGAGGTCGTCCTGCCGCAGTTGGTGCCCCGACAGGTTCACCGCCACACGCATGCGCATGCCCTGCTGGCGCCATTGCGCAGCCTGCCGGCAGGCTTCTTCGATGACCCAGCGGCCGATGCCGTTGATGAGCCCGTGCCGCTCGGCCAGCGGGATGAAGACCACCGGGCTGATGGTGCCGCGCTGCGGGTGCTGCCAACGCAGCAGGGCCTCGGCCGCGGTGATCTGCAGGTTGCGCGCGTCCACCTTGGGCTGGTAGACGAGCTGCAGCTCGCCGCGCTGCACCGCATGGCGCAGGGCCTGCAGCAGTTCGGCCTGCTCGCGCTGGTCCACCGCCAGCGCCGGCGTGTAGAAGGCGTGGCTGGCCCCGCCCACCTGCTTGACCGATCGCATGGCCAGCGCGGCATGGGCCAGCAGGCGCGGCCGCGAGCCGTGGTCGGGGTACAGCGCGATGCCCACCGAGGCGCTGAGCTGCAACTCCAGCGCCTCCACGCGGAAGGGCTCCTGCAGCGCGCGCAGGATCTGCTGCGCGGCGAACGAGGCCTCGTCGGCGCCCAGCACCAGCAGCAACGCGAACTCGTCACCGCCCACACGCGACAAGGCCAGCGGCACCCCGGCGCAGCGGCCCAGGCGCTCGCCGGCCTGCGCCAGCACCGCGTCACCCACGCGGTGGCCGTAGCCGTCGTTCAGGGGGCGGAAATCGTCGAGCCCCACGTACATCAGGGCCAGCGGCGCCGTGCCGCGGTCGGCACTCAGCGCGGCCTCGTTGAGCACCGCCTCGAACTCGGTGCGGGTCGACAGGCCGGTCAGCGCATCGCGGCCGCGCAGGCGCTCGATCTGCTCGCGCAACGCCGCCAACCGGGCTTGCAGCCGCTGGCCTTGCCACAGCGCCAGCACCAGCAGCAGCACACAGGCGCCCAGCGCCCAGGCGAGCAGTTCGGGCGGCAGGTCGAAGGCATCGGCAGCGGGGCGCATCCGTGGCTTTATCGGCCGCGGAGCCGGGCACTTGAGCCGGCGCCCGGGCGCCGGCTTCGCCGCCCACCCCCTGCGGGGCCCCGATGTCAGGCGGTCTGCAGGCGGCGGCGCAGCAGGGGCAGCAAGGCGACGAGGCCCAGGCCGAAGCTGGCCCAGGTGCCGGGCTCGGGCACGGCGCCAACCTGCACGGTGCCGTTGCCGTAGGTGACCGAGAGCACCTCGACGTTGGTGTTCACCCAGGGGAAATCGATGCTGGGTCGCAGCGTCAGCGCGCTCGTGCCCTCGGCCACCGCCGTGAAGTTGAGGGTGGCGATATCGAAGCCGCCGCCGCTGGGCAGGACGCCGTTGAAGCTGGCGAAGAAGACGTCGCTGACGGTGCCGCTGGCCGGGTCGTGCAGGCCGGTGCCCGCTGCGAATTCCCACACCGTGCGGTTGATGCTGATGCTGGCCAGGTTGAGCACGGTCGGGTTGTAGCTGAAGCCGAAGCCACCCCCGATGACGGTGTCGGCAAAGCCGGTGCCGCGCACCTGCACCGAGAAGCTGTTGCCAACCTCGGTGCTGGTGTTCACGGGCGTGAAGACCACGCTGTTGGCCGTCTGGGCCTGTGCGCCGGCGCAGAACCCGGCCAGGGCGGTGACCGCGAGCGCAGCCTTGAAGGTGGCGCCCAGCGTGGCGGGCAAACGGGCGGTGGTGAAGGACTGGATCGTGTTCATGTCGGTGTTCCTTGAGCTTGAAGATGCGGCCGCTTCTGGCGGCCAGGGGTGGGGGTGAAGGATGCGAAGCAGGGTCTTCAGCGTTTGGCCTCTTCGCCGGCGGGCAGGCGCATGGCCGTGGCCGTGCCGGCGGCGTGCCAGGCCGACGGCCCGGGCCGGGTGGCGAAGAGCTGCCGCACCAGGCCGAGGTCGAGTGCGTTGACGACGCCATCGCCATTGAGGTCGGCACGGGTGACACCCCGGAAGCCGAAGTTGCCGCGCACGAGGGCGAGGTCCAGGCTGTTGACGATGCCGTCGTTATTGGCATCGGCATCGCAGGCGTCGCCGTAGCCGTCGCCGTCGCTGTCGCGCTGGTTGGTGTTCTTCGTGTGGGTGCAGTTGTCGCGGCTGTCCGGCACGCCGTCGTCGTCGCTGTCGGTCTCGTTCAGCGCGGCCTGCTGGCTGGCGCCATCGCCCGAAGCCACGCGCACCCAGAAGTTGCCCTGCCAGCCGCGCAGGTCGATCTTGGCGTTGCCCTCTTCGTCAACCAGGCCGCGGCCGATGCTGCGCCCGGTCTCGGGGTCGAAGGCGAACACGGTGACCAGTTCAGGCCGGGGCGCGAAGGGCGGGCAGTTCAGGCACTCTTGCGGCACCTTGATCTGCGCGATGCCCTGCAGCACGCGGATGTTCACCACCGGAAAGCGCCACGGTGCGGCCGTGCGCAGCTTCAGCGTCGGGTCGCCCAGCAGGTTGTAGAGGTTCAGCTCCTGGCGCAGGTTGAACACCGCCGGCCGAGCGCCGCCCACGTCCAGCGGGTGGTGGTTCACCGCCGTGCCGGCGTCCACCGCGGCGATGTAGCTGCGCGCGTGGTTCAGCACGTCCCCGAGTCGGCGCACCGCCGTGCCAGGGCCGAAACTCGGCACCAGGCCCGGGAAGATGGCATCGAACAGACCCATCGTGAGGTGGTTGTTGTCGATGGTGCTGCTGGAACGCGTGTCGCCGATGACGGCCAGGGCCCCGTCGGTCTTGCGCAGGAAGCTCTCGCCCCAGTACAGGCCCGTGACCGAAGGCCCGTAGCCGGGCGAGACCACGTTGCCCGGCAGGTCGACCGTCTCGTTGTCGAAGATGCCGCTGGCGCAGTTGATGCTGAACACCACCGGGTACTGGTTGCCGGTGACCGAAACGCTGCTCAGGTTGGCGGTGGAGAAGGACGGGTCGCCCCAGCCCGTCCACCAGCCGTGCCCGCGGTGGTAGAGCAGCGCCGTGCCCTTGTTGACGGCATCGACGATGTCGCTGGTCTTGCCGTCCCAGGCGAAACCCGGCTTGCGCAGGGCCGCGGGCACGGCGCCGCCGCCCCGCCAGCTCAGCGGGTTGGCGCTGGCGCTGGCCTTGTAGATGCGCTGCACGCCGTAGCCCAGGCCCACGGCGTGGTTGCGCACCACTTCCGAGGTCTCCGCGAACCAGCGCTCGTCGGTGGTGCCGGCGCCCTGGAAGTAGCTGGCGAAGGTGAGACGGCTGTAGAAGTCCTGGCCGAAAACCGCGTCGGTGGGCGGCGCGGTCTCGAAGGCGACCACCTTGCTGACGATGGTCTGGGCCTGCGCCAGGGTGTCCACCGGAAAGCGGCCGATGCCGAAGGGCGGCACGGTGGTGGCGGTGGCGCCAGGCAGGAACTGGCCGAACCAGATGTCGCCGGCGTTGCGTGCGCTGTCCCAGCTGTTGGGCTGGTCGTAGTGCGTGGGCACCCACTCGGCATCGCCCATCAGCAGCACCCACTTCGGCCGGATGATGCTGGTGTTCCAGTGGTTGCTGAGCCAGTTGCGGATCTGCGTGGCCGAGGCGGTGTTGCTGCTGCCGCCGGTGATTTCCAGCGTGGTGACGACGCGGGTCTGGATGCCCAGCGCGTCCTTGTGCGCCTTCAGCGTGTTGGCGGCCACGACGAAGTTCGGGTGCGTGATGATCAGGAAGCGCGCGCCGCCCACGAACTGGGGCGTGAGGCTGGGGGCGCACACGCGCTGCAGCTGCAGCTGGTTGGCCGCGAAGCGCAGGCCCGGCAGCGGCAGGCGCTCGATGAACCGGTCGACGTCGTCGTAGGCGCCTGCCTGCTTGATGTCGCGCAGGTTGTCGATGAGGAAGCAGTCGCTCCCGGCGTGGCGCACGGTGACGAGGTAGCTGTCATGCCAGCTCACCAGCCCCTGGCCGGGGTCGTAGCCGTAAGGGGAGAAGCGCAGCGTCTCCAGGTTGGCATCGCCCTTGAACAGCGCGTTGCGACCCAGCGCGGCGCCGGGGTCGCGTTTGCCGCGGTTGTAGACCTCGGGGTTGAACTCGAAGTCGGGCAGGCCCTGGTTCTGCACCTGGCCGGTTTCAGGGGCCTGCGTGGGGTACACGCGGGCGGTGATGCGGCGCAGCGTGCCTTCGGGCAGCACGCTCACCACCGGCGCATCGCGCAGGTCCACCGGCAGGGCCAGCGTCACGCCGGTGGCGGGCAGTTCGGGCAGGCTGCGGCCGTCGCTGGCCACGCCGCCGACATTGCTCTCGCGCAGCGAGAAGCGCGAGAAGCTGCCGGCAGGCGTGTCGACGGTCTCGAACTTGGGCGGGTCGACCTTGATGCGCAGCACCGTGGTGCTGGCACCTTGTTCGACCACGGTGACGGTGACGGCCGCCAACGCCGGTGCGGCGGTGAAGAAGGCGGCGCAGGCGCTGGCACAGGCCAGGGCCACCGGCAGGCGGCGTGTGCGCAGGGCGGCGGTGACGCAGCCAGCGCTTGTGAGCTTCGGCAGGGGCATGGGAATCTCTCCAGGGTGTCTCGGGCAGCACGTCGGCGCGGGGCAGGTTTGCCGGGTGTCGGGCTGTGGCGGCAGTGTCGAGACGGGGCCCCGCGGCGCCCATGGCCCGACAGAGGGTGATCCCTAGGAAATTCGCTACTCGATCTAGGGCCCTAGCTTGCAAACCTCCTGCGGTGGAAGGAGGTTCTGGCGCTCGCGCGGCAAGCGCAGCGTGTGCGCCGGCGCGCGTGGAAGCGGCTCAGGGCTGCAGCGTCCAGGCCAGCAGCTCGAATTCGGTCAGCGGTGCGTTGGGGCCTTGCCGCATGCGCAGGCGCACCGGCAGGAAGTGGCGCGCGGGGTCGAGCCACACGTCGATGCGGCTGTCCCACGCGCGGAGCGGCTCGCGCCGCAGGTGCAGCGCACCGCGCACCAGGCCGGCCGGCAGGTCCAGGTCTTCCAGGGCCACGGCCTCGAAACGCCAGGGCAGCGCATCGCCGCGCACGCCGGCCACCATCATCAGCACCTCGCGGCCCGGCTGCGCCAGCGCGGGCTCGGCCGCCAGCACGGCGGGCAGTTGCACCAGCCAGCTCAGGCGGTCTTGCACGCCGGGCCACAGCGGGTGGGCGAAACGCGGGCCGCTGAAGGTGATGCGGCCCGGGCCTTCCACCCCTTCCATGCCCGGGCGCTGGAAGTTGGCGGCGCGCAGCTCGCGGCCGCGGCGGGTCTCGACATGGCGCTCGGGCGCCAGGCCCTGGGCAATGAACCCGCCCACGCTGGCCCAGCCCACCGCACCCATGCCCATCGTCAGCGTGTAGCTGCCGGCCGCGTGCTGCCAGCGCAGCTGCGCCTGCAGGCCGCCCCGCGGTGCCGCCGCGAGCGGGGCCTCCGCGCCCTCTCGCCGAACGGCGAACTGCAGCGTCACCGGCGGCGGCAGACGCGTCGCATAAGTGGGCAAGGGTGTGCCGGCCGGCGGCGCGGCGGCCTGCAAGGCGGCTTCGGTGGTGTCAGCCGCTTCGGCAGCTTCTGCCGCGGCTGGCGCAGGGGCCGGTGCCGATTCGGCGACACGCCCGGGTGCTTCGTCTGCGGCCTGCCGGGGTGCTGCGGGCGCAGCCCGCGGCGCGGGGGTCGGCGCGGCCGCGCGGGCGGCTGGCGGCACGCTGCCTTCCACGGTTGCCACCGGCGCGGGCGCGCTCAGGCTGCGCAGCTGCAGCGCCGGGCGCGGGCTGTCGGCCAGGCCAGGCCGGGCCGGCCACAAGCCCGCCAGCCCGAGGTGCAGCACCAGCACCAGCAGGCCAAGGGCAAGGGCAGCGCCGGCGCGGCGTGGGCGCGGTGGGAAGAAGGTGGCCACCCCACAATACTGCCACCCGACCACCCCGCCCCTGGGGCGGCCCCAGCGCACACCCCACCCCGCATGAAACTCGCCACCCTGCACGACGGCTCGCGCGACGGCCTGCTCGCCGTGGTCTCGCGCGACCTGAGCACCGCCCACTTCGCCACCGGCATCGCCACCACGTTGCAGCAGGTGCTGGACGACTGGAACTTCCGCAGCCCGCCGCTGGAAGACCTGTACGCCACGCTCAACGGCGGCAAGGCGCGCCACGCCTTCCCCTTCAACCCCAAGCACTGCATGGCGCCGCTGCCGCGCGCGCACCAGTGGGCCGACGGCTCGGCCTACCTCAACCACGTCGAACTCGTGCGCAAGGCGCGCGGCGCCGAGGTGCCGGCCAGCTTCTACGAAGACCCGCTGATGTACCAGGGCGGCAGCGACGACTTCCTCGGGCCGCAAGAGCCGGCCCGCTTCGCCAGCGAAGACTGGGGCATCGATTTCGAATCGGAAGTGGCCGTGGTGACGGGCGATGTCGACATCGGCACCGATGCCGAAGCTGCCATCGACAGCGTGCGCCTGCTCATGCTGGTGAACGACTGGAGCCTGCGCAACCTGATCCCCGGCGAATTGGCCAAGGGCTTCGGCTTCCTGCAGAGCAAGCCGGCCACGGCCTTCGGCCCCGTGGCCGTCACGCCCGACGAACTCGGCCCGGCCTGGCAAGGCGGCCGCGTGCACCTGGCGCTGGAGAGCCGCTGGAACAAGCACCGCGTGGGCCTGTGCAACGCCGGGCCGGAGATGACTTTCCACTTCGGCCAGCTCATCGCCCACGTGGCCAAGACGCGGCGCCTGCGCGCCGGCAGCATCGTCGGCAGCGGCACCGTCAGCAACAAGGACTGGGCGAACGGCTATTCCTGCGTGGCCGAGAAGCGTGCCATCGAGACCATCGAACACGGCGCGCCGCGCACCGGCTTCATGAAGTTCGGCGACACCATCCGCATCGAGATGCTGGACGGCGACGGGCACAGCGTTTTCGGCGCCATCGAACAACGCGTGGCGCCGCTGCACGACCCGGCCCCGGCAGAGAGCGCAGTGCCCCCGGTGGCCGAAACGGCGCCAGCGCCCCAAGCGCAAGCCCAGGGCGACAGCGACAACGACGGCGCAGCCGAAGCCTGAACACCACGCCGCCATGCAAGAACTGCCCGGCTGGCTGAAACACACCACCGTCTGGCTGCTGCTGGCCGGTGCGCTGTTTCTCGGCGTGCAGGCCTGGCAGCGCCAGGCCGCAGCGCCGCGCGTGGCCATTAGCGGCGAGGTGGTGGAGATCCGCCGCAGCGCCGACGGCCATTACCACTGGCCCGGGCGCATCTCGGGCCGCGAGGTCGATTTCCTCGTCGACACCGGCGCCACCGGCACCGCCATACCCCTGGCGCTGGCACAGCAGCTGGGCCTGCCGGTGGAAGGCGCGGTCACCTCCAACACCGCCGGCGGCGTGGTGCAGGGCCAGCGCGTGGTGGCCGACATCGAGTTGGAAGGCGGCCTGCGCGCCGACCGCTTGCGCGTGACGGCGCTGCCCCAGCTCGACAAGCCGCTGCTCGGCATGGACGTGCTGGGCCGGCTGCGCTGGCAGCAGCAGGACGGCGTGCTGCGCTTCGAACCGCGGCGCTGAAACCAGGGGCCGGGCCTGCGCCATGCGACAGGCCCCCTGAACGAGGCGACGAACGGGCTTGAAGGGGCTTGGTGCGGCCGGAAGCCCCACGCAGAATGGGCCCATCTTCTGCGACCGGGCCCCGCCCCATGACGACATCCCTGCCGGCCGACCCCACACCCGCCTCGGCCGAGCCCCCGGCTCCGCCGGCCCCGCCCCCGCCCCCGCCCCCGCCCATGACCCCCTTGCCCGCGGCCCAGCGCATCGAGGCGCTGGACGTGGTGCGCGGCTTCGCGCTGCTGGGCATCTTCCTGATGAACATCGAGTGGTTCAGCCGCCCCTTCACCAGCTTCGGCGAAGGCATGCCGCGCGGGCTGACGGGGCTGAACTGGCTGGCCAGCTGGTTCATCGCCTACTTCGTGCAGGGCAAGTTCTGGACGATCTTCTCGCTCGTCTTCGGCATGGGCTTCGCGGTGATGCTGCTGCGGGCCGAGCAGACCGGGCGCGAGTTCAAGCGTGTCTACCTGCGCCGCGTGCTGGCACTCGGCGTCTTCGGCGCGGCGCACTTCATCTTCCTGTGGGACGGCGACATCCTCTTCACCTACGCCGTCTCGGCGCTGATGCTGATGGTGGTGCTCTACGGCCGGCCCAAGCCGCTGCTGCTGGCCATCGCCGTGGCGGTGGGCCTGGGTGCGGCGCTGGACGCAGAAGGCTTCTTCGGCGTGGCTGCCGGCCTGGCGCTGGCGGGCCTGCTGGCCCTGTTCATGCGCAGCGAGAAGAAACCGCTGCGCGTGCCGCTCTTCGCTTTCCTGCTGCTCTTGCTGGGGCTGGGCCTGAGCGCCGGCGCTGCCGCCTTGTGGGTGCTGCCCGATGCGCCGCTGGAGCCGCGCCTGCCGCTCACCGTCTTCGGCCCGCTGACGCTGCTGATGGCCGGCCTGGCCTGGCGCTACCACCAGCCGCCGGCGCAGCGTGCGCTGCGCATGGGCGCCACGCTCTACCTCTTCGCCGCCACGGCCATGACCCTGATGGGTGCCGTGCAGTACTTCGGCCCCGACCCGCTCGCGCTGCCGGCCGCCTCGGCGGCCAGCGCGGCATCGGCCCCGGCGGTGGCGGCGAAGGCACTGCCGCCGGCTTCGGCCGCCAGCGGCGCCGAGAAGAAGAAAAAGACGCGTGAGGAACGTGTGGCCGAAGCCAAGGCCGAACGCGAGAAGCGCCTGAAGGAGCAGGCCGAAGAGAAGGCGCTGGAGATCAAGACCTTCACCACCGGCAGCTATGGCGACGCGGTGGACTACCGCGCCCGCCGCTTCCTGGAAAAGGCCGCCGGCGACTTCGGCGCCTCGGTGCTCTTCATCGGCATGTTCCTGCTGGGCGCGTGGTTCGTGCGATCCGGGGTGATGGAACGCACGCAGGACCACCTGCCCCTGTTCCGCCGCCTGGCCCTGTGGGGCCTGCCGCTGGGCATCGGCCTCGGGCTGGCCAGCAGCCTGATCGCCATGCACCACACCCCCGGCGACCGCCACGACGGCTGGGTGATGGCGCAGGGCCTGCACATGCTGGGCAACCTGCCGGCCTGCCTGGGCTACGTGAGCCTGGTGGTGCTGATGCTGCACGGTGGGCCGCTGGTCTCGCGCATCCGCCTGCTGGCGCCGATGGGCCGCATGGCGCTCACGAACTACCTCACGCAGTCGCTGATCTGCGCGCTCTACTTCCACGGCTACGCCTTCGGCCAATGGGGCATGCCGCGCGCCTGGCAGGTGGTCTTCGTGCTCGTGGTCTTCGCCGCGCAGCTGGCCTTCAGCCATTGGTGGATGGCGCGCTTCCGCTACGGGCCGGTGGAATGGATCTGGCGCGGCTTCACCTACCGCGAGCTGCCCCGCTTGCGGGTGTAGCGGGCGCACCCGAGGGTGCAGCCGGCTGCAGCACCCAGCGCTGCACCGCCGCGGCCTGCACTGCTGCGCGTGTGTAGAGCAGCGGCACGGTCTCGCCCTTCTGCCACAGCGGCGCGAGGTCGCGGTAGTGCGGGCTGGCCGGGTCGCCGGCCTGGCCCGGCGCATTGATGGCGCGCGAGCGGTCCCAGTCGCCCACGTCCAGCACCAGGCGCAGCGAGGGGCCGGCCACGTGGCGGCCGGTGTCGCTGTCCTGCACCGAGAGGTTCACGGTGCTGCGCCCGCCGGCCTTGGCAAAGGGGCCCACGTTCAGCCGCGCCTGCGTGGCCGCGTCCACGCCCGGCGCCAGCGGGTGCGGGAACACGGCCTGGTGCACGGCACCCCACTGCCAGCGCGCGGGGTCGGGGCCGGCGCGCTGCACGAGTTCGGCCCAGGCGGCGGCCAGGCTGCTTTCGAGCACGGCATCGCGCCGCGGCACGGCGGCGGCGGTGGCGCCGAAGGCCGCCGCGGGGTTTTCCAGCGCGGCCAGCATGGCGTCTTCGTCGCTCGTGCGCAGCAGCATCGCGGCCGCGGGCGACAGCACCGCCTGGCGGAAGGCTGGGGGCAGGTGGCGCGTCCACCAGCGTTCGAACAGCGCCGCCGCGCCCGATTCGGCCGTGAGCTGTGCGTTCCAGCCGGTGGTCAGCAGGCGCTGCGCGGCCTGGGCGGCCGGCGATGAAAAGCGTGGCGTGCGCAGCAAGGCCTGCACGCGGCGCGCGGGCACCGAGAGCACGTCGCTCTGCAGGCGCACGGCGTCGTCGACGCTGAAACGCGCGTTGGCCGACAGCACCTCGGCCAGGCGCTGGTGGCGCGCGCGGCTGGGCCAGTCGTGGCCCAGGGGTGCGGCCTGCCACGGGCCTTCGGCCGGCAGGTTGTGCTCGTTGGCGCTGGCGAACCAGCCCGCCGCCGGGTTGCGCAGCGCGGGCAACTCAGCGGCGGGCCGGAAGCCGGCCCATTCGTAGCGGCCGTCGCCGGGCACGGGCATCAGGCCGTCCCAGTTGGGCCGCCGCGGCACGCGCGCGCCCACGGCCCAGGCGATGTCGCCGTGGGTGTCGGCGTAGACCATGTTCACCGCCGGCGTGCCCCAGGCGGCCAGGCCGCGCAAGAAGCCGGCGTGGTCGGCCGCCCGCATCAGGCCTCGGCTGGCCATGTAGGCCGCGGTGCCGGGCTCGAACCATACCGAGCGCACGGCGTAGGCGCGCTGCGCCAGCGCCTCGCGGCCGGTGACCGGGCCGTGGCGCGTGAAGCGCAGCGTCACCGTCTGCGCCGGCGCGCCGCGCACCTCGATGCGCTCGGTGAGCAGGCGCATCTTTTCCCAGCCGCCGCGGTAGCGGTACTCGTCGGGCGCGCCGGGGCGGGTTTCGTAGACGTAAAGGTCTTCCTGGTCGGCCGCGAACACCGTCAGGCCGAAGGCGATGCGGCCGTTGTGGCCCATCGAGACGCCCGGCACTGCCGGCTCGCCGCCGCCGATGGCGCTGTAGCCCGGCGCCTCCAGATGCACCAGGTAGCGCAGCGCGGGCGCGGCCTGCAGCCGGTGGGGGTCGGCCGCCAGCAGCGGGCGGCCCGTGGCGCTGCGGCCGGGGGCGATGGCCCAGGCGTTGCTGCCCTCCGATCGATCGGCCATGGCGGCAGCGGCTTGCTGCACCAGGTCCGCTGGCGCGGCCGAGCTGCGCTGTGGCACGGCCTGGGGTGAGCCCAGCGCCGGCATCTGCACCGGCTGCGTGGCCAGCATGTACTCGCGCAGCGCCTCGGGCGGCACGCAGGCGTCCAGGCCCTCGGGCGGGCGCAGCTGGCGCGGCGGCGTGAGCGCCTGGCGCCAGCGGTCGGCGGCCAGCTCACCCCGGCAGTGCAGCGTGGCGCGCCAGAGCTCACCGTAGACATTGCCGGCCAGCGCGTGGCTGCGGATGCGCAGCACGTCTTCGGGGGCCCACTTCTCGGGCGCGTAGCCGAACTGCCTGAACTCGAAGGGCAGGCGCGCCGGCTCGGCCGCCAAGAGATCGATGTAGGCGTTGATGCCCGCCACGAAGCGCGTGACGATGGCCTTCGCCTCGGGGCCATAGGCGGCCCACTCGCGCGCCATGTCGCCGCGGTAGAGGAAGAGCCGCGCCGCGCGGTCGGTTTCCACGAAGGCCGGGCCCAGCGCCGCGGCCAGCCGGCCCAGGCCGCGGCGGCGCCAGAGGTCGATCTGGAACAGGCGGTCGCGCGCGGCGTTGAAGCCCTGCACGAAAAACAGGTCGTCGCGGCTGGCGGCGTACAGGTGCGGCACGCCCCAGGGATCGAGCAGGATCTCGGCCGGCGCGGCCAGGCCCGGCACGGCAAGCGTCTGCGTGGGCGGGGCCGGCCTGGCGGCGGGCGCCGGCTGCGCAGTGGCTGCTGCCAGGCTGCAGGCCAGGGCCAGCACCGCAAAGCCGTGGCGAGCTGGCAGCGGGGGGGTGGGATGGCGGGAGGTCATCGCGACGAAGGAGCTGGCGGGATGATGGCACCACCGAACCCGGGGCCGGCGCGCTGGTGCTGGGGCCGCCTTTCGTGGCATCGTCAGCGCATGCAACGCTGGCTTTCACTTCTGACCCACCGGGTGGTCGCGCTCGGCTGCGCCGTGCTGGCGGCCGGCAGCCTGGCGCAGCAGCCCGCGACGCCGGCAGCCGGTGCAGCCCCTGCGGCCTGCCCGCCACCCCTGCCCGTGCAGGCCAGCACCGCCCCCGAGCGCGACCGCGGCCTGCTCTGGCGCATCAGCCGCGATGGCCGCAGCAGCTGGCTCTACGGCACGCTGCACGTCGGCAAGCCGGCCTGGAAGCGGCTGGGGCCGCAGCTCAGCGCGGCCTTGCGCAGCAGCGAGGTGCTGGCGCTGGAAATCGACCCCAGCGACCCCGCACTGCAGGCAGCACTGCAAGACCTGCAACACACCGGCCTGTTGCCCGAGCCCCTGCAGCGGCGGCTGAACCAGGCCTACGCCCGCGCCTGCATCGCGCCCGAATCGATGGCCACGCTGCACCCGGTGCTGCAGGCCACCAGCCTGATGGTGCTGGAGGCCCGCTGGCTGGGCATGGACCCGAGCCTGGCGATGGAGCAGCTGTTGCTGGCGCAGGTGCGCGGCAGCGCCCGCCGCGTGGTGTCGCTGGAAACCGCGGCGCAGCAGAAGGCCGTGCTGGTGCCGGCCGATCCCGCCGAGGCCCTGGCCGCGCTGGAGCAGAGCCTGGCGCAGCTGGAAGACGGCAGCAGCCGCCGCGTGATGGCGCGCATGGTGGCGGCCTGGGAACGCGGCGACCTGGCCGCGCTGGAGGACTACGCCAGCTGGTGCGAATGCGCCAACACGCCCGAAGACCAGGCCTACATGCGCAAGCTCAACGACGAGCGCAACGGCCCGCTGGCCGCCGGCATCGAGGCCCAGCACCGCAGCGGCAGACGGGTCTTTGCCGCCGTGGGGGCCTTGCACATGACCGGCCCGCAGTCGCTGCCGCGCCTGCTCGAAGGCCTGGGCTTCCGCGTCGAGCGCGTGCGCTTCGGCCGCTGAAGCCCCGGCGCGCGCCCCACAATCGGCGCCACCACCCCGAGGAGAGCGCCGCATGAGCACCGCCAACGACCTGGCCCGCATGGTGCCGGGCTTCGAGTTCCTGCAGAACCTGATGAAGGGCGCCGGCGCGGCGCTGCCGGGCGTGCAGGGTTTCGGCCAATGGGTGGCGCCCACGCTCGACCCGGAAGAGCTCGACAAGCGCATCCAGGAGCTCAAGACCGTGCAGTTCTGGCTGGAGCAGAACGCCCGGCTGCTGGGCACCACGGTGCAGGCGCTGGAGGTGCAGCGCATGACGCTGAGCACGCTCAAGACCATGAACCTGCCGATGGCCGACCTGCGCGCCGCGCTCTCGGCGAAGGTGCCAGAACCTGCCGCCCCTGCCCCCGCCCCGGCCCCGCCACCTGCACCGGCCCCGGCGGCAGAGGCCGCGCAGACCGCCGCCGAGCCGCCAGCCCCGGCGGTGGACCCCATGCAGTGGTGGGGCGCGCTGACCAAGCAGTTCGCCGACATCGCATCGCAGGCGCTGAAGGAACCGGCGGCCGCGGCCCCAGGGACGGCCGCCCCCGCCGCGAAGAAGGCGCCCCGGCCGCGCGGCAGCGCCGCCGCTGCGGCCCCGGCCGGCAAGAAGCCCGCGGCCCGGAAGCCCGCCGCCCGGCAGGCCTCGCCCGCCCCGCGCCGACGAGCGCCCTGACCCCCGCCCGATCCGAACCCGAGGCGCAACGCCCCATGCCCGCTTTCCTCATCGGCCACGCCACGCACCCCGACTGGCGGGCCGCCCTGGCCCTGGCCGCCGCACAGGTGGAGGCCCGCCGCGCCGCGCACGACAGCAGCGACGCCGGACCGCTGAGCCTGGGTTTCGTCTACTTCACCGACCACTACGCCCCCCACGCCGCCGCCTTGCTGGCCGATCTGCGTCAGCGATGGCCCGGCGTGGCCTGGGTGGGCAGCGTGGGCGTGGGCGTGTGCGCCGGCGCGGCCGAATACATCGACGAACCGGCGCTGGCGTTGATGCTGGCGGCACTGCCGGCGGGCCGCTTCGAGGTCTTCTCGGGGGCGCGCAAGCTGCGCCGCATCACGCCCTACACGGCGCTGGTGCACGCCGACCCGGCCACGCCCGACCTGCAGGAACTCATCACCGAGATGAGCGACCGCACCGACAGCGGCTACCTCTTCGGCGGCCTGGCCAGCTCGCGCGCGGCCACGCACCACGTCGCCGAGGGCGTCTGGCAGGGCGGACTCTCGGGCGTGGCCTTCACGCAGGACGTGCCGCTGGTCTCGCGCGTGACCCAGGGCTGCCAGCCGGTGGGCCCCACACGCACCATCACGGCCTGCGAGCGCCACATCGTCACCGAACTCGACGGCGAACCCGCCCTGCCCTGCCTGCTGCGCGACCTGGGCCTGGACGCCCTGGACGACCCGCGCGCCGCGCTGCCGCGCCTGCGCGCCACGCTGGTGGGCTTGAACGACGCGGCCGACGGCAGCCTGGCGCGCCCGGGCCAGTTCGGGGCCGACACGCGCGTGCGCCACCTGGTCGGCCTGGACCCCGGCCGCCACGCCTTTGCCGTGGCCGACCTGGTGCAGACCGGCATGCGCCTGGCCTTCTGCCAGCGCGACGTGCAGGCCGCGCGGCGCGACCTGGTGCGCATCTGCAGCGAGATCCGCGACGAACTCGAACCGCAGGACGACCCGCTCAGCGGCCATGCGCCTGCCCCGGCGCGGCGCCTGCTCGGTGCGGTGTATGTCAGCTGCACCGGCCGCGGCGGGCCGCACTTCGGTGGGCCCTCGGCCGAGCTGAAGACGATCCAGCATGCGCTGGGCGGTGGCCAGGGCGACGGTGAAGAACTGCCGCTGGTGGGCTTTTTCGCCGCCGGCGAGATCGCGCGCCACCACCTCTACGGCTACACCGGCGTGCTCACGGTCTTCACTGAAAGCGCCTGAACGCCCGGCGCGGGGTGCGCCGATCACCCCTGCGGCGGTCAAAACCGTGCTGACCTCGGCACCGCCGCAGGGCCGCGTACAGTCTGGGCGCGCCAGCCAGGCCCTCCTGGGGCCTGCGCGCTTGCCGGAGCCGCCGCCTATGAACGCCCCCCTCGCCCCGAACGCTGTCGCCGATGTCGCGCGCTCGGCCGAACGCGCCGCCCGCCAGCAGCAGGTGGTGGCCGTGCTGGCGCCGCTGCTGCCGGCCCACGCGCTGCTGTGGCACCACGAAGACACCGTGCCCTACGAGTGCGACGGTCTCACCGCCTACCGCCAGTTGCCGCTGTGCGTGGCCCTGCCTGAAACCGAGGCGCAAGTGGCCGCCGTGCTGAAGGCCTGCCACGCGCTGAGCGTGCCCGTGGTGGCGCGCGGCGCCGGCACGGGCCTGAGCGGCGGCGCCATGCCGCACGCCCTGGGCGTGACGCTGAGCCTGGCCAAGTTCAACAAGATCGTGCAGATCGACCGCCTGGCGCGCACGGCCACCGTGCAGTGCGGCGTGCGCAACCTCGCCATCAGCGAAGCCGCCGTGCCCCTGGGCCTGTACTACGCGCCCGACCCCAGCAGCCAGATCGCCTGCACCATCGGCGGCAACGTGGCAGAAAACTCCGGCGGCGTGCACTGCCTGAAGTACGGCCTCACGCTGCACAACGTGCTGCGCGTGCGCGGCTACACGGTGCAGGGCGAGCCGGTGGAGTTCGGCAGCGAGGCGCTGGACACGCCGGGGCTCGACCTGCTGCCGCTCATCGTGGGCAGCGAAGGCATGCTGGCCGTGACCACCGAGGTCACCGTCAAGCTGACCCCGAAGCCGCAACTGGCGCGCTGCATCATGGCCAGCTTCGACGACGTGCGCAAAGCCGGCGATGCCGTGGCCGCGGTGATCGCCGCCGGCATCATCCCCGCCGGGCTGGAGATGATGGACAAGCCGATGACGGCCGCGGTGGAAGACTTCGTGCACGCCGGCTACGACCTCGACGCCGCCGCCATCCTGCTGTGCGAGAGCGATGGCACGCCGGAAGAAGTGGCCGAGGAAATAGACCGCATGCTCGACGTGCTGAGCGGCTGCGGCGCCACGCGGCTGGAAGTGAGCAAGGACGAGGCGCAGCGCCTGAAGTTCTGGAGCGGGCGCAAGAACGCTTTCCCCGCCAGCGGGCGCATCAGCCCCGACTACATGTGCATGGACAGCACCATCCCGCGCAAGCGCCTGGCCGACATCCTGCTGGCCATTGCCGAGATGGAGAAGAAGTACGGCCTGGCCTGCTGCAACGTCTTCCACGCGGGTGATGGCAACCTGCACCCGCTGATCCTCTTCGACGCCAACGACCCCGACCAGCTGCACCGCTGCGAGCTTTTCGGCGCCGACATCCTGGAGACCAGCGTCGCGATGGGCGGCACCGTCACCGGCGAACATGGCGTGGGCGTTGAGAAGCTCAGCAGCATGTGCGTGCAGTTCGCGCCCGAAGAGCGCGAGCAGATGTTCGCGGTGAAGCGCGCCTTCGACCCCATGCAGACGTTGAACCCGGGCAAGGTCATCCCCACGCTGCAGCGCTGTGCCGAGTACGGAAAGATGCACGTGAAAAAGGGCCTGCTGCCCTTCCCCGAACTGGAGCGTTTCTGAATGGACGCCGCGCTGCAGCGCCTGATCGAGCAGGTGCAGACGGCCCGCACCGAGAAGCTGCAGGTCGACATCCGCGGCGGCGGCACCAAGGCCTTCTACGGCGGCACGCCGCAGGGGCTGGTGCTGGACACGCGCGGTCTCACCGGCATCAGCAGCTACGAGCCGAGTGAACTCGTCATCACCGCGCGCGGCGGCACGCCGCTGGCAGAGGTGGAGGCGGCGCTCGCCGAGAAAGGCCAGTGCCTCCCCTTCGAGCCGCCGCGCTTTGCCTGCGGCGGCACCGTGGGCGGCATGGTGGCCGCGGGCCTGGCCGGCCCCGCGCGTGTGAGCGTGGGTGGCGTGCGCGACTACGTGCTCGGCGCCACGCTGCTCAACGGCCGCTGCGAGACCTTGAGCTTCGGCGGCCAGGTGATGAAAAACGTGGCGGGCTACGACGTCTCGCGCGCGCTGGCCGGCAGCCTGGGCGTGCTGGGCGTGATCTGCGAGGTGAGCCTGAAGGTGCTGCCCGTACCCCCGGCCACGCTGACGCTGCGGCTGGAGGCCGACCAGGCCAGCGCCATCCGCCGCTTGAACGAATGGGGCGGCCAGCCGCTGCCCCTGAACGCCAGCGCCTGGTGGGACGGCATGCTGGTGCTGCGCCTGAGCGGTGCGGCGGCGGCGGTGCGCTCGGCGCAAGAGAAGATCGGCGGCGAGGTGGTCGACACCGCCTTGGCCAGCACCTTCTGGGCCGGCCTGCGCGACCACCGCGACGAGTTCTTCATCGGCGCGGCCAAGGCCGTGGAGAGCGGCGCGGCGCTGTGGCGCCTGAGCGTGCCGCCCACGGCGGCGCCGCTGAAGCTTTCGGGCGAACAACTGCTGGAATGGGGCGGCGCGCAGCGCTGGATCTGCACCAGCGCGCCGGCCGCCGTGCTGCGCGGGGCGGCGCAAGCCGCAGGCGGGCACGCGGTGCTGTTCCGCGGGCACGACAAGAGCGCTGGCGCCTTCGCGCCGCTGGCGCCGGCGGTGGCGCGCATCCAGCGTGAGTTGCAGCGCTCTTTCGACCCCGACGGGATCTTCAACCCCGGCCGGCTGCTGCCGGCGGCTTGAAGGCATGCGCGAAACCCTGGCTCCCGGCGAAGACAGCGTGGCCGCCATGGCGGCCTACTACGCGCGCCGCGCCGCCGAGTACGAGAGCGTCTACGCCAAGCCCGAGCGCCAGGCCGACCTGCGCCAGATGGAAGCCGAGCTCGCCGCGCCCTTCGCCGGCCGACGCGTGCTGGAGATCGCCTGCGGCACCGGGTGGTGGACGCCCCACGCCGCGCGCGAAGCAGCCGACTGGCTGGCCACCGATCTCAACCCCGAGACGATGGCCATCGCCCAGGCCAAGGCCTTGCCGCCGTGCGTGCGCTTCGCCACCGCCGACGCCTACACGCTGGCCGAGATCGCCCACGAGCCGCCCTTCAGCGCGGCGTTTGCCGGCTGCTGGTGGAGCCACGTGCCGCTGCAGCGCCTGCCCGGCTGGCTGGCCTTGCTGCACAGCCGCCTGGCCCCCGGCGCGCGCGTGGTGTTCCTCGACAACAGTTATGTCCAGACCAGCAGCACGCCGCTGACGCGCACCGACGATGCCTGCAACACCTACCAGCAGCGCCGCCTCACCGACGGCAGCACGCACGAAGTGCTGAAGAACTTCCCCACGCCCGAGCAAGCCATCGCCATGCTCGGCCCGCGCGCGCGGCAGCCGCAGTGGACGGCGCACACCCACTACTGGGTGCTGCAGTACGAGCTGGCCTGAAGCACACAGCCCATGGATGCACTCAAGGGCCTGACGCTGCTGCTGCTGTGCCAATCGGCCGGTGAGGCCCTGGCGCGCCTGCTCGGCCTGCCGCTGCCAGGGCCCGTGCTGGGCCTGCTGCTGATGGCGGCGCTGCTGCAGTGGGCGCCCGTGCGCGGGCCGGTGGAGGCCGCGGCCACGCCGCTGCTGCAGCACCTTTCGCTGCTCTTTGTGCCGGTGGGCGTGGGTGTCATCGCGCACCTGGGACTTATCACGCAATATGGCGCGCGCATGGCCCTGGCGCTGGCGCTGTCGACCTGGATCGGCCTGGCCGTCACCGCGCTGGTGCTGCAGAAACTGTGGCCGCGTGATGACGCGCCCGCCGCCGATGGCGAGGCGGCGGCATGAACACCAGCTTCGTCGAGCTGTGGGTCTACCTCTCGGCCACGCCGCTGTTCGGCTTGACAGCCACGCTGGCGGTGTACGTGCTGGCCAGCGGCGGGTCGGCCCGGCTGGGCCACCCGCCCTGGGCCAACCCGGTGCTGTGGAGCGTGCTGGCCCTGGCGCTGCTGCTCACAGCCACGGGCACGCCCTACCCGGTGTACTTCTCGGGCGCGCAGTTCATCCACTTCCTGCTCGGGCCGGCGGTGGTCGCGCTGGCGTGGCCGCTGTGGCAACGCCGCGCCGAGCTGCGCGCGCGCGCCGGCGTGCTGCTGCTGGCGGCGCTGCTGGGTGGCGCGGCCGCCAGCGCCAGCGCGGTGGCCATCGGCTGGGCCGTGGGCCTGCCGGTGGACGTGCTGGCCTCGCTGGCGCCCAAGAGCGTGACGGCCCCCGTGGCCATGGGCGTGGCGGCGCAGCTGGGCGGCATCCCCGCACTGGCGGCGGTGTTTGCGGTGCTCACAGGGCTGCTGGGCGCGCTCACGGGCAAGGCCCTGTTCGGCCTGCTGCGCGTGCCAGCGCTGCCGGTGCGCGGCTTCGCCCTGGGCACCGTCTCGCACGGCATCGGCGCGAGCCGCGCGCTGCAGGTGCACCCCGATGCCGGCGCCTACGCCGCGCTGGCCCTGGGCCTGCAGGTGCTGCTGGCAGCGCTGCTGCTGCCGGCCGTGTCCCGCTTGTTCTGAACCTTCTCTTCCCGAACCCTGGCACCGCGATGCAAACCAACCTGGCCCCCGAGTTCAAGGGCACCCGCCAAGGCGAAGCCGCCGAAGCCATCCTGCGCAAGTGCGTGCACTGCGGTTTCTGCACCGCCACCTGCCCCACCTACCAGTTGCTGGGCGACGAGCTCGACGGCCCGCGCGGCCGCATCTACCTGATGAAGCAGGTGCTGGAAGGCGCCCCCGTCACGCGCAAGACGCAAGAGCACCTGGACCGCTGCCTGACCTGCCGCAACTGCGAGACCACCTGCCCCAGCGGCGTGCAGTACGGGCACCTGGTGGACATCGGCCGCGAGATCGTCGAGAAGAAGGTCGAGCGCCCGACTGGCGAAAAGGCCGTGCGCTGGCTGCTGAAGGAAGGCCTGACCTCGCCGCTGTTCGCGCCGGCCATGAAGCTGGGCCAGATGCTGCGCCCGCTGCTGCCGCAGACGCTGCAGAACAAGGTGCCGGCCAAGAGCTCACCGCGCGCCGCGCTGTGGCCCACGCGCAGCCACCCGCGCAAGGTGCTGATGCTGCTGGGCTGCGTGCAGCCGGCGATGATGCCCAACATCAACAGCGCCACCGCGCGCGTGCTCGACGCCGTGGGCATCCAGACCCTGGTGGCCGACGGCGCCGGCTGCTGCGGCGCCTTGCGCACCCACCTGAACGACAGCGAAGGCGGCCTGGCCGATGCGCGCCGCAACATCGACGCCTGGTGGCCGCTGGTGGACGGGCTCACGTCTGACGGCCAGGTGGAAGCCATCGTGATGAACGCCAGCGGCTGCGGCGTGCACGTGAAGGACTACGGCCACGCGCTGGCCCACGACCCCGAGTACGCCGAGAAGGCGCGCCGCGTGAGCGCGCTCACACGCGACCTGAGCGAGCTGCTGCCCGAGATCGCGCCGAAGCTGCAGGGCCGGCTGCGCGCCAGCCGCCAGCCGGCGCTGGCCTTCCACCCGCCTTGCACGCTGCAGCACGGCCAGCAACTGCGCGGTGGCGTGGAAACCCACCTGCGCACCTTGGGCTTCGAAGTGCGGCTGGCGAATGCCGAGAGCCACCTGTGCTGCGGCAGCGCCGGCACCTACAGCGTGCTGCAGCCCGAACTGGCCACGCAGCTGCGCGACCGCAAGCTGCAGCACTTGGCGCCCGCGCCGGGGCAGGAACCGGTGGACGCCATCGTCAGCGCCAACATCGGCTGCATCCAGCACCTGCAGAGCGGTACCGCGCTGCCCGTGAAACACTGGGTGGAGGTGGTGGACGAGGCGCTGGCCTGAAGGCCAGGCCCGGCCGGGTTCCGCGGCTCAGGCCGCAGCGGCGACGACGTAGATGTCGGTGTCCGGCAGCAGCCGGCGCAGGGTGTCGAAGGCCAGTTCGGCCGGGGCGCTGCCCAAACGCGGCGTGACCTTCAGATGAGCCTCGGCGTGTTCGCTGTCCAGGCGCAGTTCGCGCAGCCAGCGTTCCAGCGGCAGCGAGAAACCCAGGGCCGGGCTGTCCATCGCCGAACTCAAGGCGCTCAGCACCCGCTGCACCCGGGCCGGCTCGCCGCTGAGCTGCGGGGCCTGCGCCTGCGGCCAGGCGGGCGCGATGGGGATGACGCGGTACTGCATGCCCGGCAGTGTGCGCCCGGCGCCTGACGCCGAACTTGATCTTTGTCATGCGGCGTGCACGGCGCTATCGTCCGCCACCTTCGAATTGCCCGGAGTCTGCCCATGCGATGGCTGCGTTTCACCCACCAGGGCCAGCCCACCCTGGGCCTGCTGCAAGACGGCCAGGTGCTGCTGCACCGCGGCCTGCCCTGGGCGGCGCCCGAAGCCACCGGCGAGAGCGTGGCGCTGGCGGATATTCCGCCCAGCGCCTGGCTGCCCCCGGTGCAGCCCGGCCAGATCATCGGCCTGTGGAACAACTTCCGCGCCGCGGCCGAGAAGAACGGCTGGGCCGCGCCGGCCGAGCCGCTGTACTTCCTGAAGAGCCCGCACTGCGCCACCGGCCACGGCCAGGCCATCCCGGCGGCGCCGGCCGAGGTGGGGCGCGTGGCCTACGAGGGCGAGCTGGCGCTGGTGATCGGCCGCCCGGCCTACCGCATCCAGCGCGAAGAGGCCGCGGCCTGCCTCTTCGGCTGCACCGTGGCCAACGACGTGACGGCCATGGAGCTGCTGAACCGCGACGCCAGCTTCGCGCAGTGGAGCCGCGCCAAAAGCCTGCCGGGCTTCGGCGCCCTGGGCCCGTGGGTGGACACCGATTTCCAGCCCGCCACCGCCACGCTGCACACGCGCGTGGGCGGCCGCGAGCGCCAGAACTACGCGCTGGCCGACATGTTCTTCCCGCCCGAAGAGCTGGTCTGGCGCATCAGCCAGGAACTGCCGCTGAGGCCGGGCGACGTCATCCTCTGCGGCACCTCGCTGGGCGTGCTGCCGATGAAGCCGGGCACGCTGGTGGAGGTGGAGATCGCCGGGCTGGGCGTGCTGGCCAACACCTACGGCTGAGCCGCCGGGCGCTCAGGCCTTCCGTGAAGGCCTTCCGTTCAGGCCTTCTTCACCCAGGCGCTGCACCAGCCCGCGGCGGCCACCTCGCGGCCGCCGAAGATCGAGCAGGGCCCGGCAGCACTGCCGGCAGCGCCGCTGTAGAGCGAGCAGCCCGCGCATTGCTGTGCGGCCGTGTGGTTGGGGTATCGGGCCGCGTCCACCTGGCTGGCCAAGGCCACGTAGCCCAGCGCCACAGCCTGCGGCTCGGCCGGGCTCAAAGGGCCCAAGGCGGCCGGTGACGGCCCGGAAGCGGAGGTGGCTGCGGGTTCGGCCGGCGAAGGCGCCGGGGCCGGCATGGGCGCCGGCAGGGGAGCGGGCACCGGTGTGCGTTCGGAACACGCGGCCAGCAGCACGGCGGTGCTGCCCAGGGCCCACCAGGGGGTGAGGGCGATGAAACGGCGGCGTGGGTTCATGGGCGAGCTCCGGTGCACAGGGTTGAACCCCATGCTCGCCCGCAAGCGCGCCGCCTGTCAGTGCGCTACAGGACGCACGCGCAAGGCCATCACCACGCCGGCGATCAGCAGCCCCACCCCCGCCAGCGTCACCCCGCCCGGCCACTGCGCGCGCCACAGGTAGGCGTAAGCCAGCGCCGCCAGGGTCTCGAAGACGATCAGCTGCCCGGCCAGCGCCGGCGGCAGGCGCTGGCTGGCCTCGTTCCAGCACAGCGTGCCCAGCCAGCTGGCGAAGAGGCCAATGGCCAGCATCAGGCCGATGAACAGGCCCGGCTGTGGGCCGAAGGGCATGGCGAAAGCCGTCGCGCCTGCAGCGGGCGTCTGCGTGGCTTGCCAGCCCCAGAAGAGCGCGTAGCCCACGGCCGCCATCGGCAGCGTGGCCAGGCCCTGCGCGGTGGCCCAGGCGCGCGGGCTGCGGTCGGCATGCAGGCGCAGCCATTCGCTGTTGCGGATGGGGTACCAGGTCCAGCAGGCCACGGCCGCCACGGCCAGCAGCGCGCCCAGGCCGTAGCGCAGCAGGTCGGTGTCGGCCGGCAGCTGCGTGACCTCGGCGTGGTTCACGCAGGCCAGCCCGGCGGCGATGAGCCCCAGCGAAGGCGCCAGCCGCGCCCAGGGCAGGCGCCCTTCCTGCCGCTGGCCGGCGCGCGTGTTGCGCAGGTTGGCGGTGATGGCGATGACCACCGGCAACGTGCCGATGATCATGGTGGGCAGCGGCCCGCCGGCGCGCTGGATGGCCGCGGCCAGGCACAGGTAGTACAGCACGTTGCCCACCAGCGCGAGCTTGGCGGCTTCCACCCAGTCGGCCCGCGTCAGCTCTGCCAGGCGGGCGCGGTCCCACCAGGCCAGCGGCAGCGCGATCAGCCCGAAGGCGAGGTAGCGGCCCATGGTCAGCAGCACGGCCGGGTACTCGGCCAGCATGGTGGGCGCCACGAAGACCAGGCCCCACATGAGGCCGGCTGCCAGCGCGAAGAGCGTGCCGGTGATCAAGGCGTGGCGGTGGCTGGGCATGCGGGGCGGGATCGGAACAAGGCCGCCACGGGAGCGGGGCGCAGCCGGCGAATCTAACCCGCCGCCGTGGCGGCCCGCTACAGCGCGGACGGGCAAGCCCTGAGCGCGGTGATTCCCCGGGGCCGCGCGGGCGCTGCACGCGCGTAGGCTCGGCACTCCCACCGCCGCACGCCCACGCCATGCCCCACCTCCTGGCCCTCGACCAAGGCACCAGCAGCACGCGCAGCATCGTCTTCGACGACAGCGGTCGCATCGTGGCGCTGGCGCAGCGTGAACTGCCCCAGCACTTCCCGCAACCCGGCTGGGTGGAGCACGACGCGCTGCAGATCTGGGCCGACCAGCTGGCCACCGCGCGCGAAGCGCTGGCCCATGCCGGCCTGGGGGCGCGCGACATCGCCGCCATCGGCATCACCAACCAGCGCGAGACGACGGTGCTGTGGCACCGGCGCACGGGCCAGCCCTTGCACCGCGCCATCGTCTGGCAAGACCGCCGCGGCGAGCCGCTGTGCGCCGAGCTGCGCGCCCAGGGCCACGCGGCGCTGATCCGTGAACGCACGGGCCTCGTGGTGGACAGCTACTTCAGCGCCACCAAGCTGCGCTGGCTGCTCGACCACGTGCCCGGTGCGCGCGCGCTGGCCGAAGCCGGCGAACTCGCCTTCGGCACCATCGACAGCTGGCTGCTGTGGCAGCTGAGTGGCGGGCGGGTGCATGCCACCGACGTGAGCAACGCCTCGCGCACCATGCTCTTCGACATCGGCCGCCAGCGCTGGTGCCCCGAGTTGCTGGCGCTGCTGCAGATCCCCGCCGCGGTCCTGCCGGCGGTGCACCCTTCCAGCCATGTGTTCGGCGACTGCGACGCGCAACACCTCGGCGCGGCGCTGCCCTTGGCCGGCGTGGCCGGCGACCAGCAGGCCGCGCTCTTCGGCCAGGCGTGTTTCGAGCCGGGGCTGGTGAAAAACACCTACGGTACCGGCTGCTTCATGCTGATGCACACCGGCCCGCAACAGCAGACCAGCACGCACGGCCTCATCACCACCACGGCAGCGCAGGCAGGCGCACAGGCTGCGCCCGGCTATGCGCTGGAAGGCAGCGTCTTCGTGGGCGGTGCGGTGGTGCAGTGGCTGCGCGACGGGCTGAAGGCCATCCGCAGCAGCAGCGAGGTGCAGGCCCTGGCCGAAACCGTGCCCGACGCCGGGGGCGTGGTCTTCGTGCCGGCTTTCACGGGCCTGGGCGCGCCTTACTGGGACGCCAACGCGCGCGGCGCCATCGTGGGCCTGAGCCGGGGCAGCACGGTGGCGCACATTGCCCGGGCGGCGCTGGAAAGCATCGCCTTCCAGAGCGCGGCGCTGCTGCAGGCCATGGCGCAGGACGTGCTCGCCTCAGGCGGCACGGCCCCGCTGGAATTGCGCGTGGATGGCGGCGCGAGCGTGAATGCGCTGCTGATGCAGACCCAGGCCGATGTGCTGGGCCTGCCGGTGCTGCGCCCGGCGGTGACCGAAACCACCGCCTTGGGCGCGGCCTGGCTGGCGGGGCTGGCGGTGGGCGTCTACCGCAACACCGCCGAACTGGCGCAGCTGTGGCGCGACGGGCAACAGCAAGGCCAGCGTTTCGAGCCGCGCCTGCCCCCGGCGCAGGCGCTGGCGCAGATGGCCGCCTGGGAGGCGGCGGTGCGCCAGGCGCGTGCCGGCAGCTTTACTTGACGGCGAAGTCGGCCAGGGTCTTGCCGGCGGCCAGCGCGTCGCGCAGCCACTGCGGGCGCTTGCCACGGCCGCCCCAGGTCTGACCGGCTTCGTTGCGGAACTTGGCTTCGGCAGGCGCCTTGGCCACGGCCTTGCGGCCGCGCTTCTTCGCGGGCGCCTTGGCCTTGGGGCTGGCGGGGGCCTTGGTGGCCGTGGCCAGGCCCAGATCAGCGGCGGTGAGGCCATAAACGGTGATGGCTTCGCGAATGCGGCCGATCACGCCTTCCACTTCCTTGCGGCGGAGCTTTTCGGCGTCCTGCTTGAGAACTTCGATTTGCTTGACGATCTGGGCGTAGGTCTTGGTCATGGTTGTGCTCTTGAAATGAGCTCCCTGTTCAGTACCGATGCGGCGTCGGACATCAAGATGGGCCTTTATTGAATTGGGCCTCTGTGCACGCAATTATGGCCGCAAAGGCCACGGCAGCTGTTTCAATCCGTCTACAGATTCATCAACGGCCATTACCGCAGCGAATATCCCGAGCTAATGACCGCGCAAACAAACGAGTTCGCCAGATGGAATCTGCGGGCTGCGCGGCAAAGGTTGCGACACCACGGCCGAATCAATCCACCGCCAATTCGGCCGCCTGTCGCAAGCCCCGTGTGGCCGCGCTGAAGAATTTGGAGAACGAACCCGCTCGTGACTTGGGGGCCTGGAACAGGCGTGGCACATCACGCCAAGGCAGGCTCTTCCACGCGCGGCCGAGATGGGCGCTGTGCGTGCCGCTGCAGGTGGCGGCGGCCTGCAAGGCGGGCAGCAGCTCGGCCGCTTCACCCCACCAGCGCTGCGCTGGCGCCAAGGCCTGCAGCCGCGTGCCCACGAACTGCCAGCGCCGTGCGCTCCAAGGCCAGCGGCGGTGGAAGGCGGCGTCGAACACGGCCACGCCGGGCTGGCCGGCCTGCGCGGGCCCGGGGTCTGCCAGGTCCCAGGCATGCAACACGCGCACGGCCTGCCCTTGCACCGCCGCGGCCGCGGGCGCACCGAACCCGGCGTGCAGCGCTGAGGGTGGCGTGGCGAACAAGGGCGGCTCGGCCACCGGCACACCACGTCCGCCCGGCACGGCGCGGGGGCTGCGGGCCAGGCGGTCGAGGCTGTCGTAATCGGTATCGACGACGCTGCTGCGGCTGTGCCAAGGCGCCGGCGCATAACGCTCGACATTCTCGGCATTGAAAAGATAGGGTTTGTGGCTGCCGGTGCCGGCCACCCATTGCCAACTGAGGTGGTTGCTGGCGAGATCGCCATCCAGCAAATGACCGTAGAGCCAATCGGCGCCCGCGCGCCAATGCACCTTGCGCAGGTGCACCACGTAAGAGGCCAACCACATGCGCGCGTGGTTGTGCAGGTAACCGGTGGCGTAAAGCGTGCGCACCGCTTGGTCGATCACAGGCACGCCGGTGGCGCCCTCGCGGATATCGCGTGGCAATTCACGCGCATAAGCCGCATCGGGCAACACGCCTTCGTGCAGCGATTCGAAGATGCCTTCGCCCTCGTGCGCCCAGACATGGTGGAAATACTCGCGCCACGCGAATTCATAAACCAGCTTGTGGTCCACCGGCAAAGGCCCGCGCTGCAGCACGCCCGCCAGCGCTTGCGGCAAGGTGATGAAGCCGTGCGTGAGGTAAGGCGACAGGCGCGTGACATCGCCATCCAGTGCGTTGCGCGTGCGCGCGTAGGCCGCCGGCCGCACGTCGGCCACACGCGCACGCGCCGCGGCGGTGCTGGGCTCGAATTCGTCGCGTTCGAAAAGGTCGTTCATGCCGCATCCCATTGCCCGGCGCGCACAGCGCTGGCACGGCGGCGGATGGCCTCGCGTTCGGGCTCGGCCAGGCGCGCGACGTTCTTCACCTGCAGCGCCATGCGCGGGTGGCCGGCGAAACGTGCTTCGTGCTGCATCAGGAAGTCCCAGTAGAGCGTGGTGTAGGGGCAGGCCTGCGGCCCGGTGCGCACCGCAGGCTTGAAGCGGCAGCCGCGGCAGTGGTCGCTCATGCGTTCGATGTACTTGCCGGTGGCGGCGTAGGGTTTGCTGGCCATCAGGCCGCCATCGGCGTACTGGCTCATGCCCAGGGTGTTGGGCAGCTCCACCCACTCCACCGCGTCGACATACACGCTCAGGTACCAGGCGTGCACCTGCTTTGGATCCACGCCATGCAGCAGCAGGTACAGGCCCGTGACCATCAGGCGCTGGATGTGGTGCGCGTAGCCGTGCTGCAGCGTCTGCTGAACAGCGTCACGCAGGCAGCGCATCGGCACATCGCCGGTCCAGAACCAGGCCGGCAGGTCTTGCGTGGCACCCAGTTCGTTGAGTTCCAGGTAGCCCGGCATCTGCTGCCAGTAGATGCCGCGCACGTACTCGCGCCAGCCCAGCACCTGGCGGATGAAACCTTCGGCCGCGGCAATCGGCACGCGGCCGGCACGCCAGGCAGCCTCGGCGGCCTCGATGACCTCGCGCGGGTGCAGCAGCTTGAGGTTCAGCCCCACCGAGATGTGCGAGTGGTAGAGCCAGGGCTGGCCTTCCCACATCGCGTCCTGCCAGCGGCCGAAATCGGGCAGGCGCTCTTCGATGAAGGCGTGCAAGCCGCGCAGCGCTTCGGCGCGCTTGACGGGCCAGCCGAACTCGGCCACCGAACCCGGGTGCATGGCGTAGCGCTCTTGCACCAGCGCCAGCACCTGCTGCGTGATGGCATCGGGCGCGGTGCGCACCGGCGGCGGCACGAAGCCGGGGCCCTGGGGGCCGAAACCTTCGCGGTTCTCGGCGTCGTAATTCCATTCGCCGCCGGCGGGCTGGTCGCCGTCCATCAGCACGCGGTGGCGGCGGCGCATCTCGCGGTAGAAGTACTCCATGCGCAGCTGCTTGCGGCCGCGTGCGTGGGCCGCGAACTCGGCTCGGCTGCAGAGGAAGTGACGGTCTTGCAACTCGCGCAGCGGCACACCAGCGGCGGCGCACGCCGCCTGCAGCGCCTGCTGCACACGCCACTCGCCGGGCTCGGTCATCAGCACGGCCTGCACGCGGGTGGTGGCCAGCGTCTGCGCCAGCGCTTCGGCCAGCGAGCCTGGATGCTGCTCGGTGTAATTCACCGGCCAGCCTTCATCGCGCAGCGCCTGCGCAAAGTGGCGCATGGCCGACAAGAACACCGCCAGCCGCTGCTGGCTGCACCAGACGTGCGTGGCTTCTTCGGCGGCTTCGCACATCCAAACGGCGTCTAACGCGGGGTCGAAGCCGTCGAGGGCCGCAGCCTGACGGTCGAGCTGGTCGCCCAGCACCACGACGAGGTGGCGCAAATTCTTCATGGGGTGGCTTTCTTGCGTTGTCGGCAGGCGTCGGAGCAGTAGCGCACCTCGTCCCAGTTCCTGGCCCAAGCCTTGCGCCAGCTCATGGGCCGGCCGCAGACGAGACAGGGCTTGCTTGGCAAGGCGGCCTTGTTGCCCTTGAAGCCCGGTTCTCGTTTCATCGCGCGGCTTTCAGAAGAGTTCGCCTTGCGGGCTGGGGGCTGCCGGGGTCTTGCTGCGCCCCGTGCTGCGTTTCATGCCCGAAGGCGGCAGACCGGCCTTGCGCGAGCCGTGGCGCTGCTGCACGGCATCGGCCTCGGCACGGGCTTCGGGCTTGGCACGCTGGCCGTACATCAGCTCTTTCGTGGCCTTCAGCGCGGACTTCTCGTCGACGATGGGCGCAGGGTAGTCAGGAGTGCCGAACTCGGGCACCCAGCGTCGCACGAACTCGCCCTGCGGGTCCTGGTCTTGCGCCTGCTTGCTGGGCGAGTAGATGCGCAGCGTGTTGATGCCCGTGGTGCCGCTTTGCATCTGCATCTGGCTCCAGTGGATGCCGGGCTCGAAATCGAGGAACTGCCGCGCGAGAAACAGCCCCGGCTCGCGCCAGTGCAGGCCCAGGTGGTAGGCCGCAAAACTCACCAGCATCGCGCGCATGCGGAAGTTCAACCAGCCGGTGGCACACAGGCTGCGCATGCAGGCGTCCACCATCGGAAAGCCCGTGCGGCCTTCGCACCAGGCCTGCAGGCGCGCGGCGTGCACCTCGTCCATGGGCACGCCATCGCCCGGGCGCAGCCCGTCGTAGGCGCGCGCGAAGTTGCGGAACTCGATCTCGGGCTCGTCTTCCAGCTTCTGCATGAAGTGGCAGTGCCAGCGCAGGCGGCCGGCAAAACCGTGCAGCGCGTAGGCCAGCGTGCGGTCGGGCGTGCTGGCCATCGCGCCCTCGGTGGCCTGGTGCACCTGGCGCATCGACACCGTGCCGAAGGCCAGGTGCGGGCTGAGCCGGCTGCAGCCGCTTTCGGCCGTGAGCGGGCTGCTGAGCGCGCGGCGGTAGTCGCGCCCGCGGCCGGTGATGAAGCTCAACAGCGTGGCGCGCGCGGCTCTTTCGCCGGCGGGCTGCAGCGTTTGCGTGAGCGGGCCAGCGCCCAGGCGGGCCAGCGTGGGCAGGTCGGGCTGGTCGGCCAGCGCCGCGCCGGCAAAACCGGCCGCAGTGTGGAACTGCGTGGGCGCCGGCAACAGCGGCGCGTCCATGCGCTGCGCCCAGCGGCCGGCCCAGCCTTCGCGGCTGCGCAGCCGGCGCACCACGCCAGTCTGCGGGAACTCCTGCCAGGCCACGCCCGCCGCGCGGCACCAGCGGCCGACCGCGATGTCGCGCTGGTAGCTCCAGCCGGTGCCGGTTTCTTCGTGGCTCAGCAGGTGCTGGAAAGGCCACTCGGCGTGCAGTTGCTGCAGCACCGCGGGCACCTCGCCCACCCGCACCAGCAGCGGCAGGCCGCGCGCGGCGAGTTCACGCCGCAGCTCGGCCAGGCACTGCAGCGTGAAGTGCAGATGACTCGGGCTGAACTCGGGGCTCTGCAGCCAGGCCGGCTCGATGACGAACAGCGCCGCGGCCGCACGCGCACCCTGCGCCGCGTGCAGCGGCGCGTGGTCGTGCAGGCGCAGGTCGCGCTTCAGCCAGACGAGGGCGCTGTTCATGTCGGAGGGCATGGCGGCGCATTCTGGTGGCGCCCGCCGCGCGCTGCCGGCGCGGCCGCACTTGCCCTACCAAGCCAACGGGTCGGTGCGGTAGAGCCGGGCGAACTCGGCATACAGCGCCGGGTGCTCGGCCGCCAGCGCGCGCGGCTGCTCGAAGAAGTGCTCGCTGACCACGGCGAAGAACTCGGCCGGGTTGGTGGCGGCGTAGGGGTCGATCACGCCCACCAGGCCTTGACCCAGGCGCCAGCGCAAGGCGTCGAACTCGCGCTGCAGCACGGCGGCCCAGCGCGCATAGCCCTCGCGCCGGCCCAGCCAGGGCGCGCCGTTGGCGTGGCCGCGTTCCTGGTCGAGCTGGTGCGCGAATTCGTGGATGACGACGTTGTGGCCGTCGTCGGGGTGGGCGGCGCCGGCCAGCACATCGTCCCAGCTCAGCAGCACCTGGCCCTGCTGCCACGATTCACCGGCCAGCGCACGCCGGGTTTCGTGGGTGAGGCCGCCCTCGCCGGGCTCGGCACGCTGCACGATGAAGGCGCCCGGGTACAGCAGCACCTGGCGCAGGTTGGGGAAGTAGCCCGCACCGCGGTTGAGCAGCAGCAGCGCCGCCTGTGCCGCCACCAGCACCCGCATCTCGTCGGTCACCACCAGGCCGGCGCAGCCGATGAAGGGCTTTTCGGCCAGCAGCACCTGCACGTGCTTCTTCAGCTGCATCTGCAGGGGCGGCGGCAGGCGTGCATAGGCCGGCATGCGCCGGCGCAGCACCTCGCGCCAGGCGCCGGGGAAGGGTTGGCGGCGGATGCGCGCCCGCCGCCAGGTGCGCCACAGGGCCGGCCCGGCCAGCCAGGCCAGCACCACGGCCGCCAGCCCCGCAAAGAAGAGCGCTGCCGAGAGGGCCGGCCCGAGCCAGGAGAGAAAGTCATCCACCCGGCCATCTGGGCGCAGGCCGTCGGGCTTTCAAGCCCCGGGCCCGCAGACCCGGGGGTCAGCCGCCCTGGCGCCCGGCCACGGGTGCGGCTGCCGGATGCAGGTAACGCAGCGCGCTCGCACCCATGAAATCGATGGGGCCGGTGTTCACCGCACCCAGGGTCTCGGCCAGCTTGATCGAGCGGGCGTTTTCCGGGCGGATCAGGCTGATGAGTTCGCCCACGCCGAGCGCATCGCGGCTGAAACTGCGCGCGGCCAGCGCCGCCTCACGCGCGTAGCCCTGGCCCCAGGCATCGCGCGCCAGCAGCCAGCTCAGCTCCATGCCTGGCCACCCTTCGGGGTGCAGCACGCCCACGCTGCCGATGAGGCGGCGCTCGGCACGCAGTTCCACGGCCCACACGCCATACCCACGCATCGCCCACTGGCCGAGGTAGAGCGCCAGGTGGCGCCAGGCGACGTCACGGCCCACCGGGCCGCCGGCGCCGATGTGCTGCATCACCTCGGCATCGGCACAGACGGCGGCCCAGGTGTCGAGGTCGTGGGCGGTGAAGCCGCGCAGGCGCAGGCGCGGTGTGCTCAGGGTCGGCACGCTGGGCATCACGCGGCCTCCTGCGGCACCACGCGCACCTCGGTCTTCACCGAGTTGGCGATGAAGCAGCGCTCGTGCGCGGCGTGGTGCAGCGCGGCCACGGCGGCGGCACCGGGCACCGGCGATGCGAAGGCCACACGCGGGCGCAGCGTCACCTGGGTCATGGCCAGGCGCTGCTCGGCGTCGCGTGCCAGCACGCCCTCGGCAGCGTCTTCGTACTGCTCGACGACGTGCCCCTGGCCCGCGGCCAGACTCAGGAACCACAGCATGTGGCAGCTGGAGAGCGAGGCGACGAACATCTCTTCGGGGTCGACGGCGCTGGCGTCGGAGTAGGGCAGCGGCACCGAGGTGGGCGCCGACGAGGCGGCCAGCACCGCGCCGCCGTCGAACTGCAGCGTGTGGCGGCGGCTGTAGCGCTGGTCGGTGAAGGCCTCGCCGGCCGTGCGCTGCCAGCGCAAATGAGCGGTGTGGGTAGACATGCAGGGGTCGATAGCATCAACAGCTTCGCATGCTGCCACGGCCCTGGCGTCCGCACCCATGATCACCCTGCACCACTACCCCAGCAATGCCAGCTTCGCACCGCACGTGCTGCTGCGCGAGATCGGCACGCCCTTCCAGCTGCAGCTGGTGGACCGCGACCAGAACGCGCACAAGAGCGCGGCCTACCTGCGGCTCAACCCCAACGGGCTGATCCCGGTGCTGGTGGACGGCGATCTCGTGCTTTACGAGACCGCCGCCATCCTGCTGCACCTGGCCGACACCCACCCCGCCGCCGGCCTGGCGCCGGCCCTGGGCAGTGCCGAGCGCGGGCACTTCTACAAGTGGATGTTCTGGGCCAGCAACACGCTGCAGTCCCTGCTGATGCACTACTACCCCGAGCGCATGGTGGCCGAAGGCAATGCCGCCGGCGCCGCCGAGGTGAAAGCCGCGGCCGAAGCTCGCGTGGGGCCTTGCCTGGCACAGATCGACGCGCACCTGGCCGCTGCAGGCGGGCCGTGGTTCATGGGTGCGGGCTACAGCGCGCTGGACCCCTTCGTCTTCATGCTGTGCCGCTGGACACGCGGCTTTGCCAGCCGGCCGGCGCGTGACTACCCCAACATCGGCCCCTACCTGCAGCGCATGCTGGCGCGGCCGGCGGTGCAGGCGGCCATCGCGGAAGAGAAGCTGCCGCAGCCCTGGGTCTGAGCGACCCAGCCGCTGCGCCTACAGGCTGCCGGTGGTGCGCAGCCGCTCCAGGCGCAGTTGCAAGGCCAGGCGCAGTTCGCCGGCTTCACGGCGCAGTGCAGCGGCCTGCGTGGCATCGGTAGCGGCCGCGGCCCGGGCTTCCAGCGCGGCGATGCGCTGCATCGTCTCCACCTCGGGCGGCACCACGCCGGCGTCCTTCAACACCTTCATGGGCATGCGCAGCTCGGCGGGTGTTTCGTCGTAGCCGTCGCCGAAGTTCAGCGGCTTGCCGTAGCTCGGCGCGGCCTGCAGCTCGCCGCTGCGCTGGCTGTCGGCCAGGGCGCGGCCGATGTCGTCTTCCAGCAGCCTGAGGCGCTGCTCGCGCTCTTCGGCGGTCTCGCGGCGGGGCGTGTTCATGCCTGGGCGGCCTCCGGCAAGGCCAGCTTCTCCAGCCAGTGCCGCGTGAGCGGCGTCACGGGCTTGGCCATGCAGCGTTCGTTGACCAGCGCGCGGCCGAGCGCGCGGCGCTGGCCCAGGGCGGCCGCCGCGAGCAGGGTCTGGTCGATGAGGTCGCGTTGCGCGTGGCTGCCGCCAAAACGCTGCGCGCCGCTGCGCACGGGGTAGATCAGGTCGACAGCTTCATCGGCATCGCCACGCGAGAAAGCCAGCAGGCCGCGCATCAGCGGCAGGCCCACTTCACGCGCCATCAGGTGGTTGGTGCGGCGCGCATCCTCGGCGCCCAGCGCCCGTTCGGCGCAGCGTGCCACCCAGCCCTCGGCCTGGCCGTGGGCGCCGGCGGCCACCATCGTGGCCACGGCGTGCACGTCGTTGAAGGCGTAGTCGCCGGCGCAGCCTTCGCCCAAGGCCCAGTCCGCCAGCACACCGGCGGCGTGCGCGCTGACGTCTTCCCCGAGCAGGTGCAGGCGCCACAGCAGCGCCGCGGCGTCCACGCGCTGCAGCGTGATCTGCAATGCGTCGCCGCTGAGGTGCGCGTCCACCAGGCGCAGCACGCCCTTGATGTCCAGCGCCTCCAGGCGGAAAAGGCTCTTGTGCCACCACAGGTGGCCGGCAAAGCCATTGCCCTCGGCCCACTGCGCCTGGTGCTGGCGCAGCCAGGCCGAGCCTTCCTCGAAGCGGCCCTGCATCTCCATCACGTGCGCCACCGCGTGCACGGCCCACGGCACCCGCGGGTTGCTCGCCAGCGCGCGGCGGCCGGCTTCTTCGGCCTGCGGGTAGAGGTTGTTCTCTTCCAGACCGAAGGCGTGCAGCGCCAGCACGTGGGCGTAGAGCGGGTCGGCTTCGTCCCAGGCCGGCAGCACCCGCGCCGGGCGCGCGCGCAGGCCGTGGGCATCACCGCGGTAGAAATCCCAGAGCTGCACCCACTGCAGCGCCAGCGCGTCGCGCGGGTGTTCGATCAGCAGTTCGTCCCACACGCGGCAGGCGGCGTGCCAGCGGCCTTCCAGCACCAGCTGCACGGCCTGCAGGTGGGCGCGCTCGCGCGGCGTGGCGTGGCGGGCCAGTGCGCGGGCGTGCGAAAGGTGGGCGTCGGCCTCGCGCGCGAGCGTGGGCTCGGTCAGGCTCAGCAGGAAGCCGGCCTTCATCACGTGCGGCAGGGCCCAGGCGGGGTCGGCCGCCATGGCCGCGTCCAGGTCGGCCAGCGGCGTGTCGTAGAAGGACATCAAACGCCACAGCGCCTGCTCGGCCGCCTCACGGGCGGGCAGGCTCGAGCTGCTGCAGGGGTTGCCGCGCGCGTCGGGGTGGGCCATGGCGCGAATGTAGCGCGCTGGTGTGACGGGGCCGGCGGCGGGCGGGCCGCCGCTCAGCGCGGCCCGGCCATGAAGCGCGCCAGGTTCTGCGCCGCGGTGGCGCGCACCTTCTTGCGCAGCATGGGCGTCCAGCCCAGCAGCAGCCCCGGCGTGCCCAGGGCCTGGCGCGACCAGGCCCAGAAGTCGAAACGGTCGCGGTGGCGCGTGATGCGGCCCTGCGCGTCGAACTCGAAAACCGCATCGATGCGGTTGATGACCGACCGGCCCGTGGCCGAGAAGAGGTAGTGCGCTTCCCAGTGCGCGCTGCGGTCGGTGACCTGGCTCACCGCCAGCTTCCAGTGCGCGCGACTCTCGGGTTTGGACTTCGTGGCGGCGCACAGCATGCGCCACATGCCGCCGATCTGATCGGCGCCCTGCAGCGAAAAGGCCTCGTCGTCGAAACGCGCGTCGGGCGCGTAGCAGGCCTGCATGGCCTCGCCGTCGAGTTGCGCAAAGGCGGCGTAGAAGCGTTCGATGGTGGCGCGGCTCATGCAAGCTCCGGGCAGGGCAAGGCCGACATTGTCAGCGCTCGCGGCGAGGGCTCAGCCGCCGCCGCCGGCCGCCGCGATCAAGCGCCGCGTGTAGGCCTGCTGCGGTGCGTTGAAGACCTCCGCAGTCGGCCCCTGCTCCACCACGCGGCCTTCGTGCAGCACCAGCACCTCGTGGCACACATGGTCCACCACCGCCAGGTCGTGGCTGATGAAGAGGTAGCTGAGGCCGTGGCGCTGCTGCAGGTCTTGCAGCAGGTTCAGCACTTGGGCCTGCACGCTGACATCGAGCGCGCTGACGGGCTCGTCGGCCACGATGAGCCGCGGCCGCGTGATCAAGGCGCGGGCGATGGCGATGCGCTGGCGCTGGCCGCCGCTGAACTCGTGCGGGTAGCGCTGCAGATCGGCCGGGCCCAGGCCCACTTCGGCCAGCGCTTCGGCGGCGCGCTCGCGCTGCTCGGCCGCGCTGGCGCGGTGCAGCACCGCCAGGGGTTCGGCCACGGTCTGCAGCACCGTGCGGCGCGGGTCCAGCGAGCCGTGCGGGTCTTGAAAGACCATCTGGAACTTCGCTCGCGTGGCGCGCAAGGCGGCGGGCGAGAGTTGCTGCAGGTCCTGGCCCTCCAGCCACACGCGGCCGGCGCTGGGGCGCTCCAGCGCCATCACCAGACGCGCCAGCGTGCTCTTGCCCGAGCCCGATTCGCCCACCACGCCCAGGCTGCGGCCCGGGGCCAGCGTGAAGCTCACGTCGTGCAGCGCCTGCACCACCGGCGCGGCGGCCCAGGGCCGCGCCCGCGGCAGCGTGTAGCGGCGCGAGAGGCCCTCGGCGCGCAGCAGGGCACCGCCGCTCATGCGACGCCCACCCGCACACACGCGGCCTGCCAGCCTGCCGCGTCCGCGCTCACGCCGCGCAGCATGGGCGGGGCGCTGCGGCAGACCGGCTCCGCGTGCGCACAACGCGGCGCGAAGGCGCAACCCGCCGGCATCTCGTGCAACGCCGGCACGCGGCCCGGGATGGTGGCCAGCGGTGCCACAACGCCCGCGCTGCCGCGACGTGAATGCCCCGCGCCCAGGCGCGGCCGCGCCGCCAGCAGGCCTTGGGTGTAGGGGTGCGCCGGGTTCGCGAGCACCTGCGCCGTGTCGCCCTGCTCGACAAAACGCCCGGCGTACATCACCGCCAGGCGCTGCACGCTGCGCGCCATCAGCGCCAGGTCGTGGCTGATGAGCAGCAGCGCCATGCCGTCTTCCTGCACCAGGCGCATCAGCAGTTGCAGCACCTCGTGCTGCAGCGTGGCGTCGAGCGCGGTGGTGGGCTCATCGGCCACCAGCAAGGCCGGGCCGCAGGCCAGCGCGATGGCGATCACCACGCGCTGGCGCTGGCCGCCGCTGAGCTGGTGCGGGTAGGCGTCGAGCCGCTGCGCGGCCTGCGGCAGCTGCACGCGTTCCAAGAGCGCCAGCGCACGCGCACGCGCCTCGGCGGCCGACAAGCCCAGGTGCAGGCGCAGCGGCTCGGCCACCTGGTGGCCGATGGTGTGCAGCGGGTTCAGCGCCGTCATCGGCTCTTGGAAGACCATTGCGATGCGCCGGCCGCGCAGGCGGCACCACGCGGGCTCATCGATCTGTGCGAGGTCTTGCCCATCGAAGTGCAACGCGCCTTGCAAATGCGCGCCTTCGGGCAGCAGGCCCATCAGCGCCAGCGCCGTGAGGCTCTTGCCGCAGCCCGATTCGCCGATCAGCCCCAGCGTCTGCCCGCGTTCCAGCGTGAAGCTCAAACCGCGCAGCGCCGCCACCGGGCCCTGGGCCGAGGGCAGCGTGAGCCGCAGGTCTTGGACGTCGAGCAGGGGCACGGGCTTCCGACGCTGTTGATCAGGCCGCAGCAGCCAGCAGGTCGAGGTAGGCGCCAGCGAGGCGTTCGGCCTGCGCCAGGCCCAGCTGCTGCATCAGCGCCTCGGCAATCGCCTGGCCCTCGGCATCGCTCTGGCTGTCTTGCAGCACCACTTCGAGCTCCATGAAGTCGCCCAGGCTTTCGACGCGGTCGATGTGGATGCGCGTGGCGCCCACCAGGCACAGCCAGCGCTGCTTGCGCACGCGGCCCTGCAGGCCGCAGGCGCGCGCCAGCGCCTCGCGCAAGCCCGCGGGGTCGGGCACGGGCACGCGCACGTAGTCGCTGGCCTTGGCCTCCACGCTGTCGGCGCGGTGGTAGTGGATGAGCTCGGCGCTGCCGTCCTCGAACTGGCGCAGCTTCAGCCGGCCCTGGGGCACGGTGAAAAAGCTGTCGTCCTGCACGATCAGCACCGCCGGTGTGCCGGCCAGCGCCTCGGCGCGCAGGCGCAGGGCCTCCACGCTGTCGATGCGGGCCTTGATCTCGATGTTGCGGGGCATGGGTCGCCGGGCCTCAGGCCTGGCCCGCGGCGATCTGCCGCAAGGCCTGCTCGAAGACTTCCGGCGGCTGCCCGCCCGAGATCAGGTGCTGGCGGTTGATGACGATGGCCGGCACCGATCGGATGCCGGCCTGCTGCCAGGCGTGCTCGGCCGCGCGCACCTCTTCCGCAAAGCGGCCGCTTTGCAGCACCTCGGCCGCGGCGGTGGTGTCCAGGCCCGCCTTGGCGGCCATCTCCAGCAGCACGGCGGCATCGCCCGGGTTGCGGTTCTCGCCGTGGTAGACCTGCAGCAGTGCGTGTTTCAGCGCGCGCTGCGCACCTGCGGGCTGGCCGGGCTCGGCCGCCCAGTGCAGCAGGCGGTGGGCGTCGAAGGTGTTCCAGACGCGCGCCCGGTCGCCGAAGCTGAAGCCCACCGCGGCGCCGCGCGCGCGGATGTTGGCGCGGTTCTGCGCGAGTTGCTCGTCGCTGAGGCCGTACTTGGCCTTCAGGTGCTCGGCAGCGTCTTCGCCTTCGGGGCCGAGCTGCGGGTTCAGCTCGAAGGGCTGGAAGTGCAGCGTGGCCTGCACCTCGGGCGCCAGGCGCTGCAGCGCCACTTCCAGCGCGTTCAGGCCCACGGCGCACCAGGGGCAGGCGATGTCGGAAACGAAGTCGATCTGGACAGGGGTGCTCATGGGGGCTTTCGCACAGATGGGGCTCAGCGCTGGCGGCTGAGCCGGGGGTCGAGCAGGTCGCGCAGGCCGTCACCCATCAGGTTCAGACCCAGCACGCTCAGCATGATGGCCGCCCCTGGCCACACGGCCAGCAGCGGGGCTTCGAACATCAAGGTCTGCGCATCGTTGAGCATGCGCCCCCAGCTGGGCTGCGGCGGTTGCGTGCCCAGGCCCAGGTAGCTGAGCGCGGCCTCGGCCAGGATGGCGGTGGCAAACGAGATGGTGGCCTGCACGATCAGCGGGCTGGCGATGTTGGGCAGCACGTGCGCGCGTGTGATGCCCCAGGGCCCGAGCCCGGCCACGCGCGCCGCGGTGACGTACTCGCGCGCCCACACGGCCACCGCCGCACCGCGCGCGATGCGCGCGAACACCGGGATGTTGAAGATGCCGATGGCCACGACGCTGGTCACCAGCCCCGGGCCGTGGATGGCCGAGAGCAGGATGGCCGACAGCAGCGCCGGGAAGGCGAAGGTGAAGTCGGCCGCGCGCATCAGCACACCGTCGATCCAGCCGCGGCCCTGCGCACGCTGCGCCGCGGCCAGGCAGCCCAGCGCCACGCCCAGGCCCATGCCGATGCCCACGGCGATCAAGCCCACCGCGATGCTGCTCTGCGCGCCCACCAGCAACTGGCTCAGCACGTCGCGGCCGAGCGCGTCGGTGCCCAGCCAGTATGTGGCGCTGGGGCCCTGCAGCTTGTGCGGGATGTTCAAGGCGGTGGGCGGCCAGGGCGTCCACACCAGCGAGAGCGCGGCTGCGCCCACCATCAAAGCGGTGAGCAGGGCGCCGAGCAGGAAGCTGGGGTGGCGCCAGGCGCGCGCCAGCGGGCCGGCGCCGGCACTTTGCTGTGAAGCCTTCATGCCGCGTTCTGCCGCAGCCGCGGGTCGACCCAGGCGTAGAGCAGGTCCACCAGCAGGTTCACCACCACCACCACGGCCACCAGCAGCATCACCACGTCGCGCACGACGATGAGGTCGCGGTTGCTCACGGCCTGGAAGACCAGGCGGCCGATGCCCGGCAGCACGAAGACGTTCTCCACCACGATGGTGCCGGTGATGAGGTTGGCGAACTGCAGGCCGGCCACCGTCAGCACCGGAATCATCGCGTTGCGCAGGCCGTGGCGCAGAAGGGCCTGGCGGCGGCTCAGGCCCTTGGCGCGCGCGGTGCGCATGTGGTCGTCGCGCAGCACGTCGAGCAGGGCCGAGCGGGTCACGCGGGCCAGGATGGCCGCCTGCACCAGGGCCAGGCTCAGCGCCGGCAGCAGCAGGGCCCGCAGCGCAGGACCCGGGCCGCCGCCCTCGTCGGCGGACCAGCCCGGAAAGCCGCCTGCGCCCACCCACTGCAGGTGCACGGCAAAGAGCAGGATCAGCAGGATGGCGAACCAGAAATTCGGGATGGCGATGCCCAGCTGGCTGAGCGCCATCACACCCACGTCGCCCAGCTTGTGATGGCGCGCGGCGGCGTACAGGCCCAGGCCGAGCGCCAGCACGGTGGTCAGCAGCATCGCCATCACGGCCAGCGGCAGCGTGACGCGCAGGCGCTCGGCCAGCAAGTCGGCGGTGGGGGTGCCGTAGCCGATGCTCAGCGCGGTGTCGCCCTGCAGCAGGCCGCCCACCCAGGCGGCGTAGCGTTGCAGCGCGGGCTGGTCCAGGCCCAGCTGGGCCTGCAGCGCGGCCACGGCTTCGGGCGTGGAGGTGTCGCCCAGGATCACTTCGGCGGCGTTGCCCGGCAAGAGCTCGAGCACGGCGAAGACCAGCACCGAGGCCACGGCCAGCGTCACGCAGAACGCGCCGAGGCGCTGGATCAGGTACCAGAACATGGGGCGCGATGATGCCCGAGGGACGGCGTCAGGCCGTGCTTGTGGAGGCCATCGGCAGCGGCGCGCCGAAGGGGCACGAAAAGACGCGGGGCTGGGCCGCATCAGCGGCCGGCAGACACCCGCGTGGCCACCACCCCGGGGCCAAAAAAAGGGAGGGCGCCACCGTCGCGAGACCGCGGCGCCCTGGTCTTCAGCAGCCCGCCCCGGGCGGGGCAGGCAGACTCAGACGGTCAGAACGAGTGGCGGATGCCGAACTCGTAACCCGACGAACCGTCACCCGAGCGCAGGGTCGAGCCCGTGGCCACGGTCAGCGCGGTGTTGCTGTTGTCGATCTTCGAGTACGTGGTGTACAGCGCGGTGCGGCGCGACAGGTCGTACTGGGCGCCCAGCGAGAACTGCTTGGCTTCGCGGTTGCTGATGCTGCCGCCACCGTCGGCCTTGTGGAACGAAGCACGCAGCGTGGTCGCGCCCAGCGGCACCGAGGCGCCGATCAGCAGGTTCTTCTGGTCGGCAGCGCCCACGTCGGTGGTGCTGTACATGCCGAAGAGCTTGACGGCCTTGAGGTCGTAGGTGGCGCCGAAGGTGATCAGCTTGGCGTCGATGCTGGGCGTAACTTGCGTCTCGCCATAAGAGAACACGGCCAACAGATCGCCCGCACGGTAGCCGACACGGCCACCGATGTACTTGTTGCCCACGGCACCTTCGCCGGCGGCCACGAACGCGGTACCGAAGAAGCCGGTGCCGGTGGGGCTGTCGTAGGAGATGCTGTTGCTGGAGCGAGAGAACGAGCTGTAGGCGCCGCCTGTGGGCACCGAGAAGAGCTGGTGCAGGCGGCCCGAAGCGGCCATGCCGGTGTCACCGAAGACGTCGAGCTGTTCCCAGGTCAGGCCGGTGGGGTTCTTCTGGCGGCCGAAACGCACTTCACCGAAACCGCCTTGCAGGCCGATGGTGGAGCGGCGCTGCCAGGTCTGGCCGGTGGCGTTGCCGTCGTCGGCGTTGATGGCGCCTTCGATCCAGAAGTTGGCCTTCAGGCCGCCACCGAGGTCTTCGGTGCCGCGGAAGCCGAGGCGGCTGCTGTTCAGGCCGCTGCCGGCCAGTTGGTACTGGCTGGCACCGTTGTCCACCGAGCGCGCGGCCAGGTCGATGACACCGAACACGGTGACGGACGATTGCGCCATGGCCGAGCCGGCCAGGCTCAGCAGGGCCGCTGCGGCCAGGGTGGTCGTGGTCTTGTTCATGGGGTTCCTATCGGAATGTCGCCGGGCAAACGGCCCGGCAGGTTGGCAAAGAAGTCCGGAGCGGCGCCCCGGCACAGAGCCTGAGACTAGGGAACTCGTGTGGCGTTCCCATGACAGCGTTGTTTTTGCATCAACGCTCTCTTCGCGTTCTGCGAAGAATCAGCCCTCCCGCCGGGCCATGGGTCTGGCGGGGGGCGGATGATGCCAGGGAAAACCCGGCCTCTCGTGGCGTCAGGACAACTTGTAGGTCTGCAGGTGGATGCTGGTCTCGGTGCCGGCGATGCCCTTGATCAGCCGCACACGCTCCAGCACGGCAGCCAGTTCCACGAGGTTGGGTGCACGCAGACCGGCCAGCAAGTCCCAGCGGCCGTTGGTGTCGTGCAAGCTGGCCACACCAGGTTCACCCAACAAGTGAGCGATGACTTCACGGGTCTGGTTGCCCTCGACGGTGATGCTCATCCAGGCCGTGATGAGGTTGGGTTCGGTGTCTGGCCGCAAGCGCACGGTGTAGCCGGTGATGACGCCGGCGTCTTCCAGGCGCTGCATGCGGTTGGTGACCGTGCCGCGCGACACGCCCAAACGGGCAGCCAGGGTGGCCACGCTGGCGCGGGCGTCTTGCCGCAGCAGGGCGATGAGTTGCTGGTCGGTGGAATCCATCCAGCCATTTGACAGCGAACACTGTCAGAACGCCAGAAGTCTGTCGGATTCGAGACAATCTTGTCGCTTCTGTTTGTCATGCAGGCCCCGAACAATGCTGCATCTGCCTCAAACAGCCCCGGAGCCCTGCCATGACCACCCTGCTCAGCACCGCCGACATCGCCCACATCGTGGCCGCCCACGGCCTGCCCGAGGTGCTGCGTCGGATGGTCGAAGGCCTGGAAGCCGGTTTCCGCCGCTGGCAGGACTTCGACAAGGTGGCCCGCGTGGCCAGCCATTCGGCCGAAGGCGTGATCGAACTGATGCCGGTCGCCGATGCCGAGCACTACAGTTTCAAGTACGTGAATGGTCATCCGAACAACGGCCGCTTGGGCCTGCCCACCGTGATGGCATTCGGCGTGCTGGCCGAGGTGGCCACGGGCCGGCCGCTGCTGCTGAGCGAGCTCACGCTTACCACCGCGATGCGCACCGCCGCCACCTCCGTGATGGCCGCCCAGCTGCTGGCCCGCCCTGGCGCCCGCACCATGGCGCTGGTGGGCAACGGCGCGCAAAGCGAGTTCCAGGCGCTGGCCTTCCACCACTTGATGGGCATCTCCACGCTGCGCCTCTTCGACACCGACCCGGCGGCCACGGCACGCCTGCAGCGCCATTTGCGCGCGGTGCCGGGCCTGAAGACGGTGGCCTGCGCCAGCACGGCCGAGGCCCTGCAAGGGGCCGACATCGTCACCACCGTCACGGCCGACAAGCGCCGTGCCACCATCGTCACGCCCGACATGCTGGCGCCGGGCATGCACCTGAACGCGGTGGGCGGCGATTGCCCGGGCAAGACCGAACTGCATCCGGGCGTGCTGGAGGCAGCGCGCGTGTTCGTGGAATTCGAGCCGCAGAGCCGCATCGAGGGCGATGTGCAGCAGATGCCGGCGGACTTTCCGGTCACCGAACTCTGGCAGGTGCTGCTGGGCCAGGCGCCCGGCCGCCAGGCCGAGGGCGACATCACCGTCTTCGATTCGGTGGGCTTCGCGCTGGAAGACTTCGAAGCGCTGCGCCTGATGCGCACGCTGGCGGCCGAACTCGGCCTGGGCCGGCCCATCGACCTGGTGCCCGCCCTGGACGACCCGAAGGATCTCTACGGCGAACTGCTGCGGCTGCAGCCCGCCGGGCTGCGCGCGGCCTGAGGCACGGGGCCCCGGCCGCGCGGGGCGTCTTTACTCGGCGCGCTCGTGGCGGTCGGCGGCGGCCAGCAGGTCGCTGGTGAAACGCGGGTCGTGGCGCGCGAAGCGGGCGGCGTACAGGCGCAGTTCGGCGGCTTCGGCCAGGCGCGTGGCCTGCAGACGGCGCTCGGCGCGGGCTCGGCTCTGCGCTTCCAGCCAACGCACGAAACCGACGGCCAGGGCGGCGGCGAGCTTGGCGCCGCGCGGTGCGGCCACCTTGATGGGCGACTGGACGGTGATGGTGCTGCTCATGGCTTGCTTCCGTGAAGGCCCCGGGGTGTGGGGCGATGGTCGAGAGATTAGGGTTACCACCAATGCCTTGCAAGTGAATAATCCTCATGGCCGATATTCATTCGGCTCATGAGGCAAGCATGGCGCTGAACTTCCGCACCCTCGACCTGAACCTGCTGCGGGTGCTGGACGCCGTGATGAGCGAAGGCAGCCTCACACGCGCCGCGCAGACGCTGGCGATGACGCAGCCGGCCGTGAGCCACGCGCTCAAGCGCCTGCACGATGCGGTGGGCGAAGAGCTCTTCGTGCGCAGCGCCCACGGCATGAAACCCACGCCGCTGGCGCTGAGCCTGTGGCCACAGGTGCGCGACGCGCTGGGCACGCTGCGCCAGGCCCTGGCGCCCGACAGCTTCGACCCGCGCAGCGACGCCGTGCAGCTGCGCATCGCGATGGCCGACGCCACGGCGGCCTTGCTGGCGCCCGGGCTGGTGGCGCGCATCGAGCAAAGCCAGGCGCTGGTGAACCTGCGCGTGCTGCCGCTGACCACGCGCGACCCGCGCAAGCTGCTGGAAGGTGGCGAGGCCGATCTGGCCGTGGGCTTCTTCCCGGAGGCCGTGGCCGAGATCGTGGCCCAGGGCCACGACACCGCGCTGCGCCGCGCGCGCCTCTACGACACGCGCTACGTCTGCGTGATGCGCCGCGGCCACCCGCTGGCTGACGCGCCGCTCACGGTGGACAGCTTCTGCGCCGCGCACCACCTGCTGGTGAGCTTTTCGGGCCGCGCCTTCGGCTATGTCGATCTGGCACTGCAGGGCCTGGGGCGCACGCGGCGCGTGGTGCTCACCGTCAACCAGTTCTTCACCGCAGGCCGCGTGGTGGCGCAGAGCGACCTGCTGACGGTGCTGCCCGAAGGTTTTGTCGAAGCCACCGGCGGCGGGCCGGAACTGGTGACGCGCGAGCTGCCGCTGACACTCAGCCCGGTGACGGTGGAGATGCTCTGGCACCTGCGCCACGACACCACGCCCGCGCACCGCTGGCTGCGCGAGCAGGTGCGCGGCGCTGCGGCCGACCGCCGCCCGGCCCCCGCAGCCTGAAGGCCGCCGGCCTCAGCCGATGACGGCCGCCACCGCGCTGGCCGTGCGCTCCACGTTGCCGGTGTTGAGCCCTGCCACGCACATGCGGCCGCTGCGCACCAGGTAGACGCCGAACTCCTCACGCAGGCGGTCCACCTGCGCCGCGCTCAGGCCGGTGTAGCTGAACATGCCGCGCTGGGTGAGGACGTAGCCGAAGTCGCGCCCCGGCTTCTTGGCCGACAGCACGCCGTGCAGGCTGCGCCGCATGGTGGCGATGCGCTCGCGCATGGCGGCCACCTCGGCTTCCCAGCTGGCGCGCAGCGCCGGTTCGCCCAGCACCCGGCTGACGATGCCGGCCGCGTGCAGCGCCGGGCTGCTGTAGTTGCGCCGCACGGTGGCCTTGAGCTGGCCGAGCACGAGTTCGGCCTCGGCCGCACTGGGGCACACCACGCTCAGGGCGCCGGCACGCTCGCCGTACACGCTCATGCTCTTGCTGAAGCTGTTGGCGACGAAGAAGCTCAGGCCCTCGCTGGCCAGCAGGCGCACGGCGTAGGCGTCTTCCTCGATGCCGTCGCCGTAGCCCTGGTAGGCCAGGTCGAGGTAGGCGATGAGTTCACGCTCACGCAGCACAGGCACCAGCGCCTGCCACTGCGCGGGCGTGAGGTCCACACCGGTGGGGTTGTGGCAGCAGGCGTGCAGCAGCACCAGGCTGCGCGCGGGCAGCGTGCGCAAGGTGGCCAGCATGGCCTCGAAGGCCAGGCCCCCGGTGGCCGGTTCGTAGTAGGGGTAGGTGTTCACCGTGATGCCGGCGCCCTCGAACATCGCGCGGTGGTTGTCCCAGGTGGGGTCGCTCACCCACAGCGCGCTGCCGGGCAGCCAGCGCTTGATGAAATCGGCGCCCACACGCAGGCCGCCGCTGCTGCCCACGGTCTGCAGCGTGGCCACGCGGCCGCTGCGCAGCACTTCGTGGTCAGCGCCGAAGAGCAACTGCTGCACCGCGCTGCGCGCCGCGGCCGAACCCTCGATGGGCAGGTAGGGCTTGGGGCCGCTCTCGGCCAGCATCTGCGCCTCGGCCTGCTTCACGCTCTGCAGCACGGGGATGCGGCCGGCGTCGTCGAAGTAGATGCCGATGGAGAGGTTGACCTTGTCGCTGCGCGGGTCCTTCTGGAAGGCCTCGTTGAGGCTCAGGATGGGGTCGCCGGCGTAGGGCTCGAGGTGGCTGAAGAAGCTCATGGGTCGGGTTGCTCGGGGCTCAGGCCGCCAGGGCCTTCTCGATGTCGGCGCGCAGCGCCTCGGGGGTGTCGGTGGGGGCGTAGCGCTGGATGACCTGGCCGTCGCAGCCCACCAGGAACTTGGTGAAGTTCCACTTGATGGCCTGCGATCCCAGCAGCCCGGGCTTCTCCCCCTTGAGCCACTGCCACAGCGGGTGCGCGCTGCTGCCGTTGACCTGGGTCTTGGCCATCATCGGGAAGCTCACGCCGTAGTTCATCTCGCAGAAAGACGCGATCTGCGCGTCGCTGCCCGGGTCCTGGCCGCCGAACTCGTTGCTCGGGAAACCCACCACCACGAGGCCGCGCGGGCCGTAGTCCTTCCAGAGTTTCTCCAGCCCGGCGAACTGCGGCGTGAAGCCGCAGGCGCTGGCGGTGTTGACGATCAGCACCACCTGGCCTTTGTGGCGCGAGAACTGCGCCGGCTGGCCCTGGATGGTGACGGCATCGAAGTCGTAGAGGCTGGTGGCCATGGTGCGGACGCGGCAGGCGCGGCAGGGCTGGAGCGGGGCGTGATGTTATCGCCCGGCTTGCCCCGGCCCGGGGGTTTGACAGCGTGCACACGGGCCTCCACCATCCGCCGCCTGCCCCGGACCGCGGGGCCCCATGCTGTTCCACCGACATGCCGCACCGCGTCGCATTCCTGGGCTTTGGCGATTTCGAGCGCAAGGCGCTGGCTTCGTATTTCCGCCTGGCCCACAACCGCACACCCGCCTACGAGCAGGTGGGCACGCTCACCGACGCCGATTTCCTGGTGGCCGATGCCGACCACGCGCCTTCGGTGGCGCTGGTGGAGGCCATCGAACGCCTGGGCGAAACCGTGTTCATCGGCACGCAAGCACCAGAGAACGCACGCTCGTGGCTGGCCCGCCCCATCGACGCGCTGCATGTCATGCGTGCGCTCGACGCCCTGGTGGCCCAGGCCCTGGCGCAGCGCGCAGCGCGCGACGACTTCGCAGGGCCTTCCACCACCATCATCCAGCTCGCGCGCCACCGCCGCAGCCACCCCGAGGCCCGCGATGCCAGCCCGCTGCTGGGCGACCTGCCCTTCAGCGCGCCCATGCCGCCGCCCCTGGAAGACCTGCTGCTGCACGCCGAGCCGCTGCCCGTGGATGCCGCCCCTGGCCACAGCCTGCTGCTGCCGGCCGACCCCTCACTGCAACCCGAGCCCGACCTGCCCGCGCACGAACCGCCGCTGCCGATGACGGCCCCGCCCAACCCCGGGGCCGAGGCCGAATGGCTGCCGCCTCCGCCGCCGCAGCCCTCGCCGGCACCACCGGCCGCCGTGGTGCTGCAGCCCGCGCCACCCCGACCGCCCAAACCGCCGAAAGCGCCCAAGGTGGCACGCGGGCCGCAGATGCCGCCCACGCCGCGCGTGCTGCTGGTGGACGACAGCGCCATCGCGCTGCGCTTCATGGAAACCCGCCTCGCGCGCTGGCAGCTGCAGATCGACCACGCCAGCACCAGCCAGGCGGCCGCTGCGCTGCTGGCCCAGCACAGCTACGAGGTGGTGTTTCTCGATGTGGAGCTGGGCGAGGCCAGCGAACTGGACGGCCACACCCTGTGCCAGCGCATCAAGCACACGCCGGCGCTGATGAGCACCATGGTCATCATCGTCTCGGCCCACCACAGCGAGCTCGACCGCGTGCGCGCTGCACTGGCGGGCTGCGACGCCTTCCTGGCCAAGCCGCTGGACCTGCCCGAACTGCAACGCCTGCTCGACCGCCAGGGCCTGCCGCTGGCCCAGCCCAGCGCGGCCGACGCCGGTGCGGCACAGACCTGAACCCGGTTCATTCTTTTCCGGCGAGCAAGGCCGCGGCCACGATCAGGCCGCCCCCCAGCGCGAGGGCCGGCGTCACCGTGCCGGCACCCAGCAGCACCGCCGAGCCGCTGGCGAACAGCACCTCGGTGATCATCACCACCGCCGTCACGTTGGCGGGCAAGCGCGAAGCGCCGTACTGCAGCGCCAGGTTGCTGGCAAGAAAGGCCAGGGCCAGGGCCAGCGCGCCCAGCGCCCAGCCCGGCGCCACGGGCGGCAACGCGGGCACGCTGCCCTGCACCATCAAGGCCGTGGCCAGCACCGCCGAGACCACCGATCCCCCGAGGAACATCGCCAGGGCCCGCGCCGCCTCGGGCTGGTGGGCCTCGCGCCGCAGCATCACATTGTTCAGCGCGAAGGTGAAGCCGCCCAGAACGCCCAGCCACTCGGGCAGCGTGCGGGGCAGGGGCAGGCCCCCGCCCTCAGGCCAGAGGACGATCACCGCGCCCAGCAGCGCCAGGGCCACGCGGGCCAAGGCCTGGGCTGTCAAGGCCTCCTGCAGCAGCAGGCGCGCCAGCAGCACGGCCCACAGCGGCATCAGGTAGAAAAGAAGGACGACGCGCACCACGTCTCCCACCGTCACGCCCCAGTTGAAAGCCGCATTGGTGGTGCCCGAGGCCAGCACCAGCACCCACAGCGTGCGCGCGCGCCAGAGCTGGCCCCAGGCCTGCGGCCGCCACAGGCTGATGAAGACCACCGCCACGGCGTAGACCAGCACCGTGGCCCACAGCGGGTGCAGGCCGCGGGCCTGCAGTTCGCGGAACGGCCACCACGAGACACCCCAGACGAAGGCGTTGAAGGTGAGGGCCAGCGCCGGCAGGGCGCGCGTGAGCGCGCTGGAGGTGGCGGGTGGCATGCCCGCGCTCAGTGCGAGTCGGTGCGGGCGATGACCAGCAGGCGCTCGACCTCTTCGCGGTGAACCACCGTGTTGCGGCGGTGCCAGCGGCGGATGATCTCCATCACCAGCGCCACGAGGATGCCAAACACGGTGATGGCGCCGAAGGCCGACATGCCGAAGCGTGTCATCAGCACGTACAGCGCGCCCAGCCCCAGGATGCAGGCCTGCTCGTTGAAGTTCTGCACGGCGATCGACCGGCCGGCGCCCATCAGGTTGTGGCCGCGGTGCTGCAGCAGCGCGTTCATCGGCACGATGAGGTAGCCACAGATCGCGCCCATGCCGATCAGGAAGGGCACCGCCGTGGCCAGGCTGTTGATGAACACCAGCCCGATCATGAAGAAGCCGACGGCCACGGCCATGGGGATGACGTTGGTGGCCTTGTCGAGCTTGGTGAGGAACGATGCCGCCACCGCACCGAGGATGGAGCCGATGACGACCACGCCGGCCAGGTTGGACGCCTGCGCCGTGCCGTAACCCAGCGCTGCGGCCGCCCAGGCGAAGACGATGAGCCGCAGGTTGCCGAAGATGCCCCACAGCAGCGTGGTGGTGGCCAGCGTGATCTGCCCCAGCTTGTCGCCCCACAGGCGGCTGTTGCAGCGCGAGAAGTCCATCACCAGCGCGGCGGCGCCCTGCATGGGGATGAGCGGCGCGGTGGTGCGCGGGATGAAGAGGTTGAAGGCCGCGGCGATGAGGTACAGCCAGACGATGGACGAGATGGCGGCCTCAGGCGCGGTGTCGATGCCGGTGCTGATGTAGGGCAGGTCGAAGCCCAGGAGCGCGGTGGAGATGCGCGGGCCGATGAGCTGCCCGCCCAGCAGGATGCCCAGCACGATGGAGGCGATGGTCAGGCCTTCGATCCAGCCGTTGCCCTTGACCAGCTGCGAGGGCGGCAGCAGCTCGGTGAGGATGCCGTACTTCGCCGGCCCGTAGGCCGCGGCGCCCAGGCCCACCACGGCGTAGGCCAGCAGCGGGTGGCTGCCGAACAGCATCATCAGGCAGCCCACGATCTTGATCGAGTTGCTGATGAACATCACCCGGCCCTTGGGGATGCTGTCGGCGAAGGCGCCCACGAAGGGCGCCAGGATCACGTAGAACAGCGCGAACATCGGCGCCAGCGCCGGCACCTGCCAGGCGGGTGCCTGGCTCAGGCGCAGCAGCTCGACGGCGGCGACGAGCAACGCGTTGTCCGCCAGCGAGCTGAAGAACTGCGCCGACATGATGGTCGAGAAACCTTTTTTCATCGTGTCGCGCGCAGGGCACGCCCGGCCTGGTGCCGGTGCGTCTTGTCTCCATCTTCGGGGCCGGCGGGTTATAGCACGCGACCCCTGGCGCACCGGGCCGGGCTGGCAGAATGAAACCGCACCCTCGGCCCGCCACCGCAACCCGTCACGACATGCCCCGCCCCATCGAAGCCCTGGTGCACACCGCGGCCCTGGCCCACAACCTGGCCCGCGCCCGCGCCGCCGCGCCCGACGCGCGGGTGTGGGCCGTGGTGAAGGCCAACGCCTACGGCCACGGCATCGAACGCGCCTTCGAAGGCCTGCGCGCTGCCGATGGTTTTGCGCTGCTCGACTTCGCCGAGGCCGAGCGCCTGCGCGCACTCGACTGGCGCGGCCCCATCCTGCTGCTGGAAGGCTGCTTCGAGCCGCGCGACCTGGAGCTGTGCTCGCGGCTGCAGCTGTGGCACGTGGTGCACTGTGAGCAGCAGATCGACTGGCTGGCCGCGCACAAGACGCAGCAGCCGCACCGCGTTTTCCTGAAGATGAACAGCGGCATGAACCGCCTGGGCTTCACGCCGGCGGCCTTCCGCAGCGCCTGGGTGCGCTTGAACGCACTGCCGCAGGTGGACGAGATCTCGCTGATGACGCACTTCAGCGACGCCGACGGCCCGCGCGGCGTGGACCACCAGCTCAGCGCCTTCGCCGCGGCCACGCACGACCTGCCCGGTGAACGCAGCGTGAGCAACAGCGCGGCCACGCTGCGGCACGGGCTCAACAACGACTGGGTGCGGGCCGGCATCATGGCCTACGGCAGCGCGCCCGATTTCCCGGCCCACGACATCCAGCACTGGGGCCTGCAGCCCGCGATGACGCTGCGCTCGCGCCTGATCGCCACGCAGCAGCTGCAGCCTGGCGACACCGTGGGCTACGGCAGCAGCTACACGGCGCGCGAGCCGCAGCGCATCGGCATCGTGGCCTGCGGCTATGCCGACGGCTACCCGCGCCACGCCGGCACCGACACGCCGGTGCTGGTGGACGGCGTGCGCACTGGCACCGTGGGCCGCGTTTCGATGGACATGCTGGCGGTCGACCTCACGCCCGTGCCGCAGGCCGGCGTGGGCAGCGAGGTCACGCTCTGGGGCCGCGGCCCGGGCGGCGCGCTGCTGGCCATCGACGACGTGGCGCACGCGGCCGGCACCATCGGCTACGAGCTGATGTGCGCGGTGGCGCCGCGTGTGCCCATGCGCAGCAGCGACTGATGACTTCCCTTTCCTTCACAGCCCGGAAAGCCCGCCCCGCATGGAAATCCTGAGCCACATCGTTCTCGGCCTCATCGTCGGCTTCCTGGCGCGCGGCATCATGCCCGGCGAGCAGAAGATGGGCTGGGTGCTCACCTGCCTGCTGGGCATCGGCGGCTCGGTGGTGGCGGGCGTGGCCGGGCGCGTGTTCGGCTGGTATGCCGCGGGCGAGCCGGCGGGCTGGTTCGCCTCGGTGGCCGGTGCGCTGGCGCTGCTGTTCGTGGTGGGCCTGCTGCGCGGCAAGAAGGCCTGAACGGCCGTGGCCCGGCGCGTGCTGGTCAACCGCGCCGAGGTCGACTTCAGCGCCATCCGCTCACAGGGTGCGGGCGGGCAGAACGTCAACAAGGTCAGCAGCGCGGCGCACCTGCGCTTCGACGTCGCGGCCTCTTCGTTGCCTGATGACGTGAAGCAGCGCCTCTTGGCGCAGCCCGACCAGCGCATCAGCGGCGACGGCACCGTCGTCATCAAGGCGCAAGACCACCGCAGCCTGCCGCGCAACCAGGCCGATGCGCTGCTGCGCCTGCAGGAGATGGTGGACGCCGCCACGGTGCAGCCCAAGGCCCGGCGTGCCACCAAGCCCACCTACGGCTCGCAGCAGCGGCGCCTGGCGGGCAAGGCGGTGCGGGCCGAGGTGAAGGCCGGGCGCGGGCGTGTGAAGGGCGAATGAAGGGCGAGCGGGGCGCTGCTGACGTGCCCTTCTCGGCCGGCCCCGACCGGGCCCTTCAGCGGGCAACCAGGATCACGAGCGAACGCGGGTTCACGCCGTAGCTGGCGTTCTCGCCACCCACGCAGGTGCTGGCCGCCAGGTCCACCTGGCCCGGACCTTCGGCCCAGCTGGCCGTGTCGGTGACGCGGCACCAGGTGTTCTTGCCCGGGCCCGTCCACGGCAGCGTGAAGTTGCGCGTGTTGGGCTCGGCGTTGTAGAGCACGAGCACCGTGTCGCCACCGCCGAGTTCGGAACCGTCGTAGCGCCAGGCCAGGGTGCGGTTCTGGCCGCTGCCGTCAGGGCTGCTGGCGGTGGCGTTCCACCAGCTGCCGTCACTGGAATTGGTGCGGTAGCTCTTGTCGGCGCCGAACCAGTCCAGCGGCGCCATGAAGTTGCCGTTGCCGTCGGTGCTGGCATAGAAGTTCTCGGGCCGCAGGGCGGGCTGGTTCTTGCGGAACTGCAGCAAGCGCGCCGCGAAGGTCTGGAAGTGCTGCTGCTCGGCGCTGAGGTTCCAGTTCAGCCAGTTGCCGGCGCTGTCCACGTTGTAGGGGTTGTTGTTGCAGTTCAGGCTGCGCAGGAACTCGTCGCCGGCGTTGAAGATGGGGATGCCGGCACTCAGCATCAGCAGCGCGAAGCCCGTGCGCGCCTGCTGGCGCTGCTGCACGGCATTGCCGAAGTTGTCCCACTGGTCTTCGTCGGCGGTGCCGCCATCGCTGGGGCCCAGGGGCCAGGGCTGGTTGATGTTCTGCCCGTTGCACGAGTACACGTCCTTCAAGGTGTAGCCGTCGTGCACGTTGAGGAAGTTCACCGAGTACCAGGGCTTGCCTCGGCCATCGCCGGCATCGCCGTAGAGGTCGGCCGACCCCGCAAGGCGCGTGGCGATGCGGCCGCGCGTGGCGTCCCCGTCCTTCACGCCGTACTTGTTCTGGGCACGGCGGATCACGTCGCGCCAGCCGCCGTTCCACTCGCTGAAGCCGGCCGGCATCTGGCCCAGCTGGTAGCCCTGGCCACCGGGCGCCAGGCCCCAGGGCTCGCCGGACAGGAAGACCCCCGGGAAGGCCGCGGCCACCTGCGCCAGCGCGGTGTCGGCGCTGCTGCGGCTGAAGTAGAAGCGCTGCGGGTCGTTCGGGTTGGTGTCGTTGTCGTAGGTGTTGGCCAGCGCGATGCCGAGGTCGAAGCGGAAACCGTCGATGCCGAAGGCCTGCCGGTAGTAGCGCAGCGAATCGACGATCAGCTTCTGCACGCGGGGGTGGCGCGTGTTCAGCGTGTTGCCGGTGCCGGTGATGTCGTAGTAGTAGGCGCGGTCGTTGGCGGTGCCGGGCGCGCGCGTCAGCAGGTAGTAGCTGGCGTTGTCGATGCCGCGCAGGCTGAAGAGGCTGGCCTTGGCGGGGTCGCTGCCGCTCCAGGTGCCACCTTCTGCCGTGTGGTTGTAGACGACGTCGGCCACCACCTTGATGCCCGCGTCATGGAAGGCCTTGACCATGCCCGCGAACTCGCGCGTGGGGCCGCCGATGCGCTTGTCGCAGGCATAGCGGCGGTCGGGCGCGAAGTAGCTGATCGTCATGTAGCCCCAGTAGTTGTCGCCGCGCGTGCTGGTGGCCGAGCGCTGCGTGGGGGCGTGCTCGAGGTCGTTGGCCTCGTTGTCGGTCTCGTGCACGGGCATGAACTCGATGGTGTTGATGCCCATGGCCTGCAGGTGCGGGATCTTGGCCACCGCGCCGGCATAGGTGCCCCGGCAGGCGCCCACGCTGGCGTCGCCGGCCGTGAAGCCGCGCACGTGGGCCTCGACGATCACATCGTCCTTGGCCGGCCGCACGGGCGCGGTGCCCGTGGACAGCTGCGTGTAGCCCTGGCCGAAGGGCATGGCCACCACGCCCTTGGGCGCCACCAGGGCACTGTCGCGGATGCGGTCGCCAGCGCCGCTGGCGTAGACCGTGGCATCGGTGTTCGCCGGGCTGACGGCCGCACTCAGGTAGTCGTGCGTGGTCTCCAGCGCATAGGGGTCGAGCAACAGCTTGTTGGGGTTGAAGCGGTGGCCCTGGGTGTCGACGTCGGTGATGAAGCCGGCCTGCGAGCCCGGCGTCCACGCCGCGTTGTAGGGCCAGTTCGGACCCCAGGCCCGGTAGCCGTAGAAGATGTTGGTGAAGAGCTTGTCCGGGTTGGCGGGGTCGATGTCGAAGCCCAGGTTGCGCAGCGCCGCCACGGGCACGCTGACCTGCCAGACCTCGCTGCCGGTGGGCCGGGCCATCACGTAGCGCGCCACGTGCGCCGCGCCGTGCTGCTGCCGGTAGAGGTAGACCTCCACCCGCGTGGCGTGGCGTGAAGCCAGCCGGAAGCTCACCGCCGTGCCGGCCGCGTTCAGCTGGCCGCCCAATTGCTCGGCACCGCCCGGCTGCACGGCAACGGCCGCCGCCGGCGCAGCGGCCAGGCCCAGGCTGAGCGCTGCCAGACAGGCAGCCAAAGTAGGAACGAAAGCGGGGATGCGACGCAGGCGCATGGCGGGGTCTCCTGGGTTGGCGGGCGGCAAGGGCTGCCCGGAGGCGGGGCCTCGGTGTTGTGGATGTAGCTTAACTACAGTCACTTGCGGGGTCTTGGGTGTTTCCCCGGATGCGCCTGCATCACCCCTGTTTCGAGAATCCCAGCAGAAATATTGAGGGTTGGCGCATCTCTCGCCTCGAGAGAAGTCGAGGATGCGCGGTTCGCCCGATCCGCAAAAGTATCAAAACTACATTCTTTGGAGACTTCGATGAAGTTCATGCGCACGCTGCCGCTGGCCTGGGGTCTGGCCTTGGGCGGTCTGGCGGCCCAGGCCGCGCCCGTCATCGGGGCGGCCACCGATCCGGTTTCGGGGCAGTCCGCACTCACGGCGACCGGCCACGACCGCTTCGACACCGAGTTCTTCGCCGACCAAGCGGCTCTCGCTGACCTGCTGAGCGGGACCGGCTTCGCCGCCGGCCCGCTGCGCGCCGTGGGCAGCGAAGTGGAGGTTCGCTACGTCGGCACCATGGCCGCGCACGCCGGCGAGCTCTTCCTGCAGGGCAGCGGCGCACTGTTCAGCACGCGCGACGGGCTGTCCGCGGCCGATGCGGCGGGCGACTTCAGCCTCACCATCGATTCGATCAGCCGCTCGCGGACCATCAGCGGTCTGTCCGCCTTCGAGGCGCTGGTCTTCGGGATGCAGGCGGAGGCCTTTGCCGGCGATGCGGGCCTGGGCCTGGCCGGCAACGCAGCGGCGCAGGTGCTGGCCAGCGGCCAGGGCGCCGTGCGGGCGCGCAGCGTCGGCACCAACACCTGGCTGCTGGGTTTCGAGACCTTTGGCGCGCTGGACTACGCCGACGCGGTGATGTGGGTGCGCGGCGTCAGCTTCGACAGCCCGCCGGAGCCGCCGCCCGTGCAGGGTGTGCCGCTGCCGGGCAGCCTTTCATTGGTGCTGGCCGGGCTCGGGGCCCTGGCCCTGCGCCCTGGTCGCCGCCGCGCGAACCGCTAGAGCGCCGCGGGGAGCCCTGCCTGGCCCCCGCATCCTGCTGGCGCCGTCGCGGCCCGCCTGCACTTCGCGGCGGGCTGCGCTCATTTGGCGACGCGCACTGCCGCGCCGTCGCAGCGGCATGGAGCCCGCGGGCCAAGACCGACACAGTGTGGCCATCCCACCCCACCGGAGCCACACCATGCCACTGCACACCCCGAACGCCCCTGCCGTCCGCATCGGCGGCCTGCTGCTCTGCGGCACCCTCATCCTCGCCAGCGGCCCCATCGCCGCGCAGGCGCTGGTTGCCCCTGCGGCCGCACCCGCAGCCTCGGCCAGCAACACCCCGGACGGGTACTGCGCCAAGGTGGAGATCGACAACGTACGCCCCGGCCAGGGCCAGGTGATGATCGCTGCGTATGGCAGCGCCGAAACCTTCGGCAAGCGCCCGCTGAAGTCGATCCGCGTGCCGGCCGGCGAGGCACGCATGAGCGTGCAGCTCTGCGGCTTGAGCGGCAGCGAGGTCGCACTGATGCTGTTCCAGGACCTCGACAGCGACGGCAAGATGGGCCGCAACCTCATGGGCATGCCCACCGAACCCTGGGGCTCATCGGGCAACCCGGGCATGTTCGGGCCGCAGTGGGACACCGGCAAGGTGGCGCTGGATGGCCGCCCCATCGCCGTGAAGATGTCGATGTGAGCAGGGGCACGACCATGCTGCAACGCCGCCAACTGCTGCTGAGCCTGGGCCCTGCGGGCCTGGCCGCCCTCACGGGCCTGGGCGCGGGTGCCGCGCACGCCGCCGCCCGCCCGCAAGACTTCGACAACGCCAGGCCTCGCCAGCCGCTGCTGGCCCCGCTGAAGGGCGTGGACGACATCACCGGCGACCGCGATGCCGTGGCCTCGCTGCGCGGCCGCTGGCCGGCCGAGCTGCAAGGCCGCTTCTACCGCAACGGCCCGGCGCTCTTCGAACGCGGCGGCCAGCGCTACCACCACTGGTTCGACGGCGACGGCATGGTGCAGCAGTTCAGCATCGGCGACGGCGCCGTGCGGCACCGCGGCCGCCTCGTGCGCACCAGCAAGCTGAAGGCCGAGCAGAGTGCCGGTCGATTCCTGCTGCCCACGCTGGGCACGCACATCGCCGGCGGGCCGCCCATCAGTGGGCCCGATGCGGTGAACGTGGCCAACACCAACGCGCTGGAACACGCCGGGCAGGTGCTGGCGATGTGGGAAGGCGGCTCGGCCTACGCGCTGAACCCGGCCGACCTGGCCACCACGGGCCCGGTGACCTGGCGCCAGGACCTGGCACAAGTGCCGTTCTCGGCCCACCCCAAGGTGGACGCTGCCGGCCAGCTGTGGAACATCGGCACCGCCGGCCACCGCCTGGTGGTGTGGCACATCGACGGCCAGGGCCGCCTGGTGCGCGCCCAGGTGGGCGAGCTGCCACTGCCCGCCGGCCTGCGCGGCACCATGGTGCACGACCTCGCCGTCACCGAGCGCTACCTCGTGGTGCCGCTGCCGCCGGTGGGCATCGACTTCATGCAGCGCCCGGCCGACGGCCGCCACCGCTTCAAGCTGGCTCTCGGCGAGCCGCTGCGCGTGCTGGTGATGGAGAAGGCCGACATCACGAGGCGCCGCGTCTTCGAGCTGCCGGCCGAGATGGTGTTCCATGTCGGCAACGCATTCGAGGCGGCCGACGGCGAGATCGCGCTCAGCTACATCGGCGCGCCAGATGCGAGCTTCCTCGACGAAGGCGCCGTGGCGATGATGGCCGGCCGCGCCGCGCCCCAGGTCAGCGACAGCGGCCTGCGCCTGGCCCGGCTGCACATGGGCACGGGCCGCGTGCAAGTGCAGAAGCTGGCTGGCGATGTGGAGTTCCCGCGCGTGCACCCGCAGCGCATCGGCCTGCCGGCACGCTGGCTGCTCACGGCCGCGGCCTGGCCGCTGTACCCGGCGCGCCAGGACTACGGCCTGCTGCATGGCGTGCAACTGCTCGACACGCACACCGGCCGCACGCAGCGCCACGACTACGGCGAGCACGTGGTGGCCGAAGAGCACGTGCTGGTGCCCAAGCCCGGCAAGACGGGCGAGCTCGACGCCTGGCTGCTTGGCACCACCTACGACGCCCGGCGCCAGGCCACGGTGCTGAACCTGCTGGATGCGGCGCGCATCGGCGACGGCCCCATCGCGCAGGCGGTGCTGCCCTACGGCCTGCCGCTCGGCTTCCACGGCAACTTCACCGCCGCCTGATCGCCCGGCCGTGCGGCCCACAATGCCGCATGGCCAAGACGATCTACACCTGCCGCGAGTGCGGCGGCACGAATGCCAAATGGCTGGGCCAGTGCCCGCACTGCAAGGCCTGGAACACGCTGGACGAGACGGCGGCCGAAGCCGCCGGCCCGGCCACGCGCAACACGCGCTTCCAGGCCCTGGCCAAGAGCCAGCCCGTCACCACGCTGAGCCAGATCGAGGCCGCCGACGTGGCGCGCACGCCCACGGGCCAGGAAGAGCTCGACCGCGTGCTCGGCGGCGGCATCGTCGAAGGCGCGGTGGTGCTGATCGGTGGCGACCCCGGCATCGGCAAGAGCACGCTGCTGCTGCAGGCGGTGGACGCGCTCAGCACGCAGATGCCGGTGCTCTATGTCACGGGCGAAGAGAGCGGCGCGCAGATCGCGCTGCGCGCGCGCCGGCTGGGCCTGCCGGGCACGCACGTGCGCGTGCTGGCGGAGATCCAGCTGGAGAAGATCGTCGCGGCCATCGAGGCCGAGAACCCGGCCTTCTGCGTCATCGATTCCATCCAGACCGTCTACAGCGAGCAGCTCAACTCCGCCCCCGGCAGCGTGGCGCAGGTGCGTGAGTGCGCAGCCCAGCTCACGCGCGTGGCCAAGACGCGCGGCTGCACGGTGGTGCTGGTGGGCCACGTCACGAAGGAAGGTGCGCTGGCCGGGCCGCGCGTGCTGGAGCACATCGTCGACACGGTGCTGTACTTCGAGGGCGACACGCACAGCAGCTTCCGCATGGTGCGCGCCATCAAGAACCGCTTCGGCGCCGTGAACGAGATCGGCGTCTTCGCGATGACCGAAAAAGGCCTGCGCGGCGTGAGCAACCCGAGCGCCATCTTCCTCAGCACGCACAGCGAGCCCGTGCCCGGCAGCTGCGTGCTGGTGACGCTGGAAGGCACGCGGCCGCTGCTGGTGGAGATCCAGGCGCTGGTGGACAGCGGCGGGCCCAGCCCGCGGCGCCTCAGCGTGGGCCTGGACCGCGACCGCCTGGCCATGCTGCTGGCGGTGCTGCACCGCCACGCGGGCGTGGCCTGCCTGGACCAGGACGTGTTCGTCAACGCCGTGGGCGGCGTGCGCATCGCCGAGCCGGCGGCCGACTTGGCGGTGCTGCTGGCCATCCAGGGCAGCCTGCGTGGCAAGGCGCTGCCGCGCGGCTTCATCGCCTTCGGCGAAGTCGGCCTGGCCGGCGAGGTGCGGCCTGCACCGCGCGGGCAAGAGCGGTTGAGAGAAGCCGCCAAGCTCGGCTTCAGCGTGGCCGTGGTGCCCAAGGCCAACGCGCCGAAGAAGCCGATCGAAGGGCTGACGGTGCACGCAGTGGAACGCATCGAGCAGGCCATCGAGGCCGTGCGCGGGCTGGGGTGAATCAGGCCCGGTCTTGTGAGCTGGGCCCCTCGCCCCTAAGTTCTGCGCTGTTGGGGCTGGAAAGGACGACCATGTGGAAGAAGCTGGCGGTGCTGTGGACCCTGTTGCGCAGCGACGCGCTGCAGCTCTGGCGTGCGCTGCGCCACCCTTTGCAGCCGCGCTGGCTGAAGCCGGCCGCGGCGCTGCTGGTGCTGTACCTGCTGTCGCCGATCGACCTCTTGCCCGACTTCATCCCGCTGCTGGGCGTGGTGGACGACCTCGTGCTCATCCCGCTGGCCGTGCGCTACATGCTGCGCCGGCTGCCGGCCGCGGTGCGGGCCGACATCGCACGCGGACAGCGCTACTGAGCGCAGGCGCACAGCCATGCGCTGGGCGGTGGTCTCCGACATCCACGGCAACCTGCCAGCGCTGCAGGCGGTATGGGCCGAGATCGAGGCGGCCGGCGTCGAGGGCGTGATCAACCTCGGCGACATCCTCAGCGGCCCCTTGTGGCCCAGCGAGACAGCCGCCTTCCTGATGGCCCGCCCCGGGCCCACCATCGCCGGCAACCATGAGCGTCAGCTGCTCGACACGCGCACGCCACAAGGCGCCAGTGACGCGAGGGCCGCAGCAGCGCTGAACGCCGCACAGCGGGCCTGGGTGGCCGCGCTGCCCGGCCATGCGATGCTGGCCGGCGGCGCCGTGGCGCTCTTCCACGGCACACCGTCGAGCGACCTGGAGCCCTGGCTGCACACGGTGACACCCGACTTCGCGCCGCCCGCGTCACCCGGTCTGCGCCCGGCCACCGAGGCCGAAATGCGCGCCCGCGCGGGCAGCGGCTGGCCCGCTGGCGCGCAGGTGCTGCTGTGCGGCCACACGCACCTGCCCCGCATGGCCCTGGTGGACGGGCGCCTGTTGCTGAACCCCGGCAGCGTGGGCCTGCCGGCCTACGACCACGACCAGCCCCACCGCCACCACGTCGAGAACAGCAGCCCGCACGCGCGCTGGGCCTTGCTCAGCCTCGGGGCCCAGGGCTGGCAGGCCGAGCTGCGGCAGACGGCCTACGACTGGGAGCAGGCCGCCGCCCGCGCCGAAGATGCGGGCCGCGTCGATTGGGCCGATGCGCTGCGAACCGGCCGCGTCGGTCGAACCCTGCCCGACTGAACGGCGCAGCGCTCAGCCCGCGCTGCTTTGCGTGGTGTGGCGTTCGAGGCGGGTTTCGCGCAGCCCGTAGGCCAGGCGCTTCAGTTCGTTGCCAATGCGGTAGGCGTAGGTGGGCAATCGCCGGGTCCAGTGGAACTTGCGGCTGCCGCCCGCGGGTGCGGTGATGGTGCTGGCGATGTGCTCGTCGTGCCCGCAGGGCGTGGGCGTGACGAGGCGGAACTTCAGGCCGAAGCGCCAGCCCTGGTCGAAGACATGGTCGTAGGGCAGTTGCATCGGCAGCAGGCCGTCGCGTTCTCGCAGGTAGGCCTGCGCGGCGCGACGGTTCATCAGGTAGGCACTGCTGCCGGTGCAGCGGCTCAGCATCACCGCCAACTGGTGGCCGGGTGCCACCTGCAGGTAGGGCTGCGGCGTGCCGCGGTGCACGGCGGAGAGCTTCACCACGTCCCAGCGCGTGGGGTGCTGCATCAGGCCCTGCAGCACCGCAGGCAGGCTGTTCTGCAGCAGCACGTCGTCTTCCAGCACCAGCGCAAACTGCGCCTCGCTGGCCAGAAAGGCGCGCATCACCTCGATGTGCGACAGGTAACATCCCAGCTCGCCCGGCACCGGCGTCATGCCGTGTTTGCGGTGGAAGGCCGGCTCGTCGAGAGCGGCCCTCTGGGCTGGTGTCAGGGCCCGCGCATCCACCGCCGCGAGACGCGTGTAGGGCAGTTGCAGGGCCTGCAGCTGCGCGCTGATGCGAGCCAGCCGCTCGGGCGCCCTGTCGAGATTGATCACCCATGTCTGCAAAGCCGTCATCCCCACGATTCTCCGCGAAGGCGCAGGCCGCTCTGGGCTGGGCGCTGGCACTGGCGGCGGTGGTCGGCGGCTGGCTGAGCTACGGCGGGCCGGGCGTGCTGCTGGCCCTCACCGTCATCGTGTTCTGGCTGCTGCTGCAGTTCAGCCAGGCGCTGCGCACACTGCGCATTGCCAGCCAGCGGCCGGTGGGCGTGGTACCCAGCGCCGTGATGCTGAACGCCAAGCTGCACGCCGGCATGCGCTTGCCGCAGGTGCTGCGCCTGACACTCAGCCTGGGCCGCCCCGTGCAGGCCGAAAGCGGCGGCACCGAGGTCTGGGCCTGGGCCGACGAGACGGGCGACGAGGTGCAGGTCACGCTGCACGGCGGCCGCGTCACGCAATGGCAGCTGCAGCGCGTCGCAGCCCGGAGCGACACCTAAAATCCGGCGCTTCACCGCAGCACGCACACCCCGAAGGAGTTTCCATGTCGATGTCAGACCGCGACGGCAAGATCTGGATGGACGGCCAGCTCGTCGAATGGCGCGACGCCAAGATCCACGTGCTGAGCCACACGCTGCACTATGGCTGCGGCGCCTTCGAAGGCGTGCGCGCCTACAAGACGGCGCAGGGCACGGCCATCTTCCGCCTGCAAGAGCACACCGAGCGCCTCTTCAACAGCGCCAAGATCCTGCGCATGAAGATCCCCTTCACGCCCGAGCAGGTGATGGAGGCGCAGCGCGAGGTGGTGCGCGTGAACCAGCTGGAAAGCTGCTACCTGCGCCCGCTGACCTGGATCGGCGACAAGAAGCTCGGTGTCAGCCCCAAGGGCAACACCATCCACCTGATGGTGGCGGCCTGGCCCTGGGGCGCCTACCTGGGTGAAGAAGGCCTGCAGCGTGGCATCCGCGTGAAGACCAGCAGCTACACGAGGCACCACGTCAACATCACGATGACGCAGGCCAAGGCGGTGAGCAACTACACCAACAGCATCCTGGCCAACATGGAAGCCACCGACGAGGGCTACGACGAGGCCATGCTGCTCGACCCCGCCGGTTTCGTGGCCGAAGGCGCGGGCGAGAACCTCTTCGTCATCAAGAAGGGCGTGGTCTACACGCCGGACCTCAGTGCCGGCGCGCTGAACGGCATCACGCGCGACACCATCTTCCACATCTGCCAGGACCTGGGCCTGACGCTGAAGGAAAAGCGCATCACGCGCGACGAGGTCTACATCTGCGACGAGGCCTTCTTCACCGGCACCGCCGCTGAAGTGACGCCTATCCGCGAGCTCGACCGCATCGAACTCGGCGCGGGCCGCCGCGGCCCCATCACCGAGAAGATCCAGACGGCCTTCTTCGACATCGTGAACGGCCGCAACCCCAAGTACGCGCACTGGCTCACGCCGGTGGCCTGAGGAAGAACATGGCTGAACCGAAAGCAGTGGTCGAAGTGAGCGCCGCCGAGCTGCAGGGCCCGGGCGTGACCTTCTGCCCCAACCCCAAGATGGCCTTGTGGAGCAACCACCCCAAGGTCTTCATCGACGTGGCCACCACCGGTGAAGGGCGTTGCCCGTACTGCGGCACCGTCTACAAGCTCAAGGCCGGCGAGCACGTGCACCACCACTGAAGGCCCTGCTGAGGGCTGAGGCCTTCAGATAGCCTTGAAGCCCGCCTTGAAGCGCTCTTTCAGCGGCGGGTAGGGCAGCGGCGGGAACTCCAGCGCTGGCTCGGGCACGGCGTGGTCGGGCAGGCGAGCCAGCAGGTCGCGTATCAGCGCCAGCCGGCCGCGGCGCTGGTCGTTGAAGTCGACCAAGGTCCACGGCGTTCGCTTGCTGTGTGTGGCGGCGAGCATCGTGTTGCGGGCCTCCGTGTAGTCGGCGTAACGCGCCCGCGCTTCGAGGTCGATGGGGCTGAGCTTCCAGCGCTTGAGCGGGTCGGCCAGGCGTTCGGCGAAGCGCTCTTCCTGCTGCACCTGGTCCACCGTCAGCCAGTACTTGAAGAGCAGGATGCCGTCGTCGACCAGCATCTTCTCGAACACCGGCGCCTGCTTGAGGAAGGTCTCGACCTGCGCCTCGCTGCAGTAGCCCATGACCCTCTCGACGCCGGCGCGGTTGTACCAGCTGCGGTCGAAGAGCACGATCTCACCGGCTGCCGGCAGGTGCGGCACGTAACGCTGGAAGTACCACTGCGTGCGCTCGCGGTCGTTGGGCTTGGGCAGCGCGACCACGCGGCACTGGCGCGGGTTCAGCGTGTCGCTGATGGCCGAGATGACGCCACCCTTGCCGGCGGTGTCGCGCCCCTCGATCAGCACCAGCACGCGCTGCCCGCTGTGCTGCAGCCAGCGCGCCATGTCGTTGAGCTCCAGCTCCAGCGGCGCGAGTTGTTCGATGTAGGCCGCCTTGCCCAGGCGTTGGGGCTTGTCGGTCTCGCTCTTGGCCTTCTTGGTCATGCCGTGCTCCTGCAGGCCGGGCGCCGGCAGCGCCAAGGGGCCGTGCCTGCACTGTAGCGGCACCGCGCAGGCATGAAAAAACCCGCCGGGCGGTAGCCGGGCGGGTCTTCTTGCCGTGGGCTGCGCGGCTTACTTCTTGCGCAGCTTCTGGATGGCCGCCAGCTGCGCGGCCATGGCCGCGAACTCGCCTTGGGCGGCGGCCAGGTCGATGTCGCTCTTGGCGTTTTTCATCGCCTCTTCGGCCAGCTTCTTGGCTTCCAGGGCCTTGGCTTCGTCGAGGTCGTGGCCGCGGATGGCGGTGTCGGCGAGCACCGTCACCGTGCCCGGCTGCACTTCCAGGATGCCACCGGCCACGAACACGAACTCTTCGCCCGAGCCGTCGGCCTTCTCGATGCGCACGGCACCCGGGCGGATGCGCGTGATCAGCGGCGTGTGGCGCGGCAGGATGCCGAGTTCGCCGTTCTCGCCCGGCAGGGCGACGAACTTGGCTTCGCCGCTGAAGATGCTCTCTTCAGCCGAAACCACATCAACGTGGAGAGTTGCCATCGGGGTGTCCTTGGTGTCTGGGGCTGCTGATCAAGCAGAAGCCGCGGATCCGGCTTCGCCGGTCCGCTGGCGAACGGCCCACTCGGGGGGTGGCGAGCGCCAGCGAGCCCGGGGGCCCATCAGTTGATCTTCTTGGCCTTTTCGAACGCTTCGTCGATGGTGCCGACCATGTAGAAGGCCTGCTCGGGCAGCGCGTCGCACTCGCCAGCCACGATCATCTTGAAGCCGCGGATGGTTTCCTTCAGCGGCACGTACTTGCCCGGCGTGCCCGTGAACACTTCGGCCACGTGGAAGGGCTGGCTCAGGAAGCGCTGGATCTTGCGCGCGCGGGCCACGGCCAGCTTGTCTTCGGGGCTCAGTTCGTCCATGCCCAGGATCGCGATGATGTCGCGCAGTTCCTTGTAGCGCTGCAGCGTGGCCTGCACGGCACGCGTGGTCTCGTAGTGCTCCTGGCCGACCACGTTCGGGTCGATCTGGCGCGAGGTGCTGTCCAGCGGGTCCACGGCGGGGTAGATGCCCAGCGCGGCGATGTCGCGGCTCAACACCACGGTGGCGTCCAGGTGGGCGAAGGTCGTGGCGGGCGAGGGGTCGGTCAGGTCGTCCGCAGGCACGTACACGGCCTGGATGGAGGTGATCGAGCCCACCTTGGTGGAGGTGATGCGCTCCTGCAGGCGGCCCATTTCCTCGGCCAGCGTCGGCTGGTAGCCCACGGCGGAAGGCATGCGGCCCAGCAGGGCCGACACTTCCGTACCGGCCAGCGTGTAGCGGTAGATGTTGTCCACGAAGAACAGCACGTCACGGCCTTCGTCGCGGAAGCTTTCGGCGATGGTCAGACCGGTCAGGGCCACGCGCAGGCGGTTGCCCGGCGGCTCGTTCATCTGGCCGTAGACCATGGCCACTTTCGACTCGGCCAGGTTGTCCTGGTTCACGACGCCCGAATCGGACATCTCGTGGTAGAAGTCGTTGCCCTCACGGGTGCGCTCACCCACGCCCGCGAACACCGACAAGCCGCTGTGCGCCTTGGCGATGTTGTTGATGAGCTCCATCATGTTCACGGTCTTGCCGACGCCGGCGCCGCCGAACAGACCCACCTTGCCGCCCTTGGCGAAGGGGCAGATTAGGTCGATCACCTTGATGCCGGTTTCCAGCAGCTCTTGCGAGGGGCTGAGTTCGTCGTAGGCCGGGGCCTTGCGGTGGATGGGGGCCGACAGCTCCATGCTCACGGGGCCGCGCTCGTCGATGGGGTTGCCCAGCACGTCCATGATGCGGCCCAGCGTCGCCTTGCCCACGGGCACGGTGATGTTGGCGCCGGTGTTGCTGACCATCAGGCCGCGGCGCAGGCCGTCCGACGAGCCCAGTGCGATGGTGCGCACGATGCCGTCGCCGAGCTGCTGCTGCACTTCCAGCGTCAGGGCGGTGCCCTCGAGCTTCAGTGCGTCGTAGACGCGGGGCATGGCGTCGCGGGGGAACTCGACGTCCACCACCGCGCCGATGCACTGGACGATCTTGCCTTGGGCTTGCGTGTTCGACATTTCAGTGATCCTTCAAACGTAATCTGTTGCGGCCGTGGGCTCAGCCCGAGATCGCGGCGGCGCCGCTGACGATCTCGGAGAGTTCCTTCGTGATCGCGGCCTGGCGGGTCTTGTTGTAGATGAGCTTGAGCTCACCGATCAGCGTGCCGGCGTTGTCGGTGGCGGCCTTCATGGCCACCATGCGCGCGCTCTGCTCGCTGGCCATGTTCTCGGCCACGGCCTGGAAGACCAGCGCCTCGATGTAGCGCGTGAGCAGCTCGTCGATGACGGTGGCGGCGTCGGGCTCGTAGATGTAGTCCCAGCCGTACTGCTTCTTCTCGGCTTCGGTCTGCGCCAGGCGGGCGCCGGACAGCGGCAGCAGCTGCTCGACCATCGGCTCCTGCTTCATCGTGTTGATGAAGTTGGTGTAGCAGACGTACACGGCGTCCAGCTTGCCGGCCACGAAAGCGTCCAGCATCACCTTCACCGGGCCGATCAGCTTTTCCAGCTGCGGGGCGTCGCCCAGCTGCGTGGCGTGGCTGACGACGTTGGCACCGATGCGATTGAGGAAGCTGAAGCCCTTGTTGCCGATGGCCACCGCCTGGATGGCGTTGCCCGCGGCCTGGACTTCCTTCATCTTGTTCGTGACGGCGCGCAGCACGTTGGTGTTCAGGCCGCCGCACAGACCCTTGTCGGTGGTGACGACGATGAAGCCCACGGCCTTGGCCGTGCCGCCGGTCCGCATGTACGGGCTCTTGTACTCAGGGTTGGCCTGGGACAGGTGCGCCGTGATGTTGCGGATCTTGTCGGCGTAGGGCCGCGCCGAGCGCATGCGCTCCTGCGCCTTGCGCATCTTCGAAGCGGCGACCATTTCCATGGCCTTGGTGATCTTCTTGGTGTTCTCCACCGATTTGATCTTGCCGCGTATCTCTTTGCCGACCGCCATGGTCTTGCTCCTTGGTCAGGCTGCTTAGGCGAAGGACTTCTTGAACGCGGTGATCGCGCCAGCCAGTTCTTCTTCCGCGCCCTTGTCCATGGCCTTGTCGTTTTCCAGCTTGGCCAGCAGGGCAGCGTGGCTGCTCTTCAGGTGCTGGTGCAGGCCGTGTTCGAAAGCCAGGACCTTCTTGACGTCGATGTCGTCCAGGAAGCCCTTGTTCACCGCGTACAGCGTGGCACCCATCAGGCTGATGGGCAGCGGGCTGTACTGGGCCTGCTTCAGCAGTTCGGTCACGCGGGCACCGCGGTCGAGCTGCTTGCGGGTGGCGGCGTCCAGATCGGAAGCGAACTGCGCGAATGCGGCCAGTTCACGGTACTGGGCCAGGTCGGTACGGATACCGCCGGACAGGCTCTTGATCAGCTTGGTCTGGGCAGCACCACCGACGCGCGACACCGAGATACCGGCGTTGATGGCGGGGCGGATGCCGGCGTTGAACAGGCTGGTTTCCAGGAAGATCTGGCCGTCGGTGATCGAGATCACGTTGGTGGGCACGAAGGCCGACACGTCACCGGCTTGCGTTTCGATGATGGGCAGTGCCGTCAGCGAACCCGTCTTGCCCTTGACTTCACCCTTGGTGAAGGCTTCGACGTAGTCGGCGTTCACGCGGGCGGCGCGCTCCAGCAGGCGGCTGTGGAGATAGAACACGTCGCCGGGGTAGGCTTCGCGGCCCGGCGGGCGGCGCAGCAGCAGCGAGACCTGGCGGTAGGCCACGGCCTGCTTGGACAGGTCGTCGTACACGATCAGGGCGTCTTGGCCGCGGTCGCGGAAGTACTCGCCCATCGTGCAGCCCGAGTAGGCGCTGACGTACTGCATGGCGGCCGACTCGGAAGCCGACGCAGCCACGACGATGGTGTACTCCATCGCACCGGCTTGCTCCAGCGCGCGCACCACGTTCTTGATGGAGCTGGCTTTCTGACCGATGGCCACGTACACGCAGGTGACGTTCTGGCCCTTCTGGTTGATGATGGTGTCAATGGCCACGGCGGTCTTGCCGGTCTGGCGATCGCCGATGATCAGCTCGCGCTGGCCACGACCGACGGGCACCATCGCGTCGATGGACTTCAGGCCGGTCTGCAGCGGCTGGTCCACCGATTTACGGGCGATCACGCCCGGCGCCACCTTCTCGATGACGTCGGTCATCTTGGCGTTGATCGGGCCCTTGCCGTCGATGGGCTGGCCCAGGGCGTTGACCACGCGGCCGATCAGCTCGGGGCCGACGGGCACGGACAGGATGTTGCCCGTGCACTTGACGGTGTCGCCTTCGGAGATGTGCTCGTACTCACCCAGAATCACCGCGCCCACCGAGTCACGCTCGAGGTTCAGCGCGAGGCCGTAGGTGGCCTGGCCGCTGGCCGTGGCGGGGAATTCCAGCATTTCGCCGGCCATCACGTCGGACAGGCCGTGCACACGCACGATGCCGTCGGTGACGGACACGACGGTGCCCTGGTTCTTGATGTCGGCCGAGACGGCAAGGCCTTCGATGCGGCTCTTGATCAGCTCGGAAATTTCTGCGGGATTCAGGTTCATGCTTTTCTCCGAAGGGCATCAGGCGGCGACCGCCCCAATGACCGAATGGGGTCGTTACGCGGTCAGCGCAACCTTCATCTGTTCAAGACGGGCCTTGACGCTGGTGTCGAGCACCTCGTCACCGACCACGACGCGCACACCACCGATGAGCTCGGGCGCGAGTTCCACCTTCGCATTCAGCTTCGCGGCAAAACGCTTCTCCAGCGTCGCCACCAGCTCGGCCAGCGCAGCGCCTTCGATGGGGAAGGCGCTCTGGATCAGGGCGTCCGACACACCGGTGCTGCCGTTGACCAGCGCCTGGAACTGCGTGGCCACCTCGGGCAGGGCCGAGAGGCGGCCGTTTTCCAGCACCGCCTGCAGCAGGTTGGCCAGCTTGACGTCGAGCGCCAGGCCCTTGCTCACGGCGATGCCGGCGATCAGGTCGAAGACCTGCTGCGACGTCACCTTCGGGTTGTCGGCGAACTGGCGCAGGCCCTCGTCGGCGGCCAGGGCCGCCAGCGAGTTCAACTGCGCCTTCAGCGCCTGGGCGTCACTGCCGCCGACAGCCTTGAACAGGGCGTCGGCGTAGGGGCGCGCGATCGTCGCCAGCTCGGCCATGTCAGAGCTCCGCCTTCAGGCGACCCAGCAGGTCGGCGTGCACCGAAGCGTTGACTTCCTTGCGCAGGATGGCTTCTGCACCCTTGACGGCCAGACCGGCCACCTGCTCGCGCAGGGCTTCGCGGGCCTTCACCGACTCTTGCTCGGCTTCGGCGCGCGCCGCAGCGATGATCTTGGCCGCCTCTTCGGACGCGCGGCCCTTGGCTTCCTCGATCATCTGCTGCGCCAGGCGCTCGGCATCGGCCAGGCGCTTGTTGGCGTCGTCGCGGGCGGCCGAGAGCTGGGCTTCCACGCGCTTGTTGGCGGCGGCAAGCTCTGTCTTGGCCTTGTCAGCGGCGCTCAGGCCATCGGCGATCTTCTTCGCGCGCTCGTCGAGCGCGGTGGTGATCGGCGGCCAGACGAACTTCATCGTGAACCAGACCAGGATCGCGAAGACGATCATCTGGATGATGAGGGTGGCGTTGATGCTCAATTCATGCCTCGCACAGGTCAGACTCCTTCCAAGCAAACGCCACGGAACCGGCTTTGCCGGGCCGTTGGCGTTGCCCCTTTGAGGGGAGCGGCGTCAGCCGCTTCGGGGTGGTCTTGTTTACTTCGGCAGGTTGGCGATCTGGGCCAGGAACGGGTTGGCGGTGGCGAACCACAGCGCGATACCGGTGCCGATGATGAAGGCCGCGTCGATCAGGCCGGCCAGCAGGAACATCTTGGTCTGCAGTTCGCCCATCAGCTCGGGCTGGCGGGCAGCCGATTCGAGGTACTTGCTGCCCATGATGCCGATGCCGATACAGGCACCGACGGCACCCAGACCAATGATCAGGCCGGCGGCGAGGGCGACAAAGCTGATGACTTCCATTTTTTGCTCCAGAAAGGACAGTGAGGGGAAAGAGAGAGAAAGGGAAAAACGAACGAGAGAAACGAACCAGAAAACGAGGGATCAGGCCGCCGACTCAGTGCGCGTCATGGGCTTGGCCCACGTACACCAGCGTCAGCATCATGAACACGAAGGCCTGCAGGGTGATGATCAGGATGTGGAAGATGGCCCACACGCTGCCGGCGATGATGTGGCCGATGGCCAGGCCGATGCCGGTGGCCGACAGGCTCCAGGCACCGCCCATCAGCGCGATCAGCATGAAGATCAGTTCGCCGGCGTACATGTTGCCGAACAGCCGCATGCCGTGCGAAACGGTCTTGGCGACGAACTCGATGAGCTGCATCGCGAAGTTCACCGGGTACAGGAACCACTTGTCGCCGAAGGGCGCCGAGAAGAGCTCGTGCACCCAGCCGCCGAAGCCCTTGATCTTGACGTTGTAGAACAGGCAGATCAGCAGCACGCTCACCGACAGACCCATCGTCACCGACAGGTCGGCGGTGGGCACCACGCGCTGGTAGTCGGGCATGCCCATGGCGGGGCCGGCCACGTGCCAGATGGCGGGCAGCAGGTCGACCGGCAGCAGGTCCATCGCGTTCATCAGGAAGATCCAGACGAACACGGTCAGCGCCAGCGGGGCCACCAGCTTGCGGCTGTTGGCGTTGTGCACGATGCCCTTGGCCTGGCTGTCGACCATCTCGACCAGCAGCTCCACCGCAGCCTGGAAGCGGCCCGGCACACCCGAAGTGGCCTTGGAGGCGGCGCGCCACAGGAAGAAGCAGCCCACGATGCCCAGCAGCGTGGCCCAGAAGATGGAGTCGAGGTTGAAGACCGAGAAATCCACCACCGCCGTCTGCTTCTGGTTCTGCAGATGCTGCAAGTGGTGGACGATGTACTCGCCTGCGGTCGGCGCTTTGCCTTCGGCTGCCATGTTTTTGATCGTCCCGTGTGCTTAGCGACTGACTTTGCGGCCGCGCCATGACAGCGCCAGCCAGTAAACCTTCATGCACAGCACCAGGCCCACCAGCAAAGCTGGCCAGCTCAGGGGCTGCACGAGTTTCGGCGCCAGCGCGAGCATGGCCAACGAAACCGCAATCTTCACTGCTTCCCACAACATGAAGCTGACGGCGCTGGCCGCTGGCGACATGCTGGAAAGCCGGCTGGTCATGCCGCGCGCCATCAAGGCGCCCGGTATCACCACCGTGGCGGCGCCGTAAAGCGCCGACCACCCTGCATCGGAGCGGCCCGTGATCAGCAGCGCCAACAGCGCCACCACCCCACCGACCGCCGCCTGCACACCGATGACCCGCCACGGCGAGAGTGGTGGGTCGATGGCGCGCAGCGCTTGGGCTTCCTCCCTGCTCAGCGGCTGGAACTTCTTCTGCCCGGCCGCCGTGCCTGCTGCCTCGTTTTCTTCATCGTCCCAGCGGTCGTTCCGGGTGTGCCGTTCGATCGCCATAGTCGAGTGAGGTCAGCAAAGCCTCGGAATTATACGAAGAAACCCGCACGCCCCCAAAAGGGGCTCTTGCAGAAGCCCGCCAGCGCCGGGGGCGGGGCCCCGCGCCGACAATGCGTGCTCCTGCGGAACCCGTGGCGCCCGAGGGCGTCGAACCCGGCCCATGAAGACCCCCAGCGCCATGCGCCCTTCTTTGCTTTCCCGGCTGTCGCCCCTGTGGGCCGCAGCGCTCTGGCTGTGCAGCCTGCAGGTCGCGCAAGCGCAGACACCCAGCGCCACTGTCACCACGCCCCAGGTCAAGGCCGAGCTCGTGGCGCATGCGCCCGAAGGCGTGACACCGGGCAAGCCCATGTGGCTGGGCCTGAAGATCCAGCACGCCCCGCACTGGCACACCTACTGGAAGAACCCAGGCGATTCCGGCCTGCCCACCACGATGGAGTGGCAGCTGCCGGCGGGCGTGCAGGCCGGCGACATCGAGTGGCCCACGCCGGCCAAGCTGCCGCTGGGCCCGCTGCTGAACTTCGGCTACGAGGGCACGCTGCTGCTGCCGGTGCCCGTGACGGTGCCCGCCGGCTTCAAGGGCGACACCCTCGAAGTCAAGCTGCGCGCCGACTGGCTGGTGTGCAAGGACGTGTGCATCCCCGAGGGCGGCGACTTCGTCCTGCGCGTGCCGGCGCAGGCCGCCACGGCCGGGCATGCCGCGTTGTTCGAAGCCGCGCGCACGGCGCTGCCGCAGCCGGTGAACGGCAGCCAGGCCAGCGCCCGCATCGAGCAAGGCGCGCTGGTGCTGCAGGTCAGTGGCTTGCCCGCTGCCTGGCAAGGCAAGGCCATTGCCTACTTCCCCGAGACCACGGGCGTGATCCAGAACGCTGCCAAGCCCGAAGAAAAGTGGGACGGCGGCACCTGGACGGCCCGCGTGCCGCTGGACCCGCAGCGCACCGAATCGCCGGCCACGATGCCCAGCGTGCTGGTGGCCGAAGGCGTGCCCACGGGCGTGCAGGTGCAGGTGGCGGTGCAGGGCCCTTGGCCGGCAGCCACCGCGGCCCCCGCCACGCTGCCGCCACTGGTGGACGCCGCACCCGCGGCCGCAGCCGCCGGGGGCGCGCCTGCAGTCGCCGCCACCAGCCTGGGTTGGGCCCTGCTGCTGGCGCTGCTGGGCGGTGCACTGCTGAACCTGATGCCCTGCGTCTTCCCGGTGCTGTCGCTCAAGGTGATGGGCTTTGCCAGCCACGCGCAAGACCGCCGCGCGCTGCTGGCCGGCGGGCTGGCCTACACGGCCGGCGTGGTGTTGTCCTTCGTGGCGCTGGCCGGCCTGTTGCTGGCACTGCGCGCCGGCGGTGAACAGCTGGGCTGGGGCTTCCAGCTGCAGTCGCCCGCGGTGGTGGCGGCGCTGGCCGCGCTGTTCACGCTGATTGGCCTGAACCTGGCCGGCGTCTTCGAGTTTGGCTCGGTGCTGCCGAGTTCGCTGGCCGCGGCCCGCGCCCGCCACCCGGTGGTGGATTCGGCGCTCACCGGCGTGCTGGCCGTGGCCGTGGCTTCGCCCTGCACCGCGCCTTTCATGGGCGCCTCGCTGGGCCTGGCCGTCACGCTGCCCACGGTGCAGGCGCTGAGTGTCTTCGCGGCCCTGGGCCTGGGCATGGCGCTGCCCTACCTCGCCGCTAGCGCCTGGCCGCGTGTGGCGCAGCTGCTGCCGCGGCCGGGGGTGTGGATGTCGCACTTCAAGACGCTGATGGCCTTCCCGATGTTCGCCACCGTGGTGTGGCTGGTGTGGGTGCTGGGCCAGCAGGCCGGCATCGACGGCGTGGCCGCCCTGCTGCTGCTGCTGGTGGCGCTGGCCTTCGCGGCATGGGCCCTGGGCTCGCCGGGGCTGGGCACGGCGGCGCGGCGCGGCTTCGGCACGGCGGCGGTGCTGCTGGTCGCGGCCACGCTCTTCTGGGCCGGCCCCAGCCTGCGCCAGGAGGCCGTGGCCTCGCCCGGCGCGGTGGGCAGCAGCGACGGCTGGCAGCCCTGGTCGCCCGAGCGCATGGCGCAAGCCCGCGCCGAAGGCAAGCCGGTGTTCGTCGACTTCACCGCGGCATGGTGCGTGACCTGCCAGTTCAACAAACGCGGCGCGCTGGCCAACAGCCAGGTGGTGCAGGCCTTCGACGAGCGCCAGGTGCTGCGCCTGCGCGCCGACTGGACACGCCGCGACCCCGCCATCACCGCCGAGCTCACGCGCCTGGGGCGCAGCGGCGTACCGGTCTACGCGCTCTATGCCCCTGGTGCCGCAGGGCCGCGGCTTCTGAGCGAAATTCTGTCCGTCGACGAAGTGCGCACCGCGCTTCAAACCCTGCCGAAACCCTGAACCCAGGAGCCCCGACATGCTGAACCTCAAGCTCGCCGCCACCACGCTGGCCGCCTTCGCGGTCCTCGGCTTCGCCGCCGGCAATGCCGCGGCCACCGCCACCGTGGGCCAGCCCGCACCGGCCTTCACCGCCACCGACGCCAGCGGCAAGACCGTCTCGCTGGCCGATTTCAAGGGCAAGCACGTGGTGCTGGAGTGGGTGAACCCCGGCTGCCCCTTCGTGGTGAAGCACTACAAGAGCCAGAACATGCAGGGCACACAGAAGGAGGCCACCGCCAAGGGCGTGGTGTGGCTGGCCGTGAGCTCCACAGCGCCTGATTCGAAGGACTACAAGAAGCCCGCGGAGCTGGCGCAGTGGATGCAGGGCGAAAAGGCCGCCGCCACCGCCACGCTGATGGACGACGACGGCAAGATCGGCCGCGCCTACGGTGCGCGCACCACGCCGCACATGTACATCGTCGACCCGGCAGGCACGCTGGTCTATGCGGGTGGCATCGACGACAAGCCGAGCTCGAACCCGGCCGACATCCCGGGCGCGAAGAACTTCGTCAAGGCCGCGCTGGCCGAGACACTGGCGGGCAAGCCGGTCACGCAAGCCAACACGCGGCCTTACGGGTGTTCGGTGAAGTACAGCAGCATGTGACACGCACGGCCTGCGGGCCGAGCCAACGCGAGACGGGGCCGGCAGGCCCCGCTTCACTTTCTCAAGGCATCTGCTGGTACTGCGCGGCCAAGGCCAGGAAGCTGGTGGTGTCCGCCGCTGGCCCCGCGCCGAGTTCCTCGGCCACGATCTCGGCCACGGGCGCGGCCAGACGCGCCGCCTCGGCCGCGTCCAGAAAGAGCAGCCGGCATCGCCGGGCCAGCACGTCCTCCACGCTGCGCGCCAGTTCGTGGCGCACGGCGAAACGCACCATCGCCTCGCTGAGCGCACCCCGGCCGGTTTCGGCGTCGCGCCACAGCCAGCGGTCGGCGCCGGGCAGGCTGCGCAGGCGCGGCGCTTCGCTGCCATAGAGGTGCTCACCTGGCGGCTCGCTCAGCGGCCGGCCGGGTGCGGCGCCCAGCAGCCGCAGCGTCGCTGTGGCACCGGCCGGGCGCTGCGGCAGCAGGCCGCGGGCCATCGCCTGCTGCAGCACGTCTTCGGCCATCGCGCGGTAGGTGGTCCACTTGCCGCCCGTCACCGTGACGAGGCCGGAGGCGTCGACCAGCACCGTGTGTTCGCGCGAGAGCGCCTGCGTGCGGCCTGTCTCGCCCGGCCGGGCGGCTTGCGGCTTCACCAGCGGGCGCAGGCCCACCCACACCGAACGCACGTCGCTGCGCTGCGGCGCGCGTGCCAGGTAGCGCCCGGCTTCGTCGAGGATGAAGGCCACTTCTTCGGCAAAGGGCTGCGGCTCGCGCGCGAGGTCGCTGCGCGGCGTGTCGGTGGTGCCCAGCACCGTCTTGCCCAGCCAGGGCACGGCAAAGAGCACGCGGCCGTCGGCCGTCTTGGGCACGAGCAGCGCGTGGTCGCCGGGCAGGAAAGCGCGGTCCACCACCAGATGCACACCCTGGCTGGGTGCCACCAGCGCGGGCGGCGCCGCGTCTGCCGGGGCAGAGGTGGTGGCGGCGGCGTGGTCCATGGCGCGGATGCCGTCGACCCACACGCCGGTGGCATTGACGACGCAGCGCGCGCGCAGGGCGATGGACGAGCCCGTCTCGCGGTCCTGCACCTGCAGGCCGCGCACCTGCCCGTTCTCGTGATGCAGCGCCGTGACGCCGCAATGGTTGAGCACCAGCGCGCCGCGGGCCAGCGCGGTGCGCGCCAACAGCAGCGCCAGGCGTGCGTCGTCGAACTGGCCGTCCCAGTAACGCACACCGCCTTGCAGCGCCATGCCTTCCAGGCCGGGGCTCACGCCGGGCAGCAGGCCGCGCGTGCGCGCTGCGCCCAGCCACTCGGTGGCACCCAGGCCCTGGCGGCCGGCGAGCGCGTCGTACATCTTCAGGCCGGCACCGTAGAAGGCGCGCTCCCACCACCGGTACGCCGGCATCACGAAGGGCAGGCGCGCCGCCACGTGGGGCGCGTTGTGCAACAGCGCCGTGCGTTCGTGCAGCGCCTCGCGCACGAGGCCGATGTCGCCCTGGGCCAGGTAGCGCACGCCGCCGTGCGCCAGCTTGGTGGCGCGCGAGGAAGTGCCTTGCGAGAAGTCGTGCGATTCGAGCAGCACCACGCGCAGGCCGCGCACGGTGGCGTCCAGCGCCACGCCCAGGCCGACGCAGCCGCCGCCGATGACGGCGAGGTCCCAGTCGTCGCCAGCCCGCAGGCGGGCGAGCAGTTCGGAGCGCTCAGCCATGCCCACGACCCAGCTTCCCGCCGCGGAACCGGCTCCGCCGGGCCGCTGGCGGGCGGCCCCCCTGGGGGGTAGCGAGCGCCAGCGAGCTTGGGGGCCCGTTCACTTGGCGAAGTTCACTGGCAAGCCGGGCACATCCACACGCAGGCTCAACACGCAGCCCGCCAGGGGCTGCGCGGCCAGTTCTTCGGCCGGGCGCCCCGCGCGTGCGGTGGTCAGGTAGAGCGTTCGCAGGTCAGGCCCGCCGAAGCAGGGCATCGTGGCGCAGCGCACCGGCAGCGGCAGTTCAGCCAGCAGTTCGCCGGTGGGGGCGAAACGCAGCACGCGCTGGCCCTCGAACATCGACGTCCAGTAAGCGCCCTCGGCATCCACCGCGGCGCCGTCTGGGCGGCCGCCGTAGAGCGCCAGGTCCTGCCCGGGCACCTTGGGCGCGAATTCGGCGAAGACCCGCTCGCGGGAGCGGCTGCCATCGCTGCCGTCGAAATCGCAGACGTGGATGCGGTGGCTGCCGGTGTCGCTGCGGTACATCGTGCGCCCATCAGGGCTGAAGGCCAGACCGTTGCTGACCGCGATGCCGCCGACCAGGCTTTCCAGTTGGCCATCGGCCCACCGGTACAGCGCTGCCACCGGCTGGCGCGCGTCGTCCAGCGCGCCCACCCAGAAGCGGCCCTGCGGGTCGGCCTTGCCGTCGTTGAAGCGCTGCCTGGCGGGGTCATACGGCGGTGCGGCGAGCGCGCGCCGTGCACCGGTTTCGGTGTCGAAGTGCCACAGCCCGTCGCGGCAGGCCAGCAGCAGGCCGCCGCCGGGGCGCGGCGCGCAGCAGCCCGGCTCGCTGGGCAGCGGCCAGTGCGTGTGCGCCTCGCGCGCCGGCACCCAGCGGTGCAGCGCATGGCCGGGAATGTCCACCCAGTAAAGGGCCGCCTCGTCGGGGTGCCAGAAAGGCGATTCGCCCAGCAGCGAGGGCGGCACCGGCAGGGCCGTCCAATCCTGGGCTTCGTGGCGGCGCGTCATGGGGTGGCCTGGGCGATGTCGAGCTGCATCCAGCCTTCGCAACTGCCCCCCGGGGGCACGGCCTGCAGCCCGTGGGCCAGCGGGTCGGCCATCTGGATGGCGTTGCTGACGTGGCTGACCGGCTCCACGCAGTGGTAGGGCTTGGTGGCCGGCGTGAAGATCACGAGGTAGGGCAGCGACGAGGTCAGCGTCAGCGACAGCGCTTCGTCGCGCAGCAGCGCCGGGCCCTGCCAGCCGCTGAAGCAGTGGTCGAAGTTCATGCCCGAGGTCGGGCCGTCCAGCGGCGCCTGCACCACGTGCTGCGTGGGCAGGCCCACCGCGTCGCTGTCCCAGCGGCCCTGCACGTGGATCTGCAGGTGGCTGTGGTCGCGCTTCGGAAAATACGGGTGCCAGCCCAGGCCCACGGGCTGCGCCTGCGGCGCATCGTTGGTGAAGTGCAGCGCCACGCGCAGCCCCGCAGGCGCGAGCGCGAAGCGCTGGCGCAGCGTGAAGGCGAAGGGCCAGTGCGCATCGGGCGTGTGCACGTACTGCAGCTCGGCCTCGGTGGCGCTGTGCGACAGCACCGTCCAGGCGCGCAGCCAGGCCACGCCGTGCACCGAGTGCGGGTTGTCGTCGAAGTTGGCGGCGGTGGTGTGGGCCTGGCCCTGCCACTCGAAGCGGCGGTAGCCCACGCGGTTGCTGTAGGGCACCAGCGGGTAGCAGCCCGACAGGCGCGCGCTGGCCAGCTCGGCCGGCTCGGTGCTGCGCAGCACCGGCACGCCCGCGTGCCACAGGCCGGCGATGGCGCCGCCGAGGTCGGGGCGCAGGGCCAGGCGCAGGGCACCGGCCTGGAGTTCGAGCGAAACGGTGATGGTGGTCTCCCAGCTGAAGAAGAACGGGGGTGGCCGCAGCAGCCCTACCAGCGTGTGCCGGGCGCGTCGAGCTCGGCCTTGAGGTAGTGCGCGCCAGCGATGGGGTTGTAGTAGTAGGGCGGGATCTCTTCGAAGCCCAGGCTGGCGTAGAGGCCGCGCGCGGCTTCCATGTCGTCCAGCGTGTCGAGCAGCAGCGTGCTGTAGCCGGCCTGCGTGGCCACGTCCATCAGCTGCTGCGCGAGCAGGCGGCCCAGGCCGAAGCGGCGGAAGGCACGGCGCACGTACAGGCGCTTCATCTCGCAGGCGTTGGGGTAGTCGACATCGGCCAACGGGCGCAGCGCCACACAGCCGGCGGGGGCACCGTCCACCAGCGCCAGCAGCAGGGCGCCGCCGGGCGCGGCGTAGTCGCCGGGCAGCGTGGCGAGTTCGGTCTCGAAGTTCTGGAAGCACAGGTCCACGCCCAGGTGCGCAGCGTATTCGCGGAACAGCTCGCGCACGGTGTCCAGCTGTGCCTGGCTCTGCGCCGGCAGCAGTTCGACCTGCGGCGCCGGGTCTTCGGGTGCAGCCATGCTCATGAACCCTGTTTCGACACCCACCAGGCCAGCGCCCCACAGGCCGCCAGCAGCACCGCAGCCAGCGCGCGCGGTGTGCGGCCGTCGGCGCTGGCCGGGGTGTCGGGGGGCAGCGACTTGTCGCCGTTCAGCATCGGACGCACGAGGTTGATGCGCTTCTTCACGAGGTAGAACACGATGGCCAGCACGTGCAGCGCCACCAGGCCCAGCACCATCCACTGGCCCCAGGTCTTGTGCCAGCTGGTGGCGGCCAGCGAGTTGTCGGTGCTCACCAGCATGAACAGCGGGCCCTGGTGGGCGATCTCGTCATCGGCCACCAGGCCCGTGCCCAGCTGCACCGCCAGCACCGCCAGCAGCGCAAAGACGGAAAGCGCGCCCGTGGGGCTGTGGCCGACGTCCAGCCGCTCCTGCGGAGCGGCGCGGCCCTGCAGGTAGCGCCACAGGGTGGTGGGCGCGTAGACAAAGCTTGCGAAGCGCGACCAACGCCCGCCCACCAGCCCCCACAGCACCCGGAAGGCCAGCAGTGCCAGCACCACGTAGCCGAAGCGGAAGTGCCAGACCATCGCGCCGCCGCCGATCTTGGCGCTGATGACGGAGCCGGCCACCGCCAGCGCCAGCCCCCAGTGGAACAGGCGCGTGGGCAAGTCCCACACGCGGACGGGCTGAAGGACGGCTGGGGTGTTCATGAGAAGGGCTCGCACCGGGCGGCACGGCGGGCTGCGGACAGATGCAACCATAACAAGAGTGCGCGGCGATGTCGGCACGGGCGGGTCTCCGTACACTCAAGCTTGGCGTCAGCTGCCCGTCTTGCGGGCCGCGGCTGCCAGCCGACCCACGATCCACCCGCACGGAGTGCTCACGCATGCAACGTCTTCTTCTCACCGCCGCCGCGGCCGTTCTCGGCCTCGCCACCGCCCTGCCGGCAGCCGCGCAGTTCCAGAAGCCCGAAGACGCGGTGAAGTACCGCAAGGCCGGCTTCACCGTGATGGCCGCGCACTTCAGCCGCCTGGGCGCGATGGCACAGGGCCGCGTGCCCTTCGACGCCGCCACCGCGCAAGCCAACGCCGAGATCGTGGCGCAGATGTCCAAGCTGCCCTTCGCCGGCTTCGTGGACGGCACCTCGGGCACCGAGAAGGGCGCGCCCAAGGCCAACGTGTGGAGCGACCGCGCCAAGTTCGATGCCGGCGCGAAGAAGCTGCAGGACGAAGCCGCCAAGCTCGTGGCCAGCGCCAAGACGCTGGACGGCCTGAAGGCGCAGTTCGGCCCGACGGCCGGCACTTGCAAGGCCTGCCACGACGACTTCCGCAACCCCTGAGCTCGCCGGCCGCAGGCCGGTGGGCTCAGGCTGCGCTGTGCAGCGTGACTTCGCCCGTCGGCGTGCGGATAACGGCGCTGAGAGCAGGTCCTTCCTCGCGGTGCGCAACACCGCGCAGCCGCAGCACTTCGCGGGCGCGCGGGGGCAGGCCATGCAGCGACAGCGCCTGCAGCGCCAGGCCGCTGTCGGGCATGGCCTGCGTGGGGTGCGGGCCGCTCCACTGGATCAGCGTCGGCAGCGCGCCGCCGCACAGCAGCGTGCCGTCGGGCCGCAGCAGGATCTGCCATTCCAGCCGGCCCGCGGGCGTGTCGCGGCCGGCCTTCACCGGGTCGCCCGGCTGGTGGCCCACGGTGATGAGGCCCCAGCGGTGCATGTCGAGCATGGCGCTGCGCGCCACCACGTGCACCAGCGCCGGCGTCTGCGCGATGCGCGCCTGCAGCGCGGGTTCATCGAGCCCGAACCAGCGCGGGCGCTCGGGCGGTGGCGCCTCGGGGTCGATGGCGATGATCTCCAGGTAGCTGTGCGGGAAGGCCGCGCTGCCCAGGTTCAAGAGCCGGTTGTGCGTGCCCATCAGCGCATGGCGGCCGCCGGGGCCGGGCGTCACACCCAGCGTGGCTTCGCACCAGGCCACGCCTTGTTCCAGCGTGGCAGCGGCCACCACCAGGTGGTCGACCGCGGTGGCCGCGCCGGTGATGACCGGTGCAAGCTCGCTCACAGCACGACCTCGCCTTCGATCACCGCAGCCACATCCCCGCCGATCCACAGGTCGCCGGCTTCGTCGCGCTGCACGTGCACGCGGCCGTCGCGGCCCAAGGCCGTGCCCTGCGCGGCCACGTAGGCCGGCGGCGCCAGGCCGGCACCCACCAGCCACTGCGCCAGGCCGGCATTCAGGCTGCCAGTGACGGGGTCTTCCGGCACGCCCAGGCCGGGCACGAAGGCGCGCACCTCGAAACGCGCGTCGTGGCCCGCAGGCTGCGCACCCACCAGGCCCAGCTTCACGTTGCCCAGCACGGCCCAGTCGGGCTTGACAGCCAGCACCTCGGCGGCCGAACGCAGCATCAGCGCGCACCAGCCGGGGCCGTTGTCCACCCACTGGTGGCCCAGCACGTCGGCCGCGCGCAGGCCCAGGGCGGTGGTGATGCGCTGCAGCAGCTCGGGCTCCAGCGGCCCGGTGCGGCGCAGCGGCGGCGCCGCGAAAGCCAGGCGCGTGCCGTCGCGCTTCACGCGCACCAGGCCCACGCCGCATTCCTGCACCACCACGTCGCTGCGCTGCGGCTGGCCGCCGGCGGCCAGCCAGGCCCAGCAGCTGCCCAGCGTGGGGTGGCCCGCGAAAGGCAGCTCACCGCCGGGCGTGAAGATGCGCACGCGGTAGTCGGCCTGCGGGTGCTCGGGCGGCAGCAGGAAGGTGGTCTCGGACAAGTTCGTCCAGCGCGCAAACGCGGCCATCGCGGCATCGCCCAGGCCCTGCGCGGCATGCACCACGGCCAGCGGGTTGCCCTTCAGCGGCACCGCGGTGAAAACATCGACCTGATGAAAACGGCGGCGCATGGGCGGGTGTCTCTCAGGCCGCCGCCAGCACGCGGCCGAGCGCGGCCACGGCGGTTTCGATCTGCTCGGGGCTGGCCGTCACGAAGCTCAGGCGCAGCGTGTTCGCGTGCCCGCCGTGCGGGAAGAAGGTGCTGCCCGGCACGAAAGCCATGCCGGCTTCCACCGCGCGCGGCAGCAGCGCCGTGGCGTCGATGTGCACGGGCAGTTGCAGCCAGAAGAACATGCCGCCCACCGGCACCTGCCAGGTGGTGCCGGCCGGCATGTGGCGGTCGAGCGCGGCGCTCATGGCGTCGCGCTGGCGCTTGTAGCGCGCGCGGATGGTGGGCACGTGCTCGCGCAGGAAGCCGTCTTTGATCACCTCGAACACCACGCGCTGGTTGAAGCCCGGCGTGTGCAGGTCGGCGGCCTGCTTGGCCTGCAGCAGCTTGGGGTAGATCGCTTTTGGCGCCACCACGTAGCCCAGGCGCAGGCCCGGGGCCAGCACCTTGGAGAACGAACCGAGGTAGATGGCGCCGCCGCCCTCGCCGACGCCAGCGCGCGCGCTCAGCGGTGCCGGCGGCGGGGCGTCGAACCACAGATCGCCATACGGGTTGTCTTCGACGATGGGCAGGCCGGCCGCGGCGGCGGCGTCCACCAGCGCGTGGCGGCGCTCGGCGCTGACGCAGCGGCCGCTCGGGTTCTGGAAGTTGGGCAGCAGGTAGACGAAACGCGCGCCGCGGGCCGCCAGCACGGCCTCGGGGCGCGGACCTTCGCCATCACCTTCCAGCGCATGGAACTCGGGCTCGTACGGCGCAAAGGCCTGCAGCGCGCCCAGGTAGGTGGGCGACTCCACGGCCACGGTGCTGCCCGGGTCGATGAGCACCTTGCCCACCAGGTCCAGGCCCTGCTGCGAGCCGGTGGTGATGAGCACCTGGCCCGCCTCGCACTGCAAGCCCTGGCTGCCGAGTTCGGCGGCCACCCACTCGCGCAGGGGCCCCAGGCCTTCGCTGGCGGCGTACTGCAGTGCCTCGCGCGGCTGCTCGCGCAGCACACGCTCGGTGGCCACGCGCATCGCTTCCACCGGGAAGGTGTCGGCCGAGGGCAACCCACCCGCCAGCGAAACGATGCCCGGGCGCTCGGTGATCTTCAGGATCTCGCGGATCGTGCTCGGGTTCAGCCGCTCGGCGCGGCGGGCCAGTTGCCAGCTCATGGGGTCTTCTCTCCGTAGGAAGGCGCGACGATAGCGCCCTGCAGCATCCAGGCCACGGCCGCCTGGGCGTGCAGCGCGGTGGTGTCGAACACCGGCAGCGGGCTGCAGGCGGCGTCGATCAGCAGCGTGATCTCGGTGCAGCCCAGGATGACGGCCTGCGCACCCTGCTGCTGCAACTGCTCGATCAGCGCCACCACCTGCGTGCGCGAGGCCGCGTGCACCTGGCCGCGGCAGAGTTCGTCATAGATCACGCGGTGCATCAGCGCGCGGCCGGCGTCGTCGGGCACCAGGCACTGCACGCCGAAACGCTGCGCCAGGCGCTGCCGCACGATGGCCGGGTCTTCCATCGTGTAGCGCGTGCCCAGCAGCGCCGCGCGCTGCACGCCGGCCTGCTGCAGCGCGGCGCCGGTGGCGTCGGCGATGTGCAGCAGCGGCAAGCCGCTGCCGGCTTCCAGCGTTTCGGCCAGCTTGTGCATGGTGTTGGTGGCCAGCACCAAGGCTTGCGCACCGGCCTGCCGCAGGCCGACGGCCGCGGCCGTGAGGTGGCGCGTGGCCTCGGCCCAATCCTGCGCGGCCTGGCAGGCGGCGATGGGCGCGAAATTCACGCTGTGCAGGCGCAGATCGGCGCTGTGCAGGCCGCCCAGGCGCTGCGCCACGCCCTGGTTCAGCAGCCGGTAGTACAGCGCCGTGCTTTCCCAGCTCATGCCGCCGATCACACCCAGCACCTTCATGCGGCCACCGCCTTCCCCCGCACCGGCCCCGAGACCGGCATGCGCCGGCCCAGGAACACCACCGCCATCACCGCCAGCGCGAACAGCACCGTGGCCGGCTGCAGGCGTTCACCCAGCACCGGCACGGCAAACAGCAGCGCCAGGAAGGGCTGCAGCAGCTGCACCTGGCTCACACGCACCACGCCCCCCAGGGCCAGGCCGCGGTACCAGGCGAAGAAGCCCAGCCACATCGAGAACACGCTGACGTAGAGAAAGCCGCCCCAGGCCGCCGGCGTGGCCGGCTGCACGGGCCACAGCCACAGCGCGGCCGGCAGCGTCAGCGGCAGGCTGGCCACCAGCACCCAGCCGATGACGTGTTCGGCCGGCATCGCCGCTGAAGCGCGCGCACCGGCCACGTAAGCGATGGCGCCGCACAGCACCGCCCCCAGCAAGAGGCCATCACCCGCCACCAGCCGCCCGCCGCCTTGCCAGGCCGCGAAGGCCAGCACCAGGCCGCAGCCGGCCACGGCGCAGGCCCAGAAAGCCGCTGACGGCCGCTGGCGCAGCACCAGCGCCGCCACCACCGCGGTGGCCAGCGGCAGCACGCCCGTCACCACCGCGGCGTGCATGGCGTCCACCTGGCGCAGCGCCAGGGCCAGGAAGAGCGGAAAACCCAGCACCGTGCCCGCCGCGCTGAGCGCCAGCGTGGCCCACAGCGCCCGCGGCGGCCGGGGCGCGCGCACCGCGGCGAGGTAGAGCACGCTCAGCAGCCCGGCCAGCGCGGCCCGCCCGGCAGTGACGAAGGCCGGCGGCAGCTGCGGCGCGCTGACATCGCCCACGGCCAGGCGCGTCATGGGCAGCGTCATCGCGAAGATCACCACGCCCAGAGCGCCCAGCCAGAAGCCGCGGCGCAGGGCGACGGGGGAAGGGGCGGGAGCAGCTGCAGGCGTCGGCATGCCCACAGTCTAGGGCGCGCACCGGTACAGCAGCAGTACAGTTGCCAGCACAGCCACCGCCTGTGTACTGCCCATGACGACCGCACAGCCCACACCCACTGGCGCCGCCGCCACGCTGAGCGAGCAGCTCGCCGCGCAGCTGGCGCAGCGCATCACGCAGCGCCAGCTGCCGCCGGGCGCGCGCCTGGCCTCGGTGCGCGAATGCCCACGCCAGCAACGCGTGAGCCCCAGCACCGTGGTGGCCGCCTACGACCTGCTGCAGGCGCGCGGCCTGGTGCAGGCGCGGCCGCAGCGCGGCTACTTCGTGCGCGAAGCCGCCGGGGCGCCCGCCCCGCGGACGGCGGCCCCCGCAGCCCCGCCGCGCCCGGCGCCGGTGGACGCCACGGCGCTCATCCGCAGCATGTTCCAGGCCCAGGGCGGCCTGCGGGCGCCGGGCATGGGCACGCTGCCCGAGGCCTGGCTGGATGCACCGATGCTGCAGCGCGCGCTGCGCCGCGTGTGCGGCGAACCCGAAGCCTGGCTGCGCTACGGCGAGCCGGCGGGTGACATCACGCTGCGCGAGGCCTTGTCGCAGCGCCTGCAGGCACTGGGCATCACGGCCGGCACCGGGCAGATCGTCACCACCAGCGGCGCCACGCACGCGCTGGACCTCGTCAGCCGCACGCTGCTGCAGCCGGGCGATGCGGTGCTGGTGGACGAACCCGGCTGGGCGGTGGAGTACGCGCGGCTCACGCACCTGGGCATGCGCCTGCTGCCGGTGCCGCGCGGCCACAGCCCCGATGGCGGGCCCGACCTGGCGGTGATGGAGGCGCTGATCCGCGAACACCGGCCGCGCCTCTACGTGACGGTGTCGGTGCTGCACAACCCCACGGGCGCGAGCCTCACGCCGGCGGCGGCGCACCAGCTGCTGCGCCTGGCCGAGGCGCACGGCCTCACGCTGGTGGAAGACGACACCTACGCCTGGCTGGCCCCCGCACACGCCACGCGGCTGGCACAGCTGGACGGGCTGCAGCGCACGGTCTACATCTCGGGCTTCAGCAAGATCCTGGTGCCGCAGTGGCGCGTGGGTTTCGTGGCCGCGGCGCCGGCCCTGGCCGAAAGACTCATCGACACCAAGCTGCTGGCCAGCCTGGGCACGCCGGGCCCGCTGGAGCGCGCGGTGGGCCTGTGCCTGGCGCAAGGCAGCCTGCGCCGCCATGCCGAGCGTGTGGGCGCGCTGCTCGATGCCGCGCGCACGCGCACCGTGAAGCTGGCGCGTGAACACGGCTTCAGCTTCGCGGCGCCGCCGGCCGGGCTGTTCGGCTGGGTGGACGTGGGCCACGACACCGAAGCGCTGGCGCAGACGCTGCTGGACGCCGGCTGGCTGACGGCCCCCGGCGCCCTCTTCCACACCACGCGGCGGCGCAGCACGCTGATGCGCGTGAACTTCGCCACCGCGCAGGATGCGCGCTTCTGGCGCCAGCTGCGCGCCGCGGTGCGGGCCGCGGCGCGCTGAGCTTCAGCGGATCAGCGAGGGCTCGTCTTCGTCGCTGGTGGGCGGCAGGGCCATGCCCAGCGCCACGGGCTCGCGGGTGTCGTCCACCACCAGCTGGCCGACATAGCCGTTGAACGCGGCCACGCTGGCCGTGGCGCCGGCCGGCAGCACGGTGTCGTCGACCACGGGGGCCGAGATCTCGTCAGAGCCGCCGCAGGCGGTAAGCAGCAAGGCCGCGGCACCGCAGGCCAGGGCGGTGCGCCAGGCGCGGCGCGACGCGCTGGCAGGAGAAGAACCTGGGGTCTTCATGGTGTGCATCTCCTTGCGCTTCAGCGGGTGCCCGGCAGCGGCGTGTTCAGATATGGAAAGGCCGGCAGCAGGGGCACCACGGCCTGGTCCACCGCGTCGTGCAGCCTGAAGGCGGTGGCGCCCAGCGGCACGGCAGAAGGCTTGCAGGCGGCGCCGAAGCCCAGGGCGTTGGTGTCGCCGTTGGCCATGCACAGGCCGCCCATCACCGCCACCAGCGCGATGTCGACGACGTCGTCCTTCGGCCGGCGGCCGTTGGGGAAGCCGGCGTTGTCGGTGCCACCGGCCAGGATGTTGCCGACGATGCCCAGGCGGTTCTGCTGCGCGAAGGGCACCGGCGCGATGCCCGTGTTCAGGCGCAGCATCTCGCTGGCCACCACGTTGCGCGGCTGGTTCACGCCGGCAATGCCGGTGAGGAAGGTGGTGACGAGGTCGTTGCGCGGGAAGTTGGTCGGCGCGATGTTCGGCAGCGCCAGCGCAATCTCCAGCAGGGCCGGCAGCGTCGGGTTCGTCACGTAGTCGGCGAACTGCCCGTCACCGCTGGGCTTGCTGGCGTTGAACTTGTCCTTGTCCTTCAGGCCGATGACCACCTCGTTGACCAGGGGCATGCCCAGGCGCGACACCTGCACCCAGGCGCCACCCACCTTCTCGCTGGCCTGGTGGCCCGAGGGCGGCGCGCCGTCCAGCAGGCGCGCCTGGCGCAGGCTGGCGGTGGTCCAGCCGCCGATGACGTCGTCGCCATTGGTCAGGCAGCTGCGGTGCACTTCCAGCGCCAGCGTGGTGACGTTCTTGTCGGCGATGGTGTTGGGCGCGGCGTTGATCAGCGCCGGGTCGGTGATCACGGCCACCGGGGCGTTGACGAGGTCGAAGGTCGTGCCCAGGTTCACCGCGAAGGGGTCTTGCCGCTGGCCCACGAAGAGCTTGGCCGGCTGGCTGCAGCCCGGGATGTTGACGGTGTAGATGTGCTGCGCGGCGTAGCCGGCGTAATCGGGCAGGGTCTTCACGCCGATGTTGTCGACGGGCTTGATGAAGGTGCTGCCGCCGCCGTTGGCGTTGGTGATGGCAGCGCCCGTGCCCTTGCGGCGGTCACCGCGCTTGACGGTGACGTTGAAGGTCTCGGCCAGGTTCAGCGAGGCCGAGCCCGGCGTGGTGACGGCACCAGCCTGCACCAGCGGAATGGCCACCTGCTTGCCGCCGATGTTCAGCGCCACGCCGCTGCCGCCGGCGAGTTTGTTGCTGAAGCGGAACTGGAAGCTGATGTCTTCCTTGGCGTCGCCGTTGTTGTCGATGTGGATCTCGTACAGCGCGTTGGCGTCCATCGCGAAGTAGTTCGGGCCGCCATAGGCGTCCTGCAGCGGCGCGTAGTTGGCGATCAGCGTCACGTGTTCGCTGCGGCCGGGTTCGTAGCTGCGGAACATGTAGAAGTCGGTCGCGTCCACCTTGGGGCTGGTGGTGATGAACGGGGCTTCACGGTGGCTCGATGCGAGCGCGCCACCAAAGGCTGCGGCCAGCGACGCGGCCAGGACCGAGAGCGCCGCGGCGCGGAACAGGGGCTGTGGGTGCATGAGAGGTCTCCTGAAAGGCCGATGAGGCCGGTGGGGCTGTTGAGAACGGGCCCGGCGCCGGGCACGGAAGGCTTTACGCAGCCCGCCACCGCTTGGATGCAAGGGCGTCGCGTGACAGACCGCAGCCGAACATCCGGACACAGCTGAAACACCCCGGTGGGCCGCCACTGCCGCCGCGCCGCTTCCAATGTCGGGGTGAACGACCTGCCGGCCGCCAGCTTCCAGAGCACCCAGCCGCACAACGGCCTGCCGCGGCGCCGTGTGGGCGACCGCCTGCGCGTCACTGCCGAGCGCCGCAGCCGCCGCGATGTCGATGCCGGCATCACGCACCTGGCCTCGCTGAACCCTTCGCTGCTCCAGGACCTGCAGCGCTTTGCGCAGTCGCACCGCCCGGGTGAAGGGCTGGACCTGCTGGAGGTGCTGGCCGCCTCGCTGCGCCACAACAGCGCGCTGCTGCTGCACCTGCAAGACGACGAGCAGGTGCTGCAGATGCAGGTGCTGCCGGCCAGCCGGCAGCTGCGCTGCGAACTGGGCCGCGCGCCCTGGCAGGCCCTGGGCCTGCTCACGCTGCGCGTGCTGCGCGTGGGCACGCTCGACCTCAGCGGCGGCAGCGCCCCCGAGCCCTTCGGCACGGCCTACGACCTCGGCCCCATGCTCTGGCACCTGGCGCTGCACGGCGCGCGCGGTGAACTGCTGCCCGAGATCAGCGGCGTGGCCACCTACCGCGTCACGCCCGGCGCCAGCCTCGACGTGGCCGAATCCGTGGGTGCGCTGGCCACGGCGGTGCAACGCCTGCAGGGGCAGACCACGCCGCTGCGCGAGATCGCCAGCTGGCCCGGTTTCGACCGCGACCGCGCCGAGCGCCTGCTCAACGCGCTGTACCTGCAGTCGGCACTGATCGTCACGCGCTCGCACCCGGGGGCCTTGAGCGGCCTGTAGCCCGGCCCGTATCGGCACCACCAGCCGCGCCGCAGAATGCGGCCCATGGACAGCCCCACCGCCCCTTCCGACCAGCGCGCCCTGGCCCGTGCCGACTTCACCCTGCAGGGCCCTGGCTTCAGCCTGCAGCTGCAAGCCACCGTGCCTGCCGGCCCGGCGCGGCAGGCCGACCTGCTGCCGCTGGCCCGCGCGCTGGCCGACACCGTGGTGGCGCAGACGAGCCAGGCCGTGGAAGCCGCCGGCCAGACCATCAGCTGCCGCGCCGGCTGCGGCGCCTGCTGCCGCAGCCTGGTGGCCATCTCCGAGGTGGAGGCGCGGCGTCTGCATGCGCACATCCACGCGCTGCCTGAGCCGCGCCGCAGCACCCTGCTGGCGCGCTTCGACGCCGCACTGGGCGCGCTGCAGTCTGCCGATGTGCTGCCCGCGCTGCAGCACTGGGCGGCTTGGAGCCCCGCCGAATACCGCCGGCAGCTCACCGCCTATTTCGCCGCCGGGGTGCCTTGCCCTTTGCTGGAGGACGAGTCTTGCGGCCTCTACGCCGAGCGGCCCATCACCTGCCGCGAATTCCTGGTCACCTCACCGGCACGCCACTGCGGCGAACTGGGCTCGCCGCTCGTGAAGCGCGTGGAGCTGCCCGTGCAGATGTTCAACGCCGTGGCGCGCTGGCGCCCGCGCGCTGCCGACGAAAGCGGCGGTGTGCAGGAGCGCTGGGTGCCCCTGGTCCTGGCCCTGGCCTGGGCCGCCGCGCACCCCGACGAGAGCGAACCGGCACCCGGCCCCGAGCTCCTGCAAGACCTGCTCGGCGCGATCAACGGCTGAATCAGCGCGCGCCCAGCGTTTCCCAGCGCTCCAGCGCCTGCAGCAGCTCGGTCTCGATGGCCTCGTGCCGCGCCTGCAGCACGGGCACGCGCTGCGGCTCCTTCGTGTAGACCTCGGTGCCGGCCAGCGTGGCGGCGATGGCGGCCTGCTCGGCTTCCAACGCCTCGATGCGTGCCGGCAGGCCGTCGAGTTCGCGTTGTTCCTTGTAGCTGAGCTTGGTCTTGGCCGGCTCGCTGCGCACGGGCGCGGCGGCCGCGGGCTTCGGCGCCGGTGCGGCCAGCGGCGCGGCGGCGGGCTGCAGGCCGGCCACGCGGCCGCGCGCGCGCTGCTGCTTCCAGTCTTCATAGCCGCCTTCGTACTCGCGCCAGAAACCGGTGCGGCCGCCGTAGGCCGGGTCGCCTTCCCAGGCGATGGTGCTGGTGACCACGTTGTCGAGGAAACGCCGGTCGTGGCTGACGAGGAAGACCGTGCCCGCGTACTGCTGCAGCAGCTCTTCCAGCAGCTCCAGCGTGTCGATGTCGAGGTCGTTGGTGGGCTCGTCCAGCACCAGCACGTTGGCCGGCAAGGCGAACAGCCGCGCCAGCAGCACGCGGTTGCGCTCGCCGCCGCTGAGCGTGCGCACGGGCGAGTTCGCGCGCTCGGGGCTGAAGAGGAAGTCGGTGAGGTAGCTCATCACGTGCTTGCGCGAGCTGCCCGTCTCGATCCACTCGCTGCCGGGGCTGATGGTGTCGGCCAGCGTGGCGTCGAGGTCGAGCCCGGCGCGCATCTGGTCGAAGTAGGCCACCTGCAGCTTGGTGCCCTGGCGCACACTGCCGCGCGTGGGCTGCAGCTCGCCGAGGATGAGCTTGAGCAGCGTGGTCTTGCCCACGCCGTTGGGGCCGATGAGGCCGACCTTGTCGCCGCGCAGGATGGTGCCGCTGAAGTCGTCGATGAGCACGCGCTCGCCGTACTGCATGCCCACGTTCTTCAGCTCGGCGACGATCTTGCCCGGCGGCAGGCCGGCGTCCAGCTCCAGCTTCACGCGGCCGAGCTGCTCGCGCCGCTGCGCACGCTGCTCGCGCAGCTTCAAGAGGCGCTGCACGCGGCCCACGCTGCGGGTGCGGCGCGCTTCCACGCCCTTGCGCACCCACACCTCTTCCTGCGCCAGCAGCTTGTCGGCACGGGCGCGTTCCAGCGCTTCGTCTTCCAGCTCGCGCGCCTTGGTCTTCTCGAAGGCCGCGAAGCTGCCCGGGTAGCTGCGCAGGATGCCGCGGTCGAGCTCGACGATGCGCGTGGACACGGCGTCGATGAAGGCGCGGTCGTGCGACACCAGCACCAGCGCGCCGGCGCGTTCGTTCAGCAGGGTCTGCAGCCACTCGATGGCGTCGATGTCGAGGTGGTTGGTGGGCTCGTCCAGCAGCAGCAGGTCGGGCGCGGCCACCAGGGCCTGGGCCAGGGCCACGCGCTTCTTGGTGCCGCCGCTGAGCGCGTCCACGCGCAGGCTGCCGTCCAGGTGCAGGCGCTGCAGGGCTTCATCGACGCGCTGTTCCCAGGTCCAGCCGCCCAGGGCCTCGATGCGGGTCATCAGGGCATCCAGGTCGTCGGCGGGGTCATGGCGCTCGAACTGCTCGCGCAGCGCACGGGCTTCGCCCACGCCCACGCTCACCGCGTCGAAGACGCTGATGCCGGCTTCGAACAGCGGCTCCTGCGCCACGTAGACGCGGCGCAGGCCGGTCTGCAGCTGCAGCGTGCCTTCGTCGGGCTTGTCCAGCCCGGCCAGGATCTTCAGCAGGCTGGACTTGCCAGCGCCGTTGCGGCCGATGAGCGCGATGCGCTCGCCAGCTTCCAGGGAAAGTGCGGTGCCATCGAGCAAGGGCACATGGCCGAAAGCGAGGTGGGCGTTGGAGAGGGTGAGCAGGGCCATGCGCGGATTGTCAGGGCCCCGGCGCGATCACCCTGCCCAGGGCGCGGGCGCGCGGGGGCAGGTTCAGTTGGCGGGCTGCTGCACCACGCGCGAGGCGGCACGGCGCCACACGTCGCCGCCGTAGGCGCGCTGCTGCTCGCGGCAGCTGTCCACGAGCTTGGCGCTGTGGTCGTCGTCGGCAGCGATGGCGGCGGCCACGATGCGCGCCCAGGGCTGCACAGGCACCGCGCCCAGAGGGCGCGCGCCGCTGGCCGCCCAGGCCGCGGCGAAGCCGCGCCAGTAGGCCTGCACGGCGGGCAGCGGGTCGTCCAGCACCGGCAGCAGCACGCGCAGCGCGTGCGCGCTGGTCAACAGGTGCAGCACGGTGAAGTTGCCGCTGGCGGCGTAGAGCTCGGCGGCGCCGCGGGCCAGGCGCTCCAGCGTGTGTTCGTCGACGCGCAGCTGCGCCGCGGCGTCACCGAAGCCCGGCCAGGCCGCCACCACGGCCACGCGGTCGGCGATCAGGCGCCCGGCGATGGGCAGCGGCGGCAGCGGCAGCCGGCGCAGCACGGCGGCAGGGTCGGCCTCGGTGGCGTGGTGCGGCGCGGCAGGCGGGGGGTCCAGCGCCAGCCAGGTGGCCGCCCAGTGCGCCAGCGCGTCGGCCAGCTCCTGCCGGTGCGCCGCCTGCGTGGCGTAGGCGGTACGGATGAGGCCGTGGAAAGCGGCACCTGCACAGCCCTGCATCAGGCGCGGCAGCACGGCTTCGAGCACGTCGCCGGCGCCTTCCTGCGACAGCCACTGCGTGAAGAGATCGCGGTAGATCGGCCAGGCCTCGCGGCGGCCCAGGTGGGCGGCCCAGGCGTCACCGGCAGGCCAGGCTTCGGCCGCGGGTGCGGGCTGCAGGCGCGTGGCGTAGGCCTCGCACCAGGCCTGCAGGCGCGGCGCGGGCGCGCCCAGGCGGTGCAGCGCGAAGGCGGCCATGGGCAGGTGGCTGCTGAGACCGTTGCCGTACTCGGCGTGGTAGCGGGCGCCGGCGTCCAGCCAGGCCAGCAGGGTGGGGTTGTGGGCGGAACTCGGGATGGGCATGGCGGTGCTCTTGGCGGTCTCTCAGCGCAGCGCGGCTTCCAGGGCGTCGACGTACATCGCCGGCACGTCGAAGCCGGTCTGGTCGGTGATCTCGGCGAAGCAGGTGGGGCTGGTGACGTTGATCTCGGTGAGGTGGCTGCCGATGACGTCCAGCCCGACCAGCAGCAGGCCGCGCGCCACCAGGATGGGGCCCAGGGTCTCGGCGATCTCGCGGTCGCGCTCGGACAGCGGTTGCGCGACGCCCTTGCCACCGGCCGCCAGGTTGCCGCGGATCTCGCTGCCCTGCGGGATGCGCGCCAGGCAGTAGGGCACCGGTTTGCCACCGATGACGAGCACGCGCTTGTCGCCGTGCACGATCTCGGGCAGGTATTTCTGCACCATCAGCGTGGTGGCGCCACCCTGGTTCAGCGTCTCGGTGATGCTGCCCAGGTTCATGCCGTCGGGGCCGACGCGGAAGATGCCCATGCCGCCCATGCCGTCGAGCGGCTTGAGGATGATGTCGCCGTGCTCGGCGTGGAAACGCTTCACGTCGGCGGCGTCGCGCGTCACGAGCGTGGGGCCGATGAACTGCGGGAACTCCAGGATCGCGAGCTTCTCGGGGTGCTCGCGCAAGGCGCTGGGCTTGTTGAAGACGCGTGCGCCTTCTCGCTCGGCCTGGCTCAGCAGGTGCGTGGCGTAGAAGTACTCGGGGTCGAAGGGCGGGTCCTTGCGCATCAGCACGGCGTCCACGTCGCGCAGCGCCTGCGGGCGTTCGTGCGGGGCCTGCTGCGCGGCCTCGAACCAGTCACCCGAGTGGCCGTTGCCAGGGCGGCCGGTGAGCGTGATGTCGCGCACGAAGCCGGTGACGGGCTCGCCGCGCTGCCAGCGCAGGTCCTTGGGCTCGCAGGCCATCAGCGTGTGGCCGCGGCGGGCGGCCTCGCGCATCATCGCGAAGGTCGAGTCCTTGTGGGTCTTGAAGGTCTCCAGCGGGTCGGCAACGAAGAGCAGTTTCACGGGCGCGGGCTCCGGCAGGCAGGGCAAACAGGGCCCGAACTGTGGCACAGCCGCGCCCGCGCCGCAGCGGCCTCAGCCGCGAAGCCGCCAGCGCTGCGCGGTCAAGGTCAGCACACCCGCCACCACGCCCCAGAAGGCTGCGCCCACGCCCCACAGCGTGAGCCCGCTGGCAGTGACGAGGAAAGTGACCAGCGCGGCTTCGCGCTGGCCCTCGTCCTTCATCGCGGTGGCCAGGCCGCCGCCGATGGTGCCCAGCAGCGCGAAGCCGGCCACGGCCAGCACCAGTTCTTTCGGGAAGGCGGCGATCAGGCCCACCACCGCGCCGCCCAGCAGGCCCACGGCGATGTAGATCACGCCAGCGGCGGCCGCGGCCTTCCAGCGCTGCGCGGGGTCTTCATGCGCCTCGCGGCCCATGCAGATGGCGGCCGTGATGGCCGCGAGATTCAGCGCATAGCCGCCAAAGGGCGCCAGCACCAGCGAAGCCAGGCCGGTGGTGGCGATGACGGGCGACACCGGCACCGCGTAGCCGGCCGCGCGCTGCGCCGCCACGCCGGGCAGGTTCTGCGAGGCCATGGTGACGATGAAGAGCGGCAGCGCGATGCCGATGGTCGCCGCCAGGCTGAACTGCGGTGCGGTGAACACGGGCACGGCCCAGGCCTGCGCCCAATCGATGCCACCCAGGTGCAACTGCCCCTGCAGCGCAGCCACCGCCACGCCCACGGCCAGCACCCCGGGCACCGCGTAGCGCGGCCACAGGCGCCGGCCCAGCAGGTAGGCCGCGAACATCAGCGCCACCAGCGTGAACTGCGTGCGCAGCGACGCGAAGGCATCGAAGGCGAAACGCGCCAGCACACCCGCCAGCAGCGCCGCGGCCAGGGCCTGGGGGATGCGGTCCATCACGCGTGCGAACCAGCCCGTGGCGCCCGCCAGCGTGATGAGCAACGCGCACACCATGAAGGCGCCCACGGCCTGCGCCATCGGCACGCCCGCGCCGGCGGTGACGAGCAGGGCCGCGCCGGGCGTGCTCCACGCCGTGAGCACGGGCATGCGGTAGTGCCAGCTCAGGCCCAGGCTGGTGAGGCCCATGCCCAGGCCCAGGGCCCAGATCCACGAGGTGGCCTGCGCAGGGCTTGCACCGAAAGCAGCGGCCGCCTGGAAGACGATGACCACCGAACTCGTGAAACCCACCAGCACGGCCACGAAGCCGGCCACCAGGGCCGACAGCGGCAAAGACAAACGCAAACCCGGCCCCTTCATCGCAGACATCGCAAGAGGGGCCGAGCATAGACGCCGGGCCCGCAGCGGCCCGGCGATGCAGAGATCAGCGCGGCGCTTCGCTCACGCGCCGGCCCAGCGACACCGCATAGGGTGCGGCGCGCGCGCGCAGCACCGGGTCGTTGGAGGCTTCCAAGCCCTTGGGCAGCGCCGTCGGGTTGAAGGTGATGTTCTCGCAGGCACCGCCCGCGCCAGGCGCCACCTGCGTGACGAAGAGCTGGCCCACGGGCACCAGGCGGCGGCTCTCCGGCCAGACCTGCGTGGGGTCGTCCACCGGGTCGCCGGCTTCGGCGATCTGGAACTTCAGGTCGAAGACCACCGGGCCGCTGGCCACGCGGCGGCGCAGCTCGTCGGCGAGGAAGTCGTCGGGCATCGTCTTGAGCTGTTCGTCGGTGAGGCCCAGCGTGCCGGCCACGGGCTCGAACTGCCAGCGCACGGTGGTCTTGTCGCCCTTGGCGTTGGTGGCGATGAAGGCGTTGGTGCTCCAGTAGTTCACCGCGCCGTAACTCGCCGGCACCGGGGCCTTGGCCAGGTAGGCGGCCTGGCGCAGGGTCTCGGGGTTGGCCTCGTTGAAGGCCTTGAGCCTGGCCGGGTCGGGCTTGCCGGTGACGGGGTCGGGCGTGCGCGCCTGCAGGAAGGGCGCGAACTGCTCGGGCTTGGCGACGAAGAACACCGGCGCCGAGATGTTGGCGCTTTGCCAGAGCTCGCCCCCCGCGCCCGTGAACTGGAAGGCCAGGCCGCGCACCGAGCGGCCCTTGTCGCTGGCCTTGGGGCTGCCGCCGCCGATGGAGAAGCGCAGGATGGCCGGCACCTGATCGCCGCTGAAGACGCTGGCGCTGCTGAGGTTGCGCCCCACGGTGTTGCCAACGAAGTGGCCGGCCGCGCACACGCCCTTGGCGCCGCTGCGGCGGGCGCCGGCGTTCTTGCCGAACAGGCCTTCGAGCGCGTTGACCTGGTCCAGCGGCAGGCTCTGTGCCGCAGCAGGTGCGTTGAAGGCGAACGAACAGAGGGCGGCCGCGGCAGCGGCGGTGAGGGTGAGCAACTTCATGGCGGGGGCAGTCCTTCTCTAGGTGGCGCGACAGGAAACGAAAGGGGGCTGCGCAGCGGCCTTCACCGCCTGCAGCCCCCTTCTGTCGGCGCGCCCCGCGCCGGCTTACAGCCCTGACATCAATTCACGACGAACACCGCCACGCTGCGGGCCGGCACCGTGAAGGCACCGCTGGTGATGTCGAAGCGCGCTTCGGTGGCCACGCGGCGGTCGGCCGCGGTAGCGGCGGCCTGCACCGGGTGCAGCACATAGCCCTGGCCGGCCAGCGCGGGCACCGTGAGCGTCTGCGCCGTGGTGCCCACGTTCATCACATAGGTCAGTTTGCGGTGGTTGGCGCCGGCGTAGCCCGTGCCGTCCACCGTGGCCGCGATCACCGTGGGCAGCTGGTTGCTGCCCAGGTTGTGGAACTGCAGGCGCTGCTGGATGTCGGCGGCCGTGCGCAGGCGCAGAAGCGTGGTGCCGCTGCGGATCTTCAGCAGGTCGCGGAAGGCGTCGCGCATCCAAGCGATCTCGGTGGCTGTGGGCTTGATGTCGGCATTGGCCAGCACCGGGCGCATCAAACCCCAGGTGTTCTGGTTGTCGGCCGCGCGCGGCAGGCCCACGCCGAAGTTGTTGTCGGTGTAGGTCCAGTCGAGCTTGTTGAACCAGTCGCCGCTGTCGTAGCTGTTGCGGTCCAGGCTCTTGCTGCGCAGCGTGTCGATGCCGGCGTGGAAGTAGGCCGTGCCCTGCGCCAGTGCCACGGTGGCCACGCCCAGCAGCTGCACGCGGGCGCGGTCGGCCTTGCTGGTGGCCGCCGGCAGCTTCATGGCGTTGACGTCGAAGAGCGTCTGGTTGTCGTGGTTCTCGACGTAGTTCACCACCTCGCCGGGCTGCGTGGCGTAGCCCACCGGCACGCCGCCGTCGCCGCCCAGGTTCTTGAGCTGCAGCGTGGCGTCCCAGTGCGTGACGAGGGTGTAGTCGGCAATGCTGCCGGCCAGCGCGCCCTTGATGAGGTCGCCATACCAGCGCAGGTCATTCAGGGGGCGGTTGCCGGCGCTGGGGTTGGGGTCGTACCAGAGGCCGTTGATGAAGCCCTGGTTGCTGACGAGCTGGCTGCCGCTGTCGCAGCAGCCGCCACCGCGCACGGCGTCGCGCATCTTGTCGCCGAAGGTGCCGATGCCGGTGCCGCCCAAGCCGCCCTGCGCGGCCTGCGCGAAGCGCGTGCCGTTGATCACCTCGCCGAAGTTCCAGCCTTCGCCGAAGAGCTGCACGGTGCGGCCGGCGGCAGCATTCACGCGCGTCTGCAACTGCTCCATCACCGCGCGCGGCTGGTGGCCCATCAGGTCGAAGCGGAAGCTGGCGATCTTGTATTCCTTGGCCCACAGCGCGGCCGAGTCGATCATCAGCTTGCCCATCATCAGGTGCTCGGTGGCCGTGTTGTCGCAGCAGGTGCTGTTGGTCACGGCGCCGTTGGCATCCAGGCGGTGGTAGTAGCCGGGCACGATGCGGTCGAGCACGCTCTTGGCGTTCTGGCCGCTGGCGGTGGTGTGGTTGTAGACCACGTCCATGCCCACGCGCAGGCCGGCGGCGTGCAGGCCCATCACCATCTGGCGGAACTCGACGATGCGCCTCGCGCCATCGGCCGCGGTGCTGGCGTAGCTGCCTTCGGGCGCGTTGTAGTGCCAGGGGTCGTAGCCCCAGTTGAAGCAGTCGGTGCCGGCGCTGGCCGTCACGGCGGCCTGCTGCGTTTCGGCGTTGGCCGCGCCGGTGGGCGTGGGCGTGGTGCAGCCGCTTTCGGGGATGCTGGCCAGGTCGTAGGTGGGCAGCAGGTGCACGTCGGTCACGCCGGCATCGGCGATGGCCTTCAGGTGCTTCATGCCGTTGCTGTTCGCTTCGGTGAAGGCCAGGTACTTGCCGCGGTTGGCGGCGCTGACCGTGCTGTCGCTGGCGCTGAAATCGCGCACGTGCAGTTCGTACACCACCATGTCGGTGGAGGCCTGCACCTTGGCCGGCACGGCACTCGCGTCCCAGCCGGCGGGCTTGAGCGCGGCGGCGCCCAGGTCGGCGATGTAGCTGCGCGCGCTGTCGGTGGCGAGGCTGATGCTGTAGGGGTCGGTGACGAGGTTGCGCACCAGGCCCGTGCCGCGCGCGAACACCTCCACGGCAAAGCGGTAGTACTTGCCGGAGAGATCGCCCGTGCGCTGTGCGCTCCACACGCCGGTGGCGGCGTCCATCGCCATCTCGTCGACGGTGGTGGCATCGCCGGTGGCGGTGTCGTAGGTGAAGACCAGCACCTTCTGCGCGGTAGGGGCCCAGAGCTTGAAGCGGGTGTTGCCGCCGCCGATGCTGACGCCCAGGTCCGTGACGTTCGCAGCAGCCGCGTACAGGTCGTCCAGCGCCGCGGCGTGCTGCGCGGTGGTGGCGTTCTGCACCTTGCCGGCGGCGGTCTCCTGCACCAGCACGAGCTGGCTCTTCAGCAACGTGGGCAGGCGGGCGGCGTCGGCGTCCTTCACCGCGAAGACGGCGCCGGTGTCGATCCACTTGAAGCGCTGCGCCGCAGCGGCCGGCACGGTGCCGGTGTAGCGGTCCAGCGTGATGAAGCCGTCGGCGCCGCCCACGTTGCCGTCCAGCGGCGCGGTGATCTGGCCGGTGGCCGAGTGGTAGAGCTTGACCACGCCGCCGCCGTCCACGCGCGGCCACTGGATCAGCTGCTTGTTCAGCCAGAAGGCGCGGGCGTCGCGCGTGCTGGCGCTGCGCGTATCGGGCTTGGCGGTGTAGACGGTGGCGTCGCCCTGCACCAGCCAGATCTCGCCCACGCCAGCGCTGATGCTCAGCGCGGCGTAGTTGACGCGGATGTTGTCGTTGCGGCCGTCCTTGTCATCGCTCTTGGGCGGGAAGCCGTGCACGATGAATTCCAGCGCCGTGCGGTTGGCATCGCCCTGCGGGTTGAGCACCGGGATGTCGAACACCACCTCGGCCGCGGCCGCGCTGGGGGCGGCGTAGCCGGGCATGGCGCTGAAGGCCACGGGGGCGGCCCATTGGTCCAGCGTCACGCCGGCGGGCATGCGGGCCGTGTCCATGCCGTTGCTGGGCCACAGGTGCAAGCCGTAGGCGCTGTAGTCGCCGGCAAAACGCAGGTAGCGCACGCGCACGGTGTGCAGGTTGGGCGCACTCGCCCCCAGCGGGTTGCTGGTGTAGGTGACGGGGTCGCCCTGGATGCGCCAGATCTCGTTGCGACCGGGCTTCAGCGTGTAGCGCTGGTCGGCACCGGCGTGATCTTTCTCGTCGCCCTTGTGGAAGATGTAGCCGACGCTGCCGCTCTGCGCGGCCAGCGGCACCTCGATCACCTGGCCGAAGGCCGTGGTGCTGCTGGCGGTGCGGCCGGCGGTCCAGGGGGTTTCGACGGCGGCGTCCCAGGTGTGCAGCGTCCAGCCGGTGTAGTCGCCGGCGGGGCGGCGGTAGTTCACCGTCAGCGTGGTGGCGGTGCCACCGGGCGCTGGGGCGCTGGCCGCCGGGTTGGCAGGCTGCGCGTTCAGCACGGTGGCAAAGCCGGCATTGCCCAGAGCCAGGCGCGCATCGGGCGCCGGGGCCACGGGCGGCGTGGGCGCGGGCGCCTCGGCAGCCCCTCCACCGCCGCCACCACAGCCGGCCAGCATCAGGGCCGAAGCCAGCGCCGCACCCAGCTGCAGGCGGGCGCGGGACCAAAGGGAAGTTGACAGGGCGGCAAGCATGACGGCCTCCACGGAACAGCGAGGAGGCGCATGCTATTGAAACAAAACTACATATTCACACCGGGACTTACCCGCACCACACAGGGGCGTGAGCGCTCGCCAACCACGCCATCTTCCTCTGTAACCGCCTTGGAACCGCCAAAGCCAGGGCTTTGCCATCACAAGTTCCGTACCAAAACTACATCTCACGGCAGCCACGGGCCTCCGCCCGGCACCGCACAGACCGCTCCGTACAATCCCGCGGATGGCACCCGATCACCAGTTCGTCCTCACCCTGGCCTGCCGCGACACCAAAGGCATCGTGCACGCCGTCTCGGGCCTGCTCTACCAGGCCGGCTGCAACATCATCGATTCGCAGCAGTTCGGCGATCTGGAAGGCGAACACGCCACGGGCCTCTTCTTCATGCGCGTGCACTTCCAGGCGCCGCCGCAGCTGGCCAGCGCGGAGACGCTGGGCACGCTGTTCGAGCACACGCGGCAGCAGTTCGGCATGCAGGTGCACTTCCATGCCTTGGGCGTGCGGCCGCGGCTGCTGCTGATGGTGAGCCAGCACGGCCACTGCCTGAACGACCTGCTGTTCCGCTGGAAGAGCGGCAGCCTGGCGGTGGACATCCCGGCCATCGTGAGCAACCACGAGAACTACCGCGGCCTGGCCGAGAGCTACGGCATCCCCTTCCACCACCTGCCGCTGGCCGGTGGCAGCAGCGCCGAGGTCAAGCGCGCGCAAGAACTGCAGGTGGAAGCGCTGGTGGCGCGCGAGCGCATCGACCTCGTGGTGCTGGCGCGCTACATGCAGATCCTCAGCGAGCCCTTCTGCCAGGCGCTGGCCGGCCGCGCGATCAACATCCACCACAGCTTCCTGCCCAGCTTCAAGGGCGGGCGGCCTTACCACCAGGCCCACGCGCGCGGCGTGAAGCTCATCGGCGCCACGGCGCATTACGTGACGGCCGATCTGGATGAGGGCCCCATCATCGAGCAGGACGTGCAGCGCGTGGACCACACGCTCTCGGCCGAAGACTTCACCGCCGTGGGCCGCGACATCGAGTGCATGGTGCTGGCGCGCGCGGTGCGCTGGCACGTGGAGCACCGCGTGCTGGTGAACGGCCACAAGTGCGTGGTCTTCCGCTGAAACGCGCACGCACCCCGCGATGAAACGCCCCGCCCCGCCGCCCACGCCGGCCGAGAGCCCTGACGAAGCCGAGGCGCGCTTCTACGAAGCCCTGCGCCAGGGCGACCTGGCCGCGCTGATGGCGCTGTGGGCCGATGAAGACGAGATCGCCTGTGTCCACCCCGGCGGCGGCCGCGTGGTGGGCGCCACGGCCATCCGTGCCAGCTTCGAGGGCATCTTCGCCAACGGCGGCATCCCGGTGCAGACCGAGCAGGTGCACCGCCTCCATCAGGAGAACTTCGCGCTGCACCACCTGGTGGAACGCATCGAGGTGACCGGCGAGCAAGGCGCTCAGACCGGCTGGGTGCTGGCCACCAACGTGTTCATCAAGACAGCGCTGGGCTGGCGCATCGCGGCCCACCACGCCAGCCCCGGCCTGCCGCCCGAGCTGGCCGCGCTGGCCGGCCTGGGCGCCGACGGCGACACGCCGGCCACGCTGCACTAGCGGCGCGCCGGTTTCGCGATGCAGGGCTACCGAAGCCCGGCCTGGTTGCCGGGCGGGAACCTCCAGACCATCTGGGCGGCCAAGCTCGCACGCCGCCACCTGGGCCCGCCGCCACGGTTCACGCGCGAACGCTGGGCCACGCCCGATGGCGACTTCATCGATGTCGACCACCTGCAGCGCGCGCCCGGCGCCCCGCCGCCGAAGCAGCACCTCGTGCTCTTCCACGGCCTGGAAGGCAGCAGCGCCAGCCAGTATGCGCAAGCCTTCGCCACCGTGGCGCGCGAGCGCGGCTGGGCCTACAGCGTGCCGCACTTCCGCGGCTGCTCGGGCGAGCTGAACCTGGCGCCGCGCGCCTACCACTCGGGCGATTTCGAAGAGATCGGCTTCATGCTGCAGCGCCTGCGCCAAAGCAGCGCTGCGCCACTGCTGGCGGTGGGCATCTCGCTGGGCGGCAACGCGCTGCTGCGCTGGGCGCAAGAGGCCGGCGACAGCGCCGCCGCCACGGCCGCGGCGGTGGCCTCGGTGAGCTCGCCCATCGACCTGGCCGCCGCCGGCCACGCCATCGACCGCGGCTTCAACTGGCTCGTCTACTCGCGCATGTTCCTCGCGACGATGAAGCCGCGCGCGCTGGCCAAGTGGCAGCAGCACCCGGGCCTGTTCGATCGCGAGAAGCTGGCCCGTGCGCGCACGCTCTACGAGTTCGACAACGTCTTCACCGCGCCGCTGCACGGTTTTGCCGACACGCCCGACTACTGGGGCCGCGCCTCCGCGAAACCGCAGTTGGCGCGCATCCGCATCCCGGCGCTGGTGCTGAATGCGCGCAACGACCCTTTCGTGCCTGGCAGCAGCCTGCCCACGGCGGCGCAGGTGGGCCGGCATGTCACGCTGTGGCAGCCGGCGCATGGCGGGCATGTGGGCTTCCCGCACGGCGCGCCGCCGGGGCGTGTGCTGGCCATGCCGCAGGCCGTGAGCGCCTGGCTGGCCGGCGAGCGGTGAAAACAGCGCAAGATCGCCCCATGGACGCACTGGTCGAAGCCGCGCTGCGCAAGTGGCCGAACGTGCCGCACTGCCACGGCTGGCTGGCGCTGGACGCACGCGGCAACTGGTACATGCGCGACGAGCGCACGCAGCACGCCGGGCCCTTCCCACAGAGCAAGGGCAGCCGGATCGAGCACGAGAAGCTGCGCCAGTTCATCGAACGCAACTACGCCGCCGACGAAGCCGGCGCCTGGTACTTCCAGAACGGCCCGCAACGCGTGTACGTCGATCTGGAAGCCGCCCCTTGGGTGTGGCGCGTGGGTGATGAAGCCGGCTGGCCCGTCACCAGCCACACCGGCCTGGCCACCGAGGTGCTGAGCGCCTGGCTGGATGAGAGCGGTCGGCTCTTCCTGCACACGCCACTGGGCCTGGGCCTGGTGCACACGCAGGACATGGAGTTCGCCGCGCGCGCCGTGGAGGCAGGGGCCTGGGTGCCGCAGCCCCTGCCCTTCGCGCAGATGGCCGCGCACTTCGGCCACGTGCTGCAGCCGCAGCCCTGAAAGCAAGAAGGCCACCTCGCGGTGGCCTTCTCGTTGGCGGCGCCGCAGCGCCGGCGCTCAGTTGGGTGCGCTGGCCGCTGCCGCACCCGAGGCAGCGGCAGCCGGGGCCGGCACCGCCGGCTCGGCCATCTTGCCGCCGCTCTGGTTGACCATGTAGACCACGGCGCGGCCGATCTCGATGTCGGAGTACTCGCCACCGCCCTGCGCGCCCATGGCGCCCTTGCCCTTGAGGGCCGAGGTCAGCAGCGCTTCGTAGCCGGTCTTGATGCGGGGCGCCCAGGCGGCGGCATCGCCCAGCTTGGGCGCGCCGGCGGCGCCGACGTTGTGGCAGGCGGCGCACTGGCCGTTGTAGACCGCATCCGCGGCGCGCAGCACCGCCGGGGCCGAGGCGTCCTTCACTTCCACGGTGCCCACCGGCTGCAGGCGCTTGGCCACGGCCTCGGGGCCCAGACCGTCGCTGCCGGCGCTGGGCTTGGCGCCGAAATCAACGTAGTTCACCAGCAGGACGATGCCGAGGATGGGGATGATGAAAGAAGCCAGCACCGCAACCACCAGCTGCTTGGGCGTCTTGATCGGCCCCTCGTGGTTCTCGGCGTGGGCGCCATCGTGTCCCTGGTCGTGCGTCTGACTCATGAATTCCTCGGGTTCGGATGCTGCAAAAGCGGCCTGCCTGGGCAGGCAAAAACCCATCGATTATAGGGGGCCGGCCCCCGCAGCCAAGCCTGCGCGCGCGGCCTTGCCGTGGCATCTGCACCCCGAGGGCTAGAATGGCGGGCTGTCCACGAGCGACCGTGGTGAAGTGGATATCATGCGGCCCTCCGAAGGCCACGTCGCAGGTTCGATTCCTGCCGGTCGCACCAAGCCGTATCTGCTCAAGAAGCGACAGAGGTGTCGAGTCGGGCATATCGTGGGTTTACTTCCAGGTGATGGCTTACCGCAAGCTCAACCAAGATATGGTTGAACGGCGGCGGCTAGATCCCCAAACAGCAACGGCTGTTGGCACAAGCCAACAGCCGTTTGTGTTTGCGCGACGGCGTCCGCCGTCGACTCTTCTATCGGTACTGCAGTGGCAGGCGTGGTTGCTGACCGCCGGTCGCCGCGCTGATCCTCTGAACCGCGGCCTCGATCTTCTTGAGTAGCGGCTCACCCATCCGATATGCCAGCGGAGGGTAGGCGAGCGTCTGGTCACCCAGCCCGATCCTGATCATGGACAGGACGGCCGCTGGAGCTTCGCTGGGGTACGACGCTATCCCGATCTTGCGAGCGTTGCGGTGCGTGATCGGACGGTTCAGCCGGGCCAGGCGCAAAGCCACAGTCTCGGCAGCGTGCACGGCCTCATCTTGGCGTGCTTGCATGGCAGCTTCCTGCTTCTGGCGAGTTGCTTCGCGCACCTGGGCGTAAAGCGACTTGTGGCGGGCCAGGGTAGCGATGTCAACGCGGAGCCGTTCAGCGACCTGAGTGACTGACTCCCCAGATTTCGTGGCCTCCTCCAAAGCCGCCTTCACCGCCTGGTGATCGACAGGCGCCACCTTGCGTCGGACGCGCGACGGCTCCACCGACCCACCAGGTTCTTGCGACGCTTCCAGTCGCCCTTGAAGCAGCGTCGCCAACTCCATCCCTTCGACACCGCAGATGTCCAGCAGCTGATCGAAGGAGAGGCGTGCGTGCGGATTGTTGATCCAGCGCGAGAGTACGGACAGGGTAGCGCCGGAACGCAGTGCGAGGCTGGTCAGACCGCCAGGCCGGTCGCAGTGCCGCTTGATGCAGCGAGGGACCTCTCGGGGGTCGGCAGCTGCGATCTGGGGCAGCGCGCCGATCATCCGCTGGCATTGTTTCGCCCGCCAAACCTCCTCGAAGGTGGCTTCGGTCGACGGGCTTCCGAAGCAGCGGTGTCCGATCGAGCCGCACTGATTGCAGACTCCGGCGAGCTTGACCCGACCGAAATGGGCTCGCACCGGAGCTTCGCCGCGCCCGCAGATTGGTTCCACTAAGCGGCTTCGATGGACAGGGCAGCATGTCACTGCTTTCAGCCGCCAGAGCAGCCGACCGTAGGGCAGAGTGTCCCTCGCCGAATCCTCCGCGAGGCACTGGAGGCACACGCGATCCCCAGGCGCGATGAGGTCGCCGCTGACATGCCCCGACAGGGCGATCAGCGTGGATGCTTCCAGGCCCGCTTGGCCCGTGGCGGCCGAGAGGACACGAACCCACTTCTGCGTGACGCGCCCACCAGAGAGCATGTCGCGACCACCGTCCTTGTCCCAGCCCCAGCCGATCCTCCAAGCTTCCAGTTGTGGGACGAGTGGGATCACGTCCCGAAGAACGGCGTCGACCAGGTTCCTAGGTGTGAGCCGGTGCTCATGGGCGACCCGCAGGAAGTAGCTGAACAGCGACTCCGCGTTACCCGTGCCCTCGCACCGCGGGCGCATTCCGAAGAGCGGCGTCGTCTCGGCCTGAGGCCAATCGACGCGGATGAAGGAACCTTCAAGCATGACCGCGCGGGCGGCGAACGTGCTGCGCGCAACGTCGTCGTTCGCCGGAGCAGCCGTGCGCTGGGCGGCGGGAGTAGCGCTGTTTGGCGCGAGCTGCGGGCGCGGCTGCGCCGGCTCAACTGCAGGTGTCGGCTGCTCGATGAGGCCACTGGCTGCCTCTTGCTCCTGCAGTGCGGTGAGCACATCGGGCATGGCTGTTGTGGCGCCGATAACGCGATCGAGGACGCACTGCTCGACCTGCTGCGTGGCGACGCGGGGGTCGAAGTCCTGGGGCCTCAGAGGCGTGAGCTTGGACTTGAGCGACTTGACGCTGACGCCGTCTCGCTTGGCGTTGAGCTTCATGATTCGCTCCTGATCACGCAGGGCGAACTCCACTTCGTAGTGGGTGCGCTGTCCCAGCCAACGGCTGGAGTTGCCCGTGGCGGCCACCCAGCGATCGCCGACGTTCACGTAGACGACGCTGGCGTTGTACGGCTCGATGCGGACCTCGACTGACTGTTTGGGGCGAACCCGATCCAGCGCGACATGCCGGTAGTAGATGCCATTGACGTTGACTCCCCGTCCGCGGATGACTTTGCGCGTCGCGCGCTTCGCGTGCGGACAGGTCATCAGCATCATGTTCTCGTCGAGGGTGAACATGCGGAACTCCCTGTGGCCTGTCAGGTCCTTGCTGCGTGCTTCGAACTCGTTGGGGGTAACGCCCAGCGCCGGATGAACGCGATTCGGCCGCACTTCGAATAGGTACCGTTCGACCGCTTTGTAGGCAGCGAGCAGCGTCCACTCGGCGCGGCGAAAGGGGTCCACGCTCTTGGTCACCAGGCGGGTCCCTTCCTTCATGATTCGCGTGTTGCCGTTCATCTCGGAGAGCACCTCCTCTTCGATGCTTCCGAACGTCCTCTCCACCATGGCCGCGCCGCGCGGCATGCCGGGAGACCGAAAGCGCAGCTCGATGCCGAACAGGCGGCAGAAGTACTCCAGTTCGTGACCGTGGTACGGCTTGGCGTTGTCGAGCACCAGCACACGCGGAAGCCGGTGATTGCGCCTCACGTAGTCCCGAAGCAGGAACAGCACGGTCCGCGACGAGGGCGGCTCGAAGCGAAGCGCGAAGGCCCGCGGGTGAGTGGTGTGGCTGCCGGCGGCGCCGCAAGACTGGCTACCGGCGGGTCACTTGGCGTACTGCATCAACGACACAGTCGACGCCTTGGACCTCAAGGCGTTCTTAGCGCGCTACGAGGGCGGCGGCTCGCGCACCTGCCGTTCCACCCGGCGATGCTTCAAGACCGCGTTGTAGGCGAGCCCAGCCATAAAGTCGGCGCTCAGTTCGATGCGTCGCGAGTTCGCCATTGGATCTAGCGCCTTCAGCCGAGAACCGGCCACCCGGACAAGACCGGATTCAACTGCAACCTGCTGATCGCCTAGAGAAGAGGCGTAAAGGCAGTCGGGGACAGCACTTGGGGCTGCCTCAGAGGCAAGGTGTGCAAGCAAAGCCAGGGCGAGCATTGCTCGCCTGGACCGAAAGATTCGCTTCGTCGAATTCACTGTCCGCAACCCCGCCTCCGACACGATCGCAAGCCTGAGCCACGACCGACGAATCACTATCCCCAACTTTGCTGACGTGAGACGGCATCGGGTCGCGCATATGCCGGTTCGGCTTGCATCCAACCTGAGTCGGTTCAACCGTTTCGTGATCAGCGGCACCTTCGCAGGAGAAAAGCTCTTTGCGGGCTAATCACTTAGCCGACTCTGCAAGCTGACTCGTTTTTCGGGTGACCATTGACAGACCAAGGAGCCGTTTGGTTTACTGAGGCTCATGCAATGCGCCTGGCTCTGCCAAGTAGCGCCGGCAAGTGCTTTACTTGCCTCCAGCATTCGACCGACTCGTCAAGAGGTTTGGTCAAGTGATGCGTTGAATGGCGCGAAGGGCCTCTTACGGTTAACGGCAGGTTCGGCCAGTTGATCGTTGATGGTGAAGGAGACAGCGCCTCGCAGTCGCAGCCCTGGCGGCTTGCGTCCGCCGGCGCACCGCGTGCGCGCAGCCCCCTGATGCTGGCGGGGCTGAACCGGCAGCCAAAATCCGCATAGCTGCTTCTGCGACTTCCGCCTTCAGCGCGGCCCCCATGTTCAGGGCCTTCAGCGTCGCCCTGATGCGCGGGTCACGGGCCACCGAACGATGGCGATTCGGCCCGCAGGTTCTGGCGTCCGGCGCGTGCAGGACGGGGAATCTCCAAAGGTAGGTTCGGCGCACGAACCTGCGGGTCCCTTGTTTCGCCATCCACCGAAGAGCCGGCCCACCGGGCACTGCGCATGAACGCGCTGCGCCATGAAACAGGCGCCCCGCAGGGCGCCTGTTGGCTGTCCGCAGGAACGTGGCTTCAGGTCAGCGCGTCGGCCCAGATGTTGCGCGCCCAGCTCAGCGCGTAGACGCCTTCCAGTTCGTTGCGCGCCGCGCTCAGGCCACCGGCGCCGGCCACCGGCACCAAGGTCTTCTGCTCGGCGTTCCACTTGTGCACGCTGGCCACATGCACCACTTCCTTGTCGCTCACGAAGCTGTAGCAGGTGTTGGCGATGATGGGGCTCTCGTTGACGGGCTGGCCCGTGAGGCGGGCCACCACCGCATCGGCCACCACCTTGCCGTGGTTGTTGGCCTGGAAGCCGCTCTTGGGCATGCCGGGCGCCGCGGCGATGGCGTCGCCGATGACGTGCACGCCGGGCACCTTGGTGGATTCCCAGGTCTGGAACTCCACGCCCACCCACTGGTTGTTGACCGTGATCAGCGGCTGCGCAATGCGCCCGGCCTGCTGCGGCGGGATGATGTTGAAGAGGTCGGCCTTGTAGTCTTCCACCTGGCCCTTGGCGACGTTGCCGCGCACGTCGAACTCCACCACCTCGGCGTTGGCCCGGTACTCGATGATGCCCGGGTAGAGCTCGTTCCAGGCCTTCACGAACAGGCCCTTCTTCGAGACGATGTCGGGGTTGGCGTCGAGGATCAGCACCTTGCTGCGCGGCTTGTGCTGCTTGAAGTAGGCCGCCACCACGCTGGCGCGTTCATAGGGCCCGGGCGGGCAGCGGTAGGGCGCCCTCGGGATGCTGATCGCGAACACGCCGCCATCGGGCAGCGCCTGCAGGCGCGCACGCAACTCGGTGGTCTGCGGGCCGGCTTTCCAGGCGTGCAGCACGCGCCCTGCGGGACCGGCTTCGGCCAGGCCGCCGATCTTCTCGAACTGGAAGTCCACGCCCGGGGCCACCACCAGGCGGTCGTAGGGCAGCGCCGCACCGCGGGCCAGGCGCACTTCCTTCTTCTCGAAGTCGATGGCGGTGGCTTCGTCGCGCACCAGCTTCACGCCGTGCTTGGCCAGGCCGTCGTAAGGCAGCGTGATCTCGCTGAGGTTCTTGTAGCCCGCCACCACCAGGTTGCTGATGGGGCAGCTGATGAACTCGGGGTTGCGCTCCACCAGCGTGACCTCGATGCGCGGCTCCCACAGCCGGATGTACTTGGCCGTGGTGGCGCCGCCGAAGCCGCCGCCGATGACGACCACGCGGCCGATGGGCTTGCTGCCGCCCACGCTGGCGCAGCCGGTGAGGGCCGCCGCGCTGCCGCCCAGGCCGGCGAGGATGAGTTGACGTCGGTTCAGAGCCATGCTGCAGCCCTCCTCACTTGTTGTTGCTGGCGGTGGCGAAGTAGGCCGCGATGCGCTTGAGCTCATCGTCGGTGTAGCCCTTGGTGTGCTGGTGCATCACCGTGGCCGCCGGACGTTGGTTGTTCTTGAACTCCAGCAGGGCGCGGTAGACGAGTTGGGCGTCGCGGCCGATGGGCGGGATGCCGCCCTGGCTCTGCCCGCCGGTGCCGTGGCAGGCGGCGCAGGTGGCGGCCCAGGCGCGGGCCTGGCGGTCGACGGTTTGCGCGCCGGCCGCCGTGGCGGCCAGCAGGGCGCTGGCCAGGATCAAGGTCTTCAAGGGGCGTCTCCAGGGTTGGGTTTTGTGTTCAAGCCCGCGCCAGTCGCCGCACCACGGCGACCAGCCGGTCGATCTCTTCGCAGGTGTTGCAGAACGCGAACGAGGGCCGCACCGTGGCCTCCAGGCCGAAGCGCCGCAGGATGGGCTGGGCGCAGTGGTGGCCCGAGCGTACCGCGATGCCTTCTTCGTTCAGCGCCTTGCCCACGGCTTCGGGCGCGTAGCCCTCCAGCACGAAGCTCATCACGCTGGCCTTCTCGGCCGCGGTGCCGATCAAGCGCACGCCGGGGATGGGCCGCACGGCCGCGGTGGCGTGTCTTCCAGCACTGCCTTGCGGCCGTAGACGGCGCCGATGCCGGTGGGCGCGAAGAGCTTGTGGCCGCTGAAGACGAAGAAGTCGCAGCCGATGGCCTGCACGTCCACCGCCAGGTGCGAGATGCTCTGCGCGCCGTCGACGAGGGTGGTGATGCCCTGGCGGCGCGCGATGTCCACCTCCTCGTGCACCGGCACCACGGTGCCCAGGGCGTTGCTCACCTGGCTGATGCCGACGAGCTTGGCTCGGGCCCAGCAGGCCGTAGTCGGCGTTGTTGATCAGCTCGCTTTCCTGCTTCTCCTGGATCGTCTCGATGACGACGCGCAGCTGCTCCTTGATCTGGTCGTGTGGGCTGCTGTAGAGGTCGCTCACGCGCGTTGGCATGTCCAGCACCGTGCCCACGACGTTCAGGAAGTACTCGCGCGGCTGGGCGTCTTGATCGGCCAAGATGACGGGCAGTTCGGCCTCGTCGCGCTGGGCGCAGGCCACCTTCACGGCCTCGGGGTCCTTGACCTTGTTCAGGCGGTAGCTGCAGGCTTCCACGGGCACCCACTGCAGCAGGTGCGTCAGCCAGCGCGGCGTGATGGTGGCGAGCTGCGGCGCGGTCTTCTTCGCACTGGTCAGCTGCCGTGCGGCAGCGTCGCTGAGCGCGAGTTGGGTCTCGGGGGCGTCGGCCATGGCTGCGTTCGGCGTTCCGTGGGGTGTGCGCGGTAGGGAAGGAAGCAGTGCTTCGTGGCGCCTCAGCGCGATTGGTGGTCGGCCTGCGTCACGTGCGTGCCGGGCGGCACGCTGCGCGTGAGCCAGACATTGCCGCCGATCACCGAGCCGCGGCCGATGGTCACCCGCCCCAGCACGGTCGCGCCAGCGTAGACCACGACTTCGTCTTCGACAATCGGGTGCCTTGGCAGGCCCTTGGTGAGCTGGCCGTCGGGGCCGCTGGGGAAGCTGCGGGCGCCCAGCGTCACGTTCTGGTAGATGCGCACCCGTTCGCCGATGACGGTGGTTTCGCCGATGACGACGCCCGTGCCGTGGTCGATGAAGAAGCCCGGGCCGATCTGCGCGCCGGGGTGGATGTCGATGCCGGTCTCGCCGTGCGCCAGTTCGGCGATCACACGGGCCAGCAGTGGCACGCCTTGGCGGTACAGCTGGTGCGCCAGCCGGTGGTTGATGGTGGCGCGGATGCCGGGGTAGCAGAGCAGCACCTCGTCCACGCTGCGCGCCGCGGGGTCGCCTTCGAAGGCGGCGAGGACGTCGCTGTCGAGCAGCGTGCGGATGGCCGGCAGCGACTGGGCAAAAGCCTGCACGGTGCTGCGGGCCTGCTGTTCCAGCGTCGCCCCCGGCGCGCCGGGGCCTTCGCCGCCGTGGCGCGCGTGGTGGCGCAGCTCCAAGGCCACCTGCTGCTGCAGGGCGCCCAGCACCGTGTCCAGGGTGTGGCCGACGTAGTAGTCCTCGGTGTCGGGCCGCAGGTCGGGCGGGCCCAGGCGCATCGGGAACAAGGCCCCCCGCAGCCCTTCGACGATGGCGGCCAGCGCCTCGCGCGAGGGCAGCTCGCGGCCGCCCGCTTCGCGCGGGCGGCGCTGTGCGTCGCGCCAGCGGTGGCGCGCAGCGCGCAGTTCGGCGACGACGGGGTCGAGTTCGAGGTCTGCGGCCGCGCTGCCGGGGGCGTGGCCGTGGACGCGGTCGGGGCTGTCTGCAGCGCTCATCGCGCGGCCGCCCTCAGTCTTGAACCCAGGGCAGGCTGTGCCAGCGCCATCCGTTGATGTGGCCTCGCTGCTGCGTCCCGTCGGCCTCGCCCTCGAAGCCTTCCAGCACGTTGAACACCGCGTTGAAGCCAGCCTGCGCGGCAGCCTCGGCGGCCCGCGCCGAGCGCTTGCCGCCGGCACGGCTTTCCAGCTCCTTCACGAAGCGTGGGTTGCGCTTGAGCGAAGTGCCCGTGGCCCAGGCCACGTGCAGGCCGCCCGGCACGTGACCCACGAAGCGCCGCTCTTCGGCGCTGCGCAGGTCCACCAGCGCCACCTCCCGGGCCAGCGCCAGCGCCCAGGCCTGCCGCGGTGGCAGGCGGGGCGGCAGTGTCGGCACTCATGTCCATCGTCCTTCGGGGTCAGGGGCCGCGTTCATGGACAGGGCCCTCGGGGTCAGCTCGGTGCGCAAGACTAGGCGGGCCTGCGGGGCCGGCCAACGAAGTAAAACGCGGTTGCTCATGCGCAGACCGCATCAGCGCTGGGTGGTCTTGATGCGGACAGCGCAGATGCGCACACGGCATGACCTCAGAACAAAGGCTTCGTTCGCGCCGCGGCGGGGGGCGGGCAAGCTGCAAGGCCCGTCGTTGCCGAAAAGAGGCTAGCCTTGGAACCGACCTCGCCTGCCACCTTGCCGCCGCGCCTGCTGGTGATTCCCGGCCTGCGCGACAGCGGCCCGGCCCACTGGCAGACCTGGCTGGAGGGGCGCAGTCAGGGCGCCGTGCGCGTGGTGCAGCGCGATTGGGACACCGCCGACCTGCGCCGCTGGGGCGCTCGCATCGACAGCGTGCTCGCCCGCCACGGCCCCGGCCCGTGGCTGGCCGTGGCGCACAGCTTCGGTGTGCTGGCGCTGGTGGAACACCTCGCCCGCGTGCCCGGCAGCCCCATCGCCGCGGCGCTGCTGGTGGCGCCGGCCGACCCGGCCCGCTTCGGGCTGTCGGAGGCGATCTCGCGCGAACCGCTGCCTGTGCCGGCCACGGTGGTGGCGAGCCTCAACGACCCCTGGCTGCCGTGGAGCGAGGCGGCGCGATGGGGCGCACGCTGGGGCTGCCCGGTGGTCAACCTGGGTGCGGCCGGTCACATCAATGCCGAATCGGGCCACGGCCCCCTGGCCCTGGCCGAACGCTGGTGCCAGACCCAGGCCGAACGCCTCGCGGCCGTGTTGGCGCCCAAACCTTCTGCTTTGGCCGCATGAGCAGACTCGATTTGCTTCGTTGTCCCGCAGCAGGGCGCTTTCTAGGATGCGCCGCGATGTCGTCCGCCGGCCCCTGCCGGCGGCCCGTGTCTTCGACGTTCCATGGCCTTGAAACCCTGCTGAGACCTGCATGAAAAAGCCCGCCCTGCCCTCCATCGCCCGTCGCGGCGTCCTTGCCGCCGCCGCCACCACGGCCGCCACCATGCTGGCCCCGGCGGCGCTGGCGCAGAAGACGGTGACCCTGCTCAACGTCAGCTACGACCCCACGCGCGAGCTGTATGTCGACTTCAACAAGGCCTTCGCCGCCCACTGGCAGAAGAAGACGGGCGAGGTCGTCACCGTCAAGCAGAGCCACGGCGGCTCGGGCCGCCAGGCGCGCTCGGTCATCGACGGTCTGGATGCCGACGTCGTGACGCTGGCCCTGGCCTACGACATCGACGAACTGCACAACAAGGCCAAGCTGATCCCGGCCGACTGGCAGAAGCGCCTGCCCAACAACAGCAGCCCGTACACCAGCACCATCGTCTTCCTGGTGCGCAAGGGCAACCCGAAGAACATCAAGGACTGGGACGACCTCGTCAAGCCCGGCATCTCCGTCGTCACGCCCAATCCCAAGACCAGCGGCGGTGCTCGCTGGAACTACCTGGCCGCCTGGGGTTACGCGCTGCGCAAGAACGGCAACAACGCCGCGGTCGCCGAGAAGTTCGTGGCCGACCTGTTCAAGAACGTGCCGGTGCTCGATTCGGGTGCGCGCGGCTCGCTGACCACCTTCACCGAGCGCGGCGTGGGCGACGTGTTCCTGAGCTGGGAGAACGAGGCCTTCCTGGCCGTGAAGGAACTGGGCCCGACCAAGTTCGACATCGTGGTGCCGTCCATCAGCATCCTGGCCGAGCCGCCGGTGACCATCGTCGACAAGAACGTCGATCGCAAGGGCACGCGCGCCGCGGCCCAGGCCTACCTGGAGTTCCTCTACACGCCCGAGGGCCAGGACATCGCGGCGCAGAACTACTACCGTCCGCGCGATGCCAAGGTGGCCGCGAAGTACGCCAACGTGCTGAACCTGAAGGTGAACCTGTTCACCATCGACGAGGTCTTCGGCGGCTGGACCAAGGCCCAGACCGAACACTTCAACGACGGCGGTTCCTTCGATCGCATCTACACGAAGAAGTGAGGGCGCGCCGAGGCCGGCACTTTCCCGGGTGTCGGCCTGCCAGCGATTCCGTGGATCATCGAGCCTGCCTCCACCGGCCGTCCGCCCGCCCAGGGTAGCCAGGGGCTCGCCCACGCTGAAGGCGCAGGGCGCGACCTGCGCCCTGCGCAGGCTGCCGGCGTCAACGCTCCGAAGGTCTTGGACATGCGTGATTCGCGCTCGTGGGCCCTGCTCGTGCTGCTCCTGGGTAGCATGACGGCCATGGCGCAGACGAACACCCTGGAGCAGGTGTTGCAGCAGCGGCTGGAGGGCGACCGCACCGGCGCCTGCATCGTCGCCGCCACCATCGAAGACGGCACCGTGCAGCGTGCCCGCTTCTGTGCACGCGCCACATCGCCACCCGCACTGGACGCCGCCTTCGAGATCGGCTCCATCTCGAAGACGATGCTCGGTCTGCTCGTCGCCGACCTGGTGGAGCAAGGCCGCTGGAGGCTGGACGACCCGATTGCGCGCCACCTGCCCGCCGGCACGGTGCTGCCCCGCCAGGGCGAGCGGCAGATCACCGTGGCCGACCTGCTCACGCACAGCGCTGGCCTGCCTGCGGTGCCGGCGCTGATGCAGGCCCCCAACCCCGAAGACCCCTACGCCACCCTCACCGAAGCGCAGCTGCTCGATTCGCTGGCCCGGGTGCAGCTGAGTGGCCCCATCGGCAGCCGCAGCAGCTACTCGAACTTCGGCGCGATGGTCCTGTCGCTGGCGGTGGCACGCGCCCATGGCGGCGACTTCGAGACGGCGCTGCGCGAACGGGTGCTGCTGCCGCTGAAGATGCCGGGTGCTTGGGTCGCCCGCGCGCCGGCGGGCCAGCCGCGTGCCACGGGCCACCAGGCCAGCGGTCGCCCCAACGCGCCGTGGACCTTCCCGCCCAACCTGGCCGGTGTGGGCGGCGTGAAGGCCACGCTGGACGACATGGTGGCCTACGCACAGGCACTGCTGCGGCCCGAGGCCACGCCATTGCGGGCGGTGATCGCGCGCAGCCTGCAGCCGCTGGCCCATCGACATGGCTACTTCTGGCTGCTCGGCCGCGCCAACGGTCGCGCCGCGCCGGGGCACGAAGGGGGCACGGGCGGCTTCTCGTCACTGCTGATCGTGCAGCCGGCGCCTGCCGACGGCAGCGCACCCGGCCGTGCCGTGGTGTTGCTGGCCGACACCGCGCTCACCGACCTGGGTGGCCTGGGCGACGTGGCCGCCGCGCTGCTGGGCGCACGGCCGGCGCCACAGCGCCCGCGCCGGGCGGTGGAGCTGGCTGCCGAACTGCGGGCAGCCCTGGTCGGCGAGTACCAGTTGCAGCCCGGCGTGCGCATGCGGCTTCATGAAGCCCCTGGGGGGCGGCTCATGGCCAGTGTGCCCGGGCAGGACGATTTCGAGCTGCGCGCCGACGACCGCGGCGATCTCTACCCCCTGGTGACCACGGCGCTGGCCACGCCCCAGCGCGACCCGCAGGGCCAGGTGCTGCGGCTGCTGTGGCGCCAGGGCGGCGGCGTCATCGACATGCCGCGGGTGGGCGTGGCCCGCACGGCCACGGCGCCCAACCCGGCCTGGGCGCCGTGGGCCGGCCACTACGAGCTGATGCCGGGTTTCGTGCTGCGCATCTTCGAAAGCGACGGCAGGCTGATGGGGCAGGCCACCGGCCAGGGCGCCTTCGAGTTGACGCCCACCGGCACCGAGCAGGCCGAGGCCCCGGCCTTCGGCGTGCAGATCACCTTCGTGCGAGACGCGGCCGGGCAGGTCAGCGGCCTGGTCTTCCGGCAGGGCGGGCAAACGATCCAGGCCAGGAAGCAGCAGCCCGGGCAGCCCGGCTAGGCGGCCGGCTCCGTCTGCCCGGTCTGCCGCGCCTGCGGGCGGCAGAATGCCCGCATGCCCGCCCATGCCCCGACCCCGAACCCGGCAGCCGCCTCCGATCTGAAGCAGCGGCTCAAGGGCCTCACGCAGCGCCAGGCCGAAACGATGCGCCGCGTGATGCAGCTGCAGGCCGCCGGTGACCGCCTGATGGCCGGGCAATGGCTGCTGCAACTGGCCAACGAGGCCCCCGACCACCCCGAAGTGCTGCTGGGGCTGGCGCAACAGTCGCGCGAGGCCGGCGACTGGCCCTTGGCCGCCGCCCGCCTGCTGCGCGCCACCGAGCGGCGCCCCGATGACCCCCGCCTGTGGCTGCAGCTCGCCCAGGCCCAGGCCGAGGCCGACGACCCCTCGGGCGCCCAGCGCAGCCTGGCGGCTGCGGCGGCCTGCACCCGCAGCGCCAGCGACTGGCTCGAACTCAGCCAGGAATGCGACCGGCAAGGCCACTACGACATGGCGCTCGGTGCGGCCGAGGCGCACCTGGCGCGCTCGCCCGATTCGGCCCCGGGTCTGCTGCAGCGCTCGCGCTGCCACAAGGCGCTGGGCCACAGCGAGCCGGCCGCGGCCGACTGCCGGCGGCTCATCGCACAGGGGCGCGAGGCGGCGCGCGCCTGGTTCGCCCTCGTCGACCTGAAGACCGTGCCGCTGCAGCCGGCCGAGCTCGAACAGCTCGCCGCGGCCAGCCGGCGCGGCACGGCCCCGGCGGACGAGCAGGCGCTGCTGGACTTCGCGCTCGGTGGCGCCCTCGAAGCCGCCGGCCGCCCTGCCGAGGCCCTGCAGGCCCTGCAGCAGGCCAACGCCGGCGTGCGCCGCACGCTGCCCTGGAACGCCGCCGTCTTCGCGCAACAGATGCAGGCGCTGGAGGCCGCGTTCTCCGGGCCCGTGGCCCGCAGCGAAGCCGCGCAGGGCGAAGAGGTGATCTTTCTCGTGGGCCTGCCGCGCTCGGGCAGCACGCTGGTCGAGCAGGTGCTGGCCAGCCATCCGCAGGTCGAAGGCGCCAGCGAGCTGCCTTACCTGCAGCAGGTCATCGAAGAGGAATCGCAGCGCCGCCGCCGGCCCTTCCTGCAATGGGCCACCGACGCCCGTGCAACCGACTGGACACGCCTGGGCCGCGACTACCTGCGCCGCAGCGCCCGCTGGCGCCAGCAAAGGCCCATCGCCACCGACAAGCTGCCCGACAACTGGCTCTACACCGGCGCGCTGCGGGCCATGCTGCCGGGTGCGCGCATCATCGACTGCCGGCGCGAGGCGCTGCAGACCTGCTGGTCTTGCTACAAGCAGCTTTTCGGGCCCGGGCTGGCTGCCTACAGCTACGACTTCGAGAGCCTGGCGCAGTTCGCGGTGGCCTGCGAGCGCTCGGGCGACGCCTGGGCCGCGCGCGAGCCCGCGCACGTGAGGGTGCAGCACTACGAAGCCTTGATCCAGGACGCCGAGCGCGAGATCCGTGCGCTGCTGGCCTTCTGCGGCCTGCCTTTCGACGCCGTCTGCCTGAATGCCCATGCTGCGCAGCGGGCCATCCGCACGCCCAGCGCCCTGCAAGTGCGGCAGCCTATGAAACGCATCTCGGCCCCGGCGGACGCCTACGGCGAGCTGCTGGCCCCGTTGCGCGATGCGCTGGTGCGTGCGCGCCAGCAGGACCGTGCAAACCCGGACTGCAAACTAGGTGTTTGGTGACGGCGGTGTGTCGGTCCCCGCAAACGCGGGGTTGTTGCTAGGGGGCCCCCGTGGGACCGTCACGGTGAGTGTGGGAGGGGGCGCCGCAGAAGCGTCATTCCGCATTCGAGACGGTCGAACTCGCGGGCACCGGAAACCTCCGGGCCCGGCGATGCATCTCAACCCTTTTGATCTCAGAACGCCAGGAGTCCCGATGACAAGCCGATTCATCCCCAGCACCGCGCGCACCTCGATCGCCCTCGCGATCGGCGCCGGCGCCCTCTTCGCTGCCGCCACCGCCCACGCCCAGGTCGTGAGCAGCGGCATCGTCAACCTGAACATCCCCGCTTCCACCAACGGTCTGTACCTGAACGTGGTGACCGGTGCCAACAACCTGCCGGCTGGCGGCACGGGCACCACCGTGCCGGGCTGGGACATCAACCCGTGGAGCGCAACGGGCCTGGCCTTCTTCAGCCCGACGGCCCCGGCCGGCGGCGCCTACGTGATCACGTCTGCCAACAACGTGACCAACCTGGCCCCCGGCAGCCTGGTCGGTGCGACGAGCACCTTCGGCTCGGGCACCACCGCCTTCCAGTCGCAGTGGCTGCTGAACAGCTCGAACAACTTCTTCGGCTTCCGCTTCGTCAACGAAGCGGGCGGCACCACCCACTATGGCTGGGCGCAGATCGCCATCGGCGCCGCGCTGACCCAACGCACCCTGGTGCAGTACGCCTTCGAAGCGACGCCGGGTGCCTCGATCGCCGTCGTGCCGGAACCCGGCACCTACGCGATGATGGGCCTGGGCGTCATCGCCCTGCTGGCCGCTCGCCGCCGCCTGTCGAAGCAGGCCTGATCGCCTGACCGACCCAGCGCCCTGGGCGCCCGCAAGGCGCCCAGGGCGTTTTCACGTCTGCTGCGGCGCCTTGCGCGCTGCTTCCCCTGCCTTCGCACAGGCCGCGCCGCCATGCACGCCTTCAGACCCTGGGCCCGCGCGGCCAGCTTCCTGGCCACGGGCCTGCTCGGCTTCGGGCTCGCATCGGCCCAGGCGCCGGCAACGGCTCCGGTCGCGCCGACGGCAGCTTCCGCACCCGCAGCCCTCAGTGCCGAAGAGCGGCGCTACATCGAAGGCCTGATCGACGACTGGCCGGGCATGGTCATCAGCCTGCCGGCCCAGCTGCCGCTGGACGCCGACATGGCGGCCCGCGCCAAGACCCTCACCGCCGAAATGGAGCTCTTGATGAAGGCGGCCGGCCGGCGCTGGCTGCAGGAGATCCGCGCGGCCCACCCGCAGGCCAGCGCCCCGGTGACCCTGCTCCACCTGATGGCCCGGATGAACGACGAGCTGGTCGCATGGCTGGTCTCCAGCCCCGGCGCGGAGCGCGAGGCCACCGAGTGGCGCCTGGCGCAGCATCCCGGCTACTGCCGCCTGCGCAGCAAGTTGCACGAGGACGGCTGGGCGCTGCTCGCTGACCGGCTGCTCTTCCTGATGCCGCTGCAGGGCAGCGAGCGCGACGCCGCCATCGCGGCCGAACGCCAACGCTGGCAACGCTGGCTCTCGGGCAGCCTGCCCGCCACCAGCAGCCCGATGCCGTCGCCGCAGCTGCAGGCCTTCCAGGCCGCCGAGCGGCAGCGCGCCGACGAGCCCGTGGGCACGCGGGCCATGACGCCGTGGCTGTCGCGGCAGGTGCTCGGCGAACGCCCGCCGGTGCCCTATGGCGGCTTGATGGTGGAGTGCGCGCTGATGCAGTGGTGGCTGGCCAACGAAGTGCCGCGGGCCGGGCTCTCGCCCGAGGCCGCGATGCGCCTGTTCCGCTTCGGCACCTTGCCGGCCAACGAGAACCTGCTGCTGATGGCCGGTGAGGTGCGGCAGCGCGCCCGCCGCGCGGCGGCAGAAGACTACCCACCCATCGCGCAACGGTTCGAAGTGACGGGCGCCACCGAGGTGGCGGTGGTGATCGACGCGGCCGGGCGGGTGCGCGACGTGCAGATCATCCGGCGCACGCTGCAGATGCCCGGGCTGCGGCCCGGCCACGTGCCGCTCGCCCTGGAACAGACCATGGACCGTGCCACCTTTGCCCGCGTGCGTGCCATGCGCCATGCCAAGCCCGACGCCAGCAAGCTGCGCCAGGGTGTCGTCAGCCGCCAGCTGGAGTTGCTGTGGAATCTCGACTGAACCCGGGCCCGCAGGCCGCCCGCCTGCGCGGGGCCCTCAAGGCCGTGGCTGCGTTGGCCGCACTGGCCGTGGGCAGCTGGGCCGCGCACGCGCAGACGGACGCCCCGGCAAAGGCGCAGGCCTCGGCAAAGGCGCCGGCTGCAGCCCGCACCGCCGAAGCCTTGGTGGACGGCTCAGCCGTCTTCAGCGCGGCCTCGCTGGCCTTGCACTGGGGCGATTTCGCCGAAGCCGAGCGCCTTTTCAAGGCCGCGCGCGCGCAGCCGCGCCGCACCAGCGCCGGCCTGTGGGAGGTGGTGCAGCTGTACCGGGGCTTCGAGAACGGCCTGTCCACCAACCGCGGCCTGCGCGTGCGCCAGGCCGAGCACACGGCGGCCCTGAGCGCGCAGTGGGTGCAGCAGCACCCGCGTTCACCGCTGGCCCATGCGCTGCATGTGGTGACGCTCACCAACCTGGCCTGGGCCCACCGCGGCTCGGGCTATGCCAACACGGTGGCGCCGCAGGCCTGGGAGCTGTTCCGTGCGGCACTGGACAAGGCCACGGCCCACGCCGTGCAGCATGGCGACGTGCTGCTGTCCGACGGCCTGGGCTTCCAGGCCTTGCTGGTGGTGGCGCGCGGCGCCGGCTGGGACGACCGCCGCACGCAGGCCATCTACGAGCAGGGCATCCTGCGCTTCCCCGACGAAGACCTGCTGCACTTCACGCAGCTGACCAACCTGCTGCCCAAGTGGGGCGGCAGCGCGCGCCAGGTCGACCAGCACATACAGGCCGCCGCCCAGCGCACCCGGGCCCCGTACGGGCCAGCGCTGTACGCGCGGCTCTACACCGCCGCGGCGCGAGAGCAGTTCGAGCACGCGCTGTTCGCCGACTCGCTGGCCCGCTGGGAGCGCGTGGACGCCGGCTATGCCGAGATGACCGCTCGCTACCCCCATGCCGGGCATTTCAATGCATGGGCCTGGATGGCGTGCCAGGCCCAGGACCGCAAGCGCCTGCTGGAGGTGCTGGAGAAGATCGGCCCCGAACCCGATCTCGACTTCTGGGGCAGCAACGCGCAGGAGACCTACGACACCTGCAAGTCCTGGGCGCAGAAGCTGTAGCCGGCCCCGTCCGGCCGGCCCCGCCAACGGACCTCCGGCGCCTTGCGGCCGCCCCTCGCCTGCTGGATGCGGTCCGTGTGACGATCTGTCACAGTGCTGTCTACACTTGCGCCGGCCCTGCAGGCCTTGCTCCCCTCGAACATGCCTCAGCGTAAAGACACCTTCCGCCGCACCTCCGCTGCCTGCCTGCTGGCCGTGCTGGGCGGCACCGGCCACGCCCAGACCGCGCCGGCGACTGCGCCTGCGGTGCCCGTCCTGCCCACGCCGCCGGCCACACAAGCCCCCGTGCAGGCGCAGAACACCGAAGGCTCGGCCCCGCCGATGGCGGTGCCGGCCACCCTGCCCGAACTGCGCCTGCCCGACGTGCGCGAGATCAACATCGCCGTGCCGCGCCAGGTGCGGGCCGCGCAGGCGATGCTGGGCATGGGCAAGCAGCGCCTGGCCCTGGTGCTGGGCCTGGGCAAGGTGGGCCACCGTTCGGTGGTGGACAGCGCCGCCCGCAACACGCAGGCCGTGTCGGCCGCGCTGCGCAGCGGAGGCTTCGTCGTGATGACACGCGAAGACCTCACCGCCGCCGACCTGCGCGCCACGCTGAAGGAATTCCGCGAACGCCTGCAGCCCGGCGGCGTGGGTTTCGTCTACGTCACGGGCCTGGGCGCCCAGGTGGACGGCCGCAACCTCCTGCTGCCGCGCGACGCCGCGCTCGACGCCAGCATGCCGCCCGACCGCCTGGCCAAGCGACTGGCCGAGACCTCGGTGCCGCTGGACGAGGTGGCCGACGCCCTCATCGGCACGCCCGACAGCCTGCGCCTGCTGGTGGTGGAAGCCGCCTGGCAGCACCCGGTGCTGGCCACGCTGCCGCAGCAGGGCCTGGCCCAGCCCCGCGTGCCGCACGGCATGATGGCCATGCTGGGCGTGGCCCCCGGCGTCGTGCAGGAGGTGCCCGCAGTGGCCCCGCTGCCGCTGCCGGCGCCCACGGCCCCGGCCGAACTGGCGGCCACACCCTTCGTGCGCACGCTGGTGGGCGCGCTGCTCAAGCCTCGCATCAACGGCCCCGAGGTGCTGCGCAACACGCGCCGCTCGATGGTGGATGCCACGCTCGGCCAGACCAGCCCGTGGATCGGTGGCGACACCGACGACCGCGAAGAACTGGCCGAGGCCTCGCTGCTCGATGGCCTGATCCCGCGCACGCCGGAAGAGATCGCCCGCGAGGCGCTGCGCCAGGGCTCGCGCCTGGTCACGCGGCCGGCGGTGCGTGCTGCCGGTGAGAAGTCGGTGGCCGAGGTGCTGGCGCAGAACAGCGCACCGCCTGCACCGGCCGCCGCCGTGGCCGCCCCGACGCCGGAGCTTCCGCAGACCACCGCCACGCCCGATGCCAAGCCCCTGAGCAACGCGGCCAAGGCCGGCGGCAGCCTGGGCAGCACGGTGGGCAGCGCGGTCAGCGCGCTGGGCACCGTGGCCGGCGTGGCCACCACGGTGGCCGGCGTGGCCGCCACCGCCCAGGTGGCCAAGGCGGCCGCCACCGTCAGCGCCGCCACCACCGCGGCCGGCGCCGTGGGCAGCGTCGCCAGCAGCCTGGGCAGCACCGCGGTGGCGCTCGGGGTGCGGGCCACCAGTTCGTCGTCGGGCGGCAGCGCCGCCGTCAGCACCGTGGCGGCAGCCACCACCCCCAGCGCCGTGGCGGCGGTGGTCCCGGCTGCTGCCGTGGCTGCCGTGCCGGTGGCTGCCCCCGCGGCAGCGGTTGCGGCAGCCGCCGCGCCTGGGGCACCGGCCGCCGCGGCCGCCACGGCAGCCACGTTGGCACCGGCCGGGGCAGCCCCGGCCGCGGCTGCGGCTGCGCCCGCGACAGCCGCGGCCGCACCGGCGGCGGCCGGTGAAGCGACTGCGGCGGCCACCGCCGGCGCCACGCCTGAAGCCGCAGCCACCGCCGCACCGGCCGCCGCGGCCGCGAACCAGGCCGTCAACCAGAGCACCGACACCCCGGTGGCCGATGCCGCACGCCGCGCCGCGCCCGCCACGACGGCTGCCACCGAAGCGGTGCAGCCCAGCGCCAAGCCCAGCCCGGCAGAGGCCCCCAGCACACCGGCCATCGCGGTGCCGCGCCGCAACCCCTTCGGCTACACCGAAGGCGACAGCTTCACCTACCAGGTGGTCGACACCTGGGCCGACGAGGTGGTGGGCGAATACACCACCGCCATCGACGAGGTGATGAAGGACGGCGCCCTGCGCGCCAACGGCCAGCAGCTGCAGATGGACCCGCAGGGCCGGCCCACGCGCCTGGCGCGGCCCGACGGCAGCTTCTCGATCTTCGAGCCGCATCAAGACCTGTGGTGGGCCGACCCGAAGCGCGGTGACCGCCGTGTGGTGCGCTTCATCGAGAAGTTCCAGCGCGCCGACCAGACCATCGGCCAGACCGAATGGCGCGGTGGCAGCCTGGTGGCCCGCGCCACCGAGATCGAGACGCCCGCCGGCAAGTTCGACGTGCTGCCGATCGAGAGCACCGGCACCTGGACCGAAACCCTGGCCAACGGCACGCGCAGCAACGGGCAGTGGACACGCACCGTCTACTACTCGCCCAAGCTCAAGCACCCGGTGGCCATCGACGTGCGCGATGCCGATGCCATGGGCCGCCCCTTGCGCCGCGAGCGCATCCAGCTGATGCACGCGCAGCAGGCGCGCCCCACACCCTGATGGCCGCCGCGGCGCGGCCCACCGCCCCGGACGCGGCCCGCCGTGGTGCCGCGGTGGTGGCGACGGCCGCCGCGTTGCTGAGCGGCTGCGCCAGCAGCCCCGATGGCCGCCCCACCACTGACGGCGCGGAGGCCCGCCCGCCGCCGGGCCTGGCCCAGGTGCCCGACGCCGTGCCGCGCGTGGAAGCGCTGCGGGTGGGCGGGCCCAACAAGCCCTACCGCGTCAACGGCCGCAGCTACACGCCCATGACCGAAGACCTGCCGCTGCAGGAGGAGGGCCTGGCCTCGTGGTACGGGCGCAAGTTCCACGGCCAGCGCACCTCCAATGGCGAGGTCTACGACATGTACGCGATGACGGCCGCGCACAAGACCATGCCGCTGCCGAGCTACGCCCGCGTGCGCAACCCGGCCAACGGGCGCGAGGTCATCGTGCGCATCAACGACCGCGGGCCCTTCGCCGACGGCCGCGTCATCGACCTCAGCTACACCGCCGCCCTGAAGCTCGGCGTGCTGGCCGGTGTGGCGCCGGTGCAGGTGCAGCGCATCACCTTCGACGAGATCCGCAGCGGGCGCTGGCAGCAGCCACGTGACGAGGCCCAGGCCACCGTGGCCAGCCCCGGCCGCCAAGCGCCGCGCGTGCTGGACGACGCCTTGCCCGGCGACCGCGCACCCGCGGGCTTCTGGCTGCAGGTGGGCGCCTTCCGCCAGTTCGAGGGCGCGCAGCAGTTGCAGCGCCAGCTGCTGGCCACGCCGCAGGCCGGCATCGACAGCATTGCGGTCTTCGAGGAGAGCGGCCTGTTCCGCGTGCAGGCCGGCCCCTACGCCACGCGCGCCGATGCGCAGCAGGCGGCCGAACGCGTGCGCCGCCACACCGGCCGCAGCCCGCTGGTGGTGGACCGCAGCACGCCCTGAGCAGGGGGCAGCGCAGGGCCCGCACCCCGGGGGCCCTAGATCGGTAGTGGCGCCAGCTTGCCGGGCACCGGCTTTGCACCGATGCTCGCCCGCTGTCCGCCCGCCGTCCGCCCTGTACCGCCGGCCGGCTTCGCCACCCCGGAGAGTCCATGAGCCAGCCCCCCGCCACCCCCAAGTCCGCGGCCCCCATCACTTTCATCGTGCAGGGCCAGGCCGCGCCAGGGGGCGTGCAGGCGGGCGGTGGCACGCGCGGTGCCGGGGGCCGACGCAGCGGGCCGGGCACCGTGAAGGCGGCGGTGCGGCTGGGTGCGCTGCGCGGCACGGCCCAGCCGCACACGCTGGTGGCGGTGCCCGGCGAGGATGTCGTGGCGCTGCACATCGCCGGTGGCCCGGTGCTGCTGCTGCACCCCGAGAACGCGCGCGACCTGCTCCTGGCGCAGGCCGGTGCCCCCACCACCACCCGGGGCGGCCAGACCCAGAACGCGGCGCAAGCCGCGGGTGCCGGGGTGCCGGTGTCGGCCACGCTGCGCTGGCAAGGCCTGGAGGCAGGCTCGCCCACCCGCGGCCTGCTGGGCGACGTGGTGCTGGCCGCCTTCGAGGTGCTGACCGGCCTGGTGAAGGACGAGGTGGCCGATTTCGCCGCCAGCCAGGTGGTGGCCAAGGTCGACAGCCAGGTGCAGGCCGGCGTCTATGCGCTCTCGCCCGAGAGCCTGCCGGCGCTGAAGGGCAGCGGCCGGCGCGTGGCGCAGCTGCCGGCCAGCACCGAGCCGGTGCTGGTGCTGATCCACGGCACCTTCGTCGAGACCACCAGCACCTTCGGCAAGCTGTGGGCGCAGCACCCGCAGCGCGTGCGCCAGCTCTTCCAGCACTACGGCGGCCGCGTCTACGCGCTGGAGCACGAGACGCTGGGCAAGAGCCCGATCGACAACGCGCTCGAACTCGTGAAGGCCCTGCCGCGCGGCACGCGGCTGCACCTGCTGACGCACTCGCGCGGCGGCCTGGTGGCCGAGGTGCTGGCGCGCATGGCGCACCAGCGCAGCGTGGGCGCCGCCGACGACGCGTTTTTCGCCGGCCCCGCCTACGCCGCGCAGCGCGCCACGCTGCGCCTGCTGGCCGCCGAGATGGCCGCACGCGACGTGAAGGTGGAGCGCGTGGTGCGCGTGGCCTGCCCGGCGCGCGGCACGCTGCTGGCGAGCAAGCGCCTCGATGCCTACCTCTCGGTCTTCAAGTGGGGGCTGGAAGCCACCGGCCTGCCGCTGCTGCCGGCGGTGATGGATTTCCTGGGCGAAGTGGCACGCCGCCGCGCCGACCCCGCGCTGCTGCCCGGCATGGCGGCCATGATCGCCGGCACGCCGCTGCTGGAGTGGCTGAACGCCGCGCCCGCGCCCATCGCGGGCGAGCTGCGCGTGGTGGCCGGCGACCTGGAAGGCGACAGCCTCTCCAGCTGGCTCAAGACCCTGGTGACCGACGCCTACTACTGGACCGACCACGACATCGTCGTGCAGACGAGTTCGATGTACGCCGGCGCGCCACGGGCCGGCGGTGCCAGCTTCCTGCTCGACCAGGGCGGCAAGACCACGCACTTCGCCTACTTCGTCAATGCACGCACGGTGGAGGCGGTGGTGGATGCGCTGGTGCAGAAGCCGCTGCCGGCGGGTTTTGCGCCCATCGGCCCGCTGTCGTGGGCCGGGCGCTCGGCCGACGGGCTGCGCGGTGCGGAAGCTGCAAGCACCGCGGACCCCGCCAAGCCGGCCGTCTTCTTGCTGCCCGGCATCCTGGGCAGCAACCTCGCGGTCGAAGGCCGCCGCATCTGGCTGGGCCTGGGCCTGGTGGGCGGGCTGGGGCAGCTCGAATACCAGCCCGACAGCGCCGACCGCGTGCAGCCGGACGGTGCCATCTCGCTGGTCTACGAGAAGCTCATGCGCCACCTGCGCGCCACGCACGAGGTCATCGAGTTCGCCTTCGACTGGCGCGTGCCCATCGAGCAGGAAGGCCGGCGCCTGGCCGCGGCCGTGACGGCGGCGCTGGACGCGCGCGCGGCCAGCGGCACGGCGGTGCAGATCCTCGCGCACTCGATGGGCGGCGTGCTGGCGCGCTGCATGGCGCTGGAGGCGCCGGCCGTCTGGCAGCGGCTGATGGCCCATCCGCAGGCGCGGCTGCTGATGCTGGGCACGCCCAACGGCGGCTCGTGGGCGCCGATGCAGGTGCTCAGCGGCGACGACACCTTCGGCAACGCGCTGGCGGCTTTCGGCTCGCCGCTGGCCGACCGCGCGGCGCGCCGCATCATGGCCGGCATGCCGGGTTTCCTGCAGCTGCAGGCCGGCCTGCTCGACCCGGCCCTGGGCCTGGACCAGGAAGCCACCTGGGCCCGCCTGGCCGACGACGACTACACCCGCATGCAGCAGGCCAACTGGTGGCACCGCCATGCCGGCGAGGAGATGCAGGCCGCCTACCACTGGGGCGTGCCGCCGCAGGCCGTGCTGGACGCCGCCAAGGCCCTGCGCCAGCGCCTGGACGCGCAGCGCGAGCAAGACCTGCCGCAGTGGGCGCACAAGCTGGCGCTGGTCGTGGGGCGCGCGCCGGCCACGCCGGTGGGCTTCGAGGTCGGCGCTCAGGGTTTCGTCTACCTCGATGCGAACGACGGTGACGGGCGTGTGCCCCTGACCTCGGCCCTGCTGCCCGGCGTGGCCACCTGGCAGCTCGGCTGCGACCACGGCAGCCTGCCCAGCGAAACCGCGGCCTTCCCGGCCTACGTGGAACTGCTGAACACCGGCAAGACCGCGGCGCTGCCGCCGCTGCTGGACATCGCCACGCGCGGCGCCCGCAGCGTGCCGGTGCGCAGCCGGCCCTCGCGCCAGCGCCGCAGCGCGCGGCCTGCGGCTTTGCAGGACGCGGTGTTCCGCAGCCCCGGCGGCGCGGTGGACGTCAGCACCGCGCCGGCCAACGACGCCGGCACGCTGCAACTGCGGGTGCTCAACGGCAACCTCAGCTTCATCGGCGAGCCGCTGCTCATCGGCCACTACACCGCCAGCGAGCTGACCGGCACCGAAAACGTGGTCGACCGCATGCTCGGCGGCAGCCTGCAGCAGGCGCTGGCGGCGGGGCTCTACCCCTCGGTGGTGGGCACGCACCAGGTCTTCGTGAACACGCGCCGCGACCCCGGCAACCCCTGGCGCGAACCGCGCCCGCACGGCGTGCTGGTGGTGGGCCTGGGCGAAGAGGGCGAACTGCGCGAGGCCGAGCTCAGCGCCAGCGTGCGCCAGGGCGTGCTGGCCTGGGCCCAGCGCCAGGCCGAACGTGTGGGCAGCGGCAACGGCAGCGCCGCCAAGCCCACACTGGCCGCCACGCTGCTGGGCAGCGGCGGCCTGGGCATCAGCCCGGCGGCCGCGGCGCGCGCCATCGCCCGCGGCGTGGCCGAGGCCAACCTGCGCGCCACCGCCTCGGGCTGGCCCGCGGTGCAGCGCCTGACGCTGGTGGAGCTCTACCTCGACCGCGCCACCGACGCCTGGAACGGCCTGCGCCTGCTGGCCGAGGGGCACGCCGGCCCTTACCACTTCGAGCTGCTGCCCGAGATCAGCAGCGGCACCGGCCCGCTGCGCCGCCAGCTCGACAACGGCTACCGCGGCACCGACCACGACCTCATCCGCGCCACCACGCGCGCCGATGGCAGCCTGGAATACGTGCTCGACACGCGCCGCGCGCGCACCGAGGTGCGTTCGCTGCGACCGCAGACGCCGCTGCTGCGCGAACTGCTGACCGCCGCCGCCACCGACCGCAACGACGACCCGGCGCTGGGACGCACGCTCTTCCAGCTGCTGGTGCCCACCGAGATCGAGCCCTTCCTCGGCGGCCTGGACCGCATGGTGCTGGAGCTCGACAGCGGCACCGCCGCGCTGCCCTGGGAACTGCTGGACACCGGCGTGCCCGGCGCGGGCGCACCGGGCGCCGCCTCGCCCGGCGAGACGCCGATGCCCTGGGCCATCCGCGCGCGGCTGCTGCGCCGCCTGCAGAAGGGCGGCCCGGCCGCCAAGCCGCGCGATGCCAGCGCCGACCACGACGTGCTCATCATCGGCGAGCCCCAGGTCAGCGACGAGTGGGCGCCGCTGCCCGCCGCGCGCGAGGAAGCGCTGGCCGTGGAAGAAGCGCTGTGCGGCGCCGGTGGCCTGCCGCCCGAGCGTGTGCTGGCGCTGGTGGACAGCCCGGCGGCGCAGACCGTCATCGGCGCGCTGCTCTCGCGGCCCTGGCGCATCGTGCACATCAGCGGGCACGGCGAAGCGCCTTCGGCGGCCAACGCTGGCGGCGTGGTGCTCTCGGGCGGGCACCACCTGGGGCCGGCGGAGATCGAGGCCATGCGCGTGGTGCCCGAACTCGTGTTCGTGAACTGCTGCAACCTCGCGCAATACGACCAAGGGCAGGCCATCGCTCCACAACTTCGCCCAGGCTTCGACCCCGGCGCCTTCGCCGCCGTGGTGGCCGACCAACTCATCGCCAAGGGCGTGCGCTGCGTGATCGCCTGCGGCTGGCCCGTCAACGACGGCCCGGCGGCCGAGTTCGCGCGGGTCTTCTACACGCAGCTGCTGCGCGGCGCGCGCTTCATCGACGCCGTGGCCGAGGCGCGCAGCGCCTGCTGGCGCGCCATGCCGCACGGCAAGAGCTGGGCCGCCTACCAGTGCTACGGCGACGCCAACTGGGTCTACCGCACGCGCACCGGCGACGCCCAGGCGCCGGCTGCCGCGGCGAAGCGCGACGAGTTCGCCGACATCGCCTCGCCCCCCGCGTTGGCTCTGGCGCTGGAGACGCTGGCCACGCGCGCCCGCTACATGGGCGGCACCAAGCCGGCGCTGGCGGCTGCGGTGCAGGCCCTCGTGCAGCGCTTCGAGGCGCGCTGGGGCGGCATGGGGGCGGTGGCCGAGGCCTTCGCCGTGGCCTGGCAGGCGCTGGGCGACCGACCGCAAGCCATCACCTGGTATGGCCGCGCGGTGGCCGCCGCCGATGGCAGCGCCTCGTTCAAGGCCGAGGAACAGATGCTCAACCTGAGCGCACGCCAGGCCTGGGCGGAAGCGAGCGACGCGGGCGACCCGGCCGGGGCCCGGGGCACGGCAGCCCTGCGCCAGCGCCTGGTGGGTGCCGTGGCGGCCCTGCAGCAGCTGTGCATGGCCCGCCCCAGCGCCGAGCGCTGGAGCCTGCTGGGCTCGGCCTGCAAGCGCCTGTACCTGCTGGAGCGCCGTGCGCGCCGCAATGCGGCGGCGCGCACGGCGCTGCAACGCGCCCACGCCGCCTACCGCGACGCCGACCAGCTGGTGCAGCAACAGGCCAGTGGCGAAGCCGCCCGCTGCTACCCGCTGCAAAACGCCTTTGCGCTGGCGCTGTGCCTGGACAGCGACGGCCGCGCCTTCGACGCCGCCGACCGCGCCGCGCTCGCCTCGGCCCAGGCCGCTGCCGGCCAGCGGCCCGATTTCTGGAGCGAAGCCGGCGAGGTGGAATTCCGCCTCTGGCAGGCCCTGGCCGAGGGCCGCCTTGCGGCCGAGGCCGAGGCGCTGCAACGCGCCTTCGAAGACCTGCATGAACTGCACAACGCCCCCAACGACTGGGCCTCGGTGGCCGACCAGGCCGAGCTGGTGTTGGCACCGCGCCTGCTGCGGCGCGGCGGCGGGGGTGGCACGGCGCGTGCGGCGCGCGCGCTGCTCACGCAGCTGCAACAGTTCGCCAAGGCACCTGGAGCCACCGCTTGAGCTTCAAACAGCACGCCTTCGTGGCCATGCCCTTCGGCACCAAGCCGGGCGCCGACGGCCAGCCCATAGACTTCAACCGCGTCTACCTCGAGCTCATCAAGCCGGCCTTGGAAGACGCAGGTTTCGAGGTCTTCCGCGCCGACGAGGAAACGCGCGCCGGCGACATCCGCACCGACATGTTCCAGGAGTTGCTGGCCGCCGACCTCGTGGTGGCCGACCTGACGCTGGACAACCCCAACGTCTGGTACGAGCTCGGCGTGCGCCACGCCCTGCGCGCGCGTGGCGTGGTGCTGGTGCAGGGCCCGCGCAGCACCAGCCCTTTCGACATCTACACCGACCGCAAGCTGCGCTACGGCGTGGCCGCCGGCGCCCCCGACCCCGCCACGCTGGCCATCGACCGCGCCGCTCTGGCCAAGATGGCGCGCGAGACGCAGAACGCCAGCACGCGCCGCAAGGTGAGCCCGGTGTACACGCTGCTGCCGCACCTGCAGCAGCCGCGCTGGCAAGACCTGCTGCTCAGCGGCGACAACGAGTTCGCGCAGCGCTACGAAGCCTGGCGCAGCCGGCTGGAGGTGGCACAGCAGAAACACCGCGCCGGCGACATCCTCGTACTGGCCGAAGAAACGCCGGTGCGCGCACTGGCCGTGGAAGCGCGCTTCCAGGCCGGCCGCGCGCTGATGCGGCTGCCGCAGTTCACCTTCGCGCTGGAGCAGTTCGACGCCGCGCTGGCCATCGACGACGAGCACCTCGGCAGCCGCCAGCAGCGCGCCGTTTGCCTGGGCCGGCTGCGCCGCACCGAAGAAGCGCGCGAGGCCGCGCTGCAGCTCACCGAAGAGCACCCGCAAGACCCGGAGTGCTGGTCGCTGGCCGGCCGGGTGGAGAAGAGCGCCTGGATCGACCGCTTCCGCGAGCCCGGCGAGCCCTGGACGCCGGGCGCCTTCCGCGACAAGGCGGCGCTGGAAGACGCGCTGCTGGCCGAGGCCATCACGCCCTACCGGCACGCCTTTGCCACCGCGCCCAACCACCTCTTCGCCGGCATCAACGCGCTGACGCTGAACACGCTGCGCGCCCACCTCGGCGGCGAGCACGACCCGGCCGAAACCGACCGCCTGCTGGCCGGGCTGCGCTGGGGCATCGCCTGCGCGCTGGAGCGCAAGCCCAAGGACTACTGGGCCCGCGCCGCGCAGGCCGAGGTGAGCCTGCTGTGCGACAGCCGCGCCGCCGTGCAGCGCGACTGGCGCGCCGCCACCGCGGCCGCCGGCCGCGACTGGCTGGCGCTGGACTCGTCGCGCCAGCAGCTGCAGCTGCTCTCGGGCCTGGGCTTCCGGCCCGAGGAAACCGCGCTGGCCCTGGGCATCGTGGAAGGCGAGCTGCGTCGCCTGAACCCGCCCTTCGAGCCGCGCCAGGTGCTGCTGTTCTCGGGGCACATCATGGACGCGCCCTCGCGGCCCGAGCCCCGCTTTCCGCTGGCCATGGAGCCGGCGGCGCGCGCGGCTCTCGAACAGGCGCTCGACCGTCTGGGTGCCGGGCCCGAAGACATCGCGCTCACGCAGGGCGCCGCCGGGGGCGACCTGATGTTCACCGAGGCCGCGCTGGCCCGCGGCGTGAAGGTGGTCTGGATGCAGCCGCTGCCCGAGCCGCAGTTCATCGAAAGCAGCGTGCAGCGCGCCACCAACGCCGAAGACTGGCGCCTGCGCTACTACGCCGCGCGCGCGCAGCTGGCCGAGCCGCCGCGCAGCATGGCGCAGGAACTCGGGCCGCCGCCACCGGGCATCAACGTGTGGGAGCGTGGCAACCGCTGGCTGCTGCACACCACGCTGGCCTACGGCCCCGACAAGGCGCGCTGCGTGGTGCTGTGGGACGGCGGCGGCGGCGACGGCCCCGGGGGCACGCGCCACATGGTGGAAGAGATCAAGCGCCGCACCGGCCGTGTGCAGTGGATAGACACGCGCCGGCTGCCGCTGGCCTGAACCCGAATGCGAAAGGCACCCCGATGAACACCGCCCTGCTGCAACGCCTGCAAGCGCCCGGCCCCAAACGCATCCTCAGCTGTGACGGCGGCGGCATCCGCGGGCTGATGAGCGTGGAGATCCTGGCCAAGCTGGAGGCCGACCTGCGCCAGCAGCTCGGCAAGCCCGACCTGGTGCTGGCCGACTTCTTCGATTTCGCCGCCGGCACGAGCACCGGCGCCATCATCGCGGCCTGCGTGAGCGCCGGCATGAGCACCGCGCAGATGCGGCGCTTCTACGTCGACAGCGGCGCGCAGATGTTCGACAAGGCCTCGCTGCTCAAGCGCCTGCGCTACAGCTACAACAGCGAGCCGCTGGCGCAGCTGCTGCGCCGGGAGCTCAACCGCGCGCTGGGCCATGCCGACGACGCGCCCCCGGCGACGCTGGGCGACCCCGGCCTGCAATGCCTGCTGCTGATGGTGATGCGCAACCACAGCACCGATTCACCCTGGTTCGTGAGCAACCACCCGCTGGCCAAGTACAACGACCCGGCGCGCCCCGACAGCAACCTGCAGCTGCCGCTGTGGCAGCTGGTGCGCGCCAGCACCGCCGCGCCCACCTACTTTCCGCCCGAGGTGGTGGTGTTCGGCGAGGGCACGGCGCGCGAGTACGAGTTCGTGTTCGTCGACGGCGGCATCACGGGCTACAACAACCCGGCCTTCCTCAGCTTCGAGATGGCCACGGCCGCACCCTACCGGCTGGGCTGGGCCACGGGGCCGGAGCAACTGCTCATCGTCTCGGTGGGCACCGGCAAGGTGCCGCTGGACCGCCGGCAGGACGAGGCCGACGACCTGCACCTGCTGGCCCACGCGCAGACGCTGCCGCTGGCGCTGATGAACGCCGCCACCGAGGGCTGGGACCTGGCCTGCCGCACGCTGGGCGCCTGCCGCCACGGCGCCGAGATCGACCGCGAAACCGGCGCCATGCTGCAACTGCCCGGCGGCGCGCCGAGTTCCAGCGCGCCCAAGCTCTTCACCTACGTGCGCCACGACCCGCTGCTCACGCGCGAGGGGCTCGACGGCCTGGGCCTGCGCGATGTGCACCCGGCCAAGGTGCAGCAGCTCGATTCGGTGGCCCACATCGCCGACATCCAGCGCGTGGGCCAGGCCTACGCGGCGCAGCAGCTGCGGCTGGAACAGCTGGCGCCCTTCGTCAGGGGCTGAAGGCGTGAAGGCGCGGGGCCTGCGGCCGGGCCCCCGGTGGCTTCAGCGTGCACCGCCCACGTCGAGCACCGCGCCGCTGGTGTAGCTGGCGGCGTCCGACAGCAGCCAGACGATGGCCTGCGCCACCTCGTCGGCGCGGCCCGGGCGCAGCATGGGCAGCGAGGGCGCCAGACGCTGCGCACGCTCGGGCTGGCCGCCGCTGGCGTGGATCTCGGTGTCGATGACGCCCGGCCGCACGGCGTTCACGCGCACGCCCTCGGCCGCCACCTCGCGCGCCAGGCCGAGGGTGAACACGTCCACCGCGCCCTTGGCCGCGGCGTAGTCGACGTACTGCCCTGGCGCGCCCAGGCGCGCAGCCACCGACGACAGGTTGACGATGCTGCCGCCGCTGCCGCCATGCTGCGTGCTCATGCGGCGCACCGCCTCGCGCGCGCAGAGCATGGTGCCGAAGACATTGACGGCGAACATGCGCTGCAGCCGCGCCCCGCTCATCTCGTCCACGCGCGCGGCCACGTCCACCACGCCGGCGTTGTTCACCAGGCCGGCCAGGCGCGTGCCGTCTTCCTGCAGGCGGCGGTCGAGGGTGGCGAACATCGCGCGCACCTGGCCTTCATGGGCCACGTCGGCGCACAGCGTCAAGGCGCGGCGGCCGGCGGCGCGCACGGCATCGGCCACCGCCTCGGCCGCCGCTTCGTCGCGCGCGTAGTTGATGGCCACGTCCCAGCCCTGCGCCGCGGCCAGCCGCGCGGTGGCCGCGCCGATGCCCCGGCTGGCGCCGGTGATGAGCACGAGGGGGCGGGTCTGCATGCACGCATTGTGGCCAAGCGCAGCCCGCAGGCCTACAGTGCAAGGCCCTGCCAGCGGCACGACGCCCCGGAGCCCACCGCCATGTCCAACGTCCTTCTGCTCGAACGCGAACTGCCCCTGCCCCCCGCCGCCGTGTGGCGCGCCTGGACCGAGCCCGATCTGCTCAAGCGCTGGTTCTGCCCGCTGCCTTGGCAAACGGTGGAAGCCCACATCGACCTGCAGCCCGGCGGCGCCTTCGGCACGGTGATGCAGGGCCCCGACGGCACGCGCATGGCCGGCACCGGCTGCTATCTCGTGGTGGAGGCGCCGCACCGCCTGGTGTGGACCTCGGCGCTGGGCCCGGGCTACACGCCGCAGGTCGACTTCCACGGCGCGCCGCTCTTCACCTGCGAGCTGCGCTTCGAAGCCCTGCCGGATGGCGGCACACGCTACTCGGCCCGCGCCATCCACGGCGATGAAGCCGGCGCGCAGCGCCATGCCGCCATGGGTTTCCACGACGGCTGGGGCGCGGCGCTCAGCCAGCTGGTCACCACCATGCAGGCGCAGATGAAGGGGCCCATGCAAGGACATATCGCCGAGGGCTGAGACCCGGTCCGCAGACGCGGACAATGCAAGCTCCCGACCCGATCTGAACGCCGCGATCCATGCCCAAGGACTTCAGCACCATGGAGGACAGCAACCGCTCCTCCAACCCCAGCATCCACGACGTTTCCGACCCCGAGCGCCGCGTCTGGCTGCGCAGCGGCCTGGGGCTCTCGCTGGGCGGCCTGCTGGCGCCGCTGGCGGGCTGTGGCGCGGTCGGCCTGGGCGGCAGCAACGCGGCGGGGCCGGCGCTGGGTTTCCAGCCGGTGCGCGCCTCGGTGGCCGACCGCGTGGTGGTGCCCGAGGGCTACACCGCGCAGGTGCTGGCGCCCTGGGGCGAGCCGGTGGGCATCGCCGGGCAGATGCCTGCCTTCAGGGCCGACGCCGGCAACAGCGCCGAAGAGCAGGCCCTGCAGATGGGCATGCACCACGACGGCATCCACTACTACCCGCTGGACGGCTCGCGGCGAGGGCTGCTGTGCCTGAACCAGGAGTACACCGACGAAGGGCTGCTGCACCCCGACGGCCAGGCCACCTGGACGGCCGCCAAGGTGAGGAAGTCGCAGGCCGCACACGGCATCACCGTCATCGAAATCGAACAGCGCCCCGACGGCTGGCAGATGGTGCGCCCGTCGCGCTACGCACGGCGCATCACCGCCACCACGCCCTTCGCCATCGGTGGCCCGGCGGCCGGCCACCCGCTGATGCGCACCATCGCCGACCCCAGCGGCATGACGGTGCTGGGCACCATCAGCAACTGCGCCGCCGGCCAGACGCCCTGGGGCACCTACCTGTCGGGCGAAGAGAACTGGGCCAACTACTTCACCGCCAGCGACGTGCCCACCGGGCACGAGCGCCGATGGGGCATCAACAAGGCCACCTGGTACCGCTGGCCCGAGTTCGACCCGCGCTTCGACACCGTGCGCAACCCCAACGAGCCCAACCGCTTCGGCTGGGTGGTGGAAGTCGACCCGATGGACCCCAAGAGCACGCCCGTCAAGCGCACGGCCCTGGGCCGCGCCGCGCACGAGGGCGCCTGGGTGGCTGTCACGAAGGACGGGCGCGCCGTCGTCTACTCGGGCGAAGACGCGGTCTTCGAGTACATCTACAAGTTCGTCAGCCGCGACAAGATCCAGCCCGCCACCAAGGACAAGACGGCCGCGCAGGCCAACGCCACGCTGCTGGACCACGGCACGCTCTACGTGGCCCAGTTCAACGCCGACGGCACCGGCCGCTGGCTGCCCATGGTGCATGGCCAGGGCCCGCTGACGGCGGCCAACGGCTTTGCCGACCAGGGCGAGGTGGTCATCAAGACGCGTCAGGCCGCCGACCTGCTGGGCGCCACCAAGATGGACCGCCCCGAATGGCTGGCCATCGACCCGAACTCGGGCTGGGTCTACTGCACGCTCACCAACAACAGCCAGCGCGGCACGGCCGGCCGGCCGGGTGTGGACGCAGCCAACCCGCGCACCCGCAACACCATGGGCCAGATCATCCGCTGGAAGGAGGCGCTCGACTTCGCCAGCGAGGCCTTCGTCTGGAACCACCTGCTGCTGGCCGGCGACCCGGCCAACGAGCGGCCCGAAGCCAAGGGCAACATCAAGGGCGATGTCTTCGCCGGCCCGGACACCATCGCCTTCGACAACCGCGGCCTGCTGTGGATAGGCACCGACCACAGCGCCAGCGCACAGGGCGAGTTCGCACGCATGGGCAACAACGCCTTGCTGGCCTGCAACCCGGTGAGCGGGGAGGTGCGGCGCTTTCTCGTCGGGCCGCAGCGCTGCGAGCTCACGGGCGCGGCCTGGACACCCGACGGCCGCACGATGTTCGTCAACATCCAGCACCCGGGCTCGGGCTCGCCGCGCGATGGCAGCAACCCGCGGCAGTTCTCGAACTGGCCCGACTTCAACCCGGCCGGCCGGCCGCGCTCGGCCACCCTGGCCATCCGCCGGCTCGATGGCGGCGTGATCGGGGCCTGAAGCCAGGCCGTCGGCTCAGGCCGGCGCCAGCAGCACCCGGTTGCGGCCTGCGGCCTTGGCGCGGTAGAGGGCATGGTCGGCGCGGGCCAGCAGCACCTCCAGCTCATAGGCAGGCGCCGTGGCCAGGCCCAGGCTGGCGGTGACGGGCACGGTGGTGCCGCAGCCGCTGTGCCACGGGAAGGCCGCCACGCGCTCGCGCAGGCGCTCGCAGACCTCCACCGCCGCCTCGGCGGCCAGGCCCGGCAGCACGAGCACGAACTCTTCGCCGCCGTGGCGCACCAGCACGTCGTCGGTGCGCATGCTTTCGCGCAGCAGCTGCGCCAGGGCCACCAGCACCGCGTCGCCCACGGCATGGCCGTGGGTGTCGTTGACGGCCTTGAAGCGGTCCAGGTCCAGCAGCGCCAGCGCCAGCGGGCGCTGGTGGCGCCGCGCCGCGGGCAGCAGCTCGGCACAGCGCTTGAGCAGGTGGCGGCGGTTGCCCAGGCCGGTGAGCGGGTCGCGTTCGGCGTGTTCGGCGGCGGCCGCGGCGCGTTCTCGCTGCTCCTGGGCCTCGCGCCGGGCTTGCTCGGCCTGCCACTGCGCATGCTGGGCCTCGCTGCGCGTGACGAACAGCGTCGACTGCGCGCGCAGTTGCGCCATGGTGCGGCGCCGCTCGATGCGCTCGGCGGCTTCGAAGTGGCCCAGCGCCTCCTCGCAGCGCCCCAGCGCTCGGCCAGCGCAGTAAGCCACGTGGTGCGTGCGCACCAGCGTCTGCGGCGGGGCGTGCTCGCCCATCTCGGCCACCAGCTCGCGCATCGACAGCATGGCCTGCAGGGGCTCGTTGCGCGCCACCAGCAAGGCCCCCAACGTGGCCTGGATGCGCCAGGCGTAGGCACGCAGGCCCAGCCGGCGGGCCTGCTCGTAGGCGCCGTGCACCAGCGGCGCCGCCGCTTCGGTGTCGCCCTGGTACATCAGCACCTCGCCGAGGTTGCCCATCACAGCCACGCGGTAGACGGGGTCGGGCATGCGGCTGAGCAGTTCGCTGGCCCGTTCGCCGGCCAGGCGGGCCAGGGCCAGCACGTCACGCAGTTCGTCGGCATCGTCCAGGTCGAACAGGCGGTGTGCAATGCCCAGCGCCGTGGCACACAGCCCGTTGCTGGCCATCAACAGCGGCAGCAGCACCGGCTCGGGCGCATCGGCACCGGCGCTGCCATGCTCGCGCAGGGCCTCTTCCAGCAGGCGCATGGCCTGCCACGAATCGCCCATGCGCTCGAAGCAGACCGCCAGGGCCAAGGCCGCCGTGAGCGCGGCGTCGTCGCCCGCCTCGGCCGACAAGGCCACCAGCTCGTGCGCGGCCTTCAGCGCCACCTCGAAGCTGCCCGCCTCGCTGCCGGCCAGGCTGAGCAGGCGCAGCAGTTCACGGTGCTCGGCCTGCAGGCCCTCGCGCGCCACCAGCGGGCGGCCGAGCTCGGCCTCGTGCAGAAGTTCGTCGTAACGCCCCTGGCGCAGGAGGTGCGCGCAGGCCCACACGCCCGCGCGGCCGGCATCCGCCGGGCGGCCCAGTTCGAGTGCCAGGCTGCGCGCTCGGCGGGCGGCCTCCAGCGCCACGTCGGCGTGGGCAGACGCAGCCGGGGCCGCCAAGGCCAGGCAGCGATCGAGTTCGGCCGCTGAAGTGGTGGAGAGGTTGCTGGGCACCGGGAAGACAAAGGACTCGGCCAGACGCCGATCGATCCCTTATCGGCGCATCTTCGCCAACTCAGGAGCCCTTGGCGCCCAACCGGGCCCAGGGCCCGGCCGAGGACGTGAAATCAGGCCGCTGGAGGCGTCCAGCGCAGCGGTGACTGGGACGCCAGCCAGGCCGTGGCCGCCCAGCAGGCGACGTTCTGCGCCAGTTCGGACGGGACGATGCGCTCCAGCGTGTCGTGCACCGTGTGGTGCACGTCGAAGTAGTTCGTGCCGTCCTGCGCCAGTTGAACGGCCGGCCAGCGGTGGCGGCGCATCAGCAGCGCGGCGTCCGGCCCCGGACTGCCTTCGTTGCGGCCGGCCTCGGGCCAGGCCACGCCGAGCGGCGCCAGCACCTCGGCCAGCGCGCCGAAGAGCGGCAGCGCCTGCGGCTGCACGCGGCTGCGCAGCGCGTACACCGCGCCGGCGCCGAAATCGCTTTCGCTCACCAGCTGGTGCACCTGCTGCTTGTAGCGGTCGCCATAGGCCAGCGCGCCGTCGAAGCCGTTCTCTTCGTTGGCGAAGAGCACCACACGCACGGTGCGGCGCGGGCGGCGGCCGGTCTGCTGGGCCAGGCGCTGCAGCACGCCGGCCGCGGCGCTGACGATGGCCACACCGGCGCCGTCGTCGAGCGCGCCGACGCCGAGATCCCAGCTGTCGAGGTGGGCGCCCAGCAGCACGATCTCTTCCGGCAACTCAGCACCCGGCACTTCGGCGATGACGTTGTGCGACACCGCTTCCACGCCGCTGCGCGACTGCAACTGCACGCGCAAGCGCAGCGTGGCGCCACCGGCCTGCAGCGCAGCCAGGCGCTCGGCATCGGGCACCGAGACCGCGAAGGCCGGGATCTGCGGCAGCCCGATCTCGTAGCGCATGGCGCCGGTGTGGGCGATGCGCTCGCGGTCGGTGCCGATGCTGCGGATGCCGAGCGCCAGCGCGCCGCGCTTGGCGGCTTCCACCGCGCCGCGGCTGCGGGCGACCACGGCGGCGCCGTAGCCACGGCCGTCGCGCGAGCGCTCGGTCTTCTGGTCGATGAAGACGATGCGGCCGCGGGCGCGATCGCTGGTGTCCGCCACCAGCGCGGCGAAGTCGGGATACCAGGCCACCTCGGCCTCGATGCCGGTCTCGGGCGTGGCCACGCTGTTGCCCAGCGCCACCATCACCAGCGGCTCGGCCACCGGCGCCACCAGCGTGGCCGAGGCCGGCCCGCGCACCCACACGCGCAGCGGCACGGGTTCGGCGCGCACGTTCTGCAGTTGCAGCCCGCGCAAGGCCTGCTGCGCCCAGGCCACGGCCTTGGCGTCGCCCGGCGAGCCCGCCGGGCGCGGCCCCACCTCGTTGCACAGCTGCTGCACCAGGCGCCAGGCCTGGCCGTCGGCCAGGCCGGCATCGCGCAGGCGCGCGGCGTGTTGCAGGTCGGCCGGGCTGTAGGCCGGCGCAGCTTCGGCAGGTGCGGGCGTCTGAGCGCGGGCCCAGGGCGTGGCAGCGGCCAGCAGGCCGGCGGTGATCAGCGGACGGCGCTTCATGGCAGGACGCAGGGCCTCACTTGGCCGTGGGCATCACGAACTCGGCGCCCTTGCCGATGCTGTCGGGCCAGCGCTGCATCACGCTCTTCTGCTTGGTGTAGAAGCGCACGCCCTCTTCGCCGTAGGCGTGCATGTCGCCGAAGAGGCTCTTCTTCCAGCCACCGAAACCGTGCCAGGCCATGGGCACCGGGATGGGCACGTTGATGCCGACCATGCCCACCTGCACACGCCGGCTGAACTCGCGCGCGATGCCGCCGTCGCTGGTGAAGAGCGCCACGCCGTTGCCGAACTCGTGCGCGTTGATCAGCGCCAGCGCGTCGGCGAAGGCCGGCACGCGCACGCAGGCCAGCACCGGGCCGAAGATCTCTTCCTTGTAGATGCGCATGGACGGCTCCACGAAGTCGAAGAGCGTGCCGCCGGTGAAGAAGCCGTTCTCGTAGCCGCGCACCTGGTGGCCGCGCCCGTCGACGACGAGCTGGGCGCCTTCTTCGACGCCGATGCCGATATAGCCCTCGATGCGGTCGCGCGCTTCTTTCGTGACGATGGGGCCCATCTCGGCATCGAGCTCCATGCCGTTCTTGATCTTCAGCGCCTTCGCGCGCTCGGCCAGCATGGGGACGATCTTGTCGGCCACGTCGCCCACCAGCACGGCCACGCTGATGGCCATGCAGCGTTCGCCGGCGCTGCCGTAGGCGGCACCGATCAGCGCATCCACCGCCTGCTCCAGGTTCGCGTCGGGCATCACCACCATGTGGTTCTTCGCGCCGCCCAGGGCCTGCACGCGCTTGCCGTGGTGGGCGCCGGTCTCGTAGATGTACTGGGCGATGGGCGTGCTGCCCACGAAGCTCAGCGCCTTCACGTCAGGGTGGGTGAGCAGGGCGTCCACCGCCACCTTGTCGCCATTGACCACGCTGAACACGCCGTCGGGCAGGCCGGCCTCCTTCAGCAGCTGCGCCATGAAGAGGGCCGGGCTCGGGTCGCGCTCGCTGGGCTTGAGGATGAAGGCGTTGCCGCAGGCCAGCGCCACCGGGAACATCCAGCACGGCACCATGCACGGGAAGTTGAAGGGCGTGATGCCGGCCACCACGCCCAGGGGCTGGCGCAGCGTCCAGTTGTCGATGCCGGTGGAGACCTGGTCGGTGTGGTCGCCCTTGAGCAGCTGCGGCGCGCCGCAGGCGAACTCGACGATGTCGATGCCGCGCATCACCTCGCCCTGGGCGTCGGTGAAGACCTTGCCGTGCTCGGCGGTGATCATGGCCGCCAGGGTGTCCTTGTGGCGGTTCATCAGTTCGAGGAACTTGTTCAGCACCCGCGCCCGGCGGATGGGCGGGGTGTCGGCCCAGGCCGGCTGCGCCGCCACGGCGGCGGCGACGGCGGCATCCACATCGGCCGCTTCGGCCAGCAGCACGCGGCGCGCGGCGGTGCCGGTGGCGGGGTTCCAGACGGTCTGGCTGCGTGTGCCGCTGCCTCGCTGCACGCCCCCCTGGATCCAGTGGCCGATGTCGGCGGTGTCGGTGTAGGGTTGGGGCGAGGGCATGGTGGTCTCCGGCAAGGGCTGTTCTGGTTGTCGCCGAACAGTCTAAGCCGCCGCCCAAAAAAGAACCCGCTGCTCGCGCAGCGGGTTGTCGCAAGTCCTCCGGAGAGGACGTCGTTGGGACCGGTGACCGCCGCTCTGCAGGACAATGCCCCACGGCCCGGCGGACTCCGAGGCGGAATCTATTCGCGGCCCCCCGTGGCCCCCATCCCTAAACAGCGGGAAAAGCCGTGCCACCCCCTAGTTCAAAGCCGCTGCGCGACGACGAGATCGAGCGCTTGGAAGCCCTGCTCGACGCCCTGCCCGAGCCCCTGCAACCGCTGGACGTGAGCGCGCTCGACGGCTACCTCTGCGGCGTCCTGCTGCAGCCCATGCCCATCCTGCCCACGCAATGGCTGCCGCTGGTGGCCGACGTGGACGGCCGCCCGGCGCCAGCGGGCCCGGCACTGGACGAACTGCACGCGCTGGTGCAGCGCCGCCACGCCGAGATTGCCGACGCCATCAACCGCCGCACCTGGTTCGACCCCTGGATCTACGAGCTCGACGACGCCGAAGACCCGGCCGAGAGCATGCTGCCCTGGGTGGCCGGCTTCGCCACCGCGATGGACGCCTTTCCGGCGCTGATGGCGCTGGACAGCCCCGAGATCGTGGAGCCGCTGGCGCTGGTCTACATGCACTTCGACCCCGAAGACCTGGAAGACGCCGACGCGCTGCTGGAGGTGATCGAGACGCTGGAGCCGCCGGCCGATCTGCCCGAGGCCGTGCAGGATCTCGTGCGCGCCCTCATGCTGATGGCCGACGTCACCCGCCCCCGCAAGGCGCCGGCCGCGCCACCGCCGCGCCGCGTGCCCCGCCGCACCGGGCCGGCGGGGCGTGGCGGTGGCGGCCCCCGCTCGCGCTGAACGACGCCCGCTCCCTCTGACGACCCCCACCCTGGAGAGCCCCATGTCCCAAACCCGCCTTTCGCCGCGCCGCCTGGCACCCCTGGCCGCGCTGGCCTGGTTGCTGGCGGCCCAGCTGCCCAACGCGGCCAACGCGGCCGACACGCCAGAGCCGGTCCCGGCCGCCCGCCCCAAGGCCGATGCCCTGGCCCCGGCGCGCGCGCAGCTGGCGCAACAGCGCTATGCGGCGGCAGTGGCCGAACTCCGGAAAGTGGACGGCAGCAACAACGCCGACTGGAACAACCTGATGGGCTACGCCTTGCGCAAGTCCACCCCACCGGACCTGGACGGCGCGCAGCGCCACTACGACACCGCGTTGCGCCTGAACCCCCAGCACCAGGGGGCGCTGGAGTACTCGGGCGAGCTCGCGCTGATGAAGGGCGACCTGGCCACGGCCGAGGCGCGCCTGGCCACGCTATCGCGCCTGTGCAGCTCGCCCTGCGAGGCGCTGGACGACCTGAAGCAAGCCATCGCCAAGTACAAGGCCGCCGGCGGCAAGCGCTGAGCGCCGCCGGCGCGCTCAGCCGCCGAAGACGGCGCGCGCGTGCAGGCCCAGGCCCTGGGCCACGCTGGAAAAGCGGTCACCGCGCACACGCATCGCGGCCGGAAAGCCGGCGGCGATGCGGTCCACCAGGGGGCGCAGGCCGGTGCTGCCGCCGGTGAAATACACCACGTCCACCGCCTCGGGCGCCACGCCGGCCATGCGGGCGGTTTCGGCGGCGGCCTGCACGATGCGCGCGAGGTCGGCCTCGATGGCCGCGGCCGCGCGGTCTTCCTGCAGCTGCGCGGCCAGGCCGTGCTCCAGAAGACCGAGGTCGATCTGCGCCGCGCCATGCAGGGCCACGTCGATCTTGGCCTGCTCGGCGGCGGCGGCCAGCGCATGGCCCAGGCGTTCGTTCACCGTCGTCATCAGGCGCCGGTGCTGCGCAGCTTCGGCGTACCAGCTCTTCATGCCGCGCAACTCGGCCACGCGGGCCGGGGCGTAGACGGTGTTGATCAGGTGCCAGGTGGCAAGGTCGAAGTAGACGCCGCTGGGCAGCTCGCGCGGAGCCTCACCCGGGCGCGCCGGGCGCAGCGCCCGGTAGCCCAGCAGCGGCAGGATGGAGGCCAGCTCGACATGGCGGTCGAAGTCGGTGCCCGCCAGGTGCACGCCGTGGCTGGCGAGGATGTCGTCGCGGCGCTCGGCGCGTTCACGGCCCCGGCGCGCGCGCTCGGGGCCCACGCGCACCAGCGAGAAGTCAGAGGTGCCGCCACCGATGTCGGCCACCAGCACAAGCTGTTCGTGGTCGATGTGGCTCTCGTGGTCGAGCGCGGCCGCGATGGGTTCGAACTGGAAGTGCACCTCGGTGAAACCGACCTCGCGCGCCGCGGTGGCCAGGGCCTGCGCGGCCTGGGCGTCGCGCACCGGGTCGTCGTCGACGAAGAACACCGGCCGGCCCAGCACCACGCGCTGCAGCGGCTGGCCGGCTTCTGCCTCGGCCAAGGCCTTCAGTCGGCGCAGGTAGCCGGTGACCACTTCGCGGTAGCGCACTTGGCGGCCCCCGCCGATGTCGGTGCTCTGGTCGATGAGCGACGAGCCGAGGATGCTCTTCATCGAGCGCATCAGCCGGCCGTCCACCCCTTCCACGTAGGCCGCCACCGCCGCGCGGCCGTAGAGGCGCTCGGCCTCCAGCTGCTGAGGCGGGGTGTCGGCGCGGTAGAACACCGCGGTGGGCATGGTGGGCTGGCCAGGCTCGAGCTCGACGAGCTTCACGCCGCGCGCGCCGGCCGGCAGCGCCACCGCCGAGTTCGAAGTGCCGAAATCGATGGCCACGAATCCGGCGCCAGGGTCGGGGCTGGGGTGGGCAGACGGCGCTGAAGTGTGGTTCATGCCCAACGGGCGCGCTGGGCGCGGCTGCAGAAAAAGGGGCGCGATTGTAGCGATCGACCCCATGCAGGCCATGCCTGTGAATTGACACACGCTTGCCCGCCTTCTCCATGTGCAGGCGCCCGCGTCCGCAGTGACACTGCTTACGCGCCCATACAAACAAGCACGCCGCAACGGGGACACACCATGTCGAGCAAGGCCGTCAGTTCGCACCGCTGGTTCAGCCATTGGCGCTCGGGCTCCCGCCCCGCCCCCGACACCGACCCCGCCGACCTGGGCACCGCCTTCGGTCTCGATCTCAGCATGTCGGAGCCCGCCCCGCTGCCCGCCGTGAGCCCCGAGCGCCGGCCGGGTTGGGTGCGGCGGCTCACCGCACGCCGCCGCACACCCGCCTGAAGACGCGACAAGACAGCGCGCCCAGCGAATAACTGCACTGTCGACGGAGAGACGGCGCGGTTCATCAGATGACGCCGGCGGCTAAAATTGCCGCATGGCCCGCCTGTCATTCCGCGAACAAGTGCTGCGCGTCCGCGAGGACGCGATCGTGACCTCCGTCAACCGCCTGCTGGCCGACAAGGGTTTCGACCTGATGACGGTCGACGAGGTGGCGGCCGATGTCGGCATCGCCAAGGCCAGCCTCTACAAGCACTTCCCGTCCAAGGAAGCCCTGGCCGCTGCAGCCATGGTGCGACTGCTGGAGCGGGTGCTCGCTTTTCTCGATCAGCAGGCCGCAAGGGCCGAGGCCACGGCCTTCCAGCGCCTGGAAGCCATGATCCGCTGGGCCCTGGCCTTGCAGCTGGCCGGCGAGATGCCGACCGTGCCCTCGCAGAACTCGACCCTGCGCGCCGAGCTGATGGCCCACAAGACCTACCTCGAGCTGCTGATGCAGGTCAGCGAGCGCCTGGGTGCGTGGATCGAGCAGGCCCAGGCTGACGGCGAGATCGACCCCACGCTGCCGCCCGAGGTGGTGCTGTTCACCATCTACGCCCGCGGCTGCGACCCGGTACCGGCTTTCCTGAAGGGCAGCGGCAACTTCACCGACGAGCAGATCGTCGAGTGGGTCATGCGCATCTGCCTGCGCGGCCTGCGCGCGGGCGCCTGAACCGACGCCAGGCGTACAGGGCCCGGCGGCCCTGTCCCCACCTGCGGTCTCAGCGGATCAGCAGGGCGGGTGTGGTGCAGTTGGCCAGCACCTTGGTGGCCACCGAGCCCATCACCAGATTGCTCAGCGTGCCGTGGCCGTGCGAGCCCAGCACGATGAGGTCGTAGCCGCCCTTCTTGGCCATCTCGGCAATGGTCTCGGCGGCGTGGCCGACCTTCATGACGCAGCTGGACTTCAGCCCCTGCTTCGCAGCAAAGGTCCGCAGCGGCTTGAAGATCTTCTCGGCGCTGTCTTCGTAGTAGCCCTTGAGCGTGGCCTTGTCGAGCACGGCGGCGGCGCGCGGCGGCACCGGGGACACCACGGTGAGCATCGTGTACTCGTGCTGGGGGCCCATCCATTCGTCGTGGGCCGCCAGGTAGGCCAGCATGCGGCGGGTGTACGGGCTGCCATCGACGGCGGCGAGGATCTTCATGGGTCAGGTCTCCAAGGTTCTGAGGTCGCCCGCCAGGCGCAAGCAACGGGTGGGCGGCGAAGCCCGAGTGTGGCACCTGCGAACAGGCCCACCCTTGATGTGCCTCACAGCGCCAAGCCCAGCAGCGCCTGGTGACCGGCCTCTTCGCCCTTGCTGGCCAGGCCGCGCGGGTTGCACACCACGCGGGTGGGGCGCAAGCCGGGTCGCGGCACGGTGTAGTCGTGGCGGCAGTGCAGGTGGCCGTGCAGCCACAGGTCGGCGCGGGTGAGCAGCGTCTCGTCGTCGTTGCAGAAGCTGGCGGTGCCGGGCTGCTTGCCGTACCTGGGATCGGCGCTGCGGACGCTGGGAGCAAAGTGAGTGATCACAACTGTCTGGTCCCAGCGGCCCCGGGCCGGCACGGCCAGCGCGTCTTCGAGCCAGGCGCGGCTGGCCAGCGCCTCGGCACGCACCGCCGCGGCGTCGAAAGGCCGGCCGCCACGCGTGGTGCCCATCAGCTGCAGAAAGTAGCCGGCCGCGCGCTCGGCGCGGGCGCGCTGCTGCGGGCCGAAGAGGTCGAAGTCGCTCCAGCGCGTGCAGCCCAGGAAGCGGAAGCGCCGGCCGTCGGCAGCCGTGACGAGGTGGCTGCCGCGCTCCAGGAAGGTGAAACCCAGGCGCTCGCACAGCGCACGCAGGCCGGCCAGCGCGGCATCGAAATCGCGCCCGTCGAACTCGTGGTTGCCGGCCACCACCAGCACCGGCACCGGCCAGCCGGCGAAGCGTTCGTACCCAGCCCAGGTGCTGTCGATGTCGCCGGCCAACACCAGCAGCTCGGCGCCCGGGGCGGGTTGCGGCTCGAAGGTTTCGGTCTCCAGGTGCAGGTCGGACAGCAGTTGCAGCTTCATGGGCGGGTGATGATGGCCCAGCCGGCGTGGGAAGGCCCCCGGGCCTGCTGGCACCGGGGGCCTTGAAAGGGGCTTGCCAGTGACCGGCCGCGCGGGGCGGCCGGGGAATCAGGCGCCCAGGCGTGCCTCGATCTGCGCCTTGGTGGCCGGCAGCGCTGCGGGCAGGTGGTGCTCCAGCTGCTTGAAGAGCTCGGCGTGCAGCGCCAGCTCTTGCTGCCACGCGGTCTTGTCGATGCCGATCACGCTGTTGAACTGCTCGGCCGTGAAGGCCAGGCCGTCCCAGCGCAGGTCTTCGTAACGCGGGCTGGTGCCGAACACGTTGTCGGCGCCCGGCGCCGTGCCTTCCAGGCGGCCCAGCATCCACTCCAGCACACGCATGTTCTCGCCGTAGCCCGGCCAGACGAACTTGCCGTCGGCCCCCTTGCGGAACCAGTTCACGCAGTAGATGCGCGGCAGGCGGGCGCCCGACTTCTGCGCATCGGCCGCCAGGCGTTCGCCGAGGTTCAGCCAGTGCTGGAAGTAGTCGCTCATGTTGTAGCCCATGAAGGGCAGCATGGCGAAGGGGTCGCGGCGCACCACGCCCTGCTGGCCGGCGGCCGCGGCGGTGGTCTCGCTGCCCATGGTGGCGGCCATGTACACGCCTTCGGCCCAGGTGCGGGCCTCGGTGACCAGCGGCACCGTGGTGCTGCGGCGGCCGCCGAAGATGAAGGCGTCGATGGGCACGCCGGCGGGGTTGTCCCACTCGGGGTCGAGCACCGGGTTGTTGGTGGCGGCCACGGTGAAGCGCGCGTTCGGGTGGGCGGCCTTGGCGCCGGTCTCTTTCGCGATGGCCGGCGTCCAGTCGCGGCCTTGCCAGTCGATCAGGTGCGCGGGCGGGGTGTCCGTCAGGCCTTCCCACCAGACATCACCGTCGTCAGTCAGCGCGACGTTCGTGAAGATGGCGTCGCGCTTGAGCGAGGCCAGGCAGTTCGGGTTGGTCAGCTCGTTGGTGCCCGGGGCCACGCCGAAGTAGCCGGCTTCGGGGTTGATGGCGTACAGGCGGCCGTCAGCGCTGGGCTTGATCCAGGCGATGTCGTCGCCGATGGTGGTGACCTTCCAGCCCTGGTAGCCGGCCGGCGGCACCAGCATGCTGAAGTTGGTCTTGCCGCAGGCGCTGGGGAAGGCGGCGGCCACGTGGTACTTCTTGCCCTGCGGGTTGGTCACGCCCAGGATGAGCATGTGCTCGGCCAGCCAGCCCTGGTCGCGACCCATGGTGCTGGCGATGCGCAGCGCGAAGCACTTCTTGCCCAGCAGCGCGTTGCCGCCGTAGCCCGAGCCATAGCTCCAGATCTCGCGCGTTTCGGGGTAGTGAACGATGTACTTGGTGGGGTTGCAGGGCCAGGCCACATCCTTCTGGCCCGCGGCCAGCGGCGCGCCCACGGTGTGCACGCAGGGCACGAAATCGCCGTTCTCGCCCAGCACGTCCAGCGCGCCCTTGCCCATGCGCGTCATGGTGCGCATGCTCACGGCCACGTAGGGGCTGTCGCTGAGTTCAACGCCGATGTGCGAGATGTGGCTGCCCAGCGGGCCCATGCTGAAGGGCACGACGTACATCGTGCGGCCCTTCATCGCGCCCTTGAACAGCGCCTGCTCACCGGTCTGCAGCAGCGCACGCATCTCGGCCGGGGCCATCCAGTTGTTGGTGGGGCCGGCGTCTTCCTTCTTCGCGCTGCAGATGTAGGTGCGATCTTCCACGCGGGCGACGTCGGACGCGTCGCTGCGGGCGAGAAAACTGTTGGGACGCAGCTCGGGGTTGAGCTTCATCAGCGTGCCGGCGTCCACCAGTTGCTGGCACAGGCGCTGGTACTCGGCTTCGCTGCCGTCGCACCAGTACACGTCGGCGGCTTCGGTCAGCGCAGCGATCTGCGCCACCCATTCCACCAGGCGCGCATGCTTCACATACGCGGGCACATTGAGGCGCAGGCCTTCCATCGCGGGACGGTTCACGGGTTCTCCAATCATGGCAATGTAAAAACGGACTTGGGCGAACACCGCCGGAACGCCGGGGTTCGCCGAAGGCCGCTCTCGCCGTGGCGCCAGAGACTGCCGCTGCGCGCCGTTCACTTCACGCGCGGGGCGCCGATTGTGGCGCCGGATGTAATCGCGCTGTAACTCGAAGGGCGCTTCACATCATGCAAATCCGGCATGGCGTGATGCAGTGCCAGCTTGCCAACTGCTGCGCCTTGAAGCCGCCCGGAACAACCCGCCGCCAACACGACAAAAACGCGAGCAAAGACCATGGAAGTGCAGCCAACATCCGCCAACGCGCGGCGGCCCCATCTGACGAACCGGCATCCGAACCGGCAGGCCAAAGCAGTCATGACTGCCAAGGTGGGAATCGAACCCCGCCGAAACCCCCGCCGGCCAGGCACCCCACGATGAGCAAGCTGCCAGCCCGCGTCTTGAGCGTGAATCTGGTGCGCACCGCGCCGCCGGCGCTGACGGGCGGCGGCAGCGCCCGCAGCGGCATCCACAGGCGTCCGGTGGTCGGTCAGGTGCCCATCCGGCTGATGGGCCTGCAAGGCGATGAGCAGGCCGACCGCAGCGCGCACGGTGGCCAAGGTGGCGTGAGCAAGGCCATCTACGCCTATCCGCACACGCACTACGCCTTCTGGCAGACCGTGAGGGCGCAGGCCGGCGTGGCGGGCTGGGGCGAAGCGCTGGCCCCCGGGTCGCTGGGCGAGAACCTGACGCTGGAAGGCCTGCAGGAGACCGACCTCTGGGTGGGCGACCGGTTGCGCCTGCCGCACTGCCTGCTGGCGGTGAGCGAGCCCCGCATGCCCTGGGCCGGGCTCAACGCCGCACTGGGCTTCCAGCACGCGGAGAAGCTGATGGCGCAATCTGGCTACTGCGGCAGCTTCCTCTTGGTGCTGGAGGCGGGCACGGTGGGTGCCGGCGACGCGATCGAGGTGGTGCCGGGCCCGCGCGAGGTGAACATCAAGGATCTGTTCCGCGCCCGGATGCGGCCCGATTGAACGCCGGGCCGCAGCAGGGCGTGGCCCTCAGGCTGCAGCGCCGAGGAACGGGTAATCCGTGTAGCCCTCGGCACCGCCGCCGTACAGCAGTGCCGGCCGCAGCTCGTTCAGCGGCGCGTTCTCGCGCAGGCGGCGGCCGAGGTCGGGGTTGCTGATGAAGGGCTTGCCGAAGGCGACCAGGTCCGCGCCGCCGCTGGCCACGGCGTCCAGCGCCATCGTGCGCGTGTAGCCGTTGTTCACCATCCAGGGTGCGCCGAAGGCGACGCGCAGCGCGGCGTAGTCGAAAGGCGCGTTGTCGCGCGGGCCGCCGGTGGCGCCCTCGACCACGTGCACGAAAGCCAGCTTCAGCGGGGCAAGCTGGCGGCCCACGTGTTCGAAGAGCTGTTGCGCCTGGCTGTCGATGCCGGCGTCGTTGGCCGGCGTCACCGGGCTCAGGCGCAGGCCGGTGCGGCCGCCGCCGATGGCGCCGGTGACGGCCTGCATCACCTCGATCAGGAAACGCGCGCGGTTCTCGATGCTGCCGCCATAGGCATCGGTGCGGTCGTTGATGGTGTCGCGCAGGAACTGCTCGATCAGGTAGCCGTTGGCGCCGTGCACTTCCACGCCGTCGAAGCCGGCCTCGATGGCCAGCTCGGCGGCACGGCGGTACTGGGCCACCACGCCTGGGATCTCGTCGGTGCGCAGCGCACGCGGGGTGGAGACCTCCGCGAAGCCGCCGGCGATGAAGGTCTTGGTCTTCGCCGGCGTGGCGGTGCTGGACAGCGGCGCCACGCCGCCGGGCTGCAGCGAGACGTGCGAGATGCGCCCCACGTGCCACAGCTGCACCACGATGCGCCCGCCTTCGGCGTGCACGGCGTCGGTGACGCGGCGCCAGCCGGCCACCTGCGCGCTGTTGAAGAGGCCGGGCGTGTCGAGGTAGCCCTGGCCCTCGGGGCTGATCTGCGTGGCCTCGGTGACGATGAGGCCGGCGCCCGTGGCCGGGTTGGCGCGCTGGGCGTAGTACTGCGCCATCAGCGCGTTGGGCACCTGGCCGGCGCTGGCGCGGTTGGCGTGCAGCATGTCCAGCGCGGTGCGCACGGGCATGCGCTGGCCCTTCTTGTTGAGGCTGGCGCGCAATACGCCGGCCACCAGCGTGAGCTGGTCTTCGGGCAGCACGCTGGTGTGCGCGTCTTTGCGCTGCTTGCGCCCGCTGTTGAAGCCGGCCGCGCCCAGCTTGCGGTAGGCCGTCTGCACGCTGCACTGCAGCGCCGCGGCGGTGCGCTCCACGATGGGCTTGCGCAGGCCGTGCGGCGCGCGCTTCAGCTCTTCACGGGCGCGGCCGAGGATGTCGTGTTCTGTGGCTGTGAGCATGGTGGGCCAGGTGCCTCAGCGTTGGGTGGTGGGTGGCGCCACCCACGAGAGTTCTTGCGAGCCGCCAGGGGGCGCAATCGGGGTGATGCGCCAGACGCCTTGAGCCAACATCGGCCCCGGCAGCACAGCCACACCGCCGCAGGGCATCCAGCCCGCGGCCAGCAGCCGCTGGACGTTCTGTTCCAGCTGCACGAGGGTTTCGCCGCACGCGATCTGGTACTGCATGGCGCGCCCTCAGCAGCCCGCGCCGATGAGCTGGGCGGCCACGCGGCGGCACTCAGCGGCCCAGAACGAGGGGCGGCCTGCGTTCACGCTGCCGGCGCGTGCGCGCTCCAGCCAGAACACACACTGGTCGGTGAGGTAGAGGGCCTGCTCGCTCATGGCTTCAGCCCCCCTTGCGGCCGCGGCGCGGCGCGGCGGCGGCGTCTTCCAGCGGCTTGGCCCAGATGGGCGAGACGCGCTCGGCCAGGTCGACCGTGATGCCGCGCGCCATGCAACCGTCAACGACGCGCTGCACCAGGTAGTCGAGGCTGTGGCGCGCGCACTTCTCGGCGGCCTCGGTGGCGGGCGCGTTGATCACCTCGTCCACGCTGGCCAGCAGGCGCAGCAGGCACTCTTCGGCCGAGAGCGTCAGGAAGCGCAGCTCTTCAACCTGCGCGGCCTCGGCCTCCTCCATCGTCGCGTCGCGGCGGGTGGCGGCCTCTTCCTCCAGCTTGTCGAGCTTGGCGCTCTTGGACTGGATCACCTTGTCCTTGGCGTCCAGCTTCTTGCGGGCCTCGGCCAGCGCGGCGCGAAGTTCGCGCACGCTCATGGTCTTCATCTCGTCCAGCTCGATGCCGGCGAGCGTGCCGCCCTCGGCCAGCTCGGCGAGGTCTTCATCGGCCTCGTCCATGAGGTCGAAGAGCTTGGCCTTGCCCAAAAGCGACAACGTTGTCGCTTTTGCGGCCAGCGCAGGCGACAGGTACTTGACCGCCGCATTCATCATGCGCTGAGCGCTGCGCGCGCCGATGCCCAGCTGTTCGGTGACGATCTGGGTGAAGTCGCCGTACGGCTCGTTCTCCTTGATCTGGATCAGGCACTTGCCCAGCTCCAGCATCGCCTCGGCGCTCGCGGCCATGAAGAAGCGGGCCTGGCCCACGATGCGGGCGCGGTCGTAGGGCGTGCCGTCGCCGAAGCGGCGGCTGACCTCCAGGCTGCGCTGCGACACTTCGGTCAGCGCGGCGCTGTCGGCCGCGAGGTTCTCGCGGTGCAGCATGTCGGTGTGTGCTGCGGGTTCTGGGCTGGGCTTGCGGCCACGGTTGGACATTGCGAAAGGCTCCTCAGCTGCGGCTGTAGCGGTTGGTGGTCTCATCCAGGCGGCGCTTGGCGCGTTCCAGCGCGGTCTGGTGGCGGGTGTCGTCCTGGAACTTGCTGAAGCGGCGCACCTTGGGCTTCAACTCCAGCAGCGCCGCAATCTCAGCGTTCACGTCTTCCACCCGCGGTGGCATCTCTTCTTCTTCGCTGGTGGGGTACATCGCAGCGTGGATGCGCCGGCCCAGCTCGGGCTCGGCGCGCTCGACGGCATCCAGGCGCAAAACGGCGGCAATGGCTTGGACGGCGATGACGGCCTCAACAGCGCGACCGTCTACTTGTTCCAGCGCACCAGCTCGAGCACGCCACCTGCGCTGCCGAGTGCGAACGTCACGTACACCTTTGGTAGTGGCGCAGCCTCGGGGGTCAACAACGGCTGGGTGCAGAGCCTACCGACTTCAGGCGGCAGCCATCGCTGGGTGACAACGGCGACGGCGCTCTCAACGGGCTCGACGGACACGATCCTGCCTGGCGAATGGGCTGCGGCCAGCTTGCTGGCTGAGGATGGGCTGCAGGGGCCCACCGGCAACAAGGTTGTGCGCGTGTACCGCCGCAGCCTCAATGCGCCGAGCGCGCCGGTGGGCGATGGCGTGCCGAGCGGCTGGTCTGTAGCCGCGCCGGGCCCCGACGGCACCAGGTTGTGGATGAGCGAATCGGAGCAGACCACAGCCGGCGTTGTTGTGGTCGCCTGGAGCGCACCCGTGCTGAGCGACGCGACGCCCGGGCCGGGCCCGGTGCAGTTCGGCGTGACCGTCAGCACGCTAGAAATCAACAACGGCGTAGCGGCCAACAGCTACGTGCGACTCAACAACGACGGCACCTTCTCTCAGCGGGTGGGTGCTGGCGGCTCTTGGCTCCCTGCTGGCAATTGGCACTGGCCCACCACGGTAGGCATCGGCGCCTCGTTCCGCGTGCGCACGGTAGCTGCCGGCGACATGCTGGCCTTCGGGATTCTGGAGAGTTGGGTAGCTCTCAGTACCGAGCCGATCTTCCGGCTGGAGCAGGCTGTGTCGCCCAGCGCATATGCGCAGAAGAGCGCCACGCTGCAGCACTTCATCGCGGCAACTGGTGTAGACACCGTGCTGGCCACCGGCTACAGCTTTCTCGACGCTGCCTACGACCCTGCCTTATGAACGCTCCTCTCGCGAAGCTGAAGTTCCTGGCCTGTCAGGACATTGACCGCAAGGCAGGTGAGGTGCGTCTCAAGTTCATCAGCGCCGCTTCTGGCCAGCAGCGGGTGTACGAGCGCAAGCGTGCCGAGGCGGCTGCGCTGGTGGCCGACCCGCAGTCCATGCCCGGCAACTTCTTGTTCGCCGAGGCGCAGCGTACGGGCCGCTCGGCGATGGAGGTGGCTCAAGCCATCCTGGCAGCCGTCTGTCGGGAAGACCTGGCAGCGCCGTTCATAGAAGCTGAGCGCGTAGGCGGCAAGCGCGACGTGCGCCTGGCGAACAGCCCGGAGGCGGTGGCCGCCGCGCTGGCCAGCAGCTTGGCGGCGCTCGAAGCCGCGACCGATTAGGGGGACACCGGGATGACCATCAAGCAGAGTGGCCAAGGCGAGGACGCTGCCTGGGAAGTGTGGGTCGGCCGCAGCCGCAGGCGCTTGTTCGTGTGGCGGAAGCTCGGCGGCCGCGAGGCGGCGCACGAGGCGGCCAAGCAGGAAGAGCAGCGCATGCGGGCCGAGCAGCCCAAGCCTCTGGCCAGGGCCTCGGCATGGCTCAGGCAGGCGATCGGGCCGCGCAAAGGGCCCTGAGCGGCCGTAAAGAACAGGGCGACTGGCTGAGGTGCGGTAACACCTCATCCAGCCGCCAGTCAGCAGTAGGAGCTGCTTCCCAGCCAAGGCCCTGCCGCCTCGCGAGGCGGGCCGAGGATGTACCGGAGCACTCGATGGCACAACCCATCATCCCGTGGATCGGGGGTAAGCGGCGGCTCGCCGAGACCCTGATCAACCGCTTTCCGCCGCACACCTGCTACGTTGAGGTGTTCGCCGGCGGCGCCGCTTTGTTCTTCATGCGCCCGCCCGCCGAGGTGGAAGTGATCAACGACGTGAATGGCGAGCTGGTGAACCTCTACAGGGTCGTGAAGCACCACCTGGAAGAGTTCGTCAGGCAGTTCAAGTGGGCGCTCAGCTCGCGCGAGGTCTTCAAGTGGACCCAGGCCACGCCGCCTGAGACCCTGACCGATGTGCAGCGGGCCGCTAGGTTCTTTTACCTGCAGCAGCAGGCCTTCGGCGGCCGCGTCGACGGCCAGACATGGGGCACGGCTACCACTGGCGGCCCGATCAATCTGCTGCGCATCGAGGAGAACCTCAGCGCTGCCCACCTTCGCCTTGCTGGCGCCTTCGTCGAGCATCTGGACTGGGGCACGTGCGTGGATCGGTACGACCGGCCGCACACGCTCTTCTACCTCGATCCGCCCTACTGGCAGACCGAGGGATACGGGGTGCCCTTCCCCTGGTCCGAATACGAGCGGCTGGCTGAGAAGCTGGCTTCGATCAAGGGCAAGGCCGTGCTGAGCATCAACGACCACCCCGACATACGCGCCTGCTTTGCTGGCTTCGAGCTGGAGGAGCTGAGCATCGACTACACGGTCGGTGGTGGCCAGAACCGGGCAGCCAGGCAGGAGCTGATCATCTACAGCTGGCCGCGGAGCGCTGACCCGCCCGGCCTGTTCTGAGCATCCTGGCCGCCGCCTCTTTCCTCCTCGGCAATTTCCTTGCCGCCTGGGAAAGAAGGCCGGTCTGCGGTTTATCTCACTTGCGGGCCGAATTTTTCGCGCGCGGCATCAGCCCGGCCCCCCGTGGCTGCGGGGGGCCGGCCGCCGCCGATGAGCTCCTGGGCTCAGGTGCCCTGCTTTGCAGGGTGACCCCTTCCCACACCGAGAGCGCCCCCATGATCCACAGCCCCTTGTTCCGTGCCGCCGCGGCGGCCGCCCTTCTTGGCGCCACCGCCCAGGTTTCGGCCGGTGTCGTCTACGCCAGCAACAGCAACTCGCTCTACACCCTGAACAAGGTCGACGGTTCCGCCACCTTGGTCGGAACCATGCTGACGGCCGCCAGCGGCCGCGCCGTGATCGACATGACCGCCGTGGGCACGACGCTCTACGGCCTGGTGCAGCAGCAGGTGGGCAACGTGGTGCAAACCAACCTGGCGGTGATCGATGCCGCCACGGCCACCCTCACCGACCTGCCGCTGATCAACGGCATCGTCACCAACAGTGGTCCGGCGCGTCGCATCGACGCGATCGCCTACGACGCGGCCAGCGGCCGCATGTACGGGGTGAACAACGGACCCGACCGCTCGCTGTACACCCTCGACCTCGTCACGGGCGCCGCCACACGCATCGGCGCACTGCCCAGCGTGAGCGACCCCAACATCCAGTACCGCAGCCTGGGTTTTGGCGCTGGCGGTGCGCTGTTCGCCGCGCTCATCACCGCCGGCAGCAACAGCGCCTCCCAGCTCGTGCGCCTGGACCCCGCCACCGCCGCGCAGACCCTGGTGGGCTCCACCTTGGCCGACACCATTGCCGACCTGGCCTACGACGCCGACGATGGCGTCTTCTACGGTGGTGGGTCCAGAACCGAAGCCTCGACCGGCAACACGGTGACCGCGTTCCTGTCCATCAACACCCTCACGGGTGCGGCCACGGAACTGAGCAGCGGCTTCGCAGGCGGGTGGAACGGGCTGGCCGTCGTGCCAGCCGCCGTTCCCGAACCCGGCACGCTGCTGCTCGCGGCGCTGGCCATCACCGGCCTGCTGGCAGGGCAACGGCGCAAGCCCATGGCGCCCTGAACCAGGCCGGGCCGGGGCCGGGCGGCCTCAGCGAACGCCCAGGGCCGCCAGCTGGCCCTGCCACCAGGGTGTGAGCTGGCCGGCCCGGGCCAGTGCCGCCCCACTTTGGCGGGCCTCGGCCAGCGCAGCTTGCGCTGCGGCATCGCCCTCGCCAGCCCAGGCGGCCCCCAGGGCCTGCGCCCAGGCCAGGCGCACGCGCACCAGCGCCAGGCTGGGTGTGGCCTGCAGCTGCGCCTGCAACGCGGCCTGTGCATCGCGCAAGGTCGCCTGGGCTGCAGGCCTGTCGCCCAGGGCGTGCTGCACCTGGGCCTTCAGCAGGAAGGCTTCGGCCAGGTCGGCCGCCGCCCGCGGGTTGGCGGGCAAGGTGGGCGGCAGGTGCGCCAGTTGCGCCAGCGCGGCCCGGGCCTGCCCCTGCTTCAGCAGGCTCTGCGCGAGCTCGCGCTGCAGGTACAGGTGCTGCGCGTAGAACGGGCCGTCGGCCGGCGTGAACACCGCGCTCACGGCCAGCAGTGCGGGCAGCTCGCGCGCATTGGCGGCCAGGGCTTCGGCGTCGCCGATCAGGTTGTTGACTTCGCCAAAACGGCGGCCGATGTTGGCCAGGCGCGCGCGCAGGTGGCGGTCGTCGGGCTCGGCGCGGTGGCGGGCCCACAGGGCGTCCAGCGCCTCGCGCGCCGCGGCGCGGGCGTCGGCGTGGGCCAGGCGGTGCGCCTGGATCTCGGCCAGGCGTGACTGCGAGGTGCTCAGGTACACGGCCGCGTCGCGGCTGTCGCGCATCTGGCGCAGGGTGCGGGCCGTGGCGAGCGCGTCTTGCACGGCGGGCAGCGCGTCATCGGCCCGGCCTTCGGCCAGCAGGCGTGCCGCCTTGAAATCCTGCGCCACGCGCAGGTTCTCGTGCGTCTTCAGCCCCGGTGACAGGGCCAACAAGGCCTGCGCCGCGGCCAGCTGCGTTTCGGCCAGGGCCAGGCCGCGGGCGTAGGCCTCGCCGGTCTGCCGCGTGCTCACGCCGGCCAGGCGCTGCACGGCGTCGAAACGCGCGTCCTGGGCTTCGAATTGCAGGCCGGCATCGGCGCCCGCGGCTGCCACGGCCTTCTCGGCCAGCGCCAGGGCTTCGTCGAAACGGGGCAAGGCCTGCGGCAGCTGGCCCTGGCTGAAGGCGTTGTCGCCCAGGCGCACCAGCGTGCGGGCCAGGGCCACGCAGGCCGAGCGGGCCGTGCCGGGCTGGCCCGACGCCGTCGGGCCAGCCGGGGCCGCCCCGCTGGCCGCTGCCCCAGTGCGCGGCGCTGCGGGCTGGACCACGCCGCTGGCGCACAGGCTGCGGCGCAGCGCCTCGGCGCGTTCGTAACTGCGCTGCGCGCCCGGCAGGTCACCCAGGTTCGCGCCCGTGACGCCCTTGCCCTGCATGTCGCCCACGGCTTCGAAGCCGTCGGCCACGTCGGCCAGCAGGGCCTGGTCGCCGCTGGCCTCGCGGCTCAGGCCCTCCAGGTAGCTGAGCGCGTCGGCCACCAGGGTGCGGCGCACGGCCAGCGTGCCGGGCACGGGTTCCAGCGCGCGGTTGTAGTCGAACACCACCTTGTTGGCGATGCTGCGCACGGCTTCCAGCCGGGCCTGCGCCACGGCCTGCTGGCGGCGCGCCTCCATGGCGTTGAGCTGGGCCCAGGCCGCGGCCGACAGCACGGCCACCGTGGCCAGGCTCGCCCCACCCACGGCCCAGCGGTGGCGCGAGACGAACTTGCCGGCGCGGTAGGCCGCGCTGGGCACGCGGGCCGTGACCGGCCGGCCCTCGAGGTAGGCCTGCAGATCGGCGGCCAGGGCTTCGACCGAGGCATACCGCCGGGCCCGCGGTTTCTCCAGGGCCTTCAGCACGATGGCGCGCAGGTCTTGCGGCACGCGGGCTTGCTGCAGCGGCAGCGGGTCAGGCTCGCGTTCCAGCACGGCGCGCAGCGTGGCCAGGGTTGAGGCCGATTCACCGCTGGCCACCAGCGCCCCGCCGCTCGGCCCGAAGGGCCGCTTGCCCGTCAGCAATTCGTACAGCACCACCCCCAGGCTGAACACGTCGGTGGCCACCGAGACGGGCTGGCCCAGCAGCTGTTCCGGGCTGGCGTAGGCGGGCGTGCAGGCCGCGCGCTGCGTGTGCGTGCCTTCGTCGCCCGACAGCACCTTGGCGATGCCGAAGTCCAGCAGGCGCACGCGGCCCGTGGTGTCCACCAGCACGTTGGCCGGCTTGATGTCGCGGTGCACCAGCAGCTGCGCGTGCGCAAACTGCACGGCGGCACACAAATCAAGCACCAGCCGCAGCCGCGCGGTGGTGTCCAGCCCCTGGCGCTGGACGTGCAGGGGCAGCATCACGCCATCCACGTACTCCATCACCAGGAAGGCACAGCCCTGGTCGTGGCCGGCATCCAGCAGGCGGGCGATGTTGGGGTGTTCCAGCCGGCCCAGCGCGCGCGCTTCTGCGGCAAGGCGCGCCGCGCCTTCGCTGCCCACCAGCGCGGGCGGCAGCACCTTGATGGCCACTTGCTTGTCGAAGGCGCCGTCGGCACGCTCACCCAGCAGCACCACGCCCATGCCGCCATGGCCGATCTCGCGCAGCACGCGCCACGCGCCCAGGCGCTCGGGCCAGCCCCCGGCACCGACGCTCGCCGCCCAGCGGGCCGGCGCCCCGAGCCCGGGCGAGGTGGCCATGGCGCCGGGCAGCAGGGCCAGCACCGCCGCGGCCAACGCTGGCTCTTCGGTCTGCAGGGCCAGGATGCGTGTCTCGCGTTCGGCCGCAGGCAGCTCGCTCAGGTCGTACAGGGTTTGCTTGAGGGCTTCGGGATCGGGGTGCGGGTGGGTCACGAACAGGGGTCTCGGCGTGTCGCGGGCGTGCTTCGGCGTGCTTCCGGGGTGTCTCAGGTCATCAGCTGCGCCAGGCGAGCGCGGGCGTAGACCCAGTCGCGCTTGACCGTGGGCTCGCTCACTTGCAGGGCCGCGGCGATCTCGCCCACGTCCAGCCCGGCGAAGACCTTCATCTCCGCCACCTGGGCGGCGCGGGCGTCTTCGGCGGCCAGCTGCGACAGCGCCTGGTCGATGGCCAGCAGCTCTTCGGGGCCGGCGGCCGGGCAGGGCGCGGCGTCGGCCAGCGACACCGTCACGTGCGGCACGTCGCCCTGGCGTTTGGCCGCCCGGCGCGCATTGGCGTGGTTCACCAGGATGTGCCGCATGGCGCGCGCCGAGAGCGCCATGAAGTGGCTGCGGTCGGCCAGCTGCAGCGGGCGCTCGCCTGCGCTGAGCTTGAGCCAGGCCTCGTGCACCAGGGCGGTGGGCGACAGCGTGTGGCCCGAACGCTCCTGGGACATCAGGCGCGCTGCCAGGCGGCGCAGCTCGGTGTAGAGCAGGGGCCAGTGGGCGGCCACATCAAAACCAGCCTCGCCAAGCGGCAAGCCGGCGGGTTGGTCGGGGATCAGGGCATCCATGGGGCGCGCAGGCTAACCCAAGGCCCGGCGAGCCCGCCCCCATGGCCCCGGGGGGCGCCAGGGCCGAATGTGGCGCACTGCACAACCAGGGCCGATGGCGCGGGAAATTGCGCGCGCTTCGGCCGGTGGCGGGGTGCCCTTGACGCAGCCCTTGACGCAGCCCTGGCCGCGGGCCGGTGCGCCCGTGGCACCATCGCTGCATGAATCTGCCCCAAGCTCACTTCGTTCGCGGCCCCCGAGGCGTGTGTCAGCACCTTCGGGCCCACGGGCAGGCCTGACGTGCTCGCCTACCGACACGCCTTCCACGCCGGCAACCACGCCGACGTGCTCAAACACACCGTGCTGGCCCTCGTGCTGCAGCACATGAACCAGAAAGACAAGGGCTGGCGCTACATCGACACCCACGCCGGCGCCGGGGGTTATTCACTGGAAGGCGAGTACGCCAAGAAGCGCGGCGAGTTCGAACTCGGCATCGCCAAACTGCTGGATCGCCCCGACCTGCCCGAACCCCTGGCCGAACTGGTGACGCTGGTGCGCGCCTTCAACGGCGGCCCGCGCATCACGCAGTACCCCGGCTCGCCGGCCATCGCGCAGATGCTGATGCGCCCGCAAGACCAGCTGCGCCTCTTCGAGATGCACCCCACCGACCACAAGATCCTGGCGAGCTACCTGGGCGACATGCCGGGCATCGAGGTCAAGCTGGCCGACGGGTACGGCTCGCTGAAATCGCAGCTGCCGCCGCCCACGCGGCGTGGCGTGGTGTTGATCGACCCGCCCTACGAGATCAAGACCGACTACGCGCGCACGCTGGCCGCGCTGCGCGAGGCGCTGGAGCGTTTTGCCGACGCCGTGGTGGTGATCTGGCTGCCGCAGCTGCAGCTGCTGGAAGCCGCGCAGCTGCCGCCGCGCTTGAAAGCCACGGCCGACAGCGCCGGCAAGAAGGGCTGGCTGCACGCGCAGCTGACCGTAGCGCAAGCCGACGAGCGCGGCTTCGGCATGCTGGGCAGCAGCGTCTTCGTGGCCAACCCGCCGCACACGCTGTTCACGGCGCTGCAGCCGGTGCTGCCCTTCCTGGTGCAGACCCTGGGCCAGTTCGACGGGGCGCGCTCGGCGCTGGACCGTTCGGCCAAATCCTGATGTCTGCGATCTGCTGATTTCGAGGTGGTGATGGACCTGCGGTTTCGCCGCTCGGCGCTGGTGCGCGTGGCGCCCTTTGTCTTCTTCATGGCCGTGCTGGCCTTGCGCGGCCATGCGCCCACCGATGGCAGCTGGGGCTTCGACACCCGTTGGCTCTATGCGCTGCAGGCCGGCGGCACGGCGCTGCTGCTTGCGCTGTGGTGGCGCGAGTACGGCGAGATCTCGCGCCAGACCTGGCTGACGCTGCGCGAGGCGCTGTTCGCCATCGCCGTGGGCGTGGCGGTCTTCGTGCTGTGGGTGAACCTGGACGCGCCGTGGATGAACCTGTCCACCGCCAGCACCGAGCCCTTCGTGCCGCGCACCGCCACGGGCGGGCTCGACTGGGCGCTGATCGCCGTACGCATCGCCGGCGCGGCGCTGGTGGTGCCGGTGATGGAAGAGCTGTTCTGGCGCAGCTTTCTCATGCGCTGGATCCAGCAGCCGGTCTTCGAGAGCGTGTCGCCCGCGCAGGTGGGCCTGCGCGCAGTGGTGCTGAGCACCTTCGTCTTCGTGCTAGCGCACACCCTGTGGCTGGCCGCCATCGTGGCGGGCCTGGCCTACGCCTGGCTCTACATCCGCACTGGCAAGCTCTGGGCCGCAGTGCTGGCGCATGCCGTCACCAACAGCGTGCTGGGCGTGTGGGTGGTGATGACGGGGAACTGGCAGTTCTGGTGAAGCTGCCGCCGCGGCGCTAGACGCCGCGCGCCCGGTCGGCGTGGAACTGCACGCGCCAGCTGTCGAAGCGGTCTTCGTCCAGCGCCTGGCGCACCTCGCGCATCAGGTTCACGTAGTAGTGCAGGTTGTGGATGCTGGCCAGCATCGGGCCCAGCATCTCGCCGCAGCGGTCGAGGTGGTGCAGGTAGGCGCGGCTGAAGTTCTTGCAGGTGTAGCAGGTGCAGGTTTCGTCCACCGGCGCTTCGCTGTCGCGGTGGCGGGCGTTGCGCACCTTCAAGTCGCCGAAGCGCGTGAAGAGGTGGCCGTTGCGCGCATTGCGCGTGGGCATCACGCAGTCGAACATGTCCACGCCCTGCGAAACACCTTCGACCAGGTCTTCGGGCGTGCCCACGCCCATCAGGTAGCGCGGCTTGTGCGCCGGCAGGCGGTGCGGGGTGTGCGCCATGATGCGCAGCATCTCGTCTTTCGGCTCGCCCACGCTCACGCCGCCCACGGCGTAACCCGGCAGGTCCATCGCCACCAGCGCGTCCAGCGACTCTTGCCGCAGGTTTTCGAACATGCCGCCCTGGACGATGCCGAACAGCGCGTTGGGGTTCTCGAGCCGCGCGAATTCGGCTTGGCTGCGCTTCGCCCAGCGCAGGCTGAGTTCCATGCTCTTGCGCGCCTCGGCCTCGGTGGTGAGGTGGCCCTTCACCTCGTAGGGCGTGCACTCGTCGAACTGCATGACGATGTCGCTGTTGAGCACGGTCTGGATCTGCATGCTCACCTCGGGCGTGAGGAAGAGCTTGTCGCCGTTGACGGGCGACGCGAACTTCACGCCCTCTTCCGAGATCTTGCGCATCTCGCCCAGGCTCCAGACCTGGAAACCGCCGCTGTCCGTCAGCATGGGCTTGCTCCAGCCCTCGAAGCGGTGCAGCCCGCCGAACTTGCCGATGACGTCCAGCCCCGGGCGCATCCACAGGTGGAAGGTGTTGCCCAGGATGATCTGCGCGCCCATCTCCTCCAGGCTGCGCGGCAGCACGCCCTTCACGGTGCCATAGGTGCCCACCGGCATGAAGACCGGCGTTTCCACCGTGCCGTGGTTCAGCGTGAGCGTGCCGCGGCGCGCGTGGCCGTGGGTCTTGTGGAGTTCGAACTTGAGCATCGGGCGATTGTCGGTGCGCTGGCGCGCTGGCTTCAGCGCGCCAACTGCAAGAGCATCGCGTCGCCGTAGCTGAAGAAGCGGTAGCGGCTTTCCACCGCGTGCCGGTACAGCGCCTGGATGTGGGCGTGGCCGGCAAAGGCGCTCACCAGCATCATCAGCGTGCTCTTGGGCAGGTGGAAGTTGGTGAGCAGCAGGTCCACCACGCGGAAGTCGAAGCCCGGGGTGATGAAGATGTCGGTGTCGCCGCGGTAAGGGCGCAGCGCGCCGCCACCCGCACGCGCAGCCGATTCCAGCGCGCGCAGCGTGGTGGTGCCCACCGCCAGCACACGCCCACCGGCGGCGCGTGTGGCTTCGATGGCGGCCACGGTGGCCTCGCTCACCTCGAACCACTCGCTGTGCATGCGGTGCTCGGCGATGTTCTCCACGCGCACCGGCTGGAAGGTGCCAGCGCCGACGTGCAGCGTCACCGCAGCACGGCCCACGCCTTGCGCGGTCAGCGCCGCGAGCACAGCGTCGTCGAAGTGCAGCGCGGCCGTGGGCGCGGCCACGGCGCCGGGGTGGGCGGCGAACACGGTCTGGTAGCGCGCTTCGTCTTCGGCGTTGTCGTCGTGCGTGATGTAGGGCGGCAGCGGCACGTGGCCGTGGCGCGCCAGCAGGTCCAGCACCGGCGCCGGAAAGCGCAGGTGGAAGAGCGCGCCTTCCGGGCCGGCGCGGCCCAGCACCTCGGCGTCGAAGGCGTCGGCGAAACGCACCACACTGCCGGCCTTGGGGCTCTTGCTGGCGCGCAGGTGGGCCCAGACCTCGTGCACGTCTTCGCCCGGCAGGATGCGTTCGACCAGCGCTTCCGCCGCACCGCCGGTGGGCTTTTCGCCGAGCAGGCGAGCCTTGATGACGCGCGTGTCGTTGAAGACCAGCAGGTCGCCGGCGCGCAGCAGGCCGGGCAGTTCGCGAAACACGCGGTCCACGGGCGGCGCACCGGCTTCGCGGCCGTCGAGCAGGCGCGAGGCGCTGCGCTCGGCGGCGGGGTGCTGTGCAATCAGTTCGGGCGGCAGCACGAAATCGAAGTCGTGCAGCGTGTAGGCCGGGGCGGGGGTGGAGGCGGAAGAAGAGGGCTTCATGGGCAGGCTGTACCGACCTGTTGATGAGGGGGAGGTCAAAATTGTTCCATGCCGACCGAGAAGGCCCCAGCGCCTGCCGCCAAAGCCCTGCCCGCGCCGGTGCGTGCCATGCACAAGCTGGGCCTGGTGCGCGACATCGACCTGGCCCTGCACCTGCCCATGCGCTACGTGGACGAGACGCGCATCGTGCCCATCAGCAGCCTGCGCGATGGCGACACCGGCCAGGTGCAGGGCACGGTGAGCGAGTGCCGCGTGGAGTCGCGCGGCCGCCGCCAGCTGCTGGTGAAGCTGGACGACGGCCACGGCGAGCTCACGCTGCGGCTGCTGCACTTCTACCCCTCGCACCAGAAGACGCTGGCCGTCGGCCAGACGGTGCGCGCGCGCGGCGAGGTGCGCCACGGCTTCTTCGGCCGCGAGATGGTGCACCCCGAGTTCCGCGCCGTGCAGCCCGACACGCCGCTGCCGCAGGCGCTGACGCCCGTCTACCCCAGCACTGCCGCTCTGCCGCAGGCCTACCTGCGCAAGGCCGTGATCTCGGCGCTGGGCCGTGCGCCCTTGCACGAACTGCTGCCGCCCGGCGTGGTGCCGCCGGGCCTGCCGCCGCTGCGCGAGGCGCTGCACACGCTGCACCACCCGGGCCGAGAGACACCCACCGAAGCGCTGGAAGACCACAGCCACCCCGCCTGGCAGCGCCTGAAGTTCGAGGAGCTGCTGGCCCAGCAGCTGAGCCAGGCGCAGGCCCAGGCCGCGCGCGCCAAGCTGGCCGCGCCGGTGCTGCAGGGCGCGCCCGGCGGGCTGGCCGAGCGCCTGCTGGCCGCGCTGCCCTTCACGCTGACGGCCGCGCAGCAGCGCGTGGTGGCCGAGATCGCCGCCGACCTGGGCCGCCCGCAGCCCATGCACCGGCTGCTGCAGGGCGACGTGGGCAGCGGCAAGACCGTGGTGGCCGCGCTGGCCGCCGCCGCGGCCATGGGTGCGGGCTGGCAGTGCGCGCTGATGGCGCCCACCGAGATCCTGGCCGAGCAGCACTTCCGCAAGCTGGTGGGCTGGCTGGCGCCGCTGGGCATCACGGTGGCCTGGCTCACCGGCAGCCGCAAAGGCAAGGCACGCCAGGCCGAGGTGGAGAAGGTAGCCCGCGGCGAGGCGATGCTGGTGGTGGGCACGCACGCCGTGATCCAGGACGACGTGGTCTTCGCGAAGCTGGGGCTGGCCATCGTGGACGAGCAGCACCGGTTTGGGGTGGCCCAGCGGCTGGCCTTGCGCAAGAAGCTGGAAGGCGAAGGCGCGCCCCCAGGCAAGCAGCTGGAACCGCATCTGCTCATGATGAGCGCCACGCCCATCCCGCGCACGCTGGCGATGAGCTACTACGCCGACCTCGACGTCAGCACCATCGACGAACTGCCGCCCGGCCGCACGCCCATCGTCACCAAGGTCTTTGCCGATGGCAAACGGCCCGCCGTCATCGAACGCATCCGCGAAGAGGTGGCACAGGGCCGGCAGGTGTACTGGGTGTGCCCGCTGGTGGAAGAAAGCGAGCACATCGACCTGCAGAACGCCACCGCCACGCACGCCGAGCTGACGGCCGCGCTGCCGGGCGTGCTGGTGGGCCTGCTGCACGGCCGCATGAAGCCGGCCGAGAAGGCGGCGGTGATGGCGCTGTTCACCGCCGGCGAGATGAAGCTGCTGGTCGCCACCACCGTCATCGAGGTGGGCGTGGACGTGCCCAACGCCAGCCTGATGGTGATCGAGCACGCCGAGCGTTTCGGCCTGGCGCAGCTGCACCAGCTGCGCGGACGCGTGGGCCGCGGCGCGGTGGCCAGCGTGTGCGTGCTGCTGTACACCGCGCCACTCTCGCCCACGGGCAAAGACCGCCTGAAGGCCATGGCCGAAACCAACGACGGCTTCGAGATCGCCCGGCGCGACCTGGAAATCCGCGGCCCCGGCGAGTTCATGGGCGCGCGCCAGAGTGGCGATGCGCTGCTGCGTTTTGCCGACCTCGCCGAAGACGGCGCGCTGCTGCAGCGCGCCCGTGAGGCCGCACCACGCCTGCTGCGCGAGCAGCCCTCGGTTGCAGCCGCCCATGTGCAGCGCTGGCTGGCGAGCAAGGCCGAGTACCTGAAAGCCTGAGACCCCGCCCGCGGCGCCGCGCAAAGGAGAATCAACCCCATGACCCTGACCGAGCTCAAGTACATCGTCGCCGTGGCGCGTGAACGGCACTTCGGCCGCGCTGCCGAAGCCTGCTTCGTGAGCCAGCCCACGCTGAGCGTGGCGATCAAGAAGCTGGAGGAAGAACTCGACGTGAAGATCTTCGAGCGCGGCGCCTCGGAAGTGAGCGTCACGCCCTTGGGCGATCAGATCGTGCGCCAGGCGCAGCAGGTCATCGAGCAGGCACAGGCCATCCGCGAGATCGCCAAGCTCGGCAAAGACCCGGTGAGCGGCCCGCTGCGCCTGGGCGTGATCTACACCATCGGCCCCTACCTGCTGCCCGACCTGGTGAAGAACGCCATCGCCACCGTGCCGCAGATGCCGCTGATGCTGCAGGAGAACTTCACCGCCAAGCTGCTGGACATGCTGCGCACCGGCGAGCTGGATGCCGCCATCATGGCCGAGCCCTTCCCCGACACCGGCCTGGCCGTGGCACCGCTGTACGACGAGCCCTTCATGGCCGCCGTGCCTGCGGGCCACCCGTTCGCGCAGCGTGCCTCGGTGACCGCCGAAGAGCTGAAGAACGAGACCATGCTGCTGCTGGGCACCGGCCACTGCTTCCGCGACCACGTGCTGGAGGTCTGCCCCGAGTACGCACGTTTTGCCAGCAATGCGGAGGGCATCCGCAAGAGCTTCGAGGGCAGCAGCCTGGAGACCATCAAGTACATGGTGGCCTCGGGCATGGGCGTGACAGTGGTGCCACAGCTCAGCGTGCCGGCCGAGGTGCAGGCGCACATCCGCTATGTGCCCTTCACCGCGCCGGCACCCACGCGCCGCGTGGTGCTGGCCTGGCGCCGCACCTTCCCGCGCTACGAGGCCATCGCCGCGCTGCGCAACGCCATCTACGCCTGCCCGCTGCCGGGTGTGACGCGGCTGACGGCCTGAGCGCAGCCTGCGGGTGATCCCGGGGCTATGGCGGCCATAGGCCCGCCGGCTATTCCGCCCTTCGATGCAATTGCGTTGACCCTCACCAGGGCGGTTTCTACATTCGACCTCCTGAACCCGCCTGCCCAGGCGCAGCCCCAAGGAGACCCGCGATGTCCAACGAAGCCAAATGCCCTTTCAACCACAGCGCCATGACCATGGCCGCCGGTGGCCGCAGCAACCGTGACTGGTGGCCCGAGCAGCTGAACCTCGACATCCTCAGCCAGCAATCCGAGAAGACCAGCCCCCTGGGCCCGGACTTCGACTACGCCCAGGCATTCGCCCAGCTCGACCTGGATGCCGTCGTCGCCGACCTGAAGGCGCTGATGACCGACAGCCAGGAGTGGTGGCCGGCCGACTGGGGCCACTACGGCGGCCTGATGATCCGCCTGACCTGGCACGCTGCCGGCACCTACCGCATCGCCGACGGCCGCGGCGGCGCCGGCACGGGCGCGCAGCGTTTTGCGCCGCTGAACAGCTGGCCCGACAACGGCAACCTCGACAAGGCCCGCCGCCTGCTGTGGCCCGTGAAGCAGAAGTACGGCAACAAGCTCAGCTGGGCCGACCTGCTGGTGCTGGCCGGCAACGTGGCCCTGGAGAGCATGGGCTTCAAGACCTTCGGCTTCGCCGGCGGCCGCCCCGACATCTGGGAACCCGAGAAGGACATCCACTGGGGCGCCGAGACCGAGTGGCTCGCCACCAGCGACAAACCCAACAGCCGCTACAAGGGCGACCGCGAGATGCAGGGCCCCTTCGGCGCCGTGCAGATGGGCCTGATCTACGTAAACCCGCAAGGCCCGGATGGCCAACCCGACCCCGTGGCCAGCGGCCGCGACGTGCGCGAGACCTTCGCGCGCATGGCCATGAACGACGAGGAGACCGTGGCGCTGGTGGCCGGCGGCCACACCTTCGGCAAGGCCCACGGCGCGGGACCTGAGAGCCACGTCGGCCGCGAGCCCGAAGGCGCCTCCATCGAAGAACAGGGCCTGGGCTGGAAGAACAGCTTTGGCAGCGGCAAAGGCGCGCACACCATCACCAGCGGCATCGAAGGCGCCTGGAAGCCCAACCCCACCACCTGGGACAACGGCTACTTCGACATGCTCTTTGGCTACGAATGGGAGCTGAGCAAGAGCCCCGCCGGCGCCTGGCAGTGGCACCCGAAGAACTGCAAGCCCGAGCACCTGATCCCCGACGCGCACGAGCCCGGCAAGAAGCACCCGCCGATGATGACCACGGCCGACCTCTCGCTGCGTTTCGACCCCGCCTACGAAAAGATCAGCCGCAAGTTCCACCAAGACCCGGCCGCCTTTGCCGACGCCTTCGCCCGCGCCTGGTTCAAGCTGACGCACCGCGACATGGGCCCGAAGGCGCGCTACCTGGGCAAGCTGGTGCCGCAGGAAACGCTGATCTGGCAAGACCCGGTGCCCGCCGTCGACCACCCGCTGATCGACGCCGCCGACCAGGCCGCGCTGAAGGCGCAGGTGCTGGCCTCGGGCCTGAGCACGGGGCAGCTGGTGCGCACGGCCTGGGCTTCGGCCAGCAGCTTCCGCGGCAGTGACAAACGCGGCGGCGCCAACGGCGCGCGCATCCGCCTGGCGCCGATGAAGGACTGGGAAGCCAACAACCCGGCCGAGCTCGCGCAGGTGCTGACAACGCTGGAAGGCATCCAGGCCGGCTTCAATGCCACGGCCGGCGGCGGCAAGCATGTCTCGCTGGCCGACCTGATCGTGCTGGCCGGCAGCGCCGCAGTGGAAGCCGCCGCGAAGAAGGCGGGTGTGGACGTGGCCGTGCGCTTCGCGCCGGGCCGCACCGACGCCCGCGCCGACCAGACCGATGTCGAGAGCTTCGCGGTGCTGGAGCCGCGGGCCGACGGCTTCCGCAACTTCGCCAAGCCGGGCCTGGCGGCGCACGCGGCCGAGCTGCTGGTCGACAAGGCGCAGCTGCTCACGCTCACCGCGCCCGAGATGACGGTGCTGGTGGGCGGCCTGCGCGTGCTGGGCGGCAACCACGGCGGCGCGAAACACGGCGTGTTCACCACGCGTGAAGAAGCGCTGACGAACGACTTCTTCGTCAACCTGCTCGACATGGGCACCGCCTGGCAGCGCAGCGCCACGGAGGGCGTGCTGGAAGGCCGCGACCGCAAGACCGGCGCGCTGAAGTGGACGGCCACCACGGCCGACCTGGTGTTCGGCTCGAACTCGGTGCTGCGCTCGCTGGCCGAGGTCTATGCGCAGAGCGACTCGCACGAGAAGTTCGTGCGCGACTTCGCCGCCGCCTGGACCAAGGTCATGAACCTCGACCGCTACGAGCTGCCGAACAAGGGGCTGTGATGAAGCTGCTGCGCCGCGCCGTCGGCGCTGTCATCGCCGCAGGGGGTTTCACCCTGCTGGTGGCGGCACCCCCAGGCCCCGCTGCGCCCTGGGCCTGAGGCCCGGCGCCACTGTGCCCCGGGGCACAGAACCCGACCCCCGGCTTCGCTAGAGTCCGGGGGTTGTTTTTCACTTTCGGGAGAACCCAGCATGGCCAAGAAATCCAGCGGCAAGAAAGCCGGCGCGGTGGCCGCCACGACCGGCGGCGCACTCATCAACATCGGCATCAGCGAGCATGACCGCGGCGCCATCGCCGCTGGCCTGAGCCGCCTGCTGGCCGACACCTACACGCTCTACCTCACCACCCACAACTTCCACTGGAACGTGACGGGCCCGATGTTCAACAGCCTGCACGCCATGTTCATGGCGCAATACACCGAGCTGTGGAATGCGGTCGACCCCATCGCCGAGCGCATCCGCAGCCTGGGCCATGCGGCGCCCGGCAGCTACCAGCAGTTCACCGCACTGAGCACGCTGCCGGATGCCCCGGCGCTGCCGCCCAAGGCGCTGCAGATGGTGCAGATCCTCGTCGACGGCCATGAGGCCGTGGCACGCACGGCGCGCAGCATCTTCCCGCTGGCCGATGCCGCCAGCGACGAGCCCACCGCCGACCTGCTGACGCAGCGCCTGACGGTGCACGAGCAGACGGCCTGGATGCTGCGATCGCTGCTCGAGTGACCCGGCGGAGGGCCGCCGGCCAAGGGTTCACGCGCAGCCTTTCTCCTTGATAACGATCAGCCCCGCGGGGCGGCCCTGTGCTACCTTGGGCCGATGGACAGCCCCGCCTTCGGCCAGGCCACCCTGAGCAACTGCGAACGAGAGCTGATCCATCTGGCGGGCTCGGTCCAGCCCCACGGTGTGCTGCTGCTTTTGCAGGCCGCTGCTGGCCTGCCGGTGCTGCAGGCCAGCCAGAACACCGCCGCCCTGCTGGGCCTGGAAGCCCAGGCCTTGCTGGGCCGGCCGCTGGCGCTGCTGGGCGGCGACGTGGCCGAGGTGGTGCGCCACCACCTGCCCCGCCTGGCCGGCCTGGGCGAAGTGCCGCTGCCGCTGCGCTGCCACAGCGGCCAGGGCCGCGAGCGGCGCTACTTCGAGGGCACGCTGCACCAGCCGCCCGGCGGCGGCCTGGTGCTGGAACTCGAGCCCGTCGACCGCGGTGTGGGCCTGGGCGGCGGCAAGGCCGTCGCCGCCAGCCTCACCGACCCGCACAGCCCGCACGGCGCGCGCAGCATCGCCGCTGCGGTGCAGCGCTTCTCGGCCGCCGGCACGCTGAACGGCCTGTGCGAGGCCGTGGTGCAGGTGCTGCGCGAGCTCACCGGCTACGACCGCGTGATGGTCTACCGCTTCGACCCCGACGGCCACGGCGAGATCTTCGCCGAGGCCAAGAAGCCTGAACTGGAACCGCTGCTCGGCCACCACTACCCGGCCACCGACATCCCGCAGCGCGCGCGTGAGCTCTACCTGCGCATGCGCGTGCGCGTGCTGGCCGACGTGCACTACACGCCTTCGCCGCTGGTGCCGCCCATGCGGCCCGACAGCGGCGAGGCGCTGGACATGTCGATGTGCCACCTGCGCAGCATGAGCCCGCTGCACCTGCAGTACCTCAAGAACATGGGCGTCACCGGCACGCTGGTGGCCGCGCTCGTGCGCGAAGGGCGGCTGTGGGGCCTGATCGCCGCCCACCACTACCAGCCCCGCCACCTGAGCCTGGCCTTGCGCCAGGTGGTGGAACTGCTGGCCGAGGTGGCCTCCACGCGCATCGCGGCCATCGAGAACTACGCGCACGTGCAGGTGGCGCTGATGGTGCAGCGCCTGGAACAGCGCCTGATCGAGGCCACCAGCACCGAAGGCGACTGGCGGCACGCACTGCTGCGCAGCCCGCAGACATTGCTGCAGCCGCTGGAAGCCACGGGCGCCGCGCTCTTCCACGGCGACGACGTGCTCACCACGGGCGAGGTGCCTTCCACGCGCGAGTTGCGCGCGCTGTGCGATTGGCTGCACGCGCAGCCCGTGGGCAGCGACCAGGGCGCACCCTTCAGCTGCACCGCGGTGGGCCGGCTGCACCCGCCGCTGGCCGGCCTGGCGGCCACGGCCTGCGGGGTGATGGCGGTGCGGCTCTCGGTGCAGCGGCCTGAATACCTGATGTGGTTCCGTCCCGAGCAGCTGCAGACCGTGAAGTGGGCCGGCAACCCCGACAAGGCGGCGCTGCTGGCCGGCGACGGGGCGGGTGGCACCGAGGGCGAACAGGGCCTGCCGCAAGACCCGCTGCAGCTGTCTCCGCGGCGCTCTTTCGCCACCTGGTCGGAGATCGTGCGCGGCAGCGCGCGGCCGTGGACGCTGGCCGAACGCAGCATGGCACGCGCCATCGGCACGGCGCTGGTCGACATCATCGTGCAGGTCAACGCCGTGCGGCTGCTGATCGCCGAGCACCAGCTGGCGCAGATCCGCGCGACGGTACATGCAGCGCGTGAGCCGGTGCTGATGAGCGACGCGGGCGGCCGGCTGATCTTCGCCAACCAGGCCTTCGGCGCCTTGCGGGGCGGAAGTGGGCTGCCCGCCAGCGGCAGCGAGGTGGCCCTGCTCTTCGAAGAACCTGCGCGGGTGCAGGCGGTGCTGGCCGAGCTGGCCCACCAGGCCTGGCGCGGTGATTGGGTGGTGGCCGGCCCGGGCACGCCCGTGGCCGTGCGCGCCGAAGCCGTGCCGGCGCGGGACGGCAGCCTGCTGGGCTGCATCTTCGTCTTCGACGATCTGCGCGCCCGGCGGCAGACAGCGCGTGCGCGCCAGCGACTGGAGGCCTCGCTGGTGCAGGCCAGCAGCGCGGGGCGGCTGCACGACGAGGTGCTCGGCGCCATCCTGGGCAATGCCAGCCTCGCGGCGATGGACATCGCCGACGCCGTGGGCGCGCCTTCGGTGGCGCCGCTGCTGCAGGAGGTGGAAGCCTCGGCGCAGCGAGCCACGCAGCTCTACGACCGGCTGCGCGGCTTCACCACCGGCGGCTGATCAAGCGGCGGCCAGTTCCTCGAACAAGACGCGGTGCTGGGTGAAGGCCCACAGCGCTTCTTCGACCGTGGCGTCTTGCTGCGCGGCGTCGAAGGGCAGGCTGCCGAGTGCGCGGCGCAGCTGCTGGCGCAGCAGCAGCACCTGCGGCGTGTCACCGAAATCGTAGAAGCGCGTGCCGGGCGCGCTGTCGCCGGCCGGCAGGGCGTAGAGCCGAGCCACCAGCCGCTGCAGCACCTGGCCGCCGTGCAGGTCGCCCAGATAGCGCACGTAGGCGTGTGCCACGAGGCTGGGCGCGGCCTCGGCCGCCGGGGCGGCCTGCAGGGCCTGCAGACGTGCCACGTAGGCCCGCATCGCGGCGGCCAGCGGCAGCGCCTCGGCCCAGCCGGGGCCGTGCAGGACCGCCAGGTCTTCGACCAGCGCCGGCGCGCGTTGCAGCGGGCCGGCGGCCAGGATCACGAGGGCAGGCTCGACCGCGTGGGCGGCCAGCGCCGCCTCCAGCGCGGCATAGAGCGCCTGCAGGTTGCGCAGCATCGCGCAGTAGCCCGCGCGCGGCAGGCGCCCGGCCAGCAGCGCGGCCATCGCGCCGCTGCGCTCGGTGGCGGTGTGCAGCTCGCGCGTGGCCTCGCGCAGCCGTTCGGGCAGCGCGGAAGCCACGGGCACCGCGCCGGCGGCCATCAGGTCTGGCCCACTTGGATGTGCAGCGCAACCAGTGCGCCGGCCACCTGGGCCGCCAAGCGCGCATTCGAGAGCACCAGCTCGATGTTGGCCTTCAGGCTGGCGCCGCCGGTGAGTTCGCTCACGCGCGCCAGGAGGAAGGGTGTGACGGCGGCGCCGGCCACACCTTGCGCTTGCGCCTCGGTCAGCGCCTGCGCGATGTAGCCGGCGATGCGCGGCTGCGGAATCTCGTGTTCGCGGGCGATGGGGTTGGCGATCACCACGCCGCCCTCCAGCCCGGCCTGCCACTTGGCGTGCAGCACGGCGGCCAGCTCGGCGGGCGTGTCCGCCCGGGCGGGCAGCTTCAAGCCGCTTTCGCGCGAATAGAAGGCCGGCAGTTCATCGGTGCCAAAGCCGAGTACCGGCACGCCCTGCGTTTCCAGGTATTCCAGCGTCAGCGGCAGGTCGAGGATGGCCTTCGCGCCGGCGCAGACCACGGCGACCGAGGTGCGCGCCAGCTCCTGCAGGTCGGCGCTGATGTCGAAGCTGGTCTCGGCACCGCGGTGCACGCCGCCGATGCCGCCGGTGGCAAAGACCCGGATGCCGGCGAGCGCCGCGACGATCATGGTGGCGGCCACCGTGGTGGCACCGGTGGCACCGCGCGCGATGAGCAGCGGCAGGTCGCGCCGGCTCGCCTTGGGCACGGCCAGACCCTGCTGCGCCAGGCTTTCGATCTGCTCGCGCGACAGGCCCGCCTTCAGCCGGCCATCGATGACGGCGATGGTCGCCGGCACGGCGCCGTGTTCACGCACGGCGGCTTCCACGCGCAGCGCGGTCTCGGCGTTCTGGGGCCAGGGCATGCCGTGGCTGATGATGGTGGACTCCAGCGCCACCACGGGCCGGCCGTGGTGCAGAGCGTCGGCCACTTCGGGGTGCAGGTCGAGCAAGGCGTTCATGTCGGGCCGATCATCGCACCGCCCCACCACCGCGGCCGATAATCGCGCTCCTTCTGAGCCCGCGCACCATGTCCACCGATCTCGCCCCGCAAGTGCGCCGCCGCCGCACCTTCGCCATCATCAGCCACCCCGACGCGGGCAAGACCACGCTGACGGAGAAGCTGCTGCTGTTCTCGGGCGCCATCCAGATCGCCGGCAGCGTGAAGGCGCGCAAGGCCACGCGGCACGCCACGTCAGACTGGATGGAGATCGAGAAGCAGCGCGGCATCTCGGTGGCCAGCTCGGTGATGCAGATGGAGTATCGCGACTGCGTCATCAACCTGCTCGACACGCCGGGCCACCAGGACTTCAGCGAAGACACCTACCGCGTGCTGACCGCCGTGGACGCGGCGCTGATGGTCATCGACGCCGCCAACGGCGTGGAACCGCAGACGCGCCGCCTGCTGCAGGTGTGCCGCGCGCGGAACACGCCCATCCTCACCTTCGTCAACAAGATGGACCGCGAGGTGAAAGATCCCCTCGCGCTGATGGACGAGATCGAGCGTGAACTCGGCATGACCGTGGTGCCCTTCACCTGGCCGGTGGGCATGGCCAAGTTCTTCGGCGGCGTGCTCGACCTGCGCAAGGACCAGATGCGCGTGTTCTCGCCCGGTGAAGACCGCGTGGCGGGCACGGAAGAGATCGTCGATGGCATCCACAACCCGGTGCTGAAGGAACGCTTCGGCGCGGCCTACGAGCAGGCCGAAGGCGAGATCGAGCTCGTGCGCGACGCCGCGCCGTCTTTCGAGGCGGCCGAGTTCCTGGGCGGGCGCCAGACGCCGATGTTCTTCGGCTCGGCGGTCAACAACTTCGGCGTGCAGGAGGTGCTGGACGCGCTGGTCGACCTGGCGCCGCCGCCGGCCGAGCGCCGCGCGATGCAGCGCGTGGTGCAGCCCGACGAGACCAAGTTCACTGGCGTGGTGTTCAAGATCCAGGCCAACATGGACCCGGCGCACCGCGACCGCATCGCCTTCGTGCGCGTGGCCAGCGGCAAGTTCACGCGCGGCATGCGCCTGAAGGTGGCGCGCAGCGGCAAGGAGCTGCGGCCCAACACCGTCGTCACCTTCATGAGCCAGCGCCGCGAGCTGCTGGACGAGGCTTTTGCCGGCGACATCATCGGCATCCCCAACCACGGCGTGCTGCAGCTGGGCGACACGCTCAGCGAAGGCGAGAGCCTGCAGTTCACCGGCCTGCCCTTCTTCGCGCCCGAGATGTTCCGCAGCGTGGAGGTGGCCGACCCGCTGAAGACCAAGCAGCTGCGCGCCGGCCTCACGCAGCTGGGCGAAGAAGGCGCGATCCAGGTTTTCCGCCCGGTGGCGGGCACCGTGCTGCTGCTGGGCGCGGTGGGGCAGCTGCAGTTCGAGGTGGTGGCGCACCGGCTCGAGCATGAATACAGCTGCAAGGCGCGCATCATGCCGGCGCGCTACAACGTGGCGCGCTGGGTGACGTGCCCGCCGGAGAACGGTGGCGACAAGGAGCTGCAGCGTTTCATCGACGGCAACAGCCACCGCGTGGCGCTGGACGCGGTGGACGCGCCCACCGTGCTGCTGGAATACGCCGGCGAGCTGCGCGCCATGCAGGACAACTGGCCCAAGATCCAGTTCCACGCGCTGCGTGAACACGCGGGGCTGGTGTTCCAGAAGCAACTGGACGGTTGAAGACCAGCGCCGTCATCGCCGCTCAACACTGGCTGCGGTAAAGTTCTCCTGACACTTTCCATCGCGCGCCCTGGCCGTACTTCAGCGCACGAACCCCGGGCCCGCTGCCCCTGCACCGGCGGCGCCCGCTGCCAGGAGAACGCAGCCGTGAAGCAACCCGAAGACGCCCTGAACCGGCGCGCCCTGTCCCAGCTGGTCTACCGCAGCCGCGCCACACGCGAGCTGGCGCCGCAGGAGGTGCAGGCCCTGCTGGAAACGGCCCGCGCACGCAACGCGCGTGAACAGCTCACGGGCCTGTTGGTGCTGGACGGCGGGCGCTTCTTCCAGTGGCTGGAAGGCCCGCGCGAGGCGCTGGAGCGCGTGTGGGCTTCCATCCAGCGCGACCACCGCCACCACAGCATCGAACGGCTGCAGACGCCCTGGCGCGCCGAGCGACTCTTCGCCGACTGGCACATGCAATGCGGCAGCACCCAGGCCCTGCCCGAAGTGCCCGGCACCTGGGCCCTGCCGGCCGAGGTCAGCCCGGCGCGCGTGCAACGCGGCGACGAGATTCCCGCCTACCTCAGCGGCTTGGCGCTGTGGGCCCACCTGCCGCCGCCGGCACAGATGGCCGAAGCGCTGCTGGCCGACGACGAGACCCAGGCCCGCGCGCTGGGCGACCGCGTGGCCCGTCTGCAGCCCGACGCTGGCGCCCTGGGCGCCCACGTGCTGGGGCCGGTGTCGCGCGCGATGGCCGCCGCCTGGCAGGACGACCGCTGCACCGGCACGCAGCTCGTCGTGGCGCAAGGTCGGCTGCAGACGCTGATGCGCCAGGCCTGCCCGCTCACCGACCGTGGCGGCTCGGCCAGGCCGGAGGCGCTGGTGGCGCTGTGGCCCGGTGAAACGCACCTCGCTGGCGTCACCTTCGCGGGCATCGCGCTCGATGGCGCCGGCTGGGCCGTGCGCTGCGCCTTCCCGGCCCGGCTGGCCGAGCTGGAAGACCTGCTGGCGCGCCAGGCCGTAGACCTGCTGCACATCGCCATCAGCCCGGTCTTCTGCCGCGACGAGCAACTGCCGGCGATCGCCGCCGCCGTGCGCCGCCTGCGCCAGGCTTCGGCGCAACCGCGCCTGATGGTGGTGCTGGGGGGCCAGGCCTTCCAAGACCTGCCCGGCCTGGCCGTGGTGCTGGGCGCCGACGACACCGGCCTGGAAGAAGGCAGCACTGCGATGGACCTGCGGCGCATGCAGCGTTGGACGCAGGTGCGCAGCCGGTCACCCGGCGCGATGGTGGCGCAGGCGCTGCTGAACGACGTGACGCTGAACATGCAGCGCCGCCTGTTCGGCGTGCCCGAGGAAGAGCAGCCGCTGCAACGCCCCGGCGGCTCGGCCAACGACCAGCAGGCCGACTGAGCCCCTCACGCGCTGGGGGGCGTGAGGCTGCGCCTGCCGCTCAGCGCGCCGCGGCAGGCACCTGCAGGTGGCGCTGCAGGAAGGCTTCCACCTGCTCGAGGAAGTCGGCGTGCTTGCGGGGGTCGAGAAAGCCGTGCGCCACCTCCTGGTAGCGCAGCATCTCCACCGCCACCCCCGCGTTGCGCGCCGCCCGCACGAAGCGTTCGGCGTGCTCGGGCGGCACCCGCCCGTCCAGCTGACCCCAGGCCACCAGCACCGGGCCGCGGATCTCGGCCACACGCGCCAGCGGCGAGGCCGCGCGCAGCAGTTCGGCGTCGGCCTTGGGGTCGCCCACCAGCACCGGCAGTGAAAAACGCTTCGACTCCTCGGACGCGTCGCTGCGCGGGGCGTCGTACATCAGCTGGATGTCGGTCAGGCCCGCAAAGCTGATGCCGCAGCGGTACAGCCCCGGGTGGCGCACCATCGACATCAAGGCGGCGTAACCCCCATAGCTGGCGCCGCCAATGCACACACGCCCGGGGTCGCTGAGGCCGGCTTTCGTGGCCCAGGCCAGGGCGTCGGCCAGGTCGTCCTGCATCGCGGTGCCCCACTGCTTCCAGCCGGACTGGAAGTGCCGCCAGCCCAGGCCCGTGCTGCCGCGGAACTCCACCTCCAGCACGCGGTAGCCGCGCGAGGCGAGGAACTGCGCCTCGGCGTCCCAGCGCAGGTCGCCGCCGCGCACCCAGGGGCCGCCGTGCACCCACAGCACCGTGGGCAGGGGGCGCGCGGGCTGCGCATCGGGTGCCACGCCCGGCGGGTGCGTCACCACCACGGGCAGCACCAGGCCGTCACGCGCCGGCACGCGGTGAAAGCTGCGCCGGCCCTGCGGCGGCAGCCAGGGGCGCAGCTGGCCCAGCGGGCGCAGCTCGCGCCCGGTGTGGTCGTAGTGCAGGTACTCGCCGGCGTGGTCGTCGGCATCGCTGTGCACGATGAAGTGCTGCGCGCCAATGCAGCGGCTGCACATCAGGCTGTTGTAGCGGCCGGGCCGGGCCTGGTCGACCGCGGCCTGGATGCCCGCCAGCCCTTCGTCGAACCACACGCTCACGGGCCGCGAGGCGACGGTGTGCACGCCCACCAGTTGCCGCGTGCTGCGGTCGGACTGGGTGTTGACCTGGAGGTCGTAGCCGGCCAGCGCCACCAGCGGCTCGGGGTCCAGGCGGCCGGTCTTGAGATCCAGGGCGTAGAGCGCGCTGGTGTCGCGCCCGTTGCGGCCTTCGACGATGAGCGTGTGTGCACCTTCCAGATGCACCGGCTGCAGCACGCCCTGGTCGAGCTCGGGCTCGTCGTGCACCACCTGCCAGGTGCTGCTGCCCGGGGCGCGCCAGTGCAGGCGGCTGCGGCCCTGGTGCAGGGTCTGCACCAGGCGCAGTTCGCGCTGCTGGTCCATCAGCCAGGCCCTGCCGTGGCGCGGCAGGCCCTCGGCGGCGCGGCGCACCTTGCCGCTGCGCGTGTCCACCCAGACCACCTCGTCGAGCGTGCCCCATTCGGCCTCTTTCATGCTCAGGCCGTAGGCCATGACCTCGTCGCTGCCGTCGCCGTGGGCCGTGGCCACGCGCCAGTTGTAGGGCATGCCTTCGCGGTGCAGCTGGCTGCCCACGCCGGCCGGCTCGTGCACGTAGGTGATGAGGCGGCGCGGCTCGCCGCCGTCGATGTCGACCGCAAAGGTGCCGGCGCCGTAGGCCTCCACGCGCACGCGCGGCTGCTCGACGTCGTACACCAGGCGGCGGTCGTTGACCCAGAACACGCGGTTGATGTCGCCGTCGCGGTAGGCCGCCAGCGTGCGGGTCTCGGCACCGTCGGCCAAGGCGCGCACGGCCAGCACGCGACGGCCCGAGCTGCCCGTCATCAGCAGCGCCACGTGGGTGCCCGAGGGCGAGATGCGCACGGTGTGCAGCAGCGGCGGGCGCACGAAGTCGAAGGCCGGTGGCGGGCCCGATGCCGCTGCCGGCGGCGCGGCCGTGGTGGCCCCAGCGGGCCCGGCGGCCCAGAGGCTGCAAACCAGCAGCCAGGCGCACGCGCCAGACCAGGCCGTCCTCGGCCATGGAAAACATCTCATTGCCAGCTCCCTGCCGGCGGCGGCCCTGCAGGGCGGGCGCACCTGCCGCAAAACCCAGACACCGGTGGCCAGTCTAGCCAGAGGCGCCCCTCACGCCCGCCCGGCGCGGATCACCCTTGGACGCGGTTCGATAATCGCGCCATGCAGGCCACCCCCGCACCCGCGCCCAGCCGCTTGGCGCTTTACCTCGACCTGATCCGCTGGAACCGCCCCGCCGGCTGGCTGCTGCTGCTGTGGCCCACGCTCAGCGCGCTGTGGATCGCCGCCGACGGCTGGCCAGGCTGGCACCTGCTGGGCGTGTTCGCGGCCGGCACCGTGCTGATGCGCAGCGCCGGCTGCTGCGCCAACGACGTGGCCGACCGCGAGTTCGACCGCCACGTCAAGCGCACGGCCGAGCGGCCGGTCACGCGCGGTGCCATCGCACCGGCCGAGGCCCTGGCCGTGGGCGCGGTGCTGGCGCTGGTGGCCTTCGGCCTGGTGCTCACCACCAACCCGGCCGCCATCCAGCTCAGCTTTCTGGCCCTGGCGGTGACGCTGGCCTACCCCTACGCCAAGCGCGTGCTGTCCATGCCGCAGGCCGTGCTGGGCGTGGCCTTCAGCTTCGGCATCCCCATGGCCTTTGCCGCTGTGCAGGGCAGCGCCGACTGGGGCTGGGCCAGCGTCACCGCCGCGGTGCCGCCGCAGGCCGCGTGGCTGCTGCTGGGCAACCTGTTCTGGGTGCTGGCCTACGACACCGAATACGCCATGGTCGACCGTGACGACGACCTGAGGATCGGCATGAAAACCAGCGCCATCACGCTGGGCCGCTACGACGTGGCCGCGGTGATGGGCTTCTATGCCGTCTACCTGGCCAGCTGGGCCCTCCTCGGGCGTTCGCTGGGGCTGGGCGGTGTGTTCCTGGCCGGCATCGCGCTGGCGGCGGCGCAGGCGGTCTGGCACTACACGCTGATCCGCGGGCGCACGCGCGAGGGCTGCTTCCGGGCCTTCCGCGCCAACCACTGGCTGGGTGCCACGGTGTTCGCGGGCGTGGCGCTGGATCTCGCGCTGCGCTGAAGCGCCAGCGGCCGCTGCTTCAGGCGCGACCCAGTTCCTCGGCGCGCGCGCGCGCCGCGTGCAGCGCCTTCACGAACGCCGCCTTCACGCCGCTGTCGTCCAGCGAAGTGAGGGCCGCGAAGGTGGTGCCGCCCTTGCTCGTCACCTGCCCGCGCAGCTCGTGCGGGGCCAGCGGGCTCTGCTGCGCCAGCGCCGTGGCGCCGGCGAAGGTGTGCTGGGCCAGCAGGCGACCTTGGGTTTCGGTAAGGCCCATCTCGGCGGCGGCCTGCATCATGGCCTCGAGGAAGTAGAAGACATAGGCCGGGCCCGAGCCCGAGAGCGCGGTCACGGCATCAAGCTGGCTTTCTTCGTCCAGCCACAGCGTGGCGCCCGTGGGCGCGAAGAGGCGCCCGACCTCGGCACGTTCTTCGCTGCCCACGCCCGCCGTCGCGTACAGCCCGGCCACACCCTGGCCGATGAGCGCCGGGGTGTTGGGCATGGCGCGCACCACGCGCGCGCTGCCGCTGGCGGCAGCCACGGCCGCGCAGCGCACGCCCGCCATCACGCTGACCTGCAGCGCCGCGCCCACGTAAGGTGCGCAAGGTGCGGCCGCCTCCGCAAACAGCTGCGGCTTCACCGCCCACACCACCGTGGGCGCACCCGCCAGCGCGGCGCCGGCCGCGGGCTGCGCCACCACGCCGAACTGCTGCGCGAGCTTCTCGCGCTGGGCTTCGAAGGGTTCAACGACGGCGATGCGCGCCGCTGGCAGGCCGGCGCGCACCAGGCCGCCGATGAGGGCGCTGGCCATGTTGCCGCCGCCGATGAACGCGATGCTGGGAGGGTTCAGGGTGCTCATGGCGCCGCAGTGTAGGCAGGTGCCGAACGGGGCCAATGACGGCCCCATGCAGGCCTTATGCAAATCATGCATGGCGCTTGGTGAGTTATTCGGCGCCACCCCGCCTACAGTGCGCAGCCATGCCGTGCCGGCCCCCGGCGGCCCGCCCACAAGGCGCACCAGCCGGGCCCGCACGGCTGCCAACACCCAAGGAAGACAAGACCCATGACCTCGCCGCTCTCTTACGTCCAGCCCACCGCCGACAGCCCCTGGGGCACCTACCTGATGCAGGTCGACCGCGTGGCGCCCTACCTCGGCCACCTCTCGCGCTGGATCGACACCCTCAAGCGCCCCAAGCGCACCCTGATCGTCGACATCCCCATCGAGTTGGACAACGGCGAGGTGGCCCACTTCGAGGGCTACCGCGTGCAACACAACCTGAGCCGCGGCCCCGGCAAGGGCGGCGTGCGTTACCACCCCGACGTGACGTTGGAAGAGGTGATGGCCCTCAGCGCCTGGATGAGCATCAAGAACGCCGCCGTGAACCTGCCCTACGGCGGCGCCAAGGGCGGCATCCGCGTCGACCCGAAGAAGCTCAGCAACAAGGAGCTGGAGCGCATGACGCGGCGCTACACCAGCGAGATCGGCATGATCATCGGGCCGCAGCAGGACATCCCCGCGCCGGACGTGAACACCAACCCGCAGATCATGGCGTGGATGATGGACACCTACTGCATGAACACCGGCAGCAACGCCACCGGCGTGGTCACCGGCAAGCCCGTGCACCTGGGCGGCAGCCTGGGCCGTGTGAAGGCCACCGGCCGCGGCGTGTTCGTCACCGGCCGTGAAGCCGCGCGCCGCCTCAACATGAACCTGGAAGGCGCCCGCGTGGCGGTGCAGGGCTTCGGCAACGTGGGCTCGGCCGCGGCCGAACTCTTCGCCCAGGCCGGCGCGAAGATCGTGGCAGCGCAAGACCACACCGGCACCATCTACAACAGCAAGGGCTTCGACATCGCCGACATCACGGCCCACGTGAAGGCCACTGGCGGCGTGGGCGGCTTCAAGGGCGCCGAGCCCATGGACGGCGAAGCCTTCTGGGACGTGGCCTGCGACATCCTGATCCCGGCCGCGCTGGAAGGCCAGATCACCGCCGAGCGCGCGAACCGCATCCAGGCCAAGCTGGTGCTGGAAGGCGCCAACGGCCCCACCGTGCCTTCGGCCGACGACATCCTGGCCGAGCGCGGCGTGCTGGTCGTGCCCGACGTCATCTGCAACGCCGGCGGCGTGACGGTGAGCTACTTCGAGTGGGTGCAGGACTTCAGCAGCTTCTTCTGGACCGAAGACGAGATCAACGTCCGCCTGGACAAGATCATGATCGGCGCGCTGAAGAAGATCTGGGACACGGCCGACCGCCACCAGATCACGCTGCGCACCGCCACCTTCGCCGTGGCCTGCGAGCGCATCCTCAAGGCGCGGGAAGAGCGCGGCCTCTACCCTTGAGGGCAGGCCCCGGGGGCCTTGGTTTCCCGAGGTAAAGCTGCAAAAGCCGGGTTTCCCCGGCAAGTCATAATCCAAGATCGGGTGGCGCCGGCGGGCCTTGTGCTCGCGCGCCTCCCCTTCCAGGCAAACCCTAGGACCCTCGATGACCCCTGCCTCTTCTTCCCGCCGGCTGGCCTTGCTGGCCGCCATGGCCTCGTCCCTGCTGCTCGCTGCCTGCGGCGGCGGTGGCGGCGACGGCAACGGCAACACCACGCTGCGCGCGATCAACCTGACGACGGACCTGCCCAGCCTCGACCTCTACGCCGGCGACACGCGGCGTTTCAGCGCGCTGGCCACCGACGCCATCGCCGCGGGCGTCTCGCTGGAAGCCAATACCTACACGGTGGAAGTCAAGCGCGCCGGTGCGGCCGCGCCCTTGCTGACCGGCTCGTACACGCTGGCCAAGGACAAAAACTACACCGCCATCATCTGGGGCCGCGAGACCGCGCTGCGCGTGAGCACGCTGCCTGAAGACGAGAACGTCGACGACATCACCAGCACCACCGCGGGCCGTGTGCGTTTCTTCAACGCCACCACCGACACCGGCGCGGTCGACGTCTTCCTGACGCCCACCGATTCCACCGGCGACCTGGGCGACGTGCAGCCCATCCGCGCGGCACTGACCAGCGGTTCGCTCAGCGGCTTCAGCGACCAGGGCGCGGCCAACTACCGCCTGCGCGTGACGGGCTCCGGCGACCCCAACGACGTGCGCCTGGACATCCCCAGCATCACCATCCCGGCCAAGAAGTACGTCACGCTGGTGATCACCGCCGGTGCCGGCGGCGTGCTGGTCAACGGCACGCTGATCGAGCAGCGCGCCGGTGTCACCACGCTGAAGAACACCAAGGCGCGCGTGCGCGTCGTGGCCAGCGTCGGCGCAGCCGGCAACGTCAGCGCCAGCCTGGGCGGCAGCACCATCGTCGGCGCGCTGCGCTCGCCGGGCGTGGGCCCCTACACGCTGGTGAACTCGGGCACGCAGGAGCTCATCGTGCGCGCCAACGGCACGGTGTTCTCGACCAGCTCGCGCACCATCGCCCCGGGCGCCGACTACACGCTGCTGGCCTACGGCGCGGAGACCGCGCCCACCGTGTCGCTGCTGACCGACGACAACCGCCTGCCCAGCATCAACACGCGCGCCAAGATCCGCCTGGTCAACGGCCTGGCACTGAGCGAGGCGTTGACGATGCAGGTGGACTACCTGACGCAGACGGCCACCTCCGACATCGCGCGCGGCACGGCTTCGGCCTACGCCACCGTCACGGCGGCCGGCTCGGCCCGCCTGGACATCACCTCGCCGACCGCGGTGGACCCGCTGTTCACGCTGACGGCCGCCACCAGCAGCAACCTGCTGCAGGCCCAGGGCGTCTACACGGTGTTCATGCTGGGCGGCCAGACCACCCCGGCCGGCCGCCTGAGCCGCGACCGGTAAGCACCGCACAAACGCAGGGCCGCCAGCCCTGCGCCGCTACCATCAGGGGGTTCGATCGAACCCCCTTTTTCATTCCATGATGAACCCGCAGAACCTCGACCCGACGCCCGGCGAAGTGCCCTTGTCCTTCGACACCACCGAGGCCGATTTCGAGGCCCAGGTGCTCGAGCTCTCGATGCAGGTGCCGGTGCTGCTGGACTGCTGGGCACCGTGGTGCGGCCCCTGCCGGCAGCTGGGGCCAGTGCTGGAGAAGGTGGTCAAGGCCTACGGCGGGCGCTTCGTGCTGGCCAAGCTGAACACCGACGAGGCGCCGCAGATCAGCGCCGCGCTGCGCATCCGCAGCATCCCGCTGGTGGTGCTGTTCATCGGCGGCCGGCCGGTCGACCAGTTCATGGGCGCGCTGCCCGAAGGCCAGGTCAAGGCCTTCCTCGACAAGCACCTGCCTGCCGACGTGGTGGACGCCGAGGCCGAGCAGGTCTTCGGCCCGCTGGACGCCGCCGCCGCGCTCATGGCCGCGGGCGAACTCGAGCAGGCCCAGGCGCTGCTGGACAGCATCCCCGCCGCCGAACGCGACGACGAACACGCCCGCCTGCTCAAGCGCCTGGCGATGGCGCGCGAGCAGCCCACCGGCAACGCCGACGAGCTGGCCGCGCGCATCGCCGCCAACCCGCGCGACTTCGAGGCCCGCTTCGCGCTGGCCGCGCTGCTGGCGCACGCCGGCGACTTCAACGCCGCCTTCGACCAGCTGCTCGACGTGGTGCTGCGCGACAAGGCCGAAGGCAAGCCCGACCGCGAGAAAGCCCGGCTGCAACTCGTGCAGTGGTTCGACGTGTGCCCCGATCCCGCGGTGGTGAGCCGCGGGCGGCGCTACCTGGGGATGTATCTGAACTGAGCCCGTCCAAGCCGCGTCTGAAGGGCGCGCCAAAGCGTCAGACTTTTTTACAACTTGGCGCTCCGGAAAGGGTGTCGAACAGCGAATATTGTTTGCTGTCAGGGCTTTAGGTCGCATGGCACGTTTCGTGCATCCGCTTGGCGCAAAAGATACTTCTCTTCTCTGCACCGCACGACGAGGCCCGCATGAACAAACTCCTGACTTCGCTGTTGACCGCCACTGCCCTGGCGCTGCCGCTCACTTCGCAGGCCTGGGTGGTGAAGCAATGGCAAGTGCCCACGGGCCCGACCAGCCTGAACGACGCCGTCAATGCCATCACCTCGGGCCCGGCCAGCTTCACGGGTGCGGCCACGGTCATCGACTTCACCGACTACGCGCCGAACACGGGTGCCTTCGGTGGCACGGCCGCCTGGCCCCAGGCCGCCGCTGCAGGGCAGACGGGCGAAAACGCGCCGCTCAATGACAACTTCGCCGCGCTGATCACCGGCAACATCCTCGTCACTGCTGCCGACACGTATTGGTTCAGCACCTACAACGACGATGGCTTGCGTCTGCGCATCGACGGCATCGACGTCATCGTCGACGACTCCCTGCACCCGGCGAACACCCGCTACGGTTCGATCAACCTGTCCGCCGGTCTGCACAGCGTTGAGCTGGTGTTCTTCGAGAACCAGGGCGCCGCCACGCTGGAGTTCGCCTGGGCCCGGGGCAGCCAGACCGCACAGTACAGCCTGGTGACCTCGGTGCCGGAGCCCGGCAGCCTGGCCCTGGCTGGCCTGGCCTTGTTGGGTCTGGGCCTCAGCCGCCGCAAGGCCTGACCGCTACAGCACCCTCCAGAACGCCCGCATTTCGCGGGCGTTTTGCTTTGTCGACGGTTCAGGCCAGACCGGCCAGCAGCTCGGCGTTGCCGCCGGCTGCCGCGGTGTTCACCGTCACCGTCTGCTCGGCGCAGAAGCGGTAGAGGTAGTGCGGCCCACCGGCCTTGGGGCCGGTGCCGCTCAGGCCTTCGCCGCCGAAGGGCTGCACGCCCACCACGGCGCCGATCATGTTGCGATTGACGTAGACGTTGCCGATGCGCGCCGTGTCGGCAATGCGCTGTGCGCGGCTGTCGATGCGCGTCTGCACGCCCAAGGTGAGGCCGTAGCCCAGCGCGTTGATCTGGCGCACCACCTCGTTGACGTCACCCCCCCAGCGCACCACGTGCAGCACGGGGCCGAAGATCTCGGTCTTCAGCTCGGCGATGCGGCCGATCTCGAAGGCGATGGGGGCCAGCAGCCGCGGGAAGCTGCTGCGCACAGGCGTCTCGCCCAGCAACTTCGCCTCACCGCGCAAGCGGCGCACCTGGGCGCCGATGGCAGTGAAGGCTTCGTCGTCGATCAGCGGGCCCACGTCGGTGGCGAGCTCGGCCGGGTCGCCCACGCGCAGCTCGGCCATGGCGCCGCGCAGCATCTCGATCACGCCGTCGGCAATGCCTTCGTGCACGCACAGCAGGCGCAGGGCACTGCAGCGCTGACCGGCGCTGCGGAAGGCGCTCTGCACCACGGCGTCCACCACCTGCTCGGGCAGCGCGGTGCTGTCCACCACCATCGCGTTCAGGCCGCCGGTCTCGGCGATCAGAGGGACGATGGGGCCGTCCTTCGCGGCCAGCGTGCGGTTGATCAGGCGCGCCACCTGCGTGCTGCCGGTAAAGCACACGCCCGCCGTCAGCGGGTGCGCCACCAGCGCGGCGCCCACGGTTTCGCCCAGGCCGTGCAGCAGCGCCACGGCGTCTTGCGGCACACCCACCTCGTGCAGCAGCGCCACGAAGTGCTGCGCCACCAGCGGCGTCTGCTCGGCCGGCTTGGCGGCCACGGTGTTGCCGGCGACGAGTGCCGCCACCACCTGCCCAGCGAAGATGGCCAGCGGGAAGTTCCACGGGCTGATGCAGACGAAGACGCCGCGGCCGTGCAGGCGCAGCAGGTTGCTCTCGCCCGTGGGGCCGGGCAGGGGCTGGTCCATCAGGCGCGCTTCGGCCTGATCGGCGTAGTAGCGGCAGAAGTCCACCGCCTCGCGCACCTCGGCCACGGTGTCGCCCAGGGTCTTGTGCGCTTCCTTCACCAGCAGGCCGCAGTAGGCGGGCAGGCGGGCTTCCAGCAGGTCGGCGGCCTTGCGCAGCAGGGCAGCGCGTTCGGCCAGCGGGCGTGCAGACCAGGCGTCGAAGCCGGCGTGCAGGCGCTGCATCGCGGCGTCGGCATCGGCGGCGCTGTGCATGGACAACGTGCTGAGATGCGTGGTGGCCACGGCGGCGTCCAGCGGCGCGCGCATCGCGAGGCAGGCGAGGTCCACGCCCACCGAGTTGGCGCGTGCGCCGGGCCCGCTGCCGTACAGCACCTGCGGCAATGGCAGCGCTTCGTCGCTGCTCGGCGCCAGCGGGCTGGCCAGCAGCTGCTCGGCGCTGACGTGTTCATCGGCCAGCTGGTGCACGAAGGACGAGTTGGCGCCGTTCTCCAGCAAGCGGCGCACCAGGTAGGCCAGCAAATCGCGGTGCTCGCCCACGGGCGCGTACACACGCACCGGCGGCGCATCGGGCCCGCTGGCCAGCACCTCGCGGTAGACGCCGTCGCCCATGCCGTGCAGGCGCTGCATCTCGAAAGCAGCGCCCTGCTGGCGCGCCAGCTGCAGGATGGCGGCGATGGTGCCGGCGTTGTGCGTAGCGAACTGCGGGTAGATCAGCGCGTGGTGACTGATCAGGCGCTCGGCGCAGGCCAGGTAGCTGATGTCGGTGTGGTGCTTGTGGGTGAAGACGGGGTAGCCGGGCAGGCCGCCTTCCTGGGCGCGCTTGACCTCGCCGTCCCAGTAGGCGCCCTTGACCAGCCGCACCATGAAGCGCAGGCCGTGGGCCTGGGCGATGCGGGCCACCTCGTCCACCACGGCCAGCGCGCGCGTCTGGTAGGCCTGCACGGCCAGACCGAAGCCCTGCCATTGCGGGTGTTTCGCGGCGATGTGGCGGGCCAGGGCCTCGAAGAGATCGAGCGAGAGCTCCAGGCGGTCGCTCTCCTCCGCGTCGATGGTGAGGTTCAGGTTGGCCTGCGCCGCCTGGTCCACCAGGCCTTGCACACGCGGCAGCAGTTCGGCGAACACCCGTTCACGCTGCGCGTCTTCGTAGCGCGAGAACAGCGCGCTGAGCTTGATGGAGATGCCGTCGGCCGCCATTGGCGAGCTCGCCACGCGGCCCTGGGCAATGGCGGTGATGGCATTGCGGTAGCTGGCGAGGTAACGCTCGGCATCGCGCTCGGTGCGCGCGCCTTCGCCCAGCATGTCGTAGCTGAAACGCAGCCGCGCCTGCGCCTTGCGCTGGCTGTCGGCCTCGGCCATGGCTTCCTGGATGGTGCGGCCCAGCACGAACTGCCGGCCCAGCAGCTGGATGGCGCGCACGGTGGCCGCCACCACGGTGCGGGCGCCCAGGCGCTGCATCAGGCCCGGCGGGTTGTCCTGATCGGGCAAGAACTTCTTGCTCAGCGAAATGGCGCTGGCGCTGATCTGCGCCAGCATCTTGTGCGCAGAGCCTTCGGCGGCCCCGTCGAAATCACCGCGCCCGAGCTGGTCGGCCGTCAGCGCGATGGCCGTTTCGGCATCGGGCACGCGCAGCAGCGCTTCGGCCAGGCGCATCAGCGCCAGGCCTTCGGCGCTGCTGATGGGGTACTCGCGCAACAGGCTTTCCATGGCCCAGAAGGGCGCCGGCTTGTCGCGCACGGCCTGCACCCAGGGCTTGGCGCCGGCCACCACGGCCGGCCAATCGAGCTTGCCCTGCAGCGCGCCGAGCAGCTGCGACAGCACCTCGTGCTCAGGGCGGTAGGGGAAGGGCAGGCGGGCGGGGCTGGGGTTCATGCGGACCTCGGGGCGTAGCGTGGCGACAAGGGGTGGCGGGCTGAATAGCTGCGCAGCTTATGCGGCCTCGGGCCGCACCGGATTCGGAAAACCGTCCGCTCGGCGGAGAATCCTTCAGCATGAACGACCCCGAAAGCCCCCGCAGCGAGCGCGAGCTCGACAAGATCGACCGCCGCATCCTGCGCGTGCTGCAGGCTCACGGGCGCATCAGCAACCTGAAGCTGGCCGAAGAGGTGCACCTTTCGCCCACCGCCGTGCTGGAGCGCGTGAAGCGCCTGCACCGCGACGGTTTCGTGCTCGGCTACGAGGCGCGCCTGAACCCGGCCAAGCTGGGCGCCGGCCTGCTGGTCTTCGTCGAGATCCTGCTCGACCGCACGGTGCACGACGTGATGGACATCTTCAAGGCCGCGGTGCAGGTGCGCCCCGAGATCCTGGAGGCCCACCTCGTGGCCGGCGGCTTCGACTACCTGCTCAAGACCCGCGTGGCCGACATGGCCGCCTACCGCGAGTTCATCGGCAGCGTGATCTGGACGCTGCCCGGCGTGCGCGAGACGCGCACCTACGTGGTGATGGAAGAAGTGAAGAACAGCAGCCTGCTGCCGGTGTAGGCCGCCCGCGCCACGCGCTGCCTCAGTGCAGCGCCCCGCGCTGCTCTCGCAGCCATTCGGCCACCTGCGCCGCGGCCAGCGGCTCGGCCATGTGGAAGCCCTGGCCGTAGCCGCAACCCAGCTCGCGCAGTTGGGCCATCTGCGCGGCCGATTCGATGCCCTCGGCCACCACTTCCTTGCGCAAGGTGCCGCCAAGCTGAATGATGGCGCTGACCACCGCCGCGTCATCGCTGCCCGGCAGCAGCTGGCTGACGAAGCTGCGGTCGATCTTCAGGCTGTCGATGGGCAGCTTGCTCAGATGGCTCAGGCTGCTGTAGCCGGTGCCGAAGTCGTCCACCGCCAGACGCACGCCCAGCTGGCGCAGCGCCGCCAGCGTCGGCAGCACGCCATCGATCTGCGACATCAGGATGTTCTCCGTGAGCTCCAGCGTCAGGTGCTGCGGGCGCAACCCGGCCTCCACGATGGCACGGCCGATGCGCGCCACCAGCGCAGGGTGCGCCAGGTCGTGGGCCGAGAGGTTGATGCTCATGGTCAGCTCGGCCAGGCGGGGGTCGCTCAGCTGCCACTGGCGCAGCTGGTGGCAGGCGCAGTGCAGCACGAAGTCGCTCAGGCCCAGCATCAGGCCGCTTTCTTCGGCGATGGGCAGGAAGGCCGCCGGGGGCAGCAGGCCATCTTGCGGGTGCTGCCAGCGCACCAGCGCCTCGAAACCGGTGAGGCGCCCGCTTTCCTCGCCCGGGCGCAGCGCGAACACCGGCTGGTAGACCACCACCAGCTGCCCCTGCTCGACGGCGGTGCGCAGTTCGCCTTCCAGCCGCAGCCGGTCGGACACCGCGGCGTGCAGGCTGGTGTCGAAAAGTGCGTAGCGCGCCTTGCCGCCGGCCTTGGCCTTGTACATGGCGGTGTCGGCGTCACGCAGCACCTCTTCGGCCGTGGCGTAGCCGATGGCGCTGAAGGTGATGCCGATGCTGGCCGTGGCAATGAGCTCCACCTCGCCCAGGCGGAAAGGCTGGTGCAGGGCTTCCATCAGGCGCTCGGCCAGCAGCACGGCGTCGCGCTCGTGCTCGATGTCGGTGACGAGGATGGCGAACTCGTCACCGCCCAGGCGCGCGACGATGTCACCCGGCCGCAGCTTCTCCTGCACGCGGCGCGCCACCTGCTGCAGCAGCGCGTCGCCGGCGTTGTGGCCCAGGCTGTCGTTGACGAGCTTGAAACGGTCGAAGTCGATGAACATCACCGCCCAGGGCTTGCGCGGGTCGGCCTGGTAGCGGGTCAGCGCGCTGACCAGGCATTCCTGGAAGCGACGTCGGTTGGGCAAGCCGGTGAGCGGGTCGTGAAAGGCCAGGTGCTGCAGGCCGGCCTCGGCGCGGCGGCGTGCGCTCACGTCCTGCGCCTGCAGGATCAGGCAGGGCTGGCCGGCGCCGGCTTCCGTGGCGGGCTCGGCATCGGGCACCGGCTCGGTGAAGAAGCTGCAGTTCAGCGAGAGCCACACCGCGCTGCCATCGGCGTGCACACAGCGCAGCTCGCGCGAGAAGGCCTCGAAATCGCGCCCGCTGGCCAGCCCGAGTTGCTGCGCCAGCAAGGGGCGCTCGCTCTCTTCGACGAAGGCCGTGAAGGGTTGGTGCAGGAGCTCGGCTTCGCTGCGGCCGAGCAGCGCGGCCAGCGCCGGGTTGGCCTGCAGGATGCGGCCATCGAAACCCAGCAGGGCCATGCCGATGCTGGCGTGCGTGAAGGCGCTGTGGAAGCGGCGCTCGCTGGCCTGCAGCTCGCGCAGGTGGCGGGCGGCGGCCTGGGCCTCGCGCTCGGCCATCGCGGCCTCGCGCGCGGCCGCGCTCTCACCCGCCTCGCGCAGCGCGATGCCCGCTTCCTGCTGCCGGAAGTAGAAGTGCAGGGTCACCAGCAGCATGGCCAGCAGCGGCACCATCACCAGCAGCACGCCCACGCCCTGCGTGCGCCAGGTGAAGAAGAGCAGCGTGGCCACGCTGGCGCTGCCGGCGTAGGCCATGCCGACCCAGCGGAACACGCTGAACAGGCCTTTGGGCTGGAAGAAGGCCTCGCCGCGCTTGAGCTGCAGCACGCCCGAAAGCAGCGAGGCGTTGATCAGGAAGTACAGCGCAGCGGCCGCCATCGTGGCGGCCAGCACCACCGCGGCGCTGTCGAAGCCCCGCGCCGCCAGTGCCGCAAGGCCGGCCTGCAGCGGCAGGCTGACGGTCAGCATGGCCAGCGTGGCGGAGGCGGGGCTGAAGAGGCGGCTCGTCCAGCGCCGCGAGGCCCGTGCCGAGCCGACGAAAGCCTCGGCGGCCGCAGCCACGGCAGCGGCCGCCGGGCCCAGCACCAGCAGCAGCAGGAAGATGAAGATCTCGCCGGCCGCATAGGCGATCTTGGTGCCCGGCACGCGGATCGGGAACATGCCGGCGCCGATGGCCAGCACGGTGGCGCCTGCCACCTGCAGCCAGGCCAGCCAGCTCATCTGGGCCAGCTGCCCCAGGCAGAACAGCAGCGCCACCATGCCGCCGCAGAACGCTGTCCACCAGAAACGCGCCGCCGTCCCGTTGTAGTCGGGCATCAGCCGTTGGTGCACCTGCCGCCAAACCGGGGCACCCAGCCCGCTGGCCGAGGGTGGGGGCGGTGTTGCCGGCGGCTGCAGGCTCAAGGGCGGAGGCGCCGGACCGGCGCTGGGGCTCTCATGGTCAGTGCATTGTCAACGGACCGGTGGCAGCGCGCAGCCCCGAAAGCTGCGACAAGTTGGGCACGGCGCCGGCGTCGGAGGGGGGAGGCGCCGCGACGGCCTCGCTGCCCTGCAGCAGGCGCGGCACGTCGGCCGGCTTCAGGGGCCGCGACAGCAGGTAGCCCTGGCCGAAGGCGCAGCCCATGTCCTGCAGCTGGCGCAGCTGCTGCTCGGTCTCGATGCCCTCGGCCACCACGTCCTTGCCCAGCGAGCTGCCCAGCAGCACGATGGAGCGCACCACCGCGGCCTCGTTCGAGCCGGCTTCGAGCCGGCTGACGAAGCTGCGGTCGATCTTCAGGCCGTCGATGGGCAAGGTGGAGAGGTGGCTGAGCGACGAGTAGCCGGTGCCGAAGTCGTCGATGGCCAGCACCACGCCCAGCCGGCGCAGTTCCTTCAGCGCGGGCAGCGCGCCCTCCAGGCGCGACATCAGGATGTTCTCGGTGAGCTCCAGGCACAGGCGGTCGGGGCGCACCTCGGCTTCCATCAGCGCACGCATCACGCGGGCCACCAGCGCGGGGTGTGCGATGTCGTGGCCCGAGAGGTTCACGTTCATCGTCAGCGCTGCAAAGGCCGGGCCGCGCAGCTGCCACTCGCGAAGCTGCCGGCAGGCGCAGTGCAGCACGAAGTCGGTCAGCCGCACCATCAGGCCCGCTTCTTCGGCGATGGGCAGGAAGGCGCCCGGGCTGATGCTGCCGTCCACCGGGTGCTGCCAGCGCACCAGAGCCTCGAAGCCGGCCAGCCGCGGTGCGCCGCCCGGGCCCGCAGCGCCGCCGCGCAGGTCGAACACCGGCTGGTAGGCCACGCTCAGGCGGCCGTCGTCGATGGCGTGGCGCAGCTCGCCTTCCAGGCGCAGGCGGTCGGCCACCTCGGTGTGCAGGCTGGTGTCGAAGAGCGCGTAGCGCGCCTTGCCTGCGGCCTTGGCCTTGTACATGGCGGTGTCGGCGTCGCGCAGCACGTCTTCGGGGTTGGCGTAGCCGAGGGCGCTGAAGGTGATGCCGATGCTGGCGCTGGTCATCAGCTCGGTGCCGCCCACCACGAAGGGCTGGCGCATGGCCTCCATCAGCCGCTCGGCCAGGCCCACGACGCAACGCTCGTGCTCCACATGGCGCACCAGCACGGCGAACTCGTCGCCGCCCAGGCGCGCCACCACGTCGTGCGGGCGCAGGCTGTCGCGGATGCGCTGCGACACCTGCACGAGGAAGGCATCGCCCGCGCTGTGGCCCAGGCTGTCGTTGATGAGCTTGAAGCGGTCGAAGTCCAGGAACATCACCGCGTAGGCATCCGCCGCGGCGCCGCTGGCGTTGAGCTGTGCCACGGCCTGGCCCAGCAGCTCGTGGAAGCGGCGGCGGTTGGGCAGGCCGGTGAGGCTGTCGTGGAAGGCGAGGTGGTGCAGGCCCTCTTCGGCCATGCGGCGCGCGGTGACGTCCTGCAGCTGCAGGATCAGGCAGGGCGCGCTGGAGCCGGGCTCGCTGAAGAAGCTGCAGTGCGCCGTCACCCACACCGGGTGCCCGTCGGCGTGGCGGCAGCGCAGTTCGAGCGCGAAGCTCTCGAACTCGCGGTCGCTCACCAGCCCCAGCTTCTCGGCCAGGGCCTGGCGGTCGTCTTCGAACACCACGTCCTGGAAAGCCTGGTTCAGCAGCGCCTGGTTCTGGCGCCCGACCAGCGCGCACAGCGCGGCATTGGCCTGCAGGATGCGGCCGCTGAAGTCCAGCAGCGCCATGCCGATGCTGGCGTGCGTGAAGGCGCTGTGGAAGCGGCGCTCGCTGGCCTCCAGCTCCTGCACGTGGCGGCGCGCGAGCTCGTTCTCGCGCTCCTGCGCTTCGGCGTTGGCGCGGCGCACCGACTCCGAGGCCTCCTGCTGGCGGAAGAAGTAGTGCAGCGTGGCCAGCATCATGCCCAGCAGCGGCACCATGGCCCCCAGCACGCCGATGCCCGACTGCAGATAGACCAGATAGAGCAGCGAAGCCACCGCCGCGCTGCCCACGTAGGCCAGGCCCACGCCGCCAAAGACGCCGAAGAGATCGGCCGCGCGCAGCCGCTCGTTGCGCTTCAGGCGCGGCACGGCCGTCACCAGCAGCGTGTTGAGCATGAAGTAGCCCAGGGCGCAGGCCATGGTGGCCAGCAGCAGCAGGCCGGCCGAGGCGGAGACCTTGTCGATCAGCGCGTGCAGCGCAGACCCCGTGGCCCACATCGCCAGGGCGGCCATCGCGGGGCTGACGATGCGGCTCGTCCAGCGCTTGGAGGCCCGCCAGGAACCGACAGCGCCTTCACCCGCCGCCGCCAGCGTGGCCGCAGCCGGCCCGTGCATCAGGAGCAGCAGGATGATGAAGATCTCGCCCGCGGCGAAGGCGTGCTTGGAGTGCTTCACGCGCACCGGGAAGAAGCCGGCCGTCATCGCGATGAACACGCCGGCGGCGATCTGCCACCAGGCGCTGCGCCCCAGCTGCGCCACCTGCCACGCGGCCACCACCAGGGCTGCCGCACCGGCCACGGCCGCCAGCCACCAGTAGATGGTCGCCTTGCGGTTGTAGTCGGGCATCAAGGCGCCGTGCAGCCGCTGCCACCAGGGCAGGGCCAAGGACGCTTCCGGGCTGACGGCTCGTTCCGACATCGGGGTGGGCAGACAAGGCGCAGCAACGCTGCGGGTTGCGGCGCAGGAAGCGCCGCCTCAGCAAGGTTGTCGGCCGGCGGCAGGCCGCCTTGAGTCGGCGCCCGCGCCGAGCGCCCCGGTCACTCGCCCTGGAGTGCCCCCTGGGTGTCGAAACCCAGCCGCACGCCGCCGCTTTCGGCCAGCACCAGGCCTTCGGCCAGCACCAGGCCCTCGGCCAGCACCAGGCCTTCGGCCAGCACCAGGCCCTCGGCCAGCACCAGGCCTTCGGCCAGCACCAAGCCCTCTGCCAGCACCAGGCCTTCGGCCAGCACCAGCCCTTGCGTCAGCGTGAGGCCACTGCCGCCGGCGAGCCAGCCGGAGAGGTCTTTGGTGCGGATGAAGGCCCCGGTGCCAGCCAGCATGGAGCTCTGCCCCGCCAGCGGCTCGGCCCGCACCACGCCCGAGGTCAGCAAGGTCTGGCTGAGCGGCGTGCTGAAGACGAGGTGCGAGAGGTAGGTGTTGGGCTGGATGCCCGTGCCCGACCAGTAGACCGGCGTCTGCCGCTGCACCGTGTTGCCCGCCCAGACCAGGCGCGGGTCCCAGATCGGCTGGTAGCGGCTGAACAAGGCCGTGCCCGTGAGCAGGCGGTTGCCGCCGGCGTAGACGATGCGCGACCAGTCGAAGCCCGAGCCGCTGATGTTGCTCTTCTGCTGCGGGAAGGCCTGGCCCACGGCCAGCAGGTTGGCGCCCGGCAGCAGCGTGCCGGCTTCGATGGCGCTGGCAATGTCGGTGCGCAGGGCCCGTGCCAGCGCGATGGCGCCCGTGAGGTTCAGGTTGCCGGCGCCTTGCTCCAGCAGGTTGCCTTCGGGCAGCGGTTCGGCCGTGTACTGCAGGATGGCCTTCACCAGCGGCGGCGTGAGCCCCGGGTTGGCCTGCAGCAGCACCGCCACGGCGCCCGAGACCACCGGCGCGGCCACCGAGGTGCCGCTCATCATCATCTGCGTCTCGGGCGTGAACTGCGAGATGCCGACCGGCGTGACGAGATTGGCGTAGTGGTTCTGCGCCAGGCGGTTCCAGGACTGAACGCTGCCGCCAAAGGTGGCGGCCGCACTGACGATGCGGTTGCCGGGCGCCACCAGGTCGGGCTTGAGCAGGTTGTCGACGCGGCGCACACCGGCGGCGTCGATGCGGCTGCCGCGCGTGGGGCCGCGCGAACTGAAGCGGGCCACGCGGTCGTCGGAGCGCCCGTTGGTGCCGAAGAAGTTGACGGCGCCGACGGTGATGACGCTGGGGTCGATGCCCGGCGAGCCGATGGTGCCGTGCACGGCCTGGCCGCTGCTGCTGAGGCCGAAGTTGCCGGCGGCGGCCACGACCGTGATGCCCGCGGCGGTGGCGGCGCGCGCGGCCAGGCACAGCGGGTCGGTCTGCCACGACTCGGTGGAGGCCGCCGCGATGCTCAGGTTCATCACGCGGATGTTGTAGGCGCGGGCGTGGTATATCACCCAGGCGATGCCTTCCAGCGCATCGCTCACGGTGCCGGTGCCGGCGTCGCTCAGCACCTTCACGTCGTACAGCGTGGCGTTGGGTGCCACGCCGGTGGTGTCGGGCGTGGTGCTGCGGTAGAACTGCGCGCGCCCGGCGGCCACGGCCGCCACGTGCGTGCCATGGCCGTACTGGTCGGCGTAGAAATTGTTGTCGTTGGCGATGGCGGCCTCGAAGCCCGTCTGCTGCGTCGAGCCCGGGCGCAAGGTCTTGCTCAGGTCGGTGCCCGCCTGGAAATCGGCCAGCCGGGCATTGAGCATGTTCACGCTGCGCGCCACGCGCGTGCCGCCGGTGGCGTTGTTGAAGGCGTAGTGCGCCTTCATCACGCCCGAATCCAGCACGGCAATGCCGATGCCGCTGCCGTCCAGGCCCGAGTAGCCGAACTTGGTGCTGTTCGCGCGGACGTTCGGGCTGAGCGCGCCGGTCACGGCTTCCAGCGTGCTGGCGGTGCGCACGATGTCGCGGTTGGGCGAAACGCTGACCACGTCGTCGCGCTCCACCAGGCGCTTGACCAGGCGGGCTGGCACGTTGACGGTCAGCGCACGCAGCGCCCCGTGGCGCACCTGCACCGAGCCGCCGTTGCGGGTGATGAAGTTGCGCAGCTCGGTCAGCTCGGGGTCGCGGGCATTGCTCACGACGATGGCGTTGACGACACGCACGCCGCGCACCTGGCGCTCCCAGCGCTGCGCCCGCCGCTCGCCGCGGGCAGCACGGGCGGCCACGGCGTCGTCATCGGTAGCGTCGTGCAGGTCTTGCGCGATCTTGGCGTGCTTGCGCTGCCAGGGGCCTTGGGCCGAGGCATCCGACAGTCCGAAACCCGCCACCAGCAGCGACAGCCCCATCAGCGTGAGGGCGCCGGCACGCAGCCACTGTGCGGCAGGCAGCTGCGCGCTGCGCTCGATGAGCACGACGAACCGATGCGTGGAAACCATGTGCAAACCTCGGGGTGGCGTCTGCCTGTCGGCGCTGCCGACGGGCCAGGATTGTCTGTGGATGCCGCGGCCGGCTTGTCAGCCACCCCCGCGTTGCGAAACCTGAAGGCAGCTGACCTGAAGGCCACCCCTGCACATCGTTGGGCCGGATTCTGCACAACCGAAACTCTTTGTTAAGAGGTGTGTCGGCTGCAAGTGCGGCGCTTGTGGGCGTTTTTCACGCCCGCCGGCGCACCGGAGGCTTCAGCGCCGGCCGAAGATGGCCGTGCCCACGCGCACCACGGTGCTGCCTTCCAGCACCGCGGCCTCGAGGTCGGCGCTCATGCCGGTGGACAGGGTGTCCAGCGCCAGGCCGCCGGCATTCAGCCCCGCCAGCAGTTCACGCAGCGCCCGGTGCGGCGCGCGCTGCGCCTGTGGCGTGGCGGCCGGCTCCGGGATGGCCATCAGCCCGCGCAACTGCACGCGCTGCCTCGGCAGCGCCGCCACGGCGGCCGCCAGCGCCGGCAGTTCGGCCGGCGGCACCCCGCTCTTGCTGTCTTCGCCACTGATGTTGACCTGCAGGCACAGTTGCAGCGGTGGCAGGTGCGCCGGGCGCTGCTCGGCCAGGCGCTGCGCCACCTTCAGGCGGTCGACCGAGTGCACCCAGTCGAAGGCCTCGGCCACCGGCCGCGTCTTGTTGCTCTGCAGCGGCCCGATCAGGTGCCACTGCACGGGCAGCGGCCCGCCACGCAGGTCGGCCAGCGCCTCGATCTTGGCCAGCGCTTCCTGCACGTAGTTCTCGCCAAAGGCCTGCTGGCCGGCGGCATGCGCTTCGCGCACCGCTTCGGCGCCGAAGGTCTTGCTCACCGCCAGCAGCGTGAGCGTCGGCGGTGCGCCCGGGGCCGCCGGCGGCGGCGCCAACGTGAGGATTTCCGCGCTGCGGCCCGCCTCGGCGCAGGCCGCCTGCAGGCGCCGCTTCACTTCTTGCAGCTTGCTTCCGATGGTGCTCATAATCTTCCGAGAGCTTAAGCGCTGGTGCTTGGGCGTCGGTGCACGCCACACGAACTCATGGACATCACGCAGCTGTTGGCCTTCTCGGTCAAGAACAAGGCCTCCGACCTGCACCTCTCGGCCGGGCTGCCGCCGATGATCCGCGTGCACGGCGATGTGCGCCGCATCAACGTCGAAGCGCTGGACCACAAGGCGGTCCACGACATGGTGTACGACATCATGAACGACGCCCAGCGCAAGCACTACGAAGACACGCTGGAGTGCGACTTCTCGTTCGAGATCCAGGGCCTGGCGCGCTTCCGCGTCAACGCCTTCAACCAGAACCGCGGCGCGGGCGCGGTCTTCCGCACCATCCCGAGCAAGATCCTCACGCTGGAGCAGCTGGGCGCGCCCAAGATCTTTGCCGAGCTGGCGCTCAAGCCGCGCGGCATGGTGCTCGTCACGGGCCCCACGGGTTCGGGCAAGAGCACCACGCTGGCGGCGATGGTGAACCACCTCAACGAGAACGAGTACGGCCACGTGCTGACGGTGGAAGACCCCATCGAGTTCGTGCACGAGAGCAAGAAGTGCCTGGTCAACCAGCGCGAGGTGGGCCCGCACACGCTGAGCTTCGCCAACGCGCTGCGCAGCGCGCTGCGCGAAGACCCCGACGCCATCCTCGTGGGCGAAATGCGCGACCTGGAAACCATCCGCTTGGCGCTCACTGCCGCGGAAACCGGCCACCTCGTCTTCGGCACCCTGCACACCAGCAGTGCGGCCAAGACCATCGACCGCGTGGTCGACGTCTTCCCCGCGGCCGAGAAGGAGATGGTGCGCGCGATGCTGAGCGAATCGCTGGTGGCAGTGATCTCGCAGACGCTGTGCAAGCTCAAGGACGGCAGCGGCCGCGTGGCGGGCCACGAGATCATGGTGGCCACCAGCGCCATCAAGAACCTGATCCGCGAGAACAAGATCGCGCAGATGTACAGCGCCATCCAGACGGGCCAGAACCTGGGCATGCAGACGCTGGACCAGAACCTCGCCGACCTCGTGCGCCGCAACATCATCTCGCCGGCCGAAGCGCGCAGCAAAGCCAAGATCCCCGAAAACTTCCCTGGATGACACTGCCATGCTGACAACGCGACCCAGCTTCCCGCCGCGGAACCGGCTTTGCCGGGCCGCTGGCGGACGGCCCCCCCGGGGGGTAGCGAGCGCCAGCGAGCTTGGGGGCTGACAGGATGGAACGCGACCAGGCCTCGAAATTCGTCAACGACCTGCTGCGGCTGATGATCAGCCGCAACGGCAGCGACCTTTTCCTTACCGCCGACTTTCCGCCCGCCATCAAGATCGACGGCAAGCTCACCAAGGTGAGCCCGCAGCCGCTGACCGGCCAGCACACGCTGGCGCTCACGCGCGCGGTGATGAACGACAAGCAGGGCGCCGAGTTCGAACGCACCAAGGAGTGCAACTTCGCCATCAGCCCGGCGGGCGTGGGGCGCTTCCGCGTCAATGCCTTCGTTCAGCAGGGGCAGGTGGGGCTGGTCTTCCGCACGATCCCGGCCACGCTGCCCACCATCGACGGCCTGGCGCTGCCCAAGGTGTTGAAGGAGGTCAGCCTCAGCAAGCGCGGCCTGGTCATCTTCGTCGGGGCCACGGGCAGCGGCAAGAGCACCTCGCTCGCAGCCATCGTCGACCACCGCAACGAACACAGCTACGGCCACATCATCACGGTGGAAGACCCGGTGGAGTTCGTGCACCCGCACAAGAACTGCATCGTCACGCAGCGTGAACTGGGCATCGACACCGACAGCTGGGAAGCGGCGCTGAAGAACACGCTGCGCCAAGCGCCCGATGTCATCCTGATGGGCGAGATCCGCGACCGCGAGACCATGGAGCACGCCGTGGCCTTCGCCGAGACCGGCCACCTCTGCCTGGCCACGCTGCACGCCAACAGCGCCAACCAGGCGCTGGACCGCATCATCAACTTCTTCCCCGAAGAGCGGCGCCAGCAGCTGCTGATGGACCTGTCGCTCAACCTCAAGGCCCTGGTCAGCCAGCGCCTGATGCCGCGCGAGCAGGGCCGCGGCCGCGTGGCGGCGGTGGAAATCCTGCTGAACACGCCGCTGGTCAGCGACCTCATCTTCCGCGGCGAGGTCAGCGAGATCAAGGAACTGATGAAGCGCAGCCGCGAGCTCGGCATGCAGACCTTCGACCAGTCGCTCTTCGACCTCTACGAAAGCGGCGCCATCAGCTACGAAGACGCGCTGCGCAACGCCGACAGCGTGAACGACCTGCGCCTGCAGATCAAGCTGCAGAGCCAGCGTGCGCGCAGCAATGACTTGTCTCTCGGCACCGAGCACATGAAGGTGGTCTGAAGCAGCCCCCAGGCTGCGGCGCTTCGCGTCCTCGCCACTCCCGTGGGGGCTGAGCGGGACGAGAACCCGTCCCTGCGGACGGGTTCTCGCCAGCGAAGGCCTGCCGGCATGCTTGCCGGCAGGCTCTTGCAGCGGCCCGGCAGAGCCGGTTCCGCGCAAGCGGCTTGATCGCCGGCTGTGTCACGATTCGGGGATGAGCACACCCACCGCTGCGGCTTCCCGCACCTACGACACCGTTCCCGCACGTCGCGTGGCCTTTCTCGGCCTGGGCGTGATGGGCTATCCCATGGCCGGCCACCTGGCGCGCGCCGGGCACCAGGTCACCGTCTACAACCGCACCACCGCCAAGGCCGAGGCCTGGGCCGCGGCCGAAGGCGGGCGTTTCGCCGCCACGCCGCGTGAAGCGGCCGCCGGTGCCGACTTCGTCTTCGCCTGCGTGGGCAACGACGACGACCTGCGTGCCGTGACGCTGCGCGCAGACGGCGCCTTCGCCGGCATGGCGCCGGGCGCGGTCTTCGTCGACCACACCACCGCCAGCGCCGAGGTGGCGCGCGAACTGCACGGTGCCGCCAAGACGCTGGGCCTGCACTTCGTCGACGCGCCCGTCTCCGGCGGCCAGGCCGGCGCGGTCAACGGCGCGCTCACGGTGATGTGCGGCGGCGACGCCGCGCCCTTCGAGGCCATGAAACCCGTGGCGCTGCACTTCGCCAAGGCCGTCACGCGCATTGGCGAGGCCGGCGCCGGGCAGCTGGCCAAGATGGTCAACCAGGTGGCGATCGCCGGGCTGGTGCAGGGCCTGTCGGAAGCCATCGCCTTCGGCCAGAAGGCCGGCCTGGACATGCCGCTGGTGCTGGACGTCATCGGCAAGGGCGCTGCCCAGAGCTGGCAGATGGACAACCGCGGCAAGACCATGGTCGACGACAAGTTCGACTTCGGCTTCGCCGTCGACTGGATGCGCAAGGACCTGGGCCTGGTGCTGGAAGAAGCGCGCCGCAACGGCGCCCGGCTGCCGGTGACGGCGCTGGTGGACCAGTTCTATGCCGAGGTGCAGGCCCTGGGCGGCCGGCGCTGGGACACCTCCAGCCTGATCAAGCGGCTGAAGTGAAGGCCGCCGGGCCGCCGCGGCGGCCCGGCGCCTGGATCACTTGGTGACGCCGGGCGTCGGCGCCGGCATCGGGGCCGGCTGCGGGGCCGGGGCCGAGACAGGGCCGGAAGGTGCAGGCGCAGGCGCGGCAGCGGGAGCCGCTGGCGTGGCCGTGCTCACCGGCGCGGGTGCCGGCGCCGGCGTGGTGCCGCGGCCGATGTTGGCCAGTTCCTGCTCGCTGATCACCTCGAAGGCGCGCACGACCTTCTCGACGCCACTGACCGCCCGCGCCAGCTCGGTGCCGCGGTTGGCCTCGCGCTCGGTGACGCGACCCATCAGGTAGACGATGCCGCGTTCCACCACCACCTTGTAGGCGTTGGCCTGCACGTCCTTGGCGTCGATCAGCGTGGCCTTGACCTTGCTGCTGATGAAGGTGTCGGTGGTGCGCGAACCGAGGGGGCTGTTCGGCCCGATGCCCAGCTCGTTGAGCACGGCCTTCACGTTCTCGACCTTGGCCACCGCCTGCTCGACCGCCTGCTTCTCGGCCGCGCCGGGCACTTCGCCGGTGATCAGCACGGTGCGGTTGTAGCTGGTGATGTTGACGCGGCCCAGCGTGGCCAGTTCGCGCACACGCGCCGAAGCGCGGAACTCGATGCTCTCGTCTTCGAGCTGGATGCCGGTGGTGCGGCGGTCGGTGGCCACCAAGCCCCCGCCGACGACGGCGCCGCCAACGATCAGCGGGGCGCAACCGGCCAGCGTGGCGCCGGCCAGCACCAGGGCCACGGCCGTCAGGCCGGTGCTGGAAAGAGAGCGGTTCTTCTGGACAAGGCTCACGGCGCTTGGTCTCCCATCAACTGGAAATCGACGGCATCGCACAGGCAGTGCAGCACGAGCATCTGCAGCTCGGCCACGCGCGCTGCGCGCTCATGGGGCACGGCCACCAGCACATCGGTCTCGGCCAGCAGTTCGCTGAAGGCCTGGGCCCCACGGCCGGCGAGCACGACGATGGTCATGTCCTTGCCCTGCGCAGCGGAGATGACCATGGTGCTGTGGCCTTCGCCGTCATCAATGTAGAGCAGCACATCCCCCGGCAGGCCCAGGGCCTTGACCTGCTGTGCGGCGTCGGGGCCGGGCGAGAGGGCCAGGGCCGCCAGCGGTGGGCGCTGGCGCTCGAAGCGCCCGGCAAACAGGCGGGCGAGGTGCGGCGCCAGGGCTGCGCCTGCGCCACTGCCCCCCACCAGCACCTTGCCGCCGCTGGTGATAGCCGCCAGCAGGGCGGCGGTGGCCTCGGCGATGGGACGCGCCAATGCCTCGGCGGCCTGGTATTGCAGGTCAGCGCTCTCGAAGAACTGCTGTTGGATGCGCTGTTCAAGCATGGACACGCATCATATGACGGGGTTTCGGCGGGTCGGTTCCCGCCCGCAGCGCCGGCCAAGGCCGGTGCGGGTGTCGCCTGCACGCACCACCCCCCCGCGAACCCGGGGCTACTCCGGCCCCCTGGGCTCGGGGTTGTGCCGGTTTTGCACCGCCATCGCTGGTTACGATCCGGCCATGTCAACGGTCTGTGGACCGCACTGGCGCCCGTTCAACTTCACCGAGTCGATACACCACATGAAGACCCGCATTCTCAAGACCGCCTTCACGGCGCTGGCGCTGGCCGCTTCGATGGCAGCTTCTGCTGCAGACGGCGCGCGCACCAATGTCGCCTCGGGCTCGTTCAACGGCCTGCAGTGGACGGCCCAGAGCCTGCTCACCGGTTTCGCCACCGCCGGCACCGGCACGGCCTCGGCCGCAGGCGACGCTGCCTACCTGCCCAGCTTCCCCGCCAGCACCGGCGTCGTCGGCCTGCTGATGGCCACCACCGCTGGCAACTTCATCTGCACGGGCACGCTGCTGCCGGACCGCCAGTCCATCCTGACCGCAGGCCACTGCGTGAGCGATGGCGCCGGCACCGCCAACCCCCTGAGCACGACGGTGTTCTTCCAGCCGCCTACTGGCCTGAGCCCCACGGCGTCGATCTTCAACAACCCGGCTGCCACCTCGCGCACCGTCACGAACTACTTCGTGAACTCGGGCTACACCGGTGAAGTGATCGACCAGAACGACATCGCCGTCCTGCGCCTGAACGCCCCGGCGCCTGACTGGGCCGTGTCGCACGGCATCTACACCGGTGGCGACCTGACCGGCCAGAACTTCACGGTCAACGGTTACGGCCGCTTGGGCACCGGCGCTGGCGGCACCAACACCGCCACCGGTCGCCTGCGCACCGGTGACAACCGCTACGACTTCCGCTTCGGCGACAGCGCCTTCGGCCCGGGCTACTGGAACGGCGCCTTCGGCACGGCCTCGGTCGAGTTCTCGTACCTCTCCGACTTCGACAACGGCCTGGCCCTCAACGACGCTTCGTGCCGCCTGGCCGCCGACCCCGACTTCACCATCCCCGCGGGTTCGGCCCAGTTCTGCAACACGGGTGTCGGCATCCGTGAAGTCGGCGTTGCCGGCGGTGACTCGGGTGGCCCGAACTTCATCAACGGCCTGATCTCGGGTGTGAACAGCTACGGCCTGAGCTTCGGCACCGCCTACGGCGACGTCAACACCACCCTGAACAGCAGCTTCGGCGAGTTCAGCGGCTACGTGCCCACCTTCATCCACGCCGACTTCATCAACGCCTCGATGGTGCCGGAAGCCTCGACCTACCTGATGATGGGCCTGGGCCTGATCGGCATCGGCGCGGTGGCCCGCCGCCGTCGCACCCAGGCCTGATCACCCGCCTGGCGCAGGCGCGGTCGCGTCTGCAACCGAACGGCCCGCTTCGGCGGGCCGTTTTGTTTTCAGGCCTCGAAGGCCGCCTGCAACCACTCCACCTGCTCGCCGTCCAGCGCCAGCACATCGAAACGGCAGGGCGGCAGGCTCGCGAAGCGCAGCAGGTAGTGCTGCGCCGCCAGCACCAGGCGGCGCTGCTTCGCAAAGGTGACGCTGGCGGCGGCACCCCCGTGGTCGCCGCTGCGGCGCTGGCGCACCTCGACGAAGACCAGCGTGCCATCGCGGTCGCGCATGACGAGGTCGATCTCGCCGCCGCGCGCCGAGGGCCCGCGGGCCACCCGATAATTCCGCTGCTCCAGCACCAAGCCCCGCGCCTGCAACCAGGCCAGGGCACGCAGCTCGGCGGCCTCGCCGCGTGCGGTGGTGGACGTGCCCGCGGCCGTGCCGGGGCTGCCCGCGCGGCCGGCTGCCGTGTGCTGACTTGCTGCGCCTGCCCCGCGCCCTGCCGCCTTCGTGACCACCGACCCCGCCCCCCTGCTGCACGCCGCGCGCCTGGCCACCGGCCACCAGCAGCACCCCGCCGGCACACTCTACGTGGTGGCCACGCCCATCGGCAACCTGGCCGACCTGACGCTGCGCGCCATCCACGTGCTGGGCCTGGTGGACGCCGTGGCCTGCGAAGACACGCGCGTGGCCGCGCAGCTGCTCACGCACCTGGGCCTGCACAAGCCGCTGCGCGCGCTGCACGCCCACAACGAACACGAGGCCGCCCAAGGCGTTTTGGCGCTGCTGGCGCAGGGCCAGCGCGTGGCTTATGTCAGCGATGCCGGCACGCCGGCCGTCAGCGACCCCGGCGCGGTGCTGGTGGCCGCAGCGCGCGCCGCCGGGCACGCTGTGGTGCCGCTGCCCGGGCCCAGCAGCGCGCTCGCCGCCTTGAGCGCCGCGGGCGACACACTGGCCACGGCCTTCTGCTTCATCGGCTTCCTGCCAGCCAAGGGCGGTGACCGCCGCACGGCGCTGGCCGCAGTGCTGGCCGATGCGCGCGCGCATGTCCTCTTCGAGGCACCGCACCGCATCGCCGAGCTCGCTGCGGCGCTCGCCGAGGCTGCGCCGCAGCGCACCGTGACGCTTTGCCGCGAGCTGACCAAGCAGTTCGAGAGCATCGTCACGCGCCCGGCCGCCGAACTGCCAGGCTGGCTGGCGGCCGGCGCCCACCACGAGCGCGGCGAGTTCGTGCTGGTGCTGCATGCCTTGCCGCCGACCGTGGCCGACGATGAAGCGCTGCCGCCCGCAGCGCTGCAGGCCCTGCGCGTGCTGATGCGCGAACTGCCGCTGAAGCAGGCCGTGGCGCTGGCCGCCGAATTGAGCGGCGCGCCGCGCAAGGCGCTGTACCAGCGGGCGCTGGCCGAGCGTGATGCCGGCGCGTCAGAGGGCGAAAGCGACGCCTGAGCTCACGGCGTCGGCGTGGCCGCCGGCTTGGCGTTCTGCGCGTCGTGCTTCTGGTGGCGGATGTCGCGGCTGGCCTTGTTCTGCAGGTGGTGCAGGCGCTTGCGCTCCTGCGCCGTCACGGTGCCGTCGGCCTTCGCGTGCGCCTCGGCCCTGGCGATGCCCTTCTGCTCCATCTCGAGCCGGCGCTGTTCACGCCGCGTCAGGGTGCCTTTCTGCTCACCGGCTTCGATGCGCTGGTCCTGGATGGCCTGGCGGGCGTCCACGCGCGGCGTGGCCGGTGGGGCCGCGGGCTCGGCGGCTTGTGCCCAGGTGGCGCTGGCCAGCAGGCTCAGCAGCGTGGCAGCGGCGGTGATGCGGAGGTTCTTCATGGTCTTCGGGCCTTTCCGGGGGCTGGGGGTTGGAACACCGGCGAGCGGCGTGCTTCCACAATGCGCGCCGCCCTGGCCGCGTTCACATCGCGCGGTCAAGGCGCGGTAAAGAACTGCGAACGGCCGTGCCCAGGCGTGAGCGCCCCACAGCACGGAGAGCCCCAGGGTCATCCGGCCCTGCAGGGGGCGGCTCCTACAATGGTTTTCCACTCCAGCACGCAGGCCGCATGCCATGATCACCCGCGAACCGACGCTCGAACGCCTGGCCATCGCCCAGGGCCTGATGCTCGAACCCTTCGGCATCGGCGAGAGCACGCTGCAGCAGGCCCTGGCCACCATCCGCGAACACCGCGTGGACGACGCCGACCTCTACTTCCAGACCACGCGCCACGAGGGCTGGAGCCTGGAAGAGGGCATCGTCAAGAGCGGCAGCTTCAGCATCGACCAGGGCGTGGGCGTGCGCGCCGTGGCGGGCGAAAAGACGGCCTTCGCCTACAGCGACGACCTGAGCCCGGCCTCGCTGATGGACGCGGCGCGCACCGTGCGCACCATCGCCGCGGCCGGCCAGAACAAGCGCGTGAAGCTGGCGCGTGCGCCCAAGATCGCCGGCAGCCGCGTGCTCTATGCGCCCACCGACCCCATCGGCACGCTGGACAGCACGCAGAAGGTGGCGCTGCTGGAGCGCATGGAGAAGATGGCCCGCGCCAAGGACCCGCGCATCGCGCAGGTGATGGCCAGCCTCTCGGCCGAGTACGACGTGGTGCTGGTGGCGCGTGCCGACGGCACGCGCGCGGCCGACGTGCGCCCGCTGGTGCGCCTGAACCTCACCGTCATCGCCGAGCAGACCGTGGGCGGCGTGGTGCGCCGCGAGGTGGGCAGCGGCGGCGGCGGCGGCCGCTTCGGCCTGGGCTTCTTCACCGACAGCGTGATCCAAGGTTATGTCGACCACGCCGTGAAGGCCGCGCTGACCAACCTGGAAAGCCGCCCCGCCCCAGCCGGCGAGATGACCGTGGTGCTCGGCCCGGGCTGGCCCGGCGTGCTGTTGCACGAGGCCGTGGGCCACGGCCTGGAAGGCGACTTCAACCGCAAGGGCAGCAGCACCTTCAGCGGCCGCATCGGCCAGCGCGTGGCCGCCAAGGGCGTGACGGTGCTCGACGACGGCACGCTGGCCGACCGGCGCGGCAGCCTCAACATCGACGACGAAGGCCACGCCAGCCAGCGCAACGTGCTGATTGAGGACGGCATCCTGCGCGGCTACATCCAGGACAGCCTCAACGCGCGCCTGATGGGCGTAAAGCCCACCGGCAACGGCCGCCGCGAAAGCTACGCCAGCCTGCCCATGCCGCGCATGACCAACACCTACATGCTGGCCGGCGACAAGACCCGAGAAGAGATCATCGCCAGCATGAAACGCGGCCTCTACGCCACCAACTTCGGCGGCGGCCAGGTCGACATCACCAGCGGCAAGTTCGTCTTCAGCGCGAGCGAAGCCTTCTGGGTGGAGAACGGCAAGATCCTCTACCCGGTGAAGGGCGCCACGCTGGTGGGCAACGGCCCCGAGGCGATGACGCGCGTGAGCATGATCGGCAACGACATGGAGCTCGACACCGGCGTGGGCGTGTGCGGCAAGGACGGCCAGAGCGTGCCCGTGGGCGTGGGCCAGCCCACGCTGCGCATCGAAAGGCTGACGGTCGGAGGCACGGCTTGACCGTCACCTTTGCCGACATCGAAGCCGCCGCCGGCCGCCTGGCCGGCCAGGTGCTGGACACGCCTTGCGTCGAGAGCAAGACGCTGGGGCAGATCGTCGGCGCCCGCGTCTTCCTGAAATTCGAGAACCTGCAGTTCACGGCCTCGTTCAAGGAACGCGGCGCGCTGAACAAGCTGGCCACGATGGTGGAAAGCGGGCAGCCCATCAAGGGCGTGATCGCCGCCAGTGCCGGCAACCACGCCCAGGGCGTGGCGCACCACGCGCAGCGCCTGGGCCTGCGGGCCGTCATCGTGATGCCGGTGGCCACACCCACCGTGAAGGTGGAACGCACGCGCGGCTTCGGCGCCGAGGTGGTGCTCCACGGCGAAACCTTCGACGAAGCGCGCAAGCACGCGCTGATGCTGGCCGAGCAGCAGGGCCTGAGCTTCGTGCACCCCTTCGACGACGCCGCTGTCATCGCGGGCCAGGGCACCATCGGCGTGGAGATGCTGCGCGCGCAGCCCGATCTGGACACGCTGGTGATCGCAGTGGGCGGTGGCGGGCTCATCAGCGGCATTGCGACCGCGGTGCGCGAGATCAAGCCCGGCGTGCAGATCGTCGGCGTGCAGACCAGCCGCTTCCCGGCGATGGTCAACGCCATCAAGGGCACGGCGCACCCGCAGGGCGCCAGCACCATCGCAGAAGGCATTGCCGTGGGCCAGCCAGGACAGCTGACGCGCGAACTCATCCGCCAGCGCGTAGACGACCTCGTGCTGGTGGACGAAGGCGACATCGAGCAGGCCGTGCTGATGTTGCTGGAGATCGAGAAGACCGTCGTCGAAGGCGCGGGCGCTGCCGGTCTTGCGGCGCTGCTCAAGCACCCTGAACGGTTCGCCGGCAAACAGGTGGGCCTGGTGCTGTGCGGCGGCAACATCGACCCGCTGATGCTGTCCGCGTTGATCGAACGCGGCATGGTGCGGGCCGGGCGCCTGGCGCGCATCCGCGTCAACGCACGCGACACGCCCGGCGTGCTGGCCCGCATCACCGCCGTGGTGGCCGAGGCCGGCGCCAACATCGACGAAGTGCACCACCAGCGCGCCTTCAGTTCGCTGAGCGCGCAGAACGTGGAGGTGGAACTGGTCTTGCAGACGCGCAATGCCGCGCACGTGCAGGACGTGGTGCAGCGCCTCGCCGCGGCGGGTTTCGAGGCGCAGACGGGCTGAGCGCCATGCCGATGAAACGCGCCCACGCCCACCTGCTGCGGCTCTTCGTCACCGGGCTGCTGGCGGCGCTGCCACTGGCGGCCACCGTGGCCATCTTCGCCTGGGCCGGCAGCGTGCTGGTGCGCTGGCTGGGGCCCGAGAGCCCGGTGGGTTCGCTGCTGGTGGCCATCGGCCTGGGCGTCACGGGTTCGGAGGTGGTGGGCTACCTCATCGGCATCGGCCTCGTGCTGCTGGCGCTGGTGGCGCTGGGGGCCTTGGTGGAAGCCGGCCTGCAGCGCGGCCTGGTGCGGCTGGTGGACGGCGTGATGCGCCGCATTCCGCTGGTGCGGCAGGTCTACGAGATGGTCCAGAAGCTGGTGGCCCTTTTCGCGCAGCGCGACCCGAACCAGGCGCGGGCGATGCAGGCGGTGTGGGTGCGCTTTGGCGGCGAAGCCGGCGGCGCGGTGGTGCTGGCGTTGCAGACCACGGCCACGGCCTTGCTGGTGGAGGGCCGCCGCTGCGTGCCGGTGCTGGTGCCCACGGCGCCCGTGCCCGTGGGCGGCGGGCTGCTCTTCGTGCCCGAGGATTGGGTGACACCGGCGGGCCTGAGCGTGGAGGCGGTGACGAGCGTGTATGTCTCGATGGGCGTCACGGCCCCGCAGCACCTGCCCGTGGCTGCCGGCGCTGTCGCCGCACCAGCGGCCGTCAGCCAGCCGACATGAAGTGCGTGCTACATTCCGCCCCATGCGCCCCGCATCGTTTTACTTTTCGTACTTTTGGTTCTCGCACCGCTTGGCGGCTGGAGAGGCAAACGCGTAAGGTCAACGAACGCACCGCACCCCAGAAACCGCCGGCAGCCCCGGCGGTTTTTTCTTGTCTGGGGCCCTGCAGGCCAGCCTTCAACACCCGAAACGGAACCCGTCAGGAACCCCTTCATGAGCCCGAAGAACGCGATCCCCAACGACGAGCGCCTCGCCCTGTCGGAGAAGACCAGCCAGACCGACGACCAGCGCATCCGCGATGTCACGCCGCTGCCGCCGCCGGAGCACCTGATCCGCTTCTTCCCCATCGCCGACACGCCGATCGAGACGCTGGTGAAGGACACGCGCAACCATGTGCGCCAGATCATGCAGGGCGAGGACGACCGGCTGCTGGTGATCATCGGCCCGTGCAGCATCCACGACCCGGCCGCCGCGGTGGAGTACGCCCGCAAACTCAAGGCCGAGCGTGAACGCCACGCCGGCGAGCTGGAGGTGGTGATGCGCGTGTACTTCGAGAAGCCGCGCACCACGGTGGGCTGGAAGGGCCTGATCAACGACCCCTACCTGGACGAGAGCTACCGCATCCACGAAGGGCTGCGCATCGCGCGGCAGCTGCTGGTGGACATCAACCGCCTGGGCGTGCCAGCGGGCAGCGAGTTCCTCGACGTGATCAGCCCGCAGTACATCGGCGACCTCATCAGCTGGGGCGCCATCGGCGCGCGCACCACCGAGAGCCAGGTGCACCGCGAACTGGCCAGCGGCCTGAGTGCGCCGGTTGGCTTCAAGAACGGCACCGACGGCAACGTGAAGATCGCCATCGACGCCATCCAGGCCGCCAGCCGCCCGCACCACTTCATGAGCGTGCACAAGAACGGCCAGGTGGCCATCGTCGAGACCAAGGGCAACAAGGACTGCCACGTCATCCTGCGCGGCGGCAAGACGCCGAACTACGACGCCGCCAGCGTGGCCGCGGCCTGCGCCGAGATCGAGGCCAGCAAGCTGCCCTGCCGCCTGATGGTGGACGCCAGCCACGCCAACAGCAGCAAGCAGCACCAGCGCCAGATCGAGGTGATGAAGGACGTGGGCGCGCAGCTCGCCGCCGGCAGCCGCTGCATCTTCGGCGTGATGGTGGAAAGCCACCTGAGCGGCGGCGCGCAGAAGTTCACCCCGGGCAAGGACGACCCGGCCAAGCTGGCCTACGGGCAGAGCATCACCGATGCGTGCATCGACTGGAACGACACGGTGGGTGTGCTCGACGGGCTGGCGGCGGCCGTGAAGGCCAGGCGTGCGGCGAAAAAGAGCTGAGCCGGGTGCTCAGCCGGCGCGAATGGGCCGCTCTCGCTGACTCAGCCAACCAACGCGCCGACACGGCTGGGGTCCCTTCGTTGCCTCAGGGAGCCAGTTCGTGTCGGAACCTCACGAATGCGGACCGGCCCCCGCTGCGGCATCGCTGCACGGAGACACAGTCTGGGCACCGATCGGTCGCGGATGTTGCACTGGCCCGCTGGGAGAAGCCTGCAGCGGATCGTGGCCCCTCAGGGGAATCGGACGGCTGTCAATCAGCGCGGCTGCGGCTGCGGCCACGACTCAAGCCGAGGCCCATCAGCGCCAAACCAACCAGTGCCAGAGAACCGGGTTCGGGCACTTGCGTCACGACTGGCGAGGTACCGAAGGTGGTTGCGTCGTTGTGGATGCGGATGAAATCCACCCGGCCGGCAAAAGCCTCGTTCTGGCTCGTCGCGAGGTCATCTTCGACGAAGTTCAGGACGTTGCCTGACGGTACGCCCTGGTTGCCGGTCGAAGCAACGCTCACCAGATTCACGCCATTCAGCCAGAGAGACAGCGAATTGGTGGCGCTTGAACGAACCAGACCGACGGTGAAGTCGGTGTCCAGGCTGACGCTGCCGAAAGTGCCGGTCGCGGTGTAGAACCTGATGGCTCCGTTCAGCACGTAGAGGCCAAGGTCGCTGCTGAGATCTTCAAAGTCGATCAGCTTGTTGTAGCCCGACGTGCTGTCGGTGACACGCAAACGCATCTCGATGGCGTAGTCAGTGGTGCTGGGAAGCGCAGAGGTCAGACGCAAGCCCTGATTCAGGCCGAAGGTGTAGCCGCCAGCGCCCAGAACACCCCCTGATGCTTGCAAGGCATTGCCATTGCCCAGGGTGTCGGTCAGGGTGCCATTGAAGTCATAGCTCTTCACGAGCGCCGCGTTTGCAGCCATGGCGCCAACGGTCAGCAGCGCGCCAACGAGCATCTTCAGGGGGGAATTCGGTGTCATCTTGGATTCGAATGAGAAAGGGCGGGGATTTTTGAGGCTCTGACAGCACGCTTCATGCCACACGCGCATCGAGCATCACCGAGCGAGCCTAAGCGCCTGATTCAAAACAGATTCGGGCAGAGCAGCCTGCATTCGGGACACCCCACGGCAGGCAGGGGTTGTCAAGTTTCACGACAGCTGTCGGGATGTTGCCCGCCAGCCGCCCGTGCAGGCGCGCCGACTCAGCAGGGGTCCAAGCCATCCGGGTCTGCGACGGGCCACCCGACGGTGCAACCCGCGGTCGCGCGAGGCCCCGTACAAGGCCTGAGCACGCCGCTCAGCCGGCGGCCTGCGCGGCCAGCCAGCGTGATTCGGCCCGCGTTGCGGGCTCCACCAGCCCGCGCGCTGCCAGTTCGGCCTGCTGCTGCAGCGCCGCCGTCACCAGCCGCGCTTGCAAGGCCGCGGTGGCTTCGCCCGTGCAACTCACCGCCAGGCGCACGGCCAGCTGCCAGCTGCGCACGGCCTCGATGGCGTCACTGGGGTCGCGCACGGCGCGCATGGCCTGCAGGCGTTCGAGCGCGGCCTCGGCCGAGGCGGCGGCTTCGTCGGGCAGGCCCATCGCGCTGGCCAGCTGCGCGCCCGCGATGTGGATGTTGGCTTCCAGCTCGCAGTCCAGCGCGGCGGGGTCGTCGCGCAGGCGCAGCGTGCCGCCGTGCATCCAGGCGTGCAGGCGCTGCAGCCGCTGCTGCGCGGCGTCCAGCCGGCCGCAACGCGCCCAGGCCAGGGCCTGCAGGCTGTCCATCCACGCGTGCTGCCAGGGGCGTTTGCACAGCGGGTCGGCTTCATGCGCGGGGGTCAGCACCGGCAGGTGCTGGTGGGCCTGGGTGTACAGCGCCTCGGCCTCGGCTTCACGGCCGCGGTGCAGGCACAGGTCCAGCAAGGTCTGCGAAACAGCCACCAGCTGGCGCTGCCGGTGTTCGTCGCCCGGGTTGTCGTGCAGGTCGCGCTGCGCTTGCAGCAGCGCCGGGGCCAGGGCCTCCGCGCCTTCGTCGTAGAGGCCCGCCGCGCGGCTGGTGATGGCCACGCGGATGGCGGCCTGCGCGTAGTCGCTGGCGCGCAGCGGCTCGCCGTCGGGCAGGCCGATGGCGCGCTCCAGGAAGGCGAAGGCCTCGCGCTCTGCCGCCACGGCGGCTGGCAACTGCCCTGAGATGGCCACGTGGCCGGCGGACAGGCGCATGACGAAGCCCCGCACGCGCAGCGCCTGGGGCTGCGTGGGCGCCCAGGCCACGAGTTCTTCGCTGCGCCGCACGGCGGCTTCGACGTGGCGGCGCGCCAGCGCCAGATCGGCCAGGCCGTGGAAACGCACCACCGGGTAGGCCTGGTCGGCGCGGTGGGCCAGCAGCGCGCACTCGTGGCAGCGCAGGCGCAGGTCTTCCGGCGCCAGCTTCACGGCCTGCTGGGCGTGGCCCACCGCCCTGTCGATGGCGGCCATGGCTTCTGCCGGCCGGCGCAGCTGGCGTGTGACGGCGAAGCGCCCTTCCAGCGCCGCGCCCATGGCCGCGTGCCAGCCGGCGTGGGCCTGCAGGCGCGGTGCCAGCGGCTCCAGCACCTGCAGCGCGCGGTCGTAGAGCACCAGCGCGCCGGCCACGTTGCCGACGTTGTTGGTGTTCTCGTGCCCCTCCAGCCGCGCCAGGCGGGCCAGGGCCATGCCCAGCTCCACGCGCTCGGCATCGCTCATCTGGCCGAAGGCGGTCTGGCGTTCCAGCGATTGCGCGGCCGCACTCACCAGCGCCTTGCGGCCTTCGATCTGGCCGCGCTCCAGCGCCTCGTTCACCTCGAAGACCATGCTGTTGGCCAGCCGGCGCAGCTCGCCCAGGTGGCGCGTGGCGCTGTCGCGCGCACGCGCAGCCTCATCCAAGGCGCGCTGCGCCCGCTGCGCCTGCACCAGCGCCAGCACCAGGCCGGCGCCCAGGCCGGTGGCGCCCAGCGCCAGGGCCACGCGCCCCTGCAGCAGCGTGGCCAGCAGGCCCGTGAGCAGGCCCAGGCCGCCCAGGGCGCCGGCCGCCGCGGCCGCGCGGTGGCGGCGCAGCCACTTGCCCAGCACGTAGGCCGGGCTGGCGGCGCGTGCGCTGACGGGCCGGCCGTCGAGGTAAGCCTGCACGTCGGCGGCCAGCGCGTCGACGCTGGCGTAGCGCTCGGCCGGCTGCTTGCCCAGGGTCTTGAGCAGGATGTTGTCGAGGTCGCCTTCGAGCCGGCGGCGCGTCTGCACCCATTGCGGGTCGGGCACGTCTTCGCTGCTCAGGCGGCTGGGGCGCGTGGGCTGCTCGTCGAGCACGCTGCGCGCGGCCTCGGCGGCGTTGGTGGCCTTGCGGCCGGTGGGCCGCGTGCCGGTGAGCAGCTGGTACAGCAGCACACCCAGGCTGTAGATGTCGGTGGCGGTGGTGACGGGTTCGCCGCGCACCTGCTCGGGGCTGGCGTAGTGCGGCGTGTAGGGGCGCACGCCGCCCACGGTGGTGGCGCCGTCGGCGTCGCCGTCGGGGCCCAGGCGATGCTCCAGCGGGTCCAGCGCCTTGGCGATGCCGAAGTCGAGCAGCTTGACCTGGCCGTCCTGGTCCACCAGCACGTTGCTGGGCTTGAGATCGCGGTGCACCAGCAGGTTGCGGTGCGCGTGCGCCACGGCATCGGTCAGCTGCAGGAAGAGGCGCAGCCGCGCCTCCAGCGGCATGGTGGCGGTGGCGCGGTGGATGGGCTGGCCTTCCACCAGCTCCATCACGAAGTAGGGCCGGCCGTCGGCGCTGAGCCCGGCATCGAGCAGCCGCGCGATGTGCGGGTGGTTCAGGCGGGCCAGCGCCTGCTGCTCTTGTGCAAAACGCGCCAGCACGGCAGCGCTGTCCATGCCGCGCTTGAGCAGCTTGACGGCGGCCGCACCCTCGAAGCGCCCGTCGTTGCGCGCGGCGCGCCAGACCTCGCCCATGCCCCCGGCGCCCAGCGGCGCCAGCAGGCGCCACGCGCCCAGCTGCAGGCCGGCGGTGGTCACGGGCGCGGGCAGCGGGCGTGCCGCGGTGTGGTCGAGAAAGGCGGCGCCGTCGGCGTCGGCGCTGCTCACCTCGGCAGCGTGGGCCAGCAGCGAACGCAGCTCCGCCACCAGGGCCGGTGTCAGTGCGGGGTCGGCCAGCAGGGCCTCGCGTTCGGCGGCCGCCAGGGGCAGTGCGGCGTCGAAGAGCTCGCGCAATCGGGCCCAGTCGGACTGGGGCACGGGGGCGGGAGGCAGGCTCACGGCGCGATGTTAGGAGCGATGGCCGCCCGGCCTCGCGGCGCGCGCCGGTCGCAGCCGGTGCGGCACAGGCGGTGGATCGCCCTGCTCCCGACGCCGGCGCGGGCGTGGTGCCGGGGCGGGTGCCGCACGGGGCCCGGAGCCGCCGCTGCCGGCCAGCACGGTGCAGCGCCCGCCGGTGTGCGGGTGCAGACGCGGGCGGGGTCCGTGGGCATGGGGTGTTTCCTGGGGCCGGGTCATCGGGCGCGCTGGCAGCAGCGTCGGGCCCTGCCATCCCCCGCTTACGCCGCGCGGCGGGTGCAAACGTGTCACGCGCAGCCGGCGGCTTCAGCGCCCCACGGCGGCTGCGGCTGCCTGCACCAAGGCCGCGAACAGCGGCGGCAGCGGCTTCCTCACGCCGGCCGGCGCCGGCCAGGGCCCGCGCGCGCTCGCCTTCGGCCAGCGCCAGGCCCCAGCGGCGAGCGGCGTTGTCGGGGTCGGGCGGCGTGGCCTGCACGAGGGCCAGCGCGGCGTCGGCATCGGCCAGGGCCTGGGCTGGCGAGGGCGCGGGTCCGGCCAGGTGCATGCGGGCCCGCCAGAGCCGCGCCTCGGCGTGCCAGTGCGTGACCAGGAAATCCTGCCCGTGGGCCGGGGGCAGCGTGGCCAGCGCCTCGTCCAGGCGCGCCAGCGCCTCGGCGCGCCGCCCCGCCAGCGCCGCAGACCGCCCGCGCACCACCTGCAGCACGGCCAGGTCGCGCTGCAGCGCGCGGTTCTCCTTCTCGGCGGCGGCCAGGCGTCGGTTCTGCGCGTCCACGTCGTCCAGCAGCGCCTGCGAGCGGGCGTGTTCCCCGGCCAGCGCCAGGCTGGAGCCCAGGCGCAGCTGGAAGACCACCGCCTGGTAGCGCAGGTGATGGTCGTCGGGACGCGCCGCGGCGGCGCTGCGGCGCAAGGCCAGGGCCCGTTCGGCCGCGGCCGTGGATGCCGACCACTCGGCCTTCAGCAGATGCAGCACCTGCTGGTTGCCCACCGCCCACGCCAGCTGGTGCTGCCATTCGGCGACCTGGGGCTCGCGCGCCATCAAGCCTTCGAGCAGCGCCGTGGACCTCGCGTAGTGCCCCGCGGCTTCGTCGATGCGGCCCAGGCTGGCCAAGGAAGCCGCGCCGGCCTTCACCAGGCCCAGCCGCCCCTCCAAGGTGGCCAGGCGCGACACCGCGGCCGGCGTGTCGCCCAAGGCCTGGCGCATGCGCTCGGCCAGGGGCTGGGCCTGCTCCAGCGCCCGCAACGCCGGCTGCAGACGGCCGCGCCGCGTGTGCAGCAGCGAACGCATCAGCCACATGTCCACCGCCGGCGGCAGCGCGGCGGGGTCCACGCGGGCGCGCTGCAGGTACAGCGGCTGCAGGCGCAACGCCTGCTCGATGCTGGCCTCGGCAGCGTCCAGCCGCTCCTGGCTGGGCGAGAAGGTCTCGCCCTGCAGCGCCGCCACGCGGAAGTGGGTTTCCGCGAGTTCGCGGGCGAGCGCTGCGTCGTCGCCCACCTCGGCAGTGAGGGTGGCCAGATAACGCTGCGCGTCGGCCAGCAGCGCCTCACGCGCCGGCAGGGCGCCCGCGAGGTTGACGATCTTGTCGTGGTGCTCGAACAGCAAGCGCTGCGACAGCGCGCGGGCCTGCGCGAAGCGCCTCTCCGCCTGGGCCTGGGCGGCCTGCGTTTCGTGCACCTGGTGCAACAGCGCCGCCAGGGCGCCCAGCAGCGCCAGCAGGGCAGCCGCCGAGAGCGCCACGGGCACGCGGTGCCGCGCCAGGAAACGCCGCACCCGGTAGGCCGCGCCCGGCGGGCCCGCGCTGACGGGACGGCCGTCCTGCCAGGCCCGCAGGTCTGCCGCGAGCGCGTCCACGCTGGGGTAACGCTCGACCACCTGGAGCGCCAGCGCCTTCATCACGATGCGATCGAGATCGCCCCGCAGCGTGCGCACCCAAGGGTCGCCGGCGGGCAGCGCCTGGCTGGGCGGCACCGGGGTGGTGTTCAGCACGGCCTGCAGCACCTCGCGCGCGCCAGGGCCGGCCTGGGCGTGCGGGCGCCGGCCGGCCAGCAGTTCGTAGAGCATCACGCCCAGGCTGTAGACGTCGGTGCCGGTGCCCACGGGCTCGCCGCGCACCTGCTCGGGGCTGGCGTAGTGCGGTGTCAGCGGGCGCTCGCCCGCCTGCGTGAGGCCGGGGTCGGCGCCCTCCAGCGGGTCCAGGGCCTTGGCAATGCCGAAGTCCAGCAGCTTCACCTGCCCTTGCTGATCCACCAGCACGTTGCCCGGCTTGAGGTCGCGGTGCACCAGCAGCTGCCGGTGCGCAAAGGCCACGGCATCGGCCAGTTGAAGAAAGAGGGCCAGCCGCTCGCCCAGCGGCCGGCCAGCGCAGGCGCGGTCGATGGGCTGGCCTTCGACGAGCTCCATCACGAAGCAGGGCGTGCCGTCGGGCAGGCGCTCGGCATCCAGCAGCCTTGCGATGTGCGGGTGGTTCAGCCGCGCCAGCGCCCGCTGCTCCTGGGCAAAACGCGCCAGCACGGCCGCGTTGTCGATGCCCGGGCGCAGCAGCTTGACGGCCGCGCGGCCGGCCCAGGCGCCGTCGGCGCGGTGTGCCGACCAGACCTCGGCCATGCCGCCCTGGCCGAGCCGTGTGTCCAGTTGCCAGGGGCCGACCTGCTGGCCCTGACGTTCGGGCCAGGCCGCCGCCGCCGGGGCAGCGCCCGGCAGGCTGGCGGGCTGCGCCAGGAAGCGCTCGCCGGCGCGCTCTTCGGCCGCGTGCTGGGCCAGCAGCGCCCGCACCTCGGCCAGCAGGGCCGGCGGACCTTCGGCGGCCCGCAGCTGCTGCTCGCGCTCAGGCGGCGGCAGGTCGAGCAGGCGCTCGAACAGCGTCTTCACCGCCGGCCAAGGCGGCCGTTCGCTGCCTTGCGGGGGAGGAGGATCGGGGTCGGACATCGCTGCAGCGCCCAGGCGTTCAGACAGGCCACGGCGGCCCGTGGCAGCCATCGTAGGCGCACCCCGCAGGCGGGGGGCCGTCATCGTTCACGCTGCAGCGGTGCCGCTGGTGGGGCATGGCTTGCCTGGCGCCACGCCCTGCACCAGCATCACCGCCGTGGACAAGCCCGCGCCCGCCCTCGACGACTGGCTCGCCCGCCTGGGCACCGACCCGCAGGCGGCCCAGCAGGTCTACACGCTGCTGTACGGCGAGCTGCACCGCGCGGCCGCCGGGCACATGCGGCGCGAGGCTGCCGGCCACACGCTCAGCGCCACGGCGCTCGTCAACGAAACCTGGCTGCGTCTGTCGGCGCAGACGCGTACGGCCTGGCAGAACCGGCAGCACTTCGTGGCAGTGGCCAGCACGATGATGCGGCGCATCCTGGTGGACCACGCGGTAGCCCACCGAGCGGCCAAGCGCGAGGCCGAGCTGCAGGTGCTCAACACCACGCTGGTGGACCGTCATGCGCTGGGCGTGCAGGCCGACGTGGTGGCCGTGCACGAGGCGCTGCTGGCGCTGGAGCAACAAGACCCGCGTGCCGCGCAGGTGGTGGAGCTGAAGTTCTTCGGCGGGCTGGACGTCGACGAGATCGCGCAGGCGCTCGACATCTCGCGCGCCACCGTCAAGCGCGACTGGGCGCTGGCCCGGGCATGGCTGCGGCGCGAGCTGGGCGGCCAGACCGAGCCCTGAACAGAAGACCGGCCAGCGCCAGCACCGCCAGGGCCAGGCTGCCGGGCTCGGGCACGCTGCCGCCGCCAGGGTTGCCGGGGCCGGTGGCGGGGGCCAGGCCCAGCGACATCGAAGTCAGCCTGAACTCGCCCTCCGCCCAGTAGTCCAGCACGTTGACGGCGCTGTAGCGGTACATCAGGTAGCTGTTGGTCTGACCGCCACCGGGTGCGCCGGTGATGGCAGCGATGTCGGCGGCGTCGAAGTCGAGGGTCTGCACCAGCGCGTCGCTGGCCAGGAAGTCGAAGATGCCGAAGAGCTTCAAGCGCAGCTGCGTGGTGGCCAGGGCGCCGCCCGAGCAGGTGGCCGGGTTGCTGTTGTCGCTGCACAGCAGGCGCTGGCTGCCGTCGCCGATCTCGTAGATGTCCTGCTGCACGAAGTTCACGGGCGGGATGTTCTGCACCGCGGCGTATTCGAGGCTGTGCTGCGTGGCCGGCCCCATGTACTCGCTGGCGTTGAAGTTCCTGCCGGCGATGCTGTAGGTGGCGGTGAAGAAGTCAGCGGGCTGGGGAAAGAGCCCGTTGGTGGGCCCGTAGCTGCCGTTGTAGATGCTGGCGTTCTGGTCGGCGTAGGCGGTGCTGTCGATGACGATGCGGCCGCTGATCACCTGCCCGTTCTGGCCGCCCTCGGTGTTGGCACCGAAGAGCTCGCCCATGCCCGGGTTGCCGCGGTCTGCGCTGTTGGTGATGACCCCGGTGAAGTTCAGGTGGTACAGCGGGCCTGCGGCGGCTGGCAGCGCGCCCACGGCCAGGGCCAGGGCCGCGGGCAGGCCGACGAGAAAGCGGATGCTGGGCATGGAAGGTCTCCGTGAGGGGTTGCCGCGGGCCCGTGGCCTGCTCAGGGTTCTCACGCGCAACGCCCGCGGATCCGGGCTCACCGCCGCCGCCGGCCCCCCGCGTCCCGGGGGGCGCCGTGCCGGCGCGGGCTGGCGTGAGGCCGCGGCACCACAATCACCCCCGCGATGTCTTCCGCCGCCCTTCCGGACCCTGCCGACGCCGAAGCCCTGGGCGACGTCACGCAGTGGCTGCAGCAACTCGGCCCCAGCGGGCCCGAGGCGTCCAGCGAGCTCTTCGTGATGCTCTACGACGAGCTGCGCCGCATGGCACGCAGCCACCTGCGGCGCGAGGACGCCGGCCACACGCTCAGCCCCACGGCGCTTTCGCACGAGGCCTGGTTCCGCATGGCCGAGCAGACGCGCACGGCGTGGAAGAACCGCAACCACTTCCTGGCGGTGGCCAGCACGATGATGCGGCGCATCCTCGTCAACCACGAGATGGCGCGCCGCGCCGCCAAACGCGAGGCCGAACTGGTGCCGATGACGCTGTCGGGCCTGGCCGAGCTGGGCGCACCGCCCGACCGCGACCTGGTGGCCGTGCACGAGGCCCTGCTGGCGCTGGAGGCCACCGACCCGCGCGCCGCCAAGGTGGTGGAGTTGCGCTTCTTCGGCGGCCTGGAACTCACCGAGGTGGCCGAGGCCCTGGGCCTGAGCCGCGCCACCGTCAACCGCGACTGGGCCCTGGCCCGCGCCTGGCTGCACCGCGAGCTGGCCGAGCGTTGAGTCGCCGTGAACGGCCCGGCCCGCGCAGGCTCACCGTTCGCTCTTCAGCCGCGCCACGAACATCTGGCCCACCTGGCCCAGCCCGCCGCCCACCACCTCGCGGTAGCGCACGGGGTCGGCCACGGCTTCCATGGCTGAGCTGCTGTTGCTGTCCTTGCTGCCGATGGCAAAGGCCAGCACCGCCACGGCCACCGCACCCGCCTTCTCGCCCGTGCTCTTGGCCTGCTCGCGCACGGTGCTGAAGGCGCTGGCGTCCAGCGCCAGCGCGCGCGTGAGTTCCAGGCTGCCGCGCACGGCGCCGACCTGCACGCCCAGCGTGGCCTTGCCGACGCTCGGCGCCGTCTTGGCGCCCACCGAAGCGGTGCTGGAGATGCGGCCGAAGAAGCCCTTGTTGTTGTTCGTCAGCTCGACGAAGTTCACCACCATGTGCACCTCCAGCAAGGCGGCGTCGCCCAGCTCCTTGCCCAGCGCCTGCACGTCGCCGATGGAGCCGATGGCCGAGGCCACGCTGCTGAAGCCCGAGAACGTGCCCAAGAGGCCCGCGCTCTTCCCAGGGGCCGTGGCGATGGCCCGGTTCGTGCCGTAGAGCGCCAGGCCCTGGGGCGCCACGGTGATGCTGCTGTCTTCCCGCACCGGCGTGCTCACGCCCGAAGCGGCCAGCTTGGCGTAGCTGGGCGCGGCCGTCACCTGCGCCAGCGGCAGCACCTCCAGCCCGCTGGCGGCCAGGGCCTGCAGGAACTCGACGTACAGCGCCTCCGTCATGGCCTGGAACTCGGGCTCGGCCACGCCCTGCAGGCGGTAGCTGGCCGTCACGCGCGCGCGGCCGGCGGCGGCGAAGCCCGAGGTCTCGGCGCTGGCGCTGTCGGCGGTGATGAACTCCACGCTGAACTGCGGCACGGCCACCCGCCGCAGACCCTTGAGCAGCTGGGCCTCGCTCACCTTCAGCAAGGCGCCCGCCTGCGCGGCAGCGTCGAAATCAGCGGCCACGGCCACGGGCTCGGGCACGTCCTTGGCATGCAGGGCGGCGGGGCCCGCCGCCATGAGCAGGGCCAGGCCCAGCAGGGCGGGGAGGCGGCGAGGCAAACAGCGGACGGGCATGGCGGGCTCCAGGCTTGCGGGGCCGGAAATAGCCCCGCTTGCCGGTCAACGCCGCCTGCGGGCGCCCAACGTCTCACGATGCCTGCACACCGTGGGTTCGCACCGGGGTGCGCGCACCCCGCCCACCTCGGTCCGGCGGCGGCTCAGCCGCCTTCGCGCGCCAGGCGCTCGCTGCGCCAGTAGACGTCGTCGCCGCCCAGGCCGTCGAGGTTGGCGCGGTTGAGCACGCGCGCCAGCACGAAGAGCAGGTCGCTCAGGCGGTTGAGGTACTGGCGCGGCGCGTCGTTCACGGGCTCGGCGGCGGCCAGCGCCACCACGGCGCGTTCAGCGCGGCGCGCCACGGTGCGGCTCACGTGCGCCAGCGCGGCGCTGCGCGTGCCAGCGGGCAGGATGAATTCCTTCAGCCGTGGCAAGGCCGCGTTGTAGTGCGCCAGCGCGTCGTCCAGCCGCAGCACGGCCTCGGCCTTCAGCAGCGTATAGCCCGGGATGCTGAGCTCGCCGCCCAGGTTAAACAGCTCGTGCTGGATGGTCACCAGCAGCTCGCGCACGTCGGCCGGCAGCGGCTCGGCCAGCAGCACGCCCAGGCCCGAGTTCAGCTCGTCGACATCGCCCATGGCCATCACGCGCAGCGCGTCCTTGCGCGTGCGGCTGCCATCACCCAGGCCGGTGGAGCCGTCGTCTCCGGTGCGGGTGGCGATCTGGGTCAGGCGGTTCGACATGGGGCGGCTCGGGCAGGCGGTGGACGAAGCCGCGTATTGAACCACCGTAGCCCTCACCCGCCCGTGGCACGGGTCGCCCGGGCTGGCAGCCCGGGCGTGGTGCTCAGCCCAGCAGCCGCACCGCCACACGCTGCAGCAGCGGCTTGCGGCGCCACTCGCGCGTGGCGCGGTCGGCGAAATCGCGGCCGCGCGGCGACAGGCGCCAGCACTTCGTGCGCGGGCGCTGATCGGGCACCGTCACGGGGTCGATGAGGCCGTAGGCGCGCAGCGTGGGCATCGAGTGGTAGATCGGTGCGCCGCTCAGCACACAGCAGCTGTCGGTCTCGCCGTTCTGCACGAGCAGGTGGCCCTGGCGCAGCAGGTTGAGCACGTCGACGAACTCGGCGCGGTCGGGGATGATCGGATTCGGAGAAGGCATGGCAGGCTCCGGAAACAAGGGCACGAGCACCTTGATTTCGGCACGACGCGGCCGCCAGCAGCCTCCGAAATCCGGGGGATTCCCGGCGTGTTTCTACCGCGTCTGGCGCCGCCGCACCAGCAGGGCCGCCACGCCGCCGAGCATCAGCGCCCAGGTGGCGGGTTCGGGCACGGGGCTGAGGATGGGTTGCGTCGAGAAGCTCACGGTCACCCAGCTGTCCTGGCGGCCGCTGCGCGGGTCGCCGGCGTTGTCGCCGAGCCAGGTTCTGATCTGGATGTCGGGCCGGCTCCACGTGCCGTTGGGCGAACCGCCGTAGGCCCACGAGCCGCTGGCCGAGCCGGTGCCGCTGATGGCCTGGTTGAAGACACCGGAGAAGTACACGTTGTTGCTGGCGATGGCATTGCCGGTGGTGGCGATGTGCCAATCCAGCCGCCAGTACAGGTTCAGGGGCTGCGGGCCGAGCCAGATCGAGGCGTAGCCGTCGTGATTGGCATTGGTGCTGATGCCGTAGCCGGGCTCGTTCTCGCCCAGCACGTTCCACAGGTGGATGAAGGTGCTGGACACGCCGCCGTTGTCCAGCACCTGCTGCGGGCCGACGGTCACCTGGCCGCCCGAGTAGGTGTTGCCCACCGCGCCGCCGCGAGCCAGCAGTTCCCAGCCGACGGTGAGGTTGGCTTCGGCGTTGGCGTAGCCCGGCCGGCTGCTCCAGTTGCGCCCCTGCCCGCTCCAGCTCACCGAAGAGCCGTCGGGGGCCGACGTGGCGCCGTAGCCCCAGTCGGGGCCGAGGTCGGAAGACCACTCGGCGCCGGCCGACATCTGGCTGGCGGGCCAGCCGCCGGCCAGCGTCCAGGCAATGAACTGGGCCTGCTGGGCGGCGGCCGGCAGGCTGACGCAGAGACCGGTGACGAACAGCGCCGCCAGCGGCGCGCGCAGCGAGATCTTCAGATGCATGGGGCTCTCCTGGATGAAATGGTGAATGGCGCCGTGCCGGCTTGCGGCTCGACATCGGCATGGTGGGCAGCCGGCGTTTCACCGGCGTTACGCGGCGCCACGGCGGCCAGGCCGGAGCGCTGCCGCCTGCGCAGCAGACCGCAGGCCAGGCCCCCCAGCATCAGCGCCCAGGTGGCCGGCTCAGGCACGGCGGTCACCGACAGGGCGCCGCCGGTGTACAGATCGCTGGTGTCCCAGGCCAGGCCTTCGGCCAGCGCGGGCAGGGCCAGCGTGGTGAAGCTGCCGCTGACGCCGCCGTTCCAGTCGAAGAGGTCGAAGGCGCTGCCGGCCGCCAAGCCGGCGGCGAGGGCGCTGCCATCGGCCAGAGACAGCGTGGCGCCGTCCAGCAGCACGGCGCCGTTGAAGACGATGCGGTCGTGGGCCAGGGCGCCCGCGGGGCCGGCCGGGCCGCCCGCTGCCTCGGGCGGCCCGCCACCCAGGTTCAGCGCCACTTCGGACGCCACCACGGCGCGCGGGGTCACGTGCAGCACGGTGGGCGTGCTGCCCAGGGCCAGGCCGCCTTCGAAGCGCACTTCGCCGGTGCCGGTGAGCACGCCCGTGCCTTCCACGCGCCCGAAGAAGCTGGCCGCGCCGCCGGCCGACACCCGCAGCTCGCCGCGGTGCACCACGCTGCCGTAGAAGCTGGCGCGCGCGCCGTTGGAAACCACCAGCAGGCCGTTGTTGGTGACCTTGCCGGTGATGCTGCTGTCGCCGAAGCTGAAGGCCAGCGTGCCGGCGTTGAACAGCTGCGGGGCGCCCGCGCCTTCGGGCATGCTGATGTGCGCGTTCTGCAGGCTCACTTCGCCGAAGTTCGACAGGCCGCTGGCCAGCACCGCGTCGGCATGCTGCAGTTGCAGCCGGGCGCCGGCCTGGGTGTAGAAGGCACCGCCCGACACCTGCAGCCGCGCCGGCGCGAAGGCCGTGCCCTGCGCCCGCACGGTGCCCTGGTTGTCGAGATAGGCCACGGCCAGCTGCTGCTGTTCACCGGCGCCCACTTCGATGCGGCCCCCGGCGCGCACGCGCAGGTCGTCGCCGGTCTCCAGGCGCCCACTGCCGCGCAGCACGCCGCCGTTGGCGATAGCCGATTCGGTGAAGGTGGCGACGTTGCCATCGCTCAGGCGCGTGGTGCCGCCGTTCAGGTCCAGCGTGACGAGATGGCCGGCCGTGCCGCCGATGCGCAGCGAGCGCGCCTGGCCGTCGGCGCTGCCCCGCACGGTGGCGCTGCGGCCGGGGTCGATGACGACATCGTGCATCGCGCCCACCCGCGCGGCCGCGGTGCCGGTGCCGGCCCAGTTCCAGCGCTGGCCGGTGCTGTCGTCCCAGGCGCCGTCGCCGCCGTTCCAGTCGGGGTGCAGCGTCATCAGGAAGGCGCGGCTGCCGGCGCTGGTGCTGGCCGTGCCCACCACCTGCGCGAAGCTGTTGATGCCGGAGGCCTCGACGGGGTTCACGCCCGCGCCGGCCAGCGCCGACAGGTTGCTCATGCCCGCGCCTTCGCGCCACAGCATGGCCACGTTGGCGCTGGCGCCGGCCAGGCGCGAACTGCCCACCACCTGGCCGAAGTCGTTGAGGGCCAGCGCCGCGCTGGTGCCGGCGCCCAGGTGGCCCAGGCTGCGCGTGCCCGTGGTGGCCTGCCAGATGAAGGCCTGCACCGTGGTCTGCGGCGTGTTGGGGTTGGTGATCAAGCCCATGCCAACCACGACGCCCAGGTTGTTGATGTCCCGCGGCGCGAGCGAAGGCAGCGCCGTGACGCTGCCGTCGGCTTGCCACAGCTGGCCCACGCCGAACAGGCCGCCCACCATCTGCCCGGCGTCGTTGATGCCCGTGACCTGGCGGTCCTGTGGCTGCAGCTCCAGCAGGCTGCCGTCGTTGCCCCAGCGCATGCCGCGGTCGACGTAAGGCCCCGACCAGTAGCCGGCGGCCACCCCGGCCTCGTTCAAGGCCAGGGCCGCACCGCTGGGCTCGCCCGACGGCACGGGCAGCACGCGCAGCCCGGTGCTCGCTGACCACAGGAAGGGCGCAGAACGGCGGTTGCCCTCCAAGTAGCGCCCTGCCACCTGCCCCGCGTTGTTGATGGCCATCGCGTCACCGGAGACGCTGGCCGGCGTGAGCGCCTGCATGCCGCTGCCGGCCTGCCACAGGAAGCCGCGTGTCACGGCGCCGTCGGAGCTGCTGCCCACCACCTGCCCGAGGTCGTTGACGCCACGCGCCGCGCTGAAGTTGCCGCCCAGCGTCGGCAGCACCTGCACGGTGGCACGGGGTGCGGCGGTCTGCGCCTGCGCCTGCATCTGCGCGGCCAGACACAGCAAGGCGCCCGTGATGGCGGCCCAGCGCACACGCCGGTGCCGATGCTTCGGCAGTGCCGCCGTGGTGGCGCTGACACCCATGCAGGCGGCAGGCGCGGTTGCTGGGGCCTTGCGGCTGGAAGTGCTGGCGTTCATGGGTTTCTCGCTCCTGGTCGTCAAGCGTCAAGGGAGGCCAAGCCGACCCGAGGTCGGGTCTGCAGCCGCATGGTCGGCAGCCGGCGTTTCGCCGGCGTTACCCGGCGCTGCGACAGCGCCGGTCACCGCCCGCTGCAGGTAGGCGGCCACCGCGGCAGGCTCGGTGAACAGCTCGGCGTGCTCGTCGCCCACGGCGCGCAGCACGGCGCGGAACCCGCGGGCGTGCCGCCACACCTGCAGCGTGTACAGCCGGGCTTCTTCCATGGCGCGCACCTCCGGCCGGGGCCAGGGCGGCCGCCCCGGAGCTTCCGGCTGCGGTGCAGGATCGGGCGCGGGCGTTTCTCCGGCGTTTCTCCGACGCTTTCCCGGCGTTGCAGCGCCGCCCGGCAGCGCCTCAGTGCGCTGGCAGCAGCTCGTCGATGGCCGCCCGCAAGGTGGCGTCGGGGTCGGCAGGCGGTGGCCGGGGTTCGCCGGCGTCCAGCAAGGCCTGCAAGGCCGCGCCGGCCTGCTTCTGGCGCTCGGCGTCGGCGCGCGGGTGGGCCGCGCAGGCTGCCAGCAGTGCCGCCGCACGGCCGCGGTGGCCGGTGGCCACCAGCAGCCGCGCCAGGTAGTAGGGCAACTCGGTGAAGAAGGTGGTGGCGTAATTCATCTCGCGCACCGCGCGCGCCACCCGCTGCAGCCGCAGGCGGGCCTGCTCGAAGGCGGCGGCCGTGCCCTGCGCCACCTCCACCAGCACCAGCTCCAGCTCGGCCACCTGCGTCACCTGGTGCAGGCCGCTGGCCTGTGCCAGCGCCAGCGCCTGCCGCAGCGAGGCCGCGGCCTCGGCCGGCGCCTGGCGCCGACTGACCAGCAGCCCCAGGGCCAGGTGCAGGAAGGGCAGCATGTTCGTCAGGCCGTGCTGGCGGCTGAGCGCCAAGCCTTCTTCCAGCACGCGCTGTGCGGCCTCCCAGTCGCCCATGACGCGGTGCAAGCCCCCGAGGTTGTTCAGTTGCACGACGGTGGCGTTGGTGTCGCCCAGCTCTCGGGCCAGCGCCAGCGCGCCGAGGTAGTGCTGCAAGGACAGCTGCAGGCGGCCCAGGCGCTTCTCGGTGATGGCCAGGTTGCCCAGCACCACGGCCTCTTCCTGGCGCTGGCCATGGCGCCGCGACAGGCGCAGCGCGCGCTGGAACAGGTCGCGGGCAAAGGCGTAGTCGCCCGAGGACGAGGCGATGTTGCCCAGCACGTTCAGGCAACCGGCGGCGGCCGCGTGCTCGCCGCAGGCCTGTGCCGGCGCCACGGCGGCCTGCGCCAGCTCGTGCGCCTGGGCCAGCTCGCCGGCGCGGTAGCAGAGCATGGCCACCGCGTGCCGCGTGCGGGCCAGCGCACGCGGTGCCCAGCCGGGCTCACCCGCCGGCACCGGGTGCTGCAGCGCCAGGCGCAGTTCGGCGCCGCCTTCCAGCAGCCGGCCGCGCACTTCGAAGAACCACCGCAAGGCCTGCACCATCACGGCCACCAGGTCGTGGCGCCCGGCGGTGATGGCCCTGCGCCAGGCCGCGCGCACGTTGGCTTCTTCTTCCGAGATGGCCAGCGCCAGCCGGCCCTTGGCCGTGCGCAGCAGCGGCGAGAGGCCTTCGAGCCAGCGCGCGTAGTGCTCGGCATGGCGCAGCCGCAGCGCGGCCACGGCGGCCTGCGCGGCACCGGGCGCATCGGCCCCGCCGTCCCCACCATCACCGCCGTCTGCGGCCACCGGCGCCGCCAGGCGCGCCGCGGCGTCGGTGGCCACCACCGGGTGCAGCCCGAAGCGGCCGTGCTCGTCCACGGCCAGCAGGCTCTTGTCGACCAGCGACGAGAGCATCGGCATCGAGCAGCCCGCCACCGCGCGCGCCGCTGCCGTCGTGAAGCCACCCTCGAAGACCGACAGCGCCATCAGCGCCGCCCGCTCCTGCGGCGCCAGCAGGGCCCAGGTGCCGTCGAGCACGGCGCGCAGGCTGGCGTGCTCGGGGCGGGCCAGCGGCTCGGCGGCGGCGGGGTCGCGTTCCAGCAGGTCGATGGAGCCGCGCAGGTCTTGCGCCACCTGCTCGGGGGGCAGCAGGCGCACCCAGCGCGCCGCCAGCGTGATGGCCAGCGGCAGGCCGCCCACGGCCTCGACGATGGACAGCACGGCGTCCAGGTGGCGGGCGAGCTGGAAGTCGCGCTGCACGGCCTGCGCGCAACGCTCGAACAGGCGCACGGCGTCGTAGCTGCCAGCGGCCTCGAGGTCGCGGCTGTCGGCGTCGGGCACGGCCAGGCCGGGCAGCGGGTGCACGGCATGGCGCAGCGTGTCGTCAGGCCAGGGCAGGCGCTGGCGCGAGGTGAACAGCAGCGCCAGCTGCGGCGCCGCCTGCAGCAGGCGCTGCAAGGGCGCGGCCAGCGGGGTGAGGTGCTCGGCGTTGTCCAGCACCAGCAAGCAGGGCGCGGTGGGCAACGCGCGCGCCAGCAGCGGGATGGCGTCGACGGTGTCGCTCGGCGCCGCACCCAGCGCTTGCGCGATGCGGGCCAGCGCCTCGCTGGGGGTGCGCAGGTCCTGCAGCTCCACCCAATGCCGCGCCCCCGGGAAGCGTGCGGCCAGGCGCAGCAGCAGCTGCTGCGCCAGCCGGCTCTTGCCCACGCCGCCGGGGCCCATCAGCGTGACGCTGCGCAGGCCGGGCTCGTCCCACAGCGCCTGCAGCGCTGCCAGCTCTGCACGGCGGCCGACGAAGCCGTCGTCGGGCGTGGGGGCGGCGCCGGCCGTTGGCGCGGCCGACACGGCAGCTGCAACGCCTGGCGCCTGTGCCGCCGGTGCTGGCTGAGCCGAGGGCACCGCAGCGCCGTGCACCAGCGCGCGCAGCGCCGCGGCGGGCTCCACGCCCAGCTCTTGCGCCAGGCGCCGGGCGTAACGCTGGTACTCGGCGCGCAGCTCGGCCAGGCGGCCTTGCGCGGCCTCGGCTTGCAGCAGCAGCGTCACCGCGGCCTCGTCCAGCGGGTCGACGTCCAGCAGGCGGCGCGCGACCTCGGCGCGCCCACCGGGGTCGGCCTGGGCCTGGGCATGGGCCAGTGCGGTGTCGCGCCACGCGGCTTCCAGCCGCGTGCGTTCGGCCTGCAGCCAATCGGTGAAGGCGCCGTTGCGGGGGTCGTCCAGGCCCTGCAGCGGCGGGCCGCGGCGCCAGGCCAGGGCGGCGGCGCGTTCGGCCGGCTGCTCGCGCTGGGCGCGGAAGGCCTGCACGTCGCTGCGCACCGGCCAGCGCAGCGCGTGCGGCTGGGCCTCCAGCCCTTCGAGCCGGTGGGCTTGTGCCAGGGCGTGGGCGTCGTGCACCACCTTGCGCAGGTTGCGGCGGGCGTCGGCAGCACCGCGCTCGGGCCACAGCAGCGCGGCCAGACGGTCGCGCTCGATCCAGCCACCGGCCTGCAGCGCCAGCACGGCCAGCAGCTGGCAGCGGCGCTCGGCGCTGAACACCAGCACCGCCCCCTCGGCACCCTGCCATTCGGGAACGCCCCACAAACGCAAGGGGGGCGGACCTTCGGGGCTGGGGTGCATCGGGGTGTTGGTGGGCGTGGCTTGCAGGCAAGATGCCGGACCCGCCATCGCGCGTCAACCCGCACGCCCCCCCATGAACGCACCCACGCCCGCCCAGCACCTGCAACGCCCCGTGCCGCCCGCCATGCTGGCCGCGCTGCGCGCGGCCTTCGGCGAGCGCTGCAACACCGCCTTGAGCGTGCGCGAGCAGCACGGCCGCGGCGAGAGCGTGTACGACGCCGCGCCGCCGGAGGCCGTGGTCTTCTGCGAAAGCAACGAAGACGTGATGACCGTGGTGCGCCTGGCCGCGGCGCACGGCGTGCCCGTCATCCCCTACGGCACCGGCACCTCGCTGGAAGGCCACCTGCTGGCGGTGCAAGGCGGCGTCAGCATCGACCTGAGCCGCATGAACCGCGTGCTGCGCCTCAACGCCGAAGACCTGACGGTGACGGTGCAGGCCGGCGTGACGCGCGAGCAGCTCAACCGCGAGATCCGCGACAGCGGCCTCTTTTTCCCCATCGACCCTGGGGCCAACGCCAGCCTGGGCGGCATGGCTGCCACGCGCGCCAGCGGCACGAACGCCGTGCGCTACGGCACCATGCGCGAGAACGTGCTGGGGCTGACGGTCATCACCGCCAGCGGCGAGCTGATGCACACCGGCACGCGTGCGAAGAAAAGCAGCGCGGGCTACGACCTCACGCGGCTGTTCGTCGGCAGCGAGGGCACGCTGGGCGTGATGACCGAGATCACGCTCAAGCTCTACCCGTTGCCCGAGGCGGTGAGCGCGGCCATCTGCCACTTCCCCAGCATCGATGCCGCCGTGCAGACCACCATCCAGACCATCCAGATGGGCGTGCCCATCGCGCGCTGCGAGCTGCTGGACGCCAACGCCATCCGCGCCGTCAACCTGCACAGCAAGCTGGGCCTGCGCGAAGCGCCGATGCTGCTGATGGAGTTCCACGGCAGCGAGGCCGGCGTGCAGGAGCAGGCCGAGACCGTGCAGGCCCTGGCCGCCGAACACGGCGGCGAGGCCTTCCAGTGGGCCAAGACGCCCGAAGAACGCACGCGGCTGTGGACGGCGCGCCACCAGGCCTATTTCGCGGCGCTGCAGCTGCGCCCGGGCTGCCGCTGCCAGAGCAGCGACACCTGCGTGCCCATCTCACGCCTGGCCGAAAGCATCAACGAGAGCGTGGCCGAGGCCGAGGCCAGCGGCATCCCTTACTGGATCGTCGGCCACGTGGGCGACGGCAACTTCCACCTGAGCTACCTGATGGACCCGAACGACGCCGCAGAGGCCGCGAAGGTGGAGGAACTCAACGTGCGGATGGTGCGCCGTGCGCTGCGGCTGGAAGGCACCTGCACCGGCGAGCACGGCGTGGGCCTGCACAAGATGGGCTACCTGCTGGAAGAAGCCGGCGCGCCGGCGGTGGCCGCCATGCGGGCGATCAAGCAGGCGCTGGACCCACAGAACATCATGAACCCGGGGAAGGTGTTCGCGCTGCAGCCGGTCTAGGCGGAAAGCCAGCCTCAGACATTGCCCGCCCAGGGCAGCAGTTCCTCGGGCAAGGGCTCTTCCCGGTTCACCTCGCTGAAGCCCAGCAGGTGCACGGCCGCACGCAGGCCCTCGAGAAAGCGGCCGCGCCGTGCGGCCAGCAAGGTGAGGCTGCTGCCCAGGCAGACGATGAACAGCGCACCGTGCAGACCGGGCAAGAGGGTCAGCGCCGGCAGGGCCAGCGGCAAGGCAGTGCGCTCCATGCCCGTGATGTTGCGGTGCCGCACCCGGGGCCAAACGCGGAAATGCGGCGGCCCGGCAGCGCATTCCTGCGGTCTGCGTGGCTGTGCGCCCGGGCTCAGTGGAGCAACGAAGCCAGCAGCGCCGCCGCATGCACGGCCTGCCGCTGCGCGCCGTGTTCGATCTGGTGGCGGCAACTGGTGCCGTCGGCCACCACCACGGCATCGGGCTGCTGGCGGATGGCAGGCAGCAGGCTGAGTTCGGCCATCTGCTTCGACACCGCCTGGTGGCGCGCCTCGTAGCCGAAGTGGCCGGCCATGCCGCAGCAGCTGCTCTCGATGAGTTGCGGTTGCGCGCCGGGGATGAGCTTCAGCACCTCCAGCACCGGGCTGACGGCGCCGAAGGCCTTCTGGTGGCAGTGGCCGTGCACGAGCAGCGGTTGGTCCAGCGGCCTCAGCGACAAGGCAAAGCGGCCGGCCTTCACTTCGCGGGCGATGAACTCCTCGAAGAGCAGCGCTTGCGCGGCCACCGCCTCGGCCTTGGGGCCGAGCTTCAGCGCCAGCGCCTCGTCGCGCAAGGTGAGCAGGCAGCTGGGCTCCAGGCCCACCACGGGAATGCCGGCGCTGACCAGCGGCAGCAACGCGTCGAGCAGCGCCGAGAGCGAAGCCCGCGCCGCGGCCACCTGGCCGGCGGCCAGCATCGTGCGGCCGCAGCAGTGGTGGCCGCCGTCCTTGCTGACCGTGTGCAGCGCGTAACCGGCCGCGTGCAGCACGCGCGCGGCATCGAGCGCGTTTTCGGTCTCGAAGCCGCCGTTGAAGGTGTCGACGAAGAGCACGGCCACCCTCTGGCCGGCGCGCGCCGCGGCGATGGCTTCGTCGGCCCCGACGAAGGGCGTGCCCGGTGTGGCGGCGGCGCGGCGCGCCCAGAAGGTGTCGCGCCGGAAGGCCGGCAGCGTGCGGCCGGCGGCGATGCCCAGCCAGCGCTCGCCCAGCCGCCGCGCCAGCGGGCTGCGGTTGCGCAGGTTCAGCAGCGCGGCCAGGCCCGGCACACGTGCGGCGCGCTGCACCTGCCGCGGCAGCCCGGCGAGCAGCCGGTCTTTCAGCGTGAAACCATGGCGCGCCTTGTACTGCGCGGTGAACTCCAGCTTCATGCGCGCCATGTCCACGCCCGTGGGGCAATCGCGCTTGCAGCCTTTGCAGCTGACGCAGAGGTCCATCACCTCGGCGACGGCTTCGCTGGTGAAGGCGTCGGGCCCGAGTTGCCCGCTCAGGGCCAGCCGCAGCGTGTTCGCGCGGCCACGGGTGACATGCTGCTCGTCGCGCGTGACGCGGTAGCTCGGGCACATGGTGCCGGCGTCGAACTTGCGGCAGTGGCCGTTGTTGTTGCACATCTCCACGGCCATAGCCAGGCCGTGCGTGCTGTCGCCGCCAGTGCCAGGCGCGGTGGTTTGCTCGGTGACGGGGTGGGCCTGGACGTTCCAGGCGCTCCAGTCGAGCACGGGTGTCAGTGCGATGCGGCGGTAAGGCTTCGGCGCGTCGGCCGGCGGAAAGCGGAAGAGCGCGCCCTCGTCCATCTTGGGCGTGTCGACGATCTTGCCGGGGTTGAAGAGGCGCTGCGGGTCGAGCTCGTGCTTGATGGCGCGGAAAGCTTCGCCCAGCTTCGGCCCGAACTGCCATTCGATCCACTCGCCGCGGCACAGGCCGTCGCCGTGCTCGCCGCTGAAGGCGCCCTTGTACCGGCGCACCAGCGCGGCGGCTTCTTCGGCGATGGCGCGCATGCGCTGTGCGCCATCGCGCCGCATGTCGAGAATGGGCCGAACGTGCAGCGTGCCCACGCTGGCGTGCGCGTACCAGGTGCCGCGCGTGCCGTGGCGCGCGAACACCTCGGTCAGCGCATCCGTGTACTCGGCCAGGTGCACCAGCGGCACGGCGCAGTCTTCGATGAAGCTCACCGGCTTGCCGTCGCCCTTCAGGCTCATCATGATGTTCAGGCCGGCCTTGCGCACCTCCCACAGGTTCTTCTGCGCGGCCTCGTCGGGCATGGCCACCACGGTGCCGGGCAGGCCCAGGTCGCCCATCAGGGCCTCGAGGTCGCGCAGCTTCTGCAGCAGGGCCGCCTTGTCGGCACCGGCGAACTCCACCAGCAGGATGGCCTCGGGTTGGCCGATCAAGGCCGTGCGCATGGTGGGCGCGAAGGCGGGGTTGGCCAGGGCCAGCTCCACCATCGTGCGGTCGACCAGCTCCACGGCCGTAGGCCCCAGCTTCACGAGGTGCTGCGCGCTGTCCATCGCGCGGTGGAAGCTGGTGAAGTTGACGATGCCCAGGGCCTTGTGCCGCGGCAGCTCGGCCAGGTTCAGCGTGAGGCTCTTCGTGAAGGCCAGCGTGCCCTCGCTGCCCACCAGCAGGTGTGCGAGGTTGACACTGCCGTCGGGCGTGTACGGGCGCTCGCTGCGGGGGTGGAAGATGTCGAGGTTGTAGCCTGCGACGCGGCGCATCACCTGCGGCCAGTGCGCCTCGATCTCGGCGCGGTGCTGCTCGGCCAGGCCGCGCACGAAGTTCGCGAACTGCGCGGCGCGGCCGCTGGCCTGGTCAACGCGGCCGAAGTCCACCACCTCGCCATCGGCCAGCCAGGCCTGCGCGCCGGCCACGTTGTGCACCATGTTGCCGTAGAAGAGGCTGCGGCTGCCGCAGGAGTTGTTGCCTGCCATGCCGCCCAAAGTGGCCTGCGCGCTGGTGGACACGTCCACCGGGTACCAGAGGCCGTGTTGCTTCAGCGCGGCGTTGAGGTGGTCCAGCACCAGGCCGGGTTCCACCGTGGCGGTGCGGGCCTCGGGGTTCACATCGAGCACGCGGCGCAGGTGCTTGCTGCAGTCGATGACCAGCGCGGCGCCCGTGGTCTGGCCGCACTGGCTGGTGCCGCCGCCACGCGGCAGCACGGGCACCTTCAGTTCACGCGCCACGGCCAGCGCGGTGGCCACGTCTTCTGGCGTGGTGGGCACGAACACGCCCACGGGGGTGATCTGGTAGATCGACGCGTCGGTGGCATAGCGTCCGCGCGAGGCGGCGTCGAACATCACCTCGCCGCGTGTTTCGGCGCGCAGGCGGCGCGCCAGGGCTTCGCACACCTCGTTGGACGGCAGAGCGGTGTGCGGGTGTTCGGCCGGCGGGCCCAGGCGCGCGGTTTCTTCGCGGGTGAGGGCGTTCATGCCTGCTGCCCCTGCCAGCGCTCGGCCAGCGTGCCGGCGCGCATCAGCTCCAGCACGGTGTCGCGCTTGTGCGCGAGGTGGGTCTTCAGGATCTGCCGCAGCGCCGCGCCGTCGCGCGCGTCCAGCGCTTCGAGCATCTGCGTGTGCTCCTGCATCGCGCGCTGCCACTTGGCTTCGTTCTGGTTGGTGCGGAAGCGCAGGCTCTGCACCCGCGCGTTCACCTTCTGCAGCGTGCTGTCCAGCACCGGGTTGGCAGCCGCTTCGGCGATGCCGGCGTGGATCAGCGCGTTCAGCCGGTAGTAGCCCGAGAGGTCATGCCGCGCGTGGCAGGCCAGCATCTCGTAGTGCTTGGCGCGCAGTTCGCCGCGTGCGGCATCGGTGATGCGCTGCGCGGCCAGCTCGCCGGCCAGGCCTTCCAGCTCGGCCAGCAGCTCGAAGCTGTGCACCACGTCGGCCTCGGTCAGCTTCACGGCCACGGCGCCGCGGTTGGGCAGCAGGTCCACCAGGCCCTCGGCGGCCAGCATCTTGATGGCCTCGCGCAGCGGGGTGCGGCTGATGTGCAGGGCCTCGGCGAGTTCACGTTCGTTGAGCTTGGCGCCCGGGGCGATGCGGCCTTCCACCAGCCAGGTGCGCAGGCGTGCGGCGGCCTGCTCGTGCAGCCCCGCGGGGCCCAGTTCGATGATGTCTGCCATGGTGAGCACATTCTGCATGCAAATCTGGACGGGTGACGCAGAGGCAGCCTCGGGTAATCCAGCAAGCCCCAGGCTGTTTTGCATGCAAAACTTCGGCGCGAAAGGAATTCCCATGCTCACGCTGAACCAGCACCCTTCCGGCCGGCACTTCCTGCAGATCCCTGGGCCCAGCCCGGTGCCCGACCGCATCCTGCGCGCGATGTGCCTGCCCACCATCGACCACCGCGGCCCCGAGTTCGGCCGCCTGGGGCTGAAGGTGCTGGCCGGCATCCAGCAGATCTTCCAGACGCAGCACCCGGTGGCCATCTACCCCGCCAGCGGCACCGGCGCCTGGGAGGCGGCGCTGGCCAACACCATGAGCCCCGGTGACCGGGTGCTGATGGTGGAGACCGGCCAGTTCGCCACGCTGTGGCAGAAGATGGCCACGCGCCTGGGCCTGCAGACCGAGTTCATCAGCGAGCCCGGCACCTGCGCCGAGACCGGCCTGCCGCTGGCCTGGCGCCGCGGCGTCAATGCGGCGCTGATCGAAGAGCGCCTGCGGGCCGATGCCGGCCACCAGATCCGGGCCGTGTGCGTGGTGCACAACGAAACCAGCACCGGCGTCACCAGCGACATCGCCGCCGTGCGCCGCGCCATCGACAGCGTCAAGCACCCGGCGCTGCTGATGGTGGACACCATCTCGGGCCTGGCCAGCGCCGACTACCGCCACGACGAGTGGCGCGTGGACGTGGCCATCAGCGGCTCGCAGAAGGGCCTGATGCTGCCGCCGGGCATCAGCTTCAACGCTTTGAGCCCGCGTGCGCTGGAGGTCAGCAAGACCGCCAAGTTGCCCAAGAGCTTCTGGGCCTGGGACGAGATCGTGGAGATGAACAAGGGCGGCTACTGGCCCTACACGCCCAGCACCAACCTGCTCTACGGCCTGCACGAGGCGCTGGACATGCTGCTGGCGCAGGGCCTGCCCACCGTGTTCGCGCGCCACCAGCGCTGGGCCGCCGGCGTGCGCGCGGCCGTCACGGCCTGGGGCCTGCCCATCCAGTGCGCCGACCCGGCGGTGTACTCGCCGGTGCTCACCGGCGTGGTCACGCCCGCGGGCGTGGATGCCGACGCCGTGCGCAAGCTCATCCACACACGCTACGACATGAGCCTGGGCACGGGCCTGGGCAAGGTCAAGGGCCGCATGTTCCGCATCGGCCACCTGGGCGACTGCAACGACCTCACGCTGGTGGCCACCGTGGCCGGCTGCGAGATGGGCCTGAAGCAGGCCGGCGTGAAGCTGGCCGGCAGCGGCGTGCAGGCCCTCATGGAAGCTTTCACATAGCCCCCAGGCTCGCTCCGCTCGCCACCCCCCGAGGGGGCTCTGGCAGCGGCCCGGCAGAGCCGGTTCCGCGCCAGGCCTTGATGAGTTCCCGTTCACAAAAGCAGGAGACACGACGATGAAGAGACGCACCCTGATCCAAGGCGCCGCCGCGGCACTGGCCGTTCCAAGCGCCGCGTTCGCGCAAAGCGGCTGGCCCAGCGGCCCGGTGAAGATCGTCGTGGGCTTCCCGCCCGGCGGCGGCACCGACGCGCTGGCGCGTGTGGTGAGCGCCAAGCTCACGCAGATGTGGGGCCACCAGGTCATCGTCGAAACCAGGGCGGGCGCGGCCGGGCTGATCGCGGCCGAGCACATCGCGCAGCAGCCGGGTGACGGCAGCGTGCTGCTGATGGCGCACATCAACAGCCACGCTTTGGGCCCGGCGCTGCAGGGCGCCAAGCTGCGCTACAACGCCGAGAAGGACTTCGTGCCCATCTGCCTGGTGGGCGTGACGCCCAACCTGCTGGTGGCCAACCCCGGCGTGCCGAACAAGAGCGTGGCCGAGGTGGTGGCGCGCTGCCGCGCCGAGCCGGGCAAGATCGCCTTCGCGTCGGCCGGCCAGGGCTCGGCCCAGCACCTGGCGCTGGAGATGTTCAAGGTGCGCGCGAAGGTGGACGCCATCCACGTGCCCTACAAAGGCAGCGGCCCGGCGCTCACCGACCTGATGGGCGGGCAGGTGCAGTACTGCTTCGAGACCATGACCTCGGCCACGCCGCACGTGAAGAGCGGCAAGATCGTCGCCGTGGCCCAGACCCGCCTGCAGCGCGCCAAGGGCCACCCCACGGTGCCGACGATGCAGGAGCAGGGCTTCGATGGCTTCGAGGCCACCACCTGGTACGGCCTGGTCGGGCCCAAGGGCCTGCCGGCGGCCATCGCCGACAAGATCAACCGCGACACCAACACCGTGCTGGCCATGCCCGACGTGGTGGCGCAGCTGGAAACCTACGGCGCCGAAGACGGCGGCGGCAGCCGCGAGAAGTTCGCGCAGTTCATCCTGAGCGAGCAGGCCAAGTGGGCCAAGGTGGTGAAGGACGGCAACGTGAAGGTGGACAGCTGAGGCCTGGCCTTCACCCGCCCAGCGGCGTCGGCAACTGTGGCGGGTGGCTCAGCAAGGGTGTCAGCGCCGACGCCGGCATGGGGCGGCCGAGCAGGTAGCCCTGTACCTCGTCGCAGCCCATCGCACGCAGCGCCTGCAGCTGCTCCACCGTCTCCACGCCTTCGGCCACCAGTTGCAGGTTGAAGCCGCGCGCGATGCCGACGATGGCCTGGATGATGGGCGAGTCACCCTCCACGCCCAGGTCGCGCACGAAGCTCTGGTCGATCTTCAGGCTGTGGATGGGAAAGCGCCGCAGGTAAGCCAGCGACGAGTAGCGCGTGCCGAAATCGTCGATGGCCACGCGCACGCCCTGCGCGCGCAGGCGCTCGAGCTTTTCCACGACGCTGGGCGCGTCGTCGAGCAGCATGTTCTCGGTGATCTCGATCTCCAGCGCACCCGGCGGCAGCAGGTGGCGCGCCAGCGGTGCGGTCACGCGCTCGACGATGTCGTTGCGCACCAGCTCCAGCGGACTGAGGTTCACCGCCATGCGCAGATGGCGGTAGCCCAGCGCGTGCCACAGCGCGAGTTGGCCGCAGGCGCGCTCCAGCACCCAGTCACTCAAGGCGCAGATCATCCCGGTCTCTTCGGCCAGCGCCACGAACTGGCCGGGCATCAGCAACCCGAGCACCGGGTGGCGCCAGCGGATGAGCAGCTCCACACCGACCACGCGCCCCTGCCCCAGGCTGACCTGGGGCTGGAAATGCGCCTCGAACTGGCCCTGGGCGACAGCGCGGCGCAGATCGTTCTCCAGCGCCAGGCGCTGCGTGTGGCCGGCGTTCATCCCGGTGGTGAACATGCGCCCGCCATTGCGGCCGCTGGTCTTCACCTCGTACATCGCGATGTCGGCGTTCTGCATCAGCTGCTCGGCCGTGAGCCCGTCGCGCGGGTAGGTGGCAATGCCCACGCTGGCGGTGGCGCGGAACTCGCGGTCGCCCAGCAGGAAGGGTTTGTCCAGCTCGGCCAGGATCTTCTGCGCGATGGGCAGCGCGTCATCGGCATTGGTCAGGTCGGGCAGCAGCACGGTGAACTCGTCGCCGCCCTGGCGCGCCACGGTGTCGCCCGCGCGCACGCAGCCGCGCAACCGGTGCGCAAAGCTGCGCAGCAGCTCGTCGCCCAGCAGGTGGCCGTAGGTGTCGTTCACGAGCTTGAAGCGGTCGAGGTCGATGAACATCACGCCCACCAGCTGGCCGCGGCGTTCGGCCTGCACCAGCGCCAGCTCGAGGTGGTCCTTGAACAGGCGGCGGTTGGGCAGATCGGTCAGCTGGTCGTGCAAGGCCTGGAAGCTGATGGTCTCTTCGGCGCGCTTGCGGTCGGTGATGTCGCGCACCACGCCGTAGCTGCCCACGAAACGCCGCCGCTGCCGCAGGCCCGAGGGCGCGCCGGGCACCGCGCCCGGCGCGGCGGTGTCGTCGTACACGCCCATGGCGCTGACCGTCGTCACCAGGTGGCGTTGCGCTCGGCCGCCGGCCAGGCGCGGCCCGCACAGCAGGCGCAGCTCGATGTTGGTGGAGGCGCGTTCATCACTGCGGCGCTCGGCGAACGCGAAACGCGCCAGGGCCACGTCGTCCTCGTGCACGATGCGCGTGTAATGGCTGCCCAGCAGCTCGTCACGCGCATAGCCCAGCAGCGATTCGACGCGCGGGTTCACGAAGACGAAGCGCCCGTTCTCGTCGAGCGTGTAGACGATGTCGGGCGAGCTTTCCACCAGGAAGCGGTGCAGCCGCTCCGAGTGCGCCAGCCGCGCCGTCATCTCGGCGTTCTCGCGCTGCAGGCGCAGGCGCAGCAGCGTCTGCTCCACGCGCTCGGGCAGGAAGTCGAGGTCGTCGGGCTTGCGCACGAAATCGAGCGCACCGTGGCGCAAAGCGCGCACGGCGGCTTCGAGTTCGCGCTGGCCGCTGACCATCATCACGCCGGTGTGCGGGCGGTTCTCGGCCAGCCAGCGCAGCACGTCCAGGCCCGAGATGCCGGGCAGGCCGATGTCGAGCAGCACCAGGTCGAAGCTGCGCGCCTTCAGCGTGGCCAGGGCCTCTTCGCCCGAGCCGGCTTCGGCGATGTCGCGGCCGGGCTGCGCGAGCAGCAGGCGGAAGCTGCCGCGCAGGCGCGCGTCGTCGTCCACCAGCAGCAGCTGCGGCGTGCCGGGGCCGGCCGGCAGCGGCGTATGGAGATGGTCGACCAGCGCGTTCATGGGGCAGCAGGCGGGGACACGAGGCGCTGGGCCGGGGTGGCTGTGCCGGCATCGGCAGGCTGCTGCGGCAGCAGGATGAAGAATCGCGTGCCGCGGCCGGCCTGGCTCTGGCAGGCGATTTCGCCGCCCAGGCGGGTGACGAGGGTGTGGACGATGGACAGTCCCAGGCCCGAGTGCCCCGCACGGCGCGTTCGGCCCAGCGGCCGGAACAGCGACACCATCACGTCACCCGGCAGGCCGGGGCCGTTGTCGGCGATGCACAGCTGCGTGTAGATGCGGCCGTCGCGGTGGATGTGGTCGGCGGTGCTGGTGGTCACGCGCGCACCGGGGGGCAGCGCCTCGGCCGCGTTCTTCCACAGGTTCAGCACGATCTGGCGCAGGCCGTCGCGGTCGGCGCGCGTGGCGGCCAGCGGACGCTGGAGTTCCAGCGCCAGCTCGATGCCGGCGCGCCCGAACAGCGGCTCTGCGTAGAGCGCATACAGGCCTTCGACGGCGGTGTTGAGATCCAGCGTGTCGGCAGCCGCAGCGCTGTCCGGCGGCGGCTCGCCCAGCTGGCGCACGATGCGGCCCACGCGGTCGATTTCCTCGTGCAGCACCTGCAGCTCCTCGCCGAGCTGCACGCCCTCGGGCAGCTTGCGCCGCACCAGGGTGAGGTAGTTCTTGATGATGCCCAGCGGGTTGCTGACCTCGTGCACCACCTGGCGCTCGCGCTCGCGCAGGCGGTCGGCGGTGGCGGCTTCGAGTTCGCGGTCGCGTTCGCGCTGCGCGCGCCACTGCTGCAGGTGGCCGGCCAGCAGGCCGGCAAAGCTGCCCAGCAGCGCCAGGCGCTGCTCCAGCCGTTCGGCCTGCAGGCGACCCACGGGGCAGGCCATCACGCCCAGCACCACGCCGCCGGCGGCCATGGGCACGCACAGCAGGCCTTCGCTGCCCAGGGCACGCGCCAGCTGCAGGTCGCTGACCGACAACGGCCCCGCAGGCCCGCTCTCGAAGGTGGAACAGGTGCGCCCGGTGTGCGCCGCGCGGCCGCAGGCGCCCGAGGCCGCGTTCTGCAGGTTGACCTGCAGGCGCTGCAGCTGCGGCGGCTGGCCGGGCAGCGACAGGGCCGAGAGCACGGCGTCGGCGCCGCTGCGCAGCAGAAAGACGACATCGCGCACGCCGAAGAGGATGCGGGCCGATTCGCGCGCGGCGTTGAGCAATTGCGGCTCGCTGTCGGCCGCGGCCAGCTCGTGCTGCAGCGGCTGCAGCGTGGCCATGGCGCTGAGTGTTTCGCGCAGCTGCTCGCGGGCGACATCGGGCGTGGCCGGTGGCGCCGGGCGCCACAGCGGCAGGGGCGTAGGCCCGGCAACGGTTTTCACGCCCAGGGCGCCGGCCAGCGTGGCCACATCGGCCTGCGCCTGCCCCACCAGACGCGCCAGCAGCATGGCGGGCAGGCCCACCAGGTGGCCGGCCGATTCGAAGGCGGCGGCATCGGGCGCGGCATCGGCGGCCAGCGCGTCGCAGGCGTGGGCCACCCACAGCGCGCGGGTCAGCGGGTCGGCCAGCGCCACGTCTTCCGGGCTGTGGTGGTGGAAGAGCAGCGCATCGGCCATGAAGGAAGGCAGCTGCCAGCGGTCGACCAGCCAGGCGCCCACGGCCGCGTGGTCGGTCTGCAGCGCGGCGCGTTCCAGCGGCACCAGTGCTGTCTCGGTGCCGCCGGCTTCGCCCAGCAGCGGGCCGTAGCGGGCAGGCAGGCCGCCCAGCAGCAGCAGCTCGCCCACATCGTGCAGCAGGCCGGCGAGGTAGGCTTCTTCGGGGTTGGGCTGCTCGGTGGCCGTGGCGATGGCCTGCGCCAGCTCGGCCACCATCAGCGTGTGGCGCCAGAAGCCGTCGAAATCGCCGGCCCGCGCACCGGTCAGGCCTGCGAAGGCCTCGCGCACGGCGATGCTGGCGGCGATGCTGTGCAAGGTGCGCACGCCCAGCACCTGCAGGCACTGCTTCAGGCTGCGCAGTTCTCCGCGGGTCTTGTAGGCGGCCGAGTTGGCCACCGTCAGCACGCGCGCGGCGAGTGCGGGCTCGCGCCGCACCAGCTCGGCCAGCTCGTCCATCGAGATGTCGTCGCGCGCGACCGCCTGAAGGAAGGCCAGCACGGCGCCCGGGGGCGTGGGCAGGTCCAGCGACTCCAGCGCTTCCAGCGTCGGACGGGGCAGGTTGAGCAAGTCGGGGCCTTGGGGCGTGGGCAGCTGTTCAGGGCTTGGCTGGACAGGCGCCAGTCAATCCTCAATGGTAACGAGATCGTTACCGATTTCTGCGCACTTGCAGGGCGCCGTGCCCTGCCGAACGGGCCAGCGCCCGCCCGCAAACCGGGCCGGTTTCAGGCCCCCGTGGGCGCCTGAACGCCAAAGCGCTTGGTGACCTCGCCCTTGGCGTTGACGCTTTCCAGCTGCACGCCGAAACCCCACAGCCGCGCCACGTGCTTCAGCACCTCCTGGCCGCTGTCGTGCAGGGGCCGGTCCTGGTGCTGGAAGTGGCGCAGCGTGAGGCTGCGGTCGCCCCGCAGGTTCACGTTCCAGACCTGGATGTTGGGTTCGCGCTGCCCCAGGTCGTACTGCCTGCTGAGCGATTCGCGCACGCGGCGGTAGCCGGCTTCGTCATGGATGGCGCTGACCTCCAGCTCGCTCTGCTTCTCGTCGTCGGTGATGGCGAAGAGGCGCAGCTCGCGCATCAGTTTCGGGCTGAGGTACTGGCCGATGAAGCTCTCGTCCTTGAAGTTGCGCATGGCGTGGTCCAGCACCGGCAGCCAGGGCTTGCCGGCGATGTCGGGGAACCACTGGCGGTCTTCTTCCGTGGGGTGCTCGCAGATGCGCTGGATGTCGGTGTACATCGCGAAGCCCAGCGCATAGGGGTTGATGCCGCTGTAGGCACGGTGGCCCACCGGCGGCTGGTAGATGACGTTGGTGTGCGAGGTCAGCCACTCCAGCATCACGCCGTCGGTGAGGTAGCCGTCGTCGTACATGGTGTTGAGCAGGCGGTGGTGCCAGAAGGTGGCCCAGCCCTCGTTCATCACCTGCGTCTGGCGCTGCGGGTAGAAGTACTGCGCCACCTTGCGGACGATGCGCACGATCTCGCGCTGCCAAGGCTCCAGCAGCGGCGCGTTCTTCTCGATGAAGTACAGCAGGTTCTCCTGCGGCTCTTCCGGGAAGCGCTTGGCCTCGGGCGCCACGCCTTCCTTGGCGGCCGTGCGCGGCAGCGTGCGCCAGAGGTCGTTGACCTGGCGCTGGGCATAGGCCTCGCGGTCGATGCGTTCGCTCAGCTCCTGCGCCAGGCTCTTGCGGCTGGGGCGCCGGTAGCGGTCGACGCCGTGGTTCTGCAGCGCGTGGCAGCTGTCGAGAAAGCTCTCCACGGCATCCAGGCCGTGCTTCTCTTCGCACTGCGCGACGTAGTTCTTCGCGTAGACCAGGTAGTCGATGATGGACGCTGCATCGGTCCACATGCGGAAGAGGTAGTTGCCCTTGAAGAAGCTGTTGTGGCCGTAGGCCGCGTGCGCAATCACCAGGGCCTGCATCGCCAGCGTGTTCTCTTCCATCAGGTAGCTGATGCAAGGGTTGCTGTTGATGACGATCTCGTAGGCCAGGCCCATGTGGCCGCGCTTGTAGTTCTTCTCGGTGGCGATGAACTCCTTGCCGTAGCTCCAGTGGCGGTAGTTCACCGGCATGCCCACGCTGGCGTAGGCGTCCATCATCTGCTCGGCGGTGATGATCTCCAGCTGGTTCGGGTAGGTGTCCAGCCCGAAACGCTCGGCCGTGGCCTTGATGACGCGGTGGTACTGCTCGATGAGCTCGAAGCTCCAGTCGCTGGGGGCGGCCAGCGGTTCGCCAGGGCGCTGGGCCAGCGGCAGCGGTTGTTCCAGGGCCAGGGGACGAGGCTTCATGCCGCTTTCGCGCCTTCCTTCTTGAACAGATCGCGGAACACCGGGTAGATCTCGCTGGCCTGCACGGCCTTGCGCATCGCGAAGTGGCGGTGCGCGGCCTGCAGCTGCGTGTACTCGTCCCACAGGTTCTGCTCTTCTTCGGCCACCTGCACGTAGGCGAAGTAACGCACCAGCGGCAGGATCTTCTCGCTGAGGATCTCGCGGCAGCGCCCGCTGTCGTGGTGCCAGTTGTCGCCGTCGCTGGCCTGCGCGCCGTAGATGTTCCACTGCGCCGGGTCGTAGCGCGCCTTGATGATCTCTTCCATCAGCACCAGCGCGCTGCTGACCACGGTGCCGCCGGTTTCACGCGCGTGGAAGAAGTTCTGCTCGTCCACCTCTTGCGCCTGCGTGTGGTGGCGGATGAAGACGAGGTCGATCTTCTCGTAGTGCCGCGTGAGGAAGAGGTACAGCAGGATGAAGAAGCGCTTGCTGAGCTCCTTGCGCGCCTCGTCCATGCTGCCGCTGACGTCCATCAGGCAGAACATCACCGCCTTGCTCGTGGGCACCGGCACCTTGATGCGGCTGCGGTAGCGCAGGTCGATGGGGTCGAGGTAGGGGATGCGTTCGATGCGGCCGCGCAGGAGGCGTATCTCTTCGGCCAGCGCCTTCACGGCGGCTTCGGCCACCACATCGCCCGGCTGCAACGCGGCCTGCATCTCGGCCAGGCGTTCTTCCATCGCATGCAGCTCGCGCCGCGGCCCGTTGCCCAAGGCGATGCGCCGGCCCAGGGCGCCGCGCATGCTGCGCACCACGTGCAGGTTGTTGGGCGTGCCGTCGCTGGAGAAACCGGCGCGTTGGCTTTTCCATTCGGGCATTTCGGCCAGTTGCGTGCGCACCAGGTGGGGCAGCGCCAGGTCTTCGAAGAAGACCTGCATGAACTCTTCCTTGCTCAGCGCGAAGACGAAATCGTCCTCGCCTTCGCCGCTGTCGCTGGCCTGGCCTTTGCCCGAGCCCCCACCGCCCTGCCCGCCTTTCGGGCGTTCGATGCGATCGCCCTGCACGAAGTCCTTGTTGCCCGGGTGCACCACCTCGCGCACGCCGCCCGGGCCGTGGCCGAACACGGGTTCGCTCAGGTCCTTCTTCGGGATGTGGATGTCCTCGCCGCGCTCGACATCGCTGATGCTGCGGCCGTCGATGGCACGCTTGACCGCCTCGCGGATCTGCTCCTTGTGCCGGCGCAGGAAACGCTCGCGGTTGCCGATGGACTTGTTTTTCCCGGCAAGGCGGCGGTCGATGATCTGCTGCATCAGCTGCTCTTCCGCACGCGCAGGTACCACTCACAGAGCAAGCGCACCTGCTTCTGCGTGTAGCCCTTGGCCACCATGCGAGTGACGAAATCTTCGTGCTTCTTGGCCTCGTCGGCGCTGGCCTTGGCGTTGAAGCTGATCACCGGGAGCAGCTCCTCGGTGTTCGAGAACATCTTCTTTTCGATCACGGTGCGCAGCTTCTCGTAGCTGGTCCACACCGGGTTCTTGCCCTGGTTGCTGGCGCGCGCGCGCAGCACGAAGTTGACGATCTCGTTGCGGAAGTCCTTCGGGTTGGCAATGCCGGCGGGCTTCTCGATCTTCTCCAGCTCGGCGTTCAAAGAGCCGCGGTCGAAGACCTCGCCGGTGTCGGTGTCGCGGTACTCGTGGTCTTGTATCCAGTAATCGGCGTAGGTGACGTAGCGGTCGAAGATGTTCTGGCCGTATTCGGAGTAACTCTCGAGATACGCGGTCTGGATCTCTTTCCCGATGAACTCGGCATAACGCGGCGCCAGCAGTTCCTTGATGTAGCCGACGTACTTGTCTTCCAGTTCTTTCGCGAACTGCTCGCGTTCGATCTGCTGCTCCAGCACGTACATCAGGTGCACGGGGTTGGCGGCCACCTCGGTGCTGTCGAAGTTGAAGACCTTGCTGAGGATCTTGTAGGCAAAACGCGTGCTGATGCCGTTCATGCCCTCGTCGACACCGGCGTAGTCGCGGTACTCCTGGTAGCTCTTGGCGCGCGGGTCGGTGTCCTTCAGGTTCTCGCCGTCGTAGACCAGCATCTTGGAATACAGCGACGAGTTCTCCGGCTCCTTCAGGCGGGTGAGGATGGCGAACTGGCTCATCATCTTCAGCGTGCCCGGCGCGCAGGTGGCCGCGGCGAGTGACGAGTTCTTCAGCAGCTTCTCGTAGATCTTGATCTCTTCGCTCACGCGCAGGCAGTAGGGCACCTTCACGATGTAGATGCGGTCGAGGAAGGCCTCGTTGTTCTTGTTGTTGCGGAAGGCCTTCCACTCACTTTCGTTGCTGTGCGCCAGCACCACGCCGTCGAAGGGGATGGCGCCGAAACCTTCGGTGCCCTTGAAGTTGCCTTCCTGGGTGGCCGTCAGCAGCGGGTGCAGCACCTTGATGGGCGCCTTGAACATCTCCACGAATTCCAGCAGGCCCTGGTTGGCCAGGCACAGGCCGCCGCTGTAGCTGTAGGCGTCGGGGTCGTCTTGTGAATAGCTCTCGAGCTTGCGGATGTCGACCTTGCCGACCAGGCTGCTGATGTCCTGGTTGTTCTCGTCGCCGGGCTCGGTCTTGCTGATGCCCACCTGCTTGAGGATGCTGGGGTGGCGCTTGACCACCTTGAACTTGCGGATGTCGCCGCCGAACTCCTCCAGCCGCTTCACGGCCCAGGGGCTCAAGATGCGGTTGAGGTAGCGGCGCGGGATGCCGTATTCGCTTTCGAGAATCGGCCCGTCCTCCGCGGCGTCGAAGAGCCCCAGCGGGCTCTCGTTCACCGGGCTGCCCTTGATGGCGTAGAAGGGCACTTCCTGCATCAGCTGCTTCAGGCGCTCGGCGATGCTGCTCTTGCCGCCGCCCACCGGGCCCAGCAGGTAGAGGATCTGTTTCTTTTCCTCCAGCCCCTGCGCGGCGTGTCTGAAATAGGACACCACCTGTTCGATGGCGTCCTCCATGCCGTAGAACTCGGCGAAGGCCGGGTAGACCTTGATGACCTTGTTCGCGAACAGGCGCGAGAGCCGCGGGTCGTTGCGCGTGTCCACCGTGGTGGGCTCGCCGATGGCCTTGAGCATGCGCTCGGCGGCGCTGGCATAGGCCAGGGGGTTGCGCTTGCACTCCGCGAGGTAGTCCTCGAGCGAGAGCTCTTCTTCACGCGTACGCTCGTAGCGAGCGGCAAAGTGGCTGATCACGTCCATGCGGCCTCCGGTGTTCGCAGGCGCGGCCGAAGTGGACCCATATCCACCCCCAACCGTGCCCGGGAAGTTCTGATGGAGTCCCGGCTTGACAGACCCAGGCTCCATCAGAGCTTTCCTTCGCCACCGGCCCCACCGGTTCATGCGGGGCGCTGTCGTGTGATCTCAGCTTCGTTCATTCTGCTCCGCACCCATGCGGCGAAGTCCAGCCCTTTCCACAACCTTTTCTGCGGCAACGGCATTTCCGCAACGCTGGCTCCGCTGTGCAAGAGCTATGCCCTGGGGGGCCCTCATCTGCGGCATCACCAGCCCGAGGTGCCCTGGCTTCAACGCCCGGGCCCGCGCGCAGGCTGACCACGGCAGGCCCCACGCACCGCGATGGAGCTCCACCGCCCTGCAAAGGTTCCACACGGTGCGATGATCGGCCCGACGCGCGCGCCACACCGGCGCACTGCGCACAGCCCTGGGGTCGCGCCCTGCCGATGAATGCAAACCTCTGGCTGCTGACCGTCTGTCAGGCGCTGTTTCTCGTCAACAACGTCACCTTCATCGCCATCAACGGGCTGGTGGGGCTGTCGCTGGCGCCGCTGGGCTGGATGGCCACACTGCCCGTCACGGGCTATGTGGTGGGGGCGGCGCTGTCGGCCATGCCGGTGTCGCGGCTGCAGGCGCGTGTGGGGCGCAAGCGTTCGTTCCAGATCGGGCTGTTGGTGGCCATCGTCGCCTGCGCGGGCTGCGCGCTGGCGGTGTCCCTGCAGAGCTTCTGGCTGCTGTTGCTGTCCACGGTCATGGCGGGCTTCTACAGCGCCAACGGGGCGCTCTACCGCTTCACCGGCGCCGAGCTCGTGGCACCCGCCTACAAGGAACGCGCCCTGTCGATGGTGCTGGCCGGCGGCATTGCCGGCGCCTTCATCGGGCCCAACCTGGCCAGCGCCACGCGCGACTGGCTGCCGCTGCCCTTCGCCGGCGCCTACCTGGCCCTGGTGGGCGTGGCCCTGCTGGCGCTGGCGGTGCTGAGCTTCATCCGTTTTCCGGCCCACGTGCCGCCGGTGCCTGGCGCCGCCCTCGGCCGGCCCGCGGCCGAGCTGATGCGCCAGCCCATCTTCGCCGTGGCCGTGATCGGCGCGGCCTTGGGCTACGGCGTGATGAACCTGCTGATGGCCGCCACGCCGATCGCCATGCAGCAGTGCCAGCACCCCTTCAGCAGCGCCGCGCTGGTGCTCGAATGGCACGTGCTGGGCATGTTCGTGCCCAGCTTCTTCACCGGCCACCTCATCAAGCGCTACGGCGCGCTGCCCATCATGTTCACGGGCGGGCTGCTGAACCTGGTGTGCGTGGCGGTGGCGCTGTCGGGCGTGGACCTGATGCAGTTCCTGGTGGCGCTGTTCGCCCTGGGCGTGGGCTGGAACTTCCTCTACACCGGCGGCAGCACGCTGCTCACGCAGGCCTACCGGCCGGAGGAGAAGAACCGCGCCCAGGGCCTGATGGACACGGCCGTGTTCTGGACCATGGCGCTGAGCTCCTTCGCCTCGGGCGCGCTGATCACCACCCAGGGCTGGACGCTGCTGAACCTCGGTTCGCTGCTGCCCATCGCGGCGGTGATGGCGGCGGTGCTGTGGCTGCTGCTGAAGCAGCGCGCGGCGGCCCAGCCGGCCTGAACACCCCTCAGGCTTCGCCGGCGCCCAGCTTTTCCAGCAAGCCGTTCAACTCTTCCAGCGAACCGAAGGCGATGGCGATCTCGCCGGCCTCGCCACGCGCGGTGCGCTTCTGCACGCGGATCTCCACGCTGGCCGTCAGCAGGTCGGCCAGGCGTTCTTCCAGCCGCAGCAGGTCGCGCGATTTCGCCGGCTTGCTGCGGCTGGCGCCGCCGCCACCACTGCGGCCGGGCGTCTGCCGCGCCACCAGGCGCTCGGCCTCGCGCACGCTGAGCTTCTTGGCGCTGATCTCGTGCGCGGCCATCACCTGCTCGGCCGCCGGCAGGGCCAGCAGCGCGCGGGCGTGGCCCATGTCCAGGTCGCCGGCCAGCAGCATCTGCTGCACGGGCTCGGCCAGCTGCAGCAGGCGCAGCAGGTTGCTGGCGGCGCTGCGCGAACGGCCCACGGCCTGCGCCGCCTGCTCGTGCGTGAGGCTGAACTCGTTGACCAGGCGCTGCAGTCCCTGCGCCTCTTCCAGCGGGTTGAGGTCTTCGCGCTGGATGTTCTCGATCAGCGCCATCACCGCGGCGGCTTCGTCGGGCACCGGCTTCACGAGCACAGGCACCTCGGCCAGCCCGGCCAGCTTGGCGGCACGGAAGCGGCGTTCGCCGGCAATGATCTCGTACTGCCCCGGCTCGGCCAGCGGGCGCACGAGGATGGGCTGCATCACGCCCTGGCCCTTGATGCTTTCGGCCAGCTCGTAGAGCGAGCCCTCGTCCATGCGCGTGCGCGGCTGGTACTTGCCGGCACGCAGGCGCTCCAGCGGCAGGCTGTTGGGCAAGGCGGGCGCGGCGGCGGCCGGCACTTCGCTGACCTTGGGGCCGAGCAGGGCCTCCAGGCCCATGCCCAGGCCCTTCATCTTCTTGGTGACCATGGGCGGATTGTCATGTATGGGCCGGTGCCTCAGGCACGTTCGCGGCGGCGTTGCGCCGGGTAGAGCAGGTCGCGCTCGAGATAGCGCCGCAGCTTCTGCATCCGCGGCTCGTCACGGCCGGGCATGCTGGCGAGGTAGGCGATGACGGCGTCCACGCGCAGCATCAGCAGGCCCTGCTCGTTGCGGCGCCAGGCGCCGGTGTGGCGCGCGGCCAGCGCTTCTTCGGGCTCACGGCGGCGCAGCACGCGCAGCAGGCCGGGGCCATCGAGCCAGACATGGCGGCCATCGTCTTCCACGCGCAGCGTCACGCCGTCGAATTCATGGTGCTGGCCTTCGTCGGCGCCGGCCAGCTTCTCGCGCAGCGCCGCGCGGGCGTCGCTGGTGCGCTGCAGCAACCACCACAGGCCCCCGACCGCCCCAGCGCACACCACGGTGATCAGCAGCACCGAAATCCCCAGGTGGCTGCCCAGCAAGCTGCTCCAGCCCAGCACGGTGGCGATCACCAGGCCGATCACCACGGCCCATCCGGCACGGCTGTTCATGCGCCGCGCCAACCCAGGGCCTGCAGCCGGGCCAGGCCCTCGGGCCAATCACCCAGGCCCGAGTCGCCGTTGATGTGGCCGAGGGCGCCCAGGCCGTGCGCCGCGGCGCCCCAGGCCTCGGCCAGTGCTTGCGTGCGCCCGGGCGCTGCGTACGGGTCGTCGGCGCTGTACAGCACGGTGGCGGCGAAGGGCAGGCGTTCGCAAACCATGGGCCGCCAGTTGTGCAGTTGGGGAGGCATGTCTTCGCGCTCGGTGTCGGGCGGGGCCACCAGCAGCGCACCGAGCACGCGAGCCGTGTGGCGGCTGTGCGCGGACCAGGCGGCCACGAGGTGGCAGCCCAGGCTGTGGGCCACCAGCAGCGCCGGGGTGTCGGCGGCCAGCAGCACTTCTTCCAGCCGGGCCATCCAGTCGCCGCGGCGGGGCCATTGCCAGTCGGCCTGCTGCACACGCTCGAAACCGTGCAGCACCTCCCAACGGCTCTGCCAGTGCGTCGGGCCGGAATCCATCCAGCCGGGCAGGTTCAGTACGCGGGGTGCCGCGTCATTCATGGCTTGTATCCTCCGCGCCTTGCAGCGGCATTGTGAGTGAGGCACCCATGAGCACCAAAGTCTTCGTCGACGGACAGGAAGGCACCACCGGGCTGCGCATCCACGAGGTGCTGGCCGCGCGCAGCGACATCGAGGTGCTGCGCATCGACGCCGACAAGCGCAAGGACAGCGCCGAGCGCGCCCGCCTGCTGAACGCCGCCGACGTGGCCTTCCTGTGCCTGCCCGACGCCGCCTCCCGCGAAGCCGCGGCGATGGTGACGAACCCGAACACCTGCCTCATCGACGCCAGCACCGCGCACCGCACGGTGCCGGGCTGGGTGTACGGCCTGCCCGAACTGGCGCCCGGCCAGCGCGCCGCCATCCGCGGTGCCAAGCGCATCGCCAACCCGGGCTGCCACGCCAGCGCCTTCATCCTGCTGCTGCGGCCGCTGGTGGACGCCGGCCTGGTGCCGAAGAGCGCCGTGATCTCGGCCACCTCCATCACCGGCTACTCGGGCGGTGGCAAGAAGATGATCGAGCAATATCAGGCACTTCCCACGGAGCCGGCGCTCACATCACCACGGCCTTACGGGTTGACGCTGGCGCACAAGCACCTGCCCGAGATGGCGACGCACACAGGGCTGGCCCAGCCGCCGATCTTCCAGCCCATCGTTGCCAACTTCTACAAGGGGCTGGCAGTAAGCGTGCCGCTGTCGCTGGCGGCGCTGGGCACCACGGCCGAGGCGCTGCAGCAGGCCTACGAGCGCCACTATGCCGGCGAGCGCTTCATCCGCGTGATGCCGCTGCGCGACGCGGCCACGCTGGAAGGCGCCTTCTTCGACGTGCAGGCCTGCAACGACACCAACCGCGCCGATCTCTTCGTCTTCGCCAGCGAGTTCCAGGCCGTGGTGATGGCGCGGCTGGACAACCTGGGCAAGGGCGCCAGCGGCGCCGCCGTGCAGGCGATGAACGTGCACCTGGGTGTGGAAGAGAGCCTGGGGCTCTGACTGGGCGCGCCGCCCTCAGACCCTGCCGCCCGCGGGCGGGGCCTGGCGGTAGTGGTAGGCGTAGGCGTCGGCGAAACCCAGGCGCGTGTACACGCGGCGGGCCGGCGCGTTGTCGGCTTCCACCTGCAGGTAGGCCACCCGCGCGCCTTGCCGAAACGCTTCTGTAAGCAGGTGCTCACACAGCCACCGCGCCAGGCCCTGGCTGCGGGCGGCCGGCGCGGTGTGGATGTCGTACAGGCCCACCAGATCGCCTTCACGGGCGAACTGGCCACAGGCCAGCACGTCACCGGCCTCATCCTGCACCACCCAGCCGCTGTAAGGCACGGGTGACGAGGCCAGGCGTTGCGCATGCGCCTGTCGCTGGGCCGCGGGCGAGCCACGCAGCCGGCCGACCACATCGGCAAAGGCGGGCGCCGACAGCGGCGCACACACCAGCCCTGCGGGCCAAGCCGGCGGTGTGCCGTCCGTCAGCGCCGGGCACACCATCACGCGCGTGTCATCGAGCGTGGCCCAGCCTGCCGCAGCGAGCCGCTGGTCCAAGCCTGCAGGCTCGGTGTAGGGCGTGATGCGGAACAGCAGCGGCACGCCTTGCTCATCGAACCACGCAGAGGCACGCTCCAGCTTCTCTGGCCAAGGCTGGTGACCTGGCGCCACCGCGTTGATGCAGCGGGCCCGTTTGGCCTTGCCGGGCGAGGCCCTCAGCAGCCAACCGTCCATCCAGCGCTGCTGGGGCGGTGCGCTGGCGTTCAGGCCGGCGTCTTCCACGCGGCGCAGCAGGCCGTCGCCGAAGGCCGCCGGGTTCATGGGGTGCGGCCGAGGCGCTGCACCATCTCTTTGGCGAACTCGACGAAAGCCTGCGCGCCCTTGCTGGCCGGGTCGAAGGTGACACCGGGCTCGCCATAGCTGGGCGCTTCGGCCAGGCGCACGTTGCGCGGGATGACGGTGTCGAAGACCTTCTCGCCGAAGTGCGCCTTGAGTTGCTCGCTCACCTGCTGCTGCAGCGTGATGCGCGGGTCGAACATCACGCGCAGCAGGCCGATGATCTGCAACTCGGGGTTGAGGTTGGCGTGCACCTGCTTGATGGTGTTCACGAGGTCCGACAGGCCTTCCAGCGCGAAGTACTCGCACTGCATGGGCACCACCACGCCATGCGCAGCGCACAGGCCGTTCAGCGTGAGCAGGCTCAGGGAGGGCGGGCAGTCGATGAGCACGAAATCGTGGTCGGCGGCCACGGCGGCGATGGCGGCCTTCAGGCGCTTCTCGCGGCGCTCCAGCGGCACCAGTTCCACCTCGGCACCGGCCAGGTCGCGGTTGGCGCCCAGCACCATGTAGCCGCCCTTGGGGCTGGGCTGGCGGGCTTCGGCGATGCCGGCTTGTTCGAGCAGCACGTCGTAGACGCTGAGCGGCAGCGCGCGCTTGTCGATGCCCGAGCCCATGGTGGCGTTGCCCTGCGGGTCAAGGTCAACCACCAGCACGCGCTGGCCGATCAACGCCAGGCCGGCGGCGAGGTTCACCGTGGTGGTGGTCTTGCCGACGCCACCTTTCTGGTTGGCCACGCAGAAGATGCGCGGACCGGGCACGGCGCTGGCCTGGCTCATTGCACCCCCAGGCGGATGCCGAAGCCCACGAGGAAGACGCCTGCCGCGCGTTCCAGCAGGCGCCCGATGCGCGAGTTCTTCTTCAGCCGCGCACCGATGGCGTCGGCAAAGAAGCACAGCGTCAGGCAGTAGGCGGCGGTGATCACGGCGATGGTGGCCGCCATGGCAGCGAAGGTGACGGCACCGCGGTGCTGGGCCGGGTCGATGAACAGCGGGAAGAAGGCCATGTAGAAGACGATGGCCTTGGGGTTCAGCAGCGTGATCAGGAAGGCCTGGCGTGCGTAGTGGTGCGGCTCGATGCGGATGGGCGAGGCCTCGCCCGGCTTGGCGAAGATGAGCTTCAGGCCGATCCACACCAGGTAGGCCGCGCCCAGGTACTGAACGCCTTGGAAGAGCACGGGGTTGGCACTCAGCAGGGCCGCGACACCCGCCACGGCCAGCCACAGCAAGGCCTGGTCACCGAGGATGACGCCGGCCGTTGCCGCGGCGCCCGCCCGCATGCCGCCCTTGGCCGTGGAGGTGAGCAGCGCGAAGGTGCCCGGGCCGGGCAAGGCGAGGAACAACAGGATGGCGGCGCAGAATGCGCCGTAGTCGCCGATGCCGAGCATGGAGTTTCGCTCTGTGTTGTGGGTGGGTGGGGGCGGCTGAAGCGTGCGCGCGAAGTGGGAAAGAGCGTAGCCGAGATTCGGCGCCGAACCGCCCGCGTTGGGCCGCGGCGGTCTGCTTTTTCAGCCTGCGGGACGCATCCAGACCAGACAACGCTGGGCCTCCAGGCCCGGGACGACCAGTTGTTCCACGTGAAACACGTTCACATCGGCCGGCAGCTCGGCCGCTTCTTCATCGGGCGCCCTGCCCTTCATCGCCATCCACACGCCGCCCGGTGCGAGGTGCGGGCGGGTCAGGCGCGTGAAGTCGGCCAGTGAGGCAAAGGCGCGCGAGGTGATCAGGTCGTAGGGCGGCTGCTTGAGTTGCTCGATGCGGGTGTGCTCGGCGCGCAGGTTGGGCAAAGGCAGGGTACCGGCCACCTGGCGGACAAAGGCCATCTTCTTGCCGACCGCGTCAACGCAGGTCACGCTCCACGCTGGCAGCAGCGTGGCGATCACCACGCCCGGCAGCCCGCCGCCGCTGCCCACATCCAGCAAGCGCCCGCCCTCGGCATGGCGTTGCAGCGGCGGCACCACCGCCAGGCAGTCGGCCAGGTGCTGCGTGAGCATGGCCGCCGGGTCGCGCACTGCGGTCAGGTTGTAGGTGGCGTTCCAGCGCTGCAGCAGCGCCAGGTAGTCGGCCAGTGCCTGCAGCTGCCTGCCGTCGGGGTTCAGGCCACAAGCTGCGCAGAGCGCCGCAATCTCGTCCAAGTGCGAGCTCACGCGCTCAGGCCGCCTGGCTGTCGGCCGCCGGGGCTGGCGTCGTGGGCACGCGCGCAAAACCTTCGAAGCGGTTCTTCTTCAGGTGAACCAGCAGCAGGGAGATGGCCGCCGGCGTCACGCCCGAGATGCGCGAGGCCTGACCCAGCGTCGCGGGCCGATGCCGGGCCAACTTCTGGCGCACCTCGAAGGACAGGGCCGTGACGCTGGCGTAGTCCAACTGTTCGGGCAGCTTCAAGTTCTCCAGCGTGGCGGCGCGCTCGACCTCGTCGTTCTGCTTCTCGATGTAGCCGGCGTACTTCACGGCGATCTCGGCCTGCTCGATGACGGCGTCGGCCTCGCGCTGGCCCCACGCGGCCCGCAGTGTTTCACGTGAAACACGGTGGTGCTCGGTGCCGCCAGCCACGGCAGCCACGGCGCAGACGGCGTCGAAGTCCACCCCCGGCCGGCGCAGCAGGTCGTCCAGCGGGTACTCGTGCTCCAGCGCCTTGCCCAGCAGGCGCTCGGCCTCGGCCGCCGGCACCGTGGCCGGCCGCACCCAGGTGCTGCGCAGGCGCTGGCGCTCTTGCTCCAGGCGCTCGCGCTTGGTCTCGAAGGCCACCCAGCGGGCATCGTCCACCAGGCCCAGCGCCCGGCCCTGCTCGGTGAGGCGCAGGTCGGCGTTGTCCTCGCGCAGCTGCAGCCGGTACTCGGCGCGGCTGGTGAACATGCGGTAGGGCTCGGTCACGCCCTTGCTGGTGAGGTCGTCCACCAGCACGCCCAGGTAGGCCTGGTCGCGGCGCGGCAGCCAGGGTTCACGCCCCTGCACCTGCAGCGCGGCGTTCACCGCGGCGTACAGGCCTTGGGCCGCCGCCTCTTCGTAGCCCGTGGTGCCGTTGATCTGCCCGGCAAAGAACAGGCCCTGGATCGCGCGCGTCTCGAAGCTGGGCTTGAGTTCGCGCGGGTCGAAGAAGTCGTACTCGATGGCGTAACCAGGGCGCAGGATGTGCGCGTTCTCCAGGCCGACCATCGAACGCAAGGCGCCGAGCTGGATGTCGAAGGGCAGCGAGGTGCTGATGCCGTTCGGGTAGAACTCGTGCGTCGTCAGGCCCTCGGGCTCCAGAAAGATCTGGTGGCTGCCCTTGTCGGCGAAGCGGTTGACCTTGTCTTCGATGCTGGGGCAGTAGCGCGGCCCCACGCCTTCGATCACGCCGGTGAACATCGGGCTGCGGTCGAAGCCGCTCTTGATGATCTCGTGCGTGCGCTCGTTGGTGTGCGTGATCCAGCACGGCACCTGGCGCGGGTGCTGTTCGGGGCGCCCCAGGAAGCTGAACACGGGCACCGGGTCGAGATCACCGGGCTGCTCCACCAGCTTCGAGAAATCGATGCTGCGCCCATCGATGCGCGGCGGCGTCCCGGTCTTCAGCCGGCCCTGCGCCAGCTTCAGCTCTTTCAGCCGCGCCGAGAGGCTGACAGCCGGCGGGTCGCCCGCCCGCCCCGCGCTGTAGTTCTGCAGGCCCACGTGGATGCGGCCGTCGAGAAAGGTGCCCGCCGTCAGCACCACCGCGCGGGCGCGGAAGCGCAGGCCGATCTGCGTGACGGCGCCCACCACGCGGTCGCCTTCCACCATCAGGTCGTCCACGGCCTGCTGGAAGAGCCACAAGTTGGGCTGGTTCTCCAGGCGCTGGCGGATGGCGGCGCGGTACAGCACGCGGTCGGCCTGGGCGCGCGTGGCGCGCACGGCCGGGCCCTTGCTGCCGTTGAGGATGCGGAACTGGATGCCGGCTTCGTCCGTCGCAGCGGCCATGGCGCCGCCCAGCGCGTCGATCTCCTTGACCAGGTGCCCCTTGCCGATGCCGCCGATGCTGGGGTTGCAGCTCATCTGCCCCAGGGTCTCGAGGTTGTGGGTGAGCAGCAGCGTCGTGCAGCCCATGCGGGCGCTGGCCAGAGCGGCCTCGGTGCCGGCATGGCCGCCACCGACCACGATGACGTCGAACTCCTGCGGGTGCAGCATGGAAGACCTCTGGAAAAAGCCGAGCGCGGCCGGGCCAAGACCGGCCAGACCGCGCGCAAGCCCTTGATTTTACGGGCCTTCCTGGCGGCCAGCAGCCACCAGCGCCACGCTCAGGCCGGCGCGGCGCCAGAATTCGCGCCGGGCGCGACACTCCACACGGCGGCAGCCGCTGCTGCGGCCTGCTGGCGCCGCTCGCGCCGGGCCCACCAGCGGTCGAAAAAGTAGTGCGCCACGGTGTTCACCACCGGCTCGACGAGGGTGATGGCGCCGGCGATCGCAACGCTGCCCATCAGGACAAAACTGACGCCGAAAGCGATGCCCAGGTGCATCACGCCGAATGTTGCCGACTTGGCCACCATGCCACCTCTTTGAGAATGATTCCTGTTTGAATTGTGCAGACCCCCGGGCTGCCGCAGCATGGCTTGTGCCGATGGCAGCGATAGCATCGGCGGCCATGGATTGCCGACCTGGCTGCGGCGCGTGCTGCACCGCGCCTTCGATCACTTCACCCATCCCCGGCATGCCGCAGGGCAAGCCGGCGGGCATTCGATGCGTGCAACTGGACAACGACGCACGCTGCCGGGTGTTCGGCCGGCCCGAACGCCCGGCCGTTTGCGCCTCCCTGGCGCCCAGCGCAGAGATGTGCGGGCCCGACCGCGTGCACGCCATGGCCTGGCTGCTGCGCCTGGAAGCCCAGACGCAACCCCCAGCCACGCCGTGATGGCACATGCCGCGCTGCAACCCGGCACGGCACGTGCGCAGCAAGCGCCGAGTGCCCGCGCCCTGAAACCGCGTGTCGAAAAGAAGCACTGAGTGACCCGGGTCCTCGCCCCGGGCCCGGTCTGGCGGCAGAATCGGGGCGCGGCGCCGGCAGTGAGGGGGCCGCGTCCTTCATCCTTGCCACGGCCCACCCGCTTGCGCGCGGGCCACGAACACACTGCCTGGAGACCACACCATGATCGCCAAGAACATGTCGGGTTACGACCGCGTCTTCCGTATCCTGCTGGGGCTGTTCCTGATCGCCTTTGCCATCAGCGGCAAAGTGGGCGGCTGGGCCTGGGTCGTGGGCCTGGTGATGCTGCTCACGGCAAGCCTTGCGCGCTGCCCGATGTACGCACTGCTCGGCTTCCGCGTGCGCAAGTCGGGCTGAGGCCTGACGTGGAAGGCCTCAGGGCCTTGCACGCCTGCAAGAGGCCCGACCGCGACTTCGCGCCAGAGGGCTGACCCCGCCTTGTCAGCCTGCGGGTGCGCCCGCGGCCGGCACGCTGCGCAGATCTTGCGCGACGCGTCCCTCGTGCAGCGCCACCACGCGGCCGGCCGACTGGATGGTCTCGGGCCGGTGCGCCACGATCACGCGCGTCAAGGCCAGGTGGCGGATGGCCTGATTGACCGCTCTCTCCCGCTCGACGTCCAATGAACTCGTGGCCTCGTCCAGCAGCAGGATCTTCGGCCGCTTGTACAGCGCCCGCGCCAGCAGCAGGCGCTGCTTCTGCCCGCCCGACAGGGCCGCGCCCATGTCGCCAATGAGCGTGTGGTAGCCCATGGGCATGGCCGCGATCTCGTCGTGCACGCAGGCCAGGCGCGCACATTCCTGCGCCCAGGCGGCATCGGGCTCGGGGCTGAAGAAGCTGATGTTGTCGAGCAGGCTGCCCGAGAACAGCGGCTCGTCCTGCATCACCACGCCCACGTGCTCGCGCCAGGCATGCAGCCCGGCGCGACCCAGCGGCACCCCACCCACCAGCACCTGCCCTGCAGTGGGCGCGTGCACGCCCAGCATCAGCTTGAGCAAGGTGGTCTTGCCACAGCCTGAGGGCCCGACGATGGCCACGCTCTCCCCGGGCTCGATGCGCAGGTTCACGCCCCGCAAGACCTCGGGTTCGCCATCGGCGTAGGCGAAACGCAGGTCGCGCAGTTCCAGGCTGCCATCGAGGGGCCGCTGTGCTTCGGGGGCTTCGGCCTCCAGCTCGGGCGCGGTCAGCACGATGTCGGCCAGGCGTTCGCCCTGCAGGCGCAGCATCTTCAGGTCGACGGCCTTGTCGACCAGCGCACTCACACGCGCCGCGAAGGTCTCCTTGTAGGCGACGAACGCGAACAGCATGCCCAGCGACAGCCGCTGGTCGATGACCAGCAGCGCCCCCAGCCACACCACGGCCACGCGCTCCAGCCCGAAGAGCAGCCGGTGCAGCACCGTGAACACCAGCTCCAGCTTGCGCACCGTGAGCTGTGCGTTCATGGTCTCCACCACCAGGCTCGCGAAACGCGATTGCCGCTCACCCTGTGCATTGAAGAGCTTGATGGCCAGCACGCCGCGCAGTGATTCCAGGAAGTGGCTGCTCTGCCGCGCCTCGAACACCAGCGCCTCTTCACTCGCGCGCCGCAACGGACCGAAGAAGACCCAGCGCAGCAGGCCGTAGCCGGCCACAGCGCCCAGCACCACCGCCGTGAGCAGCGGGCTGTAGAGCAGCATCATCACCAGCGTCAGCAGCACCAGCAGGCCGTCGAGCACGGCCTCGATGAAGCTCGTCGTCAGCGTGCGCTGGATGTGCTGCACTGCACCGAAGCGCGACCAGATGTCGCCGGCATGGCGCTTCTCGAACCACGCCACCGGCAGGCGCAGCAAGTGCGCGAAGACGTTCACCAGCCACTGCAGGTTCAGGCTGGCCGACAGCGCCAGCACCGCCCAGCTGCGCGCCGCGGCCGTGGCCGCCTGCACCAGCACCAGCAAGCCGAAGCCGATGCCCAGCGTCAGCACCAGGTCGCGGTCGGCACTCACCAGCGCGCCATCCACCACCCACTGCATGAAGAACGGGCTCAGCAACACGAAAGCTTCCAGCGCGAACGCCAGCATGAAGATCTGCAGCAGCGAGCGCTTGAGCCCGCGCACCGGGCCCAGCAGTTGCCGCAGGCTGACATGCTGGCGCTCGCGTGCAGGCTGGAAACCCGCGGCAGGCAGCAGTTCGAGCAGCACGCCGCTGAAGTGGCGCGACAGCTCGGCCAGCTTCAAGCGCAGCAGGCCGCGCGCCGGGTCGTGGATGACGGCCTCCTCGCGCTGCAGCGCCACCAGCACCACGAAGTGGTTCAGGTCCCAGTGCAAGACGCAAGGCAGCTGCACCTGGGCCAGCTCGGCCGGCTCGGCGCGCAGCGCGCGTGTGTTGAGCTGCAGCACGTGCGCCATGCGCACCATCTCGGCCAGCGTCACGCCCTTGAGCGAGAGCGAGAAGCGCCGGCGCAGCGTGGGCAGGTCGGTGTCCAGGCCGTGCGCGCCGGCCACCATCGCCAGGCAGGCCAGGCCGCATTCCGCGGCCTCGGACTGCAGCACCACCGGCACCCGCCTGCTCACAGCCGCCCTTTCAGGCCGAGCAGCGGCTCGAACAGCCACTCGATCAGGCGGCGCCTTTCCAGCAGCACGTCGGCCTGCAGGCGCATGCCGGCGCTGAGCGGCGCCACCGGTTCGCCTTCCAGCGCAACGGTGATGCGGAACAGCGGCTCGGCCCCGGCGCCCACCGCCGGCAAGGCCAGGGCGGCCAGCTCGCTGGCCGCCAGCGGCGTGCGCGACACCTGCAGCACACGCGCAGGCTGCTGTCCGAACTTCTGGTACGGGAAGGCTTCGAAGCGCAGCCGCACCGCCTGCCCGGGCTGCACAAAGCCGATGGCGCTGGACGGCGCGAACAGCTGCGCCTGCAGCACCGCACCTTCGGGCATCAGCGTGGCCAGGGCCGAAGCGGGTGACACGCTCTGGCCAGGCTCGGCCAGCAGCGTGCTGACCGTACCGCTCTGCGGCGCACGCACCACGAGGCGCTGCTCGGCGCCCTGCTCGACCGCGTCGCGGTCGGCCTGCGCGAGGTCGCGCGCCAGGCTGCCCAGAGCCGCGCCCGCCACCAGCGGCAGCGCACGCCGCTCGCCTTCAAGCTCGGCCCGCTCACGCAACAGGGCGGCGCGCTGGCGCTGCAGCCCCTGGGCGGCCACCTTCAGGCCCAGTACCTCTTCCGCTTTGGCCTGCGTCTGCGCCGCAGAGATGAACTGGTCGGCCTGCAGCGACTGCAGTCGCGCCAGGTTCTGCTCGGCCATGGCCAGCCGCTGCTGCTGGAGGCCGGCCTCGACGTCAAGCTGCGCAAGCTCGCCCTCCATCGCGGCCAGTCGCCGCTCCAGCGCGGCGCGCTGCGTGCCCGCCAACGCCTGCTGCGCGCCCGCGGCCTCGGCCAGGCTGCGCCGGCGTTCGTCCAGGCTGCGGCGCACCACAGCCTGGGCATCGGCCGAAAGCAGCGGGCGCTCCAGCGCCAGCACGAAAAGCACATCGCCCGCGCGCACCGCCTGCCCTTCGGCCACCCGCCGCTCGAGCACCGTGCCGGCCGCTGCAGGCACCAGGCGGATGAGCCCCCGATCCGGCACCACCACCCCAGGGCTCGTGGCCTTGCGCGTGTACTGCGCCAGGGAAAGAAAGGCCCCGAGCGCCAGCGCCACCACCACGACACCCGCGGTCAGCCAGGCCAATGAAGGCGGGCGAACGAGCTGCACCCCGCCCAGCCACTGCAGGCGCTGGGCCTCCACCGCTTCAGGCCTGAACAGGGGGCGCGGATCAGCCATGAAAAAAAGGGTCGGCTACGCCGACCCACGAACACCTCAATCCCCGAGGGATGGGCTTTGAGATGGGACCAAAGAAATCAGGCGCGCAGCTCAGCTGACGCTGGGCTGCGTGGTGACGCTGCTTTCGGCCGGCGGCAGGGCCACCGACGAACCACCCAGGCCCCCGACACGCGGCAAGCCGCCGCCCACCAGCGCCATGGCTTCGGGCGTGAGCTCGGTGGGCTGCGCAGGAGTGGTTTGCACGGCGCCCGAAGTGGCAGCCGCGGCTTGAACTTGGGTGCGGGCGAACAGGTTCTTGAAGGCTTGCATGGCTTGAGCTCCGGCTGATGACTCGTGCGAAATCGCACGCTTGGCAGCATTGGAGCAGCCGGCATCGGCGCGGGGTACTGTCAGGTCTTACAGGTCGCAAGACCAAATTCAAGGGAGCCCTGGCCGCCCTCAGCCCAGCGCCAGGCCACAGGCCCAGGCTCAATCGATCAGGCCCAGCCGCAGGGCCTTGAGCACCGCCTGGTGCTTGTTCACGCACTGCAGCTTGTGCATGGCGTTGTTGATGTGCAGCACCGCCGTGCGCTCGCTGATGCCCAGCACCGCGCCCACCTCCCAGGCGGTCTTGCCTTCCATGGTCCAGCGCAGCGCCTCGAGTTCGCGCGGCGTGAGCGCGGGCCGCTCGGGTTGCTGGGCCACGGGCAGCAGCAGGCGCATGGCGGCCTCCTGCGCGTGCACCGCGAAGAGCTGCAGGTCGGCCACCACGCGCTGCAGCTCGTGGGGGTCGGCGGGCAGGGGCTGGTCGCGGTCGACGCCCAGCAGGAAGTGCTTGCCCTCAGGCAGGTGCAGCGCCATCGCGATGCCGGTGCGGTAACCGAACTGCGCCTGCTGTTCCCAGAGGTCGCCCACGCCATGGGCCACGTAGGTGTCCTGGTTCCAGATGATGGGCACGGTCTGGCGGCGGCAGTGCTGCAGCACCGGGTCGCGCTTGCCGCTGGCGGCATCGCCGTAGGTCTGGGCGTAGCTGGTGGGCGTGTTGTCCACCATGATGAGATCGCACTTGCCCCGGCCGTGGTCGATCATCGTGACCGCCGAGACGGTCTCGAAACCGAGTTGCTGCGTGAAGCGCACCACTTCATCGCGAAACTCGTCACGGTTGCGGGCTTGCAGCACCGCTGAGTAACCACCCGGGAGCATTGCTCTCCTCGCCCGCCGAAAGACCCGGCCCAAAGGCGTCAGCGACGCCGCCCTGACAGGGTTTACAGCTGTTCGCCGCCAGGACGCTAACGAAGAATGTGTGTATGCAACCCAACGCACACATGATTTCGTCACCTGTCCACCCCTTGACCACGGCGTGGGCTTTGCGCTCGTGGCCGCCTTTATTGTGGCAGGCCACCGAGCCCAAACCTGTGCGGTTTCACCACCTTGGCACGCACATCACCCCGACGGGCAGCCTGCCCGGCTGCTTCTCGGGCCAGACGCTGTGGATGGCACACGGCGCAGAGGGCGAAGCCGGCATGGCCTGGGACTGGATCGAGATCGCGCACGGCGTGGTGGCCATGGCCGACCCGCTGTCGGTGGTGAGCAACGTGCGCTTCATCGGCGAAGAAGGCGAAGTGCTCACCGCCCTGCAGGCTGCGCCCTACCTCAACGGGCTGGTGCACCAGCTGCCCTGGCAGCAGGAGGTGGCACGTGCGCTGCGGCGCCAGCTCAACTGAGCCGGCGCGTGCAAGGCCGGAAGGCCTTGTACGGCTGGCGAAGGCTTCGCGGCGATTTCACGCCACGAGGCATGAGCCGGCGCGTGCGCCCCTTCACTTCAACGCTGCGCTGCGCAGCACGCGCGCCACGTAGGCCACCGCCAGCGCCGTCAGCACGCCGCAGACCAGCAGCGAGGGCATCAGGTCGGCCATCGGCAACGCCTCGCCCTTGAGCACACGGCCCATCAGCGTGGTCTGCGCCAGGGCCGGCATCCACAGGTGCCAGGGTGCCGTGCCTTCCTGGTTCATCACCAGCACCAGCGGCAGCATCGAGATGGCCAGCACCAGGATGGTGGCGTTGGCCTGCGCCTCCTTGAAGGTCTTGCAGCGGATGGCGATGGCCATCAGCAGCGCCGACAGCGCACCGGCCAGCGGCAGCAGCAGGCCGATGAACCAGGCCGCCTCCAGCGGGCCGAAACGGAACATGGCCGACAGCGCCTCGCTGCGCAGCAGCTGCTGCGCCGGCAGGAAGCTCAGGCACGAAAGCACCGCGATCAGGATGCCCACCGTGGCCACCGCGCCCCACTTGCCCAGCACCAGCGCCAGGCGCGACGCGGGGTTCATCAGCAAGGGCTCCAGAGACCCGCGTTCGCGCTCGCCGGCCGTGGTGTCCAGCGCTGCGTTGAGCGCGCCGTACAGCACCGCCATCAGCACGAACACCGGCACCATGAAGCTCAGCTGCGCGGCCCGCGCGGCGGGGTCGGCCAAGTCGCGTTCTTCCACGCGCACCGTCTCCAGCGCCGAGGGCGCCACGCCGCGCAGCGCCAGGCGCAGGGTGGCCTGCTCCTGGTTGTAGGCGCGCAGCAGCCGCTGCAGCGAGCCCGTGCCGCCTTGCGCGCGCTGGTCGGTGGCGCTGCTGACGATCTCGACCACGGGCGCCTCCAGGCGCGCCACCGTGGCCGCGTAGTCGGCCGGCACCACCAGCACGGGGTGGCCGAGCTTGCTGTCGCGCAGGCGCTGCTCCCAGTCGGCCGGCGCCTTCTTCAGCACGTAGGTCTGGCGCTCGAGATAGTTCTGCAGGCCGGGCGCGTGTTCGATGCCCACGGCGTAGACCTCACGGGCCTCGGCGCGCTTCTCGATGCCGGCCACGAGTTGCGAGATCGCCACCAGCACCAGCGGGCCGATGGCCACCGAGCTGAGCAGCACCATGGTCAGCGTGCGCCGGTCGCGCAGCGCGTCGCGCAGTTCCTTGAGGAAGACAACCCAGGCGGCGGCAATCATGCGGCGCTCCCGGCGGTGGTGTGGGTGGCGGCACCTTCGGCACCGAACACCGAAGCGGCGCCTTCGGCACCGAAGGCAAGCTTCACGAAGGTCTCCTCGAAATCGGTCTGCCCGGCCGCGGCCGAGAGTTCGACGACGGTGCCCGCGGCCACGGTGCGGCCATGGGCCACCACGACGACGTGGTCGCACAGGCGCTCCACCTCTTGCATGATGTGCGTGGAGAAGACGATGCACTTGCCCTCGTCGTCGCGCAGCCGGCGCAGCGCCTCGCGCAGAGCGCGCGTGGCCAGCACGTCCAGGCCGTTGGTGGGCTCGTCGAGCACGATGTTGGGCGGGTCGTGGATCAGCGCGCGGGCCAGCGCCGTCTTCATGCGCTCGCCCTGGCTGAAGCCTTCGGTGCGGCGCTCGAGCAGCGGCGCCATGTCCAGCGTCTTGGCGAGCACGTCCACGCGCGCGGCGGCGGCGGCGGCCGTCATGCCGTGCAGGCGGCCGTAGTAGATGATGTTCTCGCGCGCCGTCAGCCGCGGGTACAGGCCGCGCGCATCGCTGAGCACGCCCATGCGGGCCAGCGCTGCGGCGGGCTGCTGCGCCACGTCGATGCCGTCCACGCGCACCGTGCCGCTGTCGGGTTCGATCAGCGCCGCAGCGATGCGCAGCGTGGTCGTCTTGCCCGCGCCGTTGGGGCCCAGCAGCCCGGTGATGCGGCCGTTGGGCGCGGTGAAGTTCACGCCGTCCACCGCCTGCACGGTGCGCTTCTTGCGCCCGCTGCCCTGGGTGAAGCTCTTGCGCAGTTGTTCGATCTGGATCATTTCGCGGCCTCCGCCACGGGCGGCAGGTGAACGGGCGGGCGGGGGATGTTCTCGGCGCAGCTGGCGTCGACCTTCAGCGCTTCGGCATCGCTTTCGGCGTTGATGAAGCGGAAGAGCACGTCGCGCATGCAGCCCAGGCCCATCACGCCGTGGCCGGCTTCCTTCACCACCACGTGGCGCGCCTGGGCGCCGAGCAGCTTCGTCACACGCTCGCCATGGCGCGGCGGCGTCACGGGGTCGGCCCCGCCCGAGAGCACCAGCGTGGCGGCCTGCGCCGGTGGCACGGTGTAGAAGGCCGCCGGCACCTCGCCGCGCGGCCAGCTGCCGCAGATCCGCTGGTACTGCTGCGCGAAGGTGCTGCCGAAATCGGCGCCGGGCACATCGGTGGCCTGCGCCAGGCGTGGATAGTCTTCGGCGCACACCACCGAGAAGTGCATGCCTTCGGACATGCGCATGGCGCGCCCGCCACCCCCCGCGAAGGCGATGGCCAGGCCCACCAGCGGCTCCAGCCGGCCGGCCGCGCCTTCGCCGATGGCCATGGGCAGCGCCGAAGCCAGCACCGGCACGTACATCGGCGCACGCACCAGGTTCAGCAACCCGTCCCGCGTGAGCGTGGCCTTCTCGGTGCGGCCGAGGACCGGGTGCGCCACCGTCATCTCGCGCGGCATGGAGGCCAGCAGCTTCTGCCAGTCTTCACGCAGCTGGGGGTAGCGCGCGCGGCAGGCGGCGTCGGCCTCGCAGCTCTTGAACACCTGCGCCAGCGCGGCCTGGTTGTCGGTGCTGAAGGCCGCCGGCAACACCATGTCCGGCGGCGCCACGCCGTCGATGACGGCGCGCCGCACGGCCTTCGGGAACTGGCGCATGTACTCCAGCACCGCGCGGGTGCCGTAGGAACCGCCCACCAGGTTGATCCGCGGCGCGCCCAGGGCCTGGCGCACGGCGTCCACGTCCTGCATCGCCACGGTGGTGGTGTAGTGGCGCAGGTTGCCATGCGGCAGCTTCTGCAGCTGGGTGGTGCAGGCCTGCAGGCGCGCAGCCTGGCGCTCGTTGTCCATGCCCTGCACCAAGGGTTCGAAGACCGAGACCTCGTCGCAGTACAGCGGCGCGGTGCTGCCGGTGCCCCGCTGGTCGACCAGCACCACGTCGCGCCGGTTGCCCAGGCGCGCCAGCAGGCGGCTGATCTGGCCGCCCAGGGCGATGGCGCTCTGGCCCGGCCCGCCGGCGAAGAAGAACACCGGGTCGCTCTGGCGGTTGCGCGCCAGCGCCGGCAGCACGGCGTAGTGCACTTCGATCTGCACGCCCTGCGGCTGCGCCGGGTCGAGCGGGCGGCGCAGCACGCCGCATTGCGCGTCGTGCACGACGCCCTGCACGCGGCAGGGCTTGAGGCCGGGGCGGGCTTCGGCCGCCAGGGCCTGCGGGGCCGTGGCGGCGGCCAGTGCGGCCAGACCGGCGGCAGCGGCCACGGCTTGCAGCGCGCCGCCCCAGCCGCGCTGGCGCGGGCGTGGGAAGGTGGGGGGGGTGTTCATGGCGCCCATTCTGCGGCGCCCTCACCTCCGCCCCAGCCGCCGCGCGGCGAGTGGCAGATTGCCGCGACGAACGCCCCCAAAGCCCGCGCGGGCGGCGGCGACGGGCCCGCGGATGCCGGACGGCTCAGCCGAGCAGGCGCTTCAGCTCACCGCTGGCGATCAAGGCCTGCAGGTCCTGCGCACCGCCCACCAACACCCCGCGCACGAAAACCATCGGGAAGGTGGGCCAGCCCGTCCACATCTTCAATGCATTGCGGCGGCGCCACTGGCTGGTGTAGCCACCGATGTCGATGTCGTGGTGGGCCACGCCGGCGGCGTCGAGCGCCTTGCGTGCCTGGCGCACGAAAGGGTTGAGCGCCATGCCCACCACCACCACGGCGTGGCGGGCGGTGGCGTCCTGCACCTGCTGCACGGTGTCGGCGTTCAGGCGTGCGACCGCCTCACGGATGGCGGGATGCAGGCGGGCTTCTTCGAGGATGGCGCGGGGCATGGTCAGTCTCGGGCGGCGGCGACAACAAGGGCCCCCAGTATGGCGGCGCATCGAACGATGGCTTCAGCGCGATGCAATGCCGGCCCAGGACGGCGTGGCTATGCTCCCCGGTGTTCCACCACCCCTCGCGGAGACACCCCATGACCAAGCTGTACTACAGCCCCGGCGCCTGCTCGCTCAGCCCGCACATCGTGCTGCGCGAGACCGGCCAGCCCTTCCAGCTGGTGATGGCCAGCACCAAGACCAAGAAGCTGGCCGACGGCACCGACTACCTCACCATCAACCCCAAGGGCCAGGTGCCCCTGCTGGAACTCGACGACGGCCAGCGCTTGAGCGAAGGCCCGGTCATCGTGCAGTACATCGCCGACCAGGCCCCGGCCAGCGGCCTGGTGCCGCCGGCCGGCACCATGGCGCGCTACCGCGTGCTGGAGTGGCTGAACTACATCAGCACCGAGCTGCACAAGGGCTTCACGCCGCTGTTCACGCCCGGCACGCACGAAGACACGAAGACCGCCTCGCGCGCCAAGCTCGGCGAGAAGCTGGCCTGGGTGGACAGCCAGCTCGCCGGCAAGACCTGGCTGATGGGCGACAGCTTCACCGCCGCCGACGCCTACCTCTTCACCGTGGCCGGCTGGGGCAAGTACGTGGGCGTGGACATCGCCCCGCTGGCCCACCTGAGCGCCTACATGGGCCGCGTGGCCGCGCGCCCGGCCGTGCAAGAGGCGCTGAAGGCCGAAGGCCTGCTGAAGTAAACCCTGCCGCACCAGGGAAAAGCCGCCCGGGCCTGGGCCCGCGGCGGCTTTCTTCTGGACAGTCTGCGGGCTGGCGCTCAGGCCTTCTTCGCCGCCGGCTTCAGCAAGGCCTGGCAGGTGGCGCGCTGGCCCTCAGCGGTGTCGACCTTGGCGCACACGCCGCTGAGCTGGCCCTGCAGGCGCTTCATCGCGGCCGCCTGCTTGCCATCGCCGTTCCAGGCCACCAGCTTGGCGCTGATGCGCTGCAACGAGCGCGCACTGCGGCCCTCGAAGGCGCCTTCATCCTTGGCGGCTTCGGCCAGCAGCTGGGCGGTGGTCTTCTCGATGCGGGCGGCGTCCTGCGGCGCCAGGTCCACCAGCGCCATCAGGTAGGTGGCCCCCCACTGCAGGCGTGTGGCCGGGCCTTCGCTCTTGTCGAAGGCCTGCGCATACCAGTTCAGCGCCTCGTCGTTCCTGCCCTGCTTGCGCGCGTTGCTGCCCAGCTGGCTCATCAGGTAGTAGGGCGAGTGGCTCTTGGCCAGGTTGGCCTTCAGCAGCGTCTCGCTCTCGGCCCACAGCCCGGCCAGGCCCAGGGCGCTGCCGGCGTAGGTGATGACGGCCTGGCGCTCGTAGCCGTCGGTGATCTCGCGGTCGGCGCGGGCGACGAACTCGCGCACGTCCTTCAGCAGCGGCTCGGGCAGCTTGGGCTGCACGGTGTCCTTGGGCATGTCGATGCGCGCGAGCTGGATGCGGGCGTAGAGCGCGTCCATGCGGTTGCTGCGCGACAGCGTGGCATCGGCCTGCAGGCGCTGCAGCGCCGCGTCGAAAGCGGCCACCAGGGGCGCGCGGCCCGCGCTGCCCTCGGCTTCGAGCGTGCGCACGATGTCCACGGCGCCGCCGGCGATGGCGTCGATGTGCTCGCGCGATTGCGCCGGGTCGGCCAGCACGCGGCGCACGCGCTCGCGCAGGCTGGCGTCGGGTTTCACGCCCTGGCCGTCGTCGCTGGCGGCCAGGGCCTTCAGCCACAGGCGGGTGGTGATCTCGCTCTCGGTGCCGGCACCGGCGGCGGGGCTGGCCACGGCCAGGCGCGTCAGCAGCGCGGGAAGCTCGGCCTTGGGCACGACCTGGGCCTCATCGGTTTCCCACGAGTAGTAGGCCAGCAGCTTCCAGTCGCCGGCGCTCAAGGGCTTGGCAGCCAGCGCGTCGGCCAGCACGGCCTTCACGGGGCGGCCGCCGTTCAGGCCGAGTTGCAGCACCTGCAGCATCTGCGCGGCGTCCACCTCACCGGGCAGGCGGGTGATTTCCTGGCCTTCGGGCGTGAACAGCACCGTGGTGGGGTAGCCGCTGACCTTGAAACGCCGGCTGAGCTTCTGCGCGCCGGGGCGGTCGCCGTCCACGTGCACGGCAACGAAGTTCTTCGACAGCGCCGCGAACTCCGCGCGGTTGAAGAGCGTGGCCTTGAGCTGGTTGCAGGGCGGGCACCAGGTGGCACCCCAGTACAGCAGCACGGGCTTCTTGGCGGCGCGGGCCTGGGCAAAGGCGCGCTCGATGTCGGCATCGGCCGCGGCGGCCTGCCAGGCGACGTTGGTGCTGGGGAGGCTGGGGGCGGCTTGGGCGGGGCCGGCCAGCTGCAGGGCGCCAGCGACGAGGAGGGCAAGAAGGGTGGGCTTCATGAAGTGGGCTTTCAGAAAGCGGTGGGGCTCCGCCCCGCCAAGAGCCGCGATTGTCGGCGTGAATGCGTCAGTTTGCGCTGCAGGGCCACCACAGGCAACGTGCGGGGAAGCTCACGCTACAACTGCACACGCGGGCCGCCGGCGGTGGCGGCGCCCGAGAGAAACCGCGCAAGCATCTTTTACGATGCGGGACGATGAAAACGAAACTCTCGCTGCGCAGCCCCGTGGGCTGGCGAACCCCCCTGCTCGCCCTCGCCTTGGCGATGGGGGCGCTGGCGGCTGCCGGCCCTGCCGGGGCCTCCGGCGCCAAGGCCTCCCAGTTCTACGAAGACGCCCTGAGGCGCTTCGAGAACAAGGACTACCCCGGCGCCATCGTGCAGCTGAAGAACGTGCTGAAGGCGGACAACAAGAACCTGTCCGCACAGGTTCTGCTGGGCAAGGCCCTGCTGGAGAACAACGAGGTCGGCGCCGCCGAGGTGGCGCTGGCCGAGGCCCTGCGCCTGGGCGTGAGCCGCGCCGAGGTGGTGACGCCCCTGGCGCGCGCGGTGATCGCGCAGGGCAAGCCCGAAGAAGTGATCAATGGTTCACGCTTTGCGCTCGAAGGCCTGCCCAAACGCACGCAGTTCGACCTGCTGCTGCTGCGCGCTGGCGCGGCCGGCGAGATGGCGGATTCCAAGGTCGCGATCAAGGCCATCGAGGACGCCCGTGCCCTCGAGCCGCTGGACTCGGCGAGCTGGGTGGCCGAAGTGCCGCTTCGCATCCGGGCGCGCCAGCTGAAAGAGGCGCTGGCCGCTGCCGACAAGGCCATCGCCATGGCGCCCACGCTGGCCGAAGCGCACTTCGTCCGGGGCGAGGCCCTGCATGTCGTGCCCCAGCTGAACGCCGCGCTGGGCAGTTACGACAAGGCCCTGCAGATCGAGCCCACGCACGTCGGCGCCCTGGTTGCACGCGCCGGGGTCTACATGGACCTCAACCGCATCGAGGACGCCGGCCGCGACATCGCCGAGATCAAGAAGGCCGCGCCCCGCGACCCCCGCGGCATCTACCTGCGCGCCCTGCTCGCTGAGCGACAGGGCAGGAGGGAAGACAGCCGCGCGGCGCTCAACGAGCTGACCGCCATGCTCGACCCGATACCGCTGGGGTTCCTGCGCTACCGGCCGCAAACCCAGATGCTCGGCGGTCTGGCGCACTACAGCCTGGGCCAGCGCGAGAAGGCCAAGCCCTACCTGGAGGGCCTGCTGCGCAACTCGCCGGGCCATGCGGCCTCCAAGGTGCTGGCCAACATCTACCTCAGCGAAAAGAACATCGACCGCGCGATCGAGACCCTGGACCTCTACATCCGCGCCAATCCGGGCGACACCCAGGCCATGATGCTGCTGGCCTCGGCCCACATGTCGGTGGGCCGGCACTCCCGGGCCACCGCCATCGCACAAGAGGCGCTGAAGATCAGCGACCAGCCCATGGTGCGGACCGCGTTGGGGCTGAGCCTGGTGGGCAGTGCTCGCTTCGGCGAGGCCATCAAGGAACTGGAGGCTGCGTTCGCCAAGGACCCCAAGCAACTCCAGGCAGGCTACGCCTTGGCATCGCTCTACGTGCAGTCGGGCCAGGGAAACAACGCGGTACGGGTGGCAGAGGCCGTGGACAAGGCCCACCCCAAGAACCCGGGCGTGCTGAACCTGCTCGGCGCAGCCAGGCGTCTCAAGGGCGACGTGGCTGGCGCCCGCACGGCTTTCGAGGCGGCGGCGGCGGCAGATCCAGGCTTCACCACGGCACAGGTCAGCCTGGCGCGGCTGGACATGGACGCCAACAACCTGCAGGCGGCGGCGACGAGGCTGAACGCTGCGATCGCCAAGGACGACAAGAACATCGAGACGCTGCTGGCCGTGGCGCAGCTGGCCGAGCGCAACCGGCAACTGGCCGACGCGCAACGCTGGCTGAGCAAGGCCGACGAACACGCCGGCCCCGACAACTCTGCGCCCGCATTGGCGCTGGTGGACTTCCACCTGCGCAACGGCCAGGCGGCTGCGGCGAAAGAGGCGGTCAAGCGCGCCCAGAACCGGGCGCCGGATTCGGTGCAGACCTTGATCGCCCTGGGCCGCGTCAGCATCGCCAATGGCGACGTCACCGCGGCGCGGGGGCACCTCACCCGCGCGGCCACCACGGCCAGCTTCAACGCGCCCCAGCTGACCCAGATCGCCGTGCTGCAGAACCAGGCGGCAGACACGAAGGGCGCCGCCTACACCCTCGACAAGGCGCTGACCGAGCGCCCTGACTACGTGCCGGCCCTGAGCCTGCGCGCCAGCGTCGACACGCGCCTGGGCGAGCTGGCGCAGGCCGAGCAACGGGCCAAGCGCGTCATCGCCCTCATGCCCAAGGCCGGCCTGGGCCACGCGCTGCTGGGAGACGTGGCGCTGGCGCGCAAGCAGCTGGATGCCGGCGTGCAGGCCTACCGCAAGGCGCACGAGCTGGACAAGTCCACCGACAGCCTGATGCGGCTCTTCGTGGTGCAGGCGCAGCGCGACCCCGCCGGCGCCATGCGGCTGGCCGAACAATGGCTGGCCACCCGGCCCCGCGACGCCGTCGTCTGGCGAGCCCTGGCCGACACCCAGCTCAACGCCGGCAACATGGCGGGCGCCCGCCGCAGCTACGAATCACTGGTCAAGCTGCAGGCGGTCAACGCCGACACGCTCAACAACCTCGCCAACGTCATGCTCATGCAGAAGGACCCTGGCGCCCAGAAAGTGGCCGAGCAAGCCTTGGCGATGGCGCCCGACGCGCCGCACGTCATCGGCACGGCGGGCTGGGCAGCCTTCCGCGCCGGGCAGGCCGACCGCGCCCTGCAGCTGCTGCGCGACGCGCGGCTGCGAGACCCGAGCAATGCAGACACCCGCTTCTTCCTCGGCAGCGTGCTCGCCAGCCAGGGGCGGAAGGCAGAAGCGCGTGAAGAACTCACGGCGGCCCTGAAGGCCCCGGCCGGCTTCCGCCAGCGCGCCGAAGCCGAAGCCTTGTTGGCAACCCTGAGGTGAGCGGTGCCGCCAGGTGTCGGATTTACTTACGCTTACTGCGATGGCACCTGCACCAATTCCAGCAAACTCTTGTCAGCGTTGATGTTTTTGCTTCTGGCCCGCTGATTGCTCCAACTCCAGCGCAGCCTTCGAAGATTTTTCTGAAGCGCGTTTTTTGAGGAAACCCGAAATGTTCACCACCACCCTTGCACGCACGGCTGTGCTCGCTCTGGGCTTGGCCACCGCCGGCGCCGTCAGTGCACAAACCAGAACGTGGAGCTTCCTGGACAACGCCAACCCGGGTGGCTGCAGCGGCAACACCACGGCGGTTGGCGGCGCGCTCGGCACGTCCACCGGCAACACCTGGAACTGCACGGACCAGTCGTCCAATGCCCCGCCGTTCAACCTGGCCATCACCGCCTTCAGCGCCGCCAACACGCGTGCCAACACCTCGCTGGCGGCGGGCAACACCAACGTCGGCGGCACCGCCACCAACACCTTCGCCACCTCCACCATCGTGCTGCACGGCGGCCAGACGCCCACCCCCACCTCTGACGGCTTCGGCCTGGGTGTCGGCAACGCAGCCGAAGGTGGCAGCGCAGCCACCAGCACCAACGGCAACCACGCCATGGACAGCAACGACGGCAGCACCGACATGCTGCTGCTTTCGTTCACCAGCGCGCAAGTGCTGCGCACGGTGACCATGGGCTGGGCCAACCCGGACGGCGATTTCCAGGTTCTGGCCTGCGTGGGTTGCACGAGCACGCAAGCCAGCATCGCCGGCAAGACCGCCGACGGCCTCCTGACCGGCGGTTGGTCGCTGATCTCTACGGTGGATGGCACCAGCGGCTACAGCCCCGACCGTGTCTTCAACATCAACGGCGGTGGCGTTTCGTCGAGCTACTGGCTGATCAGCGCCTACAACAGCTCGTTCGGCGGCACCAACCTGGGCTCGACGGGCGACGCGATGAAGGTCATGGGCGTCACGTCGCGTCCGAACGGCGTGCCCGAGCCCGGCTCGCTGGCGCTGGCCGGTCTGGCGCTGATGGGCGCCTTCGCGACCCGTCGCAAGCTGCAGGTGCGTGGCTGACCACTCACCGCGCCCAGCGTGAACCGAAGGCCGCTGCAAAGCGGCCTTTTTCTTTTTGGCCGCGATGCGCAGCGCGCCGGGCGGTCAGGGGCTCTCGCTGTCGACCTCGGTGGCCCACTGCCAGGCAACAGCCACGAGCTCGCGCATCTGCGCCACCGTGCCGCCAACGGCCACCGCCCACTGTTCGAGCGCCTCGTCGTCGCCGCGGTCCCACGCCTCCAGCATGGCGAGCCTCGGCGCCAGCGCGCCTTGCCGGTGCAGCAGGGCCGCCCTGAAGTCTTCCCCGAGGCGCAGCGGCCCCAAGGCCTGCGCCACGGGAACCTGCAGCAACGGCTCGATCAGCGAAAGCACACCGAAGGTGAAATGCGCGCCAGCGTTGAGCTCGCCGTTCTGCTGCGCCAGGGCCTCCAGGATGCGGCCCCGCGCCAAGGCACTTTCCTCCAGCGCACGCCCCGCCGCCCGGCCGGGTGAACTGGCCGCCAGCTGCACCGACAACCACCGCCGCAGTTCCGCCCGGCCCAGCAACTGCACCGCATCGTCCACCGCCTCCACCGCACGCTTCAAGCCGATGGCCGGGCTGTTGGCGTAGCGCAGCAGGCGGTAGGTGAGCGTGGCGTCGCCGCGCACCGCATCGGCAATGACCGAGGTGTCGCGGTCTTGCGCCAGGTCGTTCAGCAAGCCGACGATGCGCAGCGCTGCAGCGCCCAGCGGGCGCGGTGGCGGGGCGCTGCGGCTGCGGCCGAGCTCGCCGCTGGCGAGGTCCACACCGGCCTGCAGCAGCTGTTCGACGTCTTCGAGGTGCTGCAGCCCGGTGCACACCAGGCGCACACGCGGCAGCACTTCGCGCCAACGCTGGACTGAAAGCAGCAGGCTGTCGATGCCGGCCGCTCCGCCTTGCAGCAGCACGAAATCAGGGCTCGGTTCGGCCTGGGGCGGTCCATCGGGAACGCCCAGATGGGCACCGCGGGCCCGCAGGGCCTCGGCCTGCGCGGCGGGCAGGGTGGCGAGGTCGCTCACGGCCACCCAGGCGCCCGGCGGCACCAGCGCGGCCATCGCTTCCTGGGCCAGCGCGGCCGCCGGCAGGCGCACCAGCGCCGCGCGGCCGCCCGCAGCCACCGCGGCGGCCGTGTTCAGCAGCACGCGGTGGTAGAGCTGGGCCGAGGGCGTGTCGGCGCGCCCGGCGAGCCGGCGCTCGACCGCCGGTGCCAGCAGCAGCTCGAAGCCGGCCACCTGGCCCTGGCGCCCGACCAGGGGGCGGCGCACGCCCAGGCCGTCCACCGGCAGGTCTTCCAAGGCCGCCGCGCGGGCCACTGGCGCCGGTGGCGGGGCCACGGCCTGAGGGGTGGGCGCCGCGGGCCGCACCGGCGCCGAAGCACTGGCGGCCGCCCGTGCGGGCAGGGCCGCAGGCGGCGGCTTGCTCACAGGCGCAGCAGAGCGCCCCAGCTTCAACCAGGACAACATGGGTTCCAACCTCGGTGGCAAGGCACGCAGCGCGCGCGCCGGCGGGATGCGGGCAGCATCCCCCTGGCTATCGGCCGTTCAGCCGCCGGGTGTAGCCGTGTCTGCCAGCCAGGCCGAGCCCTCGGACTCGTCGTGCGGCTCGGGGTGGGCCTTGGCCAAGGCCATCCACACCGCCAGCGGCAGGCGCATGGCCCGGCGCGGCGCGGGGCGCGCCACCACCAGGCCGCTGGCGCTGGCGAACATCACGCCGTAGGCCGGCGGCACCTCGTCGGACTCGGCAATGCCCTCGCGCAGCACATACCAGCACTGGCTGGAGACCGCGAGGTAGGCCGCCGCCTTCTCGGGCCGGCGCAGATCGCTCAGCAGGTCGGCGCGACGCACCTTGATCTCGTGCGCGATGGGTTCGACGTGGTCTTCCACCGTGGTGTGGCGGATCGAATAGACATCGGGCATGGCCACGGCCCACACGGTGGGCGACCGGGCGGGCGCGGCGGCGGTGGCCGTCTCGATGCCGCCCCCGTTGTGGGCAGGCGGCGCAAGCTCGGCCGGCTCCGCACGCAAGGGCGCGCGCAGGCTCAGGCCCCGCCAGGCGATGCGGCCGGCGCGCTGCATCTCGCGCGCCACGCGGGCCACCAGCGCCTCGTGCTCGGTGTAGGCCGCCTGGTGGCGCTGGCGCGCCTCCGCCAGCCGCTGCAGGCCGGCATCGGTGACCCGCAGGGTTTCGCGCTCGGCGGCATCCCAGCGGCGCTCCAGCAGGCCGGCGGCCAGCAGGTCGAGCTCGATCGCGTCGTGGCAGGGCCAGCCCGCCGAGCGCCACATCTCGCGCAGGCGGCGGCGTTGGCTGGCGGTCAGCGCCACGCGGCCTTCACTCGACGACTTGCACACCCTTCCAGAAGGCCAAACGGCCCTTGATCTCGGCGGCGGCGTCTTTCGGGTCGGGGTAGAACCACACGGCATCGGGGTTGGCATCGCCATCGACGAAGAGCGTGTGGTAACTCGCCTGGCCCTTCCAGCTGCACATGGTCTTGGTGTTGCTGGGCAGCAGGTACTCGGCCTTCACGGCCGCAGCCGGGAAGTAGTGGTTGCCTTCCACCACCACGGTGTCGTCGCTCTCGGCAACCACGGTGCCTCTCCAGATGGCCTTCATCGCGCGGGCTCCTGCTCGTTCGTCTGCGTTGGGGGTGCCGGGCAGATTACCACCCGGCCGCTTCCGAACGTTGCGTGCAAGCCCGTGCAACCCGGGGCCGCGCGCGGCTGGCTACAGTGCCTGCATGGACACCACGCCCCCCCCTTCCCGCCCGGCCACCTTGACCGCCCCGCGCCTCGTCGAGCGCCTCATCCAGGGCCAGGCCACCAGCGACGGCGCCGGCGTGCGCCTGACGCGCCTGCTCACGCAAGACCTGCAGCGGCGCCTGGACCCCTTCCTGATGCTCGACCTCTTCGGCACCGAGAACCCGGGCGACTACATCGGCGGCTTCCCCGACCACCCGCACCGCGGCTTCGAAACCATCACCTACATGCTGCAAGGCCGCATGCGCCACCGCGACAGCGCCGGCAACGAGGGCCTGCTCGTGCCCGGCAGCGTGCAGTGGATGACGGCCGGCCGCGGCGTCATCCACAGCGAGATGCCCGAGCAGCAGGAAGGCGCCATGGAAGGCTTCCAGCTCTGGCTGAACCTGCCCGGCCGCGACAAGATGCGCGAGCCCTGGTACCGAGACATCGCCACCGCCGAGGTCCCCGAGTGGCAGGGCGAGGGCGTCACCGCGCGGGTGATTGCCGGCGCCACGCACGGCGTGCAGGGCGCGGTGCAGCGCGATGCCACCGAGCCGCTGTACCTCGACCTGCACCTGGCCCCCGGCGCCGTGTTCACGCAGCCGCTGCCGGCGCACCACAACGCCTTTGTGGTGGTCTACCGCGGCGAGCTGAACGTGGCCGAGACGCTGGTGCGCACGCGCCGCATGGCCATCCTGGCCAACACGCCCGGCAGCGACGGCGTGCTGCTGCGCGCCGGTGAAGCGGGCGCGCGCGCCATCCTGGTGGCGGGCCAGCCGCTGAAGGAGCCCATCGCGCAGTACGGGCCCTTCGTGATGAACACGCAGCAGGAAATCTTCGACGCGGTGAACGACTTCCGCGCCGGCCGCCTGGCCTGAACCCGCGCCCCGAGCCTCAGCGGTCCTTGCGCACGATGCCCACCGGTGCCGTCGGGCTGCCCACCAGGAAGACGGTGTAGTTCGACGCGGCCACGAAGGTCTGCTCGGTGGTCTCGAAGAGCGGCAGTGCGGTGCCCGCGGCCACCACCGAAAGGCGGCCGGTGGTGGTGGCGTCCACCAGCTCGTAGACCGAAGCCTTGCCGGCGTCCACGCCGTCGGCCACCGGCGAGAAGTCCGCACTCATCGACAAGGTGCCGGTCAGGCCCTGCACGCCGTTGACCAGCCGCAGCTTGGCGCGGGTGCGGTCCGTTGGAAGCGTGTTGTTGTCGGGCAGCAGCGCCACAGCGGGCGTGCCGCTGGGGCTGCCGTAGACGAGCACGGTGTAGTCGCTGCCCACGGCCAGCGTCTGCGTGGTGGTGGAGACCACGGTGCCGTTGACCGTGACGATGGTCTCGCGCGCGCCGGCGCTCACCAGCGTGTAGTTCGTGACCGCCGGCGCGGTGACATTGGCGAAGAGCGCCGTGCCGCCCACCCGCAGCCCGGCGCTGCCGGCGCTGCTCAGGCCCGAGGCCAGCCGCACGCGCGCCTGCGTGGGCGCCAGCGTCGTGATCTCGCCTTGCTGCGTGAGCAGCAGCGCCTGCACCAGCACGCCGCCCGTGGTGGGCGTGAGCACCAGCGTGGCCACCTGGCGGCTGCCGAGCGTGAGCGCAGCCACGTCCAGGCGCAGGTCGGTCTTGCTGCCGGCGGCCGTCACGCGCAGGCGGTAGCCGCCGCTGTTGAGGGTGAGCCAGGCGCCCACGGCGTCCACCGCGGCGGCGGCCTGCTGCGGCACGCTGGCGGCCAGGGTGTCGTCGGTGCCGGTGAGGTAGACATCCAGCGCGCCGGCGTCGGGCGCGGCGTTCACCACGCGCAGCAGCGCGCGGTTGGTCTCGGGCGCGCCGGCGTTGTCGTCCAGCAGCACCTGCCTCGCAGCGCCGGACGCGCCGTAGGCCAGCACCGTGTAGTGCTTGCGCGCCGACACACTGGGCGTGAAGCTCAGCAGCGAGGTGCTGTTGCCCGCGCTGTGCAGCGTGAAGGCCTTGCCAGGGTCGGCTTCGACATAGCTGGCCGCGTTGCCGTAGCTCACGCCGGCCTGGCGCACTTCGTTGTCCACGCGCAGGTCGAGCTGGGTGTAGCCACTGCTGGCGTTCACCAGGCGCACCTGCGCCTTGGTGCGGTCGGCGCCACCGCCGCAGGCGGCCAGCAAGGCTGCGGCGGCCAGGGCCAGGGTGGCGGTCCATCGAAACAGGGTCATGGCGGGGTCCTCACGCGCCCGCCGTTGGGGCGGTGGGCGATGGCTTCGAGCGTCAGGGCGGCGCTTCAGGGTGCGCGCCGCCGGGCCCGCATGATGCCTGCGCCGGCGGCCGCGCTCATGTCACGGCGGTGAAGGCGCTGGCCTGGGCCCCGGGCGGCTCGGGCCGCCAGCCCTGCAGCTGCAGCTCCAGCCAGGCGGCCAGCGGCAGGTCGGCCAGCGCAGGGTCGCTGCCGGGCAGGCCGGTGTGTTCCTCCACGCGCAAGCCCTGCTGCAGATCGAGGCTGGAATCGAACCAGCCACAGCCGCGGTGGCGGTCGTCTTGGTCGGTGCTTGAGAGCACCGGCGCTTCGGTGTCGGCACCACGGTGCGGTTGCAGGGCGTCCTGCAGCCGCTGCATCCAGCGCTGAGACAGCACGCAGGCCGGCAGGCGGTGCACAGCCGCAGCAAGCAAGCGCTGGGCCGGGGACAAGGGGCAGGTGGTCGAGGTCATGGCAGCGGGCCTTTCGCGCCGCCGCTGTGTCGGCGCTGCCGGTCTGCAGCGCCGTTTCAGGGCGGTGCGCCATGCTCGCCAGACGGCCCGTGGGGAACCATCGCTCCGAGGTCGGCGCGGCGTGGGCCCCCGGCCCGGGGCCCCGCGCGGGGGTGCTGCCCGCCTCCCCCCGCGGGTGGGGCCGGGGCCTGCCGGCCCGGCCCAGCGCCGGGTCAGGCCATCGGCTGGAAGGCGTAGCCCTGGCCGGCCGCGGCCATGCGGCCGAAGGCCGGGAAGGGGAAGTGGAAGCCGCCCACCATCGCGTTGCTGCTGACGATGCGCGCAAACACCTCGCGGCGCACCTTGCGCGCGGCCTCGGCGTCCATGTCGAAGGTCACGGCCCAGTCGGGGTTGCGTGCGAACAGCGCCGGCACGTTGGTGAGGTCGCCGATGAACATGAAGGTCTGGCCGGCCGACTTCACCTCGAAGAGCGTGTGGCCCGGCGTGTGGCCGTAGGCGGCCACCGAGCGGATGCCCGGCGCCAGCTCGGTGCCGGCCTCGAAGCGCTGCAGCGTGCTGGCCGGCATGGTGGCGAAGACGCGGCGCACGTTGTTGAAGGCGCCCTTCATGCCTTCCGGCGCGGCGGCCATCTTGGCGTCGTCCATCCAGAAGTTGTATTCGGCGGCCGGCACCATCACCTTGGCGTTCGGGAACACCAGCTCGCCGGCGCGGGTGCGCAGGCCGTTGATGTGGTCGCCGTGGAAGTGCGTGATCAGCACGGTGTCGATGTCGGCCGGCTGCACGCCCGCGGCGCGCAGGTTCTCCAGCAGCTTGCCCGTGGTGGGGCCGCCGAACTCGCCCAGGCCCGTGTCCATCAGCACGCGGCGGCCGCCGCCCACCACCAGGAAGGGCGTGAAGGGGATGTCGATGTAATCGGTGGCCAGCCCCTGCGAGGCCAGCAGCGCCTTCACCTCGGCCAGCGGCGCGTTCTTCACGAACTCTTCGCCCAGCGGGCGGCGGGCGATGCCGTCGATCAGCGAGATCACTTCGATCTCGCCCAGCTTCATGCGGCGGAAGCCCGGGCTGGGCAGCGTGGGCGTGCCCAGGTTCGGCGCGTTCTGCGCCCAGGCGGGCACGAAGGAGCCGGCGGCGTAGGCCAGGGGCGCGGCGAGGCCGGCGCTGAGGAAGTCTCGACGGGTGAACATGCGGCGTTGCCTGTGGGGTGGTGGGAGAGGCGCGCATGATGGTCAGCCGGCGCGCATGCGCCAGCAAGGGCGGGCAAAGACGCCTGATCGCGAAGGGTTATCCCAAGCCCGCGCCGAGCCCGCGCCAGCAAGGGCCGGGCAGCCTGCGGCATGCTCGCGACCCATGGATACCCTGACCCACGCCTTGTCCGGTGCCCTGGTGGCGCGCCTGATCGCCGCCCGCGGCCCGGTGCCGCTGGCCGCAGCGCCCGGCTCGCAGCCCCCCGGCCGCTTCACTGCCGCCTGGGATGGTGGCGCCGCCGCGCCGCTGCCGTGGCAGGGCGTGGTGGTGGGGCTGGTGGCGGGGGCCTTCCCGGATGTGGACGTGGTGGCGCAGTGGTTCGGCGACATCGCCTACCTCACCCACCACCGCGGCATCACGCACTCGGTGCTGCTGCTGCCGCTGTGGGCCTTCATCGTGGCGTGGTTGATGGCACTGGCCTTCCGCACCACGCGCGGCCAGCCCGGCGGGTGGAAGAGCCTCTACGTCTTTGCCGCGGCCGGCATCGCCATCCACATCGCGGGCGACTGGATCACGCAGTTCGGCACCATGCTGCTGCAGCCCTTCTCCGACCGGCGCTTCGGCCTGGGCTCGATGTTCATCATCGACCTGATGTTCAGCGGCCTGCTGCTCGCCGGACTGGTGCTGGCGGCGGTGTTCCCGCGCCGGCGCTGGCCCGCCGCTCTCGGCCTCGGCACCGCGGCGGCCTGGGTGGGCCTGGCCACGGTGGGCCAATACGAGGCGCTGGCGGTGGGCGAGCGCCACGCCCGCGCCCAGGGCATGAAGACGGCCGAGGTGAGTGTGATGCCACGCCCGGCCTCGCCCTTCAACTGGACGGTGACGGTGTTCGACGGCCAGACCTACCACCTCGCCCACGTCAACACCCGCCGCAGCGAAGCACTGCAGGTGGAGGCCGACAGCAACTTCATCCAGCGTTTCTCCGCCCCCTACCTGCCGGTGCCGCAGGCCGTGTGGCAGCAGGTGCCGAAGTTCGGCAGCGCGGGTGCGCCAGCGTGGGTGGTGGAAGCGTGGAACGCGCCGGCCTTCGGCTTCTTCCGCTGGTTCGCCCAGACGCCCGCCTGGCTGCCGGGCCCGCCCGACGGGCCCGGTGAGCGCTGCGCCTGGTTCCGCGACCTGCGCTTCGATTTCCCGGGGCGCGAGGAAGGTCCCTTCCGCTACGGCGTCTGCCTGCCGGCCGCCGGCCAGGGCGGCGCCGAGGCGGCACGCATCTTCAAGCTGGAAAGCGGCGTGCGGCGGCCGGTGTGAGCCGCGCCCGGCGTGGTGCTCAGAACACCAGCGCCACGATGAAGATGCCGATCATCATGAAGGCCAGCACCACCTTGGCCAGCAGCCCGGCCATGATGCCCAGCCAGGTGGCCACGCCGACCTGCAGCGCCTGGCGCTCGTCCTTGCGGGCGAGGTACTCGCCCACGGCCGCGCCCACCAGCGGCATGAAGAGCACACCGACGATGCCCATGAACAGGCCCACCACCGTGCCCACCGCGGCACCGATCAGCGCCTGCTTGCTGGCACCGGCACGGCGCGCACCCATCAGGCCGGCCACGTAGTCCAGCACCCAGGCCAGCACTGCCAGCACGGTGCACAGCACCACCACCCACACCGGCACGCGGGTGAAGTCGTCGATCCACGCACCGAGCACGATGCCGCCCAGCACGAAGGCCGTGCCCGGCAGTGCCGGCAGCACCGTGCCGGCCACGCCCACCACGATGAGCAGCGCGCTCAGCGCCCAGAGCAAGCCTGCGCTCATGCCTCAGCGCCCCTTCAGGCGCCGCCCATGGGGCCGAAAGGCTTCACGCCGATCAACGCACCGTGGGCCCAGAAGGCGAACACGGCCCAGGCCACCAGGCCGGCCACCACGGTGATGACGGTGGGCACCGCGCGGCCCGGCGCGTAGACCGTGCCGTTGGCGCGGTCGCGCGCACGGGCCGCGCGGAAGTTCAGCACCGCCCACAGCAGGAAGCCGCCGAAGAGCAGCAGGTCGGCCAGCGTGTTGTTGGCGATCAGGTGCGACAGCGCCCAGACCTTCACGCCCAGCACCATCGGGTGCTTGAGCTTGGCCTTGATCGAATTGCCAGGCACATAGGCCGCGGCCAGCAAGACGAAGGCCGGCAGCGTCAGCAGCGCGGCCAGGTGGCGCGTCCACCGCGGCGAGCCCCACAGCACCGTGGGGTCCAAACGCGCCTGGCCGTAGCCCCACACCAGCAGCACGAAGCCGGCGATGGAGACCACCGTGTACAGGCCCTTCCACGTCATCTCGCCGCGCTGGGCGATGAAGTTCGTGCGCCAGCCCTCGGCAAAGATGCGCGTGGAGTGCGCGCCGAGGAAGAGGATCAGGCCGAGGATCAGCAGCGTCATGACGGTGGGCTTGTTCGAGGTTCGCGGTGGCGCGCATTGTGGCGCCGCTATGCTGGCCGTCCATGGAGAACGAACAGCCCCCAACCGTATTGCGGACGAAGCGCAGCCCGCGCCTTTTCTGGGAAGACTTCCCCATCGGGCATGTGCTGGACTTCGAGGGCCGGCCGGTCAGCCGCGAGGCCGTCATCGCCTTCGCCAGCCAGTTCGACCCGCAGCCCTTCCATCTGGACGACGAAGCCGGCGCCGCCTCGGTCTTCGGCGGCCTGTGCGCCAGCGGCTGGCACACCTGCGCGATGGCCATGCGCATCATGTGCGACGGCTACCTGCTCGACAGCAGCAGCCAGGGCAGCCCCGGCATCGACAACCTGCGCTGGCACAAGCCCGTGTTCCCGGGCGACACGTTGCGGTTGCGCATGGAAATCCTGGAAGCGCGGCCCATGAACAGCAAGCCGCACATCGGCCTGCTGCGTTGCCGCTGGACGATGCGCAACCAGCACGAGCAGCCGGTGCTCACGATGGAAGGCTGGGCGATGTTCGGCCGGCGTGATGTGCCGAATGACGTGCCGGCCCCGGCTCCCGAATGAGCACCCTCGCTTCCTTGCCCGAGGGCTACCGCGCCGCCGTCATCGGCGCCACGGGCGCCATCGGCGGCGCGCTGGTGCAGGCGCTGCAGGCCGATGCGCGCTGCGGCGGCGTGCACGCCTTCTCACGCCGCAGCGCGCCGGCGCTCGACCTGCTGGACGAGGCCAGCATCGCCACGGCGGCCGCGCACCTGCGCGAGCAACTGCCCGGCCCGGGCGGCCTGCACCTGCTGGTGTGCGCCACCGGTGTGCTGCAGCTCGGGCCCCGCTCGCCCGAGAAGCGCCTGGCCGACCTGGCGCCCGAGACGCTCGCCCGCGCGATGGCCCTCAACGCCATCGGCCCGGCGCTGGTCCTCAAGCACTTCTGCGAGCTGCTGCCGCTGAAAGAGCGTGCGCTGGTGGCCGTGCTCTCGGCGCGCGTGGGCAGCATCGGCGACAACCGCAAGGGCGGCTGGTACGCCTACCGCGCCAGCAAGGCGGCCCTCAACCAGTTCCTGCACACCGCGGCCATCGAGGTGGCGCGCAAACGCCCGCTGGCGGTGCTGGCCGCGCTGCACCCGGGCACGGTGCAATCGGGCCTGTCGGCGCCCATCATCGGCGACGCGGAAGCCACCACGCCGCCGGTGGCCGCCGCCAACCTGCTGCGCGTGCTGAACGGCCTGCAGCCCACCGACAGCGGCGGCTTTTTCGCCTGGGACGGCACGGCCATTGCGTGGTGAGGGTGGGCGCGGGCGGCCGGTCGGCCACAATCCCGCCCCGTCCGTTTCAGGTGCTGGCCTGTCGGCCCTGAAGCACGCCAGAACCGCTCATCCCCGCCATCCCCCCGAGGAGCCCACCGCCATGCGCACCGCCCGCCGCCCCTTCACCCGCACCCTGCTCGCGCTCGGCTTGGCCGGCGCAGCCCTCTTCACCAGCGGGGCCGCCATGGCCCAGGCCCCCGAGCCCAAGGTGCTGAACGTGCTGAACTGGGCCGACTACATCGGCCCGGACACCATCGCCAAGTTCGAGAAGGAAACCGGCATCAAGGTGCGCTACGACACCTTCGACAGCAACGAGACCCTGCACGCCCGCCTGGTGGCCGGCAAGACGGGCTACGACGTGGTGGTGCCTTCCTCGCACTTTGCCAAGCGCCAGATCGAGGCCGGCCTCTTCCTGCCGCTGGACCGCGCGCTGCTGCCGAACTGGAAGAACCTCGACCCCGCGCTGCTCGAGAAGCTGGGCGAAAGCGACCCCGGCAACAAGCACCTGGTCACGTGGCTGTGGAGCTTCGTCACCATCGGCATCAACACCGACAAGGTCAAGGCCGCGCTCGGCACCACGCCCATGCCGGCCAACCCGCTGGACCTGATCTTCAAGCCCGAGCTCGCCGCCAAGGTGAAGAGCTGCGGCATCCACGTGCTCGATTCGGCCAGCGAAGTGATCCCCGTGGCCATGATCTACGCCGGCAAAGACGGCTACAGCAGCAACGCCAAGGACTACGAAGCCGCCGCCGCCGTGCTGAAGGCGGCGCGCCCCTTCGTCACGCGCATCAGCAGCCCCGGCCCCATCAACGACCTGGCCCAGGGCCAGATCTGCGTGAGCCTGGGCTACGCCGGCGACTTCAACATCGCCGGCAGCCGCGCCGCCGAAGGCAAGACCGGGCAGAAGATCCAGGCGCTGATCCCGCCGGCCGGCGCCACGCTGTTCTTCGACACCATGGCCATCCCCAAGGACGCCAAGCACCCGAAGAACGCGCACGCCTTCATCAACTTCATCATGAAGCCGGAGAACCACGCCGCGCTGACCAACCAGGTCTTCTACGGCAACCCCAACAGCGCCAGCAAGCCTTTCGTGAAGCCCGAGCTGGCGGCCAACCCGGTGATCTTCCCGCCGGCGGCCGAGCTGAAGAAGATGGCCATGCCCAAGGCGCTGGACAACAACGCCCGCCGCCTGCAGACGCGCACCTTCACCAACTTCAAGGCCAACGCGAAGTAAGGCGCAGCGGCCGCCGGCACCCGGGCCCGTGCTGCAGCTCGACGCCGCCACCCTCGCCCAGCGCCTGCCGCTCGGCGCGCTGGTGCCGGCGCTGCGAGAGATGTTCATCGCGGGCTGCGAGGTGCCGCAGCGGCACACCCACCGCATCACGCACCCCACCGGCGAAGCCGGCACGGTGCTGTTGATGCCGGCCTGGCAGCCGGGGCGCCACCTCGGCGTGAAGACCATCAACATCTTCCCCGGCAACACGGCGCTCGGCCTGCCGGGGCTGCATGCCATCTACCTGCTGTTCGACGCCAACACCGGCGTGCCCGTGGCGCTGATGGACGGCAGCGAACTCACCGCGCGCCGCACCGCCGCGGCCTCGGCGCTGGCGGCGCACTACCTGGCGCGCGCCGATGTGCAACACCTGGTGGTGCTGGGCAGCGGCCGCGTGGCCACGCTGCTGCCCCAGGCCTACCGCCAGGTGCGGCCCAAGCTGCAGCGCGTGACGGTGTGGAACCACCGCCCCGAAGGCGCCGAGCGCCTGGCCGCGCAGCTGCGCGATCAGGGCTTCAACGCCCAGGCCAGCACCGACCTGGAAGCCGCCGTGCGCAGCGCCTGCATCGTCAGCTGCGCCACGCTGGCGCGGCAGGCGCTGGTGCACGGCGCGTGGCTGGCACCGGGCACGCACCTCGATCTGATCGGCAGCTTCGCGCCCGACACGCGCGAGGCCGACGCCGCCTGCTTCACGCGCGGCCGCGTGTTCGTCGATACCGAAGAGGCGCTGCTCAAGGCCGGCGATCTGGTGCAGGCCGCGGCCGAGGGGCAGTTCAAGCCGGCGCGCCTGCAGGCCACGCTGGCGCAGCTGTGCCGCGGCCAGCACGCCGGGCGCCAGCAGGGCGGCGACGTCACGGTCTTCAAGGCCGTGGGCAGCGCGCTGGAAGACCTGGCCGCGGCCGAGCTGGCCCTGGCCTGGGCCGACACACCCGGCGGCTGATAATCCGCGACCACCCCCCGCTCATCCCCCGCCCTGCGCGCCTTGCGCCCTTGCCATGTTCAAACGTGTTGTCCTGCCCCTGCTTGTGCTGGCCCTGCTGTTGGCCGCGTACTTCTGGGCCGCGCTGAGCTGGAGCTACTCCACCGGCGACCGCGCCGGCTGGGTGCAGAAGCTCTCCAACAAAGGCTGGATCTGCAAGACCTGGGAAGGCGAGCTGGCGCTGGTCTCGCTGCCTGGCACCACGCCCGAGAAGTTCCTCTTCACGATCTGGAACGACGAAGTGGCGCAGCAGGTCACGCGCGCCATGGGCAAGCGCGTGACGCTGCACTACGAAGAGAAGGTGGGCCTGCCCGGCAGCTGCTTCGGCGACACGCGCTACTACGTGACGGCGGTGACCGTCAGCGACGAGATCCCGCTGGCCACGGGCGTCATCGTGCCCAACGCGCAGGCGCCTGCCGTGCCGGCCTCGGCCGCTTCCCGGCCTTGAGCGGCCCTGAGGCCGCGGCACCGCGCATGAACAACGGGGCCCTTGGGCCCCGTTTGTTTTCTGCCGGTCAGGCCGGTCGAGCCCATCAGGCCCCGTACCAGACCACCTTCTTGCGCGAGCCCACCCACTTCTCGTAGTTCTTCGCGAACAGGTCTTCGATGCGGTTGCGCTTGACCTTGAAGGTCGGCGTGATGATGTCGTTGTCCACCGTCCAGGCCTCTGACATCAGCACGATGCAGTCGAGCTGCTCGTGCGGGTCCAGCGAGGCGTTGATGGCGTCGATGTGCGCCGCCATCGTGCTTTCCAGCTCGGCGCGGCCCTCGGCGCTTTGCGCCTTCTTTGCGCCATCGGGGTTCAGCATGGCCAGCGCCAGCGGCTGGCCGAGGTTGGCGCCCGTCACGCAGCAGGCTTCCACCGCGGGGTGCATCACCAGCTTGTCTTCGATGGGCGCGGGCGCAACGTACTTGCCCTTGCTGGTCTTGAAGAGGTCCTTCACGCGGCCGGTGATCTTCAGCCGGCCCTGGCCGTCGACCGCGCCCTTGTCGCCGGTCTTGAGCCAGCCGTCGGGTGTCATCGCGTCGCGGCTGAGCTCGGGCTCGCGGTAGTAGCCGAGCATGGTCCACGGCGCGCGCACCTGGATCTCGCCGTTCTCCGGCGCGATGCGGCACTGCACCACGTCATAAGGGCGGCCCACGGTGCCGAAGCTCACCGGATCGCCGTCGGTGATGTGGCTGGCGCCCAGGTTCTCGGTCATGCCATAGCCCTCGGCCACGCGCAGGCCGAGGCGGGCGTACCAGTGCAGCAGTTCGTGCGGCATGGGCGCTGCGCCGCCAGCGGCGAAGATGCACTCCTGCAGGCCCAGGGCGGTGAGGATCTTCTTGCGCACGATGCCGCCCAGGATGGGCAGGCTCAGCAACAGGTTCATCTTCTTGGCCGGCATCTTGGCCTGCACACCCTGCTGGAACTTCACCCACAGGCGCGGCACGCTGAAGAAGACCGTGGGGCGCGCGCGCTGCAGGTCTGCGGTGAAGGTCTCCAGGCTTTCGGCGAAGAAGACGTGCATGCCCGTGGCCAGCTGGCCGTGCTCGACGAGTGCGCGCTCCACCACGTGCGACAGCGGCAGGTAGCTCAGCATGCGGCCGTCTTGCCGCAGCGGCACGCGCTGCAGGCCCTGCTGCACCGCCTGCGCAAAGCTGCCGAAGCTGTGCATCACGCCCTTGGGCGCACCCGTGGTGCCGCTGGTGTACATGATGGTGGCCAGGTCGGCCGCCTCGCGCACCGGCTGGCCTTGCATCGGCGCGGTCTTGGTCGTGATGCTTTCCCAGGTGGGGTAGCTCTTGGCGGCATCGGCCGGGCACAGCGGCAGGCTGATGCAGGGCAGGCCGGCAGGGATGCCGGGCTTCATGCCATCCCAGCCGTCGAGCTTGCCCACGAAGAGCAGCTTGGCGCCGCTGTGCTCGAGGATCTGGCGGATGGTGCCCGCGGCCAGGGTGGGATACAGCGGCACCGAGATGCAGCCGGCCATCCAGATGGCCAGGTCGCTCATGATCCAGTGCGCCGTGTTCTTCGACAGCATGGCCACCTTGTCGCCGGGCTGCAGGCCCAGGCTCTGCAGGTGGCTGGCCATGCGGCGCACCTGGTCGCCCACCTGCTTCCAGGTGTAGTCGAGCACCTGGCCGCCGCCTTGCGGCTGCGTGAAGGCGACGCGATCGGGCGTGGTGGTTTCCCAGTGGTACAGGCGCTGCAGGGCGAGCGCTTCAGGCGAGACGGTGGAGGCCATGATGAGGTGGTGAGGGCGTGCGGGCCCGTGGACAGCGCAAAGAGGCGCGAGACTACCCAAGCGCGGCACCGCTGCCCAGACGGGCTTTCCTCAAGCTGACAGCCGGATACCGGGCATCCCTCGGAAGGGGGATGCCCCGCGGTTCAGTGCAAGGCAGCGCGGCCGGCCCTTTGCGCGTCGGCCAGTTGCTCGTGGGCTTGCCGGGCGGCGCGCAGCACGAGCATCTCGTCCAGGTCGGCGGCCGGTGCGACGGCGCGCACGGCCTCGTCCAGCCGTCCGGGGTCTTGCATCAGCACGTGGGCCAGCACCGACAGCGCACTGATCGAGCGCCGCCCTTCGGCCGCCGGCAGCGCCAGTGCCGCCTGCGCCACCACATGATGGCGAACGCTGGCCACCGCCGCAGCGCCCAGGCCCCAGCTCTCGCACAGGGCGGCACCCAGGGCGTCGTGGCTGACACCGAAGCCGGCATGCTCCAGCCCGACCAGGTCGACGTCGTTGTCGGTGGCGCGCAACATGGCGCGGTAGTGGTCGCTGGCGTGGCGGAAGAGAACGGCCTTGCCGCACTCCTCGAAAAGCCCGGCCGAATGCGCCCCCCAGGCATCCAGCGAGAGCCTGGCCGCGAGCTTGCCCATGAGGGTGCCGCGCTGCCCGGCGCGCTTCCACAGGGGTTCGAGTTCTGGGGCCGGCGGAAAGGCCGCACGCAGCCCCATCTCGAAGGTGATGGCCGCCACCTCGCGCATGCCCAGGTAGGTGATGGCCTGGTGCACGCTCTGCACGCGGCCCTTCAAGCCATAGAGCGACGAGTTCACGGCCTTCATCACGGCGGCTGCCAGCGCCATGTCGTTCTCGATCAGGCTGGCCGCAGCCTGCATGTTGATGTCTTCGTCGGCCATCAGCAGCGAAAGCTGCACCAAAGACTGAGGCTGCGACGGGATGTCGATGTCCAGCTTGCGCAGTTCAGGGTTCACGGACATGGCAGACCTTCAGGCGTTCGGGGCAGGGGCTTCTCGCGCCCATGCTAGGCCGCTGATCCACGGCCTATCGCCCGAAAGACACCCGAAACACCGGCCTCCAAAACGGCACGGCCACGAAAAAGGCCCTGACCAGCGGCGAGAACATGAAAAAGGCGCCGACCAGCGGCGCCTTGGAAAAGCCAACCCATCTGCGGGGTCGGTCTGTGTTCTGCTCTTCGAATTCTGTCCGATGTCTCCTCAGGCCCCCGTGAGGCGGGCCGGAAGACCAAGGTCAGGCCGACAACGCCACGAGTGACACAAATGTAACAACCGGGCCCCGGCGCCCACCATCCGGACTTACCCGCCGGCCCGCAACCACTGCGCGGCGCGCTCGGCAATCATCAGCGTGGGGGAGTTGGTGTTGCCGCTGGTGATGGTGGGCATCACGCTGGCATCGGCGATGCGCAGGCCGGCAAGGCCGCGCACCTGCAGGCGTGGGTTCACCACCGCACCGGCGTCACCCTCGGCGCCCATGCGGCAGGTGCCGACGGGGTGGAAGATGGTGGTGCCGATGTCGCCGGCCAGGCGAGCCAGTTCTTCATCGCTCTGGAACTGCACCCCGGGCTTCACCTCCTGCGGCCGGTACCTCGCGAGCGCCGGCATGGCGGCGATGCGCCGTGTCAGGCGCAGCGAATCAGCGGCCACCTGGCGGTCTTCGGGCGTGGAGAGGTAATTCGCCAGGATCACCGGCGCGTCCTCGGGGCGCGGGCTGCGCAGGCGCACGTGCCCCCGCGAGGTCGGGTTGAGGTTGCAAACGCTGGCCGTGAACGCGTTGAACCGGTGCAGCGGCTGGCCGAAGGCGTCCAGCGACAGCGGCTGCACGTGGTACTGCACGTTGGGGTGCGGCTGATCCGGCGACGATCGGGTGAAGGCCCCCAGCTGCGAGGGCGCCATGCTCATCGGCCCGCTGCGCTTGAGCAGGTATTCCAGCGCGATGGCCGCCTGGCCCAGCAGCGAATTCGCCTGCGTGTTCAGCGTCTTCACGCCTTCCACCGAGAACACGGCGCGGATCTGCAAGTGGTCTTGCAGGTTCTCGCCCACGCCGGGCAGCTCGTGCCGCGGCGTGATGCCCAGGGCGTGCAGCCGCTCGCCCGCGCCAATGCCCGAGAGCTGCAGCAGCTGCGGCGTGCCGATGGCCCCGGCGCACAGCACCACCTCGCGCGCGGCGCGCACGGCCACGGGGGCGTCGGTGCCGCGCTGCACCTCCACGCCCGTGACGCGCGAGCCTTCCATCAGCAGGCGCCGCGCCTGGGCATGTGTCCACACCGTCAGGTTGGCGCGGCCGCGCACCGGCCGCAGGAAGGCCTTGCTCGTGTTCCAGCGGATGCCGCTGCGCTGGTTGACCTCGAAGTAGCCCACGCCTTCGTTGTCACCGCGGTTGAAGTCGTCGCTGGCGGGAATGCCGGCCTCGCGCGCCGCGGCGGCGAAGGCGTCGAGGATCTCCCAGCGCAGGCGCTGCTTCTCCACCCGCCACTCGCCGCCAGCGCCGTGCGCGCCGGCCACGGCGCCGCGCCAGTGGTCTTCATGGCGCAGGAAATGCGGCAGGCAGTGCTCCCAGGCCCAGCCGGCGTCGCCGGTGATCTGCGCCCACTGCGCGTAGTCGCGCGCCTGGCCGCGCATGTAGATCATGCCGTTGATGCTGCTGCAGCCGCCCAGCACCTTGCCGCGCGGGTAGCGCAGCTGGCGGCCGTTGAGGCCGGGGTCGGCTTCGGTGAAAAAGAGCCAGTCGGTGCGCGGGTTGCCGATGCAGTACAGGTAGCCCACCGGGATGTGGATCCAGTGGTAGTTGTCGGGGCCGCCGGCTTCCAGCAGCAGCACGCGGCACTTCGGGTCGGCCGAGAGGCGGTTGGCCAGCAGGCAGCCGGCGGTGCCGGCGCCGACGATGACGTGGTCGAAAACGGGGCTGCTGTCGTTCATCGGGCGGGGGGTGCGCAAAACGGCGGGGCCTGGGTGGCTCAGCGCGCCACGTGGCTGGCCAGCACCGGGAAGAGCTTCACCAGGCCGTCGGCCAGCAACTCCACGGCCATGGCGGCGAGGATCAGGCCCATCAGCCGCGTCATGATGTTGATGCCCGTGCGACCCAGCACCTTGGCGATGCGACCGGAGGCCGAGAACACGAGGAAGACCACCAACGCGATCACCACGCCGTAGGCCACCAGCACACCCAGTTCCCACAAGTGCCGCGTCTTGTCGGCGTAAATCACCATCGTGGAGATGGTGGCCGGCCCGGTGAGCAGCGGGATGGTGAGCGGCACCACCGCGATGCTGGCACCGGCGTCGACCTTCTGGTCGCCTTCGTTGAGGTCGCTGGGCTTGGTGTCGGCCTGCTCGGCATTCAGCATCGCCAGGCTGCTGATCAGCAGCAGCGTGCCGCCGCCGACCTGGAAACTGGCCAGCGAGATGCCGAAAAACTCGATGACCTTCAGGCCTGCCACCGCGCTGATGGCGATCACGCAGAACGTGGCGAAGGCGCTGATGCGGATGGTGCGCTGCCGCTGATCGCGGTTGAAGGCCTGTGTGAAGTGAATGAAGAAGGGCACCACCCCGATCGGGTTGACGATCGCCAGCAGGGCGATCAGGGGCTTGAGCAGGTCCATGGGCGCCGATGGTAGGCGCTGGCTCCGGGGTGCCACGGGCCGGGGTGCGCCGAAACTGGCCGTACCCGCGGGCCGCCCGGGTTTTTCCGCGGCGCGCGAAAACAACACTCGTGACTCGGGTTCTTTACATGCCGCTTGCGGCGGTGCGCTAATAGGGAGTCTGTGTTTGGCAGCCGCACCTTTCGCATGATTGGTTCACGCAGGGTTGAGCTCCGCATGGTTATTGACAGGTTCTTTTGAGGGCTCCCCGTGGGAAACAAACTTTACGTAGGTAACTTGGCTTACTCGGTTCGCGACGACTCGCTGCTGCAGGCCTTTTCGCAGTTCGGCACCGTCACGTCCGCCAAGGTGATGATGGACCGTGAAACCGGTCGTTCGAAGGGTTTTGGCTTTGTCGAGATGGGTTCCGACCCCGAAGCACAAGCCGCCATCAACGGCATGAACGGCCAGCCCATCGACGGCCGCGCCGTCGTGGTGAACGAAGCCCGTCCCCGTGAAGAGCGCCCGGGCGGCTTCGGCGGTGGCGGTGGCCGCAGCGGTGGCGGCGGGTACGGTGGTGGTGGCGGCGGTGGCTACGGCGGCGGTGGTGCCGGCGGTGGCGGCGGTCGCAGCCCCTACGGTGGCGGCGGTGGTGGCGGCGGTGGCCGCAGCCCCTACGGTGGTGGCGGCGGCGGTGGCCGCAGCGGCGGCGGTGGTGGTGGTTACGGCGGTGGCGGCGGCAGCCGCGGCGGCTACTGAGCACCCCAGCGCTGCGCTGGCCCCAAGGGCCAGCACGCCAGCAAATCAAAAGGCACCCTCGGGTGCCTTTTTGCATGGTGGGGCGACAAGCAGCGCTGCCGCCGGCCGCGCTTCGCTTGCCAGCGGCCCTCAGTAGCGTTCGGGACGCAGCACTTGCACCGGGCTGAAATACAGCGCCACACCGTAGTTCGGCGCATACACGCTCAGCACGTGGGCCGCGATGGCGTCGGCCACGGCCGGTTCGCAGATGAGTTTCATCTCGATCGTGCGGTCGGCCTCCCATGCTCCTTCACGCACGCCCCCATGGCCGCCGCCGTGCACTTCGGCCACGGTCCAGCCTTGCGCGCCGCGCTCGCGGGCGTCTCGCACCAGGGCTTTTTCCAGCACCGCCTCGGCCACGATGACGAGGAGGGTTTTCGGGTGTTTCTGCAGGCTCATGCCGTCCATCTTTTCGCCAGTTCGATATAGATCGGTATGCCGATCACGATGTTGAACGGGAAACTGATACCCAGCGCTGCCGTGATGGAAAGTGCCGCATTCGCCTCGGGCACGGCAATGCGCATGGCCGTCGGCGCAGCGATGTAGCTCGCGCTGGCGGCCAGGGTGGCCAGCAGGGCCACGCCGCCGGTGCTGAGCCCCAGGGCCAGGCCAGTGGCCGCCCCGGCCAGCGCCAGCAGGGGCGGCGCGCCCAGGCCGATCACCAGCACCGCCGGGCCGAAACGGCGCACCTCGCCCAGCCGGCCCCCGGCCACCAGGCCCAGTTCCAGAAGAAAGAGCGCGAGCACGCCCTTGAAGGGGTCGATGAACACGGCCTGGATGGGCTTCGTGCCCTCCACGCCAGCCACCGCGCCGATGACCAGCCCCCCCAGCAACAGGAGCACGCTCTTGCCGAAGGCCACGTCGTGCGCCAACCCGCGCCAGTTCGTGGCGCCGCCCCGGCCCATGCGCGCCAGCAGGATGCCGGCCACGATGCCCGGCGCTTCCATCACCGCCACCCACAGCGCGGCATGGCTCTCGTAGGCGATGCCCTGCCGCGTCAGCGCCGCCGTGGCCACAGCGAAGGTCACCACGCTCACGGAACCATAGTGCGCCGCCAGCGAGGCCGCATCGGCCTGCACCAGTTTCAGCGCCCGGCCCAGCGGGTAGAGCAGGAAAGGAATCGCAAACCCCAGCGCCATGCACACCAGCACCTGCGGCACCAGGGCCACCAGCGGCTGCTTGCTGAGCTCGATGCCGCCCTTCAGGCCAATGGCCAGCAGCAGGTAGATGGACAAGGTTTCGTAGAGCGCCTCGGGCAGGCGCAGGTCGCTGCCCACCAGGCGCGCGAACACCCCCAGCAGGAAAAAGAAGACGACGACATCGATCATGGCGGGCGCGATGCTGCCATGCCGCGCAAGCCGCCCTCAGGCGCGGCGGGGCTTGCGCCCGCGGCCGGCCATCAGGCGGTCGTACAGCGGGTTGGGCAGCAGGCGCAAGAGCTTCGCCACCACGCCCATCTGCCAAGGGATGACGCGGTAGCTGTCGCCCGCCTCGATGGCACGGAAAGCGCGTTCCGCAAAGGCGTCGGGCGCCATCAGGAAGGGCATGCTGTAGGGGTTCTTCGCCGTCAGCGGTGTGGCCACGTAGCCCGGCAGCAGCGTGACGACGCGCACGCCGCTGCCGCGGCATTCCACGCGCAGACTCTCGCAATACGCCACCACGCCGGCTTTGCTGGCGCTGTAGGCACCATGCCCCGGCAGGCCGCGGATGGCGGCCACGCTGGCCACGCCCACCAGGGTGCCGTGCCCGCGCTGGCGCATGGCGGCCACGAAGGGGTGGAAGGTGGCGGCCAGGCCGATGTTGTTGAGCGCCAGCACGTCGCGCAGCACATCGAGATCGGCGCGCTCGGCGGTGTCCATGCCCACGCTGATGCCGGCGCAGGCCAGCACCACCTCGGGCAGGCCCTGCGCGGCGATGCAGGCCTGCCCGGCTGCCACGACGCTGTCAGGCACCGCGACATCGGCGCCATAGACCGCCACGCGCTCGGGCCCCAGCCCCTGCGCCACGGCCCAGGCCTGCATCTCGGCCGTGCGCCGCGCCACCAGCGCCAGCCGCCAGCCGGCGGCCGCGTACCGCGCCGCCAGCGCCTGGCCGATGCCGCTGGAGGCCCCGGTGATGAACGCCAGCGGTGCGGCGCCGCGGTCTGCCATCTCAGCCCGCCCTGCCGCTCAGGGCCGCGGCGCCGGGGCCGCGCGGGCCGGCACCGGCGCACGCGGCGTCAGCTCGGCCCGCATCGGGCCCAGCAGTTCCAGGCGGCGCTGGCCGTGGTCGTAATCGAGGCCGGCGGCGCGCAAGGCGTTGCCGCCCAGGCGCACCTCCACCGGCAGGTGGCTGCGCACCTGCTCGGTGACGAGGAAGGCGTGCAGGAATTCGCTGCGCATCACCAGCGGCTGCCCGTTGGCGTCGGTGGCCGTGACCTCGGCGCCGCCACGCAGCTGCACTTCGCTGCCATCCCCGTTGCCCAGTGCCAGCTTCGCCCGCGCCAGGGTGACACGGCCGTCAGGGGAGATGGCCCGGATCTGCGCGTCTTCGATCTCGATGCGGTCGGTGGCCGGGAAGTGTTTCAGCGTGGCGCCTTCGATGCGCAGCTTGAGCCGACCCTGCGCATCGAAGCGCTCCAACGCGAACTGCGCCATCGTGTAGTCGGGCTCGTTGCTCACGGGTCGCTCTTCCGCCGGCGCCAGGGGCCGCGGCGAGTTCTTCACCAACCACCAGCTCGCCAGCACCAGCAGCGCCATCACCAGCAGCGGCAGGTAAGACGACAGCTGCTCGCGCCAACGCAGGTGCCAGGGCAGGCGGGGGCGTGGCTGGCGGCCCGCCGCGGGCGCCAAGGCGCCCGAAGGTGCCGAATCGGCAAAGCTCACGCGCTGTCCAGCGTCTGCAGGTGCCCCTGCAACAGCGCGGCGTACCGGCCGCAGGCCATCAACAGCAGGTCGCAGAACTCGCGCGCCGCGCCCTCACCGCCGCGCGCACGGGTGACGTGGTGGGCCACGGCCCGCACCTCGGCATGCGCGTTCGCCGGTGCGCAGGCGAAGGCAGCGCGTGTGAGCAGCGGCAGATCGGGCCAGTCGTCGCCGATGGCGGCCACCTCGGGCCAGCCCAGGCCCAAGCCGGCGAGCACGCGCTCGGCGGCGGCCGCCTTGTCGTGCACGCCGTAGAGCGCATGCGTGAGGCCCAGGTCTGCCACGCGGCGGCGCACGGCGGGTGAGTCGCGCCCGGTGATCACCAGTGGCTCGATGCCGCCCTGCTTCAGCAACTTCAGGCCGTGGCCGTCCAGCGCGTGGAAGGCCTTCACGGTCTCGCCCTGCTCGCTGATGTAGAGGCGCCCGTCGGTGAGCACGCCGTCCACGTCGAAGATGGCCGCCTTCAGGCCCAGGCCCGCGCCCTGCGCCCGCAGCAGCGTCTCGGGCGGGAAGCGCAAGGCGGCTTGCAGCAGCGGCGCGCTCATATGACCTTGGCGCGCATCAGGTCGTTGCTGTTGAGCGCACCCACCAGCAGGCCTTCGCCATCCACCACCAGCACGCTGGTGATGCGGTGCTGCTCCATCACGCCGGCGGCGTCCACCGCCAGCGCGTCGGCGCGCACCAGGCGCGGGCTGCGGTGCATCACCTGCTCGGCCGTCAGCGAGCGCAGGTCGGTGCCGCGTTCGATGAGGCGGCGCAGGTCACCGTCGGTGAAGATGCCCAGCGGGCGCTGGGCCTCGTCCACCACGGCGGCAAAGCCCAGGCCCTTGGCGCTCATCTCGCGCAGAAGCTCGCCGAACAGCGCGCCGGGCGCCACACGCGGCAGCGCGTCGCCACTGCGCATCAGGTCGTGCACGTGCATCAGCAACTTGCGCCCCAGCGCACCGCCGGGGTGCGAGCGCGCGAAGTCGGCCTCCTTGAAGCCGCGCGCATCCAGCAGCGCCACGGCCAGCGCGTCGCCCAGCGCCATCTGCGCCGTGGTGCTGGCGGTGGGCGCCAGGTTCAGCGGGCAGGCTTCTTCGTCCACGCCGCTGTTCAGCACCGTGTCGGCGTGGCGCGCGAGCGTGGAGCCGGGGCGCCCGGTCATCGCGATGAAGTGCACGCCCAGGCGGCGGATGGCAGGCAGGATGGCCGCGAGCTCGTCGCTCTCGCCGCTGTTGCTGATGGCCAGCAGCACGTCGCCGGCCACCACCATGCCCAGGTCGCCGTGGCTGGCCTCGCCGGGGTGCACGAACATCGCCGGCGTGCCGGTGGAAGCCAGCGTGGCCGCGATCTTGCGGCCGACGTGGCCGCTCTTGCCCATGCCCATCACCACCACGCGGCCGCGGCAGGCCAGCACGGCTTGCACGGCTTTTGCAAAGCCTTCGTCCAGGCGCGCGGCCAGCCCGGTGAGGGCCCGCGCCTCGATCTCGAAGGTGCGCCGGGCCATGGCCAGCGCGCGAGCCGCATCGAAAGTGCCGTCGAATAGCATCGAAGCATTCTAGGAGCCCACCCCCACCTTGGCGTCGACCCTCGAACTCGTTCTGCTCTACCTGGTGGCGGCCGTGCTGGGCGTCGTGGTGTGCCGTTCGCTGAGGCTGCCGCCGATGCTGGGCTACTTGGTCGTGGGCGTGCTGATCGGGCCCAACGCGCTGGCCTTCGCGCAGGACAGCGCCGGCGTGAAGTACCTCGCCGAGTTCGGTGTCGTCTTCCTGATGTTCGTCATCGGGCTGGAATTCAACCTGCCCAAGCTGCGCAGCATGCGCACGCTGGTCTTCGGGCTGGGCCTGAGCCAGGTCAGCCTGACGATGGCCGGCACGCTGGCCGGCCACGGCCTGCTGGTGTGGGCCTACGCCACCTTCCTGGGCAAGACCTGGCAGATGGGCTGGCAGGGCGCCGTGGTGCTGGGCGGCGCCATCGCGATGAGCAGCACCGCCATCGTCGTGAAGCTGATGGCCGAGCGCCTGGAAATGGAAAGCGAACACGGCAAGCGCGTGATGGGCGTGCTGCTGTTCCAGGACTTGGCCGTGGTGCCGCTGCTGGTGCTGATCCCTGCCTTGGGCAGCTCGGGCGAAGACCTGATGATCGCCATGGGCCTGGCGGCGCTGAAGGCCGGTGCGCTGCTCACGCTGCTGCTGGTGGGCGGCCAGCGCGTGATGCGCTGGTGGCTCACGCTGGTGGCGCGGCGCAAGAGCGAAGAGCTCTTCATGCTGAACCTGCTGCTCGTCACGCTGGGCCTGGCCTATCTCACCGAGCACGCGGGCCTGAGCCTGGCGCTGGGCGCTTTCGTGGCCGGCATGCTGGTGGCCGAGACCGAATACAAGCACCAGGTGGAGACCGACATCCGGCCCTTCCACGACGTGCTGCTGGGCCTGTTCTTCATCACCATCGGCATGAAGCTCGACTGGCGGCCGGTGCTCGACCAGTGGGCCCTGGTGCTGCTGCTGACCACGCTGCCCATCATCGCCAAGTTCGTGCTGGTGGCCGCGCTCGCACGGGGTTTCGGCGCACAGCCGGGCGTGGCGCTGCGCACGGGCCTGTACCTGGCGCAGGCCGGCGAGTTCGGCTTCGTGCTGCTCACCCTGGGTGCCGACCGCGGCCTGGTGGCGCCCGAGTGGATGAGCCCGGTGCTCGCCAGCATGGTGCTGAGCATGCTGGCCACGCCCTTCCTCATCCTGTACAGCAACCGCATCGTCAACCGCCTCAGCGCGAGCGACTGGCTGATGCAGAGCGTGGCGCTGACGACCATCGCCAAGAAGGCCATCGCCACCGAGAAACACGTGATCATCTGCGGCTACGGCCGCAGCGGGCAGAACCTGGCGCGGCTGCTGCAGCCCGAGGGCATCCCTTACATGGCGCTGGACCTCGACCCCGACCGCGTGCGCCAGGCCGCCGCCGCTGGCCAGAGCGTGGTCTTCGGCGATGCCGCACGCCTGCCCAGCCTGATGGCGGCCGGCCTGAACCGCGCCGCCGCGGTGGTGGTGAGCTACCACGACACGCCCAGCGCGCTGAAGATCCTGGATCTGGTGCGCGCCCACGCGCCCAAGGTGCCGGTGATCGTGCGCACCATCGACGACAGCGACATCGAGAAGCTGCGCGCCGCCGGCGCCACCGAGGTGGTGCCCGAGGCCATCGAAGGCAGCCTCATGCTGGCCGGCCACGCGCTGGCGCTGGTGGGTGTGCCGATGAAGCGCGTGATCCGCATCACCCGCGACGCGCGCGACGCGCGCTACAGCCTGCTGCGCGGCTACTTCCACGGCGCCGACGACGACACCGTGCAAGAGCTCGACCAGGCGCGGCTGAAGAGCGTGACCATCCCCGACGCCGCGCGCTGCGTGGGCCAGACGCTCGATGCCCAGGCGCTGCACGCGGTGGGCGTGAGCGTGGTCTCGGTACGCCGCGCCCACGGCGGCGTGCTGGCGCCCGCGCCTGAGATGGTGCTTCAGGCGGCCGACACGTTGGTGCTCTCGGGCCTGCCCGAACCCCTGGCGCTGGCAGAGGAAAAGCTGCTGCGCGGATGATGCGGCGCATGAGCGCCACCTCCCGCCGTCAAGTGCTGCAAGGCAGCCTCGCCTTGCCACTGTGGGCCCTCGCCGGCGAGGGCGAGGCTGCCGACGACACGCTGGCGCTGCTCCGCCAAGGGGGCGTGGTGCTTGCGCTTCGCCACGCACTGGCCCCAGGCACTTTCGACCCGCCCGAGTTCAAGCTCGGCGACTGCCGCACCCAGCGCAACCTCAACGACGAGGGCCGCGCACAGGCGCGGCGCATCGGGCAGTGGTTCCGGCGCCAGGGCCTGCAGCCCGCCGCCGTGCGCAGCAGCCCGTGGTGCCGCTGCATGGACACGGCCACCGAGGCCTTCGGCAGCAGCGGTGCCGTCCAGGCCTGGGCAGCGCTGGGCTCGCCCCACGGCCGCAGCGAGCAGACCAACGAAGCCAGCCGCGCGCAGCTGAGGGCGGCCCTGCGTGCCGTGCCGGCCGGGCGCTTCGAGCTGTGGGTGACGCACGCCTTCGTGCAGCAGGCGCTGGCCGGGCAGAGCACCGGTTCGGGCGACGGCCTGCTGCTGCGGGCCGCGCCTGGTGGCGATGTGCAGGTGCTGGGGCGCTTCAGCGTGGGCTGAGCGCCGACAATGCCCGCATGAACGACGCCCTCTCGCCCGCCGACTACATCCGCAGCCACATCCGCACCGTGCCGCACTGGCCTGCGCCTGGCGTGATGTTCCGCGACATCACGCCGCTGCTGGCCAACCCGCGGGTGTTCCGGGTGCTGATCGACCAGTTCGTGCACCGCTACTTCGACGTGAAGCCGGCGGCCATCGCGGGGCTGGACGCGCGCGGCTTCATCATCGGCAGCGTGGTGGCCTACGAGCTCAACGTCGGCTTCGTGCCCATCCGCAAGAAGGGCAAGCTGCCCTTCACCACGGTGGAAGAGACCTACGAGCTCGAGTACGGCAGCGCCACGGTGGAGATGCACACCGACGCCGTGAAACCCGGCGACCGCGTGGTGCTGATCGACGACCTCATCGCCACCGGCGGCACGATGATGGCCGGCAAGAAGCTGCTGGAGCGCCTGGGCGCCGAGGTCATCGAAGGCGCGGCCATCGTCGACCTGCCGGAGCTGGGCGGCTCGAACAAGCTGCGCGACGCGGGGCTGCCGCTGTTCACGCTGGTGAACTTCGCCGGCCACTGAGGCCGCGGTGCCTGGCAGGCGCTGTCACTTGCCGATGCAGAAGCGGCTGAAGATGACGCCCAGCAGGTCTTCGGTGCTGAACTGGCCCGTGATCTCGCCCAGGGCCCGGTGCGCCAGGCGCAGCTCTTCGGCCAGCAGGTCCAGCGCGGCATCACGCAATGCAGCTTGCGCTTGCGCCTGCAGCAGGTGCGCGCGCGCGCGCTGCAATGCCTGCACGTGGCGTGTGCGCGCGATGAACAGGCCCTCGGGTGCGGCTTGCCAGCCGGCTTGTGCCAGCAGCGCGCGGCGCAGGGCGTCCAAGCCTTCACCCGTGCGCGCTGAAAGACGCAAGGCGCCTTCCGGCAACACGCGACCGCCGCCACCTTTGACATCGGCCTTGTTGTAGACCTGCAGCCGCGGCACGCCTTCGGGCAGCTGCGCGCGGATCAGCGTGTCAGCCGCTTCGTAGTCGGCCTCGCCCACACGCCCCAGGTCGTGCAGGAAGATCACCACGTCGGCACCACCGATGGCCTGCCAGCTGCGCTGGATGCCGATGCGCTCCACCTCGTCGGCCGCCTCGGCTTCGCTGCGCAGGCCGGCGGTGTCGGTGATGTGCAGCGGCACGCCTTCGATCTGCAACGTCTCGCTGACGCGGTCGCGCGTGGTGCCGGGGATGGGCGTCACGATGGCCAGCTCGGCGCCCGCCAGCGCGTTCAGCAGGCTGCTCTTGCCCACGTTGGGCTGGCCGGCCAGCACCACGCGCAGGCCCTCGCGCAGCAGCGCGCCCTGGCGCGTGCGGGCCAGCGCTTCGTCCACCGTGGCCAGCAGCGCATCGAGCTGACCGCGCGCGCCGGCTTTTTCCAGGAAATCGATCTCTTCTTCGGGGAAGTCGAGCGTGGCTTCCACCAGCATGCGCAGGTGCACGGTGCGTTCGGCCAGCCTTTCGATCTGGCGGCTGAAGTCGCCGCTGAGCGAACGCGCGGCCGAGCGTGCAGCGGCTTCGGTGCTGGCGTCGATCAGGTCGGCCACGGCCTCGGCCTGCGCGAGGTCGAGCTTGTCGTTCAGGAAAGCCCGTTCAGTGAACTCGCCCGCCTCGGCCAGGCGCAGGGCGGGCTGCGCCTGCAGGCAGCGCGCCAGCAGCAGTTGCAGCAGCACCGGGCCGCCGTGCGCCTGCAGTTCCAGCACGTCTTCGCCGGTGTAGGAGTGTGGTGCAGGGAAGTGCAGTGCCAGGCCACGGTCGAGCGGCTGTCCGTCTTCGCCCAGGAAGGGCAGCAGCGTGGCCACGCGCGGCGCCAGCGGGCGGCCGCACACGGCCTGGATCAGCGGCGACAGGTCGCGCCCGGAAGCTCGCACGATGCCCACCGCGCCGCGGCCCGGGGCCGAGGCGATGGCGACGATGGGGTCTTGGTGGCGGCCCGGCAGCAAGGCCGGGGCGCGGGGTTCGGCGGCACGCATGGTGGGCCGATTCTGGCTTGCCGCCGGGGCCCGTTCAGGCACCCGGCGGCGGGGGGCAAGTGGCGCGGGTGGAGCAGCGTTGCCGCCGTGTCTCCTGAGCCGCCTCGGTCAGAGGTGGGTCGCCCGCATGTCCGCATGGTGCGCCTGCGGGCGCGTGGCGCTCAAGCCCCCGCGTGGGGATGAAACGCGCCGCGCCGTGCGCTATTTACCGAGCACGCCCAATTGCTTGTTGATGAACCACTGCTGCGCGATCGACAGGATGTTGTTCGTCAACCAGTACAGCACCAGGCCGGCCGGGAAGAAGAAGAACATGAAGCCGAAGGCCAGCGGCATGATCCACATCAGCTTGGCCTGCATGGGGTCCGGCGGGGCCGGGTTCAGCCACACCTGGAACAGCGAGCTCGCGGTCATCAGCACGGGCAGGATGAACCAGGGGTCGATGGCCGAGAGGTCCTGGATCCAGCCGATCCACGGCGCGCCGCGCATTTCCACGCTGCTCAACAGCACCCAGTACAGCGCGATGAAGAAGGGCATCTGCACGAGGATGGGCAGGCAACCGCCGAGCGGGTTGACCTTCTCCTCGCGGTAGATCTTCATCATCGCCTGCTGCATCTCCTGCGGCTTGTCCTTGTAGCGCTCGCGCAGCTCGGTCACGCGCGGGGCCACGGCCTTCATCTTGGCCATGCTGCGGTAGGCGCTGGCGTTCAGCCAGTAGAAGGCGATCTTCAGCAGCACCACCAGGCCCACGATCGCCCAGCCCCAGTTGCCCAGCACGCCGTGCAGCTTGTCCAGCAGCCAGAACAGCGGCTTGCTCAGCACGGTGAGCCAGCCGTAGTCCTTCACCAGTTCCAGGCCGGGGGCCAGGGCGGCGAGCTTCTTCTCTTCCTGCGGGCCGGCGAACAGCACGGCCTCGTGCGTGGCGCTGGCGCCCGGCGCCACGGTACCCAGCGGCTGCACCATCGCGATGGTGTAGTGGTTGTCGGAGACCTTGGCGGTGCGGAACTCGCGCGCGCCCGGCGTCTTCACCAGCCAGGCACTGGCGAAGTAGTGCTGCACCATGGCCACCCAGCCGTTGTCGGCCGCCTTCTCGTGGCTGGCGCTGCCCTTGGCGATGTCCTTGAAGTCGATCTTCGTGAACTTCGCGGCGTCGGTGTACATCGCCGGGCCGGTGAAGGTGAAGTAGAAGCTGCTCTCGCCTTCGGGCGGGTTGCCGTCGCGCGCCAGCTGCAGGTACACCTGCGGGGCGATGGGTGCCGTGCCCTGGTTGCTGAACTCGTGTTTCACGCCCACGGTGTACTCACCACGCGTGAAGGTGTAGGTCTTGGCCAGCTTGTGGCCATCGATCAGCGGTGATTCGAAGCGCAGCGCGAGCGTCTTCGCGCCGGCGGCCAGCGTGCGTTCGCCAGGCACCACCGTCATCTGCGTGAAGTGGTTGGGCAAGGCTACGCCCGGCGTGGCGGCCACGAGGCCCGTCTGCGCCACGTACAGGCGCTTGGGGCTCTGGTCGAGCAGCACCACGTTGCGCTTCGGGTCGACACCGTCCTTGTAGCCCAGCAGTTCCAGGTAGACGAGATTGCCGCCCTGGCTCTCGAAGACGGCCTTCACCACGTCGGTGGTGATCGTCACGCGCTCGCCAGTGGGCGTGGGCGCTGCCGTCGGCAGGCCCGGGGCCGTGGGAGCGGCTCCCGCCGCCGCAGGCACGGCGGCCGGGGCAGGCACGCCGCTGCCGGCCGGCATGCCCGGGCTGCTGCCGGCAGCCGCCACCGGGCGTGGCGCCGGACCGCCGAACAGCGAGCCATGGCCGGTGTGCTTTTGCCAGGCGTCGTAGATCAGCACCAGCGACATGCCAAAAACCACCCAGAGCAGGGTGCGACGGATATCGTTCATGGGGTTTTCCGGGTCGGGGAAGGCGTGGATGGCCGGTCTTCAGCAAGCGGCGCATCGGAATTCAGGCCCAGCCGTGTGAACAGGCCGGCGGTCGGGCGGGGCAGATTCTCAGGCACGGGGTCGTGGCCCCCGTTGCACCAGGGGTGGCAACGCAGCAGGCGCCAGCCCCCCAGCGCGCTGCCCCCCAGCGCGCCATGGCGTTGCAGGGCTTCCAGCGTGTAGGCCGAGCAGGTGGGCTCGAAGCGGCACGCATTGCCCAGCCAGGGCTTGAGCAGCAGGCGGTAACCGCGCACCAGCAGCATCAGCACACGTTGCGGCAAGCGCACCGCCCAACGCAACACACGCACCCACAGCGGTGCCACGGCTTCAGGGGTGGAACGGTGGGGCGTCATCGCGGCACGAGGCGTCAACGGGCCCGCGGGGTGGCAGGCGCGAACAGGCCTTCCAACTCCTGCCGTGCTGCCTGACGCAAGGCGTCAGAGGCGGCCGAAGGGAAAGCCGACACCGCAAACGGCTGGCGCAGGCGCACGAGCCACAAACCGCCGGGCAGGCCGGCGGCATGGCGTTCGAACGCCCCCCGCACTTGCCGCTTGAGCAGGTTGCGCGTGACCGAGCGGCGCGCATGGCGCTTGGGCACCACGTAACCGAGCCAGTGGCCTGTGGGCAAGTCATCCACAGGCGGTGGGCAAACCGGTGCAGGGGCTGTGGACAACTCGGTGGACACCGCGGGGGTTGCTGCAAGGCGGGCCGGCTTGGCAGCCGGTGTCGGCGCGCTGGGCACGTGGTGCACCGCGAAATGCGCGCTGCGCGCCCAGGGGCGCGCTCCGAGCAGGCGCTCGAAATCCGCCTTATTCACAAGGCGGGCTGGCATCGCGGCCCGGGGGCCTTGCGGCGAGATGATGCGGACAGGTCGCGGACCGGCCGCGAACCTCAGACAGCCAGGCGCTTGCGGCCCTTGGCGCGGCGTGCGTTGATCACGGCACGGCCGCCGCGCGTCTTCATGCGCACGAGGAAACCGTGGGTGCGGGCGCGGCGGATCTTGGAGGGTTGGTAGGTGCGCTTCATGGCGGACTCCGTCGGGGGGCTTGTTGTGGACTTGCAGTCTCAGGGGGTGCGGGCCCGCTCGAGGGCGGGCCGGTTCGGGGCCGTGCCGCGTCAGTGTTCCGAAGGACTCACCGCGTGCCCGATTCCGAAGGCCGCCATGCAGGCGCTGCTGTTTTTTCCGCCGAAGATGGATTCGGGAAACCCACGATTACAGCAAAAAACTCCAATCCGGTCAAACACTTGCACCACAGCCTGCAGTGAAGCGCGGGGCTTGACGCGCTTTCCGAATGTGTGGATAACTGCGTTCCGCCGGCTTAGAGGGGCCTCAGTGCTGGCGGCTCACGACAAAAGATATCCACAATGAGCTCAGACCTGTGGCTGCGCGGTTGCGAACGTCTCGCCGCCGAATTGCCAGAACAACAATTCAACACCTGGATCCGTCCGCTGGCGCCCGAGTTGCGGGCCGCGGGCCCCGGCGACACCGTGGAGGTGGTGGCCGTGCAGGTGCCCAACCGCTTCAAGCTCGACTGGATCCGCTCGCAGTACGCCGGGCGCATCGAACATGCGCTCAGCGAAGTGGCCGGCCACCCCGTGCGCCTGGAACTGACGTTGGCCCCGCGCGCCGAACCCCTGCCCGGCGCGGCCGAGCGCAGCCCGGCCAACAGCGGCCCCGCCAACGCCGCCAGCCTGCTGGGCGCGGCGCTGGAGCGCCCGAATGGTGCCCCGCCGCTGACAGCAGGCCCTGCAGCCAACCCCCGCGGCACGAACCCCGCCCCGGCCGCCACCACACACCGCCTGAACACGGCGCTGACCTTCGACACCCTGGTGGCCGGCCGCGCCAACCAGATGGCCCGCACCGCCGCACTGCACGTGGCCGGTGCCCCGGGCCAGATGTACAACCCGCTCTTCATCTATGGCGGCGTGGGCCTGGGCAAGACCCACCTCGTGCACGCCGTGGGCAACGCGCTGCTGAAAGACAACCCACAGGCCCGCGTGCTCTACCTGCACGCCGAGCAGTTCATCAGCGACGTCGTCAAGAACTACCAGCGCAAGACCTTCGACGAGCTCAAGGCCAAGTACCACAGCCTCGACCTGCTGCTGATCGACGACGTGCAGTTCTTCGCCGGAAAGGACAGAACCCAGGAAGAGTTCTTCAACGCCTTCGAGGCCCTGCTCACCAAGCGCGCGCACATCATCATGACGAGCGACACCTACCCCAAGGGGCTGGTGGACATCGACGAGCGCCTGACCAGCCGCTTCGACGCCGGCCTCACGGTGGCCATCGAGCCGCCCGAACTGGAGATGCGCGTGGCCATCCTGATGCGCAAGGCCGCGGCCGAGCACACCGAGATGCCGGAGGACGTGGCCTTCTTCATCGCCAAGAACGTGCGCGCCAACGTGCGTGAGCTCGAAGGCGCGCTGCGCAAGGTGCTGGCCTACAGCCGCTTCAGCCACAAGGACATCAACATCGCGCTGGCGCGCGAGGCGCTGAAAGACCTGCTGAGCATCCAGAACCGGCAGATCGGCGTGGAGAACATCCAGAAGACGGTGGCCGACTTCTACAAGATCAAGGTCGCCGACATGTACAGCAAGAAACGCCCGGCCAGCATCGCCCGGCCGCGCCAGATCGCCATGTACCTGGCCAAGGACATGACCAAGAAGAGCCTGCCCGAGATCGGCGAACTCTTTGGCGGCCGTGACCACACCACCGTGCTGCACGCGGTGCGCAAGATCGGCGCCGAGCGCAGCACCAACCCCGAACTCAACCAGCAACTGCACGTGCTGGAGCAGACGCTGAAGGGCTGAAGCCCCCACCCCGTCACCACCCCAGCCAAAGGCCGTGCCAGAGGCCGAAAAAGGCCCGCCGGCGCGTCACAATCCACCCTGGATCACGTTTGAACAAAGCTGTGGAGAAAAGCCGCACAAGCCTGCCCTTGTCCACAGGCCCGGCCCCCGCCGCAAAGTTGTTCCATCCGGCACGACAGCGGCACCGGGGCCTGGCCCACAGGCTTCAGAGGCTGGCAAGCCTTTGATCTGCAAGGGAAAAACAGGCTTGTCCCCAGAAGCGGCTGGGCTCTACCAGCTACTACCAAGTTAAAAAAGAGAGAAAGAGGCACAGGCATGATCGTTCTCAAAGCGCCGCAGGCCAAGCTCCTCGAGGCCCTGCAGTCGGTGGCCGGCATCGTGGAGCGGCGGCACACGCTGCCCATCCTGGCCAACGTGCTGCTGCGCAAGAACGGCGATGGCATCGAGTTCACCACCAGCGACCTGGAGATCCAGGTGCGTACCAATGCCGAACTGGGCGGTGACGGCGGCCAACTCAGCACCACGGTGGGTGCGCGCAAGCTCATCGACATCCTGCGCAGCCTGCCGGCCGACCAGACCGTGACGCTGAGTGCCGCGCAGAACAAGCTCACGCTGCAAGGCGGCAAGAGCCGCTTCACGCTGCAGACGCTGCCGGCCGATGACTTCCCGCTCGTGAACGAAAGCGTCGACTTCGGCCCCACCTTCAGCGTGCCGCAGAAGACGCTGCGTGAACTGATCAACCAGGTGCACTTCGCGATGGCGGTGCACGACATCCGCTACTACCTCAACGGCATCCTCTTCATCGCCGAAGGCAAGACGCTGACGCTGGTGGCCACCGACGGCCACCGCCTGGCCCTGGCGCAAAGCCAGCTGGAGCAAGACGTGCCGAGCAAGCAGGAAGTGATCTTGCCGCGCAAGACCGTGCTGGAGCTGCAACGCCTGCTGAAGGACGAAGACACCGCCATCGAAATGCGCTTTGCCAACAACCAGGCCAAGTTCGTGTTCGGCGCGATGGAGTTCGTCACCAAGCTGGTGGAAGGCAAGTTCCCCGACTACAACCGCGTCATCCCCAAGAACCACAAGAACGCCGTGGTGCTGGGCCGTGCGCCGCTGCTGGCCAGCCTGCAGCGCGCCGCCATCCTGACGAGCGAGAAGTTCAAGGGTGTTCGCGTCAACATCGAACCCGGCCTGCTCAGGATAGCCAGCAGCAATGCCGAGCAGGAAGAAGCCAAGGAAGAACTCGAGATCGACTACGGCGGCGACGCCATCGAGATCGGCTTCAACGTCACCTACCTCATCGACGTGCTGGCCAACAGCCCGCACGAGATGGTGAAGCTCGAACTGCAGGACAGCGCCGCCAGCGCGCTGTTCAGCATCCCTGAGCAACCCGGCTTCAAGTACGTGGTGATGCCGATGAGGATCTGAGGCGCGCCCTGCGCCACAGCCGATTGCAGCGGGCCACGGCCCGCTTCAGCGTTTTTGAAGGGGCCAGAAAGTGCAGCCCCGCGACAGCAGAAAGCTCCCGATGACCGACCCGCAGAAGCCCAGCAAGCCCTCCGACGATGGCGTGACGCAGCGTGCCGTGCCCACGGCCGAAGGCCAGGCCGCCAGCACCGGCAGCGAGGCCAGCGCCGCCTATGGCGAAGGCAGCATCCAGATCCTGGAAGGCCTGGAAGCCGTGCGCAAGCGCCCGGGCATGTACATCGGCGACACGTCTGACGGCACCGGCCTGCACCACCTGGTGTTCGAGGTGGTGGACAACTCCATCGACGAAGCGCTGGCCGGCCACTGCGACGACATCGTCGTCACCATCCACACCGACAACAGCATCAGCGTCACCGACAACGGCCGCGGCATTCCCACCGGCGTGAAGATGGACGACAAGCACGAGCCCAAGCGCTCGGCCTCTGAAATCGCCCTGACCGAGCTGCACGCGGGCGGCAAGTTCAACCAGAACAGCTACAAGGTCAGCGGCGGCCTGCACGGCGTGGGCGTGAGCTGCGTCAACGCGCTGAGCGTGTGGCTGCGCCTGACGGTGCGGCGCGAAGGCAAGGTGCACTTCATCGAGTTCAAGCGCGGCGTGACGCAAGACCGCGTGATCGAGATGCGCGACGGTGTTGAAACCAGCCCGATGAAGATCATCGGCGACACCGAGAAGCGCGGCACCGAGGTGCACTTCCTGCCCGACGACACCATCTTCAGCAACATCGACTTCCACTACGACGTGCTGGCCAAGCGCCTGCGCGAGCTGAGCTTCCTGAACAACGGCGTGAAGATCCGCCTGGTGGACGAGCGCAACGCGAAGGAAGACAACTTCGCTTTCGCCGGTGGCGTGAAGGGCTTCGTCGGCTTCATCAACACCGGCAAGAAGACCCTGCACCCGAACATCTTCCACGCCATGGGCGACAAGATGAGCGACCAGGGCACCAACATCGGCGTTGAAGTGGCGATGCAGTGGAACGACGCCTACGCCGAGAACGTGCTCTGCTTCACCAACAACATCCCGCAGCGCGACGGCGGCACCCACCTCACCGGCCTGCGCGCGGCGATGACGCGCGTGATCAACAAGTACATCGACGACAACGAGATCGCCAAGAAGGCGAAGGTGGAGATCGCCGGTGACGACATGCGCGAAGGCCTGGCCTGCGTGGTGAGCGTGAAGGTGCCCGAGCCCAAGTTCAGCAGCCAGACGAAAGACAAGCTCGTCAGCAGCGAAGTGCGCGGCCCGGTGGAAGACATCGTGAGCAAGCTGCTGACCGACTGGCTGCTCGAGAACCCCATCGACGCCAAGATCATCTGCAGCAAGATCGTGGACGCCGCGCGCGCCCGCGAAGCCGCCCGCAAGGCCCGCGAGATGACGCGCCGCAAAGGCGTGCTGGATGGTCTGGGCCTGCCCGGCAAGCTGGCCGACTGCCAGGAAAAAGACCCGGCGCAGTGCGAGATCTACATCGTGGAGGGCGACAGCGCAGGTGGCAGCGCCAAGCAGGGCCGCGACCGCAAGTTCCAGGCGATCCTGCCGCTGCGCGGCAAGATCCTGAACGTGGAGCGCGCGCGGTATGAACGCCTGCTCAGCAGCGACAGCATCGTCACGCTGATCACGGCCCTGGGCACGGGCATCGGGGCTGAAGACTTCAACGCCGACAAGCTGCGCTACCACCGCATCATCATCATGACCGATGCCGACGTGGACGGCGCGCACATCCGCACCCTGCTGCTGACCTTCTTCTACCGGCAGATGCCGGTGCTGGTGGAGCGCGGTCACATCTACATCGCGCAGCCGCCGCTCTACAAGGTGAAGCTCGGCAAGCACGAGGAATACCTCAAGGACGGCTTGGCGCTCGACGCCTTCTTGCTGAAGGTGGCACTGGACGGCGCCAGCGTGTGGCCCGACGGCCTGGCTGAAGGCGGCCGCCCCGCCATCGAAGGCAGCGCGCTGGAAGTGCTGGCGCGCCGCTACCTGGTGGCCAACGCGGTGAGCGACCGCCTGAGCAACTGGATGGACGTGGACGCCGTGCGCGCCATCAGCAGCGGCCTGACGCTGAACCTGGACACGCTGGAAGCCGCCGAAGCCAGCGCCACCGCGCTGCAGGCCAAGCTGAAAGACGCCATGGTCAGCGCCGAGTTCGACGCGCGCAGCGACAAGCACCTGCTGCGCATCAGCCGCCGCCACCACGGCAATGTGAAGAGCAGCGTCATCACGGCCGACTTCGTGCACGGCGCCGATTACGCGGCGCTGGCCGACGCCGGCCTGGCTTTCCTCGACCTGCTGGGGCCTGAAGCCGTGGTGCGCCGCGGCGAGGGTGAGAAGTTGAAGGAACAAAAGGTGGGCGACTTCCGCGCCGCGATGGCCTGGCTGATGGGCCAGGCCGAAAGCGCCGTGGGCCGCCAGCGCTACAAAGGCCTGGGCGAGATGAACCCCGAGCAGCTGTGGGAAACCACCATGGACCCCACCGTGCGGCGTTTGCTGAAGGTGCAGATCGATGATGCGATCGAGGCTGACCGCGTGTTCACGATGCTGATGGGGGATGAGGTGGAGCCGCGCAGGGACTTCATTGAGGCGAATGCGCTCAGGGCGGCGAATATCGACGCTTGAGTTTGTCTGTAGGTTCTCAAAAGTCGCGCCAACTTTCTCAGTATTCCGGAGATCGCTGCAGAGGCGGTGACCATCAGCTACCCGCCCGTCTTGAACGAACTGGCTGCACTAGTTCGTCAGCTTGTTTCAGAGTCAACAAATCCCAAGCGGAACCGCTTGCTGGAATTGCTCGCGAGCTCCCCTGCTACCGTTGATCCGGTCGCAATACTGGCGAACTTTTGCGGATCTCCTACTCCCGGCCGGCCAGCTTCCATAGACGGTAAATGCGATTTCGGGTCGGCTTCGGTAGAGCTTGTTCGTCTGAAGAGACAGACCAAGAGGTCGCTCTATGGACGCTTGTTGATTCCAGGAAACCCGTGGTTCGCTCCCAGTAGAGTTCTCTTTGATCTGCTGTATGGAGGGCGAACTTCCGATATCGTGGTGCTCGCCTACCGGGCAGAGCGCATATCGCTGCCTACCCCCAGGAAGATGCCAACTGGGTTCGTGTTTGCGTCGATCGATGAACCGAATTTGCAGGCGCTCGATGTGATCGCGCCGGGAGCGGATACTCAACTTCTTGAATGCTCTCCTCGATCTCAATGTCTTTCAGCTCACGCACCGTTGGTCGACGGCCTAGCGTGTTGGCGCGCCTGGGGGACGGCATGAGGTCAGCCCATGATGTGATCGAACTGACGGGCTTGTAGGTAACGGGCTTGTTGTTGTCGGTCATGTGGCGGTCCTCCCTGCTTACCTCTACCATGACCGGACCTTGGATTTCAGCAGCATTCGCCATGGCTACCTCTGACCCTGGAAGCATTAACGACCCCCTTGCTGACGCTGTGGAAGCTCTCGCCAAGCGCTATGGGGAGCGCCGGGAGCGGTTGCTGCAGCAGCAAGTAGACACGCGTGCGGAGCGCGAGGCACGCACCTCCCACGTGGACCGGAACGTTAAGCGAACCTACGACCAGATTGACGGCCTGCAGCTGGCGCGGCTGGACGCCGAGCATCGACGCGAGCTGGCCATCCTGGCTGCCCTCGGTCAGGCTCCGGAGGGGATGAACGACGCCCAGATCGCGCGCGACGTGAAGGAACCTGTCCAGGTCTTTGCCAAGCACACGACGCGACGCGAGCCAACCGCGGAGTTCCAGGAGCAAGCGAAGAGGCCTGGCGGCATTAGCCCGGTGGGCGAAAAAATCGACGCCCTAGCCGCGTTGGCCGATGCTGGCGGGAATCCGGTGTTGTTTCAGCGCAGCACCGAGCCACACCCCGACATCAAGGCCGCGAAGCAGCGGGCTATCGAGCAGGCGATCGGGCCGTTCGATGACCCAGGCGGCAAAGGAGGCCGAGGGCGGGAGCGCGAGGGGCAGGGCCGGGGTGGCTACGAGCGAGAGTAGTCAGACCTCATCCCAGCGGCCCGCCAGTTCAGGGTCCTTGAAGTAAGCCAGGCGCTCAATGTAAATCGGCGCGCTGCTGGGCGGTAGCACGAACATCCCTTCATTGCGCATCACCTCATCAGGGGTGCGCAGCTGACGCTTGGCCGCGCTGGTCGTCGTGCTGTTGTTGCCGCCTGAGGTGTTCGTGCTTGTTGCCTCCACGGTGGCCTCGCCGAGCATGTCCGAGACGTACTTGGCGGTGTCGAAATCCTGCACCCCGAAGAAGCAACGCAGCCCGGCGTTACCGGGGAAGGTCGGCCACTTCTCCTTGTAGGTGTCCTTCATCTGCGCCAGGTCCTGGAACACCGCCCAGACCTGAATGCCGTACCCGGCCCCAATGCCAAGGGCATCCTCCACGGGCTTCATGCGGCCGAGGGCGGCCAACTCGTCGAGCATGAACATCACCGACTGCGGCGGCGGGCTCAACCGCCTGGTCATGGCCCTCAAGGCACCGATGACAACCAGCCGTAGCCAACGGCTGTAGACCGTCAGCAGGTCAGGCGGAACACACAAGTAGACCGACAGGGCGCTACCGCGCTGCCAGGCGCTGAAGTCGATGGCATCGACGCCATCAAGACCGAGGTTCTTCTGCAGCGTCGGGTTGTCGAGGAAGTCGGTCTCGGTCGCCGCCGTCGAGATGATCGAGGAGAACTCCTTGCCGTCGCTGAGAGCGAGCATCGTTCCTGCGCGCGAGCGGATCACGTCGGGCCCGAAGGTGCTGGCCGCCATGGCTCCCAGCGTCGGCCGCAGCCTTTGGGTCAAGAGCTGCCGGACGATCGTGAGGTCGGCGACCGGCCGCAGGTTCGGCTCGGTTACCACGAAGGCAATGAGGCCCTCCAGTAGTTGCCGCGCTGAATCGCTGAAGTGCCGGTTCGGCCCGTCACTCGGCATGACCAGGGCACCGGCAATCACCGCCGCGCCGGTTGCCACCTCTTCAAGGCTGTTCGATGCCGCCAGCTCAGCCAGTGGGTTGAAGCCGCTAGACGGACGCCCGGTGATGCCCCATGGGTCGAGGTAGCAGACTGGTCCGTAGCTCTCGCGGTGACGGCCGGTGCGCAACGCGTTCTCGCCCTTGGGGTCGAGCACCATCACTGGGCCCGTATAGGAGAGCAGATTCGGGATGAGAAGGTCGCGCCCTTTTCCGCTGCGCGCGCTAGCGACGACCAGCACGTGCTTGTCGGTGCGGTAGGCCAGCGGTACCCCGACTGGACTCGGTTCGCCATCGTCGCCAGCAGGATGGGCAAGCCCAAGACGCACTGTCGCGCCCTTGTGGGCGGCCGCCTTGGCGTCGGCGTTCCAGCGGTCTACTTCCTCGATCGAGGCAAACCGCGCGGTGCCGAACGTTTTGCTTGGTTTGCTCTTGAAGAGGAAGAACGTCGCGACGTACCCGAACCAACACAGCACCATGCAGATGAGGCCAAAGAGACGCCAGTCAAGCGCCAACGCGACTACGGCAATGCCAGCACCGACGATGTTTGCCTTCAGCGAGGTCGCCTGGCGCTTGTGGTCTGCAACCAAGTCACCCACAACAGGGCTCACCGAGCGCTTCTGCGTCAGCCGCCGTAGATGAAGGAACGCCAGTGCCGCGACGAGCAGGCTAGCCAGGATTGCCGGGAGGCGCAGGTACAGAAGGCCCTCGCGGTCGCGGTCCTCCTGGGTTCTCATCGGCGGCTGCGCGGGCTGCGTGCTCGCAACCCACTGCGGCCAAGTGCGCTGCGTGAAGGTCACGCAGGCGTTGAAGTCGTTGAGCATCGCCGCGGGCGGCTCAGGGGCTTGCGGGTTCCGCTGGCGTTCGCTCTTGGCCCGGTCGTAGCTCTCCCGGCATTGCTTCCCCAGGATCGGGTCCATGGCGGCCAGGCTGCTGGTCGACCAGGTCGCGGCCATCAGCAGCACGGCGCACCAACGGCGTGCGCGGACCGTCACGGTTTTGTCGCTGAGGCTGCCGACGCCGCTGGCGCAGAGGCCGCGCTATCGGGTTCGTCGTCACGGCTGTGAGGCAGCCTCTTCTCCATTTCGCGCACGGCTTCCGCGTCATCTGCCTTCGCTGCGAAGTTGAGCCACATCAGCCCGCGTGCCGATGGGCTGCTGCCCCAGTAAAGCTGTTCCTCATCGCGCGACATGGGTAGCGGAGCCTTGCTCGGTAGTGGGCCGTTCTCGTCATCAAGATAGAGAAGGCCAAGCTCTCGCCGCGCCGCAACGTGACCCGTCTCCCAGGCGAACAGGCCAGGCTTTGCGGCGCGGAGGTACCAGAACTCTGCCGCCTCAGGATCACGCGCGAGGAAGCCGCCGTAGTGGCGCTGTTGGCCCATCCAGAACTCAGCGTGCGGCAACGCCAGGCCGATTGGCATGTAGACCAGCAAGAGCAGCGGCAGCATGGCCAGGAGCCGGAACGTCGCGGTCGCTAGCAGCGACAGAACGACAAGCGGCGTGTAGATGAACCACCCGACGGGTGTGTCCATCGTGAGCAGGAGCCTGTCCAATGGCCCTATGCCAAGCCCCTTCAGCAACTCCCTCATCGCTACCCCCGGCCTCTTTCTCGCTGTATGGACTCAGTTTAAGTGCGGCGTGGTGAACTTCATGGCGTGGCCGGGATGCCCCGTGCCCGCCCAAGGAACTGAAAAGGGGCCGGCGGTGCGGCTGGCCTGTCGGATGCGCAGCTGCGCGTCAGTTCTATCTGGCTTGACTTTGGCGGTGCCGCGAGTGGCCAAATAGACGGGGAGGATCGACCATGACAGACTGCGTGAATGAGCACTACGGCATCACCGATTGAGGCCATCGCTGCCGAGGTGGCGCGCATCCTGACGGCGCTGCTGGCCGGGGCCGACGAGGATGCCAAGACGCACCGGTTTACGCCCCTGACCGATGCTGAGCTTGCGGTACGCCGCCCCCGCGCCTTGCAGGCCAAAGCCAGCGCCGAGCTTGAAGGCGTGCTGCCGACCGTGGCCGGGGAGGGCCTTGAGGAGGCCTTCTTCAAGCAGCGCTGGGACGGCGAACGATGCTGCCGCTACATCATCCAGTCTGCGCAGAAGGGCGTCTTGCCGTCCGCCAACCGTGAGTGACCCGTACCTATACCCGGGCACTGAGGTCCTGCAGAACCTCTTGGGTATCTGTGACCAGGCTCAGCTTCAGGAGGTCGAACATCGGTTGAGTGCGAGCCGCGCCATTAAGGAGCTGCCCAAGGGTGACTTCAGTTATGCCCACCTCAAAGCCATCCACTGGCACCTGTTCCAGGATGTCTACGACTGGGCTGGCGACGAGCGCATCGTCGAGATGGTCAAAGACGACACGGTTTTCTGCCCCTCTGAGCACATCACCCAGCGCATGACCGAGATCGCTGACGACCTGGCCGCTGAGTACCATTTGGTCGGTATGGCAGCGCCCGAGTTCGCCGCACGAGCTGCGCACTATCTATGCGCCGTCAACGCCGCGCACCCCTTCCGCGAAGGCAACGGCCGGACGCAGCGCGCCTTCTTTGCTCAGCTCGCCGAGCAGGCTGGTCACCGGTTGGACTTTTCTCGAGTGACTGCGGCGCAGATGCGCGAGGCGTCGGTTGCCGGCGTGCACGGGGAGGAGTCACCGATGGCTGCCCTGATGCTGCAAGCCGTTAGTCGTGCGCCAGCCCGGAAGGCAGCGATCGAACGGGCTTTGCAGAAGCCTGGGCCGCATAGCAGCTGTGAGGAGACAATGGCTCAGCGGAAACAAGAGCGCCGAATGCGTACCCGTGACCACGACATCGAGCGCTGAGCTGTCTCTGCACAACAGGCGGCGATCGCGCCAGTCGGGGAGAGGTTGATGGAATTGCTGTCGCCAGCTAAAGGGATGTTCTCGGTGTTGGCGCTGCTCGCGCTACCTACGGCAGTGGTGCTGTACAGCCTTATGCCCACAGGGCGAAAGGTCGCGCTGCCCTCGACGCGGTTGGCGTTCGGGCTGTTGGCCACACTCTTGGTTGGTGCTGCCGCGACATATCAGGCCTTTCGAGAGCGCGCTGCAGTGAAGCCAGCGCTGCTGAAGGCATGCCAAGCTAGCCCATTCCTTAGCGAGATAACCGCCGACTGGAAGGAAGCTTCGCAAAGGTTCTGTGACTGCGCCTTGTCGCGGACTGTGGGCGCGGGGTTCTTGTCGAAGGGCTTGGCCAGCACGTTAGGCCTGCCACTTGTCGCCGCTGACACAGTGCGGCTGCGATTTGGTCTCAGTGAACCTATAGACATCGTTCCAGACCTCACGCCGCTAGCAGACGGGCGATGCAAGTCAGATGCACGATGGGTGGACCCCATGAGCATGTGGACTCATGGCGTCAGCCACCTCTGGGGCCTGAGCAGCAAGGAGCTCAACTACGCCCTGGGAGTCAAGTGGGTGACCAAGGCGGCAGAGAGCGGCTTAGCGCGAGCGCAAGGAACATTGGGGTCCCTGTACTTGTCTGGTGAATATGGACAGGCCAAGGACGATGCTCTAGCGAGATCTTGGTTGACCAAGGGCGCCGCACAAAGCGATCCGCGCTCTCTGTACCTGCTTGGATACATGCACCTCATGGGGCGCGGCGGTCTCAAGGAAGACGCGATCGAGGGACGGCGGCTCATCGCCAAAGCGAAGGAGCTGGGTTTTGCCGACGCCTCACCACCTCAGTCATCGCCTGCAGCTTCCTCGTCGAGGTAGTCCACAGGCTTCTTTATTCGCAGCGGCCCTTGGCCAGCCGACGTCGTAGTCGCTCAGCTTCGCGCTTGACTGCCTCCTCAACGGCCGCAAGCTTAGTCGGGTAGGTGCCGGTTTTCAGGATGAAGCGCAGCGCCTCACCTGCCTCAGCTTCGAGCGTGCCGATCACCGCATCGCCACCGGCCTCAAGTCGCCGGGCACGGCCATGCGCGCGGTAAACCGCGTTCGGTAGCGTGCCGCCCTCGCTGGTCGCGGTCTCCTTCGTTGGGCTTATGCATCAGGCGCCCACACGGGCGCGACCCCGGTAAGGGTCCGCCGCACGTGACATGTCATGTGAAATTTCTCGTCGGGCCAGTTTGCTGAGCTTCAAGAGCGTACCGCTCATCCTGTCCCTCTGCATTTTTGCCAACGACCAGGAGATCAGCACGATCATCTATCGCGCTGCAGCCGCCTGCGGCCTTGTTCTTGCAAAGCTTGCTGCCGGCAGCGTCTCGAAACTGGACAACCCGCTCCCTTCATCGCGCGCTCGAGCAGGAGCGGTGAAGACGAAGACACCCGCCTTTCGCGCCGTCCTGCGCGGCGAGGCCCAGCGTGCGGGCTCGACATCCAGCGCCATCACGCCCTGAGCGCAGAGCCTGAGCCTGCGCAGCCTCAAGTGGCGGCTTCGAAGTCCTTCATCACGCCGGCTTCCGCGGCCAGCCAGTGCTGCACCGGCACGGGCAGTGCCTGTTGCGTGAACTCGCGCCCGAGCCGCGCGTACGAGCGCTCGTTCGGCACCAGGCCGTTGCGGCTGACCGCGGCGCCCTTCATGTAGCCCGCCGCACAAGGCGTGCCGTCTTCGCGTAGGAACTCGAAGCGCATGTAGTTCCAGGCATGGTCGGCCCCCGCCAGCGAGAACCTGATGCGGTAGCGCTGCCACGGGGTCAGGCCCTTGCGGTAGGTGATGAAGGCGCCGCCCGACATCGGGCGCCAGCCGGCCTTCAGCATCACCCTCGCGAAACCGCTGCGCACGAAGTACTCCACCAGCATCAGGTCGACGATGGTCAGGTAGCGGCCGTTGTTCATGTGGCCGTTGATGTCCAGGTCGTTGGGCAAGACGCGCAGCCGTCGTTCGATCCACGCTCCAGGCTCGATGGGCTGCAGGCGGGCCGAGCGCAGCAGCGCCCAGAGCAGGCGAAGGTAGAGGTTCATGGCAGCCGCATAATTGGTTCGTTAGTGAACAGTATAGTTCGAAAACGAACCACATGAACCGAGCTCCGAAGTCAGCACCTGCCCGTGTTCCGCGCAAGCGCGCATCCATCGCAGAGGAAGACCGCAACGCCGAAGCCGTGCGCTCGTGGCTGTCGGTCGTGCAGGCTTATCACCTGTGCGATGCGCTCATGACACGGCGCCTCGCCGAGCTGGGTGTGCGCGTGCCAGAGCACGAGATCCTGGCCAACCTGCGCCGCGAGCCCGGCATCACGCAGCAGGTGCTGGCCTCGCGCTGCTTCTCGGCCAAGAGCCACATCAGCGCGCTGCTGACCTTGCTGGAAGGGCGCGGCTGGGTGCGGCGCGAACCCGACCCCAGCGACGCCCGCGCCAAGCGGCTGTTCCTGGCCGCGGAGGGCGAGCGCATCGCCGCACAGACGGCAGCGGTGCAGACTGCCGTGGTGGCCGCGATGGTCGACGGCGAAACGGACACGGCCTTGCAAGCGGTGACCGAGGCGATGAAGCGCGTGGCAACGCGGCTGAAGGCCCAGCTCGAGGCATGAGCGCCGCGTCCGCGACCTCAGCGGATGTTCCCCGGCCCCACCTGCTGCGCCAGGCCGCCCACCACAGGCCCGACAGGCACCATCGGCGGGCAGAAGGTCGGCACCGGCCCACCGCCCATCACGTTGTGCAGCAGGTTGGTGCTCAGCCAGGGCATCAGGGCCTTGTTCAGGCCATCGGCCACCGCCTGGGCCACGCCTTCGGCACACGGGGGTTTGTTGTGGCCGAACTTCTGCACGATGGCCTGCTTCACGGCACCGGGGTCGACGAGCGCCAGGCCCGGCATGCACAGGGTGAGCAGCTTCTCGGGCCGGGCCGGCTGCGGCGGGGCCACCGGGCCGGGCCAGGCCGCGAACTGCGGGTACCACGCCAGCCCGGGCACGATGGCCAAGGCAAGCATCTGGTGGAACTGGTTGTGCACGCCAGCGGCAATGGCGGTGTTGTAGGCCGCCCAGTTGCCAGGGGGGTTGGCGCCGCGGATCAGGGGGTCGAGCAGCGGGCCCACCAGGCGCCCGCCCGAGACGATCGGCCCGGCGATGATGGCCCCCTGCAGCACCGTGCGCTGCCGCCATTGGTCCAGTGCGGTACCGATGCACTGGCCGATCTGGCCCAGGTAGGTGTTGAAGGTGTCGCGGTTCGTGCCGGCGGGCATGGTCTGGCGCGAGAAGGCCGAGACCGCGGTGGTCTTGAAGAGGTTGATGTCGAGGTTGGGCATGGGCACAGCTCCAGAGGGCTGGCGGCCATGCTGCTGCGCAGGCGTTTCTCGGGCGTTTCGCTGCGCGGTCGCGGCACCGCGTGCGCGCTTGGGTTCCACCCTCAGGTGCGCCCCTCGCTGAGCACCTGGATGTGGCCGCGGCTGTAGCGGATCAAGCCCTCGCGCTGCAGTTGCAGCGCCGCCACCGTCACGCCCTCGCGGCGCACGCCCAGCATGCCTGCAATGCGCTCTTGCGTGATGTGCAGGTCGTCGCCCACCTGCCTGTCCAGGTGCTGCAGCAGCCAGCAGCACACCTGGCGCGTCAGGGTGTGGTGCCGGTGGCAGGCCGATGTCTGCGCCATGTGGGTGAACAGCGCCTGCGTGTAGCGCAGCAGTTGCTGCATCACCGGCGCGGAGTCACGCGACAGGTCTGCAATGTCGCTGGCCCGCATGCGCCACGCCTGCCCGCCGCGCTGCACCACCGCGCTGCTCAGGGCGTTGCCGCCGCCCATGAAGGCGCACACGCCCACGACGCCTTCACGGCCGACCACGGCCACTTCGGTGCAGGCGCCGTCTTGCATGGGCGACACGAGCGATACGACGGCCGTGACCGGAAAGTAGACCTGCCGCAGCAGCGTGCCCGCTTCGTAGAGCGTGTCCCCTGCTTTCAGCTCAGTGGCTTCGGCGCGGGCGTGCAGAGCTTCGGCCACGTCGGCCGGCAGGGCGGCCAGCAAGTCGTTCCTGGATCGTGTGTTGCTGTCGGTGCTCAAGGGGCAGTGGCTCGTGGGCGACCTCAAGGTCGAAGGGCCTCAATCTAGAGCGCGCTGTTTCGATCCTTCATGTCGAAAGACACAGAGGTGCATCCGCCCCACACACCCCGGTGCAGGCCCGTCAGACCAAGGGCCGCGGCGGCGGGCGGCCGTCGCCGTAGAGGTCGGCCAGGCGCGCCAGGGCCTTCACGTCGCGCAGGTAGAGCCGGCCCTCGGCGATGCGGTGCAGGCCGTGGCGCTCCAGCTTGCGCAGGGTCTTGTTGGTGTGCACGAGCGAGAGGCCCAGGCCGTCGGCGATGTGCTGCTGCGTCAGCGGAAAAGCCACGCCCCCGGCGCCCGCATCGAGCTGCAGCGCGCCAGCGCGCTTGAACAAGAGGATGAGCAGCGAGGCGATGCGTTCTTCGGCACTGCGCCGGCCCACCGAGAGCAGCGTGTCGTCGACCATCGACTCTTCGTGCGCGGTGAGCCAGGTCACGTTGAAGCCCATCATCGGGCTGCGCCGGTGCAGTTCCCACAGCGCGTCACGCTGGAACACGCAGGCCAGCGCGTCGGTGAGCGTCTCCACGCCGTGCGCCGCGGCATCGCCCATCTTCTGCTGCACGCCGATGAAGTCACCGGCCAGCAGGAAACTGAGGATCTGTCGGCGCCCGTCGCTCAGGGTCTTGAAGCGGAAGGCCCAACCCTGCAGCAGGGTGTAGAGCGGTGCATCGGTCTGGCCTTCGTGAATCAGCACTTCACCGGGCACCAGGCGGCGCTCTCGCCGCTTGAGCGATTGAACGAGCTCGAGCTCTTCGCCCGTCGGTTCATGGAAGAGCTTCAGGGGCCGCAGCGGGCAATCGCGGCAGGCTGTCTCTGGCACCGGTGCCGGGGGTGCGCGGGGCGGTGGCGGCGGGGTGGGGTTCATCCCGCAGTGTGGCGCAGTGGGGCCTTCAGCGTGTGCCGGTGTGCCAGCCACTGCGCGACAGCGCACCGAAGGGCCCGTGCAAGCCGCGCACACTGCCCCGGATGACCCAGAGATTTCGCTTGGCGGCCTGGAGCCGCGCGGTGCGGCGCCAGCTCGCGGCCCTGAAGCGCCTGGCCCAGGGTGCGAACAAACGGCCACGCGCCAGCACCGCACCCGGCAAGGCAGGCCCGCGTGCGCCCACGCGCGGCCCCGGCGTGTGGGAGCCGGGCGTGGCGCTGGGCCCGGCGGGCGCCCGGCGCTACCGGCTCTACCGGCCGCCCGACATGCCGCCTGGCGCGCGCCTGCCCTTGCTGGTGATGCTGCACGGTTGCCAGCAGGACGCTGCGGGTTTCGCCGCCAGCACGCGCATGAACAGCTTCGCGCGCCGCGAAGGCTTCGTGGTGCTCTACCCGGAGCAAGACCGCCTGTCGCACAACCAGGCTTGCTGGAACTGGTACGGCATCGACAACGGCCGTGCCGCCCGCGAAGCCGCCTCCATCCTGCAGGCCATCGACCAGGTGTGCCGCTGGCACCCGGTGGACGGCCGCAAGGTGGCCATCGCCGGCTTGTCTGCGGGCGCCAGCATGGCGGCCTTGCTGGTGGAGCGGCAGCCCGAGCGCTTCAAGGCGCTGGTGATGCACTCGGGCATTGCGCCGGGCGTGGCGCACTCCGGCCTGTCAGCGCTGGCCGCCATGCGGGGCCGGCGCACGGCACCCGCCAGGGCGCCCGTGCCGGGCGCGGGTGATGCGGCGTGGCCGCCCTTGCTGGTGATTCACGGCGATGCCGACGGCGTGGTGTCGCCTGCCAACGGCCGGTCTGCGGCCGAGGCCTGGGCGCAGGCCACCGGCGCGCAGGCCGTGCCTTCCACCACCGTGCGCCGCGGGCAGCGCCGTGCGATGACCGTCACGCAGTTCAAGCGGGCCGGCGTCACCGCTTCCGCCTTGATGGCCGTGCACGGCCTGGCCCACGCCTGGAGCGGGGGCGCCGGCAAGCAGCCTTTTGGCGATGCCCGCGGGCCCGACGCTTCACGGCTGGTCTGGGCCTTTGCGAACCAGCAGTTCCGCAACGTCGAGGGTGCGGGGCTGGCCGCGGCGGTGCGCGTGCGTCATCGCACAGACCCGCGCCTTCGCAGTGCCTAGCCTGGGCGTCTGGCGGGCCGCTTCAGACGATGCGGCCCGTGGACAACGAACCGAGGACGCCCCATGAAGAACCGAACACTCGCCGGCCTGCTGCTGGCCATCGCCGCCGCGGCATCACCCCTGGCTTTGCACGCCGCCGAGGCCCAAGGCGCCCAGGAGAAGACCAAGGAATACGTCAAGGACTCGGTGATCACCACGAAGGTGAAGACCGAGCTCGCCGCGGCCAAGCTCTCCAGCCTGCTGAAGATCCAGGTGGAAACCGGCAACGCCGGCCGCGTCACCCTGACCGGCACCACCAACACCCCATCGGCCAGGAACAAGGCCGTGTCCCTCACCAAGGCGGTGAAGGGTGTGACCTCGGTCGACAACCAGATCAAGGTCGTCGCTGACAAATGAACCCAGGTCGGCCGCGCCCACCCGGCCTGGCCCCAGGGTTTCCCGATCGCAACGCAAGCAAGGAACAGCCATGAACAAGGATCAAGTCAAGGGCACGCTCAAAAGCGCCGCCGGCAAGGTGCAACAAGCCACCGGCAAGGTGGTCGGCAGCAACGAGCAGCAGGCCAAGGGCCTGAAGAAGCAGGTGGAAGGCCAGGCGCAGAAGGCGGTGGGCGACATCAAGGAAGTGGTCAAGGATGCAACCAGGAAATAGGGCCGCTGCGCACTGGGGAAGGCGCTGAAACGGCGCTGAAACGGCGCAGAAAGGTCGCAGAATCGCGCGTCCCAGAACTCCAGCGCCCGCCTGGCCCCAACGCGGCCCTGCCCGCGCGCGCGACGACCTGCATGCAGCGCGATGCCCTGATCTCCACGCAACACCTTGGCCCACGCCGCCCCGGGCCCTGCGGCGCTGCCGGCCATGTCTGACGCGCGCCCGGTGCACACGCAGGCCTTGGTGCTGTTTTCGGGCGGCCAGGATTCGGCCACCTGCCTGGCCTGGGCGCTGTCGCGCTACGAGCGGGTCGAGACCATCGGCTTCGACTACGGGCAGCGTCACAAGGTCGAACTGACGTGCCGGGGCCGCTTCCTCGAGGCCTTGAAACAGCGCTACCCGCAGTGGGCCCGCAAGATCGGGGACGATCATCTGCTGGACCTCGCGCTGCTGGGCCAGATCAGCGACACCGCGCTGACCCAGGACAAGGCCATCGCCTTTGCATCGACCGGCCTGCCGAACACCTTTGTCCCGGCGCGCAACCTCGTGTTCCTGACCCTGGCCGCGGCCATCGCCTACCGCCGCGGGCTCACGGTGCTGGTGGGCGGCATGTGCGAGACCGACTACTCGGGCTACCCCGATTGCCGCGACGACACCCTCAAGGCGCTGCAGGTGGCGCTGAGCCTGGGCATGGACAGCCGCTTCCTGCTCGATACGCCGCTGATGTGGCTCAGCAAGGCCCAGACCTGGCACCTGGCCGAAAGCCTGGGCGGCCGCCCGCTCGTCGAGCTGATCCGCGAGGAGACCCACACCTGCTATGCGGGCGACCGCCAGACGCGGCACGCCTGGGGCTACGGCTGCGGCAGCTGCCCGGCCTGCGAGCTGCGCCGCAAGGGCCACGACACCTACCTCGAGGCGCCCGCCCCGTGACCTACAGCGTCAAGGAGATCTTCTACACGCTGCAGGGCGAGGGCTTGCGCGCGGGGCGGCCGGCCGTGTTCTGCCGCTTCGCGGGCTGCAACCTGTGGACGGGCCGCGAGCCCGACCGGGCGCAGGCCGTCTGCCAGTTCTGCGACACCGATTTCGTCGGCACCGACGGCACCTTGGGCGGCAAGTACGGCAGCGCCCCGGCGCTGTCGGCACAGATCGCGGCGCTGTGGCCCGCCGGGCACGGACACCGGTACGTGGTGCTCACCGGGGGCGAGCCCTTGCTGCAGGTGGACGGCGCGCTGGTGGCGGCGCTGCATGCAGAGGGCTTCGAGATCGCGGTCGAGACCAACGGCACGGTGGCGGCTCCGCCGGGCATCGACTGGATCTGCGTGAGCCCCAAGGCCGGCGCCGCGTGGGTGCAGCGCACGGGCCATGAGCTGAAACTCGTGTACCCGCAACCCGGCCTGATGCCCGAGGCCGTGGACACCGAGGGCTTCGAGCACTGCCTGCTGCAGCCCATGGACGGCCTCCTGCAGCGGGCGAACACCCGCGCCGCCATCGCGCACTGCCAGGCCCATCCTCGCTGGCGGCTGTCTGTCCAGACCCACAAGATCCTCGACATCCGATGAGCCTCTCGCAGCCCGCCGGTGCGGTGTACGAACTCTCGCAGCGCTTCTACTTCGAGGCGGCCCACACGCTGCGGCGCAGCCAGGAAACGGCCGGCAGCCTGCGCATCCATGGCCACACCTACGAGGCCGAAGTGACGCTCAGTGGCCGGCCCGACCCCGCCACGGGCATGCTGATCGACCTGGCCCTGGTGCGCGCCGAGATCGCGCGCGTGCGCAGCCTGCTCGACCACCGCTTCCTCGACGAGGTGGAAGGCCTCGGGCCGGCGACGCTGGAGAACCTCTGCGCCTATCTGCGGGCGCAGTTGCAGACCGGCCTGCCGGCGCTTTGCGCCGTGATGGTCGAACGGCGCGCCAGTGGCGACCGCTGCGTGCTGCGCTGGCCCGCGGCCTGAGGGCTGCCCGGGCTCAATCACTCGCCGCCAGCCGGCTCGCACCACACAGCCACTCCTGCTGCAAGGCGCTTTGCAGCCAGTCAGCAAAGTCGAAGGTCTCGTCGGGCGGGCTGTCTGGTCGCGCGGCGGCTGCTTCCAGCGCGGATTGCAAAGAATGACCAGCCAGCACGGCGCCGAAGAAGCTCGCCTGCGGCGCCGAAACCGATATCCACGCCGCACGCCACGCCTGGCGCCACACGAGCAAGTGCCGCGGGCCCATGCCGTCAATGCCCAGCAAGCTCAGGGCCTCGGCTTCCATGTGCAGCAGCTGGAGGCCTGGGCGCAGTGCCAGCTGCAGCGTGTCGGGCGTTTCGGTGGCCAGGCATTGCAGGCTGTCAACGTCCAGCACCGCATTGGCCGCGCGTTCGGCCTGGTGCAGCGCCCAATCCAGCCGCGCCAGGCCTGGCAGCCCTGAAGCAGCCCCAGCCCGGTCCATCAGAAAGGCTTCGAGCCCGCTGCCCCACTGCGCCAGGTCGCCACTCGCCGGGGGTTCTGCGCGCCAGAAGCTCCACGCCAGCGCAGCAAAGTCGGCTTCGCCCAGGTGCGCCACGAGCTGCGTGAACACCTGGCCCAGGCTGCGCGCGCTGAGGCTGCGCAGGTGGCCCTGGTAGGCCGCAAGCCCACGCGCTTTTGAAACGGCCGGCAGTCCCTGCAGACCCGGCGGCGGCGCGTCGGCACCCAGCAGGGCGTGCAGCAAGGCTTGCTGCTGCAGAACCAGGGCCGCGCTCACGCGGGTGCTCCGGTGCCGTGCCCGGGCTGGCAACGGCGGGCCCTGGCCGCCTCGTCCTGCAGCACCTCCAGCGCGGGCACATCGGTGTCCCATTCGATGAGCGTCGGCACCAGGCCCAGGCGGCGCAAGGTGTGTTCGTAGAGTTGCCAGAGTTCATCGCTGACGCGGCTGCCGTGATCGTCGATGACCACATCACCCTGGTCGCAATGGCCTGCCAGATGAATCTCGCCCACGATGCCGGGTTGCAGCGCCGCCACCCAGGCCTGAGCGCTTTGTACCGCGGTGGCGGGGCTGTCGCCGCGGTTGCGGCTGTTCACCATGAGGTTGTTCAGATCGAGCAGCAAGCCACAGCCGCTGCGGCGGCAAAGCTCGTTGAAGAACGCGGGCTCGGCCATGGTGTCGCTGTCCCAGGCCAGGTAGGCGCTGATGTTCTCCACCAGCAGGGGCCGCCGCAAACGGTCTTGAACCTGCTGCACGTGGCTCACCATCACGGCCAGCGAGGCCTCGTTGAAAGGCACGGGCAGCAGATCGCTGGCATGCGCGCCCGAGGCCACCCTGGCGAAACAGGCATGGTCTGACACCAGCGCGGGCTCGAAGCGTTCCACCAGGCGTGCCAGGCGCTCAAGGTGCCAGCCATCCAAGCCGGAAGCCGAACCCAGGCCCAGGCCCACCCCGTGCAGGCTCAGGGCGTACGCCCCGCGGCCGGCTTCCAGCACAGCCAGCGTGGCGCCGCCCTCGGCAAAGAAGTTCTCGGCATGCACCTCGATGAACCCGAGGGCGGGCCGCTGTTCCAGCAGGCTGCCGTAATGGGCCTGCCGCCAGCCCAGGCCCACCGCGTTCGGGGCGAGGCGCACGCGTCTCACTTCTTCATTTTTGCCTTCGCCTCTTCGGCGCTCAGGCCGCCTGCCTTGGCGCAGGTGCCCTTGGCGACGTACTTCCACTCCTCGGGTGACTTGTCCACCTTCGCCTGGCCGGCGCAGGAATGCGAGCCGCTGAGGTTGGCGCAATCGTTCTGCCCGGCCTTGGCGATGCCGTAGCACTTTTCCTTGGCGGCCTTGTCCTGGGCAGCGGCCTGTCCCACCAGGCCCAGGGCGAGCGCAGCAGCAAAGGCGGAAGAAACAACGAGCTGGGTTTTCATCGACAGGACTCCATCAAAGGTTGAAAACACGGGTGCGCCGGTACGGCGGCGTCAACAGCCCGATGCCGTTGACGCGGGCTGGGTCGTGCAGACCACGGCACTCATTACAGAAAAGCCTGGCCATGGTGCCGATGGACGCGGCGGCGCTAGGGCAGCAGGTCGGCCAGGTCGTCCCAGACGCTGGCGGGCACGCGGCCTTCATGCCGCGCCTTGAGCGCGCCTTTGTCGTCGAAGATCAGCGTGACCGGCAGGCGTGCCTTGGCGGCCCAGCTGGCGGTCCATTCGATGTCGCCGTGCCAGAAGCTCCACAGGGGCCCGTCGGCGCCACTCACCTGACGCCGCAAGCGGTCGTAGGTCTGTGCGTCGGTGCGTTGGGCATCCAGGCTCACGGTCACCAGATCAAACGGCTTGTTCTTCCACCCCAGGGCGTTGGCACGCAGCTCGGGCATCTTGTTCAGGCACACCGCGCAGTCGGTGCGCCACAGCACCACCATCACCACACGGCCGCGCTGCGCGGCCAGGTCAAAGGCTTTGCCTTCCAGGCTGGGGCCCCGCAGCACGGCAGGCCCAGCCACCGCCGCAGGCGAAGGCGCAGCGCCAGGGGCCTGCGCCCACACAGGCGGCACCGTCATCAGGCATGCGGCACCCAGGCCGGCCAGCCAGCGGCAGGGCCGCATGAGAGAACTGGGTCGAAAGCTTGGGTTCATGGCGGCGCAGCTTAACCCGCGACATCCCACGGGAGCATCACGAAATCGCGACATCCCCGAAAGCCGTGCTGCTGTCGAGGTGCCGCCCAAAACCTCCCGCTCCGGTGATCTTTCGGTGAGGCGCCCGGGAACCTGAATTTCTAGCATGGCCTTGGCGAAGTTTGCTTCGTCTTGTTCTCCATTCAAACCCAGCCAGGAGTCAGCCCATGCCTACGAATCTTCACCGCGCGCTCCGTGCGACCGCCGTCGCGTTCGCGGCGGCTTGCACCGGCCTGTCCGCAAGTGCCGCCATCGTCGACGTCACCGTCACCGTCCAGAACCTCGTGCCCGCCAACGGCATCGCCTTCGCACCGCTGCACCTGGGCTTCCACAACGGCAGCTTCGATGCCTTCAACCTGGGCGGCGTTGCCACCGCACCCATCATCTCGGTGGCTGAAGGGGGCGCCGGCGGCGCGTGGCAATCGGCCTTTGCAGCGGCAGATCCCACGGCCACACGCGGCACTGTCGGGGGCCTGTTGCTGCCGGGTGCGACCAGCAGCCTCACGCTGCGCGTCGACACCTCGCTCAACCCGAACTTCACGTTCGCAGGCATGGTGGTGCCCAGCAACGACTTCTTCATCGGCAACGACAACCCCTTGGGGTACCGCCTGTTCGACGCTGCCGGTGGGCTGGCCATCCCGTCCATCACCATGAAGGCCAGCGAGATCTGGGACGCCGGGTCCGAGGCCTTCGATCCCGCGGCTGCCGCTTTCGTGGGCGCCAACGACCTGCGCACACCGCAGAACTCGGTGGTGGCCTTCAACTTCGCTGAACTGGCCGCATTCAACGGCCTCGCCACAGGCGCGGGCTACACCTTCAACAGCGGCCTGAGCGCCGGCAGCGAGGTCTATCGCATCAGCTTCGCGGTGTCGCCGGTGCCCGAGCCCGGCAGCCTGGCGATGCTGACGGCCGGCCTGCTGGGTATCGGCTTTCTCGTGCGCCGACGCCGTGAGGAAGGCGCCCGCGGCCCTGCGCGCGCAGCCTGAACGGCAGGGGCTGCGTTCTGTTTCAATGACGAACGGGTCCGCCATCGGCGGCGGCCCGCACGGGCCACGCATGAACAAGCATCTGCTGCTGGTGGAAGACGACGACGCCATCGCGCAGGCCCTGGGCCTGCACCTGGAGCAAGCGGGCTTCCGACTGCACCGCGAGGCCGATGGCCGCCACGCCATGGCGGCCATCGACCGCCAACGCTGGGACCTGGTGCTGCTGGACCTGATGCTGCCCGGCGCCGATGGCTGGGAGGTCTGCCGCCACCTGCGCGAGCGCCATGCCGATGTGCCTGTGATCATGCTCACCGCGCGCTCGGCCGAGGCACACCGGGTGCTGGGCCTGGAGCTGGGCGCCGACGACTATCTGGCCAAGCCGTTTTCAATGCTGGAGCTGGTGGCCCGCATCCGCGCGCTGTTCCGGCGCATCGAGCAGCTGAGCGCGGCATCACCGGCGTCGCACGCGCTGCGCTTCGGCCCGTTCCGGCTTGACACCGTGCGTCGCGAGCTGCTGCGGGACGACCAGGCGGTGCCGCTCACCCTGCGTGAATTCGACCTGCTGCACTTCCTGCTGAAGCACCCGGGTCGGCCCTTCAGCCGGGGCGAGCTGCTGCAGCGTGTGTGGGGCGCCGGCTTCGACGGCTACGAGCACACGGTCAATTCGCACATCAACCGCCTGCGCAGCCGCATCGAAGACGACCCGCGCGAGCCGAGGCGGGTGGTCACCGTATGGGGCGTGGGCTACCGCTTCGACCTCGAGCCGGCCCCATGAGGGCCCGCGGCGTTTCGTTCACCACACGCCTGGCGCTGGTGCTGGCCTTGCTGCTGCTGGGTCATGGCGCCTTCGTGGCGCTGATCGGGCGGCAGTACGCGCAAGAGCAGGCACAGGAATCGCTGCAGCGCCTCTCGCACGGGCTGGCGCAGCACATCGTGGCGCAATGGCCCGAGATCACGGCGGCCGGCGCGCCGGGCTCGGAAGGCGCGGAGGGCGCGGCGCGCAAGGCCCTGCTGCAGATGCTGATGTCGGTGAACCCTGGCGTGCAGGTCTACCTGCTGGACGCTGCGGGCCGGGTGCAGCATTACATCGGCGAGCCGGGCATGGTGCGGCAGAACCAGGTGGACCTGGACGTGGTGCGCGCCTTCCTGACCGGCGCCAATCTGCCGCTGCGTGGCACCGACCCCATGGGTTCGGGCGTGCCGCGCATCTTCAGTGCGGCGATGTTCCCGCCCCGCCCAGGCGACGCCCAGGCGCCGGGCTACCTGTACGTGGTGCTCGACGGCACGGCGCGCGAGCAGGTGGCTGCACAGCTGGGCGCCGATCGTCTCTGGCAAGGCATTGCGTGGGCTTCGTTGGCAGGGTTGCTGGTCACGCTGGCGCTGGGCGTGTTCACGTTCCGCCGCTTGAGCCTGCCGCTGCGCCGGCTGGCCACAGACATGAACGGCTACCAGCGGCGCGAGCCCGGCAGCGCCCTTGTTGCCGGAACCTCCGGCAAGCGGCCGGCCGGCGACGAGGTGCAGGCCCTGGCCAGGGCTTTCGGCGAGTTGCGCACGCGCGTCGAAGCCCACGCCGAACGCGAACACCGCCAGATGGCTGACCACCGCGAGATGCTGGCCAGTGTCGCGCACGATCTGCGCACGCCGCTGACCGCGCTGCACGGCCACCTCGAAGCCCTGGAGCAGGGTTCACTGCACAGTGGCGGGCCAATCGCGCCGCCGCGCGCTGCCGTGCTGCAGGCCGCGCTGGCGCAGAGCCGCAAGGTGGGGCGGCTGTCGCAGCAGCTGTTCGAGCTGGCCGCGCTGCAGTCGGGCGACCCTGGGCTGCAGCGCGAGCGCTTCGCATTGGACGAAGTGGTCAGCGATGCGGTGCAGAAGTTTGAAGTCGGCCACGCCAAGCCGCCGGTCACGCTTCAAGGTGTGCCACCCGGGCGGATGGAACTGGACGGTGATCTGCAGCTGATCGAACGGGCGCTGACCAACCTCATCGACAACGCCGTGCGCCACGCGCCCGCGCAGCAGCCCGTGCGCGTGAGCCTGCGGCGCGAAGGCATGCAGGCCGAGATCGTGATCGAGGACAGCGGGCCCGGCCTGCCTAGCGATCTTCAGGAGCGCCTGGAGCGAGGCCTGTCGCTGCGCGAACCGCCGATCAAGCGGCTCAGCGGCGGCATCGGCGGGCTCGGTCTGGCGATCGCGCAACGCGTGGCGGTGCTGCACGGCGGCAGCCTTCGCCCCTTGCCGGCCCCGGGCGGGGGAACCCGGCTTTGCCTGCTGCTGCCGTTGGCAGCCCCTTAGCTGCGCTTGCCGGCCGGCAGCGGCGTGCTCACGGGCGCCAACAGCACCCCGCCATCGTCCAGCAGGCCCACCCAGGCCGAGGCATCGGCCAGTGCGGTGGTCTGCACCACCCGCGCGGGCAGCGGCAGCGCGCCCTCGTCGGCCCACTCCCGCGCAGGGTTGAAAGTCCTCAGCACCAGGCCGTTCTGGCTGGGCAACAGCAGGCGCCCATGCAGCCAGACGGCCAAGTCGGTCTCGCGTGAGCCGATGCGGTGTGTGCTGATGTCGCCAGCCAGCAGGCGTCGCACCAGGCGTTGCCCTTCCTGGCGGTACGCATGAAGCTGGCCGCCTATGTGCGGTGTGTGCACCGCCACGATCTGCCGGCCGTCGGTGGTAGGGGCCAGCCAGCGGTGGAAGCCGCCCACCGGTTCGCCCAGACCGGCCAGTTGCAGGCGGGCGGGTTGCGCTGGGTCCGCGACCAGCAGGGCCAGTTGGCCGCCTTCGGGCCCGGCGCGAACCGTCAGCAGCCCGGTGGTGCCGGCAGGCCCGGGCAGCGCCACAGGCCGCGGTGCGATGTCCTCGAAGACATGCGGCGCCGGCAGGTCCAGCGCCCGCATCAACTCCAGGCCATGGCGCTCGAGCCACAGCACGCGCGTGGCTTCCACCGCGTCGCCCAGCACGCCGTGCCGGTAGCGCTGCGTGTCAGGGCCGGCCAGCACCACGATGTGACCGCCGTCGCCGCGGCCGTCCAGATCGGCCTGCAGCGGGCGCGCGTCGGGCAAAAGAGCCTCTCGCGACCTGGCCACGGCGTGCCAGCGGCCGCCACTGGCAGGTTCGAAGCGCACCAGCCTGTGGCCCTGAGCCGCCACGCCCAGCACGGCCAGCGGCAAGACCAGCAGGCCCGCGTGTGGCGCCAGGTCTGCATCACGCTGTGTCTGGACTTGGCCGGCAGCCCGATCGAACACCCAGAGGCCGCCGTCGGCGGTGCGCGCGGCAATGCGACCGTGGCCGCTGGCCAGTGGCGTGGCGGGATCCAGGCCGTCGGCAAGGCGCAGTGGCAGCGCTTGCTGCGGCCACAGGGCCCACAGCGCGCCGTCGAAGGCCAGCCCGAGCAGGCCGGAGGGGCCGCCCGCGTGCAGTTGCGCGATCCGGGTTCCAGCGGGCAGGTTCAACAGGCGCGGCGTGCCGTCGCGAAGCGGCGCGGAGCGGCTGCCGTGCGCGCCCGCGGCCATCAAGCCCGCCAGCAGCGCACTGCGGCGAGAGATGAAACGCGTGCCGGCCGCCTTCACACCGCGCCCGCGTACTCGCCACGCGCGGGGTAGGCCTTGGCCAGCGCGAAGTCGACGGCCGCCAGCAGTTCGTCGAAATGGGGCCGTGCGAAGGGCATGGTCTGCACGGCACCGTAGTACAGCGTGCCGTCGGGTCGCACGAGGAAGACACCCGGCTCCGAAAACAGCGCCGGCTCCTCGATGCCGATCGAAGTGGTGCCCCGCGAGGTGCTGATGTACAGGCCCCACGCACGGGCCTGGGCCAGCGGCAGGCTGTGGCCCATGCGCAGGCCCGGCGCCTTCAGCTTGTCGGCCATGGCCTGCGCGCGCTCGGGCGTGTCGCTCGACAGCGCGATGAGCTTCACGCCACGTTGCTCGAAGTCGGCCTGCAGCCGGCCCAGTTCGAGCAGGTACTTCAGGCAGATGGGGCAGTGCAGCCCGCGGTAGAAAACCAGCAGCGTGAAGTTCGTCGCCCCATCTCCGCCGAGCTCGAAAACGCCGTGTTCGAGCGTGGGTACCTGCAGTGCCGGCACAGGCTGGCGTGGCATCAGGGCGTTCGGCGCAGTCGCGGTCGTCATGGCGGGCTTCGGGCAGATGAGACAGGTGCACTCTAGCGCGGGCGGTGAGATGATTGGCTGCGTTTCATCTCAGAGATTGCTCTTCTCGTCTCATGTCTGACCGCCTGTCGGCCCTGCTGCAGCGCTTTGAGCTGCGTGCGCAACTCTTCACGGGTGGCTTGCTGCACCACGAGCGGCCGATCGAGCCCCACGGCAGCGACGGTCATCTTCACGTGCTGGGCCGGGGGCCGCTGCGACTGCTGGGGCCGAAACGGCACCGTCACCTTCTGAACCAGCCGAGCCTCGTCTATGTGCCGGGGCCCCTGCCGCATCGGCTGATGGCCCCCTCGGCGGAGGGCGCTGAGCTGGTCACGGCCGCCATCCATTTCGGTGCCCCCGACGAGAACCCGCTGCTCAGCAGCTTGCCACCGGTGCTGTGCGTGCCGATGGTGCAGTTGCCGGGCCTGGCGCTCACGCAGCAGGTGTTGTTCGCCGAGGCCGCGGCCGGCCGCTGCGGCCATGCCGCCGTGGTGGAGCGTTTGGTGGAGGTGCTGATGATCCAGCTGCTGCGCCACGCCATGGCCACGCGGCTGGTGGACGCCGGCCTCATGGCGGGCCTGGGCGACGCACGTCTGGCCAAGGCCCTCAGCGCGATGCACGCCGATCCGTCGCGGGGCTGGACTTTGGAAACGCTGGCCGCGGTGGCTGGCATGTCGAGGGCGCGCTTTGCCGCGCACTTCGCGGGCACCGTGGGCGTGCCACCAGGTGACTATCTCACCGGCTGGCGTCTGGGGCTGGCGCGCCGGCTGCTGCGCCGAGGGCTGGCGGTCAAGCAGGTGGCCGCCGAGGTGGGCTATGCCAGCCCGGGTGCTTTCGGACGGGTGTTTCTGCAGCGGGTGGGGCGTACGCCCCGAGATTGGCAACGAGCGGCCGCGTCGTCGGCCATGGCACAGGGAGTTTCGCAATGGTGAAGAAGTGGCTCGTGCCGCTGGGCCTGGTGGCGGCGTTGGCGGGCTGCGTGCACACGCCTGCCCCACCAGGCCCCGGGCCGGGCCCGGGCCAGGTTCAACTGCCGGTGCTGATGGGCTGGTTCGATGGCGAGGCGGTGCTGTACGTCACCACCGATGTCTCGCATGCCGACGTGGCCGCGGCCAAGGGAGCGAACTTCGCGCCGCGCCTGGCCCACGCCCTGCCGGGCGGCCCACCCCAGCCCGGGCGGGTGTCGTCTGTCGACAAGGTTTACGCGGTGACCAACTTCCAGCAGCCGAGCTTGTTCGCCTCGGCACCGCGGCCGGTAGGGCCGGCCAGTGGCGATGCCGGCTACAGCCCCCTGTGGCAGATGGTCAAGGTCACCTGGCAGCCCGGCCGCACCCCGCGCGAACTGCGGGCCGAAGAGGCCGTGCTGGCCGCCGCCGAAAAGGGGGATGTGGTTCTGGAGCCCACCCCGGTGGTGTTGAACTGCCCGATCGTTCAGCGCGATGGGCAAGGCAGCTTGCCGGGTGTGGTGCTGCCGCGGTCGCAGCGCTGAACGCGAGGGCCGCGGCGACACCAGGCGGGGTCCGGCGCGGCGCAGGCCGCGCCCTCAGCGCCCGCCCCGCGCCGCCCACAGCGCCACGATCTCGCGGTGCACCGGGATGCGCGCCAGAAACATCTGCCGCAGCGCCGCGTCTTGCAGCGTGTCGGCCTGGGCCTGCACCTCGCGGTGCGCGCGGTGTAGCCAGGCGTCGGCGCGCGGGTCGCCAGCGGCCGCCAGCACCTGGTGCAGGGTGAGCTCGATCAGGCGCTGTGATTCGGCGCCGTCGAAGCGGCCCACCGCCCCGTGCGTGCTGTCGGGGGAATCGCCGGCCGCGGGGTCGTGTGGCGGTGCGGCCATGGCCATCAGGGCCTCGGCTTGCTGCAAGGCCGCTGCCAGATCGCCCTGCTTCAACGCCACCCGGGCCAGGCTGGCGCTGGCGTCGAAGCGGCAGCCGTGGCCGATGCCCTGCGCCAGACGCTGGGCCAGCGTGTAGGTTTGCGCAGCAGCGGCCAACTGGCCCAGCGCGATTTCGGCCTGCCCGCGGCTCAGCAACGCCAGCACCTCGTAGTGCGGCGCGCGCACGGCCCCCGCGATGTCCAGCGCTCGCCGGGCCAAGGCCAGCGCCTGTTCGTCGTCGTCTTGCTGGTGCGCCAGGGACGACAGGCCCAGTGAGCATGCGCACTCGGCAATGCGGTCGCCGTTCTGGGCCACCACCCGCAGCGCGTCTTGCAGGTCTTGCCCCGCGGCGTCGAGGTGGCCCAGGTTCAGCCAGCCCACGCCCACGTTGATGAGCGCATTGCCCTCGTTGCGCCGGTCGCCGGCCCGGCGCAGCAGGCCCAGGGCTGCCCGGGCCAGCTCGAGCATGCGCACGTGGTCGCCGCGGCGCAAGGCCAGCGCCGACAGGCTGTTCAGGCAGAAGGCCTGCAGCTTGAACAGGCCGCGCACACGGCCTTCGTCCAGGGCCTGCTGCAACAGGGCCTGCCCTTCGTCCGGGCGGCCCTGGTGCACGGCGGCCAGGCCTTGCAGGCGCAGGTTGAAGAGCCGCTGTTCGTGCAGCTCCTGCGCGCTGCCGCTGCCCTGGGCCAGTGCCTGCTCGGCGAGGTCCACGGCACGGCGCGCAATCGTCTCGCACTCGGCATGGCGGGCCATATGCAGCGCGCGGTGCGCGCGGCGGTTGGCGGCGTAGGAGCGCCGGGCGTCGTCGGCCAGTGCTTCGGCCATTCCGTCCATGGCATCCAGCGCGTGACCTTGCGCTTCGCGCGAGCCCTGGAAATCCAGCGTTCGTTCCTGCACGTGCAGCAGCCGCCAGCGCAGCAGCGCATGGCGCGCCGCGGGGCCCAAGGTGTCGAGCAAGGCCAGCCCCTGCTGCACATGGCCCAGCACGGCCGTGTGCGCCAGGCGGCCGATGGCGTGCTCGGCGGCCCTGGCGTGGAACTCGGCCGCTTCGGCGGCGGCGCCGGCCTCCTGGAAGTGGTGCGCGGTGACGCCAAGAAAGTCGCCCGCCCGCGCGCTGTTGCTCTCGCTCTGCGCCGCCAGCCAGGCGGCCAGCTTGGCGTGCAGCAGGCGGCGCTCGCGCTTGAGCACGGTCTCGTAGGTCACCTGGTGCAGCAGCGCGTGCTGGAAGGCGTACTCGCGCAGGCCGTCGGGGTGGGTGTCCTGGCGCGGCAGGGCCAGTTCGCGGCGCACCAGCCTTGGCAGCGTGGTCTCGGCCCGCGCGTCCAGCGCGATCAGCGCACGGTCCCAGAACAGCGGCCCGATGACGCTGGCTTCCTGCAAGGTCAGCCGCTCGGCGGCGGGCAGGCCGTCCAGCCGCGCCTGCAGCACGCCCGTGAGCGTGACGGGCACTTTGCTGGCCACCAAGCGGTGTTCTTGCAGCTGCCAGGTGTCGCCGCTGGCATCGATGGCGCCCTGGTCGATGAGCATGCGCACCAGCTCTTCGGTGAAGAAGGGGTTGCCCTCGGCGCGGCCGGTGATCAGCGCGGTCAGCACCGCCGGCGGCGCGGGCAGCTTCTGCAGCAGCTCGCCCACCAGCGCTTGCTGCGCTGGCGCATCCAGCGGCTGCAGGTCGATGCGTTCGTGCGGCCAGTGGCTGCGCCGCTCGAAGAGCGTGGGCCGCGTGAAGGCCAGCACCCACAGCGGCAGGTCGCTGTTCACGTTGCACAGGTGGCCCAGGAAATCGAGGCTCTCGTTGTCGGCCCAGTGCAGGTCTTCCAGCTGCAGGATCAGCCGCGTGCCGCGTTGCGCGCCCGCGGGTCGGCTCAGGCGCCGGAACATCTGCACCGCCGTGTGCTGCGCGCGGCCGTGGATCTGCTTGGGGTCGTCGAGGATGCCGCGCAGGTGCGGGCTGTCCTTCCAGTCCAGGCCGATCAGGTGCCCCAGCAGGTGGGCGTGCCCTTGTGCGAAGGCCGGCTCGTCGGCGAACAGCGGCATCAGGCCGCCTTCGATCTTCGCCTTGGCTTCGTCGAGCGTGTCGTCGTCGCCGATGTGCAGCCACGTGGCGATGAGGTCGCGCAGCAGCGCATAAGGCTGGCCCTGGCTCTGCGGCGTGGCGCGGCCGTGGAAGCGCAGCACCGGTTCGGCCTGCCGCGCGGTCCAGGCCTGGAACTCGTCCAGCAGGCGGCTCTTGCCCAGGCCCGCCTCGCCCACCACCGTGACGGCCAGCAGTACTTCGTGCGTGCAAAGCCGCTGGAAGGCGGCCTGCAGCGCCGCAAGCTGGGCCTCGCGGCCGACCATGCGCGTGGCCACGCCTTCGATGCCGCGCGCGCCGCGGCGGAAGGCCAGCGGCAAGGCCTTGTGCACCAGGTGGCTGACGATGGGCGCATCGACACCCTTGACCTGCAGCAGCTCGGGCGGGCTGAACTCGAACAGGCCTCGCACCTGCGACCAGGTGTCCTGGCTGATGCGCAGCGCACCGGCCGGCGCGCTCTGCTCCATGCGTGCGGCGATGTTGACGGCCAGCCCGCGGACAGCGCTCTCGTCACCGGCACCGCCGCCCCCGCCGCCCACCAGCACGCCGCCGGTGTGGATGCCCACGCGCACATCACAGCCCGCCTGCCCGTGCGCGGCCAGCACTGCGGCGCCCAGCTCGCGCCCCAGCGCCAGCAGGCGCAGGCCACAGCGCACGGCGCGCTCTGCGTCGTCTTCGTTGGCCTCGTCCATGCCGAAGACACCGAGCAGGCTGTCGCCCGCGTACTGCACCACGCGCCCGCCGTGGGCCACCACCAGCGCCGTGCCGCGGCGCAACGCGCCGTCCATCACGGCGCTGGTCTCTTCGGGGTCGAGGTGCTGGCTCAGCATGGTGGAGCCGACCACGTCCACGAACAGCAGGCTCACCTGCTTGAGCGCGCGTGCGGGGGCGGCGCCTTCCTTGGCCTGCAGGGCCGCCAGCCGGGCGCGCAGGCCGCCCAGGGCGGCATCGACCACGGCATCGCCCAGCGTGGCGCGCTGCGCCTCCAGCGCGGCGATGCCGGCTTCCAGCGCTGCAGCTTCGGGGGCGGGCGTGGCGGTCATCGCGCCCATTGTGGGCTGCGCCATCGCCAGCGCTTTCCGCCGTCTGACCGAAGGCGGATCTGAAAATGCCGCGATGACTGCGACGCCCGATGAACCCCGTGTGAAGCCCGCCGTGGCGCCCGTCGCCATCGTCGGCGCCGGCCTCGCCGGCCTGCTGGCGGCCCGCCTGCTCGAAGCGGCTGGGGTGCGCGGGGCCCTGCTCTTCGAAGCCGAGTCCACGCTGGGCGGGCGCATCCTGTCCGAGCCTGCTGGCGTGGCCGGTCGTTTCGACCTCGGCCCCACCTGGTTCTGGCCCGAGCACCAGCCCGATCTCAGCCGCCTGATCGACGAGCTGGGCTTGTCGCGCTTTGCCCAGTTCGACATCGGCGACCTGCTGCTGGAGCGCCACCCCGGCGCACCGCCGGAGCGCGTGCGCTCGCCGTGGGAGACGCCGGTATCGATGCGCCTGCAGGGCGGCATGGCCGGCCTGACCGAGGCGCTGCACGCCAGCCTGCGCCACACCCGCGTGCTCGGCCGGCACCGCGTGCTGCACCTGGCCGTGCACGACGCGGGTGTCGCGCTGACGGTGCAAGGCCCGGCCGGCGAGCCCGTGCGCTGGCAGGCCGGGCACGTGCTGCTGGCCCTGCCGCCGCGCCTGGCGGCCGGCCTGGGCTGCACGCCGCCGCTGCCGCCAGCGCTGCAACGGGCCTGGAGCAGCACGCCCACGTGGATGGCCCCGCATGCCAAGTACGTGGCCGTCTACGACACGCCCTTCTGGCGCGCGCAGGGCCTCTCAGGCCAGGCCCGCAGCGCTGTCGGGCCGCTGGGTGAGATCCACGATGCCAGCCCGCCGCAGGGCAGTGGCGCGCTCTTCGGGTTCTTCGGTGTGCCGGCCGCGGTGCGCCTGCGTCTGGGCGAAGGCGCGATGCGCGATCTGGCGCGCGCGCAGTTGCAGCGCTTGTTCGGCCAGGCAGCGGCCGCGCCGCAAGCCGAGTTCTTCAAGGATTGGGCCGCCAGCCCGCACACGGCCACCCCGGCCGACTTGCAGGCCGCCCCCGCCCACCACGCCCCTGCGCCCGAAGCTGCAGCCGCCAGCGGGCCCTGGGCAGGCCGCCTCACCGGCATCGGCAGCGAATGGTCGCCGCAGCACCCGGGCTACCTGGCCGGCGCGGTGGAAACCGCGCAAGACGGCGTGGCCGCCTGGCTGGCTCGGCGGCAGCCTTAGCGCGGGGCCAGTGCCGTCTTGCTCAGCCCGCGGGGGTACACGCGCGCCTGCAGCACCGGTGCAGGGCGGCCAGTCAGGGCGGCCCAGGTGCTGAGCTCTTCCTGCGTCACGTCCCAGTCCTTGCCGAACACCTGGGTGGCGTTCTGCGCCATGAACAGCGCGAGCTCGGCCGCGGGCGCGTGGCCCGCGTTGGCCAGTGCGATGAAGCGGCCGTAGGCCTCGGAGAAACGCCCCTGCTGGAACGAGGCCAGGGCGTTGGCGTGCAGCTGGTCGCGCAGCGGCACCGTCTGGGCCTGTGCGGCCGGCGCGAGGCAGGCGGCGGCCACAAGCGTGATCTGGGCGGCGCGGAAGAAGGCGGTAGGCTGGAACATGGGGCTCTCCTGTTGCGGCCCTGCTGGTGGGGCCGGTGCAGGGATGCTCCATCCAGCCGATGTGCGGCGCGCACCATCGTTCAATACTGACCGCTGGGCGGTGCCGCACGGGACCGCACCGCGTTCAAGCCGGGGGTGGGTATGTTGCAAGGGGCGCAGGCCGGGACGGCCGATGACATCCTGGCCGAGCTGGCGCGGCTGGGCGAGACACGCACCTGGGAGCCCGGCAGCACCGTGGTGGCCGAGGGCGACGAGGCCGACAGCCTCTACCTCGTGCACGAAGGCGAGCTGCGCGCCTACGTGGCCGGCGACGGCGGGCGCGTGGTGGAGCTCAACACGCTGCACGCCGGCGAGCTGTTCGGCGAGCTGATGCTCGGCGGCCAGCGCCGCACCGCCACCGTGCAGGCGCTGACCCGGGCGCGCCTGACGCGCGTGATGCGCGGCCAGGCCGAACAGGCGCTGGCCGAGCACCCGGCCCTGGCCTTGCAGCTGATCCAGCGCCTGGCGCAGCGCGTGCGGGTGCTCACGCACACGGTCAGCCGCCTGGCCTCGGTGGATGTCTACGGCCGGCTCGTGGGCCTGTTCGAGGCCCTGGCCGTCGACGACCACGGGCAACGCTGCGTGCCCGGGCCGCTGAGCCAGCAGCGCATCGCCGAGCGCGTGGGCGCTTCCAAGGCAATGGTCAACCGGCTGCTGGCCGACCTGGCCCGCGGCGGCTACATCGAGGTCACGCGCGAGCGCATCGTGCTGCTGAAGAAGCTGCCGCCGAAGTGGTGAGGCCGGCCGGGTGCTCGCGCACTCGGGCGAAGCGCACCGGCCAGGTGATCGACGCCTGCCTCACCGTGGGGGCTCTCCAGGCCGTGTCGCCACCAGCCCGCGCCCGGCCGCCCAGGCGTTGACGTCTTCGCGGCGGATGGCCGCGGCCATCAGCGCCGGGAAGGCATCGGGCGTGCACGCGAAGCTGGGCACGCCCAAAGCGGCCAGCTGCGCGGCGAGTTCGCGGTCGTAGGCCGGTGCGCCTTCGTCCGACAGCGCCAGCAGCGTGATGAACTGCACCCCGCTTTCCACCAGCTCGGCCGCGCGGCGCAGCAGCTGCGGCGCCACGCCGCCCTCGAAGAGGTCGGAGATCAGCACGAGGATGGTGTTGCGCGGTTCGCGGATCAGCGTCTGGCAGTAGCCCACCGCGCCGTTGATGTCGGTGCCGCCACCGAGCTGCACGCCGAAGAGCAGCTCCACCGGGTCGTCGAGCTTCTCGGTCAGGTCGACCACCGCGGTGTCGAAGACCACCAGCTTCGTGCTCACGGCCGGCAGGCTGGCCATCACCGCGCCGCAGATGCTGGCGTAGACCACCGACTGCGCCATCGAGCCGCTCTGGTCGATGCACAGCACCACCTCGCGCTGCGGCCGGCGCGCCTTGCGGCCGTAGCCGTGCAGCACCTGCGGCACCACGGTGCGGTACTCGGGCTGCCAGTGGCGCAGGTTGGCGCGGATGGTGCGGTGCCAGTCGATCTCGGCATGGCGCGGGCGGCGGTTGCGCTGGCTGCGGTCGAGCGCGCCCGTCACGGCGCTGCGCAAGGGCTCGTCCAGCCGCTGCATCAGCTCGTCGACCACGCGCCGCACCACGGCGCGCGCGGTGTCGCGGGTCTTGGCCGGGATCACGCTGCTCAGCGCCACCAGCTGCGCCACCAGGTGCACGTCGGGCTGCGCGGCTTGCAGCATCTCGGGCTGCAGCAGCATGTCGCGCAGGTTCAGGCGTTCCAGCGCGTCGCGCTGCATCACCTGCACCACTTGCGAAGGGAAGTAGCGGCGGATGTCGCCCAGCCAGCGCGCCACGCCCGGGCGCGAGGCGCCGCGGCCGCCGCGCCGGTCAGGCCCCAGGCCGCCGTTGCCATCGGCTTCGTACAGCGCGGCCAGGGCCTGGTCGATGTCGGCCTCGGCGCCCAGCGGTGCGCCGCAGGCGGCTTCGGCCTCGCCGCCCAGGGCCAGGCGCCAGCGGCGCAGGCGGGTGGCGTCGTCCACGCGCACGGGCTCGGCCGGGGCGCGGTCTTCGGGCGCTGGCGTGAGGTCTGTCATGTCTGAGCTCATGCCGCCACCCCCAACCAACGCCGCAGCCAGGGCAGCGGCAGGGCAGCCTTGTCGGCCGGCCAATCCGGCGCCACGGTGGCCGGTGTGATGGTGGCCACGCCTTGGCGCGCGCGGGCCCCCAGGTCGCGCCGCTCGCCGGGGCCGAAGGCCGAGAAGCAACGCCGCACCAGCGGCAGCACGCGCAGGAAGTGCGCGTCGCTCAAGCCCGCCAGCCAGGCGTCCAGCAGCTGCCAGACGGTGGCGTCGTGCAGCAGCAGCGTGGCGTTGCGGTTGAGAAAACCGTCCAGCCAGGCCGCCGCTTCGGCCGGCTCGCTGCCGGCCGAGAGGTGCAGTGACATCGCCTGCGCCGCCGCGGCCGGCGCGCGCTGGCCTTCGTCCAGCAGCAGGCGCAGCGTCAGGCCCTGCAGCAGCGGGTGGGCGCTGGGGCTGTCGGCCAGCTGCTGCAGCGCGTGGCGCCAGGCGGCCAGCGGGGTGGCGTCTTCGGGCGTGGCGCTGTCGTCGTCGGCAGTGGCCGCGGTGGCTGCGTCGGCGGGGGCCTCGCGCAGGCGCAGCGCGCCGTGGGCGGCCAGCAGGTGTTCACGCAGGGCGCCAGCGGCTTCTTCGTCCAGCGCCTGCGCGGCCAGCGGCAGGCCGATGGCGGCGCGCTGCACCAGGCCGTCCAGCACGCCGGCCACCAGCGTGGCGTCGGTCTGGCGCACGTTGCCGTAGCGGAAGACGTTGGCCAGCGCCGGCAGCGCCGCCAGCAGCTGCGGCACGTCGCCGCTGAGCGCGGCGCGGTCTTGCAGCGTGTGCGTGGCGGCCTGCACGGCGGCAGGCAGGTCGGCCAGCAGCGCGTCGTCCACACACTTCGAGAGTTCGGCCAGGCCCGGCAGCGTGGGGCAGCGTTCATGGATGCAGGCCGTGGCCGCCTGCTCCAGCGTCTGGCCCCAGCGGCTGGCCTCGATGAGGCGCAGCGCGAACTCGGGCTGCCATTGCAGCTGCCAGACCTCGTGGAAGCTGCCCCGGGCGCCGCTGGGCGCGCCGGCCCGCTGCCCCACGCGCGCCAGCGTGCCCCAGGGGATGCCGAGCAGCACCAGCCGGTGCAGCAGGCGGCTGCGCGCCAGATCGCCGGGCTGGCGCAGGTCGAGGTCCAGCGTCTTCTGCAGCGCCTCGGGCTTGAGGCGCAGGGTCTTCTGCTGGGCTTCCAGGTCGCGCTGCAGCGGCACGGTGGGCACGTCGGCCGGCACCTCGCCCAGGCGGTCGCCGATGACCAGGGCCTCGCACACGAAAGCCAGCACGGTGTCGTCGCCCATCGTCAGCACGGCGCGCGTGGCTTCGTTCAGCTCGTCCAGGCCCGGGGCCGCGCGGCCGCGCATCGCAGCCAGGCTTTCGGCCAGGCGCGTGGCTTCGATGAGGTGGCCGCTGGAACAATCGAGATCCCGCTCGCGCATCAGCGTGGCCACGCGCGCCAGCCAGCCGGCGGCGCGGGTGCGGCCCGTGGCCCCCGCGGGGCCCCCAGTGCCACCGCCAGTCGCCCAGAGGTGCTCGTACCAGCCGGGTGAACGCACCCCGGCGCCGTAGCCGCTGGCGCGCGCCAGGTGGCGGTAGGTCCAGGGCACCCAGGTGGCCGCCACCTTGCGCTTGGGGGCCCCCTTGAGCAGCGCGGTGTCGGCCTTGGCGGTGGGCGCGCCGGGCACGTCCAGCCGCAGGGCCGGCACGTGCCAGGCGCCGCACACCACGGCGATGCGTTCGGCGTCTTCGCGGCGCGCAGCGCGCAGGCACTGGCGCATGTGGGCTTCGCGCAGGGCGTCGATGTCGGGGGTGGGCTCGGCGCTGGCGTCGGTCGGAACGTCAGCGCCCTTGGGCTCGGTTTCGGCCTCGCGCAGCGCCACCATCGCTTCGGTGATGGCCTCGAAGAGCCCGGCCGCCTCGTGCCGCTCTTCCACCTGCTGGTTCCACCAGGCTTCGCCGTCTTCGAAGCCGGCGGCCTGGGCCAGCGCGCCCAGCGGGTCGCGGCGCGGTGTGCCGGCGGCTTCAGCCGGCGCGTCGTCGTCTTCTTCGGGCAGCGCCAGGCGGTGGGCCTGCGGCAGGTCGATGAAACGCAGCGCCACGCCGCGCTCGGCCGCCCAGGCCAGCGCCTGCCACTCGGGCGAGAAGCGCGCGAAGGGGTGGTAGACGGCGCGCCGCGGCTCGTCCACCGCGTGGGTCAGCACGGCCACCGGCGGCACCAGCGCCGGCACGTGCGCCAGCAGCGCGTCGGCCTCGGGCGGGCCTTCCACCAGCACCAGCGTCGGCGCCCAGGCGTCGAAGGCCGCGCGCAGGCTGCGCGCGCAGCCCGGGCCGTGGTGGCGGATGCCGAAGAGCCGGGTTTCGCTCATGCCGGCCAGGTCACAGCGTCTCGCGGCAGGCGCGGTAGAGGTCCTTCCACTCGCTGCGCTCCTTCACCACCGTCTCCAGGTACTCGGCCCAGACCACGGCGTCTTGCACCGGGTCTTTCACCACCGCGCCCACCAGGCCGGCGGCCACGTCGCGCGGACGCAGCACGCCGTCGCCGAAGTGCCCGGCCAGCGCCAGGCCGCTGTTGATGACGGAGATGGCCTCGGCCGTGCTCAGCGTGGAGCTGGGCGACTTCAGCTGCGTCTTGCCGTCTTCGGTGCGGCCGTTGCGCAGCTCGCGGAAGATCTGCACGATGCGCCGCACCTCCTTCAGCGCCGGCGGTTCCGCCGGCAGCTGCAGCGTGCGGCTCATCTCGCCCACGCGCTTCGTGACGATGGCGACCTCGTCGTCTTCGCTGGCTGGCACCGGCAGCACCACGGTGTTGAAGCGCCGCTTCAGCGCCGCCGAGAGTTCGTTGACGCCCTTGTCGCGGTTGTTCGCCGTGGCGATGACGGAAAAGCCCGCCACGGCCTGCACCTCGCTGCCCAGCTCGGGGATGGGCAGGGTCTTCTCCGACAGCACCGTGATCAGCGAATCCTGCACGTCGGCCGGGATGCGCGTGAGCTCTTCCACGCGTGCGATGCGCCCGTTGCGCATGGCCTGCATCAGCGGGCTGGGCACCAGCGCGGCTTCAGACGGCCCGTGGGCCAGCAGCTGCGCATAGTTCCAGCCGTAGCGCAGCTGTTCTTCGCTGGTGCCAGCCGTGCCCTGGATGAGCAGCGTGGAGTTGCCGCTGATGGCCGCGGCCAGGTGTTCGCTCACCCAGCTCTTGGCCGTGCCGGGCACGCCGTAGAGCAGCAGCGCGCGGTCGGTGGCCAGCGTGGCCACGGCCACTTCCATCAGCCTTTCGTTGCCGATGTACTTGGCGCTGACCTCGAAGCCGTTGTCGAGCCGGCCGCCCATCAGGTAGCGCAGCACCGCCCAGGGCGAGAGCAGCCAGTTCGCTGGGCGGGCGCGGTTGTCCTGCTTGGCCAGCTCGGCCAGCTCTTCGGCGAACTGCTGCTCGGCGTGTTGGCGCATCACTGCGGTGCTGGCCGGGCTGGTGCTACTCATGGGCGTGTCTTTCATCGATGCGGGTTCAAGGGCTGCCTGCCGCGTGCAGCAGGCCGCGGGCGGTGGCGATGCGCTGCACCGTGTGCAGCAGCGCCGTCACGGCGGGCGTGTCGTCGGGGTGGTGCGTCAGCGTGCGCAGCGGCGGCAGGGCCAACGGGTGCAGCAGGCCGGTGATGTCAGCGAGGTTCTCGCGCAGCGGCCAGTCGGTGGCGAGATGGCCTTGCACCAGGCGCTGGCACAGCCCCGCGGCCACGCGCTGCGACAGCGGCAGCGAGAGGTGCTGCGGGCTCGGGCAGCCCGCGCCCAGTTGCATCAGCAGGGCATCGGGCAAGGGTGGGTCGGTGTCGAGCTGGGCTTGCCAGTGGGCTTCACGCTCGGGCAGCGGCAGCAGGGCCAGCACCGCGGCGCGCTGGTCGGGGCCGGCGCCGCGCGGCCAGTGGCGCAGGAAGGCGGCGCACCACGCGGGCTCGGGCGCAGCGAACAAGGCGTCGCGCCAGGCGCGGTGCAGGGCATCGGCCCAGTCGGTGCTTTCGGCCCAGCGCAGCAGCTCGGCCGGCGTCTGGCCCAGGTGCTGCGGCCACCAGGCCAGCGGCACCTGGCGCGCCGCCATGTAGAGCCACCAGGCGCGTTCGCCCAGCGGCTCGTGCTTGGGTCGGGCGGGGTCTGTGGCGGGCACGGTGGCTGGCGGCTCGATCAGCCAGCGCTTGCGCAGCAGCACGCGTTCCTGCTTCAGCAGTGCTTCGATGGTGGCGATGGCGCGCGCCGCAAAGGCGCTGCCCGGCAGGCGCTGCAGCAGCGCTGCGGCGGTCTGGCGCACCTCGCGGCTGCGGTCTTGCAACAGGGTGTCGAGCAGCGCTTCGTCGGCATCGCTCAGGCCGGTGGCGAGCGTGGCCACGAGTTCGGCGCGTTCGTTGGCCGGCAGCTCGTGCAAGGCCGCGGCCAGACGTTCACGCGCCGCGGCGGGGGCCTGGCTGCGCTGCTGGCGCAGCCAGGCGCTGCGCTGCACCAGCGTGCCTTCGGTCCAGGCGGCCTCGCCGTCATCGGCGGTGGCGGTGCTGGCGGCCCAGCGCCAATCGTCACGTTGCGCGGCCAGCCAGGCGCCGCGGGCACCCAGCACGGCGGCCACGGGCGCGCGCAGCGCGGTGCTGCGCCGGCCCAGCTCCAGCGCCGCGGGCAGCCAGGCCCCGGGCAGCACCTGCCCGCGCGCGGCCAGCACGGCCAGCAGTTCGTGCTGCACGCGCGGCACGCCTTCGCGCAGCAGCCAGCCGAGCAGGGGTTCGTCAGGCGCGATGGGCTGGGTTTCGGCCGGCGCGGCCGTGGGCAGCGGCGCTGTCCAGGCCTGGCCGAACTCGCTGGCGGTCTGCACCACGGCCAGCACACCGGCGGCACGCAGCAGCCCCGTGGCCCGGGCCGGGGCCGCGCTGGCGGCTTGCAGCACTGCGCCCACTTCGGCCGGCCAGCCGCCCGCCGGCGGCCAGGCGCCGCTGTGGCGTTCGGTACCCACCAGCGCGGGCGGCAGCAGGGGCGCCCAGGCGCTCATGCGGCGGCCCCCCGTTGCCACAGCGGCGGTGTGCCCGGCGCCGCCCACGCGGTGAGCAGCGTGCCGCGGCGGCCGTCCCACTCGCCGGCCAGTTGCAGCGGCTGGCCGCCGCTGCGCGCCTGCAGGGCCCAGGCCTCGTCGTCGTTCAAGGCCAGCGCGAAGGCGCGGCCGCCAGCCAGGGCCTGCCAGCCGCCGGCCTGCACCAGCACGGCGTCGCACCACAGCACCGGGTGCAGCGGCACGAAGGGGTTCGCGGCCACGCGTTCGGCCAGGCGCTGCCACTCGTCTTCGGGCGCTGGCAGCGTGGCCACGCCCAACGGCACCGGGGGCGCTTCGCACAGTGCGCGCAGCGGCGCGGCCGAGGGGTAGAAGACCAGCGTCGCCTCCACGTCCACGCCAGCCACCCAGCCCTGCTCGAAACCCTTGCCGGCGTAGGCGTGCTCCAGCAGCAGCGCGCGCCGGCCGCTGGCGTGGCCGTGCAGCCAGACGCGGCGCTCGGTGAGCTTGGGTTCACGTTCGTCCTGCGCCACCGCCAGCACGCACCAGCGGTCGGCCACGGGCGTGCCGCGGGCCAGCACGTCCGTGCGGTCGAGCGGCCAGCCCACCAGCGTGCGCAGGTCGGCCTGTTCGGCCGCGGGCAGGCTGCCGCGCCGCGCCAGGCCTTCACAGGCCAGCTGCAGCAGGCCCAGGCGGGCCAGCGTGTGTTCGGGGGCCTCGCCGATGTGCGCGGCGGCGTCGCGCACCCGTTGCGCCAGGCCCGGGGCCTGCGCGTCCACCAGGCGCGCGGCCATCGTGGCCCAGGCGGCCACAGCGGCCGGGTTCAGCGCGCCCAGGCCCTGCTGCAGTTGATCGGCCAGCCAGCGCGCCAGGTCGGCGCCGGCGTGGTCGATGCGCTGCCAGCGCTGCGCCTCGCGGCGCGCGGCGGCTTCGGGGTCGGCGGGGGTGTCGGGCTGGGCCGTGGCCGCCGCGGCGCGGGCTTCCTGCTTCTGCGCCTTTTCGGCGCGCGTGGCCAGCCATTCGCTCACCCAGGCCGGCGGCGGGCCGCCCGTGAAAGCCGCGCCATCGGCCACCTTCATCAGCAGCAGCGCCAGGCCGTGTTTGCAGGGGAACTTGCGGCTGGGGCAGCTGCAGCGGAAGGCCGGGCCGGCCAGGTCCACCTGCGTCTGGTAGGGCTTGCTGCCGCTGCCCTGGCACTCGCCCCAGACGGCGCGTTCGTCGGCGCCGCGCAGCGGCCACTTCGAGGGCGCCACCAGCCCACGGGCCGCCTTGGCCGAGGCCTCGTCAGGCGCCAGCGCCAGCACGGAATCGGTGGTCAGCATCGTGGGCCGGCCTTGGTGTTTCAGTCTCCCTGGCGCGCGAGTCTACGGTGCTGCGCCACAGGCCCCAGTGATCAAGACCATGGCCGCCAGAGGTGGGTTCTGCCCGCGCAGACCCGCGGGGGCTCAGGCGAAAGTCACTTGCTTGCCGAACGGCATCTCGCGCAGCCGCTGCCCCGTGGCCGCGAAGATGGCGTTGGCCAGCGCCGGCGCAGCCGGCGGCACCGGGGGCTCGCCGACGCCGCGCACCTGCGGCCGGCGCTCCAGGCCGCGCACGGTGATGGCCGGGCACTGGTTCAGGCGCAGGCCGGTGTGGGCCGGGAAGTTGGTCTGCTGCGCGCGGCCGTCGGCGTAGGTGATCTCGCAATTCATCGCGTGGCCCAGGCCCCAGACCACGGCGCCCTGCACCTGGTTCTCGAAGTTCACGGGGTCGATGACACGCCCCACCTCCAGCGCCACCCACACGTGCGCGATGCGCAGGCCCTGCGGCGTCTGCACCACCTCCACCACCTGGGCGCAGGGCACGCCGAAGGATTCGACGAAGGCCACGCCGCGCCCGCGCCCCGGGCCCAGGCGCGCGCCCTGCCAGTTGCACATCTCGGCCACCGCTTCCAGCACGGCCTGCGCGGGCGTGCCCTGCGCCAGGCGCAGGCGTTCACGCATCGGGTCGGCGCCGGCGGCGTGGATCAGTTCATCCAGAAACCCATCGGCAAAAAACCCTGCCGAAGACGCCCCCACCGAGCGCCACGAGCTCGTGGGCGCCAGCTCGGGCACGCGGTAGGCGCGCATGCGGAAGTGCGGGAACCGGTAGGGCAGGTTCCAGGCGCCTGCGGCGATCTGCAGGTCGGGCCCGACCATGGGCTGGCCCAGCCGCGCCAACTGCGACGCGCTGGCCGAGACCGAGGCGATGTCCAGCGCCATCGCCTCGACCTGCCCGTTCTTCACGCTGCCGCGGCCGCGGGCCATGGTGATCTGGCGCGGGAAGTCGTGCGCGAAGTCTTCCTCGCGGCTGAAGGTCAGCTGGATGGGCACGCCGGGCATCTGCCGGGCGATCTCGGCGGCCAGCGTGATGTTCTCGAACTCCAGCCGGTGGCCGAAGCTGCCGCCGGCGGGCTGGTTGTGCACGTGCACCGCGGCCACGTCCACGCCGGTGATGCGCGCCACCTTCTCCTGCGCGAAACGCGGTACCTGGGTGCTCACCCAGAGGTCCACGCGCTCGGGCGTGCAGCGGCAGATGGCCGACAGCGGCTCCAGCGGCGCGTGGGCCACGTAGGGCGCGCGGTACTCGGCGCTCAGCGACTGCTCGCTCAACACGGTGTCGACCGCGCCGTCATCGCGCCAGGTCTTGTCCAGCCGCTCGGGCACGAAAGACTCGGCCACCGCGCGCCAGTGTTCGGCCTGCTCGGCCGGGTAAGGCGCGGGGCCCCACTCGGGCTGCAGCGCCTGCACGGCCTGGAAGGCGCGCCAGGTGTTGTCGGCGATGACCGCGATGCCGCCCGTCACCGGCACCACCTTCTTCACGCCGCGCCGGCCTTCGGCGGGCTTCGTGTCCACGCGCAGCATCGCGCCGCCCTGGCGCGGGTTCACCTTCACGGCGGCGTGCAGCAGCCTTTCGGGCCGCAGATCGATGCCGAACTTCAGCGTGCCGGTGGACTTGGCCACGATGTCCAGCCGCTGCATGGGCTTGCCGATCAGGCGCCACTGCGCAGGCTCGCGCAGCACCACGTCTTGCACGGGCTCGATCTTGGCGGCGTCGGCCGCCAACGCGGTGTAGGCGAGGCGGCGGCCGTCGGGCAGCACCACGGCGCCGTCGGCGGTCTTCAGCTGGGCCACGGGCACGCCGGCCTGTTTCGCGGCGGCGAGCTTGAGCGTCTCGCGCGCCACGGCGCCGGCGCGGCGCAGCTTGTCGAAGCTGTCGGGCACGGTGCTGGAGCCGCCGGTGAGCTGCAGGCCCAGCACCTTGAACAGCGCGCCCATGGCGCCGCGCACACCGTCGGCCACCGCGCTGGTGTCGGTGGCCAGGAAGGGCGCCTGCTCGGCGCCCAGGGCGGTGTTGTAGTAGGCCGCGCTCGGCGGGCCGGGTTCCACCCTGAACTGGCCCCAGGCCAGGTCCAGCTCTTCGGCGATGAGCGCAGCCTGCACCGACAGCACGCCCTGCCCCAGCTCGGTGTGCGGCGCGATCAGCGTGATGCCCTGTGCATCGATCTTCACCCAGGGGTTGAACACGGCCTCGCCTTCTCGCTGCCCTTCCAGCAGCGGGTTGGCCGGCGTGCGGCGCACGAGGTAGGTGCCGAAGGCCACGCCGCCGGCCAGCACGGCCGAGGCGACGAGGAAGCCGCGGCGTTTCAGGCTGCCGCTCATTTCGACACCCCGGCACTGGCCTGTGCGGTGGGTTTCGCCGTGGCCGTGGCCGCCGCCTTCACCGCCGCGCGGATGCGCGGGTAGGTGCCGCAGCGGCAGAGGTGGCCGGACATGGCGTCGTCGATGTCGGCGTCGCTGGGCGTGGCGTTGCGCGCCAGCAGCGCCGCCGCGGCCATGATCTGGCCCGATTGGCAGTAGCCGCACTGCGCCACCTGGTGCTCGATCCAGGCGCGCTGCACGGCGTGCAGGGCCGCGGGCGTGCCCAGGCCTTCGATGGTGGTGACGGCGCCCTGCACGGCGCTGGCGGGCGTGACGCAGGCGCGCATCGGCTGGCCGTCGATGTGCACCGTGCAGGCCCCGCAAAAGCCGATGCCGCAGCCGTACTTCGGGCCGGTGATGCCGAGTTCGTCGCGCAGCACCCACAACAGCGGCATCTCGGGTTCGACGTCCACCTCGTGGGGCCGGCCATTCACGTTCAAGCGCATGCAAATCTCTCCTGCAGGCCTGAAGTGTCGCCGCCCCGGGCGCAACGTGCGGCCGGGGCGGCGTGGAAGGGGCTTGTCGGCCGCAGGGCCGGGGGCCTCAGCGCGGTGCCATGCGGCGCCGCCAGGCCAGCCCGGCCAAGCCGGCCAGACCGAAGGCGAAGCTCAGCGCCGTGGCCGGCTCGGGCACCGGCGTGGTGATGGCCCGGCCCATCACGTCTTCGTACGCGAAGGCGTTGAGCGTGAGGCTGAAGTTCGGGTTGATGGTGATGTCGGCGTAGCCGTAGAACACGTCGCTGGCGCTGTTGCCGGCCGGGTTGCGGATGGTCAGGCCCACGTAGCCGCGCCCCACCTGGCCGTTGCCGAAGAGCGGGCCGATGTCGGGGAAGCCGGCGCCCGGGCTCTGGTAGCCGGTGTTCGGGCCGATGACGGCCCCGTAGCCGAACCAGGCCGGGTTGGGGTTGTCCACCGACTCGTAGACCACGCCGTTGCCGCGCGAGAAGAAGCCCTGCGTGAAGATCATGGCCTCGGGGCTGCTGTAGGTCACGGTGTCGAGCAGCAGGAAGAACAGGCCGTCGGCGAAGAGCGGGTCTGGGAAGAAGAAGCCGCGGCTCTCGGCGGTGCCCGTGAGCACGTTGAACCAGACGCCGGTGCCGTCGTTGAGGCCGCCTCCGGTGTTGGGCGCGGTGGTCAGGGGTGTGGCCAGCGTGGTGACGCGCACCTCGGCCTGCGCCGGCGCGGTGGCGGCCAGGGCGGCGAGCGCGGCGGTGGCCAGCGCGGTGCGGAAAGAGAAGCGGCTGCTGTTCATGGGGTGGGTGGGGAGGAAAGGGGACAGCCGGCATGGTCGGCCAGCGCCGCGCGGCCGCCTATCCCCCGATTCCGGGCCCGTGGCCGCGGCGGGCCGGTGCGCTGAGCTGCTCCAGCCACAGCAGCGCCTCGCCCTGCACCACCAGGCGCTGCAGGTAGGCCGGCGAGAGCGTGTTCAGCGTGCGCAGCGCCTGGTGCACGAGGCGCTGCGTGTTCAGCGGCCCGGCGTTGCTGGGCACGCTGGCCAGGGCCTGGTGCAGGCGCTGCTCCACCGCCAGGCGCGACCAGGTGCTGCGGTAGTCGCGCACGGCCTTCAGCTCGCGGTGGCTGCGGGCCGAGGGCGTGTGCGGCGCGGCAGCACCGCCCGGGCGCGGGGCCGCGGGCCCGGCCTCGGCGCCCGCCGGGCCGGGGCCCCACTCGCTGCCATCGGTGATGTCCGCCAGCTCGGCCAGCAAGGCGGCCAGCGGGCTGGGGCCTGCCGGTTCGGGCGGCGGCGCCGCACGGGCCTGCGGCGCGCCGGCCTGCAGGGCCTGCAGCCGCGCCTGCAGCAGCGCCCGCACGGCCTCGGGCTGGCCCTCGGCGCGCCGCGCCAGGGCGGCCTGGTGGGCCTGGTGCAGGGCGGAGATCGCGCTCATCGTGCCGGGGCGGAAGCGGTGGTGGGTGCGGCGCTGGGCGCGGCCGGGGCGGCCTTGGCGCGCGGCATCGGTGCGATCTCCACGCGGCGGTTCAGCGCGCGGCCGGCGGCGTCGCTGTTCGACGCCACGGGCTGCTCGGCGCCGAAGGCCGCCGCGAAGACCGAGGCCGAAGGCACGCCGGCCTCGATGAGCGTGCGCGTGACGGTGAGCGCACGCTGGGCCGAGAGCTCCCAGTTGTCGGCGAACTTCTCGCTGCCGCCGCGCACGCCGCGGTCGTCGGTGTAGCCGCTGACCATCAGCACCTCGTCGCTGGCCTGCAGGTAGGCCTGCAGCGTGCCGGCCAGGTTCTTCAGCAGCGCGCGGCCTTCGGGCTGCAGCTCGGCCGAGTTGAAGGCGAAGAGCAGGCTGCTGCTGATGCCGATGCGCCCGCCGCTGAGCGTGACGCGCCCCTCGGCCAGCGGCACGGCCAGCGCCTGCGCCAGCGCGCCGCTGCGCTGCGCTTCGGCGCGGCGTTGCTGCACCTCGGCTTCCAGGCGCTCGGCCATGGCCAACTGCAAAGCCAGCGCCGCCACGAGGATGAGCACGAAGGCGCCCAGCAACCCCGCCATCAGGTCGCCGAAGACGGCCCACTCCGGGGCCACCGGCGCGCCGCCGGCGTCTTCGCGTTCGAGCGGCTCGTCGAAGCCTTCTTCGAGGCCGCTGTCGGTGGCGGTGTTCATGCCGCGGCGGCCTCGGGGGCCGCGCCTTCGCGCGGGGCGGCCAGGCGCTGCAGGTCGTCGACGATCTGCTTCTGCGACAGCAGGCTCAGGTCGATGACCTCGCGCGCCTGCGCCACGTAGTAGGCCAGCTGCTCGTCGCTGCGCGCGCCGGCGCGGGCCAGGGCCTCTTCCACGCGCTGCAGCTGCGCCAGCATCTGATCGCTGCCCTGCGCGAATTGCCCCACCGCGGCGCCGAAGGCCTCGCCCAGGCTGGCCACGTCCACCGCGCTGGCGCCCAGCTGCGCGGCCACGGCCTGCAGGCGCGCGGCTTCGGCCTCGGCCTGGGCCTGCACCCGCGTCTCGGCCTCGCCCAGCACGCGCGTGCCGGCTTCCACGAGGGCCTGCACCGCGCCCTGCTGCGCGCTGGCGCCGGCCTGCAGCTCGGCCAGCACGGCCTGCAGGGCCGCCAGCAGCTGTTCGCGCTCGGCCAGGCGGGTGTTGTCCTGCACCAGGCTCTGGCTGAACTGCTCGCGCAGCTGGGCCGCGAGTTCGGCCGCGGCGCGCGGCGCCTCGCCGGCGGCCTGCACCACCTGCGCCACTTCGGCGATGGTGGCGCGGGCTTGCGTCTCGGCTTGGGCCACCATCTCGCCGGTGCGCTGCTGCAGCTGTTCGGCCATCTGCTGCAGCGCGGCGCTGAACTGCGCCAGGCGCTGCGTGTCGGCCTCGGCCGTGTGGGCCTGCTGGGCCGCGAGCGTGGCCTCTTGCTGCGCCTGCAGCGCCTGCAGCATGGCACCGGTGTGCTGCTGCACCTGCGCGCCCACGGCGGCCACCCAGGTGCTGCTCTGGCGCTCGAAGCTCTGCGTCAGGCCGTCCAGCTGCTGTTGCACGCCGCCGATCAGGCTGCCTAAGGCGGCGGCGGTGCGGCTGCGCTCTTCCAGCAAGGCGCTGTCCTGCGCCAGGCTGCGGCTGAGCTGCTCGCGCAGCTGGGCCACCACCTCGGCGGCGGCGCGCGGGGCCTCCACGGCGTGGTTCTCCACGCTCTGCACCAGCCGCGCCACTTCGTCCAGCGTGCCGCGGGCCTGCGCTTCGGCCTGCGCCGTCATCGCCTGCGTGCGCTGCTGCAACTGCAGCGCCATCTGCTCCAGGGCGGTGGTGTAGGCCGCCAGGCGGGCCTGCTCGGTTTCAGCCGCTCGTTGCTCGGCGGCGGTCTGCCGCGCCTGTTGCTGCGCCTGCGCATCACCCAGCGCCTGCAGCAGTGCCTGGGTCTGCTGTTGCTGCTGGGTGCCGACGGCCGCCACCCAGGCCGTGGCCTGCGCTTCGAAGCGGGCCGCCAGGCCGTCGAGCTGCTGCTGCACCGCGCTGCGCACGGCGCCGTGCAGCGCCGCGGTTTCGCGCGCGATGCCGTCCATCGCCGCCTGCACCGCCGGCTGCAGCGTGGCCGCGGCCTGCTGCGCGGCGCCGGCCAGGCTGCGCTGCAGGCTGCTGTCGACCGAATCGGCCAGCGCCCGGGTGGTCTGGGCGGTTGTTTCGTGGAAGTGTTGCTGGCGCTGCAGCAGCGCTTCGTTCGCCGCCTGGCTCTGCTGCTGCAGCTGGGTCACCAGGGCCCGCAGCGCTTCGGCCTGCGCCTGCTGGGCGGCCAGCTGGGCGGCCTGTTGTGCCTGTTGTGCCGCGGCCTCCTGTGCGCGCTGCGCCTCGCGCGCCTGCTGTTGCTGGTGGGCGCGGGTGTGGGGCAGCAGCGTGCCGGCGATGTGGGCGTCCAGCGCCTGCAGGGCGGCCGTGCGGCTGCGGCGCGCCAGTGCGGCCATCAGGCCTAAAGCGGCCGAAGCCGCCACGCCGGCCACCGAAGCGCCGAAGGCCAGGCCCAGCCCGCGCACGGGCGCCGCCAGCGAATCGCGCAGCGTGGCCACGTCGCCCGCGCTTTCCAGCGCCAGGCCGGTGCCGCGCAGCGTGACGATCATCCCCGCGAAGGTGCCCAGCATGCCCAGCAGCACCAGCAGGCCGGTGAGGTAGGGCGCCATCGCGGGCGCAGGCAGGGGCGCGCGGCCGCTGGCCTGCACGCGGCGCGCCACGGGCTCGCGCAGCAGGGCTGGCAGCGCGGCCAGCCAGGTGGCCAGGGCGCCGGCATCGAAAGGCGTGCTGTCGCCCGCGGGCAGTTGGTCGAGGGCCTTTTGCAGCCCCAGCGTGGCGCGCTGGTGGCGCAGCAGCTCGGCCACACCGGCCGCGTAGACGGCGCCGATCAGCAGCGTCATGGCCAGGGCCAGCGGGTGGCCCTGCAGGTAGCCGGCGGCCACCCAGGCCACAGCCAGCGCGCCGGCCAGGCCGGCGGCGGGGAAAAGCAACTTGTTCATGCGGAACCCGGAGAACTCGGGAGAGGGCCACGCAAGGCGTCCAGCAGGCCCAGCGTGGGCTGCAGGCGCAGCTCCAACTCGGCCTGCAGCATGCGGCGCATGTCGTGGCGGAAGGTGGTCAGCCAGGCCGGGGCGGCCTGGGGCTTGCGCGCGCGGGCGGCGGGTGCCGGGGCTGCGGGGTTTGCGGCGGTTGCTGGGGGCTGCGCGGGTGAGAGGGCGCTGGCCGCTTCGCGCAGGCGGGTGTGGTGCTTCTCCAGCAGCACGGGCAGCTGCGCCAGCAGGGCCTGCTCGCGCGGGGCCAGCGCGCCGGCCAGGGCCGCGTCCAGGGCGGCCAGTTGCGCCATTGGGGGGCCGCTGCGCGCCAGCAGCGCGCGCGCCTGCTCGCGCAGCGGCGCGAGCGTGAGCTCCATGGCCTGCTGGGCGCCGAAGTAGCGGCGGCGGTGGGGCAGGAAGTCGCTGCCGTCTTCAGGCGCTTCCTTCAGGGCTTCTTCGAAGCGGCGGGCCAGCACGTCGCGCACGCGCTGCACCTCGGCCTGCAGCCGGGTGGCGGCGCTGGCGGCGGCCGTGGCGGCGCCGGCCGGCACCGTGGGGGGTGCAGCCGAAGGCGGGGCGGTCGGGCCCGTGGGGCGGCCGGGGCCAGCGCCGAGGCGTCCGTCCGATCGCTCGGGCGGTGCCTGCAGCACGGCCGACACGGCGATGGCTTCGCGCCAGCCCAGCCAGCGGCCCAGGCCTTCCACCAGGGAAGGCGGCGCTGCAGGGCGGTCGGACAAGGCCAGCTGTGCCAGCAATCCCACGAGGGCCGAACCGTTGAGCGTGGCGCTGGGGGGCGCCGCGGCCCGTGCGCCCGGGGTCAGGCCCGGGGCGGGGCCGGCGGGCGGTGCACGCAACATGCGGGGGTCGGTGGGACGAAAAACCTGGCACTCTACACCGCCGGCCCACCCTGCCTGCCTGCCCCACCGGCTCGGCGCCGGCTTCTCGCGGCGGCGTTCCGGCCCGGATCGGCGCGGGCTGTGCCGCCGCGGCTCAGGCCGCGCCCACGCCCCCGGCCGCCTCGCACACCCACACCGTGGCCGGCTCGCCGCCCGGCGCGCGGTACTCGGCGGCGATGCGCGCCTGCAGCGCCGGCACGCGCGCTTGCGGCAGCAGCGCCACGATGCAGCCGCCGAAGCCGCCGCCCGTCATGCGCGCGCCACCCTCGGGCCCGATGGCCGACTGGGCGATGGCCACCAGCCGGTCCACCGCCGGGTGCGTGATCTCGAAGTCGTCACGCATGGAATCGTGCGAGGCTGCCATCAGCACGCCCAGCCGGCGCAGGTCGCCCTTGGCCAGCGCCTCGGCTGCATCGAGCGTGCGCTGGTTCTCGGTGACGATGTGCCGCGCGCGGCGGTAGGTGGTGGCGTCCAGCCCCGCCGCGCCGGCCTGCAGCTGCGCCAGGTTCACGTCGCGCAGCGCCGGCACGCCGTAGTGCGCAGCGGCGGCCTCGCACTGGCGGCGGCGCTCGTTGTAGGCGCTGTCGACCAACCCGCGCTGCACGCGCGAATGCACGATCACCACCGCCATGCCCGAAGGCAGCGGCACGGCGCGGGTCTCCAGGCTGCGGCAGTCGATCAGCAGCGCGTGGCCGGGCTCGCCGCAGGCCGAGATCATCTGGTCCATGATGCCGCACTGGCAGCCGACGAAGCTGTTCTCGGCCCGCTGCGCCAGCAGCGCCATCGCCGGGCGCGCCAGGCCCAAGCCTTGCAGCGTGCTCAGCGTGTGCAGCACCGCCACTTCCAGGCTGGCGGAAGACGAGAGGCCCGCGCCCTGCGGCACGTCGCCGGCGATGGCGAGGTCGGCGCCCTGCACGGCCACACCGCGGGCCGCCAGCTCGGCCTGCAGCACCGCCACCACTCCGCGCACGTAGTTGGCCCAGGGTGCGCTGGCGTGGTGGGGCACGGGGGCCTGGGTGCTGAATGCGTCCAGCGCGCCGGCCATGTCGGCGGCGACCACGCGCAGCTGCCCGTCGCTGCGCGGGCGCGCCGCCACCAGGGTCTGGCGGTCGATGGCGCAGGGCAGCACGAAGCCAGCGTTGTAGTCGGTGTGTTCGCCGATCAGGTTCACGCGGCCGGGCGCGCGCACCCACAGCGTGGGCTCGCCACCGTGGACCTGGGTGAAGGCGTCGGCAACGCGGTGGTGCAGCGGGGGGGTGGTCATGGCGTGTTCGGCGCGGTGCGGCTGCGGTAGTGAAGGTCGGGCAGCGCACGCAGGCGCTCGGCGGCCTGCTCGGGCGTTAGGTCGCGCTGGGCCTCGGCCAGCATCTCGAAACCCACCATGAACTTGCGCACCGTGGCCGAACGCAGCAGCGGCGGGTAGAAGTGCGCGTGCAGCTGCCAGGGCGCGGGGTCTTGCCCGTCGAAAGGCGCGCCGTGCCAGCCCATCGAATACGGGAAGCTGCATTCGAAGAGGTTGTCGTAGCGCGTGGTCAGGCGGCGCAGCACCTCGGCCAGATCGGCACGCTGCGCGGCGTTCAGCTGCGGCAGGCGCTGCACGGCAAAACGCGGCAGCAGCAGGGTCTCGAAAGGCCAGGTGGCCCAGAAGGGCACGATGACGAGCCAGTGCTCGCTGGCCAGCACCTCGCGCGGGCCGCCGGCTTCGCGCGCGGCCACGTCCAGCAGCAGCGGGCGGCCGGTGCGGGCGTGGTGCTCGCGCTGCTGCCGGTCTTCGGTCGCGGGTTCTTCGGGCAGGAAATCGCAGGCCCACACCTGGCCGTGCGGGTGCGGCTGCGAGCAGCCCATCACCTCGCCCTTGTTTTCGAAGACCTGCACCCAGCGCCACTGCCGGCCGAGCTCTTCGGTCTGCGTGCACCAGGTGTCCACCACGGCCTGCAGCGCCGGGGCCTCCAGCTCGGGCAGCGTGCGTGCGTGGTCGGGCGAGAAGCAGATGACGCGGCTGGTGCCGGCCGCGGGCTGCAGCGTGAAGAGCGGGTCTTCGCCGGCCGCCGGGGGGGCGGTCGGCGCGGGCACCTCGGGCATCAAGGCCGCGTGGTCGTTGGTGAAGACGTGGGTGCCGGTGTAGGCCGGGTTGCGTTCGCCGTTGACGCGCAGGTTGCCGGCGCACAGGTAGCAGTGGGGGTCGTGCGCGGGCAGCGCGGCCTCGGTCTGCGCCTCCTGCCGGCCCTGCCAGGGGCGGCGTGCGCGGTGTGGCGACACCAGCACCCAGCGCCCGTTCAGCGGGTTGCGGCGGCGGTGGCTGTGTTCGGCGGGGTCGAAGTTCATGGCCTGGTCCATCGCGCCCTCACACGGCCTGCAGGTCGACGATGAAGGCCGTCTCGGCGTGCACACGCGGCATCGGCAGGCCGGCTTGCAGCAGCCAGGCGCCGCTGACGCGCAGGCCCTCGGGCGTGTTCATCGCATCGAAGAAGGGCGCGGTGTGGTGCCGGCCCGTGGGCGCGGCTTCACCTTCGGGTCGCAGCTGGCGCAGGCGGTAGTGGCGCGTGGGGTCGAGCATGGGCAGCGGCAGCGGCGGTGCGTAGCGGTGGTCGCTGGGGCGCGTGCGGTAGACGAAGAGCAGCAGCTGGTGGGCCGGCGCCTCGGGGTAATCTGGGGCCTCGGCCGCCTCGCCATGCGCCTGCCACACCAGCCCGTCGCTGCCGTGGCCTTCGGCGCGGCCGCACCACACGCGGCCGTGGTGCAGGCGGTCGCGCAGCTGCTGGTGCAGCCTGATCCAGGCTTTCAGCTCGGCGCGCTGTTCGGGCGTGAGCTGGCGCACATCGAACTCCACGCCCAGGTGCCCCGGCAGCGCCACCGCGGCGCGGAAGGCCATGGCCTGCGTGCGCCCCGTGGTGTGGGCCGGTGCGGTGCCGACGTGTGCGCCCATCACCTCGGGCGGGAAGAACTGCAGGCAGCCGCGCTGGATGTCCACACGCGAGAGGGCGTCGATGCAGTCGCTGGTCCAGACGCGGTGGCTGTGCTGCAGCACGCCGAAATCGATGCGGCCACCGCCGCCCGAGCAGCTTTCGATCTCCACCTGCGGATGCGCCGCGCGCAGCCGCGCCATCAGCGCCCAGGCCGCGTGCACCTGCGCGCGGTAGCCGGCGCGGCCGTCGGCCAAGCCGGCGGTGGTGAGGTCGCGGTTGTGGTCCCACTTCAGGTAGGCGATGGGGTGGGCCGCCAGCTGTGCGGAGATCTTGCCGAAGAGGTAGTCGGCCACTTCGGGCCGCGCGATGTCGAGCACGAGCTGGTGGCGCGCCGTCAGCAGTGGCCGGCCGGCCAGCTGCAGCGCCCAGTCGGGGTGGGCGCGGAAGAGCTCGCTGTCGGGGTTGACCATCTCGGGCTCCACCCACAGCCCGAACTCCATGCCCAGGCCGTTGACGTGCGCGATCAGCGGCCCCAGGCCCTGCGGGAACTTGCCCGCATCGGGCCACCAGTCGCCCAGCGCGGCGCGGTCGTGGTGGCGGCCGTGGAACCAGCCGTCGTCGAGCACGAAACGTTCGATGCCCACCTCGGCCGCGGCCGTGGCCAGCGCCATCACCTTCTCGGGTTCGAGGTCGAAGTAGAAGCCTTCCCAGGTGTTCAGGTGCACCGGCCGCGGGCGCATGCGGCCGCCGGGCCAGGGCAGGCGGCGGCGCAGCTCGGCGTGGAAGTTGGCAGCCAGCCCGTTGAAGCCGGCGCTGGACAGCGTGGCCACCACCTCGGGCGTGTGCAGCTGCGCGCCGGGCGCGAGCAGGCCTTCGCCCGGCGCCAGCCATTCGCCCAGCTGCCACTGGTACTGGCCGTCGTGCAGCCACTCCACCGTCTGCTGGTGGTTGCCCGACCAGGCCAGGTGCGCGCCATAGACCAGGCCCGTGTGCTCGGTGGCGCCGGGCGTGGTGAGCACGGCGCCGGGAAAGCAGTCGTGCGAGGTGCGGCCGCGGCGGCTCTCGCGGCGCCACAGGCTGCGCGAGAGCCGGTCCTCCTGCAGCAGGAACTCGTGCATGTGCTGGCCGGCGTAGCTGCGCACGGTCTGGCAGTGGCCGGGCAAAGGCAGCGTGGCGGCGGCCAGCCACTGCACGTCCAGCGGCGTTTCGCCTTCGTTGGTGAGCGTGCTGCGCACGCGCAGCACGTCGGTCTCGGGCTGCAGTTGCAGGTGCAGTTCCACGCGCAGCTGCGCCACGCTGTCGTGCAGCACCAGTTGCAGTTCGCGCCCGGCTTGCAGCCAGTGCGCTTCACAGGCCGTGGTGCTCTGCGCGAAAGCCAGCCCGCCGCGGTGGGCCAGCAGCGCGCTCTGGTTGAACCAGCCCACGCCGAAGCCGGGCAGCACGCTCAGCGGCACGTCGGCGTCGAGGTTGAAGCTGGGCAGCATGCGCGTGTCGCGCAGCGCGGTGGGCGGTGCCGCGCCATCGGGCAGCCGCGGGCCCCAGTAGCGCCACAGCGGCGCCTCGTCGGGGCGCATCTCCAGCACCAGGCTGCTGCGGCGGCCGTGCAGGGTGAGGAAGGTAGGGGTGTCGGTCATGGCGATGTTCACGCGGCGGCCGGCAGCGTGATGTCTTCGTCGGCCACGCAGCGCGGCAGGGCCTGGCCCTGGGCGTCGAAGCAGTGCAAGGCGCGGGCCGGCAGGCCGAAGGCGATGCGGTGGCCGGGCTGGGCGTGCGTGGCGCCCGGGGCCTTCACGATCAGCGGTGCGCTCAAGGCGGTGTCACCGCCGCTGCCCTCCAGGTAGAGGTAGGTGGCTTCGCCCAGGCGTTCCTGCCAGCGCACCGGGCGCACGATGTGCTGCACGGCGGTGCCCAGCTCGGCGTGCTCGGGCCGCAGGCCCAGCGTGACGGCGGCGCCGGGCGCCAGGCGGCGTGCGTCCACCGCGGCTTCCAGCAACTCGCCGCCGGGCAGCTGCACGCGGGCGCTGGCCGGGCCGGCTTCCACCAGCGTGCCGGGCAGGAAGTTCATCTTCGGGCTGCCGATGAAGCCTGCCACGAACAGCGAGCGCGGCCGGTGGTAGAGCTCCAGCGGGCTGCCGCACTGCGCCACGCTGCCTTCCTTCAGCACCGCGTCGCCGGCGTTGAGCAGCAGGATGCGGTCGGCCAGGGTCATGGCCTCCACCTGGTCGTGCGTGACGTAGACCATGCTGGCGCGGCCGTATTCGCGGTGCAGGCGTGCGATCTCGAAGCGCGTCTGCACGCGCAGCGAGGCGTCGAGGTTGGACAGCGGCTCGTCGAAGAGAAACACCCCCGGCTCGCGCACGATGGCGCGGCCGATGGCCACGCGCTGGCGCTGGCCGCCCGAGAGCTGCTTGGGCTTGCGGTCGAGCAGGGCTTCGAGCTGCAGCACGCGCGCGGCCTCGTTCACCTTCCGCGCGATCTCGTCGGCCGGGCGCTTGGCCAGCGTGAGCCCGAATGACAGGTTCTCGCGCACGCTCAGGTGCGGGAAGAGCGCGTAGCTCTGGAAGACCATGGCCACGCCGCGGCGCGCCGGCGGCACGTCGTTCATGCGCTGGCCGCCGATGAGCAGCTCGCCGCCGGAGATGTCTTCCAGCCCCGCCACCATGCGCAGCAGCGTGCTCTTGCCGCAGCCGCTGGGGCCGACGAAGACGCAGAACTCGCCGTCGGCGATGTGCAGGTCGACGTTGCGGATGACGCTGACCGCGCCGTAGGACTTCTGGATGTTCTGCAGTTGGATGTCGGCCATGGGGGGCTTTCGGGAAACGTGTTCGTCTAGCGCGCAGGCGCCGCGGCGGGCGCACCGCGCTGCAGCAGGCGGTTGACCTGGGTGTTGGCGGCCTTCAGCGCAGGCCCGGCCTTCTCGCGGCCGGCCAGCACCGATTCGATGGCGCCCTTCATCAGCTCTTCGATCTGCGCGGCGTCGTCGGCCATGGGGGTGGCGTAGGTGTGCTCGCGCGCCATCTGCAGCAGCGCGCCGGTGTCCGCGCCGCGCCGGCGCTGCACGGCCTGCGCCTGTTCGGCCAGGCCGAGGATGGCGGGGAAGACAACGCCGTGGCCGGCCACCACCTGCTGGCATTCGCGCGAGGCGAGGTACTTCACCCAGCGCCAGGCGGCTTCTTTGTGGCGCGAGCCGGCCCAGATGGAATCGGCCAGGCCGTTGAGCATGCTGGCGCGCCGGCCGGTGGGGCCGATGGGCAGCGGCACCCAGGTGTACTCGAACTTCGCCTGGTTGGCGAAGTAGGAGACCATCCACGAGCCCTCGGGCACCATGGCCGCCTTGCCGGCGATGAACATCGCGCCGCCGCCCAGGCTCTTGGCGTTCTGGAAGGGCGCCGAGAGGCCGCGGGCCGACAGGCCGGCCAGCCAGTCCAGCGTCTCGGCCAGGCGCGGGTCGTCGTAGAGGAACTGGCGGGCCCAGGGTGCGGGCTGGTAGCGGAAACCGTTGCTCACCGCGAAGTGGCTCCACTCCACCTGGCCCGTCATGCCGCCCGCGCTGCCGATCTGGAAGCCGTGCACGGCCACGCGGCGCGCATCGAAGCCCGGCTCGTCGGCGCGGCGGCCCTGTGCGTCCACCGTGAGGCGGCGAATGACGCGCTCGAAGCTGCCGCCGTCCTGCGGGTTCCAGCGCATCTGCTGCAGCTCGGCCAGCGTCACGCCGGCCTGCCGCGCTTGGGCCAGGTTCACCACCAGGCCCACGGTGTCCCAGTCTTTCGGCAGGCCGTACTGGCGGCCGTCGCGCTGCCACACGGGCAGCAGGCCGGGGGTGTATTGCGCCAGGTCCAGGCCGTCGCGGCGGATGTAGGGCGCCAGGTCGACCAGCAGGCCGTTGCGCGCGTACTCGGGGTACTTGCCGGGGTGGTTGACGAAGACATCGGGCGCGCTGTCGGCGATGAAGCCGATGGACAGCGCCGTCCAGTAGTCGCCCCAGCCGGCCTGCGAGATCTTGATGCGCAGATCGGGGTTGGCGCGCTCGAAGTCGGCCGCGCACTGGCGGTAGGCGGGCAGCTGGATGCTGTCCCACATCATGTACTTGACGGTGGTGGGCTGGGCCGTGGCGGTGCCGGCGGCCGCCAGCAGCCAAGCCGCGCAGGCCATCAGCCAAGGCCTTGCACGGAACCGGCTCCGCCGGGCCGTCGCAAGAGCCCCCTCGGGGGGCAGCGAACGAAGTGAGCGTGGGGGCACTATTTCCCCCCCGAGTACTGCACCGACTCGACGACACGGCGCCCGAAGGCCAGCATCAGCAGCACGGTGGGCAGCAGGGCCACGGTGGCGGCGGCCATCAGACCGGTCCAGTCGGGCTGGCCTTGCGGCGTCTGCGTCTTGAAGGTCTGCAGCGCCACGGGCAGCACCTGCAGGCTGTCGTCGCGGCCCACCAGGTAGGGCCAGAAGAATTCGTTCCACATGTTGATGCCGATGAGCATGGCCACGGTGGCCAGCGCGGTGGTGGACAGCGGCAGCGCGATGCGCCAGAACACGTAGAAGTGGCTGGCGCCGTCCATCAGCGCGGCCTCTTCGATGTCGCGCGGGATGGACAGGAAGAACTGCCGCAGGAAGAACACCGAGAAGCCCTGCATCAGGCAGAAGGGCGCCACCATGCCGGCCACGGTGTTGAGCCCGCCCAGCTGCTTGAGCAGCACGAAGTTCGGTATCAGCGTGACGACGCCGGGCACCATCATCGACGCGATGAACAGGCCGAACAGCACCCGCTGCCCCGGAAACCGCAGCCGCGCGAAGGCGTAGGCCGCCATCGCCGCGCAGAAGGTCTGCATCACGACGATGACGCCGGTGAAGACCACCGAGTTCATCAGCGCACGGCCGAAGTTCACGTCGGCGCCCGAGCCGCCGAGCGCGATGCCTTCCTCGGGGCTCAGCAGCCCCAGCACGCGGCGGAAGTTGTCCAGCGTGGCGCCGTGCGGCCACAGCGTGGCCGATTGTTCGAAGAGCGTGGCGTTGGGCACCAGCGCCGTCTTCAGCACCACCAGCAGCGGCAGCAGCGTGAAGGCCAGCATGCCGGCCAGGGCGGCCCAGGCGAGCATGCGGCCCGGGCTCATGCGGGGGGTGGCGGCGCTCATGCCAAGTCACTCTCGTTCGCGCGCATCACGCGCATCTGCACCACCGTGTACAGCACCATCACCGCGGCCAGCGCCATGGCCATCGCGCTGGCGTAGCCCATCTTGTAGAAGGTGAAGGCGTTCTGCACGATGTAGTGCACGATGACGCGGGTGCTGTCCTGCGGGCCGCCGTTGGTGGTGACGGCGATGGTGTCGAAGATCTGGAACGCGCCCGTCACGCTGGTGACGAGCACGAAGACCATCACCGGCCGCAGCAGCGGCAGCGTGACACGGCGGAACATCTGCCACTCGCCCGCGCCTTCCAGCGCCGCGGCTTCGTACAGGGTGCGCGGAATGTTCTGCAGCCCCGCGAGAAAGAGCATGGCCACCAGGCCCATGTGGCGCCAGACGTTCACCGCGGCCACCGTCACCAGGGCCTGGTCGGCATCGCCGAAGAAGGGCTGCCGCTCCAGGCCCACGTGCTGCAGCGTGTGGTTCACCAGGCCCAGCACCGGGTCGAGCATCCACAGCCACACCATCGCCACCAGCACGTTGGACAGCAGGTAGGGCAGCAGCACCACGCCCTTGACGAAGAGCGATCGCGTCAGCCGGTCCATCGCCACGGCCAGTGCCAGGCCCAGCGCGATCTGCAGCGGGATGTTGAGCAGCACGTAGTACAGGCTCAGCTTCATGCCGTTCCAGAAACGGCCGTCTTCCAGCATGGCGGCGTAGTTGGCCAGGCCCACGTAGCGCGGTTCGCTGAGCAAGTTCCAGTCGGTGAAGCTGATCTCCAGCGCCCGCACCGTGGGCAGCGCGTAGAAGGCGAGGAAGCCCACCAGCGCGGGCAGCACCAGCGCCCACGCGGTGAGCGTCTCGGCGCGCCGGGTGGGGCTCAGGGCGTGGGGCCGGGGGCGGTGGGGCGCGGGGGCTGGCAGGGGGCTCACGGTGGGAGGCTTTCTGGCGTCAGGGCGGGAAGGGTCGCTGGCAGGCGATGGCCAACCCGCCTCTAACGCGCGTTAGTTGAACTGTAGAGGGCGGGGTGCGGGCCGGTATCGGGGGAAGTACTAAACCGCGTTAGCATGCTTGGATGAACCCGCTCGATCCGGCCGCCCCGCCCCGCGTCGTGCCCAGCAGTGCCGAGGTGGCGCGCCGGGCGGGTGTCTCGCGCACGACGGTGTCCTTCGTGCTCAACGACGTGCGCGACCGCGGCATCAGCGAGGCCACGCGCGAGCGCGTGCTCGCCGTGGCGCGCGAGATCGGCTACGAGCCGCACGCCGCCGCGCGCATGCTGGCCGGCGGCGCCACCGGCACGGTGGCGCTGGTGGTGCCGCGCATGGCGCACCTGTCGGTGGACGCCTTTCTTTCGCAGCTGGTGGCCAGCATCAATGCCGAATGCCACCGCCACGGGCTGGCGCTGCTGATCGAGAGCACCGAGGACGAAGGCCGCGAGCCCGGCGGCTTCCTGCGCCTGGTGCGCAGCCGCCGCATCGACGGCCTCATCGTGGCCAACCTGCGCACGCAGGAGATCGCCCACCTGCAGCAGCTGCGCGCGGGCGGCGTTCCGCTGGTGGTGTTCGGCTGCCAGCTGCCCGAGGCCGAGGGTTTCCACACCATGGGCGACGACACCTGGCAATCCGCGCGCCTGGCGGTGGACCACCTGCTCGACCTCGGCCACCGCCAGGTGGCCTTCGTGAACTACGCGCAGCCCGAGTTCCACAACGTCAACCAGCGCGAACGCGGCTGGCGCGCGGCGCTGCAGGCGCGCGGCATCGAGCCTGACGCCGCCTGGCTGGCGCACGCCGACATCAGCGCCGAGAGCGGCTACCTCGCCACGCGCCGCCTGCTGGCGCGCGGCGTGCCCTTCACGGCGCTGTTCGCGGGCAACGACACCATCGCCTTCGGTGCGCTGCGGGCGCTGCGCGAAGCCGGCCGCCGCGTGCCGCAGGACGTGGCCGTGGTGGGCTACGACGACATCCCTCTCGCCCCCTACGCCGACCCGCCGCTGAGCAGCGTGCGCACCGACCCTGCCGTGCACGGCCGCCAGGCCGTGCAGACGCTGCTGGCGCAGCTGCGCCCTGGCAGCGGCGTGGTGGATGCCGTGCCCGCGCCCGTGCTGGTGGTGCGCGCCTCCTGCGGCGCGGCCCCTCGGCGCTGAAGGCCGGCGCAGGACTGCAAACGGTTTACAGCTTTGGCCCTGCCCAGGGCGCACCGCCCAGCCGGCCGTGGTTCCCGATCGACCCGTCTGAATGCCGGAAACCAGGGTTTCACCCGGTGATTTCCGCGTTTTCCCGAGGATCATCAAGTGGCGTGCTGGCGACATATTCGCACCCTAACTCGTGTTAACCCTATTTTGCAATCGATTGCTGCCCGATAGTCTTTCGTTCCGTGATCGCCCGGCGTCGCAGGCCTTGCTTGGCTGCGCGACGGACTTTGGCCACGCCCAGCCCCACCCGCGAGGAGACACCATGAACAGCCCCCTGAACCGCCGCCAAGGCGGTCCGAAGCTCACCCCCATCGCCGCGCTGCTCGCGTCGACGGCCTTCACGCTGGCGCTGGCGCCGGCGGCCCATGCGCAAGCCCAGGCGGCTGCTGCCGCAGCCCCGGCGGCCTCGGCGCCCGAAGCGGCAGCCGCTGCCAGCTTCGGCAGCGCCGGCCTGGAGCGCATCGTCGTGACCGCCACGAGCCAGGCGAAGTCGAAGATGCGCAGCTCGGTGTCGGTCACCGACATCGACCAGGAGCAGGTGCAGAACCTCGGCGCCCGCTCCGAAGCCGAAGTGCTGCTGCTGATCCCCGGCATCCGCACCGAGCCCACGGCCGGCCCTGGCGGCAACTCGAACATCTCGGTGCGCGGCCTGCCCATCTCGTCGGGCGGCTCGAAGTACGTGCAGCTGCAGGAAGACGGCCTGCCCACCGTGCAGTTCGGTGACATGAACTTCGGCAACAACGACTACTGGATCCGCTTTGACAACAACGTCGAGAGCATCCAGACGCTGCGCGGCGGTTCTTCCTCGGTCTTCGCCTCGCAGGCGCCCGGTGCCGTCATCAACTACATCAGCAAGACGGGCAAGAACAAGGGCGGCTCCATCGGTCTTTCGCAAGGCCTGAACTTCCGCGAGACGCGTTTCGACGGCGACTACGGCAACCGCCTCGCGCCCGACCTGTACTTCCACGTCGGCGGCTACTACCGCCAGGGCGAAGGCGCGCGCAAGTCGACGCCGAACTCGCTGCTGGGTTACCAGATCAAGGGCAACATCACCAAGGAGTTCAACGGCGGCAAGGGCTACTTCCGCGTGAACTTCAAGGCGCTGAACGAACACGCGCCGACCACGCCGCAGACTTTCGTGCGTGCCACGCAAAGCGGCAACAAGATCAGCGGCTTCAGCAAGGCCGCAGGTTACGACGGCACGCGCGATTCGCAGTACAGCATCTACAACAGCACCCTGCCGGGCATCGACCCGCTGACGCGCCAGCTCACGAACACCTCGCTGGTGGACGGCATCACGGTGGACACGCAGGCCCTGGGCTTCGAGTTCCGCAACGAACTCAGCAACGGCTTCACGGTGGACAACAAGTTCCGCCTGACCAAGGCCTCGGGCGCCTTCCAGGCGCAGTTCTGGGACGTGAAGACGCTCTCCAACATGCTCAGCGGCTTCGGCGCCGGCGCCACCGCGCGCTTCTACAACGGCCCGCGCACCGGCCAGGCCGCCACGGCCACCACGCTGCAGACCGGCCTGGTCTCGCAAGGCGCGGCCATCAACGTCACGCTGCCCGACATGGGCATCCTGGTGAACGACTTCTCGGTGGCCAAGCAGTTCAAGACCGGCTTCGGCTCGGTGGACCTGCGCGGTGGCTTCTACCTCTCGCGCCAGAACGTGGTGCAGCGCTGGTCCATCAGCGAACGCATCATGGAAGTGGGCCGCAACGGTGCCGTGCTGGACGTGTTCGATGCCAGCGGCGCGGCCCTCACCACCGCGGGCCTGACCGGCTACAACAACCAGTGGGGCGGCTGCTGCGCGCGTGACGTGGACGCCAGCTTCACCACGCAGGCGCCCTACCTCGGCCTGAACTTCGTGGCCGGCCAGCTCGACATCGACGCCGGCGTGCGCCGCGAGTCCTTCAACGCCAGCGGCAGCTACGCCTCGGGCAGCAGCCGGCCCTTCGACGTCGACGGCAACGGCACCATCACCGGCGCCGAGCGCAACGTGTACCTGATCAACCAGGGCACGCCGCGCGGTCTGGTGGACTACACCATCCACTACAACAACTACTCGCTGGGCGCGAACTACCGCCTGAACAACGACCTCAGCGTGTTCGTGCGCACGAGCAAGGGCAACCGCGCCATCGCCGACCGCCTGCTCTTCAGCGCCAACATCGACGCCGTCACGGGCCAGCTCACCTCGGGCGGCAAGGACGCGGCGCTGGCGCCGGTCAAGCAAAGCGAGCTCGGCCTGCGCTACCGCGGCAACACCAGCTGGGGCAACTACGGCCTGTCGGTCACTTACTTCAAGTCGACCACCAACGAGTTCGACTACGACCAGACGCGCCAGGACAACCCCAACCTGCCCAACTACCAGGGCCCCAAGCTCAACGTGCTGGGCTTCAAGGCCGACGGCATCGAGCTCGAGACCGCCGGTTCCGTGGGCAACCTGGGCCTGAACGTCAACGTGGTGTATTCCAAGGAAACCATCACCAAGAACCTGGGCGACCCGTCGCAGGTGGGCAAGACCTCGGGTGGCGTGCCCAAGCTGCGCTACACCATCTCGCCGACCTACTCGCTGGGCGACCTGACGCTGGGTGCCACCATCCGCGGCCAGGGCAAGGTCTACGCCGACAACAACAACGTCACCACCATCGACGGGCACTACGTGGTCAGCGCCTTCGTGACCTACGACTTCGGCGGTGGTCTCATCGGCTCGCTGAAGGTCAACAACCTGCTCGACAAGGTCTACCCCACCGGCGGTGGCGGCTTCGTCGGCGGCTCGACCAGCATCTTCGGCGCCGGCATGGAGACGGGCCGCACCATCAACGCCTCGGTGCGCTACCAGTTCTGAGCGTCCATCGCCAGGCACTCGGGGGAAGCAGCGGCTTCCCCCTTTTTCATGGTCAGCCCAGAATGACCGCCAGCCCACAGAGCCCCACCATGCACACGCCTGAAGACCGCCGCATCCGCCACGTCGTCATCGTCGGGGGCGGCTCCGCCGGCTGGATGAGCGCGGCCGCCCTCTCCCGCGCGGTGGGCACCGCCTGCCGCATCACGCTGGTGGAATCCGAAGAGATCGGCACCGTTGGCGTGGGCGAGGCCACCATCCCGCCCATCCGCCTGTTCAACCAGATGCTGGGCATCGACGAGGCCGAGTTCCTGCGCCGCACCCAGGGCAGCTGCAAGCTGGGCATCGAGTTCGTGAACTGGGGCGCCGAGGGTCACCGCTACTTCCACCCCTTCGGCCCGCACGGCCTGGCCTTCGACCTGGCGCCGCTGCACCAGCACTGGCTGCGCCACCGCCACACGCCAGGCGTGGCCGGGCTGGACGAACACTCCATGGCCTGGAACCTCGCGCGCCGCGCTCGCTTCGAGCGGCCCAGCGGCGACCCGCGCAGCGTGATGTCGACCTTCGACTACGCCTACCACTTCGACGCCGGGCTCTACGCGCGCTTCCTGCGCGAGCTGTCCGAATCACGCGGCGTGCAGCGGCTGGAAGGCCGCATCACCGGCACGCGGCTGCGCGGGCACGACGGCTTCGTCGAGGCCGTGCAACTCGCCGACGGTCGCAGCGTGGAAGGCGACCTCTTCATCGATTGCTCGGGCTTCCGCGGCCTGCTCATCGAGGAAGCGCTGCACACCGGCTACGAAGACTGGCGCCACTGGCTGCCCTGCGACCGCGCCATGGCCATGCCCTGCGCGTCGGCCGGGCCGCTGCTGCCTTACACGCGCAGCACGGCGCGGGCGGCGGGCTGGCAGTGGCGCATCCCGCTGCAGCACCGCACCGGCAACGGCTACGTCTACTGCAGCCAGTACATCAGCGACGACGAGGCCGCCGCCACGCTGAAGAGCCACCTCGACGGCGAGGCCCTGGGCGAGCCGCGGCCGCTGCGCTTCGTCACCGGCCGGCGCAAGCAGCTCTGGCACCGCAACGTGGTGGCCGTCGGGCTGGCCAGCGGCTTCATGGAGCCGCTGGAAAGCACCAGCCTGCACCTGGTGCAGTCAGGCCTGTCGCGTTTGCTGGCGCTGTGGCCCGACCGCGATTTCGACCCGCTGGTGACGGCCGAGTACAACCGCATCGGCGTGCAGGAGTTCGAGCGCATCCGCGATTTCCTCGTGCTGCACTACAAGCTCAACGCGCAGCGCAGCGGGCTGAACCAGCCGCTGTGGCGCTACTGCGCCGAGATGGCCATCCCCGAGACGCTGCAGTACAAGATGGCGCACTTCCGCCGCTACGGCCGGCTGGTGAGCGACGGCCCCGATCTCTTCGGCGCCGCCAGCTGGCTGGCCGTGCACATCGGGCAGCTGCACTGGCCCGAGCGCCACGACCCCATGGTCGATCTGCGCCCGCTGGACGGTGCCTCGGTGCTGCAGCGCCAGCGTGCGGCCATGGCGCAGGCGGCGGAGGCCCAGCCCACGCACGCCGCTTTCCTGCAGCGCCACGCGCCGGCCGCGCCCGTTGCGCGTGTCTGAAACCTCGCCACCCGGCCTGCCCGGCCCCGACGGCGCGCTGCCCACGCCGCACTGGCGCCCGCGCCTGCACTTCACGCCGCCCGCGTGGTGGATGAACGACCCCAACGGCCTGGTGTGGCACGCCGGCCGCTGGCATCTCTTCTACCAGTTCCACCCGCACAGCCGCGTGTGGGGCCCCATGCACTGGGGCCACGCCAGCAGCAGCGACCTGCGCGTGTGGCAAGACCACGGCGTGGCGCTGGCGCCCACCGCGGCAGGCATGGTGTTCTCGGGCAGCGCGGTGCTCGATGCCGCCCACACCAGCGGCCTGGGCAGCGCCGGGGCGCCGCCGCTGGTGGCGCTGTACACGCTGCATGACGAAGCCGCCGCGCAGGCCGGCCAGGCGACCTTCCAGCACCAGGCCCTGGCCTACAGCCTCGATGGCGGCGGGCAGTGGCAGCGCCTGCCGGGCCCCCCCGTGCTGCCCAACCCCGGCACCCCGGGCACGCGCGATTTCCGCGACCCCAAGCTGCGCTGGCTGCCCGAGCGCCAGCGCTGGCTGATGGCGCTGGCCGTGGGCGACCACATCGCCTTCTACAGTGCAGCCGATCTGCGCCACTGGGTGCACGAGAGCGACTTCGGCGCCGGCCTGGGCGCGCACGACGGCGTCTGGGAGTGCCCCGATCTCTTCCCCTTGCCCACGCCCGAGGGCGAGCTCTGGGTGTTGCTGGTGAGCCTGGTGAAGGGCGGCCCGGCCGGGGGCTCGGCCACGCAGTACTTCGTGGGCCACTTCGACGGCACGCACTTCCACGCCGATCCCGAAGGCCCCGGCGTGCGCTGGATCGACCACGGCCCCGACAACTACGCCGGCGTCACCTGGGCTGGCGTGCCCGACGGCCGCGCCGTCTTCATCGGCTGGATGAACAACTGGGATTACGCCCGGGAGCTGCCCACCGCCCCCTGGCGCGGCGCGATGACGCTGCCGCGCGAACTGCAGCTGCGCCGCAGCGGTGCAGGCCCCGGCGGCGTCTGGCGCCTGTGCAGCACGCCCGCGCGCGAAGTGCAGGCAGGCCTGGGCCCGGTGCTGTGGCAGACCGGCGATCCGGCGGAGGCATTGAACTTCGCGCTGCAGGCGGCCGGCGGCTGTGCATGGCTCACGTGCCAGGCCGATGCGCGCGAGAGTTTCAGCCTGCTCTTCGACAACGGGCTCGGCGATGGCCTGCGCGTCGGCTTCGATGCCGTGGATGGCGTGTACTTCATCGACCGCCGCCTGGCCGGCGAGACCGGCTTCCACCCAGCCTTCGCCGCGCGCCACGAGGTGCCACGCTGGGCGGCTGGCGAAGCGCTCACGCTGACGCTGGTGCTCGACACCAGTTCGGTGGAGCTGTTTGCCGACGAGGGCTGCAGCGTGCTGACGAGCCAGGTCTTCCCGCGCGCACCCTGGGGCCGGCTGCTGTGCCAAGGCCCGGTGCAGGGCCTGCGGCTGCAGGCCCTGGGCTGAAGGGCGCGCCGCCGCCGCGGTGCTCAGCGCGCCGCGTCGGCCAGGCTGTCGGGGGCTTTCTCGGGCACCTTCACCAGCAGCGTGGCCACGGCCGCGGCGATCAGCAGCACACCGGCCAGCACCACCACGTTGCGCGGGTCGCCGCCCAGCAGCGGCTTGTAGAACAGCGGCAGCGTGAAGCTCTGGATCAGCATGGGCACCACGATGAACATGTTGAAGATGCCCATGTACACGCCCGTGCGCTCGGGCGGGATGCTCTTGGCCAGCATCACGTAGGGGTTGCCCATGATGCTGCCCCAGGCCAGGCCGATGCCCACCATGGGCAGGAAGATCCAGGCTTTGTCCTGCAGGCCGGGCAGCGCCATCATGCCGATGCCGCCGGCCGTGAGGCACAGCGCATGCACGGCCTTGGCGCCGTGGCGCCGCGTGAAGGGCACCATCGCGAACGCGGCCACGCAGGCCACGGCGTTGTAGAAGCCGCCGGCCTGCCCGTTGGTGAGCACGGCCTCGCGGAAGCCGGCCGAGCTGGCATCCGAGGTGTCGTACAGCGAGCGTGCCAGCGCGTGCACCACGTACTGCCAGTAGCAGACCATGGCGTACCACTGGAAGAGCTTCATCAGCGCCAGCTGGCGCATGGCCTTGGGCATGTCGACGAAGGCGTCCTTGATCTCGACGAAGGTCGAGAGCCAGCCGCTGCGCTGCGCCTTGTGCGCGCGGATGGCGGCGATCTGCGACTCGGTCAGCGGCAGCTCGCGCACCGTCAGCACCGAGTAGAGGATGGTGCACAGCGACAGCGCCGCACCGATGAAGAAGGAGATCTTGGTGATGTCGGGGATGCCGTTGCTGTCCACCGCATCGCGGTTCATGCCCATCCACACCAGGATGGAGGGCGCGAGGTAGCTCAAGGTCTGGGCCAGCCCCGTGAAGGCACTTTGCGTGAGGAAGCCGCTGGCGTGCTGCTTCTCGTCGAGGCGGTCGCTCACGTAGGCGCGGTAGGGCTCCATCGTGATGTTGTTGGCCGCGTCCAGGATCCACAGCAGGCTGGCCGCCATCCACAGCGCCGCGCTGTAGGGCATGGCCAGCAGGCTCAGCGAACACAGCACGGCACCGATCAGGAAGTAGGGCGTGCGGCGGCCGTACTTCGAGAGCGTGCGGTCGCTCATCGCGCCGACGATGGGCTGCACCAGCAGGCCCGTCACCGGCCCGGCCAGGTACAGCAGCGGCAGCGCCGATTCGTCGGCGCCCAGGTAGGCGTAGATCGGGCTCATGTTGCTCTGCTGCAGCCCGAAGCTGAACTGCAGGCCGAGGAAGCCGACGTTCATCTGCAGGATCTGCCGCGCAGACAGCAGCGGCTTGGCGAGGGAAGCGCTCATGGACAGGCACCCGGGTTGACGGTAGCGGCAGCTTAGGAAGCGCCGCAATCGATTGCAATCGTGATTACCCGCAGGGCTGCGCCCAGGCGGCTCGGCTGGGCGGTTCAGCCGCGCCGCGAGCCCGGCGGTACCTTCAGGCGCGCTGCGAGCTTTCCCGCGCGTGGAAGGTCGTCGGCAGCACCCGCGAACTCGGCCGTGCGCCACCGATCTGCGCCAGCACCTCGGCCACCAGCGCAGGCCCGGCTTCGCCCAGGGGCTGGCGCACGGTGCTCAGCGGGGGGTGGAAGTGCTCGGCCAGCGGGATGTCGTCGTAGCCGGCCACCAGCACGTCCTGCGGCACCTGCCGCCCCAGGCGGCGCAGGGTGCTGATCACCGTCATGGCCATCAGGTCGCTCGCGGCGAAGACGGCGTCGAAGCGCGTGCCGCTGGCCACCAGGTTTTCCACCGCCGCCTCGATGGCGCTGTTCACGAAGGGCACCGGCAGCATCAGCTTGGCCGCCGGGCGGGCGTTCACCGCCTCCAGCGCCTGCAGGTAGCCCTGGTGGCGCTGGCCCACCTCGGGCAGCTGCCAGTCGCCGAAGAAGGCGATGCGGCGCGCACCTTGCTGCCACAGGTGGCTGGTGGCCAGGCGGCCGCCCTGCACGTTGTCCGAACCCACGGTCGCATAGGCCTGCCCGGGCAGCGCCGCGCCCCACACCGCCAGAGGCAGGCCGCGCACCGCCAGTGCGTTGAGCTGGTCGTGGTGGCGCCACTGCCCCACGAGGATGAGCCCCGCTGCACGGCCGGCCTCCACACCCTGCGCGGCGAGGTCGAGCCGGTTGGCATCCACGCGCGACAGCAGCATCTCGTGGCCACGGTCGGTCAGCGCGTCGGCCAGGTTGCCGATGAGGCTGAGGAAGAAAGGGTCCGACAACGGTTGGCGCAGGTCGGCGTCGAAGGGCACCACCACCGAGACGGTGCGGTTCTGGCGCAGCCGCAGGTTCTTGGCCGCCACGTTGACGGTGTAGTTCAGCGAGCGCGCCAGCTCGGCCACCCGTTCGCGCGTGGCGGCGTTGACGAGCGTGCTGCCCGCCAGCGCCCGCGAGACCGTGGCCACCGAGACGCCCGCCAGCCTTGCGATGTCGGCCATCTGCAGACGCGAGGCCTGCCGCGCGTCACGCGGGTCGGTGGCAGGTGCGGGGGGCGGGGCCGTGGGGGCCGGCGGCTGCGGTGTCTTGGGCGTGCGGGGCATCTCGGGGCGCGAGCTTAAACCTTGGGGCGCCCGGCGCCGTGTCGCCACCGTTCAAGTTTCCGGATAACGCAGCCACAGCAGCGCATAGGGCGCCAGGCCCAGGCCGTCGCGCAGCGTGTGGCGGGTGCCGCCCAGTGCGCAGGCGGTCTGCGCCGGCCCGGCGCTGAACACCGCGGCGTCGATGCGCTGCGGGTGCTCGCTGAAGTTGCCCAGCACGAGCACACGCTCGGCCCCTTGCCCGCGCAGGTAGCCCAGCACGTGCGGGTTGCCGCTGTGGAAGGGCACCAGCGCGCCGCCACGGAGCCCCGGCAGTTGCTGGCGTGCCGCCACCAGGCGCTGGAAGCCCGCGAAGATGCGGCCGGCGTCGGTGGCCGCGTCCAGCCGCTCGGCAAAGCGCTGCGCGCTGGCCGCGGGGCGGTGCACCCAGCGGCTGTCGCCGGCGCGGGCGGGGTCCTGCAGGTAGCCGTGGTCGTTGAGCTGGCCGAGTTCGTCGCCCAGGTACACCAAGGGCAGGCCCCCGCTCGAGAAGGCCACGCCATGCAGCAGCAGGATGCGCGCCACCGCGTGCACATCGCGCTGCTCCAGCCCGCACAGCGAGGCGCAGGTGCCGCTGACCCGGCAGTCGCCCGTGGCCGGGTTGTCCTGGAAAGGCACGCCCCGCGCGAAGCTGCCCGGGTGGCGGTTGACGTAGAAGCGGTTGAGGAACTGCCGGTGGTCGTGGCCGCGGATGCCCAGGCGTTCGGCGTCTTCGTCGGCAAAGGTCCAGCCGATGTCGTCGTGGCTGCGCACGTAGTTCACCCAGGCCGTGCCCTCGGGCAGTGCGTGGCGTTCGCTGAGTGCGGCCTGCAGCAGGTTCACCTCGCGCGTGGCCAGGCTGTTCCACAGCAGCGCCATCTGCAGCGGGTTGTAGGAGATCTGGCACTCGTGCGGGCCGATGTAGCTGAGCACGTCGTCGGGGTGGACGATGGCCTCGCTCTTGAACACCAGCGAAGGCGCGGCCAGACGCGCGAGCGCGTTGAAGGCGCGGATGAGGTGGTGCGCCTCGGGCAGGTTCTCGCAGCTCGTGCCCAGGCGCTTCCAGATGAAGGCCACGGCGTCCAGGCGCAGCGCCTCCACGCCCAGGTTGGCGATGGCCAGCATCTCGCCGGCCATGGCGTTGAACACGTGCGGGTTGGCGTAGTTCAGGTCCCACTGGTAGCTGTGGAAGGTGGTCCAGATCCAGCGCCCGTCGGGCAGCTGCGAGAAGGCGCCCGCATGTTCGTCGGGAAAGATCTCGCGCACGGTGCGCTCGTAGGCGTCGGGCATCGCCCGGTCGGGGTAGACGATGTAGAAGTCTTCGAAGCCCGGTTGCCCCGCCGCGCAGGCGCGCGCCCAGGCGTGGTCGCTGGCGGTGTGGTTGAACACGAAGTCCAGCACCAGGCTGATGCCGGCGCGGCGCAGGTCTTCGGCCAGCCCGCGCAGGTCGGCCATGCTGCCCAGGCGCGGGTTCACCTCGCGGTAGCTGCTGACGGCGTAGCCGCCATCGTTCGGGCCCTCGGGCACCTGGAAGGGCGGCATCACGTGCAGGTAGGTCACGCCCAGCTCGCGCAGGTAGGGCACGCGCTCGCGCACGCCCGCCAGGCCGCCAGCCCAGAGGTCGGCGTAGCAGACGGCGCCGATGGCGCGCTCCGACGTGAACCACGGTGGCTCGTGTTCGCGCTGCGCATCCAGCGCCCGCAGGGCGGCGCTGCGCTCGCACCAGCCTTGCCAGGCCGTGAGAACGGCCGCGCCCAGCACGTCCAGGAAATCGGCGCGTTCGCCATAGACGGCATGCAGCTCGGCGGCCAGCACCGGCAGGTGGACCTGCAGGCGCGCCTGGAAGGCGGGCCAGCCCGCGTGCTGCTGGAGCTGCGGCTGCTGCTGTTGCAGCGCGGCCTGCGCGTGCGCCACGAGCAGGCGCGTCTGGTGCTGGGGGTGGAGCATGGGCGGACGGTCGGGCAGGAAACAAATCGCCAGGGATCGAAGCCGCGAGGTATACCCAATTTGCAAATGATTGCAAAGCGGGATGTCCCGCGGCACAACCCGCCTCCGTCGCTTGCCGACAGAGGCCATTGCCCAGCGTAAATCAGTCGCCAGGGTGTCTGGCGACTACGGGATCACCCGGATGCTGCAATCGTTTGTAATCCGGCTAGGATTGCGCCATCGTCGCCGCCCGCCGCGGGCGGGTTGCCTGCTTCGTCGAGGGCTCTTGCCATGCCTTTGCTCACCACCGGTGTCTTCGTCGCCTCAGGGCCTCGGCCTGGGCAGCGCCTGCCCGTCCGCGCCAACCCGCGGGCCGCGCGCGCGTTGCCGGCCGTCGCTGCCACCGCGCCTGGCGCGCGCTTCAGCCCGGCCGAACGCGAGCGCCTGTTGCTCGAGCGCGGCATCGGCCCCACCACCGTCGAACGCCTGGAACGCGCGGGCTTCGCCTCGCTGGAGGCGCTGCGCCGGGCCGGAGTGCAGCAGGTCGTGGCGACCGTGGTTTCGGCGGTCGAGACGCCGGGCTGGCGCAACCGCCTGCGCGCGCTGGAGCGCGTGGTGCAGGCCACGCAAGCCCGATGAAGGCGCCTCTTGCCCCGCGGGCGCGGCGCGCTGGCGACGGGGCCGTGCCGGCGGCCTGCAGGGGGGTTGTGCCCACGGTCGTGCATGCCGCGGTGCTGGCGGTCGTGCTGGCAAGCGGTCCGGCGGCACTCGCCCAGACTGCGGCCGCGCCGGCCGCCGCCGCCTCGGCCCCCACGGTGCGCGCCGAGATCGCCGCACCCTTGCAGGCCGCGCAGGCCCTGCTGCAGGCCGGCCGCGCGGCCGAAGCGCTCGCGCAGGTGCGCCTGGCCGAAGCCGTGCCGGGTGCGAACGCCCACGAGCGCCAGACCGTGCTGCGCATGAAAGGCAGCAGCGCGCTGGCCTTGCGCGACGATGCCACGGCACTGCAGGCCTTCCAGGCTGCGCTGGACACCGGCGCCGTCCCGCCTGCCGAACAACTGCCGCTGCTGCTGGCCACCACCCGGGCTGCCGCAGCCCAGGGCCGTACCGAAGCCCTGCTGCGTGCCGGCCGCGCCTACCTGCAGCAAGGCGGCCGCGAGCCCGCGGTGCGCGTGGCGCTGGCGCGCGCGATGCTGGCTGCCGGTGATGCCGCGGGTGCCACCGAGCAGGCCCGCGCGCTGCTGGCCGAGCAGCCGGCCGGCACGCCCCCACGCGAAGAGACGCTGCAACTGCTGCTGCGCGCGCAGCGCGCCGCCAAGGACGAAGCCGGGCTGGCTGCCACGCTGGAGGCGCTGGCCACCCACCATCCCCGCCCCTCCATCTGGGCCGAGCTCGTGGTGCGCGTGCAGGGCGCTGACGACTTCGCCGACCGCCTCACCATCGACGCCTACCGCCTGCTGCGCCACACCCGCGCGCTGGGTGACGCCGCGGCCCATGCCGAGCTCGCCCGCCTGGCCCTGCGCGCCGGCCAGCCGGCCGAGGCGCTGGCCGTGCTGGACGAAGCCCTGGCCCAGCCGCGCATTGCGCAGGGCCCCGATGGCCCCGCGCTGCGCACGCAGCGCGAACAGGCCGCTGCCGCCGTGGCGGCCGAACGCAGCCAGCGTGCGGCCGAGGAAAAGAGCGCCCGCGCGGCGGCCGATGGCGGCCCGCTCTTCGCGCTGGGGCTCACGCTGGCCGCCGGGGGCGAGGCACCGGCAGGCCTGGCGCTGATGGCCGAAGCCCTGGCCAAGGGCCTGAAGGCGGGGGCCGACGACGCCCGCCTGCGCCTGGGCGCGGCCCAGCTCCAGGCGGGCCGGCGCGCCGAAGCCGAGCAGACCCTGGCCACCGTGCAAGGCCGCGACGGTGCGGCGACACTGGCCCGCCTGTGGCGCCTGACGCCGCGCTGATCCACCCACCCGGCGGGTAGGCCCCGGCCTGCCCTGCCGTCACCCGAACCCTGGAGCCCCCGATGATCGTCGTCAGCGGCGAAGCCTTGATGGATGTGTTCGACGCCGGCCCCACCGCCACGGGCCAGCGGCTCGACGCCCGCATCGGCGGCTCGCCGCTGAACGTGGCCATCGGCCTGGCACGCCTGGGGCAGCCGGTGGGCTTCTTCGGCGCCATCGGCCGCGGGTTTCTCGGCGAGCGCCTGCTGCAGGCGCTGCAGCAGGAAGGCGTGGACACCACCGCCGTGAGCCGCGTGGCCGCACCCACCACGCTGGGCCTGGTGGGCCTGAGCGCCCAGGGCGTGGCCGACTACGCGTTCTACGGCGAGGGCGCCGCCGACCGCCAGCTGCACCCGGCCGACCTGGCGCGCGTGCCTGCGGCCGCGGCCTACCACTTCGGCAGCTACGCCATGGTGGTCGAGCCCGTGGGCGGCACGCTGCGCACGCTGGCCCGCCAGCTGCGGCAGCAGCGGCCCGAGGCGCTGGTCAGCTACGACGTCAACGTGCGCACCAACGTCGAACCCGACATCGCACGCTGGCACGCCGTGCTGGCCGACATGCTGCCCTGCACCCACCTGCTCAAGCTCAGCGACGAAGACCTGCACCACCTGCACCCCGGCGCCGACCCCGCGGCACTGGCGCAGCAGTGGCAAGCCCACGGCGTGGCGCTGGTGGTCCTGACGCGGGGTGCCGCGGGGGCCACCGCCTACACCGCCGCCGGGCCAGTGCACGTGGCCCCGGTGGCCACGGCGCTGGTGGACACCGTGGGCGCCGGCGACACCTTCCACGCCGCGCTGCTGGCCGCGCTGGCCGAGCGCGGGGCGCTGTCCGCCGCTGCCGTGGCCGCGCTGCGCCCCGAAGACTGGCACCCGCTGCTGCAGTTCGCGGCACAGGCCGCGGCGCTGACCTGTTCGCGCCGCGGCGCCGACCTGCCGCGCCGCGAGGAGCTGCCCGCCCTTGCCTGAAAGCCGGCCCGCGGGCCGGCTTTCCGGGGCCAGCGTCCCCCCGCTGGCGTATGCGCGGCCGGCGGTTGCGGCAGGCCGCCTCGGGGCGCGCCTGGGCACCTGGGCCTGCGGGGGGTGCCGCTCGGCGCGGCTCTGCCGTAGAGTGCGTCTTCCGCGAGCGCCCCCCGGCCAGAAGGGGGCCCGCGCCGAGGAAGGAGATCCCCATGCAACACCCCACCCTCCGTGCGGCCCTTCGGGCTGTGGTCTTCGGCTTGGCCGGCGCTGCCGTGCTGCCCGCGGCCGCCCAGACGCCCACCGCCGCTTCGCGCAACCCCGCAGCGCAAGACCTGCGCTTCGAAGGCGTGTGGGCGCGCCCCGGCTCCGTCACGCTGATCAAGCAGTTCCCCAAGCATCTTGTGCTGCAGGGCAAGGACGAGGCCTCGGTCTGGTCGGCGCGCTGCGTGCTGGGCGGCGGCAAGGCGGTCTGCCGCGGCCACGGCTTCACCATCACCGGCTACGACTTCGCCTACGAGAGCGTGGTCACGCTGGAAGGCGGCGGGCTTCGCGATGTCTGGCGCGCGGTCTTCCCCGACGCGCAAGACCTCACCGGCAACGACCTGCTGCGCGCCGTGCCGCTGCCGGCCTTCGAGCCGGGCCGCAAAGCCCCCTGACACGCCCGGCCCATGCCGGAAAGCCAGGCCCAGGCCGTCGCCCGCGCCGCCGAGCTGCTGGCGCAGGCCGATGGGCTGATCGTGGCGGCCGGGGCGGGCATGGGCGTCGATTCGGGCCTGCCCGATTTCCGCGGCACCGAGGGCTTCTGGCGCGCCTACCCTGCGTTGAAGCAGGCCGGCCTGGCCTTCGAGGAGGTGGCCTCGCCGCTCACCTTCGTGCACGAGCCGCGCCTGGCCTGGGGCTTCTATGGCCACCGCCTGCAGCTCTACCGGCGCACCCTGCCCCATGCCGGCTTCCAGACCCTGCTGCAGTGGGGCGAACGCCTGCCGCACGGCGCCTGGGTCTTCACCTCCAATGTCGACGGCCAGTTCCAGAAGGCCGGCTTCGCGCCGCGGCGCGTGGCCGAGTGCCACGGCAGCATCCACTGGCTGCAATGCACGCACTGCGAGGCCCTGCCCTGGCCTGCCGACGCGCTGGCCGTGGAGGTGGACGAAGCCCGCTGCCGCTGGCTGGGCGCGCTGCCCACCTGCCCGCACTGCGGCGCGCTGGCGCGGCCCAACATCCTGATGTTCGGCGACGGCGCCTGGCGCGAAGAGCGCACCCAGGCGCAGCTGACGGCGCTGCAGCACGCACTGGCGGGCATGCGCGCGCCGCTGGTGCTGGAGCTCGGCGCCGGCAGTGCCATCCCCAGCGTGCGCCACTTCGGCCACCGCGTGCTGCGCGAGCACGGCGGGCGCCTGGTGCGCATCAACCCGCGCGAGAGCCAGGTGCCCGGCGCGCTGGACGTGGGCCTGCCCATGGGTGCTGCCGCGGCGCTGGCCGCGCTGGCGGCGGCCCTGCAGGCCTGAGCAGCGCTGCCAGTGCCCCTGCCGCTAGGGGCGGGGCAACGGGGGCAGCGCGGGCAAGGCCGGCAGCTTCACCTGCCCCACGTAGGCCTGGCGGTAGGCCGCCAGGCGCGTGGCCAGGGCTTCGCGCTGGGTGGCCAGCGCGGCCTCGTAGATGGTGGCCTTGCCCGAGGCGTAGTGCAGCCGCGTGCGCGCCTTGTTGAACTTGAAGAAGAGCACCTGCGTCATCTCGGTGTGGGCCTGCAGCTCGAAGGCCGCCAGCGCCACCTGCAGCAGCCCGCCGGGCGCCATCTCGGCCGTGGCCACCTGGAAATGCGCCGACTGCTCGCGCCGCGACTGGCGCTCGAAGAGGGTCAACCACGGCGCGTTGTCCTCCATCGACTTCAAGCCGTCGAAGGCCGCCTGCAGCACCGCCAGCGCGCTGGCCTGCGGGCCCAGCAGCGCCGAGACCACCGGCAGCACGGCCTCGTGCGCGATGGCGCCGCTGCTCTTGAACTCGTAGCGCTCGAAACGCTGGTCGCTCTGTGCCCAGCCCAGCGCCGACAGCGCGCCGAAGTAGGCCGTGTACCAGGCTGTGGCCTGGCTGGCGTCGCCCACCTCGGCGGTGGCCACCAGCTGCGCGAACAGCGTGCAGTTGATGAGGTCTTCGCGCATCTGCACCGGCACCTTCTGCGCCGCCACCACCAGACCGCTGCCGACCACCAGGGTCTGTGCGTCCGAGGCCTTGAGCTGCAGCGGCGGCGTGTCGGCCACGGCGCCGGCACTGCGGCTGCGCGGGCGCGCCGGCAGCGCCGGCAGGCGGGCCTTGGAGACGAAGCGCTGGCTGCTGGCGGGGGTGACGATCATCGCGGGCTCCTCGGGTCGGGGGCTGGCGCCGCACGCGGCGGCGGACCGGAAGCACTGTAGGCCGCCCCCGCGAGCGCGGCCATCCCCAGGCGCCCTTCCTCGCGCACCCTGCAGGCGCGGGGGGCGGCTGTCACGACACCGTCAAACGCCGTGGCGAGCATGCGCGGTTTCCGCCACCACCGCCGCCGCCATGCACCACCTGAAACCCCGCCTGCACACCCTGGCCGCTGCCGTGGCCCTGGCCACCGCCGCCCTGTCGGCCGGCGCCAGCAACCCGATCGCGGCGGTCACGCCGCTGTGGACCTTCAACCACAACGTCGAGCCTACCATCGGCCGCTCGTCCGAGATCCCGGTGTGGGACGCCGGCACCTCGGCGTTGTGGATCATCGGCGGCAACGGCCTGGACGTGCTGAACCTCACCGGCCAGCGTGTGCAGAGCTTTGCCACCAGCGCCTACGGCAACGTGAACAGCATCGCGATTGCCGGCAACACGCTGGCCGTGGCCTTCACCAACAGCAGCAACGCCGGCCTGCCGGGCTCGGTGCAGTTCTTCGACACCGCCACCTTCCTGGCCCAGGGCGGTGCCGCGGCCCACCTGGGTGGCGTGGCCACCGGCGCGGTGCCCGACATGCTGACGTGGACGGCCGGCGGCACGCGCCTCCTGGTGGCCAACGAAGGCGAGCGCCAGAGCGACGCCAACAACCCGGCGGGCAGCGTGAGCCTGATCGACGTCTCGCGCGCCGGCGGCAGCCTCGTCACCAGCGTCACCACCGCCGGCTTCGGCGCCTTCGACGGCCAGGAAGCCGCGCTGCGCGCCGCGGGCGTGCGCATCCAGGCCGGCGTGGCCGCCTCGGTGGCCTTCGAGCCCGAGTACATCGCCGTGGCCCCGGGCGGGCAGTTCGCGCAGGTGACGCTGCAGGAGAACAACGCCATCGCCGAGCTGAACCTGCAGACCGGCCAGTTCACGCGCATCCTGCCGCTGGGCAAGAAAGACTTCAGCCTGCCCGGCAACGCCATCGACACCAGCGACCAGGACGGCGGCATCAGCCTGCGCAACGTGCCCGTCAAGGGCCTGTACATGCCCGACGCCATTGCCAGCTACAGCCGCGGCGGCCAGGCCTACTACGTGATGAGCAACGAGGGCGATGCCTTCGTCGACGACGCCGACATCGTGCGCTTCGGCAACGCCGCGGTGACGCTGGACCCCACCGTCTTCAACGGCACGAACCTGCCCACGCAGGCGCAGCTCAAGCCCAACAGCGTGCTGGGCCGCCTGAACGTGCTGCGCGCTGGCGCCACCGGTGACGGCAGCAGCACCAACATGGTGGAGATCGTCACCCTGGGCGGGCGCTCGTTCAGCATCCGCGATGCCGACGGCAACCTGGTCTACGACAGCGGCAACACGCTGGAGCAGGCCGCCATCGCCGCCGGTGTGTACGCCGACAACCGCAGCGACGACAAGGGCGTGGAGCCCGAGGGCGTGGCGCTGTTCGAGATCAACGGCCGCACGCTGGCCTTCGTGGGCCTGGAGCGCACCACGCGCAGCGCGGTGGCGGTGTACGACATCACCGACCCCGCGCAGGCCAGCTTCCTGCAGCTCATCGTGAGCAGCGACACCACCGTGCTGCGCCCCGAGGGCCTGGTGGCCTTCGAGAGCGAGGGCCGCACCTTCCTGGCGGTCTCGCACGAGAGCACCGAAGACCTCATCATCGCCGGCGGCGGCAGCAACCGCACGGTGCTGTACGAGATCAGCCCCGTGCCCGAACCCGGCACCTGGGCGCTGATGCTCGCCGGCCTGGCCGGCGTGGCCACGCTGGCGCGCCGCCGCCGCGGCTGAAGCGGCCGGCAGGCGAGCGCATCGGTGGCAGCGGCCCAGGCGCCGCTGCTACGCTTGCCTGCATGCAGATCTTCAAGTTCTGGCCGCGCGTGCTCGTGGCGCCGCTGGCGGCCTGCGCGCTGGCGCAGGCGGTGGCCGCAGGCGCCCCGCCCTTCGAGCCCCTGCCGGCCCCGGCCGGGGCGCCCGCCACGCTGAGCAGCGAAGCGCGCTGGGCGGGGCACGGCTGGCAGGCCATCGAGGCCGAAACGCAGCGCCTGGCCGTGCGCGAGATCGGCAGCTTCCAGGGCCGGCCCACGGGCGGCTTGTTCGGCCTCGGCACGCGCCCGGTGCAGCTGCACTGGCGCGCCTACCGCCACCGCAGCGAGAGCCGCGGTGCCGTCATCGTGGTGCCCGGCTTCACCGAAGCCCTCACGATGTACCAGGAGCTGGTGCACGACCTCGTCGTGGCCGGCTGGTCGGTCTATGTGATGGACCACCGCGGGCAGGGCTTCAGCAGCCGCCTGCTGCCGCCCGAGCCGCCCACCGCGCAGGGCGACGATGACGCGGGCGAGCGCGGCCACATCGACGAGTTCGAGCACCTCGTGGACGACCTGCAGGCCTTCGTGCAGCGGGTGCAGGCCTCGCGGGTGACCGATGCCGCTGCGGCGCAGCGCCCCACCGTGATGCTGGCGCACTCGATGGGCGGCGCCGTGGTCTCGCGCTACCTCGCGCGCGTGGGTGCGGCCTCGCCGGTGGCGGCAGCGGCCCTCGTCACGCCCATGCACGAGCCGCGCGTGGCCGAGCCGGGCACGAACAAGGTGCTGCGGCGCTGGTGCGATGACGGCGCGGTGCAGCTGCCCTTCCAGCTGCCCGGCCTGAGCGCGCGGCGCGTGCAGGGCGAAGGTTTCGACGTGGAACGCGCGGCTTGGTGGGCGCAGGCCGACCGCGCCGACAACGAACTCACGGCCAGCGTGCCCCGCCTGCAGCGCCGCTGGGCCGACCGCATGGCGCGTTGCGAAGGCGAACACTGCGGCCACCCACACGCCCGCGTGGCCGGGCCCACGCTGCGCTGGGTGGCGCAGGCCTGCGCCGGCGCGGCCGCGGCGCGCGGGCCCGAGGCGGCGCGCATCGCGGTGCCGGTGCTGCTGCTGCAAGGCGGGTTGGACACCGTGGTGGAGCCCGCGGCGCAGCAGGTCTTCTGTGCGAACGTGAATGCCGCGGCCCCGGGCCGCTGCACCGCCTGGCGCCTGCCGCAGGCGCGCCACTCGGTGCTGGTGGAGGCCGATGCGCAGCGCGGCCCGGCCCTGCAGGCGGTGCTGCAGTTCCTGGCCGCGGCGCCGGCCCGCGGGCCTGACCTGCGCGCGCCCTAGCCGGCGCCCGGGTTCAGAGCCCGCGGCACTGGTCTTCCTTGTTCGCGGCCACGTTGCCGCTGCCGCTGGGCGCCGGCAGGTTGTCCTTGCACTGCAGGTTGCCGCCGGCGCGGTTGTTGTTGAGCACCGCGCCGCCGGTGTTGCCCAGCACCTGCAGGTCGCCCGTCAGCGTCAGGCCCTGCAGCCACAGCAGGCCGGTGCCGGCCACCGCCTGCAGCGAGCCCCCGACGCGCGTGCCGTTGAGCGTGGTGGCCTGCGCGCGCGCCAGCTGCACCGAACCGTCGATGCGGCCGCCGTCCATCTGCACGGGGCCGGGTGTGTCGCCGTTGAGGCTGCCGTTGATCTGCGCCTGCACGCCCTTCACGCTCGCCCCCGGGGCGAGCTCGAGGTTGCCGGTGAGCTGCGTGCCGATGAGCTCGCAGCGCGCGCCGGCCGGCACTTCCACGCTGGCGTAGCGGGTGGCGTCCAGGCTCAGGTCGCGGCAGACCACGTTGCTGCCGGCGGTGAACACGCCTGCGGGCAGGCTGGGCGCCGGCAGCGTGGGCGTGGTCGGCGGCACCGGGGCCACCGGCGGGTTGACGGGCGTGCCCGGCGCCGGCGTGGGCGCAGGCGCCAGGCTGCGGCACTGGTCTTCCAGGGTCGCGGCGGTGTTGCCGCTGCCCTGCGGCGCCGGCAGGTTGTCCTTGCACTGCAGGTTGCCGCTGGTGCTGTTGTCCACCAGCGTCACACCGCCCAGGTTGCCCAGCACCTGCACGTTGCCGCTGGTGCGCAGGGCTTCGGCCCGCACCGGGCCGGCATGCGCCTCGATCTGCAGGTTGCCGGCGATGCGCAGGCCCAGCAGCGTGGCCGCGCCGCCCTGCACGAGCTGCACCGAGCCGGTGACGCTGGAAGCGCCGGCCACCAGCACCGAGGCAGCGCCGTCGGCCTGCAGGCTGCCGACGATGGTGATGTCGCGGGCGTCGAGCACGCTGCCCGCGCCCAGCTTGATGTTGCCTTCCACGCGCGTGCCCTGCAGCACGCACACCTGGCCGGCGGGCACCTCGATCTCGCCGCTGCGCAGCGCGCCCAGCGTCACGTTGCCGCAGCGGTAGGTCACGGCCGGCACGGGCGTGGCACCAGCGGGCAGTGCGGGGGCGGCCGACAGTGCGAAGGCGCGCGTGCCGGGTGCTTCGTTCGCACCGGCGGCCGTCGCCGGGGCATCGGCGCCACCGCCACCGCCGCAGGCCGCGAGGAACAGCAGCGACCAGGCGGCTGCGGCGGTGTGGGTGAGTTTGAGTTTCAGGTCGGTGCGCATGTCGATCTCCTTGGGTGCAGTGGGGCCCGTTGCGGGCGTGTGCTGCACAGAAGGAGGGAACTGCTGCGCGATACACCCTCATCTGCAATCTTTGGTGACAGCTCCGCAGCGGCTGGGGCGGGCTAGATCCTGAACACCGCCACCGTGCCCTGCAGCGAGACCGCCTGCTGGCGCAGGCTCTCGGCCGCGGCAGCACCTTCTTCCACCAGCGCGGCGTTCTGTTGCGTGACCTGGTCCATCTGCGTGACGGCATCGCCGATCTGGGCGATGCCGGCGCTCTGCTCCTGCACCGCGGCGCTCACCTCGGCAATGAGGTCCGACACGCGGCGGATGGACTGCACCACGCTCTGCATGGTCTCGGCCGCGTGGCTGCCCTGTTCGTTGCCGGCTTCCACGCGCTCCTGGCTGGCGGTGATGAGGCTGCGGATCTCGCGCGCGGCCAGGGCGCTGCGCTGGGCGAGGGCCCGCACCTCGCTGGCCACCACGGCAAAGCCCCGGCCCTGCTCGCCGGCCCGCGCGGCCTCCACCGCGGCGTTCAGTGCCAGGATGTTGGTCTGGAAGGCGATGCCGTCGATGGTGCCGATGATGTCGGCCATGCGGTGCGCGCTGTCTCTGATCTGCGCCAGCGTGCCGGCGAGATCCTGCACGGCTTGGCCGCCGTTGCCGGCCACGTCGCTGGCCTGCAGGGCCAGCTGGTGCGCCTGGCGTGCGCTGTCGGCGCTTTGCGCGACGGTGGCGCGCAGTTCGTCCATCGAGGCCGCGGTCTGCTCCAGCGCACTGGCCTGAGATTCGGTGCGTGCCGACAGGTCGTGGTTGCCCTGGGCGATCTCCGCGCTGGCCGTGGCCACCTGCTCGGCGTTGTCGCGCACCGTGGCCACCACCTGGCCCAGCTGGCGCGCCATCGCGGCCAGTGCCACCACCAGGCGCTGGCCTTCGTCCTGCGTGCCCGGGGGCAGCGTCTGCGGCGTGCCGGGTGGCAGCTGAAGGCGTCCGTCCGCAACGGCGTCGGCCAGGCCGATGGCCTGTTCGATCGAGCGTGAAGCCCCGCGCGCGATGGACCACAGCAGCCAGCCGCCCCCGGCACCCAGCACGAGCAACAGGCCGGCGATCCAGCCGACGGCCTGGGTTTCCCACTGGCGGTGCTGCGCCAGGTCCTTGGACAGCGCGGCCATGGCGGCATCGCCGAGCGCAAGCTGGTCGTCGATGGCTTGCGAGGTCTGCGCCCACCACTCGGCGCGGGGGTGATCCAGCGCCTCGGCCTCGATGAGCTTGCTGCGGGCGAGGGCCAGCGCTGCGTTGAGCGACTTCTCGGCCCGGGCCGGCGCGTCGCCGAGTGCCGCAGCCACGGCCGCATCGGCCTGTACGGCATTGGCCAGCGCGCGCTGCGCCGAAGCGGCCGCGAAGAGCGCACGTTCGGCGTGCACGGCCAGCCGGCTGCGCTCGGCGCTGCTGGCCTGGCCCTTGGCCAGCATGCCCATGCCGCTGCCCCGCAGCCGGCCCAGCAGTTCCGAGACCAGCGGCAGGTGGTTCAGCGCGGCGTCCTGCAGGTGGTAGCCCGAGGCCCAGGGGTTGAGGACCAGCTCGGAACGGATGGCCACGTCGTGCAGCAGAGCGAGCTGCCCCTCGACGATGGCGGTGTGCCGCTGGAAGCTTTCGGGCGCAGGCACGCCGGCCGTCGCCACGGCCTGGGTCAGCGTCTGCTGCGCCTGCCACAGCGCTTCCAGCCGCCGGCTCAGCGTTTCGTCGCCGAAGGCCGCGAAGCTCGCTACCGAAGCCGCTTGGCGCTCTTGCAGCGCCTGCCACGCCTTTTCACGGGGGGCGGCTGCGCTGCTGTCGCCGTTCAGCACGCCGTTGGACAGCCCCCGGTGCTGCGCCGTCGTGCGTGCCAGACCCACCAGGGCCTGGGCTGGTGGCAGGCCCGAGATCTCGTTCTCGACCTGTGCCAGCGAGGCCTGCACGCGGTGGAGGAAGAATCCCGTCGGCAGGGCCGCCATGGCCAGTGCCAGCGCACCGATGAGGGCGAACTTGTGGCGCAGTCGCAGGCGCTGCATCAAGGGCATGAGGGATCCTCCGACCGGTAGGGCGGGAATGCCCATGTTCCCGTATCGGCTGGCATCCGACGTGCTTGATGGCGGTCTGCCGCCGCCTGGACCGGCGTCAAGCCGGGTGAGAAAAAGTGCCGGGCATCAGGGGCAGGCGGGCGCCGGCGCCGGCGTGTTGCTGACGGCCGCCGCGGCGTCGATCTGCCGGAGCGCGGCCCCGCACACCGGCTTGCTGCGGTCTTCCAGGCGCTTCATCAGGTCTTCGGCGCGCCACTGGCGCAGCGCCGTGGCGCCGGGCACGGGGCTGGGGCTGGGCGTGCCCAGCACCAGCGCCGCGGTGCCCGCGGCCAGCGGTGCGGCCATCGAGGTGCCCGACCACGTGCCGTAGCCCCCGCCGGGCACGGCGCTGACGATCAGCTCGCCCGGCGCGGCCAGCTTGATCCAGCCGCCCGAGTTGGAGAAGGCAGCGAGGCGCTGCGCCTGTGAGGTGGCGCCCACCGCGCGCGTGCCGGGCGCGCTCTCGGCAGCGGGGTAGACGCGCTCGTCGGGGCTGCCCGCGTTGCCCGCCGCGGAGATCACGGCCGCGTTGCGGCCCTGCGTGCAGCGGGCGCGGTCGTCGTCGAAGCCGGCGTCCTTGAAGTTGTCGTCGTCGTCGCTGAACTCGCAGTTGGCCAGCGCCACGGCCACGGCCAGCAGGCGCGTGGGGCGGGTGCTGCCCAGGCTCATGTTGATGACGTGGGCGCCGTCGTCAGTGGCGGGGTTGGCGTCGGGGTCCACGGCCCAGGCCAGGGCCTCGGCCAGCACCCAGGCGTTGCCGCGACCGGCGCGGTCGAGCACACGCAGCGGCATGAGCATCGCGCCCGGCGCGGCCAGCGCCACGAGGCCGGCCACGTGCGTGCCGTGGCCGTAGCCGGTGTCGCTGCGGCTGCCTTCTTCGGCCGGGTTGTCGTCGTCGTCGACGAAGTCGCGGCCCAGCAGGCTGCCGTCGGCGCGGCGCGCCAGGCGGCCGGCGAAGGCGGGGTGGGTGGCGTCGATGCCGGTGTCGAGCACGGCCACGCGCACGCCGGCGCCGGTGCTGCGGGTGTGGGCATCGGCCAGGCGCAGGGTCTGCGGGGCCCATTGCGTGGCGTAGGTGCCGCTGTCGCCGCCGATCACCCAGACGGTGTTGCGCGTGGTCTCCGGCGTCTCGTTGGGCAGATCGGGCTCGGCGAAGACCACGCCCGGGGTGGTGGCCAGCGCAGCGGCCACGGTGTCGGCGTTGGCGCCGGCGGGCAGCTGCAGGCGGTAGATGGGGCGGCGGCCGAACTGCTCGGCCACGGTGGCGTTGCGCGCGCGGGCGAGCGCGGCCACGTCGGTGCCGGTGGCCACCTGCACCAGCACCACGGGGCCGGCGGCCGGGGTGGGCGTGGTGGGCGGTGGGTTGGCCACAGGCGCGCTGTCGCCACCGCCACCCCCGCCGCAGGCGGCCAGCATCAGCAGCGCGGCGGCAGCGGCGCACGCGCGCAGGGCGGTGGCCCGCTTCGGTCGGGTGCAGGCTTGGGGGCGGCGGGAGGGGACGGTTTTCATGGGTCTGTTTCGGGGCCTGGCGGTTGTGCCGTGGTGCACAGAGCCGCGCCGGCGCTGCCTGATACAGCGCCGGCGCCTGTGGCGGCGGACGGCAGGCAGCCTGCCCGTCTCAGGCCCGCCCATGCAGCGCGAAGCCGGCCCATGCGTAGGGATGATGACCGGCCTGCGCCGCCTCGGCCTGCGCGCGCTGCAGCGCGCCGGCCGGCCCCAGGCCTTCGTGCAGGCCGGCATAGAAGCGCAGGGCCAGCGCGGCCGTGGCGCGGTCTTCCACCGGCCAGAAGGTGGCCAGCACCGTGCCCGCGCCGCCGCGCAGGCAGCTGCGCACCAGGCCTTGCAGTTCTTCGCCGGGTGCCACGCGGCTGGCCCCGGTTTCGCAGGCCGACAGCGCCACCAGCCCGGCTGGCAACTGCAGCTGCGCCAGCTCCAGCAGCGTCAGCGGCCCGTCGCCGAGCAGCACCGATGAGAAGGCCGGGTTGTCGGCGCGGAACTGGCCGTGGCAGGCCAGGTGCAGCACGTCGGCCGTGGCGGCGGCGCGGCCCAGCGCGGCGCGGGTGGCGGCTGCGCCCAGCAGCAGCTCGCCGCCCGCGCCGAAAGCCGCGGCCACCTGCTGCGCTTCCACCTCCACCTGCGGCAGTTGGGGGTCGCCCACGCCCAGCACCAGCGCGCGTTCGTAGCGGGGCGCCGGCCGCTGCTGCAGCGCCAGCCACACGGCGGCGCTGGGGGCCCAGGCCAGCTCGGTGTGCTGCACCAGCCAGTGCCGGCCGTCGTGCAGCGCGGCGAAGGGCACGGCGTGCAGGTCGCGGTGCGGCAGCAGCACGCAGCGCGTGCGCCCGCCCAGCAGCGGCAGCAAGGGCGCCCACAGCGCGGCGTGCAGCGCCTGCAGGCGGTGGCGCACCCGTTCGAGCAGCAGCGCGCCGTGGCGCTGGGCCAGCACGTCGCCATGGCGCAGCGCATCCATCTGGAAGCGCAGCGCGCGCACCTGGCCCGCCACACCGGGCGCCGCCCAGGCGCGGTGCGCCACACCCTCGGCGGTGACCACGCAGGCCAGCAGCGTGTCGCCCTGCAGGTGGTAGGCCACCAGCGCCCGGTCGGGGCCCAGGGCGGCCTGCAGCGCGGGCAGGTCGTCGGCGCCGAAGCCGGGCCCCAGGGGCACCGCCGGGCCGCTGCCGGCCGGCAGGGGCTGGCCCAGGCTGCTGCGCCGGTGCGCCTCCAGCAGCTTCTGCTCCAGCGCCTGCACGCGGGCCGCCAGCGCGGGGGCGCGCTCGGCATCGCCCTCGCTCAGCGTCTGGCGCCATTGCTGGCGCAGCCACTGCAGGTGCGCCGCCTCGGGGCCTTGCGCGGTGGGGGCCACCGGCGCCTGCAGCTCGGCCAGGGCCAGCGCCAGGCTGCGCGCGCGGCCGCGCTCCATGTCCACCAGCAGCTGCAGCGGCGAGCCCTGGGCCTGGGCCACGGCCACCAGGCCGTCGTGCACGGTGCTGCCGGCTTCGGCCTGGGCGCTGCGCAGCTCGTCGCCGGGCAGCGCGGCGCGCAGGTCTTCAAGCACGGCCAGGGCCTGCTCGTACGCGTGGCGGGCGCCGGCCAGATCGCCGCTGGCCTGCGCCAGGGCGCCCAGCCCGGCGTGGCAGGGCCAGGCCAGCTGCGGCAGCGCCGGCGCGCCGGTGGCCGCGGCCAGCACCGCCCGGTAGGCGGCCGCGGCGCTCTCGTGCGCGCCGGCCGCGGCATCGGCATCCGCGCCCAGCACCTGGGCTTCCAGCTGCCAGGCCAGCAGGCCGCTGCCTTGCAGTGCCGTCTGCGCCCGTTGCGCGCAGGCGCGTGCCGTGGCGGCATCGCCTTGCGCCAGTGCCAGGCGCCCCTGTTCCAGCGCGATGAGGCCCAGCACCGGGCCGTTGCCGGCCTCGGTGTAGAGGGCCTCGGCCTGCGCGAAGCCGGCCGTGGCGGCGGTGGCATCGCCCAGCTGCGCGTGGGCGCGGGCCCGTTGCAGCGTGGCCCAGGCGCGTTCGGTGGGCAGCCCGAAGGTCAGCGCCTCCTGCACCAGCGCGTCGTACAGGCTCACGGCCTCGGCGCGCAGGCGTACGCCGAGGTAGGCGTCGGCCAGCGCAGCCTCGGCCTCGATGCGGCGCTGTGGCGGCGCGCCGCTCTCGGCCACCAGCCGTGCCGCGGCGGCCAGCTCCTGCAGCGCGCGCTGGCCGTGGCCGCGGTGCATCTCGATCTGGCCCACGCCCTGGTGCACCTGCGCCACCAGCACGTGCAGCCCGCGCGGCAACGCGCGCAGGCGCGCGCGTTCGTACATCTGCAGCGCCTCGTCGAAGCGGAACTGCCAGCCCAGCAGGTTGGCCAGCGCGACATCGGCGCCGATGCTCAGCTCGGCATCGCCCGTCTGCGCGAAACGCAGCGCGGCGCGGCGGAAGTGCGGCTCGGCCTCGGCGTGGCGGTCTTGCCGGAAGAGCACGCTGCCCAGGTTCAGCTCCACCTTGCCGGCCGAGCGCACGTCGCCGGCCGCGATGAACTGCGCCAGCGCGCCTTCAGCGCAGGCCTGGGCTTCGGCCTCGCGGCCCAGCATGGCCAGCACGCCGATCTGCGGCACGCGCGTCTCGGCCGCGCGGCCGGGCTCGCCGCGCGCCTCGAAGGCGGCTTGCGCGCGCTGCAGACGGCCCAGCGCATCGGGCAGCCGGCCCTCGGTCAGCGCGGCGATGCCGGCCGTCCAGGCGGCCAGGGCCTGCAACTCGTCGCTGTCGGCATGGGCGGCGGCCAGCAGCGCCAGCTCGGCGGCCGCCGCACGCGAAGCCGCGGGGTCGCGGTGCCAGGCCTCGTAGCAGGCCGCCTTCAGCGCCCAGCCGGTGGCTTGCGGGGTGTCGCTCACGGCCCGGCGCCCAAGGCTCGGCGGTCAGCGAGCGGGGTTCAGGGCGCCGCCCGCACGAACAAGCCCAGTTCCACCGTCCAGTCGGCCGCGCTCAGCACCAGGTGGCAGGGGCCGGCTTCCATGGGGGCGAACTCGAACTCGGCGAGTTCGTTCCAGGGCACCACCTGCAGCGGGGACGCTGCGGCCGTGTCGGCCGCCGGGGCGGGCCGCAGCTCGGCCCGGCCGCTGAGCTCGGGGCCGAGCACCTGGCCGCTGAGCACCCAGCGCGCGCCGCCGTCCAGGGGCGTGAGGCGCAGGTCGATGTCGCGGCCTTCGGTGGAGTACAGCAGCTGCCGCGCCGCCAGGTGCCCCAGCGTGGCCGCACCGCGGCGGCCGCCCGCCAGCGCGCCGTGGTCGAGGCTGTCGAAGACGAGGGTGGCCACCAGCCGGCGCAGCCCGCCCAGGGCCGAGGCCACGGCAGCGGGCGCGGCGGACACCGGCACGGCCGCCGGCTGCTGCCACAGGCCGATGGCGCGCAGCACCAGCGCCTCGGGCGCGTCCTGCAGCACGCGGCTGGCGCCCAGCGCGGCCGCGAGGGCCTCGTCATCGTCTTCGGCGGGGTTCGGTGGCTGGTTCATGGCGCAGGGGTGGCGGCAAGGGCGTGGAGGGGCGGCAAGGCTGCGGTGCCAGCCACCGAGGGCCGGCCCGGCCGGTAAATACATGCCTGCATCTCAATTCCCCATCAGCTTGCGCAATTTGGCCAGGCAGCGCGCCCGCGTGGGGCCGATGCTGCCTTCGGGGATCTGCAGCCGCCGCGCGATCTCGGCATAGGGCAGGGGCTCGTCCTGCAGGAAGAGCAGTTCGATGAACTGGCGCGCCGCGGGTTCCAGGCGGTCCACCGCCTCGCGCAGGCGGTGGTGCTGCTGCAGCGCCGAGAGCTGCTCGTCCTGCAGCGGAGCCGGGTCGGGCAGCGCGGCCAGCGGGTCTTCGTCGGGCGCTTCGGCGGAGGCCGGCAGGGCGGTGTCGTAGTGGCGGTTCTCGGCCAGCAGGCGCAGCGTCTCGCGCTTGGCCGTGGTCACCAGCCAGGCCCGCACGCGCGAACCGTCTTCCAGCCGCGCCAGGTGCTGGTGCAGCCGCTCGAAGGTGAACTGGAAGACATCGGCCGCCTGCTCTTCGGGCAGCCCGGCCGTGCGCGGCACGGTGTAGACCAGGCGCTGGTAGCGGCGCACGAGCGTGCTCCAGGCGCCTTGCTCGCCCTGGCGGCAGCGCTCCACGAGTTCAGGATCTTCGAGTTCTGTGTACACCGGGGCTTGCAGGGCAGGGTGGCCGGGCTTGGCAGCGCATGATGCCACCGCCCCGAACCCACCCGGCCTTTCATGACACCTGCCGCCACCGCCCCGCCCCTGCCGCCCCGCCGTGTGTTGCTCACGGGCGGCACCGGCTACCTCGCGATGTTCCTGCTGCGCCGGCTGCTGGCCGCGGGCTGGGCCGTGCACGCCACGCTGCGCCAGCCCGCCCGCGAGCAGGCCCTGCGCGCCGCGCTGCATGCGCCCCTGTGCGGCGAGCCGGGCGTGGACGACGGCGCCCTGCACTGCCACCGGGCCGAGCTGACGGCCGACGACGGCTGGGCCGAAGCTGCCGCCGGCTGCAGCCATGTGCTGCACGTGGCCTCGCCCTTGCCGGTGGGGCAGCCGCGCGATGCGGACGAGCTCATCGTCCCCGCGCGCGAAGGCACCCTGCGTGTGCTGCGCGCCGCGCGCGCGGCCGGGGTGCGGCGCGTGGTGATGACCTCCAGCACCGCCGCCATCGCCTACGGCCGCGGGCGCGGCGTGCACCACCTCACCGAGGCCGACTGGACCCCCGACGACTGGCCCGGCGCCACGCCCTACATCCGTGCCAAGACACTGGCCGAGCGCGCCGCGCGCGCCTGGGTGGCGGCCGAAGGGGGCGGGCTGGAGTTCTGCAGCATCAACCCCTCGGTGGTGCTGGGCCCGGTGTGGGGGCCCGACCACTCGGCCTCGGTGGAGATCGTGCGGCGCCTGCTCCAGGGCCGCATCCCGGCCTGCCCCGACATCGGCTTCGGCGTGGTGGACGCGCGCGACGTGGCCGAGCTGCACCTGCGCGCGCTCACCGCCCCCGGCCTGGCCGGTGAACGTTTCATCGCCAGCGGTCGTTTCATGAAGCTCTTCGAGCTGGCGCAGCTGCTGCGCCGCGAACTGGGTGCCGACGCGCGCCGCGTCACGCGCTGGCGCGCGCCCGATGCCCTGGTGCGCCTGGCCGCGCTCTTGCACCCGCAGGTGCGCGCGGTGGCCGGCGAGCTGGGCGCCGAGCGCCACGCCAGCAGCGCGCATGCGCAGGCGGTGCTGGGCTGGCAGCCGCGCCCGGTGGAAGACACCGTGCTGGACACCGCGCGCAGCCTGCTGGCGCTGGGGCTGGTGGGGCGATGAGCGCGCGGGCTGCCAGGCGCGAGTTTCCAAACGCGGGTTGCCAAGCGCGGGATGGTGGCCGCGGCGCCGGCCCGCGATGCTCGCCACAGAATCCGGCATCCCCAACCAACCCGGAGCCCACCGCGCATGAACCCCGATCTCTTCCAGCAAGGCCTGCAGACCCGCCGCGAGGTGCTGGGCGCCGCCTACGTCGACGCGGCCATCGCCAACGCTGATGACTTCAACCGCCCGCTGCAGGAGCTGGTGACGGAATACTGCTGGGGCGACGTGTGGAACCGCCCGGGCCTGGACCGGCGCACGCGCAGCATGCTCAACCTGGCCATGCTGACGGCGCTGAACCGGCCGCACGAGCTGAAGCTGCACGTGCAGGGCGCGCTGAACAACGGCGTGACGAAAGAAGAGATCCGCGAGGTGCTGATGCAGACGGCCATCTATTGCGGCGTGCCTGCCGCGGTGGACAGCTTCCGCAACGCCCGCGAGGTGTTCAAGGACCTGGGCGTCTGACGGTCTGACCCTCTGACCGACGCGCCCGCATTGCCGCCCCTAGGCCCCAGACCATGAAACCGACCCTGCCCCGCCTCCTTCTGCCAGCCAGCCTGGCCACGATGCTCGTGCTGGCGGGCTGCGCCACGCAGCCGCTGCCGCCCGACGATCGCAGCGCCGTCGTCACGCGCACGCCCAGCACCACGGTCTGGGCCACGCCCGAGGCCGAAGCGGCGGCCAAGGCGCAAGAAGAAGCCACGGCCGCGGCGCGCCGCCAGGCCAACGCGCAGCGGGCGGCGACACGGCCCGCTGCGGGCGGCCCGCCGGCAGCGGCTGGTGGCACGGCGGCCTCCACCGTCAGGCCCGTGGCGGCCCCTGCGCCGGCAACGGCGGCTTCGGCTGCGGCCGGGGCACCCGCGGCCGCAGCACTGCCGCCCGAGGCGCGCACCGTGCAGTTCGCCTTCGACAGCTACGAGCTCGAGCCCGGCTTCCTCACGCTGCTGGAAGCCCACGCCGCGGCCCTGAAGGCCCAGCCCGGCCAGCGCGTGGTGGTGGAAGGCCATGCCGACGAGCGCGGTGGCAGCGAATACAACCTCGCGCTCGGCCAGAAGCGCGCCGAGGCGGTGGTGAAGGCGCTGGCGCTGCTGGGCGTGGCGCCCGAACGCCTGGAGGCCGTGAGCTTCGGCGACACGCGCCCCGTGGACCCCGCGCGCACGCCAGAGGCCTGGGCGAAGAACCGCCGCGCCGAACTCAGGCTGCCGTGATGAACTGGCGCAGCAGCGCCATGGCTTCATCGGGGCAATCGCGCCAGGCGCCGTGGCCGGCCCGCGGGAAGGTGACCAGCCGGCCCCAGGGCTGGGGGATGGCTGCCGCGATCTCCTGCGCGTCGGCCAGCGGCGTGACGGGGTCGAGCTCGCCGGCCATCACCAGCACCGGGCACTGAACCCGCGCCAGGCCGGGCAGCAGCTGCATGGTCTGCTGCTCGCCGCTGGCGCTGGTGAAGAGGATCTCCTCGTTCATCAGCGTGCGCGCCCGCGCCACCGGGTCGCCGGGCGTGGGGTTGTAGACGTCGCGGCAGTGCCTGTTGTAGGGCGCCCAGGTTTCGGGGCAGGGTTTCGTCCAGAAGGCGCGGGCCGCTGCGCCGGCCTCGGGCCCGCCGAAGCGTGTGAAGGCTTCGACCTTGCGTTCCAGCCCCAGGTGGTGGCTGGTGCTGCTGAGCACCACCTTGGCCGGGTGCGCCGGGTGGCGCGCCAAATAGCGCTGCGCGACGAAGCCGCCGAAGCTCTGGCCCAGCACGATGGGCTTCTCGACGCCCAGGGCGTCGCACAGGCGCACCACGTCGTCGGCGAAGGTGTCCAGCGTCCACTCGGCCGCCGGCCGGCGGCTGCTGCGGCCGTGGCCGCGGTGATCGACGTAGACGATCTGGGCGATGTCGGCCAGGCGGCTGAACAGCGGCTTGAAGCTGGAATGGTCGTAGCCCGGGCCGCCGTGCAGCAGGATGAGCGTGGGCTTTTCGCGCAGGCGCGGGCCGTCGGGCACGAAACCCGGGCCCTCGATGTCGACAAACAGGCGCACGCCGGGTTCGATGGTGATGAGCATGGGCGCAAAGAGGCTGAAGATGGAGAGACAGGCCGCGTCAGGCCTCGGGCACCGCCAAGCGCACGAAGGCCTGCGCGGCGGGTGAGAGGGTGCTGCGTTCGCGCAGCGCCAGCAGCAGGTGGCGCTCGGTGCGCATGCCGCTGATGGCCACCAGCGCCAGCCCCAGCGCGCGCACATAGGGCGCGGCGCCTTCGCGCGGCAGCACCGCCAGCCCGAGGCCGGCGCTGACCATGCGCGCCATGGCGTCGAAGCTGCGCACCTGCGCGCGGATGCGCAGCGGTCGGTGCGCGCCTTCGGCCGCCGCGGCCAGCTGCCGCGTCAGCGAGGTGGTGCGGCCGAAGGCCACGAGGTCGTGTGCCAGCAGCGTGTGCAGCGGCACCGGCGCGGCGGTGGCCAGCGCGTGGCTGGCCGGCAGCATCAGCACCAGCTCGTCGGTGTGGCACACCAGGGTCTGCAGGCCCTCGGCCGCGGTGTTTTCGCCGATGACGGCCAGCTCGGCCGCGCCACGCGCCACGGCGCGCACGGCGTCTTCGCTGATGGCGTCTTCCAGGTCCAGCACCACCTGCGGGTGGGCCTGCGCGAACCGCGCCAGCAGCGCCGGCAGGAAGCCGCCGAAGGCCGAGGTGTTGGCCCACAGCCGCAGGTGGCCGCCGGTGCCGCGCCGCACGTCGCCCATGGCCAGCGCCAGCTGTTCGAGCCGGGCCACCATCTCCACCGCATGGGGCAGCAGCGTCTGCCCGGCGTCGGTGGGCACCACGCCGCGCTTGCTGCGTTCCAGCAGCGGCGTGCCGACGTGGGCCTCCAGCTCGGCGATGCGCTTGCTGGCCGCGGCCAAGGAGACATCCAGCCGCTCGGCGCCGGCGGTGAGGCTGCCGGTGTCCACGGCGGCCACGAAGAGGCGCAGCGTGGTGAGGTCGAAGCGGTTGAGGTTGATGGCCATGGCGCGAGGTGCAGCCTTTGATGCTCAACCAGCGGTTGAGGATGTGTCAACCAGATGTGTACCCAAGCCAGTGGCGCGGCGGCCACCATGCGCGGCGCGCCTTTCACATGGCGCCACGCCCCCGCCCTGCCGCCAGACCACAAGACCGGAGACTTCCCGATGCGCCTTCCCCGCCGTGCCCTGCTTGCCGCTGCCACCACCCTGGCCCTGACGGCGCCTTTCACCGGCGCCGCCTTCGCGCAGGCCTACCCGGCCAAGCCCATCACCTTCATCGTGCCCAACCCGCCGGGCGGCGTGGTGGACACATCGGCGCGCCTGCTCGGCGACCCGCTGGCCAAGCTGCTGGGCCAGGCCGTCGTCATCGAGAACAAGGGTGGTGCCAGCGGCAACATCGCCTACGGCCAGGTGGCCAAGGCCCCGGCCGACGGCTACACGCTGCTGATCAGCTACTCGGCGTACCACGTGGGCAACCCGTCGATGTTCAGCAAGATGCCTTGGGCGCAGAAGGACTTCGTGCCCGTGGCGCTGCTCACCGCCGCCACCAACGTGATCGCCGCCCACCCCAGCGTGCCGGCCAACACGCTGAAGGAGTTCGTGGCCTACGCCAAGGCCAACCCCAACAAGCTCAACTACGCCTCGCAGGGCATCGGTTCGCTCTCGCACGTGGGCACCGAGCTCCTGCTGGTGAACACTGGGGCCGACATGACCCACGTGCCCTACAAGGGCAGCGGTGCGGCCATCGCCGACGTGCTGGGCGGCCAGGTGCAGGTGTTCATGACCACGCCGCCGTCCGTCATGCAGCACGTGCAGGCCGGCAAGCTCAAGGCCTTTGCCGTCACCGGCAAGAGCCGCCACCCCGGCCTGCCCAACGTGCCCACCACGGCCGAGGCCGGGCTGCCGGGCTTCGAGGTCGAGGCCTGGGTGGGCCTGTTCGCGCCGGCCGGCACGCCGCCGGCCGTCATCCAGCAGCTCACCGAGAAGGTCAAGGCGGCGCTGGCCACGCCCGAGGCCAAGGCCGTGGCCGACAAGACCGGCATCGAGATCCGCTACATGGACCCGGCGGGCCTGGCCAACCTGGTGACCAAGGAAACCGACTACTGGGCCGGCGTCATCAAGGCCAAGAACATCAAAGCCGACTGAGCCCCGCGATGCCGCGCACCCACTACCGCATCGGCCAGATCGTGCCGAGCTCCAACACCACGATGGAGACCGAGATCCCGGCCATGCTGCGTGCCCGCGAAGCCGTGGCGCCAGAGCGCTTCAGCTTCCACTCGGCGCGCATGCGCATGAAGCACGTGACGAAGGACGAGCTCGCGAAGATGGACGCCGACAGCGACCGCTGCGCGCTCGAACTCAGCGATGCGCGCGTGGACGTGCTGGGCTACGCCTGCCTGGTGGCCATCATGGCCATGGGCCGCGGTTACCACTGCGTGAGCGAGCAGCGCCTGCGCGCGCTGACGCTGCAGAACGAGGGCCCGGCGCCGGTGGTGACGAGCGCCGGCGCGCTGATCGAAGGCCTGCAGGCCCTGGGCGCGAAGAAGATCGCCGTGCTCACGCCCTACATGAAGCCGCTCACCGCGCTGGTGGTCGACTACATCGAGCACCAGGGCATCGAGGTGCTGGACGCACTGAGCCTGGAGATCAGCGACAACCTGGAAGTGGGCGCGCAGGACCCGCGCGCGCCCATCGAGCTCAGCAAGCGGCTGAACACCGCCAACTGCGACGCGGTGGTCATCAGCGCCTGCGTGCAGATGCCCTCTCTCGCCAGCGTGCAGCCGGTGCAAGACCGCATCGGCCTGCCCGTGGTGAGCTCGGCGGTGTGCACCACCTGGCGCATGCTCAAGGCGCTGAACCTGCCGGCGGTGTCGCCGAACGCCGGCACCTTGCTGTCGGGCGCCTACTGAAGGCCGGGGCCGCCATGGTGAACCGCGACGCGCTGCAGGGCCTGAAGGTGCTGGAGCTGGGCCAGCTGATCGCCGGGCCCTTCGCCGGCAAGACGCTGGCCGATTTCGGTGCCGACGTCATCAAGATCGAACCTGCCGAAGGCGGCGACCCGCTGCGCAAGTGGCGGCTGCTGCGCGAAGGCACCAGCGTCTGGTGGGAGGTGCAGAGCCGCAACAAGCGCAGCGTGGCGCTGGACCTCAAGACGCCCGAAGGCCAGCAGGCCGTGCGCGCGCTGGCCGAGCAGGCCGACGTGCTGATCGAGAACTTCAAGCCCGGCACGCTGGAAGGCTGGGGCCTGGGCTGGGAGGCGCTGCACGCGCTGAACCCGAAGCTCATCATGCTGCGCATCAGCGGCTTCGGCCAGACCGGCCCTTACCGCGGCAAGCCCGGCTTCGGCGTGCTGGGCGAGGCCATGGGCGGCCTGCGCCACCTCACGGCAGAACCCGGCCGCGTGCCGGTGCGCGTGGGTGTGAGCATCGGCGACACGCTGGCGGCGCTGCACGGCGTGATCGGCGTGCTGACAGCGCTGCGCCACCGCGAGGTGAACGGTGGCGAGGGCCAGATGATCGACGTGGCGCTGTACGAGAGCGTCTTCAACGTGATGGAGAGCCTGCTGCCCGAGTACGACGCCTTCGGCGCGGTGCGCGGCGCCGCCGGCAGTGCGCTGCCGGGCATCGCACCCAGCAACGCCTACCGCTGCGCGGGTGACGCCTATGTGCTGGTGGCCGGCAACGGCGACAGCATCTTCCGCCGCCTGATGAACGCCATCGGCCGCGACGACCTGGGCCAGGACCCGGGCCTGGCGCGCAACGACGGCCGCGTGGCGCGCGTGGCCGAGATCGACGCCGCCATCCAGGCCTGGACGCAGCAGCGGCCCATCGACGAGGTCATCACCACGCTGGAGGCCGCGGGCGTGCCCGTGGGCCGCATCTACACCGTGGCCGACATCGTGGCCGACCCGCAGTATCGCGCGCGCGAGATGCTCGTGCCCACCGCCGACGCCGAGGGCCGGCCGCTGCTGGTGCCCGGCATCGTGCCCAAGCTCGCGGCCACGCCCGGCCGCCTGCACAGCCCGGCCCCGCGACTGGGCCAGCACACCGAGGCCGTGCTCGGGGCCGTGGCCGCCGGCCGCGGCTGGCCGGCGCGCGCCGCGGCCAACGACGAAAGCTGAAGGTCCCGCCATGCCCGCCCTGCCCGCCACCCGCCTGCACGTGCACGAGGTCGCGCCACGCGACGGGCTGCAGATGGAGAGCGTCTTCGTGCCCACCGAGGCCAAGGTGGCCTGGATCGACCAGCTCTCGGCGCTGGGCTACGCGAAGATCGAGGTCACCAGCTTCGTCTCGCCCGCCGCCATCCCGGCGCTGCGCGACGCCGAGGCGGTGATGCGCCTCATCACGCGCGCGCCGGGTGTCGTCTACACGGCCCTGGTGCCCAACGTGCGCGGCGGCGAGCGCGCCATCGACGGCCGTGTGGACGAGTTCAACCTCGTGATGTCGGCCAGCGCCACGCACAATCTCGCCAACCTGCGCATGACGCAGGCGCAGAGTTTCCGCACGCTGGCCGAGACCACGCGCCTGGCGCAGCAGGCCGGCGTGGCGGTGAACGTGTCCTTGTCCTGCGCCTTCGGCTGCCCGATGGAAGGCGCGGTGCCGGCGGCCACGGTGGCCGATTGGGTGGCGCGGTTCGCCGACCTCGGCGTGCAGGGCGTGACGCTGTGCGACACCACCGGCATGGCCGACCCGGGCCAGGTGCTGGCACTGTGCAGTGCCACCGCGCAGGCCCATCCCACGCTGGCGCTGACGGCGCACTTCCACGACACGCGCGGTCTCGGCGGCGCCAACGTCTTCGCCGCGCTGCAGGCCGGCATCACGCGTTTCGATGCCAGCCTGGGCGGCATCGGCGGCTGCCCCTACGCACCCGGCGCCAGCGGCAACGTGGCCACCGAAGACCTGGTGCACCTGCTGCAGTGCCTGGGCCTGGACTGCGGCATGGACGCCGAGGCCCTGGCCCCCGCCGCGCAGACCTTGGGCGAGCTGCTCGGCCACGGCCTGCCCAGCGCCGTGGGCCGCGCCGGCCCGCGCTGGCGGCGCCACCCGCTGCCGGCCGATTTCGAGCAGACCCGCGAGCGCGCGCTGGCGCGCGAGCTGGCGATGTAGCGCGCAGTCAATGGCCTATAGCGGCCCTCGGCGACGCGCCGGCTTTCGTGGCCATTGGCGACTCAGGCGCCAAGCGCTGCCGTAGGCGACCGCCGAGCGCGACGCCGCAGCGCCAGTGCGCATACGCCAGCCAGCGCCACCAGTGACAGCGAGCCGGGTTCCGGCACGCTCTGTTGCGCACCTGCCGCTGCCATGTTCAGGGCGTTGGCCATGATGCGCCCCCCGTCGGTGTTGGCGCTCCAGAAGTCGTTGCGAACCGTGCTCGAAGGCGCGTAGAAGTTCAAGCCAACCACCGGAGCGGCACGGTCATTGCGCACCGCTGCGAATTCTTCGCCGTTGGTCCAGCGGCCCAGCACCTGTGCGCCGCTCTTCGCGGAGATACCGGTGTTGCAGTAGGCGGAGCTGCCACCATTGAAGCTGGTGACCCCAACGAACAGGGCGCTCCCTGGCACATCACGCACGCCAAGGGCGCCGCAATTGCCCTGGGAGGCGCCGCCCGTGAACACGTCATAGTTCTGACTCACGAAACGCCCACCGAGTGCCAGCCCGCCGCTTTGGTAGTGAGAAAAAGTCATCTCTACCACGCCTCGGCCGGCATCGACGTAATCAGCCAACACGTTGCCGAGCAGGTTCGCGTTTTGGTAGCCCGTATCGCTGTACACGAGCACTGCGTCGTAGGCCAGCAGGGTAGCCAGGGTCGGTGTGGAGGTGCTGACATTGATGATGTCGACGCCGCCAGAAATCAGCCCGGTGGCTTCTATCTTGGCCTTCACGTCGAGGTTCCAGGCAGGGGAGCCGGGCGCACCGAGAATGACGACGCCGGCGTGGGAAACCACGGCCGAAAGTCCGAGCACAGCGGCGATTGCGAGCTTCTTCATAGCTTTTTTCCTGGAGATTTGAGGCAGCCGCAACAACGCAATCCTCGGGCCAGAGCCGAAAATGTTTTGTGGATCATTGAGTTGCGACGTTTGGTCGAGACCGGCACCGGCCCAAGCGGTGATCGTGTAAAGCGGGTTGACAGTCGTTGGCGCGGCAGGCCGCAGCAACCGAGGCTTTCCAGTTGCAGGCTGTAGCCATGCGGGGCCGTGTGCGTGGGTGTAGCCGGTGTGGCGGGCGATGGCTCCACTGCCGGCGCCTGGCGAGCCTGGACCTCATGCCGTTGAGAGTCTGACCTGGGGCTGGTGGCTGGGAACGCACGATCCCCGCGGCGGGTCATCGCAGCCTGCTCCGTGCGCGCCGTGTTCATTGACCTTGTGGCTTTCAGCTTCGCTGGCTTGGTGGTTGGAAGACAGACCGCCCCCGGGTCTCATCGACCTCGCCGCCGCCGGGCTTGAGCCCGGCGCCGCCCTCAAGCCGCGGTGGCCTGCAGCCGATATGGCCTGCAGCGCCCGGGTTCGCCGGCGCGCAAGCCTGGGCCTCGTTCTGCCATCGCGGCAGCGGGCCTCTTTGCCTGATGTTTGGAGACTTCCCATGAGCTTTCAGCGCCGCGGCCTCACGCTCGTGACCCAGATGTGGATACCCGTGGTCGTGCTGGTGGCCACCATTGCCGTGGCCGCCGCTTCCTCGCTGGCCCGCAGCCTTTCGCAGATCGCCAGCAGCGGCGAGCTGATGGTGAAGCAGGAGACGAAGCTGACGCTGCTGACGGGCGCGCAGGACCTGGCCGCCCTGCATGCGGCACTGGCAGCCTCGGGCGAGGCTGCCGGCAAGCAGGACGCTGCCCAGCGCCTGAACGCGCTGACCGAGCAGCTGCGGCCCTTGATGCAGGACGACGAAGAGCGCCGCGCCCTGGAGCGCCTGGCGCCCCTGGTGGCCGCGCACGTGAGCCAGCCCAGCAGCAGCAGCCTGGCCGCGGTGCGCGAAGCCGCGGCGGCGGCGCTGAAGCTCGAGCAGCAGCGCAGTGCCGCGCTGCGCGAGCACATGGGGCAGCTGCGCCTGAACAACAACTACCTCACCATCGCCATCATGGTGGTGCTGTCACTGGCCATGGCCGGCGGCACCTGGCACCTCATCCGCACCATCATCCACCCGCTGCTGCGCCTGGCCGACCGCGCCACCGCCATCGGCGCCGGCAACCTGGGCACGCCCATCGAGGTGAACCGCGGTGACGAGCTGGGCCAGCTGCAGCAGGCGCTGGCCGACATGCGCGACGGCCTGGCCGACATGGTGCGGCAGGCCCACCAGGGCGCCGACAGCGTGCAGACCGCGGCGGCCGAGATCGCCGGCGGCAACCTCGATCTCAGCCAGCGCACCGAGACCACCGCGGCCCACGTGCAGCAGACGCATTCGGCGCTGTCCGAGCTGGGCGTGGCCGTGCGGCACAGCGCGCAGAGCGCCGCCACCGCCAACCAGCTGGCGCAAAGCGCCTCGGCCGTGGCCCTGCGCGGTGGCGAGGTGGTGGGCCAGGTGGTCAGCACCATGGAGCAGATCAACAGCAGCTCGCGCAAGATCGCCGACATCATCGGCGTCATCGACGGCATCGCCTTCCAGACCAACATCCTGGCGCTGAACGCGGCGGTGGAAGCCGCGCGGGCCGGCGAGCAGGGCCGCGGCTTCGCCGTGGTGGCCGGCGAGGTGCGCAGCCTGGCCAGCCGCTCGGCCGAGGCGGCGCGCGAGATCAAGTCGCTCATCGGCGCCAGTGTCGAGCGCGTGGACGCCGGCACCCGGCTGGTCTCCGATGCAGGCAGCACCATGGGCGAGCTGGTGGCCCAGGTCAACCGCGTCTCCGACATCATCGGCGAGATCAGCGCCAGCACGGCCGAGCAGAGCCAGCACCTCAACGGCGTGGCGCAGAGCATGGAGCAGCTCGACCAGATGTCGCAGAGCAACGCGGCCCTGGTGGAAGAAGGCGCGGCAGCGGCCGAGAGCCTGAAGGAGCAGGCCGTGAAGCTGCACCAGCTGGTGCGCCGCTACCGGGTGGACGTCAGTGCCGAACCGGCGCGCACTGCGGCGGTGCTGCCGCCAGCGCTGCCCGTCAAGGCCGCTGCGCCGGCCCTGAGCGTGCAGGCGAGCGTCAGCCCCGTGCCGACAAAGGCCGCAACGGCGCCGCGCGCCAGCCTCGCGCCGGCACCGGCCCCCGCTGCCCTGAAGACGCCGGCGCCGGCGCCCGCCAAGGCCCCGGCACCTTCGCCGGCACCCGCCCCGGCGTTGGCCGGTGGCGACGACGGCGACTGGGAAACCTTCTGAGCCCGGCGGCCGCCTGCCGGGCGGCCTTCAGCGGGGCAGTTGGCGCATCAGCCAGGCCGCGCACAGCGCGCCGGCCAGCGCCATCGCGCCGGTGGCCCAGCCCGTGAACTGCCAGCCCCCCACAGCGCTGGCCACGGCCGCCACGAGCGGCGGCCCGCCGAACTGGCCCAAGGCCGACCACTGCTGCATCCAGCCCACCGTGCTGGCCACCGTCTGCGGCCCGGGCGCGGCGCGCAGCGCCAGCGAGAACAGCGTGGCCGGGATGAGCCCGCCACCACCCGAGAACACCAGCAGCGCGCCATAGGCCAGCGCCAGCGGCAGCCGGGCGCCCTCGGCCGTGGTGCCGAAGGCGGCCAGCGCCCCCAGCGCCATGGCGGCGAAGCCGGCGCCGAGCAGCCAGCCGGCGCCCACCCCGCGCTGCAGCAGGCGCCCGGCCGTCAGGTTGCCGCCGATGTTGGCCGCGGCCACGAAGGCGCTCAGCACCCCCGTCAAGGCCGCGCCGACCCCGGCTTTCGTCAGCAGCGTGGGCAGGAAGCCCACCACGGCCAGCCACTGCGCCGAGTACGCCGCGAAACACAGGGCCACGCCCCAGGGGCCTGGGCGGGCCAGCGTGAGCCGAACGCGCTGCCACCACGGCGCGGCTGGCCCGGGTGCGGCAGCCTGGGGCAGCCGCTGCGGCACGCTGCGCCACAGCAGCGCCGCCATCAGCAGGCTCAAGGCCCCCAGCGCCCACCACCAGGCGCGCCAGCCGGATGCCACCAGCGCCAACGGCCCCAGCAGCAGCGCCAGCGCCGTGGCCAGCGGCATGTAGGCACCCCACACGCCCAGCATGGCGGCGGTGCGGGCCGGCGGCACCAGCGCCCGCACCAGGCCCGGGGCCGGCAGCACCACCATCAGGAAGCCCAGGCCCTCCAGCACGCGGCTGGCCAGCAGCCAGGTGGTTGCGGTGGGGCCTTGCGCCGCGCCGCCGGCGAGGCTGGAGCCGCCCACCAGCAGCAGCCCCAGCGCCATGCTGCGGCGGCCGCCGAGGCTGTCGGCCCAGGCGCCCAGCAGGAGGCCCAGCGCCATGCCCGCACCCTGCACCACCGACAGCAGGAAGCCCGCCTGCACCAGCGTGAGCCCCAAGCCGCCCTGCAGGGCGGGGATGGCGGGCGCCAGCTTGCCCACGTGCAGTGCGGCGCACACGCCCGCGGCGATCACCACCCAGGCCGCTTGCATGCCCGGCGGGGCAGGCGGGTTCAGGCCGGGGGCGGAGGTGTGCGGTGCTGACATCGGCGGCTGCGGGCTCGGTGGGCCAGTATCGCGGCAGGCATCATCCCGCCATGGCCACCTACCTGAACACCGCCACCTGGGCCCGTCGCGAGGCTTTCGAGTTCTTCCGCGGCTTCGACCAGCCCGGCTTCAACGTCTGCGTGCGCGTGGACGCCGCGCCGATGAAGGCCGCCGTGGCCGCGCGCGGGCAGAGCTTCTCGCTGGCCTGCCTGTTCATCGCGCTGCGCCTGGCCAACCTGCACGAGCCCTTCCGCTACCGGCTGGAAGAAGACGGCCGCGTGCGTGTGTACGAGGCGGTGCACGGCAGCAGCACCGTGCTGCGCGAGGACGAGAGCTTCGGCTTTTCGTACCTCGACCACACGCCCGACTGGGCCTCCTTCCACACCCAGGGCCAGGCCGCCGTGGCCGCAGCGCGTGCACGCGCCACCATGGCCGATGCGCGTGAGGCCGACGCCGGGCTGCTGTACTTCACCACCCTGCCCTGGCTGCACTTCACGAGCTTTGCGCATGCGCGCACAAGCGGGCAGGAACGTGGCATCCCGAAGATCGCCTTCGGCCGCGCGCTGGCCGAGGGTCCGCACCTCTGGCTGCCCTTGAGCGTGGAGGTGCACCACGCGCTGATGGACGGCCTGCACGTAGGCCGCTACGTGCAGGCCTTCGAGGCCGCGCTGTCGGCGCCCGAGGCCTGGCTGGCCTGATTCAGGCCGCGGCCAACGCCAGCCCGGCGATCTCGGCCCCCAGCCGGCCCACGTGCACCGCCGGGCCGTCGGCGTTGTGCAGCACGGCCACGGTGAGCGCCGGTCCCGGCAGCCAGATCAGCACCGACTTGAAGCCGTGGATGCCGCCACCGTGCAGCAGCGCGGGCTGGCCGTACAGGGTTTCGCGGCGCAGGCCGAAACCGTAGCCGTCCTTCTGTGCCGCGCCTTCGGGCGTGGTCATGCGCGCGTAGGTCTCGGGCCGCAGCACGCGGCCGCCGTGCAGCGCCAGGTTCCATTGCCAGAGCTCGTCCACGGTGCTCAGCAGCGCGCCTGCGGCGTGCGGCTGCGTCATGCTCACGAGGCCGGCGCGCCGCGGGCCACCGCCTTCCGCAGCGCGGCGCTCGCCGTAGCCCGTGGCCAGCCCGGGAATGACCCGCAGCGGGTCTTCGTAGAGCGTGCGCTCCAGTCCCAGCGGCTGCAGCATCGTGGCCACCTGCGCGTGCCAGGGCTGCTGCGTGAGGGCCTCGATCACCGCGCCCACCAGCACGTAGCCCGAGTTGTTGTAGGCCCAGCCGGTGCCGGGCGCGAAATCCGCCGGCAGCGCGCTGAACTCGGCGATCAGTTCGGCGGTGCCAAGGTCGCGCCGTACCGGCCCGTGCATGTAGCCCGGGATGCCGGTGTAGCTCTTCACGCCTGACGTGTGATTCAGCAACTGCGCCAGCGTGATGGCGGCACCGTTGGGGTAGGCCGGCAGGAACTTCGCCAGCGGGTCGTCGAGCCGTGCGCGGCCCTGCTCCACCAGCTGCAGCAGCGCTGCGGCGGCGTACTGCTTGGTCACCGAGCCGATGCGCTGCACGTGTTCGGGTGTGAGCGGCACGCCCAGCTCGATGCTGGCCATGCCGCGTGCGCGCCGTGCCAGCACCGTGGCGCCGCGCGCCACCAGCACCGCCAGGCCGGGCCCGTCGGCGGGCACGCTGCGGGCCATCAGGGCGTCCAGCGCGGGCAACAGCTTGGCGGCGGGGTCTGCCGCCGTTTCGGCTCGCGCAAGGCGGCTGGCCGGGGCCAGGGCCAGCGCACCGGCCAGGGCGGCGCCTTGGCGCAGCAGCTGGCGCCGGCTGGGGTGGGGCAAGCGTTTGTGCATGGGGTGGGCTCAGGGGTGCGGCAGGAGTTCTCACTGTCGTGCGCGGGCGCCGGCCTGCCAAGCGGCGTGCGACAGGCTGCCGATCGCACCGGCTGCAGCGTCTGCCAGGCGCCGTGCCTGCGGTGGCACGCGCCTTGCGCCACCCCGCCCATGCCCACCGCCACCGACCGTCTCACCCTGCTGCTGGAAAGCACCGGCGAGGGGATCTTCGGCATCGACATGGCCGGCCAGTGCACGTTCGTGAACCGCGCCGCCGCCGTGGCCCTGGGCTACCGCACCGAAATGGTGCTCGGGCGCAACATGCACGAGCTCATCCACCACTCGCACGCCGACGGCCGCCACTACCCGGAGTGCGACTGCCCCATCTTCAACGCCTTCCGCCGCGGCCTGCCCTGCCGCATCGACGACGAGGTGCTGTGGCGCGCCGACGGCAGCAGCTTCCCGGCCGAGTACAGCAGCTACCCCGTCATCGAAGACGGCGTGGTGCAGGGCGCCGTGGTCACCTTCGTCGACATCACCGAGCGCAAGCGCGCGCAAGAGCTGCTGAAGAAAACCAACGACGAGCTGGAGGCCCGCGTGGCCGAGCGCACCGCGCAGCTGCGCGACCTGGCCAACCACCTGGAGACGGTGCGCGAGGGCGAGCGCAAACGCATCGCACGCGAGATCCACGACGAGCTCGGCAGCCTGCTGGTGGCGCTGAAGATGGACACGCACTGGCTGGGCCGCCGCGTGGAGGGCCAGGCCGCGCTGCAGGCCAAGTGCCAGGGCATGGGGCGGCTCATCGACACTGCCGTGGACAACGTGGGCCGCATCATCACCGACCTGCGGCCCAGCATCCTCGACCACCAGGGCCTGTGGGCCGCGCTGGAGTGGCACGCGCAGGAGTTCATCGAGAGCAGCGAACTCGACGCCACGCTGCAGGTGCACGTGGCGCGCGGCGTGCCGCCGCCCGAGGGCGGGCTGGCCATCGCCGTCTTCCGCATCTTCCAGGAGATGCTCAGCAACGTGGCGCGCCACGCGCGGGCGCGCAGCGTGCAGATGCGCATCACGGTGGATGACCCGCCCGAGCCCGTGCTCTACATCGACGTGCGCGACGACGGCGTGGGCGCGCCGGCCGCAGCGCTGGCCGACCCGCACAGCTTTGGCGTCATCGGCATGCGCGAGCGCGCCTCGCACTTCGGCGGGCGCGTGCTCATCGACAGCGCGCCCGGCCACGGCACGCGCGTGCGCCTGGTGATGCCGCTGGAAGCCGCGTGAGCAAGATCCGCGTCCTCGTCTGCGACGACCACCTCATCGTGCGGCAGGGCATCCGCATGCTGCTGGCCGATGCGCCCGACATCAGCGTGGCTGCCGAAGCCGCCAGCGGCCCCGAGGCGCTGGCCGCGGTGCGCACCGGCGGCATCGACGTGGTGCTGCTCGACATCGCCATGCCGCAGCGCGACGGCCTGGACATCCTGCGCCAGCTCAAGAGCGAGGCGCCCAGGCTGCCCGTGCTGATGCTCAGCACCTACCCCGACCGCCAGTACGCCGTGCGCAGCCTGAAGCTGGGCGCGCAGGGTTACCTCAACAAGAGCCTGGACGCCGAGCAGATGGTGGAGGCCATCCGCCGCGTGGCGCGCGGCGGGCTCTTCATCACCCCCAGCGTGGCCGAGCTGCTGGCCGGCGCGCTGGCGCTGCCCGGGGCCGCGGCGGCCGAAGACAAGCCGCTGGACGGCCTGCTCTCGCACCGCGAGTTCCAGGTCTTCCGCCTGCTGGCCGGCGGCCGCAGCGTGGGCGAGATCGCCGAGCAGCTGGTGCTGGCGCCCAACACCGTGAGCACCTACCGCGCGCGCATCCTGGAGAAGACCGGGGTGCGCAACGACGTAGAGCTGGCGCTGCTGGCGGTGCGGCAGGCCCTGCTTTAGCGCACGCGCCAGCGCAGGGCCTGGGCGACGGGGCTCAGTTCAGTTCGCAGCCCAACGTGCGGGTGAAGCCGATGGCCTTGTCGATGCCCGGACCGCAATCCAGCCCGATGGTGCCGGTGGTGATGCCTTCCGTCAGCAGCAAGGCCTCGTCGTCGCCAGCGCCCGCACTCACGTTGCCAGCCAGTGCGATGCGCGTGGCGGGCAGGCCCTTGAAGGCGAGGTTGATCTTGTCGTTGCCGGCCCCCGTGATGGCTGACACGTTGGCGTTGACGTTGGCCGCGGTCAGGGCGGTGAAGTTGTAGAGGAGCTCGTTCATGCCGGCGCCACCGGTCAACGTGCCGCCGAGCCTGACGTTCTGGGCCGCCGAGACCATCTCGAAGTTCATGTTGCTGCCCGTGGCGACGCCCACCGGATCGAAGTCGACGCTGGTGCTGTTGGCCGGGTCATCGCTCAGGATCTTGGTGCTCAGGAACATGACGTTGCGGGGCCGGATGACCATGGCCAGGTTCTGCGATTCGTTGTCCACCGTCAGCTCGGCCTTGCTCAGGCCGTTGCCGAAACGCAGGTCCATCAACCCCCGGGCCTGCTGGCTGCCTTGCTTGAACTGCATCTCGCCCTTCACCTCGGCATCGCCGTCGCCCAGCACCTGGGTCCATGCGAAGTTGGTGCTGGCGGCAAAGTTCTCCAGCTGCACCTGGATCTTCTTGAGCCCCGTGGCGGCGGCGATGTGGACGCTGGGCGTGGTGCCTGAAGGGGCGCCGGCCGGGATGATCCACTTCACGTCCACCTGGCTCTGGCCCGCGCCCGTGTCCACGCGCACGTCGAACTCGGCCGCCTGCGTCACCTCGAAGGCGACGGCGTCGTCGGCCGCCCCGCTGCGCCAATCGATGGCGTTGATGTTGTTGTACGTGGTGCCATCGGCCACGTCCGGCAGGCCGAAGACCTGCACCTGTCCGGCCGCTGGGCCGACGACGATCTTGGCGTTCACGGGCACCGCATAGGTGAAGACCAGCGTGCGCCCGCTGGTCGACACCGCCAGTGCGCGCGCGGTGCTGTTCGAGGGTTGCGCCTGGGCCGGGGCCTGGGCTTCGACGTAGGACTCTCCGCCGCCGCAGGCCGCCAGCAGGGCGGCCAGGGCGAGAACGGACAGGTTTTTCAGCTTGTTCATGGTGAGATTTCCTCGGGTGTGGTGGGCTCTGGAGGGGGTCTGGCGGGCCTGGAGGCCTCGCCAGCGGGCGGCCGAACGGCCTGCTGCCCGCCACTCCAGCGGCTCACAGAGGGGCCACCTTCGGGTTTCGTACATCGAATTTCGGGTCTCAGCGCTGCGGGGCGGTGCATCGCCCGGGCCGGCGCGGCCGCGCTCAAGCCGGCTGAGGCGAGCCAGGCACCCTCAGGCGTGCGGCAGTTCGCCAGCCACGGCCTGGGCGATGCACGCCAGCAGGGCTGCCTCTTCGTAGGGCTTGCCCAGCACCAGCGTGACGCCCGCTTCGGCGGCGGCGGCCTTCAGCCGGTCGTCGGCCGAGGTGATCATGATGATGGGGATGTTCGCGGCGCGCGGGTGCGTGCGCACGTGGCGCGTGAGCGCAAAGCCGTCCATGTGCGGCATCTCCACGTCGGTGACCAGCACCAAGGGCATCTCTTCCTCGATGAGCTCGGCCGCCTGCTCGCCGTCTTCGGCGAGCACCACGCGGTAGCCGTGCTGGGCCAGCAGGCGGCTGGTCTTCACACGCACCACCTTGGAGTCGTCGGCCACCATCACCAGCGTGTCGGCCGGCGCGCGCACGGGCGTGGCGGCGGGCGGGGGCGCCGCCGGTGGCAGGGCGGTGGCCGATGCCGCTGCTGCTTCTGCAGCCGCCTGCGCAGCGGCTTGTTCTGCGCGTTCGGCCTCGGCCTTCGCGACGGCTGCGGCTTCCGCCTGGGCACGCGCTTCGGCTTCGCGCCGCGCTTGCAGCTCGGCTTCCAGCAGGGCCAGGCGGCGCTCGGCGGCGCGGGCTTCGGCGGCCTGGGCCTCGGCGGCGCGCGCGGCCAGTTCGGCGGCACGCTGTTCGGCTTCGGCCGCCTGGCGGGCGGCCTGCTCGGCGGCCAGGCGCTCGCCTTCGCGGTAGGCGGCCTGCACCGCAGCACGGGCTTCGGCCTCGGCCGCCTGCTCTGCGGCCTGTTCTGCCGCGCGTTCGGCGGCCTCGGCGGCGGCTTTCTCTTCGGCGGCGCGCTCGGCGGCCACCCGTTGGGCTTCGGCCATCGCCAGCGCCAGCGCACTGGCTTCGGCTTCGCGCCGGCGCTCGGTTTCGCGGCGGCTGCGCCGCAGCGCCAGCGCCACCGACACGGCGAGCGTGCCCAGCACGCCCAGCCCGGCGATCCACAACAGGAGTTCTTGGTTCATGCGTCTTCCATCGGCGGGCCCGCAGGCCAGGCTGTCTCGCCGCACCCGGCAGCTTAAGCCGGTGCCTGCTGCTTCGCGCGGCCGCAGGCGGGGCCAGCGTGCGTTTTGCCCTGCACCGCGCGCCGGCATGCCCGTTGGTGTAGGGCCAGCCCTACAAGGCTTTCGACCGGGCTTCGATTTTGCAAGGGGGGGTGACTGCCTACAGTCATCTGCAACCCCGAGGACCTGCCATGACCCAAGACCGCGACCCCTACGGCCTGTACGACGCCGACCGCCCGCTGCGCCTGGGCTGCCGCTGCGGCAGCCACGGCAGCGAGGCTGAACACGCCGCCGCCGAACTGCGCGCACGCAGCGAGACGGCAAGCTTCGAGAGCGAATCCAACGCCTTCGTCGAGGCCACGCTGATCAAGGCCCTGTTCCCGCAGGACGCGCTGCGCCGCAGGTTCCTGCGTGCCGTGGGCCGCAACACCGCCATGGCGGCCATCGGCAGCGTGCTGCCCATCGCCTCGATGCAGGCGCTGGCGCAGGACAAGATGGGCCCGATCGAGAAGAAGGATCTGAAGATCGGCTTCATCCCCATCACCTGCGCCACGCCGCTGATCATGGCCAAGCCGCTGGGCTTCTACGAGAAGCAGGGCCTGAACGTGGAGGTGGTGAAGACCGCGGGCTGGGCGCTCATCCGCGACAAGATGATCAACAAGGAGTACGACGCCACGCACTTCCTGAGCCCCATGCCGCTGGCCATCAGCCTGGGCCTCGGGTCCACCGCCACACCCATGAACGTGGCCACCATCCAGAACACCAACGGCCAGGCCATCACGCTGAGCGTGAAGCACAAGGACAAGCGCGATCCGAAGAGCTGGAAGGGCTTCAAGTTCGCGGTGCCGTTTGAGTACAGCATGCACAACTTCCTGCTGCGCTACTACGTGGCGGAAGCGGGCCTGAACCCCGACACCGACATCCAGATCCGCGTGGTGCCGCCGCCCGAGATGGTGGCCAACCTGCGCGCCGGCAACATCGACGGCTTCCTCGGCCCCGACCCTTTCAACCAGCGCGCGGTCTTCGAGGAGGTGGGTTTCATCCACCTGCTCACCAAGGAGCTGTGGAACGGCCACCCCTGCTGCGCCTTCGGCACCAGCACCGAGTTCATCCAGAAGAACCCCAACACCTTCATCGCGCTGTACCGCGCGGTGCTCACGGCCGCGGCCATGGCGCGCAAGCCCGACAACCGCGAGCTCATCGCCAAGGTCATCAGCCCGCAGGCCTACCTGAACCAGCCCGAGACCGTGGTGGCGCAGGTGCTCACCGGCAAGTTCGCCGACGGGCTGGGCAGCGTGAAGAACGTGCCCGACCGCGCCGACTTCGACCCCATGCCCTGGCAGAGCATGGCGGTGTGGATGCTCACGCAGATGCAGCGCTGGGGCTACATCAAGGGCGACGTGAACTACAAGCAGATCGCCGAGAAGGTTTTCTTGCTCACCGACGCGAAGAAGCACATGAAGGCGCTGGACATGCCGGTGCCGGCCGGCGCGTACCCGAAGTTCACGATCATGGGCAAGGTCTTCGACCCCGAGAAGGCCGCCGCCTACGCCAACAGCTTCGCGATCAAGAAAGCCTGACGTGAAGGCTTCCCTGGACCTGCGCGCAGCGCTGCTCTCGCTGCTGCTGCTGGGCGTGATCCTCGGCGTGTGGCACCTGGCCACGCTGCCGAGTGCCGCACCGGCAGCGCCTGCCGCGGCGGCGGCTGCGGCGCTCACGCCCGAGCAGATCGAATACGCCAAGCTCATGGGCAAAGACCCCGCCGCGCTGGCGGCCGGCAGCGGCGGCACGCCCACGCAGAAGGCCGGCTTCCCCACGCTGGCGCAGATGGGCAGCGTGGTCTACAAGCACCTGAGCAGCCCGTTCTACGACAACGGCCCCAACGACAAGGGCGTGGGCCTGCAGCTGGCCTACTCGCTGGGCCGCGTGGCGCTGGGTTACCTGCTGGCGGCGCTGGTGGCCATTCCGCTGGGCTTCGTCATCGGCATGAGCCCGCTGATCTACCGCGCGCTCGACCCGTTCATCCAGGTGCTCAAGCCCATCTCGCCGCTGGCGTGGATGCCGCTGGCGCTGTACACGATCAAGGACAGTGCCATCAGCGGCATCTTCGTCATCTTCATCTGCAGCATCTGGCCGATGCTCATCAACACCGCCTTCGGTGTGGCCAGCGTGCGCAAGGAGTGGCTGAACGTGGCGCGTACGCTGGAAGTGCCGCCGCTGCGTCGGGCGTTTGAAGTGATCCTGCCGGCCGCGGCGCCCACCATCCTGACGGGCATGCGCATCAGCATGGGCATCGCGTGGCTGGTGATCGTGGCCGCCGAGATGCTGGTGGGCGGCACGGGCATCGGCTACTTCGTGTGGAACGAGTGGAACAACCTGAGCCTGCCGAACGTGATCTTCGCCATCCTGATGATCGGCATCGTGGGCATGCTGCTCGACCTGATGTTCGCCAAGCTGCAGAAGGCGGTGACGTATGCAGACTGAAATGAGGCCCCCAAGCTCGCTGGCGCTCGCTACCCCCCGGGGGGGGCGTCCGCCAGCGGCCCGGCAAAGCCGGTTCCGCGGCGGGAAGCTTGGGACGGACAGACGATGAGCGGCCCTGAGTTTCTGAAGGTCCAAGGGCTGGCCAAGGCCTACCCCGGCGCGAAGGAGCCCGTCTTCGAAGGCGTGAACTTCGACATCGCGCAGGGCGAGTTCGTCTGCATCATCGGCCACAGCGGCTGCGGCAAGACGACCATCCTCAACGTGCTGGCGGGCCTGGAAAGCGCCACCTCCGGCCACGTCTTCATGGACCGCCGCGAGGTGGCCGGCCCCAGCCTGGAACGCGGCGTGGTTTTCCAGGGCCACGCGCTGATGCCCTGGCTGACGGTGCGCAAGAACATCGCCTTCGCCGTGCGCAGCAAGTGGCCGAACTGGGGCCGTGCGCAGGTGGACGAGCACGTCGAGAAGTACGTGAAGCTCGTGGGCCTGAGCGGCGCCATCGACAAGAAGCCGAGTGCGCTCAGCGGCGGCATGAAGCAGCGCGTGGGCATCGCGCGGGCCTTCGCCATCCAGCCGCGCATGCTGCTGCTGGACGAGCCTTTCGGTGCGCTGGACGCACTGACGCGCGGCACGATTCAAGACGAGCTGCTGCGCATCTGCGCCGAGACGCACCAGACGGTGTTCATGATCACGCACGACGTGGACGAGGCCATCCTGCTCGCCGACCGCATCCTGCTGATGAGCAACGGCCCGCAGGCCCGCGTGGCCGAGATCGTGAAGAACACGATGAGCCGCGAGCGCACGCGCGCCACGCTGCACCACGACCCGCAGTACTACCGCATCCGCAACCACCTGGTGGACTTCCTGGTGGCGCGCAGCCAGGACCTCTCGCACGGCCGCGCGCCGGCGCAGCCCGTCACCGTGAGCCCGGGTCTGGACCCCGAGCCTGCCGAACCCCGACCCGAACCCATCCCTCTCAGGAGAATCGCATGAGCCGCCTTGCCGTCACCGAAAAGATCATCACCACCAAGGTCACGAAAGGCCTGAAGTGGAGCGACGTCGCCGCGAAAGTGGGGCTGAGCAAGGAGTGGGTCACCGCCGCCTGCCTGGGGCAGATGACGCTGACGCCCGAGCAGGCGGGCGTGGTGGGCGAGATCTTCGGGCTCACCGAAGACGAGAAGAAGTGGCTGATGGTGGTGCCCTACAAGGGCAGCCTGCCCACCAGCGTGCCGACCGATCCGCTGATCTACCGCTTCTACGAACTGGTGAGCGTGTACGGCACCACCTTCAAGGAACTCATCCACGAAGAGTTCGGCGACGGGATCATGTCGGCCATCGACTTCAAGATGGATTTGAAGCGCGAGGCGAACCCGATGGGCGACCGCGTGTCCATCGTGATGAGCGGCAAGTTCCTCCCCTACAAAACTTATTGAAGACGACGCGCTTCGCGCGCGTCTTCAATCCTCCTTGTTCAAGCCGACACGGCGGCGCCGTGCGGCTCAACGCGTCGCACTGTCTTTTTCTTTCTTCACTTTTGGGGGTTGGGATGGATCGCACTTCTTCTCTTGCGCGCCGTGGGGCGCTGAAGGCCGGCCTCGCTGGCGCGTTGGCTGTGCCTGCGGTGGCGCAGGCACAGCAGACCTACCGCTGGCGCATGACCACCACCTGGCCCGCTGGGCTGCCCTTCTATCAGGTGGGGCCGGGCAGCGCGCAGGCCTTCGCCGAACGCTGCGACAAGATGTCTGGCGGGCGCATCAAGATCCAGATCTTCGCGGCCGGTGAGCTGCTGCCGGCCTTCGAGGGTTTCGACGCCGTCTCCAATGGCACCGTCGAGCTCAACCACGGCGTGTCCTACTTCTGGTCGGGCAAGACCTTCGCAGCGCAGTACTTCGCCACCGTGCCCTTCGGCATGAGCTTCCAGGGCCACTACGCCTGGCTGCAGTTCGGCGGCGGCAACCAGCTCTGGGAAGAGGTCTACAAGCCGCTGAACGTGATGCCGTTTGCCGCGGGTTGCAGCGGCGTGCAGATGACGGGCTGGTTCAAGAAAGAGATCAAGAGCCTGGCCGACCTGAAGGGCCTGAAGATGCGCATCCCCGGTCTGGCCGGGCGCATCTACGCCGCGCAGGGCGTGGAGGTGCGGCAGTTGCCCGGCGGGGAGATCTTCCCCGCGCTGGAGCGCGGCGTCATCGACGCGGCCGAGTTCGTGGGTCCCTTCCTCGATGCGCGCCTGGGGCTGCAGAACGCCGCCAAGAACTACTACGCCAGCGGCTGGCACGAGCCCAGCACCGTCAGCGAGATCGTCATGCAGCGCAAGATCTGGGACGCCCTGCCGCCCGACCTGAAGGAGATCGTGCGCGCCGCGGCCGACGCCACCAACCAGGAAGGCCTGTTGCTGCTGGAGGCCCGCAACGCCGACGCGCTGGACCAGCTGGTCAACCGCGACAAGGTCATCGTGCGGCAACTGCCGGTTGACGTGGTGAACGCGCTGCGCAAGACCACCACCGACGTGCTGAACGAGGCCGCCACCAAGGACGCGATGACGAAGAAGGTGCACGACTCCTTCTTCACCTTCAAGAAGAAGCACGACCGCTGGTCCGAGATCAGCGACGAGACCTTCCTGGCGAAGTCACGGGGCTGAGTGCGCGGATGAGCAAGCTTGCCGACGCGGCCGACTGGCTGATCGACCGTGTCGGCAGTTTCACCGCCTGGCTGACGCTGGCGATGGTGCTGCTGATCAGCGGCAACACGCTGTCGCGCTACTTCTTCAACGCCAGCACGGTGTGGCTGCAAGAGCTGGAATGGCACCTGCTGGCCGTGGTGGCGCTGTGGGGCATCGGCTACCTGCAGCTGCGCGGCACCCAGGTGCGCGTGGACCTGTTCTACCAGCACTACAGCGCACGCACCAAGCTCTGGCTCGACTTCCTCACCGCGCTGCTGGTGATGCTGCCCTTCTCGCTGTTCGTGTGTTTCCTGGGCTGGAAGTTCGCGGCCTACTCGTGGTCGCTGGCCGAGGTGTCGCCCGACCCTGGCGGCCTGCCCTGGCGCTGGGCGGTGAAGTCGCTGGTGGTCTCCGGTTACGCGCTGCTGGCGCTGGTGGCCTTCAGCATCGTGGTGCGCACCGGTACACAACTGGCGGGGCGTGCCCCCGCCTCACCGTCCCCGGAGGCCTCCCATGGCACTTGAGTGGCTGGCGCTGGCCATGCTGGTGGCCTTCGTGGGGGTGCTGCTGATCGGCATCCCTGTGGCCTATGCCGCTGCGGCCACCGGCCTCGTGTTCGGCTTCATCGGGTTTGGCGAGAGCCTCTTCAACCTGCTGCCGGCGCGCATCTACGGTGTGGCCACCGACCAGTCGCTGCTGGCGCTGCCCATGTTCGTGTTCATGGGCGTGATGCTGGAGAAGTCGCGCCTCGGGCAGGACATGCTCGAAGTCATCGGCCACATCGCCGGCCGCGTGCCCGGCGGCATGGGCGTGGGCATCATCCTCTTCGGCGTGATCATGGGCGCCACCACCGGCATCGTCGGCGCCACCATCGTGCTGCTGGGCGTGATCGCGCTGCCCACGCTGCTGAAGTACAAGTACGACCACGCACTGGCCGCCGGCACCATCTGCGCCAGCGGTACGCTGGGGCAGATCATCCCGCCCAGCCTGGTGCTGCTGCTGCTGGCCGAGATCATGAACGAGTCGGTGGGCACGCTGTTCGCTGCGGCGCTCGTCCCCGGTCTGATGCTGGCGGGCATGTACGTCGCGTACATCCTCATCTACGCCTGGCGCCACCCGGACAAGGCGCCACCCATCCCGGCCGAGGAGCGCGCGGCGCTCTCGCGCGGGCAGCTCATGGTGCGCCTCGTCAAGGGCGTGATGCCGGCGCTGCTGCTGGTGTGCGCAGTGCTCGGCTCCATCATGGGCGGCGTGGCTGCGCCCACCGAGGCGGCGGCCATCGGCGCCCTGGGCGGGCTGCTCATCGTGGGCCTGAGCGGCAAGCTCAGCCTGAAGGTGCTGCGCGAGACCTGCACCGACACGCTGACCACCAGCGTGATGATCTTCTTCGTGATCATGACGGCGCAGGCCTTCAGCCTGGCCTTCCGCGGCCTGGGTGGCGAGCGCCTCATCCAGGATCTGTTCGCCCTCGTGCCCGGCGGCGCCACTGCCGACCTGATCTTTTTCATGGGCGTGCTCTTCCTGGCCGGTGTGCTGCTGGAGTGGGCCGAGATCAGCTACATCGTGCTGCCGCTCTTCCTGCCCTACTTCGCGGCGCAGGGCGTGGACATGGTGTGGCTGGCCGCCCTCATCTGCATCAACATGCAGACCAGCTTTCTCACACCGCCAGTGGGCTGGAGCCTGTTCTTCTTCCGGGGCGTGGCGCCGGCCGCGGTGCAGACGCGCGAGATCTACCGCGGGGTCTGGCCCTTCATTTACATCCAGCTCGCAGCGGTGCTGGTGGTGATGCTGTTCCCGTCCATCGCCACCTGGCTGCCCACCTCGATGGGCTGGATGAACAAGTAGGCCTGCGATGACCGACACCCGCCCGCCCTTGCCCCCCTTCACCGAAGCCACCGCCCGGCAGAAGGTGCGCGGCGCCGAAGACGCGTGGAACACGCGCGACCCCGAGGTCTGCGCCCGGGTCTACACGGCAGACACCCGCTGGCGCAACCGCGCCGAGTTCCCGGTGGGGCGTGAGGAAGTGAAAGCCTTCCTGCGCCGCAAGTGGGCCCGCGAACTCGACTACCGGCTCATCAAGGAACTGTGGGCGTACACCGGGAACGTGCTCGCGGTGCGCTTCGCCTACGAGTGGCACGACGAAGCCGGCCAGTGGTTCCGCAGCTACGGCAACGAGAACTGGGCTTTCAACGAGGCCGGGTTCATGACCCACCGCCACGCCAGCATCAACGACCTGCCCATCACCGAGGCCCAGCGCCTCTTCTTCTGGCCGCTGGGCCGGCGGCCCGATGAGCACCCGGGCCTCAGCGAACTGGGCCTCTGAAGCTCAGACCCGCGCCGTGCGGCGCATGCCCATCGAGCTGAGGTACAGCAGCCCGGCGGGCAGCAGGCCGAGGAAGAGCACCGAGGCCACGTCGGTCTCGCCGCTGCTGCCAGCGGCCAGCATCACGAAGGCGCCCAGGTGCAGCCCGGCGGCCCACTTCAGCGCCTGCTCGCGGCTCAGCGCGCGCAGCTTGTTGTGCAGCGGTAGGCGCAGCGCCACCGCGGCGGCCAGCATCAGGCCGAGCAGGCCGGTGAAGGTGTGGTCGGAGACCTCGTCGACGAAGGCGCTGGCGATCAAGCCCAGCACCAGCGCCCCACCGGCGAACAGCGTGTAGAGGCCACCCACCGCGGCGTGCAGCCGGGCGCCGGGTTCCACCGGGGGCCAGGTGCCGCCCACGGCCTGCACGGTGGCGCCCACGAGGTCGCGCACGTCGGCGTCCAGCCGCGTGGTGCGCACTTCCATGCAGTTCAGCAGGCGCAGGCCCTGCAGGTCGTCGGGCAGGTCTTCGGCGGCCGGCAGGCGGGCACCGTCCAGCAGCACGGGGATGACGCGGATGCCGCGGCGCAGGGCTTCGGCCACTTCGATGCGCACCCAGTCGCGTTCGTCGTGGATGCGCGCCGGCTGGCCTTCACGTTCGCCCACCCAGCGCTTGCCGATGAGCGCCACCACCACCTCGCAGCCTTGCACCACGTCGCGCAGGCGGCGGGCGAAGTCGGCGCCCGGGGCGATGTCGTGCACGTCCATGAAGATCTGGTCGCCGCCCAGGTGGTCGGCCAGGCGGTCGTGGATGGCGTGCGAGTAGCCGGCGGCGTCGTCGCGGCGGTAGCTGATGAAGATGCGTGAGCGGGCCATGGTGATCTCTCCTGGCGGTGCCGCTGTCGTGCATCGACGGGCGGCGGGTGGCGCGGTGTCTGCACCGCATGGCCTGTATTTCGCCACCCCGCCTCCGCGCTGCGAAGGAGACCGAGGGATACCTCGGCGCGCGTTCAGCGCGTGTTTCTAGGGGGTGGCGTCCACCACCCGCGCGGGGTCGATCTCGCGCAGCCGGTGGTCGACGTAATAGCCGCCGAACTCCGTGTACTGCAGAAAACCGCGCCCGCAGGCCGCGCAGGCCCACACCTCGCAGCGGTTGTACGGAAAGAACGCCGGCGCGATGGGCGCGTGCGGCGATTCGTAGCGCGAGCCCTCGGCGTGAAACTCGGCCACCGTGGGCTCGGCTTCGTCGGGGTCGCGCAGCGTGCCCAGCTTCACCAGCCGCGGCGCGCCCGTGTTCTCGCCCAGCGGGCCGGTGATGCTTTCCCAGCCCGGCGCGTGCAGCGCCGTGCAGTCGCAGTCAGGCGGTGTGTCGGCAGGGCTGGGCAGGCGGCGCAGGTCGGCCGCCGTCAGGCGTGTTTCGGTGGCCAAGCGGGGCTCAGTCGGCCTTGATGTTGTGGGCCTTGACGACCTGGGCCCAGGTGTCGATCTGGCGCTCGATGAAGGCCTGCCCCGCCGCCGGCGTGCCCAGGTTCACCGTGATGCCCTGCGCTGCCAGCTTGGCTGCCACATCGGGCTGCTGCATGGCCTTGTTGATCTCGGCATTCATGCGCGCCACGATTTCCGGCGGCGTCTTGGCCGGGGCCAGCACCGCCCACCAGGCCGGGGCGTTGAAGCCGGCGTAGCCGCTCTCGGCCAGCGTGGGCACGTTGGGCAACTGCGGGCTGCGCTTGTCGGTGGTGACGACCAGGGGGCGCAGCCTGCCGCTGTCGATGTGCGGCTTGGCCACGAAGATCGAGCCGATGGACAGCGGCACGTGGCCGGCGATGGCGTCCTGCATCAGCGGGCCGCCGCCGCGGTAGGGCACATGCGTGAGGTCGAAGCCGTTGCCCTTGGCCAGCAGCGTCACCGCCAGGTGGCCCAGGCTGCCATTGCCGATGGTGCCGTAGCTGACGTTCTTGTTCGCCTTCACGGCGGCCACCACGTCGGCGAAGGTCTTGTAGGGCGTGTCGACGTGCGTGGAGATCACCATGGGGCTGGTGCCCAGCATGGCCACGGTGGCGAGGTCCTTGCGCGTGTCGAAGGGCAGGTTGGGCTGCAGCGCCGGGTTCACGGCGTGGCTGTCGAAGACCACCGCGAAGGTGTAGCCGTCGGCCGGCGCCGCGGCCACCAGGCCGGCGCCGATGCTGCCCGACGCACCGCCCTTGTTCTCGACGATGACGGTCTGGCCCAGCTGCGCCTGCAGCGCCGGCGCGAGGATGCGCGAGACCTGGTCCACCGAGCCGCCGGGCGGGAACACCGCCACCAGCTTGACGGGCTGCTTGCCCGGCCAGGCCTGGGCCAGGGCGGCGGTGGGCAGCGCGGTGGCGGCCAGCAGGGCGGTGGCGAGCAGGGTGCGCAGGGGCAGGCGGCGTTGCATGGCGGGGCGGTCTCCGGTGTTGTGGGTGTCGGGGTCGAACTGCGTAGGCTGCCTGTGGCCGGGGCCGCAGGGCAGCGGAGAACTACGTATCGCGGGTATGCCCCGAGGTCGGCACCCACGCGCGGGTGGCCGCCGAGCAGCCGTCATGGGCGCGACACGGCGCGGTCATGCGCGCTGCCTAGCGTGCGGGTTTTCATCGCACGCAGGAGTGTTGCCATGGGTCGTCCCTCTGTCCTCAAGCCCCGGCCGCCGGCCGGCACCAGCCGCCGTGGCTTCTTCCAGCGCTCGGGTTCGGCGGCGGTGGCGCTGGCCTCGGTGGCTGCGCTGCCGCTGTCGGCGGGCAAGGCCAGTGCCGCTGCCGATGCCCGTCGCGGCACCGGTGTGTTCCAGCACGGCGTGGCCAGTGGCGACCCGCTCCCGAATGCCGTGATCCTGTGGACGCGCATCACGCCGGCCGTCCCCCGCGGCGCGCCGCAGGCCAGCCACGCGGTGCGCTTCGAGCTCGCAACCGACCCCGGCTTCACCAACGTCGTCGCGCGCGGCGCCACCACCACCGACGCCGCGCGTGACTACACCGTGAAGGTCGACCCCGCGCGCCTGCGTCCGGCCACCACCTACTACTACCGCTTCCACGCCGAGGGCGAAACCTCGCCCATCGGCCGCACGCGCACGTTGCCGGTGGGCGCCACGCCCCGCCTGCGCATCGCCGTGGCCAGCTGCTCCAACCACGCCGCGGGTTACTTCAACGCCTACCGCCGCATCGCCGAGCGCGCCGACCTCGACCTGGTGCTGCACCTGGGCGACTACCTCTACGAATACGGCCCCGACGAGTACGGCAGCGTGCGCACGCCCGAGCCCGCACGCGAGATGGTGACGCTGTCCGATTACCGCCAGCGCCACGCCCAGTACAAGCGCGACGCCGACCTGCAGGCCGTGCACCGCCAGCACCCCATGGTGTGCATCTGGGACGACCATGAAGTGACCAACGACGCCTGGGTGGGCGGCGCCGAGAACCACACCGAAGGCGCAGAGGGCAGCTGGCCCGAGCGCGTGAACGTGGCGCTGCAGGCCTACTACGAGTGGATGCCCATCCGCACGCCCGACATGCGCCCGGGCACGCCCGACCTGCGCCGCAACCAGCGCGCTTTCCGCATCGGCGACCTGGTGGAGCTGGTGATGCTGGAAGAGCGCCTGAGCGCACGCTCCAAGCAGCTGGCCGCCACGGTGCCCACGCCCTTCGGCAACGGCTTCGTGCAGGCCGGCGAGTTCCTCAACCCGGCGCGCACGCTGTTGGGCGCGGAGCAGGAAGCCTGGCTGGCCGCGCGCCTGCGCCAGAGCCCGGCGCGTTGGAAGTTCATCGGTCAGGGCGTGATGTTCGCGCAGCTGAAGCTGCAGGGTGCGCCTTTGGCGGCCGGCGGCGGCGTCTTCGTCAACACCGACCAATGGGACGGCTACCAGCCCGCGCGCGACCGCGTGTACGACGTGCTCAAGGGCACGGGCGGCCAGCCCGGCGTGGACAACGTGGTGGTGCTCACTGGCGACATCCACAGCAGCTGGGCCGCCGACCTGACGCAGGACCCGAACAACCCCAACGTGGCCGGCGGGGGCTACAACCCGGCCACGGGCGAAGGCTCGCGCGCGGTGGAGTTCGTCTGCACCAGCATCACCTCGCCGGGCCTGCCCGACCCGAATGGCAGCACCGCGGCCTTCCTGCGCAGCGTGAACCCGCACTTCAAGCACATCGAGCTCACGCAGCGTGGCTACATGCTGCTGGACGTGACGCCTGCGCGCACCGTGTGCGAGTGGTGGACGGTGGACACGGTGGCCAGCACGAGCAATGTGCAGACCTTCGCCACCGCTTTTGAAGTGCAGCACGGCAGCAACCGGCTGCAGCCTTCGGCGCAGACCACGCCGCCGGCGAACGTGCCGCCCCTGGCGCCCTGAGGGCGCCAGTCTTTCCGAGGTCAGCGCCCTCAGGTCGCAGTCCGTTCAGCGTCCCGGCTTCTGCGGGGGTTTGCCGGCCGCAGCAGCGGGCGCTGGGCCGCTGCCGGCCGGGCGCGTGCGTTCACCCGCAGGCAGTGGGGCGCGCGGTGCATCGCGGCGCGGGCCCCGGTTGTCACGGCCGCCACCGAATTCGCGCGGGCCGCGCTCGTCGCGGCGCGGCTCGGGGCGGCTGTCGGGCCGCGGCTCGGCGCGTGTTTCCTGGCGCGGATCGGGGCCGCGCGCTTCACGTTCCTGGCGTGCCTGTGCGAGGCGGCTGTCGAGCTCGGCTTCGCTGATGCGCTTGAGCACGCAGAAGTTGGCCTTGGTCAGCGTGCTGCCCTCGAAAGCGCGCAAGAGCTGCGCCCGCTCGCGGCGCGCTTCCAACTCGGCCGGGGGCAAGGAGGGCTGGCGGGGTTCGCGCGGCTCGCGGGGTTCACGCACTTCGCGCGGGCTCTGCAGCGCCGCATCCGCGGCAGCGGGCGTGGCCCCTTCCGGCTGGGCGGCGCGCGGCGGGCGCAGGGGGCGGTCGGGGCGGGGTGGCCGCGGTGGGCGCTCGCCCGGGTTGCCGCGCGGGCCGCGGTCGGCGCGGTCACCGCGTTCGCCCTGCGCGGGCCGAGGGCCGCGTGCTTCTTGCGGCGGGCGCGGGCCGCGGGGTGCGCCTTCGGGCCGGGGCTGCCGGGGCGGGCGCGGCGGGCGGGCTGCTTCAGGGCTGCCCTCGGCCGGGGCTGCAGCGCCGTCGCCGGCCGGTGCGCCGCCAGCGGCCGCACGCGCGGCGCGGGCCGCCTCGCGGTAGGCCTGGCGCTGCGCCTCGCGCTCGGCCAGGCGTTTGGCCTCGACGATGGCGCGGCGGCGTTCCACCTCGGCGGTGGCGGCCACGCGGTGTTCTTCGGCCACTTCACCGGCGGGTTGGCCGTCGAGGTCGTGGCGTGTGGGGATGTTCACCAGCGCCTTCAGGTAGGCGGTGCTGGTGGTGTGGCGGTGCAGGAAGATGCTCAAGGCCTTCTTCGTGAACACGCCCGGCGCGCGCGCCTGGATGTCGGCCTGGATGCGCAGCTTCAGCGGCAGCGCACGCGGCGCGCCGAAGAGCAGCGGGAAGTGCGTGGCCAGCGCTTTCGCCACGGCGGCCGGGCTCATCTCGGGCGCCGCTGTTTCGCCGGCGGCGGCGACTTGCGTTGCGGCGGCTTCGGGCGTTGCTTCGACCGGCGTGTCATCAGCCAATTCGGCAGCCGATTCAGCAGCGGGTTCGTCAGTCGTTGCGGCAGGCGCTTCCGCGGATGTTTCCACGGATGCATCGGCCGACGCATCGGCAGGTGCTTCGGTTGTCGATGCAGCGGGCGCGGTCACAGCGGCCTCGGTGCTGGCCGGCGCAGGTGTCTCGGGGGCAGCCGCTGCGGCCACGGGCGCGGGGGCGGGTGCGCCGGGGGCGGCGTCTTCGGGCAGCGGAGGATCTTGGGTGTCGGACATGGCCAGGGTCAAAGGGCTGCGGCAGTGCAGGGGGCCGATTGTCAACGCTATCCCGCCAGCGCCGGCAGGGCCTGTTTCAGCGGTAGGCGCGGGCCAGTTCTTCTGCCGGCGTACCTCGCCAGTAGCGCCAGCGCAGCGTCCACATCAGCCAGATGGTGCGCCACGCGCCGCGGCTGTCCCAGCGTCGGCCGGAGGTGGTCACACGCTCGCGCAGGCAGGCCGGGTGGCCGAAGGCGCGCAGCCGTGTGCAGAGCTCGATGTCTTCCATCAGCGGCAGCGGCGCGTAGCCGCCCAGTTCGCGGAAGAGCGGGGTCTCGATGAACAGGGCCTGGTCGCCGGTGGCGATGCCCGTCAGCCGCGAGCGCCAGTTCATCAGCCGCGCCACCACTGGCAGCCAGCGCGAGCGGCCTTCGATGTGCACGTCGAAGCGCCCCCAGCGCGCGCCGCGCTGCAGCGCGGCCGTGATGGCGGCATCGGCGCCGGCTGGCAGGCGCGTGTCGGCGTGCAGGAAGAGCAGCACTTCGCCCGTGGCCACCGCCGCGCCGGCGTTCATCTGCCGCGCGCGGCCCCGTTCGCTTTCCACCACGCGGCTGGCCCGCGGTGCGGCCAGCGCGGCGGTGCCATCGGTGCTGCCGCCGTCGACGACGATGACCTCGTGCCCCACTGCGCGCAGCGGTGCCAGCGCCTGCAAGGTCGCCGCGATGCCGGTGGCCTCGTTCAGCGCCGGCAGCACGATGCTCAGGCGCAGGGCCGAGCGCATGGCTGCAGCGGCTGGCTCAGCCGCCGAGCGCACCACCGCAGCTGCTGCCCTGCCCGGCCGTGCAGCCGTAGCAATGCTCGGCCACGCGGATGGCGCTGCCGCGGCCATCGCTGCTGTCAGCGCCGAGCAGGTCGCGCAGGTGCGCCGTGGCCCGTTCACCGACCTGCGCGCGCAGCCCCAGCATCTGGTTGAAATCGCAGTCGTAGAGCTGGCCCTGCCAGTCCACGCTGAGCGTGCTGCGGCACATCACGGTGTCGAGGTTGTGCGCCTGGAAGCTGTTCTTCAGCAACTGCAGGTAGCTCTGGAAGCCGCCCTTGCTGACCAGCGTGCTGCCGAAGCGCTGGATGGGCATGTTGGTCAGCGCGTACAGGTGGTTGAAGACGATGCCGAAGTGCGCCATCAGCTCGCGCTTGTAGTCGGCCTCCAGCGCCTGCTGCGGCGGCGGCAGCACCGCGCCTTGCGGGTTGTAGACGAGGTTGAGCACCAGGCCCGTGCCTTCCACGCCGTAGCCCAGCGCGTTGAGCGCCTGCAGCCCGGCGATGCTGCGGTCGAACACGCCTTCGCCGCGCTGGCGGTCGACGTTGCCCACCGAGTAGCAGGGCAGCGAGGCCGTGACTTCCACGCCCTGGCCGGCCAGGAACTCGGCCAGGTCTTCCTGCCCCGGCTCGCTGAGGATGGTGAGGTTGCAGCGGTCGATCACGCGCACGCCCAGGGCGCGGGCGCCGATGACGAGTTCGCGGAAGTGTTCGTTCAGCTCGGGCGCGCCGCCGGTGAGGTCCAGCGTCTGCACGCGGCGCTGGCGCAGCACCTGCAGCACGAGGGCCGCCGTCTCGGCGTCCATCATCTCGGTGCGCTGCGGGCTGGCGTTCACATGGCAGTGCAGGCAGCTCTGGTTGCACTTGTAGCCGAGGTTGACCTGCAGGGTCTCCAGCGCGCGGCGGCGCAGCGCCGGGAAATCGGTGGCGGCCAGCAAGGGCAGGGTGGCGTGCATGGGCGAAGTTTTCCTTCGTGGTCAAAGGGTGGGCTGCACGCTGTGTCGTGCAACCAGACCCCCACCTTACAACGGCCTCGGCGGTGCCGGCCCGGGCGGGGCTTTGTGCAGGGCCGCACCCGCCACCGCAGAATGCCGGCCGACGATGAAGGCTCTCTCACCGCCACCCCCCGGCCCGCCGCCCGCTCCCGAACGCTGGGCCCTGAAAGCCGGCGACGCCGCCACGGCCACGTTGCTGATCCCCGCCGACCTGAAGCGCGAGCGGCGCTTCGAGATCGCCTGCGCCATCACCGTGGCCGTGCCGGAGGCCGCGCCCGGCCCGGCGCCGTGGCTGCAGATGACGGTGCTGGCCGATGGCGCCCAGCAGTGGCAGCGCCGCCTGCCAGCGCAGAACCCCGGCGAGTTCGACGGGCTCGACTTCCGCTTCAGCCGGCGCGTGCCGGTGGGCAAGCCGCTGCGCGTGACGGTGTCGGTGGCCGGCCAGGGCGTGCGGCGGCGCACGCTGCACATCGAGGCCGACGAGATCGCCTGACCCCGGGATTCAGGCCCTCTGCCGCGCGGTCGCCCACTCGCGGACCGTCGTGGCCATCACGTCCAGCGGCACGCTGCCGGTCTTCAGCACCACGTCGTGGAAGGCCTTGATGTCGAACTTCGCACCCAGCCTGCTGCGCACTTCGTCGCGCAGCGCCAGGATGCGCAGCATGCCGATCATGTAGGCCGTGGCCTGGCCGGGCATGACGATGTAGCGCTCCACCTCCTGCGCGCCGATGCCGTAGCTGATGGCCTGCTCGCGCGTCCACTTCTTCGCGTGCAGGCCGGTATCCACCACCAGCCGGCGCGCGCGGAAGAGCTCGCTGTTCAGCGCACCCAGCAGGCTTTGCGGGTCGCCTTCGTACCAGCCCTCTTCGATGGCCAGGCGCTCGGCATACAGCGCCCAGCCCTCGGCGTGCGCGCTGCCGCCGCCGAAGATGCGGCGCTGGCGCCACTTGGGCAGCGTGGCCTGCTCCTGCTGCAGCGCCAGCTGGAAGTGGTGCCCTGGCACGGCCTCGTGCACGGCCAGGCTGCGCATGCCCAGCACGTTGTAGGTGGGGCCGGGCAGCGGCATCCAGAAGATGCCGGGCTGGCTGCCGTCGGGTGCCGGGGTCGTGTAGTACGCGCTGCTCGTGCGCTCGGTCAGCGCCGGCACGCGCCGCACCTCCACCGGCGCCTTGGGCTGCAGGTTGAAGAGCGCCTGCGCGCGGCGCTCGGCGTCGCGCACGGCGGCGGTGTAGCGGGCCAGCAGCGCCGGGCGCGGGTCGGGCTCGGGCGGCGGCGAGGTGGCGTCGCGCAGCGCGGCGTAGCGTGCGTTCACGGTGCCCTCGCTGCGGCCCAGGCTGCGCAGCACGCGGTCCATCTCGGCCTCGATGCGGGCCACCTCGCGCAGGCCGATCTGGTGGATCTCTTCGGCCCCCAGCGTGGTGGTGGTGTTGGCGGCCAGCGCCTGGGCGTAGGCCTGGTCGCCATCGGGCAGGCGCCACAGGCCGGCGTCGGCGGTGGTGCGCGGCAGCACTTCGTCCAGCAGCGCCAGCACGCGGCCGTAGGCCGGCAGCACCTGCTGTTCCACCAGCTGTGTTGCGCGCGCCATGGCTTGTTCGCGCTGGGCCGGTGTCACCCCGCTCAAGCCGGCCGTGCGGCGCCCCAGTGCGGTGACGAACTCGCTCTGCGCCGGCGGCAGGGCCAGCACGGCCTGCACCTGGCCGCGCGCCCGCTCGGCAATGAAACGCGGCGGCAGCAGCCCGCGCGCCACCGCGGCGCGTGAACGCGCCAGGCTCTCGTCCAGCCGCGCGGCCACCTGGCCCAGGCGTTCGAGGTAGGCCTCGACATCGGCCGCCGTGCGCAGCGGGTGCGTGACGGTGAGAAAGCTCACCAGCCGCAGGTGCGGCCCGCTGAGTTGGTTGAAGAGGAAGTTGTGGTCCTGGTAGGGCTCGCCGGCGATCTCGCGCTCCAGGCTCCAGCGCAGGATGGCCGCACTGACGCGCTGCTCGGGCGCGAGCGCCTCGGACTTGAAGGCGGCCAGGCGCTGCAGGCCTTCGCGCGCCAGGCGGCCCTGCGCGCCGCGGCGGCCGGGTGTCTGCGGGCCGAGCTGGCGGTCCAGCGCCGCCTGCTCGGCGCCGCTGAAGTACTGCGTGGAGGTGGCGCGCTCGGGCGACAGGCGCACCCAGTCGGCGGCAAAGGCTTCGCTCCAGGCATCGAAATCGGGGGCGGGCGCGGTGGGGCCTGGGGGCGGGCCGCTGGCGCAGCCAGCCAGCGAGAGGCCGCCGCCCAGGCCCAGGGCCAGCGCGGCCTGCAGGCTGCGGCGGCGTGCCCGATCGGGCAAGGGGGCATCGGGGTGCGGGCGGGCGGGGGTGTCAAGGAGGTGTCGCATCGTCGTGCCAGTCTAGGCGGGCCGCAGCGGCGCCGCCGCTCGTGGCTTGCCCTGGGGCTGCGTCCAAGGTTTGACCAGCCTCCTGCACGAACAGACGGCAGGCTTTAACCTTCGCCCCCCGGCGGCTGTGGCGTTCCACGGCCGGCCCCCTTGCCTTGGAAGAGATCCCATGACCCTGGCTCAACGACTGCGCCAACTGCCGACCGAGCGCCTGCTCGGCATCCGCCGTGGCGTCGAGAAGGAAAGCCTGCGCGCGCTGCCCACGGGCGGCCTGGCGCTCACGCCGCACCCGGCCGCGCTCGGCTCACCGCTGACGCACCCGCACATCACCACCGACTACAGCGAGAGCCAGCTCGAGCTCATCACCGGCGTGCACGCGGGCGTGGAAAGCTGTCTGGACGAACTCACGCGCATCCACCAGTTCGTCTACCGCGAACTGGCCAAGACCGGTGACGAACGCCTGTGGGTGGGCAGCATGCCCTGCGGCCTGCCCACCGACGAGACCATCCCGCTGGGCCGCTACGGCAGCAGCAACATCGGCCGCGCCAAGAGCGTCTACCGCATGGGCCTGGGCCACCGCTACGGGCGGCGCATGCAGACCATCAGCGGCATCCACTACAACTGGTCGATGCCGGGGCTGAGCAACGACGAGCACTTCGCGCTGATCCGCAACTTCCGACGCCACGCCTTTCTGCTGCTCACGCTCTTCGGCGCCAGCCCGGCGGTGTGCCCCACCTTTGTCGAGGGCCGGCCGCACGGCCTGGAGCGCCTGAGCCCGGGCACGCTCTACCACCCCTATGCCACCAGCCTGCGCATGGGCCGGCTGGGCTACCAGAGCGAGGCGCAGGCCAACCTGGCCGTCAGCTACAACAGCCTGGATGGTTATGCCGCCAGCCTGCACGGCGCGCTGACGCAGCCCTACCCGGCCTACGAGAAGATCGGCGTGCGCAACCTGGGCGGCGAGTACAACCAGCTCGCCACCACGCTGCTGCAGATCGAGAACGAGTTCTACGGCACCATCCGCCCCAAGCGCGTGATCAAGAGCGGCGAACGCCCGCTGCACGCGCTGCGCGAGCGCGGTGTCGAGTACATCGAGGTGCGTTGCATGGACCTCGACCCCTTCGAGCCGGTGGGCATCAACGCGCAGACGCTGCGTTTCCTGGATGTCTTCCTGCTGCACTGCCTGCTGCAGGACAGCCCGCCCGACACACCGGCCGAGATCGCCGAACTCGGCCGCAACCAGCACCACACCGCCGCCCACGGCCGCGAGCCTGGCCTGACGCTGGAGCGAGGCGGCCAGCCCGTGCTGCTGGCCGACTGGGCGCACGAGCTGCTCACCGAGTGCGCCACCATCGCGCTGGCGCTGGACGCCGCGCACGGCACCGAGGCCTACAGCGCCGCGGTGGCCGCGGGCCAGGCGGCGCTGGCGGCACCTTCCACGCTGCCCTCGGCCCGCGTGCTGGCTGCCATCGAGAAGGATTTCGACCTGCGCTACACCGCCTTCATCCGCCACCAGGCCGAGGCCACGCGCGCGCAGATGCTGGCGCTGCCCTGGCCGGCCGAGCACCAGGCCAACTTCGAGGCCATGGCCGCGGTGTCGGTGCGGCGCCAGCAGGCGCTGGAGGCGGAGGACTCGATGGACTTCGAGACCTTCCGCCAGCACTACGTCTCTGAAGCGCGCCTGAACGTCTAGGCCTTACTTCGCGGCCGGCGCGCGCGGGTCGCGCGTCTGGCGCTTCATCCAGTCGCTCATCTCGCGCAGCGTGTGGCCCACGCTCTCGCGGGCGATGTAGCCGTGTGATTCGAAGGGCAGCACCACGTAGCGCACGTTGCCACCCGTGCCGGCCAGCGCCTGGTACAGGCGCTGCGACTGGATGGGGAAGGTGCCGGCGTTGTTGTCGCTGTCGCCGTGGATCAGCAGCACCGGTTCCTTCAGCTTGTTGGCGTAGTTGAAGGGGCTCAGGCGCAGGTAGACGTCCTGCGCCTCCCAGTAGCTGCGGCGCTCGCTCTGGAAACCGAAAGGCGTGAGCGTGCGGTTGTAGGCGCCGCTGCGCGCGATGCCGGCCTTGAAGAGGTCGGTGTGGGCCAGCAGGTTGGCCGTCATGAAGGCGCCGTAGCTGTGGCCGCCGACGACGATGTTTTCGCGCTCGGCCACACCCATCTCCACGGCCTTGTCGATGATGGCCTGCGCGTTGGCGGTGATCTGCTCGACGAAGCTGTCGTTCACCGTCTCGGGCTTGCCCACCACGGGCATGGTGGCGTCCATCAGCACGGGGTAGCCGTCCAGCACCAGCATCAGCGGGCTGGTGGTGCCGAAGGTGCTGAAGCGGCTGTTGGCGCCGCTCACCTGGCCGGCGGTGCTGGCGTCGGTGAACTCCAGCGGGTAGGCCCACACGAAGGCCGGGCGGCGCTCGCCGGGTTTCTGGTCGGGCGGGGTGTAGAGCCAGAACGAGAGCTCCACGCCATCGGCGCGCTTGAACTTCACCAGCTCGCGCTGGATGTTGCGCAGCTGCGGCGTGGGGTCGGCGTGGGTGGTCAGGGCCTGCATCTGCGCCAGGCCCTCGCCGCTGCGCAGCACGATGTTCGGCGGCTCGGTGGCGCTCTCGCGGCTGGTGAGCATGCGGCCGTCGGCCAGCACGGCCAGCGGGCGCTCGTAGTGGGTGGCCGTGGACTGGAAGCGCCGCTCGGTCTTCGCGCTGGCCAGCGTCAGGCGGTCGAGGAAGGGGCGCTCGCCCTGCGGGCTGGCGCCGGCGCCGATGAGCCACAGCGCGCCGCCGTCCACGCGCACCGCGCTGCGGCCGTTGGCCAGCGTGCGGCTCACGGGCGTGCCCGGGTCGCGGTAGCGGTCGCGCATCGAGCGGTCCTGCAGCGTGCGCGCCGGCGCGCTGCCGTCCAGCGCCACCAGGGCGCCGGTGACCCACAGGCGGTCGCGGTCGAAGTCGGTCACCAGCGCGCGCGGGCCGTCTTCGAGGAAGAGCAGCCCGCCCAGCCGGCCGGCGGTGCGGTGCACCTCGCGAGGCTCGCCGCGGTAGGGCGCGTCCAGGCGCATCAGGCGGTCGCGGTGCGGCACCTTGGCCTTGGGGTCGCCGCCGTCCAGCGCTTCCACCCAGTAGACGGCGCCATCGGCCAGCGGCGAGGCCCAGAACTGGCGCGGGCCGGTGACGACGCCGCCGATGGGCACGCCGACGGCCATCTTCACGCGGCCCAGCTCGCGCTGCACCTGGCCCTGCGCGTCGCGCAGCTCGGCCACCGAGTTGAAGTCGTTCCAGGCCACCTGGTAGCTGAAGGGCGGCACCAGGCGCTCGGTCAGCAGCGCGCCGTTGCCGGCCACCACCAGGTTGAAGAAGAGGCCGGGCTCGCCGATCTCGCGCGTGGCGCCGGTCTTCAGCTGCACGCGGCGCAACACCGAGGTGGCGTGGTGCGTGAAAACGGCCTCGTCCTGGCTGTCCTTCAACAGGTCTTGCAGCGTGCGCTCGGGCGAGACGCGGCCCATCGATTCCTGCACCACCGGGCCGCTGGGCGCGGTGAACACGGGGGCCGGGCCGCGCTTGTCGGGCACGGCCAGCACGGCGATCTCGTCGGCCGAGAGCCAGGCGATGTCGGCGCCCAGCACCGCGTTCAGCCGCACGCCCTTCAGGGGCTTGACCTGGGCGCTGGCCACCTCACCCACCCACAGCTCGGTGGCGCTGTCGGTGCGGCGCTGCAGCAGGAAGCGGCGGCCGTCCGGCGACCAGCGCATCTGGTGGAAGGCACCGCCCGGAGGCAGCGCGACGACACGTTCAGGGGCGCCGGCCTGCTCGACATTGCGCAGCGCCAGGCGTTCGATGGTGCCCACCAGCTGCGGGCCGCTGGCCGCGGGGTCGAAGCGCACGCCGGCCAGGCGCAGCGAAGGGCGCGCCAGCTCGGCCACGCTGCGGTGGCGGCGCAGCTGCACCACGGCCAGCGTGCGCTGGTCGGGCGAGACGCTGTGCTGCGGCAGGCCGGGTGCGTCGAGCACGGCGCGGATGTCGGCAGAAGGCTGCTGGTAGACGGCCGTAGCAGGTTCGTTGGCGCTGGCGGGCAGGCTGCCGAGGCAGGCCGCCGCGACGAAAGCGCAGGCTGCCGCGACACCGCGCGCCGGCAGGCAGGAGGAAGGGAGGGAGCGGGAAGACATCGGCAGGCCTTTTCGCCGCAGGGGCGGCATGACAGCGTTGCGGCGCGCCGCGCCGCCTGGCGCCCCGGCGCGCCGGAAGAAGCCGCGGAATCTAGCAGGCGTTGCGCGCGACCGTGTGGCCGCACCTGGTGTCGGCAACGTGCGCACTTTTGCGCCTTTGTGGCGCATGGCCGATGCGGCGGCGCCACAAATTGGGGCAAGCCCGGGCATGCCGGGCAGGGGCGCGGTGATGCAATCACTTACGAACCGGAAAGATGCCCGTAACACGGACGTCACCCGGAAATGGCATGGATGCTGCTTTCGGCAGCGCCTTTCGCAAAAGAACGAGGGACCCTCCTTGAAAGCACGTCACCACCTCCTCGCCCTGGCGGCCCTGGCCGCCATCGCCGCGCCCGCCCTGGCGCAGACCACGCCCGCGGCTGCTCCCGCTGCGGCTGCCACGCCGCAACGCATCGAGGTCACGGGCTCGCTGATCAAGCGCACCGACACCGTCACGCCGTCCGTGGTGCAGAGCTTCGGCCGCGAAGAGATTTCGCGCTCGGGCTACACCAGCATCGAAGAGCTGCTGCGCTCCACCGGCGCCGTGGACACCGGCTCCATCGGCGACGCCGCCGCTTCGGGCTTCGTCGGCGGCCTGTCCACCATCTCGCTGCGCGGCTTCGGCTCGCAAGCCACGCTGGTGCTGATCAACGGCCGCCGCACGGCCCCCGTGGCCGCGGTGGACATCAACTTCGGCCGGGGTTCGCTCATCAGCGTGAACACCATCCCGAAGGGCGCCATCGACCGCATCGACGTGCTGAAGGACGGTGCCTCGGCCATGTACGGCTCCGACGCCATGGCCGGCGTGATCAACTACATCCTGCGCAAGGACTACCAGGGGGCCGAGGCCAGCGCCAGCTACTCGGCCAACGACCGCGGCCGCGGCGTGCAGAAGGGGGTCGACCTGACCTTCGGCTTCGGCAACATCGACACCCAGCGCTTCAACGTCTTCGGCGGTGTCAGCTACAACAAGCGTGACCCGGTCAACTTCATCGACCTCGTCGACCGCGGCAACCAGGCCCGCTACGACGCCTTCCTCACGAGCACCGGCTCGCTGGCGCGCTTCACGCCCGATTCCAGCGCCTCGTTCTACGGCAACTACTACCGCGTGCCGGCCAGCCTGACGGGCAGCACCACCATCAACGGCATCTCGGTGGCCAACAACAGCCTGTCGGGCGTGAACTACCTCGGCACGCTGCCGGGCTGCCCGACCGAGCAGACCGTGGGCCAGGGCGTGCCCAACCGTCCGGCCGGTTTCCTGGCCACCACCGGCAGCCTGCCCACCGGCATGTGCCGCTTCAATTTCGACGGGGCCGACGAAACGATCTCCGAGCAGGACCGCTTCAACGCCACGGTGCGCGGCACCTTCGCCATCAGCAACAGCCTGACGGCCTACGCCGACCTGATGTACTCGCAGACGAAGACGAACGAGCAGCGCATCCCGTATGCGATGACGACGACGCTCTTCACCACGACCAGCAGCAGCTCGGCCGTGACCTGGCCGCTGCTCAACGGCACCTTCCGCCAGCAGCCCGCCATCGTCCTGCCGGCCACGCACCCCGACAACCCGACGCGCGGCACCGCCAACGCGCAGCCCATCCAGCTGATCTACCGCTTCGAGGACCTGCCCCGCGGCGACATCAACACGCTGAAGTCGCTGCGCCTGACCACCGGCATCGAAGGCACCTTCGGCGACTGGGACTTCGATGCTGCGCTGCTGTACAGCAAGCAGGACAACATGCGTGAGCAGGAAGGCCGCGTGCGCGCCTCGCTGCTGACCGCCGCCATCGCCAACCAGACCTACCGTTTCGGCAAGCCCAACACGCCCGAAGGCATCGCCAGCGTGTCCAGCACCGCCGTCAACGAGGGCGAATCCACCATCACCTCGCTGGACTTCCGCGCCAGCCGCGAGCTGTTCAAGCTGAGTGGCGGCAATGCGGCCGTGGCCCTGGGCGTGGAAGCCCGCCGCGAGTCGCTGACCGCCACCTCGGACCCCAACTACTTCGCGGGTGACTACATCGGCCTGGTGGCCAACGGCGCCAGCGGCAGCCGCACCACCTTCGCCGCCTTCGGCGAACTGAGCCTGCCCGTGCTGAAAGAGCTGGAACTGCAGGCCGCGCTGCGCGCCGAGAAGTACAGCGACTTCGGCAACGCCACCACCGGCAAGCTGGGCTTCAAGTGGACGCCGATGAAGGGCGTGCTGGCCTTCCGCGGCACCGCCGCCACGGGCTTCCGCGCGCCGTCGATCTCGCAGATCGGCAACGCCTTCAACCTGTCCTTCCACAGCTTCGGCGAGCGCCGCATCGTCGACAGCCTGCGCTGCAACAACACGCTGGCCACGCCCGCCACCTTCAACTCGCCGGCGATCAACCTGAACACGCCGCGCGACTGCAACGTGCTGGGCTTCAGCCCTGGCGTCACCGGTGTGGCCAACCCGGGCAGCATCGCCACCGTGGTGGGCGGCAACCCGAACGTGAAGGCCGAAACCTCGCGCTCCTTCACGCTGGGCATGGTGCTCGAGCCGATCAAGGAAATCGACCTCGGCATCGACATGTGGTACTTCCAGCGTGACGACGAAATCCGCGTGCAGCGCGGCGCCGACATCATGGATGCCTACAACGCCAACCCGAGCGGCCCGGCGGCGGCACAGATCACGCGCGACCCCAACCAGGGCACCTGGCTGCGTGACGCGCAGGGCAACCTCATCCCCAACAGCGGCCCGATCATTCTGCTGACGCGCCAGTACGGCAACTTCAAGTGGACGAAGACCGCCGGCATCGACTACGACCTGACGGTGCGCCTGCCGGCCACCGACATCGGCAAGTTCAGCGTGAAGCTGCAGGGCACCTACACCAAGCGCTTCGACCGCCTGGTGCTGGAAGGCGCGCCGATTGATCGTTGGGTGGGCACCTCGAACAGCGACATCCCGCGTTCGCGCGGCAGCGTGACGCTGCGTTGGGATGCCGGCGCCTTCAACAGCTTCCTGCGACACAACCACAGCGATCCGATCTCCACCGGCACTTCGTCGGCCTGCCTGAACAACGCCGCCTCGACCCTGAGCGCAGCGCAGCAGCAGCTGAAGGCGGCCGGCCGTTGCAAGGTGCGCCATGAGCGCACGGTGGACCTCGGCGTGAGCTACGACGGCATCAAGAACCTCACGCTCAACGGCACGATCTTCAACCTTGCCAACGACTACAACCGCGCCAACGGCTTCCCCTCGGCCTTCACCTACTGGGATCCGGGCCTGCAGAGCGCGCTGGGTCGCCGCTTCAGCCTGAGCGCCAGCTACAAGTTCTTCTGACGCTGGCTGCCAGGGCCCCGGCTGCGGCCGGGGCGTGCCATGGAACCGCCGACGCCCCTCACGGGGCCCGGCGGTTCTTCTTTTTTCAGGGCCAGCGGCCCGGCTGCGGCGGGGTGTCGGGCTGCTGCAGGAAGCTCTCAGGCCACGCGATGTAGGGGCCTGACCGTGCGAAGTGGTCGACGAAGGCGTCGAGCACCGGCCGCGCCTGCGATGCGCGTTCGTGGTTGACCATCAGCGCCAGCGCCCAGGGGCGGCCGTTGTCATCGCGCACATAGCCGGCCAGCGCCACCGCGTTGCGCAGCGTGCCGGTCTTCAGGCGCGCCCAGCCGGCGGCCGGGCCTTCCTTCAGGCGGTTGCGCATGGTGCCGTCCACACCCACGGTGGGCAGGCTCATCACCAGGTCGCTGGCGTTCGGCCCGGCCCAGGCCACCTGCAGCAAACGCGCCATCTGCCAGGCGCTGATGCGTTCGCTGCGGCTCAGGCCCGAGCCGTTGTCCATCACCAGCCCCGTGGGGTCGATGCCGTTTTTCGTGAACCAGCCGCGCACCGCGCGGTCGGCCAGCTCGAAGGTGCTGGCCTGCGGGTTGGCGGCCATGGCCGGCACGCCCAGCTGCAGGTAGAGCAGGCGCGTGAGCGCGTTGTCGCTGGTCTTGTTCAGCGGGCGCAGCAGCTCGCCCCAGGGGCGGGCGTCGCGCCGCGCCAGCACCTGCGTGCCGGCGGGTGCAGCGGCTTCGCGCACGCGGCCCGCCCAGGTGCCGCCCAGCTGCTGCCACAGCGCGCGGAACATCGCGCCGGCCATCTCGCTGCGGTCGATCAGCTGCAGCGCCACGCGGCGCGTGCAGTTGCGCGGGAAACTGCCACGCAGTTCGATCTGCGTGCCTGTCGTGGCGTTGGTGCCGGGCGTCACGGCCGCCGGCAGCCAGCCGTCGTCCCAATCGGCGCAGCGCTTGTCGTTGAGCGTCATGCGGCTGCTGAAGCTGATGCCGGGCAGCGCCGGCACGGTCTCGGCGCGCACCGTGCCGTCGGGCAGCGAACGCAGCTCGAAAGGCAGCAGGTTGCCTGCGAGGTAGAGCGCGTCGGGGATGACGTTGTAGGGGAACTCGGGCGCTTCGTCGAAGGGCGGCAGGTTCTGGTCGAAACGCGCCGGGCGGAAGAGCGTGCGGTCGAGCACCAGGTCGCCCTGGAGGTGCTGCACGCCACGCTGGCGCAGATCCACCAGCATCGCCCACAGCTGCGGCAGGCCGAGTTCGGGGTCGGCGCCGCCCTTGAGCACGAGGTCGCCCTGCAGCACGCCGTCGTTCAGCGGGGCGGCGCTGCGCAGTTCGGTGTGGCCGCGGTGGTTGGGGCCCAGCAGGTCCAGCGCCACCACGCTGGTGACGAGCTTCATCGTCGAGCCGGGTTGCACCGGCACGCGGCCGCGGTGCTCCCAGGTCGTGGCGCGGTGGCCCAGTGGCAGCGCCACGGCGGCCAGGGCTTCGGCGGGCAGGCCTGCCTGGGCCAGCGCGGCCTGCACGGGGGGTGGCAGCGTGTCTTGCGCCAGTGCGGCGGCGGCACTGAACAGGCCGGCCGCGGCCAGGGCCACGCCGTGCAGCGCGGCGCGCAGGGTTATGGGACGTGAGCGAAGCAGCATGCAGGGATTGTGCGATGCGGCGGCAGAATGCAGCGCCATGAAGATGCCCCGTCTGGCCCCCACCCTGGCCCTGGTTCTTGCTGCGCTGCTCGCCGGCTGTGCCAGCGGCCCGCCCACCACCACCGAAGGCGGCGTACCCATCGACGCCACGCGCACCGCCAAGGGGCAGGACAGCCGGGTGCTCTTCCTCGTCATCCACTACACGGTGGCGAACTTCCCCACCTCGATGAAGATCCTCACCGAGCAGCAGGTCTCGGCGCACTACCTGCTGAGCGACGAGCCACAGCCGCGCATCTTCCGGCTGGTCGACGAGAACCGGCGCGCCTGGCATTCGGGCGCCAGCGCCTGGGGCCCGAACCACCGCCTGAACAGCAGCAGCATCGGCATCGAGATCGTGCACCCGGGCTACGTGCAGCTGCCCAACGGACAGAAGGTGTTCGCGCCCTTCCCGCAGGCGCAGATCGACGCGCTGATCCCGTTGGTGAAGGACATCGTCAAGCGCCACGGCATCAAGCCCGAGCACATCCTCGGCCACGGCGAGGTGACGCCCAGCTACAAGGAAGACCCGGGCCCCACCTTTCCCTGGAAGCTGTTCAGCGATCTGGGCATCACCCCGCCCTGGCCCGACGCCGCCGCCGTCGCCGCGCAACGCGCCGTCTTCGAAGCGCAGCCGCCGGAGATGATCTGGATCCAGCGCAGCCTGGCCCAGCACGGCTACAACGTCCAGCCCACCGGCGTGTTCGACAAGCAGACCGAGCGCGTGCTGATGAACTTCCAGATGCGCTACCGGCCCACCAGCTACAGCGGCCTGCCCGACGCCGAAAGCTCGGCAATCCTGTGGGTGCTGACCAAGGGCGGCGCCAAGACCGAGCCGGCGGGGCCGGCGCCGTTTGCACAGCCCATCGTGCCGCCAGCGCGGCCGGCGCCGCGGCCTGCTGCACCGGCTGCGCCGGCCGCAACACCCGCCTCGCCGGCAGCCAGCGCTGCCGCCGCGCTCTGAGACCCGCCGCAGCCGGCCATGCAGGGCGCCGTGCCCGATGAAGCCTGGGCGCTGGCCGGCCCGCGCGTGCGCCTGCGCCGCTTGCGCGCGGCCGACACCGCGGCCTTTCACGCGCTGCGGGCCGACCCCGAACTCGGCCGCTACCAGGGTTGGTCGGCGCTGAGCCTGGCCGAGGCCGCGGCCTTCATCGCGGCCGTGGCCACGCCCGAGGCCACACCTTTCTGCCCGGCCAGTGACTGGCTGCAGATCGCCATCGCCGACACCACCAGCGATGCCCTGCTGGGCGACATCGGCCTGCACCTGCACGCCGATGGGCAGGCGCTGGAGATCGGCTTCACGCTGGCGCGCGCGGCGCAGGGACGCGGCCTGGCCGCCGAGGCCGTGGGCCTGGCGCTGCAGGCGGTGTGGTCCGGCACGCCGGCGCGGCGCGTGCTGGGCATCACCGATGCGCGCAACGCGGCTTCGGTGCGGCTGCTGCAGCGCCTGGGTTTCAGGCCGCTGGCCACGCTGGAGGCCGATTTCCGCGGCGAGCGCTGCACCGAACACCACTTCGTGCTGCACCGCCCCGGCCGCGCGGCCCCGGCGCTGCGTGCCGCCACGCCGGCCGATGCCGCGGCCGTGGCGCGGGTGCTGATCGAGAGCCGGCGTGTGCTGCTGCCTTTCCTGCCGCAGGTGCATGGCGACGAGGACGTGGCCGCCTGGGTGGCCGGCACCTTGCTGCCGCGCGGTGGCGTGACGGTGGCGCTGGTCGACGGCGAGGTGCAGGGCGTGCTGGCCACGGCGCTCGACCCCGCCGACCTGCCCGAACCTGCCGGCTGGATCGAACAGCTCTACGTGCACCCGGCCCACGTGGGCGCTGGCCTGGGCCGCGCCTTGCTGGCGCAGGCCTTGCGCACGCTGCCACGGCCCGTGCGCCTCTACACCTTCCAGGCCAACGGGCAGGCCCGCGCCTTCTATGAGCACCACGGTTTCGTGGCGCGCTCCTTCAGCGATGGCCGCGGCAACGAAGAGCGCTGCCCCGATGCGCTGTACGAACTGCCGGCGGCGCAAAGCCGATGAACCCCGGCGCTAGGATGAACCCATGCTGACCTTGCCTCGTTCCTGTCTGGCTGCGCTGCGCGCGGTGGTGCCGGTTTGAAGCGCCGCCGTTTCGGCGCGGCGGCCCTCGCTGCGGTGGGCGCGCCCTGGCTGGCCGGCAGCAGCGGGTGTGCGCAACAGCCCCTGCAGCCGGCTGGGGCCCCTGGCGCCGCGGCCGAAGCAGGCGGCGCTGCTGCACAGCCGCCTGGCCCCGCGGCCGCTGCGCCCGCGGGCGTGGCCCCGCCCCCGGCCGTCGGCCCGCTGCAGCCGCCGCCGGCGCCGCGCGAGTTCCGCGCCGCCTGGGTGGCCACGGTGGCGAACATCGACTGGCCCAGCAAAACCGGCCTGAGCGCCGCCGAGCAGCGCGCGGAGGCGCTGGTGCTGCTGGAGCGCGCCCGCACGCTGGGCCTGAACGCGCTCATCCTGCAGGTGCGGCCGGCCGGGTGTGCGCTGTACGCCAGCACGCTGGAGCCCTGGACCGAGTACCTCTCGGGCACGCAAGGCCAGCCGCCCTGGCGCGCCGATGAAGCGCCCTGGGACCCGCTGGCCTTCTGGGTGGAGGAAGCCCACCGCCGCGGGCTGGAGCTGCACGCCTGGTTCAACCCCTACCGCGCCCGGCACGCCACGGCCAAGAGCCCGCTGGCGCCACCGCACATCGCGCTGCGCGAGCCGGCGGCCGTCAAGCGCTACGGCGAGATGCTGTGGATGGACCCGGCCGAGCCCGCCGCCGTCGCGCAGACCCTGGCCGTGGTGGCCGACGTGCTGCGCCGCTACGACATCGACGGCGTGCACATCGACGACTACTTCTACCCCTACCCCATCCCCCAGCCCGGCGGCCCGGCCGGCGCTGAAGTGCCCTTCCCCGACGAAGAAGCCTGGGCCCGCTACCAGCTCGCCGGCGGCACGCTCACACGCGAAGACTGGCGCCGCGAGCAGGTCAACCGCCTCGTGCAGGCGATGCACCGCACCGTGCGCGAGGTCAAGCCGCACGCGCGCTTCGGCATCAGCCCCTTCGGCCTGCCGCGGCCCGACCGCCGGCCGCCCGGCATCACCGGCTTCAGCCAGTACGACAAGCTCTACGCCGACGCCGAGAAGTGGCTGGAAGAAGGCTGGCTCGATTACTGGACGCCGCAGCTCTACTGGCCCGTGGCGCGCAGCGGCCAGCAGTACGGTGTGCTGCTCGACCACTGGCTCACGCAGAACCCCAAGCAGCGCCACGTCTGGCCGGGCCTCTTCACCAGCCGCGTGGGCACCGCCGGCGTGGCGGCGCAGGGCGTGCCGGGCAACGTGTGGCCGGCGCGCGAGATCGCCGACCAGATCGCGCTCACGCGCCACCGGCCCGCGGCCGGCGGCCACGTGCACTTCAGCCTGATCACGCTGCAGCAAGACCGCGACGGCATCGCCACGCTGCTGCAGCGCGGCGCCTACGCCACGCCGGCGCTGGTGCCGGCCACACCCTGGCTGGAAGCGCCGGCCGTGGGCCTGCCCGGCCTGCGCCGCGTGGCCACCCCGGCCGGCCTGCGCGTGCGTGTGGAGCCTGCGGTGGCCGGTGCTCTGCCGGTGCGCTGGGCGGTGTGGCGGCGGTATGGCGGGCCTGAGCACCCGCGCTGGGTGTTCAGTGCGCCCGGCCCGGCCGAACGCGAGCTCGACCCCGAGGGCGCCGACCTGCTCTGGGTGCAGGGCGTCAACGCCGTGGGCCAGCTGGGCCCGCGGGCGCTGATCCAGCTCTGACGAACCCACCTTTCCCCCGACACGCCGCCCCCATGCTGCTGAACACCGAACAAGCCCACCCGGATCACCCCCAGCTCGACCGCTACGACACCGCCACGCTGGTGGATGCGCTGGCCGCAGACCAGGCCTGCGCCGCCGAGGCCGTGCGCGCCGCCGGCCCCGCGCTGGCGCAGGCGGTGGACGCCGCCGCGGCGCGCCTGCGCGAAGGCGGCCGGCTGGTTTATGCCGGCGCCGGCACCAGCGGCCGCCTGGGCCTGCTCGACAGTGTGGAGCTGCACCCCACCTTCTCGTGGCCGCACGAACGCGCCCTGGCCTTGCTGGCCGGCGGCGAGGGCGCGCTCTACCGCGCGGTGGAAGGCGCCGAAGACAGCCGCGAAGGCGGCGCGGCCGACATCGCCGCGGCCGGCGTGGGCGCGCTCGACGTGGTGCTGCTGCTGGCCGCTTCCGGTGGCACGCCATACGCACTGGGCGCGGCCGAGGCGGCGCGTGCGCGCGGCGCGTTGACCGTGGGTTTCGCCAACAACCCCGGCGCGCCTTTGCTGGCGGCCTGCGAGGTGGGCGTGCTGCTCGACACCGGCCCCGAAGTCATCAGCGGCAGCACGCGCCTGAAGGCCGGCACGGCGCAGAAGATCGCGCTCAACACCTTCAGCAGCGCGGTGATGGTGAAGCTGCACAAGGTCTACGGCAACCTGATGGTCGACGTGCAGGCCAGCAACGCCAAGCTCGTGAAGCGTGCGCTGCGCCTGACCATGCTGGCCAGCGGCGCCGACGAAGCCGCCGCCAGCGCCGCGCTGGCGGCCAGCGGCAGCCGCGTGAAGCTGGCCATCGTGATGCTGAAGGCCGGCCTGGGGGCCGAGGCCGCGCAGGCCCGGCTGGAGGCCGCCGGCGGCAGCATCGAAGCCGCCTTGCGTCGCTGAACGCGCGTGAATGCTTGGAGCCCGCTGCGATGAACACGCAACGCCTGCTCTCGCTGGACGTCTTCCGCGGCGCCACCGTGGCGCTGATGATCCTCGTCAACAACCCGGGCAGCTGGGCCCACCTGTACCCGCCGCTGGCGCACGCCGGCTGGCACGGCTGCACACCCACCGACCTGGTCTTCCCCTTCTTCCTGTTCGCGGTGGGCAACGCGCTGGCGCTGGTGATGCCGGGGCTGCGCGCCGCGGGGCAGGCCGTGTTCCTGCGCCGGGTGGCCAAGCGCGTGGCCCTCATCTTTGCGCTCGGGCTCTTCCTCAACGCCGCGCCTTTCGTTTTCTGGACAGCCGATGGCGCGCTGGCGCTCAAGAGCATGGAGACGCTGCGCACGATGGGCGTGCTGCAGCGCATCGCCTTGTGCTTCGGCGCGGCGGCGCTCATCGTCTGGTGGCTGTCGGTGCGCGGCGCGCTCATCGCGGTGGCCGTGCTGCTGCTGGGCTACTGGGCGGCCTGCCTGGCCTTCGGCGACCCGGCCGACCCCTACGGCCTGCTGGGCTGGTTCGGCACCGCGGTCGATCGTTCGCTGCTGGGCGCGAGCCACCTGTACCGCGGCGAAGGCCTCCCCTTCGACCCCGAGGGCCTGGCCAGCACGCCGCCGGCCATCGCGCAGGTGCTGCTGGGCTGGTGGGTGGGCCATCTGCTGATGCAGCACGGGCGCGTGGATGCGGCGCTGCTGGTGCGCTTCTTCGTCATCGCCGCGGTGCTGGCGCTGGCGGCCTACGCCTGGCAGCTGGCGGTACCGCTGAACAAGAAGATCTGGACGCCGAGCTACGTGCTGCTCAGCACCGCGCTGGCACTGGCCACGCTGGCCACGCTGATGCACCTGCTGGAGAACCGTGCACCGGGCGCGGCCCCGCTGCCGGGGCCGGCCCGCTTCACGCTGCGGCTCTTCGAGGCCTTCGGCAAGAACCCGCTCTTCATCTTCGTGCTGGCCGGCTTCGTGCCGCGCGTGCTGGCGCTGATCCGTTGGCCCGATGCCTTCCGACCCGATGGCACCGTGGCTTACATCAGCCCGTTGCCCTGGCTGTACCAGAACGTCTTTGCCGGCCTCGGCAGCGACCCGCGGCTGGGCTCCTTCCTCTTCGCCTGCGCCAACCTCTCGGCCTACGCCGCGCTGGCGCTGTGGCTGGACCGGCGGCGCCTCTACTTCCGCGTCTGAAGGCCCGGCCGACGACGTGCGCGGCCGCCCGCGGCCGCGTTTTTCAGCTTCGACACAAAACACCGATACCGCCGACAAGCGCGGCCGGTGCAATGGCGCATCGCTTCTCCCACACCCCACGGAGCCATCGCCATGACGCAGCACCCCGCCCGCCACACCCCCGCCTCTGCCGAAGCGCAGCACGACCACGACCAGGGCCTGGCCCACGACGTCGCCCTCATGCTGGCGCAGCAGCAGCGCCGCCGCGGCGCGCTGCGCTGGCTGGTGGGCGGTGCCGGCGCCGGTGCGATGGCGCTGATGGGCTGTGGCGGCGGCGGCAGCGACGCCGGCAGCACCACAGCCACCACCAGCTCGGGCGGCGGCACCACCACCACCGGGGGCGGCAGCGGCACGGGCAGCAGCACCAGCTGCAGCGTGATCAACGAAGAGACCGCCGGCCCCTACCCCGGCGACGGCTCCAACAGCTCGAACGGCAGCATCGCCAACGCGCTGGCGCTCAGCGGCATCGTGCGCAGCGACATCCGCACCAGCGTGGCCAGTGCCAGCGGCACGGCGCAGGGCGTGCCGCTGACCATCATCCTCGACCTCGTCAACACCAACGGCAGCTGTGCCGACCTGGCCGAGTACGCCATCTACCTGTGGCACTGCGATGCGCTGGGCCGCTACTCGATGTACAGCAGCGGCGTCACCGCCGAGAACTACCTGCGCGGCGTGCAGCCCACGGCCAGCGACGGCACGGCCACCTTCGTCACGGTCTTCCCGGGCTGCTACTCGGGCCGCTGGCCGCACGTGCACTTCGAGATCTACCGCAGCACCAACAGCGCCAGCAGCTGGACGAACAAGCTGCGCACCTCGCAACTGGCCCTGCCGGAAGATGTGTGCAGCACGGTCTATAACGGCAGCAGCCTGTACAGCGCCAGCGTGGCCAACCTGCGCAACATCACGCTGGCCAGCGACAACGTGTTCAGCGACGGCACGGGCACACAGATGGCCACCGTCACCGGCAGCCTGAGCGCCGGTTACGTGGCGCGGCTGCAGGTCGGCATCGCCGCTTGAGTCGCTGGCACGCCGTGACTCTGGGTAACCTTCCACCATCGGCCCGCACGGCCGGGGTGGAGGAAACGATGACGCGCTGCCTGGTGGTCGACGACGACCCGGAGATCCGCAGTTCGCTGTGCAGCTACCTGCAGAGCTTCGGCTTGCAGGCCCAGGCCGCCGCCGATGGCGCCACGATGCGCCGCCTGGTGCAGGCCGGCACGGCCGACCTCGTGCTGCTGGATCTGATGCTGCCCGGCGAAGACGGCCTGAGCCTGCTGCGCTGGGTGCAGCAGCAGCACCCGAACCTGCCGGTGATCATGCTCACTGCGCGGGGCGACCCCACCAGCCGCATCGTGGGCCTGGAGCTGGGCGCCGACGACTACGTCGCCAAGCCCTTCGAACCGCGCGAACTCATCGCGCGCATCCAGGCCGTGCTGCGGCGCGGGCAGCGGGGCGGTGCGGCGGGCGCGCGCATGGCGCGTTTTGCCGGCTGGCGCTTCGACCGCGTGGCGCGCCAGCTGCTCACGGCCGACGAGGTGACCGTGCCGCTGTCGGCCGCCGAGTTCCGCCTGCTCTCGGCCTTCGTCGAGCATCCAGGCCGCGTGCTCAGCCGCGAGCGCTTGCTTGAGCTGACGCGCGCGCCCGGCGTGGACGTCAACGACCGCAGCATCGACCTGGCTGTCTCGCGCCTGCGCGCCAAGCTGGGCGACACCTCGCGCGAGCCCACGCTGCTGCGCACCGTGCGCGGCGAGGGCTACCTCTTCGACGTGGAGGTGCAGTGAGCGCCGCGCCCCCCGGCGGGCGCCGGCGCCGCTGGCGCGGTGACACGCTGGCGCTGCGCCTCTTCCTGCTGATGTGGGCGGCGCTGGTGCTCAGCCACGTGGCGGCCTGGAGCACCGTGCGCCTGCTCGCCGGCCCGCCCCCCGGTGCCTTCGAGAGCACGAGGCCGCCACCGCGCGCCGGGGATGAAGCGCGCCGGCCCCCGCCGCGCGGGGAGCCGCCCACGCCCACCTTCCCCTCGCTGCCGCCACCGCTGCCTGGCGGCCTGTGGGTGATCGATTACGGTGTGCGCTTCGTCATCATCGCGCTGGCCGCCTGGTGGGGCTCGCGCTGGCTGGCCCAGCCGGTCACGCGGCTGGTGGGCGCGGCAGAACGGCTGGGGCCGGCGCTGGCCCAGGGCCGGCAGCCCGCGCCGCTGGACGAGCGCCACGGCACGGCCGAGGTGCGCAGCGCCGCCACCGTCTTCAACCGCATGGCGCAGCAGCTGCGCGAGGTCTTCGAGGGCCGCGGCTTGATGATGGCTGCCATCTCGCACGACCTGCGCACCCCGCTCACGCGGCTGCGCATGCGGCTGGAAACCACCCCGCTGGAGGCCCAGTTCCAGCGGCGCAGCGTGGCCGACCTGGCCGAGATGAACGCGCTGATCGACGCCGTGCTGGAGGTCTTCCGCGGCAGTGCGGGGGGCGCGGCGCCGCAGCAGGTGGACGTGGCGGCCCTCTTGCAGGCCCTGGTGGACGACCGCGCCGAGCAGGGCGAGCCCGTGGCCCTGCGGCCCGGGCCCGAAGGTGCCGCGCCCACGGTGCTGGCCACCGAGCCGCTGGCGCTGCGCCGCATCGTCGACAACCTGGTGGGCAACGCGCTGCGCTACGCCGGCGCGACCGAAGTGGTGCTGCAGGCCACGGCCGAGGCGGTGGAGGTGCAAGTGCTGGACCGCGGCCCCGGCATCCCTGAGGCCGACCTGGCCGCCGTGATGCAGCCCTTCGTGCGGCTGGAGAGCTCGCGCAACCGCGCCACGGGTGGCGCCGGGCTGGGCCTGTTCATCGCGCGTGAACTCGCGCAGCGCCTGGGCGGCGCGCTCACGCTGGGGCCGCGCGCTGGTGGTGGGTTGCAGGCCGTGCTGCGGCTGCCGCGGCGGCCATAATCGCGCCCCTTTCCCCCTGCCTGACGCCCGCCCCTGGGGCCCTTCAGGCCACCCGGCCCCGCCATGTTCAAGAACGCCCTCGTCTACAGCATCGAACACTGGGACGCCCCCGGCCTGGCCGAGATCGACAAGCGCCTGCAAGGCGCGCGTTTCGTCGAGTGCGGCGCCAGCCAACCTGAATCCATCGGCTGGGTGGAGCCGCGCGGCGAGGCCCACGGCCCGCTGATCGAGAGCGTGGGCGGCCAATACCTGCTGCGCCTGGCCACCGAGACCAAGGCCGTGCCCGGCGGCGTCATCAAAGATCAGGTGGGCAAGAAGCTCGATGCCATCGAGAAGGACACCGGCCGCCGCCCCAAGGGCAAGATCGTCAAGGAGCTGAAGGAAGAGGTCATCCACCAGCTGCTGCCGCGCGCCTTTCCGAAGCGCTCGCACACCGCCGTGTGGATCGACCCCAAGGCGCAGTGGCTGCTGGTGGGCGCCGGCAGTGTGAAGAAGGCCGATGCCGTGGTCACGCGTCTCGTGGAACAGCTGGGCGGCGGCTTCAAGGTCGCGCTTGTGCAGACGGCGCTGGCCCCGGCCAGTGCCATGGCCGCCTGGCTGGCCGAGAAGGAAGCGCCGGCCGGCTTCAGCATCGACCGCGAATGTGAACTCAAGCAGCCCGACAGCGAGAAGGCCACCGTGCGCTACGCGCGCCACACGCTGGACATCGACGAGGTGGGCGAACACGTGCGCCAGGGCAAGCTGCCCACGCAGCTGGCGCTCACCTGGGCCGGGCGTGTGAGCTTCGTGCTCACCGAAGCGCTGACGCTGAAGAAGATCAAGCTGCTGGACGTGGTGCTGGAAGGCAGCGGCGCCGACGCAGGCGCTGCGCAGAAGGACGAGGGCGGCTTCGATGCCGACGTGGCCCTCTTCACCGGCGAGCTCAAGCTGCTGATCCCCGAGCTGATCGAGGCGCTGGGCGGCCTGCAGCAGCGCACCGAGCCCGCGGCCTCCGCGCCGGGGGCCTTGGCCGCAGGCCCGGCCAGCGACGACGGCTCGGTCGCGCCCTGGGACACCGTGCCGGCCTGAGGCCTGCCGGCGCTGCGCATCCCCCATTCACGGGGTGCGGGGCCTGGCTTGCGAGACGCTGCCGGGCTTCCTCGGCATAGTCGGTCGCGTTGCGGCGTGGCCGCAGACCCCGCTCACAAAAGCCGTCAGGCCACCCCAGGGAGGACACCGCCATGAACACCCGCAGCGCCCTGCACACCGGCCGCAAGGCCGCCATCGCCGCCACGCTGGCCCTGGGCCTCGGCTTGGCCACCGACAAGCCGGCCGAAGCGCTGACCATCATGCTGAACTTCGTGGCCGCGCCCACGATCGACCGCGCCGGCGTGGCCAGCGTGCCCGAAACGTTCGCGAGCTGGGGCTTCACCGGGATGTCGATCACCGACATCCGCAACGCCACGCTGGCCGCGGTGCAGAACCACTACCTGGGCTACCCCAGCTTCGCCACCAACGCGCAGAGCCCGCTGCCCGCCGGCTACGAGCTGAACATCAACTTCGAGTGGAGCAACGGCAACACCGCGCCCACCAACGGCGACACCGAGTGGTACACCATGGCCATTGGCGACGCCAACCCGAACGTCGGCTTCCTCGGCCAGGCCTGCCTGGGCTGCGTGCGCAACAGCGCCGGCGTCTCCAGCGTCGCCAACGGCACCATCTTCGGCAGCACCCTCACCGACAGCATCGCCGGGCTGCTGAGCCTGGCCACCAACAACCAGCAGCGCATCAACCTGCTGGCCGGTACCGTCACGCACGAGATCGGCCACGGCCTGAGCCTGGTGCACCCCAGTGGTCAGGCGCCCAACCCGGGCGAGAGCCTGTGGTCGGTGATGGCCACCGGCGCCTCGCCGTCGCTGATGCCCAGCATCGAGCGCACGAAAGACCGCGATTTCTCCTACGCCGAGTTCGCCACGCTGATCCAGACCGTGGGTCTGCGCCAGGTGGCGGTGATCCCCGAGCCCGGCACCTGGCTGCTGATGGCCCTGGGCCTGGTGGCCGTGGGCGTGCAGGCGCGCCGCGTGGCGCCCGCTCGCCAGCGGCAAGCCGAGCCCGCGCTGGCCTGAGAACCCGGCCGGCGGTTCAGGCCGCCACGCTGGCGGCCGCGGCCTGCAGCACCTGCGCCGAGTGGGCCAGCGCCGCCTGCTCGGCCGCATCCATCTGCGGCACCAGCACCTGCACGCCGCCGCCGCGGCCCACCACCGTGGGCAGCGAGAGCGCCACGCCCTGCAGCCCCGCCGCGCCCTGCTGCACGCGCGAGACCGTGAGCACGCGGCCCTCGTCGCGCAGCAGCGCCTGCAGCAGCCGGGCCGTCACCATGCCGATCGCGTGGTTGGTCATGCCCTTGCGCTGGATCACCTCGTAGGCCGCCACGCGCACCGCGTGGGCGAGCCGCGCCTCGGTTTCGGCCTGCCAGCCCCGCCACTGGCGCAGCGGCACCCCGCCCACCTGCGCGCCCGACCACAGCACCAGTTCTGAATCGCCATGCTCGCCCAGCACCTGGGCGTGGATGGAGTTGGTGGCCACGCCCAGCTCCGCGCCCAGCATCTGGCGCAGGCGTGCGGTGTCGAGCATGGTGCCGGTGCCCAGCACGCGCTCGGGCGGCAGGCCGCTGGCCTGCTGCAGCACGCGCGTCAGCACGTCCACGGGGTTGGTGACCAGCACCACCGTGCCCTCGAAGCCGGCCAGCGCGTGGCCGACGTCGGCCATCACGCGTGCGTTGTCGCGCAGCAGGTCCAGGCGCGTCTCGCCGGGGCGGCTGTTGCGGCCGGCGGCCACCACCACCACGTCGCACTGCCGCATCTCGGCCAGCGTGGCGGTGCGCAGCGCGCAGGCGGGGTAGAAGGCCGCGCCGTGGGCCAGGTCCATGGCCTCGCCTTCGGCGCGGGCGGCGTTCAGGTCGTGCAGCCACAGCGTGCGCGCCACGCCCGCCTGCAGCGTGGACACCGCCACGCTCGTGCCCACCGAACCGGTGCCGATGATGCCGACCTGCCTGCGCATGCAACCTCCCGCTCTGAGGGTTCCGACGATAGCCGCGTCGGCGGGGTACATTCGCGCGCTTTCGCACGCCGCCCTGCCCCGACCCCCCCTCGATGAACACCACCGAGCTCTTCCTCGTCGCGATGCTGATCGTCTTCAGCATCCCCTACCTGATCTGGCGCGTCTTCCGCACCGATTACTGGGCGCCGCTGGTGGTGGTGCAGATCGTCACCGGCGTGCTGCTGGGCCCCGGGCTGCTGGGCGCGGCGCTGCCCGAGGTCTACGGCGCCATCTTCACGCCGCCGGTGATTGCGTCGCTCAACGGCGTGGCCTGGTGGGCGGTGTCGCTGTTCGTCTTTCTGGCGGGCATCGAGCTCGACCTGCCGCTGGCCTGGAAGAGCCGGCGCGAAAGCGCCGTCACCGCGGGCTTCGCGCTCTTCACGCCGCTGCTGGCCGGCTGCGCCGCGGCGGCGCTGCTGCTGCTGGTGCCGGGCTGGGTGGGCCCGAAGGCCGCCACCTGGCAGTTCGTGCTGGGCATCGGCATGGCCTGCGCGGTGACGGCGCTGCCCATCCTGATCCTGCTGATGGAGAAGATGGACATCCTGCGCCAGCCGCTGGGCCAGCGCATCCTGCGCTATGCCAGCCTCGACGACATCGCCATCTGGGGCGTGCTGGCCATCATCCTGCTGGACTGGCAGCGCGTGGGCCGGCAGGTCATCTTCCTGGTGCTGTTTGCGCTGGCTTGCTGGGGCCTGCGCTGGCTGATGCAGCGCCTGGCCGAGAGCGACCGCTGGTACGTGGCGCTGGTGTGGCTGATCGTCGTGGCGCTGGGCGCCGACTGGTGCGGCCTGCACTACATGGTGGGCGCCTTCCTGGCCGGCGTGGCGCTGGACATGCGCTGGTTCGACCGCGACAAGCTCGACCAGCTGCGCCACCACGTGCTGCTGGTGCTGATGCCGGTGTTCTTCCTCAGCACCGGGCTGCGCACCAACTGGACGCTGGGCGGCGCCACCGTCTTCCTGGCTGCGGCGCTGCTGCTGGCCGCCAGCGTGGGCGGCAAGCTGCTGGGCATCCACCTGGCCGCGCGCGTGCAGCGCTGGCAGCCGGGCGAGGCCAGCCTGGTGGGCTGGCTGCTGCAGACCAAGGCGCTGATCGAGATCATCTTCGCCAACGTGCTGCTCGACAAAGGTGTCATCACCTCGGGCACCTTCACCGCGCTGCTGCTGATGGCGGTGGCCAGCACCATGCTGACGGTGCCGCTGGTGACGCCGATGCTCAAGCGCAACCCGGGGCTGATCGGGCGCAGCGGCTGAAGGCGTGCGGCGCCCCGCGTTCGCGGGGTGGAGGCCGGCGGTGTGACACACCGGCCGGGCCGGGGCGGCGTAAGCAAGGGACCGGGGCCGGGGCCTCGGGCATTTCACCCTTGCCAAGGTCTTTGCCATGCGCTCTTCCCGCGTCTTCATCTCCCTGGCCTTGGCCGCTGCGGCCGGGGCCCAGGCCGCACCCATCCAGCTGAACTACACGGCCCGCTTCGACACCTGCGCCGGCAACGGCTGCACCAGCGCCATCGCGCAAAGCCACTGGGGCTCGGTCAGCGGCACTTACATCTTCGACCCTGCGATGGTCACGAGCACCAATGCCCCGCCCAATGGCTACGTGCCCAGCAGCTTCAACACCAGCCTCGTCCACAACTTCACCGGCCTGAACAGCTTCAGCGCCTCGCTGCAGGCCGGCGGCCTGCAGGCGCGATCGACGGGCCTGGCCTTCTCGCCTTCGCCCAGCAGCGCCTACAACGGCGTGGGCCCCGGCTCGGCCGCGGCCGTGGTGACCAACGGCGACGCGGGCCGCCTGCACGACCGGCTGCAGTTGATCGACCAATCGATGAACGACATCACCGGCCTGCCTGCCGGCTGGCAGGTGGGCCCCGGGCTTTACGGCGGCGGTGTCACCGGGCGCCTGGCGCTGACCTTCGCCTGGGGCCTCTACGACCCGGTGATCAGCGGCACCGACATCCCGCTGGCCATCGACAGCGTGCCCGGCACGCTGAGCGTGCAGGCCATCGGCTTCGGCTTCTTCTGGAACCGCAATGGCGGCCCCGACACCTTCATCAGCTACAGCGGCAGGATCACGAGCTTCAGCACCCAGCCCTACGTGGCGCCGCCCGCGTCACCCCCGGGCGGTGGTGCGCAGCCGGTGCCCGAACCCGGCTCGCTGGCGCTGATCGGGCTGGCGCTGCTGTCCCTGCTGGCGGCGCGGGCGGTGCGGCCACCGAAGAGGCCGCCCGCAGGCCCCGGCCTCAAGCCGGCTTCACATACCGGTGCGTGAAGCGGTCGCTCTCGCCGATGGCGGCGTAGCGCTCGCGTTCGACTTCCTTGCGCGCGAAGGTGGGCGGCAGCGTCCACACGCCGTTCGGGTGGTCTTTCGTGTCCTTCGGGTTGGCGTTGATCTCGCTCTTGGCGGCCAGCACGAAGCCGGCGGCGCGGGCGCGTTCTTCCATGAAGGCTTCGGTGACGTAGCCGCTCTTGGCCATGGCTTCCAGCGTGGTGCCGGGGTTGGCGCGGTGGTCCACCACGCCCAGCACGCCGCCGGGCTTGAGCATCGCGAAGCAGCCGCGCAGCTTGTCGTCCAGGCTCTTGTCGCTGACCCAGTTGTGCACGTTGCGGAAGGTCAGCACCAGGTCGGCGCTGCCGGCCGGCACCTCGGGCGCGCCGGTGGCCGTGGGCAGCGTGGCCAGCACGGCCTTGTCGTAGAGCTCGGGGGCCTTGGCCATGCGCTCGGCGAAGTTCGCACGGCTGCGGCGCATGTTGGCGTTGGCGCTGTCGGCCGGGAAGTGCGCCAGGTAGAGCTTGCCGCTGGTGCGCAGGTAGGGCGCCAGGATCTCGCTGTACCAGGCGCCGCCGGGCGAGAGCTCCACCACCGTGAGCGTGGGGCGGATGCCGAAGAAGGCCAGCGTGGGGCCGGGGTTGCGCCACACGTCGCGTGCGCGGTTGGCTTCGCTGCGGTGCGGTGCGGCCAGCACGGCCCGCAGGGCGGCATCGGGCTCGGTGCTGGCGCTGCCACCCAGGCTGGCACAGCCGGGCAGGCCGACGGCCAGCAGTGCGGCGGGGCCGGCGGCCAACAGGTGGCGGCGCTGCAGGCCGCGGCCCGGGCCGGTGGACAGGCCGGCCGGAGCCGGGGCGGTGAGGAGGGGGTGGGCGGGGTGCGTCATGGGCGCGCATTCTGGTGGCGCGGCTGCGGCCGGCGCTGCTCGTGTTCCCCAAGACCCCAGCCTTCGGGACGCCAAGCGGGCGTTGCCGGGCGGCGGTGCACCGGCGCGCCGGCCCCCTAGCTTCACGGTTGCCTGCAGGTCGACAGCGCGGGCCGCAGTGCCGACCATGCGCTCCCGTTCACCCGACCTGGAGATGCCGCATGCGCCCGTCCTTCGCCCTGTCTTGCTTCCAGCCCCGCACCGCAGCCCTGGCCTTGCTGTGGTGTCCCCTGCTCGCCCTGGCCAGCGGCGACGGTCCCGGCGGCAGCCAGCCCCCCACCGTGCAGTTCACGCAATGCACCGAATTCGTCGGCGTCGCGGTGGTGGACGCTGCCGCCGCGCGTGCCCTGGTGCCGGCCCGCTACACCCTGGTGGCCGATGCGGCCGGCGCGCGCCTGGTGGTGCGCGCCGCCGACTGTGCGGCCGTGCGCGTGGGCGCCCGCCCGGCGCGGCCGGGGCGCGTGGCGCAGGTCGGCCTGATCATCGTGTCGCCCGACGGCACCGGCACCGACCCCAACACCGCCATCAACAACTACACCCTGGGCTACGTGAGCAACAGCCCGGCCCTGGTGCAGGCACTGCGCGGCGCCGGCGTGCCGGCAGTGCTGGACGAGGGCCTGGCCTACACCGCCCCGGCGCCCACGGCGGCGGGCGGCAGCGGCGATCTCTTCGTGGCCGTGGCGCCCGAGCACCCGGCCGCCGGGCCGCGCTGGTTCCTCCACGGCACGGTGAACGTGCCGGGCTTCGACACCAGCTTCCTGGCCAACTGGTGGGTGGCCGGCCCGGGCGGGCGCGAGACGAAGATGGCCACCACGCTGCCGCTGATCAGCTTCGATTTCGGTTCGCAGGTGAGCTTCACCACGCAGCGGCAGGGCGCGCTGGCCACGCTGCTGCCGGGCCACCGCATCGAGAACTTCGTGCTCAGCTTCCGTGGCGCCTTCCCGGCGGCCACGATGGTGACCACCGTCACGCGCTGAGCGGGGCCGTCGATGCACGAGGCCCCGCTGCTGGCGCCCCGCGGCACGCTGCACGCCGCCATCAACCTGGGCAACCCGCTGCTGGCCCGCGCCGGGGCCGGGCCGGGCACGGCCGAAGGCGTGAGCGTCGATCTCGCCCGCGCCCTGGCCGCGCAGTTGCGCGTGCCCTTGGCGTTGCAGGTGGTGGAAACCGCCGCGCAGGCCGTGGCTGCGGTGCGCAGCGAAGCCGCCGACCTGGGCTTCTTCGCTGTCGATCCGCAGCGTGGCGAGGGCCTGCGCTTCTCGGCGCCCTACCTGTTGATCGAGGGCGCCTATCTGGTGCGCAGCGCCAGCCCGCTGCAGCGCAACGACGAGGTCGACCGCCCCGGCATGCGCGTGGTGGTGGGCCAGGGCAGCGCCTACGACCTCTACCTCAGCCGCACCCTGCAGCACGCCACGCTGCAGCGTGCACCCAGCTCGCAGGCCGTGGTGGCCGAGTTCCTGGCCAGCGGCGCGGAGGTCGCCGCGGGTGTGAAGCAGCCGCTGCAGGCCGAGGTCGAGCGCCTGGGCCCCGCAGCCGGCGGGCTGCGCCTGCTGCCCGGCCGCTTCATGGTCATCGAGCAGGCCACTGGCATTCCGGCTGGCCGCGGCGCGGCGGCGCAGCGGGTGCTTCATCGGTTCATCGAAGCGGCCAAGGCCGAGGGCGCGGTGGCCGCGGCACTGCGACGCCACGGCGTGGAGGGGGCCGGGGTGGCACCCCCGGCGGCTCCCTCGATCAGCGCGGGCTGAGGGCGCTGCCGATGCTGGCGGCGACCTTGCTGCGGCTGGTGCCGCTGGCCAGGGGTTCGCCGCCGTCGCCTTGGCACGACGCCAGCAGCAGCGCCGCGCCCAGGCAGGCGCACAAGGCGGCGCACAAGGCTGCCTGCCAGGCGTCGCCGCGGCCGGGCTCGGCGGTGTCTCGCGGGCTCGGCGGCGGGGCGACCGGCGGCATGCTCGGCGGGGTGCCGGCTTCAGGGGCGTGGTGGGGCATCGGCGGCTGGCAGGCTGTGAATGGAATGACAGCCCACAGTTCAACAGCGCCAGGTTGCAGGCGTTCAGCCAGTTCTTGTCGGCGCCGACACATCGCCCGTTTCGGCACCTGGGCCAGCGGCCGTGCCCTGCGCCAACACCTGGGCCAGCGCCTGCCGCACGGCCGTGGTGTGCACGGGCAGCACCACCACGTCGCCGGGCTGTGCCCAGGCCAGCAGGGCCAGCGCGGCGGCTTTCTCGTCGGGCTCGTGCTGCAGCGCGTGGGCCGGCAGGTCGGCCTGATGCAGCGCAGCGGCCAGCAGCGCCGGCACCTCGCCCAGCGCGCGGCCGCGCAGCATCTGCGGCAGTTCCTTCACCACCACCCGCGCCGGCGCGAAACGCGCCGCGGTCTGGGCCAGCCCCGCGATGGCCGCATCGTCGCGGTTGCCGGCCTGCCCCAGCAGCAGGCCCAGGCGCACGGGCTTCAGCGCCTGTGCCACCTGCAGCAGCTGCGCCAGGCCGTCGGGGTTGTGGGCGTAGTCCACCAGCACGGTGGCGCCGCGCCAGGGCCAGCGTTCCAGGCGGCCGGGGTTGTCTTGCGGCGCGGCGCCGAACTGCGCCAGTGTGGCGCGCAGCGCCGGCAGTGGCAGGTCGCCAGCGAGTGCGGCCAGCACCGCGGCGGCGATGTTCTCGATGTTGTGCCGCGCTGCGCCCTGCAGCGTGAGCGGCATCTGCGAGATCTCGCCCAACGAAGCTTCCACGTCGCCCTGGGCCCAGACGAGCTCGCCGCCCGCACTGCCGCACACCGGCGCGCCTGTGGCACGGTGTGCCTGCAGCAGCGGGTGTGCCAGGTCGTGCGCGAAGAGCGCCACGCGGCCGGCGTCGAACAGCGCCTGCACGTGCGGCGTGCGCCGCGCCACGGCCATCAGCACCGCGTCGCCGCCGTTGAGCACCAGCGTGCCGTGCTCGCGCAGCGCGTGCGCCACCACGAGCTTGGCCTCGGCGATGTCCTCCACGCTGGCGATGCCGTACTCGCCCAGGTGGTCGGCGCTGACGTTGGTGACGATGGCGGCATCGGCCTGCCGCGCCACCAGGCCGCGGCGCAGCAGGCCGCCGCGTGCGGTTTCCAGCACCGCGAACTGCACCGCCGGGTGCCGCAGCACGGCGCGGGCGCCGGCCGGGCCGGCGTAGTCGCCGGTGTGCACGGGCTGCCCGCCCACCACCACGCCTTCGGTGCTGCAGTGGCCGGCCACGCGGCCGGCGGCTTCGGCCATCGCCACCAGCAGCCGCGTGGTGGTGGTCTTGCCGTTGCTGCCCGTCACCAGCAGCACGGGTTGCGCGTGCAGTTGCGACCAGGGCACGTCCATGGGCAAGGGCAGCACGGCGCGCGGCCAGGTGCGGCTGCCGCTGCCGATGCCGATGGAGACGCTGTCGTCGTCGTCGAACAGCGGCAGGCCGTGCGCGTGGGCGGCGGCTTGCAGGCGCTGCAGCGGGCGCGAGGCCTCGGCGGCGGTCTTGGCGCGGAAGTGCCGGGCCATGGCGTCTATGTCGTCGCACGCGGGCTGCGTCAGCGCGAAGCCCTGCGCGGCCAGCGGCGCGTGCGCCTCGGCCGCGCGCTCCCAGGCCCATTCGTTGAGGTCGGTGGCCGTCAGCAGCGCGGCCTCGGGCGGCACGAAGGCCAGCACCGTGCCGGCCGCGCCCGTGGCCACGTGCGTTTGCGGCGCCGGCCAGCCCAAGGCGGCGCACAGCGCTTGCACACGCTGCTGCCAGCCGGACAGTGCGCTGGGGTCTGCAGCTGCCGCGCCCAGCGGTGTCAGGGCCACGGCCGGCACCGAAAACCAGCGGTTGGGGCCGGTCAGCCGGCGCGAGCTCTCGAACGCCGGTGGCGGGCCTTCATCGTCGTCGTGCACGGGTGCTGTGCCGCGGCTCAGTCTGAAGCTTCGCCAACGAAGCGCAGGCCGCGTTCGTCGCGCACGAAGCCGCTGGCCAGCAGCGCGCCGTCGTCGGAGAGCGGGTTGCGGTGGCGGTCTTCCGAGCCGCTGTCGCCGCCCTCGGCGGCCGCCTTGGGTGTGCTGGCCATCGCGGGCGCGGCCTGCGCCACCGCGCCCTCGGGCCTGAACTTCGTCACCTGCTTCCAGCTGCGAGTGAGGGCGTCGGCAAACACCAGCAGCAGGTCGCCGAACTGGCCCATGCGCAAGGCGTGGTCGATGGCTTCCTGCTCGTCGGGGATGATGGTGATCTGGTCTTCGCGCACGCCCTGCGCGCGCAGCACGGCGGCGATCATGTTCGGCACCTCGTCGCTGGCGCGGCCGCGCAGGCCGTCGTCGCGCCGGCAGATGTAGTGGTCGAAGCGCCCGGCCACCGCCCGCGCGATGTCGCGGATGTCTTCGTCGCGCCGGTCGCCCGGCCCGGCCACCACCACGATGCGCCGGCCGCGCACGTCCAGGCGCTGCGCCAGGTCGGCCATCACGCCCACGGCGTGCGCGTTGTGCGCGTAGTCGAAGATCACCTTGAACGGGTGCTCGTCGTACACGTTCATGCGCCCCGGCGCCTGGAAGAAGGTGGTGTCGAAGGTGCGCAGGCCCTGGCGGATGGCGTCGAGCTTGATGTCCAGGCTGAAGGCCAGCGCCGCCGCGAACATCGCGTTCTGCACGTTGTGCATCGCGCGGCCTTCGAGGGTGGCCGGGATCAGGTGCGTCCACATCAGCGGGATGTGCCGGCCCTTGTCGTAGAGCGTGATCATCTGCCCGTTCACACCGGCTTCCAGCGCACAGGCGCGGCCGCCGGCGCGGATGTGCTCGCGCACCACGGCGTGTTCGGGGTTGGTGGTGACGTAGCAGAGGTGCTTGGCGTCGGTGTGCGCGCTCATGCGGATGACGTTCTCGTCGTCGGCGTTCAGCACGGCGCAATCTTTGGCCACCTCCACGATGATGCGTTTGACCTCCGCCAGCTGCTCCAGCGTGTCGATGCCTTTCATGCCGAGGTGGTCGCTCTTGACGTTGAGCACCGCGCCCACGTTGACGAAGGGCACGCCCATGCCGGCGCGCAGCAGGCCGCCCCGCGCCACCTCCAGCACGGCCATGTCGATCTTCGGGTCGGCCAGCACCATGCGCGTGGCGACCGGCCCCGTCATGTCGCCTTCCACGGTGCGCTGGCCGTCGATGTAGACGCCGTCGGTGGTGGTCAGGCCCGGCGTGTAGCCGGCCATCTTGGTGATGTGCGCCAGCATGCGGCTGGTGGTGGTCTTGCCGTTGGTGCCGGTGATGGCGGCAATGGGCACGCGGCTGGGCGTGCCCGGGGGGAACAGCATGTCGATCACCGGCCCGGCGGCGTCGCGCGGCGTGCCCTCGCTGGGCGCCACGTGCATGCGGAAGCCCGGCGCGGCGTTGATCTCGCAGATGCCGGCGCCCGCGTTGGCCGCGGCCTTGTAGCTCTCGCTGATGTCGGGGCAGAGGAAATCGACGCCGCCCACGTCGAGGCCGATGGCGGTGACGGCGCGCACGGCCATCTCGCGGTTGTCGGGGTGGATGATGTCGGTCACATCGGTGGCGGTGCCGCCGGTGCTGAGGTTGGCGGTGCTGCGCAGCAGCACTTCCTGGCCTGCGGCGGGCACGCTGTCCACGGTCAGCCCCTGGCGCGTGAGCATCATGTCGGCCTGCGCGTCGAGCTCGATGCGCGTCATCACCTTCTCGTGGCCGATGCCGCGGCGCGGGTCCTGGTTGACGATGTCCACCAGCTGCTTCACGGTGTGCGTGCCGTCGCCGATCACGCGGCCCGGCGTGCGCTTGGTGGCAGCGATGAGCTCGCCGCCCACCACCAGCAGGCGGTGGTCTTCGCCGTTCAGGTAGGTCTCCACGATCACGCTGCTGCTGTGCTCCTGCGCGGCGGCGAAGCCGGCGCGCACCTCGTCGGGCGTCTTCAGGCCGATGCTGATGCCGCGGCCGTGGTTGCCGTTGTAGGGCTTGGTGACGACCGGGTAGCCCAGGCGCTCGGCGGCGCGCACCGCGCGGTCGGCGCTGCGCACGAGTTCCTGCCGCGGCACGGGCAGGCCGCAGTTGGCGAGGATCTTGTTCGTCTCTTCCTTGTCCTGCGCCAGCTCCACGGCGATGTAGCTGGTGCGGCCCGTGACGGTGGCCTGGATGCGCTGCTGGTACCTGCCGTGGCCCAGCTGGATCAGGCTCTGCTCGTTCAGGCGCAGCCAGGGGATGTCGCGCTCGACCGCGGCCTTCACCAGGCTGGCGGTGCTGGGCCCGAGGGCGCGGCGCTGCGCATAGCGGATGAAGCCGTCGCGGGCCTCGGCCCAGTCCCAATCCTCGGGCACCACGTCGGCCGGGCGCAGCTCGGCCGGCAGCAGGCTGCACAGCAGTTTGAGGGCGAGTTCACCGGCCTCGATGCCCTGGTCGCGCTGCTCGTACTCGTAGACCACGGTGTAGACGCCGGGCTGGCCGTCGATGCTGCGTGTCTTGCCGAAGGTGACGTTCTCGCCCGAGATGTTCTGCAGCTCGATGGCCACGTGCTCCATCACGTGGCCGAGCCAGGTGCCGTCGGGGTCTTCGGCGTCGCCGCGCATGCGCCGGATGAAGCCGCCCGGCACGCGGTAGCTGCAACCGTGTTCCTGCAGCCCCGGCAGCGCGGCCACCAGCGCGTCCACGTAAGCCGCCCCCAGCTTGCCGGTGGGCCAGGCTTCCAGCGCGCCCAGGTCGAGCACCAGCTTGATGACCGGGAAGTGCGCGTACAGCGACGGGCCCACATAGACATTGCGTTCGACGATGCGCATCGCGCAGGCTCCTTCTCGAAGGGGGGTGGACAGCGCCCCGGGGCGCCGCTGCTTCGGCATGATGCCAGTGCGGCCAAGGCTCGCCGCCAGGGTTTGCTGCACACTCGCGCGCTCCGTGTTCTTGCCCTGCTGTTGCATGAAGCTCTGGACCGTGTTGTTGCCGCGCCTTCTGCCGCTGTGGCTGGCCACCGCCGCAGGCGCAGGCGCACAGCCCGCAGGCAGCCCGGCTGCCGCCGCCCCATCCACCCCATCGGCCCCATCGGCCCCGGCCCCCATCGCCCTGGCCGCCGAAGCGCCCACCTGGCACCTCTGGCGCGGCTACCAGGTCTGGCGCGATGAACTGCCCGACACCCTGCCGGCCGAGCAGGTGGAGATCGTCGTGCTCTCGCCCGACCAGCGCTGCCGGCCGCCGGCCACCGCCAAGGTCTTCGGCCTGAGCCTCGGGCCGGGCGTCGACCCCGCCACGCAGCGCTTCTGCAGCGCGCTGCAGGCTTACACCGCGGCCCCGCCTGGCCCTGCGCTGCCCGTGCCGGTGCGCCTGGCCACGCAGGCCCTGCCTTCGCGGCAGCCGGCGGCCATCGTGGCGGCGCTGGCGCCGGCCCCGCAGCGGCGCTACGTGGCGCTGGTGGTCTGGCAATGGCGTGAAGACCGCAGCGACCTGTTCTGGCTCTTCGAAGAGGCCGTGATCGACCGCGACACCGGCCGCTGGCTTTGGCACGCCGGGCGCTCGCAGCGGGTCTTCATGTTCGACCGCAAGGCCATCGAAGAGACGCTGCCGCAGGCCCTGCAGACGCTGCTGCGCCACGAGATCCCGCGCGACCTGCTGCGCCGCGGCTGGTGGCGCGAGGCCGTGCCCCTGGCCGACAGCCGCTGGGTGCCCGCCGCCGAGATGGCCAGCTGGAAGCCGGCCGAGGGCCGCGCCGGCCTGGTGTTCGTCAACGAGATGCCCAACAAGCTGGCCGAGCCTCTGCTGGGTGGTGCCAAGCTGTGGCCGGCCGGCACGGCCGAGCAGCCCGAGCCGCCCGGCGGCGACATCACCACGCGGTCGACGCGGCGCTGGGTGCAGGGCACGCCGCTGCTGGGCACGCGCACGCACGCCCTGCTCGACCTGCCCGCCGGCGACTACCTGCTGCGCGTGGGCGAGCAGCCACAGCCGCTGCGCGTGGAGGCCGGCCGCATCACCGCGCTGCGCCTGCAGCGCCAGGCGCTTACCGCCATCCCGCAGACCAGCACCGAGCCCGAGGCCTGGTGGCGCGAACGTGGCCTGCCGCGGCTGCGCCACGCTTTCCTGGCCGAGCCCCCGCAACAAGGCGCCGAAGGCCTGGTGAGCTGGTTCCAGCCCTGAACGGCTGAGCGCCCGCGGCCGCGGGTGTGGCATTTGCCGCGCTGCCGGCTTGGCCGGGCGCGTCCGGGCGCCCCTGCGCGCATCTCTTTGGGGCTGGGCTGCGTATCCCTCCTGACCGCCACTCAGCACGAGACCCGCTTGCAACACTGCCCCTTGCTCTCCCAGTGCCGCGCCGCGGCGGCGGGCTGAGCCGTGGACTACGGCCGCCCCGAGCGCGCCGACGGCCTGGCCGCTGGCTACGTGCTGGGCACCCTGCGCGGCCCCGCGCGCCGGCGCCTGCAGGCGCTGCTGGGCGCCCACCCCGCGCTGCGCCGGGCCGTGCGGGCCTGGGAACAGCGCCTGGCGCCCTTGTACCTCGCTCTGCCTCCCGTGGCCGTGCCCGAGCGCGTGTGGACGGGCCTGGAAGCGCGGCTCTTCCCGCCGGCCGCGGCGGCCACCGGCGCGGCGCCTCGGCCCTGGTGGCAGGCGCTGGCGCTGTGGCGCGGCTTCAGCGCGCTGGCCAGCACGGCGGTGCTGGTGCTGCTGCTCTGGCCGCCGACGCCGGGGCCGCCGCAGGCACCCACGGTGGTGGTGCTGGCGCCCCAGCCCGGCGCCGCCGTGGCCGGGCCGGCGCTCTTCGTGGCCAGCCTCAGCGCCGATGGCCGTGCGCTGGTGCTGCAGCCTCTGCAGGCCCCGTCGCTGTCGGCGGCACAGGCGCTGGAGCTGTGGGCGGTGCCCAGCCAAGGGGGGCCGCGTTCGCTGGGCCTGGTGCGTGCCGACCGTGCCACCACGCTGCTGCTGCCCGCCAGCGCGCAGCGCGGCACGGCGGCCTTTGCCGTGAGCGTTGAACCCATCGGCGGCTCACCCACGGGTGCGCCCACGGGGCCGGTGGTTTCGGTGGGCCCGGTCTGAACCGGGGCCTGCATCCGCTTCGGGCCGGGCCGCGTAAGGGAGGGCGTGGGCGCCTGGAAACGCCCCGCCCGACCCTCCGAACCCTTCTTCACCGCCTGGAGTCCGCATGCACAAGAACACCCGCCCCGCCCTGCTGGCCACGTTGGCCGCCGCGGCCCTGCTGTCGGCCTGCGCCGGCACCCCGATGACAGCCGCCCCCACCTTCAGCCAGGCCCTGCTGCCGTCCGCCGTGCAGGTGCCCGCCGGCCACCGCGTGGCGATGGAGACCGTGGGCGTGGGCCGCATCACCTACGAATGCCGCGAGAAGGCCAGCACGGCCGGCCAGTTCGAGTGGGTGTTTGCCGGCCCCGAGGCCTCTTTGCAAGACCGCAGCGGCCGCCGCGTGGGCCGCTACTTCGGCCCGCCCGCCACCTGGGCGCTGGACGACGGTTCTTCGCTCACCGCCACGCAGCTGGCCGTGGCCCCGGCCGGGGCCGGCAGCATCCCGCTGCAGCTGGTGAAGGCCAACCCCGCGATGGGCGCCGGCGCGCTGACGGGTGTGACGCACATCCAGCGTGTGGCCACCAAGGGCGGCGTCGCGCCGGCCCTGGCCTGCGGTGCCGCCGATAAGGGCCGCCGCGAGGTGGTGAACTACCAGGCCGACTACATCTTCTGGAAGGCGGCCTGAACCCCGCCGATCAACGGGCGCCCAGCGCCTCGTTGAGCACCTGCGCCAGCCGAACGCTGGCGGCCTGCAGCCGCTGCGTCAGCGTGCCGGCCCAACGCGGCGCATAGCTTGCGGGCAGGGTGCGCTCTTCCGGGTAGAAGCCCGGCTGCGCCACGATCTTGCAGCTTTCTTCGGCCCACAGCACCGGCGTGCCTTGCACGGCCGGGGCTGGCGCGGTTTTCACCGCCGTGCGGAAGGCCTCGTCGCCGCCGGGCCAGTTCACGGCCAGGCCGGTGTCCCACAGCGCATGCAGGTTGGTGCCGCGCTCGAAGGCCTGCAGCTGGAAGCTGTTGCCGCCGCGGTCGTCGAAGAAACCCGCGTGCAGGGGCTGGTGCACATCGGCCACCAGGTGCACCACGTACTTCAGCGCCGTGAGACGCTCGGCGTCGGTGGTGCCGGCCTGGGCCAGCAACGCCATCTGCTTCTGCAGCGCGCCCACCACGCATTCACCCTCGATGCACAGGCGCGCGGGTTCGTACTGGCAGCTTTCGCCGCGGTGGAAGTTCACGTAGTGCCAGCGCGCGGTGCCGAGCGAGCGGTTCTCGTCGGCCCAGGTGGAGATGCTCGCCAGCGTGGCTCCGGGCTCCAGCGCCAGCAGGCGTTGCGCCTCGGCACGTGCGGCCGGGCTCAGCCGGGCCTCGGCCGTCTCGGCGATGAGCCGGTGGCCGGCGCCGCCGAAAGCCCCGGCGCTGGAGGCCGCGCCCAGCAGGCCGGCGGCCACCGCGCCGAGCAGCCCGGCGTGGAGCGGGCGAAGGATGCGAGGCAGGTGCGAGAAGAGGCGGTTTTGCACGGCAGGCAGCGGGCGTTGGCAGCAGGGCCGCCGAGCATAGCGACCCGCCTGCGCGTGGCGGCTGCCCGCGGGGCTACCAGTTGTCGACCGACTTGCCGGCGCCGTCGCCGAAGTCGCTGACCACGAGGTACTGGTCGGCCGCCGTGTTCACGGTGACGGCTGTGGCCGCGGCCACCACGCCGCGGCGCAGGAGGGTGTCGGCGCCGCCGTCGGCGCTGCGCTGGAAGAGTTCGAGCAGCAGGCGCGTGCTGCGGCTGTCGGTGCACTGGACTTGGATGGCGGCCATGGCGTTGCTCGGCCCCCGCGGGCGGGGGCTGGGGTGGTTGCGGATCGAGGCGCGACTGTAGGCGCTGGCCGACCGCTTCAGGCCCCCAGCCGGCCCGCCATCCCTACAAAGCAGGCCCCGGCCAGCGCGCCCAGTGCCAGCCCGGCGGCCACCTCCGCGCGCGTGTGCCGCTGCAACTCGAGCCGCGACCATGCCACGCCCGCGGCCAGCAGCGCCGCTGCCAGCGCCCACAGCGGCTGCGGCCACAGCAGCGCCACCGCCAGCACGGCAAAACCCACGTGCAGCGAGACCTTGCCCCAGCGCCGCAGTGCCAGCGCCGCGGCCACCAGCGCACCGCCCAGCGCCAGGCCCAGGCTCGTCACCGCCGGCTGGCCCAGGGCGGCCAGCAGCGCGGCCATGCCGAAGAGCAGTGCCACGAGCAAGAGGTTGAGCTCCAGGCGCTCGCGCGGCTGCGAGGCGTCCACGTGCGCCCAGCGGCCGGCCTTCACGCGCCAGGCCGTGTAGGCGCCCACGCACAGCGCGATGAACACCGCCGCGCCCAGGCCGGCGGCGAGCGTGTCGCGCGCGCCGGGGCCGCCGCCGGCCGCGCTGCCGCCGCCGGCCACGGCCAGGGGCATCAGCAGGGCCGGGTGGCCGGCAATCGAGAGGGCGCGGGCCCAGGCGGTGTGCGACATGGGTCGAGACTGTAGAGCGCGGGGCGCATCGCCCCGGCGCGGCCTGCCGTGACACGGCGCCACACAATGGCGCCAGGAGACCGAACACCATGAACGCACGCGACCCGCAGGCCCCGGCCGCCGAGCTGCCCCAGGACCCCTGGCACGACCCCCGCCACGACAGCGACCCCGAAGAAACGCGCGAGTGGCTCGAAGCCCTGCAGGCCGTGGTGGCCGGCGCCGGGCCCGGGCGCGGCCTCTTCCTCATCGAGCAGCTGCAAGACCAGGCGCAGCAGCAGGGCCTGGTGCCGCACCTGCAGCCGTTTTCGGCCTACCGCAACAGCATCCCGCTGGAGCGCCAGGGCCCCTACCCCGGCGACCTGCGCACCGAAGAACGCCTCACCGCCGTGATGCGCTGGAACGCGCTGGCCATGGTGGTGCGCGCCAACGAGGCGCACGGCGAACTGGGCGGCCACATCGCCAGCTACGCGAGCGCGGCCGAGATCTTCGAGGTCGGCTTCAACCACTTCTTCCAGGGCAGTGCGTGCGGCCAGCGCAGCGACCTCGTGTACTTCCAGCCGCACAGCGCGCCGGGCGTCTACTCGCGGGCCTTTCTCGAAGGGCGCCTGAGCGAGGGGCAGCTCGCGCGCTACCGGCAAGAGATCCAGGCCGAAGACAGCACTTCGGAAGGCGGTCTGTGCAGCTACCCGCACCCCTGGCTGATGCCCGAGTTCTGGCAGTTCCCCACCGGCAGCATGGGCCTGGGGCCGATCAACGCGGTGTACCAGGCGCGCTTCATGCGCTACCTCACCGCGCGCGGTCTGCTCGACTGCAGCACGCGGCGCGTCTGGGGCGTGTTCGGCGACGGCGAGATGGACGAGCCCGAGTCCATCGCCGGCCTCACGCTGGCCGCGCGCGAGAAGCTCTGCAACCTGACCTTCATCGTCAACTGCAACCTGCAGCGCCTGGACGGCCCGGTGCGCGGCAACGGGCAGATCATCCAGGAGCTGGAAGCGCTGTTCACCGGCGCCGGCTGGCACGTCATCAAGGTGCTGTGGGGCAGCGAGTGGGACGCGCTCTTCGCGCGCGACACCGAGCACGTGCTGCTGCGCGCGCTCAGCCGCACGGTGGACGGGCAGTACCAGACGCTGGGCGCCAACGACGGCGCCTACAACATCGAGCACTTCTTCCGGCAAGACCCGGCCGTGCAGAAGCTGGTGGCGCACATGAGCGAGGCCGAGATCGATGGCCTGAAGCGCGGCGGCCACGATTTCCGCAAGCTCTACGCCGCCTTCGCCGAAGCGCGCGACCACCGCGGCCGGCCCACCGTCATCCTGGCCAAGACCAAGAAGGGCTACGGCATGGGCGGCGCGGGTGAAAGCCGCATGACGGCGCACCAGGCCAAGAAGCTGGACCTGGAGGCCGTGAAGGCCTTCCGCGACCGCTTTGCGCTGCCGCTCAGCGACGAAGACGTGGCCGCGCTGCGCTTCCTCAAGCCCGCCGAAGACAGCGCCGAGATGCGCTACCTGCGCCAGCGGCGCGAGGCCCTGGGCGGCCCGCTGCCTAAGCGCAACGGCACGGCGCCGGTGCTGCCCGTGCCGCCGCTCTCGGCCTGGGGCGAGTTTGCGGTGAAGGCCGAGGGCAAGGAGATGAGCACCACCATGGCCGCGGTGCGCATGCTCGGCAACCTGCTGAAGGACCCCACCCTCGGCCCGCGCATCGTGCCCATCGTGGCCGACGAGGCGCGCACCTTCGGCATGGCCAGCCTCTTCCGCCAGGTGGGCATCTACGCGCCCGAGGGCCAGCACTACGAGCCCGAAGACCGCGACACGATGCTGTACTACCGCGAAACGCGCGACGGCCAGCTGCTGGAAGAAGGCATCAACGAAGCCGGCGCGCTCAGCAGCTGGATCGCCGCGGCCACCAGCTACAGCGTGCACGGGCTGCCCATGCTGCCGGTCTACATCTACTACTCGATGTTCGGCTTCCAGCGCGTGGGCGACCTCATCTGGGCCGCGGCCGACCAGCGTTCACGCGGCCTGCTTTTCGGCGCCACCGCCGGCCGCACCACGCTGGGCGGCGAGGGCCTGCAGCACCAGGACGGCAGCAGCCTGCTGGTGGCCAGCACGGTGCCCAACTGCGTGGCCTGGGACCCGGGCTTCGCGGGCGAGCTGGCGGCCATCCTGCAGCACGCGATGCACCGCATGCTGGTGCAGCAGGTCGACGAGTTCCATTACGTGGTGATGGGCAACGAGAACCACGCCATGCCCAGCCTGCCGGCGGGTGTGGAAGACGATCTCTTGCGCGGCTTGTACCGGCTGCAAGGCTTTGGCGAAGGGCCGGCGCGGGTGCGCCTGCTGGGCTCGGGCGCCATCCTGCGCGAGGTGCTGAAGGCGGCCGAGCACCTGCACGCTCAGCACGGCATCGCCTGCGAGGTCTACAGCGCCACGAGCTACAGCGAACTGGCGCGCGAGGCGCAGGCCTTGCAGCGGCTCGACCGGGCGCAGCCGCTGCCCGAACGTCGCCTCAGCCACGTGCAGCGCCTGCTGGCCGGCAACGCGCCCATCGTCGCCGCCAGCGACTGGGTGCGCGCCTGGCCGCAGCTCATCACCGAGTACGTCGACGCGAAGATGGTCACCTTGGGCACCGACGGCTTCGGCCGCAGCGACACGCGGGCGCGGCTGCGGCGGCACTTCGAGGTGGACGCGCAGGCCGTGGTGGCGGCGGCGCTGGCGGTGTTGCGCCCGGCCTGAGCGCGGCGCGGGCCGGGCCGGCCTGGAAGGGGCTGGGAAAACCTGTTGTTGCACACAGTGCTGGGTGCGTATACAGTTCTTTCCAGTCGCTTTCCGTCGCCCGCACTTCCAGGAGATTCGCCATGCGCCAAGCCCTGCGCCAGCACTACCGCCCCGACAGCGTGCGCCTGCCCCAGTGGGTGTGGCGCGTCTGGGCCTGGTTCTGAACTGACACGGCGGCCGGCCCTCGGCGGCCGGCCTTGAATCAGGCGCCGGCCAGCATGGCTTGCGCCAAGGCCCGGCCACTGAGCCAGGCGCGTTCCACACCCTCGGGCACCGCGGCGGGGCCCGGCCCGGCAGACAGCCGGGCAGCCAGCGCAGCGGCCCCGCCGCCCCAGGCATCGCCACAGCTGCCCAGGCGCAGCGCGGCATCCCAGCCGCAGGCCGCGGCCGCCGGTTCGGCCACCTGCGCGTAGCGCCAGCGGTGCGCTACCGCGTGGGCTGGGGCCGGCACGGGCGGGCCGGGCTCGGTCAGGTTCTGCAGGGCTGCCAGCAAGGCCACCACGGCGTCTTCGGGGCGCTGCTCCAGCGCGGCGGCGCTCCAGGCGGCCGTGGCGTGCAGCACCCAGCGCTGCCAGCCCGGGCCCGCTGTTGGCGCGGGGCCGGGCAGCGCGCTCACATCCACCACCTCGGCCAGCACCGGGCTGGCGGCCACCCGCGCCGGGTCGGGCAGCGCTGGCGCTGCCACGCCGGGCGGCCAGCCCAGCATCAGCGTCCAGCAGGGCTGGCCGTGCACGCCGGCCAAGGCCTGCAGCAGCGATGGGCTGTCGGCGCACAGCGGCCGCGTCTGCTCGGCCGGCACGGCCAGCAGCAGCACGTCGAAGGTGCCGGGCAGCGTGCCGTGTTCGGCGGTGGCGAGTTGCCAGGTGCCGTCGGCATTCCGCTGCGGGGGCCGCACGGTGTGTTCCGTGCGCAGCGCCAGGCCCTCGGCCAGGTGGCGCGCAAGCGCGTTCATCGTCGGCCGGCCGGCCCAGCGGCCTGATGCGTCGGCCGCCGCCCAGCCTTGGGCCTGCCAGACCGCCAACGTGTCCCGGAAGGCCGCGCTCTGCGCGCCGAAGCCCGCCACGCCCTGGTGGAAAGGCCCCACCTCGCTGCGCCGCGTGGCACAGCGGCCGCCGGGCCCGCGGCTTTTCTCGAAGACGGTCACCTTGCAGCCGGCTTCGGCCAGCGTGCGCGCGGCCACCAGGCCGGCGATGCCCGCGCCCACCACGGCCACGCGGGGTTTTGCAGCCCCGGCGCTCACGCTTCGAACAGCGGCGGCTGCTGCAGCTCGGCGTCCAGGTTCATCAGCAGGCTGGCCAGCGAGAGTGCCCGCCACAGCGGCTCGGGCATCTGCAGGATGGCGTCGGGGGTGCGCGCCTCGGCGATGTAGGCGCCGATGTCGTGGTGCTGTTCGGGCGACAGCAGGCGCAGGCTGAGCATCTCGTCCAGGGTCTTCACGGGGCTCCTTCCGTCGTCATCGTGGGGCTCCGTCCATCGCGGGGCACGCCGGGTCCGTCCGAGGGGCCGCGGGCCGTTGCCGGCGCGCTGCTGCGCATTGTCGGGCCGCGGGCTGCAGCGTGCTGGCGCGGGGTTGCGCGGCGGCTGCGCGCAGCGCTGCTCACAGCCGGTACATCGGCACTTCGAGCGCAAGCGTGAGCGGGTGCTGCGGCCCGCCGCGCGAAAGGGCCAGCGCGTGCAGGGCCGCCAGGTGCAGCGTGTCTCGCGGCAGCAGGTAGTTGCGACCCTGCCGGTCGCGCAGGCGGATGCCCACCACCAAGGGCACGCCGCGCAGGTGCTCGGCGCTGGCGATGTCCTCCCAGCCCACGCTGCGGCGCCAGCCCCAGAAGGTGCCGAGCTTCAGGCCCTCGGGCCCGGCCTCGGTGGGCATGAGCAGGTGGATCATCACCACCGTCACGGCCGCAGCCGCCATCAGCGGCAGGCTCTGGGGCCATGAAAAGGGCTCCCCTTGCAGCCAACCCCAGCCTTGCCCGGCCAGGGCGCCGAGCATCACGCTGGGGAAGGCCTGCCGCCACAGCGCCGGCAGGCGCACCGGAAAACGCTGCATCCCGGCCCCGGTACCGGCGCCGCCCACGGTGCTCAGCGCTTGGGTTCGTGCAGCACGCCGGCGTCGGCCAGGCGCGTGTGCAGGTTGAAGGTGGCGCCCTGCGTGAGGATGTGCAGCTTCACGCCCAGCAGGCACACCGGCCGGCCCTCGTTGACCGTGTCCATGCTGCTGAACTGCACCTCGGCGGCGTCCACCACGGTGATGCCGCCGCTGCCTTCCACGTGCACGGTGTTGTCCGGCGCGATGAAGGCCGCGGTGTCTTCGTCCAGGCCGATGCCCACGGCAAAGGGGTTGTAGGCCAGCGCCGTGAGCAGGCGGCCCAGGCGGTCGCGCTGGCGGAAGTGCTGGTCGATGATGAAGCGGTTGGTCAGGCCCAGCCCCGCGGCCAGGCGCACGCTGCCGGCAATCGGCGTGCTGCCCTCGTCGCCGAAGGCGATCATGTGTTCGCTGATGAAGGCCGCGCCGGCGCTGGTGCCGGCCACGGGCACGCCGGCAGCGTTCATCACGCGCACGGCCTTGGCGATGGGCGTGCCGCCGATCAGCGTGCCCAGGCGCAGCTGGTTGCCGCCGGTGAAGAAGATGCCGGTGGCCTGCTGCAGGCGTTCGAGCCGGCCGGGCTCGTCGCAATCACGCCGGGTGTCGAAATCGAGCGCCGTCACCCGCGCGGCACCCAGTTCCCCGAAGATGCGTTCGTAACGCGGCCCGGTGCTGCGCATCTGGCTGGCCGTGGGAATGACGACGATGTCGGCCTGCCGCCCACCCGCCAGCTGCACGAAACGGTTGAGGATCTGTGGCGCGTTCTCTTTTTCCTCGGCACCGCCGATGGGGATGATCCATCCGCGCTGCTTGCCTTCGGCCACCTTGCTGGCACACATCCTGTTCGCCGTCCTTCCGTTCGTCAGGGCGGGGATGATGCCACCGGGCGCCGTGCACCCGGCCTGGCCGCGGGCTCAGAAGCCGCTGAGGCCCAGTGGCGCCAGCTCCAGCAGCTGGTCGGCCAGCCACAGGCGCAGCACGCCGCAGCCGCCGGGCACTTCCAGCACGAACACGCCTTGTTCACCGAGTGACGCACTGGCCACTGGCGCCAGGGCCAGCGGCAGCGAGGCGGTGCTGTCTGCAACGGCCCCGGGCCCCGCGAGGTCGATGTCCAGCGCGGCCGTGGTGGGGCCCAGGGCCAGTGGCCACCAGCTCACCACGCCCCCGGCACAGTCGCCATAGACGGTGCCGCACAGGCGGTAGCCGCTGCTGCCCCCGCGCGGCGACAGGACACGAAGCTGCAGGTCGTGCGTGCCCAGGCTGTAGAGCAGCTGCCGCGGTGTCGCGCGCTGCTTGAAGTGCGTCGTCTCGGGCTCGGGCCAGACCGAGGCGAGCAGGTGCTCGTCGGCGCCCGCCGGCGCGTGGGCCGGCGGAGGGGCGGAGGGCATGAGGTCGAGCAGGAGTGCAGGCATGGCAAGGGCGGCAGGTGTGGCGTGCAGGTGCCTCACAGAGGGGCCCTGCTACGCGCTGATACATCCCCGTCCGGCGGGCGCTGCGGCGTGCCCAAGGCGGCCTGGAGGCCGACGCAGGCGCTCGCCCGCACGCTCAGTCGACCTTGGCGCCGGAAGCCTTGACGACCACCGCCCACTTCTTGGTTTCGGCGTCGATGAACTTCGCGAACTCGGCCGGGCTCATGCCGCTGGGGATGGCGCCCTGCGACTGCAGGCGCTCCTTGATGGCCGGGGTGGCCATGGCCTTGGCCGTCTCCTGCTGCACGCGGTTGACAATGTCGGCCGGCGTGCCGGCGGGTGCCAGCAGGCCGAACCACGAGCTGGCCTCGTAGTTGCGCAGCAGCGAGCCGCCGGCCTCGGCGATGGTGGGCAGATCGGGCAGGGCCGCCGAACGCACGCCGCTGGTGACGGCCAGGGCCTTGAGCTTGCCGCTCTTGATGTGCGGCATGGCGCTGGGCAGGTTGTCGAACATCAGGTCGACGTTGCCGGCCATCAGGTCGATGAGCGCCGGGCCGCTGCCGCGGTAGGGCAGGTGCAGCATGAAGGTGCCGGTCAGGCTCTTGAAGAGCTCGGCCGCCAGGTGGATGCTGGTGCCGTTACCCGAACTCGCCACGTTCAGCTTGCCCGGGTTGGCCTTGGCCGCGCGGATGAGGTCGACCACCGAGTTGACCTTGTACTTCTGCGCCGACTCGGGGTTGAAGACCAGCACGTTGGGCACGCCGGCCACCAGCGTGATGGGCGCGAAGTCCTTGACCGCGTCGTAAGGCATCTTCGGGTACAGCGACGGGTTGATGGCGTGCGTGCCCACCGTGCCCATCAGCAGTGTGTAGCCATCGGCGGCTGACTTGGCCACCTCGGCCGAGCCGTTGTTGCCGCCGGCACCCGGCTTGTTGTCGACGACGAAGGGCTGGCCGAACACCCGCTGCAGCTCGGGCGCGATGGCGCGGGCGAGGATGTCGGTGGTGCCGCCGGCGGCGAAGGGCACGACGATGCGCACCGGCTTGCTGGGCCAGGCGCCTTGGGCGTGGGCGTAGCGGCTCAAGGCCAGCCCCAGCGGCAGGGCGGAGGCGGCGGCGAGCAGGTGGCGGCGTTGCGTCATGGGGGCAGGCAGGGTCTGTTCAAGGGAACAGCCAGTGTGCCCGCAGGCCACCACCGCGGCAGCCGGGGCAACCCGGGTGCCGCGGCGTTGGCGTGGTGCCGCGGCCCTAGAGCTTCAGTTCCAGCCGCAGCTGCCAGTTGATGTCGCTCGGCCCCGTGCTGCGCGTGCGCGTGCGCTCGGTGACGCCGGCCACGACGCTGTCGTTGGCGGTGCTGGTGCTGAAGTCACGCGGGTTCAGGTTGCTGCCCAGCAGGCGCAGGCCGACGTTGGGGTTGAAGGTCCACAGCGCGTAGGCGTCCCACACCTGCTTGCTGCTGACGGTGACGGTCTGGTCGGCCTCGATGCGCGTGGTGGTCTCGGGCACCCAGTTGACGTTGCCGCCCAGCGTCAGCGGCATGCTGCGCAGACGGTAGTCGGCGCCGAAGTTGGCCGTGGCCTTGCTCTGCTGGTCGAGCCGGTTGTCGGGGCCGGGCACGGCCTTGACCTTGCTGTCGAAGACCGAGAGGTTGGCCCGCACTTCCACCGGCGTGGCGCCGGTGATCAGCTGGTCGAGGCGGAACTTGGCCTCCAGCTCCAGGCCCGAGGTGGTGGCGTCGCCGATGTTCTGCATGCGGCGCACATAACGCGGGAAGGGGCTCCAGCTCACCGTTTCCAGCCGGGTCGCGCCGCGCATCAGGTTGCTGATCTGGCGGTGGAAGAGGTTGGCGCTGAGCACGCCGCCGCTCTCCAGGTAACGCTCCAGCGCGATGTCGATGCCGGTGGCCAGCTCGGGCTTGAGGTCGGGGTTGCCGGCACGGTCGGGCGCGGTCTCGATGTTGCTGCCGGTGTCGGGGTCGTAGTCGCGGTTGATGGTGGGCCGCGCGATCAGGTTGCCCAGGTCGGGGCTGCGGTAGCTGCGCGTCAGGCTCATGCGCACCTGGTCGCGGCCCTTGGGGTCGGGCTTCCACACGGCGTGCAGCAGCGGCGTCCACACGCTGCTGCGGTTGGTCGGGCGGAAAGCCCCGGCCGCGCCGGCGCTGTCGCCCTTGGTGGTGATGCCTTCCCAGCGCAGGCCGGCATGCGCCGACCAGTTCGGGTTGATCGTCCACTCGTCCTGCGCGAAGGCCGCCAGGCGCAACGAGCTGGCCTTGAGGTCGTCGCCGAAGTCGGAGAGCACCGGCGCGCCGTTCTGCAGCGAGCTGCGCGCTTCGCTGCGGCGCGAGGCGTCCACGTCCAGGCCGCCCACCAGGCTGTGCTCGCCACCGCCCTCGGGCTTGCCGCCGGTCAGGCCCGAGAACTTGAGCTTGAGGTCGATGTTGGTCTGCTTGGTGCGGCCCGTGTCCACCAGCGTGCGCGCGGCGGTGGTGCCGCCGGTGTTGAAGTCGCTGCGCAGGCTGTCGTTCTCGCTGCGGAAGACGCCGCCGCCGCCGTTGAGCTCGGCGCGCACGGCCCCCAGGCGCTGGCGCCACTGCGCGTTCAGCCGCGCGTTGGTGAAGCTCGTCTCGCTGCTGGTGTTGCCGAAGTCGTAGAGCACGGCGCGGCCGGGCCGGCGCAGGCCTTGAGTCAGCGTGTACTGGCTGCTGCTCTTGCCGCTGGCGTGGAAGATGGTGGGCGCCAGGGCCAGCATGTCGCCCGTGCCTTCACCCAGGCGCCACTGCAGGCGGCCGCTGAAGTTGCCGCCCAGTCGCTTGTCGGTGGTGCTGCTGCGGGTGCTGCGGTCTTCCAGCAGCGCGCCCGTGGCCGCGTTCTCCACCGTCGTGCGGCTTTCGCTGCGGTTGTTGTTGCGGCGCTCGAAGACCGAGCCCGAGAGGTTGTAGACGAGCTCGCCGGCGGCGTCGTTGTGCGTCCAGTTCACGCCCGGGCTGACCTCGCCGTCCTCGACGCCGAAGCCGATGCGCACGTCGTTCAGGCGGCGCCGGAAGCCTTCGCGCGTGATGATGTTGATGGTGCCGGCGATCGCCCGCGCACCAGTTTCGGCCGTGGGCGCGCGCAGGATCTCGATGCGCTCCACCTGCTCGGGCGTCAGGCTCTCCAGGCTGAAGCCAGGCGGCACGCGCTGACCGTCGATGAGCAGCTGCGTGAAGCCGCCGCCCAGCCCGCGCATGCGCGGCGGGCCGCCGCGCCCGGGCGCGCCGGGCGTGGTGACACCGGGCAGGCGGCGCAGCACCTCGCCCACGGTGGCGTCGCCGAACTTGTCGATCTCCTCACGGCCGATGACGATCTTGCTGGCCGTGGCCTGGCGGCGCTGCGTGGTGTCGTTCTCGCGGCCGCCGGTGATCTCGATGCGCTGCGACGGGTTGGCGCTGGCCGGGGCGGGGGCAGGCGCCGGCGTGGCGGCAGGCCGCGGCCGCGGCGCTGAAGCGGCCCCGGCCGGGGCCTGGGCGGCGGGGGCGGGCTGCGGTGTCGGGGCGGTCTGCGCCCAGGCGCTGGTGAGGGCCAGTGCGAGGCAGGGTGTGAGACAGGGGACGAGGGCCTGCGGCAGGCGTGCTTTGTTCTTGGAGGGCATGCCGGGGATTGTCCCTGCTGGCACGAAAGCTTTCAGGCGCAGGGCTGCCTTTGCCTGGGCTTTGCATTTCTTCACGCCGGCCGTGCCGCCGGCGCGGGCTCAGACGCGCAGGGCCTCGGCCTCGCGGGTGCTGCCGGGCGCGCCGGTGGCGGGTGCGTCGTCGGCCGGCGGGCCGTTCAGGCGCTCCAGCAGCACCCGGCCTTCGCTGCGGGCGAGATCGAAGTCGATTTCCAGGGCGCTCAGCGCCTCGGGCGTGGTGGCGCTGGTCATCACGATGCCCATGGCGCAGTTGCGGCCGTGGTTCTTGGCCGTGTAGAGCGCCATGTCGACGAGGTTGATGGCGCGCTCCAGGCTCAGCGGCAGGCGCGCCGGCTCCAGCGGGAAACAGGCGTGGCCGAGCGACACCGTCACGCGCAGCGAGCCGCCATCGGGCAGCGCATAGGGCCGGCCGCCCACGGCCTCCAGCACGCGGCGGGCCAGTTCCTGTGCGCGTGCAGCGCGGCCCGCAGCCGCGGCGCCGTTGTCGCGCGGGCCGGTCAGGCAGACGATGAACTCTTCGCCACCCCAGCGCACCACGAGATCGTCGTCGGCGTCGCCGGCGGCCGGGCCCACGGCCTCGCGCACGCGGCGCGCGGTCTCGACCAGCACGGCGTCGCCGGCGGCGTGGCCGTGGCGGTCGTTGATGCGCTTGAAGTGGTCGATGTCCAGCAGCAGCAGGGCGCCCTCGAAGGCCTGCGTGAGGCCGCGCGCCTGCATCGTCTCCTGCAGGCCGCGCCGGTTGTGCAGGCCGGTCAGCGGTTCGCGGCGGCTCTGCTCGCGCAGGCGTTCCTGGTTGTCCTCCAGGCGGCGCCGCAGGCGCCGCACGCGGCCGACCATCAGCGCCACAAGCACCGCTGCCAGCAGCACCACGGCGGCCCCCGCGGCCCACACCTTCTGCAGCGCGGCGCGGTTGTCGAGCTGCGTGTTGACGAGCGTGCGCTCCAGGCCCAGCTGTTCCAGCCGGCGTTGCTGCGCCTCGTGGTCGAAGCGCTTGCGCAACTCGGCCAGGGCCGCGTCGCGGTTGGCCGCCATCATCTCCGCGGCCAGGCGCCGCTCGGCGTGGAAGAGCTCCAGCGCGGCCGGCAGGTCGCCCGCAGCGGCATAGGCGTCGGCGTATTCGCGCAGCGCCTGCGCCTGGTCGGCGGTGGCGCCGCCCTGGCGGTAGCCCGCCAGCACCAGGCCCATCTCGCGCCGGGCCGCTTCGGTCTGGCGCAGGCCGATGTGGGCCAGCGCCGCGTTGTGCATCAGCACGCGCTCGGTGCGGCGGTCGCCCAGCCGTCGCACCACGGGCAGCGCCGCGTCCACGGCCTGCAGCGCCTCGCGCGGGCGCTGCAGTGCCACCAGGGCATCGGAAAGGTTGGCCTGGTGGCTGCTCTCCAGCCGCAAAGAGCCGCCCTGGCGCGCCAGCGCGATGCCGGCCTCGGCCGTGCGCCGGGTGGCTTCCAGGTCGCCGCGGCGGCGGTGCATGCGGGTCTCGGCGATGAGCACGCGCGACCGCAGCAGCGGGTCGCCGTCGGCCTGCGCCAGCGACTGGGCGCGCGCCAGCTGGCGCTGTTCGGCCACGGCATCGCCCATCAGGCCAGCGGCGTCGGCCGCCGAGGCCAGGGCCAGCGCCTGGTAGGCGCCGTCGCCGGCGGCACGGGCCAGTTCCAAGGCCGCCATCGCGTGTTCCAGCGCGGCGCTGCTCAGGCCGCGCCTGCGGTCCTGGCGAGAAAGCAGGTGCAGGGCGAGCCAGCGGGGCTGCAGGTCGCAGGCCCGCGCCGGGGTGCAGGCGCTGGCATAGGCGTCCACGGCGGCTCGCGCGGCCTTCTGCGCGGTTTGGGGGTCGTCGGCGGCATCGGCCCAGGCCGCCTGCAACAGCGCGGCATCGGCCGCGGCCACGGGGTCGGGGTTCAGGGCCGCCAGCGCGGACAGCGCCTGGCCATGAAGCTCGGCACGGCCCGAGGCGGCAGCCACCAGGCCGCGCGCCAGGGCCAGCGGCCGAGCGCCGGCACCTTTCGCGGCCAGGGCCCGCAGGCCGGCCAGGGCCGCGTCGGGATCGTCCTGCGCCAGCTGTACCTGCGCGTCGAACGCAGGCCAGGGCAGCGCCGGCTGGGCTGCCGTCGGCTGGCTGGCGGCAGCGGTTGTGGCCGCAGGGGCGGACCTGGCCGCGTCCGCCCCCAAGGCGACACCAGCCAGCAGCCCCGCCCAGGCCAAGGCCCCTGCCGCGCACCGCAGACGCAGAGGCCTTGGGCTCATGGCAGTGCTGCCTCTGCCGCGGGTGCCGCGCCAGGGCCTTTCAGGTGCGCGAGCTCGGCCCGCCCCTGGCGCCACGCGGCCTCCAGGGCCAGGCCGGGGTTGGCGCGGCTTTCCGGCTGCTGGGTTTGCATCGAGCGCACGCCGTAGGCCCGGTTGCGGCCGTGGGCCTTGGCCAGGTAGAGCGCGGTGTCCACCACGTCCAACGCCCGCTCCCACGAGACGGGTTCGCGCGCCGGCGGCAGCGGGAAGCTGGCAAAGCCGATGGAGGCGGTCACCGCCACGGCCTCCTGGCCGTGGAAGACCGGCCGGCTGCCCACCGTGGCGAGCAGGCGCTCGGCCAGGGCCTCCACCTGCTCGGGCGGCAGCTGCCGCACGAGCACGAGGAACTCTTCGCCCCCCCAGCGCACGGTCAGGTCTTCCTCGCGCAGAACGCCCTGCAGGCGCTGCGCGATGTCCACGAGCACGGCGTCGCCTGCGGCATGCCCGTGGCGGTCGTTGATGCGCTTGAAGTGGTCCAGGTCGAGCAGCAGCAGCGTGCCCTCGAAACGCGCCGCCGCGCTGTGCTGCATCACGGCGTGGAAGTGGCGGCGGTTGGCCAGACCGGTGAGGGGGTCGCGCTCGGTGGCCACCTTCAGGGCCTCGTTGCTGTGGCGCAGGCGCAGGTTGGCCTGGCGCATGCGGCGCAGCAGCAGCGCCAGCACCCCGAGCAACAGCAGCCCCGCCACCAGGCCCAGCGCCCACAGGCGTTGCTGCAGCTCGCGGGCGAGCAGCTGCTCGGCCTTCAGGCCGTTCTCGGTTTCAAGTGCGGCCAGCTCGCGCTGGCGGCGGTCGGCGTCCAGGCCCTCCTGCAGCTCCAGCACGGCCTGCTGGTGTTCGCGCTGGAAGACGCGGTCGGCCAGCCGGCGGTGTTCGACCCACGCGGCCCAGGCTTCCTTCAGGTGACCGTGTTTCTCCAGCGCGGCGCCAAGCTCCCCGTGGGTGTCGGCCAGGGCCGGCAGCCCCGAGGTGCGCTCATCGATGACCAGTGCCTGCCGGATCAGCGCGATGCCCTTCTCGTGCCGGCCCAGGCCGATCTGGGCGAGCCCGGCGTTAATCAGTGCCACGGCTTCGCTGCTCGGCTGCCCGACCTCGCGTGCCAGCGGCAGGGCCTGCTCGGCCAGCGCGAGCGCGGTGCGGTAGTCGCCGCGCTTGACGTAGAAGTCGGCGAGGTTGGCCATGGCCAGGGCCTCCAGGCCCCGGGCACCGGCCTGGCGGGCGAGGTCGACCGCCAGCTTGGAGGCCTTCAGCTCCTCGTCGTCGTTGCCGAGTGCCGTGTACAGGATGGCCGCCGTGGTGGCCGAATGGATGCGGGCGTTGATGTCACCGGCTGCCACGGCGATCCGGTCGGCTTCGATGTTGATCGGCATGGCGCGGTCGGTCTGCTGCGCCAGGTACAGGCTGTAGGCCAGCGCTGAGCGTGCTTCCGAGCGCTGCCAGGCCACGCCGCCGGCGTCGGCCTGCTCCACCGCCTGCTGGCTGAAGGCCACCGATTCGTCGAGCCGGCCCAGCGCCTGGCGCATGCGGGCCTGCTCGTTGGTGAAGTACCAGCGCACCTGCGGCGGTGTGGCCGCCGGCAGCGCGGCCGCCGCGGCGTTGAAGCTGCGGTCGGCGCGGCCCAGCGGGGGCGTGCGCGACACGGCCAGACCCCGGGCCAGCAGCGCGGCGGCGGGCGCCAGCCCGGATTGCGGCGCCAGCGCTTCCAGCGCCTGCGCCGTGGCGTCCAGGCCGGCCAGGTCTTGCTGTGCGTACTGCTGGCGCGCCTGCAGCAGCAGCGCCAGGGCGCGCTCGTCGCCGCGGGCGTCTGCCAGCACCGGCTTCAGGGCCTCCAGCATCGCTTCCGGCTGGGCCCGCAGCGTGCGTTCGATCTCGGCCAAGCGTGGCGAAGCCGCCGCCGCGCCCAGCCACAGCAGACCGACCAGCCCAGCGGCGCACGCGCGCACGGCCAAGGAACCAAAGCGACCCATCTTGAGCGCATTGTCGGCCGCCCGGCGCCGAACTTGACCGCGGCCCTGCCCCCGCACGCACGGGCTACCCAGCCCAGCGGTGACAATCCCTCCGTTCAGCTGACCTGAGGAAAACCCCAATGAAGACCCGCGCAGCCGTGGCCTGGAAGGCCGGTGCCCCGCTCACCATCGAAACGGTCGACCTCGAAGGCCCGCGCGCCGGCGAGGTGCTGGTGGAAATCAAGGCCACCGGCATCTGCCACACCGACCAGTACACGCTCAGCGGCGCCGACCCCGAGGGCCTGTTCCCGGCCATCCTGGGCCACGAGGGCGCCGGCGTGGTGGTGGACGTGGGCCCGGGCGTCACCAGCCTGCGGCCCGGTGACCACGTCATCCCGCTCTACACGCCCGAATGCCGGCAGTGCAAGTTCTGCCTGAGCCGCAAGACCAACCTGTGCCAGGCCATCCGCCCGACGCAGGGCAAGGGCCTGATGCCCGACGGCACCTCGCGCTTCAGCCTCAATGGCCAGCCCATCCTGCACTACATGGGCACCAGCACCTTCGCCAACCACATCGTGGCGCCGGAGATCGCGTTGGCCAAGATCCGGCCCGACGCGCCTTTCGACAAGGTTTGCTACATCGGCTGCGGCGTCACCACGGGCGTGGGCGCGGTGCTGTTCACGGCGGGCGTGGAGGCGGGCGCGAACGTCGTCGTCTTCGGCCTGGGCGGCATCGGGCTGAACGTGATCCAGGGCGCGAAGATGGTGGGGGCCGACAAGATCATCGGCATCGACATCAACCCGGCCCGGGAAGCGATGGCGCGCCAGTTCGGCATGACGCACTTCATCAACCCGAAGGACGTCGAGAACGTGGTGGATGCCATCGTGCAGCTGACGGACGGCGGCGCCGACTACAGCTTCGAGTGCATCGGCAACACCAAGACCATGCGCCAGGCGCTGGAGTGCTGCCACAAGGGCTGGGGCAAGAGCGTGGTCATCGGCGTGGCCGCGGCGGGGCAGGAGATCAGCACGCGGCCCTTCCAGCTCGTCACCGGGCGGGTGTGGATGGGCAGTGCCTTCGGCGGCGCGCGCGGCCGCACCGACGTGCCGAAGATCGTGGATTGGTACATGGACGGCAAGATCAGCATCGACCCGCTGATCACGCACACGCTGAAGCTGGAGGAAATCAACCACGGCTTCGAGCTGATGGAGCGCGGCGAGAGCATCCGCTCGGTGGTGGTGTTCTGAAGCAGGCTGGCCGATGACTTTCGAGGTGATCAGCGAGCACGCCTGCTTCGGCGGCGTGCAGGGCTATTACAAGCACTCGTCGACCGTCATCGGCCTGCCGATGCGCTTCGGCGTTTACCGCCCGCCGCAGGCCTATGGCCCGGCCGCCAGGCCAGTGCCGGTGCTGCTGTACCTGGCGGGCTTGACCTGCAACGAAGAGACCTTCGCTATCAAGGCCGGCGCGCAGCGCGTGGCGGCGGAGCTGGGCCTGATGCTGGTGACGCCCGACACCAGCCCGCGCGGCACCGGCGTGGAAGGCGCCGACGCGGCCTGGGACTTCGGCACCGCCGCCGGTTTCTACCTTGACGCGACGCAGGCGCCTTGGGCCCACCACTGGCGCATGGAGAGCTACCTCACCGGCGAGCTGCCGGCGGTGCTGGCGCAACACTTCCCGGTGGAGAGCCGCGATGGCTTGCATCTCGGCGTGTTTGGCCATTCGATGGGCGGGCATGGCGCGCTCACGCTCGCGCTGCGCCACCCGGGTTTGTTCCGCAGCTGCTCGGCCTTCGCGCCGATCGCCGCGCCGATGCAGTGCCCGTGGGGCGTGAAGGCCTTCACCGGCTACCTGGGTGAAGACCGCAGCGCCTGGGCGGCCCACGACGCCACCGCGCTGGTGCAGGCCGGGCACAAGGCGCCGCCGCTGCTGGTGGACCAGGGTGAGGCCGACAAATTCCTGGCCGAGCAGCTGCACCCACACTTGTTCGAATCGGCCTGCCGCGAGGCCGGGCAAGCGCTCACGCTGCGCCGGCACGCCGGCTACGACCACGGCTATTTCTTCATCAGTTCGTTCGTCGAAGACCACCTGCGCCATCACGCCAAGCACCTCGCCTGACCATGCAGATCAGCGCCCTGCGCCAACGCCTGCGCGCCCTGGGTGCGCTGCCGCTGCACGAAGACCGCGTGCTGCGCCGCTGGGCGATGGCGCAGCCGCAAGAGGGCGGGCGCAAGCAGCTGGAGCATTTCCTGCCGCTGGCGCTGCGCGAGCAGCTGCCGGGCATCGTCGATGAGCTGCAGGGCCTGGTGCGCCTGCACAGCCGGCACGACGCCGAAGACGGCTCGGCACGCTTGCTGGTGAACCTGCACGACGGCCAGCAGGTCGAGGCGGTGCTGCTGCAGCCTGATCGGCCCAAGCGCCACACCCCCGCTTTGCCGGCCAGCGGCGTGTGCGTCAGCACCCAGGTCGGCTGCGCGGTGGGCTGCGTGTTCTGCATGACGGGCACCGGCGGCCTGGTGCGCCAGCTGGGCAGCGCCGAGATCGTGGCCCAGGTGGTGCTGGCACGCACGCTGCGGCCCGTCAACAAGGTGGTGTTCATGGGCATGGGCGAGCCGGCCCACAACCTGGAGGCGGTGCTCGAAGCCATCGAGCTGCTGGGCACCGGCGGCGGCATCGCGCACAAGAACCTGGTCTTCAGCACCGTGGGCGACCCGCGCGTGTTCGAGGCCTTGCCGCAGCAGCGCGTGAAGCCGGCGCTGGCGCTCTCGCTGCACACCACGCACGCCGACAAACGCGCCGAGCTGCTGCCGCGCGCCCCGCGTTTCGACCCCGCCGATCTGGTGGACGCCGGCGAGGCCTACGCACGCGCCACCGGCCACCCCATCCAGTACCAGTGGACGCTGATCGAAGGCGTGAACGACGGCGACGACGAGGTGGAAGGCATCGCGCGCCTGCTGGCCGGCAAGCACGCGATGATGAACCTCATCCCCTACAACAGCGTGGACGGCATGCCCTGGCAGCGGCCCTCTTGGGAAAGAGCGGCAGAGATGGCGCGCACGCTGCACCGCCGCGGCGTGCTGACCAAGCTGCGCCAGAGCGCCGGGCAAGACGTGGACGGCGGCTGCGGCCAGCTGCGCGCACGCGCCGCCGCGCCGGCGCGGCGCATCGCCATCCACGCCGCGCGCAGCCCTGGTGCGTGATGCACCGGCCGGGCGCAGCCCCGGCCCCGCAAGCCTGTCCGCCGCCAGGCCGCTGAGCGCCCGCCGCCGCGCCCGCCGGGTTCCACGCTGAGGTCCACGCTGGAGGGCTGCTGCCCTCGGTGGCCGCCCTGACGAACCCTCGCCCAACCCGCGCCGGCCCCGGTGCGCTGCCCCGTGCCTGCCCGCACTGGCATGGCTTGTGCATGACAACGTGTACTCGCTTGTATACAAGACGGCATGCACTCATGATCCCCGACACCGTCCCCACCGTTGCGTCGGCCGTGGCCGTGCCGGCCACCCTGGTGGCGTGGCAAGCCGCCGTGGCCGCCGGTGTGGAGGTGCGGCCCCTGCTGCAGGCGGTGCGTGCGCGCTGCCAGGCCAGCGCCCCGGAGGTGTGGATCCACGCCGTGGACGACGCCGCCTTCGAGGCCCAGCTGCAGCGCCTGGAGGCGCTGGCGGCGGCCCAGCCCGACCGTGCCGCACTGCTGCGCCAGTACCCGCTGTTCGGCGCGCCCTACGCCGTGAAGGACAACATCGACATCGCTGGTGCGCCCACCACGGCCGCCTGCCCGGCGTTTGCCTACACCGCCGCGCAGGATGCCTCCGTCGTGGCGCGCCTGCGCGCTGCCGGCGCGGTGTGGCTGGGTAAGACCAACCTCGACCAGTTCGCCACCGGCCTGGTGGGCACGCGTTCGCCCTATGGCCAGCCGGCCAGCGTGTTCAGCAGCGCGCACATCAGCGGCGGTTCCAGCTCGGGTTCGGCGGTGGCGGTGGCCAGCGGCGCGGTGCTCTTCAGCCTGGGCACCGACACCGCCGGCTCGGGCCGCGTGCCGGCGGCCTTCAACCAGATCGTCGGCCTGAAGCCCACGCCCGGCCGCGTCAGCAATGCCGGCGTCGTGCCGGCCTGCCGCACGCTGGACTGCGTGTGCGTCTTCGCGCTCACGGTGGACGACGCCGCGCAGGTGCTGGCGGTGATCGAAGGCGCCGACGAGGCCGACCCCGGCTCGGCCTTCCAGCCCGGGCCGCCCAGCCTGGGCCCGGGGCCGCTGCGCCTGGGCATTCCGCAAGACCTGCTGCTCGACCCCGCCAGCCACCCGGCCTGGGCCGCCGCACTGGCCGAGGCCCAGGTGCTGGGCCACCGCCTCGTGCCACTGGACTTCACGCCACTGCACGAGACCGCGGCGCTGCTCTACAGCGGGCCCTGGGTTGCCGAGCGCCATGCCGTGGTGCAGGCGCTGATGGAGGCGCAGCCCCAGGCGCTGGACCCGGTGGTGCACACCGTCATCGAACAGGCGCGCCGCTACAGCGCCACCGACGCCTTCCGCGCGCTCTACCAGTTGCAGGCGCTGCGGCAGCGCTGCCAGGCGCTGTGGCAAGACGTGGACTTGCTCTTCGTGCCCACCGCGCCGCGCCACCCGCGTTTTGACGAGGTGGCGGCCGACCCCGTGGGCGTGAACAGTGCGCTGGGCGCCTACACGAACTTCGTCAACCTCCTGGGTTGGTGCGCGCTCGCCCTGCCGGCGGGCACGGCGGCTGGCGGCCTGCCCTTCGGCATCACGGCCATCGCCCCGGCCGGGCACGATGCGGCGCTGGCCGCCTGGGGCGGGCGCTGGCAGCAGCAACTGAATCTGCCGCTGGGCGCGCTGGCGCTGACCCCCGCGCAGGCCGCGGCCCCGGCGCCTGCGTGGACGCGCCGGCCCGCGGTGCGCGCCAGCCTGCCGCTGGCCGTGGTGGGGGCCCACCTCTCGGGCCTGCCCCTGAACAGCCAGCTCACCGAACGCGGCGCGCGGCTGCTGGAGGCCACCACCACCGCGCCCTGCTACCGCCTGCACGCCTTGCCCGGCACCAAGCCGCCCAAGCCGGGCCTGCAGCGCTGCGCCGCGGGTGAAGGTGGCCACGCCATCGCGGTGGAGGTGTGGGAGATGCCGGCCGACCAGCTGGGCTCCTTCCTCGCCCTGGTGCCGCCGCCCCTGGGCCTGGGCAGCGTGCTGCTGGCCGACGGCCGCCACGTGCACGGTTTCCTGTGCGAGGCCCACGCCTTGCATGGGGCCCCCGATGTCAGCGCCCACGGCGGTTGGCGCGCCTACCTGCAGTCCCTCGCCCCTGCCGGGGTCTGAACCCCCACCGAACCCCAGCCTGGAGCCCCCGTCATGAGCCTGCCCCGCCCCTGCCCCCTGATGACCCTGCCGCAGCGGCAGCCGCGCCGCCGCCAAGTGCTGCAGGGCGGCCTCGCCCTGGCGGCGCTGGGCGCCCCGGCGCTGCTGCGCGCCCAGGCCGGCCCGAAGATCCGCATCGGCTACTGGCCGGTGGCCGCCGGCCTGCCCTTCTACGCCGCGGTGGAGCTGGGCTACTTCAAGGAGGCGGGCCTCGATGTCGAACCGCTGCGCTTCGCCGGCGCGCAGCAGGTGATGGAGGCCATGCTGGCCGGCCGCGCCGACGGCAGCTCCAACGGCACGGGCTCGGGCAACCTGGGTGTGGGCGAGATCGCCTCACCGGGGCTCTTCAAGATCATCGCCACCAACCCGAGCAACGCCCGCTACGTGCTCGACCAGTTCCTGGTCGCCAAGGACAGCCCCTACAAGACCATCGCCGACCTGAAGGGCAAGCGCGTGGCCTCGGGCCCCGGCATCCAGAACAAGACGCTGGCCCTGACGGTGCTGGAACGTGCCGGTGCACCGGGCACCACGGTCGTCGAGCTGCCCATCGGCCAGCACGTGGCGGCGCTGGCGGCCGGGCAGGTGGACGGCGTCTACACGCTGGAACCCACGGGCACCATCGGCCGGCTCAACGGCACCACGCGCATGCTGGAGGCGGGTGTCATCGCCAAGTACATCCTGGGCGATGCCAACGCGCCCTGGCACGGCGGCTCGGCCACGCTCACCACCGAGTTCATCAAGAAGAACCCCGAGCTCACACGCAAGTACATCGCCGCCTACACCAAGGGCATCCAGCTCGTGCGCACGCAGCCGGCGCAGGCGCGGCAGTACCTCAAGGGCTACACCGCCATCGAAGGCCCGCTCACCGGCGAGGTGCCGCTGGCCAGCTACATGCTCTACAACGAGTTCAAGCCCGCCGATGTGGCGGCCTTCCAGAAGTTCTTCGACCTCTTCACCGAGAAGGGCGTGTTCGAGAAGAAGCTCTCGGTGGAATCCTTGCTCTACAAGGGCTGAGGCGCCGCATGAGCACGCCCGCCACCCACCCGGCCGAGGACACCCCCTCGGCGAAGCCGCCGCTGAAGCTGGCCGTGCCCGCCACCCCCTGGGCCGCGGCCAACCCCACGCACGGCAGCACGCCGCCCAAGGCCTCGCCCTGGCTGAAGTTTCTGCCGGCCATCGGGCCCGTCGTGCTCTTCATCGTGTGGGACCTGGTGGTGCGCGCCGGCCTCATCCGCCCCATCCTGCTGCCGCCACCCCTGGCCACGCTGGAAACCCTGGTGGTGGGCCTCTTCGGCGGGGCGCTGCTGGGCGACTTTCTCGTCACGGTGTGGCGCACGGTGCAGGCCTTCTGCATCGCCGCGGCGGTGGGCATGCCGCTGGGGGTGCTGCTGGGCAGCAACGAGCGCGCCTACCGCAGCGTCGAGTTCCTCATCGACTTCTTCCGCTCCACGCCTTCTTCGGCGCTGATCCCGCTCTTCCTGCTGATCTTCGGCGTGTCCGACATCAACAAGGTGGCCATCGCCGCCTTCGGCGCCTTTCTCATCGTCGTCTTCAACAGCGCCTACGGCGTCATCAACGCGCGCAAGCAGCGCGTGATGGCGGCCCAGGTGATGGGCGCCAGCCGCTGGCAGATCTTCAAAGACGTGCTGATCTGGGAAAGCCTGCAACCCAGCTTCGTGGGCCTGCGCTCGGCGGTGTCGATGGCGCTGGTGATCGTCATCGTGGCCGAGATGTTCATCGGCTCCGACAAGGGCCTGGGCCACCGCATCATCGACGCGCAGCAGGTGCTCAACGTGAAGACGATGTACGCCGCCATCCTGGCCGCCGGTGTGCTGGGCTACGCGCTGAACATCCTCTTCCTGGTGGCCGAACGCCGCATCGTGCACTGGAGCGGGAGGTGATCGCCATGAACACGGTCCTCAATGCCGCCGTCGTGGCCGATGTGCCCCCGCCGCGTTTCGTGCCGGGCCCCGCCGGCACGCACATCACCATCCGCGGCCTCACGAAGTACTTCGCCGGCTGGCCGCTGTACGAGAACTTCGACCTCGACATCCCCAAGGGCAAGATCGTCTCGGTCTTCGGCCCCAACGGCTGCGGCAAGAGCACGCTGATCAACATGATCGCGGGCCTGGTGCCCGTCGATGCCGGGCAGATCCTCTTCGACGGCAAGTCGCTGGCCGACACCAAGATCGGCTACGTCTTCCAGAACTACCGCGAAGCGATGTTCCCGTGGATGCGCACCATCGACAACATCGCCTACCCGCTGAAGCTGGAGGGGCGCAGCAAGGCCGAGGTCGACCGCCGCATGGCCGAGCTGGTGGCCAGCTTCGACGTGAAGTTCGACCTGAACCGCTACCCCTACGAGCTCTCGGGCGGCCAGCAGCAGACGGCTTCCATCATGCGGGCGCTGGCGCCCAAGCCCGAGGTGCTGTTCCTCGACGAGCCCTTCTCGGCGCTGGATTTCGAGATGACGCTGTTCATCCGCGAAAAGCTGCAAGAGGTGTTCATGCAGACCGGCACGACCATGCTGCTGGTCTCGCACGATCTCGAAGAAGCCGTCTACCTGGCCGACGAGGTGCTGCTGCTGACCAAGCGGCCCACGCGCGTGGCCGAGATCCTGCCCTATGGCGATGCGCGCCCGCGCACCGTGGCCACGCTCAGCGAAGACAGCTTCGTGCGCACCAAGAAGCGCAGCCTGGAGATCTTCCAGCGCGAGGTGCGGCGGTGAGTGCGGCGCTGAGTGCGGCGCAGATCGAAGCCGCGGTGGACGCGCAGGCCGCCGTGCTGGGCCTGGTGCTGGCGCCCGAACACCGGCCGGGCGTGCTGCAGTACTACGCGCTGGCCGCCGGCATGGCGGAGCTGGTGCAGGGCCTGCCGCTGGGCCCCCACGACGAGCCGGCGCCGGTGTTCACGCCGGTCTCGCCCGGGGCGGGTGCATGACGGCAGCCGCCGCGTCGGAACTGCTGAACCAAGGCGCTGCGGCCATGGCGGCCGCGGTGCGTGGCGGCCGGGTCGGCGCCACGGCCTTGGTGCAGGCCAGCCTGGCGCGCATCGCGGCCACCGACCGCGAAGTCAACGCCTTCACCGACCTCACCGCCGAACGCGCCCTGCAGCAGGCCGGGCGCATCGACGCGCGCTTGCAGGCCGGCGAGGCCCCGGCCGACCAGCCGCTGCTGGGCGTGCCCTTCGCGGTGAAGAACCTCTTCGACGTGGCCGGCCTCGCCACGCTGGCGGGCTCGAAGATCGAACGCGATGCGCCGCCGGCCGTGCAAGACGCGGTGCTGGTGCAGCGCTTGCAGGCCGCCGGCGCGGTGCTGGTGGGTGCGCTCAACATGGACGAGTACGCCTACGGCTTCACCACCGAGAACAGCCACGTCGGCCCCACGCGCAACCCGCACGACCTCACGCGCATCGCCGGCGGCTCGTCGGGCGGCTCGGCCGCCGCGGTGGCCGCGGGCCAGGTGCCGCTGACGCTGGGCTCCGACACCAACGGCTCCATCCGCGTGCCGGCCTCGCTGTGCGGCGTGTTCGGCTTGAAGCCCACCTACGGCCGCCTGTCGCGGCGCGGCAGCTACCCCTTCGTGGCCAGCCTCGACCACCTGGGCCCCTTCGCGCGCCACGTGCAAGACCTGGCCCTGGCCTACGACGCGATGCAGGGCCCCGACGCGCAAGACCCGGCCTGTGCGCAGCGCCCGCTGGAGGCCACGCTGCCGGCGCTGGACGCGGGCACCGCCGGCCTGCGCGTGGCCACGCTGGGCGGCTACTTCGAGCAGCACGCCGGCCCGCAGGCGCTGGCGGCCGTGGCGGCCGTGGCCGCCGCGCTGGGCGCCACGCGCACGCTGGAACTGCCCGAGGTGGCGCGCGCCCGCGCGGCGGCCTTCCTCATCAGCAACAGCGAAGGTGCCGCGCTGCACCTGGCCGACCTGCGCCGCCGCGCGCAGGATTTCGAGCCGCTCTCGCGCGACCGTTTTCTCGCCGGTGCGCTGCTGCCCTCCGCCTGGGTGCAGCAGGCGCAGCGCGTGCGGCGGTGGTTCGCGCAGCAGGTGGCGCAGGTGTTCGAGGGGTCAGACCTGCTCATCGCCCCGGCCACGCCCCTGCCGGCCACGCCGCTGGGCACCGAGTGGATCGAGGTGCAGGGCCAGCGCCTGCCGGCACGGCCCAGCACGGGCCTGCTGGCCCAGCCGCTGTCGTGCATCGGCCTGCCGGTGTGCTGCGTGCCGGTGTGGCTGCCCGGTGCGGCCCTGCCCATCGGCGTGCAGCTGGTTGCCGCACCCTGGCGCGAAGACCTCTGCCTGCGCGCGGCCCGCGCGCTGGAGGCCGCCGGCGTGGCGCAGGCGCCGGTGGCCGCCCTGGGATGAAACCATGAACGACACCCTCGCCATCAACCTGCCCGACGTGCACGCCGAGGTGAGCGCCGCCTTCGCGCGTTATGAAGACGCGCTGGTGAACAACCGCATCGAGGTGCTGGACGAGCTGTTCTGGGACAGCGAACACACGGTGCGCTACGGCGCCACCGAGAACCTGCTCGGCATCGAGGCCATCCGCGCCTTTCGCAACGCACGCCCCGCGCAGGGCCTGCAGCGCACCTTGATGCGCACCGTCATCACCACCTACGGCCGCGACTTCGCCACGGCCATGACCGAGTTCCGCCGCGAGGGCGGCAACAAGCACGGCCGCCAGAGCCAGACCTGGGCCCGCATGCCCGGCGGCTGGTGCGTGGTGGCCGCCCACGTGAGCCTGATCGACCCCCCACCTTCTTCCACAGCCCCGAGGAGTGACCGATGACCCACCCCCGCCCCGCCCCCCAAGACCTGATGCGCCGCCGCCTGCTGGCCACCGGCGGCCTGGCCGGCGTTTCGCTGGCGCTGCCCGGTGCGCTGCGCAGCGCCTTCGCGCAGGCGCCCATCACCGTGGGCATCATCTACGTGGGCCCGCGTGACGACTTTGGCTACAACCAGGCCCACGCCGAAGCCGCCGCGCAGCTGAAGAAGATGCCGGGCGTGAAGCTGGTGGAAGAAGAAAACGTGCCCGAGACCCAGGCCGTGCAGAAGAGCATGCAGGGCATGATTTCGCAGGACGGCGCCAAGCTGCTCTTCCCCACCAGCTTCGGCTACTTCGACCCCCACATGCTGGAGGTGGCGAAGAAGAACACCGGCGTGCGCTTCAGCCATTGCGGCGGCATGTGGACCCAGGGCAAGCACCCCGCCAACACCGGCAGCTTCTTCGGCTACATCGACGAGGCGCAGTACCTCAACGGCGTGGTCGCCGGCCACATGAGCAAGAGCAAGAAGCTGGGCTTCGTGGCCGCCAAGCCCATTCCACAGGTGCTGCGCAACATCAACGCCTTCACCATGGGTGCGCGCTCGGTCGACCCGAAGATCACCACCACCGTCATCTTCACCGGCGACTGGAGCATGCCGGTGAAGGAAGCCGAGGCCACCAACGGCCTGGCCGACCAGGGCGTGGACGTCTTCACCATGCACGTGGACGGCCCCAAGGTGGTGGTGGAAACCGCCGCCAAGCGCGGCAAGATGGTCTGCGGCTACCACGCCAGCCAGGCCAAGCTGGCGCCGCAGGCCTACCTCACGGGGGCTGAGTGGAACTGGCTGACGGCCTACACCCGCATCCTGGAGGCCGCACGCACCGGCAAGCCGCACCCGAACTTCGTGCGCGGCGGCCTGAAGGACGGCTTCGTCAAGACCTCGGCCTACGGCCCCGCGGTGTCGGAAGCGGCGCGCAAGGGTGCCGACGCCGTCAAGGCCCGCATGGTGGCCGGCAGCTTCGACATCTTCGGCGGCAGCGGCGAGATCAAGGACAACACCGGCAAGGTGGTGGTGCCCAAGGGCAAGGTCTTCAAGCAGACCGACCTCGAACTCGAAGGCATGAACTACCTCGTCGAAGGCGTCATCGGCAAGGTCTGAGGCGGTACCGGCCATGACGCCCCGCCTGCACCCCGCTGCCGAGGCCATCGCCCTGCCCGTGCTGGCGCTGGCGGGCGGGCTGGCCTTGTTCGGCCTCTTCGTCTGGGTGGACGGGCACAGCCCGGTGCAGGCCTGGACGCTGCTGTTCCTGGGCGCTTTCGGCGACGCGTTTTCGCTGCAGAACACGCTGCAGCGCGCGGCACCCCTGATGCTGACCGCGCTGTGCGTGGCGCTGCCGGCACGGGCCGGCCTGACCATCATCGGCGGCGAGGGGGCGTTGGTGCTGGGCGGCCTGGCCTGCGCCGGCTTGCCGCTGCTGCTGCCCTTGCCCATGGGCTCGGCGGGCACGGCCTTGATCTTGCTGGCCGCGGCCGTGGCCGGGGGCGTGTGGATTGCGCTGGCCGGCTGGCTGCGCCAGTGGCGCGGCGTCAATGAAACCATCAGCAGCCTGCTGCTGGGCTACACCGCCATCGCGCTGTTCAAGCACGTGGTGGAAGGCCCGCTGCGCGACCCGGCCAGCCTGAACAAACCTTCCACCCTGCCGCTGCCCGAGGCGCTGCGCATCGGCAGCATCGGCGGCTTCGACGTGCACTGGGGCCTGGTGTTCGGCGTGGTGGCCTGCCTGCTGGCGGCCTGGTGGCTGGGCGCCACCACGCACGGCTTTGCCACCCGCGTGGTGGGTGGCAACCTGCGGGCGGCGCAACTGGTGGGGCTGCCGGCGCGGCGGCTCATCGTCGTGGCCTGCGCCTTGGGCGGCGCGGCGGCCGGGCTGGCCGGCGGCATCGAGGTGGCGGCCGTGCACACGGCGGCCAATGCCTCGCTCATCGTCGGCCTGGGCTACACCGGCATCCTGGTCAGCTTCGTGGCGCGGCACAACCCGCTGGCCATCATCCCGGTGGCGATTCTGTTCGGCGGCTTCCTCGCCGCCGGCAGCCTGCTGCAGCGGCGCATGGGCCTGCCCGACGCGGCGGTGCCGGTGCTGATGGGCTTCTGCTTTGTCTTCATCCTCGCCAGCGAGGCCTGGCGCGGCCGCCTGGGTGAGTTGTTCGTGCTGCGCCGCCCACAGCCGGGTGCACCGGCCGGGGCCTCGGCATGAAGGGCCTGCCATGAGCACCAGCAACCTCTGGCTCGACGTGCTGGTGGCCGTGCTGGGCGGCGCCATCCGCGTCGGCACGCCTTTTCTCTTCGTCAGCCTGGGCGAGTGCATCACCGAGAAGGCCGGCCGCATCAACCTGGGCCTGGAAGGCGTGCTGGTGTTCTCGGCCATGGCCGGCTTTGCCGGCAGCTATCTCACCGGCCACTGGTGGATGGGTGTGCTGATGGCCGGCTGCAGCGGCGCGCTGATTGCGATGCTGCACGGCCTGGTGAGCAGCCTGCCCCGCGTGAACGACATCGCCGCGGGCATCGCCATCATGATGCTCGGCGCCGGCCTGGCCTTCTACCTGGGCAAGCCGCTGATACAGCCGCAGGCGCAGCAGATCCCGGCGCTGGCGCTGGGCTCCTGGTCTTCTTCGCCGCAGGTGGCGGCGGCGCTGAACATCAACGCGCTGTTTCCCATCGGCGTGGTGCTGGCGCTGGTGCTGGCCTGGGCGCTGAAGAACACGGGCTGGGGCTTGAAGCTGCGCATGGTGGGCGACTCCGCAGACGCCGCGCGGGCGCTGGGCACCAGCGTCACCGGCGTGCGCGTGGCGGCCACCACGGCCGGCGGCTTCATCGCCGGCCTGGGCGGCGCGAGCCTCTCGCTGCATTACCCGGGCAGCTGGAACGAGGGCCTCTCCAGCGGCCAGGGCCTGATCGCCGTGGCGCTGGTGATCTTTGCGCGCTGGCACCCGGTGCGCTGCCTCTGGGCGGCGCTGCTGTTCGGCGGCGCCGGTGCGCTGGGGCCGGCCCTGCAGTCGGTGGGCATCGGGGGCTACTACCACCTGTTCAACGCCGTGCCCTATGTGCTGACGCTGGCCATCCTGGTGTGGACCTGTTCACCGCGCCAGAGCCTGCGCGGCGCACCGGCTGAGCTGGGCGTCGCGCGATGAATCCAGGCTTCCACCCATGAAACACGTCACCGCCAACCCCTACCCCTGGCCCTTCGACGGCAGCCTGCGGCCCGAGACCACCGCGCTCGTGGTCATCGACATGCAGACCGACTTCTGCGGCCATGGCGGCTATGTCGACAAGATGGGCTACGACCTCAGCCTCACGCGCGCGCCCATCGAGCCCCTCCAGCGTCTGATGGCCGCCATGCGCAGCCGGGGCTACACCCTCATCCACACCCGCGAAGGCCACCGCCCCGACCTGAGCGACCTGCCCGCCAACAAACACTGGCGCTCGCAGCGCATCGGTGCCGGCATCGGCGACCCGGGCCCCTGCGGCCGCATCCTGGTGCGCGGCGAGCCGGGCTGGCACATCATTCCGGAGCTGGCCCCGCTGCCCGGAGAAATCATCATCGACAAGCCGGGCAAGGGCAGCTTCTGCGCCACCGACCTGGAACTCATCCTGCGCGCGCGCGGCATCCGCAACCTGGTGCTCACCGGCATCACCACCGATGTGTGCGTGCACACCACCATGCGTGAAGCCAACGACCGCGGCTTCGAGTGCCTGATTCTTGAAGACTGCACCGGCGCCACCGACCTCGGCAACCACCAGGCGGCATTGAAGATGGTGACGATGCAGGGCGGCGTCTTCGGTGCGGTGTCGAACTCGGGCGCCGTGATCGAAGCCGTGCTGCAAGCCTGACGCGCACCGTCGACAGGAGCCACCCCCCATGACCCACGCCCTGGCCCTGCAGACCTTCGAGCTGAGCAAGCGCTTCGGCAGCTTCACCGCGCTCGACCGCGTGTCCATCGACGTTCGGCCCGGCACCGTGCACGCCCTGCTGGGCGAAAACGGCGCGGGCAAGAGCACGCTGGTGAAGTGCATCGTGGGCTACCAGCAGCCCGACGGCGGTGCCGTGCTGCTGGGCGGCCGGGAACACGACCTGCCCAGCCCCGCCGCGGCGCGCGCCCTGGGCATCGGCATGGTGTACCAGCACTTCACGGTGGTGCCGGGCATGACGGTGGCCGAGAACCTGCTCATGGCCAAGGGCGAACTGCCGGCGGTGGTGAACTGGCGCGCCGTGCGCAGCGAGTTGCAGGCCTTCATGGACAGCGCACCGTTCCGCCTGCCGCTGGACGCCACGCCGCAGGACCTGAGCGCCGGTGAAAGGCAGAAGCTCGAGATCCTGAAACAGCTGCTGCTCAAGCCGCGCCTGCTGATCCTGGACGAACCCACCTCGGTGCTCACCCCCCAGGAGGCCGACGAGGTGCTGGGCACGCTGCGCGAGCGGGCGCATGCCGGCCTGTGCACCGTGCTGATGATCACGCACAAGTTCCGCGAGGTGCTGGCCTTTGCGGACGAGGTGTCGGTGCTGCGGCGCGGCGTGCTGGTGGCGGCGCGCGCGGTGCAGGGCGCCACGGCCTCCGAGCTGGGGGCCAGCATGGTGGGGGCGGCAGCGGTCGCCGGGCCCGAGGCCCCGGCCTCGACAACTGCTGCGGCTGCAGACACTGCCGCGCCCCCGCGCACGGCCCCCGGCGCTGTGCGCCTGGCCCTGCAAGGTCTGCAGGTCCGCGGCGACCGAGGCGAACGCGCCGTCGCTGGGGTCGATCTGGAAGTGCGGGCCGGCGAGATCGTCGGCATCGCCGGCGTCAGCGGCAACGGCCAGCGCGAGCTGATGGAAGCCCTGGCCGGCCAGCGCCCGCGCGAGGCCGGCCGCGTCACCGTGGCGGGCGTGGACTACCGCGCCACACGCGCGCAGAACCGGCACCTCAAAGTGCGCGGCCTGCCCGAGGAGCCGCTGCGCAATGGCTGCGTGGGCGGCATGAGCGTGGCCGACAACATCGGCCTGCGCAGCTTCGACCGGCCGCCCCACGCCCGCGCCGGCCTGCGTGTGCCCGGCAGTCTGGCGCAGCGCGCGCGCGAGCTGATCACGCAGTTCCGCGTCAAGACCCAGGGCGAACACGCGCCGATGGCTTCGCTCTCGGGCGGCAACGTGCAGCGCGCGGTGCTCGCGCGTGAACTCTCCGAGCCTGCCGACGTGCTGCTCGTCAGCAACCCCGTGTTCGGGCTGGACTTCACGGCCGTGGCCGAGGTGCATGCGCGGCTGCGCGCGGCGCGCGACGGCGGCAGCGCGGTGCTGATGGTCAGCGAAGACCTGGACGAACTGCTGCAGCTGGCCGACCGCATCGTGGTGATGAGCGAAGGCCGCTTCGTGCACGCCTGTGACTGCGCCGGCGCGAGCCGCCACGACATCGGGCGCCACATGGGTGGTGGCGAGCTGACCGACAACACGCCCGACCTGAAGGTGGCCGCATGAGCAAGCCACAGGGTCCAGCGCCCGAGGCCGGGCCGGTCACGGTGGCGGCACGCCCCTTTGCCTTCGAGCTGCAACCCGGCCGCGCCGCGCTGCTCGTCATCGACATGCAGCGCGACTTCGTCGAGCCCGGCGGCTTCGGCGCCTCGCTGGGCAATGACGTGACGCTGCTGCAGGCCGCCATCGCCCCCACCCGCGCGCTGCTCGACGCCTGGCGCGCCCGCGGCTGGCCGGTGCTGCACACGCGCGAATCGCACGCCGCCGACTTGTCGGACTGCCCGCCCGCCAAGCGCCTGCGCGGCCAGCCTGCCTTGCGCATCGGCGACGCCGGGCCCATGGGCCGCTTGCTGGTGCGCGGCGAACCGGGCTGCGCCATCGTGCCCGAACTGGCGGCGCTGCCCGGCGAGGTGGTCATCGACAAACCCGGCAAGGGCGCCTTCCACGCCACGCCGCTGCAGGCCACCCTGCAGGCGCTGGGCGTGACGCAACTGGTGGTGGCCGGGGTCACCACCGAGGTGTGCGTGCAGAGCACGATGCGCGAAGCCAACGACCGCGGCTACGACTGCCTGCTCGTGGAAGAGGCCACGGCCAGCTACTTCCCGGCCTTCAAGGCGGCGGCCATCGAGATGATCGTGGCGCAGGGGGGCATCGTCGGTTGGGCGGCACCGCTCTCGGCGGTGCTGTCGGCACTGCCTGCCGAGCCTGCAGCAGCGGCCGCGCCTTGAGCCCAGGTCGACGGGATGCGCCTCGGTAAGATCCTCGGCATGGAGTCTTCAGCACAGGGGCCGGCATGAAGGCCGAGACGCTGCCGCGCCAGAACCTGGCCGAGCAGGTCTACCTCCGCCTCAAGGCCGACATGCACGAGTTCAACCTCGTGCCCGGCGACCGCCTCTCCGAAGCCGAGATCGGCACCCGCCTGGGCGTGAGCCGCACGCCGGTGCGCGAGGCGCTCTTCCGCCTGCGCAACGAAGGTTTCCTGGCCGTGGAGGCCAAGACCGGCTGGTTCGTCAAGCCGCTGGATTTCGGCAAGCTCGACGAGCTTTACGACCTGCGCATCACGCTGGAACTGGCCAGCTTGCACAAGCTGTGCACCCAGGGTCCGCAGGACGCGAGCGAACTCGACGGCCTGAAGGCGGTGTGGCTGGTGCCCGCCGCCGAGCGCCTCAGCGATGCGCGGCAGGTGGGCGCACTGGACGAGCAGTTCCACGCCACGCTGGTGCGCGCCGCCGGCAATGGCGAGATGAGCCGCGTGCACTGGGACGTGACCGAGCGCATCCGCGTCATCCGCCGGCTTGATTTCACGCGGGCCGACCGCATCGACGCCACCTACGCCGAACACGCCAAGATCCTGCGCGCGGTGCTGCAGCGCAAGCCCGATCAGGCGCAGCTGCTGCTGAAGGCCCACATCGAGCAGAGCAAGACCGAGGTGCGCAAGATCACCTTGCACACGCTGCACGAGGCGCGGCGCTGAGCTTCAGCGCGCTGCCAGCAGCGCCCCGAAATCCGCCACTGGCAGCGGGCGCGCGAACAGGTAGCCCTGGCAGAACTCGATGCCCTGGGCGCGCACCCAGGCCAGTTGTTCCTGCGTCTCGACGCCCTCGGCCACCACGCGCAGGCGCATCAGCCGCGCCATCGAGACGATCAGCTCGGCCAGCGCGCGGTTGTTCTGCAGGCCCTGGATGAAGGTCTTGTCGATCTTGAGCGTGTCGATGGGGAAGCGCTGCAGGTAGGCCAGGTTCGAGTAACCGGTGCCGAAGTCGTCGAGCGCCAGGCCGAGATGCAGGTCTTGCAGTGACTGGAAGAGCGCCAGCAGTTCGTTGTCCTGCCCCAGCAGCATGCTCTCGGTGATTTCCAGCTGCAGCTGGCGCGGGTCGGCGCCGGAGGCGCGCAGCGCCGCAGCCAGGTCGGAGAGCAGTTCGGCGCCACGCAGCTGGCGTGCCGAGAGGTTCACTGCGATGCGCAGCACATGCCCCGCCTGCGCCCAGGCCACCTGCTGGTGCGCGGCGCTGCTGAAGACCAGCGCACCGAGGCGGCGGATGAGGCCCGTGCTTTCGCACAGCGGGATGAAGACATCGGGCGCCACCAGCCCGCGCTGCGGGTGGCGCCAGCGCACCAGCGCCTCGGCGCCGACGATGCGGCCGCTGAGCGCTTCGACGATGGGCTGGTAGTGCACCTCGAACTCGCGGCGCTCGAAGGCCAGGCGCAGCTCGGCCTCCAGCGCCGTGCGGCCTTCCACGGCATCGGCCATGGCGGCGTCGTAGTAGGCCAGGGCGTTGCGCCCGCCTTCCTTGGCCGAGTACATGGCCAGGTCGGCATTGCGCATCAGCGTCTGCACGTCGCTGCCGTGCTGCGGGTACAGCGCCACGCCGATGCTGGCGGTGACGTGCAGGTCGCGCCCGCCCAAGTGCACCGGCTCGGCCACGGCGCGTGTCAGGCGCAGGCGCACGCGTTCGATCTCGCTGCGGATGTCGGAGGCCACCATGAGGATGAGGAACTCGTCGCCGCCCAGCCGTGCCACGAGATCGCTGCCGCGCACGGCGCCGCGCAGGCGGCGCGACACCTCGATCAGCAGCGCGTCGCCCGCGGCGTGGCCCAGGGTGTCGTTGACGTCCTTGAAGTGGTCGAGGTCGATGAAGATCAGCGCCGCTTGCTGCTGCGCGTCGCGGATGGCGCCCAGCACCATCTCGAAACGCTGCGTCAGGTGGCTGCGGTTGGGCAGGCCGGTGAGCGCGTCGTGCAGCGCCATGTACTGCGCCTGCGCCTCGGTGCGCTTGATGGCGCTGACGTCGACCTCGCTGACCAGCAGCGCCGCCTGGCCGGTGACGGCGTCCTTGCAGCGCCGCGCCGAGATCTCGTGCCAGCGCGGGCCGGTTTCGGTGTGCACCGCCAGCGTCTGCGTGGCCATGCCTTCGCTGGCCAGCGCCGCCAGCAGCGAGGCGTGGCTGCGCGTGTCGACGATGCGCTCGGCCAGCTTCTCGTCGAGGCGGCGCACCGAGGCCCTGGCTGCGGGGTTGCGGTACAGCGGCCGGCCGTCTTCGCCGAAGAGCGTGATCATCACCGGCGTGTGCAGCAGCGCCTCCACCGAGCGCAGCGATTCGGGCTCTTCCACGGCCTGCTCGCGCCCTTCGCAGAGCATGGCCATGCGGCCGTCGTCCAGCCGGTGCCCGCTCATGCGCACCGTCAGCGACACCGGCTTGCCACCGGGGTAGAGCGTCCACTGCTCGTTGAAGGTCGCGCCCTGGCTGATGAAGTCGCTCTGGTACTGGGCCAGGCGGCGGGCCACCGATTCCGACATGTCGGCACCCATGTCGCGTGCGCACAGTTCGGCTAGCGAAGGCGCGCTCCAGATGTGCAGCGCGGCGTTGTTCGACCAGTGCACGCGGCGCAGGTCGATGTCGAAGATCCACACCGGGTGGTGCAGCAGGTTCAGCGCGGCGTAGCGGGCCTCGCGGGGCTGCAGGTCCATGTTCGGGTGGGCTTTGCGGGCTCAGTGGGCCAGCAGTTCACCGATGTCGGTGTAGCCCGGCGTGCTGCGCACGCGCTGCATCCAGGCCTGCACCGCGGGGTAGCGTTCGAGATCGAAGCCGCCCTCGCCGGCCAGGTGGGTGTAGCCGTACACGGCCACGTCGGCCACGCTGTAGCCGTGGTCGGTGATGAAGGCGCGGTGCGTGAGGTGCTGTTCCAGCACGCCCAGGCCGCGGTGGCCGGCTTCCAGCCAGCGCGGGATGTCGGCGGCGTGCGCCTCGCGCTGTGCCGGCACGATGTGCGTGAAGAAGCGGGCTGGCGAGATGTTCGGCTCCAGCGCCGTTTGCTCGAAGATCATCCACTGCAGCGCCTGCGCGCGGCTGACCGCGTCGGCCGGCATCAGCGGCGTGCCTTCGGCCGCCCACCAGGCGATGGCGTTGCTCTGGCCGATGCCGCGGCCATCTTCCAGCACCAGGTAGGGCACCTGGCCCAGCGGGTTGATGGCCAGGAACTCGGGGCGGCGGCTTTCACCGGCCAGCACATCCAGGAACTTCAGCGTGGCACTGCGGCCGGTCTGGCGCAGCACCAGCGCCGGCTTGAAGCTGTTGCCCGAACCGCGGGTGAGGTACAGCGTGGCAGGCATCAGCAGGCTCCCAACGAAGGGCTCGGGCCGGCGGCGAAGCGCCGGCTGCGGCCACCGTGGCCGCCCTGGGTCTCTCGGCACGGCAGCGGCCCGTGTTGAGCGGGTGCGCCTGCGCGAGAGCGGCAGGTGGCGAATATGACACGGATGTGCCCCGTGTCCGCCGGCCCTTGGAGGGATGGGCGGCGCCTTTGGGGCCTGGCGGCACGGCGCCGCGCACTCAGGCGGCGGCGGTGTACCCGCGCGGAATGGCCGCCAGCAGCCGCTTGGTGTAGTCCTCTTTCGGCGCCGCCAGGATCTGCTCGGCGCTGGCCTGCTCCACCACCACGCCGTCCTTCATCACCAGCACTTCGTCGCTGATGAAGCGCACCACCGCGAGGTCGTGGCTGATGAAGACGTAGCTCAGCCCGAACTCGTCCTGCAGGTCCTTCAGCAGGTTCAGCACCTGGGCCTGCACGGAGACGTCGAGCGCGCTCACCGCCTCATCCAGCACCAGCACCTCGGGGTTCAGCGTCAGGCAGCGCGCGATGGCCACGCGCTGGCGCTGGCCGCCGCTGAATTCGTGCGGGTACTTGCCGAAGGCGCGGCCGTCCAGGCCCACCTTCTCCAGCAGCGTGCGGGCGCGCTGTTCACGCTCGGCCAGGTCTTTGCCGATGCCGTGGATGACCATGGGCTCCACCAGCGTCTGGCCGATGGTGAAGCGCGGGTTCAGGCTGGCGTAGGGGTTCTGGAACACCACCTGGATGCGGCGGCGCATCGGCAGGCGTTCGCTGTCGCTCAGCTTGAGCAGGTTCTGGCCGTCGAAGATGACTTCGCCGCCCGTGGGCTCGTGCAGGCGCAGGAGCGTGAGGCCCATGGTCGTCTTGCCCGAGCCCGATTCGCCCACCACGCCCAGGGTGTGGCCCTTCTTGAGCTTGAAGTTGACGTTCTGCACCGCCTTGAACTCGCGCTTGCCGAACAGGCCCTGCTTGAGCCAGAAGCTCTTGGCCAGGCCGCGCACTTCCAGCACCACGGGGGCGTTCGGGTCCTTGGCCTTGCCGTGCTGCTGCGAGGCTTTGCCGGCGATGTGGTCGTCGATCACCATCAGCCGCGCCGGGTTGCCTTCCAGGCTGGGGCGGCAGGCGAGCAGGGCGCGTGTGTAGTCGTCCTTCGGGGCTTCGAAGATCACGCTGCTGGCGCCCTGTTCGCGGACCAGGCCGTGGCGCATCACCACCACGTGCTGGGCGAGTTCGCCCACCAGCCCGAGATCGTGGCTGATGAACAGCACGCTCATGCGGTGCTTGTCCTGCAGCTTGCGCAGCAGCTCGATGATCTGGCGCTGGATGGTCACGTCCAGCGCGGTGGTGGGCTCGTCGGCGATCAGCAGCTTGGGCTCGCAGGCCAGGGCCATGGCGATCATCACGCGCTGCTGCTGGCCGCCGCTCATCTCGTGCGGGTAGCTGTTCAGGCGGCGCTTGGGCTCGGGGATACCCACCTCGCCCAGCAGTTCTTCGGCGCGCACCAGCGCCTGCTTGCGACTCAGGCCCAGGTGGCGCATCAGCGGTTCGCAGAGCTGCTGGCCGACGTTGAACACCGGGTTCAGCGAGCTCATCGGGTCCTGGAAGACGCAGGCGATGTCCTTGCCGCGCATGGCCTGCAGCTCGGGCAGGCTGGCCTGCAGCAGGTCTTTGCCTTGCCACAGCACGCGGCCCTGGCGCACGGCGTTTTCCGGCAGCAGGTTCAGGATGGACATGGCGGTGACGCTCTTGCCCGAGCCCGATTCACCCACCAGCGCGACGGTGGTGTTCTCGGGCACGTCGAAGCTCACGCCCTTGACGGCCTCCGCCAGGACGCCCTTGCCCATGCGGAAGCTGACCTTCAGGTCTTGGATGCTCAGCAGCATGTTCTTGTCCTTATTCCAGGCCGCGGAGTTTCGGGTCGAGCGCGTCGCGCAGCGCGTCGGCCATCAGCGAGAAGGCGGTGACAAAAACCGCCATGAAGAGCGTGGCCGCGGCCAGCTGCCACCAATGGCCCAGCAGCAGCTCGGCCTGGCTTTCAGCGAGCATGGTGCCCCACGAAACTTGGTCCACCCGCACGCCCAGGCCCAGGTAGCTCAGGATGACCTCGGCCTTGATGAAGGCCACCACCATCAGGCCCATGCGCACCAGCACCACGTGGCTGATGTTGGGCAGGATGTGGCGGAACATGCGGCTCATGCGCGTGGCGCCGATGGCCTCGGCACTGCGCACGTACTCGCGGCTGCTGTGCTTGATGAACTCGGCGCGCACCTGGCGGTACATGCCCGTCCAGCCGGTGAGCGCGAGGATGATCACCACGCTCTCCACGCCCCGGCCCACCACCGCCGCGAAGGCGAAGATCAGCAGGATGTTGGGGATGCTCTCGAAGACGTTGTAGAGCCACTCCAGCAGGTCGCCGATCTTGCCGCCGAAGAAGCCGCCGAAGGCGCCCAGCAGCACGCCGATGGTGGTGGCCACCACCGCCGCAGCCAGGCCCACGAAGACGCTGATCTCGGTGCCCTTGATGGTCTTCTCCAGCACGTCGCGGCCCAGGCGGTCGCCGCCCAGCGGCAGCGTCTGCGCCTTCACGGTCTCGGTGGTCTGGAACTGCTTGGCGCGTTCTTCCCACTCCTTGTAGCGCGGGGCCAGCGGGTCGATGTCGGAGAGGTCGACGTTGGGGCCGGTGGGCACCTCGATGGCGCCTGCGGCCTGCGGCGGCTTCGGGCCCAGGAAGGTGGGCGGCGCGTTGGGCACGCCCACCTCGGTCTGCCAGCCCTTGGCGACCAGCCCGGAGTAGCTGAGCACGATCAGCAGCAGGAAGCCCAGCACCACCAGCATGGAGGCCAGGCCCACGCGGTCGGCCTTGAAGCGGCGCCACGCGGCGGCCCAGACGCCTTCGCTCTTCTGCAGCGCGTCGTCCATCGAGGCCGCGCTGCCCAGGGCAGCGGATTTGACAGCGGAGTTCATCTTGGCGGCCCCTTACTTCAGCACGACCCGTGGGTCGGCGACCTTGTAGGCCAGGTCGGTGAGCAGGTTGATGAACATCGTCAACACGGCGAGATAGATGGTCACGGCCTGGATCACGGGGAAATCGCTGCGGTTCACGGCCAGCAGCACCTCGCGCCCGATGCCGGGGATGGAGAAGAAGACCTCGATCAGGAAGCTGCCGACGAAGATGCCCGGCAGCAGCAAGCCGATGTTGGTGAGGATGGGGATGGTGGCGTTGCGCAGCACGTGGCGGAACAGCACCGTGTTCTCGGTCAGGCCCTTGGCGCGCGCGGTGCGCACGTAGTCCTGCCCCAGCTCATCGAGGAAGAAGCTGCGGTACAGGCGGGTCTGCGGCGCCAGGCTCACCAGCAGCGCCAGGAACACCGGCAGCGGCACGTAGGTGCTGAGGTTGGTGAGCGTGCTGTCGCTCCAGCCCTGCACCGGGAACCAGCCGAGCTGGAAGCCGAACAGGTACTGGCCCACGATGACGTAGACCAGGAAGCTGATCGACAGCGCCACGGTCGTCACCACCGTCAGCGTGCGGTCGGTCAGGCTGCCGCGGCGGTAGGCCACCCACATGGCGATGGGGATGGCCAGCGTCACTTCAAGAATGAGGATGGGCACCATCACCGTCAGCGTGGCCGGCAGCCGCGTGGCGAAGAGGTTGCTCACGGCCTCGTTGGTGGCCCAGCTCTTGCCCCAGTCGAAGGTGACGATCTGCTTGACGAAGATCCACAGCTGCACCCAGACCGGCTCGTCCAGGCCCAGGGTCTGGCGGATCGCCTTGATCTGGTCGGGGCTGGCATTCAAGCCGCCCAGCACCTCGGCCGGGTCGCCGCCGAAGTACTTGAAGAGGAAAAACACCAGCAGCACCACGCCTGCCAGCGTGGGAATCATCTGCCACAGGCGGCGTATCAGATAGGCAGCCATTGAAAAGGATCTCCGTGGGCAGCCGCACTCGTGGCGGGCCACCCGGTTTTTGGGATGCGCGAGTGTAGGGGGGCCCCCGAGGGCTTTCCGCCGGTGATTTCCCCCCCGGTATGCGGGTGATCGCCAGCAAGCGGCGTGCCCGGGCACCCCTAGACTTCGCGCTTTTCTTCGAGGCCCCCTGCGGGCCCCGCGCACCCGTCCATGCTGCTACGCCCGATCTCTGCCTGCGGGGCCGCCGTGCTGGTCTTCTGGATGGCACTGTGTGCCGCCGGGCCGGCCAGTGCGCAGGCGGCGGCCGCGCCGAAGGTGCTGCGCGTGACTTTCCTGGCCAGCGAATCGGGTTTCGACCCGCCGCAGATCAGCGACGTCGTCAGTGCCGCCATCGTCACCAGCCTCTTCGACGCGCCGCTGACCTACGACTACCTGGCCCGGCCCGCGCGCCTGAAGCCCAACACCGCCGTGGGCCTGCCCGAGGTCCACGACAACCACACGCGTTTCGTCTTCACGCTGCGCCCTGGGGTGTTCTTCACCGATCACCCGGCCTTCCAGGGCCGCCCGCGCGAGCTGGTGGCGGCCGACTACGTCTACAGCATCAAGCGCTACTTCGACCCGCTCACGCGCAGCCCCACCATGTTCCAGTGGGAGAACGTCGGCCTGCTGGGCCTGAGCGAGCTGCGCAAGCAGGCGCTGGCGACGAAAAAGCCCTTCGACTACGACACCGAGGTGCCCGGCATCCGCGCGCTCGACCGTTATCGTTTCGAGGTGCGCGTGGCCCAGCCGGCGCCGCGCCTGCCCTACCTGTTCGCCACGCCGGCGGTCAGCGGCGCGGTGGCGCGCGAGGTCATCGAGGCCCACCCCGGCGACACCATGCGCCACCCCGTGGGCACGGGGCCGTTCAAGTTGGGGCGCTGGGTGCGCAGTTCGCGCATCGAACTGGAGCGCAACCCGCTGCACCAGCACAGCGTGCACGACGAGCAGCCCAACGCCGACGACGCCGCTGGCCAGGCCATTGCGCGGCAGATGCGCGGGCGCAAGCTGCCCATGGTGGACCGCGTGGAGGTGGCCATCATCGAAGAGGCCCAGCCGCGCTGGCTGGCCTTCCTGAACGGCGAGCTCGACATCCTCTGGGTGCCGCCCGAGTTCATCACGCGCGCCGCGCCCAACAACCTCCTCGCGCCCAACCTGGCCAAGCAGGGCGTGCAGATGCGGCAGCTGGTCATGCCCATCACGCGCCACGTCTACTTCGGCATGGAGCACCCGATGGTGGGCGGCCTCACGCCCGAGAAGGTGGCGCTGCGCCGCGCGGTGGGCCTGGCCTACGACGTGCAGCGCGAGATCGACCTCGTGCGCCACGGGCAGATGGTGCCGGCCCAATCGCCCATCCCCCCGGGCGTGAGCGGCTACGACCCGAAGCTGCGCTCGGAGATGGGCACGCACGACCCGGCGCGCGCCAAGGCGCTGCTCGACCTCTACGGTTACATCGACCGCGACGGCGACGGCTGGCGCGAGAACCCCGACGGCAGCCCGCTGCAGCTGGAGCTGACCACCGAGCCCACGCAGCTGGCGCGGCAGTTGCAGGGTCTGTGGCAGAAATCGCTGAAGGCGGTGGGCGTGAAGATCAGCTTCCGCATCGGCGCCTGGCCCGAGAACATCAAGGCCAGCCGCGCCGGCAAGCTGATGATGTGGACCACCGGCTGGAGCGCGGCCATCCCCGACGGCACCTACTTCATGGACCTGCTCTACGGCCCAAACAAGGGCCAGTCCAACGCCTCGCGCTTCAACCTGCCGGCCTTCAACACGCTGCACGAGCGCCAGCGGCAGCTGCCCGACGGCCCCGAGCGCGACGCCCTGATCCAGCAAGGCATGAAAATCGCGTTGGCCTACATGCCCTACAAGGCCAGCGGCCACGACATCCAGACCTGGGTGATGCAGCCCCGCGTGCAGGGCTACATGCCCCACCCGTTCATGCGCGATTTCTGGCGCCACGTCGACCTGACGCCGGCCCCCTGAACCGCGCGGCCCGGCCCGAGCGACACTCGGCCGGCTGCCGCGCAGACGATGCGAGAGACACCGATGAAGACCCCCGTGAAGTCCTTGATCTCCGGCCTGGCCCCCGTCCTGGTGCTGGCCATCGCCGCCCTGGCCTTGCCGGCTGCGCAGGCCCAGACCGCGGCGCCTGCGGCCAGCGCCGCGCCGGCCGGCGCGAAAAAGATCATCCGCTACGCCTTCCGCATTGCCGAGACCAGCTTCGACCCGGCGCAGATCACCGACCTCTACTCGCGCACGGTGGCTGCCGGCATCTACGACGCGCCCTACGAGTGGAGCTTCCTCGCCAAGCCCATGCAGATGCGCCCGGCCACCGCCGCGGCCCTGCCCGAGATCAGCGACGACTTCAAGACCTTCACCATCCGCATCAAGCCGGGCATCTACTTCGCCGACGACCCGGCTTTCAAGGGCCAGAAGCGCGAGCTCACCGCGGAAGACTACGTCTACAGCCTCAAGCGCCACTACGACCCGCGCTGGAAGAGCGGCAACCTCTACATCCTGGAGAACGCCAAGATCCTGGGCCTGAGCGAACTGCGCAAGAAACTCATCGCCGAGAAGAAGCCCTTCGACTACGACACGCCCGTCGAAGGCCTGAAGGCGCTGGACCGCTACACCTTCCAGATCAAGCTGGCCGAGCCCGCGCCGCGCTTCATCAGCAGCAACTTCACCGACGGCTCCTTCACCGGCGCGCTGGCGCGCGAGGTGGTGGAGTTCTACGGCGACAAGATCGGCGAGCACCCCGTGGGCACCGGCCCCTACCGGCTGGCGCAGTGGAAGCGCAGCTCGCGCATCGTGCTGGCTCGGAACCCGAACTTCCGCGAGGTCTACTACAACGAGACCGCGCCCGAGGGCAACGCCCGGCTGCAGGCCATCGCCACCAAGCTCAAGGGCCAGCGCCTGCCCATGGTGGACGAGGTGCACATCTCCATCATCGAGGAGAACCAGCCGCGCTGGCTGGCCTTCCTGAACGAAGAGCACGACCTGATGGAAGAGATGCCGGCCGACTTCGCCGGCAGCGTCATCCCCAACAACCAGCTGGCGCCCATCTACGCCAAGCGCGGCATGCAGATGGTGCGCTACCCGCGCGCCGACGTGGCGGTGTCGTACTTCGGCATGGAGAACCCGGTGGTGGGCGGCTACGAGCCGCACAAGGTGGCGCTGCGCCGCGCCATCAGCCTGGCGGTGGACGTGGACCGCGAGATCCGCCTCGTGCGCCGCGGCCAGGCCATCCCGAGCCAAGGACCGATTGCGCCCGAGACCAGCGCCTACAACCCCAAGCTCAAGACCGTGATGAGCGACTACAGCCTGGCCCAGGCCAAGGCGCTGCTCGACCTGCACGGCTACGTCGACAAGAACGGTGACGGCTGGCGCGACCAGCCCGATGGCAGCCCGCTGGTGCTGCAGTACGCCACCCAGCCCGACCAGCAGAGCCGCCAGCTCATCGAGCAGTGGAACCGCAACATGAAGGCGATCAACATCAAGATCGAATTCAGCGCGGCGAAGTGGCCCGAGAACCTGAAGAGCAGCCGCGCCGGCAAGCTGATGATGTGGGGCGTGGGCTGGAGCGGTGGCCCTGACAGCGACACCTTCCTGGCGCTGGGCTATGGCCCGAACAAGGGCCAGGCCAACCACGCGCGCTTCGACCTGCCGGCCTTCAACAAGCTCTACGAGCAGCAGCGCGGCATGCCCGACGGCCCCGAGCGTTTTGCCGTGATGGCCGACGCCGCGCGCCTGATGGTGGCCTACATGCCCTACAAGGTGCACGTGCACCGCATCTTCACCGACATCGCCCAGCCCTGGGTGGTGGGCTACCACCGCAACATCTTCGTGCGCGATTTCTGGAAGTACGTCGACGTCGACCTCGAGGCCTTCAGCCGTTCCAAGGGGGCGGCGCAATGAAGCGGCGCGACACCCTGGGTGCCGGCCTGGGTGCGGCACTGGGCCTGCACGGCGTGGCGAACGCGCAGGCCACCGCAGCCGAGGCGGCCGCGTCTGCGGCCGCTGCGGGCGAACGCGTGCTGCGCTATGCCTTCCAGATCGCCGAAACCGGCTTCGACCCGCCGGCGCTCAGCGACATCTACTCGCGCATCGTCACCTCGCACATCTTCGAGGCCTTCTACGGCTACGACCACCTCGCCCGGCCGCCCAAGGTGGTGCCGCTGGTGGCGCAGGCATTGCCCGAGATCAGCCCCGACTTCAAGGTCTGGACGGTGAAGATCCGCCCGGGCATCTTCTTTGCCGACGACCCGGTCTTCAAGGGCCAGAAACGCGAGCTCACGGCCGAAGACTTCGTCTACACCTACAAGCGTTTCGCCGACCCGGCCAACAAGAGCCCGGCCTGGAGCACGGTGGAAGACGCCAAGATCATCGGCCTGGACATGCTGCACAAGCAGGCCCTGGCCACGAAGAAGCCCTTCGACTACGACGCGCCCATCGAGGGCCTGCGCGCGCTGGACCGCTACACCGTGCAGTTCAAGCTGGCCGAATCGCGCCCGCGCTTCATGGAGGTCCTCACCGCCAGCGACCTGCTGGGCGCGCAGGCGCGCGAGGTGGTGGAGTTCTACGGCGACAAGATCAGCGCCCACCCGGTGGGCACCGGGCCTTTCCGCCTCAGCAGCTGGCGGCGTTCTTCGCAGATCGTGCTCACGCGCAACCCGGGCTACCGTGAGCGCGTCTGGGAGGCCCAGCCCGCCGCCAACGACGCCGAGGGCCAGGCCATCGCCGCCAAGCTGCGCGGCCGCAAGCTGCCGCTGATCGACCGCGTGGAGATCAGCATCGTCGAGGAGAACCAGCCGCGCTGGCTGTCCTTCCTGCAGGGCCAGGCGAACTTCATCGAACGCGTGCCGGGCGAGTTCATCAACGCTGCCATGCCGGGCGGCAAGACGGCGCCCAACCTGCTGAAGCAGGGCATCCGCGGCCAGCGTGTGCTGGTCACAGACGTCGTGATGACCTACTTCAACATGGAAGACCCGGTCATCGGCGGCTACACGCCCGAGAAGGTGGCGCTGCGCCGGGCCATCAGCCTGGCGGTGGACCTGGAGCGCGAGATCCGCATCGTGCGCCGCGGCATGGGCATCCCGGCGCAGAGCCCGGTCATCCCCTACACCTCGGGCTACGACCCGCAGTTCAAGAGCGAGAACAGCGAATACAACCCGGCCAAGGCCAAGGCGCTGCTCGACCTCTTCGGCTACGTCGACAAGAACGGCGACGGCTGGCGCGAACTGCCCGACGGCAGCCCGCTCGTGCTGCAGTCGGCCACCCAGCCCGACCAGCAGAGCCGCCAGCTCAACGAGCTGTGGCAGAAGAACATGAATGCCATCGGCCTGAAGATCGAGTTCAAGCCCGCGAAGTGGCCCGAGAACCTGAAGGCCGCACGCGCCGGCAAGCTGCAGATGTGGGGCGTGGCTTCTTCGGCGGCCGGGGGCGACGGGCAGGGCATCCTCGAGCGCTACTACAGCCCCTCGGCCGGCCAGGGCAACCTGGCGCGCTTCAAGCTGCCGGCCTTCGATGCCGTGTTCGACAAGCTCACCGAACTGCCCGACGGCCCCGAGCGCGAGGCCCTGTTCAAGCAGGCCAAGAAACTGGCCGTGGCCTACGTGCCCTACAAGCTGCACTGCCACCGTTTCGTGGCCGACATGATGTACGCCGATGTCTTCGGCTACCGCCGCCCGGCCTACTGGAACGAGTGGTGGCACATGGTGGACATCGAGCCGCGGGCCGCGGCGAAACGCACTTGAGGCCCTGCGCGTGAAGCGGCGGCAGACGCTGGCGCTGGGGCTCTCGGCCGGCCTGGCCACTGGCCTGGGCGCGGCCTTCGCCCCGGCTGCAGCCCAAGGCACGGCCCGTGTGCTGCGCTACGCCTTCCAGGTGGCCGAGACCGGCTTCGACCCGGCGCAGATCAGCGACACCTACTCGCGCACCGTCACGGCCCACCTCTTCGAGGCGCTCTACGCCTTCGACCACCTCGCGCGCCCTGCGAAGCTGGTGCCGCTGACGGCCGAAGACCACCCGCTGGTGGAGAACGACTACCGGCGCTGGACGGTGAAGATCCGCCCCGGCATCTACTTCGCCGACGACCCGGCCTTCAAAGGGCAGAAGCGCGAGCTGGTGGCCGCCGACGTGGTCTACAGCTTCAAGCGCTTCGCCGACCCGGCGGTGAAGAGCCCCTTCTGGGCCAGCATCGAGGACCTGAAGTTCCTCGGCCTGGCCGCGCTGCGCCAGCAGGCGCTGAAGAGCAAGCAGCCCTTCAGCTACGACACGCCCATCGAGGGCCTGCGCGCGCTCGACCGCTACACGGTGCAGTTCAACCTGGAAGAGCCGCGCCCGCGTTTCCAGGACACGCTGGCGGTGAGCGACCTCTACGGCAGCGTGGCGCGCGAGGTGGTGGAGTTCTACAAGGACAAGATCGCCGAGCACCCGGTGGGCACCGGGCCCTTCCGGCTGGCAAGCTGGCGGCGTTCGTCACGCATCGTGCTGGCGCGCAACCCCAACTACCGCGAGCGCCTGTGGGACGCCCAGCCCGCGCCCGACGATGCCGAAGGCCAGGCCATCGCCGCCAAGCTGCGCGGCCGCCGCGTGCCCCTGCTCGACCGCGTGGAGATCAGCATCATCGAAGAAAGCCAGCCGCGCTGGCTGTCCTTCCTGAACGGCGAGGCCGACCTGCTCGACCGCGTGCCGGCGGAGTTCATCGACATGGCCATGCCCGGCGGCGTGATCGCGCCCAACCTGGCCAAGCGGGGCGTGCGCGGCCGCCGGGTGCTGACCTCCGACATCGTCATGACCTTCTACAACATGGACGACCCGGTGATCGGCGGCCTCGCGCCCGAGAAGGTGGCGTTGCGCCGTGCGCTGAACCTGGCTGTCGACCTCGACCGTGAGATCCGCCTCGTGCGCCGCGGCATGGCCATCCCGGCGCAGAGCCCGGTGATGCCGCACCTGAGCGGCTACGACCCGGCCTTCAAGAGCGAGAACAGCGACTACGACCCGGCGCGCGCCCGTGCGCTGCTCGACCTGTACGGCTATGTCGACCGCGACGGCGACGGCTGGCGCGAGCTGCCCGATGGCCGGCCGCTGGTGCTGCAGTACGCCACGCAGCCCGACCAGCAGAACCGCCAGCTCAACGAACTCTGGCAGCGCAACATGGACGCCATCGGCGTGCGCATCGAGTTCAAGATCGCCAAGTGGCCCGAGAACCTGAAGGCCGCGCGCGCCGGCAAGCTGCAGATGTGGGGCGTGGCCTCGGCCGCCACGGGCGGCGACGGCATGGGCATGCTCACGCGCTACTACGGCCCGCAGGCCGGTCTGCAGAACCTGGCGCGCTTCCGCCTGCCGGCCTTCGACGCCATCCACGAACGCATGGCGCAGATCCCCGACGGCCCCGAGCGCCTGGCGCTCTTCGATCGGGCCAAGCGCCTGGCCGTGGCCTACGCGCCCTACAAGCTGCACTGCCACCGCTACCAGGCCGACCTCATGGCGCCGGGCCTGGTGGGCTACCGCCGCCCGGCCTTCTGGAACACCTGGTGGCACCTGGTGGACATGGAGCCCCGGGCATGAAGCGCCGCGGCCTCATCACGGGCCCGGCCGCGCTGGCCGCGGCCACGGCGCTGCAAGGCGCGCTGCCCAGCGTGGCGCGCGCCACCGTGGCGGCCAAGACGCTGCGCGTGGCCTTCGACTTCGCCGAGACCGGCTTCGACCCGCCGCGGGTGGGCGACCAGTCGTCGATCCGCGTCATCTCGCACATCTTCGAAGGCCTGCTGGCCTACGACCCGCTGGCCCGGCCCGGCGTGCTGGTGCCGCAGACGGCCGAGGCGCTGCCCGAGGCCAGCGCCGACTTCAAGCGTTTCGTGTTCACGCTCAAGCGCGGCATCTACTTCGCCGACGACTCGGCCTTCAAGGGCCAGCCGCGCGAGCTGGTGGCCGCCGACTACGTCTACGCCTTCAAGCGCTTCTACGACCCGGCCATCCGCACCGAGCACCTTTACCTGTTCGAGAACGAGAAGATCCTCGGCCTGAGCGAGCTGCGCGCCGCGGCGCTGAAGAACAAGACGCCCTTCCCCTACGACGTGGAAGTGCCGGGCCTGCGCGTGCTCGACCGCTACCGGCTCGAGTTCGTGCTCGCCGCGCCGTCGCCGCGGTTCGCCCAGCTGCTGGCCGGGTGGATGACCGGGGCCGTCGCGCGCGAGGTGGTGGAAACCTACGCCGACGACCTGATGGCCCACCCCGTGGGCACCGGCCCCTTCCGCCTGGCGCAGTGGCGCCGCGCCTCGCGCATCGTGCTGGAGCGCAACCCGCGCTTCCGCGAGCAGGTGTTCCACACGGTGGGCGCCGGCCCTGGGCTGGAGCCGCTGGCCCGGCAGCTGGCCGGCATGCGCGCGCCGCGCATCGACCGCGTGGAGATCGACATCATCGAAGAGAGCCAGCCGCGCTGGCTCGCCTTCCTGAATGGCGACCACGACGTGCTCACCGTGCCGCGCGACCTGGGCGGCCTGGCCCTGCCGGGGGGCAAGCTGGCGCCTTTCCTGGCGCGGCAGGGCATCACCGCCGAGCAGCAGGTCAACGGCGTGGCCCACACCTTCATCAACCACGACGACCCCATCGTCGGCGGCAACGCGCCCGAGCGTGTGGCGCTGCGCCGTGCGGTGATGCTGGCCTTCGACAGCGCCGAGGAGCTGCGCATCGTGCTCAACGGCCTGGGCCTGCCCGCGCAGAGCATGCTGCCGCCGGGCACCTATGGGCACGAGCCCGAGCTGCGCAGCGAGTTCGGCCAGTCCAGCGCCTCGCGCGCCCGCGCCTTGCTCGACATGTACGGCTACACCGACCAGAACGGCGACGGCTGGCGTGAGCTGCCCGACGGCAAGCCCCTGGTGCTGCGCATCGCCTTCACGCCCGACCGCCGTGCGCGCGCCAGCAGCGAGCTGTGGTTCAAACGGCTGAAGGCCGTGGGCCTGCGGGTGCAGATCGAGATCGCGCCCTTCGGTGAACTCATCCGCCGCTCGCTGGCCGGGCAGGTGATGATGTGGGGCTTCATCTGGAGCGGCCAGGTCGACGGCGACTTTTTCCTCGGCCTGGCCTACGGCCCCAACAGCGGCCAGAGCAACGACGCGCGCTTCAAGCTGCCCGCTTTCGACCGCCTTTACGAGCGCCAGCGCGTGCTGCCCGACGGGCCCGAGCGCCTGGCACTGATGCACGCCGCCAACCGGCTGATGCTGGCCTACGTGCCCTATATCGCGCATTACCACCCGCTGATGACCGAGCTGCGCCGGCCGCACGTCACCGGCCCCTTCCGCCACCCCTACAACGGCGATTGGTACCGTTGGGTGAGCGTGGAGCCCCCAAGCTCGCTGGCGCTCGCTACCCCCCGAGGGGGCCGTCCGCCAGCGGCCTGGCAAAGCCAGTTCCGCGGCGGGAAGCTTGATCCTTCTTCCTCGGACCCGGCATGACCCTGCCGCCGCCCCGCCTGCATGACTACCAGCAATGGCTGCAGGCCACGCGCGGCCTGCGCTCCGACAGTTACGAGGCGCTGTGGCAGTGGTCGGTGAGCGACCTGGCGGGCTTCTGGCAATCGCTGTGGGATTACTTCGACCTGCGGTCGCCCACGCCGCACCGCTGCGTGCTGGAAGCGCCGGTGATGCCCGGTGCGGTGTGGTTCCCGGGTGCGCAGCTGAACTACGCGCAGCAGGTGCTGCGCCATGCCGATGCGGCGCACGCCGCGGGGCACCCGGCGCTGGTGTTCCAGAACGAGCGCCTGGCAGCGCCTGTTGAAACCTCGTGGCCCGAGCTGCAGTGCCAGGTGGCCGTGCTGGCCACGCGCTTGCAGGGCCTGGGCGTGCAGCGCGGCGACCGTGTGGTCGCCTGGCTGCCCAACACGCCGCACACCATCGTGGCCTTCCTCGCCTGCGCGAGCCTGGGCGCGATCTGGAGCGTCTGCAGCCCCGACATGGGCCCCGTGGCCGTGCTCGACCGCTTCTGCCAGATCGAGCCGAAGGTGCTGTTCGCGGTGGATGGCCAGGTCTGGGGCGGCGTCACGCACGACCGCCGCGCGGTGCTGCGCGAGATCCTCGCCGGCCTGCCCACGCTGCAGCACCTGGTGCTGGTGGCCGATGTGGACCCCCACGCCCGCGCGGCCGATTTCCAGGCCGATCTGCAGGCACAGGACGCCCGGGCCCACGACTGGCCCGCGCTGCTGCAAGGCGATGCGCCTGCGGGCTGGGCACCGGCCTGGCTGCCCTTCGACCACCCGCTGTGGATCGTCTATTCCAGCGGCACCACCGGGTTGCCGAAGCCCATCGTGCACGGCCACGGCGGCATCGTGCTCGAGGCGCTGAAGGGCGGCTTGCACAACGACGTCTTCCCCAGCGTGCAGACGGGCGAACGCTTCTTCTGGTTCAGCAGCACCGGCTGGATCATGTGGAACGCGCAGCTCGGCGCGCTGCTGGGCGGCACCACCATCTGCCTCTTCGACGGCAACCCCGGCGGGCCGTCGAAATCACCCCACTGGGGCACGCTCTGGCGCTTTGCCGGCGCGGCCGGCGTCACCTGGTTCGGCAGCGGCGCGGCTTTCTACGCCAGTTGCCTGAAGGCGGGTGTGGTGCCGCAGCAGCAGGCCGATCTGTCGCGCCTGCGCGCCGTGGGCAGCACGGGCAGCCCGCTGTCGGAAGACGGCTACCGCTGGATCTGGGAACAGATGCCGCAGGTGGGCGGCGCGCCGATCTGGCTCAACCCCATCAGCGGCGGCACCGATTTCGCCGGCGCGTTCGTCGCCGGCCACCGCGGCCTGCCCGTGACCCTGGGCGAGATGCAGGTGCGCTGCCTGGGCGCCGCCGTGCAGGCCTACAGCGAAGACGGCCAGCCGCTGATGGGCGAGGTGGGCGAGCTGGTGTGCACGCAGCCCATGCCCTCGATGCCGCTCTTCTTCTGGAAGGACGAAGGCGGCCGGCGCTACCGCGACAGTTACTTCGACATGTTCGACGGCCGCGATGGCAAGCCTGTGGCCTGGCGCCACGGCGACTGGATCCGCCTCGTGCCCCACCCCGAAAGCGGCTCGGTGGGCGCGGTGATCTACGGCCGCAGCGACGCCACCATCAACCGCCACGGCGTGCGCATGGGCACGGCCGAGCTCTACCGCGCGGTGGAGGCCCTGCCCGAGGTGCTGGACAGCCTGGTGGTGGACCTGGAGTACCTGGGCCGCGAAAGCTGGATGCCGTTGTTCGTGGTGCTGCGCGAAGGTCTGGTGCTGGACGAGGCGCTGACGCAGCGGCTGAAGCAGGCCATCCGCGTGGCGCTCTCGGCGCGCCACGTGCCCAACGAGGTGTTCCAGGTGGCGGCCGTGCCGCGCACGCTCTCGGGCAAGAAGATGGAGCTGCCGGTGAAGAAGCTGCTGCTCGGCGCCGCGCCCGAGCAGGTGCTCAAGCGCGATGCGATGGCCAACGCCGAGAGCATCGACTGGTTCGTGGCCTTCGCGCAGGCCCGCGCGGGCTGAGCCTGCCCGCCGCGCTGGCGGGCTTCAGCCGGGCTGCGCGACGATGGTCACGCGGCGGTTCTCGGGTGCGGCCGGGTCGCTGGGATTCATCAGCGCGCTGCTGCCCTTGCCCACCGCATTCACGCGCTCTGCGGCCAGGCCGTGGGCCGTGGTGAGGTAGGTGCGCACGCTCTCGGCGCGCGCCTGGCTGAGCTTGAGGTTGAGCTCTTCGCTGCCGCGCGGGTCGGCGTGGCCTTCGATGGTGAACTTGACGGCGGCGAGCTTGTCGCTCTTCATCGCGGCGGCCAGCACGTCCAGCGCGCTCTTGGCGCCGGCGGTGAGGTCGGCCGAGTTGGTGACGAAGGTGACCAGGATGGAAGCCCGTGCCGGTTGCGCCGCCGCCGCGGCCGTGCCCGCTGCGGCCGCCGCCGGGCGCAAGGCCGGGCGGAAGCTGCGGGTGCGCACGCCCGACGCGGCCCCGTCGGCCGGCTGGGCCGCGTCTTGAGCCGCCGCGGGGGCAGCCGGCGTCAGCGCGTCGATCAGGGCCTGCTGGGTGACCTGGCCCTCGCGCAGCACTTTCTCGGGCGCCTTGTCCTGTGCGAGGACGGTGCCGGTGGCGAGCAGGGCGGCCAGGGCCAGGGTGGTGAGGCGGGCGGTGAGCTTCATGGCGTTCTTTCCGGGGTTGGGTGGCCGGGGCGCAGCGGCTGTATCCGAATGCTACGCCCAGCGGCGGGGTGATTCACGCGCCGCGTTGCGGCTTGGCGAGGGTCTTCAGTGCGAAACGGCCGTCGGTCTGGAAGAGCCAGGCTTCGATCAGGCCCTCTTCGCGCAGCATCTGCTGGGCCTTGGGCGTGAGGCCCACCGGCGCCGGCAGCTGCGCCACCGAGGCGATGGCGGCCTGCGTCATCTCGGGCTGCTCGGGGTTGTCGCGGAAGACCTCGGCGCGCCACTGGTTCTGCTCGTCGAGCTTGATGCGCAGCACCACCACGGCGCGCAGCAGCGGCTGTGGGCGGTCGTTGTGCACCTTGCCGGCCGAGTGCTGGTACACGGCACGTGCGAAGTCGGCCTTGACCTGGTCGGCGCTCTGGGCCTGGGCCTGGCCGCACCAGGAGCCCAGCAGCAGGGCGGCGGCCAGGGTGGCGGTGGCGGCCAGGGGGCTGACGGTGCGGTTGTTGTTGCGGTTCATCATGGTGCGGTCCTCGGTGTCGGGTGGCGGTTGCGGGGCTGTTGTTCAGGCGCCGCTGGTGTGGCGGCATGGGCTGTATTGCGCCCGAAGCGGCGCCCCCTGAACAGGAGACCAAGGTATACGGGCCCGCTGGCCCGCCGCCGTTTCGGCGTGATACCTTGCTGATCCGCCGGCCGCGTGCCGAGCGCCTACCACCGAGGCCGCCGCCCAGCCCCCATGAACAGCCCCACGAACCCCGCCGGATCGGTACTTCTCGCCGACGACCACGGCCTCGTGCGCCACGGCCTGCAGCTGCTGATCGCCGAGGTGATGCCGCAGCTGCGCGTGCAGCTGGCCGGCTCGCTGGCCGAAACGCTGCAGGCGTTGCAAACCTCGGGCCGTTTTGACCTCGTGTTACTCGACCTGACGCTTTCCGACGTGCACGGCCTGGCCGGGCTGCACCGGCTGCGCGAAGACTTCCCCTACGTGCCGGTGGTCATCCTCAGCGCGCAGGACGACCGCGACACCGTGCTGGCCGCGCTGGACGGTGGTGCCATGGGCTTCATCAGCAAGGCCGCCTCGCCCGCCGAGCTGAAGGATGCGCTGCTGCATGTGCTGGTGGAGCACCGCATCCACCTGCCGCAGTCGGTGAGCGGTGGCATGGCCGCACTGCCGTCCATGGGGGCCGACGGCGGCGGCGGGCGTGCGCTGGCCGAGCTGTCGGCACTGGGCCTCACGGAACGCCAGATCGAGGTGCTGGGCTACGTGGTGCAAGGCTTGCGCAACAAGGAGATCGCGCGCCTGCTCGACCGCAGCGAGGTGGTGGTGAAGAAGCACGTCACCGCCACGCTGCAGGCCCTGGGCGCGCCCAACCGCACCAAGCTGCTGGTGCTGCTGAGCCAGCGCGGCTACCGCGTGCCCTCGATGCGCGCCGGGGCCGCCCCGGCCGACGACTGAATGCAGCCGGGCGACGCCGCCAGCATCAGCGAACAGCTGCCGCGGCGGCGCCGGCGCCTGGGCCTGGCGCTGGTGGGACTGGGCGTGCTGGCGCTGGCCGCTCAGGCCTGGCTGGAGTGGCTGCTGCCCTACGACCTGGCGGCGCTGGAGGCCCTGCGCCGCCTGAGCGGCCTGCCCACCCTCACGCCGGCGCAGCTGGTGTGGGCCTGGGCGCTGCTGTGCGCGCTGCTGCTGTGGGGCCTGGCCCGCGCGCGTGCCGCCTCGCTGCTCGAGACGCAGGGCCTGGCCGTGCTGTGCGGCCTGGCGCTGGGCTCGGCGCACGGCACTGCCGGCGGGCCGGCGGCCTCTTCGGCCGTGCTGCTGCTGGTGGGCGTGGCCAGCCTGGGCTGGCAGGCGCTGCGCGAAGGCGGGCTCACGCTGCTGGCCGCCACGGCGGTGGCGGTGGCGGCCTGGGACGCTGCGCTGTCGAACTTCCCCACGCTGTGGCTGGCCGCCCTGGTGCTGGGGCTGATGTTCGTGTGGATCGACCGCATGCACATCCGCGCGAACGACCGGCGCCTGTTCAGCGCGCTGGCCGAGCGCGATGCCCTCATCACACGGTTGGACCAGCGCGGCGAGCAGCTCACCGCGCTGCAGGGCGCGCGCACACGGTTGCTGGCGAGCATCAGCCACGACCTGCGCCAGCCGCTGCAGGCCGTGCGCCTGTTTGCCGAGGCGCTGCAGGCGCGCAGCGAACCCGGCGACACGCAGGCCGAGCAGCGCCGCACCGACCTGCTGCGCCAGCAGATGCGCGCGGCCGACGATGCCGTGGCCATGCTCGACCAGTTCAGCGAGTTCAGCGCCATCGAGCAGGGCGCGCTGCAGTCGCACCCGCAGTGGGTGGACGTGCGCGATGTGCTCGACGGCGTGGCCGCCAGCCTGCAGGCCACGCACCCGCGCGAGCAGCTCAGCCTCACGGTGCACGGCGCGCGCCAGTGGCTGCACACCGACCGCACCCAGCTCGCGCGCCTGGTGCAGAACCTCGCCGGCAACGCGGTGCGCTACAGCCTCGGCGCCCGGCCCGGTGAGCGCGCACGCGTGGTGCTGGCGGTGCGGCCGCACAGCTTCGGCAGCGGCGAGCGGGGCCGCGCGCAAGGCCTGGCCATCGACATCGTCGACAACGGCCGCGGCATCCCGGCCGACAAGCTGGAGGCCATCTTCGAGCCTTATGTGCAGCTGGAGGCTGGCAGCGCCGGCGCCTCGCGCGGCGGCCGCGGCCTGGGGCTGGCCATCGTGCGCGGCCTCGCGGCGCAGCTGGGGCTGCAGCTCGCGCCGGTGCGTTCGCGCGTGGGGCACGGCACGCGCTTCCGCGTGCTGGTGCCGGCCGATCAGCGCCGCGCCGAGCCGGTGCAGACCGAGGCCGATGGCGGCCCCGACACCGTGCCGGGCGAAGACCCGGCGCGCCTGGACGGCTGGCTGCTGGCGCTGCTGGACGACGAGGCCGGCCCGCGCGCCGCGCTGCAGGCCGCGCTGGAGGGCGTGGGCGCCACGCTGGTGAGCGCGGCCACGCTGGCGCAGCTGCAGGCGGCGCTGGACGCCGAGCCGCGCTTCCCTGACGCGCTGGTCTTCGACCTCGACCTGGGTGCCGGCCAGCCCGACGGCCTGGCCGCCGTGGCGGCGCTGCGCGAGGCCTGGGAGCTCAACTTGCCGGCAGTCATCGTCACCGGCCGCATCGCCGCCATGGGCACGGTGCCCCTGCCGCCGCGTTGCACGGTGCTGGCCAAGCCGGTGCCGCTGGTGACGCTGGTCGCCACGCTGCGCCGCATGGCGCCCGGCGAGGCGGCCTGAAATCGCGGGTTGGGTATCCCAAGGGATCATGCCCACGGCGGCGGTGCCGGCGCGAGAATGCGGCTCAGCATCGCAAACCGCGCCCGCCGCGGCCCCGAGGACCCATCGATGAACACCCCCTTGCGCATCGGCATCGCCTGCCTCGCCCTGTGGATGGCGGCCCTGCAGGCCCGCGCCCAGGCTGCCTCCGAAGGCTTCGACCTCATCACCGCCACCGAGGCGCGCGATGAGGCACAGGCCCAGGCCAGCACGCCCCTGGCACCGATGACGCCGCGCACACGCAGCCTGCCGGTGCCCAGGCCCAACCAGCCGGTGATCCAGGTGGTGGCACCCAACGCGCCCGGCGAGGCCGTTCCAGCGCCGGTGCGCATCCAGCTGGCCTTCAAGCCGGCACCGGGCACACGCATCGTGCCTTCCACCTTCCGCGTGCTCTACGGCCTGCTGAAGATCGACCTCACCGAGCGCCTGCGCAAGCACGCCACCGTCACCGAAGAAGGCGTGGTGGTCGACCGGGCGCAGGTGCCCGCGGGCCAGCACCGCTTGATCCTGCAGGTGGCCGACGACCAGGGCAACACCGCCGAACAGGAACTGCGCCTGCGGGTCGGGGGCGCGTCGTGAAGCCCGCGCGCGCGGCCGGCGCCCTGGCTGCAGGCGTCTTGCTCGGCGCGCTGGCCGCAGCGCCAGGGGCCAGCGTTGCGGCCCAGCCCGCACCTGCCGCGGCGGCCAGCCCAGCGGCCGCACCTGACACGAAAGAGATGATCGATGCCCTGATGCCCAGCCAGACGCGCAGCCTGCGCAACCTGGTGGTGCGCCAGCGCACCGAGGCCGCGTCGGCCCCGGCCCAGGTGCCCCTGCCTGCGCCCGCCCCGGTGGCGGTGGCGGCTTCGGCTGCGCCGGCCGCGCCTGCCAACACGACCCCAGGCGAGGCCCCGAGCCTGGCCCTGGCCATCCAGTTCGAGCCGAACTCGTCGCGTGTGCGGCCTGCCAGCGGCGCGGTGCTGGGCTCGCTGGTGGCGGCCATGCAGTCGCCCGAGCTGAAGGCCAGCCGCTTCATCATCGAAGGCCATGCCGATGGACGGGGCGCCGCCGAGCACAACCTGCGCCTCTCGCAGGAGCGTGCCGACGAAGTGCGGCTCTACCTCGTGGCCCTGGGGGTGCACCCCTCCCGCCTGCGCGCCGTGGGCAAGGGCGCGAGCGCGCCCGTGCGGCCCGGCGAGCCCGCCGCCGCCGAGAACCGGCGCGTGCGCGTGGTGACGGTGGAGTGAGCATGGCGCAGACGCTGCGGTGGGGCTGCGCAGCGCTGGCCGCGCTGCTGCTCGCCGGGCCGGTGGCGGCCCAGCCGGCGGGCGCGGTGGCTGCCCCGGCCGAGCGCGCCACGCGCCACGCGCTGGTCATCGGCATCGGCACCTACACCGACCCCGCCGTGCCCGCGCTCAAGGGCGTGGTGCACGATCTCGTCAGCGCCCGCCGCATGGCCGCTGCGATGGGCGTGCCCGAGGCCAACATCACCGTCGTGCGTGACGAAGCCGCCACGGCCGAGCGCATCCGGCAGGAGATCGACGCGCTGGGCCGTCGCGTGAACGACGGCGACCGTGTCTTCGTCTACTACTCGGGCCACGGCACGCGCTGGTTCGACGAGGCCGTGAAGGCCGAAGGCTGCACGGAGGGCCTGCTCGCGACCGATGGTCGCGTGCTCAGCAACGTCGAGCTCGGTCAGCGCCTGGCGCCGCTGGCCGCGCGCGCCGACAAGATGCTGGTCTTCTACGACGCCTGCTTCTCGGGGGGCGTGGCCGGCGAACCCTTCCGCACGCGCAGCTTCGTGCGCAGCGCCAGCACGCCGGCGGGCGAGCAGGTCACGCCCAAGTTCACCCGCGTCGGCGCCCCCGAGGCCTGCGCGCAGCCCAGCAACTTCCGCACGCGTTCGCTGGCGCAGGGGCTGCAACCGGCGCAGCCGGTGGCGCAGAACGTGGTGCACATCGCTGCGAGCCGGCCCGACGAAGTGAGCTTCGACAGCAGCAGCTTCGGCGGCTACGCCACGGTGCACTGGCGCGACTGCCTGCTCGGCCAGGCGCGCGATCTCGACGGCAGCGGCGCCATCACGGTCGACGAGGTCACGCGCTGCGCACAGGCGCGCATCACGCCCTCGCTGGCCGGGCAGCCCGGCATCCTGGGCCAGCAGATGACCATCGCCGGCAACGCGAACTTCGTGCCGGCCTGGATGGGCGCGGCCTTCGCCCCCACGGCCGCCCCGGCGGCGGTGAACACGGCGCCGGCCCGGGTGGCCAGCCCGGCGGAGATCCTGGCCGAGGTGCACGGCCAGCGCGATGGCAGCCGGCGCGTGGTGGCCACGGTGCGCCAGCCGCTGATGAAGATCGGGCGCGACACGCTGGACCTCGACGTCACGCCCTCGCGTGACGGTTATCTCTACGTGGCCCTGGCGGGCAGTGACGGGCAGAGCCTGTATCTGCTGTACCCCAACGCGCTGGCCACCGACAACCGCGTGCAGGCCGGCCGCCGCGTGAGCCTGCCGGGTACGGGCGGTTGGGAGATCGTGGCCGCCGGCCCCCCCGGTCCCGAGACCTTGCTGGTGATGGTGAGCGACGCCCCGCGCGACCTGCGTGGCCTGGCGCAGGCCCCGGCCGGTCCCTTCATGCAGACGCTGCTGGACGGCCAGGGCCGCGCCCGTCTGCAGGCGGTGCTGGGCAACGGCACGCCGCTGGCGGGCTGCGGCCAGCCGGGCCGGCCCAGCTGTTCAGACGCTTTCGGCGCCGCGCTGCTGAAGGTGGAAACGCTGCGCTGAGCAGCGCCCCGGCCGGGGCCGTCAGCCGCGCTGGGCCAGCGCCACGATCGCGCCCGCGGGCAGCGCGCCTGATTGGCGCGAGGTCTCGCGCCCGGCCTGCAGGCGCACCAGCGTCGGGATGCTGCGGATGCCAAAGCGCTGGCTCAGGCCCGGGTTGTCGTCGCTGTTGACCTTCACGAACAGCACCTGGCCCTGCAGCTGCGCCCCGGCCTGCGCGAAGGCCGGCGCCATCATCCGGCAGGGGCCGCACCACGGCGCCCAGAAGTCCACCAGCACAGGCAGCGCGGTGGCCGCGACCACGGCGTCGAAGTTGTCGTCGCCCAGTTCCAGGGGCTGGCCTTGCAGCAGGGGCCCACCGCACTTGCCGCAGTTGGGCGCATCGTCGATGCGGGCCGCCGGCAGGCGGTTGGTGGCGCCACAGTGCGGGCAGGGCAGTTGCAAGCGGGGGGTGTCCATGCGGGACATGTGGTGCGTCACGGCCGGGTTTCAATGCGACGGGCGCGGCTCCCTAGAATTCCGGGCCGCAGCCCCCATCTGGCCCACCGTGAGCACTATCTCCGATTCCTGGCCTGACGCAGCCGACACCGGCCGCCCCAGCCCCTGTGGCTGCACGGGCACGACTCGCCGCCTCTTCACGGGCCTGCTGGCCGGCGCGGCCCTGGCGCCCCTGGGCGCAGCGCAGGCGCAGTCCATGCCCGAATGCCGCCGCTCGCGCGCCGCAGGGCTGATACCGGCCGGCCAGGTGGAAGGCTCGGCGCAGCAGCAGTACGCGCACATGCTGAGCCAGGCGCGCAGCCAGGGCGCGCTGGCCGTGACCAACGACCCGCAGCTGCAGCGCCTTCGCTACATCGCCGCACGCATCGTGCCCTTCGCGCCCGCGTGCAACGAGCGCGCGTCGCAGTGGCGCTGGGAGGTCAACCTGCTCGGCAGCAAGCAGATCAATGCGTTCTGCATGCCGGGCGGCAAGATCGCGTTCTACACGGGCATCCTGCAGCAACTGCAGCTCAACGACGACGAGGTGGCCATGATCATGGGCCACGAGGTGGCGCACGCGCTGCTGGAGCACGCCCGCGAGCGCATGGCCAAGAGCGGCGGCACCGAGCTGCTGCTGCGCGGCGGCGCGGCGCTGCTGGGGCTGGGCAACCTGGGCGACATGGCCGCGGCCGGCGCCTCGCAGCTGCTCAGCCTTCGCTTCGGCCGGCAAGACGAATCGGAAGCCGATTCGCTGGGCCTGCTGATGGCCGCGCGCGCCGGCTACGACCCGGCCGCCGGCGTGACCCTGTGGCAGAAGATGGGCAAGGCCACCGGCGGCAAGGCACCGCCGCAGTGGCTGTCCACGCACCCGGCGGGCGAGACCCGCATCAAGGACATCCAGGCCAAGCTGCCCACGGTGCAGCCCCTGTTCACGGCTGCGGCCAAACCCGATCGGCGTTTCGCGCCGCCGCCGGTCGGCTGAAGCGGCGCGCGGCGGTGCTGCTCACCACTTCGCGGCCAGCGGCCGCAGCAGCCGCAGCCGGCGGCGGCCCACCTCGACGTAGCCGCCCTTCTCCAGCTCCTTCAGCACCTTGCTCACCATCTCGCGGCCGCAGCCGAGCAGCTGCGAGATCTCCAGGTGCGAAGGTGCCGGGTCGATGAGCCGGCTGCCGTCGGGCTGGGCTTCGGCCAGGGTGTCGAGCAGGGCCTTCAGGCGTCCGTAGACGTCGTTCAGCGCGATCTGCTTCATGTTCAGCGTGGCCGAGCGCGCGCGCCGTATCACCTTGGCCAGCAGCTCGAAGGCGAAGGCCGGGTCTTCCTGCAGGTGCGTTTCCAGCGTGGCGCGCGTGACCATCGCGCACAGCGTGGGTTCCACCGCCTCGACATGGGCCGAGCGGGCCCCGCCGTCCAGGCCCATCTCGCCGACGAACTCGCCGGCGCCGTACAGGCCGTAGGTCAGCTCGCGCCCATCGCTGCCTGTCGTGTAGGCCCGCAGGCGGCCGTGCAGCACGATGTAGATCGTGTCGCCGACATCGCCTTCGTTGATGAGCTGCGCGCCCTTGCGCAGCGGCCGTTGCACACCCCGGCGCGCCAGCGCCCGCAGCGATGCGCTCATCGGGGCCGCGTGCAGCAGGTCTTCGGTGTCGGCGGGGGGCGGGGGGCGGCTGGGCATCGATCGGTGGGCCGGGGCGGGACCTGCGCCCCACCAGCCCGCCGATCTTAGCGGCGCGGCCCTGCCGAGCCGGCTGCCCCGCCGAGGCCGCGCAAGGCCCCCACCAGCGGCGGCAGCACGGCCACCTGGCGCACCAGCTCGCGGATGCTGCCGGCACCGGTTTTCGTGCGGATGCTGCCGATCTGCGTGCGCACCGTGGACACCGCCACGCCTGCGCGCGCCGCCACTTCGCCGGGCCGTGCGCCGGCGCACAGCTGCTCCAGCACGCGCGTCTCTGCCGGCGTCAGCCCCACGCTGCGGGCGTAGCCCTGCACCGAGAGCTGTTCGCACACCTGGCGCTTGCCCAGCACCAGCAGCGTGGCGCGGGCCGGGTCGGTCTGGCCGGTGGCCGTGGGCCCGGGCATGGGCACCACCGAGACGCACACGCGCTGCGTGCCTTCACCCAGCGTCACCAGCCGGCGCAGCCCGCGCTGCGCGGCGGCCAGCGCGTCGTACAGGGGCGCCACGTCTTGCGCACGGTGCGCGCGCAGCGTGTTGCCCAGCAGTTGCAGTGGGTGGTCGCCGTCGAGCTCCAGCCGCGCCGCGTGGTTCAGGTAGCTGACCTGCGCGTCGGCGGTGACGAGCAGCATGCCGTAGTCGATCTCGTCGAGCATGCCCAGCATCCAGACGCTGGGTTGGCCGTGGTCGCGGCTGGCCCGCTCGCCGCGTTCACGGCCGTCGTCCGCTGCGGCGCGCGCCATCACGGCCGCCATGGTCGGCATGGCCGGTTTCGGTTGAATGGCTTGAAGCATGGCACCTCCTCTGTGTCGCTGGCCTGTGGCTGCCGATGTCGGCGCCCTGGGTGCAACCTTAGGTGAAGGCTCGGGCCGAAGGGGGTGAATAGAGGGGCGGCCCTTGGTGAACTATTCACCTTGGCCAGGCGGGCGCCGCCGCGCGATGGGAGGGCCCCATCGGTGGTGCCACGGGCGGCAGGCGCCCCAGGGTCTGCACCAGCGCCGCCAAGGAGGCGTGCCGCGTCTTGCGGCGCAGCGCCAGCACATGGGTGCGCACGGTGGTGGCGCGCAGGCCCAGGGCGGCGGCGGCCTGTGCGCTGCCTTCACCCAGGGCCAGGCGTTGCAGCACGCGGGTTTCGGTGGGGCTCAGCGCGTGGGCGCTGGCGTAGCTGGGCAGGTCGTTCGCATGGCCGGGCGCCGGCGGCAGGCTGAGCAGCAAGGTGCAGGCCCCATCCTCCGGCCCGGGCAGGCGGCAAAGGCGTGCGCCTGCGGGGTGGGCCAAGGGCACGCGCAGCGCGGCGGGGGCGGCACGCACGGCGCTGAGAGCCGTGTCGAATGCCTCGTCGGCCGCGCCGCCCACCGGGCGCACGCGCTGCTCGGCGTCGAGCTGCCAGTCGCGGCCGTCCTGCAGCAGCACGCGTGCGGCCGCGTTGGCGTGCAGCAGCGTGCCGTCGGCCTGCAGCACCAGCAGGGCCGCCGCCAGGGCGTCGGCGGCCTCGGCGAGGCGGGCCGCGTCGGGCGCCAGGGCAGGCCGGGGCGCCGGTGCGGCAGCAGAAGAAGCGGGCAGCGTCGTCATTCCCGCAAGTTAGCCGGCGTTGGCTTCGTCGGCATCGACCCACGGGGGGATGGAGCGCCCGGCGGGGCGCGCGCTCAGGCGTCGAGCAGCAGCACGGTGCTGGCGCAGGCGGGCACCGTGAGCGTGGCCACGCCGCTGGCCACCGCCACGGCTTCGCCCTGCCAGCCTTGCACCCGCCGGGGCCGCAGCGGCAGGCGGTGCAGCGGCAAGGCCGCCGACGTGGCCGCCCCGCGGTTCACCAGCACCACGCTGGCGGCTTGCGGCGTGTAGCGGGCATAGGCCAGCCAGTCGTCGCCCTGGTCCAGCGTGAGCGTGGCGCCCTCGCGCCACTCGGCGCGCTGCGCCCGCAGGCGCGCCAGGCGCTGCACGTGCTGCCACAGCGGCATCGGCCAGTGGCTGCGGTCCCAGTCGAAGCAGCGGCGGCAGTCGGGGTCGGCGCCGCCTTCCAGGCCGATCTCGTCGCCGTAGTAGAGGCAGGGCGCGCCGGGCCGCGTGAACAGCAGCGTGAAGGCCAGTTGCAGCCGCGCGTGGTCGCCGCCCAGTTCCGTCAGCAGGCGCGGCACGTCATGGCTGTCGAGCAGGTTCATCTGCGCCAGCTGGTTGGCGTAGGGGATGGCCGCGATGGCGCGCGTGAGCCAGGCCTCGAAGGCCGCGGTGCTCAGGCGCTGGCGCACGCCGGCGAGTTCCAGCCCGGCCAGCCAGCCACGCACGGGCGTCGTGAAGCCGTGGTAGTTCATCGCGCCGTCTTCCTGGTCACCCTGCAGCCAGCGCGTGGCCTCCGAGAAGTGCTCGCCCAGCAGGTAGGCCTGCGGGTTCTCTTCGCGCACGGCCTGGCGCATGCGGCGGATGTGGCGCGCGTTGTGGCGCGCGCCGGTGCCTTCACCCAGCATGTGCACGACATCCAGCCGCCAGCCGTCGATGGACCAGGGCGGCTGCAGCCAGCGGCGCAGCACGCTGTCGGGCGCGCCGTAGACGGCCTGCTGCACGCCGGGCACGGAGAAATCGAGCACCGGCAGCGTGCCGTGGCCCTTCCAGCCGAGCACGCGGCCTTCCGCATCGCGCGCGTACCAGCCGGCATGCTGCTGCAGCCAGGCGTGCTGCTCGCCGGTGTGGTTGACCACCGCGTCCAGCATCAGCCGCATGCCGCGTGCCTGGGTGGCCTGGCGCAGTGCCAGCAGCGCCGCGTTGCCGCCGAGCAGGGGGTCGACCTGCGTGTAGTCGCTGGTGTCGTAGCGGTGGTTGCTGGGGCTCTGGAACACCGGGTTGAGGTAGAGCGCGGTGACGCCCAGTTCGTCTTGCAGGTAGGGCAGCTGCTGCGTCACGCCGGCCAGATCGCCCCCGAAGAACTGGCGCTGGCCCAGGCATGAATCGGGCTTGGCGCCCCAGGGGCTGGCCACCGCACCCGGCGGCGCGACGAAGGGCGCTGGGTTGCCGCGCGCAAAGCGGTCAGGGAAGACTTGGTAGAAGACCTGGTCGCGCACCCAGGCCGGCGGCTGGCCGTGGCGGTGGTGGCGGAAGTGCACGGCCTCGGGTGGCAGTTCGGCGTGCAGGCCGTCGGCGGCCAGCCACTGCAGGCGACCTTCGTCGCCCGGCGCGGCACCTTCCAGCGCCACCACGAAGCAGTAGCGCTGCAGGCCGTGCCCGCCGTCCCAGGCGATGTGGGCGCACCAGCGCTGCAGGGTGCCTTCCTGGCCGTCGGGCTGCAGGGGCGTGAGCAGCTCTTCGTTGTCGGGCAGGCTGCGCACGAACACGCGCCCGGCGGGCAAGGGCTGGTCGCTCAGCAGCACGAGATGCAGGCCGGTGGCGTCGGGCACGGCCCAGGGCGGGGTGGCAGGGTGCAGCAGGAACATGCGCCGGGATTGTGCCCAGGGCCCTTCGACCCCAACGGGCTGCTCGGCCTGCAGGCGTGCGCTGGCTATGATGGACCTCCACCATGGCACCGACCTGCCCCCCGCCCCCCGTGCCGCTGCAATGAGACTGCGCCACATCGAAGTCTTCCATGCGGTGATGCAGGCCGGCACCGTCAGCGGCGCGGCGCAGGTGCTGCACATCTCGCAGCCGGCCGTCACCAAGCTGCTGCAGCATGCCGAAGCGCAACTGGGCGTGCTGCTCTTCGACCGCAGCAAGGGCAAGTTCGTGCCCACGCCCGAGGCGCAGCGGCTCTTCGTGGAGGTCGACCGCCTGCAGGGCGACCTGCTCGCCGTGCGCCGCCTGGCGGCCAGCCTCAAGACCGGGCAGACGCAGACCATCCGCCTGGCCGCCACGCCCGCGCTGGGCCTGACGGTGGTGCCCGCGGCCATGGCGCGCTGGCAGCAGGCCACGCCCGGCGGGCGCTGCCTGCTCAGCACGCAGCACACGCGCGAGCTCATCAGCGCGCTGCTGCTCGGCGAGGCCGACATGGCCCTCACGCTGCAAGACCCCCGCCACCCCGGCCTGCGCGCCGAGGTGCTGGCCACCGCACCCATGGCTGCGCTGGTGCCCATGCGCCAGCCTGCCGCGCGCCATGCCGGCCCGCTGCACGTGAAGGACCTGCCGCCGGAACTGATCGGCCTGGCCGACGACGACCCGCTCGGCCACCGCGTGCTGGCCGCCTGCGAGGCCACGGGCACGGTGCCGCAGATGCGCGTGACGGTGCAGACCTACCCCCTGGCGCGTGCGCTGGCCGAGGCCGGCCTGGGTGTGACCGTGGTCGACCCCTACACCGCCGCCAGCGCCGACCGCAGCCGTGTGCGCGTGCGCGTGCTCGAGCCCGCCCTGCCCGTGCCGCTGGTGCTGCTCTCGGCCCACCAGGCGCCGCTGTCGCAGGCCGCGCGCCGCCTGCTCAAGCATCTGCGCGAGGCCGCCGAGGCCTGCCTGCAGCCGCTGCAGGAACCGGGCGCCGCGCTGGCGCGGCAGGCGGTGGCATGACGCTGGCCTTGCACGCCGTGCCGCCGGTGCCGGTGGAGGCCATCGGCAGCCACCCGATGTTCCGCCCGCTGGCCAGCCTGCGCGGCGTGCGGCACGACCTGCGTTACGCCAGCCGCAACAACTTTGCCGGCGTGGAGCTCTACCGCGGCATGGACTGCGCCTGGTTGCGCCGCGAGGCCGCCGAGGGCCTGGAAGCCGCGGCCGAGGCCCTCCAGGCCGAGCGCCCGGGCTGGCAGATCGTGGTGCTGGACGCCCTGCGCCCGCAGCGTGTGCAGGAAGCCATCTGGGCCGATGTCGAGGGCACGCCGATGGCGCAGTACTTCGCCCACCCGGTGCGCGGCTCCATCCACAGTTTCGGCATGGCCGTGGACGTGACCTTGCTCGACCCCCAGGGCCGCGAAGCCGACATGGGCAGCGGTTTCGACGAAATGACGCTGGCCTCGCACCCGGCGCTGCATGCCGAACACCTGAAAAGCGGTGTGCTCACGGCCGCGCACGTGGCCGAGCGCGAGTGCCTGGCGCGCGTGATGGCACGCGGCGGCTTCCACGGCATCGCCACCGAGTGGTGGCACTTCGACCACGGCGACCGCGAGCGCGTGCGCCACGAGTGGCCGCGCGTGGTCTAGACGGCGCGCGCCTCCCTTCTTCACGGAGTTCCCTGCATGGCCTTGCCCCGGCGTCACTTCCTGGCCGCTTCGATGGCGGCGACCGCGGCCGCCACCGCCGCCACCGCGGGCGCTGCGGTACCGCCGCTGCTGCGGGCCCCGCGCCTGCGCCCGGGCGACACCGTGGCGCTCATCAACCCCTCGGGCGCCATCTACGAGCGGGCGCCCTACCAGTTCGCCACCGAGGCGCTGCAGGCCCTGGGCTTCAAGGTGCGCGAAGCACCGAACCTGCGCGCGCGCTACGGCCACTTCGCCGGCACCGACGCGCAGCGCGCCGCCGACGTGAACGCGATGTTCGCCGACCCCTCGGTGCAGGGCATCCTGGCCATGACCGGCGGCTCGGGCGGCAACCGCATCCTGCCGCTGATCGACTACGCGGCCATCCGCCGCAGGCCGAAGTTCCTGGGCGGCTTCTCCGACCTCACCGCGCTGATCAACGCCGTTCAGGTGCAGACCGGCCTGGTCACCTTCCACTGCCCCATGGGCGCCAGCGAGTGGAACGACTTCAGCGTGCAGTGGCTGCGCAGCGCGGTGATGGAAGCGCAGGCCGTGACGCTGGCCAACCCGAAAGACCGCGAAGACAACCTTGCCGTGCGCGGTGGCCGCATCACGACGCTGCGCGGCGGCACGGCACGGGGGCCGCTGGTGGGGGGCAACCTCGCGGTGCTCAGTTCGATGGCGGGCTCGGCCTACTGGCCGCGCTTCGACGGTGCCATCCTCTTCCTGGAAGACGTGAACGAGTACATCTACCGCGTCGACCGCATGCTCAGCACGCTCAAGCTCAGCGGTGCGCTCGACCGCGTGGCGGGCGTGGTGCTGGGCGGCTTCACGAACTGCGGCCCGGGCGACGGCAACTACGGCACGCTGACGCTCGATGAAGTCTTCGACGACTACTTCAAGCCGCTGAACGTGCCGGTCTACAGCGGCGCGCTCTTCGGCCACATCAAGCGCAAGTTCACGCTGCCGGTGGGCCTGCCCGTGGAGATGGACGCCGACGCCGGTACCGTGCGTTTCCTGCAGCCTGCGGTGCTGTAGCGGGCCCTACAGCAGGTCTTGCGTCTCGGGGTGGCGCTGCATGTAGGCCGCCACGTAGCTGCAGGTGGGCCGCACCCTCAGGCCTTGCTGGCGGGCCCAGGTCAGGGCCTCTTGCACCAGCGCTGCGGCGATGCCGCGGCCTTCCAGGGCTGGCGGCACCAGGGTGTGCGGCAGCACCAGCACACCGTTCTCGCGCCGGTAGCTGCACAGCGCCAGACCCTGCGGCATGTTCACGACGAAGCGCGAGGCCTCGGGCTGGTGGACGACATCGGGCCTTGAGTCTGGGGGCATGCCGTGATTCTGCCGCGCGGGTGCACCGCCCTTTCGGCTACATTGAGTTGCAAGCGGGCGGCCGGGCGTGGCGCAGGGGGTGGTGGTGGTCGAGGGCGTGTTCCTGGAGAGCGTGGCAGCAGACGGTACGCACGTGGTGCACACCGTCCACAAGCTGCCTTTCCGCATCGGGCGCGAGGTCGACAACGAGCTGTCGGTCGAGGCGCGCGGCCTCAGCCGCCACCATGCGGTGCTGTCGCTGGGGCCGGGGGGCGACCTGCTCCTGAACGACCTGAACAGCACCAACGGCACCTACGTCAACCGCACGCGCCTGACCGCGCCGCACGTGCTGAAGGAGGGCGACGTCATCCACTTCGGCGCCGCCGAGTTCCGCTACGGTGTGCTCAGCACGGCCCTGCGCACGCAGCCGGGCGGGGCCGAGGACGAGCAGCGCACGATGATCGTGGCCACCCAGCCGCGCAAGCTGTCGAGCAACTTCGTGCGCGAGGAGCGCCCGTTCCGCGAGTTCCTCCAGGGGCGCGGCATGTCGGCGGCTGCGCAGCCCATCGTGCAGGCCCGGGGCGGTGCGGTGTTCGCCTACGAGCTGCTGGGCCGCTGCGACCACCCGGAGCTGCGCTACTCCCCCATCCACCTCTTCAAGCTGGCCGCCACGCTCGACCTCGAGGTGGAGCTCAGCAGCGCCTTTCGCGCGCATGGCGTGCAGGCGCTGGCCCCGCGCCTGCAGGGTGCCCACCTCTTCGTCAACGCCCATCCGCTGGAGACCTTCAGCGACGCCTTCTTCGACGACCTGCAGGCGCTGCGCCACGGCCCGGGGCAGCCGCTGCTGGTGCTGGAGGTGCACGAATCGGCCGTGGTGGAAGTGCCGCGCATGCGCGAGCTCGCCGCACGGCTGAAGGACATCGACGTGCGCTTCGCCTACGACGACTTCGGCGCCGGGCAGGCGCGGCTGAACGAGCTGTGGGAGGTGCCGGCGCACTTCGTCAAGTTCGACATGGGCCTGATCCGTGGCATCCACGAAGCCGGCGAGGCCAAGCGCCGCGGCCTGGCCGGGCTGGTGCGCCAAGTGCTGGATGTCGGCAGCGTGCCGCTGGCCGAAGGGGTGGAACTGGAAGCCGAAGCCGCGCTGTGCCGCGAGATGGGCTTCCAGCTCATCCAGGGCTACCTCACCGGCCGCCCGGTGCCCGTGACGGCGGTCTGAACGCCGCGGCGGGGCTTCGGCGCCCTCAGCTTTTCTTGCCGAAGAGGCCAGCCAGCCAGCCCTTGAACACCGTCCACATCAGGCCCAGGGCGTTGAGCTCCTTCACCTGCGCCGGGGCCACGGGCGCACGCACCGCCGGAACGGCCGGCGTGGGCGCCGGCAGGCCGGCGCTGGCCGTGCCGGCAGCGGCTTCGGCAGACGGCGCCGCCTGAGCCTCGGCCGGCGCCGCGGCCACCGGCACCGCCGCAGCGGCCGCGCGGAAGTTGTCGGCGAACTGCGCCAGCATCGCGTCGCTCACCGGCACCAGCAGCCGGCTGCCGAACTGCGCCAGCTTGCCGCTGACCGTGATGGTGGCCTGCCCCATCAGCACCGTGGTGCCCGGCTCCTCGCCCGGCTCCAGCCGCGCCGTGAGCTGCATCGAGGCCGACGAGCCGGCCTTGTCGGCGCCTTTGCCCAGCATCTTCAGCTCGCGCGTGGCTGCGTCCAGGCCCTGCAGCTCGATGTCGCCGCCGAAGCTCATCACCGCAGGGCCGATCTTGCTTTTCACGGTGCCCTTGAAGTGGGTCTCGTCGAGCTGCTCGGTGATGGCCGCGCCCGGCATGCAGGCGGCAATGGCGTGGATGTCGCTGAGCACGGCCCAGGCCTGTGCCGGCGTGGCGGCAACGGGGTAACGCTTGTCGAGCTTGACTTCCATGGTCTCTTTCCGGGGGGATGGCGCCAGTATTGTCAGTCTGGCGCGGCAGGCGCTGTGGCGCGTTGGCCGCACCAGCGGGCCAGCGTGGCGCGCAGGCGCTCGGCGTCGATGGGCTTGGTGAGGAAGTCGCTCATGCCGGCTGCCAGGGCCTCATCGCGCTCGGTCACCAGGGCCGCGGCGGTGAGCGCGATCACGGGCACGGCCAGGCCCGCGTCACGCAGGCGCCGCGTGGCCTCGTAGCCGCTCATGCGTGGCATCTGCACGTCCATCAGCACGGCGTCGAAGCCGCGCCCGGCAGCCTGGGCCTGCTGCACGGCAGCCAGGGCCTCGTGGCCGTCACCGGCCTGGGCCACTTCGGCGCCCCAGGCTTCCAGCAGGGCCACCGCGATCATCATGTTGACGGCGTTGTCTTCCACCATCAGCACGCGCCGGCCTTCCAGGCTGGCCGCGAGCTCGGGTTCTTCCGCGTTCGGGGCCGCCATCTCTGCGGCCGCAGCCACTGGCAAGGGCAGTTCGGCCCAGAAGGTGCTGCCGCTGCCGGGCAGGCTGTGCACGCCCACGCGGCCGCCCATCAGCGTGGCCAGTTCGCGGCAGATCGACAGCCCCAGGCCGGTGCCGCCAAAGCGCCGCGTGATGCTCTGGTCGGCCTGCGTGAAGGGCTCGAAGAGCCGCGCCTGCAGCTCGGGTGCGATGCCCGGCCCGGTGTCCTCCACCTCGAAGCGCACCATGCCGACACCCCCATCATCATCGGCGGCCAGGCGCCGCGCGCGCATCACCACCTGGCCGCTGGCGGTGAACTTCAGGGCGTTGCCGAGAAAGTTGCTGAGCACCTGGCGCAGGCGCAGCGCGTCGCCCGTCACGCGGCCCAGCGGTGCGCCGGGCAGGGCCGGCGGCAGCTGCAGGCGCAGCGCCAGGCCGCGCGCGTCGGCCAGCGTGGCGTAGGTGCGCTGCAGCGTGTGCAGCTGCCCGTCGAGGTCGAAGCTGCCGGCCTCGATGTGCAGCTTGCCGGCTTCGATCTTGGACAGGTCGAGGATGTCGCTGATGATGCCGGCCAGCGACTGCGCGCTCTCGACGATCTGCTCCAGGTACTGCTCGCGCCGCGCGCTGTCGCTGCGCTCGTCGCGCGCCAGCCGGGCCAGGCCGATCATGCCGTTGAGCGGCGTGCGCAGCTCGTGGCTGGTGTTGGCCAGGAAGGCGCTCTTGGCGCGGCTGGCAGCCTCGGCCTCGTCGCGCGCGCGGGCCAGCGCGCTTTGTGCTTCTTCGCGCGCGGTGACGTCCTCGATGATCCACACCGTGCCGCCATCGGCGGGGTTCTGCGGGTCGATGGCACGGCCGCGCACGAAGGCCAGGAAGGTGCTGTTGTCCTTGCGGCGGGCCGCGCACTGCAGCTGCACCGCCTCGCCACGCGCCAGCGCCGGCCCGATCTCCCGGCCGAGCTGCTCGTAGGCCTCATGCCCGGGCCAGACCTCGGCGCCCGAGCGGCCGATCATCTCGCCCGGCTCCCAGCCGTAGAGCTGCTCGAAGTGGCGGTTGGTGAGCGTGAAGACACGGTTGCGCGTGACGGCGATGCCGATGGACGCGTTGGTGAGGATGGCCTCGCGCTCCAGGCGCTGGCGCTCGCGCTCGCTGACGTCGCGCGCGTTGATCACGATGTACTCGCGCCGCTCGATGGTGAAGCGGGCCGCGGAGACGATCATCGGCATCGTGCGGCCCGCGCGCGTGCGGAAGACCACGGGCGCATCGACCACCTGCCCGTCCTGCTGCAGCGCCTGCACGAAGCGCTGCCGGTCGGCTTCGCCGGCCCACACGCCCAGCTCCAGCGAGGTGCGGCCCACCGCTTCGGCGGCCGACCAGCCGATGTGCTGCTCGAAGCTGCGGTTGACCATCGCGTAGCGACCGGTGGCCAGGTCGGTGAGCGTGATGAGGTCGGGGCTGGTGGCCACCAGGTGCGACAGCAGCGCTTCCGAGCGGCGAACGGCTTCCTCGGTGGCGATGCGCTCGGTGTCATCGATGAAGATGGCCAGCAGCGCGGGGCCGCCTTCGGTGTCCACGCGCACGCTGGTGCCGCGCACGAAGATCTGCCGGCCCTCGACATCGAGGGTGAAGTTGGCCACCGGCAACGCATTGCCCGGGGCCTGGCGCTGCAGCGTTTGCATGCGCTCGGTGGCGCGGGCGCGCGAATCGCCGTCCTGGTAGCGCTCCAGCAGGTCGGTGCCCAGCATGCCGGCCAGGTCGGCATGGCCGAAGAGCGACACCGCTGCGGGGTTGGCGTCGAGCACGCGGCCGTTGCGGTGCAGCACCAGCGGCGTGGGGATGCGCGAGAACAGCTCCTGGTAGCGCGTCTCGGTGGCTTCCAGCGCGTGGTGCGCAGCGTGAACGGCCGTGACGTTGCGCACCACGCCCCAGTAGCCGGTGAAGACGCCGCTGCTGCCGAAGCGTGGCTCGCCGCTGATCAGCAGCGCGTGCTCGCGGCGGTGTTCGTCGGTCCAGAAGACAGGCACGTCGCGGAAGGGCAGGCGCGCGTCCATGTCGGCCTGCAAGGCGTCGAGCACGTCGTCTTCGCAGCGGAACTGCGGCAGCTCCCAGGGAATGCGTCCGCCCCCTTCCTCCGGCGCCAGCGCGCGTGGCGCCTCGCGGCCGATGGCGGCGGTGATGACGCGGTAGCGCTCGTCGGTTTCCCAGTAGGCATCGGCGGCCAGCGAGAGCAGGCGGCGGAAGCGGTCTTCGCGGTCGCGTGCCTGCGCGGACAGCCGCTGCAGCGCCTGCGAGGCCAGCACGCCGCAGGCCATGCCGGTGCCCAGTGCCAGCAGGCAGACGCCCAGCAGCATCGGCACCCCAGGCAGGCCGGGGCTGGCGGGCACGGTGGGCACGTTCAGCGCCACCGCCAGCACCATGGCCAGCGCCAGGCCGCACAGCATCAGGCCCGCGCGCCAGCCCGCCGTCACGCAGAGCATGCACACCAGCAGCCCCAGCAGCGGCATCGACGGCGTGCGCAGCCCCCAGCCCTGCACCACGCTGTTGACGCCGATCAGCAGCACCAGCGAAGAGAACACCAGCGTCACGGCCACCCGCAGTGCCGTGCCGCGCAGACGGGTGCTGAACAGCGCCACCACCGCCAGGGCGCCGAAGGCGAGCGCGGCGTAGTGCGCCTGCGCATGCCCCGACAGCAGCAGGTAGACGAGCCCGGTGCCCACCAGGCAGGCCACGCCGCTGACGGCCAGGAAGACCCGGCTCATCAGACCGACCGCCTCGGCCTCGGGCGCCTGGGCGGCGGGTGGGGCTTCGGGGGTGTCGGCCATGGGGGATGGTTCAGCCGCGGGGACGCGCCTGCTGCAGTTGCTCTCGGGCCGTCAGCGCGGCATGGCGTGCGGCCCCGGCGAACCGGGCCGGGCCCTGCTCACCCTGGGTGCCGGCGTAGAGCACGGCACGCGAGGAGCTCACGACGATGGGCCCCTCAGGCCGCCAGCCGGCGCGCACGGTGGCCTCGGCATCCCCACCTTGCGCGCCGATGCCGGGGATCAGCAGCGGCAGCGTGGGTGCGAGTTCACGCACGCGCGCCACTTCGGCCGGAAAGGTGGCGCCCACCACCAGCGCCAGTTGGCCACCGCGGTTCCAGTCGCCTGCCGCCAGGCGCGCGATGTGCTCGTAGAGCAGGCTGCCGGGCTGGCCGTCCGCGCCGGCCAGGCGCTGCGCCTGCAGGTCGCTGCCGCCAGGGTTGCTGGTGCGGCACAGCAGGATCAGGCCCTTGCCGGCCCACTTCATGTAGGGCTCGATGGAGTCCAGGCCCATGAAGGGCGAGAGCGTCACGGCGTCGGCGCGGTAGCGCTCGAAGGCCTCGCGCGCGTACTGCTCGGCGGTGGCGCCGATGTCGCCGCGCTTGGCGTCCAGGATCACCGGCACCTGCGGCGCCACGGCACGGATGTGCGCCATCAGGCGTTCGAGCTGGTCTTCGGCCCGCTGCGCGGCGAAGTAGGCGATCTGCGGCTTGAAGGCGCAGACGAGGTCTTTGGTGGCGTCGACGATGGCCGCGCAGAAATCGAAGATGCGCGACGGGTCGCCCTGCCACGCGCCGGGAAACTTCGAGGGCTCGGGGTCCAGGCCGACGCAGAGCATCGACTGGTTCGTGGCCTGTGCGGCCACCAGCTGGGCGCGGAAATCGGCGCTCACCGTTGTCAGGCCTTCCAGCGCGCGGCCAGTTCGGCCGCCAGGCCGGTGTAGCTGCCGGGCGTCATTGCCAGCAGGCGCTGCTTGTCTTCTTCAGGCAGCGCCAGGCCCTGGATGAAGCCCTGCATCAGCTCGCGCGTGATGGGCTGGCCGCGCGTGAATTCCTTGAGCTGGTTGTAGGGGTCGGGCAGGCCGTGGCGGCGCATCACGGTCTGCACCGGCTCGGCCAGCACCTCCCAGGCGGCGTCCAGATCAGCGGCCAGTGCCGCGGCGTTGACCTCCACCTTGTCGATGCCGCGGCTCAGGCTGTCGCAGGCCAGCAGCGCGTAGCCCAGGGCCACGCCCATGTTGCGCAGCACGGTGCTGTCGGTCAGGTCGCGCTGCCAGCGGCTGACGGGCAGTTTGTGGCTCATGTGGCCCAGCAGCGCGTTGGCCAGGCCGAAGTTGCCTTCGGCGTTCTCGAAGTCGATGGGGTTGACCTTGTGCGGCATCGTGCTGCTGCCGACCTCGCCCTTCTTCACCTTCTGCTTGAAGTAGCCCAGGCTGATGTAGCCCCAGACGTCGCGCGCCCAGTCGATGAGCAGCGTGTTGGCACGCGCCACGGCATCGAAGAGCTCGGCCATGTAGTCGTGCGGCTCGATCTGGATGGTGTACGGGTTGAAGCTCAGCCCCAGGCGATCTTCGACGACGCTTCGGCTGAAACCCTCCCAGTCGAAGCCGGGGTAGGCGGCCAGGTGTGCGTTGTAGTTGCCCACCGCGCCGTTCATCTTGGCCAGCAGCGGCACGGCAGCGATGCGCGCACGCGCCGTGGCCAGGCGCGCGGCCACGTTGGCCACTTCCTTGCCCACCGTGGTGGGGCTGGCGGTCTGGCCGTGCGTGCGGCTGAGCATGGGCAGCGCGGCCAGCGTGTGCGCCATCGCGCCCAGCTGCTGCAGCAGCTTGTCCAGCGCCGGCAGCAGCGCCTGCTCGCGCGCGGCCTTGAGCATCAGCGCGTGGCTGGTGTTGTTGATGTCCTCGCTGGTGCAGGCGAAGTGCACGAACTCGGCCGCGGCCTCCAGGTCGGCATGGCCCTGGAAGCGGCCCTTGATCCACATCTCCACGGCCTTGACGTCGTGGTTGGTGGTCTTCTCGATGTCCTTGATGGCCTGGGCGTCGGCCTCGCTGAAGCGCAGCGACAGCGAACGCAGCAAACCGCGCGAGGCCTCGCTCAGCGGCTTGAACTCGGCAAAACCGGCGTCAGACAGCGCGATGAACCACTCCACCTCCACCTGCACGCGGTGCTGCATGAGGCCGAACTCGGAGAGCAGGGGCCGCAGCGTCTGCAGCTTGGCGGCGTAACGCCCGTCCAGGGGCGACAGGGCGGTGAGGGCAGAGAGGTTCATGCAGCGGGCGGAGTGAGCAGGCCCGCGCAGCGGTGCGCCGCGGGAGGGGCGGCTGCGGACCCGGCGCGGGTGCCGCAGATTCTAGGCGGCGGCCCCGGGCGCGAACGGAGTGGAAGCCCGCAGTCCGCGCGTCCGCCCCGGCGGCTTCAGGCGCGCCAGCGCAGCTCGAAGCGGCACTCGGCGTCGCCGCAGGCCTCGCAGGCCACCTCGCGCACGCGGGTGGCCGGGTGCACCAGCACCTGGAACAGGCGCTCGAAGGTGGCGGCGTAGTAGTCGCAGGCCGGCGCGCTGCTGTGCAGGCCCTGGCACAGCGGGTTGTGGCGGATGTGCAGTTGCACCGGTGGCTGGCCCGCGCCGCCGAACCAGGGCGCCACGGTCGCGCTGAACTCGCCGCTGCCGGTGAAGGTCCAGGCGTTGCGCGTGATGGCCTTCAGCAGCACGCGCGCGGCCAGCGCTGCGGGCAGCCAGCGCAGCAGGCGCTGAACGGCCTGCGGGATGCGGTGCGCCAGCAGGTAGTGCGCGGTGCAGCGCCCGGCCGCGCGGGCGATCTCGCCAGCGTCGGCTGCGCCCAGCTGTTCGCGCAGTGCGCCATGCAGGCGCCGCACGTCGGCCTCGTCCACCATCTGCGTGGGCGGCGTGCGGAGGTGGCGCAGCAGGCCGGCGCGGTCGAACAAGTCCCAGGTGGCACTGGTGCCCAGGCGGGCGGCCAGGGCCTCGGCCACGCGGGTGATGGCGTTCGGGCCGATGCGGCCGGCAGGGGGGCCGAGGGTGGCGATGCTCATGTTTCCTGCAGCTGTTCCTTGCCCCCGCCGCAGGCCATCGCCGCCTCGGCCGCAGCGAAGTTCTCTTCACCCTTGCGCCGACGCATCTCGATCTTCGGGCCGTGCATGGTCACCCAGTCGGCATCGGCGCGGGCGATGGCCTCGGCATCGGGCCGCTCGTGCACCTGGGTGCCGGCGAACTGGAAGTCGACCTTCTTCTTGCTTTGCGGGCCCCAGTAGCCCACGCGCCCCAGGTCGTAGAAGGTGCGCTGGAATCCGCTCTTCAAGAAGGCCTTGAGGCAGCCCATCAGGTACTTGCGCCGGAACTTGTCCTTCTCCCAGGGGTACTGGAAGAAGCTCTTGTTCATGAAGAAGCGGCGGTAGTTGTTCATCACCCGGTCGAGCAGCTCGGCGCGGTCGAGCGCGTCGGGCTTCATGATGGGCGTGACGAAGTTGTATTTCTCGAAATCGAAGACCTCGACCTTGTCGCCCAGCTCCTGGAACAGGTCGGAAAACGGCCAGGGCGTGTACATCGCCCAGTTGGCCATGTCGGGGTTCCAGTCGCGCGCCATCTGGTAGGTCTCTTCCAGCGTCTCGGCGGTTTCGTTCTCCAGGCCCACGATGAACTGCGCCTCGGTGACGATGCCGGCCTCGCGCAAAAGCCTGATGGCCTTCTTGTTCTGCTCGATCGTCGTCTCTTTGTTGAAGCGGTCCAGCTTGAGCTGCGCGGCGGCCTCGGTGCCCAGGCTCACGTGCACCAGGCCGGCCTGGCGGAACATGGGCAGCAGCTTCTCGTCGCGCAGGATGTCGGTGACGCGGGTGTTGATGCCCCACTGCACCTTCTCGGGCAGGCCGCGCGCGATGAGTTCCTCGCAGAAGGCGATGAACTTCTTGCGGTGGATGGTGGGCTCTTCGTCGGCCAGGATGAAGAAGCCCACGCCGTGGTCCTTCACCAGCGTCTCGATCTCGTCGACCACCTTCTTCGGTTCGCGGATGCGGTAGTCGCGCCAGAACTTCCACTGGCTGCAGAAGCTGCAGGTGAAGGGGCAGCCGCGCGCGAAGTTCGGGATCGCCACGCGCACGCCCAGCGGGATGTAGGTGTACTTGTCCCACTCCAGCAGACCCCAGTCGGGCGTGATGCGGTCCAGGTCCTGGATGGGCGGTTCGGCCGCGGTGGCCACCACCTGGCCCTGGGCGTCGTTGTAGGCCACGCCGCGCACCGAGAGCGGCTCGCGGGCCCAGGTGCCGTCTTCCACCGCGCGCACGAAGTTCAGGAAGACCTGCTCGCCTTCGCCGCGCACCACGGCGTCGATCCACGGTGCTTCCTTCAGCACCTGCGGGTACATGAAGGTGCCGTGGATGCCGCCCAGCACGGTGACGATGGCCGGGTTCACTTCCTTGGCCACCTGCAGCAGCTTTTCTGCCTTGTAGATGGCCGGCGTGATGGCGGTGCAGCCGACGATGTCGGGCGCTATCTCGCGGATGCGCGCTTCCACCTCATCGTCGCTGAGGTGGTGCGTCATCGCGTCGACGAAGTGCACGTCGGTGTAGCCGTCGGCCTTGAGATACCCGGTGAGATAGGCCACCCAGGCCGGCGGCCAGTTGCCGGCGATCTCGGCCCCGCCCGAGTGGTAGTTGGGGTGGATGAAGAGGATGCGCATGGGGCGGTCTCGGGCCGTGTGGTGAAAGGGGCGAGGGCAGGGTGCCCACCGTAAGCGCGAGGGCCGGCCCCGGGTTTGAGGTGTGTCAAATTCACGTGACACCGCACACCAACGTGCCGCGCCCACGGCAGCAGCCCTACCCTTGCCAGCGATGACTCACGCTCACGCCCTCCCCGACGTGCGGGCCCTGTGCTTCGACGTCTTCGGCACCGTCGTCGACTGGCACGGCAGCATCGCCGCCGAAGTGCAGCGCCTGCGCCTGCCTGTGGACGGCAGCGCCTTCGCGCTGGCCTGGCGCGCCGGTTACCAGCCGGCCATGCAGCAGGTGCGCAGCGGCGCGCTGCCGTGGACGAACATCGACGGCCTGCACCGCCGCATCCTGGATGGCTTGCTGGCCGAACACGGCATCGCCATGGACGAGGCCGCGCGCGCTGACCTCAACCGCATCTGGCACCGCCTGCAGCCCTGGCCCGACAGCGTGGCCGGCCTGCTGCGCCTGAAGCGCCGCTACACCCTCACCACGCTGAGCAACGGCAATCTCTCGCTGCTGGTGGCCATGGCCAAGTTCGGCGGCCTGCCGTGGGACGCGGTGCTTACGGCCGAGTTCTTCCACCACTACAAGCCCGACCCCGAGGTCTACCTCGGCGCCGCGCGCCTGCTCGACCTGGCGCCCGAACAAGTGATGCTGGTGGCCGCCCACCCCAGCGACCTGCGCGCCGCGGCCGCCTGCGGCCTGCGCACGGCCTACGTGGCGCGCCCGCTGGAGCGCGGCCCGGGCGGCGCGATGGAGCGCTGGACGCCGGGTGAGTTCGATCTCGCGGTGGACAGCTTCGAGGCGCTGGCCGCCACCTTGGGCCTGCCATGAACACCGCCGCGCCCCAGGCCGCGGAGATCGACGCCCTGGTGGCGCAGGCCTACGCGCTGCGCCACACCGACGCGCGCGCCGCGCTGGCGCTGGCCGAGCATGCCCACAAGCTGGCGCTGGCCTGCGACCACCAGCGCGGGCTGGCCTATGCGCTGCTGCGGCGGGCGGTGTGCCTGTCCATCCTGGGTGATGCGGCGCCGCCGGGAGAAGACTGCGAGTCGCTGCTGCAGCAGGCCGTGAGCCTGCTGCGCAGCCTGGGCGACAGGGCGGGTGAAGCCGAGGCGCTGAACCAGCAGGGTGTGCGCCTGGCCATGAGGGGGCAGGGCGAGGCGGCCATCGGCGTCTACGAGCACGTGCTGGCTTTGCGCACGGCCACGGACGACCAGCCCGGTGTGGCGGCGGTGCTGGTGAACATCGCGCTGCAGCACCGGGACAACGGCGATCTCGCTTCGGCGCTGGCCTGTGGTGCAGAGGCGCTGGAGGCGGCGCGGCGCTGTGGCGATGCGCGCTCCTTGGCCTACGCCCACACGCACCTTGGCGTGGTGCTGGGCGCACTGGACGAGCCGGCCGCTGCCGAGCAGCAGCTTGAACGCAGCCTGGCGCTGGTGCGCACCACGGCCGACCGCGCCCACGAGAGCACCGTGCTCGTGGCCCTGGCCCACTTGAAGCGCCAGGCCGGTGAGGCCGCCGCTGCCGAAGCCGGGGCGCGGCAGGCCCTGGCCTTGTCACGCGCCACGGGCAATCAGAGTGATCAGGTCGAAGCGCTGGTGGCCACGGCGCTGGCCCTGCAGGCCCAGGCGGCGCACCCAGGCGCCAGCGCGCTGCTGGACGAAGCTGCGCTGCTGGCGCAGCGCCGGGGCGACCTCGGGCTGCAGGCCCAGGTGCTGCTGGCCCAGGCCGAAACCCCCCGGGCCCTGGGCCGGCCTGCAGAAGCCCTGCCCTTGCTGGCCCAGGCCCACCAGCTGGCCGAAGCCGCTGCCGCGCTGCAGCTCAGCGCCCAGGCCCACGAAGCCCTGTCCCTCGCCCATGAAGCCGCGGGCGACCTGGCCGCCGCGCTGCGCCACCAGCGCGCCTTCCAGGCCTGTGAACGCCGCCTGCGCAACCAGCCTGCACAACGGCGTCTGCGCCAATTCCTGCAGCAGCAGGCGCTGGCCAGTGCCGAGAGCGACGCCCAGGCCGAACGCGAACGCAGCGCGCAGCTGCTGCAGGCGCTGGACGAGGCGCGCCGCGCCGAACAAAGCCGCAGCCAGTTGCTGGCCGAACTGCAGGCCCAGGCCGAGCTGCTGCAGCAGCTGGCTCGCGAAGACGGCCTCACCGGCGTGGCCAACCGCCGCTGGCTCGACCTGCAGCTGCAGCGCGAGACCGAACGCGCCCGCCGCTTCGGCCACCCGCTGGCGGTGGCGATGATCGACGTCGACCACTTCAAGGCCGTCAACGACCGCCTCTCGCACGGCGTGGGCGATGCGGTGCTGCGCACGCTGGCCGGGCTGCTGCGTGCGAACTGCCGCGCCAGCGACGTGCTGGGCCGCTACGGTGGCGAGGAGTTCATGCTCATCCTGGTCGAAAGCTCGCTGGCCCAGGCCCTGGAAGCCTGCGAGAAGCTGCGCGAGCGCGTGGCCTGCCACGACTGGGCTGTGGTGCATCCGGCCCTGGAAGCCTTGAGCGTGAGCATCGGCGTGGCCGCCTTCGAGGCCGGCGCGCCCGATGAAGGCCTGGTGCAGGCCGCCGACCACCAGCTCTACCGCGCCAAGCACGGCGGGCGCAACCGCGTCTGCGGCTGAAGCGCCCGCTCAGGTCAGCAGCGCGTACAGCCCCACGCCCACCATCGCGAACGACAGCACCGTCAGGTAGAGCGTGCTGACCACGGCCGCGCGCAGCCAGCGCCAGCCCCAGCCGCCGCCGTAGACGCGTTTCATCGCCATCAGTGTGTAGACGGGCATCGCCAGGACCACGAGGTCTTCCACGCCGCCCAGCGGCAGCAGGGTGCAGGCCACCAGCAGGAACCAGCAGGCATGCACGTGCAGGCCGAAGACCAGGTGCTCGGTGTAGCGCAGCCGGCGGTTCAGGTAGACCAGCTTGAGGAAGAGCGCGAAGCTCGGCACCAGCAGGAACATCGCCAGGCCGAGGTTGCCGATGAAGCCTCCGAGGAAATCCCGCACGGCGTCGGCCACGGCTTCGGGCTTCACGTCGATGCGCCGCTGCAGCCGCTTGCACAAGGTCTGGGGCAGGCCTTCACAGAAGAACACGCCGTCCTTCATGCCGGCCCTGGCCGCGATGAGTTCGATGGCGAAGCCCGGCTTGTCCCGGACGTCCTGGCTGTCGATGTGGACGGCGCCGGGCGCTTCCAGGCTGGCCTGCGCCACCAGCCGCAGCGCCAGCAGCACGAGCAGGCTGATGGTGAGGTACAGGCGCAGCGGCAGCACATAGTGCTTGCGGCGGCCGGCCAGGTACAGGCGCGTCAGTTCACCGGGCTTGAGCAGCAGCAGCTTCAGCGTGCGCCACAGCGCGCCTTCGGTGCTGAAGTAGGCGCCGCCGAACTGCTGCGCGAACTCGCCGATCCGGGGCGCGCGCACGCGCGTCTCCTGGCCGCACTGCGGACAGAAAGGCGGGGCCGGGTCGGGCAGTGCGTGGCCGCAGTTGCGGCAGTGGCCTTCGGGCAGTTGCTCGGGGGCGGGCAGGGCTTCGGGCATGGTTGCAGACGTTAGCGCATCAAAATGCCGCGATGCAGGCCCCGCCGACACCCCGTTTCACCGAGGCGCTGAAGTTCTGGTTCAAGCTCGGGTTCATCAGCTTCGGCGGCCCGGCCGGGCAGATCGCGCTGATGCACGCCGAACTGGTGGAGCGCCGGCGCTGGATCAGCGAGCGGCGTTTCCTGCATGCACTGAACTACTGCATGCTGCTGCCGGGGCCCGAGGCGCAGCAGCTCGCCACCTACATCGGCTGGCTGATGCACCGCCGTTGGGGCGGCATCGCCGCAGGCGCGCTGTTCGTGCTGCCTTCGCTGCTGCTGCTGGTGCTGTTGAGCTGGGTCTACGTGTGCCATGGCGACGTGCCCTGGGTCGCTGGCCTGTTTTACGGCCTGAAGCCCGCGGTGACGGCCTTGGTGCTGCAGGCGGCTTGGCGCATCGGCCAGCGCACCCTCAGGCACCCGGTGCTTTGGGCGATCGCCATGGCCGCGTTTGCGGCGCTGTTCCTGCTGCGCCTGCCCTTCCCGGCCATCGTGGCCGGCGCAGCGCTGGCCGGCGTGCTGGCCGCCCGCGTGTGGCCGCAGGCCTTTGCGCCCGGCGCGGGCCACGGCGGTACCGCCGCGGATGCGCCGCACCCGCCGGCCTGCATCGACGACGACACGCCCACGCCCCCGCATGCGCGCTGGCATCGCGCCGGCTTTCTGCGGGTGGTGGGGGTGGGCCTCGGCTTGGGCGCGGGCGTGGCCGCCGCGCTGTGGGCGCTGCAGGGTGGGCCGGGGCTCTTCACGCAGATGGCGGGCTTCTTCACTCAGGCAGCGCTGCTGAGCTTCGGCGGTGCCTACGCGGTGCTGCCCTTTGTGGCCCAGGGTGCCGTGGAGCAGTACCAATGGCTCAGCGCACCGCAGATGATCGACGGCCTGGCCCTGGGCGAAACCACGCCCGGCCCGTTGATCATGGTGGTGGCCTTCGTGGCCTTCCTCGGCGGTTGGGGGCAGCCGGCCTTCGGGCCCGATTCGGCCCTGGCCACTGCCGTGCTGGCCGCGGTGGTGGTGAGCTTCTTCACTTTCTTGCCGAGCTTCGTGTTCATCCTGGCCGGCGGCCCGCTGGTGGAAGCCACGCACGGTCAGCTGCGCTACACGGCGCCGCTGGCCGCCATCTCGGCGGCGGTGGTGGGCGTCATCGTGAACCTGGCGCTGTTCTTTGCGCAGCACGTGTTCTGGCCGGCCGGTTTCGCGGGCGGTTTCGACGCGCTGGCCGCCGCCATCGCCCTGGCCGCGGCGCTGGCCTTGATGCGCTTCAAGCAGGGCGTGATCCCGGTGCTGGCCGGCTGCGCCCTGGCGGGGCTGCTGGCCCACCTGGTGCTGGGTCGGCTCTGAAGGCGTGCCCCAGCGGCCTCCCCTGGCCGCAGGAGGGTGTTCGGATTGGTTGCGATTTCCCCCTGGCGCCGGGCGCGGCGGCTGGCTATCGTGCCGGCTCGTCAGCGCAATTCCCGCGGCAGACCCGGCACCTCCCGCAGCTTGCCAGGCGCCGCAACACCCCGATGGACAACGCCCCGATCACCGCCCGCAACCGCACCCTGCGCCGCCTCCTCGGGCTGGCAGGGCTCTTGCTGGCGGGCCTGGGGCTCACCCTGGCGACACAAGGCACGGCAATGGCAAAGATGGTGATGTTCTCGGCCGTCAGCGGCAAGGTGCTGCAGGACGGCAAACCCGTGGCAGGCGCGGTGGTGGAGCGCGAGTTCCGCTGGTCGTGGAAATCCGAGACGGGCACCGACGCCACGCAGACCGACGCCCAGGGCGTTTTCAAGCTGCCGCTGATCGAGCGCAGCTCGTTCATGGGCTCGGTGCTGCCGCACGAACCCAACGTGCGCCAGACCATCCTCATCAAGCATGGCGGCAAGACCTACAAGGCCTGGATGTTCGACAAGCCGAACTACAAGCCCGAAGGCGAGATCGGCCGCCCCATCGTGATGACCTGCCGGCTCGAGAAGGAGCCCACGCACCACGGTGATGTGTTCGGCATCTGCGAACTGAACTGAGCGCCCCCGCTGCCCGCTTTAGGAGACCGGCATGCCCATCCTCACCCCACCCGAAGCCGCCCTGATCGCGCGCCGCGTCTACGCGCTGCGCGAAAGCACCGTCAGCGCCGAGCGCGAGCGCGGCGTGCGTTTCGGCACCGAGGGCAAGTTCGCCCTGGCCGACAGCTCGCAGTTCGCGGGCAAGACCGGCGCCTTGAAGTGGACGGCGCTGTCCAACTTCGGCTACGTGGCGGCGGGCATCGGCCCGCACGAAGGCGAGGTGCTGGTGGCCACACGCGGCACCGCCATCGGCCTGGACTGGCTGGTCAATCTGAACATCGGCATGCAGCTGGGCCCGGCGGGTTGGCCGGTGCATGCCGGTTTCCACGAGACCTGGAAGTCCTTCCAGAAGAACCTCACCGATTTCCTGCGGGCGCAGCGGCCTTCGCGCATCCATTGCGTGGGCCACAGCCTGGGCGGCGCGCTGGCGGCGCTGACGGCCGACTGGGCCAGCGCCCACGCCGTGGCGCCGGTCACGCTCTACACCTTTGGCGCGCCGCGTGTCGGCGACGCCGTGTTCGCCGGGGCGCTGAGCCAGCGCCTGGGGGCCGGCAACATCCACCGTGTCTACCACCCGGCCGATGTGGTGCCGATGATCCCCATGCTGCCCTTCTTCCATGCGCCGCTGGCCGGTGGCGGGCTGTGCCTGCCCACGGGCTCGGCGGCGCTGTTCAGCATCGCTGCGCACAACATGGAAGGCAGCTACATCCCTGGCGTGGCCGGGCGCAGCTGGGAAGGCCTGGCCAAGGGCCAGGGCTCGGCGCCGAACGACGGGGTCGAGGTCAAGGGCTGGCTGGAGCGCGCCGCCGAGGGCCACGGCGGCTTCGCCATGGGCTCGGCCAAGCTGCTGAGCCTGATCGGCCGTGCGCTGGCCTGGCTGGTGCGCAAGGCGGTCTACCTCATCGGCAGCGTGCTCGGCGCCGGGGTCACGGCCGGGCTCACGCTGCTGGACCAGCTGGCCTGGCTGCTGGGCCACGCCGCCCAGTTCAGCAAGGAAGTGGCGGGCCACGTGAAGACGCTGATGGGCGCGATCTTCCGTTTCCTGGGCCGCAAGGTGGTGCTGGGCACGGCCGAAGTGACCGTGGCCTTCGTGCGCTGGGTGCTGGCGCTGCTGATGACCACGCTCACCAGCGTGGCGCGCCGGGCCATCGACAGCCTGTCCTGAGCCCCGGCGCACGGGCTGCGGCGGCGGCCCTGGCAGGCCTTATGCTGCGCGGCTTCGCCCAAAAGCCCTGGAGTGCCTGCGCATGAGCGCCGTTGCCAAGCCCAAGAACGCCGCGCCGCCAGCCGCTGCTGCGGCCCCGGCCGCCCCACCCTTGAACGCCGGCACGCCGCTGGACCTGGCGCGCGTGCGCACCGTGCGCGTGAATCAGCCCGCCGTGGCGCGCCGCGTGGCCGTGCTCAACGCCAGCCGCTCGGTGAAGAAGGCCTACCAGGCCGCGTGGCTGGTGAAGGCCATCCAGTGCATGGACCTCACCACGCTCTCGGGCGACGACACGCCCGGCCGCGTGCGCCGCCTGTGCGCCAAGGCGCGCCAGCCGCTGGGTGCCGAGTTGCTGTCTGCGCTGGGGCTGCCGTCCTTGCAAGTGGGCGCGGTCTGCGTCTATCACGAGATGGTGGCCGAGGCCGTGCAGGCGCTGCAGGGCAGCGGCATCCCGGTGGCGGTGGTGAGCACGGGTTTCCCGGCCGGCCTCACGCCCATGGAGACCAAGCTGCGCGAGATCGAGCTCAGCGTGGCCGCCGGCGCGCAGGAGGTCGACATCGTCATCAGCCGCCGCCATGCGCTCACGCACGACTGGGCCGCGCTGTACGAAGAACTGGTCTCGTTCAAGAAAGCCTGCGGCCCCGCGCACCTGAAGGCCATCCTCGCCACCGGCGAGCTGCAGACGCTGGAGAACGTGGCCCGCGCCTCGTGGGTGGCCATGATGGCCGGCGCCGACTTCATCAAGACCAGCACCGGCAAGGAAGGCGTGAACGCGACGCTGGACGTCTCGCTGGTGATGGTGCGCGCCATCCGCGACTTCCAGGCCGAGACCGGCCAGGTGGTGGGCTACAAGCCCGCCGGCGGCATCAGCTCGGCCAAGGGCGCGCTGCAGTACCTCGCGCTGATGAAGGAAGAGCTGGGCCCCCGCTGGCTGCAGCCCGACTTGTTCCGCTTCGGCGCCAGCAGCCTGCTCACCGACATCGAGCGGCAGTTGGAGCACTACGTCACCGGCCACTACAGCGCTGCCCACCGGCACGCCATGCCCTGATTCCGCCATGCCGACCCTGCAAGACATCCTCGCCACCATGGACTACGGCCCCTCCCCCGAAAGCGCCGAGGTCGCGCAGGCCTGGCTCGAACGCCACGGCCGCCGCTTCGGGCACTTCATCGACGGTGCCTGGGTCAAGGGCCCGAAGAGCGCCTCGCACTTCGACAGCACCAACCCCGCCAACGGCAAGACGCTCGCGGCCATCGCCCAAGGCGATGCCAAGCTGGTGGATCGCGCGGTGGCCGCGGCCTCCGCAGCACTGCCCGCCTGGCAAGCCTTGGGCGGCCACGGCCGCGCCAAGCTGCTCTACGCGCTGGCGCGCGCGCTGCAGAAACACGCGCGGCTCTTCGCGGTGCTGGAGACGCTGGACAACGGCAAGACCATCCGCGAAACGCGCGATGCCGACGTGCCCTTGGCCGTGCGCCACTTCTACCACCACGCCGGCTGGGCGCAGCTGCTGGCGCGTGAGCTGCCCGGCCACGAAGCCCTGGGCGTGGTGGGCCAGATCGTGCCCTGGAACTTCCCGCTGCTGATGCTGGCCTGGAAGGTGGCGCCGGCGCTGGCCTGCGGCAACACCATCGTCTTCAAGCCTGCCGAACAGACCTCGCTGACGGCGCTGCTCTTTGCCGAGATCTGCCAGGAAGTGGGCTTGCCCGCCGGTGTGTTCAACCTCGTCACCGGCGACGGCGCCGTGGGCCAGGCCATCACCGCGCACCCGGGCATCGCCAAGATCGCCTTCACCGGCAGCACCGAGGTGGGCAAGCTCATCCGCCAGGCCACCGCCGGCAGCGGCAAGAAGCTGAGCCTGGAGCTGGGCGGCAAGAGCCCCTACATCGTGTTTGCCGACGCCGACCTCGACGCTGCCGTGGAAGGCATCGTCGACAGCATCTGGTTCAACCAGGGCGAGGTCTGCTGCGCCGGTTCACGCCTGCTGGTGCACGAAGGCACGGCCCCGGCGCTGCTGGCCAAGCTCAAGGCGCGCATGGCGAAGATCCGCGTCGGCGACCCGCTGGACAAGAGCATCGACATGGGCGCGCTGGTCGACCGCACGCAGTGGCAGCGCGTGAGCGGCTTCGTTGAACGCGCACGCGCCGAAGGCGCCGAGGTCTACCAGGCCTGCGCGACCGAGTTGCCGCAAGGTGAACACTGCTACTTCCCGCCCACGCTGGTGACGGGCGTGGACACCGCCAGCGAGATCGTGCAGCAAGAGGTCTTCGGCCCCGTGCTGACGGTGCAGACCTTCCGCACGCCGGCCGAGGCGGTGGAGCTGGCCAACAACACGCGCTTCGGCCTGGCGGCCTGCGTGTGGAGCGAGAGCATCACGCTGGCACTGCATGTGGCGCCACAGCTCAAGACCGGCGTGGTGTGGGTCAACACCGCGAACCAGTTCGACGCGGCCTGCGGCTTCGGCGGCGTGCGCGAATCGGGCTACGGCCGCGAAGGCGGGCGCGAGGGGCTGCGCGAGTACCTCAAGCCCATCGCTGCGAAGGGCGCGAAGGCCACGAAGTCGGCGGTCAAGTCAGCGAAGACCGCGAAGGCCAGCACTGCCCTGGTGGCCGCCGACCCGAACGCCATCGACCGCACCGCCAAGCTCTACATCGGCGGCAAGCAGACGCGCCCCGACGGCGGCTACAGCCGCGAGGTGTGGGCCGGCAACACGCTGCTGGGCCTGGTGCCCGAAGGCAACCGCAAGGACATCCGCAACGCCGTGGAGGCCGCGCGTGCGGCCGCCGGCTGGGCGCGCAACAGCGCGCACGGCCGCGCCCAGGTGCTGTACTACCTGGCCGAGAACCTGCAGGCGCAGCGCCAGCGTTTCGTCGAGCTGCTGGCGCCCTTCAGCAGCGAAGCGGCGGCCGCCGCCGAGGTGCAGGCCGCGGTGGAGTGCCTCTTCGACTTCGCGGCCTGGGCCGACAAGCACGACGGCGCCGTGCACCAGCCGCCGATGCACGGCGTGACGCTGGCGCTGCACGAGCCCGTGGGCCAGATCGGCGTGATCGCCCCCGACGACGCGCCGCTGCTCGGCCTGGTGGCGCTGATCGCGCCGGCCATCGCGATGGGCAACCGCGTGGTGGCCGTGCCCTCGCGCCGCCAGCCGCTGGTGGCCGCCGAGCTCTACCAGGTGCTGGACACGAGCGACGTGCCCGGCGGTGTGGTGAACCTCGTCACGGGCGACGCCGATGCGCTGGCCGAGACCCTGGCTTCGCACGCCGAGGTCGATGCGTTGTGGTGGCCCGGTGCCGCGGCCGCACAGTGCGCGAAGGTGGAGGCGCTGTCGGTCAGCAACCTCAAGCGCACCTGGGTGGGCGAAGCCGCCGCCGCGTCGCTGCACGACCTGCACACCGTGCTGGAGCAGGCGGTGCAGGTCAAGAACGTCTGGGTGCCCTACGGCGTGTAGTAGAGCCCCCAAGCTCACTGCGTTCGCTACCCCCCAAGGGGGCTCATGCTGCGGCCCGGCAAAGCCGGTTCCGCGCATGTCCTTGATCGCGCCTCAGGTGTCGATCACCTCGGCGATCAGCGGCAGCGCCGTCGGCGCTTCGTCGCCGATCTGCACGGTTGCCAGCACCGCGGCGATGGCCGCCTCGGCTGCGCCTTCATCGGCCGCGTGCACGAAAGCCAGCGGGTCGCCCGTCTGCACCGTGGCCCCGCGGCCCACCACGCGGTCCAGACCCACGCGCGGGTCGACCCGGTCGCCCGGCCGCACGCGCCCGCCGCCCAGCGCCACCACGGCGTAACCGATCGCCCGCACGTCGAGCTGCTGCACGTGGCCGGCGCGCGGCGCGGGCACGGGCTTGATCACCGGCGCCACCGGCAGCTGCGCATCGGCCAGCACGTCGCGCGGGCCGCCGAGTGCGGCCACCATCTGCGCGAACTTCTCGGCCGCAGCACCGCTGTCCAGCACTTGCGTGGCCATGGCCGCACCGCCTTCCGCCGTGGCGGCCAGGCCGCCCAGCTGCAGCAGGTGGCCCACCTGCGCCAGCGTCAGCGCGTGCTGGCGCGGTTCACGTTCTTCACCGCGCAGGTAGCGCAGCGCCTCGGCCACCTCCAGCGCGTTGCCTGCGCTGCTGCCCAGCACCTCGTTCATGTCGGTGATGAGCGCCCGCGCCGGCAGCCCGGCGCCGCGCGCCGCGCGCACCAGGCTCTGCGCCAGCGTGCGCGCGTCGTCCAGCCGCTGCATCACCGCGCCGCTGCCCACCTTCACGTCCAGCACCAGGGCTTGCAGGCCGGCCGCGAGCTTCTTGCTCAGGATGCTGGCGGTGATCAAGGGCACGCTGTCCACCGTGGCCGTGACGTCGCGGATGCCATAGAGCCGCCGGTCGGCCGGCGCCAGCGTGTCGCCGGCGCCCACGATGGCGCAGCCCGCCGTGCGCAGCGTGGCCAGCAGCGTTTCGCGTGGCGGGTTCACGCCGTAGCCGGGCAGGGCTTCCAGCTTGTCCAGCGTGCCGCCGGTGTGGCCCAGGCCGCGGCCGCTGATCATCGGCACCACGCCGCCGCAGGCCGCCACCATGGGCGCGAGCATCAGGCTGAGCTTGTCGCCCACGCCGCCGGTGGAGTGTTTGTCGAGGACGGGGCCGTGCAGGTTCTCAGCGGCCCAGCGCAGCACCTCGCCGCTGTGTGTCATGGCGCGCGTAAGGGCCACGGTCTCGGCCTCGTCCATGCCACGCAGCACGATGGCCATGGCCAGTGCCGCTGCCTGGGCGTCGGCCCAGTCGCCGCTCACCAGGCCTTGCACGAAGCCTTCGATCTGCGCCGTGCTCAGCGTGCCGCCGTCCCGCTTGGCGGCGATCACGCGCACCGGCAGTTCGGCCGGCGTGCTCATTCGACCGTGTAGCGCAGGTCGGGGTCGGGCGTCACGCCGTTCGTGTTCGCGGCGAGGAAGGCCATCAGCGCATCAATGTCCACATCGCCGCCCACCCGGTTGCGGCCGGCGCGCAGCGTGGTGAAGCCGTCGCCGCCTTCGGCCATGAAGCTGTTGACGGTGAGGCGGTAGTCCTTGGCCGGGTTCACCGGCTCGCCGCCGATGCGGAGGTTCTGCACACGCTGGCCTTGCGGCGCGTTGGCGCGCCAGGTCCAGCGGATGTTGCTGGAAGGGATCAAGGCACCGGCACGGCTCTGGCCCTCGATCAGCGCCTGGATCTCGGCGCCGCTGAGCGTCATCACCACCAGCGTGTTGCCGAAGGGCTGCATCGTGAACACGTCGCCGAAGCTCACGTCGCAGGGCGGCGTGCCGCGGCACACCAGCGCGGCGCGCACGCCGCCGTTGTTCATCAGCGCGAACTGGCTGCCGCCGCGTTCGGCCGAGCGCGTGCTGTGCCATTGCGCATCGGCCACCAGGCGGCCGGCGGCCATGTCGCCGTTGTTGGCGCCCGTGGCGAAGTTGCCGGCGATGCGGCCCACCTTGCGTTCGGCCAGCGGGCGCGCGCGTTCGCTGTAGGCGGCCACGCGCGCGGCGATGGCGGCGTCGGGCTGCGCCGCGCTCAATGCAAAGGCGTAGGGCGCGGGCTCTTGCGAGATGACGAGCTCGCGGTGCGCCGCGGTCGTCTTCTCGTTGAACACCGGCAGGTTGCGGTGCAGGCTGCGCGCGCGGTCGACGTCGCCGGTTGTCGGGTCGAGCACGAGGTCGAGCACGCTCAAGCCCCGGCCCTGGGCCGTGGCCTGCATCACCGGGCGGCCGTTGATCTTGCAGTTGTAGCCCTGGTGCGAGTGGCCGGAGAGCACCACGTCCACGGCCGGCGAAAGCTGCTTCTCGATCTCGAAGATGGCGCCGCGGCGGTTGGCGCAGCCGGCGTCGTTCCACTCCATGGTGCTGCCGGGCTCGCCGGTGTTGCCGCCTTCGTGGATGACGGCCACCAGCGCCTGCACGCCCGCGGCCTGCAGGCGCGCGGCCTCGGCGTTGATGGCTTTCGACTCGTCGATGAAACGCAGCCCGGCGATGCCCGAGGGCACCACCAGCGAGGGCATGTCGGTGGTGACGGCGCCGATGAAGCCGACCTTGATGCCGCCCACCTCGCGGATGACCGAAGTCGCCACCAGCGGGCGCCCGTTGTCCTGCACGATGTTGGCCGAGACGAAGGGGAACTTCGCGCCTTCGTACTCGCCCAGGGCGCAGCTGACCGCGGGGTCGCCGGCCTTGGGCGCGCGGCAGCCACCGTTCACCATGCGCTGCAGCTCGGCCACGCCGGCATCGAACTCGTGGTTGCCCAAAGTAGCGATGTCCACGCCCATGCGGTTCATCACGTCGATGGTGCTCTCGTGCCAGAACAGCGCCGAGACCAGCGGCGTGGCACCGATGGCGTCGCCACTGCTCACCACCACGCTGTGCTGCGCGCCGGCGCGCAGGGCTTTGATCAGCCCGGCCTGGTGGGCCGCGCCACCCACGGCCATGCGCAGAGCCTGCCCGGGCTTGGCGGGGTCGGGGTGGGGCAGCACGAGGTTGCTGCTTTCCAGGTTGCCGTGCAGGTCGTTGAAAGCGATGACGCGCAGCGTGACGGGCGCCGATGCGGGGCCGGGCGCCGTGGCGCAGCCGGCCAGTGCGGCCGCGGCAGCCGCAGCCAGGAGGGTGAGCAATCTCATGGGGCGGGCGTGTCCAGGTTTCAGAGCCGCAGGCGGGCCACCTTCGGGCAGTGGTCGCTGCTCTCGATGGGCTGGCCCGGGCGGCCCAGCACCGGCACCTTGCGCGAGGCGATGTCGGCCGGCGCGCTTTGCTGCATCAGCGTGTGCACGCCCGCGCCGACGACGATGTGGTCCAGCCCGGTGAAGCCGCTGCAGCCGGCCTCGGTGGCCTGCAGCGGCAGCTGGAAGAGGGCCGGCGAGCCGTCGTTGAGTTCGGGCCAGAGGTAGCGCGTGCCCACGCGGCCTTGCGTGTCTACGGGGTTGGGGCCGGCCGGGTTGGAGCCGTCGGCGCGCACCTGGTTCGCCGCCAGGCCCATCGTCGCTTCTTCGTCGATGCGGCGGTTGAAGTCACCCAGCAGCACGAAGCGTGTCGTCTGCGCGGCCACGGCCTCGATCCAGCTTTCCAGCACCGGCACCTGGCGGTTGAGCACCTCGCAGGCCTCCACGCGGTCGGTGAGCAGCCGCGCCGGGAAGCGCGGGTTGCTGTTGGTGGCACTGGCGCAGGCCGCCTTCAGGTGCACGTTCATGAAGACCACCGGCGCGCCACTCACCGTCAGCCGCAACGCCAGCCCGGGGCGCACGCGGCGGAAAGCCTCGGGGTCGTTAGGAGGGTCCAGCACGGCCAGCGGCTGGTGCGGCGTGCACACGCCGGGGGTGGACGAGAGCGTCTTGTCCCAGGCGAAGGCCACAGTCTGGAAGGCGTTGTGCGGCGCCGCGCAGACCTCGAAGCGCTCGTTGTAGCGGCCCAGCACGGCGCGCACGGCCTCGGCCGAACTCACCTCTTGAAAGGCGATGACACGCACACCCTCGCGCTGCACCAGCGCTTCCACCGTCTCGCGCAGGCCGTCGAGCTTGGCCTGGTAGGCGGCCACGTTGCGCACGGCGGCGGGGTCGGGCGCCGGTGCGCCGGGCGCGCGCGGCGCGCTGTTGCGGTAGGCGCTGCAAGGCGCCACGCGCATCGAGGCCTGCGGCCCGCCCGCGGCAGCGATGGTGGCCTGCTGGCAGGCCGCGGCGCGCGCGCTTTCTTCGGGCGTGGCCTGCGTGGTGCCGGGCTGCCAGCGCGCGCGGGTGTCGCACCAGTTCACGGTGGGCGCGCTGCACACGGCCAGGTGCTGCTGGAAATCGGCCACCGTGCCGGCCCAGGCCATGTTGAAGGCGGCGATGGCCACCGGCTGCGGGGCCGCTGCCGGGGCGCTCACGGGGGCGGCCTGCTGGACGACCGGCGGGCTGCCACAAGCGGCCAGCAGCACCGCAGCGGCGGCGGTCGGGGCCAACAGGCAGAAGAGGCGCTGCATCACGGCTCCGGTCGCGTTCAGGGCTTCAACGCCTGCACCACCGCGGCCAGCGTGGCCACGGCCCGCTCGCTGGCAGCGTTGGCCGTGGCCAGCGTGTGCGCGTGGCTCAGCACCTCGTTTTCCATGCCGGCGGCCATGTTGGTCATCATCGACAGCGCCAGCACCTTCAGCCCGGCGTGGCGCGCGAGGATGGTCTCGGGCACCGTGCTCATGCCCACGGCCTGCGCGCCGAAGGCCCGCAGCATGCGGATCTCGGCCGGCGTCTCGAACTGCGGGCCCAGCACCCAGGCGTAGATGCCCTCGTGCAGCTGCGTGCCCATCGCTGCGGCGGCGGCCTTGGCCTGCGCGTTGAGCCCCGGGTCGTAGGCGTGGTTCATGTCCTGGAAACGCTTGTCGCCGGGCTCGCCGATCAGCGGCGAGCGCTGCACCACGTTCAGGTGGTCGCTGATGAGCATCAGCTCGCCCGGGCGCATGCCGGCGTCCATGCTGCCGGCGGCGTTGGTCTGCAGCAGCACTCTCACGCCCCAGGCCGCCAGGCTGCGGATGGCGCCCAGCATGCCGTCGGCATTGCCGGTTTCGTAAGCGTGCTTGCGGCCGGCCAGCACCGCCACGCGCGTGTTCCCCACCGTGCCCACGCGCACCAGGCCCTTGTGCCCGCCGACGGCCAGCGCCGGGAAGGCTGGCAGCTCGGCATAGGCCACTTCGGTGGCGCCTTGCAGCACCTCGGCAAACGGGCCCCAGCCCGAGCCCAGCAGCACGGCGATCTCGGGCGCCGGGCCCAGGCGTTGCTGCAGCGTGGCGGCGGACAGGCGGATGTGTTCGTTCATGGTGTCGAAGGGGGAAGGTGCGAAGGCCCGAAGCTGTGCGGCAGCAGGCCCCCGAGGGTGTAGGTGCCGCGCACGCCGCTGTCATCGGCGGCCCAGACGGGGCAGGTGCCGGCCGCGAACTCGCGCAGCTTCTGGCGGCAGCCGCCGCAGGGCGTGACGGCCTCGGGCGCCACCGCATAAACCGCCGCGGCCTGCACCTGCTTGCCACCGGCCATCACCATCGCGGCCAGCGCCGAAGCCTCGGCGCACCAGCCCTGCGGGTAGGCGGCGTTCTCGACGTTGCAGCCAGCGTGGATGCGGCCTTGTTCGTCCAGCACCGCCGCGCCCACCGCGAAGCGCGAGTACGGTGCGTGGGCCTTTTCACGTGCAGCCTTGGCCGCAGCGATCAGCGCCGCCTGGTGCTGTTCAACGCTCTTTGACATACGGCCTTCCCAAGGCGGCCGGTGCCACGCTCTTGCCGATGAAGCCGGCCAGCAGCACCACCGTCAGCACGTAGGGCAGGGCCTGGATGAACTGCACCGGCACGGCGCCGATGAAGGGCAGTTCGGCGCCTTGCATGCGGATGGACACGGCATCGAGAAAACCGAAGAGCAGACAGGCCCACAGCGCGCCCACCGGGTGCCACTTGCCGAAGATCAGCGCGGCCAGCGCCATGTAGCCGCGGCCGGCGGTCATGTTGGGAATGAAGCTCGGGTTCTGCGCCAGCACCAGGTAGGCGCCGGCCAGCGCGCTGAGCACGCCGTTGAGCGCCAGCGCCTGGTAGCGCAGTGCTTTCACGCTGACGCCGGCGGCGTCGATCATGGTCGGGTTCTCGCCCGCGGCGCGCAGCCGCAGGCCGAAACGCGTGCGGTACAGCAGCCACCACACGCCCACCACGAGCAGGAGCGCGCCGTAGACCATGAGGTTGTGGCCGAAGAAGGCCAGCGAGAGCGTGGGCCCGATCAGCGGGATCTGCGCCACCACCTCGCCCGCGCCCACGAACCAGCGGCTCAGGCGCACGGCCTCGGGCACCGGCGGCGTCTGCCCGCCCTGCGCGAACCACGCGATGCCCAGCACCACGCTCAGGCCTGCCGCCGTCATCGTGATGGCCATGCCCAGCACGACCTGATCACCATGGTGGCTCACGCACGCGTAGCCATGCACCATCGACAAGGCCACACCCACCGCCAGGGCCGCCAGCAGCGCCAGCGCGAGCGAGCCGCTGGCCACGCCCACCGCGGCGGTGGCAAACGCCGTCAGCAGCATCTTGCCTTCGAGACCCAGGTCGATGACGCCCGAGCGTTCGCACAGCACGCCGGCCAGCGCGCACAGGATCAGCGGCACGCTCACGCGCAAGGTGCTGGCCACCAGCGTGCCGATGAAGACCTCATCCATGGCGGCCTCCCCCGAGAGCCTTGTAGGCCTTGAACAAGGCGGGCGCGGCCACCTGCGCCATGGCACCGGCGAAGAGCACGATCAGCCCCTGCAGCATGAACACCATGTCGCGGCTGAAGCCGCTGATCTCGAAGGCCAGCTCGCTGCCGCCCTGGTACAGCGCGCCGAAGAGCAGCGCCGCCAGCACGATGCCGCCCGGGTGGTTGCGCCCGATCAGGCTCACCGCGATGCCTGCAAAGCCCGCGCCGGCGACGAAATCAGGGATCAGCCGGCCGTGCACGCCGGCGATCTCGTTCACGCCCACCAGCCCTGCCAGTGCGCCGCTGGCGGCCATGGCCATCACCACCAGACCCTTGGGCTGGATGCCGCCGTAGACGGCCGCGTCGGGCGAGAAGCCCACCGCGCGCAGCGCGTAGCCGCCGCGTGTCTTCCACAGCGCCAGCCACACCAGCACGGCGGCCGCGATGGCCAGCAGCACGCTCAGGTTCAGCGGCGTGCTGGGCCACTCGATGCCGATGCGCGCCAGCACGTCGTGCACACCCGGCAGGCGCGCGCTGTCGGCAAAGGCGCGGCTCTCGGGCGTCATGTTGCCGGGCTCCTTCAGCTGGTTCACCAGCAGGTAGCCCACCACCGCCGAGGCGATGAAGTTGAACATGATGGTGGTGATGACGGTGTGGCTGCCGCGCCAGGCCTGCAGCGCACCGGGGATGCCGCCCCACACCGCGCCGAAGCCGGCTGCGGCCAGCACCATCAGCGGCAGCATCAGCGCCGCGGGCAGGTGCTCGGACAGCGCCAGCGCCACCACACCGGCCCCGAGCCCGCCCATGATGGCCTGGCCCTCGCCGCCAATGTTGAACTGCCCGCCATGGAAGGCCACCGCCACCGCCAGCCCCGTGAAGACGAAGGTGGTGGCGTAGTACAGCGTGTAGCTGATGCCGGCCTGCGAGCCGAAGGCGCCCTTGATGAGCAGGCCCAGCACCTGCAGCGGCTCGAAGCCCACCAGCGCCACCACGCCGCCGGCCACCAGCAGCGCGATGGCCAGGTTCACGGCGGGCAGCAGGGCCACGTCCATCCAGCGTGGCAACTCAACAGGTTGGCTCATGCGCCCACCCCCGAAGCGGCTGCGCCGCTCCCCCTCAAGGGGGCGACCCCAGCGGCCCGGCGAAGCCGGTTCCGCGGCGTCTGCTTGATCACTGGGCACCTCCCATCAGCCTGCCCAAAGCGGCTTCACTGCACTGTTCGATCGGCAACTCGCCGCTGATGCGCCCGGCGTTCATCACGATCACGCGGTCGGCCAGGGCCAGCACCTCGTCGAGCTCGCTGCTCACCACCAGCACCGCGCCGCCGGCGTCGCGCATGGCGCGCAGGCGGCCGTGGATGAACTCGATGGCGCCGATGTCGACGCCGCGCGTGGGTTGGCCCACCAGCAGCACCTGCGGCTCGGTGGCGAAAAACTGCGCCTCGCGCGCCAGCACCAGCTTCTGCTGGTTGCCGCCGCTGAACTTGCTGCTGCGCAGTGCTGGGTTGCGCGGGCGCACGTCGTAGCGCTCCATCATCAGCGCGGTGTCTTCGCGCATGGCGCGCTGGCGCATCCAGCCGAACCAGCGGCTGTAGCGCGGCTGCTGCTGGTGGCCGAGCACGGCCGATTCCCAGGCGCCGAAAGGCAGCACCATCGCACGGCGGTGGCGGTCTTCGGGCACGTGGGCCAGGCGCAGCGCGCGCGCGGTGCGCGGGTTCAGCCAGCGCTGCGGTGTGAAGCTCTGGCCGCCTAAAGTGAGCGTGCCGCTGCTGGGCGCTATCAGGCCCGACAGCACATCGAGCAGTTCGCTCTGCCCGTTGCCCGAGACCCCGGCAATGCCGACGATCTCACCCGCACGCAGCTGCAGCGACACCTCGGCCAGCCGCGCCACGCCCAGGCTGTCCACCACGCCCAGCCCCTGCGCACCCAGCAGCACGGCGCCGGGCTTCGCGGCCGCGCCGCTGCGGCCCAGGTTCACGCGCCGGCCCACCATGGCCTCGGCCAGGCCGTCGATGCTGGTGTCGGCGATCTTCGTGTCCAGCACCACCTGGCCGGCGCGCATCACCGTCACGGCGTCGCACAGGGCCATGATCTCTTTGAGCTTGTGCGTGATCAGCAGGATGGTGGTGCCGCGCTGGCGCAGGCCGCGCAGCGTGACGAAGAGTTGTTCCGTCTCTTGCGGCGTGAGCACCGCGGTGGGCTCGTCGAGGATGAGGATGCGCGCGCCGCGGAACAGCGCCTTCAGGATCTCCAGCCGCTGGCGCTCGCCCACCGGCAGCTCGTGCACCAGCGCGTCCAGCTGCACCTGCAGGCCGGTCTCGCGCATCAGTGCTTCAAGCTTGGCGCGCACCTCGGCGCGTGCGGCGGCCAGGCGCCAGCTGGGCTCGGCGCCGAGCATCACGTTGTCGAGCGCGCTGAGCGTGTCCACCAGCATGAAGTGTTGGTGCACCATGCCGATGCCCAGGGCGATGGCCTCGCGGCTGCCGCGGATCTTGGCGGGCACGCCTTCGATGCTGATCTCGCCCGCGTCGGCCTCGTAGAAGCCGTAGAGGATGGACATCAGCGTGCTCTTGCCGGCACCGTTCTCGCCCACGATGCCGTGCACCGTGCCGCTGTCCACGCGCAGCTGCACGGCGCGGTTGGCATGCACCGCGCCGAAGCGTTTTTCGATGCCCTGCATCAAAACGGCCGGGGGCCGTGAGGCCCCCGTCGTTTGTACAGCGGTCGCGACAGCCTGCTCCGGCATCACTTGCAGGTGTTGTTGACCATGTAGTCGATGACCTTGATCTTGCCGCTGATGATGTCGGCCCGCGCGGCGTCCACGCGTTTCTTCATCTCGGGCGTCACCAGCTTGGCGTTGTGCTCATCGAGGGCGATGTCCACGCCGCCTTCCTTCAGCCCCAGGTTGGTGATGCCGGGCGTCACGCCCTTGAAGGCGGTGTAGACCGCCACGTCCACGCGCTTGACCATGCTGGTCAGCATGGTGCCGGGGTGCAGGTGGTTCTGGTTGCTGTCCACGCCGATGGCCAGCTTCTTGTTGTCCTTGGCCGACTGGTACACGCCAAGGCCGGTGCCGCCCGCTGCGGCGAACACGACATCCACCCCGGCGGCGAACTGCGCCTTGGCGAGTTCGGCCCCGCGCGCCGGGTCGTTCCAGGCCGTGGGCGTGGTGCCGGTCATGTTGGCCAGCGTCTCCACCTTGGGGTTGGCGTACTTGGCACCCTGCTCGAAGCCGCACTGGAAGCGGCGGATCAGCGGGATGTCCATGCCGCCGACGAAGCCCACCTTGCCGGTCTTGCTGGCCATGGCGGCCATCATGCCGACGAGGAAGCTGCCTTCCTGCTCCTTGAAGAGGATGCTCTGCACGTTGGGCAGCTTCACCACGGCGTCGATGACGGCGAACTTCAGCTTCGGGAAGTCCTTCGCCACCTTCTCCATGCTGCTGCCCTGGCTGAAGCCGATGCCCACGATGGGATCGGCGCCGCGCTGGGCCATGCGGCGCTGGGCCTGTTCACGCTGGGCCGGGTTGCTGACCTCGAATTCGATGTAGGTCTTGCCGGTTTCCTTCTTCCAGCGCTCGGCGCCTTCGTAGCCGGCCTGGTTGAAGCTCTTGTCGAACTTGCCGCCCATGTCGTAGATGACGGCCGGCTGGGCCTGGGCCAGCGCTGCGCCATGGCCCACCAGCCCGGCGGCCAGGGTGAAGGCCAGGGTCAGCGCCGAAGGGGCGGTGAGCTTGAGCGTGGGGCGGAACATGGGCGTGCGTCTCCTGCGTGCAGCCCGGCAGGATAGCAAGACTCGCGCCGTGCAGACTGGGGTGCGAACCCCAAAACGCCCGGGGCCGCCCCCGTGGCTGCCGGCTGCATCAAGTGGGCCGCCCGGCGGGTCTGCCAGGCGCCATTAGCATTCACCGATGAGAACACCCGCATCGCCCCCTGCTCCGCCGCCCGCCGCGGCACTGGAGCGTGCCCGCCAGCTGCCCAAGGTGCTGCTGCACGAACACCTCGACGGCGGCCTCCGCGTGGCCACCCTGCTGGAGCTGCTGCAAGAGCGCGGCATCGAGCCCGCAGCCCCCACGGTGCAAGGCCTGGCGGACTGGTTCGCCGGCAACGCCCATGCCGGCAGCCTGGAGAAATACCTCGAAGGTTTCGCGTTGACGGTGGCCGCGATGGCCAGCCCCGCGGCGCTGGAACGCGTGGCCTTCGAGGCTGCCGAAGACGCGCGCGCCGATGGTGCCGTGCTGGCCGAGTTCCGCATCGCGCCGCTGCTCTTCGAGGCCCACGGCGTGCCCGGCGAAGCGGTCGTCGAGGCGCTGCTGGCCGGCTTGAAACGCAGCGCGCTGCCCAGCGGCCTGCTCATCTGCGGCATGCGCCAGCTGCCCGAAAGCGAGACCGCACGCGCTGCCGAGCTGGCGCTGAAGTACCGCAGCCAGGGCGTGGTGGGCTTCGACCTCGCCGGCCCCGAGTTCGGTTTTCCGCCCGGCAACCACGCCCGTGTGCTGCAGCGCCTGCGCGAAGCCGGCCTGCCGCTGACGCTGCACGCCGGCGAGGCCGATGGCCCCGAGCGCGTGATGGAAGCCATCGAACTCGGCGCCACGCGCATCGGCCACGGCGTGCAGCTGGTGCAGGCCTTGAACGACCCCGCGCGTGCAGCCTGGGTCGAGCGCGTGCGCGAACGCGGCGTGCACCTGGAGGTGTGCCCCAGCAGCAACGTGCACACCGGCGCAGCCACCAGCATCGCCAGCCACCCCATCACCGCGCTGTGGCAGGCCGGCGTGAGCCTGAGTTACCACACCGACAACCGCCTCATCAGCTGCGTGACGCAGAGCGAGGAGGCCGCGGCGCTGCTGGCCCAGACGGCGCTGGAAGAGATCGACTTGCTGGCCATGGCCACCGAGGCCGCCCGCCACGCCTTCCTGCCCGCTGCGCAGCGAGATGCCGCGCTGGAGACCATTGCGCTCTTCTCGGCGCCGCGGCTGCCGCCGGTGCCGGTGGTGCGGGTGTGAACCTGCGCGTTCAGGCCGCCACGGTGCCGGCCCCGGCCGGCGCCAAGGCCGGCAGGCCAGCGCGCTGACGCGCCCAGGCCGCCATCTCGGCGGCCGGCATCGGCCGCGCGAGGTGGTAGCCCTGGGCCTCGTCGCAGCCCAGTTCGCGCAGCAGCACCAGGATGGCGGCGTTCTCCACCCCTTCGGCCACCGCGCGGAAGCCCAGGCTGTGCGCCAGGCCGATGGTGCTGCGCACGATGGTGGCGTCCTTCTCGTCGCGGTCGATCTGCTTGATGAAGATCTGGTCGATCTTCAGCTCGTGCACCGGCAGCGTCTTCAGGTAGCTCAGCGAGGTCTGGCCCTCGCCGTAGTCGTCGATGCTGAGCTCGAAGCCAGCGGCCGCCAGCGTGTGCAGCATGGCCAATGCGCGCTTGGGCTCGTTCATCACCGCGCTTTCGGTGATCTCCAGGCAGAAGGCCGTGGCCGGCACGCCCTGGCGGCGCAGGATGGCGTCGAAGCGCGTGGGCAGCTCCGGGTCGAGCAGGTCGCGCGTGCTGAGGTTCACCGAGATGCGGTGCAAGCCCAGGGCGTGCAGCGCGGCCCACTGCCGCGCCGCTTCCTCGAAGACCCACAAGGTCAGCTGCCGCACGAAGCCCGTGTCTTCGGCGAAGGGGATGAACTGCCCGGGCGGCACCATGCCGCGCGTCGGGTGCTGCCAGCGCACCAGGGCCTCGGCACCGACCAGCATGTCGGTGGCGACATCGATCTTGGGCTGCAGGAACAGGCGCAGCTCGTGCGCGCCGATGGCGTGGCGCAGCTCTGACAGCAGCGTCAGTGTCTTCTGGCTGCCGGCGTCGAAGCCGGGGTCGTACACCGCCATGTGCGCCGACTTGCCGCGCTTGGCCGCGTGCATGGCCATCTCGGCGCGGGCCAGCAGCACCTCGGCCTGCTCGCGGCCGGCGGGGTGCGTGGCATCCGTCACCTCGGGCGCATGCTGCGGCCACCCGGCCACGCCGAAGGTCAGCGAAACGTCCACCGTCTCGCCCTGCACGACGATGGGGTGCACGAAGGCGGCGCAGATGCCGTCGATCACCGCCGCGGCGCGCTGCAGGTCGGCGCCGCCGAGCAGCAGCGCGAACTGGTCGCCTGCGAGGCGGGCCACCACGTCGCCCTCGCGCTGCACGTGGCGGCGCAGGCGCAAGGCCACCTCGCGCAGCACCTCGTCGCCCAGCGTGTAGCCGAGGTTCTCGTTGATGTTCTTGAAGCGGTCCAGGCCGAGCATCACGGTGGTGAAGCAGGCCGGCTCGCCGCTGCCGGTGGCCTCGCCCCGGTTCTCGTCGATGGCCCGGCGCAGCGCGTCGGCCAGGCTCACGCGGTTGGGCAGGCCGGTGAGGCGGTCGGTGTAGGCCAGCTCGCGGATCTCGGCCTGCTTGGCGCGGATGTTCTCGCGCATCACGTCCACCGCCCGGGCGAGCTGCCCCACCTCGTCGCGGTGGTGGGGCAGGGGCACAGGCGCATCGAAGTCGCCTTCGCCCAGCCGCCGTGTGGCGGTGGCCAGGTCGTTCAGCGGCGTGGTCACGCGACGTGCCGTGAACAGGCTGCCCATCAGCGCCAGCAGCACGCCGATGGCCGAGGCCGCCAGCAGCGGGAGCGTCAGCTCGTCGAAGGGCTTCTCGATGCGGTTCACGGGCGTCAGCAACAAGGTCTGCATCTCGCCATAGGGCCCTTGCACCGCCGCCGACCGGCGCAGCAGGTGCTTGCCGCTCGGCAGCATCACGGTGCGGCTGTCTGCCGACAAGGCCAGGAGCGCGGCGTTCTCGCCCACGGAGACCGAGGACAGGGCCACCTGCGGGGGCCGGTCGGGCCGCTGCACGATCAGGGCCACTTCCATGAGCGCCGTCTTCTGCATCACCCGCGGGATGTCGGCCGACAGGGGCACGCCGGCCACGAGAAGACCCGCGCCGCCGCGCATGCGGCTGACCACCAGCAGGCTGGGCTCGTCGCCGATCAGCATCAGCCGGCTGGCCGAGCGGCGCAGCGGCGTGGGCCGCAGGCCCTCGACCAGGTCCTTCACCACCGGCAGCAGAAGCTGGAGATCGGCATCGGCGGTGCTTTCGCCAAGGAAACGAATCTCCAGGGTCTCGGACAGCAGCGCCGAGCGCGTGGCGGCCAGGCGCGAAGCGGCGTTCTCGATGGCCGAGCGTGCGGTGTCGGGGTCGTTCTCCTCGGCCGCGGCGATGAGTGCGCGGTTGAGGCCGCCATCGTCGGCCTGCAACTCCAGTTGCCGCTCGCGCACGCTGGCGCGCGAGTTCAGAAGTTCGAGCCACACCTGTTCGCCGCGGTCGAGGTCTTGCGCGCCCAGCATCTGCACGAGGCCGGGCACGCTGTGCTGCACCAACGTGAACACCACCACCTGCACCAGCAGCAGGAGGCCCACCGAGATCACGGCAATGCGGCGCCACAGGCGCCGGGTCCACCAGTCCTTCAGCGCTTTCACAGGGCGCTGGCCGTCAGCGGCAGTTTCACCTGCGTGCGGACACCAACGGCAGGCACTTCCAGCGGGCTCTCCGTGGCCGGTGTGCCTGGCGGCAGCCCGGCATGCCAGACGCGCAGGCGGTAGCGGCCGGGCGGCACGTCAGGCAGCCTGGCCAGGCCGGTGGCCGGGGCCACGGCGTGGTGGGGCGTTTCCACCACCACCACCCAGCCGACCATGTTGTCGTGGATGTTGCAGCCCAGCACGGCCACGCCGGGCTTGTCGAAGAGCACCGGGTTGGCCGGCGTGCCGGTGTAGAGCTTGAGCTCGAAGGTCTTGGCTGGCGACAGCGAGTAGACGTGGTGCCGCACCTTGTCGCGGTTCGGGAAACGGACCTCGGTGCCCGGCACCACCACCAGCACGCGCGGCACGAAGCGCCGCTCGATCTGCTGCATTTCCGCCATCCCCCCGGGCTTGGCGGCGGCCTTGGCTTCGCCCGATTCAAGGAAGACCACGGTCTCGGGCAAAGGTTTGCCGTCGCTGCCCAGCGCCAGCACTTCCACCGGCGCGGCGCGCGAGGTGGCGCCAGCCAGCAGCGCCAGCGCCAGCAGGGGCGCGTGGATGCGCCGCTGCTGCGGCATGCGCAGGCGCCAAGGGAACGAGAGCGGGCGGAACATGCGAGGTTTTCGGCCGCGCAGCGGCGCGATTGAGCGCCCTGGGCCGAGAGGCGGCCTCTGAACACCCATCATCATGGCGAAGGCGCAGTGCTGCAGGCGCCCGGGCCTTCAGGTCGCGCGTGCGTTTTTCACGGCCGACGGGCGCCGCTGTCGACCGCGAGAGCCCCGTGCCCGCAGCGGCTGGGCCGGCACCAGCGGTGGCGTGGCTGCGCGTGCGATGACGCCGCCGCCGAGGCAGACCTCCCCGTCGTAGAGCACGGCGCTTTGGCCGGGGGTCACGGCCCATTGCGGTGTGTCGAATTCGAGGCGCAGCACCCCGGGGCCGGGCAGGGCCAGGCTGCAGGCGGCGTCGGTCTGGCGGTAGCGGGTCTTCGCCGCCAGCACACCCGCGGCCGGGGCCTGGCCAGCCACCCAGCTCAGGTCCTCGGCTTCCAGCCAGGGGCTCTGCAGCCAGGGGTGCGCGTGGCCCTGCACCACGTGCAGGGTGTTGGCCGCCACGTCCTTGTACGCCACGTACCAGGGTGCGTGCACGCCCTCGGCGGCGGCCTTGTCGGCGCCGTCGAAGTTCTTGCCGCCGATGCCCAGGCCCTGGCGCTGGCCCAGCGTGTAGAAGCTCAGGCCCACGTGCTGGCCGAGTTCACGGCCCTGGTCGTCGAGCATGGGCCCGGGGGTGTGGCTGAGATAGCGGTTGAGGAACTCGCGGAAGGGCCGTTCGCCGATGAAGCAGATGCCGGTGCTGTCCTTCTTCTTGGCGTTGGGCAGGCCTATCTCGGCCGCGATGCGCCGCACCTCGGTCTTGTGCAGCTCGCCCACCGGGAACAGCGTCTTGCTCAGTTGCGCCTGGTTCAGGCGGTGCAGGAAGTAGCTCTGGTCCTTGGCCGGGTCCAAGCCCTTGAGCAACTGGAAGCCCTCGGCGGTTTCACGCACGCGGGCGTAGTGCCCTGTAGCGATCTTCTCGGCGCCCAGGCGCAGCGCATGATCGAGAAAGGCCTTGAACTTGATCTCGGCGTTGCACAGCACATCGGGGTTGGGCGTGCGCCCGGCGCTGTACTCGCGCAGGAACTCGGCGAAGACGCGGTCCTTGTAGTCGGCCGCGAAGTTGACGTGCTCGAGCTCGATGCCCACCACGTCGGCCACCGCGGCCGCGTCGACGAAGTCGATGTTGGACGAACAGTAGGCGCTGTCGTCATCGTCTTCCCAGTTCTTCATGAAGATGCCGACGACGTCGTAGCCCTGCTGCTTCAGCAGCCAGGCGCTGACGGCGGAATCGACGCCGCCGCTCAGGCCCACCACGACACGCTGCTTCTTCATGCGCCGGATTATCCGGCGCAGCCCGCGGACTGCGGGCGCGCGGGCCTCAGCAAGCCAGCGCGGGGGAGCGCTTGCGGATCAGCTCGCGGGCGCGGTTCATCGCGTACTGCATGGCCTCGTCGGCCGAGGGCCAGCGGTAGCCGCAGGCCAGGCTGTCGTCGCGGAAGGCGACGCCGGCATCGATGCTGCCGCCCTGCATGCGCTTGAGCACCATGGCGGCGATGTAGCCGTCGCCCCGGGTGGATTCGACGGCGCCCACGTAGATGCGGTAGTCGCCCTCAAAGCTTTCGCTGAATTGCATGCTGATCTCCTCGGCCCGGTCTGTGTGTGTGCGCAGAACGGTCGAAATGATCGACCCGCGAAGGTGGGCCTCGCATCCCTCGGCAGAGGGAAACCACCTTCAGGGGGAGGCAGGCTTCAAACGATGGGCCGGCGGCTCGGCTGTGCGAGGTAGAACCACTCGTGCCCGGGCTGCGCGCCGACATCAGGGAAGACGATGTAGCCGGCCTGCGGCGCGCGCAGTTCGCTGCCGTCGGCGCGCACGGCGATGAGCTCGCCTTCGGCCAGCGGGTCGAAGCTGGTCCAGGTCTTCACGAAGCGGTCGCCTTCGGCGTGGCGGTCCACCACCTCGGCCAGCGCCAGGCATTCAAACGGCCGCATGGGTGGGGCCAGCGGCGTGTCGGTGTGCCCCAGCAGCGCCAGGGTCTGGCGGATGGCGCGGTAGGCCACGTGCTCGCCTTCGGGGTCGTCGTGCTGGCCGCATTCCAGCGTGACGCCGTAGCCGCCCTGGCTGCGCATGTACTCGGTGGTGCCGACGCCGTAGCTCGGGTCTTCGTGCACCGCGCCGGGCGTGAGGCCCCGTTCGCGCCGGCGCGCCACGCCGGCGGCGTAGGCGCTCATCCAGCCTTCGACGATGCGGTTCACGCCCACGTGCGCGGCCAGCTGGGCCTCGGCCGCCGCATGGCGGAAGGGCTCCAGCGGGCCCGTGTTGTCGGCCGGGCCGCGCATCACGAAAGGCCGGCCCGGGCTGCGGAAGCTGTGCAGGTCGAGCAGCACGTCGTGCTCTGCCAGCAGCGGGCACAGCACGTTGGCGATGCGGTCTTCGAAGTCCTGCGGCGTGGCCGTGGGCTGCAGCCGCCGGTTGAGGTTGCGCTCGCCCATGCGCCGCACGTGGTTGTAGGCCAGCGGGTTGCACACGGGCACGAAGGTGACGACGCCGCGCACGATCTCGAGCTCGCCGTGGTCGATCTCGGCCAGCACGCGGCGGATGCCTTTCGTGCCCGCCACCTCGTTGCCGTGCACCGCGCCGGTGACGATGAGGCGCGGCACGCTGGCCCCGCCCTGCAGCCCCGTGATGCGGTGGCTGCGCAGTTGCTGGTTGCTGATCATCGCCAGGGTCCTCAGGCCGCCGGCCCGCACAGCAGGCGGTGCGCGCGGGCGTAGCGTTCGTGGATGCCGAGGATCACGTCTGCCGGCAGGTCCAGCGCGGCCTGCTCGGCACCGCCCGTGACGCCGGTGCTGGCCAGCCAGTCGCGCAGCGGCTGCTTGTCCAGCGCGGTGATGCGGCCTTGCGCCAGTTCGTCGGCCAGCCAGAAGCGCGAGCTGTCGGGCGTGAGCACCTCGTCCATCAGCGTGAGGGTGCCGTTTTCGTCGAGGCCGAACTCGAACTTGGTGTCGGCGATGACGATGCCGCGCTGCGCGGCGTGGTCGCGTGCGGTCGTGTAGATCTGGATGGCCATGCTGCGCACCTCGGCCGCGCGCGCGGCGCCGAGCAGCTTCTCCAGCTGCTCGAAGCTGATGTTCTCGTCGTGGTCGCCCACGGCGGCCTTGGTGGCCGGCGTGAAGATGGGCGCGGCCAGCGGCGTGCTCATCTGCAGCCCCGCAGGCAGCGGCTGGCCGCAGACCGTGCCGCTCTTGGTGTATTCCTTCCAGCCCGAGCCGGCCACGTAACCGCGCACCACGGCCTCGCAGGGCAGCGGTTGCAGGCGTTTCACCAGCATGCTGCGGCCCTGCACCTGCGCCACCTCGTCGGGCGCCACCACGCTCTCGGGCGCTTCGCCGGTCAGGTGGTTGGGCACCACGTCCTTCAGCAGCTCGAACCAGAAGAGCGCCATGCCGGTGAGCAGCTTGCCCTTGCCAGGCACGGGCGCCTTCATCACCACGTCGAAGGCGCTCAGGCGGTCGCTGGCCACCATCAGCAGGCGGTCGTCGCCCACCGCGTAGAGATCACGCACCTTGCCGCGCGCGATCAGCGGCAGCGAGTGCAGGGTGGTGGCGGGCACGGCGGGGCCGAGCGAGGCGAGCGTGGGCTGGGTCATGGCGGGGCGGCGCGGTGCGCCGGTTCGGGCTGCGGTCTGCCCGCTATTGTCGTCGGCGCACGAGGCCGGCCGTGGCCCCGGCGCTCAAGACCAGCGTTCCAGCAGCCCGCGCAGCGCGCCGCCCAGCGCCGGCAGGCGCCAGGTGGTGGCGCAGCCCTCGTGCGCCGCGTATCGGCGGCCCAGGTTGCTGAGCACGGCCACCAGGTAGTGCGCCCCATCGGCGTGCACGATGCCGGCGTCCGAGGCGTAGTTGTCGGTGGTGCCGGTCTTGTGCGCGAAGCGGGGCGCGTCGGGCAGGCCGCGCACCCAGCCTTCGTGGCGCTGCAGGCTGCCGCTGGAGAGCACCTCGTCCAGACGCTGGTGGCGCAGCACCGCATGCAGGTGGCCGCGCGTGGCGTCGCCCAGCAGGCGCATGCCGAAGGGCAGCCAGGGCGGCGGTGGTGCCGCGGCGTCCAGCAGCCACAGCAGGCGCACGGTGTCCCAGGCCGTCATGTGGATGTGGCCGACGCCGGCGCCGTCGGCATTGCGCCAGCCGCCGGCGGGCGTGGTGTTGTTGAGCTGCAGCGTGTGCAGGCCCAGTTCGGCCAAGCGCTGGTTCAGCAGGGCCACAGCGCCCACGGCGTGCAGCTGCGCCACGCAGGCATCGGTGGCGGCGTTGTCGCTGACGGTGATCATCGGTTCCAGCGCGGCCGGCCAGCCCGCGAGCAGCCCGCGGTCGATGGCCAGGCCGAGGCCCACGGCCACCAGCAGCTTCAGCAGCGAGGCCGGGTAGGGCGCCGGGAAGCGCAGCGCGCCGGCGGCCAGCGGCGGCGCGCCGGTGCGCTGCAGCGGCTGCCAGGGCAGCGCGGCCCAGTCGGCGCCCGGCGCCCAGGCGATGGACTCGCGCGCCGGCGGCGGCCCCTGCAGGTCTTGCAGGAACTCGATGTTCTGCACGGCGCCGGCCTCGCGGCCGATGTGCGCCACCACGCCCTGCGGGTGCTCGCGCGAGAACAGCACGTTGGCCCAGCGCGGCGGCTCGTCGGGCGGGAAGGCCACCACCGCCAGGTCGATGCTCGGGTGCTGGCCCACGGGTGCGCCGCCCTGGGCGCTGTCGGGCGTGGCCGCGAAATCCTGCAGGAGAACGGCCTGGCGCAAGGCTTCGGCAAAGGCGGGGTGGACGTGCATGGGGGAATGTCTCCGGGCAAACATCAGGGGCGCCGTCTTGCTGCGGCTGGCCCAAGAAAAAAAGGGGCCTCGTGCGAGGCCCCTTCGGGTCAGGGTCGGTGCGCTGCGGGCAACGCGTTCAGAAGAACTTGTAGCCGAAGGACAGCTGCACGGTGCGGCCGCGCGGGTCGGCCACGCGGGGGTCCCAGCCGGCGCCGATGACGTTGTCGACGTTGTGCCAGGTGAAGGGCGGTTCCTTGTCGAACAGGTTGATCACGCCGGCCGTGATGGTGAGGTTCTTCACGCCCGAGTAGGTGGTGAAGAGGTTGGTCACGAAGTAGGGCTCCACCGTGCGGCTGAAAGGCGCGTTGGCGGTGTAGGGTGCGCGGTTCTCGTCGTCGTAGCTGCTGCTCCAGCGGGCCGACAGCGTGGTGTTCCAGGCGCCCTTCTTGTAGGCCAGGCTGCCGTCGATGCGCCACGGCAGGTACAGCGTGACGTTGCTCCACTTGCCCACGAATTGCTGCAGCGGCTGGCTGGCGATCAGGCGCTCCTTGTGGCTGATCATCTTCGTGCCGTTGAGCTTGGCCGTCAGGCGGCCGCCGCCCACGTTGCCGATGCCGGTGACGTTGAAGTCCAGGCCCTTGGTCTCGCTCTGCGCCGCGTTCACCCAGCCGGCCTGGATGTACGACACGTTGCCGTTCGCGTCACGGATGAAGTTGCTGGTGAACAGGTCGTAGTTGGCGATCATCAGCGCCGGCGAGAGCTGGCGGATGCGGTCGTCGAGCTTGACCTGCCAGTAGTCCATGCCCACCGAGAACCAGCTCAGCGGCTGGAAGGCGAAGCCGATCAGCGCCTGTTCAGACGTTTCGGGCTTCAGCGTGGGGTTGCCACCCTGGCGGTAGGGCAGGCTGGCGCGCGTGCACTGCGTCGGGTCGATGGGGTTGGCGGGGTCGGCGCAGCGCACCGGGTCGCGGAAGGTGCCGGTCAGCGCCAGTTCCACGGTGCCCAGGTTCAACTGCTGCGGCGTGGGTGCGCGGAAGCCGGTGTTGGCCGACGCGCGCAGGATGAAGGTGTCGGTGGGCTGCCAGCGCAGCGCGATCTTCGGGTTGGTGGTGCCGCCGATCTGCGAGTAGTTGTCGTGGCGCACGGCCAGCTGCATCGACAGCGACTTGAACACCGGCACCGCCAGTTCGGCGAAGACGGCGTTGATGTCGCGCGTGAGCTTGGGCGAGCTGGCGTTGCCCGGGCAGCCCATCACCGAGTTCGGCAGCGCGGCATTGGCCGCAGTGAAGGTGCTCACGCAGGTGAAGCCCTGCGTGCCGGAGAACTCGTAGCCCTCCTTGCGCGAATCGAAGCCCACCGCGAAGTCCAGGCTGCCGGCCGGCAGCTTCATCAGCGGGCCGGAGACCGAGCCGTCGAACTGCGTGACGCTGGTCTTGCCGCCGAAGACGCGGCCGCGGGCCTGCGTCGATTCGATCAGGTCCTTGGCCTGCTGCGTCTGCTGCTGGCCCGGCTGCAGGAAGGGGTTGATGATGCCGCTGGCCAGGGCGTCGACCAGCTTCTGCGTGAAGGCGTAACCCTGCTTCAGGTAGGTGTCGCCCTTGGCCTGGCCGCTGGAGGCGCCAACGCGGTAGCTGTAGGCACCGAAGTCGCCTTCAGCGCCCAGCGCGATGCGGGTGTTCTCGCTCTTGTTGGTGTTGGTCCGGTAGCCCCAGTCGTTCATGCGCAGCCGGTAGGCGATGGGCAGCGTGGGGTTGAACTGCGTGGCGCCGACCAGCGTGCGCATGTTCAGGTAATGCGGGCTGGTGGGCTGGAGGTGCGTGAGGGCGTTCGACGTGGTGCTGAACTGGAAGGGCGTGTACTCGCCGTCGATCTCGGTGCGCGAGCCCACCAGTTCCAGGAAGCCGACGTGGTCGCGGGCGATCTTCACCTGGCCGCGGGCGACCACGTTCCAGCTCTCGCGCGGGGCGCGCAGCATGAACTGGCGGCCGTAGTCGGTGCCGCAGCGGTAGCGGCTGTTGGCGTTGGTGTAGCCGAGGCGGTCCCAGAGCGTCGCGTTGGCGGCGAGTGACACGCCGAAGGGCATGCCTTCGCACTGCCCCTGGATCGCCAGCAGGTTGAGGTTCGTGTAGAGCGTGGTGTCGCCCGTGCCGACCACGCTGCCTGTCGTGGGCAGTGCGGTGCCTGCTGCACCGATGATGTTGGCGTGCGGGGCGCTGGTGGTTTCGGGAGAAAGCTGGCGGCCCGGCTGGTAACCGGAGGCCCACTCGCGATCGATGCCGCGCAGGATCTGCGCCTTGTCGTAGGTGACGCTGGAGAGGAAGTTCCAGCCGTCGCTGTCCATGTCGCCGAAGCCGAAGCTCAGCGTCGCGCGCTTGGCGCCGCCACCGCCCTTGGCCTCGGGCTCGGAGATGGTGCCGCCGATGGCCGCACCCTGGTAGTTCGACTTCAGGATGAAGTTGATGACGCCGCCGATGGCGTCGGTGCCGTAGATGGCCGAAGCGCCGTCCTTCAGCACCTCCACCCGCGCGATCGCCGACATCGGGATGGCGTTCAGGTCGACGGCCGAGCCGCTCTGGCCGTGTGTGCTGATGCGCCGGCCGTTCAGCAGCACCAGCGTGCCGGTGGGGCCCAGGCCGCGCAGGTTGGCGAAGGCCGCGCCGCCGGTCAGGCGGTCTTGGTCAGGGCCGAAGACGGTGTTGCTCGACACCTCGTTGTTCGTGTTGGCCGAGTTCGCACCCAGCGAACCCAGCAGGTCCTGGGCGGTGACCAGGCCCTGCTGCTCGATCTCTTCGGCGGTGATGACCTGCACCGGCAGTGCGCCCTCGGCGGCGATGCGCTTGATGCTCGAGCCGGTGATGACGATGCGTTCGGGCTTGGCCGGCACGGTCTGCGCAACGGCATGCGTGGCCAGGCCCAGCAGGGCCAGGCTGCCAACGATGGTCTTGAGTTTCATCGGGGTTCCTCGGGAGGGTTGGTCAGGCGCCGGGTCTTGCAGCCGGTTCGCTCGGGGTGGCACACCTTGTGACAGTGTTGCCGCTCAGCATACGGCGGCCCATCAGTGATAACCAATGTTCGGCGGTTGGAAGCCCATAACCGCAGGCGATGCGGCATCCGTACAACAGTGTTTGGACACCGGCGAGGCCGCCAGCCGGCCCCGGAACCGTGTGAACATCGCGGCCTGCGCCGCTTGCCGACAGCCCCTTGAGCACCTCCGCCGCCCCCTCCGTACCGCCCCCGCCGCCTGCCGCCCCCACGCATCCCTGGCGCTGGATCCCCACGCTGTACTTCAGCCAGGGCCTGCCCTATGTGGTGGTGATGACGCTGGCCGTGGTGATGTACAAGAACCTGGGCGTCAGCAACACCGACATCGCGCTGCTCACCAGCTGGCTCTACCTGCCCTGGGTCATCAAGCCCTTGTGGGGCCCGGTGGTCGACCTGCTGGGCACCAAGCGGCGCTGGATCGTGGTGCTGCAGTTCCTGGTGGGCGCGCTGCTGGCCATGGTGGCGCTGGCGGTGCCGGCGCCGGCCTTCCTGCAGATGACGCTGGTGGTCTTCTGGCTGATGGCCTTCGCCTCGGCCACGCATGACATCGCGGCCGACGGCTTCTACATGCTGGCGCAGCCGGCCTCGCAGCAGGCGGCCTTCGTGGGGGTGCGCAGCACCTGCTACCGACTGGCGATGATCGGCGGCCAGGGCGGGCTGGTGTACCTGGCGGGGCATCTGCAGCAAACCACCGGCAACGTGGCCACGGCCTGGGCCTGGGTCTTCGGGCTGATGGCGGCGTTTTTCGTCACCGTGGCGGTGTGGCACCACTTCGTGCTGCCGCGCCCGGCCAGCGACCGCCCGGTGCCGCGCAGCGCCACCTTCTTCGCCGATTTCGCGGCCGTCTTCGTGGCCTTTTTCAAGCGGCCCGGCGTGGCGCGCATCCTGGCCTTCCTGCTGCTCTACCGCTTTGCCGAGGCGCAGCTGCTGAAGCTGGTGACGCCCTTCCTGCTCGACCCCCGCGAAGCCGGGGGCCTGGGCCTGACGACGCAGGACGTGGGCATCGCCTACGGCACCTTTGGCGTGGGCGCGCTCACCCTGGGCGGCCTGCTGGGCGGCTGGCTCATCAGCCGTGGCGGGCTGAAGAAGCTGCTGTGGCCACTGGTGTTGTGCATGCACCTGCCCAACACCGTGTACGTGGCGCTGGCCGTCTGGCAGCCCACCGGCCTGGTGCCGGTGGCCGCGGCCATTGCCACCGAACAGTTCGGCTACGGCCTGGGTTTCACCGCCTACATGGTCTACATGCTGATGATCGCCGGCGGCCATGACGGCACCGCGGGCACCGACGGCGCCGGCGGCGAGAACCCCAACAAGACGGCGCACTACGCCCTGTGCACCGGCTTCATGGCCCTGGGCATGATGCTGCCGGGCATGTGGGCCGGCTGGCTGCAAGACCAGCTCGGCTACACGAACTTCTTCATCTGGGCCTGCGTGGCGACGCTGCCCTCGTTCGCGGCCGCGGCGCTGCTTCGCATCGACCCGGCCTTCGGCAGGAAGGCCGAGTGAAGGCCGATTGAGGGCCGATTGAAGGCCCGCGTCAGCGCTTGCCGAGCAGCCCGCCCAGCAGGCCACCGAGGTCGCCAGCGCCAGCGCCGCCACCTCCCCCGAGCAAACCGCCCAGCATGCCGGCGAGGTCGGCGCCGCCGCCCTGGCCCAGGCCTTCCGGCAAGCGGCCCTGCGGGCTGAGGCCGTCCACCACCTGCGGCAGCAGCTGGGCCAGCATGCCCAGGCCCTGCTGGGGGTCGATGCCGAGCTGCCGCGCGAAGCCGGCCACCGTGTCGCCGCCCAGGGCCTGGCCCAGCGCATCGGGCGAGATGGCCTGGTTCGGACCGGTGGAGATCCACGAGGCCACCGCGTCGCCCAGGCCGCCCTGCTGCAACTGCTGCAGCAGCGCGGGCAGGCCGCCGCTCTGGTTCATCAGGCCCATCAGGGCTTGCAGGGGGTCTGAACCGCCGGCGCCGCCGGCCTGGGCGCCGAGGGCGCCGATCACTGAGTCGAACAAGCCCAAGGGGCCTCCTGCGGTGTGGTTGTGAAGTGGTGTGACTGTGCCCGAAGTCCGGCACCCGGCCGCAGCCTCAGGCCACCGCCTGCAGGCCCAGCCAGGCCAGCACCGCCAGCGGGGCCGTGTCGGCGCGCAGCACGCGCGGGCCCAGCGCCACCGGGCGGAAACCGGCGCGACGTGCCGCAGCCTCTTCGTCAGGGGTGAGGCCGCCCTCAGGGCCGCTGAGCGTCAGCACCGGGCTGGCCTCGGCGGGCACCAGCAGGGCCAGCGGCTGCGCATCGGGCTGCAGGCTCAACAGCAGGCGCGTGCTGGCGCCGGCAGGGGGCAAGGCGGCCAGCCAGGTGCCCAGGTCTTGCGCCGCGCCCACGGCGGGCACGCGGGCGCGGCCGCACTGCTCGCAGGCGCCCTCGGCGATGGCCTGCCAGTGCTGCTGCTTGCGCTGTGCGCGCTCGCCGGCCAGGCGCAGCACCGAGCGCTGGCTCATCAGCGGCTGCACGCCGGCCACGCCCAGCTCGGTGGCTTTTTCCACCAGCGCGTCCATGCGCTCGTTGGCCGGCATGGCCAGCGCGATGTGCACCGCGCGCGGAAGTTCGCGCTGCACGGTTTCGGGCGTGCCCAGCTGCACACGCACCTCGCTGCGGCCCACGGCCAGCACGGTGGCAGGCCAGTCTTGGCCGCTGCCATCGAAGAGGCGCAGCGTGTCGCCCGGCTGCACGCGCCGCACCTGCGCATGGCGCGCGGCGCCCGGCGGCAGGCTGAGCTCGGTGCCGGCCTGAAGCGCTTCAGGAACGAACAGACGCATACGGCTCAGCCCCGCCGCAGGACGGCTTCCACCGCCAGCGCCACGCCGGCCAGCGCGGCGTCGTGCCCGCCGGGGGCGGCCAGCATCAGGCCCACCGGCAGTTCGCCGGGCGCCTGGCAGGGCAGCGTGAAGGCGCAGCCGTCGAGGAAGTTGATGAGGAAGGTGTTGCGCAGCAGCAGGGCGTTGCTGCGGAAGAAGGCCTCGTCATCGTGCAGCAGCTCGGCGATGGGCGGCGCCAGGATGGGCACCGTGGGGCAGATCAGCGCGTCGAAGCCGGCCAGGCGCTGCGTGGTGCGCAGGACCCACTCGTGCCGGCGCTGCTTCAGCAGGGTGTGGTCGTCCACGCTCACGCCCTCGCCCAGGGCAATGCGGCGCGCGACACGGGGGTCGAACAGCTCGCGCTGCGTGGCCAAGGCCTCGCGGTGCACTTCGTAGGCCTCGATGGCCGCGAAGCCGCCGCGCGCGTTGATCTGCGCCACCTCGGCCAGTTCGGTCAGCGGTACGGGCACGATCTGCGCGCCGGCCTGCGACAGGCGCTGCAGCGCGCCTTCGAAAGCCGTGGCCACGGCGGGCTGCAGGGCGTCGAGCACCACGGTCTGCGGCAGCGCCAGGCGCAGGCCACGCACGCTGCGCGCCGGCACTTCCAGTGGCGCACCGGCCAGCACGCCATCCACCAGCAGGCAGTCGGCGACCGTGCGCGCCATGGCGCACGCGGTGTCGAGCGTGAAGCTGAGCGGAAAGGTCCCGTCCAGCGGCGTGCGCGCCTGCGTGTTCTTGAAACCCACCAGCCCGCACAACGCCGCCGGCACGCGGATGGAGCCGCCGGTGTCGGAGCCCAGCGCGGCCACGGCCTGGCCCAGCGCCACCGACACCGCCGCGCCCGAGGACGACCCGCCGGGGATGCGCGCCACCGCGGCATCGCACGGGTTGCGCGGCGTGCCGTGGTGGGGGTTCATGCCCACACCCGAGAAGGCGAACTCGGTCATGTTCGTCAGGCCGGTGATCGCGGCGCCGGCACGCTGCAGCCGCGCGACGGCTTCGGCGTCGCGCAAGGCCGCGGGCGCGCCGCGGCGCTGCACCGAGCCGGCCAGCGTGGTACGCCCCGCGATGTCGTAGAGGTCCTTCACGCTCACCGGCAGGCCGGCCAGTGGGCCCTGCGCCTGGCCGGCGGCGAGCGCGGCATCGGCTGCTTGTGCCGCCGCGCGCGCGCGTTCAGGCAGCAGGGTCGTGTAGACGCTCGCGGCGGCGGGCCCGCGCGCTTCTTCGAGCACCCGCTCGATGAGCGCGGCGTGGGCCCCTGGGGTGGCGAGGGTGGCGCGGAGTTCGGTGATGGCAGGCAGCATGGGCTGCGAGCTTAGCCGGCAAGCGTGATCCCGGTTCACCCCGTCTCGCGCAGCGCCCGGCGCAGCACCTTGCCCACGGTGCTCTTGGGCAACTGGCTGCGGAACTCGACCACCCGCGGGCGCTTGTAGCCGGTGAGGTTGGCTTCGCACCAGGCGCGCACGTCGGCCTCGTTCGGCCGGCCGGCGCCCCCTTGACGCACCACCACGGCCTTCACGAGTTCGCCGACACGCGCGTCGGGCACGCCGATGACGGCGCACTCCTGCACGCCGGGCATCTGCGCCAGCACGTCTTCCACCTCGCCCGGGTAGACGTTGAAGCCGCTGACGAAGATCAGGTCCTTCTTGCGGTCGACAAGGCGCAGCCGGCCCTGTTCGTCGAGCATGCCGATGTCGCCGCTGCGCAGCCAGCCGCCGGGGGCCATCACGCGCGCCGTCTCGTCGGGGCGCTGCCAGTAGCCGGCCATCACCTGCGGGCCGCGGACGGCGATCTCGCCGGCGGTGCCGGCGGGCACCTCTCGCCCTTCGTCGTCGAGCAGCGCCACCTCGGTGCCCGGCAAGGGCACGCCCAGGTGCCCGCTGTAGCCGCGGGCATCCACCGGGTTGCAGCACACCGAGGCCACGGCTTCACTCAGGCCATAACCCTCGCACAGCGCGCAGCCGGTGCGGGCTTGCCAGGCGGCCGCGGTGGCCGGCTGCAGCGCCATCGCGCCGCCCAGGCACAGCACCAGCGAAGACCAGTCCACCCGTTCCAGGCCCGGGTGGCGCAGCAAGGCGGCGAACAGCGACTCGACGCCCGGGAAGGCGTGCACGCGGTGGCGTTCCAAAGTCTTCAGCAGCGCACCGGTGTCCTGCGCCTGCGGCACCAGCAGGCTGCAGCCGCCGGTGAACAGCCCCAGCAGCGCGACGATGTGGAAGCCGTAGGCGTGGTGCAGCGGCAGCGCCGCCACCGTCAGCGGCTGCTCACCGGCAGGGATGCGCGCCAGCGCCGGGGCATACCAGGCGCGGCTCTGCACCAGGTGCGCCACCACGTGCCGGTGCAGCAGCACCACGCCGCGGCTGGGCCCGGTGGTGCCCCCGGTGTACTGCAGCACGGCGATGTCGTCGGGGCCCAGCGCGGGCCGCACCAGCCGGGGCTGCAGGCGCCGGCCCTGGGCCAGTGCCGCCATCAAGGGCACGGCCATCGGCAACCGGAAGCTGGGCACCAGCTTGCGCACGCGGCGCGACACCTGGTTGACCAGCGCGCCCTTCAGCGGCCCGAGCAGGTCGCCCAGGCCGGCCAGCAGCACGTGCTGCACGGGCACCTGCTCCAGGGCTTGCTGCAGCGTGGCCGCAGCCTGGTCGATGACGACGATGGCGCGCGCGCCGGCATCCTTCAGCACATGCTCGAGTTCACGCGCGCTGCTTTGCGGGTCGACGTTCACCACCACCAGCCCGGCGCGCAGCACGCCCAGCGCGGCCACCAGGAAGCTGGGCGTGTTGGGCAGCATCAGGACCACACGCTCGCCGCGCGTCAGCCCCTGGGCCTGCAGCCAGGCGGCCAGTTGCAGCGAACGTTGGTCGAGCTCGGCGTAGCGCAGGCTGCGCCCCAGGCAGATGCAGGCGTTGCGGTTGCGGTGCGTGTGCAGCGCCTCGTCGAGCAGCGCCACCAGCGAGGGCCAGGCGTCCACGGCCACCTCGCCGGGCACGCCAGCGGGGTATTGCCTGAGCCCAGTTGTCGCCATCCCCACCCCGCGCTGTACCGGGGCGGATTCTGACGGCTGGCTGACAACCGGCCATCCGGAGCTTTCCCATCAGGGCCGACCCGTGGCCGGCCCTGTGGCCGGGCCTCAGGCCTGCAGGGCCAGCGAGGGCGCGCGTGCCGGCACGCCGTGGCGTGTGTGCTGCATCGCCATCAGCATCAGGCGGCGCAGCGCGTCCCAGGGGTTGTGCGGCCACTCGGGGTGCTTCAGGCCCTTGACGATGCCGTCGCAGATGCTGGCGGCTTCCAGCAGGTGGGCCAGCTGGTGGCCGGCCAGCAGCGGCAGCACGCGCTCGAAGAGCTTTTCCTTCAGGCCCCAGGCGCGGGCTTCGCGCAGCGCCAGCGGCATGGGTTTGCCGTCGTCGAGCGCCGCGCGGGCGCGCGCCAGGTTGCGCAGGTCGTCGGCCAGCGTCCAGTGCACCAGCACCGCGGCTTCGCCTTCGTGGCGCAGGCCGTCCAGCACGCGCAGCGCACGCGGCACGTTGCCCGTCCACACGGCTTCGCTGAGCTTGGCGGTGTCGAAACGCGCCACGTTCAGCACCGCGGCTTCCACCTGTTCGAAGCTCAGCTCACCCGGCGGGTGCAGCAGGCCCAGCTTCTGCAGCTCTTGGTGGGCGGCCAGCAGGTTGCCTTCCACGCGGTCGGCAAAAAACGCCAGCGTGCGCTGGCCTTCCTCGCCGGCGCGCACGCGCTGGCCCTGGCGCTGCAGGCGCTGCGCCAGCCAGGCGGGCAGGGCCTTGCGGTCCAGCGTTTCCACGCGCACCGTGGTGCCGTGGCTGTCGAGGGCCGCGAACCACGCGGCCTTGAGCTGCTGGAAATCGAGCTTGGGCAGCGTCACCAGCGTCATCACGTCGTCGCTGAGCTGCTCACAGTAGCGTTGCAGCATCTCGCTGCCTTCCTTGCCGGGTTTGCCGGAAGGGATGCGGATTTCGATCAGCTGCTTCTCGGCGAAGAGGCTCATGGCCTGCGCCGCGCCGAGCACGCCGCTCCAGTCGAAGTGCGCGCCGCTGACCGTGAAGACCTGGCGCTCGGTGTAGCCGGCCGCGCGCGCGGCGGCGCGGATGGCGTCGCCGGCCTCTTGCGAAAGAAGAGGCTCGTCGCCATGGATGGTGTAGACGGGCTTGAGGCCGCGGGCGAGCTGGGCTTCGAGCTGTTCGGGGCGGATCTGCATGGTGCGCTGGGGGGAGTTCAGACCTGCACCGCGGCGAGGCGCCGAAGCACCTGGCCGACCAGGTCGGCCTGCATCTCGCGGAAGAGCTCGGCCTCCTCAAACTCTTTGGCCAGGGCCGCGGTTTCGCTGTAGCTCAAGTCGCGCTGCAGCAGCAGCTCCGAGCGCGCGATCAGCTCGCGCCCCGCCGGCGTGTGCGCGCGGAAGTTCAGCTTCAGCCGCAGCTGCAGTTCGCGCACCTGCGCGGCCGAGGTGCTGGCCACCACGCTGCGTTCGCGCTGGTCTTCCAGCGCGTGCAGCACCACCTGGGCGCGGGCGGGCGTGTCGAGCACCCGCACCTGCTGCAGCAGCTGGCGGCGCAGCTCTTCGGCCAGCGGCGAGCGGGGCGCAAATCCCGTCAGCGAGATGCTCTCGAAACCCAGGCGCGGCGGCCGGCGCAGCTCGAAGCCGCAGCCAGCCAAGGCGCCGGCCGGGGCCAGCGCCAGCGCTGCGCGCAACCAGCGGCGTCTAGACGACCACATTGACCAGCCGGCCCGGCACGATCACCACCTTCTTTGCGCTCTTGCCTTCGGCAAAGCGCTGGAATTCGGGGCTGGCCAGCGCCGCGGCCTCGATCACCGTGCGGTCGGCGCCAGCCGGCACGCGGATGCTGCCGCGCAGCTTGCCGGCCACCTGCAGCATCAGCTCGATCTCGTCCTGCACCAGTGCGGCTTCATCCACGGTCGGCCAGGGGGCGCCGACGATTTCGCTGCCGTGCTTCTGCACAAAGCCGAGTTGCTGCCACAGCGCGTGCGTGATGTGCGGCGCGGCCGGGTAGAGCGCGCGCAGCAGCAGGCCGAAAGCCTCTTGCGCCACTGCCGCATCGGCCGGCGTAGCGGCCAGCTTGGCGTCTTCGATGGCGTTGAGCATCTTCATCGCGCCCGAGATCACGGTGTTGTATTGCAGGCGGTCGAAGTCGCTGGTGATCTGGCGCAGCAGCAGGTGCATCTCGCGGCGCAGCGCCGCGGCAGCGGGGCTGGCGCCTTCGAACGAGGCTGCCGCCGTGGCCAGCGCCGGCGCGAGCTTCACGCCGCTGTTCCACAGCCGGCGCAGGAAGCGGTAGCTGCCCTCGGCGCCGCTGTCGCTCCAGGCCGCACTCTGGTCGGGCGGGCCGGCGAACATGGTGAACACGCGCGCGGTGTCGGCGCCGAACTTGGCGATGATGTCTTTCGGCTCGACGACGTTGTTCTTGCTCTTGGACATCTTCTCGATGCCGCCCAGGCTCACGGGCAGGCCGTCGGCCTTGGCGGTGGCCGAGACCGGCGCGCCGCGCTCGTCGTACTGCACCTCCACTTCGCTCGGGTAGAACCAGCGCTTCTTGCCGCCGACCTCTTCACGGTAGAAGCTTTCGTTGAGCAGCATGCCCTGCGTGAAGAGCTTGGTGAAGGGCTCGCTGAAGCTCACCAGGCCGAGGTCGCGCATGGCCTTGGTCCAGAAACGCGCGTACAGCAGGTGCAGCACCGCGTGCTCGATGCCGCCGATGTACTGGTCCATCGGCATCCAGTACTCGTTGCGCGCGTCCACCATGGCCTGGTCGCTGCCCGGGCAGGCATAGCGCATGTAGTACCAGGCGCTGTCGACGAAGGTGTCCATGGTGTCGGTTTCGCGCTTCGCCGGCTTGCCGCACTGCGGGCAGGCCACGTTCAGGAAACTCGCGCACTTGTTCAGCGGGTTGCCGCTGCCATCGGGCACCAGGTCTTCGGGCAGCACGACGGGCAGGTCTTGCTCCGGCACCGGCACGCTGCCACAGCTGTCGCAATGGATGATCGGGATGGGCGTGCCCCAGTAACGCTGGCGGCTGATGCCCCAGTCGCGCAGGCGCCAGGTGGTCTTCTTCTCGCCCAGGCCTTTTTCCGCCAGCACGGCGGCGATGGCATCCACGGCGGCCTTGTAGGGCAGGCCGCTGTAGTTGTCGCTGTTGACGGTGAAGCCGCGGGTCTTGTCGCCGTACCAGTCTTGCCACTGGTCGTAGCTGAAGGTCTCGCCGTCGATGGCCACCACCTGCAGCATCGGGATGCCGTACTTCTTGGCGAAGGCGAAGTCGCGCTCGTCGTGCGCGGGCACGCCCATCACGGCGCCGTCGCCGTAGCCCATCAGCACGTAGTTGCCCACCCACACCGGCACGTCCTGCCCGGTGATGGGGTGCTGCACGTGCAGGCCCAGCGGCAGGCCGGCCTTTTCCTTCAACGCCAGCTCGGCTTCCGTCGTTCCACCCTTCTTGCACTCTTCGATGAAGGCGGCCACCTGGGGCTGCGTGGCCGCGGCCAGTTGCGCCAGCGGGTGCTCGGGCGCCACGGCGCAAAAGGTCACGCCCATGATGGTGTCGGCGCGCGTGGTGAAGACGTAGAGCTTGCCGTCCTGCACCAGCTGGCCATCGGCGCCCGTGATGCGGTGCGGGAAAGCGAAACGCACGCCCTCGCTCTTGCCGATCCAGTGCTCCTGCATCAGGCGCACGCGCTCGGGCCAGCCTTCCAGGTAGTGCGGTACGGTGTGGTCGTTCACGCCGCTGAGCAGCTCTTCGGCGTACTGCGTGATGGCCAGGTAGTAGCCCGGGATCTCTCGTTTTTCAACGAGCGCACCGCTGCGCCAGCCGCGGCCGTCCACCACCTGTTCGTTGGCCAGCACGGTCTGGTCGACCGGGTCCCAGTTGACGATCTGCGTCTTCTTGTAGGCGATGCCCTTCTCGAGCATCTTCAGGAAGAACCACTGGTTCCACTTGTAGTAGCTGGCGTCGCAGGTGGCCAGCTCGCGGCTCCAGTCGAAGGCCAGGCCCAGCGGCTGCATCTGCGCCTTCATGTCGGCGATGTTGGCGCGTGTCCAGGCCGCCGGCGGCACGTTATTGGCCATCGCCGCGTTTTCGGCCGGCAGCCCGAAGGCGTCCCAGCCCATGGGCATGAGGACGTTGTAGCCCTTCATGCGCAGGTAGCGCGCCATCATGTCGTTGATGGTGTAGTTGCGCACGTGCCCCATGTGCAGCTTGCCGCTGGGGTAGGGCAGCATGCTGCAGGCGTAGAACTTCGGGCGCGAGGCGTCTTCGGTGACGGTGGTGGCGCCGCTGGCCTGCCAGTGGGCTTGCGCGGCCGATTCGACCTCGGCGGGGACGTATTTGTCGTTCATGCGCCGATTCTACGAAGCGGCCTCGGCGGAACGACGTCGCTTTCGTCTACTTCGCGGGCGCTTCGGTCACCAGGCCGATGCGGTTCAGCCCGGCGGCCTGCACCCAGCCCATCACCTCGGCCACGCGGCCGTAGGGCACACGGCTGTCGGCGCGCAGCTGCACCTCGGTGCCGGGGTCGCGCTGCGCGGCTTCGCGGCTGCGCTGCGTGACCAGGGCCTGCGCCTGCGCGGCGTCGAGCTTCTGTTCACCCAGGTAGAGCTGGCCTTGTTCGTCGATGGCCAGCACCAGCGTGGCGGCCGCCTCGGTGGGTTCGCCGGCCTCGGCCTTGGGCAGTTCCAGCTTCAGGCTGCTGGCCATCAGCGGCGCGGCGATGATGAAGATCACCAGCAGCACCAGCATCACGTCGATGAGCGGCGTCATGTTGATCTCGCTCATCGGCTTGGCGCCGGGGTTGCGCTCGAGCCGACCGAAAGCCATTCAGCCCTCGCCGCTGCCAGGCAGCATGACTTCTCGCAGGTCGTGCGCGAAACCTTCGAGCTCGGCCTCGCAGGCGGCCACCCACTTGCCGAACACGTTGTAGGCCAGCACCGCCGGCACGGCCACGGCGATGCCGGCGGCCGTCATGATCAGCGCCTCGCCGATGGGACCGCTGACCTTGTCGATGCTCAGGTTGCCGGTGGCGGCGATGCCGGCCAGCGCGTGGTAGATGCCCCAGACGGTGCCGAAGAGGCCCACGAAAGGCGCCGTGCTGCCGATGCTGGCCAGCAGCACCTGGCCCCACTGCAGGTGCGCCACGGCGCGGTGCAAGGCGTCGCGCAACCGGCGCGTGAGCTGCGAGGCCACCTGGCCCGCGCCTTCCAGCGTGCCGGGCGCGGGCTGCGCCAGGGCCGCATCCAGCAGCGGCAGCAGCACCTGTTCGCGGTCCATCGCGGCCAGGCGCGTGCGGCCATCGGGCAGTGAAGCCGCGTCCCAGAAGGCCGGCACGGCGCGGGCGATGTCGGCCTGCGCACGGCGCAGCAGCCAGCCCTTCCAGAAGATCAGCACCCAGGCCGCCACCGACATGGCCAGCAGCAGCAGCGCCACTGCGCGGCCCACGCCGTCGCTGGCGTTCCAGAAGGTGCTCAGGCCTTCCATGCCGGGTGCGGACGCTGCTTCAGGCCAGGTCCAGCACGTCGGCCATGCCGTAGAGGCCCGCCTGCCCGGCGGGCAGCGCGGCCAGGAAACGTGCGGCGCGCAGGCTGCCGTCGGCGTAGTTGGCGCGGCTGCTGCTCTTGTGCGCGATCTCCACGCGCTCGCCGGCGCCGCAGAACATCACGGTGTGCTCGCCGATGATGTCGCCGCCGCGCACGGTGGCAAAGCCGATGCTGCCGGGCGTGCGTTCACCGGTGTGGCCGTGGCGCGTGAACACGCCGTTGGCGTCCAGCGTGGTGCCGCGCGCGGCGGCCAGCACCTCGCCCATGGCCAGCGCGGTGCCGCTGGGCGCATCGACCTTGTGCTTGTGGTGCGATTCGACCACCTCGATGTCGTAGCCCGGGCCCAGCGCCAGCGCGGCGTCGCGCAGCAGGCGCAGCATCACGTTCACGCCCACGCTCATGTTGGCCGAGAAGACGGTGGCTTGGGCGGTGGCATGGGCGGCGATCTGCGCCTTCTGCTCTGCGCTGAAGCCGGTGGTGCCGATGACGGTGCGCACGCCCAGCTCGCGGCACACCGCCAGGTGAGCCAGCGTGCCCTCGGGGCGCGTGAAGTCGATGAGCACCTGCGCGCCGGCCAGGCCTTGATGCAGGTCGGCGGTGACGTTCACGCCCGTGGCCTTGCCGGCGTGCAGGCCGGCGTCCTGCTCGAGGGCCGGGCTGCCGGGCACGTCGAGCGCTCCGCTCAGGCGGCAATCGGGGCTGGCGAGCACGGCGTCGATGAGCATGCGGCCCATGCGCCCCCCGGCGCCTGCAATGGCAACCTTGATCGGCGGCATGCCGGACGCTCAGCTCTTTTCCAGCGGCGGGTACTCGCGCACCGGGCCCATGGGCTCGGCGGCCGGGGCTTCGCGCTTGGGCGGCACGGGCAGTGCGGCGCGTTCGGCCTCGGTCAGTTCCAGCTTGGGCGGCTTCACGTCCTTGAAGCGGCTGATGCTGGCCACGAACTCGCGCTCGGAGGGCAGCTTGGGCGCGTCGATGGACTTGACCGTGTCGCCGTCGAAGAACACCACCACGCTGCGGCGCTGCGCCTCGGCGCCGGGCCGGCGCAATGTGAAGATGTAGTCCCAGCGGTTGGCGTGGAAGGGGTCGGTCATCAGCGGCGTGCCCAGCACGTCGCGCACCTGCAGCCGCGTCATGCCGGGCTTGATGGCCGCCGCCTGCTCCTGGGTGATGGCGTTGCCCTGCACGATGTCGATGCGGTAGGGCGTGATCACGCCGAACAGGCTGTCGGTGCGCTGCAGCGATTCACACCCCGCCAGCAGCGCGGCTGCGGCGAGAAGGCTCAAGAGGGGGGTCGGGCGTGGCATGGGGCGTTCGGGAGGACGTGCTGCAGCGCCGCTGGAGAGGCGCGATGGGCTGCTGAACCTGCGTTCGGTGCCGGGCCCAGTGCGGGCAGCGGCGGCTGCGCTGGGGTCACGCCCGGCTGGCTATGATCGACGCATTCTAGCGAGGGGCCTGCGCCCACGACGGCAGCGGCCCCGCCGCCGGGCTGCGATGGAGAAGCTGATGACGCGTCTGGACGAACTGAAAAGCAGCGGCTTGAAGGCCACGCTGCCGCGCATCAAGATCCTGGAAGTCTTCCAGCGCACCGAGCGCCGCCACATGACGGCCGAAGACGTGTTCAAGGCCCTGCTCCACGAAGGGGCCGACATTGGCCTGGCCACCGTCTACCGCGTGCTGATGCAGTTCGAGCAGGCCGGCTTGCTGAGCCGCAGCAATTTCGAGAGCGGCAAGGCCGTCTTCGAGCTCAACGAAGGCGAGCACCACGACCACCTCGTTTGCCTGGACTGCGGCCACGTCGAAGAGTTCTACGACGCCGAGATCGAGCAACGCCAGCGCGCCGTGACCGTGTCTCGCGGTTTCGAACTGCAGGAGCACTCTCTGTCGCTCTACGCGCGCTGCACGCGCCAGAACTGCGAACGCAAGGGCGCCAAGTAGCACCCGGGCGCCGGGCTCAATCGAGCCCGCCGCGCTCCATCGCGGCCTGGTGCCGCTTGATGAATTCCTGGTAGGTGTCGATGCCGCGCAACTGCAGCACGGTGTTGCGCACCGCGGCTTCCACCAGCACCGCCAGGTTGCGGCCGGCATCCACCGCGATGACCACCTTGCGCACCGGCAGGCCCAGCACTTCTTCGTTCAGCGGCTCGTAGGGCAGGCGCTCGAACTCGCGCTCCATGGTCTCTTTGCGCACCAGGTGCACGATGAGCTTCAGGCGCATCTTCCGGCGCACCGCGGTCTCGCCGAAGATGGCCTTGATGTCCAGCAGGCCGATGCCGCGCACTTCCAGCAGGTTCTGCAGCAGCGCGGGGCAGCGGCCTTCCAGCGCCGTCTGGCTGATGCGGAAGATGTCCACCGCGTCGTCGGCCACCAGGCCGTGGCCGCGGCTGATGAGTTCCAGCCCCAGTTCGCTCTTGCCCAGGCCCGATTCGCCCGTGAGCAGCACGCCCAGGCCCAGGATGTCCATGAACACGCCGTGGCGCGTGACACGCTCGGCGAAGTGCTGGCCCAGGTAGCCGCGCACGACGTCGATGACGTGGCCGGCCGATTGCTGCGTGACGAAAAGCGGGATCTCGGCGCGGTCGCACATCGCCACCAGGCGGTCGGGCGGCACCTGGTCGTCGGCAACGATGATCACCGGCGGCTCCAGCGTCACGATGCGCGAGATGCGGCGCTCCTGGTCGTCAGGGGCGCTGGCCAGCAGGTAGGCCACCTCGCGGCGGCCGACGATCTGCACCCGGTAGGGGTGGATGTAATTGAGGTAGCCCACCAGGTCGGCCGCGCTGCGCGCGTCGCGCACGGCGGCGTCGTCGAAACGGCGGTCGGGGTGGGCGTGGCCGGCGATCCACTCCCAGCGCATCGCCTCGCGGTGGGCTTCGAACAGCGCCTCAGCGCTGATCGACGTGGGCTTCACGTCAAGCCACCGACTTCAGCGGTTCCCAGTCGGAAATCAGCTTGTGCACGCCGGCCGCTTCGGGCTCGGTCTTCAGGCGTTCGCGCAGTTCGCGGTCGCTCAGCATCTCGGCGATTTCCGAGAGGATTTCCAGGTGCCGCTGCGTGGCGGCTTCCGGCACCAGCAGGAAGATCAGCAGCGAGACGGCCTCGTCATCGGGCGCGTCGAAGGGGATGGGCTGCTGCACCCGCACCACGGCGGCCAGCGGGTTCTTCAACCCCTTGATGCGGCCGTGCGGGATGGCCACGGCATGGCCCAGGCCGGTGGAACCCAGGCGCTCGCGGGCGAAGAGGTTGTCGGTGACCGTGCTGCGCGCGATGGCGTGCTGGTTCTCGAACAGCAGGCCGGCGTGCTCGAAGACGCGCTTCTTGCTGGTCGCATCCACATTCACCAGCACGTTGCTGGCGGGCAGGATCGAGGCGAGACGGTTCATCGGGCCGGACCCCGTGGCGGCGGCCGGTGGCGGCGCGCTTCGGGCGGGGTTGTTGAATAGGGAGGGCGGATCATAGACCTCGGCTCAGGCGTCATGTCAGCGAAGAAGGCCTTGAATCGGGTGGAATCCGTTGGCGATGCGGCGCTGCAGCAACACCGTTGCCACCATGCAAAACGGCCCCGCAGGGCCGTTTTGCACCTCAGGGCGGGCCGGGCTGCGCCGGCCGCCGCGGGCGTTTCAGACCGCACCCATGTCCATGCGTTTGGCCGTGGCGTGGTGGTGGTCCTGCACGCGGTCCTTGTGGCGCACGACCTGGCGGTCGAGCTTGTCCATCAGCTGGTCGATCGCGGCGTACAGGTCTTCGTGCGACTGCTCGCAGAAGATGTCGCGGCCCTTGACGTGCAGCGTCACCTCGGCCTTCTGTCGCCGTTCCTTTTCCTTCATCTTCTCCACCGTCAGCAACACGTTCACATCCACGACCTGGTCGAAGTGGCGCGTCACGCGTTCCAGCTTGGTGAGTACGTACTCACGCAAAGCCGGGGTGACTTCGAGGTGATGGCCGCTGATCGTCAAGTTCATCAGAACCTCCTTTAGCGAGGGTGGGCAAGAAGCCGGCGCGTCAGCGCCGGCGGGGGGTGAAGGGCGTGAGCGCCGGCGCCAGGGCCGCACGGGGACAGCAGGCTCAAGGCCGGCACGAGGCTGGGGCGGGGGCGTGCCGACAAGGGCAGGGGCTGGAAGAAGGGGAGGGGGAAGCGGGGGTCGGTGCAAGGGCCCGAAACCGGAACCCGTCGAACCCAGTGTGCGCCCGTTCGCGGGGGTTGACAAGCGGCCCTTGCGCCGGTGCAGGAAAGCCCGAATCGGGCCGTGACGGATTCGCTCCCACCGGACTCGGCGCGCGTCTCGGCCCGCCGGGGCGCCGTATGCTGGCATCCGACTTGCCTGCATCGGGGCAGGCATCCTCCCCGGCAGGCCCCATGCCCCAGAACGCGCCGCTGTTCGTCCGCAATGCCACGCTGCCCGACGGCCGCGCCGGCCTCGACCTGCTGGCCGAAGGCGGCCGCATCACCGCGCTGGCCCCGGCGCTGCCGGTGCCACCGGGCGCGCAGGTGATCGACGCCGGTGGCTGGCTGCTCAGCCCGCCTTTCGTGGACGCCCACTTCCACATGGACAGCGCGCTGAGCCACGGCCTGCCGCGCGTGAACGCCAGCGGCACGCTGCTGGAGGGGATCCAGCTCTGGGGCGAACTCAAGCCCCTGCTCACCGAAGAGGCCATCGCCGAACGCGCGCTGCAGTACTGCGACTGGGCCGTGGCGCGCGGCCTGTTGGCCATCCGCAGCCATGTCGACGTCTGCGACGAACGCCTGCTCGCGGTGCGCGCGCTGCTGGAGGTGAAGCGCCGCGTCGCGCCCTACCTCGACCTGCAGCTGGTGGCGTTTCCGCAAGACGGCCTGCTGCGCAGCGCGGGCGCGCTGGTGAACCTGAAGCGCGCACTCGACCTCGGCTTGGAGGTGGTGGGCGGCATCCCGCACTTCGAACGCACCATGGCCCAGGGCGCCGAGAGCGTGCAGGTCCTGTGCGAGCTGGCGGCCGAGCGCGGCCTGCGCGTGGACCTGCACTGCGACGAGAGCGACGACCCGCTGTCGCGCCACATCGAGACCCTGGCCTTCCACACCCAGCGCCTGGGGCTGCAGGGCCGCGTGACGGGCTCGCACCTCACGTCCCTGCATTCGATGGACAACTACTACGTCAGCAAGCTGCTGCCGCTGATCGCCGAGGCCGGCGTGCACGCCGTGGCCAACCCGCTGATCAACATCACGCTGCAGGGGCGGCACGACGCCTACCCTAGACGCCGCGGCATGACGCGCGTGCCCGAGCTGCTGGCCGCCGGCGTGAACGTGGGCTTCGGCCACGACTGCGTCCTCGACCCCTGGTACGCCTTGGGCTCGGGCTGCATGCTGGAGGTGGCCGCGATGGGCCTGCACGTGGCGCAGATGACTTCGCTAGCCGCGCAGCGCCAGTGTTTCGAAGCGGTGACGGTGAACAACGCACGCATCCTGGGGCTGGAGGGCTATGGCCTGGACCTGGGTTGCCGCGCCGACATGGTGCTGCTGCAGGCGCGCAGCCCCGAAGAAGCCATCCGGTTGCGTGCGCAGCGCCTGTGCGTGGTGCGTGGCGGGCAGGTGGTCTCGCGCATGGCGCCGGCAGTGGCCGAACTGGCCCTGCCGGGCCGGCCGGCGCGCGTGGATTTCACGCGACACGGCCGGGAGATCGGGAAATCACCCCCTGGCTAGAATGAACCGGACCCCAGGGAAGAGCACAGGCACCAGCGCAAAGCGCGGCACAACATGAAACTCATCGGTTCACTCACCAGCCCCTACGTGCGCAAAGTGCGCGTCGTGATGGCCGAGAAAAAGCTCGACTGCGAACTGGTGCTGGAAGACGTCTGGGGCAACGACAACATCGTCAAGAGCAACCCGCTGGGCAAGGTGCCCTGCCTGGTGCTGGACGGCGGCGAAGCCATCTTCGATTCACGCGTCATCGTCGAGTACCTCGACACGCTCTCGCCCGTGGGCAAGCTCATCCCGCCCAGCGGCCGCGAGCGCACCGAAGTGCGCACCTGGGAGGCGCTGTCCGACGGCCTGCTCGACGCCAGCATCCTGGCGCGCCTGGAAGCCACCTGGGGCGGCCGCACCGAGGGCCAGCGCTCGCAGGCCTGGATCGACCGCCAGATGCGCGCCGTGCACAACGCGCTGAAGTCGATGAGCCTGGGCCTGGGCGACAAGCCCTACTGCGCCGGCAACCACCTCACGCTGGCCGACATCGCGGTGGGCTGCGCGCTGGGCTACCTCGATTTCCGCTTCCCCGCCATCGACTGGCGCGGCGACCACCCCCACCTGCACAAGCTCTACGACAAGCTGGCCGCGCGGCCAAGCTTCGTCGATTCGGCACCTCCGGCCGCTTGATGGCAGGCGCAACCGGACTGCCGCTCTTCACGGCGCTGCACAGCTACGAGCCGCGCGCCGGCCACGGCCTGCCGCACGACCCCTTCAACGCCATCGTGGGCCCGCGGCCCATCGGCTGGGTCAGCACGCGCAGCGCCGAGGGCGTGCTCAACCTCGCGCCCTACAGCTTCTTCAACGCCTTCAACTACACGCCGCCGCTGATCGGCTTTTCCAGCACCTCGGAAAAGGACAGCCTGCGCAATGCGCGCGCCACCGGCGAGTTCGTGTGGAACCTCGTCACGCGGCCGCTGGCCGAGGCGATGAACACCACCTGCATGGCCGTGCCGCCCGAGGTGGACGAGTTCCAGCTCGCGGGCCTGACGCCCGTGGCCTCGCAGTGCGTGGCCGTGCCGCGGGTGGGTGAAAGCCCGGTGGCCTTCGAGTGCAAGGTCACGCAGATCATCGCGCTGCAGGGTGCCGACGGCAGCCCGGCCGGTGCCTGGCTGACGATGGGCGAGGTGGTGGCCGTGCACATCGCACGCGAGCTGCTGGTGGACGGCCTCTACGACACCGCCAACGCCCAGCACATCCTGCGCGGCGGCGGGCCGGCCGACTACTTCAGCATCGGGCCCGAGCAGCTCTTCAAGATGCACCGGCCGCGCTGAGCGCGCGGGGGTTCACGGCCTGGGGCGCGAAGCTCTCGGCACTGGCCAGCGGCCAGTAGAGCTCGTACACGCGGTGCGGCCAGGCGCCGCGGCCCTCGGCAGCCGCCTTCAGGGCGCCAGGCGCCACGAAACTGAGTTCGTTGGCCAGCAGCCGCACGTCGCTGTCGCTGCGACGCCGCACGATGTGGCTGGCGCTGATCTCGTTGGGGTGCTGCAGGCCCGCGGCCTGCACCAGTTCCTTCAGCGCTTCCAGCGTGTGGTGGTGGAAGCGGTAGACGCGCTCGGTCTTGTCGGGCACCACCAGGGCCTTCTGGCGCTGCGGGTCCTGCGTCGTCACGCCCGTGGGGCAGGCGCCGGTGTGGCAGGTCTGGGCCTGGATGCAGCCCAGGGCGAACATGAAGCCGCGCGCCGCGTTGCACCAGTCGGCGCCCAGGGCCATGGCGCGGGCGATGTCGAAGGCGCCGATGACCTTGCCGGCGCAGCCGATCTTCACGCGGTGGCGCAGGCCCAGGCCGGTGAGCGTGTTGTGCACGAGCAGCAGCCCTTCCTGCAGCGGCGCGCCCACGTGGTCGGTGAACTCCAGCGGCGCGGCGCCGGTGCCGCCCTCGGCGCCGTCGACCACGATGAAGTCGGGCACGAGGTCGGTCTCCACCATGGCCTTGCAGATCGCGAACCACTCCCAGGGGTGGCCGATGCAGAGCTTGAAGCCCGTGGGCTTGCCGCCCGAGAGTTCACGCAGCCGCGCGATGAACTGCAGCAGCTCGCGCGGCGTGCCGAAGGCGCTGTGGCTGGCCGGGCTGACGCAGTCCACGCCCACCGGCACGCCGCGCGCGGCGGCGATCTCGGGCGTGACCTTCGGCCCCGGCAGCACACCGCCGTGGCCCGGCTTGGCGCCCTGGCTGAGCTTGAGCTCCACCATCTTCACCTGCGGGTCGCGCGCGTTGACGATGAACTTCTCTTCGCTGAAGCGGCCCTGCTCATCGCGGCAACCGAAGTAGCCGCTGCCGATCTCCCAGATGAGGTCGCCGCCATGCACGCGGTGGTGCTGGCTGATGCTGCCTTCGCCGGTGTCGTGCGCGAAGCCGCCCTTCTTCGCGCCGCCGTTGAGCGCGAGGATGGCGTTGGCACTCAGCGCACCGAAGCTCATTGCCGAGATGTTGAAGAGGCTGGCCGCGTAGGGCTGCGTGCAGCCGTTGTCGGCATGGCCGACGGTGACGCGGAAGTCGTGCGTGGGCACGGTGCTGGGGCTCATCGAGTGGTTGATCCACTCGTAGCCGGGCGCATGCACGTCGAGCTGCGTGCCGAAGGGGCGCTTGTCGGGCTCGCCCTTGGCGCGCTGGTAGACCAGGCTGCGCTGCGTGCGAGAGAACGGCGTGGCTTCGTTGTCGCCTTCGATGAAGTACTGCCGCACCTCGATGCGCACGAACTCCAGCAGGAAGCGCAGGTGGCCGATGACCGGGTAGTTGCGCAGGATGCTGTGGCGGCGCTGGCGCACGTCGCGCCAGCCCAGCGCCACGAGGAAGAGGCAGACCAGCGCCGCCGGCCCGCCCCAGCCGAAGGCCACCCAGGTGAAGGCGAAGAGCAGGCAGCCGATGGCGCTGAGCAGCCACGCCGTGTAGCGCACCGGGAAGTGCTGGTCGATGCTGTTCAGCCAAGCGTGCATGTGGTGACCCCGTTCTTTTGCAGCCCTGGTCGGCGCGATGCTAGCCACGCCAGCGCCTGCCCGAACTCGGAAGTGCGCTGCTTTTCTGCCTCTGCCCCGCCCTTGCACGAGTGCCGGGCGGTGGTGACGGCTGGCTACAATGGGCGACCACAGCGCCGATTTGTTCCAGATTGCGGGCGCTCAACAAATACCGCTAAAAGAGGACGCCGGGCCCGGTGTCCGCTTCATGCGGCACCGGGTTTCGCTTTTCCGATCATGGCTTCCGTCGGCCCCGTCACCGCCCAGCAGATGCACTTCAGCGAGCCGCTGCCGCTGCAGAGCGGCGCGCTGCTGCCGAGCTACCAGCTCACCTACGAGACCCACGGCACGCTCAACGCCGAGCGCAGCAACGCCGTGCTGGTGTGCCACGCGCTCAACGCCAGCCACCACGTGGCGGGCGTGGATGCCAGCGGCAACAAGGGCTGGTGGGACAACCTCATCGGCCCGGGCAAGCCGCTGGACACGAACCGCTTCTTCGTCATCGGCGTCAACAACCCGGGCTCGTGTTTCGGCAGCACCGGGCCCATGCACCTGAACCCGTTGTCACCGGTGCCGGGGCGCGTGTGGGGCGCCGATTTTCCCGTGGTGACCGTGGAAGACTGGGTCGACGCGCAGGCGCGCCTGGTGCAGCGCCTGGGCATCACGCAGCTGGCCGCAGTGCTCGGCGGCAGCCTCGGCGGCATGCAGGCCCTGGCCTGGACGCTGCGCCACCCTGGCATGCTGCGCCACTGCATCGCCGTGGCCACCGCGCCCAACCTCAGCGCCCAGAACATCGCCTTCAACGAGGTGGCGCGCCGCGCCATCGTCACCGACCCCGATTTCCACGGCGGCCATTTCTACGAACACGGCGTGGTGCCCAAGCGCGGGCTGCGCGTGGCGCGCATGGTGGGCCACATCACCTACCTGGCCGAAGACGCGATGGACAGCAAGTTCGGCCGCGAGCTCAAGGCCGCTGCGCTGCGCTACTCCACGCAGGACATCGAGTTCCAGATCGAGAGCTACCTGCGCCACCAGGGCGACAAGTTCGCCGAGTACTTCGACGCCAACACCTACCTGCTGATCACGCGCGCGCTCGACTACTTCGACCCCGCTGCCGCGCACGGCGGCGACCTGGCGCGCGCCTTCGCCGCGAACGCCGAGACGCTGCGCAAGCGTTTCCTGCTGGTGAGCTTCACCACCGACTGGCGCTTCGCGCCAGAGCGCAGCCGCGAGATCGTCAAGGCCCTGGTGGCCAACCGCATCGCCTGCAGCTACGCGGAGATCGACGCCCCGCACGGCCACGACGCCTTCCTGCTGGAAGACCCGCGTTACCACGCGGTGATGCGCAGCACCTTCGAGCGCATCGCGGCCGAGGTGGCGGCGGGAGTGCGGTCATGAGCGAGCGCAAGGACCTGGAGCTCATCGCCGACCTCGTGCCGGCCGGCAGCCGCGTGCTCGATCTGGGCTGCGGCGACGGCGAACTGCTGGCCCACCTGCGCGACCGCAAGGGCTGCACCGGCTACGGCATCGAACTGGCCGACGCCAACGTGCAGGCCTGCGTGAAACGCGGCATCGACGTCATCCAGCTCAACCTCGATGAGGGCCTGGCGCTGTTCGAAGACCGCAGTTTCGATGTCGTGCTGCAGCTCGACACCCTGCAGCACCTGCGCAACACCGAGAAGATGCTGCGCGAGACGGCGCGCGTGGGCCGCATCGGCATCGTCAGCTTCCCGAACTTCGCGCACTGGCCCAACCGCCTGCACGTGCTCACGGGCCGCATGCCGGTGACTCGCGCGCTGCCCTACGAGTGGTTCGACACGCCCAACATCCGCGTCGGCACCTATGCCGATTTCGGTGTGCTGGCGCGGCGCTGCGGGCTGCAGGTGACCGACAGCTTCGGTCTGCAGAACGGCCAGGTGCGCAGGCGTTGGCCCAACCTGCTGGCCAGCGTGGCGGTGTTCCGCTTCGAAAGCGCCTGAAGCCCGGCTGGGGGCGGGCGCTCAGCCCGCTGGCAGGTTGATGGTGAAGGTGGCGCCGGCACCGGCCTGGCTGCGCACCGTGATGCTGCCGCCCATGGCCTCCACGAGCTCGCGGCTCAGCGCCAGGCCCAGGCCCGTGCCCGCCACCGGCCCGCGCTGCGCGCCCAGGCGTTCGAAGGGCTGGAACAGCCGCGCCTGCTGCAGGGCGTCGAGCCCCGGCCCGCTGTCGCTGATGTGGATGCTCACCCAGCCCGACACGGTCTCGAACTGCACCCTCACCCAGCCTTGCGGGTGGTTGTACTTGATGGCGTTGCCGATGAGATTGCTCAGCACCTGCAGCAGGCGGCGGCGGTCGGCACGCACGCTGCACGGCGGCGCGTCGCAGCTGTCGTCATGCAGGCTCACCTGGGCCGCCGCAGCGCTGGCCGCCAGCATGGCCAGTGCCTCGTTCAGCGGCTCGCGCAGCGGCAGCACCTCGGTGGCCATCGCCAGCTGGCCCGTTTGCGCGCTGCTGAGGTCGAGCACGTCGTCCATCAAGGCCAGCAGGTGCCTGCCTGCGCTCAGCACCTGCGCGACCCACAGCCGCTGGCGCTCGCCATCGCCCGGCTCCAGTTCCAGCAGCTGCGTGAAGCCCAGCACCGCGTTCAGCGGCGTGCGCAGCTCGTGGCTGACGCGGCTCAGGAACTGCGATTTCGCCAGGTCGGCCGCGGCGGCGCGGTCGCGCTCGGCGCGCAGCGCGTCGGCCTGCTTGCGCAGCGTGATGTCGGTGTGCGTGCCCACCATGCGCAGCGGGCGGCCCTGTTCGTCGCGCGTGAGCACCATGCCGCGCGAGAGGATCCACTTCCAGCTGCCGTCCTTGCAGCGCACGCGGTGCTCGTTGATGTAGATCGGCATCTGCCCCGCGAAATGGGCGTCGCGCGCGATGCGCATGGCCTCCAGGTCTTCGGGGTGGGTGCGGCTGTCCAGCGCATCGGGGGTGTCGGGCAGTTCGTCGGGCGCAAAGCCATACAGCGCCTTGCAGGCCGGCGAGAGCAGCTCGCGGCCTTCCTGCACGTGCCAGTCCCAGACGCCGTCGCCCGTGCCTTCGAGGGCCCGTTTCCAGAGATCGCCGCTCTGCGCCAGCGCCAGCTCGGCCTGCTTGCGCTCGGTGATGTCGATCATCACGCCGATGCGGATCTGTTCTTCGTCCGGGTTGCCGGCCGGCACCGAGATCTGCTGCACCCAGCGTTGGCTGCCATCGGCCCGCACGATGCGGAACTCGGTGGTCAGCGGGCGCCGTTCGCGCGCAGCGGCGTTGAGTTCGGCGTCCACGCGCAGCAGGTCGTCAGGGTGGCGGAACTGCGCCAGCAGGCGCCGGTTCTGCACGGCGTCTTCGGGCTCCACGCCGTAGAGCGCGCGCACGCCGTCGCTGACGAAGTCGATGCGCCGGGTGTCGTCATCGTCCAGCACCACGCGGTAGACCACGCCCGGCACCTGGGCCGTGATCTCGCGCAGCTCGCGCTCGCGGTGCTCCAGCGCGCCGCGGGCCTGCACGTGCTCGGTGATCTCCTCGACGGTGCCCTCGAAGAACAGCACCTCGCCATCGGGCCCCCGCACGGCATGCGCGTTCTCGCGCACCCACAGCCGGCGACCGCTGCCGCGCGCGCGCGCCTCGGATTCGAAGCCCACCACGCGGTCCCCGCGCAGCAGCAGCTCCATGAAAAGGCGCTGGCGCCCGGGCTGCACGTACCAGCTCTCGGCCGCGCCGTTGACGATGGCCAGGTGCTCGGCCTCGCTGGCCAGGCCGTTCATCCGCACGAGCGCGGGGTTGCTGCGCAGCAGCACCCCGTCCGGGCGCTTGCGGTAGGCCCCGATGGGCAGAAACTCGAAGAGGCTCGAAAAATCGTCCACCCGGGTTCCTGGCGCCTGGTGCCGGGCTCAGTCCAGGGTCACTTCGGTGTGCACCGTGCCCGCGCGGTCGGCCGTGGCCTTCAGCGCGATGCGGGTGCCCCGGGCGCCCTTGACCACCCACTCCACCACGGCGCGGTCGGCGGTGACCTCGCGGCTGGGCAGGAAGGCCTGCTGGCTGCTCTTGGGTGCATGGCCCTCGAGATGGGCGCCGATCTCGCGTTCCTTGCCGCTGACCAGGCTCACGCCCTCGGGCAGCAGGATGCTGAAGACGGTGCCGCGCACGGTCTTGCGCTCCAGCGCGCGCTTGCTGATGTAGCTGGGCAGGTAGCCGGCATTGGCCACCGCGAAACGCACGCGCCAGGTGTCGGGGCCCAGGGCGCGCACCTCGGTGCGCAGCACCTCCAGCTTGGGCAGGGTCAGGCCGATCTGCAGCAGCCAGGCCGGGAAGCGAGCGGCCTCGCGCTCGCGCAGCGCCGGCGGCGGGTTGCGCCAGTAGTTCATGCGGTCCCAGCCGCCGAGCTCCACCATGCCCAGCTGCGGGTGGCGGAAGGGGTGCCAGTCGACGTAGGCCTGGCCGCCGCACTGCTCGTCGCTCCACTTCAGCAGCTTCAGGTCGTCTTCCACCGGGTGCTCGCGGTACCAGTCGATCCACTTGTAGTCGGTGATGCCGGCTTCCTTGTTCGGCGCCCAGATCTCCACCGTCCAGAACAGCGCACCCAGGTGCTCGTAGAGCCAGTCCTGCGTGCCGGTGATCACCTGCTTGGGGTGGTACTTGAAGTCGTGCCAGATGCTGATGGCCGGGTAGCCCGTGAGCTTGGCGCCGATGTCCGACAGGCGCTTGAACATCCACAGGTCTTCCGGCGTCATGTCGTCGTCGCTCTGCGTGCCCATGGGCCGCAGGATCACGCCGCTGTGCGTGTGGAAGCTCACCGCCGCGCCGATGTTGGGGTGCTTGGTGATGAAGTCGACCATGGCCCGCACCTCGGGCTCGCTGGTGGGGTAGGGGCCGGCGCCGACTTGCTCGAACTCCTGCCGCCAGAAGGCGGGGAAGTTGCGGTTGAAGTCCAGGCCCTCGCGGTCGGGGTTGGCGGTGATCTTCAGGCCGTCGAAGTTCTTCAGCGTGCCCTCGGGAATCAGGCGGTAGTACTCGCCGCCGAATTCACCCGGCTCGCGCGCCACCATCAGCCGCGGCTCGGTGGGGTGCTTCTTGTAGGTGCCGTGGGGGTCGGGCACGCGCATCTGCAGCACGCGGCCGTCGCCGTCGACGTCTTCCACCGTCAGGCCTTCGACCGGCTCTTCGTCGAAGGGGTAGGGCCGCGTGCCGCTGCGGATGTGGCGCGGCTTGTCGGCCAGCGCGAGCTCGGCGCCGTCGGGGTTCAGGCGCGGCACCATGTAGACCACGCGCGTGTCGAGCAGCTGGCGCACCTGCGCGTCGGTGTCGTAGTTCGCCAGCAGCTGGTGCAGCCAGTACAGGCAGGCGGTGCTGGCCGTCAGCTCGGCGGCGTGGATGTTGCCGTCCACCCAGAAGGCGGGCTTGTCGATGTCGGCACCGGTGGTGGTGTGGGTCAGCGTCAGCAGCCAGATGTCGCGGCCCTCGAAGCTCTGGCCCAGGCTGCTGAGCTGCACCAGGTGCGGCGCCGCTTGCGCATAGTCTTGCAGCAGGCGGGTGAGCTCGGCGTGGCGGTAGAACTGGTCGAAACGCGGGACGGGCAGCGCTGGCATGGGGGCGGGCCGGTGTGGGGGGTGGCCGATGCTACTGCGGCCCCCGCCCCCGCCACACTCTCACTGGCCCTTGAAAAGCGCCTGGAAGTGCCGCGATACCGGCAGTGTCTCGGGGCGGCCGCGCAGCGTGAGGTGCATGTGGCCTTCGTCCACGCGCACGGCGCTGGCGATGTGGCGCTGGTTGACGATGACGCTGCGGTGCACCTGCCAGAAGAGCTGCTCGTCCAGCTGCGCCAGCAGTTCCTTCAGCGGCGTGCGGATCAGCGCATCGCCGGCACCGTGCGGGCCGTCGAAGACGACACGCGTGTAGCGGCTGTCGCTTTCGAAGTAGACCACCTCGTCGGTGCGGATGAGCCGCACCTCGCGCCCCACGCTGGCCTGCAGCACCTGCAGGGGCGGTGCGCGGCGCGTCTGCCCGGCCAGCTGCGCCAGCAGTTGGTGCAGCGCAGCGGGGTCGGGCGGGGCCGCGCCGTGCGCCGGTGTGGCGCCCGCCTGCAGGCGCTGGCGCAGGCGCACCACGGTCTGCGCCAGGCGTTCGGGGTCCACGGGCTTCATCAGGTAATCCACCGCACCGGCATCGAAGGCGGCCAGCGCATGGTCGCCATAGGCCGTTGCGAAGACCACCGGCGCGCGGCCATCGATGCGCCGCGCGACGTCGATGCCCGAGAGCCCGGGCATGCGGATGTCGAGAAAGCACACGGCAGGCTCGTGCTCGAGGAAGGCGTCCCAGGCGTCGACGCCGTTGACGGCCTCGGCCACGATCTGCAGGCCGGGCCAGGCCTGCTGCAGCGCCAGGCGCAACTGCGCGCGCGGCGCCTCTTCGTCATCGGCGATCAGGGCGGTGAGGGGGGGCATGGTCATTGGGCTCATCGTCGTCGTCAGGAAGCCGGGCTGGCGTGGGCGGGCAGCACCACACGGGCGGTGCAGCCGCCGGCATCGCCCGACAGCAGGTGCAGTGCGGCCTGCTGCCCGTAGGCCTGGGCCAGGCGGGCGCGGCTGTTGCCCAGGCCCACGCCTTCGGCCGCGCCAGGGGCCAGGCCGGGGCCGGTGTCGTGAACGGTGAGCACGGTGCCGCCCGCTTCCTGGCGCGCCTGCACCAGCACCTCGGCGCCGTGCAGGCTGGCCTGCACGCCGTGCTCCACCGCGTTCTCCACCAGGGTCAGCAGCAGGCCGGGGGGCACCTGCAGCTCCGCGGCGGCAGGGTCGATCTCGATGCTGAAGCGCAGGCGCTCGCCCAAGCGCAGCTGCATCACCTGCAGGTAGCGGCGCGCGGCCTCGGCCTCGTCGCCCAGGCGCAGCCGGGCCTGGTTGAAAAGCGGCAGCGTGGCGCGCAGGAAAGCGGTGAGTGCATCCAGCATCGGTGCGGCGCGGTCGTCCTTGGCCTGCACCCAGTGCTGCAGCGAGGCCAGGCTGTTGAAGAGGAAGTGCGGCTGGATCTGCGCCGCCGCGAGCTGGCGCGCCATCTCCACCGCCCGCTCGCGTTCGGCCTGCTCGCGCAGGCGCCCGGCCACCTGCTCGCTGCGGTAGACGGCCAGGAACCAGAGCCCGAGGCTGGAGCTCACCGCCATCAGCCACACGGTGCCGAAGACCCAGCGTTCTTGCGTGGGGTCGGCCCACCGGGGTGCCAAGGCCAGCGCGAGGCCCAGGACGAAGCCCACCCCCATGAGCGCAAAGTTGAAGCGCGTGAGCAGCCGCCTTTCGGGCCGGCTCCAAAGGCGGCGCGCCAGGGCCAGCACGCTGACGCTGCCGCCGGCCATGAGGCCCGTGAGCACGGCTGTCAGCGGGGCCGGTGCCACCTGCAGCACCACCCAGGCGATCAGGGCGATGTTGATGAGCACAGACACCACCAGCGTGCGCGAAGGCCCGTCCTGCGCGGCCCGGCGCAACTCTTCGTCGGTGAACACGCGCACCGGGCCGGGGTTCCAGATCTGGCTCCAGTCGATCTGGTCGGGCCCGACGACGCGGCCGCTGGCGGCCGAACAGCGCAGGTTCTGCAGGCGGGGCAGGCGGAAGTTCATGCAGCCTCCTGGGAAACCACGGGCTCGGCCACCTCGATGCAGGCCCGTGTGCCCGGGTGCAGGGCCTGCAGCGTGAGCCGCGCGCGGCCGCCGAAGTGGTGGTGCAGGCGCTGGCGGCAGTTGGCCAGGCCCACGCCCTCCTGCCAGCCGCTGGCCAGGCCCTGGCCGTCATCGCTGACGCACAGCTGCCAGCCTTCGGCCGTGCGGCGCGCCTCCACCCGCACGGTGCCGCCGCGCAGCGCGGGGGCGATGCCGTGCTCCACGGCGTTTTCCACCAGCGTCAGCAGCAGGCCCGGGGGCAACTGCAAGGCCGCCAGTGCCGGGTCGGCTGCGGTCTTGAAGTGCAGCCGCTCGCCCAGCCGCGCCTGCAAGGTGGCCAGGTAGTGGCCGGCCAGGGCCAGCTCTTCGCCCAGGCTCACCTGCTCGCGCGCCAGCAGCTCGGTGCTGCCGCGCAGGAAGGTGCTGAGCGAGCGCAGCAGCGGGCCGGCACGCGGGTCGGCGGTGTCCACCCAGTGCTGCACGGCGGCCAGGGTGTTGAAGATGAAGTGCGGCTGCACCTGCGCCTGCAGCAGGCGCAGCTGGGCCTCGGCGGCCTGGCGCGCGGCCGCGTCGCGTTCCTGCACCAGGCGCATCTGCGCGAGCTCGCGGCGGTCGTGCTGCTCGCGCCATTGCGCCATGCCCCAGACCAGCAGGGTGATGGCCGCCAGCGCCACCAGCAGGAACGGCGTGGCCGCGCGTGCGGCGGCCCACAGCGAATCGAGCAGCGTCTCGGGCTGCAGCCCTGCCGGGCGTGCCAGCCGGCCGACCAGGAAGCCGACAAAGGCGCCGGCATAGCCGAGCAGGAAGATGCCCAGGCTGCGCCGCAGCAGCTGGCGCGCGGTGAACTTGTGCGGCTGCAGCCAGGCCCCCAGTGCCGCGGTGGGCAGGCCCAGCCACACCAGCAGCGAGCACAGCACCGCCAGCGCCACCGGGAAACCCGTGGCCACCAGACCGGCCACGCTGCCCGTCACGGCGCCGGCCAGGCCCAGCAGCAGGCCCAGGCCGCCGCGGCTGTACAGCCAGCGGTCCAGGCGGCGCGCCTCGGCGGCCAGCGCCGGGTCCATGCGGGCGTAGTGCTTTTCGGCCCAGCCGAAGTACAGGCGCTGCAGCCGGTTTGCGCCGGCCGGCGCCGACGTGTCGGGCGTGCGGGGAAGGGGGGGCAGGGCTGCCATGGCGGCAGTGTAGGCAGGCACCCGGCGCTGCCGCGGCGCCAGGCGTGCGGGCTGCCGGCCGGGCGGGCGAACGGCGGCCCCGCCGGGATGGATGGCGGGCGGCCTCAGCCGCAGCGGCCGTGCCGCACGCCGCCCTGGAACACCCGCAGCTCGCCCGGCTCGAAGGGCACCCAGGTCTCGTTGGTGGTGAGCGGCTCGGTGGCGACCACGGCCACGCGGTCTTGCGGTGTGGTGTGGGCGGCGAAGTCGACGCTCAGGTCTTCATCGGCCAGCGTGGCCGCGGTGAAGGGGTGGGCGCGCTCCACCGACCAGAGCTTCGTGGTGCCGTGGGCCCACAGCGCCTGGCCGTTGCTCAGCAGCACGTTGAAGGTGCCGTGGCGCGCCGGCTGCGGCAGCAGCTCGCGCAGGGTGCAGCTCAGCTCGTCGACCGAGGGCACGTCGGCGTGGGCCTTGGCCAGCTCCTGCATCAGCCAGCAGAAGGCGCGTTCGCTGTCGGTGTCACCCACGGGGCGGAACTGGCCGTGCAGGCGCGGGTGGTAGTCCTTCAGGTCGCCGTTGTGCGCAAACACCCAGTAGCGGCCCCAGAGCTCGCGCACGAAGGGGTGGCAGTTCTGCAGCGCCACCGAGCCCACGGTGGCCTTGCGGATGTGCGCGATGACCACCTCGCTCTTGATCGGGTAGCGCTTGATCATCTGCGCCACCGGCGAGCCGATGGCGCCGTCGCGGTCGATGAAGTGGCGCAGGCCGCGGTCTTCGAAGAAGGCGATGCCGAAGCCGTCCTTGTGCTCGTCGGCGCGCGTGGCCAGCCCCGTGAAGCTGAACATCACGTCGGTGGGCGTGTTGGCGTTCATGCCCAGCAGCTGGCACATGGTGTGTGTCCTGCCTGGGATCGCTGGCGGTTCAGCGCGTCTGGCGGGCGCGCGTGATGGTGATGTTGGGCGAAGGGATGCAGTCGCCCGCCGGCAGCAGGGCCGTCCAGGCCGTGCAGCTGGCATTGATGGCGGCGGTGAGCACGGCGTTGCCGCTGGTGACGCTGCCGAACACCGCGTAGCCGCGCTGGTTGTCCGCGCTGCCCGTCCGGTTCAGGAAGGTGTTGTTGGTGAGGTTGACGAAGAACTGCGAGGTCGCGCTGTCGGGCGCGTTGGTGCGGGCCATCGCGACGCTCAGGCACAGGTTGGACAGCCCGGCGTTGTCTTCCAGCGCGATGGGGGCATTGGTGGGCTTGAGAGCCGGCACGGCGCCGCCGGCGGTCAGCGGGCCGGTGTAGCCACCGCCCTGCAGCACGAAGCCCGGCGCATGGCGGTGGAAGACGGTGCCGTCGTAGAAGCCGGCGTTCACGTAGGCCAGGAAGTTGGCCACCGTCACCGGCGCGCGCGCCGGGTCGAGCGTCAGCACCACATCGCCACTGACCGCGCCGCCGTTGCTGAGCGTCAGCGTCACCTGCGGTGCATTGGCCGCCGGGGCCGGGTTGGTGGTGGTGGGCGTGCACAGGGCCGCCGCCGGGGGGGCCGGGGTGGGCGCCGGCGAACCGGCACCGCCGCCCCCGCCGCCGCAGGACGAGAGCAGCGACGACATCGCAACGGTGGCAAAGAGCAGGCGGGTGCGCTGCAGGCTCATGGTGGGGCTCCCTGGGGTTACTCGAACAGCAGTTTGGTGACGCCGCTCAGCGTGAACAGCCGTGCGGGGTTCTGGGTTTCGTCCAGCACGCCGGCCATGCGGCGCAGGATGCGTGGGCTCTTGCGGGCGCGCCAGATCAGCAGGTCGGCCAGCCAGGGCCAGTCGTTGACGATGCCCGCGCGTTCGTACAGCACGAACTGCGGCTGCAGCTGGCGCAGCGCGGCGGCGTAGGCCTGCAGCACCTGGGCATCGGCCTGGGCGGGTGTCTGGGTCCGCGCGTGCAGCAGGGCCTCGGCGGCGAGCATGCCGCTTTCCATGGCCTTGCCGATGCCTTCGCCGCTGAAGGCGTAGGTGGTGCCAGCGGCGTCGCCGGCCACCAGCAGGCCCGGCCGGCCCCAGTGTTCGCCCGAGACCCCGCGCAGCGAGCAGCGCAGCGGCGCACCCTTCAACGGCCCGAGCACCTCGCCCTCGCGCATCAGCCGCGCCGCGGGTGGGTAGACCTCACAGAAGTCTTCGAACATCTCGCGCAGGTTGCGGCCCCGCCGCCGGCCCTTGCCACCTTCCAGGCTGTGGCTGCCGATGACGCCCGTGCCGATGTTGAAGACGCCGTCGGGCCCCGGGAAGACCCAGCCGTAGCCGCCGCGCAGGCGGCCGTGCCAGATGACCTGCAACTGCGTGATCTCGCGCGCCAGCTCGGCGTGGCGCACATAGGCCCGCACCGCGGTGCCGGTGGGCGTGCGGCGGTCGCACAGGCCGGCGGCGGTCAAGGCCTGCGGCACGGCACCTGTGGCCAGCACCACCCAGCTTGCACGCACCTCCACCGGCGGCTGGCCCTCGGGGCCCTGCAGCCGTGCGCCCACCACGCGCTCGCCCTCGACCAGCGGCGCCTCGAAGCGCAGCGGCGTGTGCAGCTCGGCGCCGGCCTGCTGCGCGGCGCGCACCAGGATGTGGTCGAGTTGCCGGCGCGGCAGCACGCTCATCGTGCCGGGCACGTCCACATGGCCGCCGCGCGCGCCGACGCAGCGCACGTGCTGCACGGGCTGGGCCGATGCAGCCACCTCGTCGTAGACCCCCAGGCGCCTGAACGCGGCATGGCTGTCGGGAATCAGGCCGTCGCCGCAGACCTTCTCGCGCGGAAAATCGTGCTGATCCACCAGCACGGTGCGCAGGCCCTGACGCGCGAGCAACTGGGCGCAGGCGCTGCCGGCGGGGCCTGCACCGACGACGAGCACGTCGGCAAACGCAGGCGGGGCGGTGGGGGTGCGGGTCGGCGTCTCGATCACGAGGGCATTCTAGGCAGCGGCCTCCGCAGAGTCCCACGGCGCCGGCCGCCAGCGGTGTTTGTGTTACCTTCCGCCGCCCGAAATTCCAGCCCTTCCGGGACCCGGCGAAGAACAACTGAGGAGAGCTTTCATGGCTTTGCTGATCGGCGTGCCCCAAGAGACGGCGGCGGGTGAAAAGCGTGTCGCCACCGTGCCCGAGGTGGTGGAAAAGCTCATCAAGCTGGGTTTCCAGGTGGCCGTGCAGAGCGGTGCCGGGGATGCCGCGAACTGCAGCGACGAGGCCTACCGCACGGCCGGCGCCGAGGTGCTGCCCGATGCGGCCACGCTGTGGGCCCGCGCCGACATCGTCTTCAAGGTGCGCGCGCCTTCGCCCGAGGAAGTGGGCCTGATGCGCCCCGGCGGCATGCTCATCGGCTTCGTCTGGCCGGCGCAGAACCCCGAGCTGATGCAGCAGCTGGCCGCCAAGGGCGCCACCGTGCTGGCCATCGACGCGCTGCCGCGCCAGCTGAGCCGCGCGCAGAAGATGGACGCGCTCACCTCGCAGGCCGGCGTGAGCGGCTACCGCGCCGTCATCGAGGCGGCCAACGCCTTCGGCCGCTTCTTCAACGGCCAGATCACGGCCGCCGGCAAGGTGCCGCCGGCCAAGGTGTTCATCGCCGGCGCCGGCGTGGCGGGCCTGGCGGCCATCGGCACCGCGGCCAACCTGGGCGCCATCGTGCGCGCCAACGACACGCGCGCCGAGGTGGCCGACCAGGTGGTCTCGCTCGGCGGCGAGTTCGTCAAGGTCGACTACGAGGAAGAAGGCTCGGGCGGCGGCGGTTACGCCAAAGTCATGAGCGAAGGTTTCCAGGCCGCGCAGCGCGAGATGTACGCCAAGCAGGCCCGCGAGGTCGACATCATCATCACCACGGCGCTGATCCCGGGCAAGCCGGCGCCCAAGCTCATCACCGCCGAGATGGTGGCCACGATGAAGCCGGGCAGCGTCATCGTCGACATGGCCGCCGAGCAGGGCGGCAACTGCGAGCTCACCGTGCCGGGCCAGGCCGTGGTGCGGCATGGCGTCACCATCGTCGGCTACACCGACCTGGCCAGCCGCCTGGCCAAGCAGAGCAGCACGCTCTACGCCACCAACCTGCTGCGCCTGACCGAAGAGCTTTGCAAGACCAAGGATGGTCAGGTCAACGTCAATTTCGAAGACGACGCCATCCGTGGCCTCACGGTGATCAAGGAAGGCGCCGTCACCTGGCCCGCGCCGCCGCCCAAGCTGCCGCCGGCGCCGCCGAAGGCCAAGGCGGAGGCCGCCCCGGCGGCGAAAGCCGGGGCCTCGAAAGGAGGCCACGGCCACGGCTCGGTGGAGCCGATGTCTGCCAAGACGCTGGCCATCGTGTTCGCGGTGGGTGCGGTGCTGTTCTGGTTCGTGGGCGCGTACGCGCCGGCGAGCTTCCTGCAGCACTTCACCGTCTTCGTGCTGGCCTGCTTCGTCGGCTACATGGTGGTGTGGAACGTCACGCCCAGCCTGCACACGCCGCTGATGAGCGTGACCAACGCCATCAGCTCCATCATCGCCATCGGCGCGCTGGTGCAGGTGGCGCCGCCGCTGGATGCCGCGGGGGCTGCCGACCGGCCCAACACCTTGATCTTGGTGTGCGCGGTCGTGGCGCTGGTGCTCACGGCCATCAACATGTTCGGCGGCTTCGCGGTCACGCGTCGCATGCTGGCCATGTTCCGCAAGTGACGAACGGGCAGACAAGAACATGAGCGCAAGCCTCGCCACCGTCGCCTACATCGGCGCGATCATCCTTTTCATCATGAGCCTGGGCGGCCTCTCGAACCCCGAGACGGCGCGCCGCGGCAACTTCCTGGGCATGGCCGGCATGGCGCTGGCCGTGGTGGCCACGGTGCTGGGGCCGCGTGTCACGGCGGCGGGCATCCCGTGGATCGTCGGCGCGCTGGTCGTCGGTGGTGCCATCGGTGTCATCGCCGCCAAGAAGGTGCAGATGACGCAGATGCCCGAGCTCGTGGCACTGATGCACAGCCTGGTGGGCCTGGCGGCCTGCCTGGTGGGCTTCGCGAGCTATGTGGACACCTCCACCGTCTTCCCCACGCCCGTGGAGAAGACCATCCACGAGGTCGAGATCTACGTCGGCATCCTGATTGGCGCCGTCACCTTCTCGGGCTCCATCGTCGCCTTCGGCAAACTCTCGGGCCGCATCGGCGGCAAGCCGCTGCTGCTGCCGGGCCGCCATCTGCTGAACCTCGTGGGGCTGCTGGTGGTCGTCTACTTCGGCTACGTCTTCCTGCAGTCGCACGACGTGAACGCGGGCATGCTGCCGCTGCTGGTGATGACGGTCATCGCGCTGCTCTTCGGCATCCACATGGTGATGGCCATCGGCGGCGCCGACATGCCGGTGGTGGTGAGCATGCTCAACAGCTACTCGGGCTGGGCCGCGGCGGCCACCGGCTTCATGCTGAGCAACGACCTGCTGATCGTGACGGGCGCGCTCGTGGGCAGCTCGGGCGCCATCCTCAGCTACATCATGTGCCGCGCGATGAACCGCAACTTCATCAGCGTCATCGCGGGCGGCTTCGGGGGCGGGGCGCCGGCACCTGCGGGCGCGGGTGGCGCGGCGCAGCCGGCCGGCGAGGTGGTGCCGGTGAGCGCGGCCGAGACGGCCGAACTGCTGAAGGAGGCCAAGAGCGTGATCATCGTGCCGGGTTACGGCATGGCGGTGGCGCAGGCCCAGCACACGGTGTTCGAGATCACCAAGCTGCTGCGCGACCGTGGCGTGAACATCCGTTTCGGCATCCACCCCGTGGCCGGCCGCATGCCGGGCCACATGAACGTGCTGCTGGCCGAGGCCAAGGTGCCCTACGACATCGTGCTGGAGATGGACGAGATCAACGAGGACTTCCCGGCCACCGACGTCACGATGGTCATCGGCGCCAACGACATCGTGAACCCGGCCGCACAGGACGACCCCACCAGCCCCATCGCCGGCATGCCGGTGCTGGAGGTGTGGAAGGCCAAGACCAGCATCGTGATGAAGCGCAGCATGGCCAGCGGCTACGCGGGCGTGGACAACCCGCTGTTCTACAAAGAGAACAACCGCATGCTCTTCGGCGACGCGAAGAAGATGCTCGACGAGGTGCTGGCCGCGCTGCGCGCTTGAGCGCGCTGCCGTCGTCCGTCCTGGGGCAGGGGCGCCGCACCCCTGGCTTGAGGGGGCGCCCCCGCTCTGCGCCTGGCCGCGCAGGGCGGCCGGCCGAAGTGGGTCCAGAATGGGTTGGTCGACCCCGGGCTGCCCAGCGCCCGGGCTCCCCCCACTTTCGCAGGTAGCTCCCATGACGTCTCGCCTTGCCGCTCGCCTTGCGCGGGCCTCTGCCGCCCCCTTGTTCGCCGCCTTGTTCGCCGCCTTGCTGGCGGGCCTAGTCCCGGCGGCCGCGCAGGCCGCGCCGGTGTGGATCACCGTGGGCGACGACGCCTACCGCGTGCTGCAGAAGGTGGCGCCCTCGGCGCGCGCCGTGGCCACGCGCGGCGTGGCCGTCAACGTGCCGGTGCAGCGCGGCAGCGCCCGCCTCACGCAGGCCATCGAGAACGTGCACGTGGTCGAGATCGACGACAACATGATCCCCACGCTGTCGCTGGCCGTGCACATGAAGCTGGCCAAGTGCGGGGGCTTCATGCAGCACGCCAGCCAGGCCGAGGCCCTGGCCGCGCTGCACCGGCTGGAAGGCAACCCCGAGCCGCTGCTGGCGCCCAGCTACACCATCGACAACCAGACCCAGGTGAACGCCATGCTGCCGCAACTGCAGGCCAGCAACCTGCTGTCCACCATCACGCAGCTGTCGAACTTCCAGAACCGCCGCTACAACAGCACGCACGGCGTGGCGGCCTCCAACTGGCTCCTCAGCCACTGGCAGAGCCTGAACCCCGGCAACCGCCGCACGATCCGTGTGCGCCAGATTCCGCACACCTGGGCCCAGCCCTCGGTGGAGTTCGAGATCCTGGGCACCGGCAACTCGGGCGAAACGGTGGTCATCGGCGCCCACCTCGACAGCATTGCCGGCAGCGGCATCGAGACCTCGCGCGCCCCTGGCGCCGACGACGACGCCAGCGGCGTGGCCGGCCTGACCGAGATCATCCGCGTGATGATGGCCAGCAACTACCAGCCCAAGCGCAACATCCGCTTCATCGCCTACGCGGCCGAAGAGGTGGGGCTGCTCGGTTCCAAGGCCATCGTCGCGCAGCAGGCCGGGCGCCGCGACAAGGTGGTGGGCGTGATGCAGCTCGACATGACGGCCTTCCAGGGCAGCGCCACCGATCTCTGGATCTACACCGACTTCACCAACGCAGCCCAGAACGCCTTCGTGGCCAATCTCGCGGCCACCTACCTGCCCACGCTCACGGTGGGCTACGACCGTTGCGGCTACGGCTGCAGCGACCACGCATCGTGGCACGCCGGCGGCTTTGCGGTGAGCTTCCCCTTCGAAAGCTCCGACCTCACCTACAACCGCGCCATCCACACCGCCAACGACACCATCGCCACCTTCGGCAACCAGGCCAACCACGCGCTGAAGTTCACGCAGCTGGCGCTGGCTTTCTTGGTGGAACTGGCCAGCGACGCCACGCCGGCCGTGGCGCGCGGCGAAGCGGCTGCGGCCACCCGCAAAGCCCCCGGGGCTGCCCGCGCGGTGGCCACCACCGCCGCTCAGTAAGCGCGCGCGCGCTCCACGCGGTGCGCCGGCTCGCCGCCGGCCAGCACCGCACGCACATTGGCCGCGGCCACCTGCGCCGCGCTGCGCGGGTCGGTGGCGGCGGCGGCGTGGGGCAGCACCGTCACCTGCGGGTGCTGCCAGAAAGCATGCCCCGCGGGAAGCGGTTCCTGGTGGAAGACATCCAGCACCGCGTGCCCCACCTGCCCGCTGGCCAGCGCCGCCAGCAGGTCTTCGTCCAGCACGTGCGCGCCCCGCGCCAGGTTCACCACGCCGGCCCCGCGCGGCAACGCCGCGAAGAAGCCCGCGTTGAGCAGGCCGCGCGTAGCCGGCGTGAGCGGCAGCAGGTTCACCACGATGTCGGCCTGCGCCAGCAGCGGTGCGAGCGCCTGGCCGTCGCGCCGCCAGCCGCTGACGGCGTAACCCTGCTGCGCCAGCCGCGCCGCGGCCGTGCCGCCCATCTGGCCCTGGCCCAGCACCAGCACGCGCACTTCATCGGCACGGCGTTGGGGAAGTGGCTGCCACGCCTCGGCGCGCTGCTGCGCGGCGTAGGTGAAGAAGTGGCGGTGCAGCGAGAGCACGGCCCACAGCGCGGTTTCCGCCATCGCGGCGTTCATGGCCGGGTCGACCATGCGGGCCAGCGGCACGCCGTGCGGCAGCGTGGTGTCGGCCAGCAGGCGGTCGACACCGGCCCACAGGCTCTGGATGAGCCGCAGCGCCGGCAGGCCTTGCAGGCTGCCGGGCGGCGGGTTGGCCACGATGGCGGCCACCACCTCGGGCGCGGCTTGCTGGGCCTGCGCCGGGTTCAGCAGCGTGGCTTCGGGCAGGGCGGCTTGCAGTGCCGCGCGCCAGACGTCTTCTTCGCCCGGATCGAAACTGCCGGCCAGCAGCAGCTTCATGCCGCGGCTTCCGTGCGTGCGGCCTCGTTCAGGCGCCGCAGCGCCGCAGCCACGGTGGCGCTGCGCACGGCGCCGCGGTCGCCATCGAGTTGCAGGCGTTCGGCCTGCACCTGTGCCGCCGTGCCCCAGGCCAGCCACACCGTGCCCACCGGCTTGCCCGGCACCGCACCGCCGGGGCCGGCGATGCCCGTCACGGCCACGGCCAGTTGCACCGGGGCGTGCTGCAGCGCGCCCTGCACCATCGCGCGGGCCACCTCTTCGCTCACCGCGCCGTGCGCGGCGATGAGCGCCGGCGGCACGCCCAGCAACTCGGTCTTGGCCTCGTTGCTGTAGGTGACGAACCCGCGCTCGAACCAATCGCTGCTGCCGGCCAGGCTGGTGCAGGCCGCGGCGATCAGGCCGCCGGTGCAGCTCTCGGCCGTGGCCAAGCGCCAGTTTCGGGCGCGCAGCGCGGCCGCCAGGTCTTGAAGCGGGGTCTTGAGGCTCAGGAATTCCATGCGCGCATCCACACGGCGATGACGAGCAAGGTGCAACCGGCTGCCACCAGGTCGTCGAACAGGATGCCGAAGCCTTGGCGCCAGCCGATGGCCTCGCCCGCACGCAGCTTGAAGCGGCGGTCGGCCCAGCCCACCGGGCCGGGCTTGGCGGCGTCGAAGTAGCGGAACAGCGCAAAGGCCGCCAGCTGCGCCCACCAGGCCGCGGGCGTCAGCAGCCACAGCACGATCCAGAAGGCGACGATCTCGTCCCACACGATGGCCCCGGGGTCGGCCACGCCCATGTGCTGCGCCGTGCGGGTGCAGGCCCAGGTGCCGACGATCAGCGCACCGGCGATCAGCCAGCCCCAGGCGGCTGCACCCAGCCACTGCGAGAGCACCAGGAAACTCAGCCAGCCCCACAGCGTGCCCACCGTGCCCGGCGCCTTCGGGCTGAGCCCGCTGCCGAAGCCTAGAGCCAGCCAGCGCGCAGGGTGGCGCCACATGAAGCCGGCGGTGGGGCGCGCGATGCCGCTCATGTCACTGGAAATGGTCGAAGCTGCGCCAGGGCGTGGGCACGGGCTGGCCGGCGGCGTTGATCACGCGCAGGCCCGGCGTGGCCTCGATGCGGCCGCAGCAAGTGACGGTCACGCCGGCCTGCCGCCCCGCTTGCAGCACCGCGGCGTGGGCCGAGGCGGGCGCGGTGAAGAGCAGCTCGTAATCGTCGCCGCCGGCCAGCAGGCACTCGTGCTGCAGCGCCTGTGGCTGGGCGGCCAGCACCGCGCTGCGCGGCAAGGCGTCCACCTCGACGGTGGCGCCCACGCCCGAGCGTTGCAGCACGTGGCCCAGGTCACCGAGCAGGCCGTCGCTGATGTCGATGGCGCTCGTGGCCACGCCGCGCAAGGCCAGGCCCAGCGTCACGCGCGGCTGTGGCAGCTCCATCGCGCGGCGCACGGCTTCGAAGGCCTCGCCCGGCAAGGCGTGCGTGCCGCGGAAGACCTCCAGCGCCAGCCGCGCATCGCCCAGCGTGCCGCCGCTGACCCACAGCTCGTCGCCCGCCCGCGCGCCGCTGCGCAGCAGCGCCTGCCCCGCCGGCACCTGGCCGAAGACGGTGATGCAGAGGTTCAAGGGCCCGGCCGTGGTGTCGCCGCCCACGAGTTCGATGCCGTGGGCATCGGCCAGTGCGAACAGCCCGCGCGCAAAGCCGGCGACGAAGGTCTCGTCGGCGCGCGGCAGCGCCAGCGCCAGCGTGCAGCCCAGCGGCTCGGCGCCGCAGGCGGCCAGGTCTGAGAGGTTCACCGCCAGTGCCTTGTGGCCCAGGCGCTCGGGCGCCACGGTGCTGAGGAAGTGGCGGCCTTCCACCAGCATGTCGGTGCTGATGGCGAGCTGCTGGCCGGGCGCGGGCTGCAGCAGCGCGCAGTCGTCGCCCACGCCGAGCGCCAGCGCCGGCCGCGCGCTGCGGCCCGGGCGCGTGAAATGCCGCGCAATGAGTTCGAACTCGCCCATGGTCAGGGGCGCGGCGGGCTGTCGCGCAGCAGGTTGGCGAGTTCGACGGCTGACTTCACGCCCATCTTCTCGAACACGCGCGCGCGGTGCACTTCCACCGTGCGCACGCTGATCTGCAGCTCGTCGGCGATCAGCTTGTTCGGTCTTCCCTCGGTGACGAGCTGGGCCACCTCGCGTTCACGCTCGGTGAGCTCGTTCCAGGCGCGGGCGGTGAGGTCTTGCCCGCGGCGCGCCAGCAGGGCCTGCGCGCTGAGCTGCAGGGCCTGCTCGACGCGGTCGACCAGCGTGTTGTTCGAGAAGGGTTTCTCGACGAAATCGAAGGCGCCGCGCTTGACAGCCGCCACCGCGGTGGGCACGTCGCCATGGCCGGTGAGGAAGATCACCGGCAAGGTGGGCAGCATGCCGCGCTGTGCCAGGCTTTCGAACAGCACCAGCCCGCTGGTGCCGGGCATGCGAACGTCCAGCACCAGGCAGGAAGGCGCCGTGGGCCAGGGCGTGCCACGTTGGGCGAGGTGTTCTTCGAAGGCCTCGGCACTGCCGAACCCTTCTGACAGCAGCCGGCGTGAGCGCAGCAGCCAGGCCAGGGCGTCGCGCACCACGTCTTCGTCGTCGACGAGGTAGACGACCGGGAGGCCCAGGGAGGGGTCGAGCTGCAAGGTCACGGGGCGGCTTCAGGCGGTGGCGCGGGAAGCCGAAGTTTCGCCGCTTTCGGGCGCCGCCGAAGCTGTCGGCGCAGCAGCGGGTAGCGTGAATCGGAACTCGGTGCCGCGGCCCGCCGGCCCCGGGCCGTGGTCGAGCGCGCCGCCGTGCTGTTCGATCACCGTGCGGCACAGGCTCAGGCCCAGGCCCATGCCCTCGGGCTTGGTGGTGAAGAAGGGCGTGAACAGGCGAGCGGCCACGTCGGGGGGGATGCCCCGGCCGCAGTCGATGACCGACACCGTCACCCAGCGCGGGTGCGTCTGGCGCGCGCGCAGCGTGAGCACGCGCTCGGCCGCCGGCGTGTGGCCTTCCATGGCCTGGATGGCGTTGCGCGCCAGGTTCAGCAGCACCTGCTCCACCATCGTGCGGTCGCAGCGCACGCGTGGCGTCTTGGCCGCTGCCGTGCCGTCGCCGGCCGGGGGCAGGTCGATCTCGATGCGCGTGCCGCTCTTGCGCGCCTGCAGCCGCGCCAGCGGCAGCACGGCTTCGAACAGGCGCTCGGCCGTCAGCGTCTCGTGCAGCTGCTCGCGGCGGCGCACGAAGTCGTGCACGCTCTTGATCACGCGGCCGGCGCGTTCGGCCTGCTCGGCCATGCGTTCCAGCGCGCCGCGGATCATCGCGGGCATCTCGGGGTTGGCCTGCATCTGCGGGTCGGCCATCAGGTTCAACGAGCCGCTGGCGTAGCTGGCGATGGCGGCCAGCGGCTGGTTCAGCTCGTGGCTCAGCAGGCTGGCCATCTCGCCCACGGTGGCCAGGCGCGCCGTGGCCTGCAGGCGGTCTTGCTGCTGGCGCGAGAGCTCTTCCACGCGGCGCTGCGCGCTGAGGTCGACCACCGCGCTCATCCAGCCGGTGTGGCGGCCCTGGCCGTCCACCAGCGGGGCCTCGTAGATCATCACCGGGAAGCGTTCGCCGTTCTTGCGCATGAACACGGTTTCCCAGCCTTCGCGCGGGTCGCGCGGGTCGGCCGGTGCCGGGCCCTCGCTCTCGTGCCCCAGGCGCAGCTGCTGGCGGCGGTGGTACTCGGCCGCAAACTCCGGCGGCCAGTAGGGTGGTGTGTAGGGCGCGCCCGTGTCGGTGCTGGGCGCGAACAGTTCGTCGGCGCTGCAGCCCACCATCGCGCAGAAGGCTGGGTTCACGTAGGTGATGGCGCCGCGCAGGTCGCGTGCGCGCAGGCCGGTGGAGAGCGAGTCTTCCATCGCCTTGCGAAAGGCCAGCGCCTCGGCCAGCGCGCTTTCGGCAAAAGCGCGGCGGCGCACGTCGCGGGCCAGCAGCAGCACCAGGCCGAAGAGCGCGATCGACAGCCCCAGCACCAGCGCGGTGGCCAGGTTGGGGATGAGGCTGGGCCGCCCGGCGCTGCTGTCGGCGCGCAGCTGCAGCGTGGCGCCGTGCAGGTCGACCACGCGCTCGGCGGTGTAGACGCCCGCGCCGCGCGGCACGCCGGCGCGCGCCAGCCGCGTGCCATCGCCCTCGACGAAGCTGATCTCGTGGCGGCGCAGGCTGCGCGCGGTGATCGAGGCTTCCAGCAGGTCGGCCAGCGCGAAGCTGGCGACGAGGAACCCCGCCTCACGCCCTGCGTTCTGCATCGGCAGGCAGAGGTCGATCACCTCCAGGCCCAGGCCCGCCTGCAGCGGCACGAAGTAGCTGCGCGAGAAGGTGGGCGCGGCGCTGCGGCGCGCCGCGTTGCAGGCGAGTTCGGCGTCTATCGACAACTCGGCGCGGGGCAGGGTGTTGAACAAGCGCGGCAGGTAGGGCGTCTGCGCCGCCTCGGTGACGGCCAGCGAGGGCGCGCGCCATTCCACCCGCTTGAGCTCGCGCTGCGTGCGCAGCAGGGCCTCGGCAGCGGCGCGGGCATCGCCTGGTGCGCCCTCCACCCACGACAGCGACTGCAGTGTCTGCACCACGCCCAGCAGGGCGCGGCGCACCTCGGCCGCGGCCTCGGCGGCGGCGGCGTCGGCCTCTTCCTGCGCGCGCGATTCCTCGTAGCGCACCGTCAGCGCCACCAGCAGCGTCTGCGCCACCACCAGCAGCGCCACCAGTGCGCCCCAGAGCAGCGCGCGGCGCGCGCGGCGCGGGGCAACGGCAGCGGGCAGCGGCGTGGCCAGCGCGTCGCCGTGGGTGGTGGGCGCGGCCGGCGGCGGGGGCGTTGGGCTCACGGCGTTGCTCGCAGCGTTGTCCAGGGCACGTGGGGGGCGTCCGGCGGTGGCACCAGGCGGATGGGCCGCAGTATTGGCCGGGGCGAACAGGGCGCGGCTACGCAGTTTCGCGCATGGGCCCAGGGCCCGCAGCACTGACACTGCGCTCCTACAATCCGCGCCCGCCCGCAGCTTGGGGCGCGGCCACACCAGGAGACTCTTGCGCGATGTCCAGCAACGAACAGAAAGCCGCCGAACTGAAGCAGGCCGCGCTCGAATACCACGAGTTCCCGACCCCCGGCAAACTGGCCATCAGCGCCACCAAGCAGATGATCAACCAGCGCGATCTCGCGCTGGCCTACAGCCCGGGTGTGGCCTTCGCCTGTGAAGCCATCGTCGAAGACCCGGCCAACGCCTTCCGCTACACGGCGCGCGGCAACCTGGTGGCCGTGGTCACCAACGGCACCGCGGTGCTGGGCCTGGGCGACATCGGCCCGCTGGCCAGCAAGCCGGTGATGGAAGGCAAGGCGGTGCTGTTCAAGAAGTTCGCCGGCATCGATGTCTTCGACCTCGAGATCAACGAGAAGAACCTCGACAAGCTGGTCGACGTGATCGCCGCGCTGGAGCCCACCTTCGGCGGCATCAACCTCGAGGACATCAAGGCGCCGGACTGCTTCTACGTCGAGCGCAAGCTGCGCGAGCGCATGAAGATCCCCGTCTTCCACGACGACCAGCACGGCACCGCCATCGTGGTGGGCGCGGCGCTGCTCAACGCCTTGAAGGTGGTGGGCAAGCCCATCGGCGAGATCAAGCTCGTCACCAGCGGCGCCGGCGCTGCCGCGCTGGCCTGCCTGGGCCTGCTGGTGAAGCTGGGCGTGAAGCGCGAGAACATCTGGGTGACCGACCTCGCAGGCGTGGTCTACGAGGGCCGCACCGAGCTGATGGACGAGGACAAGATCGTCTACGCCCAGCGCACCCCGGCGCGCAAGCTGGCCGAGGTGATCGAAGGCGCCGATGTCTTTCTGGGCCTGAGCGCCGCCGGCGTGCTGAAGCCCGAGATGGTGGCCAAGATGGCGCCTCAGCCGCTGATCTTCGCGCTGGCCAACCCCACGCCCGAGATCAACCCGGCCGAGGCCAAGGCCGTGCGCCCCGACGCCATCATCGCCACCGGCCGCACCGACTACCCGAACCAGGTCAACAACGTCCTGTGCTTCCCCTACATCTTCCGCGGCGCGCTCGACTGCGGCGCGACGACGGTGACCGACGCGATGGAAATCGCCGCCGTGCACGCCATCGCCGACCTGGCGCAGGCCGAGCAGAGTGAAGTGGTGGCGGCGGCCTACGCCGGCGCCACGCTGAGCTTCGGGCCCGAGTACCTGATTCCCAAGCCCTTCGACCACCGGCTGATGATGATGATCGCGCCGGCGGTGGCGCAGGCCGCGGTGGAGTCGGGGGTTGCGCTGCGGCCCATCCACGACCTCGAGGCCTACCGCGAGAAGCTCAAGGGTTTCGTCTACGCCTCGGGCACGACGATGAAGCCCATCTTCCAGGCTGCCAAGCGCGCCACGCACAAGCGCGTGGCCTATGCCGAGGGTGAAGAAGAGCGCGTGCTGCGCGCCGTGCAGGTGGTGGTGGACGAGGCCCTGGCCCGGCCCACGCTCATCGGCCGGCCAGCGGTGATCGCGCAGCGCATCGAGAAGTTCGGCCTGCGCCTGCAGGAAGGCCTCGATTACGAGGTCGTCAACGTCGAGCACGACGAGCGCTACCGCGATTTCTGGCAGACCTACCACCAGCTCACCGAGCGCAAGGGCGTGAGTGTGCAGATGGCCAAGATCGAGATGCGCCGCCGGCTCACGCTGATCGGCGCGATGATGCTGCGCAAGGGCGAGGTCGACGGCCTGCTCTGCGGCACCTGGGGCACGACGGCCCAGCACCTGCACTACATCGACCAGGTCATCGGCAAGCGCCACGGCGGCAGCCCGCGCACGGTGCAGGACGTGCAGGTCTATGCCTGCATGAACGGGCTGATGCTGCCGGGCCGGCAGGTCTTCCTGGTGGACACGCACGTGAACGTGGATCCCACGCCTGAAGAGCTGTGCGAGATCACGGTGATGGCGGCCGAGGAGATCAGTCGTTTCGGCATCGAGCCCAAGGTGGCTTTGCTCAGCCACTCGAACTTCGGCACCCACGACACCCCCAGCGCCATCAAGATGCGCCGCACGCTGGCGCTGCTGCGCGAGCAGGCGCCCTGGCTGGAGGTGGACGGCGAGATGCACGGCGACGTGGCGCTCGACCCCGCTGCGCGGGCCAAGCTCATGCCCAACAGCACGCTGCATGGCGAGGCCAACCTGCTGGTGCTGCCCAACATCGACGCCGCCAACATCGCCTACAACCTGCTGAAGACGGCGTCGGGCGGCGGCATCGCCATCGGCCCGGTGCTGCTGGGTGCTGACAAGCCGGTGCATGTGCTCACGCCCTCGGCCACCGTGCGCCGCATCGTCAACATGACCGCGCTGACGGTGGCCGACGCCGCAGCCGGACGCAGCCCCGGCACCGCCTGACACAGCCCGCGCCGGCATGTGAGCGCCCACTGAGTACCCCTGCCTGCTGCCCCATTCTTGGGCAGCAGCTTGAGTTTTTAGGGGGGTTCCGCTAACATTCTGGTTTGATTTTTCAGGGTAAACCCGTGTTTCGGACCGGTCTGGCCTCGTCGAGCAGTGGGCTGCGGCGAGCGTTGCACAAGTGGGGGGCTGCCGTTGTGGTGGCCGCTGGCTTGGCGTCCGGTGGGCTGGTGCCGAATGCCATCGCCCGCACCCCTGAGAACCCCTCTCGGGTGCCACCGGTGGCCTTGGTCACCCTGCCGCCAGAGGCGCAAGCCACCCACAAACTCATCCTTGCGGGCGGCCCGTTCCCCTACTCGAAAGACGGCACGGTGTTCGGCAACCGCGAACGCCTGCTGCCCTTGAACCCCCGGGGCTACTACCGAGAGTACACCGTCAAAACACCGGGGCTGCGTCACCGGGGTGCCCGCCGCATCGTCTGCGGCGGCACACCGCCGACGAAGCCCGACACCTGCTACTACACCAGCGATCACTACGCGAGTTTCCAACGCATCGCCCCATGAACGCCGGTGTCGCCAGTTCTGAAACCTTTTCGCCCTTGCCAAGGAGGATCGCGACCATGGAGTTGCAGACCATCCGCTCGAACATCGTGCAGGCCATCCGGGCCTACCGTGTCGACGATCTGATGAAGGCGGCCGACACGGCCGGCCAGCATTTCCTCTACGCCAACCTGTCGGCGGCGCAGTCCAAGCAGGAAGTGCTGGAAGGCATTGCCGAGGCTTTCACCTTTCCGGCGCACTTCGGCAAGAACCTCGACGCCCTGTACGACTGCATGACCGACCTCGTGCACAAGGCCGGCCAGCAGCCGGGCTTCGTGGTCGTGCTGGAGCAGTTGCCCGACAACCCGCGTTTCGACCGCGAAGCGCGTGAGCAGCTGCTGGAGGTGTTCCGCGACGCCGCCGAGTTCTGGGGCGAACGACGAATACCCTTCAGGTGTTTCTATTCTTTTCAGTAGCCCGCTCCCAGGAAAACGGGTCATGGGAGCGGGCTGCTGAGGTGGCCCCGACAACCGCTACGGCGGCGACTGTCAAACCGGCAGTCAAGGTTGTGCCCAAGAACGGCACCAACCCGAACTTCGGCATGAACATGCCGATGATGAGCAGCGCGTTCGATACCGCTGCATGGTTGAGCGCGGCCTGACCCCAGGTCTTGCGTTCTCAAACATCAAGGGCTCCTTCGGGAGCCCATTTTCATGCCTGGGCGGTTTTCGCTGTTCGCGCCAGTGCCAGGTACTCGGCCACCGGCACCTCTTCGGCGCGGCGTTGCAGATCGAAATCGACCTCCAGGCCCTGCTGGGCGATCCAGCGGCCCAGCGTGCCGCGCAGGATCTTGCGGCGCTGCGAGAAGGCCACGGCCACCAGTTCGCCCAGGCGCGCGCCGTCCACGCCATCGTCGGCGGGCAGCGGCTCCATGCGCACGATGGCCGAATCCACGCGCGGTGGCGGGTCGAAGGCCTCGGGCGGCACGTCGAGTACGTTCTCGATGCGGTAGCGCCACTGCAGCATCACGCTCAGGCGGCCGTAGTCCTTGTTGCCGGGCGCGGCCGCCATGCGGTCGACCACCTCTTTCTGCAGCATGAAGTGCTGGTCCTGCACGCGGCCGAAGACGCCCAGCAGGTGGAAGAGGATGGGCGTGCTGATGTTGTAAGGCAGGTTGCCCACCACCCGCAGCGGCTGGCCTGCGGCATCGGCCAGCGCGGCGAAGTCGACGTTCAGCACGTCGGCCTCGATGACGTTCAGGCCGGCCTGCTTGCGCAGCCGGGCGGCGAGGTCGCGGTCGAGCTCGATGACGGTCAGCGCCTGGCAGCGCTGCAGCAGCGGAAAGGTCATCGCGCCCAGGCCAGGGCCGATCTCCACCAGCGCCTGCCCCGGCAGCGGGTTGATGCAGCGCACGATGTCGTCGATGACGGCGTCGTCGGTCAGGAAGTGCTGGCCGAAGCGCTTGCGGGCGACGTGTTTCATCGCGCCGAACCGGGGTTCACGTCAGCGGGCCCAGCCGGGAAGGCCGGCTCACTGCGGCGGCTCGCGGTACTCGACGTAGGCGCGCGAGCGCAGCTCTTTCGTCCACTCGGCATAGGCCTGGTCGAAGCGCTGCTCGCGCAGCACGTTGCGCGCCTGCTCGCGCAGCTGCTTCAGCTCCACCGCCTGCTCGCGGCGCTCGAGCACCTGGATCAGGTGCACGCCGAAGCGCGAGACCACGGGCTCCGACAAACCATTGATCGGCAGCGCGTTCATCGCCTGCTCGAACTCCGGCACCATGGTGCCGGGCGACGACCAGCCGAGGTCGCCACCGCCGGCGGCCGAGCCGTCTTCGCTGAACTCGCGGGCGATGGCGTCGAAGGTCTTGGTGCCGGCCTCGATCTGGCGGCGGTACTCTGCCAGGCGGCGTGCGGCCACCTCGGCCGTGAGCTGCGGCGAGGTGCGCAGCAGCACGTGGCGCGAGCGGGTCTGCTGCACCTGGCCCAGCACCACCTCCTTGCGCGACACCACCTTCAGCAGGTGGAAGCCGGCGCCGGTGCGCAGCGGCTGCGCCGTCACCTCGCCGGGCTTGAGCGCCTTGGTGGCTTCGACGAAGGCATCGGGCAGGCGCGAAGCGGGCCGGGCACCGATGACACCGCCCTGTGCGCGGTTGGCGTCTTCGCTCACCTCGCGGGCCACGGTCTCGAAGGCCTCGCCGCCCTTCACGCGGGCCAGCGCCAGCTCGGCCACGGCACGGCGTGCGGCCACGGTGGCGGCATCGGCGTCTTCGGGCACGGTGACCAGGATCTGCGCCAGGTTGGTCTCGGCGTCGGCGTTGGCCGCGGCGCGCTGCTCTTCGATGTATTTGTCGACCTCCTCGTCGGCGATCTTGATGCGCTGGTAGACCTCGCGCTCACGCAGGCGCTCGATCATGATCTGCTCGCGGATGTTGGCGCGGAAGCGGAAGAAATCGGTGCCTTCGGCGGCCAGGCGCTGGCGCAGCACCGGCAGCGTGATCTGGTTCTGCGCCGCGATGCTCTGGATGGCGCGGTCGACCTCGCCGTCGTCGACCCGCATGCCGCTCTCGCGGGCGTTGCTGATCATCACGCGTTCGTCGATCAGCGCGTCCAGCATCATGCGGCGCAGTTCGGGTTCGGGGGGCAGGCGCACGCCGCGCGCGGCCTCGGCCTGGGCGCGCTCCATGCGGCGGTCGACTTCACCGGCTGTCACCAGCTCTTGGTTCACGACCACGGCGATGTAGTCGCCGCTGCGGGTGCGGGCTTGGGCGTGGGCCTCGGCCCAGGGGCCCAGGCCGAGGCACAGCGCTGCAAGGCCAACGCCGAAGCCGATGCGCAAGGCCTGCGCGGCAGGGCGCAGGCAGAAAAGGGGTTCAGTCATGGACAGGAGCGGTGGGCCGTTCGTCGGCGGATGAGGCCGCGCTGCGCTCGTCGCGCAGCAGGCGGTAACCGGGGATATTGTCCTTCAAGACCCTCAGCGGGTTCGACCCGATGCGCGACAGGCCCACCAGCTCCAGCTGCAGCATCAGCCGCGTGGTGGCTTCGCTGCGGCCGGTGGACAGGCGCTCGGCGACGAAGCGGCCGATCCAGCAGCCCGCGTCGTACTCCAGCCCCAGCACCGAATCGGTGATGCGGCTGTCCTTCAGGCTGTAGTTCACACGCCCCACCGAATACCAGGTGCCGCTGCACGCCTTGCCGCCTTCTTTCGCCTTGCTGCCGCCATAGACCGGCCATTGCCAGCCCAGTTCCATCTGCTCGGACAGGCCGCGCGCCAGGCGGTAGGTGGTGCCGATGGTGCGGAAGGGCCCCGGCGAGTAGCGCACGCCGATGATGGAGCGCACCGAGCGCTGGATGTCGGTGCTGTACTGCACCGCGCCGTCCAGCGTCCAGCCGGGCAGCACGCTGGTGCTGCCGAGCAGCAGCGCGTCGCTGAACTTCTGCTCCAGCGGCGCGCCGTCGGGCGAGCCGTCGGCCTGCGGCGTGACACGCTGCGTGCGGAACAGGTAGCGCTGCACCAGCCCCAGGCGCAGCGCCTCGGCGCCGGTGACGGCGTCGACGAAGCGCGTGGTGACGCCGGCGGTCAGCGCGTTGGCGTCGTTGACGCGGTCCACGCCGGAGAACTGGTTGTCTGTGTAGATGGAGACGAAGTTGAAGTCCTTGGCCGCCGCGTCGTAGCTGGGCAGCTGGCTCTGTGCGCGGTAGGGCGTGCGCACGTAGAGCAGCCGCGGTTCCAGCGTCTGCAGCAGGGCCCGGCCGAAAGCCGTGGTGCGGCGCTCGAGCTCGAAGCCGGTGTCGACGCTGAGCGTGGGGATCACGCGGCCGGTCTTGTGCAGGTCGTTGCGGTAGGCAGCGGCGTTGACGCTCAGGCGCGGCACCAGCCACCAGCCGGGTTCGCGCAGCGCGTGGCTCACGTGGCCGAGCAGGTGCACCCGTTCACCGCCTTGGCGCCCGGCGCGGCTCTCGGTGCCTGTGGGCAGGGTGAAGCGGTTGTATTCGCTTTCCACCGCCACGTCCCAGCCGTCGCGCCGCCAGCCCAGGCGCACACCCACTTGCGGCGTGCGCTCGTAGGGCGACACCACCGCGGCGTCCGAGCCCTGCAGCACCTGCCAGCGCAGGGCGCGCAGGTAGGCCAGCCCCTGCACCTCTCCAGACTGCAGCGGCTGCTCCAGGGCCACGCGGCCCGGCAGCAGGCGCGCCGTCAGGCTGCGGCCGGCGTTCGGAAAATCCTTCCACCACTCGTCGTCGGACACGCGCACCAGGTCCGCGCTGTAGCGCAGCCCGCTGCCCGTGGCGCCCTGGTGCTGCCATTGCAGCGCCTGGCGCGAGCGGCCCGTCAGGCGGTCGTGCGGCAGCCAGTCGAAGTTCACCGTGCCTTCGTCGCGCGGCTCCAGGTAGCGGAACTCGGTGTCCAGGCCCAGGCCACGGCGTGTGATGAGCCGCGGCGTGAGCGTGGCGTCGCGCTGCGGCGCGATGTTCCAGTACCAGGGCACCGAAAGCTCGACACCGCTGCGGTTGTCGGTGTTGATCGAGGGCGGCAGCCAGCCCGACTTGCGTGCGTCAGACAGCGGAAAACTCAGCGCCGGCAGCGCCAGGATGGGCACGCCCAGGAAGCGCAGCACGGCGCCTTCGGCCACGCCTTCGTTCTTGTCGAGGTCGAGGCTCACGCGGTCGGTGCGCAGCACCCAGGCGGGTTCTTCGGGCGTGTCGCGCGGGCAGCTCGTGTACTCGGCCCTGGTGGCGCGCGAACGTGCGCTGTCCCGGAAATCGATGCGCTCGGCGCGGCCGCCGGCGCCCAGCTGCGTGAACTCGAACGCGGGTGTGAGGAAGTAGCCCTCGAACCGTTGCACACGCAGCACCAACTCGGGGCCGGTGTAGATGGCGCCGGCGCGGCTGATGCGCACCTGCCCCTGGGCCGCGGCCTGGTCTTGCGCGGTGTCGTAGGCCAGGCGATCGGCCTTGATCACGGTGCCGCCGCGGCGGAACTCGACCCGGCCTTCGGCCACCGTCTCCAGGTCGGGCTGGCTGGTGATGCGGTCGGCCTGCAGCACGATGGGCAGGCGTTTGGCGGCCTCGCCGCGCGGCAGGGGCTGCAGCAGGCGGCTGGCCTCCAGCTTCAAGGCCGAGCCGCCGCCTGGGGCCGATGCGGCCGAGGCCGCGGCGCTGGCGGCGGGCGGCGGCAGGGGCGCAGGGGGCGCCTGCCCACGGGCTGCACCGGCGCCGGCCAGGAGGCCCGCCGCCAGGGCCAGCGGGGTGTAACGCATCGGGTGCAAGAGGGGGGCGGGTGGGGCCGTGCCAGACGCGGCCGGTTCTTAGAATTCATTATCCATGAGGGGTTTGCAGGCCTCTCGCCACCCACCCCTCCATGCGCCCCGGCGCGAATGGCCCCGTCCCCATGCACGCACCAGACCCCGCGCGGGCGCCCTTGCAGGCGCTGCTGCAGTTCCAGGCCACGGCTGTCGCCGCAGGCGATGACGCGGGCTCGGCGCCCAGCGCGGGTGTGGCTGCGCTGGCGGCCTTCGCGGCGTGGTGCCAGCAGCATGCCCGCGGGCACGTGTGGACCGAGGCCGAACTGGGCGGGTGGGCGCGTGTCTCGCAGGCCCTGCTGATGAGCGAGGCGGCGCAGCCTGTGGTGCCGCTGCAGAAGGGCCCCGGCCTGGGGCCGCTGGTGCATGACATCGCGCTGCTGCTGCGCGCCGAGGGGGTGCACGAGGACGAAGCCGTCGAACTCGACCTCGCCATCCGCTGGTGGGAAGGCGCGCGCCGTGCCGGCCTGCCGGTCGACCCCGATTTCGGCGCTTGCTGGCAAGCCATCGAATGGGCGGCCTTGATGCAGCACCTGCAGCGCCTGTCGGCCGGCGCTGGCACGGCCGAGGCCGAGGCGCGGCTGCTCGCGGCCGTGGCCAAGGTGGCGCTGCGCTACAGCCCGCTCAAGCCGCTGCTGCGCCTGCTGCCGGCCCAGCCCGGGGGCGAGGTGGGCGCGGGCTACACCTTCTAGCCCGCCCATGAAAAAGGGCGCGGCGGCCCCGCAAGGCCCCGCGCCCGGCACACACCGAAAGGGTGTGATTACTTCGGCAGCACCACGGTGTCGATGACGTGGATGACGCCGTTGTCGGCCACGATGTCGGTCTTCACGACCTTGGCGTTGTCGACCGTCACGCCGCCCTTCGTGCCGATGGTCAGCGAGCCGCCCTGCACCGTCTTGACCATGCCGGCCTTGACGTCCTTGGCCATCACCTTGCCCGGCACGACGTGGTAGGTCAGCACGGCGGTGAGCTTGGCCTTGTCCTTCAGCAGCGCGTCGAGGTCGGCCTTGGGGATCTTGGCGAAAGCCTCGTCGGTGGGCGCGAACACGGTGAAGGGGCCCTTGCCCTTGAGCGTGTCCACCAGGCCGGCGGCCTGCAGTGCGGTGGCCAGGGTCTTGAAGCTGCCGGCGGCCACGGCCGTGTCGACGATGTCCTTGGCCTGCACGGCCAGGGTGCTGGCAGCCAGGGCGGCGGCGATGAGGATCTTCTTCATGGTGACTTCTCTTTCAGGGTTGAACAAGGAACAGGAACGGTGCAAAGAACGGCGGCCCGCTTCACGGCGCCGGGAGGATGACCTTGTCGATGACGTGAATGACGCCATTGCTCGTGAGCACGTCGGTGCCGGTGATGTTCGAGCGGCGGCCGCGCGCGTCGGTGATGGCCAGCGCACTGTTGACCGTGAAGGTGCCGCCCTGCACCGTGGTGATGGCGGGGCCGACGGGCACGCCGGCCTTCAGCACGCGGCCGGGCACCACGTGGTAGGTCAGCACCTGGGTCAGCAGCGCGGTGTTGGCCAGCAGCGCTTCCTTGGTCACCCCCAGTTCGGTGAGCAGCGAAGCAAAGGCCGCGTTGGTCGGCGCGAACACCGTGAAGGGGCCCGTGCCCGAGAGCGTGCCCTGCAGGTTGGCCGCGACCACGGCCTCCACCAGGATGCTGAACTCGGGCGCCGAGGCGATGGCGGTCTCGACGATGTTGCGGTTGGCCGGCAGCAGCACCTTGTCGATGGCGTGGATGACGCCGTTGCTGGTGCGCATGTCGGTGGCGGTGATGGTGGCCTTGCGGTTGCGGCCGTCGTTGACCACCAGCGCGCCGTTCACGGCATCCACCTTGAAGATGCCACCGGCCAGCGGCGTGATGGCCTGGCCCGCCGGCACCTGGGCGCGCAGCACCTGGCCGCCCAGCACGTGGTACTGCAGCACGGCGGTGAGCAGCGGCACGTCGGCCAGCAGCTGCGCCTTGGTCAGGCCCAGCTCGGTGAGCAGGCTCTGGAAGGCCGCATTGGTGGGGGCGAACACCGTGAAGGGGCCGGTGCCCGCGAGCGTGCCCTGCAGGTTGGCCGCCACCACGGCTTCCACCAGGATGCTGAATTGCGGCAGTGCCTGCGCCTGCGTGACGATATTGCGCTGCGTGCTCAGCGTGATGTCGGCCGGCAGGATCACCTTGTCGATGACGTGGATGACGCCGTTGCTGGTGAGCACGTCGGTGGCCGTGATGTTTGCGGTGCGTGCGCGGCGGTCTGTGATGGCCAGCGAGGCGTTGACGGTGAGCGTCTCGCCATTGACGGTGGTGACGGCCGGGCCCACCGGCACGTCGGCGCGCAGCACGCGGCCGGGCACCACGTGGTAGGTCAGCACCTTCGTCAGCAGGGCGGTGTCGGCGAACAGCGCTTCCTTGCTGGTGCCCAGTTCCGTGAGCAGGGCGGCGAAGGCGGCATTGGTGGGCGCGAACACCGTGAAGGGGCCGGTGCCCGAGAGCGTGCCTTGCAGGTTGGCCGCGACCACCGCTTCCACCAGGATGCTGAACTCGGGCGCCGAGGCGATGGCGGTCTCGACGATGTTGCGGTTGGCCGGCAGCAGCACCTTGTCGATGACGTGGATCACGCCATTGGCGGCGCTGATGTCGGTGCTGGTGATGGTGGCGGTGCGGTTGCGGCCGTCGGTGATGACGAGCGCACCGCTGCGGTTGTCCACCTTGAAGATGCCGCCAGCCAGCGGCGTGATGGCGCGGCCCAGCGGCACGTCGGCGCGCTGCACGCGGCTGCCCAGCACGTGGTACTGCAGCACCGCCGTGAGCAGCGGCTTGTTGGCCAGCAGCTGCGCCTTGGTCAGGCCCAGTTCGGTGAGCAGGGCGTTGAAGGCCTCGTTGGTGGGCGCAAACACCGTCAGCGGGCCCGGCGCCGAGAGCGCGGTGGCCAGATCGGCGGCGACCACGGCTTCGGCCAGCACCGTGAAGCGGCTGTCGGTCTGCGCGATCTGAACGATGTTCTGGGGCGGGTCGAGCGTGATCTCGTCGCTGCCGCCGCAAGCGGCGAGCGTCGACACCATTGCCAGCGCGAACAGTCGGCGTGTCCAGTGTTGCATCGGGGGTTCCTCCGGCGGGGGCATCAAAGGCGGCGAGGCGCCGCACCGCAGGGTTCTTGAACTGCGGCGGCCGGAGTGTGAACTGATCAGTTCACATTAACAACTGTACGGTCTTGTTGTAACGACTCAGTCGCAAATGCGGGGCGGGATCATCCGGCCGCCGGCATCGGCCCATTCCAGGGCGTGGCGCAGCCGGCGGCCTGCAGCCAGGGGTCGCGGTCTTCGCCGCCGAAGATCTGCAGCAGGAAATCGAGGAAGACGCGCGTGCGTGCCGGCAGGTAGCGGCGCGAGGGCATGCCCGCCCACAGCGTGATGTCGAAGAGCCGCCACTCGGGCAGCACGCGCTCCAGCGCATGCTCGAGCAGGGCGTCTTCGATCACGTAGCTGGGCAGCCCGGCGATGCCCAGGCCTGCCAGGGCGGCGGCATACATGGTGTCGATGTGCGTGGTGGACAGCGCGTTGCGCTCGCGCATGGGCACTTCCACGCGCTGGGCACCGCCGTTCATCGGGCCGCTGAAGAACACCAGGCCGCGCTGCTGCGCGACCATCGGCGGCACCACGGCCTCGTGGTCGGGCAGCTCGGTGGGGTGCTGGGGGCGGCCGCGGCGGTCGAGGTAGTCGGGCGATGCACACACCACCACCTCGCTGCGCGCCAGGCGCCGCGCGATGAAGTCGCCATCGGGCAGCTCGCGGCTGGCGAAGATGGTGATGTCGTAGCTGTCGTCGATGGTGTCCACCGGGCCGGGCGAAGTGATCTCCAGCGTCACCTGCGGGTACTGGGCCTGGAAGCGCGGCATGTGCTTGGCCAGCTGGTGCACGGCGATGGCCGGCGGGCACAGCAGGCGCAGGTGGCCGCGCGGCAGCAGCGTGGCGTCGGCGGCGATGGCCGCGGCCTCGTCCACGTCGGCCAGGATGCCGCGCACCTTGTCGAGGTAGCGCTCGCCCACCTCGGTGAGCGAGAGCCGGCGCGTGGTGCGCGTGAGCAGGCGCGCGCCGAGGTGCTGCTCGAGCTCGGCCACCAGGCGCGTGACCACGGGCGGCGCCATGTCCAGCGAGCGCGCGGCCTTGGCGAAGCCGCCGTCGTCGACGACGCGGGCAAAGACGCGCATGGCGCGCAGCTGGTCCATGGTGGGGCTCTCCTGCAGCGTGAGCCTGCATTCTTGCGGCATCGGCGCCCTTCGGGGGGCACTGCCACAATCGTCCGCATCCATGTTCGCCTTCTTCGAAACCCGCATCCGCCCCACCGCCCGCCCGGGCAGCGCCCCGCCCGCGGGGCTGATGGCCTTCTATTGGCACTACGTGCGCCAGACCAAGGGCCTGTTCGGCGCGATGTTCTTCACGGGCTTGCTGGTGGCGCTGATCGACACGCTGATCCCGGTGTTCATCGGCAAGCTGGTGCGGCTGATGCAGGCCAGCGACCGCGCGGCGGCACTGGCCGACGCGATGCCCATGCTCATCGCGATGGCGCTGCTGATCCTGCTGGGCCGGCCTTTCGCGCTGATGCTCGACAGCCTGGTGCGCAACAACGCCGTGGTGCCCGGCGTCACCAGCCTCATCCGCTGGCAGAGCCACTGGCACGTGGTGCGCCAGAGCTGGCCCTTCTTCCAGAACGACTTCGCCGGCCGCATCGCCAACCGCGTGATGCAGACCAGCAATGCGCTGCGCGACTGCGTGGTGAGCTCCATCCGCGCGGTCTGGTACATCCTGGTCTACGGCCTCTCGGCCACCGTGCTGATGAGCCTGGCCGACTGGCGCCTGGCCATCCCCACGGCGCTGTGGTTCGCGGGCTATGTGTTCTTCCTGCGCCACTTCGTGCCCAGGATGCGCGACCTGGCCAAGACCAGCAGCGAACTGCGCAGCATGGTGATGGGGCGCGTGGTGGACAGCTACACCAACATCCTCACGGTCAAGCTCTTCGCACGCTCGAAGGACGAAGATGCCTACGTGCGCGAGGTGATCGAGGAGCACACCGGCGCCATCCAGGCGCACATGCGCCTGATCACCACCTTCATGACCACGCTGTCGGCGCTGAACGCGATGCTGCTGGTCAGCACCGCGGCCATCGGCATCACGCTGTGGGGGCAGGGGCAGATCGACGCCGGCACCGTGGCCACCGCGCTGCCGCTGGCCTGGACCATCGCCAACGTGGCCGGCTGGGTGAGCTGGGAGGTGACGGGCATCTTCGAGAACATCGGCGTGGTGCAGGAAGGCATGGAGACCATCGCCGTGCCGCACGCCATGAACGACGCCCCGGCCGCGCGCGAGCTGGTGGTGAAGCCCGCGCCCGAAGGCGGCGAGGTGCGTTTCGAGCACCTGACCTTCACCTATGGCCGCAACGACGGCAGACGAGTGCTCGACGACCTGAACCTCGTCATCCGCCCCGGCGAACGCGTGGGCCTCATCGGCCGCAGCGGCGCGGGCAAGAGCACGCTCGTGAACCTGCTGCTGCGCTTCCATGATCTGGAAACGGGCAGCCTGCGCATCGACGGCCATGACGTGCGCGAACTCACGCAGGAGAGCCTGCGCGCGGCCATCGGCATGGTCACGCAGGACACCTCGCTGCTGCACCGGAGCATCGCTGCCAACATCGGCTACGGCCGGCCGGGCGCGAGCATGGACGACATCGTTGCGGCAGCGAAGAAGGCCCAGGCCCACGAGTTCATCCTGCAGCTGCAAGACTGGAAGGGCCGCACCGGCTACGAGGCCCACGTGGGCGAGCGCGGCGTCAAGCTCAGCGGCGGGCAGCGCCAGCGCATCGCCATCGCGCGCGTGGTGCTGAAAGATGCGCCCATCCTCGTGCTGGACGAAGCCACCAGCGCGCTGGACAGCGAGGTCGAACTCGCCATCCAGACGCAGCTGCTCGGGTTGATGGAAGGCAAGACGGTGATCGCCATCGCGCACCGCCTGTCCACCATCGCGCGCATGGACCGCCTCATCGTGCTGGAGCAGGGGCGCATCGTCGAGCAGGGCAGCCATGCCGAACTGCTGGCGCAGAACGGCCACTACGCGAAATTGTGGGCACACCAGAGCGGCGGCTTCCTGCTGGAAGACCTGCCGGCCGCCTGAGCAACGAGAATCCGCGCCGCCATGGAAATCATCAGCTTTCTCATCGACTTCATCCTGAACGTCGACGACCACCTCGCGGCCTTCGTGCAGGCCTACGGCGCCTGGGTCTATGCGCTGCTGTTCCTCATCATCTTCGTCGAGACGGGGCTGGTGGTGATGCCCTTCCTGCCCGGCGACAGCCTGCTCTTCGTGGTGGGCGCGCTCTGCGGCCTGGGGCTGATGAGCCTGCCATTGGCGATGGTGCTGCTGACGCTGGCGGCCATCCTGGGCGACCAGACCAACTACACCATCGGCCGCTACTTCGGGCCCAAGGTCTTCAGCTGGCCGAACTCACGCTGGTTCAACCGTGCCGCCTTCGACCGCACGCACGCTTTCTACGAGAAGTACGGCGGCATCACCATCGTGGTGGCGCGCTTCGCGCCTTTCCTGCGCACCTTCGCGCCCTTCGTGGCCGGCGTGGGCGAGATGACGCGCAGCAAGTTCACGCTCTACAACGTCGGCGGCGGCATCCTGTGGGTGTGCGGCCTCACGCTGGCGGGCTACCTTTTCGGCAACCTGCCCTGGGTGCAGAAGAACCTGTCGATGATCATCTGGGCGATGATCCTCATCCCCGGGCTGCTGGTGATCTTCGGCGCCTGGAAGGCCAGCCGGCAGAAGACGGCCGAAGGCACGGCGGCCTGAGCTTGCCCAAGGTTGCCCTCGAGGCGCCAAAAGAGAAAACCCCGCGAGCTTGGCGCCCGCGGGGTTTCTTGTTTCAGCGCTGGCCGGGCCTGGCGGCCCGGCGGCAACCGGCGCTTCAGCCTTGCTGGCGGCGGCGGGCAGCCGCACCCACCACGGCCAGCAGGCCCAGGCCCATCAACGCGTAGGTGCCCGGCTCGGGAATCGCGCCCACGTTGCCCAGCGTGACGCTGCCGGCCGTCCAGTTGGCATCGATCGCACCTTCGACGTCGTCGAAGCTCTCATAGAACTCGACGATCAGCAGGCCATCGGCGCCGACGTTGAACGACAGGCCGAACTCCGACAGCAGTGCGCTGTCGGCGTAGGTGCCGGTGCCCGGGGCGTCGTCGCCGAAACCTGCCGTCAGCACCACGCCGTCGCCGTTGGAGTTCAGGAAGGAGATGGTGGCCTCCGACAGCCAGCTCGCCCCCACCGTGGCCAGCGAGAGGTTGTAGGCGATGGCGTCCACCAGCGCGCCCGGGGCGAGGTTGAAGGTCAGCACCGTGTTGCCAGGGGCGGCCGGGCCGTCGAAGCTGGCCACGCCGGCGGCGCTGATGACCAGGTCGCTCATCGGCACCGGGGCGGCTGCATTGGGGTTGGCCGGCGCGAACGCGCTGCCACCACCGCCCGAGGCCTTGGCGAAGGTGCCGGTGATCGGCTTGACGCTCGTCTGCGCCTGGGCACTGCCAAAAGCCACGCTGGCCAGCACCATGGCGGCGCCAGCGACGGTGCGCACGGCCCATTGATTCAAAGACATCGATTTCCTCCTGGATGGACACTCGGCCGCGGCAACCCCACGTTCCCGCCGGCCCACGCCCCTAATCTGACAGGCGCCCCCGGCCCTGGCAAGCCGAAACCGGCCGTTCCAGCCCAAAGGCCCCTCATGCGAGGGGCCTTGCGCCCGTGCCTGTGACCCGGCACCCCCTGGGCTCGCTGTGAACACGGCTTCACACCGGTGCGGATGCGCGGCTTTCGGCCCATGCCTGCACGGCGCTGCGCAGGGCCGGCAGCGGCACGCAGCCTTGGGCCAGCACGTGGTCGTGGAAATCGCGCAGGCTGAAGCGGGTGCCCAGCCGGCCTTCGGCCTCGCGGCGCAGGCTGCGGAACTGCATCTCGCCCACCTTGTACGACAGCGCCTGGCCGGGCCAGCCGATGTAGCGGTCGACCTCGGTGGTGACCTCGTGTTCACTCAGGGCGGTGTGCTCGCGCAGGTAGGCCTGCGCCTGCTCACGCGTCCAGCCCAGCCAGTGCAGCCCCGTGTCCACCACCAGGCGGCAGGCGCGCCACATCTCGTAGCTGGCGCGGCCGAACTCTTCCAGCGGCGTTTGGTAGATGCCCATCTCGCTGCCCAGGAACTCGGCGTACAGCGCCCAGCCTTCGCTGTGGGCCGACAGGCCCTCCAGCCGGCGGTAGGCGGGCTGGCTGGTGTTCTCGGCGGCCAAGGCAAACTGCAGGTGGTGGCCGGGCACGGCCTCGTGCAGGGTCAGGGCCGGCAGCGCGTACCAGGCGCGGGATTCCAGCTTGCAGGTGTTCACCCAGTACAGCGCCGCCTGGTCGCTGTCTGCCGCGGCGGGCACGTAGCGACCGCTGGTGTAGAAGGGCGCAAGATCGTCGGGCACGGGCGCCACGCCAAAGGGCTGGCGCGGCAGCTTGCCGAAGAAGCGCGGCAGCACCGTGTCCACGCGCTTGGCGATCCAGGAGGCACGGCCCAGCAGCGCTTCGGCCGATGTTGGGTAGTGCTGCGGATCGTTGCGCAGCTGCGCCAGGAAGTCGGCCAGCGTGCCGTGGGCGCCGCAGGCGCGCATCAGCCGGTGCATGTCGTCCAGGATGCGCGCCACCTCGGCGCGGCCCTGTTCGTGCACCTGCTCGGCCGTCAGCGGCAGCGTGGTGAAGGCGCGCACGCGCTCGGCATAGAAGCCCTCGCCGCCGGGCAGTGCGCGTGCCGCCGTGGTGGTGCGTGTGCGCGGCAGGTACTGGTGGCGCATGAAGTCGGCCAGCTTGGCGTAGGCCGGCAGCACCTTCTGGGCGATCACGCGTTCGGCTTCTTGCGTCAGCTTCTCGAAATCGGCCGGCGCGATGCCCGTGGGCCGTTGCAGGAAGGGCTTGAAGTAGGGCGTGGCGCGGGCATCGCCCCAGGCCAGCATCTGCTGCAGCGGCGCGTCGCGGCCCTGCATCACCACGGCCGGCGGCACCAGGCCGCGCTGCAAGGCCTCGGTCAACAGTTCGATGTGGTCGTCGAAGTAGGTTTCGATGGCAGCCAGCCGCCCCAGGTGGCTGTGCAGCTGCTCGGCGGTGTGCAGCGCCTGCTCGCGCCAGAGCTCGGGCAGGTAGCTGTAGAAGGCCGAGTCGCCGTCCAGCGGCATCCAGGCGCCGCCGTGTTCCAGCTCCACCAGCAGGGTGTCGATCTGGTTGGCATAGACGGCGTGGTCTGCCCGGCGGCCGGGCGGCAGCTGCTCGGCGCTGATGCGACGCAGCGCCTCGCGCGTGCTGCGCCAGCGGCTCAGGCGCGCGGCAAGGCTGTCGGCGTCCATGCGCTCCAGGCGGTGGTCGTGCTGGTGCTCGCCAGCCTGCGTGGCCAGGCGCGGAAACTCGCTCAGGCGCCAGGCCCATTCGTCCTCCACCAGGCGGTCGAAGGCGGCTTCGCTTTCGTTGTGGGTGTTGTGCTTGTCCATCGGGGCCCTCACTCAGCGCCTGCGCAGGCGGCTTCGACTTCTTCCACCGTGCGCGCGATGTGCGGGCCCAGCACGCGGGCGCCGTGTTCGGTGACGAGCACGTCGTCCTCGATGCGGATGCCGCCCGAGCGGAACTGCGCCATGTGGCGCTGCATGGCGCCGTAGTCGATGAGGTCGGTGTGCAGGCCCTGCGCTTGCCACTGCGCGGCCAGCCAGGGGTTGAAGTAGAGGCCGGGCTCCACCGTCAGCACGAAGCCCGGCTGCACCGCGCGCGCCATGCGCAGGTACTTGTGGCCGGGCAGCGTGCTGCGTGTGTTGCCTTCACCGTAGCCCACGTGCTGTTCGCCCAGGCCTTCCATGTCGTGCACGTCCAGGCCCAGCATGTGGCCGGTGCCGCAGGGGAAGACGATGGCGTGCGCGCCCCGTTCGACGGCCTCGGCCGCGTTGCCGCGCATGAAGCCCAGGCCGATCATGCCGTCCACCAGCACGGTGCAGGCGTGCTCGTGCACCTGGCGGTAGGGCACGCCGGGCTTCAGCAGGGCGATGGCTTCCTGCTGGGCCTTCAGCACCACGCGGTACAGGTCGGCCTGCAGCGGTGTGAAGCGGCCCGATGCCGGGATGGTGCGCGTGATGTCGGAGGCATAGCCCAGCGGCGATTCGGCGCCGCTGTCGTTGACCACCAGGTCGCCGGCCTGCAGCGTCTGGTCGTGGTGGTGGTTGTGCAGGATCTCGCCACGGCTGCTGAAGATCACCGGGTAGGCCATGCGCAGGCCGCGTGCGGCCACCAGGCCTTCCATGGCCCCCACCACCGCCTGTTCGGCCACGCCCACGCGCGCCTGGCGCAAGGCCAGCAGGTGCATGTCGCGCGTGGTGTGCAGGGCCTGCTCGATCTGCGCCACCTCGTCGGCCGTCTTCACGGCGCGCAGGGCCACCACGGCATGCAGCAGCGCGGCGCTGGCGCCGGTGGCCTCGCCCGTGCGGGCCACCGGCAGGCGGTGCACGGTGCGGCCCTGGGCCTGGGCCTGTTCCACCAGGGCCTGCAGGCTGGACAGAGGTGCGTGGTGCTCGATGCCGGCGCGCGCGGCCTGCTCGGCGCGGCTGGGCACGGGGCCGGTCCAGACGATGTCGTCGGGGTGCGGGTCGGCGGCCAGCAGCGTGGTCTGGCCGCTGTCGCAGTCCAGCAGCAGGGCGATGTCGGGCACCGCCAGGCCGCTGAAGTACAGCAGCGTGCTGTCCTGGCGGAAGGGGTAGCAGTTGTCGCGGTAGTTGCACGGGCTTTCGGCATGGCCCGGCAGCAGCACCAGGCCGTGGCCGACACGGCGCGCCAGTTCGGCGCGGCGTTGTTGGTAGGTGAGGGTGTCGATCATGCGCAGGGCCTAGGCGAAACGTGCCGGGTTGAAGGGCTGCAGGTCCAGCGGCGGCGTCCGGCCGGCCACCAGCGCGGCCACGATCTCGGCGGTGGCCGCCGACTGTGTGAGCCCCAGGTGGCCATGGCCGAAGGCGTGCGTGACGCGCGCGTCGGTGGGTGAGGGCCCGATGGCGGGCAGCGAGTCGGGCAGCGAGGGGCGAAAGCCCATCCACGGCGTGCCGCCCTCGGTGCGCAGGCCGGGCAGGAAACGCTGCGCCTTGCCCAGCAGCACTTCGGCGCGCCGGTAGTTGGGCGCGGCCCTCAGGCCGGCCAGTTCGACGGCCCCGCCCACGCGCACGCCACCGGCGATGGGCGTGACCACGAAGCCGTGGCTGGGGAAGCTCAGCTGCCGCTGCAAGGCGAAGGCGCCCGCCGGCAAGGTGGTGTTGTAGCCGCGCTCGGTCTCCAGCGGCACGCGCTCGCCCAGGGTCTGCGCCAGCTGGTGCGACCAGGCGCCGGCGGCCACCACCACGTGCCGGGCCCGCACCAGGCGGCCATCGGCCAGCCGCAGGCCCATGTGCGGGCCTTCAGGCTGCAGCGCCTGCACCGCGGCCTGGCGCAGCCGGCCCCCGGCGGCCATGAAGGCGCCGGCGATGGTGTGGCACAGCAGCAGCGGGTCTTCGATGGTCTGCCAGCCGGGCACGAAGGTGGCCGCCACCAGCGCCGGGCTCAGGCCGGGCTGCCAGCGTGCGATGGCGGTGGCGCCGTGGGCGTGCTCGAAGGCGATGCCGTGCTCGGCCCGCAGCTGCCAGCCGGGCAGCGCGGCTTTCCATTCGGCTTCGCTCTCGTACAGGTGCAGGTTGCCGCCGCTGTGCAGCAGGTGCTGCGCACCCGCGGCCTGCAGCAGGCGCAGCGTGGCCGGCGCGGCCAGCCGCATCAGCGCCACCTGGGCCTGCAGGCTGCGCGCGAAGGCGGCCGGCCGGCTGGCCCGCCAGAAGCGCCACAGCCAGGACAGCAGGGCCGGCAGGTAGGCCGGCCGCAGCGCCAGCGGGCCCAGGGGGTCGAGCAGCCAGCGCGGCACCTGGGCCAGGATGCCGGGCGAGGCCAGCGGCAGCACGTCGGAGAAGGCGAAGGCACCGGCGTTGCCGCGGCTGGCCTGCGCCGCCACGCCCTGGCGGTCGAGCAGCCACACGGCGCGCCCCTGGCGCTGCAGCAGCAGCGCGCAGCTCAGGCCGACGATGCCGGCGCCGACCACCACCACGTCGGCCTGCAGCTCGGCATCGGCCAGCGGGGGTGGAGCCGTCGGGTCGGCCGCGGCCAGCTCAGCAGGTGTCATGCCGGGGTGCCGTTCGGTGCTGCGTTGATGCCCCAGGCGAAGGGGTCTTGCGGGTCGAACACCAGCGTGGCGTCCAGCGTCACGTAGGCGGTGCCGTGGATGAAGGGCAGCACGCGCCCAGGTTCTGCGGCCGGCTGGTAGTGGGCGTTGAAGACGCTGCCGATCACGCTTTCCTGGTGCCAGACCTGGCCGGGCTGCAGTTCGCCATCGGCCGCCAGGCAGGCCAGCTTGGCGCTGGTGCCGGTGCCGCAGGGCGAACGGTCGTAGGCCATGCCCGGGCACAGCACGAAGTTGCGGCCGTGGTGGCGTGCATCTTGCGGCGGGCCCATCAGTTCGATGTGGTCGATCTCGGCGCCATCGGCCCCCGTGATGCCCGCCGCCACCAGCGCCTGGCGGAGGGCCTCGGCGTGCGCGGTGAGCGGCGCCACCTGGGAGGCCGACAGGTCCAGCCCATGGTCGGCGCACAGGAAGAACCAGTTGCCGCCCCAGGCCACGTCGCCGTGCACGCGGCCCAGGCCGGGCACGTCCACCGCCACGGCCTGGGCGTGGCGGTAGGCCGGCACGTTGGCCACGGTGACGCTGCGGTCGTCGTGCAGCGTGGCCTGCACCGTGCCCACGGGCGTGTCGATGGCATGCACGCCGGGCTGGATGCGGCCCAGGTGGGCCAGCGTGGCCACCACGCCGATGGTGCCGTGCCCGCACATGCCGAGGTAGCCGACGTTGTTGAAGAAGATCACGCCGCACAGGCTGCCGGGCGCCTGCGGCGGCGTGAGCAGCGCACCCACCAGCACGTCGGAGCCGCGCGGCTCGTTCATCAGCGCCCGCCGCCAGGGGTCGTGCTGGGTGCGGAAGCGCTCGCGAAGCTCGGCGAGGCTGCCGGTGCCCAGCTCGGGGCCGCCGGTGAGGACCAGGCGCGTGGGTTCGCCGCCGGTGTGGGAATCGACGATGCGGGTGGTGGGGACTTGCATGGTTTCAGGCGGCCGGTGTGCGCTGCTGGCGCCGTTGGGGGGTGGGTGCGGGGTTCAACAGGCGGTGCAGATCCTTGCGCACCGCCTCGATGTGCCCGGCCAGGTGCGCGCACGCGGCGTCGAGCTGGCCCGTGCGGCACAGCTGCAGCAGCTTGCGGTGCTCGCGTTCGGCGCGGGGCAGGGCCTGGTGTGGGTTCGCCCGGTTCATCTGCACGCGGGTGTAGCGCTCGCTGGTCTGCAGCAGCTGCGTCACGATGGCCAGCGTGCGTGGCTGCCGTGCATGGCGGTACAGCGCCTGGTGGAAACGGGCGTTGAGCTCGCCCCAGTGGGCGACGTCCTGCTGCGCGATGGCGCCGGCGAAGGCCTGGTCGAGCTGCGCGATGTCGGCAAAGTCGGCCTCGGTGAGCAAGGGGGCCGAGCTGCGCAGCAGGCGCGGCTCCAGCAGCGCGCGCAGGTCGAACACGTCGTCGATCTCGGCGCGCGAGAAGGTGGACACGATGGCGCCCTTGTGCGGCGCGATCTGCACCAGGCCTTCGGCCTCCAGCTGGAACAGCGCCTCGCGCACCGGGATGCGGCTGACGCCGAACTGCGCGGCCAGCGCGTCCTGCCGCAGCTGGCTGCCGGCCGCGTGCGTGCCCGACAGGATGCCTTGGCGCAGCTGCTCGGCGATGGCCGAGGACAGCGTGCGGTGAACCAGGTTCTGCTTCATGGCGGGCGGGGCTCGGTCAGGCATTCTGCCGGTGTTGCATGGCCGGGTGTTGACTTGTCGATTGTATAAAATCTACGATCGGCGCATCACAGCGGCCATCCCCCCAAGAGCAAACCATGAGCGCAGCGGTCCACTGGCAAGGCGTCTTTCCCGCCGTCACCACGCAGTTCCGGGAAGACCACTCGCTGGACATCGAGGCCACGGCCCGGGTCATGGCCGCGCTGATCCGTGACGGCGTGTCGGGGCTCATCATCTGCGGCACCGTGGGCGAGAACACCTCGCTGTCGCGCAGCGAGAAGGCGCAGATCATGGAAGCTGCCGTGGCCGTGGCGGCCGGCCGCGTGCCGGTGATCTGCGGCGTGGCCGAATTCACCAGCGCCTTTGCCATCGAAACCGCCCGCGAGGCCGAGCGCGCCCGGGTCGACGGCATCATGCTCATGCCCGCGCTGGTGTACTCGTCCAAGCCCTTCGAGTCGGCGGCGCACTTCCGCACCGTGGCCACCGCCATCGACCTGCCGGTGATGGTCTACAACAACCCGCCGGTCTACAAGAACGACATCACGCCCGACATCCTGGCCAGCCTGGCGGACTGCGAGAACATCGTCTGCTTCAAGGACAGCAGCGGCGACACGCGCCGCTTCATCGACACCCGCAAGCGCGTGGGCGACCGCTTCGTGCTGTTTGCCGGCCTGGACGACGTGGTGGTGGAAAGCGTAGCCATGGGGGCGGCGGGCTGGGTGTCGGGCATGTCCAACGCCTTTCCGCGCGAAGGCGAGACGCTCTTCCGCCTGGCCCAGGCCGGGCGCATGGCCGAGCTGATGCCGCTGTACGAGTGGTTCATGCCCTTGCTGCACCTGGACGCGCGGCCCGACCTCGTGCAGTGCATCAAGCTCTGCGAACACCTGGTAGGTCGTGGCTCCTGGCGGACGCGCCCGCCGCGTCTGGCGCTGCAGGGCGAGGACAAGGCGCAGGTCGAGCGGGTGATGGCCGAGGCGCTGGCCCACCGGCCGCTGCTGCCGGATGTGGGCCTGCCCGCGCTGCTCTGAAGCATTTGGCCCCATGCGCCTGCCCAACCTGCTCGACACCCGGATCGGCCGCCTGACGGCCTTCTTCTTTCTCTACCTGACCGAAGGCATCCCGCTGGGCTTCGGCGCCACCGCCATCGCCACGCAACTGCGCCGCGCCGATGTGGGCCCGGCCGAGATCGGCGCCTTCGTCGGCTCGTTCTACCTGCCCTGGGCCTTCAAGTGGGCCTTCGGGCCCTTCATCGACGTCTTCACCTCCGAGCGCCTGGGCCGGCGGCGCGGCTGGATCCTGGGCACGCAGGTCATGCTGGTGCTGACGCTCGTCGTCGCGGCGCAGGTGCCGCTGCCGGCGCAGCTGGGGCTGCTGACGGGCATCCTGCTCGTGCACAACACCTTCGGCGCGATGCAGGACGTGGCCATCGACGCGCTGGCCGTCAACACCCTGCGTGCCGACGAACGCGGCCTCGCCAACGGGGTGATGTTCGGCGGCGCGTCCATCGGCATGGCCCTGGGCGGCGGCGGCGTGCTGTTCCTGATGCCGGTGTTTGGGCTCACGGGCGGCTTCTACTTCGTGGCGGCGTGCATCGCCGCCGTCACGGTGTTCATCGTGCTGCCGCTGCGCGAGGCGCCCACGCCCGAGGCCGAGCGCCGCGCCGCCGGGCTGGCCTCAGCCGGCCGTGAGATCAAGCGCTTCTGCGGCGAGGCCTTCCGCAGCTTCCTGGGCACGCGCGGCGCCTTCGCGGGCCTCTTCTTCGCATTGCTGCCCGCCGGGGCGATGAGCCTGGGCCTGGCGCTGCAGAGCAACCTGGCCGTGGAGTTGGGCCTCAGCGACCAGAGCGTGGGCTCGCTCTCGGTCATGACGCAGGTGGTCGCCGCCACCTGCATGGTGCTCGGCGGCTGGCTGTCCGACCGCCTGGGCCGCCGCCGCACGCTCTTCGTCTACATGGCGCTGATGAGCCTGCCCGTGCTCTACCTCATGACCGTGCTGCAGCAGCATGGCTGGGTGATGCCCAACCCGGCCGAAGGCCCGCTCAAGCGCACCGCCTTGCCGGCGCTGGTGACGGCGCTGTGGGTGGCCACGCTGCTCTACGCCGCGGCGCAGGGCCTGATGTACGGCACGCGTTCGGCCATCTTCATGGACGTCACCAACCCGCGTGTGGCCGGCACGCAGTTCACGGCCTACATGGCGATGATGAACCTCGCCATTTCGTACAGCGCCACGTGGCAGGGCATCGCGGCCGAGGCCATCGGCTACCCGAAGACGCTGTTGATCGACGCCCTCACCGGCCTGCTGTGCCTGGCGGTGCTGCCTTTCATCAAGCCCAGCCTGACGCCCGATGGCGATGGCGGCGCCGGACGCCGCGCGCGCCGCCTGGCCACGCTGCTGGCCTTGGGCTGCGTGGCCGCGGTGGCCTACCGCCTGGGCGCCTGGGACGCGGGCAAGGCGGCGCCGATGTTCGAGATCCTGTTCATGCTGGTCTTCGTGGCCTCGGCGGTGTTTCTGGGCACGGGCGCGGTGGTGCTGGGCGCCGCCACGCCGCAGGCGGCGCGCATCGGCCGGCTGGGCCTGCTGATGGCCCCGCTGCTGGTGGCCATGTACCTGCGCAAGTGGTGGCCCGAGCCGCAGGCCTTCTATGTGGTGGTGCCGGCGCTGGCGGCGCTGCTGCTGGCGTGGCAGGCGCGGCTGCCCTGGACCGCGCTGGCCGAAAGGCCCGAAGCGCCAGCCCAGCCAGCGGCAGCCTGATGCCGTGCCGGCGTCGGCTCAGGGGCAGGCCGTGATCACCTGCGCCACGGAGGCCGTGAGCTTCTTGCCGTAGGGCACGTGCAGGAACTCGTTGGGGCCGTGGGCGTTGCTCTTGGGGCCGAGCACGCCGCAGACCATCATCTGCGCCTTCGGGAAGCCCTTCTGCAGCATGCTCATCAGCGGGATGGTGCCGCCCTGGCCGATGTAGCCCACGGGCGCTCCGAAGTGCGCCTGCGAGGCGCGGTTCATCGCGTCTTCCAGCCAGGGCGAGAGCTCGGGCGCGTTCCAGCCCGTGGCGCCCAAGGCGCCGGCGCGACCGTCGGGGTGGAAGGTGACCTTGGCGTTGTAGGGCGCGTTGTCTTCCAGCAGCGTCTTCAGCGCCATGCTGGCCTCGTGCCCGTCCACCAGCGGGGGCAGCCGCAGGCTCAGCTTGAAGGCGGTGTAGGGGCGCAGCACGTTGCCGGCGTTCTTCAGTTCGGGGAAGCCGTCGACGCCCGTCACGCTCAGCGTGGGCCGCCAGGTGCGGTTGAGCAGGCCTTCCACGGGGTCGGTGGTGGTGGGCAGCACGGCGCCGCCGTCGGCGCCGCAGGCCCAGGGCATGCGCTTCCACACTTCATCGCCGAGGATGGCCGCCGTGGCCTGCGCCTGCGCCAGGCGAGAAGTCGGCACCTGGCAGTGGAAGCTTTCGGGCAGCAGGCGGCCGGTCTTGCTGTCTTCCAGGCGGTCGAGCACCTGGCGCAGCACCCGGAAGCTGCTGGGCACCAGGCCCGAAGCGTCGCCGCTGTGGATGCCCTCGGTGAGGATCTCCACCTTCAGCACGCCGCTGACCATGCCGCGCAGGCTGGTGGTGAGCCAGAGTTGGTCGTAGTTGCCGGCGCCGCTGTCCAGGCAGACGACCAGGCTCACGTTGCCCAGGCGGTTGCCGAGGGCGGCGATGTAGGCCGGCAGATCGTGGCTGCCGCTTTCCTCGCAGCTTTCGATCAGACCCACGCAGCGAGGGTGCGGCAGGCCTTGCGCATGCAGCGCTTCCAGCGCGGTGACGGCGGCGTAGACCGCGTAGCCGTCGTCGGCGCCGCCACGCCCGTAGAGCAGGCCGTTTTCGTACTTGGGCGTCCACGGGCCGAGGTCCTTGCGCCAGCCGCTGAACTCGGGCTGCTTGTCGAGGTGGCCGTAGAGCAGCACGGTGTCGCCGCTGGCGGCGCGGCCTTCGGTGCCGCCGCTGGCGGGCACTTCGAAGAAGATCACCGGCGTGCGGCCCTCGATGCGGATCACCTCCAGCTTCAGGCCCGGCAGCTTGCGGCCTTCCACCCAAGCCGCGGCGTCGCGCACGACGCGGTCGACATAACCATTCTTCGCCCAGTCGGCGTCGAACATCGGGCTCTTGGCGGGCACGCCGATGTAGTCGGTCAGGGCCGGCACGATGCGCTGGTCCCAGGCTTCCTCGCTGAACTGGGCCAGCGCGGCCAGGGCGGCGGATTCTTCGGCTCGGGTGGGGGCGTTCATGGACAGATCTCCGCAGCGTAGAAGGAGGGGCAGTTTAGGCCGGTGCGGGGGCGGGCAGCGCACCCAGCCAGGCCAGCAGCCGGGCTTCGACCTCGGCGTGCTCGGGCTCGTTGAAGATCTCGTGGAAAAGGGCCGGGTAGTCCTGGGCCTGCACCACGCCAGCCGGCGCCGCGGCTGCTAAGCGGGCACTGCCTTCCGGGCGCACGCAGCGGTCGGCCCCCGCCCAGAGCAGCAAGGTGGGGGTGCGCCAGCGCGCGGCCAGGCGGCGCAGCACCGCGCCTTCGCTGACGATGAAGTGCAGCAGCCGGGGCGTGATGCGGTCGTGCACCAGCGGGTCGGCCTCGTAGGCGCGCACCACGGCGGGGTCGCGGCTCAGCCACGCCGCCTGCAGGCCGTTGGGCAGGGCCAGCGCGGGCATCAGCGGGCGCAGCACCGCCAGCAAGGCCCGCTGGGGCCAGCCCAGGCCAATGTCCAGTGCCGGGCTGCTGAGCGCCAGACCGGACATTTCGCGGTACCACGGCCGTGGGCGCTGCATCAGCCCCTCGGCGACGAAGCGCGCGGCGATCAGCCCGCCCAGGCTGTGACCCAGCAGCACATGGCGCGGTCCGGCGTCGCCGGAAGCTCGCACGGCGTCGATGGCCAGGGCCAGGTCGGGCAGCAGCGCCGGTTGCAGCGGCAGCACGCCGCGTGCGCCGCTGCTGCGGCCGTGGCCGCGGTGGTCGTGCCCGGCCACGTGCCATCCGGCGGCGTTGAGCCTGCGCGCCAGCGCGTCGTAGCGGCCGATGTGTTCACCCAGGCCGTGCACGATCTGTACCGTGCCCCGCAGCGGCCCGGCCTGCGTGCGGGCTGACCAGTGCTGCAGGTGCAGGCGCTGGCCATCTGGCGTGGGCAGCAGGCGCGGCGTGGGCGTGGGGGCGCCAGGCATGGGCGAACTCTCCGCTGGGGGATGCGGCAGTGTAGGCAAGCGCGCCGCGTGGGCCGGAGCCCGTCAAAATTGCGCAAATTTGATAATTCAGCGGAAATGCTACTTGGGTTAGATTCTGCAAAGATCATTTCCATCGATTGAGCGCCTCACTCGCGCCCTGACCTCCATGCTTCGCACCAGCCTCCTCCAGTTCGCCGAGCACTGCCGCTTCAGCCAGGTGCGCCTGTTCGCCGGTGAAGTGCTCTACACCGAAGGCATGCCCGCGCCGAACCTGTACGTGGTGAAAGACGGCGAGATCGACCTCTTCCTCGTGCGCGATGAGAAGCGCACCGTGGTCGAGACCCTGGGCCGGGGCCAGTGTTTCGGTGTCGAGCCGCACCTGGGCAAGCCCACACGCCTTCAGGGCGCTGTGGCGCGACGCTATTGCGAGCTGTACGTGATCGACCTGGCCGTGATGAACCAGGCCGCGGGCCTGAGCCCCGATCTCGTGCAGGGCCTGCTGCACACGATGTCCGAGCGCCTGACCGTGGCGCACGGGCTGATCGCCAGCCGCGTCAACCACCAGCCCGATCTGGCGCTGTATGCGCAGCTGCTGTACCTGATGGGCGCGGCCGAGGTGGGCAAGGGCGCGGTGCACGGCCGCAGCGCCAGCGCCGGCGGCAGCGTGGTGCTGGCGCGCCCGCTGCTGCAGGACGTGATGGCGCAGGCCCGGGCCATGTTCGGCCATGCCGACCGCCACATCCGCGCCTGCCTGGACAAGCTGGTCAACCTGCACCTCGTGCGCATCGACGACGAGCGTGGCACGGGCAAGCAGGTGATCTTCGCGCCACGCGACATCGTGGCCCAGGTGCGCAAGTGCCTGGCACAGGCCGAGGCCGTGGGCGAGAAGCAGACGCACGAGTACATCGGCGTGGGCGAGTTCGCCCAGATGGTGGACGTGGACCGCAGCACCTTGCTGCGCAAGCTGGCCAGCGGCGAGTTCGCCGAAGACGTGTTCACCTTCCGGCGCAGCGAGATCGTGCGCCTGCTCGACGAGAAAGGCCGGCGCTACTTCGTGGAGCGCCGCATGAAGTCACCCGCGGAATTCACCGATGTCACCGACATCGAGTTCGCCGACGCGAAGGCCGTGCATGCCGTGGTCGCCAAGATGGACACCTACGACCTGGCCAAGGTGCTGTCCACGCTGGACGAAGGCCCGGTGCGCAACAAGGTGCTGGGCGCCTTGTCGCGGCGCCGGCGCGACGACGTGGAAAGCGACCTGCGCGACCTCGGCCCGGTGGACCCTGTGGAGGCACAGATGCTCGGCCAATCGATGCTCAAGGAACTGAAGGCGGCGATGCTGCAGGCCGCCTGAGGGCGCGGCGGCAGTCTGCAGGCAGCCGCGAGCCTGCCTCAGAGCGTGAAGTCGTAGTCGATGGTCAGCGGCGCGTGGTCGCTGAAGCGCTGCGCCTTGTGGATGTGCGCGGCGCGCGCCTTGGCCGCCAGGCCGGGCGTGGCGAGGTGGTAGTCGATACGCCAGCCCACGTTCTTCGCCCAGGCCTGGCCGCGGTTGCTCCACCATGTGTAGCTCTCGTCGGTGGTGTCGGGGTGCAACCGGCGGTACACATCCACCAGCCCGCCTTCACTCAGCAGGCGCGTCATCCAGGCGCGCTCTTCGGGCAGGAAGCCGCTGTTCTTCTGGTTGCCCTTCCAGTTCTTGAGGTCGGCCTCGCGGTGCGCGATGTTGACGTCGCCCACCAGGATGAACTCGCGTTCCTCCTTCAGTCGCATCAGGTGCGGGTAGATCAGCGCCAGGAAACGGAACTTGGCCTGCTGGCGTTCTTCGCTGCTGCTGCCGCTGGGGAAGTAGCAGCTGATGATGGAGAGCTTGCGCCGGGCGGTGTCGTAGCGCGCTTCCACCCAGCGGCCTTCGGCGTCGAACTCGGGGTTGCCGATGCCGGTGATGACTTCGCGCGGCTTCTTCTTCAGGTACAGGCCCACGCCCGAGTAGCCTTTCTTCTCGGCGCAGTGGAAGTGGCCCTTCATCCCGGCGATGGAATCGAGGCTGCCTGCGATGTCAGCGTGGTGGGCCTTGAGCTCCTGCACCCCCATACAATCTGCGGCCGCGCTTTCAGCCCAGTCTTGCAGGCCTTTGTTGGCCGCCGAACGTATGCCGTTCACGTTCAACGAGATCAGTCGGAAGCCCAAACTCCACTCCTTTTGAAGACCATGCCGAACGACAATTCCACCCCGCTGGCGCAGGAATTCGTGTCGTTTGCCGTGCAGGCCGGTGTGCTGCGCTTCGGTGAGTTCAAGACCAAGGCGGGGCGGCTGTCGCCGTACTTCTTCAACGCCGGCCTGTTCGACGACGGCGCCAAGCTCGGCCGCCTCGCGGAATTCTATGCACGCCGCCTCATCGACAGCGGCCTGCAGTTCGACATGATCTTCGGCCCCGCCTACAAGGGCATCACGCTGGCTGCCGCGCTGTCGGTGGAACTGGCGCGCCACGGCCGCAACGTGCCTTTCGCCTACAACCGCAAGGAAGCGAAAGACCACGGCGAAGGCGGCACCCTTGTCGGCGCGAAGGTGGCCGGCCGCGTTCTCATCGTGGATGACGTCATCTCCGCAGGCACTTCGGTGCGCGAATCCATCGCGATGATCACGGCCGCCGGCGGCACGCCTGCCGGGGTGGCCATCGCGCTCGACCGCCAGGAACGCGCCACCGACGCGAAGGGGCAGGAGGTGCCCTGGAGCGCCGTGCAGTACGTTTCTGATGAGTTGAAACTGCCTGTGGTGGCCATCGCCACCTTGCAGGACTTGCTTCAGTATCTGCACGCCCATGCCGATACGCCCCTGAGCGCCTACGCCGCCCCGGTGCAGGCCTACCGCGAACGCTACGGGATCTGAATGCGCCGAGCACCGACCTGCCAACCCCTGCACCGCCTGGCCTTGCTGCTGGCGGTGGGCGTGAGCGCGGGTGCGGCCCTGGCACAGCCGGCCCCGCCGGTGGCGGGCATCTACACCTGCATCGACGACAAGGGCCGCCGGCTGACCGCCGATCGGCCGATCGTCGAGTGCGCGGCCAAGGAACAGCACATCCTCAATCGCGATGGTTCCCTGCGCAAGGTGATCCCGCCCACGCTCACGGCCGAAGAGCGGGCCGAGAAGGAAGCGCGTGAGCGCGCCGAGAAGGAAGCCAAGGCCGCCGCTGCCGATGCCGTGCGGCGCGACCGCAACCTGATGGCGCGTTTCCCGAACGAGGCTGCCCACCAGCGCGCCAGAGAAAACGCGCTGGACACCGTGCGCCTGGCGATGAAGGCCACCGAACTGCGCCTGCGGGGGCTGGCCGCCGAACGCAAGCCGCTGCTGGACGAGGCCGAGTTCTACCAGGGCAAGCCGCTGCCCCCGCGGCTGAAGTCGCAAATCGATGCCAACGATGCCGCCGTGGATGCGCAGAGAGCCGCCACGGCCACGCAACAGGCCGAGCTGGAGCGCATCAACAGGCTCTACGACGCCGAGCTCGACCGCCTGCGGCGTCTCTGGAGCGGCGCGCCGGCCGGTTCGCTCGGGCCGATGCCGGCGGCCCCCGCAGCCCCTCCCGCCCCCAAGCCTGCCAGCCGCTGACCGGCTGGCGGCTTGCGCGTTTCAGCCCAGGCGCTGGCGCAGCAGTTCGCCGGCCTGCGCCGGGTTGGCCTTGCCCTTGCTGGCCTTCATCACCTGGCCGACCAGCGCGTTGAAGGCCTTTTCCTTGCCGGCGCGGAACTCTTCCACGCTCTTGGCGTTCGCCGCGATCACCTCGTCGACGATGGCCAGCAGGGCGCTGCTGTCGTTCATCTGCTTGAGGCCCTGGGCTTCGATGATGGCGTCGACATCGGTCTGCGCGCCCGACCACAACAGCTCGAAGACCTGCCGCGCGCCGTTGTTCGACACCGTGCTGTCGGCCACGCGGCGGATCAGCGCAGCCAGCGTGGCCGGTTGCAGCGCGGCGGCTTCGATGCCGCGGCCTTCGGCGTTCAGGCGCTTGCTCACCTCGCCCATCAGCCAGTTGGCGGCGAGCTTGGGGGTGCCACAGCCGTCGCGCACGGCTTCGTAGAACCTCGCGAAGGCCAGGCTCTGCGTCATCAGCGCGGCGTCGGCCTCGGGCAGGCCGTCCTCGCGCACGAAGCGCTCGGCCATCGCGGCCGGCAGCTCGGGCATCGCGGTCTTCACGCGCGCCACCCACGCGGGCGAAATCACCAGCGGCGGCAGGTCGGGGTCGGGGAAGTAGCGGTAATCGGCCGCGTCTTCCTTGCTGCGCATCGCGCGCGTCTCGCCCGTGTCGGGGTTGAAGAGCACGGTGGCCTGCTCGATGGGCAGGCCGTCTTCCACGCGGTCGATCTGCCACTGCACCTCGAAATCGATGGCCTGCTGCAGGAAGCGGAAGCTGTTGAGGTTCTTGATCTCGCGCCGCGTGCCGAAGGGCGCGCCGGGCTTGCGCACGCTGACGTTGGCGTCGCAGCGGAAGCTGCCTTCCTGCATGTTGCCGTCGCAGATGCCCAGCCACACCACCAGCGTGTGCAGCGCCTTGGCGTACTCCACCGCTTCGGCGCTGCTGCGCATGTCGGGCTCGGAGACGATCTCCAGCAGCGGCGTGCCGGCGCGGTTCAGGTCGATGCCGGTCTGGCCTTGGTAGTCCTCGTGCAGGCTTTTTCCCGCGTCTTCCTCGAGGTGGGCGCGCGTCAGGCGCACGGTCTTCTTCTGCCCGTTCAGCACGAACTCGACCTTGCCGCCCTGCACCACCGGGATCTCGTACTGGCTGATCTGGTAGCCCTTGGGCAGGTCGGGGTAGAAGTAGTTCTTCCGCGCGAAGATGGACAGCGGCGCCACCTTCGCGTGCACCGCCAGGCCGAACTGGATGGCGCGCTCCACCGCGCCCTTGTTCATCACCGGCAGCGTGCCCGGCAGCGCCAGGTCCACGGCGCAGGCCTGGGTGTTGGGCGCGGCGCCGAACTGCGTGGAAGCACCGCTGAAGATCTTGCTGGCGGTGGAGAGTTGCGCGTGCGTTTCCAGGCCGATGACGACCTCGTAGCCGCGGATCAGGGCGGGCGCGCTCACAGCTGCGGCTCCTTCAGGTGGAAATCGGTGGCCTGCTGCAGGGCATGCGCCGTGTGCAGCAACTGGCCTTCCTGGAAGTAGTTGCCGATGAGCTGCAGGCCCACGGGCAGGCCGCCTTCGCCGAAGCCCGCCGGCACGCTCATGCCGGGCAGGCCGGCCAGGCTGCCGGGCAGCGTGAAGATGTCGGCCAGGTAGTCCTGCAGCGGCTCGCGCTGCTGGCCCAGGGCCCAGGCCACCGTGGGCGCCACAGGCCCGGCGATCACGTCGCAGTGCTGGAAGCAGGCCTGGAAGTCGTCGGCGATCATGCGGCGCAGCTTCTGCGCCTGCAGGTAGTAGGCGTCGTAGTAGCCGTGGCTCAGCACGTAGGTGCCGATCATGATGCGGCGCTTCACTTCGGGCCCGAAGCCCTCTGCGCGCGTCTTCTTGTACATGTCGAGCAGGTCGCCATGCTGCGCAGCCCGGTGGCCGAACTTCACGCCGTCGAAGCGGCTCAGGTTGCTGCTGGCCTCGGCCGGGGCGATCAGGTAGTAGACGGGGATCGAAAGCTCGGTGCGCGGCAGGCTCACGTCCACCAGCGTCGCGCCCAGCTTCTCCAGCTCGGCCAGCGCGCTGCGCACGGCGCCGTTCACGTCGGCCGCCAGTGCGGCGGGGAAAAACTCCTTCGGCAGGCCGATGCGCAGGCCCTGCAGCGGCTTCGCTGCGCTGGCGCCTGCACGCGGCTGCAGCATCTGCGCATGGAAGTCCTGCGGTGGCCGTTCGGCGCTGGTGGCGTCGCGTTCGTCGAAACCGCTCATGGCCGAGAGCAGCAGCGCGCAGTCTTCGGCCGAACGGGCCATCGGGCCGGCCTGGTCCAGGCTGCTGGCGAAGGCCACCATGCCGTAGCGGCTGCACACGCCGTAGGTCGGCTTGATGCCGGTGATGCCGGTGAAACTGGCGGGCTGGCGGATGGAGCCGCCGGTGTCGGTGCCGGTGGCCGCGGGCACCAGGCGAGCGGCCACGGCGGTGGCGCTGCCGCCCGAGCTGCCGCCGGGCACGCGCGTGGGGTCCCAGGGGTTGCGCGCGGGGCCGTAGGCGCTGTTCTCGTTGGCCGAGCCCATCGCGAACTCGTCGCAGTTCAGCTTGCCCAGGGTGACGGTGCCGGCGGCCACGAGGCGCGCCACCACGGTGGCGTCGAAGGGGCTGGCATAGCCCTTCAGCATCTGGCTGCCGGCGGTGGTGGCCAGGCCGCTGCGCGCGAAGTCGGTGACGAAGATGTCCTTGTGCGCCAGCGGTATGCCGGTCAGTGGGCCGGCCGTGCCCGTCGCGATGGCGGCATCGGCAGCGCGGGCTTCGGCCAGCGCTGTGTCGGGGTTCGTCGCGAGGAAGGCGCCCAGGCCGGCGTGCTGCGCCATGCGCGCCTGCAGCACCTGCGTGAGTTCGACGCTGGAGAAGGCTTTCGCGGCCAGGCCGCGCGCCAGGGCGGCGACGCCCAGCGTGTGCAAGCCGTCGTGCACGGGCGTACTCATTCGATCACCTTGGGCACGAGGAAGAGGCCGTCTTCCACGGCCGGGGCGCTGCGCTGGTGGGCCTCGCGCTGGTTGGTCTCGGTGACGCGGTCTTCGCGCAGACGCAGTTCCACCGCCTGCACGGCCGACAGCGGCGTGTACAGCGGCTCGACGCCGCTCGTGTCGACGGCGCTCATCTGCTCGACGATGCCGAAGAAGCCGTTGAGCTGTTCGAGCATCTGGGTCTGTTCGGCGCTGGAGAGTTCCAGGCGCGCCAGGTGAGCGATGCGGCTCACTTCCTGCAAGGTCAGGGCCATCGGTGCCAGGGGTGTGTGCCCGCGCGGGGCGTCTCGGATGGGGCCCGCCAGAGCCCGATGCAAGCGCTTGCCCTGCTGAAAAAAGCAGCGCCTTACCACGGAGGCGGGAGGTGTTTACGTTATTATCTCCGGTTACCCGCAAGTCCTTTGGTGCGCGGCCGCAAGCGGGTTACCGTGGCGGCCCTGAAAGCGCCGGGTCTTGCGACCCGAACACCCCCAACACCCCAGCGCCAGCGCCCGGCGGCCCTGCCGTCGTACCCGGTCAGACCTCAGGTTTCCACCCGGTCCACCCCCCAGGCCCTCCACCCGCCTGCGAACGACGCACCCCGTCCGCCCGCCGCCCGCGCACCCGTTCTGCCCCACCGCCCATGTTTGCTGCTTCCCTGCGCCGCTACTTCTCCACCGATCTCGCCATCGACCTCGGCACCGCCAACACGCTGATCTACGTGCGAGGCAAGGGCATCGTGCTGGACGAGCCTTCGGTGGTGGCCATCCGCCACGAGGGCGGCCCCCAAGGCAAGAAGACCATCCAGGCCGTCGGCAAGGAAGCCAAGGCCATGCTGGGCAAGGTGCCCGGCAACATCGAGGCCATCCGCCCGATGAAAGACGGCGTCATCGCCGACTTCACGGTGACGGAGCAGATGCTCAAGCAGTTCATCAAGATGGTCCACCCACGGTCCGTCCTGCGCCCGAGCCCCCGCATCATCATCTGCGTGCCCTGCGGCTCGACGCAGGTGGAGCGCCGCGCCATCCGTGAATCCGCGCTCGGCGCCGGTGCCAGCGACGTCTACCTGATCGAAGAGCCCATGGCCGCGGCCATCGGCGCCGGCCTGCCCGTCAGCGAGGCCAGCGGCTCGATGGTGGTGGACATCGGTGGCGGCACCACCGAGGTGGGCGTCATCAGCCTGGGCGGCATGGTCTACAAGGGCAGCATCCGCGTGGGCGGCGACAAGTTCGATGAAAGCATCATCAACTACATCCGCCGCAACTACGGCATGCTGATCGGCGAGCCCACGGCCGAGGCCATCAAGAAGAACATCGGCAGCGCCTTCCCCGGCAGCGAGGTGAAGGAGATGGAAGTCAAGGGCCGCAACCTCAGCGAGGGCGTGCCGCGCAGCTTCACCATCAGCAGCAACGAGATCCTCGAAGCCCTCACCGACCCGCTGAACCAGATGGTCAGCGCGGTGAAGAACGCGCTGGAGCAGACGCCGCCCGAGCTGGGCGCCGACATCGCCGAGCGCGGCATGATGCTCACCGGCGGCGGCGCGCTGCTGCGCGACCTCGACCGCCTGCTGGCCGAAGAAACCGGCCTGCCCGTGCTGGTGGCCGAAGACCCGCTGACCTGCGTGGTGCGCGGCTGCGGCATGGCGCTGGAGCGCATGGAGCGCCTGGGCTCCATCTTCACTTCCGAGTAAGCCCGGCACCGCTGCAGCAGGAGCGACCCCAATGCCTTTGGGAACGCTCGACCGCACCCCGCCGCCTTTCTTCCGCCAGGGCCCTTCGGCCCTGAGCAAGCTCGTCTTCTTCTCGGCGCTGGCGGTGTTCCTGATGGTCGCCGACACGCGCTTTGGCTGGACGCAGCCCTTGCGAGCGGCGCTGGCCGTCGCACTGCTGCCGGTGCAGCGTGCGCTGGCCGTGCCCGTGGAGATGTGGGAGGGCGGCGAAGACTACCTGCGCGGGCTGCGGCAGGCCCAGGCCGCCGAGCGCGAGGCGCAACAGCGCCTGGCGGCCCAGGCCGAGCGCTCGCTGCGCACGGCCCAGCTGCAGCAGGAGAACGACCGCCTGCGCGCCCTGCTCGAACTGCGCCAGGCCGTGGCCGTGCGCTCGCGCCCGGCGGAGGTGCTGTACGAGGCGGCCGACCCGTATTCGCGCAAGGTGATCATCGACCGCGGCGCCACGCAGGGCGTCGTGCTGGGCGCGCCCGTCATCAACGAAGCCGGCGTGCTGGGCCAGGTGACGCGCCTGTACCCGCTGACGGCCGAGGTCACGCTGCTGGCCGACAAGGACGCGGCCATCCCGGTGCTGAACGTGCGCACGCAGCAGCGCAACGCGGCTTTCGGCGGTGCGGCCGGGGGCATGGAGCTGCGTTACGCCTCGGCCAACGCCGACGTGAAGGTGGGCGACGAACTGCAGACCAGCGGGCTCGACGGGGTGTACCCGCCGGGCTTGCCCGTGGCGCGCGTGGCCAACGTCGAGCGGCGCGTGGAATCGGGTTTTGCGCGCGTGCTGCTCACGCCCGTGGCGCAGGCCGACGGCGTTCGCCACGTGCTGGTGCTGGAGCCGGTGGCCGCGCAACTGCCTGCCCGCCCCGAGCCCGAGGCCGTCGAGAAGACCGGCCGGCCCGACCACCAGCTGAAGACGCCGCGACGCGCGGCGAGCACGCCATGAATGCGCGCCTGCAGGAGCTGGCCCGATGATCATGCCGCGCGGTTCCGACCAGCTGCTGCTGCCGGTCAACCCCTTCTTCATTGCCTTCACGCTGGCCGTGGCGGCGGCCTTCAACATGCTGCCGCTGGGCCGCGTGCCGGCCATGCCCGACCTGCTGGCCGTGGTGCTGGTGTTCTGGAGCGTGCACCAGCCGCGCCGCGTGGGTGTGGGCCTTGCGTTCCTCTTCGGGTTGCTGATGGACGTGCACCAGGGCGCGTTGCTCGGCCAGCATGCGCTGGCCTACACCTTGCTCGGTTTCGCCGGCATCAGCATCCACCGGCGCTTGCTGTGGTTCGGGGTGGTGGAGCAGGCGCTGCAGATCCTGCCGGTGTTCGTGCTCGCGCACGCGGTCTCGCTGGCCGTGCGCATGGCCGCCGGCGACATGTTCCCGGGCTGGAGCCTGCTGTTGGCGCCCGTGTTCGAGGCGCTGCTGTGGCCGGTGGCCACGCTGCTGCTGCTGGCACCGCAGCGCCGCGCGCCCGACCCCGATCAGAATAGGCCGCTGTGATGACCATCCTGCGCGATGTCGAGGAGGAAGTCGGTCGCTTCCGCGGCCGGCTGCTCGCCGCCGCGGCCTTCGTGCTGCTGGCCTTCGCGCTGCTGGCCGCGCGGCTGATCTACCTGCAGGTCATCCGTCACGACGAACTGGCCACGCAGGCCGAGGCCAACCGCATCGCGGTGGTACCCATCGTGCCCAACCGCGGCCTCATCGTCGACCGCAATGGCGTGGTGCTGGCCACCAACTACTCGGCCTACACGCTGGAGATCTCGCCGCAGCGCGGGCGGTCTTCGGCCGCCGAGCTCGATGCGCTGATGGACGAGCTGGCCGAGGTGGTGACCATCGAGCCGCGCGACCGCCGCCGCTTCAGGCGCCTGCAGGAAGAACTCAAGGGCGCCGAGAGCCTGCCCATCCGCACCAAGCTGAGCGACGAAGAGGTGGCGCGCTTCATGGCGCAGCGTTTCCGCTTCCCCGGCGTGGAGGTCAAGGCGCGGCTCTTCCGAAGCTACCCGCTGGGAGAGACGGGCAGCCACCTGCTGGGCTACATCGGCCGCATCAACCAGGCCGAGAAGAAGGCCATGGAAGAGTGGGACGAAGAGGCCCAGGGCAACTACAAGGGCACCGAGTACATCGGCAAGCTGGGCCTGGAGCAGGCGTACGAGAGCGTGCTGCACGGCACCGCCGGCTTCGAAGAGGTGGAGACCAGCGCCGGCGGTCGCGCCGTGCGGCGCCTGAAGAGCCACCCGCCCACGCCGGGCGACAAGCTCGTGCTCAGCATCGACATCAAGCTGCAGGCGCTGGTGGAGCAGCTCTTCGGTGACCGTCGCGGCGCGCTGGTGGCGCTCGACCCGCGCACGGGCGAGGTGCTGGCCTTCGTGAGCAAGCCCACCTTCGACCCCAACCTCTTCGTCGACGGCATCGATGTGGAGAGCTGGCGCGAACTGAATGAAAGCATCGACAAGCCGCTGCTGAACCGGGCCCTGCGCGGCACCTACCCGCCGGGCAGCACCTTCAAGCCTTTCATGGCGATGGCCGCGCTCACCTCGGGCAAGCGCAGCGCCAGCACCGTCATCCAGGACGGCGGTACCTTCCAGTTCGGCAACCACACCTTCCGCAGCCACGGCGACAAGGGCCTGGGGCCGGTGGACATGCACCGCAGCATCGTCAAGAGCAGCAACGTCTACTACTACTCGCTGGCCAACGAGATGGGCGTGGACCTGATGCACGAGCAGCTTTCGCCCTTTGGTTTTGGCGTGCGAACGGGCATCGACCTGGAGAACGAAGTGGCCGGCGTGCTGCCTTCCACCGATTGGAAACGCCGCTACTACAAGAAACCCGAGCAGCAGCGATGGTACGCCGGCGAAACCATCTCGCTGGGCATCGGCCAGGGCTACAACAACTTCACCATGCTGCAGCTGGCCAGCGCCACCGCCACGCTGGTCAGCGGCGGCCAGCGCTACCAGCCGCGCCTGGTGCGCGAGGTGGAGAACGTGCTGAGCGGCGAGCGCAAGCCCGTCGCCGGCCAGGCGCTGCCGCCGCTGGCGCTGAAGCCCGAGCACGTGGAGATCATCCGCCGCGCGCTGGCCGGCGTGACGACCGAGGGCACCTCCACACGCAGCTTTGCCGGGGCGTCCTATGCCAGCGGCGGCAAGACCGGCACCGCGCAGGCCGTGGGCGTGCGCCAGAACGAGAAATACAACGCCGCCAAGCTGGAAGAGCACAAGCGCGACCACGCGCTCTACATGGCCGCTGCGCCCATCGATGCGCCCACCGTGGCCCTGGCCGTGGTGGTGGAGAACGCCGGCTTTGGCGGTGACGCCGCGGCTCCCATCGCGCGGCGCGTGTTCGATTACCTGCTGCTGGGCCTGTACCCGAGCGAAGAAGATCTCGCCGGCGTGCGCGAAGGCCGCGTGCTCACGCCCATCGGCACGCCGCGCCGTGCGGTGGACGTGCCGCTGCCAGGCCAGCAGGCCGCACCGCTGCCGCCCGTCGCAGCGGCCTCGGCGCCCGCGGCCCCTGCCGTGCCCGGCGCGCCGGCTGCGCCGGCTTCGGCGCCGCAGCGTGTGGCCGCCCTGCCGCCGTTGCTGGTGAACACAGCGGTCCAGCGGCGATGAACGCCGTCTTCCAACGCCCCTCGCCCTGGCTGTTGCTGCGCCGGGTGTTCAGCGGCTTCGACGCGGCGCTGGCCGTGGCGATTGCGCTGCTGGCCGCCATCGGCCTGGTGGCCATGTACTCCGCGGGCTACGACCACGGCACGCGTTTCGTCGACCACGGCCGCAACATGCTGCTGGCGCTGGCGGTGCTGTTCGTGGTGGCCCAGGTGCCGCCGCAGAAGCTGCAGCAGCTGGCGGTGCCGCTGTACGTGGCGGGGCTGGTGCTGCTGGTGGCCACGGCCATGTTCGGCATCACGCGCAAGGGCGCCGAGCGCTGGCTGAACATCGGCTTCATGGTCATCCAGCCCAGCGAGATCATGAAGATCGCGATGCCGCTGATGATGGCGTGGTGGTTCCAGAAGCGCGAAGGCCAGCTCCGCGTGCCCGATTTCGTCATCGCGGGCCTGCTGGTGGGGGTGCCGGTGCTGATCGTGGCCAAGCAGCCCGACCTGGGCACCTCGCTGCTGATCCTGGGCAGCGGCCTTTACGTGATGTTCTTCGCCGGCCTGAGCTGGAAGCTGGTGATCCCGGCGCTGGTGGTCGGCGCCCTGGGTCTGCTGGCCATCGTGCTGACGGGCGACACCATCTGCCAGCCCGGCGTGGAATGGCCGGTGCTGCGCGAGTACCAGCGCAACCGCGTCTGCACGCTGCTCGACCCCACGCGCGATCCGCTGGGCAAGGGCTTCCACATCATCCAGGGCATGATCGCGATCGGCTCTGGCGGGCTCGGTGGCAAGGGCTTCATGCAGGGTACGCAGACGCACCTCGAGTTCATCCCCGAACGCACCACCGACTTCATCTTTGCGGCGTTCAGTGAAGAGTTCGGCCTGGCGGGCGTGCTGATCCTGTTGGCGGCCTTCACCTTCCTGATCTTCCGTGGCTTGATGATCGCGGCGGAGGCGCCCACCGTCTTCACGCGGCTGCTGGCCGGCGCGGTGAGCTTGAGCTTCTTCACCTACGCCTTCGTCAACATGGGCATGGTCAGCGGCATCCTGCCCGTGGTGGGCGTGCCCTTGCCCTTCGTCAGCTATGGCGGTACGGCCATGGTCTCGCTGGGGCTGGGGCTGGGCATCCTGATGTCCATCGCCCGCAGCCGCCGCCTGATGCAGAGCTGAAGCCCCCAGGCTCGCTGGCGCTCGCCACCCCGACCCTGACGAGGGCCCCTGCTTGGCCTAGGGGCCGTCCGCGAGCGGCCCGGCAGCGCCGGTTCCGCCGCGGGAAGCTGGGTCCGAAGCATTCGTCGCCGCCAGAGGGAAGCGCACCGTGAACAACGCGCCAGGCGTGGTGCCTGGCGCGCCGCCCATGCTGGGGCGCGGGCGGGCGTCGGTGACGGTGATGTCGGCGCCGTGGCGCTGCGCCACCTCGGCGACGATGGCCAGGCCCAGGCCGCTGCCATCCACCTGCGTGCCCAGGGCGCGGTAGAAGGGCCGGAAGATCGCTTCGCGCTCGCCCGGCGCAATGCCGGGGCCTGTGTCTTCCACCTGCAGCACCACCACCTGGCCGAAGGGGTCGGTGAGCACGCGCGCCGTGACGGTGCCCCCCTGCGGTGTGTACTGCAGCGCGTTGTCGACGAGGTTGCGCACCATCTCGCTCAGCAGCACCGGTTCTGCGCGCAGGCGGGTGGAGACCGGTCGGGTGTCGCGGTCGCCGCTGGTGTCGGCCGGGCCTTCATAGCCGAGGTCGATGCGCCGCTCGATGGCGCGCGGCACGAAGTCGCGCACCACGGCGCGCGTGATGGCCGCGAGGTCCACGTCCTGGTGGCGCGCCGCCTGGCCGGTGTCTTCGGCGCGCGCCATGGCCAGCAACTGGTTGACCATGTGCGCTGCGCGCTGCGTGCTCAGCGCGATCTGGCGCAACGTGTGCTTCATCGAGGCCGGGTCGCCGCGACCGCTGTCGATCTCGCGCGCGGCCAGTTCCGCCTGCATGCGCAGGCCGGCCAGCGGCGTCTTCAGCTGGTGCGCCGCGTCGGCGAGGAAGTGGCGCTGCGTGGCGATGGTCTTGTCCAGTCGCTGCAGCAGGTCGTTGATCGCGCCCACCAGGGGCGCCACCTCGTCGGGCACGTCGCCATCGGGAATGGGAGACAGATCGGTGCTTTCGCGCCTGCGTATGCGCTGCTGCAACTCGGCCAGGGGGCGGATGCCGCGGGTGAGGGCGAACCACACCAGCAGCACCGCCAGCGGCAGGATCACGAACTGCGGCAGGATCACGCCCTTGATGATCTCGGTGGCCAGCTTGCTGCGTTTGCCCAGGGTCTCGGCCACCTGCACCAGCGCTTCGCTGCGCGTGTCGCCAGGCGCGGGTGGCAGCCAGAGGTAGGCCACGCGCACAGGTTCGTCGCCGATGGTGTCGTCACGGAAGCGCACGCCACCTTCCGGCATCGGGGTGGTCTCGCCGCCGGGCTCGGTGGGCACGGCCAGCGCGGCCTCGCCGGCCAGCAGTTCGCCGCGGCGGCCCAGCACCTGGTAGTAGCTGCGGTCGTCGTCGTCATCGCGCTTGAGCGTGGCGGCTGCACGCTCCAGCTCGGCCCGCACGCTGCCCACTGGCAGGTCGACGGTGGAGGTCTGCACCGTGGCCTGGCGGGCCAGGGCGCGCGCGGCATCGGCCAGTTCGCGGTCGTAGGGGCGGGCGGCGATGGACTGCGCCACCACCCAGGTCAAGCCCAGGCTCATGGACCACAGCAGCAGCAGCGGCGCCAGCATCCAGTCGAGGATTTCGCCGAACAGCGAGCGCTGTTCGCGGTAGGGGGCTGTGGCCGGAGTGGCCGCCGGCCGCGCTTCGAGCGCAGCGGTGCTGGTGGCGGGCGGGGCGGCTTCGGCCAAGTCAGGCCGCGATCTTTTCCAGGCAGTAGCCCAGGCCTCGCACGGTGGCGATGCGCACCGGCCCCTGCTCGATCTTCTTGCGCAGGCGGTGGATGTACACCTCGATGGCGTTGTTGCTGACCTCTTCGCCCCACTCGCACAGGCGCTCCACCAGCTGGTCCTTGCTGACCAGCCGGCCGGCGCGCTGCAGCAGCACCTCCAGCAGGCTGAGTTCACGCGCGCTCAGTTCGACCATCTGGTCGTTGAGGTAGGCCACGCGGCCGGTGGCGTCGAAGGTCAGCGGGCCGTGCTTGAGCACGCTGCTGGCGGTGCCCAGGCCGCGGCGCGTGAGCGCGCGCACCCGCGCCTCCAGCTCCTGCAGCGAGAAGGGCTTGGCCATGTAGTCGTCGGCGCCCAGGTCCAGGCCCTTGACGCGCTGCTCCACGCTGTCGGCCGCTGTGAGGATGAGCACTGGCACGCTGCTGCCGCGCGCGCGCATCTTGCGCAGCACTTCGAAGCCGTGCATCTTGGGCAGGCCCAGATCGAGGATCACGAGGTCGAACTCGTGCCCGGCGATGGCGGCATCGGCTTCGCTGCCCGTGCCCACCTGGTCCACCGCGTAGCCCCCGGCCCGCAACGAACGCAAGAGGCCGTCGGCCAACACCTGGTCGTCTTCGGCAATGAGGATGCGCATGAGCCTGTCTCCTTTGCGGCACGTGAACCGTGCCTGTGGCCGGCAGCGTGCCCGGCGGTCCGGAAATTCTAGGCAGGCCGTCGGGCCCCGCCTTGATCAGCGTCTATGCTGCGGTTCCCTCGGCCGGGTGCCCCCACGGGGTTACCCCAAAAGGACTGTACGCATATCCAGTCTTCGCGGCATAATCGCTGCCAACCGAGGAGAACCCAGCATGGACGCACCCGTGAAAGCACTGAACACCGAGAAAGCCAAGGCCCTGCAGGCGGCGCTGGCCCAGATTGAAAAGCAGTTCGGCAAGGGCTCGATCATGCGCCTGGGCGAAGGCGAGGTGATCGAAGACATCCAGGTCGTCTCCACCGGCAGCCTGGGCCTGGACATCGCTTTAGGCGTCGGCGGCCTGCCGCGCGGCCGCGTCGTCGAGATCTACGGCCCTGAAAGCTCGGGCAAGACCACGCTCACGCTGCAGGTCATCGCCGAGATGCAGAAGCAGGGCGGCACCGCCGCCTTCATCGATGCCGAACACGCGCTCGACATCCAGTATGCGCAGAAGCTGGGCGTCAACCTGCAAGATCTGCTGATCAGCCAGCCCGACACCGGCGAGCAGGCGCTCGAAATCGTCGATGCCCTGGTGCGCAGCGGCAGCATCGACCTCATCGTCGTCGACTCGGTGGCCGCGCTCACGCCCAAGGCCGAACTCGAAGGCGAGATGGGCGACAGCCTGCCCGGCCTGCAGGCCCGCCTGATGAGCCAGGCGCTGCGCAAGCTCACCGCCACGATCAAGAAGACCAACACCATGGTCATCTTCATCAACCAGATCCGCATGAAGATCGGCGTGATGTTCGGCAACCCCGAAACCACCACCGGCGGCAATGCGCTGAAGTTCTACGCCAGCGTCCGCCTGGACATCCGCCGCACCGGCAACATCAAGAAGGGCGAAGAGGTCATCGGTTCCGAGACCAAGGTCAAGGTCGTCAAGAACAAGGTGAGCCCGCCCTTCAAGACCGCCGAGTTCGACATCCTCTACGGTGAAGGCATCAGCCGCGAAGGCGAGATCATCGACATGGGTGTCGAAGCCCGCGTGCTCGAGAAGAGCGGCGCCTGGTACGCCTACAACGGCGAGAAGATCGGCCAGGGCAAGGACAACGCCCGCGAGTTCCTGCGCGAGAACAGCGACGTGGCCCGCGAGATCGAGAACAAGGTGCGTGAGCACATGGGCATCCCGCTGCTCAACGCCGAAGCGTCCGAGTAAGGCACGGGCGGCGGCCCGCGGTGGGCTTCGGCGCGCTGTCGGTCAAGGGCCGCGCGCTGCGCCACTTGGCGCAGCGCGAGCACTCGCGTGCCGAGCTGGAGCGCAAGCTCGGTCGGTTCGTGCAAGACACCGAGGACGTCACCGCAGCCGCACAAATCGCCGCTGCGCTGGACGAGCTGGCTGCCAAGGGGCTGCTGAGCGAAGTGCGCACGGCCGAGTCCGTGCTCCAGGGCCAGGGTCGCCGACATGGTGTGCGGCGCCTCAAGCAGATCTTGCAGCACAAGGGCCTCGCGCCGGCGCTGGTGGCCAGCACGCTGCAGCAGGCCCGGGCCACCGAGTACGAGCGCGCGCTGGAGGTCTGGCGGCGGCGTTTCGGCGAGCCGCCCGCCGACGCCACCGAGCGCGCGAAGCAGATGCGCTTCCTCGCCGGCCGCGGCTTCGAGGGCGATGTCATCCAGCGCGTGGTGCGCGGCGGTGGTGACGAGACCGAGGGCTGATTCCCGCGCACTTTCTTCCCGCACGATCGTGCACTTCGGGCTTCGCTGTAAGTTTTTGCTGCAGCGCCACATGCTAAATTCGCCGCCGCGCTGCCCCAGCGCCCTGCAGCGTCTGCCTCCGAAGTCCCCCCATGACCCTTCCGCAAGCGGCGGCCCAACGCCAGCTGAAGCACCGCCGTCAGATCGACGTGCAGGTGTATGCGCGTGGTGATGGCTTGTGGGAAGTGGATGCCACGCTCACCGACACCAAGACCCGCACGACGCAGCTTGGCAGCGGTCCCCGGCCCGCTGGCGTGCCCATCCACGACATGCTGCTGCGCCTGGTGGTGAACGAGAAGCTCGACATCCTCGAGGCCGGCTCCGAGACCCGCTGGATGCCTTACACGGGCCAGTGCAACGACCACGGCGACATCTACGCGCGCCTGGCTGGCCTGAACCTCATGGACCACTTCCGCCTGCGCCTGCGCGAACGCGTGGGCGGTGTGCTGGGCTGCACCCACATCACCGAGCTGGCGCAGGTGCTGCCTACCGCGGTGGTGCAGGCTTTCGCGGGCGAAGTGATCGACACCCGCGGTGACACCGAGGGCGCCAGCCGGCCCTTCCAGATCGACCGCTGTCACGCATTGCGCAGCAATGGCGCCGTGGTGGCCCGTTTCTATCCCCGCTGGGCGCAAGCCGCACCCAGCGCCTGACCCATTCCCGACGACACACCGCACGAGCGAAGAGGAGCCCTCCCGATGAAGATCCACGAATACCAGGCCAAGGAGCTGCTGCGCGCCCATGGCGTGCCGGTGCCGCGCGGTTATGCCGCCTTCACCGTGCGCGAAGCGCAGGAAGCCGCGCAGAAGCTCGGCGGCAGCGTCTGGGTGGTGAAGGCGCAGATCCACGCCGGCGGCCGCGGCAAGGGCGGTGGCGTGAAGCTGGCGCGCAGCCTGGCCGAAGTGGAAACGCTGGCCGGTCAGATCCTGGGCATGCAGCTCAAGACGCACCAGACCGGCCCTGAAGGTCAGAAGGTTCGCCGCCTCTACATCGAAGAAGGCGCCGACATCCAGAAGGAGTACTACGTCTCGCTGGTGACCGACCGTGCGACGCAGAAGGTGGCCTTCATCGCCAGCAGCGAAGGCGGCATGGACATCGAGGAAGTGGCGCACAGCACGCCCGAGAAGATCATCACCGAGTTCATCGACCCGCTGACCGGCCTGGGCGCCGAGCAGGCCAAGAAGATTGCCGACAGCATCGGTCTGCCCGCCAACAGCACGGCGCAGGCCATCGACCTGTTCCAGAAGCTCTACACCTGCTACATGGCCACCGACGCCAGCCTGGTGGAAATCAACCCGCTGAACCGCGACAGCCAGGGCAACCTGATCGCGCTGGACGCCAAGTTCAACTTCGACAGCAACGCGCTCTTCCGCCACCCCGAGATCGTGGCCTACCGCGACCTGGACGAAGAAGACCCGGCCGAGGTGGAAGCGAGCAAGTTCGACCTGGCCTACATCAGCCTGGACGGCAACATCGGTTGCCTCGTCAACGGCGCCGGCCTGGCCATGGCCACGATGGACACCATCAAGCTCTTCGGCGGCGAGCCGGCGAACTTCCTGGACGTGGGCGGTGGCGCCACGGCCGAGAAGGTCACCGAGGCCTTCAAGATCATGCTGAAGAACCCCGAGGTCAAAGGCATCCTCGTCAACATCTTCGGCGGCATCATGAAGTGCGACACCATCGCCGAGGGCGTGATCACCGCCTGCAAGGCCGTGAACCTGAGCGTGCCGCTGGTGGTGCGCATGAAGGGCACCAACGAAGACCTGGGCAAGAAGATGCTGGCCGACAGCGGCCTGCCCATCATTGCCGCCGACACGATGGCCGAAGCCGCCACCAAGATCGTCGCCGCCGTTGCCTGACCCGGAGAACAAGACATGTCCATCTTCATCAACAAAGACACCCGCGTCATCACGCAAGGCATCACCGGCAAGACCGGCCAGTTCCACACCCTGGGCTGCCAGGCCTATGCCAACGGCAAGGCTGCGTTCGTGGCTGGCGTGAACCCGAAGAAGGCCGGCGAGAAGTTCAGCGACATCCCCATCTACGCCAGCGTCAAGGAAGCCAAGAGCGAGACCGGCGCCACCGTCAGCGTGATCTACGTGCCGCCCGCCGGCGCGGCAGCTGCCATCTGGGAAGCCGTGGAAGCCGACCTCGACCTGGCCATCTGCATCACCGAAGGCATCCCCGTGCGCGACATGCTGGATGTGCGCAACAAGATGAAGGCCAAGGAAGCGGCCGGCGGCAAGAAGACGCTGCTGCTGGGCCCGAACTGCCCCGGCCTGATCACGCCTGAAGAGATCAAGATCGGCATCATGCCGGGCCACATCCACCGCAAGGGTCGCATCGGTGTCGTCAGCCGCTCGGGCACGCTCACCTATGAAGCCGTGGCGCAGCTCACCGAGATCGGCCTGGGCCAGAGCAGCGCGGTCGGCATCGGCGGCGACCCTATCAACGGCCTCAAGCACATCGACGTGATGAAGGCCTTCAACGACGACCCGGACACCGACGCCGTCATCATGATCGGCGAGATCGGCGGCCCTGACGAAGCCGACGCCGCCCGCTGGGTGAAGGCGAACATGAAGAAGCCGGTGGTGGGCTTCATCGCGGGCGTGACCGCGCCTCCCGGCAAGCGCATGGGCCACGCTGGCGCGCTGATCAGTGGCGGTGCCGACACCGCCGATGCCAAGCTCGCCATCATGGAAGAGTGCGGCTTCACCGTCACGCGCAACCCCAGCGAGATGGCGCGCCTGCTCAAGGCCTTGCTCTGATCTAGCGGGCCTCGGCGGCCCGCGCGGGCGGTCGTAATTTCCACAGTCGGCGCCCCTGGGGCGCCGACTACACTTTTGGGCCTATCCGGGCTGGGCTTTTTCGCCCGCGCCACCGTTTCCCTGCTGAAAGCGCCCACCCTCTCATGGACATGTTCACTGACCCCGCGTTCTGGATCGCCGTCGGCCAGATCATCATGATCGACATCCTGCTCGGGGGTGACAACGCCGTGGTCATTGCCCTGGCCTGCCGCAAGCTGCCGCCAGCGCAGCGCACCAAGGGCATCATCTGGGGCACCGCGGGCGCCATCGTCCTGCGCGTCATCCTGATCTTCTTCGCGCTGACGTTGCTGGCCATTCCTTTCCTCAAGCTGGTGGGCGCGGCGCTGCTGGTGTGGATCGGCGTCAAGCTGCTGGCGCCCGATGAAGAGGGCCATGGCGACATCAACGCCTCCGACAAGCTCTGGGCCGCCGTGAAGACCATCATCGTGGCCGACCTCGTGATGAGCGTGGACAACGTCATTGCCATCGCCGGCGCCGCGCAAAGCGCGGGTGAGCACCAGATGGCGCTGGTGATCTTCGGCCTGGTCGTCAGCATTCCCATCATCGTCTGGGGCAGCCAGCTCGTGATCAAGCTCATGGACCGCTTCCCGATGATCATCACCGCCGGCGGCATGCTGCTGGGATGGATTGCCGGCACGATGGCCGTCACCGACCCGGCCATCGTCGGCCACATGCCTCTGGCCAGCGAGCTGGTGGAAGGCAAGCTCCCTGAGGTCGTGGCCAGCGTGAAGTACAGCGCCGGCGTTGCGGGTGCGCTGCTCGTGCTGGCGATCGGCGTGCTGGTGAAGCGCAAGCGCGCCAGCGCTGCGGCCTGACCGCCCTCTGATGCAAGAAGGCTGGCGCCTCGGCCAGACGGTCGCCGGCTTCCGCTTGCAGCGGCTGCTGGGGCGGGGCGCCAGCGGCGAGGTCTACCTGGCCGAAGGTGCTGGCGGGCCCCCTGTGGCCCTCAAGTTGTCGACCGTGCCAACGGGCGACGCCGCAGCCGGATGGAAAGAAGGATTCGTCGCGGCTGCGCGCAACGCGCAGCGACTCGTGCATCCGGACATCGTGGCTGTGCATGGCGCCGGGATCGAAGGCCGCCTCGCGTGGCTGGCGATGGAGTTGGTGCCGGGCGACGACCTGTCCCGCTACACCAGCCACAACCGCCTGCTGCCGGAGGCGCTGGTGCTGGCCTTGGCCAGCCGCATGGCGGCGGCCGTGGCACACGCGCACCGCCACGGCGTCATGCACCGCGACCTGAAGCCAGCGAACGTGCTGGTGCATCTGCCGGGCAATGTCGTCAAGCTGGCCGACTTCGGCATCGCCCGCGCCGCCGACGCCGCGCAGACCGGCACTGGTGTCGTGATGGGCACACCGGCTTACATGGCGCCAGAGCAACTGGCAGGCAATCCGCCCACCCCTGCCACCGATCTTTACGCGCTGGGCGTGATCCTGTTCCAGCTGTTGAGTGGACGCCTGCCGCACGAAGCCAGTTCGATGGGTGAACTGCTGCGCGACGTGGCGTCCACGCCGGCCCCCGACCTGCGAACGCTGGTGCCTGGCGTCTCGGCGGCCACGGCCGAGCTGGTGGCACGGCTGCTGGCCAAACAGCCCTCTCAACGTCCGGCCTCCTGCGAGCTGCTGGTGGCCGAGCTTCAGGCGGTCATGGTGCAGCTGCCGGGGCCTGAACCCGGGCATGGGGGGGCGCAGCAGGCTCCGCGTTCCGATGCACAATCCCAGGGCACTTCACTCCGCGCGACGCCGACCTTCCCCGTGCCCATGACGATCGAACTCTTTGCTGCGGTGGACCCCGGCCGGGCGCGCAGCAACAACGAGGATTCGGTGGCCACCGACGACGGCGTCGCGCTGGCCGTGCTGGCCGATGGCATGGGCGGCTACAACGCCGGTGAGGTGGCCAGCAGCATGGCCACTTCGTTCATCCGCACCGAGCTCGGTCGCTGGCTGCGTGAGGCCAGCAAGCAGGCCAGCGATGCCGAAGTGCGCCGGGCAATGGACATCTGCGTGGACAACGCCAACCGCGCCATCTTCAACGCCTCGACTTCCAACCCGCAGTACGCGGGCATGGGCACCACGCTGGTGGTGGCTGTCTTCCGAGATGACCGCGTGCTGCTCGGCCACGTCGGCGATTCACGCTGCTACCGGCTGCGCGCAGGCAAGCTGCAGCAGGTCACGCGCGACCACTCACTGCTGCAGGAGCAACTCGACGCCGGCCTCATCACGCCCGAGCAGGCTGCCTTCTCTTCGAACAAGAACCTCGTCACGCGTGCCGTCGGCGTGGAGGATTCGGTGCTGCTGGAGACCCACCAGCACGACGTGTTGCCGGGCGATGTGTTCCTGCTGTGCTCGGACGGCCTGTCCGACATGCTGGACGACGCCGGCATTGCCCAGGTGTTGCTGGCGCACGACTCGCTGGAAACAAGGGGGAAGGCGCTGATCGACGCGGCCAATGATGCGGGGGGAAAGGATAATATCTCTGTCATCCTGGCGCGCGCTTCAGGCGGCGCGAGCGCTCCGGCGCGGTCTTGGTGGCCTTTCAGGCGCTGAGCCGCGAGCCGGTGGGCCAGGGAAGACACAGACGCCGCAGGCGCATTGAGGCAGCTGCGGTCGGCAGCGGATTGAATCGAGGGTAGGCATGGGCAAGCTGGTGGTTTCGCTCGACGGTGTGGTCATCAAGGAAGTCCAGATCACGAAGGACAAGACCACGCTCGGCCGCCGGCCCTACAACGACATCGTCATCGACAACCTCGCTGTCAGCGGCGAGCACGCCGTGTTGCAGATGGTGGGGGCCGACGTCTTCATCGAAGACCTTAACAGCACCAACGGCACCTACATCAACGGCAAGGCGATCAAGAAGCAGCTGCTCACGCACAACGACACGGTCGAGATCGGCAAGTACAAGATCAAGTTCCTGGTCGACGAGAGCGGCGAGTACGAAAAGACCATGATCATGCGGCCGGGCAGCAGCAGCGCCTCGGCCGGGCACAGCGTGCCGCCCACGCAGCCGGCGCCCACCTATGCGAGCACGCCGTCCAGCTTTGGCGGCCTGGGCACGTTGCCGCCAGCGCCGCCCCCCGTGCCCACGCAGCCGGCCTCGATCAAGGTGCTGAACGGCGCCGCCGCCGGCCGCGAGGTCTCGCTGACGAAGGTGGTCACCACCGTGGGCAAGCCGGGCGTGCAGGTGGCTTCCATCACCAAGCGCCCGAACGGTTACGCCTTCGCCCACGTCGAAGGCGCCACCCGGCCGAGCATCAACGGTGTGCCCCTGGTGGGTGACTCGGTGCCACTGCGCAATGGCGACGTGATCGAACTCGCCGGCACGCAGATGCAGTTCATCTACCGCTGAGCCAGCACAAAGGCCGCGGGCGCGCCTGCGCTCGAGGCGAGTGCTCAGCGTGACGGGCTTCACGCCGGCCTTGCACTGCCCGCGCGGACAGGCCACAAAGCTGTCACCTTGCCTTGCCGGAGATCGCCGGCCCGATCAGCATGCGGGCCTTGCCTGCAGTGCCGCGGGTCCACGCTTCACCCTTCCATGCAGATCCGCGTCCTCGGTTGCTCGGGTTCGATTGCCGCTGGCAACCGCACCACGTCCTTCCTGCTCGACGACGACGTGCTCGTCGACGCCGGTACCGGCGTGGGCGACCTCACGCTCGACGAAATGGCGCGCGTGGACCACATCCTCGTCACCCACTCGCATCTCGACCACGTGCTCGCCATCGGCCTGCTGGCCGACAGCGTGACGCGCCGGCGCCATGCGGCGCAGCGCCCGCCCGTGGTGGTTCATGCCTTGCAAGACACCATCGCCGCCCTGCGCACGCACGTGTTCAACGGCGTGATCTGGCCCGACTTCACCCGCCTGCCCGACACCGTGAACCCGGTGCTGGCCTTCCAACCGCTGGCCGTGGGCGAGGTGCTTTCGCTGGGCCGCCACCGCATCGAGGTGCTGCCGGCCAGCCACACGGTGCCGGCGGTGGGTTATGCCGTGCACGGCAGCCAAGGCGCCTGGGTGTTCACGGGCGACACCGGGCCAAACCCTGCGCTGTGGGCGCGGCTGCGCAGCCTGCCGGTGGCCGTGCTGGTCATCGAGACCGCCTTCCGGGATGACGAACATGCGCTGGCCACCATCAGCCAGCACCTGTGCCCGTCGCAACTGCAGCGCGAACTCGAGGGCTTCGAGCAGGGCGCCGAGGTCTACATCACCCACATCAAGCCTGGCGAACTGGATGCGGTGATGACCGAAGTGGGCGCTCAGGCCGGACGGCACCGCATCCAGGCGCTCACGACCGGCCAAGTGCTGTCGCTGGCTGACTGACAGGAATTGTCAACACAGGCGCTTGCGAGCGTGGCGCGGACAGGCCGGGTGACAAATCTCGTCAATGGCTGTGCGAAAACACCGCCTGCAGAGCCACCGCATCGCTGGCACGCACCCTGCATCCAAGGGGGATGTCCGTCCACCCCCCCTTCTTTGCCCCACAGGAGTTCCTGACATGAAGCGCGTCCAACAAGGTTTCACCCTGATCGAACTGATGATCGTCGTGGCGATCATCGGCATCCTGGCTGCCGTGGCCTTGCCGGCTTACCAGGACTACACCGTCAAGGCCAAGGTTTCCGAGGTCGTCCTGGCCGCGTCGACTTGCCGTACCGCCATCACCGAGACCGTGCAGACCTCGCCGTCCGCCAGCCTGCCGGGCGACAACGAGTGGGGTTGCGAGTCGGCCTCGTCGACATCGCGGTATGTCGCTTCCATCGCCACGAAGGGCACCACCGGCAAGGTGAAGGTCACGACGCAAGGCCTGCCCATTGCTGGCGACGTCATTCTCGAGCCGACGATCGCCAGCGGTCGCGTCGAGTCGTGGAAGTGCGGCACCAGCGTGAGCGACTTCAAGAAGTACCTGCCGGGTTCCTGCAAGGAAACCATGACGTTCTGAGCCCCCAGGGCTCTGGCAAAGGCAGCCCCGTGCTGCCTTTTTTGCTTTTGGCACCGGTGTGATCAAGCTCTTCGCGGTCCTGTTGCCGTTTGCGTGGCTGCTGCCCAACCACTACCCGCCCTGGCTGTCGGCGTGGCAGGACGGTTGGGCGCTGGCGATGCTCGCGTTGGGGCTGCTCTTCCTGCGAAGTCGCCCGGTGGTGCCGCTGCCTTGGCTGCTGGCCCTTGGCCTGGCGGGCAGCAGCGTGATGCTGCAACAGGGGCTGGGTCTCCTCCCCTTCTCCGGCGATGCGGTGATGGTGGCGCTCTACCTTGCCGCAACGGCAGGAGCCATCGTCTGGGGCCGTGAACTGGTGTCGGCCACGACCCAGCCGGCATGGGACGGGGTGTGCGCCTTCGCCGCGGGCATTCTGGTCGCCGCCACACTGTCGGTCGGCATCGCCCTGGTTCAATGGACCCAGGTGTTTTCGCTCGGCATCTACGGCGTCGAGATGCCTGCTCTCGGCCGCCCCTTCGGCAATCTTGCCCAGGCGAACCATCTGAGCACGGTCACCTTCCTGGGGCTGTGCGCATTGGCCGTACTGCGCGAGCAGGGGCGGTTCAGCGCTGTCGGGTTCGCGTTCGCCGGCCTTTTTCTCATCCTAGGCATGGCTGCCACGGTCTCGCGTACGGCCTGGGTCCAGTGGCTGTTGTTGCTTGCCGCGATGACGTGGGTCGCGCGCGGGAACGGGGCGCGTGGCCAGGTGCGCTGGTTGCATGTGGTCGCAGGTGGCGGCGCCTTCGCGCTGCTGACGGCCTGCTGGCCTGCCATCAACGCCGGGCTCGCGCTGGACGAAGGTCGCCCCCCTCTGGCCTCGATCGAGGGCGGCAATGGTCGGCTGCCGCTCTGGGGCGCGCTGCTGCAGGCGGTTGGCCGGTCGCCGCTCGGCGGCTATGGCTGGTTGCAGACCTCACAGGCGCAGGCTGCGGCGTCGGCAGACCTTCCCCCGCTGCACGCGCATTACGAGTACAGCCACAACCTGCTGATCGATCTGATGGTCTGGGTGGGTGTGCCCCTGGCCGTTGTGCTGATCGCGCTGATGGCCTGGGGTTTTCTGCAACTGTGGGTGAAGGCTGCGCACGAACCTGATCGTCGTGCCTTCTGGCTCTTCATGATGGTGTTGGCTTTCGGTGCGCACGCGATGCTGGAGATGCCGCACGCCTATGCCTATTTTCTGTTGCCGGTGGGCGTGGCCATCGGTGCAGTGCATGCCCTGGGCAGAGCGCCCGCCCGGTTGATGAAGTTCCAGGCCGTCTGGGCCTCGCTCGTCTTGGGCGCATTGGGCCTGCTGGGTGTCATCGCCGGCGACTACCTGAGCGCCGAGCAGAGCCACCGCCTGCTGCGCTTGGAGTCGGCCAAGATCGGCGATCGGACGTCCAGCAGCACCGCGCCTGAGTTGCGAGTCTTGGATCAACTCGAATCCTTCCTTCTCTTCGCGCGGACGCCGCCGAGCCCGGCGATGACCGGAGCTCAGATGGAGTTGATGCGCCGGGTCTCCGACCGCTACGCCTACCCTTCGGTGATGTACCGGTACGCCTTGGCCGCGGGGCTCAACGGGCAACCGGACAGCGCCGAAAGGATGCTGCGGGCCCTTTGCAGCATGCACACGCCCCGGCGTTGCGACGAGGCCCGGGAAGCGTGGCAGGCCGCACAACTGCGTTACCCTGCGCTCGCGTCGATACGGTTCCCCGGGCCTTGACCTGAGCGAGGCTGCGGCGCCGCTGGCCAGCCTTGGCTCGCCATCACTGAAACAAGAGGGTTGTCCTTGCTTACCGAGAAGCTCGATCACCGATTCGTGATCACCGCTGGAGCGGCCGCTGCCATCCTCCCCGCCCTGCTCGCCTACAACGTCAGCCCCTCCCCCACCTACCTCAACCAGGCCCTGGCCTTCCTGCTGTGGGCAGGTTTCGTGGCCGTCAGTGCCCCTGCGCGGCCGGGCCGGGGGCCTTGGGCGGTGTGGGCTGTACTGGCCGTGTTGGCCGGTGCGGCACTGTGGTCCTGGGGCCCGGGCTCGCTGCCGTCCAGCCTGGCGATGTCGGCGCTGGCCACGCTTTTCGCGGCCGCGGTGGTGCTGGCCGGCGGTGCAGGCGCGCGGGCCCGGCCCGAGGGCGTGGCGCTGTTCACCGCCTTCGCCTGGGCCTGGGTCGCCGCCGGTGTGTTCAACATCGCCATCGCGCTGGTGCAGGTCTTCGCCCCCGGCGTGCCCGATGGTGAATGGCTTGCCGCCTCGGGAATCCCCGGCCGCGCGGTGGGCAACCTGCGCCAGCCCAACCACCTCAGCAGCCTGCTGCTGTGGCACTGCATCGCCGTGGTTGCGCTGTTCGAGTTGGGCCGCCTGCGCCGCGTGTGGGCAGGCGTGCTGCTGGCGCTGGGCGTCTTCGCGGTGGTGCTCACGGCCTCGCGCACGGGCCTGGTCAGCGTATTGCTGCTGGCCTGCTGGGGCCTTCTGGACAGGCGCCTCTCGCGCACGGCCCGCGTGCTGCTGCTGGCGGCGCCGCTGGTCTACGCGCTGTCGTGGCTGGGCATGGCGCAATGGGCGGCGCTCACGCAGCACACCTTCGGCGGTGCGCAGCGCCTGGCCGAGGCCGACGTGGGCGGCTCGCGCGTGGCCATCTGGCGCGACACGCTGACGATGATCGCCCAGCAGCCCTGGGCGGGCGTGGGCTTCGGCGAGTTCAACCTCGCCTGGACCCTGACCCCGCTGCCGCAGCGCCCCCTGGCCTTCTTCGACCACACGCACAACCTGCCGTTGCAGTTGGCGGTGGAACTGGGCCTGCCATTGGCGGTGCTGGTGACGGGCCTGTTGCTGTGGGCGTTGTGGGCCGCCGGCCGGGCCGCATGGCGCGCAAGCGGCGATGCTGGCACTGCGCAGCGCGCCGCCGTGCTGATGGTGGTGATGATCGGCCTGCACAGCCTGCTGGAGTATCCGCTCTGGTACAGCTACTTCCTGCTGCCGGCGGCCTGGGCCTGGGGCTACGCGCTGCAGCCTGCTGCCAAGCCTGTATCGGCATCGCTATCTGGGCCTGCATCGGCTGCCGCGGTGGTGGCGCAGCGGTTGGCGCCACCTTCGCGCGCGCTGGCTGCTGCGGCTGCGCTGGTGGCTGCCGGGGCCGTGTTCTCCGTGGTCGACTACCTGCGCGTGGCCGCAATCTTCAGCGCTTCGGCCGGCAGCAAGCCCCTGGCCGTGCGCGTGGCCGAAGGGCAGCAGAGCGTCTTCTTCGCCCACCACGCCGACTACGCCGCCGTCACCGCCGGCCTGCCGGTGCCCGATCCCGAGCGCGCCTTCGCACGGGCCGTTCACTTCCTGCTGGATGCGCGCCTCATGATGGCCTGGGCCGACTCGCTGGCCAAACGCGGCAAGCTCGACGAAGCCAGCCACATTGCCGAACGCCTGCGCGAGTTCCGCAGAACCGACGCCGAGGAATTCTTCGCCGTGTGCGAAACCGCAGCCTCGGCGCCTGCCGCGCCGATGCCGGCGGCCTCCACCTTCGCCTGCCGCCCGCCGACCCGGGCGCTGGGCTGGCGCGCCTTCACCGCAGCCGATTGACGGCGAAGGGCGCGGCCCTCAGACCGCCGCCACCCACTCGCCGCTCTTGCCGCCGCGCTTTTCCAGCACGCGGATGTTGGTCATCACCATGCCGCGGTCGGCGGCCTTGCACATGTCGTACACGGTGAGCAGGCCCACCTGCACGGCCGTCAGCGCTTCCATCTCCACGCCGGTGCGCCCCAGCGTTTCCACTTGGGCCCTGCAGTGCACGGTGCTCGTGGCGCGGTCGAGTTCGAAGTCCACCGCCACGCGGGTGATGGGCAGCGGGTGGCACAGCGGGATCAGCTCGGCCGTGCGCTTGGCGCCCTGGATGGCGGCGATGCGCGCAATGCCGATGACGTCGCCCTTCTTGGCCTGGCCGCTGGCGATGAGTTCGAAAGTGGCCGGCTGCATGCGGATGCTGCCGGCGGCACGCGCCACGCGGTGGGTCTCGGCCTTGGCGGCCACGTCCACCATGTGGGCCTGGCCCTGGGCGTCGAAATGCGTCAGCGGGCCGGCGGTGTTGGCATCGTTCGTGGGGGCACTCATGGCAGCAGGGTCGGCAGGCGGCTTCACGTTCAGCAACAGGGCGGTGTCATGATAGCCAGAGGGAACGCTGCGCCCCTCGCGCGGCTCCAAGGCCCTCCCGCCGCCTGCCGAGACACCGCTTGCCCATCACCCGCCCCTCTCACGCCGCCCCGGTGAACCCCGGGGCCGCCCCCCAGGCCCTGCCCCGCTGGCGGCGGCACATGGCCGCTGCGCTGGCCGCCGCGATGCTGTTGCCCGCCCTGAACCTGCCCGCGCACGCGCAGGTGCGCTTGCCGGCGCTGGGCGAGAGCGCCTCGCGCGACCTGAGCGTGGGCGACGAGCGCCGGCTTGGCGAGCAGATCATGCGCGAGGCCCGGCGCGACCCGGTCTACCTCGACGACCCGGTGCTGCTGGAGTACCTGCAGTCGATCTGGAACCCGCTGGTGGCCGCCGCGCGCCAGATCGGCCAGATCGACGCCGACACCGACCAGCTCTTCGCCTGGGAAACCTTCCTGGTGCGTGACCGCAGCGTCAACGCCTTCGCGCTGCCGGGGGGCTTCGTCGGCGCGCACCTCGGCTTGATCGCCATCACCACCACGCGCGACCAGCTCGCCAGCGTGATGGCGCACGAGCTCAGCCACGTCACGCAGCGCCACATCGCCCGCAGCATCGCGCCGCAGCAGCAGGCCTCGCTGATCGCGGTGGCCACCATCCTGCTGGGCATCCTGGCGGCCAGCCGCGCCAACAACGTCGACCTCGCCAACGCCGCCATCATGGGCGGGCAGGGCGCGGCCATCCAGTCACAGCTGAACTTCTCGCGCGACATGGAGCGCGAGGCCGACCGCATCGGCTACGGCCTGCTCGGGCTGGCGGGTTTTGCGCCGGCGGGCCAGGCGCAGATGTTCGACCGCATGGACGCGGCCACGCGGCTGTCCGACAACGGCGGGTTCCCCTACCTGCGCAGCCATCCACTCACCATCGACCGCATCAGCGAGGCGCGCAGCCGCACGCTGCTGGGCGACAACCGCGCCTCGCAGCCCACGCTGCAGCACGCGCTGATGCAGATGCGCTCGCGTGTGTTGATGGATGAAAGCGTCACCGGCCTGCAGCGCCTGAGCGGCACCACGTCCTCGCCCGCGCTCACCGACCGCGTGGCCGCGCTCTACGGCGGCGCGATGGCGGCATCGCTGCTGAAGGAGCACGACCGCGCCGAACGGCAGGTGGCGCTGGCGCTGCAACTGGCGGCCACGGCCGTGCCGCGCGAGCCCGCGGCCGAACGCGCGCTGCGCCTGCTGCAGGCGCAGGTGCTGCTGAACGCAGGTGATGCTGCGGGCGCCCTGCAGGTGCTGGACACGCTGGGCGCGGCCCACGAACGCCCGGCGCTGCTGCTGCGCACACAGGCTGCGCTGCGCCTGCACGACAGCAAGCCCGACGCGGCGGCCGAGCCGCTGCGACGCAGCGTCGAGAACCTGCAGACCTGGGTCTCCGAACAGAAGAACGACGCCGCCGCCTGGGAACTGCTGGCCAGCGGCAGCGAAGCCCTGGGCCTGAAGTTGCGCGCCCTGCGCGCAGGTGCCGAGGCCCGCGCCGCGGTAGGCGACCTCACGGGGGCCATCGACCGCCTGCGCCGGGCGCAGGCTGCCTCGCGCGGGCCCGGCCCCACCGACTTCATCGAAGCCTCGGTCATCGACGCACGCCTGCGCCAGGTGCTGCAGCAGCGCCGCGAGATCGCGGCCGAGATGCGCGGCGAGGGCCGTGGCGGCCCGCCGCCGGGCGAAGGGCCGAACTGATCAGCTGGGGCTGCGCGTGAACAGGCGCTCCACGGCCACGTCGATGACCATGCCGCACAGGCTGTAGAGCAGCGAGCCGATCAGCGCGGCGCTGAAGCCGGTGACGTTGAAGCCGTCCAGCACGCTGGCCGAGGCCCAGAACATCAGCGCGTTGATGACGAAGAGGAACAGCCCCAGCGTCAGCAATGTCACCGGCAGTGTCAGCAGCACCAGCAGCGGTCGCACCAGCGTGTTGAACAAACCGAGCACGAATGCGGCGACGAGGGCTGCGGTGAAACTGGCCACCTGCACGCCGCTGTAGAGGTGGGCCACCAGCAGCAGCGCTGCGGCCAGGAGCAACCAACGCACGATGATCTTCATGCACCCAGCATAACGCGGCGCAAATCGTGGTGCGAAAGCAGCTTTTGCCTGGGAAAACCGCTTCTCAGTGCCAAACAGGCGCATTACCATCGCGCCTGCACGTTTCCCAGGAAAGACAGGCCCGCGCACGAAGGTGATGCAGGGCTTGCGCGGCAAGCGGCATCCCTCATCCACTGATGGAGAACATCCAAATGGCAACTGCGAAAAAAGCCCCGGCGAAAGCCCCTGCGAAAACGGCCGCGAAGAAGGCCGCTCCGGCCAAGAAGGCCGCTGCTCACGCGAAGAAGGCCGCTCCGGCCAAGAAGGCGGCAGCGCCCGCGAAGAAGGCGGCTCCGGCGAAGAAGGCGGCCGCTCCGGCCAAGAAGGCCGCGGCCCCCGCGAAGAAGCGCACCCCCAGCGCCGCCTTCATGAAGCCCCTGACCCCCAGCGCCGCGCTGGCCGGCATCATCGGTTCGGCGGCCCTGCCGCGCACCGAGGTGACCAAGAAGGTCTGGGAGTACATCAAGAAGAACGGCCTGCAGGACAAGGCCAAGAAGACCCTGATCAACGCCGACGCCAAGCTCAAGGAAGTGCTGGGCAAGGCGCAGGTCTCGATGTTCGAGATGACCAAGCTGATCAGCAGCCACCTCAAGTGAAACGGGCTTCGGCCTGTTGAACGCCAAAGGCCCCTCGGGGCCTTTTTTCATGGCCTGCCCGTCGGGGCCTTTTCATGGGCTGCTGCGGCGCGGGGCGCGCGCGGCTTACGATGCGCGCCCCGCGCCGCCAACCGCCCTGGAGGGCCCATGCTGATCCGCCTGATCTACGCCAGCCGCAGCGCCGGCATGCTCTCACCCGTGGAGGTGAAGGACATCGTGCGCAGCTCGCAGCGCAACAACGGCCCGCTGGGCGTGACGGGCGCGCTGATCCTCAGCAATGGCATCTTCCTGCAGTGCTTGGAGGGCGACCACCGCGTCGTGAACGCGCTGTACCACCGCATCCTGCTCGACCCGCGCCACCGCGAGCCGGCCATCCTGTCGTACAAGGAAATCGACCAGCGTCTCTATGGCGCCTGGGCCATGGGCCTGGTCAGCACCACCGAGGCCCACCGTGCCATCTTCCTGAAGTACGGCGCGCAGGCCGAGTTCGACCCCTACGAGATGCGGCCCGCCGCGCTGGAACTGCTGTTCACCGACATGGTGGAACACGCGCGGCCCATCACGGCCTGAGCACCGCGCCCTCAGGCCTCGTCGAGCAGCGCCTTGAGGAAGCGGCCGGTGTGGCTCTCTGCGCAGGCCGCCACCTCTTCCGGCGTGCCGGCCACCACCACGCGGCCACCACCGCTGCCGCCCTCCGGCCCCATGTCCACCAACCAGTCGGCCGTCTTGATGACGTCGAGGTTGTGCTCGATGACGACGATGGTGTTGCCCGCGTCGCGCAGCTGGTGCAGCACCTTCAGCAGCAGCCGCACGTCGTGGAAGTGCAGGCCCGTGGTGGGTTCATCCAGGATGTAGAGCGTGCGGCCGGTGTCGCGCTTGCTCAGTTCCAGCGCCAGCTTCACGCGCTGCGCCTCGCCCCCGCTGAGCGTGGTGGCGGCCTGGCCCAGGCGGATGTAGCCGAGGCCCACGTCGAGCAGCGTCTGCAGCTTGCGCGCGATGTTGGGCACGGCGCTGAAGAAGCCGTGCGCGTCTTCCACCGTCAGTTCCAGCACCTGGGTGATGTTCTTGCCCTTGTACAGAACCTCCAGCGTCTCGCGGTTGTAGCGCGCGCCATGGCAAACGTCGCAGGGCACGTAGACATCGGGCAGGAAGTGCATTTCCACCTTGATGACGCCGTCGCCCTCGCAGGCCTCGCAGCGCCCGCCGCCTGAAGAGGCGCTGACGTTGAAGCTGAAGCGGCCCGCGCCGTAGCCGCGCTCGCGCGCCATGGGCACTTCCGCGAAGAGCTCGCGGATGGGCGTGAACAGGCCCGTGTAGGTGGCCGGGTTGCTGCGCGGCGTGCGGCCGATGGGGCTCTGGTCGACGTTGATGACCTTGTCGAAATGCTCCAGGCCTTCGATGCGGTCGTGCGTCGCCGGCTCGGCATGGCTCTGGTAGAGCTTGCGCGCCACCGCGGCGTAGAGCGTGTCGTTGATCAGCGTGCTCTTGCCGCTGCCGCTGACACCCGTCACGCAGGTCAGCAGGCCCACCGGGATGTCGACGTTCACGCCCTGGCCGTCGGGTCCGCGCAGGTTGTTGCCGCGCGCATTGACGATGCTCAAGCGAAAGGGCGCCGCGCCGAAGCCGCTGGCCGGCCGGCGCTTCTTCGGCACCTCGATGCGCAGCGCGCGGCCCAGGTACTGGCCGGTCAGCGAATCGGGGTGGTCGGCGACCTCGCGCGGCGTGCCTTGCGCCATCACGCGGCCGCCGTGCACGCCAGCGCCCGGGCCCATGTCCACCACGTGGTCGGCGGCCCAGATCATGTCCTCGTCGTGTTCCACCACCAGCACGCTGTTGCCCAGGTCGCGCAGGTGCAGCAGCGTGCCGATGAGGCGTTCGTTGTCGCGCTGGTGCAGGCCGATGCTGGGTTCGTCCAGCACGTACATCACGCCCGAGAGGCCGCTGCCGATCTGGCTGGCCAGGCGGATGCGCTGAGCCTCGCCGCCGCTGAGCGTGTCGGCACCGCGGTCCAGGCTGAGGTAGTTCAGGCCCACGTCGTTCAGGAAGCGCAGCCGGCTGCGGATCTCGCGCACGATCTTCTCGGCGATCTCGGCCTTGGCGCCCTGCAGCTTCAGGCTCTCGAAGGTGGCCAGCGCGCGCGCCAGCGTGGCGTGCTCCACCTCGTAGATGGGCGGGCCCTTGTCGCCGTTGGCGTGCTGCAGGAACACATGCCGCGCCTCGCGGCGCAGGCGCGAGCCTTCGCACTGCGGGCAGGCGCGCGAGGCCTGGTAACGCGCCAGCTCTTCGCGCACGGCAGCCGAGTCGGTTTCGCGGAAGCGGCGCTCGAAGTTCGGGATGATCCCTTCGAAGGGGTGGCTGCGCTTCACGGCACGCGGCTTGCGGCCGCCCTTGCCAGCGCTCTCGGCCTCGTAGATGAACTCGATCTCTTCGCTGCCACTGCCGTACAGCAGCACCTGGCGCGCGCGCTCGGGCAGTTGCTCGAAGGGCGTGTCGATGTCGAAGCCCAGGTGCTTGGCCACGGCCTCCAGCATCGAGTGCGTGTAGGCGTTGCGCCGGTCCCAGCCCTTCACCGCGCCCGAGGCCAGGCTCAGGCTGGGGAAGGCGACCACGCGCTCGGGGTCCATCACCGTCACCTGGCCCAGGCCGTCGCAGGCCGGGCAGGCGCCCACGGGGCTGTTGAAGCTGAAGAGGCGCGGCTCCAGTTCGCTCAGCGAGTAGCTGCACACCGGGCAGCCGAACCTGCTGCTGAAGAGGTGTTCGCGGCCGGTGTCCATCTCCAGCGCGATGGCGCGGCCGTCGGCGATCCGAAGGCTGGCCTCGAAGCTCTCGGCCAGGCGTTGCTTGACGTCGGGCTTGGTCTTCAGCCGGTCGATGACGACGTCGATGTCGTGCTTGTCGTTCTTCTTCAGCGTGGGCAGGGCCTCGGCCTCCACCACCTGGCCACCCACGCGGAAGCGCACGTAGCCGCGCGCCTGCATGTCGGCGAAGAGGTCCTCGAACTCGCCCTTGCGGTCGCGCACCACCGGCGCCAGCACCATGAGCTTGGTGTCTTCGGGCAAGGCCAGCACGGCATCGACCATCTGGCTCACGCTCTGCGCCTGCAACGGCAGGCCGTGGTCGGGGCAGTAGGGCGTGCCGGCGCGCGCGTAGAGCAGGCGCAGGTAGTCGTGGATCTCGGTGATGGTGCCGACCGTGCTGCGCGGGTTGTGGCTGGTGGCCTTCTGCTCGATGCTGATGGCCGGGCTCAGGCCTTCGATGACATCGACATCGGGCTTGTCCATCAGCTGCAGGAACTGCCGCGCATAAGCCGACAGGCTTTCCACGTACCGGCGCTGGCCCTCGGCATACAGCGTGTCGAAGGCCAGGCTGCTCTTGCCCGAACCGCTGAGCCCCGTGATCACCACCAGCGCGTGCTTGGGGATGTCGAGGTCGATGTTCTTCAGGTTGTGGGTGCGTGCGCCGCGCACCTTCAGAAAGCGGCTTTCCTGCGCTCGCTCTTGCGGTGCGCGGGGCGGGGCAGGTTGATCGTCTGGAGGCTGGGGCATGGCGGCGGCTGAGGGCAACCGGCCATGATAGCCATGCGGGCCGTTTTCAGCCCTGAGGCGCACCCGGCAGCCGCACCGTGACCGTCGTGCCTTCGCCCGGTGCGCTGGTCAGCGTGATCTGCCCGCCCATCAGCTCGATGAAGCGGCGGCTGACAAAGAGGCCCATGCCCGAACCCTCGATGCCCGAGCTTTCGGCGCCCACGCGGTTGAAAGGCTGGAACAGCTCGGCCTGCTGGGCGGCGCTGAGACCCACGCCAGTGTCGGCCACGTGAAGCAGCACCTTTTCTTCCTGCAGTTCGATGCTGCAGTCGACCCGCCCGCCCGGCACGTTGTACTTGATGGCGTTGGAAACCAGGTTGATGAGCACCTCGCGCAACCTCAGGCCGTCGGCCATCACCCAGCAGGCGCTTCCCTGTCCGGCCTGGTCGTCGAGCTGCACACCCAGGCGCTCGGCCAGGCCCTGCACCATGGGCAGGGCTTCGGTGAGGCAGCGGCGCAGGTCGACAGGGGCCAGTTGCACGGCCACCCTGCCGGCCTCGATGCGCGAGACGTCGAGCACCTCATTGACCAGCTCCAGCAGGTGTCGCGCGGCGTTTTCGATCAGCGTCACGCGGTGGGGCTTGAGCACCAGATCGCCGGCCTGCGCTTCCAGACGCATCAGCTGCGCGAAGCCAAGGATGGCGTTCAGCGGCGTGCGCAGTTCGTGACTCATGCGCGAAAGGAAGGCGCTCTTGGCCTGGTTGGCGCTTTCGGCGGCCTCTTTCGCCGCCAGCAGGCGCAAGGCCTCGTGTTCGGGGCTGCTGTCCCAGGCGCAGCCGATCACGCGCTGCACGCGGCCCTGGGCATCGGCATGGGCGCGGCCGGTCACGTGCAGCCAGCGCTCGGCGCCCGCCTCGTCGGCGCGCTGCAACTCCACGTTGAGCGGCTCCAGGCGGCTCAGCGCCACGCCCAGCGCGGCGTGCAGGTGGTCGCGTTCGTGCGGCAGCAAGAGCGGCGCCAGGGCGTCCAGCAGCGTGCCAGACGGCGTGGCCCGCACGCCCAGCAGTTCGCAGAGGCGTGCGTCGAAATCCAGCGTGCCGTCGGCGAGGTTCCAGTCCCAGACGCCGATGCCGCCGGCCTCGTTGGCGATGGCCAGGCGTTCGGTCAGGTCGCCGAGTTGCCGGCGCACGTGATGCTGGCTGGTGATGTCCTGCAGCGCACCGCTGACCCGCAGCACCTGGCCGTCGGCGATGTGGGCCGAGCCCACGGCCAGCACGCGCAACGCACGATGCTGCGCCGTGAGCATGTCGATCTCGATCTCGAAGGGCTGGCCCAGCTCGGCCCGCGCCACCGCACCGGCGAAACTCTTGCGGTCGTAGGGCGCGCACAGCGCCAGCGTGGCTTCCAGCGAGGCCGGCGCGTCGGCCGGCAGCTCCAGCATCTGTCGCAGCTGGGCCGACCAGCGCAGCGTGTGCGGCCGCAGCGTGAGTTCCCAGCCGCCCACGCGCGCCAGGCGCGCCGATTCGGCCAGGAAGGCCTCGCTCTGGCGCAGCGCTTCTTCCGAGGCTTCGAGTGCGCGCAGGTCCTGCAGGTGCTCGGTGCGGTCGATCACGGCGCAGACGTACTGGCCAGGGTCGTCGGCGGGCGTGCCGGCGGTGCCGGGCAGGCGCGAGATGTAGAGATCGCCGCTGAAGCGCCGGCCGCCTTCGCCGAAGAAGCCGACGTTGTCCAGCGCGCTGGCGCCGGTGGCCTGGGCTTCGTGCAGGGCGGGTCGCACGCGATCCTGGTAGTCGGCGCTGTCCAGCAGGCGGTGCAGAAAAACCGATCCGGTCTGCCGGTTCGGCAGCTTCAGCAGCCGCGTGGCCAGCTCGTTGCACTCGAGCAGCTCGCCATTGAAGGTGACGAGGATGCAGGCCACGGGCATGCCCGCGAACAGCGTCGCGAAACGTTCGGCCAGGGCCTCGGTGCGGGCCTGGCTGGCCTGCAGCTCATCGGCCTGTGCGTGAAGCTCGGCCTGGTAGATGCGCAGGTTCTCGGTCAGCTCGCCCAGCTTCGCATCGTGGCGGCGTGCTGCCTCTTCGATCAGACCCAGCTCGCCGCGGGCCACCGCGCCCAGCAGTTGCTCGTTGAGCAGTTGCCCAACGCTTTCGGCCTGCATGAGCAGGCGGTCGCGCGCTTCGACGCGCTGCTTCAGGCCGTGCACGCTCATCGGGCAGGGTCCTCCAGGGGGGTGCCCGTGCCGGGCTGGAGCTGGGCGTCCACCCAGGCCGTGATCTCGATGTGGCTGACCACTGCCCCGCCGCCCGCGTGAGCCACGGGTGCGGCATGCATCAGGAACCACAGGCGCTGGCCTTTGCTGTCACAGGGGTACTGCATCGTGAAGCGGGGCAGGTGGCCACGCAGCACGGCAGTCACGCCTTCGTGGGCGCGGCGGGCGTCGGGGTCGACGAGCGCCGCGCTGGCGCAGGCGCTGAGGTAGTTGTGGCCGGGGCCGCTGTGCCGCAGGTCGGGGTCGCCGTTGTCGGCCGCGAAGCGCCGCCAGGCCTCGTTCACGCGCACGATGTTGCCCTGCGCATCCAGCACGGCCAGGTGCTCGGCCAGCGAGTCCAGGATGGACTGCATGCGCTGGCTGTCCTTCAGCGAAGTGACGTTGACGAAGCTCATCACCGCCTTGGTGCTGCCCGGCACACGCGCTGCGTAGGGCTGCATGCGCGCCAGCCACCACTGGCCGTCGCGGCTTCTCACCTCGCGCTCGTTGACCACCTTGTCGGCCATCGTGCGGCGCAGGTCGTTGAAGAGTTCGGGGTAATCCAGCAGGTTCGCGAAGTCTTCCAGCGAACGGCCGCGGTCGCCTTCGCGCACCTTGAACAGCTGCATCAGCTCGGGCGTGAAGCGCAGCAGGCGCAACTGCTCGTCGACGAAGAGCGTGGGCGTGGCCGTGGCCTTGGCGACGTTCTCCAGGTCGGCGTTCACCGAGTTCAGCACGTCCACCTTCTCCTGGTACTCGGAGTTCACGGTGTACAGCTCTTCGTTGACCGACTGCAGCTCTTCGTTGGTGCTCTGCAGCTCCTCGTTGCTGGCCATCAGCTCCTCGTTGGTGGCCTGCAGTTCCTCGTTGGCGGTTTCGAGCTCTTCGATGGTGGCCTGCAGGCTCTCGTGCGTGAGATCGAGTTCGCGTTCGAGGGCCTCGACACGCTTGCGCTGCTCTTCATCGAGTTCGGCGGCCTGCGCTGCGCCCAGCATGGGCAGTTCCAACGGCTCGAAGCTCAGCAGCGTGACAGGGGCGCCGCCGGCATCGGCCGTGCCGCTGGTCTCGCCCATGCGGCGCGCCACCACGCGCAGCTGGCGCGCACCTTCGCCCTGGCCCAGCCGCACCGGCGCGGAACTCTCGGCGCGGTCTTCAGTGGCCACGGCCTGCAGCAGCAGGCCGGCAGCCCAGGACAGCTCGCGCGGCAGCAGCTTCAGCACGTCCAGCGTCATCTGGCCTTCGCTGATCTGCAGCAGCTCGCTGGCGCTGCCATACACGTGCAGCAGCTCGCGCGAGGGGCCCACCAGCAGCGAGGGTGGCAAGTAGACCTGCTGCAGCTGGCGCTCGCCCTGGGTCACCCAGGCCTGCGCCGACGGCGGTGCCACCTCGGGCGGGCGGCGCCGCGTCGCGCGGCGCTGCGACGAAGTCTCGTGGCGCGAGTTGCTGTCGAGCTGCAGGCCCAGGCGATCGCGCCGGAGCAGGCGGTAGATCTTGCCGCGGCCCGGCAGCGCCGCGAAGTCGCGGTGCAGCACGCCCAGCGACTCGCTGGGCCCCAGCAACAGGTGGCCACCGGGCTGCAGCGCGTATTGCAGCCGCCGCATCGCCCGCTCTTGCGCGCCGGGCTGGAAGTAGATCAGCGCGTTGCGGCAGGTCACGAGGTCCATGCGCGTGAAGGGCGGGTCGGCCACGAGGTTGTGCCGCGCGAAGATCACCATCTGGCGGATCTCGGGCCGCACCGTCCAGCCGCCGTCGCGCTCCATGAACCAGCGCTCCAGGCGCTGGCCCGAAACCTCGGCGGCGATGGTGTCGGGGTAGTGGCCGGCGCCGGCCTGGTCGAGGTAGTGCTGCTCGACGTCGGTGGCGAAGATCTTCACCGGCCGCATGCGGCCCAGGCGCTGGAAGGCCTCCGCGAAGAGGATGGCGATGGAATAGGCCTCTTCGCCGGTGGCGCAGCAGGCCACCCACACGCGGATGGGCTCCATCGTGGCTTCGCGGCCGACCAGCGGCCCGATCACCTGCTCGGCCAGGTGCTCGAAGACATCGGCATCGCGGAAGAAGCGCGTCACCGGGATCAGCAGCTCGCGCCGCAGCACGGCCTGTTCCTCGACCGACCCGGCCAGGGCCTCGCGGTAGGCCGGCAACGAGGCCGTGCGCTGCACCTGCATGCGGCGCTCGATGCGGCGCAGCACCGTGGTGGGCTTGTAATCGCGGAAATCGATGCCGCTGCTGCCCAGCAGCAGTTCGAGGATGCCTTCCAGCGGCTCGGCCACGCCCGGTGGCGGGCTGCCGGCCAGCAGTCGCATCGAGGCGTGCCGCGGTGCGCGCAAGTGCGTGCTCAGGCGCTCGGCCAAAGCCTCGGCCGGGGCCACCACGTCGGCCAGCCCGGTGCCCACGGCGCTGCGCGGCATGCCGTCGAACTTGGCATCGGCGGGCTCCTGCACGAAGACGAAGCCGCCGGCGGCGTTGACGGCCGGGATGCCGCGCGAGCCGTCGCTGCCGGTGCCGGAGAGCACCACCGCGATGCCGCGGTCGGCGCACTGCTCGGCCATGCTCGTGAAGAACACGTCGATGGGCAGGGAGAGCCCGTGCTCCGGCTTGGGTGTGAGCAGCAGCCGGTCGCCGGCGATGCGCATGCTCTTGGCCGGCGGGATCAGGAACACCGCGTTGGGCGCCAGCGGCATGTCGTGGCCGGCCACCTGCACCGGCATCGCGGTGTAGCGCGCCAGCAGGTTGTCCATCATCGACTTGTGATCGGGCGACAGGTGCTGGATCACCACGAAGGCGGCGCCGGTGTCCACCGGCAGCGCGCCGAACAGGCGCTCCAGCGCGTCCAGCCCGCCGGCCGAGGCGCCTATGGCCACGACGAAACCACCAAAGGTGAGGGGCTGCTCGCCGATGACGGTGTCTGCCAACCCCGCTTCGGGCAGCAGGACAGGGTCCACAGCGTCGCCAGATGGCGCGTCAGGCATAGGCGGCAAGTTGGTGCTGCTCCTGGCCGTCCCGGCATGCCCGGGCACAGAGGCTCACCGTCGTGAGCGACCGGCGGAGTATGCCCCCGTCGACCCGCCCATTGCTTAGATTTTGCGTGCCGCCGACATAAATGAGGAGGCCTCAGCCGCCCAGCACCCGCAGGATCTCGGCGCCGTAGGCCTCCAGCTTCTTGGCGCCCACGCCGCTGATGCCGGCCAGCGCGTCCAGCGAGGCCGGCTGCGCGCGCGCCATCTCGGCCAGCGTGGCGTCGTGGAACACCACGTAGGCCGGCAGGTTGTGCTCGCGCGCGACCTCGGCCCGCCAGGCCTTCAGGGCCGCAAAACGCTCGGTCGCGGCCTCGTCCAGCGGCAGGGGCGGTGGCTTGCCCGCGGCACCCCGGCTGCTGCTGCGGTCGCCGCGCGGGCCCTTGCCCCGCGCCTTGGTCTCGGTGGGCACGCGCAGGCGCACCGGCACCTCGCCGCGCAGCACCTCGCGGGCGCTCTCGGCCAGGGCCAGGGTGTTGTATTCGCCCTCGGCTTCCACATGGCCCAGCGCGATGAGCTGGCGCAGCACCAGGCGCCACTGGGCCTCGCTGACGTCGGCACCCACGCCGAAGGTCGACAGGCCCTGGTGCCCATGCTGCGTGACCTTCTCCGTGGTCTTGCCGCGCAGCACGTCGATGAGGTGCCCGGCACCGTAGCGCTGACCCCCCGCCTGGCGGAACCGGTAGATGCCGCTGAGCGCCTTGCGCGCGGCTTCGGTGGCGTCCCAGGTCTCGGGGGTTTCGAGGCAGTTGTCGCAATTGCCGCAGGGCGTGCTCGGCTGGCCAAAATAGCCCAGCAGCCGCACGCGCCGGCAGTCGATGGCCTCGCACAGCGCCAGCAGCGCGTCGAGCTTGCTGCGCTGCAGGCGCTTGAAGTCTTCGCCGGCTTCGCTCTCGTCGATCATGCGGCGCTGGTTGACGACGTCGGCCAGACCGTAGGCCATCCAGGCGTTGGCCGGCAGGCCGTCGCGGCCGGCGCGGCCGGTCTCCTGGTAGTAGGCCTCGATGTTCTTGGGCAGGTCGAGGTGGGCGACGAAGCGCACGTCGGGTTTGTCGATGCCCATGCCGAAGGCGATGGTGGCCACCACGACGATGCCGTCCTCGCGCAGGAAGCGGTCTTGGTGGCGGCGGCGCACCTCGGCGTCCAGGCCCGCGTGGTAGGGCAGGGCGTTGATGCCTTCGGTCTGCAGCCAGCCGGCGGTTTCTTCCACTCGTCTGCGGCTCTGGCAGTAGACGACGCCCGCGTCGCCCTCGTGCTCGTCGCGGATGAAGCGCAGCAGCTGCTTCTTCGGCTCGTCCTTCTCGACGATGGTGTAGCGGATGTTGGGCCGGTCGAAGCTGGCGACAAACAGCCGCGCTTCCTGCAGCTGCAGGCGCTCGACGATGTCGGCGCGCGTGTGGCTGTCGGCCGTGGCCGTGAGCGCCACCCTCGGCACGCCCGGGAACTGCTCGTGCAGCGCGGAGAGGCCCAGGTACTCCTCGCGGAAGTCGTGGCCCCACTGGCTGACGCAGTGCGCCTCGTCGATGGCGAACAGGCTCAGCAGCCCGCGTTCGTGCAGGCTCTGCAGCATGGCCAGGAAACGCGGCGTGAGGATCCGCTCGGGCGCGGCGTACAGCAGCACCAGCTGGCCGCTCATCAGCTCGCGTTCGATGCGGCGCGCCTCGTCGCCTTCCAGCGAGGAGTTCAGGTAGGCCGCGGCCACGCCGGCTTCGTGCAGCGCGCCCACCTGGTCGTGCATCAGCGCGATGAGCGGGCTGACGACGATGGCCACGCCCTGGCCGGCGCGGTGGCGCACGATGGCCGGCACCTGGTAGCACAGGCTCTTGCCGCCGCCGGTGGGCATGAGCACCAGCGCGTCGCCGCCGGCGGTGACGTGATCGACGATCTCCTGCTGCGCGCCGCGGAAGGCGGCGTAGCCGAAAACCTGCTGCAGCATCTGCAGCGGGCGGGGGTCGGGCGGGGCCGAGGCAGCAGCGGCGGCTTGGGGTTTCGTCGGGGTGTCCATGGCAGGGTCGGGATCGTAGCCCGGCCCTGGCCGCAGGCCACCCGCGTGCGGGGGCCCCGGTGGGCGGGGGCCCGCCTGGCAAGGCCTGCCGGCCCGGCGGGCGCGCGCTCAGCCTGCGGGGCCCGCGGCCTCTTCGAGCGCCTGGCCGAGATCGGCGAGGCTCAGCGCCGCGGCCGCCTGCCGCGCCGCGGCGGCTTCGGCCTCGCTGGGGCGCAGCAGGCTCCACAGCCGCGCGCCTTCGCGGCGGTCAGCGTCCCATTGCGCGGGTTGCTGCTGCTGCCAGGCCAGCCAGGCCAGCGCACGGGCGCGCTGCCCGGCCGCCGCCCAGGCCTGCACCGCGCCCAGCACCAGGCCGAGCTGCAGCGGCTGCAGGCCCAGCGCCACGGCATCGCGCCAGCCGGCCTGCAGCGGTGCCCAGGCTTCGAGCGGGTCGCCATGGCGCGCGTGCAGCAGGGCCTCGGCCTGGCGCAGCGCCACGCGCAGCGCGGCCTCACCGGCCGGCAGCGCGGCCTGCAGGCGGGGCAGCAGGGCCCGCAGCGCGGCCACGGCTTCCGCGTCGCCGATCTCCAGCAGCGCACCGGCCAGGTTGGCCAGCACATGGGGCACCAGCGAATGCAGGCCGTGGGCGTCCAGCAGCGCCAGGGCCGCCTGCAGCGCCTCACGCGCGGCGCGCCCGCGGCCGGCGGGGTGCAGCAGCGAGCCCAGGTTCAGCAGCGCCAGCGCCTGCAGGCGCACCGAGCCGCGGGCCTGCGCCAGCTGCGCCACGCGGCGGTAGCCGCGCTCGGCCTCGGCTTCGCGGCCGGCCATGTGGTCCACCAGGGCCAGGTTGTTGATGGCCTCGGGCACGAGGTCGTCGCAGCCGTGTTCGACGGCCAGCGCATGGGCGCGTTCGAAGGCCCGCCGCGCCGCGGGCAGTTCGCCACGCCCCCAGTGCACCAGGCCCACCGTGCGGGCCGCGGTGGCACGTTCACGCGGGGCGGCACGCGCCAGGCCGCGGGCGAGCAGCAGCGCTGCTTCGTGGTGGCCGGCGCGGTAGCACAGCAGCGCGCGGGCCGACTGCAGCGGCGCGCGCACCGCCCCTCGGCGGCCGGCCGGTGCCGCGGCCAGGCGCGCGGCCACATCGGCCAGCAGCGCCAGGCCTTCATTGCGGCGGCCGCGCAGCTCGAACAGCGCTGCCAGCGCCCGCACCAGCGCGGCCAGCGCCTCGGCGTCGGCCCGGGCCACGGCCAGGTCCAGCGCCAGGCGCAGCATCGGCAGCTCGATCTCCAGGCGGTCGAGCGCGCCGGGGCGGTCGGTGCCGCCCGGCGCCAGCAGGCTTTGCAGCTCGGCCATCACCGCGGCCGCCGCGGCCTGCTGCGCGGCAGCGGCCGTGGCGGCATCGGCGGCGTGGTGGCGCCGCAGCCAGGCGCGCAGCAGCGGGTGCAGGCGCCAGCGTGTGGGGGCGGCGTCGGGGCGGCCTGCGGCGGTGCCATCGTCAGTGGTGGGGTGGGGCGCCGCGGCCCCGTCACTCGCCGGCTCGGGCTCTAGCCAGGAACGCAGCACGATGGCCTGCAGCCGCTCGGGCCGCAGCCCACCACCGGCCAGCAGCGCGGCGCGCGACAGGCTCGCCGGCAGCACCGCCACACGCACCAGCGCGGCCTGCAAGGGCGGGGGCAGCGTGCGCCAGGCGGCGGCGAGCAGGGCCTCCAGCGCCGCGGGGGCGTCGCCAGCCTCGGCCTCGGCGGCCAGGGTGGCGGCGGGGGTGCTGCGCAGCTGCGCCGCCACCAGCTCCAGCGCCAGCGGGTGGCCCGCCAGGGCCCGCGCCAGCCGGCCCAGCCCGGCGGCCTGCGGCCGCGCCTCGAAGCCCGGCTGCAGCGCGCTGGCGCGGGCCACCAGCAGCCGCACGGCGGCGCTGCGCAGCACGGCGCCCGGTGGGTCGGCAGGGTCGGGCAGGTCCAGCCCGCCGACGGCGACGTCGTGCACACCGTCCAGCGCCGCGGCCTGGCGCGAGGTGATCAGCCAGCGCACCTCGGGGGCGGCACTCGCCAGGGCCTGCAGCGCCGCCGTGAAGCCTGAGGCCGCAGCGCTCGCCGGTTCGCGGTCCGGCGCTTCCAGCAGGTGCTCGGCGTTGTCGGCCACCACCAGCGTGGGGCGGCGGCGCAGCGCGGCGGCCAGTGCTGCGATCTCGGCGCCCGGCGGGCCCAGGTCGGCCCCCAGTTCGGCGGCCAGGCGGCCGAGCGCGGCGGCGGTGCTGTCGGCCTCGGCCAAGGGCCACCACACCAGCGCCAGCCCGAAGCGGGCGGCCTGCCGCGCCAGCTCGGCCGCCAGGCGCGTCTTGCCGACACCGCCGGGCCCGCGCAGCTGCAGACGCAGACCCGGGCGGGCCAGCAACGGCTGCAGGCGTTCGAGTTCGTCGTCGCGGCCGATGAAGCCGGGCGTAGCCGCCGCGGGCGGGGCGCGGCGGTCGTCGGGCGCCGGGCCGGGGTCGGCCGGCAACGCCGTGCAGCGCGTGCCTTGGGCCGCCTGCAGGCGTTGTTCATGCAGGCGCCGCTCGCGCAACCAGGCTTCGCGCCGCCCGGCGGCGGCCAGCCGTTCGAGGTGGGCGCGCAGCAGCGGTTCGTCCAGCGGGTCCAGCGCCCGCAGGCGTTCGAGTTCGGCCTCGGCGCGCGCGGCGTCCAGCGTCGGCAGCGCCGCGAGCAGCACGCGCCGCCACCGCGCCAGGGCCTGATCGCGGGCCGCCTGCAGCCAGGGCGGCGCGGCTTCGTCGGCGCAGAGGCCTTCGGCCAAGGGCCCGTGCAGCCGGCCCAGCGCCTCGGCGGCACGGCCCTCCCGCAGTGCGGCTTCGATGGCGGCCACGTCGGTGGCGGCCAGCAGCTGCAGGCGCGAGGGCTCGGCCGCCAGGGGCGCATCGCCGTGCTGCTGGCGCAGCCGGTGCAGCGTCTTGCGCAGGTTGCGCAGGCGCGCGGCCTCGTCCAGCGCCGGCCACAGCTGCGCGGCCGCTTCGTGGCGCGGCAGCACCCCGCCGCGGCAGGCCAGCAGCACCAGCAGCTGCGTCGGGCGCTCGTCGGGCAGCACGCGCCCGGCCAGGCGCACCGGGCCGTGCAAGGCCAGCTCGGGGGCAGGGCGAAGGGGGCTCTGGAGCAGCACGGCCGGCAGCGAGGTCTACGCGGGGATGAAGGCGGAACGGCGCTCGCGCCAGTGTAGGCAAGGGCCAGGGAACGGCCAGGGAACGCGGCCCCTCGGCGGAGGGAGCCCCGCTCGCGCAGCGCCTGCCCAGACTGACCCGGTCGTAGCCCCCTTTGGAGATCCACGCCATGTCTGTCTTGCACCGGGGCCTGCCTTGGCGGGCCTGCTTCCTCCCCTCATCTCTCTGGATGGCGCTGGCCGTGCCCATGGCCCAGGCCACCGCGGCCCCACCCGGGGCGGACCCCGCGGCAGCCCCGGCCGCCGTGATCGTCAACGGCCGCGTGCTGGCCCCCGCGCAGCGCCAGGCCCTCGAAAGCCGCACGGGCGTGCCGCTGCAGCCCGGGCGCTGGTGGTACGACCCGCGCTCGGGCCTGTGGGGCGCCGAAGGCCACGGCGCCGCGGGCTTCGCGCCCGCGGGGCTGGACGTGGGGGCGCCGTTGCCACCCCAGGTTTCGGGCGGCCGGGCCGGCGTGTTCTTCAACGGCCGCAACCTCGCCGACGCCGAGATCACCTGGCTGCGCACCCTGGGCCCGGTGTGGCCCGGCCGCTACTGGCTGGACGCCAGCGGCAACGTCGGCCTGGAGGGCCAGCCGCGGCCCTTCGCCAACCTGTGGCTGCTGGCCCAGGCGCGCGGCGCGGGCGGCAACGCCAGCAGCACCACGCCCAGCGGCACCTGGATTGCCAGCAGCGGCGGTTGTGTCGCCATCAGTGCGAAGTCGTCCAGCGGCATCGGTTCCTTCGGTGCTTCCAACTGCTGAGGTGGCCATGAACCCACGCATCCTCGTCACCCTGTTCGGCGCGTTGCCGTTGGCCGGCTGCATCTTCGGCAGCGGTGCCCCCGATGCCGAAGATCCCTACCCCCGCAAGGCCAGCATCACCACCAGCTGGCAGGCCGCCACGCTCCCTCGCGGGGGCACCGTGAGCGGGCGGCTGGTGCATTGCCCCGAGGTCATCTTGCAGCGCGCCGCCAACCGCTACGTCTACGTCAGTGGCCGCTACCGGCTGAACCTCGCCGACTTGCCGGCGGGCGTGAGCATCAGTTTCCCCGAGGGCGACACCGTGGATGTGCCCTCGCCCGAACAACCGGCCTACGCCACCGTGCCTTCGCCGCTGAACCTGAACGAGCGCTTTTGCCAGTCGCGCGCCTTCACGCTGTCGCGCGCCGTCGGCAGCGATTTCGGGGCCGTGGCCCTGGTCGCGCCCACGGCCCAGCACGAGGTGGAGTCGGCCCTGCTGCGGGGCGAGCAGGTGCGGCTGAACGATGCCCCCGTGGCCGTGCCACCGCCGGCGGTGGCGGGCGCCTGCGCCGTGGGCCGCTGGACGGCCGCCAGCACGCCCGTGCAGTCGCTGGTCAGCACGCTGGAGTTCGACCTCGCGCTGGACAAGGTGGAGCCCGACCGGGTGACCCTGGCGCGCGCCACCGAACGCAGCATCCTGGTCGACGAAGACTTCGGCGGCTGGCGCCAGAGCGTCATCGCCACCGCGGCGACCCCCGAGAACGTGCGCGTGGCGCGCAGCCCCGCCCAGGGCCTGCTCAACCGCACGCTGGTGGCCTGGCGCGAAACCGACTTCAGGCGTCCGCTCACCGAACAGACGCGCGTGATGCTCGCCTGGGAAACCGGCAGCGCCGGCTGGCAGCCCGAGATGATGGCCGCGGACCAGGCGGCGAACCTGCGCGGCCTGCAGCTCGCCACCTCGCAGAGCGAGGCGGTGGTGGGCTGGGTGGGCGATGCCGGCCCCCGCCTGCGCACCGCCGATGTCCTGACGCGCACGCTTGGCGATCTGGCGCTGCCGGCCGACCTGCCTGCCAGCGGCAGCGTGCGTGTGATGCGCCTGGCCACCGACCCGCTGGACCAGAGCCTGCTGCTGGCGCTGGCCGTGCGCGAAGCCGATGGCGTGACGCGCTTGCGCGTGTGGCGCCGCGCCCTGCCCGGCGCCGGCTGGGTGCCGCTGCAGGTGCTGGACGCCGGTGTGCCCGGCGCCGACGTGACGCTGGGCGACACCGCGCTCACCGCCGCCAACGGCGAGGTGCTGCTGGCCTGGAGCTGGGGGCAGACCGCGTTCTCCAGCAGCAATGCGCGCCAGCAGCTGCAGCTGCAGCGCTGGACCCCCGCCACCGGTTGGCGGGCGGTGGCCGACACCGGCCTGCTGGCCGATGCCGCCAGGCGCTACGCGCTGCAGCCGCAGTCGCTGCAGGTGGGGGCCGGCTGCGGCGGTGCTGCCTTCCTGGCCTGGGGCGAACCGGCCGACTACCCCCGCGGGGCGGTGTTCGGTGCCGTGGCCGCCGAGAACCGCTGGGACACCTTCGGCCGCGACAACCTGGCCCCGCTGCCGGATGGCACCGGCGCCTTCGCGAGCCAGGTGCGGCTGCGGGTGGGCGAGGACGGGCGCCCCGTGCTGGCCGTGCTGCTGGCGTCGCCCAACGGCGGGCCGCCGCCCGTGGTGCTGTTGCGCTACACGCCCTGAAGGTGGCCCCCGGCAGCGGGGTGCCCCGGGCCGCCACCCGGTGGACGCCCTGCGGGGGTGGGGCGCGGCGGGGGCTGGGCGGATAATCTGCGTTCATTCCCCACCCGTCTTTCCCCTGTCCCCCAGCCCGGAGCCCCGCCATGGCCAGCGTCAACAAAGTCATCCTCGTCGGCAACTGCGGCCGCGACCCCGAAGTGCGCTACGCGCCCAGCGGCGCGGCCATCGCCAACGTCAGCATCGCCACCAGCAGCCGGCGCAAGGACAAGAACACCGGCGAAAGCGTCGAAGAGACGCAGTGGCACCGCGTCACCTTCTACGACCGCCTGGCCGAGATCGCCGGCGAGTACCTGAAGAAGGGCCGTCCGGTCTACATCGAAGGCCGCCTGAAGTACGGCAAGTACACCGACAAGGACGGCATCGAGCGCAACACCGTCGACATCGTCGCCAACGAGATGCAGCTGCTCGGCGGCCGTGAGGGCGGCGGCATGGGCGGTGGCATGGGTGGCGACGACATGGGCGAGCCGCCCGCGCGCGCCCCGCGCAGCGCGCCGCCGGCCCGCAGCGCCGCCCCCGCGCCGGCCCAGCGCCCCGCGCCCAAGGCCAGCACGGGCTTTGACGACATGGACGACGACATCCCCTTCTGACCGCGCCCGTTCCCTTGACGGCCCCCCACCGCCCCGGCCCGGCCGGGGCCCCCCACTACCTCGCCGGTGTCGACGGCGGCGGCACCGGCACCCGCGTGCGCCTGCAAGACGCCGCCGGCCGCACCCTGGGCCAGGGCGAAGCCGGGCCCTCGGGCCTGGGCCAGGGGGTCGAGCAGGCCTGGCGCCACGTACAGCAGGCTTTGCTGGCGGCTTTCCAGGCCGCTGGGCTGGCGCCGGCCGTGCCGGCCGAAGTGGCCCTGGGCCTGGGCCTGGCCGGCGCAGGCGTCGCGGCGCAGCGCGCCGCCTTCCTGCAGGCCGACCCGGGTTTTGCCCGCTGCGTGCTCGACAACGACGGCGTCACGCAGCTGCTGGGCGCCTTCGGTGGCGGCCCGGGCATCGTGCTGGCCGCCGGCACCGGCAGCGTGGCCGCCAGCCGCGACGAAGCCGGGCGCGTGCGCCAGTGCGGCGGCTGGGGCTTCCCGGTGGGGGACGAAGGCAGCGGCGCCTGGCTGGGCCTGCGTGCCATGGCCCACGCCCACGCCGTGCTGGACGGCCGCGCGGATGCCAGCGCGCTGTCGGCGGCCGTGTTCAAGACCGCAGGCGCCGATGCCCCGGCGCTGCTGGCCTGGTGCGCCGGCGCGGGTGCGCGGCGCTATGCCGAGCTCGCGCCCTGGGTCTTTGCCAGTGCCGACGGCGGCTGTCGCACAGCCCAGGCGCTGCTGCAGTCGGCGGCCGACGCGCTGGCGGCGATGGTGGCCGCGCTGCAGCCCGAGGGCGCCGCAGCGCCCTGGCCCGTGGTGGCCAGCGGCAGCATCGGCACGCGCCTGGCGCGGCTCTGGCCGCCGGCCCTGCAGGCGCACCTGGTGCCCGCGGCCGGCGACAGCATGGACGGCGCGCTGCAGCTCTTGCGCGCGGCCCTGGCCGCCGATGCGCACCCGGCCTGAGCGGCCGCGACGCTTCCTTCCTCTCATCCCGCGATCCCGCTTCCCATGACCCTCCACGGCCACCTGCTCACCCCCGAAGGCTTCGTGCGCGGCACGCTCGCGCACGCAGGCGGCCGCATCACCGTGCTGCAGGGCACGCCGGTCAGCGAAGCCGCGGTGCGTGCCGACACGGCCACGCCCGTCTTCCTGCCCGGCTTCATCGACCTGCACGTGCACGGCGGCGGCGGCGCCGACACCATGGAAGCCGGCGAAGCGGTGGCCACGCTGGCGCGCCTGCACGCGCAGCACGGCACCACCTCGCTGCTGGCCACCACGATGACGGCACCGCTGGCCGACATCGAGGCCGCGCTGCACGCGCTGGCGCCGGCGGTGGCGCAGCGTCTGCCCGGAGCGGCGCGCGTGCTGGGTGTGCATCTCGAAGGGCCCTACATCAGCCCCGACAAGCTCGGTGCGCAGCCGCCTTTCGCGCGGCCGCCTTCGCTGGCCGAGATCCTGGCACTGCACGCCATCGCGCCCATCCGCCTGGTGACGGTGGCGCCCGAGGTGGCCGGCAACCTGGCGCTGATCCCGCAGCTGGTGCAGGCCGGCATGCGCGTGCAACTCGGCCACACCTCGGCCACCTACGAGCAGGCCTGCGAGGCGCTGCAGCACGGCGCCAGCGGCTTCACGCACCTCTTCAATGCCATGAGCGCGCTGCACCACCGCGCGCCGGGCGTCACCGGCGCGGCGCTGGCGCATGGCGAACATGCCGAGCTGATTCCTGATCTGCTGCACGTGCACCCTGGCGCCATCCGCGCGGCCTTGCGGGCCATCCCCGGGCTCTTCTGCGTGAGCGACGCCACCGCCGCGGCCGGCATGCCCGATGGCGACTACCGCCTCGGCCGCCAGACCGTCACCAAGTGCCTGGGCGGGGTGCGCCTGCCCGACGGCACGCTGGCCGGCAGCACGCTGACGCTGGACCAGGCGCTGCGCAATCTGGTCAGCATCGGCCTGCCGCTGGCCGAAGCCGCGGCGCGCTGCAGCACGCACGCCGCGAACTACCTCGGCCTGGCCGACCGCGGCCGCCTGCAGCCCGGGGCCTGGGCCGACGTGCTGCAGCTCGACGCCGAGACGCTGCAACTCCAGGCCGTGTGGGTGGAAGGCGAGCCCGTGGCGCGCTGAAGGCAGGGCCGCCGTACAGTGCGGCCTTCCAACGCGGCGCCGGCCGCCCTTGAGGAGACGCCATGAGCCAGCCCACGCCCCGCCTCACCGCGGCCGACTTCCAGCCCGAGGTCTTGCGCCTGTTCGACCAGTACGTGCACGGCGACTTGAGCCGGCGCGGCTTCCTGGACAAGGCCGCGCTGTTCGCCGGCAGCCCCGCCGCGGCCGCCGGCCTGCTGGCCGCCTTGAGCCCGCAGTTCGCTGCGGCGCAGGTGGTCAAGCCCGACGACCCGCGCATCGCCACGCGGCGCGCCAGCTTCCCTTCGCCCGAAGGCCACGGCACCGTGCAGGGCCTGCTCGCCCGGCCCATGCAACCCGCAGGCAAGCTGCCGGCGGTGCTGGTGGTGCACGAGAACCGGGGCCTGAACCCGCACATCGAGGACATCACGCGCCGCCTGGCCGTCGACGGTTTCCTCGCCTTCGCGCCCGACGCGCTGGCGTCCTACGGCGGCTACCCGGGCAACGAGGACGAGGCGCGCGCCGCCTTCGCCAAGGTCGACCAGCCCAAGGCCCGCGCCGATTTCATCGCCGCCGCGCGGGCCCTGCGGGCGCTGCCCGAGAGCACCGGCAAGCTGGGCGTGGTGGGCTTCTGCTACGGCGGCGGCATGGCCAACTACCTGGCCACGCAGCTGCCCGAGCTGAACGCCGCCGTGCCCTTCTACGGCGGCCACGCGCCGGCGGCCGAGGTGCCGAAGATCACGGCGCCGCTGCTCATCCACTTCGCCAGCGACGACCCGCGCATCAACGCCGGCTGGCCCGCGTATGAAGAAGCGCTGAAGGCCGCCGGCAAACGCTACGAGGCGCACATCTACCCCAACACCCAGCACGGCTTCAACAACGACACCACGCCGCGTTTCGACGCCGCCGCGGCGAAGCTGGCCTGGGACCGCACGCTGGCCTTCTTCCGCCAGCACCTGGCCTGATGCCGGCGCAGCAGCGGCGGGCTGCCTTCCGGTGCGCCGTCCGGCGCGCCTGCCTGGGGGCCGGCCTGGCTTTGGCGCTCGCGCTGGGTGCGGCCGCACCCGCCGCGCTGGCGCAGGCGAAGAAGGACACCGCGGTGCTCGCGATGTCGCTCGAGCCGCCGGGCCTCGATCCCACGGCCGGCGCGGCCTCGGCCATCGGCGAGGTGGTGCTCTACAACGTCTTCGAGACGCTGTTCAAGATCCAGAGCGACGGCAGCACGGTGCCGCTGCTGGCCACGGCCGGCACGCCCTCGGCCGATCTCAAGACCTGGACCTTCACGCTGCGCCGCGGCGTGAAGTTCCACAACGGCGCGGCCTTCGACGGCCAGGCCGTGAAGTTCAGCTTCGAGCGCGCCGCCGCACCGGGCAGCCTGAACAAGGACCGCGCCACCTTCGCCAACATCGAGCGCATCACGCTGCCCGACGCCCACACCGTGGTGCTGCAGCTGAAGAACCCGAACGCCGACCTGCTGTTCCAGCTGGGCCAGGCCACGTCCGTCATCGTGGAGCCGGGCAGCGCCGCCAGCAACGCCACGCAGCCCGTGGGCACCGGCCCCTACCGGCTGGAGAGCTGGGCGCGCGGCTCGGCGGTGACGCTGACCCGCTGGCCCGAGCACCGCGACGCCGCGCGCGTGGCCTTGCGCCGGGTGCAGATCCGCTTCATCAACGAGCCGGCGGCGCAGGTGGCGGCGCTGCTGTCGGGCGATGTCGACGCCTTCCCGCGCGTCTCTGCCGCGCGCAGCCTGAAGCAGTTCCAGAACCCGCAGCGCTTCCAGCTGCTGGTGGGCGCCAGCCGTGCCAAGACCATCCTGGCGATGAACCACCAGCGCAAGCCGCTGGACGACGTGCGCGTGCGCCGCGCCATCGCGATGGCCATCGACCGCGCCGCCGTCATCGAAGGCAGCGCCGAGGGCTACGGCGTGCCCATCGGCAGCTACTACGTGCCCGGGGCGCCGGGTTATGTCGACACCACGGCGATCAACGCCTACAACCCGGCGCAGGCGCGTGCGCTGCTCAAGGAGGCCGGCGTGGCCACGCCCTTGCAGCTGACGATGAAGCTGCCGCCCGTGCCCTACGCGCGCCAGGGCGGCGAGGTGATCGCGGCGATGCTGGCGCAGGTGGGCATCACGGCGAAGATCGAGAACATCGAGTGGGCGCAGTGGCTCAGCGGCGTCTACGGCCAGAAAGCCTACGACCTCACCGTCATCAGCCACGTCGAACCGCTGGACTTCGGCAATTTCGCGCGGCCCAACTACTACTGGGGCTACGAATCGGCCGAGTTCAAGGCGCTGTGGGCCCGCATCCAGGCCACGGCGCAGCCGGCCGAGCGCCACAAGCTGCTGGCCGAGGCGCAGCGCCTGGTGGCGCGCGACGCGGTGGCCGCCTACCTCTACCAGCCCACCTGGCTGACGGTGGCCCACGCCCGGCTGCAGGGGCTGTGGAAAGACGCGCCCATCCTCGCCAACGACCTTTCGGCGCTGCGCTGGCAGTGAGCCCGCCGGCCCCGGGGCCGTGAATGGGTGGTGCCGGTCTTCCGGAGCGGCCGGTATGCTCCGTGAGATACATCATGAAACATGTGCTCCCGCTCGCTTGCGTCTGGCTGGCGGCTGCCGTTGGCAGCGCGCCAGCGTCTGCGCAGGCGCTCGCCTCGCCGGCGGAACTGCTGGCGCTGGTGAACGCGCAGCGCGCCGCTGGCGCTGTGTGCGGGGGTGAACCGCAGCCGCCCGCGCCCCCGCTGCAGTGGCACGCGGCCCCCGAGGCTGCGGCCACCGACCACCTGCTCGACGTGGCGCAGCAGGCCACGCTCACGCACGACGGCAGCGACGGCAGCACCGTCGGCGGCCGCCTGCGCCGCCACGGCTATGTCTGGGGCGGTGTGGGTGAAAACGTGGCGGCCGGCCACACCAGTGCCGCGTTGACGCTGCAGCAGTGGCTCAAGAGCCCGGCGCACTGCCGCACGCTGATGCAGGCCAACTACCGCCATGGCGCGGTGGTGGGCCGGCTCGTGCCGGGCAGCAAGCACGGCGCCTATTGGGTGATGGTGCTGGCGCGGCCCTTGAGCTGAGGCGTCGGCCGCCTTCAGTCGGCCTCGGCCAGGCCGGCCAGGTGCGCGGCGTCGCCCCAGGCCTCGATCTGCAGCGCACCGCCCGCCCAGCGCAGGCGGTTGAGGCCGGTGTTGGGGATGGCGCAGGCGCGCAGCCCCGTCAGCGGCAGGCCGTGCACGGTGCGCCACAGCATGTCGAGCACGCCGCCGTGTGTGACCACCACCAGGCGCCGTGCCGCAGTGCTTTCGGCCAGCTCGCGCACGGCCGTGATCACACGGGTGTGGAACTGGCGCTGGCTCTCGCCGCCCGGCGGTGCGAAATCGGCGTCCTGCTGCAGCCACAGGCGCCACAGGTCGGGGTGGCGCGCCTGGATGGTGGGCGCGTCCAGGCCTTCCAGGATGCCGAAGCCCTGTTCGCGCAGGCCCGGCACCAGGCCCGGTGTCATCTGCCAGGCCGCGGCCAGCGGCGCGGCGGTCTGGCGCGCGCGCAGCAGGTCGCTGCTGTAGAGCGCGTCGTGGCGTTCCGCCGCCAGCCGCTGCGCCAGGCGCGCGGCCTGCAGCTCGCCGTGGCCGTTCAGCGGCACGTCGATCTGGCCCTGGAAGCGCTGCTGGCGGTTCCAGTCGGTCTGGCCGTGGCGGATGAAGAGCAGCTCGGTCACGCGGCCGCCGCGCTCATTTGGCGAAGAGCTGGCCGATGTCCTTGAAGGCCTTGAACTCCAGCGCGTTGCCGGAAGGGTCCTTGAAGAACATCGTGGCCTGCTCGCCCACCTGGCCGGCGAAGCGGATGTAGGGCTCGATCACGAACTTCACGCCCTGCGCACGCAGGCGCTCGGCGAAGGCGTGGAACTGGTCCCATTCGAGCACGACGCCGAAGTGCGGCACGGGCACGTCGTGACCGTCGACTTCGTTGTGGTGCGCGCGCGTTTGCTGCGGCGCGAGGTGGGCCACGATCTGGTGGCCGAAGAGGTCGTAGTCGATCCACTCGGCACTGCTGCGGCCTTCGGGGCAGCCCAGCACCCCGCCATAGAAGGCGCGTGTGCTGTCGAGGTCGGCGACGGGGAAGGCGAGGTGGAAGGGGGCGATGCGCATGCCGCCATTCTCCGCCGGGACGCTGATGACAGGCCGGCGACAGCCCGGGCGCCTCCCCCCGAAGCGCGGCGGTGCGTGCGGGGTGTCACGCCGCGTTCATCGAGGCTGCCTACCGTCGGCGCCAGCGTTGAACCGGCCGTGCCGGCACCCAGCGCCTCCACCACCGCCAGGAGCCTGCCATGTCCGACCCCGTCCACAACCCGTTCCGCCGCGGCCTGCTGCTGGGCATCGGCGCCGCCGTGGCCGCCGCCTTCGGCGCGCCCATCGCCGCGCTGGCCGCACGCTCGGCCGAAGCCAGCAGCACGCTGCGCGCCACGCGCAGCGTGCCCGGTGCGCAATGCACGCCGGCCGATGCCTCGCTGCTGGTCGACAGCCCCTACGGCCCGACCGCGCCCGTCAACGACCTCAGCACCGGCCTGCCGCTGATCGAGCTGCCCGCCGGCTTCACGTACAAGAGCTACGGCTGGCGCGGCGACGTGATGAGCGACGGCCTCGTCACCCCCGCTGCGCACGACGGCATGGGCGTGGTGCGCACGCGCCGCATCGGCCGCAGCACCGAGATCGTGCTCGTGCGCAACCACGAGCAGAGCACCAGCACCAACGCCAACAACATCATCGGCGCCGGCCGCGACACGGTGGCCAAGTACGACACCGGCCTCACCGGCACCGGCTACCAGATCGGCGGCAACACCAACCTGGTCTGGCGCGACGGCAACTGGGTCGCCAGCTACGCCACCTTCGGCGGCCTCAACCGCCCCTGCGCCGGCGGCGCCACCACCTGGGGCAGCTGGCTCAGCAACGAAGAGATCCGCAGCAACAACGTCAGCAGCACCGGCAAGAAGCACGGCTACATCTTCGAGATCCCGGCCGACACCAGCCTGAACGCCGCCAGCACCGCGCCCATCGTCGACATGGGCCGCTTCGCGCACGAGGCCAGCGCCATCGACCCGGCCACGGGCTATTGGTACCTCACCGAAGACCAGGGCAGCGCGAACACGCTGTACCGCTTCCTGCCCAATAACCTGAGTGGCGGCCTGAACTCGCTGCATGCAGGTGGCCGGCTGCAGGGCCTGAAGGTGCGCGGCGTGATGAACGCCGACCTGCGCTTCCCCGCGCTGTGCCAGACCTTCGACTGCGAGTGGGTCGACATCGCCAACCCCGACGCCGACGGCGCCACGCTCGCCAGCGTGGTGGGCAACGTCTCGGCCAGCGGCCCCTACCTGCAGGCCTACGCCAACGGCGCGGCCATCTTCGGCGCCAACGAAGGCTGCTGGGTCGCCAACAACGTGGTCTTCTTCACCGACAAGGCCACCGGCACCACGCCCGTGGCGCGCGCCGGCGTGATCTGGGCGCTGGACCTCGGCACGCTGGTGCTCAAGGCCATCTTCGTCAGCCGCGACCGCGTGGTGGGCAACTCGCCTGACAACATCTGCATCAGCCCGCGCGGCGGCCTGCTGTTCAACGAAGACGGCGGCAACAGCAGCCCCACCAGCGCCACCATCGAATCGCAGCACCTCAAGGTGCTCTCGCCCACGGGCAACAGCTACATCTTCGCCAAGCACAACTACAACTTCACCGCCGCGCAGCTGGCCGGGGCCGGCAAGCCCAACGCCACCAGCGGCAACCAGCGCAACACCGAGTGGGCCGGCAGCGTGTTCAGCCCCGACGGCCGCGTGCTCTTCGTGAACCTGTACTGCGGCGTCACGCTGGCCATCACCGGCCCTTTCGAGAACGGTCACCTGTGAACGTTGCCGCGCCCATCACTTCCACCCTTCAGGACATCCCCATGAAAAAGCTTCTGCTTGCCGCCGCCCTGGCTGCCGCTTTCGCGCTGCCCGCCCAGGCCCTGACCTTCGAAGGCGCCATCACCCAGGGTGGCACCACGGTCACCGACTACAGCGGCGTGAGCCTGCTGTCCTTCGACATCGACTTCGCGAACACGCTGCCGGTGCAGATGGAGTTCCGCGTCAGCGCCGAAGACCTGCTGCAACCCATCAACTTCAACGCCGTGCTGCGCAACTTCAGCGGCACCGGGATCGGCGGCTACCAGTTCACGCTGGACCGCGGCGTCTTCGCCACCGTGGGCACGGTGACGCGCCAGTTCGAGGGCAGCACCCTGGTCAGCGCCAGCGGGGGCAGCGCCACGCTGAGCTTCAGCTCGCTGGAGTTTCTGGACGTGGAGATCGGCAACGCGCTGGGCACCACGGCCGGCGCCGCCAACTGGACGCTCACCGGCCTGCAGGCCGGCGACCGCATCAGCTTCAGCGTGAGCGCGGTGCCGGAGCCCGGCACCTATGCGCTGATGCTGGCCGGCCTGGCGGCGGTGGGCTTCATCGCGCGCCGACAGCGCCGCGGCTGATCACAGGCTGGCGCCTCCGGCGCGCGGCTGTCTCACGCTGGGGTGCGTGCTCACCACACGCACCGTGTAGCCGCGGCCGGCCGCGTGGTCGGCCACGCACTGCAGCACCAGCGGGCTGCGGTGGCGCGCAGCGCTCTCGCGCACCTCGGCCAGCGTCATCCACAGCGTGCGCACGATGCCGCTGTCCAGTGTGCGGCCGGGCAGTTCATCGCCCACCGTGCCGCTGTAGGCGAAACGCACATAGGTGATGTCTTCTTCGGCTGCGCCTTCGTGGCCCGGCCGCTGGAAGCGCGCGAGGTACACGCCCAGCAGTGCCGTGGGGCTGAAGACACGGGCCGTTTCTTCCAGGGCCTCGCGCACCACGCCTTGTTCGGGCGATTCACCCGGCTCCAGGTGGCCTGCCGGGTTGTTGAGCTTCAGGCCCTCGGGCGTTTGCTCCTCCACCAGCAGGTAGCGCGCGGGTGCGCCGCCGTCGCAGATGACGGCGGCCACGGTGACGCTGGGGCGCCAGCGCTCTTCGCTCATGGCTGCGCCCCTGGTGCCGGCTGGTCCATCAGGCACCGGCCTTCACCTTCAGGCGCCAGGCGTGCAACAGCGGCTCGGTGTAGCCGCTGGGCTGGGCCTCGCCCTTGAACACCAGGTCGCTGGCGGCCTGGAAGGCGGCGCTCTCCTTGAAGCGGCCGGCCATGGGCCGGTAGGCCTTGTCGCCTGCGTTCTGCTTGTCCACCACCTTGGCCATGCGCTTGAGCGTGGCCTTCACTTCCGCCTTGGTGACGACGCCATGGCGCAGCCAGTTGGCCATGTGCTGGCTGCTGATGCGCAGCGTGGCGCGGTCTTCCATCAGGCCCACGTTGTGGATGTCGGGCACCTTGCTGCAGCCCACACCCTGGTCGACCCAGCGCACCACGTAGCCGAGGATGCCCTGGGCGTTGTTGTCGAGCTCCTGCTGCTTCTCGGCGTCGGTCCACTTGGCCTTCTTCACCACGGGGATGGTCAGCAGGCCGGTGAGGAGCGCTTCGCGTTCGGCATCGGCATCCACCTTCTCCAGGCTCTTCTGCACCTTGGCCACGTCCACCTGGTGGTAGTGCAGCGCGTGCAGGGTGGCGGCGGTGGGGCTGGGCACCCAGGCGGTGTTGGCGCCGGCCAGCGGGTGCGCGATCTTCTGCTGCAGCATCGCGCCCATCATGTCGGGCATGGCCCACATGCCCTTGCCGATCTGCGCCTTGCCGCGCAGGCCGCACTGCAGGCCCACCAGCACGTTGTTGCGCTCGTAGGCGGCGATCCACTCGCTGGTCTTCATGTCGCCCTTGCGGCGCATCGGGCCGGCGCGCATGGCGGTGTGCATCTCGTCGCCGGTGCGGTCGAGGAAGCCGGTGTTGATGAAGGCCACGCGGCTGGCCGCGGCGGCGATGCAGGCCTTCAGGTTCACGCTGGTGCGGCGCTCTTCGTCCATGATGCCCAGCTTCACGGTGCTGTCGGGCAGGCCCAGCAGCTTCTCCACGCGGCCGAAGAGCTCGGCCGCGAAGGCCACCTCGGCCGGGCCGTGCATCTTGGGCTTGACGATGTAGACGCTGCCCTTGCGGCTGTTGACGATGTTCCGGGCGCCAGCAGCGCCCTCGGACGATTTCTCGCCGTTGCGCTTCAGGTCGTGCAGCGCGATGGCGGTGGTGATCACCGCGTCCATCAGGCCTTCCGGAATCTCCTGCGCCTGCTCGCCCCACAGGATGGCGGGGTTGGTCATCAGGTGGCCCACGTTGCGCAGGAAGAGCAGGCTGCGGCCGTGCAGCACCACCGGCTCGCCCTTGGGGCCGGTGTACGTGCGGTCGGCGTTGAGGCCGCGCGTGAAGGTCTTGCCGCCCTTGCTGACCGGCTCGGTCAGCGTGCCTTTCAGGATGCCCAGCCAGTTGCGGTAGGCCAGCACCTTGTCGTCGGCGTCGACCACGGCCACCGAGTCTTCGAGGTCGAGGATGGTGGACAGCGCGGCTTCCAGCACGAGGTCGCTCACGCCGGCGGCGTCGCTGGCGCCGATGGCGGTGCTGCGGTCGATGCGGATCTCCAGGTGCAGGCCGTGGTGCACCAGCAGCACCGCGCTGGGCGCGGCGGCATCGCCCTGGTGGCCTGCGAATTGCGCCGGCGACTTCAGGCCCTGCGTGCTGCCGTCCTTCAGCGTGACCTGCAGCGCGCCGTCCACCACCGCGTAGCCGGTGCTGTGGACGTGCGAGCCCTTCTTCAGCGGCGCGCAGCGGTCGAGCACGTGGCGCGCGTACTCGATGACCTTGGCGCCGCGCACCGGGTTGTAGGCCTCGCCGTTCGGGCCGGCCTTGGTGGCGCCGTCGGTCTCGGGCAGCGCGTCGGTGCCGTAGAGCGCGTCGTAGAGGCTGCCCCAGCGTGCGTTGGCGGCGTTCAGCGCGTAGCGCGCGTTGGTGATGGGCACCACCAGCTGCGGTCCGGCCTGCAGCGCGAGTTCGGCGTCGACGTTCTTCGTGGTGGCCTTCACCTTCTCGGGCACCGGCACCAGGTAGCCGATCTTCTCGAGGAAGGCGCGGTACTTGGCCATGTTCTTGATCGGGCCAGGGTGCTTGGTGTGCCAGGCGTCGAGCTCGGTCTGCAGGCGGTCGCGCTCGGCCAGCAGCGCCGCGTTCTTCGGCGCCAGGTCTTGCACGATCTGGCTGAAGCCGGCCCAGAAGGCCTCGCGGTCCAGGCCGGTGCCGGGCAGGACTTCGTCGTCGATGAAGCGGGCCAGCGGGTCGGCCACTTGCAGGCTGTGGAGGGTGGTGCGCATGGTGAGGTTCAGGGTTCGAGGGAGCAGAAAGGAAAAGCGGATTCAGGGGAAAGCGACGGCCGCCCTGGCGGTGCGTGGCTTGCCCAGGCAGGCCAGCACCTCGCGCAGGCTGCGGCCGGTGAAGTGCGGCGCCGGGCCCAGGCGCTCGGCCGGCGCGCCGCTGCGGTTGACCCACAGCGTGCTGTAGCCGAACCAGGTGGCGCCCAGGGCGTCCCAGGCGTTGCTGCTGACGAAGAGGATCTCGCGCGCCGGGAGGCCCAGTGCGGCCGGGCCCAGGGCGTAGGCCGCGGGGTCGGTCTTGTAGCGGCGCACCGGGTGCACGCTGAGCACGGGCGAAAGCAACTCGGCCAGGCCGGCACTCTTCACGGCCACGGCCAGCATCTCGGGGTCGCCGTTGCTCAGGATGCCGGCCGGGATGCCGCGCGCCTTCAATTCGGCCAGCACTTCGCGGTTCTCGGGGAACAGGCTCAGGTGCCGGTACTCGTTCATCAGCCGTTCTTCGGCCGCCGGCGTGAGGTCCAGACCCAGCCTGTCGGCACCGTGTTGCAGCGCGGCGCGCGTCAGTTCCCAGAAGGGGCGGTAGTGGGCCTCGGGTTGGCCGCTCATCGTGACCAGGCGCGTGTATTCGATCTGCTTCTCGCGCCACAGCTGGCTGAGCGCCGCGCCCTGGCCCGGGAACAGCTGCTCGGCAGCCAGGGCCACGCTGTGCACGTCGAAGAGCGTGCCGTAGGCGTCGAAGAGAACAGCCCGAATTTTCATGCAGGCACTCTATTCGATATGCCCGGCGGCATTAAGCGCATCGAATGTCATGGATTTGTGCGTTGAATGTGCATAATCAGGCGCATGGCCCGTTTGAAGCAGATCGAGTCCTTCGTTGCCGTCGCCACCAAGGGCAGCCTCACGGCGGCCGCCTTGGCCGAGGGTGTGGCGCCGGCGGTCATCGGCCGCCGCATCGATGCGCTGGAAGAGCGTCTGGGCGTGAAGCTGCTGGTGCGCACCACGCGCCGCATCACGCTCACGCACGAGGGCAGCGCCTACCTGGAGGACTGCCAGCGCATCCTGGCCGATCTGGCCAGCGCCGAGGCCAGCGTCAGCGCCGGCGGTGTGAAGGCCAGCGGCCACCTGCGCATCACGGCGCCTGCCGGCTTCGGGCGACGACACGTCGCGCCGCTGGTGCCGCGATTCGTGGCCGAGCACCCCGAGGTCAGCCTCAGCCTGAACCTCAGCGACCGGGTCGTCGACATCGTGAACGAAGGCTTCGACTGCGCCGTGCGCGTGGGCGACCTGCCCGATTCCAGCCTCGTCAGCGTGCGCCTGGCCGACAACCGGCGCCTGTGCGTGGCCACGCCCGAGTACCTGGCCCGGCGCGGCGAGCCCGCCTCGCCCAGTGAATTGATGCGGCACGATTGCCTCACCCTCAGCAGCGACGCCAGCCAGACGCGCGGCTGGGCCTTCCAGGTGGACGGCGAGGTCACGCACCTGCGCCCCAGCGGGCCGCTGGACTGCAGCGACGGCCAGGTGCTGCACCACTGGTGCCTGCAGGGCCTGGGCATCGCCTGGCGCAGCACCTGGGAGGTGGAGCGCGACATCGCCGCCGGCCGCCTGAAGGCGGTGCTGGAGAGCTTTGCCGCGCCGCCCAACGGCATCTACGCCGTGTTTCCGCAGCGCAAGCACCTGCCGCTGCGCGTGCGCCTGTGGATCGATTTCCTCAAGCACAGCTACGGCGACCCGGGCTACTGGTCGGGCGCCACCGGCGCTGGCAGCGCAGCCTGAGCGTGAACCGGCCATGAAAAAGGGCGCCCGCAGGCGCCCCGGTTCATGCGTGGAAGCTGGGTTTCACTTCTTCGGCGCGGCGGCCATGTCGGCCTCGCACTTCTTCATGAAGCTGGTCTTGGCGGCGCCGGCCAGTGCCTTGCCGTTCTTGTCCACGGCCTTGGCTTCGCAGGCGCTGCCGCCCATCTCGCTTTCGCACTTCTTCATGAAGCTGGTCTTGGCGGCACCGGCCAGCGCCTTGCCGTTCTTGTCAACCGCCTTGGCTTCGCAGGCCGCGTTCGCGGCAAAGCTCTGGCTGGCGAACAGCGCGCAGACGGCGAACAGGGCGATGTGCAGGGTCTTCTTCATGCGGGAACTCCTCTTCCGTGTTGAATGGCTTGGCAGGGTGCCGGTGCCCATTTCAACAGCGAAGCGCGCGCCCGGCTACCCGTGAACGCACCAGGGGTGCGGCGGGCCGACCGGCCGCGGGCCCAAGCGGCCGAAAAACCCGCTACAGGATGCGTCGCGGGTGGGCCAGCGCCTCGTGCGCCGCATGCAGCCGCCGCACCAGCACGCCGATGAAGGCCTTGTCGAAGAGGCTGCGCGTGGCCAGCGAAAGCTGGTTCAGCGTCTCGGGGGTGAAGCTGAGCGTGGTGGCCTGCTGTGAGACGAGGATGTCCACCGTGTGCACGCGCAGTTCGCGGTTGGGCGCCAGGTAGGCCATCTCGCCCACGGTGCTGCCTGCGCCGATCTGCGCGGCCAGCTTGCCGTCGCGGTACACCTCCACCTGGCCTTGCGTGACGATGTGGAAGGCGTTGCCTTCGTCACCCTTCCTGAAGAGCGCCTGGCCGTAGGTGTAGCGCTGCCACTTGGCGCGGTGCACCACCTCCCAGATCTCGACGTCGCCGAAGTCGGCGAAGAAGTCGAGCGAGCGCAGCAGCGTGAAGCGCTCGGAATCCAGCACTTCCTGCAGCGGGCCGCGGCTGAACAGCTGGTCCTGGCCCAGCGCCGACAGCGCCTTGGCGAACTCTTCCCAGCTGGCCGGTCGCAGCTCGCGTTCCTTGGCCAGGCTGCGCTCGATCAAGGCCTGCAAGCCCGCAGGCACGCCCTCGCGCAGCGTGCCCAGCGGCGGCGGTGTGCCGTGGTAGATCTGGTGCATGATGGCCTGCTGCTGCTGCGCATCGAAGGGCGGGCGCCCGGCGATGAGGTGGTACAGCACGGCGGCCAGCGAATAGATGTCGGCGCGGCAGTCCAGCGCATCGCCATCCAGCTGCTCGGGCGACATGTAGGCCAGGCTGCCCACACGGTAGATCTGCGTCTGCTCGGCGGTCTGGTTGAAGACGCTGCCGAAGTCGGTCACCTTGATCTGCAGGATCTGGTCGCCGTCCATCTGCGTCAGCAGGTTGGCGGGTTTCACGTCGCGGTGGATCAGGCCCTGGCGGTAGCAGTAGCCCAGCGCCATCGCGCACTTGAAGCCCACTTCCAGCACCTGCGGCAGCGGCAGCAGCGCGTCGGCGCGGCAGAAGCGGCGCAGCGTGCCGCCGGGCACGTACTCCATCACGAGGTAGGGCGCGTCGGTGTCGGCCACGGCGTCGAGGATCTGCACCACGCCCGGGTGGTGCAGCCGGCCCACCAGCGCGGCCTCGGCGGCGAAGAAGCGCTGCTGGAAGTGCGATTCGCGCGAGTTGGGCAGCACGCCCGGGCGCACGCGCTTGATGGCCACCGAGGTGCCGGTGAAGGGGTCGTCGGCGAGGAAGACCTCGCTGGTGGCACCCTCGCCGATCTTGGCCTTCACCAGGTACTTGCCGATGTGGTCCGGCAAGCCGGCCTCCACCGGCCCGGCTGCGTGGGCAGGGTGGGGGGCGATGGTGACGGGCGTGGGCGACATGGCAGGGCGGCATGACACCGGGGCGCCTGCCTGCGTTCATTCTCGGCGGCGGGCTGGGCTGGCGGTGCCGGCATCAGGGCCGGGATTGCCGGCCAAATGCGCAACCAGCGGCGGCCCCGAACAGGCCGAAAAGTAGAATCGGTCGATGATCCAAGCCAAGCAAGAGTTGCAGCAGGCCCTGCAGGCCGCCTTGGGCGAACTGGCCGCAAACGCCGGTGTCGCCGCGCCCGTGGCGGCTTTCGAATCGCCCAAGCAGGCCGCACACGGCGATCTCGCCATCACCGCCGCCATGCCGCTGGCCAAGGCGCTGAAGAAGAACCCGCGCGAGATCGGCGAAGCCCTGGTGCGCGCGCTGAACGCCACGCCCGCCTTCCAGCGCTGGGTGCAGGCGCTGGAGATCGCCGGCCCCGGCTTCATCAACCTGCGCCTGGCGCCCGCCGCCAAGCAGGCCGTGGTGCACGAGGTGCTGGCGGCCGGCACGGCCTACGGCCAGCAGCCCGCGCAGGCGGGCCAGCGCGTGATGGTGGAGTTCGTCTCCGCCAACCCCACCGGCCCGTTGCACGTGGGCCACGGCCGCAACGCGGCCCTGGGCGACACCATCAGCAACCTGCTCGCCACGCAGGGCGCGCAGGTGCAGCGCGAGTTCTATTACAACGATGCCGGCGTGCAGATCAACAACCTGGCGCTGTCCACGCAGGCGCGGCTGAAGGGCTTCAAGCCCGGCGAGCCCGGCTGGCCCGAGAGCGCCTACAACGGCGAGTACATCGCCGACATCGCCGCCGATTTCGCCGCGAAGAAGACGGTGCGTGCCGACGACCGCGAATTCACCGCCAGCGGCGACGTGGACGACCTCGACGGCATCCGCCAGTTCGCGGTGGCCTACCTGCGCCACGAACAAGACCTCGACCTGCAGGCCTTCGGCGTGCGCTTCGACCACTACTTCCTGGAAAGCAGCCTCTACAGCAGCGGCCGCGTGGAAGACACCGTGCAGCGCCTGGTGGCTGCCGGCAAGACCTATGAAGAAGGCGGCGCGCTGTGGCTGCGCACCACCGAGTACGGCGACGACAAGGACCGCGTCATGCGCAAGCAGGACGGCACCTTCACCTACTTCGTGCCCGACGTCGCCTACCACCTCCACAAATGGGAGCGCGGCTTCACGCAGGTCATCAACGTGCAGGGCACCGACCACCACGGCACCGTGGCGCGTGTGCGCGCGGGCTTGCAGGCGGTGGGCTTGGGCATCCCCCAGGGCTACCCTGACTACGCCCTCTACAAGATGATCCTGGTGATGAAGGACGGCCAGGAGGTCAAGCTCTCCAAGCGCGCCGGCAGCTACGTCACGCTGCGCGACCTCATCGAGTGGACCAGCCGCGACGCGGTGCGCTTCTTCCTCATCAGCCGCAAGAGCGACGCCGAGTTCGTGTTCGACATCGACCTGGCGCTGAAGGCCAGCGACGAGAACCCGGTCTTCTACGTGCAGTACGCCCATGCGCGCATCTGCTCGGTGCTGGCGGCCTACGCCGGCGTGCGCGACTTCGCCGCGGCCGACCTCTCGCTGCTGACCGCGCCCACCGAAGCCGCGCTGATGCTCAAGCTGGCCGACTACCCCGCCATGCTCACGCGCGCTGCCGCCGACCTGGCGCCGCACGATGTGACCTTCTACCTGCGCGAGCTGGCCGCGGCCTTCCACAGCTACTACGCGGCCGAGCGCTTCCTCGTCGACGACCCGGCCCTGGCCCGCGCCCGCATGGCGCTGCTGAGCGCCACCGCGCAAGTGCTGCGCAACGCGCTGGCCGTGCTGGGGGTCTCGGCCCCCGAGGCCATGTCGCGTGAGGCGGCTCCGGCTGTCGAAGGAGCACCGGCATGAAGCACAGCGCGCGCCGCCGTCAGCGCGGCGGCTTCGTGATGGGCCTGGTGGCCGGCCTGCTCGTGGGCCTGGCGCTGGCCTTGGCCGTGGCGCTCTACATCACCAAGGCCCCGGTGCCCTTCATCGACAAGGTGCCGCAGCGCACGGCCGAGCAGGACAAGGCCGAGATCGAGAAGAACCGCAGCTGGGACCCCAACGCGCTGCTCGGCGGCAAGCCGGCCAAGCCGCTGGCCGACCCGGCTGCGGCCTCGGCGGCAGCCGCGGCCTCGGCCGTGGCCCTGTTGCCGCCCGTGGTCGCCTCGGGCCCGACGGCCAAGCCGGCCACGCGCGATCCGGCGGCCATCCTCGCCGGCGCGCCCACGCCAGCGGCCACGCCGCCTGGCGCGAAGCCGGCGGCCGAGCCCTTCGTCTATTTCGTGCAGGCTGGCGCCTACACCCGGCCCGAAGATGCCGAGCAGCAGAAAGCCAAGCTGGCCATGCTGGGGCAGGAAGCCAAGGTCAGCGAGCGCGAGCAGGCCGGGCGCGTGGTGTACCGGGTGCGCATCGGCCCTTTCCCCACGCGTGAGGTGGCCGACGACCTGCAGGGCCGCCTGCAACAGCAGAGCATCGAATCGCAGATCGTGCGCGTCGAGCGCCCCTGAGAGACCACGGCGTTCGCAGACGCGGCACACTCCACCTCGAGCAGCAGTGCAGGAACTCGGCCGCCGCGGCCGGGTCCACCCAGGCCCGAACCTCCCACGAAAGGACATTCATGAACCGGCGCGATTTCTCCACCCTTCTGGCCAGCGCAGCGGGCACGGGCCTGGCCCTCACCGGCGCCGGCTCGGCGTTCGCGCAGGGCGCGCCGGTGGAAGGCAAGGACTACGTGCGCCTGCAGACGCCCAGTGCCGTCACGGGCCTGGCCGCCGGCAAGAAGGTGGAGGTCATCGAGTTCTTCTGGTACGGCTGCCCGCACTGCTTCAGCTTCGAGCCCACCATCGAGGCCTGGAGCAAGCGCCTGGCGCCCGACATTCAGTTCCGCCAGATGCCGTTTGCCTTCATCGGCCCGGTGGAGCACCAGAAGCTGTTCTACGCGCTGGAAGAAATCGGCCAGCGCGAGGCGCTGCAGAAGCGCATCTTCAACGCCATCCACCTGGAGAACCGCCGCATCAACACCGAGGCCGACATCCTGAACTTCGTCGCCGCCAACGGCGTGGACCGTGCGAAGTTCACCGAAGCCTGGAAGTCTTTCGGCGTGAACACCAAGATCAACCGCGGCAAGCAGCTCTCCAACGCGTACAAGATCGACGGCGTGCCGGCCATCGGCGTGCAAGGCCGCTTCTACACAGCGCCCTCGCTGGCCGGCAGCAGCGAGCGTGCCGTGGCGGTGGCCGATTTCCTGATCCAGCGCGCCCGCCAGGGCACCTGAGCCGCGGCCCCGGCGGGGGCCTCGCGCGGTGTCTTTTCACGGCACCGCGCCCCAGCAGTGGCAAAACTTGTGGCTAGAATGGCCTGCAAGTTTCGTGCCGATTACATGCTGCTCTCTCGCCTCTCACTGTGCTGCCTGCTGCCTCTGGCCTTCGGCCCGGGCGCAGCGTGGGCGGCCAAGGCCGACCGCAGCCAACCCATCGTGATGGAGGCCGACCGACCGGGCACGCTGGACTACCAGCGCCAGGTGCTGGTCTTCAACGGCAACGCCGTCATCACCCAGGGCACCATGGTGCTGCGCGCCGACCGCATCGAGATGCGCGAGATGGCCGATGGCTACCGCGCCGCCAGCGCCATCGGCCTGCCCGGCAAGCCCGCCACCTGGCGCCAGAAGCGCGACGGCCCGGCCGACGAAGTGGTCGAAGGCAGTGCCGAGCGCATCGAGTTCGACGGCAAGGCCGACACGCTGCGCTTCATCGGCAACGGCGCCGTGCGCCGCCTGCGCGGGGGCAACGTGGTCGACGAGATCAACGGCGCCACCATCGTGTGGGACAACCTCGCCGAGGTCTTCAAGGTGGAAGGCGGCGCCGTGACGCCGGCCAACCCCAGTGGCCGCGTGCGCGTGACACTGACGCCGCGTGCCGAGGCGGCCAGCGCGCCGCCGGCCCCGGTCCCGGCCGCGCTGCAGCCCAGCCGCACCCTGCCTTCGCCGCGCTGATGGAAGCGGCCGAGGCTTCTGCCACCGCGGTGGCCACGCCAGCGCCTGCCGCCGGCAGCCGGCTGGAGGCCACGGGCCTGCAGAAGAGCTACGGCGCGCGCATGGTCGTGAAGGAAGTGCACCTGGCCGTGGGCGCCGGCGAGGTGGTGGGCCTGCTCGGCCCCAACGGTGCGGGCAAGACCACCACCTTTTACATGGTGGTGGGCCTGGTGCGGGCCGACCAGGGCGAGATCCGCATCGACGGTCAGCCGGTGCAGGGCCTGCCCATCCACCACCGCTCGCGCCTGGGTTTGAGCTACCTGCCGCAGGAAGCCTCCATCTTCCGCAAGCTCACGGTGGAGGAGAACATCCGTGCCGTGCTGGAACTGCAGCGCGGCGCCGATGGCCGGCCGTTGAAGGCGGCGGTGATCGAGGACCTGCTCAACGGGCTGCTGCACGACCTGAGCATCGAGAAGCTGCGCGACTCGCCGGCCCCGGCGCTGTCGGGTGGCGAACGCCGGCGTGTGGAGATCGCGCGCGCCCTGGCCACGCAGCCGCGCTTCATCCTGCTGGACGAGCCCTTCGCCGGCGTCGACCCCATCGCGGTGATCGAAATCCAGAAGATCATCCAGTTCCTGCGCTCACGCGGCATCGGCGTGCTCATCACCGACCACAACGTGCGCGAGACGCTGGGCATCTGCGACCGCGCCTACATCATCAGCGACGGGCGCGTGCTGGCCGAGGGCACGGCTCAAGAGATCGTCGCGAACGCCGAAGTGCGCAAGGTGTATCTGGGCGAAAACTTCCGCATGTGATGGAGCCCCCAGCCTTGTCGCTACGCGCCTTCGGCACCCCCCAAGGGGGCTCACGCTGCGGTCCGGCAAAGCCGGCCCCGCGCGTGGGCTTGAGCGGGCTGCGGCCATGAAGCCATCACTTCAGGTCCGGCTCTCGCAGCACCTGGCGCTCACGCCCCAGTTGCAGCAATCCATCCGCCTCTTGCAGCTCAGCACGCTCGAGCTGCACCAGGAGGTGGGGCAGATGCTCGAGCAGAACCCCTTCCTGGAGACGGACGAAGAACTGCCGGCCAACCCCTTCGAAACACCGCTGGAGCGACAGGCCGTCGACCGCGTGGCCGACCGCACGGCCGATGCCGAAACCAGCAGCGATGCTGGCGAGAGCGGCGGCGACAGCGGCGGCGACACGGCTGCCGAGATCCGCGGTGACGAGTTCGGCACCACCGAGCGCGAAGACTGGGAGAACGGCACCGAGCGCGATGACTTCGACGGCATCCGCGAGACGCCGTCGTCCTCCGCCGCCACCGGCGAAGGCGACGAGCTCGATCCGCACGAGCGCCGCAGCAGCAGCGGCTCGCTCGAAGACCACCTGCGCCTGCAGGTGATGGGCATGCGCCTGTCGGCCCCCGACCAGGCCGCGCTGATGGTGCTGATCGAAAGCCTGGACGGCGACGGCTACCTGGCCGACCCGCTGGAAGAGATTGCAGAGCGCCTGGCCGAGATGATGGGCCTGCAGGACGACGAGGAAGCGCGCGCCGACCTCGCCGACCGCCTGCGTTGCGCGCTGAAATGGCTGCAGAGCCTGGAGCCTGCGGGCGTGGGCGCGCGCAACCTCGGCGAATGCCTGAGCCTGCAGCTGCTGCAGACGCCGAAGTGCGCCGCGCGCCAGCTGGCCTTGCGCATCTGCGACCAGTACCTCGAACTGCTGGCCCGCCGCGACATGAAGCGCCTGACCGCGCTGACCGGCTGCGATGAAAACCTGGTGCGCCAGGCGCAGGCGCTCATCCGCCAGTGCGAGCCCAAGCCCGGTCGGCCCTTCGGCAACGCCGAGGCCACCGTGGTGGTGCCCGACGTCATCGTGCGCAAGAGCGGCCGCGGCCTGGCCGTGGTGCTGAACCCCGACGTGATGCCCAAGCTGCGCATCAACGACCTGTACGCCGCCGCCGCGCGCGGCCAGCGCGGCAATGCCGCCAACCCGGGCCTCAGCTCGCGCTTGCAGGAAGCACGCTGGTTCGTGAAGAACATCCAGCAGCGCTTCGACACCATCCTGCGCGTCAGCAAGGCCATCGTCGAGCGCCAGAAGGCCTTCTTCACGCACGGCGCCATCGCGATGAAGCCGCTGGTGCTGCGCGAGATCGCCGATGAACTGGGCTTGCACGAAAGCACCATCTCGCGCGTGACCACGGCCAAGTACATGGCCACGCCGCAGGGCACCTTCGAGCTGAAGTACTTCTTCGGCAGCAGCCTGAACACCGAGGCCGGCGGCAACGCCAGCAGCACGGCAGTGCGCGCGCTGATCCAGCAGTTCGTCACCGCCGAAGACCCGAAGAAGCCGCTGTCCGACAGCCAGCTCTCCGACATGCTGGAAGAGCAGGGCATTCAGGTGGCGCGGCGCACGGTGGCGAAGTACCGCGAGTCGCTGAAGATCGCGCCCGCTTCCTTGCGCAAGGCCATCTGATGCCGGGCCTCTTCCTGCCCTGCGCCGGTGGCGTGGAAGCGCTGCTGGCCGACGAAGTGCAGCGCATCACCGGCACCACGGCAGAGGCCACGCGCGGTGGCGTGTGGGTGGAAGGCGATGCGCGCACGGCGATGCGGCTGAACCTGGAAAGCCGCCTGGCCACGCGCGTGCTGTGGCCCTTGATCGACGGCTACTACCGCGACGAACACGACCTCTACGAACTGGCGCGGCGCGTGCCCTGGGGCGAATGGATCAGCCCGGCGCAGACGCTGCGCGTGGACGTGAGCGCGCAGCGGTCACCGCTGCAGAGCCTGAACTTCGCCGCGCTGCGCATCAAGGACGCGGTCTGCGACACGCTGCGCGAGCAGACCGGCGAGCGGCCCAGTGTCGACACGCGCCGGCCCGACCTGCCCATCGCGCTGTTCGTGGGCCCGGAGCACGCCACGCTGTATGTCGACACTTCGGGCGAGGCGCTGTTCAAGCGCGGCTGGCGTGAAGACACCGGCGAAGCGCCGCTGAAGGAAACGCTGGCCGCGGCCATGCTGGCGGCCGCCGGCTGGCAGGGCCGCGCCGAGGACGGCCCGCTTTTCGACCCCTGCTGCGGCGCCGGCACCATCGCGGTGGAAGCGGCGCAGATGGCCTGCGGCATCGCGCCCGGCGGTCAGCGGCGGTTTGCCTTTGAGCGCCTCTTGCCCTTCCGCGCCCACATGGCCGCCTGGCGCGAGATGCAGCAGGCCGCGCAGGCGCGTGTGCACGCGCCGGCTGTGGCCGTGTACGCCGGCGACGTGAGCTTCCGCATGACCGACTTCGCCACCCGCAACGCCGAGCGCGCCGGGGTCTTGCAGGCCATCGATTTCAAGACCGCCGATGCCCTGCAGCGCCCACCACCGGCCGAGCGCGGCGTGATCCTGATGAATCCGCCTTACGGCGAGCGCATCGCCCCGAAAGGCCAAGGCACGGCCACGGCCCGCGAAGGCTTCGAAGGGGGCGGCAGCTCCGCCGAGTTCTTCGGTGCGCTGGCTGCGAACTGGAAGCGCCAGTACCCGGGCTGGACGGCCTGGCTGCTCAGCCCCGACATGAAGCTGCCGGGCCTGATGCGGTTGAAGGAGAGCCGCCGGGTGCCGATGTGGAACGGCCCCATCGAGTGCCGACTCTTCCGCTTCGACCTCGTGGCGGGCACCCACCGGGGCTAACGCAGCACCGGCAGCGCCGCCACGCGGCGGTCGATCTCCTGAAGCTGCGCCTCGTAGGCGGGCGCGCCCACGCCGCCGAAGCGTTTGACAAAGCTGGCCTCGTCCATGAACTCGGCCAGGTCCTGCCAAGGGGGCATCACGTCGCCGTCCCGCTGGGCTGCGGCCAAAGCCGCCTGCAGGCGCTGCGGGTCGCGCACGGCCCGTTCACCCAGGCGGATGCCCGCGCGGTTGGCCGCCATGTCGTTGAAGCTGAAACCGCTGCCGCCGCGTGAATCGGCCAGTTCCTTGTACACGCCGATGGCGCGCGACAGCGGGCTGGTGCCCTCGGCCGCCAGGGCCGCCGACACCAGCAGGTGGCGCGGAAAGTCGGCGCGGCCGTCCAGCGTCACCTGCATCGGGCGCGGTTGTGGCCAGTTGCGCGCTGCCGGCAGCAGCGCGCCCATGGTGCGGCCGTTGACGTAGAGCGTCAGCACCACCAGCGCCGCGCGGTTTTCGGCCGCGGCGTCGGCACCGGGGGCCGCGCTGCGTTGGCGCGCCAGCGCGAACAGGGGCGCCAGCACGCCAGGCAGGGGCACCGACCAGCCCGGCGACTGGCGCGCCGTCACCGCGGCCAAGTGCTCGGCATAGACCCGCAAGCGCTGCTGCTGGTCGGGCGGCACCAGCCCGCCCAGCAGGCGCTCGGAGCTGTCGTCCTGCCAGGCATAGACCACCGCCAGTTGCTGCGCGCCGAAACTCACGCGGCGCACCACCTCGCTGGCGGCCTGCCATTGCGGCTGCAGGCCGGCCCGTTCGGCGGCCCAGCGCAACAGCTTCTCGCCGGCCCAGGCGGGCAGGGGCAGGCGCCCCACCTGCAACTCGTCCAGCGCGGGCAGGCCGCCCGTCTCGCGCAGGCGCAGCTGCACGTTCAGCCAACGGCCGAAGGGGTTGGCCGGCAGGTGCAGGCTGGCCTTCACGAGCGCGCTGCCGCGCTGCAGGCTCACGCTGCCGGCCGAGGGCGCGTGGCGGCGCAGCGCGGCCTGGTTGAGCAGCACCTCCACGTCGCGCTCGCTCAGGCGCAGCGCGCTCACGCGGCCTGGCGTGGCGCGCCGCGGGTCGTGTGCGCGCACCAAGGCCAGTGCACGGGCCACGTCCTCGGCCACCGGTTCGGCCTGCAGGCTGACCGAGGGCTCGGCTTGCAGCGCCGCCACCACCGCCACCAGCACCGCCAGCCCGGCCAGCAGCGGCACGGCCGCTGCGGCGAGCATCCATTTCTTCATGCGCCGAGTCTGCCACCAGGGGCGCACCAGCCGCCGTGGGCCTCGGCACCGCGGGGCATAATTCCACGCTGAACTTCCGGAGGAATGCCTTGGAAACGGCCCAGGAACCCGCCTCTGCGCGCTAGCCGTCCTGGCCGGCTGCCACGCGGCCGGGCGAGACGGCACCCCAGCCGCCCCTCTCGCAGCCCCCGCCCCGGCGCCCCCGCCCGGGCCCCTGTTTCGGAAGTTGCCACATGCTCAACGTCTTCACGCTGGCCCAGGGCCGGCTGGTCCAGGCCGAGATTTCCCAGCTCGACGCGCTGGCGCTGCTGCAACCGGTGTGGGTGGACCTGGAGAGCCCCACCGAGGAAGAAAAGGCCTGGGTGCACCAGTGCTTCGGCCTCAGCATCCCGGCCGGCGTCATCGACGACGACCTCGAAGAGTCGGCCCGTTTCTACGAAGAAGACAACGGCGAGCTGCACATCCGCTCCGACTTCCTGGTGGACGCCGATGACCCCGCCAAGGGCAGCGAAGCCCAGCCCGCGCGCAACGTGCGCGTGGCCTTCATCCTCTCGAAGAACGTGCTGTTCTCCATCCACGCCGAAGACCTGCCCGTCTTCCGCCTGCTGCGCCTGCGCGCGCGGCGCATCCCGGCGCTGATCGAAGACGCCAAGGACGTGCTGCTGAAGCTCTACGACGCCGATGCCGAGTACAGCGCCGACCGCCTGGAAGGCATCTACGACGGGCTGGAGAAGGTCAGCGCCAGCGTGCTGACGCAGGACGTGAACGACCAGGTCGCCGGCGCCGCGCTGACGGCGATCGCGCGCGAGGAAGACCTGAACGGCCGCATCCGTCGCAACGTGATGGACACACGCCGCGCCTTGAGCTTCATGATGCGCAGCCGCATGCTCAATGCCGAGCAGTTCGAGGAAGCGCGTCAGATCCTGCGCGACATCGACAGCCTGGACAGCCACACCGCCTTCCTCTTCGACAAGATCAACTTCCTGATGGACGCCACCGTCGGCTTCATCAACATCAACCAGAACAAGATCATCAAGATCTTCTCCGTGGCCAGCGTGGCGCTGCTGCCGCCGACGCTGATCGCCAGCGTCTACGGCATGAACTTCGAGCACATGCCCGAACTGAAGTGGCAGTACGGCTACGCGCTGGCCGTCGGCCTGATGGTGTGTTCGGTGGCCGCGCCCTTCCTCTACTTCAAGCGCAAGGGCTGGTTGCGGTAGCCGCCTGCAACGGCGCGCAACAGGCGGTCTCGGCGTCGCATCCTGCGCACAACTCCGCAGGGCTTCGTATGCCAGGAGGCGAAGGCATCGTGTAACCTCGTCGCGTTGTGCCGGCAATCCGGCACCCGTCTCTTCGAGGCCGCCAAGAACATGCAGATCACACCGAAGACGCCGGCAGCCCTGATGCTGCGCCGTGCCCTCTTGGGCGCCGCCATGGCCGCGGGTGCGTTGGCCGCCACGCCGGCCCTGGCCCAGTTCAGCATGGTGCCGGCGCCGCTGTGCACGCAGCCCAAGGAATCGGCCACCGAGGGTGAGCGCGAGTACCGCGTGGACGCCGCCAAGCACCTCTACGCCTGCTACCCGATGCGGGTCTACCGCGGCAAGCTGCCGCCGCTGCTGTACGGCGTGATGATGGTCGAGACCGAGATCGACGCCACCGGCCAGGTGGTCAACGTCAGCGTGGTGCGCAAGCCGGCCGCCGAGGAGGTGGCGCCCTGGGTCATCGCGATGATCAAGCGCGCCGCGCCCTTCCCGGTGCCTGCCAAGCAAGCGGGCGGCACGGTGAAGTACACAGAGACCTACTTCGTCGACAAGTCCGGGCTGTTCCAGGCCCAATCGGTCACCGAAGGCCAACGCTGAACTTTGAGCCCCCAAGCTCGCTGGCGCTCGCTACCCCCCGAGGGGGCCGTCCGCCAACGGCCCGGCGGAGCCGGTTCCGTGGCGGGAAGCTTGATGCAATGGCATCCCTTCAGCTGTTCACGCGGCGCTTGAGCCAGCGCATCAAGGCGCCCAGCACGGGCAGCTTCTCGTAGAGCTCTTCGGCCACGTCCCAGTAGTCGCGGTGCAGCTCGATGCGGCCGTCTTCGGCCAGGCGCAGGTGCGAGGCGCCGCGCACCACCAGCGGCGGCTGCGCCCTGCCTTTCAGGCCGAAGACGAAGTCCCAGGTCAGGAAGCACTGCCGGCCCTGCACCACGGCCTCGTGCACCCTGAAGCGCGGCGCGTCCAGCGTGCGGAACATGTGCTCGAAGATGGCCGTGATGGCCGGCACGCCCTGCACCTCGTTGAAGGGGTCCTTGAAGCGCGCGTCTTCGGTGTAGATCTCCGCCAGCTGTGCCAGGCCCTGCGGCGACAAGGCCTCGTAGGCCTGCACGATGGCGGCGATGCGCGGGTCGGCGTGGCGCGGCGTGTTCACAGGCCGGTGGAGCGGCGCACGGCCGCGAAGTAGGGGCCGTAGCCCAGGTGGCGCAGCGCGTGCATCCAGAAGGTGAAGCGCTTCGGGAAGTGGATCTCGAACTCGCCCTTCTTCCAGCCGCGCAGGATCTCGCGCGCAGCGTCTTGAGGCGTGATGAGCGCGGGCATCTTGAACTGGTTCTGCGCGGTGAGCGGCGTCTCGACGAAACCCGGGTTGATGACCGACACGCCGATGCCCTGCGGCTGCAGGTCGAGGTACAGCGTCTCGGCCAGGTTGATGAGCGCGGCCTTGGTCGGCCCGTAGGCCAGGCTCTGCGGCAGCCCGCGGAAACCCGCCACGCTGCTGACCAGGCTGATGTGGCCCGCGTCCTGGCCGGCTTGGGCCTGGGCCTGCAGCACAGGCAGCACGGCATCGAGCATGTAGAGCGCGCCGACGTAGTTCACCTGCACGTGCTGCAGCGCCACGTCGAGATCGAAAGCCGGGGCGCGCATGGGCTTGTAGGTGCCGGCGCAGTACATCGCCAGGTCGATGCGGCCGTGCACGCGCGCGATGTGCTGGGCGGCGTCGCGCAGGGCTTCGCGATCGGTGGCATCCAGCGCGATGGCGTCGCTGCCCGGGTGTTCGCTGACGAAACGGTCCAGCGCCTCGCGGCCGCGCGCGGAGACGACCACGCGCGCGCCGGCGGCGTGCAGCGCGGTGGCCGTGGCGCGGCCGATGCCGGTGGAGGCGCCCACCAGCCAGGCGGTCTTGCCCGTCCAGCGCTCGATCCGGGGGTTCAGGGCCATCTTGTTCTTTTCAGGGTTTGTAGAAGGACAGGGTCACTTCGCCAAGGTAGATGCCGAACTTGCTCATCACGGCCTTGTTCAGCATCACCTTGTCGTCCATCAGGAACATCCAGTCGTCGAACTGCACCTCGTAGACCTTGCCGTCCACCGGCAGGCTGAGCGTGTAGCGCCAGTTCAGCGCGTTGCCGGCGCTGCGGCCTTCGGCCACGCCCACCACGTCGTCGGCGCGGCCGGTCCAGCGGCCGTTGCCTTCGTCGGTGAGCTTCCAGACGCGGCGCTCGGTCTTGCCGTCGCTGTAGGTGAAGCGCTCGTCGAGCACGCCCTGGTTGCCGTTCCAGGTGCCCGTCATCTGCACCGTGAAGCGGCGCACCACCTTGCCCGAGCGGTCGGTGAAGATGCCGTGCGCCACCATGGGGCCATTGAAGTAGGTCTTGAGATCGAGCACCGGCTTTTCGGCGGCGTAGTCGGCCGGTGTGGGCGCCGAGGCGCAGCCCGCCAGCAGCGCGGTGGTGGCCGCGAAGGCCGCGGCCAGGGTGATCAGGCGTCGTTTCATCGGGGTGTTTCCTTGCGCAGCCAAAGCGCCCACAACAGGCTGGCCGCCGCCAGCTTCAGCAGGCAGGGCAGCAGACAGTAGGCCAGGGTCAGGGCCTGCAGCGCTTCGGCGTCGCGGGCCCCGGGGGTGTAGCCGAAAGCGCCCAGCAGCGGCAGCGCCACGCCGGCGGCCAGGGCCAGGTTGAGCTTGGTGGCAAAGTTCCACCAGCCGAAGTAGGCGCCCTCCAGCTGCTGGCCGTGGCCGGCACGCTGGATCACGCCGGCCAGCAGCGCGCCGGGCAGCGTGAGGTCGGCGCCCAGCGCGATGCCACTGGCGATGCACACCGCGGTGTAGGCCGCCACGTCGCCCGCGCCCAGCAGCGCGGCCCAGGCGAAGGAGGCGATGGCCAGCACCATGCCCGCCAGCCAGGTGCGTGCCAGGCCGAAACGCGCCACGCCGCGCAGCCACAGCGGCATGCTCAAGGCGCCGGCGGCGAAGTAGCTGGCCAGGAAGAGCGGCTCGAAGGCAGCGGCCTGCAACCGATCACGGATGAAGAACAGCACCAGCGTGGCCGGCACGGCACTGGCGACGCCGTTGACGAGGTAAATGGCCAGCAAGCGCTTGAAGGCCGGCGTGCGCAGCGGCGCCCACAAGGCCGGCGCGCTGGCGGTGGTGACCTGCGGCCTGGGCGCGCGCGCCAGCAGCGCCACGCCCAGCGCCAGCGTGAGCGCAAAGACGGCGGTGGTCACGGACAGCCCCGCCACCGAGGGCAGCACGCTGGCCACCAGCACGCCCAGCAGCGCCAGGCCTTCGCGCCAGGAGACGATGCGCGCACGCTGGCCTTCGTCGCCGCCCAGGCGCGCACCCCAGGCCTGGTGCAGCACGCTCAGCACGCTGTAGCTGAGGTAGGTGAGGGCCAGCAGCGCGGCGCACCACAGCAGCAGCGCTGGCTGGCCGGCGGCGCCGGCCGTCGTGTCCACCGCCGGAAAGAAGAGCCCGCGGAAACCGAGTGCGCAGAGCAGCGCCGCCAGCACCGCGGCCAGCAGCACGGCGCGCGCCGAGCGGGCGAACCAGCCGTCGACCAGGCGGCCGATCCAAGGGTCGGCCACGGCATCGAGCAGGCGCGCGCCCAGCAGCAGCGCACCCAGCGTGGCCAGCGGAATGCCGAACTCGGCGGCGTAGTGGTTGGGCAGCACCACGTACAGCGGCAGCGCCACGAAGGCCAGTGGCAGCCCCAGGCTGCCGTAGGCCAGGCCCTGGCCCCAGCCACCGCGCCAGGCGGGCGCTGCGCCGGCAGTGGTCACGGGGCGCTTCTCGCGGTCTTCAGGCCCAGCAGCTGTTCACGCATCGCGGGCTCGGAGGTGCGTGGCGAGAGCCAGATGCCAAAGAACAGGCGGGCGAAGGCCACCTCGCGCAGTTCGCCGCGCAACTGACCGTTGAGGAAGAAGCGCGCACCCACGCCGGGCAGGTTCACGCCGGTGATGCGGTCGCCGGGCTTCACGTCGGGGAAGAGCTGCTGCATGTTGCCCAGCCAGCGCTCGCCATCGATGGCGCCGATCTCGCCCTGGCGCGCCATCTCCTTGAGCGAACGCTCGGCGATGGCACTGCCCTTGAGGTTGCGCAGGTACTGCAGCTCCAGCGCGAAGGGCACGGCCTGCCAGTCGGGCCCTGGGGTGGCCACGCCAGCCCAGAGCCGCGCGTCGTAGACGCGCAGACCCATGAAGCGCAGCGTGCCGCTGCCCAGCAGCCGCGCGCCGGTGATCTCGGCCGCCACCTCGGCCGGCCCGCCTGCCGGCGGCGGCGATTGCGCCCACACGCCGCCGGCGCCCAGCAGGGGCAGCGCGGCGGCGGCCAGCAGCCACTGGCGGCGGGCCGGCTTCATGGCGTGCGGCGCAGCGTGAACTGCATGACGTTGGTGTTCCCGGTGTCGAAGGCCGCTTCGCAGTAGGCCAGGTAGAACTCCCAGATGTGCATGAAGCGCTGGTCGAAACCGAGCTGGCGCACCTGCGGGTCGTGGTGCAGGAACTGCGCGCGCCAGCGGCGCAGCGTCTCGGCGTAGTCGGGGCCGAAGGCGCATTCGTTCACCACCTCCAGGCCGGCCTTGGCGGCCTCGGCACGGAAGGCCTGCGGGCTGGGCAGCAGGCCGCCAGGGAAGATGTACTGCTGGATGAAATCGGTGCCGCGCACGTAGCGGTCGAAGAGGTCGTCGCGGATGGTGATGGTCTGGATGCAGGCGCGGCCGCCGGGCTTGAGCTGGCTGCGCAGCGTGCTGAAGTAGCTGCCCCAGTACTCACGGCCCACGGCCTCGAACATCTCGATGCTGCAGATGGCATCGAAAGGCCCGTCGGTGATGTCGCGGTAGTCCTGCAGGCGCAGGTCGGTCTTCTCGGCCAGGCCGTGCCGCGCCATGCGCTCCTGCGCGAACGCCAGTTGCTCGGTGGACAGCGTCACGCCCGTGACGTGCGCACCGAACTCGGCCGCGCCGCACTCGGCCAGCGCGCCCCAGCCGCAGCCGATCTCCAGCACGCGCTGCCCCGGCTGCACCTCGCACTCGCGCAGCGCGCGGCGCACCTTGGCCCGCTGCGCCTCGGCCATGGGCTTGGTGAAGTCGCCTTCGAACAGCGCGCTGCTGTAGTTCATCGTCTCGTCCAGCCACAGGCGGTAGAACGGGTTGCCGATGTCGTAGTGCGCGTGGATGTTCTTGGCCGAGCCGCGCCGCGAGTTGCGGTTCATCAGGTGCTTGATGCGGTAGGCCAGGCGCCCCCACCAGGTGCCGTAGACCACCGATTCCACCGCGTCGCGGTTGGCGATGAAGAGCTTGAGCAGCGCCGCCAGGTCGGGCGTGGTCCAGTGGCCCTCGATGTAGCTCTCGGCGAAGCCGATGTCACCGCTTTTCAGCGCGGCGGCGCAGACGTGCCAGTCGTGCAGGCGCAGCGCAGCCCGCGGTTCGGGCTGCGTTGCCGAGCCGAAGCGCGCCTGCGAGCCGTCGGGCAACTGCACGTCCAGCGTGCCGGCGCGCAGCTGCTTCATCAGCGAGAACACGGCACGCGCGGCGGCCGGTGCCGTGTCGGGCAGTGCGAAGGCTTGGTGGGCGGTGGTGGAGGCGGAGTTTGAACGCATGGCCGGCGGTCTCTGCAAAACGAAGGTAGGGGTGGTACGCAGGGGCGGGCGGGGTGGATGCCTGGCGCGCTTCAGCGCGAGACGAACCCCTCGGGCGGTGCTGGTTTGCTGACGAAGGGCACGCGCTTGAGCCAGAGCTTCAGCGCCTGCCAGTGGATGCGCGCCAGCACGCCCAGCGTCATCAGCGGCATGCCGAAGAACGCGGCGCGCACGGACGCGGCGTTCAGCGGCGCCAGGTGCCCCGAAACGCTGGTGAGCAGCAGCGCGCCTTGTTCGTCGTCGTGGTCGACACGCGCCACGCAGCGATCGGCCGTGCGCATGAAACGGAAGCGGTACTGGCCCGTCACATGGCAGAAGGGCGACACATGGAAGACCTTGCGCGCGCGCAGTTCGCGGCCGTAGCCCAGACCGGGGCCCGCGAGCAGGTAGCAGTGGCGCTCGCCGAAGGTGTTGTTGACCTCGGCCACTTGCGCCGCCAGCGAGCCGTCTTCGCGGTGGCAGTGCCAGAAGCTCACGGGCTTGAACACGAAACCCAGCACGCGGGGGTAGGTCTGCAGCCAGACTTCACCGGTGGCGTCGTGCACGCCCTCGCGGGCCAGCAGTTCGTCCAGCCAGGCCAGCGCGTCGCGGCGCCCGTCGCCGTGGTCGGCGTCGTGGAAGCTCAGCAGGCCGAAGCGGTTGCGGCGCAGTGCCGGGCAGGGCTGCGTGCGCAGGCTGCGCATGGGCAGCATCACGAAGTAGGTCGGGTAGGCGAAGGCGTTGGCGGCCGGGCGCAGGCGGCGGTGCCGCACCGTGCCAGTGGCCAGCAGGGCCTGGGGCTGAAGCGGTGCCGTCATGCGCTCAGGGCCTCGGCACGCTCTGCCGGTTGAGAAGCCCAGGCCTGGCGAACGCGCGAGACGATGTCCAGCGCCGACATCAGGCCGTCTTCATGGAAGCCGTAGCGCGTCCAGGCGCCGCCGAACCACACGCCGCCGGTGCCCTGCACCGCGGGCAGGCGCTGCTGAGCGGCCACGGCAGCGCGGTCGAAGACCGGGTGGCTGTAGTCGAAGCGGCCCAGCACCTTGTCTGCCGCAGGCATGTGCGCCGGGTCGGGGTTGAGCGACACCACCACCGGCTGCGTCCAGGGCAGCGGTTGCAGCTGGTTGATCAGGTAGTGCAGGCACACGGCGGCCTGCTCGCGGCCGGTGTCGGCGGCGCGGGCGTAGTTCCACGCGGCCCAGGCCAGCTTGCGGCGCGGGAGCACGGCTTCATCGGTGTGCAGCACGGCATGGTTGGGGTGGTAGCGCACGGCGCCCAGCACTTCGCGTTCGGCCGGGGTGGCGTCGGCCAGCATCGCGAGGCTCTGGTCGCTGTGGCAGGCCATCACCACGGCGTCGAAGGTCTCGGTGCCGCTGTCGGTGGCCACGGCCACGCCACCGCCGGGCAGGCGCCGCACGCTGCGCACGGGGGTGTTCAAGCGCGCATCGGCCACGCTCTTCAGCAGCTTCGCCACGTAGTGCTTGGCGCCGCCGCGCACCGTGTACCACTGCGGCCGGTCGGCCACCTGGATCAGGCCGTGGTTGTGGCAGAAGCGGATCATCGTGCCGATGGGGAAGCGCAGCATCTGGTCGGTGGGGCAGCTCCAGATGCAGCCGATCATCGGCAGGAAGTACCACTCGCGGAAAGCCGCGTTGAAGCCGTGCTCGTCGAGGAAATCGTCGATCGGTTGCGCCAGTTCACCTTCGGCGTTGCGCAGGGCGATGGCGGTGGTGAGCTTGTTGAAGCGCAGGATGTCGCGCAGCATGCCCAGGAAGCGCGGCTTGAAGAGGTTGCTGCGCTGCGCGAACACCGTGTTGAGGTTGTTGCCGCTCCACTCCAGCCCGTTCTGGCGCACCTGCACCGAGAACGACATGTCCGACGGCGCCGTCTCCACGCCGTGTTCGGCGAAGAGCTTCACCAGGTTCGGGTAGGTGCGGTGGTTGAACACCAGGAAGCCGGTGTCCACGCCATGCGTGACCGGCCCTTGCGGCGTGGGCAGCGTGATGTCGACGGTGTGCGTGTGGCCGCCGAAGTAGCTGTCGGCCTCGAACAGCGTGACGCGGGCGTCCCTGGAGAGCTCGTGCGCGCTGGCCAGCCCGGTGATGCCCGAGCCGATGACGGCCACCCGCTTCATGCCCGGCCCCCCTGGCGAATCAGCGGGGCACCGCAGCGCGCGGTGCCCCGGTCTGTAAAGGCTGCTGTGCGGCGCCCCGGGGCCAACGAGGGAGGGAGGGAGGAGGAGGAGAGAGACCCCGGGATTTCGGCCGGCACTGCCGACGGTCCGCACAACAGAAAAATCAGCATTCAGTTCAGCCTTGAGAGTGAATCAACGCCGAACTGCAGCGTGAGAAGCCTGTGGTGAAGAAAAGTTCCAGGGTGCCGGCCCCGCTCGCGTAAAGAAGCGTGGCGCTGGGGTGCCTTCGCGGGTTGACAAGAGGTGGTGCGCAGTGTGGCATGACCGACAGACCTGGGACTGGATGCTCACGCGTGGCACATCCGAGCCGCGCGTCGGGGGTCGCAGTGTAAACTAACCAGTCGCGTTTTGACCAGTCGGTAATGTGTGGTGGCGTCGCGGTGTTGTCCCCACCCACGGTCGGCCCTTTGGCCCGGCCTGCGTGGGTGCGCAGGCGCGCTGGGGGCGCTGGTGTTTGCACGTGCGCAGAAATGCGCGCGCCCGTTGAGAATGCCCGGCAGCCGCCACCGCCATGAACGACAGCTCACGCTCCGCCTTGATCACCTTGTCGATCGCCGCCGTCGAACGCGACACGGGTTTGTCGAAAGACACCCTGCGCGTCTGGGAGCGCCGCTACGGCTTTCCCACGCCGGGCCGCGACGCCGTGGGCGAGCGTGCCTATGCGCTGGAGCAGGTGGAGAAGCTGCGCCTCGTCAAGCGCCTGCTGGATGCCGGCCACCGGCCGGGGCGCATCGTGCAGATGGAGACCGCCGCGCTGCAGCTGCTGGCCGACCAGACGGTGGACCAGCCCCTGCGCAGCGCCGAAGCCCTGGCCGATGCCAGCGATCTGCGTGAGCTGCTGGCGCTGATCCGCGGCCACGACGTGCCGCAGCTGCGCACCGTGCTCACGCGGCTGCTGGCGCGCCGTGGGGTGGCGCGTTTCGTCACCGAAGTGGTGGCACCTCTGAACGCAGCCGTGGGCGACGCCTGGATACGCGGCCAGATGGAGGTCTTCGAGGAACACGCCTACACCGAGCTCGTGCAGACCGTGCTGCGGCAGGCCATCGCCGCGATTCCGCCGGGCGCCGACGAGGGCCACCCGCGCGTGCTGCTCACCACCTTCCCGCACGAGCCGCACGGCCTGGGGCTGCTGATGGCCGAAGCGGTGTTCACGCTCGAGGGCTGCCCGTGTGTCTCGCTGGGCGTGCAGACGCCGGTGTGGGATGTGGTGCTGGCCGCCACCGCCTACCGCGCCGACATCGTGGCGCTCAGCTTCACCGGCTGCCTCAACCCCAACCAGGTGGTCGAGGGCCTGACCGAGCTGGCGCGCAAGCTGCCACCGGGCGTGCAGGTCTGGGCCGGTGGCGCCGCGCCCGTGCTGCACCGCCGCAGCGTGCCCGGGGTGCTGGCGGTGGCCAGTCTCGAGGGCCTGGCAAGCCACCTGCGTGCCTGGCGCAGCGCTTCCCCAGCGGGCAGCCGGGCCTGGCCTGCGCAGGCTGGCGGGGTGGCGGGGCCCTCCCTAGAATCGTGACATGGAACCCGTCAAGCCCATGATGCTGTACCCCGAGCTTTTCCGGCAACTCGAAGCCGTGCGCTGGAACATGGAGAGCGACATCCCCTGGGACCGCTTCGACGCCAGCCGCCTGACGGAAGAGCAGGCCCAGACGATCAAGATGAACGCCATCACCGAGTGGGCGGCACTGCCGGCCACCGAGATGTTCCTGCGCGACAACCGCGAAGACAGCGACTTCAGCGCCTTCATGAGCGTGTGGTTCTTCGAGGAGCAGAAGCACAGCCTGGTGCTGATGGAGTACCTGCGCCGCTTCCGCCCCGACCTCGTGCCCACCGAGGAGGAACTGCACGCCGTGCGCTTCGAGTTCGACCCCGCGCCCGCGCTCGAGACCTTGATGCTGCACTTCTGCGGCGAGATCCGCCTGAACCACTGGTACCGCCGCGCGGCCGAGTGGCACAGCGAGCCTGTCATCAAGGCGATCTACGAGACCCTGGCCCGCGACGAGGCCCGCCACGGCGGCGCCTACCTGCGCTACATGAAGCGCGCGCTGCACAAGTTCGGCGACGAGGCCCGCGCGGCCTTCGCCAAGATCGGTGTGCTGATGGCCAGCGCGCGCCGCACGGCGCAGGCGCTGCACCCGACCAACCTGCACGTCAACGTGAAGCTCTTCCCGCGCGACACCATCCAGAGCCGCATGCCCGACCCGCAATGGCTGGAGGCCTGGCTCGACCGCCAGATCCAGTTCGACGCGGTGTGGGAAGGCAAGGTCGTCGAACGCATCCTGCACAACATGAGCCTGCTGATGGAGCGCAGCTTCGCCAGCGTGCAGGAGCTCAACCGCTACCGCAAGGAAGTGACGGCGGCCGTGGCCGCCCAGGCCGCGCTGGCGGCCCAGCCCCGCCCGGCCTGACCCGCACCCCGGCGCACCCCGGCGTCTCCCAGGCTGGGCAAAGCTCGCCGACGCCCCCAGAATCAACCTGCCGCTTGCAGGGCCTTCGCGGCCCTGGCGCGGAAGGGCGCCCCATCAGCAACAAGCACAGGGCGCCAGTGGCAAGTTCGAGGGGGAGAGCCGGATTGCAGAAGCATCGACCACCCGCGGCCGCCTGGCGCCGCACGCTGTTGGCGTTGGGCGCAGCGGCCTTCGCCGCCAGCGCTGGGGCCCAAGGCACCGCAGCGCCGGCGGCCCCGGCCGCAGCCGCGGCGGCGCCGGCCCAGCCCACCGTGCAAGTGCAGCGTTATGAGATCCAGGGCAACACCCTGCTCCAGCCCGCGGCACTGCAGCAGCGCCTGCAGGCCTACACCGGCCGCCAGCCGCTGCAAGGCCTGCGCGATGCCGCCGCGGCGGTGCAGGAAATGTACCGTCAGGCCGGCTATGGCGGCGTCGTGGCCTTCCTGCCCGAACAGCCGCTCGATGCCTCAGGCGCGGCCGGAGCCACCGTCCGCATCCGGGTCGTCGAGGGCCAGCTCGTGCGCGTGGACATCACCCAGAACAAGGCCTTCAGCAGCGCCAACATCCGAGCCAGCCTCCCCTCGCTGGTGACGGGGCGCACGCCGGACGTGCGCCGCATCGACGCCGAGATCCAGCTCGCCAACGAGAACCCGGCCAAGACTGTGCAGGTGCTGCTGCAGCCCGGCGCCGAGCCGGCCACCATCGCCGCGCAGCTGACGGTGGCCGAGCAACCGGTGCAGCGTTTCACCGCCCGCGTGGACAACACCGGTGGCGAGCGCGACGGCCGCTGGCGCGCCGCGCTGGGCTGGCAGCACGCCAACCTCTTCGACCGCGACCAGGTGCTGGGCGTCGAGTTGCAGACCGCGCCCGAGAACGCCTCTTCCGTCGCGGTGGCCACGGTGAGCTTCCGTGCGCCGCTGTACGGGCGGCTGCTGGCCATCGATGCCTACGGGGCCTATTCCGATGTCGACGCCGGCAAGCTCACCACCCCGGCGGGTGACCTGAGCTTCTCGGGCCAGGGCAGCATCGTCGGCGCGCGGCTGAACGCCTACCTGCCGCGCTGGCAGAACATCGACCAGCGCCTCATCGCGGGGCTGGAATGGCGCGAGTACCGCAACAACTGCAGCATCGAGGGCCTGCCGCAGGGCGCCTGCGGCTCGGCCGGCGCCAGCGTGGCGGTGCAGCCGCTGAGCCTCACCTACACCGCACAGGCCGCCGGTGATGTGCGGGCGGGGCTCAGCGTCGGGCTGCACCACAACCTGGCCCTGGGCGGGCGCCACGCCGATGCGGCCGATTTCGAGGCCGTGCGCCCGGGCAGCGCGCGCCGCTACACGCTGTGGCGCCTGTCGGCCCAGGTGGCGGTGCCGGTGGGCGAGTGGGGCAGCCTGGCCGCGCGGCTGCAGGCCCAGCACAGCGCGCGCGCGCTGGTGCCGGGCGAAGCCTTCGGGGCCGGCGGCGCCCAGAGCGTGCGCGGCTTCGAAGAGCGCGAGCTTGGCGGCGACAGCGGCGCGCAGCTCAGCCTGGAGGCGATCAGCGCGCCTCTGGGTGCGCTGGTGGGCCAGCCCGAACTGGAGCTGCGGGCCCTGCTCTTCGCCGATGCCGCCACCGTCAGCAACCGCAATGGCGACCCCTGCCTGGGCGAGCGCCGCAGCTGCCGCATCGGCAGCCTGGGCGCTGGCTTGCGGCTGGGCTGGCAGGCCTGGCAGCTGCGGCTGGACGTGGGGCGGGCGATGAACAGCGCCGTCACCACGCGCGAGGGCGACGTCCGCGCGCACTTCTCGCTGAGCACTTCCTTCTGAGCCGTCGCGGCGCGCGGCGCCGCACACCGGAGACACCGTCATGCGCGCATCCTCACACCCGGCCCTGAAGCCCCTGGCCGCCGCAGCCCGCGCCGTGCTCACGGCCGGCCTCCTGACGACGCCGGCCTGGCTGCAGGCCAGCACCACCCTGCCCAGCGGCCTGCAGGTCGTGCAGGGCCAGGCCAGCGTGGCCACGCAGGGCGCGCTGATGACGGTGAAGAACAGCCCAGGGGCGATCCTGAACTGGCAGAGCTTCTCCATCGGCAGCGCGGCCGGCGTGCACTTCCAGCAGGCGAACGCGGCCAGCAAGGTGCTGAACCGCGTGGTCGGCCGCGACCCCTCGGCCTTGCTGGGCAGCCTCACCAGCAATGGCCAGGTGTGGCTGCTCAACCCGAACGGCGTGCTCTTCGGCCAGGGCGCCCGCGTGGACGTGGCCGGGCTCGTGGCCAGCACGCTGCGCCTGCCCGATAGCGATTTCCTGGCCGGCCGCTACCGCTTCAGCGCCGTGGCGGGCGATGGCGGCACGGTGCGCAACGAAGGGGCCTTGCAGACCACCTTCGGCGGCCAGGTGGTGCTGCTGGGCAGCCGCGTGGAGAACACCGGCAGCGTGGTGGCCCCCGGCGGCAGCGTGGCGCTGGCCGCGGGCCGCAGCGTGGAGCTGGTGGACACCGGCCTGCCGCACCTGGCGGTGAAGGTGGAACTGCCGGCCTCGGCCGACGGTGCCGGCAGCAGCGAGGTGCTCAACCTGGGCCGGCTGGTGGCCGATGGTGGCAAGGTCGACATCTACGCCGGCATCGTCAACCAGCAGGGCCTGGTGCAGGCCGACACGCTGGGCATCGATGCGCAGGGCCGCCTCACGCTGCAGGCCACGCAGCAGCTGAACCTGGCCGAGGGCAGCACCACGCGCGCAGCCGGCGGCACGCTGCGCCTGGATGCCGGCGCCGAGGGCCAGGCCACGGTGGCCGGCCTGGTGGACGCCAGCGATCTGCAGGGCCGCGGGGGCGACCTGCTGCTGCAGGGCCGCCGCATCCTGCTGGGCAGCACCGCGCTGCTGGACGCCAGCGGCGCCACGGGTGGGGGCCTGTTGCGCGTGGGCGGTGACTTCCAGGGCAAGAACCCCTTGGTGCGCCATGCCGACATGGTGACGGCGCTGCGCGGCGCCACCTTGCGCGCCGATGCCACGGGGCAGGGCGATGGCGGCCTGGTGGTGGTGTGGTCGGACAGCGCCACGCGGTTTGGCGGGCACGTCAGCGCGCGCGGTGGTGCGCTAGGCGGTCATGGGGGCCTGGCCGAAGTGTCGGCCAAAGGCTGGCTGGATTACCGCGGCACCGCCGATCTCGGCGCCCGTGGCGGCCGCGAAGGCACCTTGCTGCTCGACCCCTTGAACATCGTCATCCAGGCCACCGCGCCCAACCTCAACGGCGACGGCACACCGGGCGACGATCTCGGCAGCAACAGCATCGCCTTCGTCGACAACCCGGGGCTCACCAGCATCATCACCGCCGGGGCGCTGAACAGCCAGTTGAATCTCGGCAGCGTCACCCTGCAGGCGACGAACGACATCACGGTGAACCAGGCCGTGAGCTCGGCCTCCGGCAGCAGCCTGACCCTCCAGGCCGGCAACAACATCGACATCAACGCCGTCATCTCGCTGGGCGGTTCGCTCACGCTCTCGGCCAACGACAACGCCGCCGGCACGGCCAGCGGCAGCGGGCGCGTGGCGGTGCTCGCGCCCTTGACCTCCACCGCCGGCACCCTGGCCCTCACCAACGGCGGCGGTGCCGGCGTGCACACCTTCGCTGCGGACCTGACGGCGGTGAACCTGAACGTCATCGGCGACATCAACCTGAGCACCTCTGTCACCTGGACGCTCATCGGCACCGGCAGCAGCCTGAACAGCAACCTCACCGGCACCGGCGGCTTCACGAAGGAAGGCGCCGGCACGCTAACCCTCAACCCCCCCGGCTTCAGCAACTACAGCGGCAGCACCGTCATCAACGCGGGCACGCTGCGCGTGATCTCGGGTTCGCAGCCCCTGGGCACGGGCTTCGTCATCGTCAACACCGGTGCGACGCTGGACGCCTCCAACGGCGCCACCATCGGCAGCGACCTCACGCTGGCCGGCGGCCGGCTGCGCACCAGCACCGGCACCGGCACCTTCACCGGCAACATCTTCCTGAGCCTCGCCTCCAGCCTCAGCGCCGATCCCGGCGCCACGCTGCTGATCGCCGGCACGGGCAACATCGGGGGCAGCGCGGGCCTGCGCGTCGACGCCGGCAACGTGCGTTTCCAGGGCTCGGGCAGTTCCTTCGGCGACCTGCTCATCACCGGCGGCGCCGAACTGGCGATCACCGATGGCGGCCTGCTGGGCTTCGGCATCGTCACGCTGGACAACGGCACGCTGCGCTCGGTGACCAACCCGGTGTCGATCAGCAACACCCTGGACATGGGCGCCGGCGGCGGCACCCTGTTCACCGACACCGCGATGGACGTGTTCGACGGCATCAGCGGGGTGGGTCGTCTCACGCAGACTGGCGGTGGCACCCTGACCCTGCAGCTGGCAGCCACGCACACCGGGGGAACCACCATCAACGGCCTGTTTGCCACCACCGGCACCGGCCAGCTGCCCGCCAGCGGAACGGTGACGCTGCAGCCTGCCGGCGTGCTGCAACTGGGCGGCAACGCGTCCATCGGCAACCTCGACGGTTCGGGCACCGTCAACCTGGGCGCGTTCTCGCTGGGCACGGGCCAGGACGGCGGCCTGGCCACCTTCGCGGGTGTGATCGGCGGCACGGGCAACGTCTCCAAGGTGGGCAACGGCACGGCTGTCCTCAGCGGTGCCAACACCTACACCGGCGGCACCACCGTCTCGTCGGGCACGCTGCGCCTGTCGGGCGCCACGGCGGCCGCCGGCAGCGGCAACCTGCTGGTCTTCGGCACGCTGGACGTCACCGGGGGTGCGGTCGTGCCCAACAACGTCAACAGCAGCGCGGGCACGCTCTTCAACAGCAGCGGCACCGGGCGCATCGACGGCAACGTGGCGATGAGCGACGGCCCCACGTCGGTGGGCAGCACCGGCACCGGCCTCACGCTGGCCGGCGTGGTCTCGGGCGCAGTGGGCTTGAGCCGCAACGGCGGCGCGGGCGTGGTCTACCTCACGGGTGCCAACACCTACACCGGCGTCACCAACGTGCTGGCGGGCAAGCTGGCGGTGGGTGACGGGGGCAGCACCGGCACGCTGGGCACGGGCAACGTCAACGTGGCCAGCGGCAGCACGCTGGAGTTCAACCGTGCCAACGCCCTGCTTGTGAGCAATGGCATCAGTGGCGCCGGCTCGGTGGTGCAGCAGGGCACGGGCATCACCACGCTCACGAACACCAACCCCTACGCGGGCGGCACCACCATCAACGCCGGCACCCTGCGCGTGCAGAGCTCTGCGGGCGCCCTGGGTGCCAACGCCGTGACCGTGAACAGCGGCGGCACGCTCGACCTCACCGGCAGCGTGCTGATGCCCAACGCCGTGCAGGTGGCCGGCGGCGGGCGCGTGGGCAGCAGTGCCAACGTCAACACGCTGTCGGGTGCGGTGACGCTGGCTTCCGGCACGGCCGACTTCGGCCTCGCGGGGGGCGTGCTCCAACTCACGGGCAGCATCGGCGGCACGGGCGGCTTGAACGTGGCAGCCGGCGGCATCTACCTCAATGCGCCGAACAGCTACACCGGGGGCACCAGCGTCAATGCGGGCGCCAACCTGGGCCTCGAAGGCTCGGGCGCCAGTGTCGTGGGCGGCATCGCGGTGGCGGGCACGCTCGACGTGCGCAACGGTGCCGTGGTGCCGAACACCATCACGCTCGGGCCGGGCGCCACGCTGGGGGGCGGCAGCGGCCTGCCCGCCACCGTGAGCGGCCCGGTGGTGCTGGGCGGCAACGCCACCATCTTCGTCAACGGCGGCGACATCACGGTTTCTGGCCCCATCAGCGGCACCGGCACGCTGACCATTCCTTTCGGGGGCGCCCAGACGCTCACCTTCTCCGGCACCAACACCTACGTGGGCGACACGCGCGTGCAGGGCAGCGGGCTCGTGGCCGTCGGCGGCAATGCGCTGCCAGACAACTCCACGGTGGAGATCGTCTCGGGCACCACGTTGACACTGCTGGGGGCCGAGGTGCTCGGCGGCCTGACGGGTGCGGGCAGCGTGAACTTCAACAGCGCCACGCTGCCTGTGGGCGCCAACAACGCCAGCACCACCTTCCAGGGCACGGTCAGCGGCGCGGGTGCCTTCGAGAAGATCGGCACCGGCACGCTCACGATCACCGCTTCGCAGGGCTTCGGCGGCAGCACCCTCGTCTCGCAGGGCACGCTGGCGCTGCAGGGCGACAACCGCCTGCCCATCGGCACCCCCGTCTCGGTGGCCAGCGGCGCCACGCTGTCGCTGCAGGGCCTCAACACCGTCGGCAGCCTGAGCCTGAGCGGCACCCTGGCCGGCACGGGCACCCTGACCGCCGGCAGCTACACGCTGGCCGGCGGCGCGACAACGCTGGCCGGCGCCGGCCTCGGCGCCGGCCCGCTCGTCGTCACCGGCAACAGCAGTCTGGGCGGGACGACGGCTTCCGGCGCGATCACCGTTGCCAGTGGCACGCTGAGCCTGGCTGGCGCCAACCGCCTGGACGACTCCGCGGCGGTGCAGGTGCAGAGCGGCGCCGCGCTGGCGCTGGCCGGCAACGACACCGTGGCCTCGCTGGACCTGTCTGGCACGCTGGCCGGCACGGGCACGCTCACCGCCGGCACCACGCTGCTGTCCAGCGCCGTCGTGCAGGCGAACCTGGGCGGTTCGAACCTCGTCGTCAGCGGCAACAGCACCCTCAGCGGCACCTCCGCGGCCAACACCGTCGCCGTGAACGGTGGCACGCTGACGCTGATCGGCGCCGAACGTTTCACCAACGCACCTGCCCTGTTCGTGGATGCCTCGGCCACGCTCAGCTTCGGGGGCAACCAGACGCTCGGCAGCCTGGCGGGCAGTGGCATCGTGAACCTGGGCACCGCCTCGCTGACGACGGGCGGCGGCGGCTCCAGCACCTTCGCTGGCCAGATTTCAGGCACTGGCGGGTTGGTGAAGGTGGGCGGCAGCAGCTTCACCCTCAGCGGCAACCAGGCCTACACAGGCAGCACGCTCGTTGCCGCGGGCACGCTGCGCTTGGGCGGCACGCTGGCCTCGGGCACGACCCAGGTGGATGGCGGCGCGCTCGTGCTGGATGCAGCCGAACGCCTGGCCAACGGCGGCACCCTGTTGCTCAACGGCGGCGTCGTCGACCTCGGCGGCTTCAGCGAGACGGTGGCAGGCGTGCAGTTGCTGGACGGCAGCATCGTCAACGGTACGCTGGCCAGCACCAGCCCCTACGACTTGCGCAACGGCACCGTGAGCGCATTGCTCACGGGCACCGTGGGCCTGGTCAAGAGCGGGCTGGGCACCGTCACGCTGACGGCGCAGAACAGCTACACCGGCACCACGCAGCTCAACGGCGGCACGCTGGTGATGGACAACGCCAGCCCGCTGACCTTGAGCGCTCTGACGATGACCCAGGGCACGCTGGCCGGCAGCGGCGCGCTCACGGTCAGCGGGCCCTTCCAGGCCACGGGCGATTCGGTGCTGCTGAGCGGCACGGGCGGCTTCACCACCAACGGCACCACCACGGTCAACCTGGCGGCGGCCACGGGCGGCTTCGTGGCGGTGCAGCGCCCCTGGGTCAACAACGGCACCTTCACCCTGGGTGGTGACGACGGTCTGCGGCTCGGCGGCAGCGAAGGCGGCTTCTTCACCAACGGGCCGAGCGGGGTGTTCAACATCGCCACCACCCAGGCGCTGACGGTGCAGACGAGCAGCGGCACGCCGGCCGTCAACAACGCCGGCGTCATCAACCACACGGGCCCCAGCAACTCGCTGCTGGTGGGCAGCTTCACGAACCTGGGCGTGGTCAACGTCGATGGCGCCGGCCTGGCCATCGTGGCCACCAACGGCGGCACCGACACCGGCAGCTACGCGGTGGCGGCGGGCAGCTCACTCACCTTCGGTGGCGGCACGCGTGCGGTCAGCGGCGTGGGGGCCTTCAGCGGCAGCGGGCTGGTCGACGTGAACAGCGGCGTGCTCGACATCGGCAACGTGCTCACGGCCTCGGGCTTGAGCTTCCGTGCCAGCGGCGGTGCCTTGAACTTCAACGGCAGCGGCACGCAGACGATGGCCAGCCTGCTCATCACCGGCGGCAGCGTGGGCGGCGCAGCCGGCCTGGTGGTCACGGGCGCCTTCAGTGCCACGGGCAGCAGCGCCAGCATCGGGGCCGGCGGCAGCCTGCAGACGCAGGGCAGCGGCCTGGTCAACCTGGGCAGCAGCACCGGCGGCACGTTGGCCGTGAGCCGGCCGTGGATCAACAGTGGCAGCCTCACCATCGATGGCGACGATGCCATCGCCATCAACGCCAGCGCGGGCGGGCAGTTCGTCAACGACGCGGCAGGCACGGTCACGCTCAACGGCAGCGCGGCCACGCCGCTGGGCCTGAGTGCCGGCACGGGCACGCTGTTCAACAGCGGCACGCTGGCGAAGACATCGGCCGGCACGCAGACGCTGGCTTTCACCACGCTGCAGAACAGCGGCACGCTTGACGCGGTTGCCGGCACGCTGGCCGTGCCGGGCGGCTTCACGCAGACCGGCACCATCCGGACGAACACCGGCGCCACGCTGTCGGTGCCTGCGGGCTTCACCAACACCGCATCGGCCACCATCTTCGGCGGGGGCACCGTGGACCTGGGCAGTGGCACGCTGACGCAGCAGGGCACCCTGATCCCTGGCACGGGCGTCACGGCCGGCACGCTCGGCATCACCGGCAACCTGGTGATGAGCGGCGGCTCCTCGCTGTTCTTCAACGCCGGGGGCACCGCTCCCGGCAGCAGCGACCGGCTGGTCGTCAGCGGCAGCGCCACGCTGGGCGGCACGCTGCAGGTCACGAGCCTGCCGGGCTACAACCCGGTGAACGGCGATGCCATCCCGGTCGTGCAGAGCGCCAGCAGCACCGGCGTCTTCGGCAACCTCACCCAGCCCGGCGGCTTCACCACCGGCTACCGGCTCGCGGCCGGCGAGGCCGTGCGGTTGATCTACAGCAGCACGCCGGGCACGCTGGTCTTCACCAACGCCGCGGGCGACCTGAACTGGTCCACGCCCGCCAACTGGGGCGGCACGCTGCCCGGCAGCACCGACACTGCGCTGATCAGCAGCGGCTTCTCGGTGCTGAAGAACACCGGCATCGACACCATCGCCGGGCTCGAACTCAATGCCGGCAACGCGCTGACGCTCAGCGGGGGCACGCTCACCGTCACCGGCACCTCGGTGCTCGCCGGGGCCGTGACGCTGCAGGGCGGCAACCTGCTGCTGGACGGGCCGGTCACCAGCACCGGCGTGTTCAGCGTGAGCGGCGGCACCCTGCGCCTCAATGGCGCGGCCAGCTTCACATCGCTGGCGGCCAGCGCCGGCATCATCGACGGCAACGGCAGCCTCACGGTGAGCAACAGCGTCAGCCTGGCCGGGGCCGGGTTGGGCAGCACCTTCACGCTGGTCGACCTGACGCAGACCACGGGCGACCTGCTGCCGGGCCCATTGGGGAGCGCGGGCGCGGTGCGCCTGCGCACGCTCGACCCTGGCAGCCGCCTCATCGTCGACAACCTCATCAATGCCAGCGGCACGATGGATGTGCAGGCGGCCGGCAGCCTGGAGCTGCGGGCCAGTGCGCTGACCGAGGCCGGTCTGGTGGCCGGCGGCAACCAGACCGTCACCGCCGGCAGCGTGCTGCTGCAGGGCAGCAACGCCGGCACGGCGCGCCGCGCGCGCATCAGCGCCGGCGGCAACCAGAGCCTCACGGTCACCGGCCCCGGAGGGCTCACCGTGCAGGGGGGCAGCGTCGGCAACGGCAACTCGGCCCAGATCATCGCCACCGGCACGCAGACGGTCGCCCTCACGGGCGGCGGCAGCCTCAGTCTCGTCGGTGGCGCCAGCGGAACGAACAACCAGGCTGTGCTCACTGCACAGGGCTTGTCGCAGACCCTGGCGGGCAGCGGCGGCACGTTGTCGCTGCAGGGCGGTGCGGGGGGAAGCAACAACACGGCGAACCTCACCGCCTCGAACGCCAGCCCTGCCATCACGCAGCAGATCACGGGCTTCGGCAACGTGCAGGTTGTTGCGGGCACGGGGGATGGCACCTCGGCGGCGCTGAGCAACGCCAACGGCACCCAGACCGTCAACATCAGCGGCACGCTGAGCGTGAGCGCCGGTGCTGGCGGCAACAACAACCCGGCCCAGATGGCCGCGCCCAACCAGTCGATCACCACCGGGGGTGATGTCGTGCTGCAGGGCGGCAGCACCACCGCCGGCACTGGCGTCTTCACCGATGCCCGCATCGGTGGCGGCAACGGCCCCGGCAATCTGGTGATGAACATCGGCGGCAGCCTGCTGGCCACCGGGGGCAGCAACGGCAGCGGCGTCGTCATCGGACGCGTGGCCACGGCGGTGCAGCCCATGGGCATCGACATCACCGCCGGCGGCGACATCCGCCTGAACCCCGGCACGCAGGCCGGCTCGGGCGTGCGCGTCGGCAGCCCCGTGGGCGGGCCGCTGGTGGCGGGTGACATCCGCCTGGCTGCGCCCAACGGCCTGGTCTTCGTGAACGGCTTGCTCGGCGGCACGCCCTCCACCGAGGTGCAGGTGCTGACGGCGGGCAATGTGACCCTGCAGGGCCGCACGGTCGACGTGGGCAGCGTGCTCACGGGTCAGAACCTGCAGGTGCAGGCCACCGACCGCCTGGTGCTGCGCGATCTGGCGCGGCTGACGGCCAACGCCACCAGCGGCGATGCGCTCATCCTGCGCACGGGCGCGGGCGGCTTCGACAACACGGCCGGGGCCGGGGCGCTCAGCGTCACGGGCACGGCGCGCTGGCTGGGCTATGCGCCCGACCCGACCGTGGTCAACGCCGGGGGCCTGGTGGCCGCCTTCAAGCAATACGCAGCGCCCTTCGGCACCACGCCGGCGGCCAGCGGCAACGGCCTGCTGCTGGCGCTGGCCCCCACGCTCACGGTCAGTCTCCAGGGTCAGGTGAACAAGGCCTACGACGGCACCACCGCAGCCACCTTGAACGTCGGCAACTTCGTGCTTTCGGGCGCGCAGCCCAGCGACACCGCGACCCTGGCGCCCGTGAGCTCGGGCACCTACGCCGACCGCAACGTCGGCACCGGCAAGACCGTGCAGGCCACGGGCCTGGGCGTCAGCGTGGTGGACACGAGCACCGGCATCCCCGTCTTCGGCTACGCCTTCAGCGGCACCGCCAGCGGCGCCGTGGGCGGCATCAGCGCGCTGCCGCTGGTGGTGTCGGGCCTGGGCACGCAGAACAAGGTCTACGACGGCAACACGGCCGCCGTGCTGTCGGGCACACCGGGCATCTCGCCACTGGCGGGCGACGCGGTGAGCCTGGCGGGCACGGCCACCGGGGTCTTCGCGAACAAGAACGTCGGCACCGCCAAGCCCGTGTCACTGGCCGGCTTGAGCCTGACCGGCGCCGACGCCGGCAACTACACGCTGGTGCTGCCGGCGGGCCTGCTGGCCGACATCACACCGCGGCCCTTGACGGTCAGCGGGCTGGTGGCGGCCGACAAGGTCTACGACGCCAGTGCCACCGCGGCCCTCGGGGGCACGCCCTTGCTGAATGCCGTGGGCGGCGACGCCGTCACGCTGGTGGGCACGGCTTCGGGCAGCTTCGCCAACGCCAACGTGGGCATCGCCAAGCCCGTCACTGTCACCGGCCTGAGCGTGACAGGCGCCGACGCCGCGAACTACAGCTTCACACCGCCCACGGGTCTGGCGGCCAACATCACGCCGGCCGTGCTGCGCTTCAACGCCGACCCGCTCACGGCCGCGGCCGGCACGCCGCTGCCACCGCTGACCGGCAGCGTCACCGGCTTCGTCGGTGGCGAGACCCTGGCCGGTGCGACCACCGGCACGCTGGCCTGGACGACGCCGGCCACATTGGCCAGCGACCCGGGCACCTACGCCATCACCGGCGGGGGTCTCGCGGCCCTGAACTACCAGTTCCTGCAGGCGCCCGGCAACGCCAGCGCGCTGACGCTCACGCCGGCGCCCACCCAGGCCGCTGCCACGAACGCCAGCGTCACGGCCACCACGGTGAGCCTGCAGACGGTGCAGGTGCCGCTGGCGATGTCCACGCCCACCGAGGGCCGGGTGCTGGATGTGACCCCGCTGCTGGCCAGCACCAGCAGCACCAGCACCAGCACGAGTACGAGCACGGGCACGGGCACGGGCACGGGCACGGGCACGGGCGCATCTGCCGGCACGGGCGCCGGCTCGAGTGCAGGGAGTGGCAGTGCGCCTGCCACCCCGGCCGGTGGCGAAGGCAGCGGCACGCCGGCCGCCGCCCCGGAAGCCACGACCACGGCCACCGCGCTGGCTGCCACGCCGGCCGCGGGTGGCGAAGGTGGCGGCGGTGCGCCGGTCTTCCGTGCCATCAACTACAGCCTGTTGCCACGGCCGCAGGTGCAGAACCTGCTGGCGGCGCGCGAGCAGTACAAGAAGCAGGTCTTCGCGCAGGGCCTGTTCAAGCTGGAGCAAGACCCCACGCTGGCCGACGTTCGGCCGTGCAAGACCGAGGCCGAGCTGAGTTCGGGCAACTGCGTCATCACCGAGGCCTTGCGGCAGGAGATCCAGCAGGCCATCGCGGCCCGCGCCGTGGTGGCCGGCCCGCGCAAGCCCGACCGCCGCCGCGTGCGCCAGGCCGCGCTGCCGAACATCGAGCGCAAGCTGGCGCTGCTGATCGGCGTCAACGCCTACCGCGACAAGCGCGTGCCCGCCCTGGAGGGCGCCGTGCCCGACGCCCGCGCCGTGCGCACACTGCTGGAGGGCCGGCTGGGCTACGAAGCCACGGTGCTGGAGAACCCGACGCGTGAATCGATGATCCGCGCCTTCAACAAGATCGCGCTGGAGGCCGACGCGAACGACAGCGTGGTCATCTACTACGCAGGCCACGGCGTGGTGGTGCCCGTGGGCGGCACCGACACCGGCTTCTGGCTGCCCTCGGACACCAACGCCGAAGACCCGGCCAGCTGGCTGTCGAACGCCGACATCGCGCGCATGGTGGCGGCCGTGGGCTCGCGGCAGCTGATGCTGATCAGCGACAGCTGCTACTCCGGCTCGCTGGTCGGCAACGAGCGCGTGCAGGTGGCCAACACCAGCAACGCGGCCGACCTGCTCTCGCGCAAGGCCGCGGTGGTGATGAGCTCGGGCGGCAACGAGCCGGTGGCCGACGAAGGGCGCGACGGCCATTCGGTCTTCGCCTGGCACTTCATGCGTGCGCTGGAAAGCGTGGACAACTGGCAGGTCGGCGGCAGCGTCTTCGAGCGTGTGCGCAGCGCGGTGAGCAAGGAGTTCCCGCAGACGCCGCAGTACGGCGCCTCGCGCTCGGCCGGGCACCAGGGCAACACCGACTTCCTCTTCGAGCGGCGCGAGTTCGAGGCGCCGGCTGCTGCGGCGCCGGCAGCGGCGCCGCGCCCGCCTGCCCCGCGTTGACGCGTGCCTGGAGCCGGCCCGCTCAGCGCTTGGGGGCCGGCCGGTTCACCAGCGCGATGCCCCCGCACACCGCCACCAGCGCCACGCCCAGGCGCAGCGTGAGCGGCTCGTTGAGCAGCAGCACGCCCGCCAGCAGGCCGAACATCGGCGTGAGCAGCGTGAAGGCCGAGATGCGCGTGGCCGGGTAGTGGCGCAGCAGCCAGAACCACACCAGGTAGCTGACGAAGCTGACGATCACGGTCTGGAATGCCAGCGCCGCCCAGGGCAGGGCGCCCACCACGGCGGGCCACACCTCGCCGTGCAGCAGGCCGGCCGCTGTCAGCGCCACGCCCGAGACACCCAGCTGCCACAACAAGGTCTTCTCGGGCGCGGCGGTGGCGAGCTTCGAGCCGCGCAAAGTGAGCGTGGTCAGGCCCCACAGCAGCGCCGCCAGCAGGCCCAGGCCGTCGCCCACCCACTGCATCGGGCCCAGCGTGGGCGCGGCAAACCCCTCGGCAAAGGCCCACACCACGCCGCCGAAGGCCAGCGCCAGGCCGGCCAGCTGCGCCGCGTGCAGCTTCTCGTTGCGCGCGATGAAGGGCATGCCCAGGGCCACCACGAAGGGCGCCAGGTAGATGAACACCGCCATGCGGCTGGCGCTGGTGTACTGCAGGCCGATGAAGATGCAGGCGAACTCGGCCGCGAACAGCGCGCCCGCCGCCAGGCCGCCGCGCCAGGTGCCGTCACGCTGCCACACCGGCGTGCCACGCCACGCGGCCCAGGCCAGCAGCAGCACCGCCGCGCCCAGCGAACGCAGGCCCGCCTGCAGCAGCGGCGGCATCTCGGCCAGGCCCACCTTGGCGGCCACCTGGCCCAGGCCCCACACCGCGCTGCAGCCCACCAGCAGCACGACGGCCATGGCGTCGAGCTGCGTTCTTCTGTCTGAACTCATCCGCGCGATTGTCGGTGCGTCAGCAGCAGGGCCAGCGCCGCGCACAGCAGGCCTGCGCCGGCGCCGGTGGCGTGGGCCAGCGGCGCGGTGGCGATGTCAAAGCCGCCGTTCAGCAGGCCTTGCGCCGGCCGCAGCGGCGGGCCCCAGGGCGCTTCCAGGCCCAGCTTGACGAGCAGGCCCACGGCCATGGCAGCGCCCAGCAGGCGGCGCCGGCCGCTCTCGCGCACCAGCAGCCACAGCGCAGCCACCGCCACGCCCGCGTGCAGCACGCCCGAGAGGCCGCCGTAGTGCGCCAGCGCGGGTTGCAGCAGCAGCGGCAGGTGCGCCAGCGGCCAGGCCGCCGCCCAGGCCAGCGTGGCGGCGCGCGGCAGGCGCGCGGCCAGGCCCAGCGCGGCCACCACCGCAGCGCCCAGCAGGTTGGCCAGCAGGTGGAAGAGGCTCCAGTGCACGAAGGCAGCGCTGAAGGCGCGCCAGGGCTCGGTGCCGAAGGCTTCGGGCTGCCAGTCGAGCAGCGCGCTGGGCAGCGCCAGGGCGAGCACCGAGCCCGCCGACAGCGCTGCGGCCATCAGCACCCAGGCGCGGCCCGGCGTGGGCCCAGCAGGGGCGGCCTGCAATTCAGGCAAACACGGCCTGCCAGAGCGCGAGCACGGCCTCGCGCGGGGCGGCCAGGCTCTCGGGCTCGAACTGCGTGGGCTTTTCGTCCAGCCGCGCGCGGTGCTGCGCGCGGCGCAGTTCGCGGTAGGCGTCGGCCGCGGCACTGCCGATGCCGGCCGGCAGCAAGCCGGCGCTCTCGGCGCGCTGCAGCAGCGCGATGTTGCCGGCGTTGTCGCGCAGCGGCGGGTGTTCGCCGCTGTGGGCCAGCACCAGGTACTGCACGGCGAACTCCACGTCCATCATGCCGCCGGGGCTGTGCTTCACGTCGAACTTCTCCGCCGGCACCGGCCGCGCGGCACGCACCTTCTCGCGCATGGCGCGCACCTCTTCGCGCAGCGCGGCGGGGTCGCGCGGAGCCGTCAGCACAGCGCGGCGCGTGGCCTCGAAGCGCTGCGCCACGCTGCGTGCGCCGGCGCAGAAACGCGCGCGGGTCAGCGCCTGGTGTTCCCAGGTCCACGCGGTGTTGCTGCCGCGGCCGCCCTGGTAGTGCTCGTAACTCGCGATGCTGGTGACGAGCAGGCCCGAGTTGCCATTCGGCCGCAGCGCGGTGTCGATGTCGAAGAGCTCGCCCGCCGCGGTGCGCAGCGTCAGCCAGGTGATGAGGCGGCGCACGAAGCCGGTGTAGACCTCCTGCGCCTTCTGCTTGTCGGCCTCGGTCGCCTCGTCGTCGTCGGCGTAGACGAAGACCACGTCGAGGTCGCCGCCGTAGCCCAGCTCCAGCCCGCCCAGCTTGCCGTAGGCGATGACGGCCAGCCCGGGCTCGGGTCGGTGGCGCAGCCTGAAGCCGGCCCAGGCCCAGCGCACGGTGATGTCGAGCAGCGCATCGGCCAGCGCCGAGAGGTCGTCGGCCACCTGCTCCACCGTGAGCTCGCCGCCAACGTCGCGCACCAGCGTGCGGAAGACCTCGGCGTGGTGCGCGCGGCGCAGCGTGTCGAGCAGCTTCTCTTCGTCGTCTTCGCCGGCGCGCTGCAGCGCGCTGCGGCGCTCTTCCAGCTCGGCGGTGAAGGCGGCACGGTCGAAGCGCTGGTGCAGCAGGCGCTCGTCGGCCAGTTCGTCGATGACGCCGGGGTGGCGCATCAGGTACTGCATGGGCCAGCGCGCCAGGCCCAGCAGCTTGAGCAGGCGGCCGTGCACCTCGGGGCGTTCGACCAGCAGCGCGATGTAGCTCTCGCGGCGCAGCAGGGGTTCCAGCCAATCGACGAAACGCAAGGCACCGGCCGGCGTGCAGCGTTCTTCGCGCAGCGCCAGGCCGGTTTTCTGCATCAGCCGGCCCAGGCGCAGGCGGCTCTCGTCGCGCAGGGCCTGCACACGCGGGCTCTGCGCGAAGGCGCGCACGCGTTCGGCCAGTTCGGGCGGCAGGCGCTCGAGCAGCGTCTCACTGTCCACCGGCAGCGGCCCGGTGCCGCAGCCGCGGCCGCGGCAGGGGCCGCTCTTGCTGCCGCCACCTTCGGCCGCCGCGCCCTGGCCTTCGCGCAGCAGCGCGTCGAACTCGGCGGCCACCAGCTCGCGCACTTCCAGCAGGCGGTCGAGCAGCGCGCAGCTCTCCGGGCCCTTGCACACCAGGCCCATGCTGGCGGCGATCCAGGCGAGGTCTTCGTCATTCGTGGGCAGCAGGTGCGTCTGCTGGTCGTCCAGGAACTGGATGCGGTGCTCCACCCGGCGCAGGAAGGTGTAGCCCTCGGCCAGCTGCGTGGCCGTCTCGGCCTTCATCAGCCCGCGCGAGACCAGCCGCTGCAGCGCGGTGAGCGTGCTGCGCGTGCGGATCTCTGGGAACTGCCCGCCGCGCACCACCAGCATCAGCTGCACGATGAACTCGATCTCGCGGATGCCGCCGCGCGAGAGCTTCACGTCGTTGGCGCGCTCGGGCCGGCCGGCGGCGCGGCGCTGGGCTTCGTCGCGGATCTTGCGGTGCAGCTGCCGCAGGCCTTCGAACACGCCGTAATCCAGGTAACGGCGGTAGACGAAAGGCGTGACCAGGCTGCGCAGCTGCAGCGCGCGGCCGCTGGTGACGGCCGCACGCGGCGCCACCACGCGGCTCTTGAGCCACGCAAAACGCTCCCACTCGCGGCCCTGCACCTGGAAGTACTCTTCCAGCATCGAAAGGCTCACCACCGGCGGGCCCGAGTTGCCGTTGGGCCGCAAGGCGAGGTCGACCCGGAAGACGAAGCCGTCTTCGGTGGTCTCGCCGATCAGCGCATAGAGGCGCTTGACGACGTAGCAGAAGTACTCGTGCACGCTCACCGCGCCGCGGCCCTCGGTGTTGCCGGGGGTCTGGCCGTCGTCTTCGTAGACGTAGATGAGGTCGATGTCGGAAGAGACATTCAGCTCGCGCGCGCCGAGCTTGCCCATGCCCACGATCCACAGCTGCACGCGCTGACCGTCGGGGCCCAGCGGGGGGCCGTGGCGCGCATCCGCTTCGGCTTCGGCCTGCGCCAGCGCGAGTTCCAGCGTGGCCTCGGCCAGCGTGCTCATGGTGCGCGTGACGACGTCCAGCGCGGCGCCTTCTTCCACGTCCAGCACGGCCAGGCGCTCGATGACGAGGTGGCGCGCCACGCGCAGCGCGGCGGGCAGGTCGCGCCCGCCGGCCTGCAGGCGGTGCACGAGCGCGGTGATGTCGTCGAAACCCGGCACGCCGGGGGGCAGCAAGGCCAGGTCGGTGGCGTAGCGGCGGCGTATGCGCTGCACGAAGCGGCTGTGAACTGCGGCCGCGGTCGCGGTGAGCATCGGTATCCCTCCGGAAAATCCCTGGTCCGGCGCTGCATTCATGCGCGTGCGGCGTCCGGGAGCGGCAGTGTCATCGCCTTGGCATGGCCTATGCCGGCCGGGGGGTATGGTGACTGTTCAGTCGCAAAATAGGCGGATGAAGACAGCCGCCGTGCAGATGATCAGCCGCCCCGAGTGGCCCGCCAACCGCGAGGCCGCTGCCCGGCTGGTGGCCCAGGCCGCCGATGCCGGTGCCCGGCTGGTGGCGCTGCCGGAATACTTCTGCCTGCTGGGCCGGCGCGACACCGACAAGCTCGCGCTGGCCGAGGCCCCGGGGCAGGGGCCCATCCAGGACTTCCTGGCCGAGACCGCCCTGCGCCACGGCGTGTGGCTGGTGGGCGGCACCTTGCCCGTGCACGCAGACGTGCCCGGCCGTGTTCTCAACCGCTGCGCCGTCTACGGCCCCGATGGCCACGCCGCAGGACACTACGACAAGGTGCACCTCTTCGCCTTCGACAACGGCCGCGAGAGCTACGACGAAGGCCGCACGCTCTGCGCCGGCGGCCAGCCGGTGGCACTGGACCTGCCGGCCACGGCGCAAACGCCCGCGCTGCGCATCGGCTTGAGCGTCTGCTACGACCTGCGGTTTCCGGAGCTCTACCGCGCCTTGATGGCGCCGCCCTGCGACCTGCTGCTGGTGCCCGCGGCCTTCACGCACACCACCGGCCAAGCGCACTGGGAGGTGCTGCTGCGCGCCCGCGCCATCGAGAACCAGTGTTACGTGCTGGCCCCTGCCCAGGGCGGGCTGCACGAGAACGGCCGCCGCACCTGGGGCCACAGCGTGCTGATCGACCCCTGGGGCCAGGTCGTGAGCGTGTTGCCCGAAGGCGAGGGCGTGGTGATGGGCGAACTGGAACTGGGGCGCATCGCGCAGGTGCGGCAGCAGTTGCCGGCACTGGCGCACCGGCGGCTCTGAAGCTGTAGCGGCTCGTCACCCGCCGAACATCATCCGCCGCGCCAGCCAGCCCTTCAGCGGCGGCAAGGCACCCAGCGCCGCCAGCCCCAGCCCGCGTGCGCTGGCCGCCCCGGGCAGCTGCCAGGTGAAGCTGCGCGCCAGGAAATCGGTGGCGGCGATCATGGCCCAGCGGTCGGGCGCCCGCGCCCATTCCACGCGGCGCAGCGCGGCGTCCAGGTCGTCGGCCCAGCGCAGCGCACCCACCAGCGACTGCACGTCGCGCAGGCCCAGGTTCAGGCCCTGGCCGGCCACCGGGTGCAGGGTCTGCGCCGCGTTGCCGATGTTCACCGTGCGCCCATGCACCAGCGTGCGCTCGGCGTTCAGGCCCAGCGCAAAGGTCTTCAGCGGGCCTAGGCCCACCACGCGCCCGGCCTCGGGCGGGAAGAGCGTGTTCAGCACCGCCAGGCGCTGGGCGTCGGTCAGATCGCGCACCGGGTCGTCGGCGCTGGTCACGCACCACACCAGCGCGGCACGGGCCTGGCCGTCGGGGCCTGGCGGCAGCGGCAGCAGCGCCGCCGGGCCCTGCCGTGTGAAGCGCTCGAAGGCCAGGCCCGGCGTGGCACCGGCCAGTGTGGCGGTGCCCACCCAGGCGGTCTGCGCGTAGTCGTGGGTCACGGCCTTGCGGGTCTGGTCGGCGAACACACCGCCTTCGGCCACCACCGCGAGGTCGAAGCGTTCGGCCACGCCGGCGTCCACCTCCACGCCGCTGCCCTCGGCTTTCAAGCCCGCCACGGGCGTGCCGAAGCGCGTGTGCAGCCGTTGCGGCTCGGCCGCCGCGGCGGCCAGCCAGGCGGCCTGCAGCGGTGCCAGCAGCGAGCCGTAGCTCAGCACCGCGCCCACGTGCGGCACGCCCAGTTCGCCAGCGCGCAGGCGCACCTCGGCCTGGCCCCAGCTGGGCGGCTGCTGCGAGACGTGCACCTCGGTGATGGGCTGGGCACCGGTCGGCAGCGCGCCCGGCGCCACGCCCAGGCGCTGCAGGAACTGCAGGCTGCCCAGGTTCAGTGCCAAGGTGCGCGGGTCGGCGGCCACGTCGCGTTCGAGCGCGCGGGCGTCGAAGACGGTGATCTGCGCGTGCGGCAGCAGCCGCGCCGCGTGCAGGGCCAGCGCCAGCCCCACCGGGCCGGCGCCCACCACGGCCAGTTGCCAGGCGGTGTTCATGGAGCCGGAGTCTGGCTCAGCGCGCCTGGCCCTGCAGCGCCAGGCGCGCAAAGCTCAGTTCGCGGTAAGGCGTGGCCCCGGTGTCCACGCAGCGCTGGAAGGCGCGCATCGCTTCTTCGCGCTGGCCCTGCAGCAGCAGCTTCTGGCCGATGAAGAAGTGAGCCTCGGCCAGGTTCAGGCGCTCCATCTCGGGGGCGGCGCTGGCCTGCTTGAGCAGTGCGGCGCGGTCGATGCGGCCGAGCAGAAAGCGCAGCAGGGCGCCGGGCAGCTTCTGCGGGTCGGTGGCTTCGACATGTTCGTCCACCGCCGCGGCGCCACGGCCGCCCTGGGCTTCGGCGGCCAGGTACAGCCACAGCAGCGCGAACTCGCGGCCTTCGCCGGTGCCGTTGGCCACGGCCTCGCGCAGCAGCTTCTCGGCTTCGGCCGGGCGGCCCTGCAGGAAGTGCAGCGAGCCCATCCAGCTGGCCGCCCCGGCCGGCCGGGCTGCGGGCGTGATGCGCGCGAAGCTGGCCAGCGCTTCCTCGGCCTTGCCGGCGCCGGCCAGCGCCACGCCGCGTGCATCCAGCGCCTCGGCGTCGTCGGGGCGCAAGGCCAGCACGGCATCGGCGTCGGCCAGCGCCTGCGCATGGTCGCCCAGCAGGTTGTGCGAGATGGCGCGCGAGACCAGCACGCGCTGCGCCAGCGGGCTGCCCGACGGGATCTTCTGCAGCACCTGGCCGTCGATGGTGCGGCCGAACTCGTTGCGCATGATCAGGCCCTGCAGCGCGTCGTTGCGTGCACCGCGTGCGTTGCGCACCCGGCGCTCGACCTTCTCCAGTTCGGGCACGATGGCCTTGTCCTCCAGCAGCGGCAGGCGCAGGCGCCCGAAGCTGCCTTGCCGCGCCTGCAGGATCTTCTCGCGCCAGGTGCTCAGCTCGGTGGGCAGCACCTGGTCGTCACGGCGCTCGTAGCGGCGCACGAAGCTGGCCGTGCGGCCTTGCAGCTCCATGCGGGCGCTGAAGCGGAACTGGCGCTCGACGATCTCCATTGGCGGCGGGGTGCTGCTGGTCATCGCCACCGGCACCTGGATCTCGATGCGGCTTTCCACCAGGCGTGGCTGGTCGACGAGGAAGGGCGTGCGGCGCTGCGTCTCGTTGGGCCCCGTCAGCACGTCCAGCAGCTCCATGGCACCGAACTCGGCCTCGAGGTAGCCGCGGTTGTACTGGCCGAACTCGGGCACCTCGAAGCGCTGCGTGAACTGCCAGCGGTTGGTCTGGCGGTCGTCCACCACCTCGGGCTCGCCCAGGGTCTTGAGGCCGGGCAGGAGCCGCGCGAAGCTGCCGCCCAAGGCCTGGCTGAGCGCCTGCACGCCGGCCTGCGCCTGGCCGGCGCGCCAGCGTTCGGCCGGCAGGCCGATGGCACGCATGGTGAAGGCCAGCTGCGCCGGCCGGCCGGGCTCGCGCAGGTCCCAGCGCTGCTCGAACTGCAGGCGGTTCACGGCCGCGGGTGGCTCGGGCACGGTCTGCAGTTCGCTGCCGGCGCCCACCACCAGCGCGGCGCCGTAGGGGTACTGGGCGCGGCTGTCCATCTGCAGGCCCTGGCCGTTGATGGTGGCGTCGAGAAACCACACGCGGCCCTGGTGCTCCACGCGCGTGATGACGTGGTCGAAGAGCTCGTGCGAGGGCAGGTAGTCGCGCACGCCACGGTTGCGCTGCACCGAGACCAGCGCCGGCTTGGCGTCGAAGCCCAGCTCGCGCAGCAGCGCGTTGAGCAGCACCACCTTGTCCTTGCAGTCGCCCAGCAGTTCGGCCAGGGTCTGCTGCGGCGGCTTGGGCCGGTGCGAGCTTTCGCCCAGGCTCACGCTGAGGTAGCGCACCTCGTCCTGCACGAAGCGCAGGGCTTCGGAGATCAGCGCCTCGTCCTTCAGGCCCGTGGCGCGCAGGGCTTCGGCCTTGGCAGCCACCGTGGGCGGCGTGGGGCTGGGCAGCGCGAACAGGCGCTGCGCCCAGGCGTCCACCTCGGACCAGCTGGCGTACTCGCTGATGTCGATGGCGCGGTAGACCTTGAACCAGGGCGGCGTGCCCTGCTCCTGCGCCACGGCGGCCAACTGGTGGCGCACGGCGCGCAGCACCTGCGTGTTGCCCTCGGTGAACTTCTCGGCCTCGTCCTGCCCGGCCAGCGGCTTGGTGTAGACGGTCTTGTTCGCCGGCAGCACCCAGCGGTGGTGCAGCAGGTCCACCGGCGTGTCGTAGCCTAGGCGCATGCCGCCGGAGATGCGGCCCTCGAAGATGGGGTTCTCGCCTTCCACGGTGTAGGCCAGTTCCACGGCGTCGCCCACGCGCACGTCGGACAGCACCACCAGCAGCGTCTCGCCGCCGTCCAGCACCTGCTGCTCCAGGCGCTGCTCGCGCCGCATGGGCTCGATGCGGGCTTCGGCCAGTCGCTCGCTGCGCTGGCCCTCTCGCAGCACGCTGGCGTGGTGGATGACCACGGTCTGGAAGGCCGGGTTGAAGCCGATCTGCCACTGTGAAACGCCGCCCAGGGCGCCCGCGTCCAGCGCGACGCTGCGGATGCGCACGAAGGTCTGCGGCTTGGGCGTGGTGTGGTTGGTCTGCAGGTCCACCAGCTGTTCGCGCCGCGCGCCCACGGCCGGGGCCTTGGGGGCGCTGGCATCGGGCGCGGGTGGGGCCGCCACCCAGGCCGGGATGGCACCCACCTGCCAGCCCTTGCCGCTGCGCGGTGGGGCGGCGGGGGTGGCCGCGGCCGGCACCGCGGGCTTGGCCGCAGGGGCCTTGGTGGCGGCGGGCTTGCGCGCCGCCGGGCTGGCCTTGCTGGCGGCGGCTTGGGCCGCGGCGGGCTGGGCGCCCAGCCCGAAGGCGCCGACCAGCGCGACGGCGCAAAGCGCCAGGAGGGGGGCGCGTCGCGCCCGGGCCCAGAACTGCATCTTCTTGTGCTCCCTGAAAAACTGGCCGCTGGCCGGCATTGCGCGGTGGCCCTGACCGCAGCGGTGCTTATTATTCGCCGCGCACCCGCTCCGGGTGCACACCCGAGGAAAGGGGCTGGCCATGGCGCTGATGGATTTCATCAAGAAGCAGTTCATCGACATCCTGGAGTGGACGGAAAGCGGCGACGGCACGCTGGCCTTCCGCTACCCGATGGCGGGCAACGAGATCCAGTACGGCGGCAGCCTCACGGTACGCGAGAGCCAGATGGCCGTCTTCGTCAACGAGGGCAAGGTGGCCGACGTCTTCGGCCCCGGCATGTACAAGCTGACGACGCAGACGCTGCCGGTGCTGACCTACCTGCAGAACTGGGACAAGCTCTTCCAGAGCCCGTTCAAGAGCGACGTCTACTTCTTCAGCACGCGCCAGCAGCTCGACCGCCGCTGGGGCACCACGCAGCCCGTCACCATCCGCGACAAGGACTTCGGTGCCGTGCGGCTGCGCGCCTTCGGCAACTACGCCTACGCGATCCAGGACCCCAAGCTCTTCCACACCGCGGTGAGTGGCACCAGCGCGCGCTACACGGTCGAAGAGCTGGACGGTCAGTTGCGCGGCCTGATGCTGCAGCACATCAGCGATGCCGTGGCGCAGAGCGGCATTCCTTTCCTCGACCTGGCCTCGAACCAGATCGAGTTCGCCAAGCAGTTGCAGGAAGCCACCGCCCCTGAGTTCGCCAAGCTGGGCCTGGCGCTGGTGAGCGTGACGGTGCAGAACGTGAGCCTGCCCGAGGAACTGCAGAAGATCCTCGACCAGAAGATCGGCATGGGCATGGTCGGCAACGACATGGGCAAGTTCATGCAGTACCAGACGGCGCAGGCCATCCCGAAATTCGCCGAAGGCGCGGCGGGCGGTGGTGGCGGCAGCGGCGTGGTGGGCGACGCCATGGGCCTGGGCGCCGGCGTGGCGCTGGGCCAGGTGATGGCGCAGCAGCTGCAGGCCGGGTTGCAAGGCGGTGGTGCTGCGGCGGCGCAGGCGGCAGGCGTTGCAGCCGCTGCGGTTGGCATCAAGCCCGACGAGGTGATGGCCACGCTGGAGAAGCTGGCTGACCTGAAGGCCAAGGGCATCCTCACCGAAGACGAGTTCGCTGCCAAGAAGGCGGAACTGCTGAAGAAGCTGGTCTAAGTTGGCCACGTCTCCGCAGCGCGCTTATCGCGCTGCTTGTCCGAACTGCGGTGCGCCGGTCGAGTTCGCTTCGGCGGCCTCGGCCAGCGCTGTCTGCAGCTTCTGCCGCAGCACGCTGGTGCGCGATGGCGAGGCGCTGCGCCGCATTGGCGTCAGCGCCGAGCTCTTCGACGACCACAGCCCGCTGCAGCTGGGCGCGAGCGGCTCGCGCCAGGGTGTCGCGTTCACGCTGGTCGGCCGCCTGCAGTACGGCTACGAGGGCGGCACCTGGAACGAGTGGCACGCGCTCTTCGACAACGGCCGCAGTGCGTGGCTGAGCGAAGACAACGGCGCCTACGTGCTGGCTTTCGACCAGCCCTTGCCGCCCGACGCCCCTGGCATCGGCGGCCTGCAGGCCGGCACGCGCGTGCTGGCCGACGGCCGCGCCTGGGACGTGGCCTCGGTGCAGAGCGCCCACCTCATTGCCGCGCAGGGCGAACTGCCTTTACCGCCGCGGCTGGAAGGCGAGTTCACCGTCGTCGACCTGCGCAACGGCGCCGGCGAGGTGGCCACGCTGGACGGCAGCGACCCGGCGCGCCCGGCTTTCAGCGTCGGCCGCAGCGTGCTGCTGGCCGAGCTGGCCATGCAGGGCCTGAAGGACAGCAGCGAGAAGACGCTCAAAGGCCGTGGCGTCGAGTGCCCCAACTGCGGCACGGCACTGGAGGTGAAGCTCAGCAGCACGCAGAGCCTGACCTGCACGAACTGCGCCTCGGTGGTGGACATCAGCCAGGGCCTGGGCGCCGAGCTGAAGCACTACCAGCAGAACAACGCCGGCATGGGCGGCGCCGAGCCGCTGCTGCCCCTGGGCCGCACCGGCACGCTGGCGCTGGACGGCCCGCCCTTGCCCTGGCAGGTGGTGGGCTACCTCGAGCGCTGCGACATCCCCGCGCCCGGTGACGATGAAGAAACGAGCTTCTGGCGCGAGTACCTGCTCTACAACGCGGGCGCCGGTTTCGCCTTTCTCGTCGACACCAACGAAGGCTGGAGCTGGGTGCGCCCCATCACCGGCGCGCCCGCCGTGCGCGGCAAGCAGGCCACCTGGCAGAACGACAGCTACCAGGAGAAGTGGAGCTACGACGCCAAGGTCACCTGGGTGCAGGGCGAGTTCTACTGGCGCGTGCAGCGCGACGAGCGCGCGCGTGTCACCGACTACGAAGGCACGGGCCGTGCGGTGGCCAAGCGCCTGTCACGCGAGAAGACGCGGCAGGAGGTGACGTGGTCGGCCGGGCAGGTGCTGAAGGCCGAGACCGTGGCCGATGCCTTCGGCCTGGCCGCCGGCCAGCGCGCGGCGCTGCAGCGCGACGTCTCGCCCACCAGCTTCAAGGCCGCCGGCGTGCCCAAGGCGCTGCTGCTGGTGGTGCTGGTGCTGGGCGTGGTGGTCTTGCTGGCGATGTGCAGCGACAACGAATGCGACCAGGTGCGCAACACCTTCGGCGCGGCGAGTGCCGAGTACCAGCAGTGCGAACGCAACCGCGGCTCGGGCAGCGGCTACCGCAGCAGCGGCGGCAGCTACGGCGGCTGGTCCAGCGGTTCAGGCGGCCACAAGTAGCGGCGCGCCGACCCTTCAGACAACCAAGAGGAGCTTCACCATGATGGGTATCGAATGGCTCAAGCCCGGCGCTTTTTTCGGCTCGGCCTTGTTCGCCTTGCTGGGCGTGGCCGTGTTCTGGCTTTGCTTCGTGATCATCGACAAGCTCACGCCCTATGACCTGTGGGCCGAGATCGTCGAGAAGAAGAACCTGGCGCTGGCCATCGTGGTGGGCGCGATGTGCATCGCCATCGGGCTCATCGTCTCGGCCGCTGTTCACGGCTGAAACAGGCCCCAGCGGCGATCAAGCTTCCCGCCGCGGAACCGGCTTCGCCGGGCCGCTGGCGGACGGCCCCTGGGACCCGTAAGGGCCCTCGACAGGGCCTTGGGGGTCCACATTCACGCGTAGGTTTCCCAGGCCTGCCGCTCGGGGTGGTCGAGATGGGGCAAGTGGTTGTAGCTCAGCAGCCGGTGCCCCTTGGGCGTGAAGCTGAACTCGCTGAGCGCGCTGTTGCGGATGCGCAGGTTCAGCTCGATGGTGGTCTCGGGCGGCGTACCCAGCACCTGGTGCACGGCGGTGGCGATGGGCCCGCCGCTGCTGACCAGCAGCACGTTGCCGCTGTGCGTTTGCTGCACGTGCTGCAGCGCGCCAGCCACGCCGGCGCTGAAATCGGCCCAGCTGGGCATGCCTTGGGGCTGCGTCTGGCCGGCCATCCAACGTGACAGCGCCTCACGCAGCAGTCGGAAGTGGGCCTTGTAGACCTCAGGGCTGTCGGGCTTGGCCAGCGGCCCGGCGTGCACGGTGCGGATCAGCGCTTCGCTGTCGTACTCGTTGAGGCCCGGCCACAGCAGCGCCTCAGGCAGCATCGCGCCGCCGCCTTCGGCATGCCCGTGGGCGATGCCGGCCAGCGATTGCGCATGGCGCTTGAGCGTGCCGCGCAGCACGCCTTCGAAGGCGATGCCGCGCCCGGCGAACCAGCGGCCCAGCGCCTGGCACTGGCGCGTGCCGAGTTCGCTGAGCTGGTCGTAATCGGCCGCGCCGAAACTGGCTTGGCCGTGGCGCACGAGGTAGAGCGTTCCCATGCCTGGCATTCTGGGCCGGGCAGGGGTGGTCGCCCTGTCGCGCTGGAGTCAGCGCCGATGTCCGGGCCAACACCAGCGCCAGGTCGCGCGCCTCACTCGTTGCTCATCACCACCTGCATCTCGAAGCTGCCGGCCTTGCCGGCCTCGAATTTCCAGGGGCGCAGGCCTTCGACGACCGTCTTCCGCAGCACACGCGCCTGCGGCGGCTGCACGTCGACCACCGTCACGTCGGTGACGGCACCTTCGCCGTCGATGGTGAGCTTGGCGCGCACCACGCCCTTGTCGATGCCGTTGCGGATGGCCTCCGCCGGGAAGTCGAGGGGCGTCTTCTTCACGACCTTCGGGGCGCTCTGGGCGGCCACGGGGAGGCTGACCAGGTGCAGCGAGAGGCCCAGGGCCGTGGCCAGGCCCACGCGGGCGGTGAGGTTGCGGAGCTTGCTTTGCATGGCGCGTTCTCGGATGAAGTGGAGGGACAACGGGACAAGAAAAAGAGGCAGTGCGCCCGGCCTTCAGGCCGCGGCGCCGCCGGGCAGGCGGAAGAAGGCCACGGCCTTGACCAGCCGTTCGGCGTTGGACTTGAGCGATTCGGTGGTGGCGGCGATCTCTTCCACCAGCGCGGCGTTCTGCTGCGTGGCCTGGTCGACTTCGCCGACGCTGCCGTTGATGGAAGCCATGCCCGTCACCTGCTCGTGGCTGGCGTGGCTGACCTCCTCGACGAGCTGGCGCACGTCCATCACGGCCTTGACGATGCCGCCGATGCGCTCGCCCACCTCGGCCACGGTGCGCGTGCCGTCGGCCACGCGCTCGGCCGAGTCGTCGATGAGGCTCTTGATCTCGCGCGCCGCGCTGCTGGCACGGCCGGCCAAGGAGCGCACTTCGGTGGCCACCACCGCGAAGCCGCGGCCGTGCTCACCGGCCCGCGCCGCTTCCACCGCGGCGTTCAGCGCCAGGATGTTGGTCTGGAAGGCGATGCCATCGATGACGGCGATGATGTCCTTGATGCGCGTGCTGCTGCCGGAGATGCGCGTCATGGTCTCGACGAGCTGCTCCACCGACTTGCCGCCCTCCACCACCGCGTCGCGGGCGCTGGTGGCCACCTGCGAGGCCTCGCGGGTCTTCTGGCTGTTGCCCTGCACCGTGGAGGCGATCTGCTCCACCGCGCTGGCGGTCTGCTGCAGGCTGGCGGCGTTGCGCTCGGTGCGGGTGGACAGCTCGGTGTTGCCGCCGGCGAGTTCGTCGCTGTGCGCGGCCACGTCGCGGGCGCAGCGCTGTACGTCCTCGATCACCCCCAGCAGGTGCTGCTGCATGCCGCCCATGGCGCGCAGCAGTGCGCCGATCTCGTCCCGCGCGCCCGAGTCGATGTGGCGCGAGAGGTCGCCCGACTTGATGCGCTCGGCAGCGTCCATCGCGTGCTGCAGCGGCACGGTGATCGAGCGGCTGATGACCCAGGCCGCGCTCACGGCCAGCACCAGGCCGACCGCGCCGAAGACCAGCATCAGCCACACGCTGCGCTGGGCCGCGGCGCCACCGGCGGCGGCGCGGGCTTCGACCTGCTCCTTCAGCGCCACGCCCAGGGCTTCCACCGATTTCTCGTAAGCCTGCTGCACCGGGCGCAGATCGATGAGCAGCGAGGTGCGCGAGTCGTCGGGGTTGCCGGCGTCGTAGACGGTGAGGAACTTGCGCACGGCGGCCGTGAAGGCGGCCTTCTGCGTCTTCACCTCTTCGATGAGGCGGGCGTTGTCGCCCTGGCCGGCAAGCTTCTGCACCTCGGCCAGCTGGGTTTCGCCGTCGGTGAGCGACTCTTCGATGGCGGCCTTCAGCCGCTTGATCTGGCCGCCGCTGTCCACGATCAGCAGCTCGCGGCTCGACCGCGCCACGAGGTGGGTGCGTTCCTGCAGCGCGTTGGCGGCGCGCACGAGCGTGATGTCGACGCGGGCCGTGGTGTCGAGGTCTTGCGCGAGCGAGCGCGCGCTGAGCGCGCCCACGCCGCACAAGCCCACCAGCAGCAGGATGAGGATGGCGAAGGCCACGCCCAGGCGCGGCCCGATCTTCAGGGTCTGGAGGAGTTGAGACACGGCTTCCCTCGAATCAATGCGGCTTCACCGGTTTCCGGTGCACTTGTTCGTGTCATCGGCGCCTGCACCCGGGTTCTGAGCCGGCGGTCGTGACGGATTGCACGGTCGGCGGGGCGTTACGCTCGGCGCATGTCGTCGACCTCTTCCTCCGCCGAGACGCCCGCAGCGCACGCGCGCATCCACCCGGCCGAACTGGCCCTGCTGGCTTCGGTTTTCGTGGTCGCCGCCTGTGGCCTGGTCTATGAACTCGCGGCCGGCGCGCTGGCCAGCTACCTGCTGGGCGATTCGGTGCTGCAGTTCAGCACCATCATCGGCAGCTACCTGTTTGCCATGGGCATCGGCTCGTGGCTCAGCAAGTACATCCGGCACCAGCTGGTGGCGCAGTTCCTGCGCATCGAGCTGCTGGTGGCCTTCATCGGCGGGCTGATGCCGGCGCTGCTGTTCACCGCGCACAGCAGCCTGCCGGCCAGCGCCGAGCTGCCCTTCCGCGTGATGCTCTACGGCCTGGTGGGCGTGATCGGCATCCTGGCCGGGCTGGAGATTCCGCTGGTGATGCGCATCCTCAAGGCGCACTTCGCGCCACGCTGGGCGCTCTCAGACCTGGTCTCGCAGGTGCTCACCTTCGATTACCTGGGCGCGCTGATGGTGGCGGTGGCCTTCCCGCTGCTCTTCGTGCCGCACCTGGGGCTGGTGCGCACGGGGCTCTTCTTCGGGCTGCTGAACGCGGCGGTGGCGGTGTGGGTGCTCTTCGCCTTCCGCGCCGACCTGCGGCGCTGGGGCGCGCACGCGGCCGCGTGTTTCGGCGTCGTGGCCGTGCTGATCGCGGCCATGGCCGGCGCCGACCGCCTGACCACCTGGGCCGAAGACAGCTTCTACGGCAGCGACATCGTCGTGCGCGAGAGCAGCGACTACCAGCGCGTGGTGGTCACGGCCGGCCCGGCGGGGGTGCGCCTCTATCTCAACGGCAACCTGCAGTTCCACAGCCGCGACGAGTACCGTTACCACGAGGTGCTGGTGCACCCCGCGCTGGCCGCGCACGGCGCACCGCGCAGGGTGCTGGTGCTGGGCGGTGGCGATGGCCTGGCCGTGCGCGAGGTGCTCAAGCACCCCAGCGTGGAGCAGGTGACGCTGGTGGAGCTCGATCCGCACATCACGCGCCTGTTCGCCAACAACCCGGTGCTGCGCCAGCTGAACGCCGACGCCTTGGCGAGCCCCAAGCTGACCGTGGTGAACACCGACGCCTACACCTGGCTGGAGGCCAACCGCGAGGTCTTCGACGTCATCGTCGTCGACTTCCCCGACCCCACCAACTTCAGCATCGGCAAGCTCTACACCACCAGCTTCTACCAGCGCGCCGACCAGGCCCTGGCCGCCGGTGGCTACCTGGTGGTGCAGACCACATCGCCGCTGTTCGCGCGCAAGAGCTACTGGACGGTGGTGAGCACGATAGAGGCCGTGGGGCTGCAGACCACGCCGCTGCACGTGCACGTGCCCAGCTTCGGCGAGTGGGGCTTCGTCATCGCCAGCCGCCGGCCCTGGCAGGCGCCGGAGAAGCTGCCGCCCGGCCTGCGTTTCCTCACCGTGGCCGGGCTGCCGGCGCTCTTGCAGTTCCCGCCCGACATGGCGCGTGTGCCGGCCGAGCCCAACCGCCTGAGCAACCAGGCCCTGGTGGCCACCTTCGAAGAAGAGTGGGGCCGGGTGAAGTGAGGCCGCCCGCACTGCGCCGCCGCACCTTGCTGGGCTGGGGCGCCGCCGGCGTGCTGGCTGCAGGCTGCAGCCCGCCGGCCGCCCCGGGGGCGGTGCCCGTGCAGTGGGTGGGCGCCAGCCACGCCCGCGGCCACCGCTTGCGCCGCAGCGGCGCGCTGCCGCCCGTGGCGGTGGAGCGGCGGGCCGGCGCGCTGGTGCTGGGTGCCGGCGTGGCCGGGCTGGCCGCGGCGCGCGGCCTGCGGCAGCGCGGCATCGAAGAGGTGCACGTGCTGGAACTCGAAGACCAGCCCGGGGGCAACAGCCGCGGCCACCAGATGGCGGGCATGGCCTGCCCGCTGGGCGCGCACTACCTGCCGCTGCCAGGCCCGCAGGCGCGCGAGGTGAGCGAACTGCTGCACGAGTTCGGCCTGCTGAAACAAGAGCTCGGCCGCACCGTGGCCGACGAGCGCCACCTCTGCCACAGCCCGCAGGAGCGCGTGTTCTTCGAAGGTGCCTGGGCCGAGGGCCTGTTGCCACCCGTGGAGCCCGGCTCGCGCACGGCGCAGCAGCTGCAGGCCTTTGCCGCCGCGGTGGCCGCCGTGCAGCGCGAAGGCGCCGGCCGCCGCGGCGAGCCGGCCTTCGCCCAACCTGCACACCGCAGCGCCTGGGGCGCACTGCAGGCTGAACTGGACGCGCAGACGTTTGCGCATTGGCTCGGCGCGCGCGGCTTCGACGACGCCCACCTGCGCTGGTACCTCGGCTACTGCTGCCGCGACGACTACGGCGCCACGCTGGACGAAGTCTCCGCCTGGGCCGGCCTGCACTACTTCGCCAGCCGCCATGGCTTTCACGCCCCGGGCAGCGAGGCTGAAGCCCGCGAGGCCGTCTTCACCTGGCCCGAAGGCAACGCCTGGCTCACGCAGCGCCTGGCCGCGCCGCTGGGCGATCGCCTGCACGGCGGGCGCACGGTGCTGCAGGTGACCGAAGGCCGCCACGCTGTGGAGGTGCTGGCCTGGGACGAAGCCGCGCAGCGCCTGGAGCGCTGGACGGCGCCGCAGGCCGTGCTGGCGCTGCCGCTCTTCATCGCCGCGCGCGTGGTGCAGAACGCCCCGGCTGCGCTGACGCAGGCCGCTGCGCAACTTCAGTACGCGCCCTGGCTGGTGGCCAATGTGCAGATCGACGCCCCGCTCTTCGACCGCCCCGGCGCGCCGCCCTCGTGGGACAACGTGGTCTACGGCGGCCGCGGCCTGGGTTATGTGGACGCCATGCACCAGAGCCTGCGCCCGGTGCCCGGCGCCACCGTGCTGACGGCCTACCACGCGCTGCCGCGCAGCGAACGCGCAGCGCTGCTGGCCGACGACCCCTCGCCCTGGGCCGCGCGTGTGCTGGCCGAACTGCGGCAGGCCCACCCCGACATCGACCAGCGCGTCCAGCGCATCGACCTCATGCGCTGGGGCCACGCCATGGCCATCCCCGTGCCCGGCTTGCAGCGCCACGCGGCCCTGCAGGCGCTGCGCAGCGCACGCGGCCGGCTGCGTTTCGCCCACGCCGACCTCGCGGGCTGCTCGGTGTTCGAAGAGGCTTGCTCGGCCGGCGCCGAGGCTGCGCTAGCCTAGGCGGCTTCCGTCCTCTGCCACGGCCTCTACGCAAGGCCGCCCCACACCATGCAATACCGCCACCTCGGCCGCTCCGGCCTGCGCGTCAGCGCTTTGTCTCTCGGCTCCTGGGTCACGTACCACAACCAGGTCGACACGGGCCAGGCGCGCGAGATGATGGCCGCCGCCTTCGATGCCGGCGTCAACTTCTTCGACAACGCGGAGGTCTACGCCGGCGGCCGCAGCGAAACCATCATGGGCGAGGCGCTCAAGGCGCTGGGCTGGCCGCGCCTGAACTACATCGTCAGCACCAAGTTCTTCTGGGGCCTGGACCGCAGCGGTGATGCCGTCAACCGCAAGGACACGCTGAACCGCAAGTACCTGATGCAGGCCATCGACGGCAGTCTGCAGCGCTTCGGCCTCGACTTCATCGACCTGATCTACTGCCACCGCCCCGACCCGCACACGCCACTGGAAGAGACCGTGCGCGCGATGAACGACATCATCAACCAGGGCAAGGCGCTGTACTGGGGCACCAGCGAGTGGAGCGCGGCCGACATCGCCGCGGCCTGGCAGATCGCCGACCGCCACGGCTGGCACAAGCCGCTGATGGAGCAGCCGCAGTACCACCTCTTCCACCGCGAGCGCGTGGAGAAGGAGTACGCCCGCCTGTATGAAACCACCGGTCTGGGCCTCACCACCTGGAGCCCGCTGGCCAGCGGCCTGCTCACCGGCAAGTACCGCAACGGCATCCCCGAAGGCAGCCGCGGCGCGCTGGAGAACATGGCGTTCCTGCGCGACGGCTTGCTGGATGCGAAGAAGAACGCCGCCGTGGCCGCGCTGGAGCCGATCGCCGCCGAGCTGGGGGGCACCCTGGCGCAGCTGGCCATCGCCTGGGTGGCGAAGAACCCGCGCGTCAGCACCGTGATCACCGGGGCCTCCAGCGTGGCTCAGCTGCAGGCCAACCTGGGCGCGATGACCGTCCTGGACAAGCTGGACCCGGACGTGCTCGCCCGCATCGATGCGCTGACCGCGCCGCTGGCGGGCTGACACGCTGTGCAGGGCGCGGGGCGCGCACAGGATGTCGCAGCCTTGGAATGTCGAGCTTTTGTCGAGGATAAATGGGACTCAAGTGTGCGGCGGGCCGGCCGTAAACCGCAGGAGCAAGAGCCAGAAGGACACTTTCCATGCGCAGCAACCTGCCCGTCACCCAGCGTGAGTACAGCTTCCCGATCGAGCAGACCCTGGTCTCGGTCACCGATCTGAAAGGGCGCATCGTCTACTGCAACGGGCCCTTCGTGGCGGTGAGCGGGTTCACGCGGGAAGAGCTGCTGGGGCAACCCCACAACATGGTGCGGCACCCCGACATGCCCGAGGAAGCCTTCCGCGACATGTGGGAGACCATCGAATCGGGCCGGCAGTGGTCGGCGCTGGTGAAGAACCGGCGCAAGAACGGCGATCACTACTGGGTGCATGCCAACGCCACACCCATGCAGCGTGATGGGCAGACGGTGGGCTATCTCTCGGTGAGGCGTGCCGTCTCGGCCGACCGCGTGGCCGCAGCCGAGCAGCTGTATGCCCGCATGCGCGAAGAAGCCGCGCAAGGCCGACTGCGCACCGGCCTGCATCGCGGCGCCGTGGTGCGCCGCGATGCCGTGGGCCGCGCCCTGCAGGCCGTGGGCACCGCGGTGCAGCGCGTGGGCGTGCACGGCGCACTGGCCGTGGGCGCCGTGCTGGGCGGTGCAGCGCTGGCCAGCGCCACCGCCGCGGTGGTGTGGGTGCCGGCCGCCTTGGCGCTGGCACTCGCGGTGCAGGCCTTGCAGCGCCGCGTGGTGGAGGCGCCGCTGCAAGCCGTGCTGTCCGATGCGCGCCAGCTGGCCGCCGGTGACCTCACGCACGAAGTGAACGTCGACGCGCCTGGCCTGCCCGGTGAACTGCAGGGGGCGCTGGCCCAGCTGTCGGTGAACCTGTGCACCGTCATCGGCGACGTGCGCACCGAGGCCGAGAACCTGCGCACCGCGGTGGCCGAGATCGCCGCCGGCAACCAGGACCTGTCATCGCGCACCGAAGCCCAGGCCAGCAGCCTGGAGGAAACGGCGGCGTCGATGGAGCAGATCAACGGCACCGTCAAGCAGAGCGCAGCCTCGGCCAGCCAGGGCGCACGCCTGTCCGAGGAGGCTTCGAGCGTGGCCCACCACAGCCACGAGGCCGTGATGGGTGTGGTGCAGTCGATGGAGGCGATCTCCGAATCGTCCAAGCGCATCGGCGAGATCATCCACGTCATCGAAGGCGTGGCTTTCCAGACCAACATCCTGGCGCTGAACGCCGCGGTGGAAGCGGCCCGTGCAGGCGAGGCCGGCCGCGGCTTTGCCGTGGTGGCCAGCGAGGTGCGCGGCCTGGCGCAGCGCACCGCCGAGGCAGCGCGCGAGATCAAGCAGCTCATCACCGCCAGCACCGAACGTGTGGACGCGGGCAACCGCCAGACGCAACTGGCGCAGCAGCGCATGCAGGAAGTGCTGCAGAGCGTGGGCCAGGTCAGCACCTTGCTGGGCGAGGTGAGCTCCGCTGCGCAAGAGCAGCAGCAGGGCGTGAGCCAGGTCAACGAGGCCGTCACGCACATGGACGGCATCACGCAGCAGAACGCGGCCATGGTGGAAGAGCTGGCCGCGGCCGCGCAGGCGCTGAACGGCCAGGTGCAGACCGTGAACCACACGCTGCGCCTGTTCCGCCTGCGTGCCGGCGAGAGCTCGATCGCCGAAGGCGATGCCGTGGCCCTGCGCAAGGAGCAGCGAGCAGCGGCGCCGGCTTCTGCGCCCGCCCCCGCAGCTGCCGCCGTGTCGGCAGCCCCTGTGGCCAGCCCCGGTGCCGTGGCCAAGGCAGTGGTGCAGCGGGCTGCGGCCCCGAAGGCCCCGGCGCGCGCCGCGCCGCGGCCTCAAGCGGCCAGGCCGGCCCCTGCGGCCCCTGCACCCCGGCCGCCAGCCGCCCCGGTGACGCGTGAGGCCGCGCCCGCCGCGGGCTCCGACGACGACTGGACCACCTTCTGACGGCAGCAGGCCTCCGGCCGGCACCATGAAAAAAGGCCCACCGCGAACGGTGGGCCTTCTTGCATCTGGAGCGGGATAAGAGGCTCGAACTCTCGACCTATACCTTGGCAAGGTATCGCTCTACCAACTGAGCTAATCCCGCAGGGGTTCTGGTGGCCTGGGGCGGAATCGAACCACCGACACGCGGATTTTCAATCCGCTGCTCTACCAACTGAGCTACCAGGCCGTGCAGAGCCCAGCAGTATAGCCCAAGTTCCCGCGCCCGCCGGCAGGCTTCAGCTGGCGCCGCGCTTGTTGCGTGAGAGGTCCACGCCCAATTGCTTGAGCTTGCGGTAGAGGTGCGTCCGTTCCAGGCCGGTCTTTTCGGCCACGCGCGTCATGCTGCCGCCTTCCTGCGCGAGGTGGAACTCGAAGTAGCTCTTCTCGAAGGCGTCGCGCGCTTCGCGCAGCGGGCGGTCGAGGTCGAACACCTGCTCAGACCGCGGGCCCTCGTGCGCCGGGGGCAGCATCGTGTGGGCCATCGGGTGCAGTGGCGCTGCCTGGGGGTCGCCGCCTGGCGCTGCCCCCAGCTCGGTGCGCAGCCCGCCTTGCAGCGCGGCGGCCAGGCGCTGCGCCGGCTTCACCAGAGCCTGCTCCACGGCGCGCAGCAGCTTCTGCAGCGTGATGGGCTTTTCGAGGAAGGCGCTGGCGCCGTACTTGGTGGCTTCCACCGCGGTGTCGATGGTGCCGTGGCCGCTCATCATGATGACCGGCATGCTCAGCTGCCCGCTGGCGCCCCATTCCTTGAGCAGCGTCACGCCGTCCACGTCGGGCATCCAGATGTCGAGCAGCACGAGGTCGGGCCGCAGCATCTCGCGCACATGGCGGGCCTGCGCGGCGTTTTCGGCCAGCTCGACCGTGTGACCTTCGTCGGTCAGGATCTCGGACAGCAGGGCACGGATGCCCAACTCGTCGTCGACTACCAGGATAGTTGCCATGCGTTCTACTAGTGCGTCACGCTGCCAGGGGCCGGTGCGGCGCCGGCATCGGCGGCCTCGTCAGGCCCGCCCGGCGTTGCGGCGAAGTTGGAAAATGATAGCGAAACGCGGGCTCCGGTGACGGGTCCCTCGGGATCGTCGCCCCGGTGCAGGTTGGCCACGCGCAGCCGGGCGCCGTGTTCGTCGGCGATTTTCTTCACCACCGCCAGCCCCAGGCCCGTGCCTTTGGCCTTGGTGGTGACGTAGGGCTCGAAGGCACGCTTGAGCACCTTGTCGGCGAAACCCGGGCCGTTGTCGATGACGGTCAGGCGCACCGCCCGCAGCCCGCCCTGCTCGCCGCGCGCGCCCGAGACGAGCAGCTCCACCTGCCCATCGGGGCGGTCGGCCACGGCGTCCAGGCCGTTCTGCACGAGGTTGTGGATGACCTGGCGCAACTGCGTCGCGTCGCCGCGGATGGCCGGCAGCCCGGGTTCCACACGCGGGCGCAGCAGGCCGTTGTCCAGCGCCTGGCCGTACAGGCCCATCACCTCGGCCGCCAGCGCGCCCAGGTCCAGCGGCTTCATCTGTGCGGCCGGCAGGCGGGCATAGTCGCGGAACTCGTTGACCAGGGTCTGCATCGCCTGCACCTGGTTGACGATGGTGTTGACGCTGCGCGCCAGCAGCGCCTGGTCGGCCCCTTCGAGCTTGGCACCCAGGCGGTGCTGCAGCCGCTCGGCGCTGAGCTGGATGGGCGTGAGCGGGTTCTTGATCTCGTGCGCCAGGCGCCGCGCCACCTCGGCCCAGGCGGCGCTGCGCTGCGCGCTCACCACCTCGGTGATGTCGTCGAAGACCATCAGGCGCATGTCGCCGGGAAGACTGGCGCCGCGCACCAGCAAGGTCAGTGTGGTGCCGTCGCCGCGCTGCAGGTCGAAGCTCTCTTGCCACTGGTCGCGTTCGCCGGCCTCGGGGCTGGTGGCCAGCAGTTCGAAGCGCTGCTCCACGCCCTGCGAGAAGTCTTTCAGGTCGGGCAGCTCGCTCAGGCGGCGGCCGCGCCAGCTGGCCAGCGGACGCTGCAGGATGCGCGTGGCGCCCGGGTTCACGGTGTCGATGCGGCCCTCGCGGTCGAACACGATGACGCCAGCGGTCAGGGTGTCGAGGATGGTCTGCAGCCGCGTGCGCGCGCCTTCGAGCTGCTGCACCCCTCGCTGCACCTGCGCGCGCGCCTCGGCCACCTGCGAGGTCATGGCCGCGAAGCTGCGCGTGAGGCCGCCGAGTTCGTCGCCGCTGGGAAAGACGGGCTTGGCCCGCAGGTCGCCGGCCGCGACCTCGCGCACGCCATCGGCCAAGAGCAGCAGCGGCTTGGCCAACTGGTTGCCCAGCACGATGGCCAGCAGCACCGCCGCGAACACGGCCAGGATGAGCGCCAGCGTCAGCGTGCCCACGTACATGCGGCGCAGCGCGTCGCGCGCCAGGAAACGCTGCTGGTACTCGCTGTAGGCCGCCTGCACCGCCAGCGCATTGGCCGCCAGCGCCCGCGGCATGGGCTGCAGCAGCATGAGGTAGCGCTCTTCGCTGCGCGCCAGCGCCGTGCCGGTGCGTGGCACGCGGGCCAGCGCGCGCACGCGCGGGCCGGGGTTGCCCGGCGCCAGGGCTTCGTCGTCCAGGCCCTCCACTTGCGCGGCCGAGCCGGTGTCGCGCACCTGGCGCATCAGGTTGGCGCTGGCGCGTTCGGGCGGGCCCGCGCTGGCGCTGCCGCCAGCGGTGAAGAGCACCTGGCCCTGCGGCCCCACGAGCGCGGCCTCGCTGGCGCCGATCTGCTCGCGCAGCCGCTCCAGTGCCAGTGGCGCCATCGCCAGGCCGGTGTCGGCCAGGCGGTCGGCGCCGACCTGGGCCTTGCCGATGAGGTCGGCCGTCAGCGTGTCGAGCGTGCCCTTGCCCAGGGCCAGGCCGGCGTCCAGCGCGCCGGCCACCTTCACGTCGAACCAGGCCGCGATGCTGCGGCTGGCGAACTGGTAGCTCACGGTGTAGATCACCAGGCCCGGCAGCAGGCCCACCAGCGCGAAGATGCCGGCCAGCTTGATGAGCAGCCGGCTGCCGAACTTGCCGCGCCGCACGCGCACCGCCAGCCGCAGCGCCACCACGCCGATCACCAGCGTCAGCAGCGCGGCCACGGCCACGTTCACCCAGAACAGCCAGACGAAGTGGCGTTCGTAGAAGCCGCCGCCCTGGCTGCTGAAGCTGATGACGAAGGCCAGCACCAGCGCCGTGCCGGTGGCGGCGACGATGGCGATGATCCAGGCCCAGCGGGCCGAGTTGCTCACGGGCTGCCCAGCTCGACCTTGAGGGTGCTGTTCACGCCCACGGCCCAGTCGCCCTGGCCGCCCAGCCCGAACTGCATCGGGCCTGGCAGCTGCGAGGTGTCGAGCCGGTAGCTGAACTGCAGGTAGTAGGTCTTGTCCGCGTCCAGCTCCTTCAGCTCGGCGAGCTTCCAGTCGCTGCTGCGCGAGGCCAGCGCCAGCGCCTCGGCCAGTGTCGGGAAGGTCTGGTTCAGGCCGCCGATGAGGCCCACGCGCCACGAGTTGGTGAGCGGCTGGTAGGCCAGGCGCCAGGAACGCGTGACACGCGCCACGCGCTCATCGCGCCAGTACCAGCGGTTGCGCAGCAGCTGTGCCTGCGCCACGAAATAGATGGGCACGCCGCGCTGCAGCGCTTCTTCCACCGAGCGCGGCAGGTTCACGCGGGCGTTGAAGTCCAGGCTCAGGGCACCGTCCTGGCGCTGCACCTGCAGGCCGGCCAGTTCCACGCCCTGGGCCTGGGCAGCGCTGCCGGCCAGCAAGAGCCACAGGGCCAGGCAGCAACCCAACAGCCAGCCCGGCAGCCACGGCTGCAGGGGGGCGGGGCGGTCCGGCAGCGGGGGCATGGGCGGGTAGGGGCTTCGTCAGGGGCCGGAGGACTTGCGCAGCAGGGCGTAGAAGAAACCGTCCTGCAAGGCCGCGGGGCGGTTGGCGATCGCCCCTGAGGCATTGTCGGGCAGCGGCAACAGATGGCCGGGCGCCTGCGGCTCCAGCACCGCCGCCCCTGGGGGCAGGCGTTGCAAAAACGCGTCGATCTGCTGCCGGCCCTCGGCCGGAAAGATGGAGCAGGTGGCGTAAAGCAAGCGCCCGCCCGGGACCAGCAGAGGCCACAGGGCATCCAGCAGCTCGGCCTGGATGCGCGCCAGCGCCTGGATGTCGTCCTGCCGGCGCAGCCAGCGCACGTCGGGGTGGCGGCGCACGATGCCGCTGGCCGTGCAGGGTGCGTCCAGCAGGATGGCGTCGAAGGGCCGGCCGTCCCACCAGCCCTTGGGAAAGCGGCCATCCCCGGCCTTCAGCTCGGCCTGCAGCCGCAGGCGGTTCAGGTTGTCCTGCACGCGGGCCAGGCGCAGCGGGTCGCTGTCCAGGGCCAGCAGGTCGAGATCGGCCAGCTCCAGCAGGTGGGCCGTCTTGCCGCCAGGGGCGGCGCAGGCGTCCAGCACGCGGGCGCGCGGGCGCTGCCAGGGCGCGCCGGTGTCGCCTTCGGCGGGCTGCAGCAGCAGCGCGGCGGCGCGCTGGGCGGCGGCGTCCTGCACGCTGACCTCGCCTTCGGCAAAACCGGGCAGCTGATGAACCGGGCAGGGCTGGGCCAGCACCACCGTCTGGCCGGCACCCAGGCGCGTGCCGGGTGGGTCTTCGGCCAGCGTGGCGGCGCGGCCCAGCGCGGCCAGGCCGTGCACGTACGCTTCGCCGGTGCCACGGCGCGCGTTGACACGCAGCGTCATCGGCGGGCGGCGATTGGCGCCGGCCAGCAGGGCTTGCCAGTGCTGCGGCCAGTCGCGCTTGACCCGTTCCACCCACCACAGCGGGTGGTTGTAGGCCCCCAGGGCGCTGCGTTGCGCGGCGGGCACGAGGCTGTCGCGCTCGCGCAGGAAGCGCCGCAGCACGGCGTTGATGAAGCTGGCCGCTGCCGGCGTGCGCACGCGCGCAGCGCTGACGGCCTGGTCCACCAGGGTGTGCTCGGCGTAGGGCGGCGGGTCTTGACCCGCGCCGGTGGGCCACAGCAGCGCCAGCGCGGTGACGAGCAGCGCGTCCACCGCCGGTGGGGGCAGCTTGGGCGCCAGCAGCGCGCGCGCTTCGGTGGCGCTGCCCAGCCAGCGCAGGGTGTGGAAGCTCAGCGCCTGCACGCCCGGTCGCAGGTCGGGCGGGCAGCGCGCCAGCACGTCGGTGAGCGACTGCCCGCCGCGCACCGCCTGCACCGCGTCGGCGGTGTGTTCGAGCAGGCGGCCCAGCGGGGGCGAGGCACCGCCAGCGGGCGGGGTGGGTTGGGCGGCCGGCAGCATCGGGGCAGTCTAGCCGGCCGCTGCCTCGCCCCGCTGCGAGGCGCGGCTGGGGTGATGCGGTGAAAGCACAGCGCGAGCGGGCGTGGCGGCGCACAATCGTCACTTCCTTGGCTACGCAGCGGCCTGTCGCGCGCTCCCCACCCCACCCATGCCCCGTACCGTTGCCCCGGCCGCCGCCAACCGCATCTTCCGCAGCGAAGAAGAACTCGCCGCCCTGCCGGCCAGCGAACGCATCCGCTACCGCCTCGTGCAGGCCGAGCGGCGCTACCACGCCAACGACAACATCTCTGCCTTCGTGCGCGAGGGCGAGCTCGCCGAGCTGAAGGCCGAGGTGGCGGCCAAGCTGCAAGAGGTGTTGCAGGCGCTGGTGATAGACACCGACAGCGACCACAACACCAACGAGACGGCCAAGCGCGTGGCCAAGATGTACCTCGAAGAGGTGTTCCGCGGCCGCTACGTGCCCATGCCCAGCGTCACGGAGTTTCCGAACGTCGAGCGCCTGAACGAGCTGATGATCGTGGGTCCCATCACCGTGCGCAGCGCCTGCAGCCACCACATGTGCCCGATCTTCGGCAAGGTGTGGATCGGCATCCTGCCCAACGAGCACAGCAACCTGATCGGCCTGAGCAAGTACGCGCGCATCGCCGACTGGATCATGAGCCGGCCGCAGATCCAGGAAGAGGCCGTGACGATGCTCGCCAACGAGCTGCAGGAGCGCGTGCGCCCCGACGGCCTGGCCATCGTGATGGAGGCCGACCACTTCTGCATGCACTGGCGCGGCGTGAAGGACAACGAGAGCGCCATGGTCAACAGCGTGATGCGTGGCGCCTTCCTGAAAGACGCCAACCTGCGCCGCGAGTTCCTCTCGCTGCTGCCGCGCAAGTCGAACTGACAGCCCCCCGCCCGCGCGGCGCTGCCGCCGGGCTGCCACCGAGGATTTCCCCATGCTCGTCCGTCTCATGTATGCCAGCCGCGCCGTGCCGGCCGTCGACCAGGAGGCGCTGGTCGCCATCCTGCGCAAGAGCAAGGTCAACAACCCGGGCACAGGCATCACGGGCGTGCTGTGCTTCAGCGAAGGCATCTTCCTGCAGGTGCTCGAAGGCGGCCGCGCCGCGGTGAACCAGCTCTACAACCGCATCGCCACCGACCCGCGCCACAGCGACGTGACGCTGCTGTGCTACGAAGAGATCGGCGAGCGCCGCTTTGCCGGCTGGAGCATGGGCCAGGTGAACATGAGCCGGTTGAACCCGGCGCTGCTGCTGAAGTACAGCGAGAAGCCGACGCTCGACCCCTTCGCCGTCTCGGGCCATGTCTCGATGGCGCTGTTCGAAGAGCTGATGGCCACGGCCAGCATCGTCGGCCAGCCATGAAGGTGGCGGGCTGGCTGCTGGCCCTGGCGGGCTTGCTGGCCGGCCTGGTGGGGGCCTGGCTGCCCGCGGCACCCGCGTTGGCCGATGACGGCCTGCAGGCCGTGACCCTGCAGCACGGCGGCCAGCAGCGCCGCTACCTGCTGCACGTGCCCGCCAACCTGGACCGCACGCGCCCCGCGCCGCTGTTGCTGGCCTTGCATGGCGGTGGTGGCCATGCCGAGTTCATGGCCGATGACGAGCGCTACGGCTTGCAGCGCCTGGCCGCGAGCGCGGGTTACGTGCTGGCCTTCCCCAACGGCAGCAGCCGTTTCCCACGCGGCCGACTGGCCACCTGGAACGCCGGCGGCTGCTGCGGCCAGGCGCGCGACCAGAACGTCGACGACGTCGGCTTCCTGCGCGCCGTGGTGGCCGACGTGCAGGCCCGCGTGCGCATCGACCCGGCGCGCGTCTTTGCCACCGGCATGTCCAACGGCGGCATGATGGCCCACCGCCTGGCCTGCGAGGCGGCCGACGTCTTCCGCGCCGTGGCCGCCGTGGCCGGCACCGAGGCGGCGCCGAACTGCCAGCCCTCGCGGCCGGTGTCGGTGCTGCACATCCACGCGCTGGACGACACCCACGTGCTCTACGGCGGCGGTGCCGGGGCCGACGCCTTCCGCGACCGCAGCCAGGTGATGGACTTCGTCTCGGTGCCGGTGACGATGTCGCGCTGGGCGCAGCGCCTGCAGTGCCCGGCACCGCCGAAGCCCGTGCTCGAACGGCCGGGTGCGCGGTGTGAGGCGTACGCTGGCTGTGCGGGCGGCGCGCAACTGCAGCTGTGCACGGTGGACACCGGCGGCCACAGCTGGCCCGGGGCCGAGAAGGTGCGGCGCGGCAAACCGGGCGCCACGCAGGCGCTCGACGCCAACGCGACGATGGCCGAGTTCTTCGGGCGGTTGCCCTGAACTTGGGCTAGAGCCGGCCCGCCGGCCCGAAGCGGAACAGCCCCACCAGCAGCCGCGTCGGAAAGGCCGCGATGGCCTCGTTGTAAGGCTGCGCCGTCTCGTTGAAGAGCTGCCGCGCGAAGCCCAGGCGCTTCATCGCATCGCGCCAGGCCAGGGCGTTCGTGGCCACGTCGTCGCGCACGCGCACGGCCTCGTGCTGCTCCAGCAGTGCAAACACGCGGCTGGCGGCCGCGGCCTGCGCCGCTTCGGCCGCGGCCCAGGCTTGCGCGTGGGCCTGCACCACGGGTTTGCTGTCCATCTGCGTGGCCGCGCGCGCGGCTTCGGCGCAGGCGGTCTGCCAGGCGTCGAGCGCGCCCTGTTCCGCCGCCATCGGCTCGCGCAGCGCGGCCATCAGCGGGTCGGCAGCGGCCTGGCGCTGGCGCAGCGCATCGCCCACCTTGGCCCAGCTGGCGGCGATGGCGTTGCGCAGGGCCACGAGCCGGTTGTAGGCGCCCACCATCCACAGCAGCAGCACGCAGACCAGGGCCGTGAGCCAGATCGAGCTTGAGTCCATGCCCCGAATCTAGAGCATCGGCCGGCCGTGCCGGCGGGCGCCTCAGCCGCGCACTTCACCCTGGCCCAGCACCACCCACTTCATCGAGGTCAGCCCCTCCAGCCCCACCGGCCCGCGGGCGTGGAACTTGTCGGTGCTGATGCCGATTTCCGCGCCCAGGCCGTACTCGAAGCCATCGGCGAAACGCGTGCTGGCGTTGACCATCACGCTGGCCGAATCCACCTCGCGCAGGAAGCGCATGGCATTCGGATGGTTCGTGGTGAGGATGGCGTCGGTGTGGTGGCTGCCGTGGCGGTTGATGTGGGTGATGGCCTCGTCCAGGCTGTCCACCACCTTGATGCTGATGATGGGCGCCAGGTACTCGCAGCCCCAGTCAGCTTCGCTGGCGCGGTGCACCCGCGGGCGCGGGCCCAACAGCGCGGCGGCACGGGCGCAGCAGCGCATCTCCACGCCCTTGGCCATGAACACGTCGCCGATGCGCGGCAGGAAGGCCGCCGCCTGCGCGGCGTGCACCAGCAGGCTCTCGGTGGCGTTGCAGGGGCTGTACTTCTGTGTCTTGGCGTTGTCGGTGACCTTCACCGCCATCTCAAGATCGACCTCGGCATCCACGTAGGTGTGGCAGTTGCCATCGAGGTGCTTGATGACAGGCACCTGGGCCTCGGCACTGATGCGTTCGATCAAGCCCTTGCCGCCACGCGGGATGATGACATCCACATATTCGGGCATGGTGATCAACGCCCCCACGGCCGCGCGGTCGGTGGTGGGCACCAGCTGCACGGCGGTGGCCGGCAGGCCGGCCTCTTGCAGCGCGGCGTGCACCAGCGCGGCCAGCGCCAGGTTGCTGTGCAGCGCCTCGCTGCCGCCACGCAGGATGCAGGCGTTGCCGCTCTTGAGGGCCAGGCTGGCGGCCTCGATGGTGACGTTGGGCCGGCTCTCGTAGATCATGCCGAACACACCGAGCGGCACGCGCATCTGCCCCACGCTGATGCCGCTGGGCCGGCGCTTGACGCCGGTGATCTCGCCGATGGGGTCGGGCATGGCGGCGATCTGCTCGCAGCCTTCGGCCACGGTGGCGATGACGGCGGGCGTGAGCTTCAAGCGGTCGACCATCGGTTCGGCCAGGCCGGCGGCGCGGGCCGCTTCGAGATCGCGCTGGTTGGCGGCCTGCAGCGCCGGGCCGGCCTCGCGCAGGCGGCGCGCCAGCGCACGCAGGGCGGCGTCTTTGGCCGCGCTGGGGGCGGCGGCCATCGTGGTGGCGGCCGTGCGGGCCGCGGCGCCCATGCGGGCCATCAGGGCGGGGATGTCGAGGTGGGTTTCAGCAGCAGACATGCCGTGGATTGTCCCAGAGCCCCTGCCGGCAAGCCGGCTGCGGCCTCAGGGCGCCACGCCCGTCACCCAGGCCTTGCGGATGAGCCGCCCGCAGTTGGCCGATTCGTTGCCCGAGCCCGCCGGGCCCTGGCGCGCCAGCACGCCGTACCAGGTGCGCGTGGCGTCGATCCACGGGTAGAAGCCGAAGGCGCCCGCGCTGCTGAAGGCGCCGTCGCCCACCGCCGGGTCTGTTTCCACCCAGTGGCCGAGCGAGTAGCTCCAGCTCTCGGTGCGCGGCACGGGCGTGGCCAGCGCGGTGGGGCAGGTGTCGGGGTTGGTGCACACCGCGTGGCTGCCGAGCTGGGCGCCCAGGCGCAACTGGCCGGCCAGCATCTTGCGCAGGAAGCGCGTGTAGGCCGCCGGCGTGCTCTCGGCGCCGCCAGCGAGCTGCGGCTGGTTGAAGCTGATGGGCACGTCGTCGCCCAGCACCGCGCGGAACTCGGTGGCCAGCTCGCCGTTGCCCATGTTGCCCAGGCCCATCAGGCTGGCCAGCTTCTGCATGTGGCCGCCGTCGTAGAAGAAGCGGCCTTCGGTGTTCGCGCTGTACTGGCCGTTGCTGGCGGGGAAGGCCAGGCAGCCGTCCACCGTCTGGCCTTGCAGGCAGATCGAGAAGTTGGTGTAGCCGCTGCGGAAGGTGAGGTGGCTCACTTCCTGGGCCGTCAGCGTGCCGGCGCGCTTCTCCACCACGTGGGCGCCGAAGAGCCACTTGGTGGCCGAGGCCAGCGACATCGAGGTGTCGGCCGTGTAGGCCGTGGCGTTGCCGGCGCGGTTGACCGAGCCGCTGGTGCGCGCACCGTTGCGGTCGCCCAGTTCCCAGTAGAAGGGCGCCACGGCGGTGCACAGCGCGTGGTTGTTGGCCGTGGTGGTGGCCGCGGCGATGCGCTGCGCCTCGGTCGGGCCGGCGGACGGTGGGGGTGGCGCCGGTGCGGGGTCGGTGGCACCACCCCCGCCACCGCAGGCGCTCAGGCCTGCGCACAGCAAGGCCAGCGTGGCCGAGGTGGTGCTGATGACGAACCCGTTTTTCATGGCGTGTGCTCCCTGGGCCTGTTTGTAGGCCCGGCACCTGACACGCAGCACATCGGCCGTGTAAAGCTGCGTCACCGCGTGTAGCGCGGTGTCACGGGATCAGCGACAGCACCGCCAGCCAGAACGAAGCCGTCAACGCGAAGGCCGCGGTGGAGATCACGATCGTGGCCGTGGTCTCGGCCTGCAGCGTCTCGTAGCGCTGCGAGAAGATCAGCGCGTTGCTGCCCGTGGGCAGCGCCGCCATCATCACCACCACGGAGAGCGGCAGCCCGGTGAGGCCGAAGCCCCAGCGCGCCACCACCAGCACCACGGCCGGCACCAGCAGCAGCTTCACCGCGCTCAGGCCTAAAGCGCCGCGCCACAGGCCGCGCACGCCATAGGCCGCCAGCGTCACGCCGATCAGCACCAGGCACATCGGCACCACGGCCGCGCCTAGAGTGAGCAGGCTCTCGTCGACGATGGGGTGCAGGCCGAGGCCCGTGAGGTTCCAGGCCATGCCGGCCAGCACCGGCAGCACCACGGGGTGGATGACGGTGTTGCGCGCGGTCTGCGCCAGCGTGCGCGCCAGCCCGCGCAGGCCGCTCGGGGCCGTCTGGCCCTGGGCCGCAGCTGCGCGCGAGAGGTCGAGTTCCACCAACGCCGTCAGCAGCGTCAGCAGCACCAGCGCGTGCAGGCTCACGAGGGCGATGTGGATGGCCAGACCGGCTTCGCCGAACACGGCCGCCGCGAAGGGCACGCCCACTTGCAGCGAGTTGCCGAAGGTGGCGGTGATGGCCCGCGTGGCCGGCGCTGCCGCGCCATGCCGCGCTGCTGCACGGCGCTGGCTCAGGTAGACGAGCAGCAGCACCCCCACCAGCGGCACGAAAAACGCCACCAGCGTGGCCCAGGGCATGTGCGCCAGGTCCAGCCGCGCCGTGGTGCGGAACAGCAGCGCCGGTACGAAGAGGTAGAAGACCAGGTTGCCCAGCACGCGCGCCGGGTCGCCTTCTTCGGGCTTGCCCAGCCAGCGCTGGCGCGCGGCCAGCCAGCCCAGGCCGACGGTGAAGAACATCGCCATCAGCTTGGCCAGCACGGTGGCCGTCATCGCGCTGCGGCCCTGCGGCCGCCGGGGCTCAAGCCGCGGCCTTCTTGGCGGCGGGTTTCGCGGCCGCCTTCTTCGCCGCAGCACCCTTGGCCGGCACCTTGGCCGCACGCGGCTCGAACTCGAAGCCGACCTTGCCTTCCTTCGCGTCCCAGGCCAGGAAGGCCTTGAACTTGCGCTTGGTCTTGTTGCTGACGAAGTTCTCCAGCAGGCTGGTCTTGCCCGTGGTGAGCAGCTTCACCACCTCTTCATGCGGCACCGGCTGCTGCAGGATGATCTTGCCGGTCTTGAAGTCGCAGGTGACAGGCGCTCCCACGCTGTGCTCGCAGACGTAGTTCGTGCCGTGCTCGAAGACCTTGCCCTTGCACTTGGGGCAGTGGCCCAGGCTCTGCTGGGCGGAGAAGTCTACCGGCTCGCCATCGCCTTCGGCCTGCTTGGCGTCGTCGCCGAAGTCGAACTCGAGCTTCCAGTTGCTGATCTCTTCGTCGAAGGCCAGCTTGATCTCGGCCGTGAAGGGCCAGCCCGCCTTGCTGCGGAAACCTTCCAGCGGGCCGATCTTCTTGTCGCGCACCAGGGCCTCGGCCTCGGCCGTCTCGAAGGCGCGGCCGGCCGGGATCTTGGTGATGGAGAAGCCGCAGCCTTCCTCCATGCCGGCCGCGCCGGTGCAGGCGAAGCGGCGGTAGTTCTCCTTCACCACGCCGCCGCAGTTGGGGCAGGGCGTGGCCAGCGTGGCGTAGTCGCCGGGGATGGTGTCGCGGTCGTACTCCTTGGCCTTCTTGACGATGCGCTCGGCCATCTTCGCGATCTCGCCCATGAACTGGTCGCGGCTCAGGCGGCCGTGCTCCATCTCGCTGAGCTGGTACTCCCAGTTGCCGGTGAGGTCGGGGCGCGTCAGGTCTTCGATGGCCAGGCCGCGCAGCAGCGTCATCAGCTGGAAGGCCTTGGCCGTGGGCACGAGCTCGCGGCCGTCGCGAAGCATGTACTTCTCGGCGATCAGGCCTTCGATGGTCTGCGCACGCGTGGCCGGCGTGCCCAGGCCCTTTTCCTTCATCGCGTCGCGCAGTTCTTCGTCTTCGATGAGCTTGCCGGCGCCTTCCATGGCGCTCAGCAGCGTGGCTTCGGTGTAGCGCGCCGGGGGCTTGGTCTTCAGCGCGTTCACGGCCACGTCCTCCACGCGCACCTGCTCGTCCTTCGCCATGGCCACGAGGTTGGCATCGTCGTCTTGCGCCTCCTTGCCGTAGACGGCCAGCCAGCCGGCGTTCACCAGCACCTTGCCGTTGGTCTGGAAGACGTAGTCCTGGCCGCCGTGCTGCACCGTGCTCAAGCGCGTGGTGACCATGAACTCGGCGCTTGGGTAGAACACCGCGAGGAAACGCTTGACCACCAGGTCGTAGAGCTTGGCCTCGATGTCGGTGAGGCTCTTGGGCGCCTGCAGCGTGGGGATGATGGCGAAGTGGTCCGACACCTTGGTGTTGTCGAACACGCGCTTGGTGGGCTTGATGTAGCCCTCGTTCAGGCCCTTGCGCGCGTGCATGCTCAGCTCGCGCAGCGGGCCAGGCAGGTCTTCGTCGGCCAGCATCGTGAAGGTCTGCTTCACGGTGGGCAGGTAGTCCTCGGGCAGGGCGCGGCTGTCGGTCCGCGGGTAGGTCAGCACCTTGTGCTTCTCGTACAGCGCCTGCGCCAGGCTCAGCGTGGTCTTGGCGCTGAAGCCGAAGCGGCTGTTGGCCTCGCGCTGCAGCGTGGTCAGGTCGTAGAGCAGCGGGCTGGCCTGCGTGCTGGGCTTGGCTTCGTCCACCACGCGCGCGGGCTGGTTGCGCACCGCGGCGGCGATGGCGTCTGCCGTGGCCTGGTCCCACAGGCGGTCGGCGCGGGCCTCGGCGTCGTTGGCGTCCTTCTTCCACTTGGTGTCGAACCATTTGCCTTCGTACTGTCCGGCCACGGCATCGAAGGTGGCCTTCACTTCCCAGTAGGGGCGGCTCACGTGCTTGCGGATCTTCTCTTCACGCTCCACCACGATGCTCAGCGTGGGCGTCTGCACGCGGCCCACGGTGGTGAGGAAGAAGCCGCCGTCGCGGCTGTTGAAGGCCGTCATCGCCCGCGTGCCGTTGATGCCCACCAGCCAGTCGGCCTCAGAGCGGCTGCGCGCGGCGTCGGCCAGGCCCTGCATCTGCGCTTCGCTGCGCAGCTTCTGGAAGCCTTCGCGGATGGCCTGCGGCGTCATGCTCTGCAGCCACAGGCGCTGGATCGGCTTGATGGTCGGCTTCTTCTCGCTGTTCTGCGCATACTGCACGATCAAGCGGAAGATCAGCTCGCCCTCGCGGCCCGCGTCGCAGGCGTTGATGATGGCCGTCACGTCCTTGCGCTTGACCAGCTTCACCACCGCGCTCAGCCGCGCCTTGGCCTTGTCGATGGGCGCCAGGTCGAAGTGCGGCGGCACCACCGGCAGGTTGGCAAAACTCCACTTGCCGCGCTTGACGTCGTACTCCTCCGGGGCCTTGATCTCCACCAGGTGGCCCACCGCGCTGGTGACGACGTAGGTGTCGCTCTCGAAGTGGTCGGCGTGCTTCTCGAACTTGCCCGCCACGGGGGTGAGCGCGCGCACGATGTCCTGCGCCACGCTGGGCTTCTCGGCAATGATGATGGTCTTGCTCATGGTTCCTTGGAAGTCGTTCACTGCCTTGGCGGCGGTGCCGGCGCGCCCCGCAAAAGGGCTGCCTACAATCCGCCGATCTCGCGCGCACGCACGCGCGCTCGTACGAATTCAATATACGGAATGAAGATGACCCCGCAAGCGGCACCGCTCCGCCCCGTGGCCGCCACCGACAAGCGCCGCATCCAGGTGCGCAAGAGCGGCGTGCACGGCAAGGGCGTCTTCGCGCTGCAGCCTATCGCCAAGGGCGAGCGCATCATCGAATACAAGGGCGAGATCATCGGCTGGCCCGAGGCGCTGCGCCGTCACCCGCACGACCCGAGCGACCCCAACCACACCTTCTATTTCAGCCTGGACGATGGCAGCCATGTCATCGACGCCAAGGTGGGCGGTAACGCGGCGCGCTGGATCAACCACGCCTGCGAGCCCAATTGCCAGGCCGAAGAGCTGGAAGGCCGGGTCTTCATCAAGGCGCTGCGCAAGCTCAAGCCCGGTGAAGAACTCTTCTACGACTACGGCCTGGTCATCGACGAGCGCTACACGCCCAAGCTGAAGAAAGAGTACGAGTGCCGCTGCGGCAGCCCGCGCTGCCGCCGCACCATGCTGGCGCCCAAGCGCTGAGGGTGCCACAGCATGCCTAACAGCCAGACGCAGTGGGGTGCCGAGGCGCTGTGGCAGCAACTGGAGCCCTTGCTGCCCGGGCTGAGCGTGGAGGTGCTGGCGCGCGCCGAGAGCACCAACACCCTGCTGCTCGACCGCGCACGCGCCTGGGCGGGCGCGCCCGATGGCCTGGTCACGCGGCCCGGTGAACTCGACGGCCGCAGCGCCGATCGCGAACGCCCCACGCCGCTGGGCCGGCGCGGCGCCGACATCCAGCCCTGCCTGCTGGTGGCCGAGCAGCAGACGCGCGGCCGCGGCCGCCTCGGGCGCGACTGGGTTTCCAGCGCCGGCGCCTCGCTCACCTTCAGCCTGGCCCTGCCCCTGGCGCCGGCCGACTGGTCGGGCCTCTCGCTGGCGGTGGGGCTGGCCTTGGCCGAAGCGCTCGATCCCTTGCCTGCCGAGGCCCCGACATCACCGCGGCTGATGCTGAAGTGGCCCAACGACCTCTGGCTGGCTGAGGGGCCTGCGCAGCCGGGCCAAGCCAGCGGCAGCCTGGGCCGCAAGCTGGGCGGCATCCTCATCGAGACCGTCAACGTCGGCCACCGCCGCCTTTGTGTGGTGGGCGTGGGCCTGAACGTGCGGCCGCAGGCCGTGCCCGAGCTGCCGCACGGTTACGCCTGCCTCGCCGAGATGCAGGCCGAGGCCAGCGCCCCGGCCACGCTGGCGGCGGTGGCGCTGCCGTTGGTGAGGGCGCTGCTGCGCTTCGAGGCCGAGGGCTTCGCGCCGCTGCAGGGCGCCTATGCACGGCGTGATCTGCTGCAGGGCCAGCCCGTCACCACCACGCTGGCTGCCGTGCCCGAAGGCGTGGCCGAGGGCGTCGACGAGCGCGGGGCCCTGCGCGTGCGCAGCGGCGACCTGCACAGCCTCGTGAGCGGCGAAGTCAGCGTGCGCCTGCAAGGTGGGGGGGCCTGATGCTGCGCGGCTTGCTGGTCTTGCTGGTGCTGGCCAACCTGGGCTTCTTCGCGTGGAGCCGGGGCTGGCTGGCGCCCGGCATCGCGCCGCCGAACCAGGGGCAGCACGAACCGCAGCGCCTGCAGGCCCAGGTGAAGCCCGAGTTGGTGGCAGTGCTGCCGCCCAAGGACGCCAATGCCGCCGTGGTGGCGGCGCGCGCCGCGGCCGCGGTGTGCGTGGAGACAGGCCCGCTGGCCGAATCCGAACTCGTCACCGCCGAGGCCGAACTCGTGGCCGCGCAGGCCCCCGCCGGCAGCTGGACGCGCGAGCCCGCCCCGCTGCCGCCGCTGTGGCTGGTCTACGCCGGCCGCTGGCCCGAGCCTGCCGCACGCCGCGCGCGCGAGGCCGATCTCCGCAAGCTCGGGCTGCAGCCCGAGGTGCTCACCGCGCCGGCCGAACTGGCGCCGGGCCTCGTCATCTCGCGCCATGCCAGCAAGGCCGAGGCCGATGCGGCGCTCGAGAAACTCACCAGCGCCACGCCGCCGCTGCGCGGTTCGCGCGTGGCGCAACTGCCGCTGCCGGCCGCCAACACCGTGCTGCGCCTGGCGCGCGCCGATGCCGACTTGCAGGCCCGCTTGCGGCTGCGCCCGGGCGAAGTGCTGGGTGGTGGGTTCAGGCCTTGCGCGGGCGCGCCGGTCGTGGCGTCGGCGTCGGCGCCGAAGCCCTGAACAGCGCGGCCACGGCCAGCGCCAGCGCGGCCAGCCAGGCCAGCGACATCGAACCCCCGCCGCCGCCACCCGCTGCGGGCGCTGCCGGGGTGGTGGGCGGGGTGCTCACCGGGGCTGCCGCCACCGTCACGGTCTGGGTCGTGTTCGCGCTGGCCCCGGTGCTGTCGGTCACGGTCAGGCGCACCGTGAAGCTGCCGGCAGCGCTGGGGGTCAGCGTGGCGGTGGCGGCGTTGGTGGCGCTGCTGAAGGCGGTGACGATGCCGCCGCCGTCGGTGATCTCCCACAGGTAGGTGCTGAGGCTGGCGCTGCCCGAGGCCGTGCTGCCACTGCCCGATAGCGTGACGGCACTGCCGGCGGTGGGGGAGGCCGTGCTCACCGTGATGGCCGCCTGGGGACCGGCCACCGCCAACACGGCGCGGCCGGCGTCCAGCATGCCAGCGCCGCAGAAGGTGGTGTTGCAGTAGCACTGCAGCTGTTCCACCGAAGTGCTGGGCGCCACGCACTGCGGCACCACAGTGCCGTCGCCGTTGTCACCCCCGGTGGTGGGGAAGGGGCGTGCCGTGCTGCGCAGCGCGGCCAGCAAGGTGGCCGGTGTCAGCGTGCTGCGCTCGGAGAACATCAGCCCGGCGGTGGCGGCCACCAGCGGTGACGCGAAGCTGGTGCCCACGGTGATGTTGTAGCTGTCGGTCCAGGTGGAACCCACGGGGCCCTGGGTGCCGGTGTTGGTGGCCGCCAGGATGGGGTAGAGACAAGGCGTGCCAGGGGTGATGTTGATGCAGTTGCCGGCGGGGGCGGCGATGCTGATCTGCGTGCCCAGGTCGGAGAAACCGACCTTCGTGCCGGCATGGCGCAAGCCGGCCACGGCGATGACCCCGGTGCAACTGGCCGGCGCGCTGACCGGCCCGCCGGCGCTGTTGCCGGCCGCAGCGACGATGACCACGCCGCGGGCCAGCACCTCGTTCACGGCCGATTGGTAGCCGGTGCTGCAGGCGCCGCCCCCGCCCAGGCTGAGGTTCAGCACCTTGGCCGGGTTGGGGTTGTCGGGCACGCCCGGCACCGAGATGCCGGCGGCCCAGCGCATGGCGGCCTGGATGTCGGCACTGTCGCCGAAGCACTTGCCCAGCACGCGCACCGGCAGCACACGCACACCCGGGGCGGCGCCGGCCATGCCGTTGCTGTCGTCGGTGGCCGCGCCGATGAGGCTGGCCGTGCTGGTGCCGTGCCAGCTGCTGTCCGACGCCGTGCAGCCGCTGAAGGTGCTGGTGCGGCTCTCGGCCGAAGTCAGCCAGTCGCCGGGGTCGCTGGGGTCGCTGTCGCGGCCGCCACCGTCGTTGGCCACCGTGGCATTCGTGACGAAGTCGTAGCCCGGCAGCAGGCGCCCGGCCAGGTCGGGGTGCTCGGGCCGCACGCCGGTGTCGAGCACGGCCACCACCACGGCGCTGTTGCCGCGCGTGCGGGCCCAGGCGGTCTCGATGTCGATGGACGACACCGGCCCCTGCGCCAGCGTGGCGGCCGGCGCGCGCAGGTACCACTGCCCGCTGGCCGGGCCGTCCTGCAGGCTGCTGCCGTTGCTGCGCCGCTCGGTGGTGCTGGTGGGGTAGAGCGGGTCGTTCGGCGCGGCGGTGCGCCGCATGCGCTGGTTGGGCTCGGCGAACTCCACGTCGGGGTCTGCGGCCAGCTTCGCGGCCAGCTCGGCCGCGCTGATGCCGCTGGCGCGCAGCACCTGGATGTTGGCGCCCACGGCGGGCCCGGCCTGCAGCGTGCGGCCCAGGCGTGCGCCCATCACGTTGGCGCGTTCGGTCAGCACGTTGCGCACGGTGCTGGCCTCGGCGCGGGATGACAGCGCGTACTGCCGCGTCAGGTCGGCCGTGGCCTTGAACTTCACGATGACCTCGCCTTCCACCGGCGGCAGTGGCGTGCGCGCGGCGGCCGGCACAGGCCGGTCGGCCCCGGCCGGCAGCGCCAGCGCGGCGCCCAGCGCCAGCAGCATCCACGAGCCGGCGCGCCGCGCCGGGGCCAGGGGGAAGGGCTTGTGCAGCATGCACCCAGTTTAGGCTGCGGCCCGTGGCGCCGTATGTCCACGGCACCGGCTTCCGTAAGCAAGCGCAAGCCCAGGCCCGCCGCGCGGGTGCCGGCCGTGACATTTGCCCAACGGAACGACCCCCATCCCCCCGATGACGGCCCCCGAGCCCAGGGGGTGGGGCACCTGAGCGCTTGTGCTGACGGGGCGCCTCGCGAGAATGGGTCGCTCAGCCGGCATGTTCCGGCAGCTTCGGGCCCAACACGGCTCGCCAGGAGAACCCCTTTGAAACACCACTTCCTTGCCGCAGCCTGCCTGGCGGCCCTGGCCCCGTTGTCGGCCACCGCCCAGGCCACCGACCACGTGCACACGCCGCTGTGCAACCACCAGTGGTCTGACCACCAGGGCGCCCTGAGTTTCGCCACGCCCCTGGCGCTGCCGTCTTCCGGCCGCACCACGGGCATGACCTTCATCCTCAACGACCTCGGCGGCGTCGGCCCCGGCACGGCCGCGCGTGCAGGCTTCGAGGCGGCCGCCGCGCTGTGGTCGAGCGTGCTGCTCGACCCCATCACCATCGTGCTGGACGTGCAGTTCTCGGCGCTGGGCCCCGGCATCCTGGGCTCCACCGGCTCCACCACCAACACCGTGGGCTACGCCGCGCTGCGCAGCCTGCTGGCTGCCGATGCCACTTCGGCGGCCGACGCTTCGGCCGTGGCCTCGCTGCAGAACGGCGCCCTGGGTTTCGTCTCGAACGAGCCGCTGACGACGGGCCCCATCGACTCGCGCGTGCGCGTGTTCGACAACAACAACAGCTTTGACAACAACAACATCGCGGTCAACACCGCGCAGGTCAAGGCGCTGGGCCTGGTGCCCACCTACGCCGCGGGCAACACCACGCAACGCGACGGCTCGGTGTCCTTCAGCACCGCCTTCAACTGGGACTTCGACCGTTCCGACGGCCTCACGCCGGGCTTCTTCGATTTCGTCGGCGTGGCCGCCCATGAAATCGGCCACGCGCTGGGCTTCCGCTCGGGCGTCGATTTGGCCGACATCAACGCGCTGCCGGGGGCGCAAAGCCCGAACGGCGTGCGCGGCCTCAACAACATCGCCTGGGGCACGGTGAACGACCTGTTCCGCTACGGCAGCTTCCAAGGCGCGCAGACGCTGGACTGGTCCATCGGCGGCACGCCCTGCCTGTCGATCAACGCGGGCGCGTCCTGCGTGGGCCTGCTGTCCACCGGCCGCGTCAACGGCGACGGCCGCCAGGCCAGCCACTGGAAGGACGATTCGCTGATCGGCGGCGCCCCCCTGGGCATCATGGACCCGACCGTGGGTTCGGCCACCAGCAACACGCCCACGCTGGTCGTGACGCAACTCGACATCACCGCCTTCGACGTGATGGGCTACAACGTCACCGCCATCCCCGAGCCCTCGACCTGGCTGATGATGTTCGGCGGCCTGGCTGCCGTGGGTGCCGTGGCACGCCGCCGCCGCCAGAGCGAAACCGCGGCGGCCTGAAACCTGCCGCGAGGCCGGCGCCTGCGGGCGCCGGCCCATGAAAAAAGGCCCGCTGCTGCGGGCCTTTTCCTTGGGGGCGTGGCGGCCGCGTTCAGCGGGCCATAACCTGCACCATCTCGAGCACCTTGTTCGAGTAGCCCCACTCGTTGTCGTACCAGCTCACGACCTTGATGAAGGTCTTGTCCAGCGCGATGCCGGCGTCGGCGTCGAAGACGCTGGTCATGGCCTCGCCGCGGAAGTCGGTGGAGACGACCTTGTCCTCGGTGTAGCCCAGCACGCCCTTCATCGGGCCGGCGGCGGCGGCCTTCATCGCGTTGCAGATGTCTTCCCAGCTGGCTTCCTTCACCAGCTCGGCGGTCAGGTCGACGACGCTGACGTCCGAAGTCGGCACGCGGAAGCTCATGCCGGTGAGCTTCTTGTTCAGCTCGGGGATCACCACGCCCACGGCCTTGGCCGCGCCGGTGCTGCTGGGAATGATGTTCTCCAGGATGCCGCGGCCGCCGCGCCAATCCTTGTTGCTCGGGCCGTCAACCGTCTTCTGCGTGGCGGTGGCGGCGTGCACGGTGGTCATCAGGCCGCGCTTGATGCCGAAGCTGTCGTTCAGCACCTTGGCCACGGGGGCCAGGCAGTTGGTGGTGCAGCTGGCGTTGCTGATGATGGTCTGGCCGGCGTAGCTGTCGTGGTTGACGCCGTAGACGAACATCGGCGTGTCGTCCTTGCTGGGCGCGCTCTGGATGACCTTCTTGGCGCCGGCGTCGATGTGCTTCTGGCAGGTGTCCTTCGTGAGGAACAGGCCGGTGGCTTCCACCACGATGTCGGCGCCCACGTCACCCCAGGCCAGCGTGGCGGGGTCTTTCGCGGCGGTCAGGCGGATGCGCTTGCCGTTGACGATGAGCGTGTTGCCGTCCACCGCCACCTCGCCCTTGAAGCGGCCGTGCACGCTGTCGTACTTCAGCATGTAGGCCAGGTAGTCGGGCTCGAGCAGGTCGTTGATGCCCACGATCTCGATGTTGGGGAAGTTCTGCACGGCGGCGCGGAACACCATGCGCCCGATGCGGCCGAAGCCGTTGATGCCGATCTTGATGGTCATGAGGTCTCCTTAGGGTTTGAGGTCGATCTGAAGGCAGGGTACCTGGATGTGCGCGATGTCGGCGTAGACACTGGCCAGCTGCTCGCTGCGCAGGTCCAGTTCGGCATCGCGCAGCCAGGCGATCAGGGGTGCCCGTGCTCGGGTCTGCTCGGGTGTGGCAGGGCCGACCGTCCCGACATCGTTGGGCGCGCCCGGCCGCAGGTAGGTCAGCCGCACATCGAAGGGGCAGCCCATGGGGGTGGTGTCGAGCTGCAGCGACTGCGTCTGGATGCCCTTGGTCAGCCCCATGAAGTCTTGCAGCCGCATGGCGTGGAAGCCGAAGCCGCCGGATCCATCGAGCCGAAAGATGAAGACCGTGCTCAGCCACACCGGGGTGTCGCTGCCGGGTTCGAAACAAGGCAGCCGGTAGCCCTGGGCCCAGGAAGTCACGGTGCGTGCGAAGACGCCCGCGCTGCTCATGTGATGCAGCTTCACTTCTGGTGGTTGATCGGGCGCGTTGAACTTCAGCAGCGCGAACAGGCGGCCCTGCACGCCATCTCTCTGGGCCCGCGTGGGGTACGTGAAGTCCAGCTCCGGCATCTTGATGCAGGCCTGCAAGGCCTTCTGGCGCGGGGTGGCCGGTGTCGCCAGGGTCTCGTAGTTCACCTTGCGCGTATCGGGCCTGAAGAAGTACTCCTGGCGCAAGGCGATGGGGCCTTCGGCGCTGTTCAGGCAGGGCAGGCGCAGGGTGCGCAGATGGGCCTGCACCTCGTCGACGAACTCGGTACCGCCTTCCTGCTCGAGCACCTGCACCGCGGGTGGGCGGTTGGGGCTGTTGAAGCTCAGTTCCACCAGCACACGGCCCTGTTGCTTGCGCTGCAGCAGCTCGAAGGGGTAATCGGGCCGGGGCAGCCGGGGGTCGGTGGCGGTCAGGCAGGCCGTGGCAGGCGAGGCCTGCAGCTTCAGCTCAGGCACTGTGACCGCGTGCGCCGCCGATGACAGCACCAAGGCCGCAGCCCATGCCGTCACGGCGGCTGCGGCGCGCAGCCGCAGGCCGCTGGGCGGCGCTGGCGGCAGACGGGAGGAGACGGGTCTCACGAAACCGGGAGTGAAGAGGTGCTCAGCGCCCCACCACCTGCCGCACCACCGCCACCACGTTCTCTGCCGTGAGCTTGAAGTGCTTGAACAGCGCCGGCGCGGGCGCGCTTTCGCCGTAGGTGTCGATGCCCACCACGGCCGCGCAGCCGTACTTCCACCAGCCGTCGGTGACGCCGGCTTCCACCGCGATGCGCGGCACGCCGGCCGGCAGCACGCTGGCCTTGTACTTGACGTTCTGGCGGTCGAAGACGCTGGTGCTGGGCATGCTCACCACGCGCACCGCGATCTTCAGCTTGGCCAGTTCGGCCTGCGCATGCAGCGCCAGGCCCACCTCGCTGCCGGTGGCGATGATCACGGCCTGGGCCTTCTTCTTCAGGCCCACCTCGCTGGGCTCGGCCAGCACGTAGGCGCCCTTGCCGATGTCGTCCAGCCCGGTCTTGGGCGCGTAGGGCAGGTTCTGGCGGCTCAGCAGCAGCGCGCTCGGCCGCGTGCTGTTGCCCAGTGCCATGGTCCAGGCGACCACGGTTTCGGCGGTGTCGGCCGGGCGCCAGACGTCGAGATTGGGGATCAGCCGCAGGCTGGCCGCGTGCTCCACGCTCTGGTGGGTGGGACCGTCTTCACCCAGCCCGATGCTGTCGTGCGTGAAGACGTGGATCACACGCTTCTTCATCAGCGCGGCCATGCGGATGGCGTTGCGGCTGTAGTCGCTGAAGGTCAGGAAGGTGCCGCCGTAGGGGATGTAGCCGCCGTGCAGGGCCACGCCATTCATGATGGCGGCCATGCCGAACTCGCGCACGCCGTAGTTGATGTGGCGGCCCCCGTTGGGCGCACCGTCGTCGGCGCCGAAACGCAGCGCCGGCGTGTGGCTGGTGTTGGTGAGGTTGCTGCCGGTGAGGTCGGCGCTGCCGCCCAGCATCTCGGGCAGCGCGGCGGTGAAGGCTTCCAGCGCGATCTGGCTGGCCTTGCGGCTGGCCACGGTCTCGGCCTTCGTGTGCGCGGCGATCACGGCATCCACCGCGGTCTGCGCGAAGTTCTCGGGCAGGCGGCCTTCCATGCGGCGCACGAACTCGGCGGCCAGCGCCGGGTGGGCGGCGCGGTAGGCGGCGAAGGTCTCGGCCCAGCGCTGCTGCGCGGCAGCGCCGGCGGCACGCGCGTCCCACGCGCTGTAGGCGGCCTCGGGGATGACGAAGGGCTCGTGCGCCCAGCCCAGCGCCTCGCGCGTGAGCTTCACTTCCTCGGCGCCCAGCGCCTCGCCGTGCACCTTGGACGTGCCGGCGCGGTTGGGGCTGCCCTTGCCGATGGTGGTCTTGCAGATCACCAGCGTGGGCTTGGTGGCCGAGGCGGTGGCGGCGTGCAGGGCCGCGCCCACGGCGTCAACGTCGTGGCCGTCCACCGGGCCGATGACGTTCCAGCCGTAGCTCTCGAAACGCTGCGCCACGTTGTCCACGTACCAGGGCTGCACCTGGCCGTCGATGCTGATGCCGTTGTCGTCGTACAGCGCCACCAGCTTGTTCAGCTGCCAGGCGCCGGCCAGCGCGCAGGCTTCGTGGCTGATGCCTTCCATCAGGCAGCCGTCGCCCATGAAGACCCAGGTGCGGTGGTTCACCACCGTGTGGCCGGGGCGGTTGAACTCCTGTGCCAGCAGCTTTTCGGCCAGCGCCATGCCCACGGCATTGGCCAGGCCCTGGCCCAGCGGGCCGGTGGTGGTTTCAACGCCCGGGGTGATGTCCACCTCGGGGTGGCCGGGCGTCTTGCTGTGCAGCTGGCGGAAATTGCGCAGCTCGCTCATCGGCAGGTCGTAGCCCGTCAGGTGCAGCAGCGCGTAGATCAGCATGCTGCCGTGGCCGTTGCTCAGCACGAAGCGGTCGCGGTCGGCCCAGTGCGGGTCGGCCGGGTTGTGGCGCAGCGCGCCGCCCCACAGCGCCACCGCCATCTCGGCCATGCCCATGGGCGCGCCCGGATGGCCGGAATGGGCCTGCTGCACCGCGTCCATGGCCAGGGCGCGGATGGCGTTGGCCATCAAGGAGGTGTCGGAAACGGAAGCAGGCATGGCAGGGGTGCGCAAGGCGGGGGGTGCGAAGTAAGCCATGATTCTAGGAGGCCCGTCCGCCACCAATAATGAGGGCCTGCTCACCCGATGCGGTTGGTTTGAACGCGTGTCCCCGTCTTCCCGCCTGAAGTTCCAGCGCCTGTTATGGGCCACGGCCGCGCTGCTGTTCGCCGACGTGGTGGTGGTGTCACTGCTTGCCGCGGGGGCGGTGCCCAGCGCGCCTGCACAGGGTCTGCTGCGCGGCGCGGTGCTGCTCAATGCCGGGGTGGCGCTGGTGATGCTGTTGCTGTTGCTGCTGCAGTGGCAACGCGGGCAGGCCGAGGCCGAAGCGGCGCGGGCAGAACAGGTTCGCCAGCGCGAGGTGCTCGACGCCTTGCAAGCCGCCGTGGTGCTGTGGGACGCCGACGACCGCCTCGTGCTGGCCAACGGCGATTTCCTGAAGGTGTACGGCGCCGTGGCCCAGCACATCCGGCCTGGCGTGCGTTTCGAAGACGCTCTGCGCACGGCCGTGGCCGCGAACCTCCTGCCCGAGGCCTCGGCCGGGCCCGAGGCCTGGATCCAGCAGCGCCTGGCGCAGCGCCGCCAGCCGCAGCAGCAAGGGCCCATCCTGCGTGCGCTGCCCGATGGCCAGTGGCGCCGCATCGTCGAACAGCGCCTGAGCGATGGCAGCCTGCTGGCGCACAGCGTCGACGTCACCGAGCTCATCAACGCGCGCACCGAGCTGGCCCTGGCACGGCAGGCCGCCGAGCAGGCGCGCCAGCGGCTGTCTGACGCGGTGGACGCGCTGCCCGTGGGCTTCGAGCTCTACGACGCCGACGACCGCCTCGTGATGGTGAACGCCGCCGCCACGGCCATGTACCCGCAGCTGGGCGATCTGGCCGACCAGCGCCCCTTGTTCGCCGATGTGGTGCGCATCAACCACGCCCGCGGCGGCCTGCCCGAGATCGCCGACGAGGCCGCGCTGGAGGCCTTCATCGCGCGCCGCATGCGCGAGCGCCGCCACCCCGGCCCGCCGCATGTGATGCAGGTGGCGCGCGGGCAGTGGGTGCGTGTGCACGAACGGCGCACGCGCGATGGCGGCACCGTCGGCGTGCGCGTCGACGTCACCGAGGCCTTCACCGGGCGTGCGGCGGCCGAGCAGGCCACGCAGCGTCTGCAGGATGCCATCGACGCGCTGCCCGAGGCCTTTGCGCTGTTCGATGCCGAAGACCGGCTCGTGGCCTGCAACGAGCGTTACAGCCAGACCTTCGGTTGCGACGAACAGTTCGTGCGGCCGGGCGTCACCTTCGAGGAGGTGCTGCGCCACGGCCTGCAGAGCGGCCTGTATCCGCAGGCCGAGGGCCGGGCCGAAGCCTGGCTCGCCGAGCGCATGGCCGCGCACCGCAACCCTTCCGGCCCGGTGCTGCAGGCCTTGGCCGGCAACCGCTGGGTGCGCGTGGACGAGCGCCGCACGCGCGACGGTGGGGTGGCTGGCGTGCGCAGCGATGTCACCGAACTCGTGCACCGCGAGCAGGCCTTGACGGCGCTGAATGCCCAGCTGGATGCGCTGAACGCCCGGCTGGCGCACCTGTCGGACACCGACGACCTCACCGGTCTGGCCAACCGCCGCCAGTTCGACCGCCGCCTGGCCGACGAGTGCGCGCGGGCGCGCCGCCACGGCACGCCCATCGCCTTGCTGCTGCTGGATGTCGACCACTTCAAGCGCTACAACGACCTGCACGGGCACCCGGCCGGCGACGAGTGCCTGCGCCAGGTGGCCCAGGTGCTGCGCGGCACCGCCCGGCGTGCCGGCGACCTGGTGGCCCGCATCGGCGGCGAGGAATTCGGCCTGCTGCTGCCCCACCACAGCGCCGATGAGGCGCGCGCGCAGGCCGAGAGCGCCATCGCCGCGCTGGCCGAGGCAGCGCTGCCGCACGGCGATTCGCCCGTCTCCCCGCAGGTGACGCTGAGCATCGGCGGTGTGCAGGTGGCGCAGCCAGGGGCCGGGCTGGAGGCGGCGATGCTCGTGCAGCGGGCCGACGAGGCGCTCTACGCTGCCAAGCACGCCGGCCGCCAGCGCCTGGTGATGCACACCCTCTAGGCTGCGCATGCAAGGCCTGCACCTCACCGCCGACTTGCGCGGCTGCCCCCCCGCGCTGGCCGTGCTGCACGAGCCCGAGGCGCTGCGCGCGCTGTGCCTGGGCGCGGTGGCCGCGGCCGGGCTGCAGGCCGTGGGCGAGCTCTTCCACCGTTTCCCGGCGCCGGGCGGCGTGACGGGCGTGGTGCTGCTGGCCGAATCTCACCTGGCGGTGCACACCTGGCCCGAGCTGGGCGGGGTGACGCTGGACGTCTACGTGTGCAATCTGCACGGCGACAACAGCACCCGCGCCGAAGGCCTGCTGGCCGCGCTGGAGCAGGCCTTCGGTGCCAGCAGCGCCGAGCGCCACCGCGTGCGACGCGGCGGGCCAGGCGCCGCCTAGAAGCCGCCTAGAGGCCGCCTAGAGGCCGCCCGGGTTCAGGCCAGGCCCGCGGCGGCCTTGGCGCGCAGCTTGGCGTTGATGTAGGCGCCGTGCGGCACGTGCAGCAGGTCGGCCACGCGCCAGAGCACGTGGTTCTCGTGCGCCGTGAGCTGGCCATCGGTGTAGGCCACGGCCCACATCGCCTCCACCACCTGCACCTTGTCCTCGAAGCTGAGCTGCTCGTTCAGCGTGGAGGTGAAGGCATGGAAATCGACGGCGTGCTTCGCCCGGTGCTCGGCCAGTTCCAGCAGGCGGGCCTGCTCGTCATCGGCCAGCGCAAACCGCTGCTGCAAAACGGCCAGCACGGCGCGGCGCTCGGCCTCGGTGCATTCGGCATCGGCGCGCATCACCTCCACCAGCAGCACGGCCGTGGCCAGGTGCAGGCGGTGCGCTGCGTTGCCGCCGCCGGGGCCCTGCAGCGGCTGGGCCAGCAGGCTGTTGAAGAGGTCTTGCAGGGGGCGCAGCATGGGGGTCTCGGGGGCCTGGACCGGGTTGGGATCGCGGCAGGACGGCTGGAGTTCAGTCTTGGCGCCGCGGCAGCGTGGCGGCCTGCTCGCCCAGGTCCCAGAACAGCCCCGTCATCAGCGCCAGCGCCTCGCGAACCACGGGCACCAGCAGGTGCTCGTCGGGCGCGTGCTGGCTGCAGGCCGGGTAGCTGTGCGGCACCCACACCGTGGGCAGGCCCAGGATGTCGGCGAACACGTCGTTGGGCAGGCTGCCGCCCAGGTTGGGCAGCAGCACCGGCGGGCGGCCGGTGCTGCGCTGGATGCTGGCCAGCGTGAAGCGCACCCAGGCGTTGTCGGGGTCCAGGCGCGTGGCGGCCATCACCGGGCCCACTTCGATGCCGATGTCACCGAAGCCCTGCGCCGCCAGGTGCGTGGCCAGATGCTCGTGCAGCCGGGCGATGTCGGTGCCGGGCACGAAGCGCATGTGCATCGTCGCTCTTGCCGTCGGCGGGATGGCGTTCACGGGGTGCTGCGGGTTGCCGGCCACCATGGCCAGCACCTCCAGCGTGTTCCAGGCGATCACGCGCTCGGCCGGGCTCAGGCCGGGCTCGCCCCAGCCCGGGTCGACTTCGGGGTCGCCCGGGTCACCGCCGAAACGCAGGCCGGCGAGCGCGGCACGCACGTTGGCCGGGATGGGCGGCGGGCGCAGCGCCGCCACGCGGATGACCCCGCGGCCGTCCACCAGGCTGGCAATAGCGTTGGCCAGCACCACGGCCGGGTTGCTCAGCAGGCCGCCCCAGTTGCCGCTGTGGTGGCCGCCCTCGCGCGCCTTCAGCGTGAGATCGAAGTTCACCGTGCCGCGTGAACCCAGGAAGACGGTGGCGCAATCGCGCCGCAGGCGCGGGCCGTCGCTGGCGATCAGCACATCGGCGCGCAGGGCCTCGCGCTGCTGCGCGCAGAAGGCGGCCAGCCCCGGGCTGCCGGCCTCTTCGCCGGTCTCGATGAGCCACTTGACGTTGAAGCCCAGTTGCCCGCGCTGCTGCAGCACCTGTGCCAGCGCCGCGATGTTGATGCTGTGCTGGCCCTTGTTGTCGGCGGTGCCGCGGCCGTAGAGGCGTTCGCCGTCCTGTGCCAGCACCCAGGGGCCCTGGCCCCGCTTCCAGCTGGCGTCTTGCCCGCGGATGACGTCGCCGTGGCCGTAGACCAGCACCGTGGGCAGCGTGTCGCCCTCGTGCCGGTGGGCGATGAGGAAGGGCCCGAAGCCAGCCTCGGGGTTGGGGTGCAGTGTGCAGGTGAAGCCCAGCGCGGCCAGCGTGGGCGCCATCTCGTCGCTGAGGTAGGCCTGCAAAGCCGGGCCCGAGGCCGGGTCCTGGCTCTCGGTGCGCATCGCCACGCGGCGCGCCAGGTCTTGCGAGAAGGCGCCGCTGTCGAAGTGCGCCAGCGCGGCCTGCAGCGCGTTGCCGCGCGCGGCCGGGGCCAACACTGCACTCAAGGCTTGCTCACGAGCTCGAAGTGCTCCACCACGGGCGGCGCGGCGAAGAAGGGCCCGACGATCGCACGCCACTCGGCAAACAGCGGTCCCTGGCGGAAAGCCACCGTGTGGTCTTCCAGCGTGGCCCAGAAGATCTGCAGGATGTAGCGCTCGGGGCTCTCGATGCCGCGGTTGACCTTGGCGCCGTGGAAGCCCTGGGCGCGGCCGATGACGGTGGCGATGCCGCGCTGGATGGCCTCTTCGAAGGCCGCGTTCTGGCTAGGCTGGATGCGGATGTCGGCAAGTTCAAGGATCACGGGCAGGCTCCCAAGTCAGCAGGTGGCCAGTGTCCCACGGCCCCTGCACCGACCACGCCGCAGGCGCTTGCGGGTGGGTCAGAGCCTGCAGCCGCGGCCGGGGTCGGCCAAGGCCTTCACGGCCACGCCGCGCGTTTCGTTGTTCACGCCCTTCACCTCGCGCAGATAGATGTCCTGCACCGGGTTGCGTTGCGGGCTCAGGCTGAACTTGCCGCGCGGGCTGTCGATCACGGCCTTGGCCATGGCGGCCTGCAGGGCCTCGCGCTGCTTGATGTCGCCCTTCACGGCGTTCAGGCCGGCGGCGAGCATCTGCGCGGCGTCGTAGCCCTGCACGGCGTAGACATCGGGCTGCTGCTTGTAGCTGATGGCGTAGGCCTTGCGGAAGGCGTTGTTGCGCGGCGTGTCCAGGTTGTCGGCGTAGTGCAGCGTGCTCAGGATGCCCTGGGCGCTGGCGCCCTGCGCCTCCAGCGTGCCGTCGGTGACGAAGCCCGAGACCACCAGCGGCACCGCCTTCTTCAGGCCCGCGGCGTCGTAGTCCTTGACGAACTTCACCGCACCGCCGCCGGCGAAGAACGCGAACACCACGTCGGGCTTCTGCGCCGCGATCTCGGTCAGCAGCGCCTGGAATTCCACGCCCGGGAAGGGCAGGCTGAGTTCCTTCATGACCTTGCCGCCGCCCTTCTCGAAGCCCTCGGTGAAGCCCTTGACGGCCTCGTTGCCGGCGGCGTAGTTCCAGGTGATGCTCATGGCGCGCTTGTAGCCCTTGCCCGCGGCCACCACGCCCGCGGCGTAGCCCGGCTGCCAGTTGCTGAAGCTGCTGCGGAAGATGTTGGGCGCGCACTGCGCGCCGGTCAGCGCGTCGGCGCCGGCGTTGGGCACGATCATCAGCGTGTTGCTCTCGCGCGCGGCACGGGCCATGGCCAGCGCCACGCCGCTGTGCACGGTGCCCACCAGCACGTCGACCTGGTCGCGCTTGATCAGCTTGTTGACGTTGTCGGTGGCCTTGGCCGGGTCGCTCTCGTCGTCGACCTTGAAGTACTGCACCTCACGGCCGCCGAGCTTGCCGCCCTGTTCCTGCACGTGCAGCTTGAAGCCCTTCTCGATGGCGTCGCCCAGCGCCGCGAAGGTGCCGGTGGCCGGCAGCATCAGGCCCACCTTGATGGGCGCGTTCTGCGCCAGTGCGCCGCTGCAGGCGAAGACACCGCAGGCCAGGGCCAGGGTGCTGAGGGCGGGTCTGAAGCTCATTCGGGTCTCCGGGGTTTCTTGTGGGGGTCTGGGCCGTTGCCAGCCTCCCAGCATGCCTGGGGTGGCAGCCGGGCGTTAGCGGGGTTTGCCGGATGTGGCGGATTTCACGGTCGGCGTCGGCGCAGCGGCCGCCGGGACGCGCCTGCCGGCCTCCGCACACCGCCTGTTGCAGACCGGCTGCCTCAAGTTCAGGCGGCGGGCACCCGAAAACAGGCGTGAGAGGCCGTCCGACAGGACAGCCAAGAGCAGATACGCACAGGGAAGCCGCATGACCAGCACCGTCGCCGTCGAGGAGTTGCGCGTGGGCATGTACATCCACCTCGACGGTGGCTGGCTGTCGCACCCGTTCCCCTTGTCGGCCTTCCGCATCACGTCCAACGACGAGATCGCGACCATCCGCGGCCTGGGCCTGACCCAGGTGCGCTGGGTGCCTGAAAGAAGCGAGTTGCCCGCCGCGGGCGCCTTGCTGGAAGGGAATGTGCCGCCTGTGGTGCCGGCCGGCTCGGCCCTGAGCCCCGAGGAGCAGGCTGCGCGCGACCAGGAAGCCTGGCTCAACGCGCAGCGAGAGTCGGCACAGCGCTGCGAGCGCCAGTACGGCGAGGCGGCCCGCGTGATGCGCGACATCGGCGAGCAGATCACGCAGCAGCCCAAGGAAGCCGGCCGCACCGCAGGCGATCTCACGCGCGCCATGCTCGACAAGATGCTGGCCGCCGACGAGGTGGGCATCCGCCTCGTCAGCGGCGCCGGCGGCGACCGCAACAGCGCCCACGCGCTCAACGTGGCGGTCGTCTCCATGCTCATCGGCCGCACGCTGGGCATGAGCGACAGCGAGATGCAGGACATGGGCGTCGGCGCCCTGCTGCACGACGTGGGCAAGATCGACGTGCCCGACCGGCTGCGCCACCCGGAAGACAACTTCACCCCCGCCGAGACCAACGGCTACCGCGACCACGTGGCCAAGGGCGTGCTGCAGGGTCACCGCATGGGTCTGAACGCCGGCTCGCTGTCGGTGATCGCGCAGCACCACGAACACGCCGATGGCAGCGGCTTCCCGATGAAGCTCAGCGCCGACCGCATCGGCCTGGGGGCGCGCATCGTGGCCATCGTCAACCGCTACGACAACCTGTGCAACCCCGGGGGCCGCACGCTGGCCCTCACGCCGCACGAGGCGGTGGCGATGATGTTCGCGCAGTCGCGCTCGCGCTTCGACCCGCCCGTGCTCAACGCCTTCATCCGCATGATGGGCGTGTACCCGGCGGGCTCGCTGGTGCAACTCACCGACGACCGCTACGCGATGGTGGTGGGCGTCAACTCCACGCGGCTGCTGAAGCCGCGCGTGCTGGTGCACGGCACCCCAGCCGCGCGCCCCGGTGCGCGCGGCGGCAACGCCGGCGCGCCGCAGCTGCTCGACCTGGAGTTGCAGCCCGAGTTGGGCATCCGCCGCAGCCTGGCGGCGAGCAAGGTGCCGCCGCCGGTGCTGGCCGCGCTCGACCCGCGCCCGCGGGTGTCCTACTACTTCGAGCCGCTGAGCGTGGTGTCGCGCCCTGCGGAGCTGGCTGCGTGAGTGCTGCCGCACATTGGGCCGGCCTGCTGGCAGGCATGCCGCAGGCGGCCTGGGTGGTGGCCATGGCCGACCGGCGCGTCGTGGCCGCCAACGCCGCTGCCGCGGCCTTGCTCGGCCGCAGCGCGCAGGCGCTGCAGGGCGACGCGGCTGACGCGCTGCTCAGTTCGCCCGAAGACCGCCTGTGGTGGGACAGCGAAGGCAGCATCGGCCTGCTGCACACCGACACCGTGGTGGCCACGGCCGCAGGCGCACGCTACGTGAGCCGCAGCCTGTCCCTGATCGACGTGCCGCCCGGCGAGCCGGCCCATGCCCTGGTGGTGGTGGCCGACCGCAGCGCCGAGCACCGCGCCGAGAGCGAACGCGAGGCCGCGCTGGCCGAACTGCAGGCCACGCTGGAGGCCACGGCCGACGGCATCCTCGTCACCGATCCGCAGGGCCGCTTGAGCGCCTGCAACCGGCGCTTCGCCGAGATCTGGGGCCTGCCGCGCGAGCTGCTGCAGCACGAAGACGATGCCGCGGTGCACGCCTGGATGGCGCGCAGCGTGGGCGACCCCACGGGCTACCAGCTGCGTTTGAACGCGCTGCGCGAGACGCCGCAGGCGAGCTCCAGCGACCGGCTGGAACTGCTCACCGGCCAGGTGGTGGAGCGCGTCTCGCGGCCGCTGCTGGTGCGCGGCCGCGCGCAGGGGCGGGTGTGGTCCTTCCGTGACCTCACGGCCAGCGTGGAGGCCGAGGCGCGCATCGAGCAGCTCTCGCGCAACGACACCCTCACCGGCCTGCCCAACCGCAGCGCGCTCGTCGACCACGTCAACGAAGCCACGGCCACGGCCCGGCGCGAGGGCCGCTCCTACGCCTTCCTGCTGGTGGACCTGGACCGCTTCCGCCAGATCAACGACAGCCTGGGCCACGAGGTGGGCGACCAGGTGCTGCAGACCGTGGCCCACCGCATCCAGGCCTGCCTGCGCGCCGACGACGTGCTGGCCCGCCTGGGCGGCGACCAGTTCGCCGTGCTCGTGAACCCGGCCGATGCCGCGGCCGCCGAGGCCACCGCCAAGCGCATCCTCAACGTGGTGGCGCACCCGTGCAGCGTGGAAGGCGCGCCCTTCACGCTGACCTGCAGCATCGGCATCGCGATGGCGCCTTCGCAGGGCTCGCGCATCGACGACCTCGTGCGCCACGCCGAGGCTGCCATGCGCACCGTCAAGAGCGCCGGCCGTGCGCACTACCGCATGCACCAGGCGCGCGCCGAGGGCGACCGCCGTAACGACATGCAGCTCGACCACGCCATGCGCCAGGCGCTGGTGAGCGGGCGCTTCCGCCTGCACTACCAGCCCCAGGTGAGCCTGGCCGACGGCCGCGTGGTGGGCGCCGAGGCGCTGCTGCGCTGGCGCGACCCGGAGATGGGCGATGTCTCGCCGGCGCACTTCATCCCCGTGGCCGAGGACAGCGGCTTCATCGTGCACATCGGCGAGTGGGTGCTGGCCCAGGCCGTGCGCCAGGCGGCGCTGTGGCACCAGCGCGGGCATGCACTGCCCATCGCCGTGAACGTCTCGGCCCTGCAGTTCAAGCAGCCGCATTTCGTCGACCGCGTCGGCAGCGTGCTCGACATCAGCGGCCTGCCGCCGCACCTGCTGGAGCTGGAGCTGACCGAGAGCATCCTCGTGCACGACGCCGACGAGTCGCTGCACCGCCTGCACGCGCTGGCGAGGCTGGGCGTGAAGATGTCCATCGACGACTTCGGCACCGGGTACTCGAGCCTGAGCTATCTCAAGCGCTTTCCCATCGGCAAGCTCAAGATCGACCGCAGCTTCATCAAGGGCCTGCCGGGCGACGACAGCGACGCCGGCATCGTGCGCGCCGTGCTGCAGATGGCCCGCGCCCTGGGCATGAAGTGCATCGCCGAGGGCGTGGAGACCGAGCCGCAGCGCCACTTCCTGCAGGAAGAAGGCTGCGACGAGTTCCAGGGCTGGCTGTACGCGCCCGCGCTTGACAGCCTGAGCTTCGAGCAGCGTCTCGTGCACGGGCCGGCTGCGCCGGCCGCTGCAGGAGCGGCCGTGCCGGCCCCCGCGCCCGCACGGCGCATCCGCCTGGTTCGGTAGGCGGCGCACCGACGCCGCACCGACGCCGCACCGACGGCGACCGGCACGGGTTGCACAATCACGCCCCGCACCCCGCGCCGGGGTGTGCCTGCTAGGCTGCCCATGATTTACAAGTTCAAGAGCCCCGCCACTGGCGACCTGATCATGCTCGGGGTCCATGGCGACCAGATGCTGCGCCTGCTGGGCCGTGAGCCCGCACCGCGCGGCATCATCGAGCCCGCCGACATGCCTGCCGCCAGCGCCGCGCTGATGGCCGCCATCACGCAGGATGAAGCCCCGCCCGAGGACGACGACGCCCGCCAGCCCCCCGTGGGCCTGCGCCAGCGCCTGTGGCCCGTGGTGGAGATGCTGCGCCGCGCGCACGCGGCCGACGCGCCCGTGGTGTGGGGCGTCTGAACCCACACCGACCGAATCGAACCGCCCGAAAGGAAGCCCCCGATGAAGCTCTGGAGCGACAGCTGGACCAACGGTGACCCCATCCCCGCACGCTACGCCGCCGGCAAGCCCGACGGTGCCGGCCAGGCCACCTTCAGCGACAACCTGAACCCCGCGCTGCAGTGGAGCGACCTGCCCGCGGGCACGCAGTCGCTGGTGCTGGTGTGCCACGACTTCGACGTGCCCAGCCGCGGCGACGACGTCAACCAGCCCGGCCGCGAGGTGCCGGTGGACCTGGAGCGGGTCGACTTCTTCCACTGGCTGCTGGTCGACCTGCCGCCCACGCTGGCCGGCATTGCCGAAGGCGAGTTCAGCCGCGGCTTCACCGCGCGCGGCAAGCCCGGCCCGGCCGCGCTGCATGGCGCGCGCCAGGGCCTGAACGACTACACCGCCTGGTTCGCCGGCCATCCCGAGATGGCGGGCGACTACTTCGGCTACGACGGCCCCTTTCCGCCATGGAACGACAGCCTGGTGCACCACTACGTGTTCACGCTCTACGCGCTGGACGTGGCACGCCTGCCGGTGGAAGGCGCCTTCAAGGGCGCCGACGTGCGGGCCGCACTGGCCGGGCGCGTGCTCAACGCGGCCACTTTCTCGGGCACCTACACGCTGAACCAGCGCCTGATCGGCGCCGGGTTTTGAGCGAGGCGGCGGCCTGGGGCCAGCCCTGGCTGGAGCCGACCCAGGTGATTGCCGTGCGGCACGGCCGCACCGCGTGGAACGCCAGCCAGCGCGTGCAAGGCCACCAGGACGTGGCACTCGATGCCGTCGGCACCTGGCAGGCCTCACAGGTGGCCAAGGCCCTGGCCGACACCCCGCTGCACGCCGTGCACAGCAGCGACCTGCGGCGCGCCCACGCCACCGCTCTGGCCATCGCGGGCCTGCACGCGCTGCCGGTGCGCGCGCACCCGGCGCTGCGCGAGCGCCACTTCGGCCGCTTCGAGACCCTGACGCACGCCGAGATCGAAGCGCGCTGGCCTGAGGAAGCGCTGCGCTGGCGCCGCCGCGACCCGGTCTTCACTCCGGGCGGTGGTGAATCGCTGCTGGCCTTCTCGGCGCGGTGCGTTGCGGCCGTCGAGCGGCTGGCCGAAGCCCACCGCGGGCAGACCATCGTCATCGTCGCGCACGGGGGTGTGCTCGACTGCCTGTACCGCGCCGCCGTGGGCCTGCCGCTGGAAGCGCCGCGAAGCTGGGCCCTGGGCAACGCCACCATCAACCGCCTGCTCTACACCGGCGAGGGCTTGCAGATGGTGGGCTGGAACGACGACGGGCACCTGGCCGGCGAGGCGCCGGCCGAGGCCTGAGGGGGCGAGGCTTCAGGCGCTGTGGGCACGGCGGCGACGCGCCAGGCCCGCAGCCGCCAGGGCCAGCCCTGCCAGTGCCAGCGAGCCAGGCTCAGGCACGCCCGAGGGGGTGGTGGCCAGGGGCTGCACGCGGATGCTCATCTCGCCGTAGTTCTGACCGTTGGAGAGGAAGGCATTGCCGCCCGCGTAGAGGTCGGCGTTCGTGCGCGCCACCATGCCGCGGCCGCTCACCGAGGTGACGGTGACCGAGTACACCTGGCCCACCGTCAGCGGCGTGCCGCTGACATTGAAATCGAACCACTTCAAACCATCGTTGACCAGGGGGCTGAAGACGAACGAGCTCAGCACAGGGCCCGACGGGCCGGCGCCCTGCAGCAGGCGGAAGGTCATCGACAAGGCGCCGAGGTGGACGTTGGCGTCACCGACCAGCACGCCGATCGAAACGCTGCTGTCTTCCGCCGTGAAGCTCTGGCCCATGCCGTTGTAGCCGAAGCAGATGCAGTGGCCGCCCACGGAAGTGGCACCGGTGGTGTTGATGGGGCCGGCAACGGCGTGCTGCGCGCTGAACAGGGCGGCCAGCAGGCCGGTGGCGACAGCCAACTTGGTGAAACGCATGGATAACTCCGGGATTGTGTTTGTGCACTTCATCGGCCCCAACGAGGGCTCGGCGGCTCAGGCAGCAAGTCGCAGGCCAGCTGCCCCGCGCTGCACGCGCCATGGCGCCAAGTCCTTGATCACAAAGAATGACCGCCGTGATATCCGCACGAACCGCCGCCCGGAGGCCTGCCGGGCGGCGCCAGCGGTGTAAGCGGCACCGACGGTCCTTCGGTACGCCGGCGGCATCGCCGGCGCACCGCCCGGGCCTGGCAGCGAGGTTCAGCCGCCGAACAGGTCGCCCGCCGCGGGCGCTGCCGGTGGCACGAGCCCCAGGTGGCGCCAGGCCGCTGCCGTCGCCACGCGCCCGCGCGGCGTGCGCTGCAAAAAGCCCTGCTGGATGAGGTAGGGCTCGATCACGTCTTCGATGGTGCCGCTCTCTTCGCCGATGGCCGCGGCCACGTTGTCCAGGCCCACGGGGCCGCCGTCGAAGCGGTGGATCACGGCCTCCAGCAGCTTGCGGTCCATCACGTCGAAGCCCAGCGGGTCGACGTCCAGCATCTTCAGCGCCTTGTCGGCCAGCGCCGCGGTGATGCGGCCGTCGCCCTTGACCTGCGCGTAGTCGCGCACACGGCGCAGCAGGCGGTTGGCGATGCGGGGCGTGCCGCGGCTGCGGCGTGCGATTTCCAGCGCGCCGGCGTCGTCGGCCGGCACGTTCAGCAGGCTGGCCGAGCGCGTGACGATGCGGGCCAGCTCTTCGTGCGTGTAGAACTCCAGCCGCGCCACGATGCCGAAGCGGTCGCGCAGCGGGTTGGTCAGCATGCCGGCCCGCGTGGTGGCGCCCACCAGCGTGAAGGGCTGCAGGTCGAGCTTGATGCTGCGCGCGGCCGGGCCCTCGCCGATCATGATGTCGATCTGGTAGTCCTCCAGCGCCGGGTAGAGGATCTCCTCCACCACCGGGCTCAGCCGGTGGATCTCGTCGATGAAGAGCACATCGTTCTTCTCGAGGTTGGTGAGGATGGCGGCCAGGTCTTTCGGCTTCTCCAGCACCGGGCCCGAGGTCTGGCGCAGGTTCACGCCCAGCTCGTTGGCGATGATGTGGCTCAGCGTCGTCTTGCCCAGGCCCGGCGGGCCGAAGAGCAGCACGTGGTCCAGCGCCTCGGCCCGCTGCTTGGCCGCGCCGATGAAGATCTCCAGCTGCTCGCGCGCCTTGGCCTGGCCCACGTAGTCCTGCAGGCCTTTCGGGCGCAGCGCGCGTTCGATGGCCTCTTCGTTGGGCGAGGCGGGCGCCGCGCTGATCACCCGGGCCGCCGCCGGGCGGGGCGCGGGGGCGAAGTCGTCGGTCTGGATGGCCATACAGTGATTATGACCAGCCGCTACACTGCGCGCCCTCACCATGCACCGCCGCCACCTTCGCCCGCTGACCTGGCTCGCCCTCTGGGCCGTGCTGGCCATGGCCTTGCTGCCGGCGGTGTCGCACGCGCTGTCGTTCGCGCGCGGCGACGGGGGCGCCTGGGCCGAGGTCTGCACGCCGCAAGGCATGCGCTGGGTGCTGGTGGAAGCGCCCGACGGGCCTGCGCCCAGCAGCCTGCCGACGGCCACCGGGCACCTGGAGCACTGCTCCTTGTGCACCCTGAGCGCCGGGGCTGCCGCGCCGCCGCCCGCGCTGCCGGTGCTGCTGGCCTTGTCGCTCGCGGCCTTCGAGCCACCGCTTTTCCTGCACGCGCCGCGCACGCTGTTCGCATGGCGCACCGCGCAACCGCGCGGGCCCCCGTTCGTCTCCTGACCTTCGCCACGTTCGCCCTGCGCCCGGCCTGAAGCCGCGCGGGGTGCCCCGTTGCATGCCCCGCCCTCGCAGGCGGGGTGTTCAGGAGTTCTGCCTTGTCTTCCCGTTTTTCGTCCCTGCACCGCAGGGCGCCGTTGGCGCTGGCCGCCGCGGCCAGCTGCGCTTTCGCGCAAACCGCTCCCGCCCCTTCGAACGTCTCCGCAAACGCCGCCGCCCAGGCGCCGGTGCGCGACGCCGGCATCGTCACCATCGTCGGCAGCCGCGTCAGCAGCCTGCCGACGCAGATCCCCACCACCACCGAGGGCATCACCGGCGCCGAGGTCGAGACCAAGATCAACGCCACCGACAGCGAAGACGCGCTGAAGTACTTCCCCAGCCTGCTGGTGCGCAAGCGCTACATCGGCGACTACAACCACGCGGTCCTGTCCAGCCGCGCCAGCGGCACCGGCAACAGCGCGCGCAGCATGGTCTACGCCGACGGCATCCTGCTGAGCAACTACCTCGGCAACGGCGCCGCCTTCACGCCGCGCTGGGGCCTGGTGACGCCCGAGGAGATCGAGCGCGTCGACGTGCTGTACGGCCCCTTCTCGGCCGCCTACCCGGGCAACAGCGTGGGCGCGGTGGTCGACTACGTCACGCGCATGCCGCGCAAGTTCGAGGTGCATGCCAAGGTGGGCTACTTCGTCCAGCCCTTCGAGCTCTACGGCACGAAAGACACCTACAGCGGCTGGCAGGCCAGCGCCTCGGTGGGCGACCGCGCCGGCGCCTTTTCGTGGTGGTTGAACGTCAACCGGCTGAAGAACGAGGGCCAGCCCATGACCTTCGCGACCAAGCTGGTGAGCGCCAGCACCACGGCCGCCGGCACGCCCGTCAACGGCGCCGTCCTCGGTGAAGACAGGAGCTACCTGCCCTGGTACCTGATCGGCGCCGGCACGCAGTACAGCACCACGCAAGACCACGCCAAGGCCAAGATCGCCGTCGATCTGCCCGGCCAGGTGCGCGCGCAGTACACCCTGGGTTGGTGGCAGAACAGCACCGTGGGCCAGAGCACCAGCTACCTCACGCGGGCCAGCGATGGCAGCCCCTTTTACAGCGGCGTGGCCACCATCGGCGGGCGCAACTACACGGTCGCCGCCAGCGACTTCGGCCAGAACCGCGACAGCCTCACGCACCTCATGCACGGGCTGAGCGTGGCCAGCCGCGCGCGCGGTGTCTTCGACTGGGAGATCGCCGCCAGCCTCTACGACTACGACCAGGACATCGCGCGCGCGCCCACCGGCGCCAAGCCCGCGGCCGATGCGGGCGGCGCCGGCCGCATCACGCGCCTGTCGGGCACCGGCTGGCACACCCTGGCGCTGAAGGGCGTGTGGCGCCCGAACGCGGCGCACCAGGTCGATCTCGGCCTGCAGCAGGACAGCTACCGCTGGCGCCAGCGCATCGACAACGCGGCCGACTGGATCACGGGCGACGCCACCACGGCGGTCAGCAGCTTCCGCGGCCACACGCGGCTGCAGAGCCTGTACGCGCAGGACACCTGGTCTTTCGCGCCGGCCTGGAAGGCGGTGCTGGGCTTGCGGCACGAGCACTGGACGGCCCGCGACGGCGCCAAGACCACAGGCAGTGCGGCGCCGGTGAACTTCAGCGCCCGCAGCGAGAGTTGGCTGTCGCCGAAGCTGGCCCTGGGCTTCCAGGCGGCCGAAGGCTGGGCCTTGAAGCTCAGCACCGGCCGCGCTGTTCGGGTGCCCACCGTGGGCGAGCTCTTCCAGGGCAACGCCGGCACCGATGTGGTCACCAACCCGGGCCTGAAGCCCGAGAAGAGCTGGACCACCGAGTTCACCAGCGAGCTCAGCCGCGGCCTGCAGCGCCTGCGCACCACGCTCTTCCACGAGACCACCACCGACGCGCTCTACAGCCAGGCCATCGCCGGCACCAGCCCCATCGTCAACAGCGTGCAGAACATCGACCGCATCCGCACGCTGGGGCTGGAGACCTTCTACGAGGTGTCGGACCTCGGTGTCCAGGGTCTCGACCTGCAGACCAGCCTGACCTACGCCGACAGCGTGATCCGCGCCAACAGCAGCTACGTCAGCGTGCCCGGCGACACCGTGGGCAAGCAGCAGCCGCGCGTGCCGAAGTGGCGCGCCAGCTTGCTGGCCAGCTACAAGTTCAGCCCCGCGCTGACCGGCAGCTTCGGTGCCCGCTACGGCAGCCGCCAGTACGGCCAGCTGAACAACAGCGATCCCAACGGCTTCGCCTACCAGGGCTTCAGCAAGTACTTCACCACCGATGTGTGCCTGCGCTGGAAGATCGACAAGCAGTGGAGCGCGGCCTTCGGCATCGACAACCTGAACAACTACCAGTACTGGAATTTCCACCCCTACCCGCAGCGCACCTACAGCGCCGAGCTGCGTTTCGACCTGTGAGCACCCTCGCCATGAAGACACCCCTCCTCAGCCTCGTGCTCGCCACCGCCACGGTGGCGGCCCAAGCCCATGTGACGCTGGAAACCCCGCAGGCCACGGCCGGCGCGGGCTACAAGGCCGTGCTGCGCGTGAGCCACGGCTGCCAGGGCACGGCCACGCACACCCTCACCGTGCGGCTGCCGGCGGGCTTCCGCGGCGCCAAGCCCATGCCCAAGGCGGGCTGGGCGCTGAGCGTGCAGAAGGCGCCGCTGGCCCAGCCCTACGAGAGCCACGGCCGCCGCGTCACCGAAGACGTGGTCGAAATCACCTGGAAGGCCACCAGCCGCGAGGCGTGGCTGCCCGACGCGCACTACGACGAGTTCGTGCTGCGCGGCCAGGCGCCGCAGGCGGCCGGGCCGGCCTGGTTCAAGGTGCAGCAGCTGTGCGAACAGGGCCAGTGGGACTGGTTCGACGTGCCGGCCAGCGGCACCACCACGCGCGGCCTGAAAGCCCCTGCGGCATTGCTGGAAGTGATGCCCGCCGCACCGGCCGCCCCTGGCGGCCATCACCATTGAGCCCGGCACCGGCGCGCGCGCCCCACTGGACCTTTTAAACCCTGCCCCATCGACAGCAAACGGAGAGCCCCATGAACACGACACGACGCACCCTTCTCACCGCAGCCGCCTGCGCTGCGCTCGCCAGCCCGCTGGCCGCCTGGGCCCAGGCCGGCCTGAAGGTGGAGGGCGCCTGGGCGCGCCCCACCGTGCAAGGCCAGGCCGCCGGCGGCGGTTTCCTGAAGATCACCGGCGGCGCCGCTGGCGACCGTCTGGTCTCGGGACGCACCACGGTCAGCAGCGCCGTGGAACTGCACACCATGTCGATGGACGGTGACGTCATGCGCATGCGCCAGGTGCCCGGCATCGACGTGCCGGCCGGCGGCACGGTGGAGCTCAAGCCGGGCGGCCTGCACCTCATGTTCATGGGCCTGAAGCAGCCGCTGAAGGCCGGCGAGACCTTCCCGCTGACGCTGCGCTTCGAGAAGGCCGGCGAGGTGAAGGTGGACGTGAAGGTCTCGGCGCAAGCGCCCGCAGGCGCCGCAGCAGGCCACGGCGGCCACAAACACTGACGAGCGCGCGCCTCAGCCGCGCGCGTCGAACTGCAGGATGGCCTCGGCCACGCGGTCCAGCGGCATGACGTGGTCCACCGCGCCGATCTTGATGGCCTCCTTGGGCATGCCGAAGACCACGCAGCTGGCCTCGTCCTGCGCGATGGTGCGGGCGCCTCCGTCGTGCAGCTGCTTCATGCCGCGCGCGCCGTCGTCGCCCATGCCGGTGAGGATGATGGCCAGCACGTCCTTGCCCGCCACCTCGGCGGTGCTGCGGAACAGCACATCCACGGCCGGCTTGTGGCGGTTGACGGGCGGGCCGTCGGCCACCACCGCGAAGTACTGGCCGCCGGCCTTGCGCAGCTGCATGTGCTTGCCGCCGGGGGCGATGAGCACGCTGCCGCGTTCCAGCCGGTCGCCGTCCTTGGCCTCTTTCACACGCACGGCGCACAGGCCGTCCAGCCGCGTGGCGTACATCGCGGTGAACTTCTCCGGCATGTGCTGCACGATGGCGATGCCGGGGCTGTCGGCCGGCAGCGCGGTGAGCACCTGCTCCAACGCCTGCGTGCCGCCCGTGCTGCTGCCGATGACCACGGGCTTGTTCATCGACAGCGCGTGCAAGCCCGGCACGGGCGCGGCCGCGGCGGCGCTGCGGGCCGGGGCCGCCGCCGGCGGCAGGCTGCGCCGCACCTGCGGGCGCGAACGCGCCGCGGCCTTCAGTGCGGTGACGAGCTCGCGCCGCGAATCCTCCAGGAACTGCTTCAGCCCCAGCCTCGGCTTGGCCACCACGCCCACCGCGCCGGCGGCCATGGCCTCCAGCGCGATCTTGCTGCCCTCGGTGGTGAGCGTGGAGCAGATGACGGTGGCGATGGGGCTTTCTTCCATCAGCTGACGAAGAAAGGTCAGGCCGTCCATGCCGGGCATCTCGATGTCCAGCAGCAGCACGTCGGGCTTGTGCTTGCGGATCAGCGGCCCGGCGATCAGCGGGTTGGGCGCGCTGCCCATCAGCGCGATCTCGGGGTCGCCCTGCAGCAGGTGCTGCAGCGTCTGCCGCACGATGGCCGAATCGTCGACCACGAAGACCTGGATGGCCATGAGGGTGCCTCGGGGGTTGTCGTGGAAGGGGCTGGGGCGGTCGGGCTCAGAGCGGCACGGCCGTCACTTCGGGTGCGTCCGGGCCCACGGTCCAGGACAGCTTGCGGTAGCTGTGGCCGCCCAGGTCGTGGTGCAGCACGCGCACGCCGTCGGCGGCCAGGGCCTGCAGCGTCCAGTGGGCGTTGCAGTCGCCCACATGGCCGGCACCGAACTGCCCGGGGAACATGTTGCCGCCGCCGTAGACGTAGGCTTCGCACAGCTGTGGCGTGATGCCGCGCTCGCGCAGCAGCTCGTACATCACGTCCAGCGCCACGTCGCCCCACGCGCTGTCGCGCGGGGCCGCCGTGCGGGTGGCCGGGCTGGCGTGCACGATGTGGCACATCGCCCCCACCGTGCGCCGCGGGTCGGTCAGCACCACCGCCACGCACGAGCCCAGCAGCGTGACGAGCTTGTCGCCGCGCGTGCCGCAGGCCACGTCGCCCGGATGCAGCGTGTGGGTGACGCTGCCGAAGGCCGGCAGGCCGCCCGGTGCCATCAGCCGGCCACCTTGCGGAAGGCCCCCGGGGCCAGCACCTGCAGCGGCGTGTCGCAGGGCACGCGGCCCTCGGCCGTGCCGATGAAGAACAGGCCGCCAGGGCGCAGCTGCGTCAGCACGCGGTCGACCACGGCGCGCTTGGTGGGCGGGTCGAAGTAGATCAGCACGTTGCGCAGGAAGACGATGTCGAAGGGCGCGCCGGGCAGGCCGCCCTCGATCGCGGCGCACAGGTTCAGCTGCCCGAACTTCACGCGTTCGCGCAGCTTGGGGCCGATCTGCACCAGGCCCTCGCTCTCGCCCTCGCCCTTCAGGCAATGGCGCTTCAGGCGTTCGGGCGGCACCTGGCGCAGGCGCTCGGCCGGGTAGATGGCGCTGCTGGCGCTGTGCAGCACGCGGTCGCTGATGTCGGTGCCGAGGATGGACCAGTCGCTGCCGATCTGGCCGCGCTGGTGCAGGTCGGCCAGCAGCATGGCGGTGCTGTAGGCCTCGTCGCCGAAGGACGAGGCCGCGCTCCACACCGCCACGCGGCGCGGGCGCTCGCGCGCCAGCTCGGCCTCGATCAGCTCGAAGTGCGCGGGCTCGCGGAAGAAGTAGGTCTCGTTGGTGGTGAGCAGGTCCACCGCCATCTGGAACTCGCCGCCGTCGTCGGGCGTGCTGATGAGCTGCAGGTATTCCTCGAAGCTGCCCAGCCCCAGGCGCTGGATGCGCGGGGCCAGGCGCGAGGAGATCAGCGGCTTCTTGCTCGGGGCAAAGCTCAGGCCGATGCTGCCGTGCATCAGCTCGGCAATCTGCGTGAAGGTGCGGTCGCTGAGGGTGGCCATGGCGGGTTCAGGCGGCCAGCGGCTCGGGGCTGCTCTGCACGCCCTGCGAGGAGGCGCAGATCTCGGCCATCTCGGCCACGTCGAAGGCGCGGTCGGGCTCCAGGATGATGACGAAGCGCGCGCCCACCTTGCCCATGCCGCGGATGAAGTCGCGCCGCACCGTGGTGCCGAAGTTCGGCGGCGGTTCGATCTGCGCCGCAGGGATGTCGATCACCTCGCTCACCGCATCGACCATCAGCCCGAGCTCCACGCGCTCGCTCAGGCCGTCGATCTGGCGCAGGGCGTCGAAGATGACGATGCAGGTTTTCTTGCCCACGCGGGCCGGCGGGCGGCCGAAGCGGGCGTGCAGGTCGATCACCGGCACCACCGCGCCGCGCAGGTTGATGACGCCGCGCACGAAGCTGGGCATCAGCGGCACGGTGGTCATGGGGCCGTGCTGGATGATCTCGCGCACGGTGCGGATGTCCATCGCGAAGACCTCTTCGCCCAGCGCGAAGGTGAGGAACTGCGCGGCGGTGTCGGTGGGGGCCAGGGCTGCCATGGTCGCCTGCCTCGGGTTCAGTAGGGGCGGAAGCTGCCGGTGCCCGTGGCGCGCGGCGCCGGGGCCGCCGCGGCCGCACGCGGCCCGCTGCGCATCGGCGAGTTCGGCGCGCGCCGCTCGGCCACCGGCTTGCCCTTGGCCGCGCCGCGCGCCGGGGGCGCCTCGGCCTCCACCAGCGTGAAGAAGGCCACCGACTGCTGCAGCTGCTCCGCCTGGCCCGAGAGCTCTTCCGAGGTGGCCGCCAGCTCTTCCGAGGCCGAGGCGTTCTGCTGCGTGGCCTTGCTCAGCTGGCCCATGGCGCCACCGATCTGCGTGACGCTCTGGCTCTGTTCCTGCGAGGCCGCGGCGATCTCCTGCACCAGCTCGCTGGTCTTCTGGATGCTGGGCACGATCTCGTCGAGCAGCTTGCCGGCGCGTTCGGCGGTGCTCACCGAGTTGCTCGCCAGGTCGCCGATCTCCTTGGCCGCTTCCTGGCTGCGTTCGGCCAGCTTGCGCACCTCGGCGGCCACCACCGCGAAGCCCTTGCCATGCTCGCCGGCGCGCGCGGCCTCGATGGCGGCGTTCAGCGCCAGCAGGTTGGTCTGGTACGCGATGTCGTCGACGATGCTGATCTTCTGCGCGATCTGCTTCATCGCCTGCACCGTCTGCGTGACGGCCGCGCCGCCCTCGCCGGCCTCCTTGCTGGCCTTGGTGGCCATGCCGTCGGTGACCTTGGCGTTGTCGCTGTTCTGCGTGATGCTGGCGCTCATCATGTCGATGCTGGCCGTGGTCTCTTCCACCGAGCTGGCCTGCTCGCTCGCGCTCTGGCTCAGGCTCTGCGCGGTGGCGCTCACCTGGTTGGCCGCACCCGTCAGCGCATCGGCAGCGGCGCGCACCTCCTCGATGATGCCGGCGAGCTTCTCGCCCGTGCTGTTGGCGTCGTTCTTGACCTGGTCGAACACACCCTCGGCGTCGCGGGTGATGCGTTGCGTCAGGTCGCCGGCGGCCAGGCCGCCGAAGACGCGGCCCACGTCCTCGATGATGGCGCCGAGCTTCTCGCTGGTGGCGTTGGCATCGTCCTTCACCTGGCCGAAGACGCCTTCGTAGTCACGCGTGATGCGCTGGCTCAGGTCGCCCGCCGAGAGCGCGCCGAAGACGCGGCCCACGTCGTCGAAGATGACGCTGGTGTTCTCCATCAGCACGTTGACGCCTTCGCACAGCGTCTTGATGGGGCCGCTCTTGCCTTCCAGCGGGATGCGCTGCGTCAGGTCGCCGTTCTTGGCCGCGGTGGTCACGCCCTGGGCCTGCTCCACCGCCTGCTCCAGCATCTGCTTGGCCTGCACCTGGGCCGTCACGTCGGTGGCGATCTTGATGATCTTCGCGACGCGGCCCATCTCGTCCTTCACGGGCGCATAGACGGCCTGGATCCACAGCTCGCTGCCGCTCTTGGTGATGCGGCGGAAGGTGCTGTTCTGGGCCTTGCCCGCGTTCAGCTCGCGCCAGAACTCGGTGTACTCGGGCGTGTTGGCATAGGCCGGGTCCACGAACATGCGGTGGTGTCGGCCCTTGATCTCGTCCAGCCCGTAGCCCAGGGCCTGCTGGAAGTTGCGGTTGGCGTTGAGCACATGGCCGCCGAGGTCGAACTCGATGAAGGCGTAGCTCTGGTCGATGGCGTCGAGGATGCCCTTGGCGTTCTGCCGCTCCAGCTCGGTGGCCGTGATGTCGTAGCGCACGCCGAGGTACTTCACGGGCTTGCCGTTGTCGCCCAGGATGGGGGCGATCACCGCGTCCACGTAGTAGGGCGTGCCGTCCTTGGCGCGGTTCTTCACCACGCCGCGGAAGATGTCGCCGCGGCCGATGGTCTGCCACATCTCCTTGAACACCGACTTGGGCATGTCGGGGTGGCGCGTGGTGTTGTGGCCGTGGCCGATGAGCTCGTTCTTCGGGTACTTCGAGACCTCGAGGAACTTCTCGTTGACGTTGAGGATGTCGCCCTTCTTGTCGGCCTCGGAGACGATGCTCGTGAGGTTCATGATGTCGGTGCGCACCTTCAGCTCGCTCTCCACCGCGTCCAGCCGCTGCTTCAGCTGCGCGAGCGTGCCTTCGGTGTCGGCGCGTGCCGCCTCGGCCTGTGCCGCAGCAGCGCGCGCGGCTTCCGCCGCGGCCTGGTGCTGCTGGCTGAGGGCCAGGGCCTGGTCCAGCGCGGGGCCGGCAAACAGGCGACCGATCCAGGAGATTTCCGGCGTGTTCATGGGGTCTGTCCTTCCGTGGGGGCGTTCGGGCTGCGGCTGGCCGCACTGAGGGGGTGGGGTGAGGCGGCAACCGGCCGGCCTGCCGGGCCCGGGGGCTCGGCTGCCAGCTGGCTGAGGGAATGCACGTCGAAGATGAGCGCCACCTCGCCGTTGCCGAGGATGGAAGAGCCGCTCATGCCGCGCAGGCTGCGAAACATGCGGCCCAGGGGCTTGATGACGGTCTGGTGCTGGCCGAGCAGGCTGTCGACCATCACGCCGTAGCGGCGGCGGCTGCTCTGCAGCACCACCACGCTGGTGCGGTCGGGCGCGGGGCCGTCCAGCGCATACAGGGCGCGCAGGCTCACCACCGGCAGCACCTGCCCGCGCAGCTCCACGAAGCCGCGGCCGCGTTCGTCCAGTGCGCTGACGGTGGGCCGGTTCTCGATGACCTCGACCACCGCATCCAGCGGGAAGATGAACTTCGAGCTGCCCACGCCCACGAGGAAGCCGTCGATGATGGCCAGCGTCAGCGGCAGCCGGATCTCGATGCACGAGCCCTCGCCTGGCGTGCTGTTCAGCACCACGGTGCCGCGCAGCGCCTCGATGTTGCGGCGGACCACGTCCATGCCCACGCCGCGGCCGGAGAGGTTGGTCACCTTCTCGGCGGTGCTGAAGCCCGGCTCGAAGATCAGCCGGTCGATGTCGGCGTCGGCGGGCACCACGCCACGCTCGACGAGGCCCCGGTCCCACGCGCGCTGCAGCACCTTGTCGCGCTGGATGCCCCGGCCGTCGTCGACGATGCGGATGAGGATGCTGCCGCTCTCGTGGCAGGCCGACAGCGTCAGCCTGCCCTGGCCCGGCTTGCCGGCGGCGGTGCGCTGCGCCGCCGTCTCCAGGCCGTGGTCGAGGGCGTTGCGCACCAGGTGCATCAGCGGGTCGGCAATGCGCTCGACCACGCTCTTGTCGAGCTCGGTCTCGCCGCCGGTGATCTCCAGCAGCACGTCCTTGCCGAGATCGGCCGCCGTGTCGCGCACCACGCGGCGGAAGCGGCTGAAGGTCTCGCCGATGGGCACCATGCGCAGCTGCAGCGTGCCGTTGCGGATCTCCTCGATCAGCCGGCCGATCTGCGCATTGGCCTCGATCAGCGTGCCCTGGCGCGTCTGCCGTGCCAGCAGCGAGGCGCCGGCACCGGCGATGACCAGCTCGCCCAGCAGGTTGATCACCGCATCCAGCCGGTCGGCCTGCACGCGGATGAAGCGCTGGTCGTCGGCGACGGCCGGCGTGCCGGCCCCGCCTTGCGTGGCCTCGCGCGCCCGGCTCTGCTTGCTCAGTGCCGCGTTGACCACCTGCGCCGGCACGCCGGCCGTGGCCTGCAGGATCTCGCCCAATGGCGCGGCACTGCCGCTGGCGGCTGCCGCTGTCTGCGCGCGCAGGCCCTGCTGCAGCTGCGCCCGCGTGATGGCGCCAGCCGCCACCAGGATGTCGCCCAGGCGCGGGTTGTCGGGCATGGCTTCGATGAGCGCGGCGAAGTCGGCGGCCGTGCCGCCGGGCTCCACCAGCTGCAGCGTGCAGTCGTCCCGCACGAAGCTGAAGGCCCCTTCGATCTCGGCCCGCGTGGCGTGGGTCTGCAGGCCGAACTCGAAGGTGAGGTGGCAGCTTTCCGGGTTCAGCTGGTCGAGGGCCGGCACGCCGGCGATGTCGCAGTGCACCGTGGCCATGTCGCCCAGGCCGCGCACGTAGTTCAGGATGGCCAGCGGGTCCATGCCGTTGCGGAAGGTGTCGGTGCCGAAGGCCACCGCCACATGCCACAGCCGCCCGGCCGGTGGGCCCACCGCGGCGCGGGCATCGCCGGCGCTGGCGGCCTGGGGCTGTTCGGCCGCCGCGCCGTGGGTGCTGCCGGTGGCGGCCAGCAGCTGCTGCACCAGCGCCTCGCGCGCGGCCACGGCGTCGTCGGCCTCGTCCACCGCCGCCTGGCGTGCTTGCGCCACCAGCGCGCGGATCTGGTCGTTGCACTTCAGCAGCAGGGTGCTGAGTGCCGGGGTCAGGGCCAGCCGGCCTTCGCGCAGCTGGTCGAGCAGCGTCTCCACGTGGTGCGTGAAGGCCACCACGCGGTCCAGGCCGAAGATGCCGGCCGAACCCTTGACCGTGTGCGCGCAGCGGAACAGCGCGTTGAGCAGTTCGCTGTCTTCGGGTGTGTCTTCCAGCTGCAGCAGCAGCTGTTCGAGGGTTTCGATCTGCTCCTGCGCTTCGCTGATGAAGGCAGGCAGGGCCTCCTGGATGAAGCTCAGGTCGGCGGCTTGCGCGCTGGCGTCGGGCTTCATGCCGCCACCCCGGGGCTGTGTTCGGCCAGCCAGCCTTGCAGGCCCAGGGCCTGGCAGGCCGCCTGCAGGGCGGTGCTGGGGGCGTGCAGGGCCAGGCTGTGGCCCTTGTCGGCCAGGCCGCGCTGCAGCGCCAGCAGCAGCTGCAGGCCGGCGGCGTCCACCTGGTCCACGGATTCGCCCGTCACGGCCGCCACCGGCTCGCTAGAGGCCAGCCAGGCCAGCCACTGCGGGTGCAGCTCACCCACCGTGTAGATCGTCAGCTCGGCCGGCAGGCGCAGCGGCGCGCCGGGCGTGGGCAGGGTGTCGTTCATCGCAAGTCCTCAGGGCAGGATGAGCTTGGACACCGCGTCCAGCAGCTGCGGCGGGTTGAAGGGCTTCACGATCCAGGCCTTGGCGCCGGCCGCGCGGCCCTGTTCCTTCTTCGCGTCCTGGCCTTCGGTGGTGAGCATCACCACGGGCACGAACTTGTGGCGCGGGTGCTGCTTGACCTGCGTGACGAAGGTGATGCCGTCCATGTTGGGCATGTTCACGTCGCTCACGATGAGGTGCACCTTGCCCGCGGCTTCCAGCGCCGCCAGGCCTTGCACGCCGTCGGCGGCTTCCACCACCTCGTAGCCGGCGCGCTGCAGCGCCAGCTTCACCACGGTGCGCAGCGAAGCCGAGTCGTCGACGATCAGGATGGTCTTGGCCATGGCGGGTGATGCTCAGAAGAAGGTGGTTTCGGTGGCCGCCTGCGCGGGGCGCGGGGCCTGCTGGCCGGCGGCCACGGCGCGCTGCTCGTCGGTGGTGTAGCCGGCGCTGAGCAGGGCCTGCCAATCGGCAGCCTCGGGGGGGCGGCCGGCGGGCAGGGTCTCGGCCAGCCGGGCCATCGCGTTGCGGATGGAGTCGCCGACCTGGTCCATGATCTGCTGCACGCGGTCCTGGAACTGGAACGCCACCATCAGCTGCTCGACCTGCGCCTTCACGCTTTCGCCGTGGGCGCTGAGGGCCGCGGCGCGCTCGTTGAGCTGGCTGACGGTGCAGTCCACCTGCTCCACCACGCGGTTGATGGTTTCTTCGCTGGCGTGGATGACCTGCGTGTCCTGCGCGGTGCTTTCGGCGGCCTGGGCCAGCGCAGCCTGCATGTGGTTGCCGAAGTCGCCCACACGTTCGCCAATGCGGCGCCCGGTGTCCCCCGATTCGGCCGACAGCCGGCGCACCTCGCTGGCCACCACGGCGAAGCCGCGACCACTGGGGCCGGCGCGTGCGGCTTCGATGGCCGCGTTCAGGCTCAGCAGGTTGGTCTGGCGGGCGAGCTGGGCCACGTCCTCGGCCATGTCGCGCAGGCCCTGGCTGGCGCCCGAGAGCTGGCGCACCGAGCCCATCACGACATCGCGCGATTGCACGAAACCCTGGAAGTTCTTCAGCAGGCCGCGCAGCTCCGTCTCGCACTGCAGCAGCAGCGCGGCACGTTCGTCCACGCTGGCGGCGGTGGGCGTGCCACCCTGGCCGCGGCTGTCGATGATGTGGTCGAGCTGGTCGAGGATCTGCATGAACCCGGCCAGCAGCTGTTCGGTGGCGTCCCGCATCTGGGCCTGGGCGGTGCCCAGGTGGGCGGTCCAGGTGCGGGCGGCTTCGTCCAGGCGCAGCAGCAATTCGGCGGTGGCCTGGGCCTGCTCGGCCGTGGGGCGCCGGCTGCCGGCGGGCTCGCCGCCCAGCCAGGCCGGCCACCAGGCGCCCAGGCGTTGGCGCCAGGGGGTGCGCAGAGGGGCTGCACGGTGGGCGGCCGGGAGAAGCTCGGGTGCGTTGACGTTCATGCGCAGGACGACTCGCTGATGGTTGCCAAACTTCTGTCCAGGACAGTGAAAAACTTGCGTTCGTCAGTGTTTGGACAATCTGAGTATCGGCACGGCGGCGGCGGGCTGAAGGCTTGAGCAGCGGCCTTTACCGGGCCCTGTCTTCGCGCTTGCCCGGGGCCTTGCGCGCCTACGCTGGCGGCTCCTCAAGTGCTGGAGCACGCCATGCTGACCCGCCTGATCTACGCCAGCGAGACCACCGAAGCGCTGACTCCGGCTGCCGTGCAGCACATCGTCGACCGTGCCCGCTTGAACAACACGCGGCTGCATCTGAGCGGCCTGCTGCTGTTCGACAGCCGTTGCTTCCTGCAGGTGCTGGAAGGTCACCGCGCGGCCGTGAGCGAACTCTTCGGGCGCATTGCCACCGACCCCAGACACCGGCGCATCGAGTTGCTGGAAGTGACGCCGGTGCACGAACGCCGCTTCGCGCGCTGGAGCATGGGCTTCGCTGCTGCGGACGCTGCCCACGGCGAGCTGTTCCTGCGCTTCGGCGGTGCGCCGGAGTTCAACCCCTACGCCATGAGCGCAGCCGGTGCCTTGGGCCTGCTGGAGTGCGTGGGTGCGGCCCATGTGGCCGCGGCGCAGCCCCCTCGCGCCGCGTGCGCCTGAGGGACCGGCGCTGCGCCGCGCTCAGCGGTTCAGCGACTTGAGCGCGAGCCGTATGCCTTCGCTGACGCCGACCTCGGCGGGCAGCGCCTTCAGCGCTGCGGCAGCTTCGCGCTCGCTGTAGCCCAGCGCCTGCAGTGCCTGCGTGATGTCGGCCTGGCTGTCGCTGGCCGGCGTGGCTGCGGGCAGGGCCAGGTCAGGCCCGAGCTTGCCCTTCAGTTCGAGCAGCAGGCGTTCGGCCGTCTTCTTGCCGATGCCCGGCACCTTGACCAGGCGCGCGCCGTCCTGGCGTGAGACGGCCTGCGCGAGCTCGTCCACGCTCAGGCCCGACAGGATGGACAGTGCGGTCCGTGGACCCACGCCGCTGATCTTCACCAATTGGCGGAAGGTGGCCCGCTCGGGCTCGGTGAGGAAACCGAACAGCACCTGCGCGTCCTCGCGCACCACGAAGTGCGTGAGCAGCACCACCGGCGCGCCGAGGGCGGGCAGGTTGTAGAAGGTGCTCATCGGCACATCGACCTCGTAGCCGACACCGTGCACGTCCAGCAGCACCAAGGGTGGCGCCTTCTGCACCAGCACGCCGCTGAGCCGGCCGATCATGCGCGGGCCTCCAGCAATGGGCCGATGCGTTCTTGCAGCGCGGCGAAGTTGGGTTCGCCCTCGTGGCGCCACACCTCGAAGTGGCTGCGGTCGATCAGCAGCGTGGTGGGCGTGGCGCGCACACCGCCGAAGGCGCGAGCGATGGCGCCGGTGTTGTCGATCACCACGCCGAAGGGCAGGGCGCGGCGCTGCGCGAACTCGGCCACCAGGGCGGGTGCGTCGTGCTGCATGGCCACGGCCAGCGTTTGCAGGCCCCGAGCTGCGAAGCGCTGGTGCAGCGCCACGAACTGCGGCATTTCCTTGACGCACACCGCGCAGCTGGTGGCCCAGAAGTTCACCAGCACCACCTGGCCGCGCAGTGCGGCCGAGGCCTGGCGTGTGCCATCGAGCAGCGTGTAGTCGAAAGCCGGCGCTGGTGCTTTCCGCGCGCAGCCGGGCAGGCCCGCCAGCAGCGCGGGCGCGGCCGTCATTGCCAGCAGGGCGCGCCGGCGCGCAAGATCGGGCTGCGCCGGCAGGGGCTGGTTCGGTGTTGGCAAGAGGGGGGTGGTCATGAGGCGGCGGCATCTTACGGCAGCGATGGTGGGCGGCCTGTGGCCCTGGTGGGCGCGTGCAGCGCTGGGTGAAGCGGACGCCGCGGCCGGTGTTCGTGCGGCGCTGGAGCGGGGTGCCACGGCGGCCGTGCAGCTGCTGGGCCGCACCGACGGTTTCCTGGGTGATCCGCGCGTGCGCATTGCGCTGCCCGAGGGGCTGCAGAAGGTGGCCAAGCTGATGAAGGCCACCGGCCAGGGCGCACGCGTCGACGAACTCGTCACCGCCATGAACCGCGCTGCCGAAGCCGCCGTGCCCGAGGCGCGCTCGCTCTTCGTCAGCACCGTCAAGCAGATGAGCGTGGAAGACGCGCGCCAGGTGGTGCGCGGCGGCGAGACGGCGGTGACCGACTGGTTCTCGGCCAAGACCCGCGCCCCGCTCGGCGAGAAGTTCCTGCCCATCGTCACGCGCGTGGTCGAGCGGCAGAAGCTCGCCGAGCGCTACAACCAGCTGGCGGCGAAGGCCTCGGGCGCCGGTCTCGTGAAGGGCGATGCGGTGACCGTGCAGCAGCACGTCACCACGAAGGCGCTGGACGGGCTGTTCCTCATGATCGGCGAGGAAGAGAAGAAGATCCGCGCCGACCCCGTGAAAACCGGCAGCGCGCTCCTGCAGAAGGTCTTTGGCCGCTGATGGCGCGGCCGGGCGCAGGGCTCAGGCGTTGCGCGAAAGCTCGAACTTGAGCGCGTCGGGCAACGATTCGATGATCGCGTCGCGGCCCACGCTCGTGAACTGGCGCCCGCCCTGGTTCAGCACCTGCACGGCCTTGCCCTGCTCGGCGATCTGCACGAAGGCCAGCCGGGGCGCCGTGCGCAGCAGTTCGGCACGCAGGCGGTCGAAGCGCTGACCGCCCAGCGAGGCCTCGTAGACCAGCGCATCGGGCATGGCCTCGGCGCACTGGTCCTGCACTTCTTCGATGGTGCTGACGAAATCGAGCATCAGGGCCAGCGGCCGCAGCGCCTCGCGCACGACGTTGCGCACCTCGCGCCGCGCCGCCAGCACCAGCACGTGGCTGCCGCTGAGCGGGGGCGGGGCCAGTTCGGGCGACACCGTCTCTTCGAAATCGGTGGTGCCCTCGGGCTCCAGGCGCGGTGCCAGCGTGTCGGGGAACTCGAGCGCCAGCTCGGTCTTGCCAGGCAGGTCCTGGCGTTGCAGGTGCAGGCCCAGCACGGCGCTGGTTTGCTGCAGCAGGCGCCATGACATCGTGTTGAGTTCGGCCGCTTCGGCATCGGCCCTGGGCATCGCGCCGGTTTCCACCTCGTCGGGCCGGCGGTGGGCGAAGCGCACCGACATCACGGCGTGTGCGGGCCAGTTCTTGATCTCGATCTTCATGTCGATGCGCGAGACCGTGTGCTCGAAGGCCCAATCGAGCGTGGTCTGCAGCAGCGAGAACAGCAGCGTGGCGTCGCTCATCACGAGCGCGGCCCCGAACTCCTGGCGCACTTCGATGGCACGGTCGTCCATCTCGCGGCCGCGCTCGCGCAGGGTGTCGCGCATCAGCGCGGTCAGGTCCAGGCGCTCGCGGGCCAGCTGCACGTCGCCATTGCCCAGGCGAACGACCTGCTGGCCCATGATGCCGGCGCGGCGCGCGAGATCGATCTCGGCGTGCAGCGCAGCCAGGCTTTCGCGGTCGATGCGGCCGCTGCTGCGCAGCGTGTTCACCCGGTCGAGCGCGGACGAGAGCGTCGTGGCCACTTCACTGCCCAGCTGGGCGATCAGGGCCTGGGGGTCCAGCGGTTCGACCACGCGTCGGCCCGAGACCGATGACGGCCGGGCGATGTCGGTCAGATCCATGGCTTGCCTTGTTCGGAAGTTCGTCGCGTGCGTGGCAGCTGCTGCGCAGCGCTGGGCGGCGCCAGAAACTGCAGCGCCGGCACGCCTTCGGGCCAAGCCCCGATTGGACATCGGACGCTTGGGTGCAATTGCTGCAAATTTGTTACAGCATCCTCCGGATCGCCACCCCGCAGGCCCGGGGTGCGCGGGCTGCGCGTGCCGAGCTTGTCACGGCGCCGGCCCGATCGCACCTTGCACGCGGAGGGCTGCGCGTGCTTCGGCGTCGAGCCCGAGTTCGGCCAGCACCTCGTCGGTGTGCTGGCCCAGCAGGGGGGGCGCCCTGCGCAGGGTCACTGGCGTGGCCGAGAGCTTCATCGGGCTCGCGACGAGTTCCAGCGCGTCATGGTGCGGGTGTGCCACGCTGGTCTTCATGCCGCGTGCCAGCACCTGCGGGTCGGCAAACACGTCGGCCAGATCGTTGATGGGGCCGCAGGGCACTTTTGCGGCATCCAGCGCCGCCAGCCATTCGGACCGCGGCCGCAGGCGCAGCCGCTCAGCCAGCAGCGGCACCAGCAGGTCGCGGTGGCGCACGCGGCTGGCGTTGCGGGCGAAGCGATCGTCCTGGGCCAGTTCAGGGCAGCCGGCCACTGCACAGAAGCGCTCGAACTGGCCGTCGTTGCCCACCGCAAGGATGAGGTGCCCGTCAGCCACCTCGAACACCTGATAGGGCACGATGTTCTGGTGGGCGTTGCCGGCACGGCGCGGGGCCTTCTTGGTCACGAGGTAGTTGGCACCCAGGTTGGCCAGCATCGCGACCTGCGTGTCGAGCAGGGCCATGTCGATGGCCTGGCCCTGGCCGGTGGCGTCACGGTGGCGCAGGGCGGCCAGGATGGCCACCGTGGCGTACAGCCCCGTGAAGAGATCGGCCACGGCCACGCCCACCTTCTGCGGGCCGCCGCCGGGCAGGTCGTCGCGTTCACCCGTCACGCTCATCAGGCCGCCCAGGCCCTGCACGGCGTAGTCGTAGCCGGCGCGGTCGCGGTAGGGGCCGGTCTGGCCATAGCCGGTGATCGAGCAGTACACGAGCCGCGGAAACTTCGCGCACAGCGTGGCCGCATCCAGCCCGTAGCGGGCCATGTCGCCCACCTTGAAGTTCTCCACCAGCACATCGCACTGCGCTGCCAGTTGCAGCACCAGGGCCTGACCGGCGGGCTGCGCGATGTCCACCGTGACCGAGCGCTTGTTGCGGTTGGCGCCCAGGAAGTACGCGGCCTCGGGGGTGTCCTGGCCCTCGCGGTCCTTCAGGAAAGGCGGGCCCCAGCCGCGGGTGTCGTCACCGCCCGGGTGGCCGTCGCCTGGCGGCCGTTCGATCTTGATGACCTCGGCGCCCAGGTCGGCCAGGGTCTGCGTGCACCACGGGCCGGCCAGCACGCGCGAAAGGTCGAGCACGCGCACGCCGTCGAGGGCGCCGGCGGGCAGTGGAAGCGGAGCCTGTGTCATGGCGGCGATTCTGCGGCAGGGGCCCGGATAATCTGCCGCATGAACCGCCAGCTGCCCTGCACGCCTCGTTTTCGTTCCGCTCTGCGCGGCGCCGCGGGGGCGGCGTCGGCGGCCTTGGCCGGCCTGCTGGTCGCGTGCACGCCAGCGCTCGACTGGCGCGACGTGCGCCCCGAAGGTGCCCTGGTGCAACTGCAGATGCCTTGCAAGCCCAACGGCCAGAGCCGCGACGTCAATCTTGGCGGGAGCCGCGTGAACCTGGCCCTGCACGCCTGTGCTGCAGGGCAACTCACCTGGGGCCTGGCGGCCGCCGACATGACCGATCCGGCCCGCGTAGGCCCGGCCTTGGCCGAATTGGCGGCCTCGGCGGCCGGCAATCTGGCCACGAAGGGCTCGTCGCTCCAGCCCCTTGCCATCTCGGGGGCCACGCCCAATCCCGCCAGCGGCCTGCAGCGCTTGAGCGGCCGCCTGCCCGACGGCAAGCCGGCCCAGATGCAGGTGGTGGTCTTCACGCGCGGCACCTGGGTTTACCAGGCCAGCGTGCTGGGCGAGAAGGTCGACGAGGCAGCGGCACAGACCTACTTCGCATCGCTGCGCTTCAGCCCGTGAACGGGCCCCCAGGCGGCAGCGGTGGGAGGTCTGTGCCAGAAGCAGCAAGCTGCCGATAATGCCTGGACAGACGCAAGCTGCCGTGGCCTCCATCCTCCTTGTTGCCCATGCTCCGCTCGCCTCGGCCTTGCTCGAGGTGGCGCGTCACGCGTATGCCGATTGCGACTGTTCCGTGGCCGCTGTGGATGTCCCACCCACCGCGACGTTGGAATCGGCCGCGGCGCAGGTGGCCGGGGCGCTGCAGGGCTTGCCGTCTGGCGAGGTGCTCGTGCTGGCCGACGCTTTCGGCGCCACACCCAGCAACGCCGCGCTCGCAGCAGTGGACGGCGTGCAGGCCCGTGTGGTGACCGGCGTGAATGTGCCGATGGTCTGGCGCGTGCTGTGCTACGGGCGCCTGCCACTGGCCGACCTGGTCACCCGCGCCGTGGACGGCGGTCGTCAGGGCATCATGCAGGTGGCCACCCCGCGCCGTCAGAACCAGCCCCAACGCCCTCTCAGCGATGATCCAGACCAGCATCCAGATCAGTAACAAGCTGGGTCTTCACGCCCGCGCGTCGGCCAAGCTCACCAAGCTGGCAGGCAGCTTCAAGAGCGAGATCCATCTCAGTCGCAATGGCCGCCGCGTGAACGCCAAGAGCATCATGGGCGTGATGATGCTGGCAGCGGGCCTGGGCACCGAGGTGCAGATCGAAGCCGAAGGCATCGACGAAGAAGCAGCCATGGGCGCCTTGCGCGCCTTGATCGACGACAAGTTCGGCGAAGGCGAGTAAGCCGTCTTCCCGCGCCGTCCTCACAGAGAGAGGGCGGCCGTGGCCGCCGCTGGGCTACATTGGTGACATGAGCATCCAGGTGTTTGGCTTGCCGGTGTCGCGGGGTGTGGCCATCGGGCGCGCGGTGCTCGTGGCCTCCAGCCGCGTCGATGTGGCGCACTACTTTGTCCCCGTCGATCGCATCGACCACGAGATCGGCCGTCTGCGGGGCGCCCGCGATGGCGTGGCCACCGAACTGCAGTCGTTGAAGCACGAACTGCCGCCGGAAGCGCCTGCGGAGCTGGCCGCGCTGCTGGACGTGCACTTGATGCTGCTGCACGACGAAGCGCTGATCACGGCCACAAAGGGTTGGATTCGAGAGCGGCACTACAACGCCGAGTGGGCCTTGTCTGCGCAGCTCGAAGTGCTCGCCCGTCAGTTCGACGAGATGGACGACCCCTACCTGCGCGAGCGCAAGGCCGACATCGAACAGGTGGTCGAGAGGCTGCTGCGTGAACTGGCAGGTCAGGCCGGGGATGAGGCACCCGCAACGGCGGCCGCTGCGAAGGCCATGCGCGATGTTGCCGGTGAAGACCCTCTGGTGCTGGTGGCCAACGACGTGGCGCCTGCCGACATGATGCAGTTCAAGCGCAGCGTGTTCACTGGCTTCGTCACCGATGTGGGCGGGCGCACGTCGCACACGGCCATCGTGGCTCGCAGCATGGACATACCTGCGGTCGTCGGTGCTCGTGAGGCGAGTCGTCTGATTCGCCAAGACGACTGGGTGGTGATCGACGGCGACGCAGGTGTGGTGATCGTCAATCCATCACGGATCGTGCTGGAGGAGTACCGCTTTCGCCAGCGCCAGAGCGAACTGGAGCGCGCCCGCCTCGACCGGCTTCGCCACACGCCGGCTGTCACCCTGGATGGCGAGGTGGTGGAACTTTTGGCCAACATCGAGATGCCGGGCGACGCGCCGAGCGCGCTGGACGCCGGTGCCGTCGGTGTCGGACTGTTCCGAAGCGAGTTTCTCTTCATGAACCGCGGGGGCGACCTGCCGGGCGAAGAAGAACAGTTCGAGGCCTACCGCGCAGCCGTCGAAGCCTTGCAGGGGCTGCCGGTGACCATCCGCACCGTCGACGTGGGCGCAGACAAACCCTTGGAGCGCATGTCCCAGCAGGAACTGCGGCACGAGCACGGGCTCAACCCGGCGCTGGGCTTGCGGGCCATCCGCTGGAGCTTGTCCGAGCCGGGCATGTTCAGGCAGCAGTTGCGCGCCATCCTGCGGGCAGGCGCCTTCGGGAAGGTGCGCATCCTCGTGCCGATGGTGGCGCAGATGAGTGAAGTGCGGCTCATCTTTGAAGCCCTCGCTCGCGCCCGGCAGCAGCTCGACGACGCAGGCCGGGCCTACGGGCCCGTGGAAGTCGGCGCCATGATCGAAGTGCCAGCAGCGGCGCTGCTGGTCGAGCGATTCCTGCGCCACTTCGACTTCGTCTCACTCGGCACCAACGACCTGATCCAGTACACGCTGGCGATCGATCGTGCAGACGAGGCGGTCGCGCATCTGTACGACCCCTGGCACCCCGCAGTGCTCCAATTGATCGCGCGCACCATCGCGTGCGCCCGGCAAAGCGGTCGCGGCGTGAGCGTCTGCGGCGAAATGGCGGGTGACCCGGCGTTCACGGAGCTGCTGCTCGCCATGGGCCTGCGCAGCTTTTCGATGCACCCCGCGCGCATCGCGTCCATCAAGCAACGCGTGTTGCGAGTCGATACGCGTCGGCTTGCTGCGCACCTCGAAGAAGTGCTGGCCAGTGACGCGCCACAGGCCGCATTGACGCAACTGCAAGCGGGCAGCTGGCCACACTGAGCCCTGTCGGAGCTGTGCCTAGGCAGTGCCCGCGTAGTGCCAGCGTCGTGCTTGCAAGCTCTCTTAGATACGTGCTACAGTCGAAGGCTTCGCTGTTCGCTGGTCTGCTTTTTGAAGCGGTGGATGTGTTCGGTGAAGGCGGGCTGAAGAGGCTTGACGGTGCTGAAAAAAGCGTGTCATAATCTTTGGCTCTGCTGACGAAGTTTGGTGCTGCGGTTCGGATGGATTGCAAGCAAAGCGAATCAGCAAAAAAGCAG
>NZ_SACR01000019.1 GCF_004016505.1 Rubrivivax rivuli | reverse complement strand
GGGCGCTGATGGTGGGGGTGCCGCTGGGCATCGCCCTGCTGCTGCTCTCTTTCGGCCAGATCCAGCTGGGCAGCGACGAGGCCTCGCAGGTCAACGACAAGCTGCGCCCGCTGCAACTGGCCTGCTTGATCTCGGTGATCATCGTCGCCGGCATGGCACGGCGCGACCACAGCGACCGCTCGGTCGAGTTCTGGCTGTCCCTGCCGGCCACGCACAGCGCCAGCCTCGCGGCGCCGCTGGTCGTGCACCTGCTGCTGGTGCCCGCCGCAGCCTTGCTGGCCGGCCTGGCCGGCGAGGCCGTGCTGTGGCTGTCGCCGCTGATCCTGCTGGTGGTGCTGCTCTCGGCCTGGTTCCGCAGCTGGTCGTGGGTGATCCTGGGCGTGGGCATCGGCCTCGGCAGCCAACTGCTGAACCG
>NZ_SACR01000018.1 GCF_004016505.1 Rubrivivax rivuli | reverse complement strand
CCCGTGCCGCCCGCCATGCTGGCCGCGCTGCGCGCGGCCTTCGGCGAGCGCTGCAACACCGCCTTGAGCGTGCGCGAGCAGCACGGCCGCGGCGAGCGCGTGTACGACGCCGCGCCGCCGGAGGCCGTGGTCTTCTGCGAAAGCAACGAAGACGTGATGACCGTTGTGCGCCTGGCCGCGGCGCACGGCGTGCCCGTCATCCCCTACGGCACCGGCACCTCGCTGGAAGGCCACCTGCTGGCGGTGCAAGGCGGCGTCAGCATCGACCTGAGCCGCATGAACCGCGTGCTGCGCCTCAACGCCGAAGACCTGACGGTGACGGTGCAGGCCGGCGTGACGCGTGAGCAGCTCAACCGCGAGATCCGCGACAGCGGCCTCTTTTTCCCCATCGACCCTGGGGCCAACGCCAGCCTGGGCG
>NZ_SACR01000017.1 GCF_004016505.1 Rubrivivax rivuli | reverse complement strand
AGCGCCACCGTCACCACGCTGGCGGTCAACAACGGCACGCTCACGCTGGCCGCAACGAACGACCGCATCGCCGACACCGCCAACGTCAGCGTGGCCGCCGGCGCGGTGCTGGCCCCGGCCGTCAACGAGACCGTCGCCACGCTGTCGCTGACCGGCACGCTCAGCGGCAGCAGCACCTTCACCGCCGCCACCACGCTGGAGACCGGCGCCTCGGTGCAGGCCAACCTCGGCGGCAGCAGCCTCACCGTCAACGGCAACGCCACGCTCACCGGCACCGCCGCCGCCACCACCGTGGCGCTGGACGGCGGCACGCTCACGCTGTCCAGCGCCAACCGCCTGGCCAGCACCGCCAACGTCACCCTCGCCGCACCCGCCACGCTGCAACTCGGTGGCAACCAGACCCTCGGCAGCATCCTGGGCGCCGGCAGCATCGCCCTGGGCAGCGCCACGCTCACGCACACCGGCACCACCGCCACCAGCTTCGCCGGCACCCTCAGCGGCACGGGCGGCCTGCTCAAGCAGGGCACGGGCAC
>NZ_SACR01000016.1 GCF_004016505.1 Rubrivivax rivuli | reverse complement strand
ACCCCCGATCGGCCGTGACGCGCAAGGACGAGTACCGCCGAACGCTCGTGCGCCAGGGGGCCACGCTGGGGGCCAACTGCACCATCGTGTGCGGCACCACGGTGGGCCGGTATGCCTTCGTGGGCGCGGGCGCGGTGATCAACCGAGATGTGCCCGACTTCGCGCTGATGGTGGGCGTGCCGGCGCGCCAGGTGGGCTGGATGAGCCGCCACGGCGAACGCCTGCTGCTGCCGCTGCAGGGCCAGGCCGAGGCCACCTGCCCGCACACGGGCGACCGCTACGTGCTGCAAGGCGCCCAACTCAGCCTGCAGACCGCCTGAACCGACACCGCCCACCGCGTGAAACAAGAGGCACCGACATGAATGCACCCGAATCGCCCAAGACCCTGGCCCAGCCGCTGGACTTCATCGACCTGAAGAGCCAGTACGCTGCGTTGCGCGAGAACATCAACGCGCGCATCCAGCGCGTGCTCGACCACGGCCAGTACATCATGGGCCCCGAGGTGCAGGAACTGGAGACCAAGCTGGCCGCCTTCACGGGCTCGAAGCACTGCATCACGGT
>NZ_SACR01000015.1 GCF_004016505.1 Rubrivivax rivuli | reverse complement strand
TCACGCTCACCGGCAACGAGCGCCTGGCCAACACCGCAGCGGTCAACGTCACCAGCGGCAGCCTCACGCTGGGCGGCACCGAGACCGTCGGCACGCTGGCCTTGAGCGGCCTGCTCGATGGCAGCGGCACGCTCGTCGCCAGCAGCTACGCGCTGGACAGCGGCACCGTCACGGCCAACCTGGGCGGCGGCAGCCTGTCCTCCACCGGCACCAGTTCTCTCAGCGGCACGGCCGCAGCAGACACGCTGGCCGTCAACGGCGGCACGCTCACGCTGGCCGGCGCAGACCGCCTGACGGCCGCCCCCGTCACCACCCTGGCCGCCACCGGCACGCTGGCCCTGCAAGGCGCGCAGACGCTGGGGTCGCTGGCCGGCACCGGCAACGTCACGCTGGGCACCTTCACGCTGACCACCGGCAGCGCGGGCAACAGCAGCTTCAGCGGCAGCATCGGCGGCACCGGCGGGCTCACCAAGGCCGGCGGCAGCACCTTCACGCTGGGCGGCAGCCAGGCCTACACCGGCCTGACCACCGTGCAGGCCGGCACGCTGCTCACCAGCGGCGCGAACGTGCTGCCCGATGCGGGCACCGTCAGCGTCGTCAACGGCGCCACGCTCAGCCTCGGCGGCAACGACAGCGTCGCCACGCTCACGCTGGGCGGCACGCTGGCCGGCGCCAGCACCCTCAC
>NZ_SACR01000014.1 GCF_004016505.1 Rubrivivax rivuli | reverse complement strand
CTGACGACGCCCAGCGGCCTGCACCCGCGCCAGGCGATCGAGGTGGCCCGTGCCGGCATCGACGTGATGACGGAAAAGCCCATGGCCACGCGCTGGCACGACGGGCTGGCCATGGTGCGTGCCTGCGACGAAGCGGGTGTGCGCCTGTTCGTGGTCAAGCAGAACCGCCGCAACCCGACGCTGCAGCTGCTCAAGCGCGCCGTGGAGATGGGCCGCTTCGGCCGCATCTACATGGTCAACGTGAACGTCTTCTGGAGCCGCCCGCAGAGCTACTACGACAGCGCGGCGTGGCGCGGCACCTGGGAGTTCGATGGCGGCGCGTTCATGAACCAGGCCAGCCACTACGTGGACCTGCTGGACTGGATCTGCGGGCCCGTGGAAAGCGTGATGGCTTACACCGGCACGTTGGCGCGCAACATCGAGGTGGAAGACACCGGGGTGGCGGCGCTGAAGTGGCGCAACGGTGCGCTGGGGTCCATCAACGTGACGATGCTCACCTACCCCAAGAACCTCGAAGGATCGATCACCATCCTGGGCGAAAATGGCTCGGCCACCATCGGCGGCGTTGCTGTGAACGAGGTCAAGAACTGGCAGTTCGCCAGCGCCGATCCGATGGACGAGCAGATCGCCAGCGCCAGCTACGAGACCACCTCGGTCTACGGCTTCGGCCATCCCCGCTACTACGACAACGTGATCAGCACCCTGCGCGGCGAAGCGCAGCCCGAGACCGA
>NZ_SACR01000013.1 GCF_004016505.1 Rubrivivax rivuli | reverse complement strand
CGCTGGCCCTGGGCGGCAACCAGACCCTCGCGGCCGTGCTCGGCACCGGCACCGTCAACCTCGCCAGCCACACCCTCACCCTCGCCTCCAGCGCCAACCTCGTCTACGCAGGCTCACTCACCGGCACAGGCGGGCTCACCAAGCAAGGCAGCGGCAGCCTCACGCTGGGCGGCAACTACGGCTACACCGGCACCACGCGCGTGGAGGCCGGCACGCTGGCGCTCACGGGCACACTGGCCTCGGCCACCGTGCAGGTGGCGGGCGGCAGCCTCACGCTGGGCAGCGCCGAGCGCCTGGCGGACACCGCGGCGCTCAGCGTCTCGGCCGGTGCGACCTTCACCGCGGCCGGTGACGAGACGGTTGCCACGCTCACGAACGCCGGCACGCTGAACGGCAGCGGCACGCTCACGGCCGGCAGCTACACGCTGAACAGCGGTGCCGACGTTGCCCTGGCCCTGGGTGCCGGCAGCCTCGACGTGGCCGGCAGCGCCACGCTGCGCGCCGCCAAGGGCGCAGGCACCGTGACCGTGCAGAACGGCGGCGGCCTCACGCTGGCCACGGGTGCCGACCTCGCCAGCAGCGCCGACGTCGTCATCGTCACGGGCGGCACGCTCACGCTGGGTGCCGACGAATCGGTCAACAGCCTGAGCGCCGGGGGCACGCTGGCCGGCAGCGGCTTGACGCTCACCAGCGCCACGCCCATCACCCTGAGCAGCGGCGGCGTGCTCTCCGCCAACGTCAGCGCCAACACGCTCAACGTCACCGGCAACAGCACGCTCAACGGGAGCGCCACCGTCACCACGCTGGCGGTCAACAACGGCACGCTCACGCTGGCCGCAACGAACGACCGCATCGCCGACACCGCCAACGTCAGCGTGGCCGCCGGCGCGGTGCTGGCCCCGGCCGTCAACG
>NZ_SACR01000012.1 GCF_004016505.1 Rubrivivax rivuli | reverse complement strand
CGGTGAAGGCGGGCTGAAGAGGCTTGACGGTGCTGAAAAAAGCGTGTCATAATCTTTGGCTCTGCTGACGAAGTTTGGTGCTGCGGTTCGGATGGATTGCAAGCAAAGCGAATCAGCAAAAAAGCAGCCAAGCGCTTGACACGGTTTTCAAAAACAAGTCATAATGCAAGGCTTCGCTGATTGAACGTCAGCGGCGCGATGCGAAAGCGGAGCGACTGTTCTTTAACAACATACAGCCGATAAGCGTGGGCGTTTGAGGCGAGTGCCAGATGTGGTGGCGACACTGCATCAGGTCTCTATGACCTTAAACGCTCATGGAAATGAAGTGAAGTTCACTTCGATTCCAATGAGTAGATTCAAGATCGAACTGAAGAGTTTGATCCTGGCTCAGATTGAACGCTGGCGGCATGCCTTACACATGCAAGTCGAACGGTAACGCGGGGCAACCTGGCGACGAGTGGCGAACGGGTGAGTAATATATCGGAACGTGCCCAGTAGTGGGGGATAGCCCGGCGAAAGCCGGATTAATACCGCATACGACCTAAGGGTGAAAGCGGGGGATCGCAAGACCTCGCGCTATTGGAGCGGCCGATATCAGATTAGGTAGTTGGTGGGGTAAAGGCCTACCAAGCCTGCGATCTGTAGCTGGTCTGAGAGGACGACCAGCCACACTGGGACTGAGACACGGCCCAGACTCCTACGGGAGGCAGCAGTGGGGAATTTTGGACAATGGGCGCAAGCCTGATCCAGCCATGCCGCGTGCGGGAAGAAGGCCTTCGGGTTGTAAACCGCTTTTGTCAGGGAAGAAACGCTCTGGGCTAATACCCTGGGGTAATGACGGTACCTGAAGAATAAGCACCGGCTAACTACGTGCCAGCAGCCGCGGTAATACGTAGGGTGCGAGCGTTAATCGGAATTACTGGGCGTAAAGCGTGCGCAGGCGGTCTTGCAAGACAGATGTGAAATCCCCGGGCTCAACCTGGGAACTGCATTTGTGACTGCAAGGCTAGAGTACGGCAGAGGGGGATGGAATTCCGCGTGTAGCAGTGAAATGCGTAGATATGCGGAGGA
>NZ_SACR01000011.1 GCF_004016505.1 Rubrivivax rivuli | reverse complement strand
GAACTCAATCCCGCAAAGCAAAAAGCCCCGATCTCTCGATCGGGGCTGATGCTTAATAAATAGCCTGACGATGTCCTACTTTCACACGGGAACCCGCACTATCATCGGCGCAAAGGCGTTTCACTGTCCTGTTCGGGATGGGAAGGAGTGGGACCACCTTGCTATGGTCATCAGGCTTGACTGGTAACCCTGCTGCGCATGCGCAGCAAGGCAAAATTCATAGAGTGAAATCAGATTTGATTGCGTCTTGGCATAACGTCTATCTCGAACCTTATCGCCTGTTGGCGATCGTCAAAGTTATAGGGTCAAGCCTCACGAGCAATTAGTACCGGTCAGCTTAACGCATTACTGCGCTTCCACACCCGGCCTATCAACGTCCTGGTCTCGAACGACTCTTCAGGGGGCTCAAGGCCCCGGCAAGACTCATCTTGAGACGAGTTTCCCGCTTAGATGCTTTCAGCGGTTATCTCTTCCGCACTTAGCTACTCGGCTATGCCACTGGCGTGACAACCGATGCACCAGAGGTGCGTCCACTCCGGTCCTCTCGTACTAGGAGCAGGCTCTCTCAATCTTGCAGCGCCCACGGAAGATAGGGACCAAACTGTCTCACGACGTTTTAAACCCAGCTCACGTACCTCTTTAAATGGCGAACAGCCATACCCTTGGGACCGGCTACAGCCCCAGGATGAGATGAGCCGACATCGAGGTGCCAAACACCGCCGTCGATATGAACTCTTGGGCGGTATCAGCCTGTTATCCCCAGAGTACCTTTTATCCGTTGAGCGATGGCCCTTCCATACAGAACCACCGGATCACTTAGTCCTACTTTCGTACCTGCTCGACTTGTCAGTCTCGCAGTCAAGCACGCTTATGCCTATGCACTATCAGCACGATTTCCGACCGTGCCTAGCGTACCTTCGAACTCCTCCGTTACACTTTGGGAGGAGACCGCCCCAGTCAAACTGCCCACCATACACTGTCCCCAACCCGGATAACGGGCCAAGGTTAGAACCTCAAACACACCAGGGTGGTATTTCAACGTTGGCTCCACGACACCTAGCGGCACCGCTTCAAAGCCTCCCACCTATCCTACACAGATCTGTTCAAAGTCCAATGTAAAGCTACAGTAAAGGTTCATGGGGTCTTTCCGTCTTTCCGCGGGGAGATTGCATCATCACAAACATTTCAACTTCGCTGAGTCTCTGGAGGAGACAGTGTGGCCATCGTTACGCCATTCGTGCAGGTCGGAACTTACCCGACAAGGAATTTCGCTACCTTAGGACCGTTATAGTTACGGCCGCCGTTTACTGGGACTTCAATCAAGAGCTTGCACCCCATCATTTAATCTTCCAGCACCGGGCAGGCGTCACACCCTATACGTCGACTTTCGTCTTTGCAGAGTGCTGTGTTTTTAGTAAACAGTCGCAGCCACCGATTCTCTGCGGCCTCATTGGGCTCCATCTGTACGACTTCACCTACTAAAGGCACACCTTCTTCCGAAGTTACGGTGTCAATTTGCCGAGTTCCTTCTCCAGAGTTCTCTCAAGCGCCTTAGAATACTCATCTCGCGCACCAGTGTCGGTTTGCGGTACGGTCGTATGTAGCTGAAGCTTAGTGGCTTTTCTTGGAAGCTGGGTATCACTCACTTCAGCGGCAAGCCGCCTCGTTATCACACCTCATCTAAGACCCCCGGATTTGCCTAAGGGCCACGACTACATGCTTGAACCAGGATATCCAACACCTGGCTGAGTTAACCTTCTCCGTCCCCACATCGCACTACATATCGGTACAGGAATATTGACCTGTTTCCCATCAGCTACGCATCTCTGCCTCGCCTTAGGGGCCGACTCACCCTACGCCGATGAACGTTGCGTAGGAAACCTTGCGCTTTCGGCGAGGGGGCTTTTCACCCCCTTTAACGCTACTCATGTCAGCATTCGCACTTCTGATACCTCCAGCAGCCTTCACAAGCCACCTTCACAGGCGTACAGAACGCTCTCCTACCACTTGCACTTGCGTGCAAATCCGCAGCTTCGGTAACTGGCTTAGCCCCGTTACATCTTCCGCGCAGGACGACTCGATCAGTGAGCTATTACGCTTTCTTTAAATGATGGCTGCTTCTAAGCCAACATCCTGACTGTTTTAGCCTTCCCACTTCGTTTCCCACTTAGCCAATTTTGGGGACCTTAGCTGGCGGTCTGGGTTGTTTCCCTCTTGTGTCCGGACGTTAGCACCCGGTGCACTGTCTCCCAAGCTGTACTCATCGGTATTCGGAGTTTGCAATGGTTTGGTAAGTCGCCATGACCCCCTAGCCATAACAGTGCTCTACCCCCGATGGTAATACTTGAGGCGCTACCTAAATAGCTTTCGGAGAGAACCAGCTATCTCCAAGTTTGTTTAGCCTTTCACCCCTATCCACAGCTCATCCGCTAGTTTTGCAACACTAGTCGGTTCGGACCTCCAGCACCTGTTACGGTACCTTCATCCTGGCCATGGATAGATCACTTGGTTTCGGGTCTACACCCAGCGACTGAACGCCCTATTCGGACTCGGTTTCCCTACGCCTTCCCTATTCGGTTAAGCTTGCCACTGAATGTAAGTCGCTGACCCATTATACAAAAGGTACGCCGTCACCCCTTGCGAGGCTCCGACTTTTTGTATGCATGCGGTTTCAGGATCTATTTCACTCCCCTCCCGGGGTTCTTTTCGCCTTTCCCTCACGGTACTAGTTCGCTATCGGTCGATTACGAGTATTTAGCCTTGGAGGATGGTCCCCCCATATTCAGACAGGATTACACGTGTCCCGCCCTACTTGTCGCACGCCTAGTTCCACAATCGGATTTTTTCATACGGGGCTATCACCCACTATGGCCAGCCTTTCCAGACTGTTCTGATAATCCAACTGCTAAAACGTGCAGGCTTCTCCGATTTCGCTCGCCACTACTTTCGGAATCTCGGTTGATGTCTGTTCCTCGAGCTACTGAGATGTTTCAGTTCACTCGGTTCGCCTCGCATACCTATGTATTCAGTATGCGATACCCTTGCGGGTGGGTTTCCCCATTCGGAAATCTCCGGATCAAAGCTTATTTGCCAGCTCCCCGAAGCTTATCGCAGGCTACCACGTCCTTCATCGCCTGTAATCGCCAAGGCATCCACCACATGCACTTAGTCACTTGACCCTATAACTTTGACGCCGGCTGACGGCCGGGTCGGTCAATGACTGGTTTGAGTATTTACGCGTTATGCCGAACTTCAATCTCTGAATTGAAGTTGTTTTGACGCAATCATTAAGTTGCCGGCGGCACGGTGCACCGAAGTGCTTTCCGCCGACAACACTGATTTCGACTCTATGAATTTTTAAAGAACGACAGCCGATCTTGCAATCGAACCGGCCAGGGCGCACTACACGCACTGGCCGCTTCGATCAGAATCGATGGTGGAGGTGAACGGGATCGAACCGATGACCCCCTGCTTGCAAAGCAGGTGCTCTCCCAGCTGAGCTACACCCCCATGTCTGGATGGTGGGTCTGGTTGGATTCGAACCAACGACCCCCGCCTTATCAAGACGGTGCTCTAACCGACTGAGCTACAGACCCGTACCCGGGTAGTCTGTCGTCAACAACAGCCGATAAGTGTGAGCGCTTGAATTGAGTGCTTTATTTCCAGAAAGGAGGTGATCCAGCCGCACCTTCCGATACGGCTACCTTGTTACGACTTCACCCCAGTCACGAACCCTGCCGTGGTAATCGCCCCCCTTGCGGTTAGGCTAACTACTTCTGGCAGAACCCGCTCCCATGGTGTGACGGGCGGTGTGTACAAGACCCGGGAACGTATTCACCGCGGCAAGCTGATCCGCGATTACTAGCGATTCCGACTTCACGCAGTCGAGTTGCAGACTGCGATCCGGACTACGACCGGTTTTCTGGGATTGGCTCCCCCTCGCGGGTTGGCAGCCCTCTGTACCGGCCATTGTATGACGTGTGTAGCCCTACCCATAAGGGCCATGATGACCTGACGTCATCCCCACCTTCCTCCGGTTTGTCACCGGCAGTCTCATTAGAGTGCCCTTTCGTAGCAACTAATGACAAGGGTTGCGCTCGTTGCGGGACTTAACCCAACATCTCACGACACGAGCTGACGACGGCCATGCAGCACCTGTGTTCTGGCTCTCTTTCGAGCACCCCCAAATCTCTTCAGGATTCCAGACATGTCAAGGGTAGGTAAGGTTTTTCGCGTTGCGTCGAATTAAACCACATCATCCACCGCTTGTGCGGGTCCCCGTCAATTCCTTTGAGTTTCAACCTTGCGGCCGTACTCCCCAGGCGGTCAACTTCACGCGTTAGCTACGTTACTGAGAAGGAACCTTCCCAACAACCAGTTGACATCGTTTAGGGCGTGGACTACCAGGGTATCTAATCCTGTTTGCTCCCCACGCTTTCGTGCATGAGCGTCAGTACAGGCCCAGGGGATTGCCTTCGCCATCGGTG
>NZ_SACR01000010.1 GCF_004016505.1 Rubrivivax rivuli | reverse complement strand
ACGTTCGAGCTAACCCCGACCGCGGAGGCAGGCGGCGTAAGCCCGGTGACCGATGATGCTACGAACGGCGGGCGCCGGGCTTACGACGCCTGCCGTAGCGGGTCGGGGGCTGAGCGAGGGGTTAGGCCTCACCGGTAGCTCCCAGTGGATGTGGTTAGCAACGAAACACCTCAAGGAATCGCGGCTCGCCGTGTTGCTTGATTTCGACTTCGCTTCCCGTTGCCTCAACTGTGGAGCCGTTGCCGAAGTACAAGGCAAGGCGGACTTGGCCGGCTAGGCAAGACGGGAGCGGGAGCATCGTATGGCGAGTTCCTTGGACCTCGACGTAGCCGTCTGACAGCTTTCCGATGCAACCTTCCGTTTCGGTGGTGTCCTGAGAGCCACGCAGCAGTAGCTCCACGGCTTGCAGCACCACGATGCCGTCACTACGCCCAGGAGCTCCTTTTATTGAGCAATGAACTACTGCCGCTGAAAAGGCAACTCTTAGCCCCGACCGACTCTTCTCTACGACGGAGACTTCGGAGTCGTGGAACTCAATCGCAACACTTACTGGGAAGACGCCGTCCATTGGAATGTGAGGCCTAACGTTCGAGCTAACCCCGACCGCTGCGGCAGGACGGCTTGCCCGTGCGGTGCAGGATAACCCAGGCACCGCGCGGGCAAGACGGCCTGCCGTAGCGGGTCGGGGTGTTCAGCGAGCGGTTAGGCAGCACGCTGAGGTAGATGCCGAAGGCCCGGGGCGAGTGACTTTTGTTCCCCGGCGCCTTTGCGCCGGCTGGGACCGTGGCCAGAGGTTGATGAGCGCAGCGGCGTTCCCAGAGTGGCCTGGCCTTAGACAGGCCGCGATGACGTGCCTTGGAGCGGAGCCCAGGCGGGCGGTGGTGCAGGCCGAAGAGGCTGCGAAGAAGCAGCCGGAGCGCGTGTCTTTGCGGCGACCGCCGCAAGGCGAGATGGAGGCAAATCAACGACCTGGCTCGAGCTGCCTAACGTTTGAGCTAACCGCGACCCGCGCGGTAAGGCGCTTGGGCGGCGCGGTGCAGCATAGGCCAAGGGGCCGCGCCGCCCAAGCGGCTTGCCGTGTGGGGTCGCGGCTGAGCGAAGGGTTAGGCAGCACGCTGAGGTGGATGCCCAAGGTTTGGGGCAAGTGACTTCCATTCCTCGGCGCCTTAGCGCCGGCTGGGACCGCGGCCAGAGGTTGAAGAGCGCCGCGGCAGTCCCAGAGCGGCCCGGCCTTAGACGGGCTGCGATGACGGGCAGCGGAGAGGAGCCCAGGTGTGCCACGGTGCAGGCCGGAGAAGCCGCAAAGGAACATCCGGAGCGCGTGTCTGTGCGGCGGCAGCCGCAAGGCGAGGTGGAGGCCAACCAACGACCTTGCTCGTGCTGCCTAACGTTTGAGCTAACCGCGACCCGCGCGGCAAGGCGCTTGGGCGGCGTGGCGCAGCATAAGCGAAGGTGCCACGGCGCCCAAGCGGCTTGCCGTGTGGGGTCGCGGCTGGCCTGCCGTAGTGGGTCGGGGGCTGAGCGAGGGGTTAGGCGTCACTGCGCGGTCTTAGGGCAGGACAGACTCGCAAGGCGATCTGTACTGAATGTCGCGACGACCAACTCTGGGGACCCCTTCTCCGCCTGCCACCTTGCTTCGTTCTGAAGGGTCTGGTCCGGGTCTCCCAGCTGGAAGTAGACCTCCGCGCGGTGGGCACCAATCTTGAGCTGGTGGCAGCGTTCAGCTGGATACACCCATTTGCCGCAGCTCCCGGACTCAAAGCATGAGCTAGTAATGCATACCTCATGCGCTGAGGCCCAGCGACCACCAGTTGCCTTGCACCTCTGTTCGGGTCCGATCGGCAGAACAGTGGCCGTGAGTAGAAACGCTAGCCCCGTTGTGCAGCCGGCGGTGAGCAACGCGTTCGTTGTGCGCATGGTCCGGCGAGCAGCAGAATGAGTGTGTTTGTGACGCCTAACGTTCGAGCTAACCCCGACCGCGGAGGCAGGTGTTGTAAGCCCGGTTCGCGATGATGCTAAGGATGGCGCGGACCGGGCTTACAACGCCTGCCGTAGCGGGTCGGGGGCTGAGCGAGGGGTTAGGCGGCACTGTTCAGTACGGCTCAAAGTTGACTTTGTATTTGGCCAGCTGATGGACAAGTAGAGTGCGCCATGCGCCGCTGGGCGACCAAACTTTAGCTACTGCCTCGTAGGCTAGCGCTGGGTTTTCTTTGCGGTGAAGCACGCGGTGAAGGAAAACCATACTCGAAGCGCGCATGTTGACCTGGCAATGCACAAGCACCTTCTTGGCCTGCAGCCGCTGAAGCGCGAGTGATACGGCGTCGGCGTGGCTAGGTTCGGGGGCGCCGAACGGAATGGGTATGTGGACGAACTCGATGCCTTGCGATGCCAGGATCTCGGGCTCATTCTTGATTGCGTCCGGGACGCTGCTTGGTGCGAGGTACACGACTGCCTGGAACCCAAGGGCTCCGAGGGATTCGAGTGCAGGGCCAGACGGTTGCCCTGACGTCACAAGCTGCGGGGTGATGGCGACGATATTCGGCGCAGAGAATCCGATGCCAGCCGCGTGAGCGCGACTCACCAGCGTGAGGCCGGCGAGTAGGGTGAGTCTTCGCGTGGTGACCATGGGTTATGGCTGTGCCGCCTAACGTTCGAGCTAACCCCGACCGCGGAGGCAAGCGCTGTAAGCCCGGTACGCGATGATGCCCCAAGGCCGCGGACCGGGCTTACAGTGCTTGCCGTAGTGGGTCGGGGTGTTGAGCGAGGGGTTAGGCCTCACTGGCTGGCCTCTCGCCGGCTTTGTGCGCTTTGACCGCCTCTGCTGCCGATGCGACGGCCAGATACCACCTGTTCTGAAGGCGAAGCAGATAGGCTAGGCCGTTCGTTCCCACAAGTTGGCCGGCGACGCGCAGCTTGAAGGTGCTGCCCAGCAACTGGACTTCAGGTTCGCTGTCAAAGCCGCGCAATGTTGCCGGGTCTGAGCCTGCCACGGATACAAGGACCCTCCTGCGCAGCAGAAAGGCGGCTGTAAAGTGGGTTGCGGCGACGAGGAGCAAGAATGCCAACAGTGCCCAGTACAGCACGCGGTATCTCGGCGCCACCTTTGCTGAGTACAGCCATGTCCAATCAACTGCCAAGTACAAGACCAAGACCACGGCGACCACGCCAAGGCCGAAGTACGACCAGCTATTGAAGTGGGCGAGCTTTTTGCTGGGCTGGGGAGGCGACGATGGCATTCGTGTGAGGCCTAACGTTCGAGCTAACCCCGACCGCGGAGGCGGGACGGCTTGCCCGTGCGGTGCAGCATAAACCAGCGCGCCGCGCGGGCAAGACGGCCTGCCGTAGTGGGTCGGGGGCTGAGCGAGGGGTTAGGCCGCACTTCGTACATGCTCGGACGGCGACACCCGGAGAGCTTGTGCTCGCCCTCTGCGCCCACTGATGAATCCAACGCACAGCGAAGCGAGTAAGGCGACCAGCATTGATGCCGCCGAAGTACGGTTCCGTTCAACAGCGGTTTCGACCATACCGATCGAATGAGCGACCATCACAGGAGCAGGCGAGTTCGCGACTTTGGCTGGTGTAAACGGCGTACTTGGTGGGGCGACTTGCTCACCAGCGACGCTGTTGATGATCCATTCTGTGCTCAGTGGTGCGATTGCAAGCAGTACGCCGGTTGCAAGCGCTGCAAGAAGCTTGAACTTGTTTCGTAACGTTGCCTCTTGGGCAAGATGCCTTGCGGAACTGCAGACCCAAAGGCAAGCGAGAACAGCGAGGACCCGAACAAAGTCAATGTATGGCATACCGAAACCTTTCTTTGGTGCGGCCTAACGTTCGAGCTAAGCGGACCCGCACGGGAAGGCGCTTGGGCCGCGCGGAGCATGATAGACAAGGGTGTAGCGCGGCCCAAGCGGCTTGCCGTGCTGGGTCCGCGCCTTGAGCGAGGGGTTAGGCCGCACCCTTGCTGGAGGGAAATAGCGATCGATACCCCAACCAGCCCAAACCGAGCCAGGCGATTGTGACCAATGACTTACCCCACCATTCCTGGAGCAGTGCTTGAAGGCCCCAGCCAACGGCACGCGTGGGCCCTTCGATTGCTGGTACGAAGCCAAGAAGTAGTAGGACAGGGGGCCCGAAGCACACGACGGCGCCCACAACGCGAGCGAGCCAGCGCACCGTGATAGTCATAGCCGTTGAGCGAGGAGCAGCCGGTGGTCGCTTTGAGGCACGAGCTCTCTTGCTCTTCATGAGTTGCTATGTCGAGGTTGCGTACGAGATGGTGCCGGATTGGCGCGTGGCTGTATCGGTCTTACGAGGCGCGGGACGGTTCCCTGTGCGGCCTAACGTTCGAGCTAACCCCGACCGCGGAGGCAGGACGGCTTGCCCGCGCGGTGCAGCATAAACCAGCGCGCCGGGCGGGCAAGCTGGCCTGCCGTAGTGGGTCGGGGGCTGAGCGAGGGGTTAGGCCTCACCGCGCTTCGGCAGCTGACTAGGTGTTGAAGTAGACGAGCATTCAATGTTTGCGGCGGAACCTGAACTGTAGGCCGGCGACTAGGCCAACAAAGAGCCCAACGACTAGGCCAAAGGCTACCCAAGCTGCTGAGTTGATTCCTTGATAGGCTGCTGTCGAGATTGAGATAGTTGCCCCAGCAAATAGCAGCAGGACAGTGGGCTTGGTGAAGATTCTTTGGCGGAGAACGACATTAATGGAAAATCCGATCCCAGCGGCGAACAGTGCCATGAACCCCGCAAACAGTACTGCGCGGAGAAGTCCTTTGGTGAACCCGCTCTCGTAGACGAATGACACCGCGAGGACTAGCGAGCATATGGCTAGCACCCATTGCGTTTCGGACAGTCGAGTTCGGAAGGAAGGTGGCATGTGAGGCCTAACGTTCGAGCTAACGCCGACCGCGGAGGTGGGACGGCTTGCCCGTGCGGTGCAGCATAAACCTAGGCGCCGCACGGGCAAGCTGGCCCGCCGTAGCGGGTCGGCGCTGAGCGAGGGGTTAGGCCTCACACGAGTTGCACGGGCGGTGGGGCGCCGACTTGAAGCGGCGGACTCTATGCGTCGCTGGGATGCGCGCGCGCACAAGCCGCGCGAGTATTCTGGCCTGGAGCGGTGAGCAAGGACGTAGCCAAAGAGCGGGGGAGTTCGGTTACTGCGGCCTCCTGGCCGCTGCTTCGCGTGCTGCAGTGCTTCCCGAGCGCTGCAGCTGCTCGCGTGCAGGAATGCGAAGCTTTGCGGGCGTTTGGGCGGAAGTTTTGAGCGGCCTCCCGAGCGCTGAAGTGTCGCCGAAGCGCGATGATGGCGCCGCATTTGCATTTGGGCTTGTGAGGCCTAACGTTCGAGCTAACCCCGACCGCGGAGGCAGGACGCGCCCGCCGCGAAGTGGAGCATAAACAAGCCCGCTTCGCGGCGGGCGTGGCCTGCCGTAGCGGGTCGGGGGCTGAGCGAGGGGTTAGGCCGCACTCTTTGGTGCCGAGCGCTTGCTGCGCGTTGATGTGCCCTTGCTGGCCGGAGACTTGGGTTTGGCTGCCGGTAGGACAGATTCAGTGACTTCGAAGGCCCTGCGCAGAAGGATGGGGTCTTCGAGTTCTTCTTCGAGCAGGAAGTAGTTCTTTGATCCAGGGTAGGCCGGAGCTTCGATGGGTGACCCCAGGAGTGCTCGACCAGCATCTGTTGGCTTGAGGAACAGCTTGTTATCGCAAACAAAAGCGACTACTTTGCCGTTGAGGTACAGCGCGTACTCTCCGAACATTCGCTTGTTGGTCAAACGAGCGCCAAGACCACTTTGGTCCGCGATGAAAGCCACTGTCTTGAGGTCGGACGCCATGATCTGAAGTTGGTGTTTGGTGCGGCCTAACGTTCGAGCTAACCCCGACCGTGGAGGCGGGACGGCTTGCCCGCGCGGTGCAGCATAAACCAGCGCGCCGCGCGGGCATGCTGGCCTGCCGTAGCGGGTCGGGGGCTGAGCGAAGGGCTAGGCCCCACTCGTTGCCCTGTGTTGAGTGCCTTCGCCACGAGTGATGAAGAACATGCGGCTTGGTGCGAAGACCTTGGCTGTGTGCCAAACACCGCGCGGTACAAGCCTCGCGCCGCGACCGGTGATTCTTTCGGTTTGTAGACCTTCCGGAAGCTCGAGGAAAAGTTCGACGTCTCCGCTGAGCAAATACACAAGCTCGTCTCCATGCGGATGCATTTCCCAGTTGCTCCAGTCTTCAGAGCAGACGAACTCGCTCACCAACCAGCCGTGATCGAAGCGCGCCATCTCGGCAGGTGGAAGTTGCCAGAAGGCAGCACCACCGGGCGTCTCTGTGCCTTGCCCGCTTTCTGCAAGATGCACATAGGTGTGCTCAGGATCTAGAGGCATAGCGAGTTCCGTGACTTTCGGCTGTGGGGCCTAACGTTCGAGCTAACCCCGACCGCGGAGGCAGGCGGCGTAAGCCCGGTGACCGATGATGCTACGAACGGCGGGCGCCGGGCTTACGACGCCTGCCGTA